>NZ_CP034279.1:0-4800000 GCF_009739905.1 Streptomyces ficellus | reverse complement strand
CACCCTGGTGTCGCGGCTCGCCGCCACCGGCGTCCCGGTGGTCACGGTCGCCATCCGCAATCCGTACGACATCGCCCACCTGAGCGGGCAGCGTGCCACGCTCGCCACGTACTCCTGGACGGACGTCGAGCTGCGTGCCGCGGCCCGGGTCATCGCGGGCCGTGCGCGGCCGGAGGGACGGCTTCCCGTGCCCGTGCAGCGGGCGGACGATCCCGCCCGGGTGCTGTATCCGGTGGGCTACGGCCTGGGGTACGGGTAACGCACGGGGTCCGCGGGCCGCACGCGACACCGGTGACCGGTGCGCGCGCGGCCCGCGGACCGCCGTCCGGTCTACGGACGCAGCGTCATCTCCTTCGCCGGCTCCCGCTCGTCCAGGCGCGGGTCGAACGTCTTCAGTGGCGCGGCGCGGCTCGGGTCGGCCGGGGCGACGCCGGCCCAGGCCAGGATGCGGGCGGTGGCCTTCGTCCGGTCGGCCTCGGTCAGGCCCTCGACGTTCGCGCCGTGGTTGGCGCCCGGCGCGGTCATGACGTACGCGTCCCGCGCGCCCTTGTCGATGCGGAACTTCTCGGCGCCCCACGGGTCGTTGCCGCCGTAGACGAAGAGCATGCCGCGGCCGTGGTGGCGCACCCAGGTGTCGACGTCACGCATGACCCAGGGCTTGAAGCGCATCGGGATGTCGCGCGGCACGAAGTTGCGGGCGGGCTGGTAGCCGTAGCGGGTGAGGCCCTTGAGGTGCGGCAGCCGCAGGCTGGGCGAGCCGAGCTCGGTGGCGGCCTGGTAGTAGTACGGCGTGTAGGCCTCCAGGCTCTGGTCGGTGTAGGCGGCCCAGCCGGAGTGCGCGTCGATGGTGTCGTAGACGGCCTGGTCGGTCGCGGTGGCGGCGACGGGGATCGAGGCGCAGTCGGCCTCCGTGGAGTACTGCCAGAAGGCCCAGACGAAGTCCAGGACGACCGCCTCGTACGCCTTGTCCAGGGTGCCGACGGTGGTGAAGGTCGCGCCCTCGGCCGCCGCCCAGGTGCGGAGCTTCTCCTGGAGCGGCGCCCGGCGGACGAGCGCCTCGCGCTGGAGGGCGTTCAGCCGGTCGCGGCACTCCTTGGTAGACACCGTGGCGAAGAACCGGTCGTACGCCGAGTCCTCCTTCTCCACCACGTCGTTGGGCGCGACGTAGGCGACGACGCCGTCCATGTCGCGCGGGTAGAAGCGCTCGTAGTAGGTGGCCGTCATCCCGCCCTTGGAGGCGCCGGTGGACAGCCACTTGCGGTCGTAGATCCGCTTCAGCGCGGTGAAGATCCGGTGCTGGTCGGAGGCCGCCTGCCAGATGTCCAGTGTGGACCAGTCGGCGGGCTGGGGACGGGACGGGGTGAAGAAGCGGTACTCCATGGAGACCTGGTTGCCGTCCACGATCCGGGTCGGCTCGGCCCGTGAGGGACGGGTGCTGACGGCGTATCCGCTGGTGTGGAACACGGTGGGGCGGGTGGTGTCCTTGTGCAGCAGGGTGAGGCGCTGCTGGAAGGTGCCCTTGGAGCGGTCGCGGTGGTCGACCGGCTGGGTGTAGGTGAGGACGAAGTAGCGGTAGCCGGGATAGGGCTTCTCCTCGACCAGGCTCATCCCGGGGATGGCCAGGATTCGGTCCTTGATGTCGGTGGTCGTGCCGCTGTCGGGGGTCGTGCCTCTGTCGGCGGTGCCGGCGGCGGTGGCCGTTCCGGCCGCGCTCATGATGCCTATGAGCACCACGAGTGACAGCAGCCATGTGAGCGCCTTGCGCATTCACCCTCCACGTGGGTTTGCGGTGGTCGCCGCGAACCTAGTGGGATCAACGTGGTTGCCGCCAGCCCCTGTTGGCCCGGCCCGGCGCTCGGCCCGGTGCTCGGTCCGGCGCTCGGCCCGGTGCTCGGCCCGGCGCTCGGCCCGGCGCTCGGCCCGGTATACGGCTCAGCACAGGATCCAGCCCGTGGAGCCGCCCCGCCCGGCGACGGTGCCGGACGCGCGGACGCAGCGGTTGAGGGCGTACACGGTCACAGGCCCCGCCTGCCGGGTGAAGGCGCCCACGTCGACGGCGGCGCGTCCGCCGCGCGGCTGGATGGACACCGACATGGCGCGCCGGGCGCCGGGCTTCTTGGCGACGGTGAGGGCGCAGGCGTACTGGCGCTTCTTGTACACGCGCAGTTCGCCGGTGCTGAACTTGACCGTCTTGACCAGGCGTCCGGAGCAGGCGGTGACCGCCGCGTCGGCGCGTGGCGCGCCGGGTCCGCCGAGGACGAGGAAGCCCGCGGCGACCAGCACCGCGAGCATCTGCACCAGCAGTCGCCTTGCCCTGGCCATGGCCACCCCACCGAACACGCTTGCTCCCATCCGCCGCACGAGCGTACGTGCGTACGACGCTTCCGCGCGCCGGACGGTTGCCTTCCGACTCGGCGGCGGGGCTACGCGTGGCTGAGGATCGCGAACAGCGCGAAGGCCTCGCAGCCGAGCTGGACGCGGTAGGCGGCCAGGCGTACGGCCCGGCTGCGCCCGCCCCGGTCGGGGGTGAACAGCGCCACGCACCACAGCAGACCGGCCGCCAGGGCGCTGTGGAGCCAGAACGCGCCCGGCACGCCGACGCACTGGTCGCCGCCCTCCAGGACGCACCCGGAGGCCCGCTCGGAGAAGAGCGTCAGGAATCCGACCACCGCGCAGGCAGGCAGGAACGCCACGGCGGCGATGGTGGCGCGGACGCGCACCCGGGCGGCGGGGCGGGAGGGCGCCGGGAAGGCGGCGGGGTCGGTGATCATGCCCCCATCCCACCCCGGGCCGCCCGCCGGCCGGATGCGCCACCGTACTCAGGCGGCCGGTGCGGCGTACTCACCCCACCCGGCCAGGGTCTGACGGGGCGCCCCGGTCAGCCCGTCGGTGCCGGGGTGCCGGTGCCGGCAGGTTCCTCGCCGATGAAGGTGCGCCAGAGCTCCGCGTACCGGCCGTCGCGGGCGAGCAGCTCCTCGTGGGTGCCGTCCTCGGCGACGCGGCCGCGGTCCATGACGACCACGCGGTCGGCGCGGGCCGCCGTGGTGAGGCGGTGGGCGACCACCAGGGTGGTGCGGCGGCCGGCGAGGCGGTCGGTGGCGGCGTTGACCTGTGCCTCGGTCGCCAGGTCCAGGGCGGCGGTCGCCTCGTCGAGGAGCAGCACGTCCGGGTCGACCAGCTCGGCGCGGGCCAGGGCGATCAGCTGCCGCTGGCCCGCCGACAGGTTCCGGCCGCGCTCGGCGACCTCGTGGAGGTACCCGCCGTCCAGTGTGGCGATCATGTCGTGGGCGCCGACCGCGCGGGCCGCCGCCTCCACTTCGGCGTCGCTCGCGCCGGGCCTGCCGTACGCGATGGCGTCCCGGACGGTGCCGGCGAACAGGTACGCCTCCTGCGGCACGACGCCGAGCCGGTGCCGGTACGCGGTGAGGTCCAGGTCGCGCAGGTCGGCGCCGTCGGCGGTGACGCGGCCGGACGTCGGGTCGTAGAACCGGGCGACCAGCTTGACCAGCGTCGACTTGCCCGCGCCGGTCTCGCCGACGAAGGCGACGGTCTGCCCGGCCGGGATGCGCAGGTCGACGCCGGTGAGCGCGCTCTCGTCGTCCTTGTACGAGAAGGAGACGCCCTCGAAGGCGATGTCCCCGCGCAGGGAGGGCACCGGCAGCGGCTTCGCGGGCGCGGCGGTGGACGTCTTCTCGCGCAGCAGCTCCTGCATCCGCCCCAGCGACACCGCCGCCTGCTGGTAGCCGTCGAAGACCTGCGACAGCTGCTGCACGGGCGCGAAGAACAGGTCGATGTAGAGCAGGTACGCGACGAGCGCGCCGGTCGTGAGCGTCCCGGCCTCGACCCGGCCCGCGCCCACGATCAGCACCGCGGCCGCGGCCACCGACGACAGGAGCTGGACGAACGGGAAGTAGACGGAGATCAGCCACTGGCCGCGCACGCGCGCCGCCCGGTACTCGGCGCTGCGGGCCGCGAAGGCCTGCCTGCCGGACCGCTCGCGCCGGAAGGCCTGCACGATCCGCAGCCCGGCCACCGACTCCTGGAGGTCGGCGTTGACGACGCTGATCCGCTCACGCGCGAGCTCGTACGCCTTGACGCTGGAGCGGCGGAAGAAGACGGTGCCGACGACCAGTACCGGCAGCGTCGCGAAGACGACCAGCGCGAGCTGCACGTCGATGACGACGAGCGCGACCATGATGCCGAAGAAGGTCACGAGCGACACGAAGGCGGTGACGAGTCCGGTCTGGAGGAATGTCGACAGGGCGTCCACGTCGGTCGTCATCCGGGTCATGATCCGCCCGGTCAGCTCCCGCTCGTAATAGTCGAGCCCGAGGCGCTGGAGCTGCGCGAAGATCTTGAGGCGCAGCGCGTAGAGGACGCGCTCGCCGGTGCGGCCGGTCATCCGGATCTCGCCGGTCTGGGCCACCCACTGCACGAGCACCGTCGCGAGGGCCAGCCCGGAGGCCACCCAGACCGCGCCCAGCGCGGCCTGCTCGACGCCGTCGTCGATGCCGTGCCGGATCAGGATCGGCAGCAGCAGGCCCATCCCGGCGTCGACGGCCACGAGCCCCAGGCTGACCAGCAGCACCGCTCCGAAGCCTCGCAGCAGCCGGCGCAGCCCGTACGACTCCTCGGGCGTGACCGCCCGCGCCTCGTCGACGGCCGGGGTGTCGGTCGCCGGCGGCAGCGCCTCGACCTGGGCGAGCAGCTCGGGGGTGGCCCCGTCGCCGGCGCCGGAGCGCGCGTCGGCGGCGTCGGCGTCCCGTACCCACAGGGCGGGCGTGATGCCCCGCTCGGCGTCGAACTCGGCGTCCAGCTCTTCCCGGACCGTCCGGTCCTCCTGCGGTGCGGTGACGGGCACGGCGTGGCCGGGTGAGACGCCGCCCAGCTCGTCGGGGTCGGTCAGCAGCCGCCGGTAGAGCGCCGAGCGCCGCTCCAGCTCGTCGTGGGTGCCGATGTCGGAGAGCCGGCCGTCGTCGAGGACGGCGATCCGGTCGGCGAGGTTCAGGGTGGAGCGGCGGTGGGCGATGAGGAGGGTGGTGCGGCCGGCCATGACGGACCGGAGCGCTTCGTGGATCTCGTGTTCGACGCGGGCGTCGACGGCCGAGGTGGCGTCGTCGAGGACGAGCAGGCGGGGGTCGGTGAGGATGGCGCGGGCGAGGGCGACGCGCTGGCGCTGTCCGCCGGACAGGGTCAGGCCGTGTTCGCCGACCTTGGTGTCGTAGCCGTCGGGGAGGCCGGCGATGAAGCCGTCGGCCTGGGCGGCACGGGCGGCGGCGCGGATCTCCTCGTCGGTCGCGTCGGGCTTGCCGTAGGCGATGTTCGCGCGGACGGTGTCGGAGAAGAGGAAGCTGTCCTCGGGGACGAGGCCGATGGCGGCCCGCAGCGAGTCGAGGGTCAGCTCGCGCACGTCGTGCCCGCCGATCAGGACGGCGCCGTGCGTCACGTCGTAGAACCTCGGCAGGAGCAGCGAGACGGTCGACTTGCCGCTGCCGGAGGAGCCGACGACGGCGACGGTCTCGCCGGGGCGGATCTCCAGGGAGAAGCCGTCGAGGACGGGCCGTCCGTCCTCGTAGGCGAAGGACACGTCGTCGAACTCGACGCTCGCGGGGGCGTCGGCCGGCAGTTCCTTCGTGCCGTCCTCGATGCCCGGTTCGGTGTCGATCAGCTCCAGGACGCGCTCCACGCCGGCGCGGGCCTGCTGGCCGACGGTGAGGACCATCGCGAGCATCCGGACCGGGCCGACGAGCTGGGCGAGGTAGGTGGAGAAGGCGACGAACGTGCCGAGGGTGATCTGGCCACGGGTGGCCAGCCAGCCGCCGAGCGCCAGCATGGCGACCTGGCCGAGCGCGGGCACGGCCTGGAGCGCGGGGGTGTAGCGGCTGTTCAGCCGGATGGTGCGCAGCCGGCCGGCGAACAGTTTCCGGCTCGCCGCCCGGATCTTGCCGGTCTCCTGCTCCTCCTGCCCGAAGCCCTTGACCACGCGTACGCCGGTCACGGCGCCGTCGACCACGCCCGCGACGTGCGCGGCCTGGGCCTGGGCGTACCAGGTGGCGGGGTGCAGCCGGGTGCGGCTGCGTTTGGCGATGAACCACAGGGCGGGGGCGACGGCGAGCGCGACGAGGGTCAGCGGCAGCGACAGCCACGCCATGACGACGAGGGATATCAGGAAGAGCAGGATGTTCCCGATGGTCATCGGGAGCATGAACAGCAGGCCCTGGATCAGCTGGAGGTCGCTGGTGGCGCGGCCGACGACCTGCCCGGTGGACAGCTCGTCCTGGCGCCGCCCGTCGAGCCGGGTGATCGTCCCGTACATCTCGGTGCGCAGGTCGTGCTGGACGTCGAGGGCGAGGCGCCCGCCGTAGTAGCGGCGGACGTACGTCGCGGCGTAGACGGCGACCGCGGCGGCGAGCAGCAGGCCCGTCCAGACGGCGAGGGACCGTGTCTTCGCGCCGATGACGTCGTCGATGACGACCTTGGTGATCAGCGGGACGAGGGCCATGACGGCCATGCCCGCGAGGGACGAGCCGAGTGCGAGCACCACATTGCGCCGGTACCGCCATGCGTACCCGGACAGCCGTCGTGCCCATCCCTGCTCTGCCGCCGCCACGTGGTGCCTCCCGGATCCGGCCCGCGGGCCGTTCGACCTGATCTACCGGAAGGCACCAACGCGGGGACGACCGGATTTCATCCCTCCGCGGGGGTCGGCCCTTGGTCCTACGTCCCGTGCATCAGCGCGGGGCGCTGACCAGGTCCTGGGCGGCGCGGCCCGGGACGGCCGGGACGGCTTCCTGCGGGACGGCGGGCGGGACGAAGGCGTCGCTGCGGGCGGCGCCGGGGTTGAGGTCGGCGTGGACGACGCGGGCGACGGCCTGGATGGTGTTGATGCCGTCCTGCATGGTCGCGTTGTCGTGGGTGAGGACGGTGAGCTGGTAGTTGTGCGTGGTGCCGGTGAAGGCGCCGATGGAGTGCACGCGCCAGGCGTGGGTGGCGCGCGGCAGCCAGCCGTTCTTGACGTGGATCCGGGCGGTCGCGGGGGCCCCGGCGGGGGCGCCCCAGCGCTGCGCGGCGACGACCTTGTTCATCAGGTCGAGGATGTAGGCGCGGGACGCGTCGGTGAGGACGGTGTTCTTGGCGGTGATCAGCCCGAGCAGCTTCTGCTGGTCACGGGCGGTGATCTGGGTGAGCCCCCAGTAGCCGCCGGAGCCGGGGACGGTCTTGGTCATCTGGGCCGCGGCGAGGAAGCCCTTGACCTTGGTGACGCCCAGCTGCTTCCACAACGCGGTGGTGGCGTCGTTGTCCGACTTCGTGATCATGGCGGTGGCGCGGGACTTCTCCGTCGCGGTCAGCGCCCGCTTGGACTTCTGCGCGTCCCAGAGCAGGGTGGCGAGGACGGTCGTCTTGACCACGCTGGCGGAGTCGAACTGCGTGTCCGGCCGCAGGACGCAGCTGGTCTTGCTGACCCGGTCGTTGACCAGGATCGCGGTGGTGGACTTGCGGCCCTTGAGGGCGGCGTTGATGTCCTTGACGAGCTTGGCGGCGAGGCCCGCCTTCTGGGACGTGCACGCCACGGCCGGGGCGGCGGCGGTGGCGGGGGTGATCGTGGCGGCGGTCGGCAGGAGCACCCCGAGGGCGACCGCGGCGGACACGGCGCCACGGCGGCGGCGCGATATGGAAAGTCTGTTCACACAACACATGACTCGGCAGCGGGCGAATGGTTGTACGCCGGTGGCCCACCCGTCCGGGGGCCACCGGCGGTGCGCCCGTCACAGGTGGGTCGGCGCGAACATCTTCAGCACGGCGGGCAGCACGACCACCGAAGGGCCGGGCGCGGCGAGGGAGTTGGCGAGGTCCGCGGCGAGGGACTCCCGGGTCGTGGTGACCGCGGGGACGCCGAACGACCCGGCGAGCGCGACGAAGTCCGGGCGGGCCAGCTCGGTGCCGGTGGCCTCGCCGAAGGCGTCGGTCATGTACTCGCGCAGGATGCCGTAGCCGCCGTCGTCGACGATCAGCCAGGTGACGTTCAGCCCGTACTGCCGGGCGGTGGCCAGCTCGGCGATGGAGTACATGGCGCCGCCGTCGCCGGAGACGGCCAGCACGGGCCGGGTCGGGTCGGCGGCGGCCGCGCCGAGGGCGGCGGGGAAGCCGTAGCCGAGGCCGCCGGCGCCCTGCGCGGAGTGCATGGTGTTGGGGCGGCGGGCGTCGAACGCGGACCACGCCCAGTAGGCGAGGATCGTCATGTCCCAGAAGCTGGGCGCGTCGTCCGGGAGGGCCTCGCGCACGGCGGCGAGGACCTGCCGCTCCAGCGTGAGGTCCTGGCCCTCGATCCGGGCCCGGACCTTGTCCAGGACGGTGCGGACGCGCTCGGCGGCGGTGTCGTCGTGCCGGGCCGGGACCGTCTCCAGGAGGGCGGAGAGGGCGAGCCGGGCGTCGGCGTGGATGCCGAGGGCCGGGTGGTTGGACTCCAGCTTGCCGAGGTCGGCCTCGATCTGCACGATCCGGCCGCGCGGGGCGAAGGTGTGGTAGTTCGAGGACAGCTCGCCCAGCCCGGAGCCCACGACGAGCAGGACGTCGGCGTCCTCCAGGAACTCGGTGGTGTGCCGGTCCTCCAGCCACGACTGGAGGGACAGCGGGTGCTCCCACGGGAAGGCGCCCTTGCCGCCGAAGGTCGTGACGACGGGCGCGCCGATCCGCTCGGCCAGCGCCAGCAGCTTCCCGGAGGCGTCGGCCCGTACGACGCCGCCGCCCGCGATGATCGCGGGCCGCTCGGCGTTCGCCAGGAGGTGCGCGGCGAGCGCGGTCAGCTCGGGGCGCGGCGGGAGGTCCTCGGGGGTGGCGTCCATGGCGGTGACGACGGGGAGGGACGTCTCGGCGAGCAGCACGTCCTGCGGGATCTCCACCCAGACCGGGCCGTGCGGCGCGGTCAGCGCGGACTCCCAGGCGGCGGCGACCGCGGACGGGATCTGCGACGCGGTGCGCACGGTGTGGACCGACTTGACGACGTCGCGGAACGAGGCCCGCTGGTCGCGCAGTTCGTGCAGGTAGCCGTGGCGGCCGCCGCCCAGTCCGGCCGCCGGGACCTGGCTGCCGATGGCGAGCACGGGGGCGCTGGCGGCGGCCGCCTCCTGGAGCGCGGCCAGCGACATCAGGGCGCCGGGGCCGGTGGACAGCAGCAGCGGTGCCGCCTCGCCGGTGATGCGGCCGTACGCGTCGGCGGCGAAGCCCGCGTTGTTCTCGACGCGCAGGCCCACGTACTGGAGCTTCGAGCGGCGCAGCGCGTCGAACATGCCGAGCGCGTGCTGGCCCGGCAGCCCGAAGACCGTGGTCGCCCCGAGCCCGGCCAGCGTCTCGACGACGAGGTCCCCGCCGGTGCGGCCGGGCGGCGGGTTCAGCGCGGCCTCGGTCTGCGCGGTGGTGGGCCGCAGGACGAGGTCGTGGTCGTGGGTCATGGAGGGTCCCCAGGGGTGCGCGGTCGGTCGGGTGCGGGCGCGGTGGCCGGGCCGTGGACACGGGCGCCGCGGGGGGCGGCGCCCGTGTCCGGCCCGGGCCGGTGCTACTTCGCGCCGGAGGCGCGCTGGGCGGCGATCTGCCGGGACATGATCGTCGTCAGCTCGTACGCGGTGTGGGAGGCCGCGACCGAGGTGATCTCGGCGTGGTCGTACGCCGGGGCGACCTCGACGACGTCCGCCGACACCAGGTTGCAGGAGGCGAGGCCGCGCAGGATCTCCAGCAGCTCGCGGGAGGTCATGCCGCCGGCCTCGGGGGTGCCGGTGCCGGGGGCGTGGGCCGGGTCGAGGCAGTCGATGTCGATGGAGATGTACAGCGGGCGGTCGCCGATCCGCTGGCGCAGCTGGTCGGCCACCTCGTCCGCGCCGCGCCGGTAGACGTCGGCGGAGGTGACGATGCCGAAGCCCATCTTCTCGTCGTCGGTCAGGTCCTGCTTGCCGTACAGCGGGCCGCGCGTGCCGACGTGCGACAGCGCCTCGGTGTCGAGGATGCCCTCCTCGACGGCGCGGCGGAACGGGGTGCCGTGGGTGTACTCGGCGCCGAAGTAGGTGTCCCAGGTGTCGAGGTGCGCGTCGAAGTGGAGCAGCGCGACGGGGCCGTGCTTCTTGGCGACCGAGCGCAGGAGCGGCAGGGCGATGGTGTGGTCACCGCCGAGGGTCATCAGGCGGGCGCCGGTGCCGAGGAGGTCGTCGGCGGCGGCCTCGACCGTCTCCACGGCCTCGTTGATGTTGAACGGGTTGACGGCGATGTCGCCGCCGTCCGCGACCTGCGCGAGCGCGAAGGGGGAGGCGTCCTGCGCCGGGTTGTAGGGGCGCAGGAGGCGGGACGCCTCGCGGATGGCGTTGCCGCCGAAGCGGGCGCCGGGCCGGTAGGAGACGCCGGAGTCGAAGGGCACGCCGACGACGGCGACGTCGGCGGTGCCGACCTCGTCGAGGCGCGGCAGCCGCGCGAACGTGGCGGGTCCGGCGTACCGCGGGACGCGGGACGAGTCGACGGGGCCGCGCGGGGTCACGTTCTCGTTGCTGCTGCTCATGTCCAAATGCCTTCTTTCAACGACTTGTCGACCTATAAGACTAACCGTGGGCCGGGGTGGTCCCGGTCGCGGCGGTTTCGGGGGCGTTCCGGTCGCCGGGGGCGCTCCCGTCGCCGGGGGCGTGCCCCGCGAGGCGGGCGCGCCAGGCGGCGAGGACCGCGGCGTCGGTCGGCCTGGTGCACAGGGAGACGACGACGTAGGTGGTGAGGGAGGCGGCCAGGCCGTAGTAGACGGGCTCGTTGGCGAGGATCCCGTACGCCGCCATCAGGCCGGTCACGGCGAGGCCGCCCACGGCGACGGAGGCCAGCGCGCCGGCCGCGGTGCCGCGGCGCCACAGCAGGCCGCCGAGGATCGGGACGAGCAGCCCGCCGACGAGGAGGTTGTACGCGACGGTCAGCGCCTCGACGACGTCGTTGAGGGCGATCGCGACGGCGATGACGGCGACACCCATGATCAGGATGAAGGCGCGGTTGTCCTTGACCTCGTCGGCCTCTCCGTCGCTGCCGTCCCTGGTGGTGACCAGGCCGCGCAGCCTGGACCAGATGTCGTTGTTGGCGACGGTCGCGCAGGCGATCAGCGCGCCCGACGACGTGGACATCACCGCGGCGAGGGCGGCGGCGAGCACCAGGCCGCGCACGCCCATGGGCAGCTCGTCCTTGACGATGGTCGCGAACGCGTCGTCGGCGCCGGCCAGGTCGGGGTACATCACCTTGGCGGCCGTGCCGATGACGGCGCCGGCGATCGCGTACAGCAGGCAGTACGTACCGGCGACCGTGCCGCCCCAGCGGGCCACCCGGTCGTCGCGGGCGGTGAACACGCGCTGCCAGATGTCCTGGCCGATGAGCATGCCGAAGGTGTAGATCAGCACATAGGTGAAGATCGTCTCGCCGCCGATGCCGAGCGGCGCGAAGTAGTCGCCGGGCAGCCGTTCCCTCATCTCGGCGAAGCCGCCCGCCTTGACGACCGCGATCGGCAGGAGCAGCAGGAGCACGCCGATCGTCTTGACGACGAACTGCACCATGTCGGTGAGCGTGATGGACCACATGCCGCCGAGGGCCGAGTACGCGACGACGATGGTGCCGCCGAGCACGATCGCGAGCGTGCGGTCGAGGTCGAACAGGACGTCGAAGATGGTGGCGTACGCGATGGTCGAGGTGACCGCGAGCATCAGCGTGTACGCCCACATCACCACGCCGGAGATGACCCCGGCCCTGCCGCCGTAGCGCAGGTCGAGCATCTCGGAGACGGTGTAGACCTTCAGGCGGGCGATGCGCGCCGAGAAGAAGACGGAGAGCGCGAGCAGGCCGAGGCCGATGGTGAGGACCATCCAGGCGCCGGACAGGCCGTACCGGTAGCCCAGCCCCACGCCGCCGATGGTCGAGGCGCCGCCGAGGACGATCGCCGCCATGGTGCCGGAGTACATCCACGGGCCGAGGCGCCGGCCGGCGACCAGGAACTCGCTCTTGTTTCTGGCGCGGCGCATGCCCCACCAGCCCATCGCCAGCATGCCGGCCAGATAGACGGCGATCACTGTGTAGTCGACGGCCATGGGGCCTCCTTCGCGTACCTCGGTGGCGTGTCGTGCGGGGGATGGAGCCCCGGCGGTCCTGCGGGGACATCCGCCCGTACCCGCGCCGCCGGTCGGGACGACAGTAGGTGGCCGGAAAGGGACGCTGAAGTGTACGTTTCCTCCACTGGTCGCACGTCGGATGGAGGAACCGTCCATGTCCGAGTCCGCCGGGGCGCTGCCGGCCCCACCGGCGCCCCCCGTCCGGCTGAGCGCGCTGCTGGCCCGGGAGGACCTGGGGCTGCGCCTGCTGGCCGGGCCGGAGGAGGCCGACATCCACTGGGTGCACACCTCCGAGATGGCCGACCCCTTCCCGTACCTGCTGGGCGGCGAGCTGCTGATGACGGCGGGGGTGCAGCTGCCGGACCCGGAGCGGTACGTGGCGCGGGTCGTCGCGGCGGGTGCGGCGGCGCTGGGCTTCGGGGTGGCGCCGGTGTACGACACGGTGCCCGGGGCCCTCGCCGAGGCGTGCGCCCGGCACGGGCTGCCGCTGCTGGAGGTGCCGCCGAGGACCCCGTTCACGGCGGTGGGGCGCGCGGTGTGGCGGCTGATGGCGGAGGCCCGGCACCGGGAGCTGCGCCGGGTGACGGAGGCCCAGCAGGCGCTGGCGACCGCCGCGGCCCGGCCCGACCCGGTGCCCGCCGTGCTGCACGCGCTGGCGTCCCGGCTGGCGGGGCGGGCCGCGCTGTACGCGCCGGACGGCTCGGAGTACGCCGCCGCGGGCCCCGCCCCGGAACCCGAGGTCGCGGCGGCCCTCGCCCGGCTGGCCCGGGTGCCGCACGCGGGTTCGCGGGAGGCGGGCCCCGCGGAGGGTTCGGGCGGTGGTGCCGGTGGGCCGCGGCCCGCCTCGGCGGCCGACACCGTGGCGGGGGTGCCCCTCGCCGCGTACGCCCTCGGGGGCGGCCAGGGCCTGACGCTGGGCCTCGCCCCGGGGCGGCGGGAGCCGGGTGACCGCACGGTGGCGGGCGTCGCGGTGGTCCTCCTGTCGCTGCTCACCGCCCCGCACCAGGGCGCCGACGAGGCGACGCGCTCCGCCGCCCTGGTCCGCCTCCTGCTGGGCGCCGGCCCGGCGGAGGTGGCCCCGCTGCTGGGGGGCGGCCCGTGGACCGTGGTGCACGCGCGCGGGGAGGGCGTTCCGCCGCCGCTGGGCACCCCGCTGGTGGACGTGGACGTGCGGGAGGGGACGGTACGGGCGCTGCTGCCCGCGGGGCGCGACGCAGCCCCGCACCCGGGCTGGGCCCTCGGGGTGAGCGCCCCGGCGGGCCCCGCCGAGCTGGCCGCGGCCGACCTCCAGGCGGCCCGCGCCCTGCGCCGCGCCCGGGCGGCGCACCTGCCGTTGGCCCGGCACCGCTCCGGCGGGATGGGCGCGCTGCTGGACCCGGACGAGGCGTCCGCGTACGCGCGCACGCTCCTCGCCCCGCTCTCCGAACCCCTGCGGGAGACCCTGCGCGCGTGGCTGTCGCTGCACGGCAGCTGGGACCGCACGGCCACGGCGCTCGGGGTGCACCGCAACACGGTGCGGCAGCGGATCGCCCGGTGCGGGGAGGCGCTCGCCATGGACCTGGACGACGCGGAGGCCCGGATGGAGCTGTGGTTCGCGCTGCGGTGGTCGTGAGGCCGGCGCGGGAGGTGAGCACGACAGCGGCGCGCCCGGGTTCGGGTCGCGCCGCTGCGGGGCTGTGGTGAGCTCTTGGGGAGCCCCCCGGGTCAGTGGAGCTTGTTGACGGCGGTCTTCGTCGTGGTGCGGAAGGCGGTCAGCGGGGCGTCCTTGAGGTCGCCCGTCTGGCCCCAGCGGACGAGGGTGACGGTGCGGCCGTCGCGGCCGACGGAGAACAGGTGGATGTCGGTGGCGCCGATCTGCGGGTCGGCGGTGTCCAGGCTGTAGACCCAGGCGCCCTCCTCGACGGCGAGCTTGCCGTGGGAGGCGCTGACGGCCTTCAGGCCCGGGTTCTGCTGCTCCAGCAGGGGCCCGCAGTTGGCGAGGGACGTGCGGAGGGTGTCGACCAGCTTCACGGCGTCGGCCTCGGTGCGGGCGACCGTGGTGACCTGGACGCCGTTGGCGTCGAGGTCGGTGCTGAACTCGCGGTAGCGGCTGTTCTGCGCCGGGATCTTGTACGAGGCGCAGAGGACGCCGCCGTTCTCCGGGACGCCGGTGAATACCTGGGTGGCGGTCCACGGCGTCGACGACGGCGGCATCTGGGAGGCGGCGAGGAACGCGGGCTGGGCGGCGGCCTGCGCCGGGGCCGTGGCGAGGGCCGCGAGGCCCAGGACGGCGGCGGCGGCGGTGGCGAGTGCGGTGCGGAGCGTGTTCATGGTGGTGGATCCCCCGTCGGGTCGTTCGTTCGGTCAGTGCTCCACCAGCGTGGGGCCGGCGCCCGCCGCCCGCAACGATCACACGCCCACCATCCGTCCCGGAACCATTCCACCCCCGTTGACGTGCAAGGACGTGAAGCGTGGGACGCAGGGTGGGACGCAGGATCGAGGGGGATGGAATGCCGAAGGACGCCGCCGTCGAGGAGTTCGCGGGGCTGGTGCGCGCGCTGAAGGCGCGGGACGGGAGGAGTTACGAGGCGCTGGGCCGGCGTCTGAGCGTCAGCGCGTCCACCCTCCACCGCTACTGCTCCGGCGCGACCGTCCCGGAGGAGTTCGGCGTGGTCGACCGCCTCGCCCTGCTGTGCGGGGCGGACGAGGAGGAACGGCGGGCCCTGGAGGCGGCCTGGACGGAGGCGGACCGAGCCCGCCGCCGGGCGGCCGCGCCCGTGCCCTCGCCCCCGCCCGTGTCGGCCGCGCCGGCATCGCACCCGGAACCGTCCGCGCCGGAACCGGGCCCCGCCCCGGACCCCGACCCCGCCCCGGGCCCGACCGCCGCCGCCCCGCCCGCGCCGGAGGCGCCCGCCCCGGGGGCGCCCCACTCCCGTCGTGCCGCCCGCGCTCCGCTCCTCGTCGCCGCCGCCGTCGCCCTCGTCGTGCTCGCGCTCGCCGCCGCCCTGCTCGGCCACCCCACCCGTACGGGTTCCGCCGCCGCTCCCGCCCCGACCCCTCCGGCGCGGACCGCGGACCCCCTCCCCTTCACCTGGACGGTCGGCTCCCAGCTCTGGCAGGGCGACTGCGGGCACACGTACCTCGTGGACCGGGCCCCGCGGGCGGTGGCCCCGCCGCCGGTCACGGCCGACGCCAAGGCGTGGGCGGGAGCGCACGGGGCCGTGCACGGCGGGGAGGCGCTGGTGCGGCTCTCGCTCCAGGGCCGGTCGGCGTCCACCGCCGTGGTCCTCCACGCCCTGCACGTCCGCGTGGTCGGGCGGGCCGAGCCGCCGCCGTGGAACGCGTACCGGATGGGCGAGGGCTGCGGCGGCGCGGTCACCCCGCGCCACTTCGCCGTGGACCTCGACCGGCCGCGCCCGCTCGCGCGGCCCGTCGACGGCCTCGACGCCTCCGGGGCCGAGGTCCGGACGATCCCGGCCGTCTCCTTCCCGTACAAGGTCACCTCCTCCGACCCCGAGGAGCTGCTCGTCTCCGCGCGGACGGCGGGCTGCGACTGCCGCTGGTACCTGGAGCTGGAGTGGAGCGCCGGGGGGCGTTCGGGGACGGCGCGGATCACGGACGGCGGGAAGCCCTTCCGCACGAGCGGGACCGGGGGGAGGCCGGCGTACGCGTACGACTCCGCCGAAGGGCGCTGGATCACAGACGCGGAGTCTGGACAGAACGGGTGACCGATGAGTAACTTCGACTGGCACACGCTGAGCAAGCGCTTAGCCAGACCGTACCCAGCGACACCCCGAGGAGGCGTCCGTGCGCCGTACCGTATTCGACGAGGACCACGAGGCGTTCCGGGAGACCATCCGCGCCTTCATCGAGGCCGAGGTCGTCCCCGTCTACGACGAGTGGTTCGCGGCGGGCCAGGCGCCGCGCGACTTCTACCACAAGCTCGGTGAGCTGGGCGTCTTCGGGATCAACGTGCCCGAGGAGTTCGGCGGCGCGGGTCTGGACACCCACAAGTTCGAGGCCGTCCTGTACGAGGAGACCTCCCGCGCGGGCGTGAACTTCGGCGGCTCCGGCGTGCACGTGCTGCTCGCCCTGCCGTACATCAAGATGCTCGCCACCGACGAGCAGAAGAAGCGCTACCTGCCGAACTTCGTCTCCGGCGAGGAGATGTGGGCACTGGCGATGACCGAGCCGGGCACCGGCTCCGACGTCGCGGGCATGAAGACCACCGCCAAGCTCTCCGAGGACGGCACGCACTACGTCCTCAACGGCGCCAAGACCTTCATCACCGGCGGCGTCCACGCCGACCGCGTGATCGTGTGCGCCCGCACCTCCGCGCCCAGCGCCGAGGACCGCCGCTTCGGCATCTCGCTCTTCGCGGTGGACACCAAGTCCGAGGGCTACTCCATCGGCCGCAAGCTGGACAAGCTGGGCCTGCGCACCTCCGACACCGCCGAGCTGGCCTTCGTCGACGTCAAGGTGCCGGTCGAGGACCTGCTCGGCGAGGAGGGCAAGGGCTTCTACTACCTCGGCCACAACCTGGCCTCCGAGCGCTGGGGCATCGCCTTCGGCGCGTACGCGCAGGCCAAGGCCGCGATCCGGTTCGCGCAGCAGTACGTCACCGACCGCACGGTCTTCGGCAAGCCGGTCGCCCACTTCCAGAACACCAAGTTCGAGCTGGCCGCCTGCCAGGCCGAGGTGGACGCGGCCGAGGCCGTCGCCGACCGCGCCCTGGAGGCCCTGGACGCGGGCGAGCTGACCCCCGCCGAGGCCGCCTCCGCGAAGCTGTTCTGCACCGAGGTCGCCCACCGCGTCATCGACCGCTGCCTCCAGCTGCACGGCGGCTACGGCTACATGAACGAGTACCCGATCGCCCGCCTGTACGCGGACAACCGCGTCAACCGCATCTACGGCGGCACCAGCGAGATCATGAAGACGATCATCGCGAAGTCGATGGGCCTGTAAGTGCCCGAGGCTCTCGACGCCCTGCTCGATCTGCTCGACCTGGAGCGGATCGAGCAGGACATCTTCCGGGGCGTGTCCCGGTCGGCCCTCGTCCCGCGCGTCTTCGGCGGCCAGGTGGCCGCCCAGGCCCTGGTCGCGGCCGGCCGGACCGTCCCCGAGGACCGTCCCGCCCACTCCCTGCACGCGTACTTCCTGCGCGCCGGGGACCCGGGCGCGCCGATCGTCTACACCGTGGACCGCATCCGCGACGGCCGCTCGTTCACCACGCGCCGGGTCGTCGCCGTCCAGCACGGCCAGCCGATCTTCCACCTGTCGGCGTCGTTCCAGGCGTACGAGGAGGGCCTGGAGCACCAGGCGGACATGCCGGCCGCGCCCGACCCCGAGAGCCTCCCGACGGCCGCGGAGATGCTGCCGCGCCACCTCCCGGCGGACGTCGCCGGCCGCCTGGTCGAGGCACGGGCCGCGGTGGACCTGCGGTACGCCGAGGCGCCGCCGTGGGGCAGCGTCGGCGAACCGCGCGAGCCGCGCTCCCAGGTGTGGTTCCGCACCAACGGAAAGCTGGCGGACGACCCGCTGCTGCACGTGTGCCTGGCGACGTACGTCTCCGACATGACGCTGCTCGACTCGGTGCTCCTCGCCCACGGGCGCGGCGGCTGGGCGGTCGGCGACGTGGTGGGCGCCTCGCTGGACCACGCCATGTGGTTCCACCGCCCCTTCCGGGCGGACGAGTGGCTCCTGTACGACCAGGAGTCCCCCTCCGCCTCCGGCGGCCGGGGCCTGGGCCAGGCCCGCATCTACACCCAGGACGGCCGGCTCGCGATCTCCGTGATCCAGGAGGGCGTGGTGCGCGTCCCGCGGGGGTGACCGCGTGATTGCCGCCGGCCCTGGCAGGGGCATATCCTTCATATGGCGCCAGCATAGGGAGGATATGACCCATGTCGAACCTCTACGTCGAAGTCGATGACGACGCCCTGAGCGAGGCGGCGTCGATACTGGGCACCACCACGAAGAAGGACACGGTCAACGCCGCGCTCCTGGAAGTGGCGAAGCGCCGGCGGCGCCTGAACGCCCTGGAAGAGCTCGCCGCGATGGGCGATCGGGGCGACTTCGACGTCCTTCTCGACAAGGGCGCCTACCGCCGGTGAGCCCGGTCACCCACCTCATCGACACGTCCGCCGCTGTCCGGATCCTGACGAACAAGCAGGTCCGGGAGCGCTGGAGCGAGCACCTCACCGAGGGCGTCATCGGGATGTGCGAGATCACCGAGCTGGAGATGCTCTACTCGGCGCGCTCCCTGGCCGACCGGTTGACGAAACAGGAGCTGCTCGCCGAGCTCTTCAACTGGGCACCCGTCCCCGATGGTGTGTACCAGCGGGCCGGCGGCGTGCAACGCGTGCTGACGGAGCGCGGCGAGCACCGGAGCGCCGGCCCGGTCGACCTCCTGCTCGCGGCCGCCGCCGAACTGTCCGGCCTCACCGTTCTGCACTACGACGCCGACTTCGAGACGGTCGCGAGGGCCACCGGCCAGCCCACGACGTGGATCGCGCCCCCGGGCAGCCTCTGACGGACGGAACCGGTCAGGCCAGGCCCGCCGCGTCCAGGAGGTACTCCGTCATCGGCTCGTAGAAGCGCGGGTCCACGACGTGGTCGTCGAGCGGGACAGTGACCTGCATGACGCCCTCGGCCTCGCCGATGAACAGGGCGGGGTCGTTGCAGTCGGCGTACCCGACGGAGTCGATGCCGCGCTGGCCGGCGCGGCCCGCCCAGCCGTGGTCGGCGACGACGAGGTCCGGCCGGACGTCCAGGCGGTCGAGGATCGCGTTCATCGGCTCCGGCGAGTGGGTGTGCCACAGGCTCGCGCCGCGCTCGAAGACCGCCACGTCCGCGAACTGCACGACGTACCCCTCGTCCGCGACGAGCCCGCCCGGGATGCGGACGATGTCGCACCCGGCGCTCCGCAGCGCGGCGGCGGTGCGGCTGTGCACGTCCAGCAGCGCCCCGGGGTGGCCGGTGGCGAACAGCACGCGCTGTCTGCCGGCCGCGGCCTTCCGCAGCCGCGCGGCCATCCGGTCGAGGCCGTCGACGGTGAGTTCGGGGTCGATGGTGTCCTGGCCGGACCGGTGCGCCGGATCGTCGTTCACCCCGCACCGCTCGGCCATCACGGCGAGCACGTCCTGCTCGTCCGTCCACCGGTCCCCCAGCTCGATGCCGAGCCAGTAGTGGCGGTCGCCGTTCGCCAGTTTGCGGTAGTGGAGGAGGTTGTTGTCGCGGGGCGTGGCGACGTCTCCGGCGATCCGGGTACGGACGAGGTGCTCGACGAGGGCGGCGCGGCTGGGTATCGGCATGGCCCCATTGTGCCGTCCCGGTACGCGCAGTGGCGGCGTGGTTCCACGGGGTGGACGTGTCGGGGCGCGCCCGGGGCGGGTGTCAGTACCGGTGACCCGGCCAGTGGGGGTCCTCCCACCGGGCGGCGCCGGTGACGCCCAGCAGCCGTATCCGGTGGAGCAGCTCCTCCGGCGCGCCGTGGGCCCGGAGCCGGCCGGCCGCGTGGCGCACCAGCCAGGCGGTCAGTTCGGCGCACATGGCCTCCTCGTCGTGCCAGCCGCTCCACGGCAGTTCGTCGCCCAGCGGGTCGTACTCCCACTGGTCCGCCGCCTCGGCCAGGTGCTCGGTGGCCCGGGGCGAGTCGAGGGCCTCCCAGGTGGCGAGCCACGGGGTGAGGGTGCCGGAGGCCTCGGCGACCAGGGCGAGGACCTCGTGCGCCGGTACGGCCGGCCGCGGGTCGGTCAGGGTGTGGAGCCACCAGGCCTCCAGGAACTCCCGCACCGGCGCGGCGTGGTCGGCGGGCCACCGTGTCCAGCCGGCGATGGTGAACGAGCGCCCGACCTCGTGCAGGCCGGACCAGGCGTCGACGCGGCCCGCGACGAGGGCCCGGGAGAGCTGGGGCAGTACGCGGCGCAGCACCGCCCCGCAGTCGGTCCAGTCGATGGCCCGCCAGGTGCGGTCCAGCAGGTCCGGGTACAGCGTCACGTCCGGCGTCTTCAGCAGGGCGAGGTCCTCGTCGCTGCCCCAGTGGCATTCGCAGTTGGTCTCGTCGGGGCGGGCGGTCATGCCCCGGAAGGTGACGGCCAGGCCGTCCAGTGCGGCGTCCAGGCGTGCGGACGGGGACGCGGACGGGGACAGCGGGGAAGCGTGCATCGCGGGTGCCGCTCTCAGGACTCCGGCAGCCGGCGCGGCCGAAGATCCGGACTCTACCCGCCGCCCCGGCGGCGCACCCGGGCGGGCGGTCAGTCCGCGAGCGAGCCGATCGCGCCGTGCGCCAGACGGCGCAGCAGGGCCTCCATGGCGGTGCGGCCGAGCAGGCCGATGTGCGGCGTGGAGTTCAGCAGGCCGAACACGGCGTGGACGGTGGCCCTGGCCTCGGTCTCCGGGGGTGCCGGGTACAGCTCGCGGACCACGGTGACCCACAGCTCGACGTACTGCCGCTGGAGCTGGCGCACCCTCTTGCGGTCGGCCTCCCGGAGGCGGTCCAGCTCGCGGTCGTGCAGGGTGATCAGGGGGCGGTCGTCGAGCGCGAAGTCGATGTGCCCGTCGATGAGCGAGCCGAGCAGCGCCTCGGGGTCGCCCGCCGCCTCCTGGACGCGGCGACGGCCGCCGTCGAGGAGCCGTTCGCTGATGCCGACCAGCAGTTCGGCCAGCATGGCGTCCTTGCCGGGGAAGTGCCGGTAGAGGCCGGGGCCGCTGATGCCGACGGCGGCCCCTATCTCGTCGACGCCCACGCCGTGGAAGCCGCGCTCGGCGAAGAGGCGGGCGGCCTCCTTGAGGATCTGCTCGCGGCGCGTCGGGGCGTCGGTCCTGGTGCTCATGGGATTGATTCTAGACAAGGCGGTTAGCGGTCGTTAACCTGATGGACATACGTTAACGGTCATTAACTGGGGGCATGATGCAGCAGGCGCCCGTGCTGAGCAGTGCGGCGGACCCGGCCTCCGCCGCTTGGCAGGCCAATGAGGCGGCGCACCACGAGCTGGCCGACGGGCTGCGCGCCCGGCTGGCGGCCGCCCGAATGGGTGGTGGCGAGAAGGCCCGCGCCCGGCACACGGCGCGCGGCAAGCTGCTGCCGCGCGACCGCGTCGACAGCCTTCTGGACCCCGGCTCGCCGTTCCTGGAGCTGGCGCCGCTGGCGGCGAACGGGATGTACGACGACCAGGCCCCGGCGGCCGGTGTGATCGCCGGCATCGGGCGGGTCAGCGGCCGCGAGGTCGTGGTGGTGGCGAACGACGCCACGGTCAAGGGCGGCACGTACTACCCGATGACCGTCAAGAAGCACCTGCGCGCCCAGGAGGTGGCCCTGGAGAACCGGCTCCCGTGCCTGTACCTGGTGGACTCGGGCGGCGCCTTCCTGCCGAAGCAGGACGAGGTGTTCCCCGACCGGGAGCACTTCGGGCGGATCTTCTACAACCAGGCCCGCATGTCGGGCGCCGGGATCCCGCAGATCGCCGCCGTCCTCGGCTCGTGCACCGCCGGCGGGGCGTACGTCCCGGCGATGAGCGACGAGGCGGTGATCGTGCGGAACCAGGGCACGATCTTCCTGGGCGGCCCGCCGCTGGTGAAGGCGGCGACCGGCGAGGTGGTCACGGCCGAGGAGCTGGGCGGCGGCGAGGTCCACTCCCGGACCTCCGGCGTCACCGACCACCTCGCGGAGGACGACGCCCACGCCCTGCGGATCGTCCGGAACATCGTGGCGACGCTCCCCGCCCGCGGCCCGCTGCCGTGGGCGGTGGAGCCGGCGGAGGAGCCCAAGGTGGACCCCGCGGGCCTGTACGGGGCGGTGCCGGTCGACTCGCGCACGCCGTACGACGCCCGGGAGGTCATCGCGCGCGTGGTGGACGGCTCCCGGTTCCAGGAGTTCAAGTCGGAGTTCGGCCAGACCCTGGTCACCGGCTTCGCCCGGATCCACGGCCACCCGGTGGGGATCGTCGCCAACAACGGCATCCTGTTCGCCGAGTCCGCCCAGAAGGGCGCCCACTTCATCGAGCTGTGCGACCAGCGCGGCATCCCGCTGCTGTTCCTGCAGAACATCTCCGGCTTCATGGTCGGCCGGGACTACGAGGCGGGCGGCATCGCCAAGCACGGCGCGAAGATGGTCACCGCCGTCGCCTGCACGCGCGTACCGAAGCTGACGGTCGTCGTGGGCGGCTCGTACGGCGCGGGCAACTACTCGATGTGCGGCCGGGCCTACAGCCCCCGCTTCCTGTGGATGTGGCCGAACGCCAAGATCTCCGTCATGGGCGGCGAGCAGGCCGCCTCCGTCCTCGCCACGGTCAAGCGGGACCAGATCGAGGGCCGTGGGGAGTCCTGGTCCACCGAGGACGAGGAGGCCTTCAAGGACCCGGTCCGCGCCCAGTACGAGCAGCAGGGCAACGCCTACTACGCGACCGCCCGGCTGTGGGACGACGGGGTGATCGACCCCCTGGAGACCCGCCAGGTGCTGGGTCTGGCCCTGACCGCCTGCGCCAACGCCCCGCTGGGAGACCCCCAGTTCGGCGTCTTCCGGATGTGAGGGACTGATGTTCACGACTGTTCTTGTCGCCAACCGGGGCGAGATCGCGGTCCGCGTCATCCGTACGCTGCGGGCCCTCGGCATCCGCTCGGTCGCCGTCTTCAGCGACGCGGACGCCGACGCCCGCCACGTACGGGAGGCGGACACGGCGGTACGGATCGGGCCGCCGGCCGCGACCGAGAGCTACCTGCGGGCGGACCGGCTGCTGGAGGCCGCGGCCCGCACCGGCGCCCAGGCGGTGCACCCGGGTTACGGCTTCCTGGCGGAGAACGCCGCCTTCGCGAAGGCGTGCGAGGACGCCGGGCTGGTCTTCATCGGCCCGCCCGCCTCCGCCATCGCCCTCATGGGCGACAAGATCCGCGCCAAGGAGACGGTGAAGGCGGCCGGCGTCCCGGTCGTGCCCGGCTCCTCGGGGAGCGGGCTGAGCGACGACGAACTGGCCGCGGCGGCCCGCGAGATCGGCATGCCGGTACTGCTGAAGCCCTCGGCGGGCGGCGGCGGCAAGGGCATGCGCCTCACCCGCGTGGAGTCGGCCCTGCTGGAGGAGATCGCCGCGGCCCGGCGCGAGGCACGGGCCTCGTTCGGTGACGACACCCTGCTGGTGGAGCGGTGGATCGACCGGCCCCGTCACATCGAGATCCAGGTCCTGGCCGACGGCCACGGCAACGTCGTGCACCTCGGCGAGCGGGAGTGCTCCCTCCAGCGCCGCCACCAGAAGATCATCGAGGAGGCGCCCTCCGTCCTGCTGGACGAGAAGACCCGCGCCGCGATGGGCGAGGCGGCCGTGCAGGCGGCCCGCTCCTGCGGCTACCGGGGCGCGGGCACGGTGGAGTTCATCGTCCCGGGCGGTGACCCGTCGGCCTACTACTTCATGGAGATGAACACCCGCCTCCAGGTCGAGCACCCGGTCACCGAGCTGATCACGGGCGTGGACCTGGTGGAGTGGCAGCTGCGGGTGGCCGCCGGGGAGCCCCTCGGGTTCACCCAGGACGACATCGCGCTGACCGGCCACTCCATCGAGGCCCGGATCTGCGCGGAGGACCCCTCCCGCGGCTTCCTCCCCTCGGGCGGCACCGTCCTGGCGCTGAACGAGCCGCACGGCGCCGGGGTGCGCACCGACTCCGGCCTCAGCGAGGGCACCGAGGTCGCGAGCCTCTACGACCCCATGCTGGCGAAGGTCATCGTCCACGGACCCGACCGCCCCACCGCGCTGCGCAGGCTGCGCGCCGCGCTGGCGGACACCGTCACCCTGGGCGTCCCCACCAACGCCGGGTTCCTGCGCCGGCTGCTGGCCCACCCGGACGTCGTCTCCGGCGACCTCGACACCGGCCTCGTGGAGCGGGACGTGGACGGCCTCGTCCCGGACGGGGTGCCGGAGGAGGTGTACGAGGCCGCGGCGGCCGTCCGCGAGGCGGGCCTGCGTCCCGAGCCGGACGCGGGCGGCTGGACCGACCCGTTCTCGGTGCCCAGCGGCTGGCGGCTCGGCGGGGAGCCCCTCCCGGTCACCCACTGGCTGCGCGTACCGGGGCACGAGCCCGTCGCCCACCGGACCCGGGGCCACGCGCGCGTGGAGGCCGGCCGGGTCACGGTCACCGTGGACGGCGTCACCCACACCTTCCACCGCGCGGGCACCTGGCTCGGCCGCGACGGGGACTCGTGGAACGTCCTGGACCACGACCCCGTCGAGGCGTCCCTCGACCGCACCGCCCACGCCGGGGCCGACTCGCTCACCGCGCCCATGCCGGGCACGGTCACCGTCGTCAAGGTCGCCGTCGGGGACGAGGTGACGGCCGGACAGGGCCTGGTGGTCGTGGAGGCGATGAAGATGGAGCACGTCATCTCCGCCCCCCACGACGGCACCGTCGCCGAACTGGACGTCACGCCCGGCACCACCGTCGCCATGGACCAGGTACTGGCCGTGGTGGTCCCCAAGGAGGAGGCGGACGCATGACCGCAGGGCTCCCGATGACCGTTCCCGCGCCCGGCCTGCCCGCGCGCGTGCGGATCCACGAGGTCGGCGCGCGCGACGGCCTCCAGAACGAGCAGGGCGTCGTCCCGACCGAGGTGAAGGCGGAGTTCGTCCGCCGCCTCGCGGAGGCCGGGCTGACCACCGTCGAGGCGACCAGCTTCGTCCACCCCAAGTGGGTGCCGCAGCTGGCCGACGCCGAGCAGCTGTTCCCGCTCGTCAGCGGCCTCGACGGCGTACGCCTGCCGGTCCTGGTGCCCAACGAGCGGGGACTGGACCGGGCGCTGGCGCTCGGCGCCCGTGACGTGGCCGTGTTCGCCAGCGCCACCGAGTCGTTCGCCAGGGCCAACCTCAACCGCACGGTCGACGAGGCGCTCGCCATGTTCGCCCCCGTCGTCACCCGCGCCGTCGAGCACGGCCTGAGCGTGCGCGGCTACCTCTCCATGTGCTTCGGCGACCCCTGGGAGGGCCCCGTCCCGGTCGAGCAGGTCGTCGCCGTCTGCCGGCGCCTGCGGGACCTGGGCTGCGACGAGCTGAGCCTGGGCGACACCATCGGCGTGGCCACCCCCGGCCATGTGACGCGGCTCCTGACCGCCCTCGGCGAGGCGGGGATCCCGGCCACCGCCCTGGCCGTGCACTTCCACGACACGTACGGGCAGGCGCTCGCCAACACCCTCGCCGCCCTCCAGCACGGCGTCACCACGGTCGACGCCTCCGCGGGCGGCCTGGGCGGCTGCCCGTACGCCAAGTCCGCCACCGGCAACCTCGCCACCGAGGACCTCGTGTGGATGCTCCACGGCCTCGGCATCGACACCGGGGTCGACCTCGGCCGGCTCACCGCCACGAGCGTGTGGCTGGCCGGACAACTGGGCCGTCCCAGCCCGTCCCGCACCGTCCGCGCCCTCGGCGGCGCGGCCTCCCACAAGGAGTCCTGAGTCATGTCCCTGGACCACCGGCTCTCCCCGGAGCACGAGGAACTTCGCCGCACCGTGGAGGAGTTCGCCCACGAGGTCGTCGCCCCGAAGATCGGGGACTTCTACGAGCGCCACGAGTTCCCGTACGAGATCGTCCGCGAGATGGGGCAGATGGGCCTGTTCGGTCTGCCCTTCCCGGAGGAGTACGGCGGCATGGGCGGTGACTACCTGGCCCTCGGCATCGCCCTGGAGGAGCTGGCCCGGGTCGACTCGTCGGTGGCCATCACCCTGGAGGCGGGCGTCTCGCTCGGCGCGATGCCGCTCTACCGCTTCGGCACCGAGGAGCAGAAGCGCGAGTGGCTGCCGCGCATGTGCGGCGGGGAGATCCTGGGCGCGTTCGGGCTGACGGAGCCGGGCGCCGGTTCGGACGCGGGCGGCACCCGCACCACGGCCGTCCGGGACGGTGACGAGTGGGTCATCAACGGCTCCAAGTGCTTCATCACCAACTCCGGTACGGACATCACCGGTCTGGTCACGGTCACCGCCGTCACCGGGCGCACGCCCGAGGGCAAGCCGCTGATCTCCTCGATCATCGTCCCGTCGGGCACCCCCGGCTTCACGGTGGCCGCCCCGTACTCCAAGGTGGGCTGGAACGCCTCGGACACCCGCGAGCTGTCCTTCTCCGACGTCCGGGTGCCGGTCGCCAACCTCGTGGGCGAGGAGGGGCGCGGGTACGCCCAGTTCCTGCGCATCCTCGACGAGGGCCGGATCGCCATCTCGGCGCTGGCGACGGGTCTGGCGCAGGGGTGCGTGGACGAGTCGGTGAAGTACGCCAAGGAGCGGCACGCCTTCGGGCGGCCCATCGGGGACAACCAGGCCGTCCAGTTCAAGATCGCCGACATGGAGATGCGGGCGCACATGGCCCGGATCGGCTGGCGCGACGCGGCGTCCCGGCTGGTGAGCGGCGAGCCGTTCAAGAAGGAGGCCGCGCTGGCGAAGCTGTACTCGTCGACGGTGGCCGTGGACAACGCCCGTGAGGCCACCCAGATCCACGGCGGCTACGGCTTCATGAACGAGTACCCGGTGGCGCGGATGTGGCGGGACTCCAAGATCCTGGAGATCGGCGAGGGCACGAGCGAGGTCCAGCGGATGCTGATCGCACGGGAGTTGGGCCTCTCCGCCTGACGCCCGCCCGGCCGCTCGGCGCACCGTGGCCGCCGCCCTCACCGGCGGCGGCCGCGGTGCGCCGGGGCGTTCGGAGGGCACGGTCCGAGGCGCCCGGGCCGCGGAGTGCCGCATCGCACACGGGGGCGCCCTCTGGACAAGGCGTGAGGTTAGGCTAACCTACCCTCGAACTTGCCCGGTGGCCGAATACGGCCGTACGAAAGCGATCCGCCATGCCCAGCAACGCCCGAGCCACCCACCTCACCCGTCGCGGTCTGCTCGCCGCGGGCGGCGCCCTCGGGCTCGGCGCCGCGCTCGTCGCCTGCGGCGGCGACAAGGACGACAAGAAGTCGTCCGCGTCCGGCGAGAAGTCCGGCCCCTGGAAGTTCACCGACGACCGCGGCAAGAAGGTGGAGCTGAAGTCCACCCCGAAGAACATCGTCGCCTTCATCGGCACCGCGGCCGCCCTGCACGACTACGGCATCGAGGTCAAGGGCGTTTTCGGTCCCACCACCGTCAAGGACCCCAAGACGGGCAAGGACACGGCGGACATCCAGGCCGGTGACCTCGACGTCACCAAGGTGAAGAACCTCGGCAACGTCTGGGGCACCTTCAACATCGAGGAGTACCTCAAGCTCGAGCCCGAGGTGCTGGTGTCGGCCATGTGGGACAAGGACGTGCTGTGGTACCTGCCGCCGCAGTCCCACGACAAGATCGTGAAGCTGGCGCCGACCGTCGCGCTGTGGGCCGCCAACACGACGATGCCGAAGGCGCTGGCACGCCACGCCGAGCTGGCCGAGTCGCTGGGCGCCGACCTGAAGGCCAAGAAGACGGTCGACGCCAAGGCCCGCTTCGAGAAGGCCGCCGCGTCGCTGCGCGCCGCCGCCAAGGCCCGCCCCGAGATTCGCGTCATGATCGGCTCGGCGAGCGCCGAGCTGTTCTACGTGTCGCTCGCCAAGATGTCCGCGGACACCGCGTACTTCGAGGAGCTGGGCGTGAAGTTCGTGAAGCCGAAGGTGAACGCCCAGGGCTACTTCGAGGAGCTCAGCTGGGAGAACCTCGACACGTACCCGGCCGACATCATCATGATGGACAACCGCAGCCAGGCCATCCAGCCCGGCGACCTGAAGTCCAAGCCGACCTGGGGTCAACTGCCCGCCGTCAAGGCCGGCCAGGTCATCCCGCGCTTCACCGAGCCGATCTACTCCTACGACAAGTGCGCCGTCCTCCTGGAGGACCTGGCCAAGGCGATCGAGAACGCCAAGAAGGTGGCCTGAGCCGCATGTTCGGTTTCTTCTCCCTGAAGGTGGCGCGCACCCGGCGGCTCGGCCCGTCGCTGGTGCGCGTCACCTTCGCCGGGGCGGCCGGTGAGGAGCTGGAAGGCTTCGCCTCCGGGGGCCGCGACCAGAGCCTGTCCCTGTTCCTGCCGCACCCGGGCCAGCCCGAGCCGGTGCTGCCGCCGGTGGACGACGGGGACATGTACGGCACGCTCGGCGCGTGGCGGGCCATGCCCGACGACGTACGGGCGGTGATGCGCTCGTACACCGTGCGGGAGCAGCGCCGCACGGACGCGGGCGCCACCGAGGTCGACATCGACTTCGCCCTCCACGAGGACGGCGGTCCGGCCTGCCGCTGGGCCGCCCGGGCCGCGGAGGGCGACCGGGTGGTCGTCCTCGGGCCGACGGTCGCCGACAACACCGGTGTGCGCTTCCGGTTGCCGGCGGACGCGGACGAGGTGCTGATCTGGGGCGACGAGACGGCGCTGCCCGCCGTCTCGTCGATCCTGGAGTCGCTGCCCGCCGGGACCAGGGCGCGGGTGTGGCTCGACGTCCCGTACGCGGCCGACCGCCTGGAGCTGAGGACCGAGGCGGACGCGACCGTCACCTGGCTGGTCCGGGAGGAGGGCGCCCCCGCCGCGGTGGACGCGGTGCGCGCCGCCGGGCTGACGGGCACGGCGCCCTACGCCTGGATCGCCGGCGAGTCCGGCTCGGTCAAGGCGCTGCGCCGCCACCTGGTGAACGAGCGCGGGATCGACCGCCGCCGGGTCACCTTCGTCGGCTACTGGCGCAAGGGCCTGAGCGAGGACGCCCTGCGGGAGGCCCCCGACACGGCCGCGGACGAGGCGTAGACCGGGACGCGGGCCGGGCGCCGGCCCGTCGCGGGCCGGGCCCTGGGCCGGGCGTACGGGGCTCCGGCGGGCGCAGGAACCACCCGCCGGCGGAGCCCCGCCCCAGCCGGCCCCCAACCGGTCCCAACCGGCCACCCCGCGCACCACATGCACCGCGCACCGCGCGCCGCGCATGCACCGGGCGCACCGCGGTCACGGCGCCGGCTCCCAACGGGCCCTCGGGAGCCCCAAGTTCCTTTCCGGCCACAACTTAGGTTAGGCTAACCTCACTCACGGCGTCGCCCTCGCCCCACTCCCCTGTCCCCAGAGGGCCGACCAAGTCCCCGTACCCGGGAGGACCCCGCATGCGCTCGCACCTGCTCAATGACGTAACCGCCGAGCAGTACCGGCGTTCCGTCACCGAAGGAGTCGAGCGGGTGGCGAACCGGCTCGCCTCCACCCGACAGCCGTTCACCGGCGTCACTCCCGACGAACTGGCCCCGCTCGTCTCGGCGGTGGACCTCGACAAGCCGCTCGGCGACGCGTCCGCCGCCCTCGATGAGCTGGAGCAGGTCTACCTGCGCGACGCCGTGTACTTCCACCACCCCCGCTACCTGGGCCACCTCAACTGCCCGGTCGTCATCCCGGCCGTCCTCGGCGAGGCGGTCCTCTCGGCCGTCAACTCCTCGCTCGACACGTGGGACCAGAGCGCGGGCGGCACGCTCATCGAGCGCAAGCTGATCGACTGGACCACCGGCCGCATCGGCCTCGGCCCGGCCGCCGACGGGGTGTTCACCAGCGGGGGCACGCAGTCCAACCTCCAGGCGCTGCTCCTCGCCCGCGAGGAGGCCAAGACGGACGACCTGGCGAAGCTGCGCATCTTCTCCTCCGAGTGCAGCCACTTCAGCGTCCAGAAGTCGGCCAAACTCCTGGGCCTGCCCCCGCAGTCCGTCATCTCGGTGCCCACCGACCGCGACAAGCGCATGCAGTCCGTCGCCCTCGCGGCCGAGCTGGAGCTGTGCGCCGCCCAGGGCCTGACGCCCATGGCGATCGTCGCCACCGCCGGCACGACCGACTTCGGCTCCATCGACCCGCTCCCGGAGATCGCCGAGCTCGCCGCCCAGTACGGCGCCTGGATGCACGTCGACGCCGCGTACGGCTGCGGCCTGCTCGCCTCGCCCACCCGACGCCACCTCCTCGACGGCATCGAGCGCGCCGACTCGGTCACGGTCGACTACCACAAGTCGTTCTTCCAGCCGGTCAGTTCCTCCGCCGTCCTGGTCCGGGACGGGGCGACCCTGCGCCACGCCACTTACCACGCCGACTACCTCAACCCCCGGCGCACGGTGGAGGAGCGGATCCCCAACCAGGTCGACAAGTCGCTCCAGACCACCCGCCGCTTCGACGCGCTCAAGCTGTGGATGACGCTGCGCGTCATGGGCGCTGACGGGGTCGGGCAGCTCTTCGACGAGGTGTGCGACCTCGCCTCGGCCGGCTGGGACGCCCTCGCCGCCGACCCGCGCTACGACATCGTCGTCCAGCCGTCCCTGTCGACCCTGGTCTTCCGCTACATCCCGGCCGCCGTCACCTCGCCCGCCGAGATCGACCGCGCCAACCTCTACGCTCGCAAGGCCCTGTTCGCCTCGGGCGAGGCCGTCGTCGCCGGTACGAAGGTCGACGGCCGCCAGTACCTCAAGTTCACCCTGCTCAACCCCGAGACGACCGTGCACGACATCACCGCCGTCCTCGACCTGATCGCCGGCCACGCCGAGCAGTACCTTGGAGAGAACCTTGTCCACGCCTCGTGACATCCACGATTTCATCGGTATCGGACTGGGTCCGTTCAACCTCGGCCTGGCCTGCCTCACCGAGCCCATCGACGAGCTGACGGGCGTCTTCCTGGAGTCCAAGCCGCACTTCGAGTGGCACGCCGGGATGTTCCTGGAGGGCGCGCACCTCCAGACGCCGTTCATGTCGGACCTCGTCACCCTCGCCGACCCGACGTCGCCGTACTCCTTCCTCCAGTACCTCAAGGAGAACGGCCGGCTCTACTCGTTCTACATCCGCGAGAACTTCTACCCGCTGCGGACCGAGTACAACGACTACTGCCGCTGGGCCGCCGGCAAGCTGACCAGCATCCGCTTCTCCACCACGGTCGAGACGGTCGAGTACGACGACGCGGACGAGCTGTACACGGTCCGCACCACCACCGGAGAAACGTTCCGCTCCCGTCGCCTCGTGCTGGGCACCGGCACCCCGCCGTACATCCCGGAGGCCTGCCAGGGCCTGGAGGGCGACTTCATCCACAACTCGCGCTACCTGCCGAACAAGGAAGCGCTCCAGAAGAAGAAGACGATCACGCTGGTCGGCAGCGGCCAGAGCGCGGCGGAGATCTACTACGACCTGCTGAGCGAGATCGACGTCCACGGCTACCGGCTGAACTGGGTCACCCGCTCCCCCCGGTTCTTCCCGCTGGAGTACACCAAGCTCACGCTGGAGATGACCTCGCCGGAGTACGTGGACTACTTCCACGCCCTGCCCGAGGCCACCCGCTACCGCCTGGAGACGCAGCAGAAGGGCCTGTTCAAGGGCATCGACGGCGAGCTGATCGACGCGATCTTCGACCTGCTGTACCAGAAGAACCTCGGCGGCCCGGTCCCCACCCGGCTGCTCACCAACGTCTCGCTCGGCAGCGCGTCGTACGAGAACGGCACGTACACGCTCGGGCTGCGCCAGGAGGAGCAGGGCAAGGACTTCGAGATCGAGACCGACGGCCTGATCCTCGCCACCGGCTACAAGTACGTCACGCCCGCGTTCCTGAACCCCGTGAAGGACCGCATCCGCTGGGACGGCCAGGGCCGCTTCGACGTGGCCCGCAACTACTCCATCGACACCACCGGCAACGGCATCTTCCTCCAGAACGCCGGGGTGCACACCCACTCGATCACCAGCCCCGACCTGGGCATGGGCGCCTATCGCAACGCGTACATCATCGGCGAGCTGCTGGGCTCCGAGTACTACCCCGTCGAGAAGTCGATCGCTTTCCAGGAGTTCGCGGTATGAGCACCACCCTGTCCCTCGGGACCTTCACCTTCCGCCCCCTCGACCCCCTCAGTGACGGCGAGCTGGTCCACGGGTGGGTGACCCACCCCAAGGCCGGGTTCTGGATGATGCAGAACCACTCCGTCGCGGACGTCGAGCGCGAGTACATGGCCATCGCCGCCAACGAGCACCACGACGCCTTCATCGGCATGCGCGACGGCGAGCCCGCGTTCCTCATGGAGCGGTACGACCCGTCGAAGGTCGAGCTGGTCGGGCTGTACGAGGCCAGGCCCGGCGACGTCGGCATGCACTTCCTGGTCGCCCCGACCGACACGCCCGTCCACGGCTTCACCCGCGCCGTGATCACCGCCGTGATGGAGGAGCTGTTCCGCGACCCGGCGACCGAGCGGGTCGTCGTCGAGCCCGACGTGCGCAACGCCGCCGTCCACGCGCTGAACGAGGCCGTCGGTTTCGAGATAGTCGAGAAGATAGCCAAGCCGGAGAAGGACGCCTACCTGAGCGTCTGCACCCGTGAGCAGTTCCGCGCGGCGATCGGGGCCGCCCGATGAGCCCCGCGAGCGCCGCCAACCCTGTGGACCCCGCGAACCCCGTCGCCCACCTCACACCCGAGCGCTGGGCGCACGCCAACCGCCTGCTCGTCCGCAAGGCCCTGGCCGAGTTCACCCACGAGCGGCTGCTCACCCCCGAGCCCCTCGGCGACAACCGCTACCGGGTGCTCAGCGACGACGGCACGACCGAGTACCGCTTCACCGCCGACCGGTACGCCCTCGACCACTGGCAGGTCGACGCCGACTCCATCAGCCGCCACCAGGGTGACCAGGAACTGCCGCTGGACGCCCTGCGGTTCGTCATCGAGCTGCGCGGCTCCCTCGGCCTGAGCGACGAGATCCTCCCGGTCTACCTGGAGGAGATCTCCTCCACCCTCTCCGGTACGGCGTACAAGTCGGCCAAGCCGCAGGTCCCCGCCGCCGAGCTGGCGAAGGCGGACTTCCAGGCCGTCGAGACGGGCATGACCGAGGGCCACCCGTGTTTCGTCGCCAACAACGGGCGCCTCGGTTTCGGCATCGACGAGTACCACGCCTACGCGCCGGAGGCGGCGAACCCCGTCCAGCTGATCTGGCTGGCCGCCCACCGCGACCGCACCACGTTCACCGCCGGTGCGGGCATCGACTACGAGGCGTTCGTCCGCGCCGAGCTGGGTGACGCCACCGTCGACGGCTTCGCCCGCACGCTCGCCGACCGGGGCCTGGACCTCGCGGACTATCTGCTCGTGCCGGTCCACCCCTGGCAGTGGTGGAACAAGCTGTCGGTCACCTTCGCCGCCGAGATCGCCCAGCAGCGCCTGGTCCTCCTCGGCGAGGGCGACGACCGCTATCTGGCGCAGCAGTCGATCCGCACGTTCTTCAACACGAACGACCCGGCCAAGCACTACGTCAAGACGGCCATCTCGGTCCTCAACATGGGCTTCATGCGCGGCCTTTCCGCCGCGTACATGGAGGCCACCCCGGCCATCAACGACTGGCTGGCGAACCTGATCGCCGGCGACGACGTCCTGAAGGCCGCCCGCTTCTCGATCATCCGCGAGCGCGCGGCGGTCGGCTACCGGCACCTGGAGTACGAGGCCGCCACCGACCGGTACTCCCCGTACCGCAAGATGCTGGCCGCGCTGTGGCGCGAGAGCCCGGTGCCGACGGTCGAGGAGGGGCAGCGCCTGGCCACCATGGCGTCGCTGCTGCACACCGACCACGAGGGCGCGTCGTTCGCGGGCGCGCTGATCGCCGAGTCGGGACTCGCGCCCACCGAGTGGCTGCGCCGCTACCTGGACGCGTACCTGCTGCCGATCCTGCACACCTTCTACGCCTACGACCTGGTGTGGATGCCGCACGGCGAGAACGTGATCCTGGTGATCGAGGACGGTGCCGTCCAGCGCGCGATCTTCAAGGACATCGCCGAGGAGATCGCGGTGATGGACCCGGACGCGGTGCTGCCGCCCGCGGTGGAGCGCATCCGGGTCGACGTTCCCGAGGACACCAAGCTGCTGTCGGTGTTCACGGACGTCTTCGACTGCTTCTTCCGTTTCCTGGGCGCGACGCTCGCCGCCGAGGGCGTGCTCGCCGAGGACGACTTCTGGCGGACGGTCGCCGCGTGCGTCACGGCGTACCAGGAGTCCAAGCCGGAGCTGGCGGACAAGTTCAAGCAGTACGACATGTTCGCGGACGAGTTCGCGCTGTCGTGCCTGAACCGGCTCCAGCTGCGCAACAACAAGCAGATGGTCGACCTGTCCGACCCGTCCGGCGCGCTGCAGTTCGTCGGCACGCTGGTCAACCCCATCGCGCGCTTCGCGTGATCCCGGGCCGGCCGGGGCGCTGAGCGGAGTACGGTCCTCCGCCCGGCGCCCCGGCTTTTCCGTTTCCGGCCCGTTCCCCTACTCCGTGCGCCAGGGCACCTGCGGCGAGCGGTAGAAGCCGACGCCGAGTGCCTCCAGGCGCGGCCCCTGGCCCGCGAGCCGCTCCTTGTACGTCTCCCAGTCGTGGGTGGCGGCCGGGGACCAGCCGAGTTCGGCCGCGCCGAGGAGCCGCGGGAACGCCATCGTGTCGATGTGCGCGCTCGTGACGACGGTCTCGGTCCACAGCGGCGCCTCGACGCCCTTGACGGCGCTCGCCGGGACGCCCGGGAAGTACGCGCCCGGGTCCCAGTCGTAGGACCGGCGGACGTCGACGTACCCGGCCCAGGACAGGCCGAGCGGGGTGCTCTTGTCGTACTTCATGTCGAGGTAGAGCCGGTCGGCGGGCGACAGGACCAGCCCGGTGCCGTTGCGGGCCGCGTTCGCCACCCGCTCCTTCTCCGCGCCGCTGGTGCGGTCCAGGCCCCAGTACTGCGCGAGGGCACCCTTCGCGGGCTTCGCGCCGGTGAGCTGGTGCCATCCGATGACGGTCTTGCCGTACTTCGCCACGGTGGCCTGCGCCCGGTCCATGAAGGCGACGTAGTCCTCGTGGCTGGTGGAGTGCGCCTCGTCGCCACCGATGTGGAGGTACCGGCCGGGGGTGAGGGCGGCCAGTTCGCGGACGACGTCGTCGACGAAGTCGTAGGTGACGTCCTTGTTCACGCACAGGCTGCTGAAGCCGACCTCGGTGCCCGTGTAGAGGGGCGGGGCGACGCCGTCGCAGTTGAGTTCCGCGTACGAGGCGAGGGCGGCGTTGGTGTGGCCGGGCATGTCGATCTCGGGCACGACCTCCAGGTGGCGGGAGGCGGCATAGGCGACGAGGTCCCGGTACTGGGCCTTGGTGTAGTACCCGCCGGGCCCGCCGCCGACCTGGGTGGAGCCGCCGTGGACGGCCAGGCGCGGCCAGGAGTCGATCGCGAGGCGCCAGCCCTGGTCGTCGCTCAGGTGCAGGTGCAGCGTGTTGACCTTGTAGAGCGCGAGCTGGTCGATGTAGCGCTTGACCTGCGGCACGGTGAAGAAGTGCCGGGAGACGTCGAGCATCGCGCCCCGGTAGGCGTAGCGGGGCGTGTCGGTGATCGCGCCGCCCGCGACCTTCCAGGGGCCGGGCTGCCGGGTGTCCCTCTCCACGGAGGCCGGGAGCTGCTGGCGCAGCGTCTGCACGCCGTGGAACAGCCCGGCCGGTTTCCGGGCGGTGATGGTGACGCCCCGGCGCCCGGACTCCAGCCGGTAGCCCTCGTCGCCGAGGGCCGTCTCCCGGCCGTTCAGCCGCAGCCGGATGCCGCCGGGGCCGCGGTCGTCGTCCACGACGGGCAGCGCGTATCCGGTCGACGGCCGCAGCACGTCCGCGAGGTACGCCCCGACGCGGCGGGCCTCGCGCGCGTCGTCGTCCACGTGGATGCGGGTGCGGGTGCCGAGCGTGTAGGGGCCGCCGCCGGGGCGTACGGAGGCGGGGGCGGGCACGATGTCGCCGAGCGGCCGGACTGCGGGCGCGGGCGCGCTCTCCGCGGGCGTGCCGCGCGCGGGGGCGGCTCCGGCCGCGCCGGTTCCGGCGGCCCCGGCGGCCACGACGAGCAGCAGCGAACCGAGAAGACGGAAGCGGCGGAGGCGGGGGAACGTTCTGCGCTGTCTCACAAGGCGGTCCCTTCGACGGGCGTCGCGACTGTGGGCGGGTGCGAGCGAACGGTCACCATGCGTACCGCGCGCCCCGGGGCCGGTCAAGGTGTAGACCATTTCCGGGCGACTCGATCACCGGGCGCCCGGCCCGCAGTGCCAGAATCCTCGGCATGACGGAAATCATCCAGAAGGACGGGACCTGGAGTTTCGACGGGGACGTCATACGCATCGTGCCGGGCGGAGACAAGAGCGTGGGGCTGCTGCGCCAGACGCTCGGCGAGATCGCCGTCCCCCTGAGGGCACTGGCGGGCATCTCCTTCGAGGCGGGGAAGAAGACCGGGCGGCTGAGGCTGCGGCTGCGGGACGGCGCGGATCCGCTGCTCCAGCTCACCGGGGGAAAGCCGGCCGACGGCTCGGACCCGTACGTCCTGGTCGTGGCGAACGACCGCAGCGGGGTCGCGGAGTACTTCGTGGACGAGGTGCGCCGCGCCATGCTGCTGGAGCAGGTCGAGACCGGGCCGGTGGACGCGTACCTGCTGCCCGGGCCCTCGCTGCCGATCACCGTGGGCGCGGGGGACGCCACGGTCACGTTCGACGGGGAGCGGATCCGCCTGGAGTGGAACTGGAAGACCGAGGAGTCGAAGGCGTCCGGGGGCGCCCGCACCCTCGCGCTGACCGGGGTGCGGGCGGTGGAGTGGCTGCCGGCCGCCGGGCTGGAGAACGGCTACCTGCGGTTCCGGGTGGACGGGGCGGGTCAGTCGGCCGCTCCCCCGGCGCCCAAGTACGATCCGCACGCCGTGGAGCTGTGGGGCTTCCGCAAGGACCCGCTGATGGCGCTGCTGGGCGCCGCCGTGGTGGCCCGGCTGCCGCACCCGAACGCGGCGCCGCCGGACGCCGCCCCGCCCGCCCTGGAGGCGGCCGCGCCCGCCGCCGTTCCCGCCGCCGTTCCCGCCGCTCCCGACCACGACGTCCTGCTGCGGCGGCTGCGGGAGCTGGGCGAGCTGCACCGGGCGGGGGTGCTCACGGACGAGGAGTTCACGCTCGCGAAACAGGCCGTTCTCAAGCAACTCTGACCAAAACGGACTCACTCCTGCCCGGAATCGGGCAGGATTGTTGCCATCCGCATGCCCGTCCTTCAATATCGACGGGTGCTCGAACACCGCTCGTCGCACGACGACCTCATCGACCACCTGGTCCGCAGCACCGCGCTCCAGCGCGGTGAGGCCGCCCGGGTGGTCCTCGACGTGCTGGCGTACTTCGACGAGACGACGGAGGAGTTCGTCCGCCGCCGCCACCGGGAGCTGCAGTCTGGTGGCGAGGTGAACGCCACGATCTTCGAGCGCATCGCGGCCGAACTGCCGCACCGCGCCGTGGCGCCGCCGGAGCTCTCGCTCCGGCAGCTGCGCCGCATGGTCTACGGCTGAACGCCACCGGGCCGGGCACACACCCGCAACACTTTCGGAGGGGCAACACTTTATGTGCGGAATCGTCGGTTACATCGGCAAGCGTGACGTGGCTCCGCTGCTGCTGGAGGGTCTGGCGCGGCTGGAGTACCGGGGGTACGACTCGGCGGGCATGGTGATCACCAGCCCCAAGTCGTCCGGCCTGAAGATGGTCAAGGCCAAGGGTCGCGTCCGTGACCTGGAGGCCCGCGTCCCCAAGCGCTTCACCGGCACCACCGGCATCGCCCACACCCGCTGGGCCACCCACGGCGCCCCGAGCGACGTGAACTCCCACCCGCACATGGACCCGGAGAACAAGGTCGCCGTCGTCCACAACGGCATCGTCGACAACGCCGCCGAGCTGCGCGCCAAGCTCGAGGCGGAGGGCGTGGTCTTCGCCTCCGAGACCGACACCGAGGTCCTCACCCACCTGATCGCCCGCTCCGCGGCCGAGACGCTGGAGGAGAAGGTCCGCGAGGCGCTCAAGGTCGTCGAGGGCACCTACGGCATCGCCGTCATGCACGCCGACTTCAACGACCGCATCGTCGTCGCCCGCAACGGCTCGCCGGTCGTCCTCGGCATCGGCGAGAAGGAGATGCTCGTCGCCTCCGACGTCGCCGCGCTGATCGCCCACACCCGCCAGATCGTCACCCTCGACGACGGCGAGATGGCCACCCTCAAGGCCGACGACTTCCGCACGTACACCACCTCGGGCACGCTGACCACCGCCACGCCCGAGACCGTGGAGTGGGAGGCCGCCTCGTACGACATGGGCGGTCACGACACGTACATGCACAAGGAGATCTCGGAGCAGGCCGACGCGGTGGACCGCGTCCTGCGCGGCCGCATCGACGAGAAGTTCTCCACCGTCCACCTGGGCGGCCTCAACCTGGACGCCCGCGAGGCCCGTGGCATCCGCCGCGTGAAGATCCTCGGCTGCGGCACCTCGTACCACGCCGGCATGATCGGCGCCTCGCTGATCGAGGGCCTCGCCCGCATCCCGGCCGACTCCGAGCCGGCCTCCGAGTTCCGCTACCGCAACCCGGTCGTGGACCCCGACACCCTGTACATCGCCGTCTCCCAGTCCGGTGAGACGTACGACGTGCTGGCCGCCGTCCAGGAGCTCAAGCGCAAGGGCGCCCGCGTCCTCGGCGTCGTCAACGTGGTGGGCTCCGCGATCGCCCGCGAGGCCGACGGCGGCGTGTACGTGCACGCCGGCCCCGAGGTCTGCGTCGTGTCGACCAAGTGCTTCACCAACACGGTCGTCGCCTTCGCGCTGCTCGCCCTGCACCTGGGCCGCATCCGCGACCTGTCCGTCGCCGACGGCAAGCGGATCATCGAGGGCCTGCGCAAGCTGCCCGGGCAGATCCAGGAGATCCTCGCCGCCGAGGAGGACATCAAGAAGCTCGCCGCCGAGTACGCGGACGCCAAGTCGATGATGTTCATCGGCCGTGTCCGGGGCTACCCGGTCGCCCTGGAGGCCTCCCTGAAGCTCAAGGAGATCTCCTACATCCACGCCGAGGCGTACCCGGCCTCCGAGCTGAAGCACGGCCCGCTGGCGCTCATCGAGCCCGCGATGCCGACCGTCGCGATCGTCCCGAACGACTCCCTGCTGGAGAAGAACCGGGCCGCGATGGAGGAGATCAAGGCCCGCAGCGGCAGGATCCTCGCGGTCGCGCACCAGGAGCAGGAGAAGGCCGACCACACGATCCTGGTCCCGAAGAACGAGGACGAGCTGGACCCGATCCTCATGGGCATCCCGCTCCAGCTCCTCGCCTACCACACGGCCCTCGCGCTGGGCCGGGACATCGACAAGCCGCGCAACCTGGCGAAGTCCGTCACGGTGGAGTAGGACCCGGACGAGCTGGTCCCGGACGGAGCGGTCCCGGACGAGCAGGTCCCGGACGCGGGCGACCCCCGGCGCGTGCCACCAACGCGCCGGGGGTCGCCCTTTCCGTACGGCCGGTGCCGCCCTCAGGGCGTGCCCTCCGCCCTGGCACCGGCCCCGTGGCCGCTTCAGCCGGTGGCCGTCACACCCCGGCCGGCGGCGCGCCCCTTGAAGGCGGGCCAGGCGGCGAGCGACGCGGTCGCCCCGTACCAGGCCGCGAGACCGGCCACCGCCGCGGCCCAGCCGCCGATCCGCCCGAGGACGGAGGCGTCCGCGAAGGCGCCGATGCCGGAGAGCAGCAGGGAGAGGGTCAGCAGGCCGTACACGCCCTGGCCGAGCAGTCCGGTGCCCGAGGCGGCCGCGGTGAGGCTGAGCGCCAGCATCGCCCACAGGACCATGAAGAGCCCGGCGGCCTCGGTGGAGACCCCGGAGCCCACGCCCGTGCCCCAGGCGAACCAGAAGGCGCCGAGACCGGCGAAGGCGGTGCCGGTCCGCCCGTCGCCCGCGCGCAGTTCGAGGAGTCCGGCGACGAACAGGGCGACCCCGCCGACCCAGGTCGCGAGGGCCGCGGCGTCGGAGGCCGCGACGTTGTCGATCACACCAGTGCTGCCGATGCCGAACGCGAGCAGCGTCAGGCCGAGTGCGAGGTGGCCGAGAGTGGAGGTGGTGCTCCCCGCAGAGACGTCGTTGTCCACGGCGGGCTCCCTTCATGCTCATGTGCAGTTGTGCTGCTTCCCAGCCATCTGGATATACCCTTCACAAGCGCACGAACCACCTCTTGGTGCGGCTGAATTTCGCCCGGCGCAAGGGGAATTGACGCCGTATCACCGGCGGAGCACGGCGTGGTTACGGGATGACGACGACGGGCCGCTGCGCGCGCCGCGCCAGCCGTCCGGCCACCGAGCCGAAGATGCGGCCGACGATGCCGTGCGTGGAGCCGACGACGATGGCGTCGGCCGAGTACTCGCGGCCGACCTCCTCCAGCTCGTGGCAGATGTCACCGCCGCGCTCGACCAGGATCCACGGCACCTCGGAGAGGTAGTCCGCGCAGGCCAGCTCCAGGCCCAGCACCTCGGTGCGGTGGTCCGGCACGTCGACGAAGACGGGCGGCTCGCAGCCGGCCCAGACGGTGGTGGGCAGCCGGTTCGCCACGTGCACGATGATCAGGCCGGAGCCGGACCGCCGGGCCATGCCGATGGCGTACGCCAGCGCCCGCTCGCTGGAGGTCGAGCCGTCGAAGCCGACGACCACCCCGTGCTGGAAGGCGGGATCGCAGTGGTGGCGCGTCTGGTCCGCCGCGAGGGGGTCGACCGGGGAGTCGGCGACCTGCCTGCGGTCCGCGGGTTCAGGGATTTCGTGACCGGCCATCGGTGTCTCGGCGAAGAGGGTCCTCTTGAGAAGGAGCAGGGATCCAACGCTTGGCGGAGGAGCTGTGTCCGGGAATCATCTTCCCAACCCCATACCCCCAAGGGTACGGCGGCACTCCTCCGCTGCCCAGTGCCCGCCACCCTGCCGCGGCGGTCACACGGCGTTCCAGGGAGCATGCACGAGCCCGTGCCGTATGGCAATGCCGGATGCCCCTTACAGGCGTCTGCGCCCGTCTCGTCCCCCGGCCCGCGCGCCGGGGGTCATGGGTGGGAGCCCGCGGCAACCTTCCTCCAGCCGTGCCGAAGGGGTCGCCAAGGACGGGCCGTGTGTGGTGCCCTATTAATAAGGAGAAACCATGCCGACCGGCCGGTACTCCCTCCGGCCGCGACGGGCAGTGACCGGGGCGGCCGGCCGTCGTTGGCCAACGGTCCGACCGGTCATACCGCGGCCCGCGGCGAGCACCACGCGGTCCGCGGTCCGCAGCCCCCAGGGAGTTCCCGTGCCCGCACACCAGTCCGCCCCCGCCCCGTCGTCCGCGTCCGAGTCGGCGAGCGACGTGGTCCGCTGGGCCGCCTTCAGCTGCGCGCTGGTCCCCGTGGTCCTGCTGGTGTACGGCACGTCCTTCGGCGGCGCGGCGGGCACCGCGGTGGGGCTGGCCGCCGTGACGGCCGCGTGCCGGGTGCTGCTGCGCCGCTCCGAGCGGGTGGCCCTGGAGCGGGTGGCCTGCGGGCGGGCGACGACCGGGCGGGCGACGGCCGGGCGGGCGGCCCCGGCGGGCGTGGCGCCGCGCGGCGGCCGGCACTCGCGGCCGGGCGCCGGGACGCACCGCGGAAGCCGTCACACGGCGGGGTGCGCGTCCGGAGACTGACCCGTTCGCACATCCGCACCCATATGTTTTCAGCCAACTTCGGCCGAGTGGCGATTCCTTGCCAGAATGGCCTGCCAACCCCCTTGTCACCAGGCGAGAAAGGGCTGCGAGGGGCTTTTGCACCCTACGTGGTTGGGCCATGCGCGTGATGCGCACTTCCCTGCGGGCCCCGCGAGTGGAACGCTTCGTGATCGAATGCTTCGCGCCAAGTTGCCTTGTCGACATAGTGCCGGATGCGGAACTTGTCACTCCGGCACAACGGGACGCAGTAGATTCGATCATGACTATCGAAGACTGGGGACTCGTGCAAAACCGAGGGGAAACGTGCAGGAGCGACAGGACCTAGGAGACGCGAACACCGAGGGGGGCTTAGCGTCATGAGCCAGGACTCCGCCGCACCGGAGACCGGACGCAAACTGTCCGGACGGCGCCGCCGTGAGGTCGTCGCAGTGCTGCTGTTCAGCGGCGGCCCCATCTTCGAGAGTTCTATTCCGCTTTCGGTGTTCGGGATTGACCGCCAGGACGCCGGAGTACCGCGCTACAGGCTGCTCGTCTGCGCGGGTGAGGACGGACCGCTGCGGACCACCGGCGGACTCGAACTCACCGCGCCGTACGGGCTGGAGGCCATCAGCAGGGCCGGCACCGTCGTCGTACCGGCCTGGCGGTCGATCACCTCGCCGCCACCGGCCGAGGCGCTCGACGCGCTGCGCCGCGCACACGAGGAGGGCGCCCGCATCGTCGGCCTGTGCACCGGCGCGTTCGTGCTCGCCGCCGCCGGATTACTGGACGGGCGGCCCGCCACCACGCACTGGATGTACGCGCCGACGCTCGCCAAGCGCTACCCGTCGGTCCACGTGGACCCGCGGGAGCTGTTCGTCGACGACGGCGACGTCCTCACCTCCGCGGGGACGGCGGCCGGAATCGACCTCTGTCTGCACATCGTGCGCACGGACCACGGCACCGAGGCGGCCGGGGCGCTCGCCCGCCGGCTCGTGGTGCCGCCCCGGCGCAGTGGCGGGCAGGAGCGCTACCTCGACCGGTCGCTGCCGGAGGAGATCGGCGCCGACCCGCTCGCCGAGGTCGTCGCCTGGGCGCTGGAGCACCTCCACGAGCAGTTCGACGTGGAGACGCTGGCGGCCCGCGCGTACATGAGCAGGCGGACCTTCGACCGCCGCTTCCGGTCACTGACGGGCTCCGCCCCGCTCCAGTGGCTGATCACGCAGCGGGTGCTCCAGGCGCAGCGGCTGCTGGAGACGTCCGACTACTCGGTCGACGAGGTGGCCGGCCGCTGCGGGTTCCGCTCGCCGGTCGCGCTGCGCGGGCACTTCCGCCGCCAGCTGGGCTCCTCGCCGGCCGCGTACCGGGCCGCCTACCGGGCCAGGCGCCCGCAGGGTGACCCGGCCGGTCCGTCGGGCCCGGGCGGGCCGGCGGCCGTGGTGGACCCGGTGCTGCCGTCGCAGCTGACGTCGGCCGCGCGGCGGGCCGCCGCCGCGTCCGCCCCGGTGGGCCCGACGGCCACCGCCGCCGGGTTGGAGCACGGCAAGCCGCACGCGGACGCCTTCAGCGGCCGGGCGGCCCTGCCGGGCCAGCGCAGCGCGCCGTAGGCGCACACGGTCGACCCCGGAGGGGCGGCCGCTCGGGAGGTACGAGACGCACCTCCCGAGCGGCCGCCCCTCTAAGGTAGGACGCATGAACGATCGCATGGTGTGGATCGACTGCGAGATGACCGGGCTCTCGCTGACGGACGACGCACTCATCGAGGTGGCCGCGCTGGTCACCGACTCGGAACTGAACGTACTCGGTCAAGGCGTGGACATCGTGATCCGCCCGCCGGACGGGGCGCTGGAGACGATGCCGGACGTGGTGCGCCAGATGCACACCTCCTCCGGCCTCCTCGACGAGCTCGCCGGCGGCACCACGCTCGCCGACGCCGAGGAGCAGGTCCTCGCGTACGTGCGTGAACACGTCAAGGAGCCGGGCAAGGCCCCGCTGTGCGGGAACTCGGTCTCCACCGACCGCGGCTTCCTGCTGCGTGACATGCCGACGCTGGAGGACTACCTCCACTACCGGATCGTCGATGTCTCCTCGGTCAAGGAGCTGGCTCGCCGCTGGTACCCGAGGGCGTACTTCAACAGTCCGGAGAAGGCCGGCAACCACCGGGCGCTCGCCGACATCCGCGAGTCCATCGCCGAACTGCGCTACTACCGCGAGGCGGTCTTCGTCCCGCAGCCCGGCCCCGACTCCGACACCGCCAGGCGCATCGCCGCGCGCCACGTCCTGCCCGGGTAACGGCCCCGCGCACCGGGCCGCGGCCGGGCCGCGACCCGGCCGCCCGAAAGGCGGGAGCGAGCACCCTCTCGGACCCTGTACACTTTTTCTCGGCCGGTCGGGAAAAAGACCGGTCGTGGTGGGTATAGCTCAGCTGGTAGAGCACCTGGTTGTGGTCCAGGATGTCGCGGGTTCGAGTCCCGTTACTCACCCTGAATGATCAAGGGCTGACCTGTGAAAACGGGTCGGCCCTTGATCGTTTCGTGGCGTCGCTGCCGGGCGGCACGCCGTACGACGATCAGCCTCGCGCCTCTCCGAGGGCAGCCCGGAGCCAGTCCAGCCCGTTCTGCCCCACCAACTCGTCGGCCAGGCGCCTGGCCGACTCGGTGACGAGGCGGCCTCGGCTGTTGTCGATCCACCGCTGGGCATTGCCGTAGCCCTGCTCCTTGTACTCGATGCCCTGGAGCAGGCACTCCAGCTTGTCGGCGTCGCGGGCGCATACCGCCTCGGGGGATTCCTTCGCCTCGTACTCGGCGACGAGGTCCCGCACCGCCGACGCCAGAAGCTCCGGCATGCCGGCGGTCTGGTCCTTCGTGACCGCCTGGGGGTCGGCCGCGGGGCCGTACTTCTTCCCCAGATGGTTCACATCCCCCGTACGGGTTTCCTGGGAGTCGTGCCACACCGCCATGAGGGCCGCCTTGGCCGGGTCGGCGCCTTCGAGCTTCGCGATGATCGAGGCAATCAGCGACGTGCGCCAAGCGTGCTCCGCCACACTCTCGGGGTCACGCACGCCCGCCATCCACCAGCCGGTTCGGCGCGTGTGCTTGAGCGTCCCCGCCTCGTACAGGAAGCGCGCCACCGCGGACAGGTCTTCAGCCACCGTCCGTCTCCTCTCACGCCTCGGCGAGGCGGATCGCGTACCGGATGCCTTCGAGCTCCCGGCGAGATCGCGGCGAGAGCTCTCGGCCATCCAACAGCATCGGCAGACAGGAACGCAGGGCCATGGCAGGTGCCGACTTCCCGCCCAACAGGTGGGGACGGGCTGTCAGCAGCGCCCACATGGTGTGGACGTTCAGATCGAAGAAGCCGTGCTCGGGCGTCAGACCGCGCACCAGGTGGCGCAGGAGCCGATTGCCACTCCAAGGACCCGGCGGCGGCTTGGCGATGAAGTCGTCGCTCAGTTCCATGTGGGGAGTCTCGCCGACCCAGTACGCCCAGTAGTTCAGGTTGGCCACCTCGCTGACGTCGTCGTCGAGCAGGGAGCCGATGAAGTGCCCCATGCGGTCGCGGTCTCCCTGGCGTGCGGCCACAGCCGCGACTGAGCGGTTGTTCAGCCAGCCGGTCAGCCAGTCGCCGGGCCGTTCGCTTCGCTGCTGGTGCCCCAACCAGCCGGAGGTGTCGGTCGCCGTGTCGTAGCCGGCCAGGTACAGGGCCTGGCGCCGCAGCAGGAAGCGCTCCGGGCCACGGGAGCACTCGGCGGTGCGCCGCATCTGTTCGAAGAACCGGCGGCGATCGGTGACGGGCATCTGCGGGGCGCTCGGGACGGGTCCTCGTCGCGGTCGGGGTGGTGCGGGCAGGTCGCGGAGGAGTGTCGGGGCGACTCCGTTGAGCGGCCAGGTGAGCACCTCGACCAGCTCTCGTTGCATGACCCACGCCCCGAGTGGGCTGTCCTCGAGCGCCAGGTCCTCGTCGAGCACGCGGGACAGGAGGACGTCGGCTTCCAGGGCCCGTTCGAGGATGAGCAGCAGGGGTGGCGCGGCGCCGAGCCGTAACAAGCGGTGCCGCTGAACGTGCATCTGGCCGGTAGGCACAGCCGTGAGAGAACGCCGGCCGGACTCCCACCCGGCGATGGTGTCGACGGAGACTCGCAGCTGCTCGGCAAGGGAGTCCTGCGTGTGGCCCATCTGCTCTCGGATCAACCGGAACGTGAACCCCGAGACCGGACCGCCGCGGCCACGGGTGGCGGTCCCCTGACTGGTGGTCGGGGTCATTCGCTGACTACCGAGCATGGCGCTCCCCTTTGCCCGTGACGGCACACGCGAACCGGTACCCGCGGTCGGTTCAGCCCGGCGCCGTCGCTCTCTACCGTCATAACAGTGACGAGCAGCAACTCAGCGTAGTGGAAGGAGCTTCGACGTGGACGTCGCCGCAGGACACGCGGGAGCAGCGGCGGAGCCGAAGCCACGGGGTCTGAACCTGTGCTGGTCGCCTCTCCCCTCGCAGCCGACCCGCTGCTGCACCCTCGCACCGGAACACCCGGACGACCACTTCCACGAGTATTCCGGTGCCGGGTGGCCCCGGAAGGCCAACAACGTCCGCCTCACCACCCGTCCACAACCACCCACCCAGGAGGTACAGATGAGCGACACCGTGAACGACGGCGGTAAGCACGGCGGCGAGCCGTCCGACAAGCCGTGGACCCCGCCGCCCGCCCCGCCGTCCCCCGACGGCTCCGGCCCGCAGAAGTGCACCGACACCGAGGGGAGCTGAGGTGACCCCAAGCCGCCCCGGCGGGCACGCCGGGCTCGTGGAAAACCTCTACGAGTACGGCCTGCTCGACGAGACATGGCGCGCCGTCTGGCACGCCGTCCCCCGTGAACCCTTCATCCCCCGGACGGCATGGCGGCAGGGACCGGCCAGGTGCGAGCCGCTCACCAACGAGGCGGACCGGCTCGCCCTCATCCACGCCGATGAACCGGTCGTCATCCAGGTCGACGACGGCGAACCCGGAGGCCCCGGCGTCGCCACGTCGTCCAACAGCCAGCCCAGCATGGTCGCCCGGATGCTGCGCCTGCTGCTCGTCGACGGCGGACACCGCGTGCTGGAGATCGGTACCGCGTCCGGGTACGTCGCCGCGCTGCTCTCCCGCCGGCTCGGCGACTCGGCGGTGTACAGCGTGGAGATCGACCCGGGCCTGGCCCATCACGCGGCCGCCACCCTTCGGGCCGCCGGGTACACGCCGAACCTCGCCTGCGCGGACGGTGCGTGGGGGTGGCCCGACGAGGCCCCGTTCGACCGTATCGTCGCCACGTGCGCGTTGCGTACGGTGCCGCACCAGCTGGTGCGGCAACTCGAACCGGGAGGCGTCCTGGTGGCGCCGGTGGCCCGTGCGTTCTGGAGCGGTGCCCTGGTACAGCTCACCGCCGACGGCACGGGCCAGGCTTCAGGCCGGTTCCAGGGTGGCGCGGCGTACATGCCAATGCGTGCGCACCGCCCGGCGCCGCCTCCGCCGGTCGACCAGACGTCCCGCCGGTCGGTCAGGGCCCGGGTCGACCCGCGCGAGCTGCTGACGCTCGGCTTCGCGCTCTACGCCGGCGCGCGTCTGCCGGGCGTGCGCATGGTCCACGCCGACCGGGCGGACGGCGCGCAGGTGTGGCTCCAGGACGAGGACGGGTCTGCTGCGACGGCCGTTTCAGGTGAGGACGCGTACGAGTACGGTGCCCGCGGCCTGTGGGACGAGGTGCAGCGGGTACGTGACGAATACGTCGCCCTCGGCGCACCCGGAGCGCGGGACTTCGGGCTGACGGTCAGCGACCGGGGCCAACAGGTCTGGCTCCACGACCCCGAGCGGGTCATCGAGCCGGCGCCGCTGTCCGAACCCGTCCGCTGATCCGGGAGCGGCTCTCCGTCGGGTCCGGCGGCCTCACGTCGAGGCGCGGACCACCAGCTCCGTCGGCAGGACGGTCCGGCAGGGGGCCGGGGACGTGCCGGTGATCTCCTGGAGCAGGGCGCGGGCCATGCGGCGGCCCATCTCCTCGATCGGCTGGCGCACGCTGGTGAGCGGCGGGTCCATGAGGCGGGCCACCGGCGAGTCGTCGACGCCGATGAGCGCCACGTCGTCCGGGACGCGCCGCCCCGATTCGCGCAGGACGCCGAGGGCGCCCGCCGCCATGACGTCCGAGGCGGCGAACACGCCGTCCACGTCGGGGCAGCGCTCCAGCAGGGCGCGCATGGCGTGGCGGCCGCCCTCCTCGGTGAAGTCCGCGAGGGCGACCAGCCGGTCGTCGGCGGGGAGATCGGCCGCGTCGACGCCCCGGCGGTAGCCGTCGAGGCGGCAGCGTGCCGCGTACATGTCCAGCGGGCCGGTGATGGTCGCGATCCGGCGGCGGCCCCGCCCGGCGAGGTGGCCGACGGCGGCGCGGCCCGCGCCGACGTTGTCGGAGTCGACGTACGCCACGCGCTCACCGGCGGAGCGGCGGCCGTTGAGGACGGCGGGCAGGCCCAGCTCGCGCGCCAGGTCCGGCAGCGGGTCGTCGGCGTGGACGGAGACGAACAGCACGCCGTCCACCCGCTGGGCGGACAGGTATTGGGCGAACCGCTGCCGTTCCCTGCCGGACCGGATGAGGGTGAGGAGCAACTGCGTGTCCGCGTCGGCCAGTTCCGTGCTGACGCCCCGGATGATGTCGAGGAAGTACGGCTCGGCGAACAGGCGGGCCTCGGTCTCCGGGACCACCAGGGCGACGGCGTCCGTGCGGGCACCCGCCAGCGCCCGGGCGGCGCGGTCGGGGACGTACCCCAGTTCGGCGATGGCCCGGCCGACCGCCTCCTTCGCCCGGTCACTGACCCGCGGGGAGCCGTTGATCACCCGTGACACCGTGCCGCGCCCCACGCCCGCCCGGGCCGCGACCTCCTCCAGCGTGGGCCTGCCGGTCCGCCGTCCGCTCACCGCCGTCGGTCTCCCCTCGCACGCCGGAGCCCCGCAGGGGGCCATGACTGCCGTCAACCTAGAGGGTGGCCCCGCGCGGGGGCCAGGGGCGACGACGACGTCCTCAGGTCAGCGCCCCGGTGACCACCTCCGCCGCCCGCGCGATCAGCGCGTTGTCGTAACCGGCGTCCTCCGTGCCCCGGTTCGACATGATCGCCATGACGATCGGCGCGGCGCCGGGCCGCCACACCACGGCGATGTCGTTGCGGACGCCGTAGACGCCGCCTCCGCCGGTCTTGTCGCCGACCACCCAGCCCTTGGGCACGCCGGCCCTGATCAGCTCGTCCCCGGTGGTGTTGGTGCGCAGCCAGCGGGTGAGCTGGGCGCGTTCGTCCTTGCCGAGGGCGTCGCCGAGGACGAACGCCCGCAGGTCGCCCGCCCATGCGCGGGGAGTCGTGGTGTCCGACTCGGCGCCCGGCGACCACTGGTTCAGCTCCGGCTCGCGGCGCTCCACGCGGGTGACGGTGTCGCCCGTCGCGCGGAGGGCGGCCGCGAGGCCCGGCGGCCCGCCGATCGCGTCGAACAGGAGGTTGGCCGCGGTGTTGTCGCTGTGGCGCACGGCGGCGTCGCACAGGGCGCGCAGGGTCATCCCGGTGCGGACGTGCTTCTCCGTGACGGGAGAGTGCTCGACCAGGTCGTCCTCGGCGTACGTGATCACCTCGTCCATGCCGCCCGGGGAGTGCTCGCGCAGGACGGCGGCCGCGGCGAAGGCCTTGAAGGTGGAGGCGTAGGCGAAGCGCTCGTCGGCACGGTGGGCGACCTCCCGGCCGGTGCCGGTGTCGACGGCGTACACGCCCAGACGCGCGCCGTACTCGCGCTCCAGCTTCTCCAGGGCGGCGGTGTACGGCCGTACGGCCGGGGCCGCCCGCGTCGCCGTCGCGGACGGAGCCGGGGCGGCCGCGGTGCCGCCGGGACCGCCGGGGCCGCACGCGACGAGCGGAAGGGCGGCGAGCGGGAGGGCGACGAGCCCGGTGAGCCCGCGGAGAACGGCACGGCGTGCACGGGTGTACTGCATGGTGAACCTCCAGACAGCCCTGTGGTGGGGGCGCAGAGGGGATGGGTGGCGCTCCCGGCCGTGGCCCGGTGTCCCGGCCGTGGCCCGGTGTCCCGGCCGTGGCCCGGGAGCGGGCTCATCCTCGTCGCCGGCGGCCCTGCGATCCAATGCGCCCACGGGCCGCTCCATGCCGGTTCGGCATGGATGCCGCATAGACTCGGCGCCGTGGATCTGGTGGGAGCGTGCAGGGCGTTCGTCAGTGTGACCGAGCGCGGCAGCTTCACGGTCGGAGCGGCCGCGGCCCGGATGTCGCAGTCGGTGGCCAGCCGGCGCGTCGCGGCTCTGGAGGAGCACTTCGGCGAGCGCCTGTTCGAGCGGACGTCCCGCCGGGTCGCCCTCAGCCCGTTCGGCAGGGACCTGCTCCCGGCCGCGCGGAGGCTGGTGCGGGCGGCCGACGTGCTGCTGCACGAGGCGGAGACGGCCAGGCTCAGGCCGTGGCGCCTCGCGGTGCCCGGCACCTGCTCCACCGCCGCTCTCGCCCGCCTGGTCGCCGAGGCGCGGGGGCACGACATGGTCCTTGACCTCCGGCTCGCCCCGCCGGCCGAGCGGCTGGAGCTGCTGCACGGGGAGCACGTCCGCGCGGCGCTGGTCGCCGTGCCCGCCGACGAGGCGATGTGGTCCGTGCCGCTCGGGCTCGCCGGTGCCGCGGCGGCCGCCGGGACCCGGCGGGTCTTCCTGGAGACGCTGCGGGCGGGCCGGGGACACCCCGGCCCCGCGCGCCGGGTGTGGATCCAGCCGGAGGACGACGTGCCGCACATCCGCGACCCGCTCACCCGGCTGCGTGACGCGCTCGGCCTGCTCCCGGCGCAGCTCGCCGTCGCCACCGACCTGACGACCGCCGCGGCCGACGTCCTCAGCACCTCCGACCTGCTGCTGTGCTCCGCAGCGCAGGCCGGGGAACTGGCCCTCGACTGGCGGCCCATCGGCGAGATCGCCCTCAGCCGCGGGTACGCGCTCGCCGCGGCGGGCGACGGCGATCCACGGCTCGTGCGGGAGCGGCTGGGCGGGGCCATCGCCCGCTGCCTCGGCCCGGACGGCCGCACCGGCGCCGCCGACGGGGCGGAGGGGGCGTGAACACCGAGGCGTTGCTCAGCGACATCCGCCGGGAGCTGCTCGACGGCGGACTGCGCGGCTGCCTGCTCGTACGCGACCTGCACACCGGGGAGGAGCTGGGGATCGAGCCGGACACCCAGCTGCCCGCCGCGTCCCTGGTCAAGATCCCGCTCGCGCTGGCGACGGCGGAACGCATCCGGCGCGGCGAACTCGACGGGGCGACGGCGATCGACGTACAGCCCGGACGGATCACCACGCCGGGCCCCACCGGACTGAGCCGGTTCCGGCACCCCGCCCGGGTCGCCGTCGACGACCTGCTCTACCTGAGCACCAGCGTCAGTGACGGGACCGCCGCCGACGCGCTGTTCGGACTGACCCCTCCCGCCCGGGTGTCCGGCCTCCTCCAGGAGCTGGGGCTGACCGGCATCACCGTGCGGCACGGGATGCGCGAGCTCACCGAGACGCCGGCGGAACGGCTCGGCGCCGACCAGGCGCACCTGGCGCACGCGCTCGCCATCGAGGCGGGCACCAGCGGCCGCGGGCACCGGGTGCCTCAGCTCGACACCACCCGCGCCAGTACCGGCAGCGCACGCGCCTGGACCGGTCTGCTCCAGGCCCTGTGGACGCCGTCCGCGATCCACCCGGACGTGGCCGCGCGGGTGCGCGACCTGATGGGCCACCACCTGCTCCGCCAGCGCCTCGCCCCCGACTTCCAGTCCGACGCCACCCGTTGGGCGTCCAAGACCGGCACCCTGCTCAACCTCCGCCATGAGATCGGTGTCGTCGAGCACGCCGACGGCCAGACGTTCGCCGTCGCCGTCCTCACGGAGTCACTCGTTCCGGCCAGTTCCCAGCCCGGCGCCGACATCCTCATGGCCCGGGCCGCCCGCAGGCTGCGCGACCACCTCCGGCAGCTCTGACGCGCGGGGCGTCCTCGGCACGTCGCGACGCCGGTTGCGTACAGAATCGCCTCATGAATCGCCTCATGCGTGGTTTTGCCCGCCGGTTCCCGAGACGGGCCCTGCCGCTCGCGGCCGCCGTGGTGCTCGGCGCCGTACCGGCGGCCGGCTGCGGCCGGAGCGGTGACGACCCGGCCGGCCGGACCGTCCTGACGGTGGGTCTCTTCGGATCGTTCGGGTACGAGGAGGCCGGCCTGTACGACGCGTACATGAGGCTCCACCAGGACGTCGTCATCACCCAGACGTCCATCCAGCGCAACGAGAACTACTACCCGCAGCTCCTCACCCACCTCGTCAGTGACAGCGGCCTCGCCGACGTCCAGGCCGTCGAGGCCATCAATATCGCGGAGGTGACCGCCACCCAGGCGGACCGGCTCGTGGACCTGGGCCGGGCGCCCGGGGTGCGCCGGGCGGACTTCCTGCCGTGGAAGTGGGCGCAGGCCACGACACGCGACGGCCGCACGGTCGGCCTCGGCACCGACATCGGGCCGCAGGCCGTCTGCTACCGCAAGGACCTGTTCGCCCGGGCCGGGCTGCCCACCGGCCGGGACGCGGTGGGCCGGCTGTGGGCGGGCGACTGGCGCGCGTACCTGGAGACGGGCAGGCGGTACCGCGACCGGGCACCGGCGGGCACGTCCTTCACCGACTCGGCGTCCGGGGTGCTGTCGGCCGTCACGGGCAGCAGCGCGCGGCGGTTCTACGACGAGGACGGCACCGTCGTGTACAAGACCAGCCCTGCCGTGCGCGAGGCGTGGGACATCGCCGCCGCGTTCGCCACCGAGGGCCTGACGGCGAGGCTCCAGCAGTTCACGCCCGCCTGGGACCAGGCCTTCGCGAACGGCACCTTCGCCACCGTCTCCTGCCCGGCCTGGATGCTCGGTTACATCGAGGACAAGGCGGGCCCGGCGGGTGAGGACCTGTGGGACGTGGCCGCCGCGCCCCGGCCGGCGAACTGGGGCGGCTCCTTCCTCGTCGTACCGAAGTCCGGGAAGCGCCGGGCACAGGCGGTGAGGCTGGCGGCCTGGCTGACGGCGCCCGCGCAGCAGGCGACGCTGTTCCGGCGGCGCGGCAGCTTCCCGAGCGCGTCCGCCGCCCACGCCCTCCCGGCGGTCGCCGGCGCCCGGCACCCCTACTTCGGTGACGCCCCGACCGGCCGGATCTACACCCGTGCCGCCCGGGGCGTGCCGGTGACGGTCCTCGGCCCGAAGGACCTGGTCATCGCGCAGAACCTGGCCGACATCGGCATGCTCCAGGTCGACCAGAAGGGCCGGCGGCCCGAGGACGGCTGGGACGCGGCGGTCAGGACCATCGACAACGCACTGGACCTGTGAGCCATGACCGGCGACACCACTACGACACCCCTGCCGGACGACACCCCCGCACGCGCGCGTGCCACCGCCCCCGCTCCCCCTCCCGCCCCGGCCTCCCCGCCCGTCCCCCGCGCGGGCGGCGCCCCCGGGCGACGGCGGACGCGACGGCGGACGCGACGGGGCGCGCGAGGGGGCGCTCGATGGGGGCCGTACGCCCACATCGCCCCGTTCTTCGTCCTGTTCGGCGCGTTCGGGCTCTTCCCGCTCCTCTTCACCGGCTGGGCGTCCCTGCACCGGGTGGAGCTGACGGCGCCCACCGACATGGAGTGGGTGGGGCTGCGGAACTACGCGCGGCTGCTGACCGACGAGTTCTTCCTGAACGCGCTCCGGAACACGGTGACCATCGGGATCCTCTCCACCGTGCCCCAGTTGCTGATGGCGCTGGGGATCGCGCACCTGCTCCACCACCGGCTGCGCGGCTCGACGTTCTTCCGGGTCGTCGTCCTCACCCCGTACGCCACGTCGGTGGCCGCCGCGACCCTGGTGTTCGTCCTGCTCTTCGGGCGGGACTTCGGCTTCGTCAACTGGGTGCTGGGCGTCGTGGGCGCCGGGCCGGTCGACTGGCAGAACGGCCGGTGGACCTCGCGGATCGCCGTGTCCACGATCGTCGTCTGGCGGTGGACGGGCTACAACGCGCTGATCTACCTGGCCGCCCTCCAGGCGGTGCCGGACGAGCTGTACGAGTCGGCGGCGCTGGACGGCGCCTCGCGGTGGCGGCAGTTCGTCCACGTCACCGTGCCCTCGCTGCGGCCGACGATCCTGTTCACCGTCGTCGTGTCCACCATCGGCGCCACCCAGTTGTTCGGTGAGCCGCTGCTGTTCAACGGCAGCGCGGGCGCCACGGGCGGCTCGGAGCACCAGTTCCAGACCTTGGGGCTGTACCTGTACGAGCAGGGCTGGGTGGACCTGCACCTGGGCCGCGCCTCGGCGATCGCGTGGGCGATGTTCCTGATTTTGCTGCTCCTCGGGGCGGCCGTCGCCTTGGTGGGCGCGTACCGGAGGAGGCGGACGCCGTGAGGGCACGCGCGGGCTGGATGACGTACGCGGTGCTGGTCGTCGTCACCGTACTGTCGCTGTTCCCGCTCGTCTGGACGGCGATCGCCGCGTCCGGCACGGGCGGCCGGCTGGCGCGGACGCCACCACCGGTGTGGTTCGGCGGCGACCTGGTGGAGAACGTCCGCGTCGCCTGGACCGACGCCCACATGGGTGTGGCGCTGCTCAACACGTTCGTCGTGGCGAGCACGGTCGCGGCGGGCACGGTGCTGTTCTCCACGCTCGCCGGTTTCGCGTTCGCCAAGCTGCGCTTCCGGTTCCGGAACGCGCTCCTGCTGCTGGTGATCGGCACGATGACGGTGCCCCCGCAGCTGAGCGTGGTGCCGCTGTTCATGCTGGTCGCCGAACTGTCGTGGGTCGACCGGCTCCAGTCGGTGGTCCTGCCGGCGCTGGTGAGCGGCTTCGGGGTGTTCTTCATGCGCCAGTACCTGGTGCGGGCGCTGCCCACGGAGCTGATCGAGGCGGCCCGGGCGGACGGCGCGGGCGGCCTGCGGGTGGTGTGGCACGTCGTGTTCCCGGCCGCCCGGCCCGCGATGGCGGTCCTGGCGATGCTGACGTTCGTCATGGCCTGGAACGACTTCTTCTGGCCCGTCATCGCCCTGACCCAGAGCAACCCGACGGTCCAGGTGGCGCTCACCGGCCTCGGGCGCGGCTACGTCCCGGACCAGGCGGTCATCATGGCGGGCGCCCTGCTGGGGACCCTGCCGCTGCTGCTGGTCTTCGTGGTCTTCGGCCGGCAGATCGTGGGCGGCATCATGCAGGGCGCCGTGAAGGGATGAGCCGGAAGGGGCGGGCGTGCCGGAAGGGTGCGCTCCGGCCGGGTGGGGGGCGGGCCCGGCCGGAGCGCTGGGGGGGTGGGTCGGGCGGCTACTGGTAGGCGGCGAACGCCTTGGTGAAGGCCAGCGGCTGCTGGAGGATCGAGCTGCACGTGGCGTCCGCGTGGTTCACGGCGCCGGCCGCGCACTGCTTGTCGCGGGTGGAGGACCACATCGACAGCCAGGCCAGGCCCTTGGACGTGGCGAAGTCGACGAGCTGGGTGGCATCGTCGACCTTGAAGATCTCGGTGGTGACGTCGTTGACGCCGATCATTGGGGTGACGGCGACGGTCTTCCAGGCCGCCGCGTCCGACAGTCCCAGTACGCCCTTGATCTGGGCCTGGGTGGCGGTCGCGGCCTGGATGGCGTACTCGCCCATGTCACCGCTGTACGCGGGGCCGTAGTCCATCGCCATGATGTTGACGGCGCCGATCTTCACGCCGTTCTTCCCGGCGTCGGCGAGCAGGTCCACGCCCGGCTGGGTCAGCCCCTCGGGCATGACGGGCAGGGTGAAGGAGACGTCCAGGCCCGGGTGGGACTTCTGGAGCTGCGCGACGGCCTGGGCGCGGCGGGTGTTGGCGGCGGTGTCGGGGAGGGCCGCGCCCTCCACGTCGAAGTCGACCTTGGTGAGCTTGTACTGGTCGACGACCTTGCCGTACGCCGCCGCGAGGTCGCCGGCGGTGGCGCAGTTGAGGGCCAGCTCGCGGCCGGCGGCGCCGCCGAACGACACGCGGACGTCGCCGCCCCTGGCGCGCAGGGCGCCTATCTGCGCGGCGACCTTGTCGTCCGCGAGGCCGGTGACGCCGCCCCAGAGCGGGGCGCAGGAGCCGCCGGAGGTGATGAAGGCGAGGTTGAACTCCTTCACCCCGGTCTTGGTGGCGGTGTCGAGCAGGTCGTACGCCGGGTACAGCGAGGTGTCGACGTAGGGGGCGAACTTCGCGCCGGTGGCCGTGGGGCCGCCGGGGGTCGCGGTGGGCGCGGGGCCGGTGGGGGCCGGCTTGGTGGGCGCGGGCTTGGTGGGCGCGGGCGCGGACGGGGTGGGTGTGGGCTGCTCGGTGGGACGGCCGCTGGGCTGCGGCGTGGTGCCGCCGTCGGCGGAGCAGGCGGCCGCGTCGATCAGGCACCCGGCCGGGTCGCCGGCCTCGCCGGTGGCGCTGGTGACGAAGCCGACCGTGACGGAGGCGCCGGGGGCGAGCTGCTTGTTCCAGCTCGTGGGCTTCACGGTGACGTGCTGCCCCTTCACCGTGTGGTCGCCGTTCCACAGGGAGCCGATCCGGGTGCCGGCGGGCAGGTCGAACTCGAGCGTCCAGTCCGACCGCGCCTGGTCCGTCTCGTTGGTGATGACGTACTGACCGGTGTACCCGCCGTCCCAGGAGCTGGTCCTGGTGTACGCGGCGCCGACGGCGGCGGCCTGGGCGGTACCGGTGAACGCGAACGCGGCACCGCCGGCCACCGCGGCCGCCACGACCGCGCCGATCGCCTTGCTCCTGGCGCTCGCCCTGCGACGGTGCGCGGCCCTGCCGCCCGCGCTTCCCGTGTTGCCCGTGTTGCCGGTGCTGCCCATCGCGTGCCTGCCTCTGTGTTACTGGGGGGGGTTGGTGGTGCGGGCAGCACGCTAGCGAGCCAGAAACGGACAAATGTTCTCTACGGGACGGGTGTTGAGGAACTTAGGCTCCGCTTAAGGAAGCCATGGGAGCGGATTAATGCTGGGCGCGGCGGCGTCGGCTCACGCCGCGCCTCCGCCGCCGCCCCTCGACCCGGTGGGCGCGCCCGTCCAGCCCGATCCAGACGCGGACCTCCGTGCCGCCGAGGACGGAACGCCCGATGCGGACGTCGCCGCCGGTGGACTCGGCGACCCGCCGGACGATGTCCAGTCCGAGCCCGGTCGAGCCGTCCCGCGCCCCGCTGTTGCCGCGTACGAGGGCGGCCTCCGGGTCCTCGATGCCGGGTCCCGCGTCCGAGACGAGGACGATGACGGCGTCGTCGCCGTTGTGGACGTCGACCGAGAAGGCGGTGCCCTCCGGGGTGTGCCGAAAGACGTTGCCGAGCAGCGCGTCCAGGGAGGCGACCAGCTCCGGGCGGGCCACCGGGATGCGCACCGGCCGGTCGACGCCCGCGAGGCGCACCTTGCGGCCCTCGTCCTCGGCGAGCGCGGACCAGAAGGCCATGCGTTCCCGGACGACTTCGGAGGCGTCGCACCCGGCGCCGGGCCCGGCGGCCTGGGTCTGCGGCTTGGCCTCCCTGGCGGTGCGGATGATGGTGTCGACCTCCCGCTCCAGCTGCTCGACCGCCGCCCGGGTCTGCTCGGCGGCGGGCCCTTCGCCGAGCGAGGCGGCGTTCAGGCGCAGCACCGTCAGGGGGGTGCGCAGCCGGTGGGAGAGGTCCGCGGCCAGCTCGCGCTCGTTGGCGAGGAGCTGGACGACCTGGTCGGCCATCGAGTTGAACGCGACGGCGGCGGACTTCAGTTCGGTGGGCCCCTCCTCGGGCACCCGGGCGCCGAGCCTGCCCTCGCCCAGGTCGTGGGCGGCGTGCGCGAGCCGCTGGGCGGGCTGCACCAGGCGGACGCCGAGCCGGTCGGCGACGGCGACCGAGCCGACGACCAGGGCGAGGCCCACACCGGCGAGGACCAGCCAGGCGGTGGCGATGCCGTTGGTGACCTCGCCCTCGGGGACGTACACCTCGACGATGGCGATCTGACCGGTACTGATGGCGGTCGGCTGGAGGAGGGCGTAGCCGCCGGGGACCTCGGCGGTGGAGGCGCGCGGGGTGCGGCGCACGGTGTCCAGGTCGTCCTCGGTGGCCCGGCCGGCGCCGATCTCCATGGCCCGGGCGCCCGGTTCGCCGGACGCGGGCATGTGCACGGCCAGCCGCCCCGCGGCGCCCGCCTGGGTGGAGGCGACGGCCCGGTCGAGCTGGCCCCGGTCGGTGGTGATGGACAGGGAGGTGCCGATGGCCGCGGCCTGCCGTTCGGCGTTGGTGAACGCCCGGTCGCGGGCCATCTCCTTGATGACGAGCCCGAGCGGCACGGCGAACGCCAGCACGACCATCACCGTGACGGCCAGCGCCACCTTGACGAGCGCCCACCTCACCGCGCCCGGCCCTCCGTCCGTGTCCCGCTGCCCGGGCCGGCGGCGGTCACTGGGGCGGCTCCAGCTTGACGCCGACGCCCCGGAGGGTGTGCAGGTAGCGGGGTTTGGCGGCCGTCTCGCCCAGCTTCCTCCGCAGCCACGACAGGTGGACGTCGATGGTCTGGTCGTCGCCGTACGACTGCTGCCACACCTCGGCCAGCAGTTCCTTGCGCGGGACGACCACTCCCGGGCGGCCGGCGAGGAACGCCAGCAGGTCGAACTCCCGGCGCGTCAGGTCCAGTCGCACTCCGTCCAGTTCGGCCTGGCGCCGCAGCGGGTCGACGGTGAGCCCGCCGACCTGGAGGAGGCTGCTGGGCGGGGCCTCGCCGGCGGCCGCGCGGGCGCGGCGCAGCACGGCGGCCATCCGGGCGGACAGGTGCTCGACGGAGAACGGCTTGGTGAGGTAGTCGTCGGCGCCGTCGTTGAGGAGCCGGACGATCTCGGCCTCGTCGTCCCGCGCCGTGGCGATGATCACGGGTACGTCGGTGATGCCGCGCAGCATCTTCAGCGCCTCGGAGCCGTCCAGATCAGGCAGTCCGAGGTCCAGGATGACGACGTCGAACCGGAAATGGGCGACCTCGCGCAGCGCCTCCAGTGCCGTTCCGACGCTCCGTACGGTGTGGGAGGCCTCGGTCAGGTGCCGGATGAGGGCGGAGCGCACGAACTGGTCGTCCTCGACCACGAGCACACTTGCCATGGGCGGCACCGTACGCCATAAGGCGGAATGAGGGGGACCGGTGTTGACCTCTGGGGCGGGTGGTGCAGGATGGCCCGGATGCGTAGAGGACTCGTACACGCCATGGCGTGGTCGCTCGCCACGGGCGCGGCGGTCACCCTCTCGTGGTGGGGCGTGCACACGGTGATGGCCGGGACGGCGTACGACCCGCCGCGCGCCCTGCCGATCACCGCGGACCGCCCGGCGGCGGCGAGCGCGACACCCCGGGCCTCGTCCACGCACCGCCCGGAGCGCTCCCCCGCGCCGAGTCCCTCACCGTCCCGGGCCTCCTCCTCACCCCCGGCCGCGAGCCGCAAGCCGCCCGCCGACCCGCCGCGCACTCCCCCGTCGCCGCCCGCGAGCACACCGCCCGCGAGCGGCGGTGAGGTGAAGAGCTACACGGTCGACGGCGGCCGGGTGGCGTTCGACGTCGGGGCGTCGTCGGCGGAGCTGGTCTCGGCGACCCCGGCGCCCGGCTGGCAGATGCAGGTGTGGAAGCAGCCGACGTACATCCGTGTCACGTTCAGCCGCGAGGGCGAGGAGAACGACGTGTTCTGCACCTGGCACGACCACCCGCCGATGGTGCAGCTCGACGAACGCCGGACGTGACGCGCGTCCGGCCCCGGCCCGCGGGTCCGGTCATTCGAACACGGAGGCGGGCGGCAGGGGTGAGTCCTTGGCGCGCGCGTCGGCGACGGCGGCCGCCCCGCCGGTGAAGTCGGTCAGCCCCCTGCCGTGCTCCACCCGCCCCGGGTGCGGGTCGGTCGCGACCCGGCGGGTCAGCTCGGCGACCGGGAGCGGTACGCCGGAGGCGAGGAGGACCGCGTTGCCGAAGCGGCGTCCGCGCAGCACGGCCGGGTCGGCGGCCAGCGCGAGTTCGGGGAAGACGGCGGCGGCGGTGGCGATCTGTCCGCGCAGGTGGGCCAGGGGCGGGCCGTCGGCGAGGTTGGCGGCGTAGTGCCCGCCGGGGGCGAGGACGCGCCGCACCTCGGTGAGGAACTCCGTGCTGGTGAGGTGGGCGGGGGTGCGGGCGCCGCTGAAGACGTCGGCGACGACCAGGTCGGCCCAGCCGTCCGGCACCTTGCCGAGTCCGGCGCGGGCGTCCGCGGTGCGCACCCGTATGCGGGCCGCCGGGTCGAGCGGCAGCGCGCGGCGCACCAGCTCGACGAGGGGCGCGTCGACCTCGACGACCTGCTGGGTGGAGCGGGGCCGGGTGGCGGCGACGTACCGGGCGAGGGTGAGGGCGCCGCCGCCGAGGTGCACCGCCTTCAGGGGCCGCCCCGGCGGTGCGACGAGGTCGATGACATGGCCGAGCCGCCGCTGGTACGCGAAGCCGAGCCGGGCCGGGTCGTCGAGGTCCACGTGCGACTGGGGCGCCCCGTCGATGAGCAGCGTCCAGGCCCGTGGGTGCTCCGGGTCGGGTATCAGCTCGGCGACCCCGCCGGCCACGGACTCGGTCACCGCCTCGGCCGCCGGACCCCGTGCACGCCGTTTGTTCCTCGCCATCCGCCCATTATCGGCCGTGGTGCGGGGCGGGGGCGTCCGGCGGGGGTCACCGGCAGTTGTCGGCGGCCTCGATCAGGCGGGCGGCCTCGCCGAGCGCCTCGCGCAGGACGACGGGGTCGGTGACCGGGTTGGCGTCGGCCGGGGGCAGCAGCCAGCCGGCCGCGGGGTTCTCCGGCTGCGCGCCGGGAAGGAGCGGGATCCGCAGGCCGCGCCCGGAGGTCTGGGTGCAGGCGCTGCCCGGCATGTCCCAGCCGTCCGCGGTGCCCGGCGGCACGAGGAAGCCGAGGGTGTCGCACGAACCGTCGTGCAGTACGGGCCCGACGGCGGGGGCGCCGCCGCGCCGCAGGATGTCGACCGCCTCGAGGCCCTGCCGGGCCGGCACGGTCACCAGGTCGCACGGCTCGCCCTCTCCGGGCGGGACGCTCGCGTCCGGTACGGGCCAGTGCTGCGCGGTGGCCCCAGACGCACCACCGGACTGCGGATTCACCTGCATGCCGACCTCCAACAAGGGATCCCCTCCTCGCTCGAGTCCCCGTGCGGAGACACATGGCGTCTCTCCACATGGTTCAACGCCGCCACGCGTCAACGGCTACGGCGGCACGCCGCCGCAAAGGATGGCATTTCATGGCGGATCGTGGGTGAGATATCCGATTTGTAGCCAAACCCTGTGTGTCCAGTCCGTCACAGCAGGTACGTTCTTGCTCCGCCGGAACGACGGCGGAGCGGGACGCGGGAGAGGGCTCGGCCATGGCGACGTCACGGACGGTTCCCAATCTCGCCTTCCGCCACCTGCGCGGGCAGCGCTCCCCCGGCGAGTTCGCGGCGGCGGTGCGCCGGGCGGCCCGGGAGATCGGCGAACAGGTCGCCTGCGACGCCCGCTACATCGGGCGCGTGGAGTCGGGCGAGATCCGCTGCCCCAACTACGCGTACGAGCGGGTGTTCCTGCACATGTTCCCCGGGCTGTCCCTGACGGATCTGGGGTTCGCCGCCCGGGAGCAGGTGCGCGGCCGGGCGGCGCGTGCCGCGGCGGCCGGCGCGCCGGCGCCACTGATCACCACCCGGAACGATGAGGAGAGCGACGTGCTGCGTCGCGCATTCATGACGAGCGGCACCGCCACCCTGGCGGCCGCCTCGCTCGGTCTCGGCGGCGTCGTCCCCGCGCCCCGCGCCGGCGGCAGGTTCGGCGAGACCGAGGTGGCCGCCGTGGAGGAGGCGGTACGCCGCATCCGGCTGCTCGACGACCGGCACGGCGCGGACCGGCTGTACCGGATGGCCGCCGAACCGCTGCGCGGTGCGTACGCGCTGCTCGACGCCGGGACGGCGGCCCGCCGGTCCACGGCCGACCGGATGCACGCGGGCGCCGGCGAACTGGCGCTCTCGGTGGGCTGGCTGGCGCACGACTCGGGCAGCCCGGACGACGCCCGCTCGCTCTACGCGGAAGCCCTGGCCACCGCGCGCGTGGCGGGCGACGCCGCCCTGGAGGCGCACGCGTTCTCCAACACGTCGTTCCTGGCCAGGGACGCGGGCCGGTACCGCGAGGCGGTACGGGCGGCGCAGGCCGGGCAGAGCGCGGGACGGCACCTGCGCTCGCCCCGGCTGCTGGCGCTGCTGGCGCTGCGGGAGGCGGGCGGCCGGGCGGGCCTCGGCGACCGGGTGGCGTGCGAGGAGGCCCTGGGGCGGGCGCACACGCTGTTCGGGCGCGGAAGGAGCGACGCCGACCCGGAGTGGATGTCGTTCTTCGGCGAGCCCGAGCTGGAGGCGCTGGAGGCCCAGTGCTGGTCCGCCCTGGGCGACTGGCCGCGCGCCACCCGCCACGCCCGCCGCGCGGTCGCCCTCCAGGACCCGCACTTCACCCGCAACCTGGCGCTGTACCGCGCCCAGCTGGCGGCCGACCTGGCCCGCGGCGGCTCCCCGGAGGAGGCGGCGGCCACCGGGGAGCAGGTGCTGGACCTGCTGGAGGACGTCCACTCCAGCCGCGTCCGCGCGATGCTCACCGACACGGCCCGCCTGCTCGTCCCGTACGCCGACGGCGCGACGGTGTCGGCCTTCCTGGAGCGGAGCGCCGCCCTGGCGCCGGCCTGAGAACCTCATGGGCGCCGGGCCGGGCTACCCCTCCAGGTGCCCCGTGTCGTTCCAGCGCTCCAGCGCGGGGGCGCCGTAGGCCCAGCCGAGGGCGGAGAGGCTCGTGGGGTCGAGGCGGATGCGGGCCGCGAACGAGACGGGCTCGCCCAGCCAGCGGGCGGCGATGGAGCGCAGGATGTGGCCGTGCGCGAAGACCAGGACGTCCCGGTCGGCGGAGCGCGCCCAGGCGACGACCTGGTCCGCGCGGTCCGAGAGCTGGGCCAGGGTCTCGCCGTCGGGCACGCCGTCGCGCCAGATGAACCAGTCCGGCCGGCTCGCCTTGATCTCGGGCGGCGTCATGCCCTCGTACGCGCCGTAGTCCCACTCCATCAGCGCGTCCCAGCGCTCCGCGCGGTCGCCGAAGCCGGCGAGTTCGCAGGTCTTACGCGCGCGGGAGAGCGGGCTCGTGCGGATCTCGACGCCGTCCAGACCGTCCCAGGGCCCGCGGTGGAGCCGCTCGCCGAGCAGCTTCGCGCCCCGGCGGCCCTCCTCGAGCAGCGGTATGTCCGTCCGGCCGGTGTGCCTGCCCAGCAGCGACCATTCGGTCTGGCCGTGCCGGGCGAGCAGGATCCGCGGTGCCATGAGGGGCTCTCCTGAGGTCTCGCCTTGGGTGTCCTCCCATCATCGCCCAAGGGCGCGCGGGGCGACCAAGCGGGCGGTCCCGGCCCCGGTTGTCAGTGGCGGATGCGAGACTTCCGCGGGTGAGCGATTCCCTGGGCAGCGGACCCGTCCCGCGTCCGCAGACGACACTGCGACAGCAGCTCGCCGAGCTGCGCGGCCCGGCCGCCGCGCCGCATCCGCTGGATGCCCGTGCGCTGGCGGCGCTGGCCGCCAATCCGGGCTGCCGGCGCCGGGCGCTGCTGGACGGCGCCGGGGTCGACAAGGCGGCGCTGGCGTCCGCGCTCGGCTCGCCCTCGGGGTTCGGCCAGTCGCAGTTCGCGTTCATGCGGGGCAACGCGTTCGAGGCGAAGGTGAAGGCCGACGGCGGGCTGGAGCTGATGCGGCTGCTGGGCGTGGCCAAGCCGGACGGGGTGCGGGTGCCGGACCTGGCGGCGGCCGGGCCGCAGGGCCGCGCGGCGCGCACGGCGCTGGAGCTGCGCGAGGCGACCGCCGCCGGGGCGTGGTCGCTGCTCGACCACCCGATGCTGGCCCTGGACGTGGCCGGTTCGCCCGCCTACCTGGAGCCGGACGCGGTGGTGGTGGCGCCGGACGGGCGGTGGACGGTCGTCGAGATCAAGTCGTTCCCGATGATCGACGGGTCGGCGGACGCGGCGAAGGTCGGCGCGGCGGCCCGGCAGGCGGCGGTGTACGTGCTGGCGCTGGAGCGGGTGGCGGCGGTGACCGGGGGCGCGTCGGTGGGGCATTCGGTGTTGCTGGTGTGCCCGAAGGACTTCTCCAACCAGCCCACCGGTTCGGTCGTCGACGTCCGCAAGCAGTTGTCCGTGACCCGGCGCCAGCTGGCCCGGCTCACCCGGATCGAGGACATCGCGGCGGGGTTGCCCGAGGGGGTGTCCTTCGACGTGGAGGCGTGTTCCCCGGAGCGGCTCGCCGCCTCGGTGGAGGCGGTTCCGCACGCGTACGCGCCGGAGTGCCTGTCCGCGTGCGAGCTGGCGTTCCACTGCCGCGGCCGGGCCCGGGAGGCGGGCGCGGTGGAGGCGCTGGGCCGTTCGGTGCGCGGCGAGCTGGGCGGGCTGACGACGGTCGGCGCGGTGCTCGCGGCGGCGCGGGGCGAGTCGGGGGACCCGGACGATCCGGCGGTGGCCGCGCTGCGGCGGGCGGCGGAGCTGCGGGCGGAGTCGCTGGAGGCGGTGGGCGCATGTCGCTGATCTCCACGCTCGCCCGGCTGGAGGCCGTGGAGTCGGGGCGCGCCCAGCCGCTGGCCACGGTGCGGCACCGGCACGTGTCGGACCGGCCGCTCGTCCTCGTACCGCTGACGACCGCCGGTGAGGCGGGCGCGCCGCTGGGGGCGCTGGTCGGGACGGACCCGGAGGAGCCGCGGCTGCTGGTGGTGCCGCAGCCGCGCGACCGGGACATGCGGTTCGCGTTCCTGGCCGACCTGGCGGAGGCGGTCCTGCCGCACCTCGAGGGGTACGCCGACGACGTCGAGGCCGCCGAGCGCAGCGAGACCGATCCGGAGACCGGGAAGAAGGTCAAGGTCGAGGTGGAGCTGTGCGCGGACGCGCCGCAGCTGGTCGTGCCGAGCCGCGCGGGCGTCGAGTACGTCCGGCTGCTGGGCCGCTCCACGCGGTTCCGGCGCACCGCCGAACAGGACCCGGAGACGCCGTTCCCGGCGCCGCCGCGCGTCCCGCTGCTGGGGCGGTGGCTGACGCACTACGGGGAGCGGGCCCGGGTGCCCGGGTCGTCGCTGCTGCTGGCGGCGACGGACCTGCTGAACCGGCACTGGGCGACGGGCCAGTCGTCGCTGGAGGACCAGCACCTGGGGGCGCTGCTCGCCTGGATCGACGCGCCGGAGGGCGGGTCGGGGGCGGAGGCGGCGCTGCGGGCCGAGCTGGCCCGGGACCGGGACGGTCAGCTGCTGTGCCCGCCCGCCGGGCCGGCGACCGACCCGGCGTTCGACAACCGGCTGCTGGCGCCCGCGATCGAGCGGTACGACCGGGCGCGGCAGGCCCTGGCGTCGGCCGAGGACGGGGAGGCCGCCGACGAGCGGCTGGGCGAGCTGCACCGGGCGGAGCGGGAGGTGCGGCGGCTGGTCCTCACCCAGCTGCGGCCCACCTGGCAGGCCGTGTGGCGGGCGCTCGACCTGGTGCGCGGGCTTCCGGCGGGCGCGCGGGTGGCGGACCGGTGGACCCGGGACCGCTGGTCGTTCACCGGTCACCGCGACCGGGTCCGGGCGGGCGAGCCGCCGCAGCCCCGCCGGGACGACGCCGTGACGGCGGCGAACAAGCTGGCCGCGCGGGAGAGCGCCCAGACGCAGGCGGAGGCGCAGGAGGCGCTGGACGACCCCCTGGTGATGGCGGGACGGCGGCTGACGGGTGAGGCGTTCGTGGCCGAGGTGGTCGACGTGACGATGGCCTGGTCGGAGTCGAAGCGGCCGTCGCCCCGGCCCCTGCTGACGGTGCGCACGGACGACCGGCCGCATCTGGGCGAGTCCGTGAAGGTGTACCGGTCGCTGGACGGCAAGCCGCAGACGGCACAGTTCGTGCGGTACGAGGAGGACGGGTCGGCCGTACTGCGTCTGCTGGACCGGATGGGCCGCGGCAAGGAGCCGGCCGCGGGGTCGGTGCCGGAGAAGGGCGACCGGCTGGTGTGGACGCTGTTCGAGCACGACCAGCGGGTGGGCCCCAAGCTGCCGGACCCGGAGGAGACGCCGTGGACGCACGGTGGCCCGCCGCGCGCCGACGCCGCCGAGAGCCCCGACCCCGTGACCCCGGAGGACCTGCTGTGACGTCCACCGCCTTCGACCCGTCCGCCGAGGCCGCCGGGGCGACCCGCCGCATCCTCGACGACACGCTGCACGGCGACGCGCGGGGCGTCGTGGTGGACTCGCCGCCCGGCGCGGGCAAGTCCACGCTGGTGGTGCGCGCCGCGCTGGAGCTCGCGGCGGCCGGCCGGCCCCTGATGGTCGTCGCGCAGACCAACGCCCAGGTCGACGACCTGGTCCTGCGCCTCGCCGAGAAGGAGCCCGACCTGCCGGTGGGCCGGCTGCACAGCAACGACGCCGACCCGTACGACAAGGCGCTCGACGACCTCGCGGGCGTACGGAAGTCGGCCAGGGCGGCGGACCTCGCGGGGCTGGACGTGGTGATCTCCACGGCCGCGAAGTGGGCGCATGTGAAGGGCGTCGAGCCGTGGGGGCACGCCATCGTCGACGAGGCGTACCAGATGCGGTCGGACGCGCTGCTGGCGGTGGCGGGGCTGTTCGAGCGGGCGCTGTTCGTGGGTGACCCGGGGCAGCTGGACCCGTTCTCGGTGGTCGGCGCGGACCAGTGGGCCGGGTTGTCGTACGACCCGTCGGCGAGCGCGGTGTCGACGCTGCTGGCGCACAACCCGGACCTGCCGCAGCACCGGCTGCCGGTCTCGTGGCGGCTCCCGGCGTCGGCGGCGCCCCTCGTCTCGGACGCCTTCTACCCGTACACGCCGTTCCGCAGCGGGACCGGCCCGGGTGACCGGCGGCTGTCCTTCGGGGTGCCGTCGGACGGTTCGGGCCCGGACCGGGTGCTGGACGAGGCGGCCGCGTCGGGCTGGGGCCTGCTGGAGCTGCCGGCCCGGCACACACCGCGCACGGACCCGGAGGCGGTACGGGCGGTGGCGCTGGTCGTGCGGCGGCTGCTGGACCGCGGCGGGGCGGCCGTCTCGGAGCGGTCGGCGGACCCGGTGCCGCTCACCCCGGACCGGATCGCGGTCGGCACCGCCCACCGCGACCAGGCGGCGGCGGTGCGGGCCGCGCTCGCGGAGCTGGGCGTCGCGGGCGTCACGGTCGACACGGCGAACCGCCTCCAGGGGCGGGAGTACGACGTGACGGTCGTCCTCCACCCCCTGTCGGGCCGCCCCGACGCGACGGCCTTCCACCTGGAGACGGGCCGCCTCTGCGTCCTGGCCTCCCGCCACCGCCACGCCTGCGTCGTCGTCTGCCGCGCGGGCGTCGCCGACCTCCTGGACGAACACCCCTCCACGGAACCGGTCCAGCTCGGCGTCACGGTGAAGTTCCCGGACGGCTGGGAAGCCAACCACGCGGTCCTGTCGCACCTGTCGGAACACCGGGTGAGGTGGTCGCCGTAGGGCGTACTTGCGCCGGGCGGGAGAATGGAAGGTGGTCCATCACGACGGGGGCGTCCCCGCGGGTGGGGGAAGCGCGTCGTGCGAAGAGGAGACGTTCATGGCGGAGACCGAGCGGAGCGAGCAGCGGCGGCTCAGGCCGGCGCCCCTGCTCTTCGAGCCTGCGGAGGCCGCCTCCGACCCCGAGCACTTCTTCGACCTGGAGTCGATGGAGGACCCCCGGGAGCTGCTCGCCCGGTCCACCGAGCTGGCGCTGGCGTTCCGCGCGGCGACCGACCGGGCGGTGGAGTTCCAGGCGGTGGCGGCCGCGCAGCTCGCCGATCCGCGGCGGTTCGACCGGCTGACGGCGGCGGACGTGGCCGAGCGCGCCGAGTGGACCGAGGACTACGCCAAGAAGATGATCGAGTTCGGTCGTGACCTGCTCCGCGGCGGCGGCCGCCCTGGCGAGGACTAGCCAACCCACGTACCCGGTAGTTCCCGGCCAGCCGGGTGGCATATGACGGGGGCGGGCGCAAGATACTCCTTGCCGCCCCACCCTGTCCCGGTTTTTCTCAACTCCCCGAAACCGCCCCGTCACCGCCGGTACATCTGGTTGCCATGAGCGCATGGCTGCGAAACGAATCGCCCCTCGATCACGCCACCGAGGTCACGGCGGCCGGAGCCGACTGGCTGACGTCGGCGGCGGCCTACCCGCGTTCCACCCTCGCCCTGTGGGAGGCGCGCCCGACCGCGCCGGCGGTGCTGCCGTGCGGCGCGGCCTTCGACGTGGTGAGCGTGGAGTCGGTCTTCGGGCGCCGCATGCTCGACCGGCTGTGGGGCGAGGGCCCCGGTTCGGGCCCGGTCGCCGTCCACCGGGGGCGGATGCTGCTGTTCACCGCGCCGGGCACGGCCCACCGGCTGCCGTCGCTGCTCCGCTGGGAGGAGTGGGGCGGCGCTGTGCCGCCGCTGCTCTGCCACGGCACCGGGGACGCGGTGACCGTCCCGCCGCTGGTTCCCGGGGGCACGGAGGGCACGGGCGTACCGCGCTGGCTGGTGGCGCCGGACACCCGGCATCCGTGGCTGCCGGGGCCGGAGGTCGTCCTGTGGGCGTGTGTGCGGGCGGCACGGGCGGGGGCGGCCGCGGGGGTGCGGGTTTCGATTTTTCCTCCCGCCGATCAGGGTGCTAAGGTCTACGACGTCAGCAGGCGCCGCTAGCTCAGTTGGTTAGAGCAGCTGACTCTTAATCAGCGGGTCCGGGGTTCGAGTCCCTGGCGGCGCACAGACGGGAAAAGCCCCTCGCGAGAGCGAGGGGCTTTTTCGTTGCCGCAGGGCCCGGACCGGGGAGCCGTCACGGCACCGAGACCCGTACGGTCCAGGTGCCCGTCGGCGTCCGGTCGGCGACCTCGACGCGGGCGTCCTCCCCCGGCACCGTGAAGGTCTCCCCCACGCGCAGGGGGGCGTCGGCCAGCGGCGGGTAGACGGACCGGTCGAAGCAGGCGTCGGTGGACGGGTGGGTGTCGATGACCTCCACGGGGCCGGCGCCGGACACGGCGTCCGTGCGCACCCGGTAGATCAGCACGCCCTCGGTGCAGGTGCCCCGGTCGTTGCCGGTCGCCCCGCGCGCCTCGATCGCCAGGGCGGTGTTGCTGCCGGTCCGGACGACGGCCAGGCGGGTGCCGACCGAGGCACCCCGCTCGGGCGCGGCGGCGAGGGGTTCCAGCGTGAACCGGCTGCTGCCCGGTTCACCCACGCAGTGGACCTGGCGCCGGTCGAGCCAGCCCAGCTTCCACTTGTGCCAGCCGAAGAGTTCCGGGGCCAGGGCGAACTGGCTGCCCATCACGTCCCAGTCACCCACATGGGTGTCCCAGTCGCCCTTGCCGTCCATCGGCCGGTGGTAGAGGTCCGGCAGGTCGAACACGTGGCCGGTCTCGTGGGCGAGGACGTTGCGGTCCGGCGGGTGCCGTTCGAAGACGGTGACCACGCGCTTGATCGGGGTGCCGTCGGCGTGGAGCGGGGTGTTGAAGTTGACGACCTTGGTGGCGTCGGAGTCGACACCGGGCGCGTCCGGGTCGGCCACCAGGTAGACGATGTCGTACCGCGAGAAGTCGACCACCGGGTCCGCGGCGGCGAGCGCGTCCTTGAGGTAGGCGGCGCGCCGCTCCGGCTCCCAGTCGCGCCGTATGGCGTACGCGGTGGAGGGGTGCGGCATCCGGATCCAGTCGCGGCGCGGGTGGGGCCGCAGGCTGAACTTGCCGTAGGAGGCCCGCTGGAAGAAGTGGCTGGTGGCGGGGAAGTAGTCGGCGGCGAGGGCATCGGGGGCGGTCAGCGGCCGGGAGTCCGGGAACGACAGGAACACCATCAGGGCGTCGAGCCGCCGGGTGGGCTTGGGGTAGGCGCCGTTCCAGGTGTCGAGGCCGAGTGAGTGATGCGCGTCGGTGCGCGGGAGGGCGCATGGGCCCGCCGCGGGCGCGGCGCTCGCGGGACCGGCGACGAGTCCGGTGGCGGCGAGCGCGACGAGGGCGAAGAGGCCCGCGGCGGTGGTGCGCAGGCGCCGGCGTTCCACTCCGTCGGGTGTCTGCTGACCCTCCACGTCGACCTCCGGTGCGGCATACGGGACGTCCCACCACCCTGTGCTGATTTGTGGCGTTACGCCCTGTTCCGCTGCCCCACTCGGGTGAGCGGCCGACGCGCCGCACCGGTCCGGGAAGTTCACCGACAGTCACAACCGGTCACGGCAGAACGGCGCCGCGCCACACCCGTGCAGAAACGATCGGCCGCATGAGCGGGGCGAGTTCCTCACAACAACCCCACCCGTCTCACGCGGTGGCGGCGCTGGAACGGCCGCCGCGAGAGCCTCTATGATCGGCACACTTTCCAGGCCGACCCATCCCGACCACATCTGTGCGTCACAACTGCCTTGCGGGAGCGAGCCGTGAACGGAACCTCCGAAGGACCGGGAGCTGCGGCAGTCTCACCGACCGGAACCGCCCCGCGGCCGGTCACAGAGAGTGATGAAACTGTCGAGGAACCGCGCCCCTGGGCCGCCGTCGCTCGCGTCCCGGCGAAGACGCCCGACGGGCCCGCCGCGGACGACTACCGTGCCGCCTTCAACGCCGCCCACATCGCCATGGCGGTCGTGGACCCCGAGGGGCACGTGGTGACCGCGAACGAGGCCCTGGCCACCCTCCTCGGCACGGACACCGCGTCCCTGCGCGAGCAGGCCGCCGCCGACCTCGTGGACCTCGCGTCCGACAGCCGCACCTGGCACGCGTACCACGAGGTGCTGCGCGGCCGCCGCTCCAGATTCCGGTGCACGCGCCGCCTGAAACATCCCGACGGGCGCTCCCTGTGGGCCGAGGTGACCGTCGCGCCGGTCACGGCCGGCCGGGGCGTACTGCTGTCGATCGCGGACATCAGCGACCGTCGCCAGCTCCAGGCCCGGCTGCGGCACCTCCAGATGCACGACCCGGTGACCCGGCTGCCCAACCGCACCCTGTTCTTCGAGCGCCTGACCTCCGCGCTGGAGAACTCCTCGTACGACGACGGCGGCACCGGCCGCATCGGCCTGTGCTACCTGGACCTCGACGGCTTCAAGGCGGTCAACGACACCCTCGGGCACCGCGTCGGCGACCGGCTGCTGGCCGCGGTGGCCGCCCGGCTCACCGAGTGCGCCGACGGCGACGGCCACACCCGCGGCGGCGGGCACCTCGTGGCCCGGCTCGGCGGCGACGAGTTCGCGATCCTCGTCGAGGACTCCACCGGCACCGAACAGCTCGCCGACCTCGCCCGCTCCGTACTGGCTTCCGTTCAGCGGCCGTTCGACCTCGCCGGACAGCGGCTGTCGGTCTCGGCCTCCATCGGGGTCGTCGAACGGACCGCCGCCGGCACCACCGTCAACGGGCTGATGCAGGCCGCCGACACCACGCTGTACTGGGCCAAGGCCGACGGCAAGGCGCGCTGGACGCTCTTCGACCCCGAGCGCAACGCCCACCGGATGACCCGGCAGGCGCTCTCCTCCACCCTCCGCCCGGCGATCGAGCGGGGCGAGTTCGCCCTGGAGTACCAGCCACTGGTGGGGATGTCGGACGGCACCGTGCGGGGCGTGGAGGCGCTGGTCCGCTGGAACCACCCGCAGTTCGGCTGCCTGGCGCCGAATCGGTTCATCGGAATTGCTGAAGAGGACGGGTCGATCGTCCAGCTCGGCCGCTGGGTGCTGCGCACCGCGTGCCTCCAGGCCCGGCGGTGGGAGCTCGACCACCCCGGCGAGCGCCCGCTGTTCGTGAGCGTGAACGTCGCCGTACGCCAGGTGTGGGACTCCGACCTGGTCGCGGACGTGGCCGAGATCCTCGCCGAGACCGGGCTCGCCCCGCACCTGCTCCAGCTGGAGCTGACCGAGTCGGCGGTGATGGGCTCGGCCGGACGCCCGCTCCAGGCCCTCCAGGCGCTCAGCGACATGGGCGTACGGATCGCCATCGACGACTTCGGCACCGGCTACTCCAACCTCGCCTACCTCAGCCGCCTCCCCGTGTCGGTCCTGAAACTGGACGGGTCCTTCGTCCGGGGCTTCCAGGACGAGGAGCACCCGAACCCGGCCGACGAGGTGATCGTCGAGGCCCTGGTGCAGCTGGCGCACCGGCTGGGGCTGACCGTCACCGCCGAGTGCGTGGAGACGTCCGGCCAGGCGGCCCGGCTGCGCCGCATCGGCTGCGACACGGGCCAGGGCTGGCTCTACTCCCGCGCGGTCGCCGCGGAACGGATCGCCGAACTGATCGGGATCAGCCCGGACTGACCCGCCGGCTCACGGTCACTGCACTGCGGACGAAGTCCCGTACCACCTGCGGCACTTCCCCCTCACGCACCCAGGCGACGCCCACCTGGCTGTGGCTCACCCCGCGCACCGGCCGGTAGACCACGTCGGGCCGCTGGTAGAAGCGGGCGGTGGCCTCCGGGGTGAGGCTGATGCCGTAGCCGTTCGCTATGGCGTTGAGCCACTCGTCCGGGTTCCCGGCCACCGCGCCGACCGTCACCGGGTGCCCCTCGCGCGCGTCGACGGCCAGCCAGTAGTCCCGCCACCAGCCGGAGGCGTCCGGGGTGGCGACGAACGGTTCGTCGAGGACCTCGTGGAAGTCGATCACCTCGCGGTCCGCCAGCCGGTGCGCGGCCGGCAGCGCGAGGCAGCGGTCCTCGGTGAGCAGCACCTCCACGCCCACCCGCTCCTGGCCCGGGAACGGCAGCCGCAGCAGCGCCACGTCCGCCGCGCCGCCCGCGAGTCCGGCCGTCGGGTCGTCCCAGCCGGTCTGGAGCATGCGCACCCGCCAGCCGGGGCGGCGGCGGGCGAACTCGGCGATGATGTGCTGGGTCAGCTCGTTGGCCGCCGAGGCCACGAACCCCACCCGCAGCACCCGGGCGGCCCGTGCGGCCGCCACCTTCGTGGCGCTCAGCGCGGTGCCCCAGGCGTCGAGTACGGCGGGCACGGCCGCGGCCAGCGCGGCACCCGCCGCGGTGAGGGTCATGCCGTTTCGGGAACGTACGAACAGCTCGACGCCCAGCTGCGCCTCCAGTTGCTTCACCTGCTTGGTCAGTGCGGGCTGCGAGATGAACAACCGCTCGGCCGCGCGCGTGAGATGGCCCTCTTCGGCGACGGCGGCGAAGTACCGCAACAGCCGGGTGTCGATGTCCATGCCACAAGGTTATGGATGCGGCTATTGGACCGGGGCAGCCGGACGGCGGGAACCTGATCGCACAACGAGCCACCGGCCGGGGAGAGTCCAGATGAGCAGTCCCAACATCGAGTTGATCAGGCGCTTCTGGGCCGGGTACGCCACCGGCGACCTCGACGCGGTGCTGTGGCCGGACGCGGTGTGGCACGTGCCGGGCGACCACCCGCTGGCGGGCAGCCACCGCGGGGCGGACGGGATCACGACGTACCTCGAGGGCCTGGCGACGGGCGACCTGACGGCGGACGTCCGGTACACGGGGGCCGACGAGACCCATGTGGTGGAGGTCCACCACTGTGAGAGCCACCGGGGGGACGGCACGGACATCGCCATGGACTGGGTGCTGGTCTTCCGTATCGACCGGGGACGCATCGCGGAGATCCGGCACTTTCCGGCGGACCAGGCGGCGGTCGACGAGTTCTTCAACGTCCTGGTGGGCGGCTAGCACCCACGGCCCGAGCCCGGCGACGTACCCGGGGTGGGGCCGTGCCCTCACCCACCGCCCGCCTGCAGTCGGCGTACAACCGGGCGGGGCCGTGCAGGGTCGCCCCCGCAGGGGCTGGCGGCGTTACCGGGGCTCCCTTACTCCTGACCCGAGGCCGCCGGCCCCGAGGAGGCGAGCCCGGAGGGGCCCCGCCCCACCCCCACCGGGGGTCACCGGCACGAGGCACCGCCCCGGTCCGTTGTGCCCACCCTCCCCCAAGCTCTCGGCTTCGCTCGAGCAGGGGGGACCCCCATCGCCCCAGCGGGACGACTGCCTACAACGAGACCGGCGGGGACGATTGCCCACAACGGGTGGACGGGGGCGCGAAGGGCTCAGAGGCCGTCCGGGAGGGCGTAGGCGTCGGCTATGAGTTCGTAGGAGCGCAGGCGGGCTTCCGCGCCGTGGACGTTGGCGGTGATCATGAGCTCGTCCGCGCCCGTGCGCTTCTGGAGGGCGTCCAGGCCGTCCCGGACCGCGTCGGGCGTGCCGTGCACGATGGTGGCGAGCCAGCCGTCGGTGAAGTCGCGCTCGGCGGCGCTGAACGCGTACGCCTCCGCCTCCTCCGGCGTCGGGATCAGGCCGGGCCGGCCGGTGCGCAGCCGGAGCATCGACAGCGCGCCGGTCAGGACCTGCCGCCGCGCCTCGCGCTCGTCGTCCGCGGCGAGGGCGGCGACCCCGATCACCGCGTAGGGCGCGTCCAGCGTCGCGGAGGGCCGGAAGGAGTCGCGGTACAGCTCCAACGCCGGGACGGTGTTGCGCGCCGAGAAGTGGTGGGCGAAGGCGAACGGGAGCCCCAGCATGCCCGCCAGCCGCGCGCTGAACCCGGACGATCCCAGCAGCCACACCGGCGGGCGCCCGGCCGGGCCCTGCACGGGGCCGGGTACGGCGTGGATCCGGGCGTACGGGTGCCCGTCCGGGAAGTCGTCGTCGAGGAACCGGACGAGTTCGGCGAGCTGCTCGGGGAACTCGTCGGCGCCCTCGCTGAGCCGCTCGGTGCGGCGCAGCGCGGCGGCGGTGGCGCCGTCGGTGCCGGGCGCCCGGCCGAGGCCCAGGTCGATCCGGCCCGGTGCCATGGCTTCGAGGGTGCCGAACTGTTCGGCGATGACGAGGGGCGCGTGGTTGGGGAGCATGACGCCGCCCGAGCCGAGCCGGATGCGGGAGGTGTGGGCGGCGAGGTGGGCGAGGATGACGGCCGGGGAGGAGGAGGCGACGCCGGGCATGGAGTGGTGTTCGGCCACCCAGTGGCGGTGGTAGCCGCGCCGCTCGGCGAGCTGGGCGAGGGTGACGCTGGTCGACAGGGCCTGGCCGGCGGTCCGGCCGCTGCCCACGGTCACCAGGTCCAGTACGGACAGGGGCACGGGCGCGGTCCCGTACGTCACCCCGCGAACCGCGTCCGTGCCTCGTATCGCGTCGTCACTCACCGGTGGATCCTCCTGCGCAGGTAATACGTACACCCGGCTAACAGGAGGACCTCTCCGCTTATTCCTTCCGGGCGAACAGCGCGCCCAGCTCCGCCGACCACGCCCCCCGCCGCTCCGCGAGCCGCAGGCCCTCCCAGACGGTCACCTGGTTCGCGGTGAGCACCGGCTTGCCGACCGCCGCCTCCAGCTCCGGCAGGCACCCCACCGTGTGCAGGGCCGTGTCCGGCACGAGGACCGCCTCCGCGGCGGGGTGGTCGGCCGCCCGGACGAACTCCACCACCCGCTCCGGCGCCCAGGTCGCGACCTCGGCCGCGGTGATCACGCCGGCCGCCCGGGAGGCGACCACCTCGACACCGGCGTCCTTCAGGAAGCGGGCGAACAGTTCCGTGACGTCCTCGGGGTACGTGGCCGCCACCGCGACCCGCCCGGCGCCCACCTCGCGTACCGCGTGGACGAAGCCGAACGACGTGCTGGAGGCGGGGAGCCCGGCCGCCAGGGCGAGGGCGCGGATCTGCTCGTGGGCGCCCTCCCAGCCGTACACGAACGATCCGCTGGTGCACGCCCACACCACCGACTCCGCGCCGGACAGGCGCAGCTCCTCCACGCCGGCCGAGAGCCGGTCGGGCGCGCCCATCTCGAGCAGCGCGTCGAGCCGGTGGGCGTCCTCGCCGATGTCGGTGTGGACGAGCGGCACGTTGACGCCGGTGAGCAGCGCCTCGATGCGGGGGTAGTCGTCCTCGCCGGAGTGCCCGGGGTAGAGCAGGCCCACCGTCGTCATGTCACGCCCTCCTGTCCTTCGGGTTCCACCGCCACGTCAGGTGACACCGCCGCCGGGCCCGGGGCGGGCCGGTCCATCAGCAGCGCCTGGTACGGGCCCACGGCACGCGCGCCGATCCGGCGCAGCGCCGCCCACACGGTGACCTGGTTCGCGGACAGCACCGGCATCCTCAGCTCCGCCTCCAGCTGCGGGATCACGTCGTACGTGGGCAGGTTCGTGCAGGAGATGAACAGCGCGTCGGCCGCGCCGGTCACCGCCCGCCGCGCCATGTCGGCCACCGCGCGGTAGGGCACCTTCCAGATGTGTCTGGTCAGCCCGAGGAAGGCCCGCCCCGTGACGGCTGCCCCGGCTTCCCGGAGATAGTCCTCCAGGGCGCGGGTGACGGACTCGGTGTAGGGGGTGACGAGCGCGACCCGGCGTGCGCCCAGCTCGGCCAGGGCCTCCAGGAGCGCCCCGGAGGTGGTCACCGAGGCGACGTCACCCGCCCGGGTCATCGCGGCGCTCATGGCCCGCTCCCCCGCGAGGCCGCCGACGAAGCTGCCGGAGGCGCAGGCGTAGGCGACGACCTCCGGCTCGGCTGCCGACAGGGCCCGTACGGCGTCGGTGAGCGTCTCGTGCTCGCTGACCAGCCGGGCGAGGTCGAGCGAGACCTCGACGGGGACGTACGGCGTGCGGGTCAGGCGCAGCGACACGTCACCGGGCACCCAGCGCCACAGCTCACGGTCGAGTGCGAAGTCGAACGGGGCGACGACGCCGACGCCGTGCTGGGGCGCCGGTCCGCCGAGGAAGGAGACGTCCATCGCGAGCCCCCCAGCGTCGTGTTGACGAAGGTAGGGCGGGGTGCGACCGTGGTCAATCGATGTCGCTGCCCACACTTCTCGTCCTCCGGGCGGATCCTCCGCCCCGTCTCGGCCGGCTGACCGGACGGGTCCGGGTCCGGTACGCCGACGAGAGCGCCCTCGCCGCCGAGCTGCCGTCCGCCGACGTGCTGCTGGTGTGGGACTTCACGTCCGACGCGGTGCGCGCGGCGTGGCCGGGCGAGGGGCGCAGGCCGGGCTGGGTGCACACGCCGAGCGCGGGCGTGGACCGGCTGCTGTGTCCGGAGCTGGTGGCGTCGGACACGGTGGTGACGAACGCGCGGGGCGTGTTCGAGGAGCCGATCGCCGAGTACGTGGCGGGGCTGGTGCTGGCCATGGCGAAGGATCTGCCGGGCACGCTGGAGCTGCAGCGGGAGCGGCGCTGGCGGCACCGCGAGGTGCTGCCGGTGGCGGGCAGCCGGGCGGTGGTGGTGGGGGCGGGCCCGATCGGCCGGGCGGTCGCCTCGACGCTGCGGGCGCTGGGGGTGCGGACGGCGGTCGTGGGGCGGACGGCGCGGCCCCGGATCCACGGGGTGGACGAGCTGGACCTGCTGCTGACGCGGGCGGACTGGGTGGTGTGCGCGGCGCCGCTGACGGAGTCGACGCGGGGGATGTTCGACGCGCGGCGCTTCGGGCTGATGCAGCCGTCGGCGCGGTTCGTCAACGTGGGGCGCGGGCAGCTGGTGGTGGAGGACGACCTGATGACGGCGGTCGCCAAGCGGTGGATCGCGGGGGCGGCGCTGGACGTGTTCGCGGAGGAGCCGCTGCCACCGGACAGCGCGTTGTGGGACGTGCCGGGGCTGATCGTCTCGCCGCACATGAGCGGGGACACGGTGGGCTGGCGGGACCGGCTGGGGGCGCAGTTCGTGGACATGTTCGAGCTGTGGGAGGCCGGGCGGCCGCTGCCGAACGTGGTGGACAAGAAACGTGGGTACGTACCCGTGCATGACTGAGCCGACGACGTTCCTCACGGACCTGACCGCTCGCCAGCTCCTCGACGGTTACGCGCGGGGCGACTTCTCCCCGGTGGACGCGGTGCGCGCGGCGCTGGACCGGGTCGAGGCGGTGGAGCCGCTGGTGAACGCGTTCGTGCGGGTCGACGCCGAGGAGGCGCTGGCGGGCGCGGCGGCGTCGGCGGAGCGGTGGCGGCGCGGGGAGACGCGGGGCCCGCTGGACGGGGTTCCGGTGACGGTGAAGGACGTGCTGCTCCAGGCGGGCGGCCCGACGCTGCGCGGCTCGCGGACGGTGCGCCGGGACGGCCCGTGGGACGAGGACGCGCCGCCGGTGGCGCGGATGCGGGCCGCGGGGGCGGTGTTCCTGGGGAAGACGACGACGCCGGAGTTCGGCTGGAAGGGCGTCACGGATTCGCCGCTGTCGGGGGTCACCCGCAATCCGCACGACCCGTCGCGGACGGCGGGTGGTTCCAGTGGGGGCAGTGCGGCGGCGGTGGCGCTGGGGGCCGGGGCGCTGTCGCTGGGGACGGACGGGGGCGGGTCGATCCGCATTCCGGCGTCGTTCTGCGGGGTGTTCGGGATGAAGCCGACGTACGGGCGGGTGCCGGTCTATCCGTCGAGTCCGTTCGGCACGCTGTCGCACACGGGTCCGATGACCCGGGACGCGGCGGACGCGGCACTGCTGCTGGACGTGATCAGTGGTGACGACTGGCGGGACTGGTCGCACCTGGGCCCGGCGCGGCCGGTGGGCGCCGCGTATCAGGAGGGCGTGAAGGGAATGCGGGTCGCGTACTCGCCGTCCCTGGGCGGGCAGGTGGCGGTGCAGCCGGACGTGGCGGCGCTGGTGCGGGCGGCGGTGGAGCGGCTGGCGGCGATGGGCGCGTACGTGGAGGAGGCGGATCCGGACGTCACGGATCCGGTGGACGCCTTCCACACGCTGTGGTTCAGCGGGGCGGCGCGGCTGGTGCAGCGTCTGGGGCCGGAGCAGCGGGAGTTGCTGGACCCGGGGCTGCGGGAGGTGGCGGAGCGGGGCGCGCGGTACAGCGCGCTGGAGTACCTGGCGGCGGTGGACGCGCGGACGGCGCTGGGCCGGCGGATGGGCCGGTTCCACTCCACGTACGACGTGCTGGTGACGCCGACGCTGCCGCTGACCGCGTTCGACGCGGGGGTGGAGGCGCCGGGCGGGTCGCGCCGGTGGACGTCGTGGACGCCGTTCACGTACCCCTTCAACCTGACGCAGCAGCCTGCCGCGTCCGTCCCGGTGGGGGTGGACGGCGAGGGCCTGCCGGTGGGGCTCCAGCTGGTCGCCGCCCGGCACCGGGACGAGGCGGTGCTGCGGGCGGCGCACGCGCTGTACGCGTGCGGGGCGGCGGGCGCCCCGCAGCCGTAGGGCGGGTCCCCAGGTCAGGCGCGGCGGAAGCTGAGCGTCTCGCCGAGCGCGCCGGCGCGCCACAGGTCGTGGCAGGCCTCGGCCATGCGGTCGAGGCCGTCGACCACCGTGCCCCACACGATGCCGGGGACCCAGCCGGTGTCGCCGTTGAGGAGCAGGTTGTTGCGCTCGTAGAAGAGGGCGAGGTCGACGGTGACGGGCCGGCGGGCGAGGTCGTCGCGTCCGTACCCGTACGCCGCCGTCCCCAACTCGGTCCCCTGGAAGGTGAAATAGCACAGATCGCCCGGTATCGGGGTCACGGTGGGGTTCTCCAGCGGGGGTTCCCGGTCGGCGAACGCGGGGAAGAGGGCGTAGATCTCATTACGGGCGTACTTCGCGTGGTAGACATCTCCCCCGAGCGGCAGCGCCTCCCACACCGCGTCGCAGGTCAACGGGGCCCGGTCGGCCAGCAGTTTCGCGGTGCACCGCACCCCGCGCTTGTCCAGGGACACGGTCAGGTATCGGTCGGCCATCCTGGAGACATACCCAGCCGGGAACCGGGTAGCGGCGCGCCCATGGCTCGAACAGTTCGTCGATTCAGAACAGGTCCCCTACGGCGGCGCACCCTGCTGCTCGGCTCCGCCGCGGCTGCCACGGGCGCCGTCGCGGCCTCCGGTTGCAGCCGGGTCGCCTCCGGCAACGCGCTCGACCGGCTCAGATCCCAGGGCACCGTCCGGCTCGGCATCGCGGGCGAAGTGCCCTACGGATACGTCGACGAGGAGGGGGAGTTCACCGGTGAGGCACCGGAACTGGCCAAGGTGGTCTTCCAGCGCCTCGGCGTCGGAAGGGTCCAGCCCGTCGCCACCGACTTCGCCTCCCTGATACCCGGCCTGAACTCCCAGCAGTTCGACGTCGTCTCGGCCGGGATGTACATCAACAAGGAGCGCTGCGAACAGGTCATCTTCTCCGACCCCGAGTACCAGATGCTCGACTCCTTCATCGTCCGCAAGGGCAACCCCAAGAACCTCCGCTCGTACGAGGACGTCGTGCGCACCGGGGCCAGGTTCGCCACCGGCACCGGGTACGCGGAGATCGACTACGCCGTGGCGGCCGGGTACCCCGAGAAGGACATCGTCATTCTCCAGGATCAGGTCGCCGGGCTGAACGCGGTCGAGTCCGGCCGCGTCGACGTCTTCGCCGGCACCGCCCTGACCACGCGTGAGGTGGTGAAGAAGAGCAGCCGGGCCGAGGCCACCGCCCCCTTCGCCGCGGTCGTCGACGGCAAGAAGAAGATCGACGGCGGCGGCTTCGCGTTCCGCCCCACCGACACCGAGCTGCGCGACGCCTTCAACACCGAGATCCACAAGATGAAGAGGAGCGGCGAGCTGTTCCGCGTCCTGCGGCCCTTCGGCTTCACGGAGGCCGAGATGACCACCCTCACCGCCGAGGAGCTGTGCCGATGACCGCCGGACTCTGGCAGAACTGGGTACTGCCCGGCATCTGGATCACCCTCCAGCTCCTGGTTTACAGCGCGGCGCTGGCCGCCGTGGTCGCCTTCGGCGTCGGCATGGCCCGCACCCACCGCTCCCTGTTCGTCCGCTTCCTGGCGGGCGCGTACACGGAGATCTTCCGCGGCACGTCGGCGCTGATCCTCATGTTCTGGCTGTTCTTCGTAGTGCCGCCGCTGCTGGGCTGGCAGCTGGTGCCGATGTGGGCCGCGGTGCTCGCGCTGGGCCTGTCGTACGGGGCGTACGGCGCCGAGATCGTCCGCGGCGCCCTCAACTCCGTACCGAAGGCGCAGACGGAGGCGGGCGTGGCGCTCAGCTTCACGCCGTGGCAGCGGATGCGGCTCGTGGTGCTGCCGCAGGCGGTGCCCGAGATGATCCCGAGCTTCTGCAACCTTCTCGTCGAGCTGCTCAAGGGCACGGCGCTGGTGTCGCTGCTCGGGGTGGGCGACGTGTCCTTCGCCGCGTATCTGGTGCGCCTGGCCACCCAGGAGAGCGCGCAGATCTACTCCGTCATCCTGGTGATCTACTTCGTGATCGCGTTCGTCATCACCCGCTCCATGAAGGCCCTCGAACGGAAGACCAAGGCGAACCTGGGGGTGGCGGTCCGATGAACTGGGACTGGTCCGCGGTCGCGGACTTCATGCCGCGCTTCTGGGACGGGCTGCTGGTCACCCTCCAGGTGCTGGTGCTCGGCTCGCTGATCTCGTTCTCGCTGGGGCTGGTGTGGGCGGCGGCCTTCCGGGCGCCGAGCCGCTTCGTGCGGTGGCCGGTGCACGTGGTGACCGAGTTCATCCGCACCACGCCGCTGCTGGTACAGCTGTTCTTCCTGTTCTTCGTGCTGCCGGAGTGGGGCGTGCAGTTCTCGGCGCTGACCACCGGCACGCTCGCCATCGGCCTGCACTACTCGACGTACACGGCGCAGGTCTACCGGGCCGGCATCGACGCCGTACCGGCCGGCCAGTGGGAGGCGGCCACCGCCCTGAGCCTGCCGGCCCACCGGACCTGGTTCGCGGTGATCCTGCCGCAGGCCCTGCGCCGCATCGCGCCGGCGCTCGGCAACTACGTCATCGCCATGCTGAAGGACACGCCGCTGCTGGCCGGAATCAGCGTGCTGGAACTGCTCCAGCAGTCCCGGCTGGAGAGCGCCTCCACCTTCCAGTACACCGAGCCGCTCACGGTCGTGGGTGTCGCCTTCGTCCTGATCGCCTATCCGGCTTCCCTCTTCGTACGTTCCCTGGAGCGCCGCCTTGTCAAGTGAACTGATCCGTTTCGAGAACGTGTCCAAGCGCTTCGGCGAGAACACCGTCCTGGACGACCTGTGCTTCGCGGTCGAGGAGGGCAAGCACGTCACGCTCATCGGGCCGTCCGGCTCGGGCAAGACGACGATCCTGCGGATGCTGATGACGCTGGAGCGCCCGGACTCGGGCGTCATCCAGGTCAACGGCGGCCGGCTGTACCCGGCCGACGAGAAGCAGCGGCGCGAGCTGCGCAAGAAGATCGGCATGGTCTTCCAGCAGTTCAACCTGTTCCCCAACATGTCCGTGCTGCGCAACATCACCGAGGCGCCGGTACGGGTCCTGGGCCTGGACAAGGACGAGGCCGAGCAACGCGCCCGTGAACTGCTGGACCTGGTGGGACTGGCCGAGAAGTGCGACGCCAGACCCGCCCAGCTCTCCGGCGGCCAGCAGCAGCGGGTGGCGATCGCCCGCGCGCTGGCGATGCGCCCGCGGGTGCTGCTGCTGGACGAGGTGACGAGCGCGCTCGACCCGGAGCTGGTGGCCGGAGTGCTGGACCTGCTGCGCGACATCGCGCGCAGCACGGACATCACCATGCTGTGCGTGACGCACGAGATGAACTTCGCCCGGGACATCTCCGACGAGGTCTTCATGTTCGATTCCGGCAAGGTCATCGAGTCCGGCACGCCGGAGAAAATCTTCTCCGAACCGGAGCATGAACGCACCCGCGACTTCCTCGGCGCGGTGCTCTGACCTCTCCCTACTGACCGGAAGTTTGCCGCTGGCATATGTCTCGGTGTCCCGCCCCTGCCCAGGCGCACGGGGCGGGACAGTTTCTTGCCAACAGGAGCCCACGAAACGGCTCTTGGCGGCTATCGTGGTACGGAAGCTTGCGGTCACAACCTGGTAGGGGGAAACCGTGGCGCTGAAGCCCGAGCCGACCGCGCCGTTCCATTCGGTGCAGTACGCCCTGCGTGTTCTCGAAACGATCTCCAGGCACGGCGGCGGGGTGACCGACGTCCAGATCGCACGCGAGACGGGGCTTCCGGCCGGTCATCTGACACCGCTGCTGCTCATGCTGCGCCGTGAGGGCTATGTCGAGCAGGTCAGCGACGGCGCCTATGTCGTGGGTGACTCCCTGGTGCTGCTGGGCTCGGGCGCCACCCGGCACGAGGCCCTGCAGAGCAAGCTCCAGGACACCCTCACCGAGCTGCGCGACTCGGTCGGTGCCGCCGTCTACATCAGCCGGTACATCGACGGCGAAGTGAAGATCACGCAGATGGCGGACGGCCCGCACACGCCCAAGGTCAACGAGTGGGTGGACTTCCGGTCGGCGGCCCACGCCAGCGCGGTCGGCAAGTGCCTGCTGACCCAGCTCGACCAGAACGGCCGCCGCGACCACCTCTCCCGCCACAAGATCGCCCGCCTGACCTCGCGGACGATCACCAGCGAGAAGGTGCTGTTCTCCAAGCTGGACAGCCAGCCGCCGACCGTCCCGGTGCTCGACCTCCAGGAGTACGCGGTGGGCACGGTCTGCGCGGCCGTACCGCTGACGGCCGGATCCGCGGTCGGCTGCCTCGCCCTGTCGCTCCCCATCGAGCACGCCCACCGGCTGCGCTCGGCGGCGGACGCCCTGAACCGCAGAGCCGCACCCGTGGTGCTGTCGCTGGCGCTCTAAACCTTCCGGGCCCGCTCTGTGAGCCGGATCACTCTCCAGTGGTCAGGGGCACCCCTCGGACCAGGTAGTATTAACTCTGTCAGCAGGCGCCGCTAGCTCAGTTGGTTAGAGCAGCTGACTCTTAATCAGCGGGTCCGGGGTTCGAGTCCCTGGCGGCGCACAGACGGAAGAAGCCCCTCGCGGAAGCGGGGGGCTTCTTCGTGCTCACGCGCGCAGGAAGGCCAGGACGGCGAGGACACGGCGGTGGGTGTCGTCGGCGGGCGGCAGGTCCAGCTTTCCGAGGATGTTCCCGATGTGCTTGCCGACCGCCGCCTCGGTCACCGTCAGCCGCCGGGCGATCGCCCCGTTGGAGTGGCCCTCCGCCACCAGGCCCAGCACCTCGCGCTCCCGCGGGGTCAGCGCCGCCAGCGGATCGCGGTGGCGGCGCAACAGCTGGCGCACCACCTCGGGGTCGACGACCGTGCCCCCGGCCGCCACCCGGGTCAGGGCGTCGAGGAACTCCTCGACCTGGCCGATCCGGTCCTTGAGCAGATAGCCCACCCCGGTGCCGTCGCCCGACTCCAGCAGCTCGGCGGCGTACGCCCGCTGGACGTACTGGCTGAGGACCAGCACGGGCAGGGCCGGGCGCTCGGCGCGCAGGGCCACGGCGGCGCGCAGCCCTTCGTCACGGAAGCCGGGCGGCATACGGACGTCGGTGACGACGACGTCCGGGTCGTGCTCGGCGACCGCGCCCTGCATGGCGGCCGCGTCGCCCACCGCCGCGACGACCTCGTGGCCGAACCGGCCGAGGAGGCCGGTCAGCCCCTCGCGCAGCAGCACGCTGTCCTCGGCCAGGACTATCCGCAGAGGGCTTGGCAAGGGATCTCCACTCGCAGCACGGTCGGCCCGCCGTTCGGGCTGATGATCGTCAGTCTGCCATCGAGGACGGCGATCCGGTCGGCCAAGCCGGTCAGGCCGGTGCCGCCCGGGGTCCCCCCGCGTCCGGCGGTCGCGGCGGCGGGGTCGGCGCCGCCCCTGCCGTCGTCCTCCACCTCCATCCGCAGCAGCCCGTCGGCGTGCCGGGCGGTGAGGCGGGCGCGGGCCGCGCCGCTGTGCTTGCCGACGTTGGCGAGGGCCTCGCAGGCGGCGAAGTACGCGGCGCTCTCCACGGGCGGCGGCAGGCGGGGCAGGTCGATGCCGGTGTCCACGGGTACGGCCGACCGGTCGGCGGCGTCGGTGAGGGCGGCGCCCAGCCCGAAGTCGGTGAGGACCTGCGGGTGGATGCCGTGGATGAGTTCGCGCAGCTCGGTGAGGACCCGGCCGGCCTCGTCGTGCGCCCGGGCGAGCTGGTCGGCGAGCGGACCGGGCGGGGCGTCCAGGCGGGCGAGGCCGAGGGTCATGGTGAGGGCGACCAGCCGCTGCTGGGCCCCGTCGTGCAGGTCGCGCTCGATCCGGCGGCGCTCCGCCTCGAACGCGGCGACCAGACGGGCGCGGGAGCGGGTGACCTCGCCTATGCGGAGCCGCAGCTCGGTGTCACGCGGCGCGAGGAGGAGCCGGGTCAGGGCGGCCCGGGCGCCGGCGAGGGCGCCCAGCGGATACAGCAGCGCGGGCAGCAGGAGCAGCCCGCACACGGCGGCCGCGAACGCGGCGGGGTAGGAGGCGAGGAGCGGGCCCTTCAGCACCCGCACCTCGTGGCCGTCCAGCGCGAGCAGCAGGGGCGTGGCCAGCAGGGCGAGCGGCGCGCCGAGCGCCACGGCGACGGCGAGCAGCTCCAGCGGCCACAGGACGAGGCCGTGCAGCAGCGCGTACGCCAGCTCCCGCCAGGTGGCCTGCTCCCGCACCCGGACCCGCAGCCAGGCGGTCAGCCCGGGCGCGTCGGGTATCCGGTGCGGGTCGGCGGCCGGGTCGGCGTCGACGAGCCGCAACCGCCGCCGCTCGACGCCCCCGAGGGCGACGCCGGTCAGCAGCAGCAGCGGTACGCCGACGAGCAGCAGGGAGAAGGCGGCCAGGACCAGGAGGAGGGCCAGCACGGTCGCGCCGACGAGCGCACCGCTCGCCAGGTAGCCGGCCGACCGCCAGGGCCAGCCGCCGCGCAGGTAGTCACCCCTGGTCAGGGCCTGCCAGGGCGTACGGGGATCCATGGGGACCACGGTAGGCGCCGGGCTCTCGGCGCCACCATGGCCCCAGCGGGTGTACGCGGGGTAGGGCAGGCCCCACCCGTGGGCGGCGGCTGTCGCCCGTCACCCCGTCAGAACTGCACGTCGGAGCAGGCGTAGAAGGCGTTCGTCGTGTCCGCGACCGTCCAGACGGCCAGAATCAGGTGCTTGCCGGTCTTGCCGGCCGGGATGGTGCCCTGGTGCGAGAGCGTGGCCGGCGGCTGCTGGGCGTTGTAGGGGACGGTCAGGAACGGCTGGGGGTCCAGGGCGGCGCGGGTGAGTGGTGCGTTGCGGTTCCAGCCGTTCTTGGTGATGTAGTACTTGAAGTCGGTGGTGCGGTGCCGGGCGGTGAACTGCCAGCGGAAGGTGTAGCCCTGGCCTCCGGTCACCCTGGTGGCGGGCCAGTTCCCGCCGCGCGGGTCGTCGAGCTGGGCGAACTGCCCGTTGCCGCCGGCGCAGATCCTGCCGTCGGCCGGCCCGCCGGACGGGAAGCCCTTGGGCCCCTCGACCGACTGCGGCTCCCACTGGATGTTGCCGCAGTTGGTCACGGTGCCGTTGGCGCAGAGTTTCTGACGGCTGATGGGCGAGTCGGTGTAGCCGTGGCTGCTGGCGCTGCCGGTGGCCAGGAGGGAGACCCCTGCCACGCCGAGGGCAACCACGGCCGTGCCTATCTTGTGTCGCATGCTGTCGCTCCAGACAGAACGTGGGGGAGTTCGGTGGGCCGTGCTGCACGCGTGCGTGTGGTGCTGCTGGTGCGGGTGACACCAGAGGCGGGGATCCGGTCTAGACCAAGTCCCAATGTATTAACGCCGCTTGAACATGTCCATACCAATCACGGACCTTCGACCGGACCACTCCGGCCCGTGTAGAAGGCCACCGTGAGGTCCTTGACCAGCGCCTTGCGGTCGTAGTCGTCCAGCTCGACCAGACCACGCGTGGTCAGCCGGTGGACCATGTCGTCCACCGCGTCCACCACCGACGTCAGGACCGTGTCCCGGTGCTCGGCGTCGATCGCGGCGACCCGGCGCCGCTGCATCGCGGCCGCGATCTCCGGCGCGTACTCGATCCGGGTGGGCTGCGCCGAGAAGACGTCGACGCCCACCGGGACGCACTCCGCCGACAACATCCGCGTCAGCGCCTCCCCCACCGCCTCCGCGTCCCGCAGGGTCGGGGCGTCCTGGTGGAAGGCGTCGGCCGGCAGCTGCGACAGCACCCGGGCCATCGCCGACTCCACCTGCTCGCGCAGGTACCGCTCGTGGTCCGCCACGCCGAGCGCCGCCCGCACCGTGTCCCGGATCCGCCACACCACCAGCACCACGACCCGCAGCGCGGTGCCGTTCGCGTCGACGGCCGGGAGCGGCTCGCTGCGCCAGTGCCGCAGCCGCACGTCCACCCGGCGGCGCAGCAGCAGCGGGCTCACCCACATCAGCCCCGTGCGCCGCACACTGCCCCGGTAGTCCCCGAAGAGGGTGAGGACCCACGCGTACCCGACCCGTCCCCGCGCCAGCCCGCCGAAGGCGAACAGCACCACCAGCACGCCCAGCGCCAGCACCGCCCAGATCCCGAGCGGGATGCCGTGGTACGGGCGTTCCGGCAGGCCCAGCATGCCGGTCACCGGCGCGGGCACCACACCGGCCCACCACACCAGCGCCGCACACCCCGCCAGCCCGGCCGCCCCGGCCGCCACCCCGGCCCACCCGGGCAGCACCGGTCCGGGCCGCTCGACCAGCCCGGGGTCGGCCGCCGCCACGGGCCGCCGCGCCGGACCGGGCACCCGCGCCGCCCGCGTGGCGCCCGACGGCCCCGCGGACACCGTGCGTACCGCATGTCCCGCCTGTCCCGCACGCGAAACGGCGACGCCGCCCCCGACCAGGCCCGTGCCCAGACCCGTGCCCGTGCCCAGACCCGTACCCGTGCCCTCCGCGCCTCCGCCCGTCACCCCGCCCGGAGCCGCGTCCACGGCGGCCGTGCCGTCCACGGCGTCCGCAGCGCCGGACGCCGCCACGGCCGCCGAGGGCTCCCCCACCACCGTGACCGGCCCGGTCGCGGCCGCCCCGGGGGCCGCCGTGTCGTCGTCCCGGAACAGCAGGTGCACCGGGATCGGGCCCGTGGTCTCGTTCCGGATGACCGGAACCCGCCGACCGGTCACCGCCCCGCCGCCCTCCGGTGTCGCCGTACTCAACCCTGCCTCCTCGTGGTCGGTCATCGGAACAGTCGCCGCCAGGTCTCCGGACCCGGGTAGCCGTTGGCGGCGGCGCCGCGCCAGCCCTGGGCGCGCTGGAACGCCTCGACGTTGCGCCGGTCGGCCTCGGTCCAGCGCGGCCCGGGACCCGAGCGGTAGTGGGCGCCGAAGCCGCGCTTCACCAACTGGCGCCCCAGCCGCTCGACGTGCGGGCCCGACCGGCCGGGCCGGAAGTGCGCGGCGCCGGGGAACGGCGGCGTCACGGCGGAGGTGCCGCCGGCGGCAGGGATGTCCCGACCCTGGCCGCCGGCCAGCAGCCGCCAGGTGTGCGGCCCGGGCAGCCCGTCCGCCTCGCGCCCGGTCCAGCCCTGCGCCCGCTGGAAGGCCTGCGTCGCCCTCCGGTCCGCCTCCGTCCAGCGCGGCCCGGGACCGGAGCGGTAGAACCGCCGGCCGCCCCGCTCGACGAGCATCCGCCCGAGCCGGGTGACGTGGCCGTTGTTCGCGCCGGGCCCGAAGGACGCCGCGCCGGGGTAGGCGACGGACGTGCCCGGGCCGCCGGGGCTGCCGGGCGTACTCCCGCTCAGGCCCTTGTAGCGGTAGGCGACATAGCGGCTGGAGTTGTTCCAGTACGCCATCGGGGTGGCCTGCCGGCGGGCGTGCGGCTTGGCCTGTTCGTAGGCCGTGTAGGAGGTGCGGGTGTAGTCGGTCCAGCCGCCGAAGATGGTCACGTGCGAGCCCCGGTTGGGGTCGGCGGGGTTGTGGAAGAGCAGGATGTCGCCGGGCTCGAGGTCGGAGCGGTCCAGCCGGGTGCCGAACCGGGCCAGTGAGCCGGTCCATTCGTTGCCGGTGAGGTCCCAGGCCATCGACACGAAGCCCGAGCAGTCCTGGCGGTACCCGTCCGTCCAGTACTTCTCCATGGAGTACGGGACCTTCGCGGCGACCCACCGCTTGGCGCGGTTGATGATCTCGGCGCGGCTGGACCGGCGCAGGGCGGGCACGGACACGGCGCCGCCCGTGGGTCCCGCGTGCGGGCGTCCGTGCAGGGGCCCGGCGCCGCCCTGCGGGGTGCCGGCGTCCGGGTCGCCCCGGTCACGGCCGGGGTCGGAGAGGCCCATGGGACCGGTGTGGCCGGCCGGGCCCGCCGGGTGGGCGAGGGCCGTCGCGCCGCCGGTTCCGGCCCCGGCACCGGCCCCGAGGGCCACCCCGGCGGCGGTGAACACGACCAGGGCGCGGCGGGCGCCGTGCGCGGCGGGATGGCCGCCCGCGATCACGGCCGGACGGAGGGCCGCCTCGCGGCGCTGCCGGGCGCAGCCGGTGCAGGGACAGTCGGCGGCGGGCTCGTACTCCTCGAATACCGGGACGGCGGCCATGCGGTTCCCCTCCGGGTTCTTCCGGGCTTGCGTACGGGCGCCAGTGTCGCAACTGTCCTGACAAGTCGCATTTTGACGGCCGAAAGGCAAAAAACAGCTGGACGACAGGCCGGAGAGCCGCCCAATGGTCAGCCCGGCGGACCGGCGGCGGGTCCGGACCACCCCCGGACATCGGGTAGAGTTACGCAGGTCAGCAGGCGCCGCTAGCTCAGTTGGTTAGAGCAGCTGACTCTTAATCAGCGGGTCCGGGGTTCGAGTCCCTGGCGGCGCACGCGAGGCCGAGGCCCTCTCACCACGGGTGAGGGGGCCTCCGTCGTGCCGTCACTCCCGAGAGCTCAGGCGAACCACGCGTATACCCCGTTACCAGTCCGTTTCATCCTTGGGATCGAGCGGAGTGGCCGTAGACCCTATCCTGGAGCCAATGCCCCGCAATGGGGCATGAGGTTCGTGCAGTTGGCGGCAGTTCCGGGAGAGGCCCCGGTTGCGGGGACCGCGGGGTGGGGGCCCGTTCACACGCGGGGTGCCGTGACAGGCATCATGCAACCGGAAGGTCGTCTTTCCCTGTCTACGGGGATGGTGGCCTGCCACCTATGCGTCAGGACACGCCGGCCCAGGGGGACCGCGCGCTCCCGGCGGGAAACGACACGACCAATCACGCAGCCATCATGCGTGCGGGGGGATGACTCATGACGTCGACGCCGACCGGCGCCCGGCAGGACAACGACCCATCCCGGACCACTCAGCTCCGGGTTCCCCCGCAGCTCCGGACCGGCGGGGCCCGGCGGCGGGCCGCCGAGAAGCCGCTGCCGCGCTACGACTACGAGCACTACAGCAGGCTCGCCGGCCCCCTCACCCAGCCGGACCCGAACAAGCCGTACAAGGTGCAGTACCGCTCGCTCCTGTCGCAGGAGCCGCACCGCATCCGGGTCGCGCTGATGCTCGCCGCCGCGCCGGTGCTCTCGCTGGTGCTGCTGTTCTGGCTGCTCCAGCCCGAGCACTGGACCGAGCGGGACTACCCGGCCTTCGACTGGCTGCCCGCGCTCGACGTCGTGATGCTGGTCTCGATCGGCCTGATCGAGTTCTTCCGCTGCATGAACGTCGTGTCGAACGCACACGCGACGCTGGTCGCCCGCGACCCGGTCCCGGTGGTGCCGGAGTCCGGCACCCGCGTCGCCTTCCTCACCTCCTTCGTCCCGGGCAAGGAGCCCCTGGAGATGGTGACGAAGACGCTGGAGGCCGCCGTGAAGATCCGGCACCGCGGGCTGATGCACGTCTGGCTCCTCGACGAGGGCGACGACCCCGACGTCAAGGCCGTCTGTGAGCGTCTGGGCGTGCGCCACTTCTCCCGCAAGGGCATCGCGAAGTGGAACCGGCCGACCGGCGCCCACCGTGCCAAGACCAAGCACGGCAACTACAACGCCTGGCTGGACGCGCACGGCGACAACTACGACTTCTTCGCCTCCGTCGACACCGACCACGTGCCGCTGCCGAACTACCTGGAGCGCATGCTGGGCTTCTTCCGGGACCCGGACATCGGCTTCGTCATCGGCCCGCAGGTCTACGGCAACTACGACAACTTCGTCACCAAGGCCGCCGAGTCGCAGCAGTTCCTGTTCCACGCGCTGATCCAGCGCGCCGGCAACCGCTACGGCTCGCCGATGTTCGTCGGCACGTCGAACGCCGTGCGCATCTCGGCGCTCAAGCAGATCGGCGGCCTGTACGACTCGATCACCGAGGACATGGCGACCGGCTTCGAGATCCACCGCCACAAGAACCCGGCGACGGGCAACAAGTGGCGCTCGGTCTACACCCCGGACGTGCTCGCCGTCGGTGAGGGCCCCAGCGCCTGGACGGACTTCTTCACCCAGCAGATGCGCTGGTCGCGCGGTACGTACGAGACGATCCTCAAGCAGTACTGGAAGGGCTGGTACTCGCTGCCGCCGAGCAAGCTCTTCAACTACACGATGATGATCATCTTCTACCCGATGTCCGCCCTGAACTGGATCCTCGCGGCCCTCAGTTGCGCGCTGTTCCTGGGGCTGGGCGCCTCGGGTGTGAACATCGACCCGACCGTGTGGCTGATGCTCTACGGCAACGCCTCCGCCCTCCAGATCGGCCTGTACGTCTGGAACCGCCGGCACAACGTGTCCCCGCACGAGCCGGAGGGCTCCGGCGGTGTGGCCGGCATGGTGATGTCCGCGCTGTCGGCGCCGCTCTACGCCAAGGCGCTGATCGACTCCGCCCTGCGCCGCAAGAGCAAGTTCGTGGTCACCCCCAAGGGCGACTCCGCCAGCCCCGACCGGTGGTTCGGAACGTTCCGCTACCACTGGTACTTCATCGGGATCTTCGGCGCCTCGGTCGCCGCGGGCTTCGTCTTCGGGCACTCCCACCCCGCGATGATCATCTGGGCGACGTTCGCGACGCTGATCACCGCGACGCCGATCTTCGTCTGGCGGCACATGCTGCGCCAGGAGAAGAAGAGCCCCGCCCGCCACGCCGGCGGGCAGGGCCCGCAGCCGCCCGCACCGGCCGGGGACCCCGCGCCGCAGGCCAAGCCGAGCTGGGCCGAGCAGAACGACACCATGCAGATCGCCCTTGGGGGACGTAACAAATGAGCAGCCTGCCCGTCCGGCCGAACCACCGGAGGAACCGCGCCCGTCGCATCCTGATAGGCACGGCGGTGGTTGCTGTGGTCGCCGGGTTCAACGGGCCGGCCCTGTACCGGTACGGCTCGGAGAAGTACCACGACTACACGATCAACAAGCCGGAGTACAAGGCCGCCAACGGCCACTGGGACTACCTCGACGTCCCCTCCGAGTTCCGGATCAACACCATCCACGCGGCGCTGCTGCACACCGGCAAGGTGCTGCTCGTCGCGGGCTCCGGGAACAACCAGAAGAACTTCGACGCGAACAAGTTCGAGTCGGTGCTGTGGGACCCGAAGACGAACGACTTCAAGAAGATCCCCACCCCCAAGGACATGTTCTGCGCCGGGCACACCCAGCTGCCCGACGGGAAGCTCCTCATCGCCGGCGGCACCAAGCGGTACGAGAAGCTCCAGGGCGACGTCACCAAGGCCGGCGGCCTGATGATCGTCCACAACGAGGACCCGGACAAGCCGATCACCCTGCCCGCCGGGACGAAGTTCACCGGCAAGGCGAACGGCAAGACGTTCGTCTCCAAGGACCCGATCCTCGTGGAGAAGGCCGAGAAGGTCTTCGACAAGGAGACCGGCCGCTTCCTGCGCACCCAGCCCGGTCTCGGCCGGATCTACGTCGAGGCCGAGGAGTCGGGCAAGGAGTTCGAGACCGGCACCGAGGACAACTACAAGGTCGGGGGCCTCAAGGGCACCGACGCGCGCAACGTCTACGGCATGGCGCAGAAGCTCGCCCTGGACAAGAAGGACTTCCAGGGCATCAAGGACGCCTTCGAGTTCGACCCGGTCGCCGAGAAGTACATCAAGGTCGACCCGATGAACGAGGCGCGCTGGTACCCCACGCTCACCACGCTCAAGGACGGCAAGGTCCTCGCCCTGTCCGGCCTGGACGAGATCGGCCAGATCGTCCCCGGCAAGGACGAGATCTACGACCCGAAGAAGAAGACCTGGGAGTACACCGGGATCGAGCGCCGCTTCCCGACCTACCCGGCGATCTTCCTGATGGACAACGGAAAGCTGTTCTACTCCGGCTCCAACGCCGGGTACGGGCCCGCCGACGTCGGCCGTGACCCGGGCGTCTGGGACCTGGAGAAGAACAAGTTCGACAAGATCCCCGGCCTGAGCGACGCGGACAAGATGGAGACGTCCGCCACGGTCATGCTGCCGCCCGCCCAGGACCAGCGGTTCATGGTCATCGGCGGCGGCGGGGTCGGCGAGTCGGAGAAGTCCAGCGAGAAGTCCCGGCTGGTCGACCTCAAGGACCCGAATCCCCGCTTCAAGGACGGCGCATCCCTCGACAAGGGCACCCGCTACCCGAGCGCCTCGCTGATGCCCGACGACACCGTCCTGGTCACCGGCGGCTCGGAGGACTACCGGGGCCGCAGCGACTCCAACGTCCTTCAGGCGCGCACGTACGACCCCAAGAGCGGGACGTACACCCGGGTCGCCGACCCGCAGGTCGGGCGCAACTACCACTCCGGCTCGGTGCTGCTGCCCGACGGCCGGGTGATGATCTTCGGTTCGGACTCGCTCTTCGCGGACGCGGCGAACACCAAGCCCGGCGTCTTCGAGCAGCGCATCGAGATCTACACCCCGCCCTACCTCTTCCGGGACGCCAAGCCCAAGGTCACCGGCGGTCCGGCGAAGATCGAGCGCGGTGACAGCGGGGTCTTCAAGACCCCGGACGCCGCGAAGATCAAGACGGCCAAGCTGATGCGGCCCAGCGCCGTCACCCACGTCACCGACGTCGACCAGCGCTCGATCGCCCTGGAGATGAAGAAGACGGCCGGCGGCATCGAGGTCACCGTGCCGGAGAACCGCGCCCTGGTCCCGTCCGGCTGGTACATGCTCTTCGTCACCGACGACAAGGGCACCCCGTCCGAGGCGGTGTGGGTCGAGGTCCCGTAGGACCGGCCGAAGTACGACGACGAGGAGGGGCGCCCCCGGCGGGGGCGCCCCTCCTCGTCGTCGTGGCTCCTACTTGGTGTTGCGGGCCAGGTCCAGGGCGTACTCCGGGTACCAGTCGCCCGCCTTCGGGCCGCCCTTGCAGTCGCCGTCCGACTCACCCGGGCGCTTGATCCACAGGTACGCGTCGACCAGCGGGTCGCCCGTCTCGGTGGTGGGCGTCTCACCGAGGGCGCGGCCCGGCGGGTTGCACCAGTTCTCGGCCGGGTCGCCGCCGGTGTACGGGCCGTTGCCGTTGCGGCTGGTGTCGATGACGAACGGCTTGCCGCCGATCTTCGCCGAAACCTTCTTGCCGTACTCCTTGCTGGCCGCGGTCGTCTGGAAGTTCGCCACGTTCACCGCGAAGCCGTCGGCCTGCTCGACGCCCGCCCACTTCAGCGGCTCGAAGATCGAGTCCGGCTTGCCCCAGCCGGCGTTGCCCGCGTCCAGGTACACCTTGGTGTGCGGGAGCTGCTTGAGCCGCTTCACCGCGCCCTTGAGCAGGTCGTACCGCTCCTCGTGGTACTGGTCCTCGGTGCAGCCGTCGACCATGTGCATCACCGCGTCCGGCTCCACGATCACCGTGGCCCGCCGGTCGCCGATGCCCTTGGCGACCTTCTCCAGCCAGGCCCGGTACGCGTCGCCGTCGGCGGCGCCGCCCGCGGAGTGCTGGCCGCAGTCGCGGTGCGGGATGTTGTAGAGGACCAGCACGGCGTCCCGGTCGGCCTTCGTGGCGGCCTCGGTCAGGCCCCGGGCGTCCTCCTCGGGCTGCTCGGTGCCCACCCACTCGCCCACCGGCTGGGAGGCGATCTTCTTGATCAGCTCGGCGTCCGCCGTCTTGCCGTCGCGCTGGTAGCTGGCGACCTGCTGGGCCGCCTTGCTGCCGGGGTTGACCCAGAACGGGTCCTGAGCCTTGGGCTGCTGGCCCATGCTGGGCGCGGCCGCCGGCGACGTGCCGCCGGCGTCGGGAGAGGTGCAGCCCGCCAGCAGCAGCAGCGCCACCGCGCCCACCGCCCCCGTCGCGACCGCCCCGACGCGGGCACGCCCGGTGCAACTGCCGTACATCCACTCCCCCTTGGGTGCACTCTGTACGGGGCCACCCCCCAGGTGCCCCCTCCCGGACAACCCGGTCGAATCCATCCTGACACACGGGCCGGCGGGGCCATGAGGGCGGCCGGGCCGGTGCGACCTGGGGCGGGGCGCCCCGGGGCGGGCCATCAGCCGGCGCCCGTCAGGTACGCGGAGACGACCACGTTGGCCGTGTAGGTGCCCGAGGCGCGGTCGAAGGTGCCGCCGCAGGTGATCAGGCGCAGTTCGGCGCGGCCCGGCTCCCGCTGCCCGTACGCCTTCTTCGGGTCGAACTCGTCACGGTCGAACACCCGCACGTCGTCGATGGTGAACCGGGCGACCGAGCCGTCCGCCCGGGTCACCTCGATCCGCTCGCCGGGGCGGGCGGAGCTCAGGCCGTAGAAGACGGCGGGTCTCGTCTCGGTGTCGACATGGCCGACGAAGAGCGCGGCGCCGTCCGCGCCGGGCTTCGTCCCGTCGCCGAACCAGCCGACGGTGTGCGCCTGCTCGTACGGCGGCGGGTCGATCGCGCCCGCGTCGTCCAGGCCGCGCGGGGTGACCGGGGCGGTGATCCCGAGCGACGGGAGCTCCACGCGCTCGGGCGCGGCGGGCGCCATGGGCGGCCGGGCCGGGGGCAGCGGGACCCCCAGGGGGCGGCCGACAGCGGCGACGTCTCCGGTGGTGGGGGCGGACAGGCCGCCGGGGCCGGCGGTGATGTCCTTGCCCCACAGCCACAGGCCCAGCAGCAACAGGGCCCAGGCCACGCCGGTGAGCAGCCGGCCGTGTCCGGCGGGGTGCGGTGCCGACGACACGGTCAGTCCGCGCGGGTGCGGCGACGGCGGCGGGTGCTGCGGAAGGCGACGGCGACCGCGGCGACGCCCGCCAGCACGAGGCCGGTCACGGTGTGCGAGGTGCTGGGCCCCTGCTCCTCGGCGCCGTCCCGGTGCGCGCCGGCGGCCAGCGCCGCGGTGCCTCCGCCGCCCGCCCGGACCGGGGCGACGGGGGTGGCCGTCGCGTGGTGGGCGACGTGGAGGGTGCCGGCGTCGTCGTGGTCGCGCCCGTCGCAGTGGACGGTGAGCGGGTAGGTGCCGGAGTCCAGGCGGGACTTGACGGTGGTGTCGCCGTACAGCGGCCCGCCCTTGCCCTCGTGGCCGGACAGCTCGGCGTCGGCGACGAACGCCTCGGACCGGACGGTGCCGTGCGTGCCGGGGCAGCCGTGGACCTGGACGTCCACGTCCTCGCCCGGCGCGGCGGTGGACGGGACGACCAGGACGGTGACCTTCTGCCGGTGCTTCGCGCCGTCCTGGCGCTCCTCGCCGTCACCGGCGTACGCGGTCCCCGCGGCCAGGACGACGGCGGTGGCCGCCCCTGCGGCACGCAGGGCGAACAGAGCTGAACGCATCGTGAACCTCCTGCCTGAAGATTCACCCCGTTCGGCGCATCCCGCATCCGCAGGGCGGCGGCCTTCACCCGGTCGGGCGGCGCTGACCTGGGCCGACGCGACCGGAGGACGGTCAGACGCGATCGACCAGATCGGCGATCGAGTCGACGACGGTGGACGGGCGGAAGGGGTAGCGGTCCACGTCGGCGGGGGTGGTGAGCCCGGTCAGGACGAGGAACGTCTCCATACCCGCTTCCAGGCCGGCCAGCACGTCGGTGTCCATCCGGTCGCCGATCATGGCGCTGGTCTCGGAGTGGGCGCCGATGGCGTTCAGCCCGGTGCGCATCATCAGCGGGTTCGGCTTGCCCGCGAAGTAGGGGTCCTTGCCGGTGGCCTTGGTGATCAGTGCGGCGACCGAGCCGGTGGCGGGCAGCGGGCCCTCGGTGGAGGGGCCGGTCTCGTCGGGGTTGGTGCAGATGAACCTGGCCCCGCCGTTGATCAGCCGGATCGCCTTGGTGAGGGACTCGAAGCTGTAGGTGCGGGTCTCGCCGAGGACGACGTAGTCCGGGTCGTGGTCGGTGAGGATGTAGCCGATGTCGTGCAGGGCGGTGGTGAGCCCCGCCTCGCCGATGACGTACGCGGTGCCGCCGGGCCGCTGGTCGTCCAGGAACTGGGCGGTCGCCAGGGCGGACGTCCAGATGTTCTCCACCGGCACGTCCAGACCCATGCGGGCCAGCCGGGCGTGGAGGTCGCGGGCGGTGTAGATGGAGTTGTTGGTGAGGACCAGGAAGGGCCTCTCCGCTTCCCGCAGCTTCTTGATGAAGGCGTCGGCGCCGGGGATGGGGACGCCCTCGTGGATGAGGACGCCGTCCATGTCGGTGAGCCAGGATTCGATCGGCTTGCGCTCTGCCATGGGGCGGGACTCCTGCCGTACTGATACGTGCGTGGGTGCTGGGGCGCCGCGACGGCACTGTGGCGACGCCCCCAGCGTAGTCAGCCGGTGGTGATCCTGACGTCGTCGATCGTCCAGTACCAGTTGTTGGACCCGGTGTAGCGGAAGCGGAAGCTCACGCTGGAGGCGCCGGCGGGGACGGCGAGGGTCAGCGACTGGGGCTGGGAGACCACGTCGGCGGTGTAGCTCTTGACGAGGGTGGGGGTGCCGCCGTTGAAGGAGGCGAGGACCTCGGCCTTCTGGCCGCCCTCCTGGCGGTAGAGGGTGGTGAAGCCGAGCGTCACCCGGGCCTTGCCGGCGACGGCGTACGCCGGGGTGACCAGGGTGGAGTCGTAGGTGCCGGAGAAGGACCGGTCCGCCCACTCGTCGGAGTCGGCGACCGCGAAGACGCCACGTGCCCGGACGTTGAGCTCGCGGTGCTGGCCCGCCTGGGTGCGGGACCAGAACTCGTCGGTGGCGAAGGCCCAGCCGCGCCACTCGGTGGTGCCGCCGGTGCCCATGGCGTGGTTGACGACGGACCAGCCGCTGGGCGGGGTGTGGGTGAAGCCGAGGACCCCGGCCGGGATGCCGGTCTCGTCGACGCGCGGGGTGAGGGCGGACTGGAGGGTGTCGAACGGGTCGGTGGAGCGCTGCTGGAGGGGCTTGCCGTCCAGGCCCCATGACGGGTCGGGGGTGATGCCGAGCTGGTGGAAGACGGTGGCGGCGACGTCGACGAGCCGGGTGTCGAGGGGGCGGGCGCCGGCCGCGATGCCGGGGCCGGTGGCGAGGACGAAGGTGCGCCGCTCCTCGATGGAGGTGCCGCCGTGGCCGCCCGCGTCGAGGTGGCCGTGGTCGGTGGCGACGATGACGGTCCAGCGTTCGGTGGCGTACGAGGGGCGGGCCCTGATCGCGGCGAGCATCCGGCCGAGCTGGGCGTCCTGGACGGCGATGGCATCGAGGTACTTCTGGCCGGTGCCGTTCGCGTGGGCGACGACGTCGGTGTTGCCGAGGTACACGAACAGGACGTCCGGGTTCTGGTGGCGCAGGACCGTCTCGGTCTCGGCGGTGATGGTGGCGTCGTGAGCGACGTAGCCGTCGCGGTCGCCGTCGAGGACGAGTTTGGCGTCGGCGCCGGGGGTGACGGTGCCCTGGGTGTCCAGCGGCTTCCAGTCGACGGCGGCGTACGTGGACAGGGCGGGCCGCACCTGGGCGAGGCGGGCGAGGAAGCCGGGGTAGGTGCCGTAGTTCCGGCCGGCGAAGGTGTTGTCCCGGACTCCGTGCTTGTCGGGCCAGACGCCGGTGGAGATGGTCGACCAGCCGGGGCCGGAGGAGGTGGCGGCCATGGGGTTCGCGTACAGCAGGGACAGGCCGTAGGTGCCGTCCCGCATCATGCCCTTCAGGTGCGGGGCGTCGGCGGCGGCGATCCGGTCGTGGCGCAGGCCGTCCATCCCGACGACGAGCACCTTGTCCTTGCTGGTGCCGTCGGGGAGCGTGGGCGCGGCGGCGCGGGCGGCGGGCGCGGTGGTGAGCGCGGTGGCCGCCGCCGTCGCGGCACCGGCGGCGAGGACGGTGCGGCGGGATATGCCGTCGATCGGCATGGGGTTCCTCCGTCTGGGACGTCTCGGGGTCGGCTGCACGTCAACGCCCCCGGTCTTCCGGGGGCGTTGGTCCGTACCCGTTATCGTTCCGCTACCTGTGGCGGGGCACCAGGTACGTGCGGTGAACTCTCAGCTGCCCGTGGCGGACTTCCACGCGTCGATGTACGACGTCAGGTTCTTGTCGATGTCCGCCCAGTCCGGCTCGAAGACGTCGACGCCTTCCATCAGCTTGGCGAGCGCGACGGCGTTGGCGTCGGTGGGCTTGATGTCCTCGCGGGCGGGGAAGCCGCCGCCGACGGCGCTGACCTGGCGCTGGGCCTGCTCGCCGAGCATGAAGTCGAGGAGCTTCCTGCCGTTGCCGGCGTGCGGGGCGTCCTTGACGAGCCCGGCGGCGTAGGGGAGGGCGAAGGTGGTGGGCTTCCCGCCCCGCTTCGCCGGGAACCAGATGCCGAGGTTGGGCATCGACTTGGCCTGCGCGAAGTTCATCTGGACGTCGCCGTTGGCGACGAGGATCTCGCCCTTGTCGACCTTGGGGGCGAGCTTGGAGGTGGAGGAGGACGGGCCGACGTTGTTGGCCTGGAGCTTCTTCAGGTACGCCATGGCGGGCTCCTGGCCGCCGAAGTCGTGCATGGCCTTGATGACGACGGCGGTGCCGTCACCGGCGACGCCGGGCGTGGAGTACTGGAGCTTGTTCTCGAACTCCGGGTCGAGCAGCTCCTCCCACGTGGTGGGGGCCTTGGGCAGTTCCTTGGTGTTGTGGATGAACCCGAAGTAGTTGTTGACCACGGAGGTCCAGCTGCCGTCGGCGGCCTTGTCGGCGCCGTTCACCCGGTCCGAGCCCTTCGGCGCGTAGGGCTGGAGGAGCCCCTTGGAGCCGGCCTGCTGGATGAACGGCGGGAGGGTGACGAGGACGTCGGCCTGGGTGTTGCGCTTCTCGCGGGCGGCGCGCTGCACCATCTCGCCGGAGCCGCCCTCGACGTACTTCACCTCGATGCCGGTCTGCTTCTCGAAGTCCTCGAAGACCCGGTCGTACCAGCCGTCGCCCTTCTCGCCCTTGAGGCCGTCGGCGCTGTAGACGGTGAGGACCTTCTCGTCGGACGCGGCGGAGGTGCCGGTGCAGGCGGTGAGGCCGGTGGTGAGGAGGAGGGCGCCGGTGAGGGCGGCGAGCGGTTTGGTGTACGTGAGCATGACGTCGGTCTCTCCTGGCGCTAGCGGTAGGTGGCTCGGGTGCGGAGGCGGGAGGCGGCGAGCAGGACGAGCAGCGTCGTCGCCATCAGGACGACGGCGATCGCCGAACCGGTGAACAGGGACCCGCGGTCGGTGGCGGTGAAGACCAGCACCGGGAGCGGCATCCAGTCCGGCGGGTAGAGCATCATCGTGGCGCTCAGCTCCCCCATGGACAGGGCGAAGCAGAGCCCGGCGGCCGCGTTCAGCGACGGCAGCAGGAGCGGCAGCTTGACCCGCAGGAGTACGCGGGCGGGCCCGGCGCCGAGTCCGGCGGCGGCCTGCTCGTACACCGGGTCCAGGCGCTGGACGGCCGCCGAGACGGACTGGTACGCGAACGCGGTGACGAGGACGGTGTGGGCGAGGATCACGATCCAGCGGGTGCCGTTGAGGAGGAACGGCGGCTGGGAGAACGCCACCAGGACCGCGAGCCCGACGACCACGGACGGCACGGCGACCGGCAGCACGAACAGGGCGTCCAGGACCCTGCGTCCACGCCTGCCCAGCGACGCGGCGGCGAGCGCGGCCCACGCCCCGGTGACCAGCGCGAGCACGCTCGCCGTGACGGCGGTGACCAGGCTGGTGGTGAGCGCCTGGAGCGACTCGCCGCGCACGGCCGCGGCGTAGTGCCCGGTGGTCGGACCGGAGGGGAGGGCGCCGGACCAGTTCGTCGAGAACGACGCGGCGGCGATCACGATCAGGGGCAGGGCGAAGAGGGGGACGAACAGGACGGCGAAGACGGCCCAGGCGGCCCACCTGCCCCTAGCGCTGTGCACCAACACGACGGCTCACCACCCGGTACAGGGCGTACAGCCCCACGGAGATCGCGATGTTGACGACCGCGACGACGCACGCGGCCGGATAGTCGGACTCGAGGATCGCCTTGCCGTAGACGAGCGTCGGCAGGGTCGTCACGCCCTTGGCGCCGGTGAACAGCACGATGCCGAACTCGTTGAGGCACATGACGAGGACGAGGCTCCCGCCCGCCGCGAGGGCGGGCAGCGCCTCGGGGAGGATCACCCGCCGCACGATCCGCGCGGGGCGGGCGCCCAGCGAGGACGCCGCCTCCAGCTGGGCGGTGTCGATCTGCGAGAACGCGGCGAGCAGCGGGCGCATCACGAAGGGCGTGAAGTACGTGATCTCCGCCAGCAGTACGCCCCACGGCGTCGTCAGGAACCGGAACGGCCCCTCGGCGGCCCCGGTGACGTCCGTCCACACGCCGTTGGCCACGCCGACCGTTCCGTAGAGGAAGAGGAGGGCGAGCGTGATGAGGAAGGAGGGGAAGGAGAGGAACACATCGATGAACCTGGCCACCGCCCGGCCGCCGGGGAACGGCACGAACGCGACGACGAGGGCGAGCGTGAAGCCCAGCACCAGGCAGCCGGCGGTCGCCCCGGCGGCCAGCCACACGGTGGTGGTCAGCGCCTCCCGGAACGCCTGCGACGCGAACACGTCCGCGTACGCCCCCGGCGCCAGCGACTCCCGCACGACGAGCCCGAGCGGGTACAGGAACGCGAGGGCCAGGACCCCGACGGGCGGCAGCGCCCACACCCAGCGGGGCAGGCCGCGCCGGGCGCCGGACGTGGCGGGCGCCCCGGCCACCCGGGGCAGAGCCGTGTCAGACATGGGCGGCCGCCCGTGCTCCGGCCCCGGCGGGCAGCAGCACCGCGTCGTCGGGGGCGAAGTGCAGGACCACCTCGGCGCCCAGCGGCGGCGGGTCGCGCAGTTCGCGGAGGTCGGCCATCAGGCGGTGGCCGTCGGCGTCCACGTACAGCCGGTGCGTGGCGCCCCGCCACTGGACCTCGGCGAGCGTGCCGCGCAGCGCGTTGGGTCCTTCGCCCAGCCCGACGAGGTGCGGGCGGACGCACAGGGTGGCGGTCGCGTCCGGGGCGCCGTTGGCCACCGGCACGTCCAGCGCACGGCCGGCGAAGGTCACCCGGCCGCCGGCGACCGTCACCGGCAGGAGGTTGGCGTTGCCGACGAACGACGCCGTGAACTCCGTACGGGGGCGGCGGTACAGCTCGCGCGGGGTGCCGCAGTCCCGCAGCCGCGCCCGGTCCATGACGGCGATCCGGTCGGCGAGCGTGAGCGCCTCGACCTGGTCGTGGGTGACGTACAGGATGGTCACGCCGGGCAGTTCGCGGTGCAGCCGGGCCAGTTCGGCGAGCATCCCGGAGCGCAGCTGCGCGTCGAGCGCCGACAGCGGCTCGTCGAGGAGGAGGACGTCCGGCCGGATGGCGAGGGCCCGCGCGATGGCGACGCGCTGCTGCTGGCCGCCGGAGAGTTCGCGCGGGTGGCGCCGGGCGTAGGCGGCCATGCCGGTGAGCTCCAGCGCCTCGGTGACCCGGCCGGGTATCTCGCCCTTCGGCACCTTGTGGGCCCGCAGCCCGAACGCCACGTTGTCCTCGACCCGCATGTGCGGGAACAGGGCGTAGCTCTGGACGACCATCCCGATGCCGCGCCGGTGCGGCGGCAGCGCGGTGACGTCCCGGCCGCCGAGGAACACCCGTCCGGACAGCGGGCGCACGAACCCGGCGACGGCGCGCAGGGCCGTGGTCTTGCCGGAGCCGGACGGCCCGAGCAGCGCCATGACCTCGCCGGGCTCGACCGTCAGGTCGAGGGAGTCGAGGACGACGTTCCCGCCGTACGCGACGGTGACCCCGTCGAAGCGGATGCCGCCGGTCACGCTTCCACCCGGGCGAGCAGGTCCGGCAGTTCGGCGACCGAGCCGAGGACGTGCGTGGCACCCGCCGCGTGGAGGGCGTCGGCGCCGTGCGCCCCGGTCAGCACCCCGGCGACGACCCGCGCCCCGGCGCGTACGCCGCTGAGCACGTCGTACGCGGTGTCGCCGGCGACCGCGACGCCCTGGACGCCGTCGGCGGCGCCCGTGCGCAGGAGGGCGGTGAGGACCATGTCGGGGAAGGGGCGGCCGCGGCCGCGGGCGGTGTCGGCCGGGCACAGGGTCAGGTCGGCGAGGTCGCGCCAGCCGAGTGCGTCGAGGAGGGCGTCCTGGGTGACGCGGGCGAACCCGGTGGTCAGGACGACCGTGCGGCCCTGGCCGCGCAGGTGGGCGACGGCGTCGGCGGCGCCGGGCACGGGGGCGACCCGGCCGGCGGCGACGAGCGTCGCGTACGCCTCCTCGAAGGCGGTGTTGGCGCGCCGGGCGCGTGACTCGTCGCCGAAGAGGTGGCGGAAGACGGAGATCTTGGACTCGCCCATGGTGGCGCGGACGTGGTCGAGCATCCGCTCGTCCGGTTCGGTGCCCAGGGCGCGGGCGGCGGCGACGAAGGCCTCCTCGACGAGGCCGCCGTCGGCGACGGTCGTGCCGGCCATGTCGAGGACGACGAGGTTCAGGTGGGTCGTCATGGTCACCAGTCCAGTTCGTTCGCGGTCGTCTCCGCGATGGCGGGCGAGCACGTCATGCCGCGACCGCCGGGGCCCGTCACCAGCCACACGCGGTCGCGCACCCGCTGGCGGTGGACGACGCGGGTGGTGTCGGTGCACTGCGCGTACACCCCGGCCCAGCGGCGCCGGACGGGCGGCAGGGGGCGGCCGAGGAGGGACTCGACGACCCGGGTGAGGTGCTCGTAGGGGTCTTCGAGGGTGTCGAAGGCGAAGGGGTGCTCGTACTCGTGGGTGTCGCCGATGGTGAGGCCGCCGTCGAGGCGCTGCACCATCAGCAGTTGCATCCGGTGCGCGGCGGCGACCGGCTCCTGCGGCTGGCCGGTGTCCAGGGCGGCGGAGTCGTAGGCCGGGTAGTAGCGGAAGCTGTCGGCGTCGGCGACGGAGGTGGTCAGCGGCTCGCCGAGCGGGCCGGTCTGCATCATCTGGAGGCGGACACGGCGTACCGGGACCTCTCCGGCGACCTCGCGGACGAGCCCGCCCAGCCAGGCGCCGGTGCACAGCACCACGGCGTCGCCGGTGTGGACGTCCCCGTGGTCGTCCCGGACGGCGTCGTCGCCCACGACGTCGCGGACCTCGCGCCCGGGCAGGAAGGTGTACCGGCCGGACGCCCGGAGGGCTTCGCGCAGGGCGAGCTGGGCGGTGCGGGGCTCGACGGCCGCGTCGCGCTCGCACCACAGGGCGGCCCGGAAGTCGCCGCGCAGCGCCGGGTTCATGGCGCGGGCGTCGTCCGCGGTGACCAGCCGGAAGCCGCGGGCGGCGGCGTCGGGGCGGGCGGCCGCGGCCTCGGCGACGGCCAGTTCCAGGTCGGTGCGGACGGGGGTGAGCGAGCCGATGGGCCGGAAGCCCAGCCCGGGGACGCGCGCGCCGACGCCCTCCCACAGCTCGCGGGCGCGCAGGGCCGTCTCCAGTTCCTCGCCCCCGGCCCGGCCACTGACCCAGATCTGGCCGAAGTTGCGGAGGGAGGCCCCGCGGGCCTCGCTCTCGCGCTCGATCTGTACGACCTCGTGGCCGCGTTCCACTGCCTGCCAGGCGTGCATGGTGCCCACCACGCCGGCTCCTACGACGATGATTCTCACGCCGGAAACGGTCGTGGCGGTGGGTGGCGCGGCCGGGTCGGGCCGGCGACGGGGAGGTGAACGACCCCTCAAGCTTGGACCAGACCCGTTACCGTTCCGTGATCTACCGTGGGGCGCCGAGACGGGTCGTGAAGCTGAACCGGTCACCCCGGTAGAGGGTGCGCACCCGTTCCAGCGGCCGGCCCTCCGTGTCCCGGGAGACACGGTGGAGCAGCAGCATGGGCAGGGCGGGCGGGGTGCCGATGAGCAGGGCCTCGCGCGGGGTGGCGAGCACGGTCTCGATGCGCTCGTCGGCGTCGCCGAAGCGGATGCCGAGCCGCTCGCGGAGGTAGGCGTAGAACGACGAGTCGGGCGCGAAGTCGGTGTCCAGGCGCGGGACGCGGGCCTCCGTGACGTACGTGCTCTCCAGGCCGACCCGGTCGTCGTCGGCGAGCAGCACGCGCTCCATGTGCCACACGGGTTCGCCGGCGTCGGCACCGAGGTCGGCGGCGAGCGCGGCGGGGCAGGGGAACCGGTCGAGGCCGACGAGGGTGCGGCCGGGGCGGCGGCCCTGGCGGCGTACGCCCTCGGTGTAGCTGGCGAGCGACAGCGGCTGCTCCAGCTTGGGCCCGGCGACGACCGTGCCGCGCCCCCGGCGGCGCAGCCGTCCCTCGAGCAGCAGCTCGCGCAGGGCCTGGCGGACCGTCTCGCGGGAGACCGCGTAGCGCACGGCCAGGTCGCGCTCGGCGGGCAGCGCCTGGCCCTCGCCCAGCTCCTCGACGAGCGCGGCGACGTGCGCCTTGACGGCGTAGTACTTGGGGATGCGGCCGTGCTCCGGAATCCCGGAGCGCACGGGCGCGCCGGGTGCCTGGCCGTTCGGGTAGTCCACGTGTTCCACGGAGCGGATGGTGGCAGACGTACGTGAACGCCAGGGGTGCCGGCCGGTCGGCCCCGCCGGTCAGCCCCGCCGGCGCCTCAGGCGGCCCGCCAGGGACAGGACGCCGGTGCCGAGGAGGAAGGCGACGGCCGCGGCCCCGGCCACGATCAGGACGTTGCGGCCGGTCCTGGGCAGTTCCTCGGCGAACTCGCTGGGGGGCTCCCCGTCCGCGAGGGCGAAGCGGTAGTCGGCGGACTCCCCCACCCAATCGCCGTCACCGCCCCGCCGCTGGACGACGGCGGCGTTGGCGGTGATCGTGTCCGGCCGGGCGTCCGACGTGAATGCCAGGCGCACCGGCACGGTGACGGTCCGGCCGGGCGGCACGGTGAACCCGCGGAAGGCGCCGGCGCCGCTGCCGTCGTCGAGGACGCCCACGAGCTCGTTCTCGTCGGTTTCCTCGACGGTCACGGGGTACTGGCGGGCGCCGGCGCCGGCGCCCCCGGCCTCGTAGAACTCCAGCTGGACCTGGCCCGGCCGGAGGGCACGGGTGCGGTCGGTGAAGACGATCACGGGGTGGATGTTGGCGCAGGGCTCGCCGGTGGTGTTGGTCAGCTCCACCTCCCAGGTGTGGAAGCCGCCACCGGGACGGTAGGCGGAGGGGCCGCCGGTGATGCGGGTCCGGATGGGGAACTCGGCGGCGGCCGTCTTGCCGCAGCTGGGCTGCCGCCCGGGCGCGGCCGCCTCGAACCCGGCGGCCCCGTCGGCGGTGGCCGGCGGAGCGCCCGCCACGAGGAGTACGGGTACGGCGAGGGCGACGGCTACGGAGGCGGCCACGGAAGCGGGGGCGCCGGCGGCGGTGAGGGTGCGCAGTCGCATGGGGAACCTCTGGCGGCGGGAGGACAGTCGTGCCCCGAGAACGTCCCACGCTCCCCCGCCGACACACCGGCCTGCCGCCGAAGTCCCGCCGTACGGCCCGCCGGAAGCGCCCGAACGGCCGAACGACCGCCGTACGCCACTGTCAGGGCTGCCGGGCGGGTACGGCCCGCCGGCCCGCGGTCGGCGACGCGCCGGGGTGGGGCCGCGCAGGGTCGCCCCCGCAGGGGCCGGCCGCGCCACCGGGGCTCCCGTCCCCGTAACCCGAGGTACCGCCCCGGGCCCACCGAGCCGCGGGCGGGGGCGCGCCACCCCGGCCCACCGGCCCACCGAGCCGCGGGCGGCGGGCGTACCGCCCAGGACTGGCCCCCGGCGGGGCGTCAGCGGCCGAAGACCGGGGCCAGGATCAGCTGGGCGGCGCCTTCGGCGACCATGTGGGGGGAGCCGTCGGCGAGGGTGACCGGGACCGGGGGGCGGCCCATGCGCTGGGCGCGTTCCTCGAGGACGGCGCGCACGCCGTGGACGAACGGCTCGGCCGCGCCGGTGACGACCCGGCCGCCGAGCAGGACGCGGTCGATGTCGAGCAGCTGGACGAGGTTGGCGGCGCCGGCGCCCAGCACCCTCGCGGCCGAGGCGTGGTCGCCCCGCGCGACGGCGGCCAGGCACAGCGCCTCCAGGCAGCCGCGCCCGCCGCATCCGCAGACGGGGCCGTCCAGCTGGACGGTCTGGTGCCCGAACTCGCCCGCGCCGGTGCGGGCGCCCCGGTGGACGGCGCCGCCGAGGACGAGGCCCGCGCCCAGGCCCGTACCGAGATGGAGGTAGGCGAACGAGTCGGCGCCGGAGCCGCCTCCCCCGCCGCTCCGGCCGGAACCGCTGCGGCCGAACCCGCCGCGGCCGAACGCGGTCCCGCTCAGGGCGAGGTTCAGCGCCGCCGCGTTCGTGTCCTTGTCGAGCACCACGGGCAGCCCGAGCCGCCGTGCGAGCGCGTCGCGCAGCGGGAAGCCGTCCCACTCGGGGAAGCCGGTCACCCGGTGGGTCACGCCCTTGGCGTGGTCGAGCGGGCCGGGCATGGCGACGCCGACGCCGAGGAGCGGCCGCGAGGTGAGCGCGGCGACCTCGCCGGCGGCGACCTCCATGACCACTTCGGCGCCCGACCCCAGGTCCAGCGGCACGACGGCCGAGGTGACGACGACGCCCGACAGGTCGACGAGGACCGCGGTGAGCTCGTCGCGGTCCAGGTGCAGGCCGACGGCGTGGGCGGCGCCGGGGACGAGCCGCAGCACCGTGCGGGGCTTGCCGCCCGTGGAGGCGCGCCGCCCGGCGTCGGCGGCGAGGCCCTCCTCGCGCAGCCGGGCGGTGATCTTGCTGACGGCCTGCGGGGTGAGCCCGGTGTGCTCGGCGAGCTCCAGCCGGCTGGCCCCGTCCTCGCCCGCCGTGCGCAGCAGGTCGAGCACCAGGGCGGCGTTGTGGCTGCGGAGGGCGGGCAGGTTCACACCCGTGTCGCTGTTCACCCTCCCATTGTCGCGCCCGCTTGCACTTTGGCAACAGCGTTGCTTAAGTGGCGGGCATGACTGGACCGCTCCGCGTCGGACTCGTCGGCTACGGCCTGGCGGGGTCCGTCTTCCACGCCCCGCTGATCGCCGCGACCGACGGGCTGGTCCTCGACACCGTCGTCACGTCCGACCCCGGGCGCCGGCGGCAGGCCCGCGAGGCGTTCGGGGACGTCCGCTGCGCCGCGACGGCCGACGAGCTGTGGGCGCGGCCGGACGAGCTGGACCTCGTCGTGATCGCCTCCCCCAACAAGACGCACGTGCCGCTGGCCACCGCCGCCCTGGAGGCCGGGCTGCCGGTGGTCGTGGACAAGCCGGTCGCCGGGACGGCGGCGGAGGCGCGCGGGCTCGCGGCCCTCGCCGAGGAGCGCGGCCTGCTGCTGTCCGTCTTCCAGAACCGCCGCTGGGACAACGACTTCCTGACCCTCCGCTCCCTGATCGCGCGCGGCGAGCTGGGCGACGTCCAGCGCTTCGAGTCCCGCTTCGAGCGGTGGCGGCCCCAGCCGAAGGGCGGCTGGCGCGAGTCGGGGGCGCCGGAGGAGATCGGTGGCCTGCTGTACGACCTGGGCAGCCACGTCGTCGACCAGGCGCTGGTGCTGTTCGGCCCGGCGAGGCGGGTGTACGCCGAGGCGGACGTGCGCCGCGAGGGCGCCGAGGCGGACGACGACACGTTCCTCGCGATCACCCACGCCAACGGCGTCCGCTCGCACCTGTACGTCAGCGCCACCGCCGCCCAGCTGGGCCCGCGCTTCCGGGTGCTGGGCTCACGCGCCGGGTACGTGAAGTACGGCCTCGACCCGCAGGAGGCCGCGCTGCGCGAGGGCGCCCGGCCGGGCCCCGGGTGGGGCACCGAACCGGAGTCGACCTGGGGCCGGGTCGGCGCGGGCGAGTCGCCCCTCACCGGCGGCGGCACCCCGGTCGCGTCCCTCCCCGGCGACTACCCCGCCTATTACGCCGCCGTCGCCCGCGCCCTGCGCGACGGCACGCCCCCGCCGGTCACCGCCCACGAGGCGGCCGACGCGCTGGACGTCCTGGAGGCGGCGCGCCGGTCGGCCCGCGACGGTGCGGCGGTGACCCTGTGACCGGCGCACCGCACGTCACGGAGCCGGACGTGGGCGAACTGGAGGACCAGCAGGCCCGCCTCGTACTCCCCCGTTTCACGTACGACGACGCCTGGACGCTGGGCACGCTCCTGGTGGAGCTCGCCCGCGAGCGGCGCGCGCCGGTCGCCATCGACATCCGGCGCGGCGCCCAGCAGGTGTTCCACGCCGCCCTGCCCGGTTCGAGCGCGGACAACGACGACTGGATCGACCGCAAGCGCCGGGTCGTCGAGCGGTACGCGGAGAGCTCGCTGCTCGTCGGCACCCGCTTCCGCGCCCGGGGCAAGTCCTTCGACACGGACTCCCGTCTGGACCCCGCCGTCTACGCGGCGCACGGCGGCTCCTTCCCGGTGTCGGTGGCCGGCGCGGGCGTGGTCGGCTCGGTGACCGTGTCGGGCCTGCCCCAACTGGCGGACCACGCCCTGGTGGTGGAGGCCCTGGAGCGCTTCCTCGGCGGACGGGACGGCTGAGCGGGCGGCGGGACCAGCCTCATCAGGCCGTACAGGTTCACCTGGCGGTCATCCTCACCGGGAGGCTCTCCAGCCCGTTGACCACGATGGAGCGCAGCGGCACCGCGGGGCCGGTCCGCTCGATGCGGCCGACGGAGTCGAGCAGTTCGCCGAACAGGATCCGCATCTCGGTGCGGGTCATCATCGCGCCCAGGCAGAAGTGCTCCCCGGCGCCCAGCGCCATGTGACGGTTGGGGCGGCGGGTGATGTCGAAGACGTCGGGCCCGGTGAAGTGGCGCTCGTCCCGGTTGGCCGACGGGGTCCACAGCACGACCCGGTCGCCCGCCTCCAGCAGGCGGCCGTGCAGCGTCACGGGCTCGGTCACCGTACGCATGATGTGGGTGGCGCTGGAGGTCCAGCGCAGCACCTCCTCCACCGCCGTGGGCATCAGCCCGCGGTCGGCGCGCAGCCGCTCCCAGTCGGCCGGGTGGTCCAGGAAGGTCGCCATGCCGCCGGACACCGCGAGCCGGACGTTCTCGGTGCCGCCGACCAGCAGGTTGTCGCAGTTGAGGAGGATGTCCTCCTCGCTGAGCAGTTCGCCGTCCACCTCGCCGTTGACGAGCGCGCTGACCAGGTCGTCCTCGGGCCGGTCCATCCGCCGGTACATCAGCTCGACGAAGTACGCCATGATCTCCTGGTGCGCGATGCTGCGGACCTCCGGGTCGCCCGCGCCGAACGCCTTGCTGGTGAGCGTGAAGAGCATCTCCTGCTCGTGCTCGGGCACGCCCATCAGCCGGCAGATGACGTACAGCGGGAGGCGCGCCGCGACGTCGGTGACGAAGTCGCACTCGCCCAGCGCGGTCGCCCGCGCCACGACCTGGCGGACCGCGCCGCGCATCGCGTCCTCCAGCGCGCGCACCGAGCGGGTGGTGAACCAGTCGGCGACCAGGGACCGCAGCGCCTTGTGCCGCGGCGGGTCGGTGAGCGCGAGCGTGCGGCCGCCGCCGGGGTCCTCGCCGTGGGCGAGGGGGCGCAGCAGGATGCCCTCGGCGGAGCTGAAGACCCGGGCGTCGTTGTAGACGGTGCGGATGTCGTCGTAGCGGGTGACCGACCAGAACGCCGGGTAGGCGGTCGCCTCGTGACGGCGCACCGGGTCGTTGTCGCGCATCCAGCGCCAGGTGGGGTACGGGTCGCCGGTGGCGTACAGCTCGGGGTCGAGGAGGTCGGCGAGGTCGGTGGTCTCCGGGGCCAGCACGCTCATGAGGGGTCTCCTTCGGGCAGCGGCAGGGTGTGGACGAGGTCGGCGAGCCGCTTGGCGAGCTCCTCGGCGGTGGCGCCGGGGACGGCGTCGGGCCGGTGGTTGACGGCGAGGCGCAGCCGGCCGCCGGGCAGCGGCCAGAACTCGGTCTGGACCTCCAGCGGGATGTCCAGGTAGGGCGGGCGCAGGTGCGTGGTGGTCAGGCCGGTCAGCGGGAGTGCGGGCACGGCGTTGTCCTGGAGGACCAGGAGCGTCTGGAAGAGCGGGGGCCGCCCGGTGCGGGGCGGGTTGAGCGTGCGTACCAGGTCGTGGAAGGCCACGTCCTGGGCGCGGAAGGCGCGTTCGGTGATCCGGCCGGCCGCGGCGACGGCGGCCGGGCCCCCGTCGAGGACGTCCCCGCGCAGCCGGAGGCACGCCATCTCGATGTGGCAGCCGACGGCCTCGTCGAGCCGGCCGTCGGAGCGCTGCGCGACCGGTGTGCCGACGGCGAAGTCCCGCCGGCCGGTCACCTCCGCCAGGACCTGTCCGTAGCAGGCCAGCAGGACGGCGTACCGGGTGACGCCCGCGCGGGCGGCGGCCGCGTCGACCCGGGCGGCGGCGTCCGCGTCGAGGAGCCGCTCCACGCGGCGCGGAGGCGCCCCGTCGTCCGCGCGGTCGGGCCCGGCGGGCCACACCAGCTCGGGCACGCCGGCGAGTTCGGCCTCCAGCGCCTCCCGCTGGCGTGCCAGGTCCACCCGGGCGAGCCGGTCCTGGCGCAGCCGGGCGGTCTCGGCGACGGAGGGCGCGGCGGGCGCGGTGGCGGCGGGGCGGCCGGGCAGCGCCGCGTCGTACGCCTCGGCGAGGTGCGCGGCCAGGACGGACTCCGACCAGCCGTCGAAGGCGATGTGGTGCACGACGCAGCCGAGGACCCAGGAGCCGCCGGGCTCCAGCGGCACCAGCGCCGTACGCCACACCTCGCCCTCGGCGAGCTCCAGCGGGGTGCCGAGGGCTTCGCACAGCGCCGCGGTGGCGGCGTCCGCGTCCGGAGCGGCGTCCATGATCTCCAGGGCGGGCGCGGGGACGTCCACCGGCCGGGCGTGGGGCCGGGGAGCGGCGCGGTACGCCGTCCGCAGGACCTCGTGGCGCTCGTGCACGGCCTCGACGGCGGTGTCGAGGGCGTCCAGGTCGAGGTCCCCGTCGACGCGGAACAGGAGCAGGCAGTGGGCGGAGCGGTCCTCGGGCTTCAGGAGGTGGTTGGTCAGGTAGCCGGTCTGCATGGGGCTGAGCGGTACGTCGTCGCCGTCCGCGGCGGCCGGGTGCGGGCTGTCGCCCGTGAGCGCCAGCCACCGGCCGAGGTCCCGGGCGGTGGGGTGTTCGTAGAGCCGGGACAGCGGGACGGGGCGCCCCAGTTGCGCCGCGAGCCGGGCGCACACCCGGCCCGCGGCCAGTGAGGTGCCGCCGAGATCGGTGAACGCGGTGCCGGGCGGTACGGAGGCCACGCCCAGCACCGCCGCGAACACGGCCGCAGCCAGCTCGGCGAGCGGCTCCTCGGCGTCACCGGCCAGGTCCGGGAGGACGCCCGGGCCCTCCGGGTCCGCGGCCGGGGCGGCGGCGGGGGCGGCGGCGGGTGCCAGCGCCAGCAGGGCCCGTTCGTCGAGCTTGCCGTTGGCCGTGACGGGGAAGGCCGGTACGGCGACCAGGGCGCCGGGCCGCTGGTAGTGCACGAGCCCCGCCCGCAGGACGTCCTCCGCCCCCGGTGGGAGGCCCTCCGGCCCGGCGGGGACGCAGAAGGCCAGCAGGCCGTCCGCGGTGCCGCTCGCGTCCCGGGTGGCGACCACGCGGCAGGCGCGCACGGCGGGCAGCAGCGCCTCGATCTGCCGTTCCACCTCGGCCGGTTCGATCCGGTGGCCGCGGATCTTGACCTGCCGGTCGGCGCGGCCGAGGTAGTGCAGGACGCCGTCCTCGTCGAGCCGGCCGAGGTCACCGGTGCGGTAGACCCGTACCGGCCGGCCGTCCACCGTGATGCGGGGGAACGCGGCCTCGGTGAGGGCGGGTTCGCCGAGGTAGCGCAGGGCGAGCCCGTCGCCGGCCACGCAGATCTCGCCGTCGACGAGGTGGACGGCCGTCCCGGGGACCGGGCGGCCCACCGGGATGCCGCCGGGCAGGTCGCAGTCCGCCCCGGTGACGCGGTGCGTGGTGGCGAAGACGGTGCTCTCGACGGGCCCGTAACCGTTGAGGAGGGCGATGCCGGGGTGGTGGCGCAGGAAGGCGCGGACGTGCGGGACGGAAAGCCGCTCGCCGCCGGTCATCACCTGGCGCAGGCCCCGGAAGGCGTCCGGGTCCTCGTCCACGATCATGTTGAACAGGCTGCTGGTCAGCCAGACCGTGTCGGCGCCGCGGCCGGTGACCGCCTCGCGGAGCGCCTGCGCCGACAGGTAGGGCTCGTCGACGACGAGGCAGGTCCCGCCGCCGAGCAGCGCGCCCCACAGCTCCAGCGAGAAGGCGTCCCAGGGCAGTGCGGCGGCCAGCGGGATCACCGTGGCGGGGGTGAAGTCCGCGAAGGTGCCGGGGCGTACGAGGCGGGCGGTGGCGCGGTGGGGCGTGAGGACGCCCTTGGGGCGGCCGGTGGTCCCGGAGGTGAAGAACACGCAGGCGGGCGCGTCGGCGGGGACGTCGGCGGGCCGGAACCCGGCGGGCGGTCCGGCGTCCCGCCCGCACGCCGCGGGCGACCAGGCCGGCAGCCCGGTGTGCCGGGTGTCCGGGTCGTCGGTGACGATCAGCCGGGCGTCGAGCTGCCGGGTCACCTCCTGGATGCGCGGCTCGGGCCAGGCCGGGTCGAGCAGGGCGTACGCGGCGCCGCACTTCAGCACGGCCAGCACCGCGGTGACCAGCGCGGCGCCGCGCGGCAGCAGGACCGGGACCAGGTCGCCGCGGCCCACCCCCCGGGCGGTCAGGGCGGCGGCCCAGGCGTCGGCGGTCCGGTCGAGCTCGGCGTAGCTCACCTTCCGCGTGCCGTGCACCACGGCGGTGGCGTCCGGGCGGGCCGCGGCCCAGCGGCTGACGGCGCTGTGCAGGGTCTCCTCGGGTGCGGTGTTCATGCCCGCTCCCCGAGGGCGCCGCGCAGCGCGTGGCCGAACCGGTCGATCTCGTCGAGGGTGTTGTAGTAGTGCGCCGAGACGCGCACAGCGGTGTCGACGCCCCGTTCCGCCATGTAGAGCGGGGTGTGGTGGCCGACGATCTTCCAGGCGTTGACGTGCTGTTCGGCGAGGCGGGCCACGATCGTCTCGGCGGGGACGGCGGGGTGCCGGAAGGAGAGGATGCCGGACTGCCGGGCGCCGGGTGCGACGAGGTCGAGTCCGGGGACCTCCTCCAGGGTGGCGCGCAGGGCCTGGAAGACGTCCTTGTGGTCGAAGGGCGTGCCCTCCTCGAACAGGGTGAGGGCGGTGTTGAAGCCGGCCACGGCGGCGGTGGAGCGCTCGGCGAGCTCCAGGGACCGGGCGCTGTCGTCGTGGACGCGGTAGCCGGTGGCCGAGTCGATCCGCGCCACGTGCAGGTCGTGGAAGTCGGTGGCCAGCGCGGCCCGCAGCTCGGGGGCGACGTAGGCGAAGGCGGTGGAGCGCGGGCCGCGCAGGAACTTCCGGCCGGCGCCGGTGAGCAGCTGGCAGCCGATGCGGGTCACGTCGACCGGGATCTGGCCGATGGACTGGCAGGCGTCGACGGCGTAGAAGCAGCGGTACGGGGCGAGGATGCGCCCGATCTCCTCGACCGGGTTGACGATGCCGCAGCCGGAGGGGATGTGTGTCACCGACACGAGGGCGACGTCGTCGGCGATGTTGGCGGCCATCCAGTCGAGGTCGAGGTCGCCGCCCGGCAGGGTGGGGACGACCTCGATCCGGCAGCCGGTGCGGTCGCGCAGGTTGAACAGCGAGATGAGGTTGCCCGCGTACTCGTAGGGCGTGACCCAGACCCGGTCGCCCGGGCCGAGTCCGAGCCGGGGCACCACGGCGCACCAGGCGCGGGTGGCGCTGTCGAAGAGGGCCACGTCCCCGACCGGGGCGCCGAGCACGCGGGCGAGCCGGCGGTAGACCTCGTCGTTGACGATCCCGTCGAGGTGGCCCTCGGTCTCGTAGCAGCCGGTGGCCGCCTCACGGTCGAGGACGTCGGCCATGGTGCGCCGCACGCCGTCGGGGACGAGTCCCGCCCCGGCCGTGTTCAGGTGTACCAGCCGGCCGGTCATCGTGTTTCCCATCCTTCTCCACCCGCTGTCGTCGTGTGCCTGTGCTCGTGGCTGTGCGTGGTCGTGCTGGGGGTCGGCGTGTGCGGCTAGTAGCCCGCGCCGACGGTGTGGCCGTCGCCCTGGTGCCGCTCGGCGATGTCGGCGAGCGCGGTGAGCACCATCGGGGGGTGCTCGGCCAGCCGGTGCAGCAGGTGCAGCCACCAGTTCTCGCCGTACGTGGCGTAGATCCGGCACTGGTAGCCGGCCTCGCGGTAGGTGCGCAGCAGCGCGGGGCGTACGCCGTGGAGCATCTCGATCTCCTCGACGCGGTCGAGCAGCCCGCTCGTCCTGGCGGTGCCGAGGACGGTGGCGTCCTGGGTGGCCAGGCTGAGCCGGGCGCCGCGGTCCAGCAGCTGCGCGGCGAGGGTCAGGTAGCGCTCGTCGAGGGCCGGGCCGCGGCCGAGGGCGATGTCGGCGGGCGCGGTGAAGGCGCCCTTGACCAGGCGGATCTTGCGGCCGTCGACGGGGATCGTGTCGATGTCGGCCGGGGTGCGGTGCAGGTACGCCTGGAGGGTGATGCCGAGGTTGGGGTGCTCGTCCGCGAGGTCGCGGTAGGTGCCGAGGACGTCGTCCACGGCGGGCGCCCGCTCCATGCTGAGGACGACGTCGCAGCCGCGGCCCGCCGCCGCCCCGGTGATCCGCGCGGTGTTCCTGGTGGCGAGGTCGCGGGAGGAGGAGAGGCCCAGGTTGGACAGGTCGAAGCCGAGCTGCTCGGGCACCGGCTCGTGGGCGAGGACCGTGAGGTACTCGTCGACGACCCGTTCGATCTCGGCGGGGTCGGAGTTCTCCTCGCCGACGAACTCCACGGCGATCCGGTACGCCTTGCCGCGCAGGACGTCCAGGTGGTCGAGGAACTCGTCACGCCCCGCCGCCAGCACGTAGCGGCGGGCGGCCGGCGAGAGCACGTCCTGGAGGACCGAGCCGGGGGTGGTGAACGCGGTGCGGCAGCGTTCGTCGGCGGCGAGGATGCGCAGCCCCTGGCCGGCGGCCTCGTGCAGGGCGCGCTGGGACAACATCGGCTTCATGAGGACAGCACCTTCGCCTTCTCGTCGTCGTGGGAGGGCCGCTCCGTGCCGGACAGGACGAAGTCGGCGGGGTCGGCCGGCCGGCCGGCCCGTGCGGCGAGGACCATCAGCTGGGCGAAGCTGGGGCCCGCCGCGGCCGGGTCGCCGCCCAGCCGGCGCCAGGTCCGGTACTTGGCGGCGTAGCTGATCACGGTCTCCTTGTCGCGGCGGCCGCGCGGCCGGGTGAAGGCGCCCGCCCACAGGCCGTCCCAGGCCGCGTAGGCGGCGTCGCCGAGGAGCACCTGGTGCGCCCGGCCCAGGTTCCAGAACGGGATGCCGGCGTTCATGTGGTGCACCAGGTGGTAGCGGTCGTTGTGACGGCTGATCAGGAAGCGCTCCAGGAAGACGCCGTGCCGGTTGCGGGTCAGCAGGACCTGCTTGTTCTCGCTCTCGGGCATGGGGTAGTGCTCGGAGAGCTCGGCCAGCCAGCCGATGGCGACGTTGGTGGTGAACAGCGGCACGAACCAGAAGAGCAGCAGCTCCGGCAGGACGCCGAACCAGGCGCAGGCGCCGAAGATGGCGGTCCACTGGGCGAGGAACACGGCCTGCTCGGTGCGGAGCGGGACGGGCACCGACACGGTGATCTGCGAGCTGTCGCAGAAGACCCGTTCGCGGGCGATGTAGCCGAGGTAGGTGAGGGTGCGCAGGCCGAGCGCGGAGGCGATGACCTCCTTCAGGAAGAAGTGCCGGTCGGAGCGCTCGGTGTCGTACAGGCCGCACTCGATGTGGAAGCTGAAGTCGGGGTCGTTCTGCGCGTCGCCCAGGTTGCGGTGGTGGTTGCCGACGTGGGAGCTGCGGTAGGGGCCGTACAGGTGCCACACCAGGTAGCCGGAGAGGACCGAACCGCCCACCAGGTTCAGGGCGGTGTTCCTCGCGAGGACCTTGTGGCTGGACTCGTGCAGGAAGTGGGCGAGGAAGCGCTGTACGGAGCCGATGACGACGAGCGCCACCGGGTAGAACCAGTAGGAGACGCCCACGCACAGTGCCACGGACGCGGCGATGAGCGCGTACTCGAAGAGGATCGCCAGCGGGGCGTGGTGGTTGTCCAGGGTCCGGAGGTCTCTGAGTTCTCTGCGGATGCCCGGAGCGAGCCGGTCGAAGTTCAGTTGCTCGAATGTGGACATGAGGGTGCCTCGTGTTCGGTCAAGGAGCGTGGGCCGGCGCGGGGCGCGGCGGCACGCTCAGTGCGCGGGGGCGAAGCCGAGCGCCCGGCCGTAGAGCCGCAGCTCGGCCGTGAGCGAGTCGGCGATGGTGGCGGTGCGCCGGAAGCCGTGACCCTCGCCGGGGAAGGTCAGGTAGCGGTACGGGGCCGAGCGGTCGTCGGCCGCCTCGAGGAGCCGCTCCGCCTGGGCGGGCGGGCAGACGGTGTCGTCCAGGCCCTGGAGGAGGACGAAGGGGGCACGGATGTGTTCCGCGCCGTACAGCGGGGACTGTTTGACGTACCGGTCCTCGGCGTCGGGCCAGGGGCCGATCAGGGTGTCGAGGTAGCGGGACTCGAAGTCGTGGGTCTCGTCGCGCCAGCTCACCGGGTCGAGCACCGGGTAGTAGATGCCGGCCGCCCGGTAGAGGTCCGGTTCCGCGGCGAGGGAGGCGGCGGCCGTCCAGCCGCCCGCGCTGCCGCCCCGGACGGCGATCCGCCCGGCGTCGGCGAGGCCGTCGGCGACCAGCCCCCGGGCGACGGTGGCGCAGTCGTCGACGTCGGTCAGGCCCCAGGTGCCGCGCAGCCGTTCGCGGTAGGCCCGGCCGTAGCCGGTGGAGCCGCCGTACTGGACGTCGACGACGCCGATGCCGCGGCTGGTGAAGTAGCCGATCTCCTGGTTGAGCACCATGTGCGTGCGGCTGGTGGGGCCGCCGTGCACGAAGACCAGCCAGGGCGGCAGTTCACCGCCGGGGCCGGTGACCTCCGGGTGGTACGGGGGGTAGACGTGGGCGTGCACCGGTTCGCCGTCGTCGCCGGTGTAGGTGCGGCGGTAAGGGGTGGTGGCGTAGGCGTCGAGGCGGGCTCCGGTGGGTGCCCGGACCACGTCGACGGTGCCGGTGGCGGGGTCGGCCAGGACGACGGTGCGCCGCCGGGTGGGCGAGGAGCAGACGGCGGCGATGCGGTGGCCGTCCGTCGCGGCGAAGTGCCATTCGGTGGCCGGGTCGTCGAAGTCGGTGAGCGTGCCGTCGGCGGCGAGGACGCCGAGCCTGCGCTCGCCGACCCCGTGGACCACCGCGAGGCGGCCGTCCAGCAGCGGCAGGCACCAGCGCAGGCCGATCCGCCACAGCGCCTCGCCGAACTCCTCCGCGCGGGGGCACAGGTTGCGGGGGTGCCCGTCGCGGCCGATGGCGTGGACGTTCCACCAGCCGTCGGGGTCGCTGACGGCGTACAGGGTGCCCGAGCCGTCGGCGGCCCAGTCGGCCTGGGTGACCGATTCCCCGGCGCCGCCCATGAACGGCGTCGCCTGGCCCAGGGTGCCGTCCGGGCGGATGTCGGCGACCATCAGGTCGGTGGTGTCCCAGGGCATGTCGGGGTGGTCCCAGCCGAGCCAGGCCACCCGGTCGCCGCCGGGCTCGACGCGCGGGCCGGTCATGAAGTGGTGGGTGGCGGCCAGCACCCGGACGCGCGTGGGGTCGCCGGCCGCGCTGCCGTCCAGCGGCAGCGCCACGAGGTGGCGCGCGGCCGTGCGGGCGGTGGTGTCGGTGACCGTCTCGCGCAGGCACCACACCTCGTCGCCGCGCACCGCGAAGTCGGCGTACCGCAGTTCGCCGGCCCAGGAGCCGGGCGGGCTCAGCGGGACGGGGTCGGTGCCGGGCCGCCAGCGGTGGACCCGCTGGTCGGGGCCGTGGCTGAAGACGATGCCGTCCTCGGCGCGGCCGGACAGGGCGAGCCAGGGGCGTCCGCCGTACTCGATGACCCGGGTGCGGACGTCCCAGCCCGCGCCGGCGGGCAGCACCTCCCTGATCCCGCCGGCGGTGGCGGTCATCAGCCCGCTGCGGCCGTCCTCGCCGGGGAGCACCTCGGTCCAGCACACGTCCGGGCCGAGGAAGCCCGTCCATTCGAGCAGCGCGTCGCCGCGGGCGGCGTCCTTTGCCGTCACGGGTGAGTCCCAGGTGCCGTACGGCAGTGTGCGGGGGGCGTCGGTCATGCCGGGCCGTCCTGCGCGTAGGAGATCCGGGGGATGCCCGGCTCGCCGCTGTCGAGCGTGTATCCGGGGACGGCCGGGTCGTCGCTGACCCAGAAGTGCCCGTCGAGGTCGGACCAGTCGGACAGGCCGGCGAGCTGCGCCGCGTACGCGATGGCCCGCGGCGGCTCCAGGAAGCAGCCCAGCATCCGTGCCGCGCCCCGCTCGGTCGCGGTGGTGAGGGCGGTGAGGGCGGGCAGGATGCCGCCGAAGCGCATCAGTTTGACGTTGAGGCCGCCGGCCGTCCGGACGGCGAACTCCGCGTCCGCCGGGGTGGCGATGCCCTCGTCGAGCAGGACCGCGGTGCCGGGCAGGGCGGCGCGGATCTCGGGCAGCAGGGCCGGGTCGCGCACCGGGTCCTCCAGTACGGCGGGGGCGAGCGCGGTCACCAGGGGCCGCAGGCGTTCCCAGTCCTGCCGGTCCCAGCCGCGGTTGGCGTCCAGGATCAGGGGGGCGTCGACACCGGCGAGCGAGCGGAGGACGTCCTCGTCGTCCGGGCCGCCCAGCTTGATCTTGAGGGGGCGTCCGTCGCGGGGGATGTCCTCGCCGATGGGCACGGTGTGCAGCAGGCGGACGCGGCCGGGTTCGGGCAGCCCGAGCAGTCGCCACACCGGTACGCCGGCCAGCCGGGCGGCGCGGTCCAGGAACGCCATCTCCACCAGCATGCGGGCGGGTGCGCTGACGCCGTCGGCGTGCGCCTTGTCCAGGCGGGCGCGCAGCGTGGCGACCGGGTCGGGGCCGGGGGCGGCGGCGGCGAGGGTGCGGGCGAGCGCGTCCGCCTCGGCGGCGATGGCGGGGCCGTCCTGGCCGTAGCCGCTGTCGGCGGCGATCTCGCCCTCGCCGGTGGTGGTGCCGTCCGGGGACAGCAGCCGGAGCCGGACGATGTCGACCGTCTCGATGGTCATGTGGGAGATCTGGAACGAGCTGGTGAGCGGCCGCGGTTCGACGGTGACGGACACCGCGGGCTCGGGCGGTTCGACGGTGAAGGTCACCGAGTCGACGAGCCGGCGGGCCAGGGCGCGGGCCTCGGCCGCGGTCGGCGCGCCGACGACGACGGCGCCCACGCGGTCGGCGCCGCAGCGGTAGCCGGGCACCACGTCGCCGGGGGCGACGTGCAGTTCGGCGTGGAGGACGGCGGGGTGGGCGCGGACCTCGTCCCAGCCGTCGACGGCGGTGACCCGGCCGGGCGGCGGGGCGAAGTAGCGGGTGGCGGCGGCGCGGGTGGCGGCGGGCAGCGTCACGGGCCGGCCGAGGACGTCGTCGTAGACCGTGCCGTACAGCTCCAGGCCGGGGAGGGCGTACGGGAGCATCCGGTGGATCCAGCCGCCGCCGACGCGGGCGTGGACCTCGCCGAGGACGATCCCGTCGGCGGTGAGCCACAGTTCGACGTGGAAGAGCCCGAAGGACAGGTCCAGCGCGGTGAGCGCCCGGGTGACGGTGTCCTCGACGAGCAGGCGGGTGTCGTCGGGGAGGCCGGCGGGCAGGACGTGCCCGATCTCCACGAAGTAGGGGGGTTCCAGCTTCTCCTTGGCGGTGACGGCGAGGACGTGCGGGCGGCCGTCCACGAAGACGCCCTCGACGCTGTACTCGGCCCCCTCGACGAACTCCTCGACCAGGAACGGTGCTCCGCGGTCCGGAAGCTCGGCGAGCGCGCCGGCCAACTCGTCGACGGCGGTGACCTTGCGTACGCCCGCACTGTCGATCCCGTCGCGCGGCTTGACGACCCAGGGGCCGGCCGAGCCGGCGAGGAAGGCGCGCGCCTCGGCCTCGCCGGCGCACAGCCGGACGGCGGGCTGGCGGAACCCGGCGGCGGCCAGGGCGGCGCGGCAGGCGTCCTTGGTGCGGATGCGGCGGACGGCCTCGGGCGGGTTGCCGGGCAGGCCGAGGGCGTGCGCGGTGGCGGCGACCGCCTCCTGGGCCATCTCGCGGACGCCGAAGACGACGGCGGGCCGCTCCCCGGCCACGGCGCGGGCGGACGCCCAGCCGGCGGTTCCGGCCGGGTCGCCGAAGTCGACGGCGCTCGTGGTGCCGGCCGCCGCCGTGACGGCGGGGGTGGCGGCCAGCGTGCCGGCGGTGTTGGTGACGTGGGTGCGCAGTCCGCGGGCGTGTGCCTGTTCCAGGGCCTGTACGGCGACGTCGACGCTGAGCGTCATCGCTCCGCCGCCGCCGATCAGGAGCAGTTCGGGTGCGGGGCTCATGCGGCACACCCCATGTCGTCGCGCAGCCGGTAGATGCGGTCCTTGAGCTGCTGGATGCGGGCCGCGTCCCGCTCGAGGGCCTCGGCGGACCGGTTGTGCAGGTGCACGGCGGCGGTGGCGGTGTAGAGGTCGACGGTGGGCCGGACGCGCTTGCCCGGGGCGAGTTTGGGGACGAAGGTGTGGACCGACTCCAGGGCCTCGATCTCCGCGACGACGTCCTGGTCGATGCTCTCGACGACGCCGTCGCGGTCGGTGGCCAGGAGGATCCAGGTCGCCTCGGTGAGCTTGCGGTAGGTGCGGTTGGCGTAGCGGTCGAGGAAGTCCCGCGGGCGGGTGAACGCGAGGGCGGTGACGTCGGCCTGGTTGGCGCCGAGGCAGATGTCGTGGAAGTCGGGCAGCAGGCCGCCGCTGAGCCGGGCGCCGACCTCGACGAGGACCGGCCCCTCCGGGGTGACGATGACCTCGGCGTGGGTGGGCCCGTACTGGATGCCGAGCGCGTCGAGCGCCTCGTGCATGTAGGCGATGATCTCGGTCGCGGGGCTGGTGCCGGGCGGGGTGATCGAGTCGCGGTCGTAGATGCGATGGGTGCCCTTGAGCTTCTTGTGGTACTGCCAGATGCAGCAGGCGTACCGCTCGCCGTCATAGGAGACGAAGTCGACCATGTACTCCTCGCCGTCCAGGAAGGACTGGATGAGGACCTCGTCGTTGTGCTCGCCGAAGATGTTGACGGTGCCGAGGACCGCGTCGGCGGCCTTGCGGACCTCTTCGGCGTCCCGGCAGATGGCGACGCCGTCGGTCGCGGCGGAGGACAGCGGCTTGACGACGACGGGGTACCGGCCGCGCTCCTCGGCCCAGGCGACGAGGTCTTCGGTGCTGCCGCTCTTGATCTGGTCGGCGCAGCGCACCCCCGCGCGGCGCAGCGCCTCGATCATCTCGTACTTGTCGCGGCGGGCCGCGGAGAGCGCGGTGCCGTTGCCCGGCAGGCCGAGCCGTTCGGACAGCTCGTCGGCGAGGGGCACGCCCGGCTCCTGGCCTGCGACCACGCAGAACGGTGCGAACTCGGCGAGCCGCTCGGCGGTCTCGGCGGGGGTTCCGTAGGGGATCACCGCCCGGTAGGCGCTGAGGTCGGGCAGCCGCATGGAGGTCATCAGCTCGGGTGTGCTCTGTACGTGCACCACGTCCACACCGAGCTTGGCAAATGCGGGCGGCAAATGGTTGCCGGTCGTGTACGCGTCCACCAGCACCGCCACTGGGGGTACTTGCGAGCTCCTCATGTACTCCACCTTGCGTTCGGGGACACCTCCGGAGCCGTTGCCGGCGACGGCGGTTTCCAGGAATTGGCAAGAGGTTGCCACACGTGTTGCCCGAATGGCAATATGCCTGGTGCATCGTCCACAGATCCCGTCACCGCAGAGGGGAACGGCCTTGACCGTCGAAGCACCGGCCCGCCCGGGCCTGTCGCGTGGGACCGCACTGACCCTCGCCGTCGCAGGCGCCCTCACGGTCGCCAACATCTACTTCCCGCAGCCCCTGCTGGACGCCATCGCCTCGGGGCTCGGGGTTTCGGACTCGGCCGCGGGCCTGGTCGCCACCGCCGCACAGATCGGGTACGCCTTCGGCATCAGCCTGGTGGTGCCCCTCGCGGACGTGGCCCGGCTGCGCCGCCTGGTCACCGTGCTGCTGGCGCTGACCACGGCCGGACTGCTGGTCGCCGCGGCGGCCCCGAACCTGGCCACGCTCACCGTCGCCACCGTCGCCCTGTCGACCACCACGGTCGTCCCGCAGATCCTGATGCCGACCGCCGCGTCCATGGCCGGGCCCGCCCACAGCGGCCGGGCGGTGGGGATGATCGGGATCGGCCTCACCCTGGGCTCCACCCTGTCGCGCACGCTCTCCGGCGCGGTGGTCGGCCTGAGCGGGGACTGGCGCACCGCCTACCTGGTCGCCGCCGCGCTCACCGGCGCCCTCGCCCTCGTCGTACCGCGGCTGCTGCCCGAGCGGACCGGCCGCGGCGGGGACGTCTCGTACCGGAAGCTGATCGGGTCGATGCCGGGCCTGCTGGTCGCGCACGCCGAGCTGCGCCTGTCGGCGTACCTGGGCGGGACCGTCTTCGCCGCCTTCAGCGCCTTCTGGGCGACGCTCGCCTTCCACCTGGCCGGGCCCGCGTTCGGCAAGGGCGTGGCCTGGGCGGGCCTGTTCGGCCTGTTCAGCCTGCCGGCGGCGCTGCTGTCCTACTCGGCGGGACGGCTGAGCGACCAGCGGGGCCCGCTGTACGTCAACACGCTCGCGCTGGGCTGCGTCGGCGTCGCCTTCCTGCTGATGGGCACGGTGGGCACCACTTCGATGGCCGCCCTCGTCATCGGCTGCAACCTGCTGGTGTACGGGGGAAGCTGCTGGCAGATCGCCAACCAGGTGCGCATCTTCCGGCTGGACGAGCGGATCCGCGCCCGCCTCAACACCCTGTTCATGCTGGCGAGTTTCGCGGGCGGCGCGGTCGGCACCCTGACCGGGACCCTGCTGTACGAGGCGTACGGCTGGACCGGCATGGTCCTCGGCTGCGGCGGCTTCCTCGCCCTCGCGGCGGCGGGCCTGCTCCGCGCGCGCCACCTCGACTGACCACCCCACCGCCCCGCACCCGGCGACACACCCGGGGCAGGGCCGTGCCCCTCCCACCCACGACCCGCAGTCGGCGACGTACCCGGGGCGGGGCCGTGCAGGGTCGCCCCCGCAGGGGCTGGCGGCGTTACCGGGGCTCCCCTACCCGTAACCCGAGGCCGCCGGCCCCGAGGAGGCGAGCCCGGAGGGGCCACGCCCCACACCCACCGGGGGTCACCGGCCCGAGGCACCGCCCCAGGGCGAACCGAGAACAGGCACCGCCCCGGTCCCGTTGTGCCCACCCGTCCCGCCCCAGCGGGACGACTGCCCACAACGCGACCGGCGGGATGGTTGCCCACAACGGGACCGGAAAAGGGCCCGGGGCGGAACGTCGGCGTTGCAGGCCGAATACCGGCCGTCAGGCCGAGGGGGCGGACCCGTGCGCCTGGGCGAGCGTCTCGGCGAGCAGGCGCCAGATGTCGGCGGCCAGGTCGATGTTCGACGCGGCCTGCGCCTCCTCGGCGAGCGCCCGCATCCTGCGCAGCCCCTCCTGCTGCTCGCCCTCGATGATCAGCAGCCGGCTGTCGAGGACGTCCAGGCGGACCCGGTTGCGGTAGGTCATGTGGGGGTCGTGGCCGCGCACCCGGTCCAGGAGCGTGCGCGCGTCGGCGAACCGGCCGGCCCGGAAGGCGATGTCCGCCCGCAGCGAGAGCACCTCCTGCTCCAGCGCGGGGACGCCCACGAAGGCGAGCCCGGCCTCGGCCTGCTCGACGTACTGCTCGGCGGCGTCCAGCTCCGGCGGGGCCTTCAGCAGGTGCAGCCGGGCGGCCGCGACCCGCAGCCGCGTCCACAGGGAGAGGTCCTCCGCGCTGCTGAAGCGGTCGAGCGCCTGCTCCAGGAGCGACTGGGCGGCCTCGAGGTCGCCCTGGCGCACCCGGACGGCGGCGGCGGTCCACCGCGCCTCGGCCCACAGGCTGTCGGACCGGTCCCCGGTCAGTTCGGTCAGCTCGTCCGCGTGAGCGCGCGCTTCGGAGAGCCTGCCCGCCTCGGCCTCGGCCGAGACGAGGGCCAGGAGACTGCCCGCCAGGTCCTGGACCGTCAGGTCGTTGTCGCGGGCCAGCTGGTGGGCGGTCCCGGCGGCCTCCACCGCGAGCGCGATCTCGCCGCAGGCCCGCAGACAGCGGGCCAGCTGGGTGAAGCCCCGGGCGCGCAGCGCGGGGAGACCCAGGGTGTCACCGACAGTGACGAGTTCTTCGAGGTGGGCGCGTTCCCTGGCGTGCTGGTTGTGGCCGCGGCGCCACTGCGCCACGAGCCACAGGGCCTGCCAGCGCAGCATCGGGTCCTGGGCGCCGCCGGTCGACAGCGAGCGTTCCAGGGCCTCGATGGTGTCGTCGGAGTGGTCCGAGGTGGCGATGGCGAGTGCTTGCGCGAGCGAATCGGTGGCGCCCGGCTCCTCGAAGGCGGCGACCTTCACCCCGAGCTGCGCCGCCAGGTATTCCACGGCGCGGGCGGTGGGCTGCCGGGCGCCGGACTCGAGCCGGGACAGATAGCCGGTCGACATCCCGTCGCCGGCGAGCGCGGCCTGGGACAGGCCCCGCTCGGTGCGCAGCTGCTTGAGCCGACGTCCGAAGAAAGGTTGTTCCAGCACGTGATCAACCCCAGTGGTCGTACAGGCATGGCAAGGAGCGGAGGGGGCTTCTGACGGCGCCCCGGACAGGGCGCACGTTGCCGCAATGAGTCCAGAGGCTAGCCGGGGAATGGTCGCCCGGGCAAATCTTGCCCACAGTCTGTCCCGGCATTGGCGGAGAACGACCCCCTGCTGTCCGGTACAGGCTTGCCAATCTCTTGGCAACTCCTTGCCAAGACCAGAGTGACTGCTCTAACTTCTCAGGCAACGGGGCGGCCGCGGCTGCTCAACGGTTCTGACCATCCGTTCTGCCAAGGAGAAGTTGTGCGGTCCTTCCTGCGTCTCACTCGTGTCCGTCTCGCGGCGGGCGCCTTCGCCTTCGTCGCTCTGTTCGCGGTCGTCGCCGGCCCGGCGAGCGACATCGGCTGGCCCACCCCCGCTCCCCGGCCGGCCGCGGTACTCCAGGCCGAGGGCGACATCGGCTGGCCGGTCCCCCCGGCCGGCGCGTAACTCCCCCGCCGCACCGGCCCCTTCTCGTACATCGCACCCCGCACAGAGAGTGATGGACCCGATGGCTCCCGACTCGCCCCCGGCCCGCCCGGTCAAGACCGCAGTGATCGTGGACGGGTACTCGACCGGCACGTTCCTGCCCCCGGCCTTCGCCCGGCTCGGCATCGACGTGGTGCACGTCCACAGCACCGCCGAACCCATGTCGACCATGCTCCAGCCGGACCTCGGTGCCTACCGGGAGCACTTCCACTGCCCCGACGAGGAGGCCTTCGAGCGGACCGTCGAGGCTTTGGCCGCGCTCGGCCCGGTGGCCGTGCTCGCCGGCCAGGAGCCCGGAGTCCCGCTCGCCGACGCGCTCAGCGAGCGCCTCGGGCTGGCCAGCAACGGCACCGCGCTCTCCGCGGCCCGCCGCGACAAGTACGAGATGATCGAGGCGCTGCGCCGCGCCGGGGTGCGCTGCGCGGACCAGTACAAGAGCCCCGACCCGCAGGCCCTCGCCGACTGGGCCGAGCGGGCGGGCTCGTACCCCGTGGTCGTCAAGCCGCTCAGCTCCGCGTCGACCGACCACGTCTACCGCTGCCACGACGCCGCCGAGGTCCTGGCGGCCGCCCGGGCCGTGCTCGGCTCCACGGACATCTTCGACCGGCCCAACACCGAGGCGCTCGTCCAGTCGTTCCTGGAGGGCACCGAGTACATCGTCGACACCGTCGGCGTCGACGGCGAGCGGTACGTGTGCGGGGTCTGGGAGTACGAGAAGCGGCTCCTGCCCGGCGGCAAGAACGTGTACGACCTCGACGTCCTGCTCGAACCGGACGCCGCGCCGGTGCCCGAACTGATCGCGTACGTCGACACCGTGCTGGAGGCGCTCGGCATCCGGCACGGACCGGCCCACGCCGAGGTCATCATGACCCCGGAAGGCCCCGCGCTCGTCGAGATCGGCGCCCGCCTCAACGGCAACATGAACCCCGGTTTCCACGACCTCTGCCTGGGCGCCAACCAGGCCGACCTCACCGCCCTCGCCTACGCCCGCCCCTGGGAGTTCACCAACCGCTACGCCGGCCTGGTCTACACCCCGCGCGCCGCGGCGGCCGTGCACAGCACCCGTACGGAACTCGACGGCGTGGTCACGGCGGTGGACCAGGACGCGGTCGACCGCATCGCGGCGCTGCCCAGCGTGCACCTGGTCGGCGTCAAGCTCTCGCCCGGCAAACGGATCAGCCCCACGGCCGACCTGCTCACCAGCCCGATGCGGATCTTCCTGACCGCACCGGACCTGGCGACCGTCCACGCGGACCGCGACACCATCCAGACCCTGAAGGACGAGGTGTACGTCGTGACCACGGAAGACCGCCGCCCCAGCGTGCTGCTGCTGGGCACCGACAAGTACGTCATGCAGGCCTGCGTACGCGACGGCGTCGACGCCGTCGTCGTCTGGGGCGCCGCCGGGTACGACCACGGCCTCGCCGAGGTCCCCGAGGAGCTGCGGGTCCTGCTGGTCGACGACCACAAGAGCCCCGAGACCATCCTGATGGCCCTGCACCGGGCCGGGCTGGGCGACCACCGGTTCGACGCCGTCCTCACCTCCGACGAGTGGGCGCTGGTCACCGCGGGCGTCCTCGCGACACAACTCGGCTGCCGGGCCCTCGACCCGGTGACCGCCGTGTACTTCCGGGACAAGTCGCTGCAGAAGCGGAAGGTCGCCGAGGCCGGCGTCCCCACGGCCCGGGTCACCGTCGTCGACGACGTGCACGACGTCTCGGACGTCCCCTGGGAGTACGACAGGGCCGTGCTCAAGCCGGTCGCCGGCGCCGCCACCGCGCGCACCGCCGTCGTCGACGGCCCGGAGGCGCTCCAGGCCCTCAGCCGCCGCTACCGCGCCGACCACACCGCCCAGCGCACCTTCGTCCTGGAGGAGTACGTCGGCGGCGACGAGTGGATCGCCGACGGCTTCCTCCACGACGGCGAGCTGCGCTTCCTGGCCGTCGGCCGGTACGGCGCCCCCTGCCTGACCATGATCGACGAGCAGACCCCGCTGTGGATGCGGCACTTCGACCCCAAGGACGAGACCTGGGCGTACGACCTGGCGGAGCCGGTGGTGCGCCGCTGCCTGGAGGCGCTCGGACTGCGCGACGGCGTCTTCCACATGGAGCTGTTCCACGACCCGCAGACGGGCCGGCTCACCTTCAGCGAGTGCGCCGCCCGCCGCGGCGGGGCCCTCATCCACGAGCAGGTGCAGGCGAAGTTCGGCATCCACCTGGGCGAGGCCGCGCTGCGATGCGCCATCGGCCGGGACCCGGGCGCCGACGTCGAGCACCGCCCCGAGCTGTTCGGCACCAGCTACCTCAAGGGCCGTGCCGGGACGCTCCTGTCCTGCCCGGCACCGGCCGAGCTGCGGGCCCTGCCGGGCGTGGAGTTCGCCCGGGTGGAGTTCCCCGCGGGCGGCACGTTCCTCGGCGACATCGACAACACCAACCACCGCATGGGCCAGGTCCTGGTGTCCGCGTCGACCGAGGAGGAGCTGGAGGAACGCTTCGCCGCCGTCCGCGCCTGGTTCGACGAGCGCCTGGTCGTGGCGCCGCAGGGCGTCACCGGCCGCGAACTGCGGGCCTGGAACCGTGAGCAGCGGCCCGAGGCGGACTTCCGGGACACCCTGTGGCAGTGACCACGGGCCCGCGGAACGACGCCCCCGCCGGCCGGCCCGGACCGCTGGCGCGGCTCCTGCCGGAGCGCGGACCGCAGCGCACGCTGGCCGGGGCGACGTTCGTCAACGCCCTCGGCAGCGGGATGTTCATGTCCTCCAGCGCCCTGTACTTCACCAGGGTCGTCGGACTGCCCATGTCCCAGGTGGCGTTCGGCCTGTTCGCCGGGGCGATGGTCGGCCTGGCCGCCGGGATCCTCGGCGGCCGGATCGCCGACCGCCGGGGCGCCCGCGAGACGCAGATCGCGGTCATGCTCGCGGGCACCGCCTTCATGGGCTGCTTCCTGCTGGTCGACGCCTTCTGGTCGTTCGTCCTGATCTCGGTCCTCACCGGTGTCGTCTTCGCCGCCGACAAGTCCAGCCGGGCCCCCCTGGTACGCGCCTTCGGCGGCGGCGACCCGGCCCGCTTCCGGGCCTACCTGCGGGCCGCCACCAACCTGGGCATCTCGCTGGGCGCGCTGGCCGCCGGAGTCGCCATCCAGCTCGACACGGCACCGGCGTACCTGACCCTGGTCGCCGGGCGGGCCCTGGCCTTCGCCGGCTGCGCCCTCGCCCTGCTGCGGCTGCCCCGGCCGGCCCGGATCCCCGCACCGCCGCTCAGCGGACGCTGGGACGCCCTGCGGGACCGGCCCTACCTGGTGGCCACCGTCCTCAACTCCCTGATGTCGCTGCACTTCGCGGTGCCGACGTTCCTGCTGCCGCTGTGGATCGTGGACCACACCGAGGCGCCCCGCTGGATGGTCTCCGGGGTGCTGGTCCTCAACACCGTCCTGGTCATCACCCTCCAGGTGGCCGTCAGCAAGAACGTCTCCGACCCCGAGTCGGCGGGCAGCCGGATGCGCTGGGCCGGCGGCGCCGTCTGCGCGGGCCTGGTCCTGATGATGGCCGCCGGCGACGTGCCCGGCTGGGCGGCCGCCGCGCTCCTCCTGACGGCCACGGCCGTCTACACGCTCGGCGAGCTCTGGCACGCGGCGTCCGCCATGGAGTACTCCTTCGGGCTCGCCGCCCCGCACGCCCAGGGCCAGTACTCCGGCGTCTTCGGCCTCGGCGGCGGCCTCGCCGAGGCGCTCGCCCCCGCGGTCCTCGGCAGCCTCGCCCTCGGGCTCGGCCGCCCCGGCTGGTTCCTGCTGGGCGGGCTGTTCCTCCTCGTGGGGCTGGTCAGCCGCCCGCTCGTCTCGTGGGCCGTCCGCACCTCGCCGGCGCCCCGGGCGTACGAGAAGACCCCCGCCGCGTAACTCCCCCTCCCGCACCCCCCACGCACCTCCCGTACGGGCGTCCGCCCGCAGAGATCGGAGATCACCATGTCCACGCCCACGCTCAGCACGATCGACAGCGAGCTCGTCGAGATCGTCGCCGGTGTCCGGCTCGACCACGACGAGATCGTCGCGGCCTACCACCAGTACCTGGAGCGCCTGCCGGACGCCCCCTCGGGCAAGCCGGAGGACCGCCTGCGCCGCCTGGGCCTCACCCACCGCGCCGGCGCCGGCGACCCGTGGCGCGACGCCGGCACCGGCCAGTTCAACCAGGAGACCGGCGAGAAGAACTTCGAGGAGAACGAGTTCGCGTTCTTCAACGAGGCGCTCAAGGACACCTACTTCCACGAGCTCTACCAGCAGCTGCCGTTCCGCCCCGGCCGCATGCGCCTGGTCACCCTGCACCCCGGCGAGATCTACCACATGCACACCGACCACTCCCGCGTCGCGCACGTGGCGATCCAGACCAACGAGGACAGCCGCCTGCTCTTCCGCAGCGGCCACACCTACCACGTGCCCACCGACGGCCGGGTGCACATCCTCAACACCCTCCGCCACCACTCCGCGTACAACGCCGGTGGCACGGACCGCATCCACCTCACGATGACGCTGGCCGACTGACCCCGCCGCCACGCGTACCGACCGCCACCGAAGGAGTTGACGATGCCATCGCCGTCCGCCGCCCCCCTCGGCCACACCCCGGCCGACAGCGGGAGCCAGGAGTTCCGGCAGTGGGCCGACGAGGTCCGCGCCGCCGCCACCGACCGTCCGCTGGGCGTCGGAGGGCCCCGTCCCGTCCCCGCCGGACGGACCGGCGTGGTGCGCCTGCCCCTCGACGCCGGACTGCGGGCGGCGGTCGGCGCCACGGCCCGGCAGCACGCGGTCACCCCCCTGACCGTCGGCCTCGCCGCGCTGGCCGTGACCCTGACCCGGCGGACCGGAACACCGCACGCCCTGGCCACGGCCCTGCACGTGCCGGTCGTGCTCGCGGTACGGGACGACCTGACCCGCGCCGAACTGCTGGCCGGGACGGACCTGGCGCTGGAGCGGTCCATCGCCCTGTGGAACGACGGAGCCGACGCGCAGGCGCCGGCCGTGCCGGAGCCGCTGGTCGAGTTCCGGCTCGGCACGCCCGCCGCCACGCTCCGCGGCGCCCGCGAGGTCGCCGTCGCCCTGTGGGACGGTGACGGCTCGCCGGACGGCGCGCAACTCGTGGCGCTGTACAACGCCGACCGGTACACCGAGGCGTGCCTCACCGGTCTGCTCGGTCAGCTGCGCACGGTGCTCGCCGCGCTGACCGGCGAGGAGCCGCCCCTGACCGCCGGCGCGCTGCCGCTGCTGGACGCGGCGGGGCGCCGGGAGCTGCTCGCCCTCGGGCTCGGCGACCCGCTGCCCGACGGCGCCGGTGAACCGGTGCACACCCGGGTCGCCGCGCTGGCGGCCGACGGCCCCGACCAGGTGGCCGTCGTCTGCGGCGACGACCGGGTCACCCGCGGGGAACTCGACACCTGGGCCGGACGCGTCGCCGCGCGGCTGGTCGCGGCCGGTGTCCGCCCCGGCGACCGGGTCGGCGTCCTCGCCGGGCGCTCCACGGCCATGGTGGCCGCGGTGCTCGGCACCGTACGGACCGGTGCCGCCTACGTACCGGTCGACCCGGCGAACCCCGACGAGCGCGTCACGGCGGTGCTCGCCGACGCGCGGGTCTCCGCCGTGGTGGTGACCGCCGGCGCCGAGGAGCGCGTGGCGCCGCTCGGGGTGGCCGTCGTCACCGCCGACGCCTCCGCGGTTCGCCACGAGGGCGAGGTGCTCCCGCCGGTGGAGCCGGCCCCCGGCGACGCCGCGTACCTGATCTACACCTCCGGAAGCACCGGTGCCCCCAAGGGCGTGGTGGTCGAGCACGGCCAGCTGGCCGCCTCCACCCTGGCCCGCCGTCAGGTCTATCCCGGCGCGCCCGTCTTCCTGCTGCTCTCCCCGCTGGCCTTCGACTCCTCGGTCGCCGGGCTGTGGGGCACCCTCACCGCCGGGGGCCGCCTGGTCGTGGCCGGCCCGGACGAGTTCCGCGACCCCGAGGCGCTGCTGCGGCTCGTGGAGCGGCACACGGTCACGCACCTGCTGTGCGTGCCGTCCCTGTACGACACGCTGCTGGCCGCCGCCGAGCGCCTGGGCCCGCACCGGCTCGCCTCGCTGACCACCGTCATCACGGCCGGGGAGGCGCTCCCGGAGGCCCTGCCGCGGCGCCACTTCGCCTCGCTCGGCGCCACGCTGGTGAACGAGTACGGGCCCACCGAGGCCACCGTGTGGGCGAGCTACCGGCGCTTCCGGGCGGCCGGTCCGGTCGACATCGGCGGACCCGTCCCGGGCACCCGGCTGTACGTCCTGGACGACGCGGGCCGCCTGGTGCCGCCCGGCATCACCGGCGAACTCCACATCGGCGGCGCCGGTGTCGCCCGCGGCTACTTCCAGAACCCCGGCGCCACCGCCCGCGCCTTCGTCGCCGACCCGTTCGCGGGCGGGGACGCCCGGATGTACCGCACCGGTGACCTGGTGCGCTGGAACCGGTCCGGTGGCCTGGACTTCCTCGGGCGCCGGGACAACCAGGTGAAGATCCGCGGCCACCGCGTCGAGACGGGCGCCGTCGAGGCGGCGCTGCGCGCCTGCCCCGGTGTGCGCGAGGCCGTCGTCGTACCGGACGCCGCGGGGACCCGGCTCACCGGCTTCGTGGTCACCGACGCGCCGGACGAGCTGCCCGCCGTACGGGAGCGGCTGGCCCGCACGCTGCCCGAGGCCGCGGTGCCGGCCCGCCTGCACGCGCTGGCCTCCTTCCCGGTCACCGTCAACGGCAAGGCGGACCGCGCGGCGCTGGCGGAGCTCGCCGAACGGCGCGAGGAGCCCGCCCCGCGGGAGGCGGCCGCGCCCGGCCCGGCCGGCGACCCCGTCGCGGGCGTGCGGGCGGCGTGGGCCGAGGTGCTGGAGACCTCGGCGGCCGTACCGGGCGACGTCAACTTCTTCGACCTGGGCGGCCATTCGCTGCTCATCATCCGGCTCCAGGACGCCCTGGGCCGCCACACCGGCGTACGGCCCTCCGTGGTCGACCTCTTCCGCTGCTCCACGGTGGACGCCCAGGCCGGGCTGGTCCGGGCCGGCGCCGGAGCGGACGCGGGGGCGGCGGGCACGGACGCCCGGGCCGAGCAGGCCCGCCGTGAGCGCCTCGCCCGCGCCCGCCGTCGCCGCGTACAGCAGGGAGCGACCCGATGACCGGTTCCGTACCTCCCGAGGACGCGCCGCGCGACCGCTCGCTGGACATCGCCGTCACCGGCATGGCCGGGCGGTTCCCGGGCGCGGCCGACATCCCCACGTGGTGGCGGGCGCTGCTCCGCGGCGAGGTCCTCACCACCCGGTCCGGCCGCGACACCCTGCTGGCCGCCGGAGAGCCGGCGGCAGTGGTGGACGACCCGGACTACGTTCCCGTACGCGGCCTGCTCGCGGACGCCGACCGGTTCGAGCACGGGCTGTTCGGCATCAGCCGTCGCGAGGCCGAACTCATGGACCCGCAGCACCGGCTGATGCTGGAGGCGGCCTGGTCGGCGCTGGAGGACGCGGGCTGCGACCCCACCACCGAGACCCGCGTCACCGGCGTGTACGCGTCGGCGAGCAGCAGCGCGTACCTGCGCGCCATGCTCACCTCGAACACCCTGGACGCGGCGGGCGTCGAGGAGGCGCTGCGCGCCACCGAGCCCGACTACATGGCGACCAGGATCGCCTACCGCCTCGGCCTGACCGGCCCCGCCCTCTCCGTGCTGACCGCCTGCTCCTCGTCCCTGGTGGCGGTGCACCTCGCCGTCCAGGCCCTGCTGAACGGCGAGTGCGAGCAGGCCGTGGTCGTCGCGGCGGCCGTCGACTTCCCGCAGGCCGGACACGTCCACCTGCCGGGCGGCATCCTCTCCGCGTCGGGCGAGTGCCGGCCCTTCGACGCGGCGGCGGACGGCGCGCTGGCCGGTTCGGGCGTGGTGGCCGTCGTCCTGCGCCCCCGCGCGGACGCCGTCGACGACGGCCCGGACCCCTACGGGGTGATCATCGGGACGGCCGTCAACAACGACGGCTCGGCGAAGGCCGGTTACCAGGCGCCGTCCGCGGCCGGGCAGGAGGCCGTCATCAGCGCGGCCCTCGCCGCCGCGGACGTCACGGCCGACTCGCTCGGGTACCTGGAGGCGCACGCCACCGGCACCCGCGTCGGCGACCCGATCGAGTGGTCGGCCGCGTCGGCCGTGCTGCGGCGCCTCGGCGCCCGGCCGGGGCAGATCGCGGTGGGCGCGGTGAAGGCCAACATGGGCCACCTCGACGCGGCGTCGGGCCTCGCCTCGCTCGTCAAGACCCTGCTGGTGGTCCGCGAGGGCAAGGTGCCGCCGGTGGCCGGGTTCCGCAGCCTCAACCCGCTGCTGGAGACGGAGGGTTCACCGCTGCGCGTCCCGACCGCGTGCGCGGACTGGGACGACGCCTCCGGACCGCGCCGGGCGGGCGTCAGCTCCTTCGGCATCGGCGGTACGAACGCCCACGTCGTCGTCGAGCAGTACAAGGCCGCGCCCGCCACGCCCGGCACGCCCGGCACGGATCCGGGTGCCGGGGCGGAGGACCGGGTGCTGATGCTGTCGGCCGTGAGCCCGGACGCTCTGCGGGCCACCGCGGACCGCCTCGCGGACCGGCTCCCGGGCCTCACGGACGTGACACCGGCCGACGTCGCCCACACCCTGGCGTCGGGCCGGGCCCGCCTGCCGTACCGGGCCGCCGTCGCCGGGCGCACCCACGAGGAGCTGGCCGGCCGCCTGCGCACCGCCCCGGCGCGGGCCGCCGCCGCCGCGCCGGTGGTGCTCCTGCTGCCGGGTCAGGGCAGCCAGTCCCCGGGCATGGCCCTGCCGTTCCGGGACGCGCTGCCCGGCTTCACCGCCGCCCTGGACGAGTGCCTGGGGCACCTGGAGCCCGCCCTCGCGGACCGGGTGCGGACCGCCCTGCACGACCCCGGGTTCCCGGCCGCGGAGCTGGCCCGTACGGAGCTGGCCCAACCCGCCCTGTTCTGCGTCGAGTACGCGGCCGCCACCGCCCTCGGCACCCTCGGCGTCCGTCCCGTCGCCCTCGCCGGGCACAGCCTCGGCGAGATCACCGCCGCCGCCCTGTCCGGCGTCCTGACCCTCGCCGGCGCGGCCGCGCTGGTCACCGCGCGGGGCCGGGCCATGCGGGACTGCCCGCCCGGCGCCATGGTGTCCCTCGCCATGGGTGAGGAGCGGGCCCTGGATCTGGCGGACGGCTTCGCGGCCGACAGCGGCCACCGGCTGGAGCTGGCCGCGGTCAACACCGCCGAGAGCTGTGTGCTGGCAGGCCCGGAGGCCGCCGTGGACGCCTTCACGGCGTGGCTCGGCGACCGCGGGACGGCGCGCCGGCTGCGGACCAGCCACGCCTTCCACACCTCGATGATCGACCCGGCCGTGACCCGGCTGCGGGAGGTCGCGGCGGGTCTCGACATGGGCCGCGCCGGCCTGCCGTACCTGTCCAACGCCACCGGGGACCTGCTGGCCGCCGGCAGCGCCGTCGCGCCGGGGGCCTTCGCCGAACAGGCGCGCGGGGCCGTGCGGTTCGCGGCGGGCCTGGCCGCGATCGCGGAGGCGTACCCGGGGGCCGTGGCGGTCGAGGCGGGCCCGGGCAAGGCCCTGAGCGCGATGGCCGAGGCCGCGGGGCTGACCGCGGTGCCGCTGAGCGCCGGCCGGTCGGACCGCCCGGCGGAGGAGACGCTGCTGGCCCTGGCGGGGCTGTGGACCATGGGCCTGCCCGTGGACCCGGCCGCCCTCGCCGGTGACGGCCGCCCGGCGCACCTGCCCGGTCACGCCTTCACCGGCCCGCGCCTGCTGGCCCCGGCGGCGGCCGTCCGCACGCCGGTGACGTCCCGGGACCCGGCCGCCTCCGCCCCCGCTCCCGCCCCCGTCGCCGGGGAGGCGGAACCGGTGACGGCCCGGCGGACCCCCGCCGAGTCGGTGGCGGCCCTGTGGACGGACCTGCTGGGCAGCCCCGGCCTGTCGGCCGAGTCCGACTTCTACGACCTCGGCGGCGACTCGCTGCAACTGGTCCGGCTCGCCCGCCGGATCGGCGACGACCTCGGGGTCCGCGTGCCCGTCCGCGAGCTCATGACCGGCACCACGCTGGGCCGGCACACGGCGCTGGTGGAGTCCCTGCTGGCGGCGGGAGACCGGCGATGACGACCCGGACGACGACCTGGCTGAAGTGCGCGACCCCGCGCCCCGAGGCGGGACACCGGCTGATCTGCTTCCCCCACGCGGGCGGCTCGGCCTCCTTCTTCCACCCGTGGGCCGCCGGTCTCCCCTCGTACGAGGTCCACGCCGTCTGCTATCCGGGGCGCGCGGCCCGCTTCGGCGAGCCGCTGCCCACCGAACTGCCCGCCTTGGCCGCCGACATCGCGGAGGCGGTGCGGCCGCTGCTCGACGGCCGGCCCGTGGCCCTCCTCGGCCACAGCATGGGCGCGGTGGTCGCCTACGAGACGGCCCGCCTGCTGGAGGCGGACGGCCACCGCGTCGGCCACCTCTTCGCCTCCGGGGCCCGCGCCCCGCAGATCCCGCACCCCGAAGGGCCGCGGGCGGCGGACCTGGACGACGACACCGTCGCCGACGCCCTGGTGGCCCTGGGCGGCACGGACGCCGAACTGCTGGCCGACCCGGAGGTGCGGGAGCTGATCCTGCCGTACGTGTGCGGGGACTACCGGATGTTCGACTCCTACGTCCACCGTCCCGGCCCGGCCCTGCGCTGCGACGTCACCGCGATCGCCGGCGACGGCGACCCGCAGGTGGCGCCCGCGCAGGCGGCAGCCTGGGCGGCGGTGACCCGCGGCCGGTTCACCCATCACACCGTCCCCGGCGACCACTTCTATCTGACGCCGCACCCGCCGTACCTCCTCGTCGAAGCGGCCCTGTCCCAGGGAGCGGTGCAGCGTGTGGGCTAGCCTCCTGCCGGTCTCGCGCAACGGGCGCGTCGTCGCCGCCGCCTCCGGCGTGGACGCGGTCGCGGTCGGCATGTTCCTCGCCGCCGCCACGCTCTACTTCGTCGGTGTCGTCGGCATCCCGGCGGTGGCGGTGGGCGGCGCGCTCACCGCGGCCAACGTGCTGGGCCTGCTCAGCCCGGCGCCCTTCGGAGCGCTGGCCGGCCGGATCGGCGCGCTGCCCGTCTACGTCGGGCTGACGCTGGTGCGGGCGGCGGGATTCGTGGCCTACGCGTTCGTGGACACCTACGCCGGGTACTTCGCCGTCACCTGCCTCGTCACGGCGGCCACCCGGGCGGCGATGCCGCTGCTCCAGGTCATCGTCGGGGAACTCGAACCCGACGACCTGCGCACCCGCACCATGGCCTCGCTGCGTGCCGTGAGCAACATCGGGATGACCGCCGGTTTCCTGCTGGCGGCCGTCGTCCAGGCGGCCGGCTCGGCGGCCGCGTTCCTCGCCCTGTTCGTGTTCAACGGTGCCGCGTTCGTGGTGGTGGCCCTGCTGATCGGCCGTGCGGGCCGGCGGGCCGCCCCGCACGCGCCGTCCCGCCCGGCGGACCCGGCCGACCCCGCCCCGGCCGACCCCGCCCCGGCCGCGGGCCCCGGCCCCTCGCCCTGGCGCGACCGCCGCTTCGTGACGGCCGCGCTCGCCAACTCCGTGCTCCTGCTGAACGATTCGATCCTGTTCGTCCTGGTGCCGCTGTGGATGACCGAGCAGGCCGGGCTGCCCGGCGGCGCGAGTTCCGTCGTCCTCGCCGTCAACACCGTCCTCACCGTGGTCCTCCAGGTGTACGTCGCCCGCTTCGCGCGCGGCGTCACCGCGGCCGTGCGGCTGCTGAGGCTGGCGGCCGTGCCGCTGGTGCTGTCCTGCCTGCTGTTCGCCTCGGCCGACGGCCGGGGCGTGGCGGTGGCGCTGGTGGTCGTGGTGCTCGCGGTGGTGGCGCTCACCGTCGGCGAGAACCTGCACGCGGTGGCGGCGTGGGAGCTGTCGTACGAGATGGCGCACCCGCGGTCCCGACCGCAGTACCTGTCGCTGTTCAGCATGGGCATGAGCGCCCAGCTGATCGTGGGGCCGTTCCTGATGACGGCGTTCGTCCTGCCGGCGGGCCCCGCCGGCTGGTTGCTGCTCGCCCTGCTGTTCGTGGCCGCCACGGCCGCGTTCTCCCTCTCCGCCCGCCGCTCCCCCTCGTCCGCGGCGCCGGTCCCCCCGGCCTCCGCGGTCCCCGCGGCCGCCGCCTCCTGACTCCCGAAAGGCTCTTCTCATGGCAGACCTGGACCCGGCCCGCGCGTCGGACCACTACCTGATGTTCGCCATCGGCCCGCGGCTGGACTACGCCGCCCGGCTGCGCGAGCTGGACGAGTCGGCGCGGATCTCGGTGATCTGCCGGCCCCAGCACCTGGCCCGGATCACCGAGTCCGGTCACTACCGGCGCGTGCTGGCCGTGCGCCAGGACGCCCCCGTCGACGAGGTCGTCGCCCTGGCGCGGACCGTCCACGCGCTGGAGCCGGTCACCCGGATCACCACCTTCTGGGAGCACGACCAGGACCGGGCGGCGGCCGTCGGCGCGGCGCTCGGGATCGCCACCCACAGCCCCGCCACGGTGCGTCTGGTGCAGGACAAGCACGCGATGCGCGAGCGGCTGCGGGAGACGGGGGTGGAGGACACGGCGGCGGGCCGCGCGTACGACGAGGCGGACCTGCTGGCGTTCGGCGAGAAGGCGGGGTACCCGTTCATCGTCAAGCCCACGGCGGGCACCGCGAGTTTCGGCGTCACCCTGGTCCACTCCCCTGCGGAGGCGGCCGCCGCCTACCGCACGGCCGCCGGCGACTTCCCCGGCATCGCCCGGCTCGGCGTGCTGGCGGAGCAGTACCACGAGGGGCCGCAGTACAGCGTGGAGGCGTTCTCGGAGGCGGCCGAGCACGTGGTCGTCGCCGTCACCCGCAAGTACTCGGACCCCAAGAACATGGTGGAGCTGGGCCACGTGCTGCCGGCCCCGCTGGACGCGGACGCCCAGGAGGCGATCGGCGGCCATGTGCGGCGCGTGCTGGACGCCCTGGGCGTGGAGTTCGGTCCCACGCACACCGAGGTCGTGCTGACCGCCGACGGGCCGCGGGTCATCGAGACCCACCTGCGCGTGGGCGGCGACGAGATCTTCAACCTGGTCAAGGACGCGGTGGGCGTCGACATGATCGACTTCCAGGCCCGGCAGGCCTACGGGGACAAGGTCCTGCCCGACATCCGCGCGATCCTGGAGGCGGACCGCGAGCCCCGCTGCGAGGCGATCTGGTACACCGCCCCGGAGGCCACGGGCACGTTCGTCGGCCTCGGGGACGGGACGGACGCCGCCGACCTCGACCCGGGCGTCACGCTGCTCCTGGAGCCGGGCGAGGAGCTCACGGGCGACGGCTCGTTCGCCCGCGTCGCCCGCGCCCGCGCGTCGGCCCCGGACGCCGCGGAAGCGCTCGCCCTGGCGCAGGCCAGCGTCAACGGCCTGTCCTTCCTCTTCCGCGTCACGTCCCCGGAGCAGCACACGGTCTGACGTCCTGGCCGCCGGTGCTGAGGGCGGGCCCACCCCGCCCGCGCCAAGGCGCAGCGCACGGCCCACGGCCCGCACCCTCGTGAGGGGTGCGGGCCGTGGCGCGTCACGCGTCCTTCAGCTCCTGCCGCTGCCGCCCGAGCCCCTCGACCTCCAGCTCGACGACGTCCCCGGCCCTCAGGTACGGCTTCGGCTCGGCCTGCCCCATGGCGACGCCGGCCGGCGTACCGGTGTTGATGACGTCGCCCGGGTGGAGCGTCATGAACTGGCTGACGTAGCGGACCACCTCCCCCACGGGGAAGATCTGGTCGGACGTGGAGCCGTTCTGCTTCAGCTCGCCGTTGACCCAGAGTTTCAGCGACAGCGCCTGCGGGTCGGGCACCTCGTCGGCCGTCACGAGCCAGGGGCCGAGGGGGTTGAACGTCTCGCAGTTCTTGCCCTTGTCCCACGTGCCGCCGCGCTCGATCTGGAACTCGCGCTCGGAGACGTCGTGGGCGACCGCGTACCCGGCGACGTGCGCCAGCGCGGCCTCCGCGGACTCCAGGTAGCGGGCGGTGCGCCCGATGACCACCGCCAGCTCGACCTCCCAGTCGGTCTTGCGGCTGCCGCGCGGTACGAGGACGGTGTCGTCCGGCCCGACGACCGTGTCGGCCGCCTTGAGGAAGACGACCGGCTCGGCCGGGGTGGCCTGGCCCGTCTCGGCGGCGTGGTCGTGGTAGTTCAGCCCGATGCACACGACCTTGCCGATCCGCCCGACCGGCGGCCCGGTCCGCAGGCCCGTCGGGTCCAGCGCGGGCAGCACCCCGGCGCCGGCGGCGGCCCGGACGCGGTCCAGCGCCGACGCGTCGGACAGCAGGGCCCCGTCGATGTCCGTGACGATCGCGGACAGGTCGCGCAGGGTCCCGTCCTGGTCCAGCAACGCGGGACGTTCGGCCCCCGGTGCGCCGACGCGCAGCAGCTTCATGGTCTTCTCCCTGTGGTCGAGGTAGGCCCCGGCCGATGGAGTGCGGCCATCGGAGGATTGGTCGATCCTCCAAGACAACCGTTCACCCCGCAAGACCCCGTTCACACCGTGGACGGCTCGCGGGAGGGCTCCCGGGACGGCTCGCGGTACAGGTACGCCCGCTCCGCGGCGGTCCACGCCGTGCTGGTGACCACGTACAGCGCGGCGGCGAGCGGGACGACCGCGACGGTGATCAGCGTCGCGAAGGACAGCAGCGGCATCACCCTGCCCAGGCCCTCGCCGAGCCCCCCGGCCATGCCCTCACCCAGCTCGGCCATCTGGCCCCGGGTGCGCCGGTAGGTGTAGGTGGCGAGGGCGGCGACGATCGCGAACAGCGCCAGGTACACCAGACCGGCGTCCCCGAACGGCCCGCCGTCCGCGAGGGCGCCCGTCCAGCGGCCGCCGAGCGGCGCGGCGAGCAGGGTGTGCCCGGACAGGCTGCCGCCCGAGAAGAGGTGGTACATCAGGAGGAACGCGGGCGCCTGGAGGAGGCTCGGCAGGCAGCCGGCGAGCGGCGACACCTTCTCCTCGGCGTGCAGCTCCAGTACGGCCCGCTGGAGCCGCTCCGGGTCCTTGCCGTGCTTTTTGCGCAGCTCGGCGACGCGCGGGGCCAGCCGCGTGCGCGCCTTCTGTCCGCGCGCGGCCGCCCGGGACAGCGGGTGGACGGCGAGCCGGACGAGCATGGTGAACACGACGATGGCGGCGGCGGTGGCGGAGCCGTGGAACAGGGGCTGGAGCAGGCCGGCGAGCTGCTCGACCAGCGAGGCGAAAACGGACATGGGAAGAGCCCTCCGAGGGTCTCGTCGTACCGGGAAAGGTGGATCTCGGCAGGACGGAACCGCGGGGGAACCGAAAGAAGAGGGGACCCCTACGCGGCCGTCGGAAGGAGACGGCCGGGTGCCCGGGGTCGCCGGCGCCCGGAGGCGTCGGGGTCGCGCTGCGGCAGGAACGCGGTGCGCTGCTCACGGTCGCGGATGGCCGTGCGCACCCGCGTCGGTGGCACGGCGGGGACGCTGCGCGCGGCGATGACGGCGCACGCGACCAGCTCGGAGCCGACGGCGGCGAGCGCGACGGCCGCGGAGAGGGCGCCGCCCTCGGCGTACAGGCCCTCGGAGAACAGGAACAGCAGGAATCCGAGGAGACCGCAGCGCGCGAGCCGCGCGACGAGTCCGTTCACGATCCCCCCTCTCCCGTCCCTAATGACGCGGCCGCGTCGACAGGAGCTTCCCCCACACGACGAGCCGGTACCTCGAACTGTACTCGGGCGTGCAAGTCGTGAGCGTCACGTAGTGGCCGGGCTCGTCGTATCCCCTCGGTACGGGGGCGATGGCGGCGGTGTCCCGGGGCGAGGTGCGCGGCAGCGTCGCGTCGACCGCGTAGGTGTGGACGCCGTCGCGGGTCTCCACCACGATCTCGTCGCCCCTGCGGAGCCGGTCGATGTGGCGGAAGGGCTCACCGTGGGTGTTGCGGTGCCCGGCGAGGGCGAGGTTCCCGGCCTCGCCGGGCCGCGCGGTGCCGGGGTAGTGCCCGACGTACCCCTGGTCGAGGACGCCGCGTCTGGCGACGCCGTGCGCGACGGGCACGGTGAGCCGCAGGGCGGGGATGCGGAGGATCGCGTACGCCGGGCCGCGCGGGGACAGCGAGGGCTCCGGGCGCTCCCCGCCGGCGGACGGGCGCTCCACGTCCGCCCCGCTGCCGGGCCGGGTGCCTTCCGGTACGGGCGCGAGGTCCGGCGGTACGGGGGACGGCTCCGCACCCGCGCCCGCGCCGGGTGGCGGCGGCTTGGCCCACTCCCGCTCCAGAGCGTGGACCTGCCTCTGGGCGCCGGCGCGGGCCTGCTGGTTGGTCCACCAGAGCTGGTGGGCGACGAGCAGCAGCAACACCACCCCGGCCGTGACGGCGCCCTCGCCCGCCACCCACACCCCCCGGGCGAGCGCCCCGCGCCACCCGCGCCGCCGCCGACGTACCACCACCGGTATCCGCTCGCGCACGGCGGCACCATAGGTGCTCCCCCGTGAACCCACCAGAGTCCTTGCGCACAGCAGTACGGTGTCCCCCATGCGCCCCGACACGCCTGCCGATCACATCACCGAAGCCGAGCGTCTGCTGCGCACCGCGGAGCGGTACCCCGAGGACCGCGAACCGCTGCTCCTCCAGGCGGCCGCCCACCTGGAGCTGGCCGGCGACCGCGCACGCGCGACGACGCTGTACGACGACCTCCTGGCCGCGACGCCGCCCCCGGAGAACCCGCACCTGATCAAGGCCCTGAAGGCCGCCAACCTGTGGGAGTACGGCCACGAGGCCGAGGCGCGGGTCATCATCGACGGCCTCCGCGCGACGCCGGTCACCGACGGCGCGGCCTGGGAGATCGTCGCGGAGACCCTGGAGGCCCACGACGAGCTGGAGACCGCCGAGGCCACCTTCAGCACGGCCGTCACCGCCCTCGTCCCGTCCCCCGAGGACGAGGTGCCCTACGCGCACCAGTCGCTGCTCATGGGCCGCCACCGGGTGCGCCGCCTGCTGGCGCTGCGCCACGACGACTGGGACGTCCTGGCGGACCGCCTCCACACGGGCGCCGTCCCGCTGGACGAGCTGCACGACCCGAAGCGCCTGTGGTCGCTCGGCTCCTCCGACCCGGCCGAGCTGCGGGCGGAGATCACCCGGCTGCGCAGTGAGCTCGGCTCGTACCGCACGGCCCTGTCCCGCCCGTTCCCGGTGGCGGTCCTGCTCTGGCCGGCCGGCGAGCTGGACGAGCTCCTCGCGGCCTACCCGGAGCTGGAGTCGGAGTACCCCACGCATGAGGCCCACCTCACGGACCTGGAGGCCTCGCTGCGCGAACTCTCCGCCGCGGGCACCCCCAACCTGGGCATCGTCCAGGGCACGGTCCCGTCGTACGAGGCGTTCGCGGCCTCCGAGTACACGTCGCCGTCCAACGCGGCGCTCCTCCCCCAGTACGCCACCACCCTCGCCGCCCGCGGCCGCGCCACCCCCTGGCCCCCGCCCCGCACGTCCCCCTGCTGGTGCGGCTCGGGCACGAAGTACGCGGCGTGCCACGGGACGGCACGCATCTGACGCCGGATCGGACCGTTTCCCTCCTCTTCACCGTTCACGTGCAGTATTTTCACAATCAACCACTGCCGTCAGCCTGTGCGCGAGGGAGACGTGTGCCCATGAGCAACGCCTACCAGCAGCCGTCCGCCGCCCGCCCCCTGTACCGCGTGAAGCGCGTCTGGGCGGGCGGCGCGCTGCTCCTGATCATCGGCACGGGCTGCGGGGCCCTCGGCTCCGAGGACGCCCCCAAGGCCACCACCAAGGCCGCCTCCGCCGTCACGGTCACCACCACGGCCACCGCCACCGCCACGGCCACCCCCTCCGCCGCCCCGGCCCCCACGGTCACCGTCACCGAAACGGTCACGGCGACGACCACGGTCACCCGCCAGGCCCCCGCCCCGGCGGCCGCCCCCGACTCGAACGACGACAGCGGTGGCGGCGACGACAGCGGCGGCGACGTCTACTACGCCAACTGCGCCGCCGCCCGTGCCGCCGGCGCCGCCCCCGTCCACCGCGGCGACCCCGGCTACGCCAGCCACCTCGACCGCGACAACGACGGCGTGGGCTGCGACAACGGGTGAGCGGGGTCTAGTCGTCGGAGTCGGCCAACCGCCAATCGATGGCCTGCTGGGAGCCGCCCCACCCGCTGGGTCGCTCCCAGATGGCCGCGATGCCCAGTGTGGCCAGGTAGTCGGCGTACTCCCCTATGTCGTGCGTGAACAGCGCCACGAGGTGCGGAGCCTCCGGGTGCCCCTTCCTCTCGTAGTAGAAGTGCCGGTACTCGTACAGCTGGCCGACCGCCTCACGGACGGCCCGGTACGCCGCCCGAGGCTTCACCGTCTTGCCCTCGACCAGCCACTCGCGTTGGGGAAAACGGGGGTGTCGTAGGACGACGTCACGCGGGTGCATGTTCTTCGTGATCGCGACGTACCCGCAGGCGGCCGCGTGCTGCGCGAACCTCAGGAGCAACGCCTCATGCTCCTTGGTCCGCTCCTGCCTGCCGCCCTGGACGTCGACGTAGTAGCTGTCGCTGCTCTTCGCCTGGAAGTCGGCCAGCGGGTCCTCGGCGTGGCCGTGCTCGGCAAACTCGATGATCGGTTCCGTGGCCGTCGGCGACTGGAGCCAGAAGCGGTCCACCACGGCTGCGTCCCGCAGGAGTTGCACCGCCTCCCCCAAGTCCTTCACCAGGTCGTCGTCCGAGGGCAGGCTCTCCACCAGGTACCGCCGCGCCGCCACGTTGGCCTTCTCGTAGGAACGGGGCCGCCAGTGCTGGGTGCCCACCAGCAGGTCCATCGTGTCCTGCCACTCGTCGGCCAACTCCGGCCGTAGGGCTCCCCGCAACGTCTGCGCCTGGACGGTCAGATAGCGATGCAGCTTGCCGCCCTTGCCGTACACCTTGCTCAGCTTGGTCACGCCCTGCTGCAAGGTCAGGGTGACCGAGTGACGTGGGTAGTCGAAAATGTAGGCCAGGTAGAGGCCGTCGTGCGGGTTCTCGTTGATGGTGCGGTCGAAGACCCCGATCCAGGGTGTCAGGCTCGCCTTCCCCTGCCCGCCGTAGCCTATGGCGGAGCAACCCGTGGGCCAGGGCAGGTCCGTTCGCTTCTCCACTTCCCACAACGCGGCGTGTCCAGGGAGATCGCTGGACGCCATGCCGTCGGGCTCGTAGGTCTGCGCTATGCGTATCAGCAGGTCACGGAGAGACATTCACAAAAGTTAGCCCGACATGATCAGGTTCAGCCATGAAATTGATTAGTAGCGACCGACTTCGTCATGTCGCGTGGGCTCAGTTGGCCGTTGCGGACCGGGGTGTCCGCGCACCTTGGTAGAACGGCTCCAGCGATCACGTCCACCGGGAGCGAGCCATGCCTCAGATCGGCAGCGATTCCTCGGCCTTGTCAGCGGGTCTGTACGAGCAGCTCATCACGCTGCGCCTCGAACAGCGGCTTGCGGAGAGCGCCGAACACGGGTGGCGACAGATCAGCGACGTCATTGGGCCAGAGTCCGTGCCCCACGTCTTGGCGAGACACGTCGCCAGCACAGTGCGACACGTGCTCCAGGGGCTGGCCGCCGAAGAGCGGGTCCACGCGGCAAACCACATCCTGGAGTCCATCAGCACACTGGAGGGTGCCCGGGAGTGGGTTGACCTCGTCGCGGACGGGCCACGTGCACTCCTCGCGCTGGCACGTGAAGAGGCGCCGGGCGTCTACGCGCTCCGGCCAGCGACACCTCTCTCCGATACCGCGCTCATCACCAACGCACCGGAAGATCCCAGCCTCGGTTTCGAACTCCGTACCGAGATCGCCACCGCCGACCGCGTCGACCTTCTCTGCGCCTTCGTGAAGTGGCACGGGCTACGCATCATCGAACAGTCCTTGAAGGCCGCGCGTGAACGCGGCGTACCCATACGAGTCATCACCACGACCTACATCGGAGCCACCGAGCGCCGCGCCCTAGACCGCCTCGTCGAGGAGTTCCATGCCGAGGTCAAGGTCAACTATGAGACGCGCTCTACTCGGCTCCACGCCAAGGCGTGGTTGTTCCGCCGCGGCACCGGCTACGACACGGCGTACGTCGGTAGCTCCAACCTCTCCAAAGCAGCCCTGCTGGACGGGCTGGAGTGGAACGTCCGTCTCTCATCGGTGGCGACCCCAGACGTCCTCCGCAAGTTCGAGGGCACCTTCGACGCGTACTGGAGCGACCCTTCTTTCGAACCGTACGACCCACAGCGGGATGGGAGCCGCCTTGAGGAAGCGCTCACGATCGCCGGTGGGTCGTCCACGGCCTCTGCGACCCGACGCATCACGCTGTCCGGTCTAGAAGTACGGCCCTACCCCCACCAGCGCGACATGCTGGAGCGGCTGGCCGCCGAGCGAGTGGTGCACCACCGTCACCGCAACCTCCTCGTGGCCGCGACCGGCACGGGCAAGACGGTGATGGCGGCGCTGGATTACAAACAATTGCGGAGGCAGCACGGACGAGATCTACGATTGCTCTTCGTGGCGCACCGTAAAGAAATCTTGCGCCAATCGATGCGCACGTACCAAGACGTACTGAACGATGCCAACTTCGGCGAATCCTTCCACAGCGGCGAGATCCCGGAACGTTGGACGCACGTATTCGCCAGCGTGCAATCGCTTAAGGATCGCGTACTGGACAAACTGCCGCCCACCCATTTCGACGTCATCGTGATCGACGAGTTCCATCACGGCACGTCCCCGACCTACAAGAAGATCGTGAGCCACTTCGCACCCAAGGAGCTGCTTGCCCTGACGGCGACGCCGGAGCGTACGGACGGCAGGAGCATCCAGGACGAGTACTTCGACGGCCGGATCGCCGCGGAGATGCGACTGTGGGAGGCCCTGGAGAACGACCTGCTCAGCCCATTTCACTACTTCGGCATCAGTGACAACACCGATCTGCGCGCCGTGCGGTGGAAGCGCGGAGGCTATGACACCACCCAACTGGATAACGTGCTCACCGGCAACGACGCCCGGGCCCGATTGGTCGCGAAGTCGGTACAGGAGAAGATCGCCGATCCGTTCACTATGCGAGCGCTGGGCTTCTGCGTGACCGTCGCACACGCCCACTTCATGGCGGAGGCCTTTCGTGCCGCCGGGCTGCGTGCGGTCGCGATCTCCGGCGAAACACCCGCCGCGCAACGCCAGCAGGCCTTGGCCGATCTCAAGGCCGGCACCCTTCAAACGATCTTCTCGGTCGACCTCTTCAATGAGGGCCTCGACGTTCCGGACGTGGACACGCTCCTCCTGCTACGCCCCACCTCCAGCGCCATCGTATTCCTCCAGCAACTGGGGCGGGGACTGCGTCGCAGCGAGGGTAAAGCCGTGCTGACCGTCTTGGATTTCATCGGACAGCACCGCAAGGAATTCCGATTCGAGAATCAGTTCCGCGCGCTGACCAACCTCACCCGCAAGCGACTCCTGGCCAACATTGAGCATGACTTCCCGCAACTGCCTTCTGGTTGCCAGATCCTTCTGGAGGAGAAGGCAAAGAAGACAATCATCGCGAACATCAAGGAACACATCGGCGTCAACGTCACGGCGCTGGCGCGCGAGGTGGCGGACTACGCCCTCCCGCGACTCGGCAGTTACCTGACGGAAAGCGGCCGGGAGCTCAAGGAGCTCTATCGAGGTAACGGCAACTCTTGGACAGGGCTCCTCCGACGGTCCGGTCTACTGCGCTCGGACCCACCCCAGGACGAGGCGGCGCTGCTGAGGCGCATCCCCTCGTTCCTCCACGTCGACGACCCACTCCGTGTCGCCGCCTACATCCGCCTACTTGAGGACGGCGCACCAGCGTACGAGACACTCGATGAACGGGGCCAGGCCTACGCCCGCATGCTGTTCTTCCAGCTCTGGCCGCTGGGCGGCAGCACCCGTAAGGGCTTCGCGAGTTACGACGAGGGCTTCGCCACACTCGTGGACCAGCAGGCCTTCCGGGATGAGCTCCGTCAGGTGCTGGCTTACAACCTGGACCGCACAGAACACATTCCCATCTCGCTGACGTCCGCTCACCTCGATCTGCCGCTGACCGTCCACGCCTCGTATAGCCGTGAGGAGATCCTCCCCGCACTGGGCCAGTCCTTCATTGGCGGGTTCATGCCGGGAGACTTTCGTGAGGGCGTGAAGTGGTGTGAGTCCATCAAGACGGATGCCCTGCTCATCACGTTGGAGAAGGACGAGAAGGACTTCTCTCCCCAGACGCGCTACCGCGACTACGCCTTGAGTGAGCAACTCTTCCACTGGGAATCCCAGAACCAGACCTCCGACACGTCACCCACTGGCTTGCGTTATCAGTGTCACGCCGTCGAAGGAAGCCAGGTCCTGCTTTTCGCCCGCCGCTACAAGACCACGGACATAGGCGGTGCTCAGCCATGGATGCTGCTCGGCCCGGCCTCCTACGTCGAGCACCGGGGTAGCAAGCCCATGGCGATCACCTGGCGACTCCACTACGACATCCCGGTCGACGTCTACTCCTACGCGGCGATCGCGGCGAGTTAGGCGTACACCACCTCAGCCTCGAAATGTGTCTGCGCGCGGTCCAACGCCTCGTCGGGGTCGCGGCCATGGGCCCGGAGCCAGTGCAGGAGGTCCGCGATCACGTCGATCGCCGCCTCCTCCGCCTGCGCGAGGCTGATCAGGCTGCCGGCGGCGGGCTCCCGGGGCAAGTCAACCGCACCGTACAACGCGAGCAGCGCCTCGGCTCTGGTCACCCGGGCTCCGCCGATGTGCCCTTCGGGTGTGTCGAGGCCCGTCGCGAGCTCACACCAGGTCACCTTACGGTCGTCGCGGATGTGCACCCCCCAGCGATCGGTCACCGCATCGACGAGGGCCATCCCTCGACCGCTCTCGGCGTGGTGATCCGTCTGAAGCAGGGTGGGCAGTGCTCGAGTGTCGGGGTCGTGCACCTCGATGCGCAGGAACGTCCCGCTCATGGACACGGCCAGCGTCGTGGGTGTTCCCACCCCCACGTGCCTGATGACGTTGGTGACCAATTCGCTCGCGCAGAGTTGCGCGACGTCGGCCCGCTCACTGAGCCCCCATAGTCGCAGATGTGATCGAATACCCCGTCTCACTTCGGCCACCTTCTCCGCCTCCGCGAGGAACAGAATCTCCCAGGCCTGGCGTGAGACCCCGTACCGACAAACGTCCACAGTGAAGGCCCCTTTCGGGTAGCGGTTCGACGCGTCAGCGCGCTGGCTTCAGCGTTGCAGTGGAACTCTCAAAATGGAACTCTCATTGAGGCTCGTGATGACCTCTCTGGAGTGCGCGGCTGGTACAAGCGCCCCCCGCGTGCGCCACCTTGCTGCTGACTCCCGGAGGCGTGCACCCTCAGGGAGATCGATAAGAAGGGCGAACAGCATGCCGGTCGGACCCACCACACGCCGTCGCCAACTAGGCGTCGAGCTCCGCCGTCTTCGCGAGAACTCAGGCTTGACCCTTGAGGAGGCGGGCTCGCGCGTCGGCATCTCCAAGGCCACGCTGAGTCGCTACGAAACCAAGGAAGGCACGGTCAAATGGCCAGCCGTTGACGCACTTTGCCGGGAGTACGGAGCCCTCGACGAAGAGCGAGCAGCGCTCGTCGAACTCGCCAAAGGTGCCAAGATCCAGGGCTGGTGGCGCTCACTCGCCGACTCCATCCCAGAGTCGATGAACCTCATGCTCACACTCGAGGACGAGGTGGTTCGCGAAGACCACTACGCCAGCATGTACGTACCGGGCCTCCTTCAAACCCGTGCCTACGCCGAGGCTGTGCACCGCGCCTCCGAAATGCGCTGCGACGAGGCTGAGGTACAGCACATGGTCGACATCCGTATGAAGCGGCAGGAGCTGCTCCACCGCGAGGACCCCCCGCACATCTGGGCCGTGATCGACGAGGCAGTGATACGGCGCCGCGTGGGCGGCCGCGAAACCATGCGTGAGCAGCTGAGGCACCTCTCCGAGATCGTCACACTGCCGCACATCACCCTTCAGGTCCTGCCCTTCGCCACCGGCGCGCACGCCGCTGCGGTCGGTAGCTTCGTCATCCTCGGCGGCCCTTCCCCCGAACTGGACGTCGTCTACGCGGATCTGCTTGGCGGCGGCCTGTTCATGGAGAAGCCGAAAGAACTGGAGCGCTATAAATTGGCGTTCGACTACCTCCGCGCACAGGCGCTCGACCTCCCGGCCTCGGCGGAGTTCATACAGCGCGTGTGCGAGGAGCATTGATGACGGACGAGCCCGACCTCCGGTGGTTCACTTCGTCGTACAGCGGCGGTAGCGGTACCGAGTGCGTCGAATGCGCGGAGGCAGCGCCTCTGGTGCTGGTTCGCGACTCCAAGCAGCGCGGTGGCCCCATCCTGGCCGTACCGGACCGCACCTGGCGATCCTTCATCGGCTGGGTCGGGGCCAGCTAGCTTCAGGGGCCGGGCACCGGTCGCGCTCAAGTCAAGGTGGCGGAGCCGGCCTTCCTCCGAGCCACCGTGCCGAACTCGACCTGGCGGCAGATAGCCAGTTGACGAGCGCCGAGCGGGTGGCGACAGGAAGGCGTGTCCCGCGACTGGGCAAACCGTATGCGAGATGAATGGAGTCGAGCATGACCACGGTGATCGACCTGCGGAACTACGGTCGCGACGGCCTCCCGGAAGGCTTCCGGCAAATGCTGATCGACGTGCACGCCGACGCATACGCCGACGCGATGGACAACGAGTTCCACCAGCGGTTTCCCTGGTTCGTCGACCACTGGTCCCGGATGGAGGGCTTCACCTGTGTCGTCGCCTTCGACGGGGACGAGCCGACCGGCTTCGCGTACGGCGCCCCGCTGCGGCCGGGTCGTGAATGGTGGCGTTCCACCCCCTTCGAGCCTGGTAGCGGGTGCACATCGACGTATGCCGTCTCCGAGGTCATGGTGCGCCCGCAGTGGCGGAAACAGGGCATCTCCCATCGACTGCACGAGGCCTTGCTCAAGGACCGCGGCGAGGAACTCGCCGTACTACTGGTCGACGTGACCCACCCAAAGGTGCAGGAGCTCTACGAGTCATGGGGCTACGAGAAGGCGGGCGAGCAGCAGCCCTTCGCCGATTCACCCATGTACGCGGTGATGGTGAGGAGACTCCACCCCTGAGCACGTCCGCCTCGCCTGCGCTGCGGTCGCCGGGCGGCACGGTCGGCTAGCCGAACGAAATCTCCGGTGAGCTCTCCGGCCCGGTGGTGTGTCCACGCTGCGCGGCAACCCGGCCGACGGCTGAGGCTGTTGTCGTCAGTCCGCCCGTTGAAGAGCCTCCACAACCCAGGCGCTCCTGGATGACCGCGTGGCCTCCGCCTCCGCCACCAGCTCCTCCCGGTCGCACAGCCCCCGCTCGACGACCTCCGCGAGGAGCGCGGCGAGCGCGGCCTGGTTGGGCAGGTAGGGGACCGTGTCCAGGACCGCTCGGGGGAGGGGGGCGCAGGCGAGGGCGGTTACGGGGACGCGGGGGGCGGGGCGGAGGGTGGGGTGGACGCGGACGTAGGCGTGGCCGCGGGGGGCGGCGGAGCGGGGGGTGACGAGGACGTCGGTCTTCGGGGCGGGGACGGACGTGACGCCGTAGAGGGTGAGCGCGGCCGGGCCGGTGAGGAGGGCGTCGGGGCCCGCGTACAGGAGGGCGCCGCGGAGGCGTTGGCGTGGGGTGGGGTCGGACCTCTGGAGCGCGACCACCCGGGGCAGGAGGCGGCGCCACGGGCCGGGCGGGCGGGAGTGGGCGGCGATCACCGAGGAGGCGCAGCCCAGGTCCATGAGCTGGTGGACGGTGGCGATCCCGTCCTGGGCGACGACCAGCGGGTCGGCGGCGAGGACGTGCGGCGGGGTGGAGGTCGGCATGCGCGGTTCGTGCCCGGGCGGGGTGGCGCCCTATCGGCGGGGCGGCATGCCGTTACGGGATGGTGGCAGGAAGGCTTCTGCACCCGGGCACCCGGGCACCCCGGCACCCGGCCCGGGCGCACCGCGCTGGGCAGCACGGGTGCGACCGGCCGCTCGTCCGTGTCGCCGTGAGGCGGCGCCCGTTGTAGGTCTACGGCAAGGCATCACCGAGTGACAGGCGGTTCGCATCGTGGTCCGGCACCCCCTCACCTCGCCGCGGACTCGTCCGCTGCGGTGGCTGCTGATCGGTCTCCTGTGCTCCTTCGCCGGGGCGCTGCTGGTGACGGGGGTGACGCTCCTGCTGCCCGACGGGGCCCCGGCTCCCCTGTCGGACCTCGGCCGCACCGGCGTGGTGCTCGCCGTCACCGGGGCGCTCTGCGCGGTGGTGTACCTCCGGGCCCGCCGTGGGCGGCAGCGCCCGCCGCGTTAGCCTCGGGGCAAGGCAGGAACAGGCGTACGGGAAGGCAGGGCAGCGGAGATGGCGAGGGTTCCGGCATCGGTGGTGGCGGCGAGCGGGCTGGTCGGGGGGTACGCCGTGGCGCGGTGGACCAAGAAGCGGCCGCTCGGCGGCGTGGCCCTGGCCGCGGCGGGCGCCGTGGCGGCGCGCGAGTGGAAGCAGCGCAGCGGCGGCAAGGCGGCCGCGGCGCTGACCACGGCGTACGTGGCGGCGTTCGCGGGGTCGCACCCGCTGGCCAAGAAGGTCGGGGCGTGGCCCGCGGTGTTCTCGGTGGCCGGCGGCATGGCGGCCGCGTCCTGGGCGGTCGGCCGCAAGAGCGGTTGAACGTCGGCGCCGTGACGCACGTATAGAACAGCACCTCCCCACAGTGGCTGGGCGGGTGACCGGTCGGGCAGGGGCCGGTCCCCGCCCGGCACTCCCCCCACGGGCGAGCGGCGGGCGAGCGGGGCGGGCGCCGTGCGGCGGCCGCGCGGGGCGGGTCAGCCGCGCGGGGCGGGTCAGCCGCCCAGGGCGTGGGAGACCGTGTAGATCGCCAGCCCCGCGAGCGCGCCGACCACCGTGCCGTTGATGCGGATGAACTGGAGGTCACGGCCGATGTGGGCCTCGATCTTCTTCGACGTCTGGTCCGCGTCCCAGCTCGCGACCGTGTCGCTGATCAGCGAGGTGATCTCGGCCCGGTACGTCGTGATGACGTACACCGCCGCGTCCTCGACCCAGCCGTCCACCTTCGCCTGGAGGCGGGTGTCGGTGGCCAGCCGGCTGCCGAGCGAGATCAGGGACGCGCGGGCGCGCAGCCGGAGCTCGCTGCGCTCGTCCTCCGCCGCCGAGATGATCATGGCGCGTACGGAGGACCACGCCGAGGCGATGATGTCCTGCACCTCCGGCCGGGCCACCAGGTCCGACTTCAGGCGCTCCACCCGCCCCCGGGTGTCCGTGTCGCCCTGGAGGTCGGCCGAGAAGTCGGTCAGGAACCGGTCCAGTGCCCCGCGCGCCGGGTGGGCCGGCATGTCCCGCATCTCGGTGACGAACCGCAGCAGCTCCCGGTACACGCGCTCGCCGACCTTCCGGTCCACGAAGCGGGGCGTCCAGCCGGGCGCGCCGCCCTGCACCGCGTCCATGATCGAGTCGCCGTGCAGGACGAGCCAGTCGTGGGCGCGGTTGCAGATGAGGTCGACCGCCCCGTGGTGCGCCCCGTCGGCGACGATCCGCTCCAGCGCCTTGCCGATCCCGGGGGCGACCTCCGCGGCCTCGGCGCGCCGGGTGATGGCCTCGCCCACGACCGCCTGGACGTCCGCGTCCCGCAGCACGGTGAGCGCGCCGCGCAGCGCCGTGGACAGCTCGGCCGTCACCCGGTCGGCGTGCGCGGGCTCCGCCAGCCAGGCGCCGAGCCGGCCGCCGATGCCGAGGGCGCCCAGCCGGGCGCGTACGACGCTCTCGGAGAGGAAGTTCTCCCCGACGAAGGAGCCGAGCGAGGCGCCCAGCTGGTCCTTCTTGCTGGGGATGATCGCCGTGTGCGGGATCGGGAGCCCCATCGGGCGGCGGAACAGCGCCGTCACCGCGAACCAGTCCGCCAGCGCGCCGACCATGCCCGCCTCGGCCGCCGCCGCCACGTAGCCGGGCCAGCCGGTGACGCCGGAGTTCCGCGCCCAGGTGGCCAGGACGTAGATCACGGCCACCAGGAGCAGCAGGGCGGTCGCCGTGAGCTTCATCCGGCGCACGCCCTGCCGCTTCTCCTCGTCCGCGGCCGTGTACGAGAAGGCGACCAGCGGCGACTTCGTTTGGTTCATCCGGCTCCACCCGTCCACGCGCACGCGTACCTATGTCCCTACCTCAGGTACTCCCCAACCGCACGACGAGTTCCCCGATCACGGGTGCGATACGCCGGGGGCGGTACGGCGACCGCCCCCGGAGCCGGTACGGCGCTCGCCCCGGAGCCGGTACGGCGCCCGTCGGTACGGGTACGGTGCCTCGTCGGTACGGGCACGGCAGCCGGCCGACGCGCGGGCACGGCCACCCGCCCGAGCACGGGCGCGGGCACGGCAGCCGGCCGACGCGGGCACGGCGGCCGGCCCTGACGGTCGGCCCCGCGGCCGGGACGGACCAGCCGCCCCGCCCGTCACTTCCCCAGTTGCTTGCGCGCCCGCTTGCGCTCCTTGCGGCGTACGTCCACCCCGCCCATCAGCGCGAACCCGGTGATGCGCACGCGCGGCGAGCCGGGTGTGCCCTCGCCCGCGCCCCGGTCGTCGAAGCCGCCCATGAAGCCGAAGCCGGAGACCTCGACGTGCAGCTCGGGCGGGACGACCACCTGGATGCCGCCCATGACGGCGAAGCAGCGGATGACGATCTCGCGGTCCTCGAAGTCCGCCTCGCGCAGGTCGATGTCACCGCCGCCCTGGAGGACGCCCGCGGTGAAGTTGCGGGCGACGCTCCACCTGCCGCGCCGGCCGAACCCGCTCCAGAAGGCGAACGCGCCCTTCGACGTGGCGGGCCTGCCGACCCGGGCCGGCCAGGCGGGGTCACCGGCCGCCGGGGCGGCGGCGGGCTCCGGGAGGTCGCGGACGAGCGGGACCAACTCGCCCTGCGTACGCGCCTTGTACGCCAGGTCGAGCCGCTCCTCGAACTCGGTCATGTCGAGGCGGCCCTCCGCGACCGCTTCCCGCAGCCGCTCCGCGATGCGCTCACGGTCGGCGTCCGAGGCCCGCATCTCGGGCAGTTCGCTCGTCATACGAACAGCCTAGTGCGGGGCGCCGTCACAAGCCCGTCGGCCCGCCGCCCGGAAGTGCCGCCGGACGCCCGCCGAGCCCCACGCGGGGACCCCACGCGGGGACCAGACGCGGGGAACCCTCGCAGGGCGGCACCCTCACCCGCCCGTCGACCGTTCCGCGTACATCCTCGCGATCACCGTCTCGATGTCCGGCTCCCGCACCGACAGGTCCATCAGCGGGTACTCCGCCGCGATCCGGGCCACCAGCGGCGCGGCCGACCGCGCGGCGGGGAAGGCCAGCCACTGCCGCGGCCCCTCGACCCGCACCACCCGGGCGCCGTCCGCGGTGATGGGCGGCAGTTCGCGCTCCAGGTCCACCACCAGCGTCCGCTCGCTCTCGCCCACCTCGTGCAGCCCGGCCAGCGGCCCGTCGTACATCAGCCGCCCGTGGTCGATGACCATCACGCGCTTGCACAGCTGCTCGATGTCGGTCAGGTCGTGCGTGGTCAGGAGCACCGTCGTGCCGCGTTCGGCGTTCAGGTCCCGGAGGAAGTCGCGCACCTTCGCCTTGGAGATGACGTCCAGGCCGATCGTCGGCTCGTCCAGGTAGAGGACCTCCGGGTCGTGCAGCAGCGCCGCCGCGATGTCGCCGCGCATCCGCTGCCCCAGCGACAGCTGACGGACCGGCACCTCCAGCAGCGCGCCCAGGTCGAGCAGTTCGACGCACCGCTCCAGGTTCTCGCGGAACCGGGCCTCCGGGATCCGGTACATGCGGTGCACCAGGCGGTAGGAGTCGCGCAGCGGAAGGTCCCACCACAGCGTCGTACGCTGCCCGAACACCACCCCGATGCGGCGCGCCAGCCGGGTCCTGTCCCGGGAGGGGTCGATGCCCGCGACCCGCAGCCGGCCGCCGCTGGGGGTGAGGATGCCCGTCAGCATCTTGATGGTGGTCGACTTCCCGGCGCCGTTGGGCCCGATGTAGCCGACCATCTCTCCGCGCGGGATGCGGAAGCTGATCCCGTCCACGGCCCTGACCTGGTGCCGCTCGCGCCGGAGGCGGCCCGCCTTGCGCCGTACGTCGAAGACCTTCTCGACGCCGTCCAGCTCGATGAAGTCGCTCTCGCCCGCTCCCCCGCCCGCGTGCGCCTCCCCGCGGTCCGGCAGATCCGCGCCCGCGGCCCCGGCCGCCGCCTCCAGGGCCGCCGTCCCGGCCGCCGCCGCCTCCGTCTCCGTCTCCGTCTCCGTACGCCGCTCCACGTCCATGAATGCCTCAGCTCCCCGTGCTCCGGTACGAACGGATTCCCACGCGCCACACCAACCCCGCCATCGCCACGAACAGCCCCGCCACCAGCGGTGACGCGAACGCCGCCCAGTCCGGGAGCCCCGCGGGCGCCTCGCGCCCCAGGACGTACAGCGCCGGGACCCAGTTCACGAACGCGAGCGGCACGACGTACACCACTCCGCGCACCAGGTCCTGGGCGAAGATCACGGGCGGGTACTGGAGCAGGGTGTTGCCGCCGTAGGTGAACGCGTTGGCGACCTCCGAGCCGTCCTGCGCCCACATCTGGAACGCCCCGCCCGCCACCATCACCGCCGAGTAGATGAGCCAGCCGCTCACCACCATCACCGGGACGAGCGCCACCTTCAGGGGCGTCCACGCCACATCCAGCAGCACCAGGGACCACACCAGCACCGCCAGCCCCTGCACCACCCGCCCCAGGCGCCGCGGTGCGAACCGGTCCGCCGCCACCTGGGCCAGCACCGGTACCGGCCGCACCAGCAGCGTGTCGAGCGTCCCGTCCCGCACCCGGCGCCCCAGCCGCTGCACCTGGCCGAGCGCCAGGTCCGCCAGCCCGAAGGCGGTGCCGGTCGCCCCGTACAGGAAGGCCACCTCGGCGAACGAGAAGCCGCCCAGGGACCGCACCTGACTGAACATCAGCAGGATGACCACGAAGTCGAAGGCGGTGGCGGCGAAGTTCGACAGCAGCGTCATCGCGAAGGAGAAGCGGTACGTCATCGTCGACCGGACCCACATCGCGGCGATCAGCCCGTACGCGCGCAGCCCCGCGCCCGTGTCAGCCACCCTGGACCACCACCCTGCGGGTCGCCGCCGCCTGGACGGCCCGCCCCGCCAGGAGCAGCACCACCGCCCAGCCGGCCTGGAACGCGTACGCCTCCATCAGGTCCCACCCCGTCCGTTTCTCCAGGAACACGTCCGCCGGGACCTGGAGCAGCGAAGCCCAGGGCAGCAGCCGCGCCACCTCGCCCAGCGCCCCGGGGAAGACGGTCAGCGGCAGCAGCATCCCGGAGAAGAACGTGCCCGACAGCCAGGCGACCTGCACCGCCCCGGCGCCGTCCATCAGCCAGAACGCGCTCAGCGCGACCAGGAACCAGACGGCGAAGCTCACCACCACGCCCAGCGCCACCGACACCAGGAAGGCGAGCCAGGTCAGGGGGTGCTCGGGCAGGGCGAGGTCGAAGGCGAGCGCGCCGACGGCCATCGGCACCACGCCGCGCCCCAGCAGCTGGAAGCCCGACCGCCCCAGGGAGACGGAGAGCCACCACAGCTGGAGGTCGGCCGGGCGGTAGAGGTCGACGGCGATGTCGCCCGTCTTGATGCGCTCCATCAGCTCGTCCTCGAAGCCGCCGCCCATCAGCCCGCAGGTGGCGAGCAGGGCCTGTCCGACCCACACGAAGGCGAGCGCCTCGGCCATGTCGTAGCCGCCGAGCCCGGGCCGCTCGTCCCACAGGGCCATGTAGGTGTACGCGAGGATGAAGCCGAAGACGGTGTTGGTGAACACCCCCGCGGCGGTCGCCATCCGGTACGTCGCGTAACGCCGGAACCCGCCCGCCGCCACGGCCGCGTACAGCCGCATCTCCGCGCCCCCTCCCCTGCTCCACCCGCGCCGGTGCCGTGCGCATACCGCGCGCGTGCCGGGACCGGCACGCGCCAAAGCTGAGGAGCCTAGTGCGTCCCGATCGGTGCCCGCGAGCGGTTTTCGGCTGCCGTTGCCGGGGTTGGGCGGGTACGCCGTGCACTATGAAGGGACTGCACAAATCACCCATATACGACTAAACAGGCCGGAGATCATGAGCGACGAGCCACCGCAGCCAGGCTGGGAGCCCCGCGACCCGACCGTCACCGGGCCACCCCGCAAAGCCTCCTCCCGACCCGCCAAGCGGAAGAAGCGCACCGGCTGGCGGCGGCTCCTGCCCACCTGGCGGATGGTCCTCGGCGGCTTCCTCCTCGCCGCCCTGCTGCTGGTCGGCGGCTTCTTCGCCGGCTACCACCTCGTCGACATCCCGGCCGCCAACGCCGCCGCCACGGCCCAGTCGAACGTGTTCCTCTACGAGGACGGCACCCCACTCGCCCAGAAGGGTGACGTCAACCGGGAGAACGTACGGCTCTCGCAGGTGCCGGAGACCGTCCAGCACGCCGTACTCGCCGCCGAGGACCGCGACTTCTACTCCCAGCCGGGCGTCGACCCCGACGCCATGCTCCGGGCCGCCTGGAACACGCTCACCGGCAAGGGCACCCAGGGCGGCTCCACCATCACCCAGCAGTTCGTCAAGAACTACTACCTCGGCCAGGAACGCACCCTGGTCCGGAAGGTGAAGGAGTTCTTCATCTCGATCAAACTCGACCGGGAGAAGACCAAGGACGACATCTTCCAGGGGTACCTCAACACCAGCTTCTACGGCCGCAACGCCTACGGCATCCAGGCCGCCGCCCGCGCCTACTACGGGCGGGACGCGCAGGACCTGACGACCGCTCAGGGCGCCTACCTCGCCACCCTGCTCAACGCCCCCAGCGCCTACGACGTCGGCGGGCGCCCCGAGAACCGCGCCAAGGCGATCGGGCGCTGGAACTACGTACTGGACGCCATGGTCAAGGAGAAGTGGCTCAGCCCCTCCGCCCGCGCCGCCACCACCTTCCCCGACCCCGAGGAGGTCACGGCCACGACCGGCCTGTCCGGCCAGCGCGGCTACATCGTCCAGGCCGTCGAGAACTACCTCACCGACCGCCACGTCATCGACAAGAAGACCCTCGCCCAGGGCGGCTACCGCATCACCACCACCCTCGAGCAGGACAAGCAGGAGTCCCTCGCCCAGGCCGTGGACCAACAGGTCACGCAGCGCCTCGACGACGGCAACGAGACGGACCGCTACGTACGGGTCGGCGGCGTGTCCATCGACCCCGCCACCAGCAAGGTCGTCGCCATGTACGGCGGCGTCGACTACACCCGGCAGTTCGTCAACAACGCCACCCGCCGCGACTACCAGGTCGGCTCCACGTTCAAACCGTTCGTGTTCGCCGCCGCCGTCCACCACTCCTCGCTCACCCAGGGCGGCAAGCGCATCACCCCCAACACCCGGTACGACGGCACCAACAAACGCCAGGTGCAAGGCTGGACCGGCAGCCCCTACTCCCCGGGCAACGAGGACGACGTGGACTACGGCAGCATCACCGTACGCACCGCCACCGACAAGTCGGTCAACGCCGTCTACGCACAGCTGGCCGTGGACGTCGGCCCGGCGAAGGTCGAACAGACCGCCATCGACCTCGGCCTGCCCGCCGACACGCCCGACCTCAACCCCTCCCCCTCCATCGCCCTCGGCCCCGCCACCGCCAGCGTGCTGGACATGGCCCAGGCGTACGCGACCCTCGCCAACCACGGCAAGCACCGCCCCTACGCCCTGGTCGCCAAGATCGAGAAGGACGGCAGGGAACTGCCCCTGCCCGCCACCAAGAGCGAGCAGGTCATCGACCGGGAGGCCGCCGACACGACGACGGCCGTGCTGCGCGGCGTCGTCGAGGGCGGCACCGGCACCGCCGCGCAGGCGGCGGGGCGCCCGGCCGCCGGCAAGACCGGGACCGCCGAGGACGACAAGGCGGCCTGGTTCGCCGGCTACACCCCCGACCTGGCGACCGTCATCACGGTGATGGGCCAGGACCCGAAGACGGGCGCGCAGAAACCCCTCTACGGAGCGCTGGGACTGGAGCGCATGAACGGAGGCGGCGCACCCGCGGAGATCTGGGGCCAGTACACGAGGGCGGCGCTGGAGGGCAGCACGGTGCGGGACTTCGACCTCGTGCTCGCGAAGGGCGTGGAGAAGGAACTGGAGGAACCGGACCCCTCGGCCTCCGGCTCGGGCGACCCCGAGGATCCGGACGGCGGCGACGCGGACGGCGGCGACCCGGACAGCACGCGGGAAGGCCGGGGACGGGACGGCGGCGACGAGTACGACGGCTACCGCGGCCCGGGCGGCGCCCCGGGAACGTCCGGTGCGCAAGGCCCGCCCGGTACGCCGGCGACCGGCGGCGGCGCGGCGCCGAACCCCGGCCCGCCCCCGGTCGCGGACGGCTTCGTGGACGTCGGCCCCGGGGGCCAGGCGGGCCCCGCCGAGCCGGCCGGACCCGCCGACCCGGTGATGCCCCTCGGCCCTCCCGGCGGGCCGCCGGTCCGCTAGGGCGTGTTTCGAAAGTCCCGTCTGGCCGGGAACGCCTGGCACGCACCCTCGCGGCGTTGTCGGCCGTCGGCGCAGCCCGCTGCGCTCTCCGACCTCCGCCTTGCGATCGCACGCACCAGACGCCCCCGGCCCCGCCCTCCGGGCGGACGACGCTACTTTCGAAACACGCCCTAGGCCGCACCCGGGCAGAGCGCCCGCCACACGACACCGGCCCGGACCACCCGCGCTGACACGCGGGCGGTCCGGGCCGGTCGTACGAGCGGGATCAGTGACCCGAGGTGGCCTTCAGGCCGACCACGGCCACCAGCAGCAGGCAGACGAAGAAGATCCGCGCCGCGGTCGCCGGTTCGCCGAGCGCCACCATGCCGACCACCGCCGCACCGGCCGCGCCGATGCCGACCCACACGCCGTACGCGGTACCGATGGGGAGGGTCTTCGCGGCCTGGGCCAGCAGGGCCATGCTGGCGACGATCCCGGCGCCCGTGAGCAGGCTGGGCCACAGCCGCGTGAAGCCGTCCGTGAACTTCATCCCGATCGACCAGCCCACTTCCAGCAGACCGGCGACGATCAACAGAACCCAGGCCATGACGGCACCTCCGAGACGCTTCGACGTACGAACCAGGGGTGCGTCGTCTTTGCGTAACCCGGTACGGCGCGTCTCGTCGGGGTCCCACCCACGCTAGCAAAACGGCGGCACGAAGGCCTGGTGACCTCCGCCACCAGGCCTTTCCGTGCCTACCGACCGCCTGCCCACCTTCGGCGTGCGCGTACGTACCGCGCGTACCGCCTACAGGTACAGACCGGTCGAGTCCTCGGAGCCGCCGAAACGGTCCGCCGCGACCGCGTGCAGGTCGCGCTCCCGCATCAGGACGTACGCCACGCCCCGCACCTCGACCTCGGCGCGGTCCTCGGGGTCGTACAGCACCCGGTCACCGGTCTCCACGGTCCGCACGTTCTGCCCGACCGCGACGACCTCGGCCCAGGCGAGCCGGCGGCCGACCGCGGCGGTCGCGGGGATCAGGATGCCGCCGCCCGAGCGCCGCTCGCCCTCCTGGGCGTCGGTCCGGACCAGCACGCGGTCGTGCAGCATACGGATGGGCAGCTTGTCGTGGGTGTTCTCGCTCACCCCATGAAACTACCTGGCCCCGCGCGCCACGTACGCCAAGGGGCCGGGTCAGTCCCGGCGCCTGCGGGCGCTCATCGCCAGCAGCCCGACCACACCGACGGCGAGCAGCGCCACCGGCACCACCCGCTCCAGCCTCGGCGCGCCGTCCTCCGAGACGAACCGTCCCTTCACGTCCGTCACGACGCGGTTCACGGTGACGAAGGCGCGCCCGGCGGTCTGGTCGACCGTGGACGCCATCCTGGCCTTCGCGTCCCCGATGATCGTCTTCGGGTGCATGCGCACGCCGATCTCGTCGAGAGTGACGGCGAGCTGCTCGCGTCGGCGGACGATGTCCGCCTCGATCTGCGCAGGGGTCCTGGCTTCCGACACCGCGCTGCCTCCGTAGGTCCGTCCAAATCCGTGATGGACAGTCTGTCAGCTCGGGCGCCCGGTGACTGTCCCAGACCCCCATTAGGCTCTGAACACGTACGACGATCCCCCCATGGACAGCCCCCGAGGAGCCAGGAAGCCATGAGCGAGCGACTGCAGCCCGGCGACACCGCCCCCGCCTTCACCCTGCCCGACGCGGACGGCAAGGACGTGTCGCTCGCGGACTACCGGGGCCGGAAGGTCATCGTCTACTTCTACCCGGCCGCGCTGACGCCCGGCTGCACCAAGCAGGCGTGCGACTTCACCGACAACCTCGACGTGCTGGCGTCCGCCGGTTACGACGTGGTCGGCGTGTCGCCGGACAAGCCGGAGAAGCTGGCGAGGTTCCGCGAGAAGGAGAGCCTGAAGGTCACGCTGGTCGGTGACCCCGCCAAGGAGGTCCTGACGGCGTACGGCGCCTTCGGCGAGAAGAAGCTGTACGGCAAGACGGTGACGGGCGTGATCCGCTCGACGGTCGTGGTGGACGAGGAGGGCAAGGTCGAGCGGGCGCTGTACAACGTGAAGGCGACCGGCCACGTCGCCAAGATCATCAAGGATCTCGGCATCTGAGACCGCCCGGTGCGGGCCGACGGGCCCGCCGGCACGACCCGATGGACCCGCCGGCACGACCCGCCGGACCCCTCGCCGTGTGACCGAAGTCCCTTTCACCGGGGACTTCGGTTTGCGAAAGCGATGCCTGAGCAGATGTTCCCCTTGGATTTACACCGAAGTCCAGGAAAGGAACCCTGCCCATGGCGGCCAAGGCCGATCCCGCGGCGGTCAGGCGCCACCGCATCCTGTTCCGCACGATCCAGCAGCGGAGGAACCCCAAGCTCCGGCGGTGCGACATCACCGTCACCGACCAGGCGGCGGTGAAGCGGGCCGTGAAGGCGGCCTCGCTCGGCAACGCCATGGAGTGGTTCGACTTCGGCATCTACAGCTATCTGGCCGTCACCATCGGCCATGTCTTCTTCCCCGCCGGGAACGACACCGCGCAGCTGCTGTCGTCCTTCGCGACCTTCGCCGTCGCCTTCCTGATCCGGCCGGTGGGCGGCATGGTCTTCGGCCCGATGGGCGACCGGATCGGCCGCAAGAAGGTCCTCGCACTGACGATGATCATGATGGCGGTGGGGACGTTCGCGATCGGGCTGATCCCCTCGTACGCGTCGATCGGCTTCTGGGCCCCGGTACTGCTGATCTTCTTCCGGCTGGTGCAGGGCTTCTCGACGGGCGGCGAGTACGGCGGCGCGTCGACCTTCATCGCCGAGTACGCCCCGGACAAGCGGCGCGGGTTCTTCGGCAGCTTCCTGGAGTTCGGCACGCTCGCCGGATACGTGGGCGCCGCCGGCCTGGTCACGGTGCTCACCGCGGTGCTGGGCGACGCCTCGATGGAGGCCTGGGGCTGGCGCATCCCGTTCCTGGTGGCCGGCCCGCTGGGCCTGGTGGGGCTCTACCTGCGGATGCGGCTGGACGAGACGCCCGCCTTCCAGAAGCTGGAGGCGGAGAGCGCCTCCGCGTCCGAGGCGGCCGACCCGGTGGAGACGTCCGCCAAGGGCGACCTCGCCACGATCTTCCGCCAGTACTGGCCGACGCTGATCCTGTGCATCGCGCTGGTCGGCGCGTACAACGTCACGGACTACATGCTGCTGTCGTACATGCCGACGTACCTGTCGGACGAGCTCGGCTACAGCGCGACGCACGGCCTGCTGATCCTGCTGGGCGTCATGGCGTTCCTGATGCTGATCATCAATCAGGTGGGCCGCCTCAGCGACCGCTTCGGCCGCAAGCCGCTGCTGATGGCGGGCATGCTGGGGTTCCTGTTCCTGTCGGCGCCGGCGTTCTGGCTGATCGGACTGGGCGGCGTCCTCGCCATCACGGCGGGCATGCTGATGCTCGGCCTGTCGCTGGTGTGCCTGCTGGGCACCATGTCGGCGGCGCTACCGGCGCTCTTCCCGACGCAGGTGCGCTACGGCTCGCTGTCGGTGGGCTACAACCTCTCCGCCTCCCTCTTCGGCGGCACCACCCCACTGGTCATCACGGCCCTCATCAGCCTCACCGGCAGCACCCTCATGCCCGCGTACTACGCGATGGCCGCGGCCCTGGTGGGCGTCATCGCGGTCGCCTGCATGAAGGAGACGGCCCGTCAGCCCCTGGAGGGCTCGCCCCCGTCGGTCTGCACCAAGGAGGAGGCCGCCGAACTGGTCCAGGCCCAGGCGCCCGAGCCCCGGTTCTGACCTGAGAAGCCAGCGAACCGATTGTCGGACGTGACCGTCCGACAATCGGTTCGTTACTCCGTACGAGGCCACGAACACGCGGCCGAGGATGGGGTGGACACAGGATGCCGGTCAGCCCGTACACCCGCGAGCGCCTCGCCGAGGCGGCAGGTTCTTCACGGACTCTCTCCGAAGCGCTGAGGAAGCTCGGGGTGGACCCGAAAAGCTCGTCGCGGTCCTATATCCAGAGGCGGATGAAGAAGTTCGGCATAGACACGTCACATTTCGAGCGGGAAGGGATCCGCTGGACCAGGGAGATCCTCGCACCCGCCGTGGCCGCCTCGACCAACATGAACCAGGTGCTCCGCCACTTGGGGCTTGATGTGGTCGGCGGCTGGCACACACACATCACCCGCCGAGTCCGCGAATTGGGCATCGACACATCGCACTTCGCCCCACCGGCGCGCACCGAGAACACGCGGGGCCATCGACGTCGCCGGTCCGCCGAGGAAATCCTCGTGGAGGACCTCTCCCCTCACGCCTCACGCACACCGAACGAACGACTGAAGAGGGCCATGCTCGAGTCCGGGTGCATCGAACGCTGTGCGCTTTGTGGGATCACACCCACGTGGCAAGGACATCCCTTGCGCCTCGAGGTCGATCACATGGACGGTGACTGGCGTAACAACCGCATGGAGAACGTGCGGTTTCTCTGCCCCAACTGTCACTCCACCACCGACACGTATCGAGGTCGAGGCAAAGCCCGGCGAGCCACCGCCCCTCCTTCCCAGCCGTCACGGTGCGATGCCGGTGACATCCGATGAGCGATGCACAGCGGTACACCCGCGAGCGGCTTGCCGAGGCCGCCAAGCGTTGTGATGACATCGGCGAGGTCATCTTGTTCCTTGGCACCCGTCCGTACGGTCACCTGCGCCGCTACCTGCTCAGGCGTTTTGCCCACTTCGGCATCGATGTATCGCACTTTCGGTGGGACGGGAATCGCCGGAGTGATCCACGACCCGACCGCGGGGAGCTCAGCGAAGCCGTGACCGCAGCCGTCTCTCTCGCCGAGATCCTGCGTCGACTCGGCCGGCCGGACAACGGACACCAACGGGCGCTGCTGAAACAGTGGATGACCGAGGATGCCATTCCCACGGAGCACCTTCTGGGGCAGCGGCATCAGCAAGGCAAACCACCGGCAACGCCGCCCAAAAGGGCGGCGGATGTGCTGACGAAGCACAACCGCGAACGGCGCACGAAGACCACTCTCCTGCGACGAGCCCTGTCCGAGACAGGTGTTCCCGAGCGGTGCGGTCGGTGCGGCACGGGCCCCATCTGGCGCGGACAGCCCATGACACTGGAGGTCGACCACATCAACGGTGACTGGAGCGATGATCGCGCCGAAAACCTCCGACTGCTGTGTCCCAACTGCCATGCGATTAGGAGCACGTGGTGCCGAGGCGGCGCGCGCCGGAAATGATCCAGTACCCGTTCGCCGCAGCCGACTGCTCCCGGTACCATGGCTGGCGACTGGCGGCGGTGGTGCAATGGCGACACAGCAGACTTAGGATCTGTGGCCCCTGACCGGGCTTGAGGGTTCGAATCCCTTCCGCCGCACGGCACATGGCCCGCGAATCGAAGGATCGGTTCGCGGGCTGTTGCGTTGGTTTCTGGCGTCAGCCCACCAGCTCCCGCACCACCGGCACCAACGCCCTGAAGGCGTGGCCGCGGTGGCTGATGGCGTTCTTCTCCGCCGCCGTCAGTTCCGCGCAGGTGCGGGTGTCGCCGTCGGGCTGGAGGATCGGGTCGTAGCCGAAGCCGCCCGTGCCCGAGGGGGCGGTGCGCAGGGTGCCGCGGAGGTGGCCCTCCACCACGCGTTCCGTCCCGTCCGGCAGGGCGAGGGCGGCGGCGCAGGCGAAGTGGGCGCCGCGGTGGGCGGGGGCGATGTCGGAGAGCTGGGCGAGCAGGAGCCGCAGGTTCGCCTCGTCGTCTCCGTGCCGGCCCGCCCAGCGTGCCGAGAAGATGCCGGGCGCGCCGCCGAGGACGTCGACGCAGAGGCCGGAGTCGTCGGCGACGGCGGGCAGGCCGGTGGCTCGCGCGAGGGTGTGGGCCTTGAGGAGGGCGTTCTCGGCGAAGGTGACGCCGGTTTCCTTGACGTCGGGGATCTCTGGGTAGGCGTCCGCGCCGACGAGCTCGTGGTGGAGCCCTGCGTCGGCGAGGATCGCGTGCAGTTCGGTGATCTTCCCGGCGTTGCGGGTGGCGAGGATCAGGCACGTCATGTTCCCAGTATCTACGGGGTGCAGACCTTGCCGATCTCGGTGGCGGCGTCGGTGACGGGCTTGGTGTCGGGGGTGGTGTCGCCGTTCTGGACGGCGGTGCGGACGGAGGCGACGCCCTTGCCGAGGTCGTCGACGGCCTTGGACAGGTCGGCGTTGTCGGTCTTGTCCTTGAGGCTGGCGAGTTCCTTGTCGATCTCGTCGAGGGACTCGGTGAGCTGCGTGGGGTCGTTCGCGGCGCTGGAGGCGGCCTGGCTGAGCTTGTCGACGCTGGTGGCGATGGCGTCGGCGGCCTGGACGCAGTCCATGGCCTTGTCGAGGGCGCCGCAGCCGACCGCTCCGGTGAGGGCGAGCACGGCGGTGGCGGCGGCGAGGGCGGCGGTACGACGTCGGCGCATGGAACGGGTCCTCCCGGAGGGCTGCGGACGGGCGTACGGTTCGGCCCGTACGCCCGTATCGGTAGTGACGCCCTCCGGGCGCCCGTGGTTGCTACGGCGTGACGCCGAGGGCGTCGCGCTGGAGTGCGGCGAGGTCGGCGCATCCGCCGGTGGCGAGGTCGAGGAGGGCGTTGAGTTCCTTGCGGTCGAAGGGCTCGGCCTCGGCGGTGCCCTGGACCTCGACGAAGCGGCCGTCGCCGGTGCAGACGACGTTCATGTCGGTCTCGGCGCGTACGTCCTCCTCGTAGCGGAGGTCGAGCAGCGGGGTGCCGTCGACGATGCCGACGGACACGGCGGCGACGGTGCCGGTGAGGGGTTTGCGGCCGGCCTTGATGAGCTTCTTGCCCTGGGCCCAGGCGACGGCGTCGGCGAGGGCGACGTAGGCGCCGGTGATGGCGGCGGTGCGGGTGCCGCCGTCGGCCTGGAGGACGTCGCAGTCGAGGACGATGGTGTTCTCGCCGAGGGCCTTGTAGTCGATGACGGCGCGCAGGGAGCGGCCGATGAGGCGGCTGATCTCGTGGGTCCGGCCGCCGATCTTGCCGCGGACGGACTCGCGGTCGCCGCGGGTGTTGGTGGAGCGGGGCAGCATCGAGTACTCGGCGGTGACCCAGCCTTCGCCGCTGCCCTTGCGCCAGCGGGGGACGCCTTCGGTGACGGAGGCGGTGCAGAAGACCTTGGTGTCGCCGAAGGAGATGAGGACGGAGCCCTCGGCGTGCTTGCTCCATCCGCGTTCGATGGTGACCGGGCGGAGCTGTTCGGGGGTGCGGCCGTCGATTCGAGACATGGCAGGAGCCTAGTCGCCGATGCGTGAGGGGCCCGTTCCGGTACCGGAACGGGCCCCTCACGGGTGAGCGGTGAGCGGTCGGCTCACATCATGTCCTCGATCTCGGCGGCGATCGGGTCGGCGTCGGTGCCGATGACGACCTGGATCGCGGTGCCCATCTTGACGACGCCGTGGGCGCCGGCGGCCTTGAGCGCGGCCTCGTCGACCAGGCCGGGGTCGTTGACCTCGGTGCGCAGGCGGGTGATGCAGCCCTCGACCTCTTCGATGTTGTCGATGCCGCCGAGCCCGGCGACGATCTTCTCAGCCTTGCTGGCCATGTCTTTCTCCCTGCGTCCAAGAGCCGTTTCGGAGCACTGAGCGCTGCTCGGCCCACCTAGGTCTTTCGTCACGGTAACGCACGGTTGGCCCATCTTCGCGGGCGCATTACCCGGTTGTACCGAAGGATGACGATCACCAACGTCCACGATATCGCAACTGGTCTACACCAGTCTTCCAGGAGGACGCCGATGAGCTCCGACAGCCCGGCCGCGTCCACGCCCGTACCGCGGCGGAAGCGGTGGACCGGCGCGTTCCAGGGGCTGCAAAAGATGGGCCGCAGCCTCCAGCTGCCGATCGCGGTCCTGCCCGCGGCGGGAATCCTGAACCGGCTCGGCCAGCCGGACGTCTTCGGTGCGGACGGCGCGGGCTGGGACGATGTCGCGAAGGTGATGGCGGGGGCGGGCGGCGCGCTGCTGGACGCGGAGCTGGGCCTGCCTCTCCTCTTCTGCGTGGGCGTCGCGATCGGCATGGCCAAGAAGGCGGACGGCTCCACGGCGCTGGCCGCCGTGGTCGGGTTCCTGGTGTACCGGGGCGTGCTGCGCGCCTTTCCCGACGGCTGCCCGGCCGACACCAAGGACGTCGACGGCGGCTGCCTCGGCCCGGACGACACCTTCGCGGAGTACTCGTTCCAGAACCCGGGCGTCTTCGGCGGCATCGTCATGGGCCTGCTGACGGCCTACTTCTGGCAGCGGTTCCACCGCACGAAGCTGGTCGACTGGCTGGGCTTCTTCAACGGCCGGCGGCTCGTCCCCATCATCATGTCGTTCGTGGCGATCGCGTTCGCCGCGCTGTGCCTGTGGGTGTGGCCGCCGATCGGCGACGCGCTGGAGAGCTTCAGCGACTGGCTGGTGGGGCTGGGCGCCTGGGGTTCGGGCATCTTCGGCGTGGCCAATCGCGCGCTGCTGGTGATCGGCCTCCACCAGTTCCTCAACGTGCCGATCTGGTTCCAGTTCGGCTCGTACACCAAGCCGGACGGCACGGTGGTGCACGGCGACATCACCATGTTCCTGCAGGGTGACCCTGAGGCGGGGCAGTTCACCACCGGCTTCTTCCCGATCATGATGTTCGCGCTGCCCGCGGCCGCGCTCGCCATCACGCACTGCGCCAGGCCGCACCGCCGCAAGGAGGTGGGCGGCCTGATGCTGTCGGTGGCCCTCACCTCCTTCGTCACCGGGATCACGGAGCCGATCGAGTACTCGTTCCTCTTCATCGCGCCCGCGCTGTACGTGGTCCACGCCCTGCTGACCGGGGTGTCGATGGCCGTGACCTGGGCGCTCGGCGTCAAGGACGGCTTCAGCTTCTCCGCGGGTCTGATCGACTACGTGATCAACTGGGGCCTGGCGACGAAGCCGTGGCTGATCATTCCCATCGGGCTCGGCTTCGCGGTGGTCTATTACGTGGTCTTCCGCTTCGCGATCACCAAATTCAACCTCCTCACACCGGGCCGCGAACCCGACGAAGAGGAGACGGACAGCACCAAGCCGTAGCCGCCCGATCACGCCGGAGGGGCCCCGATCGCGGGGCCCCTCCGGCGTTATCAAATCGCAAGTTCCTTATCTAACCCTCACCGTGCTAAAACAGGTCTACACCACTCAGTGGTGTAGACCACGCGGTGTCGCGCCGCGTTTACGGAGACGCCGCCGTCCCCCATTAGATCAATGTCCCCGGGCGGCGCCTTGCCCACCTGGAGGAACGTGATGTCCACCGCCCCCGCCCCCGCGGCGGAGAAGAAGAAGGGCGCCGGCGTGATGGCCGTCATGCAGCGCATCGGCCGCAGCCTCATGCTGCCGGTCGCGGTGCTGCCGGCCGCCGCGCTGCTGGTCCGCTTCGGCCAGCCCGACATGTTGGGCCGGGAGTCGTTCCCGACGTTCATCACCAAGATCGCGGGCTATATGGCCGCGGGCGGTGGCGCCCTACTGGACAACATGGCGCTGCTCTTCGCCGTCGGTATCGCGATCGGCTTCGCGAAGAAGTCCGACGGTTCCACCGCGCTGTCCGCGGTCGTCGGCTACCTCGTCTTCAAGAGCGTGCTGGGCACCTTCACCGACAGCAGCCTCCCCAAGAAGGAGGCGATCGTCGACGGCAAGATCGTCATGGTCGAGCAGGCGGTCGACGCCAAGGTGCTCGGCGGCGTGGTCATAGGCCTCATCGTGGCGCTGCTCTACCAGCGCTTCTACCGCACCAAGCTGCCCGACTGGCTGGGCTTCTTCGGCGGCCGCCGCCTGGTCCCGATCCTGTCCGCCTTCGCCGGCCTGATCGCGGGCATCCTCTTCGGCCTGATCTGGCCCTGGCTCGGTGCGGGCCTGCACCACTTCGGTGAGTGGCTCGTCGGCTCCGGCGCCGTGGGCGCGGGCATCTTCGGTGTCGCCAACCGCGCGCTGATCCCGGTCGGCATGCACCACCTGCTGAACTCCTTCCCCTGGCTCCAGGCCGGCGAGTACAACGGCAAGAGCGGTGACATCGCCCGGTTCCTCGCCGGCGACCCGACCGCCGGACAGTTCATGACCGGCTTCTTCCCGATCATGATGTTCGCCCTCCCCGCGGCCTGCCTCGCGATCGTCCACTGCGCCCGCCCCGAGCGCCGCAAGGTCGTCGGCGGCATGATGTTCTCCCTCGCGCTGACGTCCTTCGTCACCGGTGTCACCGAGCCGATCGAGTTCACGTTCATGTTCATCGCGCCGGTGCTGTACGCGGTCCACGCGGTGCTGACCGGTGTCTCCATGGCACTGACCTGGGCGCTCGGCATGAAGGACGGCTTCGGCTTCTCGGCCGGCGCCATCGACTTCCTGCTGAACCTGGGCATCGCGTCCAACCCGTGGGGCCTGGCCCTGGTGGGCCTGTGCTTCGCGGCGGTCTACTACGTGGTCTTCCGCTTCGCGATCACCAAGTTCAACCTCCCCACGCCGGGCCGCGAGTCCGACGAGGAGCTGGCCGAGCTGCAGAAGGCCGAAGCCAAGTAGGCACGCCCACGACAAAGGCCCCCGGTCACCCGGGGGCCTTTCTCACACCTCGTACACGGCGCCCGCGTACGCCAGCTCCGACGGGCCGTCGTACACCGCCCGCGCGTCCGCCAGGTTCCGCTCCCCGTCCGTCCACGGCGGGACGTGCGTCAGCACCAGCCGACCCGCACCCGCCCGCGCCGCGTGCGCGCCGGCCTCACGGCCGTTCAGGTGCAGCCCGGGGATGTCCTCCTTGCCGTACGTGAACGACGCCTCGCACAGGAACAGATCGGCCCCCGCGGCGAGCGCGTCCAACTCCTCGCAGACACCCGTGTCACCCGAGTACACCAGGGACTTCCCCGCGTGCTCCACCCTGATCGCGTACGCCTCGACCGGGTGGCACACCTTCTCGGTACGCACCCGGAACGGCCCGAGGTCGAACGACCCGGACGACAGCGTCCGGAAGTCGAACACCTCGCTCATCGCCTTCTCCGACGGCGTGTCCGCGTACGCCGTCGTCAGGCGCTGCTCGGCGCCGTCCGGCGCGTACACGGGGATGGCCGGGCAGCGGCCGCCCTCGTGACGGTAGTAGCGCGCGACGAAGTACCCGCACATGTCGATGCAGTGATCGGCGTGCAGGTGACTGAGGAAGATCGCGTCGAGGTCGTACAGACCGATGTGGCGCTGCAGCTCGCCCAGGGCGCCGTTGCCCATGTCGAGGAGCAGCCGGAAGCCGTCGGCCTCTACGAGGTAGCTCGAACAGGCCGATTCCGCGGACGGGAACGACCCCGAGCAGCCGACGACGGTGAGCTTCATGGAGCGTGAACCTCCGTGGAAGGGAGCCGGGCAGGCGCTGACAGGGGAGGTCGTGCGGTTTACCGAGCGTAAGGCGCCACGCGCCGCGTCGCTCCTTCGCAGTGGCCCCTTGTGGTCGAACTCACCCGCGCTGTCACCGGTTCGGGCGGGTAGCGTCCGGTCCATGGACACGTCCTGGTGGCCGGCGCTCGTCGCCGTGGTGGTGCTCGCGCTCGTCGCGACGGTGTCCGACGCGACCGGCCGCCGGCGCCCCGGGGGGCGTACGCGGCCACCCGCCCGGCCGGGCGGCCCGCGTGCGCCGCGGCCGCGGCCGGGCGAGATCTGGTGGGCGGACGTCCCCTACGAGGACGGCCCCGGCTCCAAGGACCGCCCCTGCCTCGTCCTGGCGGTACGGGGCGACACGGCGCTCGTCGCGAAGATCACCAGCCGCTACCGGGACGACCGGCCGGGCGTGATCGCCCTGCGCCCCGACGCGGTCGGCGACGCGCGCGGGCGCCCGAGCTTCCTGGAGACGGACGAACTGCGGGACGTCCCGCTCCGCGGCTTCCGCCGCCGGGCGAGCCGGGTGGACCCCCTGGTCTGGGACCGGGTACGGCACCTGGCCGCGTAGCCGGCGACGTACCCGGGGCGGGGCCGTGCCCCCCACCCCACCGCCCGCACCCGGCGACGTACCCGGGGCGGGGCCGTGCAGGGTCGCCCCCGCAGGGGCTGGCGGCGCTACCGGGGCCCCCTACCCAGTAACCCAAGGCCGCCGGCCCCGAGGAGGCGAGCCCGGAGGGGCCACGCCCCCCACCCACCGGGGGTCACCGCACCCAAGGCACCGCCCCAGGGCGAACCGGGACAGGGCACCGCCCCAGTCCCGTTGTGCCCACCCGTCCCGCCCTGCGGAACGACTGCCCACAACGGGGGGTGGACGCGCGGCGTCAGGCCCAGAGCTGGCCCTGGAGGGTTTCGATGGCGGCTTCGGTCGTCGGGGCCGTGTAGACGCCGGTCGAGAGGTACTTCCAGCCGCCGTCGGCGACGACGAACACGATGTCCGCGCTCTCGCCCGCCTTGACCGCCTTCTTCCCCACCCCGATCGCCGCGTGCAGCGCCGCGCCCGTCGAGACGCCCGCGAAGATGCCCTCCTGCTGGAGCAGTTCCCGGGTGCGGGTGACCGCGTCGGCCGAGCCGACCGAGAAGCGGGTGGTGAGCACGGAGGCGTCGTACAGCTCGGGGACGAAGCCCTCGTCGAGGTTGCGCAGCCCGTACACCAGGTCGTCGTACCGCGGTTCGGCGGCGACGATCCGGACGTCCGGCTTGTGCTCGCGCAGGTACCGGCCGACGCCCATGAGCGTGCCGGTGGTGCCGAGCCCCGCCACGAAGTGCGTGACGGACGGCAGGTCGGCGAGGATCTCCGGGCCGGTCGTGGCGTAGTGGGCGCCCGCGTTGTCGGGGTTGCCGTACTGGTAGAGCATCACCCAGTCGGGGTGCTCGGCGGCGAGCTCCTTGGCGACGCGTACGGCCGTGTTGGAGCCGCCGGCGGCCGGGGAGGGGATGATCTCGGCGCCCCACATGGTGAGGAGCTCGCGCCGCTCCTGGGAGGTGTTCTCGGGCATCACGCACACGATGCGGTAGCCCTTGAGGCGGGCCGCCATGGCGAGCGAGATGCCGGTGTTGCCGCTGGTCGGCTCCAGGATGGTGCAGCCGGGCGTGAGCCGGCCGTCCTTCTCCGCCTGCTCGATCATGTGCAGGGCGGGCCGGTCCTTGACCGAGCCGGTGGGGTTGCGGTCCTCCAGTTTGGCCCAGATGCGGACGTCCGCCGAGGGGGACAGGCGCGGCAGCCGGACCAGCGGGGTGTTGCCGACGGCGGCGAGGGGCGAGTCGTAGCGCATCAGCGCATTCCGCCGGCGACGGCCGGGAGGATCGTGACGTTGTCGCCGTCGGACAGCTTGGTGTTGATGCCCTCGAGGAAGCGGACGTCCTCGTCGTTGAGGTAGACGTTCACGAAGCGGCGCAGCTCGCCGCCGTCGACGATCCGCTCCTGGATGCCGGGGTGCCGGGTCTCGAGGTCGGCGAAGAGGTCGGCGAGGGTGTTCCCGCTGCCCTCGACGGCCTTGGCGCCGCCGGTGTGGGTGCGGAGGATGGTCGGGATGCGGACCTCGATGGCCATGGCGTGGGCTCCTGTCGGAAGAACGTGGGCGGGCGCGGCGGCGCGTTGCGGCCGCGCGCACAGGTGGTGGTGCCGGGGTGGTGCCAGGTCGTACGGGACGTGCCGGTGGTGGCGCTCAAGCGGCGGCGGGGCGCGGACACATCGCGCTGGCGAGGCGGCACAGGTCGACGTGCAGCCGCGCCACGAGCAGCACGGTGCCCGGCGTCTGTTCGCTCACGTCGAGGGGAACCATGCGGTCATCGTATCGATTCCCGGTCCGCCATTCGGAGTGTGATCCCGCATGCTGGACCCATTCCGACCATCATGCGGGACGCTTCCCGGAACGGGGGCTCAGTAGGCCTCGACGACCTGCACCTCTTCCTCGGTGATCTCGCCGTCGACGATGCGGTACGACCGGAACTGGAACGGTCCGGCGTCGTCGGCGTCGGCGGTGGAGACCAGGACGTAGTGCGCGCCGGGCTCGTTGGCGTACGAGACGTCGGTGCGGGAGGGGTACGCCTCGGTGGCGGTGTGCGAGTGGTAGATGACGACGGGTTCCTCGTCGCGGTCGTCCATCTCGCGGTACAGCTTCAGCAGGTCGCCCGAGTCGAACTCGTAGAACGTGGGCGAGCGGGCGGCGTTGAGCATCGGGATGAAGCGCTCGGGGCGTCCGGAGCCGGCCGGGCCCGCGACCACGCCGCAGGCCTCGTCCGGGTGGTCCTCGCGCGCGTGCGCGACGATCTGGTCGTACAGAGCCCGTGTGATGGTCAGCATGGGCTCAGGATAAGCAGAGGGGCCCGCCCGTACCGAGGGATGGTACGGGCGGGCCCACATGCTGGACGAGCGACGGACGGCTACCGCTTGAAGGAGGCGTTCTCCGGGTTCCGGGACTTCAGGACCAGGTAGGAGACACCGAGCAGCAGGGCCCACAGCGGGGCGCAGTACAGGGAGACCCGCGCGCCCTCGTCGATGCCCATCATCACGATGACCATGCCGATGAACAGCAGCGCGAACCAGCTGGTGAAGGGCGCTCCGGGGGCCTTGAACTCCGACTCGGGGGCCTCACCGCGGGCGACGGCGCGCCGGTAGCGGATCTGGGAGACCAGGATCATGATCCAGGCCCACATGCCGGAGATGGTGGCGAAGGAGACGACGTACTCGAAGGCCTTGCCGGGGGCGACGTAGTTGATCCAGACGCCGACGAGCATCAGCGCGGCCGAGAAGGTGAGGCCGACGAGGGGGGTGCCGGACTTGGTCAACTTGGTGAAGACCTTGGGGCCCTGGCCGTTGAGCGCGAGGTCGCGCAGCATGCGGCCGGTGGAGTACATGCCCGAGTTGCAGGAGGACAGGGCGGCGGTGAGGACCACGAAGTTGACGATGGCGGCGCCGATGCCGAGGCCCATCTGCTCGAAGGCGGCGACGAACGGTGAGACGCCGGGCTGGAAGTGCGTCCACGGCACGACCGACAGGATCATGATCAGCGCGCCGACGTAGAAGACGGCGATGCGCCACGGGACGGTGTTGATGGCCTTCGGCAGGGTGACCTTGGGGTCCTTGGACTCGCCGGCGGTGACGCCGACCAGTTCGACCGCGAGGAAGGCGAACATCACGATCTGGAGGGTCATCAGCGTGCCGCCGATGCCCTTGGGGAAGAAGCCGCCCTCGGACCAGAGCATGGTCATGGACGCGGTCTCGCCGGCGTCGGAGAAGCCGATGGTGAGGATGCCGGCGCAGATCAGGATCATGCCGAGGATGGCGGTGACCTTGATCATCGAGAACCAGAACTCCAGCTCGCCGAAGAGCTTCACGGAGATGAGGTTGGCGCCGTACAGGATGACGGTGAAGATCAGGGCGGACACCCACTGCGGGATGTCCCACCAGTACGTCATGTACGTGGCGGCCGCGGTGACCTCGGTGATGCCGGTGACGACCCAGAAGAGCCAGTACGTCCAGCCGGTGACGAAGCCGGCGAAGGGACCGATGAACTCACGGGCGTACTCGGCGAAGGAGCCCGAGACGGGCCGGTACATGAGCAGCTCGCCCAGCGCCCGCATGATGAAGAAGATGACCAGGCCGGCGATGGCGTACGCCAGGATGAGGCTCGGGCCGGCCTTGGCGATGGCCTTGCCCGCGCCGAGGAAGAGCCCGGTGCCGATGGCTCCGCCGATCGCGATCATCTGGATCTGCCGGGCGCCGAGGCCCCGCTGATAGCCCTCACCCTCGGCGGATGCGGCCCCCGCGGCCCCACTGCCGTCGTGCTGCTGGTCGACCTGCACTGAGGTCATGGTTGGTGCGCCTTTCTCCACGCTGATCCGCGTCGCTCGCGCCGCACGGCGCTGAGGCGCGGATCAGGTCCTGATCCCCCCGGATATGGATGGAGTGCCACCGGCGGTCTGCCGGTCGTGGCGCACCCGGGAACAGGGGTGGCGTCCCCGGGCGATCGTGAAGATTTATCACGCTCGTCAGAGTGATCGACGAGCGCGCCTGTGGCGCACCACACAGGGAAAACCGGACAAGCCGCCTATAGGCCCACGAGCCGGGGCGGGCGGGTCATCCGATCGGTAATCCGATCGTTATGCGGATTTGAGTGTCCGCTGAGCGAACGAAGGTCACATGAGGGTTTCGACGAGCGTCTCCTGGAGGGCGCCCAGCCACAGGTAGGCCATGACCATCGGCTTGCGCGGGTCGGCGTCGGGCAGCCGGTACAGCGCCTCGTTCTCGTCGTCGTCCCTGACCTCCAGCCGGGTGCCGATGGTCAGCCGCAGGTCGTTGAGCGCGCCGAGCCAGTGGCGGGCCTCGTCGGCCGTCAGCTTCAGCACCGCGCCGCCCTCGCCCGCCGCGTCCAGCCCGTCCAGGCTGCGGACGACGGCGAGCGCGTCCTCGCGCTTGCGGGCGCGCAGGTCGTTCTCGGTGTAGCGGCGGAACTCGGCGGACGCGGCGCGCAGCTGCTCGTCGCCGTCGTCGTACGCGTTGGGGAAGAGGCGGGCCAGCGCCGGGTCGGCGGGCGGCTCGCTGGGGCCCTCGCGGAACAGCGCGGCCAGCGGGTCCTCGCCCTTGGGCGGGACGTCGCCGGGGCCGATCAGCTCCAGGAGCTGGACGGCCAGCGAGCGGAGGATGGAGATCTCGACCTCGTCGAGCGGGACGGCCGCGCCGCCGCCGGGCAGCGCCTCGAAGTGCCCGCTCATCCGTTGCGGTCCTGGGAGAGGGTCGCCCACAGCCCGTATCCGTGCATCGCCTGCACGTCCCGCTCCATCTCCTCGCGGGTGCCGGCCGAGACGACGGCCCGGCCCTTGTGGTGCACGTCGAGCATCAGCTTGTGCGCCTTGTCCTTGGAGTAGCCGAAGTACGCCTGGAAGACGTAGGTGACATAGCTCATGAGGTTGACCGGATCGTTGTGGACGATCGTCACCCAGGGCACGTCGGGTTCGGTGACGGCGAAACCCTCTTCGGCCACTTCGGTGCGTTCGATCTCTGCGGGAGCAACACTCACTTAGCCAATGCTGCCACTGAGGGTGGGGGGTCGCACAAACGGGGCCCGGACCGGCCCCGGTCACGACCCCTCCGGCAGCGGGCACCGGGAAATCGTCACTCTGACGAGTATTCGGGGTAGCATCGTCGTATGAATGCTGCGGATCTCGGGCTGCCGGTGGACGTGCCGTCTACCGCGCTCTTCACCGACCAGTACGAGCTGACCATGTTGCAGGCGGCCCTGCGCGGCGGCACCGCCGACCGGCGGTCGGTCTTCGAGGTGTTCACCCGCCGGCTGCCCGAGGGGCGGCGTTATGGCGTGGTGGCCGGCACCGGCCGCGTGCTGGACGCCGTGGAGAACTTCCGCTTCGACGGGGCCGTCATCGGCTTCCTCCGGGAGCACGGCATCGTCGACGAGCCGACGCTGGCCTGGCTGGCGGACTACCGCTTCGGCGGCGACATCTGGGGCTACCCCGAGGGCGAGGTGTACTTCCCCGGCTCCCCGATCCTCCGGGTCGAGGGCTCCTTCGCCGAGTGCGTCCTGCTGGAGACGGTGATCCTGTCAATCCTCAACCACGACTCGGCGATTGCGGCGGCCGCCTCCCGGATGTCCGCCGCGGCCGGTGACCGGCGGCTGATCGAGATGGGTGCCCGGCGCACGCACGAGCTGTCGGCGGTCGCGGCGGCCCGCGCCGCGTTCGTGGGCGGCTTCTCCTCCACCTCCGACCTGGCGGCGGGCTTCCGGTACGGCATCCCCACGGTCGGCACCTCCGCGCACGCGTTCACCCTGCTGCACGACACCGAGCGGGACGCCTTCCGCGCACAGGTCGACTCCCTCGGCCGCGGTACGACGCTGCTCGTCGACACGTACGACGTGGCCGAGGCGGTGCGTACGGCCGTGGAGATCGCCGGCCCGGAGCTGGGCGCGGTGCGGATCGACTCCGGCGACCTGCTGCTGGTCGCGCACCGGGTGCGCCAGCAGCTGGACGAGCTGGGGGCGCGCGACACGAAGATCGTCGTGACCTCGGACCTGGACGAGTACGCGATCGCCTCGCTGGCGGCGGCGCCGGTCGACGCGTACGGGGTGGGGACGCAGCTGGTCACCGGCAGCGGTCACCCGACGTGCTCGATGGTCTACAAGCTGGTCGCCCGCGCCGAGTCGGCCGACCCGGGGGCGCCGCTGCGGTCGGTGGCGAAGAAGTCGCTGGGCGGGAAGATGTCCGTGGGCGGCCGCAAGTGGGCGGCGCGGCGGCTGGACGCGTACGGGGTGGCCGAGGCGGAGGTCGTCGGCACCGGACCGGTGCCCGCGGAGCTCGCGGACCGGCAGCTGCTGATGGAGCTGGTGAAGGGCGGCGACGTCGTGGCGCGTGAACCGCTGGAGGCGGCGCGCGAGCGGCACATGGCGGCGCTCACGGGGCTGCCGATGTCGGCGATCCAGCTGTCCCGGGGCGAGGCCGTCATCCCGACGGAATACGTCTGAGCGCCGGGCGGGGGCCGGGGCGTGACGCCCCCTCCCGCCGGGCGGGACAAGTCTCTAGGCTCGAACCCGTCCCCGGCGCCCCCGCCCGGCCCGCCGACCCCGACCCCGACCCCGCCCCCGACCGTCCGGCCGCTCGACACATCCCCACCGAAGGACTACCGCCATGCACCGCGCACTGATCGTCGTCGACGTCCAGAACGACTTCTGCGAGGGCGGCAGCCTCGCGGTGGCGGGGGGAGCGGACGTCGCCGCCGCCATCACGGACCTGGTCGGCGAGGCCGCCGGGGCCGTGTACCAGCACGTGGTCGCCACCCGTGACCACCACATCGACCCGGGCGGCCACTTCTCCGACGAGCCGGACTACGTCGACTCCTGGCCGCGGCACTGCGTGGCCGGTACGGAAGGGGTGGGCTTCCACCCGAACTTCGCGCCGGCGGTGGCGTCGGGCGCGATCGACGCGGTCTTCGACAAGGGCGCGTACGCGGCGGCGTACAGCGGCTTCGAGGGCACCGACGAGAACGAGGTCCGGCTGGCCGACTGGCTGCGGGAACGGCAGGTCACGGAGGTGGACGTGGTGGGCATCGCCACCGACCACTGCGTACGCGCCACCGCACTGGACGCGGCACGCGAGGGCTTCCGCACCCAGGTGCTTCTGGACCTCACGGCCGGCGTCGCGGAAACGACCACCGAACGTGCCCTCGCGGACCTGCGGGCCGCCGGCGTCGAACTGACCGGCAAGCCGGTCGTCTGACGGCGGCCCCGTCGCCCGGGCCGCGCTAGCCGGGCACCTGACCGCGCTGGCGAGGCGCCTGCCGACCGTGCGCCGCCGATCGCCGGTCGCACGACCGCGCAGCGAGCCAAGTGGCGCGCCGACCGCACGCGCCGGTCGCCCGGCCGCGCCGGCCGCTGGCCCTCCGGCCGCGCCCGCCGGAGGCCGGGGCTGCACGACCGCAGGCCGCCGGAGGCCCGGCAACCAGACCACAGCGCCCCCGCACAGCAGCCGCACGACCGCACAGGCGAGCCGCCCGGCCGCGCCGCCCGCCGGCCGCACGCGCCGCCGGTGCGCGAACGAGCAGCCCGCACGGCCACGCCCGCCAAAGGCCGGGGCTGGGCGACCACAGGCGGCGCGGCCGTGCCGTCGGACCGGGGCCGGTCTACGAGGCCGCAGGCCCGCCGGGGGCCGGAGCCCACCGGGCCGGGCCTACAGAACCCTCGCGGAGCCGCGCCCCGGCGCCGCTGTCCCGCGCGGGCGGGCGGCGGGTGGTGAGGGGTGGGCCGGGCTGCCGGGCGACTGGCGCGCGGCGGGCGCTGCGGCCTGGTGGCCCCGGCGTGCGGTGGGTACGCGGCCCTGTAGACCTCCACCGCGCCCCCGGGGCGCGCCGCCCCGGCACGCGCTCGCCGTACGCGGGGCGGTCCCGCCGGGCTACGACGCCGAGGGGGCGCCCCACGCCCTCGACTGGGGGAGCAGGGCGCGGATGGGGTGCCAGAGTTCGGTGTGGGACTCCGGGGCCGTTCGCCAGAGCAGGCCGTCGGGGTGGTGGAGCACCGCGGTGATCTCGTCCGGGGTGGGCGGGTGGGTGTTGCCGCGCAGGTAGACCGCGCGCAGTCCGAGGTTCCGCAGCCTGGTCAGGGCGCGGGCGCGGTTGGCCGCGTGGACGAGGACGCGGACCGTGGAGCCGTCGCCGACCGGGTTGGGCAGGCTGAGCGCCACCACGACCTTGCCGCCGGGCAACTTGGTGAAACCTCCACCGGGCATACGAACCACTCCCCCGTGAGATGGTGTGTCAATAAGAACGGGCCACCACGCACCTAAACAGAATCGGCCGCCGCCCGCTAGGGGGCGACGGCCGATCATGCTTTGACCTGCGAAGACGAGGTTTACTTCGTCGACGGGCCGACCTGGACCGTGATCGTCTGGCCGTTCTTCGGCTGCTTGACGATCGCGATCTTGGTGTTGGTGTCAGTTACCTGGACGCCCGCACGCGGGTTCGACTCGAACCAGTAGGTGCCCTTGCGGTCGTCGAAGGCGGAGACGCCGCGCTGCGACGCGATCTTGGACGGGACGCCCGCCTTGTGCAGCGTGATCCCGGTGGTGCGGTAGAGGCTGAACGGCGAGTCGTACGCCTGGATGCGGTTGCGCATCAGGGTGCCGTCCTTCCAGTGGGTGGGCGCCGGGTGGGCGTCGACCGGCAGGATCAGGCCCTTGCCCGGGTGGGTGGCGGTGTTGTTGTCCTTCTGGGAGGTGTCCCACTGCCAGACCAGCAGACCGGTCTGGTAGGGGTAGTGCTCCACCCAGGAGTCCTTCGGGGCCGCGAAGCCGAAGTTGTACGGGCCGACCTTCAGGGTCGCGTCGTACGAGACGTACTGGCGGTTCTCGGCGATGTAGTACTGCTCGTACTCGTTGGTGAAGGACTCACCGATCCGCGAGAAGCCCTTGCCGGTCCAGCCGTTGTCGTCACCCTCGGCGTTGTCCGTGAAGACCGGCGCGCCGTCGGCCGTCAGGGCGATGTTGTCGGCGGTGAAGCCCTTGCCGCCCGCGCCGCCGTCGGTCTGGTAGCGGAAGCGGAGGTCGACCTTCTTGCCGGCGTAGGCGTCCAGCGGGAAGGCCAGCTTCTGCCAGGCGCCGGAGACGCCGGTCAGCGACGGGGCGCCGCTGGCGTCGGCCGGGATGGCCTTGCCACCGGCGGTGCCGGCCAGGGCCGTCCACTGCTTGCCGCCGTCCGTCGACACCTCGGTGTAGAGGTAGTCGTAGTCCTGCTCGATGTCCCACCAGCCGTCGAGCGTCAGCTCGGCCTTGGTCTTGCCGGTGAGGTCGACGGAGCGGGTGAGGGTGTTCTTGAGGTCGTCACCCATGTCGCTCCACCACTGCTTGGAGCCCTGGGCGGGCTTCACGACCGCGGTGGTGACCTTCTTCTTCGGCAGCTCGACGACCAGCGCCTGCGGGTTCTTGGTGTTGTACTCCGAGACACCCAGCGTGTGCTTGGACTTGGTCGCCGCCTTGGCCTTCTCGTAGTTCAGCCAGCCGAGCTGGAGCTTGTCCCACGAGGTCATGTCGCCGGGCAGGTCGCCGATCTCGTTCTTGCCCGTGCCGAGCCAGGAGCCGGACGACATCAGGGACCAGAAGCCGGTCGAGTTCTCCGCGCCCGCCGCGCCGGAGGTGTCGTACAGGTCCGGCAGGCCGAGGTCGTGGCCGTACTCGTGGGCGAAGACGCCGAGGCCGCCGTTCTCCGGCTGCATCGTGTAGTCGCCGACCCAGATGCCGGTGCTGCCGATCTGCGTGCCGCCGGCCTTGTTCTGCGCCGGGCCGGTCTTGCCGGCGTCGGTGCCGTACGCGTACCAGCGGTGGGCCCACAGGGCGTCGCCGCCCTGGACGCCGCCGCCCGCGGACTCGTCCTCACCGGCGTGGACGATCTGGAAGTGGTCGATGTAGCCGTCGGCCTCGTTGAAGTTGCCGTCGGCGTCGAAGTCGTAGCGGTCCCACTGGTCGTACTGGGCCAGCTGCGCCTTGATCTGGGCGTCGGTCTTGCCGGCCGCCTTCTGCTGCGCGGTCCAGGCGGTCACACCGTCGCGGACGGCGTCCCACACGTTGGAGCAGTTGCTGTTGCCGCAGTAGTTCGAGCCGTAGCGGGCCTCGTTGTACTCGACCTTGACCCAGTCGGAGACGGCGCCGTCGACCGAGTAGCGGCCCGACGAGGTCTTCTCGTAGTAGGTCTTCAGGGACTGCTTCTGCTGGCCGGTCTTCTTGTCCTTGCCGGTGCCGAAGTACAGGTCCTGGAAGTGCTTCTGGTTGTAGTCCTTCTGCCAGGCCGTCGAGTTGTCCTTCGAGCGGTCCGGCTCGGCTATCTGGTTGTGCAGCGGGCCGGGCGTGCCGCCGAACTTCGGCTTCGGCTCGGTGGTGTCGTCGTCCGCACGGTCGACGAGCGTGGTGTTGTCCACCTTGTCGCCGAACTCGACCAGGATCGTAAAGATCTTGTCGGTCTTCTCACGGCCGAGCTCGACGTACTTCTTGTCGTCGAGCTTGACGACCTTGGAGGCACCCCTGCGCTCCACCTTGAGGTCGCCGGACAGCACCTGCTCCAGCGCGGCTTCGCGCTGTTGGGCCTGCTGCCTGCTGAACGGGCCGTCGAGGTCGTGGTCGACCTTGGCGGCGTGGTCGTGCCCGGGGGCCCCGTGCCCCGCGTCCTGCGCACCGGGCGCCGGATCGTGGCGCTCGATGCCGTTGGTGGGGCGGTTGTCGGCCTGGGCCGTCGTGAAGGCGGATGCCGTCGCGGCGGTGGCGGCCAGCGCCACGATCACCGCGGACGCTCTGAACGCCCGTCGTCTGCTGGTCACTTGATCTTGTCCTCCCCGCGCCCGCGAACCGCGGATGGGGGGTCGAGTGTTATCCGCGTGCGGTGTCGCGCCACAAGTGACGACATTCGACCGGAGAATGACGCGAAAAGACAGATCTTGACTTGCACAGGCCAAGTGCTCTATGTGAACAGGCCGATCCGCATTGCGAACAGCGCGTGAACGCCCGCGGGCGGGCGATCCGGGCAGGTCACGGGCCAGGTCACGGCACCGACGGGCCCACGTCCACGGTGACCGACGAACCGTGCGCCGGCTGGGCCGCGATGGAGATCCGGGTGTTGGTGTCGGTGGTCCGCACCCCGCCGAACTCGTTCTCGGCGTACCAGTACACACCCTTGTGGTCGTCGAAGGCCGGATTGCCCGCATGTGGCGCGACGTGCCGTGCCACCCCCCGCTTGTGCAGGGTGAAACCCGGCACCGGGTACCGGCTGAACGCCGCGTCGTACGGGGTGATCTTGTTCGACATCAGGCTGCCGTCCGACCAGGTCATCGGCCGCGGATGCGCGTCCACCGGCAACAGCAGGCCCTGGCCCGGGTGGTCGGTGACGTTGTTGTCGCGCTGCGAGGTGTCCCACTGCCAGATCATCAGGCCCGGCCGGTAGGCGTAGTGCTCCACCCAGTCGTCCCGGGACGCCTGGAACCCGAAGTGGTACGGACCCGTCTCCAGCGTCCTGTCGTACGACACGTACTGCCGGTTCTCCGCGATGTAGTACTGCGGGTGGACACCGGTGACCGACTCCCCCACCCGCGCGAACCCGCGCGCCGTCCACCCGCCGTCCCCGGCCCCCTTAGCCCCTTCGGCCCCTTCGGCGTCGTCCGCGAACAGCGTGACACCGTCCGCCCGCACCGTGACGTTGTCCGCCGCGAACCCCTTGCCGGCCACCCCGCCGTCCGTCTTGTAGCGGAAGCGGAGCACGATCCGCTTCCCCGCGTAGGCGTCCAGCGGATACACCAGCGTGCGGTACGCGCCCGACACCCCGGTCAGCGCCGGCTTGCCACCCCCGTCCCGGGTGATGGCCTCCCCGTCCGCCGTGCCGTCGAGCGCCTTCCAGCTCTCCCCACCGTCGGTGGAGACCTGCGCGTACAGGTAGTCGTAGTCCTTCTCGATGTCCCACCAGCCGTCCAGCCGCAGCGAGGCGGAGGAGCGGCCGGACAGGTCGACCGCACGGGCCAGCGTGTGCGACAGCCCGTCCCCGTAGTCGCTCCACCACTGACCCGCACCGCCGGCCGGCTTCACCACCGGCGTGGTCACCGTCTTCTCCGGCAGCTCCACCACCAGCCCCTGCGGCAGGTCCGTGTGGTAGGCCGAGACGCCCAGCGTGTGCCGGGACGCCGTCGCCGCCTTCGCCCGCTCGTAGTCGAGCCAGCCCAGCTGGAGCTTGTCCCAGGCCGTCATGTCCCCCGGCAGGTCGCCGATCGCCTCCCCGCCCGTCCCCAGCCACGAACCGGACGACATCAGCGACCAGAAACCGACCGAGTTCTCCACCCCCGCCACGTTGTTGGTGTCGTACAGGTCCGGCAGCCCCAGGTCGTGCGCGTACTCGTGGGCGAACACGCCCAGCCCGCCGTTCTCGGGCTGCATCGTGTAGTCACCCACCCAGACCCCCGTGTCCCCGACGGCCACCCCGCCCGCCCGGAAACCCGCCGGCCCGGTGTCCCCGTCGTCCCGGCCGTACGCGTACCCCCGGTGCGCCCACAGCGCGTCGGGCCCCTGCGCGCCGCCGCCCGCCGAACCGTCCTCGCCCGCGTGCACGATCTGGAAGTGGTCGACGTAGCCGTCGGGCTCGTCGAAGTTCCCGTCGTTGTCGTGGTCGGTGCGGTCCCACTCGTCGAACCGCGCCACCTGCTCCTTGATCTGGCCGTCCGTCCTGCCCCGGGCCCGCTGGTCGGCGACCCAGGCGGCCACGCCGTCGAAGACCAGGTCCTCCACGTTGGGGCAGTTGTTGCCGCCGCAGTAGTTGGAGCCGTACCGCGCCTCGTTGTACTCGACCTTGACCCAGTCCGAGACCTCGCCCTCCACCGAGTAGCGGCCGGAGGACGCCTTCTCGTAGTACGTCCTCAGCGACTCCACCCCCTCGCCCGTGCCGAAGTACAGCCGCTGGAAGTGCGCACGGTCGTAGTCGGGCCGCCAGTCCGTCGAGTTGTCCCGCGTACGGTCCGGCTCGGGGATCCGGTTGTGCAGCGGGCCCGGCGTACCGCCGTACTTGACCACCGGCGGCTTCGGGCCGCCCGGGCCGTCCGGGTCGTGCATCGTCTCGTCGTCGACCCTGTCCCCGAACTCGACCAGGATGGTGAAGATCTTGTCCGTGCGCTCCCGGCCCAGCTCCACGTACTTGCGGTCGGCGAGCCTGACGACCTTGGAACCGCCGCGCCGCTCCACCCGCGCCCGCCCGCTCAGCACCTCCTCCAGCGCCGCCTCGCGCCGGAGCCGCTCGCGGGCGCTGAACGGCCCGTCGACGACGTGCCCGTCGTGCTTCCCCACGGCCGCGCCGTGCGCGGTGTCCTCGCGGACCGGAGCGGTGGTGGCGGGAACGGCGGCCGTGGCGGTGGTGGTGGGAACGCCGGCCGTCGACCCCGCCAGGACGGCCAGTACGGCGACGGCGCTCAGCGCGCCCCTGATCGTGTTCACGTGGAACGGTCCTCCCCTGTGGATCGCGTCAACGGGCGCCGGTTTCAGGCCATATGGCATAGACCATGACTCTGTGCGCCCCCCATGCACCGGTACCGTGGGTTAGGTCACGCTTACTACCGGTTCCTCTCGGGCATCCACCGTCGTAGAGTCGTCAATCAGTGCGACCGAGTTCGTGACCCCCATCCGGTGCTCAAACGCTTCGAGGACGGAACCCGCCATGCCGCGTCCGACCGCCGCACAGCTCGCCTACGGTTCGGCCACCGTCGTCTTCGCGACCGTCGCCATGTTGCTGCTGTCCCGCACCACCACCGCACTGGGAGTCGCGCTGATCGGGGTCGCCGCCCTCGCGCTCGGCCTGCTGGTCGCCATGACCCTTCCGGTGCCGTCCGCGCGCCGCGCGGCGTACCAGAACCCGCGCCCGGCCTTCCCGGCCGAGCGCAGGGAGCACTCACTGCGTCGTTGAGACGACGACGGTCTTGGCCGCCTTGTCGTGCAGGCCCTGCTTGTAGGGCTTGTCGACCATGATCAGGATCAGCAGCAGCAGCGGCCACAAGCAGGCGCAGCAGATCAGTCCGGGCAGCCACAGCACGATGGCGCGGATGAGCGCGGCGTTCGTGTTCGGCACGCTGCCGTCGTTGAGCATCGCCACCCGCATGCCCAGCAGACGCATGCCCAGCGTCTGTCCCCGGTTCTTGTTCACCATCAGGGTGTCGTAGCCGATGTACGCCACGATGGTGATGAGCTGGAAGACCCACTGATTGCCGTTGTTCGTCGTCCAGACGTCCTCCCAGTCGCCCTGGTCGGTCACCCGGTCGTAGATGTTGAACGGCAGCGCGATCAGCGCGAGCGGGATCGCGACGACGATCCAGTCGATGATCCGGGCCAGGACGCGCCGGCCGGTGTCGGCGAGCGGCGGCATCCCCGCGAGCGGATCGGCCCCGCCGTAGCCGTACGGCCCACCGCCATAGGGACCGCCCCCGGGGCCACCCGGACCACCGCCGTAGGGACCGCCCCCGGGACCGCCGGGACCGCCGCCGTAGGGACCGCCCCCGCCGTAGGGGCCCTCTCCCCCGTACGGACCGCCGCCGCCCGCCGACCCGTCCGACGGAGGGGGCGGCGGCGCGGGAGGCGGCTGGGAGCCGTCGTCCTGCGGCTTCTTGCGGAACGGGTCGTCCTCGGGCGGCTGCTGACCGGGCGTCGGCGGTTCGTGGCTCATGGGGGCAGTGCATCCCGCCCGGCCCGGCCCCGCAAAAGATCACCGGCCGTTCGGGCTACACCCCCGGCCGCCTCCCGGCCTCCTAGGGAGCCGCGACGAAGGTGTGGGCCACCTTGTCGTGCCAGCACTGGCGCCACGGGCGGTCGACCAGGCACCACAGCGCGTTGACGACGCCGACGACCAGGACGCCGAGTACCCCGTAGAGCAGCCAGCGGCGCAGGGCCGCGCCGAACGGCGGGGGCTCGTGCGACTCGATGTCCCGCACCTCCAGCCCCATCAGCTTCTTGCCGAGCGTGCGCCCCCACTTGGCGGTCGGCACCGCCTCGTACAGCACCCCCAGCACCAGCAGCGCGGCGAGCACGATGCCCAGGCAGGTCGACGTGGTGCCGTCCAGCAGCCAGACCGTGACCGTCTCGCCCGACTGCCTGGCCTGCTCGATCTTGCCGTTGATGTGGTCGAGCGCCTTGGAGACGAACGGCACGGCGACGGCGGCGACGGCCGCCCCGAGGACCAGGGTGTCGATCAGGCGGGCGACGAAACGCTTGCCCAGGGCGGCCGGGCGGGCGGCGGCCTGCGCCTGGGCCGCCGCCAGGAACGGGTCGTCGACCGGCGGCTTCCAGGGCAGCATGGGCTGCTGCGACCGGTCCTGCGGAGCCGCGGCCTGGGGCGGCTGCTGGACGTGCGCCTCCGGCTGGGCGGGCCGGGCCAGTTGGTGCACCTGCTGCGCCCAGGACGCGGCGCCGCCACCGGGGCCGTGCGTGACGGGAGTGGCGGGGGCGGCAGCGGCGACCGGCGCGGGCTGCGACTGCGACTGCGACTGAGGCTGGGGCTGCGGCTGCGGCTGCTGCTGCTGCTGCTGCGCGGGGGCGGCCGGCTGGGGCTGCGCGGGGAGCGGGTGGGGCGTGCCCGGGGCGGCGTCCGGCTTGAGCGCCCGGATGGTCATGGTGCCGTCGGCGGGCTGCTGGGCCTCCGGCTTCGCCTGCGGCTTGACCGCCCGGATGGTGACGGTGCCCTCGGGCGCGGCCGCCTTCGCGGGCTCCGGTTCCACGCTCCGTACGCCCGGCAGGGCGCCGCCGGTCGGGTCGGGGGCGGGGCTGCGCGGGTCCTGGCCGGACTCGGCGCCCCAGGAGACCCGGCGGTCGCGGTCGCCGCCGAACCCGGTCTGGCGGGAGGCGTCGGCCTGCCACACGGACGCGGGTTCCGGCTCCGCCTGTGCCCCCGCGTCCGGCCCCTCCTCGTCGAAGAAGACCGGGCCGGTCTCCTCCACCGAGGGCGTGGGGGCGGCGGGCGCCGCCGGGGCGGGCGGGGTCGGCATCGCCTCGCCGTCCTTGGGCGCGGGGCGGCTCGTGCCCGGCACCCAGGCGGCTCCGTTCCAGAACCGGATATATCCGGGGATGGACGGATCGGGGTAGTAGCCAGGCGTGGGGCTGCCGTCGCCGGTTGCCGGGGTTGGGGCGCTCATCACCGTGGTCCCGTATCTCTTCGAGGCCTCAATTCAAGGCACCACATCTACCAGACCGCCGAGCGCGCCCGGACCGGTCCGTCCACAACGACCACGATCCGGTCACACCTGTGTTACGGGGCGCCACTGAAATCACCCGCCCGAAGTCGCGTAATCACGGGCGGGGAAGGGCCTCTCACCGTTCGGGCCCCGCTCCAGGGCCCGTACCGGAGAGAAGGGAGCCGCACCATGCGGCAGCACACCGTCGTCGAACGCGAACTGGAACTCACCCTGGTCCTGTCACCCGAGCGGCAGGTCCCGGTGCCCGCCCGGCTGACCTACCGCACGGACGACCCGTACGCCGTGCACATCACCTTCCACGTGGGCTCCGAGCACCCCGTGCACTGGACCTTCGCCCGCGAGCTGCTGGTCGAGGGGGTGTTCCGTCCCTGCGGCCACGGCGACGTGCGGATCTGGCCCACCACGCTCGACGGCCACCCGGTCGTGCTGATGGCGCTGTCCTCGCCGGACGGCGACGCGCTGCTGGAGGTCCCCGCCCCGCAGGTGTCGGCCTGGCTGGAGCGGGCGCTGCGCGTGGTGCCGCCCGGTTCGGAGGCGGAGCAGCTCGGCCTGGACGACGGGCTGGCCGAGCTGCTCGCGTGAGCGGGCGGACCGCGTCAGCCGGTCACGTACGTGTGGGTGATGAATTCGATCGAGTGGCCGTCGGGGTCGTCGATGTACACCCCGCGGCCACCGTAGCGGTGGTTGATCCGCTGCGGCTCGCGGTGGTACGGATCGGCCCAGTACGGCAGTGCGCGCTCCTGGATCCGGCCGAGGATCTCGTCGAACTCGTCCTCGCCGACCAGGAAGGCGAGGTGCTGCGACACGATGCGGGGCGCGTCGTCGTCGAGGTAGTCGAGGGTGACGCCGCCCTCCAGCGGGACGCTCGCGAAGGGGCCGAAGGGCTTCGGTTCCGGCGCGCCGATCAGCTCCGTGAGGAAGCGGGCGGCGGCGAACCGGTCGCGGCTGCGGACGATGGTGTGGTCAAGGCGTGCGGGCACGGCTCCTCCTGGCGTCGATGCGTTCACGCTACGTCCCCGCCCGGCCACGAACCATCGGCCGTCCGTCCTACGCCCGAAGCCTCAGAACAGCTTGCCCGGGTTGAGGATGCCCAGCGGGTCGAAGGTCCGCTTGATGCCGCGCTGCAACTCCACGCCCACCGGCCCCAGTTCCCGGGCGAGCCATTCCTTCTTCAGTACGCCGACGCCGTGTTCGCCGGTGATGGTGCCGCCGAGTTCCAGACCGAGCGCCATGATCTCGTCGAACGACTCGCGGGCGCGCCGCGACTCGTCGGGGTCGGTGTGGTCGAAGCAGACGACGGGGTGGGTGTTGCCGTCGCCGGCGTGGGCGCAGACGCCGATCGTCAGGTCGTACTTCGCCGCGACGGCGGCCGTGCGGTCGATCATCTCGCCGAGCCGGGAGCGCGGTACGCACACGTCGTCGATCATGGTGGCGGACTTGACGGCCTCCAGGGCGGTCAGCGACATCCGGCGGGCCTTCAGCAGCAGCTCCGACTCGGCCGCGTCCTCGGCCGGTACGACCTGGGTGGCCCCGGCGGCGGTGCACAGCTCGCCCACGGCGGCCAGGTCGGCGGCGGGGTCGGGGGTGTCGAACGCGGCGAGCAGCAGGGCCTCGGTGGTCTCGGGCAGGCCCATGCGGCCGAGCCGGTTGACCGCCCGTACCGTCGTACGGTCCATGAGCTCCAGCAGCGACGGGGTGTGCCCGCGCTCCATGATCGCGCACACGGCGTCGCACGCGGCGGCCGCCGACGGGAACTCGGCCGCCAGCACCAGCTGTCGCGGCGGCTGCGGCCGGAGCGCCAGCACGGCCCGTACGACGACGCCGAGGGTGCCCTCGGAGCCCACGAACAGCCGGGTCAGGTCGTACCCGGCGACGCCCTTGGCGGTGCGGCGGCCGGTCGACAGCAGGCGGCCGTCGGCGAGGACGACGTCGAGGCCCAGGACGTACTCGGCCGTCACGCCGTACTTCACACAGCACAGCCCGCCGGAGGCCGTGCCGATGTTCCCGCCGATGGTGCACATCTCCCAGCTGGAGGGGTCCGGCGGGTAGTACAGCCCGTGCTCGCCGACCGCGCGCGACAGGACCGCGTTGACGACGCCGGGCTCCACCACCGCGATCCGGTCCACCGGGCTGATCTCCAGGATCCGGTCCATCCGGACCAGCGACAGCACGATGCAGCCGTCGGACGCGTTCGCCGCCCCCGACAGGCCCGTGCGGGCGCCCTGCGGGACCACCGGCACGCGCAGCTCCGTCGCCGTGCGCATCACGTGCTGGACCTGCTCCACACTGCTCGGCAGGACGACCACGGCGGGCGTGCCGGCCTCGCAGAAGCTCGCCATGTCATGGGCGTACGACACGACGACGTCCGGGTCCGTGTGGATCGCCTCGGCCGGCAGACCGGCCCTCAACCGTGTGATGACGTCGTCCATGATCCCAGCCTGGCACCCGGGGCCATCGGTGTGAACCCGTCGGGCGATCCACTTCGGGTGCGCCGGGGCGCTCGTCGTATTGACGCACAGTTGGCCGCATGAAGACGGAACGGGTCCCCCAGATCGTCCTCGGTGCGGGCGCGGGTCTGGTGCTGGCCGGCGCGGCCGCGCTCTTCGCGTTCGGCGGGTCCGGCGACGCCCCGGCGCCCGCGCCCGGCGCCGCCTCCCGGGCGCAGGCGGCGGCCCGGGCGGGCGCCCAGGCGTCGCTGCCCGAGCTGGCCGCGCTGATCGGTGACCGCGAGAAGTGGCTGCGCGCCCATCCCGGCGACGACGCCTCGTGGGCGGAGCTGGGCGGGGCGTACGTGGAGCGGGGGGCGCGCGGCGGCGACACCGCGTCGTACGTACAGGCGGAGAAGGCGCTGAAGCGGTCGCTGGCCGTCCTGCCCGCCGGTGAGGGCAACGTCGACGCCCAGCTCGGCATGGGCGCCCTCGCCAACGCGCGCGGGGACTTCGCGGCGGCCCGGAAGTGGGGCGAGGCGGTACGCGCCGGGGCGCCGCGCCGCTGGCAGGCGTACCCCGTCCTGATCGACGCCTACAGCGGGCTCGGCGACTACGTGTCGGCCGGCCGGGCCGCGGAACGGCTGCGGGCCCTGCGGGCGGGCGCGCCCTCGCTGTCGCGCGCGTCGCTGGTGTACCGGGACAAGGGCTGGCGCGAGGACGCCTCGGCGCTGGCGCACGACGCGGTCGCCCTGGCCGCCACGCCGGCGGAGAAGGCCGCCTGCCTGGCGCGCCTCGGGGACCTCGCGTGGGAGCGCGGTGAGCCCGCGGAGGCGCTCGCCGCCTACGAACCGGCGTTGCGGCTCGACCCCGGCCACGCCCCGTCGCTGGCCGGGCGGGCCCGGGCCCGGGCGGCGCTCGGCCGGGAGGAGGAGGCGCTACGGGACTACGCGGCCGCACTGGAGAGGCTGCCGCTGCCCCAGTACGCCCTGGAGGCGGGCGAGTTGTACGAGTCCCTGGACCTCGACGGGGACGCCCGGACGCACTACGAGCTGGCGCGCGTACGGGCCACGCGGGCGGCCGCGCACGGGGTGAACGGCGCGCTGGTCCTGGCCCGGTACGAGGCGGACCACGGCGACCCGGACGCCGCCGTGCAGCGGCTGCGCGCCGAGTGGGCCAGGGGGCACCGCTCGGTGCACGTCGCCGACGCCCTCGGCTGGGCGCTGTACCGGGCCGGCGAGCCCGAGGAGGCGCTCCCCTACGCCCGGCGGGCGACGGAACAGGGCCTGCGCAGCGCGCTGTTCGCGTACCACCGGGGCCAGATCGAGCGGGCACTGGGCGAGTACGGGCCGGCCCGCCGGCACATCGCCGAGGCGCTGCGGGTGAATCCGCACTTCTCGCCCCTGCTGGCCCCGAAGGCCCGCCGCGCCCTGACCACCCTCGGCGAGCCCCGATAGGCCCCTGTCCGGCGCCCGGCCACCCGGCCCCCCGTCCCGGGCGACCGAGCGCCAAGTCTGCGCCGACGTATCGAGGCAGGGCCGAGCCCGAGCCACCGTCCCGCAGTGGCGTCCGACCGGGGTGGGAAGGGGGAAGTACAGCGATACGTGCTCAGGCCGCGGCTTCGAGCGAGTCTGGGCTGCCGGTGAGGGTTTGAAGCCGGGCGGCGATGCCGTCCGGGCCGAGGTGGGCCAGGGCCCACAGGGAGGTGACGCGCCGGGCGGAGGCCCAGATCCCGGCGGCGGGGGGCAGGAACGGGGCGACGGCGACGCCGCGGGTGGTGAACGGGGCAGGGTCGAGGTACGTCATCCCGCCGGTCCCGCACAGGTACGTGTCGGCGCCGACTGCGGCTGTGAGGTCGGCGAGCCGCTGGGACCGTTCCGGCCGGGCGGGCAGCCCGCTCGCGGTCTGGACGCGTCCGTTCCAGCCGAGGAGGTCCAGCAGGACGCGAGTGGAGATCTCGGCGACGGCGGCGGTCCGGCCGGTGTCGAACGCGGCCCAGACCGGCTCCAGAGCCTGCTGGAGAACCGCCCAGTGGTGGCTGGTCCGGTATTCCTGCCGGATCATCGCCTCGGTCCGTCGCCGGGCCGAGGCGGGGTCTGCGATCAGAGCGTCCCGGATGGCGGTCTGGCAGCCCTTGGGCAGGTGGGTGGGAATGGACAGCCACCGGGTCCGGTCCGGGTCTGTCAGGGCCCCGAGGCGGGTGCGGTGCTGGTAGTCGCGGCGGTTGAACCGGACGTCGTCGAGGACGATCCAGGTGTCTGCCGCGAACAGCTTCGCCAGGGTGGTCAGCCTCGGGAAGAGGTTGGGCTGGTGGATCGCGCACAACCCGCCGGAGGCGAGCTGGTCAGGAGATGAGGCGGCTGGTGAAGCCGTCGCGGATGAGGGACTCGTATCCGGCATGCACGTCCTCCGGGACATCCTGGGCGATGGCGAAGCCCTGCTTCGGATACTCGATCACCCGCTGGAGATCACCGACGAGCATGTCCACCACGAGCTTCTCGTCGCCGATGGACTTGAAGTAGTCGTCCAGCTCCAGCGGCTCCGACGTGCACACGATCTCGACGTCGGGCCACAGCTTGCGGGCGGTGGCGAAGGACCGCCTCTCCATATAGGGCTTGGAGACCAGCATCACCGTCGCGGGGACGATGCCGGTCGCGGCCAGCAGGTCTCGGGTGAGGGTGATGTTCTGGCCGGTGTTCGCGGCGTTCGGCTCGACGAGGATCGCCTCGTCGGGGACGCCGAGGTCGAGCGCGTGCTCGCGGAAGTGGACGGCCTCGCCGCGGGGGAAGCGGGCCTTCGTGGTGGCGCTGTTGCCGCCGGTGAACACCAGGGTGGGGAACAGGCCGCGGTGATAGAGGTCGGCGGCGGCCGCGGCGACGCCGAGGTCGTGGCTGCCCAGGCCGATCGCCACGTCGACGGACCGGACCTGGTGCTGCATCTGGTGGTAGTCCCAGATCAGCTTGGTTTGGCGCCACTGGTCCTCGGTGATGGTCTGCTGGTTGTCGCCCACGCTGGTCTCCCTGGTCACCGGCTGGAGGGGCCGGACGGCCCCGTGCTCATGGCCTTGATGTTCTCGATGCTGGCCAGCTGGTGGGACAGCCCGAAGCGGGCGGCCATGGTCGCGGCCTTGTCGAGGACGTGAAGGCCATCATCGCGGGTCGCGGGGTCGCTCAGCAGGATGTGTCCGTGGGCGGTGTCCAGGCGGACCTTCTGCATGGGGGCGTCAGTGGTGGAGGTGCCACGGGCGACGGTGATGAACTGCAGGGCGGAGGAGAGGTCGCCGGCGCCACGGTGGGCCAGGGCGATTTTCTGGTGGGCCACCGACCAGTCCTCCGGCTCGGCGAGGTCCTCGAAGTCGCGGGTCGCGGCCAGCATCACGCGGGTTGCATAGTCGTGCTGGCCGTCCTTGCTCAGCGCGGTCCCCACCCACAGCCGGGACCTGGCCCGGTCGCGGCGGGAGAGCCGGTCGTCGACCGCGAGGTGCTCGTACTGGCGGGCGGCACTCTCCAGTTTCCCGGACATCTCGGCGACCACGGCGAGGGACAGGTCGAGCTGGGCGATCCGGCGGGGAATGTCGAGCTGGGTGAACAGCGACTTGGCGGTGACATAGGAACGCTGGGCGGACAGGGGGCCGACCACGCTGCCCTGGTCGCGCTGGAGATCGCCGAGGAGGGCGGTCGAGCGGGCGAAGAGGTACAGGCCGCGGTCATCGAGCCTGAGCGGGGTGAACCGGCTGGTCCACCTGCTGATGAGGCTCTCGGCGAAGGTGAAGTCCTGCCTCGACAGGGCGACCACGGCCCGGTCGAGGTCGTCGGTCCACGATTCGTACTCCCAGGCCAGTGGCCCGGCCGGTGTCACCCGCCGCCCTGATGCCTCCGCCCCGGGGCGTCCAGCCTCGGAGAGGAAGGTCTCGAACCGCAGATGGGTGGCCGCGTCCGCGCGGGCCAGGGCCGTGTCGAGGATCGCCTGGGTGTCCGGGCGGGGCTCGGTCAGCGCTTGGAGCTTTTCCCACTTGGAGACGGTCCGCACGCCGACGCCGAGGTGTTCGGCGAACGCGCGGACGCTCAGCCGCAGCGCGAGCCGGAGTGCCTTGGCTTCCAGGCCGGTCCAATGGTGCACGGTCGCCACACGTCGCTCCCTTCCCGCCGTCATCGAAGCACGTCGGGCCGGGGCGGGGGACGCAAGTGCAACGGAAGTACAACAGACGGTCATTCCCAGGCGGTTGGGGCCTGGCCCAGGCTGACCGGTGACAGCAGTTGCCGGACTTGCCTGGATGGTTGCGAACGATGGAGCCCCTCACCGAGCATCGCGGCGTCAGCGGCCCGGTCGTCTATGGCTTCCTGAGGCTGGTGCGGGTCTCCGCCGCCCGCCAGGACGCCCTGCACGACGCTCTGGCTGAGTACTGCCGCCGGCACGAGCTCGCCCTGCACGGGGTCTTCACCGAACGGAGGGCGGGCACCGAGCGGTCGGCCGTGTTCACCGGCCTGCTGGACGCCCTGGACCTGCGCGGCACCTACGGCGTCGTCCTGCCCGCTCTCTCGCACCTGGGGCCGAAGACGATAGCCACCCCCCGGCAGGCCCGGGTCATCGCCTCCGGCGCCCGGCTGCTGCTGGTCCGCGGCCCCCGCACCCCCCGCCCGGCTCCCCTCGGCCCGGGGCCCCGTCCGAACGGGGCCGCCGCCGCAGTCCCGCCCCCGCCCTGGACCACGACACGTGAGGCCCCCATGCCTGTAGCGACTCAGACGTTCTTCGACCACCGGCCCGAATCGGTCAAAGCGGCACGTGACTTCACCACCAGGACGCTGAGGGACTGGGGCCTGGACGACACCGGCGACATCCGCCTGGTCGTCTCGGAACTCGCCACCAACGCGCTCTCCCACGGCAGCGAACGCCACCGCGGCTTCCTCGTCCGCCTGGAGGCCCAGACCGACGGCGTCCGCCTGGAAGTCCACGACAGCCGCGACGCTCTCCAGCCCCTGCCCGACCCCGCCGAACCGGACCCGGCGGCCGAGACCGGCCGAGGACTGGTGATCGCCGCCGCCCTCGCCGCCCGCTGGGGCGTCACCCCCCGCCAGCCGAGCGGGAAGATCGTCTGGTCTCACTTCCCCACCGCCTTGCCGGCCACCCCGGTCCAAGTCAGTCAGGAGGTCCGGACATGCTGACCCACACCGCCCCCACCACCGGCCCGGACACCGGGCTGCTGGCCTCGCTGGGCGCCTGGACCTGACCCGGCACCACCCCGGACGGACAGCAGGTCGCCCACCTCCTGCTGGCCCACCGGCTCGGCCGCACCAGCCACGACCCCCTCGACGCGATCGAGGCCCGCTTGCGGCACCTCGTCGAGACCCTCGGCGGTCTCGCCCGGGTCGAGCCCGCCACCCTCGGAACCCTGGTGACCGTCGGCTCCCACACCCTGCTGCGGTTCCCCGGCGCCCACTGGGGCCTGCAACTGCCCGCCCACCCGCAGTGGACCCGCCTCGTCCACGACCACGGGCGGGCCACCCTGATCCTCGGACCGGACCCGATCGCCCAGTCCGCCGACGCACCCCGCGTCGACGCCTATATCGACGCCGCCCTCGCCCGGGGCCGGCTGCTGTTCGGCTTCGCCTGCCGCACCTCCCGCACTGCCTGAACCACCCAGCCCCCCCATGCACCACCCAACTCACCTTCCGGAGAGGGAACTGCCATGGAAATCTTCGAGCGCGCCAGGCTGGACGCCTACTTCACCAAGATCGCCACCAACTTCGCCCCCGACGAGAAGATTGCGACCTTCCTCATCACCCACCTGCTGCCCGAGCGGCCCTCCTTCGTCCGCGCCGTCGCGGCGACGACCACCCTGAAGGCGGTACTGCCCAAGCCGAAGTCCATCGACGTCTCCGCCCGGCGCGAGGTCGAGCACACCACCGCCGTCGACACGCTGACCCGCGAACTGTTCACCGACCCCGACGCCGCCCTGGACTACCTCGAGTCCCGGGCCGCCGGGGAGACGACCTGCCTGCTGGACGTCGGCGGCTACTTCGCCCCCACCCTCGAGACGGTCCACAGCCGCTTCACCGGACGGCTCGCAGGGGTGATCGAGGACACCGAGAACGGCCACCGCCGCTACGAGGACCTCGACAAGCTGCCCTGCCCCGTCATCTCGGTCGCCCGGTCTCCGCTGAAGGATCCCGAGGACTTCCTCGTCGGCCAGTCCGTCGTCTTCTCCACCGAGGCCGTCATGCGCGGACGCGGCGACATCCTCCACGGCCGTCCTACCCTCGTGATCGGCTTCGGCAAGCTCGGCTCCTCCATCGCCCGGCTCCTGCACGCCAAGGGAATTCAGGTCACCGTCTTCGACATCGATCCCGTCCGCCGAACCCAGGCTCTCTCCCAGGGCTTCGCCGTCGCCCGCGACCGGGAGGCCGCCCTGACCGGCGCCGGCCTCGTCCTCTGCGCGACCGGAGCGGTCTCCCTGCGAGGCGAGGACTTCCCCCACCTCCGCAACGGCACCTACATCGCCACCGTCACCTCCAGCGAGGACGAGCTCGACCTCGCCGGCCTGCCCGACGTCTACACCCGCACGCAGGTCGGCGACCACGTCACCCGCTACCAGACCACCGGCCATTACTTCTATCTGGCGAACGGCGGCAACGCCGTCAACTTCATCCACGGCGCCAGCGTTGGGCCGTTCATCTTCCTGGTCCAGGCCGAGATCCTCGCCGCGATCAGGATGCTCACCCGCGAAGACCTCGTCCCCGGCATCCACGAGGTCCCCGCGGCCGACCGCGCCGCCATCGCGGCGAACTGGCTCAACTACTTCAACAGGTGATCACCATGGCCATCACGGCAGACCACATCCGCACCACGCTCGCCGACTACCTCGCCCAGCGCCCCGAGGCCAAGACCGAGCTCGGCGTCGTCCTCGGACTCCTGGACGACGGCGACGACCTCACCAGCCGCAAGACCTTGCCCGGTCATGTCACTGCAGGCGCGATCCTCGTCGACCCCGACAGCCGCATCCTGCACATTCTCCACAACGCCACCCAGAAGTGGCTGCTGCCTGGGGGGCACCTCGAGGCCTCTGACGGCACCCTTCTCCAGGCCGCCGGCCGTGAGCTCACCGAGGAGACCGGGATCCCGCCCCACGTGATCACCCCGCACAGCCAGACCCCCCTCCACATCGACATCCACCCCATCGACGCCAACCCCGCCAAGGACGAGTCCGCCCACCACCACTTCGACTTCCGGTACCTCTTCCGCACCACCGCCGACATCGGCGAACTCCAGACCGAAGAGGTCTCAGACGCCGTCTGGCGCGAGATCGACAACATCAGCGACGACGCCCTCCGCCAGCGGATTGCCCAGGTTCTGCGCTGACGCCCCCCACGGCGCGGGGACGGCCATCTCCACCATCAGGTCGTGTCGCGGCCCAGGCCCTGCGGTCCAGGCGAGCCCGATGGAACGCATGGGCAGGGCAACAGGGAAGTGCCGAGCCCGACCCACCGTCCCGCAGTCGGCGACGCACCGGGGTGGGGCCGTGCAGGGTCGCCCCCGCAGGGGCTGGCGGCTCTGGTTCGGCTCCCTCGCCCGTAACCCGAGGCCGCCGGCCCCGAGGAGGCGAGCCCGGAGGGGCCACGCCCCACACCCACCGGGGGTCACCGCACCCAAGGCACCGCCCCAGGGCGAACCGGGACAGGGCACCGCCCCGGCCCCGTTGTGCCCACCCGTCCCGCACTGCGGGACGATTGCCCACAACGGGGGGAGCCGGTCAGAGGTTGCCGCGCTTCTCCTGCTCGCGCTCGATCGCTTCGAAGAGCGCCTTGAAGTTGCCCTTGCCGAAGCCCATCGATCCGTGGCGCTCGATCATCTCGAAGAAGACGGTCGGGCGGTCCTGGACCGGCTTGGTGAAGATCTGGAGCAGGTAGCCGTCCTCGTCGCGGTCGACGAGGATCTTCAGCTCGCGCAGGGTCTCGACGGGCACCCGCGTCTCGCCGGCCCACTCGCCGAGGGTGTCGTAGTACGAGTCGGGGGTGTCGAGGAACTGGACACCGGCGGCCCGCATGGTGCGGACGGTGTGCACGATGTCGTTCGTGGCGAGCGCGATGTGCTGGACGCCGGCGCCGCCGTAGAACTCCAGGTACTCGTCGATCTGCGACTTCTTCTTCGCGATCGCGGGCTCGTTGATCGGGAACTTGACCTTGAGCGTGCCGTCGGCGACGACCTTGGACATCAGCGCGGAGTACTCGGTGGCGATGTCGTCGCCCACGAACTCCTTCATGTTGGTGAAGCCCATGACCTTGTTGTAGAAGGCCACCCAGTCGTTCATCTTCCCGAGCTCGACGTTGCCGACGCAGTGGTCGATGGCCTGGAAGGTGCGCTTGGCCGGCGGCTCGACGATCGGGTTGGCGGCGACGAAGCCGGGGAGGTAGGGGCCGTCGTAGCCGGAGCGGTCGACGAGGGTGTGGCGGGTCTTGCCGTAGGTGGCGATGGCGGCGAGGACGACGGTGCCGTGCTCGTCCTTGACCTCGTACGGCTCGGTGACGCCGGTCGCGCCCTGCTCGACGGCGTAGGCGTACGCCTTGCGGGCGTCGGGGACCTCGATGGCGAGGTCGACGACGCCGTCGCCGTGCTCGGCGACGTGCTCGGCGAGGAAGCGGCCCCAGTCGGTGGAGGGCTTGATGACGGACGTGAACACGAAGCGCGCGCCGCCGTTGGCCAGGACGTAACTGGCGGTCTCGCGGCTGCCGTTCTCCGGTCCGGAGTAGGCGACCAGCTTCATGCCGAAGGCGGTGGAGTAGTAGTGCGCGGCCTGCTTGGCGTTGCCGACGGCGAAGACGACCGCGTCCATTCCCTTCACCGGGAAGGGGTCGGCCTGCCGGGCGGTGTCGGGGGTGTGGGAGATGGTCTCAGTCATGGCGGCAGGTTCTCTCCGTTCCGCAAGGTGCGCAATAGTTGTGGCAGGCGCTGGGCAATCTGTACAGCAGGCGGGCAGAGTGACCGGGCGTTCTGTACATGATGACCATCGGGAGACGGCCATGGCGATCGATCATCTGGACGGCAGGCTCATCGCCCTGCTGGCGCGGGAGCCGCGCATAGGCGTGCTGGAGGCGTCGCGGCGGCTGGGCGTGGCGCGCGGCACGGTGCAGGCGCGGCTGGACCGGCTTCAGTCGAACGGAGTCATCCGGGGCTTCGGTCCGGAGGTGGACCCGGCGGCGCTGGGCTACCCGGTGACGGCGTTCGCGACGCTGGAGATCAAGCAGGGGCAAGGGCCCGATGTGCGGGAGCACTTGGCGGGTGTGCCGGAGGTGCTGGAGCTGCACACGACGACCGGGCACGGGGACATGCTGTGCCGGCTGGTCGCCCGGTCGAACGCGGATCTCCAGCGGGTGATCGACCGGGTTGTCGGTTTTGATGGCATCGTCCGCGCCTCCACGGCGATCGTCATGGAGAACCCGGTGCCGCTGCGGATCATCCCGCTGGTGGAGCAGGCCGCGCAGGAGTAGGCCGCGCGGGAGCAGGGCGTACGCAGCGAAGGGAGGACGGCCGTGAGCTTCTGGGAGTACGTGGCCAGCCGCCACCAGCAGCTGCTCACGGACGCGTACCAGCACGTCAGCGCCGTCTTCCAATGCATGGTGATCGCCACGGCGCTGGGCGTGCTGATCGCCCTGGTGTCGTACCGCAGCGGCTGGGCGGGGAACTTGGCGATCACGTCCACGGCCACGATCCTGACGATCCCCTCGCTGGCGCTGATCGGCCTGCTGATCCCGGTGGTGGGGCTCGGGGTGCCGCCCACGGTGATCGCGCTGGTGCTGTACGGGCTGCTGCCGATCGTGCGGAACGCGATCGTGGGGCTGCGGGGGGTGGACCCGGCGCTGGTGGACGCCGCGAAGGGCATCGGGATGTCCCCGGCGGCCCGGCTGGCGCGGGTGGAGCTGCCGCTGGCGTGGCCGCCGATCCTGACGGGGATCCGGGTGTCGACGCAGATGCTGATGGGCATCGCCGCGATCGCGGCGTACGCCTCGGGGCCGGGGCTGGGCAATGAGATCTTCCGGGGGATCGCCTCGCTGGGCAGTGCCAACGCGCTCAACCAGGTGCTGGCGGGGACGGTGGGGATCGTGATCCTGGCCCTGTTGTTCGACGCCGCGTACGTCCTGCTCGGGCGGCTGACGATTCCGAGGGGGATCCGTGGGCGCGAGCATTGAGCTGGAGAACCTGTCGAAGCGGTACCCGGGCAATCCGGCCCCGGCGGTGGACAACGTCTCCATGGAGATCCGGCCGGGCGAGACGGTGATCTTCGTGGGGCCGTCGGGCTGCGGCAAGTCGACGACCCTGAAGATGATCAACCGGTTGATCGAGCCGTCGTCGGGCCGGATCCGGATCAACGACGAGGACGTGACCCGCATGGATCCGGTGAAGCTGCGCCGGAAGGTGGGGTACGCGATCCAGTCGTCCGGGCTGTTCCCGCACATGACGGTCGCCGAGAACATCGCCCTCGTACCCAAGATGACGGGCTGGTCGAAGGCGAGGGTGCGCGACCGGGTCGAGGAGATGCTGGACCTGGTGGGTCTGGACCCGCGGGAGTTCCACGGGCGCTATCCGCGCCAGTTGTCGGGCGGGCAGCAGCAGCGGGTGGGCGTGGCGCGGGCGCTGGCGGCGGATCCGCCGGTGCTGCTGATGGACGAACCGTTCGGCGCGGTGGACCCCATCACGCGCGACCACCTCCAGGACGAGCTGATCCGGCTCCAGCACGAGCTGCACAAGACGATCGTGTTCGTCACCCATGACTTCGACGAGGCGATCAAGCTGGGCGACCGGATCGTGGTGCTGCGCGAGCGTTCGCACATCGCCCAGTTCGACACGCCGGAGGCGATCCTCACCAACCCGGCGGACGACTTCGTGTCGGGGTTCGTGGGGGCGGGGGCGGCGCTGAAGCGGCTGAACCTCACGCGCGTGCGGGACGTGGAGATCGCCGACTTCCCTACGGTGTCGGTGGACGACCCGCTCCAGACGATCTTCAACCGGTTGCGGGGCGGGCTGCACAACGAGCTGCTGATGCTGGACCGGCGCGGCCGGCCGTACAAGTGGCTGCGGCGCGGTGACCTGATGCGGGCCAAGGGGTCGCTCGCGCGGGCGGGCCAGTTGGTGCACGACACGGTCACGCGGGACGCGACGCTGCACGACGCGCTGGAGGCGGTACTCCTCGACTCGGCGGGACGGGTGGCGGTGACGGGCCGGCGCGGCGAGTACATCGGGGTCGTCGACATGGAGACGCTGATGAACTCGGTGCACGAGATGCTGGAGGCGGACCGGCTGGCGGCCGTCGAGCACCAGCACGACCTGGAGGAGACGCGCCACCACCAGACCGAGGTGGAGCTGGAGGGCGGCCGGTGAACCCCCGGGTGGAGGACTCCGAGGAGGACCGGCACCAGGAGGAGGACCGGCACCGGGACGACGACGTCCGGGAGAACGAACCCGCGGCCGGACGGGGCGCGTCCGGACGGGGCGCGTCCGGACGGGGCGCGTCCGGACGGGGCGGGGCCGGGCGGCGGCCGGGCGCGGCCGGCCGGCGCGTCCCGGTGCGGAAGCTGGTCGTCATGCCGGCGGTGCTGGCCGTGCTGCTGCTGGTGACGTACCTGTGGATCTCGAACGTCCACCTGGACGTGATCGCCGAGAACGCGCTGGCGGGCGGGAACGTCCAGTTGCGGCTGTGGCAGCACGTCAAGCTCACGGCGGTGTCCACGTTCTGGGTGCTGCTGATCGCGATCCCGCTGGGGATCGCGCTGACGCGGCACGGTCTGAGCCGGGGGGCGCCGGTCGCGACGGCGGTGGCGAACGTCGGCCAGGCGACCCCTGCGATCGGGCTGCTGGCGCTGCTGGTGATCTGGCTGGGCATCGGGCCGTCGACGGCGGTCACCGGCATGGTGATCTACGCGGTGCTGCCGGTGCTGTCCAACACGATGGCCGGTCTGCGGGCCATCGATCCGCAGCTGGTGGAGGCGGCGCGGGGCATCGGCATGTCGGCGGCGGGCCGGCTGCTGCGGGTGGAGCTGCCGCTGGCCGTGCCGCTGATCCTGGCGGGTGTGCGGACGGCGCTGGTGCTCAACGTGGGTACGGCGACGCTGGCGACGTTCGTCGGTGGCGGCGGTCTCGGCGACCTGATCACGACGGGCATCCAGACGCAGCGGATGGCGGTGCTGGTGCTGGGTTCGGTCCTGACGGTGGCGCTGGCGCTGCTGGTCGACTGGCTGGCGTCGCTGGCGGAGCTGGCGATGACGCCCCGCGGGCTGGAGGCCGGGTGAAGCGGAAGCGGTACGGGCGGGGGGCGCTGGTGCCGGTGCTGGCCCTGGTGGCGGCCGGGCTGTCGGGGTGCGGGCTGAAGAGCGGTTCGCCGATGGTGGACGACGTCCGGCCCGGCTCGGTCGGCAAGGGGCTGCCGCTCGCGGGCGCGTCGCTGACGATCACGTCGAAGAACTTCAGCGAGAACATCATCCTCGGCCAGATGATCGGGCTGATCTTCAAGGCGGCGGGCGCCGAGGTGCTGGACCGGACGAACCTGCCGGGCTCGATCAGCGGCCGGGAGGCGATCATCAAGGGCGACGCGGACGCGATCTACGAGTACACGGGTACGGCGTGGATCACCTACCAGGGCAACCAGAAGCCGATCGCCGACCCGCGCGGCCAGTGGGAGGCGGTCCGGGACGTGGACGTGCGCAACGGCGTGACCTGGCTGCCGCCGTCCACGCTGGACAACACGTACACGCTGGCCATCAACAAGCGGAACAACGCCAGGTACAAGCTGCGGACGCTGTCGGACGTGGCGGAGCTGTCGCGCCGCGACCCGTCGGCGGTGACGCTGTGCGTGGAGAACGAGTTCGCCTCCCGCGAGGACGGGCTGCCGGGCATGGAGAAGGCCTACGGCATGGACATCCCGGCGGGCAACATCCGCAAGATGGACGCCGGGATCATCTACACCCAGGTGGCGAAGTCGGGCTCGTGCCTGCTGGGCGAGGCGTACACGACGGACGGCCGGATCAAGGCGATGAACCTGGACACCATGGCCGACGACAAGCACTTCTTCCCCAACTACAACGCGGCGCCCGCCCTGCACACCCCGACCTTCCAGCGGTATCCGGTGATCGCGGAGCTGCTCGACCCGCTGAGCGCGCGCCTGAACACCGCGGTGGCGCAGGAGTTGAACGCGCGGGTGGACGTGGACGGGGAGGACCCGCACACGGTGGCGAAGGAGTGGCTGGTGGAGCAGGGGTTCATCAAGCTGCCCTGACACGTGGGCGGTTGACGCAAAGAACTCGATGCAAAGAAACCCTTGCAAGCATTCCTTTGCAACTCTACGCTGAGGGCATGCCCGAGCCCGAGAAGACCGAGCCCGAGAAGCACGCTCCCCCCGGACCGCCGTCGATCCGGCAGCTCGACCCCCGCTCCCTGCGCGGCCTCGCCCACCCCCTGCGCATCCGGCTGCTCAACGCCCTGCGCCACCACGGCCCGGCCACCGCCTCCCAACTGGGCGGGCGGCTGGGCGAGTCGAGCGGCGCCACCAGCTACCACCTGCGCCAGCTCGCCTCGTACGGCTTCGTCGAGGACGACCCGGAGCGGGGCAAGGGGCGGGAGCGCTGGTGGCGGGCCGTGCACCAGGGCACCGCCTGGGACGACTCGCTCTTCGACCAGGAGGACGCCGAGACGCGCGGCGCGGTCAACGTGTTCCTGCACGAGATCGCCACCCTCCACGGCCAGGAGCTGTCCACCTGGATCGGCACGATGCGCGACTGGCCGGCGGACTGGGCGAGGAGCGCCGACCTGAGCGACTTCACCCTGCGCCTCGGCCCCGCCCAACTGCGCGAGCTCGACGAGAAGCTGCACGCCCTGATCAACGGCTACCGCGACGTCGAGCCCGCCGAGGACGCCACCCAGGTACGGCTCCACCTGCACGCCTTCCCGCAGACCGACGACTGAAGGGACGACCGACCGCCATGCATCCCGACATACACCTGCGCCTGCACGCACTGCGCGCGAGCGACTTAAGGGACCGCGCTCCCCGGCGGCCCGCCGTCCGCGACCGCCGCCCGCTGCGCACCCGGCTGGGCTGGACGCTCGTCGAGCTCGGCCTGCGGCTGGTCGCCGCTCCCCCGGCCCCGCTCCGCACCGCCCGTATCGCGTGAGCGGGCGGCGGCGGGGGCCGCTCACGGCCGTGCTGGCGGCCAACGCGATATCCACCAGCGGCAGCTCACTGACCCTCATCGGCGTCCCGTGGTTCGCGCTCCAGACCACGGGAAGCCCCGGCAAGGCGGGACTCGTCGCCTTCTGCGCCACCCTGCCCGTGGTGGTGTCGGCGATCGTCGGCGGGCCGGTCATCGACCGGATCGGGCGGCGGCGCGTCAGCGTCGCCTCGGACCTGGTCTGCGCGCTCGCGATGGCCGCGATCCCGCTCCTGCACCACGCGGGGCGGCTGGAATTCTGGGGGCTGTGCGCGCTGATGGGCGTGGCCGGACTGTGCCACGCACCCGGCCAGACCGCCCGCCACGTCCTCGTGCCGGACCTCGCCGAGCGGGCCGGGACCACCCTCGCGCGGGCGGCGAGCCTGTTCGACGCGGTGTCGCGCGGGGCGCGGATGGCGGGGGCGGCCCTCGCGGGCGTGCTGATCGCGCTGGTCGGTGCGGAGACGGTCCTGCTGCTGGACGCGGCGACGTTCGGGCTCTCCGCGCTGCTGGTCCTCGGCGGCGTACGCGGCGTGAAGGCCGCCGAGCCGCAACGCTCCGCCGTGCCCGTCTCGCCGGCGCGGTACCGGGCGGAGCTGCGCGAGGGGTACGCCTTCGTGCTGGGCTCCCGGCTGCTGCTGGGCATCACGCTGATGGTGATGGTCACCAACGGCCTGAGCCAGGGCTGGAGCGCGGTGCTCCTGCCGGTGCACGCCCAGCGGAACCTGGGCGGCGCGGCGGCGATCGGCCTGGTCTCGGCCGTGTGGGGCGGATGCGCGCTGCTGGGCGCCCTGCTCTACGCGGCGCTGGGGGACCGCTGCCGGCGGCGGACGGTGTTCACGGTCGCGTTCCTGTTGAGCGGGGCTCCGCCGTTCCTCACGGCGGCGACGACGGAGAGCGTGTGGCCGCTGGTGGTGACCGCGGCGGTCGGCGGACTGGGCTCCGGGACGCTCAACCCGATCCTGACGACGGTCCTGTACGAACGGATCCCCGACGCGCTGCGCAGCCGGGTGGCGGGGGTGACGACGGCGGGGGCGCTGCTGGCGATGCCGCTAGGCGGGGTGGGCGCGGGCTTCCTGGTGGAGCGGGCCGGGCTGGTGCCGACGCTGCTGGCGGTCGGCGGCCTCTACTTCCTGACGACGCTCACGCCCGCGCTGTTCCCCAGCTGGCGGGAGATGGACGGTCCGGCGCCCGGGCTCAGCAGCTCGGGACCTTCTTCCCCTGTTCCAGAGCGCGCAGCGACGACACCGCGTCCTTGAGGGTGGTGACGGGGACGAGCCGCAGGCCCGCCGGCTTCTCGGCCTCGGCGTCCGCGCACTCGTCCTTCGGTACGAGGAAGACGGTGGCGCCGTCGCGGTGGGCGGCCTGTGTCTTGAGGGACACCCCGCCCACGGCCCCGACCGTGCCGTCCGCGGCGACGGTCCCGGTGCCGCCGATGGTCCGGCCGCCGGTGAGGTCACCGCCCCTGCCGTCGCCCTGGACCTTGTCGATGATCCCGAGCGCGAAGAACAGCCCGGCGCTGGGGCCGCCGATGTCGGCGAGCTGGAGGTCGACCTTCACCTGCTCCGGGCTCTTGCCCAGGTAGTCGAGCGCGGCCTGTACGGCGCTGTTCTGCGACTCGCGCATCTGGCCGATGTTGCGCTCGGTGATCTCGGCGTCGGACTTGCCGGCCGGGTAGACCGAGTCGTGCGGCAGGACGGCCCGGTCGCCGCGGAACCAGTTGTCGACGACGTCCCCGAGGTCGACGGGGGTGCGGGGGCCGGTGGCCACGATGGTGGTCATGCGCAGCTCGCCCGTGGTCGCGCGGACGGGCACGCCGGAGACGGTGATCACCTGCTTGCCCTTGTGCTCCCCCAGGACGTCACTGGTCGAGCCCGGCTGCGCGAGGGTGAACGGCAGCGGCGCCAGCCCGGCGACGGCGAGCAGCGCGACGACGGGAAGGGCGCACAGGGCGAGAGCGCGGGGGCGCGAGAGCGTGGAGAGCACGGTGCCAATCTATCGGCAGCCCGCCCGCGCCCCGGCGCGGGGCGTTCGGCCGCGGCGTCAGCGCAGGGCGTCCGCGACCTCGCGGGCGGCGTCGACGACGCGGGGCCCGACCCGCTCCGGTACGGCGTCGGCGAGCATGACCACGCCGACGCTGCCCTCGACGCCGGTCACCCCGACCAGCGGGGCCGCCGCGCCGCTCGCGCCGGCCTCCAGTTCGCCGTGGGTGAGCGTGTAGCCGGGGTCGCCGAGGGCGCCCTGGCGGGCGGCGAGTATCGCGCGGCCGGCCGCGCCGCGGTCCAGCGGGTGGCGGAACCCGGCCCGGTAGGCCACGTGGTAGTCGGTCCAGGTCGGTTCGACGACGGCGACGGCGAGCGCCTCCGCCCCGTCGACCAGGGTGAGGTGGGCGGTGGCCCCGATGTCCTCGGCCAGCGAGCGCAGCGCGGGCAGCGCGGCCTCGCGCACCAGCGGGTGCACCTGGCGGCCCAGGCGCAGGACGCCGAGGCCGACGCGGGCGCGGCCGCCGAGGTCACGGCGTACCAGGGCGTGCTGTTCCAGGGTGGCGAGCAGACGGTAGACGACGGTGCGGTTGACGCCGAGTTTGTTGGACAACTCGGTGACGGTCAGCCCGTGGTCGGTGTCGGCGAGCAGCTTGAGGACGCGCAGTCCTCGGTCGAGCGTCTGGGAAGTCTCCGCGGTCACGACGCCCTCTCCTTCGGAGTGAGTGACGGCGGACACTCTCAAAGGCGGACGCGCCACCGGTCCCTTCGGCGACGCACGGAGAGGCCGCCGGCAGGCCATGGCACACCGGCTGCGCTCCGCGGCGGCGCTGCCACGGGGCGTTGCATTGCGATGGCCGGGACAGTAGCGAGGGACTCCGCTCAGCGGAAGCCCTCGTCCAGAATCCGGTCGCAGGCATGTGCGAAAGGGAATTTTCGCCCCGGTATGCGCGTCGTGCGACACGCGTCGGCCTCAGCGCATGCGGGTGGCCCACTCCTGGACCTTCTTGATCCGCTCGCGGATCTGGCCGGCCGTCGCCTCGGCGCTCGGCGGCCCGCCGCACACCCGGCGCAGCTCGGTGTGGATGACGCCGTGCGGCTTGCCGCTCTGGTGGACGTAGGCGCTCACCATCGTGTTGAGCTGCTTGCGCAGTTCGAGCAGTTCCTTGTGGGAAACGACGGGACGCCGCTCGGCCGGCAGTTCCAGCAGGTCGGCCTCCTCGGCCGGCTTCTGCTTGCTGTGCGCGATCTGCCGGGCCTGCCGCTTGCGCAGCAGCAGCTGCACCTGGTCGGGCTCCAGGAGGCCGGGGATGCCGAGGTAGTCCTGCTCCTCCGCGCTGCCGGGGTGGGCCTGCATGCCGAACTCGGCGCCGTCGTACAGGACGCGGTCGAAGACGGCGTCGGACTCCAGCGCCTCGAAGGGCAGCATGTCCTGTTCGCCGGTGTCCTCGTCCTCCTGCTTGTTGGCCTCGTCCATCTCCTTCTCGGACTCGGCGTAGGGGTCCTCCTCCCCCTCCTTCTTCGGCTTGTCGAGGGCGTGGTCGCGCTCGACCTCCATCTCGTTGGCGAAGGTCAGCAGGTTGGGGATGGTGGGAAGGAACACGGACGCGGTCTCGCCGCGCCTGCGCGAACGGACGAAACGGCCCACCGCCTGGGCGAAGAAAAGGGGCGTCGAGATCGTCGTCGCGTACACCCCGACGGCGAGGCGCGGCACGTCGACGCCTTCGGACACCATGCGGACGGCGACCATCCAGCGGTCGTCGCCCTCGCTGAACTCGTCGATGCGCTTCGAGGCGCCCGCGTCGTCGGAGAGGACGACGGTCGCCTTCGTCCCGGTGATCTCGCGGATGAGCTTGGCGTACGCGCGTGCGGAGTCCTGGTCGGAGGCGATGACGAGGCCGCCCGCGTCCGGGATGCCCTTGCGGACCTCGGTGAGGCGCTGGTCGGCGGCGCGCAGCACGTTCGGCATCCAGTCGCCGCGCGGGTCGAGGGCGGTGCGCCAGGCCTGGGAGACGGCGTCCTTGGTCATCGGTTCGCCGAGCCGGGCGGCGACCTCGTCGCCGGCCTTGGTGCGCCAGCGCATGTTGCCGCTGTAGCTGAGGAAGATCACCGGGCGGACGACCCCGTCGGTGAGGGCGTTGCCGTATCCGTACGTGTAGTCGGCGGACGAGCGCCGGATGCCGTCGTTGCCCTCCTCGTACGTGACGAAGGGGATGGGGTTGGTGTCGGACCGGAACGGCGTACCGGTGAGCGCGAGCCGCCGCGTGGCGGGCTCGAACGCCTCCAGGCACGCCTCGCCCCACGACTTGGAGTCACCGGCGTGGTGGATCTCGTCGAGGATGACGAGCGTCTTGCGCTGCTCGCTGCGGTTGCGGTGCAGCATCGGCCGTACGCCGACGCCGGCGTAGGTGACCGCGACGCCGTGGTACTCCTTGCTCAGCGGCCCGGCGCTGTAGTCCGGGTCCAGCTTGATCCCTATCCGCGCGGCGGCCGCGGCCCACTGCTTCTTCAGGTGCTCGGTCGGCGCGACGACGGTGACCTGCTGCACGACGTGGTGGTGCAGCAGCCAGGACGCGAGGGTGAGCGCGAAGGTCGTCTTGCCGGCGCCGGGCGTCGCGACCGCGAGGAAGTCCCGCGGCTGCTCCTGCACGTACCGGTCCATCGCGGCCTGCTGCCAGGCGCGCAGCTTGTTCGCGGTACCCCAGGGGGCACGGCCGGGGAAGGCGGGTGAGAGGTGATGGGAGGCGGTAGTAGTCACGGTCTCCGCTTCGGTCTCTCGGCTGTTACGTACGACAACCGGGCCACCCTACCGGTGCCCCGCCCCCACCCCCGCCGGGACGACGCCGTGACCTCGCGGAGTGCGACAGGGGTCACACCAGCAGCTCGCGCAACCCTTGGGCGATGACCTTCACCTCGTCCGCCTCACCCGTGGCGACGGCGATCACCAGCCGCTCGGCGGTGTCGATGTCCGGTCGCAACGAGACGCCGTTCATGGCCAGGAAGGTCACACAGGACAGCCAGGCCGTGCGCTTGTTCCCGTCCACGAACGGATGATTGACCGCCAGCGACTGAAGCAGCGCCGCCGCCTTGTCGAGCAGATCGGGGTACGCCTCCTCTCCGAACATCGCTGCCGACGGACGGTGAACGGCCGATTCGAGCAGGCCGGCGTCCCGGAGGACGACGACCTGATCGTCGACCGCGTACTCGGCGACGGCCAGCACGTCCTCGGACGCCAGGTAGAGGAAGGTCACTTGAGCCGCTCCATGAGTTCGTGCCACTTGGCGGCCTGTTCCCTGGCGGTCTTGCGCACCAGGGCTTCCTGAGCGGTGCGCGACAGGTAGTCGTCGACCGCCCGGAGGACTATGGCGTGCATGCTGAGGCCCTCCTCCTCGGCGCGCTGCTTCAGGGCATCGGTCTGGTCGTCGCGGAGACGCAGGTTCATGGCCATACCAGAATGGTACTACTTTGATGGGGTCAAAGTAGTACCACCGGGTCGTCGCCGCCGCATGGGCGCCGCGCGAGGGGTCCTACGGCGCCGCGACCGCCGCCTGGGGGCGGATGGGGAGGCGGTTGACGGGGCGGCCGGTGGCGGAGCGGACGGCGGAGGCGACCGCGGCCGGGGAGGTGACCACCGGGACGGCGCTCGCGGCCTTGGCGCCGAAGGGGGCGACCACGTCGCGTTCCTCGACCAGCTTGACGATGCGGATGTCCGGCGCGTCCAGCGAGGTGGGGAGCGCGTAGCCGGTGAGGTCGGGGTGGCGGACCAGGCCGCGGGCGGTGCGGAGGTTCTCGGTGAGGGCCGCGCCGACGCCCTGGGTGACGCCCGCCTCGATGCGGGTGGCGAGCTGGGCGGGGTTCAGGACGCGCCCGACGTCCTGTGCCACGGCCATCTCCACGACGCGGACCGATCCGAGTTCGATGTCGACGTCGACGACCGCGCGGATGGCGCAGAAGGCGAGGCCGACGAACGCGTCGCCCTGGCCCGCCTCGTCGAGGGGCTCGGTGGGGTGGGGGCGGCACTGGGCGGTCGCCCAGAGTTCCTTGCCCTCCAGGGCCTCCATGACGGTGGTGGACAGCACCCCGTCGTACGACGTGATCTTGCCGTCGGTGATCTGGAGCAGCTCGGTGGACATGCCGAACTTGTGCGCCAGCGGCTGGAGGAGCTGGGTGCGCACCATCTTCGCCGCGCGTTCCACCGCCCCGCCCGACACCCAGGTGTGCCGGCCGTGGGTCGCCGGGCCGGCCGGGGGCTGGTCGGTGTCGACGGAGGCGACGTGGACCTCGTCGATGCCCAGGGTGTCCTGGACGATCTGGCGGGCCAGGGTGGAGAAGCCCTGGCCGGTCTCGACGGCCGCGCAGATGACGGTGGCGATGCCGTCGTGGACCTTGACGGTGGCCGTGGAGACCTCGTCGGTGCCCTCCGCCCCCAGCATGTGGACCATGCCCAGCGCGTACCCCACGCCCCGGCGTACGGCGCCGGGCTCGCCCGCGCCCTCCGGGCCGCCGGGGAGCAGCCAGTCGTCCTCCGGGGCGTCCTTGGGCAGGGCGGGGAGGGGGAAGTCGCGGACGGCCTGGAGGAGTTCCGCGACGGGCGCCGGGCAGGTGACCGTCTGACCGGTGGGCAGGATGTCGCCGGTGGCGAGCGCGTTGCGCAGGCGCAGCTCGGCGGGGTCGACGCCCAGCCGCGCGGCGAGCTTGTCCATCTGGGCCTCGTAGGCGGCGCAGACCTGCATGGCGCCCTCGCCGCGGACGTGCCCCGAGGGCGGGTTGTTGGTGCGTACCGCCCAGCCCTCGACGAACGCGTGCGGGACGACGTACGGGCCGCAGGCGAAGGCGACGGCGGCGGCGAGCGACTCGGAGGACGCCTCGGCGTAGGCGCCGGCGTCCAGCAGGATCTGCGCCTCGACCTTGACCAGGCGGCCCTCCGCGTCCGCGTGGTGGCGGTAGCGCAGGAGGGTGGGGTGGCGGTGCGGGTGGCCGAGGAAGGACTCCTCGCGGGTGGCGGCCAGTTTGACGGGGCAGCCGGTGCGCAGGGCGAGGAGGCCGAGCGGGATCTGGAAGCCGGGGTCCTCGCGGTCGCCGGTGGCGCCGGGGACACCGGTGACGACGACCTTGACCTGTTCGGGGCTGAGCCCGAAGCACGCGGCGGCCAGGTCGCGGTCGGTGTGCGGGTCGGTGGAGGCGGTGTAGATGTCGACGCCGCCGTCCGGGCGGGGCACGGCGAGCCCGGCCTCGGCGCCGATCGGCGCGGGGTCCTGCCGGCCGATGCGGTAGAGGCCCTCCACGACGACCTCGCCGGCCGCGTCGGGGTCGCCGTAGCGCAGCGGGATGTGGCGGATCAGGTTGCCGTCCGGGTGGAGCGGCGGGGCGGCGAAGGCCTTCTCGGGGTCGGTGACGGGGTCGAGGAGTTCGTACTCGACGGCGATGGCGGCGGCGGCCAGGCGGGCGGTGTCCGGGTGGTCGGCCGCGACCGCGGCGATGGCCTCGCCGTGGTGGCGCACGAGGTCGGAGGCGAAGACGGGACGGTCGGCGACCGTGCGGCCGTACGTCGCCTCGCCGGGCACGTCCGCGTGGGTCACCACGACCCGCACGCCGGGCATCTCGGCCGCGGCCGTGGTGTCGATCGAGAGCACGCGCGCGTGCGCGTGTGGGGAGCGCAGGACGGCCGCCCACAGCAGGCCCTCGGCCCACAGGTCGGAGGCGTACGGGAAGGTGCCCTCCGTCTTGGCGCGGGCGTCGGCGGGCGGGAGGGACGCGCCGAGCCCGTGGACCGGCTGCTCCTGCGCGGGCCCTTGGGGGCCGTCGACCGCCGGGATGGCGGTGGCCGCGTCGTTGCTCACGCCATGCCTCCGTCGTGCGGGTGGGGGATCTGGTGCGGGATGCGGGCCTGTCCTGTGCCGTCGGTCCCGTCGGCGCGCCCGGCCGCGCCCGCGGCCTCGGCGGCCTCCGCGGCGGCGGCCGCCGAGGCGGCGCGTTCGGCGACGACCTCGCGGACGGCGTCGAGGACGCCGCGGTAGCCGGTGCAGCGGCAGAGGTTGCCGCAGAGTGCCTGGCGGGTCTCCAGCTCGCTCGGGGCGTGGTTGCCCTCGAGGAGGTCGTGGACCGTCATGGCCATGCCGGGGATGCAGAAGCCGCACTGGACGGCTCCGCAGGCGGCGAGGGCGCGCTGGACGTCGGAGGGTTCGCCGTCGGTGGCCAGCCCCTCGACCGTCCGCACCTCGCTGCCGGCCGCGGTGGCCGCGGGCACCAGGCAGGAGGCGACGAGCCGGCCGTCGACCTGGACGTTGCACGCCCCGCACTCGCCCTGCGAGCAGCCGTCCTTGGCGCCGGCGAGGCCGAGCCGCTCGCGCAGCACGTACAGCAGGGACTCGCCGATCCACGCGTCGGTGACGGGCCGGTCGGTGCCGTTGACGCGCAGCACGTACGAGATGTGCGGGTGCTCGTCGCTGTCCGTGACGTGCGTGGGCTGCGCGGCGGCGTCCGGAGCGGGCGCGTCGGGAACGGGGGCGTCCGGAGCGGGCGCGTCGGGAGCGGGCGCGTCCTGGGGGCCTTCGGGGGCGGGGCCCTGGAAGGCGGGGTCGTGGGCGGGGGCCTCCGGCTCCGGGGCCTCGTCCGGCTCCGGGGCGGCGGGCTGCGGCTGCGGCGTCGCCCAGGGCGCGGGGGCGCCGCCCGGGAGGGTGGCGGGCGGGTTGCCGCTCGTCCACTGCGAGGCGAGCGACGACGTGGTGAACTCGCCCGATTCGTCCGGGAGATCCCCCTGGGCGACCGGAATCGTCCACTGTCCGGTCAGCTCCGAGGGCGCGGGCGCCGCCGCCTGGAAGGTCCACTGCGCCGTGGCGTTCGGGTCGTGCGCCGCCCAGGCCTCCGGCGGCACGTAGCCGTGGCCGGGGGCCTCCAGCGGGGCACCGGTCGTCGACATGTCGGGCGGCAGCTGGACGAAGGCGGTGGCGTCGCTGTCGTACTCGCCCTGGGGCGTCGGCTGCCAGCCGCCGCCCCGCTCCTGCCCGTTGCCGTTCTCGTCGGTGGTCACGACAGCGCCCTCCCCAGTGCCCGTCGGGCCAGCGCGGCGACCGTGCGCCGCAGGTGCAGTACGGCGGGCGGCAGCGGCTCCTCGCCCGGCGGGTCCGGGATGCAGGCGGCCGCGACGTACTCGCCGAACGCCGTCAGCGCCTCGGGCGCCAGCCCGCGGTCGCCGTCCCAGTCGATCAGCGAGGCGATCCAGCGCTCCGCCTCCAGCGGCCGCAGCGGCATGGGGGCGATCGCCCCGACCGCGCAGCGCACGCCGCGCCGCGCCGGGTCCAGGACGACCGCGACGGACGCGGTGGCCCGCCCGGGGCCGGTCCGGCCGGTGGCCTTCAGGAACACCTGCGGGGCGTGCAGGAGCGGTACGCGCACGAAGCCGATCAGTTCGGCGGGGCCGAGCAGTTCGCGGCCCGCCAGCAGGTGCGTCACCGGGACCTCGCGCGTCCCGCCGGGGCCCGCGACGACCAGGTCCGCCTCCAGGGCGGCCAGCACGGGCAGGGAGTCGCCGGTGGGGGCGGCGGTGACGATGTTGCCGCCCAGGGTGCCCGCGTTGCGGATCTGGGGCGGGCCGGCCGCGCGGGCGGCGGCGGCGAGGGCGGGGATGAGCGCCGCGAAGTCGGGGCGGCCCATGCGCGCGTGGGTGAGGCCGGCGCCCAGCAGGGCGTGGCCGTCCTGGTACTGCCAGCCCCGGATCTCGTTGATGCGGCCGAGGCCGACGAGCCCGGCGGGTCGCAACTGGCCCTTGTTGACGGCGGCCATCAAGTCCGTACCGCCCGCCACGGGCACGGCGGCGGGCATGGCGCTGAGCGCCGCCACTGCCTCGCCGAGCGTGGCCGGCAGCGTCACGGACTGCGCCGCCTGCGGTGCGTGCGTGGTCAACCCAGCTGCCCCTTCCCGGTCTCCCGGCTGTCCCGGCTGTCCCGCCTGTGTTGCCGTACCGTACGTGCTCACAGCCCCGACGTGGCAACTCTGGCACATCTTCGGCGCCGGGCGACGCGAGGGTCCGCGAAGCACACATCCGCCCCGGACATCCCGTGACCTGCGAGATGAACCGGTTTGGCATGCCATCGGCGGCACGCGCGGATTGCCACTTCTCGGCGACATCGGCAACCTTGTACGACTTGTCCCGGCGGCCTTCCGGTTCCGGGCGCCGGGTACGGGCGCGGCGCGCCTTTGCGCGCGCTCACACGTTTGGGGGCGCCCCCTCGATCGGGCGGCCGGCCACTCCCGGGCGGGTCTGCCGGGGCAGCGGGCCGCCGGGTGGCCGGTAGTCGACGCCGAGGGCGTCGAGGCGCCGGTAGTGGGCCGTCATCCGGCGCTCGAAGTCCGCGAAGTCCCGCGCGGCGGGGTCGGCCGGGAGCCGGGTGGACCAGGCGACCTCGGCGAACGCGGCGAGGCGCGGGAAGACCTGGTAGTCGACGCGGGAACGGGAGTCCATGACCTCGGTCCAGACGTTCGCCTGGGTTCCGACGACGTGCGCGGCGGCGTCCGGGGCGAGCCCCGGCGGTACGGGTTCGAAGCGGTAGACGTCCTCCAGGGTGCGGACGTAGCCGATGGGGACCGGCTCGGCGGGGCCGCCGTCCTGCCGGTGGTCGAGGTAGACGTGCTGTTCGGGGCACATGACGACGTCGTGGCCCGCCTCGGCGGCGGCGATCCCGCCGGCGTATCCGCGCCACGAGGACACGACGGCGCCCGGCGGGAGGTCCGCCGCCGTCCCGCCCTCCAGGATCTCGTCCCACCCGATCAGGCGGCGGCCCCGGTCCGCGAGCCACCGGCCGAAGTGCCGGACGAACCACGCCTGGAGCCCGTCCTCGTCGGCGAGGCCCAGCTCCCGGATGCGCGCCTGGGCGGCCGGTGAGGCCCTCCACTGGTCCTTGGGGCACTCGTCGCCGCCGAGGTGGACGAAGGGCGACGTCTGTGCCGGGAACAGGTCGAGGACCTCCTCCAGGACGCCCTCGTAGAAGCGGAGCGTGCCGTCGGTGGGGGCGAGCACGTTCGGGCTGACGCCCCAGGTGTCCCAGACGGTGAGGGTGGTGGTGTCGACGACGTCGGTGTTGCCGAGTTCCGGGTACGCGGCGATGGCGGCCTGCGAGTGGCCGGGGACGTCGATCTCGGGGACGACGCGGATGTGCCGCTCGGCGGCGTAGGCGACGATCTCGCGGATGTCGTCCTGCGTGTAGTGGCCGCCGTGCGGGGTGTCGTCCCACAGCTGGGAGGCCCGGTGTCCCCGCTTGGTGCGCGCCCGCCAGGAGCCGACCTCGGTGAGCCGTGGGTACCGCTTGATCTCGATGCGCCAGCCCTGGTCGTCGGTGAGGTGCAGGTGCAGGACGTTGAGCTGGTGGGCGGCCATGAGGTCGAGGTAGCGCAGGACGTCGTCCTTGGGGAGGAAGTGCCGGGCGACGTCGAGCATGAGGCCGCGCCAGGGGAAGCGGGGCGCGTCCTCGACGACGACGGTGGGGACGCGCCACTCACGGCCGGGCGGTCCGACGGGCGCCCTGCGGTAGGCGTCGGGTCCGAGGAGTTGACGGTACGTCTGGACGGCCCGGAACACTCCGGCGGCGCTGCCGCCCTCGATGCGCTGGGCGTACCCGTCGACGACGATGCGGTAGCCCTCGGGCGGCAGCGCGGGGTCGAGGCCCAGCACGATCCGGCCGTCGGTGTCGTTCCCGTCCGGGAAGGGCAGGCCCGTGGCGGCCCCGATCGTGGCGCGGAACCAGCGGGCGACGCCCTCCGTGCCCGGGCCGGCCTCCAGTCGGGTGTCCGTGTCGAGGACGTCGTACCCGGCGGGCCGTACCCACCGGGAGGCGGACGGGGCGGGGATCAGGTCCATGGGATCCATCGGGTGGTCATCCATCGGGTCGTCAGTCCTTCACCGCGCCGCCGAGCCCGGACACCAGGCGGCGCTGTACGAGTACGAAGAAGACCAGTACCGGGACGGTCATCACCGTCGACGCGGCCATGATGCCGCCCCAGTCGTTCTCGTCCGGCTTGAAGAAGACGAGCAGGGCCATGGGGAGGGTCGACTGGGAGGTGTCGCTGATGATGAACGACTTGGCGAACAGGAAGTCGTTCCAGGTCGAGATGAACGAGAAGACGCTGGTGGCGACGAGGCCGGGGAAGACCAGCGGGAAGAGGATCTGCCACAGGAAGCGGCTCCGGCTCGCGCCGTCGAGGTACGCGGCCTCCTCCAGCGCCTCGGGGACGGCCCTGACGAAGCCGCGCAGCATCCAGATGGCGAACGGCAGGGAGAACGCGAGGTGCGGCAGGATCAGCGAGCCCAGCGTGTTGAGTTGCCCGAGGTCCCGCATGAGGAAGAACAGCGGGATGGTCAGCGCCTCGATCGGGACCATCTGGGCGACCAGGAACATCACCAGCAGCGTGGTGCGGAACCGGAAGCGGAACCGTGTGACGGCCGTGGCCGCGAGGAAGGCGATGAGGGCCGAGGCCAGCACGACGGCCCCCGCGACCAGCAGGCTGTTGAGGAAGTAGCGCCCGAAGTCCTGCTGTTCGAAGACGCGGCGGAAGGAGTCCAGGGACGGGGACAGGGTCCAGGGGCGGGCGTCGGTGGACTGGACCTCGCCGGCCGGTTTCAGGGCGGAGAGGACCATCCAGTACAGCGGGAAGGCGACGACGGCCGCGACGGTGAGGGCGGTGGCCTCGGCGGCGAGCCGCCAGGGGCGGCGCACCCGGAGCGTACGGTTCACAGTTCTTCTCCCTGGCGTCGCAGCAGGCGGAGGTACACCAGCGTGACCGCGAGCAGGATCAGCAGCATGACGACGCCGATCGCCGAGCCCAGGCTGTACTCGGAGGACGCGAAGGCCTTCTGGTAGGCGTACACGTTCAGCACGAGGTTCTGGCCGGCGATGCCGCCGCCGTTCGTCATCACGTAGATCTGGGTGAAGACCTTGAAGTCCCAGATGATCGACTGGATGGTGACGACGACGAGGATCGGCCGCAGCATCGGCGCGGTGACGGAGCGCCAGGTGCGCCAGGTGGACGCGCCGTCGAGGGCGGCGGCCTCCAGGACCTCGGAGGGGATGGCGCGCACGCCCGCGTAGACGGTGACCATCACGAAGGGGAACGAGCACCAGACGACCTCGAACAGGACGAGCGCGAAGGCGCTGTAGCGCCCGTACGTCCAGGAGAAGTCGCCCAGTCCGAACAGCTTGTTGACGGGCCCGGAGTCCGGGTCGAAGAGGAACACCCAGACGGTGGACCCGGTGACGGCGGGCGTCGCCCACGCGCCGAGCGCGGCCAGCATGAGCGCCAGGCGCGGCACGGCCCGTACGCGGGTGAGGAGCACCGCGAGGGCGCACCCGACGGCCAGGGTGGCGATGACGCACGCGGCGGCGAACAGCACCGTGGCGAGCAGGACCTGCCAGAACTGCGGGTCGCGGAAGAGGGCCCGGTAGTTGCCGAGGCCCTGGAAGGAGGTCGGTTCGCCGCCGCTGACCTGGGCCTGGGTGTACTCCAGGAACGAGATGAGGCCGAGCTGGTAGACGGGGTAGACCAGGAGGGCGCCGAGGACGGCGAGCGCGGGGGCGAGGTAGAGCCACGGGGTCCGGCCCCCGTGGGACCGCCGGGGCGGCGCGGGCGCGGGCGCCGGTCCGGTCGCGTCCCGGGTCACGGCCGGCCCGCCGCCGAGGCGAACGCGGCGTCCATCTTCCGCGCCGCGTCGCCGGACGCCGCCGCCACGTCCTTCCGGCCGCTGACGATCTCCTGGAACATCGTGGGCAGCACCTGCGAGGCGTCGATGCCGCCCCAGGCCGGGGAGGCGGGGACGAACTTCGTACCGGCCGCGAGCGTGTCGATGAACGGCTTCACGAACGGCTGCTTCCTCGCCACCTCCGCCCGCACGTCCGGGTACGTGGGCAGGAAGCCCATCGCGTCGAACAGCCGCCGCTGCCCGTCCTTGCCCGCCAGGGACTTCACCAGGTCCACCGCCAGGGTGCGGTGCGAACTGCTCTTCAGTACGCCCACGTTGTTGCCGCCCGCGAACGCCGGTGCGATGGAACCGGCCGTCACGCCGGGCAGCGGGACGACCCCGTAGGCGCCCTTCACCGCACCCGCCTCGACCGCCGCGTGGCTGAAGTCGCCGCCGATCGCCATCGCCGCCCTGCCCGAGGCGAACGCGGTGACCGTCGCGTTGCCGCCCATGGAGGCGCACTTGGCGGCCGGGCAGTTGTCGTCGCCGAAGAGCGAGGTGTACGCGGCGATGCCCCTGCGGGCGGCCGGGCTGTCGATGGCGGAGGTGTACGCGCCGTCCCGCTCGGTCGCGAGGTCGCCGCCGTTCGCCCAGACGAAGGGCAGGGCCCCGTAGGTGTAGGCGCCGCCGACCGCGATGCCGTACAGCTCCGGCTTCGCCTTGCGGATCTTCTTCGCGGTCGCGATCAGTTCGGCCTGGGACCGGGGTGGCGTGAGGCCCAGCTCCCGGAAGACGTCGGTGCGGTAGTACAGCGCCCGTACGCCGACGAAGAGCGGCGCGCCGTACACCTTGCCGTCGACCGTGACGGAGGCGCGGGCGGTGGGGTCGGTGTCCCGGGCCTCGGGCCAGGCGCCGAACTCGGCGGTGATGTCGGCGAGTCCGCCGTCCCTGACGTATCCGGCGGTGTCGGTGTTGCCGTACTCGATGACGTCGGGGGCGCTCGCGGGGTCGTTGAAGGCGGCCTTGACGCGCTGGGCTCGGGTGTCGACGGGGATGTACTCGACCTGGACGCCGGCGCCGGGGTGCCGCTTCTCGAAGGCGGCGACGGCGGCGTCGACCGTCCGCTGCTTGGGCGCGTTGTTGACCTCCTGGAAGAGCCAGACGCGCAGCGTGCCGGTCTTCTCGTCCTCCGTGGCGCCGCCGCCGGAGGTCTGCGGGGCGCACGCGGCCGCGACCGTCACGAGGAGGGCGGCGACGGGGGCGACGAGTCGGGCAGGAAGCTTCATGGCGGGTTCCCCTCCGATGGTGTTGCAGCATGCGCAACGGTCGTTTCGTGCTGCACAACACGCAGGAGGCTAGAGCCGACCCGGGGCGGCCACAAGAGGTCTCAACCACTCCGTGATCAAACGACGGAGGCCCCCGGGGTGCGTACGCGTGTACGCACCCCGGGGGCCTCCGTCCGGCGGGGCCGGACCCTACTTCTTGTCCTTGCCGCCCTTGCCCTTGTCGCCACCGGCGCCCATGGACTCGTAGATCTCCTTGCACATCGGGCAGACCGGGTACTTCTTCGGGTCACGGCCCGGCACCCAGACCTTCCCGCACAGCGCCACCACGGGAGTGCCGTCGAGGGCGCTCGCCATGATCTTGTCCTTCTGGACGTAGTGGGCGTAGCGCTCGTGGTCGCCGTCGCCGTGCGACACCTGCGGCGTCGGCTCTACGAGGGTCCCCGTACCTGCCCCGCGCTCGGGCTCAAGAGTGCTCATGAGCTCCAAGGGTACTCACGTCGGCGCCGTCCCGGGAGCGAGGCCCCACGGCCCGTGGCGCCGTCCGCGCGCCCCCGGCTGTGAAGCGCGTCACCCGCGGCGCCGGCGGCGCGCCGGCCGGGCTCCTGGCCGAAAGTCGCCGCATCACGCCCGTACCGCCCCGGCTCAGTTGAGGGAGGGGTCGTCCGGGTACGTGGCGATCATCGCGAGCTCACTGCGCTGGCGCCGGAGCACCTCGCGCCACAGGCTCTCCGGCCGCGGCGACGAGACGTCCCCCGGCTCGGAGTCGACGACGAACCAGGCGCCCTCGGCGAGCTCGTCCTCCAGCTGCCCGGGCCCCCACCCCGCGTACCCGGCGAAGATCCGCAGGCTGCCCAGCGCCGCGGCCAGCAGCTCCGGCGGCGTCTCCAGGTCCACCAGCCCGATCGCGCCGTACACCCGCCGCCAGCCCAGCGGCCCCTCGTCACCCGGGATCACGGCCAGCCCCAGCGCCGCGTCGAGCGACACGGGACCGCCCTGGAACACCACGCCGGGCTCCCCGGCCAGCGGGGCCCACCCCTCGAGGACGTCACCGACACCGACCGGCGTCGGGCGGTTGAGGACCACGCCGAGGGAACCCTCGTCGTCGTGGTCGAGCAGCAGCACCACCGCGCGGTCGAAGTTCGGGTCCGCCAGCGCGGGGGTGGCCACCAGCAGCCGCCCTGTGAGCGAGGACACCTCCGTCATGCCAGACATGATCCCGCATCCGGGCCGTCCGCGGGCGGTCGGCGGACGACTCACGGCCACCGGCGCCGAGCCGCAGCTCACACGGCCCGGAAAGTCCCTCCTGGCCGAAAGCGGACCGTAACCGTCCGCAAGGAGTGGAGGACGGAGGGTGTTGTGCCGAATTCATTACATCTGACTGGCGTCCTCGGGCTACCAAGAAGGCCACTCCACCCCCTTACCCTTTTCCCTGGCCCCCTGCCCGATCTCCCCCTAGCTCCGCCGGGGGGACCACCGGAACGCGAGATTCATGACCGGCACAGACGATGTACTGCTTGTCCACGGCGGAACCCCGCTGGAGGGCGAGATCCGCGTCCGCGGCGCGAAGAACCTCGTGCCCAAGGCCATGGTCGCCGCCCTGCTCGGCAGCGAGCCGAGCCGACTGCGCAATGTGCCCGACATCCGTGACGTCCGCGTCGTGCGCGGACTGCTCCAGCTGCACGGTGTGACCGTCCGGCCCGGCGAGGAGCCGGGCGAGCTGGTCCTGGACCCGACGCACGTCGAGTCCGCCAACGTCGCCGACATCGACGCCCACGCGGGCTCGTCGCGCATCCCGATCCTGTTCTGCGGTCCGCTGCTGCACCGCCTCGGCCACGCCTTCATCCCGGGCCTGGGCGGCTGCGACATCGGCGGCCGGCCGATCGACTTCCACTTCGACGTGCTGCGCCAGTTCGGCGCGACGATCGAGAAGCGCGCGGACGGCCAGTACCTGGAGGCCCCGCAGCGGCTGCGCGGCACGAAGATCCGGCTGCCGTACCCCTCGGTCGGCTCGACGGAGCAGGTGCTGCTGACGGCCGTGCTGGCGGAGGGCGTCACGGAGCTGTCGAACGCGGCGGTGGAGCCGGAGATCGAGGACCTGATCTGCGTCCTGCAGAAGATGGGCGCGATCATCTCCATGGACACCGACCGGACGATCCGGATCACCGGTGTCGACAAGCTCGGCGGCTACACCCACCGCGCCCTCCCGGACCGCCTGGAGGCGGCCTCCTGGGCGAGCGCGGCGCTGGCGACCGAAGGCAACATCTACGTGCGCGGCGCGCAGCAGCGTTCGATGATGACGTTCCTCAACACCTTCCGGAAGGTGGGTGGCGCCTTCGAGATCGACGACGAGGGCATCCGCTTCTGGCACCCGGGCGGCGCGCTCAACGCGATCGCCCTGGAGACGGACGTGCACCCCGGTTTCCAGACCGACTGGCAGCAGCCGCTGGTGGTGGCCCTGACGCAGGCCGCGGGCCTGTCCATCGTCCACGAGACGGTGTACGAGTCGCGGCTCGGCTTCACCTCCGCGCTCAACCAGATGGGTGCGCACATCCAGCTGTACCGGGAGTGCCTGGGCGGCTCGGACTGCCGTTTCGGCCAGCGCAACTTCCTGCACTCGGCGGTCGTGTCCGGCCCGACGAAGCTGCAGGGCGCGGACCTGGTCATCCCCGACCTCCGCGGCGGTTTCTCGTACCTGATCGCCGCCCTGGCGGCGCAGGGCACGTCGCGCGTGCACGGCATCGACCTGATCAACCGCGGCTACGAGAACTTCATGGAGAAGCTCGTGGAGCTCGGCGCCAAGGTCGAACTGCCGGGCAGCGCGATCGTCTGACGCCCCGTAGCCCCTCCGGCGGCCCCTCGCTCCACGCGGGGGGCCGCCGGCCGTCTCCGGGCCCGTACAGGGCGCTCGCGGGCCGGTCCCGGGCCGCCCGGGGGCCCCAGGGGCGGCGGCGGGCCGCGTACGGGCCCGCAGCCGCCCGTACGGCGGCGCACGGCCGCTGGACGCGACAGGGCGGTCACCCCACCTGGGGTGACCGCCCTGTCGGCGCCTTGAGGACTTACTTGCCCTTGGCGGCTTCCTTGAGCTTGGAGCCCGCGGAGACCTTCACGCTGTAGCCGGCCGGGATGTTGATCGGGTCGCCGGTCTGCGGGTTACGAGCGGTGCGAGCGGCACGGTGGGTGCGCTCGAAGGTCAGGAAGCCGGGGATGGTGACCTTCTCGTCGCCCTTGGCGACGACCTCGCCGACGGTCTCGGCGAGCGCGGCCAGCACGGCGTCGGCGTCCTTGCGGGTCACCTCGGCGCGGTCGGCCAGGGCGGCCACCAGCTCACTGCGGTTCATGTTGTACTCCCGTGTTCTTCTTGCTGTTGAGGCGTGCCACGCGGCGCGGAGCCGCATATTGGGCACAGCGAAGCCGATGCTGCCAGGGCCCTCGGACAGTCCCCGGACCCGGGTCTGCTGTCAGACCCTCGCGCCCGAATACGCATCCTGCCCCCACCAGCGGCGGGAAAGCCAATCCGGCACCCTCCGGAGTCACACGAAAAGCGCCACAGCCCCGCCGTGGTGACGTTGAGTCGACTGGGCCGGGACTCCCCGGAGCCGAACCGCCACCCTAAAGGCGGGTTTACGGCTCCGGGACCCGCGACGCGCCGGAGATCAGGCGGACGTGGGCGCTGTCACACCGGCGCCCGCGGCCTTGGCGGCGTCCCGCACCGCGCCCGCGACGGCGCCCGCGACCTTGTCGTTGAAGACCGACGGGATGATGTAGTTCGGGTTCAGCTCGTCCTCGGTGACGACGTCCGCGAGGGCGCTGGCCGCCGCCAGCATCATCTCCGTGTTGACGGTGCGGGACTGCGCGTCGAGCAGGCCGCGGAAGACGCCCGGGAAGACCAGCACGTTGTTGATCTGGTTGGGGAAGTCGGATCGTCCGGTGGCCACAACTGCCGCCGTCTGGCGGGCGATTGCCGGCTCGACCTCGGGGTCGGGGTTCGCGAGCGCGAACACGATCGCGCCCTCCGCCATGGCCGCGACGTCCTCGCCGGAGAGCACGTTCGGGGCGGAGACGCCGATGAAGACGTCGGCGTCCCGGACGGCCTCCTTGAGGGTGCCGGTGACGCCCTCCGGGTTGGTGTTGTCGGCGATCCAGCGCAGCGGCGACCCGGGGTCGGCGGAGACCAGGTCCTCGCGGCCCGCGTGGACGACGCCGTGGATGTCGGCGACCACGGCGTGCTTGACGCCCGCGGCGATGAGGAGCTTGAGGATGGCCGTACCGGCGGCTCCCGCGCCGGACATGACGACCCGTACGTCTCCGACGGCCTTGCCCACCACGCGGAGCGCGTTGGTCAGGGCGGCCAGGACGACGATCGCGGTGCCGTGCTGGTCGTCGTGGAAGACCGGGATGTCGAGGGCCTCGCGCAGCCGTGCCTCGATCTCGAAGCAGCGGGGCGCGGAGATGTCCTCCAGGTTGATGCCGGCGAAGCCGGGGGCGATCGCCTTGACGATCTCGACGATGGCGTCGGTGTCCTGGGTGTCCAGGCAGATCGGCCAGGCGTCGATGCCGGCGAACCGCTTGAACAGGGCGGCCTTGCCCTCCATGACGGGCAGCGCGGCCTTGGGGCCGATGTTGCCGAGGCCCAGGACGGCGGAGCCGTCCGTCACGACTGCGACGGAGTTGCGCTTGATGGTGAGGCGGCGGGCGTCCTCGGGGTTCTCGGCGATGGCCATGCAGACCCGCGCCACGCCGGGCGTGTAGACCATGGACAGGTCGTCACGGTTGCGGATGGGGTGCTTGGACGCCATCTCGATCTTGCCGCCGAGGTGCATCAGGAACGTACGGTCGGAGACCTTGCCCAGGGTGACACCCTCGATGCCGCGCAGTTTGCCGACGATCTCGTCGGCGTGCGCGGTGGAGCTGGCGGCGATGGTGACGTCGATCCGCAGCTTCTCGTGACCGGAGGCGGTCACGTCGAGACCGGTGACCGAGCCGCCGGAGGATTCCACAGCCGTGGTGAGCTGGGAGACCGCGGTTCCGCTCGCGGGCACCTCCAGCCTGACCGTCATCGAGTACGAGACGCTGGGCGCCGTTGCCATGGCCGTGTTCCTCTGCTTTCCCTGGTTCGTTGCCGCTCGCGCCCGGCGGGTGGCCGGGGCGGAGCCCTCCGATGGTCGCACCTACCTGCGAGTAGCAGGTAATAGCGGTCGTTTCGGTCGCACAGTTTTCGGAAACTGTTTTCCACCATGCGAGAGAGCCCACCATACGAGAGAGCGGGGGCTCGGCGGAAGCCCCAACGGACAAACGACAGCAGGCCCGCGCCATCGGACGATGACACGGACCTGCTGTGTAGGGCTTGAGTGGCACCGACCCGCCATGCTCGCCTCGCGGCAAGTGGTCGCTCGTAGCGACGAAGGTTGGGCCCGGGGGCTTGGATCGGGCCGGTGCCACACCCAGGCTAACAAAGAGCCCCGGTAAGTGATTCCCCCCTCGCCGATCCGTTCCCCGATCAGTCCCGGAGCAGGTCCGGGACGCCCTGCGCGTCCGGATCGTCACGGCGGCCCGACACCACCGTCAGCGCCTGCGTCGCACGGGTGAGGGCCACGTACAGCACCCGCAGGCCGGCCGGGGACTCGTCGGCGATCTCGGCCGGGGAGACCACGACCGTCGCGTCGTACTCCAGCCCCTTCGCCTCCAGGCTGCCCAGGGCCACCACCCGGTCGCCCAGGTCCGACAGCCGGCGCGCCGCCTGCTCGCGCCGGTTCATCGCGACGACCACGCCGACCGTGCCGTCCACCCGGTCGAGCAGGCGCCGCACCTCCTCCCGTACGACCTCGAACAGGTCCTTCTCGCCGACGGCCGTGAAGCGCGGCTCCACGCCCGTGGAGCGGACCGCCCGGGGCGCCTCCATGCCGGGCATGGCCAGGGCCAGCACCTTGGCGGCGAGTTCGGCGATCTCGGCCGGGTTGCGGTAGTTCACCGTCAGCTCGAAGCGCCGGCGCGGCCGGGTGCCCAGCGCCTCGTCCCGCGCCTCGGCCGCCTCGTCCGGCACCGACCAGGACGACTGGGCCGGGTCGCCCACCACCGTCCAGGTGGCGTGCCGCCCGCGCCGGCCGACCATCCGCCACTGCATGGGCGTCAGGTCCTGCGCCTCGTCGACGATGACGTGGGCGTACTCGGTGCGCTCCTGCGCCAGCCGCTCCGCCCGCTCGCGCTGCGACTCCTCCCGTACCGGCATCAGCTCCTCCAGCCCGGTCAGCTGGTCCAGCGGGTCGAGCTCCCGCTTCCGGCGCGGGCGCGCCGGGGCGCCGAGGAGGGTCTGGAGCTCGTCCAGCAGGGCCACGTCGTGCACGGACAGCTCCTCGCGCCGCAGCGAGCGGGCCAGCCGCCGCACCTCGCCCGGGTTGAGCACCCGGCGCGCCCAGCGGCCCAGCCGCTTCTCGTCGGCCATGGCGGTGAGCACCTGGCGCGGCGTGAGCTCGGGCCACCAGGCGTTCAGGAACTCGATGAAGCTGTCCTCGGTGGTGACGTCCTCGTCGAAGGAGGAGCGCAGCTCGGCGGCCAGCTCCGGGTCGCCGGGGTGGCGGGAGGCCGCGCCGGACTTGGCGTACAGGGCGTCCAGCAGCAGTTTGCGCGCCCTCGGGCGCAGCAGGTTGACCGGCGCCGTGCCGCCGAGTGCGGCGTTGCGGACCCGGGCCAGCTCCTGGCCCTCCAGCTCCAGGCGCCGCCCGAAGGCCACCACCCGCAGCCGCTCGGGCGTGTCCCGGCCCTCCAGCGCGCCCCGCACCGCCTTGCGCAGCACCTTCAGCATCCGGGAGGAGCCCTTGACACGGGCCACCGCCGGCTCGTCGTACGCCGTGGCCTCCGCCCCGTCGACGAGGCTGCCGACCGCGCGGATCGCGACCTGGCCCTCCTCGCCCAGGGACGGCAGGACGCCCTCGGTGTAGGCGACGAGCAGCGGGGTCGGCGAGACGATCAGGATCCCGCCCGCGTATCTGCGCCGGTCCTGGTAGAGCAGGTAGGCGGCGCGGTGCAGCGCGACGGCGGTCTTCCCGGTGCCGGGGCCGCCCTCGACGTACGTCACGGAGGCGGCGGGCGCGCGGATGACCAGGTCCTGCTCGGCCTGGATGGAGGAGACGATGTCGCGCATGCTGTGGCTGCGCGCCTGCCCGAGCGCGGCCATCAGGGCGCCGTCGCCGATCACGGCCAGGTCCTCGCCGCCTAGCCGGACGGTCAGCTCGGGGCGCATCAGGTCGTCCTCGACGCCCAGCACCTTGCGGCCGCGGGAGCGGATGACCCGGCGGCGCACCACCCGGCCGGGCTCGACCGGCGTGGAGCGGTAGAACGGCGCGGCGGCCGGGGCGCGCCAGTCGATGACGAGCGGCGCGTAGTCGGAGTCGAGGACGCCGATGCGGCCGATGTGGAGGGTCTCGCCGATGTCGGCCGTGCCGTCCGGCCGTACGGCGTCGTCGGCGGGCTCCACGGAGGTGTACGCGCCGTCGGGGCCCTTCTTGCCGTCCTTGCCGTACAGCAGGTCGATGCGGCCGAAGAGGAAGTCCTCGTACTCGTTGTTGAGCCGGTTGAGGTGGACGCCGGCGCGGAAGACCTGGGCGTCCCGCTCGGCGAGCGCGCCGGGCGTGCCGACCTGGCCGCGCTGGGCGGCGTCGTTCATCAGGAACTCCGCCTCGTGGATCTTCTCCTCGAGGCGGCGGTACACCTGGTCGAGGTGGTCCTGCTCGATACCGATCTCCCGGTCCCAGACCGAGTCCCGGGCCGGCTCCCGGGCGGATGCCGGGATCGGCTCCGGGAGCGGTTCCTGGAGCGTATCGACACCACGGTCGGCTTCCTGCGCGGCCACCGAGGCCCCCTTCTGACGTGCTGGGCAGCCGTCGAGCCTACGCCACGGAAGGGGGAGGTGTCAGGCGGTGGCCGCGGGGACCTCCACCAGGCGCTCCCCGTCGAACGTCCGGACCTCGAAGTGGTCGATGTCCTTCCGGTTCATGGCGGCGCCTCCGTGGACGTACAGCGGGTTCTTGCCCGTCTCGTGCGTGCTGTCCGGGATGCCGTAGCCCCACTTCGGGACGGCCCAGGACGTGACGACCTCCTCCTCGCCGCTCTTGGAGACGGCGATCAGGTTGCACTTGAGCGGCCCCTTGACGTTCTTGAGCTCCAGGACCGTGTGGGTGCCCCAGGCCTTCTTCTCCATGCCGACGGTCGCGCTCACCTTGGTGCCCGCGTCGGTGTGCTGGACCTTCTCCTCCATGTGGTTGAAGAAGGCGTCCTCGGCGGGGCTGGTCGGGTGCGGGTCGATGGCCTGGTTGGTCCGGTTGGCGGGGTCGTCGCCGGAGGTGGCGACGAACGCGGCCGCCGGACCGGCGATGATCAGCGCGGCAGCCGCCGCGACCAGGAATCGGCTGCGGCGGCGGCGCTGGGCTCGTTTCACGGCCACCTCGTCGACGAGGCGGTCGAGCATCGGCGCCGGTGGTCCGCCGCCGCGCGCCCCCGGCCGCTCGGGCATCGGGAGCACGACCGGCCGCGCCGCCGGGCCCGGGGCCTCGGCGAGCATGGCCAGCATCGGCTCCATCCCGGAGAACTCCTCCAGGTGGTGGGCGCACAGGTCGCAGCCCGCCAGATGCGCCTCGAAGGCGGTGGCTTCGGCATCGTCCAGAATGCCGAGCACGTACGCGCCGACTGTGTCGTGCACCGACTCGTTCCCCTGTGGAGCGTGGTGCGACGTCATGCCGAGATCCCCCTCTCCTCGAGCGCGAGCTTCATGGAACGCAGTGCGTAGAAAACCCGGGACCGCACGGTCCCGCTGGGTATGCCGAGGATTTCGGCAGCCTCGTTGACCGTACGCCCCTTGAAATAGGTCTCGACCAAGACTTCCCGGTGAGCCGGGGTCAAATCGTCGAGCGCATCAGAGAGCGTCATCAGCCACAACGCCTTGTCGATCTCGTCCTCCGCGGGCATGACCTCGAGCGGCGACGGATCGACCTCCTGCGGCCGGGCCTGCCGGCTTCGGTGGCCGTCGATGACGATGCGCCGGGCGACCGTCACCAGCCAGGGTCGGACAGAGCCGGTAGCCCGATTGAGCTGACCGGCGTTCTTCCAGGCACGGATGAGCGTCTCCTGTACGACGTCCTCGGCGCGCTGGCGGTCACCGGCGACGAGGCGGAGTACATAGGCGAGCAGGGGCCCGGCATGTTCACGGTAGAGGGCCCGCATCAACTCTTCGTCCGGGACGTCCGGTTGGGTGCGGGCAGGCACCGCTCGATGCCGGGCGCGATGCGTCCCCCGACGGTCATCGGCCACGGCGGCATCCTTGCGCACCTGGAACCTCCCGGTCGAGACCTTGATCTGACTCGTTGTCCCCCATCACTACGTGGGGCGGGTGGGGGTTGTCTCAACGCGCGGAGATTTTTTTCTCAGGAAGTTTCGGAACTAGCCGTGCGTGCGCGCCCGGTGGCGTGCCACGCGCTCCCGGTTGCCGCAGATCTCGCTGGAGCACCAGCGGCGCCGGCGCCCCCGGGATGTGTCGAGATACACACGCCGGCAGCCCTCTCCGGAGCACTGGCGCAGGGCGGCGCGGGTGACGGGGTCGGTGAGCAGGTCGACGGCGTCGCGGGCCACGGCGGCGAGGAGGGCGGCGCAGCCGGGCGGGCCGGCCAGCGCCCGGACGAGCCGGCCCTCCGCACCGGGGACGGCCCGGGGCGCGGGCGGCGGGGCCGCGGCGAGCGCGTTGAGGTGGTCGAGACGGGGGCCCGCGCACCGCTCTCGGCCCGCGAGCTGCTCCCGCACCAAGTGGTCGATGTCCCGCGCGAGTTCGCCGAACCGTTCCGCCCACCGACCGTCGACCCCGTCGAGCGGGGTGCCCGCCGGTACGAGCCCGGCGGTGACCAGCCAGCACGCGAGCCGCCCTGCGTCGGACGGCGGCTCGGCCATCAGGTCCAGGCAGAGCCGCCCGGAGTGGAACCGCCATGCCACCATGCGCCCCAGAGTGCCCGCCCAGGAGCGGCCGCGGAACCCCGCCTGCCGGGGCGGCGGGAGGCGGGTCGGGCCGGGCCCGTCGGGTACGGGCCGGCCACGTACGGGCGGGCCGGGCGCGGCGCGACGTCCGCCGCGTACCGCGTGCCGTCCGCCGCGTGCAGCGCCTGCGGTCACCCGTCCGCGTACTTGGCGTCGGCGCCCGGGTCCAGGGCGAGACGGTAGCCGCGCTTGACGACGGTCTGGATGAGCTTGGGCGCGCCCAGGGCCGAGCGGAGGCGGGCCATCGCGGTCTCCACGGCGTGCTCGTCGCGGCCCGCGCCGGGCAGGGCGCGCAGCAGGTCGGCGCGGGAGACGACCCAGCCGGGGCGGCGGGCCAGAGAGTGGAGCAGGGACATGCCCGCGGGCGGCACGGGCCGCAGGTCGCCGTCGACCAGGACGGCGTGGCCCCGGATCTCGATGCGGCGCCCCGCGACCGGGAGCGTACGGGCCCGCGCGGGCAGCTCCTGGCACAACAGCTGGACCAGCGGGCCGAGCCGGAACCGGGCCGGCTGGACGGTCTCGATGCCGTGCGCCTGGAGCGGCAGGGCGGTGACCGGCCCGACGCAGGCGGCCAGCACGTCGCCGCGCAGCGCGTCGAGCAGTCCGGGCAGCAGGCCCCGGTCCTGGGCGCGGGACAGCAGCGAGGCGCCGGCCGGGGCGCTGGTGAAGGTCACCGCGTCCAGCGACCGGGCGACCGTCGCGTCGATGAGCCGGTCCAGGGGCGCGAGGTCCTCGGGCGGCATCCACCGGTAGACGGGAACGACCACCACCTCGGCGCCCGCCGCCCGCAGGGCCTCCACGAACCCCGGCAGCGGCTCGCCGTGCAGCTGGAGCGCGATGCGGCGCCCCGTCACGTCCTGCCCGAGGAGCCGGTCGAGGACTTCGGCCATGGAGTCGGAGGCGGGCGACCACTCCTCGGTGAGCCCGGCGGCCCGTACCGCGCCCTTGACCTTGGGGCCCCGGGCGAGGACCTGGGCGCCGCGCAGCCGGCTCCGGAGCTCCTCCCCGTACCCCCAGCCGTCGGCCGCCTCCAGCCAGCCGCGGAAGCCGATCGCGGTGGTGGCGACCACGATGTCCGGGGCGTGGCCCACGAGGGCCTTGGTGGCGTGGAGGAGCTCGGTGTCGTCGGCGAGCGGCACGATGCGCAGTGCCGGGGCGTGCTGGACCGCTCCCCCGCGGCGTTCCAGCAGCGCGCCCAGCTCGTCGGCGCGGCGGGCGGCGGTGACGCCGACGGTGAAGCCGGCCAGCGGGCCGTGGGAACCATCCTGTTGCTCGTGCATGACACCAGAGACTCGCAAGGCTCCGTGTCGGTCTCGGTTCGCCGGGGTTTCTCCCCCGTTACGTACGGCGCCGTGGAGTGCCACCTCCGTCACACCTCGGAGTAGCCGAGCCGTCGCCTCGTGGGGACCTCCACCGGGCGGCGAAGGTATACCGCCCAGGTGACGGTCAGACAGGCGGCGTAGAAGAGCAGGAAGGCCACGAAGGCGGCGGTGCCGGTGCCGGCGGTCGCGAAGGACTGGCGGAAGGCCAGGTTGATGGCGAGTCCGCCGATGGCGCCGACCGCGCCGATCAGTCCGATCGCGGCGCCCGAGAGCCGCCTGCCGTACGCCTCGGCCTCCTCGCCCTCGAGCCCGGAGGCGTGGGCCTTGGCGCGGAAGATGGCCGGGATCATCTTGAACGTGGAGCCGTTGCCGAGGCCGCTCAGGACGAACAGGGCGACGAAGCCGGTGAGGAAGACGGCCAGGGACTCGACGAGCGAGGCGTAGAGGACCACGCCGGTCGCGGCGGCCATGGCGGCGAAGGTGCCCAGCGTGATGCGGGCGCCGCCGTGCCGGTCGGCCAGCGAGCCGCCGAGCGGCCGGATCAGGGAGCCGAGCAGCGGGCCGATGAAGGTGAGGGAGGCGGCCTGGAGCGGGGTGCGGCCGAACTGGGTCTGGAGGACGAGGCCGAAGGCGAAGCTGTAGCCGATGAACGAGCCGAAGGTGCCGATGTAGAGGAACGCCATGACCCAGGTGTGGGCGTCCTTGACGGCTTCCCGGACGGCGCCGGTGTCGTTCCGCACGGGTGCCAGGTTGTCCATGTACAGCGCGGCGCACAGGGCGGCGACGACGATCAGCGGGAGGTAGAGGCCGAGGACGAGCCGTGGGTGGGCGGCGCCGGCCGTGCCGATGACGAGCAGGCCCACGAGCTGGACGACGGGGACGCCGATGTTGCCGCCGCCCGCGTTGAGGCCGAGGGCCCAGCCCTTCTTGTGGAGGGGGAAGAAGGCGTTGATGTTGGTCATCGACGAGGCGAAGTTGCCACCGCCGACGCCGGTGAGCGCGGCGACCAGCAGGAAGGTGCCGTACGACGTGCCCGGCTCCATCACGGTGTACGCGGCGCCCGTGGGCAGCAGCAGCAACAGCGCGCTGAACACCGTCCAGTTGCGGCCGCCGAAGCGGGCGACGGCGAAGGTGTACGGCACGCGGATCACGGCGCCGACCACCGTCGCCACGGCGATGAGGGAGAACTTGCCGGCCGGGTCGATGCCGTACTCCGGTCCCATGAACAGGACCATCACGGACCACAGGGACCAGATGGAGAAGCCGATGTGCTCGGAGAGGACGGAGAAGAGCAGGTTGCGCCTGGCGATCCGTTCCCCCTTCTCCCGCCAGAAGGTCTCGTTCTCGGGTTCCCACTGCTCGATCCACCGGCCGCTCACGGCGTACCTCCACTGCTGCTGTCAGGTCCTGACGTAGCCGAAATCCCGTCATGACCGACGCTAGGGAGGATGCGTTTCAGCCCGGTCATGGGACATGACCGGGCTGAAACCTTGCTCTCACCCGCCGGGCGGGCGTGCTGTGAGCACGCGGCTAGCCGCGGGCCTTCTTCTTGGCTCCGTTCGGCCAGAGCCTGGGCTTCCGCTTGGCGGCGACGTCCTCCAGCCAGCCCACGGACATGATCATCAGGCCGATGAGCGGGAAGACCGCGATCAGCATGAGCACGGTGTACGCGCTCTCCAGGGCGCCCGCGTAGGTCGGCCAGACACCCGGGATCTTCCACAGCAGGTCGATGATCGGGATGGTGGCCATGATCAGCAGGTTGTGCCAGAGGTAGATGGTCACGGCCCGGTTGTTGGCCAGGGTGACCACCGTGTCCCAGGCGGCCAGCTTCCCCGGCAGTTCCTTCCAGGACGGCGAGTACTGGAGCAGGATCACGCAGAAGCCGAACGACCAGGTGGCCTGGGCGAGCGGGATGTCGTTGAGGTCCCAGCCGTCCGGGCCGAGGTGCCCGGACGCCCACCACAGCCCGAAGGACATGATCAGCGCGGACACGGAGACCGTGATGTAGCGGGGCACCTTCTGGAACAGGCCCTCGTTGTGCGCGAAGCCCAGCACCCAGCAGGAGCCGTAGCAGGCGAAGTCGGTGATCGCGTTGCCGGTCTCACCGGGGATCTTGATCAGGCCGGAGCCGACGATCGCGGTGAGGCCGAGCGGCGCGAGCAGCGTCACCCACGGCACCTTGCGGAACGCCCACAGCAGCAGCGGCGAGGCGATCACGAACCAGAGGTAGGCGCGGATGTACCAGAGCGGGCCCGCGGCCTGCACCGCCCAGGTGTCCTCCAGCAGCCCGGACTGGCTGCCGCTGTGCCAGGGGTAGGGCGGGGCGCCGATCGGGAAGATGTAGGTGGCCAGCTTGGCGAACCACCACAGGCCTTCTTCCTTCAGCGGCTTCCAGCCGAAGTAGAACATGATCGGTACGACGGTGAGCGAGAACGCCCACATGGGCGGCAGCAGCCGTCGGACACGCCCCCGGATCACGCCCCACGCGGGCCGCGACAGCGAGCGCGCCATCAGTGACCCGGCGAGCGCGAACATCACGCCCATGGACGGGAACAGGACCGTGAGCCAGGCCCAGCCGAAGATGTGATAGACGATCACGCGGAGCAGGGCGATGGCGCGCAGCAGGTCCAGGTAGCGGTCGCGGCCGGGCCGCGAGGCCGCCGGGGCGGGACCGCCCGCCACCTCCGCCTTGTGCCGTGCGCGCGGCACTCCGCCGGTGGTCTCCAGCGCGGTCGTCGTGCCGGTGTCGCCGGGGGCGGTGAGGGTGCCGGTGCCGCCGCCGTCGCCGCCGTTGCCGCGCGGGGCGGGGGCGTGCGCGGCGGGGGCGTCGAAGGGGCGGTCGAACGGGTCGGCGAAGGCGCCGTCGAACGGGTCGGTGCCGCCGGGCGCCCGGTCGGCGGGGCGGGCGCCGGGCGGGTCCGGCTCGTACGCCGCCGGGGCGGGGCCGCGGCCGTGACCGCCGTACGGGCCGGAGCCCCCCTGGCCGTAGGAGTCGTGGCTGGAGGGGGCCTGGCCGTACGGGTCCCGCCCGTAGGAGGAGTCCTGACCGTACGGGTCCTGGCCGTAGGGGGTGTCCTGGCCGTAGGGGGCCGCGTCCTGGGACTGCGGGCCGGTGGCCGGGAAGTCGCCCGGGCGGGGCGCGTCGCCGGCCGGCGGCGGGGTGCCGAACCAGTCGGAGCCCTCGCCGCCGGGGCGGCCGGTCGGGGTCGTCATGCGACGGGCCTCCGATCCTCACCGCTGCGCCGCTGGGTCGGTATGGAGCCGGGCGCCTCGACGACACCCGTCCGGCGCAGCTTCTGCCAGCGCAGCCGGCCGCCGGTGAGGGCGGTGATCCAGGACTGGAGCAGCACCACGTACATCAACTGCCGGTACAGCAGTTGCTGGAGCGGCAGGGATATGAGGTGGACCATCCGCTCCCGGTCGAGCCGGAAGGCGTACGCGGCGCACACCGCCTGGATGGCGAGCACGCCGAGCCAGGCCACGACCGTCTGGCCGGTGGGGCCGAAGATCAGGCCGTACAGCAGGAACACGTCGATGAGCGGCGCCAGCAGCGGGAACAGCACCATGAACAGCGACACCAGCGGCAGGCCGACCCGGCCGAAGCGGCCGGACGGGCCGCGCTCGATGATCGCGCGGCGGTGCTTCCAGATGGCCTGCATCGTGCCGTAGGACCAGCGGTAGCGCTGGGACCACAGCTGCTGCACGGACTCCGGCGCCTCGGTCCAGGCGCGGGCCTTCTCGGCGTAGACCACGCGCCAGCCGTCGCGGTGCATGGCCATGGTGATGTCGGTGTCCTCGGCGAGGGTGTCCTCGCTCATGCCGCCGACCCGGTCCAGGGCCTCGCGGCGGAACGCGCCGACGGCGCCCGGGATGGTGGGCATGCAGCCCAGCAGGTCGTACATGCGGCGGTCGAGGTTGAAGCCCATCACGTACTCGATGTGCTGCCAGGCCCCGATGAGCGAGTCGCGGTTGCCGACCTTGGCGTTGCCCGCGACCGCGCCGACGCGCGGGTCGCCGAACGGCTGGACCAGCTCGCGGACGGTGGACGGCTCGAAGACCGTGTCGCCGTCCATCATCACGATGATGTCGTAGCGGGCGTTGCGGATGCCGTTGTTGAGCGCCTCGGGCTTGCCGGAGTTGACCTGGCGCACCACGCGGACGTTGGGCAGCCACATGTTCTCGACGATGTCGGCGGTCCCGTCCGAGGAGCCGTCGTCGATGACGATGACCTCGATGGGATGGTCGCTGGCCATCAGCGAGCGCACCGTGTTCTCGATGCACTCCTTCTCGTTGTACGCCGGGACCAGCACCGTCACCGGTTCGGTGACGGTCGGGCCCCAGCGGAAGCCGCGCCGGCGGACCTTGCGGGCGTGCGCGAACGACAGGAGCAGCATCAGGCCGAAGCGGCCGATGACCAGGACACCGATGATGGCGAGGCCGCCGACCAGGACCGAGGTGGTGCTCTCGGACACGGCGACCGCGCCGACCCAGGCCCTGCCCTTCCACAGCTCCAGGCCGGTGACCGGGGTGTGGGCGCTGGGCGCGCCGAGCGCCTCGGTGAGGACCGTGAAGTCGTACCCCCGCTTCTGCATCTGCGGCAGGAAGCGGTCGAGGGCCTCGACGGTCTGGGAGCGGTCGCCACCGGAGTCGTGCATCAGCACGATCGCGCCCTGGGTGCCCTTGGGCGTGGAGCGCTTGATGATCGCGTCGGCGCCGGGGCGCTTCCAGTCCTCGGAGTCGGTGTTGTTGAAGGCGGTGATGTAGCCGCGCTCGCCGATGTACTGCGTGACCGGCCACGCCTCGTTGTCCAGGGCGCTGGAGAAGGAGGAGTACGGCGGGCGGAAGAGCGAGGTGCGCACGCCGGCGGCACCGGCGATGGCGAGCTGGTTCTGCGACAGCTCCCAGTCGATGCGGTTCTTGGTCTGGAAGGACAGGTCGGGGTGGTTGAAGGTGTGCAGGCCGACCTCGTGGCCCTCCTTCACCATCCGCTCGACCAGGTCGGGGTGGCGCGAGGCCATGGTGCCGGTGACGAAGAAGACGCCGTGGGCGTCGTACTCCTTCAGCTTGTCCAGGACGCGGGGCGTCCAGACCGGGTCCGGGCCGTCGTCGAAGGTCAGGACGAGCTTCTTGTCCGGGACGCTGAGGGCCTTGGGGGCGTTCTTGTCACGGGCGTCGATGACCGGTCCGCCCTTGAGGATGTGCTCGGGGACCTGGTCGTAGGAGACCGGGGGGCGTACGCGGTGGTCGGCGAGGATCTCGCTGTGGACGTAGCCGCGCAGCATCAGCATCGCGAGGAGCGCGACCAGGAAGAGGGACGGCAGCAGATAGCGCATGGGCAGCCTGCGTCTGCGGCTGCGCCTCTGCTTCTGGGCGCGCCGCTTGCCGGGGGAACTCATTTACTGTGCGCCTTCCGCGGCCATCTGCTGGCCGCCGCTGTCTCCGACCTGCGGGTCGGTGGGTTCGTCCGTCGGTGTCGTCGGGGCCGTGTCCGTGGGGTCCGGGTCCACGGGGTCCGGCGGGACGACGGGCGGCGGCTGCGGGGTGGTGCCGCCGTCGGTGGGCCGGCCGGGGGTGGGCTTGACGTCGGGCTTGTCGTCGTCGACGACCGTGCCGCCGTCGGTGCCCGTGCCGGGGGGCGTGGCGCCCGGCGCCGACGAGGTGCCGGGGCGGGGGGTGGCGGGCACGCCTTCCGGGCCGCCGTCGGCGGGCCGCGGGATCACCGCGCCCGTCGAGTCGGTGGGCGCGGGGGCGCCGGGTACGGCGCCGGGGGTGTCGTTCTTGGGCGCCTCGCTGGTGCTGGGCGCGGGCTCGACCTGGACGGTCTCGGTCTTCTTCTCGTCGGCGGGCCCGGGTATGAGCAGCCAGGGGGCGGCGGAGTTGCCGCCGATCACGGAGACGACGAGCGTGATGGCGTACACCGCGCACGCGGTCGCCAGCACCCAGCCGAGCCGGCGGAACTTCTTGCTGCGGCGGCCGCTCTCGTCGACGAACACGGGGCCGTCGGAGGGCTCCGCGTCCACCGGGGCTGCGGGCGACGCGGGCGCGGTGCCGTCCGCCGGGACGGACGCCGCCACGGCGGGGAGCTCGGCGGTCCCGAAGTCCGGGCCCGCGGCGTGCGGGTCGGCGAGGTCCGGGGCGGCGAGGTCCGGGGCGTGGCCCTCGGGCCGGTAGGCGATCGTCTCGTCCATGGCGGCGTCGCCGTCGCTCGCGTAGCCGTGGCCGGTGGCGTCGGCCGGGTACCCGGTGCCGTCGGCGAGGTAGCCGTGGCCGTCGGGCTGGTAGCCGTCGTGGGTCGGGTAGCCGTGACCGTCCGCCGCGTAGGCGGAGGTGCCGGCCGGGTGCCCGGCGGTACCGCTCTGGTGACCGAAACCGTCGTCCGGCGAAAGTCCGGCGCCGCCGTCGGTGCGGCGCCCGAACGCGTCGAACGCGGTCAGACTGTCCACCTGAACGGTGCTGTCGAGTGGCTCGTTCTGGTGCCCATCCCAGGCACTTCCACGCCAATTGTCCACTGTTGTACGCACATCCCCCACTGAACGGACCAAGGGTGCGCACACGGACCATCTGGGTACTCGCACCGGACCGGGCCCCCACCCTGCCGGAGCGCCCCCACCACACTGCACCCGGACCATGAATGTAGCGCACGGCTGTGACAAGAGGGCTTATCGTTCATTGATTCGGGCACATGTGCGTCAAATCACCCTCGGGAAGCCACGCTCCGGCAGGCCGCTCCAGCCATCCCTCACAACGGGACATTTCAGCCGCCGCCCGGCGCAGCGCGGTGACGCCCGGATGGGTCAGCCCTTTGCGCCACACCAGCGAGACCGGCGAGAGCGGCACCGGGTCGACGAGGGGCCGCAGCACGCACCCGGGCATGACCGGGAAGTCCACGGCGGCCAGGACGGGCGTACGGGTCCGGGCCATCACCCGCCGGAACTCCTCCGCCCCGATCGCCACCGGCGCCGGCGGGGCGATCCTGATGCCGCGCCCGGCGAAGAGCCGCTCGGCCAGGTCGGTCCACTCCCGGGTGGCCGGGTTCCCCGCACCCGCGTACACGGACTCCCCGGCGAGCGCGGCCAGCTCCACCACGGGCCGGTCCGCCAGCGGGTGGTCGTCCGGCAGGAGCACCGCCATCGGCTCGTACCGCACGGGCTGCGCAGACAGCCGGGCGCGCTCGGCGGGCGCGAGCCCGGCGAACCGCCCGAAGGACACGTCGAGCCGTCCGGCGGCGATCTCGGCGGCCGCGCCGGTCAGCCCGCGCTCGTAGCGGGCCATCAGCTCGCACTCGGGAGCCAGTTCGCGCGCCCGCGCCAGCACCCGGCCGCTGATCATGCCGTCGGTGTTGAGGTCCACCAGCAACGGCCGCGCGCCGTCGGCGAAGGCGGCGCCCAGCTCGTCGTACGCCGCCAGCACGCCGTGCGCGTACGGCAGCAGCCGCTCCCCGTCCGCCGTCAGCGCCACCTGCCGCGTGGTGCGGGTGAACAGCTCGGCGCCCAGCTCCCGCTCCAGGCGGCGGATGTCCCGGCTGAGCGCCTGCTGGGCGACGTACAGCCGGGCGGCCGCGCGGGTGAAGTGCAGTTCGCCGGCGACGGCCACGAAGGCGCGGAGAAGCCGCGGTTCTATGTCGGGGACCACCCGCCGAATTTACAACGCGGGTGCGTCAATGGGCTCCCGACAGGTGTTGGACCGGCGGCGGACCGCCCGACCAGGCTGGGGGCATGCCGCAGACGAAGAACGCCCCGCTGCTCGCCCTGACCCCCGAGGCCCTGGTCCTGGCCCCCTCCTACCGGGAGCCGGGCCGGGGCACGGAACGCCGCACGAGGCCGCCCGGACGCCGGCCACCCGGCCGGGGCCCGCGGGCGTTCGCCTCCTACCGCCGCCTGTTCACGGTGCCCGGCACCCGCGCCTTCACCGCCGGGAACCTGATCGCCCGGCTCCCCATGGGCATGTTCAGCGTGAGCGCGGTCGTCATGATCGCCGGCGGGTACGGTTCCTACGCCCTCGCCGGGGCCGTCACGGCCACCGGGCTCGCCGCCACCGCGCTGGTGGCACCGTTCACGGCACGGCTGGTCGACCGGTACGGGCAGGCGCGCGTCGCCGTGCCCGCCACCGTGATCGCCGTCCTCGGCTCGCTCGCCCTGCTGCTGTGCGTCCACCACCACGCGCCCGCGTGGACCCTGTTCGCCGCGTACGCCGCGACCGCGACCACCCCCAACACGGGCGGCATGTCCCGCGCGCGCTGGGCGCACCTGTACCGGCACGACCCAGCCGCCGTCCACACCGCCAACGCCTTCGAGCAGGCCGTCGACGAGCTGTGCTTCATGCTCGGCCCGGTGCTCGCCGCGTTCCTGTGCGCCGCCCTGTTCCCGGAGGCCGGCACCCTGGCCGGCGCGGTCCTGCTGCTCGCCGGGGTGCTCGTCCTCGCCGCGCAGCGCGCCACCGAGCCGCCCGTCTCGCCGCGCACCGGCCGGGCGCGCTCACCGCTGCGCACGGCCGGGGTGCCCGCCCTGCTGGCGGTCTTCCTGGCGACCGGCGCGGTCTTCGGCTCGATGGAGGTCGTCACCCTCGCGTACGTGGACGGCCCCGCGGCCGGGGCGCTGCTGGCGCTCCAGGCGGCCGGGTCGTGCGCGGCGGGCCTGGTGTACGGCTCGGTGCGGCCGGCCCGGGACGTGGGGCGCCGGCTGCTGGGCTGCCTCGCCGCGATGGCCGCCCTGATGTCGCTGCCGCTGCTCGCGGCGGGCGGTACCGGTTCGCTCCTCGCGCTGGGGGGCGGCCTGCTGCTGGCCGGGATGGCGACCGCGCCGACGATGGTGACGGGGATGACGCTGGTCCAGCGCCTGACCCCGCCGGGGCAACTGAACGAGGGCATGACGCTCGCGGTCACCGCCCTGCTGGGCGGCATCGCGGCGGGTTCGGCGACCGGCGGCTGGGCGGCTGAGCACATCGGCTCCGTCGCGGGGTACGGCGTGCCGGTCGCCGCGGCGGCCGCCGCCCTGCTGCTGGCCCTCGTGGGCGTGGTCGGGCAATTCCCCCGAACGGCCCCGCGCGGGACCGGGCACGCGGGATGATTCCGGCCTGGCGATCGCCTGCCCCGACGCCCGCCCGAACAGGAGAACCGTGTCCGACACCACCGCACCCGTCCCTCCGCCCGCCCCGGCCATGCCACCCGCCCCACCGGACCCCGCCGGCCGCAGGAAGCGGAGCCTTTCCGCCCTGAAGGTGGCCGCCGGCGCCCTCGCGGTGGCCTCGCTCGTCACCACGGCGGTCTTCACCGTCCTCATATGGGCCCAGCACCCGGACACCGTCGGCGAGTACGAGGAGCAGCGCCGGCTCCTCACCTGCGCGAGCGCCCACACGGATCCCAAGACGTGGGGCGAGGACACCGACGGCCTGGACTGCCACAAGCTCTACGACATGCCGAAGAAGGCGTGGGACGACACTTACGGGGTGAACCACCCCAGCAACCGCCCCTCCGACGACTCCTCCGGCGACTCCTCCGACGAGAGCGACAGCAGTGACGGCAGCAGTGACAGCGGGGTCGACACCTCCGGCATGACGTACGACGAGTGCATGGAGAACGACGACACCACCCTGGCCGACTGCCAGGCCATCTCCGAGTCCTCCTGAGGCCGGAGAGAGGCATGAAAAAACCCCTGACCTGCGACTTTCGACGCAGGTCAGGGGCTACATGGGGTGACGGGTCCGGGGGCACGCCCCCGGAGGTACCGCTCGTGGAGATGGCGGGAATCGAACCCGCGTCCAACGGTGCAGAATCAGGGCTTCTCCGTGTGCAGTCCGCTGCGATTTTCTCGGCCCCGGAGATCACGCGGACAAGTCTCCGACGGGCTCAGTCACTGTTTGATTTCCCTCTACACCCCGTGACCGGGCCTAGAGGTTTAGTTCCCTAGCTGATGCCAGGATCCGGGTCGGGAACAGCCCCGGGCTGACACTTCGCAAGCTCGCTACTTAGGCAGCGAGGGCGAAGGAATCGCGCTTGGTATTGGCGATTATTTTTTGCGACATATGGTTTACGAGATCATTGCCGCTTCCTCGACACGCTTCCCCTGCTTCGACATCCGCTGTCGAAACCGATCATCCCCATGTTGATTTTTCAAACCGTGCCCCCGAGGGGGCGTGCCCCCGCTGTGAGGGGCAGGTGCCATCGTACGTGACCAACGCCCGAGGGTGCCAGCCTATTCCCGGCGGCGGACCCGGTCCCGTCAGGCCCGTTCCCGGCGCTTGACCGCCGAGATCACCCGCTCCGCCTCACGGCGGTCCTGCTTCTCCCGCAGCGTCTGCCGCTTGTCGTACTCCTTCTTGCCCTTCGCCAGCGCGATCTCGACCTTCGCCCGGCCGTCCTTGAAGTACAGGGACAGGGGCACGATGGTGTGACCCGTCTCCTGGGACTTCGACTCCAGCTTGTCGATCTCGACCCGGTGCATCAGCAGCTTCCGCTTGCGCCGGGCGCTGTGGTTGGTCCACGTCCCCTGCGCGTACTCCGGCACGTGCACGTTGTGGAGCCAGGCCTCGTTGCCGTCGATCTGGACGAACCCGTCCACCAGGGAGGCCCGCCCCTGGCGCAGCGACTTCACCTCGGTACCGGTCAGCACCAGCCCGCACTCGTAGGTGTCGATGATGGTGTAGTCGTGCCGCGCCTTCTTGTTCTGCGCGATCAGTTTGCGCCCGGTGTTCTTTTCCTTAGCCATAGTGCCGCCATTTTCGCACTACGAACCGCCCCCGAGGCCACTCAATACCGTGCGGGCCCGCTCCTCGGCACGGTCGGCGGCCACCAGGTCGGGGGTGATGCCCCGGCCGTCGACGCCGTGCCCGGCGGGGGTGCGGTAGTGGCCCACGGTCAGCTCGGCGACCGATCCGTCGGGCAGCCGGCTCGGCATCTGCACGGAGCCCTTGCCGAAGGTCCTGCTGCCGACGGTCACCGCCCGGCCGCGGTCCTTCAGGGCCCCGGCGAGCAGCTCGGCCGCGCTCATCGTGCCGCCGTCCACCAGCGCCACCAGCGGCCTGCCGGTGTCGCCGCCCGGCCGCGCGTGCAGCGCCCGTTCCTCGCCGTGCACGTCGTAGGTGGCGACGAGGCCGCCGTCCAGGAACGCGGAGGCCGCGGTGACGGCCTCGGTGACCAGGCCGCCGCTGTTGCCCCGCAGGTCGAGCAGGACGCCCGCGTCCCGGGGGGCGGCGCGGACCGCGTCCCGCACCCGCTGCCCGGTGCCCTTGGTGAACGCCGCGACCGTGATCCGCAAGGAACCGTCGGCCAGCCGCTGCACGGTCACATCCTCCGTGGCGAGCCTGGCCCGGCGCAGCGTCTCGTTCCACGCGCGCGTGCCGCGCTGCACGCCGACGGCGACCGGTGAGCCGGCCGGCGCGCCGTCCCCCCGCAGCAGGGCGACGACCTCCGCGGCGGAACGGCCGTCCACCGGGCGGCCGTCGACGGTGCGGATCCGGTCGCCGGCCCTGAGACCCGCCCGGTCCGCCGGGCCGCCGTCCTGGACGCGCGCCACCTCGATCCGGCCGCCGGCGGCACGGCGGGCGGACAGGCCGACGCCCGTGTACCGCCCGTCGAGGGCCTGCTCGAACTCCTCGTACTCACGCCGGTCGTAGACGGCGCCCCAGCGGTCGCCGCTGCGGCTGACGACCTCCCGGGCCGCCTTGGTGCCGGACTTGCCGTCCGCCACGGCCTCGGCCGCCGCGCGGGCCAGCTCCCGCTGGTCGACCCGGCCGCGTCCCTCACCTGCCTGGTGCGCGGCGGCCGGGGAGCCGCCCGGCCCGGGCGGCTTCCGCTCGTCCTGCGGAAGGCAGTTGGTCACCGCGGCGGCCACGAGGACGGAGGCGAAGACGAATGTCAGGGCCGCCCCGCGGCTGCGAGCACCGCGGGGCCGGGTACAGAACTCGGGGCCCAGCATGGCGCCCACTCTAGGACAAGGAAATGGCGCCGTACGGTTGTTGGCGGCGCGGCGCCAAGGGCGATCGTCACACCTTCAGGTACTTGCGCAGCGCGATGGCGGCCGCCAGGGAGGGCATCAGCAGGCCGATGACCACGACGAGCGGCAGGACCGTGATCACCGCGTCCCAGCCGATGAAGTTGACCAACGGCATGCTCTGGGCGAGGTTCAGCCCGGCGTCGATCATGAAGTACCGCCCGACCAGCAGCATTCCGCAGGCCACGACGCCGCCCAGCAGGCCGGCGACCGCGGCTTCCATGATGAACGGCATCTGGATGTAGAAGCTGGACGCGCCGACCAGCCGCATGATGCCGGTCTCCCGGCGCCGGCTGAACGCGGACACGCGCACGGTGTTGACGATCAGCATCAGCGCGATGACGAGCATCAGGGCCATGACGCACAGTGCCGCCACGTTCATGCCGCGCATCATCTGGAAGAGGTTCTCCAGCGTCTGCCGCTGGTCCTGCACGGAGTGCACACCGGCCCGCCCGGCGAACGCGGTCGCCACGACCTTGTACTTCTCCGGGTCCTTCAGCTTGACCCGGTACGACTCCTGCATCTGGTCCGGCGTGATGATGCTGGCGATGGCGGTGTCGCCGTACTGCTCCTTGTAGTGCTTGTACGCCTCGTCCGCCGTCTCGTGGTGGACCTTCTCGACGATGGTGTCCAGCTTGGCGAGGTCGGCCTCGATCTCCTTCTTCTGCTGGGCGGTGACCGCGCCCTTGTCGCACGTTCCGCCCGCGGCGGCGTCGTTCTTGTTGCAGAGGTAGATCGTGACGTTGACCTTGTCGTACCAGAAGTCCTTCATCACGCTGACCTGCTCGCGCATGAGCAGCGCGCCGCCGAAGAGGGCGAGGGACAGGGCCACGGAGACGATGACGGCGAAGGTCATCGTGAGGTTGCGACGGAGGCCGACACCGATCTCCGACAGTACGAACTGGGCGCGCATCGCGTGCGTTCAGCCTTTCCTTGCTGCTGCGGGGTGCTGCTGGTGCTGCTGCTCAGTGCTGGTAGCCGTAGACGCCGCGCGCCTGGTCGCGTACGAGACGGCCCTTCTCCAGCTCGATGACCCGCTTGCGCATCTGGTCGACGATGTTCTGGTCGTGCGTCGCCATGATGACGGTGGTGCCGGTGCGGTTGATCCGGTCCAGGAGCTTCATGATGCCGACGGAGGTCTGCGGGTCCAGGTTGCCGGTCGGTTCGTCGGCGATCAGCAGCATCGGGCGGTTGACGAACGCGCGGGCGATGGCGACGCGCTGCTGCTCACCGCCGGACAGCTCGCCGGGCATCCGGTCCTCCTTGCCGCCGAGGCCGACGAGGTCGAGGACCTGGGGCACGGCCTTGCGGATCTCGCCGCGCGGCTTGCCGATGACCTCCTGCGCGAACGCCACGTTCTGCGCGACGGTCTTGTTGGGCAGGAGGCGGAAGTCCTGGAAGACGGTCCCGAGCTGGCGGCGCATGTGCGGCACCTTCCAGTTGGACAGCCGGGCGAGGTCCTTGCCCAGGACGTGCACCGTGCCGTGGCTGGTGCGCTCCTCGCGCAGGACCAGCCGCAGGAAGGTGGACTTTCCGGAGCCGGAGGACCCGACCAGGAAGACGAACTCGCCCTTCTCGATCTCGAGCGAGACGTCCCTCAGCGCGGGGCGGTTCTGCTTCGGGTAGGTCTTGGAGACGTTGTCGAATCGGATCACGGGTGCACCACGGTCGGCAGGGAGTAGGTGTGCGTGACCATACGCGACTGGGCATGCCGCGTGCAGTCGCCGTCCGGCCTTGCGCCTTTTGTCCGGGTGGGGTGGCGGCCGGCAGGGGGCGGAATCCGGCGGGCCGCGCCTAAACTCCGCGAAGCTGGCACAGTGGTAGGGGGAACGGATGCGTTTCCCTGAGCGTTGTGCGGAGAGAACTGTGTGCACACTCCGCGTCGGTGCACGGTCCGTGTCTGCGGCTCCGCCGCGCGGGAGGAGGAGAGCGCATGACCTATGACCGACTGGTGTGCGCCAACTGCGCGGCGCCCGTCAACGAGGGTCGCTGCCCCGTCTGCCGGGCCAATCGTGAGCGCCTCCAGCAGGAGGGCCCCTTCAACGGGCTGAACCCGGTGGCCCTGCTGGCGCTCCTGGCGATCCTGGTCGCGGCGCTGGCCCTGCTGGCGCACCAGACCGCGTAGAGCCCCGGACTCCCGGACCCCCGCCGTGACGCCGGAAAGGGCCCGGGCGGCCGATCTCGGCCCGCCCGGGCCCTTCCGTCGTTCTACGCCGTCTTAGGCGACCGTACGGCCACCGCCGACGAGGCGCGGCAGCATGCGGAAGCCGATGCCGCCGGCGATCATCGTCGCGGCGCCGATGAGCAGGAACGAGGTCTCGGCGGCGCCGGTCTCGGCGAGTTCCTCCTTGGCCTTGCCCTGCTCGACCGGCTTGGAGCCGGCGGAGTCGGTGTCGGTGTTGTCGGCGCACTCGGCACCGTCGAGGTCGACGGTGCAGCCGCCGGCGTTCTCGCCACCGGTGGTGGAGCCACCGGTCGCCGAGGAGCCGCCCTGGTCGCCACCGGTGCTGCCACCGGTCGCGGTGGAGCCGCCGTTGCCGCCCGTGGCGCCACCGTTGCCGCCGGTGGACCCGTTGCCGCCGCCGGAGGTGCCGTTGCTGCCGCCCGTGGTGCCCGGCTCGCCGGTGGTGGCGCCGGTGGTGCCGGGCTCGCCGGTGGTGGCGCCGGTCGTACCGGGCTCACCCGTGGTGGCACCCGTGGTACCGGGCTCACCCGTGGTGGCACCGGTCGTGCCCGGCTCGCCCGTGGTGGCACCCGTGGTGCCCGGCTCACCGGTGGTGGCGCCGGTCGTACCGGGCTCACCCGTGGTGGCGCCGGTGGTGCCCGGCTCGCCCGTGGTGGCACCCGTGGTACCGGGCTCACCCGTGGTGGCGCCGGTCGTGCCCGGCTCGCCCGTGGTGGCGCCGGTCGTACCGGGCTCGCCCGTGGTGGCACCCGTGGTGCCCGGCTCACCAGTGGTACCGCCGCTGTCGACACCACCCGGGTCGCCGTCGCCGCCGATACCGAGGCCGGCCTCGATGCCGCCCTCGTTCACATCGGCCTGCACGCCGATGCCGGCGACGTTGACGTCTATGCCGACCGCCGAGGCGGCGCCCGCCGCCGTCAGGGACGCTCCGGCTGCGATCACCGCACCGGCTGCGATCCGCGCTACGCGGACCCGCGTCTTCTTGGTCATCTGCCTGCTACCCCCAGTAGCTGTTTCGTCAGTGGAGCAGCGCTCGGGGCAGCGGACGCTGGGGACGTGCTCACGTGCCCCCGATCACACGCGCCCCAGTCATGCGCATGCCGCGCGTCAGCTTTCCCAGTTTTCGTACAAGCGTCAAGGCGGTTGCGCGTGCGATGCCCGAAATGATCGGGCTTGCCGGGGAAGCAACGATGCAACTGTGACGTAAAAGGCGAACACTGGTTCAGGAAAGGCCAGTTTCCTTGTCGACAAAGCGAGCCGAAGGCCAACCAGTCGCTTGCGCCAGCGAATTGACCACCCGTGAAGCGAACGGCGCCGGACCGCCCGCTTCAGGGGCTGTCCGGCGCCGTTACCCGCGTGTTCCGGGGTGCCGCGAGGAGTGCTTCGCCCGCTACTTCTCCTGCTGCTTCCGCCAGCGGATGCCCGCCTCCAGGAAGCCGTCGATCTCGCCGTCGAGCACGGACTGCGGATTGCCGACCTCGAACTCCGTACGGAGGTCCTTGACCATCTGGTAGGGGTGCAGGACGTAGGAACGCATCTGGTTGCCCCAGGAGTTGCCGCCGTCGCCCTTGAGGGCGTCCATCTTGGCCTGCTCCTCCTGGCGGCGGCGCTCCAGCAGCTTCGCCTGGAGGACGTTCATCGCGCTCGCCTTGTTCTGGATCTGGGAGCGCTCGTTCTGGCAGGAGACGACGATGCCGGTGGGCACGTGCGTGATGCGCACGGCCGAGTCGGTGGTGTTGACACCCTGGCCGCCGGGGCCGGAGGCGCGGTAGACGTCCACGCGCAGCTCCGACTCGTCGATCTCGACGTGGTCGGACTGCTCGACGACGGGCAGCACCTCGACGCCGGCGAAGGACGTCTGGCGGCGGCCCTGGTTGTCGAACGGGGAGATGCGCACCAGCCGGTGCGTGCCCTGCTCGACGGAGAGCGTGCCGTAGGCGTACGGGGCCTTGACGACGAAGGTGGTCGACTTGATGCCGGCCTCCTCCGCGTACGACGTCTCGTAGACCTCCGTCGAGTACCCGTGGCGCTCGGCCCAGCGCAGGTACATGCGCTGGAGGCGCTCGGCGAAGTCGGAGGCGTCGACGCCACCGGCCTCCGCGCGGATGTTGACCAGCGCCTCGCGCTCGTCGTACTCGCCGGAGAGGAGGGTGCGGACCTCCATCTCGTCCAGCGCCTTGCGGACGGAGACGAGCTCCGCCTCGGCCTCGGCGCGGGTGTCCGAGTCGTCCATCTCCTCGGCGAGCTCGAAGAGGACGGCGAGGTCGTCGATGCGACCGCGGAGCGCCTCGGTCTTCCGGACCTCCGCCTGGAGGTGCGAAAGCTTGCTCGTGATCTTCTGCGCCGCCTCCGGGTCGTCCCACAGGGACGGGGCCGCGGCCTGCTCCTCGAGCACGGCGATGTCTGCCCTCAACCTGTCGAGGTCGAGGACGGCCTCGATCGACCCCATGGTCGTGGAGAGGGACTTCAGCTCTTCGGATACATCGACGACTGCCACGACACCAGCGTAACGGCTGTGTGCGACAGCCCGGCCCCCCAGGAGGGGCCCGGGGCCGCACCTACGGCTGGGAGGGGGCCGACTGCTTGGAGTCCTGGGGCGGGGCGCCGGGGTCGTCCTCGCTGGTCGCCATGTAGCCGCCGACGCCGGCGGCGGTCACCAGGGCGAGGGCCGCGATACCGAGGGTGATGCGGCGCTTGCGGACCGCTCCGGACTTGTGGCGGGCGGAACCGGGGCGGCGCCCGCCGGCGGGGCGGGGGGCCCGGGCGGTGCCGTGGGGGCCGCCGGAGAGCTCGTCGGGCGCCGGGACGCGCATCGAGGTGTGGGTGTCCCGGTTGGAGTCGGTGGACGAGCCCGGGACGAGCGGCACGGCGGCCCGGCGCGGGGCGCTCGGGGCCGTGGGGTACGGGTCCTCCTCGTACGGCTCCGGGGCGGACTCGGCGTCCGGCTCGTCGACGTCGAGCGGCGGCATGCCGGCGACGAGCGGCAGCAGGTCGTGCAGGCGGGCGGCCAGCTCGGAGGCGCGCAGGCGGGACGCCGGGGCCTTGGCGAGGCACTGCACGATCAGCTGCCACAGCTCGTCCGGGATGCCGGGCAGCGGAACGACCGTCTCGGTGACGTGCCGGCGCAGGACGGCGCCCGGGTGGCCGCCGCCGAACGGCGTGAAGCCCGCCAGCAGCTCGTACAGCACCGTGGCCAGCGCGTAGATGTCGACGGCCGCGCGGGGCGGGAGCCCCTCGACGATCTCCGGGGCCACGTAGTCGGGCGTGCCGATGACGCGGGTGGACTTGGTGCGGCCGGGGGTGTCGATCAGCTTGGCGACGCCGAAGTCGGTCAGGAGGGCGGGGTGGGCGCCGCCGGGGCCGAGCGGGCCCTCCATGTCGAGCAGGATGTTCTCCGGCTTGACGTCCCGGTGGACGACTCCGGCGGCGTGCGCGGCGGCCAGGGCGTCGGCGACGTCGGCGACGATCGAGACGGCCGCCGCGGGGGCGAGCCGGCGTTCCCGGTCCAGCCTGGTGCGCAGGTCGGTGCCGCGCACCAGGTCCATGACCAGGGCGAGGTCGTTGCCGTCGACGACCAGGTCGCGGACGGACACCACGCGCGCGTGGTCCAGCCCGAGCAGGGCGGTGCGCTCCTGGACGAAGCGTCCGACGAGTTCCTGGTCGGACGCCAGGTCCTCGCGCAACAGCTTGATGGCGACCGGGCCCTCCGGGCCGTCACCGAGCCACACCGTTCCCGCACTGCCCCGCCCCAGGATCTGGTGGGCCGTGTACCGGCTGCCGATTTTCCGTGCCAAGACTGCTCCCTCAGCGGCTGGCGTTCCCGACAAAGTTACGCGGGCTCAGGCGCCGGTATTCACCTCCGGAGGGAAATCACCCTCCGGAAGTCGACAAATCGGCAGAGTTACTGCCCGGCGGGGGTGTTGCCGGAGCCGCCGGAGCTGCTGCCGAGGTTCGAGATCCAGTCGGACACCGTCGACACGCCGTCGCTGATGGCCTGCCAGTAGCTCTTGCCCTCGGCGACCCAGCTCTGGAGCGGGGTCAGCTCCCAGATGAGCCAGCCCGCGACGACGAACAGCACGATCGTGAACAGGCAGCCCTTGAGGCAGCCCAGGCCCGGGATGCGCATCGGGTTGGCGCTGCGCTGCCGGGGCTGGCGCGGCTCGCGCGGCGGCCGCGGGGCCGGCGGCTGGGGCGCCTGCGGCTGCTGACGCTGCTGCGGCTGCTGCTGCGGCTGCTGGTGCTGCGGCGGGTAGGGCTGGTGGTGCTGCGGCGGGTACTGCGCCTGCGGAGGCGGCGGCGCGTACTGCTGACGCTGCGGCGGCCGCTGCTGCCGCGGCTGCTGGGCCTGCGGGGGGTAGGGCTGCTGCTGGTGCCGGGGCGGCTGCTGGGGCGCCTGGCGCTGCGGGCGGCGGCGCAAGGGGTCCTGGCTCGGGTCGAGGTACTGGACCTGTGTCTGCTCGTTGCGGTCCCGGGCGGCGCGCAGCTGGCTCTGCCACGGGTGCGGCTCCTCCGGCTGCGGCTGCCCGTCCGGACGCGGCGGTACGGGCGGCATGACCGCGGTCGGGTCGGCGGCGCCCGCGGGGCCTCCGCCCGGGCCGCTGGTGGGCATCACGCTGGTGGCGGCGGACGGGTCGTACTGCGCGGCGCCGCTGGGCAGCACCTGGGTCGGGTCGGCCGCGCCCGGCGCCTCGGGGACGGGCGCCGGCGCGGGGTCGGGCGCCAGCAGGGCGCCCACGCCCTCGGCCGCCTCGATCTGGGCGGGCGTGGCGTGCACGCCGATGCCCGACGCGACGGTGCGCAGGCCGCGGGCGAGGTTCTCGGCGCTGGGCCGGCGGTCGGGGTCCTTGCTGAGGCAGCGCTCGATGACCGTCCACAGCGGGCCGGGGACCGTCGAGGGGCGGCGCGGCTCCTCGCTGAGGTGGCGGTGCAGCACCTCGAGCGCGGTGCCGCCGGCGAACGGCGGGCGGCCGGTGACCAGCTCGTACAGCAGGATGCCCGCGCCGTAGACGTCCACGGCGGAGGTCTGCGGGCGGCCCTCGGCGGACTCGGGCGCCACATAGGCGGGGGTGCCGACGAATTCGTGCGTACGGGTGAGGCCGGGGCTGTCCGCGAGGCGCGCGATGCCGAAGTCGGTGAGCATCGGGTGCATCTGGCCGTCGCGCTCGGCGAGCAGCACGTTGGCGGGCTTCAGGTCGCGGTGGACGACGCCGTCGGCGTGACTGGCGGCGAGCGCGTCGGCGATCTGGGCGGTCAGGAGGGAGGCGGCGACCGGGCTGAGGGGGCCGTTCTCCCGGAGGTAGCGGTGCAGGTCCGGGCCGTCGACCAGGTCCATGACGAGGGCGAGCAGGTCACCCTCGACGACGAGGTCGCGCGTGCGCACGATGTTCGGGTGGGTGAGGCGGAGGAGGACGGAGCGTTCCCTCAGGAACCGCATCACCACGTCCGCGTCGTTCGCGAGCTCCTCCTTGAGGACCTTGATCGCGACGGTCTCGCCGGGCTGCCCCGGCACGGCCGCCTCGGCGCCCGCGGTCTCCCGCTGGCGGGCTCGCCAGACGGTGCCCGTGGCGCCGCGTCCGAGCGGCTCCTCGAGCAGGTACTTGCTGCCTACCGGCCGCACGTCATGCGCTCCCTGCGATCGTGGTCCTTGCCTGCCCGGGCCCGCCTCCGCGGTCCGCCCGGGTGTCCGACCCACTGTAGTGCCGGACGGTGCCGCACCGGCGGGTCGTCTTCCGCTCCCTTCGCCCCGCTAAGACGCGCGCGAAGGGGACACGGTTGCCAGAGTGACACGACTCGCGCCGCCGCACATGATCCCAAGGCGGGCGCAAGCAGGCGTTTTCGTGATCACGTTCGACCACTCAAGATCATTTTTTGGTGGTCCGGGGACCTGTTGTCGGTCCCAGGTGGGAGGATGCCTCCAGCACGGCGCATCGCGGGGTCGGGAGCCCCGTGGTCCGTGCCGACCTGACCGGACGACGCGTCCGTCGCGGGTGGGGGGAGATCGAGTCGGGCCATTCCCTCCCCTGCCGGGCGCGCCGCGCAGAAGGGACCGCTGACGGCGATGCAGATCCGGCTGACCGTCCTCGCGGCGCCGACCGGTGGCCAGGCCGCCGGGCGTGCCTGTGACGTGCTCGTCACCGCCCCGGCGGGGACCGCGCTGGCCGCCGTCGCCTCCGGGCTGGCGGCCGCCGTGTCGGGCGCCGACCACTCGGGCACCGTCGTGCTTCACGCGGGCGGCGAGCGGCTGGACGCCCAGCGCCGTGTCCTCGGCGAGCCGCCGCTGGTGGACGGGGCGGTCCTGTCGCTCCAGGTCCCCGGCGAGGACCACGCGCCCCTGGACGCCGGGGCGGCGCGGCTGCACGTGGTGGCCGGGCCGGACGCGGGAGGGGTCCACCTGCTGCACGCGGGCCAGATCCGCATCGGGCGCTCCGCCGACGCCGACGTCCCGCTCGACGACCCGGACGTGTCCCGCCTGCACTGCGCGGTGACCGTCTCGGACGGCGGCCGGGTCACGGTCGCCGACCTGGGCTCGACCAACGGCACCACCCTGGACGGCTCCGAGGTCGGCACCCGCCCCGTCCGCCTCACCCCGGGCGCGCTGCTGCGGCTGGGCGAGTCGTCCCTGCGGCTGACCGCGGGCCCGCCTCCCTCGGACGGCGCGCCTCTGCCGACCGCCCCCGACGGCGAGGGCCACCTCCGGGTCACCCGTACGGGCGGGGCGCCCCCGGCGCAGGACGGCCCGGCGGCCGGACCCGGCGACCCCCGGCTGCCCCGCCAGGCGACCGGCGGCCCGGCTCGGGGAGCCGCCGCACCGTCCGGCACCACGACGACGACACCCGGCTCCCCCGGCCCGTCCGCCCCCGGCGGGGTTCCCGGCACCGGGCCGGGCGGGGCCGGCCCGGAGGGCACCGCCCGCGTCACAGGCCCCCAGGCGCCGGGTACCGGCCACGGCGCCGCTCACCCCGGCGACCCCTTCGACACAAGCCCCACCCCCGGCACCGCCCCGGCAGGCGGTTCGCGGCAGGCGACTCCGGCGCGCGGGACCCCCGTGGGGCGGACCGTGAGCGGCTCGCCGCCGGGGCCGCCCTCAGGGGTGACCGTGGGGGTGGCCCCCGGTAGGGCCGCCGACCGCCCCACACAGACGCCCGTGGGCCCGGCCTCCTCCGCCTCCCCCACCTCCTCCGCGTCCGGCCGCAAGCGGGGCATAGGCGCGTGGGCGCGGCGGCTCGCGGGCGGGCGGGGCGAGGGGGCGGCCGGCGTACCGGAGGGGCCCCTTCCCGCGGCCCTCGCGGGCGGCGCCGCCCCTGAGACGTGGCCCGACCCGGCCGCCGTGCTGCTCACCGCGCTCGGCCCGGGACCGCGCCTGTGGGAGCGGGGCCCCGGACACCCGGAGGCCCTGGCCGTGCGCCTCGGCACCGCCGACCGGGCCGACCTCGCCGCCGTGCCCGTCACGGTGGGGCTCCGTGAGGCCGGGTCGCTCGGGCTCGCCGGGCCGCGGGCGCGGCTGCTCGGGCTGACCCGTTCCGTCGTGGCGCAGCTCGCCGCGCTGCACGCGCCTTCGGACCTGGAGATCGTGCTGATCAGCGGCGCGGGCCGGAAGCGCGAGTGGAGCTGGCTCGGCTGGCTGCCGCACGTGCGCCCGGCCCACGGGCAGGACTGCCGGCTGCTGCTCGCGTACGACCGGGAGCAGGCCACCGCCCGGACCGCCGAGCTGACCCGCCGGCTGGACGACGGGCCGCTCGGGCCGGGCTGGGCGAGCGCCGACCGCAGGGCCGTCGAGGACGCCGCCGGGCGGCACGCCGCGGAGTACGGGACGTACACGGTCGTGATCGTCGACGGCGACCCCGGCTCGGCAGCGCTGCGCGAGACGACCGCGCGGCTCGCGGGTGCGGGCGCGGCGGCGGGCATCCACCTCGTCTGCCTGGCCGAGACCCCGGCGGCCTCACCGCTCTCCCCCGTCATCGACACGTACGAGACGGCGTGCGCCGCGTCGCTGGCGTTCCGGGAGTGCGGTGCCGCCGCGCTGCTGTCCGGTGACGTGGCGACCGCGCTGCGCCTGATGCGGACGGCCGGCGGGCAGCCCGCCGGGCACGGCACGGTCGGCACGGTGGACGCGGTGTCCGCCGCCTGGGCCGAGCGGTTCGCGCGGGCGCTCGCCCCGCTGCGGGCCGAGCGGGACGAGCCCGGCACGGCCACCGCCGGCGCCTGGCCCCCGGGCACCGGCCCGCGCGCCCGGTCCGCCTCCGTACCGCTGCCCCCGTCCTCCCGGCTGCTGGACGAGCTGGGCCTTGCCCGGGCGACGCCCGCGTCCCTGATGGCCCGGTGGGCCTCGGCCCCGGACGGCACCGCGGTGCTGGGCGCCGGCCCGCGCGGGCCCCTGGTGGTGGACCTGACCACGGAGGGCCCCCACCTGCTGGTCGAGGGCCCCGCCGGCAGCGGCCGCACCGAGCTGCTGCGTACCGTTGCCGCGTCCCTGGCCGCCGCGTCGCGCCCCGACCGGCTGGGCCTGCTGCTGGTCGACGGCGCCGGGGGTGAGCGCGGCGACGGGCTCGCGCCCTGCACGGAGTTGCCGCACACCACCGAGCACCTGGTGGCCAGCGACCCGGTGCGGATGCGGGAGTTCGCCCAGGCGCTCGCGTCGGAGCTGAAGCGCCGTGCCGAGGTGCTGGGCGGCCTGGAGTTCACCGAGTGGCACACCCGGCGGGAGGTCGCGGACCGCATGGTCGGCCCGCGCCGACCCCTGGAGCAGAGCCGCCCGGCGGACCACCCGGGCCAGGCCCGGCCCGCGGACGGCACCCCGCCCTCCGTGCCCGCCCGCCCCATCGACGAGGTCCCGCCTCCCCTGCCCCGGCTGGTCGTCCTGGTCGACGACTACGACGCGCTGATCGCGCCCGCGCTCGGCAGTCCGGGGCGCCCCGCGGCCGGGTCGGTCGTGCGGGCGCTGGAGGCCGTGGCCCGGGACGGTCACCGGCTGGGCGTGCACCTGGTGGCGGCGTCCGCCCGGCCGGAGCGCACGGCCGACACGGAGCTGGCGCACCGGGCGCGGCTTCGGGTGGTGCTGGACGCCCCGCCCGCGGCGCCCGGGCCGGAGGTCCCGGCGCCGGGGCGCGGCCGGCTGGGGCACCCGGACGGCCGGGTGACCCCGTTCCAGGGCGGCCGGGTCACCGGCCGCATCCCGCGTACGGCGACGCAGCGGCCCACGGTGGTGCCGCTGGAGTGGGAGCGCATGGGCGACCCGCCGGCCCGGCGGCCGGTGCGGGAGCTGGGCAACGGCCCGACGGACCTGGCGCTGCTGGCGAGTGCGCTGGAGCGGGCGGCCCGTTCCGTGGAGGCGGCCCCGCTGCCCCGGCTCGTACCAACTCGGCAGGCCTGAGGAGGGATTGACGCCACGTCACGACACCATCACGATCCCCCGCCGGACACCGAGGGCGGTATTGCGGCACCCGTGGGCCGGGCGTAGACCTGACGGACGGGACGCGTACGCGCACGGAAGAGACGGGGCAGTGATGCGCACAACTCTTCGGACACGCAGAGCACGCAGGGCCGCGGTGGTGATGGCGGCGGTGGGCGCGCTCGCCCTCGCCGGGTGCGGCGACGGGGACGACGGCGGCAAGGACGGCGGCTCCGGGCCGGGCAAGGACCCGGGCACCGGGGCGGCGAGCGTCGAACTGCCGAAGCTGGACGGCCAGAAGGTCCAGGTCGTGGCCGTGTGGACGGGGCCGGAGCAGCAGGCGTTCAGCAAGGTCCTCGACGAGTTCGAGAAGCGCACCGGGGCGGAGGTGGCGTACGTCCCGACGCAGGACGCGATGCTCAACTACATCGGTACGAAGATCGCGGGCGGTGCGCCGCCGGACGTGGCCATGCTCCAGCAGGTCGGCGCGCTCCAGCAGGCGGTGGAGCGCAAGTGGGCCAAGCCGGCCGGGGCGGCGGCCAAGGAGCAGCTGGCCAAGAACTACTCCAAGGGCTGGCAGGACCTCGGGGCGGTGGACGGCACCCAGTACGGCGTGTACTTCAAGGCCGCCAACAAGTCGCTGATCTGGTACAACACGGCGGCGTTCGAGAACGCGGGGGTGTCCGAGCCGAAGACCTGGAAGGAGCTGCTCACCACGGCCGACACGGTCTCGGCCTCCGGGGTGACGCCCTTCTCGATCGGCGGCGCGGACGGCTGGACGCTGACGGACTGGTTCGAGAACATCTACCTCTCGCAGGCCGGGCCGGAGAAGTACGACCGGCTGGCGAAGCACGAGATCCCGTGGACCGACCCGTCCGTGAAGCAGGCGCTGACGACCCTCGGGGAGGTGTTCGGCAGGCCGAACCTGATCGCGGGCGGCGCGGCGGGCGCCCTCCAGACGGAGTTCCCGGCGTCGGTGACGCAGACCTTCACCGGCGGTGACACCCCCAAGGCCGCGATGGTCTTCGAGGGCGACTTCGTGTCCATCAACATCGCCCAGACCGAGGCGAAGATCGGTACGGACGCGAAGGCGTTCCCGTTCCCCGCGGTGGGTGCCGAGGCGCCGGTGGTGACCGGCGGGGACGTGGCGGTCGCGCTGACCGACAAGCCCGCCACCCAGGCGCTGCTGACGTTCCTCGCCTCGCCGGACGCGGCCCGGATCTGGGCGGGCGAGGGCGGGTTCATCTCGCCCAACAAGTCGCTGGACGCGGCGGCGTACCCGAACGACGTGCAGCGCGAGATCGGCAGGGCGCTCATCGCGGCGGGCGACGACTTCCGCTTCGACATGTCGGACCAGATGCCGCAGTCGTTCGGCGGGACGCCCGGCAAGGGCGAGTGGAAGGCGCTCCAGGACTTCCTGAAGAACCCGAAGGACGTCGCGGGTACGCAGGCGAGGCTGGAGGCCGACGCGGCCAAGGCCTACAAGGGCCAGAGCTGACGCCATGACGGCGCCGGCAACGGGGGGCGCGGCGGCCGTGCCGCCGGCGCCCCCGGCTTCGCGCAAGAGCGTGACCGGCACCCGCAGGCTCGTGGCGGCGGGTTTCCTGCTGCCCGCGCTGGTGCTGCTGGGCGCGCTCGTGGTCTACCCCATCGGGTACTCGGTCTACCGGTCGTTCTTCGACCAGGCGGGCAGCGGTTTCGCCGGCCTGGACAACTACGTCGAGATCTTCACCGACGACACGATCCTCACGGCGGTCAAGAACAACGCGGTGTGGGTCGTGGTCGCGCCGACCGTCGCCACCGCCCTCGGGCTGATCTTCGCGGTCCTCACGGAACGCGTGCGGTGGGGCACGGCGTTCAAGCTGCTCGTCTTCATGCCGATGGCGATCTCGATGCTGGCCGCGGGGATCATCTTCCGGCTGGTGTACGAGCAGGACCCGGACCGGGGAGTCGCCAACGCGGTCTGGGTGGGCGTGCACGACACGTTCGCCGAGTCGGCGGGCTATCCGAAGGCGCGGCCGCTGCCCGTGCACCCGCTGGAGGCGGCCGGCGGCGGGGCGTTCGTCACCAAGGAGCCGGTCAGGGCGGGAACGCCCGTACAGCTGCCGCTGATCGGGGTGGCCGCGCCCGACATGCCGGAGGACGCGAGGCCGGCGAAGCCCCCGGCGCCGGGCGGTGACGGGGTGGCGGGCACGGCGTGGCTGGACTTCACCCGGGGCGGCGGCGGCAGGCCCAACACCATCGACGCCGAGGAGCTGGGCCTGAAGGGCCTGAAGGTGGAAGCGGTGCGGGACGGCCGGGTCGTCGCCACGGCGACGGCGGGCGCCGACGGCACGTTCACCCTGCCCCGGGAGGCGGACGGTGCGCTGCTGCGGCTGCCGGAGAGCAATTTCCGGGAGCAGTACAACGGGGTGGACTGGCTCGGCCCGTCGCTCGTCACGCCGGCGATCATCGGCAGCTACGTCTGGATGTGGGCGGGCTTCGCGATGGTGCTGATCGCGGCCGGTCTGGCGAGCCTGCCGCGTGAACTGCTGGAGGCGGCCCGGGTGGACGGCGCCAACGAGTGGCAGGTGTTCCGCCGGGTGACGGTCCCGCTGCTGGCGCCGGTCCTGGCGGTCGTCCTGGTCACCCTGATGATCAACGTGCTGAAGATCTTCGACCTGGTGTTCATCATCGCGCCGGGGTCGGTCCAGGACGACGCGAACGTGCTGGCGCTCCAGCTCTACCGCTCGTCGTTCGGCACGGACGCGCACCTCGGGGTGGGGAGCGCGATCTCGGTGCTGCTGCTGTTGCTGGTGATCCCGGTGATGTTCTTCAACATCCGCCGCATCCGGAAGGAGGGCCGGCGATGAGCGGACGGCTCCCGCACGCACCGACCGGCCCAGGGACGACGACCGTGAGGGCCCGGCAGGGCTTCGCCGCGCGGGTGGCGGCCCGGGCCGGAGGCGGGGTGATGCGGGTCTTCCTCGTCCTGGTCGCGCTGTTCTGGCTGATGCCGACGGTCGGCCTGCTGCTGTCCTCGCTGCGCGACCCCGCCGACATCAGCGACAGCGGCTGGTGGACGGTGCTCACCGCCCCCGCCGAGCTGACCACCGCCAACTACGCGGCCATCCTCGACAACGAGACCCTCACCGGTTCGCTGCTGTCCACCGTGCTGATCACCGTGCCCGCGACCGTCCTGGTCGTCGTCATCGGTTCGCTCGCCGGGTACGCGTTCGCGTGGATGGAGTTCCCCGGCCGGGACTGGTGGTTCCTGCTGGTGGTGGGGCTGCTGGTGGTGCCGGTGCAGGTGGCGCTGGTTCCGGTGTCGAAGCTGTTCGGCGCGGTGGGGATCTTCGAGACGACGCTCGGGGTCGTGCTGTTCCACGTCGCGTTCGGCCTGCCGTTCGCGATCTTCCTGCTGCGGAACTTCTTCGCGGAGATCCCGCGGGAGCTGCTGGAGGCGGCCCGGCTCGACGGGGCGGGCGAGATCCGGCTGTTCACCCGGGTGGTCATGCCGCTGGGCGGGCCCGCGATCGCCTCGCTCGGCATCTTCCAGTTCCTGTGGGTGTGGAACGACATGCTCGTCGCGCTGATCTTCGCCGACTCCGAGTCCCCGCCGATCACCGTCGCGCTCCAGCAGCAGGTACGGCAGTTCGGCAACAACATCGACATCCTGGCGCCGGGCGCGTTCGTCTCCATGGTGATACCGCTCGCCGTCTTCTTCGCCTTCCAGCGGCAGTTTGTCTCCGGTGTGATGGCGGGTGCGGTCAAGTAGGGTCCGCGAGCGTCCCCCGTATGCCACGGCGGGCGTAACCCGGTCGGTTCATCCGACGTTCCCGGGCCATGCCCCGGTTCAGCGTCATCGTCCCCGCGTACAAGGTCCAGGCGTATCTGCACGAGTGCCTGGAGTCGGTGCTCTCCCAGTCCTTCGAGGACCTGGAGCTGATCGCCGTGGACGACTGCTCGCCCGACGGCTGCGGGACGGTGATCGACGAGTTCGCCGCCCGCGACCGCCGGGTGATCGCGGTCCACCTGCCCGAGAACGCCGGGCTGGGGCCCGCCCGCAACGCGGGTCTCGCCCGCGCGAGCGGCGACTACGTCGTCTTCCTGGACGGTGACGACACCTTCGTACCGGGAGCCCTCCAGGCCGTCGCCGACCGCCTCAAAGAGACCGGTTCGCCCGACCTCCTGGTGTACGACTACGCCCGCGTCTACTGGTCCGGCGAGGCGGTGCGCCACGAGTTCCGCAGCCACCTCGGCCAGGCGGGCCCGGCGCCCTTCCCGCTGACCGAGCGGCCGGGGCTGCTGAAGGTCCTGATGGTGGTGTGGAACAAGGCGTACAAGCGTGAGTTCCTGGAGCGCGAGGGCTTCACCTTCCCGCCCGGCTTCTACGAGGACACCCCGTGGACCTACCCGGCGCTGATGGCCGCCGGGTCGATCGCCACCCTGGACCGGGTGTGCGTCCACTACCGGCAGCGGCGCACCGGCTCCATCCTGCGCACCACCAGCCCCCGCCACTTCGACCTGTTCGAGCAGTACGAGCGGGTCTTCGCGTTCATCGACGCGCGGCCCGAGCTGGCGCGCTGGCGGCCGGTGCTGTTCCGGCGCATGGCCGACCACTTCACGTCGGTGTTCTCCGCGCCCGGCCGCCTCCCGCGCGGCACCCGCGCCGACTTCTTCCGGCGCGCCCGCCGCCACTACCGCCGCTTCCGCACCCCCGGCGCCACGCCCAAGTTCACCACCCGGCTGCGGCACGCCCTGGTCCGGCTCGGCTGCCACCGCGCCTACCGCGCGATCATGACCGCCCGGGTGCTCGCGAAGCGGGCCGGGCGGTACGCCTCGGTGGCGGTCCGCGCCGTGCGGGGCGCCTGCCTCCAGCTCCACTACCGCGTCCAGCTGTGCCTGCCGGTGCGCGCGGACCGGGCGGTGTTCGCCGCGTACTGGAACCGGGGGTACGCGTGCGGCCCGGCGGCCATCGAGGAGCGGGTGCGGGAGCTGGCCCCGCACGTGCGCACCGCCTGGGTGTGCGCGCCGGAGCACGCGCACACCGTGCCGACCGGCACCCGCAGGCTGAGCCCGGGAACGGCCGCCTACTGGACAGCGCTGGCCCGCTCCAAGTACCTGGTCAACAACGCCAACTTCGACCGGCGGCTGGTCAAGCGGCGCGGCCAGCTGCTGATCCAGACGCAGCACGGCACACCGCTCAAGCACATGGGGCTGGACCTCCAGTACCGGCCGGCCGCCGGGCGGGGCATGGACTTCGCGCGGCTGCTGCACAACATCGACAAGTGGGACGCCCTGGTGTCGGCCAACCGGCACTCCAGCCTGGTGTGGGAGCGGGTGTACCCGGCGGCCTACCGCACCCTGGAGTTCGGCTCGCCGCGCAACGACGTCTTCCAGCGGGCGACCGCCTCCGACGTGGCCCTGCTGCGCGAGTCGCTGCGCATCCCGGAGGGCCACACGGCGATCCTGTACGCGCCCACGCACCGCGACTACGTCCACCCCCAGCCGCGCCTGCTCGACCTGGAGCGGCTGCTGCTGGCGCTCGGCCCCCGTTACGTCGTCCTCGCCCGCCCCCACCCCACGCACGGCTCGCCGGTCGCCACGGACGGCAACGCGCGGATCATCGACGTGTCCGGGCACCCCTCGATCGAGGAGCTGTGCCTGGCGTCCGACGCGCTGATCACCGACTACTCGTCACTGATGTTCGACTACGCGGGCCTCGACCGGCCGATCGTGGTGCACACCGAGGACTGGGGGGCGTACGAAGCGGCCCGTGGCACCTACTTCGACGTGCGGGCCTTTCCGCCCGGCGCGGTCGCCCGCACCGAGGACGAGCTGGTCGACATCTTCGCCACCGGCCACTGGCGCGGCTCGCGCTCGGCGCAGCTGCGGGCCGCGTTCCGGGCGCGCTTCTGCCCGTACGACGACGGGCACGCGGCCGAGCGGGTGGTGCGCCACCTGTTCCTGGGCGAGGACCCGGCGGCCCTGCCGCCCGTCGTCCCGCTGGAGGACCGCCGTCCGGCCCCGTCCCTGGGCGGGGCGGGGGCGGCCCTCTTCCCGGCGCCGCGCTAGGTCGGCCGGGTGCCGATCAGCGCCTTGGCCGCCCGGCGCACCGGTCCCCGCTGCACCACCGGGCCCAGCAGGCGGCCCACGACGCCGCCGGGACGCCACCGCAGCTGGAGCCGTCCCGCGTCCCGGCCCTCCGGTTCGACCGTGACGCGGTGCCGGCCCGCGCCGGCCACCTCGAACGGTTCGAAGTCCAGGGGCGCGAGCAGGATGCCGGTGTTGGCGGCGCCCTGGGCCGTGCGCCCGTCGGTGACCTCCAGCACCGGGTGCCGCACGCCCCGGAAGCCGTGCACGGGCAGCGCGGCGGCGGCCAGGTCGAGCCGTACGGCGCCCTCGAAGACGCCCCGCCCCGCCGGGTCCATCCGCAGCGGCACGGTCAGCCGCCGCCCGCCCGGCGCCACGTGCAGCCGCGCCGCCAGCGGGGCGAGCGGGAGGCGCCGCGCCGGGTCGTAGGTCCGCACGCGCAGGCGCAGCGCGGTCTCCCCGTCCCGCTCCACCTCCGTGATCTCGTGCCGGAACCGGGCGGAGCCGAACGGGCAGCCCGCCAGGTCCAGGTCCGTCAGGTCGAGGTCGGCCCGCCCCGCCTCCGTCACCGGCGGGGTGCTCCCCCAGTACGTGCGCCCCTGGTCGTCGGTGACCGTCTCTCGGGGCGCCACCCGGTGCGCCAGGCCCCGGGCCGCCTGCCGGGCCTCCTCGTACCGTGCCTCGCGCAGCAGCCCGACCACGGCCCGCTCGTCGCGGCGCATCCGGCGGAAGGCGGCGGGGGACAGCCCGTCCAGGTAGGGCAGGACCTCCGCCGCGAACCGCTCGACCCACGCCGGGTCGCGGTGGGGCAGGTCGCCCGCGTACAGCCGCAGGTCGTGGGTGAGGAACTTGTGGTCCTTCTCCTCCCGCACCCTCCGCGACACCCCGTGCTCCGCGAGGAAGTCGTCGATGAGGCGGGCGACGGTGACCCGGTCGCGGACGTTGGTGAGCAGGTGGCGCCGGTTGGAGATGGTCGCCGCGTCGGCGGGCGCGTGCGGGGCGATGTACCAGCGGTAGACGGGTTCGGTGATGACGGTGAAGGCGCGGGCGAGGGTGTAGGCGCGGGCGGAGAACAGCTGGTCCTCGTAGTGGAGGCCCTCGGGGAAGCGCAGGGCGTGCCGGTCGAGGAACTCCTTGCGGTACATCTTGTTGGTCGACAGCGGCTCGAAGAGGATGCGCGGCTCGTCCTCGACGCCCCGCACGGTGCGGCGCCGGGCGAACAGGTGGCCCATCCAGGGCGAGACGTCACCGGTGTCGGTGCGCACCCGTTCGACGGCGCCCATCGTGAAGTCGGCGTCCGCCTCGGCGTGGGCGGCGAGCAGCAGTTCGCAGGCGCGCGGCGGGAGTTCGTCGTCGCTGTCGAGGAACATCAGGAACGGTGCGCGGGCGGTTTCGAGGGCCCGGTTGCGGGGGGCGCCGCAGCCGCCGCTGTTGCGCTCCAGCCGGATGACGCGGATGCGGTCGTCCTGGTCGGCGAGCTGGGCGGCGACCTTCGGGGTGGCGTCGGTGGAGTGGTCGTCGCTGATGACGATCTCGATGTCGCGGTGGGTCTGGGCGCGTACGGAGGCGATGGCGCGGGGCAGCCGTTCGGCGTCGTCGTGGACGATGACGGTGACCGTCACGTCGGGCAGGGCGGTCATCGGCCGGTGGCCTCCTCGGGCGTGGGGGCGGGGGTGCGGCGCTCCAGCGGCAGCACGGGCGGCAAACTCTCCTCGCCCTCGCCGAGGAAGACCCGGCGGACGACCCGCTCGGCGGCGCGGCCGTCGTCGTACTCGCAGAACCGCAGCCGGAAGTCATGGCGCTGCTTGGCGGCCGCCTCGTCGCACCAGGTGCCGTCGCGGAGGATCTCGGTGAGCTCGTCCTGGGTGCGGGTGACGTGGCCGGGCGGTTCGGCGGTGACATCGAAGTAGACGCCCCGGGTCGCCGTGTAGGTCTCCCAGTCGTCGGTGTGCAGGACGATGGGCCGGTCGAGGTTGGCGTAGTCGAACATGATCGACGAGTAGTCGGTGATGAGCGCGTCGGCGGCCAGGGCGAGTTCCTCGACGGGGTCGTAGCCGGTGACGTCGAGGACCCGGTCGTGGCGCGGGCCGGGCAGCCGGTCGTGGAAGTAGTGGCCGCGTACGAGCAGGACGGTGTCCTCGCCGAGGGCGTCGGCGAGCCGGGGCAGGTCGAGGCGGGGCGTCCAGCGGGTCCGGGACTGGTGGTCGCGGTGGGTGGGGGCGTACAGCAGGGCGCGGCGGCCGGGTTCGATGCCGAGCCTGGCGCGGGCGGTGCGGACGTCGGCGGCGGTGGCCCGGTAGTGGACGTCGTTGCGGGGGTAGCCGTAGTCGAGGGAGCGGTAGCCGGCCGGGTAGGCCCGCTGCCAGGTCTCGGTGGAGTGGCTGTTGGCGGACAGGCTGTAGTCCCAGCGGTCGACGCGCTCCAGGAGGGCTTCGAGGTTGAGACCCTGGGCGGCGGCCGGGTGGTCGCGCTGGTCGACGCCCATGCGCTTGAGCGGCGTGCCGTGGTGGGTCTGGAGGTGGACGGTGCCGGGGCGTTTGACGACGCCGTTGGGGAAGTTGACGTTGTTGACGAGGTACTTGGCGCGGGCGAGGACGTCCCAGTAGCGGGGCGTGCCGGGCAGGACGTGGTCGGTGCCGGGCGGCAGCAGCGGGACGCGGTCGGGTTCGGCGATCCACACCTGGCGGATGTCGGGGGCGAGTTCGGCGAGTTCGGCGGCGATGGCGGCCGGGTTGCAGTGCACGCCCCGCCCCCAGTACGCGGAGAAGACGGCGAGGTCCTGGTCGACGGGCCGGCGCAGCCGGCGGCGGTAGCGCAGGCGGGTGCGGGCGGCGGCGGCCTGTTCGGCGCGGGCGCCGGCGACGGCCTGGACGGTGCGGCGCTTGTCGTTGGCGATGCGCAGCAGGCGGTAACCGAGGTGGGCACCCCGGCCGAGGAGAGCGTGGCGGACACCGTCGAGGCCGCCGGGCCGCTGGTGGCCCTCGGGGCGGAAGCGGGCGGTGTGGCGGGCGGCGCGCCGGAAGTACTCGGTGAGCAGCGCGGGCGGCAGTTCGTCGCGGCGGGCGAGGGTGGCGAGGTAGTCGCCGACCATGCGGTCGTAGAGCCGGGCGCGCAGCGCGGGGGGCGCGGAGGCGGCGTGGGCGAGCTGGTGGAGGCGCTCGTACTGGCCGAAGGCGGCGAAGTGCTGTTCGGGGCCGGCGGCGCGCCGCTGGCTGGGGCGGTCCTTGTGGCGGACGAGGCCGGCGGTGGCGGTGGCGGTGATCCGCCGGGCGAGGAGGAGCACGGCGTACGAGAGGTACAGCTCGTCGTGTCCCTCGGTGCCGACCAGTTCGGGGTGTTCGGCCAGGAGCCGGGCGCTGACGAGGCGGTTGCCGAGGAGCGGCGCGACGTCGAGGAGGGCGGGGCGGGCGGCGAGCGTGGTGGTCCCGTCCGTGCCGGCCTGGGCCAGCAGCTCGGTGGAGCCGCCGGGTGCGGCGTCGTCCCACCAGTGGGCGTGGTGGTGGTCGGTGAGCAGGACGTCGGGCGCGTCGTCACCGCTGTCGAGGCGGGCGGTGAGGGCGGCGGCGGCGCCCTCGGGCAGCCGGTCGAGGGCGGGGTCCAGGAACTGGAGGTGGGTGCCGGTCGCGGCGTGGGCGGCGGCGGCGCGGGCGGTGGCGGGCGGGGCGCCGGGGGCGACGGGCACCACGGTGACGCGGGGGTCGCGCAGCTCGTGGCGGGCGGCGAGCGCCCGGGCGGGGGCGTCGGTGGCGGGGACGGTGACGACGATGTCGAGGTCGGGCGGCGTCTGGGCGGTGACGCTGTCCAGGCAGGTGCGGAGCCGGCTGAGCGGGGCGTGGCCGGACACGATGACGCTGAGTGCGGGCATGGGCGTTCGGTCCTTCCGAAGGTGGATCAGTTCCGTTGGCCGAGGAAGACCGTCACGAGGCCGGCGACCACCAGCAGCGAGCCGGCCCAGGTCCACACCGAGGTCCGCTCGTGCAGCAGCGTGGAGCCGGCGAGCACGATCAGCAGATAGCCGAGGGCGTTGAAGGGGTACGCGATGGACAGCGGGACCCGGGCGAGGGTGGTCATCCAGGCGACGGCGGAGATCGCGAAGACCAGCAGCCCCAGCACCACCCAGGGGGTGGTCGCGGCGCGCACGGCGAGCGAGCCGCCGGCCTTCCCGGCGGTGGTGGCGGCGGCCGCCATGCCGTGCTTGAGCATGATCTGGCCGGCCGCCGAGGAGAACACCGCGAACAGCAGCAGCGCCAGGCTGGGCAGGGTCAACGTCCGCCTCTCACACGCCGACACGGTCGGTGGAGGAGTCCACGGGGACGAACTGACGGTTGAGGATGTCCTGGACATCGATGTGCTCCCCAGCGATGATCGTCCGCGCCGCGTGCGGGGTGAGCAGTGCGACGTACTGGTAGCCGAAGAGGGTGGGCCGCAGGCGGGTCAGCAGCTTCGAGACGCCGCCGAGGGCCCGGGACAGCGGGCCGCCGCCGAGCACGGACCAGAAGGGCGCCCCGGTGGCGCCGATGGACAGCACGTCGTACCCGGCGGCGCGCACGGTGCGGCGGAGGCTGGCGCGGCTGAAGAACCGCAGGTGCGTCTCGTCGAGGATGCCGCGCCGGTCGTAGTCGAAGACGCCGAGCGCGACGCGCAGCCGGGAGTACCAGTGGCCGAAGTTCGGCACGGACAGCAGGACGTGCCCGTCGGGGCGCAGGGCGCCGCGCAGCTCGGCGAGGAGGCGTTCGGGGCGGGAGAGGTGTTCGATGACGTCGCCGGCGACGACGTAGTCGTACCCTTCGCCGATGCCCTCCGGGAGCCCTTCCTCGAGGTCGGCGAGGAAGAACCCGCCGGAGCACCTGTGCGTCACGCCCTCGATCTCGACGCAGTCGACGCCGGTGACGGTGTGCCCGAGGGCCTCCAGGCGTTCGGCGAACGCCCCGCCGGAGCAGCCGACGTCGAGGACGCGGCCGGGCGGCAGGTGGCGCATCCGTTCGAGGATGACGGCGTGGGAGGAGCCGTCGCCCTCCTTGAAGGGGTACTCGACGGGCTTGGGGATCCAGCCGCAGGTGCCGAAGCCCTTCTTGGCCAGCCGGTACTCGAGGACGTCCTTGACGACGTCCTTGGCGTACCGCATGCCGTTGACGTAGCAGATCTCGTCGCCGTAGTAGGTGGGGATGGGGATCTCGTGGATGCGCATGCCCGCGTCGGCCATCTGCACGATGATCTGGGTGTCGAAGTCGAAGGCGTCGGTGTTGCGCTCGATGGGCAGGCGGCGCAGGGCGTCGACGCTGTAGGCCCGGTAGCCGGAGTGGAACTCGGTGAGGTCCGATCCGAGGAGCCTGTTCTCCAGGCGGGTCAGGACGCGGTTGCCGAGCCACTTGTAGAGGGGCATGCCGCCGCGCAGGGCGTCCCGGGGCCGCATCATGCGCGATCCGAACACCGCTTCGCACTCGCCGCGCACGAGGGGCTCGACCATCTGGGGCAGCAGTTCGGGCGCGTACTGCCCGTCGCCGTGCAGCAGGACGACGATGTCGAGGCCGCGCTCGGCGGCGAGCGCGTACCCGGCCTTCTGGTTGCCGCCGTAGCCGAGGTTCTTGGTGTGCCGCATGACGACGGTCGGCGGCATCCCGGCGAGCTGGGACCAGCGGCAGCCGGCGGTGAACGTCGCGTCGTGGCTGGCGTCGTCGAGGATGAGGATCTCCGCGATCCTCGGCCGGAAGCCGGCGGGGATCCGGTCGAGGGTCTTCTCCAGCGTCGCTTCCGCGTTGTACGCCACCACCAGGATCCCGATCCTGGGGATGCCGTCCCGGCCGCCGCCGCTCTCGTCTCGGCTGCTGCTCTGGCCTTCCGTCACGGGCTTCTCCACTCTCGCGGGGGTTCGGGGCGGGTCAGTCGTCGGCGGCGGGCGTCCCCGCGACCGGGGCGGTGGCGGGGACGGGGGCCCGGCGGGCGGGCGGCAGCGCGGCGCCGGGGGCCCGCCCGCGTCCCCGGGCGAGGGCCGCGCGGAGGGCGGAGGCGACGCACAGGGCGAGGACGGCCCAGCCCAGGGCGCCGAACGCCATCTCGGTGTCCGTCCAGTGCACCGGGCGCTGCCCGGAGTAGACCGAGGTGGCGACGGAGCCGACGACGACCGCGTACGCCGTGCCCTGCCACAGGCCGATGACGAACAGTCCGGCCGCGGGCCACGCCAGGTACTGGACGCCCGACGCGGTGCTCAGCAACAGCAGCAGCGCGAGCACGGTGGCGACGGCCTGCGGTGTGTCGGCCGGGCGCCGCCAGGCGAGCCACACGCCGACGGCCATGATCGCGGCGACGATCAGGAAGTGGCCGTCGCCGCGCAGCAGCTGGACGTACGGCTCGGGCACGCCGGCCCAGCGGGCGAAGCGGACGATGCCCCAGAAGCTGAAGTTGCCGCCCGCGTACTCCAGGACGTTCGCCTTCAGTCCGCCCGGCACGGTCGCGACGACCGGCCCCCACACGGTGAGGAACAGCGCCGAGAACCCGGCCGTGAAGCGCAGCAGGGCGGTCCGGTTCCCGCTGCGCCAGGCGGCGGCGAACAGCAGCGGCACGGCGACGACCGGGATGAGCTTGACGCTGACGCACAGGGCCGCGGCGAGCCCGGCCGCCAGCGGCCTGCCCCGGTCGACGAGCAGGTAGGCGGCGGCGAACGCGAACATCACGGCGACCGAGTCGGTGTTGCCGTGGTAGCCGGAGGTGGCGACGAGCACCGGGCACAGCGCGGCGCCGACGGCGCACAGCATCGCCGTGCGCAGCCGGGCCGCCCGCCTGCGCACGAGGGCGAACACCAGCAGGACGGTGACGAAGTCGGCGAGACACGCCGGGAAGCGGATCAGGGGCCGCCACGGCACCCCTTGCTGCGCGAGCCACTCCATCCCCAGCAGCATCCAGCTGGCCAGCGGCGGGTGGTTGTAGACCGGCAACCACGGCAGCGGCTCGGCGTAGATGCGGATCGGGTCCGTCCGGGCGATGGCTCGTGCGAAGCCCCAGAAGAACCGCACGTCGGCGGGTCCGCGCGTGTTCGCCGCGAGCGCCATCTTGGACACGAACGCGATGGCCGCGACGACGGTGACGACGATCCGGGCTTTCCGTACGTCCCAGGACAGAGACGACATTCGGACGTTCATGGTGATGGAACGTAGCAATACCGACCACACCAAGCGAAGCACCGATTAACACACTTACGCCGTGGCCGAGTTCCGCCACAGGGGTGCCAGGTGGGCGTGGAGTGGGTGCGACGGCACAGGGGCGAATTCACCGAATCACACGTATGGCCCATGAATACACGTAATTCGTGGCGCTCAACTCTCGTTCACAACCTGCACCTTGTCCCCGTCAGCACCTTGTCCCCGTCAGCCGAGGCAGACAGGCAGGCCACTGAAGTGAAAGCACTCGTACTCTCCGGGGGCGCCGGCACCCGGCTGCGCCCGATTACGCACACGTCCGCCAAACAGCTCGTGCCCGTCGCCAACAAACCGGTGCTCTTCTACGGGCTCGAATCGATCGCCGCCGCCGGAATCCGCGACGTCGGCATCATCGTCGCCCCCGACACCGCCGACGAGATCCGGGCGGCGGTCGGCGACGGAACGCGGTTCGGGCTCGTCGTCACCTACATCCCCCAGCACGCCCCGCTCGGGCTCGCCCACGCCGTGCTGATCGCGCGGGAGTTCCTCGGCGACGACGATTTCGTCATGTACCTCGGGGACAATTTCATCGTCGGCGGCATCACCGACCTGGTGGAGGAATTCCGCGCCACCCGCCCCGCCGCGAGCATCCTGCTCACCAAGGTCCCCGACCCGCGCGCCTTCGGCGTCGCCGAGCTCGACGTCGACGGGCGGGTGGCCCGGCTGGAGGAGAAGCCCGGCAACCCCCGCAGCGACCTCGCGCTCGTCGGGGTCTACCTGTTCACGCCCGCCGTGCACGAGGCGGTGCGCTCCATCGAGCCGTCCGCGCGCGGCGAGCTGGAGATCACGGACGCCCTCCAGTGGCTGATCGACGACCGGCGCCCGGTCACCTCGACCGTCGTGTCCGGCTACTGGAAGGACACCGGCAACGTGGCGGACATGCTGGAGGTGAACCGGTCCGTCCTGGAGCTGCTCACCCCGCGCAACGAGGGGACGGTGGACGCCGCCACCGAGATCATCGGCCGCGTCCGCATCGGCGGCGGCGCGACCGTGCGCGGCTCGCGGATCGTCGGGCCGGTCATCATCGGCGCGGGCACGGTGGTGGAGAACTCCTACATCGGCCCGTCCACCTCCATCGCGGAGGACTGCCGCGTCACGGACAGCGAGATCGAGTACTCCATCGTGCTCAGCGGCTCGTCCCTGCACGGCGTGGGGCGCGTCGAGGCGTCCCTGATCGGCCGTAATGTCCAGATCACCCCCGCCCCGCCCATCCCGGCCGCCCACCGCCTGGTGCTCGGCGATCACAGCAAGGTGCAGATCTCGGCATGAACACCGCCTCCCGTGTCCTGGTGACCGGCGGAGCCGGCTTCATCGGCTCGGCCTACGTCCGCATGCTGCTGGGCCCCGACGGCCCCGGCCACACGCAGGTCACCGTCCTCGACAAGCTCACCTACGCGGGCAACCCCGCCAACCTGGACGCCGTACGCGACCACCCCGGCTTCGCGTTCGTCCACGGCGACGTCTGCGACCCCGCCCTGGTCGACAAGCTGGTCTCCGAGCACGACCAGATCGTCCACTTCGCCGCCGAGTCGCACGTCGACCGCTCGATCCTCGCCGCCGACGCCTTCGTCCGCACCAATGTGCTCGGTACGCAGACGCTGCTGGAGGCGGCCGTGCGCAACGGCGTCTCCCGCGTCGTCCAGATCTCCACGGACGAGGTGTACGGGTCGATCGACACGGGCTCGTGGACCGAGGAGCAGCCGCTGCGGCCCAACTCCCCCTACGCCGCCAGCAAGGCGTCCGCCGACCTGATCGCCCTGGCCCACCACCGCACGCACGGCCTGGACGTGCGGGTGACGCGCTGCTCCAACAACTACGGCCACCACCAGTTCCCCGAGAAGGTCGTCCCGCTGTTCATCACCCGGCTCCTGGACGGCGGCCGGGTGCCGCTGTACGGGGACGGCTCGCACGTCCGGGACTGGCTGCACGTCGACGACCACGTGCGGGCCGTGGAGCTGGTGCGCACCCGGGGCCGGGCCGGCGAGGTCTACCACGTCGGCGGCGGTACGGAGCTGTCCAACCGGGAGCTGACCGCCGCGCTGCTCGACGCCTGCGGCGCGGACTGGTCGCGGGTGGACCACGTCGAGGACCGCAAGGGCCACGACCGGCGCTACTCGGTGGACTGGACGAAGATCCGCGACGAGCTGGGCTACCGGCCGGGCCGTGACTTCGCGACCGGGCTGGCCGAGACGGTCGCCTGGTACGCGGAGCACCGTTCCTGGTGGCAGCCCCTGGCGGCCCGGGCGGCGCTGTGAACGGCCGGCCCGGGTGGCTCGTCACCGGCGCCGGCGGGATGCTCGCGCGGGACGTGCTGGCCCGCCTGGGCGACGACGCGGTGGGGCTGCCCCGGCGCGACCTGGACATCACCGACCGGGACGCGGTCCGGGCCGCGCTGCGGGCGCTGCGCCCCGCCACCGTCGTCAACTGCGCCGCCTGGACGGCGGTGGACGACGCCGAGTCGCGCGAGCCGGACGCCCTGGCGGTCAACGGAACGGCCGTACGGCACCTCGCCGAGGAGTGCGCCGGGCTGGGCGCGGCCCTGGTGCACGTCTCCAGCGACTACGTCTTCGACGGCCACGCGCGCGTGCCGTACGCCGAGGGCGCGGTGCCCCGCCCGCGCACCGCCTACGGGCGCACCAAGCTGGCCGGTGAACGGGCGGTCCTGGAGGTCCTCCCCGAGCGCGGGTACGTGGTGCGGACGGCCTGGCTGTACGGGGCGGGCGGCGGCAACTTCGTGCGGACGATGACCCGGCTGGAGGCGTCCCGCGACACGGTGGACGTGGTCGACGACCAGCGCGGCCAGCCGACCTGGAGCGCCGACGTGGCCGCCCGGCTCGTCCGGCTCGTGGGCGCGCCGCCGGGCGTCTACCACGCGACGAGCGGCGGGGACGGCACCTGGTACGACCTCGCGCGGGAGACGTTCCGCCTCCTGGGCGCCGACCCCGGCCGCGTCCGCCCGGTCACGAGCGCCGCCCACCCGCGCCCGGCGCCGCGCCCGCCGTACAGCGTGCTGGGCCACGCCCGCTGGCGGGAGGCGGATTTGCCGCCCCCGCGCGACTGGCGGGAGGCCCTGACGGAGGCGCTCCCCACGCTGCGGGCCGCCCCCGGGGCGCCCGGCTGACCACCGCGCTCACCGCGCGATCGTCTCGCCGTCAGGACAGCCGCTCCCGTGCGGTCGTCCGGGTCACCGGCCGCGTCCTCGGGCGAGCACCGGCGGGCCCGGCGTCCGGGTCCGCGCCCGCCGGGTCCGGCACCGCCTCGGCCATGCGCCGCAGCCGCCGCTTCTGCCGTACGGCGTTCCAGGTGAGCCACCCGAGGAACACCGCCGAGAAGACGGCGTAGCCGACGGCCACCGGCGGGTCGGCCGTGACGGCGACGCCCACCGCGACCAGGCCGAGCAGCACGAACATGCCGGCGAGGGCCCACTTCCCGTGCCGGGTGGCGTGCTGCCGGTGTGCCACCAGCCGCGCCATCGCCTGCCGCTCGTCGGCGTCCTCGGGCACCTCGCCGCGCCGCAGCTTCTCCTCCAGCGTCACGACCGTCCGGTCCGAGCCGCCGGTCACCCGCTTCTCCTTGCGCCGCCGTGCGTAGACGACGCCCGCGCCGGCGGCGGAGATCCCGGCGACCCGCAGGAGCACCTCCCACCAGGGGCGGCCGGGACTGAACAGCGTGATCACCACCGTGGCGGCGACCACCGAGAGGAGGATCGTCGCCCACAGGTGTTCACCGAGCCACGCGTTGAGACGTCTCATGACACAACTCCCCTTTGCCCGCCGCCGGTTGACTTGGCCACGTGTGCCCCGGAACCGGCCGGCCATGGCAGCCGGTTTCCGTGACTTGCCGGGCGGGTCCCGGGGGTACACGCGGATGGCAGGTCCCGTCCCGGACGAAGGAGGAGACACGATGACCGACTCGTCGATGAGGGCCGTGGGCTGGGCCCGGAGCTTCCCCGTGTCGGGGGGCGTACGGGAGGGGCGGCGCTGGGCGCGCGACCACCTGCGGTCACTGGGGTGGACGGAGGACGCCCCCGAGACCGTGGACGACGTCCTGCTCACGGTCTCGGAGCTGATCACCAACGCCCACGTCCACGCGCACAGTTCCGCCCAGCTCGTCCTGACCTGGGACAGCCGGTGCCTGCACGTGAGCGTCCACGACGAGGACGGCAGCGGGGTGCCCGCGCCGCGCACGCCCGACGCCACCTCGCCGGGCGGCCGGGGGCTCGCCCTCGTCGACGCGGTGTCGGACCACTGGCACGCCCACGCCCAGGCCCACGGCAAGACGATCACCGCGTGCTTCACCCCCGTGGTCACCGGCTGACGCGCGGACGGCCCGCCCCGTGGAGGGGCGGGCCGTCCGAAGAGAACCGTGTATCAGGGTGTTTCAGTGGCGGAAGGCGTCCTTCGTGTTCTCCTTCGCCTGCCGCAGGTCTCCCTTGGACTGCTCGGCGCGTCCTTCGGCTTCCATCCGCTCGTTGCCGAGGGCACGCCCGAGGGTCTCCTTGACCTTGCCCTTGGTCTGCTCGGTCTTGGCCTGGGCCTTCTCGTCGGCCGCCATCGGAATCACACTCCCACACAATCGACTACGGGATTGATGGGGCTTGTTGCCGCGCCTCCGCCCGCCAAACCCATGAAATTCCCGGAAGAAAATTCCGTTTCCGATTGTGTGATCTTCTTTAGGCCGGGCACAAGCGGGCTCGGAGGTTGATAAACATGGTCCCGCTTCTTCTCGTCCTTCTTCTCGCCGTCATCCTTTTCGGTGCAGGTTTCGCCCTCAAGGCGCTCTGGTGGATCGCGGCCATCGTGCTGGTCGTCTGGCTGGTCGGCTTCCTGGTCCGCCCGGCCGGTCATGGAGGCAGCCGTGGCCGCTGGTACCGCTGGTAGTACCTACGGACACTGACACCCCGTCACCACGGATGCCGGGTACCGCCTCACCCGAGGCGGTACCCGGCATCCGTGGTTTCGCGCGCGGTCCGGCGCCGGTCAGCGCCGGGTGGCCGGGACACGCGGCGGGACCCCGGCGCCGTCCACCGCCGCCCGGTCGCGCAGCTCGGCGTACCAGCGGGCGCACGCCTCGAAGGACGGCAGCAGGCCCGTGCGCTCGGCCTCGGCGAGCGTGGGCGCGGCGGCGTCCTTCTCGGAGAGCACGGGGGTGAGTCCGGCCGGCCAGCCGATGGCGAGGTCCGGGTCGAGCGGGTGGACGCCGTGCTCGCGGGCGGGGGCGTAGCCGCGGGAGCAGAGGTAGACGACGGTGGCGTCGTCGGTGAGCGCCATGAACGCGTGGCCGAGCCCCTCGGCGAGGTGGACCGCCCGGTGCTCCCGGTCGTCGAGCGGGACGGCCTCCCAGGCCCGGTAGGTGGGCGAGCCGGTGCGCAGGTCGACGACCACGTCGAGGACGGCGCCGCGGACGCAGGTGACGTACTTGGCCTGGCCCGGCGGTACGTCGGCGAAGTGGACGCCCCGGAGGGTGCCCCGGGCGGAGACCGAGCAGTTCGCCTGGGCGAGCCCGAGCCCGTAACCCGCCGCCTCGTGGAGTTCGGGCGCCCTGAACCATTCGTGGAAGCTGCCGCGTTCGTCCCGGAAGACCCGCGGCTCCATGACCCAGGCGCCTTCGATGCTCAGTGCGCGCAACGGAGTCCCACCGTCCTTTCGTGTCGGTGGACTCAACCGCCCCGCCCGCCGCGCGTCACCCCGGGCGCCGCCGACCGGGTGACGGCGGGCCGTCAGGCCTTGAGCGCGGCGACCGCGGCGGAGGCCAGGTCGTCGAGGTAGCCCTCGGGCAGGGGTGTGCGGACCACGACCAGGCGCCAGTAGAGCGGTCCGACGATCAGGTCCAGGGCCCGGTCGGGGTCGGCGCCCGCGGGCAGTTCGCCACGGGCGACCGCGTCACGGACGACGAGCGCGGCCACGCCCTGCTGGCCGTCGAGCAGGGCCGCCTTGATGGCGTCGGCGATCTCGGGGTGGCGGGCCGCCTCGACGAGGAGGTCCGGGATGACCTGGGAGGCGACCGGGTGGCGCAGGGCGTGCGCGGCGACCTCCAGCAGGGCGCGGACGTCCCCGTACAGGGAGCCGGTCGCGGGGGCGGGCAGGCCCTGGGCGGCGAACGCCGTCAGCAGGTCGAGGACGAGCGACAGCTTGGACTTCCAGCGCCGGTAGACGGCGGTCTTGCCGACGCCCGCGCGCCGGGCGATGCCCTCGATGGACATGCGGGCGAAGCCGACCGCGGCCAGCTCCTCGAAGACGGCGGCGCGGATCGCCTCGGTGACGTCCTCCCGGAGTACGGCGGCTCCGGCGGGCTGCCGGCGGGACGGCGGTGTGCTCATGCCCGGATCATAGCGCCACCCTCACGTGACGACGGGACGGTTGCGTTCCGACGTACGACCGTCCTACTCTCCCCGTAGCGACGAAACGGTCCCGTTCCGTCGCTTACCCGTTCCATGCCGAGGGAGACCGCCCTGGTGAGCACCGCCCTGGTGAGTACGCCGACACTCGCACCCCCGCCGCCGGACACCGAGGACCTGCGCGCGCTCGCCCTCCGGCACGGGCTGTCCGTCAGCGGAGCCCGGCCCTCCCTCCCGGAGTACACCCGGCAGCTCTGGTCGCGGCGGCACTTCATCACCGCGTTCGCGACCGCCCGCCTGACCGCCCAGTACAGCCAGGCGCGGCTCGGTCAGCTGTGGCAGGTGATGACCCCGCTGCTGAACGCGGCGGTCTACTACTTCATCTTCGGCGTGCTGATGAACACCCGGGAGGGCGTGCCCGACTTCGTGCCGTTCCTGGTCACGGGCGTGTTCATCTGGACCTTCACCGCGAGTTCAATCACCGCGGGGACGCGCGCGATCAGCGGCAACATCGGGCTCGTACGGGCCCTGCACTTCCCCCGCGCCAGCCTGCCGGTCTCGCTCGCGCTGCAACAGCTCCAGCAGCTGGCCTTCTCGCTGTGCGCCCTGGTGATCATCCTGTTCTGCTTCGGCGTCGCACCGGGCTGGTCCTGGCTGCTGGCCGTCCCGGCCCTGTTCCTCCAGTTCCTGTTCAACACGGGCGTGTCCCTGGTGCTGGCGCGGCTCGCCGCCCGCACGCCGGACATCGCGCAGCTGATGCCGTTCGTGCTGCGCACGTGGATGTACGTGTCGGGGGTGATGTGGAGCGTCGAGCACGTCCTGGCGAAGAACCACCTGCCGCACGCGCTGCTGCTGGCCCTGGAGTGCAACCCGGCCGCCGTCTACATCGACCTCGTGCGCTTCGCGCTCATCGACAGCTTCACCTCCGCCCAGTTGCCTCCGCACGTCTGGGCCGTGGCGGCGGGCTGGGCGCTGGTCGCCGCGGTGGGCGGGTTCATCTGGTTCTGGAAGGCAGAGGAGACGTACGGCCGTGGCTGAGACGATCGCCGTGGAGCGGATCCCGACCGTCGTCGCCGACGGCGTGCACATCACCTACACCGTCCAGGGCGCCTGGAAGGCCGGCAGGGGCGGCGCGACGGCCGCCCTCGGCCGGATCCTGTCCCGTACGCGGTCCGGTCCGCGCGCGGCGCCGCCGGGCACCCGGACGGTCCATGCCGTCAAGGGCGTCAGCTTCGCCGCGTACAAGGGTGAGGCGATCGGGCTGATCGGCTCCAACGGCTCGGGCAAGTCCACCCTGCTGAAGGCGGTCGCGGGCCTGCTGCCGCCCAGCGAGGGCCGGATCTACACCCATGGCCAGCCATCCCTCCTGGGGGTGAACGCCGCCCTGATGGGTGACCTGACCGGTGAGCGCAACGTCATCCTGGGCGGGCTCGCGATGGGGATGTCGCGCGAGCAGATCCAGGAGCGCTACCAGGACATCGTCGACTTCTCGGGGATCAACGAGAAGGGCGACTTCATCTCGCTGCCGATGCGGACGTACTCCTCCGGCATGGGCGCCCGGCTGCGGTTCTCCATCGCCGCCGCCAAGTCCCACGACGTCCTGCTGATCGACGAGGCGCTGGCCACCGGCGACGCGAGGTTCCAGCGCCGCAGCCAGGAGCGGATCGCCCGGCTGCGGGAACAGGCCGGGACGGTCTTCCTCGTCAGCCACAGCAACGGGGCGATCCGGGAGACCTGCGACCGGGCGCTCTGGCTGGAGGCCGGACGGCTGCTGATGGACGGCCCCGCGGGGGAGGTCGTTGACGCATATGAGGCACACACCAGGAAGAAATAGGTCATATCGGGCTAAAGTTCCCAGCGATGACCATCTCCAGGATCAGCGCACGCCGCACGCCCATCTTCACGGACCGGTCAGCCGCCCTGCCGCTGACCGCCGTATGGGCCGTCACGCGCGCCGGGATGCTCCTGCTCCTGTGGCGCGACACCCTCGGGATCGGCGGGATCGGCCGCGAGGTCTACCTGCTGTACCGGCACTGGTACCACCAGCTCGCGCACGGCACCTTCCCGCCCGACGACGTCACCTGGCAGTACCCGCCCGGTGCCGGGCTGGTCTTCCTGGCCCCGGGCCAGCTGCCGGAGCTGACGTACTACCAGGCGTTCGTCGTCCTGACCCTGGTCGCCGACGCCGTCGTCACCTTCGCCCTCGCCCGCGCGGGCAGCAGCGGCGCCTGGCTGTGGGTGGCCGGCCTGCCGCTGCTGCTGCACCTGCCCCTGGCGCGGTACGACGTCCAGGTCACCGCCGTCGCCGTGCTCGGCCTGCTGGCCCTGCGCGGCGGGCACGCCCGGCTCGGCGGCACGCTCGCCGGGCTCGGCGCCATGATCAAGGTGTGGCCGCTGCTCACCCTGATCGGCACGCCCCGCGGGCACCTCACCCGCCGGGCGTGGACGGCGGCCCTCGTCGCGGCGGGCGTGCTGCTCGCCGTACTGACCCTGGCGTTCTCCCACACCCTGGACTTCGCCCGCCAGCAGGGTAGCCGGGGCGTCCAGATCGAGTCCGTGGGCGGCACCGCGCTCTCGCTGGCGAAGCTGGCCGGATGGTGGCCCGGTGAGGTCCGCTACCGGTACGGCGCCTTCGAGCTGACCGGGCCGTACGCCTCCAGCGCCGCCCACTTCGCGCTGCTGCTCACCGGGCTCGCCTTCTGCTGGCTGCTGCTGTGGCGGGTGCGGTCCTGGCAGTGGAGCGCGGCCACCCCGGTGGACGCCGCCTTCACCGCGGTGCTGCTGTTCACGGTGACCAGCCGGGTGATCAGCCCCCAGTACATGGTCTGGCTCCTGGGCCTCGGCGCGGTCTGCCTGACCTGCCGGGACACCGGCCAGCGGGCGGTCGCCCTGCTGATGCTCCCCGCGGCGGCGCTCAGCGCGCTCGCCTACCCGATCCTCTACGACGACGTCATCAACGTCACCCCGCTCGGGTGCGCCGTGGTCGCGCTGCGCAACGGGCTGCTGGTCGCCGCCGCGCTGCTGTCGTGCCGGCGGCTGTGGGCGGAGACCGTACCGGGCCCGCCCTCGCTCAAGGGCCTGTGAGACGTCAAGGGCCTGTGAGACGCGCGAACGCGAGAAGGGGCACCCCGGGCGGGGTGCCCCCTCGTCACGTACCGCCGCCGGTCAGCTGTGCGTACGCAGCAGGGTCCGCATCGTGCGCATCGCGACCGACAGGTTCGCCAGGTCGAAGTCGTCCGAGCCCTGGATCTCCTCCAGCGTCGTGCGCGCCCGGCCGAGGAGCGCCGCGTTCTTGTCCTCCCAGGCCTTGAACCGCTCCTCGGGCGTCGAGGTGCCGTTCCCGGCCGACAGCACGTCCGCGGTGAGCGCGGCGTGCGCCGCGTACAGGTCCTCGCGGATCGAGGCACGGGCCATCGACTGCCAGCGGTCGGCCCGCGGCAGCTCGATGATCCGGTCCATCAGCTGGGTGATGGAGAGCCGGTCCGCCAGGTCGTAGTACACCTCGGCGACCGCCATCGGGTCCTTGCCCGTCCGGTCCGCGATCGCGACGATGTCCAGCGTCGGGAACGCGGACGAGAAGCCCGCCACCCGCAGCGCCAGCTCCTCCGGCACGCCCTCCGAGGTGAGCTCCGCGACGATCGACTCGTACCACTCCTGGTCGGCGCCGCGCAGCATCTGCGGCAGCTTCGCCCACACCTGCTCCACGCGCGCCGCGAAGAACTCGACGGTCTCGGCGAGCTGCACCGGCTGCGGCCGGTTGCCCAGCAGCCAGCGCGTACCGCGCTCGACCAGACGCCGCGAGTGCAGCCGGATCCGGGTCTGGACGTCGGCGTCGACCCGGTTGTCCAGGGCCTCCACGGCGTCCCAGACCTCGCCGAGCCCGAAGATCGCCCGGGCGGCGGTCTGGGCCCGCACGATCTCCTCGATCGACGCGCCCGTCTCCTCCCGCAGCCGGTGCAGGAAGGTGGAGCCACCGGTGTTGACGGTGTCGTTGACCAGCACCGTGGTGATGATCTCGCGGCGCAGCGCGTGGGCGTCGATCTGCTCGGCGAACTCGTCGCGCAGCTTCGTCGGGAAGTACGCGTGCAGCAGCTCGCGCAGGTAGGGGTCGTCCGGCAGGTCCGTGTGGATCAGCTCGTCCGCCACCGTGATCTTGGTGTACGCGAGGAGGACGGCCAGCTCGGGCTGGCTGAGCCCCTTGCCCGCGTTGAGCAGCTCACGGATCTGGCGGTCGTTGGGCAGGAACTCCAGCGCCCGGTCCAGCCGGCCCTCGCGGCCCAGGCGGCGCATGAAGCGCTGGTGGGCGTGGAGCAGCGACGGGGACTGCTTGACGGCGTTGGCCAGGGCCACGTTCTGCGCGTAGTTGTTGCGCAGCACCAGCGAGCCGACCTCGTCGGTCATCTCCGCGAGGATCTTGTTGCGCTGCTTGACGGTCATGTCGCCGTCGGCGACCAGGCCGTTGAGCAGGATCTTGATGTTCACCTCGTGGTCGGAGGTGTCCACGCCCGCGCTGTTGTCGATGGCGTCGGTGTTGACCTTGCCGCCCTCGCCCTCGGGGCCACCCTTACGGGCGAACTCGATCCGGCCGAGCTGGGTCAGGCCCAGGTTGCCGCCCTCGCCGACGACCTTCACCCGAAGGTCCTCGCCGTCGACGCGGATGGCGTCGTTGGCCTTGTCGCCGACGTCCGCGTGCGACTCGGTGCCGGCCTTGACGTACGTACCGATGCCGCCGTTCCACAGCAGGTCGACCGGCGCCTTGAGGATCGCCTGCATCAGCTCGGCCGGGGTCACCTTGGTGGCCGTCCCCTCGATCCCGAGGGCGGCGCGCATGTGGGCGTTGACCGGGATCGACTTGGCCGTACGCGGGTGGATGCCGCCGCCCTGCGACAGCAGCGTCTTGTCGTAGTCGGCCCAGGAGCTGCGCGGCAGCTCGAACAGCCGGCGCCGCTCGGCGTACGAGACGGCCGCGTCCGGGTTCGGGTCGATGAAGATGTGCCGGTGGTCGAAGGCCGCCACCAGCCGGATGTGCTCCGACAGCAGCATGCCGTTGCCGAACACGTCACCGGACATGTCGCCGACGCCGACGACCGTGAAGTCCTGCGTCTGGGTGTCGTGGCCCAGCTCGCGGAAGTGCCGCTTCACCGACTCCCAGGCGCCGCGGGCGGTGATGCCCATGCCCTTGTGGTCGTAGCCGGCCGAGCCACCGGACGCGAACGCGTCACCCAGCCAGAAGCCGTACGCGACGGCGACCTCGTTGGCGATGTCGGAGAACGTCGCCGTGCCCTTGTCGGCGGCGACCACGAGGTACGTGTCGTCCTCGTCGTGCCGGACGACGTCGGCCGGCGGCACGACCTCACCCGCGACCATGTTGTCGGTGATGTCGAGGAGCGCCGAGATGAACGTCTTGTAGCTGGCGATGCCCTCCGCCATCCAGGCGTCCCGGTCGACGGCCGGGTCCGGGAGCTGCTTGGCGACGAACCCGCCCTTGGCGCCGACCGGCACGATGACGGTGTTCTTCACCATCTGTGCCTTGACCAGGCCGAGGATCTCGGTACGGAAGTCCTCGCGCCGGTCCGACCAGCGCAAGCCGCCCCGCGCGACCTTGCCGAAGCGCAGGTGGACGCCCTCGACGCGCGGCGAGTACACCCAGATCTCGAACGCGGGGCGCGGCGCCGGCAGGTCGGGGATCGCCTGCGGGTCGAACTTCATCGACACGTAGTCGTGCGGCTCGCCGTCCTTCTTCTTCTGGAAGAAGTTGGTGCGCAGCGTCGCCTTGATGACGGTGAGGAAGGAGCGGAGGATGCGGTCCTCGTCGAGGGAGGCGACCTGGTCCAGCGCGCCGTCCAGCTCCTCCAGCAGCCCGTCGGTCAGCTCGGTGCCGGCCCGCTGCCGCTCCGGCGCCATCCGCGCCTCGAACAGCGACACCAGCAGCCGGGTGGTGTGGACGTTGTGGCGGAGGGTGTCCTCCATGTAGTCCTGGCTGAACGTCGAGCCGGCCTGCCGCAGGTACTTGGCGTACGCGCGCAGCACCATCGCCTCGCGCCAGGTCAGGCCCGCGCTGAGCACCAGCGCGTTGAACCCGTCGTTCTCGGCCCGGCCGGTCCAGGTCGCGGCGAACGCCTCCTGGAACCGCTCGCGGGCGTCGTCGGCGAGGTAGTCGCCGCCCGCCGTCCCGTGCGGCATGCGCATGCCGAAGTCGTAGATCCATGCCTGTGTACGGTCCGCGCAGCGCAGCTCGTACGGCCGCTCGTCGACGACCTCGACGCCGAGCCGGTTGAGCACCGGCAGCACGGCGGAGAGGGAGATCTGCGCACCGGTCTTGTAGATCTTGAAGCGGCGCTCGCCGGGGCCCGCGCCGACCGGCTCGTACAGCGAGAGCGCGAAGTCCTTCTCGCCCCGGACCAGCTGCTCCAGGTGCGACAGGTCGGAGACCGCGGCACGCGGGGTGTGGTCGGCCTTGTAGCCCTCGGGGAAGGAGTTGCCGTACCGGCGCAGCAGCTCGGCCGCGCGCTCCTCGCCCACCTCGGCGTTGAGCGCCTCGGCGAAACCGTCCTCCCACGAGCGGGCGGCCTCGACCAGCCGGGCCTCGATGCGCTCGGAGTCGGCGTCCGTCAGCGGCGTCAGCTCGGTGCCCTGCGGCACGCGGACCACGAAGTGCAGCCGGGACAGGATCGACTCGGTGTTCCAGGCCGTGAAGTCGACACTGGTGCCGCCGAGCTCCTCCTTCAGGATGTCGATGATCCGCAGCCGGACGGTGGTGTTGAACCGGTCCCGCGGCAGGTAGACCAGCGCGGAGTAGTAGCGGCCGTACTCGTCCTGGCGGAGGTAGAGCCGCAGCTTGCGGCGCTCCTGGAGGTACAGCACGCTCGTGGCGATCGACTCCAGCTGGTCGACCGGCGTCTGGAACAGCTCGTCGCGCGGGTACGTCTCCAGGATCTGGAGCAGGTCGCGGCCGTCGTGGCTGTTGGGCGAGAAGCCCGCCTTCTCCAGGACCTCGGCGACCTTGCGGCGGATCACCGGCACGCGGCGCACGGACTCGGTGTACGCGGCCGAGGAGAACAGGCCCAGGAAGCGGCGCTCGCCGACGACGTTGCCGTCCTTGTCGAACTTCTTGACCCCGACGTAGTCGAGGTAGGACGGCCGGTGCACGGTGGCGCGGCTGTTCGCCTTGGTGAGGATGAGCAGCTTGTGCTCGCGGGCCTTGGCGCGGGCGTCACGCGGCAGCCGGTTGAACGACGGCGAGACCGGGTGCGCCTCGTCGTCGCTGTGCTGCGGGTCGGAGCGGAGGATGCCGAGACCGGTGCCGGCGACGGCGGCCAGCGCGTCGTCGCCGGTCAGCTCGTACTCGCGGTAGCCCAGGAAGGTGAAGTGGTCCTCGGCGAGCCAGCGCAGCAGCTCGCGCGCCTCCTCGACCTCGGAGTCGCGCAGGTCGTCGGCGATGGGCTCGCGGGGCAGCTCGTCGGCGATGCGCAGGGCGCAGTCGCGCATCTTCTCCCAGTCCTCGACCGTCTCGCGGACGTCGGACAGGACGCGCAGCAGGTCGGCGGTGATCTGCTTGAGGTCGGCGCGGTCGGTCTCGCGGTCGATCTCGACGTGAATCCAGGACTCGACGAGGGCGTCGTGCGCCTTCTTGTCGCCGCCGCTCCTGTCACCGTCGGGCAGAACCTCGATCAGCTTGCCGGTCACGTCACGGCGGACGACGACCTGCGGGTGGATCACGACGTGGATGCCGCGGCCCTGCCGGGACAGCTCGTTGGTCACCGAGTCGACCAGGAACGGCATGTCGTCCGTGACCACCTCGACGACGGAGTGGCTGCACGTCCAGCCGTTCTCCTCGACGGTGGGCGTGTGCACCCGGACACTCGCGGTGCCCTGGGGACGGTTCTCGGCCAGCCGGTAGTGCGAAAGGGCCGCGCCGAAGACGTCGACCGGGTCACGGTCCGTGAGGTCCTCGGGTGCGGTGTGCAGGTAGTAGCGCTGGAGGTACTCGAGAACGACGTCCTGGCCCGGACGCTTCCCGTTCTCGGACCCAGTCTGGAGTTGCCCCCCGACCGGGCTGTTCTCAGCTACCCGGGCGGCCCGTTCGAGCAGCTCGGCCTTGGCTTCGTCCAGCTTGGTCTGCATGTCCTCTGGCTCCTGTCGCGCGCCGTTGCGTGACGTAGGTGAAAGAAGTGACACAACGCCACGACGCGGGGTATCCGGTCTGAGGCGACGTTATGCCGCGATGAGAGATGTCCGGGCCGTATTTGGCCAATTTTGGCGACCGGGCCGGATGGGACGGATCAGCGATCACCCGGGCACGGTGGCACTCCGGGCGCAGGCCGGGGGCTCCGCTGCCCCCATGGCGTATCGCGCTGATCACGGGTCAAGGCTATCGCCCTTGCCCCCCGGCCCGTCATGAGCCGTATGTGTACAAAACCCGGCCCCGAAGTTTGACACTCTGGACAGCGACACGTGTGCCCGAAGAGAGGCAGGCAGTGATGACCACGAGAATCCTGATCGTCACCGGCGACGCGGCGGAATCCCTGGAGGTCCTGTACCCGTACCAGCGACTGCGCGAAGAGGGGTACGAGGTGCACATCGCCGCCCCCACGCGCAAGACGCTCCGGTTCGTCGTGCACGACTTCGAGCCGGGCTACGACACGTACACCGAGAAACCCGGCTACACCTGGCCGGCCGACCTCGCGTTCTCGGAGGTGGAACCCAGCCGGTACGCCGCCGTCGTGGTCCCCGGCGGCCGGGCCCCGGAGTACCTGCGCAACGACCCGGAACTGCGCAAGATCCTCAAGTCCTTCTTCGACGCCGACAAGCCGGTCGCCCAGATCTGCCACGGCCCCCTGCTGACGGCGGCGGTCGGCGCGCTCGACGGCCGCCGGGTCACCGCCTACCCGGCGCTGGAACTCGACATGCAGGCCGCAGGCGCCACGTTCCAGGACACGGAAGCCGTCGTCGACGGCACCCTGGTCTCCTCCCGCGCCTGGCCGGACCACCCCACCTGGATGCGCGAGTTTCTCCAGGTCCTCCGCACGAAGAACCCCCCGACCTGACGGTCACCTGCGGCCGCCCGATCCGTCGGTCTCGTTGTGGGCAATCGTTCCGCAGGCCGGCTCCCGCCACGTTGTGGGCAATCGTCCCGCTGGGGCAGTCCCCCACCCTCACCCCACTCCCGTTGTGGGCAATCGTTCCGCAGGGCGGAACGGGTGGGCACAACGGGACCGGGGCGGTGCCTGTTCTCGGTTCGCCCGGGGGCGGTGCCTTGGGTGCGGTGACCCCCGGTGGGGTGGGGGCGTGGCCCCTCCGGGCTCGCCTCCTCGGGGCCGGCGGCCTCGGGTTACGCGCAGGGGAGCCCCGGCGACGCCGCCGGTCCCCTGCGGGGGCGACCCTGCACGGCCCCACCCCGGGTACGTCGCCGACTGCGGGACGTGGGCCGCTACGCGGCCAGTTCCTCCGCCACCGCCACCGCCTCCTCCAGCGTGTCAACCACCGGCACCCCCACCACCTCAAGGCTCGCCCGGCTGTGCGAACCGCCCGTGTACAGCACCGCCCTCGCGCCCACGTGCGCCGCCGCCACCGCGTCGTCCGCCGCGTCCCCGATCACCACGATCCGCTCCGGCGGCACGCCCTCCAGCGCCACCAGGTGCCGCACCATGTGCTCCGCCTTGCCGGCCGTGGACTCACCGATCCGCCCGTCGACGCGCACGAAGTGCTCCTCGATGCCGTGCCGCCGCACGATCGGCACCAGCAGCTCGTGCGGGGCCAGCGAGAGCAGCGACTGCGTGAGCCCCGCGGCCCGCCGGCCCGCCAGCAGCTCCGCCGCGCCGGCCGCCAGCCGGCACAGCTCGGCCCGCACCCAGTAGTGCCGGTGGAACGCCTCGTCCATCACGAGCCACTCCGCATGGGTCGGCATGCGCCCCATCAGTCGCTCGTAGAACAGCGGAACCGGTACGCAGTACAGCTCCCGGTACCGGGCCAAGGTGATCGGCTCCAGGCCTATCTCCTCGAACGCGGCGTTCGTCGCCGCTATGACCGCGTCGATGTCGTCGAGCAGCGTGCCGTTCCAGTCCCACACCAGGTGGGTGTCGCGCTTCCCCATCCCCAAAAGGTACCGGCACGGCCGGAGACCGGGAATCAGCCGATCAGCGCGGGAATCTCCTGCACCCCGAACCACAGCAGCTCGTGGTCCTCCGCCCCGTCCACCACGAACTGCGCGTCGTCGTCGCCGTGGTCCGCCGCACCGAGGGCGTCCGCCGCGGCGGACACGTCGGCCCCGGCGTCGTCCGCGTCCGCGTGCACCGCCGCCGCCTTGGCCAGCGGAACCGCCCGCGCGATGCGCACCTCGCCCACCGAGGAGGCCTCCAGCGCCCCGTCGGGATCGGCGACCGCCGCCCCGTCCGGTACGTCGACGGCCACGACGACCCTGCGCCGCGCCGCGGACGGGTCGGCGGCCAGCAGCCGCAGCGACGCGGCCGCCGCACGGTTCAGCGCGGCGTACTCCAGTTCCTCGATGTCGTCCGAGACGTACCACTCGCGCAGCCCGGGGGTCACCGCGTACGCGGTGAGCGGGCCGGGGCCCAGCTCGCCCGCCCTGTGCGCCTGTGCGAGACCGGGGAGGGTCAGGGGGACGTACACGCGCATGACAGGCCGCTTTCGTAGTCGACGGACGCCCTCAGGATACGTGGGGAGTCCCCCTTCGGGGCCGCCGCCCGGCAGCCCGCCCGGTCCACCCCGTGCCCCGCGTCACCCGGTGCCGTGCCGCCGTCGCACGGGTGCCCTCACCCGGATAGGTGATCCGGTCATGAATACGGCACCGGCTCCGGCGGTGATTGCGGCCCGCCCCGCCGTCCCCGTAGAAGATCACCAACGCAAGTTACTGCCCGGTAAGACCAGCCGGGTCACACGGAACGGGGGCGATCAGTATGAGCACGACCGCAACCAGGGGGACGTCCGGTCCGGCCCGCCGCCGCCACCAGCGCGGCCCCTCCGCGGCCCGGCCGGCGGGCGCGCCGACACCCGTCCGGCGCCCGCTCCCGCCCCACATCGTCTTCGCGGAACGGCTGCTCGCCGTCCTCAGCGGGGAGCGCCCGGTCCACTGGATGCTCGGCCAGACCGTCGGCGAGGCGTACGACCAGCTGATCGGCCTCGCCCCCACCACCCCCCTGCGCGCCCGCGGCGCACGCCCCGTCATCCGGCGCTGCGGCTGCTTCCCGCTGCGCCCGGGTGTGATCGAGGCGTTCGCGAGCATCGGGGCGGGCGACCAGGTCCGGGCCATGGCCTTCCGCCTGGAGCAGGGCACCGACCGCAGGTGGCGCTGCGCCGCCGTGGAACTCGGCGGCGAACGCCTGTGACGCCGACGGGGCCGGGCGCGCGACGTTCCGTCGCGCGCCCGGCCCCGGGCCACCTCTCGTCAGGAGGCGTCACTTCTTGCGGCGACGCCCGCCCTTCTGGGCCTTGCGCCGCTCGGCGCGCGTCATGCCGTCCGCACCGGACGGGCCCGCGTCACCGTTCTCGAAGTCGCCCTCGATGACACCGCCCTCACCGTCCACGGTCGGCGCGGAGAAGTGCAGCCGGTCGGGCCGCTGCGGCGCGTCCAGGCCCTTGGCCCGGATCTCCGGACGCCCGGCACCCGCCTGCGCCGGCACGGCGTCCTCCTTGGCCAGCGACGGCCGGGCGGCGGCGTCCTGGACCGGGACCTCCTCGACCTGCTGCTCGACCTGGACCTCCAGGTTGAACAGGTAGCCGACGGACTCCTCCTTGATGCCCTCCATCATGGCGGTGAACATGTCGAAGCCCTCGCGCTGGTACTCGACCAGCGGGTCCTTCTGCGCCATCGCGCGCAGGCCGATGCCCTCCTGGAGGTAGTCCATCTCGTAGAGGTGCTCGCGCCACTTGCGGTCCAGGACCGACAGGACCACGCGCCGCTCCAGCTCACGCATGATGTCGGAGCCGAGCTGCTTCTCGCGCGCGTCGTACTGCTCGTGGATGTCGTCCTTGACGGACTCCGCGATGAACTCGGAGGTGATACCGGCCCGGTCGCCGGCCGCCTCCTCCAGCTCCTCGATCGTGACCTTGCAGGGGTAGAGCTGCTTGAAGGCGCCCCACAGCCGCTCCAGGTCCCACTCCTCGGCGAAGCCCTCCACGGTCTCCGCCTCGATGTAGGCGTCGATCGTGTCGTCCATGAAGTGCTGGATCTGCTCGTGCAGGTCCTCGCCCTCCAGGACGCGGCGGCGCTCGCCGTAGATGACCTCGCGCTGGCGGTTGAGGACCTCGTCGTACTTCAGGACGTTCTTGCGGGTCTCGAAGTTCTGCTGCTCGACCTGCGACTGCGCGGACGCGATCGCGCGCGTGACCATCTTGTTCTCGATCGGCACGTCGTCGGGGACGTTGGCCATCGCCATCACGCGCTCGACCATCTGCGCCTTGAACAGCCGCATCAGGTCGTCGCCGAGCGACAGGTAGAAGCGCGACTCGCCGGGGTCGCCCTGACGGCCGGAGCGACCGCGCAGCTGGTTGTCGATACGGCGCGACTCGTGCCGCTCCGTGCCCAGGACGTACAGCCCGCCGAGGCTCTTGACCTCCTCGAACTCGGCCTTGACGGCGAGTTCGGCCTTCTCCAGCGCCGTGGGCAGGGCCGCGGCCCACTCCTCCACGTGCTCGACCGGGTCGAGACCGCGCTGGCGCAGCTCCGCCTCGGCGAGGTCGTCGGGGTTGCCGCCGAGCTTGATGTCGGTACCGCGGCCGGCCATGTTGGTCGCGACGGTGACGGCGCCCTTGCGGCCGGCCTGGGCGACGATCGACGCCTCACGGTCGTGCTGCTTGGCGTTGAGCACCTCGTGCTGGATGCCGCGCTTGGACAGCTGCTGCGACAGGTACTCGGACTTCTCGACCGAGGTCGTACCGACGAGGATCGGCTGGCCCTTCTTGTGCTTCTCCTCGATGTCGTCGACCACCGCGGCGAACTTGGCGACCTCGGTGCGGTAGATCAGGTCCGACTGGTCCTTGCGGATCATCGGCCGGTTCGTCGGGATCGGGACGACGCCCAGCTTGTAGATCTGGTGGAACTCGGCCGCCTCGGTCATGGCCGTACCGGTCATGCCGGAGAGCTTGTCGTAGAGACGGAAGAAGTTCTGGAGGGTGATCGTGGCGAGGGTCTGGTTCTCGTCCTTGATGTCCACCCCTTCCTTCGCCTCGATCGCCTGGTGCATGCCCTCGTTGTAGCGGCGGCCGGCGAGGATACGGCCGGTGTGCTCGTCGACGATCATGACTTCGCCGTCGATGACGACGTAGTCCTTGTCCTTCTTGAACAGTTCCTTGGCCTTGATGGCGTTGTTCAGGTACCCGACGAGGGGGGTGTTCACCGACTCGTACAGGTTGTCGATGCCCAGCCAGTCCTCGACCTTGGCGACACCGGACTCGTGGATGGCGACGGTGCGCTTCTTCTCGTCGACCTCGTAGTCGCCGGTCTCCTCGATGCCCTTGAGGGGGTTTCCGGGCTCGCCCCTCTTGAGGCGGGTGACCAGCTTGGCGAAGTCGCCGTACCACTTGGTGGCCTGGTCGGCCGGGCCGGAGATGATCAGCGGCGTACGGGCCTCGTCGACCAGGATGGAGTCGACCTCGTCGACACAGGCGAAGTTGTGGCCGCGCTGGACGAGCTCGTCCTTGGACCACGCCATGTTGTCGCGCAGGTAGTCGAAGCCGAACTCGTTGTTCGTGCCGTACGTGATGTCGCAGTTGTACATCTCGCGGCGCTGCGCCGGCGACATGTTCGCCAGGATGCAGCCGACCGTCAGGCCGAGGAACTTGTGGACGCGGCCCATCATCTCGGAGTCGCGCTCGGCGAGGTAGTCGTTGACCGTGATGAGGTGCACGCCCTTGCCGGACAGCGCGTTGAGGTACGCCGGGAGCGTGCCGACGAGGGTCTTGCCCTCACCGGTCTTCATCTCGGCGACGTAACCGAGGTGCAGCGCGGCGCCGCCCATCAGCTGGACGTCGTAGTGGCGCTGGCCGAGCACGCGCTTGGCGGCCTCGCGGACCGTGGCGAACGCCTCGGGCATCAGGTCGTCGAGGCTCTCACCGTCGGCGTACCGCTGCTTGTACTCCTCGGTGAGCGCCCGCAACTCGGCGTCGGAGAGGTTGACGAAGTCCTCTTCGATGGAGTTGACCTGGTCCGCGATGCGGTGCAGTTTGCGCAGGATCTTGCCTTCGCCTGCACGCATGAGCTTGTTGAAGACGGACACTGAGGCTGGTCTCCTTGCCGGTCGGGCCTGGCACTAGGTCTTGTCATGGACACTGGCACGGGCACGGCAGGTGGGCCCCACCGCAACGGCCATCGTAAGCGAGGACGCCACCGGGCCGGGAGGTCCGCGCTCACCCGGGCCGGCTGCCGCCCCGACATGCCGCCCGCAAGGAGAACGCGCGGGACGCGCCGAAGGTGCCGCCCAACCCGAAAAGTGTTCGCCCCGTCCCTCTCCGCCACCGCAGAATCCGTCCATGGAGCCCGTCGCCCTCACCACCGAGCGCCTTCGCCTGACCACCTTCACGCCGGCCGACGCGGAAGAGGTGCTCGCCGCCTGCCAGGACCCGGAGATCCAGCGCTGGATACCGGTGCCCACCCCCTACGAGCGGCGGCACGCGGACGACTTCACCGGCCGCACCGTCCCGGACGGCTGGCGCGACGACACCGCCTACACCTTCGCCGTACGCCCCCGGGAGGGGGGCCCGCTGCTGGCGTCCACCGGCCTCCACCACCCGTGCGCCGGCACGTGGGAGGCCGGCGTCTACACGGTCGCGGCCCACCGCGGCCGCGGGTACGCGAGGGAAGCGGTGCTGGCCCTGGCCCGCTGGGCCTTCACGGACCTCGGCTGCGCGCGGCTGGAGTGGCGGGCCGCGGCCGGCAACCGCGTCTCCCGCGCGGTCGCCGAGAAGGCCGGTTTCACGGGCGAGGGCACCCTGCGCGCGGCCCTGGACTTCCGGGGGACGGTACGGGACTGCTGGCTCGGCGCGCTCCTCCCCTCCGACCTGGGGCTGCCCTCCCGTCTCCCCTACCTGCCGTCTCCTCCCGAGGCCGTCTGACTGTCAGTGCCGGGGACTATCGTGCCGGGCATGACGATCGTGCGGACCCTGACGCCCCTGCCGCCTCCCACCGCCGAGCTCTCCGCCGACGAGGCCCGCCGGATCGCCCTGCGCGCCCAGGGCTTCCTGGGCGCTCCGGACCGCCGCGCCGGGGTGCGCGGCGTGCTGCGCCGGCTCGGCGCCGTACAGCTGGACACCATCTCGGTGCTGGCCCGCTCCCACGAGCTGGTTCCGTACGCCCGGCTCGGCGCCGTGGGCCGCCGGACGGTCGAATCGGCGTACTGGACCGAGGGGCACGCCTTCGAGTACTGGTCGCACGCCGCGTGCATCCTCCCGATCGAGGAGTGGCCGCACTTCGCGTTCCGCCACCGCGCCTACCGCCGGGCCCCGCAGTGGCACCACGACCTGCCGGACGGCGCCTACGACGCGGTGATCGGACAGCTGCGCGCCGAGGGCCCGCTGACGGCCACGGAGCTCGGCGGCGCGAAGAACGGCGGCGAGTGGTGGGACTGGTCGGAGTCGAAGGTCGCCGTCGAACGGGCGCTGATGTACGGCGAGGTGGTGTGCACCGAGCGCCGTGGCTGGAAGCGGGTGTACGACCTCGCCGAGCGCGCCGTTCCCGGTCATCTGCTGCACGACGAGCTGGACGACACCGAGTGCCTGCGCCGGCTGGTGCGGCTGGCCGGTCAGGCGCTGGGCGTGGGCACGCGCGCCGACATCGCCGACTACCACCGGCTCAAGGGTGAGCAGTTCGACGCGGTGGTCGCCGATTCCGGGCTGGTGCCGGTGCGGGTGCGGGGCTGGGAGAAGCCGGCCTGGGCGGACCCTGAGGCTCTGGCGAGCGTGCCGCGCGGCCGTCACCGTACGACCCTGCTGTCCCCGTTCGACTCGCTGATCTGGGAGCGGGCGCGCACGGAACGGATCTTCGGGTTCACGCACCGCCTGGAGGCGTACGTCCCCAAACAGAAGCGGATACACGGCTACTTCGCGATGCCGCTGCTCGCGGGAGGGAAGCTGGTGGGCCGGGTGGATCCGGCCCGGGAGGGCACGACGCTGGTGGCCAAGCAGGTCTCGCTGGCGTCCCCGAAGGCCGTCGGGCCCATGGCGGAGGCGCTTCGGGAGGCCGCCGAGTGGGTGGGGTGCGACGCCGTGCGGATCGAGCGCGTCGACCGCCCGGAGCTGGCGTCGGCGCTGACCTCCGAGCTGGCGCGCCTGACCTGACGCCCCGTTTCGGCCGGCGGTCAGCGGATCTCGAGGATCTTCTCCCGCATCGCGTAGACGACCGCTTCCATCCTGGAGTGCAGCTGGAGCTTCTCCAGGATGTTGCGGACGTGGTTCTTCACCGTGTTCTCGGAGATGAAGAGTTCCTTGGCGATGTCCCGGTTGTTCATCCCGGTGGCGACCAGCTTCAGCACCTCGAGCTCGCGGTCGGTCAGCCGGGGCGCCGGGACGAGCCGGCGCTCGTCGGTGCGCTGGATCATCGACTTGAACTCGGTGAGCAGCTTGGACGCCATGGAGGGGCTGATCTGCGACTGGCCGTCGGCGACCGCCCGGATCGCGGTGGCCACCTCGTCGGTGGAGATCTCCTTGAGGAGGTAGCCGGTGGCGCCCGCCTTGATCGCGTCGTAGAGGTCGGCCTCCTCGTCGCTGATCGTCAGCATGATGATCTTGGCGCTGGGGGCCACCTCCTTGATGGAGGTGCAGGCCTCGATCCCGCCCCGCTTGGGCATCCGGACGTCCATCAGCACGATGTCGGGCAGCAGGTCGGCGGCCTTGTCGACGGCTTCCGCGCCGTCGCCCGCCTCGCCGACCACCTGGATGTCCTCCTCCTGGGCGAGGACGATCTCCAGGCCCCGGCGGAAGAGCGCGTGGTCGTCCACCACCAGGACCCGGATGGGCTCCTTGCGGGACGCGCCGTCGTCCGTGCCGGTACCGCTTCCGCACTCCGCTCCGCCCACCGGGGCGCCGGAGCCGCCCGGGTGGTGCACCGGGCCGAAGCTGTCCGCCATCGTTCCTCCCCCTGCAGGCCTGCCTGACGTTCCATGGTCGCGACGCCAACCAGGGCCTTCGGAGCAGCGGTTGGCGTGCCCCGTCATGATTTCATGCCTGAACGGCAATGCGGTGATCCAGTGGGCGCACGGTGGTGCCCCTGGGGGCGCACACGGCGCTCCAGGGGCACCACCGGAGTTGTTCAGCCGCCGTCAGCCACCGAGCGCGCCACCCGCGCCGCCGGCTTCGGTGCCGGCCAGCGGGTCGCTCTCCAGGTGGATGACGCCGTAGTCGTAGGCGTGCCTGCGGTAGACGACGCTGGGCTGCTTCGTCTCGGCGTCGACGAACAGGTAGAAGTCGTGCCCGACGAGCTCCATCTCGTAGAGAGCCTGGTCGAGTGACATGGGGGCAGCCGTGTGCGTCTTCTCGCGGACCACCAGGGGGCCTTCGCCCTTCACCTCGAGTGAGCCCATCCGGGTGGTGGGCACGGACTCGCGCTCCTCGACGGCCACCGTGCCGTTCCCGTTCAGATGGGCCACGCCCGGTACGGCGTCGGCGACCTCCGCTGCGGTGAGCCGGCCGTTGCCACGGCGGGTGTGGCGCTTGTCGTGCTGCTTGCGCAGACGCGCTTCGAGCTTGCCCGTCGCGAGGTCAAGGGCTGCGTAGGGGTCGCCCGCCGCCGCCTCCGCCCGGATCACCGGCCCCCGGGAGTGGAGGGTGATTTCCACACGGTCGGACCGGTCCGCCTGCCTCGGGTTGTGTTCCTTGGACACCTCGACGTCGAGGCTGATCACCTTGGCGTCGAGCTTCTGGATCTTCTCCAGCTTCAGCTTCTCGGCCACGTGCTTGCGGAACCGCTCGGGCACCTCGGTTTTGCGGCCTTTGACGACGATGTCCACGCAGAACTCCGTTCCCGGATCGCTCCACCGGCCCACCGGCCGGCGAGCATCTCCCTTTTGCACCAGACTCCGGTCTTTCCCGGAGTCCCGGACTTGGCGACTGACCTCCTCCTCCCCCGTCGGCAGGATCCCCACCCCACACCTTCCATGTCCTGACCGTGCCCGGAATCCGGCCGGAAACACGGCAGTGCATTCGGTGAAGCGCGGCTTTTCGCCATTCCTCACACCCGAACATAGCTCGCTCGGACGGGTGTCGGCACCCGCTGTCCGCACTCACCTACGATCAGGTGTTTTTCGCCTCTCAGTACCTGCAACGTTGCACGTTCCCTGTCAGTTCCGGGTTTATTTCGAACGACATCGGTGGTGCGGCCACCACCGCGGCACTGTCCGGTACGAGTCCCCCGAATGGCGTCCCGGAACCGGCACGCGGTGCCCGCAGCGCCCGCGCCGCCTCGACCAGCGAAGCGCCCGTGGTCATGAGGTCGTCGACCAGCACGGGCCTGCCGACCGCGAGGAGCCGCCCCGCGCCGGGCACCACCTCCAGCGCGCCGGTCAGGTTCGCCAGCCGCTCCCGGGCGCCCAGGCCGCTCTGGTCCGCCACCTCACGCCGCTGGCGCAGCACGGGAAGCACCCGCGCGGAGGTCCCCGTCCGCCGCAGCTCGGCCGCCGCGGCCAGGGCGATCCGCCGTCCCGCGTCATGGCCACGCGCCCGCACCACGCGCCGCGCCGAGGGCACCGGCACCAGGAGCAGCGGGCCGGCTCCCGGGCCACCAGAGGCGGCCACAGAGGCCCTCACGGCCCCTGCCAGCGCGACGCCCAGCGGCCGGGCCAGCCCCAGCGCCCCGCGCTCCTTGTGACCCAGCAGCACCGCCCGTACCGCGTCGGCGTAGGGTGCCGCGGCGCACACCACCGGCAGCCCCGGCGGCTCCGGCACGGGCCGCACCCGACGCCCGCCCGCCCCGGTCAGGGCCCGCTCACACACCCCGCACAACGCGGTACGCGGCCGCCCGCACCCGCCACACGCGAGCGGCAGCACCAACCCGGCCGTCTCCCGCCACCACCAGCGCACACCCCACTGTCCCAGCCACCTTCCCCGGCCATCCACCCCTGTGGACAACCAGGGGCCCAAGCAGGGGCCCAAGCAGGGCGCCGCGGCACGGCCGGGCCCCCGGGCTCAGGTTCTGGCCCCGGGACGTCAGCCGGGATAGACCGGTGACGTGCCCTTCTCGACCATCGGCTGCCAGTTCGCACCCGCCTGCAGCCGCACGATCCCGTCGTCGGCGGACGCCACCAGCGGGTAGCTCTCGTCGTTCGACGCCGCGACGACCTTCACCTGGTTCAGCCCCGGGATCACCGCGGCCGAGGTCGAACCGTCCGTCTGGACGTACCGCACCTGCTGCACCCCGCCGGCCAGCTTGCCCAGCACCACCAGCCGGCTGTGTCCCGCCCACGACACGGACGTCACGGACTCCATGCGGGGGGCGATCGCCTGCGGGTCCACCACCTGCACGGTCTGCTTCGCGCCGGTGCCCTGCCGCTCCACCCGCCCGATGTGCAGCGTCGTCTTGTCGCCCTTCCTGAGCAGCAGCGCCATGCGCACCCCGTCCTCCGACACGCGCAGGCCCTCGATCCGCACACCGTCGGTCAGCCACGGGGCCGTGACCCGCACGGGCTCCTCCGAGCCGTCCGGCACGTACAGCAGCCGGGGGTTCGCCGGGTCCCGGTCGGCGACCCACAGGCCGCCGCGGCCGTCCCAGCTCGGCGCGGACAACCGGTCGTCCGCCCTCACGCCTTCGCTGCGCACCAGCGGCGACGGCAGTTCCGCGGCCCCGTCCGAGACGATGGAACCCACCCGCAGGTGCCGGTCGTCGTCCGTGACCACCGCCGCCCGGCGCTCGTCACGCGCGACGCCGACCTTGCCGATCCTCACCGCCCCGTCCCCGAACGGGCCCGGTACGGGCGACGGCCGGCCCACGTCCTCCGCCTTGGCCTCCAGCTTCGCCAGGCGGCCCGACGCGTCGATGTAGTACGGGTTCACCACCAGGCCGCCCGCGGGCGCGGCCCGGTAGTTCTGCTTCTGGCTCTCGCCGAGCAGGCACAGCGTGCCGCCGTCCTCGCTCTGCAGCTCGACCTGCTCCACCCGGGCCGACCCGAGGTCACCCAGTGTGAACAGCAGTTGGGCGGCCATGGCCCGGCAGGTGTCGAGCCCGATGTTGTCCGCCTTCTTGTTCAGCGGCACCTTGAGCTTGTTCTGGTCGTCCGGCGTCAGCGACGTGACGCCGTCCTTCAGGGCCACGCCCGTGGGGAAGCTGGAGTCGACCACCGGATCCAGCCAGTGCGTCGGCCCTTCCAGCAGCGCCTTGACCGTCTGCGCCACCGGGTCCATCCGGGTCACCGGGTCCTGCCGCTGCCGGATGTACACCGGGTCGGCCACGACCCAGCGCCGGCCGGAGGCGAAGTAGTACGTGTTCACCGGGCGGAAGTTGCGCTGGAAGTCCGACTCGCCGAGCAGCAGCCCGGGCGGGAGGCTGTCGATGCGCCACTCCTTGCCCTGGCCGTCCGGGCCGGGCGCCTGCACCAGCTGGATCGTCCCGCTGTACGGCGTGTTCCGCATCGGTTCGTAGGCGTGCCGGCTGTCCACGCTCGCGATCTGCTCGCCCCGCAGCGGGTACGTCAGGCGGTCCTGCGCCTCCCGGACGCCGTTCCGCTCCTGCCGGCCGACCGGTGCCGCGTTGAGGACCGTGGTGCGCTCCTCGGGCTTCCACTCCTGGGCCGCCTTCTTGGTCAGGTACGTCCGGGCCGTCGCGTACCCGGGGTCGTCACCCGTCATCGCCTCCAGGAACCCGTTGACGATCTCGTCCGGCTCCGCGTTCTCCCGGGGCGTCACGGGATACACCCGCACCTGGGAATCCCCCGGGTTGGACGCCTTCACCTGGGAGACGTCCCCGCTGTCCGGCATCGACGCACACCCGGCCAGCATGAGGCCGCATCCGAGCAGCGCGGCTGCGCGCACCGTCCGTCCACGGCCGCGACGACGCTCAGCGCCCACGAGTCGTACCCTCCCGTTCGCCGTCCTGCGTCGAGGGCGGTGCGCCCTCGCCCGCCCCCTCGCCGACGCCGCGCGCCACCACCCGGGACCCGTTGCCGGGCAGTGCCGTGGGATCGGCGTTCACCTGCGCCGCCTGCCGCGGCGGCAGGGCCGTACGCGCGGCGGCGGGCATCCCGGCGCGGGCCGGCCCGCCGGACTGCCCCGGCACCAGCGGCAGCCGGCCGCCGCCCGGCGACGCCTCCTCGGCGGCCGCCCGCTCCCGGTTGCGCCGCGAGTCCTCGGGCTCCAGGGGTATCGGCGAACCGCGCAGCGGCTCGTCCGCCGTACGCGGCAGCGTCAGCCGGAACTGCGAACCGCCGCCCGGCTCGCCCCACGCCTGCAGCCAGCCACCGTGCAGCCGCGCGTCCTCCACGGCGATCGACAGGCCGAGCCCCGTACCGCCCGTGGTGCGCGCCCGCGCCGGGTCGGCCCGCCAGAACCGGTTGAACACCCGCGTCGCCTCGCCCGGCTTGAGCCCGACCCCGTAGTCCCGCACCGCCACGGCCACCGCGCCGCCCGCGGCGGCCATCCGCACCACGACGTCCCGGCCCTCACCGTGCTCCACGGCGTTGACGACCAGGTTCCGCAGCACCCGCTCCACCCGGCGGGCGTCGGCCTCCGCGACCACCGGCTGCTCGTCGCCCATCACGACGATCCGGCCGCCCTTGCGCTCGGCCAGCGGCTCGGCTCCGCCGATCACCCTGCGGACGACCTCCCGCAGGTCTATCGGCTCCGCCTCCAGGGCCGCCGCACCCGCGTCGAAGCGGCTGATCTCCAGCAGGTCCGCCAGCAGCGACTCGAACCGGTCCAGCTGGTCGCCGAGCAGCTCGGCGGAACGCGCCGTGACCGGGTCGAAGTCCTCACGCGCCTCGTGGATGACGTCGGCCGCCATGCGCACGGTCGTCAGCGGCGTACGCAGCTCGTGCGACACGTCCGAGACGAACCGCCGCTGCATCCGCGACAGCTCCTCCAGCTGCTGGATCTTGAGCTGGAGGTTCTGCGCCATCTTGTTGAAGGCCTCGCCGAGGCGCGCGATGTCGTCCTCGCCGGTGACCTTCATCCGCTCCTGGAGCCGGCCCGCCGACAGCCGCTCGGCGATCCCGGCCGCCATCCGCACCGGTGTCACCACCTGCCGCACCACCAGCCAGGCGATCGCGCCCAGCAGCACCACGACGAACAGCCCCGCGGTCGCGAGGGTCGTCTTCACCAGCGCCAGCGAGTCCTCCTCCTGCGTCAGCGGGAAGAGGTAGTACAGCTCGTAGGAGTTGCCGTCGATGTCGTTGAGGCGTTTGCCGATGACGAGCGCCGCCTCGGACGGCTTGCCGTCCGAGTAGGTGATCCGGGTGTACGTCTGGAACGTCCCCGTCCCCTGCGCCACCGAGTCCCGCAGCGTCGCCGGGATGCTCCGCGCCGGCTCGACGCCGCCCGAGGCGCGCGCCCCGCGGCTGGGCGCGGCGCCCTCCCCGTCGGGGCTGAGGGCCACCACGTTGAACGCGCCCTGCCCGCCGCTCGCCAGCTGCACGACGAGGTCGGACCGCCAGTTCAGGGACGCGCGCGCGGTCCCGTCCGGCCCGCCCGGCCCCGGCTGCTGGTCGGCCTGGCTCTGGGCGGCCGAGAACCCGCCCGACGCCTGGCTCTGCGCGGCCCGCTCCTTGGCGTCGAGCAGACCGTTGCGCATCTGCCCGATGACCACGAACCCGAGCAGCAGCACCACTCCGAGGGACATCAGCAGCGTGCCGGCGACCACCCGCAGCTGGATGTTCCGCCGCCACAGCCGCAGAGCGGGCAGCAGCGGTCGGCGTATCCAGCGCGCCAGGAGCCGGAACACCGGACCGCCCGGTGTCCCGTCCTGGAGGAGCCGGCCCGGACGCCACGACTGACGCCCCGGCCCGGCAGCCCGCCCCGCACGGACTCCCGGGTTCCCGGGCTTCGGAGCAACACTGCCGCGGGACATTTCAGCTCGGTCCGGCCTTGTAGCCGACACCGCGCACGGTGACGACGATCTCCGGCCGCTCCGGGTCCTTCTCGACCTTGGAGCGCAGCCGCTGCACATGGACGTTCACCAGCCGCGTGTCCGCGGCGTGGCGGTAGCCCCACACCTGCTCCAGCAGCACCTCACGGGTGAACACCTGCCACGGCTTGCGGGCGAGCGCGACCAGCAGGTCGAACTCGAGCGGGGTCAGCGCGATGGACTGCCCGTCCCGCTTCACCGAGTGGCCGGCCACGTCGATGACCAGGTCACCGATGGTCAGCTGCTCCGGCGCCGGCTCCTCGGACCTCCGCAGCCGCGCCCTGATGCGGGCGACCAGCTCCTTCGGCTTGAACGGCTTGACGATGTAGTCGTCGGCGCCGGACTCCAGGCCCACCACCACGTCGACCGTGTCGCTCTTGGCGGTGAGCATCACGATCGGCACGCCGGACTCGGCCCGGATGAGCCGGCACACCTCGATGCCGTCCCTTCCGGGCAGCATGAGGTCCAGCAGCACCAGGTCCGGCTTGGCCTCCCGGAAAGCGGCAAGTGCCTTGTCGCCGTCCGCTACGAACGACGGCTCGAACCCTTCACCACGCAGCACAATCCCGAGCATCTCGGCCAGTGCGGTGTCGTCGTCGACGACAAGGACGCGTCCCTTCATAATCGACATCATCCCATTAGCTAATCGTTACCCGGCGTGACCTGGCACACAGCTCGGCGATTCCGCCCCCGGTGACCGGCGAGACCACCCCCAGCTCGGTGACGATCGCCGTCACCAGCTCCGGCGGCGTTACGTCGAACGCGGGGTTGTACGCCTGGGTTCCCAGCGGCGCCACCGGCAGCCCGCCGACCCCGGCCCCCTTCGCCACCTGCGGCGGCGCGGTGAGTTCCGTCACCTCCTGTCCGGCCCGCTGCTCCACCTCGATGGACGCCCCGACCGGGGTGTGCGGGTCGATCGTCGTCGTCGGCGCCACCACGACGAACGGCACGTGGTGGTACTTGGCCAGGACCGCGAGCGGGTAGCTGCCGACCTTGTTCGCCACCGCACCGTCGGCCGCGATCCGGTCCGCCCCGATCAGGACGGCGTCCACCTCCCCCGCCGCGAACAGCGAGCCCGCCGCGTTGTCCGTGAGCAGCGTGTACGCCATGCCACTGCGCGCCGCCTCGTACGCCGTCAGCCGGGCCCCCTGCAACAGCGGCCGCGTCTCGTCCACCCACAGCCGCCGCAGCCTGCCCACCCGGTGCGCCTGAAGCGCCACGGCGAACGCGGTCCCCTCACCGCCCGAGACCAGCGCCCCGGTGTTGCAGTGGGTCAGGATCCGGTGACCGCCGCCCGGCAGCAGCTCGTCCAGCAGCGCCAGCCCGTGCCCCGCCATCAGCGCGCTCGCCTCGGCGTCCTCGCGGTGCAGGTCCCGGGCCTCCGCCAGCGCGGCCTCGGCGGCCCGCTCCCGGCCCTCGCCCTTCTCCAGCGCCACCCGGTACGCGCCGGCCGCCCGCCGCACCCCGTACGCCAGGTTCACCGCGGTGGGCCGCGCCCCCGCCAGCAGGGCCGCCGCCTCGTCCACGTCGTAGCCGCGTACGGCGGCCAGCGCCACACCGTAGGCACCGGTGATGCCCAGCAGCGGCGCGCCCCGCACGGCGAGCGTCTGGATCGCCCTGACCAGCGCGGGCACGTCCGTGCAGACCAGCTCGACCTCTTCGGCGGGCAGCCGCGTCTGGTCCAGGAGCACCACCACGGGTCCTTCCGGTGGCTCCTCCCAGCGCAGGGAGGGCAGCCGGGGCGGTTCGGAGCCGTTGGGAGTTTGTGCGTACTGATCAGCCATCCGCCCAGTCTGCCCGCTGAGCCACGGACTATGAAGGTGCCGAGGAGATCCGGCCCGAGGCCCGGGCCGGGACGGCGCGTGGCACCATGGCTGCCAACCTGCCGCCCCACCAAGCGGCCCGGCTCCGTGACCGAGCCGGCTCGACGAGCCGGCACCGCGACCATTTCACGAGGTGGACGACCGTGAACGACACTCCGGGCTGGGCTTCGCCCGGATCCTCGCCCTCCGACGGCCAGGGCGCCGATGTCCCACGGCCCGCCGAGCCCGCAGAGCCCGCCGACGCGACCGGCTCGCCCGCCAAGTGGTCGGACCACCAGCCGCCGGCCGGCCACTGGTCCCCGCCGACCGCCCCGGGCCCGTCCGGCCCGGTGCCGCCTCCCGCCCCCGCGCCCGGCTGGGGCGGTGGCCACCACCAGAGCGGCTGGGGGCGGCCACCGGCGGCGAAGCCCGGTGTCATCCCGCTGCGCCCGCTCGGTGTGGGCGAGATCCTCGACGGCGCGGTGTCGACCCTGCGCGCCCACTGGCGCACCGTCCTGGGCATCACCCTCACGGTCTCCGTCATCACGCAGATCGGCGACATCCTCGTCCAGCGCTATCTGGTGCCGGTGCCTCCGAAGCTCGGCCCCGACCCCACCCCGGAGGAGGCGCTGAGCCAGTCCGTGGAGTCCCTCAAGGCGAGCCTCATCTCGCTGGGCCCCACGATGCTCCTCACGCTCATCGGCACGTTCGTCACCACCGCCCTGCTGACCATCGTGATCAGCCGCGCCGTGCTGGGCCGCCCGGTGACGCTGTCCGACGCCTGGAACGAGGCCCGTCCCCGGCTCCCCCAGCTCCTCGGCCTGACCCTCCTGCTGCCCCTGCTGAGCGCCGCCGTCATGGCCGTCGGCGTGCTGCCGGGCCTGCTCCTCGGCGGTACCCCGGCCGGTGTGCTGCTGACCGTCGTCGGCGGAATCGCCGCCCTGGTGGTCATGGTCTGGCTGCTGATCCGGTTCAGCCTCTCCTACTCGGCGCTGATGCTGGAACGGCAGGGCGTCATGGCATCCCTGCGGCGCTCCGCGAAGCTCGTCCAGGGCGCGTGGTGGCGCATCTTCGGCATCATCACGCTGACCACGCTGGTGATGTTCCTCGTCTCGATGATCATCGCGATCCCCTTCACCGTCATCGCGTTCGCGGCGGACGGCGAGGGCCTCGGTGGCCTGCTCACCGGCACCACCCCGGAGTTCGGCTGGGCGTTCCTGATCATCACCGGTGTGGGTGCCGTCATCGCCGCCTCCATCACCTACCCGATCTCCTCGGGCGTCTCGGTCCTCCTCTACATCGACCAGCGCATCCGTCGCGAGGCCCTCGACCTCGACCTGGCCCGCGCCGCCGGCGTCCCCGGGTACGGCGCCCCGGCGCCGGGCGACACCCCTCCCGGGAGCTGATGCGGTGCCGATCACGGGGGGCATGACGGCCGCGTGGCCAACGGTCCACGCGGCCGACGACGTACCGCTGGACACTCCCCGCGTCCCCGCCCGGGAAGCGGCGGAGCGGGAACTGTCCAGGCCGATGTACCACGAGAACGACCCGAACCCGCTCCAGCACGCCCTCGACAGCTTCTGGGACTGGGTCGGCCGGGTCTTCGACTCCGCCTCCGGAGCCGCCCCGGGAGGCACGGTCGGACTGGTGGTCGTCGCCGTGGTCGTGGTGGCCCTGGCCGGCGCCCTGTGGTGGCGGCTCGGCACCCCGCAGCGAGCACTCACCACCTCCGCCTCCCCGTTCGACGACCGCACCCGCAGCTCCGCCGAGCACCGCTCCACCGCCGAGAAGCACGCCGCCGCCGGCCTCTGGAACCAGGCCGTCCAGGAACGGATGCGCGCCATCGTGCGCTCCCTGGAAGAACGCACCCTGCTCGACCCCCGCCCCGGCCGCACCGCCGACGAAGCCGCGGTCGAGGCCGGTCTGCCCCTCCCCGGCCACGCGGACGAACTCCGCGCCGCCGCCCGCACCTTCGACGACGTCACATACGGCGGCCGTACCGCCGACCAGCGGGCGTACCAGCGTCTGAAAGACCTGGACACCTCCCTGGAACGCGCCAAGCCCCGCCTGAGCGACGCCGCCCCGGGAACAGCCGGATGACCACCGCCTCCCCCACCTCGACGTCCCTCAGCGCCCATCAGACATGGGTCCGCGTCAGGGGCCTGCTGCTCGCCCTGACCGTCCTCGTCGTGGCGGGCGTCGTCATGGCCTTGATGCGCTCCGACACCCAGCACGGCCTGCTCGACCCCCGCTCCCCCGACCCCAAGGGCAGCCGTGCCGTCGCCGAACTCCTCGAGCAACGCGGCGTCGGCACCCAGGTGGTCACCACTCTCGACGAGGCCACCGCCGCGACCGGTCCCGGCACCACCCTTCTCGTCACGACCCCCGACCTGCTGACGCCCCACCAGCAGGAGCGGCTCCGCGACGACATGGACGCAACCGAGCGCACGGTCCTGCTCGCCCCCGGTCCCCCCTCCGTCGGAATCCTGGCACCCGGCGTGAGCGCCGAGTCCACCACCTCGGTCTCGGCACTCGCCCCCCGCTGCCGCCTGGCCGCCGCCGAACGGGCCGGCGCGGTCGACCTCGGCGGCGAGCGCTACACCACCGACCTCCCCGGCAGCCACGCCTGCTACCCGAGCGACGGCCTCGCCACCCTCCTGCGCATCGACGGCCCCACAGGAGACACCGTTCTGCTGGGGTCCCCCACTTTCCTGCACAACGAGCGCCTGGCCGAACAGGGCAACGCGTCGCTCGCTCTCCAACTCCTCGGCTCCCGTCCTCATCTGGTCTGGTACCTCCCCTCGCTCGACGACCCCTCAGCAGCCGGCGGAGACGGTGAGACCGGGGGCCGGGACGACACCGACCGCACCTTCGTCGAACTGATCCCCTCCGGCTGGCTGTGGGGCACCCTCCAGCTCGCCCTCGCCGCCGTACTCGCCGCCCTCTGGCGCGCCCGTCGCCTCGGCCCCCTCGTCACCGAACACCTCCCCGTCGTCGTCCGCGCCTCCGAGGCCGCCGAGGGCCGCGCCCGCCTCTACCGGCGTGCGAACGCCCGCGACCGCGCGGCGACCGTCCTGCGCACCGCCACCCGTACTCGACTTGCCCCGCTCCTGGGCGTCCCTCCGGCACAGGCCCACGCACCGGAGTCCCTGCTGCCCGCCGTATCGGCACGGCTCGCCTCGGCGGACCGGGATCTCGGAGCCCTCCTCTTCGGCCCGGCACCCGCCGACGACGCCGCGCTCACCCTCCTCGCCGACCAACTCGACGCCCTCGAAAGAGAGGTACGCACCTCATGAGTGCCCCGCCCCCCGAGACCGCTGAGAACTCGGACAGCGCCCGCTCCTCCCTGGAGGCCCTGCGCACCGAGATCGCGAAGGCCGTGGTCGGGCAGGACCCCGCTGTCACCGGACTCGTCGTCGCTCTGCTCTGCCGGGGCCACGTCCTCCTCGAAGGCGTGCCCGGTGTCGCCAAGACGCTGCTGGTGCGCGCGCTCGCCGCGTCCTTGGAACTGGACACCAAGCGCGTCCAGTTCACCCCCGACCTCATGCCGAGTGACGTCACCGGTTCCCTGGTCTACGACGCCCGGACCGCCGAGTTCTCCTTCCAGCCCGGCCCGGTCTTCACCAACCTCCTGCTCGCCGACGAGATCAACCGCACGCCGCCCAAGACCCAGTCGTCACTTCTGGAGGCGATGGAGGAGCGTCAGGTCACGGTCGACGGCACCCCCCGTCCGCTTCCCGAGCCCTTCCTCGTCGCCGCCACCCAGAACCCGGTCGAATACGAGGGCACCTATCCCCTGCCCGAGGCGCAACTGGACCGCTTCCTGCTGAAGCTGACCGTCCCGCTGCCCTCCCGCCAGGACGAGATCAACGTCCTGACACGGCACGCCGAAGGCTTCAACCCGCGAGACCTTCGCGCCGCCGGAGTACGCCCCGTGGCCGGCCCTGCCGACCTCGAGGCCGCCCGCATCGCCGTCGCCAAGACCACGGTCTCCGAAGAGATCGCCGGCTATGTCGTCGATATCTGCCGTGCCACCCGTGAATCCCCCTCACTCGCTCTGGGCGTCTCCCCGCGAGGCGCCACCGCACTGCTCTCCACCGCCCGCGCCTGGGCCTGGCTCACCGGTCGCGACTACGTCACCCCCGACGATGTAAAAGCCCTGGCCCTGCCCACCCTGCGCCACCGCATCCAGCTCCGGCCCGAGGCGGAGATGGAAGGAGTCACCCCCGACTCCGTCATCACCGCGATCCTCGCCCACGTCCCCGTGCCCCGATGAGGCGATGACCGTGGCCCTCACCGGACGAACCGCGCTCCTCGCCGCCATCGGCGCTCTGCCCGTTGGCATCCTCGCCCCGAGCTGGACGGGAATGCTCGCCGTCAACGCCCCCCTTTCACTCGCAATTCTGTGCGACTACGCTCTCGCCGCGCCAGTGCGAACGCTCCGATTCACTCGAAGTGGTGACACAAACGTTCGACTCGGTGACAGCGCAGAAGTGCATGTCACCGTTACGAACCCGTCCCGCCGACGCCTACGCGCCCACCTCCGTGACGCCTGGCCGCCCAGCAGCTGGCTCCCCGGAACGGAGCAGAAGGCTTCGCGGCACCCGCTGACGGTCCCGGCCGGCGAGCGCCGGCGCCTCACCACCGTCCTCCGCCCCACCCGCCGGGGCGACCGGCACGCCGACCGCATCACGGTCCGCTCCTACGGCCCCCTCGGCCTCGCCGCCCGACAGGGCAGTCACCAGGTCCCGTGGACCGTCCGCGTCCTGCCACCCTTCGCGAGCCGCAAGCACCTCCCGTCCAAACTGGCCCGGCTCCGCGAACTCGACGGCCGGACCAGCGTCCTCATCCGCGGCCAGGGCACCGAGTTCGACAGCCTCCGCGAGTACGTGCCCGGCGACGACACCCGCTCCATCGACTGGCGTGCAACGGCCCGCCAGAGCACCGTCGCCGTCCGCACCTGGCGCCCGGAACGAGACCGTCACATCCTCGTCGTCCTCGACACGGGCCGCACCTCGGCCGGCCGGGTCGGCAACGTGCCGCGCCTCGACGCGTCCATGGACGCCGCGCTCCTCCTCACCGCCCTCGCCTCGCGGGCCGGTGACCGCGTGGACCTCCTGGCGTACGACCGCCGCATCCGCGCCCTCGTCCAGGGCCGTTCCGCCAAGGACGTCCTGCCTGCCGTCGTCGATGCCCTCGCCCCTCTCGAACCCGAACTCGTCGAGACCGACGCGCGCGGCCTCAGCTCCGCCGCCCTCACACACGCCCCGCGGCGGTCGCTCATCGTCCTGCTGACAAGTCTGGAAGCGGCCCCGATCGAAGAAGGGCTGCTCCCGGTGCTGTCGCAGCTCACCCAGCGCCACACCGTCCTCGTGGCAGCGGTCTCGGACCCGCACACGGAGGACATGGCGAAAGCGCGCGGCCATGTCGACGCGGTGTACGAAGCCGCCGCCGGCGCCCAGAGCCAGGCACAACGGCTCCGCACGTCGGAACAGTTGCAGCGCCACGGCGTGACCGTCGTGGACGCCACCCCTGACAGCCTCGCTCCGGCACTGGCCGACGCGTACCTCGCGCTGAAAGCGGCCGGCCGCTTGTGAGGGGCGGCGCGTTACGCGCGCCGCCCCGTAAACGCAGGAAAGCCCCGCACCAGAAGGTGCGGGGCTTTCCCACAATGATTGTTCGGCGGCGTCCTACTCTCCCACAGGGTCCCCCCTGCAGTACCATCGGCGCTGAAAGGCTTAGCTTCCGGGTTCGGAATGTAACCGGGCGTTTCCCTAACGCTATGACCACCGAAACACTATGAAGATATCCGAACTACAACCAGCCACCCCAAACAAACAAGGGGTGTGGGAGTTCGTTACTTCAGAACTAACACAGTGGACGCGAGCAACTGAGGACAAGCCCTCGGCCTATTAGTACCGGTCAACTCCACCCATTACTGGGCTTCCATATCCGGCCTATCAACCCAGTCGTCTACTGGGAGCCTTACCCTCTCAAGGAGGTGGGAATACTCATCTCGAAGCAGGCTTCCCGCTTAGATGCTTTCAGCGGTTATCCCTCCCGAACGTAGCCAACCAGCCATGCCCTTGGCAGAACAACTGGCACACCAGAGGTTCGTCCGTCCCGGTCCTCTCGTACTAGGGACAGCCCTTCTCAATATTCCTACGCGCACAGCGGATAGGGACCGAACTGTCTCACGACGTTCTAAACCCAGCTCGCGTACCGCTTTAATGGGCGAACAGCCCAACCCTTGGGACCGACTCCAGCCCCAGGATGCGACGAGCCGACATCGAGGTGCCAAACCATCCCGTCGATATGGACTCTTGGGGAAGATCAGCCTGTTATCCCCGGGGTACCTTTTATCCGTTGAGCGACGGCGCTTCCACAAGCCACCGCCGGATCACTAGTCCCGACTTTCGTCCCTGCTCGACCCGTCGGTCTCACAGTCAAGCTCCCTTGTGCACTTACACTCAACACCTGATTGCCAACCAGGCTGAGGGAACCTTTGGGCGCCTCCGTTACCCTTTAGGAGGCAACCGCCCCAGTTAAACTACCCATCAGACACTGTCCCTGATCCGGATCACGGACCCAGGTTAGACATCCAGCACGACCAGAGTGGTATTTCAACGACGACTCCACCTGAACTGGCGTCCAAGCTTCACAGTCTCCCACCTATCCTACACAAGCCGAACCGAACACCAATATCAAACTGTAGTAAAGGTCCCGGGGTCTTTCCGTCCTGCTGCGCGAAACGAGCATCTTTACTCGTAGTGCAATTTCACCGGGCCTATGGTTGAGACAGTCGAGAAGTCGTTACGCCATTCGTGCAGGTCGGAACTTACCCGACAAGGAATTTCGCTACCTTAGGATGGTTATAGTTACCACCGCCGTTTACTGGCGCTTAAGTTCTCAGCTTCGCCCCACCGAAATGGAGCTAACCGGTCCCCTTAACGTTCCAGCACCGGGCAGGCGTCAGTCCGTATACATCGCCTTACGGCTTCGCACGGACCTGTGTTTTTAGTAAACAGTCGCTTCTCGCTGGTCTCTGCGGCCACCCCCAGCTCACCGTGTAAAACGGATCACCAAGTGTGGCCCCCCTTCTCCCGAAGTTACGGGGGCATTTTGCCGAGTTCCTTAACCATAGTTCACCCGAACGCCTCGGTATTCTCTACCTGACCACCTGAGTCGGTTTAGGGTACGGGCCGCCATGAAACTCGCTAGAGGCTTTTCTCGACAGCATAGGATCATCCACTTCACCACAATCGGCTCGGCATCAGGTCTCAGCCTTAACGTGTGACGGATTTGCCTATCACACGGCCTACACCCTTACCCCGGGACAACCACCGCCCGGGCTGGACTACCTTCCTGCGTCACCCCATCGCTTACCTACTACAGGTCTGGTCCGTCGGCTCCACCACTTTCCTTTCCCCGAAGGGTCCGGAACGGCTTCACGGACTTAGCATCGCCTGGTTCGATATTGGGCGTTTCAAAGCGGGTACCGGAATATCAACCGGTTGTCCATCGACTACGCCTGTCGGCCTCGCCTTAGGTCCCGACTTACCCTGGGCAGATCAGCTTGACCCAGGAACCCTTAGTCAATCGGCGCACACGTTTCTCACGTGTGTATCGCTACTCATGCCTGCATTCTCACTCGTGAACCGTCCACAACTCGCTTCCGCGGCTGCTTCACCCGGCACACGACGCTCCCCTACCCATCACAGCGGGCGTTGGCCCGTATGCTGCAATGACACGACTTCGGCGGTACGCTTGAGCCCCGCTACATTGTCGGCGCGGAATCACTTGACCAGTGAGCTATTACGCACTCTTTCAAGGGTGGCTGCTTCTAAGCCAACCTCCTGGTTGTCTCTGCGACTCCACATCCTTTCCCACTTAGCGTACGCTTAGGGGCCTTAGTCGATGCTCTGGGCTGTTTCCCTCTCGACCATGGAGCTTATCCCCCACAGTCTCACTGCCGCGCTCTCACTTACCGGCATTCGGAGTTTGGCTAAGGTCAGTAACCCGGTAGGGCCCATCGCCTATCCAGTGCTCTACCTCCGGCAAGAAACACACGACGCTGCACCTAAATGCATTTCGGGGAGAACCAGCTATCACGGAGTTTGATTGGCCTTTCACCCCTAACCACAGGTCATCCCCCAGGTTTTCAACCCTGGTGGGTTCGGTCCTCCACGAAGTCTTACCTCCGCTTCAACCTGCCCATGGCTAGATCACTCCGCTTCGGGTCTTGAGCGCGCTACTAAATCGCCCTGTTCGGACTCGCTTTCGCTACGGCTTCCCCACACGGGTTAACCTCGCAACACACCGCAAACTCGCAGGCTCATTCTTCAAAAGGCACGCAGTCACGACACAGAGACAAGTCTCTGTGCGACGCTCCCACGGCTTGTAGGCACACGGTTTCAGGTACTATTTCACTCCGCTCCCGCGGTACTTTTCACCATTCCCTCACGGTACTATCCGCTATCGGTCACCAGGGAATATTTAGGCTTAGCGGGTGGTCCCGCCAGATTCACACGGGATTTCTCGGGCCCCGTGCTACTTGGGTGTCTCTCAAACGAGCCGTTGATGTTTCAGCTACGGGGGTCTTACCCTCTACGCCGGACCTTTCGCATGTCCTTCGCCTACATCAACGGTTTCTGACTCGTCTCACAGCCGGCAGACTGTGAAAGAGAGATCCCACAACCCCGCATGCGCAACCCCTGCCGGGTATCACACGCATACGGTTTGGCCTCATCCGGTTTCGCTCGCCACTACTCCCGGAATCACGGTTGTTTTCTCTTCCTGAGGGTACTGAGATGTTTCACTTCCCCTCGTTCCCTCCACACTGCCTATGTGTTCAGCAGTGGGTGACAGCCCATGACGACTGCCGGGTTTCCCCATTCGGAAACCCCCGGATCAAAGCCTGGTTGACGGCTCCCCGGGGACTATCGTGGCCTCCCACGTCCTTCATCGGTTCCTGGTGCCAAGGCATCCACCGTGCGCCCTTAAAAACTTGGCCACAGATGCTCGCGTCCACTGTGCAGTTCTCAAGCAACGACCAGCCACCCATCACCCTGCCGTACAAGACGAACAGGTTCACTGGGGCCGGCATCGCAGAAGGGCGAGCAACGCTCGCACCCTCAGACACCCAACAGCGTGCCCGGCACGATCAGATCAGGTTCACGTTCCACGCCGAAGCAGTACTAGTGACCCTCACGAACCGTGCCGAATAATCAACGTTCCACCCATGAGCAACCAGCATCGGACGTTCGCCGATGTTCTGGCCTCTGACCAGCCGTAGCTGGTGAGAAGTGCTCCTTAGAAAGGAGGTGATCCAGCCGCACCTTCCGGTACGGCTACCTTGTTACGACTTCGTCCCAATCGCCAGTCCCACCTTCGACAGCTCCCTCCCACAAGGGGTTGGGCCACCGGCTTCGGGTGTTACCGACTTTCGTGACGTGACGGGCGGTGTGTACAAGGCCCGGGAACGTATTCACCGCAGCAATGCTGATCTGCGATTACTAGCAACTCCGACTTCATGGGGTCGAGTTGCAGACCCCAATCCGAACTGAGACCGGCTTTTTGAGATTCGCTCTGCCTCGCGGCTTCGCAGCTCTTTGTACCGGCCATTGTAGCACGTGTGCAGCCCAAGACATAAGGGGCATGATGACTTGACGTCGTCCCCACCTTCCTCCGAGTTGACCCCGGCAGTCTCCTGTGAGTCCCCATCACCCCGAAGGGCATGCTGGCAACACAGAACAAGGGTTGCGCTCGTTGCGGGACTTAACCCAACATCTCACGACACGAGCTGACGACAGCCATGCACCACCTGTATACCGACCACAAGGGGGCGACCATCTCTGGCCGTTTCCGGTATATGTCAAGCCTTGGTAAGGTTCTTCGCGTTGCGTCGAATTAAGCCACATGCTCCGCTGCTTGTGCGGGCCCCCGTCAATTCCTTTGAGTTTTAGCCTTGCGGCCGTACTCCCCAGGCGGGGAACTTAATGCGTTAGCTGCGGCACCGACGACGTGGAATGTCGCCAACACCTAGTTCCCAACGTTTACGGCGTGGACTACCAGGGTATCTAATCCTGTTCGCTCCCCACGCTTTCGCTCCTCAGCGTCAGTAATGGCCCAGAGATCCGCCTTCGCCACCGGTGTTCCTCCTGATATCTGCGCATTTCACCGCTACACCAGGAATTCCGATCTCCCCTACCACACTCTAGCCTGCCCGTATCGAATGCAGACCCGGGGTTAAGCCCCGGGCTTTCACATCCGACGTGACAAGCCGCCTACGAGCTCTTTACGCCCAATAATTCCGGACAACGCTTGCGCCCTACGTATTACCGCGGCTGCTGGCACGTAGTTAGCCGGCGCTTCTTCTGCAGGTACCGTCACTTTCGCTTCTTCCCTGCTGAAAGAGGTTTACAACCCGAAGGCCGTCATCCCTCACGCGGCGTCGCTGCATCAGGCTTTCGCCCATTGTGCAATATTCCCCACTGCTGCCTCCCGTAGGAGTCTGGGCCGTGTCTCAGTCCCAGTGTGGCCGGTCGCCCTCTCAGGCCGGCTACCCGTCGTCGCCTTGGTAGGCAATTACCCCACCAACAAGCTGATAGGCCGCGGGCTCATCCTTCACCGCCGGAGCTTTCCACCACTGAGGATGCCTTCAGTGGTCGTATCCGGTATTAGACCCCGTTTCCAGGGCTTGTCCCAGAGTGAAGGGCAGATTGCCCACGTGTTACTCACCCGTTCGCCACTAATCCCCCACCGAAGTGGGTTCATCGTTCGACTTGCATGTGTTAAGCACGCCGCCAGCGTTCGTCCTGAGCCAGGATCAAACTCTCCGTGAATGTTTACCCGTGATCGGGTTGACACTCGCGTTGAGCGGAACCGGAGGGGAGGAATAGTCCCCTCGGTTCACAGCGTCCTCGCTGTGTTTTCTTCAAAGGAACCTCGACCATCCGTTGGATGGACGGGGTATCAACTAATCTGGCGTTGATTTTTGGCACGCTGTTGAGTTCTCAAGGAACGGACGCTTCCTTTGTACTCACCCTTGCGGGTTTTCCTCCGGGCGCTTCCCTTCGGTATTTCGTGTTTCCAACCCTACCAGATCCTTTTTCCGTTCCGTTTCCGGTTCGGATTCTGTTTCCGGTGGCCGTTGGAGGGGCCTTTGCCTTTCGGCTGATCCGACTTTATCAGAATCATTTCGGCCGACCTAATCGGCGTTCGTGATTCGGATAAGGAATCGGATTGGCTCCGCGGGAATGAATTCCGGCCGGAGCGAGAGAGACTCTAACGTCCGCACTCGCACTGTGTCCAGTCCGAGGCAACCGTTCAAATCTACCTCCCCGTCCCACCCGTGTCAACGGGTTTTCGGGGCGAAGAGGAGACTAGCAGTTCAGTGGGGTCCGACGCACATCAGGCAGCGACGGGTAGCTCCGCGCTGCGGTCGGGGGTGTCGACGTCGCCCGTCTCGCCGGCTCGGACGGCGCGGCCGCCGAGGACATACACGTACGCGAGGAAGGTCAGCTCGGCTGCGACGCCGATGGTGATGCGGGCCCAGGTCGGAACGCCCGAGGGGGTCACGAAGCCTTCGATCAGACCGGAGACGAACAGGACCAGGGCCAGGCCGAGCGCCATGCCGAGGGCGGCGCGGCCCTGCTGGGCGAGGGCGGTTCTGCGGCTTTGGGGGCCCGGGTCGATGAGTGTCCAGCCGAGGCGCAGTCCCGTACCGGCCGCGACGAAGACGGCCGTCAGTTCCAGCAGGCCGTGCGGAAGGACGAGGCCGAGGAAGGTGTCGAGTCGGCCCGCCGAGGACATGAGGCCGAGGCCGACGCCCAGGTTGAGCATGTTGAGGAACAGGATCCAGAGCACGGGTACGCAGAGGAAGGCGCCGAGGACCAGGCACATCGCGGCGGCCTGCGCGTTGTTCGTCCACACCTGTGCGGCGAAGGAGGCCGCCGGGTGGCTGGAGTAGTAGGTCTCGTACTCACCGCCCGGCCGTGTCATCCGGCGCAGCTCCTCGGGCGCCGCGATGGAGCCCTGGACTTCGGGGTGGGTGCTGATCCACCAGCCGATGACCACGGCGAGGAGCGTGGAGAGGACGGCCGTGGGGATCCACCAGTGGCGCGAGCGGTAGACCGCCGCGGGAAACCCGGCCGTCAGGAAGCGGGCCGCGTCGCGCCAGGAGGCGCGTCGGGTGCCGGTGACCGTGGCGCGGGCGCGGGCGACCAGCTGGGTGAGGCGGGCCGTGAGCATGGGGTCCGGGGCGCTGGACTGAATGAGGGAGAGGTGGGTGGCGGTGCGCTGGTAGAGAGCGACCAGTTCGTCGGCCTCGGCCCCGGTGAGGTGACGGCCCCGTCCCAGGAGGTGGTCCAGGCGGTCCCACTCCGCGCGGTGGGCGGTGACGTAGACGTCGAGGTCCATGATCGGCTGCTGCTCCAGGCACTGGTGCGTACGGTTCGTACTACTGCGGCGCGCTGATGGTCAGCTTGGCAGACTGGCGTTCGGAGGGGTCGGGGAAGGCCGGAGAAGGGTGGGCGCTGTGACTGGGGTTGTGACGGGGGACGCGGTCGTACTCGGCCTGCGGCCGGCGAGGCTGCCGAGCCGGGCGCTGGCCCTCGTCGTGGATCTCGTCGTGGTGTGGACCGCCTATCTGCTGGTGTCCATCGGGCTGGGCGTGGCGACCGCTTCCCTCGACGAGGCGGCCGTCATGGCGGTGTCGATCGCGACCTTCCTCCTCGTCCTGGTGGGCGCTCCCATAGCGGTGGAGACCCTGACGCGCGGGCGTTCGCTGGGGAAGCTCGCGTGCGGCCTGCGGGTGGTCCGGGACGACGGCGGGCCGATCCGGTTCAGGCACGCGCTGGTGCGGGGGGCAATGGGGGTCGTCGAGATCCTGATGACCTTCGGTGTCGTGGCGTGCATCGCTTCGCTCGTGTCCGCCAGGGGCCGGCGGATCGGCGACGTCTTCGCCGGGACGCTGGTCGTGCGGGAGCGGGTCCCGTCGGCTCGGGTCACGGCCGTGCCGCCTCCGCCGCCCTGGCTGGTGGGGCGGTTCGCGCGGCTCGACCTGTCGGGGGTGCCGGAGGACCTGTGGCTGGCGATACGGCAGTACCTGACGCGGATGGGGCAGCTGGACGCGGCGGTGGGGCGGGCGCTGGCGGAGCGGCTGGCCGACGACCTGGTGGCGCGTACGGGTGCGCCTCCGCCGCCCGGGGTGCCCGCGGCGGCGTATCTGGCCGCGGTGGTGAACGAGCGGCAGGCACGTGACGCGCGGCGGGCGTTCGCCCCGAGCGGCGGTGGGGCGGCCGGGGGCGCGGCCGCCGGGGCAGGCGCTGCGTCGGCCGTAGACCCGACGGCGGGGCCGGGGCCGGGTCGGGTGCCGGGTCCGGTGGGTGGTGTCGCCGGTGCCGGGGGTGCTCGGGATGTGCGGGGTGGCGAGTCGGAGGGCCGGGGCGGGCCGCCGGCCGAGGGCCCGGGTGCGCCGCCGGCCACCGGGTTCGCCCCGCCGGCCTAGGGAGTGCGGGACCCGTGGGGCGCCGTGGCCGGGGGCTGGGTCAGGGGAAGACCGACGGCGGGGTCTCGAGGTCTTCGAGCTCGACGCCGGGGGCGGCGAGAACGACGTCCCCGGCGATGTGAACCGTGTGCTGCTCGCCCGTGTCGAGGGCGTTGACCTGGTATTCGTCCACGGTCAGGGGGCCGTTGTCAGTGGCGTGCGCTTCACTTCTGATCAGGGCCCACGACTGGTCGACCGTGCGGGGGGCGAGGACCGGGTCGGTGAAGGCGACGAGGCGGACTCGGGTGGGGGGAGAAGCGGGGGTGAGGCGCAGCAGGCGGGTTGTGGCGATGTAGAAGGCCGGGGACGTGCCGGTGAAGGCGTGGGCGCGCACATTGCCTTCGGTGGCGTGTGTACCGGTGGGGTCGGTACGGACCCAGGTGACGCCGTCGAGGGCGGCGCCGCGGACCTGCCAGCTCGCGGCGTGGAGTTCGAGCCGGAGGGGGCGGCCGAGGTCGTCGAGGGTGAGGTCGACGGAGCCGGTGACGGTGGGCTCCTGGTGGCCGGTGCCGGGCCCGTTGCCAGTGGGGCCGGCGGATGGGGTGGTGGTCTGGGCGACGTAGCGCCAGCCGGAGGGGCCGGGCGCGCAGTGGAAGTGCTCTTCACCGAGGGGGGTGTGATCGTGCGGGTCGTGGAGCGAATAGCGGCCGCGGGGCATGGGGTCTCGGGTCCTCGGGATCGGCGGTAGGGGTACGCCCTGGTACGGGGCAGGCCCCCGGCACGGGGGTGCGGGGGCCTGCCTGGTACCTGCTGCCGTGATCGGCTGCTGCGGACGTGCGTCAGTGCACGGGCGCCGTCAGTAGCGGTAGTGGTCGGGCTTGTAGGGCCCTTCGACCTCGACGCCGATGTAGGCGGCCTGCTCGGGGCGGAGCGTCGTCAGCTTCACACCGAGCGCGTCCAGGTGCAGGCGGGCGACCTTCTCGTCCAGGTGCTTGGGCAGCACGTAGACGTCGGTCGGGTACTCCTCGGGCTTGGTGAACAGCTCGATCTGGGCCAGCGTCTGGTCCGCGAAACTGTTCGACATCACGAACGAGGGGTGACCGGTGGCGTTGCCCAGGTTGAGCAGCCGGCCCTCCGACAGCACGATGATCGTCTTGCCGTCGGGGAAGGTCCACGTATGGACCTGCGGCTTGACCTCGTCCTTGACGATGCCCGGGATCCTGGCCAGACCGGCCATGTCGATCTCGTTGTCGAAGTGACCGATGTTCCCCACGATCGCCTGGTGCTTCATCCTGGCCATGTCCGCGGCCATGATGATGTCCTTGTTACCGGTCGTGGTGATGAACAGGTCGGCCTGGCCGATCACCTCGTCCAGGGTCGTGACCTGGTAGCCGTCCATCGCCGCCTGCAGCGCGCAGATCGGGTCGATCTCGGTGACGATCACACGGGCACCCTGGCCGCGCAGCGACTCCGCACAGCCCTTGCCGACATCGCCGTACCCGCACACGACCGCGACCTTGCCACCGATCAGGACATCCGTGGCCCGGTTGATGCCATCGACCAGCGAGTGCCGGCAGCCGTACTTGTTGTCGAACTTCGACTTCGTCACCGCGTCGTTCACGTTGATCGCCGGGAACAGCAGCGTGCCGTCCCGGTGCATCTCGTACAGACGGTGCACACCCGTCGTGGTCTCCTCCGTCACACCACGGATCTCCGAGGCGAGACGGGTCCACTTCTGGGGGTTCTCGGTGAGGGTGCGGTTGAGGAGCGTGAGGATGTGGCCGTACTCCTCACTGTCCGCGGTGGAGGGGTCCGGGGCCTCGCCGGCCTTCTCGAACTCGACGCCCTTGTGGACGAGGAGGGTGGCGTCACCACCGTCGTCCAGGATCATGTTGGGGCCGCCGGTGGGCGTGTTCGGCCAGGTCAGGGCCTGCTCGGTGCACCACCAGTACTCCTCCAGGGTCTCGCCCTTCCAGGCGAAGACCGGAACGCCCTGGGGGTTGTCCGGGGTGCCGTTCGGGCCGACGGCGATGGCCGCGGCGGCGTGGTCCTGGGTGGAGAAGATGTTGCAGGAGGCCCAGCGGACCTGGGCGCCGAGGGCGACCAGCGTCTCGATCAGGACGGCGGTCTGCACGGTCATGTGCAGGGAGCCGGTGATGCGGGCGCCGGCGAGCGGCTGGGTCTCGGCGTACTCCTTGCGGATCGCCATCAGGCCCGGCATCTCGTGCTCGGCGAGGGTGATCTCCTTGCGGCCGAACGCGGCCAGGGAGAGATCGGCGACCTTGAAGTCCTGTCGGTTGACGACAGTCGTCATTTCGAGCTGCTCCTCGTGTTGGGTCGAGGGTGGGTACGGCTGGCTCTGCGAGGTGACTGGACACAAGGATGCCCGGTGCTCGCAGTGCAGTCGTCGGAGGCCCTCTCTCCCTCGGCCGGTCCGTCGTGGACCGCCCGACCGCCATCAGCAGCGACGTCTGGCTCTCGTCCCGAATCTACACCGATCGGCCCACGGGCCCACAGTCCGCCGGGGATCCTCCGGGCGGGTACGGGGGCCGGGCGGGGCACGGAGAAGGCCCCCGTCCCTTGCGGGGCGGGGGCCTCGGTCCCCCGCGTCAGGGGGTGGGGCTGATGGACTTGGTGTCGCGGTAGATGTCCGGCTCCAGGTAGATCACGCGGGCGATCGGGACGGCGGCACGGATGCGGCTCTCGGCGGCGTCGATCGCGCGGGCCACCTCGGCGGCCGTGTCGTCGTGCTGGACGGCGATCTTCGCGGCGACGAGCAGTTCCTCGGGGCCGAGGTGCAGCGTGCGCATGTGGATGACGCGGGTGACGCTCTCGTCGTCGACGAGCGCCTGCTCGATCTTCTTGACGTCATCGGTTCCGGCGGACTCGCCGAGCAGCAGCGACTTGGTCTCGGCGGCGAGCACGATCGCGATGACGATGAGCAGGACGCCGATGCAGAGGGTGCCGATGCCGTCCCAGACGCCGTTGCCGGTGGCGAGCGCCAGGCTGACGCCGACGAGGGCGAGGATCAGGCCGACGAGCGCGCCGAGGTCCTCCAGCAGGACGACCGGGAGCTCGGGCGCCTTGGCGCGGCGTACGAAGTCCTTCCAGGACAGCTGGCCGCGGACCTGGTTGGACTCCTTGATGGCCGTACGGAAGGAGAAGGTCTCCGCGATGATCGCGAAGACGAGGACGCCGACCGGCCAGTACCAGGCCTCGATCTCGTGCGGGTGCTTGATCTTCTCGTAGCCCTCGTAGAGGGCGAACATGCCGCCGACGGAGAAGAGCACGATCGAGACGAGGAAGGCGTAGATGTACCGCTCGCGGCCGTAGCCGAAGGGGTGCTGGGGTGTGGCCTCGCGCTGGGCCTTCTTGCCTCCGACGAGCAGCAGGCCCTGGTTGCCGGAGTCGGCGAGCGAGTGGACGCTCTCGGCGAGCATCGAGGACGAACCACTGAAGAGGAACGCCACGAATTTGGCCACAGCGATCGCCAGATTCGCGGCGAGGGCCGCCACGATCGCCTTGGTTCCGCCTGACGCGCTCATGCCTGCGGGTGTCCCTTCCTAGATGCTGCTGGGGGGTGGTTCGTACGGCCGCACATTGTTGCAGCAGCGGGGTCGGGCGGTGCGTCAGGCCACCACTGTGGCCCGGAAGGCCGTTCCCGTACCGGACAGTTCGGCTTTTTCGCCCGCGGGGATGAATACGGACTGGCCGGGCGTCAGGGACAGTTCGTTGGCGCGGGGGTTCCCGGACGTCGCGAGGACGATCTGGGGGGTGGGGGCGGTGATGTCGACGGGGGCGGCGCCCTCGGACCGTACGTACCGGGAGAGGCGGAACTCGTCGGTCGGCGTTTCGTAGACCTCTTCGCCGGACGGGGAGGCTTCGGGGCGAAGGACGCCGGGGTCGTGGGCCTCGAAGCGGACGACCTTGAGGAGTTCGGGGACGTCGACGTGCTTCGGGGTGAGGCCGCAGCGCAGGACGTTGTCGGAGTTGGCCATGATCTCGATGCCGAGGCCGGCGAGGTACGCGTGCGGGACGCCGGCGCCCAGGTGGAGCGCCTCGCCGGGCTGGAGCCGGACGTGGTTGAGCAGCATGGCGGCGAGGACGCCGGGGTCGCCGGGGAAGTGGTGCGCGAGGACGGCGTACGGGGCGTGGGCGCCGCCGAGCCGGTCGCAGGCGGCGGCGGTCTCGTCGACGGTGGCCGCCATGTCGGCGGGGTCGGCGGACAGGATGGCCGTCAGGACCTCGCGGAGGGCCGCGTCCTCGGGGTGGGCGTGGAGGAGGTCGACGTACGGCTTGAGCGAGTCGACATCGAGCGCGGCGAGCAGGTCGGCCGTGCGGTCGGGGGCGCGGAAGCCGCAGAACCCCTCGAACGGGGTGAGGGCGCAGATGAGTTCGGGCTTGTGGTGGGGGTCCTTGTAGTTGCGGTGGGGCGCGTCGACGGGGACGCCGGCGCGCTCCTCTGCGGCGTAGCCCTCCCGTGCCTGCGCCAGGTCGGGGTGGACCTGGAGGGAGAGCGGGGCGCCGGCCGCGAGGACCTTGAGGAGGAAGGGCAGGCGGGGGCCGAACCGGGCGACGGCGGCGGGGCCGAGCTCGCGTTCCGGGTCGGCGTCGATGACGGCGGACAGCGGTTGCTCCCCCTGTCCGGCGCGCGTGACGCGGGAGGGGGCGCCGGGGTGGGCACCCATCCACAGCTCGGCCTGGGGTTCGCCGGTGGGGGCGACGCCGAGCAGTTCCGGGATCGCCGTCGTGGAGCCCCAGGCGTATGGGCGGACGGTGTTGGAGAGGCGGTCCATGCGTCGTCTTTCCTTGCGTCGTGCGTGCCGTGCTTGCCGTGCGGCCGCGCGGGCCGCCGGGACGGCCGGGCGCCGGCCGTCAGGTGGTGGTGCGGCGGGAGGCCAGTGCCAGGTAGACGGCGGCGAAGTCCGTCACCGCGAGGAGCTCCGCGAGGCCTTCCAGATCGATGGAGCCGTTGCCGGCGGGGGCGGGAGCGGGGGCGGCTGCCGGACCGGGGCCGGTGCCGGGCGCGCCCGGTGCGCCTGGGGTGCCCGGTGTGCCCGGTGCTCCGGGTGCGGGGCCGTTCGTGCCGTCGGCGCCGGTGGGGCTGTTGCCGGTCGTGCCGTCGCCGGCGCTCGTGGCGTCCCCGGGTTCGAGTTCGCTGATGGTGGTGTCGTGGCTCAGCGCGAGTTCGCGGGCGGCGGGGGCGGCGGTGAGGCCGCCGGCCGGGCGGTCGCGGAGCAGGACGACGCGGGCGTGCAGGGCCTGCGCCTCGTCGACGCGGTCGCGGAAGAAGTCGTCGGGGTCGGCGCCGCCCGCGAAGTCGCCCGCGAGGAGGCCGCGGTGCGCGGCGAGCGCCTCCGGGAGCTCGGCCGCGAAGGCCGGCCGGCCCGCCAGCTCCCCCAGGACGGCGGCGAACCGGCTGCCGACCGGGGCGGCCGTGACCCCCTCGGTCCAGATCAGCGGCAGGGTGTCGGCGAGTTCCGCCGCGAGCGTCTTGGCGGGGTTGCTGTACGTGGCGACGGCCGGACCGCAGCGTTCGGCGGTGCGGTCGAGGCGGTCGGCGACCCTCTGGAGGGCGTCCGCGGACGCGCTGACCAGACCGACCCGGTCGAGCAGCGCCAGGAGCGGGGTGAGCAGCGCCCACAGGGCGGCGGGGCTCGCCTGCTGCGCCTCCTCGTCGGTCAGCTCGTGCGGGGCGACCGCCATGGGGACGACCAGCCCGTGCGCACCGTCGACGGCCTCGGCGAGCGGGGAGCGGCGGGGGGCGACGGCGACGATGGTGACGCCGCGGCGGTAGGCCTGCTCGGCGAGCAGGGCGAGTCCGGGCTCGGTGCCGTCGGTCGTGGTGATCAGCAGCAGGTCGACCGAGCCGGCCCAGCCGGGGAGCGTCCAGCGGAGGGCGCCGGAGGCGGCCGCGACCCCGGTGGAGTGCAGGCGGGCCACGGGCGCGGCGGCGCCGGCCAGGGCGGCCACCAGGTCGGCGACGCAGGCGGCGGCGGTGCCGGGGCCCGCGGTCAGGATGGCGCGGGGGCGCCCCTCGGGGTTCAGCTCGGTGACGCCCGCTTCGGCGGCGTGGCGAGCGGCGGTGCGTACCCGCGCGCCGGCTTCGGCGGCCCCGCGGAGGAGACCGCGGCGGTCGACTCGGGCCAGGGCGTCCGGGTCGTCGAGCAGCGTCTCGTCGAGCATGGGGTGGGGCCTCCGATCGCCGTGCGGGTGAGGTGCGGTGCGGCGCGGCGCCGGGATGAGCGGCGCCCTTTGCGGTGCGCGTTACGGGTTGCCCGTGGACGGTGCGGTACGCGTGGCGGGGCGGCGGTCTCGGTGGGCGCCGGGCGCGGGGCGGCGCGAGGCGCGCGGTGTGCGGGACCGGGCGTCCGGGTGTCCGGGCGTCCGGGCGCCGTCAGGCCCGGGCGCCGTCAGGCGGGGCGGCGGGCCTCGTCCACGAGGAGGACCGGGATGTCGTCCCGTACCGGGTAGGCCAGGCCGCAGTCCTCGCCGGTGCAGATCAGCTCGGGGGTCTCGGCTGCCGTGCGGTCGCTGAGCGGCGCGTGGCAGGCCGGGCAGGCGAGGATCTCCAGGAGGCCGGCTTCGAGCGGCATGGGGCGGGTCCCTTCGGGCGGATGGCTGCTGGGGTGGCGCTGATGCGTGTACAGCAGCGTGTCAGTGCTGCGTGGTGCTCGATGCGCGTGCCTGGCGGTACGCGATCGGCCAGGTCAGCCTACCGCCGGGGCGCACGGGATGTGGCTTTGGCGGGGGCGGGGTCGTCCCCGCCCCTGGCGTCCCGCCGGGAGCTGTGCCCCCGGCGGGCGCCGAGCGGTGTCAGGGCAGGCGGACGAGGGCGAGGACCTCGTCGCGGACGCGGGCCATCGTGGGCTCGTCGGCGGCCTCGACGTTCAGGCGCAGCAGCGGTTCCGTGTTGGACGGGCGGAGGTTGAACCACCAGTCGGGACCGGTGACCGTGAGGCCGTCCAGGTCGTCGGTGGTGACGCCGTCGCGGGAGGCGAACGCCTCGCGGACCGCCGCCGTACGGCCCGGCTGGTCGGCGACCGTCGAGTTGATCTCGCCGGAGCCGGTGTAGCGGTCGTACGAGGAGACCAGCTGGGACAGCGGCCCGTCCTGGCCGCCCAGGGCCGCCAGGACGTGCAGGGCGGCCAGCATGCCGGTGTCCGCGTTCCAGAAGTCGCGGAAGTAGTAGTGCGCGGAGTGCTCGCCGCCGAAGATCGCGCCGGTACGGGCCATCTCCTCCTTGATGAAGGAGTGGCCGACCCGCGTGCGGACCGGCGTCCCGCCGTTCTCGCGGACGACCTCGGGGACGGACCACGAGGTGATCAGGTTGTGGATGATCGTGCCCGTGCCGCCGTTCCTGGCCAGCTCGCGCGCCGCGACCAGCGCGGTGATCGCCGACGGGGACACCGGGTCGCCCTTCTCGTCCACCACGAAGCACCGGTCGGCGTCGCCGTCGAAGGCGAGGCCCAGGTCGGCGCCCTCCTCGCGCACCCGCTGCTGGAGGTCCACGAGGTTGGCCGGGTCCAGCGGGTTGGCCTCGTGGTTGGGGAACGTGCCGTCGAGCTCGAAGTACAGGGGCACCAGGTCCAGCGGCAGGCCCTCGAACACGGTGGGGACGGTGTGGCCGCCCATGCCGTTGCCCGCGTCGACGACGACCTTCAGCGGCCGGACGGACGTGAGGTCCACCAGGGTCTTCAAGTGGGCGGCGTAGTCGCGGAGGGTGTCCCGCTCGGTCAGCTCACCGGTCCTCGCCGCCGGTGCGGGGGCGCCCGTCTCCAGCCACCGCTCGACGAGCGCGCGGATCTCCGCGAGGCCGGTGTCCTGGCCGACGGGGGCCGCGCCGGCGCGGCACATCTTGATGCCGTTGTACTGGGCGGGGTTGTGCGACGCCGTGAACATGGCGCCCGGCAGCCCGAAGCTCCCGGAGGCGAAGTACAACTGGTCCGTGGAGCACAGGCCGATCAGCGTCACGTCCGCGCCCCGCCGCGCCGCGCCGCGCGCGAACGCGCCGGAGAGGCCGGGCGACGAGGGGCGCATGTCGTGGCCCACCACGATCGCGTCGGCGCCCGTCACCTCGACGAACGCGGCGCCGAGGAGCTCCGCCAGCGGCTCGTCCCACTGATCCGGCACGACTCCGCGGACGTCGTACGCCTTCACGATCTTCGACAGATCGACTGTCACTTACCCGTACCCTCCTGCAAGCCCCGTGTGTCCCACGAAGTGGAGCACACAAACTACCCGGCGGTCGCGGAGGGCGGTGGGTCAGGAGTCGGGAGAGCGCAGCACCCGCAGGTGGCCGCGGCGCCCGACCTCCACCGGGTCACCGGCCCGGCCGCCCGGCTTGCCACCGGCCTGCGCCGCGCGTTCCTGCGGGCGGGCGGCCTCGCGTACGGCGTTGGCGAGCGCCTCGAGGTCGTCGCCGCTGGGGCGGGCGGGGGCGGAGCCGTCCGAAAGGCGGACGACCTCCCAGCCGCGCGGCGCGGTCAGGCGCTCGCTGTGCTCGGCGCACAGGTCGTAGCAGTGGGGCTCGGCGTAGGTGGCGAGCGGGCCGAGAACCGCTGTCGAGTCGGCATAGACGTACGTCAGTGTCGCGACGGCAGGGCGGCCGCACGCGGTGCGCGAACAGCGACGTACAGGGCTCACGACGTTGGACGGTACCGCACTCTTGAGCGGGCCGCGATGACTCTCCACCAGGTCACTCGCCCGTGTCGCGGTGTGACGTCCCGCACAGGGGCTTCCGGAAACGCTTCGCTGACCTGCGCGGAAGGTCCCGTCCCGGCGGGCGGGCGGCTCGGTCGCCGAACACCACCCCGAACGAATCCGGTCAATCCCGACGAGCCGACCGATCGGCCCGACGTGCCGAATCGCGCCGAAGCGTGGCCGGAATGCTCAATCGGCGACACGTCGTGGGCATGGCGCGCGGCACGATCGTCGTACGCCGGGGAGAGCTACCCTGCCTCAGTGATGGACAGTCCCGTACCGCCCCGCCCGGCCGAGCCCCGGCCGCGCCGCCGAGACCGCCACGGCCGCGGCATGCGCGGGCCCGTCGCCCCGCCCCAGGTGCCGCTGTCGCTGAGCCGCGCGGACACCTTCCGCGATCTGGTCCAGGACTCGGTGGAGCGGCTGGAGCGGCGCTGGCCGCAGCTGGCCGACGTCGACTTCCTCGTCCTGGAGGTGCCGGTGGCGCCCGAGGAGTCGGTGCCGCTGGGCGTCTCCGTCCCGGCCGGCCGGGACCGGCCCGCGCGGATCATCGTCTACCGGCGGCCGGTCGAGCTGCGCGCCAAGAGCCGGGACGAGCGTGCGCTGCTGGTCCACGAGGTCGTCGTCGAGCAGGTCGCCGAGCTGCTCGGGCTGTCCCCCGAGTCGGTCGACCCCCGGTACGGGCAGGACTGACGCACCGGTCGCCCGCCCGGCGCCGCACGGTCGTGTGCGGCGCCGTCCGGTTCAGTCGACCAGTACCGACAGCTGCTGCCGGGCCGCCGGGACCTCCACCGTGCCCCGGTCGTCGGCGAGGGTCTGCACCGTGAACATCGGGACGCCGTCGTCCGGTTCGGCCAGCATGCGCGACGCGTGCACCGGGCCGCCCGACACGGTCTCGACGGTCAGCGCGTACGAGCCCTTGAGCCCGGCGGGCACCGGCGGCGGCACCGCCAGCGTCGTCCCGGCCTTGACCGTGTACGTCTTGGTGACCGGCGTCCCGCCCTCGGTGCCCGCCGACGCGGTGACCCTGACCTCCGCGGCCCCACCGGGAGCGGTCAGCGACAGGGTGGTGCCCTTGTCGCGGTTGTCCGCCACCGTCGCCCGCTCCCCCACCGGGCCGGTCGCCGGGATGAACGCCACCTCCTGGTCGTCGCCCTTGCCGCGCACGACCCGCAGCGCGGCGACCACCGGGGTGGCCTTCCCCTTCTGCGACGGGGACAGCAGCAGCGACCCGGCCTCGCCGCGGGTGAGGTCCTTGAGGTCGACGGCCGCCGTCATCCCGGCCTTCACGTGCAGGCTCTCGGCCGCGGCCGGGGTGATCGTGCCGGTCGGGCTGGCGAGCTGGATCTTCAGGTCGGCGTCGTCCTCGCCCGGTGCGTACGCCACCAGTCGTACGGACGTGGCGTCCGCGGGGACGCCGGGCAGGACCAATGTCCCGGCCGGGTCGGCCGACGCGGGCAGCCAGTCGCTGCCGAGCTTCTCGTCGGCGGAGCGCACGACCGCGCCGACCCGCCCGCTGCGGGTGGTGACGTGGACCGTGAGGTCCTCGGCCGCCGGGCCGGTCGTCAGCGTGGACAGCAGGACCGGCACGCCGGACCGGGCCGGCACCGTGACACCGTCGGTGAGCTGGGACTTCAGGGCTCCGTCGGGCCCGTACAGCTCGATGTCGACGACGGTGGCCGTGTCGTCGGGGTTGGTCAGGTGGACGTAGTCGGCGCGCTGCCGGGCCGTCGAGGCGCCGGGGAACCACAGGTCCGTGTCGGGCGCGGTGCAGCTGAGGCCGAGCAGCCCGCGTGCGCCGCCCGCGGGGACCTTGGTGGTCTGCTGGGTGGTCCAGCCGGGCGCGAGCCGTCCGGAGGCGGAGCCGACGAGGGCGGGGGCGTCACCGCCGTCGGCCTCGGCGGTGACCGGCTTGCCCGGCTGGTTGAGGGTGAGGACCGGTTTGCCGGCGGCCGGGGCCTTCTTGGGAGCGCCGGCCTTCTTGCCGTCGGCCGTCGTCTCGGCGGTGGCGGCGGACGGCTTCAGCTCCGCCTGCCCGGCGGCGTCGCCGGTGGCGGCCGCGCCGCTCCCGCCCGCGCCGGCCGGGGTGTACGAGGTGTACACCGTCTCGGCGACCTCGGAGTTGCTCGGCGCGGGGCAGAGCAGGCTGGAGCGCTCGACCGGCATCCGCGCGGGGGCCTTGGCGGCCGCCGGCGCACCCGCCCCGCTCTCCGGGGTGGTCAGGGCGGCGAACCCGGTGATCGCGGCGAGGGCGGTGACGGCGGCGGCGAGGGAGAGGGCGGTGCGGTTCACTGGTTGCTGCTCCCGTCGGGACGCTGCTCGTTGTCGTACTCGTAGCCGTAGTTCGGGGACTGCTCGTACGGACCGGGCGGGTACTGCTGGTCGTAGGGGCCCTGCTCGTACGGGCCCTGCTCCTGCTCGTACGGCTGGGCGTACTGCTGCGGGTACTGGCCGGGCTGCTGCTCGTACTGCTGCGGGTACTGCGGGTACTGCTGTTGCTCGGGGTACTGCTGGTACGAGTCGGCCTGGTACTGCTCCTGGCCGGCCGGGTACGCGGCGTACGACTGGCCGTCCCATTCGCCGTAGGAGGGCTGCTGGGGGACGCCCGCCGCGTAGGGGTCGGCGTCCGGTACGGGAGCGGCGGGGGCCGGCGCGGGCTCGGGAGCCGTCTCGGCCCCGGACGCCCCCGCTGCCTCGGCGGCCGCGGCCGCCCGCAGCCTGCGGGCCCGGCGGCCGTCGCCCGCCAGGTCCTCGGCGGTCACGGCCGGCTGCTCCTCCTCCGGCAGGTCGTCGTCCACGTCCCGGCGCCGCCCCGGCAGGGCCAGCACCAGCAGGACCACGGCCAGGAAGACCTGCGTCCAGATCCAGGCGGTGTGGCCGAGGGAGTCCTCGTACGTCAGGTCCAGGCGGCCACCGCCGGCGGGCAGCTCGAAGCCCTGCGCCCAGCCGTCGACGACCGTCTTCTTCAGCGGGCGGCCGTCGATCGTGGCCTGCCAGCCGTCGTCCGCGCGGTCCGCGAGCCGCAGGACGCGCCCCTCGCCGCCCTCGGGGATGTCGGTGTGCGCCTCGACCGGACCGGCGGCGACGGGCAGCCGCTCGCCCTTGCCGTCGCCGCCCGGGACGATGGTGACCCGGGCGATCTGGCCGTCGACGCCCCACAGCGCGACGCCGTCCAGCTGGCTGAGCCGGGTCAGCCCGGGGGTGGCGTCCAGGACACGGCTGGTCTGGCGCGGCGCCCCGTCCCGGACCAGGACGTACCGGATCGCGAAGCCGCTCAGCTGGTCGGTCTGGTCCGCCCCGGAGCCGGCGACCAGGTGGGCGACGACCTTGTCGAGGCGCGGGTCGCCGCCGCCCGCCGCGGTCAGCTCCGCGTCCCCGAGCCGGGCCCCGGAGCCGCGGACCAGGGTGTAGGGGACCTCGGCGGACGAGGTGCCGCCGAGGACGAGGGTGCGCGGCTGGTCCCGGGTGTCGCTCTCCGCGGCGACGAACGCCGGTACCTGCACCGGGTCGCGCCGCTCCAGCGGTCCGGCCGCGCCGCCGATCATCCAGCCGGCCGCGGAGACCACCGGTCCGGCCGCGGCGGCCAGGGCGATCAGCACCGCGACGGGCTGGCGCCAGCCGAAGCTCTGGGTGGCGACGCGCGTGCGGCCGCCCTCCGCGCCGAGCATGCCCGCGGCCAGCAGCGCGATGCCGTACACCAGCGTGGCGGGGCCGGCCCAGCCCGAGCCGCCGCCCGAACCGTTGAGCAGCACCGCGAAGACGAGGGCGACGACGGCGGTGACCCACGCCGTACGGATCGCGAACCGCCGCTCGGCCCTCAGCAGTGCCGCGAGCGCCGCGAGAACCACGCCGATCAGGACGAGCCCGCCGACCGCCTTCGGCCCGCCCGGCGAGACGCCGAGCAGGTCGAGCGGGGTCGCCGCCCCCGTACCGAACGCGATCCCGGCCTCCCGGAGGAGGGCGGACGGGTCGGTGAGCAGCGACAGCGACCAGGGCGCGAGCAGCAGCAGCGGGGTACCGGCGACGGCCAGGAAGCGCAGCCCGTACGCGACGAGGTCGTCGCGCCGCAGCGCCAGCACTCCCAGGCCGAGGACGACCGCGAGCGGCCAGACGACGGGCGTGAACGCCATGGTGAAGGTGAGCAGGAAGGCGTACGCCCAGGTGGCGCGCCAGCTGCCGCGCCCGTCGCCGCGCAGGCCGTGCGCGGCGACGGCGGCCCGGGCGATCAGCGGCAGCAGGACCGCGAGGACGGCCGTGCCGAGCCGCCCGGTCGCGAGCGCGCCGGTCGCGGCGGGCAGGAACGCGTACGCGACGGCGCCCCAGGCGCGCAGCAGCCGGGACTCGACCAGGGAGCGGGAGGCGAAGTACGCGGTGACGCCGGCCAGCGGCACCGAGCAGACGAGGAGCACGGTGAGCGCGAGGCCGGTGGAGCCGAGGAACAGCGCGGAGAGGGCGGCGAGGAGGGCGAGGTACGGCGGCGCGGTCTGTGTGCCGCCGGTGCCGAGCGGGTGCCAGGCGTCCGCGTAACGGCTCCAGAGGTCCCCGACCCCGTCGGGGACGGGCAGCAGCGCGCCGCCCGCGAGGGAGCCGCCGCCGAACAGGCCGCGGCAGGCGACCAGCGAGGCGACCAGCAGCAGGGCGAAGAGGACCGGACCCGGTTTGCGGGCGATCTTCTTGAGGCGGGCGAACTGCTCGATCTCCAGGTAGTCGGCGTCGTCGCCGCCGGGGCCGGACTCGACGGCCCCGTGCCGCGAGCCGCCCGAATCGGCCTCCGTGCCGCCGAAGTCGGACACGAACTGCTCGACGGTGGCGCGGACGGTGGCGCCGGGCGGCGGGAACAACGGGCGCAGTTCGGACGCCTCGACGGCCCGGCTCTTCCTCCGGCGCCGGGCCGCGATGATCCGTTCGGGCCGCAGCAACGTGCCGAACAGGCCCGTCACTTCGTCGACGGCCTGGCCGGGCGCCTTGCCCACGAGGTAGGCGAGGGTGCGCAGGAGGGTGCCGACGACGAGGCGGAGGAGGACCCAGGGGAAGGCGACGCCGCGGGCGTTGGCGAGCAGCGTGTAGACCGCGCCCGCCTTGTCGACGCGGTGGGGGCTGGCGACGGAGCGGCCCGCGCAGTCGACGGTGCGCCGCTCGCGGGCGGACGCCTCGGCGTGCCGGAGGACGGCGTCGGGGGCGACGAGGACGCGGTGGCCGGCGGCGTGGGCGCGCCAGCACAGGTCGACGTCGTCGCGCATCAGGGGCAGGCGCCGGTCGAAGCCGCCGAGCTCCTCGAAGACGTCGCGGCGGATGAGCATGCCGGCGCTGGAGACGGAGAGCACGGGGCGGACCTGGTCGTGCTGGCCCTGGTCCTGCTCGCGCCGGTCCAGCCCGGTCCAGCGGCGGCCGCTGTTGGCGATGGAGACGCCCACTTCGAGGAGCTGCTTGCGGTCGTACCAGCCGCGCAGCTTGGGGCCGATGATCGTCGCGTACGCGTCGCCGTCCGCGACGCGGAGCAGCTCGGCGAGGGCGCCGGGTTCGGGGGCGGCGTCGTCGTGGAGCAGCCACAGCCACTGCACGGGCTCGCCGTGCGGCAGCTCCGGCATGTCGTACGCCTCATCGCGCCAGGTCCTGCTGACCGGGTCCCAGCCGCTGGGCCGCTTCAGGTACGGCAGGTCCTCGGGGCCGAGCACGGGCGCGGTGCGCGCGGCCTCGTCGACGGCGGTGCCGAAGCCGGTGCGGCGCGCGAGGTGGAGCACCCGGTCGTCGCCGATCGCCTCGGTGACCAGCCGCGCGGAGTCGTCGGCGCTGCCGGTGTCGGCGGCGACGACGTTCTGTACGGGGCGTTCCTGGCCGAGCAGCCCGGCGATGACGTCCGGCAGCCACCGGGCGCCGTCGTGGGACACGAGCACGGCGGTGACGACGTGCCGCGGGAACTCGGGCTGCTGCGCGGGGGAAGCGGGGCTGAACGCGGCTGTGGTGGCGGACATCGGGTTACGGGCCCTCCGGCCGGGGGTCGCCCGCGGGGGGCGTTGGAGCGTCTCGGACGGAGGCCCACACTAATGGCTGGCACGACACCGGTCCGCCGCCTGTGGACACAGCCGGGCGGCGGACCGTTCTTTACGTACGTGTGTGCGCGGTTTGGCCGCTCGGCGCCGGCCGGCGGGCGGGGCGCACCCCTGCCGGACCAGTCGCCGGGCCGTGGCGCGGGCCCGTGTCGGGCCCGGTGGGGCGCCGGGCCTCGCGGGCGCCGGCGCGGCGGTGCGGTGGGCTTCGGCGGCCGGGGTCACCGGCCTCGCGGGGCCCGGTCGCGGTCGCCGGTCGGTGGCGGCGGTCGCCGGTCGTGGCGGCGGCGCCGGAGGGCGGCGGGCGGTGGCGTCAGACCGCGGCCTTTTTCAGCCGGCGGCGCTCCCGCTCCGACAGCCCGCCCCAGATTCCGAATCTTTCGTCATTGGCGAGCGCGTACTCGAGGCATTCCGAACGGACTTCGCAGGCGAGGCAGACCTTCTTGGCCTCGCGAGTGGATCCGCCCTTCTCGGGGAAGAAGGACTCCGGATCCGTCTGGGCGCACAAGGCGCGCTCCTGCCAGCCGAGTTCCTCATCCGCGTCCTCGACCAGCAGTTCCTGGAACAACTCGGTCATGTGCGCCCCTCGTCGGTCTTTGCGTCCCCGTGAAGTGGCCGTTTGTCGAATTTTCCGGCCGAACGACACGAGTGAAATTACAAGTGCGGTGCTCCGGGCCAGTCAAGCTGGGATCTGCTATTGGGCCCGGTATTCACTCTGCGGAACCAAGGCTATGCGGAAAGTGTTCAAATCAGCAAAATTGAGACACATGCCACCGCCCCGCCCGCATCCCCCCTTTCACCACCTCTTCCAGGGAGGACGCCCGCCGCTTCGATCTTGTTGCGGTCGAACCCGCGAAGCGACCCGGATCACAGTCAGGTCACGGCGGCGCGGCAACGTTTGTGCGGACGGTTGCAGCGGCATGTGTCCTGGCTTCCGCCAGCACAAACCTTTCTCCGGACGGAGTAACCGGATGAGGTGAAACATTGCGGCCAAACCGGGCATTGGGTTGACAGACGGAATCCGGCCGGTCACCTTTGATGGCATGCCAGCGACCTCAGTGCTCCCCGCGACCCGCACCGGTGGGTCCCGCAGCGCTGCCCGGGCTCTCCAGCCGCTGTGTCGCTGCCGCTGTCGCTGTTCCAGCTGTTGATGCCGTAGCGCTCCAGCCGCCTCTCCCCAGCGCCTGTTTTCCGCCTTCCCCGCGTGTACCCGTACCGCTTCCGGTTTCCGGACCCGTTTCTCTCGAGGAACCCCGCACCCCATGAACAGCGACAGCCCCACCAGCGACAGCGACCTCCAGATCGCCGGCGACATCCTCGCCGTACAGCACCTTCTGCAGCCCGCCAAGGCCCATCCCTCCACCGTGGCCGAGTTCGCCGGACTGGCCCGCTCCATCGCCGCCGACCGGACCCAGTGGGCCCACCTCGTCGAGTACGACGCCACCACCCGCTGGTACCACCGGCTGCGCACCGGACCGGGTTACGAGGTGTGGCTGCTGTCCTGGGTGCCCGGACAGGGCACAGGTATGCATGATCACGGCGACTCTTCCGGCGTACTGACCGTCCTCGACGGCGAACTGACGGAACGTACGGAAAAAGGGGCCCGCGTGCTCACCAGTGGCGCACAGCGCGTCTTCGCCCCCGGGTACGCGCACGACGTCGTCAACGACTCGCTCGAACCGGCCGTCAGCCTGCACGTCTACTACCCGGGCCTGACCGACATGCCGATGCACGCCACCGCCTGCGCCGCCCCGGCGGACGAGGACGTCGCCGTCGTCTGACGGGCCGGCCCGCCGCCGCGCCCACCACCCCTCAAACGATCAGGCTCCGGCTGACAGACTGTGCCCCATGCGCATTGTGGTTCTGGCCGGCGGCATCGGCGGTGCCCGTTTTCTGCGCGGCCTCAAGCAGGCCGCGCCCGACGCGGACATCACGGTCATCGGCAACACCGGTGATGACATCCATCTGTTCGGGCTGAAGGTCTGCCCCGACCTCGACACCGTCATGTACACCCTGGGCGGGGGCATCAACGAGGAGCAGGGCTGGGGGCGTACGGACGAGACCTTCCACGTCAAGAGCGAACTCGCGGCGTACGGAGTGGGGCCCGAGTGGTTCGGGCTCGGCGACCGCGACTTCGCCACCCACATCGTCCGGACCCAGATGCTCGGCGCCGGCTACCCGCTGAGCGCCGTCACCGAGGCGCTGTGCGCCCGCTGGAAGCCGGGGGTCCGGCTGCTGCCGATGTCCGACGACCGGGTCGAGACGCACGTCGCCATCGAGGTCGACGGCGAGCGGAAGGCCGTGCACTTCCAGGAGTACTGGGTGAAGCTGCGCGCCTCGGTGGACGCCCACGCGGTGGTGCCGGTCGGCGCCGAACAGTCCACGCCCGCGCCCGGCGTGCTGGAGGCGATCGGCGAGGCCGACGTCATCCTGTTCCCGCCGTCCAACCCGGTCGTCTCCATCGGCACGATCCTCGCCGTGCCCGGCATCCGCGAGGCGATCGCCGACGCGGGCGTGCCGGTCGTCGGCCTGTCCCCCATCGTCGGGGACGCGCCGGTGCGCGGCATGGCCGACAAGGTGCTCGCCGCGGTGGGCGTCGAGTCCACGGCCGCGGCGGTCGCCCAGCACTACGGCTCGGGACTGCTCGACGGCTGGCTCGTCGACACGACCGACGCGGGCACCGTCGGCGACGTCGAGGCGGCCGGCATCCGGTGCCGGGCGGTGCCGCTGATGATGACCGACACGGACGCCACGGCGGCCATGGCGCGCGAGGCGCTCGCCCTCGCGGAGGAGGTGCGCGCGTGACGGCCCCCTCCTACCGCGTGTGGGCCCTGCCCGGACTGCCCGAGGTACGGCCCGGCGACGACCTGGCCAAGCTGATCGCGGCCACCGAACCGGGGCTCGTGGACGGTGACGTCCTGCTCGTCACCTCCAAGATCGTCAGCAAGGCGGAGGGGCGGATCGTTACGGCGGACGACCGCGAGGCGGCGATCGACGCCGAGACGGTCCGCGTGGTGGCGCGGCGCGGGTCCCTCCGGATCGTCGAGGACCGGCGGGGCCTGGTGATGGCCGCCGCCGGGGTCGACGCGTCCAACACCCCGGCCGGCACGGTCCTGTTGCTGCCCGAGGACCCCGACGCCTCCGCCCGCGCGATCCGCGACGGGCTGCGGGACGCGCTCGGCGTGGACGTCGGCGTCGTCGTCACGGACACCTTCGGGCGGCCGTGGCGCAGCGGCGTCACCGACGTGGCGATCGGCGCGGCCGGGGTGCGGGTCCTGGACGACCTGCGCGGCGGTACGGACGCGTACGGCAACCCGCTCGTCGCCACCGTGGTCGCGGGCGCCGACGAGCTGGCCGCAGCCGGCGACCTGGTGAAGGGCAAGGCCGCGGGGCTGCCGGTCGCGGTGGTGCGGGGCCTCGGGCACCTGGTGGTGCCGGACGCCGGCGAGGGGGCCCGCGCGCTGGTGCGGGACGCGGCCAGCGACATGTTCCGGCTCGGCACGTCCGAGGCGGTCCGCGAGGCGGTGACGCAGCGGCGGACGGTACGGGAGTTCACCGACGACCCCGTCGACCCGGGCGCCGTGCGGCGGGCGGTCGCCGCGGCGCTGACCGCGCCCGCGCCGCACCACACGACACCGTGGCGGTTCGTGCTGCTGGAGTCGGAGGAGTCGCGCGTACGGCTGCTGGACGCCATGCGGGACGCGTGGGTCGCCGACCTGCGGGCCGACGGGCGGGACGAGGAGGCGGTCGCCCGGCGCGTGCGCCGCGGTGACGTCCTGCGGCGCGCCCCCTACCTGGTCGTCCCGTGCCTGGTCATGGACGGTTCGCACCGGTACGGCGACGCGCGGCGGGACGGGGCGGAGCGGGAGATGTTCGTGGTCGCCGCGGGGGCCGGCGTACAGAACTTCCTGGTCGCGCTGGCGGGTGAGCGGCTGGGGTCGGCGTGGGTGTCGTCCACCATGTTCTGCCGGGACGTCGTCCGGGACGTGCTGGACCTGCCGGACGACTGGGACCCGATGGGCGCCGTCGCGGTGGGCCGCCCCGCGACCGCGCCGACGCCGCGGACGCCCAGGGAGGCGGACGGGTTCGTCGAGGTGCGCTGAGCCGGGACCGTCTCCGGGGCCGGGCGGCGGTCCCGGGGTCAGAGCGCCGCGATGTTGCCCGGCGTGAAGCGGGGGCCCCGGCGGGGCGGGGTGTTGCCGCTGAGCAGGATGAGGCGGGCGGCGCGGTGGCGCTGGCCCGCGTACGGCTCCAGCAGCTCCAGCATCTCGTCGTCGTCGGCGCCCCGGCGGCCGGTCAGGGCGTACCCGACGATGTTCGGCAGGTGGTAGTCACCGGTGGTGACCGCGTCGGGGGCGCCGTTGCTGCGCTGGACCGTCTCCGCCGACGTCCACGGGCCGATGCCCGGGATCAGCTCCAGGCGCCGCACCGCCTGCTCGGGCTCCATCGTGGCGGCCTCCTCCAGGCGGTTCGCCACCCGGACGGCGCGCAGGATCGTGCCGGAGCGCTTGGAGTCGACGCCCGCGCGGTGCCATTCCCACGACGGGATCAGCGCCCACGTACGCGGCTCGGGCATGACGTGGAGGCGGTCGGCGGGGCCCGGCGCGGGCTCGCCGAACCTGCGTACGAGCAGGCGCCACGCCCGGTACGCCTCGTCCGTGGTGACCTTCTGCTCCAGGACCGAGGGGATGAGCGACTCCATGACCAGGCCCGTGCGGGTCAGCCGCAGCCCCGGGCGGCGCCGTTCGGTGACGGCCAGCAGCCGGTGGCGGGCGGTGAACGCGCCGGGGTCGTCGTCCGCCCCGCACAGCGAGGGCAGGCGGTCCAGCAGCCAGTCGGCGCCCGCGCCCCACGCCTCCGCCTCGACGGCCCCGCCCCGCGCGGTCACGCGCAGCGTGCCCGGCCCCTCGGGGGTGCGGCAGGCTCGCCAGACGGAGCCGTCGGGCGTCGTACGGAACGTGGGGTCGCCCGGTCCGCGCCGCAGCGGGCCGAGGACCAGCCCGAGGTCCAGCGGCCACGGAGGGGTCCAGCTCCGGGTGCGGGACGCGGCGGGGGCGGGGGCCGGGCGGGCGGCGGGTATGCCGACGTGTCCGCCGCGCACGGTGGTGCGGGTGGGGCGCGGGGCGTAACGGCCTGCCACGGAATTACGGTCCTCGGGATCGGGGTCCCTACGAGGGTAGACCCCCGCCCCGGCGGGAGGAACCCGCCGGCCCGGCGCTACTGGTCCGAGGAGAACCGCACCGCGCCGTCCGGCAGGCGGGCGCCGCACCAGACCCGCACGCCGTCGCGCAGCTCGTTGTCCGCGCCGACGTGGGCGCCGTCGCCGACGACCGCCCCGTGCAGGATCGTGCGGGCGCCGACCCGCGCGCCCTCGCCGATCAGCGAGTCGGTGACCACCGCCCCGGCCTCGACGACGGCGCCGTCCAGGACGGTGCTGCCGTCGACGCGGGCGCCCTCGCCGACGGTCGCCCCGGCGCCGATGACCGTGCCGCCCGTGAGCTTGGCGTCCGTGGCGACGGAGGCGCCGTCCAGGACGAGCCGGTCGCCGCGGCGGCCGGGCACCGCCGGGGACGGGGCGCGGCCCAGCACGAGGTCGGCCGAGCCGCGCACGAAGGCCTGCGGGGTGCCGAGGTCCAGCCAGTACGTGGAGTCGACCATGCCCTGGAGGTGGGCGCCGTTCGCCAGCAGGTCGGGGAACGTCTCGCGTTCGACCGAGACGGGGCGCCCCGCCGGGATGGTGTCGATGACGGAGCGCCGGAAGACGTAGGCGCCCGCGTTGATCTGGTCGGTGACGATCTCCTCGGGCGTCTGCGGCTTCTCCAGGAACGCCGTGACCCTGCCGGTGGGGTCGGTGGGCACGAGCCCGAACGCCCGCGGGTCCTCGACCCGGGTCAGGTGGAGGGAGACGTCCGCGCCGGACGTCTCGTGGGTGTCCACCAGGGCCCGGATGTCCAGGCCCGTGAGGATGTCCCCGTTGAAGATGAGCACCGGCTCGTCCGGCCCCGAGCGCAGCCGGGAGGCGACGTTGCGCATCGCCCCGCCGGTGCCGAGCGGCTCGCGTTCGGTGACGTACTCGATGTGCAGGCCGAGCGAGGAGCCGTCACCGAAGTACGGCTCGAACACCTCGGCCAGGTACGAGGTCGCCAGCACGATGTGCTCGACGCCCGCCGCCCGCGCGCGGGCCAGTTGGTGCGTGAGGAACGGGACGCCCGCCGCCGGGACCATCGGCTTGGGCGTGTTGACCGTCATCGGACGCAGCCGGGTGCCCTTGCCACCGACCAGGAGGATCGCTTCTGTCACCTGTCGTCTCTGCTTCCTGCTGGGTCCGGTCGATGGGCCACATCGGTCATATGACCGATACGACCGGACAGTGTATGCAGACCGTTCGGTACAGCCGTCCCCGTCCCGGTCGCCGCTCCGGTCGGCGTCACCGGCCCTGGTACTTGGCCGACGCGCTCCGGGCCGTGCCGAGCTTGTTGTAGAGCTGGGTGCCGGGGCAGTCGGTCACGAAGCCGTCCCGGTGACCGGAGATGACGTTGAGCTTGACCTTGGTGCCCTTCTTGTAGCGGTTTCCGCCACCCGACGTCAGCGTGGTCTTCGCGCGCGGGTCCTTCCCGTACAGCCCGAGCTTCCACGCCGTCAGCCGCGCGACGGCGGTCACCGCCGCCGAGGGCGGGGTGGACTGACTGTACGTGCCCAGGACGGCGATGCCCATGCTGTTGGTGTTGAAGCCCAGGGTGTGCGCGCCCAGCACCGCCTTGGCCACGCCTCCCGCACGCCCTTCGTAGATGTTTCCGCACTTGTCGACGGCGAAGTTGTAGCCGATGTCACGCCAGCCGCTGCTCTTGACGTGGTAGCGGTAGATACTGCGCAGAACGGACGGCGCCTGCTTGCAGGTGTAGTTGTTGCCGGTGGCGCTGTGGTGGACGAACGCCGCCTGCACGGACTTGGTGTAGACGAAGTCGCGTTCGCGCAGCTTCTCGTCCGCGCCCCAGCCCTTGCGAGTGACGATGCGCGGGCGGGGGCCCACGTACGGCTTGGCGGCCGCGGCCTCCTCACCGAACTGCTCGGCCAGCTCCGCGTCCGTCTGCTCCTTGGTCAGCTCCGGGATCTCGGTCGCTCCGAGCGGGGCCAGTTCGGCGTTGACCGCGGAGGCGGCCGACTCCTCGGCGGTGAGCGCCGGGGCGGGGACCTGGCCGGAGGTGGTGCCGGTGTCGGTGCCCTCGGGGACCTCGGGGCCCTGGGCGGTGTCCTCGCCGGCGGGGTCGACGACGGGGTCGGTGGCGGGGTCCACTTCGCCCGCGGGCTCGGTGCCGGGCTCGTCGCCGGGGTCGACCAACTCGATGCGCATGCCGCGCGGCAGGGCGGCGGGGCCGGTGCCCGAGCGCGGCGCCTCGGCCCGTACGCGCACCTCGACGCCGTCCGAGGCGCCGACCCACAGCGGGGCGGTGGAGCCGCGGACGGTGCCCGAGTCGCGTTCGGGCGTACCTGGGTCGGCGGCGTGGGCGTGGTTGTGGGTCTCGACGGACTGCCAGCCGGACCAGGCGCCGGTGCCGATGGCGCGGGTACGGACCTGGACCGAGCCGTTCAGCTCGGCCTCCGGGTCGTCCCAGACGATGCCCACCAGCGAGAACGGCCGGACGTCCGACCGGGCCAGGCCCTGCCGGGCGGCGCCGGTCGCCCGCTCGGAGGGCAGGGACCGCAGCGGCAGCGACTGGGTGGAGCCGGGGACCGCGGACTCGCCGGCCGGGGCGGTGAGAGCGGGGGTACGGGACACGGTGGGTGCGGCGCTCGCGGGGAGCGCGAGCGGGAGCACGAGGGCCGCGGCGCACGCGACGCCGATCGAGGATGCAAGGTAGGCACGCATGGGGCGATCCTGAGCGGGCCGGACGCGCCCCGCCCGGCAAGCAACTGACGCCCCATCGGGCCGACCGGAGGACGCCGTCACCGGTACGGCGGACCCCTCCCGCGCCGCGCGCGTACCCTGGCGCGCGTGAACGCCAGCGACCGCACCCCCGCCGACCTGCTGCGATCCGCCCTCGCCGCGGATCCCTCCCGCCCCTTGGTCACCTTCTACGACGACGCCACCGGTGAGCGCGTCGAATTGTCGGTGGCCACCTTCGCCAATTGGGTGGCCAAGACCGCCAACCTCCTCCAGGACCACCTGTCCGCCGAGCCCGGCGAACGGGTCGCGCTGCTGCTGCCGGCGCACTGGCAGACCGCCGTCTGGCTGGTCGCCTGCTCGTCGGTGGGCGTGGTCGCCGACCTCGGCGGTGACCCGGCCGCCGCGGACCACGTCGTCGCCGGGCCCGACCGCCTCGACGAGGGCCTGGCCTGCCGGGGCGAGCGCCTGGCGCTGTCCCTGGCGCCGCTGGGGCGCCGCTTCCCGTCGCCGCCGGACGGGTACGAGGACTACGCGGTCGAGGTGCCGACGCAGGGCGACGTGTTCGCCCCGTACGCCCCGGTGGACCCGGCCGGCCCGGCGCTCGCCGTGGGCGGTACGGAGCTGAGCGGCGCGGACCTCGTGGACCGGGCGCGTGAGGACGCGCTGCGGATGGGGCTGGCGAGCGGGGCGCGGCTGCTGTCGGCGCTCCCGTACGACACGTGGGACGGCGTCTCGGCGGGGCTGTACGCGCCGCTGGCCTCCGGCGCGTCCGTCGTCCTGTGCCGGAACCTGGACCAGCTGTCGCCGGCCGGGCTCGCGAAGCGGGTCGAGAGCGAGCGGATCACCAGCACTCTGGTGTGAAGTCCACCCGTCCGGCGCACGGCGAGCCGAGTCCCAGGGGGTTCGGCGCCGTCCGCGATGGATGATCGGTCCCACACCCCTCGTGTGAAGGACGGACGGACGACGTGACGGACAGCGCTGGTACGCCCCCGGAGCCGGACCCCCCGTCGGGGACGTCCGATCCCGGCACCCCAGCCGGTGACGCCCCGTCGGACCCGCCCACGGGCGGCGCCCGCCCCGCGCCGGGCGGCACGGGCCGCAACGGCAGGGGCGGCAAGGGCGGCCGGTCCGGCAAGAAGCGCCGCCGCCGTCCGCCGAACCCGCCGGCGGGAGGCGTCCGGGCCGGGGCGGGGGCGCGCCCCTCGAAGCCGGCCCCGCCTCCCCCGGCCGCCGCCCCGCCCGCCGCGCCTCCCCCCGTTACGGGCGGGCGGGCCCGGTTCCGGCCGCGCGGGCTGCGGGTCATCGCGTTCCTGGGCGCCGTCGTCGTCCTGGCGGCGGCCGGGGTCGGCTGGTGGCTGTACAAGAAGCTGGACGCGAACATCACCACCGACGTCTCCGCCGCCGCCGAGCTGGAGCGGTACGCGCGTGAGCGCCCCAGCTCCCTGGTGCGCGGCGCGCGGAACATCCTGCTCATCGGCTCCGACACCCGCGCCGGGAGCGGCAACGCGCGGTACGGCCGGGACAAGGGCACCCAGCGCTCCGACACGACGATCCTGCTGCACCTGGCCGCCCACGGGCGGGGCGTCACGGCGGTGTCCGTGCCGCGCGACCTGATGGTGCACATCCCGGGCTGCCGCAAGCGCGACGGTTCCCGCACCGTTCCGCAGTACGCCCAGTTCAACTTCGCGTACGAGTTCGGCGGCACCGCCTGCACGGTCCGCACGCTGGAGAAGCTGACCGGCATCCGCGTCGACCACCACGTGGTGATCGACTTCCGGGGCTTCAAGGACATGGTGGACGCCGTCGGTGGCGTGCGCGTCTGCGTCGCCAAGCCCATCAAGGACCGCGACGCGCAGGTGAACCTGAAGCCGGGCGCCCGGACGCTCGACGGCGAGCAGGCCCTCGGTTACGTCCGGGCCCGCAAGACCCTCGGCAACGGCAGTGACACCGAACGCATCAACCGCCAGCAGCAGTTCCTCGGCGCACTCGTCAACAAGGTGCAGAGCAACGGGGTGCTGCTGAACCCGACGCGCCTCTACCCGGTGCTCGACGCGGCCACCAAGTCCGTGACGACCGACCCGGGCCTCGACTCGCTGAAGGACCTGTACGACCTGTCGCGCGCCCTGCGCAGCGTACCCACCGAAAAGGTGCAGTTCCTGACGGTTCCCCGCCGCCCCTACCGTAACGATCCGAACCGCGACGAACTCGTACAACCTCGAGCGAACAGCCTGTTCAAGCGACTGCGGGACGACGAACCGGTCGCGGTGGTGCCCCAGAACGAGGCGGGCAGCGAAGAGCCCGGGGAAGCGGCCCGCCGCAAGAGGGATACGAGCCCTTCCGCGACGCCGACGTTCGCGGGGACGAACGCCGCCGTTGGTACATGCAGGTAGTCGCTGCGAGTAAAGCGATGCCCAAAGAGAACGCCTCACTCCAGGCGGATTGGGCGTATTGCCCGCTTGTAAGGGGCGTGGAATTTGTCACGGACGTCGCCCCACGCTGAACTGGGCGGATAGTGTGACGCGATCCGGTGCACCCGGCCGTGAGGTCGCGCACTCGAGGATCGTGGAACCGAGCGCCTGGGGGGAGGCGCCTCGCGTGGCACCGACGGAGGACTCAGGCAACCGTGGACGCGCACAGCCGTGGACGGGCGGACGACATCGACCCCGCCGACCAGTGGGTACTCAACCCGCAGACCGGTAACTACGAACTGCGACTGGACAATTCCGCTGGGCATTCGGCGCCGCCGGCGCAGTCCTCCCGCACCACCGGCCGACGCGGCTCCACCGGTTCCGGAAACGGCTCCACCGGGTCGCGAAAGGGTTCCACCGGGTCCAGGAACGGCTCCCCGGCGACCGCGCCGGGACGCGGTACCGTCCCCGGCCAGCGCAGGCGCCGCACTCCCGGCGCCCCCGACGCGCCGGGCCGTGACGGCGGTTCGTCCCCGGCGGGGCGCCGCAAGCGCAAGCCACAGAAGTCCCGCAAGAAGAAGGCGCTGATGTGGACCAGCGGCGTGACGGCCGGCCTGGTGCTCGCGCTCGCCATCACCGCGTACGCCTACTACGAGCACCTCAACTCCAACATCAGCACGGTCGACATCGCGGGTGCCGGCAGCGGCGGCTTCAAGAAGGACCAGGCCATCAACATCCTGGTCATCGGCACCGACAAGCGGACGGGGGACGGCAACGCGGGCTACGGCGACAAGGACAGCGCGGGCCACGCCGACACCACGATCCTCTTCCACGTCTCCAAGGACCGGACCAACGCCACCGCGATGTCCATCCCCCGGGACCTGAAGACCGACATCCCGGACTGCGAGACGAAGACCGGCGACGACACGAAGGTCATCCCGGGCGAGCAGGACGTCCGCTTCAACACCAGCCTCGGGCAGGCCGATCGCGACCCCGGCTGCACCATGCGCACGGTCAAGGAGATCACCGGCATCACCGTCGACCACTTCATGATGGCCGACTTCAACGCGGTGAAAACCCTGACGACCGCGATCGGCGGCGTCGAGGTGTGCGTGGCCAAGGACGTCGACGACAAGCAGTCCAAGCTGAAGCTCAGCAAGGGCAAGCACATCATCCAGGGCGAGGACGCCCTGGCCTTCGTCCGCACGCGGCACGCCTTCGGCAACGAGAGCGACCTGGACCGGATCAAGACGCAGCAGCAGTTCCTCAGCTCGATGATCCGCAAGATGAAGTCGAGCGAGACGCTCACCAGTCCGTCCAAGATGCTGGACCTCGCGGAGGCGGCCACCGAGGCGCTCACGGTCGACACGGGGATAGGGAGCATCAAGAAGCTCCAGGACCTCGGTTCCGAGCTGGCCAAGGTGAACCCCAAGAACATCACCTTCACCACGCTTCCCGTTATCGACAACCCGGCCGAGACGGTCAAGGCGACGGTCGTCGTCGACGAGCCGAAGGCGCAGCCGCTGTTCTCGATGATGCAGAACGACGTCTCGCTCACCGAGGTGAAGAAGAAGGAGAAGGACGCCAAGAACGCCCAGGCCGCGCTGCTCAAGGGGCCGCGGGCGGACGTCTCCGAGGTGCGCGTGGACGTGTACAACGGCAGCGGCAAGACGGGCGCGGCGCAGCGGACCCTGGACTGGCTCCAGAACGACCAGGGCGTCTACAAGTCCTCGAACAGGAGCAACGCCCCGCGGGAAATCGCCAGGACGACAGTGGAGTTCGCGCCGAACCAGGCCGACCAGGCCCGCAAGCTCGCGGATCTGATGGGTCTGCCCGCCACGGCGCTGAAGCAGGGGACGAAGGACGCCGGGGAGACGGAGCCGATGAAGCTCACCCTCGGCGGGGACTTCAAGGGCGCGGGGGTGCCCATCACCGGTCCGGCGAAGGCGCCGGAGGGTGTGCAGAAGGTAGTGGCAGACAAACAGGTATGCGCGGAATGACGCGTACCTGAACGACAGGGGGACCTGGGGTGGGACGCAGCAGCGTGCGTGGGGAGGGAACGCGGAAAGGCGTTCCGCACGCCCGTGAACTCGGCTGGGACGACGGTCTGTACGACGACGCGCCGTCCGGCGGCACGGACGACCCGGCGAGACCGGCGGGCGCGACGGCCCCGGCCGGCGCCGCGGGTGCGGCCGGTACGACCGAGGCGGCCGAAGCGCCTGGCGCGGCCGATGCGGTCGGCGGCGGCGGGCGGGGGCACCGCCGCGGCAGGGCCGGCGGCGGTCGCCGGCGTGCCGGTGCGGGCGCCGGTGGTACCGGAGGACCGGGCGGCAGGAGCGGCAAGGGTGGCAAGCGGCGGGTGCTCCGGTGGAGCGCCTCCGTGCTGTCGCTCCTCATACTCGGGACGGCCGGCGCCGGTTACCTGTACTACGAGCACCTCAACGACAAGATCAAGAAGGATGACCTGACGCTCGGCAAGAACATGCCCGAGCACAAGGCGAACGCGGCGGGCCAGACGCCGCTGAACATCCTGCTGATCGGCTCGGACGCCCGGGACAACAAGGCGAACCAGGACCTCGGCGGGGGCAGGGACACCTTCGACGGCCCGCCCCTCGCCGACGTACAGATGCTGGTGCACCTCTCCGCCGACCGCAGCAACATCTCCGTGGTGAGCATGCCCCGCGACACCATGCTGAAGATCCCGGAGTGCAGGGACAGCAACGGCAAGGTCTACCGGGCGCGCCAGTTCGCCCAGACCAACGAGTCGCTGGACCGCGGCGGTCCCGGCTGCACGGTGGCCACCTGGGTGGAGCTGACCGGCATCCCCATCGACCACTTCATGATGATCGACTTCGCCGGTGTGGTGTCGATGGCCGACGCGGTCGGCGGCGTACCCGTCTGCGTCGACAAGAACATCGAGTCCCGCACCTCCGACGGCAAGGGCTCGGGCCTGAAGCTCGCCAGGGGCACGCACCCCATCAAGGGCGAGCAGGCGCTCCAGTGGCTGCGCACCCGGTACGGCTGGGTGGGCGGCACCGACCTGGAGCGGGCCAAGGCGCAGCACATGTACATGAACTCGATGGTGCGCGAGCTGCGGAAGAACGCGAAGCTCACCGACCCCAACAAGCTGCGCAAGCTCGCCGAGGCGGCCACCGACGCGCTCACCGTGGACAACGGCCTCGACACCATCGGCAAGCTGTACGACCTGGCCGAGGAGCTCAAGAGCGTCCCGACCGGCCGCATCACCATGACGACGATGCCGAACTTCTACTCGACGCGGCAGGCCGGCAAGGTCGAGCCGACGCCCGGTGAGGCCGAGGAGCTGTTCCGGATGATCCGCGAGGACATCCCGCTCGACGGCAAGCCGTCCAAGCGCGCCAAGCCCGCGGCCAGCAAGGACCCCGCCGCCGCCCCCGCCGAGACCGCGGTCACCGTACGGAACGGCACCTACACCGACCAGTTGGGCTCGGCCCAGGGGCGGGCCACCACGGTCGCGGGGCTGCTGGAGGCCAAGGGCTACACGCGGGCGAAGGCCGACACGCTCACGCCGCGCACGGCCAAGACGACCGTCCAGTTCCCGAGCGCGGACCTGGAGGGCGACGCCCAGGCGGTCGCCAAGGCGCTGGGCATCCCGGCCGGTTCGGTGAAGAAGACGGACCAGGTGACGGGCATCACGCTCGTCGTGGGCGCCGACTGGCGGGAGGGCGACACCTACCCGAAGCCGAAGGCCACCGGCAAGGCGCCCGGGTCGAACACCAGCCGGGCCGACCAGTCCGGCTGTATGACGGTGGACCCCAACTTCACCTGGTGACGGGCGGGACGACCGCTACGACGCCGCCGTCCGGACGACCGCCGGGCGGCGGCTGGCGATGACCTTCCTCGCCAGCGAGCGGGGGCTGGTGAGGAACCCGTACCCCCACGACATGTGCATCGTCGCGAGCGCCACCGGGATCCGCAGCCGCGCCTTCAGCGGCAGCCCCCTGCCCGCGGGGACGGACCCGGCGACGATCGCCGCCAGGTAGGCGCCGGGGACGACGAAGCCCACCGGGGTGAGCGCCGCGCCCACCACGACACCCGCCGCGATCGCGCAGACGGCGGTCGGCGGGGCGAGGTAGCGGAGGTTGATGGAGCCCTGGTGGTAGCGGGCCACCACGTGCCGCCAGCGGCCGTAGTCCTTGTACTGCTTCGCCAGCGCCCGCACGCTCGGGCGGGGGCGGTACTGGACCTTCAGCTCCGGCGAGAACCAGATCAGGCCGCCCGCCTCGCGGATGCGGAAGTTCAGCTCCCAGTCCTGGGCCCGGATGAACTCCTCGTTGTACCCGCCCTGCTGCTCCAGTGCCTCGCGGCGGAACACGCCCAGGTAGACCGTCTCGGCCGGGCCCGCTTCCCCGCCGGTGTGGAAGGCCGCGTTGCCGACGCCGATCTTCGAGGTCATCGCGGCGGCGACCGCGTGCTCCCAGTCGTTCTCGCCCTCGGCGTGCATGATGCCGCCGACGTTCTGCGCGCCCGTCTCCTCCAGGAGGCGGACCGCGGTCGCGATGTAGTTCGCGGAGAGCATGCCGTGCCCGTCGACCCGCACCACGATCGGGTGACGCGACGCCTTGATCGCGGCGTTCAGCGCGGCGGGCGTGCGCCCGGTCGGGTTGGGCACGGTGTGGACGCGCGGGTCCTCCCGTACGAGCTCGGCGGCGATCTCGTCCGTACGGTCCGTGGACGGGCCGAGGGCGATCACGACCTCCATCTCGCCGTCGTACTCCTGCTCGAGGATGTGACGGACCGAGGCACGCAGATGCCGCTCCTCGTTGAGGACCGGCATGATCACGGAGACCGGGGGCTGGGACGTGGGCATGGTTCCTCGGGGGGTACGACAGCGGGGTCGCCGTCACGTTACCGCGAACGGGGGACAGCGGTGCGCGCCGCCCGGGTGGCGCGGGCGGCAGCTGATCGTATGGGCCTACTGTGCCGACCATTCCCCCAGCCGCCCGCGGAGGTGTCCTTCGTGCCCACGCCGCCCCGCCGCCCCGCCCCGCCCCGGCCGTCCGCCCCGGGGCGGACGAGACGGGTCCCGGCGCCGGCACCGGCCGGGCCGCAGGGCGGCCGGTACGAGCGGCGGGAGCCGGAGGACGGACGCACCTCGCGGGACGCGCGCGACCAGCGTGACGCACAGGACAGGCGCGACGGACGGGACGGGCACGGCGGACGCGAGGGGCGGGATCCGCGTGCCGCACGCGACGGGCGTGACGCACGCGACGGACGTGATCCGCACGACAGACGCGACGGGAGTGACCGTGGTGGCCCCGGTGACCGCGGCGGCCCGCGGGGCCGGCGCGGCGGACGCGGCGGACGCGGCGGGCGCGGCGGGGGCCGGTGGGGCATGCGGCTGGCGACCACCCTGTCGGTGCTGGTCCTCGCGGCGGGCGGCATCGGGCACGCGCTCGTCACGAGCCTGGACACGGAGATCGGCCGGGTCGACCCGTTCAAGGACATGAAGAACCGCCCCGCCCCCGGCCACGGCACCAACATCCTGGTCGTCGGCACCGACGGACGCGACAAGATCACACCCGCGGAGAAGGCGAAGTACCGGCTCGGCGGCGCGCCCTGCCGCTGCACCGACACGATCATGCTGGTGCACGTCTCGGCCGACCGTAAGCGGGCCAGCATGGTGTCGCTGCCGCGCGACTCGTACGCCGAGATCCCGCCGCACACCGACGCCACCACCGGCAAGCACCACCACAAGCACCCGGTGAAGCTGAACGCCGCGTACGCCGAGGGCGGGCCGAACCTCACCGTCCGCACCGTCGAGCACATGACCGGCGTGAAGATCGACCACTACCTGGAGCTGGACTTCACCAGCTTCATGCGGACCGTCGACGCCATCGGGCGCGTGGAGATCTGCACCGCCAAGCCGATGAAGGACGCCTACACCGGCCTCGACCTGCCGGCCGGCACCCACAGGCTGGACGGCGGGCAGGCGCTCCAGTACGTGCGCTCCCGCCATGTCGACGGGGCGTCTGACCTGGGGCGCATGCAGCGCCAGCAGCGGTTCATGGCGTCGCTGATCGACCAGGCGACGAGCAACGGCGTCCTGCTGAACCCGGTGAAGTTCCAGCAGGTCGTCACCTCGATGCTCAGCTCCGTGCGGGCCGACGAGGGTTTCGGCGCGGAGCAGATGCTGGCCCTGGCGAAGGCGATGCGCGGCTTCACCGCCGCCTCGTCGGAGTTCACCTCCGTACCGGTCAGCGATCCCAGCTTCCCCGTCAAGGGCATCGGCTCGACGGTGAAGTGGGACCCGGTGAAGGCGAAGAAGCTGTTCGCGGCGGTACGCGCGGACAAGCCGCTCGCCCCGTACGCCGGGCGCAGCACCGTCCGCAAGAAGCTCGTCGAGGTCTCGCCGCAGCAGATCCGGGTGCAGGTCTACAACGGCACGATGGTGCACGGGCTGGGCGCCCGCGTCGGCGCCGCGCTCAAGGCGACCGGCTTCCGGACGAGCGCACCGGCCCTGAACTGGCCGCGCCGGGACGTGGCCCGCACGATCGTCTGGTTCGACCCCCGCTGGGACCGCTCCGCCCGCTCCCTGGCCACCGCGCTGCCCGGCTGCCGGCTGCTGCCGGTGGAGGGCCAGGGCGCGGTGTTCAAGGTCACGGCCGGGGCGAACTTCACGGGCGTCCTGCCGGTGCGGGCTGAGAACGCCTTCCAGGGCGAATTCGGCGCGGTCACCGGCGACCAGGTGATCTGCTCCTGAGCGGTGGGCCCGACGCCGGAAGCGGGCACGCGGGTCAGTCCTCGTCGAGGCCCTCCGCCGCGCGCTTCTCCCGCAGCTCCTTGATCGCCCGGCGGCGGGCGAGGCGGTGCGTACGGCGGATCTGCGCCTCCTGGTAGCGACGCTTGTCCCGCTCCGTCTCGGGGACCACCGGCGGGACGGGCCGCGGCTTGCCGTCGGCGTCCACGGCGGCGAAGACCAGGTAGGCCGAGCCGACCTGGGTGGGGGGCGTGGACTCGTTCCAGCGCTCCGCCAGGACCCGCACGCCGACCTCCATGGACGACCGGCCGGTCCAGTTGACCTGCGCCTTCACATGCACCAGGTCGCCCACCCTGACCGGCTCCAGGAACACCATCTCGTCCATGGACGCGGTCACGGCGGGCCCGCCGGAGTGGCGGCCCGCGACGGCGCCCGCCGCGTCGTCCACCAGCTTCATGATCACGCCGCCGTGCACCGTACCCAGGAGGTTGGTGTCACTGCCGGTCATGATGTGGCTGAGGGTGGTGCGGGAGGCCGCGGTGGGCTTTCCCCGCAGCTCGGAGGCCTGATCTGTCATGCCCTCCACCCTATGCCCGACTCCGTCCGCCCCCGCATTGCATCAGGTTCGCTACAGCCCTGGCCCGATTCCCCACCCACCCTGTCGGCGGCCGGAGGGCGGCCTGCACACTGGTCCGCATGAACGACTGGCCCGATGGATGGACCGACGACCGCAACGGGCGTTACGGCCGCGGCAGCGCCGACGCCCAGCCCGAGGGCGCCCGGGTGATGCGGCACGTCCAGCGCCCCGCCGCGCCGTCGCAGCGCCCGCCGGTCCCCCAGCAGCAGTCGCAGGGGTACGACGACGCGTACGACAGCGGCTACAACACCGGCCAGGTCTACGGCACCCCCCAGGGCGGCGGCCGTGGCGGCGGCCCCCGGGTCCCCGACCGCGGCGGGGTCCGCGCCCCGGGCCCGGCCCCGGACTGGCGCCGCCGCATCAAGATCGGCTCCATCGTGCTGCTGGTCGCGGTCCTCGGCACCAGCATCGGCACCTACTTCTGGGCCGACGGCAAGATGCGCCGCGAGGTCGACCTCGCCAAGGTCATCGACCGCCCCAAGGAGGGCGACTGCACGACCTACCTGATCGTCGGCTCCGACAGCCGTGAGGGCATGACGGCCGAGGAGAAGAAGAAGCTGCACACCGGCTCCGCCGAGGGCAAGCGCACCGACTCGATGATGATCCTCGCGGCCTGCGGCAGCGGCAACACCATGATCTCGCTGCCCCGCGACTCCGACGTGGAGATCCCCAAGTTCGTCGGCTCCGAGTCCGGCAAGACCTTCCCCGCCCAGGGACGGCGCGTGAAGCTGAACGCCGCCTACGCCGAGGACGGCCCCGAGCTGCTCGTCCGCACCGTCGAGCACAACACCGGGCTGCGCATCGACCACTACGCCGAGATCGGCTTCGCGGGCTTCGCGAACATCGTCGACTCCCTCGGCGGTGTGGAGATGAACATCGAGAAGGGATTCAAGGACAAGAAGTCCGGCGCCGACTTCCAGGCGGGCAAGCAGACCCTCAACGGCGAGCAGGCCCTCGCCTTCGTCCGCACCCGGTACGCCTTCGCCGAGTCGGACCTGGCCCGGACCAAGAACCAGCAGAAGTTCCTGTCCGCCCTGGCGAGCCAGGCGGCGACGCCCGGCACGATCCTCAACCCGTTCAAGCTCTACCCGACGATGGGCGCGGGCCTGGACACGCTGATCGTCGACAAGGACATGTCGCTGTTCGACCTGGGTGAGATGTTCTTCGCCATGAAGGGCATCAGCGGCGGCGAGGGCACGTCGATGAACATGCCGATCAACGGCACCCGCGGCGGCAACCTCGTCTGGGACAGGGCGAAGGTGCAGCAGCTGGTGCAGCAGATCCAGAACGACGAGAAGGTCACGGTCACCGGCAAGTGACCCGGGCCGGGTCCGGCCGGGTCACTCCCGGAGGCTGATGGTCCCGCGCCGGCGGGCCCCGTCGAACTTCGACGGGTCGACCGCCGGCCGCGGGGCGGGCCGGGCGGCCAGCAGCTTGATGACGCCCCTCCCTGACAGCGCCGTACGCCACTCCCCCAGCGAGGGCCTGCTGCCGAACGGCCCGGCCGCCTGCACGTACAGCCTGCGTACGGCCGCCTCGCGGCGCTCGTCCAGCACGCCCGGCACCGGGGCGAACACCGTGCCCGGCGCGGTGTACGGGTCCTGGGCGAGGATGCGGCCCAGTGCGAGCGCCGCCTTGTAGCGGTCGCTGTCCACCGTCACGGCGCCCGGCGGCGCCAGCGGGTCGTTCCAGTCGATGGTGTCCGCCTGGGCGAGCACCGGCCCGCGGCCGGCCTGCCGGATGCCGTCGCAGTCCAGCAGGTGGACCGCGGGCGCGGGCCGGACGGTCCACAGGACGTTCGCCTGCGAGAGGTCGCCGAGGACCAGCCCCATGGCGTGGAGCCGGTCGACGAGGTCCACGACCGCGACGGCCAGCGCGTACCGCTCCTCGGGCGTCGGCTGGACCACGGCCCGCCAGGCCGCCTTGGCGGGCCGCAGCAGGTAGGCCAGCTCCGTCAGCTTGGTCCCGCCACCGCCCGGAGGCCGCCACGTCATCGAGTCGGGGGCGCGGCGCATCAGGAAGCCGGTGACCCGTCCGCCGTCGGTGACCCGGCACAGCGGCCACGCCGTCCGCTCGTCCCACCAGTCACGCTCGTCCGGCACCAGGTCCCGCCGGACCCGCACCAGCGCCGCGAGCGCGCCGCCGTCGGGGCGCAGCGCCGGACGGTACGCCTTGTAGAGGATGCCCGGCGGCCCGGCGACGGCGTGGACCTCGCCCTGTCCGCCGTCACCGATCCGGTCCAGCAGCCTCAAGCCGGACAGCGGGACGTCCTCGCCGTCCTCGGCGGTCACGGCCCCTCCCAGAGACAGACGGCCGTGCGGTCGTCGTCGTACGACTTCGCCCGGAACTGCGTCTGCCAGAGGAAGTCGGCGGGCTCCGGCGGCTCACCGCCCCAGGCGGCGGCGAGGAAGTCGCGCACCTGCCGCTCACCGGCGAGCGGGGACGACAGGCCGTCCGTGCTCAGGACGAGGACGTCACCCGGGGCGGCCGGACCCAGGACGTGCGCCTCCGTGTGGCGGGCCGTGGGCAGCGCCGCCGTCCTGGTGTCGATCACCCCGCCGCCGGGGCCGTCCGCCTCCCGGCCGGTGGGGTCGAGGTCCCACGCGCCGCCGCGCAGACGGGCCAGCCCGCCGTCGCCGACCGCGAAGAAGCCACGGTTGCGGATGGCGGGGTCCAGGGGGACGAGCAGGGCGCGCAGGGTGGTGGAGAAGGCGGCGGGCGGCTCGCCCCGCTCGGCCGCGAGCCGGTCGAGCGCCTCGGCGGTCCGGCCGACCGCGGAGCTGACGAGGGCGGTGAGCATGGTGTCCGCACCGTCCCGCACCGCCTGGACGAGCTGCTCGGCGCACGTGTCCAGCAGGCCCGCGACCGTACGGCAGGCGGTCTGCGACCCCACGTGCGAGCGGGCGGCGCTGCCCACCCCGTCCGCGACGGCCAGCAGGAGCAGGGAGTCGTGGGGCTCGCCGCCGCCGAGCCGGGTGACACACAGCGCGTCCTGCCGCGGCTCGCGCTCCCACCGGTGGGAGTCGCCGCGCACGGAGGCGGCCCGGACGGTCAGGGGCCCGTGGGTGGCACCGTCCAGGACGATGTCCGGGACCACCGCGGCGTCGAGGTCCTCACGCACTCCGGGCAGCGCACCGGGCCGTGGTGGGTACCTCGGCGGCCGGGCCCCGCTGTGCCACGGCTCGCCCAGGCGCGGTACGCCGGACGCGGGCGGCTCCTGCGGAGGCGCGGCGAGGGCCGGGGCCGGGGTTGGGGTTGGGGTTGGGGCCGGGGCGGGTTCGTGGACGCGGTCGGGGACGGGAGCGGTGGCGGGAGCCGGGCCGGGGGCGGGGGCGGTGGCCGGGCGGGCGATCGGCGCGGGTGGTGCGGGGGCGGGCGGTGCGGGGGCGGGCGGGGACACCGGTTCCGGTCGGGTTCCGGGGCCGTACCCGTATCCGTACCCGTACTCCGGGGCGGCCGGGGCCTCGGGGCGGTGCCGGGCGGGTGAGCGGGGGTCCGGCACCGACGGGCGGGGCACCGGTTCGCCACCCCGGCTCACCCCGTTCGGGAGGGTGTCGAAAGCGGAGTCGGCGTCGTCGGGCGCCGGGTGGTCGCGGTGGTCGCGGTGCTGGTCGTCCTGTCGCACGGCCGGCCTCAGAGCTTGTCGAGCGAGACGGTGGAGAAGCCGGGCACGGTCTCGTCCACGGCCAGATCGAAGCCGCCGCCGCCGTCGGCGGGGATGCTGTTCGCCGAGCGCACGATCGACCGGGTCAGGCTGGCGGCGAACTCGCGCAGCGCCTGGGCCGGTGAGACGGACGTGTCCTGCTGCATGAACGCCCGGAAGTTGGCGACGTGGCCGATGGTCGCCGCCTCCGCCTCACCGATGCCGAAAGCGATGATCTTGGGGCCGTAACGGGCCTCCACCAGCTCCTTGTGCGCCTGCTGCCAGCCGTCGTCGGTGGGGCTGCCGTCGGAGAGGAAGAAGGCGACGGGACGGTACACGTCGTGGCCCTCCGCCTTGAGCGCGGTCACGTCCGCCTCGATGCAGCGCAGCAGCGTGCGGAAGGCGTCCCCGTACGAGGTCAGACCGCCGGCCGCCAGCGCGGGCAGCGAGTCGATGTCACTCAGGTCCACCAGCGGCTGGAGCACCTTGGCGTCGTCGGAGAAACCGATCAGGCAGAAGCGCGTCTTGTCGGCGACCGTCGGATTGGTGCTGATCTCGTGGTGCAGGTCGGGCAGAGCGGTGTTGATGCTGTCGATGGGAGCCCCGTTCATCGACCCCGACTCGTCACACACCAGATAGAAGGGAAGGATCTGCATGCTCGCGCACCTCGCTGCTCAGTAGCTGTAGAAGTAGATCTCGATGTCGGCGTGGCCCCCGGAGGCCCCGCCCTTCCAGAAGTCACGTGTGGTCGCCCCCTCGAACATGCCGGGGCGGGCCTCGGCCAGCAGGGAGTTGACCTCGTGGGCGTACGCGCCCCCGGGGCCCGGGTCCGCGTGGCGGCCGAAGGTGAGGACGAACGCCGCCTGGCGGCCCGCGTGCCGCGCGGTGACGGCACGCAGCCGCTCGACGATCCGGTCGCGGTCGCCCGGGGCCGCGTCGATGGCCACGTTCACCGGCTTGCGCAGCACGGCACGGGGCCCGGTCGGGGACGGCTTGGGCCGGGGCTTTCCGGACGCGGACGGTGACGCCCCGGGCTTTTTGGCCGCCTCGGCGGCCTTCACCGAATCGCCCTGGTCGCCCATCGCGACCAGCGCGAGGACCAGCAGCATGTCGGCGAACAGCCAGCCCGCCAGGTGCAGCGGGTTGAACCGGACGCGTGCCGCCCGCCCCGAGCGGGCCCTCATCGCGCGTCGGCCCAGGTCGCCGGGTCGCTCCCGGCACCGCTCCCGCCGTCGCCCTCGCCCCGCGCCCCCGCGCTCTTGGTCAACGACACGGCGGACCCCGCGTCCCGCTCGTCCTCCTCGTGCCCCCGGACGCGCTCCGCCGCAGGACCCGGGGCAGGACCCGGGGCCGGGGCGGGAGCCGGCGCAGGGCCCGGCACGGAGGACGGCTCGCGCACCGGCGTCCTGCGCAGCTCGGCCGCGAGCTCCGCGAACCGCGCCGCCGCGTCACCCAGCGCCCGGGTCCGGTCGTCGAGGCGCCGCATCGTCTCCTGCGAGCCGGCCACCGCCCGGGCGGTCTCCTCGACGACCTCGGCGAGACGGTCGAGCACCCGCGCCGACACGTCGGCGGACACCTCGGCGCCCGTCGTGAACGCGCGCTGCGCCGCCGCGAGCGTGTGCACCGAGTCCTCGACCCGCTCACCCGCCCGCCCCAGCACGTCCCGCACGTCGCCGCTCGCGGCCCGTACCTCCTCCAGCGCGTCGCGCACCGCGGTCCCGCTGCCGCTCACGGCCGCCTCCACCCGGTCGGTCAGCGACACCACGGCCTTCCCGATGTCGGCCGCGCTCTCCTCCAGCGGCCGTACGGCGCCGTCCACCGAGGACAGCCGGCGCTCGGCGCTCTCCACCGCGTCCCCCACGGTGCTCGCGGCGGCGGTCAGCTCCTTGTGCGCCTTGACCGCCCTGTCGCCGAGCCGGCGCAACGTGGAGGCGGCACCGGTGAGTTCGGCCGTGAACCGCTGGGGCGACGTCAGCCGTACGTCGTTGAGCAGGAGCTGCGCCCGGGTGAGGAGGGGCACGAGCCTGGCCAGCAGCTCGTCGCCGGTGCGCCGGGCCGCGTCCTCCCGCCGCTCGACGGCGGCCCGCCGGAAGCCGTGCGCCAGCGCCAGCACGAGCAGCAACAGGATGGCACCGGTGGCGGTGCCCGCCACGTGACCGAAGGTGAACCAGCCGGTGAGCCGCCCCTCGAAGCCGGACTGCCACAGCTGGAGGAACGGACGGCCCGCCGCCTTCGGGTCGGTGCCGATCAGCGTCCCGTAGGCGCTGGACGCCTTGGTCAGCCCGTACCAGGTGAGGAGCAGCGGGACGAAGACGAGCGCCCCGAGTCCGGCCTCCAGCCACGCCCAGTAGGGGCGTTCCGGGCCGGCGGCGGGGCCGGCGGGGGTGATGCTCTCGGGCCGCGCGTAGGCGTGGAGCAGGTCCAGTTCGGTCCAGGGCTCCACGTCCCCGTCGCCGATGCCCTGGAGGGCGTCCGCGAGCGAGGTGAGCTCGTCGCGCCGTGAGGCCAGTTCCGGCCGTTCGGCCACGTCCCGTAATTGCTGTGCGACGACATGACGTTCCGCCAGAGCCCCGACCGGCATTCCCACCCCCATGAGAGAACCCGGGGTGGAGGCACGTCCGATCCCGCCCCCTCGACGACGGATCCCCTCAACCCCGTTGCGGCCACGCTGTGTTGACGTCGGCCGCGGGCGCCGATCGTAGCGCACGGAAAGGGGTGCGGAGTCTAGAATTCCACGACCGGGACAAAGGGGGGCCATGGGTACGGAAGAGCGTTCGAGCGACCGTCCGCGCGGGGTGATCCGGCTGCGCGGCACCGGTGCCCGCGGGGAGACGGTGCTGACGGCGGCCGCGCCGCGCGTCACCCTCACCGGGCGCGGCGCGCTGCAGGCCAACCTCAACTGGCGGCCCGGCTCCGGCGCGGACCTGAACCTGTGCTGCCTCGCGACCTTCACGGACGGCACGCCGAAGGTGGTGCAGGCCCTGGGCGAGGACTTCGGGTCGCTCACGGCGTGGCCGTACATCCGCCTCGACCACGACGACCGCACGGGCGACTCGTCCGACGGCGAGACCCTCCGGGTCAGCCTCGACCGGCGCGACCTCTTCCGGCGGCTGTTGTTCTTCGTGTACGTGTACGAGGGCGCGGCGGACTTCCGCCGGCTCGGCGCCACGGTGACCGTCACCGCGCCCGGCGGCCGGGCCGTGCGGATCCTCCTCGACGACTCGCCGCCCGGGACGACGGCCTGCGCCGTCGCGCTGGCCACCCCCGAGGGCGAGGGGCTCGCCCTGCGCCGGGAGGTCCGCTGGTTCCCGGCCCGGCCCGACAAGACCCCGCACGAGCAGATCGACGACGCGTACGGCTTCGGCGTCGAGTGGACGCGGATGAGCAAACCGCCCCGGCGCTGACCGGCTCCGGATACGGGAGAACGGGCGCCCCGACCGGCGGGGCGCCCGTTCCTTCGTCCGCGCGGCGGGTGCCTTACGGCAGGTTGCGGGCCATCACGATCCGCTGAACCTGATTGGTGCCCTCGTAGATCTGGGTGATCTTGGCATCGCGCATCATGCGCTCGACCGGGTAGTCGCGGGTGTAGCCGTAGCCGCCGAGCAGCTGGACGGCGTCCGTGGTGGCCTCCATGGCGACGTCGGAGGCGAAGCACTTGGCGGCCGCGCCCAGGTACGTCAGGTCGGCGTCGCCGCGCTCCGAGGCGGCGGCGGCCTGGTAGGTGAGGGCGCGGGCGGCCGAGATCTTCATCGCCATGTCGGCGAGCATGAACTGGACGCCCTGGAAGTCGGCGATCGGCTTGCCGAACTGCTTGCGCTCCTGGACGTACCCCTTGGCGTAGTCCAGGGCGCCCTGGGCGATGCCGAGGGCCTGGGCCGCGATGGTGATGCGGGTGTGGTCCAGGGTCTTCATCGCGGTGGCGAAGCCGGTGCCCTCCTCGCCGATCATGCGGTCGGCGGGGATGCGGACGTTGTCGAGGTAGACCTCGCGGGTCGGGGAGCCCTTGATGCCGAGCTTCTTCTCCGGGGCGCCGAAGGAGACGCCCTCGTCGGACTTCTCGACGACGAAGGCGCTGATGCCCTTGGAGCGCTTGGTCGGGTCGGTGACCGCCATGACCGTGTAGTACTCGGAGACGCCCGCGTTGGTGATCCAGCGCTTCACGCCGTTGAGGACGTAGTGGTCTCCGTCACGGACCGCCTTCGTCTTCATGCCGGCGGCGTCCGAGCCGGCGTCGGGCTCGCTCAGGCAGTACGAGAACATCGCGTCGCCCTTGGCGAGCGGGCCCAGGTACTTCTTCTTCAGCTCCTCGGAGCCGGAGAGGATCACGGGCAGCGAGCCGAGCTTGTTCACGGCGGGGATCAGCGAGGACGAGGCGCAGACGCGGGCGACCTCCTCGATGACGATCACGGTCGCGAGCGCGTCGGCCCCCGCGCCGCCGTACGTCTCGGGGACGTGCACGGCGTGCAGGTCGGAGGCGACCAGCGCGTCCAGCGCCTCCTGCGGGAAGCGGGCCTCCTCGTCCACCGCGGCGGCGAACGGCATGATCTTGGCCTCGGCGAGCGAGCGGACGGTGTCCCGGAGCATGTCGTGCTCCTCGGACGGGCGGTACAGATCGAAGTCAGGCGTTCCCGCCACTTTCTCTCACTCCCCTGGGCTGCTGCTAACTACCGTTAAGTAACCCGAATTTTAGTGGCCCCGGCCACGCGAGGCATACGTGAGCTTCGTGACAGCCCCCACCACGGGAGAACGGTGCCCGGGCCGGGGCCCGACTATGCTCGGGCGCGCACTCCCTCCCGTACGTCAATGGAGCACCGTATGGCCCTCAAGATCACCGTGATCGGCACCGGATACCTCGGCGCCACCCATGCGGCGGCCATGGCGGAGCTCGGTTTCGAGGTCCTCGGCCTCGACGTCGTGCCCGAGAAGATCGACATGCTGTCGGCGGGACGCGTCCCGATGTACGAGCCGGGCCTCGAGGACCTGCTGCGCCGGCACGTCGCCGGGATCGAGGGCTCCACCGGGCGGCTGCGCTTCACCACCTCCTGGGAGGAGGTCGCCGACTTCGGCGACGTCCACTTCGTCTGCGTGAACACCCCGCAGAAGCACGGTGAGTACGGGTGCGACATGCGGTACGTCGACGCCGCCTTCAGCTCGCTGGCCCCGCACCTGCGGCGGCCCGCCCTCGTCGTCGGCAAGTCGACCGTGCCGGTCGGCAGCGCCGAACGCCTCGCCCGGCTCCTCGCCGACCTCGCGCCGGTGGGCGCGGACGCCGAGCTCGCCTGGAACCCCGAGTTCCTGCGCGAGGGCTTCGCCGTGCAGGACACCCTCCACCCCGACCGGATCGTGGTGGGCCTCGAGAGCGCCGCCGCGGAGAAGCTGCTGCGCGAGGTGTACGCCACCCCCATGGAAGAGGGGTCGCCGTTCGTCGTGACCGACTTCCCGACGGCCGAGCTGGTCAAGACCGCCGCGAACTCCTTCCTCGCGACCAAGATCTCCTTCATCAACGCCATGGCCGAGGTCTGCGAGGCCGCCGGCGGCGACGTCGTGAAGCTCGCCGAGGCCATCGGCTACGACGAGCGGATCGGCGCGAAGTTCCTCCGCGCCGGCATCGGCTTCGGCGGCGGCTGCCTGCCCAAGGACATCCGCGCCTTCATGGCCCGGGCCGGCGAGCTCGGCGCCGACCAGGCACTCACCTTCCTCCGCGAGATCGACTCCATCAACATGCGCCGCCGCGGCCAGATGGTCGGCATGGCCCGCGAAGCCCTCGGCGACGGCACGTTCCTCGGCAAGCGCGTCGCCGTGCTCGGCGCCACCTTCAAGCCGAACTCGGACGACGTACGCGACTCGCCCGCGCTGAACGTCGCCGGCCAGATCCACCTCCAGGGCGGCCAGGTCACCGTGTACGACCCCAAGGGCATGGACAACGCCCGGCGCCTGTTCCCCACCCTGGCCTACGCCGACACCGCCCTCGACGCGGTGCGCGGCGCCGACGTGGTGCTGCACCTGACCGAGTGGAACGAGTTCCGCGAGCTCGACCCGGCCGTGCTCGGCGAGGTCGCCGCCTCCCGGGTCATCCTCGACGGCCGCAACGCCCTCGACGCCGAGCGCTGGCGCGAAGCGGGCTGGACCTTCCGCGCGATGGGCCGCCCCCGGGCCTGACCCGCGCCACGCATGGCACCGCGCCGCCCGGGCACCCGAGCGCCATGGCTATTGCGACGCTCTGCCTGACCGCGATCGACTGTCCCGAGCCGCGACGGCTCGCCGAGTTCTACGCCGCCGTCCTCGGCGGTGAGATCAAGGACGACCAGACCGACGACAGCACCTGGATCGACCTCCACCTCCCCGGTGGGCAGCGGCTGGCCTTCCAGAAGGCGCCCGACCTGCGTCCCCCCGAGTGGCCGCGGGCCGACCGGAACTCCCAGCAGCTCCACCTCGACCTGGACGTCGAGGACATGGACGCCGCCCACGAGCAGGTCCTGGCGCTGGGCGCGACACCGCTGGACACCGACGACGACGGGGGCAAGCGCGAGTTCCGCGTCTACGCCGACCCGGCGGGGCACCCGTTCTGCCTCTGCCGCGCCTAGCGCGTTACGCCGCGGGCTGCGCCGCGTCCGCCGCCTCGCGCACCACCCGTGCCGCGTTTCCCCAGGTCAGCCCGGCGATGTCGGCCTCGCACCAGTCCCGGTGCAGCAGTTCGGCGATCAGGTTCGGGTAGGAGGACGCGTCCTCCAGGCCGATGGTGTGCGGGGCGTCGTTCGTCATGCCGTACGAACCCGACAGCCCCACGCCCTCCGGCCCGGCCACCTCGCGGACGTGCTCGACGTGGTCGGCCACGTCCCACAGGGTCGCCGGCTGGTCGGCGCGGCGCGTGACCTGGTCAGGGGCGAAGCTCACCATGCAGACACCCCCGTTGGCGCGCAGCCGGCCCAGGATGTCGTCCGGGACGTTGGCGGAGTGCGGGGTCAGCGCCCCGGCCGCCGAGTGGGAGAGGATCACCGGCGCCTTCGATACCTCCAGCACCCGGTCCATGGTGGCCTCCGAGGCGCCCGAGAGATCCACGAGCACCCCGAGGCGGTTCATCTCGCGGACCGCCTCCTCGCCGAACGGCGTCAGGCCGTCGGGGCCCGACGCCCAGGCCGTACCGGCGATCAGGACGCTGCGGACGCCGAGCGCGTGGTAGGCCCGCAGGGTGCCCAGCGAGTCACCGAGGGCGGTGCCCGACACGGGCCCGAGGAGCGACGCGATACGGCCGCAGTCGCGGGCCTCGACCATGTCGGCGGCGGTCAGCGCCAGCCGCAGGGCCTCCGGGCAGGACGCGATGAGCGTACGGACCGCGTCTATTCGGTCCAGCGTCTCCTGCACGGCCATCGGGCCGGGCGGTACGCGCAGGGACCAGAACTGCGCGCCGACGCCACCGGCGCGGATGCGGGGGATGTCGGTGTCGAGGAGCGTCGACCCGTGCTGGAGGTCGTGCCAGTGCGTACGGTCCAGCTCCTGGGCGAGCGTGTTGTGACCGTCCACGACCAGCTGCGCGGCGAGCAGCACGCGGGCCCGCTCGATGTCGACCTCGGCCGGGGTGAGCGCCTCGGCGAGCCCGTCGGGCGGTTCGTCGACGTCACCGATCGCGGAGGGGTCTGCGTACGGGTGGTCCTGAAGGTCTGCCATGGGGGAGCTCCGCTCCGGGTGTCACGACGAGCCGTTGTTCGATACGGCAACGGTGGCACGGGCCGGTACGGGGGTCGCGGCGGCGTACTGCGTTCGGGTGAGCACGGTCGGTTGCGCCCGGTGGGTACGGTCGGGGCCCCTCCGGGCTCACCTCCTCGGGGTCGGCGGGGCACCCCCGTACTCTCGGCGCCGTTTCATGCCGCCGATCCCCTGCGGGGGCGACCCTGCACGGCCCCTCCGCGCCGCGGTCAATCGCAACCGGCCCGTGGACGGCGTACGCCCCGAGCGACCGCACCGGCAGTGAATCCGGCCGACAGCCGGGACACGACCCGGGCCGCGGCCGTGCAGGGTCGCCCCCGCAGGCGTTGGCGGCGCTGGTGCGGCTCCCTTACGTGCGACCCAAGGCCGCCGGCGCCGAGGAGGTGAGCCCGGAGGGGCCGCGGCCCACCACCCACCGGCAGGCGACCGACCCGCACCGCACCCGAGCGCGTCAGCCGTCCAGGGACGCGAGCGTCGCCGTGGAGGGCGCCCGGGACGACAGCGACCGGGACACGGCCTCCGCGTCGCGCAGGGTCCGGACCGCGTTCTGCCAGGTCAGCTTGGCCAGGTCCGTACGGGACCAGCCGCGGCGCAGGAGCTCCGCGATCAGGTTCGGGTAGCCCGACACGTCGTCCAGGCCCGCCGGGGTGAACGCCGTGCCGTCGAAGTCGCCGCCGATGCCGAGGTGGTCGACGCCGGCGACCTCACGCATGTGGTCGAGGTGGTCCGCGACCGTGGCGGCGGTGGCGACGGGGCGGGGGTGGGCCGCCTCGAACGCCGTGTGGACCTGCATCGCCTCGGGGGTGGTGTCCAGGTGGTGGAAGCCGTGCGCCCGCATGTTCTCGTCGGCCCGCCTGGTCCATTCGACGGCGGCGGGGAGGACGAACTTGGGGACGAACGTGACCATGGCGACGCCGCCGTTGCCGGGGAGGAGGGCGAGGACGTCGTCGGGGATGTTGCGGGGGTGGTCGCACACCGCCCGGGAGGAGGAGTGCGAGAACATCACCGGCGCCTCGGACGTGGCGAGGGCGTCCCGCATCGTGGTGTCGGCGACGTGCGAGAGGTCCACCAGCATGCCGAGCCGGTTCATCTCGCGTACGACCTCGCGGCCGAAGGCGGACAGGCCGCCGACGCCCGGGGCGTCGGTCGCGGAGTCGGCCCACGGGACGTTGTCGTTGTGGGTCAGGGTCATGTAGCGGACCCCGAGGGCGTACAGGGCGCGGAGGGTGGCGAGGGAGTTGTTGATGGAGTGGCCGCCCTCGGCGCCCTTCAGTGACGCGATCCGGCCCGAGGCCCGCGCCGCCTCCATGTCGTCGGCGGTCAGCGCGAGCGCCAGGTCCGCCGGGTGGCGGGCGAGGAGCCGGTCGACGCAGTCGATCTGCTCCAGGGTCGCGCTGACGGCGTCGTCGCCGGACATGCCGGTGCGTACGTACACCGACCAGAACTGGGCGCCGACCCCGCCGGCCCGCAGCCGGGGGATGTCGGTGTGGAGCCGGCCCGTCTGGTCGGCCGCGACGTCGAGGCGGTCCAGGTCATAGCCGGCGTGCTCCCGCAGCGCCCAGGGCAGGTCGTTGTGGCCGTCGACGACGGGATGCGCGGCGAGGAGCTCGCGCGCCTGCTCCACGTGCCCCGTCACCTGGCGAAGCCGAACGACGCCGAGCCCTCGACCTTCGCCCGCAGCCGCTTGCCCTTCTCGGTGGCCTGGTCGTTCAGCTCCTTCTGGAAGTCGGCCATGCGGGCGAGCAGGTCGGGGTCGGCGCTCGCGAGGATGCGCGCCGCGAGGAGGCCCGCGTTGCGCGCGCCGCCGACCGAGACGGTCGCGACCGGGACGCCGGCGGGCATCTGGACGATGGACAGGAGGGAGTCCATGCCGTCCAGGTACTTCAGCGGGACGGGCACGCCGATGACGGGCAGGGGCGTGACGGAGGCGAGCATGCCGGGCAGGTGCGCGGCGCCGCCGGCGCCCGCGATGATCGCCTTGAGGCCCCGGCCCGCGGCGTTCTCCCCGTAGGCGATCATCTCGTGCGGCATCCGGTGCGCGGAGACGACGTCGACCTCGTAGGGGATCTCGAACTCGTCGAGTGCGCCGGCCGCGGCCTCCATGACCGGCCAGTCGGAGTCGGAGCCCATGACGATGCCAATGAGGGGGCTGCTCATTCGGTGATCGTTCCTCGCAGGTAGTCGGCGGCGTGACGGGCGCGGTCCAGCACGTCGTCGAGGTCGTCGCCGTAGGTGTTGACGTGTCCCACCTTGCGGCCGGGCTTCACGTCCTTGCCGTACATGTGGATCTTGAGCTGGGGGTCGCGGGCCATGCAGTGCAGGTAGGCCCGGTACATGTCGGGGTAGTCACCGCCCAGCACGTTGCTCATGACGGTCCACCTGACGCGCGGCCGGGGGTCGCCGAGGGGCAGGTCGAGCACGGCCCGCACATGGTTGGCGAACTGCGAGGTGACCGCGCCGTCCTGGGTCCAGTGGCCCGAGTTGTGGGGGCGCATCGCGAGCTCGTTGACGAGGATGCGGCCGTCGCGGGTCTCGAACAGTTCGACGGCGAGGTGGCCGACGACGCCCAGTTCCTTGGCGATGCGGAGCGCCAGCTCCTGGGCCTGGCCGGCCAGGTCCGGCGACAGGTCGGGCGCCGGGGCGATGACCGTGTCGCAGACGCCGTCGACCTGGCGGGACTCGACGACGGGGTACGCCACGGCCTGGCCGTGGGGCGAGCGGACGATGTTCGCCGCCAGCTCGCGGACGAAGTCGACCTTCTCCTCCGCGAGGACCGGCACGCCCGCCAGGAACGGGTCGCGGGCCTCGTCCTCGGAGCGGACGAACCAGACGCCCTTGCCGTCGTACCCGCCGCGCACCGTCTTCAGGATGATCGGGAAGCCGCCGGTCTCCGCGGCGAAGGCCGCCGCGTCGGCGGGGTCGGCCACGATGCGGTGGCGGGGGGAGGGTGCGCCGATCTCGTCGAGCTTGGCGCGCATCACCCCCTTGTCCTGGGCGTGCACCAACGCGTCGGGCCCCGGCCGGACGGGGATGCCGTCCGCCTCCAGGGCCCTCAGGTGCTCGGTCGGCACGTGCTCGTGATCGAACGTGATCACGTCGCAGCCGCGTGCGAACTCACGCAGCGTGTCCAGGTCGCGATAGTCGCCGATGACGACGTCGCTCACCACCTGGGCCGCGGAGTCCTGTGGGGAGTCGCTGAGGAGCTTGAACTTGATGCCGAGGGGGATACCCGCCTCGTGGGTCATTCGGGCGAGCTGACCGCCGCCCACCATGCCTACTACCGGGAACGTCACCCTCTCAGGGTATCCGGCCCCGCGGGCGGGCCTTCCTCCGTCCCCGAGCGGGGCCACGGGCGGGTGGTTAGCATGGCTTGGTTGACCGAATCGACCGGACGGGGCTGAAAGATCACCATGAGTGAACGAGGCGCACTGCGGGTGCGGCTGGACCAGCTCGTCCGTGAGATGGCCAAATTCGGCGTCGTCGGCGGCCTCGGGCTGCTGGTCAACATGGCGGTCTTCAACCTGGTGCGGCACACCACGGAGCTCCCGGTCGTCCGGGCCAGCCTGCTCGCGACGGTCATCGCCATCGCGTTCAACTACGTCGGCTTCCGCTACTTCACGTACCGGGACCGCGACAAGAGCGGCCGGACGAGGGAGCTGACGCTGTTCCTGCTGTTCAGCCTGGTCGGGCTGGTCATCGAGAACGGCGTGCTGTACGCGGCGACGTACGGGATGGGCTGGGACAGCCCGCTGCAGAACAACTTCTTCAAGTTCTTCGGCATCGGGGTGGCCACCCTGTTCCGCTTCTGGTCGTACCGCACCTGGGTCTTCCGTACGCTTCCGGGCCCCGAGGCCGTGACGGCCGCCGAATCGTTCCTGGAGCAGCGGCGGCACGAGTCCGAGCGGGCCGGCGAGCCGGTCGCCCCGCGCTAGCGGACCGTCGGGGGCTCGTCGGCGGCCTCGTCCTTGCGGCCGCGCGCCTCGCGGCTGAGGAACAGCGCGAAGGTCGCCGGCTGCTGCTGGAGCAGCTCCAGCCGTCCGCCGTCCGCCTCGGCGAGGTCGCGGGCGACGGCCAGGCCGATCCCGGTGGAGTTGCGGCCGCTGATGGTCCGCTCGAAGATCCGCGCGCCGAGGTCCGGCGGTACGCCCGGGCCCTCGTCCGTCACCTCGACCACCGCCTGGTTGCCGGTGACGCGGGTGCGCAGGGCGACCGTGCCGCCCCCGTGCATCAGCGAGTTCTCGATCAGCGCGGCCAGCACCTGGGCGACCGCGCCCGGGGTGCCGACGGCCCGCATGCCGACCTTGCCCGACCGTACGATCGCCCGGCCCTCGCTGCGGTAGGCGGGCCGCCACTCCTCGATCTGCTGCTTGACGACCTGGTCGAGGTCGAAGGCGATCGCCGAGCCGGTGCGCGGGTCGCGCGAGTTGGTCAGGAGCCGCTGGACGACGTCGGTGAGTCGCTCGACCTGGGTGAGCGCGATGTGCGCCTCCTCCTTGACGGTCGCCGGGTCGTCGGTCTCGGAGATCTCCTCCAGCCGCATCGACAGCGCGGTCAGCGGCGTGCGCAGCTGGTGCGAGGCGTCGGCGGCCAGCCGCCGCTCGGCGGTCAGCATCCGGGCGATGCGCTCGGCGGAGGCGTCGAGGACGTCGGCGACCCGGTCCAGCTCCGGCACGCCGTACCTCTTGTGGCGGGGCCGGGGGTCGCCGGAGCCGAGCCGTTCGGCGGTCGAGGCGAGGTCGGTGAGCGGCGAGGCGAGGCGGTTCGCCTGGCGTACGGCGAGGAGGACCGCGGCGATCACGGCGAGCAGTGCGACGGCGCCGATGATCAGGAGGGTGCGGCCGACCTCGGCGGTGACGGTGGAGCGCGACTCCTCGACGGTCACCTTCTCGCCGCGCTTGCCGTCGGCGGTGCCCCGGATGACGCTGCCGTCGGGCCGTTCGCCGATCTCGATGGGGCCGCGGCCGGGGATCTCGATCAGGGCGTACCGCTTGGCGCCGCTCTGCTGGGCGAGGATGCCGGGGTTGACGGGTTCGCCGCCGACGAGCCGGCTCTCGACGATGCTGACGAGCCGGACGGCCTCGGAGTCCACGCTCTCCTGGGCGCTGCTGCTGATGGTGCGCGTCTCGACGATGACGAGGGAGACCCCGAAGACGGCGATGACGACGAGGACCACGGCGAGCGTGGAGTTGATCAGTCGGCGGCGCACGGTGCCTGCTCTCAGTGCCTGTCTCTGCGGTGCCGGTGTCGGCGGTGCCTAGCTCTTCTCGAAGCGGAAGCCGACGCCGCGCACAGTGGCGATGTAGCGGGGGTTCGCGGCGTCGTCGCCCAGCTTCTTGCGCAGCCAGGAGATGTGCATGTCGAGGGTCTTGGTGGACGACCACCAGGTGGTGTCCCACACCTCGCGCATCAGCTGGTCGCGGGTGACGACCCGGCCCGCGTCGCGGACGAGGACCCGCAGCAGGTCGAACTCCTTGGCGGTGAGCTGGAGCTCCTCGTCGCCCATCCAGGCGCGGTGGGACTCGACGTCGATGCGCACGCCGTGCGTGGAGGGCGCCGGGGCGGGCTCGCTGGCGCCGCGCCGCAGCAGCGCCCGGACGCGGGCGAGCAGCTCGGCGAGGCGGAACGGCTTGGTGACGTAGTCGTCGGCGCCCGCGTCCAGCCCGACAACGGTGTCGACCTCGTCGGCGCGGGCCGTCAGGACCAGGATCGGCACGGTGAGCCCGTCGGAGCGCAGCCGCCGGGCGACCTCCAGCCCGTCCATGCCCGGCAGCCCCAGGTCCAGTACGACCAGGTCGACGTGGCCCTGGAGCCCGGTGTCGAGCGCGCTGGGTCCGTCCTCCCGCACCTCGACCTCGTAACCCTCCCGCCGCAGGGCGCGGGCCAGCGGTTCCGAGATGGATGCGTCGTCCTCGGCGAGCAGTACACGGGTCATGGGGTGATGGTAGTCCGCCCCCGACCAGGCCGGTCGGCAGATCGCACGATGATCGTCATGACCTACGAGTGTGGGATGACATCCTGGTGAATACCTTGGAATCAGCGCTGTTGGTTCCAGCGACACCTGTGATCCATCTCTCAAGTCCTTCCATATGCCGCCCTGTCGTGTCGTATGGTGGCGAGACGCCTGATGCACTATCCGGGGACCTTTGGCCCACTTCGCGCCAAGGGTCTCTTTCTGCGTGGAGCCGGCCACGGCCGGCACCGCGACAGTGAACGACCTGTGGGCCGGGCCCCGTGGCGTGATGACATGTCCGGGGCGTGGATCCCGGTGCGGACTGTTCCCCCGCTCCGTACTCCGTACGGGCGGACCCCCCGTGGGCGTGGGGTGGTGGGGCGGAGCCCGTGCCGGTGCCGGCCGCCCCCCACCGGGCGCGTGACCGCTCACGAAGCGCAGCGCGTCCCGAGCGAGCAAGGATCGACCATGGCGTCCAGCCTGACGAGGAACTCGGCCAGTACCGCCGGCCCGGAGAAGACGTTCCTCGGCCACCCCCGCGGTCTGGCCAATCTCTTCATGACCGAGATGTGGGAGCGCTACAGCTTCTACGGCATGCGCGCGCTGCTCGTGCTCTACCTGTCGGCCTCGGTCGCCAAGGGTGGTCTCGGCTTCGACACGGCGACCGCCGTCGCCATCTATTCCGTCTACAACGCGATGGTCTACCTGCTCGCGCTGCCGGGCGGCTGGTTCGGCGACCGCGTGTGGGGCGCGCGGAAGACGGTGGCCATCTCCGGCACGATCATCATGATCGGCCACTTCCTGCTGGCCCTGCCGATGGAGATCTCCTTCTTCATCGGTCTGGCGTTCATCGCCGCCGGTTCCGGCCTGCTGAAGGCCAACATCTCCACGATGGTCGGCCACCTCTACCGGGACAAGAACGACCCGCGCCGGGACGGCGGCTTCACGATCTTCTACATGGGCATCAACCTCGGTGCCTTCGCCGCCCCGCTGTCGATCGGCCTGGTCGGCCAGAAGGTCAACTGGCACCTCGGTTTCGCCATGGCCGGTGTCGGCATGGCGCTGGGTCTCGCGTTCTTCCTGCTGGGCTTCCGCAACCTGGCGCCCGAGTCCAGCCAGGTGCCCGCCCCGCTGTCGGACACCGAGCGCGCCGGCCTCATCAAGAAGGTCCTCGTCTGGCTGGCCGTGGCGGCCGTCGCGTACGGCTTCGTCGGCTTCTCCGGCAAGCTGAGCATCGACTGGGTGCTGTGGCCGCTGACCATCCTCGGCCTGGTGCTCCCCGCCTGGTACCTGATCCGCATCAAGCGCGACAGCGACCTGGAGCCGGTCGAGCGGTCCCGGATGTCGGCGTACGTCTGGTTCTTCGTCGCCGCCGCCGTCTTCTGGGGCATCTACGACCAGACCGGCTCGACGCTGAGCCTGTTCGCGGAGCACAACACCGACCTGTCGCTGCTCGGCTGGGACTTCCCCGCCAGCTACTTCCAGTCGCTGAACCCGCTGTACGTGATGGCGCTGGCACCGGTCTTCGCCTGGCTGTGGGTGGCGCTGGCCCGCCGCGGCAAGGAGCCCAGCACGCTGGTCAAGTTCACCCAGGGCCTGGTCCTGGTCGGTGCGTCGTTCTTCGTGATGATGCTCGCCCAGGCCGCGTCCGCCGGCGGTGTGAAGGTCACCCCGCTGTGGCTGGCCGCCGTCTACCTCATCCAGACCGTCGGTGAGCTGACCCTCTCCCCGGTCGGCCTGTCCCTGACGACGAAGCTCGCCCCGCAGAAGTACGCGTCGCAGATGATGGGCGTCTGGTTCCTGGCCGTCACCGCCGGTGACTCGGTCATCGCGTTGCTCCAGCTGGTCGGCGCGCCGACCGACACCACCTGGTGGTTCGCCAGCCAGGGCGCCCTCGCGGTGATCGCCGGTGTCGCGATCTTCATGTACCGCCGCAAGGTGCAGCCGCTCATGGGTGGCGTGCACTGACGCGCGTACGACGCCGCTGAAGGGGCCGCCGCACCGGATCCGTCCGGGGCGGCGGCCCTTCGCCGTACCGTCAGCGCCTCAGCAGCCGCCGGGGCGTGAAGGTGAACACCGCGCCGCCCAGCAGGAGCGCCGTACCGGCGACCAGCGCGAGGGCGCGCAGGGCGCCGCCGTCCTCGGCACCGGTGTCGGCGAGCCCGCCGCCGGAACCGCCGCCGCCTGTGCCTCCTGTGCCGCCGGTGCCGGACCCGCCGGACGTGCTCCCGCCGGTGCCGGACCCGCCCGAGGCGCCGCCCGGCTGGGCGGAGGTGTCCAGCTCCAGGGAGACCTGGACGTTCGCGGGCGGGGTGCACGTCGTCGTCGTACCGAGCGCCTTGACCGTGAGGACGCCCGGGCTGAGCGTCGCCTTGCCGGTGGCGCCGGGCTTGTAGGTGCCGGTGAGGTCGGGGACCGCGATGGGGGCACCCGCCTTGATCGGCTCCTTGTTGGCGGGTCCCTCGACGTGGACGAAGCCCTGGTCCGCGCCGCCCAGCTTGACCTCCATGGACGGCTTGACCGAGTCGGCGGGGATGTCGGCCGGACTGTCCATCACCGACTTCGAGAACTTCACGGTGAGGTCGTAGCTCCCGCCACCGCGCTTGGCGTTGATCTTCACCGGTGACGTGGCGTTCTTGTCCCCGATGGGCGTCTTGCAGGCGTACGCGACGGAGACCTCCTTGCCTTCGAAGTCGGTCGGCCCGCCCCCGCCGCCGGTGCTGCCGCCCGTACCGCCGCCCGTGCTCCCGCCGGACGACGTCGTGCCACCGGTGGTCGTGCCGCCCGTCGTCGTGCCGCCCGCGGTGGTGCCCCCGCTCATGGTCGTCCCGCCCGAGTCCGTACCGCCCGACGTCGTACCGCCGCTCGTCGTTGTCCCGCCCGAGTCCGTACCGCCGCTCGTCGTCGTACCGCCCGACGTGCCGCCGCCGGCTTCCGTGACCTTGATCGTCGCGGAGGGCCGCACCGCTTCCTTCGGCGCGCACTTGGTGTCCGTGGACAGCGGCTTGGAGACGTTGATGGAGTACGCGCCCGGCGTCAGCGTGACCTCGCCCGCCGCCGTCAGCTTCAGCGTGCCCTTCATGTCCGGCAGCACCATCGGGCTGTTCTTGGGGATCGGCGGGTTCTGCCGCGGGCCCTCCATCGCCAGGTCGGCGGTCTGCGCGCCCGCGACCTTCAGCGTCCCGGTGGGTTTGACCGTGTCCTTGTCCAGGTCGAGGATGTCCGGGTTCTTGGACGCGGCCTCGACCGTCTTCCACACCACCTCCACCTCGTCGCCGACCTTCGCCTCGGCCGGCGCGGTGACCAGCACCTTCGTCGTGCCCTGCACCGGCGGCAGACCGGAAATGGGGGGCGGGACGCACTCGGTGCGGTACGACACCTCGGCCGCCTCGGCGGGTCCCGCGGCCAGCAGGATCCCCGCGCCGCCGAGCATCAGCGCGACACCGGCCGCGCTCATCCTCCGTTGCCTGCTCACGAATGTCCCTTCGTCGTGGGTCGGTTCTCTGACGGTGCGGAGTCCGGGGTGAACCAGGGCAGGCTCACCGGCTGGGCGGGAGGTCCGGCCGACGGCCCGGCGCGGCGGCGCCCGGCACGGTGGGACCGGCCCGGGGGCGACGGCCGTCCTTGGCTTCGGACGTGACCGTGGCGGCGGCGGCTCGTCCCGGGGCCGGGTGCGCGGCCGGGGCGTACGCGGTCCACGACCGCCATGCCGGCGCGGTACAGGGCCGCCGGGACGACCACGGCGAGCAGCGCCCAGAACAGCGTCACGCCCCAGGGCCGCCCCACCCGCCACGGCTGCTCGGCCAGCACCTTGCCGCCGTACTTCACCGAGACCTGGTAGTCGCCGTGCGCGCCCGCCGTCAGCTGGACCGGCAGCTCCACCAGCGCCCTGCGGCCCGGCTGGACGGTGCCGCGCCACTGCCGCTCCTCCCACTGCGGGGCGAACACGCCGTGGGCGGTGCCGACCTGGAAGACCGGGTCCTTGATGGGGGCCGTACCGAGGTTGCCGACGGTGAGGACGAGCCGGCGGCGGGCCGGGGCGCCGAACCACACGAGGACACCGCTCGACCCCTCGAGCCGGGTGGCCGCCAGCACGGCGAGCCTGCCGCCGCCGGTCGCCTCCGGCAGGGGCGCCACCGGGTGGCCGGTGATCCGCAGGGCGGCGTCGGCGGTGGCCGGGTCGCCGGTGACGGTGGCCACGTGGACGACGCACGGGCAGGGTTTCGGCGGGGCGGTGACCGGCAGACTCCTGGCGAACCGACCGGCCGCGTCGGTGGTGACGGCGCGCCCGTCGGCGTTGGCGCACGCGTTGGTGCCGCCCGCCATGTTCTGGCCGCACACCAGGAGCGTGAGCAGCGCCTTGGGGCGCCAGCCGGTTCCGGTGACGGTGATCACGGTGCCCCCGGCCGCCTCGGGGCGGGAGAGCGTGACGCCAGGGCGCCCGTCGGAGGCGTGGCCGCCCGGTGCGGCGAGCCCGGCGAACACGCACGCCAGCAGTGCGGCCACCACGGCCCACCGGTACGCCCCCGCCCGCGCCCTCACGTCTCCGACCCCCTCGCCCGGCGCCGCCGGGTCCACCACGTCACCGCGCCCGCCGCCACCGCCGCGGCCGGCACGGCCGGCGCCCACGGTGTGACGAACGTCCGCGTCGCCGCGGCCGCCCCTCGCGCGCCCTCCCCGGCCGTGGCGTCCAGCCGGACGGTGACCCGGTCCAGGGCCGGGCGTTCGGGGCCGGGCCACGGTTCGGTGAGTTCGGCCCGCCGCCCGGGCCGCAGTTCCAGCCGCAGCGGGCGTTCGGCGCGGCGCAGCACCTCGCCGAAGAGGCCCTCGGCCCGGACCGCGAGGCGCGGGGCGAGGACGGTGTTGCCGCGGTTGACCAGCGCGTAGCGGATGCTGTCGCCCGTGACGCGGACGTCCTCGACGGTGAGCGCCGCGAGTCGCGGGCCGCCGACCCGCAGCCGTACCGGCACGGTCACGCCGTCCCCGGCGCGCAGGGTGCCCGTGCGGTCGCCGGGCGGGGCGTCGGGCGGGACCGTGACGGAGAACGGCACGTCGGCGCGGGTGCGGGGCGGCACGGTCACCGGGTTTGCGGCGAAGGTGACCCATGGCGCGGTGGCGCGCAGCCGCAGCGTGAGCGGCGCCTTGCCGGGGTTGGTGAGCGTCAGGGTGTCTTCCAGGACGGTGCCGGGCGGGCCCTCCAGGTAGAGGTACGGCCGGCCCCCGGCCGTGACGGGCCCGGGGGCGGGTGAGGCGGAGGCGGAGGCGGAGGTGGTGGGTACGGCGGAGGCGGCGGGTGCCGTCAGGCCGGCGCACACCGGGGCGGCGAGTACGGCGGCCACGACGCCGGCGCGCACGCGGTCACGCCCGGCGGGCCCGGCGGGTCAGCCACAGCGCCCCGGCCGTGCCCGTGAGCAGTACGGTGCCGCCGAGCGTGCCGAGCGCCACGGCCGAGTCGAGTGGGCCGGTCCTGGGCAGTTCGTCGTCGCCCGTGCCTGTGCCCGTGCCCGTTCCTGTGCCCGTACCGGTGCCGGTGCCTGTGCCGGAACCGGTGGCCGTGACGTCCAGTTCCAGTGACGGCTTCGGGTTGTTCTTGGGCGTGCACGTCGTCGTCGTACCGAGCGCCTTGATGGTCAGGACCCCGGCCGTGAAGGTGACCTTGCCGCTCTTGCGGGGCTTGTAGGTCCCCGTCAAGTCGCTGATCTTGATGGGGGTGTTGGCGGGGATGGCCTGGGTGTTGGCCGGTCCGGTCACGGTCAGCGTCCCGCCGTCCGCGCCACCGACCTTGATCACCGCGCTCGGGTTCATGGCGCCCTTGCCCAGCTCGACCGGGCTGGAGGAGACGCCCTTGCGGAACGTCATCGTCAGCCGGTAGCCGCTGCCGCTCCTGACGCTCGTGATGTCGATCGGCGACACGGCACCCTTGGGCCCGATCGGCGTTCGGCACGCGTAGTCGACGTCCACGACGGTGGCGTGGGCGGCGGGGGCCGCCATCAGCACCACCCCGCCCGCGACTGCCGCCGCCAGCGCCGGAGTTGTCCGCTTCCGGTACGACACCTCGCATCACCCCAATGTCTGACGGCTCATCAGATCGGTGCACAAGGTACGCCCGGGACCTTGGGGAGGGAAGACAAAGAGCACGGCATATCGCCGTGCTCCACCACCGCTCAGGGACGCCCGCCGGTCAGGCGGGTGCCGCCAGTTCCGCCCAGACCGTCTTGCCGGGCATGCCGTCCGAGCGGACGACCCCCCAGTCCAGACAGAGGCGCTGCACGATGAACATGCCGTGCCCGCCCGGCCGGCCGGCCTGGTGCGGATTGCGCGGCGCGGGCTGACCGGCGCCGCGGTCCTCGACCTCGAGCCGCAGCACCTTGGAGTCGAGGGAGACGCGCAGCTCCTCCGGACCCTCGGCGTGCAGGCACGCGTTGGTGACGAGTTCGGAGACCACGAGCAGGACGTCCTCCGCGGCGGCCCGCCGGTCGGCGGTGGCCGCGGGGAGCCAGCCCCAGTCGTAGAGCGCTTGCCTCGTGAAGTCCCGGGCGAGCGGAACGATCCCGCTGGCACTGCCCAGCGAGAGCTGCCGCGTCCGGCGCCCCGCGGGCGTCGCCCCGGGACTCGCCCCGGACGGCGCACCTGACATGTCGGACCTCACCTCCGGCGCGGTGGACGTGGTGGAGGCAGCCGGAGCGGAGGCACCGACACCGAGACCGGAGCCCTCCGGCTGGGGGCCGAGATCGCTCGGCGGTTGCTGCTGGGTCGTACCCATCAGCGCTTCACCTCACCGATTCACCAAGTCGCCATTACGTCGTCACAGGGCAGCCACCAGGCCGTCACAGAGAGTGTGGAGCCCCTCCGTACAGTTGCCGCGGGATTCTTCTGCCCGGCCGATCCGGGACAACACCCGCTTTGTCGCGTCAGTCGGCGAGTGCCGCTTCCAGCGAGTCGTGGACGGTGAAGACCGCCTCCGCGCCGGTGATCTCGAACACCCTGGCCACCACGGGCTGCATCCCCGCCAAGTGCACCCCGCCGCCCGAGGCCTCCGCCTTCAGGCGCGCCCCGAGCAGCACGTTGAGCCCGGTGGAGTCGCAGAACGCGAGCTGCGAGCAGTCGATCACCAAGCGTGTGCGCCCTTGTTCGAGCGCAGCGTCCAGCGGCTCGCGCAGCAGCTCGGCGGTGTGGTGATCGAGCTCACCCGCCGGAGTGAGGACCTCGCTGCGGCCCTCCGTCCGGACCCCGACCTTGAGCCGGCCCTGATTCGCGCTGCCGACCGTCCCGCGGTCCATGCCGCCCCTCTTCGCCGATGCCGTTGAGTCGGTAGAACCCTACGCCTTCTGAACGGCGGTCGGTAGTCAGGACTTAACCACAAGCCGGGCATATGGGACAATTGACACTTGCAACGATCCGTGCGAAGCGGGTAGGGCTAGTAGGGACACAACCAACACGGCCGGCTTTGGAGGCGCCGCACACCGCAGCCACATTCTTTGGGCACCGGCGGCCATATGCCGAGAACGATGGAGGAGACCATGTCACCCCGGCTCGACGAAACGCGTACCCAGGACGCGCCGTCGGCAACTCCGCCCCACCAGATCGACGCCGAGCAGTTCGAGACCGACGCTCTCGGTCTGCCCGACATCCCCCGGTACGACGAAGTCGAACCGCTCGACGCGAGGGCCCTGTCGAAGACGCTCTTCGCACGCCTCGAGACCCTCGAGGAAGGGACGCACGAGCGTGCGTACGTCCGCAACACGCTCGTCGAACTCAACCTCGCCCTCGTCAAGTTCGCCGCCTCCCGGTTCCGCTCCCGCAGTGAGCCGATGGAGGACATCATCCAGGTCGGCACCATCGGTCTCATCAAGGCCATCGACCGCTTCGAACTCAGCCGAGGGGTCGAGTTCCCCACCTTCGCGATGCCAACCATCGTCGGAGAGATCAAACGCTTCTTCCGCGACACCTCCTGGTCCGTGCGCGTCCCGCGCCGGCTCCAGGAACTCCGCCTCGACCTCGCGAAGGCCGGGGACGAACTGGCCCAGCAGCTCGACCGCTCGCCCACCGTGGCGGAGCTGGCCGACAAGCTCGGGATCACCAAGGAGGAGGTCGTCGAGGGCATGGCGGCGAGCAACGCCTACACGGCCAGCTCGCTCGACGCCCAGCCCGAGGACGACGACACCGAGGGCGCGCTCGCGGACCGCATCGGCTACGAGGACCACGGGCTGGAGGGCATCGAGTACATCGAGTCCCTCAAGCCGCTGATCGCCTCGCTCCCGGCCCGCGACCGGAAGATCCTCTCCCTGCGCTTCGTCGCCGGACTCACGCAGTCGGAGATCGGCGAGGAGCTCAACATCTCGCAGATGCACGTCTCCCGTCTGCTCTCCCGCACGCTGGGCAAACTCCGCAAGGGTCTCACCCTCGACGAGTGACCGTCGTGCAGCCGCCTCCGCCGGCCTGCGGAAGGGCCCGCCCCGCCGAGGGACGGGCCCTTCCGCGTTCCTCCCGCGTTCCTCCCGCGTTCCTCCCGCGCGCTTCACGACGGCGGGGCCGGGCTCACGTACCGGACAGGGCGGCGGTGACGGCGGCCTCGGCGTGCAGCCGGGTGGTGGGGAACACCGGCACGGGGCTGTGCTCCTGCCCGATCAGCAGCTCGATCTCGGTGCACCCGAGGACGACGCCCTCCGCGCCGTCGGCCACCAGCTGGTCGATGACCCTCCGGTACGCGGCGCGGGAGCCGTCCTCGACGACGCCGAGGCACAGCTCCTCGTAGATGATCCGGTGCACCTCGGCCCGCTCCCGGGCCTCGGGGATCAGGACCGTGAGCCCGTGCTCGGCCAGCCGGTCGCGGTAGAACGTCTGCTCCATGGTGAACGCGGTCCCCAGCAGCCCGACGGTCTTCAGCCCCGCCGCGCGCACCGCCTCGGCGGTGGCGTCCCCGAGGTGCAGCAGCGGCACGGGCACGGCGTCCCGCACCTGCCCGGCCACCTTGTGCATGGTGTTCGTACAGATCAGCAGCAGGTCCGCCCCGGCCGCGGCCAGCCCCCGCGCGGCCTCGGCGAGCACCTCCCCCGCCTGCTCCCACTCGCCCGACACCTGGAGCCGCTCGATCTCGGCGAAGTCGACGGAGTGCAGGATGCAGCGGGCGGAGTGCAGCCCGCCGAGGCGCTCGCGCACGAGCTGGTTGAGCAGCCGGTAGTACTCGGCGCTGGATTCCCAGCTCATGCCGCCGATCAGTCCGATGGTCTTCATCGGGCCAGGTTGCCACGGCGGTGTCGTCCTCCGTCCCGCTGCCCCGGGTCACTCCCGTGCGACGAGATCGCCGTAGTCGGCGCTCCACAGGTCCTCGTCGCCGTCCGGGAGGAGCAGGACCCGCTCGGGGCGCAGCGCCTCGACGGCGGCGGGGTCGTGGGTGACCATGACGATGGCGCCGGGGTAGGCGGACACGGCCGTGAGGACCTCGGCGCGGGAGGCGGGGTCCAGGTTGTTCGTCGGCTCGTCCAGGAGGAGGACGTTGGCGCCGGAGTGGACCAGGCCGGCGAGGGAGAGGCGGGTCTTCTCGCCGCCGGACAGGACGCCGGCCGGCTTGTCGGCGTCGTCACCGCCGAACAGGAACGCGCCCAGTACCTGGCGCACTTCACCGTCCGTCAGGTGCGGGGCGGTGCCCGCCAGGTTCTCGCGGACCGTACGGGCGGGGTCCAGGGTGTCGTGCTCCTGGGCGAAGTAGCCGAGCCGCAGTCCGTGGCCGGGCACGACGCGTCCCGAGTCGGGCTGTTCGTGGCCGGCGAGGAGCTTCAGGAGCGTGGACTTGCCCGCGCCGTTGTGGCCCAGGACCACCAGGCGGCTGCCCCGGTCGACGGCCAGGTCCACGCCGGTGAGGACCTGGTGGGTGCCGTACGCCTTGGTCAGGGACACCGCGCCGAGCGGCGTCCGGCCGCAGGGCGCCGGCTCGGGGAGCCGGATGCGGGCCACCTTGTCACCGCGGCGGGCGGGCTCCAGGGCGGCCAGCATCCGGTCGGCGCGGCGCGCCATGTTCTTGGCGGCGGTCGCGGTGGCGACGTGGGCGCGCATCCGGTCGGCCTGGGTGCGCAGCGCGGACGCCTTGCGTTCGGCGTTGGCCCGCTCGCGGGCGCGTCGCCGGTCGTCGGCGGCGCGCTGCGCGAGGTAGGCCGGCCAGCCGGTGTTGTGGACGTCGAGGGCGGCGCGGTGCGGGTCGAGGTGGAAGACGCGGTTGACGGTGGCCGCGAGCAGGTCGGTGTCGTGGCTGACGAGGACGAGGCCGCCGGGATGTCCGGCGAGGAAGCCGCGCAGCCAGTCGACGGAGTCGGCGTCGAGGTGGTTGGTCGGCTCGTCGAGCAGCAGGGTGTCGTGCCGGGAGTACAGGATCCGGGCGAGCTCCACCCGGCGCCGCTGCCCGCCGGACAGTTCGCCCACGGGCCGGTCCAGGACGCGGTCGGGCAGCCCGAGTCCGGCGGCGACCCGCGCGGCCTCGGCCTCGGCCCCGTACCCGCCGCGCGTCTGGAACTCGGCGTCGGCGCGGGCGTACGCGGCCATGGCGCGGTCGAGGTCCGTCGCGGAGGCGCCCGCCAGGGCGGTTTCGGCGGCGCGCAGGTCGCGTACCGCCCGGTCGAGGCCGCGCGCGGACAGGATGCGGTCGGTGACGGTGGCGGCGGGGTCGGCGGCGCGCGGGTCCTGCGCGAGGTGGCCGACCGAGCCCGTGACGACGAGGTCGCCGGCGGCGGGGCGCTCGCGTCCCGCCAGGATCTTCATGAGGGTGGACTTGCCCGCGCCGTTGCGGCCGACCAGGCCGATACGGTCGCCGGGCGCGATGTGGAAGGAGATGCCGGCCAGCAGCAGCCGGGCGCCGACGCGCACGTCGGCACCACGAAGGGTGAGCATGAGTTGACGCTCCGGATGAGCAGAAGGACACACGGGTGGCGTGGGGCGTGCGTCCTGAGCTAGGAGATCCGGGGCGTAGACATGCGGCCAGGGTACGGAACGGCCGCCGCCGGCCGCATCTCCTTTACCGGCTCACTCGGCGCGCACCTGCCGGGAGAGTTCGGCCAGGTGCGTGAGGGAGGCGTCGGTGGACGGATCGGGCAGGGCGACGATGACGTGGTCGACGCCCTGCTCGGCGAGTTCGCCGCAGCGCTGGACGCTCTCGGCCACGGACTGGCCGTCCGGCACGCGCATGTGGAGCGTCTTCTCGATCGCCTCGTAGGGACGCCGCTCCGTCTCGCAGTGCGCGCGCAGGACGGACAGCTTGTGTGCGACGTCGGCGCCGAGGAACAGGTTGCAGGCGTCGCCGTAGCGGGCGACCAGCCGGAGGGTCTTCTGTTCGCCGCTGCCGCCGATGAGGATGGGCGGGTGGGGCCGGGAGAGCGACTGCGGTGAGTTGAGGGTGCGGGCGAGACGGTAGTGGGCGCCCTCGTACGGGGTGTCCTCGGCGCTCCACATGCGCTTGGCGATGCGCAGCGTCTCCTCCAGTCGCTCGAACCGTTCGGCGAGCGGCGGCAGCCGGAAACCGAGGCCGCGGTGCTCGTCCTCGTGGAACCCGGCGCCGATGCCGAGCACGGCCCGCCCGCCCGACAGGACGTCGAGGGTGGTGACCTGCTTCAGCAGCAGCCCGGGCTCGCGGTAGGTGACGCAGGTGACGAGTGTGCCGAGGGTGACGCGGCGGGTGAGGGCGGCGGCGTACGACAGGAGGCTGTACGCCTCCGGCATGGGGTCCTCGGCGGCGCCGAAGTTCGGTATCTGGAAGAGGTGGTCCATCACCCAGAAGCTGTCGAGGCCGGCGTCGTCCGCGCCGCGCGCGACGTCCGCGAACCGGGAGGCGATGGCGGCGTCGCCGCCGGGCCAGATGAACCGGGGGCAGGTGAGACCGAGCTTCACGGGCGTCTCCTTCAGGCACGACGAAAAGCCTGCCGGGTCGGCCGGCAGGCTGTGGGCTGCTGCTGTCGCAGCGGGAGTTGGGGGTTCAGCGGGAGTCTACGACGAGCCCGCCGGCGGCGTCGAGGGCGACGCGTACGCCGAACCCGCGGCTGACGCGGTCCAGCGTGGCCCGCAGCCACTCGGCGTCCGCGCGGGAGGCGTGCCGCAGGCGCATCCGGCGGGCCTGCATCGGCACGATCCGTACGCCCGGCGGGCGGCCGGAGCCGGGCTCCGCGGTGACGAGGTACAGCGGCCGGAGGTCGTCGCGGTAGTGCTCGTAGCCGGTGATGCCCTCGTAGTCGTCGACGAGGTCGCCGCAGCCGTACAGGACGAGACCGCCCCGGTACCGCTCCAGGGGGCGGGGGTGGTGCGAGGAGTGCCCGTGCACGATGTCGACGCCGCCGTCGACGAGGGCGTGTGCGAACCGGACGTGGTCGCGCGGGACGCCGTAGCCCCAGTTCGAGCCCCAGTGGACGCTGGCGACCACCACGTCGCCGGGCCGCCGGACGGCGCGGATCCGGTCGGTGACCGCGGCGGCCGCCTCGTACGTCGGCGCGGGCAGGAAGGCGACGCCGGGGCGGTCTCCGGTTGCGGCCCAGCCGGGCGGGATGCCGCTGGACTCCGTCCCGAAGGCGACCAGTACGACGCGGCGGTCGCCCAGGTCGACGACGGCCGGCCGCCATGCCTCGTCCGCGTCGCGTCCGGCGCCGGCGGCCCTGAGGCCGGCTCCGGCGAGCGCGTCGAGCGTCTCCTCGAGCCCGGGCCGGCCGAAGTCGAGGACGTGGTTGTTGGCCAGGGCGCACACATCGGGCCGGACGGCGGTGAGACAGGGCAGGTTCCCCGGGTGCATGCGGTAGTGCACTTCCTTCCCGGCTGCGAACGTCCCGTCGGCTGTGACGCTCGTCTCCAGGTTCACCACGCGCACGTCCGGCCGCGCCCGGTCCAGGACGGCCAGGGCGTCCCCCCACGGCCACGCCGGTGCGACGGGCCACGACACCGGCCCGTGCGCCGCCTCCGCGAGCTCCACGTACGCCCGCGCGTCCCGGATGTAGCCCTCGCGCAGGGCCGGGTCGCCCGGGTGGGGCAGGACTTGGTCCACCCCGCGGCCGAGCATCACGTCGCCGCACAGGAACAGGGTCACCGCGGGTGCGGTCATGCCTCCACGGTAGGCCGAAAGTGGCGTGATTGCCGATTGCACGTGTGATGACGGGATTGATAGTCATACCCGTACACATGATCGATCGGGGGGAAGAATGAGCAGCGACGCGCCGGTCGACCCGGCCGAGGTGCCGGAGTTCACCGGCGACGAGGCGCAACTGGCGGCCAAGGTCAAGGCGTTGTCCATGGCGGGTGTGAAGATCTCGACCGCCGCCGGGGACGTCCACACGTCCTTCGGCGGGTTACGGGCCTTCTACAGGGCGCCCGAGGCGGACCAGTTGTTCGCCACGACGCAGCCGGTCCAGGACAGGGCACTTGAGGTCGGCTCGGACCTGTGCGTGGTCGCGGGGGCGCTGGGGACGTACGCCGACGACATCCGTCCGCTGGTGCGGCGGCTCGACGAGCTGCGCCGGGCGGCGCGGGACTTCCGTACGAGGGTCGCCGGCGACGAGAAGTGGCGCGAGGACGACGACCTGATCGAGGAGAACCTCGACCGCCGCAACGAGATCGCCGAGGTCTGGGCCCGGTTCCAGGCCGCCGAACGGGCCTGCCACGACAAGATCGTGGCGCTGGTGGGCGGCCCGCCGCTGAAGGTCGACGACGGCTCCCACCAGCAGGGGATGTACGGCTACGACGCGGAGACGCTCAAGCAGGTCGAGAGTCTGCCGTGGGGCGACGCGGTCGCCGAGTCGACCCCCGGCTGGCAGGTCTGGGAGCACACGGGTGACTTCTTCGAGGGTTTCTTCGTCGACGGCGTGTGGGGCACGGTCACCAGCCTGGGCACGCTGGTCGGCACCCATGGCTGGGACGAGGCGGGCCAGGCGTGGAAGGGCCTGGGCATGGTGGCCACGGGAGTGGCGATCAGCGCCACCCCGATCGCGGGCGCCCTGTACGCGTCGGCGGAGGACGACGAGCTTCCGGCCTGGCTGCGGGACTCCCGTACCGCGATGAAGGAGGCGGGCAAGGCCTTCGTGGCCTGGGACCAGTGGCAGGAGAACCCCGGGCGTGCGGGCGGCTCGGTCACCTTCAACGTGTTCAGCACCGTCTTCACGGCCGGGGCCGGCGGGGCGGTGTCCACCGCGGGCAGGGCGAGCGCCGCGGCCAAGGCGATCTCGTTCGCGGGCAGGGCCGGGCGGGCCCTGGACCCGGGGACGTACCTCTTCAAGGGCGCCGCGGCGAGCGTGCGGAAGATCGGTGACGTGATGACCGGCCTCCGGGGCCTCGGGCACGTCGACGTGACGCTCCCGCCCGGCACGGTTCAGCTCCCCGCCGGGGCCTCCGTCCTGCCCGACGGAACGTTACGCCTGCCGCCCGGCGCGGCGGTCCCCCCGGGCGTCGTCGCGGTCCCCCCGGGCACGGTCCGCCTCGCGGACGGCACCCCGGTCCCGCCGGGCTCCGCCGACTTCGGCGGCGGCGTCGTCCGCCTCCCGGCCGACACCCCGGCCCCGCCGGGATCGGTCCCGGTACCGGAGGGCACCCTCAGGGTCACCGACGGCACCCTCGCCCTCCCAGAGGGCACGCTCCGGTACACCGACGCCAAGGGCGCCACCGTGTACCTGACGCCCCGCGGCGACCTCCACGCCGCCGACGGCACGCTGCTGCAACGCGCCGACGACGCCCACCGGGAGGCCCGCCCGGCCGCCGCGCCCGCCGCCCGACAACCGGCTCTGGTGGGTGCGGGGGCCCGCGTGGGGGAGGGCGCGGACGGCGGCCGTCTGGACGGCGGCTCGGAGGGCGCGGAGCCTGCCGGTGGCGGAGGCGCCGGCGACCGTATACCGACCAACGCGGTGGAGAGTTCCGGTGCGGGCCGTGGGGACCGGCACGGCGCCGGCCCGGGCCCGGGCGACCGCTCGGACATCCCTCCCACGGGCGGTGCCCGCGATACCGGCGGCGGCTCGGCGACCAACGGCACCGGCCATGGTGGTCCCGCCGCCGACCACGGCACACCCGTCAACGCTCGCCCCGACACCCCTGGCTTGGGCGCCCTGGACGAGGCCGCCGAGGGCGTGGACGACGCCCCCCGCATCAACGACGGAGCCCCGCCCGACGCCCAGCCGGCCACCAGCGGCGCGGGGGACGATGCCGGCGATCAGCCGGTGAGCCGGTCCGCCGAGGAGATGAAGCGGATTCAGGACGAGCACGTGCGTCTGGCGAACGAGGACCCGGTGTGGCGCGCGGCGCATTACGACGCTCGCTTCCATCGCAGGAGTGCCGACAGATACGTGGATGGGCAGCTGCTGCCCATTCTGAAGGAGTTGCCCGACGGGCGACTGGTCGCGACAAGCAATCTTCCGCACGCGGACCGTGAGTACTACCGGTTGAAGCCGGTGAACGTCGGCTTGGACTCGATCAGGAACGACGTCGCCGGTGAACTCGACGATCTGGCCGAAGCCCACCGGGCCTACCTCGATCTCGGCAATGCCCAACGGGCCTACGACAGTGATCCGACCCCTGAAAATGTGGAAGCGCTGGAGAACGCGCGCACGGCCATGGGCGACCGGGCCAACAACACCAAGATCGGTGAGCGGCTTGGCGAGGGTGCGGCACGACTGCACGCGGTTCCCGAGGTCTTCGAGAACACCAGAGAAGTGCCGCTCATGGAGACGGGAAACGGGTCGAGAAGATTTGATCAGTTGTACCGCCTCGATGATGGAAAGGGTGACTTCGTCATTGTCGAGGCGAAGGCACCTGGTGGGACACTCGACTGGCGTCAGGGTGCAGGAATCGAGAGCGAAAAGATGGTCAAGCAGGGAACCATCGAGTACGTCCGGACAATTCTGCAAGAAATGCTCAAGCGCGGTGACCCCGACAAGGGAATTGCGGAAGAGATGGGGCGGGCACTTCGAAAGAAGAAGGTGCAGTACGTCCTCGTCCACGCGAATGAACACACCGGAACATATGCTGGAGCGAAACTTCAGTACTTCGACCTCTACAGGGAAGGGCGCTAGTGGCTATCGTCGTCCCCCGCCACGACATCCGTACGGACAACCTCCCGGGGCGTGAGCCGGTCCTCGACCGGGGCACCGTCTGGGCGCTGGAGGATCTGGACGAGTCCCCCCAGGCCGTTGCGGACGCGATGAGTTCGTCGCTGATCCTGGCGCGAGCCAGGACGGTCGCCGATCCCACGGCCGAGTGGCTGGAGACCTGGGAGGTGTGGGTCACGGCCATGCAGTCCGGCTCCGCCATGTTCGCGGCGGCCGCGACGTCCGCGGCGAGCGTGGAGTCACGCATCCACCACGAGATGCGTACGGTCCCGGCGACCGGCCCGCAGCCGTGGGTGGATGCGGGCAACTGGGTCACCGCCTTCTGGCTGGCAGTCATCTGCCGCGACAAGAAGCGTCTGGACGCGCTGTGTCAGGTACCCATATCGCTGCTGCGCGAGTCCGGCTCGGTCTACGACGAGTATGTCTACTCCTGGATCGAGACGTTGCAGTCCTACTGGTTGGGGCGCGGGGACGTGGGCCAGAAGCTGGTGGAGGCGGCTCGCGGTGCCGCACCGGGAGCCGCCTCGATCGCGGGACCCGAGTTGTTGTCGAAGATCCTCTGGCCGCCCATCGATCTGTTCCACCGGTTCGTGACCGGTGATCAGGAGCGCTTCAACGACTCGCTCGTCGACGCCCTCACGTGGCACAAGGAGTTCTGGACGGCGGACGCCGAGCGCGCTCAGGACAGTGATGGTTTCGTCGCCGTCGGACCGCTCGCCGTGGCGTGCTTCGCCCACGACGCCGGCTTCCCGGTCGAGGTCGAGTCGGAGTACCTGCCGAAGCACCTGTTGAGGGGTTCCTGGGCAGGCGAGTTCGCCACGTGACCGTCGCGGACGGCGGCGGCCTCGCAGGGGGTGGCGGCAGGCCGTCGGCGCTGCCCCGGGTGGGTGACGACGAAGACCCCCGGAGCCCGGGGGTCTTCGGTGTTCCTGGGTTACGGATACGCCCGAGACGTTCAGACGACCCGCTCACCCCGGCGCCACACCCCTGCGACCAGGGGGACGCCCGGGCGGTAGGCGAGGTGGACGTGGGAGGGGGCGTCCAGGAGGGTGAGGTCGGCGCGGGCGCCGGGGGTGAGGCGGCCGATGTCGGTGCGGCGGAGGGCGGTGGCGCCGCCGGCCGTGGCGGACCAGAGGGCTTCGTCGGGCGTCATCCCCATGTCGCGTACGGCCAGGGCGATGCAGAACGGCACGGAGGACGTGAACGACGAGCCCGGGTTGCAGTCGGTGGAGAGGGCGACCGTGACGCCCGCGTCGAGGAGGCGGCGGGCGTCGGGCCACTCGGCGCGGGTGGAGAACTCGGCGCCGGGCAGCAGGGTGGCGACCGTGTCGCCGCTCGCGAGGGCGTCGACGTCCGCCTGGGTGAGGTGCGTGCAGTGGTCGGCGGACGCCGCGTCGAGTTCGACCGCGAGCTGGACGCCGGGCCCGTACGACAGCTGGTTGGCGTGGATGCGGGGGTGCAGGCCGCGCGCCTTGCCGGCGGTCAGGATCGCGCGGGCCTGGTCGCCGTCGAAGGCGCCCTTCTCGCAGAAGACGTCGATCCAGCGGGCGTGCGGGGCGCAGGCGTCGAGCATCTCGCCGGTGACGAGGGAGACGTAGCCGGCCGGGTCGTCGGCGTAGTCGGGCGACACGATGTGCGCGCCGAGGTAGGTGACCTCGTCGGTGTGGCGGGCGGCGATGCGCAGCGCACGGGCCTCGTCCTCGACGGTGAGGCCGTAGCCGGACTTGGTCTCGAAGGTCGTGGTGCCCTGGCGCAGCGCCTCGCGCAGGTAGTGGGTGACGTTGGCCTCGAGTACCTCGTCGGTGGCGGCGCGGGTCGCGGCGACGGTGGTGCGGATGCCGCCGGCGGCGTACGCCTGGCCGGACATGCGGGCGTTGAACTCGGCGGTGCGGTCGCCGGCGAAGACGAGGTGGGAGTGGGAGTCGACGAATCCGGGGATCACGGCCCGGCCGCCGGCGTCGACCCGGTTGTCAGTGGCGGGTGCTTTGCTTGATGCACCGATCCAGGAGACGTGGTCGCCGTCGATGACGACGGCCGCGTCCCGGATCAGTCCGAGGGGGGAATTGTCACCGTAGGAGGGGTCGTTGGTGACCAGGCTGGCGATGTTGGTGATGACGGTGGCCGTCGCCGCGACGGTGTTGTTCGCGGTCGCGGGGGCGGCCGTCGCCGGGGGGTTGTTCGTCGTGTCGGGGCCGCTGTTGATGCTGTTCATGGTGAGGGATGTCTCCTTCAGCGGGTTCAGCGGGTTCAGTGGTACAGCGCGGCAATCGAGTCCGCGAGGGCTCGGGGCACGTCGGGGATCCGGGCGTGGTGTCCGTCCCGGACGACGTGGCGTCCGCCCACGACCGTGTGGCGCACATCCGCTGCCGACGCGGCGAATACCGCTGTCTCAGCTGCCAGACGCGGTACCGGTCCCGCTGTCCTGACCGTGTCGAGGGCGATCGTCGTGAAGTCGGCGAGCGCCCCGGTCTCCAGGCGGCCCGCGTCCGGGCGGCCGAGGGCGGCATGCCCGTCGGCGGTGGCGGCGTGCAGCAGCGCGGCGGCCGTCCAATGGCCGCGCGTGCGGGAACGGAGGCGTTCGTCGAGCTCCATCGCCCGCGCCTCTTCGAGGAGGTCGATCACGGCGTGGCTGTCGCTGCCCAGCGACAGGGGCGAGCCGGCCCGCTGGAGGGCGACGGCCGGGCCGATGCCGTCCGCGAGGTCGCGTTCGGTGGTCGGGCACATGCAGGTGCCGGTGCCGGAGCCGCCGAGCAGGGCGATGTCCTCCTCGGTGAGGTGGGTGTTGTGGACGCCGGTGGTGCGGGGGCCGAGGACACCGTGGTCGGCGAGCAGCCGGGTGGGGGTGCGGCCGTGGGCGGCCAGGCAGGCGTCGTTCTCCGCCGTCTGTTCGGAGAGGTGGACGTGCAGCGGCGCCCCGCGGTCGGCGGCCCACTGGGCGACGGTGCCCAACTGGTCGGCGGGGACGGCGCGTACGGAGTGGATGGCCGCGCCGATCCGGACGCCGTCGCGGTCCTTGAGGAGGGACGCGCGTTCGGCCCACGCCTCGGCCGTGCCGTCGCTGAAGCGCAGCTGGTGCCGGTCGGGGGCGGCGCCGAAGCCGGAGGACAGGTAGGCCGTGTCGAGCAGCGTGATGCGGATGCCGGCCTCGGCGGCGGCCGCGATCAGCGCCTCACCCATGGCGCTGGGGTCGGCGTAGGGGGTGCCGCCGGGCGCGTGGTGGAGGTAGTGGAACTCGCCGACGGCCGTGATGCCGGCCAGCGCCATCTCGGCGTACACGGCGCGGGCGAGGGCGAAGTAGCTGTCGGGGTCGAGACGGGAGGCGACCTGGTACATGACCTCGCGCCAGGTCCAGAAGGTGCCGGAGCCGACCTGGACGGTGCCGCGCAGCGCCCGGTGGAAGGCGTGGCTGTGGGCGTTGGCGAGACCCGGGAGGGTGAGGCCGCGCAGGGTAACAGCGCCGGGCGGCGGGGTGGTGACGCCGGTGCGTACGGCGGTGATGCGGCCGTCGGTCACGTCGAGGGCGGTGCCCGGCTCGACGTTGGTGCCGAGCCAGGCGTGTTCGCACCAGTAGGTGAGGGGCGCGTGGGCCGGCGGCGCGGGGGCCGGCGGCGCGGGGGTCAGCGGCATGCGAGGCCCTCCAGTACGTCGGCGAGGGCGTGGACGCCGGCCAGGCAGTCGTCCTCGGCCGCGAATTCGGCCGGGGAGTGGGAGACGCCCGTGGGGTTGCGGACGAAGAGCATGGCGGTGGGGACGGCGGCCGAGAGGATGCCCGCGTCGTGGCCGGCGCCGGTGCCGAGGACGGGGACCTGGCCGCCGAGGATCTTGGCGAGTTCGTCCCGCAGGGCGTGTTCGAACTCGACGACGGGGGTGAACGACTCGCGGACGACGGTGAGGTCGATGCCGTGGCGGGTGGCCGCCTCGTGGGCGGCGGCCTCGATGGCCGTGACGACCGTGTCCAGGGTGGTCTGGTCGGCGGCGCGGGAGTCGAGCCAGCCGCGTACGAGCGACGGGATGGCGTTGACGCCGTTCGGTTCGACGGAGATCTTGCCGAAGGTGGCGACGGCTCCCGCCAGTTCCGCCTCGCGGCGGGCGGCGAGGACGGTCTCGGCGTACGTCAGCATCGGGTCGCGCCGGTCGACGAGGCGGGTGGTGCCGGCGTGGTTGGCCTCGCCGTGGAAGTCGTACCGCCAGCGGCCGTGGGGCCAGATGGCGGAGGCGATACCGACGGCGTCGCCCGTGAGGTCCAGGGCGCGCCCCTGCTCGACGTGGAGTTCGACGAACGCGCCGATGCGGGCGAGGCGTTGCGGGTCCGGGCCGATGGCGTCGGGGTCGTATCCGGCGGCCTCCATCGCCTGGGGGAGGGTGGTCCCGTCGCCGTCGCGCAGCTCGTGCGCCGCCGCCTTGGTCAGCTGTCCGGCCGCGAGCCGGGAGCCGACGCAGGCGAGGCCGAAGCGGGCGCCCTCCTCGTCACCGAAGTTGGTGATGGCCAGCGGCCGGCGGAACTCCACTCCCCTGTGGCGGAGTTCGTCGAGCGCGGCGAAGGAGGAGACGACGCCGAGCGGGCCGTCGAAGGCGCCGCCGTCGGGGACGGAGTCGAGGTGTGAGCCGGTGACGACGGCGTCCTCACCGAGGGGGTCGCCGAGCCAGGCCCACTGGTTGCCGTTGCGGTCGGTCTCGTAGGTGAGTCCGCGTGCCTCGGCCTGTTCCTGGAACCAGGTGCGGCAGTCGGCGTCGGCGCCGGTCCAGGCGTAGCGGCGGTAGCCGCGGGTGGTCGCGTCGCGGCCGATGGGGGCGAGGTCGGCCCACATGGCGTGGAACGAGGCACCCCCGGCGGCCGCGGGTGCGGGTGCGCGTTCACCGGCGGGCGTACCGGCGGGCGCATCCCGGTGGTCGCGCGCGGTGCCGGCCCGTTCCGCGGCGCTCACGACTCCTCCCGCATGGGGACGCGGACGCCGCGCTCGCCGGCGACGGAGTCGGCGATGTCGTAGCCGGCGTCGACGTGGCGGATGACGCCCATGCCCGGGTCGTTGGTGAGGACGCGGCGGATCTTCTCGCCCGCGAGCGGGGTGCCGTCGGCGACGGTGACCTGGCCGGCGTGGATGGAGCGGCCCATGCCGACGCCGCCGCCGTGGTGGATGGAGACCCAGGAGGCACCGGAGGCGACGTTCACCATGGCGTTGAGGAGCGGCCAGTCGGCGATGGCGTCGGAGCCGTCGAGCATGGCCTCGGTCTCGCGGTACGGGGAGGCGACGGAGCCGCAGTCGAGGTGGTCGCGGCCGATGGCGAGGGGGGCGGCCAGTTCGCCGGAGGCGACCATGTCGTTGAAGCGCTCGCCCGCGCGGTCGCGTTCGCCGTAGCCCAGCCAGCAGATGCGGGCGGGCAGGCCCTGGAAGTGGACGCGTTCGCCGGCCATCTTGATCCAGCGGGCCAGGGACTCGTTCTCGGGGAAGAGGTCCAGCATGGCCCGGTCGGTCTTGTGGATGTCGGCGGCGTCGCCGGACAGGGCGGCCCACCGGAAGGGGCCCTTGCCCTCGCAGAACAGGGGGCGGATGTAGGCGGGTACGAAGCCGGGGAAGTCGAACGCCCGGTCGTAGCCGGCGAGCTGTGCCTCGCCGCGGATGGAGTTGCCGTAGTCGAAGACCTCGGCGCCCGCGTCCATGAAGCCGACCATGGCCTCCACGTGGCGGGCCATCGACTCGCGGGCGCGCTGGGTGAAGTCGGCGGGCTTCTCGGCCGCGTAGGAGGCCATGTCGTCGAAGTCGACGCCGAGCGGCAGGTAGGAGAGGGGGTCGTGGGCGGAGGTCTGGTCGGTGACGATGTCGATGGGGGCGCCCATCTCCAGCATCCGAGGCAGCAGCTCGGCGGCGTTGCCGAGGAGCCCGATGGAGAGCGGGCGCCGGGCGTCGCGGGCCTCGACGGCCAGCTGGAGGGCGTGGTCGAGGGAGTCGGCCCTGACGTCGAGGTAGCGGTGCTCGATGCGGCGGTCGATGGCGCGCGGGTCGCAGTCGACGCAGATCGCGACGCCGTCGTTCATCGTGACGGCGAGCGGCTGGGCGCCGCCCATGCCGCCGAGGCCGGCGGTGAGGGTGATCGTGCCGGCGAGCGTGCCGCCGACCCCTCCCTTACCGATCGAATGCAGCTTTGCGGCGACGGCGGCGAAGGTCTCGTAGGTGCCCTGGAGGATGCCCTGCGTACCGATGTAGATCCAGGACCCGGCGGTCATCTGGCCGTACATGGTCAGGCCGAGCTGCTCCAGGCGGCGGAACTCCTCCCAGTTCGCCCAGTCGCCGACCAGGTTGGAGTTGGCGATCAGGACGCGCGGCGCCCACTCGTGGGTCTGCATGACGCCGACGGGGCGGCCGGACTGGACGAGCATGGTCTCGTCCTGCTTGAGGGTGCGCAGCGTACGGACCATGGCGTCGTAGGAGCGCCAGTCGCGGGCGGCCTTGCCGGTGCCGCCGTAGACGACGAGCTTGTCGGGGTGCTCGGCGACCTCGGGGTCGAGGTTGTTCTGCAGCATCCGCAGCGCGGCTTCCTGCTGCCATCCCAGGGCGCTCAGTTCCGTACCGCGCGGGGCCCGTACGGGGCGGGGTCCTGACATGGGGATGCCTCCTCGATCGCAGATGGTCGGCTGCGGTTGCAGATTCAGTTATTCACATCTTGACCTCCTGAATAGATGTAGTCAACGGCTGCGGTGCCCGGCGCCGGGTGATTGGCTGGAGAACATGGCTTCAGACCGACGCGATCAAGCCGTACGAGCAGCCGTCGACCAGAACCTCCTCTCCGAGACCGAGCCCGTCGCCGCCCTCCTCGACATCGCCGGCGTGCGCGCCTCCGCCGCCGCCCTGCGCGCCGCGTTCGCGGCCGTCACCGACGCGCCCGTCCTGCACGCCTTCGCCGTCAAGGCCTGCCCGCTCGTCCCGGTCCTGCGCCTGCTGTACGAGGCGGGGATCGGCGCCGAGGTCGCGAGCCCCGGCGAGCTGGCCCTGGCCCGGGCGGCGGGCGTCGACCCCGCCCGGATCGTGCTCGACTCCCCCGCCAAGACGCCCGGCGAGCTGCGCGAGGCGCTCGCCCTCGGCATCGCCGTCAACGCCGACAACCCGCAGGAGCTGGCCCGCCTCGACGCCCTCGTCCAGCAGGCGCCCACCCGCTCCCCGCTCGGGCTGCGGGTCAACCCGCAGATCGGCGGCGGCACCATCGACGCGCTGTCCACCGCCACCGCCACCTCCAAGTTCGGCATCGCCCTGCGCGACGAGGGCGCCCGCGCCCGCGTCGTCCGGGCGTACCTCGACCGTCCCTGGCTGACCCGGCTGCACACCCACTCCGGCTCGCAGGGAATGCCCCTCGCCCTCCTCGTCACCGGCATCAGGGAGGTGTACGAGCTGGCCGAGGAGATCAACGCGGCCGCCGGGCGCCGCCAGGTCGACACCCTCGACATCGGCGGCGGCCTGCCGGTGAACTTCGCCTCCGACGAGGAGACGCCGACGTTCGCGCAGTACGCCCGGCTTCTCGCCGACGGAGTGCCGGAGCTGTTCGACGGGCGGTACGGCCTGGTCACCGAGTTCGGCCGGTCGCTGCTCGCCAAGCACGGCACGGTCCTCGCCCGCGTCGAGTACACCAAGACGTCCGGGGCCCGCCCCATCGCCGTCACCCACGCGGGTGTCCAGGTCGCCACCCGCACCGTCTACGACCCGGTCTCCTGGCCGCTGCGGATCGCCGCGTACGACGCGAAGGGACAGCCGAAGGCGGGCGGCCCGGCCGTCGACCAGGACGTGGCCGGGCCGGCCTGTTTCGCCGGCGACCTGCTGGCCGTGAACCGCCCGCTGCCGCTCCTCGAACCGGGCGACGTCGTGGCCGCGCTGGACACCGGCGCCTACTACTTCGCGCACCACTACGCCTACAACTCGCTCACCCGCCCCGGCGTGTACGGCTTCGTGGCGCGCGACGACGGAGAGGTCCGCTTCGCGACCGTGCGCCCGCCGCAGGGCGTGGCCGAGATCGTCGCCGAGGCAGGTGGCGGACGCCCGGACGTGCTGCTCATGGAGTGAGGGCGCATCTGTCCCGCCGGTGGGGGCAAAACCCTTCCATGACCACCACGGAACAGCCCGCGGGGGCTCACCGGGAGCCGCCCCTCAAGCGGGTCATCGGACCGAAGCTGCTCGTCCTCTTCGTCATCGGCGACATCCTGGGCACCGGGATCTACGCCACCACCGGCAACGTGGCGGGGAAGGTGGGCGGCGCGCTCTGGCTGCCCTTCGTGATCGGCTTCGTCGTCGCGATCCTGACGGCGGCGTCGTACGTCGAGCTCGTCGGCAAGTACCCCAAGGCGGCCGGAGCGGCCCTCTACACCCAGAAGGCCTTCAAGGTCCCGTTCTTGACCTTCATCGTCGCCTTCATGGTGATGTGCTCCGGGCTGTCGTCCGCCAGCGCGGCCGCGCGCGCGTTCAGCGGCGACTACCTGTCCGAGTTCACCGAGGGAGCGGTGCCGCCCACGCTGGTCGCGATCCTCTTCATCCTCGCCCTCGCCGCGCTCAACCTGCGGGGCGTCTCGGAGTCCGTGAAGACGAACGTCGTCCTCACCCTGGTCGAGCTCACCGGCCTGGCGATCATCCTCTCCATCGGCGCCTGGGCGGTGCTGACGGGCGAGGGCGAGCCGTCCCGGCTGGGCGAGTTCCAGGCGACCGGCACCGGGTACGCGCTGCTCACCAGCGTCCTGGGGGCCACCGCGCTCGGCTTCTTCGCGTTCGTCGGCTTCGAGGACTCGGTCAACATGGCGGAGGAGACCCGGGACCCGGCCCGCACCTTCCCCCGCGCGATCTTCACCGGCGTCGCCGTCACCGGCACCATCTACGTCCTGGTCGCGCTCGTCTCGTCCCTCCTGGTCGACTACCGCGTCCTGGAGGAGTCGAGCGGCCCGCTGCTGGAGGTCGTCAAGGCCGGCGGCGTCGACTTCCCGCCCAAACTCTTCGCCCTCATCGCGCTGTTCGCCGTCACCAACTCGGCGCTCATCAACATCATGATGGCCTCGCGCCTCTGCTACGGCATGGCCAACGAGCGGATCCTGCCGCGCGCCATGGGCCGCGTCCTCGCCGGGCGCCGCACCCCCGTCGCGGGCATCGTGTTCGTATCGCTCCTGGCGGTCGGGCTGGTCTCGACCGGCGAGATCGAGGGCCTGGGCGACACGACGGCCTTCCTGCTGCTGTGCGTCTTCGCGGTGGTCAACATCGCGGTGCTGGTCCTGCGCCGCGACCGGGTCGACCACCCGCACTTCCGTACGCCGACGGTGCTGCCGGTGCTCGGCGCGATCACCGCCCTGATCCTCGCCAGCCCGCTCGCCGACCGGGACGCCGACGTCTACATCCGGGCGGGCGTGCTGCTGGCGATCGGCATCGGGCTCTGGGCGGTCAACAAGCTCGTGATGCGGGCGCGCGGCGAGGAGTCACCGGCGGAGCGCGAGAAGTCCTGACCCGCGGGCACGGCACGCCGTAATCTGCCCCTCGGAACCGGCCGGTCCGACGGTCCCGCCGCCGGCCGGCCCCACGAGGGGTAACCGGCGACCCTATCCCCTCCCGGGCATGTTCCTTTGGAAAATGCCAGAACTCCCACCAGGCTAGCGAACGTTGCGTAACCTCGCGGTCACAGCAGTTGCAGCGCAACGGGGAACTGGGAGGGGAGCCCGCGTGCCCGGAATCGACGAGTGCCTGCGCGAAGTGATGAGCCTGCCGGGCGCGCGGGGTGCGGCTCTCGTCGACTGGACCAGCGGCCTCGCCCTCGGTACGGCCGGCCAGTCCCCGGTGGGCGACCACGAGACGACGGCGGCGGAGACGGCGGAACTGGCGCGCGCGGCCGCGGAGTACGAGTCGTTCGCCCCCGACGCGTCGCCGCCCGACATGACGTCGCCCGGCACGTCGTCCCCCGGCACGTCGCCCGACCCGACGTCGCCTGGCACGTCGTCCCCTGGCACGTCGTCGCCCGGCACATCGCCGCCCCGTGCGTCGTCGCCCGAAGCGGCGCCCATATCCGGCTCGTCCCCCATACCCGGGCTGCCCCCCGTACCGGGGCTGACGCCGGTCCCGGTACCCGTACCGGGCGCGCCCGGCGGGGCGGCGGGGCGGCAGGCTCCCGCGGCCGGGGCCGCGAAGAGCCCGGCGGCACCGGCGCCCGCGGGCCCCGCCGGCTCGTCCCTGCTCCCGGTACTGGCGGGCGGGGGCGGCGTGGACCCGAAGGCCCCGCCGGTCGAGGACGTCATCGTGACGACCCGTACCGGCTACCACGTCCTGCGGTTCGTCGAGACGACGTTCGACAGCAGCGTCTTCCTCCACCTGTGGCTGGACCGCTCCACCGGCAACCTCGCCCTCGCCCGCCTGCGGCTGCGCGAGCTGGCCGAACGGCTGGTGCTGATATGAGTACGAGGACGCGTACCGCCGGAGCGATCGTCTCGCCGATGCTGCTGCGCCTCGCCCGCGACCACGCGACCGGGGCGCTCGTACGGGACCACGGGACGCTGTACCTCGTCGACGGGCGGGTGGTGCACGCGGAGAGCCCGGTGGCGCCCGGCCCGGACGTCCTGCTCACGGCGGGCGGGCGACAGCCGCGGCACGGCCGGATCGCGGCCGGCGAGCTGGAGATCTGCCACCTGGGCGCCCTGTTCGACGCGGCGTTCTTCGCGCTCGCCCCCGGGCGGAGCCCGGCCCGCTTCCAGTACGGCACGGTGCACGGAACGCACGCGGTACGGGCGGCCGTACGTCCCGTGTCCGCCGCCGAGGTGGAGCGGGAGACGCTGCGCCGCCGGGAGTTGCTCGACAACGTGTGGCCCTACCCGGCCGTCGACGCCGCCCCCGTCGTCCCCCGGCCCGCGGCGCCCGGCCAGACGGTCACCGCCCGGCAGCGCGCGCTGCTGGCCCACGCCGACGGCTCGCGCACCCCCGCGCAGCTCGCCTGGGCGCTGGGCCGGCCGGCCTTCCACACGCTGCTGGAGATCCGGCGGCTCGCCGCGGCCGGGCTCGTGACGACCCCTCCGGAGCCGGCCCCCCGGTACGCGCCCCCGCTCGACCAGGCCGTCCACGGCCCGCTGCCGGGCGGCCCCGCCGCACACGGCCCGGGCCCGCACACCCCGGGACCGCGAGATCCGGGACCGCGGGATCCGGGACCGCGGGATCCGTTCACGCCCGTCGCGTACGGGACGACCGCCGCCGCTCCCTACGAACCCGTCGGCTTCGCACCCGACCCGGACATCGCCCTGCTCCGCCGGCTCCGTGACGCCCTGGAGGCCCATCTGTGACCGCCCGTACGCCCGGTACGCGCTCATGAGGCGCGCCCTGCGACAGCGCGCCGGGAGAAGCGAGAGGAGTGAGAGGAGACAGCTGATGACGGCGGCCGAAGCCGAGGTGCTCGGCGAGCTCAGACGCCTGCGGGCCCGCGTGCCCCAGGTGACCGGGGCGCTCGCGGCCAGCGCCGACGGCCTGGTCCTGGCCCGGGACACGGCGGACGCGGACGCCGCAGAGGGCGTCGCCGCGCTCACCGCCGCCGCCCTCGGGGTGGGGCTCCGGCTGACGGAGGCCACCGGGCAGGGCGGATTCCGCGAGCTGCTGGTGCGCGGCGAGCACGGCTACGTCGCCACGTACGCGGCGGGCGAGTCCGCCGTCCTGACCCTCCTGGCCGAGCCCCGGATCAACGTGGGCCGGCTCCACCTGGAGGCCCGCCGGTCCAGCGCCCGCATCGGGGAGCTGGTCGACGGCGCCCTGCACCGGCGGACCCCGCTGGGCGATCCGCGGCAGGTGACCGCCGCACAAGCCATTCCACCCCTCCCGTCCCACAAACCGAAGGAAGCGTGACTCTCATGGCCAATACCGAAACCGCCCTCAAGGAAGCCACCACCGTCATCGACGGTGCCATCGGCGCCGCCCTCGTCGACTACACCAGCGGCATGGCCCTCGGCACGATCGGCGGCGGGAAGGACCTCGACCTGACGGTCGCCGCCGCCGGCAACACCGACGTCGTACGGGCCAAGGTGCGCACGATGGAGATGCTCGGCATCAACGAGGAGATCGAGGACATCCTGATCACCCTGGGCACGCAGTACCACCTGATCCGGCTCCTCAAGGGGCGGGGCCAGAACGGCCTCTTCCTGTACCTGGCGCTGGACAAGCAGCGGGCGAACCTGGCGATGGCCCGTCACCAGCTCCGGAAGATCGAGGCCGAGCTGGACGTCTGACGTGTGCCCGGCGGCGCCGTACCCGGCCGGTACGGCGTCGCCCGCCGCATGGCGCCAGGTGCGCCGGACGCGCTAGGTGCGCTCCGCCCCGGGGTCCGGGGGCGCCATGCCCTCCAGCAGGTGGCCGAGCGTGGAGACCACCAGGCGGCTGACCTCGCCGGGGTCCGCGTCCGCCAGCGGCTTCCTGCCGACGACGACGCGCATGAGGCCGATGCCGACGAGCCAGGACAGGGCGAGGTCGCCGCGCAGCGAGCTGTCGTCGGCCCGGCTCAGACCGGCCAGCGCCCGGGCGTAGTCGTCACCGAGTCCGGTGACCGCCGCCGAGATCTCGTCCCCCGCCCCCACTGATCGCAGCAGGGTCTCCAGCGAACGCCCGGCACCCGCGCCACTGCGGTCACCATTGCCCCGGCAGTCACCTTCGCCACGGCAGGTACCGTCGCCCGCACCGTCACCGACGTCACCGACGTCCTCGCCGTCGTCGACCGCGCCCGGCGGGGTCAGCATGCCGGCCAGCACCGTCTCCACGAGCCGTTCCGCCGGGGTGCTCCGCAGCTGCTCCCGGCCGTCGCGTGACACCACCTCGCCGAACAGGGCCCGCTTCGAGCCGAAGTGCCGGAACAACAGCGCCTGGTTGACCCCGGCGCGGCCGGCGATGTCCCGTACGGTCGCCCGGTCGTACCCGCGCTCGGCGAACAGCGCGGACGCCGCTTCGAGCAGCCGGTCCCGCGTCGACGTCCCGCCCCGCTCCTCGGCGTCCGCCTGCCTGGCCGCCACCTGCCACCCCCACCTGTCCGTCCGGCGCACCGCCGAGTGAACCCGCGCGAGGCGCCGTTGACCGCCCGGGAGCCCAACTCTAGGTTGGTAAGCAGCCGCTTACACCAGTGGAGGTTTCCGTGACGACCACGCACGACGCGCAGGAACAGACCCCGCTGACCTACCCGTTCAACGAACCCGAGGGACTGGGGCTGGCCGACGCCTACGCCGAGGCGCTGGAGCACCCCGGGCTGTTACGCGTACGGATGGCCTACGGCGAGCCCGCCTGGCTGGCCACGCGGTACGCCGACGCCCGCCTCGTCCTCGGTGACCGCCGCTTCAGCCGGGCCGAGGCGCTGGCGCACGACGAACCGCGCCAGTCGGAGGCGCAGCAGGACTCCGGCATCCTCAGCATGGACCCGCCCGAGCACACCCGGCTGCGCACGCTCGTGGCCAAGGCCTTCACGGTGCACCAGGTGGAGAAGCTGCGCCCCCAGGTGCGCGACCTGGCGCACGGCTTCCTCGACGGAATGGAGGCCATGGGCCCGCCGGCCGACCTCGTCGAGCACTACGCGCTGCCCATCCCGGTCGCCGTCATCTGCCGCATGCTGGGCGTGCCCGAGGAGGACCGGCCCCGGTTCCGGGTCTGGAGCGACGCCGCCCTGTCGACCAGCTCCCTGAGCGCCGAGGAGGCGGACCGCAACCGCGAGGAACTGCGCGCCTACATGGCCGGGTTGATCGAGGACCACCGGAAGAACCCCCGCCCGGACCTGATGACCGCCCTGATCGACGCGCGGGACACGGGCGACCGGCTGACCGAGCTGGAACTGGTCGACCTGTGCGTGGGCATCCTCGTCGCCGGGCACGAGACGACGGCGAGCCAGATCCCCAACTTCTGCCACGCGCTCCTGGACCACCCCGACCAGCTGGCGCTGCTCCGGGAACGGCCGGAACTCGTCGCCGGCGCGGTCGAGGAGCTGCTGCGCTTCGTGCCGCTGGGCAGCGGGGCCGCCTTCCCGCGCTACGCCAAGGAGGACGTCGAGGTGGGCGGCACGCTGGTGCGCGCCGGGGAGCCGGTGCTCGTCGCGGTCGGGGCCGCCAACCGGGACGCGCTGAAGTTCAGCGCTCCGGGCCGGCTCGACGTGACCCGGGCCGGTGTCCAGCACCTCGGTTTCGGCCATGGCGTACACCACTGCCTCGGTGCTCCGCTCGCCCGGCTCGAACTCCAGGAGGCGCTGCGCGCCCTGATCACCCGCTTCCCCTCGCTGCACCTCGCCGGTGACGTGGTGTGGAAGAACCAGATGCTGGTGCGGGGGCCGCGCGAGATGCCCGTGGGGTGGTGACCGGGGTGTCCTGGACCACGGAGGTCGACCGGGGGCTGTGCATGGGGTCCGGCATGTGTGCCGCGCTCGCCCCCGGCCTGTACCGGCTGGACGGCGACCACGCCGAGCCGGTGGCGCGGGAGATCGACGAGGACGAGACCGCGCTGGACGCCGCCGACTCCTGTCCGGCGCTGGCCATCGTCGTCCGCGACGGCTCCCGCACCCTGGGCCCCCGGCACTGACCCGTCTCGGACGGGGGCGAGGGACGGCTGCGGCCGGTGCCCAGGCACGCGGTACGCGGTACGCGGTACGCGGTATGCGGTACGCCGTATTCGGTACGCCGTATGCGGTACGCGCAGGACGCCGGCCGTGGCCGTCATCCCCGGCGCGGGGGCTACTCCACGAACAGGCCCCGCGAGGCCGCCGCCGTGTCGAATTCCTCCAGCCGGGCCTGGGCGTCGGGCAGCCCGTCGCACATCGCCTCCAGCAGGACCCGCCCGAGCAGCATGGGCGCGCACGCGGTGTCGAAGGCGAGACCGGTGCCGACCGCGGCCGGGAGCAGAAGGTCGCTGTGCTTGGCGACCGGGGCGAACGCGGAGTCGGCGACGGTCACGACGGTCAGCCCGGCATCGCGCGCGTACGCCAGGGCGTCCACCACCTCCCGGGGGTGCCGGGGCAGCGCGAAGCACAGCAGCACGGTCGCACCGGCGCGCACGGCCGCGTCGACGCGGTCGGTGAGCATCGTGCCGCCCTCGTCGAGCAGTCGTACGTCCGGATGGACCTTCGCCGCGAAGTAGGCGAAGCCCCGCGCCTGTGAGGACGCGGCGCGCAGGCCCAACACGGGCAGCGGGCGGGAGGAGGCGAGGAGCCGACCGGCGCGCTCCACGGGACCGGGGTCGGCGAGGAGTTCCGCGAGGTGCCGCAGGTTCTCGATCTCGCCCAGGACGGCCTGCTGGTACTCGTTGTACGAGGACTCGCCCGGCGCGCCGGCGGCCGGCTCGGCGGGCGCCACCTCGCGCAGGTGCTTGCGCAGCGCCGGGTAGCCGTCGAACCCGAGCGCCACGGCGAAGCGGGTCACCGACGGCTGGCTGACCCCGGCCAGCTCGGCCAGTTCCACGCTGGACAGGAACGGTACGTCGCCGGCGCGCCGCACCATCGAGTGGGCGATCCGGCGCTGCGTGGGCGTCAGCCGGTGCCCCTCGAAGAGCGCCTGCAGCCGCGCGGCAGGGCTGTCGCTCATGTTCCGTCCCCCTCGTTCCCGACCCGGATATTCAGTCTCCCAAGACTCTGCATGACGATATGCAGGCGGGCAAGCGGCACGCGTGGGGGGCGGGGCGGGCCGAGGGTGGTGCGGGGGTGTCCAGGGGGACGAAGAGGGGGGTTATCCCCAGCGACACGGCGGCCCCGGCTCCGTACCGTAGTCGGCATGGAACCCCGTGACACGGAGCTCGAGAAGGAGCTCGACGCCACCCTCCAGGCCCGCCGCGAGCTGGGGACGGAGTACGAGTCGGCCCTGATCGAGTCGTTCCTGGAGAAGGTGGAGCAGCGGCTGGACGCCACCGTGGACCGCCGGGTCCGCCGGCAGGTGGCCGAGCAGCAGATGATCGTCGCCCGGGGCGCCCACCCCGGCGGCGACCGGCCGGCCGGGGAGCATTTCGGTGAGCGCTTCGGCTTCGCCATCATCTCGATGGTCCTCGCGATACCCCTCTCGGCGATCAGCGTCGTGAACGCCGGTCTGGCGGGACTGGCCGTCACCTGGGCGGGCATCGTCGGGGTGAACACGGCGCACTCGCTGCGGGGTGTGTCGCGGCGGCGGCTGCACCGGGACGGTGCCGACGGGGTCTGAGCCACGGGCGGCGCCCAGAGGGCCGGCCGGGAGGTGTGGCGCGGGGACCGCCGCACCCCCGTTGCCGGGGGGCGGGACGACGGCGGTCCCCGCGAGGACGCGGTTCCGGGTCAGGGCCGGTTCCCGCGTCGGCGGCGTCCGTGGAGGCCCGGGAGCCGCTCCGGAAGTCCTTGACGCCGACGAGGACCACCTTGCCCGGTGCGCGTTAAGCGCGTGCTGCCACTACATGTCGTGCTCGTACCGATCGCACGAAGCCCCGAAGCCCCGAAGCCCGAAACCCGTTGCCCCGGTGGCTACTTGCCGTCCTTCGCGAGGAACGACAGCAGGTCCTGACGGCTCACCACACCGGTCGGCTTGCCCTCGACCAGCACGATCGCCGCGTCGGCCGTGCCGAGCACGGACATGAGGTCGGCGACCGGCTCGCCGGAGCCGACCTGGGGCAGCGGCGCACTCATGTGCTTGTCCAGCGGGTCGTCGAGGGAGGCGCGCTTGGTGAACAGGGCGTCCAGCAGCTCGCGTTCGACGACGGACCCGACGACCTCGGCGGCCATGACGTCGGGGTGACCGGCGCCGGGCTTGACGATGGGCATCTGGGACACGCCGTACTCCCGGAGGACCTCGATGGCCTCGCCGACCGTCTCCTCGGGGTGCATGTGGACGAGCTTGGGGATGTCGCCCTCCTTGTCACGGAGGACGTCACCGACGCGGGCGGACGGGCCGGAATCCTCCAGGAAGCCGTAGTCGGCCATCCACTCGTCGTTGAAGATCTTCGACAGGTAGCCCTTGCCGCTGTCCGGGAGGAGGACGACCACGACGTCGTCGGGGCCGAGGCCCTCGGCGACCCGCAGCGCCGCGACGACGGCCATGCCGCAGGAGCCGCCGACGAGGAGGCCCTCCTCCTTGGCGAGGCGGCGGGTCATCTGGAAGGAGTCCTTGTCGGACACGGCGACGATCTCGTCGGTGACGGTCCGGTCGTAGGCGCTGGGCCAGAAGTCCTCGCCGACGCCCTCGACGAGGTAGGGGCGGCCCGAGCCACCGGAGTAGACGGATCCCTCCGGGTCGGCACCGACGACGCGGACCTTGCCGTCGCTGATCTCCTTCAGGTACCGGCCGGTGCCGGAGATGGTGCCGCCGGTGCCGACGCCGGTCACGAAGTGGGTGATCTTCCCGTCGGTCTGGTCCCACAGCTCGGGACCGGTGGTCTCGTAGTGCGAACGGGGGTTGTTCGGGTTGGAGTACTGGTCCGGCTTCCAGGCGCCCGGCGTCTCACGGACGAGGCGGTCGGACACGTTGTAGTACGAGTCGGGGTGCTCGGGGTCCACCGCCGTGGGGCAGACGACGACCTCGGCGCCGTACGCCCGCAGGACGTTGATCTTGTCGGTGGAGACCTTGTCGGGGCAGACGAAGACGCACTTGTAGCCCTTCTGCTGGGCCACGATGGCGAGGCCGACGCCCGTGTTGCCGGACGTGGGCTCGACGATCGTGCCGCCGGGCTTCAGGGCGCCGCTCTCCTCGGCCGCCTCGATCATGCGCAGGGCGATGCGGTCCTTGACCGAACCGCCGGGGTTGAAGTACTCGACCTTGGCCAGGACGGTCGCCTGCAGGCCCTCGGTCACACTGTTGAGCTTCACCAGCGGGGTGTTGCCGACGAGGCTGATCATCGAGTCGTGGTATTGCACCGTAATCTCCGGGGTCTCCGTAATGGTCCCGCCAGCGTATGCGTAGTCGGAGTCGAGTACGGGGCAGTTAGCTCTTGTACGGCAACGAGGAGGTGGCTGCACCTATGTCGAGGGCGAGAGTGGCACGGCGGATCGCCGCCGGCGCCGCGTACGGGGGCGGCGGCATCGGGCTGCTGGGAGCGGCGGCGGTCGGGGTGCTGCTGGCCGAGGTGCAGCTGGCGAAACGTTCGGTGGGCGGCGGGGTGGCACCGCTGCCGCCGTGCGCGGACGGACTGTACGGGCGGTGGTACGGCGGCGGCGTGGCGCCGCTGCGGCTAGCCCTCCTGGGTGATTCCACGGCGGCGGGTCAGGGCGTGCGGCGGGCGGGCCAGACGCCGGGCGCGCTGCTCGCCTCCGGGCTGGCGGCGGTCGCGGAGTGCCCGGTGGAGCTGCGGAACGTCGCCCTGCCGGGTGCCCGCTCGGACGACCTGGAGCGCCAGGTCACGCTGCTGCTGGCCCATCCGGGGCGGGTTCCCGACGTGTGCGTGATCATGATCGGGGCGAACGACGTGACGCACCGGATGTCGCCCACGCAGTCCGTCCGGTACCTGTCGACGGCCGTGCGCCGGCTGCGGACGGCGGGGACGGAGGTCGTCGTCGGCACCTGCCCCGACCTGGGCACGATCGAGCCGGTCTACCAGCCGCTGCGCTGGCTGGCCCGGCGGGCGTCGCGCCAGCTGGCCGCCGCGCAGACGATCGTGGTCGTGGAGGGGGGCGGCCGGACGGTGTCGCTGGGCGACCTCCTGGGGCCGGAGTTCGCGGCGAACCCGCGCGAGATGTTCGGCGCCGACAACTACCACCCCTCGGCGGAGGGGTATGCCACGGCGGCGATGGCGGTGCTGCCGACGCTGTGCGCCGTGATGGGCGTGTGGCCGGAGACGGACCGGCTGGAGGCGGACCGCCGGGAGGGCATGCTGCCGGTCGCGAAGGCGGCAGTGGAGGCGGCCGAGGAGGCCGGTACGGAGGTCACGGGCGCCCGCGCCCCATGGGCCCTCCTCAAGCACCGCCGCCGCCGGCGCCTCCCCTCCGTCCAGGACCCCGCCCCCCTCGGCGAACCCCACCCCGGCTCCACGGCCTGACGCCCGCGGCGGTCGGGGCGCCCGGCCGCGCGGGACGCCGGCGGGGTCCCGGCCCACCCCGGGCCGCCTGGCGCTCGGCGGCACGGCCGGGGTGCCCGCCCGTGGCGCCCGAGCCGGTGGAGGTCCGGCGGGGTGTGGCGCGGCAGGGGGCACCCTTCGTGCGCGGGCCGGTGGGTGAAACGTCCCGTTCCGGGAAGGAGCCGGGTGCGGGTACCGGCAGCGGAGAGCTGAGCGAGCGCTTAGAAATGCGGCCCGCATCACACGCCCGTCCCGATGACCTACGCGATACGTACGGGTAACTTCCCTCTCAGTCCTGCCCCTCGCCCCTCTGGAGCCGTGATGCCCGAAGCCGTGATCGTCTCAGCCGCCCGCTCCCCCATCGGCCGGGCCTTCAAGGGCTCCCTGAAGGACCTGCGGCCGGACGACCTGACCGCCACGATCATCGAGGCCGCGCTCGCGAAGGTGCCCGAGCTCGACCCCCGCGACATCGACGACCTGATGCTCGGCTGCGGCCTGCCCGGCGGGGAGCAGGGCCACAACCTGGGCCGTATCGTCGCCGTGCAGATGGGCATGGACCACCTTCCCGGCTGCACCATCACCCGGTACTGCTCCTCGTCGCTCCAGACCTCCCGCATGGCCCTGCACGCCATCAAGGCGGGCGAGGGCGACGTCTTCATCTCCGCCGGCGTCGAGATGGTGTCCCGTTCCGTGAAGGGCACCAGCGACGGCCTGCCCGACACCCACAACCCGCTCTTCGCCGAGGCCGAGGCCCGTACCGCCGCCCGCGCCGAGCAGGAGGGCACCGACTGGCACGACCCGCGCGAGGACGGCCAGATCCCCGACGCGTACATCGCGATGGGCCAGACCGCCGAGAACCTGGCCCGCCTCAAGGGCGTCACGCGCCGGGACATGGACGAGTTCGGCGTCCGTTCGCAGAACCTCGCCGAGGAAGCCATCAAGAACGGCTTCTGGGAGCGGGAGATCACCCCGGTCACGACGCCCGACGGCACGGTCGTCAGCAAGGACGACGGCCCGCGGGCGGGCGTGACGCTGGAGGGCGTCCAGGGGCTCAAGCCGGTCTTCCGCCCCGACGGCCTGGTCACCGCCGCCAACTGCTGCCCGCTCAACGACGGCGCCGCCGCGCTGGTCATCATGAGCGACACCAAGGCGCGGGAGCTGGGCCTGACCCCGCTGGCGCGGATCGTCTCCACGGGCGTCTCGGGCCTGTCGCCCGAGATCATGGGCTACGGCCCCGTCGAGGCGAGCAAGCAGGCGCTGAAGCGCGCCGGGCTGACCATCGGCGACATCGACCTGGTCGAGATCAACGAGGCGTTCGCCGCGCAGGTCATCCCGTCCTACCGCGACCTGGACATCCCGCTGGAGAAGCTGAACGTCAACGGTGGCGCCATCGCCGTCGGCCACCCCTTCGGCATGACCGGCGCCCGCATCACCGGCACCCTGATCAACGGCCTCCAGTTCCACGACAAGCAGTTCGGCCTGGAGACGATGTGCGTGGGCGGCGGCCAGGGCATGGCGATGGTCATCGAGCGGCTGAGCTGAGCTGTAGCGGAGGGTAGGGGTCGTCCGAGGAACGAGGACGGCACCTGCCCGCAGCGGTAGCGAAGCGGAGCGCGAGCACAAGAGGCGAGGGCCTGAGCTGACGCCGCTCAGCCCAAGCCACTCAGCCGACGCCGCTCAGCCCCAGCGCCTGAGCGCCCGAGCGCCCAAGCGCCCGAGCCAAGCGCGCGGCTCACCCCGGGCCGAAACCTCCGCGTCCCAGCCGTGACCGAATCTCCCCCAGGATGTGACCTATCTCCCGGGGGAGATTCGTTTTTGCAGGTCACGGCCCATCTCGGGGGAAACCACGAGGCAAAAGACCTGTCCATTTCGTGACGTAATGCACTGACAGGGGGCGCGGGGGCACGACAAGCTGATGTAGGAAGTGCGGGGGATCGATTGAAACCGGGAGTAAGTCAGTGAGCGCCATGTCTCTCGCCCTGCTGCTGACCACGGCCGCCGCGACGGCCGTGGGCGCCGCTGCCCTGCACGCGGCCCACGGGCTGCGCAAGCAGGTCACCGCCCTGCGCACGGAACTCGCCGCCATGAACACCGCCGACCGCGCCCCTCTCGTGCCCCACGCGCGCACCACCGAGGACATACGCACGGCCGTCGCCGAGGCCCTCGCCGAGGAGCGGGAGCGCGAGCTGGCGGAGGCGCGGGCGTTCTGGGCGGCCCAGGAGGCGCGGGACGCCTCCGACGGGCCGGGGACGCTGCTGGGCGGGCTCGGTGGCGCCGTGGGCGGGCCGGCCGAGGACGGGCCGTTCTTCGTACCGCGCCAGGCGGACTTCGCGGGCCTGGAGGCGATGGACGCGATGGAGCTGAGCGCCGAGTACGCGGAGTACGCCGACGGGCTGGACGACCTCGACGCCCTGGCCGAGCTGCCCGACATCCCCGGGATCACCGACAACGCCTTCCCCGAGGACTCCCCCGAGCTGGCCGCGGCCCGCCGCCGGCACCCCTCGCACCCCGACTTCGTGCCGGTCCAGACGCCCGTCGTCACCGACCACGAGCGCACCGTGGGCCGCCTGGAGGAGCTCGCCGAGACCCGCACGGCGCTCACCGACGTCCGGCCGGGTCCGCTCGGCACCCTGGACGTGTACGTCTTCGCGGACGGCACGACCCTGTGCATGACGCCCGGCCACCGGGAGACCGCCGAGCGGCTGGCGGACGCGCTGCGCAAGGGCGAGACGCCCGTCCTGCTGGGCGGCTCGGGGGTGTCCGGCGCGTACGCCCTGACCTTCTCGTGCGGGAGCGGCGCCGACTCCGAGAACGTCTACATCCTCGCCGACCGCGTCATAGCGTCGCTGTAGCGGCCGTTCGCCGCACCGCCGCCACGGCCTCGTCCAGCTCCCGCTGAAGCGGGGTGCCGGCCGGGGCCGTTCCCCTTCGCAGAATTTCCGCCAGATCGTTGCAGGCCACCACAAGCTGGTCCGCGACCGCGAACACCCCGGCGTCCGGCATGGTCCGCGGGGGTGCGTCCGGCGCCTCCAGCCGCTGGGCCCGCAGTGCCAAGTCCCTGGCCAGGGCCAGCCCCTCGGCCGCCGCGCCCCGCTGGAGGCGGCTCTGCGGCGCGGCCCGCAGCCGGTCGGCGAGGCGTTCGGTGGCGGCGGTCAGTTCTGTCGTATCGAGCACGCCGCGACCCTATGCGCCCCGACGGGACTGTTGCCAACGGGCGAACGCTCAGGCACGGTGACGTGAAGGACCACACGCGCAAAGCGTCCGGAGGCGCCGATGTCCCAAGTCTTCTCCGAAGAGACCCATCGCAATCTGCTCTCCCGCATTCCCCATTGCACAGGCCGGCAAGTGTCCGAGTGGCTCCGCACCGTCGAGGAAGGCCCCTCCCTCGTGCGTTTCGAGGAGAAGGTGAGCTGGCTCCGGGGCGAGCACGACCTCAGCTACGGGCACGCCAAGGCGATCATCCACGAGTACGACCTGAGGCGGGCGGCCCGCAAGCTGCTCTGACGGGTCGCACCGCACCCACGGCGAAGGGCCCGCCCGGCGGATGCCGGACGGGCCCTTCGTACCGTCCTCGACGAGGGACGGTGGGCGGTCAGTCGTCGCCCTGGAGGATCGACAGCAGACGCAGGAACTCCAGGTAGATCCACACCAGCGTCATGGTGAGGCCGAAGGCGGCCAGCCAAGACTCCTCGCGAGGGGCGCCGTAGGTGACGCCGTCCTCGACCTGCTTGAAGTCGAGGGCCAGGAAGCACGCGCCGAGGATGATGCCGATGACGCCGAACAGGATGCCGAGGCCCCCGCTGCGGAAGCCGAGGCCGTCACCGCCGCCGAACACGGCGAACAGCAGGTTCACCGCCATCAGCAGGACGAAGCCCAGGGCAGCCGCCATGACGAAGCCGTAGAACCGGCGGGTGACGCGGATCCAGCGCATCTTGTACGCGATCAGCACACCGGCGAAGACCGCCATGGTGCCGAGCACCGCCTGCGGGACGACGCCGGGCGAGACGTACGTCGAGACGGCGTTGGAGATCACGCCCAGGAAGACGCCCTCGAACGCCGCGTAGAGCAGGATCAGCGCCGGGGACGCCTTGCGCTTGAAGGACTGGATCATGGCGAAGACGAAGGCCACGAGGGCCGCGCCGATGCCGATGCCGTACGACTTGCCGAGGTTCGCCGGGTCCACCGGCAGCAGGAACCAGGCGAGCGTGGCGGTGACGAAGACCGTACCGAGCGTCATCGCGGTGCGGGACACCACGTCGTCGATGGTCATCGCACCCGGGCGCGCCGGGGCCTGTGCGGGGGCGCCGAGCTGGGCGTCCTGCGCGTACGGGTTGGTCGCGTACGGGTTCGTCGCGTACGGGGCGGTTCCAGCGGCGGGGCCCCCGGCCTGCGGCTGCTGCGCGTTGAAGCCCGCATAGCCGTTGTCGCGGCTGAACCCCCGTCGCGAGAAGACCGGGTTGCTGCTCCTCATCTCACTCCTCCATGGCCGCCGTGCGCGGCCTTAGGACAAGAGTAATGGGCAAGCAAAAGAAACACCCTAGTGCTCGGGGAGGATCTTTCCCTCCTGTCACACTGGTGTCCGGCTGAATCCTGCCGGTCGTCCGGTTTTTTGTGGGACCGCTCCCGCCGGGAAGGTCGGGAGTGCCCGGAACCGGACTCGAACCGGTACGGCCCGAAGGCCAGCGAGGTTTAAGCTCGCCGTGTCTGCATTCCACCATCCGGGCGTTACCCCGCGGCTCCTCGTTGGCACATGAGCCTATCGGGGCCCGTCCCCCGAACAGCGGAACGATGGCCCGATGTTGTCTTATTTTATTGACGTCTGAGGCCGCGTCAGCGCTGGTCGGCGGCGTTCCCCGGCAGACTCCCACGGCTCGCGTGCGCAAAGACATACGCAAAGGAATGACGGAAAGTCGCCGCCTGGTGTCACCCGGCGGTGAACCGGCACCTTCTCAGGGGTGCCGTCATACCTGGGGAGGAGCCGCAGGCGCCGCGGTCCGACTCCAGGCTGCCTCGGGAACGGGCTTGCGGAGGGACGCCCCGGGGGGTGGCGGGCGCCGACGATGGAGGGGTCCTCGAAGAACAGTCCCCGACAGGAGCCCCCTCGTGACCACCACCCCCACCGCTTACCGCGCCACCGCGGTAGCCGCCCGCGCCACGGATCTGTCCAAGGTCTACGGACAGGGCGAGACCCAGGTGGTCGCCCTGGACCGGGTCACGGTGGACTTCCACCAGGGCGAGTTCACCGCGATCATGGGCCCCTCGGGTTCCGGCAAGTCGACGCTGATGCACTGCGTGGCCGGGCTGGACACCTTCAGCGGCGGTTCGGTGCGCATCGGCGACACCGAGCTGGGCTCCCTCAAGGACAAGCAGCTCACGCAGCTGCGCCGGGACAAGATCGGCTTCATCTTCCAGGCGTTCAACCTGCTGCCGACGCTGACCGCGCAGGAGAACATCACGCTCCCCATGGACATCGCGGGCCGCAAGCCCGACAAGGAGTGGGTGGGCAAGGTCATCGACATGGTGGGCCTGTCCGGCCGGCTGGGCCACCGGCCCGCGCAGCTCTCCGGCGGCCAGCAGCAGCGCGTCGCCGTGGCCCGCGCGCTGGCCTCCCGGCCCGAGATCATCTTCGGTGACGAGCCGACCGGAAACCTCGACTCCCGCTCCGGCGCCGAGGTGCTGGGCTTCCTGCGCAACTCGGTCCGCGAACTCGGGCAGACCGTCGTCATGGTCACCCACGACCCGGTGGCCGCCTCCTACGCCGACCGCGTGATCTTCCTCGCGGACGGGCGGATCGTCGACGAGATGCTGCGGCCCACCGCGGACGGCGTGCTGGACCGCATGAAGGAGTTCGACGCCAAGGGCCGTACGAGCTGACGCCCCGCCGGGGCGCCCGCCCCGGACCGACGCCCTCGGCGGCCGACCGCCGGTCCCTCTTCACCCCAGGACTCACACCTCATGTTCCGTACCGCCTTGCGCAATGTGCTCGCGCACAAGGCCAGGCTGCTGATGACCGTGCTCGCCGTCATGCTCGGCGTGGCGTTCGTCTCCGGCACCCTGGTCTTCACCGACACCCTGTCCAACGCCTTCCGCAACCAGCAGGCCAAGAGCTACGACGACGTCGCGGTCGCCGTCACCTCGTACGCCGACGCCGACGACCCCAAGCAGGAACCCGGCCTCTCGCAGGCGACGCTCGACAAGATCGGGAAGCTGGACGGGGTCGCCTCCGTGACCGGACGGGTCGAGGGCTTCGCCGGGGTCGCCGACCCGGGCGGCAAGCTCATCGGCGTCGGCTGGTCCAACAAGGGCTCCAACTTCGCCCCCGGCGAGAACGGCAAGGACGGCGCCTACACCTTCACCGAGGGCTCCGGCCCGGTGAAGGACGACCAGATCGCCCTGGACAAGGACACCGCCACCACCGGTGAGTACCAGGTCGGCGACCGGGTGCGGGTCGCCACGAACGGGCCGGTCAAGGAGTACACGCTCGCGGGCGTCTTCACCACCGACGACGGCGCCGTCAACGCGGGCGGCAGCCTCGTCCTCTTCGACACCTCCGTCGCGCAGTCGCTGTACCTGAAGCCCGGCTACTTCACGAGCCTCACCGCCACCGCCGCGCCCGGCGCGGACGACGACCGGATCCTCGACGCGGTGAAGCCGCTGGTCCCGGAGAACTCCGACGCCACGACGGGCGCCGCGCTCGCCGCCGAGCAGTCGCGGCAGATCGAGGAGGGACTGAGCGGCCTCAACCAGATGCTGCTCGGCTTCGCCGGCATCGCGCTCTTCGTCGGTGTCTTCCTGATCTCCAACACTTTCACCATGCTGGTCGCCCAGCGCACCAAGGAACTGGCGCTGATGCGCGCCGTGGGCGCCTCCCGCAAGCAGATCACGCGCTCGGTGCTGGCCGAGGCCGGTGTGGTCGGCCTGGTGGCCTCCGTGGTCGGCTTCGTCCTCGGGATCGGCCTGGCGGTCGCGCTGCGGTCCGGGATGGCCTCGTTCGGCATGAAGGTCCCGGACGGGCCGCTGATCGTCGGCGTGACCCCGTTGCTCGCCGCCCTCGGCGTCGGCGTGCTGATCACGATGTTCGCCGCCTGGCTGCCCGGCCGCCGCGCCGCGAAGATCCCGCCGGTCGCCGCGATGAGCAGCGTGCACGCGATCGCGACCACCAAGTCGCTGGTGGTGCGCAACTCCATCGGTGCCGCCATCACCGCCATCGGCGCGGCCCTGATCGTGTGGGGTGCCGCGGCCGGTTCCGACGGCCGGTGGACCATCGCCGGTGGCGCGTTCCTGGCGCTGATCGGCGTGATCGTCCTGATCCCGCTGCTGTCCCGCCCCGTCATCGCCCTGGTCCGGCCGCTGCTGGTCGGCGCCTTCGGGGTCGCCGGCAAGCTGGCCGGCCAGAACGCGGTGCGCAACCCGCGCCGCACCGGCGCCACCGCCTCCGCCCTGGCCATCGGCCTGACCCTGGTCACCGGGCTGTCGGTGCTGGGCGTGACGGTCGGCACGGCGCTGGACAAGATGACCACGGACCAGATCAAGGCCGACTACATGGTCGTCATGGCCAGCGGCGGCCACCTCGACAAGTCGGCGCTGACCGCGCTGGAGAAGGCGCCGGGCGCCACGGCCGTGTCGCCGCAGTCGGCCGCGTACTTCGAGCTCGGCGACGAGTTCGTCTCGGCATCGGCGATCACCCCGGGTGACGTCGAGAAGGTCCTGAACGTCGAGCTGGTGAACGGTTCGCTGGACTCGCTCGGCCGGGGACAGGTGGCGGTCGCCGAGAAGACGGCCACCAAGCAGGGCTGGAAGGTCGGCGAGACCCTGCCGGTCACGTACTCCGACGACAAGAAGGGCAGGCTGACCGTCGGCGCGGTGTACAAGGACACCGAGTTCCTGTCGCCGGTGCTGGTCGACACCAGGGTCGTCGCCCCGCACGAGGTGAGGCCGTCCATCCAGCAGATCTTCGTGACCATGGACGGCGGCGAGACCGCGGCGAACGAGAAGGCGCTGGTCGGCGCCCTGGGTGAGAACCCGGCGATCAACGTGATGGACAAGCAGGACATCCGCGACCAGTTCGGCGGGATGATCAACATGATGCTGAACATCATGTACGGCCTGCTGGCGATGGCGCTGATCATCGCGGTCCTGGGTGTCGTCAACACCCTGGCCATGTCGGTGTTCGAGCGGCAGCAGGAGATCGGCATGCTGCGGGCGATCGGCCTGGACCGGCGCCGGGTGAAGCGGATGGTGCGCCTGGAGGCCGTGGTCATCTCGCTCTTCGGCGCGGTGGTCGGCATCGGTCTCGGCTCGTTCCTGGGCTGGGCGATCGGCCAGACCATCAAGGCGGAGCTGCCGGGCTACGCGCTGGTCATCCCGTGGGACCGGATCGGGATCTTCCTGCTCCTGGCCGGCCTGGTGGGCGTCCTGGCCGCGATGTGGCCGGCCCGCAGCGCGGCGCGGCTGAACATGCTCAACGCCATCAAGACCGAGTAGCCGCGGCCGGCTCGTACGACGGCCAGGGCCGGGTTCCCCTTCGCGGGGGCCCGGCCCTGGTCGTGTCAGCGCTCGCGGCGCTCGTTCCACGTCCGCGGGCGCAGCGGCATGCCGGAGGCCCCGTCGCCGGGCGTCCGCACGGCGAGGACCTGGTTGACGCCGATGCGGTTGCGCTCGAAGGCGACGGCGCAGGCGGCCATGTAGAGGTGCCAGACGCGGACGCGGCCGGGGGAGGTGAGCCGCTCGGCCTCGGACCGGCCCGCCTCCAGGTTGGCCACCCAGCGCCGCAGGGTGAGCGCGTAGTGCTCGCGGATCGCCTCGACGTCGCGGACCTCGAACCCGGCGTCCTCCAGGGCGGCGGTGGTGCGCCCGACGGGCGCGAGCTCGCCGTCGGGGAAGACGTACCGGTCGATGAACTCGTCGACGTGGTAGGCGGCTTCGTTCTTCTCGGGGCGGCGGGAGATCTGGTGGTTCAGCAGCCGGCCGCCGGGCCCCAGCAGGGCGTACAGGTGGTCGGCGTACTCCTGGAAGCGGACCCGCCCGACGTGCTCGGCCATGCCGATGGACGAGATCGCGTCGTACGGCCCGTCCCTGACGTCCCGGTAGTCCTGGACGCGGATCTCCACCAGGTCGGTGAGGCCCTCGCCGGCGACGCGTTTGCGGGCGTAGGCGGCCTGCTCGGTCGAGAGGGTGACGCCGACGACCCGGGCGCCGTAATCGCGGGCGGCGTGGACGGCCATCGAGCCCCAGCCGCAGCCGACGTCGAGGAGCCGGTCGCCCTCGGCGAGGGCGAGCTTGGCGCAGATGAGGTCGAGCTTGGCGGACTGCGCCTCTTCGAGGGTGCCGTCCTCCTCGTCCCAGTAGGCGCACGAGTAGACCATGGAGGGGCCGAGGATCAGCCCGTAGAAGTCGTTGCCGACGTCGTAGTGGTGGCTGATGGCCGCCCGGTCGCGCCGTCTGGTGTGGAGGGGGCCGGTGCGGCGTCTGACCTCCTCGACGGGCGGCGGGGGCGGCGGCCACGGCCCGGCGAGCCGGAGCAGGGACCGGGCGGCGGCGTGCAGCCGGGGGTCGCGCACCGCGCGCAGCGCCTGTGCCGCGCGTACGGCCCGGGCGGCGCGCACGGCGCCCGGGCTGCCCGCGCCGCGCTCCCAGACGAGGCCGGCGAGCCGGTCGAGGGCGTCGTACAGGTCGCCCTCCACGTCGAGCTCGCCCGCCACCCACGCCCGGACCAGTCCCAGCTCCCCCGGGCGCCACACCAGCCGCCGCAGCGCCCGGCGGTGGCGTACGACGAGGACGGGCGCACCGGGCGGCCCCGCTTCGCTGCCGTCCCAGGCGCGGATCCTGACGGGGAGCTCCACGCCCAGCAGGTCCTCGGCGAGCGTGGTGAGCCGCGACGCGGCGTCGGCCATGGTGCACACCTCCGTGATGAGGAAGCCCAGAAATGCTCACCACCACGAAAACATCCGGGGCGCGGGTACGCAGTCCCGAAACGAAGCAATACGACGGCGAAATGCGTGCCGTCCGCCCGCAGCGCGTCCGCTGACGCCCCCTCAGTCCACCGGAGGCGCCGCCGGGTGCCGGGCATGCCGAAGGGGCCGCCCGCACCACGGATGGCGGGCGGCCCCTTCGGTTCAGGAACCCGGGGGTCGTCGGGTCAGGAGGCCTTGGCCTTCTCCGGCTTCGACGCCGAGGCGGCGGCCGGGGCGGGCTTGGCGGCCTCGTAGAACTCCTCGCGCGGCGACTCGATGGCGCCGAGCGAGACGACCTCGCGCTTGAGGAACATGGCGAGCGTCCAGTCCGCGAAGACGCGGATCTTGCGGTTCCAGGTCGGCATGGCCATGCCGTGGTAGCCGCGGTGCATGTACCAGGCGAGACGGCCCTTGAGCTTGATCTTCACCTTGCCCATGACGATCATCGCGACGCCCTTGTGCAGGCCGAGACCGGCGACCGCACCCTTGTTGGCGTGGCTGTACTCCTTCTGCGGGAAGCCCCGCATGCCGGAGATCACGTTGTCGCCGAGGACCCGGGCCTGGCGCAGCGCGTGCTGGGCGTTCGGCGGGCACCAGGCGTTGGGGTTGCCGGCCTTGCGGCCGACGAGGTCCGGGACCTGGGCGTTGTCGCCGGCGGCCCAGATGTAGTCGGTGCCGTTGACCTGGAGGGTGGGCTCGCAGTCCACGTGGCCGCGGGGGCCGAGCGGCAGGCCGTAGCGGGCGAGCGCAGGGTTCGGCTTCACACCGGCGGTCCACACGATGGTGTTGGAGTCGACCTCGAGGCCGTTCTTCAGCACCACGTGGCCGTCGACGCAGGAGTCCATGGACGTGGAGAGGTAGACCTCGACCCCACGGCCCTCCAGGTGCTCCTTGCCGTACTTGCCGAGCTTGGGGCCGACCTCGGGGAGGATCTTGTCCGCGGCGTCGACCAGGATGAAGCGCATGTCCTCGCGCTTCACGTTCTTGTAGTACTTCGCGGCGTCGCGGGCCAGGTCCTCGACCTCGCCGATGGTCTCCGCGCCGGCGAAGCCGCCGCCCACGAAGACGAAGGTCAGCGCCTTGCGGCGGACCTCCTCGTCGGTCGTCGAGTCGGCCTTGTCGAGCTGCTCGAGAACGTGGTTGCGCAGGCCGATGGCCTCCTCGATGCCCTTCATGCCGATGCCCTGCTCGGCGAGGCCGGGGATCGGGAAGGTGCGGGAGACCGCGCCGAGCGCGATCACCAGGTAGTCGAAGGGCAGCTCGTACGCCTCGCCGACGAGCGGCGAGATCGTGGCGACCTTGCGGTCCTGGTCGATGGTGGTGACCCGGCCGGTGAGTACCTCGGCCTTGGGCAGCACGCGTCGCAGCGGGACGACGACGTGCCGCGGCGAGATGCTGCCGGCGGCGGCTTCGGGCAGGAAGGGCTGGTAGGTCATGTACGACCGGGGGTCGACGACCGTGACGGTCGCCTCGCCGTAGCGCATCTTCTTGAGAATGCGCCGAGCTGCGTACAGGCCTACGTACCCACCGCCTACTACGAGGATCCTGGGACGCTCCGTGGTGCTCATGCCATCGAGTATCCACCCGGTGGAGGGGGGTCGCTCGTGCGCCCCTTCACAAGGTCCGGGGAGACCTCTGCTACACTGCGCGGCCCGCGTGACCGAGGTCATGGCGCCGCAGGGGAACCACGGTGTATCGGAACACGTTGTTCACCCCCGTTGAACTGGGACGGCGAGCACCTTTTAACCGTGGAGCGCCACCGGAGTTCACGCCTGCGAAACACAGACGAGGATGGCGTCCACACCTGCGAAAGGGCCCTGTAAGGGGCTCCGGAGGCCTTTGCGGCCCTCTCCGACCCCCCTCAGGGCCCTTTCTCTTGTGAAGAACTTCACGAACTTTCCCGACGGACTGTCCGACAGGCCGCCCCACGGGTCGTCCGGGGCGCCCGGATCAGACCAGCGACAGGGCGATTCCGTCCAGAATGTCGTGTTCGGAGACGACCACCTCGCGGGCCCCGGTGCGCTCCATCACGGCCCGCAGGACCAGCGCTCCGGCGACGATGACGTCCACCCGGCCCGGGTGCATCACCGGGACGGCGGCGCGCTCGTCGTGCGTCGCCGCCAGCAGCCGCTCGGTGACCTCGGCGACCTGCTCGTAGGAGATCCGCGACCGGTGGATCGCGGCCGAGTCGTACGCGGTGAGCCCCAGGGCGATCGCGGCGACCGTGGTCACCGAACCGGCCAGCCCGACGAGCGTCTCCGCCTCCCGCAGCGGGACCGACTCCTCCGCAAGGTCCAGCGCCGCCTCGATGTCGGCGCGGATCGCCGCCACCTCCGCCGCGGAGGGCGGGTCGCTGCGCACATGACGCTCGGTCAGCCGTACGCAGCCGATGTCGACCGACCGGGCCGCCCGCGCGTGGGTGCGGCCGACCACGAACTCGGTGGACCCGCCGCCGATGTCGACGACCAGGTACTCGCCGCCAAAGGAGTGCTCCAGCTCGTTCGTCGCGCCGGTGAAGGAGAACTCCGCCTCCTGGTCACCGCTGATCACCTCGGGCTCCACGCCCAGGATGTCCACCACGCCCCGGACGAAGTCGTCGCGGTTCTCGGCGTCGCGCGAGGCCGACGTCGCCACGAACCGCAGCCGCTTCGCCCCGTACTCCTCGACCACGGCGGCGTACTCGCGGCACGCGGCGAAGGTGCGCTCCAGCGCCTCGGGCGCGAGCCGTCCGGTGCGGTCGACGTCCTGGCCGAGCCGCACGATCGTCATCCGGCGGTCGAGGTCGGTGACTTCGCCGGTGGCGGGGTCGACGTCGGCGACCAGGAGGCGGATGGAGTTCGTACCGCAGTCGACGGCGGCGACGCGGGTCACGCGCCGGCCTCCTCGTCCCGGTGGGCCGTGACGCAGGGGCCCTTGGCCCACCACTCCGGCAGCATCGCGATCGCCTCGTCGCCCAGCGGGTTCACGCCGGGACCGGCCGCCAGCGAGTGGCCGACCAGGACGTGCAGGCACTTCACGCGGTCCGGCATGCCGCCGGCGCTGGGGAAGCCCTCCAGGACCTCGATGGCGTCACGGCGGGCGATGTAGTCCTCGTGCGCGGCGCGGTAGGCGGCGGCGAGCTCCGGGTCGGCCTGGAGCCGCTCGGTCATCTCCTTCATGACGCCGTTCGCCTCCAGCGTGCCGATCGCGGAGGCCGCGCGCGGGCAGGTGAGGTAGTACGTCGTCGGGAACGGCGTACCGTCCGGGAGCCGCGGCGCGGTCTCCACCACGTCGGGGTTGCCGCACGGGCAGCGGTGCGCGATGGCGCGCAGGCCGCGCGGCGGACGGCCGAGCTGTTCCTTGAACGCCGCGACGTCCGCCTCGGTGGGCTCGGTGCGTTCGGTCTGCGGAGGGGGCGTTTCCATGCCTGCCTTGGGTTCTACTTGCGGTCGGTGCGGTCGGCGGTGTCCACGCCGTCCCAGAGGTTGGAGTACCAGGGGCGGTCGGCCGCGCCCTGGTCGGTGCGGCGCTGGCGCACCGCGTCGGGGTCGATGACCGTGTATCCGGTCTCCCCGGGGAGTACGTAGTGCAGGTGCTCGCGGGCCAGGCGCTTGACGTACGCGTCGTCCCGCAGCCGGGCCTTCTCGTCGCGCAGCCGTTCGACGCGTTCGCTCGCCTCGGCCGCCAGCCGTTCCTGGTCGGCGATCTCGGCGCGCTGGGACACCCATTGGCGCATCGGGTAGGCCAGGGCGACGACCAGGGAGCAGACGACCAGCGCGAGGAACGCCGCGCGGCCGGTGAGCCGGGAGCGGCGGGCCTGCCGGCGGGTCTGGGAGCGGTAGACACGGGCGGCGGTCTGCTCGCCGAGCAGCCGCAGCCTGGTCGCGGTGGAGAACCGGTCCCGGGCCATGTGTTGTACCCGCCTCCCCTTGCCCGTTACGTACGTACGTCCCCGGACACGGTACGGGACCGTGGCCGGGGACGTACGGAGGCTGCCGCGGAAGATCAGCCCTTGAAGCGCGGGAAGGCCGAGCGGCCCGCGTACACGGCCGCGTCGTCGAGGATCTCCTCGATGCGCAGCAGCTGGTTGTACTTGGCGACGCGCTCGGAGCGGGCCGGGGCGCCGGTCTTGATCTGGCCGCAGTTGGTGGCGACGGCCAGGTCGGCGATGGTGACGTCCTCGGTCTCGCCGGAGCGGTGCGACATCATGCACTTGAAGCCGTTGCGCTGGGCCAGCTCGACGGCGTCCAGGGTCTCGGTGAGCGAACCGATCTGGTTGACCTTGACCAGCAGCGCGTTGGCGGCGTTCTCGTCGATGCCGCGGGCCAGGCGCTCCGGGTTGGTGACGAACAGGTCGTCGCCCACGAGCTGGACCTTGGCGCCCAGCTTGTCGGTGATGGTCTTCCAGCCGTCCCAGTCGTCCTCGAACAGCGGGTCCTCGATGGAGACCAGCGGGTACGCCTCGACCAGCTCGGCGTAGTAGTCCGTCATCTCGGCGGCCGAGCGGGACTTGCCCTCGAACTCGTACGAGCCGTCCTTGTAGAACTCGGACGCGGCGACGTCGAGCGCCAGGGCGATGTCCTTGCCCGGGGCGTAGCCGGCCTGCTTGATGGCCTCGAGGATGAGGTCGAGGGCGGCGCGGTTGGAGTCGAGGTTCGGGGCGAAGCCGCCCTCGTCGCCCAGGCCCGTGGAGAGGCCCTTCTCCTTCAGGACCTTCTTCAGGGTGTGGTAGACCTCGGCGCCCCAGCGCAGGGCCTCGGAGAAGGACTCGGCGCCGATCGGCGCGATCATGAACTCCTGGATGTCCACGTTGGAGTCGGCGTGCGAGCCGCCGTTGAGGATGTTCATCATCGGAACGGGCAGCAGGTGCGCGTTCGGGCCGCCGAGGTAGCGGAAGAGCGGCAGGTCGGACGCCTCGGAGGCGGCGTGCGCGACGGCGAGGGAGACGCCGAGGATGGCGTTGGCGCCGAGCGACGACTTGTCCGGCGTGGCGTCCAGGTCGAACATCGCCTGGTCGATCAGCCGCTGCTCGGTGGCGTCGTAGCCGACGAGCTCCGGGCCGATCTGCTCGATGACGGCGAGGACGGCCTTCTCGACACCCTTGCCGAGGTAGCGGTCCTTGTCACCGTCGCGGAGCTCGAGGGCCTCGAACGCTCCGGTGGAGGCACCGGACGGGACGGCAGCACGGCCGGTGCTGCCGTCGTCGAGGCCGACCTCGACCTCGACCGTGGGGTTGCCTCGGGAGTCCAGGATTTCCCGGGCTACGACGACGTCGATGGACGGCACGAGCATCTCCTTCTGGGATGTGACGCAAAATGTGACGCGTGCGGTGCAGGGTCTCTTTGGCCTTGCGGCAAGAGCCTAACCGGCCGGGGAGCCGGTACCGGCCGACGCCCGCCTCCTGGGACGAAAAAGCGTTCACCAGGCCGCATTACGGACAGAACACCGCGAAACTTACCGGCCGGTAGCCTCGGTGTGCGGGGGCCCGCTCAGGGGTGCGCCCCAGTTGGGCCGCTCGGGCCGGTGGGCCCGGCCGGGCCGGTCGCGGAAAAGCCCCGGCCCGGCGCGCGGGGGAAGGACGCGCCGGGCCGGGGTGGTCCCGCCGGGGGTCAGCTCAGGTGGAGCTGCTGGCCCACGTAGATCAGGTCGGCGTCGTCGACGATGTCCTTGTTCAGCTCGAACAGCTTCTCCCAGCCGCCGGCGACCTTCTTGTCGGCGGCGATGGTGCTGAGGGTGTCGCCGGCCTTCACCTTGTACTCGCCGTCGCCCTTCTCGACCTTCTTGCCGGTCGGGGTGGTGACGGTCTTCGGCGCGGCCTTCTCCTCGGCCTTCGGCGCGGTGCGCTGCTCGCTGCGCGTGGTGGGCTGCTCGGCCTCGCGCTCCACCTTCGGCTGGGCGGGCTCGGCGGCGGCGCCGTCGTTGGCGGCGTTGGACAGGCCGACGCCGCAGCTCGGCCAGGCACCCTTGCCCTGGCCCGCGAGGACCTTCTCGCCGATCTCGATCTGCTGGGCCTTGGAGGCCTGGTCGGCCGTCTGGGCGTAGGCCGTGCCGCCGTACGCGGCCCAGGTGGAGGCCGAGAACTGCAGGCCGCCGTAGTAGCCGTTGCCGGTGTTGATGGACCAGTCGCCGCCGGACTCGCACTGCGCGACCTGGTCCCACTCGGCGGTGGTGGCGGCGGAGGCGGTCGTGGCGCCCATCAGCGGGGCGGCGACGGCGGCACCGGTGATGCCGGCGAACGCGGCGAATCGGACGGCCTTGGAGGGGCGACGGTGCTTGGCCTTGCCGGAAAACAGCATGGGACATCTCCTCACCGACGCCTGCGAGGTGAGCTGTCGGGTTCGGGCGTGAGCTGCCCGGCCGCGCGGCACCTTCCGTGCGCGCGGCTTCACCCCAAGCCGGTTCCGCGCCATGTCTCCATGGCCCGGGCCCGGCACTTACCTTGGGTCCCCCGCTCCTGCCTTCGGCGCGTGACGCGACGACTGTTCCCGTCGGCCGGCGGCAGGATTCGGCGTTCCGGTCGATGGGGCCCGCGGTGGCGAGCGGTCACGACCGTAGACACAGACGTCCCCGAAGTTCAAAGACGGACATCCGGGTCAATCAGCCCTTACAGACCTCGCCTTGACGGGCGTTTACGCAGGTGAAGGGCGGATTGTGCGATTCGGTCCACCGCTCTGCGCCAACGAGGCCGAAGAGATTCATATCTCACTGGCGCAGAAGCGGACATACAGTCTGATACTTACGGCTGATCCGCCGTCAGTTCCAGGCTCTGACCGGGGACGATGAGGTCCGGGTCGCCGCCGACGGCGTCCTTGTTGGCCTCGTAGAGCGCCGGCCAGCCGCCCGGGACCTCGTTCTCGTCCGCGATGGTCCAGAGGTTGTCGCCGGGGCGCACCGTGTACGCGCCGGGCTCGACGCTGCCCGGGTCGCGCGAAGCGCCGTCGCCCCGCGAGGGGTGGCCGTCCGCTTCGCGGCCGTTGCCCGAATTGCCGGGCTCGGTGGGCGCGGTGGGGGTGGCGGTGCTGCCGTCCCCGGAGGCGGCCGGAGCGGCGGGCTCGGCGGGCGTGGCGGGCGTGCTGGAGGCCGGGGCGCCGGGGGTGGCGGGGGCGGCGGGCTCCGTGCCCGGCGTCTCTTCCTTGGCGGCCTCGCCACGGTGCTTGCCGGTGCCGGGCGCGGGGCTCTGCGGGGTGGCGGGCGCCGAGGGTTCGGGCTGCCCGGGCAGGAGCGACCCGACCGGGTCGTCCGACGGCCGCGGGGCCGCGGGCGCGTCCGGGCCCTCGAGCGTCTCGGTCGGGTCGGACGCCTCGGGAGCCGCCTCGGTGGCGCCGGCGGACGGCGCGGTGGGGTCGGCCGTGGTGGACCCGGCGGCGCCGCCGAGCCCGGCGATGGGCGCGCAGGTCTCCCACGCCTTGACGCCGGTCGCCGCGTACACCTTCTCGGCGACGGCGATCTGGGCGGTGCGGCTGGCGAGGTCGGGGCGTGCGGCGTGGGTGAGGCCGCCGTACGACTCCCAGGTCTCCTGGGACATCTGGAGGCCGCCGTAGAAGCCGTTGCCGAGGTCGGCGCTCCACATGCCGCCGGACTCGCACTCGGCGACGCGGTCCCACGTGGCGGCGTCGGCCGCCGACGCGGAGCCCGCGCCGAGCAGCGGGAGCGCGATGGCGGATCCGGTCACCCCTGCCGCGACGACGATGGCGGGGGCTTGACGGGGTCGTCGGTGCCGGCCGTTCCCGGAGCGCATGCGGTGCTGCCTTTCGCGTGACTGCTGAGGTGACGGTGAACGTAGCGGCATTCGAACGTCAGTCACAAGTCGATGCACTACAGATCACGCGAATATCACAGACCTGACGCACCGTCAGTGGATATCGGCCCCAAAAGGGGTGAACTCGACGGGGAGCGTACGCAGTCCACGCATAATGAGCCCACCACGCCACCGCAAATCGGCCGGATCCACCGCAAGGCTCAGATCGGGCAACCGGGTCAGCAGCGTGGCGAGCGCGGTCTGCCCCTCCAGCCGGGCGAGCGGCGCGCCGAGGCAGTAGTGGATGCCGTGCCCGTACCCCAGGTGCTGGTTGTCGCGCCGCGCCAGGTCGAGCGTGTCCGGCTCGCCGAACCGCTCCGGGTCCCGGTCGGCCGCGGCGAGGACGACGAGCACGGGGTCGCCGGCGGCGATCCGCTCGCCGCCGAGGGTGAGCGGCTCGGTCGCGAACCGCCACGTCGCCAGCTCCACCGGCCCGTCGTAGCGCAGCAGTTCCTCCACCCCGGTCTCCAGCAGCCCGCGCTCGCCGGTGGCCAGGGACGCCTGGAGGCGCTCGCGCTGTCCGGGGTTGCGCAGCAGCGCGTACACCCCGTTCCCGATCAGGTTCACGGTGGTCTCGAAACCCGCGAAGAGGAGGATGAACGCCATCGCGGCGGCCTCGTTCTCGGTGAGGTGCTCGCCGTGGTCGGAGGCCCGGATGAGTCCCGAGATGAGGTCGTCGCCCGGTTCGTCCCGCTTGCGGTGGATCAGCTCGGCGAGGTACCCGCGCATCTTCTTCACCGACCGCGCGACCCCGCCCCGCGGGCCTCCCCCGTGCCGGATCATCATCCCGGCCCAGTCGCGGAAGTCGTCCTGGTCCTCGCGCGGCACGCCCAGCATGTCGCAAATGGCGTAAATGGGGAGCGGGAAGGCGAAGTCGTGGATGAGGTCCGCGCTCCCCTTTGTGACGAAGTTGTCGATCAGCCCGTCGGTCAGCTCCTGCACGCGCGGGGCGAACTCGGCGACGCGCCGCGGTGTGAACGCCTTGGACACCAGCCGGCGCAGCCGGGTGTGGTCCGGCGGGTCGATGTTGAGCAGGTGCGTCATCAGCTCGGCCTTGCGCTCGCCGGGGATGCCGGTCTTGCCCTTGGCGTGCGCGGGCTCGTCGTGATGGGCGGGGTTCTTGCTCAGCCGCTGGTCGGCCAGCGCCTGCCGGGCGTCCGCGTACCGCGTCACCAGCCAGGCCTCGACCCCGCTGGGCAGCCTGGTGCGGTGCACGGGCGCGTGCTCGCGCAGCCAGGCGTAGGCGGGGTACGGGTCGGTCGCGAACTCCCAGGTGAAGAGTTCGGGCGGGGTGTTCGGGTCGCTCACGCCCCCGACGTTAACCCGTCAGGACGGCTGCCCCGCCGCCTCGGCCGTGCGGATGGCGTCGCGGTAGGCGCGGCCCGCCGCGCGCAGGGCGGCCTCCGGGTCGACACCGTCCGCCTCCGCGCGTACGGCGAGGGCGAGCAGCTCGTAGCCGATGCCGTCGCCGGCCGGGAGGGCGACGTCCAGACCGGCGGTGCGAACCCGGCTCGCGAGCTTGGCGGCCAGCGCGAGGCCCGGCTGGCCGAGCGGGACCCCGTCGGTGACCGACGCGCGCCGCTTCTCGATCGCCTTGGTCCGCAGCCAGTGCTCCTTGACCTCCTCCGGCGTCTCGGCGCGCTCCTCGCCGAAGACGTGCGGGTGGCGGTGGATGAGCTTCTCGACGATCGTGCCTGCCACGTCGTCGACGGAGAACGGCTCCTCCTCGTGCTCCTCGGCGATCCGGGCGTGGAACACCACCTGGAGCAGGACGTCCCCCAGCTCCTCGCGCAGCTCGTCGCGGTCGCCGTCCTCGATGGCCTCGACGAGCTCGTACGCCTCCTCGATGCCGTACTTGGCCAGGCCCTCGTGCGTCTGCCGGGACGACCAGGGGCACTCGCGGCGGATGCGGTCCATCACCTCGACGAGGTCCAGCAGCCGGGCCCCCGGCAGGTCGTACGAACCGGGCAGCAGCTCCAGGTCGGGCATCGCGACCCGGCCGGAGCCCGCCAGCCGGGCCAGCCCGTCCGTCAGGGCGCCGTCGCCCTCGCCGGCCGCCACCACGACGACCGTGCGGCCCCCGGCGCAGGCGTCGACCAGCTCCCGCGCGGTGGGCGCGGCGATCTCCACGGTGACGCCCGCCTCGCGCAGGTACGGCAGCTGGGGGTGCGCGTCGTCGGCGCACAGGACGCGGTCGGCGTCGTGCAGCGTCCGCCACGCGGACCAGGACAGCAGCCCGGGTGCCACGCGGTGGCTGGCGGTCAGCAGGACGACGCGGCCGGGGGCGCCGGACGCGCCGGGGCCGTCTGCGGAGGAGGTGTCGGGGGTGTCGGGGCTGTCGGCGTTCACCCCTCGAACCTACATCTGCTGCTGCCCGCTCGACCGGCGGAGCCAGGGTGCGCTGTACTCGCCGAGCTGGATCTTGTCGTTGTCCCACGTGCCGTACCGCGGGTTCACATCGATGTCGAGTGCCTTGGACGCCGCGGCGAAGACCTGGGTCAGCTTCTGCTGCCCCTCCGGGGTGTTCCCCGCGCCCAGCTTCGCGGCGACCTTGTTCATCAGCACGTTGCGCCGCACCACGCCGTCGATCTCGTCGGGCGCGACGCCCTGCTGCTGGAGCAGCATCGCGGCGAGCTGCTCCTCGCCGCCGCTCTCGGCGGCCGCGGCCCGCCGGGTCTCCTGGACCTCCTTGCGGCTGACGGTGATCCCCTCGTCGGCGGCGACCTTCTCCACCACCCGGTCGAAGATCAGGCCGTTCAGCTTCTGGCGGTTCAGGTCGCCGGTGGCCTCGATCAGCTGCTTCGCCTGCGGGGACGCCTCCTGGGCGCTGCGTACGTCCCTGACCTGGGCCTGGAGGGCGGCCACCTCGATCCGGTCGCCGTCGACGACGGCCGCGGCGCCCGGGTGGGTGTCGCTTCCGCAGGCGGCCAGGAGGGGTGCCGCGGCGATGAGCGCGGCGGAGACGGAGAGCGCGGTGCGACGGCGGCGATGCAGGCGGTGCAAAGGAGCCTCCCGGCGTGGGTCGTGCGTCAGTGTGAACGACCTTGCGGTGATCGATGGTAGGCAGTGAAGGTGGCTCGGGCCACTACTTCGAGGCGACTGCTTCGATCAACGAGTCACGGGTCCGGGGAGTCTCGGGCCGGAGCATGATCGTCCGCGAGACGACGAACGTGATCGGGATGGCCGCCGCGGCGGCCACCAGTGGGGCCCAGCGGCTGGAGAAGCCGGCCACGTCCACCAGGAGCCACACGCCGCTCGTGGTGATCACGAAGTTGGCGGCGTTGGTCAGCGGGAACAGCAGGAACTTCCGCCAGGTGGGGCGGGTCCGGTAGGTGAAACGGCAGTTCAGGAAGAACGACCCGGTCATGGAGAGCAGGAAGGCGACGACGTGGGCGGCCACATAGGGCAGGCCCACGGCCAGGAACAGCAGGTAGAAGCAGTAGTACGTGGCGGTGTTCACCACGCCCACCAGCGCGAACCTGACGATCTGGCCGCGGACGGTCATCGGCGTACGAGCTCCCCACGGGGTCGGTGGTGCGGTACGGGCGTGTTGGTCGCCTTCACCAGGAAGTGCGGGCGGCGTTTCACCTCGTAGTAGATACGGCCCACATACTCCCCGACGAGTCCCAGCATCACCATCTGCACCCCGGCGAGTGCCGTGACCGTCACCAGCAGGGTGACATAACCGGGGGTGTCGACCCCGTTCACCAGGGCGGCACCGACGATCCAGGCGGCGTACGCGCCGGCCAGGGACACCAGCAGGAGTGGAGCTTTCCGAACGTCCATGCCGAGCGGCCGCGCTCACGCGGGACGTTCTCGTACTCGAAGGCGCGCTGCCCCTGGTGACGGTCCGTCCGGATGGCCCGGAACCCCGCTACGGGGCCTCGCCGTTCCGCGACCAGGAACTGCTGCTCGGCGCCCGCGTCTACGACCTGCCCGCCGACGGCACGTGCCCGGTCGGCACCGACGTCCACCTGTGGGCGCCGGACTTCACCGGGACGGCGCGCCTCGGCGGCGCGGGCGCACCGCGCGGTGGCGGTGCACGTCACCGGCGACGGCGTGCGCGCCGACCTTCCGCCGGGCGCCCGGGGCACCGCCGTCCTCGCGGCGCCCCGGATCGCGGGCTGGCGCTGCGAGGGGCGGCCCGCCGGGTCGTACGGCGGCTGGTCGCCGTGGCGGTGAGCGGCCGGAAGACGTCCGTGGCGTGCGCGTTCCGCCCGCCGGGGCTGCGGGCGGGGGCGGCCGCGGCGGCCGTGGCGCTCGTCGCGCTGGTGGCCGCGGGCACCGCCCGACGCCTGCGCGCCACCAAGACTTCACCGCCGCACCACCGTGACGTGACCCGGGCGGTGGTCCCCGCGGCGTAGCTTGCCGCGCATGCCCTCTCTTCTGAGCAACCGGCTGGCGAAGCGGGTCCTGCGCCCGGCCTTCGCCCTGGTCGAGCAGCGCATGGAGCGTGCCACCTCCGCGTTCCAGACCGACCTCGACGCCCTGCACCACGCGGTCGCCGACCTGCGCCGCCAGAGCTACGGCCTCGGGCTGCTGCTCGACCGGGCCGGTCGCGACGGGCACCGGATGCCCACCGCGACCCAGGTCGACGTTCTCGTCCGGGAGGTGCGCGCCGTCACCGGCGGCGACGGCGAGCGGACCCGGCACGACGTGACCGTCGCCTACCGCCACCTCGTGGCGCTGGAGGCGCTCGGGGCGGGCGGCCTGCCCGGCACGGTCTCCGACGTGTGCGGCCGGCTGGCGGCCGTCCCGCTGCTCGCCCCGCCCAACGGCGACGTCCTGGAGATCGGCACCCTGCACGGGCTGTTCGGCGCCGGGCTGCAACGGATGCTGCGGCGCGGCGGTGTCGAGGCGCGGCTGACGGTCGTCGACCCGCTGGACGGCCCGCCCGCCCGGGAGGACGTGGTGCGCGGCAACCTGGCGCTGGGCGGCGGGGCGGGGGCGGCGGACGCGGTGCGCATCGCGCGGGGCGGCTTCGGCGACGCGGCCGTGCGGGAGCGGATCGCCGACCGCCGCTACGGCGTGCTCGTGGTGAACGGCGACCACGACCTGGCGGCCGTGCGCGACCTGGCGGCGCCCGGGGCGGTCGTCGTCCTCGGCCCGGACGCCGGCCCCCGCCCGCCGGGCCTCACCGGCCTGGGCCGGATCGCCGACTCGGTCTACTGCCGGGCGGCCACGGCCTCATAGCCCGCGCATGCGCTGCTGGCGGTCCAGCGCGCGGCGCAGCTCGGCCGGGAGCGGGTGGTACGGCCCGTACACCCGCTCCGTGTCGTACAGCAGGTTCTGGAGCTGCTGGTGGGCCGCCGTGTGGTCGCCCATGGCGAGCAGCAGGTGCCCGATGCGGTGCCGGATGTCGAAGGCTCGGCCGCCCTGGTCGGTGCCGGCGGACTGGCTGCCGGCGTAGTACGGGAGCACCGCGCGGTACTCGGCGAGCGCGGCGGCCGTCTCGCCGAGCTGCTCCAGGCACAGCGCGGCGTCGTACCGGAACTGCAGCGCCTGCGGGTCGGCCGGTCCTGCCTCGGCCTCGCGGTCGTCGGCGAGGCGCCGCAGCTCGGGCAGGGCGCGCCGGTACTGGCCGTCGTCCATCAGCGTCGTCGCGTACTGCTTGCGCAGGATCCGGACCACCGGGGAGTGTTCGCCGTGCTCGGCGGCGGCCGCCGGGAGGATCGAGCCGAGGAGGTCGACGGCCTGGGTGATGCTGCCCTCGCCGAGCAGCCGTTTCACCTCCTCGACGGCGGCGGCCACGTCGGGCCGGGACACCGGGGGCGGCGCGGTGGGCGGCGGCGGTACGGGCGCGGGCGTGGTGACCCGGTCGGGCCACGGGGCGTGCGGGCGGACGAAGGGCCGGGTCGGGTCGAGCGGCCCGGTGGTCGCACCGCGGGCGGGCAGCAGCGGGACGAGGGCCTCGTAGACCTCCTGCGCGCCGGACGGGCGGGCCTGCGGGTCCTTGGCGAGCAGCCGCAGGACCAGGGCTTCGAGCGCGTCGGGGATCTCCGGGCGCAGCTGGCGCACGGGCAGCGGCGGCTCGTACAGGTGCCGGTGCAGGACGCCGAGGGCGGTCGAGCCGGCGAAGGGCACCTGGCCGCTGAGGAGTTCGTGGAGCAGCGCGCCGAGCGCGTACAGGTCGGTGTACGGGCCGACGGCGCCGCCCATGGCCTGCTCGGGCGCCATGTAGGCGGGGCTGCCGATGGGCGAGCCGGTGTGCGTGAGGCGGGTGGTGTCGGTGTCGATGACGGACGCGACGCCCAGGTCGAGGACGGTGACCGTGCCGTCGGGCTTCACCATGACGTTCCGCGGCTTGAGGTCGCGGTGGACGATCGGCACCGCGTGGACGGCGGCGAGCACGGCGCACAGCTGGGCGGCGACGGACACCGCCCACTGCCACGGGTAGGGGTCGTGCTCGGCGAGGTGGTCGGCGAGGTCGGCGCCCTCCACGTACTGCATGACCAGGAACAGGTCGTCGCCGTCACTGCCCGCGTCGTGCACGGTGACCAGGCCGGGGTGGGAGACCTGGGCGGTGACGCGGCACTCGCGGACGAACCGGCGGCGCATCTCCTCCGCGGCGGTGGCGGCGGCCATGCGGTCGGGGCGCAGCAGCTTGACGGCGACCCGGCGGTCGAGCCGCCCGTCGTAGGCGGTCCAGACCTGCCCCATGCCGCCCTGGCCGATGACGGTGGACAGTTCGTACCGCCCGGCGATGACCCGTCCGTTCACCGGCCCTCGTCCCGGGGGTCGCGGTCGCGCGGTTCGCTGCGCAGGAGGTCGCTGAGCTCGTCGAGCTCGGCGCGCACCTGGTCGATGCGCTGGGGCGTGGGCTTCGGGGCGGGAGGGGGCGTCTGGTGGGGCTGGTGGGGCGCCTGTTGCGGCTGGTGGGGCGGCTGGGGCGGCGGGGTCGGATGCTGGGGCTGGGTCTGGTGGTGCGGCGGCTGGTGCGGCTGGGTGTGCTGCGGCCGGGTCTGCTGCGGCGGTGCGGCGGGCGGGTAGCCGTAACCGGTGGGCCGCGGCGCGCCGTAGAGCGGGGCGGGCCCGGCGGTGGCGCTCCCGTAGTGCCGGATCTCGGCGATCAGGTAGTAGACGGTGACGCCGAGGATGGTGATCACCGTCCAGGTCAGGAAGGCGATCGCCGCCCCGTCGCTGATCTCCTGGTTCTCGTCGGTCGGGGTGGCCGCCACCAGGAAGGCGAACATGCCGATGGCGGACAGCGTCACGACGCAGAACAGGATCCAGTCGAGGGCCCTGCGGGTGACGACGGCGAGCCGCAGCAGCGGCGTCCAGGCGAGGAAGCCGCAGCTCAGCACGGTGAGGGCCACGAAGAGCGTGCGCAGGACGACCAGCGTGCCGTCGGCGGTACGCCCTGGCTGGGGCGGTGCGTGGCCGTGGCCGTGCATTACTGCTCCTGGATGACGTGTGCCGACCCGGCGAGTCGGACGAGAGGACGAGCGTATACATCGACACCGACAGCGGCGCCGGGGTTGTACGGAACCGTTGTCGAACTGATCACGCGGCGCCGCCCGGGCCGTCGGCGGGCCGTTCCGTCAGGCCTCGACCGTGCCGTCCGTCAGCCCGTCGTACATGCCCCGCACCAGCCGCTCGCCCAGCCGCCCCGCGAGGCGCAGCGCCTCCTCGAACTCGGCGAGCGCCCGGAACCGCTCGCCGTAGCGCTGCTGTTCGGCGAGCGGGAGGCGGGGCAGCTGGAGGCGCCGGACGTCCAGGCGGGTCGCGGTGGACGCGTAGCTGCTGGCCTGGCGGTTGTTGGCGGTGCCGCGCAGGAAGCCGGCCAGGAACCAGGGGTCGAGGGCGGCCGGGTCGGGGCGCAGCAGCTGGAGGTTGCGGCCCAGGGCGGCGCCCTCGGTGGCGGCGTCGGCGACCCGGGCGATCGAGCCGCCGCCGAGGACCGGTACGACGACGTCACCGGCGCGGACGAGCACCGGCTCGTCGCCGCCGCCCTCGGGGAGGGTGCCGGAGGGGGGCCGGCCGGCCAGGACGTCCTGTTCGGTGAGGACGGCGACCGGGCCGGTGGCGGTGCCGGAGCCCGTGAGCAGCTCCAGGGCGCCGGTGCGGGCGAGTTCGCCGACCGTGACGCCGGGCAGGCGGGCGGGTCCGGGGTGCGGGGAGGTGCGGGCGGGCGGCGGGGTGAGCTCGCCGGTGCGGCGCAGTACGGCGGTCAGCCGGTCGCGCACTCCGGCCAGTTCCTCGGCTCCGCCGGCGGCGGCCGGGGGCGGCAGGTGGCGGGCGGGGGCGAGGTCGACGTCGTCGTCGAGGAGTTCGATGACGGGGACGGACCGGTGGGCGCCGGGCCGTTCGGTGACCGTGCCGTGTTTGTCGAAGGGCGTCCACGCGTCGAGCACGGCGGTGTGGACGGCCGGCCAGTCGAGCTTGTCGCGGCCCGCGTCGGTGTGCTCGGAGGTGTCGACGAGCAGCAGTTCCGGTGAGGCGGGGGCGCCCGCGACGGGCTTGCGCAGCACCCACAGGTGGAGCGGGACGCCGTACGGGGGCGCCGCCCCCGCCGGGAGGGCGACGACCGCCCGCAGCGCGCCGCGGCGCAGCAGGTCGGCCCGGATGCGGCGGCCGGAGCGGCGGGAGGCGGCCGCGGGCGGCATCAGCAGGACGGCGGTGCCCCCGGGGCGCAGCCTGGCCAGGGCGTGCTGGACCCAGGCCAGTTCGGACTCGGTGCGGGCGGGGAAGCCGTACTCCCAGCGCGGGTCGTAGGCCAGCTCCTCGTGGCCCCAGTTGCGTTCGTTGAAGGGCGGGTGGCAGAGCACCGCGTCGGCGGCCAGCTGCCCGAACGCGTCGGCGCGCAGCGCGTCGCCGGCCCGGGCGCGCACCTCGGCGCCGGACTGGAGGGCCAGCCGCAGGGCGGTGAGCGCGGCCAGGTCGCGGTCGGTCTCCTGGGCGTACAGGGCGGCCGGGCCGGGGACGGCGCGCAGCAGGGCGCCGGTCCCGCACGCGGGGTCGAGGACGGTGGCGGCGGGGACGGTGGCGGCGGGCGCGGCGAGTTCGGCCATGAGGGAGGCGGGGCCGGGCGGGGTCAGCGTGTACTGGCGGGGGTTGGCGTCCAGGTGGCGGCCGAGGAGGAACTCGAAGGCCTGGCGGGCGCCCGCCCCGGCGGCGAGCTCGGTGGCGGACCGCAGCAGGGGGACGGAGGGGGCGAGTTCGGCCGGGCGGGGGGTGGGGACGGTCCGGTCGGTGCCGAGGCGCAGCGTCAGGACCTCGTCCAGCGCGGCGGGCAGCAGTTCGGCCAGGCGCTCGTCGGAGACCGCGCTCAGCTCCAGCCAGCCGCTGGGCCGGTCCCGTACGAGGAGGAGGGCGCAGCCCGCGTGGAGGAGGGCGGTGACGGCTCCGGCGGGGTGTCCGGCGACGTGCTGCCAGACGCGTTCGCGCAGCGGAACCTCGGCGAGCTTGCCCTGGGCGCGCAGCCACCGCTCGACGTCGGCGAGGGCGAAGGACGGACTGGTCTCGGTGCCCCCGACGGGCTTGGGGAAGTCGGCGTGCCTGCGCCGCCAGTTGCTGACCGCGGCACGCCCCACTCCGGCGAGCCGGGCGATCCCGGCCGCGGTCACCTCTGCTGCGTTGTCCGGCACCGGCCGACTCCCTTCCCTCTGCTGCTGTGGCGCCGATCCTACAACCGAGCACAGGACGAACCCCTTCACAGTGTGAGCCGATCTCAACTTTGTGAACCGTGTTGACTCGGTTCACAGCCTCTGGTCTTATTGACCCGTCGCCGCACGGGGCAGCTGTGAAGCCCCGAACCCACCCATGCACGGTCCGAGGGGGACCCATGTCCGACTTCACGCAGCAGCCCCAGAACCAGCACGGCAGCCACCAGCCCTACCCGGGCCCCTACGGCGGCGCGCCGGCACCACAGCCGCAGCCGGTCCGCAACGGACTCGGTACGGCGGCGCTCGTGCTCGGTGTCATCGGCGCCCTGGCCGGTGTGATCCCCCTGCTGTTCTGGGTGGCCGGCGTGCTCGGCGTCCTGGCCCTGATCCTGGGCCTCTCCGGCCGGGGCCGGGCGAAGAGGGGCGAGGCCGCCAACAAGGGCGTGGCCACGGCCGGCGCGGTGCTCGGCCTGGTCGCGATGATCCTCTCGGTCGTCGGCGCGGTGATCGTGTTCAAGGCCGCGAGCGACGTCGTCGAGGAGGTCGACAAGGCGCTGGACAGTGCCAGCACGGCGCCGAAGGACCCGTCCACCGCCGAGAGCGGCGCCCCCGCGGCGGAGGAGACGCCCGACGGCAAGCCGCTGGCCGCCGGCGACGCCTCCGTCTACGACGACGACCTCCAGGTGAGCGTGTCCGCACCGAAGCCCGTCGAGGCCGGCGAGTACGCCATCGGCCACACCGAGGGCAACAAGGTCTACGAGGTCTCGATCGTCGTCGAGAACGGCGGCAAGAAGGCGTTCGCCAGTGACTCCCTCGCCGTCAGCGCCCGGGCCGGCGCGGAGGGCGCGACCGCCGAGGAGATCTTCGACGGCGACACGTACGGCAAGGGCTTCACCGGCACCGTCCTGCCCGGCAAGAAGGCCACCGTGAAGTACGCCTTCGACGCCCCCGCCGACGCCAAGACCCTGACCGTCGAGGTCACCCCCGGCTTCGACTACAACCCCACGCAGTGGGAGCTCACGCTCTAGGTCGTGTCGCGCCCCTCCCCCTCCCCACCCCCTTTCACCTCTTCACCCCATCACCCCTTCACCCTTCACCCCCGGAGTCGTCACCCCATGTCTGCCACCACCCGTCGCGCCCTGAAGGTCTCCCTCGTGGCCGCCCTGTGCACGTCCGCCGCCCTCGGCCTGAGCGCCTGCGGCCCCACCGGCACGGCGGGCGCCAAGGCGGAGGAGAAGGGCCCCTTCCCGGGCCTCTCGGGCCAGCAGATAGCCAATAAGGCCATCAAGGCGACCAAGTCGGCCACCTCCCTCACACTCGACGCCGACCTCACGACGGAGGACGGCCGGACGAAGACGTTCCTGGCCCTGGACACCAAGGGGCAGTGCGCCGGCACCGTCACCCTGGGCGCCACCGGCACCATGGAGATCCTCCGCACCGGGGGGCTCGCCTACCTGCGCTTCGACGAGGCGTTCCTGCGCGACCAGAACGAGGGCTCCTCGCCCGAGGAGACGGAGGCCGTGCTCACCATGCTCAAGGGCCGCTGGGTGAAGACGGACATCGACGACCCGGAGGCCAAGGACAGCCTGGGGATGTGCGAACTCAACACGCTGCTGTCCGAGTTCGAGACCGGCCGCAACGCCGCCGAGCGCGGCGAGGAGACCACCGTCAACGGCAAGAAGGCCCTGACCCTCACCGAGAAGGACGGCGCCACGACGTACAAGATCTACGTCGCCACCGAGGGTGAGCCGTACCTGCTGAAGGTCGACGTGAAGGGCGGCGACGAGCCGGGCACGATGTCGTTCCTCGACTACGGCAAGCCCGTTCCGGCCAAGAAGCCGGCCGAGAAGGACATCGTGGACCTGGACGCGCTGGGCGCGGAGTAGAGGGACCGACGGGGGGAACGCGAGGAGCCGGACGGGCCGTCGGAGGGGACGGCCCGTCCGGCTCCGCCGTGTGCGCACCGCACACGGCGGAGCTCAAAGCCGGTGGCGCACCCACACGTTGGGCTCGACGTACACGGCGTACCCGCTCGACGCCTCGCACCGCACCGGCGCCAGCGCGCCCTCCACCTCCACCGGGCCGTCCGTGTCGAACGGCAGCCCGGTCCACTCCCGCCAGCGCTCCACCGAGTGCGCGATCGTCATCGAGGCGGGCGCCACCGCCTCCACGACCCCGCCCGCGCGGACGTGGACCCGCAGCCAGGGGTCGTGCGGCAGCCCGTCCTCCGGCCGCGTACGGAACGCGTACTCGTGCATCGGCGTCCCGGCCTCCAGGTGCTTGCCGCTGGGGCGGACCGGTGCGACGACCTCGCGGAAGCCCATCCGCGCCGCGTTGTCCCGCATGGCGGCCAGCATCCGCGCCGACACGCCCTTGCCCTGGACACGGGTGTCGACGGCGATCTCGATCGCGCTCACCGTGTCGGGGATGCGCCCGTGCCGCCGGTCCGAGAACGCCCACAACAGCACCTGGTCCCAGCCGGTCGCGGGCAGGTCACCGCGCCCCTGCGCCCGCAGCTGGAACGGAACGCTGAACCCGCGTGCCACGACCGCCCCCTCGGCGTCGGTGGCGACGAGCACGTACTCCGGCAGCTCGGTGACGATCCGGCCGATGTTGGCCCAGCCGATGGGGTCGTGGCGCATGAACTCCGGCCACAGGTCGAGCATGTCCCAGAGGGTGCCCTGGAGTTCGGGCCGCTCGGCGAGCGTCGTTATGTGCAGTTCCATCCGGGCAGGCTAAACAGCCCGGCGCGCCGCGCCCAACGGGTTTATCGCCCGCACCGGCTCATCCGCCGCACGGTTCAGCCGCCGCACTGCGCCAGCATCGTGCGCCGGTCCGCCGCCGTCACGGCCAGCCGGTACTTCTTCGCCACCTGCGCGAACCGCACCGCGTACGCGCACCGGACGGCCTTGTGCGGCGGCAGCCAGGACGCCGGGCCCGAATCGCCCTTCCGGCCGTTCGTCGCGCCGTCGACCGGCAGCAGGTTCAGCGGATCGTTCGCCAGCTGTTCGCGGGTGCGCTCCGGCCAGCGCGAGGCGCCCATCTGCCAGCTGTACGACAGCGGTACGACGTGATCCACCTGCACGTCCGCCGCCTCCGCCTTCTTCCAGGCGATGTCCTTGCCGGTGTAAGGGTCGTGCAGCGTCATCGCCACCACCACGCAGTCGGAACCGGACCGGAAGCGCACGTCCTGCCCGTCGCGGCGCAGGAGGTCGTTGCGGGTGTCGCAGCCGTTGCGCGCCAGCGGCACGCCGTCGGCGGTGTCCATCCAGGCGTAACCGAACTCGTCCCGGTCGTAACCGGTCCTGGCCCCGCGGCCTTTGACGGGGAGCGCCTCGACGAGCCGCCGCGCCGCCGCCCGGTCGGCGTCGGTCGTGAGGGGCGCGAGTCCCGGCTTCGTACCGTCGGGGTTGTCGAGCGGCCCGGCCGCGCGCGTGCCGGACGACGGGCCGTGCGCCGGGGAGGCGTCGTCCAGCACGCCGCACCCGGCGGCCAGGGGCGCGGCGAGGGACAGGGCGAGGGCGGCGGCCCGGAGCGTACGGCGCATCCCCGCATCGTAGGCCCGCGCCCCGGGACCGTCGCAGGCCCTACGCCCCGGCGCCCGCCCCCGGTCTACGAACCCAGGATCGTCGTGAGGAACTCGCCCGTCCACGCCAGCAGTTCGCGGCCCACCACCGGCTTGCCGCCGATCTTGCCCGTGGTGGGGCGCGGCACCAGGATCTGGTGCGTGGGCGCCTTGATGACCGTGCGGGGGTAGAGGCGCTTGAGGCGCAGCTCCTGCGACTCGCGCAGGTCCACCGGGGCGAAGCGGACGTTCGGCCCCTGGAGGACGATCTCGCCGACGCCGCACGCGCGGGCCAGCATCCGCAGGCCGGCGACCAGCAGCAGGTTCTCCACCGGTTCGGGGAGCTTGCCGTAACGGTCGGTGAGCTCCTCGCGGACCGCCGCGATGTCCTCCTCCGTGTTCGCGGAGGCGATCGCCCGGTACGCCTGGAGCCGGAGCCGCTCGCCGGGCGCGTAGTCGTGCGGGACGTGCGCGTCGACCGGCAGCTCGATCTTGACCTCCAGCGGCGGCTCCTCCTCGACGCCGCCCTCCAGGGAGGCCCGGTAGTCCGCCACCGCCTCGCCCACCATGCGGACGTACAGGTCGAAACCGACGCCCGCGATGTGGCCGGACTGCTCGCCGCCGAGCAGGTTGCCCGCGCCGCGGATCTCCAGGTCCTTCATCGCCACGTACATGCCGGCGCCCATCTCGGTGTGCTGGGCGATCGTCGCGAGCCGCTCGTGCGCGGTCTCCGTCAGCGGCTTCTCCGGCGGGTAGAGGAAGTACGCGTAGCCCCGCTCGCGGCCGCGGCCCACCCGGCCGCGCAGCTGGTGCAGCTGCGAGAGGCCGAAGTTGTCGCCGCGCTCCACGATCAGGGTGTTGGCGTTGGAGATGTCGATGCCGGACTCGACGATCGTCGTGGAGACCAGCACGTCGAACTTCTTCTCCCAGAAGTCCACGACCACCTGTTCCAGGGCCGACTCCGACATCTGGCCGTGCGCGGTCGCGATGCGCGCCTCGGGCACGATCTCGCGGAGGCGGGCCGCCGCCCGGTCGATGGACTCGACCCGGTTGTGGATGTAGAAGACCTGGCCCTCGCGCAGCAGCTCGCGGCGGATCGCCGCGCCGATCTGCTTCTCCTCGTACGGGCCGACGAAGGTGAGGACCGGGTGCCGCTCCTCCGGCGGGGTGGTGATGGTCGACATCTCGCGGATGCCGGTCACCGCCATCTCCAGCGTCCGGGGGATGGGGGTGGCGGACATGGTGAGCACGTCGACGTTGGCGCGCAGCTTCTTCAGCTGCTCCTTGTGCTCGACGCCGAAGCGCTGCTCCTCGTCGACGATGACCAGGCCCAGGTCCTTGAACTTCGTCTCCGAGGAGAACAGCCGGTGCGTGCCGATGACGATGTCGACCGCGCCGTCCTTCAGCCCTTCCAGCGTGGCCTTGGCCTCCGCGTCGGTCTGGAACCGGGACAGGGCCCGCACGACGACCGGGAACTGGGAGTACCGCTCGGAGAACGTGCCGAAGTGCTGCTGCACGAGCAGCGTGGTGGGCACCAGGACCGCGACCTGCTTGCCGTCCTGCACCGCCTTGAACGCGGCCCGCACCGCGATCTCCGTCTTGCCGTAGCCGACGTCGCCGCAGATGAGGCGGTCCATGGGGACCGTCTTCTCCATGTCCTCCTTCACCTCGGCGATGGTGGACAGCTGGTCGGGCGTCTCCGCGTAAGGGAAGGCGTCCTCCAGCTCCCGCTGCCACGGGGTGTCCGCGCCGAAGGCGTGGCCGGGGGCGGCCATCCGGGCGCTGTACAGCTTGATCAGGTCGGCGGCGATCTCCTTGACCGCCTTCTTCGCCCGCGCCTTGGTCTTGGTCCAGTCGGCGCCGCCGAGCCGGTGGAGCGTCGGCGCCTCGCCACCGACGTACTTGGTGACCTGCTCCAGCTGGTCGGTCGGGATGTAGAGGCGGTCACCGGGCTGGCCGCGCTTGGCGGGCGCGTACTCGACGAGGAGGTACTCGCGGGTGGCGCCCTGGACGGTGCGCTGCACCATCTCGATGTAGCGGCCCACGCCGTGCTGCTCGTGGACGATGTAATCGCCGGTCTCCAGGGTCAGCGGGTCGATCGTCTTGCGGCGCCGCGTGGGCATCCGCTGGCCGTCCTTGCCGGCCGCCTTCTGGCCGGTCAGGTCGGTCTCGGTGAGGACCGCCAGCCGCAGCGCCGGGTCGACGAAGCCGTACTCGACCGCACCGCACGCCACGTGCACCAGGGACGGCTCGATGTCCTTCAGGTCCTTGTCGAGGCGGGCCGCGATGCCCTCGCCGCCCAGCACCTCGACCGTACGGGCCGCGGGGCCGTGCGCCTCGGTGACGAACACCGTGCGCCAGCCGTCCGCCAGCCAGCCCTTGGTGTCGGCGAGCGCCCGGGCGGTGTCGCCGCGGTACGACTCCGGGGCGTGCATGCCCAGCTTGAGCGTGTCATCGTCCAGCTCGTCGTCCGCCGCGAACGGCGACACCGACCACCACATCATGCCCAGCTCGCGCGCCCGGTCCCGGACGTCCGCGATGCCCCACAGCGACGCCGCGCCGACGTCGATCGGCGCCTGACCGCCGCCCGCGGTCGCCGCCCACGAGGCGTGCAGGAACTCCTGGGAGGTGGCCACCAGGTCGGCGGCCCTGGTCCGCACCCGCTCCGGGTCGCACACCACCGCCATGGCGCCCTTGGGCAGCACGTCGAGCAGCAGCTCCATCTCGTCCACCAGGACGGGCGCGAGGGACTCCATGCCCTCCACGGCGATCCCCTCGGCGATCTTGCCGAGCAGTTCCCCCAGCTCCGGGTGGGCCTCGGCCAGCGCCGCCGCCCGCTCCCGGACGGAGGCCGTCAGCAGCAGCTCGCGGCACGGCGGGGCCCACAGGCCGTGTTCGGCGATCTCCAGGGACCGCTGGTCGGCGACCTTGAAGTACCGGATCTCCTCGACGTCGTCGCCCCAGAACTCGACGCGCAGCGGGTGCTCCTCCGTCGGCGGGAACACGTCCAGGATGCCGCCGCGCACCGCGAACTCGCCGCGCTTCTCGACCAGCTCCACGCGCGCGTACGCCGCCGCCGCGAGGCCCTCCACCACCTCGTTCAGGTCGGCCTGCTGCCCGGTGCGCAGCGCCACGGACTCCAGCTCGCCCAGGCCCTTGACCTGCGGCTGGAGCACGGAGCGCACGGGTGCGACGACGACCGACACGGGGCCGGCCGCCGGGTCGTCCGGCGACGGGTGGACGAGCCGGCGCAGCACGGCCAGGCGGCGGCCCACGGTGTCCGAGCGGGGCGAGAGGCGCTCGTGCGGCAGCGTCTCCCACGACGGGTACTCCACCACGGTGTCCGGGTCCAGCAGGCTGCGCAGCGCGGCCGCCAGGTCCTCCGCCTCCCGGCCCGTCGCCGTCACCGCGAGCACCGGCCGGCCCGCGTCCCGGGCCAGCGCGGCGAGCGCGAAGGGACGCGCCGCGGGCGGGCCGACCAGGTCGACGTGGGCCCGGTGGCCGTCTGCGGCGGCGCCGACCGCTTCGGCGAGGGCGGGGTCCTTGACGACGGCGTCGAGCAGACCGTGCAAGCTCATGAAGGCTTCCATCCGGGGTGTGGGGCAACGCGAAGGGCCCGACACGTCTCACGGGCCGGGGGTTTCCCAGCGTACGACGTCGCTCCGACACCCGCCCCCGAAACCCTTCCCGGGCCCGGGGACGTCCGTACGGGGCGTGCGTCCGGAAATTCGTGCGGCCGCATGTCAACCGGGACCGTCCCCCCGGACGTATACGCCATGAGACATGTCCGACCCGTGCCGGGAGCCGCATTGACCGAAGAGGAGTTCCAGGAGCTGTACGCCCACTCCGCCACGCGGCTCGTCGGCCAGCTGTACCTGATGACGGGCGACCTCCACGAGGCCCAGGACGTGGTCCAGGAGGCGTTCGTACGGGCCTGGGGGCGCCGCTCGCGGCTGTCCCGGGACGCCGGGCCGGAGGCGTGGGTGCGTACCGTGGCTGGGGGTCCCCCCGGGCCGAAGGCCCAGGGGGAGGCTCGCCGTCAGCCGGTGGCGCCGCCGGAAGCGGTCCGCCGAGGCGTGGCGGCGGCACGGCGACGGCCTCGCCTCGGCGGTGCCCGCGCCAGGACCGGGCACGGTCGCCCTGGTCACGGCGCTGCGCCGGTTGCCCGACCGGCAGCGCCGGGTCGCCGTCCTGCACTACGTCTGCGACCTGAGCGTGCAGCAGGTCGCCGACGAGACCGGCATCTCGGCCGGCACCGTCAAGACCCACCTGTCGCGGGCCAGGCACGCCCTCGCACCCCACCTCTCCGCCACCGAGGAAGCCGAGGAGCAGCACGGTGACCGATCCGCGTGACGACAACGCCGCCGGGGCACCCGGCGGTGCCGGGGGCACCCACGGGACGCCCGCCCCGGGGGCGCGCGACCGGGTCGACGAGGCCCTCGCCGCGGCGCTCAAGGGTGCCGCCGCGGCCGGGGCGCGGGCGGCCGTGCCGGAGCCCGCCGCGCGGGTGGTCGTGCGGGGCGCGCGCCGCCGGCGGCGTACCGTGGCGGCCTCGGCGGCCGGCGTCGCCGTGTGCGTCCTGGCCACGACGGGCGCGCTCGCCGCGCTGGGGCTGCGGCCGGACGCGCCGGCCCCGCCGGCGGCCCCGTCGCCCACGGGCCCGGCCCCGTCCCTGTCGCCCTCCCCCACACCGTCCCCGCCCCCGCCCCCGCCCCCGTCACCGTCCTCCTCCACCTCTCCGGCGTCGACCTTCCCGGCGCCGCCCACCACCCCCGCCACACCCACCACGCCCGGGACCGGAGCGCCCGGCACCCCGTAAGCCCCTTAAGGAGCCCCCCCTCATGCGTGGAGCCGTCCTCGCCCCACCGGACACCGCCGACGAGCCGGTCCGAATACCCGGCGCGCGCCGTCCGTCCCCTCCGGGCACCCCCCGGCGGACCCGGACGGACCGCGCGCCGCACCTCCTCGCACTCGCGCTGTTCGCCGCGTACGCGACCCTCTCCGTCCTGCGCCACCACCGCATGGAGACCCGCTCCTGGGACCTGGGCATCTTCGAGCAGGCCGTCCGGGGCTACGCCCACCTCCAGGCGCCGGTCGCCGACCTCAAGGGGCCGGGCGCCAACATCCTGGGCGACCACTTCAGCCCCGTCACCGCCCTGCTGGCCCCCGCCTACCGGCTCTTCCCCACGCCGGTCACCCTGCTCGTCGCGCAGGCCGCGCTGTTCGCGCTCGCCGCGATCCCGGTCACCCGCGCCGCCACCCGCCTGCTGGGCCGGGGCTCCGGTCTCGCCCTCGGCGTCGCGTACGGGCTGTCCTGGGGCATCCAGCAGGCGGTCGACTTCGACTTCCACGAGATCTGCTTCGCCGTCCCGCTGATCGCCTTCTCCCTCGAAGCGCTCCTGGGGCGGCGATGGCGCGCCGCCCTCCTGTGGGCGCCCCCGCTCGTCCTGGTCAAGGAGGACCTGGGCGTCACCCTCGCCGCGATCGCCCTGGTGGTGGCGTGGCGGGCGTACCGGGAGTCCCCGCGGGCGGCGGTGTACGCGCTCGGGGTCGCCGTGCTCGGCGCGGCCGCGACGCTGCTCACCCTCACCACCGTCATCCCGGCGTTCAACACCTCGGGCGGCTACGACTACTGGACCAAGGTCGACGGCGGCCCCTCGCCGCTCGCCGGGGCCGACACCAAGCTGCGCACCCTTCTGTGGCTGCTGCTCCCCACCACCGGGCTGCTCGCCCTGCGCTCCCCCCTGCTGCTGGCCGGCGCACCCACCCTCGGCTGGCGGTTCCTGTCCGGCGACGACCACTACTGGTCCACCGACTGGCACTACAGCGCCGTCCTGATGCCGGTGCTGATCCTCGCCCTCGCCGACGCCGCCGACGTCTCGCGCCGCAGCCCTCGCCCCTGGCTGCGCACCTGCGCCGACCGGCTCCCCGCCTGCGCCGCCGCGGCCGCCCTCGCCCTCACCCCGTCGCTGCCCCTGGCGGCGCTCACCGAGTCGGCCACCTACCGCAAGCCGCCGCGCGCCGTGGCGGCGGAGGAGCTCCTCGCCCGCGTCCCGGACGGCGCGACCGTCGAGGCGAACGTGGGGCCGATCAGCCGCCTGGCCGGGCGGTGCCGGGTCATGTGGGTGGGCGGCACCCGGGACGTGACGCCCGACTGGATCGCCCTCGACAACGCCTCCGGCTGGGTGCGCGACCCGTACACCTACGCCCGGCAGCTCCACCCGGACGCCCGCTACCGCGTGTCCGGCGAGGCGGGCGGCTTCCTGCTGCTGGAGCGCCGGACCTGACGCCCCGGCCGCGCCGCCGGGTGTCCACGGGGTGGCACACCCCGTGACGCCTCCCGCCCCGCGTGGAATGCTGCTCGCTACACGTATGTGCGTCGGACGGGCTGGGGGGAACGTGAGCGGTACCGCCGGGCGAGCAGACCGCGCCGAGGACGGTGCCGACGACGGCGCCCCCCGCCGGCCGGACCCCGCCCGGGCCTCCGCGCCGCCCGCCCGCCGGGGAGCGGTCGTCGCGGCCCTGATGCTGGCCATGGCGCTCGCCGCCCTCGACGGCACCGTCGTCTCCACCGCCGTCCCGCAGATCGTCGGCGACCTCGGCGGGCTCTCCGTCTTCTCGTGGCTGTTCGCCGGCTACCTCCTCGCCGTCACGGTCACCCTGCCGGTGTACGGGAAGCTGTCCGACACCTTCGGCCGCAAGCCCGTCCTGGTCGCGGGCATCGTCCTGTTCCTCGTCGGTTCGCTGCTGTGCGCCGCCGCGTGGAGCATGACGTCCCTCATCGCCTTCCGGGTCGTCCAGGGGCTCGGTGGCGGCGCGTTGCAGGGCACCGTGCAGACCCTGGCCGCCGACCTGTACCCGCTGAAGGAGCGCCCCAGGATCCAGGCCCGGCTCTCCACGGTGTGGGCGACGTCCTCCGTCGCCGGCCCGGCCCTCGGCGGACTGCTCGCCGGATACGCGGACTGGCGCTGGATCTTCCTGGTCAACCTGCCCGTCGGGGCCGTCGCGCTCTGGCTGGTCGTGCGCCACCTCACCGAACCGGCCCGGGCCCGGGCGAAGGCCCGCGTCGACTGGCCGGGCGCGCTCGCGGTCTTCACCACCGGTGCGTTGCTGCTGACCGCGCTCGTCCAGGGCGGCGTGGCCTGGCCGTGGCTCTCCCCGCCGTCCCTCGCGCTGTTCGCGGGCGCGGCGGTGCTGACGGCCGTCACCGTCCGGATCGAGCGCCGCGCCGCCGAGCCGATCATCCCCGGCTGGGTCTGGCGCCGCCGCACCATAGCGGCCGTCAACCTCTCCCTCGGCGCGCTGGGCCTGCTGATGGTCGCCCCGACGGTCTTCCTCCCCACCTACGCCCAGTCCGTCCTCGGGCTCGGCCCCGTGGCCGCCGGTTTCGTCCTGTCGGCGATGACCCTGTCCTGGCCGATCAGCGCGGCGTTCTCCAACCGCGTGTACGCCCGCATAGGGTTCCGCCTCACCGCCGTCACCGGCATGTCCCTCGCCGTCCTGGTCCTCCTGGCCTTCCCGCTCCTGCCCTACCCGGGCGAGCCGTGGCAGCCGGCGCTCCTCATGCTGCTCCTGGGCGGCGCGCTCGGCCTCTTCCAGCTGCCGCTCATCGTGGGCGTCCAGTCCACCGTCCCCTGGGCCGAACGCGGCACGACCACCGCGTCCGTCCTCTTCTGCCGGCAGGTCGGCCAGAGCGTGGGCGCGGCCCTGTTCGGCGCCGTCGCCAACGCGGTCCTCGCCACCCGCCTCACCGAGGGCGGTCTCGACGATCCCACCGCGCTCACCCCCAGGGCGGTGGACGCCGCGGTGGAGTACGTCCACATCGGCGCCGCCGCGGCCGGAGCCCTCGCGCTCCTGGCCCTCCTGACGCTCGCCCCGCGCCGCTTCCCCGTCCTCACCACGGACGACGACGGACCCACCGCCTGAGCCCCGGGCCCCTGAGGCGCGTCGCGGAAGTCCCGCCCGGCCGGGAACGCCCGGCACGCGCCCCGTCACCAACGCTGCGGGCCAGTACACCTAGGGCGTGCCCGAACGGCCCGTCAGCGCGGCGAGGCTGCTGCGGACATGGGCCATGTGCGCCCGAACCTCGTCGCGGGCCGTCTCGTGCTCCCGCAGCAGGCGCTCCGTCTCCCGCTCGACCCGCTCCGCCCGCAGCCGCGCCCCCGCCAGCACCTCCGCCGCGCGCGCGTCGGCCTCCTCCTGGTCGTGCCGCGCCCGCTCGGCCGTCTCCGCCAGGGCCCGCTCCGCCTCCGCGAGCCGCTCCCCGGCCGCCGCGAGCAGCGCGCCCTGCCGGGCCGCGCGGTCCGCCTCCCGCCCGGCCGCCTCGCGCTCCGCCGCCTCCGCCCGTTCCGTGTGCCGGGCGTCCTGCTCGGCCAGCAGCCGCTCCGCGCGCTCCCGCGCCTCCCGCAGCGCGGCCAGCCCCTCGCCGCGCCGCTCCTCGGCCTCCGCGAGCGCCCGGGCCCGCGCCTGCCCGGCCCCCTCGCGCGCGGCCGCCAGGGCCTCCCCGGCCCGCGCCTCGGCCGCGTCCCGTACCGCCCGGGCGGCCTCGCGTGCCGCGTCGCGCACCGACCGGGCCGCCGTCTCCGCGCCGTCCGCGAGGCGCCGCGCCTCCTCCAGCGCGTCCGCCCGCAGCGCCTCGGCCTCCTCCTCGGCGAGCGCGAGGATCTCCTGGGCGCGCCGGCCCAGCGTCTCGTACCGCTGCGGCGGCAACCGTGCCACGAGCTCCCGCAGCCGCGCCGCCTCCGTCGTCAGCTCCTCCAGCCGTACGGCCAGTTCGTCCGCCCGCCGGCGCGCGGCGACCCGTTCGGCCTCCAGCCCCTCGACGGCCCGGTCGACCTGCTCGGCCCGGTAGCCCCGGCCCCACACCACAGCGAACCCGCTCATGACTGACGCCCCCTTCCCGGTACAGGATGCAACAACCCGCACCGAGGGAAAGGGGCGCCTATGCGCCAATAACAGCGGCCGACGCGGCCGTCGCGGCGGCTACAGCAGTCCGTCCCACATCTGCTCCAGCAGCACCGACCACCAGCTCTCCGGCGAGGACAGCGCCGCCGGGTCCAGCATCGCCAGCTGCGCCTGGAAGTCGACCGTCCAGCGGCCCGCCTGCTCCGGCGTCAGCCCGAACCGCAGTCGCCACATCCGGCCCAGCAGCCCCAGGCACCGGGTGAACTCCGGCAGCCCGCTGTTGACGAACTGCGGGGCGGCCGGGCGGCCGTCGGGGCCCGCCTCGACCGACACGGCCACGATGTGCGCCGTGCCGTACTGCACGCAGATCGCCCGGCCGAAGTCGGAACCGATCACCAGGTACGAGCCCGCGTCGGACGCCGGCTGCACCTGCCGCTGCGCGGCCAGTTCGGCGAGCGTCGGCACCACCGGCTGGGCGGGCTGCGCCCAGAAGAACGGCCCGAAGTCCGCCGGCAGGCCCGCCCACACCAGCGTGCGCGCCACCAGCTCGGGCACGCCCTGCCGGGACACGGCCCGCTGGTCGAACCGGCAGATCCCCTGCGGCCCGAACGCGCCCACCAGCTCCTGGGCGATGCCCTCCGGCGGAACCGGCGGCGCGGGCTGCACCGGCGGCAGCGGCACCCGCAGCGGGGCGGGCCGCGCCGGGCCGTCGGCGACCTGGTGCAGCTCGCCCTGGTGGACGATCAGTTGCTGCATGCCCTGCTGACGGCTGGCGTGATCGCGCCCGTACGGGGCGATCGACGTGATCCGCGCCTGCGGCCACGTCTCCCGGATCATGCGGGCGCAGTACCCGCCGGGCAGCTCGCACGACTCCAGCTCGGTGTGCAGCTCCAGCACCGCCTGCGGCGGCACGTTCATGGCGCGCAGCTCGTGCAGGATCTGCCACTCGGGGTGCGGCGTACCGGGCGCCGAGCGGCGGATCAGCTGCGCCTCGGAGCCGTCGGGCGCGCGGTAGCGCAGCACGGCCTGGTAGCCGGGGCCCACGGTCGGCATGCCGGTCGGCGGCTGCTGCGGGTAGCCGTACGCGGGCGCCGCAGGAGCCGGCGGGGCCGGAGCCGGGGGCGGCAGCGGGCCGCCCGGGCCCGGCTGGGCCAGCATCGTCGCCGCGTGGTGCACCCCGCCGCCGGGCGGGCCGGGCGGCCCGGGGGGCGGCGGCGTACCAGGGGCACCGGATCCACCGGGCGCGCCGGGAGGCCCCGGCGGGGGCGGCGTACCCGGAGCACCGGGACCGCCCGGGCCCGGGTGCGCCAGCATCGTCGCCGCGTGGTGCACCCCGCCACCCGGAGGCGGCGTGGCACCCGGAGGCGCCGGGGGCGCGGGCGGGGGCGGCGTACCCGGAGCACCGGGACCACCGGGGCCCGGGTGCGCCAGCATCGTCGCCGCGTGGTGCACCCCACCACCCGGAGGCGGCGTGGCCCCCGGAGGCGGCGGCGGTGCGGGCGGCCCCGGCGGGGGCGTGGCGTCGGGCGGCAGCTGCGAGACGAGCTGCGTCGGTACGTACCCCCCGGCGGGCGCGCCGGGCGCACCCGGGCCCGAGGCGGGCGGACGCGCACCGGGGGTGCCGGGCGCGCCGGGCGGCGGCGGGGTCGTCGGCCCCGTCCCCCGCGAGGGCCGGGCACCGCGCGGCGGCACGGCGGCCTTGCTGGTGGCGGCGTCCGCGATGTCGCCGGGCGCCGAGGGCTGCGGGTCCAGCGCCTGCGGATCCAGCGCGGGCGCGATGGCGGTGCGCGGCAGCCGGCTGCCCCCCGACATGAGCGCGGTCGGGGCGTCGGCGCCCACGGCGGGCGGCGGAGTGTCGTCGTCGTCCGACCCGGACAGCGGCGGCGCGAACACGGTCGCGGGCAGCGGTACGGAGGCGTCGTCACCGCCGGGCGCGTTGACGTCGCTCCACGGCGCGGAGGCGGGGACGCCGTCCTGCGCGGTGGGCTCGTGGTCCCCGGGCGGGGCGGGCCACTCGCCGGACCCGGCCGGAGCCGCGTCGGGAACGACCGCGGGAGCCGCCGCGGGAGCCGGGGTGCCCGGCGCCTCACCCGTACCGGACGCACCCGTACCGGAGGTGTCCCCCTCCGGTACGCCGCCACCACCGGCGGCGGCCCCGCCCGAGGTGCCACCACCCGACGTGCCGCCCGACGTACCGCTCTCGGAGCGCCGGTCCGGGATGCCCATCCTGTCCGCCGCGTCCTGCAGCCACTCCGGCGGAGTCAGCAGGAACGACGTCTGGTTGAGGTCGATCCGCTCCGGCTGCCCGGAAGGAGCCTCCACCGGCACGCCCGCGGGCGCCCCGTACTCCTCCTCGTACCGGCGGATCACCTCACCGACCGGCAGACCCGGCCACAGCGTCGCCTCGCCGCTGTCCCGGGCGATCACCAGCCGCTGGCGGCCACCGTCGGACGTGGGACCGTTCTCGCGGTCCTCCGCCCACACCACGAACCCCAGGTCGAACTCCCGCACCCGCACCTCCCGGTGCTGGTACGCGGGCAGGTCACCGTTGACCCACTCCTCCGCCCGCTCCTGCGCCTGCGCGAAGGTCACCATCGAAAGCTCACTCCCCCACCGGGACGGCGTGCGCGAAGCCACCGTCCACCATCAGGTTCGCCACGGTCTCCAGCTCCGGCGGATTGCCCGCCAGCCGCTGGAGGAACTCGTCGAAATCCGCCCCGCACGGCAGCAGCAGGCGCTCCACCCGGTCCCCCACCGACAGACCGTCCTCGTCCCGCGCGTCGTCGAACGCGCAGAACCACACCGACCCGACGTCACCACCGCGCACCTTCACCGCCAGCAGACCGCCCTGGACGAAACCCACGCCCAGGTAGTCCTTGGTGAGGTGATCACGCAGACACTTGTTGACGTACACCAGGTCGTTGACCGCCGCCTCGTCCCGGACCGTGAAGAACGGCTGGTCGACCAGCAGACCCAGCTCCGCGTCGAGGGCCGCGCCGACCGGCGCGCAGCCGCCCGCCGCCTTCAAAAACGAGCGGTACGCCCCGGGAAGCCGGTAGCCCAGGTCCTCCTCCACGCCCTGGAGCTGCGCCTCGGTCACCGACAGCGCGCCCTTCGGCAGCCCGAAGTGCGCGGGGCGGGTCTCCTGCAGCGGTCGCGTGCCGCGCTTGCCGTGGTCCACCGCCGTCGTCGTCAGCCCGCCGTGGTGCCGCAGCAGCGCCTTGACCTCCACCGGCACCAGCTCCATGCGGCGCGTGCCGGACACGTGGTGCCACGTCCAGCCGTGCGGCGTCGCCACCGCGGGCACGGTGTCCCACAGCTCGTGCCCCGACGCGGCCAGCGCGGCGTTCGCGGACACGTAGTCCGTCAGCCGCAGCTCGTCCACGCCGAAGCCCTCCGGCGGCTCGGCGATCTCCGCGGCCGCGCGGGCGTACGGCGAGAAGACCGGGTGCCCGTTCCCGTCCACCCGCACCCCGGCGGGATACCGGGCGGCGCGGACCGGGTCCGGGAAGTGCACGACCTGCCCGGCGTAGGCCGCGTTCGGTGGCGCGGCACTGTGCTGCCCGAGCCGACCTGTCGTCATGGCGGATGCCCCCTGCTGCTGCTGGCTGGTCCGCACAGCCTAAGCGGTGGGCCGGAAGGAGGAACCCGCGCTCCGTCACGGTGACCACCCGTCACACACAGGTGACCCACAGACGATCACGCGACACACCGATCACACGTTTCAGCGCCCCCGCTTCCCCATCAGCTCACCCATTTGGCAGGCTGTCCCCCGCAACTCGGGGGATTGCAGAGGGGACGACACGCATCATGCACACAGCACGACCAGGCACGACGTCCGCCACGGGCGGCGACCCACGCCTGAGCTGGAGCAGCACCGGCCAGAACCTCACCCCGATACTCCGCCACCGCAGGGACGGCATCCTGCCCACGGTGGGAGCAGCACTCTCCGTACGCGGCGAGACCCTCACCTGCACCGCCGGCCGCGGTGACCGGCCGCCCGCGCTGCACCCCCTCGTACAGGACTTCCTCGACACCCTCACCAGCGGACAGCGCGAACGCTTCACCGGCCGCTGCCCCGAGGCGATCCTCCTGTCCCGCCACCTCGCCGCCACCGAGACGGGCCGCTCCAAGCGCGCCCAGCGCAAACCCCTCAGCCAGGGCGAGGCCCGCCGCTCCCTCAAGAACGCCAAGATCACCGCACGCCGCATCCGCGAGGACGGCGACCCCCTCCACGGCACCTACGCCGCCCCCTGCCGCTCCTGCGCCGCCCTGCTCGCCCACTTCGGCGTACGCCCCGTCGACCCCACCACCGCCCAGAACGGCTGACCGCACGCACATGCCCGACCTCAACACCACCCGCTTCCCCGTCGCCGTGGACGCCGCCCTGAGGGAAGCGGGCTGGCAGCCCGGCCGCTGGGACATCAAGCAGGCCGAACAGTGGGCCGACGCCCTGCGCTCCCACCTCTCGCCCGCCGGGCACCGGCACAGCGTCTTCCCCGCCGCCGTCGAGGCGTGGGCCGAGTTCGGCGGCCTGCGCATCACCGCGCCCGGCCCCGGCCGCCAGATCGCCCCCGCGCCCGTCCACCTGAACCCGCTGGCCGGCCTCCACCACGCCCGCAGCCTCGCCGACCTCGGCCGCGCCCTCGACACCGACATGGCCCCGCTCGGCGAGGAGGCCGACAACCGCGCCGTCCTCGCCATCGACGCCGAGGGGCGCGTCTACAGCATCGACCACGCCGGCGACTGGTACCTGGGCCCCGACATCGACCACGCGCTGGCGCTCCTGGTCACCGGCGCCCAGCCCGCCCGCCTCACGTCCCCCTGACCCCACCCGGTCGGGCGGCCCGTCACCACCGTCACCCCGCCGCCCCCGGCGGTCAGGCGGCCTCGACCGGCAGCACCGCCGACACCTTGAAACCACCGTCGTCCGTCGGACCCGACACGAACACCCCGCCCAGCGCCGTCACCCGCTCCCGCATGCCCACCAGGCCGTTGCCCCCACTCGGCAGCCCCGCGTCCGCCGCCTTGCCGTCCGACGGCCCGTTCTCGACCTGCATCGCCACCTCATCGCCCCGGTGCGCCAACCGCACGACCACCTTCGCCCCCGCCGCGTGCTTGTGGACGTTCGTCAGCCCCTCCTGCACCACCCGGTACGCCGTCGACTCCACCCGCGGCCCGTACGACCGCGCCTCCCCCATCACCAGCAGCTCCACCACCATCCCCGCCTGCCGCGACTGCTCCACCAGCTCCGCCACCGCGTCCAGGCACGGACCGTCCTCCACCCCCGGGACCTCCCCGGCCCCCGCCGCGGAGGCGACCGCCGCGGCCGCCCGCCCCACCGCCGCCAGCGGCACCGTCTCCCGGGCCGGCGCCCGGTCACCCGCGCGCAGCACCCCGAGCATCTCCCGCAGCTCCGTCAGCGCCTGCCGCCCCATGTCGCCCACCAGGGCCGCGTTCCGCACCGCCTTCTGCGGGTCCTTCACCGCCACCGCCTGGAGCGCCGCCGCGTGCACCACCATCAGGCTCACCCGGTGCGCCACCACGTCGTGCATCTCCCGCGCGATACGCGTCCGCTCCTCCGTACGCGCCATCTGCGCCCGCTGCTCCGCCCGGTCGGCCAGCAACGACAGCTCCTGCTCCAGGCTGTCCGCGCGCTCCCGCAGACTCTCCATCAGCCGCCGCCGCGCCCCTATGTACAGCCCGAGGAACACGGGCGGACCGTTCACGCCCAGCGACAGGAAGACCGCCATCAGCGGCACGTACCAGGGCCCCGGATCGAAGTCGGCCGACGCGATGTCCTGCTGCACCCGTACGTACGTGACGATCAGCACCGCCACCAGCGACATCCCCGCCAGTGCGGCGATGATCCGCCGGGGCACCTCGGACGCCGCGAGCGTGTAGAGACCGACGATGGCCATCAGGTAGCCCATCTCGGCGGGCGTGATGGCGATCGAGACGAGCACCACGGCGATCGGCCACCGCCGCCGCACGACGAGCACCGAGCCCGCCAGCAGCCCGAACACCACCCCGACCGGCACCGGCAGCGAGGCGTAGTCCGCGAACTCGACCCCCTCCGCCGCGCACTCCAGCGCCGACACGCTCCCCAGCGTCACATCGAGCACGGCACTGCGCCGCCGCCCCCACCACCACCAGCCACGGGTGGTCGCGCCCGCAGCCTCCTGGTGTGCCCCCGTTGTGGTCATGTCCCCCAGACTACGGGCGCCCGCCACCCCTTTTCCGGCCAGCCCGACGGCACACGGAGCCGCGATCCGCAGGCGACACGCACAAGAATCCCTCGAACACGTGAACCGCTCACGCATGCGACCCGGACGTCCGCATTCCGGACCAATCTGTCCGCATGACAACCACCACTGGCAGGTACGCGGACTTCGAGAAACTGCGCACCCAAGCGGTCGCCCTCCGCCGCGAAGGCCTCAGCCTCCGCCAGATCCGCGACCGCCTCGGTATCCACAACAACGACATCCTCCACCGCCTCGTGAAGGGAGAACCCCCGCCGGACTGGACCAAACGCCCCCGCGCCAAGGACGAGCTCCGCGCCAAGGCCCGCGAACTGCGCCTCCAGGGCCTGACCTACGACCAGATCCAGGTCGAGCTGGGCTGCTCGAAGAGCTCGATCTCGCTGTGGGTGCGGGACCTGCCGAAGCCGGAACGCAAGCGCACCCCCGAGGAGGCGTCGGCCATCGCGAGGCGGGGATGGGAGGTGACGCTCCAGCGACGGGACGAGGAACGCCGGCGCACCAAGCAGTCCGCCAAGGACGCCATCGGCCGGATGACGGACCGCGAGCTCTTCCTCACCGGCGTGGCCCTGTACTGGGCGGAGGGCACCAAGGACAAGCCGTACGCCCGCCGCGAGATCGTGACGTTCGTGAACAGCGACCCCGGCGTGATCCTCGTGTTTCTCGCATGGCTCGCACTGCTCGGCGTGGAACGCGAACGCATCGGTTACCGCGTCATGATTCACGAAACGGCGGACGTGACAGGCGCCGAGAGCCATTGGGCCGAGATCGTCGGCGCCGACCGCAGCGCGTTCGGCAAGACAACGCTCAAGAGGCACAACCCGCGCACAACCCGGAAGAACGTCGGGGACGGTTACCGCGGATGCCTGGTCATCAAGGTGCGACAGAGCGCCGACTTGTACCGTCGCATCGAAGGCTCCTGGTACGGCATAGTAGGGGCTGCGTCCACATCCGGATCACGGAATCGGACATAGCGGCTATCCCGGGTCGTCTAAGGGCAAGACGTCAGATTTTGGTTCTGATCATGGGGGTTCGAGTCCTCCCCCGGGAGCACTTCCCAGGTTCGGGTCCTGACCCACACCGTCAGGACCCGTTCTCGTTCCCGCACCCCCTTACCGCCCCCCGCCCCCATTTCCGCTCCGGAACCCCCCGGTATCCTGCGGGTGTCCACCACCCGAAGCCGAAGGGCATTCCCGTGAGCGCCAACCGCCCGGCAGCCGTCGTCGTCCTCGCAGCGGGTGAGGGCACCCGCATGAAGTCGAAGACCCCCAAGGTCCTGCACCAGATCTGCGGGCGCTCGCTCGTGGGTCACGTCGTCTCGGCGGCGCGCGAGCTGGATCCCGCGCACCTCTGCGTGGTCGTCGGGCACGCCCGCGAGCAGGTGACCGCACACCTCGACGAGCTCTACGCCGGCACCCGCACCGCGATCCAGTACGAGCAGAACGGCACCGGTCACGCCGTGCGCATGGCGCTGGAGGAGCTGGGCGCCGGGGCGCTGGACGGGACCGTCGTGGTGGTGTGCGGGGACACTCCGCTGCTGTCGGGCGAGACGCTGACCGCGCTGGCGCGGACGCACGCCGCCGACGGCAACGCCGTGACCGTGCTGACCGCCGAGGTGCCGGACTCGACGGGGTACGGGCGGATCATCCGTGACCCGGAGACCGACGCCGTGACGGCGATCGTGGAGCACAAGGACGCGTCGGACGCGCAGCGTGCGATCCGGGAGATCAACTCCGGTGTCTTCGCGTTCGACGGGAAGCTGCTGGCGGACGCGCTGGGGAAGGTCCGCACGGACAACAGCCAGGGCGAGGAGTACCTCACCGACGTGCTGGGGATCCTGCGCGAGGCCGGGCACCGGGTGGGCGCGTCGGTGGCGGGTGACCACCGGGAGATCCTGGGCATCAACAACCGCGTGCAGCTCGCGGAGGCGCGGCGGCTGTTGAACGGCCGGCTGCTGGAGCGGGCGATGATGGCCGGCGTGACGGTCGTGGACCCGGCGTCGGTGTTCCTGGACGTGACGGTGACCTTCGAGCGCGACGCGGTGGTGCACCCGAACACGGAGCTGTCGGGTGCGACGCACGTGGCGGAGGACGCCGAGGTGGGCCCGAACAGCCGCCTGAAGGACACGCGCGTGGGCCGGGGTGCCCGGGTGGACAACACGGTGGCGGACCGCGCGGAGGTCGGCGAGGGCGCGTCGGTCGGCCCGTACGCGTACCTGCGTCCGGGGACGCTGCTGGGGCCGAGGTCGAAGGCCGGTACGTACGTCGAGATGAAGAACGCCCGGGTGGGCGAGGGGTCGAAGGTTCCGCACCTCTCGTACGTCGGGGACGCGACGATCGGTGAGTATTCGAACATCGGTGCCGCGAGCGTGTTCGTGAACTACGACGGTGAGAGCAAGCACCACACGACGATCGGTTCGCACTGCCGTACCGGCTCGGACAACATGTTTGTGGCTCCCGTCACGGTCGGGGACGGCGCGTACACCGCCGCCGGCTCGGTGATCACCAAGGACGTGCCGCCCGGTTCGCTGGCCGTCGCCCGCGGCCAGCAGCGGAATATCGAGGGTTGGGTGGCGCGGAAGCGGCCCGGCAGCGCCGCCGCGCAGGCGGCCGCCACCGCCTCCGAGCAGGCCCCTCGCGAGGACTGACCGGAAACAGGTGCGCCGAACTCGGCGTACCGTGATACGTGCACACAAATTCGGCTGGTTCGCGCGATGGTGGTCGCGGCCAGAGGACACGTCTGAGGAGACAGTGCTGTGACCGGGATCAAGACGACCGGCGAGAAGAAGCTGATGCTCTTCTCCGGCCGCGCCCACCCCGAGCTGGCCGAGGAGGTTGCGCACCGGTTGGGTGTCGGTCTCGTACCGACGAAGGCGTTCGATTTCGCCAACGGTGAGATCTACGTCCGCTTCCAGGAGTCGGCGCGCGGTGCGGACTGCTTCCTGATGCAGAGCCACACGGCTCCCATCAACAAGTGGATCATGGAGCAGCTGATCATGATCGATGCTCTGAAGCGGGCTTCGGCCCGGAGCATCACCGTGATCATCCCGTCGTACGGCTACGCCCGGCAGGACAAGAAGCACCGCGGCCGTGAGCCGATCTCGGCCCGTCTGGTCGCGGACCTGCTGAAGTGCTCGGGTGCCGACCGCATCCTCACGGTCGACCTGCACACGGACCAGATCCAGGGCTTCTTCGACGGTCCGGTGGACCACCTGTCGGCGCTGCCGGTGCTGGCGGACTACGTGGGCGCCAAGGTGGACCGCTCGAAGCTGACGGTGGTGTCTCCGGACGCGGGCCGGGTGCGCGTCGCCGACCGCTGGTGCGACCGGCTGGACGCGCCGCTGGCTATCGTCCACAAGCGCCGTGACAAGGACGTCGCGAACCAGGTGACGGTCCACGAGGTCGTCGGTGAGGTCGAGGGCCGGGTCTGTGTCCTGGTGGACGACATGATCGACACCGGTGGCACGATCTGCGCCGCGGCCGAGGCGCTGTTCGCGCATGGCGCGGAGGACGTGATCGTGACGGCGACGCACGGCATCCTGTCGGGTCCGGCGGCCGACCGTCTGAAGAACTCGAAGGTGAGCGAGTTCGTGCTGACGAACACGCTGCCGACGCCGGGTGAGCTGGAGCTGGACAAGATCACGGTGCTGTCGATCGCGCCGACGATCGCGCGCGCGGTGCGCGAGGTGTTCGAGGACGGTTCGGTGACGAGCCTCTTCGAGGAGCAGGGCTGATCCGCTGACGCCCGGGAGGCCGCTTCGACCACGGGTCGGGGCGGCCTCTCGCGTTCGGTTAGACTGGTGGGGTTGCTCGGCGAGGGAGGCCGTACCGGTTCAGGTGCGGCGGTCCGTTATCGACGCGCTCTTCGTAGCAGGCCAAGTCCAGTCGTGGCCGGGTGACCCCACGACCGTTGATTCGTCTGACTCTTACGAGGAGTGCACATGTCCGAGGTGAAGCTCGCCGCCGAGACCCGTACCGAGTTCGGCAAGGGTGCCGCCCGCCGCATCCGCCGCGCCAACCAGGTTCCGGGTGTTCTCTACGGTCACGGCTCGCAGCCGCTGCACCTGACGCTGCCGGGTCACGAGCTGCTGCTCGCGCTGCGTACGCCGAACGTCCTGATCTCCCTGGACATCGACGGCAAGACCAACGAGCTGGCGATCCCGAAGGCCGTGCAGCGCGACCCGCTGAAGGGCTTCCTGGAGCACGTCGACCTGCTGCTGGTGAAGCGCGGCGAGAAGGTCAACGTGGAGATCCCGGTGCAGACCGAGGGTGAGCTGGCCCCCGGTGGCAACCTGCTGGAGCACGTGCTGAACGCGCTTCCGGTCGAGGCCGAGGCCACCCACATCCCCGAGTCCGTCTCGGTCTCCGTCGAGGGCCTGGAGGCCGGTGCCTCCGTCCTGGCGAAGGACATCACGCTGCCGAAGGGCGTCACCCTGGCCGTCGAGGAGGACGCCGTCGTCCTGCAGGTCCTGGCCGCGCAGGCCGAGGAGCCGGCCGCCGAGGGCGACGAGGCCGCCGAAGAGGCCGCCGAGGCCTGAGCCCTCCTGGGCTCCGAGTGACGGGGTGGCGGGCTGCGGCCCGCCACCCCGTTTCCCTGTTCCGTGTAGGTGTACGCACACGAGGAGACTGACGACATGACGACGGCGGCGGAGGCCGGCGCGCCCTGGCTGGTGGTGGGCCTGGGGAACCCGGGGCCGGAGTATGCCGGGAACCGGCACAATGTCGGGTTCATGGTGGCCGATCTTCTCGCGGAGCGGATCGGGGGCAGGTTCAAGCGGGCCGGCAAGGCGCAGGCGCAGGTGGTGGAGGGCCGGATCGGTCCTCCGGGTCCGGCGAGCCGCCGGGTGGTCCTGGCGAAGCCGATGTCGTACATGAATCTGTCGGGTGGCCCGGTGACGGCCCTGCGGGACTTCTACAAGGTGCCGACGGCGCACGTGGTGGCGGTGCACGACGAGCTGGACATCGACTACGGCGTTCTGCGGCTGAAGCTGGGCGGCGGGGACAACGGGCACAACGGCCTGAAGTCGATGACGAAGGCGATGGGGGCGGAGTACCACCGGGTGCGGTTCGGGATCGGGCGTCCGCCGGGCCGGATGCAGGTCGCCGACTTCGTGCTGAAGGACTTCGGGTCGGCGGAGCGCAAGGAGCTGGCCTACTTCGTGGACCGGGCGGCGGACGCGGTGGAGTGCCTGGTGACGGAGGGGCTGGAGCGCGCGCAGTCGGCGTACAACACCTGATCCTGGACGTTTCCGACCTTTAGGGACCGGAATTGACCGGGTGCGGTCGTGTGCCAGAGGATCGCGCCCCATGAGCAAGAAGCGGACTTCAGCCCTCCCGTACGCCCGCAGTGCCGCGATGGCGCTCGTCGCGCTGCTGCTTGTGGTGGCGGGCACGTGGGCGTCGTGGGGGACGGCGCAGCACGTGCTGCTGTCGAAGGGCCGGGAGCACGGCACGCTCACGGTGACCGGCTGCTCGACGGACGTCTGCACGGGGCGGTTCGACCCGGAGGGGCCGGCGGGGCCGCGGGCGGACATGACGATCGACCATTCGGTGGCGGTGGAGAAGGGCGGCCGCTACGCGGTGGTGGTGAAGCCGGACACCACGGAGCTGGTGCGTACGGGCTGGTCGGGCGGGCTGCACGCGTGGTTGCCGCTGGGCGGTGCGCTGCTGCTGGCGGCGCTGGTGATCGGCGGCGGGATGCGGCTGCCGAGGCTGGCGTGGGCGTCCGCGTCGGCGGGCGGGGCGCTGCTGGTGGGGGCGTTCTTCGCGCTGTAGGGGACCCGCGGAGGTATGCGCTGTAGGGGCAGACGGAAGCATGCGGAAGGGGGCGCCCGGTTGAGAACCGGGCGCCCCCTTCGTCGTGCCGTACGCGGGTCAGCCGGTGTTGCGCAGACCGGCGGCCACGCCGTTCACCGTCAGGAGCAGGGCCCTGGCGAGCAGCGGGTCGGGCTCCTCGCCGCGCTCGACGGCGGCCCGCTGGCGGGCGAGCAGCGAGACCTGGAGGTAGGAGATCGGGTCCAGGTAGGCGTCGCGGATGGCGAAGGTCTGCTGGAGGACCGGGTTGGAGTCGAGCAGTTCCTTGCCGCCGGTGACGCGCAGCACCTCGCTGACGGTCAGCGCGTGCTCGGCCTCGATGTGGTCGAAGACGTGCCGGAGGTTCTCGGGGACGAGGGTCTCGACGTAGTGGCGGGCGATCCGCAGGTCCGTCTTGGCGAGCGTCATCTCCACGTTGGACAGGAAGTTGCGGAAGAAGTGCCACTTTCCGTACATCTCGTCGAGCACGGCGTCGAGGCCCGCCTCGCGCAGGGCCTTGAGGCCGGAGCCGACGCCGAACCAGCCGGGGACGATCTGCCGCGACTGGGTCCAGCCGAAGACCCACGGGATGGCCCGCAGTCCGTCGAGCGAGACGCCCGAACCGGGGCGGCGGGAGGGCCGCGAGCCCAGGTGCAGGTCGGCGAGCTGGTCGACGGGGGTGGAGGCGAGGAAGTACGTCGGCAGGTCGGGGTCCTCGACGAGCTTCCGGTAGGCCGTGTGGGCGGCGTCGGAGACGACGTCCATGGCCGCGTCCCAGCGGGCGAGCGCCTCGTCCGACTGGCGGGGCGCGGTGTGCAGGGCGGACGCCTGGAGCGTGGCCGCCACCGTCAGCTCCAGGTTCTCCCGGGCGAGGGAGGGGATGAGGTACTTGTCGGAGATGACCTCGCCCTGCTCGGTGACCTTGATCTCGCCTTCGAGGGTGCCCCACGGCTGGGCGAGGATCGCGTCGTGGGAGGGGCCGCCGCCGCGGCCGACGGTGCCGCCGCGGCCGTGGAAGAGGCGCAGCCGTACGCCGTAGCGATGGGCGACGTCACGCAGCCGGCGCTGGGCGCGGTGGATCTCCCACTGGCTGGTGGTGATGCCGCCGAACTTGGAGGAGTCGGAGTAGCCGAGCATGACCTCCTGGACGTCGCCGCGCAGCGAGACGAGGCGGCGGTAGGAGGGGTCGGCGAGCATGTCGTCGAGGATGACGTCGGCGGCCTTGAGCTCGTCGGTGGTCTCCAGCAGCGGCACGATGCCGATCTTGGCCCAGCCGGCGTGGAGGTCGATCAGTCCGGCCTCGCGGGCGAGGACGGCGGCGGCGAAGACGTCGTCGGCGCCCTGGCACATCGAGATGATGTAGGACTCGATGACCTCGGGGCCGAACCGCTCGAAGGCTTCCTTGACCGTGTGGAAGACACCGAGGGTCTTGGTGCCGGCCGCGTCGAGCGGGGCGGGCGTCGGGGCCAGCGGGCGGCGCGAGCGCAGCTCCTTGGCGAGGAGCTTCTGGCGGTAGTCGCGGGGCATGTCCGCGTAGCGCCAGGACTCCTCACCGAGGCGGTCGAAGAGCTGGCCGAGGGTGTGGTGGTGGGCGTCGGCGTGCTCGCGGACGTCCATGGTGGCGAGCTGGAGGCCGAAGGCGGCGAGGGTGCGGATGGTGCGGTCCATGCGGCCGTCGGCGAACAGGCCGCCGCGGTGCTCGCGCAGGGACGTCTGGATGACGGTGAGGTCGGCGAGCAGCTCGGCGGTGCCGAGGTAGTCGCGGCCGTCCTGGTGCGCGGTGCCCTTGGCGAGGCGCTCGCGGGTGTTGACGAGCTTCTGGCGGACGCAGGTGGCCTTAAGCCGGTACGGCTCCTCGGCGTTGAGGCGCTTGTAGCGGGGGCTGATCTCGGGGAGCCGCTCCAGGTCGCTCTGGAGGGAGTCGAGGAGCTCCTGCGTGGCGCCCGCGTAGCGGATGGAGTTCGACAGCTGGCTGCGCAGGTGGTCGACCAGCTCGATGGCGTCGGTGATGCCGTGCTCGTGCTGGAGGATCAGGACGTCCCAGGTGACGGCCGGGGTGACGTTGGGGTTGCCGTCGCGGTCGCCGCCGATCCAGGTGCCGAAGGTGAGGGGGCGGGTGCCGGGGGGCAGCTCGACGCCGACGCGCTCCAGCTCGGCGGCGAGGTCCTCGAGGACGTCGCCGACGGCGTTCGCGTGCAGCTCGTCGAGGTAGTAGATCGCGTTGCGGGCCTCGTCGGTCGGCTCGGGACGGACGACGCGCAGCTCGTCGGTCTGCCAGATGAGGTCGATGGCCTCGGCCAGGCGCAGGTCGTGGCGGCGCCGGTCGGAGGCGATGACCGGGGTCTCCAGCAGCTCGGCGACGCGGCGGAGCTTGTTGAGCACGGAGCGGCGCGCCGCTTCGGTGGGGTGCGCGGTGAAGACGGGGCGGACGCTGAGGTGCTTGACCGTCTCGCGCACGTGCTCGGGGTCGCCGTCCTTGAGCATGTCGGCGGTGCGGGCGAGCAGGCCGCCCTCGGCGGCGCGCTTCTCGCGCAGCTCGCGGCCGCGGTGGACCTGCTCGGTGACGTTGGCCAGGTGGAAGTAGGTGGAGAAGGCGCGCACCAGGCGGGCGGCGGTCTCCAGGTCGGTGTCGCCGAGCAGCGCCGCGGCGTCCTCGCCGTTCTCCCGGGTGAGGTGGCGGACCTTCTCGACGAGCTCCAGGAGCTCGGGTCCTTCCTGCCGGACGAGGGTCTCGCCCAGCAGGTCGCCCAGTCGGCGGATGTCGGCGCGCAGCTCTGCGCTGGCGGAGGGGGTCTGGTCGGCACTGCTCACAGGTGCGGCTCCTTGCAGTGTTTGAGCACGTCTGGAGGGGTACTGGAGGCTGCGGACCGCGCTGTCCGACGACACCCAGGATAGGTGTCCCGTCCGGCGGCGCCGTCGCCAGCCCTCTTGCCGCGCGCCGAACCGCTGCCATACTTACGTCGCCGTAGGTTACGGAACCGTAGCCACAGCTTCCGTTGTATCCCTCACCCCCCAGGGGACTCCATGACCTCAAGCCCCGACGTGCTCGAGAATTCGGGCCCGTCCGCTTCGCCTTCTCCGGATCTTCCTCCCGGCACGCTCGGCGGGGACAGCAAGCGCACGACCGAGCAGGTCGCGCTGCTGCTGTTCATCACGGTGCCCTTCGTGGCCCTGGTCGCGGCGGTGCCGCTGGCGTGGGGCTGGGGGGTGAGCTGGCTGGATCTGGGCCTGCTGGTGGCGATGTACTACATCGGCTGCCACGGGATCACGATCGGCTTCCACCGGTACTTCACGCACGGTGCGTTCAAGGCGAAGAGGCCGCTGCGGATCGCGCTGGCGGTCATGGGTTCGCTGGCGGTGGAGGGGCCGCTGGTGCGGTGGGTGGCGGATCACCGCAAGCACCACAAGTTCTCGGACGCGGAGGGCGACCCGCACTCGCCGTGGCGGTTCGGCGAGACGCTGCCGGCGCTGATGAAGGGCCTGTGGTGGGCGCACATCGGCTGGATGTTCGACGAGGAGCGCACGCCGCAGGCCAAGTACGCCCCGGACCTGATCAAGGACCCGGCGCTGCGCCGGATCTCCCGCCAGTTCATCGGCTGGACGATCGTGTCGCTGGCGATCCCGCCGCTGGTGGGCGGTCTGGTGACGATGTCCTGGTGGGGCGCGTTCACGGCGTTCTTCTGGGGGTCGCTGGTGCGGGTGGCGCTGCTGCACCACGTGACCTGGTCGATCAACTCGATCTGCCACGCGGTGGGCAAGCGGCCGTTCAAGTCGCGTGACCGCAGTGGGAACGTGTGGTGGCTGGCGGTGCTGTCGTGCGGTGAGTCGTGGCACAACCTGCACCACGCCGACCCGACGTGTGCGCGTCACGGTGTGCTGCGGGGGCAGATCGATTCCAGTGCGCGGCTGATCCGCTGGTTCGAGATGCTGGGCTGGGCCTACGACGTGCGCTGGCCGACCGCGTCCAGGATCGAAGGCCGACGCCAGGACCGGGCCGCGAACGCGGCATGATGGACGGTGTGGCGATCGACGGCAGTGGCACCAGTAGTACTGACAAACCCAGGCGGGGGCGCCGGGTCCGGATGACGGGCGCCGAGCGCCGGCAGCAGCTGCTCGACATCGGTCGCACGCTGTTCGCGGCGCGGGGCTTCGAGGGCACGTCGGTGGAGGAGATCGCCGCGAAGGCCGGGGTCTCCAAGCCGGTGGTGTACGAGCACTTCGGCGGCAAGGAGGGCCTGTACGCGGTGGTGGTCGACCGCGAGATGCGCCAGCTGCTGGACATGGTGACCGGCGCCCTGACGGCCGGGCATCCGCGCGAGCTGCTGGAGCAGGCCGCGTTCGCGCTGCTCGACTACATCGAGACGTACACGGACGGTTTCCGCATCCTGGTGCGGGACTCGCCGGTCGCGCAGTCGACGGGTACGTTCGCGTCGCTGATCTCGGACATCGCCACGCAGGTGGAGGACATCCTGGGCCTGGAGTTCAAGGCCCGGGGCTTCGACCCGAAGCTGGCCCCCCTGTACGCGCAGGCGCTGGTGGGGATGGTGGCGCTGACCGGCCAGTGGTGGCTCGACGCCCGCAAGCCGAAGAAGGCGGAGGTCGCCGCCCACCTGGTCAATCTGGCGTGGCACGGCCTGGACGGCCTGGAGCCGAAACCCCGCCTGATCGGCCACCGCAAGAACTGACCCCGCCGGCCCGGCGCGCCGCCGCTGCGGACCGGCCCCCGCCGCCCCGGGTCGGGGGCGGCCCGCGCCGGGTGCCGTACGGGCGTGCGGTCCGGCGCGGGCGGGTGGCGGGGGCGACCGGTAAGTGGGGCGTCACCCTGTCGCTTCCCGGGTCCGCGTCGCGACCGCGAAGACGCGCCGGAACGGGAAGACCGTGCCGTGCGGGCCCGGCGGATACGCCTTGCGGAGCAGGTCGCGGTACTGGGCCAGGAATTCGCCGACCGCCTCGTCGTCACCGTCCAGGGCGGTGATGACGGGGCGCAGCGCGGTGCCCTTGACCCAGTCGAGGACGGGGTCCTCGCCCTGGAGGAGCTGGGAGTAGACCGTCTCCCACACGTCGACGTCGAGGCCGAGGTCGGCGAGGCGGGTGAGGTAGTCGGCGGCGTCGAGGATATGGACGAAGCGGCGGCCGTGGCCGGTGAGGCGGGCCCGCCACTGCGGGGTCTCGCACAGTTCGCCCAGCAGCGCGTGGCTGGGTGCGGTGAAGTTGGCCGGGACCTGGAAGGCGAGGGTGCCGCCGGGGGCGAGACCCTCGGTCCAGTCCGGGAACGATTCGGGATGGTTGGGCACCCACTGGAGCGCGGCGTTGGAGATGATCAGGTCGTAGGGTTCGTCGGGCGTCCAGTGCGCGGCGTCGGCGGGCCGGAAGTCGAGCCAGCCGCCCCCGTCGGTGCTTCCGGCGTAGTGCGTCTTCGCCTGTTCCAGCATCTCGGGCGAGAGGTCGAAGCCGGTGATGCGGGCGCCGGGCCAGCGTTCCGCGAGCAGCGCGGTGACGTTGCCGGGACCGCAGCCGAGGTCGGCGATACGGGGTGAGCGGCCTCGCGCGGCGGCGGGCAGTTCGGGTATCCGGGCGAGCAGGTCGAGGAACGGTCGGGTGCGGTGGGTGGAGTGGCGCAGGTACTGCTGTGGATCCCAGATCGGTGCGGAATGCATGTTTCGAGCCCCCTTGCTGGAACGTAGTGCCGAAGCGGAACAAAGTCCCGGCCCCGTCATGCCCAATGGTCCAGCCGAATATTTCTTGACGTCAAGAGACTTCACATCGACAGATCCCCTACACTGATCGCCATGGAGGACGAGGTCGACCGTCTGGTCGCTGCATGGCGCCGCGAGCGCCCCGACCTCGACGTGGAACCGCTCGAGGTCCTCAGCCGCGTCTCCAGGCTGGCCCGCCACCTCGACCGGGCGCGTCGGCTCGCCTTCTCGGAGCACAACCTGGAGCCCTGGGAGTTCGACGTCCTGACGTCCCTGCGCCGCGCGGGAGCCCCCTACCAGCTCTCCCCCGGCCAGCTGCTCACCCAGACCCTGGTCACCTCCGGAACGATGACCAATCGTATCGACCGGCTCGCCAAGAAGGGCCTCGTCGAGCGGCTGCCCGATCCGAGCGACCGCCGGGGCGTCCTCGTCCGCCTCACCCCCGAGGGCCGCGACCGTGCCGACCAGGCGCTCGCCGGGCTCCTCGCGCAGGAGCGGGCCATCCTCGCGGAGCTGTCCCGCGCCGAGCGCGCCGACCTGGCCGCGCTGCTACGCCAGCTGACCGCCCCGTTCGACAACATCCCCGGCTAGCCCGGGCCCCAGGTCGGCCGGGCCGACGCCCGCCCGGCGGGCCAGCGCGACCGCCGCCAGCGTGGAGTGCACGCCCAGCTTTCCCAGCACGTTCTGCATGTGGGTACGGACCGTGTGCGGCGACAGGTACAGCCGCTCGGCGACCGCCTTGCGGCCGAGACCGGCCACCATGCAGCGCAGCACCTCCCGCTCGCGCGGCGTGAGCGACTCCACCAGCCGCTCGCTCTCGGTGCGGTGCTTGCGCGCGGCCGTCAGCTCCCGCAGCACCCCCGTGAGCAGCGCGGGCGGCAGGTGCGTCTCGTCGCGCAGCACCCCGCGTATCACCGTCAGAAGGCGCTGGAGCGAGCAGTCCTTGGCGACCCAGCCCGAGGCGCCCGCCTGCAGGGCGAGCGCGGCTCTGCCCGGGTCGTCCTTCTCGGCCAGCACGACCGTACGCACCTCGGGGCGGCCCTCACGGACACCGGCCACCAGCGAGATGCCGTCCACCGCGCCCTCGCCGTTGTCCGGCACCGCGCGGGCGACCGCCGGCGCGGCCGCGGCGCCCAGGTCGGCGTCGACGAGCAGCACGTCGAACCGGCGGCCCTCGGCCGCCGCCCGGTCCAGGCACCGCAGCGCGGCGGGCCCGCTGCCCGCCGCGGCGACGTCCACGTCGGGCTCGGCCGCCAGGGCGGCGGCGAGCGACTCGGCGAAGATGCGGTGGTCGTCCACCACCAGAACCCGGATACGGACCACTGACACCCCCAAGCGTCGAGGAAACGGGGCAGCTGCGGGTACGGCGCCCGGAGCCGGAGGCACAGCGGTCGCACGGCCGCCGCCGCGCAGTGACTGTTACCCCCACCCCGGGCGTCGTACCCGGCTGTCTCGCCCCCTGATCAGCACCGGCCCCCACCGGTGCCGTGCATCAGAGTACGGCGACGGAACGGCGGACAAGGGGACTTGTGGAAAACTCACCGCCCCCACGGGGTGATCCGGACCCGGGCCCCGTGCGCACCCGGTTCGGCACCCTGGTGCCCGACCGCGGGGCCCTCGCCCGGCGCGGCGCCCACAGCGCCCGGCGACGGGGCCCGGACGCGGCAGGCCCCGGCCCCGGACGGGAGCCGCCGACGCCCGGGCGCCGCGCCGCGCCGCGCCGCGAGCGAGGGGCGCCCCGCGCGGTCAGGCCGGGCGCCCCGCCCTCACCCCACCCGCCGCGCGCCCGCCGACGGACGGGCCGGGAAGACGCGGGGGGCCGTGTGGCCGGCGGCCGCGAAGGCTTCCGTGACCGCCTTGGTCACCGTGTCCGCGTCCGTCGCCTCGGTCAGCACGATCGCCGAGCCGCCGAAGCCGCCGCCCGTCATCCGGGCGCCCAGCGCCCCGGCGGCATTGGCGGCCGAGACCACCAGGTCCAGTTCGGGGCAGGAGACCCGCAGGTCGTCGCGGAGGGAGGCGTGCCCTTCGGTGAGGACCGGCCCGACCGCCCGCACGTCGCCCGCGTCCAGCAGGGCGATCGTCCGCTCGACCCGGTGGTTGTCGGACACGACGTGGCGGACCTGGGCGCGAATCGTTTCGTCACCCAACCGCCGCAGGGCGTCCGGCAGTTGCACGTACTCGATCTCGCGCAGCGTGCGCACGCCGAGCGCCCGCGCGCCCGCCTCGCACCCGGCGCGCCGCTTCGCGTACGCGCCGTCGCCGAGCGCGTGCTTCACCCGGGTGTCGACGACCAGCAGCGCCAGGCCGTGGGCGTCGAGGTCGAAGGGCACCTGGCGGGTCGACAGGTCGCGGGTGTCGAGGTGGAGGACGTGGCCCTCGGTGCAGCACGCCGACGCCATCTGGTCCATCACGCCGCACGGGACGCCCACGAACGCGTTCTCGGCGCGCTGTCCGGTGAGGGCCAGCTGCCGGGCGGTCAGTCCGAGTCCGTACAGGTCGGCGAGGGCGAGCGCGGTGACGACCTCCAGGGCGGCCGACGAGGACAGCCCGGCGCCCGTGGGCACCGTGGACGCGAGGTGGATGTCGGCGCCCGTGACGGGGTGGCCGGCTTCGCGCAGCGCCCACACCACCCCGGCGGGGTAGGCGGCCCAGCCGGTGCCGGTGAGCGGCCGCAGGGTGCCCGCGTCGAGCTGGACCACGCCCTGGTCGGTGTCGGCCGAGTGGACGCGCAACCGCCCGTCGGTGCGGCGGGACACGGCGGCGACCGCGGTGTGCGGGAGCGCCAGCGGCATCACGAACCCGTCGTTGAAGTCGGTGTACTCGCCGATCAGGTTGACCCGGCCCGGCGCCGCCCACACGCCCTCGGGGGCGGCCCCGTACAACCGGTGGAAGTCCTCGGCGACCGCCGCCGGCGTGTGCCTCGCACCGCCCGCGCTCCCGTCCCCGGCGCTCCCGTCCCCGGCGCTCCCGTCTCCGGCGCTCACTCGCCCGCCCCCTCCTTCTCCAGCCGGCGCGCGAACTCCCAGGCGTCCGCGACGATGCGGGCCAGGTCGGGCCGGGACGGCTTCCAGCCGAGCCGCTCCCGGGCGGCGTCGGCCGAGGCGACCAGCACCGCCGGGTCACCGGCGCGCCGGGCGGCGACGACCTCGGGCACCGGGTGGCCGGTGACCTCGCGCACGGTCTCGACGACCTCGCGGACCGAGAAGCCGCTGCCGTTGCCGAGGTTGCAGATCAGGTGCTCGCCCGGGGTGAGGGCGTCCAGGGCGAGCAGGTGCGCCTCGGCGAGGTCGGCGACGTGGATGTAGTCGCGGACGCACGTGCCGTCGGGCGTCGGGTAGTCGTCGCCGTACACCGAGATCGACGCGCGCCGGCCGAGGGCGACCTGGAGGACGAGCGGGACGAGGTGGGACTCGGGGTCGTGCCGTTCGCCGTACGCGCCGTACGCGCCCGCGACGTTGAAGTACCGCAGCGACGCGGCGGCCAGCCCGTGCGCCGCGGCCTCACCGGTGATCATGTGGTCGACGGCCAGCTTCGAGGCGCCGTAGGGGCTGGTGGGGGCGGTGGGGTCGGTCTCGGTGACGGGCGTGGAGACCGGCTCCCCGTACGTCGCGGCGGTGGAGGAGAACACCAGGCGGCGCACGCCGTGGTCGCGCATCGCGGCCAGCAGGGCCATCGTGCCGCCGACGTTGTTCGCCCAGTACTTCTCGGGGTCGGTGACGGACTCGCCGACCTGCGAGAACGCCGCGAAGTGCAGGACGCCGTCATAGGTGGCGTCCAGGTGCCGGGCGGCGTCCTGGATACGGCCCTCGACGAAGCGGGCGCCCGCCGGGACCGCCTCGCGGAAGCCGGTGGACAGGTCGTCCAGGACGGTCACCTCGTGCCCGTCCCGCAGCAGGTGCGCGGCGACGACACTGCCGACGTAACCGGCCCCGCCCGTCACCAGGTACTTGGCTGTGCTCACTGGGTCGCCACCTCTCGCAGTCGGCGCGCCGCGGCCTCCGGCGGCACGTCGTTGATGAACACGCTCATCCCGGACTCGGAGCCCGCGAGGAACTTCAGCTTGCCGGAAGTGCGGCGGATGGTGAAAAGCTCGAGATGCAGGGCGAAGTCGTGCCGCCCGGGGGCGCGGAAGGGCGCCTGGTGCCAGGCGGAGATGTACGGCGTGGGCGGCTCCGCCTCCCCGAAGATGCGGTCGAAGCGCCGGAGCAGTTCCAGGTAGACCTGCGGGAACCCGGCACGGGCGTCCTCGTCCAGCGCGCGGAGGTCGGGCACGCGCCGCTTGGGGTAGAGGTGCACCTCGTAGGGCCAGTGCGCGGCGTACGGCACGAAGGCGACCCACTCGGCGGTCTCCAGGACCACCCGTTCGGCCTGCCCGAGTTCACGCGCGAGGAGATCGTCGAAGAGGTTGCGGCCGGTGGACGCGCGGTGCTCCTCCAGCGAGCGCAGCATCAGTGCCGTGCGCGGGGTGGTGAAGGGGTACGCGTAGATCTGGCCGTGCGGGTGGCCGAGGGTGACCCCGATCTCGGCGCCCCGGTTCTCGAAGCAGAACACCTGCTCGGCGCCCGGGAGCTCGGCGAGTTCGGCGGTGCGGTCGGCCCAGGCCTCCAGGACGAGGGCGGCGCGCTCCTCGGTGAGGCCGGCGAACGAGGCGTCGTGGTCGGAGGTGAAGCAGACGACCTCGCAGCGGCCGGAGTCGCCGGCGAGGGAGGGGAAGCGGTTCTCGAAGACCACGACGTCGTAGTCGCCGTCCGGGACCTCGCTGAGCCGGCCGTCCCGGGAGGGGCACAGGGGGCACTCGTCGGCCGGCGGATGGTAGGTGCGCCCCTGGCGGTGCGAGGCGACGGCGACCGCGTCGCCGAGCAGGGGGTCCCGGCGGATCTCCGAGGTCGTGGCGACGGGTGCGAGGGGACGCCGGTCGACGGCGTCCCGCACCACGTCGTCGCGGGAGTCGTAGTAGACCAGCTCGCGGCCGTCGGCCAGCCGGGTCGGTGTCTTCTTCACTCCGGGGCTCTCCTCGGCACACTCTCAACAGAAGTAAACACAATCAACCATAGAGCAACAGCGCCCGTCAATGGGTCTTGCCTCACCCCGCCACAAGCGCTTACTTGGGGACATATCCACGCACGCGATCACGATCAAACAAAGAAATCCAACAGAAGTGTTCAGATCATGAGTGGGGAAGCGTAGGTTCCGGCCTGATCAGTTCGCGCGACGAAGCGAGTCACTCATGCACTTCCAGGCCGAGGGGCACTACCTGGCCGACGGGCTCCGGCTCCCCACCAACGGGCTCGACTACACGATCCTGGCGATCTACTTCGCCGTCGTCCTGGGCATCGGCTTCGCCGCCCGGGCCAGCGTCCGGACCAGCCTCGACTTCTTCCTCTCGGGCCGTTCCCTGCCCGCCTGGGTCACCGGCCTGGCCTTCGTCGCCGCCAACCTGGGCGCGACCGAGATATTGGGCATGGCCGCCACCGGCGCCCAGTACGGCGTGGCCGTCGTCCACTGGTACTGGATCGGCGCCATCCCCGCCATGGTCTTCCTCGGCCTGGTGATGATGCCGTTCTACTACGGCTCCAAGGTGCGCTCCGTACCCGAGTTCCTGCTCCAGCGGTTCGACCGGCCGGCGCACCTGCTCAGCTCGGTGCTGTTCGCCTTCGCCGCCATCCTCATCGCGGGCGTCAACCTCTACGCCCTGTCGATCGTCGTCGAGGCGCTGCTCGGCTGGCCGCAGTGGGTCTCCATCGTGGTCGCCGGCTTCTTCGTCCTGGCGTACATCACCGTCGGCGGTCTGTCCTCGGCGATCTACAACGAGGTCCTGCAGTTCTTCGTGATCCTCGCCGCGCTCATCCCGCTGACCGTCCTCGGTCTCAAGCGGGTCGGCGGCTGGGACGGACTGACCGGCTCACTGGAGAAGAGCCACGGCTCCGACTTCCTCTCCGCCTGGGGCGGCACCGGCATCGGCGACGCCAACCCGCTGGGCGCCAACTGGCTGACCATCGTCCTCGGCCTCGGCTTCGTGCTCTCCTTCGGCTACTGGACCACCAACTTCGCCGAGGTGCAGCGCGCCCTGTCCGCGAAGAACCTGTCCGCCGCCAAGCGCACCCCGCTGATCGCCGCCTTCCCCAAGATCTTCATCGTGTTCGCGGTGATGATCCCGGGCCTGGTCGCCGCCGTCCTCGTACCGAGGATCGGCACGGCCGGCTCGGACCTCACCTACAACGACGCCATCCCGCTGCTGATGCAGGAACTGCTGCCCAACGGCGTCCTCGGCATAGCCGTGACCGGTCTGCTGGCCGCCTTCATGGCCGGCATGGCGGCCAACGTCTCCTCGTTCAACACCGTCTTCACCGCCGACATCTGGGCCAAGTACGTCGTCAGGGACCGCGACGACACCTACTACCTGCGCTTCGGCAGGCTCATCACCGCGATCGGCGTCCTCGCCTCCATCGGCACCGCGTTCCTCGCCGCCAGCTTCTCCAACATCATGAGCTACCTCCAGACCCTGTTCTCCTTCTTCAACGTGCCGATGTTCGTCGTCTTCATCATCGGCATGTTCTGGAAGCGCGCCTCGGTCAAGTCCGGCTTCTGGGGCCTGATCGCCGGCACCGTCGCCGCGATGGTCAACTACTTCGTCGTCTACAAGCAGGGCGTCATCGCCATCCCCACCGACCAGGGCGCCAACTTCGTCTCGGCGATCGTCGGCTTCGTCGCCGGCGCCGTGGTGATGGTCGCCGTCACGCTCTTCACCGCCCCCAAGCCCGAGGCGGAGCTCGCCGGCCTGGTGTACGGCACGAGGTCGCCGGGCATGGAGGAGGCCCCGTCCGAGGGTGACGACGCCTGGTACCGGCGGCCCGCCCTGCTGGGCTGGGGAGCGATCGTCCTGGCCGCCGCCTGCTACCTGCCGTACTCCTTCTGACCCGCCCGGAGGCACCCACCCATGTCCGAACTGCAGCGTGAAGTCTCCGAGCTGGAGAAGAAGTCCGCCACCGCCGCCCGCCTCTTCGACATCCGGCGCATCATCGGCGGCCTGTTCACCGTGTACGGGATCATCGTCACCGTCGCCGGGATCACCGCGTCCGACGCGGACCTGAAGAAGGCCGTCGGCGTCAACATCAACCTCTGGACCGGCCTCGGCATGCTCGCCCTCGGGCTGTTCTTCCTGGTCTGGCTGCGACTGCGCCCGACGGCCCCGCCGCCCCCGCCCACCGGATGACGCACCGCGGCGGGCCGGGCATCAGACGGGGCCCGGCCCGCCCACTCCGGCCGCTCCGCCCGCTCCCGCCGGCCCGCCCGCCCCGGGCCCCGGCGACGGCCGCGACGGCCCCGCCGCCCCGGCGGACACCGCCCGGTCCAGCAGGCCCGTACGGGCGGCGAGCGCCGCGGCCTCCAGCCGCGAACCGACGCCCAGCTTCATCAACACCCGCTGCACATGCGTCCGCGCGGTGCTCGGCGCGATCCGCATCCCGGCCGCGATCAGCCGCGTGTCCTCGCCCTCCGCGACCCGCACCAGCACCTCCACCTCGCGCGGGGTCAGCAGCCGCAACAGCCGCTGGCCCTCGTCGTCCGGCTGCGCGGCCGGGTTGAGCAACTCGGTGAAGGCGCCCTGGAGCAGTTGCGGCGCCACCGCCGCCTCGCCCGCCCGGGCCTTCATCATGGCCCGCTCCACGCCCTCGATCCGCTCGTCGTGGCGTACGTAACCGGAGGCGCCGGCCGCGAACGCCGCCGCGATGCCGCGCGGCGACGGGACCGGCCCGAGCACCACCACGGCCACCTGCGGCCGCTCCCGCTTGATCGTCACGATCGGGTCGAAGACCCCCGGCTCCGCCGGTGCCGCCGTGCCCAGCAGGCACACCTCCGGCGCCCTGCTCACCACCAGCTCGGCCGCGCCCGCGGTGGGCGCGGCGGCGGCGAGGACCCGGTGCCCCCGCAGTTTGAGCGCCGACGCGAGCGCCTCCGCGAGCAGTCGGTGCTCGTCGACCACCATGAGCCGCACGCCCATCGAGCTTCCCCCCATCCCCCCGGGTCCGACCCCCCGTCGCCCCCGGCACTGTTGACCCGGCAAGCTACACGCTTGTTCGACGTCGCGCTTCCGTTACGTGGCAGAAGCCCCCCAGAATGTCGAATTCTTCGTCAAACAGGGCTACGTGCGGTGCATCAAGTGGACGGCCCGGCACCTCGGTTCCCCGAGGTGCCGGGCCGTCCCCGTCCCGTGCGCCGGCGCCCGTGACTCAGCTCGTCGTGAAGGACATCGCCAGGTACTTCTTGGTGTCGGACGAGCCCCTCGGCGCGTCGAACAGGTCGTCCGCGATGAACAGCCTGCCGCCCGCGTAGACGATCTCGTCGGAGTCCAGGTTGAACGACTGCTCCGCGTCCCGGACGGACTCGTCGGCCGGGTTCTCCATCAGGACGGTCTGCTTGAACGTCCCGCCGTCGATGCTCACGACCTGACCGCCCTTGTCGTAGGGCGCCTTCTTGTAGGCGATCACGTTGCCGCCGTCCATCCGCAGGGGGAACATCGAGTACCGGTCGCCCGCGTCGGCCTTGTCCGTGGTGGGCTTGCCGGTGGTGAGGTCGAAGGACACGATCTCGTTGGTGTCGCCGTACTCACCGCCGCCCTCGTGGTCCTCGGTGGGCAGGTACAGCCGGTTGTTGCCGACGACGACCTTGCTGCACTGCTCGACCGCGAGCTCGCACTCCGCCGCGTACCGGTCGGCGTCCGCCGCGATCTTCACCTTGAGCTTGCCGGTCTTCTCGTCGATGGAGAAGAAGTCCGAGATGCTGGAACCGTCACCGGCGGTGTCACCGACGTCGGCGGCGACCACCAGCGGCTTGGTGGACACGATGCCCGCGTCCTCGACACCGGGCGGCATCTTGAACGACGAGAGGGGCGCGCCGGACTTCGGGTCCAGGTTCTGGATCAGGAGGTACTGGTTGTCGAGCGGCCCGCAGGCGCGCGCCGCGACCAGGTTCTCGCCACCGGCGTAGCCCTTGTCCTCGCACTCCTCGGCGTTGATCTGGGGCCGCCACAGCTCCTTGCCGCTGGTCAGGTCCCAGGCCGCGCCGCCGTCCAGGCCGCCGGCCGCGACGGTGGTGGCGCCGATGGTCACCTCGTCGAACGAGGCCTTCTCGTCACCCGAGTCGGGGCTGGTGGCGCTCTTGCGCCACAGCAGCTTGCCGGTGGTCAGGTCGACGACGCCGACCTCGGTGCAGGGCTGGAAGTTCTTCGGCGGTACGCGCTTGGCGGCCTCGAAGGCGACGGCCACCTTGTTGTCCTTGACGTGCCGCGAGGACGCGCACACCTGACCGGGCAGCGGGGTGGTCCACAGCGGGGTGCCCTTGGCGACGTCGTAGCCCACGACCGACTCGACACCCGGCTTCACGTACGCCTTGTCGGTGACCCAGGAGCCGGTCACGTTGGTGAGGTCGGTGACCTTGGGCAGCGGGAGCTGGAACGCCACCTTGGAGGTGGTGCTGGCGGGCACCTTCTCCTTGCCGGCCCCGTCCGGGGCGTTGCCGCCGGTGTCCTTGCCGCCGCCCCCGGAGGTCCCGGAGGTGCCGCCGCCCTTGGCGTCGTTCGCGGGGTCGTCCTCGGAGCTCGCGTACCAGACGCCGCCGGCGATGATCAGGACCACGGCGACGGCCGCGGCGATGATGATCTGCATCGACGCGGACAGCTTCTTGCGCCCGCCCCCGCCGCCCTGCGGCGGCACCTGCTGGTGCATGGGAGCGGTGGGGTAGCCGTAGCCCGGCTGCGGGTGGCCGTAGCCCCCCGGCTGGGTCGGCGGCTGGCCGGGGGCCTGGCCCGGGGGCTGGCCGGGGGCCTGGGGGTAGCCGTAGCCGGGAGGCTGGGCGGGCGGCGGCGTCTGGGGTGCCTGCGGGTACCCGTAGGCCGGGCCCTGCGGTGGCGTGGGAGCGCCGAAACCACCCGAAGGGGGCTGCGCCGGAGGCTGGTTCGGGGGCTGGCCGGGCGGCTGGTTCGGCGGCGGCGGTGGCTGCGTCATGGGGTGGGTACCTCGGGTGGGGAAGGTTGTCGGTCGGGTGGGTGCGGGCGGCTGTCCAGGACGCGGTCACGCGCCGGGAACCAGGCGGGCCCGGCGTACGCGCCGGGCCCGCCCGCTCGTCACTTGCCGAAGGCCATCATCGTCTTCGTCTGCTTCTCCTCGGTGTCGTTGCGGGCGCTCACGCGACCGCTCGCGATGAAGAAGCGCCCGTCGGCGTAGGCGTACTTCGGCGAATAGAAGTCCCGCTCGATCTGGGCCGTCGACGCCGGGTGCTGGAGGAGCACCTTCGGGCTGCCGCCGGTCGGCGCGAGGGTGGCGACACCGCCACCGCGGTCCCACGAGCCCTCCATGTACATCAGGACGTTGCCGCCCTCCATGCGCAGCGGGGTCATCGTCCGCTGCGGTCCGGCGGCCGCGCGCCACTTGGGCTTGCCGGTGTTCAGGTCGAAGGCCACCACGTCGTTGGTGCCGTTGGTGAGCTGGGTGGGCTCGGTCGACATGTAGAAGGTGTTGGCGTCGGCCGCGACACCGGTGCAGCCCTGGAGGTTCTCACCGAAGACGACGAAACCGCCGCCGCACTTGGGGTTGAACTTGTCCTTGCCGCCGTCGAGCGTCGAGCGCGGCTTGCCGGCGTCCGTCAGGGCGACGATGCTCCACGTCTTCTTGTCCGGCTCCTCGGTGGAGATGACCAGCGGGCTGACCGAGAAGACCTTGGTGACCTCCCAGTTGGGCGGCAGCTTGTACGTCCACTTCGGCTTGCCGGTCGCCGGGTCGACCTCGCTGACCTGGTGCTGGGTCTTCTTGTAGTCACCCGTGCGGCACTGGGCCGCGGCGATCAGCTTGGGTCCGCCCGCGTACGCGAACGGCTGGCAGTCGGCGGCCGAACCGCCGAACAGCTGCTTGCCGTCGGTCAGCGAGAAGCCGTACGCGTTGCCCGTACCGGCGGCCGTCACGGTGCTGCCGCTGATCGCCAGCGTCATGTCGGACAGCGCGAAGAAGCCGGTGCCCTTGGGGACCGGCTTCTTCCAGCCGGCCTTGCCCGTCTTCAGGTCGATCTGCTGGAGGACGTTGCAGTCCGCCTTCTCACCGGTCTTGTCGTTGACGCCGATGACGATCGTGCCGTTGCCGGCGGGGGCGACGGGTGCGGTGCACACCTCGGTGGCGACCGGCACCTCCCACTTCTTCTTGCCGTCGGCCGCCGAGTAGCCCACGACGCTCTTGTACATCGCCTTGACGACCGTGTCGCCGACGACCCACGGGCCGTAGACGTCCGCGCCGTTGCGCGGCAGGTCCACGTCGTTCGTCATCAGCCAGTCGACCTTGGCCTCGCCCGGCTTGCGCCCGGCGTTCAGGTCGTCGTCGGCATCACGGCCACCGCCGTTGCCGTCACCCGTGTCGACGTCACCGGTGCCGGTCGGGGCGGGCGCGGCGCTGGAGCCCTTGGCGTCCGGCTTCTTGGGGTCGGTGTCGTCGCCGCTGAGGGCGAAGTACGTGCCGCCGCCGATGACGAGCAGGGCGGCGAGAGCCGCGCCGACGATCGCGGCCGCCTTGCCCTTGAACGGCCCGCGCGGACCGGCCGGGGGCGGGGTGGGCACGCCCGGGTACTGCGGCTGCGTGGGGTGACCGCCGTAGGGGTTGGGCTGGCCGTAGGGCCCGGGCGCCCCGTACGGGCCGGGCTGCGTGCCGGGCTCCTGCGGGTAGCCGTAGCCGGGTGCGGGGGGCGGGGTCTGCGGGTAGCCGTAACCGGGCGCGGGGGGCGGGGTCTGGGGGGAGCCGTAACCGGGCGCGGCGGCGGGCGGCTGGCCGGGCGGTGCCTGCGGCGGCACCGGCGGCTGGCCGGCGGGCGGCTGCGGGGCGCCGAAACCGGGCGCGGCGGCCGGGGGCTGCGCCGGAGGGGCGGGCGGGCCTGCGGGCGGCTGCGGAGCCTGGGAGGGCTGGGAAGGCTGCTGGTGCGGGTCCTGCGGAGACCCGGAGCCCCCCTGCGGCGGTTGCTGGCTGGGTGGCTGAGTCATCAGCGCTTCCCCCTTCGTGCGGCCCGCTGCCCGACCGGCCTCCCCCGCCATTCCGGCGCGCACGTACCGCCGGAAAGGAGCGAATCGGACATGGATTCCGCAGTGTTGCGTGAGTCGAGCGGGGCTTCTTTCTATCACTCGGCACCCGCGCGAAAAGGGCCGGTCCGCCCCTGTTCCCAAGGGAGGACCGGCCTGTGATGCCCTCGTTATCCGCTCTCCACGCCTTCTCTACGTCCGCGCCGGCACTACGCGTCTTCGGCGAGTTCCAGCCACCGCATCTCCAGGTCCTCCCGCTGCGCGGCCAACTCCCGGAGCTCCGCGTCCAGTTTCGCCACCTTCTCGAAGTCCGTGGCATTGTCGGCGATCTGCGTGTGCAGCTTCGCCTCCTTCTCGGAGACCTTGTCGAGCTGGCGCTCGATCTTCTGCAGCTCCTTCTTCGCGGCCCGGGCGTCGCCCGCCGACCTCTCCTTCGCGGGCGCGGAGACCGCGGCAGGCGCCGGGGCGGCCGTCTCGACCATCCGCTGCCGCCGCTCCAGGTACTCCTCGATGCCGCGCGGCAGCATCCGCAGGGTGGCGTCACCGAGGAGCGCGTACGTCTTGTCCGTCGTCCGCTCGATGAAGAACCGGTCGTGGGAGATGACGACCATCGAACCGGGCCAGCCGTCGAGGAGGTCCTCCAGCTGCGTGAGGGTCTCGATGTCGAGGTCGTTGGTCGGCTCGTCGAGGAAGAGGACGTTCGGCTCGTCCATCAGCAGCCGCAGCAGCTGGAGCCGGCGGCGCTCACCGCCGGACAGGTCGCCGACCGGCGTCCACTGCTTCTCCTTGGTGAACCCGAACTGCTCGCACAGCTGCCCCGCCGTCATCTCGCGGCCCTTGCCGAGGTCGACCCGGTCCCGCACCTGCTGGACGGCCTCCAGCACCCGCAGCGTCGCCGGGAGTTCGGCGACGTCCTGCGACAGGTACGCCAGGCGGACCGTCTTGCCGACGACGATCCGGCCGCCCGCCGGCTGCTGCTCGCCCCCGGTGGCGGCGGCGTCGCCCAGCGCCCGCAGCAGGGACGTCTTGCCCGCGCCGTTGACCCCGACCAGACCGATGCGGTCGCCGGGGCCGAGCTGCCAGGTCAGGTGCTTCAGCAGTACCTTCGGCCCGGCGGTGACGGTCACGTCCTCCAGGTCGAACACCGTCCGGCCCAGCCGGGCGTTGGCGAACTTCATCAGCTCGCTGGTGTCGCGCGGCGGCGGCACGTCGGCGATCAGCTCGTTGGCCGCCTCGATGCGGTAGCGCGGCTTGGACGTACGGGCGGGGGCGCCGCGCCGCAGCCAGGCCAGCTCCTTGCGCATCAGGTTCTGCCGCTTGGCCTCCTCCGTGGCGGCGATGCGCTCCCGCTCGGCGCGGGCGAAGACGTAGTCGGAGTAGCCGCCCTCGTACTCGTGGACCGTCCCGCGCTGCACGTCCCACATCCGGGTGCAGACCTGGTCGAGGAACCAGCGGTCGTGGGTGACGCAGACCAGCGCGGACCGCCGCTCCTGGAGGTGGCGGGCGAGCCAGGCGATGCCCTCGACGTCGAGGTGGTTCGTCGGCTCGTCCAGGACGATCATGTCCTGCTCGGCGATCAGCAGCTTCGCCAGCGCGATCCGCCGCCGCTCGCCCCCGGACAGCGGCCCGATCACGGTGTCCAGCCCCTGCGGGAACCCCGGCAGGTCCAGCCCGCCGAACAGCCCGGTCAGCACGTCCCGGATCTTGGCACTGCCGGCCCACTCGTGGTCGGCCAGGTCCCCGATCACCTCGTGCCGCACGGTGGCACCGGGATCCAGCGAGTCGTGCTGCGTCAGCACCCCCACGCGCAGCCCGCCACTGTGCGTGACCCGCCCGGAGTCGGCCTCCTCCAGCTTGGCGATCATCCGGATGAGGGTGGTCTTGCCGTCTCCGTTGCGGCCGACGACACCGATCCGGTCCCCCTCGGAGACGCCGAGGGAAACACCGTCGAGCAGGGCACGGGTGCCGTACACCTTGCTGACTGCCTCGACATTGACCAGGTTGACGGCCATCAACACTCCAGACGGGGGTTAGATCGGCCTTCCAGCGTAGTCGGCCCGGCGGCCCCGCCGTCGCGCGGGCGAGTGCGCGCTCCCCCTGGCGGAACGGGTGGCGGCACGCACCGGAAACGAAAACACGGTCGCAGCCGGGAAACTCGTGCGATCCCGGCCGTGACCCCTCGGCACCCCGGACGGTTGTCAGGCCAGGGGGTGATCACATGAGCACACGGCGCGGTGTGGCGGGAAGGTCCGCCGCGGCGGCCGGGGAGCGGGTGCTGACGGCCGTCGTGCCCGTGTGGCTGGACCGGGCCGACCACGAGGCGGCGCACCGGGGCTGTCATGCCTCCGCGCTCCTGTGGAACCGCTGTGTCGCGTGGTTGCGCGAGGAGTGGCGGGCGGGGCGTCGTCCCGGGAGGGAGGACGTACGTCGCTTCGTCACGGCGCTGCCCGCCGCGGAGCGGCCGGTGCACGCGCACACCGCGCAGGCCGTCGCGTACGACCTGTGGGACGCCGTCGAGACGGCGCGGGCCCGCAGAGCCGGTGGGGCGACGGGGGTGCGCCTTCCGTGGCGGGAGAAGGCGTATCGCCCGCTGGTGTTCACCCGTAACTTCGGCTGGCGCACGGGACCGGCGGGTGGCCTCTCGCTGTCCCTCGGGCGGGGGCGCCGGAGGATCACGGTTCCCCTGCCGGTCTTCACGGACCGGGAGGGAGTGGTGGTCGATCCTGGCCGCTGGGGTGAGATCACGCTGTGCTGGGACGGCGACGCCCGTATGTGGGCACTGCACGTGTCGTACCGCTCGTCCGTGGGGACCGCGCCGGATTCGCCGGCCGGGCGTGGGGAGGAGCGGGTGGTGACCGTCGCGGTGGACGAGGGCGTCATCAATCCGCTCACGCTGGTCCACCGGGCGCCGGACGGAGTCCATGAGGTCACGGTGATCAACGGTCGGTCCGGTCGGTCGATCAAGCGGGGGCGGAACAAGGCGGTGGGCAGGCTGTCGTCGATGATGTCGCGGTGCCGGAACGGCTCGCGGCGGCATCGCCGTCTGGCGGCCGCGAAGAGGAAGACCAGGAGCAGGGCGAAGGCGCGGCTGCGGGACTTCAACCATCAGGTGACGGCCAAGGCGGCGGAAGTCGTTCGTGCGGCGCACGACCGGCATCAGGGCGCGGCTCCCGATGGCGTCACGGTGGTGGTGCGGGTGGTGGTGGGGGACGTTCGCGGCATTGAGCAGCGGACCGCCCGTCGGCGTCGCGTGCACCGGTCCACCAGGCAGCAATTGTCCCAGTGGGACCGTGGGACGCATGAGCATCAGCTCGCCTACAAGACGGGGCTGGAGGTCGAGCACATCAGTGAGGCGTACACCTCGCAGTCGTGTCCGCGCTGTGGACGGCGCCGGAAGGTGCGGGGGCGCTGGTACGCGTGCGGCGAGTGCGGCTTGAGGTTGCACCGGGATGCCGTGGGCGGCGTGAACATCCTCACGCTTGCCGACAATGACGGAACGCTGGTTCCGGTCGGACCCTCGCTCGCGGTGAGGGTCACGTATCTACGAGCCCAGCCCGGGTGGGGTCCGCTCCAACGGGCACTGCACAGCCGTCACCAGCGTGCCCGCGGGCGCGCCGGTGCCGGCCGGCGGGGAAGCCCGTAGTAGAGCCCATGAACCGGGCCTTGGTCCGTTCGCCGGAGCGGACCATGTCGCTGCGGCACCCCCGGGGTGCATCGGCGGCTGGGGCAAGCGCGCCGTCCGCACCGCCTGGTGTGGACGGTGAGACTTCGGTCGCCGCCCAGCCGGTCGCCGCAACGCGGAAACCCTGGCCTTGCGGCCGGGGAGGTTCACGGCCATTTCACTCCCGTCTGAGCGGTGCGTCGTCGGTGCGATAGCGTGCGGCGTTCTTTCGGTGGTCGAGCGGGCTCAGGGGTGGGGTTGTCGTGGGGCGGTACGGGATGTGGCGGGGGGCTGTCGTGGTGGTGGCGGCCGGGGTGGGGCTGGTGGGGTGCTCCTCCGGGACGGACACGGCCGCGCCCGCCGAGGCGACCAAGGCGGCGGCGACCGGGGCGGCGAAGCCGGCTGCCGGGGTGGGGAAGGGCGTCGTGCTCGGGGCGAAGGGGACGCCGTGCGTGCTGCCGGTGACCTTCGAGACGGCGCCGAAGTGGACCGCGGAGGCGGTGTCGGTCGCCGCTGACCCGGACTTCGCGGCGCTGGCGAAGCAGGGCACGGTGACCCTGGTGTGCGAGGTGGACGCCAAGCCGGCCGGGCACGTCGGGTTCGTGCGCGTCTGGACGGGCGGCGACGCGAAGGAGACGCCGCGCGAGGCGCTGGAGGCGTACGTCGGCGACGAGGAGAACGCCTCGAAGGCCGCGTACCAGGAGATCAAGGCGGGGGCGCTCGCCGCCACCGAGGTGTCCTTCACGATCAGCAGCGAGTTCACCGACGGGCCCAAGCCCGAGCGGGCCTTCGCCGTCAGCACGCCGCGCGGTGTGGTCGTGGTGCACCTGGGCGGTCTGGACGCCGCTGAGCACAAGGCGATGCTCCCGGCGTACGAGCTGGCGAAGCGGACCGTCGCGCTCGCGGGCTGAGCCCGTACGGGCCGGGCGGCCGGGGTCAGGCGCCGCGGCCCGCGCGTTCCACCAGGAGCCAGCCCGCCAGGGCCATGCCGACCGCCAGCGGGGCGGTGACGGGGACGGCGATCAGGAGGGCGGAGCGGCCGTCGAGCAGGCCGCCGAAGCCGACCATCGACAGGCCGAGGACGCCGAACAGGCACAGAGTGATGCCGAGGGCCGCCAGGGGCGAGGAGCCCGTGGTGCCGGACGGGCGGCGGGGGCCGGGCCGTTCGGCGGCGCGGAAGGCGGCGACCAGCAGCGCCGTCACCGCCGCCGCGACGGCCAGCCGCACCGGCACCTGCGCCCACCAGGCGGCGGACGCGGGCTCCGGCAGCGGTACGCCGAGCGCGAGCGTCGCGCCGTACACGCCGAGCATGGCCGTCAGGTGCCACAGGAACGCCGTCATGGCGATGCCGTTCGCGGTGATGACCGCCCGCCACACGGCCGGGCGGCGGGCCAGCCGGGCGCCGGGGCCGCGCAGCAGCTCCACCGCGCCGACCAGCCACATGCCGTGGCACAGCAGGGCGAGCGTCGGCGGGGCCATGTTGGAGACCTTCTCGCCCGGCATGCCGACCATGGACAGCGGGTACGGGCCGAGCGCCACCAGCGCCGCGGCGCCCGCCAGGCCCGCGGCGGCGAGCAGCGACGGCACCCGGATGCGGTCGTCGGCGCGCAGGAAGCCCAGCTGGTGCACGGCCAGCCACACGAAGGCGAAGTTGAGGAACTCGACGTACGGCACTCCGGCGGCGAACCGGAGTACGTCCACCGCGGCCGCGGCCGCGGCCAGCGCGCCGAACGCGCCCCACCCGTACCGCTCGTGGAGCCGGAGCAGCGGCGGGGTGAACGCGACCATGGCGAGGTAGATGCCGATGAACCACAGCGGCTGGGCGACCAGGCGCAGGGCGACGCCCGTGAGGCCGCCGTCCCGGCCGGTGACCTGGAGGGCGAGCGCGGCGGCGGTCCAGGCGCCGGTGAACACCATCGTGGGGCGCAGCAGGCGTTGCAGCCGGGCCCGCAGGAAGGTGGCGTAGTCGGGGCGTGAGCGGTACGACAGGGCGTGGGAGAAGCCGCCGACGAAGAAGAACACGGGCATGACCTGGAGTGCCCAGGTGAGCGGTTGCAGCTGGGGGATCTCGGCGAGCAGGTTGCCGACCGTGCCGTCGGTGGTGACGGCGGCCATCAGCCAGTGGCCGAGCACGACGGTGGCGAGGGACGCGACCCGCAGGAGGTCGACGTACCGGTCGCGGGTGTCGGGGGTGCGGGCGGCGAGCTCCGAGACGCTGATAGCCATGCCGGTACGGTCCCGGGCGGGGCCGTACCGGCGTCACCGCTTTCGTACTCAGGTGCGGATCTGAGTAGCTCCCGGGGCGGGGGAGGTGGCCGTGCGGGCGGTGCGGCAGGTGCCGGAGGCGATCAGGGCGTCGGCGACGGTGCGGGCCGCCTCCTCGTCCTTGACCAGGAACGCGGTCGTCGGCCCGGAGCCGGAGACCAGGCCGGCGAGGGCGCCGGCGCCGGTGCCCGCCGCGAGGGTGGCGGCGAGTGAGGGGCGCAGGGAGAGGGCGGCGGGCTGGAGGTCGTTGACGAGGGCTCCGGCGAGGAGGGTGGTGTCACCGGTGCGCAGGGCGTCCAGCAGGGCGGGGGAGGCGGCCGGGGCGGGGACGTCCGTGCCGGCGGTGAGCCGGTCGAACTCTCCGTACACCGCGGGGGTGGACAGTCCGCCGTCGGCGACGGCGAAGACCCAGTGGAAGGTGCCGCCGACTTCCAGCGGGGTGAGCCGCTCGCCGCGTCCGGTGCCGAGGGCGGCGCCGCCGACGAGGCTGAAGGGCACGTCGCTGCCGAGTCCGGCGCAGATGTCGAGGAGTTCGTCCCGGGTGGCGCCGGTGCCCCAGAGGGCGTCGCAGGCGAGGAGGGCGCCCGCGCCGTCGGCGCTGCCGCCCGCCATGCCGCCGGCGACCGGGATGTCCTTGGCGATGTGGAGGTGGACGTCCGGGGAGATGCCGTGCCGGGCGGCGAGGGCGGCCGCCGCGCGGGCGGCAAGGTTGGTGGTGTCGAGCGGCACCTGGTCCGCGTCGGGGCCGGAGCAGGTGATGCGCAGCTCGTCGGCGGGGGTGGCGGTCACCTCGTCGTAGAGCGAGACGGCGAGGAAGACGTTGGCCAGGTCGTGGAAGCCGTCCGGGCGGGCGGCGCCGACGGCGAGCTGGACGTTGACCTTGGCGGGTACGCGTACGGTGATGCTCACGCTGACTTGGCCTCCGCGATGCGTGCGAACTCTTCCACGGTGAGGGCCTCGCCCCGGGCCTGCGGGGAGACGCCCGCGGCGACCAGGGCGGCCTCGGCGGCGGCCGGTGATCCGGCCCAGCCTGCGAGGGCGGCGCGCAGGGTCTTGCGGCGCTGGGCGAACGCGGCGTCGACGACGGCGAAGACCTCGCTCTTGGTGGCGGTGGTCTTCAGGGGCTCGGTGCGGCGCACGAGGGAGACGAGGCCGGAGTCGACGTTGGGGGCGGGCCAGAAGACGTTGCGGCCGATGGCGCCGGCGCGCTTGACGTGCGCGTACCAGTTGGCCTTCACCGACGGCACGCCGTAGACCTTGTTGCCGGGTTGTGCCGCGAGCCGGTCGGCGACCTCGGCCTGGACCATGACGAGGGTCCGTTCGATGGTCGGGAAGCGGTCGAGCATGTGCAGCAGGACGGGCACGGCGACGTTGTACGGGAGGTTCGCGACGAGCGCGGTGGGCGGCGGGCCGGGCAGCTCCTGGACGTGCATGGCGTCGGAGTGGACGAGCGCGAAGCGGTCCTTCCTGGCCGGCATGCGGGCGGCGATCGTGGCGGGCAGGGCGCCGGCGAGGACGTCGTCGATCTCGACGGCGGTGACCCGGTCGGCGGCCTCCAGCAGGGCCAGGGTCAGCGATCCGAGTCCGGGCCCGACCTCCACGACGACGTCCTCGGGGCGGACCTCCGCGGTGCGGACGATGCGCCGCACGGTGTTGGCGTCGATGACGAAGTTCTGGCCGCGCTGCTTGGTGGGGCGTACGCCCAGCGCGGCGGCCAGTTCACGGATGTCGGCGGGGCCGAGGAGGGCGTCGGGCTCAGTGGTGCTCACCGATACAGCCTACGGCCGCAGTGCGGCCACGGGCTCGCCCCCCGTTGTACGTACAGCTTCTTCGCCCGGAATGTCTGTTCGGCGGCGGGGGCGTTCTGGGCGGTGCCGCTGCCGCCGAGGGAGCGCCAGGTGCCGGGGTCGAACTGGTAGAGCCCGCCGTAGGTGCCGGAGGCGTCCACGGCGTCGGGCCGGCCGCCGGACTCGCACTGGGCGAGGGCGTCCCAGTTCAGGTGGTCGGCGCCGTCGACGGAGCTGGGCATGGGCCGGGTGCCGACCAGGACCCGCCGGTGGACGGGCTCGCGCACGATCTCGTCGGCGATCCGCGTCGGCTTGTGCCGGACGCCGTTGACGGTGCGCACGGAGTAGGTGACGCGGCGCACGCCCGGCCGCCCCTGGCGTTCGACGACCTCGGTGCCTTGGTGGAGGGCGGGGTCGTCGACCTTCACGATCTCGTACGGGACGGGCTCCTCGCGGATTTCGCTGGTGTCGGTGATCCGCATGATGGTGATCGTCTGCCCGTCGCGGGGGAAGCTGCCGGGCGGCACGGAGGTGGTGTCGCGTCCGCTGAGGGTGATGCCCGCCTGGTGGAGGGCCTCGCGGACGGTGGCGGCGTTGGTGCGGACGGTGCGCTCGCGGCCGTCGGCCATGAAGGTCACGGTGCGTTCGGTGCGTACGTCGAGGGCGAGGCCGCGCCGGCTGATGGCGGAGGAGCGGGACACGGACAGGTAGGCGCCCTCGGCGCGGACCCCGAGGGCGCGCAGGGCCTCGTCGACGGTCCGGGCGGTGGTCCAGATCTGGCGGCGGTGGCCGTCGAGGGTGAGGGTGACGGGGCGGCCGTAGCGCAGGACGACTTCGTCGCCGCTGGCGAGCGCCTGGTGGGCGCCGGGGGCGACGAGGTCGTGTTCGCCGACGTCCAGGCCCTGGTCGGCGAGGAGCTCGGAGACGTCGTCGGCGAAGGTGTGCAGGGTGCGGGGGGCGCCGCCGTCGACGCTGAGGCGTACGGCCTTGTCGTCGGCGACGAAGGCGCTGGTGCCGCCCGCGAGGAACGCCACGACGAGGGCCTGCGGGACGAGCCGCCGCAGCCCCTCGGGGCCGCCGGGCGCGGCGGCCCTGCGGCGGCGGGCGGCGCGGCGGGCCTCGGCGCGGCCGCCGGCGGGACCCCCGGCGGGTACGGCCGTGAGGGTGGGCGCCTCGGGGTCGACGCCCCCGGCTCGCGGGCTCGTCCCGGCCGCCGGTCGGGAACCCGCCCCCTGGTGGCCGGCGGCCCCGGTCGCGGCCTCGGTCCCGGTCCCGGCCGTTCCCGTGCCGCCCTGGCGGGGCAGTGCCCGGTAGACGGCGACCGGGGCGGGGGCGGGCGGTGGCGCCGGCGCCTGCGGGGTCGCGTCCCACGCCCCGTACCCCGCCGGTGCGGGGGCGGGGGAAGGCGGCCCGGAGGCGTGGCGGCCGCTCCGGGTGGCGGCGCGGTGACTGCCCTGGGAGGTGCTCACGAGGCCGGGACCCTAGCGGAGCGCCGGTCACTCTCCAAAGCGACTCGACTACCCAGGGTCGCGGCGCTACCCTGGGCGGCCGACTGTCGTTATCGCTCAGTAATCAAAGGCTCGCGCGGTGTTGACGGCGATCGCGGTCGACATGGCCTCCTCGTCGACACCCCGCACCGCCGCCATCGCCCGGACCGTGATGGGAACGAGATACGGGGCGTTGGGCCGTCCGCGGTAGGGCGCGGGCGTGAGGAACGGCGCGTCCGTCTCGACGAGGACCAGGTCCAGGGGGGCGACGGCGAGTGCGTCGCGCAGCGGCTGGGCGTTCTTGAAGGTGACGTTGCCGGCGAAGGACATGAAGTATCCGGCGTCCGCGCAGATCCGCGCCATCTCCGCGTCGCCGGAGTAGCAGTGGAAGACCGTCCGCTCCGGGGCGCCCTCCTCGGCGAGGATCCGCAGGACGTCGTCGTGGGCCTCGCGGTCGTGGATGACGAGGGCCTTGCCGTGCCGCTTGGCGATCTCGATGTGCGCGCGGAAGGACCGCTCCTGGGCGGCGATGCCCTCCGGTCCGGTGCGGAAGTGGTCGAGGCCGGTCTCGCCGACCGCCCTGACCTCCGGGAGGGCGGCGAGCCGGTCGATCTCGGTGAGCGCGTCGTCCAGCGCCGTGTCGCCGCCGGCCTCCCGGGCGCCCTGCCTGGACCAGCCGTCGGGATCGCCCAACACGATCCGCGGCGCTTCGTTGGGGTGGAGGGCGACGGCGGCGTGGACGTTCGCGTACGCGGCGGCCGTCTCCGCGGCCCACCGGGAGCCCTTCAGGTCGCAGCCCACCTGGACCACGGTGTCGACGCCGACGGCGGCGGCCTTGGCGAGGGCCTCCTCGACGGTGCCGGACTGCATGTCCAGGTGGGTGTGGGAATCGGCGACCGGTACCCCGAGGGGTTCGGGCAGCGGCGGCGGGGCGTCCTTGGCACTCATGCCCCGATCGTACGAAAGGGGCCGGGGCGCTACTTGCGGTGGAAGGCGTGCAGCAGGTCGGACAGGTGCCAGTGGTGCGGCTCCTTGGCCGGGGTGTCCGGGGGGCGCGGGGTGTCCGGGGGCGGCGCCGGCGCACGTTCCTGACCGAGGGTCGGCCCGGCGGCCCCGACGGAGCCCTTGGTGGGCTCGGCCTGGCCCTGGGCGAGCAGTTCGAGCACGGAGGAGACCTGCCCGGCCCGCATGATGCGCACGACGTGCCGTCCGCAGTTGACGCAGGTCGGGTTGGAGAGCGGCGACGGCACACGCCGGTTCCCCGCCTTGTACACGACGAACTCGTGTCCGCTGATGTCGGTGTGGTGCTCGATGTCGTAGGCCTGCTCCCAGCCGTGCCCGCAGTTCATGCAGGCGAAGGCATATGCCTCGTGGCCGACCGGGGTGCTGGTGGTCTCGCTCATGCCGGCTCCTTTCCACTGCACCAGTGGACGCCTCTGCGGGCGGGAGTGCGAAGGCACCTGCCGAAAGATGGACCGGTCTTGGGGCTCTCCATGCCGGGGAGACCCTCCGGGCGGTCCGGTCTTTGCCCTTTTACGATAGTCCTTTACCGTTCGCCGGGCCTTCGCGAGACGCGTTCTTCGCCGCGACGACGGCGTCGAACACCTCGCGCTTGGGAAGGCCGGCCTCGGCGGCGACGGCGGCGATGGCTTCTTTCCGACGCTCGCCCGCCTCCTCCCGCACGTGCACCCGGCGCACCAGCTCGGCCGCGTCGAGTTCGGCGGGCCCGGACTCCGGGGCGCCCTCGACGACGATCGTGATCTCGCCGCGTACGCCGTCGGCCGCCCATCGGGCCAGCTCGCCGACGCCGCCGCGCTTGACCTCCTCGTAGGTCTTGGTCAGCTCCCGGCACACCGCGGCCCGCCGGTCCTCGCCGAACACCTCGGCCATCGCGGCGAGCGTGTCGTCGAGGCGGTGCGGGGCCTCGAAGTAGACGAGGGTGCGGCGCTCGTCCGCGACCTCGCGGAGCCGGGTGCGGCGCTCGCCCGCCTTGCGGGGCAGGAAGCCCTCGAAGCAGAAGCGGTCGACCGGCAGCCCGGACAGGGCGAGCGCGGTCAGCACGGCGGACGGTCCGGGCACGGCGGTGACCTTGATGTCCCGTTCCACGGCGGCGGCGACCAGCCGGTAGCCGGGGTCGGAGACGGACGGCATGCCCGCGTCGGTGACCAGCAGGACGCGCGCGCCGCCCGCCAGGGCGTCGACCAGCTCGGGCGTACGGGCGGACTCGTTGCCCTCGAAGTACGACACGACCCGTCCGGTGGTGTGCACGCCGAGCGCCTGCGTCAGCCGGCGCAGCCGCCGGGTGTCCTCCGCGGCGACGATGTCGGCCCCCTCCAGCTCGGCGGCGAGGCGCGGCGGGGCGTCCGCGACGTCTCCGATCGGGGTCCCTGCGAGTACGAGCGTTCCGGTCACCGTTCCTGTCACAGGGGTCATCCTCGCAGCCCGGACGGGCGACTCGCACAGGCGCGTTCCCTACGATGGCGCGGTGACCAGTACTGCTCCTGAGGCCCTGCGCGGGCAGGACGCCGGGAAAGAGCCGCCCCCGTGGCAGCGGCGCCTGCGTCGTTTCGGCTACGTGCCGCGGCCGGTGACGGGCCTGCGCGAGCGGTTGGTGCCCGGCTACGCCCGCCCCTCCGACCGGCTGTGGACGGTGCTCGGCGCGCCGCCCGCCCTGGCCGACCGGCTGTGGCGGCTGTCGGCGTGGGGCGGTCCGCTGCTGGTGGCGCTCGTCGCGGGACTGCTGCGGTTCTGGCACCTGGGCGAGCCGCACGCGGTGATATTCGACGAGACGTACTACGCCAAGGACGCTTGGGCGCTGATCAACCAGGGCTACGAGGGGTCGTGGCCCAAGGACGTCGACGCGTCGATCCTGGCGGACCCCGGCGCGGTGGCGGTCCCGGCGGGCCCCGGCTACGTGGTGCACCCGCCGGTGGGCAAGTGGGTCATCGGGGCGGGCGAGTGGCTGTTCGGCTTCGATCCGTTCGGCTGGCGCTTCATGGTGGCGGTGCTCGGCACGCTGTCGGTGCTGATGCTGTGCCGGATCGGGCGGCGGCTGTTCCGGTCGACGTTCCTGGGCTGCCTGGCGGGCGCGCTGCTGGCCGTGGACGGGCTGCACTTCGTGATGAGCCGGGCGGCGCTCCTGGACCAGGTGCTGATGTTCTTCGTCCTGGCGGCGTTCGGGTGCCTGCTGATCGACCGCGACTGGGCGCGGAGCCGGCTGGCCGCCGCGCTGCCGGTGGACGCGGACGGGGTGCTGCGGCCGGACGCGGCCGTCGCGGAGACGCTGCGCCTGGGGTGGCGGCCGTGGCGGCTCGCGGCCGGTCTGACGGTGGGTCTGGCGGCGGCCACCAAGTGGAACGGCCTGTACGTCCTGGCCGCGTTCGGGGTGATGACGGTGCTGTGGGACGTCGGCGCCCGCCGCACGGCCGGCGCCTTCCGCCCGTACGCGGCCGTCGTTCGGCGGGACCTGCTGCCCGCGTTCGTCTCGACGGTGCCGGTGGCGATCGTGACGTACGTCGTGTCGTGGTCGGGCTGGATCCTCACGGACAAGGGCTACTTCCGGAACTGGGCCGCCACCGAGGGCCGGGACAGCTCGTGGTCGTGGCTGTTCCCCGACTGGTGGCGCAGCCTGTGGCACTACGAGTCGGAGGTCTACCGGTTCCACATCAACCTGACGTCGGGCCACACCTACGAGTCGAACCCGTGGAGCTGGCTCGTGCTGGGCCGCCCCGTCTCGTACTTCTACGAGGACCCGGCGGCGGGCCGTGACGGCTGCCCGGCGGACGCCACGGAGAAGTGCGCCCGCGAGGTGCTGGCGATCGGCACGCCGCTGCTGTGGTGGGCGGCGTGCTTCGCGGTCCTCTACGTCCTGTGGCGCTGGTTCTTCCGCCGCGACTGGCGCGCGGGCGCCATCGCCTGCGCGGTCGCGGCCGGGTGGGTGCCCTGGTTCCTCTACCAGGAGCGCACCATCTTCCTGTTCTACGCGGTGGTCTTCGTCCCGTTTCTGTGCCTCGCGGTCGCCATGATGGCCGGCGCGATGCTCGGCCCCCCGGGCCCGGACGGCACGGCGGAACGCCGCCGCACGATCGGCGCGGTCGCCACGGGCGTCCTGGTGCTGCTGATCATCTGGAACTTCATCTACTTCTGGCCCCTGTACACCGGCCAGTCCATCCCGATGGACGACTGGCGGGACCGGATGTGGCTGGACACGTGGGTGTAGCGGGGTGAACACACCATGAGGGCGGTCGGTGGTGGCTGTCGTTGGCCGCCGTCGGACGGCCCAGGGACGGCCCGGCTCCAGAACAGGTACATCCAGACAGGGACCGTACTCAGCCAGAACCCGGGTAGGGCTGAGTACCTGCGCTCTGGTCACTCATGGGGTGAGCCGGAACGCTTGGGCCATGCGGCAACGACTACTGAAACTCGCTCCCCAGCTGGTGATCCCCGTGCTGGCTCTGGTGACGCTGGCGGCGTGGGCGGCCTGGCTGGGCTGGGACCAGCATCGTGACGTGCAACCTGACGGTGCGACGACCGGCCCCTACGAGGCGTGGCAGGTGATCGGGCTCGTCCTGACTCTGCTGGCACCGGTGTACTGGGCGGCATCCCGGCGCTACATCGCGGGTGCCGTGCTCGGCACCACCGTCGGCCTGACCGTTGCCGCCTACTACGACTGGTCGGACGACGCCAGCGGCCTTTACATGCTCGGCGTTGGGATGGTCATGGTGGGAAGCCTCGCTACGACCGCCCTCGTTTCCGCCGTGATCGCCTCAGTGAAACGAGGAGGCCCGCCGACAGTCGCCGCTGAATAGGCTGCGGCGCCACACACTGTCGACCACATTTCCCGCCCAGGTCGGGCGGGGTCATGCGGTGGGCTACGCCGGGAGGGCCAGGCGCACTACGGCGGTGAGCATCAGGGCGACCGGCGGCGCCGGCCACCAGCGGTTCAGGGCGGGCCGGTGCGAAGGCGCCAGGGGTGCTCGAACGACGTGTGCCCCCCGTGACCGGGGTGCCGGAAAGCGATGATCCTACGGCCGTCGCGCCGAATCGTCCCTTCGGTCGTCCTCTCACGGTCAGCCGGTGGGGGCGCCGAACCAGGTCGGGAGGTGGGACGTCAGGTCGCGCTGGTCGTGGCCGATCCAGGCGACGTGGCCGTCGGGGCGCAGGAGGAGTGCGGGGGCGTCCGGGGCGGCGGTGGGGTCGGGGATGTGGTCGACGCGGTCCGCCCAGCCCGTGACCGAGAGCCGGCCGGTCCGGTCGAGGAGCAGGCCGCGGCCGGTGCGCATCCGCTCGTAGAGGCGTCCCTTCCCGAGGTCCGCGTCCCGCATCCGGCGGCCGAGGAGTTCGGGGCCCTCGCCGAAGTCGTAGCGGACTCCGATGCCGGTGATCTTCTCGATGAGGTACCGGTTGACGTCGTCGAAGTCCATGAGTTCCGCCAGCAGTCGGCGGACCGCCTGCGGGCCGGGTTCGGTGGACATCAGCTCCATCTGGGCGCGGGTGTTGTTGAGGACGTCGGCGGCCACCGGGTGCCGTTCGGTGTGGTAGCTGTCGAGGAGGCCTTCGGGGGCGTGGCCGGCGATCTCGGCGGCGAGCTTCCAGCCGAGGTTGAAGGCGTCCTGGACGCCGAGGTTGAGGCCCTGTCCGCCGGTCGGCGGGTGGATGTGCGCGGCGTCGCCGGCGAGCAGGACGCGGCCGCTGCGGTAGCGCTCGGCCAGCCTGGTGGCGTCGCCGAACCGGGAGAGCCAGCGCGGTGCGTGCGCGCCGAGGTCGGTGCCGGCGACCTTCCGCAACTGTTGCCGGAACTCCTCCAGGGTGGGCGGGACCGTGCGGTCCTCGGCGACCCCTTCCGCGGGCACGATGACGCGGTACGCCCCGTCCCCGAGGGGCATGGCGCCGAACCGCTTCTGGGTGCGGCGGACCTCGGCCATCACGGTGGCCAGCGTCTCGGGCGGTACGTCCAGCCGCATCTCGCCCAGCAGGGTGTCGACCCTGCTGGGTTCGCCGGGGAAGGCGATGCCGAGCAGTTTGCGCACCGTGCTGCGGCCGCCGTCGCAGCCGACGACGTACCGCGCGCGCAGGGTGCCGGCCCCGTCGGCGAGTTCGACGCTCACCCCGTCGTCGTCCTGGCTCAGCCCGGTCACGGCGCGGCCGCGCCGGATCTCGGCGCCGAGTTCGGTGGCGTGCTCGCTCAGCAGGCGGTCGGTGACGGGCTGCGGGATGCCGAGGACGTAGGGGTGGGTGGTGTCGATCCGCTGGGGCGCGGGCTTGTCGACGGCGGCGAAGAGGCCACCGACCGGGTGCTTCCGGCCGTGCGCGAGGAACCGGTCCAGGAGGCCGCGCTGGTCCATCACCTCGATGCTGCGCACGTGCAGGCCGAGCGCGCGGACCACCTTCGTCGGCTCGGGGTCGCGTTCCAGCACCAGCACGCTCACCCCGTGCAGCCGCAGTTCGCCGGCCAGCATCATTCCGGTTGGTCCGCCACCGGCGATGATCACGTCGTACATGAGCACACCCATTCAGAAGGAGAAGTCCGAGAACTCCGAGATGTCCGCCGATTCCGGCTCAGGGCGGAGATTCTCCGGTACGACCGGGGTCTTGCCGCAAGGCCCCCTGTGCGCTATACGTTGAGAGTGGCAAGGAGTACGTGACTCCTTGCCTTTGCTCTTGTCTCCTTCGCTGTTGGCTCCGCCGCCCGCCTTTGTAGGGTGACTCCCTATGCGCTTGAACATGTTCAAGCGAGCTCCTGGGGAGGGGAACCGCACATGCGCAGTGGAGCGAAGGTCGCCGTCGTCGGCGGGGTGTTCATCGTCGTCGCGGGCGGGGTGGGGTACGGGGCGTACCACGTCCTCTACGGCGCGGACGACGGCGGCGGGCCCGTCACCACCTCGGCCGCGGCCCCGCGCGAGGCGGGCAGCGGGCCGGTGACCGCCGAGGAGACGCGGCGGACCGCGAAGGACTTCCTGGCCGCGTGGGCGGCCGGTGACGCGGCGGCGGCCGGTGAGCTGACGGACGACGCCGGTACGGCGACGCCCGCCGTGGCGGGTTTCCGGACGGAGGCCCACGTCTCGAAGGCGGTCATCACCCCGGGCGAACCGGTGGGCCCGAAGGTGCCGTTCACGGTCGACGCGACCGTCACGTACGAGGGGAAGTCCAAGCGCCTGACGTACGCCTCGGAGCTGACCGTCGTCCGGGGCGTCACCACCGGGCTGCCGCTGGTCGACTGGAAGCCGTCGGTGCTCCACCCGAAGCTGACCGAGCAGTCGGCGCTGCGCACGGGCGAGGCGCCCAGCCCGCCGGTGAAGGCGGTCGACCACGACGGCGTGGAGCTGACGCCGGAGAAGTACCCGTCCCTGAGACCGGTCCTGGACCAGTTGCGCGAGAAGTACGGCGAGGACGCGGGCGGGAAGCCCGGCATCGAGACGTGGATCGACTCCACCGTCGAGGGCCGGGCCGACCAGACGCTGCTGACGCTCGCCAAGGGCGTGCCCGGCAAGCTGGTGACGACGCTGGACGCGGACGTCCAGGCGGCGGCCGAGCGGGCGGTGAAGCGGTACGGCGAGTCGTCGGTGGTGGCGATCAAGCCGTCCACGGGTGAGATACGGGCCGTGGCCAACAATCGCCAGGACGCGTTCAACGCGGCGTTCGAGGGGAAGCAGGCGCCCGGTTCGACGCTGAAGATCGTGACGGCGGCGATGCTGCTGGAGAAGGGCCTGGTGGGCGCGGACCGCCCGGCGGAGTGCCCCAAGGAGGTCATGTACCAGGGCCGCACCTTCCACAACCTCGCTCACTTCGACCTCCCCAGCGGCAGCACCTTCAACGAGAGCTTCAAGCGCTCCTGCAACACCGCCTTCATCAAGCTGATCGACGACGTGAAGAACGACGCGGCGCTGGGCGAGGAGGCCCGTGACGTCTTCGGCATCGGGCTGAACTGGCAGACGGGCGTGGTCTCGTGGGACGGGTCGGTGCCCGCGGAGACCGGCGGGGTGGCCGCGGCCCAGTACATCGGGCAGGGCACGGTGCAGATGAACGCCCTCAACGTCGCGTCCATCACGGCGACCGCGAAGAACGGTTCCTTCCGGCAGCCGGTCATCGTGCCGCCGGGGCTGGACGACCGGGAGATCGCCACCGCGTCCCGCCCGCTGGAGGGCTCCGCCGCCGGGCAGTTGCGCGACATGATGCGGGCCACCGCGACCAGCGGCACGGGCGCGGCGGCCATGGCCGGGGTCGGCGGCGACAAGGGCGCGAAGACCGGCTCGGCCGAGGTCGGCGGGCAGGCCGACTCCAACAGCTGGTTCGCCGGCTTCGCCGACGACCTGGCGGCCGCGGCGGTCGTCCAGGCGGGCGGCCACGGCGGCGACGCGGCGGGCCCGGTGGTCGCGGCCGTGCTCAAGGCCCGGTGACGCACTCGCGTGGCCCGTACAGCTACCGCTAGCGTGCGGGCCATGAGCGCTTCCCTTGCCCTTCCGCGGTTCGCCGAGGCCCTGCGCGAGCTCGGCCTGCACGACGTGGAGGTCCGCCGCTTCCCCGACGCCACCCGCACCGCCGCCCAGGCCGCCGCCGCGATCGGCTGCGACCCGTCCGAGATCGTCAAGTCGCTGGTGTTCGCGGCGGACGGCGTGCCCGTGCTGGTCCTGATGGACGGCTCCTCGCGGGTCGACGTGGAGCGGGTGCGCCAGGAGCTGGGCGCGGCCGCCGTGACGCGGGCGGACGCCGACCTCGTACGGCGGACCACGGGGTACGCCATCGGCGGCGTACCGCCCTTCGGCCATGTGACGAGCACGCGGGTGCTGGCCGACCGGGGGCTGCTGGGCCACGACGTGGTGTGGGCGGCGGCCGGGACGCCGCACACGGTGTTCCCGCTCGACCCGGCGACGCTGGTCGCCCACGCGGGCGCCACCCTGGCGGACGTGCGCGAGCGGTCGGCATGACGCCGCTGGTGGCCGCCGCCGTGCTGGTCGCCGCGGTGACGCACGCCGGGTGGAACGCCATCGCCCACCACCTGAAGGACCAGTTGCTGTCCTTCACGCTGATATCCGGCGGCGGGGCGCTGATCGCCGCGTGCGCGATCTGGTTCGTCCCGGCGCCCGCCCCCGCGGCCCGGCCGTACCTGCTGCTGTCCGCCGCCCTGCACGTTGGGTACATGGCGCTGCTGATGCGTTCGTTCTCGCTCGGCGACTTCGGCCAGACGTACCCGATCGCGCGTGGCACGGCCCCGCTGGCGGTCACTCTGCTGGCGGCGGTCTTCGTCGGCGAACTCCCCGACGGGCGGCAGCTCCTGGGGGTCGCCGTCGCCTCGGCGGGCCTGGTGGGGCTCGCCCTGTGGGGCATCCGCGGCACGAGCCGCCGCCCCAACCGGCCCGCGGTGCTCGCCGCCCTGGCCACCGGCGTGGCCATCGCCGGTTACACGGTCGTGGACGGGGTGGGGGTGCGCGCCGCGGGCAGCCCGCTCGGCTACATCGCGTGGCTGATGCTCCTCCAGGGGCTCGCGATCCCGGCGTACACCCTGGCCCGCCGCGGCACCGCGCTGGGCGCCCAGCTCCGTCCGCACGCCGCCCTGGGGCTCCTCGGCGCGGCCATGTCGATCTCGGCGTACGCCCTCGTCCTGTGGGCCCAGACCCGCGCGCCGCTGGCTCCGGTGGCCGCCCTGCGCGAATCGTCCATCATCGTGGGCGCGGCCATCGGCGCCCTGTTCTTCAAGGAACGCTTCGGCGCCCCGAGGATCGCGGCGGCGGGCGTGATGGTGGTGGGCATCGGGCTGATGCTGCACGTGGGGTGAGTTCTTCGCACGGGTATCCTGCGGTGCCCCCGGAAGTGGGGGCGCAGATTCCGTTTTTGGGGAGGGCTTCATGGCCATCAAGAAGGCGACCATCCAGCAGCAAGTGGCCCAGGCCCTCGCGCAGGTCAATCCGGCCGACCGGCCGGTCGTCACCATCCAGGCGATCGCCGGGCCCAGTGTGTGGCTGATGAGCATGCTGGGACTGATCGGGCAGGCGTTCCTGACGTACTACTTCATCACCCTGACCGAGCAGGCCGTGGTCGTCCACAAGGCGAGCCGGTGGAGCAACCGCCCCCAGGAGGTGGCGTTCGCGCTGCCGCCCGCCCAGGTGGGGGCGATGATAAGCGACGTGCGGCGCAACACCCTGTGGAGTTCCTTCCGGGTGCTGCTGCCGGGGCAGCCGAAGCCGACGCGGATGAACGTGCACCGCATCTGGCGGGGCGAGATGGACCACCTGCTCGGCCTGCTGACCGGTCAGCGGGTGCACTGACCGCCGGGCCGGCCGGGCGGACGCGGGACCGTGCCCGGGGCCGGGGCCGGGGCGGCCGACAGCAGGCCCAGCTCCTGGGCGCGCAGGACCGTGCCCAGGCGGTCGGCGGTCTCCAGCTTGCGGTAGAGGTTCTGCAGGTGCTTGTGCACCGTGCGCACCGAGACCCCGAGCCGGCGGGCCATGGCCGTGGCGGGAAGCCCTTCGGCGAGCGTCCGCAGGACGGCCGTCTCACGGGGCGTCAGCCCGTGGCCGGCGCCCGCCGCCGCCGGGGACTCCTCCGCCCACCGGTGCGCCAGCAGCCGGTGCTGGGCCGCGGCGGCGGCCAGCAGGGGCTGGACGCGCGCGGCGTAGAACAGGTCGCGGGCGTCGAAGTCCGTGCCGTCGCGGTGGACGATGAAGCCGCGGACCGCACTGTCGTGGCCGGGCAGCGGCAGGCCGAGCATGTGGCGGGTGCCGAAGGACTCCCGCAGCGCGCTCGCCGTCTCGCTGTGGGACCAGGCGCGGTCCCCGGCGACCTGGGCCGCCGTGCGGGGGTCCCGGTCGTCGTGGTCGACGTAGTGGCTCGCGAAGGGGTAGCCGGAGCGGATCAACCGGGCGGTGGCGTCGTCCGGTTCGACGGGGGCCGGCGCGCCGGGCAGCCAGACGCCGACCGCGCCGCTGGACGGGGTCCAGTCACCGTCCTTCATCAGCAGGACCGAGCCGTCCAGCCTGCGCAGCAGCTCCGCGGCGACCAGCTGCCACACGTCGCCGGGCCGCCGGCTCTCCATGACCGCGACGGCGAGGTCGAGCATCCGCTCGTAGTCGTGCGCCACCCGGTACGCCACGGCTCCCTCCGCAGTCCATACGCAGTTCTCCCCATGGATCGGCCTCGGCCGCGCTGCCATCGTAGGCGGGACGGATCCCCACCCGCCGACTGGTTACACCCGGAGGCCCCCCTCCGGGACCACTCACCGCGGTGCGCCCCGCCCGGCCCGAGCCGGGCCGTGCGGGGCGTGGGCTCCGCTCCGCGCACGGGGGTCGCGGGGCCGGGCACGCGGGGCGGGTGGGCCGGGCGCGGGGCGAGTGTGCCGCGCGGGACCTACGCGATCGACGCCCTGACCGCCCGCACCAGGGCCTGGGCCCGGGGGTCGGCCGTGACGCCCTTGCGCATGCCGTTCGTGACGTACCCGAACGCGATGCCCGACTCCGGGTCGGCGAACCCGAGCGAGCCTCCCCGGCCCGGGTGGCCGAAGGAGCCCGGGCCGAGCAGCGGTGACGCCGGGCCGTGCAGCATGTGGCCGAGGCCGAAGCGGGTGGAGACCACCAGGACCCGGTCGGGGCCGGCGGACTCCTCGGTGCGAGCCATCGCGAGGGTCGCCGGCGCGAAGAGGCGGTGGCCGTCGACCGGGCCGAGCGTCGCCGCGTAGAAGCGGGCGAGCGCGCGGGCGGTGGAGACGCCCGCCGAGGCGGGGAGTTCGGCGGCGCGGTAGGCCGGGTCGTTCTCGTCGGGCGCCGGGTCGAGCGCGCCGAACGCGCGGCGGGTGAGCGAGGCCGGGTCGGCGTAGGCGTCGGCGACCGAGCGCTTGGGGCGCAGCCTGAGCGCGCCCCCGGCGGACGGCTCCTCGACGGGGCCCACGCGGCCGGCCCGGTGCGCTTCGTCGGCGGGGAGGCCGATCCACAGGTCGAGGCCGAGCGGGCGGGCGATCTCCTCGGCGACCCAGCGGCCGATGGAGCGGCCGGTGACCCGCTGGACCAGGGCGCTCAGCAGCCAGCCGTAGGTGTGGGCGTGGTAGCCGTGGGCGGTGCCCGGCTCCCAGGCGGGGGCCTGGGCGGCGATGGCGTCGGACGCCACGGAGAGGTCGGCGGCCTCGGCCACGGTCAGGGGGCGGTCCACGACGGGGACGCCCGCCTGGTGGGACAGCAGGTGCCGCACCAGTGTGCGCTCCTTGCCCGCCGCCTTGTACTCGGGCCAGTACGTGCCGACCGGCGCGTCCAGGTCCAGTTGCCCCCGCTGGTGCAGCAGCAGCGGTACGGCGGCGGCGACGCCCTTGGTGGCGGAGCGGACGATCTGCGCGGTGTCCACGGCCCACGGGGCGGTGCCGTCCACGTCCTTGGCGCCGGCCCACAGGTCGACGACCTTGCGGCCGTCCCGGTAGACGGCGACGGCGGCGCCCCGTTCGCCGCGCTGCTGGAAGTTGCGCAGGAACGCGTCCCTGACCGGTTCGAAGCCCGCCTGCACCGTGCCCCGGATGTCCTGGATGCCCTGGATCTCCCGGACGTCCACGCTCCCACGCTCCTCTCGCGTTCGTTCACCCCATGGTGCAACGCCTCAGCGGGGCGCGGGCTTCCGGGTCGGGCCGGCGGCCGGGCGGTCGGCCGGGCGGGCGGTCGGGTCGAAGCCGAAGGGCAGCTCCAGGCGGTGCGCGCGCATCAGCTCCTCGTCGGCGAGCAGGGCACCGGTCGGGCCGTCCGCCGCGATCACACCCTCGCTCAGCACCACCGCGCGGGGGCACAGTTCGAGCGCGTAGGGGAGGTCGTGGGTCACCATCAGCACGGTGACGTCCAGCGAGCGGAGGATGTCGGCGAGTTCGCGGCGCGAGGCCGGGTCGAGGTTGGACGACGGCTCGTCGAGGACGAGGATCTCGGGCTCCATGGCGAGGACGGTCGCGACCGCGACCCGCCGCCGCTGGCCGAAGGACAGGTGGTGCGGGGGGCGGTCCGCGTACTCCGCCATGCCGACCCGGGCCAGGGCCTTGGCGACGACCTCCTCCAGCTCAGGGCCGCGCAGCCCGGCCGACGCCGGCCCGAAGGCGACGTCCTCGCGGACGGTCGGCATGAACAACTGGTCGTCGGGGTCCTGGAAGACGATGCCGACCCGGCGGCGGATCTCCGCGAGGTTGGCCTTGGCGACCGGCAGCCCGGCCACGGTGACGGTCCCGGCGCCGCCGGTGAGGATGCCGTTGAGGTGCAGGACGAGGGTGGTCTTGCCGGCGCCGTTGGGGCCGAGCAGGGCGACCCGCTCGCCGCGCTCGACGGTCAGGTCCACGCCGAAGAGCGCCTGGTGGCCGTCGGGGTAGGCGTACGCGAGGCCGCGGACGTCGAGCGACGGCACGAAACTGAGACTCATAGCGTCCATCCCAGCAGACAGATGAGCAGGGCCGCGAAGGGCAGGGCGGCGGCGGAGGTCCACTGCGCCCGGGAGGCGGTCACCTCGTCGATGACCGGCATGGAGCCGGCGTAGCCGCGGCTCACCATCGCCAGGTGGACGCGTTCGCCGCGTTCGTAGGAGCGGATGAACAGGGCGCCCGCCGACTTGGCGAGCACCCCCCAGTGCCGGACGCCCCTCGCCTCGAACCCGCGCGAGCGGCGGGCGACGGACATGCGGCGCATCTCGTCGGTGATGACGTCGCCGTACCGGATCATGAAGGAGGCGATCTGTACGAGCAGGGGCGGCAGTCTCAGCCGTTGCAGGCCGAGCAGCAGGGCTCGCAGTTCGGTGGTGGCGGCCAGCAGCACGGACGCGGCGACCCCGAGGGTGCCCTTGGCGAGCACGTTCCAGGCGTCCCACAGGCCGGGCACCGAGACGGAGACGCCCAGCACCTGCGTCTGCTCGCCGGGCACGACGAACGGCATCAGGAACGCGAACGCCACGAACGGCACCTCGATCACCAGGCGCCGCAGCAGGAACGAGGGCGGCACCCGCGCCGCCGCCGCGACCGCGCCGAGCAGCCCGGCGTAGGCGGCGAAGGCCCACACCGCCTCGCGGGGCGTGGACACGACGACCAGGACGAACGCGAACACGGCCGCGAGCTTGCAGTGCGGCGGCAGCCGGTGCACGGGCGAGTGCCCGTGCCGGTAGAGCTTGTGCGCGTGCCCCGCCCCCACGTCAGTCGCTGCCCTGGGTACGGGCCCCGGCGGTGGCGGCGTGCGTGCGGCGGCGGCGCACCGCCCAGAAGATCCCCGTGCCGGCGAGGACGGTCGCGCCCACGCCGATGGTGCCCGCCAGCCCCCCGGACAGGCGGGCGTTGTCGAGGCCGCTGACGCCGTAGTCGGCGAGCGGCGAGTCGGCGGCGGCGTGCTCCTCGACCTTCTTGTCGATGCCCTGGTCGGCGGCGACCCTCTCCAGGCCGTCGGGGCTGGCGGAGGCGTAGTAGGAGATGCCACCGGCCAGGACGAGGGCGGTGCCCAGGCCGGCGAGCCAGACCTTCCGGGTGGGGCGGGCGGGGGCCGGCGCGGGCGCGGCGGGCGCCGCGTCGACCAGCTCGCCGCCCACCCGCAGCTTCAGGGGCGCGGTCAGGCCCCGCGCCCCGTACACCAGGTCGGGGCGTACGGCGATGACGGCGCCGACGGTCGCCGTGGTGATCAGCGCCTCGCCGATGCCGATGAGGACGTGGACGCCGGTCATGGCGGCGAGGACCTTGGTGAGGGGTACGTCGGTGGTGCCGCCGACCGCGTAGACGGCCGTGAACGCCACCGCCGCGGCCGGTACCGAGACCAGGGACGCCACGAAGGAGGCCACGGTCACCGACCGGCGGGTGCGCGGCAGGACCCTGACCAGGCCGCGGAAGATCCCGTACGAGACGACGACGGTGACCGCGCCCATCACGGTGATGTTGACGCCGAGCGCGGTGAGCCCGCCGTCGGCGAACAGGACGCCCTGGAGGAGCAGTACCACCGCGATGCACAGCACGCCGGTGTACGGCCCGACGAGGATGGCGGCCAGGGCTCCGCCGAGCAGGTGGCCGCTGGTGCCGGCGGCGACGGGGAAGTTCAGCATCTGGACGGCGAAGACGAACGCCGCGACCAGCCCGGCGAGCGGCGCGGTCCTGTCGTCCAGCTCCCTCCGCGCCCCGCGCAGGCTGATGGCGACGGCGGCGGCGGCCACGAGTCCCGCCCCGGCGGAGACCGGCGCGTTGATGAATCCGTCGGGAACATGCATGCGACGACCGCTTTCGGACAGGCGGAATATGAACGGCTCTGATGATGGGTCCTCCTGCGAACCATGTGCAAGAGCGTCCACATGCCAGAAGCGGGGGCGGGCGTACACCACGGAATGGTGGGACATTAGAGACAAATAAGGCGAGTGTGAGGAGTCGGCCCATGTACCCCGCTGAGGAAGGCGTCGTAGTCCACACCAAGGCCCTGATCGTGACCGACGGTCCTCTCTCCCGCCCGGTCCCCGTCGCGGTGCGCTACGACCCGGCCGCCTCCGAGCCGCTCGTCCAGCTGTGCTTCCCCGGTGGCACCGAGTGGAGCTTCCCGCGCCCCCTGCTGGAGTCGGGGCTGCGCGCCCCCTCCCGCGACGGCGACATCGGCATCTGGCCGTGCGGCCGCGTCCAGACGATCGTGGAGTTCCACACGCCGGAGGGCGTCGCGGTGGTGCAGTTCGACTCCTCGGCACTGCTGCGCTTCCTGCGGCGCACGTACGCCGCCTCCACGTCGCCCGTCACCCACTGAGGGCGACGGCGCGACGCGGCGACGGCGTGGCGCGACAAGGGTGTGGCGCGGTGGCGTCAGGCGCGGACGAGTTCCCGTTCGTCGCCCTCGGGCGCGTCGTCGCTCAGCTCCTTGCGCAGGCCCTCGCCCTCGACGTCCACGTTGGGCAGCGCGCGGTCGAGCCAGCGCGGCAGCCACCAGGCCGTGCGGCCGAGCAGGGCGAGCACCGCCGGGACGATGGCCATGCGGACGACGAACGCGTCGAAGAAGACGGCGACCGCGAGGCCGAAGCCGATCATCTTCACCATCTGCTCGCTGGAGCCGATGAAGCCCGCGAACACCGCGATCATGATCACGGCGGCGGCGGTGACGACCCGCGCCCCGTGCCGGAAGCCGGTCACGATCGCCTCGCCGGGCCGCTCCCCGTGGACGTACGCCTCTCGCATCCGGGTGACGAGGAAGACCTCGTAGTCCATCGCCAGGCCGAAGACGACGCCCACCATGAAGATCGGCATCATGCTCATGATCGGACCGGTCTGCTCGACGCCGAAGACGGAGCCGAGCCAGCCCCACTGGAAGACGGCCACCACCGCGCCGAGCGCGGCGACCACCGACAGCAGGAAGCCGAGCGCGGCCTTCAGGGGCACCAGCACCGACCGGAAGACCACCATCAGCAGCAGGAACGCGAGCCCGACGACCAGCGCCAGGTAGGGCAGCAGCGCGTCGTTCATCTTCTGCGAGAAGTCGATGTTCATCGCGGTCGCGCCGGTGACCAGCACGTCGTCACCGGTGGTGTCGCGGATCGAGTGGACCAGGTTCTCCGTCTCCACGGAGGACGGCCGGTCCTTCGGCACGACGGTGATGATCGACGTGTCGCCCGCCTTGTTCGGCGAGGGCGGGGTGACGGCGGCGACGCCGTCCAGGCCCTTGATGTCGGTGACGGTACGGTTCGCGGCGGCCCGGTCGCCGTCGACGACCACCATCAGCGGGCCGTTGGAGCCCGGCCCGAAGCCCTCGGACAGCAGGTCGTAGGCGCGGCGCTGGCTGGTGGAGGTGGGCTGGGCGCCGTCGTCGGGCAGGCCCATCTCCAGTGACGCGGCCGGTACGGCGACGGCACCGAGGCCGAAGACGCCGACCAGCAGCACCGCGACCGGGCGGCGCAGCACGAAACGGGCCCAGCGGGTGCCCATGTTGGGCTTGTCGCCGGCCGCCGCCTGCGGGTTCTTGCGGGCCTTGCGCCCGACGACCCGCTTGCCCGCGTAGCCGAGCAGCGCCGGGATGAGGGTGAGGGCGATCAGCACGGCGATCAGGACCGTGCCGGCTGCCGCGAAGCCCATCTTCGTCAGCATCGGGATGTTGACGACCGCGAGGCCGACCAGGGCGATGACGACGGTGAGCCCGGCGAAGACGACGGCGGAACCGGCGGTGCCGACGGCCCGGCCCGCGGCCTCCTCCCGCTCCCGGCCCTCGGCCAGTTCGGCGCGGTAGCGGGACACGATGAACAGGGCGTAGTCGATGCCGACCGCGAGGCCGATCATCATCGCCAGGGTGGAGGTGGTGGAACCGAGGTCGAGCGCGGACGCGAGCGCCGTGATCGTCGAGACGCCGATGCCGACGCCGATGATCGCGGTGAGCAGCGGCAGTCCGGCGGCCACCAGGGAGCCGAAGGTGATGACGAGGACGATCCCGGCGACGATCACACCGATGATCTCGCCCGCCCCGGTCTCCGGGACGGTCTGCAGCGCGTCGCCGCCGATCTCGACGGTGAGGCCGCTCTGCCGCGCCTCCTCGCCGGTCTCCTTCAGCGCCTCGCGCGTCGCGTCGGTCAGCTCCATGCCGTTGACCTTGTAGGTCACCTGCACGTAGGCGGTGCCGCCGTCCCGGGAGACCGCCTGGACGGTGTACGGGTCGGTGACGTTGGCGACCTGGTCGGAGCCGCTCTTCAGCTCGCCGACGGCCTTGCCGACCGTGGCCTTGTGGGCCGGGTCCGTCATCTTCTGCCCGTCGGGGGCCTTGAAGACGACACGGGCGGTGGCGCCGTCGGCGCCGGCCGCCGGGAAGCGCTCTTCGAGCAGGTCGAAGGCCTTCTGGGCCTCCGTGCCCGGTATGGAGAAGGAGCTGGAGGTCGCGACGGGCGCGGAGGCCGCGCCTACGCCGGCGAGCGCCAGCAGCGCGACCCATATGAGGGTCACGAGGTGGCGGCGCCGGAACGCGGACCGGCCCAGTCGGTACAGGAACGTTGCCACGGGGGCGTCTCCCGGTGAGGGTTGGGACAGGACAGGGGGAGTCGGCCCGACAGCGTGAGCGGTACGTGTCAGGTGCTGCTGGTGGTGCTGATGGTGCTATGTGGTGCTGGTGGTGCGGTGGAGTCAGACGCCCAGGGCGGGGAGGACCACGGCGTCGGCGTACTCGGCGAGGAAGTCCTTGTCGACCGGCCGGTCCTCGATGAGGGGGCGGGCGACGAAGGCGCCGATGATCATGTGCGGGACGAGCTTCAGCGCCGGGTTGTCCGCGGCGACCTCGCCGCGCCGCACCGCACGGCCGAGCACCTCGTCGAGCCCGGTCATCTCGGGTTCGACGAACAGCTCGCGCAGCGCCTGGAGCAGGTCGGGGTTCTCATGGACGGCGGTGGCGAGGCCCCGCAGCAGCGCGGACTCCCGCTCCATCTGGCAGTCGTCGGAACGCGCCAGTATCTCGTGGAAGTCCCCGCGCAGCGAGCCGGTGTCGATCTGGGAGATGTCGACCGGCTTGCCGTGCCGCAGGGCGTGGGCGACCAGCTCGGGCTTGCTCCCCCACTGGCGGTAGAGGGTGGCCTTGCTGGAGTGGGTGCGGGCGGCGACGGCGTCCATGGTGAGGGCGTCGTAACCGACCTCGCGGAGCAGGTCGAGCACGGCTTCGTACAGCTCGGACTCGCGTTCCGGGGTGAGCCTGCCGCGGGCCATGCCTCCGACTCCCATCGAGACGAAACGGTTTCGTACACATGGGAGCGTACGCGCGCTGCGCGCGAAACGAAACCGTTTCGTACGTGTTCCCGGTCACGGTTTCGCTCACGGTTCCCGGTCCGGCCGGGCGCCCCGCGTCCGGAAAGGTGCGCCCGGCCGGGTTGCCGGGCCCCCTGAGCGCGGAAAGCATGGCTGTGTGAGCAGCGACGGCGCATACCTCCGCTTCCCCCACCTCCACGACGGCCTGCTGAGCTTCGTGGCCGAGGACGACCTCTGGGTCGCGCCCCTGGTCGCGGACGGCGAACCGCCCGGCCGCGCCTGGCGCGTGACGGTCGACCGGACCCGCGTCGGGCACCCGCGCTTCTCGCCGGACGGGCGGCACCTCGCGTACACGACCTGGCGCAGCCTGGACCCCGAGATCCACCTGGCACCGGTCGACGGCGGGCCCGCGCGCCGGCTCACCTACTGGGGGGCGACGGACACGCGGGTGTGCGGGTGGACGCCGGACGGCGAGATCCTGGCCGTCGCCTCGCACGGCCAGCCGTTCTCGCACTTCTCCTGGGCCTACAAGGTCCCCGTCGACGGGTCGCCCGGCGGGCGCCTGCCGTGGGGGCCGGTCTCCGACATCGCGGTCGCGGACGTCGACGGGCAGCACCTCACGCTCCTGCTGACCGGTAAGCCGCCGCACGAGCCGGCCTCCTGGAAGCGGTACCGGGGCGGGGCGACCGGGCGGCTGTGGCTGCACGGGGAGCAACTGCTGCCGGACCTCGGCGGCCACCTCGACTGCGTGATGTTCGTGGACGGCCGGATCGCGTTCCTCTCCGACCACGAGGGCGTCGGCAACCTCTACTCGTGCCTCCCGGACGGCACCGGCCTGCGGCGGCACACCGACCACGACGCCTTCTACGCACGGCACGCCTCCACCGACGGGCGCCGCGTGGTCTACCAGTGCGCGGGCGACCTGTGGACCGTGGACGCCCTGACCCCCGACTCGGTGCCGCGCCGGCTGGCGGTGCGGCTCGGCGGGCCGCGCGCGGGACGGCGCACCTACCAGGTGCCCGCGGCCCACCACGTGGACGCCGTGTCGGTCGACGAGACGGGCCGGGCCAGCGCCGTCTGCGTACGCGGCAGCCTGTACTGGCTCACCCACCGGGACGGCCCCGCCCGGACCATCGCCGACACCGCGGGCGTCCGGGTACGGCTCCCGGAGATGCTCGGCAGCAGCGGACGCGTCGCGTACGTCACGGACGCCGAGGGCGAGGACGCCGTGGAGGTGGCCCACCTCCCTCGCGCCAGCGGCGACCGCGAGCCCCGGCGGCTCGCGGCGGGCGAACTGGGCCACGTCACCGAGATGGTGGCCGACCCCGACGGCGAACGGCTCGCCATCGCCTCGAACGACGGCCGGCTCCTGCTCCTGGACGTCTCGGAGGAACCGGAGACCCTGACCGGTGAGCTGGGCCAGGTGGATGGGCTGGGCGAGGCGGGCGGGGCGGGTGAGGCGGGAGGGCCGGGCGAGGCTGGTGGGACCCACGACGCCCCTGCGACCGACGCCGCGGATGAGCCCACCGGGGCCACCGGGCCTGCCGACGCCACCCACGCCGACGCCGCCACCGGCGCCCTGACCGAGCTGACCCGGTCCGTCAACGGGCCCGTCCGCGACCTGGCGTTCTCCCCCGACGGGGCCTGGCTCACGTGGTCCCACCCGGGCGTCGGCCGGTCGCTGCGCCAGATCAAGATCGCCCGGATCAAGGACCGGACGATCGTGGACGTCACCAACGGCCGCTTCGAGGACGAGAGCCCGGTGTTCACCCGCGACGGCCGCTACCTCGCCTTCCTGTCCTGGCGGGGCTTCGACCCGGTGTACGACGTGCACACCGGGGACCTGTCCTTCCCGCTCGGCTGCCGTCCCCACCTCGTGCCCCTCTCCTCCACCACGCCCTCCCCCTTCGCGCTGTCGCCGGAGGGGCGCCCGGCCGCCGGGGGGCTGGACCTGGCGGAGGAGGCGCCGGAGGGCGACGGGACGGTGGTGGTCGAGTTCGAGGGGCTGGAGAACCGGGTGACGCCCTTCCCGGTCACCGCCTCCAAGTACTCGTCCCTGCACCCGGTGAACGGCGGCGGGCTGGTCTGGCTGCGGTGGCCGATCTCGGGCGCGCTCGGCGAGACGTTCGTCAACCCGGCCGACACCTCGGGGCGGCCCACGCTCGAACACTTCAGCCTCACCAAGGCCCGCAAGACCGAGCTGGTCGACCACCTGGACTGGTACGCCGTGAGCGGTGACGGGACCCGGCTCGTCGTGGTCGACGAGGGCGACCTGCGCGCGGTCCCGGCGACCGAGAGCGGCGACAGCGACTCCACGGTGTACGTCGACTCCCGCCGCATCCCGCACGACGTGGACCCGGGCGCGGAGTGGCGCCAGGCGTACGACGAGGCGGGCCGCATCATCCGCGCGTACTTCTGGGACCCGGGCATGAGCGGCATCGACTGGGACGGCGTCCTCGACCAGTACCGCCCGCTGGTCGAACGGGTCGCCTCGCCCGACGAGTTCGCGGACCTGATGCGGGAGGTGCTGGGCGAGCTGGGCACCTCGCACGCGTACGTCACGCCCGCGCGCCGCAACGAGGGCCCGCCGCACTACCAGCGGGCCCAGGGCCTGCTGGGCGCGAACTTCGTCTGCCGGGACGGACGGTGGACGGTGAAGCGGATCCTGCCGGGCGAGTCGTCCGACTCCAAGGCGCGTTCGCCCCTGGCGGGCACCGGGATCCGGGAGGGCGCCGTCCTCACCCATGTCGACGGCCGCCCGGTGGACCCGGTGGCGGGGCCCTACCCGCTCCTGGCGGGGGCGGGCGGGACGACGGTCGACCTGACGTTCCGCCCCGACGGGGGCGAGGGCCGCGCCCGGCGCGTCGCCGTCGTCCCGCTCGTCGACGAACGGCCGCTGCGGTACCAGGACTGGGTCGCCAAGCGGCGGGAGGTGGTGCGGGAGCTGAGCGGCGGCGTGTGCGGTTACCTGCACATCCCGGACATGGGCGGCTCCGGCTGGGCGCAGTTCAACCGGGACCTGCGCCTGGAGGTGTCCCGGCCCGCCCTGATCGTGGACGTGCGGGGCAACGCGGGCGGGCACATCAGCGAGCTCGTCGTCGAGACGCTCACCCGCAGGATCCTGGGCTGGGACCTCACCCGGGGCGCCCAGCCCGTTTCGTACGCCTCGAACGCCCCGCGCGGCCCGGTCGTCGCCCTCGCCGACGAGGCCACCGCGTCGGACGGCGACATGATCACGGCGGCCTTCAAGCTGCTGGGCCTCGGCCCGGTGGTCGGCCGGCGCACCTGGGGCGGTGTCGTCGGCATGACGGGTCGCCACCGGCTGGGCGACGGCACGGTCATCACGGTGCCGATGAACGCGGCCTGGTTCGACGAGTACGGCTGGTCGATCGAGAACCACGGCGTGGCACCGGACATCGAGATCCTGCGCACCCCGCTGGACTGGGCGGAGGGCCGCCACCGCCAGCTGTCCGACGCGGTGGAGGTCGCGCTGGACCTGCTGGCGACCCATCCGGCGTCCCGCCCGCCGGACTACTCGCAGGTCCCCGACCTGGCCCGGCCCAAGCTCCCCCCGAGGCCGAACCCCTGACGACCGCCCGGCCCCTGTGACGGACGGCCCCTGTGACGGCCCCGTCCGTGCGCAGGACGCGCGGGCGGGGCCGTCCTCACCGCGCCACCGGGCCCAGGTGCCGCCCAGGCAGACCCGGAGCAGTCGACGGCCGACGAGCGGGTCTGGTTCGTCCACCTACCGCCGGTCTCCTTCCAGGAGGAGACCTGGGTCACCGCGCAGTAGCCGTCCCGGACGGTGTCGTCGGCGGCGGCCCGCGCCGGGAGGGCGGTGGTCGGCCCGGACACCCGGCGCCGGCACCCGTCGGCGAACGCAGGGCGCGCCGGGACGGGCGTCGTCCCGCGCTGGTCCGGCATCCGCCGAAACCCTCGCGGCAGTCCGCCGGTTCCTCGTCCGTTCGCGGTACTCCGGGCCCGGGGGGCCGGTGCCGCGCACCCGCGGGACGCGCGAAGGCGCACCCGGCGTCCCGGGTGCGCCCTTCACCGCTGCGGCGTGGCGTCAGACCTCGTCGAGGTCCCGCCGGTCCTGCGCCATGCGCGTGTCGCCCTGGGGGCGGCGCTCGTCGCGCTCGGGACGGCCGCCCTGCTGCCGGTCCTTCTGCGTACGCTCCTGCGCATCGCGCTTCGCGTCCTGGGCCCGCCGCTTGGCCTGGTCCTTCATGTCCTGCGCCTTGTCCTGGAACTGGTCTGCGATACCCATCGAGGTTTCTCCTGAAAGGGTGGGGGACTGCGGGAACCGTGATCGGTTCCCGGCCTCGACCAGATTTGCACGCCCCGACATTCCGCGCATTTCGATCAAGCTGTAGTCGCCCGATCACTCTCCGTGCGCTCCTGTTCGTCGGCCGCGCCGCCCGCTCCGACGAGTCCCGTCCGCACGCCCGACAGCCGGGGCTCGAAGCGCCGCATCTCGCGCCGGCCGACCGTCGCGATCACCCCCGGCAGGTAGCCGCGCACCGACTGCATGCCCCGCAGCCACCACTGCGCGTACACGTGCGCCGAGCGCCGTTCGATGCCCGCGACGATCCGGTCGACGGCGGGGCCCAGGGGGTACGTACGGTTCGACGGCCACGGCAGCCGCTGCCGCAACTCCCGCATCACGTCGTCCTGGTCGGCGCCGCGCACCATGTCGGTGTCGGTCCACGACAGGTAGCCCACGCCGACGCCCACGCCCTTGTGGCCGACCTCCGCGCGCAGGCTGTGGGCGAACGCCTCCACACCCGACTTGGAGGCGCAGTACGCGGACATCATCGGCGCGGGCGTGATGGCCGCGAGCGACGCGATCTGGAGGAAGTACCCCCGGCTCTCCGTCAGCACCGGCAGGAACGCCCGCCCCGTCACGGCGCCGCCGATGAGGTTGACCTCGATCACCCGGCGCCACGCGACCGGGTCGGAGTCGGCGAAGGGGCCGCCCGCCGCGACACCGGCGTTGGCGACGACGACGTCCACCTTGCCGAAGCGTTCCTTCACCTCACCGGCGACCCGCGCCATCGCCTCGTGGTCGGTGACGTCGACGTGCCACCAGTCGCTCTCGGTGTGCAGCCGCCCCGACACCTCCTTCAGCAGTTCGGGTTCGAGCCCGAGCAGCGCGACCTTCGCGCCGCGCGCGGACAGCTTGCGCGCCAGCAGTTCCCCGACGCCCCGCGCCCCGCCCGTGACGACGGCGACCTGACCCTCAAGGCTGACCCTGCTCATGCCACTTCCTCCTGCTCGGTACGGACGTAGCGCGTCACCAGCGCGCGGATGCGGGCCGTCACGGCCTCCGGCGCCTCGACCGGCGTCATGTGCCCGACGCCCGCCAGTTCCTCCAGCCCCACGCACTCGGGCAGCGCGGCGGCCAGCGCCCGCGCGTGCACGGGCGGGGTGAGCCGGTCGGCCGTCCCGGCGATCACCGCCGTGGGCACGGTCAGCCGACGTACGTCCGCCTCGACGTCGAGGCCGGCCAGCACGTGCGACCAGGCGACCCGCACCGCGCGCGGGCAGGCGTGCACGATCCGGGCGCACTCCGCGACCCGCTCGGCCGCCGAACCGGGGCCCATCGTGGCGTACTTGAGGACGGCCCTGGACACGGGGGTCACCGGTCCCAGGGGTGCCCGTGCGCCCAGGACGGCCCGGGTCAGCCGGGTCCGCAGCCGCCCGGCCCGCAGCGGCAGCACCAGCGACTCGGCGACCAGCCGCGAGGGGCCCGTGCTGCACAGCAGGACGGCCGCCGCGTGCTCGCGCAGCCCGGGTCGCCCGGCGGCGGCCATGAGCGTCATGCCGCCCATGGAGTGACCGGCCAGGACGGCCTTCTCGCCCGGCGCGAGGGTGGCCGCCAGCACGGCCTCCAGGTCGTCGGCGAGGGCGTCCGTGGTGTACCCGGCCGGCCCCACGGCGGGCGTGCGCCCGTGGCCGCGCTGGTCGTAGACGATCACCCGGTGGTCGGCGGACAGGTCCCGCACCTGGGCGGCCCAGAACTCGGTCGAGCAGGTCCAGCCGTGGGACAGCACCACCGCCGGGGCGTCCTCGGGCCCGTACACCTCGGCGTGCAGCCGCGATCCGTCGGCGGAGACGGCGGGGACGGTCCTCATGCCACGGCCCCCTTCGCGGCGCCGGAGCCGGGGCCGCCGGGCTTGGCGTCCGACAGCGGCCGGGCGCGGACCACCTCGTACTCCGACAGGTCCACCTGCCGCGTCGCGCGCCGGAACTCGGCCGTCGTGCCGGGCCAGATGGTGGTGTTGCGCCCGTTCGCGTCCAGGTACCAGCTGTCGCAGCCGCCGGCGTTCCAGACCGTGCGCTCCATGCGGGTCTGCACGCGCCGGTTCCAGGCGGCGACGGCCGACGGCCGGGCGGCGAGGGCGGCCCGGCCGCCGAGGACGTCCAGTTGGCGCACGTAGTCGGCCAGGTAGTTCAGCTGGGACTCGATCATGAGGATCATGGAGGAGTTCCCGAGACCCGTGTTGGGCCCGATGATCGTCATCCAGTTGGGGAAGCCCGCGGCGGTCGCGCCCCGGAGCGACTCCATGCCGTCCTTCCACGCCTCGGCGAGCGTGATCCCGTCGGCGCCCACCACGCGCTGGGCGATCGGCATGTCGGTGACGTGGAACCCGGTGCCGAAGATGATCGTGTCGGCCTCGGTCTCCGTCCCGTCCGCGGCGACGAGCATCCTGCCGCGCACCTGCGCCAGCCCGGAGGCGACGACGTCCACGTTGGGTTGCGCGAGGGCCGGGTAGTACTCGCTGGACAGCAGGATGCGCTTGCAGCCGATGCGGTAGTCCGGGGTCAGTCTGGCCCGCAGAGCGGGGTCCTTGATGGCCCGGCCCATGTTGGCCTTGGCGATCGACTCGATCAGCCGCAGCTCGTTCGGCCGCTTGGTGAACGCGCTGACCTGCAACTCGCGTATGCCCCACAGCAGTCCGCGGCGGGCCTTGCCGGTGAACGGCAACTGCCGGTGCAGCCAGCGCTCCACGCCGCTGATGGCGCGGTCCATGCGGGGCATGACCCACGGCGGGGTCCGCTGGAACAGGGTCAGGGAGCGGGCCTTCGGCTGGATCGCCGGGACGATCTGGATGGCCGAGGCGCCGGTGCCGATCATCGCGACGCGCTCACCGGTCAGGTCGTGGTCGTGGTCCCAGCGGGCGGAGTGGAAGACCTTGCCGCCGGCCTCCTCGAAGGAGGCGAGCCCGGGGATGTCCGGGATCTTCGGGTCGGACAGGGGGCCGGTCGCGGAGACGACGATGTCGGCGGTGAGCGTGCCGCCGGAGGTCTCGATCTCCCACCGCAGCTCGTCGTTGTCCCAGCGCATCATCATGACCTCGTGGTTGAGGCGGATGTGCGGGCGCAGGCGGAAGGTGTCGGTGACGTGCTCCAGGTAGGCGCGGATGTGCCGCTGTCCTGAGAAGGTGCGCGGCCAGTCGGGGTTGGGCGCGAACGAGAACGAGTAGAGGTGCGACGGCACGTCGCACGCGCAGCCGGGGTAGCTGTTGTCGCGCCAGGTGCCGCCGACCGAGTCGGCCCGCTCCAGGACGACGAAGTCGGTGATCCCCTCGCGGCGCAGCCGGACGGCGGCGCCGAGGCCGCCGAATCCGGATCCGATCACCGCCACTCGTACGTGCTCGTGCTGGCTCATGCCGCCTCCGCATCGGAAATCCGCTGTCCGCAAACTCTGCCAGTATTCACTGGCACGGTTGTTGGGAGAGTAGGGCAGGTTCCTACCGAGCGGTAGAGGGTGGGCCAAGGAAGTTACCGGCGGTACGACATAGGGTTGCGGACGTGACGAACCAGCGGGCGAACGGACGGGCGGGCGGACGGTCCCACACACCGGCGGGCGACGCGGTGGACGCACCGGCGGATGCACCGACCGGCGGCGCGGACGGCGGCGCGCGCGAGTACCGCATGCAGGAGCTCGCCGACGCCGCCGGCATCACCGCCCGTACGCTGCGCTTCTACCGCGAGCGCGGCCTGATCCCGCCGCCCCGCCGCGAGGGCCGCATCGCCTGGTACGGGCCCCAGCACCTGGCCCGGCTGCGGACGATCGCCGCCCTGCTGGAGCGCGGCCACACCCTCAACGGCATCGCCGACCTGGCCGCGGCCTTCGAGAGCGGGCGCGACGTCGGCCAGGTGCTCGGGCTCGGCGAACCGACGGAGGAGGAGCCGGTCCGGCTCACGCCCGAGGAACTCGCCGACCACTTCGGCGACCAGGTCACGCCCGAGAACTTCGCCGCCGCCCTCGAACTCGGCTACCTGGCCACCGACGGCGAGCAGATCGTGCACGTCAGCCGCCGCCTGCTGGAGGTCTCGGCCGCCCTCGTCAAGGAGGGCCTCCCGCTGTCCGCGGTACTGGCCGCGGCCAACCGCGTCCGGGAGCACGCCGACGCGCTGGCCGCCCTGTTCGCCGACCTGCTGCACAGCCACGAGGTGGGCGACGCCGACGTCGTACGGCTGCGCCCGCTGGCCAAGAGCGTGGTGGAGGCCGAGGTCTCGATGGCCCTGGACCGCCGCCTGCGCGCCCTCAAGCCGTGATCGCCGCCGGCGGGTGGCCCCGGACGCACGGCGCTCACCGCCACGGGGGCGCGAGCCGCCACCAGCGGGCCTTGTAGACGCCGCCGTTCGCCAGCCGGTACGTCCCGGACGGCCGGTGCACCGCCACGGTGCGCGTCCACCAGCTCTCGCCCAGCCCCCGCTCCGGCACCGTCGAGAGCACCTGCCCGGTCACGGGGTCGTCCCCCACCGCCTTGACCCGCGCCCGGCTGATCGCCGCCGCGCCCGGATAGTCCCGCAGGAACGCACCGGTGCTCTTCACGTACTGGTAGACCGCCGAGCCGCTGCTCACCCACAGCCGGTCCGGGTCCCCCGCCACCTGCCCCAGGTCGTGCCCGTGCGGGGTCGGCAGCCGCGCCTCGGAGGTCACGGTGAGCGTCGGGGCGGCCGTCGTGCCGCCCACCTCCAGGGCCACCAGCCGGTCCCCGCCCAGGGCCCACAGCACCCGCCGGGCGGCGTCCCACTGGAGCCCGTGCGCGTCCTTCAGCGGATGGTCCACATAGGCCGCGCCCGGCCGTCCCGGACGGGCACCGGCGGCGTAGAGCCGGACGACACCGCCGGTGCTGCCGGCCACGGCGACGTTGCCGTCCGGCAGCAGCTCGATGCTGTGCGGGTTGTGCCGGACGGTGCCCGGCGAGAGCGCCGCGCCGAAGTACCGCCGGCCCGACGGGTACGCGACCACGGCCGCGAAGCCGTAGGAGGCCACGGTCAGCACGTACGTCCGCCCGCGCCACCGGCGCACCTTGGCCTCACTCGGGTGCACCCAGCTGACGCCGGGGTCCAGGTCGGCGTAGCGCGCGTCCCCGACCGGCGAGAACGCCCACTTCACGACGGCCGGAGCGGCGGCCGGGTCCCAGTCGCGCCTGCGGCCGTCGAGGACCAGGACGCGCTTGGAGGCCTGGTCGGCGAGGAGGACGTCGGGCGTCCCGGCGGGGATCTCGTGAGCGGGGACCGGGACGGTGGCCGACGTCGGTACGGTGGCGGCGATCAGCGCTGCGCACGCGACCGTCGCGAACAGGGCGGGCTTCAGCGGCGTACGTACGGCGGTGATGCGCACGGCGCCTTACCCTGCCAGAAGCTTCCCCCGAACCCGGGCGCGCCACACGGGCCCTGGCGGACCCTCACTTCCGGATCGCCCGGTCCCGCTTGGGCAGCGGGGCTCCACGAATCCTCCGGGAGCCCTCTACGGTCGCTTCACAGGTCGTACGCGGCCGTGACCGGCGCGTGATCGCTCCACCGCTCGCCGTGGGTCGCCGCCCGCTCGACCCAGGCCTTGACCGCGCGGTCGGCGAGGCCCGGGGTCGCCACCTGGAGGTCGATGCGCCAGCCCGCGTCATTGTCGAAGGCGCGGCCGCGGTAGGACCACCACGAGTACGGCCCGTCCACGCCGGGGTGCAGGGCCCGGACGACGTCCACGTACGCGGCCTCGCCGAAGACGCGGGTGAGCCACTCGCGCTCCTCGGGGAGGAAGCCGGAGTTCTTCTGGTTGGCCTTCCAGTTCTTCAGGTCGGCCTGCTGGTGCGCGATGTTCCAGTCGCCGCAGACGACCACCTCGCGGCCGTCGGCGGCCGCGCGCTCCCGCAGCCCCTTGAGGTAGGGGAGGAACTCGCCCATGAAGCGGTACTTCTCCTCCTGCCGTTCGGTGCCGACCTCGCCCGAGGGCAGGTAGAGGCTCGCGACCGTGACGCCGGGCAGGTCGGCCTCCACGTACCGGCCGCTGCCGTCGAACTCGTCCGACCCGAACCCGACCCGTACGGCGTCGGGCTCGCGCCGCGTGTAGAGGGCGACGCCCGCGCGGCCCTTCGCGGCGGCCGGGGCGTGCACCGTGTGCCACCCCTCGGGGGCGCGGACCGCCTCGGGCAGCTGGGACTCCTCGGCCCGCACCTCCTGGAGGCACACCACGTCGGCCTCGGTGGCGGCGAGCCACTCCACGAAGCCCTTCTTGGCGGCGGCGCGCAGACCGTTTACGTTCACGGACGTCACAATGAGCATCCGCGCACCCTATCCGTCCGGCCTCGAAGATCGCCCCGCATGATTGTACGATTCTCCGCATGATTATTCACACTCGGTCGTTCGACCACCCCGACGCCCGCAAGCTCAACGACCTGGTCCAGCAGGAGTACGTCGAGCGGTACGGCGACGGGGGCGACCTGACGCCGCTGGACCCGGGGATGTTCCTCCCGCCGCGCGGCCTCTACCTGATCGCGTACGACCCGCTGGACCGCCCCGTCGCCACCGGCGGCTGGCGCACCCAGGACCGCAACGAGGAGGGCTACGCGGACGGAGACGCCGAGCTCAAGCGCATGTACGTGGTCCCCGAGGCGCGCGGCCTGGGCCTCGCCCGCCGCATCCTCGCCGCCCTGGAGGACGACGCCCGGGCCGCCGGCCGCACCCGCATGGTGCTGGAGACGGGCGACGCCCAGCCGGAGGCGATCGCGCTCTACACCTCCAGCGGCTACGAGCCCTGCGCCAAGTTCGGCTACTACCGCGAGTACGAGAGCAGCCGCTGCTTCGCCAAGCCGCTGAGATGACCCTGACGCGCTCCTGACAAATTGCCGCTGTCCGTGGCACGCTGCCTCACGCACGTCGATCCGCACCGCTCTTCGTTCCCCCACCCTGCCCGGCCGCGCCGACCGCGCCCCGGGCACGGCAGAAGGAGACATGCGTGAGAGGCCATCGCACCGCCATGGGCGTCCTGCTGACCGTCGGAGCCCTGCTGACCGGAGCCCTGTCGGCGACCGCCGCGACCGCGGCCGCACCCGCCACCACCCCCGCGCCCGGCGCCCGGAGCGTCGGCCCCGCCGAACAGCGGGAGGCGCGCACCTTCTGGACCGCCGAGCGGATGCGCGGCGCGACCCCGCTCGACCTGGTGCTCACCCCGCGGGCCGCGCGGCAGCTCAAGACCCCCAAGCCGGACGGCGCCCCGACGACCGTGGCCCCGACCCGCGTCGCCCCCACCGCCTTCCCCCAGCCGGGCGGCCCCTGGACCGTTGGCGGCGCGGTGGTGAAGACCTCGGGACGGGTGTTCTTCACCATGCAGGGCCGCACGGCCTCCTGCTCCGGCAACGCCGTGACCAGCCAGAACGCCAGCACGGTCATCACCGCCGGGCACTGCGTGAAGTACCAGGGCACCTGGCACACCAACTGGGTCTTCGTCCCCGGGTACGACAACGGCCAGGCCCCCTACGGCCAGTGGACGGCCTCGAAGACGCTGACCACACCGCAGTGGGAGGCGAGCGAGGACATCAACCACGACATCGGCGCCGCCGTGGTCGCGCCCCTCGACGGCCAGAAGCTCACCGCCGTCACCGGCGCGCAGGGCATCCAGTTCAACGGCGGCTACAACAAGCGGATGTACGCCTTCGGCTTCCCGGCCGCGTCCCCGTACGACGGCTCCAAGCTGATCCACTGCAGCGGGAACTCCTCCAAGGACTGGCTCTTCTCGCAGGACCACAGCCTCGGCTGCAACATGACCGGCGGCTCCAGCGGCGGCCCCTGGTTCACCGGCTTCGACGAGACCGCCGGCACCGGCCTCCAGGTGTCGGTGAACAGCTTCGGCTACGTCTTCCTGCCGAACCGGATGTTCGGCCCGTACTTCGGCAACGAGGCCAAGGCCCTGTACGACAAGGCCCAGGCATCCTGAACGCCACCGCCCCGCCCGGCGACCCGGGCGGGGCGGCCCGCTCACCGCACGCCCACCACGAGCCCCGGAACGGTGACCGGCGGGACGGCGACGGGCGAGCCGATGACCGGTGACAGCGCGGCCCGAGCCTCCCGCGCGGGCTCGCGCTCCGGCGCGGGCGCCGGGTCCGTGACGCCGCGCACGGCGTACCGCTCGCCGGGAGGGCTCCCCGGGCCGGGCACGGACGGGCGGGGCTCGGACGGACCGGGCACGGACTGACCGGGCACGGACTGACCGGGCACGGACGGGCCGGACGGCCGCCCCGGCGACGGCCCGGCGCCGTCGCGCGCGCCTCCGCCCCGGCCCTCACCCCCGGCGTCCCCCGCGGTCCCGGACGCCCGCCGGGGTGCGGGAGTGGCCGGTGCGACAGCGTTGTCAGTGAGCCAGCGCTGGAACTCCGTCCCGTCACGCATCTTGACGACCACACCGGCCCCGGGCAGGGCGGTGGCGGGCACCAGTCCCAGGCCGGCGTGCCACCGGGGTACGACGTGCCCCTGGACGCTCAGGTCGTACCGCACGGTCACGGCGGCCTGCGCCTCGCACAGCCTCAGCACGGCCGCCCCGGAGGACTCCTGGGAGTGGGGGCACAGGGTGGGGGCGGCGGCGCTGCGCAGCAGCCCGTCCCGCTCGTACCGCCACACCTGCGACCCGGAGCCCGAGCACGGCGCGAGGACGAGCTCGGCGCCCACCCGCGGCAGGCCGTCCCGGACGTCCAGGCACTCCCCGGCGCCCGCGTTGCGCAGCCGGGTCCGCAGCGCCCCGGCACCGTCCCCGTCCGCGTGCCCGGCCGACTCGGGCGGCCGCGGCGCGGCGCCGGCGGGCGGGGAGCCCTGCCCGGGGGCGGGACCGCCCACGGCACCGCCCTGCGGGGTGACCGGGTCCCCCGGGCTCACCGCGCCGCTCGGCGTCCCCGCCCCGGCACGCTGCCCGCCCTCGTCCCCGTCCGGCCAGAGGCTCGACAGGGCGACCACGACCAGGACGCCGGCCACCGCGATCCCGAGGCCCACCCGGAGCGCCCCGCCGCGCGGCACGGCCTCGGCGAGGCGCCGTGCGGCGGCGCCCGCCGGGACGACCCGCGAGTGCCGCCCCGCCCTGCGCCCCTCCGCCGGGCGCGTCTGCGCACCGCCTCCCCCGGCCGCCCGCACCCCGAACCCGCGCGCCATGGGGCCGCGCGCCTCGGATCCGCGTGCCGCGCCCGGAGCGCCGTCCCGGGAACGGGTACGGGAGCGGCCGGGCCGGGAGTCCACATAACCCCGGGCGCCCTCGCCCAGCACGCCCTCGGCCAGCAGCAGCGGCAGCCGTCCGTCGGAATGGCGCAGCTGGTCCGCGCCGTACCGGCAGTGCCGGCACTTCGACAAATGCCGCTGGATGTCCGGGATCAGCGCGCCGCCGCGGCGCAGCGATATGTCGAGCAGCCGGTTGTAGTGGCGGCATTCCGGGTCCGCGGCCAGCTCGGAATGCGCGCGCAGACAACCGGCGCGGAACAGTTCGCGGGCGTCTTCGAGTTGTGCCGAGGCGACGCGCGGGTCGACGGCCAGCAATGCGGCCGGAATGGATATCCCTTCCGCCTCGACCTCGCGGTGCCAGAGCAGCACCTGCGCCGGTCCGGGCAGTGCCGCGAACGCCCGGGCGACGAGCTGCCGGTCGGGACCGGGGCCCGCGGGAGCCCTGAGCCCGGCGAGGAGGCCCGCGACGCGGGGGTCGTCGGTCCACTCCCGGACGGTGTGGCGCACCGCGACCAGCAGCCGCGGCCGCAGCGCTCCCGCCGCGCCGCCCCCGCCGCCGTACCGCAGTTCCTCCAGGACTCGCGTGAAGGCGGCGGACACGGCCATCGAGGCGTGGGCGGGCGAGCCGGTGAGGAGCGCCGCGTAGTCGCCGGCCGCGCCCCAGTGCCGTGCCATCAGCGCGGTGGCGGGATAGGCGTCGACCGGGCCCCCGCCGCCGGCCGCCGCGCCCAGCAGGCCGGCCAGTGCCGCGTCCGCCCCTCCTGACGTGGGCGCGTAGGGGGGCGGTGGTGGGGCGGAATGCTCGGGACGGGGAGGGAGCATGGGTCTATTTCCATTCAGGGCATTGCGATGGGGGCTGAAGGGGAACGCCGCCTGATTGGTACATACCTTTTCGGCGCGATTCCCTTTTAGGGACGCCACCGCCCAGGAATTCGAACTGCCGCGCAATTGCGCCCTGTTGGGCCCGCGGGGCTGCACAGCTTTCCATAACCCACGGGTAGGGAACAAGAGTTCCGGCGCTCGGCGCCCTTCGGCCATTTCCCCCGGCCCGCGACCACCGCCCCGCGGTCGTCCGGTCTCGCCCGCGCACCAACGACGAGATCCCGCCCGATCGGAATGATCGGACGGGATCTCGTGTGTGCGTGGACCTGTGGGGATTTGAACCCCAGACCCCCTCGATGCGAACGAGGTGCGCTACCAGACTGCGCCACAGGCCCTTGCGACGTGTGAAACATTAGCATCCCGATCCGGGTGCTCGGAAATCCGCACCCCCGGAGGGCCCGTGGGGCCCGTCACACCACCCTCACTCGTTGGCGGCGCGCGGGCGGTCCTCGTCCGCGTACTGGTCGAAGAGGGGGGTCCGGCCGTGGTCGTGCGAGCGGCGCGGCGGGTGCGGGCTCGGGTGCGGGTTCTGGCGGGTGGCCGGGGGCGGGGTGGGCTCCGCGGCGGAGGAGCGGGCGGCGCTCCAGGTCTCCGGGTCAGTGACGTCGACGCCGCCCGTGGCCCGCGGCGCGACCGGCGCGGTGACGTACGTGGGCAGCGGCACGGGGACCGGGTCCCAGCTGTCGCCGCGGCTGGGGCCGTGGTCGCGCTGCTGGTCCACCCACTCGGCGTGGTCGGTCTGCTCGACCAGTGCGCGGCGTCCGGCCTCCTGCGGGGTGAGCGCGGGGGCGGGCTCCGGGTCCGGCTGGGTGTGGCGGTCCTCGGGCAGGTCGTCGTGGTCCGGGGCCGACCGGCCGCGGGGCCGGCTCTCGCGCAGGCGCTGGGCCGCCGCCTCGGCGCGGCGCCGGTCCATGACGTACACGAAGCGCCGGCGCTCCTGGGCGCGCAGGTGCACGATGTACGCGCTCAGCAGCACGGCCGGGACGCCGGGGGCCCACAGGAAGGCGAGGCCGCCGACGGCCGCGACGATCGCGCCGAGCGTGAAGGCGAGGAAGAGGACGACCGTGGTGCGCCGGCGCCGGGCGAGGACCTTGGAGCGCCGGGCGCGCTCGGCGGCCGCCCCGGCGGGCCGGGGGCGCCGGGCGGGGCGTGGCCGCGCCGGCGGGACCTCCGGGACCTCGAGGCGCGCCTCCGTGTGGTCCGGGGGCGCGGCGAAGGCCCGGACGTCGACCGAGCTGAGGTGCTCCGTCTCGGCGTCCGGGTCGACGTCGGGCGACGCCGCGCGCCCGTCTCCCGACCGCCACCCCTCATCGGCGCCGCCGTGCGGCGGCTGCCCCGATTCGGCGGTGCGCTCCCGCAGCTCCTTGGCGTACCGGCGCTCCATTCCCGCCCGTCCGGACAGAAGCCGGATGGCGGTGCTGAAACGTTCCGTGGGACGGGCTTCGTTCAGCTCGTCCTGCCTGCGGAGCCACATCGGCACCAGGTAGGCGGCCCAGGCCCCGACGATGACTGCGTAGATGAGGCCGCTGCTGCTCACGCCTCACACCGTAGAGGGGTTCGCATCAGGCCATCGGCCAATTGGACCGGTGTGTCGCACGATCTGGCTGATATCACTGAATTTTTTTGCGATTGGTCGGACCGGTTGCGACAGATCGGTGACTGAATTCGAACAAATATTGCATTAATGCGGGGTGCCCCTGCTGATCCGGTGCCAGCGGCGCAGCAGTCCCTCCGGGACCTCCTCCGCCGTGAGCGCGAAGACGAGGTGGTCGCGCCACGCCCCGTCGATGTGGAGGTAACGGGGGCGCAGCCCTTCCTCGCGGAATCCGAGTTTCTCGACGACCCGGCGGCTCGGCGCGTTCTCCGGCCGGATGCACACCTCCATGCGGTGCAGGCCGACCGTGCGGAAGCAGTGGTCCACGGCGAGCGCCACGGCGGTCGGCATGACGCCCCGGCCGGCGACCTCGCGGTCCACCCAGTACCCGACGTGTCCCGAGCACATCGAGCCCCAGGTGATGCCCGCGACGGTCAGCTGTCCGACCAGCCGGCCCTCGTACTCGACGACGAAGGGCAGCATCCGCCCGGCGTTCGCCTCGGTGCGCAGGTGGCGGACCATCTGGCGGTAGGTGGGCCGCTGGGCGAGCGGGCCGCCGGGCGCGGGCGGCGGGATCGTCGCCTCCCAGGGGCGCAGCCAGTCGCGGTTGCGCCGGTTGACCTCCCGCCAGTCCCGCTGGTCGCGCATCTTTATCGGCCGCAGGACGACGGCACCGTCCGCCAGCGTCACGGGCCACGCCGGGTTCATGACGGTCTGGGGTGGTCGCCGCCGCGCAGCTGGTCGACCGCGTGGACCAGGAGCCGCTCCAGGACGGCGAGGCCGTCGCGGACGCCGCCGGTGGAGCCGGGCAGGTTGACGATCAGGGTGCGGCCGGCGACCCCGGCGAGGCCGCGGGAGAGGGCGGCGGTGGGGACCTTGCCGCGGCCGTGGGCGCGGATCGCCTCGGGGATGCCGGGGACCTCGTGGTCGAGGACGCGGCGGGTGGCCTCCGGGGTGCGGTCCGTCGGCGAGATGCCGGTGCCGCCGGTGGTGAGGACGACGTCGTACGCCGCGGCCACCGCGTCGCGCAGGGCGGCCTCGACCGGGTCGCCGTCCGGGACGACCCGGGGCCCGTCGACGGTGAAGCCCAGCGCGGCGAGCCCCTCGGCGAGGATCGGGCCGCCGGTGTCCTGGTAGACGCCGGCGGACGCCCGGTTGGAGGCGGTCACGACCAGGGCGCGGTACGGGGCGCCTCCGGAGGGCGCGGCCGCCGGCTGGTGGCCGGGGGCATGCGCGGTGGGGGCGTGCGCGGGATCGTGGGCGGGGGCGTGCGGGGTTCCGGTGGGCTCCGGTTCCGGGGCGTGCGCGCCGTGGACGTGCCCGGCCCGGGGCGTCACGCCCGCGCCCCTTCCGCCTCGTCGCGCCGGTAGTGGCCCGACTTGCCGCCCGTCTTCTCCTCCACCCGTACGTCGGTGATGACGGCCGCCTTGTCGACGGCCTTGATCATGTCGACGACGGTGAGGGCGGCGACCGAGACGGCCGTGAGGGCCTCCATCTCGACGCCCGTGCGGTCGGTGGTCTTCACCGTCGCCGCGATCTCGACCGCGTCGTCCGCGACGGACAGGTCCAGCTTCACGCCCGAGACGGCCAGCGGGTGGCAGAGCGGGATGAGGTCGGGGGTGCGCTTGGCGCCCATGATGCCCGCGATCCGGGCGGTGGCGAGGGCGTCGCCCTTGGGGACGCCCTCGCCGCGCAGCAGCTCGATCACCCGGGGCGAGACGAGGACCCGGCCGGTGGCGCGGGCGGTGCGGGCGGTGACGTCCTTGCCGGAGACGTCGACCATGCGGGCCGCCCCGGACTCGTCGATGTGCGTCAGGCTGCCTTGCGTACTCACTGCTGAACTCCGCCTCGCGTGTTCCGGCGCCGATTGCCCCGCACGGCCCATTGTCGCGCCGACGGGGGCCGGGGGTGGTCCCCCGGGTAGGCACAGCGGCAGACACGGTACCGCCAAGGCGGGCCCTTCAGCCGATGAGGACCACGTCCAGCTCGTCGCCCGGCTCGACCGTGGTGGTGTCCTCGGGGACGACGAGCAGGGCGTCCGCGTGCGCGAGGGCGGCGATCAGGTGGGAGCCGGCGCCGCCCACGGGGGTGACCGTGCCCGCGTCGGCGTCGTGCGTGCCGCGCAGGAACTGGCGCTTGCCGGCCGGCGAGGTCAGCGGCTTGTCGGCGGCGAGCACGGCACGCACGCGTGGCCGCTGCGCGTCGGGCACGCCGCCCAGGCCCATCAGGGCGCGGATCGCGGGGCGGACGAACAGCTCGAAGGAGACGTAGCTGGAGACCGGGTTGCCGGGGAGCGCGAGCAGCGGGGTGTGCTCGGGGCCGATGGAGCCGAAGCCCTGCGGCTTGCCCGGCTGCATGTCGAGCGTGCGGAAGTCGATGCCGCTGCCCGGCTCGTCCTCGTCGCCGACCGAGGAGAGGGCCTCCTTGACGACGTCGTACGCCCCGACGCTCACCCCGCCGGTGGTGACCACCAGGTCTGCGCGGATCAACTGGTCCTCGATGGCGGCCCGCAGCGTGGTGGCGTCGTCCGTGACGGCGCCGACCCGGTAGGCGATGGCGCCCGCGTCCCGCGCGGCGGCGGCGAGGGCGAAGCTGTTGGAGTCGTAGATCCGGCCCTGGCCCAGCTCCTCACCGGGCTGGACCAGTTCGCTGCCGGTGGAGATCACGACCACGCGCGGGCGGGGGCGCACCCGCACCGTGCCGCGCCCGATGGCGGCGAGCAGCCCGATCTGCGGCGGGCCGAGGACCGTCCCGGCCTCCAGGGCCAGGTCGCCGGCCTGGACGTCGCTCCCCCGGGCCCGGACATGGGCGCGGGCCTCGGCGGGGCGGTGGACGCGGACCTCGCCGGTGGCGCCCTCGGGGGCGGCGCTGGCCGCCCGCATGCCGGTGGCGGGGGCGCCGCCGGTGCCCCCGTCGGTCCACTCGACGGGGACGACGGCCTCGGCGCCCGGGGGCAGCGGGGCGCCGGTCATGATGCGTGCGGCCTGGCCGGGGCCGACGGTGGGCAGTCCCTCGCTGCCCGCCGCCACGTCTCCGATGACCGTGAGCACCGCCGGGAACTCCTCGGTGGCGCCGGTGACATCGGCGACCCGTACCGCGTACCCGTCCATGGAGCTGTTGTCGAAGGGCGGCAGGGCGACGGGCACCGTGACGTCCTCGACCAGGACACAGCCCTGGGCGTCGGGCAGCTGCAGCTCGATCGGGTCGAGCGGGTGGACCGCCTGGAGGATGTCCTCCAGGTGCTCGTCCACCGACCAGGTCGTCCTCACAGTCCTTGCATCTCCTCGGTGACGTAGGCGCGCAGCCAGTTCCGGAAGTCCGGTCCCAGATCATCACGTTCGCACGCGAGTCTGACAATGGCCCGCAGGTAGTCGCCGCGGTCGCCGGTGTCGTAGCGGCGGCCCTTGAAGACGACGCCGTGCACCGGGCCGCCCACCGACTCGTCGGCGACGAGCTTCTGGAGGGCGTCGGTCAGCTGGATCTCGCCGCCCCGGCCCGGCTCCGTCTCGCGCAGTATCCCGAACACGGCGGGGTCCAGGACGTACCGGCCGATGACCGCGTAGTTGCTGGGCGCCTCGGCCCGGTCGGGCTTCTCGACCAGGTTGGTCACCTTGACGACGTCGGCGTCGCCGGTGGGCTCGACGGCCGCGCAGCCGTAGAGGTGGATCTGCGACGGCTCGACCTCCATCAGCGCGACGACGCTGCCGCCCTCGCGCCCCTGGACCTCGACCATGCGGGACAGCAGCGGGTCGCGGGGGTCGATGAGGTCGTCGCCGAGGAGGACGGCGAAGGGTTCGTTGCCCACGTGCGGGGCGGCGCACAGGACGGCGTGGCCGAGGCCGCGCGGGTCGCCCTGGCGGACGTAGTGCATGGTGGCCAGGTCGCTGGACTCCTGGACCTTGGCGAGGCGCTCCTGGTCGCCCTTCTTGATGAGGGCCTCTTCGAGCTCGTAGTTGCGGTCGAAGTGGTCCTCCAGCGGCCGCTTGTTGCGGCCGGTGATCATCAGCACGTCGGAGAGGCCGGCGCCGACGGCCTCCTCGACGACGTACTGGATGGCCGGCTTGTCGACCACAGGCAGCATCTCTTTGGGAGTGGCTTTGGTGGCCGGCAGGAACCTGGTGCCGAGGCCTGCGGCGGGGATGACAGCCTTGCTGATCCTGGGGTGCGACTCGTTCATGCGGAGCACCCTATCCGGTCGGTATAGGCGGAAGATTACCTTCCGGCCAACTTCGGGCCCCTATGGCCGTGTACGAGAGGTTTTGTGAGGTATTGATGACCGGCGACATGTCCGAAAAGGCCGCTCTGCGACGCCACTTGCTCGCCGCTCGGGCCCTCCTGACCAGTGATGACGCCCAGAACGCCGCCGCGGTTCTCGCGGAGACCGCCCTGAATCTGCCCGAGTTGCGGCGGGCCGGGACGGTCGCCGCGTACGTCTCCATAGGGAGCGAACCCGGCACGCGCGCGTTGCTCGACGCGCTGCGCGAGCGGGGCGTGCGCGTCCTGCTGCCCGTGCTGCTGGCGGACAACGACCTGGACTGGGCGGCCTACGAGGGCCCCGAGCGGCTCGTACGGGCCCGGCGGGGCCTCCTGGAGCCCGCGGGGGACCCACTGGGCGTGGACGCCGTCCTGGAGGCCGACACGGTCCTCCTGCCCGGCCTGGCGGTCGACGCGCGCGGCATGCGCCTCGGGCGGGGCGGCGGCTCCTACGACCGGGTGCTCGCCCGCATCGCCCGCGCGGGGCACGACCCGGCCCTGGTGGTGCTCCTGTACGCGAACGAGGTGGTCGAGCGGGTCCCGGAGGAACCGCACGACCACCCCGTGCACGCCGTGGTGACCCCGGAGGTCATCCTCCGCTTCCGCGCCTGACGGCCGCGTCGGCGGGCGGGCCCCCGGGCGGCCTCACGGCGTGAGGACGAGCGTGTCGACGGTCTTCGCGTCGACCGTCCGCTTGCCGTAGGCCCAGTCGAGCAGCTCGCCCTTGGCCCACTTGTCGGTCTGGTCCGTGTAGTGGGCGTTGTAGGCGTGCCCGGAGGCTCCGGTCAGGTTGATCCAGCGGGACTTGTCCCAGTCGCCCACGTTCACCACCATCCGCATGGACGGCACCCACACGACCCCGTACCCGCCGGCCGCGTTCCAGCCGGTGGCGTTGACCGCCGCCTCGCCGCCCGACAGGTTCCACGGGCCGCGGTTGAGCAGCCACTGGACCGCGCCCGGGCCGGCGGTGCCGAGGGTCTGGTTCTTCAGGGTCAGCTGGTGCAGCCGCCCCCAGCTCCAGCTGTTGACGTCCTTGCCGAGCTTCGAGGTCAGCTCCCAGCGGGCGTCGACCATGGCGCGCTCCAGCAGCTCGTCACGGGTGACGGTGCCCTTGTCGTAGGTCCGGCTGGAGGCGGACTTCCACCACTCGTTCTTCTCGTCCTCCAGGATCCGGCGCACCACCTCGTACCAGCGGTCGCCGCCGTCCGGCTGTGCCGTCTCGGCGTCGCGCTGCCCGCACTCGCGGACGAGCCGGTCCTGCTCCTCGACGGGTCCGGTGGGGTCGGCCGGGCGGACGTTGAGGCACTCGCCCTTCACCCGCAGCTCCTTGGGGAGCTTGTTGCCGAAGGCGAGCTTGAGGACGTTGCGCCAGACGCCGTTGAAGTAGGCGGCCGCTCCGGAGTCCGCGTCCTGGGTGTAGTTCCAGCCCTCCAGGAGCTTCTGCGCCTCACGGACGTGCGGGTCGGAGACATCGATCTTCAGCAGGTACGGCGTCAGCAGCTTGGCGATCTCGCTGCTGTTGTCCATCTGCATGGTCCGCATGTCCTCGGTCGAGACCTTGGCCCCGTCCTTGGTCTTGGACTCGATCAGGTCGTTGATGCGCTGGCTGCGCGAACCGTAGCCCCAGTCCTGCGTGAGGTCGTGCGGGTACGTGTCGGGGTCGATGACGGCCTGGTTGGCGGTCACGATGTAGCCGCTCTTCGGGTTCTCCTCGTACGGCAGCTCGTCGAACGGGACGAACTTCTTCTCCCAGGTGTACTTCGGGTCCCAGCCGGGCGCCGGCATGGTGCCGTCGTGGCCCTTCTGGCGGACCGGGATCCGGCCGGGCGCCTGGTAGCCGATGTTGCCCTCGGCGCCCTTGGCGTCGGCGTAGATCAGGTTCTGGGAGGGCACGTCGAAGTCGCGGGCGGCCTCGCGGAACTGCTTGAAGTCGGTGGCGCGGTTCAGCTTGAAGACGGCGTCCATGGACCTGCCCGGGTCCAGGGCGGTCCAGCGCAGCGCCACGGCGTACCCGTCGCCGCGGTCCGGCGCCAGGGCGTCGACGGGGGCCTCGTCGCCGACCTTCTCCAGCTCGTTGCTGCGGTCGGAGATCAGCGGGCCGTTGTTCGTCGTGCGGACGGTGATGGGCCTGCTGGCGCCGCCGGCGACCTTGATCACCTCTTCGCGGGTGACGAAGGGCCGTTCCTTGCCGGCGTAGAGGTAGCCGCTGTCGGTGACCTTCTCCAGGTACAGGTCGCTGACGTCCGCGCCCAGGTTGGTGAAGCCCCAGGCGATGTCCTGGTTGTGGCCGATGACCACGCCGGGCATGCCCGAGAAGGTGTAGCCGGACACGTCGTAACGGCACTTGTCCGAGACGGTGCGGCAGTGCAGGCCCATCTGGTACCAGAGCGAGGGCAGCTGGGGCGCCAGGTGCGGGTCGTTGGCCAGCAGCGGCTTGCCCGTGGTCGTGTACTTGCCGGAGACGACCCAGGAGTTGGACCCGATGCCGTTGCCGTTGGGGCCGAGCAGCGCGGGAACCTTCTCCAGGGAGGCGGACAGGGCGGACAGCTGCGACTGGAGGCCCTCGGTGGCGCCCTGGGCGGTGCCGTCACCCTGGCCGCCCGTGCCGGTGCCCTGGCCCGTACCACCGCCCTGGTTCTGGCCCGTACCACTGCCCTGGTTCTGGGTCTGGCCGGAGCCGGAGCCCTGGCCGCCGTCCGAGCCGCTGTCCGAGTCGCCGTCGCGGGTGCTGCCCTCGGCGGAGGGGTCGAACTTCCCGGTGGCCCGGTCGACGCCGCCCTTGCCGACGATCGGGCGGTGCAGGTCGTACGGGTACGCGGGGTAGAGGTCCTTGATCTGCTTGTCGCTGAGCCTGGCGGTCATCAGCGAACGGTCGATCTCCTCCTGCATGTTGCCGCGCAGGTCCCAGGCCATCGCCTTGAGCCAGGCCACGGAGTCCACCGGCGTCCAGGGCTCGATCTTGTAGTCGTTCTCGAAGGCGAGGGCGGCGTACTCGACGGAGATGTCGCTGCCCTCCTTGCCCTTCAGGTAGGCGTTGACGCCCTCCGCGTACGCCTGGAGGTTCTTCTTGGTCTCGGGCGACAGGAGCTTGTCGTACTCCTCCTGCGCCACCCGGTGCCAGCCCATGGTGCGCAGGAACGCGTCCGTCTCGACCTGGTCCTTGCCGAACATCTCGGACAGCCGGCCGGCCGTCATGTGGCGGCGGACGTCCATCTCCCAGAACCGGTCCTGCGCCTGGACGTAGCCCTGGGCGCGGAACAGGTCCTCGTCGGTCGAGGCGTAGATCTGTGGAATGCCGTAGTCGTCCCGTTTCACGTCGACGGGGGCGGAGAGCCCGTCCAGCTTGAGGCTGCCGGTGGTCTGCGGGAACGGGGCGCGCACGGTGCTGACGCTCCAGTAGGCGCCGTAGCCGACGCCCGCGACCAGCGCCAGCACCAATGCGATCACGAGCAGACGGGCACGTCGCCCCTTCTTCTTGGTGGAAGCGGCGGTGGTGTTGGCGGGCATCGCTGTCCTTCGAGGCGCAGGCTGGTCCTGGAGTGCTGGAGCAACCATAGGCGCAGCGTCGGCGCGGCCCGGACGCGGTGTCAGTAAGCGCCCGTTTTGCGGGACGGCGGAGATCCCGCGGACCGGGCGTCAAGGAAACGTTAATGATTAGGTAAGGTAACGAAGTACCGCAGCCGGAACGATCCGGCGCGCACGTGAGGAAAGGGTCGGCCACTGACTGTCCACCAGCTCAACGAACTCCTGTTCATCTGCTCGCTCGTGCTGCTCGTCGCCGTCGCAGCGGTGCGGATCTCCTCCCGCAGCGGGCTCCCCAGCCTGCTCCTGTACCTCGGGATCGGGGTCGCCATCGGGCAGGACGGGATCGGCAACGTCCACTTCGACAACGCCGAACTGACCCAGGTGATCGGCTATGCCGCACTTGTGGTGATCCTGGCCGAGGGCGGCCTGGGCACCAAGTGGAAGGAGATCAAACCCGCGTTGCCCATGGCGGCCGTCCTGTCGACCGCCGGCGTCGCGGTGAGCGTGGGCGTCACGGCCGCCGCGGCGCACTACTGGGTGGGCCTGGACTGGCGGCAGGCGCTGATCATCGGCGCGGTGGTCTCCTCGACGGACGCGGCCGCGGTCTTCTCCGTCCTGCGCCGGGTGCCGCTGCCGTCACGGATAACCGGAACCCTGGAGGCGGAGTCCGGCTTCAACGACGCCCCCGTCGTGATCCTGGTGGTGGCCTTCTCGACGACCGGTCCCGTCGACAGCTGGTACGTGCTGCTCGGCACCATCGTCATGGAGCTGGCCATCGGCGCCGCCATCGGCCTGGCCGTCGGCTTCCTGGGCTCCTTCGGCCTGCGGCACGTGGCGCTGCCCGCCTCGGGCCTGTACCCGATCGCCGTGATGGCCATCGCGGTGGTGGCGTACGCGGCCGGCGCCATGGCGCACGGCAGCGGCTTCCTCGCGGTGTACCTGGCCTCGGTGGTGCTGGGCAACGCCAGGCTGCCGCACGCGCCCGCCAACCGCGGGTTCGCGGAGGGTCTGGGCTGGCTCGCGCAGATCGGCATGTTCGTCCTGCTCGGCCTGCTGGTGACCCCGCACGAGCTGGTCGACGACTTCTGGCCCGCCGTGATGGTCGGGCTGGTGCTGACGGCCGTGGCGCGGCCGCTGTCGGTGCTCCTGAGCCTGCTGCCCTTCCGCGTCCCCTGGCAGGAGCAGGCCCTGATGTCGTGGGCCGGACTGCGCGGAGCGGTGCCCATCATCCTGGCGACCATCCCCATGGTGTCCGGGATCGAGGGCAGCGAGAAGGTCTTCAACATCGTCTTCGTGCTCGTGGTCGTCTACACCCTGGTGCAGGGCCCGACCCTGCCCTGGCTGGCCAGGGCGCTGCGCCTCGGCGACTCCGCGGAGGCCGCAGACCTGGGCGTCGAGTCGGCTCCGCTGGAGCGGCTGCGTGGGCACCTGCTGTCGGTGGCCGTCCCGGAGAAGTCCCGGATGCACGGGGTGGAGGTCGCGGAACTGCGGCTGCCTCCCGGGGCGGCCGTCACCCTGGTCGTACGGGACGGCAAGAGCTTCGTGCCGTCGCCGACGACCGTGCTGCGGCGCGGCGACGAGCTGCTGGTGGTGGCGACGGACCCGGTCCGGGACGCCGCCGAGCGGCGCCTGCGGGCGGTCAGCCAGGGCGGCAAGCTGGCCGACTGGCTGGGCACCGGCGGAACCGGAAAGTGAACATCCGGTTAATCGGAGGCGGCACCTGAGCCATATCGGCCATTTCACAGGTGCCGTCCTCGCCGTCCCCTGTATCATGAAGGCACACTGATCGACGCAACTCTGCCTGACGCAGAGCTGGCGCGACCGTATGGCGGCCGTGACGCTCCCCGTAGTGGAGCCCGGTATCTACCGCAGTTCCGCGCAAGAGGACAGCTCTCGGCGGCTCCCGACACCCAGGGGAGCGCTACCAGGCGGCAGAAAGGCACGAGCCGTGCCCTCCGCTGTCCACACAGCCACGGACACGACGAACCCCTCGACGGAGCCTGCCCGGCGCCCCGGATACGGGCAGCTCCTGCGCACCCCCGGTGCGTGGACGTTCCTGCTGCCGGGATTCGCCGCACGACAGCCCTTCGCGATGCTGACCATCGGCATCGTCCTGCTGGTGCAGCACACCACCGATTCGTACGGCAGCGCCGGCGCGGTCGCCGCGTTCACCGGTGTCTCCATGGCCCTGTTCGCGCCGCAGAGCGGCAAGCTCGCCGACCGCTTCGGCCAGCGTGCCGTGCTGATCCCCGGCGTGCTGATCCACACGGTGTCCGTGTCGGTCCTGACGGTGCTGGCCCTGGCGGACGCCCCCTTGTGGGCCCTGTTCGTGGCCGCCGTCCCGACCGGCGCCTCGGTGCCGCAGATCGGGCCCATGGTGCGGTCCCGCTGGGCCGCGAAGCTGGAGGGCTCACCGCTGATGTCGACGGCGGCGGCCTTCGAGTCCGTCACCGACGAGTTCACGTTCGTGGTGGGCCCCGTCCTCGCCACCGCGCTGTGCACCGGCGTCCACCCGGCCGCCGGACTGATCGCCGAGGCGACGCTGACGCTGGCCGGCGGCCTGCTCTTCGCCGCCCAGAGCCGCACCCAGCCCGCCCACGGCCTGTCCGGCTCCCACGCGCGCGTGGAGCGCGTCTCCGCGCTCTCGGTGCCGGGCGTCCGGGTCCTGGCGGTGGCCTTCCTGGGCATCGGCTCCGTCTTCGGCGGCATGCAGGTCTCCCTCACCGCGTTCACCGAGGAGATCGGGCAGCCGGGCATGAACGGCCTGCTGTACGGACTCTTCGCCGCGGGCAACATGCTGGCCGGTGTCGTCGTCGGCGCGGTCGCGTGGAAGATGGGCCCCCGCCGCCGCCTGATCCTCGGGTACGCGGGACTGACCGTCACCGCCTCGCTGCTGTGGTCCGCGCACTCCGTGGTGCTGCTGGGCGCGCTCGGGCTGCTCGTCGGCCTGTGCATCGCCCCGGCGCTGATCACCGGCTACACGCTGGTCGACTCGCTGGTCCCGGCGTCCGCCCGCACCGAGGCGTTCACCTGGCTGACGGGTGCCGTGGCACTGGGCCAGGCGGCCGCCGTGACGGTGGCCGGCCGGCTCGCCGACGGGTACGGCGCGAGCGCCGGTTTCCTCGTCCCGCTGGCCGGTACGGCACTGGCGCTGGTCACCCTGGTGGCCCTCAGGTCGCGGCTCGCGCCCAAGCCCGCCACCCGGACCGTGGCACGTGGCGTCGGTCACCGCGTACCCGTGACGGTGGACTGATCCCGCGGAATACGTCACTATGGACTGTCGTTAGCACTCACTGAGTGAGAGTGCCAGGAGGAAGACAAGTGCCGACCTACCAGTACCAGTGCACCGAGTGCGGCGAGGGCCTCGAGGCGGTGCAGAAGTTCACCGATGACGCTCTGACCGAGTGCCCGAGCTGCCAGGGACGCCTCAAGAAGGTGTTCTCGGCCGTCGGCATCGTCTTCAAGGGCTCCGGCTTCTACCGCAACGACAGCCGTGGCGCGTCGTCGAGCAGCTCGCCCGCCGGCTCGTCCGCCGCGAAGTCGTCGAGCACCACCGGCGCATCGAGCTCGTCGTCCGGCTCCTCCGGCTCCTCGTCGTCGGACTCCAAGCCCGCGACGTCGAGCGCGGCCGGAAGCTCCACCTCCGCCGCCTGATCCGGCTTTTCCCGGGACCCCGCCGTAGTGACGGCGGGGTCCTCGGCGTGTCCACGTCCGGTTAGGGTGACCCGCATGGAGAACGCAGCGCAGGCGGGCAACGGCGGCACGGGCGGCGAACCGGGCGCGCACATCGGCGTCATCGGAGGCTCGGGTTTCTACTCCTTCCTGGAGGACGTCACCGAGGTCCGGATGACCACCCCGTACGGCAGCCCCAGCGACTCGCTGTTCCTCGGCGAGCTGGCCGGGCGCAAGGTCGCCTTCCTGCCCCGGCACGGCCGCGGCCACCACCTGCCGCCGCACCGCATCAACTACCGGGCCAACCTGTGGGCGCTGCGCGCGGCCGGCGTGCGGCAGGTCCTCGGTCCGTGCGCGGTGGGCGGGCTGCGCCCCGACTACGGGCCGGGCACCCTGCTGGTCCCGGACCAGCTGGTGGACCGGACGAAGTCCCGCACGCAGACCTTCTTCGACGGCGAGCCCCTGCCGGACGGGACCGTGCCGAACGTGGTGCACACGACCTTCGCCGACCCGTACTGCCCGGACGGGCGCAAGGTGGCCCTCGCCGCCGCGCACGGACGCGGCTGGGAGGCGGTGGACGGCGGGACGATGGTCGTCGTGGAGGGCCCGCGCTTCTCCACCCGCGCCGAGTCGCGGTGGCACGCCGCGATGGGCTGGTCGGTCGTCGGCATGACCGGGCACCCCGAGGCGTACCTCGCCCGTGAGCTGGGGCTCTGCTACACGTCCATGGCGCTGGTGACCGACCTGGACGCGGGCGCCGAGACCGGCGACGGCGTCTCGCACACCGAGGTGCTGCGGGTCTTCGGGGAGAACGTGGGCCGGCTGCGGGAGGTGCTGTTCGACGCGGTCGCGGGGCTGCCCGAGACCGAGAACCGCTCCTGCCTGTGCACCCACGCGCACGACGGCTGGGACCTCGGCATCGAACTGCCGTGATCATGACCGGGGGCCACCCCCGCGGGTGACGGGGTTCTCCCCATCGCCGGGTCTGTCCACAGGCACGAGCGGGAGCGGCGGGGACGCGGGATCGTGAGGGGCGCCGGTGGAATGCCGGCGCGGTCGATGCCCGTTCCCGGTCCTGGTGCGGGTCCCTCACGGCAGGCGGTGGTTGCCATGACGTCCCGTTCGCTCCCCATTCCTTCCCCTCCCGACAGGTGCGGGGTGCCGCAGTTCGCTCCGCTGCGGGTGCGCGGCGGGCGTCACCGGCTGCGGCGGACGGTGCGGCGGCGACGGCACGCGATGGCGGCGGGGCTCGCCATGGCGGTCGCCGCGCTGGCCGCCTCGGCCACCGGCTCGCGCGGGCCCGCCGAGGCGGACCGGCCACAGGCGAGCACGGCGCCCCGGCGGGAGGGCAAGCCGGTCGAGGTGGTGTCCGTCCCGGTGCGGATCGCGGACGGCGCGACCGTCCGGCTGCTGCGGCCCGGGGACCTCGTGGACGTGATCGCGTCGCCGGTGGCGCCGTCCGGGGGCGGTGACGGTGACGGCACCGCCCGCGTGGTGGCCACAGGCGTGCGCGTGGAGAAGGTGCCCCGGGTGGGCGGCGAGCCGGCGGACGCCGGCGCGCTGGTCGTGCTGGCCGTGCCCCGCCCGGTCGCCGCCGCGCTGGCCGGCGCGGCCGCGTCGTCCCGGCTGGCGGTGACGATGTGCTGAGCCGCCTGATGTGCCACCTGCCGGGCCGCCTGATGTGCCGCCTGATGAGCCGTCCTCCGCACCCACGGGCGCGTCCTGGTCGCACGGACTGCCGGTCACGTCCCCTGTCCGTGCGTACGGATTGGACGGTTACGCACGGTGCACGGCGTAATGGCTGCGCCGACTGCACACGCGACGAAGGGCACCGTGGTGAGCCAGGAGAAGAAGCAGAGCTTGCTGGAGGGCTTCAAGGCCTTCCTCATGCGGGGGAACGTGATCGACCTGGCGGTCGCGGTGGTGATCGGCGCCGCGTTCACCAACATCGTGAACGCGATCGTCCGGGGCGTGATCAGTCCGGTCGTCGGCGCGTTCGGCACGAAGAGCCTGGAGAGTTACCGCTCCTGTCTGAAGGGCCCGTGCCGGGTCAGCGAGGGAGGCGAGGTCGTCCAGGGCGTCGCGATCCTGTGGGGTTCGGTGCTCAGCGCCACGCTCAGCTTCCTGATCACCGCGGCCGTCGTCTACTTCCTGATGGTGCTGCCGATGGCCAAGTACCTGGCCCGCCGGGCGGCGCTGGAGAAGGAGCGCAGGGGTGTCCAGGAGACCCTGGAGGTCACCGAGCTGGAGCTGCTCAAGGAGATCCGCGACGCCCTCGTCGCCCAGCGCGGCACCCCGTAGGGCCGCCGGCTCCACCGGCTCCACCGGCTCAGAGGTGGTGCGGCGGCTTCTCGTCGAGGAAGCGCGCGAGGTCGGCGGCGCTGTCGCCGCCCGGAGGCCGCTCACCCCACCCACGGTCCGTATCGTCCGCGGACGGCTGGTCCAGCGGATCGTCGAAGATCAGCGCCGGTGTCCTCTTCTGCGGGTCGTTCTCTTCCTTCGGCGCTGATTCGGTCTTCGCGTCTCGCGGTCCGGGGGCGGGGGCGGTCCTCATACGTCCAGCGTACGCCGGTGGCCGGTGGTCGCCGGTCCGGGCCGCCGGGGAGGGAGGTGCGGGACGGTTCGCCCGTTGTGGGGACTTCGGGGGTGACCGTTCCCGCGGAGGGCGTCCGGCGGCGGTGCCTCTGCTGTCCTGGTGGGATGACCTCCCCTCCCCCCGCGTCCCGTACGCCCCTGCGGCCCCTGGTCTCGCGCAGCCGCGACGAGGAGCACCGCGCCGCCACGCCCCTGGAGCTCTTCTTCGACCTGTGCTTCGTCGTGGCGGTCGCGCAGGCGGGCGTCCAGCTCGTGCACGCCGTGGCCGAGGGCCATGCCGGAGACGGCATCGCCCGGTACGCGATGGTGTTCTTCGCCATCTGGTGGGCGTGGATGAACTTCACCTGGTTCGCCTCGGCGTACGACAACGACGACGTGCTCTACCGCGTCGTGACGCTCGTCCAGATCGCCGGTGTCCTGCTGCTGGCCGCCGGGGTGTCCCGCGCCTTCGAGGAGAACGAGTTCTTCCTGGTGTGGCTCGGGTACGTGGTGATGCGGCTCGCGCTCGCCTCGCAGTGGCTCCGGGCGGCGCGCAACGCGTCCGGGGCGGAGCGGACCATGGCGCTGCGGTACGCGGCCGGGGTGTCGCTCTGCCAGATCGGCTGGACGGCGCTGGTCCTCGTGCCCGAACCGGCCCGGCCCTGGGTGTTCCTGGTGATGGTGGCCGCCGAGCTGTCCGTGCCGCCGCTCGCGGAGCGGGACTTCTCCTCCAGCTGGCACGCCCACCACATCGCCGAGCGGTACGGGCTGTTCACCATCATCGTGCTCGGCGAGACCATCGCGGCGGCCACGGTCGCGGTGAAGACGGGTATCGAGGAGAACGACGCGCTGGGCGACCTGCTGCCGATCGCCGCCGGCGGGCTGCTGCTGATCTTCGCGGCCTGGTGGATCTACTTCGTCGTCCCGGTGCACCGTCGGCTGATGTCCAACCGGCAGGCGTTCCTGTGGGGGTACGGCCACTACCTGATCCAGGCGTCGGCGGCGGCGATCGGCGCGGGACTGGAGGTAGCGGTCGAGCAGGCGACCGGCGAGGCCCACCTGTCGGCGACCTCCGCCGCGGCCGCGGTCACCCTGCCCTCGGCACTGTTCCTGCTGCTGGTGTGGGCGCTGCACTCGCGCTACTTCAAGGCGGGCATCGCACAGCAACTGGTGCTGCCGTGCGCCGCGCTGGGCATCCTGCTCTGCACGTTCGCGGGGCGCTGGGGGATCTTCTCGGCCGGGATCGTGGCGGCGGCGGCCGTCGCGACCGGAGTCACCCTCACGGCCCGTGCGGAGCGTGGTACGCAAGGGGGATGAACGACGCACTGACGGACGTGGCCGGTCTGCGGGTCGGCCACGCGCGCGTACCGGGGGACAAGGCGCTCAGCGGCACCACCGTGGTCCTGGCGCCCGAGGGCGGGGCGGTCGCGGCGGTGGACGTGCGCGGCGGGGGCCCGGGCACCCGGGAGACGGACGCGCTCGACCCGCGCAACCTGGTCCAGCGCGTCGAGGCCCTGGTCCTGACGGGCGGCAGCGCGTACGGGCTGGAGGCGGCGGCCGGGGTGATGGCCTGGCTGGAGGAGCGCGGGCGGGGCGTGCGGGTGGGGCCCGACCCGTCGCAGGTGGTGCCGGTCGTCCCGGCGGCGTGCGTGTTCGACCTGGGGCGTGGCGGTGACTGGAAGGCGCGCCCGGACGCGTCGACCGGGCGTGCGGCGGTGGAGGCGGCGGACGCGTCCGGCCTCCGCGCGCCCGTGGAGTGCGGGGCGGTCGGTGCCGGTACGGGGGCGGTGGTCGGCGGTATGAAGGGCGGGGTCGGTACCGCGAGCACGGTGCTGGCGTGCGGGATCACCGTCGGGGCGCTGGTCGTGGCCAACGCGGTGGGGTCGGCCGTCGACCCGCTGACCGGCGCGCTGTACGGGGCGTACGGCGACGGGCCGATGGAGTTCCCGGACCCGGAGGCGCACGCGGCGGCGGCGCGGCGGCTCGCCGAGTCGCTGGAGCGCAACGACTGGCCGCCGCTCAACACCACGCTCGCCGTGGTCGGTACGGACGCGGACCTGACCCGGGCGCAGGCGCAGAAGCTCGCGGGCACGGCGCACGACGGCATCGCGCGCGCCGTGCGGCCGGTGCACCTGCTCAACGACGGGGACACGGTGTTCACTCTCGCCACCGGCGGGCGCCCCCTGCCGGACACGCACGGCCCGCTCGGGCTCAACGAGGTCCTGGCGGCCGGTGCGACCGTGGTGACCAGGGCGATCGTCCGGGCGGTGCTGGCCGCCGGGTCGGTCTCGGGGCCGGGTGGTGACTTCCCCGCGTACCGCGACCTGTACGGGCTGGACTGAGGCCCGCGGGCGCCGCGTTGTACGGGGCGCGCGGGAACTCGGTTCGCGCGCCCCTCGTTTCGTGGAAGTCGGACGCGTTGTCAGACCCAGGCACTACCTTAAGCAAGCATCGAGTGACACGCGGCGACGGCCTGGAGACCCCTCTTGAACGTTCCGAACGACGAGACGACCGAGATGCACGTCGAGCGCCTCCTGGGGCGGGCGCTGAACTCCTTCGACCTGCCCGACGCACTGGTCGAGCGACTGGATTCCGCGCTGGCGCACGCCAGTTCGCTGCACTCGTCGCACCACAGCGCGGCGCTCCACCGGACGACCCACCGGCACACGTTCCTGCTGGCCGACGCCTCGTCGCTGACGCTGTGGGAGGTGGTGCACAACGCCGGGAGGGACGGCGCCGAGCAGCACGAGCTGTACGCGGAGGAGAGCGAGGCACGGCTCGCCGCCTCCCGCCTGACGGCCGGCTTCCCCGACCCGGAGGACGAGCTGGGCGAGGACCTCGACGCGGACCTGGAGCTGCTGGGCGCGCTGATGGCCAGGCCCGCGGCCCCGGCACCGCTGATGTACGTGCCGGACCGCTCGGCGGACCACGCCCGCCGGGTGCTGCGCCGCGCGGAGAACGAGGACCGGCCGGGCGAGGCGGTGGCGGCGCGGCTCCGGGGCGCGTTCGCCCACCACATCCGCCAGGTCTTCGGCCGGCAGTGCGGCGTGGCGGGCAGGGACGCCGGTTTCGCGCTGTACGAGCACGCGTTCCTGCTGCTGGACGGCAGCGAGATGAGCGTCTGGGAGGTCGAGCACACGGCGACGCCGGACGGTCGGCACATGTGCGAGGTGTACGAGGACGAGCACGTCGCCCGCGCGGCGATGGAGCGCCGCGCGCAGGTGCGGGGCCGGGTGCGTTGACCGGTCCGTGGCGGGCCGGCGCCGTCTCCGTACCCGTACCCGTACCGGTAACCGAAGGGCCCGGCTCGCGGGATCGGATCGATCCGGCGGGCCGGGCCCTCGGTCAGGCGGGGTTCAGGCGGTGAACGCGGGCTGCGCCTCCTCGGCCGGCGCTTCGGCCGGTGCGTCGCCGGCGGTCGCCGCCTCGCCCTCCAGGTGCTGCTTGGGCCGTCCCGGCAGCGCGAACATCACGGCGAAGATCACGCCGAGGACCGCGACGACCCACCACAGGGAGCCCTGGAAGGCGTCCGCGAACGCGGTCCCGACCTCGCCGGGCGCGAGCCGCTTCTCGTCGATCACCCCGAAGAAGACCACCGACACCAGGCCGAGGCCCAGCGCCGTGCCCATCTGCCCGGTGGTGTTGATCAGTCCGGACGCCGAACCGGCGTGTTCGCGCGGCACGTCCGACAGCACGGCGTCCGTCAGCGGCGCCACGATCAGCCCCATGCCCACGCCCATCACGATCAGCGGCGCGGCCATCTGCCAGGGCTCGATGCCGGTGCCGTACCGCCCGGCCTCCCAGATGTAGAGGAGCACACCGGCGACCATCGTCAGCGCACCGGCCTGGAGCACCTTGCGCCCGAAGCGCGGGACCAGCTTCTGCACCGACATCCCGGCCGCCGCGGACACGGCGATGGAGAACGGCACACCGGTCAGGCCGGCCTTCAGCGGGCTCCAGCCCAGGCCGATCTGCATGTACAGCGTCCAGACGAGGAAGAAGATGCCCATCACGACCCCGAAGGTGAGCTGCACCGCGATGCCCGCCGCGAAGCTCTTCACGCGGAACAGCGACAGCTCGACCAGCGGGGAGCCGTCCTTGCGCGTCTTGTACCTCTCGTACGCCACGAAGACGCCGAACACGACCGGGCTGGCCAGCATGCAGACGTGACCCCACAGCGGCCAGTCCAGCTCACGGCCGCGCGTCAGCGGGTAGATCAGCATCAGCAGCCCGAGCGTGACCAGCGCGACGCCGACCAGATCCAGCCGCATCGCCTTGTCCGCACGCGACTCGGTGATGTACTTCCGGCCCAGGATCAGCCCCGCGACCCCGACCGGCAGGTTGATCAGGAAGATCGGCCGCCACTCCAGCCCGAACAGGTTCCACTGGGTCAGCAGCGCGCCCAGCAGCGGACCGGAGACGGCCCCGAGCCCCACCACCGCGCCGAACATCCCGAACACCTTGCCGCGCTCGTGCGCCGGGAACGTGACGTGGATGATCGCCAGCACCTGCGGGACCATCAGCGCGGCCATCGCGCCCTGAAGCAGCCGGGAGGCGACCAGCATCTCGGAGTTCGCGGCGAGACCGCAGAGGGCGGAGGCGACGGTGAACCCGGCGATGCCGACCAGGAAGAGCCGCTTGCGGCCGTAGATGTCGCCCAGGCGACCGCCGGTGATGAGCCCGGCGGCGAAGGCCAGCGCGTAGCCGGCGGTCACCCACTGGATGGCGCCGAACGACGCCGACAGGTCACGCTCGATGCTGGGGATGGCGATGTTGACGATGGTGACGTCGACGAGGTCCATGAACGCGGCGGTCATGACGATGGCGAGCGCCAGCCATCGCCGCCGGTCGGCCGCCACCGGCGTGCTGCCGGTGGCACCGGTGGTGCCGGTGGTGCTGTGGGTGGTGGAGGAGGTCATACCGAAAATCTATTGGTCATATAGGCCAGATCATGTCCTAGTGGGGGCGCATCCTGGGAAACATGACGGACACCCCGGCACGACTCCTGAATCTGCTGTCCCTCCTCCAGACGCCGCGCGAATGGCCGGGCACCGAGCTGGCCGACCGGCTGCACGTCAGTCCGCGCACCATCCGCCGCGACATCGACCGGCTGCGCGACCTGGGGTACCCGGTCGAGGCGACCCGCGGCGCGGTCGGCGGGTACCGGCTGGTGGCCGGCGCCGCGATGCCGCCGCTGCTGCTGGACGACGAGGAGGCGGTCGCCATCGCCGTGGGGCTGCGCGCCGGGGCGGGCCACGCCATCGAGGGCGTGGAGGAGGCGGCCGTACGGGCGCTGGCCAAGCTGGAGCAGGTGCTCCCGGCGCGGCTGCGGCACCGGGTCGCCACCCTCCAGAACGCGACGATCCCGCTGACGCGCGGCGACGGCGCGACGGTCGCGCCCTCCACGCTGACCACGCTCGCGGCCGCGGTCACCGCCCACGAGCGGCTGCGGTTCGGCTACCGCGCGGGCGACGGGGCGGAGAGCAGGCGGCTGGTCGAGCCCTACCGCCTGGTGTCGACCGGGCACCGCTGGTACCTGGTGGCCTACGACCTGGAGCGCGAGGACTGGCGGACGTTCCGCGTCGACCGGGTGTCCGAGCCGTTCGCGACCGGCGCCCGGTTCGCCCCGCGCGAGCTCCCGGCGGCGGACGCGGCCGAGATGCTGTCGCACTCGGCGTCACGGGCGCAGCCGGAGCACGACGTGGACGTCACCTTCGCGGCGCCGGCGGAGTTCGTGACCGCCCGCCTGCCCTCGAACCTCACGCCCGCGCCCACGCCCACCGGCCCCGGCACCTGCCGGCTGCGCGCCCGGTCGGCGGACTCGGTGGAGTGGCTGGCGCTGCGGCTGGCGCTGGTCGACTGCGAGTTCACGGTGCACGGCCCGGACGCCCTGGCCTCCTACGTGCACAGCCTCGGCGCCCGCCTGACCCGCTCGGTGACGCCCCCGGCCCCCTGACCGGCGCGCGCCACCCCGGGCGGGGGCGCCTTGACCCGGTGGGCCCGCCGCGAGCCCCGGCGCGCCGCCCCGGTGCGGGCCGGCCCGGGTGCCTTGCTCGGTGGGGCGCCGGCGGCGGGCGCGGCCGCATGTGACCCGGGGCGGGTCGCACACGGTACGGCGACGGCCCCCGCCCGCGGCGGGAGCCGGAGTCGGGGCCGGTGAGCCCGGGCCAGGGCACCGGGGGGGACCCGCCGGCGCCGCAGCGCCCCGGGCGACCGGCAGCCGTCGCGGCCCGCCCCGCGGCCCCGCCCGTCAGGCCGCCGCGTCGAAGCCCGTGTCGCGGGCCATGCGCTTGAGTTCGAGGAGCGCGTGCTTCTCGATCTGGCGGATGCGCTCGCGGGTCAGGCCGTGCTCCTTGCCGACCTCGGTCAGGGTGCGCTCGCGGCCGTCCTCGATGCCGTACCGCATGCGGATGATCGACGCCGTGCGGTTGTCGAGCTTGCCGATCAGGTCGTCCAGTTCCTCGCTGCGCAGCAGCGTCAGGACGGACTGCTCGGGCGACACCGCAGAGGTGTCCTCCAGGAGGTCGCCGAACTGGGTCTCGCCCGCGTCGTCCACGGACATGTTGAGCGACACCGGGTCGCGTGCCCAGTCCAGGACGTCGATGACCCGGTCCGGGTTGGAGCCGAGTTCGGCGGCGACCTCCGCGGGCTCCGGGTCACGGCCGTGCTCGCGGTTGAACTCGCGCTGCACGCGCCGGATCCGGCCCAGCTCCTCCACCAGGTGGACGGGGAGGCGGATGGTGCGGGACTGGTCGGCGATCGACCGGGTGATGGCCTGGCGGATCCACCACGTCGCGTACGTGGAGAACTTGAAGCCCTTGGTGTAGTCGAACTTCTCCACCGCGCGCACCAGGCCCGCGTTGCCCTCCTGGATGAGGTCGAGCAGCGGCAGGCCGCTGCGCGGGTACCGGCGGGCGACCGCCACCACGAGACGCAGGTTCGACCGGATGAAGACGTCCTTGGCGCGCTCGCCCTCGGCGACCAGGCGCTCCAGCTCCTCGCGGGACGCGCCCGCGGCCTCGGAGTCCACGTCGCCGTCGAGGATCTGCCGGGCGTACACACCCGCCTCGATGGTCTGGGACAGCTCGACCTCCTTGGCGGCGTCGAGCAGGGGCGTGCGCGCGATCTCGTCGAGGTACATGCCGACCAGGTCGCGGTCGGCGATCTCCCCGCCCACGGCGCGAACGCTGCTTGCCCGGTCGGTGGTCCCACCGGTGGCGGACTGACGACGGGCGACGGCACGGGTTGCCATGCGAGCTCCCTTGCTGAGTAGGTGTCGCGACACCCTCCCGGGTGCCCTGCATCCGACGGAAACAACGACTGGAAACCGGACAGAATTCCCATGACGTCCGTCGATTTCGCTGATCTTGCAGTACCCTGTCGCGCCGCCGAGGGTGGACACGTACCGCGCGACGGCGAAGAGGTGCAGGTCAGACCGGGCGCGGGAGGGGGATCCCGCCGCCCCCGCGGGCATCGGCGACCGCGAGGTCCGTGAGACGGCCGTCACACACGGACCGGTTTCACGCTCCTACCCGTCAAGACGGCTTTCACCGCCCGCTGGTTGCCCGCGCCCCCTGGACACCGCCGAACTGCACGGACCGCTTCGCGAGCCCCATCCAGAACCCGTCGATGACGCTGCGCCCGCCGTCGAGGTCGCCGGCCGCGTCGGCGGCGCCCAGGGTGACGAACAGGGGGGCGAAGTGTTCGGTACGGGGGTGGGCGAGCGCCCCGGCGGGTGAGGCGTGCGCGAAGTCGAGCAGCGCGTCCACGTCCCCGCCCTCCAGCGCCCGCCGCCCCCAGTCGTCGAACTCCGCCGACCAGCCGGGGACGCCGCCGTGCCGGAGCGCGGCCAGGTTGTGGGTGAAGAACCCGCTGCCGACGATCAGTACGCCCTCGTCGCGCAGCGGCGCCAGCCTGCGCCCGACGTCCATGAGCCGGACCGGGTCGAGGGTGGGCAGGGACATCTGGAGGACGGGGACGCCGGCATCCGGGTACATCTCGACGAGCGGGACGTACGCCCCGTGGTCCAGGCCCCGGTCGGGCAGGTCCTGCACCGGGGTGCCGGGTGCGCGCAGGAGCCCCCGGACCGCTTCGGCGAGCGCGGGTGCGCCGGGCGCCGGGTAGCGGACGCGGTAGTAGTGCTCGGGGAAGCCCCAGAAGTCGTACACGAGCGGGGCGGTCCGGGTGGCACCGAGCGCCAGTGGGGCCTCCTCCCAGTGGGCGGAGACCATCAGGATCGCGGCCGGCCGCGGCAGCGAGGCGGACCAGGCGGCGAGCTGCGCGGGCCAGAGCGGGTCGTCCGCGAGCGGCGGCGCGCCGTGGGAGAGGTACAGGGCGGGCATCCGCCCGGCGGCGGGTCCGGAGGGCTGGGGGTGTTCGGTGAAGGCGGTCATCGCTGCGGCTCCCGGCGTGCGCTTCCATCCTACTTACTTGAACATTCAAGCAGGCTCGAACACCACCGTATCGACCCTTTGTTCAACTTTCAAGAAGCCTTTAGAGTGGATACATGGATACGGCAACCAACGGCGGAGCCGAGCAGCCGCGGTGGCTCAGTGACGACGAACAGCGGGTGTGGCGGGCGTACCGGCAGGCCACCACCCTGCTGGAGGACCATCTCGACCGGCAGCTCCAGCGCGACGCCGGGATGCCGCACATCTACTACGGCCTGCTCGTCCAGCTCTCCCAGGCGCCGCGCCGCCGCATGCGGATGACCGAGCTCGCCAAGGACGCCAAGATCACCCGCTCCCGGCTGTCGCACGCCGTGGCCCGCCTGGAGAAGAGCGGCTGGGTGCGGCGCGAGGACTGCCCCTCCGACAAGCGCGGCCAGAACGCCTGCCTGACGGACGAGGGGTACGAGGTGCTGAGGCGGAGCGCGCCCGGCCACGTCACCGCCGTGCGCCAGGCGCTGTTCGACCGGCTCAGCCCCGAACAGGTCGCCCAGCTCGGCGAGATCATGCGGCTCATGGCCGAGGGCCTCCAGCCCGCCGGCCCGGACGCCGACCTGCCCTGGCTGCGCTGACCCCCCTCGGCCCCCGCGCGGCGGTGCTACGCCGTCAGCAGGACGCCCGCGTACGACACCGCGGCGATCAGCACCCACGCCGTCAGTCCCAGCACCGCGACCCGCGCCCCGGTGCGGGACAGCGTCGGCAGGTGCACCGCGCTGCCCAGGCCGAACAGGGCGGCGGCCAGCAGCAGTTCCTGGGCGGTACCGGCGGCCTCCAGAGCCGGCGCGGGCAGCCACCCGGTCGTACGCAGCGCCACCATGAGCAGGAACCCGGCGACGAACAGCGGCACGAACGGCGGACGCCGGTCCCGCTCCGTGCCGCGCACCTCCACGCCCGGCCCCCGCGCGGCGCCCCGCCCCCGCCGCCGCGCCGCCACCACCAGTGCCGCGACCAGGGGCGCCAGCAGCGCGACCCGCATCAGCTTGACCAGCACCGCCTCGCCGAGCGCGGCGGGCCCCGCGGTCTGGGCGGCCGCGACGACCTGGCCCACGTCGTGCACGCCCGCCCCGACCCAGCGCCCGAACTGCGCGTCGGTCAGGCCCAGCGGGCCGTGCAGCAGCGGGAGTACGGCGATGGCGAGCGTGCCGCACAGGGTCACCAGGGCGACCGACGCGGCGGCGTCGTCCTCGTCGCTGTCCCGCACCGCGCTCACCGCGCCGATCGCCGACGCGCCGCAGATGGCGTACCCGGTGGCGATGAGCGCCGGCTGGTCGCCCGGCAGTCCGAGGCGGCGCCCGAGCCACCACGTACCGCCCAGGGTGGCGGCCACGACGGCGAGCACCATGGCGACCGTCCGCCAGCCGAGGCCCAGGACGTCCCCGAGACTCAGCTTCAGCCCGAGCAGGACGACCCCGACGCGCATCAGGCGCTTGGCCGCCAGCGTCAGGCCCGGCTTGCAGCGGCCCCGGACCCGGGCGCGCAGCCACGGCGTGTGGGCGGCGGCGACGCCCAGGACGACGGCGGCGGTGAGTACGGGGACGGCGGGCACCAGGAGGTGCGCCAGCCACGCCACGCCCACCCCGGCCGCGGCGAGCGCCAGACCGGGCGCGGGCCCCGGGCCGGCCCGGCGGCCCGCGGCGAGCGGACGGACCCTTGCGCCGACGAGCGCCATCAGCGGTCCGCGGGCAGGCGGTAGATGCGCCGGACGCTGGTGCCCAGGCGCGTGATGTCGGCGCCGTAGACGTGCAGCGACAGCGCGGTTCCCGTGCCGCCGTTGCGTACGGAGTGGATGTCGCCGGGCGGGGCGAGGGCGGCGACCTCGCCCGGCCCGTTCACGACGTCGCCGGTGGCGAGCAGCCGCGCGGAGGTGCCGTCCGGGACGAGCTGGTAGCGGCGTTCGTGCTCCTCGCCCTGGTGGACGCCGGCCGCGCACCAGGCGACGTGGTCGTGGATCGGGGTGCGCTGGCCGGGCAGCCAGACGATGGCGACGACGGAGAAGCCACCGTCGGGCTCGGCGTGCAGGACGTGCTGGCGGTAGTGGTCGGGGTCGCCCTCGCACTGCGCCGGGGTGAGCAGGTCGGGCGCGCCGAGGTGCGGGGCGAGGCGTTCGCCGACCAGCCGGGCGGTCGGCTCCGGCGGCAGGCCGCGGTCGACGATCTCGCGGGTCCGGGCGACGAGGTCACGCAGGCGTTCGGTGGTCGGGCCGGCAGCGGCAACGGGGGTCGTCGTCATGGCGGCAGCGTCCGCCCGGCCGACCCATCACGTCCAAGGAGGGTTCTTTGGCGGGAGGCGAAGAAACACTTATGGATGCGGTGGGGTCAGCAGCCGACGCGCGACTCGGCCACCGCGACGATCTGGTCGAGCATGAGGGCCGTGGCGGGTATCCGGAGGTGGTCGCGCAGGACGTACGCGTACACCTGGCGGCGTGTGTGCGGCTCGACGATACGCCCGGCGACCTTGTCGTGGCAGAGGAACGACAGGACGAGCGCGGGCACCATGGCGATGCCGACGCCCGCGGCCACCAGGCTCTGCATCACCAGGTTGTCGTCCGTGGTGCAGGCGATGTCCGGGCTGAACCCGGCCTCGGCGCAGGCGTGCAGGAAGTTGGCGTTGCAGCGCGCGCAGCCGGCGATCCACCGCTCGTGCGCCAGGTCCGCCAGGTGCACGCCGCGGCGGCGGGCCAGTGGGTGGCGGGTGGGCAGGAGCACCGTCAGCGGGTCCTCCAGCAGCCTGAACTCGTCGAGTTCGGGGGGCACGTCGACCCGCAGGCCCGGGTAGCTGAAGGCCAGGGTGATGTCGCACTCGCCGCGGGCGACCATCCGCAGCGACTCGGGCGGCTCGCTCTCCACCAGCTCGACCCGGACTCCCGGGTGTTCGGCCGCCATCCGGGCCATCGCCTCGGGCAGGATCGTCGCGCCCGCGCTGGGGAAGGCGCACACCCGCACCCGGCCGGAGCGCAACCGCGCTATGGCGTCGATCTGCTCCTGGGCGACGGCCAGGCTGTCGAGGATCGTCCCGCTGTGCCGGGTGAGGGCCTCCCCCGCCTCGGTCAGCCGCAGGCCGCGCCCGACGCGGGTGAACAGCGGGGTGCCGACGTCCCGTTCCAGCGCCTTCATCTGCTGGCTGACGGCCGGCTGGGTGTACCCGAGGGCGCGGGCGGCCGCCGTATAGGAACCGGTCCTGACCACTTCATGGAAGGTCTTGATGTACCGGGAGTCGAACACAGTCGGAAGCATAAGCAGAAATTGGGGTACGCACAGGGGCCGCGTACGGGCGGGGGGCGCCCCCGCCACGACCGGCGGGGGCGCCCCTCGGGGTACGGACGCGTCAGTGCGCGACGACCGGGACGCGCACCTCGTCCTCGGCGCCGCCGGAGGCGACGGGCTGCGAACCGGCGCCCGGGCGGCCCGTGTTGATGAAGGTGACCGCGATCGCCGCGGACACCAGCAGGATGCCGACCGCCCACCAGATGGCGGCGGAGTAGCCCTCCACCATGCCCTGGAGCTGGAGCAGCTTCTGCGCCTGCGGCGAGGTCGCGGCGGCCGCGTGGTCGGTGAGGTACGCGGTGGTCGCGGACGCGGCGATGGTGTTGAGCAGCGCCGTACCGATGGCGCCGCCGACCTGCTGCGAGGTGTTCACCATCGCGGACGCCACTCCGGAGTCCCGGGCCTCGACGCCGTGCGTGGCGAGGGACATGGCCGGCATGAAGGCGGTGCCCATGCCGAGGCCCAGCAGGAGCTGCGCGGGCAGGATGAGCCCGGCGTACGACGAGTCCACCTCCAGCTGCGTCAGCAGCAGCATGCCGGTGGCGGCGGCCAGGAAGCCGGGGCCCATCAGCAGCCGGGGCGGCACGCGGGTCATCAGGCGGGCACCGATCTGCGTGGAGCCTGTGATCATTCCGGCGATCATCGGCAGGAAGGCGAACCCGGTCCTGACCGGCGAGAAGCCCTTGACGACCTGGAGGTAGTAGGTGAGGAACAGGAACAGGCCGAACATCGCGATGATCGCGAGCCCGAGGGAGAGGTAGACACCGCCGCGGTTGCGCTCGGTGAGCACCCGCAGCGGCAGCAGCGGCGACTTCACCCTGGCCTCGACGGCCAGGAACGCGGCGAGCAGCACGGCGGAGGCGACGAACAGGCCGATGGTGCTGGTGTCGGACCAGCCGTGGGACTCGGCGCGGGTGAAGCCGTACACCAGGGAGACCAGTCCGAGGGTGGACAGCACGACGCCCGGGACGTCGAGCGGCGAGCGGTTGCGGCCACCGGCCGGCTCACGGATCACGAGCCAGGCGCCCACGGCCGCGATCACGGCGAAGGGGATGTTGACGTAGAACGTCCAGCGCCAGTCGAGGTATTCGGTGAGGACGCCGCCGAGGATCAGGCCCACGGCGCCGCCGCCACCGGCGATCGCGCCGTAGATGCCGAACGCCTTGGCGCGCTCCTTGCCGTCGGTGAACATCACGGCCAGCAGGGACAGCGCGGCGGGCGCCAGCAGCGCGCCGAAGGCGCCCTGGAGGGCGCGCGAGCCGAGCATCATCGCCTCACCGGTGGCCGCGCCGCCCAGCGCGGACGCCGCGGCGAAGCCGAGCAGGCCGACGACGAAGGTGCGCTTGCGGCCCCACAGGTCGGCGATGCGGCCGCCGAACAGCAGCAGACCGCCGAAGGCGAGGGCGTACGCGGTGATGACCCACTGCCGGTTGCCGTCCGAGATCCCCAGATCCTGCTGGGCGGAGGGCAGCGCGATGTTCACGATCGTCGCGTCGAGCACGACCATCAGCTGGGCCAGGGCTATGAAGACCAGCGCTTTCCAGCGGCTGGGATCGGGGCCGGTCGTGGTGGCGGGACCGGCGGGGCCGGAGGTCTTGTCGGGCATGGGGCAGCACCTAAGGGCTCGTGCGGGTGGTGGGAAGTCGGTGTCGTCCTCGGAGGCTCAGGGCTCGCGCCGCAGGTCCTCCAGGGTCGCGGCCGTGCCGGGCAGCTCGGAGCGCGCGGGCGCCTCCAGGCCGTCCAGGAACAGCTGGAGGTGGCGGTGGACGAAGCGGTCGAAGTTCGGGCAGGCGGAGCCCGGCAGGGGCCGGGTGAGCTGGGACAGGCCGACCAGCAGGTCACCCACGGCGACGTCGGTGCGCATCCGGCCGGCCTCCTGCGCCCGGGCGAAGAGCGTCTGCACGGCGTCCTCCAGGCGCCCGCGCTCGGCGAGCAGTTCGGGGTGGTCCCGGTCGAAGGCGCCGGAGAGCAGCGGGCACAGGGCGCCGATCCGCTCGTCGGCGGCGGCGTGGGTGAAGCGGCGCAGCGCCTCGAAGGCGTCTGCCTCGTCGGTGGCCGCCTCCAGGGCGCTCTCGGTGGTGCGGGACAGGACGGAGAGGACGACCTCGTGGACCAGGGCGGCCCGGTCGGGGAAGTGCCGGTAGAGGGTGGCGTTGCCGACGCCGGCCCGGCGGGCGACCTCGTCGAAGGGCACGTCGGCCCCGAGCTCGACGAACATCTCGCGGGCCGCCGTCACGATCCGTTCGCGGTTGCGCAGGGCGTCCGCCCGGGGACGGGACGCGCGCGTACCGGTGCCGGTGCCGGTGCTCGTGCTCGTGCTCGTCGTCACGGTCCACTTCCTCTCTCCACGCACAACCGGGGACGAGTTCCCCGCTTCCTGCGACACAGGGGTAAACGGGGAGCGCATCCCCGGTTAGTCCCGCTTCCCCTGTGAGCCGCGTCACTCACCCTTCCGGCGAGTAACCCACGATCGGCCGCATCCGGCGGGCGCCCCCACCCGGCCCGGCAGAGGCTGATCGGACGGAGAGCGATCGGACCCGGCCGACCGCCGCCGACCGAAGGCGATCAGCACGTATGCAGCAGACCCGCCGGCGGATACGCAGACCGGTCGCCCTCGGCGCGGCCGTCACCACCCTCGCCCTGGCCGGCCTCGCCACGGCGAGCTCGAGCCTCCCGGGCCCGTCCCGCGCCTCCGCCGGCCCGGTCGCCGCCCGTTCCGCCGCCGACGACGCGGGCCTCGCGCCCTGCCGGATCACGGCCGCCCTGGGCGTCCAGCTGTCGGAGGGCATACCCACGGGCCCGGGCTACGCCCGCTCGACGGGCGACGTCCGGGCCCTGACCCTGATGGTCGACTTCCCCGACGCCCCCGGCGAGGGCCCGGCGATGAGCCGGTTCGCCGAGTTCTTCCCGCAGACCACCGACTGGTTCCGCACCAGCTCCTACGGCCGGATGCGCTACCGCCCCGAGGCGCCGCTGCCGGACTGGCTGCGGATGCCGATGCCGTTCGACTCGTACGGGATCGACCGCGGCTCCCCCTACGAGCCGGGCTACCGGCGGCTCGTCCAGGACATCGTCACCGCCGCCGACCCGAAGGTCGACTTCGCCGACTACGACCTGGTCAACGTCCTGGTCACGCCCAACGCCGGCCCCTCCGCCCTGGACACCGTCCTGTCCGTCACCTTCTCCGGCAACGGCGAGGCCCCGCACGCGGACGGCGCGCCGCTCGCCAACACCTCGTTCGTCTACAGCCGCCAGGACGACGGTTCGGGCACCTACCACGAGACGGGCTTCCGGGTCCTGCCGCACGAGAACGGCCACGTCTTCGGGCTGCCCGACCTCTACACGGCCGAGGGCGGCGGCGCCGTGGGGCACTGGGACATCATGTCCGAGGACTGGGGGGCCAACAACGACTTCCTGGGCTGGCACAAGTGGAAGCTCGGCTGGCTCGACAACGGCCAGGTGCGCTGCGCCTCCGCGTCCGGCACCCGCGAGTACACGCTCACCCCGCTGGCCGCCAGGGGCGGCGCGAAGCTCGCCTTCGTCCCGCTCACCCCGGAGTCCGGGTACGCGGTGGAGGTCCGCACCCGGGAGGGCAACGACGAGGCGGTGTGCGAGCCGGGGGTGCTGATCTACCACGTCGAGTCCGACGTGGACACCGGGCACGGCCCGGTCACGGTCGTGGACAGCGACCGCGACAGCGGGGGCTGCACGCGGCGGCCGAACGTGCACGCCGAGCTGTCGGACGCCCCCTACCGCCCCGGCGAGTCCTTCACCGACCCCGAGAGCGGCGTACGGATCACCGTGCTGTCCGAGGACCCCGAGTCCGGCGCCTACCGGATCCGCGTCACCCGGGCCTGATCGCCCCGGTGCCGCCCGCACCCGGCATCCGGCCGGAGGGGCCGTGCCGGAGGGGCCCCGACCGTACCCACCGGCGGAATCCGCACGACCCGCACCCGCACCACTACCCCGCCGCGGGCAGCCCCGCCCGTACCGTGTCGCGCAGCTCCCGCTTGAGCACCTTGCCCGTCGCGTTCCTGGGCAGCGGCTCCCGCTGGACGAGGACGTGCGCCGGCACCTTGAAGGCCGCGAGGCCGCGCGCCACGTGCGCCCGCAGCTCGTCCGCCCCGGCCGCCGCGCCCTCGCGCAGCCGCACCACGGCCGCGACCTCCTCGCCCAGCCGGGGGTGGGGGACGCCGAGCACGGCCGCGTCCACCACGTCGGGGTGGCCGTACAGCGCGGCCTCGACCTCCCCGCAGTACACGTTCTCGCCGCCCCGGATCACCATGTCCTTCAGCCGGTCGACGACGCTGACCCGGCCGTCGCGCACGATGGCGAGGTCACCGGTGCGCAGCCAGCCGTCCGGGGTGAACGCCGTCGCCGTCGCCGCCGGGTCCTGCCAGTAGCCGCGTACCAGGGACTGGCCGCGCAGCCACAGCTCGCCCACCTCGCCGTCGGGCAGGGGCCGGCCGTCCGGGGCGGCGATCCGCACCTCGGTGACCGGGGTGGGCCGCCCCACGCTGCCGGGGAAGCTCCGGTAGGACGCTCCGAAGTTGGCCAGGACGCCGCCGCTGGTCTCGGTGAGCCCGTAGCCGTTGCGGGGCTCGACGCCCTCGGGGCAGCGGGCGACCAGGCCGGGCGGTGCGGCGGCGCCTCCGGTGTTGAGGCTGGTCAGCGTCCCGAGGCCGGAGTCGCCGGCCAGGTCCAGGAGGTGGAGCGCGGTGGTGGGCACGCCCGCGTAGTGCGTGACGCCGTGCTCGTGGATGAGCTCCAGGGCCCGCGCGGCGTCCCACTTGCGCATCAGCACCAGCGTGCCGCCCGCCGCCATCACGGAGTAGAACGACGTGAACGCGGCGACGTGGAAGAACGGGAACGTGGTCAGCGACACGGGCGCCGGGCCCGTCCCGGGGATCTCCCCGCGTTCCAGCGCGGCGACGGCCGCGTGGTAGCGCGGGTTCATCGCCGCGCCCGCCTGGGCGAGGTGCGTGGCGACCGCACCCTTGGGCCGCCCGGTCGTGCCGGACGTGTAGATGATGGTGGCGTCGTCGCCGGGCCGGACCTCCACGTCCGGCGGGCCGAGCGCGGGGTCGGCGGGGGGCAGGTCCTCGTACCGCTCGAACCCCTCCTCCGCGTCGCCGTGGAAGACCAGCCCCGGCACCCGCCGGAGGCGCGCCCAGTCCCGTACGCGCTCGACGCGCTCACCGTCGACGAGCAGCACGCGCGGCCGGCAGTCGTCGAGGGCGTGGCGGAACTCGTCCTCGGTCCACCAGGCGTTGAGGGGCACGGCGACGAGTCCGGCCAACTGAACGGCCCAGAAGGCGATCTGCCACTCGGGGTGGTTGCGCATCGCGACGACGGCCCGGTCGCCGGGGCGCAGCCCGTACACGTCGGTGAAGCGCCGGGCGAGCGCGCAGGCGGCGGCGAAGAACTCCCCGTAGGTGTACGTCCGCCGGTCGGCGACGAGGAACGGCCGCTCGCCGTACGCCCAGGTGGCCTCCACGAACTCCCGCAGGGTGCGCGGCCCTTCGGCGTAGACGGGCCGTCCGTCGTCGTCCGGCACGACGGCGAAGGGCGCTCCGGGCGCGGTGAGCACCGCGGCGGAACGCGCGGCGGGGGCCGCCGGGTGGGGCGTGGACGGATCGGGGTGCGGCACGATCGCCTCTTCCTAAGCGCTTGCTCAGTCCTCCGGGTGACGCTATGCGTCCCGGCCGCGCCCCGTCAAGGTCCGTGTATCGGCCACTTATCCCGGCCGGGCGCCGGTGCGCCGGGTCCAGCCAGGATCGCACCGCGTCCAGCCCGGGTCCGCGCCGGCCGCGACCGGGCCGAGCCGCGTCCAGCCCGGATCCACCCGCGTCCGCCCCCGGCTCGTGCGTGACACGGCGTCCGTGCCCGGCCGGCGGCTCATGCCGCGGTCGCCAGGACGGGCCGCACGACGCTCCACATGCGGGCCAGCCACTCCTGCGCCGTCTCGCGCGGTGCGGCGAGCCCCTCACCGAAGGCCATGTCGGCGCGCGTGCGCGCCATCGTCTCCGCGCCCACGATCACCGACATGACGAGCGCGGCGGCGGAGCGGGCGTCGGCCCCGGGGAGCGCCGTCCCGTCGGCCTCCGCCCGGCGCAGGGCGTGGAAGAGACTGCCGAGCCAGTTGACGTGGCAGTGGAGGGCCGGGTCCTCGGGGGTCTCCAGCTCGCGCGCGAGGCGCACCCCGGCCCGGGTGACGACGTCGCTCTCCAGCAGCCCGACGAGGGTGTACGTCATGTCGACCACCGACTGGAAGGCCGGCCCGGGGCGCTCGGCGCAGACCCGCAGGGCCGCGCCGGACGTGGCGCACGCCTCGACCTGCACGGCGCGGGCCAGTTCGGACTTGGCGGCGAAGTGGAACGACAGCGCGCCCTTGGTGACCTGGGCGTGATCGCTGATCACCGCGAGGGTGGCGCGCTCGTACCCGACCTGGTCGAACACCGCGGCGGCTGAGCGAATCAGATTCGCCCTGGTCCGCTCGGCCCTCTCCTGCTTCGCCACAGCCCCACCCCTCTCGCCGCAACGACAGTAGAAACCAACCTCTTGGTTTGTCAACGGGGCGCAAAAGCACCGGCGATTCGGCTTGATCCCCGCCCGATAGGCCAGTTTGCCACCACGAGGCCGAGTCAAACAAACCACCTACGCGGTTCTCTTACTGCCAGATGGCTCACACATGACGGATCGCCACCCGGCGGCCGGGGAGACCGAGTTGGCAAAGTGGCGCCCGCGGGAGTCGCGGGGCGCAGAAAAATACAGAACGCTCCCTATTGTTTTCGGTGTCATACGTACCGCCGGAGGTAGGGACCGCCCATGCCAGATCACCGTCCATCCCCTCTCGACCAGCGCATGGACCAGCTCTTCACCGAACAGGCCGAACGGACCCCGGACGCACCCGCCCTGGTGCACGGCGAGCAGCGGCTGACGTACGGCGAACTCCTGGACCGGGCCCGGGGCGTGGCCGGGCGGCTCCGGTCCCTCGGGGTGGAGGACGAGACGCTCGTCGCGCTGGCCTTCCCCCGCTCCGTGGACGCGGTCGTCGCGATGCTCGGCGTCGTCCTCGCCCGGGGCGCCTACCTCCCCGTCAACCCGGCCTTCCCCGCCGAGCGGATCGCCCGCCTCCTCGACGACGCCCGCCCGCCCCTGGTGCTCTGCGGGCCCGGCACGCCCGGCGATCTCGCGGGCGCCGTCCCCGACGGGACCCGGCTGCTCGAACTCGGGGAGCTGGAGGCCCTGACGGCGGCCGCGCCGCCCGACGCCCCCGGAGAGCCCGGGGACGGCTCGCCCCTCGCGTACGTGATGTACACCTCCGGCTCCACCGGCCGCCCCAAGGGCGTCATGGTCGAGCACGCCGGGGTCGTACGGCTCGTCCGCGACGCCGACTGGTTCGACTTCTCGGACCGCCACCGCTTCCTGCTCACCGGCGCCCTGGAGTTCGACGCCGCCACCTTCGAGATCTGGGGCGCGCTCCTCAACGGCGCCGTCCTGCACCTCGTCGACCAGGACGTCCTGCTCACCCCCGCCCGGCTCAAGGCGGCCCTGCGCGAGGCGGGGACGACCGTCCTGTGGCTCACCGCGCCCCTGTTCAACCAGCTCGTCGACGAGGACCCCACGCTCTTCGCCGGGCTGGAGACCCTCCTGGTCGGCGGCGACGTGCTCTCCTGCCGCCACATCGCGCTGCTCCGCGCCGCCTGCCCGCGGCTGCGCGTCCTCAACGGCTACGGGCCCACCGAGAACACCACGTTCACGACCGTGTTCCCCGTCGAACGCGACTACCGCACCGCCATCCCCATCGGCCGTCCCGTCAGCGGCACCACCGTCCAGGTCCTCGACGCGGAGGGCCGCCCGGTGGCGCCCGGCCAGGTCGGCGAGCTGTACACCGCCGGCCGCGGCCTCGCCCGCGGCTACCTGGGGCGGCCCGACCTCACCGCCGAACGGTTCGTCACCATCGGCGGCACCCTTCACTACCGCACCGGCGACCTGGTCAGCGCCGGCACCGACGGCGTGCTGTCCTTCCACGGCCGCACCGACGACCAGGTCAAGATCCGCGGCCACCGGGTCGAGGTCAAGGAGGTCACCACCGCCCTGCTGGAGACGGACGGCGTCCGCGACGCGCACACGGTCGTCACCGGAGACGGCACGGGCGCCGGAGACGGCACGGGCCGCCGGCTGGTGGCGTACGCCGTGCTCGACGGGCCCGCCGACGAGGACTCCGTACGCGCCGCCCTGCGCCGCGCGCTGCCCGGCTACCTGGTCCCCGACCGGGTCGTCGCCGTCCCCGCCCTCCCGCTGAACGCCAACGGCAAGGTCGACACCGCCCGGCTGCCGCGGCCCACCGCCCGCGAGGACCACCGCGAACCGCCCGTGCGCACCGCCCTGGAGGACCGCGTCGCCGGGCTGTGGGCCGACGTACTGCACCTGGACGCGGGCACGATCCACCCCGACGACGACTTCTTCGACCTCGGCGGCACGTCCATCACCGCCGGCGCGCTCGCCGGCCGCATCCACCGGGCGACCGGGGTGGCGCTCCCGCTCGCCCGGCTGTTCGCCGCCCGCACTCTGGCCGCCGTCGCACGGGAGGTGGCCGCGACCGAACCCACCGAACTCGCCCCCCTCCCCCACGACCCCGGGCGCCGCACCTCCGCCCTCCACCCCCAGCAGCGCGCCCTGTACGCCCTGTGGCGGACCGACCCGTCGTCGACCGCGTACAACATCCCCTTCCGGCTCGACGTCGCGCCCGGCCTGGACGCCGGGAGGCTGGCGGCGGCGCTCGGCGAACTCGTCGCCCGCCACGACGCGCTGCGCACCGGGTTCCGGCTGGACGCGGACGAGGTCCGCCAGGTCCACGCGCCCACCGCGGACGTCACGGTCGCCACCGCCGGCGCGGACGAGGTGCCCACCGACGCGGAGGCCCTGGAGCGGCTGGTGCGCCCCTTCGACCTGGAGCGGCCACCGCTGCTGCGCGCCCTGCTGGTGCCGGGCACCGACGGCGACCGGCTCTACCTGGACGCGCACCACATCGTCTTCGACGGGATGTCCCTCGCGGTCCTGGTCGAGGACCTCCTCGACCTGTACGCCGGGACCGCACCGCCGCCCCTGCCCACCGGGTACGGCGACGCGTCGCAGTGGTTCGCCGACCGCCTCGGCTCCGGGGCGCTCGACCCCGCCGAGCGGTACTGGCTCGACGTGTTCGCCGAACCCCCCGCCCCCCTCGGCGTCCGCCCCGACCGGCCGCGCCCGCCGGTGCGCCCGACGCGCGGCGGCGTGGTGCGCCGGCCGCTGGGCGCCGCCCGCGGCGACGCCGTCCGTGACAGCGCCTCGCGGCACGGCGTGACCGCGTTCGGCGTGCTCCTCACCGCGTACGCCGCCGCGCTCGGCCGGATCACCGGGCAGCGGGACCTGGTCGTCGGCTGCCCCATGAGCGGCCGCGCCCACCCCGACCTCGACCGGCTGGTCGGCATGTTCGTGAACACCGTGCCCCTGCGGCTGCGGCTGACGGACGAGGACCGGTTCGCCGACGTCCTGCGCCGCGCCGCCGGCCGGCACCAGGAGGCGCTGTGCCACCAGGACTACCCCTTCGAGCGGCTGGTCCGGCAGGTCGTCACGGAGCGGGACCCCTCGCGCAACCCGCTCTTCGACGCCTTCTTCGCCCTCCAGAACATCGGCTTCCACCGCTTCCGCGCGCACGGCCGGCGCGTCGAGGTCTCCCTGCTCCACCAGGGCACCTGCCGCTTCGACCTGAACCTCCAGGCGTACGAGCGGCCGGACGGCACGGTCCTCGAACTCGAGTACGCGACCGACCTGTTCGACCCGTCGTCGGCCGAGTTCCTGCTCGACCGGGTGGTCGCCGCGCTGGACGAACTCCTCCACCACCCGGACCGGCCGGTGTTCCCGCCCGCCGCCCCGCCCGCGCCGGCGGCGCCCGCCGCGACCGCCGCCACCTTCGCCTTCTGAACCGCTGAACCGCTGAACCGCTGAACCCGCCAGCCCAAGGACGGACCATGAGCAACGCCCTCGCACTCCAGTCGGCCCTCAACGCCCACCCCCACCAGCTGCGGTTCTGGCAGGAGCACCCCGCCGTGCTCGCCGAGCCGACCGTGCTCGTGCGCGACCACGCCCGCAGGCACACCGGCGCCCGCCCCGTCGTCACCCTGCCGCTGCCCGGCCGCGCCACCACCGCCGCCCGCGCCCTGACCGGCGGCGACCCGGCGCTGCTGCGGGTCCTCGGCGGCGCGGCCCTCGCCGTGCTCGCCGCCCGCGCCACCGACCGCGCCGACGTCACCGTCCTGCTGCCCGCCCCCGCGCGGGGCGTCGCCCTGCCGGTCGCCGCCGAGGTCCGCCCCGGCACCACCGGCCGGGACCTGCTCGGCGCGGTCCGCACCGCCTACCTGGAGGGCCTCGCGCACCTGGACATCCCGCTCGGCGCGTGGCTGGACGCCGAGGAGATACGGCCCGGCGACCTGATGCTGGCGCTCGATGGCGACCTCACCGGGCAGGACGCCGAAGAGCGCGGCTGCCCGCTCCTGTTCGCCCTGCGCACGACCGCGGAGGGCGGCCCGGACGAACTGGCGGTGTCCTACGACGCCCGGCTGTTCTCCGCCGCCACCGCCGAGCGGCTGGCCGCCGGCTTCGTCCGCGTCCTGGACGCGCTGCTCGCCGACCCGGCCCTGCCGGTGGGCCCGCTGCTCGCCCCGACCGACGCCGAACTCGACGCCGTCGCCACCCGGTTCAACGCGACCGACGCCCCGTTCCCGGCCGACCGCACCCTGCACGGCTTCCTGGAGGAGCGCGCCGCCGCCACCCCCGACGCCGTCGCCGTGGCCGACGGGCCGCTCACGTACGCCCAGCTGAACACGGCCGCCAACCGGCTGGCGCGCGTCCTGCGGGCCCGCGGGGTCGGCGCGGACGACGTCGTCGGCGTCTGCCTGCCCCGCTCGCCGGAGATGCTCGTGGCGGTGTACGCGGTGCTCAAGGCGGGCGGCGCCTACCTGCCGCTCGACCCGACCCTGCCGGCCAACCGGATCGCGTACATCCTCGAACACAGCGGCACCGGGCTGGTCCTGGCCGACGGTGGGACGGCGCCGGTCGTCCCGGCCGCCCCCGGGCGGGAGACGCTCCGTGTGGACGACCCGGCGATCGCCGCCCAGGACGGCACCGACCTGCCGGCCGTGAGCGGCCCCGGCCACCTCGCGTACGTCATCTACACCTCCGGCTCCACCGGCCGCCCCAAGGGCGTCATGGTCGAGCACCGGGCCATCGTCAACCGGCTGTGGTGGATGCAGCGCGCCCACCCGCTGGGCCCCGGTGACACGATCCTCCACAAGACGCCGTTCACCTTCGACGTCTCCGTGTGGGAGATCTTCTGGTGGTCGTTCGCGGGCGCGTCCGTGGTGACGCTGCCGAGCGGCGACGAGAGGAACCCGGAGCTGATCGCCCGGCGGATCGCCGAACACGGCGTCACCACCCTGCACTTCGTCCCCTCGATGCTGCACGCCTTCCTCCAGTACACCGCCGCCACCGGCGACGCACCGGAACTCACCTCGCTGCGCCGGGTGTTCGCCAGCGGTGAGGCGCTCGCCGTCACCCACGTCCAGGCCTTCACCCGGCACCTGGGCGCGCACGCCGACCTGGTCAACCTCTACGGGCCGACGGAGGCGGCCGTCGACGTCACCAGCCAGCCCTGCGCCGACATCGACACCACCCGTACCGTCCCCATCGGCCGCCCCATCGACAACATCCGCCTCTACGTCCGCACCAGGGACGGTGGCCAGGCCCCGGTCGGCACGCCCGGCGAGCTGTGCATCGCGGGCACCGGACTCGCCCGCGGCTACCTCAACGCCCCCGAGCTGACCGCGGAACGGTTCCTGCCGAACCCCTTCGAGCCCACCGGGCGCCTCTACCGCACCGGCGACCTGGCCCGCCGGCTCGACGACGGGACCATCGAGTACCTCGGCCGCATCGACACCCAGGTGAAGATCCGCGGCTACCGCATCGAGCTCGGCGAGATCGAGCACGTCGCCGCCGCCGCCCCGGGCGTCACCGACTGCGCCGTCACCACCCTGGAGGACGCGGCGGGCGACCGCTCCCTCGTCGCGTACGTCGTGCCCGGCGACGGCTACCGGGAGGACGCGCTGCGCGCCGCGCTCGCCGCGGAACTTCCCTCGTACATGGTCCCGCGGGCCCTCGTCGAGGTGCCCGCCATCCCGGTCAACCACAACGGCAAGCGGGACCTGAAGAGCCTGCCGCGGCCGGCCGCGGCCGGGTCCGCCGCCGGGCACGTCGCGCCCCGCACCCCGGTCGAGGAGACCCTCGCCGCGATCTGGGCGGACGTCCTGGGCACCGCGCGGATCGGCGTCCACGACAGCTTCTTCGCCCTGGGCGGCGACTCGATCAAGTTCATCGCGGTCCTCGCCCGGGCTCGCGCCGCCGGGCTCCACTTCACCTTCCAGGACCTGTTCGCCCACCCCACGGTCGCCGAGCTGGCCGCGCTGGCCGCCTCGGGCGGCGCCTCCGGCGGGCACGCCCCCGGCGAGGACCCCGACGGGCCGGACCGGGAGCCGTTCTCGCTCCTGACGGCCGCCGACCGGGACCTCCTGCCGGACGGGCTGGACGACGCCTACCCGATGTCACGGCTCCAGATGGGGCTCATCTACGAGGCGACCCGCAGCGACAGCGTCGGCATGTACCACGACATCCTCAGCTACCGGATCGACGACCGCGTCGACGTCGACACCTTCACCCGCGCGGTCACCGACGTCACCGCCCGGCACCCGGTGTTCCGCACCAGCTTCCACCTCGCCGGTTTCCACGAGCCGGTCCAGCTCGTGCACAGCCGGGTCCCCGCCCCGCTGACCGTGCACGACCTGCGCGGGCTCGCACCGCACGAGCAGGCCGACGCCCTCGACGCCTTCGCCGGCCGGGAACTGGCCGACGGCTTCGCGTACGGCACCCCTGACCTCGTACGCGTCCACCTGCACCTGCTCGCCGACGACGCCTACCAGTACTCGCTGAGCTACCACGACGCCGCCCTCGACGGGTGGAGCGTCAACACCATCCACCGCGACATCTTCACCACCTACTTCGCCCTCCTGGACGGCCGGGCGGCGGCCCCGACGGCGCCCCCGGCGCCCGGATCCGGGCCGTCCTACCGGGACTTCGTGGCGCTGGAGCGCGACGCCGTCGCCTCCGGCGAGCAGGCGCGGTTCTGGCAGCGGCTCCTCGACGGCGCGGAGAAGACGGCACTGCCCCGCCTGCCCGGCGCCGACACCGACGGGCCCGGCGTCCGCATCCACGACGTCACCCTGCCGCCCGGGCTGTCGGCGGCGGTCATCGCCACCGCCGGCCGGCTGCGCGTCCCGGTCAAGTCGCTGCTGCTCGCCGTGCACACCGCCGTCCTCGGGTTCGTCGCCGGCACGGACGACGTCCTCACCGGCTACGAGCACTCCGGCCGCCCCGAGGCGGAGGGCGGCGAGAGGCTCGCCGGGCTGTTCCTCAACACGGTGCCCTTCCGCGTCGGCCTCGCCGAGTCGCCCACCTGGGCCGGACTCGTACGGGCCGTCTACCGCGCCGAGACGGGCATGCTGCCGCACCGCCGCTACCCGATGGCCGAGATCAAGAAGGCGGCGGGCACCCAGGAGACCCTGTTCGAGACGGTCTTCAACTTCACCCACTTCCACGTCCTCAAGGACCTGTCCGAGCGGGACGGGTTCGGGCTGGTGCGGTCCGTCGTCAACGCCCAGACCGAGTTCCCCTTCCGCGCCGAGTTCTCCCAGGACGCGGTCACCGACGAGGTCCAGCTCAGCCTGCACTTCCACAGCGACGCGCACACCGCGGAGCACATCGCCCGCGTCGGCGGCTACTACCGGCGCGCCCTGGAGCAGCTCACCGCCGGCCCGGACGCCCCGCGCGACACCGCCGCCCTGCTCGGCGCCGACGAGCGGGCCCTGCTGCACGGCTTCGCCGGGCCCGTCCACGAGCTGCCCGAGGGCACGTTCGTCGACGCGTTCACCGACCAGGCCGCCCGCCACCCGGACCGCACCGCCCTGGTGCACGGCGCCCGGCGGCTCACCTACGCCGAGCTCGACGCCCGGTCGGAGCACCTCGCCGCCTGGTTCCGGGACCGGGGTGTCCGGCCCGGCGACGTCGTCACCACCGTCCTGCCGCGCGGTGTCACCTGGGCGGTCACCGTGCTGGCCCTGCTGAAGCTCGGCGCCGTGTACCTGCCGCAGGAGGCCGACCACCCGGTGGACCGGGTGGCGAAGGTGCTGCGCCGCGCCGACTGCCGGTACGTCGTCGCCGACGCCGCCACCGCGCCCCGCCACCGGGCCGCCCTGGCCGGGGCGGGCCTGACCGTGCGGGTACTCGTCCCCGACGAGGCAGGGGACTCCGACCCGGCCGGCACCCCCGGTGAGGCGGCCGTGCCGCGGCCCGGGCCCGCCGACCCCGCGTACCTGATCTTCACCTCGGGGTCCACCGGCGAACCGAAGGGCGCCCTGATCCGCCACTCCGGCATGCTCAACCACCTCCTGGCCAAGGTCGTCGACCTGGACCTCCGGCCCGGCGACCGGGTCGCCCAGATCGCCACCCAGTGCTTCGACATCTCCGTGTGGCAGCTCCTGGTCGCCTGGACGCGCGGCGCGTCCACCGTGATCTACACCCAGAACACCGTCGTCGACGTGCCCGGCTTCCTCCGCGCCGTCGCCGACGACCGGATCACCGTCCTCGAAGTGGTGCCGTCCTACCTGGACGCGCTGCTCACCGAGACGTCCCTGCGCCCCCGGCCCCTGCCCGACCTGCGGGTCAATCTGGTCACCGGCGAACCGCTGCCCCCGGCGCTCACCCACCGCTGGTTCGCCCAGTACCCGGACGTCCCGCTCGTCAACGCCTACGGGCCCACCGAGGCGTCCGACGACGTCACCCACCACCGTGTCGAGGCGCCCGTCGACGCCGTACGCGTCCCCGTCGGCCGGGCCGTCCTCAACACCGGCATCCACGTCGTGGGCCCCGACGACACCCTCCGGCCGCTCGGCAGCTACGGCGAGATCGTGGTGACCGGCGCGGGCGTCGGCCTCGGCTACGTCAACGACCCCGACCGCACCGCCGCCGCCTTCCGCCCCAACACCCTCGACGACCGCTCCGCGACCCTCTACCGCACCGGCGACATCGGCCGCTGGCTGCCCGGCGGGGTCCTGGACTGCGCGGGGCGCACCGACGACCAGGTGAAGGTGCGCGGCTACCGCATCGAGCTGTCCGAGATCGACAGCGCCGTCCAGCGGCTCGACGGCGTCACCGGAGCGGTCACCCTCGTCCGCACGGTGTCCGGCCAGAAGCGTCTCGTCACCTACTACACCGGGACCGCCGAGCCGGACCCGGCCGCCTTCCGGCACGGCCTGTCCGGGCTGCTGCCCGCCTACATGCACCCCGAGGCGCTGGTCCGGCTGGCCGAGTTCCCCCTCACCGCCAACGGCAAGACCGACCGCAAGGCCCTGGAACGCACCCAAGTCAGCGTGGACGAGCGGCCCTTCGAGGCACCGGCCACCGACGCGGAACGCGAGGTCGCCGCCCTGTTCGCCCGCGCCCTCGACACCGACCCGGCGACCGTGTCCGCGACCGGCAACTTCTTCGAGTCCGGCGGCCACTCCATCGCCGCCATGAAGGTCGCCGCGCTCTCCGACGGCCGGATCGCGCTGCGCGACCTGCTCGCCCACCCCACGCCCCGGCACCTGGCCCGCCTCCTCGCCGGGCCGGCCGGCGGCGACCGGCCGCTGCTGGTCGACCTGACCCGGGCGGCCGGCCTGGAGGTCGCCGACCCGGTGGCCACCGTCGTGTGCGTGCCGTTCGCGGGCGGCAGCGCCGTCAGCTACGTACCGCTCGCGCGGGAACTGGCGGCGGGCCGGGTCCGCGTCCTCGGCGCCGAACTGCCGGGGCGCACCCTGGCCGACGCCCGGCCGCGCGTCCCGGTCGAGCGGCTCGCCGCCGACCTGGCCGACGAGATCGCCGCGGACACCGGGACCGACGTGCCGGTCACGGTGCTGGGCCACTGCGCCGGCTCGGCCACCGGACTGCTCCTCGTGCCGGAACTGCGCCGCCGGGGCGTGGACGTCCGGGACCTGATGGTCGTCTCGAAGATCCTCAAGTCGACGGACTCGGCCGACCACACCTCCAACGAGGTCACCGGCATGACGGACGCGGCCGTGCTCGACTGGCTCGCCGACAACACCGGCCTCGACGACGTCCGGACCCTGTCCGCCCGCGAACGCGCCGACCTCGCCTCGTCGTTCCGGTACGACACGGTCGAGGCGACCCGCGGCTTCCGCCGGGCCCTGAAGGACCTCGCCAACCACCCGCTCGACCTGCCCGTCACGGTCGTCGTCGCCACCGACGACCCGCTGACCGGCGGACGCGCCGACGCCGCCGACACCTGGCGGGAGCTCGGACCGCGGGTCCGCACGGTCGTCACCGGACACGGCGGCCACTACCTCAACGTCACCCGGCCCGACCTGCTCGCCGGGCTGCTGCTCACCGACCGTCCCTGACCCCCGCCCCACCGGTGGCCGCGGCGCGACCCGCCGCGGCCACCTCCCCGTCCCCCCTCCTCCTGCCCCTCCCCGAGAGGACCCCATGACCATCGTGACCATCGCGCTGATGGGGGCGGTGACCTTCGCCGTCCGCGTCGCGTTCTTCGGCCCCCTCGAACCGTCGTCCATCTCCCCCCGGATCGAGCGGGCCCTGCCGTACGTGATGCCCGCCGTCCTCATGGCGATCATCGTGCCGTCGGTGCTGCTGGCGCCGAAGACCGGCGGCGGCCCGTCCTGGCTGACGCCCTACCTGGTGGGCGCCCTCGTCGGGTTCGCGGTGGGCGCGGTCCGGCGCGACAGCTTCTTCCTCGTCTTCGCCTGTTCCGTCGCCGCGTTCGCCCTGACGGGACTGGCCCTGTGACCGCACTCCGACGAAAGACCGGCCCCGCCATGACCACCGCCGCCTCCACCCCCACCGTGAACCCCCGCCCCTCCCGGGCACGGGAGATGCGCCGGGGCGCGGTGTCGTCCGTCGGCGTCGTCGTGGGCGCCATCCCCTTCGCGTTGCTCACCGGCGCGGTGTCCCAGCAGTCCGGCCTGAGCCTGCTGGAGACGATGCTGCTCAGCGCCCTGGTCAACGCCGGATCGGCGCAGATGGTCGGCATCGGCATGCTCGCGGCCGGGGCCGCCTGGCCGCTGGTCGTCCTCACCACCCTGGTCATCAACGCCCGGCACGTCTTCTACTCCGCGTCCCTCTCCCCGTACGTCAAGCACCTGTCCCCCGCCTGGCGTGCGGCCATCGCCCACGGCATGACGGACGCGGTGTACGCGCTCGCCGCCAAGCGGTACCGGGAGGACCCCGACCCGCGCGGCTTCCAGCACTGGAACGTGATGGCCGCCTCGCTCGCCGTCTACGCCGCCTGGCTGTCGGCCACGATGGCCGGCTGGATCTACGGCAAGGACCTGAGCGGCATCGACGGCCTGGGCCTGGACTTCGCCATCTACGCCACGTACATCGGGCTCGTGGTGTCGTGCTTCACCAGCGTGCGGGCGGTCGCGATCGGCCTGCTCGCCGGGGCACTGTCACTGGCCCTCCACCAACTGCCGTACCAGAGCGGCCTGTTCTGCTCGACGATGGCCGCCGCGGTCGTCGCCGGCTGGTGGGAGGGCAAGGTCCGCGGCCGCGACCTGGACGTCTCCGGCTGAACGGCGGCGCGACACGGGCCCCGGCCCCGGCGGACATCTCGTCCACCGGGGCCGGGGCCTCCGTCTCCTCCGAGACCCGTCAGGAGCCCGTGCCGGTCAGGAGCCGGTCCGCGCGAGGGCGAGGGCGGGCGCCGGCGGCAGGTAGCCGGCCCGGACGAAGAACCCGATGTACGTCTCGAAGAGATCGCGGGTCATCTTCGGGATCTCGATCCCGGTGCCCTCCAGCGCCGCCTCCGTCTCGCTCATGTCGATCGGCGGATAGGCGCCCTCACCGTTGGCGGCGATCGCCCGGAACATGTCCAGCAGTGGCGTCAGCGCGTTGTCGCCGCCGCCCTGGACCCGCTCCAGCCACTCCGACCACTCCACCTCCTCGATCTCGTACCCGAAGGCCCGCAGGTGCTCCAGGATGGTGCGGTACCGGACGTCCTCGGGGTTGGAGAGGTGGAACGTGCGGCTCGCGCAGTCCGCCTTCTTCGACAGGGCCACGATCGCCGCGCTGACGTAGTCCACCGGCACCAGGTGGAACAGGATGTCGGTGCCCCGCGGAACCGCACGCGCCTGGATGAGGCCCTTCAGGCTGAGCCACACGAAGTCCCGGGTCTGGCAGGCGCCGGACTCCTGGTCGCCGGAGACCACGTCACCCCGGTACACCGACACCGGCAGGCCCCGCTCCCTGGCCAGGCCGATGATGTGCTCCACGACCCACTTGGTGTGACGGTAGCCGTTCATCACCTCCGTGGGCCCCAGCGGATCGGTCACCTTCAACGGGACCCCCTCCCGGACCGGCTTGTCGAACACACCGGTCGAGGACACGAAGTGCACCGGGACCGTACGGTGCCGGGCCGCCATCCGCAGCACCTCCTCGGTGCCGCCCACGTTCGCCGCCTTCAGCGCCGTGTACGGGTACAGCCAGTTGACCAGCGCGCCCCCGTGGAACACCACGTCGACCTCGCGGGCCAGGTCGTCGAACACGTCCTCGGCCAGCCCGAGCCGCGGCTCGCCCAGGTCACCGGGCACCGCCACGACCCGGTGCGCCTGCGTCTCGTCCCACGCGTCGTACCAGCGGGCGTTGTCCCGCAGCCGCTCCAGCCCCTCCGCCGCGTCGGCGGCCCGCACCAGGCAGTGCACCCGCGCCGACGTCGTCCGCAGCAGCTCCCGCAGCATGAACGCGCCCAGGAACCCGGTCGCCCCGGTCAGGAACACCTCCTTCGGGTCCTCCGCCACCGTGACCACCTCGGCGGCGGGCACGATGTCGTCGGCGAGCCGGATCTCGGCCTCGAAGTCCACCGCCCGCGACACGTCCGGCGCGGTGCCCACCAGCTCCGCCAGCAGGTGCGCGGCCAGCGCCCCGGGGGTCGGGTGGTCGTAGACGAGGCTCGCGGCGAGCCGGACCCCGGTGGCCGCGTTGAGCCGGTTGCGCAGATCGACCGCGGTCAGCGAGTCGAAGCCCAGCTCCAGGAAGCCGCGCTCCGGGTCGATGCCCGCCGCGTCCGCGTGGCCGAGGACCGCGGCCACCTCGGCGCGCAGCAGGTCCCGCAGCAGCGGCAGCCGCTCGGCGTCGGGAAGCTCACGCACCCGGTCGGCCACGCCCACCGCCGCGCCACCCGGACCGTTCACGGCCGGCCGGGACGTGGTGCGGGCCAGCGTCCGCAGCAGCGGCGTGACCGGGCCGGGCAGCGCGCGGACGGCCGCCAGGTCGAGCGGGGTGGCGACCGGCGCGGCCAGCCCGAGCGCCATGGCCGTGTCGAGCATGGCCGGCCCCTGCGCCATGGTGACGGGACGGTAGCCGTCCCGGGCGATCCGGGCCAGGTCCGTCGCGTCCAGGTGGCCCGCGATCCCGCCCTCCTCCTGCTGCCACAGGCCCCAGGCCACGGAGGTGGCGGGCAGGCCCTGCGCGTGCCGGTACTGGGCGAGCGCGTCCAGGAACGTGTTCGCGGCCGCGTAGTTGCCCTGGCCCGCACTGCCGAACGTCGCCGCGATGGACGAGAACAGCACGAAGTGCCTCAGGCCGGGAAGGTCACGGGTCAGCCGGTGCAAGTTCCACGCCGCGTCCACCTTGGGCCGCAACACCGCGTCCACCCGCTCCGGGGTCAGCGCCGTGACCAGGCCGTCGTCCAGGACCCCCGCCGTATGGACGACCCCCGTCAGCGGCCGGTCCACCGGAACGCCCGCCAGGAGACGCCCCAGCTCGTCCACGTCGGTCACATCACACGCCACCACCGCGACCCGCGCACCAAACCGCTCCAGCTCCGCCCGCAGCTCCCCCGCCCCCGGAGCGTCCGCACCACGCCGGCTGACCAGCAGCAACGACCGCACACCGTGCTCGACCACCAGATGCCGCGCGAAATGCGCACCCAGACTGCCCGTACCACCGGTGATCAGCACCGTACCGCCGGATTCCCACGCGGGTGTGGCCGTCCACCCCGGATCGACGGCGGCCCGCGCGAGCCGGGGCACCAGCGCGCCCCCGGCCCGGAGCGCGACCTGCGGCTCCCCGCCCGCCACGACCGCCGACAGCAGCTCCGGCGACCCCGAACCGTCCGTGTCGAGGAGAGTGATCCTGCCCGGGTTCTCCGCCTGCGCCGAGCGCAGCAGCCCCCACACCGCCGCCGTCGCCAGGTCCGGCGCCTCGCCCCGCCCTGTCGCCACGGCCCCACGGGTGAGCACCACCAGCCGCACATCCGTCAGCCGCTCGTCGGCCAGCCACTCCCGCACCAGCGCCAGCACACCGTGCACCTGCGCGTACGCCGCACCCAGCACGTCGCCGTCCCCGGGGAGCGTTGGCGCTGTCGCGCACGACACCAGCACCGCGTCCAGCGCGACCGACGCCACCGCCTCGCCCACCTCGGCGACACCGGCGAAACGGTGGGCGTCCGGCAGGAGCGCCTCGGCGACACCGACCTGGCCCAGCGTGCCCCAGCGGTACGCCGCCGTCGGCAGCGCCGGCCGGATCGGGTCCCAGCCGACGGTGAACAGCGCGTCGAGCGCCGCCTCACGGGCCGCCCCGACCCCCGGGTCGTCGGCGGCGGTGAGCGTCAGCGCGTCCACCGTCGCCACCGGCTGACCGGAGCCGTCCGCCAGCTCGAGACCGTACTCGTCGTCGCCGGTACGCCGGACCCGCACCCGCAACTCCCGGGCACCCTCGGCGAACACGCGCACCCCCGACCAGGACCGCACCGCGCGCGGTGCCCCGCCCGCCAGGCCACCCGCGTACAGCGCCACCCGCACCGCCGACTCCAGCAGCAGCGGGTGCAGCACGAACCCGGCCGGGTCGAACTCGTCACCCGGCGGCGCCAGTTCGGCGAACACCTCGTCACCGTCCCGCCACACGGCGGAGACCACCGGGAACGCCTGCCCGTGACCGTAACCCTGCCCGGCGAGCCGCTTGTACAGCTCGGCCGTGTCCACCTCCGTCCCGCGCGGCGGCCACTGCGCCACCGGCCCGGAGGACCGCACGGGAAGGGCGTGTACGCCGCTCAGCGAGACGTGGCCGCTCGCGCGGCAGGTCCAGGCCCCGTCGTCGCCGTCGGGGCGCGTGTGGACGGTGACCGGCCGCCGCCCCAGCCCGTCGGGCGCCCCGACCGAGACCTGCACCTGGACCGCCTGCCGGCCCCGCAGCACCAGCGGGGCGTGGACGGTCAGCTCGTCCAGCGCGTCGCACGCGAACCGGTCGGCCACGTGCAGGGCCAGCTCGGCGTACACGGAGGCGGGCACGGTGACGTCGCCGTCCAGGACGTGCTCGGCGAGCCACGGGTGGGTACGGGTGGAGATCCGGCCGGTGAACACGGCCCCTTCCCCGCCCGCGAGGTCCACCGACGCACCCAGCAGCGGGTGCCCCGGCCCGTCCAGACCCAGCCGCCCGGTGTCGGTGCCCGCCCCGGTCGCCGCGCTGTACCAGTAGGTGCGGCGCTGGAAGGCGTAGGTGGGCAGAGGCACGTCACGGGCGCCGGTGCCGTCGTGGAAACGGCGCCAGTCGACGGCCACGCCCCGGTTGTGGAGCCCGGCAAGGGCGGTGACGACGTCGGCGGCCTCGGGACGGTCACGTCGGAGGCTCGGTACGCAGCGGACGTCGGCGACGTCGGTGACCTCGGTGTCTTCCAGGGTCTGCCGCGCCATGGCGGTCAGGACGGCGTCCGGGCCCACCTCCACGAACGTGGTCACGCCCTGCCCGTGCAGCGCACGCACGGCGTCGGCGAACCGGACGGCTTCGCGGACGTGCCGCACCCAGTAGGCGGGGTCGGTGATCTCGTCCGTGACCGGCGTGCCGGTGAGGGTCGACACGAACGGGATGCGCGGAAGGTTGAAGGTGAGCTGGGTGACGGTTCGGGTGAACTCGTCGAGCATCGGTTCCATGAGCGGTGAGTGGAACGCGTGCGACACCTTCAGACGCGTCGCCTTACGCCCCTGAGCCTCGAAGTGCGCTTTGACGGCCAGCACTTCGTCCTCGGCGCCGGAGACGACGACCGACTGCGGTCCGTTCACGGCGGCGATGCCCACGCGGTCGGTCAGGTGCGGCAGCACCTCGTCCTCAGCGGCCTGGACGGCCACCATGGCCCCGTCAGCCGACAGGGCCTGCATCAGCCGGCCGCGCACCGACACCAGCTTCGCCGCATCGGCCAGGGACAGGACCCCGGCTACGTGCGCGGCGGCGATCTCACCGATCGAATGCCCGGCGACCACGTCGGGGCGTACGCCCCAGGACTCCCAGAGCCGGTAGAGCGCCACCTCGATGGCGAAGAGGGCGGGCTGGGTGGTCTCGGTGCGGTTCAGCGCCTCCGCGTCGCCGCCCCAGACGATGTCCCGCAGCCCGGGGGCCAGCTCGGCGGTGACCGCGTCGAAGGCCTCCGCGAAGGCGGGGAACGTGTCGTACAGCTCACGCCCCATCTCCAGCCGCTGCGATCCCTGGCCCGTGAACAGGAACGCCGACTTGCCGCCCGACGCGTTGACCGTGTCCGAGGTGACGGCTCCCGAGGGGGTGCCCGCAGCGAGGGCACGCAGTGCGGCGACCAGCTCGTCGCGGTCGGCGCCGACGACGGCCGCCCGATGCTCCAGGGCCGCCCGCCCGGTCGCCAGGGAGTACGCGACGTCACGCACGTCGGCTCCGGATTCCTCCGCGTACGCGGCCAGCCGTCCGGCCTGTGCCGCGAGGGCCTCCGGGCTCCGGGCGGACACCAGCCACGGCACGGTCCCGATCGGAGCGGGTTCCCGAACGGCCGGCTCCTCGCGCGGCGCCTCCTCCACGATCACGTGCGCGTTCGTACCGCTCACACCGAACGACGAGACGCCCGCGCGGCGGATCCGGTCCGCGTCCGCCGGCCAGGGGTGGGCCTCGGTCAGCAACTCGACCGCGCCACCGTCCCAGTCCACGAACGGGGTGGGGTCCTCGGCGTGCAGGGTCTTCGGCAGCCTCTCGTTCCGCAGCGCCATCACCATCTTGATGACCCCGCCGACCCCGGCGGCCGCCTGCGCGTGCCCGATGTTCGACTTCAACGACCCCAGGAACAACGGCCGGTCCGGCGACCGTCCCTGCCCATAGGTGGCCAGCAGCGCCTGCGCCTCGATCGGGTCACCCAGCCGCGTCCCCGTCCCGTGCGCCTCCACCGCATCGACATCTGCAGCCCCCAGTCCCGCACTCGCCAGCGCCTGCCGGATCACCCGCTGCTGAGCCGGGCCGTTGGGCGCCGTCAGTCCGTTCGACGCACCGTCCTGGTTCACCGCCGAACCCCGCACCACCGCCAGCACCCGGTGACCGTTGCGCCGCGCATCGGACAGACGCTCCAGCACCAGCAGACCCGCACCCTCGGCCCAGCCCGTACCGTCCGCACCCGCACCGAACGCCCGGCACCGACCGTCCTCCGACAGGCCCCGCTGCTGCGCGAACTCCACGAAGCTGCCCGGCGTCGCCGCGACCGTCGCACCGCCGACGAGGGCCAGCTCCGACTCACCCTGCCGCAGCGACTGCACCGCCTGGTGCAGGGCGACGAGCGACGAGGAGCACGCCGTGTCGACCGTCACCGACGGCCCCTCCAGCCCCAGCACGTACGAGATCCGGCCGGACATGATGCTGGAGAGGCTGCCGGTCATCAGGTAGCCGCCCAGCTCCTCCGGGCCGCTGAACAGGCCGATGTAACTCTGGCCCGAGAAGCCGGTGAAGACGCCGGTCGGGCTGCCCTTCAGCGACAGCGGGTCGATCCCGCCGTACTCCAGCGCCTCCCACGCCGCCTCCAGCAGCAGCCGGTGCTGCGGGTCCATGGCGGTGGCCTCGCGCGGCGATATGCCGAAGAAGTCGGCGTCGAAGTCGCCCACGTCGTGCAGGAACCCGCCCCGCCGGGTGTAACTGCGCCCCGGCTTGCCCGGTTCGGGGTCGTACAGGGACTCGATGTCCCAGCCACGGTTCTCGGGGAAGTCGCTGATCGCGTCGACCTCGCCCTCGACCAGCCGCCACAGGTCCTCCGGCGACGACACACCGCCGGGATAGCGGCAGGCCATCCCCACGATCGCGATCGGCTCGGTCCTGCTCGACTCCAGTTCGGCGACGCGGCGCCGGGACTTCTGCAGATCGACCGTGACCCGCTTCAGGTAGTCGGCCAGCTTCTGTTCGTTCTCGTTGGGCATGGCGAAAGCTCTCCTCGGCTGCTGCTGAGTGGTGCGATGCGCTGCGGCGCGGTGCGGTGTGTCGCGGTGCGGTGTGTCGCGGTGCGGTGTGTCGCGTCGTCGTCAGTGGGTCACGGACTCGCCGATCTCGGAGTCGATGAAGCTGAAGATCTCGTCGAGGTCGGGGCCGGGGCCGTCCGACACCATGTCGTCGTCCGCACCAGTGCTCCACCGCGCCAGCAGCCCCTGGAGCCGGGCGGAGACCTCAGAACGGACCTCGTCGTCCTCGGACACGGTGGCCAGGGCCGCCTCGAGACGCTCCAGCTCGGTCAGTACGGAACGGGTGGCCGTGCCCACCTCGGCGTGCAGGTGCGCGACGAGGGCGGCCGGGGTGGGGTGGTCGTAGGCCAGCGTCGCCGGCAGCCGGACCCCGGTGGACGCCAGGAGCCGGTCACGCAGCTCCACGGCCGACAGGGAGGTGAACCCCAGCTGCTGGAACGTACGGTCGGGGCCGACCGCGCCCGGCTCCGCGAAGCCCAGGACGGCCGCGACCTCGCCGCGCACCAGCTCGGACACCGCTTCCCGCTGCTCCGCCGCCGTCAGCCCGAGCAGCCGCTCGGCCAGCGGAACGACGGCCCGGTGGGCGCTCGCCGGGGCGTCGGCAGGGGCGTCGGCAGGGGCGTCGGCACCCTCGGGCGCGTGCGGTTCGACGTTCGCCTCCGGCGCGGCGATCCAGTAGGTGCGGCGCTGGAACGCGTAGGTGGGCAGAGGCACGGCACGGGCGCCGGTGCCGTCGTGGAAACGGCGCCAGTCGACGGCCACGCCCCGGTTGTGGAGCCCGGCAAGGGCGGTGACGACGTCGGCGGCCTCGGGACGGTCACGCCGGAGGCTCGGTACGCAACGGATTCCGGGCGCGTCGAGGGTCTGCCGCGCCATGGCGGTCAGGACGGCGTCCGGGCCCACCTCCACGAACGTGGTCACGCCCTGCCCGTGCAGCGCACGCACGGCGTCGGCGAACCGGACGGCTTCGCGGACGTGCCGCACCCAGTAGGCGGGGTCGGTGATCTCGTCCGTGACCGGCGTGCCGGTGAGGGTCGACACGAACGGGATGCGCGGAAGGTTGAAGGTGAGCTGGGTGACGGTTCGGCTGAACTCGTCGAGCATCGGCTCCATGAGCGGTGAGTGGAAAGCGTGCGACACCTTCAGACGCGTCGCCTTACGCCCCTGAGCCTCGAAGTGCGCTTTGACGGCCAGCACTTCGTCCTCGGCGCCGGAGACGACGACCGACTGCGGTCCGTTCACGGCGGCGATGCCCACGCGGTCGGTCAGGTGCGGCAGCACCTCGTCCTCAGCGGCCTGGACGGCCACCATGGCCCCGTCGGCCGGCAGGGCCTGCATCAGGTGGCCACGTGCCGACACCAGCTTCGCCGCATCGGCCAGGGACAGCACCCCGGCCACATGCGCGGCGGCGATCTCACCGATCGAATGCCCGGCCACCACGTCCGGGCGTACGCCCCAGGACTCCCACAGCCGGAACAGCGCCACCTCGACGGCGAACAACGCCGGCTGCGTCACCTCGGTACGGTTCAGCGCCTCCGCGTCCTCGCCCCAGACGGTGTCCCGCAGGCCGGGCGCCAGTTCGGCGGTGACCGCGTCGAACGCCTCCGCGAAGGCGGGGAACGTGTCGTACAGCTCACGCCCCATGCCGAGCCGCTGCGATCCCTGGCCCGTGAACAGGAACGCGGTCCGGTCACTGGAGGCGCCCACCTCGTCGGAGGTGACGGCTCCGGACGGGGTGCCCGAGGCGAGGGCGCGGAGTGCCGCGACCAGCTCGTCGCGGTCGGCGCCGACGACGGCCGCCCGGTGCTCCAGGGCCGCCCGCCCGGTCGCCAGCGAGTACGCGACGTCACGCACGTCGGCTCCGGACTCCTCCGCGTACGCGGCCAGCCGTCCGGCCTGCGCCGCGAGGGCCTCCGGGCTCCGGGCGGACACCAGCCACGGCACGACCCGACCTGGGACGGTGTCGGAGACGATCACCTCCTCGCGCGGCGCCTCCTCCACGATCACATGCGCGTTCGTACCGCTCACGCCGAACGACGAGACACCCGCGCGGCGGATCCGGTCCGCGTCCGCCGGCCAGGGGTGGGCCTCGGTCAGCAACTCGACCGCGCCACCGTCCCAGTCCACGAACGGGGTGGGGTCCTCGGCGTGCAGGGTCTTCGGCAGCCTCTCGTTCCGCAGCGCCATCACCATCTTGATGACCCCGCCGACCCCGGCGGCCGCCTGCGCGTGCCCGATGTTCGACTTCAACGAGCCGAGCAGGAGCGGCCGTCCGTCCGGCCGTTCCTGGCCGTACGTCGCCAGCAGCGCCTGCGCCTCGATCGGGTCGCCGAGCCGCGTTCCCGTGCCGTGCGCCTCCACCGCGTCCACGTCGGCGGGGGTGAGCCGGGCCCCGGCCAGCGCCTGGCGGATCACCCGCTGCTGGGCGGGCCCGTTGGGCGCCGTCAGTCCGTTCGACGCACCGTCCTGGTTCACCGCCGAACCCCGCACCACCGCGAGGATCCGGTGACCGTTGCGCCGGGCGTCCGACAGCCGCTCCAGCACCAGCAGGCCGGCACCTTCCGCCCAGCCCGTACCGTCCGCGCCGGCGCCGAACGCCCGGCACCGACCGTCCTCCGACAGGCCCCGCTGCTGCGCGAACTCGACGAACGTCCCTGCCGTGGGCATCACCATCGCGCCGCCCGCCAGGGCCATCGACGACTCCCCGAGCCGCAGCGACTGCACGGCCTGGTGCACCGCCACCAGCGACGACGAGCACGCCGTGTCGACCGTCACCGACGGCCCCTCCAGCCCCAGCACGTACGAGATCCGGCCCGAGATCACACTGGCCAGGCGGCCGGTGAGCAGGTGTCCGTCGAGTCCCTGGGCGGGGCGGTGGAATGGCGGCCCGTAGTCCTGCGTGGCGGCTCCGGCGAACACACCGGTCGCGGTGCCCTTGAGCGACAGCGGGTCGATCCCGCCGTACTCCAGCGCCTCCCACGCCGTCTCCAGCAGCAGCCGCTGCTGTGGATCCATCGCCAGCGCCTCGCGCGGCGAGATCCCGAAGAAGTCGGCGTCAAAGTCGCCGGCCTCGTACAGGAAGCCGCCCTTGCGCGTGTACGTACGGCCCGAGGTGCCGGGCTCGGGGTCGTAGAGGGTCTCGACGTCCCAGCCACGGTTGTCCGGGAAGTCACCGACGGCGTCGGCCTCGGTCTCGACGAGCCGCCACAGGTCCTCCGGCGACGACACACCGCCCGGGTACCGGCACGCCATGCCCACGATCGCGATCGGCTCGACGGCCGCGTCCTGGACCTCCTGGAGCCGCTGCTGGGCCTCGCGCGTGTCGGCGATGGCCCGCTTGAGGTAGTCGCGGAGCTTTGCCTCGTTCGACATGTGGTGTTCAGTCCTTTCGGTTGGCGTCGACGAGTTGGAAGAGGTCGTCGTCCGTCGCGGAGTCGAGGTCGAATGCGTCGGTCTCGGGTTCGGGGGCGGGGAGCTCCGGTGTCCCGGCCCCGCCCCAGCGGGTGAGCAGGTCGTGGAGGTGGGAAGCGGCGATCGCCTTCTCGCCGTCGCCCGTCACCGCTCCGGTGAGGAACTCCTCGATGCGAGCGACCTCGCTCAGGAGCGCGCTCTCCGAGAACGTCGGTGCGGGTACCAGTTCGGCCAGCAGGTGTGCCGTGAGGGCGGCCGGGGTCGGGTGGTCGTACACGAGCGTCGCCGGCAGCCGGACCCCGGTCTCGGCCGTCATGCGGTTGCGCAGCTCGACGGCGGTGAGCGAGTCGAAGCCCAGCTCCTGGAAGGTGCGTTCGGCTCCGACGGCCTGGGCGTCCGTGTGGTTGAGGACCGCCGCCACCACCGTGCGGACGAGCTCCGCGAGCGTGCGCTGCCGTTCGGCCGGTGCCAGCCCGGCGAGCCGCTGCTCGAGGGTCTGCTCGGCCGTGTCCGCGAGCCCGGCCGCCGCGAGTCCGGTCGCCGCGCGGCGGCGCTGGGCGGGCGTCCGGACGAGGGCGCGGAAGAGGGGTGGTACGGCGCCCGTGCCGCGGATCGCCGCCAGGTCGAGCGGGGTGGCGACCGGGACGGTCAGCCCGAGCGCGACGGCCGTGTCGAGCAGGGCCGGGCCCTGCGCCATGGTGACGGGCAGGTAGCCGTTCTTCGCCCACCTGGCCCGGCTGGTCCCGTCGAGCCGGGTGGCCATGCCGCCGTGGTCCCCGTCCTGCTGCCACAGGCCCCAGGCCACGGAGGTGGCGGGCAGGCCCTGCGCGTGCCGGTACTGGGCGAGCGCGTCCAGGAACGTGTTCGCGGCCGCGTAGTTGGCCTGCCCCGCACTGCCGAGGGTGCCGGTCACGGAGGAGAACAGCACGAAGTGCTTCAGGCTGGGCAGGTCACGGGTCAGGCGGTGCAGGTTCCACGCCGCGTCCACCTTGGGCCGCAACACCGCGTCCACCCGCTCCGGGGTCAGCGCCGTGACCAGGCCGTCGTCCAGGACGCCCGCCGTGTGCACCACACCGGACAAAGGCCGGTCCGCCGGAACGCCCGCCAGGAGACGGCCCAGCTCGTCCACGTCGGTCACATCGCACGCCGCCACCGACACACGGGCACCGAACCGCTCCAGCTCCGCCCGCAGCTCCCCCGCCCCCGGAGCGTCCGCACCACGCCGGCTCACCAGCAGCAACGACCGCACACCGTGCTCGACCACCAGATGCCGCGCGAAATGCGCACCCAGACTGCCCGTACCACCGGTGATCAGCACCGTACCGCCGGAGTGCCACGCCGGTTCGGCCCGCTCGCGTCGCTCCTTCACCAGACGCGGTACGAGGATGCCGGCGGCGCGCAGCGCCGCCTGCGGCTCGTCCGACCGGACGACCCGGCTGAGGGCCCGCCCGTCGGGGTCGTCGCCGCTCTCGGCGTCGACCAGCGTGATCCGGCCCGGGTTCTCGGCCTGTGCCGACCGCAGGAGGCCCCACACCGGAGTCGCCGCCAGATCGGGTTCCTCACCGTCCCGGGTCGCCACCGCGCCGCGCGTCAGGACGACAAGCCGGACATCCGTCAGTCGCTCGTCGGCCAGCCACTCCCGCACCAGCGCCAGCACACCGTGCACCTGCGCGTACGCCGCACCCAGCACGTCGCCGTCCCCGGAAGGTGCCGGCGTCACGCACGACACCAGCACCGCGTGGGGCGCGTCCACCGCGCCCGACGCCACCGCCTCGCCCACCTCGGTGACGCCGCCGAAGCGGGGGGCGTCGGGCAGGAGCGCCCCAGTGACACCGACCGGGTCCAGCGTGCCCCAGCGGACGGGGCTCGCCGGTTCCGCCAGGTCGGCCGGCACCCAGTCGACCCGGAACAGCGCGTCCGCCTCCCGCGTCCGCAACCGGTCGGCCGGGAACTCGCCGAGCGTCACGGAGTCGACGGACGCCACGAGCCGGCCCGCCGGGTCGGTCAGTTGCAGCCCCAGCTCGGCCTCGCCCGTACGCCGGACCCGCACGCGCAGGTCCTGTGCGCGCTCCGCGTACACCCGCACTCCCGACCAGGCCAGAGCGCCGGCGCTCCCGGCAGCCCGGACCGCCGAGTCCAGCAGCAGCGGATGCAGGACGAACCCGTCCGTCTCGTACGCCTCGTCCAACGCCACGAGGTCCGTCAGTTCCTTGGCGTCCGGCCACGACTCGACGCCGTCGTCCTCGCCACTGTCCTCGCCGGTCCGGAGGTACGCGTCGGCGTACAGCGTCCAGGGCAGGTCACGCCCTTCGGGCCGGGCGTGCACGGACACCGCGTACCGGCCGTCCTCGTCCGGGGCGCCGGACGCGACGATCTGGAGCTGTACGGCCGTGCCGTCGGCGTCCCCGTCCAGCACGAGGGGCGCCCGCACGGTCAGGGACTCCACGACGCCACAGCCGAGCGCGTCACCGGCGTGCATCGCCAGCTCGACGAACACGGAACTCGGTACGCAGGCCCCGTCGGCGAGCCAAGGGTGGTCAGCGGCCGACAGGCGGCCGGTGAAGATCCGCCCCTCGGCACCCGCGAGGTCCACGGCGGCCCCGAGCAGGGCGTGCGCCGGTGTGTCCAGCCCCAGGTGGGCGGCCTCCACGGACGCCGTCGGTTTCGGCGGGTTCAGCCAGAAACGCTGATGCCGGAAGGCGTACGTGGGCAGGGGTACGGTTCGCGCGCCGGTGCCCTCGAAGAACCGGTCCCAGCGCACGGTGCCGCCCGACGCGTGGAAGTGGGCCAGGGCGGTGACGACCGCCTCCTCCTCGCCACGGTTGCGCCGCAGCGAGGCCACCGTCTCCGCGCCCGCCCCTTCCAGGGCTCCCTGCGCCATCGCGGTGAGCACCGCGTCGGGGCCCAGTTCGACGAACCGGGTGACCCCGTCCGCCTCCAGGGCCCGCACCGCGTCGGCGAACCGGACGGCTTCGCGGACGTGCCGCACCCAGTAGGCGGGGTCGGTGATCTCGTCCGCGACCGGCGTGCCGGTGAGCGTCGACACGAACGGGATGCGCGGAAGGTTGAAGGTGAGCTGGGTGACGGTTCGGGTGAACTCGTCGAGCATCGGCTCCATGAGCGGCGAGTGGAAAGCGTGCGACACCTTCAGTCGCGTCGCCTTACGCCCCTTGGCCTCGAAGTGCGCCTTGACGGCCAGCACTTCGTCCTCGGCGCCGGAGACGACGACCGACTGCGGGCCGTTCACGGCGGCGATGCCCACGCGGTCGGTCAGGTGCGGCAGCACCTCGTCCTCAGCGGCCTGGACGGCGACCATGGCCCCGTCGGCCGGCAGGGCCTGCATCAGGTGGCCGCGCGCCGACACCAGCTTCGCCGCGTCCGGCAGGGACAGGACCCCGGCCACATGCGCGGCGGCGATCTCACCGATGGAATGCCCGGCGACCACGTCCGGGCGTACGCCCCAGGACTCCCACAGCCGGAACAGCGCCACCTCGACGGCGAAGAGGGCGGGCTGCGTCACCTCGGTACGGTTCAGCGCCTCCGCGTCGCCGCCCCAGACGATGTCCCGCAGCCCGGGGGCCAGCTCGGCGGTGACCGCGTCGAACGCCTTGGCGAAGGCGGGGAACGCGTCATACAGCTCACGCCCCATCCCCAGCCGCTGCGAACCCTGACCCGTGAACAGGAACGCCGACTTACCGCCCACGGCCCGCACTGCCCGCGCCGAAGCCAGTCCCGCCATCAGCTGCTCCCGACCTGCACCGACCACCACGGCCCGCTGCTCCAGCGCCGCCCTGCCCGTCGCCAGCGAGAAGGCCACGTCCCGCACGTCGACACCGGACTCCTCCACATACGCGGCCAACCGCTCCGCCTGCGCCGCGAGGGCCTCCGGGCTCCGGGCCGACACCAGCCACGGCACGACCCGACCCACGACGGTGTCGGAGACGAGAACCTCCTCGCGCGGCGCCTCCTCCACGATCACGTGCGCGTTCGTACCGCTCACACCCAACGACGAGACGCCCGCGCGGCGGATCCGGTCCGCGTCCGCCGGCCAGGGGTGGGCCTCGGTCAGCAACTCGACCGCGCCACCGTCCCAGTCCACGAACGGGGTGGGGTCCTCGGCGTGCAGGGTCTTCGGCAGCCTCTCGTTCCGCAGCGCCATCACCATCTTGATGACCCCGCCGACCCCGGCGGCCGCCTGCGCGTGCCCGATGTTCGACTTCAACGACCCCAGGAACAACGGCCGGTCCGGCGACCGTCCCTGCCCATACGTCGCCAGCAGCGCCTGCGCCTCGATCGGGTCACCCAACCGCGTCCCCGTCCCGTGCGCCTCCACCGCATCGACATCCGCCGCCCCCAGTCCCGCACTCGCCAGCGCCTGCCGGATCACCCGCTGCTGAGCCGGACCGTTGGGCGCCGTCAAGCCGTTCGACGCACCGTCCTGGTTCACCGCCGAACCCCGCACCACCGCCAGCACCCGGTGACCGTTGCGCCGCGCGTCCGACAGACGCTCCAGCACCAACAGACCCGCACCTTCCGCCCAGCCCGTACCGTCGGCGCCCGCACCGAACGCCCGGCACCGACCGTCCTCGGAGAGACCGTTCTGGCGGGAGAACTCGACGAACATGCCCGGTGTCGCCATGACCATCGCGCCGCCCGCCAGGGCCATCGACGACTCCCCGAGCCGCAGCGACTGCACGGCCTGGTGCACCGCCACCAGCGACGACGAGCACGCCGTGTCGACCGTCACCGACGGCCCCTCCAGCCCCAGCACGTACGAGATCCGGCCCGAGATCACGCTCGCGAGGGTGCCGGTCAGGAGGTGTCCGTCCACGCCGTCGGCCGGCTCGTGCAGCCGGGGCCCGTAGTCCTGGGGCGCACCTCCGGCGAAGACACCGGTGGGGGTGCCCTTCAGCGACAGCGGGTCGATCCCGCCGTACTCCAGCGCCTCCCACGCCGCCTCCAGCAGCAACCGCTGCTGCGGGTCCATCGCCAGCGCCTCACGCGGCGAGATCCCGAAGAACGCCGCGTCGAAGTCCCCGGCCTCGTACAGGAAGCCGCCCTTGCGCGTGTACGTACGGCCCGACGTGCCTCGCTCCGGGTCGTACAGCGCGTCGACGTCCCAGCCACGGTCGCGTGGGAAGTCACCGATCGCGTCGACCTCGCCCTCGACCAGCCGCCACAGGTCCTCCGGCGACGACACACCGCCGGGGAACCGGCAGGCCATGCCGACGATGGCGATCGGCTCGTCGGCCGAGGGGGCGGCGCCCGTGCTCTCCGGCCCGGGGTTCGCCGCCGCGTCTCCGCCGATCAGTCGCTCGTACAGGAACGCGGCCACGGCGGCCGGGGTCGGGTGGTCGAACACGACCGACTCCGGGATGCGCAGCCCGGTCGCGGCCGACAGCCGGTCCCGGAGCTCGACGCCTCCCAGCGAGTCGAGTCCCATGCTGCGGAACGCCCGGTCCGGTTCGATCGAGGCGGGTCGTGCATGACCGAGCACGGTCGCGGTGTCGGCACGAACCAGGTCCAGCAGTGTGCGCCGCTGCTCCTCCTCCGAAAGCTCGCCGAGCCGGTCCCGCAAGGGGTGGTGCGGCGCGGCTTCCGTGCGAGGAGCAGTCGCACTCGGACCGGCAGCCACGGCGGTGTGGGTGGTGGGGGCGGTGGCGTCGAGCCAGTAGTAGTCGCGCTGGAAAGCGTACGTGGGCAGGGGTACGGTTCGCGCGCCGGTGCCCTCGAAGAACCGGTCCCAGCGCACGGTGCCGCCCGCCGCGTGGAGGTGGGCCAGGGCGGTGACGACCGCCTCCTCCTCGCCACGGTTGCGCCGCAGCGAGGGCACCGTCTCCGCGCCCGCCCCCTCCAGCGCGCCCCGTGCCATCGCCGCGAGCACCGCGTCGGGGCCCAGTTCGACGAACCGGGTGACCCCGTCCGCCTCCAGGGCCCGGACGGCGTCGGCGAACCGGACGGCTTCACGGACGTGCCGCACCCAGTAGGCGGGGTCGGTGATCTCGTCCGTCACCGGCGTGCCGGTGAGCGTCGACACGAACGGGATGCGCGGCGCGTGGAGGGCCAGCCCGGACACGACCTGCCCGAACTCCGCGAGCATCGGTTCCATCAGCGGCGAGTGGAACGCGTGCGACACCTTCAGGCGGGTCGTCTTACGCCCCTCCGCCTCGAACCGCTCGCGCACCTCCTGTACGTCGCGTTCCGCGCCGGAGATCACGACGGCTCGCGGTCCGTTGACGGCGGCGATGCCCACGCGGTCGGTGAGGTGCGGCAGCACCTCGTCCTCGCCCGCCTGTAGCGCCGCCATCGCGCCACCGGGCGGCAGGGCCTGCATCAGGCGGCCGCGCGCCGACACCAGCTTCGCCGCATCGGCCAGGGACAGCACCCCGGCCACATGCGCGGCGGCGATCTCACCGATCGAATGCCCGGCGACCACGTCGGGGCGTACACCCCAGGACTCCCACAGCCGGAACAGCGCCACCTCGATGGCGAACAACGCCGGCTGCGTCACCTCCGTCCGGTTCAGCGCCTCCGCGTCCTCGCCCCACATCACCTCCCGCAGCCCCGGCTCCAGCTCCGCCAGCACCGCGTCCAGCGCCTCCGCGAACACCGGGAACGCGTCATACAGCTCACGCCCCATCCCCAGCCGCTGCGAACCCTGACCCGTGAACAGGAACGCCGACTTACCGCCCACGGCCCGCACTGCCCGCGCCGAAGCCAGTCCCGCCATCAGCTCGTCCCGATCGGCACCGACCACCACGGCCCGCTGCTCCAGCGCCGCCCTGCCCGTCGCCAGCGAGAAGGCCACATCCCGCACGTCGACACCGGACTCCCCCACATACGCGGCCAACCGCTCCGCCTGCGCGGCCAGAGCCTCCGGGCTCCGGGCCGACACCAGCCACGGCACGACCCGACCCACGACGGTGTCGGAGACGAGAACCTCCTCGCGCGGCGCCTCCTCCACGATCACGTGCACGTTCGTACCGCCCATGCCCCAGGACGAGACGCCCGCGAGGAGACGGTCGTCCGCCCAGGGTTCGAGTTCCCGCTGGACCCGCAGCTTCAGCTCGTCGAGCGGGATGCGCGGGTTGGGGCGCTGGTGGTTGAGGCTCGGGGGGAGCTGCCGGTGGTTGAGGGCCATGACCGCCTTGAGCAGGCCGACGATGCCGGCGGCGCCCTCCAGGTGGCCGACGTTGGTCTTGGCGGAGCCCACGCGCAGCGGCCGGGCGGCGGGCCGGTCCTGTCCGTAGACCGCGCCGAGGGCGGCCGCCTCGATGGGGTCGCCGACCTTGGTGCCGGTGCCGTGCAGTTCGACGTAGCCGACCTGCGCCGGGTCCACGCCGGCTCGGCGGCAGGCGGCCGAGATCACGGCTTCCTGGGCGTTGCGGTCGGGGGTCGTGAGGGTTTTGGCGGCGCCGGAGTTGTTGACGGCGCTGCCCCGGATGACGGCGAGGACGGTGTCGCCGTCGGCGAGGGCGGCGGACAGCGGCTTGAGGACGACGAGGCCGCCTCCCTCGCCGCGTACGTAGCCGTTGGCGCGCTCGTCGAAGGTGTAGCAGCGGCCGTCCGGGGACATGGCGCCGAACTTGCTGGTGCCGATGGTCGCCTCGGGAGCCAGGTTGAGGTTGACGCCGCCGGCGAGGGCGATCCGGGACTCGCCGCTGCGGAGGCTCTCGCAGGCGAGGTGGACGCCGACCAGGGAGGAGGACTGGCCCGAGTCGACGGTCAGGCTGGGGCCGCGCAGGCCGAAGGTGTACGAGAGGCGGTTGGCGAGCATGCCGCGTTGCGTGCCGGTGAGGGAGTGGCGTCCGATGGCGTCGCGGCCGGAGCGGTGGAGCAGCAGCTCGTAGTCGCCGTTGACGGCGCCGACGAAGACGCCGGTGGGCGTGGACCGGAGGGTGTCGGGGACGAGGCCGGCGTTCTCCAGTGCTTCCCAGGCGAGTTCGAGGAGGAGCCGCTGCTGCGGGTCCATCGACGCGGCCTCTCTGGGGGAGATGCCGAAGAACTCGGGGTCGAAGTGGCCTACGCCGTCGATGAAGCCGCCCCAGCGGGTGTTCATGCGGCCGGGCGCGTTGGGGTCGGGGTCGTAGAGCGTGTCGACGTCCCAACGTCCCTCGGGGGCTTCGGACACGGCGCTGGTCCCGTCGCGCAGCAGGCGCCAGAAGCTGTCCGGGTCCGGTGCTCCGGGAAGGCGGCAGGACAGGCCGATCACGGCGATCGGGTCGGATTCCATCATTTCCGGGCTCCACTCGTACCACTCGCACAACGGGTTTCAGAAAAGGTGCGGTCACGCTAACCGGGTCGTTTCAACGGCCCGCACATTCGCCGGTAATCGCTCGTCCCCGGCTTCCGCGACCGGGCCCGATTACCGGCTGGTTGACGTCCGGTTCCCGGAGTTCTCCCCTCCGCCCCTACCGTTTGCGGCAACCAGGCTCCCCGTCCCCAGCCCGTTTTCCTTTTCGGTTTCCGCCTCGACTCCCGTGGCGGATTCCGTATGCGCATCCGTATCCGTATCCGAATGGAGCTCCACGACATGACCGTCATGCAGGAACGCCCCGAATTCACCTCGGAGATGCAGGCCCTCTACGAGCAGGCACGGCACGGCCCCAGTGGTGCGGCGACCGAGGCGCAGCACGCGAAGGGGAAGCTCACCGTCCGGGAGCGCCTCGACCTGCTCTTCGACGAGGGCACGTTCCAGGAGGTCGAGACCCTGCGGCGGCACCGGGCGAGCGGGTTCGGGCTGGAGAACAAGCGGCCGTACACGGACGGTGTCGTCATCGGCTGGGGCAAGGTGCACGGCCGGACGGTCTTCGCGTACGCGCACGACTTCCGGATCTTCGGCGGCGCCCTGGGCGAGGCGCACGCCCAGAAGATCCACAAGCTGATGGACCTGGCGGAGGCCGCGGGCGCCCCGGTGGTGGGCCTGTGCGACGGGGCGGGGGCGCGGATCCAGGAGGGTGTGACGGCGCTCGCCGGCTATGGCGGGATCTTCCAGCGCAACGTCCGCAATTCCGGGGTGATTCCGCAGATCAGCGTGATGCTCGGCCCGTGCGCGGGCGGTGCGGCCTACTCGCCGGCGCTGACGGACTTCGTCTTCATGGTGCGGGGCATCGCGCAGATGTTCATCACCGGGCCGGACGTGGTGCAGGCGGTCACCGGTGAGGAGATCAGCCAGGAGGGCCTGGGCGGCGCCGACACGCACACCTCCATCTCGGGTGTCGCCGGGTTCGCGTACGACGACGAGGCGAGCTGCCTGGAGGACGTGCGCCATCTGCTGTCGATGCTCCCGCAGAACAACCGCGAGCTGCCGCCGTCCGAGGAGTGCGACGACCTGGCGGACCGGCGCAACGACGTGCTGGGCGAGCTGGTGCCGCCCGACGCGAACCGTTCGTACGACATGCGCAAGGTGATCGAGGAGATCGTCGACCACGGCGAGTTCTTCGAGGTGCACGAGAACTGGGCGACCAACGTGGTGTGCGCCCTGACGCGGCTGGACGGGCACGTGGTCGGCGTCGTCGCGAACCAGCCCGCTGCTCTGGCCGGGGTGCTGGACATCCCGGCGAGCGAGAAGGCGGCACGGTTCGTGCAGCTCTGCGACTCGTTCAACATCCCGCTGGTGACGCTGGTGGACGTGCCGGGTTTCCTGCCGGGCGTCGACCAGGAGCACGGCGGGATCATCCGGCACGGCGCGAAGCTGCTGTACGCGTACTGCAACGCCACCGTGCCGCGCATCAGCCTCATCCTGCGCAAGGCGTACGGCGGCGCGTACATCGTCATGGACTCGCAGTCCATCGGCGCGGACCTCACCTACGCCTGGCCGACGAACGAGATCGCGGTGATGGGCGCCGAGGGCGCGGCCAACGTCATCTTCCGGCGGGAGATCGCCGCGTCCGACGATCCCGAGGCGACGCGGGCGGCGCGGATCAAGGAGTACCGCAGCCAGTTGATGCATCCGTACTACGCGGCCGAGCGGGGTCTGGTGGACGACGTCATCGATCCGGCGGAGACCCGGATGCGGCTGATCGAGGCGCTGGACATGCTGCGGGCGAAGAGCGCGCCGCTGCCGTCGCGCAAGCACGGGAACCAGCCGCAGTGAGCGCCGGCGGAGCGGACTCCGTGACCGGAGCGTCCGGTATCCGGGTCGTCAGGGGACGGCCGGACGCCGATGAACTGGCGGCCGTGGTCGCCCTGTTGTGCGCGCGGGGCGCCGCCCTGGCGGCCGCCGCCCGGGAGGGGTCGGGCCGGCCGCCGTCCGGGCCGCCCGCGGCGCACTGGCCCCGCCGGTCCGCCGGGGCCCTGCCCGCGCCCGTGGGGTGGTCGCACCGCCCGGGTGCGGCCTGGCGGCCCCATCCATGACCGCGAGGAGGGACAACCCACCCATGAACACCCGCGACAACACCACCATCGACACGAGCGCGACGGGCGACTTCGACTACGTGGTCGTCGGCGCCGGTTCGGCGGGCTGCGTGCTGGCCGCCCGGCTCTCCGAGGACCCGTCCGTCCGTGTCGCCCTCGTCGAGGCGGGCGGCCGTGACACCGACCACCCGGACATCAGGGTCCCGTACTCCTTCTTCACCCTCATGCACACCGACGCGGACTGGGCCTTCCGTACCGGTCCGCAGCCCGGCATGGGCGACCGCGAGATGTTCTGGCCGCGCGGCCGCACCCTCGGCGGCTCGTCGTCGATCAACGCGCAGATGTGGATACCCGGCCACAGCGAGGACTACGAGCCGTGGGCCCGGTCCGTGGGCGACCTGTGGTCGTGGGAGGCCGTCGAGCCGTACTTCCGCCGCGCGGAGCGGTGGGCCGGCGCTCCGGAGCACGGCGGTACGTACGGTACGGACGGCCCGCTGTGGATCTCCCCGCCGCGTGACCCCGATCCGACGACCGCCCGGTTCCTGGAGGCGTGCGCCGAGGTGGGCCTGCCGGAACTGACCCAGGGCCTGGGCGGGCCCGACCACACCGGCTGTGCGGTCACCCCGCTCAACCAGTTGCGGGGCGCCCGCTGGAGCGCGGCGGACGGATACCTGCGGCCCGCCCTGGAGCGCGCCAACCTCACGGTGTTCACCGGCACCCAGGTGCGGCGGGTGGTGGTGGAGGACGGGCGGGCCACCGGCGTGGAGTCGGACCGGGGCGTCCTCACCGCCCGGCGGGAGGTGATCCTCAGCGCGGGCGCGATCGGCTCGCCGCACCTGCTGATGCTGTCCGGTATCGGTGACGCGGACGAGCTGCGCGCGGCGGGGATCAGCCCGACGGTCCAGCTGCCCGGCGTGGGGCGGAACCTCCAGGACCACCTCACGCTCAACCTCCTCATGGAGGCGACGGTTCCGGTGCCGCTGGCCGACGCCGACACGCCCGCGAACCGGGCTCGCTTCGAGACCGAGCGGCTCGGCCCGCTGACCTCCAACATCGCCGAGGCGGTGGCCTTCTTCCGCGGCGACGGCGGCCCGGGCGCGCCGGACCTCGAACTGATCTGGGCGCCCATCCCGTTCACCGACCACGGCACGGCGGCGAAACCGGGGGTCACCCTGGGCGTCATCCTGCTCCAGCCGGAGAGCCGGGGCCGCATCACCCTGTCGGCGGCGGACCCGGCCGGCCCGCCGCGCATCGACCCGGGCTACTTCTCCGCCGAGGAGGACCTGCGGGTGTTCCTGTCGGGGCTGCGGTTCGCCGAGCGGCTCTTCGAGACGGAGGCGCTGCGCCCGCTGGTCGGCGGGCCGATGGCGCCCTGGCCGGGCCGGGTCGGTGACGCCGAACTCATCCGGACGGTGCGGGAGCACGGCGACACGCTGTACCACCCGGTGGGCACCTGCCGGATGGGCCCGGACGGTGACGCCGGGGCCGTGGTGGACGAGCGTCTGTGGGTGCGGGGCGTGGCGGGTCTGCGCGTCGCGGACGCCTCGGTCATGCCGACGATCACCCGGGGCCACACCCACGCCCCGGCGGTCATGATCGGCGAGCGGGCGTCCGACCTGATCCGGGAACGCACCGTCCCCGCCCAGGCCCCGGCCGGGGAGCGCATCCCCGCCACGGCCCGGGAGGCGGTGTGACGGCCGCCTGGTTCCGCGAGCTGCCCGGGCCCGGCCCCGACCGGGGCTCCCCGGCCCCGCCGGGCGCGGCAGCCGGTCGGGCCCGGGGCGGCGCGGACCCTCACGCCGGGCTGCGGCTGTACTGCTTCCCGCACGCGGGCGGCCCGGCGGGGGCGTTCGCCCCGCTCGCCGGGGCGCTCGCGGCGGGCGGGCCCACCGGGGCCCGGGTGTCGGTGGCCGTGGCGGCGGCGCAGTACCCGGGGCGGCAGGACCGGTACCGGGAGCGGCCGTGGGAGGACATCGGCGCCATCGCCGACGTACTCGCGGCGGAGATCCGCACCCGGGACGAGCAGCCCTACGCGCTGTTCGGCCACAGCATGGGCGCCGTCGTCGCGTACGAAACGGCTCGCCGCCTTCGGCGGACGGCGGGCCCGGCGCCGGTGCGGCTGTTCGTCTCCGGCCGTGACGCCCCGTCGGCCGGGCCGGTCGCCACCGACGACGTGCGGGACGACGAGGCGCTGCTCGCCCACATCCGCCGGCTCGGCGGTACGGGCAGCCGCGTCCTGGAGGAGCCCGAGCTGGTCGCCATGGCTCTGCCCGCCCTGCGCGCCGACTACCGGGCGCTGCGCTCCTACGTGTGGTCGCCCGGCGAACCGCTGGACTGCCCGCTCACCGTGCTGGTGGGCGACGCCGACCCGCTGGTGACCGGCGCGGGGGCGGCCGCCTGGCGGGACCTCTCCACCGCGGCGACCTCCGTCCGGCTGCTGCCGGGCGGCCATTTCTCCCTCGACGACTGCGCCCCGCGGGTGGCGTCACTCATCAGGGAAGCACTGCCCCTACCGGTGTGAAGCCCGTACCGGTGTGAAACCGGAAGCAAGCCGCCCCGACGGACGGCCCCGGGAAATCCGGGGCCGTTCGGGGCCGTTCCGGGTCGCCCGGGTGCGTCACACGCACACCCCCATTCGTGTATCACCCAACCAACCCGCACCGTACGGTAATTGCGCGTCCTTTCCGCAGGTGAGCACGATTGCCCGGGATCTCGGCAGCCCGTAGCGTAACGCCCATGAAATCGGAAAGGAATTCACCGGAGATTGTGACTTCCCCACTGGATCTCACACCCGACGACATATTCATCGACCTCACACCTCCTTTTCGCAGACCCTTCTTCCTCAAGTGCGAGGGATTCAATTTCGCCGGTTCCGTCAAGGCCAAGGCGGCCCTGAGCATGATCTGCGCGGCGGAGGAGGAGGGACGGCTGCGTCCCGGGTCCACCGTCGTCGAGTCGTCCTCGGGCAGCCTCGGCGTCGCACTGGCCGCCATCGCCGCCGACCGCGGCTACACGTTCGTCTGCGTGACCGACACCCGTTGCACCGAACGCCATCTGCGGATGATGCGCGCCTACGGTGCCGAGGTCGTCGTCATCTCCGAACCCGACCCCGTCGAAGGGCTGCTCGGCGCCCGGATCCGCCATGTCCGCGAGCTGTGCCGCCGGACGCCCGGAGCCCTCTGGCTCAACCAGTACGCCAACGACAACAACTGGCGCGCCCACTACCGGGCCACGGGCCCCGCCATCGTCCGCGCCTTCCCGGACCTCGACTACCTGTTCATCGGCGCCGGCACCACCGGCACGCTCACCGGCTGCGCCCGCTACCTCAAGCACATCGGCCACCCCGCACGGGTCGTCGCCGTCGACAGCGTCGGCTCGGTCACCTTCGGCGGCCCGTCCGGCACCCGGCACATCCCCGGTCTCGGCACCGGGCGCCGCCCGGAGATCGCCGACGAGAGCGTCGTCGACGAGATCCTGATGGTCCCGGAGCAGGAGGCGGTACGCATGTGCCGCGCCATGGCGCGCCGCGGCTACCTGCTCGGTGGCTCCACCGGGACCGTCCTGGCGGGCGCCTTGCAGCGCCTGGGCGACGCCGACCCGACGGCGCTGGCCGTCGGGATCTCCCCGGACCTCGGCGAGCGGTACCTCGACTCCGTCTACGACGACGTGTGGGTCCGGGCGCGGTTCGGCGACATCACGGACGACGATCCGCTCTCGCGCGCGGCGACCGGCACGCTCGTCGGCAGCTGACCCGGCGGACCCCGCCCACAGCCCCCCTTCCCACCTTCCCAGGAGCACACCCATGTCCGCGCCCACCGCGACCACCACACCGACCGCCCCCGCCGTCCCCGAGTTCTCGGTCATCGGCGGCAAGGCCGTCCACGACGTCCTGGCCGGCCACGAGCCGAGCATCCTCGATGTCGTGCGCGACGCCTACCTCGCCCACGGAGAGGGCCAGAGCGTCAACCCGCCCAGCTACTTCCTCCGCTTCCCCGACCGCCCCGACTCGCGCATCATCGCGCTCCCGGCCTCGCTCGGCGGTGAGCGCCCCGTCGACGGCATCAAGTGGATCTCCAGCTTCCCCCGCAACATCACCAGCGGCCTGCCGCGCGCCTCCGCCGTCCTGGTCCTCAACGACCACGACACGGGCTACCCGTTCGCGTGTTTGGAGAGCTCCATCATCAGCGCCACCCGCACCGCGTCCTCGGCCGCGCTCGCCGCGCGTGAGCTGCACCGGGACCGTGAGCGGCCGCGTACCGTCACCTTCTTCGGCACCGGGCTGATCGCCCGCTACCTCTTCACCCACCTCCAGGGCACCGGGTGGGAGTTCGACGAGATCAGCATCCACGACGCCAGCCGGGAGTACGCGGACAGCTTCGCCCGGCACCTCGCCGACCGCACCCCCGCCAAGATCGTCGTCCGGGAGTCGGCCGAGGAGGCTCTGCGCGCCTCGGGCCTGGTCGTCTTCGCCACCACGGCGGCCACCCCGCACATCCACGACCCCGCCTGGTTCGCGCACAACCCGACCGTGCTGCACATCTCGCTGCGCGACCTGGACCCGGAGATCCTGCGCGGCTCCTTCAACGTGCTGGACGACATCGAGCACTGCCTGAAGGCCGACACCTCCCCACACCTGCTCGAACAGGCCACGGGCAACCGCGACTTCGTCGACGGGACGCTGTACGACGTGCTGCGCTCCACGGTGACTGTGCCCCAGGACCGTCCCGTGATCTTCTCCCCGTTCGGACTCGGCATCCTCGACCTCGCCGTCGGCGCGCACGTCTACCGGGAGGCCACCGCACGCGGCCTGGCCCAGCCCGCGCCGGGCTTCTTCCACGACCTGAGCCGCTACGCGTAAGCGCCACCCCGCGCCGGCGCACCGCTCCGGTCGCCCGCCCCGTACCCGACCCGTGAAGGGGAACCACGCCATGACCACGACCATGACGGCGTCCACGACCACGCCCCGGCCCGTGCTGCTGATCTCGGACCCGCTGCCGGCCCGCCTGACCGCCGAGCTGCACGGCGACTTCGACGTACGCCAGTGCCGGGGCGCCGACCGCGCCGCCCTGCTGGACGCGGTCCGGGACGCCGAGGCGCTCGTCATCCGCAGCGCCACGAAAGTCGACCAGGAGGTGCTCGACCGCGCCCCGCGGCTGCGGATCGTCGCCCGTGCGGGTGTCGGCCTGGACAACGTCGACGTCGAAGCGGCCACCCGCGCCGGGGTGATGGTGGTCAACGCACCCGTCTCCAACATCACCAGCGTCGCCGAGCTGACCGTCGGGCTGATCCTGTCGATGTTCCGCAACCTCCCGGCCGCCGCCGCGTCCGTGCGCGCCGGGGAGTGGCGCCGGGCCGACTTCCAGGGCTCCGAGCTGAGCGGCAAGAGCGTCGGCATCGTCGGCTTCGGCCGGATCGGGCAGCTGGTGGCGGAACGGCTCGCCCCCTTCGAGGTGGAGCTGCTCACCCACGACCCGTTCGTCACACCCGAGTTCGCGTACGCGCACGGCGTCGCCTGGCTGCCGCTGGACGAGCTGGTCGCCACCGCCGACGTCCTGACGATCCACGTGCCCCGCACGCCCGCCACCACCGGCCTCATCGGTGAACGGGAACTCGCCCTGGCCAAACCAACCATGCGCCTGGTGAACACCGCGCGCGGCGGCATCGTCGACGAGGCGGCGCTCGCCCGCGCGCTGGCCGAGGACCGGATCGCGGGCGCCGCACTCGACGTCTTCGCGACCGAACCGCCCGTCCACTCGCCCCTCCCCCACCTGGACTCGGTGGTGTGCACCCCGCACATCGGCGCCGGTACGGCCGAGGCGCAGGACCGGGCGGCGAGCACGGTGCTGGACGCGGTGCGCGGCGCGTTCCTCGGGCGGCCGGTGCACGGCCTGGCCAACCCGGCGGTCCTCACCGGGAACGCGCCGAAGGAGGCGGTCGCCGTATGAGCGCCACGATCAGCCCCGCCCGGGGCACGACGCACACCGGGCTGGCCCTCGCCGTCGCGTCGGCCTTCGCGTTCGGTGGTTCCGGAGTGGCCGCCAAACCCCTCATCGAGGCGGGCATCGACCCGCTGCACGTGGTGTGGCTGCGGGTCGCGGGCGCGGCGCTGGTGATGCTGCCGCTCGCGGTCCACCACAGGTCGGCGCTGCGGCTGCGCCCCGGGCTGCTGCTCGGCTTCGGGTTGCTGGCCGTGGCCGGCGTGCAGGCCTTCTACTTCGCTTCGCTGTCCTACATCCCGGTCGGCGTGGCCCTGCTGGTGGAGTACCTGGCTCCCGCGCTGGTGCTGCTGTGGGTACGTTTCGTGCAGCGCAGGCCCGTGACCCGGGCCGCCGCCCTGGGCGTCGTGCTGGCCGTGGGCGGACTGGCCTGTGTGGTGCAGGTGTGGTCGGGGCTCGCCTTCGACCCCGTGGGGCTGCTGCTCGCGCTCGGCGCCGCGGGCTGCCAGGTCGGGTACTTCCTGCTGTCCGACCGGGGTCACGCCGGTGACGGCAGGGCGGCGGTGTCGCCGGTCGCCGTCATCGCGTACGGCCTGCTCGTCGGCGCGGCCGTGCTGACCGTGGTGGCGCGGCCGTGGCAGCTGGACTGGTCGGTCCTCGGCGGCGGCGCGCAGCTCGGCGGCGTGGAGGCGCCCCGGATCGCGCTGATCGGCTGGATCGTGCTGGTCTCGACGGTCGCCGCGTTCCTCACCGGGGTGCTGGCGGTACGCCGGCTGTCCCCGCAGGTGGCGGGTGTGGTGGCCTGCCTGGAGGCGGTCATCGCGACCGTCCTGGCCTGGGCGCTGCTCGACGAGCGGCTGGCGGGCGCGCAGCTGGCGGGCGGGCTGATGGTGCTGGTCGGCGCGCTGATCGCGCAGCGGGCGACACCGTCCGCCACCGAACCGGAGGCCGAACCGGCCGACCCCGTACGGCAGAAGCAGGCACAGGAGCGGCCGGAACAGGAGCAGCAGGGGCGGGAGCAACAGCCGGACCGGGCTCTCCAGGCCGTCCGCTGAAGAAGGGTCGTACGACACGCGCGGTCCCGGCCGACGTCCTGCCGTCGGCCGGGACCATGCGGGTCAGCGCAGCCCGCCCGCGACCTTCGTCGGAGTGACCCGCACGACGACGAGCTGGTCGGCGGTCGGGACGTTGCCGGGGCTGAACTCGGCGTACACCTTGCCGGTGTACTTCACCGACAGCTCGTCGAGGAGCGCCACGGCGTCCTCGTCGGTGAACCGGGCGGTGCCGCTGATCGAGGCGAAGCTGTACGGCGCCTGGGGCGGGTGGACCATAACGCCGGTGCGCGGGTCCCGCCGCAGGTTCTTCTCCTTGCGCGTCCCGTAGGACGTGACGAACAGGACGTCGTCGCCGTCGGCCGTCGCCCACACGACGCTCATCTGGGGGCTGCCGTCGGGCTGGACGGTCGCCACGGTCACGAAGAGCGGTGAGTCCAGGAGCTTCTTCACCGGCTCGGGGAGTACTGCGGACATGGGCTTCTCCTCAACGAGTCGTTCGGGGGCCGCGCAGCAGCAGCGCGGAGGTGAGGACACCGGCCACCAGGAACACGGCGACGGCGGCGATGCCCAGGTGGACGCCGGAGACGGTGGCCTCCTTCACGCCCACCGACGTGGCCTCCAGCGCGGCGATCCGGCCGGTGGCGATGGCCCCGACGACCGGCGTACCGATGGTGAGGCCGACGAGCTGGGCGGTGGTGGCGAGGCCGCTCGCCGCGCCCTGGAGGGCGTTGGACAGTCCGCTGGTGGCGGCGATCGTGTAGGAGACGACGGCCATCATGTGCCCCCAGCCGGCGACGCCGGTGCCGACGAGCAGCAGCGCCAGTCCGCCCTCGGTGCCGAGCAGGAGCAGCAGCAGGGTGCCGGCCGTCTGCACCAGGAGCCCCGCCGCCAGGGTGCCGCCAGGGCCCCACGTCCGGACGAGCCGGGGCACCAGTGGCCCGGCCACGATCATCGCGCCGCCGAGCGCGGCGAAGCACAGCCCGATCTGGAGCGGGTTGTACGCCATGACCTGGTGCATGTACATGGTCATCAGGAAGACCACCGACGTGATCATCGAGAAGGTGACGAGGCCGGCGAAGTTGCCCCAGCCGACCGTGCGGCGCGTGAGGACGCGCAGAGGGACGAGCGGCGAGGCGCTGCGCGACTCGACCCGTACGAAGACCGCGAGGAGCGCCGCACCGGCGGCGAGGGACCCCAGGACGACCGGGTCGGCCCAGCCGCTGCGGTCGGCGGTGGTCACGCCGTGGATGACGGCGAGCAGTCCGCCGGAGACGGTGACGGCGCCGGGGACGTCGAGGGTGCCCTTCTCGGCGTTGCGCGACTCGGCGACCAGCAGCAGGGTGACGATCACGGCGACGATGCCGAACGGGACGTTGATGAACATGGTCCAGCGCCAGTTCAGCGACTCGGTGATGACGCCGCCGAGGATGACCCCGGCGGTGAAACCGAGCGACAGCAGCGCGCCGTTGATGCCCAGCGCCTTGTTGCGCAGCGGGCCCTCCGGGAAGGAGGTGGTGATCAGCGCCATGCCGGTGGGGACGATCATCGCGGTCGCGAGCCCCTGCCCGACGCGCGCCGCGAGCAGCGGCAACGGATCCTGGGCGAGCCCCCCGGCGAGCGAGGTGACGGTGAACAGGGCCAGCCCGATCAGGAACCACGTGCGCCGGCCGTACAGGTCGCCCGCCCGCGAGAACAGCAGCAGGAACCCGCCCGACGGCAGCGCGAACGCGGTGATGACCCACTGGAGGTGGGAGAGCTGGAAGCCCAGGTCGTCGCCGATGGTCGGCAGGGCGACGCTGACGATGGAGAAGTCGAGCGCGGCCATGAACTGCGCCGCGCACAGCACCGCGAGGATGCACCAGCGCCGGGTTCCCATGCGTTCCGGCGGCGGTTCGTGCGGGGCGGGGACGCTCGCCGCGGGGACGGGTGCTCCGGCGGGCGCCGGCCCGTCGGTCCGCACGGTGTCCGGGGAGAGAGACATGCGTGAGCTCCTAGGGGAGGGGATGGGGTGTCCGGCGGCGGAGGTCCGGGGCGTTGGGGACACCGGACCTCCGCCGCCGGGGCTTCAGGCGACGCTGCGGCCGAGCAGCGCGAACTCCGTGCGCGTGCTGGGCAGGCTCAGCACCGGGTCCTGGTTGAGGATGGCCATCTCCAGCCGGCGCAGTTCGTGGCCCGGCTCCAGCCCGTACCGGTCGCGCAGCGCCGTCCGCGTCCTGCGGTAGACGGCGAGCGCGTCGGCCTGCCGGCCGCACCGGTAGAGGGCGAGCATCAGCTGGCCGCAGAGCCGTTCGCGGTGGATGTGGGAGCCGGCCGTCGTCTCCAGCTCGCCGAGCACCGCGAGGTGACGGCCACAGGCGAGCTGCGCCTCGAAGTAGTCCTCCAGGGCGGCGAGTTCGCAGTTCTGCACGGCGGTCAGCTCGGCCGTGTCGAGCCCGGACTCGACGAGGTCGGCGAGTACGGGCCCCTGCCACAGGTCCAGGGCGGTACGGAGCAGCCGGGTCGCCTGCTCCGGGTCACCGCCCGACAGCGCGGTCCGGCCCTGCTCCACGAGCCGCTGGAAGCGGTGCATGTCCACCCGGTCGGTGTCGAGGCACAGCATGTAGCCGGGCGGCTTGGTCAGCAGCCGCACCCGCGGCTCCCCGGGCCGGCCCGGGGAGCCTTCGGCGGCCTGGCACCCGTCGGACAGCCGGCCGCTTTCGACGATGAGGCGGCGCAGCGCCCAGATGGAGTTCTGTACGACCTTGCGGGCGGACGGCGGCGGCACGTCGGGCCACATCGCCGACACGAGCCGGCTCGTCGGCATGACCCGGTTGGGCTGGAGCAGCAGGAGGCCGAGTACGGAACGCTGCCGGATGCCGCCCGGGGTCACGGGGCGGCCACCCGCGATGACCTCAAGCGGGCCGAGTATGCGGAAGTGCATGTTCCCTCGCTTCGTGGTGCGGGACGCTTCTTTCGTGGTGCGGGGCGGTGCGGGTGGGGGGACACGAGTGGGGCGTACGGGCGGGGCGTACGGGTGGGCTCACGCCGTGGCCGGTCCGGCGGCGGGGCGCGGGCGGCCCGGCCCGCGGTGGCCGGCCGACAGGACGTCCACCGGCAGCAGCCGGGTGGAGGTGGGGGCGTGGACGTCTCCCCGTACGGCGACGGCGGCGTCGTGCCGGGTTCCGCACTCGACGTCCAGCACGGACCAGCCGTGCGGCCGGCGGGCGGGCTCCGCGTCGCCGAGGTAGTCGGCCGCCGGGTCCCGGACGAGACCGGTGCCGAGACCCTTGAGATAGGCCTCCTTGCGGGCCCAGATCCGGCCGAAGACGCGGCACCGTCCGGACGCGCCGGCCCGGCGCACCTCGGCGCGTTCCGCCGGGTGGATCGACACCGTGCAGACGTCCACCGTCTCGTGCCCCGGCCGGAGCTGGACGTCCGCCCCCACCCGCTCCGACGCCACGGCGACCATCACGACGCCCGGGGTGTGCGACAGGGAGAAGTGGAGGGGCGCGTCCCCGGGCGTGCGGGCCCCCGCCAGGACGGGCCGCCCGTGCGGGCCGCCGCAGCCGTGGCACGGCTCGCGGACGAAGGCGATCTCGCCGGGCGGGCAGCGGGTGTACGCGGCGAGCACCCGGCGCAGCGTGATGTGCGCGGCCTGGTGGAGCAGCCGGTCCACCGGGTCGAGGAACGCGTCCGCCCTGGCCCGCTCCTCCCGGTCCAGCAGGACGTCGGCGACGGGGTCGAGCGCGGGGCCCGGCGCGTCCCAGGACGGCTGGTCCCAGGGCGGCAGGTGCAGCATCCACAGGTCGAGGAACCCGCGTGCCGCTCCGGCGTCCGTCCGTTGCGGAGGCACGGCCGTACCGCCGCCCATCAGTCCACGATCCGGCAGATGACGGTGCCCGCGGAGAGCGGGGCGCCGGCCTCGGCGGTCAGGTCCTCGACGGTGCCGGCGCGGTGGGCGTTGAGGGGCTGCTCCATCTTCATCGCCTCCAGGACGACGACGAGGTCGCCCTCCTCGACCCGTTGCCCGTTGTCGACGGCGACCTTGACGACGGTGCCCTGCATGGGCGACGCGAGGTCGTCGCCGGAGACCTGACCTCCGGTCTTCTTGGCGGCGCGGCGTTTGGGTTTGGCGCCGGCGGCGAGTCCGGTGCGGGCCAGGCTCATGCCGAGCGAGGACGGGAGGGAGACTTCGAGGCGCTTGCCGCCGACCTCGACGACGACGGTCTCCCGGCCGGGCTCCTCGTCGGTGTCGGTGTCGGCGGGGGCGGTGAAGGGCGTGATGGTGTTGACGAACTCGGTCTCGATCCACCGGGTGTGGACGCGGAAGGGGTCGGCGGTGAAGGCGGGGTCGGCGACGACCGCGCGGTGGAAGGGGATGGCGGTGGCCATGCCCTCGACCTGGAACTCCGCCAGCGCCCGGGCCGCGCGCTGGAGGGCCTGCTCGCGGGTGGCGCCGGTGACGATCAGCTTGGCGAGCAGGGAGTCCCAGGCGGGGCCGATGACGCTGCCGGACTCCACACCCGCGTCCAGCCGCACGCCCGGGCCCGACGGCGGGGCGAAGGCGGTGACGGTGCCGGGTGCTGGCAGGAAGTTGCGGCCCGGGTCCTCACCGTTGATACGGAACTCGAAGGAGTGACCGCGCACCGGCGGGTCGTCGTAGCCGAGTTCCTCACCGTCGGCGATACGGAACATCTCCCGCACCAGGTCGATACCGGTGACCTCTTCGGTGACCGGGTGCTCGACCTGCAGACGGGTGTTGACCTCCAGGAAGGAGATGGTGCCGTCGGTGCCGACGAGGAACTCCACCGTCCCGGCGCCCTCGTAGCCGGCCTCCTTCAGGATGGCCTTGGACGCGGCGTACAGCTCGGCGTTCTGCCCGGGGGTGAGGAACGGCGCGGGGGCCTCCTCGACGAGCTTTTGGTGGCGGCGCTGAAGCGAGCAGTCACGGGTGGAGACGACCACCACGTTGCCGTGCTTGTCCGCCAGGCACTGGGTCTCCACGTGGCGGGGCTTGTCGAGGTAGCGCTCGACGAAGCACTCACCGCGCCCGAACGCGGCGACGGCCTCGCGGACGGCGGAGTCGTACAGCTCGGGCACTTCCTCCAGGGTGCGGGCGACCTTCAGGCCACGCCCACCGCCACCGAAAGCGGCCTTGATCGCGATGGGCAGACCGTGCTGCTCCGCGAACGCCACGACCTCTTCCGCGCCCGAGACGGGGTCGGGGGTGCCGGCCACCAGGGGCGCGCCGGCGCGCTGGGCGATGTGCCGGGCGGCGACCTTGTCCCCGAGGTCACGGATGGCGTGCGGGGGCGGACCGATCCAGGTCAGGCCCGCGTCCAGGACGGCCTGGGCGAACTCGGCGTTCTCCGACAGGAACCCGTAACCGGGATGGACGGCGTCCGCGCCCGAGTCGGCGGCCGCCTGGAGCACCTTGGCCATGTCCAGATAGCTGTCCGCCGGAGTGTCACCGCCCAGGGCGAACGCCTCGTCGGCCACACGGACATGCAGGGCATCCCGGTCCGGATCGGCGTAGACCGCCACACTCCCGATCCCGGCGTCCCGGCAAGCACGGGCGACACGGACAGCGATTTCCCCGCGGTTGGCGATGAGCACCTTACGCATGACAACTCCGCTTCTCAGCAAGCTGGTGGATGGTTCTCTGCACCGGCCGGTAGCGCGGCAGGTGGATGTCGACGCGGGTCCCGCCGCCCGCCGCGCTGCGGATGGCGAGCCGGCCGCCGACCGACTCCATGCGCTCGGACATCGCCCGCAGCCCGTGGGCCGGCCGGGAACCGAGGGTGTGGGCCACGTCGAAGCCCGTACCGTCGTCCTGTATGTGGGTGTGCGCCCACCGGCGGGTGATCCGGGTCGTCACGACGACCCGGTTCGCCGACGCGTGGGCGACGGCGTTGAGCAGCGCTTCCCTGACGACGAGGGCCAGTTCGCGGCGGAACAGCTCCGGCAGGCCCGCCTCGTCGCCGGTCAGCGACCACTCGACGGACAGCCCGCGCGCCTCGGCCAGCGCCCGCACGTCGTCCAGGGCCCCGCGCAGGCCGGGCACGGGGGTACGGCGGTGGAGCCCGGCGACGATGTCCCGGGCTCCGTCGGCGGCCTGCGTCAGGACGCCGCGCAGGGCGTCGGCGGCGGGCCGGCCGCCACCGTCCAGCCCGCGCAGCGCGGCGGTCAGCGGGCCGCTCACCCGGTCGTGGACCTCCCGCGCGAGGGCGCGCCGCTCCTGCCAGAGGTCCCGGGTGCCGGAGGCCTCGCGCACGGCGGCCGAGAAGACGTCCCGGACGGCGGGCAGGACGTCCTCGGCGGCGCCGCCGCATCGTACGGCGCACTCGGCGAGCAGCAGGGACGCGGTGAGCAGCCGTTCGGGCGCGAGGTGCGGGGCCGGTGGTTGCGGCGCGGGTCCGGTCGGGGTGTCCGGGTCGCCGGCGAGTCGTCGTACGACGCGGTGCGCGAGCCCGAGGAGGGCGTCCCGTTCCGCGGCGGAACCGGTGGCGGCACCGGCGGGCGGGGCGTCCGGGTGTTCCTCCAGGCGGGCGCGGAACCGGCGCAGCGTCTCCTCGGCCTGGTACCGGCCGCGCACCGGTCCGGTGCGCGGCGCCGGTGCGGACCGTCCGGGTCGCGGTGCGCCGCGTACGGCGCGAGCGGTCACGGCGGCCCGGCTGAGCCCCTCCGTGAGGGCGGCGGCGAAGCGGTCGAAGTGGTCGGGGTTCCCCGGCCGCCCGCCACGGTCAGCCGCCCGCGGTGCCTCCGGTGTCGCGGGTGTGGCAGGTGCCTCCCGTGTCACAGGCGCCGGCCGCTCCGCGCGTAAGCGGCGTTCCGCGCGTTCGACCAGCGTCGCCGTGATCAGCGTCCCGCTCATGCGGCCCGCGCCCCTGCCCGCGCCCCTGCCAGGGCGCCCGCGCGGCCGAGGGTCCCGGGACCGGCGGAGCTAAGGACCCGGTGGGCGTACGCGGCCGACACCAACGTCATGTGGCGGTTCCAGCCGGGGTAGGAGCGCCCCTCGAAGTCCCGCAGCCCGCAGTCGTCGAGGCCACCCATACCCGTGTCCGCATCCGCGCCCGGGTCGGCGAACCGGTGACGGAAGAGGTCGGCCGCCTCGGTGAGGCGTTCCCCGTGGAGCGTGGTGAGCCAGATCCGTTCGGGCGCGCGTGCGCCCGGCGCCCAGGCGGCGACCAGTCGCAAGGGGCGGGTCGCGCCGGGGGTGTGCACGCGGGCGGGCAGGACGCGGGGTGCGTCCGGCTCACCGGTGCCGAACGCCCGCGCGGAGGCGCGCAGTTGCCGCGCCAGCGCGCCGGCGGTCGGCGCGGTGCCGCCGGGGTGCCCGGGGCGGTGGACGGCGGCCGTCAGACCGGCGGAGACCGGGGTCGCGGCGGGCACGGAGACGGCCCAGTCGACACCGGACGCGCCGGACGCCCCGGGGGAGCCGAGTGCGCTGAGCCCCTGGATCAGTTCGGCGGCCTCGGCGACGGTCTCGGCGTCGGCGAGGACGGGGACGCCGGAACCGCCCGCGCTCACGGCCAGGTCGGCCATCAGGCGGCCGGGCGAGCCGGCCCGTACCGCCTCGGGGATCCGGGCGCGGCGGCGCAGCGACGCGTCGTCGAGCCACTCGTCGGGCAGGTAGAGCCGCCAGTCCACGGGCACGGCGGCCCCGTGCCCGGTGATCAGGAAGAGCCCGAGGCCGAGCTGGCCGTTGAGGGTGCGCCCGGCGGCGGTGTCGAAGCGGCGGTGCACCCCGGCGGAGTAGCGGCCGCGCTTGGGCAGGGTCACACGGCCCAGCGCCCAGCCGCGGGTCTCGGTGCGTTCACGGCACCAGGCGGTCAGCTCCGCGCGGACGTCGGTCCACGACCAGGTGCTCTCGTTGACCGCCTGGTGCAGGGACTGCGAGGCAGTGTACGACGCGCACACCGCCCATCCCATGTTCCGTACGGACTTCTTGCCCGGCGTGGTCAGCAGTCCGGTCAGGTAGGCACCGGCCCACCGGCGCTGGTCGGCCCGTGGCAGCCCGTGGAAGAGGCGTCGGGTCAGGTCCTGGGCCGCCCCGTGCGCCATGGGCTCCCGCACGGCTGCGTCCCGTCGGTCGGTCATGTCAGCTCCCCTCGTCGGCAGGCCGTTTCGGCGACTTCCGAAAGAATAACGAACTCTCTCTATGTTTTTGAACCGCGCATGGTCCCCTGGGTACGACTTCGCCATCTCGCCACCCGGGAGGGCGCCCGGGGGCCGTCCGGGAGGGCACCTCGGGCGCGGACTTGCCAAGGACGTCCCGGAAGGGGTGTAGGGCCAACTCCCGTGCGACAGAAGCCCAGTAGCGTGCGAAGAGGCGTAGAAGTACCAAAAAACCAGAGACGAAGAGAAGGTGACGTCGTGGTCAAGCAGGAGCGGGCCCTGCTGACCCGTGAACGGCTGGTGAGGGCAGCGGCTGACGCGTTCGCCCGGACCGGCTACACGGGCACCTCACTGCAGGACATCTGCCGGATCGCCCAGATCTCCATGGGCGCGCTCACCTTCCACTTCGCCAGGAAGAACGACCTGGCGGCGGCGGTGAAGGAGGCGGGCATCACGGTCACCCGCCACGAGGTGGACGTGCTCCGCCGCGGCGCACCGGACCCGCTGGCCGCCGTCGTCACGGTGACCTGCGGGCTCGTCGACCTCCTCTCCCGCGACGCCCGGGTGCGGGCCGCCCAGTCGCTGACGCACACCGCGCCCATGTGGGACGAGGCGTGGGTGCCCCAGGTGCGGCTCCTGCTGCACGACGCGGACCGGCGGGGTCTGCTGGCTCCGACCGCCGACCCCGAGACGCTGGTGCGCCTGGCGGTCCACCTGGTCCACGGCGCGGCCGCCACGCTGCACGCCCGCCCCCGTCCGCGTACCGATCCGGCGACCGAACTCGCCCAGCTGTGGGCGGTGGTGCGGGACGGCGTCACCACGAGGAGCCCGAGCCACTCGGCCCACTGACGGCTCCGGCCGACGCCGCGGACCGGAACCCGTGCCGCGTGACGCCGCGTCACCGATCTATCGTGTGGCGCGGGGCACCCCCACCTGTCACCATCTGCGGATGCTCACCTTCGCCGATGATCTCGGCCATCTCTCCTACGTCGTCGCCGGCGACGGGCCGCCCGTCGTCCTCGTCCATGCCGGGGTCGCCGACCACCGCATGTGGGACGCCATCGTTCCGGGCCTTGCGCAGCGGCACACCGTCGTCCGGTACGACCTGCGCGGCTTCGGCGAATCCGCGCCTCCGGCCGGTCCGTTCAGCGAGACGGACGACCTGCGCCGCCTGCTGGACCACCTCGGCCTCGAACGGGTCGGGCTGGTCGGCGCGTCCTGGGGCGGCCGGGTGGCCGTGGACTTCACCCTGGCCCACCCGGAGCGGGTGGACCGCCTCGCGGTCTTCAACCCGCCGTGGCCCGGGTACGACTGGTCGGCGGAGATGATCGCGTACGACGAGGCGGAGACGGAGGCCCTTGCCGCGGGCGACCTGGACGCCGCCGTCCGGATCAACCTGGACATGTGGCTGCGCGGCCCGGCCCGCACCTGGGAGGACGTCGCCCCCGGGCTGGCCGGACGGGTCCGCGGCCCGATGCGCACGTCGCTGGCGAACCAGGGCGCCGTCGAGGAGCACTCCCGGGGCGCCGCGCGGGGCGACGTCTCCGCCATCGCTGTGCCCACCCTGGTCGGGATCGGCGCGCTGGACGTCCCCGACTTCCAGGACATCGGCCGGCGGTACGCCGCCGCGATCCCCGGCGCGACGCTGGTCGAGTTCCCCACCGCCGCGCACCTCGTCGCGCTGGACGCCCCGGCCGAACTGACGGCGGCGCTGGCCGCGTTCCTCGCCGAGGGGGACGCGCCGCGGGACCCGCGGTAGGACACGCCGCAGGGCCCGCGGTAGGACACACGGCGGCGCGCGGCCGTCAGATCGCGCTCCAGCCGCCGTCCACGGGCATCGAGGCGCCGGTGAGGAAGGACGAGCGGTCGCTGCACAGCCAGGCGGCGGCCTGCGCCACTTCGCGCGGGTGGGCCATCCGCTTCTGGATGGCGCGGGCGGTGAAGCTGGCCTCCAGTTCGGGTACGTCCTGGAGGAGTTCGTCCATCAGCTCCGTGCGCGTACTGCCGACCACGAGGGCGTTGACCCGGATGCCGGACTCGCCGTACTCCATCGCGGCGGCCTTGGTGAGGCCCAGGACGGCGTGCTTGGCCGCGACGTAGGGCGCCACCGCGCCGGTGGCGACGATCCCGGCGGTGCTGGAGGTGTTGACGATGGCGCCACCGGTCCCGGCCTTCAGCATCGCGGGGATCTGGTGGCGCAGGCAGTTCCAGACGCCGCGCACGTTGAGGTCCATGACCCGGTCGTAGACGCCCTCGTCCAGTTCGTGCAGCACCGTCCCGCCGGTCCCCCACCCGGCGTTGTTGAACGCGGCGTCCAGCGAGCCGAAGGTGTCGACCGCCAGGGCGACCGCGCGCTCCACGTCCGCCGGCCGGGTCACGTCGCCGGGAGCGACGGCCACCCGGGCGCCCGCCTCGACGAGCGGCGCGGCGACCTCCGCGAGGGCGTCCGCCCGCCGGGCCATCAGGACGACGGCGGCGCCCTCCTCGGCGAACAGCCGCGCGGCGGCGGCCCCTATTCCGCTGGAGGCCCCGGTTATCAGAACCGTACGGCCGTTCAGCATCCCCCGTTTATTGATCATGAAGGGAATTCAACTCCACCGATCCCCCGGCGAAAACATGATCCGCGTCACTGTCCGAGGAGTGAGACGTCACGCCGCGTCACCGTCGGCCGGTGCCCCCCGGGTCCGCGCCGAAGGCCTCCGCGTGGTCCCGCGCCCAGTCGGCGAAGGCGCGCGGGGCGTGCCCGGTCGCCTCCCGTACGCCGTCGGCGACCGCCGCCTTCGCCCCGGCCTCCTGGCGGCGGGCGCTCTCCAGGAGGGCCTGGGCGAGCGGTTCGGGCCAGCGGGCGCGCCACCGCTCCAGCGCCTGTTCCTCCGTCAGCTCGCGGAAGCGCAGCGGGCGTCGCAGGATCTGCGCGAGGACGTCCGTCTGCTCGCGGGCGGAGAGCGGTTCGGGTCCGGTGAGGGCGTAGGCGTCGCCGGCGCGCTCCGGGTCGAGGAGGGCGCGTACGGCCGCGTCGGCGACGTCCCGGGGGTCGACGCAGGCGTTGCGCCCGGAGCCGCCCAGGGCGTGGACGGTGCCGTCGGCGCGTACGGAGGCGGCCCAGCCGAGGGTGTTGGTCATGAACGCGCGGGGTCGCAGCAGCGTCCACTCCAGCCCGGAGGCGCGCAGCCGTTCCTCGTTGTCGCGCTGCCAGCGGGTGAGGGCGTCCTGGGCGCCGGGGTCGAGCACGGCGAGCGCCGAGAGCTTGACCGCGCGGCGCACTCCGGCGGCGCGGGCGGCGGCGAGGACGTTCTCGTCGTGGTCGGGCCGCAGGGGGTCGCCGGTCACGACGAGGACGGCGTCCGCGCCCTCCAACGCCGCGCGCAGTCCGCCTCGTTCGCCGAAGTCCGCGGCGACGGCCCGCCCGGGCAGCCCCTGACGCGCGGCCCTGGCCGGGTCGCGCGTCAGGAGCCGTACGTCCGCGGCGCCGTCGGCGGCGAGCCCGTGCGCGACGAGCCGCCCGACGGTCCCGGTGGCACCGGTGACGGCCACGACCGGCGGCCGGGGGCGGCGTTGAAGTGTCACGCCGCCACCTGGCCCCGGGCGAGCCGCTCGCCGCGGGCGACGCCGGCGTCGTACTCGTGGGCGGTGCCGGGGGCCGCGATGCCGGGGAGCAGGCAGTCCCACATCTCCTCCACGCGCCGCGGCAGGCTCTGGCGCCCGTCCACCTGGCGCGCGTAGAGCTGTACGCCGGTGCAGGCGCCGACCACGAACCGGGCGGCGGCCTCGGGGTCCACGCCTTCGCGCAGCTGCCCCAGCTCGTGCGCCTCGCGCAGGTACACGGCCATGAGTTCGCGCCAGCTCTCGAAGGGGGTGCCGTCCGCGAACGCCTCGTGGCCGAGGGACAGTTCGACGCCCGCCCGCAGCAGCGGGTCGGCCGGCAGGCGATGGGACCACACCAGGGTGATGTCCACCAGGCGCTGGAGCCCCTGAGACTCCAGCAGCGGCTCGATGGCGTCCTGCTGGGCGTTCATGATGGCCTCGGCGAGCCCCTCCTTCGAGCCGAAGTGGAAGTAGAGGGCTCCCGCGGTCAGCCCCGCGCGCTTCAGGATCTTGTTGATGCCGGCGCCGGCGTAACCGTGTTCGTCGAAGACCTCGGCGGCCGCTCGCATCAGCGCCAAACGGGTCTGAACTGCCCGTTCCTGCTTGGGCTGCCCCATGCCGTCATCCTCACTTGCTCGACATAAAAAAGAACGCCCTCTATATTACTAGCTGTCGACCGGCGCGCCAGCCCTATGCAGGACACCGTTGTTGCCATGCGCATCCCAGGGGGGAATTCGCGATGTCCATGACCACCAGCCACCAGCAACCTCTGACCCAGGTTCTGACCCAGGTTCCCCAGGAACTGGTACACAAGGACGACCCCGGCCAGGTCCTCCTCTGCCGCTACGAACAGACGGCGGACGACACCTTCCACATCACGGCCGACTGGTCCAACGCCCATGCGCTGTTCCCGGTCCGCGACGGACACGACGATCCCATGCTGATCGTGGAGACCGTGCGCCAGACCTTCCCGCTGCTGTGCCACGAAGCCTTCGGCGTACCGCTCGGCCACCACCTGCTGTGGGAGCACTTCAGCTACAGCACCCGCACGCCCGCCCTCCGCGCGGACCCCGGCCACCCCTCGGCGGTCGACCTCAAGGTCATCCGCAAGGACGTCGTACGCCGCGGGAAGAGAGCGGCCGCCCTCGAACTGATCATCCTGGTGCGCCGCGCCGGCATCCACCTCGGCACCGCCCACACCCGCTTCACCATCCAGGACCCCGCCGTCTACCAACGTCTGCGCCTGGGCCGTGGCGACGCCCACGCGATGATGGCCGAAACCGTCCCGCTCGCCCCGCCGGCCTCCCCGCAGGAGGTGGGCGTCACCGCCTTCCACGACGTCACCCTCTCCCCCACCCACATACCCCGCCGCTGGCAACTGCGCGTGGACGTCCACCACCCGCTCTTCTTCGACCACGCGGTCGACCACGCCCCGGGCATGCTCCTCATGGAAGCCGCCCGCCAGGCCGCCCAGTCGGTCGCCCAACCCCGCCCCACCGTCCCGGCGGCCATGGAAGTCGTCTTCCACCGCTACGTCGAACTCGACACCCCCTGCCTCGTCGAAGCCCACGCGGTCCCCCACGACCGCCACGGCCGCGCCCGCGTCCTGGTCGTCATGCGCCAGGACGACGACGAGCGCTTCAGGGCCCTGGTCACCCTCGACCAGGCGGACTGACCCCGGGGGAGCCACCGCCGACCTGCCTCCCCCACCCCCGGCACCCCCCACCCGCTACACTGACGCCGGTGCCCGCCACGGCACCGCACGCCTCCGTAGCTCAGGGGATAGAGCACCGCTCTCCTAAAGCGGGTGTCGCAGGTTCGAATCCTGCCGGGGGCACACCCTGCACAGCAGGTGAGAGCGTTATCGGCCCCCCGCTCCGTTCGAGCGGGGGGCCTCTTTCATGATCGACTGCCACTTAGATGCCACATCCCCACCGATCATGGTCGGGATGCCCCCCGTCCGGGGGGTGGACTATCTGCACGGGACACGCAGAGTGCTGCTCACGAGAGGGCAGGCCGTCTCCCCACGCGCGCCTAAGACGTGCCTCTCGTAGTCCTGTGGTCGTCCAGCAGGGAGGCTGGCGCCACGGGCGGAAGTGCCCCACCGCTGCTGCCGGTGGGTCAACCTCACACAGGAAGCGGTCGCGAAGACGCGCCAGATGGAGCGACCCAACTATGTCCGCATCGAGCAGGGCCAGTCGTCCGCCACACTCGACACCCTCATCCTGATCGCCGACGCGATCGGGCGTTCCCTCGCCCAACTTGTACGGCGAGCCCCTGCCCTCCGCGACGCTCCCAAGGGAGACGGCTGGCCCGCCCGGTCGGCGGTGCGCCGGGCGCTTCCTGGGCCACGGGCAGGGCAGGGGCCACGTGCCCCGGCTGGCCGCAACGGGGGCGGCGTCGGCCAGCCGGGGCGATCTGCCCGCCTGCTGCTGCGGTCCGCCATCGGCTCGCAGCAGCAGGCGGAGTTCACTGGCTGTACGGCGAGCGGCGGACGTACGGAGCCTGAGCGGGGCCGCACTCGGGATGCCGCCAGCCATCTGGCCGGGCGCCGCTGTCGCCGGCTGGCGCCTCCACCCGCTCGGGTACGCCGCCGATCGGCTCGTCGCAGTGCATGCAGAACCGCGTACCGGACATGGCGGTCATGAGCGGCCCCCGCGGTGGCAGGTGCACACGCAGGTCACCGTGAATACCGGTCGGAGCGCCGGGCCGCCGAGCGGCCAGACGTCGACCCGCGGGCCCGAGCAGTGCCCGTGCTCGTCGATGCGGCATTCCGGGGACAGGTCCGTACACTGCGCGCGGGCCGGCGCCGGGCCGGTCACTGCGCCGGCTCCGGAGCGGGCAGCACCTCGTACAGGACCGGTACGCCCCGAGCCTCGGCGCACGCGCGGTGCGCGAGCTCGGGCCGGTCCGGGCCGGAACTGGTGGCCACGGACCGGACGCACACGTCAGCGCCCGGTTCGGGGCAGTAGATGCACGACTTCATCGAGGCATCCCGTCAGTCAGTGAGCTGTGTCACAACCGACGGTATGGGTGCCCTGAAACGGCAGAGGGCAGGAATCCATACCCCTCGCTACGCGGCCAGCATGCCCACCTTCACCGCCAGGTCCGACGCCCGCTGGCGCCGCGCCGCCACCCGCGACTCGCTCTCCTCCAGGATGATCGACCGGGCATAGCCGTTGTAGCGGATCGTTTCCGGCGCCGCCTCGTGCGCCTGCGCCAGCGTCGCCAGCGCCACGTCCGGCTGCCCGTCGAGCTGGAACCCCCGCGCCTCCTCGATCCGGTGCCGGGCCCGGCGCGGCCGCGACGGGATCGTCGCCGCATCCGCGCGCGCCGCCTGCCGCACCGACTCCCCGCCTTGGTGCAGCTCCACCGCCACCGTCACCGCATGCGCGCCCATGATGGCCCGGGAGAACGACGTCACCGGGTGGAAGTACGCCTCGGGCAGGCGGTCGGCCATCTCCCGCGCGACGTCCCAGTGACGCCACGCCGCACCGGTCTCCCCGCGGCGGGCCGCCGTGTACCCGGCCTCGAACTCAAGCGCCCCAGCGATGGCGAGCACGTCGTCCCTGGCGTCCGGCAGGAGCGGCGTCAGGTAGGCGAGCGCCTCGCGGGTGACGGCGTCGGCAGGGTCGTAGTGCGCCGGCCCGGAGTCGCGGTGCGCCTGGGCGAGGAGCCAGGCGGCGATGCCGACGGTGTGCGGGTCGTCGGCTTGCTGCGCGGCGACCATGCTCCGTTCGGCGACCCGCCACAACAGCGCGGCGTCCGGCTGGTAGGCGACGAAGAACTGGGCCAGCGAGTACACCTCGGACAGCGCGGCCTGAGCGGCGCGCCAGTCCGCCGGCTGCTCCGCCTGCCGGACGGCGAGCTGTGCGTCCCGGATCAGGTCCGGCAGCAGGGAGCCCACCACCTCGCGGTGGTGCGGCGAGGAGTGCCGGGCCGACCACGCCCGAGCGAGCCGGGCCCGCAGATGCTCAACGGGCGGCGCCTGCCGGTCAGTCGTCAGCGGCAGCGCGTCCACGGCAGCGCGCACCGCAGTGAGCCGCGGGTGCCCCGGCCCGGCGAACAGATCGACGTGCACGGGCAATCCCGTGAGGTCGGAGAGTGCACGCACACGCAGCGCCTGGGCGATACGGAGGACGGTGTCGACGCCGGGCGCCTGGATCTGGCCCTTCTCCACCTGTTTCACCCATGCCGGGGACCTGCCCAGCAAACCGGCCAGGACGACGCGGCTCATGCCGCGGCGCTCGCGGAGGATCTGCATTCTCTGGCCGAAGACCAGCGGGTCGGCGTATGGGTCCGGGGTAGCAACAGACGGCATGGCCTTGCCTCTCTCTGTGCAGCTCGACACCGTCAGGGTATGGGGCAAGGCCCTTCTCGTGTGAGCCCAGGCATGGCGAAAGCGCCCCCTGCCAGGCCCGAAGGCCGGACAGGGTGGCGCCCACACTCCAGTTCGGTTGTACTCCTCCACCCGGTCAGGAGGTGCCGGGGGCTTGATCCCCTGCTGGCGCATCTGCGTCGTCAGCGCCGACACGTACCCGGCGAACGCCCGCACCAGCGATCGCAGTTCCCTTTTTCGTCTCCGCGAGGTCCCGCTCACGCTGCTCGCGTATCTCCTTGAAGATCTGCAAGTCGGCCTTCCGCTGGTTCGGTTCCGAATGGATCGCCGCCGCTGTGCGCGTCGCGCTGGTGTTCCGCTGCAAGCCCTCCGGGGGCACCGAACGCACGTCGGCAGAGTCGCTGGCAGTCGACTGGCTCACGCCCGAAGAGATCACCGAGCGGATGTCCGAGGTCTACACAGTCCGGCTGCTGGACGCCCTGGACGGGTATGGCCCACACGTCCGGAGCCACGACGGACGCCACCTGCTCTCAGCGCGGTAGAACTTTCCTTACTTCATCAAGGCACCCGCCGCGCACAGCGCGGCGCGCGCGGCCCGTCGCCCGGGCCGACGCTCCTGTCTACGCCCCGCTCCGGCCCGGCCGCCGGCCGCACGCCTAGCAGCTCGGGTTGATGGTGGGAGAAACCCGCTGTGGCTGGGGCGGTCGGCTCCGCGGCTTTAGCCACCTCCCCGGTCCGGGTCCCGCGCCCCGCTCCACCGACCTTGGTTACGCGTCGCTGGATACATCACGACGTCATTGAGCCCGTGTTCTGCCTCGCACCAAGGAAAAATCACCTTGTGCCCAACGTAGAAAGAAATCGAAATGCTCAGGCCTTACGAGATCAGCATACTTGTGGAGAACCTCAACTGGGCTGGCTCCGAAACGAACTCGAGTAAGGTCTTTAAGAAAGGGTGGCAGATCGCCATCGGCAAGCGATGCATGTTCACCTTCCACACCGTAAATCCAAAATAGGACCCTACATGCTGTCACATTCTTACCGTTGGACAGGTGAGCCGGAAACAACAGGGCACCATGACGGCCATCCGTCCAAGGAGTCGGACGCGAGAGCAAGAAGTCGATAACTTCACCGGCAATTTCCTCCACCTCCGCCTCGAGCCAGCGATCTCGCACATACGCGACTTCGAAGATCAAGTTTCTATGCATGCGCGTCCAATTTACGTTGTAATCAGGCGAGAAGAAGAGGGCGGTACCATGCCACGTCACAGCCTCCCGGATGGGAACAAATCTGAGTAGCACACAAACAACGGCCGCCCGAATATCCTCTGGCGCCATACGTCGCAAGGAATCTTGCAGCGTGACTGCATTCATCCTATCCTGGCGTGCCCAGAAATCTCGCACATCATGAACCGCATACCGTGGCAACCATTCGCGCATCGAAATTGCCCACTTGATCTCGTCAAAGCTAGCCAGATCCCCACTGCACCGGAGTAGCTCATCCGAAACAACATGCCTAGTTTCGGTGGCGCACATACCGAGTCCGGCCCAGGCAGCCACGACCATGTCGATATTTGCTCCCTGACTTAGATCCAGCGAGCGGAGCTGGCGAACAATTTCTCGAACCACCGCAGGCTTAAGCGCAATGAACTCGAGAATACGCGCACAAAACGTGACCAGGGCATTTCGGTGCCCCTCTTCCCTGACCGTTCTTGCCTCAGCTAGCGCCATGGCTACAAAGTCATTTGCGGCATTTCCCAGCCTTTCATCCAAGAACTGAATAGCCAACTGGGCGGTTACGTCCCACGTCTCGTTTTTTAGGCACTCGCGCAATTCGCGATATAGGCCTGGCGCGTCACCGTTATCTCGAACCAACTGCCTGGCGGAGAAATACTCGAGAAATGTGCGGTGAGTAAACGAGTAAATTCGCTCACCTTCTGGATTGGTTCCTACGTCCGTAAGCACCCAGGCGCGACCTCGGCAGTACTCTACAAAGGCACGCGCCGCTGCATCTGCGCTGTCCCGATCCTCGTATCGCTCCTCAAGCAAGAAGTCTGATGTGAAACGGACCAGTTCGCATTCCGTCATCCCTGAGGAATCATCAGAAGTTCGCAGCATCGTCAGAGCCAAACTGAACATGGCGAACTGGATGCCGCGCTCAAACGGCTTTACGACTGAGATACCCCGCGATGCATCCCACCTTTCAAACAGGAACTCTGAACACCTTCGGTAGAGATCCGGCCGGTTTCGCGGAATGTACCCTTCTCCCCTGTATAGAGCGCACATCAATCCCAACATCAGGGGGTTTGAGATCAGATCGGAGGCGTGCTGCGCCTCGACCATAAACCGGCGTGCCAAGTCGGCTCCGGATTCATGGGAGTCCCCTCGCATGCGGCCAAACCACTTATTCACGTATGACCGTTGCTGTTGGGTGTCGAACGGCGATAGGAAGTAGGTGAGGAAAAGGTGGTCGTCAAGAGGCGCCATCTCATATCCGACACGGCGTGAGGTCACAAGAATTGGAGTAGTGGGATAAGCGTGCGCAAATGCCTCTACTGCATCGACAATCTGGGTGCGGAGGCTCGTGTCGGTCAACTCGTCAAGGCCATCGAAAATTACTACAGCTCGACCGTTGAGAAGGAGATACTCAATGCATCCGGTCGGCGCCTTGGTGGAGTACAAGGCAGCGCACTGCTTCTCCAGAAATTGTACAATCGATTCCTTTGCGTCACGAAAACGGTTCGCGTAATCGTGAAGAACCACGCGCAAGGGGGTTTGCGGAGCTGAAACCGTACCCCTGCCACTAGCAACGTCTAGCGTCAGCTTCAAAGCAAGCGTCGTTTTCCCGCCTCCTGGATCCCCCAGAATTACTACTCGATGAGCCTGAGTTACAGCGTCGCGAACTGCTAGTCCGCCCGACCGCAGGGGCTCTCGATCGAGTCCGCGCAGCAGACTAGGCTCGACGAATAGATCCTCGAACGGGACGCGAGCGCCTGACTCTGTCTGTGCAGGTCGAATTCGACCATGAACCAGCGCGCATTGACGAGAAAGCTGACGACTGAACTCGTCGATGTTCCTCATGTCGAGTAGCTGTGTGTGCAAGTCAGCATTCCTTGCTGCTGCTGCAACATACGAGGCGATAATTTCAGGCGTGTATGCTCGCTTCTTTACGCCGCCTTCCTTTTGATGCCGCGTCACCTCCCTCCATGCAATAGCCCGGATTTCATGGAAGAGGGCGTCAGTAACTGTTTCGAGGTCGGTATCCGGCACCCCGGCATACCGGCGCATCTGCAAGCGAAGAGTGTCCCGCAGCTTGGACAAATGGGGGCTAGGGTCTGTCGAGACACACGCTGCGATTGCCACCTGGTAGCAGATATTCTCGAATTCCGCAGTAGTTGTGAACTCGAGCATTCGGTCTCTGTCGTAGGCGGAGAGATTTCGCAGCGCTTGATCTACATTTGCGGCGCCGTCGAAGGTCACGGTTTCGGCGCGCTTCGCAATAGCGCGTCGTTCACGCATGCCCCTGACCCCTCCTGCCAACAGGGGCGCCACTGCCCGACCGGCAGCGGATCCCACGGCACTGACGACACCTGCAGAGAGCGGATCCGGCATTGTTCCCCCTTGAACGTGCGCCTGATTGGAGGTCAGGCTACGCCCACGTACGTGGCGGCACTGGGGTTTCTGGCCAGTTCGAACGAACCGAACGCCCGCAGTACGCGTTCAAAGTCGACTACCGAGACAGAGACCGGAGATAGCTCCTACCGGGCAGACGAGGGCCAGCGGCCTTCCACTCTCCAGTCGGGAAGATGGTGGCGCGAGGACCTGTCGCCGACTGTGGCACTGTCCCCGGTCGGCCCGTCTAGACGAAGAGGAGGGACGGCTCATAGGACCCGCCGCTGTAACTCTGTCCGCCTCTCAGCTCTTGCGGTCCTGACATCGACGGCTGACATCAACGAGGGCGCACAGCCGCATCCGCGAGCGACCCAACACGGCGGTTGGACGTCCTGGTGTGCGTATGGCGCGGCACCCTTGATCGAACTCCTGAAGCGGGTGTCGCAGGTTCGAATCCTGCCGAGGGCACCAGCGACAAGACCCCGGACCGACCACGGTCCGGGGTCTTTGACATCCACGGAAGGGGGCGCTCCCCCGCGGAGGGTGAGGCGGACGGCGCCGCGTTCGGGTCCTATGGGGGGAACGTACCCCGGAACGTGTGACGGGAGCGGCGCGGTGCGGGGCCTTCGCGGCCGCGGCGTCGGTGCCCCGGCGTACCGGCCGACCTGGCGAGGAGTGACGACGTGAAGCGCTGGCGGGCGTTGGGAGTCCTCGGTGCGGCCCAGTTCCTGATGGTTCTGGACACCTCCGTCATGAACGTGTCGATCAGCCAGTTGGTCGAGGACTTCGACACGGAGGTCACCGCCATCCAGGCCGTCATCACCTTGTACGCCCTGGTCATGGCCGCCTTCATGCTCATCGGCGGCAGGCTGGGCGACATCCTGGGGCGGCGGCGCATGTTCCTCACAGGACTGGCCGTCTACGGTGTCGGGTCGGCGCTGACCGCGGTGGCGCCCACGCTGTGGGTGCTCACGCTGGGCTGGTCCGTCATCGAGGGGCTGGGGGCGGCCATGGTGCTGCCGGCCATGGCCGCCCTGGTCGCCGAGTCGTACCGCGGACGCGACCGCGCCGTCGCCTACGCGGTCATCGGCGGCCTCGCCGGAGCGGGCATCGCGGTCGGTCCGCTGCTCGGCGGCTGGATGACCACGTACCTCACCTGGCGGCTGGTCTTCGCGGGCGAGGTCCTGGTCGTGGTGGTCGTGTTGCTGTGCCGGCGGGTGATCGCGACGCCCGCCCCGGCCGGACCCCGGCCCCGGATGGACGGAGTGGGCGCGGTGCTCTCCGCCGCCGGGCTGGGGCTCGGAGTGCTCGGAGTGCTGCAGAGCAGCACCTGGGGCTGGGTGGAGCCCCGCAACCCGCCCTTCACCGTCCTCGGCTTCTCTCCCACCCTGTTCGTCGTGGGCGCCGGGCTGGCCGTGCTGGCCGTCTTCCGGTTCTGGGAACGGCGGCGGGAGGGGCGGGGCGCGGCCCCGCTCGTACACCTGGCTCTCCTGAGCAGGCCCGTGCTGCGGGCCGGTCTGACCACGCTCCTGAGCCAGAACCTCATCCTGCTGGGCCTGTTCTTCGCCATCCCGTTGTATCTCCAGGTGGTCCAGGGCTTCGACGCCTTCCAGACCGGGCTGCGCCTGCTGCCCGTGTCCGTCACCATGCTGGTCACCTCGCTGTGCGGGTCCGCGCTGGGGCGGAAGGTGGGGCCGCGCCGGGTGGTGCGGTGCGCCCTGGTGATCCTCGCGGGCTCCGTCGTGTGGCTGCTCGCCACCATCGACCCGGTCATCGACGACGCGCAGTTCGCCGGGGCGATGGCCGTGCTGGGCGTGGGCGTGGGCCTCCTCGCCTCGCAGCTCGGCAACATCGTCCAGTCCGGCGTCGGCGAGGACGAGCGCAGCGAGGCCGGCGGGCTCCAGTTCACGTCGCAGAACCTGGGCTCGGCTCTGGGCACCGCCCTCATCGGGTCGATCCTGATCGGCTCCCTGGCCCATGCGTTCACCACCCAGGTCGCGGACGACCCGCGGCTGTCCCCGGCGGCCCGTGAGCAGGTCGGGGTCCGTCTGGAGGCGGGCATCACGTTCGTCTCCACCGATCAGGTGCGTTCCGCGGCCGAACGGGCCGGACTGCCACCGTCCGAGGTCGACGCCGTCACCGACTCCTACGCGTCCGCCCAGCTGGACGGGCTGAAGGCGGCGATCCTCGCCACGGGAGGCGTGGCGCTCGCCAGCTTCCTGGTCACCACACATCTTCCGACCGCCCGGCAGGGCCGCCCGCCCGCACCCGGCGCACCCGGCTCCGGCCCGGGCCCGGCGGGGACGGCCGGACCGACCGGACCGACCGGACCGACCGGGTCGGCGGGCTGAGCGGGGAAGGAGGCCCCGGTGGCCGGAGACACGAGCGGGGCCGGGCAGGCCACGGACCGGCGTGCGCGCCGGGCCGAACACCGGGCGCACGCGGACTACACCGGCGGCGTCTACGGCTCCATGCTCGCCGCCTCCGTGATCATCGGCGCCGGCTCCCTGGGGGCCTTCCCCCGTGCCGAACTGATCCTGCTGCTGTTGCTGACGAGCCTGGTGTTCTGGGTCGCCCACGTGCACGCCGAGTTGTTCGGCGCACGCCTGGCCCGGCGCCCCCCGGACCGGCGGGTGATCCTGCGCGTGTGCCGTGACGAGTGGCCGATCGTCAAGGCCGCCGTACCGCCGGCCGTGGCCATCGCCGTCAGTCCCGTGCTGGGGCTGGACGTCCCGGGCTCCCTGTGGCTGGCGCTGTCCGTCGCCGTCGCGGGACAGGTGGGCTGGTCCGTCGCCGCGGCGCATCGCGCGGGCGCCTCACGACGGCTGATGGTCACCACCGCGTCGGTGAACGTGCTGCTCGGCCTGGTGATCGTCCTCGTCAAGATCGCACTCACGCACTGACGCACTGACGCACCTGCCCGGTCAGCGTTGCGGTCGGAGTCACCTGTACCGGGTGAGGCCGCCGCAGGGCGGCGAGCGAGACACTCGGAGCAGAGACAGCACCGCCCGCGCCCGTGTCCCGGACGGTGCACCGAGCCTGTCCGGCGTGGTGGAAGGACCGCTCGTGCGCTACGAGATCAGAGTCGAGGGACACCTGTCGGAGACCCTGGCCAACGCGTTCCCGGAGCTGGAACACGTGGCCATGTCCGGCCAGACCGTCCTGTTCGGCACAGTGATCGACGAAGCTCACTTGTACGGGCTGCTCACCCGCTGCCAGTCGCTGGGGCTGCGCGTCATGGAGATGCGGCAGGTTCCGGAGTGACGCCAGTGACGCCAGTGACGCCAGTGACGCCAGTGACGTCAGCCGGTGACATCGGCCGCGTGACATCGGCCGCGTGACACCGGCCGACGGGGTGGCGGCCGACGGGGTGGCGGCCGACGGGGTGGCGGCCGACGGGGTCACGGGCCGCGCCGCCCCACCGCCCCGCGGGCGCGGCGATATCACCCGCGACGGGTGACCCCGGCCGCCGGTGCGGGCCCCGACGCTGGAACGGACACGTACATGTACTCCCCGTGCATGTACTCCCCGTGCCGTCCCGGCAGGACGGCCCGGCGGCGACCGGCCGATCCCAGGGAGGCGCCATGACCGTGCCGCGTGATCCGGCACCCGCCGGCCAAGGAGACCCGTCCGGCAGGGCGGCCCCCGCCGCGGTGGGCGACCCCGCGTACACGCTCGCCAGACTCGGACGTTCCTGGACCTGGCTCCTGGGATCGGCCGTCACCACGCTGGTGCCCGGCGTCCTGGTCCTGGTCTGGCCGGAGGCGACGCTGCACGTCCTGGCCGTCCTCGTCGGCCTGTACCTGCTGCTGACCGGCGTGTTCCGGTTCGTGGCCGTCTTCGCCCGCGAGGGACACGAACGGCTGCCCGGACTGCTGCTGGCCGTGCTGTGCGTGCTGGCGGGAGTCCTGTGCCTGCGCAACCCGCTGCAGACGATCGCCGCGCTGTCGCTGATCGTCGGCCTGGTCTGGCTGGCGTCCGGCATCCTCACCCTCTTCACGGCCCTCATCACCGAGAACCTGCCCCACCGCGGCCTCGTCATGGGCATGGCTGTGCTCGCCGTCATCGCGGGGATCGTGGTCCTCGCGCTGCCCACCGAATCGGCCCGCGCCCTGACCCGGCTGCTCGGCCTCTGGCTCATCCTGCTCGGCCTGGCCGAGGCCGTGGTCGCCCTGGGCTGGCGGTCCGCACTCCGCGAGGCCCGCCCCCGGAACCCGGGCTCACCCACGGCCGGGCCCTGAACGCCATCCACCCAGAACCCGGGCTCACCCACGGCCGGGCCCTGAACCCCCCCGACCCGGGCCCTGAACGCGACCGGCCCGGGCCTGAACGCGACCGCGACCGGCCCGGCGCCCCGGTCACCCGTGCCGGGTGATGTCACACGGCCGGTCGCGTGACCACTCTGAAGCGGTACGGAACGACGCCGGGCCACGCCCGGAACGGAGGACGGACATGAGCGCGCAGACCTATCTCGCGTACGACTTCCCGCTCTTGGGGGCCTTCTGGACCATGCTGATGGTCTTCCTCTGGATCATGTGGTTCGTCCTGCTCTTCCGGATCGTCTCCGACATCTTCAGGGACGACGAACTGAGCGGCTGGGCGAAGACCGGCTGGCTGGTGTTCTGCATCCTCCTGCCCTTCCTGGGCGTCTTCGTCTACGTGATCGCCCGCGGCAAGAACATGGGCCGCCGGGAGATCGCGCAGGCCCGTGCGCAGCAGGAGGAGTTCAACGCCTACATCCGGAAGACCGCGGGCGGCGACGGGTCCAGCAGCGTCGACGAGCTGGCGCGGCTCTCGGAGATCCGGGACCGGGGCGCCATCACGGACGAGGAGTTCCGCAAGGCGAAGGAACTGGTCCTGGCCGGCCACGGTGCGGCGGAACACGGGGGCACGCACGGCAGCGGTACCTCCGCCCGCTGAAACGACGGCAGACACAGGGGTCGACAGGTGGGGTCACGACACCGCAGGCCGAACGGAGCACCGGAGGCGGGTGTCCGGGGCGACCGCGGTGCCGCGTACGCCCGCGTCGCCGTGCTGCTCCTGCTGGGCGGCGTCCTGGCGCCGCTCATCGCCGCCGGTCTGCGCAGCGTGCTGTGGGTGCTGGTCGGCGTCGCGGGGCTGGCGGTCGCGGCCGTCGGCGTGTGGTGGGCCCTGGCGCACACCGGTCCCGTCCGCATCGCCGGCACGGTTCTCGCGGTGGCCGCACCGCTCACCGTCCTCGCGCTGTACGCCACGGCCGACCTGCTGGGCCCCGCCCTGCTGTCGCTGGGCCTCCTCGTCCTGGCCGTCATCACGGCACGCTCGGCCCTGGCCCCTGCTCCCACCACCTCCGGGCAGGCCGCCGCGGCGCCCCGCCGGCCCTGGGTGCTCATGAACCGCAGGTCCGGCGGCGGCAAGGTGGACCGGTTCCACCTGGTGGAAAAGGCACGGGCCGCGGGGTGCCGTGTGCACGTGCTCGAACCCGGCCAGGACGTCACCGCCCTGGCCCGGCGGGCCGTCTCCGACGGAGCCGACCTGCTCGCGGTCGCGGGCGGCGACGGCACCCAGGCCCTGGTCGCCGATGTAGCCGCACAGCACGACGTGCCGTTCGCGGTGATCCCGGCCGGCACCCGCAACCACTTCGCCCTCGACCTCGGGCTCGACCGGGAGGATCCGGTGGCGGCGCTGGAAGCCCTGACCGGGGGCGTGGAGATCCGCGTCGACCTCGGCTACGCCGCGGACCGCGTCTTCGTCAACAACGCCTCGTTCGGCACGTACGCGTCCGTCGTCGACGACCCCGCCTACCGGGACGCGAAAGCCCGTACGGTCTGGCAGACCCTCCCCGGGCTGCTCACCGGCGAGAACGCACCCGCGTTGCGGATGACGGCCGACGGGCGGCGACTCGACGGTCTCCAGGCGCTGCTCGTCAGCAACAACCCCTACGGAAGAGTCGTCGACGTGTCGCACCCGGGACGCAGGGAGCGCCTGGACACCGGCCTCCTGGGAGTGGCGTGCGTCCGGGTCGGCAGCACCGCCGAGGCGGCGCGCCTGGCGAGCCGGCCGCGCTCCGGGGGCCTCGTCCGGCTCAGCGCCGACGAGGTCGCCGTCGAGACCGACACCACCACCATGCCGGTCGGCATCGACGGCGAGCACGTCGTCCTGCCCTGCCCCGTCGTATGCCGCATCGCGCCCGGAGCCCTCCGGGTCCGCGTGCCGCGCCACCGCCCCGGTGCGTCGAGGTCCCGCGGGGCGGCGGCCGACTGGCCGCGTGTGGCCCGGCTGGCGTTCGGCCGTCCGTCTCCCCGCCGGGAGGAGCCCGGTCCGGCCGGGGGCGGCGAGGCAGGTGAGCCGCCCGGCGGGCCGGGTCCGTTCAGTGGCGCGACCCGTGCGCCGAGGGAACGCTGGACGTGGGGGCCGATTGGATGGAGGGACACCTCATGACTCGGACAAGCACAGACAAGGCGCACAAGTCGTCGTTCTTCTCCCGCCCCGCTGTCCGCCGGCTCCTACCGTTCGTCCTGATCACCGCGATCGCCCTGGTCTTCATCTTCGAGAACCGTGCGAGTGTCGAGATCCGCCTTCTCGTTCCCATGGTGACCATGCCGTTGTGGGGCGCTCTCCTGATCGCCTGGGCCCTGGGCATGCTCGCCTGCCTCTTCACCGTGCGACGACGGTCGAACCGGCATTGACGACCGTGCGAACGTCGCCGCGCCGGGGGCCCGCGCGGAACGCCGCCCTGGGGCCCGCCCCTGGGGCCGGGGGCCCGTGCCGTCACTCCTTGCACGTCAGCCGCAGTTGGGCCGCCGCGTGGTGGGCGCCGGTGAGGGAGCCGGCGCCCCAGTCGCGGCCGCGGTCGGTGAGGTGGACCGTGAAGACGGGGGACTTGACCGCGTAGCTGCCGACCTGGACCAGGGTGCCGCGGTGCACGGGCTGGCGGACGCCGAAGACGGCGTACGTGGACTTCGGGTCGGCCGCGTCGGCGAGTACCCGGTAGATGGTCGGGTTGCCCGCGACATCGATGTCGCGCGGGCCCTTCGGGACGTACACCGCGAGCGCGCACTTCGTGTAGTCCCGGCCGACCGGCCAGGTCCAGGTGGCGGTGCCCGTACCGTCCCGGTCGGGGCTGCCGGACATGGGCAGGGCGGTGAACCTGCCGTCGCAGCCCTCACCGCGGAAACCGCCCGACGCCACCGTGTACCAGGCAGCGTCGCCGTTCTCGAAACGGCCGCCCTCCCGGTAGGTCGTGCGGGTCGCGCACCCCGGGCCCGCCCAGGCCGTGTAGACGGGCGGGCGCGACGGGGCCAGGCGGGAGGGCAGGCTTCCCGCGGGCAGCCGGTCGCCGTCCGGGTCGGTGCCCGGGCGGGCCTCACCGCCCAGCAGGGCCACCGTCGCGATCAGGCAGCCCGCGGCCACGACGACTCCGACTCCCAGCACAGTTCGCACTCTCGCCATGCGCGACCACTATGCAGCGCGACTCGCGGTAACCGTGAGGGCCGGCACGAGGTCAGCGCAGTTCCTCCGGGCAGGGCGTACCGCGCGGGAAGATCTTGTACGGGGCGGCCAGCCGGTACACCCCCGGCTTCGGCGCGAGCAGCTCCGTCCACTCGTCGCCCTCCCCGTCCTCCTCCGCCTTCAGCAGGCAACCGTGCGCGTTGAGGAAGACCTTGGGGTCCGCCTCGCGCTCCTGGGAGGCCTTCGTCTCCTGCGGCGGCTCCACCTTCTTGCCCTCCTCGTCGAGCAGGGCCAGCCACGGCGAGTACGGCACGCGGATCAGCACCCGGCCCGCCGTCCGCACCCGGATCGTCACCTCGCCGGCGCCCGCCCGGTCCACCGTCGCCGGCGGATCGGCCAGCGGGGTCGGGTCCTCGACCGCGAACAGCCGCCAGTTGGCGTCCGACCACACCGGCCGCAGGTACGGCTGGCCGTCCTTGACCAGCTCCGCCTCCTGCTCGGCGCCGGTGTCCGGATCGCCCTTGGGCAGCACCACGTAGTGGACGGCCCAGCGGTGCAGCCAGTCGCGGTAGGTGGCGGAGTTGAGCGTGTCGTCGTAGAAGACGGGGTTGCGCTCCATGTCCGCCTGACGGTTCCAGCCGCGGGCCAGGTTGATGTACGGGGCCAGCGCCGACGCCTCCCGGTGGCTGCGCGCCGGGACCACCTCGACGCGCGCCTTCTCGGCGCCGAGCTGCTGCAACTGGTTGATCAGCGGCGCGGCCTCCCGCGCCCACGACGCGTCGGGCGCGGTGCGGACGATGTCGTCGACGCTCTTGAAGCCGATCCACACGTTCAGGACGGTGAAGGCGAGGACAAGCGCGTACCACCTGCGGGTGCGGCGGGCCGTGTACGGCAGCGCGGCCAGCAGCACGACCCCGGCGAACAGCATCGGCAGCCGCGAGACGTTCGACCCGATCTGCGAGTCGATCAGCCAGGTGAGGAGCGTGCCCAGCGCGTAGACGGCCGCGCCGGTACGGACCGTCCGCCAGTCCTCCGGCACGAGGACGAGGACGAGGACCCCGAACGCGAACGGCAGCATCGTCGAACCGAACGACATCGGCTGCGTACCGGAGAAGGGGAACAGCCACGACGACAGCGCCACGACGGCGACCGGCGCGAGGCCGAGCGCGTACGCGCCGGGGCGACGCTTGTTGAGGAACAGCGCCGCCGCCGCGACCCCGAGGAAGAGCCCCGCGACCGGGCTCGCGGCGGTCGCCAGCCCGGCGAGCGGCGCCGCGACGGCGGCCTTCGCCCACCGCTTCGTCCGCCACCGGTACGGCCAGCAGAACACCGCCGCGACCGCGCCCAGCGCGAACGTCATGCCGAGGCCGAAGGTGACGCGGCCGGACAGCGCGTTGCACAGGAACGCGAACACCCCGGCCAGTGAGCACGCCAGCGGATTGCGCACGGCCCGCACCCGCACCAGGATCAGCGCGGTCAGCGCCGCCGACGCCGTACCGGCGATCATCATCGTCGTACGCACGCCGAGCAGCGACATCAGGTACGGCGACACGACGCTGTACGACACCGGGTGCATCCCGCCGTACCAGGCGAGGTTGTACGCGGAGTCGGGGTGCCGTCCCACGAACTCGGCCCACGCGTCCTGCGCGGCGAGGTCACCGCCACTGTTCGCGAAGGCGAAGAACCACACGATGTGGGTCAGCGCGGCGAGCCCCGTCGCCAGCGTGACCGGGTGCCGGAGGAACCCCCCGCGGGATGCCGTGCGGGGCGCTGGGCGGGGTGCCTCGCGGGGCGCTTCGGAGTCGCCGGGGGTGGCCGGGTCACCCGGGGACGCGGGCACCACGGGCGCGCTCGGGCTCCCGTGCGTCCCGGACGCCTGGGGTGCATCGAGTCCCGCGGACGCCTCGGGCGCCGCTGCCGGTGGCCTTATTCGCGCCCGGGAAGTCGGGGCGCGTTCCTCCCGGGTCGGCTCAGCGCTGGTCGGCTCAGTGGTGGTCACTGCGGCTCTCTGTCCTCTGCGTCGTCCCCCACGCCCTGCCACGTGCTGTCTGCGAAGACGCCGTCCCGGCGCCATCCGTTGCCTGAACGTGTCCGGACGCTAACACGGGGGCGCCCCGGAAATCCGGGGCGCCCAGAGGGGTTTCAGCCGATACGTGCGAGCTTGTCACCGAGGCCGGGTTCGGCCAGGGCGCTCTGCAGGGCCACCGGCACCCGGACCTGGCTGGCGCCCTCGCCCACGGTCAGGAAGCCGACCCGCGTGCCGGCGGGCGCCGAGTGCGGCAGCGCGCGGCCACCGTTGCCCAGCTCCAGCTTGACCGTCAGGCCCGACCAGCCCACGACCTGCACGTCCTTGGTCGCGACCACCGGGGTCGTACCGCCGAGGCCGTCGTCGACATGGCCGACGACATCGCCCTTCTTGACGACCGTCTGGCTCTCCAGCAGCTCCTGCGTGGCGATCATCGCCTCCTTGCTGGCGGCGATCGCGCTGCCCAGGATGGGCGTCTTGTACTGGGCCAGGACGGCGCCGACGATCAGCTGGTCGGTGTCCCCGACCTTCTTGTGCGCGGCGAAGAGCAGGTTGCCGCCCGCCTTGGTGGTGCTGCCGGTCTTGATGCCCAGCGCGCCGTCGTACGGGACGAGGTCGTTGTAGTTGCGCCACTTCTTGCCCGACGGGTCGGTCCACCAGGGCATCGCGGTGATCTCCACCAGCGCGGGGATCTCCACCAGCTTCTCGCCCAGCTTCACCTGGTCCTCGGCCGAGCTGACCGTGGTGTGGTTGAGGCCCGAGGGGTCGGTGTAGGTGGTGTTCTTCATGCCGAGTTCCTTGGCGGTGGCGTTCATCTTCTCGACGAACGCCTTCTCAGAACCGGCGTCCCAGCGCGCGAGCAGCCGGGCGATGTTGTTGGCGGAGGGGATCATGATGGCGGCGAGCGCGTCGTACTCCGAGATCTTGTCGCCGGCCTTGACGGTGTTCAGCGTCGACTCGTTCTGCGCGTCGTAGCCGCCCTCCTTCTCGGCCAGCGCGTCGATCTCGATCATCGGACCCTTGGTCCCCTTCTTCAGGGGGTGCTCCTTGAGGATCACGTACGCCGTCATCGCCTTGGCGACGGATCCGATGGGCACGGCCTTCTGCTCGCCGAACGAGTCGACGTGACCGAGACCGGTCGCCGACATGTAGCCCTGTCCCTCGCCCGGCCACGGCAGGGACGGCTTGCCGCCCTTGAACGTGTAGGACGGGGTCGCCGTCATCGTGAGGGAGGGCGCGGGCAGCGGTCGTACGAACTGCACGATCGCAAAGATGATCACCAGGAGAAGGGCGAGCGGGGTCCAGATCTTGATGCGCCGGACGACCGTCCGCACCGGGGTCTCCGGCGGGGGCGGCGTGTTCGTCAGCTCGGCGAGCATGTCGAGCGGCGGCCGGGGCGGCAGGGGCTGCTGCTTGGTCCGCTCGGGCTCGGTGAGGGAGGCGGGCGTCTCCGGCGCGGCCTTCGGTGTCGTCTTCGGTGCCGCCTTCGGTGCCGTCCCAGGACGGGCCGCGGACTCGGCGGCCTGCTGCGCGGCGGCGGACTCGGGGCGCGGCGGCGGCTTGGGCCCGGCCTGCTTCCCGCCGGGGCGCACGTCATCCGCGCGCAGCGGTACGAACTTGCTCGTCCGCTCGGCGGGCGACTCCTCCTCGGCGGCGGCACCGGCGGCGCTTCCCGCCGCGGGCGTGACCGCCTTCAGCATGGCCGTCGGCTGGTCGACGGGCTTGCGCTGGACGGCCTTGAACACGGCGGTCGGCTGGTCGACGGGCGGCTGCCGCTCCTCGTCGGCCGCGCTCTCGGACTCGCTCTCGGGCGCGCTCTCGCTCTCGGGCTCGCCCTTGTCGCCGGAGTCGCTGGGCTCGGCGTCGGCGTCGGCGTCGGCGTCGGGCGTCGACTCGGCGGCGGAGGACTCGGCCGCCTCGGCGGGCTCCTCGGCGGGCTTTTCAGCGGGCTCCTCGTCCGCCTCCGCGTCCGTACCGGAGGCAGCAGGGTCGTTTCCGCCCGGGGCCTCGGCCTTCGTCACCCACGCCGCCACGGCGTCCCGCAGCCGGGCGTCACCGTCACGGTCGGCGCCGCCGCCCGCCGGAACCGCTTCCCCGGAGCCGGCGTCCTTCAGGTCACCGTCGTCCGGATCACCGTCCTCCGAGGAGGCACCCTCCGCGGAGGCCTCCTCCGACGCGGCACCGTCCGAGGAGGCACCCTTCCGGTCACCGTCCTCCGGGCCGTCCGCGGCGCTCGGAACCGCCTTGAACACCGCCGTCGGCTGGTCGACCAAGCGCTCTGCGTCCCCGTCCGGCGACACCTTGTCACCGCGCACGGCCAGCCTGGGATCGCGTTCGTCCGAAGCCGTCTCCCCCGGCGACTTCTGCTGCTCCGACTTCTCGGGGGACTCGCCCGCCACCGTGCCTCCTGCAATCAACGCGTTGCCCGAACCGTGTACCAGTGTCCTGTGTGAGCGCTTGGCTCCCGTGCTAGACGAGAACGACATACCTGCCGGTTCCCATACGAAGCACCCAGGCGCTCTCGACAGACCAATGTGAGAGGGGTCACCCTGTCATTCATCCACGCGGGGAGGCATGGATGGGCAGGAGCCGCAGAACACTTCCGGAGGAGCTTCTGCTGCTCGCTCTGGACCCGGCCACGGGTACCACAGCGCAGCCGCAGTCGCTCGACCTCGGCCTGGCCGGAGCACAGCTAGTGGAGCTGGCTCTGGCAGGACGGATAGCCCCTGACGGGGATCGTATCGCCGTGGTGATGCCACGGCCGACCGGAGATCCGACACTGGACTCCGCTCTCGAGCTGTTGCGCAGGCGCGGCAGCCCGGTGCGGGCCGTCCACTGGATCGGCGGGCCCCGGCTGGGGCTGCGCCAGACGTATCTCTCGCATCTGGAACGGTGCGGCATGGTGCATGCCGTCGAGGGCCAGATGTGCGGGGTGCTGCCGACGACGCGCTACCAGGCGACGGAGACGGCGATCAGCCGGGAGATCAGAGCCCGGCTGGACAGTGCGATCCGCACCGGTGTACCGCCGGACCCGCGGACCGCGGCGCTCGCCGCGCTGGCCCACGCGGTCGGTCTCGGCAAGCACCTCTACCCCGGCAACGAGGGGCGTTCCTCGCGCTCCCGGCTCCGGGACCTGATCAGGCACGACCCGATGGGCGGTCTCGTGGCGCACGCCGTGATGGACGTCCAGAACGGCGTGGGCGCACAGCCACGCCGCGGCTCGGGCGCCGGAGGCGGTGGTCGCACGGCCATGCCGATGCAGCCGCAGTCACGGAGCGGATCGATGGCCCGCGTCGTGGCGCACTGAGCAGCACCACGGACACGAGCGACACCGGGACGGGCGACACCGCACCACCGGCAAGGCGGGAACGAGCACCAGGCGCACACCCCACGAGCGCGCGGGGCGGTCACGACAGCCGCCCCGCGCGCTCGCGCGTGCCCGCGCACGTGTCCGCACGTGCGTACGCAGAGGGGCGCGTGTGGCCATTTTCCAGCGCGCAAAGCCCATTGGTGGCAGTCTGCTGAGCAGTAGATACGCAGAGCTACGCCAGCTACCGCAGCCAAACAGCCGGAGGTGCAGTTTCCCGTGCCGTCCAACGTCAACCCCACCGTCAGGCGACGCAGATTGGGCCAGGAGCTGCGCCGGCTGCGTGAGCTCAAGGGCATGACGGCGGAGGAGGTGGCGGAGCGACTGCTCGTCTCGCAGTCGAAGATCAGCCGCCTCGAGAACGGCCGCCGCTCCATCAGCCAGCGTGACGTACGCGACTTGTGCGGGGTGTACGAGGTCGAGGACCACCGTATCGTCGATTCGCTGATGCAGATGGCCAAGGACTCGCGCCAGCAGGGCTGGTGGCACGCGTTCGGCGACATCCCGTACAGCGTCTACATCGGCCTGGAGACGGACGCGGCCTCGCTGCGGGTGTACGAGCCGCAGGTGGTGCCCGGGTTGCTGCAGACCCGGCAGTACGCCGAGGCGCTGATCACCGGCGCCCTGCCGGAGTCGACGCCGGCCGACATCGACAAGCGGGTCAACGTCCGGGCGCGCCGCCAGGAACGCATCAGGGACGCGGAAACGCCACTGCGCCTGTGGGCGGTGATCGACGAGTCGGCGCTGCGCCGGGAGGTCGGCGACCGGCAGTTGATGATCGAGCAGCTGGAGCACCTGGTCGAGCAGTCCCACCTGCCGCACGTCACCGTGCAGGTCCTGCCGTTCAGCATGGGCGCGCACCCGGGCATCAGCGGCCACTACGCGATCCTGGAGTTCCCGGACGCGTCCGACTCGTCGGTCGTCTACATCGAGGGTGTCACCAGCGACCTGTACCTGGAGAAGGCGAACGACGTGCAGCGGTACAGCGTGATGTACGAGCACCTGCGCGCCCAGGCGTTGAACGTGGAGCAGACGCGGCAGTTCATCGGCGGGGTGATCAAGAGCTATACGGACGCGACTGCGTGAGGCCACGGGTGCCGTGAGGCCACGATTGTCGTGGGGCTCCTGACGCCGCGAAGGCGGCTTTATGGGGATGCTTGCTCATCCGTCGATCTCCGCCCGGTTCGAGGGGATTGACCCAGCCCGCCGGGGAAGAAGCCGGTACGGTACACCCCGACCGGCTTCCAGCGGAAGACCCGCATGGAATATGCCATCCGGTCGAGTGAACGCCCGTCCCGCGCGCAGATCCGGACCAGTAGCGTCGATCACGCCAGCCTGCAGGTCAGGCCGGTGTGAGTCACTGCTGTCACAGTCGAGAACCGGAGCGGAAAAGATGGCAATCATTCAGGGCGCCACGGAGAACTGGACCAAGTCCTCGTACTCCGGCGGGAACGGCGCGTGCGTCGAAGTGAAGTCCCCCGTCGTCGCGTCGATCGCGGTCCGGGACTCGAAGGCCCCCGCCGGTCCGTCGATCACCTTCGTCCCCGAGTCGTGGAACGCGTTCGTGCGCGAAGTGAGCTCGGGAACTCTTTGAGCCTGTCCCTCCCCGCGTCACCGATGAGCCCTCTCGACTGGTCCGCCGTCCCGGCCGAGGGGGCTCGGTCGTGCGCTAACGCAACTCGTCCACGTACCGGTCCGTGCCCGGGACCGTGGGGATGAAGGGGGCGACCAACTCCGTGCGGCCCCAGGTGCCCGCTTGCGGGGCGCCCAGGGTGGTGAAGTGGTCGTGCCAGCAGGCGCGGGGGTCCTGGTCGAGGAACCAGAGGAGGGTGAGGCGCGAGTCGACGCCCTCGACCTGCTTGACGTAGGTCATCCGGTCGCCCGGGAGGGGCGTGGGGCGGAAGACGGCGACCATCGCGGCCGGGGAGCCGGCGAGGCGCCGGGGCAGGTGGTCGGTGCGGAGCCAGTGCAGCAGTTCGGCGCGTGGGGCGGGGCCGTCGGTGTCGATGACCTGGAGGACGAGGCCGGCGTAGGGGTGGTCGAGCGCGTGGTGGTCGCGGGGGCCGGTGGCGCCGTCGCGGTAGACGGTGGCCGCGTGGTCCTGGAACGCGGTGAAGACGTGGGTACGGGCCTGGTGGACGCGCCCGTCGCGGTTGAGGCGCTTGTTGATGGCGACGGTCCACCTCATGTGGTCGTCGTAGCGGCCCTCGGTGATCCAGTACGTGGAGAGGTAGCAGCCCGCGGTCACCGGCACCGCGACGGCGGACTTCTCGGGGGTGCGCAGGAGTTGCAGCTCGCGGGTGGCGACCCAGCGGCGTCCCGCGTAGATCCACGGCATGGCCATGGCGCCCGCGTAGAAGTGGTCGTCCTCGTACCAGCGGTTGTAGGCGTGTTCGTGGCCGGGGTGCGGCTCGACCATGGTGATCAGGGCGTGGCCGGGGCGCACCCCGTAGGGGCCCACGGCGGCCAGCCGCGCGTAGTCCTCGCCGGTGTCGTCGCCGTTGTCGTCGTCGCTCATGCGCCCTACTCTGACGGTTCGTCAGATGAGCCACCAGAGCCGGGGAGGCACCGGATGACGCTGCGCGACAGGACCGTGATCGTGTCCGGTGTCGGCCCGGGCCTGGGCCACCAGGTCGCCGCGGCCGTCCTGCGGGACGGGGGCAACGTGGTGCTGGGCGCCCGCACCGAGGCGAACCTGGCCGCGTGCGCCGGCCGGATCGACCCCGAGGGGCGGCGCAGCGCGCACCTCGCCACCGACATCACCGACGAGGGGCGGTGCGAGGCGCTGGCCGCGCTCGCCGTCGCCAGGTTCGGCGGGATCGACGCGGTCGTGCACGTGGCGGCGTACGACAGCCACTTCGGCGGGCTGGAGGACGCCGACTTCGGCGCCTGGCGGGACGTGCTGGACGTCAACCTGCTGGGCACCCTGCGGATGACGCGCGCCTGCCTGCCGGCGCTGAAGAAGCGCGGCGGTTCCGTGGTCCTCATCGGTACGCAGTCGGCGGTGGCCGCGCCCTCCGAGGTCCGGCAGGCGGCCTACGCGGCGTCCAAGGGCGCGCTGACGTCCGCGATGTACTCGCTGGCCCGCGAACTCGGGCCGTACCGGATCCGCGTCAACACCGTGGTCCCGGGCTGGATGTGGGGTCCGCCGGTCCAGGGGTACGTGCGGTACACGGCCGAGACCGAGGGCACACCGGAGAGTGAGGTGCTGGGCCGGCTGACCGGGCGGATGGCACTGCCCGAGCTCGCCACGGACGCGGACGTGGCCGACGCGGCGGTCTTCCTCGCCTCCGACCACGCCCGCGCGATCACGGGCCAGTCGCTCCTGGTGAACGCGGGCGAACTCATGCGGTAGGCCCACCCCGCCAGGAGCCCGGCTCCAGGGGCCCGGCGCCAGGGGCCCGGCTCCAGGGGCCCGCCCCGCCGAGGGCCCGCCCCACCGGTGCGGGCCCGCCCCGTACCGTCCCCGTTCAGCCCCTCGGGTAGCGGGCCAGCCAGCCGGGGGCTGAGGTGGCGGGGCCGTGGAGGGCGGGGCCCTGGGTCATTTCCATGGCGAAGTCGTCCGCCAGCTCGAGGATGGTCGGCCGGCCCTCCAGTTCCGCCAGCCAGGCCGGCGGCAGGGCCGTCTCGCCGTGCAGGGCGCCGAGCAGCGCGCCGGTGAGGGCGCCGGTGGCCTCGGACGGGCCGTCGTGGTTGACGGCGAGGCGCAGCCCGTGCCGGACGTCCTCGCCGACGAGCGCGCAGTAGACCGCGATCGCCAGGGCGTCCTCCGCGTGCTCGCCGTCGGTGTCGCCGAGCGACGCGATCCTCGCCGGGCTGGGGATGCCCTGGCGCACGGCGCCCAGCGCGTGCTTCAGCGCCTCGCTGACCGGTTCGTGGCCGGGGCGGGTGGCCAGTTGGGCGAGCGCCCGCTGGACCGAGCCGTCGACGGACTCGCCGCGCGCCAGCCCGTGGACGACGACCGCGAAGGCGCCCGCCGACAGGTAGGCGGTGGGGTGGCCGTGCGTCTGGACGGCGCACTCCACGGCGAGCTGGCACACCAGCTGCGGCTCCCAGCCGACGAGCAGCCCGAACGGCGCGGACCGCACCAGGGCGCCGGCGTCGCGGGCGGTGGGGTTCTTGGGCTTGTCCAGCGTGCCGAGGATCTCGTCGCCGAGCCCGAGGAGGGTGGCGTGGGCGGGGTCGCGGCGGACGTACAGCCACTCCTCGCAGGCCAGCCAGCCGTTGTCCTTGCGGCGCTCGTCCGGACCCCAGTCGCGCTGGGTGGCGGCCCACCGCAGGTGGGCGCGGTGGACGTCGGTGGGCGGGTGCCAGGCGCCGGTGTCGCGGCGCACCTGGGCGCGTATCAGCCCGTCCACGGTGAACAGGGTCAGCTGGGTGGCGGAGGTGACGGCGCCGCGCCGCCCGTACGCGGGGGCGAGGTCGGCGAGCCCGTCGGGTCCGTGCGCCGCCCGGATCGCCTCGACGGACAGCGTGGACACGCCCGCCCCGAGGGCGTCGCCGATGCCCGCGCCGAGGAGGCACCCCCGCACCCGGGCGCGGAAGTCCTGCTGCTCGGCCCGGCCCCAGACCGCCCCGGCTGCGCCCACCTCGCACCTCTTCCGTCGCCCGTCGTGCCGACACTCCGGCGCGCAGCACTGTAATCGAAGGTGGCGGGGCGCTCAGGGCCCGGAGTGTTATGGGAGCGGACGCCCAAGAGGTACGGATCTGGGCGTCCACCACGCGTTCGTGGCTCATGTCCCCCGCACTGCCGAACGACGTGCGCCCGCCATCGCCGACCCGGGGTCAGTCGGTCAGGACCGGCAGCAGCTCCGGCAGGTGCCCGTCCGAGGCGGCCGCCGCCCGCAGGCGCTCCTCGGGGACCTGGCCGTACAGCGTGGTCCGGGCGCGGGCCGGGCGGCCGGCCGCCTCCGCGACGGCGACGAGGTCCCGTACGGACTTGTACGAGCCGTACGAGGAGCCCGCCATGCGGCTGATCGTCTCCTCCATGAGCGTGCCGCCGAGGTCGTTGGCGCCCGAGCGGAGCATCTCGGCGGCGCCGTCCGCGCCGAGTTTCACCCAGCTCGTCTGGATGTTACGGATGTGCGGGTGGAGGAGGACGCGGGCCATGGCGGTGACGGCCCGGTTGTCGCGGGTGGTGGGTCCGGGGCGGGCGATACCGGCGAGGTAGACGGGTGCGTTGGTGTGGATGAAGGGGAGGGTGACGAACTCGGTGAAGCCGCCGGTCTCCTGCTGGATGCGGGCCAGTGTCCGGAAGTGGCCGAGCCAGTGGCGGGGCTGGTCGACGTGCCCGTACATCATGGTGGAGGAGGACCGGATGCCCAGTTCGTGGGCGGTGGTCACGACCTCGATCCAGGTCGCGGCGGGCAGCTTGCCCTTGGTGAGGACCCAGCGGACCTCGTCGTCGAGGATCTCGGCGGCGGTGCCGGGGATGGAGTCGAGCCCGGCCTCCTTGGCGGCCGTCAGCCACTCGCGGATCGACAGGCCGGTGCGGGTGGCGCCGTTGACGACCTCCATCGGCGAGAAGGCGTGGACGTGCATGCCGGGGACGCGGGCCTTCACGGCGCGGGCGATGTCGAAGTAGGCCGTGCCGGGCAGGTCCGGGTGGATGCCGCCCTGCATGCACACCTCGACCGCGCCGACGTCCCACGCCTGCTGGGCGCGGTCGGCGACCTGGTCCAGGGAGAGGGTGTAGGCGTCGGCGTCGGTGCGCCGCTGGGCGAAGGCGCAGAAACGGCAGCCGGTGTAGCAGACGTTGGTGAAGTTGATGTTGCGGGTGACGATGTACGTGACGTCGTCGCCGACCGTGTCGCGGCGGATGTCGTCGGCGGTGCGGCACAGCGCGTCCAGGGCCGGGCCGTCCGCGTGGAGCAGGGCGAGGGCCTGGTCGTCGGTGAGCCGCGTGGGGTCGTCGGCGGCGACCGCGAGGGCCTCGCGCACGTCGGTGTCGATGCGCTGCGGGACCATGCCGGGCGCGGCGGCCTCCCGCAGCGCGCCCCAGTCGCCGTACACCTCGTCGAAGTCGTCGCGCCGGTCGGAGGTGCGGCCGGTGGTGTCGATGGTGTGGTGCAGGTCGGTGCGGCCGGAGGCGGTGAAGCCCTCGTCGGGCTCCTGCCACGGCAGGCCGCGCACCTCCGCGTCCGGGTTCGCGAGCCCGGTGGCGGGGTCGGCGAGGGCGCGGACGTGCGGCAGCAGGCGCGGGTCGAGCCAGGGTTCGCCGCGGGTGACGAACTCGGGGTAGACGCACAGCCGTTCCCGCAGCTCGAACCCGGCGGCGGCGGACCGTTCGGCCAGCGCCTCGATCGCCGGCCAGGGGCGCTCGGGGTTGACGTAATCGATGGTGACGGGCGACACCCCGCCCCAGTCGTCGATGCCGGCGCCGATGAGCCGCGCGTATGCGCCGTCGACCAGGTTGGGCGGGGCCTGGAGGCAGGCGGAGGGACCCATGATGTGCCGGGCGACGGCGACGGTGGCGACCAGTTCGTCCAGTTCGGCGTCCGGCATGCCGCGCATCGCGGTGTCCGGCTTGGCGCGGAAGTTCTGGATGATCAGTTCCTGGATGCCGTGGTACGCCCGTGCCACCCGGCGCAGCGCGAACAGCGACTCGGCCCGCTCCTCGTACGTCTCGCCGATCCCGATGAGCAGGCCGCTGGTGAACGGCACCGACGAGCGGCCCGCGTCCTCCAGCACCCGCAGCCGCACGGCGGGTTCCTTGTCGGGCGAGCCGTAGTGGGGGCCGCCGGGCTCGGACCACAGCCGGGTCGCGGTGGTCTCCAGCATCATGCCCATGGAGGGGGCGACGGGCTTGAGCCGCTGGAAGTCCGTCCACGACATGACGCCGGGGTTGAGGTGCGGCAGCAGCCCGGTCTCCTCCAGGATGCGGATCGCCATGGCCCGTACGTAGGCGATGGTGTCGTCGTAGCCGTGCGCGTCGAGCCACTCGCGTGCCTCGGGCCAGCGGTCCTCGGGCTTGTCGCCCAGGGTGATCAGCGCTTCCTTGCAGCCGAGTTCGGCGCCCCGCCGTGCGACGTCCAGGACCTCGTCCGGCGACATGTACATCCCGTGCCCGGCGCGCCGCAGCTTGCCGGGCACGGTCACGAAGGTGCAGTAGTGGCACGTGTCGCGGCAGAGCCGGGTGAGGGGTACGAACACGCTCTTCGAGTACGTGATGATCCCGGCCCGGCCGGCCGCCGCCAGGCCCGCGTCCCGCACGCGCGCCGCCGACGCGGCCAGGTCGTCCAGGTCCGCGCCCCGCGCCCGGAGCAGGACGGCGGCCTCGGTGACGTCCAGCGCGACCCCGTCTCTGGCCCGCTTCAGGGCGCGTCGCATGGCGTTGGGGGTGGGGCGTCCGGCCAGGTCGTCGGTCATGGCCCCGAGCATACGAGTGCGGGTCGCCTACACATACGGGGCGTACTCGTCCAGCGTCCGGAGCACCTCCGCCTCCCCGGCCGGGGGCAACTGGACGACGGTTTCGGTGACGCCGAGGTCGGCGAGGTGCGCGAGCTTGCCCGGCGAGGGGTGCACGGCGTACGGGACGACGTGCAGGTCCGCCGGGTCACGGCCGGCCTTCTCCCACGTCTCGCGCAGCACGGGCAGCGCCTCGGTGAGGCCCCGGCCGCCGATGGGCAGCCAGCCGTCCGCGTACTCGGCGATGTGGGCGAAGCGGGTCGGGCCGGCCGCGCCGCCGACCAGGACGCGCGGGGCGCCGCCGGCGGGCTTGGGGAAGGCGAAGGAGGCGCGCACGGAGGCGGTCGCGCCCTCGTACGCGGTGGGTTCGGCGGCCCACAGGGCGCGCATCAGCGCCATGCGGTCACGGACGCGCTCCCGGCGGGTGCTCCAGGTGACGCCGTGGTCGGCGGCCTCCTCGCGGTTCCAGCCGTAGCCGACGCCGAGGGTGAAGCGGCCGCCGGAGAGGTGGTCGAGTGTGGCGACCTGCTTGGCCAGGTCGATCGGGTCGTGCTGGGCGACGAGCGTGATGCCGGTGCCCAGCCCGAGCCGTTCGGTGACGGCGGCGGCCTGGCCGAGCGCGACGAACGGGTCGAGGGTGCGGCCGTACTCGGGCGGCAGGTCGCCGCCCGCCGGGTAGGGGCTGGTGCGTTCGACGGGGATGTGGGTGTGCTCCGGCAGGTACAGGCCGGCGAAGCCGCGCTGCTCCAGCTCGCGTGCGAGCCGTACGGGGGTGATGGTCCGGTCGGTGAGGAAAATCGTCGTCGCGATCCGCATGACGGCCCAACGTATGGCCTTCGGCGGTGAATTCCGAGACCGTCACTCCGGATTGACGGGATGTTCACCGGCCGCGAGGAGGGTGGCACGCATGCTGGCCAGACGTGGATTCGTGACGGGCGCGGCGGGGGCACTGGTGGCGGCCGGGGGTGTGGCCTTCGCCGCCGGGGAGACGGAGCGGGTGGTGCGCGGCACGCTGCCGCCGGGTTCGCCGGACTACGTGTACCTGCCGGTCGAAGTGCCTCCCGGCGTGCGGGAGTTGCGGGTGTCGTACGCCTACGAGCGGCCCGCCGTGCCGCCGGGGACGCAGGGCAACGCGCTGGACATCGGCGTCTTCGACGAGCGGGGCACCGAGCCGGGCGGGCGCGGCTTCCGGGGCTGGTCGGGCGGCGCCCGCAGCGAGTTCTTCCTCCGTGCCGACGACGCCACCCCCGGGTACGTCCCCGGGCCGGTCCGGGCGGGCACCTGGCACATCGTGCTCGGCCCGTACACCGTGGCGCCCGAGGGCCTGGCCTACACGGTGACGGTCCGCCTGGCGTACGGCCCGCCGGGGCGGGCCCGGCGCCCGGTGTACCCGCCGGAGCGGGCGCGGGGGCGGGGCAGGGCCTGGTACCGGGGCGACTGCCACCTGCACTCGGTGTACTCCGACGGCAGGCGCACCCCCGCGGAGGTCGCGGCCGCCGCGCGCGCCGCCGGGCTGGACTTCATCAACACCTCCGAGCACAACACGCACGCCGCGCACCGGGCGTGGGAGGGCCTGTGGGGCGACGACCTGCTGATCCTGACCGGCGAGGAGGTCACCACGCGCAACGGTCACCTCGTCGCCGTCGGCACCGACCCCGGTACGTTCGTCGACTGGCGCTACCGGGCCCGCGACAACCGCTTCGGGCACTGCGCCCGCGAGATCCGGCGGGCCGGCGGGCTGGTCGTCCCGGCCCACCCGCACGCCACGTGCGTCGGCTGCGCCTGGAAGTACGGCTTCGCGGAGGCGGACGCGGTCGAGGTGTGGAACGGCCCGTACACGCTGGACGACGAGGTCACCCTCGCCGACTGGGACGGCACGCTGGCCCTCGGCCGCTGGGCCCCGGCGATGGGCGGCAGCGACGCGCACCGCGAGCCGCAGAAGGTGGGCGAGCCGCAGACGGTCGTCCTCGCCGACGACCTGACCCGCCGGGCGATTCTCGCCGGGCTGCGCGCGGGCCGCAGTTACGTCGCCGAGTCGGCCGCCGTGTCGCTGGCTTTCTCGGCGACCGGCGGCCGTGGCGCCCGCGCGGACATCGGCGAGCGGCTCCCCGTCCCACCCGGCGCCCCGGTCACGGTGCGCCTGGACGTGACGGGCGCCCCCGGCTGCACCGCCCACTTCGTCACCGACCAGGGCACCCTGCACACGGCACCCCTGCCGGCACCGGGCACGGGCACGGTCACCTGGACGACGACACCCGCGTACGCCACCTACGTCCGCGCCGAGGTCCGCCACCCCCCGGCCTCCCCCGGCCTCCCGGGCGCCCTGGCGGCGTTCACGAACCCGGTGTTCCTGGGCACCTCGTAGGCTCGTCCCCATGAGCAGCGCGTCCCTTGGCCCCCAGGCCCCCGGCCCCCAGACCCCCGGTCCGCAGTCCGTCGACCGGGCGTTGGAGATCCTCGACGCCGTCGCCGAGGCGGGCGGGCCGGTGGGGGCGAAGGTGCTGGCGCGACGGCTGGGGTGTTCGTTGTCGACGGTGTACCACCTGCTGGGGCCGCTGACGGCGCGCGGGTATCTGGTGCGGGCCGAGGGTGGCGGGTACGCGCCGGGGCCGGGGGTGGCGGTGCTGCACCGGGCGTTCCGGCGGCGTGTGGGGGCCGGGCCGGGGGTGGGCGGGGTGCTGGCGCGGCTGCGGCGGGAGAGCGGGGCGGAGGCGTACTTCTCGGCGTACCGGGACGGGCGGATCACCGTCGTGGACAGTACGGCGCCGGTCACGGACACGGCACACCCCTTCGTGCCCGGGCCGGAGGTGCGGGCGCACGCCACCGCGCACGGCAAGGTGCTGCTGGCGGGGCTGTCGAGGGGCGGGCGGCGGCGGTTCCTGGCGGAGCACGGGATGGCCCGGTTCACCGACCGGACGATCACCGGCGCGGAGCCGCTGGAGGCGGAGCTGGCGCGGGTGCGGGGGCGGGGGTTCGCGGTGTCGGTGGGGGAGGCGGACCCGGCGTACACCTGTGTGGCGATGGCCGTGCCCGGGGGTGACGGGGAGGCGCGGCACGCGCTGTCGGTGTCGTTGCCGACCGCGGAGTTCCGTCACCGGTACGGGAGGGTGCGGGCGGCGGTGGCAGGTGCGGTGGCCGCGTTTCACGACGGTGCCGGAATCCCGGGCGCGTGAGCTGGACGGGGGGCCGGGCGGGGAGCACCGTAGCGGCATGATCTTCATCGCCGTCAGGTTCACCGTCCGCCCCGAGTACCGCGACCAGTGGCTCACGCTGGTCGACGGCTTCACGCGCGCCACGCGCGCCGAGCCGGGCAACCTCTTCTTCGACTGGTCGCGCGACGTCGAGGACCCGGACCGGTTCGTCCTGCTGGAGGCCTTCGCGGACGCGGAGGCGGGCGCCGCGCACGTGGGGTCCGACCACTTCGCGGCCGGTCTGGAGGCGATGGCCGGCGCGATCGCGGCGACGCCCGAGATCATCAACGCGGAGCTGCCGGGCCGCGACGGCTGGGACGCCATGGCGGAGCTGACCCCCCGCGCCTGAGCCCCGCGCCGGACGCCCGGAGTCAGTCGTTGACGGCGGTGAGCAGGACGGCCGCGTCGGTCACCGCCGTCACGCCGTGCCGCTCGGGCGGCAGCAGGTACAGCGCGCCCATGGTCAGCTCCACGTCGCCGGACTGGGCCGTCACCCTCACCGCGCCCCGCAGCACCTGGAGGGAGGCGGCGGGCGGGGTGTTGTGCTCGTCGAGCGAGGTGCCGGCGGTGAGGGCGATGACGCTCTGCCGCAGGGGCGGGTCCCGGAGGATCAGGTTCGCGCTGCGGCCGTGCTCGTCGGCGTGGGCGGCGACGAGGTGTTCCTCTGCGATGGCGTTGAGGTCATACATACCGTCCACCTTGCCCCGCGCCCGGATCCTACGCATACGGAGTGGGCGCGGGCGTGCGGAGAGGGCGGGTCCCGTGCCGTCCCACGGGGCCCGCCCTCCCGGCTCAGGTGCCGGCCGGTCCGCTCAGTCCGCGACGACCAGCGACGGCGTCTCCTTCTTCAGCACCTCGCCCCGGAAGAAGGCGGGGCTGCGGCGCTGCATGACCAGCATGATCACGACGCCGAGGAGCAGCAGGCCGACGCCGATCACGAACACCGACCCCATGCCGAGGACGGAGGAGCCGGAGCCGTAGGCCGGGTCCCACATGTCGTAGAGGGTCTTGCCGAAGACGGCGGTGAGCATCAGGCCGCCGAGGGCCGGCAGGACGCCCTTGAAGAGCGCGTCCTTCACCGAGTTCGTAAGCTCGGCGCGGAAGAACCACACGCAGGCGAAGGCGGTCAGCGCGTAGTAGAAGCAGATCATCAGGCCGAGCGCGTAGATGGTGTCGACGAGGACGTTCTCGCTGGCCAGGGTCATCACCGTGTAGAAGACGCCGGTGGCGACGCCCGCGACGACCGTGGCGAGGCCCGGGGTCCGGAACCGGGGGTGGACCTTGGTGAAGGAGTGCGGCAGGGCCTCGTACGTCGACATGGCGAGGACCGTGCGCGCCACCGGGATGAAGGTGGTCTGGAGGCTGGCGGTCGCGGAGGCGAGGACGGCGACGAAGAGCGTCACGCCGAGGACGCCGCCCATGACCGGCCCGGCGAGGGCGGCGAAGACGTTGTCGGAGGTGTCGGGGTTGGCGAGGCCGAGGCCCTTGTCGCCGGAGCCGACGACCATCTGGGCGGCGATGCCGGTGGCCAGGTACGAGCCGATGAGCACGACCATGGTGATGAGCGCGGCGCGGCCGGGCGTCCTGGCGCTGCCGGTGGTCTCCTCGTTGGTCGCCATGCAGGCGTCCCAGCCCCAGTAGATGAAGATCGCGAGGGAGAGTCCGGCGGTGAAGGCCGAGAAGGACTCGACGGCGAAGGGGTTGAGCCAGGACCAGGAGAAGTCGGCGCCGGTGGGGAAGTCGGCGCTGCCGACCTTGGAGAAGGCCATGGCCACGAAGACGGCCAGGACGACGAGCTGGAGGCCGACGAGGGCGTACTGGACGCTCTTGGTGGCCGTCATGCCCCGGTAGCTGATGGCGGTGGCGACGGCGATCAGGGTGAGGCAGGTGAGGATGTGGACGGCCTTGTTGTCGTCCAGGGCCGCGATGTCCGGGTTGCCGCTGATCTCGCCGGCCAGGAGCCAGAAGTAGCTGGTCGCGACGCCCGCGAGGTTCGACAGGACGATGATCGTCGCGATGACGAGGCCCCAGCCGCACATCCAGCCGATCCGGGGGCCGAAGGCCTTGACGGTCCAGGTGAAGGAGGTGCCGCAGTCGGGCATGACCCGGTTAAGCTCGCGGTAGGCGAAGGCCACCAGGAGCATGGGCAGGAAGCCGGCCAGGAAGACGGCGGGCATCTGGAGCCCGACCTCGCCGGCCGTGGAGCCGAGTGTGGAGGTCAGGCAGTAGACGGGGGCGACGGTCGAGAGGCCGATGACGGCGCTGCCGACCAGCCCGACCGAGTTCCCGCCGAGGCCCTTGCTCCGTACGTCACCGGTGCCACCCGACGGGGTGACGCCCCTTACCGTGTCTCCGGCCTGGGGCCGTGCTTCCACCTGAGTCATGGAAAGGACGTTAGGTGCTGCGGTTTCCACATCCGGAAGAAGGAACTCCGCGATCTACGCCTTTCATTGCACGGTGCAATGCACTTCTCGGCAACGATTGAAAGAGAGCCACGGACTCGCACCGACCGATTGGTAGGTGAAATCGACACCGTCCGATATGCGGGAACCGCACCCGTGTCCGATATGCCGGTTTCCAAAATTTCCCGTGCCGTTTTCAGCCCGGCCAGACGACCGCCTGGAGCTCGCTGTACGCGTGCAGCGCGTACGACCCCACGTCCCGGCCGACACCGCTCTTCTTGAACCCGCCGAACGGCGCCTCCATGTTCCGTCCGACCGTGTTCACGCCCACCCCGCCCGCCCGCAGCAGGCCCGCCACCCGGAACGCGCGGGCCACGTCGCCGGACCACACGTAGTCGATCAGCCCGTAGTCGCTGTCGTTGGCCAGCGCGACGCCCTCCTCCTCGCCGTCGAACGGCACGACCACCACCACCGGCCCGAAGATCTCCTCCCGCACCACCCGCATCCCGTTCCCGCAGCCGGTGAGGAGCGCCGGAGCGACGTAGAACCCCTTGCCGTCCACCCCGGAGGACCCGTGCCGGATGACGCGGGCCCCCTCCGCCCGCCCCAGCTCGACGTACGCCTCCACCCGGTCCCGGTGCGCGGCGGAGATCACCGGCCCGACCACCGTCCCGGGCGCCGACGGATCGCCGACCGTCATCCGGCGCAGGTGGGCGGTGAGCTTCTCGACCAGCCGGTCGTGCACCCCCCGCTGCACCAGCACCCGCGTCGGAGCCGTACAGATCTGGCCGCTGTAGAAGGAGAACGTCGTGCCGATGCCCCGGACGGCCGCGTCCAGGTCGGCGTCGTCGAACACCAGCGCCGCGCCCTTGCCGCCCAGCTCCAGCAGCTGCCGCTTCACCTCCCGCCCGCACACCTCGCCGATGCGCCGGCCCACCGCCGTCGACCCCGTGAAGCTGACCATGTCGACGTGCCGAGACCCGACCGCCGCCTCCCCCACGTCCGCCCCCGAACCGGTCACCACGTTGACCACGCCCGCCGGCACCCCGGCCTCCCGGAGCGCCCGCGCCATCGCGTACACCGACAGCGGGTCCTGCGGCGCGGGCTTGACCACCACGGTGTTGCCCATCGCCAGCGCCGGGGCGATCTTCCCGGCCGGATTGGCCCACGGGTTGTTGTACGAGGTGACACAGGTGACCACACCGACCGGGCGCCGCACCGCGACCGCCCCGAGCACCGACGCCGGCCCCATCGGCCCCGCCCCGGCCACCTGCGGCGGCAGCGGCTCCTCCACCGGCTCCAGGGCGCCCCGCGCGTACCGGCGGAACCGTGCGACCGCCACCCCCACCTGCATGGCCCGCGCCGTGCCCGTCGTGGCGCCGCTCTCGGCGCGGGCCAGCCGGGTGTGCGCCTCGGCGTCACGGGCGATCAGGTCGGCGGCCCGGTCCAGCACCGCGGCCCGCTCCTCCGGACGGGTCGCCGACCAGGCGCCCAGCGCCTCCCGCGCCGCCGAGGCCGCCTCCTCCACCTGGCGCGGGCTCGCCTCGGGGGCCAGACCGACGACCTCCTCCGTGGCGGGGTCGACCACCTCGTAGTGCCCGCGCTCGGGCTCCACCCACTCACCCCCGACGAACAGCCGCTCCCTCACCGGACCGGCACCGTCCTCGTGTCCCGCCCCGAGCGCAGCACCCGCCCGGGAACCGCTCCCGTGACCTCGTCGTCCCGTACCGTCTCCACCCCGTTGACCCGCACCGACACGACGCCCACCGCCCGCGAGTCCAGCCGCGGGCTGTCCCCCGGCAGGTCGTGCACCAGCGTCGCGGGCCCGGCGTCGATCCGCTCCGGGTCGAACAGCACCAGGTCCGCGTGGGCGCCCACCGCGACCCGGCCCCTGTCCCGCAGCCCGAACAGCCGCGCCGGATCGTCGGTCAGCATCCGCACCGCCCGCTCCAGCCCCACCAGCCTCCGCCCCCGCAGGCAGTCCCCCAGGAACCGCGTCGTGTACGGCGCGCCGCACATCCGGTCCAGGTGCGCCCCCGCGTCGGAACCCCCGAGCAGGACGTCCTCGTGCTCCCACGTGTCGCGGCGCAGCGCCCACGAGGCCGGGTCGTTGTCGGGCGGCATGGGCCACAGCACCGTGCGCAGCCCGTCCCGCGCGCAGATCTCCACCAGGCACGCGAACGGGTCGAGCCCCCGCTCCCGCGCCACGTCGCCCACCACCCGCCCGGTCAGCCCCGCGTTCTCCGGGCTGTACGTGTCGCCGACGACGTACCTCCGGAAGTCCGCGAGCCGCCGGAAGACGCCGGCCTCCGGGGAGTCGGCGCGCCGCAGCATCTCCGCCCGCACCTCCGGGTCCCGCAGCCGCGCGATCCGCTCGCCCACCGGCAGCGCCAGCACCTCGCCCCACCCGGGGATCAGGTTGAGCGCGCAGAAGGTGCCCAGCGACATGTTCATCGGCGTGAGGATGGGCATCGTCAGCGCGACGATCCGCCCGCCCGCCTTCCGCGCCCGCTCACTGGCGAGCAGCTGCCGGGGCACCCGGTCGGGCACGGCGGCGTCGATGGTCAGCACGTTCCAGTTGAGCGGCCGGCCGGCGGCGGCGCTCATCTCCACCAGGAGGTCGATCTCGTCGTCCGCGAAGCGGTCCAGGCAGCCCGCGACGATGGCCTCGATCTGGGTGCCCTCGTGCTCGCCCACCGCCGCGCACAGCGCCAGCACCTCGTCCGGCTCCGCGTGCCGTGACGCCACCGGCGCGCCGTCCCCGTCCGTGTGTGTCGACGACCGCGTGGTGGACAGCCCCCAGGCGCCCGCGTCCATCGCCTCGCGCAACAGCCGCACCATCTCGCGCAGTTGCCCGGCCGTCGGGCGCCCCCCGACGGCGTCGGCCCCCATCACGTACCGCCGCAGGGCGCAGTGCCCCACCATGAACCCGGCGTTCACCGCGATACGCCCCTCCAGGGCGTCCAGGTACTCGCCGAACCCGTGCCAGCTCCAGTCGACGCCCTCCTCCAGCGCCTTGAGGGCCATCCCCTCGACCTTGGACATCATCCGCCGTGTGTAGTCGGCGTCCTCCGCGCGCAGCGGGGCCAGCGTGAACCCGCAGTTGCCGCCCACGACCGTGGTGACGCCGTGGCTCATGGACGGTGTGGCGTACGGGTCCCAGAACAGCTGGGCGTCGTAGTGGGTGTGCGGGTCGACGAACCCGGGCGCGAGGACCAGCCCGGTGGCGTCCTCGGTGGCGCGCGCGGGCTCCGTGACGGTCCCCGCGGCGGCGACGACCGCGACGCGCCCGTCCCTCAGGCCCACGTCGGCCCTGCGTGCCGGGGCGCCGGTGCCGTCGACGAGGTCGGCGCCCTTGATCAGGTGGTCCAGCATGACGTCCCCTTCTCCACTGGTACGTGCGCCCCGGGCCGGGTCGCCGTGACCGGCCGCGGCCACGGTGCCCCGCCCGGGGCGGTGCGGGACGGCCGGCCCGGGATGCCGCCGCCCGCGTCTGTCGGGGCCTCGCCCCCGGCGTACGGCCGGAGGGGCCGTGCAGGGTCGCCCCCGCAGAGGCCGGCGGCGGTGCAGGGGTTCCTGTACGAGGAACCCGAGGCCGCCGGCCTCGAGGAGGTGAGCCCGGAGGGGCCCCGCCCCACCCACCGGGAGTTGCCGCCCCCACCCACCGGCGGTGGCCGCACGGCGCCGGGAGCCGGTCCGGGCCCGTGCGGTCACCGCCGGTGGGTGGGGGCGTGGCCCCTCCGGGCTCGACTCCTCGGGGTCGGCGGGGAGCCCACCCGCTCCCGGCGCCGTATCTCGCCGCCGATCCCCTGCGGGGACGACCCTGCGCGGCCCCGCCCGGTCGTCCGCCGGCCGCGGGCCGTCGGGTGTCCCCGGTGGTCAGACCGTCCCGCGGAAGCGGCTGGTGCGGTGGACCGGGTCCGTGTCGATCCGCGGGATGACGTGCTCGCCGATCAGCCGGATCGTGGTCATCGTGTCCTCGTACGAGACGCCGATCGGCAGCCCGAAGGACAGCTGGTCGGCGCCCGCCCGCTCCCAGCGGCGGCACTGGCGCAGCACCTCGTCCGGGTCGCCGCAGATCATCAGCTCCTCGGCGATGAGCAGTTCGATGACCTCCTCGGTGTACTCCGGCAGCAGTTCGGGCCACTCGGGGATGCCCTCCGGCCGGGGGAACGTGTCGTGGTACCGGAACAGCAGGGACTGGAGGTAGTTCAGCCCGCCGCCCACCGCGACCTCGACCGCTTTGGCGTGGGTCTCCGCGCAGATCGCCGTGGAGGTGACCATGACGTTGTCGTTGACGAACGCCCCGACCGGTTCGGCGTCCTTGACGGCCGTCTTGTACGACTCGACGACCCACTCCATGTCGGCGACCTTCTGCACGCTGAAGCCGAGGACGCCCAGCCCCTTCTTCCCCGCCATGGCGTATGAGGACGGCGACCCGGCGGCGTACCACATGGCCGGGTGCCCGGCGCCGTACGGCTTGGGGAGGATCTTGCGGGGCGGCAGGGACCAGTGCTTGCCCTGGAAGCCGGGGTACTCGTCCTGGAGCCACATCCGGGGGAACTCGGCGATGGTCTCCTCCCAGATCTCCTTGGTGTGGTTCATGTCGGTGATGCCGGGCATGAAGCCGAGGATCTCGTGGGAGCCGGCTCCCCGCCCGGACCCGAACTCGAAGCGCCCGCCGGACAGGTGGTCGAGCATGGCGACCTTCTCGGCGACCTTGACCGGGTGGTTGACGGGGGCGAGCGGGTTGAAGATGCCGGAGCCCAGGTGGATGCGGTCCGTGGCGTGGGCGAGGTAGCCGAGGAAGACGTCGTTGGCGGACAGGTGCGAGTACTCCTCCAGGAAGTGGTGCTCGGAGGCCCAGGCGTACTTGAACCCGGACCGGTCCGCCTGGATGACGTACTCCGTCTCCTCCATCAGCGCCTTGTGTTCCGCCGCCGGGTCGTTCCGGGCCCGTTCGGCCGGCACGTATCCCTGTACGAAGAGACCGAATTCCACGGGGTCACCGTCCCTCTATCTGACGCATCGTCAGTTCGTGACTGTTCCACCGACCGGCCGCACCGTCAATACCTGACGGAGCGTCAGGGAGATGCTCAGAAGACGTTGACGCCCGCCAGCCACCCGCCGTCGACGACGAACGGCTGCCCGGTGATGTACGCGGAGTCGGCGCAGCTCAGGAACAGGGCGAGCGCCGCCACCTCCTCCGGCCGGCCGACCCGCCCCAGCGGGACGAGCCTGCGGTACAGCTCGTCGAGCGTGGCGGGGTCGGCGCCCTCGGGGTTGGACATGGGCGTGTCGACGGCGCCCGGGCACACGGCGTTGACGCGGATGCCCTTGCCGCCCAGCTCCACCGCCGCGACCCGGGTGAGCCCCAGCACGGCGTGCTTGGTGGCGGCGTAGGCGCCGACGTACGCCATGCCCGTCAGGGCGGTGTACGAGGCGGTGTTGACGATCGTGCCGCCCCCGGCGGCCTCGATCTCGGGCGCCACCGCGCGGATGCCGAGGAAGCAGCCGACCTGGTTGACCCGGACGACGCCCATGAACTCCTCCAGCGGCGTGGAGACCAGTTCGTTGAAGCGCAGCACGCCCGCGTTGTTGACCAGGCCGTCGATCCGGCCGAACGCGTCCTTCGCCGCCGTGACGGCACGCGCCCAGTCGTCCTCCTCCCCCACGTCCAGGTGGACGTAGCGCGCCCGGGACGCCCCGAGTTCCGCGGCCAGCGCGCCGCCCTCCTCGTCCAGCACGTCGCAGAGCACGACCCTGGCGCCCTCCTCGGCGAAGAGCCGGGCCTCCTGCTCCCCCTGCCCGCGCGCCGCGCCGGTGATCAGCACGACCCGTCCGTCCAGCTTGCCCATACCGGCCTCCCGCCGCCTCAGCCCAGCAGGGGGGCGACGCCGTCCGCGAAGGCCCCCATCTGGTCGGTCAGCTCCGCGCGGCTCCGGGACCGGAACCGCACCTGTATCTGGTCCACGCCCATCGCCCCGTACGCACGCAAGCACTCGGCGAGCGCGTCCGGCTTGCCGCCGAGGGTGCGCCGCCCGACGTCCCACCGGGCGTCCCCGACGTACAGCGGCTCGGTGATCGCGCCGACGACGAGCGGTTCCTCGACGCCCGCCTCGGCGCGCAGCCGCCGCAGGGTGCCGATCTGCGCGGGCAGCCGGTCGCGGGGGTCGCCCTGCGGCAGCCAGCCGTCGCCCTTGAGCGCGGCGCGGCGCACGGCGGCGGGCGACGAGCCGCCGACCCAGAGGGGCACCCGCTCCTGGGCCGGCCGCGGCCGCTGCCCGAGGCCCTCGAAGGCGAACCGCTCGCCGTGGAACTCGGGGTACTCGTCGGGGCCCAGCGCCGCCCTCAGCGCGTCGATCGTCTCGTCCAGCAGGGCGCCGCGCCGCTCGAAGCCGGCGCCCAGCGCCTCGAACTCCTCGCGCACGTGTCCGGCGCCGACCCCGAGGACCAGGCGCCCGCCGCTGAGGTGGTCGAGGGTGGCGTACTGCTTGGCGGTGACCAGCGGGTGGCGCAGCCCGACGACCGCGACATGGCTCAGCAGCCGTACGCGCCGGGTGGCGGCCGCGAGGTGGGCGAGGGTGGCGACGGGGTCGTACCAGACGGTGCTCATCGCCCCGGCGAGCCGCCGGGGTATCGCCACGTGGTCGCAGACCGCGACGTAGGCGAAGCCGTGGCGGTCGGCGGCCCGGGCGACCTCGACCAGGTCCTCCGGGCCGGCGCCCGCCTCCCAGGGTTCGGCGAAGAGGGTGCTCTGCGACTGGACCGGCAGCTGCATCCCGTACGCGACCATGCGGGCCCACCCCATATCTGACGTGTCGTCAGTTGCTTATGGCGGGCTCATGGTCCCGCCCGGCGGGGCAACGGGCAAGGGGCGCGGCCCACGCCGGGGGAGCCGCCGCGCTCAGCCGAGGAGCGCGTACACCGTGGAGGCCCGGGCGGCGGGCTCCGTCCCGCCCTCGGCGGTCATCGTGATCTCGGCGAACGCCATCCGCTTGCCGAGCTTGGTGATTCGCGCGTCCACCAGCACGTCCGCGCCGGTCACCGCGCGCATGAAGCTGGTGGACTGCTGCACGGTGGTCATGGGCACGAACGCCCCGCGCGCCGAGGAGACCGCGATCACCGTGGCCGTGTCGGCGGCCGCCATCAGCGCCTGCCCGGACAGTCCGCCCCCTTCCCGGGCCAGCCGCCCGTCCCACGGCAGCCGCAGCACGGCGTGCGCCTCGCCCGCCTCCTCGACGGACAGGCCGAGCTCCAGCACCCAGGGGGCGAAGTTGTCGGCGAGGATCTTGTCGGCTTCGGCGAGCGTCAGAGTCATGCCGGGATGCTGCCGCCCCGGCCCGGCCCCGAAACCCGGCGGCCCGGACCGCCTGCCCGCGGCCTCACCCCACCTGGTACCCCAGGGCCGTCGCGATGACCGCCGCCTGTTCGAGGTCGATCCTGGCGCCCGCCGCCTCCACCGTCCGCGGGTCCAGCGACGACAGGTCGCTGCCCCGCAGGTCGGCGCCCTTCAGCCGGGCGCCGTGGAGCGCCGCGCCGGACAGGTCGCACCCCACGAGGCGGGCGCCCTCCAGGCGGGCGCCGGTCAGGTCGGCCTCCCGGAGGCGGACCCCGTCGAAGGCGGCCTTGCGCAGGTCGGCGCCCCGGAAGCCGGTGAACGACCAGTCGCCGCCGGTCACCTCCAGGAGCCCGGTCGTCGACCGCTCGAAGCGGCTGCCGACGAGCTTGCACCGCTCGAAGCGGGTGTCGAAGAAGACGCAGCCGCGGAAGACGCAGTTGGTGAATGCCGCGTCCGTGTGACGGGAGGCGTTGAAGCGGACGCCCGAGAAGGTGCACGCGTCGAAGACGGCGCCCTCGTCGACGACCTCGGTCCAGTCCGTGTCGTAGAAGGTGTACCCGGTGAAGGCCGTCCCGGGGCCCAGCTCCCGGGCGTACCAGTCCTCGTCACGGATGACGGGACCCTGTTCGTTCGCCATGGGTCCCATTCAACCGGCCACCACTGACACCGCCGCCTCAGGAGGCGAGGAACTCCCCCACGCCCGTGCGGACGTCGTCGGCGTTCATCACGGGCAGCATCGTGATGTCGGCGCCCAGCTCCATGAAGAGGGGTTCGCAGATGACCGGGATGCGGGAGGGCTCGTCCAGGTCGAAGACGACGAAGGCGGTGCGCCTGCCGTCGATCGACCCGAAGTAGGCGGCCTCGGGCCGTACCCGGTCCATGAAGGACCCCATGATCGAGTCCAGCCTGCCGGACCGGATCGCCTCGTTGGCCTTCTCGGTGTCCATCTGGCACATCAGCATCGTGCGCATGAGCCGCCTCTTCCGGGTCTCGGCGTACACCCCCTCGGCCAGTGTTCGCCGGTGGCCCGTGCCGGCGCACCCGGGCGGACCCGTCCGGGTGGCGGGCTCAGCCTCCCGCCCCGCGCCACAGGCCGTCGTCCGTCAGGTCCAGCAGCTCGATCGCGTTGCCCCGCACGATGCGCTCGACCACGTCCGGGGCGAGGTGGCCCATCTGGGCCTCGCCGACCTCGCGGGACTTCGGCCAGGTCGAGTCGGAGTGCGGGTAGTCCGTCTCGTACAGGACGTTCCCGACGCCGATGGCGTCCAGGTTCCGCAGGCCGAAGGCGTCGTCGAAGAAGCAGCCGTACACGTGCTCGGCGAACAGCTCGGAGGGCGGCCGGTGGACCTTGTCGGCGACGCCGCCCCAGCCGCGGTTCTCCTCCCACACCACGTCGGCGCGCTCCAGGATGTAGGGGATCCAGCCGATCTGGCCCTCGGCGTACATGATCCGCAGTCCGGGGAAGCGCTCGAACTTCCCGCTCATCAGCCAGTCGGTCATGGAGAAGCAGCAGTTGGCGAAGGTGATGGTGGAGCCGACGGCGGGCGGGGCGTCCGCGGACGTCGACGGCATCCGCGAAGACGAGCCGATGTGCATGGCGATGACCGTGCCGGTCTCGTCGCAGGCGGCGAGGAACGGGTCCCAGGCGTCGGTGTGGATGGACGGCAGGCCCAGGTGCGGGGGGATCTCCGAGAAGGCGACGGCCCGCACGCCCCGGGCGGCGTTGCGGCGCACCTCGGCGGCGGCCAGCTCCGCGTCCCACAGCGGGATCAGTGTCAGGGGGACGAGCCGGCCGCGGGCGTCGGGCCCGCACCACTCCTCGACCATCCAGTCGTTGTACGCGCGGACGCCGAGCAGGCCCAGCTCCCGGTCGGCGGCCTCGGTGAAGGTCTGGCCGCAGAAGCGCGGGAAGGTCGGGAAGCACAGGGCGGACTGGACGTGGTTGAGATCCATGTCGGCGAGGCGGTCGGGGACGCTGTACGAGCCGGGGCGCATCTGCTCGTACGTGATCACTTCGAGCCGTATCTCGTCGCGGTCGTAGCCGACGGCGGTGTCGAGGCGGGTGAGGGGGCGGTGGAGGTCCTCGTACACCCACCAGTCCCCGACGGGCCCGTCGTCGCCCTTCTCGCCCATGACCGGGGCGAACTTCCCGCCGAGGAAGGTCATCTCCTTCAGGGGTGCCCGGACGACGCGGGGGCCGGTGTCGCGGTACTTCGACGGGAGCCGGTCCCGCCAGACGTGCGGGGGCTCCACCGTGTGGTCGTCCACCGAGATGATGTGCGGAAAGGTCGCCGGGGTCGCCGAGGTCTCCATGCACAGCACGGTAGCGCTGAACTGACGGCCCGTCAGCTATTCGCGGGTCGCTCCGTGCGTGGAGCTTGTGCAGAGAGTCACCCACTGCTGACGCGTACGCCGTCGACAAGGCAGACTGTCGGGGGCGAAACCAGCGGCAGGGCAGGGGGAGCTATGGACCGTGAAGACGGGCCGCGCGTGCCGGAGCAGCGCGCTCCGCGGCGGGGTCCCGCCGTCGACGGCGGCGACCTGCGCTTCGGCGTGCTCGGCCCGGTGCGCGCGTGGCGTGGCGGCGACGCCCTGCCGTCCGGCTCACCGCAGCAACGGGCCCTGCTCGCCGCGCTCCTGCTGCGCGACGGGCGCACGGCGACGGCCGCCGAACTGATCGACGCGATCTGGGGCGACGAACCGCCCTCGCAGGCCCTCGCGGCGGTGCGCACCTACGCCTCCCGGCTGCGCAAGGTCCTCCCGGCGGACGTCCTGGTCAGCGAGTCGGGCGGGTACGCGATCCGGGCCGGCGCCGACGCCCTCGACCTGAACGTGGCGCAGGAGCTGGCCGCCACGGCCGAGAAGGCGCGCGCGGGCGGTGACCGCACCCGGGCCCGGGCACTGTTCGACGAGTCGCTGGCCCTGTGGGACGGCGAGCCCCTGGCGTCCGTGCCGGGGCCGTACGCCGAGACGCAGCGCGCCCGCCTGGAGGAGTGGCGGCTCACCCTGCTGGAGACCCGGCTGGACCTGGACCTGGAGTGCGGCCACCACGCGGAGGCGGTGTCCGAGCTGACGGCGCTGACCGCCGCGCACCCGCTGCGGGAGCGGCTGCGGGAGCTGCTGATGCTGGCGCTGTACCGCAGCGGGCGGCAGGCGGAGGCGCTCGCGGTGTACGCGGACACGCGCCGGCTCCTCGCCGACGAGCTGGGCGTGGACCCGCGCCCGGAGCTGGCGCGGCTCCAGCAGCGCATCCTGCGGGCCGACGCGGAGCTGGCCCGCCCGGCGGAGGACCCGTCGCCCGCGCCCGCCGTGTCACGTCCGGCGCAACTCCCGGCGACGGTGCCGGACTTCACCGGCCGGGGCTCGTTCGTGCGGGAGCTGGGCGACCGGCTGGCGACGGCGGAGGGCTCGGTGATGGCGGTGTCGGCGCTCGCGGGCATCGGCGGCGTCGGCAAGACCACGCTCGCGGTGCACGTGGCGCACGCGGCCCGGCCCCGCTTCCCGGACGGGCAGCTGTACGTGGACCTCCAGGGCGCCGGGGCGCGCTCGGTGGAGCCGGAGACGGTGCTGGGCGCCTTCCTGCGGGCGCTGGGCACCCAGGACTCGGCGGTCCCCGACACGCTCGACGAGCGCGCGGCGCTCTACCGCTCGACGCTCGCCGGGCGGCGGGTCCTGGTGCTGCTGGACAACGCCCGCGACGCCGCCCAGGTGCGGCCGCTGCTGCCCGGTACGGAAGGGTGCGCGGCCCTGGTCACCAGCCGGGTGCGGATGGTGGACCTGGCGGGCGCGCACCTGGTGGACCTGGACGTGATGTCGCCGGACGAGGCGCTCCAGCTCTTCACGAAGATCGTGGGCGCCGAGCGGGTGCGGGCGGAGCGGGAGGCGGCGCTGGACGTGGTCGCCGCGTGCGGGTTCCTGCCGCTGGCGATCCGGATCGCCGCCTCGCGGCTGGCGGCGCGCCGCACCTGGACGGTGTCGGTGCTGGCGGCCAAGCTCGCCGACGAGCGCCGTCGGCTGGACGAGCTCCAGGCGGGCGACCTGGCGGTGAAGGCCACCTTCGAGCTGGGGTACGGGCAGCTGGAACCGGCGCAGGCCCGGGCGTTCCGGCTGCTGGGCCTCGCCGACGGCCCGGACATCTCCCTGGCGGCCGCGGCGGCGGTCCTGGACCTCCCGGCGCACGACGCGGAGGACCTCCTGGAGTCCCTGGTCGACACCTCGCTGCTGGAGTCGGCCGCCCCGGGCCGCTACCGCTACCACGACCTGGTCCGCCTCTACGCGCGTGCGTGCGCCGACCGCGACGAACAGCCCCCCTCGGAGCGGGAGGCGGCGCTGTCGCGGCTGCTGGACTTCTACCTGGCGACGGCGGCGCGGGTGTTCGCGATGGAGCGCCCGGGCGACCGCACGGTGGGGCACTTCGCCCCGACGCGGTACGCGGGCCTGGAGTTCGCCTCGCGCCACGAGGGGCTGGACTGGCTGTACGCGGAGGGGACCTGCCTGCTGGCCTGCGCCCGGCAGGGCACCCGTGACGGGCGGCTGGGGCGGGCGGTGGACCTGTTGTGGGCCGCCAAGGACCTGGCCGAGTCGGGCGCCAACTCCAAGCTGTACGAGGCTGCCGCCCTGACCGCGCGGGACGCGGCGAGGGCCTCCGGTGACGCCCGCGCCGAGGGCCGGGCGCGGACCACGCTGACCAATGTGCACCTGGTGGCGGGGCGGTACAGCGAGGCGGACGAGGAGGCGCGGGGCGCCCGTGAGCTGGCGCTCGGTGCGGGTGATGTGGCGCCCGTGTACTGGGCGGACAACGACCGGGGGATCATCGCGCTCAACCAGGGCCGCAACGACGACGCCGAGCTGCACCTCCAGGCGGCCATGCGGGGCTCTCGCCTAGACGGCAACGCGCCGGGCGAGGCGAGCGCGCTGTGCAACCTGGCGCGGCTGCACCTGCTGAAGGGGCGGACGTCCAGCGCCATCGACCTCGCGAGCAAGGGCATCGCGATCTACCGGCGCATCGGCAGCACCCTGCGCCTCGCGAACGGGCACTACGCGCTGGGGGTCGCCCTGACGCACGCCGGGCGGCCCTCGGAGGCCCTGGAGCAGTTCGCGGCGGCCCTCGACATCTTCGGCAAGAACCGCCAGCGGCTGTGGGAGGGCACGACGCACTTCCGGGCGGCCGAGGCCCACCTGTCCGCCCGGCGCCCGGCGCGGGCCGCGCAGCACGCCGAGCAGGCCCTGGCGAACGGCTGCATCGGGGGCGACCGGATGCGGGGGAACGTCCTGACGCTGCTGGGCCGGGCGCTCGACAGTCTGGCGCAGGCGGACCGGGCGCGTGCCTGCTGGCGCGAGGCCCTGTCGATCTACGAGCAGTTGTGCGCGCCGGAGGCGGTCGACGTACGGGCCCTGCTGTCGCCCCGGGCCGCGGCCTGACGGGCGCGTTCAGCGTTCGTTTATGTCCGCACGGCACTCTCTTACTCGACGGTCCGTCGCGTCGGGGGGCAGGCGGACTGTCAGTGCTCATCGCTAAGGTGAGCGGTCCCGCAACGCCCGTTCGGCGACAACGGGGGAGTCGCCGAACGGGCGTTCCTGACACCAATACGCCATGGGGGAGCAGAACGATGAGCAACGTGCAGAAGAACGACGACATCGTCGCGATGAGCGACAACCACACGCCGGCCCCGCCGCGGAACGGCGCCATCCTCGCGATGAGCGACAACCACACGCCCGCACCGCCGAAGGACGGCGCCGGTGCGCCGGTCACGCCGCTGAGCGACAACCACACGCCCGCGCCGCCGAAGGACGGTGGAGCGCTCACCACCCTGAGCGACAACCACACGCCGGCGCCGCCCAAGTAGGAACCACGACTCACCTGTCGACGGGGTGGGGCCGCGGCGGCACGGAGGGGGAGCCGCCGCGGCCACGACGTCGGAACGGCCGTCCGCACCACGGGCGCGCGGCCGGGGGGAGCCGGAGAAACGGAGAGACCGCATGCCCCGCACCAAGGACCTGCTGGCGGCGCTGTTCGTCGCCGGTGCCGTCGCCACGGGGGCGGCCGCGCCGGCCGCCGCGAGCGACAACCACATGCCGAGCGCACCGCGCGGCGCCCAGAGCCAGGGCGCCGGTTTCACGGTGCTGAGCGACAACCACATGCCGGGCGCACCGCGCGACTAGGGCGTGTTTCGGAAGCAGCGTCGTCCGCCGGTGCCCGGCCGGGCTGTCATGGGGGTGACGGCTTGTGGCTGCGGGGGCCGGCGGGCGCGGGCTGTTCGGGGTCGCCGGGGGGCGTGAAGGCGTCCGCGTAGAGGCCGCCCAGGCGCTGCCGGGCCGCGATCCGCTGGGAGAGGTTGCTCTGCAGGACGCGGATCAGGAGCTGGCGGCGGTACAGTTCCCGCGCGTCGAGCCTGGACATCCCGGTCCGCGTGGACGAGGCGAACAGTGATGTCACCGAACAGGCCGAAGCACATACCAGGATCAGCCAGGTGATGCCGTTCATGGGTGGGCCCTTCCAGTCTGCGAGGGGATGACGCGGCACGGCGGGGCCGCGTCAGGGGGAGAGTCGGCTCGGCGACCGCGCGAGGTTGCGGTGGCGGGGGTTGGCCTTGCGGGGTGGCCGGGTGAGCGTGATGAAGCGGACCAGCTGGTGGAAGCAGGCCAGTGAGGCCACGGTGGGCAGTGCGGCCGCCGCCATGCCGGTGTGGTTCCTGGGGGCCTCCGCCACGCACAGCAGCATGCACATGAGGGAGAAGAGCAGGACGACCGACCAGGAGTGCGCGGCGCGGCGCTGGTGCAGCGCGGCCCGCAGGACGGACAGGGACGCCACCGCCCACGGCCCGTAGACGAGCAGGGGCCACCAGTTGACCGTGCCGGCGGGCGAGTGGGTCTCGGCGATGTGCCGCAGCGGGTCGTAGGCGATGATGCCGCTGAACACGCTGACCATGGTCACGAGGGTGACCGAGAGCACGGTCAGCAGGAAGCTGCCGACGCCCGCCCAGGTGACCGTCGGCGCTTTCGCCCTGCGGCGCCCGTGGCCGGGTGGGTTCACCGGCGGCAGGCCTGCCGACATGGTCGCGAGGTTCGTCATGCCTTCGCGTTCGAGCGGCCAGTCCGAGCTGTCCGGCGGGGGCCGGCCGGTGGTGGTGTCCCGGTCCGTATCGATGGCTTCCTGGAGGAGGAAGGCGAGTTCTTCGGCGGGGTCCCACTCCGGGTGCGGCCCGTCCGTCGACGGGTCCGGTCCGAGCGGAACGTCGGGGAGGGTCGGATACGGGGAGCTCGTCGCCCATGGCTGGTCGTCGAGGCCGGGGGCGGGCAGGTGGGGGACGAGGATGTCCTCGACGCGGTACGACATGTCTTCGGTGCGGTACGGCATGTCCTCGACCCGGTACGGCATGCCTTCGGTGCGGTACGGCATGTCCTCGACGCGGTGCTCACGCATGTTCGTGGAACCCCGCTCGCCCTTTTCCCGCACCGGTGGGCAGTCCGGCCCTTCGCCAGGCCTCCGCGAATGCCCTTTCGAGTTCGTCCACCGCCGCTGCGAGTTCCTGCAACGCCCCGGCCGACCAGGTGAGGGCAATGGCAGCACCGCCTCCTCGCAGCGTTCCATTGATGCCTGCGACGGGGGACGAAGCCGGAATGAACAGAAAGTCGCCCATGGCAACAGAACTGTTGGCCCAAGAGGGGATTTTGTTTTCTCCGGACGGGTAACCATCGGTGAGTGCCGCTGTCATAACCCAGCTAACGCGCGGGCGTGTCGCTGCGGGTCTGAGCCGTTCGGGTGGCCATGGAGCTCCCGCGGGGCGTCTTCTCGCCATTTATCGGTTCTGCATGCGCACTCGGAGCGAATAAAAAGATCAACCCGGGGACAACCCCCGGCAAATCACCCACGCAAGCGGCTGAACCGATTTTCAGCACCGTCGCGCAATTGCACGCCATGATTCCCCTCGCCCGATTGACCGGAGGGAAAGCGATCACGGAAAGCGCGGGCTCTCAGTGCCGGGCCCGCAACTCGCCCTTCACCACCTTGCCGCTCGCGTTCCGCGGCAGCTCGGCCACGAACGCGACCTGCCGCGGCACCTTGTAGTTGGCCATCTCGCGGCGGGCCCAGGCGATCAGGTCGTCGGCCGTGAGCGGGGAGCCGGGGCGGCGGACCGCGTAGGCCTTGGCGACCTCGCCGAGGCGGGGGTCCGGGACGCCGACGACCGCGACGTCCACGAGGTCGGGGTGGGTGGCGAGGAGCTGTTCTATCTCGGCGGGATAGGCGTTGAAGCCGCCCACGACGAACATGTCCTTGATCCGGTCGGTGATGCGGAGGTTGCCGGCCCCGTCCAGGACGCCCACGTCGCCGGTGCGGAGCCAGCCGTCGGGGTCGACGGCCGCCGCCGTGCCGTCGGGGTCCTCGAAGTAGCCGGTCATCACGTGGTGGCCGCGCACCAGGACCTCGCCCGTGCCGTCGACGCGCACCTCGGTGCCGGGGATGGGGCGGCCCGAGGTGGTGGCGACGACCTCCAGCGGGTCGCCGCGGCGGCACATCGTGACGATGCCGCTCGCCTCGGAGAGGCCGTACGCGGTGAGGACGGTGCCGACGCCCAGTTCGGTGCGGAGCCGGGTGACCAGTGACAGGGGGACGACGGCCGCGCCGGTGACCACCAGCCGCAGGGTCGACAGGTCGTAGGACGACCGGGCCGGGTGGTCCAGGAGGGACTGGAGGAGCGTGGGCGGGCCGGGGAGGACGGTGATGCGCTCGGCGACGATGTTCGCCAGCACCGTGTCGGTCCCGGAGACGGGCTGCGGCACCATCACCGCCCCTCGGGTCAGGCAGGCGATGATCCCGGCCTTGTAGCCGAAGGTGTGGAAGAAGGGGTTCACGATCAGGTAGCGGTCGCCCTCCGCCAGCCCCGCCAGGTCCGCCCACGTCTCGTAGCAGCGCAGCGTCTGGGCGTGGGTGATCACCGCACCCTTGGGGCGGCCCGTCGTCCCGGAGGTGAAGACGATGTCCGAGGGGGCGGTCGCCTCCACCGCGTCCGCCCGGGCCCGCACGGCGGCCCGCGGGACGCCGTCGCCGCCCGCCAGGAAGTCCTTCCAGGTGCGGAAGTCCTCGGGCGCGCCGTCCGCGAGGACCACGACCTGTTCCAGGTGCGGCAGGACGATCCCGGTCCGCCGCAGGGACGCCACGTACGACGTGCCGAGGAACGTGCCGGTGATGAACAGGAGCTTCGCGCGGCTCTTGTCCAGGACGTACGCCGCCTCCGCGCCCTTGAAGCGGGTGTTCAGCGGCACCAGGACGGCGCCGGCGGTCACCGCGCCGAGGGCGGAGACGATCCAGTCGAGGGTGTTGGGCGCCCACACCGCGACCCGGTCGCCCGGCTCCACGCCCGCCGCCATGCACGCGGCGGCCGCGCGCTCCACGCGCTCCCCCAGCTCGGCGTACGTGACACGGGTGCGGCCCTCCACGACCGCCTCGCGGGGCCCGTACCGCTCCGCCGCGTACCGCACCAGCCCCGGGACCGTGCCCCGTTCCAGGTCTTCGCGCATCTCCCGCCTCCCTGTAGCTGACTGTCCGTCAGATTAGCGCTACGGTGGCGGCCATGACAGGTGCGCTCAAGGACGCGACGGCCATCGTCGGGATCGGGGAAACGCGCTTCGCCAGACAACTCGCCGAGCCGGAGAAGACGTTGGCCTGCCGGGCGGTCCTGGCCGCCCTCGACGACGCCGGGATCTCCCCCGCCGAGGTCGACGCCTTCGCCTCGTACACCATGGAGGAGACCGACGAGGTCGAGGTCGCCAAGGCCATCGGCGCGGGCGACGTCACCTTCTTCTCCAAGGTGGGGTACGGGGGCGGCGGCTCGTGCGCCACCGTCGCCCACCTCGCTGCCGCCGTCGCCACCGGCCAGGCGACCGTCGGCGTCGCCTGGCGGTCGCGCAAACGCGGCTCCGGGCCCCGGCCCTGGACGAACACGGCCGTCCAGCTGCCCACGCCCGCCCAGTGGACCCGCCCCCACGGGCTGCTGCGCCCCGCCGACGAGATCGGCATGCTCGCCCGCCGCTACATGCACGAGTACGGCGCCACCCGCGACCACCTGTTCAACGTCGCCCTGGCCTGCCGCAACCGCGCCAACCAGAACCCCGCCGCGATCATGTACGAGCGGCCCCTGACCCGCGAGATGTACATGACGTCCCGGTGGATCAGCGAGCCGCTCTGCCTCTTCGACAACTGCCTGGAGACCGACGGGGCGCTGGCCTGCGTGGTGGTGGGCGCCGAGCGCGCCCGCGACTGCCGCCGCCCGCCCGTCTACGTCCACTCCGCCGCCCAGGGCCTGCCGGCCCAGCACCACGGGATGGTCAACTACTGGAACGACGACCCGCTCACCGGCCCCGCCTGGACCGCCGCCCGCCACCTGTGGAAACGGGCCGACTTCGGCCCGGACGACGTCGACGTGGCGCAGATCTACGACGCGTTCACCGCGCTCGTGCCGCTCTCCCTGGAGGGCTACGGGTTCTGCGGACGCGGCGAGGGGGCCGCCTTCACCGAGGGCGGCGCCCTGGAGATTGGCGGGCGGCTGCCCCTCAACACCGGTGGCGGCGGGCTCAGCGAGGCGTACGTCCACGGCTTCAACCTCATCACCGAGGGCGTCAAGCAACTGCGCGGCACCAGCACCGCGCAGGTGCCCGGCGCCGCGACCTGCCTGGTCACGGCGGGTGAAGGGGTTCCCACGTCCGCGCTGCTGCTGAGGAGCTGAGACCGTGCTCGAACCCGTCACCGACGAGGACGGCGCCCCCTTCTGGGCGTACGCCGCCCGGGGCGAACTGCGCGTCCAGGGCTGTGCCCGCTGCGGCGAACTGCGCTTCCCACCCCGCCCCTGCTGCCCGCACTGCCAGTCGTTCGACGACGAGTGGCGCCTGATGAGCGGACGCGGCCGCGTCTGGTCGTACGTCGTCCCCCACCCGCCCCTCCTGCCCGCCTACGCCGCCCTCGCCCCGCGCTACAACGTCGCCGTCGTCGAACTGGCCGACGCCCCGCGCATCCGGCTCGTCGGCAACGTCGTCGCCGCGCCCGGCGCGCCCATCGACTCGGTCGACCCGGCGCGGCTGCGCATCGGCGCGCCCGTGCGGGTGTCCTTCGACGGGGCGCTGCCCCGCTGGGTGCCAGAGCGGTCATGACGGTCCGCGTCACGGCGGAGGACGGCGTCGCGGTCGTCACGCTCGACCGGCCGGACCGGCACAACGCCATCGACCTGGACACGGCGGACCGGCTCGCCGCCGTGTGGCGGGAGCTGCGGTACGACGACGCCGTCCGGGCCGTCGTCCTCACCGGGGCGGGCGGACGTGCCTTCAGCACCGGCATCGACCGCGCGGCGCGCGTCCCCCAGCCGCCGTCCCCGTACAGCGTGGACGATCCGCTGCTCACCATCGGCCCCAAGGCCAACGACCTGTGGAAACCGGTGGTCGCCGCCGTGGAGGGGATGGCCTGCGGCGGGGCGTTCTACCTGCTCGGCGAGTGCGAGTTCGTCGTCGCCTCGCGCGGGGCGACCTTCTTCGACCCGCACACGACGTACGGCATGGTCAGCGCCTACGAGGCGGTCCTCATGGCGCAGCGCATGCCGTACGGGGAGGTCGCCCGGATGTCCCTGATGGGTACGGCCGAACGGGTGTCGGCGCGGCGGGCGTACGAGACGGGCCTGGTGTCGGAGCTGACGGAGCCGGGCGGCGCGGTGGCCGCGGCGTGCCGGGCGGCCGCCGTCGTCGCGGCGTACCCGACCGGGGCGGTGCAGGGCACCGTGCGGGCGGTGTGGGCGGCCCGGGAGGCGGCCAGGGACCGGGCGCTCGCCCTCGCCCCGCACCTGATCGCGCTCGGGAACCTGCCGGCGGAGCGGCAGGCCGCGCTGTTCGAGGGGCGGGGCGGGGGCGGGTACCGCCTGCGCTGAGGCGGGCCGGGTACGTCAGAGGGCGTTCTTCGTCGCGCTGTCGACGACGCACTCCTTGTACTCGCTGCCGTCGCCGGTGCCGGTGTACGTGGTGGTGGCCTCGGCCTGCCGGGAGGCGCCGGCCGTGACGGTCAGCCCGGTGACATTGGCGCGTGCCGTGGTGGCGCTGGAGGTGGCGTCGCCGCGGAACTTCATCGTGATGTTGTACGTGTAGTCCAGCGAGCCGCTGTTGGTGACGGTGAGCCGGGCGACGAGGTTCTTGCCGGCGTCGTCCAGCTTGCACTCGTCGATCTTGATGTCGCGGGCTGCCTTGTTGCTGCTCCCGGAGCCACCGGGGACGGAGACGCCGCCCGAGCTGCTGCTGGAGCTGTCGCCGGAGGTGCCACTGCCGCTGTCGCCGGTGGTGCTGCCACCGGTGGTGCTGCTGCCGGAGTCGGAGCTGCTGTGGCTGCTGCCGCCGCCGCTGCAGCCGCCTCCGGAGCCACGGGCTCCGGTGAGTGCGACGATGGCGACGCCGAAGACGGCGATGGCGCGGACATGGCGGAGCTTCACGTTCAACCCCCGTTGAAGGTGTGTGTGCGGAGAGAGCGCCCGATCTTGACGGGCACACGTCACCCTAACAGCGTCCTGTGGCACTCCCCGCCAGGTCGGCGTAGCGTCGTGATCGAGAGCCGGACCAGGGCACGCCCCACAGGAGGCCGACGATGATCCGTAACGTCATCGGCTCGATCCTCGCTCTCGTCGGAGCGACGGCCGCCGTATGGAGCCCCTTCCGTGCCTGGTACGACGGCCGTCACGGACGCGACTACCGCATCGCCGACCTGTTCGGCGGCATCACGCAGACCCGGGCGGACCTCGCGACCTCCATCCTCCTGCCGTTCGCGTTCGCGGCCCTGGTGACCCTGGTGGGCCTGCTGCTGCGCTCCCGCGTGCTGGTCGCCGTCGCCGGACTGGTCGTCCTGGGCTTCACCATTCTGTGGATGGTCCGCCAGGGGCAGGTCTCGGACGGCCTGAGCGTCGAGTCGGACGGCTCGGGCCTCGGCCAGGGCGTCGCCATGGCGGCGGGCGGCGGGCTCCTCCTGCTGCTGGCCGCCGTCGTGATGAGCGGGCGCAGACGCGTCGAGCGCGTCCCGCACGACGGCCACCGGCACCGGCGGCACGGCCGCGGCGGGCCCGAACCGCACGAGGAGCCGTACGCCGAGCCGTACGCCGAGCCGTACGCCGACCCCAGCGCCCAGCCGTACGGGCAGCGCCCCTACGCGGACGACCCGCCCACCGCCGAGTACCCGCCCTATGACCAGGGCTACGACCGGCCACCCGGCCAGGGCTACGACCGGCCACCCGGCCAGGGCTACGACCGGCCGCCCGGCCAGGACCCGAACGACAGGCCCTAGCTAGCGCCCGCCGCCGCCGTTGCCGCTACCGCTCCCCCGGCCGGTCGCCGTGCCCTTCACCGCGTCGAGCGCGTACACGCACCGGTCCTTGCTGCACGCGTAGACGACGCCCGACCGCGCGACCAGCGAGCCGGTGATCTCGCCGCCCGTGGTGAGCTTCCAGCGCAGCTGGCCGCCGCTCGCGTCCAGCGTGTAGAGCACGTGGTCGGCCGAGCCGAAGTGGAGGCGGCCGTCCGCGACGACCGGGGCGCCGATGACCGGGCCGCCGGCCGGGAAGCGCCACTTCGGCGTGCCGGTCACCGCGTCCAGGGTGTAGACGGCGCTGCCGCTGCCGACGTGGACGTTGCCGTCGGCGACCAGGACCGGCTCGCTGGACTGGCGGGACTCGGTGGCGATGCGCCAGCGGTCCTTGCCGGTGGCGGCGTCGATCGCGTACACCGTGCCGAGGTAGTCCGCGAGGTACACCCCGCCGCCCGTGACGGCCGGGCCGGGGGCGAAGGCGGGCGGCGAGAGGAAGACCGCGGGCGCCTCGAAGTGCCAGCGCACGTGGCCCGACCTGATGTCGACGGACAGCACCCGGGTGCCGGCCGCCACGTACACGTACCCGTCCTCGGCGGGCGTGACCCGGACGGGCACGCCACCGCAGGAGGCGGCGTCGCCGATGGGGTACGACCAGCGTTCGGTGCCCGTGCGGGCGTCGAGGGCGCGCAGGCGGGCGTCCTGCCACACGTAGACGGTGTCGTCGATGAGGGCGGGCCCGGCGTCGGGGGTCTCGAAGTCGGTCTGGGCCCCGGTGATCTCCCACAGCTTCTCGCCGTTCGAGGCCTCCCAGCCCTGGACGCCGCCGCCCCGGGTGCCGGTGACGACGGTGCCGCGGTCGACCTTGACGGAGTACGCCCAGGCGTCGGTCCGCACCCGCCACCGCTCGCCGCCGTCGAGGGCGTCCAGCGCGTACAGGTGCGGGCCGTCGGAGGCGTGGATGCGGCCGCCCGCGACGGCCATCGTCCAGGCCACGTCCCGCGTCTTGAACTGGCGCCGGCCGGTGCCGACGTCGAGCGCGTGGACCTCGAAGGAGGTGACGTACAGCAGGTCGCCCGCGACGACCGGGGTGCCCCACACGTCGTTGGACATCCGGAACCGCCACGGCCGCCAGTGTCCGGGGCCCGCGGGCTCCTGGGTGGCGGGCGCGGGGACGGGCGGGCCGGTGGGCGGGGCGGGGTGCGCCGGGCCGGACGCGGGGGCGGATCCGGCCGGGTCGGCGCCGTTGGGGCCGGCGGCGGGGCGGCGGATCCACCCGGTGGCGGTGCCGGCGTCCACGGCGAAGGCGGCGCGCGTGTCGGCGACGCGGGGGCCGGGGCCGATCGGCACGGGGGCGCCATGCAGCCGGACCGGGGCGGCGGGTGCGGCCTGCCCGGTGCGCGGGTCGCGGGCGCCGTCCCGGCCGTGGTCCCGGGCGGGCGGGGGGCCGGACGGCGGCGCGGGGGGCGGGGCGGCCGGTGGCGCGGGCGGGGGCGGCGGGGTGCTGGGCCGGCCGCCGCGGCGGGTCTCGATCATGGCCGTCGCCCGGCCGGGCAGCCAGGCCGACGCCGTACCGCTGTCGTCGCTCCCGGAGAACAGGTGCGGTGCCAGCTGTGCCTGGAGGTCCGCGGGCGTGGGCCGCAGCGCCGCCTCGGTCTGCATGCAGGAATCGATCAGGGGCCGCAGCTCGTCCGGCAGGCCTTCCAGGTCGGGGCCCTCGCGCAGCAGCATGAAGACGGTCTCCACCGGGTTGGCCCCGTGGTAGGGCGCGTGCCCGGTCGCGGCGAACACCAGGGTGGAGCCGAGCGAGAACACGTCGCTCGCGCCGGTGACGCTGCGCGAGTCCTTCGCCTGCTCGGGTGACATGTAGGCGGGCGTGCCCACGGCGACGTTGGTCATCGTCAGCCGGGTGTTGGAGACGCCGGACGCGATGCCGAAGTCGATGACGCGCGGCCCGTCCTCCACGACGAGCACGTTCGACGGCTTGAGGTCGCGGTGGACCAGGCCGGCGCCGTGGATGGACTGGAGGGCCTCGGCGATGCCCGCGGCCAGCCAGCGCACGGCCTGGGCGGGCAGCGGCCCGCACTCATTCACTATTTCCTCGAGCGAGGGCGCCGGGACGTACGCGGTCGCCAGCCACGGCACCGCCGCCCGTGGATCGGCGTCCACGACGGCCGCCGTGTAGAAGCCGGACACCGCCCGTGCGGCCTCCACCTCGCGCGTGAAGCGGACGCGGAACAGCTGGTCCTCGGCGAGCTCGGTCCGTACGGTCTTGATCGCCACGCGCCGTCCGGACGCCGAGCGCGCGAGATAGACCAGGCCCATGCCCCCGGCACCGAGCCGGCCGAGCACCTCGAACGGGCCGATCCGCCTCGGGTCGTGCTGCGTCAGCTGCTCCACTTGCCTGCCACCTCCCCGTCAGGGCCATGAGATTACGGCCCCGTGCCCCCTGATTCTTCCTGTCCGGGGCGGTGGTTGCGAACCCGGGGGCGGATCGGGGTGTCTCACCCCGATCCGGACACCCTCCGGGTGGTTCTCACGCGGCCTTCGGCTCCGCCAGCACGGCGAAGACGGCGCCCTGGTTGTCGGCGATCAGGGCGATCCTGCCGTACGGGGTGTCGAAGGGTTCCTCGGTGACGCGGCCGCCGAGGCCGGTGGCGAGGGCGGCGGTGTCGTCGCAGTCCTCGACGGCGAAGTAGGTGAGGAAGTGCGCGGGCATCTCGGCGGGGAACGCGTCGGTGATGACGCTGCGGCCGCCGACGGCCGTCTCGTCGCTGGCCTGCGTGCCGGCGGGCGACCAGACCCGGAAGTCGATCGAGGCGTCGTCGAGGTCGCGCACCTGGAAGCCGAAGACCGTCTCGTAGAAGGCGTCGACGGAGTCCTTGGCCCGGGTGTAGACCTCGGTCCAGCAGAAGGAGCCCGGCTCGCCCTGTTTCTCGAAGCCGGTGTGCTCGCCGCCCTCCCAGAGGCCGAAGACGGCGCCTCCCGGGTCGACGGCCTGGGCCATGGTGCCGAAGGAGCCGATCGGTGTGGGGTCCATCACCATCTGGCCGCCCGCCTCCCGGATCCTGCGGGTGGTGGCGACGGCGTCGGGGGTGGCGAAGTAGACGCCCCAGACGGTGGGCATGCGGCCGTCCCGCTTGGGCGCGAGGCCGGCGACGCGCTTCCCGTCGCTGAAGGCGTTGGTGTAGTGGCCGTACGCCTCGCCGCCCTGGTCGAACGTCCAGCCGAAGAGCTCCCCGTAGAAACGCTTGCCGGCCTCGAGGTCGGGGAGCATCGCATCCGCCCAGCACGGCGTGCCCTCTGTGAATGCGGCCATGGCCCTGAACCCTTTCCGTGTACGGCGGGACGTGTGGTGCCCGTCACGGTCACGCTAAGCGCGCCGGGCGCACCACGCAGGGAAAGAAATCGAACGTATGCCCGCATATCGCCCCGGCGGGGCGGCCGGGGCCCGCAACCCCATGGGTTGTCCACCGAAGTTTTCCACAGGCTGTTAATAAGCCTATCGGGGTGGTACGGGCGGGACGAGGAGCCGGACGGTGCTCCGAAATGGCCGAAAAGGGGTGGTCGCGGGAGGGCGGGGCCGGGCCGTCACCCCATTTGCAGTCGGCCGAATCGCGCGCCGATCACCCCTCGGTAAGCTGACGGCATGACAGGACAAGTACGCACCGTCGACGGCCGCGTGGCCGGTCGGCGCGGACAGGCGACGCGGCAGAAGCTGCTCGACTGCCTCAGCGAGATGCTCAGCTCCTCGCCGTACCGGGACGTCAAAGTCATCGACGTGGCCCGGAAGGCGGGCACTTCCCCGGCGACGTTCTACCAGTACTTCCCGGACGTCGAGGGCGCGGTCCTCGAAATCGCGGAGGAAATGGCCAAGGAGGGCGCCGGACTGACCGAACTCGTCTCCGGCCGCGCCTGGGTCGGCAAGGCCGCCTGGCAGGCCTCCGAGGAACTGGTCGAGGGCTTCCTCGACTTCTGGCGCAAGAACGACGCCATCCTCCGCGTGGTGGACCTGGGCGCCGCCGAGGGGGACAAGCGGTTCTACAAGATCCGCATGAAGATCCTGAACTCCGTCACCAACTCCCTTACGGACGCGGTCAAGGAGCTCCAGTCCAAGAACAAGGTCGACAAGGACGTGAACCCCGCGGCGATGGCGGGCTCCCTGGTCGCGATGCTGGCGGCCGTCGCCTCGCACCAGAAGGGCTTCCAGACCTGGGGCGTCAAACAGGGCGAACTCCGCCCGAACCTGGCGCTGTTGGTCCACCTGGGCATCACGGGCAAGAAGCCGACGAAGTAGTCCCCCTCCTTCCCACGTCACGTCCTGTCGCGCCGGCGGCGGTCACCCGACCGCCGCCGGCGTTCCGTTTGCCGTCAGTCCCGGCGGGTGAGGCGGAAGAGGCGGATCTCGCGGTCGATCCTCGCCTGGTACGCCGCGTACGGCGGCCAGAGGCGCAGCGCCGCCGCCCACGCCACCTCGCGGTCCTCGCCCCTGAGCAGCCGCGCGTGCACGGGGATCGTCCGCCCCCGCCAGTGGACCTCCCCGTCGGGGTGGGCCAGGAGGTTCGCCGTCCAGGCGGGGTGCGCGGGGCGGCCGAAGTTGGAGCCGACCAGGACCCAGGTCGTCGCCCCCGGGTCCTCCGGCACGCACGCCAGGGGCGTACGGCGCTCCAGCCCGGTGCGGGCGCCGCGCGAGACGAGGACGAGGCCCGGCAGCATCCGGGCGCTGGGCAGCACCTTCCCCCGGGTCAGCCGGTGGACGGCGCGGTCGAGCGCGGGCACGACGTGCGGGGCGATCCTCGCGAACGCCGCGGTGGAGGAGACCCGCTGGACCAGCCGCCGTGCGGGCGCCGCCGTCACGCGAACACCCCCGCCATGTCGGCGGCGTGGCCGCGCAGCCGGTGGACGGGCCCGAGGAGCAGCTCTGCGGCGGTCGCCCGCTTGAAGTACAGGTGCGCCTCGTGCTCCCAGGTGATGCCGAGGCCGCCGTGCAGCTGGATGCCCTCGGCGGCGGCGGCGCCCAGCGTCTCCAGGCCCTGGGCGAGCGCCAGCCCTCCGGCGGCCGGGTCCCAGGTGGCGTAGTACGCCGCCGAGCGCGCCGCCCGCACCCGTACGCACAGGTCGGCGAGCCGGTGCCGGACCGCCTGGAACGAGCCGATGGGCCGCCCGAACTGCTCGCGCGTGCGCACGTACGCGACGGTCCGCGCGAGCACGCCGTCCGCCGCGCCGACCGCCTCGGCGGCGAGCACGGCGGCCGCCCCGGCCCCGGTCGCGGCGAGCGCGTGCGGCACGTCCGCCCCGTCCTCGTCCGCGCCCAGCAACTGCGCGGTCACGTCGCGCAGTTCCACGCGCGCGAGGGGCCGGGTCTCGTCCAGCGCCGTCAGCCGTACGCGCGCCAGCCCGGGGGCGTCCGGCCGGACGAGGAAGAGCAGGGTCCGCGCGCGGGGGTGGCCGCCGGTGTGCGCGGCGACCAGCAGCAGGTCCGCGCCGTGGCCGTCCAGGACCTGGGCGACCTCCCCGTAGAGCCGCCAGCCGTGTCCGTCCCGCCGGGCCTGCACTCCCCCGGCGCGCCCGCCCCCGGCCCACTCGCCGGTCCGGTTGTCGCCGGTCAGGGCCAGGGCGGTGGGCAGGGGCGCGGCGGCGAGTGTGGCGGTGAGGGAGCCGTCCGCGAGGTGCGGCAGCAGCGCCGCGCGCTGAGCCCCGGTGCCGAGGCGGGTGATCAGCGGGGCGGCGAGCACGGCGGTGGCGATGAGCGGTGAGGGGGCGAGGACGCGGCCGGTCTCCTCGGCGGCGAGGGCCAGTTCGGTGGCGCCGCAGCCGACGCCTCCGTACGTCTCGGGGAGTGCGAGCCCCGGCAGGCCGAGCCGCTGGGACAGCAGGGCCCACAGGGCGGGGTCGTACCCGGTGGCGGTGCCGGTGGCGGCCCTGACGTCGTCGGGCCCGCAGTGCTTGGCCAGCAGTTCGCGCAGGGTGCGGCGGATCTCGTCCTGTTCGGTGGTGAAGGCGGTGTCCATGGGCGCGGCCCCTTTCTGACGGTGCGTCATGCTAGGGCGCGGGAGCGGCGAAGCCCATAGCCCGGCCCGCGCATCTGATGTACCGTCAGATTTATGCGCCGTTCCGTCGCCATCGTGGGCGTGTCCCTCTCGGACTGCGGGCGCGTCGACACGGCCACCCCGTACGCCCTGCACGCCCAGGCCGCCCGGCGGGCGCTCGCCGACGCGGGGCTGGACCGGTCCGTCGTCGACGGGCTCGCCTCCGCCGGGCTCGGCACGCTCGCCCCGATCGAGGTCGCCGAATACCTGGGGCTGCGGCCCCGGTGGGTGGACTCCACCTCCGTGGGCGGCGCCACCTGGGAGGTGATGGCCGCGCACGCGGTGGACGCGATCGCCGCGGGCCGCGCCAACGCCGTGCTCCTCGTCTACGGCTCGACCGCCCGCGCCGATATCAGGGCCGGGCGCCGCACCTCGAACCTGTCGTTCGGCTCCCGCGGCCCGCTCCAGTTCGAGGTCCCCTACGGCCACACGCTCGTCGCCAAGTACGCCATGGCCGCGCGCCGCCACATGCACACGTACGGCACCACCCTGGAACAGCTCGCGACGGTGGCGGTACGGGCCCGGGCCCACGCGGCCCGCAACCCGGACGCGATGTTCCGCACCCCGCTCACCGTGGACGAGGTGCTCGCCGGCCCGATGATCGCGGACCCCTTCACCAAGCTGCACTGCTGCATCCGCAGCGACGGCGGCTGCGCGGTGCTGCTCGCCGCGGCGGAGTACGTACCCGACACGGCGAAGGCCCCGGTGTGGGTCCTCGGCGCCGGCGAGCACGTCTCGCACACCACCATGTCGGAGTGGGCCGACTTCACCGTCTCCCCGGCGGCGGTGAGCGGCCGCCTCGCCTTCCAGCGGGCGGGCCTGACACCGGCCGACATGGACTTCGCGCAGGTCTACGACGCCTTCACCTACATGACCCTGGTGACCCTGGAGGACCTCGGCTTCTGCGCCAAGGGCGAGGGCGGCCCCTTCGTGGAGGCGGGCACCCTGCCCGTCAACACCGACGGCGGCGGCCTGTCCGCCTGCCACCCCGGCATGCGGGGCCTGTTCCTCCTGGTGGAGGCGGCCCGCCAGCTGCGCGGCGAGGCCACGGGCCGCCAGGTCCAAGGCGCCCGCCTGGGCGTCGTGTCGGGGACGGGCGGCTGGTTCTGCTCGTCGGCGACGATGGTGCTGGGCCGCGACGCCTGACGCGCGGCACCCCGGCACTCCGGCACCGGTGGCGCTACGCGATACGGCGCACGGGCTGCCCGGTGATCTGGGCGATGGTCTCGAAGTCGGTGTCCTGGTGGAGCACGGTGAGCTTGTGGTGCGCCGCCGTGACGGACACGAGCAGGTCGACGGGGCTGGCGCACTGGTGCCAACCCCGGGCTGCGAGTTGGTACTGCACCTCGGCGGCGTCCTCCCAGGCCGCTTCCCGTATCGGGTAGTAGGGGAAGGTCTCACGCAGCAGCCGGTCCATGTCGTGGGCGCACCGGCTCGCAGGCCGACGAGCCCCGCGTTGACGACCGCGTCCAAGGTTCGCGCCGGCCTGGCCGCGAGAGAAACGGATCAGAGCGCTGGTGTCGGCCAGGTAGAGCTCGCTCATGTCCCCCGCTGGTCACCGGCGCCGGCCTCGGGCCGCACGTCCTTCTCGATGACCGAGAAGTCGATCTCGCCGTCCGCGACCATCTGCCGCATGCGTGCGAGGGCCTCGGCCCGCTTCTGCCGGTCGATGACCTCCCGCAGCGCGGCGTTGACCGTGTCCTTCTTCGTCTTGGTGCCGAGGAACCGAGCCGCTTCCTCCAGCGCCTCGTCATCCAGGTCGATGACGGTCCGAGCCATGGTGACCCCCTCCTGTATTTCCGACTCCCGTTCAAGGGAGCACCGCCCCTGTCGCCCTTCCACCGGATCGGCGATCTGCCACCCGAACGTGTCGTCCCGCCCCAACGCACCGGATCATGGGCCCCATGACCGACTTCGACGAGACCCTGCGCTCCCTGCGCGTCTGGGACACCGACCTGCCCGGCTTCGACCCGGACACCGCGCCCGCCGAGCCCCTGCCGCTGTTCCGCGCGTGGCTCGTGGCGGCCGCCCGCGCCGGGCAGGTGGAGCCGCACACCATGGCGCTGGCCACCGTGGACGCGGAGGGGCGGCCGGACGTGCGGACGGTGATGCTGCACGGGGCCGACGAGCGGGGCTGGCACTTCGCGTCCCACGCCACCAGCGCCAAGGGCCGCCAGCTCGCCGCCGACCCGCACGCGGCGCTCCACTTCTACTGGCCCGCCCAGGGGCGGCAGGTGCGGCTGCGGGGCCGGGTGGCGTCCGGGACGCCCGAGGAGGCGTACGCCGACCTGCACGCCCGCTCGACGGGGGCGCTGGCCGCCGCGCTGGTGGGGCGGCAGAGCGAGGTCCTCGGCTCGGTGGCCGAGCTGGCGACGGCGAGCGAGGCGGCGTGGGAGCGGGCGCGGGCCGAACCGGACGCGGACGCCGAGACCTGGACGGCGTACGTCCTCGACGCGGACGAGGCCGAGTTCTTCCAGGGCGACGCGCGGCGCCGGCACCTCCGCCTGCGCTACCGGCGCGATGCCGGGGGCGCGTGGGTGCGGGACCTGCTGTGGCCCTGACACGGACGGATCTATGAGAAACGGGTCGCCAGGCGCCGGCCCGCCTGGACGAGTTCGCGGGGGCGGACCTCGGTGAGTTCCGCGTCGAAGGTGGCGAGGATGCCGGCGATCCCGGCCCAGGACCACGCGCCGAGGGTGAGCCGGCAGTGCTCGTCGTCGAGGTGTTCGACGACCGAGCCGCCCGGCGCCCAGCGGGCGACGACCCCGGCGGGCAGCCCGAGCCGGGCGCTCCCGGTGCACGGCCAGGCGGCGACGGTGTCCCCGCGGTCGTGGCTGCTCATGACGAACCGGGCGAGGTCGCCTCCCGGCAGCTCGCGCGCGGTGAAGGGGTGCGTCGTGGGGCGCGGGTGAAGGCGGTCGACGCGGCGCACCCGCCACGCCCGGTCGGCGAGGTCGTAGGCGACCACGTACCACCGGCCGGCCCAGACGACCAGGTGGTGGGGTTCGACGCGGCGGGCGGGCCGGAAGTCGTCGTCGCCGGGTTCCGGGCGCGAGCCGTCGGCCCGCAGCGCTTCGGTGACGAGTACGTGGCGGTGGCGCACCGCGGCGCCCACGGCGGTGAGCGCGGCCGCGTCGATGGGTGGCGCGGGGAACTCCCAGTAGTTCCGCAGCCTGGTCAGGCGCAGGGACTCCATGGACGCCCGCAGCGGGGCGGGCATCACCCGTTCCAGGGCGGCCAGCGCCCTCGCCGCGTCGTCCGCCAGGCCGAACACCGTGCTGGGCGCGGTCTGCAGCGCCACCGCGACCGCCAGGGCCTGCTCGTCGTCGAACCGCAGCGGCGGGAGGGTGTGCCCGGCACCGAGCCGGTAGCCGCCGTCGGGGCCGTGGACGGTGGTGACCGGGTAGTCGAGCCGGCGCAGGGTCTCGATGTCGCGGCGGACCGTGCGCTCGCTGACCCCCAGCCGGGTGGCCAGCTCGCGCATCGGCCACAGGCGGCGCGATCCGAGGAGGGACAGCAGGTGTAACGCCCGTCGTGAAGTGCTCGCCATCGCCCCATCATGGCCCGGGTACCGGCCACCCGGTGTCCACCACCGGTGCCATCGTCGGTCCGCGAAGGCAACCCGGCGGTGGAAGGGGACGTGATGCGTGTCGTGGTGGTCGGTGGCGGGATCGGAGGGCTCGCGCTCGGCGCGGGACTGCGTCGTCACCCGGGATTTCAGGTGACGGTGTTCGACCGCGACGGCGAGGTAGCGGCGACGGGCGGCTACCACATCACCCTGGACGGGCGGGCGCAGACGGCGCTGGGGAAGCTGGTCGCGCCGGAGTTCACGGAACGGCTGCTGGCGTCGGCCTCGGCACTGCGGCTGCGTGACCGCGACGCGTTCTGGGACCACCGGGGCCGGCTCCTCGGCCACGGACCGGACCTCGGCCAGGACGCCGGTATCGACGTCGACCGCATCACTCTGCGCACCCTGCTCGCGGAGGCCGTCGGTGACGACCTGCGCCTGGGGCGGACCGTGTCCGGCGTCGGCCACGACGCGCACGGCGCGCCCCAGGTGCGGTTCGCGGACGCGCCGCCCGTCACGGCCGATCTGGTGGTGGGCGCGGACGGCGTCCACTCGCTCGTGGCCCGGCACCTGGCCGGGGGGCCGACGAACAGCCCGGCGGGCGTCATCGGGTTCTCCGGCCGGACGGCCCTCGGCGACCTGAGCCCCCGGGAGCAGCGGCGGCTCGGACCGCGCTCGGGGCTGGCGCTGGGCCCCCGGGGGACGGCGCTGTACGTCGGTTTCCTCGACCCGGTCGGCAACGCCGTGCTCGACGCACCCGAGCTGCGGATGTCCGTCACCACCGGACCCACCTACATCTGGGGCGCCATGCTCCCCGAATCCGTCGAGACCGACGCCCTGCGCGGACTGCGGGCCGGCGCGCTGCGGGCCGCGCTGCTGGACCGGTTCCGGCGGCGGGGCTGGGCCGAGGCCACGCTCGAGGTGATCGCCCGCGCCGACCCCGGCGGCGTGGCCGCGTTCCGCTTCAACGCCGCCTCGACCCGCGCGGCCGACCTCGCACCGTGGCCCGCGGGCCCGGTCACCGCGCTCGGCGACGCCGTCCACGCGACACCGCCCACCGCCGGAATGGGTGCCGGCGCGGCGATCCGCGACGCCGCCGCCCTGCTGGAGCAGCTGGGCGAGGTCGCGGGCGGGGCGGCCACACTCCCCGAGGCGGTCGGCCGGTTCGAGGCGGGTATGCGCCTGCGGGGCAGCGAGGTCCTGACGCTGGCCATGGAAGGAGTCCGCCTGATCCTGGCCACCGCCGACGCCGACGCCGCCGCCACCCCGGGCGGGACCGCACCGGATACGGTAGGTTGAACGCGTTCAGTTGAACATGTTCAAGAGCTGGGGGCGGTCATGGCGACGACTGCGACTTCCGTGACCTCACGGGTCGCCGGGGTGCACCGGTGGCAGCGCGCGCTCGCGGGCGTCGCGGCCCTGGGCACCCTGCCGGTACTGGGCTGGATGCTCGACAGCCACGTCTACCCCCTGCACGTCGGCACCGCGATCGCCATCGCCGCCCACCTGTTCCTGGTACGGCGCCCGGTGGCCTTCACCCGCGCCGCGACGACCGTCGGGCTGCTGCTCCTGCCCTGGGGCCTGCTGGGCATGTACATGGGCATGTGCCTGTTCTGGCCGTCGGCGGCGCTGCTCCTGCTGTCCGCGTACGCCGACCCCCGCGCCCGCCCGGCGGCCGCCCGGCTCATGGCCGTCACCGGCGGCGCGGTCACGGCGACCGCGCTCGCCTGCGCGGCCGTCGCCACCTGGACGTTCCACCTCGCCCCCGCCCTCGCCGAGCCCCACACCTTCCGCGCGGTGATCACCGAGGAGGCGTACCTCGACAGCCTCGACGCCCGGTACACCCCGCTCCAGGAACTCGGCGCGACCGGGGTGTCGGGGACCTGGACGGAGGAGCTGCCCCACCTGGAGGTCAGCTTCCCCGAGGACCTTCCCGAGGAGCGGCGGGCGGCCCTCAGGGCGGAGATCGCCGCGCTCCCCGGCGTGAGCGGCGTCGAGCTGTGCCCGGTCAGCGAGTGCGGCTGACGCGGCGGGCCGGCGGCCCCGGCGGCCGGGCCAGGGGACACGCCGGTGCTCCGACCGCCCCAGCCCGGCAGTCGTGTCACACCGTCTTGATGCCGCCGCCCTCGATGACGTAATCGGCGCCGGTCACGCTTGCCGCGCGGTCCGAGGAGAGAAACGCGACGACGGCCGCGACCTCGTCCGCCTCGACCATGCGGCCCGTGGTCATGCCCATCGCCGCGGGCACCCCGGCCACGAATGCGCGGTGTCCGACGCCGTTCGCCTCCGCGAGGCGGGCACCGAAGCCGTCGGCGTCCTCCCACATCCCGGTACGCGTCGGGCCGGGGGAGACGGTGTTCACCCGTACACCCCGCGGGCCGAACTCCTCGGACAGCGCCTTGCCGAACGCGTTGAGCCCCGCCTTCGCGGCGCCGTACTCGATCGGGCCCGTGCCCGGCAGGCGGGCACTCATCGACGAGACGTTCACCACCGAACCGCGACGCTCCAGGATGCTCGGCAGCAGCCGGCGGGTGACCCGGACCGTGCCGAACAGGTTGACCTCGAAGGCCCGCGCCCACAGGGCATCGTCGGTGGCGAGGAACCCGTTCAGGGTGAACGTGTCGCCGCCGCCCAGGTTGTTGACCAGGATGTCCACTCCGCCGAGTTCCGCGAGCGCCTGCGCCCCCAGCTCCTCGGCGCCTTCCGGCGTGCTCAGGTCCACCGCTACGGGGTGGGCACCGGCCTCCTTCAGTTCGGCCGTGATCGTGCGGGCCGCGCCGACCACGCGGACCCCCTCGGCGACGAGCTGCCGGGTGATCGCGAGGCCCACGCCCCGACTGGCCCCGGTGACGACCGCGGTCTTTCCGGCGAGATCGAGCTCCATGTCCGACTCCTTGAATGTATTTGACTCGCAGGTACAAAATTAGGCCGCCAAAGAGCCCGGCACCGAGCGGCGGCGCCGGACTACAGGGACGCCATCGCCGCGTCCACGACCCGCCTCAACTGCCCGGCGTCCTCGGCCGTCTTCGCCAGCACCCGCATGCCGATCACCGTCGCCAGCAGCCAGGCGGCCACCGCCGCCGCGTCACGGTCGCCGGCGATCTCGCCGGCCCGCTGCCCCTCCTCGACGGTCACCCGGAACGCGCTCTCCGTACGCGCGAACATCCTGCGCACCGTGTCAGCCGTCCCGGCATCCGACGTGGCCAGCTCGGCGGCGGTGTTGACCGCCATGCAGCCGCGCCGGTCCGGGTCGTCCAAGTCGAGCCGGACCAGCGCCTCCAGCGCACCCCTCAGTCGGTCCTTCGCCGAACCGGGGTGATCGAGGAGCGCCTCCAGCCACGCGACCTGCGAGTCGCGGTAGCGCGCGAGCGCCCGTTCGAACAAGGCATGCTTACTGCCGAAGGTGTTGTACAGGCTGCCCTTGCCAATGCCGATCTCGTCCACGAGATCCTGCGGCGTCGTCGCCGCGTACCCCTTGCGCCAGAACACGCCCATCGCGCGCTCCACCGCCACGTCCGGATCGAACTGCTTCGGCCTGCCCATGACGCCACCGTACCAGCATTTTTGACCTTGAGGTCAAGAATAAGTCGCTTCTCGTGATCGTTTCCGGATCGGGGCACTAGCGGGTGGCGTACGGGCGGTCCCGGCGGGCGTCCCGGAGCACCGAGCCCCACCAGTCCAGCTGGTCGAGCATCGCCTCGGCGGCGGCCCCGGGCTCGGCCGGGTCCTTGAGGTTGCCGTCCTCGTCGAACAGCAGGTAGTAGCGGGGAAAACTGACGTAGTCGCGCACGGTGTGGGCGTGCAGCTCGCCGAAGACCTGCTTGAGCTGCTCGATGGCGAGCAGACCGCCACTCGCGCCGCTGTAGCCGACGAACCCGACCGGCTTCGCCCGCCACTCGGTGTAGTGCCAGTCGATCAGGGCCTTGAGGGAGGCGGGGAAGCTGCGGTTGTAGTCGGGCGTGACCACGACGACCGCGTCCGCCTCCGCCAGACGGCGGCTGACGTCCGCCAGCCCGGCGGGCCGGGCCGGTTCGGGGTCCATCGCCGGGGGCACGGCGGGCAGGGCGAGCGGCAGCTCGGTCCCGGCCAGGTCGATGACGTCGACGTCGAACCGGCCGTGCGACTCCGCGTGCCCGGCGAACCAGCGGGCGACGACCGGCCCGAAGCGGCCGTCCCTGACACTGCCGATGACGATCGCGAGGCGGAGGGGCTGAGCGGGCTGAACGGACATGGCGGGGCTCCTGGGAAAGGCGGGGTGGGTGACGCCGATCGGGTCGGCGACCTCCAACCTGCCGGGACGGCCGGGCGCCAGGAAGGCCGGGCCGTGACTGGTAGGGGCAGGGCCACGATCCGCCGCCCCTCCCGCTGTTACCGTCGGCCGGGTGAGCGACAACGAGTTGGGGCTGTTCCTGCGCACGCGCCGCGAGGCGGTCACCCCCGCCGAGGTGGGCCTGCCCGCCGGGCCGCGACGCCGCACGCCCGGCCTGCGCCGCGCGGAACTGGCCACGCTCGCCGGGGTGAGCGTCGAGTACGTGACGCGCCTGGAGCAGGGCCGTGACCGGCACCCGTCGGCGCAGGTCATATCCGCCCTGGCGGACGCCCTGCGGCTGACGACGAGCGAGCGCGTCCACCTGCACCGCCTGACCAAGGGCCCCGGCGGCGGCCTGTGCACGGGCGCGGCACCCGCACTGACCGTGCGGCCGACCGTACGGGCGCTGCTGGACCGGCTCGAACCCGCCCCGGCGGTCCTGCTCAACCGGCTCGGTGACCTGCTCGGCTGGACGGCCGGGTACGAACGGCTCACCGAGCCCCTCGGCCTGCTGGAGGGCACCCCGCCGAACCTCGCCCGGTTCGTCTTCGGCGACCGGCGGGCCCGGGACGCCTTTCCGGACTGGGACCGCGTCGCCGACGAGCAGGTCGCCGCCCTCAAACACGACCCCTTCCTCGCGGACCCCCATGTGGCCGCCCTGACGAACGAGTTGACGGTCACGGCGGGCGCGGCGTTCACCGACCGGGTACGTACGCTGCCGGGCCTCCCGGCGGCCACCGGCGTCACCCGCCTCGCCCACCCCGAGGCGGGTGCGCTGCGCCTGGCGTACGAGACGCTGGAGCTGCCCGCCGACGACGACCAGCGGCTGATCGTCCACCTCCCCGCCGACGAGACCACCGCCACCGCCCTGGACCGCCTCACCGGCCGCCGGCCGGGCGCCCTGCGATCCGTCCCCGCCTGACCCGACGGGAACCCGTGGGACCCTGTCCGCGTCGACACGTACGACCACACACGATCTGGGGGAACGACATGTCCGTCACGCTGGCCGAGGAAATAGCGCTGCTCTCACTGGACGACGAGTCCGGCGCCGCGAAGGACCGGCAGTCGGCCGGCTGGGCGGTCGCGGGCGGCATCCTGCTGGAGCTGGCCATGGCCGGACGGGTCACCGTCGCCGACGGACGGCTGACCGTCACCGACCCGACCCCCACCGGCACGGCGCTGCTCGACGGGCGCCTCGCCCAACTCGTCGAGTGGACGGCCCGCAAGAGCCCGCGCAAGGTCTCCGACTGGCTCACCAAGGACCAGTCCAAGGCGGTCGCCGCGACGGCGCAGAGCCTGCGCGAGCGCGGCCTCGTCACCGAGGAGCGCAGCAAGGTGCTCGGCCTCTTCCCGGTACGCCGCTACCCGGAGGCCGACGGCTCGGTGGAGCAGGAGTTGCGCGCCCGGCTCACCTCGGTCGTCGTCCACGCCACGGAGCCGGACGACCGCACCTCCGGGCTCGTCAGCCTGCTCCACGCGGCCAAACTGCACCGCATCGCCTTCCCGGACGTCCCCCGCAAGCTGGTCGCGCCCCGCATGGCGGCGATCGCCGAGGGCCAGTGGGCGGGCGACGGCGTCCGCGAGGCGATCCGGAACATGCAGGCCGCGATGGTGGCGATCACCGTGGCGACCACCGCCACCGTCATCCTCTGACCGGGTCTCCCACCGGGCCCGCCGCCCCCGCGACGAACGCGGCCCAGGCGGCGGGCCCCACGGCGAACGTCGGCCCGCCGGTGACCTTGGAGTCCCGTACGTGGACGGCCTCCGGGCAGGCGGCGACCTCGACGCAGTCGCCCTCCTCGTTGCTGCTGTAACTGCTCTTGAACCAGGTCAGTGCGGGGGTCACAGCTGCGCCGCCATCCTCTCGATCAGCTCCACCGACTCCCACGGCGTGAGCGCCTGTGCCCGCAACGCGCCGAAGCGGTCGATGAGCTGGTTCACCTCTTCGGGCTTGGAGACCAACGTACCGACGAAGTGTCCCTCGGAGTAGGCGAGGTTACGGCCGTCCCGGGTACTCATCAGTTGCAGTGACCCGATGACAGACGCGTGCTCGTAGCGTCGGGTCGGCATGACCTGCAGCGTGACATGATTCCTCGTGCGCAGGCACTCCAGTACGTGCAGAAGCTGTTCCTTGAGCACCGCCTCGCCACCGATCGGCCGCTGGAACACCGACTCCTCGATCACATAACTCAAAGCCAGTCGAGGCTTGCGATCAAGGGCCGATTGCCGCTCAAGCCGAGCCTCCACGTACTCGTCGATGACCTCGGGCTCGTACGCCGGGACTCGCACCTCGTACAGCGCACGCACGTAGGCCGGTGTCTGCAACATGCCCGGGACCACCATGCTCTCGTAGGCGCTGTAGCTCGTCGCCTCGCCGATGGTGCGAACCCAGTTGAAGAACTTCGGCGAGTACTTCTCCCCCTCCATCAGCTCCGCGCACGACCTGAGCACCCCGCCCGCCCCCAGCGCCGCGTCCGCGTCGGCCAGGAACGCCGTCGTCGGGATGCGTTCCGCGCGCTCGTACGCGCCGACCAGCGACTCCGACATCAGCAGCCGGTCCGCGAGGTCCTTCTGCGTCATGCCCGCCTTGCCCCGGAACTTCTTGACCAGCTCACCCACGTGCCTTCGCGCCGGCGAGGGCTCCCCATTCGATCCCACAAGCGCCACCGTCCTTCCCACACCACCCCGAAGTGGATCGCGTCCCCCTGGTCACGCTACGCAACCACCCGGATCCTCGTAGCCATGACGAGCAACAATGTGCCCGATTGGGTACCGGCCTCCGGGCTGCGACTGCGCCTCGCGGGCGTCCACTTCGACGCCGTGCGGGTGCGTGGCGTGCGCGGGGAGGCGGTGGTGCACCACCTGGCCGATGTCACCGACGGGTGTCCGGGGCCCGTGGTGCGGGAGGTGTCCGGTGGGCGGTGGACGTACTTCCTGATTCCGCCGGGGAGCAGCAAGGGGTATGCGTGGCCGCCGGGCGCGGCGTGTTTCGGGCCGTGCGCGCGGGACCAGTACGTGGGGATCCCGGCCGCGTACGGCAACACGTATCCGCTGTCGTGGCGGTGCGGGCCACCGGTCCGGGACGTGTTCGTCGATCCGGAGCTGCTGCACGAGATCGTGACCGCGCAGCTGTGTGTGGAGCCGGGTGTCAGAGGTGTGTTCTAGCCTGCACTCATGTCGGTCAACATCTCCTTCACCCTCACCGTCACGGCTCTGGCGGACGAGCACCAGGCCCGGGAGGTCGTGCGGTCCCTCGACGAGGTGATGCGCGACGAGCGGATACAGGACCAGGTGCAGTTGGGCGTCGCGTGGGACGACGGGACGCCCTTCGTCTCCGGGGAGACCGACTTCCCGCTCAGCATCACCGGTTTCGCCGACTGGCAGCCGCACTTCGAGAGCTTCGTGAAGTTCGCGGTGGACGAGGTGGCGCCGGCGGCGACGCTCACTCTGGACTGGGGTTATCCGGACCTGGAGGGGTGAAGACCGGGGCGGTGACGCGGTCTTCGGCCGGGCGGAAGGTGACGATCAGGTCCATGCCGACGCGCAGGTCGTCCTCCGGGCAGTCGACGACCTCGGTCATCATGCGCGGGCCTTCGGCGAGGTCGACGACGGCGGCCGTGTAGGGCGTGCGGCCTGCGAAGGGCGGCAGGTCGTTGCGGTGGACGACGGACCAGGTGTAGAGCGTGGCGCGGCCGCTCGCGCGTTCCCAGGTGACGTCGTCGCTCCAGCAGTGCGGGCAGAACTCGCGCGGGTAGTGGTGGGCCCGCCCGCAGGTGCCGCAGCGCCGGATCAGCAGCCGGCCGTCGGCGGCGGCGTCCCAGTAGGGGCGGGTGAAGGGGTCGATGTCGGGGGTGGCCGCGGTCATGCGCCGAGCCAGCCGATCGCGGCGTCGAGGGACCAGGTCTGCCAGGACAGGGCGAGCAGGGCGACCAGCGAGATGAGGGCCATCATCGCGTTCTGGCCCTGTTCCGCCCAGTCGTGGATCATCAGGACGAGGTAGAGCAGGTTCAGGACGAGGCCGCCGAGCAGGGCTACGGGGGTCAGGAGTCCGGTGACCAGGCCGAGTCCGACGGCGAGTTCGGCGTACACGACGACGTATGCCATGAGTTTCGGCCGGGGCGCGACGACGCGCTGGAAGCCGGTGCGCACGGCCGGCCAGCGGTGGTCGCGGGCGACTCCGGCGGCCCAGGCGATGCCGGTGCCGCGTTCGAACCAGCCCTTCTTGTCCTTGTGCCGCCAGCTCTCCAGCCACCACAGGCCGAGGCCGACGCGCAGGACGGCGAGCCATTCGGCGCCGCTGAGCCAGACGGTCCGCATACCACCCACCCCTTAGATCTGACGGTACGTCAGTTCAACGGATGATCCGGCTCGGGCGCAAGGGGCTGTTCCTGCCAGGACCTCCAGCCGCTAATCTGACAGAGCGTCAGGTCTTCCCATCCCCGACGAGCAGGAGCGGCGGAACGATGCTTGGATCGACCCACGGCACCTTCACCACCGATCTCCGCGCCCGCGTGGTGGCCTGCGGCCAGACCACCGGCGCCACGGTCCACGGCACGACCGCCGCCGCCGGCGACACGGACGTCAGCGGCCGGCCCCTGTACGCCGCCGTGCCCGACCTGGACCGGCTGTTCCGGCCCGGGTCCGTCGCCGTCGTCGGCGCGTCCGACACCGAAGGGCGCCCCCATACCGGGATCACCCGGCAGCTCCTGCGCTGGGCCGAGCGGGTCGGCGCCCGGCTGTACCCGGTGCATCCCACCCGCCGTTCGGTCTTCGGGCTCGACTGCGTACCCTCCGTCGCCGACCTGCCCGTACCGGTGGACGTGGCCGTGCTCCTGGTAGCGGACCCGCTGCCGGTCGTGGAGGAACTGGGCGCGGCCAAGGCGCGGTTCGCGGTGGCGTTCGCGTCCGGGTTCGCCGAGACCGGCGCGGCGGGCGCCGCCGCGCAGGCCGCCCTCGCGGCCGCCGCCGGGCGCGCGGGCGTGCGCCTGCTGGGCCCGAACACCAACCTGAACGCCTTCGAGAAGTTCCGCGACGACCTCGAAGGGCCCGCGATCGCCCTGATCACCCAGTCCGGTCACCAGGGCCGCCCGCTGTACGCCCTTCAGGAGCTGGGCGTACGCCTCTCGCACTGGGCGCCCACCGGCAACGAGGCCGACCTGGAGGCCGCCGACTTCCTCTCGTACTTCGCCGAGCGCCCCGAGGTCGGCGCCGTCGCCTGCTACCTGGAGGGCATCAAGGACGGCCGCGCCTTCCTGCTCGCCGCCGACCGGGCGGCCCGGCGCGGGGTGCCGGTCGTCGCCGTCAAGGTCGGCCGCACCGAGGCGGGCGCGCGGACGGCCGCGTCCCACACCGGCAAGCTGACCGGGGCGGACCAGGTGGTGGACGCGGCGATGCGCCAGTTCGGTGTGGTCCGGGTCGACGGGCTCGACGAGCTCCAGGACACGGCGACCCTGCTGGCGCGGGCCCGCCCGCCGGTCGCGGACGGCGTCGCCGTCTACTCCATCTCCGGCGGCACCGGCGCCCACTGCGCCGACCTCGCCACCGCCGCCGGGCTCCGCCTCCCGGTCCTGTCGCAGGCCCGGCAGGACCAGCTCCACCAGTGGATACCCGGCTACCTGGACGTCTCCAACCCGGTCGACAACGGCGGCCACCCGGTCGGCGACGAACGCGGCCGGAAGATCATCGACGCGCTGCTGGCCGACCCGGACGTCGGCGTGCTGATCTGCCCGGTCACCGGCCCCTTCCCGCCCATGAGCGACCGACTGGTCCAGGACCTGGTGGACGCGGCGGAGACGACGGACAAGTTGGTGTGCGTGGTGTGGGGTTCACCGGTCGGCACCGAGGCGGCCTACCGCGAGACGCTCCTCGGCTCCTCGCGCGTGGCCACCTTCCGCACCCTCGGCAACTGCGTCGCCGCCGTCCGCGCCTACCTGGACCACCACCGGTTCACCCGCACCTACCGCTCGCCCTTCGACGAGGCCCCCCGCACCCCGTCGCCGTCGTACCGCAAGGCCGAGGCCCTGATGCTGCCCGGTCACCGGCTCAGCGAGCACGCGGCGAAGCAGCTCCTGCGGGCGTACGGCATCCGCGTCCCGCGCGAGCAGCTGGTGACCAGCGCGGCGGCGGCCGTCCGGGCGGCGAGCCTGGTCGGCTACCCGGTCGTGATGAAGGCGTCCGCCCCGCAGATCGCCCACAAGACCGAACTGGGCCTGGTCCGGGTCGGCCTGACGTCGGCGAGCCAGGTCCGCGACACCTACCGCGACCTGATCGACACCGCCCGGTACGAGGACGCCGCGCTGGACGGCATCCTGGTGTGCCAGATGGTCGACCGGGGCGTCGAGATGGTGGTGGGCGTCACCCACGACGACCTGTTCGGCCCGACGGTGACCGTCGGACTGGGCGGCGTGCTGGTCGAGGTGCTGCGGGACACGGCCGTACGCGTGCCGCCCTTCGGCGAGGACCAGGCGCGGGCGATGCTCGGTGAGCTGCGCGGGCGGGCCCTGCTCGACGGGGTGCGCGGGGCGCCGCCGAAGGACGTGGACGCGCTGGTCGAGGTCGTCCTGCGGGTGCAGCGGATGGCGCTGGAGCTGGGCGGCCGGCTGTCGGAGCTGGACATCAACCCGCTGATGGTGCTGGAGCGCGGGCAGGGCGCGGTGGCGCTGGACGCGATGGCGGTGTGCCGGTGACCGGGACCGTGCTCCACACCACCGGCGACGGCGTCTCGTGGATCACCCTCAACCGGCCCGAGACGCTCAACGCGCTCACCCCCGGCCAGCGGGACCGGATCGTCACCCTGCTCGCGGACGCGTCCGCCGACCCCGGCGTACGGGCCGTGGTCCTCACCGCCACCGGCGAGGGCTTCTGCTCCGGCGCCGACCTGCGCGGCGCGGCGACCGGCACCGGGGGCGGTACCGGGGGCGCGGCCCCCGCGCGGGTCTCCGGCGACGTCGCGCGGATGCTGCGGCTCGGCGCGCAGCGCCTGATCGGCGCCGTGCTCGACTGCGAGAAGCCGGTGATCGCGGCCGTCAACGGCACGGCCGCCGGGATCGGCGCGCACCTCGCGTTCGCGTGCGACCTGGTGCTGGCGGCGGAGTCGGCACGGTTCATCGAGGTGTTCGTGCGCCGGGGCCTGGTCCCGGACGGCGGCGGCGCGTACCTGCTGCCGCGCCTGGTGGGGCCGCACCGGGCGAAGGAGCTGATGTTCTTCGGCGACGCGCTGCCCGCCGAGCGGGCCCGGGAGATGGGCCTGGTCAACCGGGTCGTCCCGGACGGCGAGCTGGAGAAGACGGCCCGCGCCTGGGCGGAACGCCTGGCGCACGGCCCGACGCGGGCCATCGCCCTCACCAAGCAGCTGGTCAACGCCTCGCTCGACACCGACCGTGCCACCGCGTTCGCCGCCGAGGCGGCCGCGCAGGAGATCACCATGACGACGTACGACGCCAACGAGGGCGTGGCGAGCTTCGTGGAGCGCCGCACGCCCCGCTACAGGGGTGAGTGACGTGATGGGACACGCGGGCATGGCCGCCACGGCCGTCCGGTACCTGAGGTCCGTGGGGGCACCGGCCACGGGCGCCGCCCCGCCGCCGCCGCTGCGGGCGGTGCGGGACGACGAGCGGCTGCCGCTGGACCCGGCGGAGTTCCGGCGGGTGCTGGGCCACTTCGCGACCGGCGTCACCGTCGTCACGGCGGACGACGGGGCGGGCCCGGCGGGCTTCGCCTGCCAGTCGTTCGCCTCGCTGTCGCTGGACCCGCCGCTGGTCGCGTTCATGGTGGCGCGCACGTCCGCGACCTGGCCGCGCATCGCCCGGGCCGGCTCCTTCTGTGTGAACGTCCTGGGCGCCGACCAGGCGGGCCTGTGCCGGGCGTTCGCGGTGAGCGGGTCCACCGGGGCCGACAAGTTCGCGGGCGTGACCCACGAACCGGCGCCCGTGACGGGCTCGCCCCGGCTGGCCGGCGCGCCCGCCTGGGTGGACTGCACGGTGCACGCGGTGCACACCGGGGGCGACCACCTGATCGTGGTGGGCCGGGTGGAGGCCCTGGACGCCTCGGACGGCGGCGACCCGCTGCTGTTCCACCGGGGCGCCTTCGGCCGGTTCACGCCGTGAGCGCGGGGCGCCGCCGGATCACCAGGGCCATCAGGGCGGCCGCCGCGCACAGGGCGCCCGAGGCGTACCAGACGACGTCGTAGGACCCGAACACGTCCCGCGCCACCCCGCCGGCGAAGGCGACCACCGCCGCGCCGACCTGGTGGGAGGCGAGGACCCAGCCGAAGACGATCGCCGAGTCGTCGCCGTAGTGCTCACGGCACAGGGCGATCGTCGGCGGCACCGTGGCCACCCAGTCCAGGCCGTAGAAGACGATGAAGAAGACCATCGGCGGGTGCACGGACGGCGCCAGCAGCATCGGCAGGAAGAGCAGCGAGACGCCGCGCAGCGCGTAGTAGACGGCCAGCAGCCGCCGGGTGTCGAAGCGGTCGGTGAACCAGCCGGACGCGACATCCCGAAGCGCAGGACTGTACTGCGCGTCCGCTCACCCTCCGAGGTACAGCCATGCGCTGACCTCGGCTGCCGCCGGGAGGTCGCCACCCCTTGAACAGCTCGCCGTCAGTGAAGAGGTGGAGCGGGAAGGCATTGGGGAGAAGACGCCGGAAGGGCTGGAGGCTGCGGCCCGTAAAGGCAATGCCGGTGGGCGTCCGTCCGTCGTGGATGACGACAAGCTCGCCGTAACCCGTGCTCGGCATGCCAAGGGAGACAGTGTCACAACCATTGTCAAGGCCCTGGGTATAGGCCGCGCCACCGTTGTACCGCCACATCAAAAAGAGCGTCTGAGGCGGGCTCACAGGGACGCAGACAGGCCCTCGACATACGCCGGGGCCGCTGTCACGCGCGGACCTACCGGGCGGGACAGGGCAGGTCGGGAGCGGCTCGGTTTGGAGAGCACGTCACGATGGCGACGGAGTGGAAGACAGTGCCCTTCAGGTAGTGGCCCAGGGATACGTCTCCTCCCCACGTCAACCGCTCGACTGCACTCTTCACCAGAAGAACCAGTCTGGTTGCCTCCCGATCCTGCTCGGAGGCGAAACGAGGTGCGAACTCTGCGAGCTGGAGGCCCAGCCACTCGCCGGCCTCCTTGGGTTCTGCCCATGTCCCTCGGATCATCGAGGGCGGTTTCATGAGCCATTGCGCCGTCTGGATCGGGGGCACGTCGGTGGTCGGGAACACGGCCACGGCTTCTCGGTACCGGTCCTGTACCTCCATCTCGCTGCTTGCGGTCGGGGCCTGTCCGGCCGGTCTGCGGACGCTCTCCTTGTCGAACGTCTTCTTTTCCCCCAGCCATGCGTATCCGTGGTGGTGCACCGCCGCTCCGTTCCGAGAGATGACGACGGCCCCGCCCGTCGGGGTGAGGGCGGGGCCGTCAGTTCGGGTGGTGTTGTGGATCAGGCGGAGAGGTCGAATCGGGCGGGGTCGATGCCCGCCGCGTCCAGCTCGGCCGTGGTGAAGCGCAGTGGCTCGGCGTCCGGGCGCTTGCTGTCGCCCATGGCCCATGCGTCCGGACCGATCTTCGCGAGGGTCACGCACGCCTCGCCGTCCGGGTGGGTGTTGCCGCCGCACGCCTTCGAGAACTCGGCTCCTGCGATGGGGAGCCCGTACAGGTCGGTCATCGTTGTGTCCTTCCTGATCTGCTGACGGCCCAGAGTGGGCCGTCCCCCGCCCGTAGCGGACGGAAGTCTTCGAGTGGACTCAGGGAGTCGAGGGCACCCGCAGTGCTTCTGCGATCTGCTCAACCGCATCAGACCGGATCATCCCGAGGTGGACGTATGCCTGCCCGGTGTGCGTCACCACAGGCCGGACGCCGCTCCACGCGGACTCGGGGACTCCGAGCGCAGCGAGTGCCGCGCCTACGGACTCCGTCGCGTCCGTCGCCTGAGTCCTTGCGTCTCTCCACGTCTGCATGTCCATCAGTGACCGGTCCCGTGCATCCGAAGCAGGATGTTGCAGTCCGCGACCGTGGTGCTGTCACGCTCCAACCCGGCTGCCTTACGGAGCTGACCGAGCCGCGCGCACTCGGGGCAGCCGGGCACCGGACGGGGCGCAGGGCGCTCTTCCCGGATCGGCAGCTCTACCGGTGCTTCCTGCCACCGCGTGGGTTCTGTCCGCGTCACCGTCGCGCCCTCCCTGTCGCCGCCGAGGTCGATGAAGAGACCGTAGGGAGCGGCGTTGCGAGGGGTCCACGCTGTTGCACGTGGTTGCACGGATTCACCCGAGGGTGGAGAGAGCCTTCGTGATCAGGGCACGGGCTTCGGCCCCGCGCACGGCGGATCGGGACAGCTCGGAGAAGGCACGGAGGTACGTACGGATCTCGCCGGGCGCGGTCAGGTTGATCTCTGCCGTGAGAGTCTCCACCGCCACCTGTTGATCATCGAAGGCGTAGAAGGCTTCGAGCGGCCAGACGGTACGGCGGGCCCTTGCCGGGATGATGCCGAGGGATACGTTCGGCTGGCCCATCACCGAGAGCACGTGTTCAAGCTGGGTGGCCATCGCGGCGTCGTCGCTCACCCGGTAGTAGAGAACCGTCTCTTCGAGCAGCAGGGCGAATCGATGATCCCCCTCCCGGATCACGCGGGACCGTTGCGTCCGGGCCCGCACGGCGTCAGCTACGTCGTCCGGGGTTCCCTGAAACGTCGTAATCGACCGCAGAAGTCCTGCGGCATAGCCGGGAGTCTGGAGCATTCCCGGCATGACGTTCGACGCGTATACGCGAAAGGAGCGGGTCCGCTGATACAGCGGGACGGTCTGCTCATGAACGCGCCGCATCCCGTCACGGTGAATCTGCCGCCACTCGACGTACATCGATTCTGCGTTTCGGGACGCAGCGATCAGATCGGCCACGTGATCGTCGGCCCCGCACGCAGCGCACCAGGCGCGGATGTCAGCGTCCGAGGGAGGCGTCTTGCCGCGCGCGATCCGGGAGGACTTCGACTTGTGCCAGCCGCACCGAGCGGCCAGCTCATGCCCTGTGAGACCAGCGTCTTGCATGAGGCCCTGCAAACGGGCGGCCACAGCGGCTCGTGCCGCTTGGGCGCTGGAGAGTGGAGAGGAAGGCATGAGCTGACCGGTCAGGAATCAGACGGCGTACTTCTCGTGCGGGATGGCTCGCTCCCACACGGCTTCGAACGCCGACGCGCACAGCTCGACTACGGCAGGGTCTTCCGTCTGGTCAGTGTGGACCCACCGTCCGACCCCATCGAAGACGTTGAACTGGACAAGGCGACCGTCGAACAACCAGAAGTCGTTGCCCGGCAGGGCAAGGTCCGAGGCACTGCGACGGGGAAGCCAACGGATCTGCTCTCCAGCCGCCACGTTCGTGAAGGTGCCCGAGTGCTCGAAGGCGATGTAGTCGCTGACTGGCTCCGAGACGATGCGGGCGCGTCGGATGACAACGCCCTTGGCCGTGACCTCCTCAACAAGGTCGAGCCAGGGGCGCCACCATGAAGCCCGGTCCTCCGGGTCGAGCCGGCGCCCTTGCTTCCATGCGGCGAAGCCTTCGATCTCGTTCTCAACGCCGTACGTGTCGCGCATCTCAAGGTGCACGGCTGACTCCTGCACTGACCTGATGAGGTCAGAGAAGTCAGTCAGACTCTGCGACACGGAGCGCCTCCCTGAGAAGCGGGACCATCCGCTTCGGAACCCTGATCACCGACTCATGCCCGGGGATCGGCACATCCCGCGAACTCTCACCCGTGGTCCGCTCGTCTGCTGTCCACCCCTGGATCACAAGGTCCTTCGACTCTTGGTCCACCCACACAGCGGGGGATCCGTGGTCCCCGGACTCGGGATCTTTACCGACGAACCGTAAGGCCATGGCGTCCCTCCCTGTCGAGCGCGTTGCGCCTGGTTGCACGACCTTCACTCTGCCGGACAGCACTGGTCAAGGGGGCCGGAACCGGACTGTTCAGCATGGGGCGTTGTCGTACCGTCAGGGTGGTGCCGGAGTCTCCCGAATCTGATCAGCAGATCCCGCCGATGCTTCCCCCAGCATTACCACGCGCTCACCGTGCAGCGGGTCGATCAGCAGGCCCGGCAGCGAGATGAAGCCCGCCGCGCCGATGATCGTCACGAACGTGACGGCGGCGACGTACCAGGCGCGGTGGACGCGGGGCACGGGCCGGCGCGGCGGGCGGGCGGGCGCCGGCCCGGGCGCCGGGGCCGCCGCGGCGGGAGGAGGGGTTGTCTGGGTCACGTCCGACAGCATCGCGAGCGGGCCCGGAACCGTACCAGTGGCCCGGATGCCACCTACCGCTACGATCGGGCCATGTCCGGATCCGCCCCGCACCGCGTCGTCGTCCTGGCCCTCGCCGGGCTCCTCCCCTTTGAACTGGGCATACCCCACCGCATCTTCGGCCGCGCCAAGGACGCCGAGGGCCGCCCCCTGTACGAGATCCGGACGTGTGGAGTGTCCGCGGGGCCGGTGGCAACCGACGCGGACTTCCTCATCTCCGTCGAGCACGGGCCCGAGGCGCTCGCCACCGCCGACACGGTCGTGATCCCCGCCTCCTACGAACTCGGACCCGTCTACGAGGAGGGCAGGCTGACCCCCGAGCTGACCGCCGCGCTCGCCCACGTCCGCCCCGGCACCCGCCTCGTCGCGATCTGCACCGGCGGGTACGTGCTGGCCGCGGCCGGGTTCCTCGACGGCCGGCCCGCGACCACGCACTGGGCGTCCGCCGAGCACTTCCAGCGGCTGTTCCCGGAGGTCCGGGTCGACGCCGGCGTCCTGTTCGTCGACGACGGTGACGTCCTCACCTCCGCCGGGGTCGCCGCCGGGATCGACCTGTGCCTGCACATCGTGCGGCGCGACCACGGGTCGGCCGTCGCCAACGACGTCGCACGCCGCACCGTCGTACCGCCGCACCGGGACGGCGGCCAGGCCCAGTTCGTCCACCGGCCCGTCCCCGACCCGCAGTTCGCCACCACCACGCGCGCCCGCGCGTGGGCGCTGGAGCGCCTCCACGAGCCGCTCCAGCTGCGGGACATGGCCGAGCGGGAGGCGATGAGCGTGCGGACCTTCACCCGCCGCTTCCGCGACGAGGTGGGCGTCAGCCCCGGCCAGTGGCTCACCCAGCAGCGCGTGGAGCGCGCCCGGCACCTGCTGGAGTCCACGGACCTGCCGGTCGACCGGGTCGCGCGGGACGCCGGTTTCGGCACCGCCCAGTCGATGCGCCAGCACCTCCAGGCCGCGCTCGGCGTCCCGCCCACCGTCTACCGCCGCGCGTTCCGGACCGCCCGGGACGCGGCCGGCCGACGGTAGAACGTCTCTTCCATGAGCACGTCTCCCGTGAAGGCGTCTCAGTCGAACACGAGCACCCCCCGCGCGCCCCGGCCGTGGTGCGCGTCGTCCGCCGCCCGGGCGAAGTCCTCGACCGGGTAGGTCTCCGTGACCAGCTCGTCGAGCAGCAGGTCGCCCGAGCGGTACAGCTCGGCGTAGAGCGGGATGTCGGCCTGCGGGCGGGAGCTGCCGTAGCGGCAGCCGAGGACCGACTTGTCGAGGAACATCGCGGCGGGCGCGAAGGCCGCCTCGGCGCCTGGGGCGGTCATGCCGAGCAGGACGGCCTGCCCGTGCCGGTCGAGCAGGTCGATCGCCTCGCGTACGAGGCCGACGTGGCCCACGCACTCGAAGACGTGGTCGGCGCCGCCCGGCAGCACCTCCCGGACGGCGTCGACGGAGGTGACGAACTCCGTCGCCCCGAACCGCTTCGCCATCGCCTCCTTCTCCGCGCGCACGTCGACCGCGACGACCACGGACGCGCCCGCGAGCCGGGCCCCTTGCAGCACGTTGAGGCCGATGCCGCCGGTGCCGATGACGACGACGCTCTCGCCGCGTCCCACCCTGGCCCGGTTGAGGACGGCTCCGACGCCGGTGAGGACGGCGCAGCCGATCAGCGCCGCCGACGCGGGCGGGACGTCGGCCGGGATGCGCACCGCCTGGACGGCCTTGACGACGGTCCGTTCCGCGAACGCCGAGTTGGACGCGAACTGGTGCACCGGCCGGCCGCCGCGCGCGAACGGTGTCCCCGGCCGGCCGATCGCCCACCGGCACATCGTCGGCCGGCCCCGGTCGCAGTCCGGGCACGCCCCGCAGTTGGCCAGCGTCGACAGCGCCACGTGGTCACCGGGCGCGACGTGCGTCACGCCCGCCCCCACCGCCTCCACGATCCCGGTGCCCTCGTGGCCGAGCACCACCGGCACGGGGAAGGGGATCGTCCCGTCGATCACCGACAGGTCGCTGTGGCACAGTCCCGCCGCCGTGATGCCCACCAGCACCTCGCCCGGCCCCGGGTCGCGCACGACGAGGTCGTCCACCACCCGCGCGCGTTCCCCGTCGAAGACGACACCCCTCATCGCGGCTCCCTGGGCAGGCCGAGCACCCGCTCGGCGATGATGTCGCGCTGGATCTCGTCCGAGCCGCCGTAGATGGTGTCGGCCCGGCCGAAAAGGAACGCGCGCTGTACGTCGTCGAGTTCGTAGGCGCCCGGTGACCAGGGCGCCGGCCCGGTCGCGCCCGCCGCGCCCCGCACGGCCATCGCCAGCTCGCCGAGCCGCCGGTGCCACCGCCCCCACAGCAGCTTCGCCACGCTCGGATCACCGGGACCGTCCGCGCCGCCCAGCGTCCGCAGCGCGTTCCACCGCATCACCCGCAGCTCCGCCCACTGCCGTACCAGCGCGTCCTTCAGCACCGGGTCGGCGACCGCCCCGCCGGCCACGGCCCGGCGCAGCACCCGCCCCAGCTCCGCCTCGAACCCGATCTGCTGGGCGAGCGTCGACACGCCCCGCTCCCTCGCGAGCAGGCCCATGGCGACCCGCCAGCCGTCGCCCTCCGCGCCCACCACGTGGGCGGACCTCGCCCCGTCGAAGAACACCTCGTTGAACTCGGCCGTCCCGGTGAGCTGCCGGATGGGCCGCACCTCGATCCGGCCCGGCTGGTCCATGGGCACCAGCAGGAACGACAGCCCGTGGTGGCGCCGCGAGCCCGCCTCCGACCGGGCCAGGACGAAGCACCAGTCGGCGTCCCGGGCCAGCGAGGTCCAGATCTTGTGGCCGGTGATCCGGTACCCGGCGCCGTCCCGCTCGGCCCGGGTCCGCAGCCCCGCGAGGTCCGAGCCCGCGCCCGGTTCGCTGTAGCCCTGGCACCACAGCTCCTCGCCGCGCGCGACGGCGGGCAGGAACCGGTCCTTCTGTTCCCCGTCGCCGTACGCGAGGAGGGTCGGCGCGAGGAGGTTCTCACCGATGTGACCCGCCCGGCCGGGCGCCCCCGCCCGCGCGTACTCCTCGGCCCAGACGACCTGCTGGGTGAGCGTGGCGCGCCGGTTGCCGTACGCGCCGGCCGGCGTGTCCCAGCCGAGCCCGATCCAGCCGTCCGCGCCCAGCTCCCGTTCCCAGGCGCGCCCGCCCGCGCCCGGCGGGTGGGCGGTGAGCCACTCCCGCGCGACGGCCCTGAACGCCTCGTCCTCCGCCCCGAACGCGAAGTCCACGGTCCCGCCCCCTACGCGTTCGGGCGGGACGTGGCGGCCGCCGCCCTGGCCATCTCCTCCAGCCGCTCCAGCATCGGCATGGGGTCGGTGCCGACCGTGCCGGGCAGGAGGTCGGCGATCCGCTCGGGCGTCCAGGGCCCCTGCGCGTACGCCGCCCGCAGTTCGCGCGGCTGGGCCCAGACCGCGATCTTGGGTCCGGCGACCGTGTAGACCTGCCCGGTGATCCGCTCGGCGCGGGCCCGCTCGGAGAGCAGGTACACCACGAGCGCGGCCACGTCCTCCGGCTCGCCGATCTCCTTGAGTTCCATGGGCACGTTCGCCGACATGCGGGTCCGGGCGACGGGCGCGACGGCGTTGGCGGTGACGCCGTACTTGTGCAGGCCGAGGGCGGCGCTGCGGACGAGGGAGATGACACCGCCCTTGGCGGCCGCGTAGTTGGCCTGGGAGACCGACCCCTGGTGGTTTCCGCTGGTGAAGCCGATGAGCGTGCCGGCGCCCTGCCGGCGCATCACGGCGGACGCCGCGCGGAAGACGGTGAAGGTGCCCTTGAGGTGGGTGGCGAGGACGGGGTCCCACTCCTCCTCGGACATGTTGAACAGCATGCGTTCGCGGAGGATGCCGGCGACGCACACGGCGCCGTCGATCCGCCCGTACTCGGCGAGCGCGGTGTCCACGACGCGCTGGCCGCCCGCCATGGTGGAGATGTCGTCGGCGACCGCGACGGCCTGGCCGCCCGCCGAGGTGATCTCCTCGACGACGGCCGCCGCGACCTCGGAGGCGGGTCGGGCGCCGTCGATCGCGACGCCGTGGTCGTTGACGACGACCCGGGCCCCTTCGGCGGCGCAGGCGAGGGCGACGGCCCGGCCGATGCCCCGTCCGGCTCCGGTGACGGCGACGACCTTGCCTGCCAAAAAGTTCCCCATGCCCGGCCCCTCCAGCTCTCCCGCGTCACCACTTCCGCCGCATCTGACGGACCGTTAGATTTTATGGTCCGTCAGCCGCGTCAGCACAAGCCCCGGGAGGGTCCCATGTCACTGCCAGCCGCTTTCCACGAGATCGCCGAGCGCGTCAACAACTGGGGCCGCTGGGGCGACGACGACGAACGGGGCACCCTGAACCTGATCACCGACGCCGTCGTACGGGAGGCCGCCGCCACCGTGCGCAGGGGCTTGCGCGTCCCGCTGGCGCTCCCGCTGCGCCAGGACGGCGTCCAGACCGGCCTGATACCGGGCCGGGTCAACCCGCTGCACGTCATGGTCCAGATCAACCAGGAGCTGTTCGGCCCCGGTACGGTCGCGACCAGCGACGACGCCGTGACGCTCGGGCTCCAGGCGGGCACCCACTGGGACGCCCTCCCCCACGCCTCGCACGCGGGCCGGATCTACAACGGCCGGCCCGCCGCCTCGATCACCCCGCACGGCGGCGCCGGGTTCGCCGGCATCGACACGGTGGGGCACGTCGTCTCACGGGGCGTGCTGCTGGACGTGGCCCGCGCGAAGGGCGCCGACCGGCTGCCCGGCGACCACGCGGTGACGCCCGAGGACCTGGACGAGGCGGCGGAGTTCGCCGGGGTGGACGTCCGGGCGGGCGACATCGTGCTCGTACGGACGGGGCAGGTGCGGGTCCATCTGGCGGGCGACCCGCATGGGTACGGGTACCCGTCGCCGGGGCTGTCGGTGCGCACGCCCGAGTGGTTCCACGCCCGCGACGTGGCGGCGGTCGCGAACGACACGCTCACCTTCGAGATCTTCCCGCCCGAGATCGAGGACCTGTGGCTGCCGGTGCACGCGCTGCACCTGGTGGAGATGGGGATGCTCCAGGGCCAGAACTGGAACCTGGAGGACTTGTCCACAGCCTGTGCACAGGAGCGGCGGTACGCGTTCCTGCTGGCCGCGACGCCCGAACCCTTCACGGGCGCCACGGGAGCCCCGGTGGCCCCGGTGGCGGTGCTGTGACCCGCGCGGGACGGGAGGAGCCGTGAACGCGGCGCCCCGGGCGCATCCTTGGGTGGCGGCGCACGCATGCGCACCCCGAGCACGGCACGGCGGCCGCCACCCGGCTCCGGCGGGGCCGCCCCGAGGGCCCTGACCTGGAGCCGCCGCCGAGCCGCGACCCGCACTCGCCGAGGGCGTCAAGCCCTCGGCGTCCCCTCGCCACGAATCGCTGCTCCCAGGGTGATCAGCCGGATACGAGCCGTCAACACCTATTCGGGTGTACGACCGTTACGCCCCATTTGTGACAGCGCACGACGGCGCGTACCCACCGGGCTCACGCGCCACCCCCGTCACCCCCGGTACGCCCCGGTCCACTTCGCACCAGATGCTCTTCCCGGCGCCCTCCCGCTGCCACCCCCACCGGTCGGCGAGCCCGTCGACCAGCTCCAGGCCGCGCCCGTTGGTGTCGTCGCCCTCCGCGTGGCGCGGGCGCGGGGGGCGGGCGCTGGTGTCGGCCACCTCCACCCGTACCGTCCCGGCCTCCGCCGCGCCCGCCCCGAAGAGCATCCGCAGCACGGCCGGACAGCCGGTGTGCACCACGGCGTTGGTGACGAGCTCCGAAATGAGCAGCACCAGCGTCTCGGCCAGCGGCTCGTCATCCCCTATCCCGGAACCGGCGAGGCGGGACCGCGCCCACCTCCTGGCTCGGCCGACCTCTGCCGGGTCGGGGCCGATCTCCAACTGCACCTGAAGCACCTGCACCGCTCACACCATCCGAACCGGCGGACACAACGCCTCGCGTCTCACAGCGACCACAGCCTTCACAGTCGTCACTGAACGTGATTTCCCTGTGGGACAGCATGGTTGACGTACAGTCACCGCAACAAGCGCTTCGGGCATATTCCCGCGCGAAGGAGTACGCGTCGTGCATACTGTGCGACGCACGCCGCGGGTAGTCGAACAGGGGGGCGCACCGCGCCACCGAAGGGCACGAGCGGCGGGCACTCCCGGCCGGGGAGCTGCCGCACGAGCACCGCCGGGCCGCGCCGGCCTCCGAACCACTCGCATCCCACGGAGGGTACCGGAGGCGGGCGCCGACTCCGGGCCGTGACGAGTCACCGGATCACAACAACCCGGTATCAACGCTGCGTGACGGCTCACCCGAAGGGGTGGCCGGTACGACTCAGAGCGCTGCCGCGCACCTCTCCTCGGCCTCCGCCGTCCCCGTCCACCGCCGCGACCGCACCCACGCGCGCTTGAGGTGCAGGTGCACGTCCGCCTCCCAGGTGAAGCCCGTGCCGCCGTACACCTGGAGGCAGTCCCGGGCGCCGCGCACCGCCGCCTCGTCGGCCAGCAGCTTGGCGGCGGCGACGTCCACCGGGTCGGCGGTGACGGCCGCCGCGTACACCGCCGCGCGCGCCACCTCCGTCCGCGCGAGCATCTCCGCGCACAGGTGGGCCACGGCCTGGAAGGCGCCGATGGGGCGGCCGAACTGCTCGCGCTCGCGCGCGTACCGGGCCGCCATCTCCGTCGTCCGCCCCGCGCTGCCGAGCTGTTCGGCGGCGGTGAGCAGCACGGCCACCGGGTCGTCCCGCGCGGGGCCGCCCGGCTCCACCCGGTGCAGCGGGGTGAGCGGGTCCACGGACCGCACCGGCCTGGCACCCCGCGCGTCGCCGCCGCGTACGACGTCGGCGGCGTCCAGCCACTCGACGAGCGGCCCGTCCACGGCGGTGACGACCGCCCTCCCCTCCGCCGCCCCCTCGACGTGTCCGGCCGCGAGGTGCGTGGCGACCAGCGGGCCGGGCAGCAGCACCCGCCCGGCCTCCTCGAAGGCCAGCACCGCCTCGGGGAGCCCGAGCCCCACCCCGCCGTCCGCCTCCGGCAGGCTCAGGGCGAAGAACCCGGCGTCGCCCAGCGTCCGCCACAGCTTCCGGTCCAGGGTGCCCGCGTCCACGGCGGCCCGCAGCGCGTCCCGCCCGAACCGCCCCTGAAGCAGCTCCCGTACGCCCCGCCGCAGCGCCCGCTGGTCGTCGTCGAGTCGGAAAGGCACGGTCAGCGTCCCTTCGGCAGGCCGAGGACGCGCTCGGCGAGGATGCCGCGCTGGATCTGCGAGGTCCCGGCGGCGATGGTGTACGAGAGCGACGACAGCCGGTCGTGGACCCAGGGGCGGTCCAGGTCCAGCGCGCCGGCGCCGCCCAGCACCTCGGCGGCCGCGTCGTACAGCTCCTGGCGGGCGTGCGAGTAGCGCAGCTTGAACACCGAGCCGCCCGCCCCGGGCACCGCGCCGGTGGCCCCCGCCCCGCCGACGTTCCACTGGACCAGCCGCCACAGGGCGCGGAACTCGGCGCCCAGCCGCCCCAGCCGGCGCCGGAGCACGGGGTCGTCCCAGCGGCCGGTGGCGCGGGCCTCGCGCGCCAGCTCGCCGAGGACGCGGCGGCAGGCGACCACCTCGCCGGCGAACGCCGTGCCCCGCTCGTACGACAGCGTGACCATGGTGACCCGCCAGCCGTCGTTCTCCTCGCCCACCCGGTTGGCGACGGGCACGGGCACCTCGTCCAGGAACAGCTCCGCGAACTCCGCCGTCCCGGTGAGCGTGCGCAGCGGCCGTACGGTGATCCCGGGCGCGTCCATGGGCATGGCCAGCCAGGTGATGCCCCGGTGCCGGGGGGCGTCCGGGTCGGTGCGCACCAGCAGTTCGCACCAGTCGGCGACCTCGGCGTGGGAGGTCCACAGCTTGGCGCCGCTCACCAGGTAGCGGTCGCCGTCGCGGACGGCGCGGGTGCGCAAGGAGGCCAGGTCGGAGCCGGCGTCCGGTTCGCTGAAGCCCTGGCACCACACGTGGTCGCCGCGCAGGATCGGCGGCAGCCACCGGGCGCGCTGGGCGGCGGTTCCCTCGGCGGCGATGGTGGGGCCCGCGTGCAGCAGGCCGACGAAGTTGGCGCCCACGTAGGGCGCGCCGGCCCGTTCGGTCTCCTCCAGGAAGATCAGCCGCAGGGCGGGGGACGCGGCCCAGTGCAGGTCGCCGTACCCGGCGTCGTACAGCCTGCGCTGCCAGGCGGTGTCGTGGGCGCGGCGCGCCGGCCAGTCGGCGGGGTCCGGCGCGGGCGGCAGGCCGGGCAGCACGGCCGCGAGCCACTCCCGCAGCCGGGCCCGGAAGTCCGCCTCCTCCTCCGTGTCGGCCAGGTCCATCAGACGAGGTCCAGGCCGAGCATCCGGATCGCGTTCCCGCGCATCAGCTTGTACGTCGTCTCCTCGTCCAGGCCCTTGACGTGGTCGAGGGCGACCTCCTTGGTGTGCGGGAAGGTGGAGTCGACGTGCGGGTAGTCGGTCTCGAAGGTGGCGTTGTCGCGGCCGACGGCGTCCAGGGACGCGATGCCGTGCTTGTCGCGGAAGAAGCAGCAGAAGATCTGCCGGTAGTAGTACGTGGACGGCGGCTCGGGGATGAGGTCGCGGACGCCGCCCCAGGCGCGGTGCTCCTCCCAGACGTCGTCGGCGCGCTCCAGGGCGTAGGGGATCCAGCCCATCTGGCCCTCGCTGTAGGCGAGTTTGAGTGCGGGGAACCGAACGAGGACGCCGGAGAAGAGGAAGTCCGTCATCGACGCCATCGCGTTGTTGAACGACAGGGTCGCCTGGACGGCGGGCGGCGCGTCCGGGGAGGCGGCGGGCATCTGCGAGGAGGACCCGATGTGCATGTTGACGACGGTCCCGGTCTCCTCGCAGACCGCGAAGAAGGGATCCCAGTGGCCGGAGTGGATGGAGGGGAGTCCGAGGTGGGTGGGGATCTCGCTGAAGGTGACCGCGCGGACGCCCCGGGCGGCGTTGCGGCGGACCTCGGCGACCGCGAGGCCGATGTCCCACAGGGGGATGAGGCACAGCGGGATCAGCCGGCCGCCGCTGTCGCCGCACCACTCCTCGACCATCCAGTCGTTGTAGGCGCGCACGCAGGCCAGGGCCACCTCCTTGTCCTTCGCCTCGGCGAAGGTCTGGCCGCAGAAGCGGGGGAAGGTGGGGAAGCACAGGGAGGCCTCGACGTGGTTGAGGTCCATGTCCTCCAGACGCGCCTTGGGGTCCCAGCAGCCGCGCCGCATCTCGGCCCGGGTGATGCCCTCCAGGGTCATCTGGTCGCGGTCGAAGCCGACGGCGGCGATGTTGCGCTTGTACGGGAACCTCAGGTCCTCGTAGATCCACCAGTCGGCGGGCGGCCCGTCCGGGTCCATGGTGATCCGGTACTTCCCGCCCACGTACTCCAGCTCGCCGATCCCGGTGGTGAGCGGCCGGGGTCCGCGGTCGCGGTACCTGGCCGGGAGCCAGGTCTCGAAGAGGTGCGCCGGCTCGATGACATGGTCGTCGACGCTGATGATCCGAGGCAGTTCCGTCATGACGCGCCTCCCTCTTTCTGACGGGTCGTCAGCTATGTGGAGTCAGGCTAGCCCCGCACCCCTGGACCGACAAGGCGCACCGCCCTACGCTCACCGCACGCACCTGACGCAACGTCAGTTCGAGGAGGAGCCGACCGTGCCGGACACCGCACACGCCCTGGGCGCCTCACGCACCCTGTGGGAGCTCACCGAACGCCGCGCCCGCCTCACCCCCGACCGCCCCGCCCTCCTCCAGGACGACCGCGTGCTGACCTTCGGCGCCCTGCGCGACCGCGCCGAACGGACCGCCGCGGGCCTCCACAACAGGGGCGTACGGCCCGGCACCGTCGTCGCCTGGCAGCTGCCCACCCGCGTCGAGACCGTCGTCCTCACCCTCGCCCTGGCCCGGCTCGGCGCCGTCCAGACCCCGGTCATCCCGTTCTACCGGGACCGCGAGGTCGGCTTCGCCCTCCGCGGGTCGGGGGCCGCCCACTTCGCCGTACCGGGCCGGTGGCGCGGCTTCGACCACACCGCCATGGCCCGGCGGCTCGGCGCGCCCGGCGTCTTCGAGGCGTACGACACCCTCCCCGAGGGCGACCCCGCCGCACTGCCGGACCCGCCCGCCTCCGGCACCGACGTCCGCTGGATCTACTGGACCTCCGGCACCACGTCCGACCCCAAGGGCGTGCTGCACACCGACCGTTCCCTGATCGCGGGCGGCTCCTGCCTCGCCCACGCGCTGCGCCTGACGCCCGACGACGTCGGGTCGATCGCCTTCCCCTTCGCCCACATCGGCGGCCTCGACTACCTCGTCATGCTCCTGCTGTACGGCTTCCCCGCCGTCCTGCTGGAGACGTTCGCCCTGCCGGACTCCCTGGACACCTACCGCGCCCACGGCGTCACCACGGCGGGCGGCTCCACCGCCTTCTACGCGATGTTCCTCGCCGAACAGCGCAGACAGCCCGGCCGGAAGATCGTCCCCACCCTGCGGCTGCTCGCCGGCGGCGGCGCGCCCAAGCCGCCCGAGCTGTACCACGACGTCGTCCGGGAGATGGGCTGCCGGCTCACGCACGGCTACGGCATGACCGAGGTCCCCATGATCACCATGGGCTCCCCCGAGGACACCGACGAGAACCTCGCCACCACCGAGGGACGGCCGCCCGAGGGGATGGAGATACGGATCACCGACGGTGAGGTGCGGCTGCGCGGCGAGGCCGTGTGCCGCGGCTACCTGGACCCGGCGCAGACGGCCGAGGCGTTCGACGAGGACGGCTTTCTGCGCACCGGGGACCTCGGGCACCTCACCGACTCCGGGCACCTGGTGCTCACCGGGCGCCTCAAGGACGTCATCATCCGCAAGGGCGAGACCATCTCAGCCCGGGAGATCGAGGACCTGCTGCACCGGCACCCCGCGGTCCGGGAGGCGGCCGTGATCGGCCTGCCCGACCCGGAGCGCGGGGAGCGGGTGTGCGCGGTCGTCGAGAGCACCGGCGACGTGACCCTGGGCGCCCTCACCGCGTTCCTGCGCGGCGAGGGCCTGGCCGTCCACAAACTGCCGGAACGGCTGGAGGTCGTCGACGCCCTGCCCCGCGGCGACACCCTGCGCAAGGTGCTCAAGTACAAGCTGCGCGAACGCTACTCGTGAGCGGGGAGCCGGAAGCCCGGGAGCCCGGGAGCCCGGGAGCCCGGGAGCCCCCTACGGCTCCTGGGTCATGAAGTGGCGGGCGAAGGCCGTGACGGTCTCCTCCTCGCCGACCAGGCCGTCCCGGTCCTCGTCCAGCGACTCGGCCGCGAGCGCGGCGGCGTGCGACTCGACCCCCAGCGCCCGCAGCGCCCGCTCCAGCTCCGCCGTCCCCGTCCTGCCGTCGTCGTCCTGGCCGGCGACCGCGAGCAGGGCGCGGACGAAGGGGCGGGCGATCTCGGCGAACCGCTCCGGGTTGTCGCGCAGCCGCTTCACCGCTCCGCTCACGAACTCGCCCCGGGTCACCCGCTGGTCGCCGTCCACGTCCGCGATCCCGGCCAGGCCCTGCCAGAAGGCCTCCGCGCCGCCCGCCAGGGCCTGCCCCTTGTCCGACCGGAACGAGGTGCCGAACTCCTCCAGCAGCCGCTGGGCCGCGGTCGTGAAGTCCTCGCGGGAGATATAGCCGTTGCCGTCCTGGTCGAAGGCCGCGAACCGCGAGGCGATCCGGCGTTCGTACAACTCCTCTGCGTCCATGCCGGGAGCGTACGACGCCGGACGGGCTCCGTCACGCCGACAGTTGCTCGTCCTCCTCGCCGGTGGCCGAGGCGACGTCCGCGTACACCGCGAACAGCCGCCGTACGCCGAGGGCCGCCAGGACCCGGTTGACGTGCGAGCCCTCGACCGCGCCCCGGGCCGGCAGGATCAGCCGGAGCCTGCCCCGGCAGGAGTGCAGCAGCCGCCGGGACGCGATCAGCACGCCGACGCCGCTGGAGTCGCAGAACAACACCTCGGACAGGTCCAGGACGACGTCCCGCCTGCCCTCGGCGACCGCTTCGTGCACGCTTCTGCGGACCACGGGCGAGGTCACCAGGTCGAGTTCTCCCCGGATGCTGAGCACCGTCCAGGCGCCGTGCCCGGTTTCGTCCACCGTGAGCGTCACGCGCCTACCCTTCGCCGATCCAACCGGGGCCACCGCAAACGGAAGCGGTGCTTCCTTTGCGCCGCTGCTGCCCCGTCCTCCCCCCATGAAACACGATCCACTCGTTGTGACGGTTTCCTTACCATCCGGGACCGGCACGTGGGGCGCTTGGCACAAAAAGAGGCGCGTTGTCGGTGCGGAGCACTACATTCGAGGGGAGTCGGGTCGGGAGGGCTCCACATGGCGAAGGACACACCACCGCGCTGGGACCGCAAGATGCAGCAGCGGCTGGCGCGCGGCGAGGCGGCCGCCCTCGGCGAGCTGTACGACCGGTTCGCCTCCCTCGTCCACAACACGGCACACCGCGTCCTCGACGACGAGTCCGCCGCCGACCAGGTCACCCGGGAGGTGTTCGGGTACGTGTGGGAGAACCCGGACGCCTACGACCCCCGGCGGGAGGGGTCCATGCGCTCGTGGATCGCGAAGCTGACCCGCCACCAGGCCGTGCACCGGCTCCGCCAGGCCGAGGCCAAGGCGTACGCGGAACGGGGCGGTGGCTGCGCGGAGGAGCTGGAGCAGAAGGTGCGGCGCGCGGCCGTCTCCGCCCGCGCCGACTTCATCGTCCAGTCGATGCCCGCGCCCCTGCGCGCCGCACTGGAGCTGGCCTACTTCCAGCGCCGGGACTACCGCCAGACCGCCGCCGACCTCGGCGTCACCGAGGACGAGGCCCGGCGCCGGCTGCGGCTGGGACTCCAGCTGCTGGCCACCGCCAACAGCCGCCCGCTGGACGGGCGGACCCTATGACCGGGCCCCTGGACGGCGGCGGCCACGACGACGGCCAGGAGGAGGTGGGCGGCGTGCCGCGCATACCGGCCCCGAGGCGGGCCGCCGACAACTACGAGGCGCTGCCCGCGCCCACCGCGGCCGGCGCGCCGCCCGGGACCGCGCCGCCCGATACCACCCGGCCACCGGCCCTGCCGCACAAGGTCCTCCAGTCGCTGCTCGGTGCCTGGGCGCTGTCCGCCTGCTCCGCCGAGGAGACCACCGCCGTCGAGGAGCACCTCACCGAGTGCGCCCCCTGCGCGGAGGAGGCCCTGCGCCTGCGGGACGCGGTCGGACTGCTGCACCACGAGCGGGACCTGGACCTCGACCCGCTGCTGCGCTCCCGGGTGCTGGAGAACTGCCTGGGCCGCCGCCCGGCGCGCATCCCCGTGCCCCACTGGGCCGGCCCCTACGACGCGGAGACCGCCCGGCTGGACGCCCTGCTGCGGGACATCGGCGACTCCGAGTGGCACGCGCCGGTCCGGCTCAAGTGGTTCGAGCGCGACGAGCCCGTCAGCCGCCGCACCACCGTCGCGGGGGTGATAAGCCACCTCCAGGCCGTCGACAGCCTCGTCGCGACGGCGATCGGCCTGGACGACTCGCTGTCGCCCAAGACCCCGGCGGAGCGCACCGAGGCGTACTGGCAGGGCGCGCACCACCCGCCCACCAGATCGGTCCGCGGACCCTGGCGCGACCAGGCCCACACCCTGATCCGCACGGTGTCCTTCGCGGGCCGCGGCGTGGCCGAACTGTCCGTCTCGTACGGCGACTTCTCGCTGCCCCTGCGCGACGCGCTGCTGGACCGGGCCTTCGAGTGCTGGGTCCACGCGGACGACATCGCCAGCGCCGTCGACTACCCGTACGAGCCGCCCAGCGGCGACCACCTGCACCGGATGATCGACCTGGCGGCCCGTCTGCTGCCGGCCGCCCTCGCCGCCCGCCGCCGTGCGGGGCTCGCCGCCCCGGCCCGCCACCTCGTCGCGGCGGGGGCACCGGGCCGCTCGCTGCACCTGGAGGTCGAGGGCTCGGGCGGCGGCGACTGGTACATCGCGCTGGACTCCCCCACCGCCATCGGCTCGCCCGAGCGGAAGGTCGCCCAGGTGGCGCTGGACGGCGTGGAGTTCTGCCAGCTGGTGGCCGGGCACATTCCGCCCGAGGAGGCCGCCGCGGGCCAGGACGGTGACCGCGAGGCCATCCGTGACGTGCTCTTCGCCGCCGCCTCCCTGAGCCGCCTGTAGGCACCCCGGGGCACCGGGGTGCCTCGGGGCGGCGCTACGCGAAGACGACCGTGCGGCGGCCGTTGAGCAGGATGCGGCGTTCCGCGTGCCACTTGACCGCGCGGGCGAGGGCCTGGCACTCGACGTCCCGGCCGACGGCGACCAGCTGGTCCGGGGTGACCTCGTGGCCGACCCGCTCCACCTCCTGCTCGATGATCGGGCCCTCGTCGAGGTCGGCCGTCACGTAGTGGGCCGTCGCACCGATCAGCTTCACCCCGCGCGCGTGCGCCTGGTGGTAGGGCTTGGCGCCCTTGAAGCTCGGGAGGAAGGAGTGGTGGATGTTGATGATCCGGCCGCTCAGCTGCTTGCACAGGTCGTCCGACAGCACCTGCATGTAGCGGGCCAGCACCACCAGCTCGACGCCCTGCTCGCGCACCAGCTCCAGCAGCTCGGCCTCCGCCTGCGCCTTGGTGTCCTTGGTGACCGGGATGTGGTGGAACGGGACGTCGTACGAGGCGACCAGCTCGGCGAAGTCGGTGTGGTTGGACACGACCGCCGCGATGTCGACCGGCAGGGCGCCGATCCGCGCGCGGAACAGCAGGTCGTTCAGGCAGTGGCCGAACTTCGAGACCATCAGCACGACCCGCATGCGCTCGTCGGCGCGGTGGATCTGCCAATCCATCGCGAAGGAGTCGCCGACCGCCGCGAAGCTCGCCCGCAGCTTGTCCACCGTGACCGGCGCCTCGGCCGAGAAGTGGACCCGCATGAAGAACAGGCCGGTGTCCCGGTCCCCGAACTGCTGGCTGTCCTCGATGTTGCAGCCGGTGATGAAGAGGTAACTCGAAACGGCGTGCACGATGCCCTGTTTGTCCGGGCAGGAAAGGGTGAGGACATACTGGTCGGTCATCCTGGCAGGATGCCACATCCGCACGGAGCCCCGGACGGGGGTCCGCCAGGCGGAACGGCGGCCGGAAAGAGACGGGCGGAGACCCGTCAGGCGGCCCTGGTCATGATCCGCAGCACGTCCAGCGAGTGCGGCACCACGTCCGGGTCCTCGCCGTCGTTGACGGCCAGCCGCACGTGCGCGTCCCGCGCCGCCCGCACCGCCTCCGGCCAGCCGTGGTGCCCCATGTAGGCGGAGACGGGGGCGTCCGGGCCGACCTGGTGCATGATCCGCAGCACCCGCAGCACGGCGACGTCGACCAGCGCGGCCTCACCGGAGTCCCGGAATATCGTGCCCACGTACTTCTCGGCGGACCAGTTGTCCAGCCACGTGTCCTCGACCAGCCGGTACACGGCGTCGGTGACGTCCCCGTAGCCCTCCAGACCGGCCAGCCAGCACTCCTGGTGGAAGGCGGGGTCGGAGAGCATGTGCAGCGCCGAGCGCACGTTGGCGCGCCAGCGCCACCACGGCATGTCGTTGAGCGGCATGCCGCCCATGGTGGAGGAGCGACGGCCGCGACGGGAAGAGTTCACGGAAGCTGACACGTTCCGATCGTACGTTCCTTCGCATGCCCGGCGAACCGGCCCCCGCAATTCACCTCGGTGTCACCGAGCGTTGAACCGGCCTCACTCCCGCGTTACCCATGAGGCGGAATTGTGCGTGTGCATGACCGGTATCGGCAGGCGACGTTCCTCCTCCCCCTCCCTCCTCCGGACCGTGGCGGCCGTCGGTTCGGCCTGCCTCCTGGCCGGGTGCGGGGTCATCCCTGGGGCCACGGGGGGCTCCAGGGAACCCCTCACCGTCATGACCTGGGCGCCGGAGAACTCCCGCGCGACCAATATGCCCGGCATGCCCGCCATGGGGCAGGCGTACGCGCGCTGGGTCAACTCCCAGGGCGGCGTGGGCGGCCGCGAACTGCGCGTGCTCACCTGCAACGAGGGCAACGCGCCGATGGAGGCCGCCGCCTGCGCCCGCCGCGCGGTCCAGGAGGGCGCGGTCGCCGTCGTCGGCTCGTACAGCCAGCACGGCCGCGCGTTCATGCCGCGGCTGGAGGCCGCCGGCATCCCGTACATCGGCGGCTACGGGCTCTCGGACGACGAGTTCAAGAGCCCCACCTCCTACCCGGTCAACGGCGGACAGCCCGCACTGCTGGCCGGCAACGGCCTCCAGCTCGCCGACTCCTGCGACCGCGTCTCCCTCGTCCGGCCCGACTCCGTCACCGGCGCCGACCTGCCGTACATCCTCAACGCGGGCCTCACCCGAGGACACCACCGCAAGGCCGCCGACATCCCCACCGCCGACGACGCCGGCGCGTACACCGAGGAGGCGCGGCGGTCCCGCGAGCAGGTCGGCGACGACGGCGGCTGCGTCACCGCCGCGCTCGGCGAGCACACCGCGAACTTCTTCGACTCCTTCCGCCGGCTCCCGCCCGACGGCCGGGACGTCAGAGTCTCCTCGGTGCTCGGCAGCGTCGACCAGCCGCTCATCGACCGCACCGGCGGCGCCAACGGCCCGTTCGAAGGGGCCTACGTCACCGGCTGGTACCCCGAGGCGGGCGACGAACGCTGGGGCGCCATGAAGCGGGTGATCCGCGAGCACGCCTTCGCCGACAACCGCATCGACCCGGCCGACGCGGGCGTCCAGACCACCTGGATCGCGTACACCGTCCTGAAGAGCGTCGTCGAGTCCCTCGGCGACCAGGAGATCACACCGGGCGCCATCATCCACGCGCTCGACCGCGGGGTACGGGTGGACACCGGCGGCCTCACCCCACCGCTGCGCTGGCGCTACGAGGACATGCTCGGCACCCCGGCCACCCCGCGGACGGTGAACCACCAGGTCACCTTCCAAGTCGTGCGCATGGGACGGCTGGTGGCGCACAAGGAGGGCTTCGTCGACGTCGGCCCCACGCTCCGCGAGGCCGCCGCGCTCTAAAGCGCCTCGGCCGCCGTCACAGCTGGGCCGGCTGGCGCGGGGTCAGGCCGTACGTGCCCGCGATGGCGTTCCACAGGCGGGACGCCTCCTGCTTCGCGGTCGTCGCGTCACCGCTGGCCCGGTTGCCCTGGGCGAACTGGCCCGTGCTGCGCGCCTTGCCGCCCTTGCAGCCCTTCTTGCCCTTGACCTCGCCGGCCCAGGCCGCGTAGTGGTCGTCGGCGGCGGCGGACGCCTGCCACGCCCTGGTCAGCGCCGCGCTCAGCTCGGTGTGGCTCGGCAGCTTGTCGACGGACAGGGCCTGGAGCCGGGTCACCAGGTTCCGGCGCTGTCCGGCGGCGCCCCGCAGGTCGGTGGCGGCCTGGTCGAGGCCCTGGCACTTCTTGATGTTCTCCACGGAACGGATCACCGTGTCGCGGCTGTTGTTGCTGTCCGCGAGGAGCTTGTCGAGGGCCTCCGCCTGCGTCCTGGCCGGGTCGGGAGCCGCCTGCGAGGCACCCGACCCAGGGGTCGGGGAGCTGGCCCCGGCGACCCCGGCCTTGTCGGGCGCGCCCTTCTTCTCGCCCTCGCCGCCGCTGAGCAGCGCGCCGGCGCCGAGCCCGAGGACGGCGCAGCCGACGACGACGGCGGCGATCAGCGGCAGCTTCGACGACCGGCGCGGTGCGGGCTCCTGGTACGGCTGCGGGTCCTGGTACTGCTGCGGCGGCTGGTACGGCTGGCGGGCCTGCTGGTGCGGCGCCTGGTCCGTGACCGGCGGCAGGGCCTGCGTCGCCGGCGCGTCGGAGCGGAACAGGCTGTCGAACTCGGCCGGCGGCTGCCGGTCGCCGGGCGCCCCGGGGCGTATCCCGAAGGGCGCACCGGACGGCTGGGGCGGAACGGGCGATATGTACTGCGTGGCGTCCGCGTCCTGGGCGTGGGCGGCGGCGGGCCCGGTGCCGAGGAACTGCGTCGACTCGGCCGGGCTCTCGCCGGGCGCCGGTGCCGGCAGGGGCTGAGCCTGGGGCCGGGGCTGCGGCTGGGGCGCGCCGCCCGCGGCGGCGACCGGCGGGAGGTACTGGGTGGCGTCCGCGTCGGCGCCCCCCGCCGGCGCCTCCGGCGGCAGCGGCTGGGCGTACTGCGGCGGCTGCTGGTGCTGCGGCGGCTGCGGCTGGTGCTGCTGGTACGCGCCGGGGTGTGCGCCGTACGGGCCCGGCTGCTGGTCGTACGGTCCCGGCTGCTGCGGCGGCAGCGGCTGCTGGTGCCCGCCCGGCGGCCCCCACTGGCCGCCCCAGGGACGGCCCCCGGCCGGCCCGGCGCCGCCCGCGGTGTTCCAGGCCTCACCGCCCTCGGCGGGCAGCACGACACCTTCGTGCGCGGGTCGCGCCGCCGGAAGGTGCGGCTCCTGACCCTGTCCGCTCTGCGTCACCGGGACTCCTACGTGTGAACCTGTTAAACCTACGGAACCGTCGGCTCACGCTACCGGGTGACGCGGAGCCCGCGCACACGTGTGTGGCGGCAGTAACAAGAACCTCCTCCACGACGCTGATAACGCCCCGCCCCGCGAGCGCCCTAAGCCGCCTGGAGCTCCAGCCGGGCACCGAACTCCCGCACCGCGGGCTCGTCCGCGTACGGCTCCAGCCGCTGCTGGAGGTCGTCCAGGTACTCCGCGCCCCTCGACGACCGCAGGGCGCCCAGCAGTTCGGCCGCGCGCGTACCCGTGTGACAGGCGGCCTCCACCTCCCGCTGCTGCACCTGCGCCGCGGCCAGCAGCACCAGGCCGATCGCCCGCCGCCGCGCCCGCCCCTCGGGGTGCCCGTCCAGCGCCTCGCGCGCCGCCCGCGCCGCCTCCTCCGGCCGGCCCAGGTCCCGGTAGCAGTGGGCCAGTTCGTCGGCCAGGTACGCCCGGTCGAAGTGGGCGATCCACGCCGGGTCGTCGCCCGAGTCCGGGTCGCTGCGGTCCATGGCGGCGACCGCCCGCGCCGCCACCTCCTGACAGGTGCGCACATCCCCGAGCAGGGCGTGCCCGCGCGCCTCGGCCGCCAGGAACATCGCCTCCGCCCTCGGCGGCACGTGCCCCCGCGCCCCCTCCTGCGCCGCCCGCGCCAGCTGGGCGATCTCCCGCGGGTTGCCCAGCTGGGCCGCCAGGTGACTCATGGACGCGGCCAGGACGTACCCGCCGTACCCGCGGTCCCCGGACGCCTGCGCGAGCCGCAGCGCCTGGATGTAGTACCGCTGCGCCAGCCCCGGCTGCCCCGTGTCCACCGCCATGTACCCGGCCAGCTCCGTCAACCGCGCGACGGCGGAGAAGAGTTGGCGCCCCACGGTGTCCCGGTACGAGCCGGACAGCAGCCCCGACACCACGCTGTTCAGGTAGTGCACCACCACGGGCCGCACGTGCCCGCTGCCGAACCGGTGGTCCAGCTCCACCAGCGCCCCCGTCATCGCCCGGACCGCCTCGACGTCGGCCGTCCCCACCCGCGCCCCGGCCTGCCGGGCCACCTGCGGGTCGGCGGCCGTGATCAGCCAGTCCCGGCTGGGCTCGACGAGCGCGGACGCGGCCACCGTCGAGCCGGACAGGAAGTCCCGGCGGCCCACGTCGCTGCGCCACAGCTCGCAGACCTGCTCGATGGCGCCGAGCACGGTCGGGGAGAACTGCAGGCCCACCCCGGACGCCAGGTTCTTGCCGTTGGCCATGCCGATCTCGTCGATCGTGACCGTACGCCCCAGCTTGCGGCCCAGCGCCTCCGCGATGATCCCCGGCGCCCGCCCCCGCGGCTGCTGGCCGCGCAGCCAGCGCGCCACCGACGTCTTGTCGTAGCGCAGGTCCAGCCCCCGTTCCTGCCCGACCATGTTGACGCGGCGGGCGAGCCCGGCGTTGGAGCATCCTGCTTCCTGGATGAGAGCCTGCAGCCGTTCGTTCGGCTGACGGGCGACGAGCGGCCTCGCTGCCATGACTACCCCCTGTTGCCGCGGTGATCAGTCACGCTGATCACTGCCCGGCTGATATACGGAGAATGCAGAAGTTGACCTGCGAATACTGACGAAACCGATGAAGCACGAAGAAGGGCACGCACAGTTACCTAAGCGAGTGGAAGACACCGGAAGGGCTGGTCGCGCCCCATCTGCTGACGAACGACGACAGTTCACGCAATGGCGGGAGACCGCCCTATTCCCACCTCCCCCGACAGTGGCTACCCGGCCTCGGCTCCCGGCCCCCGTGCGCGCCCCCGTCCATGCATCCGTGCGCCCCGGATGCGGAATCGATGCTCCTCGGCCTCCCTTCCCGCGCCCCGTAACTCCGGGTGAAGCCGGTAGTTGAGCTGTCCGTGGAAGAGACCATCGGAGTCACGGAAGCCGCACAGATTCCCAAGCAGCGGGGCGAGCAGCTGCTGGACAGCGCCGTGCGGTACGCGGAAGAGCGGCACTGGGACGTGTTCCCCGGCACCTGGCTGGAGGCGGTCGACGGCATGGAGCGGTGCTCGTGCGCCGACACCGCGTGCCCCGCGCCGGGGGCGCACCCGGCGCGGCCGGACTGGGCGACCCAGGCGACGGGCAGCGCCGTGGTGGCGCGCCGGCTGTGGGGGAAGCAGCCGAAGGCGTCGATCCTGCTGCCGACGGGGCGCACGTTCGACGCGCTGGACGTCCCGGAGTCGGCGGGCTTCCTGGCCCTGGCGCGGATGGAGCGGATGGACCTGGCGCTCGGCCCGGTCACCTGCACCCCGGACCGCCGGATGATGTTCTTCGTCCTGCCGGGCGCCGCCGCCAAGGTGCCGGACCTGGTGCGCAAGCTGGGCTGGTCGCCGAGCGGCATCGACCTGGTGGCGCGCGGCGAGGGCCAGTACGTGGCGGCGCCGCCGACCCGGGTGGGCGGCCACGGCGCGGTGCAGTGGGCGCGCCGCCCCACACCGGCCAACCGCTGGCTGCCGGACGTCGAGGAGTTGATCTGCCCCCTGGCGTACGCCTGCGCCCGGGAGGCCGCCGATGCCCGTTCCCGGCAGGGCTGACCTGCTGCGACTGCCGGGTTCGGCCCCTGCCCGCGTACCGGTGCGTCCGTAGGCTGGTTCTCGTATCCAGGGGACTACGGGAGGCAGTGACCATGCCGGACCAGGTGAGGGACGGGCTCGCGCCCGCGGTGCGGGTCGAGGGGTTGTGGAAGCGGTTCGGCGAGCAGATCGCCGTCGCCGGGGTCGATCTGACGCTTCCGGCGGGCCGCTTCATCGGGCTGGTGGGTCCGAACGGGGCGGGCAAGACGACGACCCTGTCGATGGTGACGGGCCTGCTGCGGCCCGACCAGGGGCGGGTCGAGGTGGTGGGGCACGACGTGTGGCGCGATCCGGCCGCGGTGAAGGAGCGGATCGGTGTCCTGCCGGAGGGGCTGCGGCTGTTCGAGCGGCTGTCGGGGCGCGAACTCCTCGCCTACACCGGGCGGCTGCGGGGGCTCCCCGGGGACGAGGTCGACAAGCGGGCCGCCCAGCTGCTGGACGTGCTGGACCTGGCGGGCGCGCAGAACAAGCTGGTCGTCGACTACTCGACCGGTATGCGCAAGAAGATCGGGCTCGCGGCGGCTCTCCTCCACAATCCCGAAGTGCTCTTCCTGGACGAGCCGTTCGAGGGGGTCGACCCGGTGTCGGCGCAGACCATCCGGGGCGTCCTGGAGCGCTACACGTCCTCGGGCGCCACGGTCGTCTTCTCCAGCCATGTGATGGAACTGGTGGAGTCGCTGTGCGACTGGGTCGCGGTGATGGCGGGGGGCCGGATCCGGGCGCAGGGCACGCTGGCCGAGGTGCGGGGCGAAGCGCCCTCGCTCCAGGCCGCGTTCCTGGAACTGGTGGGGGCGCAGGGGCGGGACGCGGGCGAGTCGCTGGACTGGCTGGGCGGTGCCCGGTGACGCTGACGCAGGTCTTCGTACGGCTCAAGCTGTCGCTGCTGCTGAACGGGCTGCGGCAGTCGGCGGGGCGCACGGCGGCGTATGTGACGTCCGCCGTGCTGGCGTTGCTGTTCGCGGCGGGGCAGTTGCTCGGGCTGGTGCTGCTGCGGGGCAGCGAACACGCCGCCACGGTAACGGTGTTGCTGACGGGGTTGCTGGCGCTGGGGTGGGCGGTGATGCCGCTGTTCTTCCCGAGCGGGGACGAGACGCTGGATCCGACACGGCTGGTGATGCTGCCGCTGCGGCCGGGACCGCTGGTGCGGGCGCTGCTGGTGTCGTCCCTGGTGGGGATCGGGCCGCTGTTCACGCTGTGTCTGGCGGTCGGGTCGTCGGTGGCGCTGGCGCGCGGGGCGTTCGCCGTGCTGGTGGCCGTGGTGGCGGTGCCCCTGGTGCTGCTGGTGTGCGTGGCGCTGGCGCGGGCGGTCGCCGCGGCGAACGTCCGGCTGTTGACGTCCCGCAAGGGCCGGGACCTGGCGGTGCTGAGCGGTCTGGTGATCGCCGTGGGCATCCAGTTCGTCAACTTCGGTGCGCAGCGCCTGGGGCGGGCGGGCGGTCTGTCGGCGCTGGACCCGGCGGCGGACGTGGTGCGGTGGCTGCCGCCCGCGTCGGCGGTCTCGGCGGTCGGCTCGGCGTCGGCGGGCGCGTACGGCGAGGCCGTGGCGGGGCTCCTGCTGACGGCGGCGGCCCTGGTGGCGCTGCTGTACGCGTGGCGGCGCAGCCTGGTGAAGCTGATGACGGCGCCGGACGGTTCGACGCTGGCGGCGTCCTCGCGCCCGTCGCGCCGTGAGCCGTCCTCGTCCGGGCCCGGCCGGCTGTGGCCCGAGGGACGTACCGGCACGGTGATGCGACGGAGTCTCCAGTATGTGACGCGGGACCCGAAGACCAAGGCGGCCTGGGTGACGTCCCTGGTGATCGGTCTGATCGTGCCGCTGTTCAACGCCCTTCAGGGCACCGGGTCGGTGTACTTCGCGTGCTTCGCGGCGGGCATGCTCGGCATCCAGATGTACAACCAGTTCGGCCAGGACACCTCGGCCTTCTGGATGGTCGCCATGACGATCTCGTCCACGCGGGACGCCTACGAGGAGCTGAGGGCCCGGGCCCTCGCCCTCCTCCTCGTCACCCTCCCGTACACCCTGCTGGTCACCGGCCTCACGGCGGCGGTCCTGGGCGACTGGCGGTCACTGCCGCAGGCGCTGGGGCTCTCCTTCGGCGTACTGGGCGCGATGCTGGGCACCGGCGCGGTGGCGTCGGCCCGCTTCCCGTACTCCATCCCTCAGGACAGCGGCTTCAAGAACGTGGCACCGGGCCAGGCCGGACTGGCGTGGATCTCCATCCTGGGCGGCATGGTCGCCGCGGCGCTGCTGTGCGCCCCGCTGATCGTCCTCACGATCGTGCTGGACCCGGGCCTCTCCTCGGCGCTGCTCCTCCTCGCACTCGGTGCCGGCTGGGGCACGCTGCTGTCCTGGGCGGGCCTGCGCCTCGCCGCCCCCCGCACGGCGGACCGCCTCCCGGAGATCCTCGCGGCGGTGAGCAAGGGCTAGGACGTCAGGACGCCGTCCAGGAAGGGCGTGACGGCGGCGCGCCAGCCGTCCGGCTGGTCGTAGTGGACGAGGTGGCCGGCGTCCGGCACCTCCGCGTACTGGCCGTGCGGCAGGACCCGGACCATCTCCTGGGCCTCCGCACGGCCCAGCTCGCCGTCGAGGCCGCGGACCACGAGCGTGGGGCAGCGGACCTGGGCGAGGGAGTCCCAGTGGGCGTCATGGACCCAGGTCTTGCGGGACGTGAGCATCTGGCGGCGGGAGAACAGGGGGCGCCAGCCGTCGGGCCCCTCGGCCATGACCTCCGCGTAGAACGCGCCGCGCGCCGGGTTCGGCCGCTCCACCCAGGGGTCGTCCTCGCCGAACCACTTCCGCACGTCGGCGAGCGTGGCGAAGGGCAGCGGCCACGAGCGGAACCAGTCCTCCCACTCGCGCTGGGACGCGGCGCCCAGCGCGGAGGCCCGCATGTCGCAGATGACCAGCGCCCGCACGAGGTCCGGCCGCTCCGCGGCCAGCTGCCAGGCCGTCAGGGCGCCCATGGAGTGGCCGATGAGGGTGACCGGGGCGAGCCCCAGCTGTTCGACCGCGGCGACGGCGTCGGCGACGTACGCCTCGCGGGTGAAAGGGCCGTCCGCCGGCTTGGCGCTGTGCCCGTGCCCCCGCTGGTCGAGCGCGACGGCCCGGTGCCGCTCGGCGAGCCAGCGCGCGGTGGACGCCCAGTGCGAGGCGCGGCCCATCAGGCCGTGGAGAAGGAGCACCCCGGGCGCCCGCTCGGCGTCACCGGACGTCCGGCCCTTGGGCGGGTCGGCGAACTCCCAGGCGGCGAGGTGTAAGCCGTCGGCTCCGGTCAGGTCGATGCGTCGCACCATGTGTCCTGACACCCCCTTCTCTGACGTGCCCGGCCAGAGTATCGAACCTGCATTCGAAAACACGGCTCTCGCGCATAACACCGCTCGTTCGAGTGACCCCGCTCAAGGATTGACGGGCTCCGCCGAGGGGAGATCTTCATCGGGAGGCGGGCCGCTCGGGGAAAACGGTCCGAGGGGGACGACCCTGAGAGCTCGGGGCTCCGGGTCAGCACAGGGGAGGACAAGCCCCGGCGCCGAAAGGCGTCGGGGCTCTCCCCATGTCCGCGGCGCACCGGCTGTTCCCTCCCCGGGGTCATATGCCTCCCCCAAGACTGGCACGGGGCGCGTCCATCCGCTGCCATTCCGCCCACTTCCGGCGGGGGTACGCCACGCACCCCCCGTCCCGCACCCGGGGCGGGACCTGACCCGAGGCCCCCAACGGGTGGGAGCCGTCCGGCGGCGGGTCAGCGCTTGGCTACGAAGACGTGGGACGCGACGTCGGCGCCGAGTTCCGCGGCTTCGCCGCTGCTGCCGACCAGCACGCCGCCCGCCGACTCCGTCACGCTCACCACCGAGCCGGGCTGCACGCCCGCGCGGCGCAGCGTGTACATGAGCTGGGCGTCCGTCTGGATCGGCTCGCCGATGCGCCGCACGACCACGGTCTTGCCCTCCGGGCCCGCGTCGAGCTCGGCCAGCGACACCATGCCCTCGTCGAGGAACGCCTCGGCCTCCGACTTCTCGCCCAGCTCCTCCAGGCCCGGGATCGGGTTGCCGTACGGCGACTCGGTGGGGTGGCGCAGCAGCTCCAGCACGCGGCGCTCCACCGCCTCGCTCATCACGTGCTCCCAGCGGCACGCCTCGGCGTGGACCTGCTCCCACTCCAGGCCGATCACGTCGACCAGCAGGCACTCGGCGAGCCGGTGCTTGCGCATCACACGGGTCGCCAGGCGGCGGCCCTCGTCGGTCAGCTCCAGGTGCCGGTCGCCCGCGACGGTCACCAGACCGTCCCGCTCCATCCGCGCCACCGTCTGGCTGACGGTCGGCCCGCTCTGGTCCAGCCGCTCGGCGATGCGGGCGCGCATGGGCACCACACCTTCCTCTTCGAGCTCGAGGATGGTGCGGAGATACATCTCCGTGGTGTCGATCAGTCCGGACATTCGTGCCCCTCGAAAATTATCGTGCGCTGGCCCTGACTCAATTCTTGCGCATCGGGCCGACAACCGTGCCGCCCTGTGGACAAGCCGGTATTGACAGAGCAATGGTCCAGACCGCAACGTGATCCGCGACACGGAGAGAAGGGGCCTGACGCCATGCCTGAGACCAGTGGTGGGAGCGAGCTGGCCGACCGGTTCTTCGACGCCGCGATCGGCCTGCTCCGGCGGGTCCGGGACGAGGAGGCGCGGAACGTCGCCGCCGCGGGCGCGGTCGTCGCGGACGCCGTCGCCGCGGGCGGCCGGCTGTTCACGTTCGGCGCGGGCCACTCGTCGCTCGCCGCCCAGGACGTGGTCTACCGCGCCGGCGGCCTGGCACTGGTGAACCTGCTGGCCGTGCCCGGCGCCGTCGGGGTGGACGTGATGCCCGCGACGCTGGGGTCGGCCCTGGAGCGGGTGGACGGCCTCGCGGGCGCGGTCCTGGACTCGTCACCCGCCCGCGCCGGCGACGTACTGATCATTGTTTCGCTGTCCGGGCGCAACGCCCTGCCCGTGGAGATGGCGATGAACGCCCGCGCGCTGGGCCTGAAGGTCATCGGGGTGACGTCGGTGGCGTACGCGGAGGAGACGAAGTCGCGGCACACGTCCGGCACGTTCCTCCGGGACCACTGCGACGTCGTGGTGGACTCGAAGATCGCCGTGGGGGACGCGGAGCTCACCCACGAGGGCGTGGAGACACCGTTCGCGCCCGCGTCGACGGTCGTCACCAGCGCGCTGATGCAGGCGGTGATGGCGGCGGCCGCCGAGGCCATGGTGGCGCGCGGCATCGAGCCGCCGCTGCTGCGCTCCGGCAACGTCGACGGCGGACACGAGTGGAACGGCCGGGTGATGACCGAGTACGCGGACCGGATCTTCTTCCGCCACTAGGTCGTGCGCCCTAGGAGGCGGTCCCCCGGCCGAAGTCCACCCGCACGGTCAGTCCGCCGTCCGGCGCCGGGTGGGCCGTCGCCGTCGCCGACGCCCCGTGCGCGCGGGCGATGGACTGGACGATCGACAGGCCGAGGCCCGCACCCTCGCCGGGGGCGTGACGGCGTTCCGCGAGCCGCCGGAACGGCTCGAAGAGCAGCGGCACGGTCTCCGCCGGGACGACCGGGCCCGTGTTGGAGACCTCGACGCCCGCGGGCCCGGTGCGCACCGCAACCCGGCCGCCCCGCGCGTTGTGCCGGATGCCGTTGACGACGAGGTTGTGGACCAGCCGGTCCAGCAGGACCGCGTCGCCGGCGACGGTCAGCGGCTCGGCTTGGACCGAGACGGTGACGTCCCGTGCGGCGGCCTCGGCCGCGAGGGCGTCGGCGGCCGACCGGGCGACCTCGTGGACGGCGACCGGCTCCCGGGCCCGCAGGCCCTGGTCCGAGGCGGCCAGCAGCAGCAGTCCGTCGATGATTCGCTCGCTGTCGTCGGCGACGGCGATCAGCTTGCCGCGGATGCGGTCCACCCGCTCCCGGTCCGGCTCCCCGGCCAGGCCGATCTCCGCGGCCGCCCGCTGCACCGCCACCGGGGTGCGCAGCTCGTGCGCCGCGTTCGCCGCGAACCGCTGCTGCGCCCCGACGAGCTGTTCCATCCGGTCGAGCATCCCGTCGAAGGTGTCGGCGAGGCGCTTCAGCTCTCCGGGCGGGCCGGCGAGCGCCAGCCGTTCGTGGAGGTTCTCGCCGGACAGCCGCCGCGCCTTGTCGGTGATCACCGCGACCGGCCGCAGGACCCGCCCGGCCATCCACCACGCGAGGGCCACCGAGACCAGCGCGTACAGGGCGAGGACCAGCAGCGAGACGGTCAGCAGCCGGCTCAGCGCGGCCTCCTCGGCGGCGTCGCTGAGCTGCCGGGTGACCGCGTACCCGCGTGCCACCGCGCCGGGCGGGACGGGCAGCGGGCTGGCCGGCACGGCCGAGCGGGTGGGCAGCGGCTCCGCGGGCCGGAACCCGGAGGGGTCGAACGAGGACGCCGGGACGGCCGTCGTCACCGCCGTACTGATCGAGGTGTACAGGCCGTCCCGTACGAGCAGGTAGACGAGCCCCGTCAGCAGCGCGCCCGCCCCGACGAGCAGGCCGCCGTACAGCGCGGTGAGCCGGGCGCGTTCGCTGCTCACGAGGCGATCCGGTAGCCCGCGCCGGGCACCGTCTCCACCACGGGCGGCTCGCCCAGCTTGGCGCGCAGCTTGCTCAGGGCGACCCGTACCGCGCTGGTGCGGTAGCTGGTGTGCTCCTCCCACACCTGCTCGATCAGGTCCTCGCCGCTGACCACCGCGCCCTCCGCGCGCAGCAGCGCCTCCAGGACGGCGAACTCCTTGCGGGACAGGTTCAGGTACCGCCCGTCGCGGCTGGCCTGCCGGCGGGCGGTGTCGAGCACGATTCCGGCCCGCTCCAGGACCGGCGGCAGGGCGGGGTGCGCGCGGCGGCCGAGCGCCAGCACGCGCGCGAGGAGCTCGTCGTACGCGAAGGGCTTGGTCAGGTAGTCGTCGGCGCCGAGGCCCAGGCCGTCCACCCGGTCCCGTACGGTGCCGGACGCCGTCAGCATCAGGATGCGGGTCAGCAGCCCCTGCCGGACCACCCGGCGGCACACCTCGTCGCCGTGGAGGCCCGGCAGGTCCCGGTCCAGGACCATGACGTCGTACGCCCCGAACTGAAGTTTCCGCAGCGCCTCCGGGCCGTCCGGCGCCACGTCGACGGCGAGGGCGTCCCGGCGCAGGCCCTCCGCGATCATCTCCGCGAGGAAGTCCTCGTCCTCCACCACCAGTACGCGCATGCGTCCTGTGTAACCCACGGGCACCTTTCGGCGGTGTTAACGGATCCCTTGGCAGCGGCGAAACGTCCGTCCCGGGCAGCCTCCACGGCCATGAGAATCCGACACTGCACAGCCGTGGCCGCCCTCGCCCTGCTCGCCGCCGCCTGCTCGGGCACGGAGAGCGGGACGAAGACCGAGGACGTCAGCGGCGAGGGGAAGAAGGCCGACCAGGCCCTGGAGTACCGCACGTGCCTGCGCGAGAACGGGCTGGACGTGCCCGAACCGAAGCCGGGCCAGGACGAGCGCGGCATCACCGTCGGCGGCGACCTCAGCAAGGAGCAGATGGAGAAGGCCTTCAAGGCGTGCCGCGGGAAGGGCGGAGGCGCCGGCTCCGGCGAGATCACCCAGGCCGACAAGGACAAGGCGCTGAAGTACGCGCGCTGCATGCGGGAGAACGGCGTCAACATGCCCGACCCCACGTTCGACGGGTCGATGGCCCAGGCGCTGCCCATGCCGACGGCCGGCCCCGAGAAGGAGAAGTTCGACAAGGCGATGAAGGTCTGCGGGGGCGAGACCCGGTGACCCGCCGCCGACTCCTCGTCGCGCTCACCGTCATCGTCGTCGCGGCGGGCGGCGGCGCCGCCGTCACCGCGTACAGCGCCCCGGAGCAGAAGTCCGCGCCCAAGGACTCCGGCGGCCCGTCCGCGACGGCCACGGTCCAGCGCGGTGACCTCACCGACAGCAGCCGGCAGACCGGCACCCTCGGCTACGCCAAGGAGCGCCGCATCAACGCCGGGCCCTCCGGCACCCTCACCTGGATCGCGGGCGCCGGCTCCACCATCGAGCGCGACGAACGGCTGTACGAGGTCGACGGCCGGCCCGTCCGGCTCATGTACGGCAGCGGGCCGATGTACCGGACGCTGAAGCCCGGCGACGAAGGCCGGGACGTCGAGGAGCTGGAGGAGAACCTCCGCGACCTCGGCCTCGGTTCCGGTCTCGCCGTCGACGACACGTACACCGAGGGCACCGCCGACGCCGTCAGACGCTGGCAGGAGTCCCACGACCTGAAGCAGACCGGGCGCGTCGGACCCGACCAGGTCGCCTTCGCGTCCGGCTCCGTCCGGGTGAAGGAGACCGGTGGGGCGGTCGGTGACCCGGTGGGGCCGGGCAAGCCCGTGCTCACCGTGACCGGCGCCGAACGTGTCGTACGGTTCCAGCTGCCGGTGTCCGACGGGTCCCTGGCGAAAACCGGCACCAAGGTCACGGTCGAACTGCCCGACGGCACCAGCGCGCCCGGCGAGGTGACGGGCGTCGGCAAGACCGCGAAAACCAGCGACGACCCGCAGGACAAGACGCCGAAGATCGACATCACGGTGTCCTTCGACGACCCGGCCAAGGTCAGGGCGTTCGACCAGTCACCGGTCACCGTGAACCTCACCGGCCAGACCCGCAAGGGCGTCCTGTCCGTCCCCGTCAACGCCCTCCTCGCCCTCCCCGGCGGCGGTTTCGGCGTCGAGGTCGTCGAGGGCGGCCGCAGCCGGGACGTGAAGGTCGAGCTGGGCATGTTCTCCGACGGCCGGGTCGAGGTCAGCGGCGGCGGGCTGCGCGAGGGCATGAAGGTCGGGGTGCCGTCCCTGTGAACACGGTCGTCCGGCTGACCGGCGTCACCAAGGAGTACGCGGGCGGCGTCACGGCGCTCGACGGCGTCGACCTCTCCGTCACGGCGGGCGAGCTGGTCGGGATCGTCGGCCCGTCCGGATCCGGCAAGTCCACGCTGCTGCACATCGTCGGCACCCTCGACCGGCCGACGGCGGGGCGGGTGGAGATCGCCGGGCACGACGTGGCGGAACTGACCGACCGGCGGTTGTCGGCGCTGCGCGCCCGGCACATCGGCTTCGTGTTCCAGGCGTTCCACCTGGTGCCGGGGGTCAGCGCCCGGGACAACGTGGCGGAAGGACTCCTCTACTCCGGCCTGCCTCGCGCCCGGCGCCGCGCGCTGGCCGCCGAGGCGCTGGCCCGGGTCGGGCTCGCCGACCGCCAGGGGCACCGGCCGCACGAGCTGTCCGGCGGGCAGAAACAGCGGGTCGCGATCGCCAGAGCGGTCGTCGGCCGGCCGGACCTGCTGCTCGCCGACGAACCGACCGGGGCGCTGGACACGGCGTCCGGGGAGGCGGTGATGGAGCTGCTGCACGCCCTCAACGACGAGGGCGCCACCATCGCCGTCATCACACACGACACGGAGATCGCCGGACGACTGCCGCGTCAGGTGCGGCTCCGGGACGGGCGGATCGTCGCGGACACCAGGAAGGTGGCGGCCTGATGGCACGTCGTTCGAGAGCCGCCCGGCTCGGGCCCCGCGACGTCCTGCACGTCGGCGCGTCCGGGCTGCGCAGCCGGCCGGTGCGGATCGTGCTGTCCGCGCTGGGCATCGCCATCGGCATCGCCACGATGATCGCGGTGGTGGGCATCTCCGCTTCCAGCCAGGCCCAGTTGATGCGGCAGCTCGACGCACTCGGCACCAACATGCTGGTGGCGACGCCCGGTGAATCGATGTTCGCCGGGCAGGACGTCAAGCTGCCGAAGGACGCGCCCGGCATGGTCGGCCGCGTCGACGGCGTACAGCACGTCGGCGCCACGGGAGACGTGCCCAGGTCGGTGCGCCGCTCCGAGAAGATCCCCGAGGAGGAGACGAGCGGCATCGCCGTGAAGGCCGCCACGGAGGACCTCCTCGAGGTGCTGCGCGGCGCGGTCGGCCGCGGGACGTGGCTGAACGGCGCCAACGGCCGCTACCCGTCAGCCGTGCTCGGGCACATCGCCGCCGAACGGCTCGGCATCACGGAGCCGGGGCGCCAGGTGTGGATCGGCGACCGGTACTTCACGGTCGTCGGCATCCTCGACCCGCTGCCGCTCGCCCCCGAGATCGAACGGTCCGCCCTCGTCGGCTGGGCGGCCGCCGAACGGCTGCTGGGCTTCGACGGCCACCCCACGTCGGTGTACGAGCGGTCCACCGACGCCTCGGTCCAGGACGTACGCGCCCTGCTGGCGGCCACGGTCGACCCGCGCAACCCGCAGAACGTCCGGGTCACCGACCCGTCGTCGGCGCTGCGCGCCAAGGCGGCGACGGAGGGCGCCTTCTCGACGCTGCTGCTCGGCCTGGGCGGTATCGCGCTGCTGGTCGGCGGGGTCGGCGTGGCCAACACCATGATCATCTCGGTGTTGGAGCGGCGCCACGAGATCGGCCTGCGCCGCGCGCTGGGGGCGACGCGGGGGCAGATCCGGATCCAGTTCGTCACCGAGTCGCTGATGCTCTCCGGCCTCGGCGGGGTGGCGGGTGTCGCCCTGGGCGCCGCCGCCACGGGCGCGTACGCCGCGTCCGGCGGTCTTCCGTGGGTGGTCCCGCCCTGGGCGGTGGGCGGCGGGTTCGGCGCGACGCTGGTGATCGGCACGGTGGCGGGGCTGTATCCGGCGGTACGGGCGTCCCGCCTGTCCCCCACGCTCGCGCTGCACGCCGCGTAGCGGCCCACGACCCGCACCCGGCGACGTACCGGGGTGGGGCCGTGCAGGGTCGCCCCCGCAGCGGATCGGCGGCGAGATACGGCACCGTTTCGAGGCCGGGTGCCCCGCCGACCGCGAGGAGGCGAGCCCGGAGGGGCCACGCCCCACACCCACCGGGGGTCACCGCACCCAAGGCACCGCCCCAGGGCGAACCGGGACAGGGCACCGCCCCGGTCCCGTTGTGCCCACCCTCCCCCAAGCTCTCGGCTTCGCTCGAGCAGGGGGGACCCCCATCGCCCTGCGGAACGATTGCCCACAACGGGGTGGGCGGGGACGACTGCCGCAACGCAGCCGGTGGGGGTCAGTCGCGGGACAGGGACAGGTCCACCGACGCGGCTACGCGGACCGCGACGCTTTCCGCGTAGACCGCGTCCGGGCGTTCGAAGGCGGGGCGGGTGGCCGAGCGGAGGAAGGTGACCACGCCGAGCGTGCGGCCGCGGCTGCGGAGCACCGTGCACAGGGCGTGCGCCGCGTCCGGGGGCCATTGGCGTTCGGTCGCCCACGCCTCGGACGCGGCGCTCGCGCGCACGGAGCCCGCCCGCTCCACGGCCTGGAGCGCGGGGTGCCCCGCCGCGTACCGGACGGGGATTCCCGCGCCGGCGAGGCGGGCCACCGGGCCGGGCGCCCCGGTCGGGGAGGCGGCCGCCCGGACGAGGCGGCCGCCCTCGGCGAGGTCCACCAGCGCATGGTCGGCGAACCCGGCGAGCGCGAAGTCCAGGTAGGTGGCCGCGGCGTCCATCGGGTCCTCGCACTCGGCCGCCGCGCCGCCCGCCCGGTGCAGCTGGCTGACCCTGAACCGCATCCGGTCGGCCTCCTGTTCGGCGAGTTTCGCGTCCGTGACGTCGCGGAACAGCCAGCCGACCCCCAGCGGAACCGGTTCCTCGGCGAGCGGTGACGCCAGCCGCAGGAAGCCGCTGCGCCAGCAGCGCCGCCGCTCCCCCTCGGGCGTCCTGAGGGTCACCCACAGCTCGACGGGCGCCCGGGGCGCGCCTTCCGCCAGGACGTGGTGGAGGGCGCCCTCCAGTTCTTCCACGCCCTGCACGACCAGTTCGCCGAGCGGCCGCCCGAGCAGCGACGTACGGGCGGCGCCGAGGGCCTGCGCGGCGTGGGCGTTCACGACGGCGGGGCGCAGGTCGACGTCGACGAGGACGACGCCCCAGGAGGCGTCCTCGAACAGCGCCTCGCTCAGCGCGATCGACCGCTCCAGGTCGATCTGGGCGTGCACCTCGCTGAAGGCGCAGTACACCCCGGCGGGTGCGCCGTCCGCGCCCCGGACGCCGGCCGACTGGGTGCGCACGAGGACGCGGCCGCCGTCCTTGCGGAGGAGGGCGAACTCGTGGACCTGTCTGCCGGGCGTGTCCATGACGGCCATCAGGCGCTGCCGCACGTCGTCGGCGTCGGCGCTGCGGACGGCCCATCCGGCGAAGCCGCTGCGTCCGACGGCCTCCTCGGTGCTCCACCCGAGGATCCGTTCGGCCTCCCGGTTCCAGTGGGTGATCACCCCGTCGGCGTCGAACGCGCACAGTGCCGCGTCCATCCCGTCGAGCAGCGCGGCGAGCAGATCCGCCCCGGGCCCCAGGGCCCTCGCGGTCTCGCTCCTGGACGCACTCATCCCGGTACCCCCTGCAGGACGTGTACTCACGTGCACGTGCACGCCACCGGTCATTCAACTGGAACGTGACGCAGCGCACAGCCGGTTCCCGGAAATCCCCCTGCTCGAACCCCGCTCGAACCCGCTCGGAAAAACCGGTTGTGGGGCGCGGAGACGGTTCCTAGGGTGTGGAGCACACGAAGAAAGGAGGTGATCCGGAAGTGGTTTCTTTTCGGATGCGTGAGGTGACTGCGGGCTGAGGCCTGTTGTCGCACTCTGTGCACATGTCGGCAGGCCTCCTGCCGCAATCTCCAGCAGTCACCGACCCGCGGGCTCGCCGGCACATCCGGCCGGCCTCTCCGTCAGGAGAGCCAGAGCCCGCGGGTTTCTGCTTGCCCGGCACCCGGGCTCCCCGGCACCCACCCCTGAGTACCACCGCGCCACGATCTGAGTACCGGGGACCATGCCCCGCCCACCGGCCGGCGACCAGGATGGCCGTCATGGACACCACAGAGACGACCGCCCCCACGTTCGCCCCGAGCACCGGGGCCGTCCGCGTGTTCGCCGGCATCGGACTGCTGCTGCTGGTGTTCGCCTTCCTCCTGACCGTGGGCATCGTGCTCCACCAGGCGTACTCCGGCGACGGCGCCAGCGGCCCGTCCACCGAGCTGGCCCTGTGGGCGCTCGGCTTCTCCGGACTGGTGGGCCTGTGGGCGATGAGCCTGCCCAAGGAAGCCGTGGGCCACGCCGTCCGGCGCGGCGCGGTGTTCGCCCAGTACGCGCTGATGGCCGCCGGACCGCTGCTGGCCGCCGTCGACCTGTCGTAACGCGCGGCGCGGAACCCGCGCCCCGGCACCCCCGCGCCTACGGCGCCAGCCGCTCGACCCGCCAGGCGTCGCCGTCGCGGACGTACCGCAGCCGGTCGTGGAGGCGGTTCTCGTGGCCCTGCCAGAACTCGACGGTCTCCGGGGTGACGCGGAAGCCGCCCCAGTGGGGCGGGACGGGCACCTGCTCGGCCTGCGGGTAGCGGGTGGCGAGTTCCTCGTAGCGGGCGAGGAGCTCCGCCCGGGAGGCGATCACCGAGGACTGTTCGCTGGCCCACGCACCGAGCTGGGAGCCGTGCGGGCGGGTGCGGAAGTAGGCGGCGGTCTCGTCGCGGCCGACGCGGGTCGCGGTGCCGGTGACGAGGACCTGGCGGGCGACGGGGTGCCAGGGGAAGAGGAGTGAGACGTACGGGTTGGTCTCCAGCTCCGTGCCCTTGCGGGAGCCGTAGTTGGTGAAGAAGACGAAGCCTCCTTCGTCGTAGTGCTTCAGGAGCACCGTTCGCGACGAGGGCCGGCCGTCGGGCGTGGCCGTGGACACGACCATGGCGTTGGGCTCGGTGATCGCGTCGCTGCCGGCGGCGTCCTTGAACCAGCGCGTGAACTGTTCCATCGGCTCGGCCGCGAGGTCCGCCTCCCGCAGTTCGGCGGTGCGGTACTGCTCGCGCATGTCGGCGGGATCGAGAGCTGCTGGATCGAGAGCGTCTGTCACGGGGCCATCCTGCCGTAGCGGCCCAGTCTGCCCGGCACCGCGTGCCACTAATCCTGCCTGACCGGTTCGGCGCAGTGTGCCGGATGTCACGCTTCCCCGCATCGGAGGAACCCGACAGACTCATGGGCTGGGTCACTGTTCCCTCCCGACGACGGTGCCGGACGACCACCAGCCGTACGGGGCACCACCACTGGAAGACTCACCTCACGAGGAGCCGCCTGATGTCCGACTTCGTACCCGGTCTCGAAGGGGTCGTCGCGTTCGAAACGGAGATCGCCGAACCGGACAAGGAGGGCGGCGCGCTCCGCTACCGCGGCGTCGACATCGAGGACCTGGTGGGCCAGGTCTCGTTCGGGAACGTGTGGGGCCTGCTGGTCGACGGGGCGTTCAACCCCGGCCTGCCGCCCGCCGAGCCGTTCCCGATCCCGGTGCACTCCGGTGACATCCGCGTCGACGTGCAGTCCGCGCTCGCCATGCTCGCGCCCGTGTGGGGCCTGAAGCCGCTGCTCGACATCGACGAGGAGCAGGCGCGCGACGACCTCGCGCGGGCGGCCGTGATGGCGCTGTCGTACGTCGCGCAGTCGGCGCGCGGGCAGGGCCTGCCGATGGTGCCGCAGAGCGAGATCGACAAGGCGGAGTCCGTCGTCGAGCGGTTCATGATCCGCTGGCGCGGCGAGCCGGACCCCAAGCACGTGAAGGCCGTCGACGCGTACTGGACGTCCGCCGCCGAGCACGGCATGAACGCCTCCACGTTCACCGCCCGCGTCATCGCCTCCACGGGCGCGGACGTGGCGGCGGCGCTGTCCGGTGCCGTCGGCGCCATGTCGGGCCCGCTGCACGGCGGGGCGCCGTCCCGCGTCCTCGGCATGATCGAGGAGATCGAGCGGACCGGTGACGCCACCGCGTACGTCAAGCGGGCCCTCGACAAGGGCGAGCGCCTGATGGGCTTCGGCCACCGCGTGTACCGCGCCGAGGACCCGCGCGCCCGCGTCCTGCGCCGCACCGCCAAGGAGCTGGGCGCGCCGCGCTTCGAGGTGGCGGAGGCGCTGGAGAAGGCCGCGCTGGAGGAGCTGCACAACCGGCGTCCGGACCGGGTCCTGGCGACGAACGTGGAGTTCTGGGCGGCGATCATGCTGGACTTCGCGGAGGTCCCGGCGCACATGTTCACGTCGATGTTCACCTGTGCCCGCACGGCCGGCTGGTCGGCGCACATCCTGGAGCAGAAGCGCACCGGCCGCCTGGTCCGCCCGTCCGCCCGCTACGTGGGCCCGGGTTCGCGCGGCCCCCAGGAGATCTCCGGCTACGAGGACATCTCTTCCTAAGGGCTCATGGGGCCGCCGGGCCCAGTGCGCCGTCCAGGAGGGCGGTCCACTGGGCGACCACCCGGTCGCGGCGGGCGCTGTCGTCGGTGAGGAGGTTCGCGAGGCCGAGGCCCCGGGCCATGTCCAGCAGGCCCTGCACGGTCTCGCGGACGCCGGGGCGGGACTCGTCGGCGCCCAGCAGTTCGACCGCGATGCGGTGGGTCTCGCGGCCCACGCGGGCCTCCAGCTCCGTCACCCGGGGGCGCAGCTGCTCCTCGTCGCAGGCGGCGACCCACAGGTGGAGGGCAGCCCGGAACAGGGGGCCGGTGTAGAGGCCGACGAGGGCGGCGACGACCGACGCGCGGTCCTGCACCGGCAGGGCGCGCAGCGCCTGGGAGCGTTCCTCGGCGACGTACTCGACGGCGGCGGTGAACAGGTCCTCGCGGGTGGGGAAGTGGTGCTGTGCCGCGCCCCGGGAGACGCCGGCGTGTTCGGCGACGACGGAGACCGTCGAGCCGGCCCAGCCGCGTTCCGCGAGGCACGCCACGGCCGCCGCGAGGAGCCGTTGCCGGGTGGCCCGGCTGCGGTCCTGCTTCGGCTCCTTCGCGGCAGTGGTCACACCACCCATGCGGGGTCCCGTCGTTCGAGGAAGGCGGTCATTCCCTCGCGTGCCTCCGCCGAGGCGAAGAGCGAGGCCGAGCGCTGGACGAGGTCCTCCGCGTCGCGCTCGAAGGTCTCCAGCACCCTAGCCGTGACCAGCCTCTTGGCCTCGGCCAGCCCCTGGGGCGAGGCCCTGCGCAGGCCGTCCAGGACGGGTGCGAGGGCTTCGTCCACGTCGTCGCCGACGACGGTGACCAGCCCGATCCGTGCCGCCTCGGCGGCGTCGAACCGTTCGCCGGTGAGGTAGTAGCGGGACGCGGCGCGCGGGTCGAGGCGGGGCAGCAGGGACAGGGAGATCACGGACGGGGCGACCCCGATGCGTACTTCCGTGAGCGCGAAGTCGACGTCCGTCCCGGCGGCGACGACGTCGCAGGCCCCGAGGATGCCGAGCCCGCCGGCGCGGACGTGCCCGGCGACGCGGGCGACCACCGGTTTGGGCAGTTCCACGAGCGCCCGCAGCAGCGCCACGAACGTGTACGGGCTGGGCGGCGCCTTCAGGTCGGCTCCGGCGCAGAACGTGGGGCCGGTGTGCGTGAGCACCACGGCCCGTACCGCGGGGTCCTTGCCGCAGCTCTCCAGTGCCTGGGCCAGTTCGCCGACGAGCCGCGCCGACAGGGCGTTGCGGCTCGCCGGGGAGTCCAGTGTCAGGGTGGTGATGCCCCGCTCGTGCGCGGTGGTGACGAGACTCGTCATGCGCTTTCCCGTTCCCTTTCCCATTCCCTCAGTTCGCGCCGGAGGATTTTGCCCGACGCCGCCCTGGGCACGGCGTCGATGAACTCGACGCGCCGGATCTTCTTGTACGGGGCGACCTTCCCCGCCACGAAGGCGATGATGTCGTCGCCGGTGAGGCCGGTGGCGTCCGGCTGCCGTACGACGTAGGCCTTGGGCACCTCGTTGCCGTCGTCGTCGTACACCCCGATCACCGCCGCGTCCGCGACGCCCCGGTGGGTGAGCAGCAGTGCCTCGAGTTCGGCCGGGGCGACCTGGAAGCCCTTGTACTTGATCAGTTCCTTGACCCGGTCGACGACGAACAGCCAGCCGTCGTCGTCGACCCGTCCGACGTCGCCGGTGTGGACCCAGCCGTCGGCGTCGATCATCGCGGCGGTGGCGTCGGGGCGGCCCAGGTAGCCCTTCATCACCTGGGGGCCCCGGATGGCGATCTCGCCCTCGTCGCCGGGGGCGGCGTCCTTCGCCGGGTCGTCGAGGGACAGGATGCGCATCTCGGTGTTCGGCAGGAGCCTGCCGACGGTGCCGGGCGGCGGGTCGGTGGCGTCGAGCGGGACGACGTGCGTGCCGGGCGACAGCTCCGTCATGCCGTACGCCTGCCGCACCGGGGGCAGCCCGAGGCGGGTGGCGCAGGCTTCGGCGAGGCGGGCGTCCAGCGGGGCGGCGGCGCTGACGACGTACTCCAGCGAGGACAGGTCGTAGTGGGCGACCGCCGGGTGTTTGGCGAGGGCGAGGACGATCGGCGGGGCGACGTACAGGGCGTTGATGCGGTGCTTCTGGATGGCCGCCAGGAACTGGTCGAGGTCGAAGCGGGGCAGGACGACGACGGTGGCGCCCATCCGCAGCGGGGCGTTCATCAGGGCGGTCAGCCCGTAGATGTGGAAGAAGGGGAGGACCGCCAGGATCCGGTCGCCGGGTCCCATGGGGATGGTGGGTTCCAGTTGCGCCAGGTTGGTGGCGATGGAGCGGTGGGTGAGCATGACGCCCTTGGGGACGCCGGTGGTGCCCGAGGAGTACGGCAGGGCGGCGAGGTCCTCGTCCGGGTCGAGGGTGACGTCCGGTTCGGGGGCGGTCGAGCCGAGCATGTCGAGGACGGAGCGGTGCCCGTCGGCCTCGTCGCAGACGAGGATCTCGGTGACGCCGCCGGCGAGTTCGGCCGCCCGCCGCGCGGTGGCGAGCAGTGGCGAGACGGTGACGATCCAGCGGGCGCCGCTGTCGCGCAGCTGCTTGGCGAACTCCTCCGGGGTGGCGAGCGGGTGGACGGTGGTGACGGCGGCCCCGGCGCGCGTCGCCGCGTAGAAGACGACCGGGTAGGCGACCGTGTTGGGGCTGTGCAGGGCGAGGACGTCGCCCTTGCGCAGCCCCGCCTCGGCGAACGCGGCGGCGAGGCGCCGGTGGTAGGTGTCGAGTCGGCCGTAGGTGAGGGTCAGTTCGCCCGTGCCGTCGACGAGGGCGGGCCGGTCGGGGTGCGCGGCGGCCGACCGGGCCAGGACCGCGTCGTGGATGGGGAGGGAGACGGGGGGAACGTCCGCGTACGCGCTGTGGAACACCATCACGGCTCCTGTCGGTACGGCGGTACCGGGCACGGGGTGTGCTCAGTACGACTTGGGCAGGCCCAGGGTCTGGTGGGACACGTAGTTCAGAATCATTTCCCGGCTGACCGGAGCGATGCGTGCCACTCGCGACGCGGTGATGAGCGACGCGAGGCCGAACTCGCGGGTGAGGCCGTTGCCGCCGAGGGTGTGGACGGCGCTGTCGACGGCCCGCACGCACGCCTCGGCGGCCGCGTACTTGGCCATGTTGGCGGCCTCACCGGCGCCCGTGTCGTCGCCCGCGTCGTAGAGGTGGGCCGCCTTCTGCATCATCAGGCGGGCCAGTTCCAGTTCGATGTGGACCTGGGCGAGGGGGTGGGCGATCGCCTGGTGGGCGCCGATGGGGGCCTTCCACACCTGGCGGTCCCTGGCGTATGCGACGGCCTTCGTCACGGCGTACCGGCCCATCCCGAGGGCGAACGCGGCCGTCATGATGCGTTCGGGGTTGAGCCCGGCGAACAGCTGGAGCAGCCCGGCGTCCTCGTCGCCCACCAGCGCGTCCGCCGGGAGGCGCACGTCGTCGAGGGTCAGCTCGAACTGCTTCTCGTGGGCGTTGAGTTCCATGTCGATGCGGCGGCGGCCGAAGCCGGGGGCGTCGCGCGGGACGATGAACAGGCACGGCTTGAGCTTCCCGGTGCGGGCGTCCTCGGTGCGGCCGACGATCAGCGTGGCGTCGGCGATGTCGACGCCCGAGACGAAGACCTTCCGGCCGGTCAGCACCCAGTCGTCGCCGTCCCGGCGGGCGGTGGTGGTGATCCGGTGGGAGTTGGAGCCCGCGTCGGGCTCGGTGATGCCGAACGCCATGGTGCGGCTCCCGTCGGCGAGCCCCGGCAGCCAGGCGGCCTTCTGGGCGCCGGTGCCGAAGCGGGCGACGACGGTGCCGCAGATGGCGGGCGAGACGACCATCATGAGCAGCGGGCAGCCGGCCGCGCCGAGCTCTTCGAGGACGATGGACAGTTCGGCCATGCCGCCGCCCCCGCCGCCGTACTCCTCGGGCAGGTTGACCCCGAGGTAGCCGAGCTTCCCCGCCTCGGCCCACAGGGCGTCCCGGGCCGCCTCGTCGTGGGCGCGCCCGTGGCGGCGGCCGAGTGCGGCGACGGCGGCGCGGAGGGCGGACTGTTCCTCGGTCTCGACGACGGTGCTCATAGGTCGGTCTCCTTCTCCGGTGCTTCCTGTGCTTCCTGTGCTTCCTGTACGTGCTGTACGACGGCGAGCAGGGCACCGACCTCGACCTGGTGGCCGGGGGCGGCGTGGAGCGCGGTGAGCGTGCCGGGGGCGGGAGCGGTGACGCGGTGCTCCATCTTCATCGCCTCCAGCCAGACGAGGGGCTGCCCCGCCTCCACCCGGTCGCCAATCCGCACGTCGGCGACGCGGACGACGGTGCCGGGCATGGGCGCGAGCAGCGAGCCGGGCGCGGTGCGCTCGGCGGGGTCGGTGAACCGGGGGTGGGCGGCCAGCCGGTGGCCGTTCACGTGGACGACGCCGTCGCCGTACGCGGCGACCTGGAAGCGCCGCACGACACCGTCCACGTCGAGGCTGACGCACTCGGGGGAAACGGCCACCACGCGCGCGTGCGGGTGGGACTCGACGGTGAAGGAGCCGCCGCGGGTGGGCCGGTAGCGCACCTCGTGGTCGCCGTAGCGGGCGCTCTGCGGCTGCGAGGGGACGTTGCGGAAGGCGCCGAACCGGCCGGAGCGGGCGGACGCGGCGGCCAGGGCGGCGGCAACGGCCGCGTACTCGTCGCCGGGCGGGGGTGCGGTGAGCGCGCCGAGGTGCCGATCGTAGAAGCCGGTGTCGATCCGTCCCGCCGCGAAGTCGGGGTGCCGCAGCGAGCGGACGAGCAGGTCCCGGTTGGTGACCGGGCCGTGCACCCGGGCGCGGTCGAGGGCGTGGGCGAGGACGCGGACCGCCTCGCCCCGGGTGGGGGCGTGGGCGACGACCTTGGCGAGCATGGCGTCGTAGTGGACGCCGACCGTGTCGCCCGCCGCGTACCCGGCGTCGACGCGGAGTCCGGCGCCCCGGGGGACGTCCAGGGCGTGCACGACGCCCGTCTGGGGCGCCCAGTCGTGGGCCGGGTCCTCCGCGTACAGGCGGGCCTCCACGGCGTGGCCGCTCGGGGCGGGCGGCTCGGGCGGCAGGGGGGCGCCCTCGGCGATCCGGATCTGGTGGGCCACCAGGTCGAGCCCGAAGACGGCTTCCGTGACGGGGTGTTCGACCTGGAGCCGGGTGTTCATCTCCAGGAAGTACGCCCGGTCGCCGGCGACCAGGAACTCGACGGTGCCCGCGCCGGTGTAGCCGACGGCCCTGGCCGCCGCGACCGCCGAGGTGTGCAGCGTCTCGCGCAGGGCGTCTCCGAGGCCGGGCGCCGGGGCCTCCTCGACGACCTTCTGGTGGCGCCGCTGGAGCGAGCAGTCCCGGGTGCCGAGCGCCCACACCGTGCCGTGCGCGTCGGCGAGGACCTGCACCTCGACGTGGCGGCCGCGTTCGACGTACGGCTCCGCGAACACCTCGCCGTCCCCGAACGCGGACCGTGCCTCGGCGGTCGCCGCCGCCAGCTCGCCGGGCAGCGCGGCCAGGTCCCGTACGACCCGCATGCCGCGCCCGCCGCCGCCGGCCGCCGCCTTCAGCAGCAGCGGCAGGTCGGAGGCGGTGGCCGTCGCCGGGTCGACGGGCGCGAGGAGCGGGACGCCGGCCGCCGCCATCAGTTCCTTGGCGCGGGTCTTGGACGCCATCGTCTCGACGGCCTTGGGCGGCGGGCCGATCCAGGTCAGGCCCGCGTCCAGGACGGCCCGCGCGAAGTCGGCGCTCTCCGACAGGAAGCCGTATCCGGGGTGGACCGCGTCGGCGCCCGCCGCGAGCGCGGCCTTCACGATCAGGTCGCCGCGCAGGTACGTCTCCGAGGGCGCCGCGCCCGGCAGGCGTACCGCCGCGTCGGCCTCGCGGACGTGGCGGGCACCGGCGTCGGGGTCCGCGTACACCGCGACGGTGGCGATGCCGAGGTCGCGGCAGGTGCGGAAGACGCGGCAGGCGATCTCGGCGCGGTTGGCGACGAGGACGGTGGAGATCATGGTGGGGTCCCTCACATCCGGAAGACGCCGAAGCCGCCGCGTGCGCCTTCGACCGGGGCGGTGTGGATGGCCGACAGGCACAGGCCGAGGACGGTGCGGGTGTCGCGCGGGTCGATGACGCCGTCGTCGTACAGCCGTCCCGACAGGAACATGGGCAGGGACTCGGCCTCGATCTGCTGCTCCACCATGGCGCGAAGGCCCGCGTCGGCCTCGTCGTCGTAGGGCCGGCCCTTGGCGGCGGCGGAGGCCCGGGCGACGATCGACAGGACGCCGGCGAGCTGCTGGGGGCCCATGACGGCGGACTTGGCGCTGGGCCAGGCGAACAGGAAGCGGGGGTCGTAGGCCCGGCCGCACATGCCGTAGTGCCCGGCGCCGTAGGAGGCGCCGACGAGCACCGACAGGTGCGGGACCTTCGAGTTGCTCACCGCGTTGATCATCATGGCGCCGTGCTTGATGATGCCGCCCTGCTCGTACTCCTTGCCGACCATGTAGCCGGTGGTGTTGTGCAGGAACAGCAGGGGGACGTCCCGCTGGTTGGCGAGCTGGATGAACTGCGCGGCCTTCTGGGACTCGGCGGAGAACAGCACCCCTTGCGCGTTGGCCAGCACGCCGACCGGGTAGCCGTGCAGGCGCGCCCAGCCCGTGGTGAGCGACGGCCCGTACAGCGGCTTGAACTCGTCGAGGTCGGAGCCGTCGACGATCCGGGCGATCACCTCGCGCGGGTCGAACGGCGTCTTCAGGTCGCCGGGGACGATGCCGAGCAGCTCCTCCGGGTCGTACTTCGGGGGGTCGGCCGGGGCGGGGTCGGGGTGGGCCTTGCGGTGGTTGAGGCGGGCGACGATCCGGCGGGCCTGGCGGATCGCGTCGGCCTCGTCGACGGCGTAGTGGTCGGCGAGCCCCGACACGCGCGCGTGCATCTCGGCGCCGCCGAGCGACTCGTCGTCGCTCTCCTCGCCGGTGGCCATCCTGACCAGCGGCGGCCCGCCGAGGAACACCTTCGACCGCTCCTTGATCATCACCGTGTGGTCCGACATGCCGGGCACGTAGGCGCCGCCCGCCGTGGAGTTGCCGAAGACGACGGCGATGGTGGGGATCCCGGCGGCGGACAGGCGGGTGAGGTCACGGAACAGCGCCCCGCCGGGGATGAAGATCTCCTTCTGGGACGGCAGATCGGCGCCGCCGGACTCGACGAGGGAGATGCAGGGCAGGCGGTTGGCGTACGCGATCTCGTTGGCGCGCAGCGCCTTCTTCAGCGTCCACGGGTTGGACGCGCCGCCGCGCACGGTCGGGTCGTTGGCGGTGATCAGGCATTCGACGCCTTCGACGACCCCGATGCCGGTGACGATCGAGGCGCCCACCGGGTAGTCGCTGCCCCAGGCGGCCAGCGGGGACAGTTCGAGGAACGGCGCGTCGGGGTCGAGGAGCAGCTCGATCCGTTCGCGGGCCAGGAGCTTGCCGCGCCCCCGGTGCCGTTCGGTGTACTTCTCGCCGCCGCCGGCCAGCGCCCTGGCGTGCTCGGTCTCCAGCTCGGCGAGCCTGCCGAGCATGGTCGCGCGGTGGGCGGCGTAGTCGTCCGCGGTGGTGTCGAGGGCGGTGGGGAGGACGGTCACAGCAGGGCCTCCGGTAGGTCGAGGTGGCGGGCGCGCAGCCATTCGCCCAGCGCCTTGGCCTGGGGGTCGAAGCGGGCCTGGGCGGCGACGCCCTCGCCGAGCAGCCCGGTGACGGTGAAGTTCAGCGCGCGGAGGTTCGGCAGGACGTGCCGTTCGACGTCCAGGGAGGCGGTCTCGGGGAGCAGTTCGCGCAGCCGGTCGGTCGTCAGCGTGTGGGCGAGCCAGCGCCACGCCCGGTCCGTGGGGGCCCACACCCCGATGTTGGCGTCGCCGCCCTTGTCGCCGCTCCTCGCCCCGGCGACCAGCCCGAGCGGGGCGCGCCGGACCGGTCCGGGCGGCAGCGGCTCGGGCAGGGGCGGTTCGGGTACGGGTTCCAGGGGGCGGGTGGCTGCCGCGGGCGGGATCACCACGCGTTCGCCGCCGGGGAGCACGGCGGTGTGCGTGACGCCGGTGGGGTCGACGTACGCCGCTTCGAACACCCCGTAGGGCGCGCCCTTGCCGGGCGGGGCGGTGACGTGGAAGCCCGGGTAGCTGCCGAGGGCCAGCTCCACGGCGGCGCCGGTGACGGCCCGGCCCACCGCGTCGGGGTCGGCGTCGCGGACGACCAGGCGCAGCAGGGCGCTGGCGGTCTCCTCGGTGGCGGCGTCCGGCCGGTCGGTGCGGGCCAGCTCCCAGCGGACGTCGGAGGTCTTCGCGAACGAGCCCTCCAGCTGTTCGCGCACTAGCCGTGCCTTGGCCTCGACGTCGAGCCCGGTGAGGACGAACACGACCTCGTTGCGCCAGCCGCCGAGCCGGTTCAGCCCGGCTTTCAGCGTCGGCGGCGGCGCCTCGCCCCGTACGCCGGAGATCCGCACCCGGTCGGGGCCGTCCGCGTCGAGGCGCACGGTGTCGAGGCGGGCCGTCACGTCCGGCCCCGGGTAGCGGGCGCCCGCCGTCTCGTACAGCAGTTGCGCGGTGACGGTGCCGGTGTCGACGACGCCGCCGGTGGCGTGCTGCTTGGTGATGACGGATGACCCGTCCTCGTGCAGTTCGGCGACCGGGAAGCCGGGCCGGCGGACGTCGTGGCGGGTGAAGAAGGCGTAGTTGCCGCCCGTGGCCTGGGTGCCGCACTCCAGGACGTGCCCGGCGACCACCGCGCCCGCCAGCCGGTCGTACTCCTCGGGCCCCCAGCCGAACCACCAGGCCGCCGGCCCGCTGACCAGGGCGGCGTCCGTGACCCGCCCGGTCACCACCACGTCGGCCCCGCCGCGCAGGCACGCGGTGATGCCCCCGCCGCCGAGGTACGCGTTGGCGGTGAGCGCCCCGCCGGGCACCGGCAGCTGGTCGCCCTCCACGTGGGCGACGCGCACCTCCGGCAGGCCGAGGCGTTCCGCGAGGGCGCGCAGCGCGCCGGCGAGCCCGGCGGGGTTGAGCCCTCCGGCGTTGGTGACGATCTTGACGCCGCGTTCGCGGGCGAGCCCGAGGCCGTCCTCCATCTGCCGGAGGAAGGTCTTGGCGTAACCGAGGGCCGGGTCCTTCAGGCGGTCGCGGCCGAGGATGAGCAGGGTCAGTTCGGCGAGGTAGTCGCCGGTGAGGACGTCGAGTTCGCCGCCGGTGAGCATCTCGCGCACGGCGTCGAAGCGGTCGCCGTAGAAGCCGGAGGCGTTGCCGACGCGCAGCGGCCGTTTCACGCGGCCCCCTTGGGCGCGCGGCCGGGGCCGGCCGGTCCGGCGAAGGCCTGGGCGATGTCCAGCCAGGCGGACGCGTGGGCGCCCTCCGCGCGCAGGGCCGTGTCGTCGCGGTGGGCGCGCTGGGTGACCAGGAGGCAGAAGTCGAGGGCGGGGCCGGTGATCCGCTGGGTCGCGTCCTCGGGGCCGTAGGTCCACGGGCTTCCGTCCGGCGCGGTCAGCTCCACGCGGAACGGTTCGGCGGGCGGGGTCAGGCCCCGTACCGCGTAGGCGTAGTCCCGGGCGCGTACGCCGATCCAGGCGACGTGGCGCAGGCGGGCGGTCGGCGGGCGTACGGCGCCGAGGGCGTCGGCGACGTCCTGGCCGTGCGCCCAGGTCTCCATCAGGCGGGCGGTCGCCATGGACGTGGCGCTCATGGGCGGCCCGTACCAGGGGAAGCGGGCGCCGGCGGGGGCGGCTGCCAGGGCGTCGGCGAGCCGGGTGCGGCCGTCGCGCCAGCGGGCGAGGAGTTCGGCGGGCGGTGCGGCGGCGCCCGCGCCGGCGCCCTCGTCGACGAAGCCGTCGGGGTCCTTCAGCGCCTGTGCGGCGTGCGCGGCGAACCCGTCCGGGTCGGTGACCGCGAGCAGGGCCGCGTCGTCGGTCCAGGCGAGGTGGGCGATCTGGTGGGCGACGGTCCAGCGCGGCGCGGGGGTGGGGGTGGCCCAGCCGTCCGGTCTCAGGTCCGCGACCAGCCGGTCGAGCTCCTCGCTCTCCTCGCGCAGGTCGGCCAGCAGGGCATCGGACACGGGGCGCTCCCTCCGGGACACGGCAGTGCGTGCCCCGGAGCATGGCAGCGCCCCGAGAAACAAGCAAGCATGCTTGCTTTACTTTTTGGCCGTCCGCTTCGGCATCTGCGAGCGCACCGCGCCCATGCTCGCCGCGATGACCAGCGCGATCGCCAACGCATCGGTGACGGAGAGGGCTTGGTGCAGCACGAAGAACCCGGCGGTCGCCGCGATCGCCGGCTCCAGGCTCATCAGGATCGCGAAGGTCGGCGCGGGCAGCCGCCGCAGCGCCAGCAGTTCGAGGGTGTACGGGAGGACCGACGACATCAGCGCGACGGCGAGGCCCAGCCCGATCGTCGAGGGCACCAGCAGCTTGGACCCGGCCTCGGCGACGCCCAGCGGCACCGTCAGCACCGCGCCGAAGGCCATCGCGAGGGCCAGCCCGTCCGCCTGCGGGAACCGCCGCCCGGTCCGGGCGCTGAAGACGATGTACGCGGCCCACATCGCACCCGCCCCGAGCGCGAACGCCGCGCCCAGCGGGTCCAGCCGGTCGAAGCCGCCGCCGCTCAGCAGCACCACGCCGCCCAGCGCGAGCCCGGCCCACACCAGGTTGACCAGCCTCCGCGAGGCGACCACCGACAGCACGAGCGGCCCGAGCACCTCCAGGGTGACGGCGGCGCCCAGCGGGATGCGGTCGACGGCCTGGTAGAAGAGGACGTTCATGCCGGCCATCGCGGCACCGAAGGCCACGACCGTCCCCCAGTCGGCACGCGCGTACCCGCGCACCCGGGGCCGGCACACCGCCAGCAGCACCACGGCGGCGAGGATCAGCCGCAGCGTGACCACGCCGAGCGCCCCGGCCCGCGGCATGAGCAGCACGGCGACCGCGGACCCGAACTGCACGGACAGCCCTCCGGCCACCACCAGCGCGACCGGCCCCAGCGCCCCGCGCCGCCCACCGCCCGGCCCCTCGGGGTGCGCGGCGGACGCCTCGGGCAGCGCGACGGCGGAGGCGTCGGCGGTACGGGCGGCGGCGGCCTCCGTACGGGCGGTGTCGTTCACCGGGGGAACCTCGACTTCTTTCTCTTCGACGGGCGGACGGTGCGAGAAGGATCAGTCCACTGAAATGGACTACCAGTCCAGCCTACTGCACCGAATGGCGGGCCTCCCTCCACCGTAACCGCCGCCCCGGAGCCCGCCCCCTCAGCCCTCGGGACGCCCCTCCGGCCCGGCCTCCAGCGCCTCCGCCAGCACCTCCGCCAGGTGCCTGGCCCGCGCGCCCGCGAGGTGGGCGAGCTGGGTGCGGCAGGAGAAGCCGTCCGCGAGCAGCTCGGTGCCGGGGGCGGCGGCGCGGACCGCGGGCAGCAGCTGGTCCTCGGCGCAGGCGACCGAGACGTCGTAGTGGCCGCGCGTGAAACCGAAGTCGCCGGCCAGGCCGCAGCAGCCGCCGCTCAGCTCGCCCGTGAGTCCGGCGCGCTCGCGCAGGCGGCGTTCCGCGGTGTCACCGAGGACGGCGTGCTGGTGGCAGTGCGTCTGGCCGGCGACCGGGCGGTCCAGGCGCGGGGGCCGCCAGTCGGGGGCGTACTCCTGGAGGGCCTGGGCGAGGGTGCGGACGGAGTCGGCCAGCCGCCGGGCGCGCGGGTCGCCCGGGAGCAGTTCGGGCAGGTCGGTGGTGAGGGTGGCGGCGCAGCTCGGTTCGAGGACGACCACGGGCGTGCCCAGGACGGGCTCCAGGGTGTCGAGGGTGCGGCGCATCACGGTGCGGGCGTGGTCGAGCTGGCCGGTCGAGACGTAGGTGAGGCCGCAGCACACCCGGCCGGGCGGGAGCGCCGGGGGCAGGCCCGCCGCCTCCAGGACGGTCACGGCCGCGCGGCCCACGGACGGCGTCAGGTGCTCGGTGAACGTGTCGGGCCACAGGATCGGGTCCCCGGTTCCGCTCCCCCGGCCGCCCCGCCGCGCGAACCAGCGGGTGAACGTCTCGGGCGCGAGCACCGGCAGATCCCGCTCTGAGGCGACGCCCGCCGCCCGCTTGGCGAGGGCCGCGAGCGGGCGCGGGCGGGCGGCGGCGTTGAGGGGACGGGCGAAGGGGGCGGCGAGGCGCAGCCACCGGGGCAGGCGGCCCATCGCGTAGTGGGCGGCCGGGCGGAGCCGCCCCGCGTAGTGGTGGTGCAGGAACTCCGCCTTGTACGTCGCCATGTCGACCCCGACCGGGCAGTCGCTCCGGCAGCCCTTGCACGACAGGCACAGGTCGAGCGCGTCCCGCACCTCCGCCGACCGCCAGCCGCCGGTCACCACCTCGCCCGCCAGCATCTCGTGCAGCAGCCGGGCGCGCCCGCGCGTCGAGTGCTCCTCCTCGCCCGTGGCCCGGAAGGACGGGCACATCACCCCGGGGCCCTGGTTCGGGCCGTCCACCCGGCACTTGGCGACACCGACGCAGCGGCGGACGGCGGTGGCGAAGTCGCCACCGTCGTGCGGGTAGCCGAAGGTCACGTCCACCCGCTCGCGAGGCAGGACCGCGAAGCGCAGGTTCTCGTCGAGGCGGGCCGGGCGGGCGAGCATCCCGGGGTTCATGCCCCCGGCCGGGTCCCACAGGTCCTTGAACCGGCCGAAGAGGGCGACCAGTTCGTCCCCGTACATCCTCGGCAGCAGTTCGGCCCGCGCCTGGCCGTCGCCGTGCTCGCCGGACAGCGAGCCGCCGTGGGCGACGACGAGGCCGGCGACGTCCTCGGAGAACCGCCGGAAGCGCCGTACGCCCTCGTCGGTGACCAGGTCGAAGTCGATGCGGACGTGGACGCAGCCGTCGCCGAAGTGGCCGTAGGGCGTGCCGTGCAGCCCGTGGGCGGCCAGCAGGGCGCGGAAGTCGCGCAGGTACGCGCCGAGCCGGGCGGGCGGCACGGCGCAGTCCTCCCAGCCCGGCCAGGCCTCGGCGCCCGCGCCGGTGCGCGTGGCGGTCCCGGCGGCGTCCTCGCGCACCCGCCACAGGGCGCGCCGGGCGGCCGGGTCGGTGACGACGGTGCCGTCCAGGGCGTCGGCGGCGCGCAGCAGGGCCTCCGCGCGGGCGCGGGCCTCGGCGGGGGTCGCGCCGCCCGTCTCCGCGAACAGCCAGGCACCGCCCCGGGGCAGGGCGGCGCGGGCGGCCGGGTCGCGCACCAGGTCCTCGGCCATGCCCTCCACGGTGAGCGGGCCGAGCGGCAGGAGGCCGGGGGCCGCCTCGGCCGCCGCGCTCTCGTCGGCGTACCCGAGCACGGCGAGGGCGCGGGCGGGCGGCGACCCGACGAGCCGTACGGTCGCCTCGGTCAGCACTCCGAGGGTGCCCTCGCTGCCGCAGAAGGCGCGGGCCAGGTCGGTGCCGCGCTCGGGCAGCAGGGCGTCCAGGGCGTAGCCGGAGATGCGGCGGGGAAGACTGGGCGGGAACCCGGTGCGGAGCTGCGCCAGGTGCCGCCCGACCAGGTCCGCGAGGCCCTCCGGGCCGCCCTTCCATCCGCGCCCGAGGCGCAGTTCGGCGCCGCCGTACGTGGTGACCTTGAGGGTGTGGACGTTGTCGGCGGTGGTGCCCCACGCCACGGAGTGCGCGCCGCACGCGTTGTTGCCGATCATCCCGCCGAGCGTGCAGCGGCTGTGCGTCGACGGGTCGGCCCCGAAGGTCAGCCCGTGGGGGCGTACCGCCTCGCGCAGCCGGTCCAGCACGACGCCGGGCTGGACGACCGCCGTCCGCGCCTCGGGGTCGACCGCGACGACGTCCCGCATGTGGCGGGTGAGGTCGAGGACGACGCCGGTGCCGGTCGCCTGCCCCGCGATGGAGGTCCCCGCCCCGCGCGGCACCACCGGTGCGCCGTGCTCCCGGCACACCGCGAGGGCGGCGGCCACGTCGTCCGCGTCCCGGGGCGCCACGACGCCGACGGGGACGCGGCGGTAGTTGGACGCGTCCATGGTGTGCAGGGCCCGGGCCGCCGCCCCGAAGTCCACCTCGCCGCGCACGGCGCCCCGCAGCGCCCGCGCGAGGTCCGCCGTCTCCCGTTTCCGCCGCTGCTGATCGCCCATACGGCCAGCATGCCCCGCGGGGTGCCGCCGGGGCGGGAACGGGGCGGGGGGCGGGGCGGGGCTGGGGTGGGACTGGGTGTGATCTGAGTAAGAAAGCGCTCAAGAACTTCCCAAAGTGATCGTCAAGTCTCTTATAGTGACCCGGAATTGTTAGGGAATAGACGACTCCAGATGCCCCACGCCTCCCCCCGCTGCCCCACGCCAGAGGACTGACGATTTGCGCCCCTCACTCCGGCCGGTCGCGCCGGCCCTGCTGATCTCGGCGGCCGTCACCGGCCTCCTGTGCGCGGGAGCGGTGGCCCTCGCGCCCGGCTCCGTGCGGGCTCCGCTGGCGTGGGGCTCGGCCGCCGCCGCCGTCCTGTTCACGGCGGCCGTCGCCACCGCCGCCCACGCCCTCGACACCGCCCGTCGGCTGCGCGCCCAGGCCGCCGCGCTGACCACCGAGGCCGCCCACAGGGCCGCCGACACCGCCCGTACGGTCGCCGAGTCCCGCGGCGAGGCGGCCCGGACGCGGGCGGACGCCGACCGCGCCGTCGCCGAAGCCCACGCGGAGGCGGACCACGCCGTCGCGCAGGCCCACGCGGAGGCGGACCGCCTCGTGGCCGAGACCCGCGCGGAGGCGGACCAGGCGGTGACGCAGGCCCGCGACGAGGCGGACCGCCTCGTCGCCGAGACCCGCGCGGAGGCGGACCAGGCGGTGACGCAGGCCCGCGACGAGGCGGACCAGGCGCGCGCCGAGGCCGACCGGGCCCGCGCGGAGGCGGACCACGCGGTCGCGCGGGCCCGCGCGGAGGCGGCACGCAGCGAGGCCAACCGCGCCGCCGCCGTGGCCGCCTGCGCCAACGCCGCCGGCCGTATGCAGGCCCTGGCGACGAGCATGCTGGCCGACCTGCGCGAGATGGAGCACCGGCACGCCGACGAGGACGTCCTCACCGACCTCCTCCACCTCGACCACCGCACCGCCCAGGCCGGTCGCCTCGCCGACTCCGTCGCCGTCCTCACCGGCGCCCGCTCGGGCCGCCGCTGGGCGAAGCCGATCGTGATGGAGTCCATCCTGCGCGGCGCGATGGGGCGTATCGCCGGCTACCAGCGCGTACGGCTGCACACCACCAGCGACGCCGCGATCGCCGGCCACGCCGCCGAGGGCGTGATGCACGCCCTCGCCGAACTCCTCGACAACGCGGCGAACTTCTCGCCGCCCACCGCCGAGGTCCACGTGTACGTCGAGGAGGTCCCGGCCGGGCTCGTGGTCACCGTGGAGGACAGCGGCCTGGTCATGAGCGACGTCCAGCTCCGCCGCGCCGAACGGGCCGTCACCGCCGAACGCGCCGACCTGACCGGCCTGTCCGGCACCCGCCTGGGTCTCGCGGTCGTCGGCCGCCTGGCCCGCAAGCACGGCCTGACCGTGTCCTTCCGGCCCTCGGCCCGGGGCGGCACCGGCGCGCTGGTGATGATCCCGCACGAGCTGATCGCCCGGACCCGCCCGGAAACCGCGCCGGCGCCCGCGCCCAGGGCCCTGCCGCCCGCCCCCAAGACCCCGCAGGCCCCGCAGGCCCCGCAGGCCCCGGCCTCGCCCGAACCGCACGAGCGCCCCGCCTCCCCCTTCGGGGGGCCCGACGCCACCGAGGCCCCCTCCCCGGGCGGCCTCCCCAGGCGCCGCCGGGGCCAGACCCTCGCCGCCGCCCACCCCGAGGGCACCCCCGGCGGCACGTCGCCCGGCACCTCCGGCCGCGATCCCGACGGCACCCCCGCCGAGCCCGCCGGCCCCGCCTCGCGGACCCGGTCGGCCGCCCGCTTCAGCAGCTTCCGCCAAGCGGTACGCACCACCACGGAAGGCACCCCCCGATGACCACCGGCACCACCACCGACGAGAAGCTCAACTGGCTGCTGGACAACCTGATCCAGCGCACGCCCGGCGCCCGGCACGCGCTCGTGCTGTCCCGCGACGGCCTCAAACTGTGCCGTACGCCGGAGCTGTCCGTCGACCAGGCCGACCAGCTGGCCGCGATAGCCGCCGGCATCCAGAGCCTGTCGCACGGCGCTTCCGTGGAGTTCGGCGACGGGACCGGCGGCGTCCGGTCGGCGATGGCCGAGTTCTACGGCGGCGTCCTGCTGATCGTCGAGGCCGGGGAGGGCGCGCACCTCGCGGTCGTCGCCGCCGAGGACTCCGACGTCGGCCTGGTCGGGCACAACATGAGCGAGCTCGTCGAGCAGCTCGGCGAGCACCTGCACGCCGAGCCCCGTACCGCGTGAGTCCGGCCAGCCACCGGGACGAGTCGCCGGACCGGCTGTACACGCTCACCGGTGGCCGCACCCGTTCCGCCCCCGACGCGCCGTTCGACCTGGTGACCCTTGTGGTGGCCGAGTCGGAGGCGGCACCCGGCATGCAGTCGGAGCACGCGGCGATCCTGCGCATGTGCCGGCGGCCCACCGCGGTCGTCGAGGTGGCCGCCGAACTCGCCCTGCCCATCGGCATCGTGCGCATCCTGCTGTCCGACCTGCTCGACACGGGTCGCATCAGCGCCCGCCACCCCCGCGCGTCAGCCCACAGCCTTCCCGACCCCGACATCCTGGAGCAGGTGCTCGTTGGACTCCGCAACCTCTGAACGGACACCGCTCAGCAGCACCGCCGACAACGGTCTCAAGATCGTCATCGTGGGCGGTTTCGGTGTCGGCAAGACCACCCTCGTCCGCTCGGTCAGCGAGATCCGTCCCCTCAACACCGAGGAGACGATGACCCGCGCGGGCGAGAGCGTCGACGACGTCGCCCAGATCCACACCAAGACGTCCACCACCGTCGCGTTCGACTTCGGCCGCATCACGCTCGACGCCCACAACGTGCTGTACCTGTTCGGCGCCCCCGGCCAGGAACGCTTCTGGTTCCTGTGGGACCGGCTCTTCTCCGGCACCCTCGGGGCGGTCGTCCTCGTCGACACGCGCCGCCTCGCCGACTCCTGGTACGCGATCGACCGCCTGGAGCACCACGGCATGCCGTTCATCGTGGCCTGCAACGACTTCGGCGGCCCCGCCCACACCGAGCAGGAGATCCGCGAGGCGCTCGACCTGGCCGACCACGTACCGCTGGTCGAGTGCGACGCCCGCGACCGCTCCTCCAGCAAGTACGTGCTGATCACCCTCGTCACCCACCTCCAACGCCTCCAGGCCCAGGCCCGATCCCTCCGGGAGACCCGCGCATGACCGCCCCCGTACCCCTGTCCGGGACCCGGTTCCAGACCGAACCCGCCCAGCTGTACCGGGAGATGAGGCGCGAGCACGGAGCCGTCGCCCCGGTCCTCCTGGACGGGGACGTCCCGGCCTGGCTGGTGCTCGACTACCGCGAGCTGCACCAGGTCACCGGCGACCCGGTGCTGTTCAGCCGCGACTCCGACCTGTGGAACCAGTGGGACCGCATCCCCGCCGACTGGCCGCTGCTGCCGATGATCGGCCGCAAGCAGCCCTCCATCCTCTACACGGTCGGCGAGCGCCACCGCCGCCGCGCCGCGATGGTCGCCGACGCCCTGGAGTCGGTCGACCCCTTCACCCTGCGCCGGTACGCCGAGGAGTACGCGGACGGGCTCGTCGACGCGTTCTGCGGCGCGGGCGAGGCGGAGCTGATCGCCCAGTACGCCATGCTGCTGCCGGTCCGCGTGCTGGTGAAGATCTACGGCGTGCCCGACGAGCAGGGGCCCGGCCTGGTCACCGCGCTCAACGACATGATCGACGGCCGTGAGCGGGCGCTGGCCGGCCAGCAGCACCTGGCGGAGTCGGTGTTCGGCCTGCTCGCCGCCAAGCGGGCCGAGCCGGGTGAGGACGTCGCCTCGCGCATGCTGGCCGACCCGTCGGGGTTCACGGTCGAGGAGATGGCGCAGGACCTGATGGTCATGATGGCGGCCGGGCACCAGCCGACGGCCGACTGGATCGGCAACTCGCTGCGCCTGATGCTCACCGACGACCGGTTCGCCGCCTCGCTGTCCGGCGGCCGGCACTCCGTCGCCGAGGCGATGAACGAGGTGCTGTGGGCCGACACCCCCACCCAGAACGTGGCCGGCCGGTGGGCGTCGCGCGACACGCACCTGGGCGGGCGGCACATCAGGGCCGGCGACCTGCTGCTGCTGGGCCTGGCCGCCGCCAACGCCGATCCGCAGGTCCACATCGACAACGCGGCCCTCACCGGCGGCAACAGCGCCCACTTCTCGTTCGGGCACGGCGAGCACCGCTGCCCGTTCCCCGCGCAGGAGATCGCCGAGGTCATCGCCCGTACGGGGATCGAGGTGCTGCTGGACCGGCTGCCCGACCTGGACCTGGCCGTCCCGGCCGGGGCGCTCACCCGGCGCCCGTCGCCGTGGCTGCGCGGGATGACCGACCTGCCCGTGACCTTCACCCCGACCCCCGCCCTCGGAGGCACCCCGTGAACCCCGTGGAAAGACCGACCGTCGAAGAACCCATCGCGCTGGACCCCTTCGTCACCGACCTGGACGGCGAGAGCGCGGCGCTGCGCGCGGCCGGGCCGCTCGCCCGGGTCGTCCTGCCGGGCGGGGTCCCGGTGTGGGCGGTCACCCGGCACGCGGAGGCGCGCGCGCTGCTCACCGACAAGCGGCTCGTGAAGGACATCGGCGTCTGGGGCGCCTGGCGGCGCGGTGAGATACCGATGGACTGGCCGCTGATCGGCCTGGCCAACCCCGGCCGGTCCATGCTGACCGTGGACGGCGAGGACCACCGCCGGATGCGGGCGCTGGTCGCCCAGGCGCTCACCCCGCGCCGGGTGGAGCTGATGCGCGGGCGGATCACCGACCTGACCGAGCGCCTGCTGGACGACGTGGCCGCCCTGGCGGCCGAGTCCCCGGACGGCACGGTGGACCTCAAGGCGGCGTTCGCGTATCCGCTGCCCATGTACGTCATCAGCGACCTGATGGGCATCGACCCTGCGGACCACCCGCGGCTGAAGGTGCTGTTCGACAGGTTCTTCTCCACGCAGACGCCGCCGGAGGAGGTCGTGGCGACCCTCGGGGAGCTGGCGGAGATGATGGCGAAGGTGGTGGCGGTACGCCGCGCCGAACCGGGCGACGACCTGACGAGCGCGCTGATCGCCGCCTCCGAGGACGGCGACCACCTCACCGACGCGGAGATCGTCTCCACCCTCCAGCTGATGGTGGCGGCGGGCCACGAGACCACGATCTCGCTGATCGTCAACGCGGTGGTCAACCTGTCCGCCCACCCCGGGCAGCTGGCCCTCGTCCGCTCGGGCCAAGTCGGCTGGGATGCGGTGGTGGAGGAGACCCTGCGCTTCTCCACCCCTACCTCCCACGTCCTGATCCGGTTCGCCACCGAGGACGTGCCCGTCGGTGACCGCGTCCTGCCGGAGGGGGAGGCGCTGATCGTGTCGTACGGGGCGATCGGCCGGGACGAGGAGCAGCACGGCCCGACGGCCGGCGTCTTCGACGTCACCCGCTCCCCCAACCGGCACATCAGCTTCGGCCACGGGCCGCACGTCTGCCCGGGGGCGGCGCTGTCCCGCCTGGAGGCGGGGGTGGCGCTGCCCGCCCTGTACGAGCGGTTCCCGGACCTGGCCCTGGCGGTGCCCGCCGCCGAGCTGCGCAACAAGCCGGTGGTCACGCAGAACGACCTCTTCGAGCTGCCCGTCCTCCCGCGTCCGCGTCTCCGCTGACCCGCGTCCGCGTCTCCGCTGAACTTGCCATTTCGTGTCTCATCGGACGGACACGGTCTTCGGCCGTGTCCGTGAGCGGTTAGGCTCCGGACGTGGCTGAGATCCGGATTCCCGCTGACATCAAGCCCGCCGACGGCCGTTTCGGCGCGGGCCCCTCCAAGGTGCGAACGGAGGCGCTGGACGCGCTGGCCGCCACCGGCACCTCACTCCTCGGCACGTCCCACCGCCAGGCCCCGGTCAAGAACCTGGTCGGCGAGGTCCGTGCGGGCGTGCGCGATCTGTTCTCCCTCCCCGAGGGTTACGAGGTGATCCTCGGCAACGGCGGCTCGACCGCGTTCTGGGACATCGCGACCCACGGGCTGATCGAGAACAAGTCGCAGCACCTGACCTTCGGCGAGTTCTCCTCCAAGTTCGCCAAGGCGGCCAAGCTGGCGCCGTGGCTGGCCGACCCGACCGTGATCGCCTCCGACCCGGGCACGCACCCGGAGCCGGTGGCGGAGGCGGGCGTGGACGTGTACGCGTTCACGCACAACGAGACCTCCACCGGTGTCGCGGCGCCCGTCAAGCGCGTCCAGGGCGCCGACGAGGGCGCGCTGGTGCTGGTGGACGCCACCTCCGGCGCGGGCGGCCTGCCGGTCGACGTCGCCGAGTCGGACGTCTACTACTTCGCGCCGCAGAAGTCGTTCGCCTCCGAGGGCGGCCTGTGGATCGGTGTGTTCTCCCCGGCGGCGCTGGAGCGGGCCGCCCGCGTCCACGCCTCGGGCCGGCACGTCCCGGAGTTCTTCTCGCTGCCGACGGCGATCGACAACTCGCTGAAGAACCAGACGTACAACACCCCGGCGCTGTCCACGCTCTTCCTGCTCAACGAGCAGCTGAAGTGGATCAACGGCCAGGGCGGTCTGGACTGGTCGGTGCGCCGCACCGCGACCTCGGCGCGCACGCTGTACGGCTGGGCGGAGGAGTCCAAGTACGCGACACCGTTCGTCACCGACCCGGCGAAGCGTTCGCAGGTCATCGGCACGATCGACTTCTCGGACGAGATCGACGCGGCGGCGGTCGCGAAGGTGCTGCGCGCCAACGGGATCGTCGACACCGAGCCGTACCGCAAGCTGGGCCGCAACCAGCTGCGGATCGCGATGTTCCCGGCGGTCGACCCGGCGGACGTCGAGGCGCTGACGGCGTGCGTCGACTTCGTGATCGAGAAGCTGTAGGCACGCTCGCGCATGACGGAGGGCCCCGAACCGGAACCGGTTCGGGGCCCTCCGTCATGCGGCTGATAACCGCTCTATCCGCGGCCGCCGAGGGTCCCTACGATCCGAAGCACTCCGGAAGCACCGCCCCCGGATGTGCTTGTCATGTGCACACCGCTGGTGGCGCCCGTGTGCAGGCACCCACCATCCACGGTTGGACCCCCCACTTCGACCGGCAACCGATCGGAGACCCATGTCCGCAAGACCCAGAAGGCTGCTCACCGGCGCCGTCGTCACCACGGCCGTCGCGGCGACCGTCCTCGCCCCGTCCCCCGCCTCGGCGGGCATCGTCGCCCCGCCCGACAAGATCGTGATCGAGGTCGCGACCGTCAACGGCTCGGGCTGCCCCCAGGGCACGGCCGCCGTCGCCGTGGCCCTGGACAACACCGCCTTCACCGTGACGTACAGCGACTACCTCGCCCAGGTGGGCGTCGGCGCCTCACCGACCGACTTCCGCAAGAACTGCCAGCTCAGCCTGATCGTGCACGTCCCGGGCGGCTTCACCTACGCCGTCGCCAGCGCCGACTACCGCGGCTACGCCAAGCTGGAGAACGGCGCGCACGCCGTGCAGAAGGCGTCGTACTACTTCCAGGGCTCGCCCGACACGGCCCAGGAGAGCCACCCCTTCAAGGGCCCGTACGACAACAACTGGCAGGCGACCGACCAGACCGACTGGGGCCAGCTGGTGTGGGCCCCGTGCGGGGTGAAGCGGAACTTCAACATCAACACCGAGCTGCGGGTCAGCGCGGGCACATCGGACCCGAAGAAGACCAACAGCTTCATCGCCATGGACTCCACGGACGGAGACATCAAGACGGTCTACCGGCTGGCCTGGAAGGAGTGCCCGGCGTAAACCGGACCGGGTGGGCCCGCGCCCCCTCCGCGGGCCCACCCCCCACTCCCGGGGCCTGCCGTCAGCGGCTCAGCCGCTGGAAGCGCCGTACCGCGAGCGGCAGGAACAGAGCGGTGAGGACCAGCGGCCACACCACCGCCATCAGGACGGCGTTCTGCTCGATCCAGCTGCCGCCGCCCGCACCGGGGTTGCCGAACAGCTCACGCGTGGCCGCCGCCGTGGAGGAGATCGGGTTCCAGGCGGCGATCGTGCCGAGCCAGCCGGGCATCGTGTCCGGCTGGACGAACACGCTGGAGATCATGGTGAGCGGGAAGGCGACGACGAACAGCCCGCCGGCCGCCTCCGGGTCCGGCACCAGCAGTCCGAGCCAGATGCCGATCCACGTCAGGCTGTAGCGCAGCAGGAGCAACAGCCCGAAGGCCGCCGAGGCGCCGAGGAAGCCCCCGTCCGAGCGCCAGCCCATCACGAACGCCGTGCCCGCCAGGATGGCCAGTTCGGCGCCGGCGATGACCGCGTCGGTGACACCGCGCCCGGTGACCACGGCGGACGGCGCCATGGGCATTGAGCGGAACCGGTCGATGACGCCCTTGTTGGCGTCGGTGACCACGGCGGTCGCGGTGTTGATGAACCCGAAGGCCATCGTCATCACGAACATGCCCGGCATCAGGAAGTCCCGGTAGTCGGCCGCCCCGCCGCCGCCCGGCGGCTTCATCGCGCCGCCGAAGACGTACCCGTACAGCAGGACCGACAGGATCGGGAAGCCGAGCTGCCAGGCGATGTAGACGGGTTTGCGCTGGTAGTGCGTGAGTTGCCGGCGCACGATGGTCATGCAGTCGGCGAGCGCCCAGTACAGGCGTCCGCGCCCGGCGAGGGGCCGGAGGGTCTCCGTGGTGCTGGTGGTGCTGGTGGTGCTGCTCATGCGGCCACCTCTTCCCGGCCGTCGGCGGTGCTGCCGGGGGCGGTGTTGGCGTCACCGGCGTTGACGTCACCGGGCTCGGCGTCACCGGGTTTCCCGTCACCAGGTTTCCGGTCACCGGCCTTCCCGTCACCGGCCGCGTGGCCGGTCAGGCGGAGGAACACGTCGTCGAGGCTCGGCCTGCGCAGCCCGATGTCCTCGACCTGGACGCCCTCGTCCTGGAGGGTCCTGACGACCTCGGTGAGGGCCGCGACCCGGTCGCTGACCGGCGCGTGGACGCGCCGCTCCGCCCCGTCAACGCGCGGCTCGCCGTTGCACACCCGGGCCACGGTCCGGGCGACGCGCGGCAGGTCGGCCGGATCGGCGGCGACGACCTCGATGCGGTCGCCGCCGACGCGGTCCTTCAGCGCCTCGGGGGTGTCGTCGGCGATGGCGCGACCCCGGTCGATGACGGTGACGCGCGAGGCGAGCTTGTCGGCCTCCTCCAGGTACTGGGTCGTGAGCAGGACGGTGGTGCCGCCCGCGACGAGGGCCCGTACGGCGTCCCAGACCTCGCCGCGGCCGCGCGGGTCGAGCCCGGTCGTGGGCTCGTCGAGGAACAGCACCCGGGGCGCCAGGATCATCGAGGCGGCCAGGTCCAGGCGGCGCCGCATGCCGCCGCTGTAGCCGTCGACGCCCTTGTCGGCCGCCTCGGTGAGCCCGAACCGCTCCAGCAGCTCGGTGGCGCGGGAGCGGGCCCGGCGACCGCCGAGGTGGAAGAGGCGGCCGAACATCTCCAGGTTCTGGCGTCCGGTCAGCACCTCGTCCACGGCCGCGTACTGCCCGGTGAGCCCGATCAGGCCGCGCACCCGGCGGGGTTCGCGCGCCACGTCCACCCCGGCGACCTCGGCGCGGCCGCCGTCGAAGCGGCGCAGCGTGGCCAGGACCCGCACCGCGGTGGTCTTGCCCGCCCCGTTGGGGCCCAGCAGCCCGTGGACGGTGCCCGGCCGCACCGCGAGATCGAACCCGTCGAGAGCCCGCTGCTCCCCGTACCGCTTCTCCAGCCCTTCCGCCCGTACCGCCCAGTCGTCCGCCATGCGCCCTCCCGAAGCCGAAACTGAGTACACCGTACCCGATTGAGCGTACACCGTACCCAGTTTTGGTCCGGTGATTTACGCTGACGCCATGACCAGCGACAGGAAGTCCGGCGGGATGGCCGCGACCACCGGCAGCGGCGACATCGTCCGCAGCCTGGAACTGCTCTGGGGCACCGGCGAACCCCCCTCCCGGGGCCCGAAACGCGGGCTGTCCCTCGACCGGATCACCACCGCCGCCATCGAGGTCGCCGACGCGGAAGGGCTCGACGCGGTCTCGATGCGGCGGCTCTCGGCCGAACTGGGCACCGGCACCATGTCGCTGTACCGCTACGTCCCCGGCAAGGCGGAGCTGCTCGACCTGATGATCGACCGCGTCCAGGGAACCCTCATCGCCGCCGCCGGTGACCCCTCCGCCGACTGGCGCACCACCGTCGACGCCATGGCCCGCGCCCAGCTGGACCTCTACCGCCGCCACCCCTGGCTGCTGAAGATCAACCAGACCCGCACGGTCCTCGGCCCGAGCGCCCTGCGCAGCCTGGAACTCGCGCTGGCCGGCCTCAAGGGCATGGGCCTGACCGACCCCGAGACCATGTCCGTGATCATCGCCGTCCAGAGCTTCGTCACGGGCATCGCCCGCATGGAGGCCGAGACGGTCGAGGCGGTCAAGGAAACGGGCGTCAGCGACGAGGAGTTCTGGGGCCGCCAGGTCCCCTTCCTGAACCGCGCCATGGCCAGCGGCGACTTCCCCCTCATGGCCGCCCTGGCCGACGACACGTTCTCGGCCGACTTCGACCACTTCGCCTTCGGCCTGCGCGCGCTGATGGACGGCTTCGAGGTGATGGTGACGCGGGCGGCGGAGCGGTGACACCCGGCCCGCCGCGGCCGGGCCGCATCGCACCTGCCGACGGGTCGCACCCGTGCCGGTCCCGGGTTCTGTGCGTCCCCCAGCGGCCTGACCCGGTGAGGCGGCAGGATGGCCGCATGACCCGTACGCAACACAGGAGTTCCGCGAAAGCCGCCACGACGGGGGCGACAGCGTGGGAACGATAGACACCGGCATCGCCGCCGCGGCGGCGCTGTTCAGCGGGGTGGCAGCGATGGCGGCCTACAAGACGGCGAAAGAGGCGAACCGGACGTCCGCCTCGGTGGCGCAGATCGAACGGGACCGGTGGCACAAGGAGATGACGCCACAGGTCGAAGTGCGTTTCGACGACTCTCGCGGGTACCCGGAGCTGCTGGTGCAGTTCCTGGGACCGGCTCCGCTGATGCGGATCGAGGCGGCGCTGAGGATCCGGGACGACAAGGAGCGCAGCGGTTCACAGATCGGCGGGGGACCGACCGCGCAGCAGGTGGCCGATGTGATCTGGGGCCCTTACCGCTTCCGGCCCGGCGTCGACGGCGCGGACGCGCTCGGGCGGGCGGTCGCCCCCGTCGCACTGCTCCATCACGGCCATACGCGGTTCGCCCTGGAACCGACACTGGCACCGTCCTGGTACGCGAGTACGCAGACCTGGAGAGCGGAGCACGACGGCAAGCAGCTGCGACTGTGGGTCCAGTGCTCCGCGGAGGGGCACAAGCCCTGGCTGCTGAGCGCGGACGTCTCGACAGCCACGAGCGGACTGACACAACTCCAGAGGCGCGTGGTGGCTTCCTGAAGGTCTGGCCGTACGGTGCTGCCACCCGAGGAAATCGGCTTGCCTCGCGCAACGTGCTCACGTTGGCTCGGCACCATGGCCGAACCGCGCACCGACCGCCTCCTCCTTCGCCGATGGCGTGACCCCGACCTCGAACCATGGGCGGCGATGAACGCCGACCCCGAGGTCCGGCAGCACTTGGGCGACGTACTCACCCGCGAACAGAGCGACGCCTCCGTCGCCCGCTTCCGGGCCGCGTTCGACCGGCGGGGCTACGGATGGTGGGCGGTCGAGGTACGCGCCACGGGCGAGTTCATCGGCTTCGCGGGCCTGGACGACGTGGACGACGGCATGCCGTTCACCGGAGTCGAGATCGGCTGGCGGCTCGCCCGCTCCGCCTGGGGTCAGGGGTACGCCACCGAGGCCGCGCTGGCCGTACTGGCCCACGGCTTCGACACCCTGGCGCTTCCCGAGATCCTCGCCGTGACAACGGCCACCAACCTCCGCTCGCAGGCGGTCATGCGCCGGATCGGCATGACCCGCGACCCGGCCGACGACTTCGACGACCCCACCGCCCCCGAAGGCCCCCTGCGCCCGAACGTGCTGTACCGCATCAGCCGCGGTACGGGGACGGGGAAGCGGGAGTCCTGACCCGGCTCAAGACCGCCGCCCATCGTCAGATTCAGCAGGTCCACCGGACCATCGCCCACCATGAGTCCCCCACCCCCGTCGTCCACCGCATCCTTTCAGGGGTTCGGGGCATCGGACAGCGCCCCGTAGCGGGCCGCGAGCGTGGCGGCCCGGTCGTGCAGGGAGTCGCGGAGCCATGCGGGGCTCAGGGCTTCGGCGTCCGTGGCGAGTTGCCAGAGGGCCCACTCGGCGTGCCGGGTGTCCTGGAAGGTGACCTCCAGGCGGAGGCGGCCGTCCGCCTCGGATTCCTCGGAGTGGACGGCCAGCACCGTGCCCAGGAGGTCCTCGCGGCGAGCCGGGGCCAGCCGGAGCCGTACCGTGACCTGGTCGCCGCCGGCCCGGAACCGGGTGCCGCGTTCGCGCCAGGCGCGGTCCAGGTCGACCCGGTCCGGCCGCTGCGCGGGTTCGTCGAGTTCCTCGGCGGCCGTGATCCGGGACAGCCGGTAGGTGCGGTCGGCGCCGGACCTCGTGGCCAGCAGGTAGCCCTGCTCGCGGACGGTGACCAGGCCGATCGGGTCCACCGTGCGCCACTGCGGCGCCCGGTCCACCGCCGCGTACCGGATGCGCAGCTTGTGCCCGGCGAACACGGCCCGCCGGACCTCGGCCACCACCGCGTCCGGCACCTCCTCGGTGGCCACGCGGCGCGAGAGCAGGTCGGTCTCCGGGTCGATGAGCAGGCGTTCCGCCACACCGGCCGCGGTGTCCCGCTGGCCCTCCGGCAGCGCGTCCACCACCTTGAGCACGGCCGACGCGAGCGCCGAGCCGAGGCCGAACGCCTGCGCGCCGCGCCGCGATCCGGCGACCAGCAGCGCGAGCGCCTCGTCGTGGTTCAGTCCGGTCAGCTCCGTCCGGAAGCCGGGCAGCAGCGCGAACCCGCCGTGCCTGCCGCGTACGGCGTAGACCGGGACGCCCGCCGCGGACAGCGCCTCCATGTCGCGCAGCACGGTACGCGTCGACACCTCCAGCTCGCGGGCCAGCGTCGCCGCCGACAGCCGACCGCGCCGGCGCAGCAGCAGCACCAGCGAGACCAGCCGATCCGCACGCATGGCGCGACGCTACCCGAATACATGACACAGGGTGTCGTGATGCGCTGGAAGGCTCTCAACACGGCCCCGACAACGCCTGGTTGGGAGCCGACGACGCATGGCTGAACGGAGCTGATGGGACTGTGGAGCGAACGACGGTCAACCCGTGGCAGTGGTCGGTGGAGCTGGGGTACAACCAGGGTGAGGTCGTCTCCGGTCACACCCGGACCCTGTACTGCGCCGGGCAGGCCGCGATGAGCGCGGACGGCAAGCCCGAGCACGCCGGTGACATGGCGGCCCAGCTGGCGCTGAGCCTCGACAACCTGGAGGCCGTACTCGGCGAGGCCGGTATGTCCCTCGCGAACCTCGTGCGGCTCAACGTCCACACCACCGACGTCGACCTGCTGTTCCAGCACTACGGCGTGCTGGCGTCGCGGCTGGGCGCCGCCGGGGTGGCTCCCGCCACCACGATGCTCGGGGTGACCCGGCTGGCGGTCCCCACCCTGATGGTCGAGCTGGAGGGGACCGCCGTCGCCGCCTGACGGGAAGGAGCGACTCGCACGGGCACCGTCCGCCCGTGCCCGGTTACCGGGCGTCCGGCGAGGAGGATTCCGCCGCCGGCCGGTGCCGGTCGTTCACAGGCCCTGGCCGATCACGACCGCCCGGCCCGTGACGTGGGAGCGCGGGTCGTCGGGGGCGAGGTCGACGAGGAGATCGCTGGGGCGGCCCATGTCCTCGCCCTGGCGGATGGCGATCGTGGTGGGGCCGGTGACCTGGCCCAGCTCGCGGAGGTAGCCGCCGAGGGCCGCGGCGGCGGCTCCGGTGGCCGCGTCCTCGACGACGCCGCCCACGGGGAAGGGGTTACGGGCGTGGAAGCGCTCCGGCGCCTCGCGCCACACCAGGTTCACCGTCGTCCACCCGTGCTCCCGCATGACGCCGGCCAGGGCGTCGAAGTCGTAGTCCAGGTCGGCCAGCCGGGCGCGGGTCGCGGCGGCCAGGACGAGGTGCTCGTTGCCGCCGAAGGCCACGTGCGGAGGCAGGGCGGGGTCGAGGTCGGCGGCGGACCAGCCCAGGGCGCGCAGGGTGGGCTCCAGCTCGGTGGGTACGGCCGGCCTGCTGCGGGTGGGGACGCTGGTGAGCGTGGCCACCACCGCGCCCGTCGCGTCGTGGCCGGTCACCACCGGGATCTCACCGGCGGGGGTGTCCAGGAGGAGGTCACCGGTGCCCAGCCGTTCGGCGAGCGCGACGGCCAGGGCGATGGTGGCGTGGCCGCAGAACGCCACCTCCGCCAGCGGGCTGAAGTAGCGCACCCGGAACCGCCGTGCCGCGTCGTCCCGGTGGGTGACGAACGCGGTCTCCGAGTACCCGAGTGCGGCCGCGATCGCGAGCATCTCCGCGTCGTCGAGCCCGGAGGCGTCGGGGACGACACCGGCGGGGTTGCCGCCCTCGGGGTCACTGGTGAAGGCGGCGTACCGGAGAGGAGCTTCAGTCGTGGTCATGGCTCCATGCTGGACCGGGCAGGGCTATCGCGTCCAACGATCGGTTTCCATTGCGGCCATGTGCAGATCGCATAGCCTGGTCCGGTGGACACCCGACTCCTGCGCACCTTCACGACCCTCGCCCGGACCGGCAGCTTCACCGCTGCCGCCGCCGAGCTCCACGTTGCCCAGTCCACGGTCACCGTGCACATCCGTACCCTCGAACGGGACCTGGGTGTCCCGCTGTTCGACCGCCTCCCCACCGGCGCGCTCCTCACCGACGCGGGGCGGCGGCTGCTCCCGGAGGCCGAGGACGTCCTCGACGCCGTGGCGCGCCTCCGGGCGGGCGACGGCGCTGACGGGGGCGCCGGCGACGGTGCCGTACGGGGGCGGGTGACGGTGGGCACCCCGGAGTCGCTGTGCGCCACCCGGCTGCCGGACGTCATGGTCGCCCTGCGCGCCCGTCACCCCGCGATCGACGTCCAACTCCACGCCGCCGGCACGGCCGAGTGCGTCGCCGGCCTGCGGTCCGGCCGCCTCGACGTCGCCCTGCTGCTGGAGGAGACGGCCGACTTCCCCGACGTGACGGCCGAGCCGGTCGCCCGCGAACCGCTCGCCCTGCTCTGCGCCCCGGGGCACCCGCTCGCCTCCGGCACGCACCCCGCCACCTGGGAGAGGCTCGCGTCGGAGGAGTTCTTCCTGCTGGAGGAGGGCTGCTCCTACAGCGACGGGCTGGAGCGCCGGCTCCTCGCCCTGCCGGAGGTGCCGCACGCCGCACCGCCACGCCTGACCCGCTTCGGCAGCGTGGACGCGGCACGCGCCTGCGTCGCCGCCGGGCTGGGCCTGACCCTGCTGCCGCTCACCACGGTCGAGGAACACCTGCGGCAGGGGCGGCTGGTGCGGGTCGCGGGGCCGGCGTTCGCGGACGTACCAGTCCTGCTCGCCCGGCACCGCAAACGGTGGGTCGCACCGGCCGCGCACGCGTTCACGCGGGAGCTGGTGCGGCACCTGACCCGCTGACACGGCTCCCGCACCACGCGGACACCGCCGCCCGGACCCGCCCACACGCCGAAGGCCGCCACCGCGGCGGGGCGCCGCCCCTTCCGCACCAGGGCGACCCCCGAAGCGGGGTACCGCCCGAGGGCGTCGACGGCGCACGCGTGCTGGCCGCCGGCGCCGCCGAAACCAGCGCGTCCCGCCGGGCCCGGTGGGCGGCGTGGGCGGCTTGTCAGAGCCCAGGCCCCCGGCCGCCCCTGGCCGCGAGAAGGAGCAGGCGAGTCAGACTCCTGGACCCCGGGAGTGATCCACCCGCACGTAAGACCGACGTATCGCACCCGCACAGGACAGGCCCGAAGGCGCACCACGACGACCTCGGGCCTGTCCCATGCACCTGCGGTCAGAGCACGAGCCCGACCGACACCCCGCCTCCGCCCAACGCGACAGCGAAGGCGGCGCACCGTTGGAGACGGGTCACAGCACTGGCGCGGCCTCGCGCGGCGAGCACCATGACGGAGTTCGCGGCCAGGGCCGGCAGCAGGATCCCGAACGTGACGAACTTGACGGCGGCGTCCCAGCCCATCTCCACGGGACTCACCACGGCGGCGACGGCCACCGCCACGGCCGCAAGCCCGTAGAGCACAGCCGGTACGTGTGTGATGTGATCACTGGTGACGGGGCGAGGCCCGCGCTTGTGGTGGTGCCTCCAGTGGCGCCGTTCGGTTCCGAACCGGGCCAGTGCCATCAGCACCACTTCGACGACCACCGAGGCGACGGCAGCGACTTCCAGGGTTTTCATGACGACCTCAACGCTTGCAGTTGTTGGCGATGAGGGTGATGCCGATGAACGCCTTGACGGCCTCACGCTCGGTGGAACCGATCCGCTTCCCGTTGACGAAACGCCAGATGATGGAAGCCGTCTTCTTCGCTCCGTACCTCTTGAACAGTGCGACGGCGCGCACGACCTTGATGCTGGAGCCGGCCGGAAGGAACGAGAGCAGGACACCTGCCACGGCGGCCCCGCAAACGGCCAGGTACTTGGTCTCCTCCCACCAGCTGGGGTCGGCGACAACCGGGAACGCGGTGTTCTCGTCGAATGCGACGGTCTGCACGAGTGCACCGTCCTCGACGCGGTAGCTGGTCGGCACCGCGGCCCCTCGGGCGTCCTTGGCCCATGGAGCGGTGAACGTGCCGAGAATCTCCCCGTCCTTGCTGACGATGACGCTGCCGTCGTCCTGGTGCTCGGTCACGGCCCCGGTGGGGAGATCGAGACCGAAGCGGTACTCCTTGGCCGCCGTCTCGCTCTTGATGACGATCAGCGAGCGAACGCCCTGCGCAGTGGGCTGTACGGCGAGGTCGGCATCCCTGGCGGCACTGGGGTAGACGATGGTTCCGCCCACCGTCCTGGCACCGCTGACACCGTCCGAACTCGGCAGGCCGATGCCGATGGAGTTGCCGTCCGCCGCTGTCGACTGAACGGTCCCGTGAGCGGTGGCCGGGGCGGTCACGGTGCGCCGCCCCTCTCCTTCCACCGTCACGGCCTCCAGCGCCCCGCCCTCCGAGGGAGTGCTGGGGACGATGTCCTCGACGCCGGTGTACTTCTCGATCAGCTTGGCGGCCTGCGCCGCGACGCTGTCCTGCGGCGGTTCGGCGGCCGGTGCGGGTGCGCCGTGCGCGGCTGTCGTGGTGAAGATGGCGGCGGCCGTGACGGTCGCCACCCCGACAGTCAGACGACGTATGGATGCGCGCGACGAGTTACCTGTGGGCAAGTGATCCCCCCTGGGACGTATTGCGGCTGGCTCAACGCGTCGGCCGTCCCTGGTCAGTTGGACGCCGACACCTAGCCTGGTCGCACAAATTCGACCACAACCGAACACAGTCGCACGTGATGGAGGGCACAATTCCGGCTCAGAAACCGCTCACATCACGCCACCGCTGCGCTGCACCCACAATTCCCCACCGAGCGAACGGCCCGCCGACCCGCCGCCGCCCTCACTCCCGCGACCGCCGCCGCCCCTTCAGTACGAGGAAAAGCGCGGCGACCCCCGCCAGCACCAGCGCCCCGACCGTGGCGTCACCTCCGCCGACGCCACCGTCCGGGGACTTCGCCGCCCCCGGGGCGGACGCGGACGGGGACGGCGACCGACCGCCGCCCGTCGCCGGGGGCCCGCCCTCCACCGCCACCCGGGCCACCTCGCTGCCCGCGCCCTCGGAGCCGTACATCAGGGCCGAGCCGTCCGGCGTGTACGTCACCGACTCCGACTGCCGCATGATCGGCGCGGTCAGCCGCTTCTCGGCGCCGAGCCGGCCGTCCTTCCAGGCGTACGCCCGCGCGCTGAAGTAGCCGCGCAGCACCAGTTCCTCGCCGTCCGGCGAGAACGCGCCGTCCGTCACCCACGGCACCTCGCCGACCCGCCGGAACACGTTCGGGCCCCGGGTGCTCAGCTGCGCCGGGCCCTCGTACAGACCGCCGCCGTCCTCGTTCTTCGACGCGATGTAGACCCGCCCCGTCGTGGGGTGCACCATCAGCGCCTCGGCGTTGCGGGGCCCGTCGGCGTACGTGACCGTGTACTGGGTGGCGTCGACGGTCTGGTCGCGCAGCCGCTCCGGCTCCGGGAAGCGGTAGATCCACACGTGCGGCCAGGACCCGTCGAGGTTGTCGCCGATGTCCCCGACGTACACCGCGCCGTCCGCGCCGACCGAGATCGCCTCCATGTCGCGGGGCGTACCGACCCCGCGCAGGGTGACGGTCGCGACGGTCTTCCCCGTCCGGGAGTCCACGGCGAACACCCGGGGCTGGTCCTGGTCGTTGTGCGTCCAGTAGATCCCGGGGTGGGCACGGCTCGCGGCGAGGCCGCTGGACTCGGTGATCCGGGGGTCCTCGACGGTGAACCCGTCGTCCTCACCCTCGGCGACGGCGGGCGCGGCCGCCCACACCACCAGGGCCGACGCCAGAGCCACCGTCCTGCGCAACGAAACCATGGTCCCAGTGTCCATGGTCACATCGCACACCTGAGCCCCGGTCGGCGATGATGACCCCCATGCGTTTCATGTTCGTCGGCGACTCCATGACCATCGGACGCGCCGGCGACTACACCTGGCGCTACCGGATGTGGCAGCACCTCGCCACCACCTTCGACGGCCCGTACGGGATCGTCGGCCCGCGCACCGGGCTGTACGACGCGACCGCCGACGCCGCCGTCTCGCAACGCTACGCCGACCCCGCCTTCCCCGCCCACGCCCGCCGCCACCTCTCCGGCTGGGGCGAGGGCTGGCTGCACATGGCGCCGTTGATCGGCGAGGCGGTCGAGGCGGCGGAGGCGGACGTCCTGCTGGTGTCCCTGGGCCTGATAGACCTCGGCTTCTACACCAACAGCGCGCAGACGTCCGAGAACGTCCACGCCTTCGTCGCCGGGGCCCGCGCCGCGAACCCGCACGTCCGGGCCGTCCTGCTCCCCGTGATCCCCAACGTCCGCGCCCAGTACGACGCGCCCTTCGCCGCCGAGTGCGCCCGCTTCAACGAACTGCTCGCCAAGGCGGTCGCCGACCTCGACGAACCGGCCTCCCCGCTGCTCCTGGCCTCGGTACCGGAGTCGTACGACCTCGGCGCCGACACCTACGACGGCACCCACCCCGGCCCCTCCGGCGAGCACAAGCTCGCGTCCGCGTTCGCGACGGCGATGCACCAGGCGTGGGGCCTGGGCGGGCCGTACGCCCCGGCCACCGCCTGACGCCACCCGGCACAGGGCCGGTTCGGAGCCGGGCACTGCCGACCGTCGGGACGACTACGCGTGCCCCGTGCCCTCCCGGAGGAGTGACCGCCACGAGACCGGCCTCGGTGGCGGGCCGGCCACCGACGCGGCGGCCGCCTGGCGGCAGGGACCGCAGTGGGTCTCGTCGCCGACGGGCCGGAAGACGTGGTCGTCGCCCGGGCCCTCGCAGACGACCAGCCCCCGCACGGCGGGGCGCGGGTCCAGCGGTACGGGGAGCTTCTCGACCAGCCGGTGCCGCAGGAAGCCCACGGCGGAGCGCACCCCGCCCGGCGGCAGCCCGGTCGTCAGCGTGTGGTGCAGCTCGGCCGTCGAGAACCCGCGCCGCAGCCACTCGGCCGCCGCGTCCGCCAGGCCCCGCGCCTCCCGCACCCCGAGCCACAGCTCACGGTGGCTGTGCCGCAGCGACAGCAACACGCGTTCGGCGGTGACGACTTCGGGACTGGCGTCGTCTTCGGGTGGGGGGTGGGGAGTGTTCTTCTCCCGGTCTTCTTCTACCGGAGGAGAACCGGCGACCACCCGGGGGGCCGATTCACCGACGGTCCGTTCGGGGACACTCGGCGGCGACGGAGGAGGCGGATACGGAGGCTCGGACGCCCTGCCGTCGCGGAGCCGGTTCGCTTCCTCCCCCGTGAGGGTGACGTTGGACAACAACTGGTCCGTGTTCCAGCGGCCCCGGCCGCTCTGCCAGCGCCAGTGGTGGAAGAACCCGTTCGCGAGCAGTTCGTCCTTGGCCCGCTGAAAGGCCCGTGGCTTCATGCCCAGCGCCTCGGCGTGGTCGCCGAGCGGCTTGGCGGCCTCGGATTCGGGAAGCCCCTGCACGTAGATGACCAGCAACTTCGCGTCGCTGCCGAGGCGACGGTGCCGTACGAGATCGTGCGAGACCTTGGTGAAGCGCCGCTCGGGCGCGATAGCATGCCGAAGCATTTCTGGTGGACCTCTAGCTCCACTAGTGGTGAAGGTCCTCGGATTGGTGTTGCCGCACCGCCGGGGACCGCTCCATGTCCGCACCCTGTGCGCACTGAGCGTGATTGCGCGATCACCGTACAGCATGTTCGACTATTTCATGCAACAAGTCCGGTTCCACGAAGGGCACTTCGGCGGTCGGCCGCGACCTCCAGTCCAGCGGCCACGTCAGCCCCTCCAGCGCCGGAATCCCCACGAACGCCATCCCGCGCCCGCTCCGGCTCAACGCCCGCGCCCCGGCGGGCCACGCGTACGCGGCGGCCGTCCCGGGCGGCAGCAGGAAGTACACGTTCCGCTCCCCCGCCAGCTCCCGGACGATGGGCCCCGTGCGGAAGTCGGTGAACTCCATGAGCCGGTACGCCACTTCCTCGCCGAGCACCCCCCGTACCCGTACGGCGTCGAAGTGGATGCCCGCGTGGCGGAGGGCGTGACCGGAGGCGGGGATCCAGGACGGAACCCCGTCAAGTGAAATGCGCGGATTCATGCGCCCAGCTTTGCGGCGCAGCTCTACTGTGACCAGCGCCACAAGGCGTTTGTGCGGCGTTGTGCACCTGGGAAGGACGGGCGTGAACATCGGCAACAACGGCAGCCCCGGCGCCGCGAAGGCGTTCGGCCGGCTGCTGCGCTTCCACCGCGAACGGGCCAAGGTCTCCCAGGAGACGCTCGGCCGCGAGACCGGATACTCCAAGTCCCAGGTCGCCATGATCGAACGCGGCGAACGCCGCCCGCGCGGCAACTTCGTGGACGTGGCGGACGAGCTGCTGGGTGCACAAGGTGCACTCCTGGAGGTCGCGCAGGAGCTGAAGGCGAGCGGGGTCGCGGCGTGGTTCGAGGACTACCTGGAGGAGGAGGCGAAGGCGGCGGGTGTTCATTCGTACGAGAATCACCTCATCCCGGGGCTGCTCCAGACCGAGGGGTATGCGCGGGCCGTCTTCGCCTGCGCGAACCCGCCCTTCGAGGAGGAAGAGGTCGACGTCATGGTCGCGGCCAGGCTGGCAAGGCACAAACTGTTCCACCGCCGACCGACTGCTCTGGTCAGCTTCGTCTTGGAGCAAGCAGCACTCACCAAGCCGATCGGCGGGGTAGCCGTCCTTAAAGAGAACCTGCTGCACATCCTGGACATCGGCCGACTACCTAACGTACAGATCCAGGTGATGCCGGAGGGCCCGGAGGTCCACGCCGGACTCAGTGGACCTTTCACACTGCTGGAGACAGCCAAGCGTCGAAGCCAACTCGTCTACGTCGAGGGCCTGAGCGGGCGGTACTTTCTGAGCGAGCAGCCGGAGTTGGGGGACGCGTTCGCGCGGTATGGCGTACTACGGGCGCAAGCCCTCAACCCGAAAGACTCCGCCCGACTCATCGAACAGGTGGCATGCGAGCTATGAGCGTCAACCTCGACTGGTTCAAGAGCAGCTACAGCGGCGACCAGGGCGGCGACTGCGTCGAGGTCGCCGTCGCCTGGACCAAGTCCTCCTACAGCAGCGAGCAGGGTGGAAACTGCGTCGAGGTCGCCGTCCACCCCCACACCGTCCACGTCCGCGACTCCAAGGACGTGTCCCGCCCCGCCCTCACCCTCTCCCCCGCCGCGTGGGCGACCTTCGTGGCCGGCCCCGCGAGGCACGTGACGGCGGGGGTTCAGCGCCAGTCGTCGATCACGTAGGCGTCCGGGTGGCTGTAGCCGGGCTCGTTGGGCTTGTGCATGGTTACCCCTTGCAGCCAGGTGCGGAATCCACGGTCGGCCATGCACCGGTAGGCGTCCTGGCGGGCCAGGTTCACGCCGGCGTCCAGTTGCCCCAGACCCCTGTCGGCGGCGAGCTGCTCGCACGCGTCCAGCAGTCGTACGAACCGGTCCGCGGCGCCGGGGCCGGGGCGTACCGCGCCGAACTTGACGAAGCACACGTCCTCACCGGCCTCCGTTCCCGCTCCGCAGTGGCAGACGGCCAGGCCGTCGAGGCCGGAGTCGGCACCCTCCAGGAGGATGATGTCACCGAGCCCTTGCGCCTGGGTGGCCGTGATCTCGCGCTCCAGGCTCAGGCCCTCGTACACGGCCCCCGTCAGTGCGCGACTCAGGCGAAGTGCGTCGGGCCGCTCATCGGCGGTCAGCTCGCCGTACCGCACTCGGCCGGGGACCACGGCGCCGGCGGCGGTGACCTGCTTCTTCATGATGGCGGTGAGGAATCGCGGCCAGAAGCCGTAGCGGCGGTAGAGCTCAAGGTGCTTGGGACTGTGCGAGAAGGTGAAGAGGCCGAGGTGGCGGTTCTCCCAGGTGCCGAAGCAGGCCATGACCGGCTCCATGAGGTGCCTGCCGATGTGCCGGTCCCACAGGTCCGGCCGTACGGTCAGGGGGCCGAAGAACCCGACGCTGCCCCAGTTGGTGGCGAAGTTCGATCCGACGACCTGGCCGTCGACGGTCGCGACGAAGGCCGCGTGGGGGTCCGCCGCCCAGCGGGTGCGGACGTAGTCGGCGGTCCCGAAGAACGTCTGCGGCTCGGGGACACCGAGGAAGGTCCCGAAGGCGACTCTGAAGATCTCGTCGGCCTGATCGAGGTCCGGCTCGACCAGTGGGCGGACCGACACCGGGGCGGCGAGGCTCGTTCGCTCTCCTGCGGTCATGATCGCTCTCCTTTCCCGCCCCCCTCGGTTCCATCGCACCACGGACGTGCGCGGCAGGCGAAGCGACCCGGTCCGGCGGTGCGGTGCCTACGTCCGCTCGGAGCCCTTCCGGGGCTGGGAGGAGAAGTCGGCGGGCGGCAGCGGCAGCGGGAGGCCGGGCAGGCCGTCGATGCTCTGGGCGATGTGGTCCTTCTTGGCGAAGTACGCGCTCAGTGAGGCGTCGTCCTCGCGGGAGAAGCGGCGGCCGTGGAGGTCGCGGTCCTCGTCGTACGACATGAAGGGCACGCCGTATCCGCAGCTGTCGCGGACGAGTTCGGCCGTCACCACGATGATCGCGCGCAGGCCGTGGAGCGTGGGGTCGATGTCGGGGAAGCGGGCGAGCAGGTCCGGGAAGCGGGGGTCGTCGCGGAAGACGGGTTCGCCCCGGCCGTGTACCCGGACGATGTTGGGCGGGCCCTGGAAGGCGCACCACATCACGGTGATCCGGCCGTTCTCCCGCAGGTGGGCGACGGTTTCGGCGGTGCTGCCGGCGAAGTCGAGGTAGGCGATCCGCTGCTCGTCGAGCACCGCGAAGGAGCCTCTGAGGCCCTTGGGGGACAGATTGACCGTGCCGTCGCCGGACAGCGGGGCGGTGGCGGTGAAGAAGATCGGCTGCTCCTCGATGAAGGTGCGCAGCCGACCGTCTATGCGTGCGTAAGTCTTTCCCATGTCTAAGTATTATGCAGGGTAATTATTCGCCTGTCTAAGGACCCTGCGGAGCCGTGTCAGCCCTTGGACTGGAAGACCACCTCCGGGTGCTCGGGGGCCGGGCCGTCCAGCAGCTTCCGGTCCAGCCCCTTCAGGTGCTGGTCGAAGAAGGCCGTGACGTACGCGCGGGTGATCTCCTGCGAGCGCTTGCCCGACAGGGGCTCGTCCGGGGGCAGCAGGCCCAACTGGTCGGCGAGCACCGGGATGTCCGTGAAGGTGAAGTGGCCCGAGCCGGTGACGTTGATCCAGCGCTTCCAGCCGTCGAGGAGGGGCCAGTCGCGGGCCCAGGACGAGTCGTCGTCCCCGGTGCCGAGCAGCAGATACGGGCGCCCGCCGAGGCCTTCGGCCGGTACGGGTTCCATGAACGAGCCGTCGAGGTTCGCCCCGGCGAGGACGCGTGCGTCGCGGACCATGGTGGACATGGCGGAGGCGCCGCCGATGGAGTGGCCCGCCATACCGATCTTCGTCCGGTCGATCAGGCGGGCGTGCCGCCAGGCCGGGTGCCGGTCGGCCAGGAGCCGGTCGAGCAGGAACGACACGTCCTTGGCGCGGCCCTGGGGCACGACTCCGTACCCGCCCGGCTTGATCTGCTCGCAGGAGGCGCAGTCGAGGAGCCGCCCGCCGGGGAAGGCGGTGCCGACGGACTCGTAGGCGTGGTCGACGGCGGCGACGACGTACCCCTGGCTGGCCAGTTCCTCGGCGAGCAGGGTCAGGGTGGCGCGGTTGACGGAGAAGCCGGGTGACAGCACGACGAGCGGGTGCTTGCCGCGCACGGGTGCGGCGCCGGGGCGGGCGTGGGTGCGGGTGCCGCTGAGCGTGGCGGCGGACACCGCGTCGTTCAGCTCCCGGGCGTCGATGAAGGCCTGGGCCTCGCCCTTGGTCATGTAAGGGGCGGTGCGGCCGCCTCCGGGCCGGGCTGGGTAGTACATCGTCACCATCAGCTCGCGCGCCCCGGCCTCGGGCACCCATGGGTCGGTGCGGCTCCTGTCGACCAGGTGCAGGGTGTCCCGGCCGACCGCGTACTTACCGGTGGGAGCGGGGAGTTGGAGTCGTACGCGGGCGTCCTCGGCGGCGGCCGGAGTGACCGGAGTGACGGGGGCGGCGTGGGCGACGCCCGTACCGAGCAGGGCGAGGGACAGACTGAGTACGGCGGCGGCGCCGCGAGGCAGTCGATTCATACCGGCGAGGCTAGGCAGCGGGACCCCACCCCGGCGTCCACCCACGGGCCGGACCGTGTAGGTCCCCAGTGGTACGACGCCTCCGACCGGGGGCGGACGCATTCCGCGCGGCCCCCGGTCGGCTGAACTCGGTTTCGTACAAGAGGCGTTACAACTTCGGGCAGGCCGCCTGCGTGACCTTGCCGGCCTTGGCCGTGCTCGTCGCGATGTCCAGCGTCAGGCACTTGCCCGTCCACTGGTTCACGAAGTAGTAGGCGGCCGGACCGCCTTGCTGCTTCGCCGGGATGACGTTCCACAACTGGCTGCCCGAGAACCACCGGGTCTCGCAGGGCCACCAGAACAGCTGGGTGTCGTTGCCGGGCGGCGTGCCGTTGTTGTAGGGCACGGTGAGGCAGGAGCCGTTGTTCGCCTTGATCCAGAACCAGTCCTTACCCTCCTTGTACGAGGGCGGCGTGGCGGACCACTGATGGCTGCTGGGCGCGGGGTTCGCACAGGCCCGCTGGGTGACCAGGCCGCCCTCACCCTTCTCGAACTCGTCGCCGCGCACCATGCAGCGGTTGGGGGCGGCGGTGCCGACGTACTGCTTGCTGGGGCTGACGGTCCACAGCGCCGGATGCGGGTCGATGATGACGGCGTTGCGGTTCAGTCCGTCGACCACCGACAGCGGGGTCACACCGGGAGTGTCGCTGTGCTGGTAGAAGTTGACCGCGACGTAGTTCGGGTCACGCTTGGCGACGTCCTGGCAGTCCTTCTCGACGCGGTTCTTGAGGCTCTGCCCGTTGTCGCCGTGGGACTTGCTCTCCGGGTTGAGCACGCTGGAGTCGAACTGGTTGATGGTGAACAGCGGGGTCAGCTTGGTCCCCGGCATCTGCTTGAGGTCCAGGCTGTTGCTGTTCCGCGACAGGCACCCGTGCGGCCTGTTGCCTTTGTAGTCGTACGTCGTCTCCACGGTGCGCTTCCAGGTGTACATGAGGCGCCCGTACTCGGTACCCGCGTCACGGGTGGACGTGACGGGGATGTCGTCCGCCCACTTGTCCTGGAACACCACCAGGCGCTCGTTGCGGGTGACCATGTCGCGCACGCGCGGCCAGTTGCGCTTGTCGATGTCGAAGCCCGTGTCGGACGGCTGGAACAGCAGGTCGGTCGCCTTCTTGTCCTCCAGCACCTGGGCGATGGCCCGGGTCAGGGTCTCCTGACTCGCGTAGTTCTCCAGGAAGATCGTCACGACCTCGCTCTTGTTCTCCTGAAGGAAGTCCACGACGCGTGCGAGTTCGTTCTGGAAGAAGTCGTAGCAAATAACTTTGTGACAGAGCATCACGGCTTCCGGGCCGAACGGCGGGGACACCGTCTTGTCGTAGGTGTCGAACATCAGGCCGCGCACGCCGTCGTCGAGCTGCTCGGAGACGTTGCGCGACTGGGCGCGCGGCGGGATGGGCTTCGCCCAGTCGTAGGCGTAGGCGTTGTGCGTCGTCAGCCACGACCACTGGTCCAGCCGGGCGTCACCGTACTTGCTGGCCGCCACCGCGCTCGTCGGAGCGGTCAGCATCCCGGCCAGGATCAGCAGCGAGAGGACCGGAAGGGCCAGGAGGCGCAGCAGTCGGTGGCGGTGGACGCGGCCCGGTCGAGGTACCGGCCCCCGGGCGTCGGCCGTAGCGGCGCGGGCGCTTCTTGTACGCATGTCGTGTTCCGTCTCCCCCACGTGCAGGTGGTCGGTTTTGGTGGTCGGTGCGGTGGTCGGGTGCGCCGATCGGTCGGCCGCCCCCCGGGTCACCGGTAGCCAACACCGGCGGATATGGGGTGGGCCATGCGGTTCCCTTGGCAGAAGTACCGTCTTGCATACTTCTGCCGGTGGGTTCGGTCGCTCGGCCGGGCCCCCGCCGACCCGGGGGGGTACGCACATATGGACACCGGCATACCGGCCACGAACGGGTTCGGCGAGCGGCTGCGGGCCCTGCGTTCGGCCGCCGGACTCAGCCAGGAGGACCTGGCGCACACCGCGGGGGTGAGCGTCCGGGCGCTGTCCGACATGGAGCGCGGCCGGTCCCGGGGGCCGCAGCGGCGCACCGTGGAGGCCCTGGCGGGTGCGCTGGGCCTGGACGCCGCCGGGGCACGGGAGTTGGAGCGGGCGGCCAGCTTAGGCCGTACGCGTCCCCGCCCGGCCCGAGCCGCGGCCGCCGACGCCAATGCGTACGGCACGGGGACCGGCACCGGCGCCGCGAGCACGGCGCCCCACCCGGACCTCGCCCCGCACCACGCACTCGCGCTCCCCCGCGACCTGCACGACTTCACCGCCCGCGCCCCCGCCCTGGCCCGGCTGCGGGCGCTGGCCGAGCGACTCGACCCCGCGCATCCGCCGGTCGCCGTGATCTGCGGCCAGCCCGGCCTGGGCAAGACCGCCTTCGCCGTGCACGCCGCGCACGCCCTCGCGCCGTACTTCCCGGACGGGCGGTTCGCCGTCGACCTGCGGGGCATGGACCCGCGGCCCACCCCGCCCCGCGACGTCTGCGCCCGGCTGCTGCACGCCTTGGGAGTCCCCGCCGGAGCCGTGCCCGCCGGCACCGACGACCGCTGCGGCCTGCTGCGTTCCGTGCTCCGCGAGCGGCGGGTGCTCCTCCTGCTCGACAACGCCGCCGACGAGGACCAGGTCCGGCCCCTGCTGCCCGGCCACGGTCCGTCGCTCACCCTCGTCACCAGCCGCAACAGCCTGGCCGGGCTCGAATCGGTGCACCGCACCGAACTGGCCCTGCTGCGCCGCGAGGAAGCGGTCGAACTGCTCAGCCGCATCGTCGGTCCGGAGCGGGTCCGCGAGGAGGGACAGGCCGCCCGCGACCTCGCGCACCTGTGCGGGCACCTTCCCCTGGCCGTACGGATCGCCGGGCAGCGCCTCGCGTCCCGCCCCGGCGAGCGCATCGCCAAGCTCGTCACCCAGCTCGCGGCGTACGGGGGCCGCCTGGACGCGCTGCGGGCCGGGTCGCTCCAGGTGCGGGGCGCGTTCGCCCTCTCGTACCGGCAGCTGGACGCGCGGAACCGCACCGTCTTCCGCCGTGCCTCGCTCGCCGCCGGTCCCGACTTCAGCCCCGCGACCGCCGCGCTGCTCGCCGGCCTGCCGGTCCGGGAGGCCGCCCGGTGCCTGGAGACCCTGACCGACGCCGGACTGCTCCAGCCCCACCCGGCCGCCGACCGGTACCGCTTCCACGACCTGCTCGCCCTGTTCGCCGCGGAGCAGCTGGCCGAGGAGGACGACCCCGCGGACGTCGACGCCGCGGAGGACCGCACCGCCGCGTGGACGCTCCGCCGTGCCACGGCCGCCGCGCTGCGCTTCGACGCCGACCGCCCGGGTACGGCCGACGGCGACCCGGATCCCGCCACCGCGCCCCGCGACAACGCCGAGGCCCACCGCTGGCTGGAGGCGGAACGGGCCCAGTGGCTCGCCGCCCTGGTCCGGGCGCAGGAGGCCGGCGACCACCGGGTCGTGGTGCAGGCGGCGGAGGCGATGCACTGGTTCTCCGACCGCACCGCGCACTGGGAGCTGTGGGCGGAGGTCTTCCGGCGGGCCGTCGACTCGGCTCGCGCGCTGGGCAGCCGGCGGGACGAGGCCGTGCACCTCAACTACCTGGCGTGGGCCTACAACCACTGCCTCTACGACCCCCTCGCCGCCCTGCCGGCCGCGGAGGCGGCCCTGGAAGCGGCGCGCGAAGTGGGCGACCAGCTCCAGGTCGCCTGGGCACTGGGGTACGCGGCGGGAGCGCTGAACCGCCTCGGGCGGACCGACGAGGCCATCGCCCGGCTCCGGGAGTCCGCCGCGCACCTCGCGGACCAGACCTGCGCGCAGAGCCGCCTCGCCGAACTCAGCGCCCTCAACGCGCTCGGGCAGCAACTGCGCCAGGCGGGCCGCGCGGACGAGGCCCTGGTCATCCACCGGCGCAGCGAGGCGATCTGCCGGGCCGGCGTACCGGGGAAGCCCGGGGAACTGATCGGCCTCTATCTGGCGGCGACCCTCCAGCACATCGGCAACGACCTGGCGGCCCTGAACCGGTGGGACGAGGCGGAGGCCCCCCTTCGCTACGCGCTGGCGCACTTCGAGGCGGCCCGGATGCCCGCCTGGAGCGAGCCCACCCGGCTGGACCTGGGGATCGCCCTGCGCCACCTCGCCCGGCACCGGGAGGCACGGGAGACGCTGACCGCCGCCCACCAGGGCCTGGTGCGGCTGAACAACCCCCGACAGCTCGAAGCGGCCACCGAACTCGGCACGCTCGACGCACTCGACGCACTCGACGCACTCGACGCCCTCGACGGGGAGGCGTCCGCGTCGGCCCCACAGCCCGGGCCGAACCCCCGCGGGCTCTCCCGTCCCGATGGCCCGCGAGGCGACGACGGCGCAGATCGCGACGGTTGACCTCAACCGCGGTGCAGGTTCTACGGTCGGTCTCATGACAACGACGACGACCGTCCCCGCCCCCGCCGACCCCGCAGTCACCGACGAGGACCTGGCTTCGCAGCCCGTCGGCTACTGGAGCGGGGTCGTCCACAGGGCCGTCATCAGGCACATCCGCGACGCCATGGCCCGCGTGGACGTCACGCAGCCGCAGTGGTGGACCCTCAACCGGGTCGACGCCGGCGGCGACGTCACCCGCGAGGTGATCGCCGCCGGGCTCGCCGAGGTCGCGGACACCCCGTACGACGCCGGCCGCGCCGTCGACACCCTGCTCCACCGGGGCTGGCTGCGTCTCGACGACGCACAGCGCCTGCACCTCACCGACGACGGCCGGGCCGCCAAGGCGCGCATCAAGGCGCTGGTGACGGACGTCCGGGCGCGGATCCACGCCGGCATCACGGACGACGAGTACGTCGCCGCGCTCAAGGTGCTGCGCCGCATGACCGACAACGTCCGGGCGGTCACGCCCGCGTGAGCCGGTTCGCGAACGTCGACATGGTGTACGTACCGATGCCCATGACCACCTCCAGGGCGTTGCGTTCCGTGAAGCCGTGGGCGAGGAAGGCGGCGAGGTCCTCGTCGGGGACCTCGCCCGTCGTCGCGTAGACCACGTCGACGAACCGCCGTACGGCGGCGAGCCGTTCGTCGGGCAGCGGCGTGCCGTCGCGGAGCGCGGCGACGACGGCCGGGTCGGCGCCGAGGGCGCGGAGCTTGCGGACGTGGAGGTCGACGCAGACCTGGCAGCCGTTGCGGGTGGCGACCGTCATGATCACCGTTTCGCGGGCGACCGGGTCGAGGGTCGTGCGGTCGAACATGGCCGTGAGGGTCATGAAGCCCTCCAGCAGCTCGGGCGAGGCGGCCATGCGGGCGACGGCGGGCGGGAGGTGGCCCCCCATGCGCGCCGCGACGGCCTCCATGACCGGGCGGGCGGCGGGCGGGGCGGAGTCCGGGGTGTGGTCGACGAACAAGGCCGCTCCTAAGATGGACAACATGGTTGACGACAAGAAGGTAAACCAGGTTGTCGAACAAAGCAACGGGTACGAGCTGCCGCTGCTCCTCTTCGCCGGTTTCCGCACCCTCATCGACCGCCTCCACGCCGAACTGGCCGCCCAGGGCCACCCGGACGTGCGCCCCGCGCACGGGTTCGCCATGCAGGCGATCGGCGCCGGCGGGGCCACCGCCAGCGAGGTGGGGCGGCGGCTGGGCGTGTCCAAGCAGGCGGCCGGCAAGACCGTCGACCGGCTGGTCACCCTCGGGTACGCCGAGCGCGCCGACGACCCCGCCGACGCCCGCCGCAAGCTCGTCCGCCTCACCCCGCACGGGCTGGACGCCCTCACCCGCTCGGCCGCGATCTTCGACGCACTGCGGGCGGACTGGGTCCGCACCCTCGGGGCGGAACGGGTCACCGGCATGGAGGACGTCCTGCGCGCCGTCGTCCCCGCCGACGCCTTCCGGCTCGACGCGGCGGGCTGGCTGGGCGGCGCGTGACCCCTTGGCCGGCACCGCGACGTGAACCGGCGCCGCGACGCAATTGGCGAGTAGTCGCCACCGGCGTGTCGGCCCTTGCCCGCCTATCGTTGAGCCGCGCGGCTGCATGCGATCACGCGGCAGCGGGGAGGAGCGCCACGATGACCGTCGTAGACGACGACAGGATCCACATGGCCGACAGCAACGACGAGCGCACTCTGGACGACATGTTCGAGGCACTTGAGCGGATGGGCGTCCCCGAGGGATACAAGGCAGAGATCGTCGGGGGGCACATCTTCATGTCGCCACAGCGGGACACCCACTGGGACATCATTCTGGACATCGTCGAGCAGCTTCGGACCAAGCACCCGAGGAAGCGGATCAAGTCCGACGTCCGCATCGACTACCCCGGCCACCTCAACGGCTTCGCCACCGATGTGACCCTCGTCGCCGAAGGCGCCACGAGGGACGACAAGGGCCTGTGGCACTACCAGGACGTCGAGTTCGTCGCCGAGGTCATCTCCCGCAGCACCAGCATGAACGACTACGGCCCCAAGAAGGACGCGTACGCCGCGGCAGGCGTGCCGGCCTACCTGATCGTGAATCCCTACACCGGCAAGTGCGTGCTCCACACCACGCCCAAGGACGGCGCCTACCCCGAGCCCGAGCGGTTCGGCTTCGGGAAGCCCGTCGACCTCACCGACACCCCCGTCGGCCTCGTCCTCGACACCACCGACTTCCCCCGCGACTGATCCCCCCTCCCGGCCGCGCCCGGGCCCGGTCGCCCCCTTGCTTCGAGCGCGCTCCAAGGGCTTGGCTGTACGTCCATGAAGTACACGCAGCTCGGACGCACCGGACTCAAGGTCAGCCGACTCGTCCTCGGCACGATGAACTTCGGACCCCAGACCGACGAGGCCGGCAGCCACGCCATCATGGACGCCGCCATCGACGCGGGCATCAACTTCTTCGACACCGCCAACGTCTACGGCTGGGGCGAGAACAAGGGCCGCACCGAGGAGATCATCGGCTCCTGGTTCGCCCGGGGCGGCGACCGGGACAAGGTCGTGCTCGCCACCAAGGTGTACGGGAACATGGGCCAGGACCAGCAGGTGTGGCCCAACCACGACAAGCTCTCCGCCGTGAACATCCGGCGGGCCGTCGAGGCCAGCCTCAAGCGTCTCAACACCGACTACATCGACGTCTACCAGTTCCACCACATCGACCGGCGCACGCCGTTCGAGGAGATCTGGCAGGCCGTCGACGTCCTGATCCAGCAGGGCAAGGTCCTCTACGCGGGGTCGTCGAACTTCCCCGGCTACAAGATCGCCCAGGCCAACGAGGCCGCCGCCCGGCGCGGCATGGTCGGGCTCGTCAGCGAGCAGTGCCTCTACAACCTGGCCGAGCGCCGCGCCGAGATGGAGGTCGTCCCGGCCGCCCAGGAGTACGGCCTCGGGGTCATCCCCTGGTCACCGCTGCACGGCGGCCTGCTCGGCGGGGTGATCAAGAAGGAGGCCGAGGGCGGGCGCCGCTCCAGCGGCCGGTCGGCGGACGCGCTCGCCAACACCGACGTACGCCTCCAGATCCAGGCGTACGAGGACCTCCTCGACAAGCACGGGCTGAAGCCGGGCGAGGTGGCCCTGGCGTGGCTGCTGACCCGGCCGGGGGTGACGGGGCCGATCGTCGGTCCGCGCACCGCCGACCAGCTGGAGTCGGCGCTGCGGGCGGTGGACCTGGAGCTCGCGGACGAGGTCCTGACGGAGCTGGACGCGATCTTCCCGGGTCCGGGGCCGTCCCCGGAGGCCTTCGCCTGGTGACGCGACGGGGCGGCCGCCGCTCGGTCAGCCGAGCGCGGCCGCCACGGCGATGATCACGAACATCAGCACGAGCACACCGGCCATGATCCGGTTACGGGTCTTCGGGTCCACCCTTCGAGGTTAACCGGCCCCTCCGAGCGGCCAGGAGCCGACCGTCTCGTAACGCGGGTGCTCACCCGCCGCACCGCCGCGCGGGAGGTTGCTGCGCACCAGGGCCAGCTCGGTCACGTCCCAGCGGGAGCCGTCGAATTCCCGGAGCCGCTCCACGAAGGGCCGCAGGTCGACGGCGTCGTCCCGGCTGCGGGCGACCGTCAGGTGGGCCTGGTAGCGGCGGTGCTCGTCCATCGGGACGCCCGCCCGCCGGGCCGCCGCGTCCGCGCGCTCGGCGAGCAGCCGCATCTCGTCCAGCCCGCCCGCGGCGCCCGCCCACAGCACACGCCGCCCGAACCGCCCGCCCCCGTGGAGGCGCAGCGGGAAGGGCGCGGTGCGGTGCGCGCCGCGGGCGAGCCGGTCCCGCAGCTCCGGCACCACCCGGTCGTCGACCTCCCCCATGAACGCGAGCGTGAAGTGCCAGCCGTCCCGCTTCGTCCAGCGGAGGTCACCGGCGCCCGTGAGGGCCTGCAACAGGCCGACCTCCGCGGCGAGTTCGTCGACGGCCACCCGGCTCGGCAGCACGGCAGCGAAAAGCCTCATGGCGCGAGGTTACGCCGTCGGCGCGGCGCCCCCGCCCGGCACCGGCGACGTCAGGCCGCCGTGGCCAGGTGCTCGCGCGGGACGAACCGCACGTGCGGGTGGCGACCCCGCATCTCGACCTTGACGCGCAGCCCGCCCAGCCGGGCGAGGACCAGGCCGATCACCACGGCCGCGACCAGCGAGACGGCACCGCCGGTGGCGAAGCCGACGCGGGCTCCGTACGTGTCGGTGATCCAGCCCAGCAGGGGCGCGCCCACCGGCGTACCGCCGACGAACACCATCATGTAGAGGCTCATCACCCGGCCCCGCATCACGGGGTCGGTGGCGAGCTGCACCGACGAGTTCGCGGTGACGTTCACGGTCAGGCCGAACATGCCGATCGGCACCAGCAGCAGCGCGAACAGCCAGAACGACGGCGACAGCGCGGCGGCGATCTCCAGGACGCCGAAGGCGACCGCGCCGCCGACCAGCAGCCGCAGGCGCGAGGTGCCGCGCCGGGCGGCGAGCAGGGCGCCGATGAGGGAGCCGACGGCCATCAGGGTGTTGAGGAAGCCGTACGTACCGGCGCCGGCGTGGAAGACGTCGTCGGAGAAGGCGGTCAGCCAGATCGGGAAGTTGAAGCCGAAGGTGCCGACGAAGCCGACCAGGGCGATCGGCCAGATCAGCTCGGGGCGCCCGGCGACGTACCGCAGTCCCTCGCGCAGCTGTCCCTTGCCGCGCGGCGCCCGCTCCACCTGGTGCAGCTCGCTGGTGCGCATGAGCATCAGGGAGGCGAGTGGGGCGAGGAAGGACAGGCCGTTGACCAGGAAGGCATAGCCGCTGCCGACCGACGCGATCAGGGCGCCGGCGACGGCGGGGCCGACGAGGCGGGCGGACTGGAAGTTGGCCGAGTTCAGGCTGACGGCGTTGCGGACCTGGGCGGGGCCGACCAGCTCGGAGTAGAAGGACTGCCGGGCCGGGTTGTCGACGACCGTCACCATGCCGAGCAGGAGCGCGATCAGGTAGACGTGCCAGACCTGGACGTGTCCGGACAGGGTCAGCACGGCGAGCGCGAGCCCGCACAGGCCGAGGGCGCCCTGGCTGATCATGAGCAGGTACCGCTTGGGGTAGCGGTCGGCGATGACGCCGCCGTACAGGCCGAAGAGCAGCATGGGCAGGAACTGCAGCGCCGTCGTGATGCCGACGGCGGCGGCGGAGCCCGTGAGGCTGAGGACCAGCCAGTCCTGGGTGATCCGGGCCATCCAGGTGCCGGTGTTGGACACGATGGCACCGGTGAAGAAGAGCCGGTAGTTACGGACCTTGAGGGAGGAGAAGGTCCGGTTCCGGGTGGTGTCGTGGTCGGGGTTGTGTGCGGGTGCGGAGAGTGCTCCGGGTCCCGTACTCAAAAGGTTCGCCTCCTTGGCGTCGGTTCACAGATGCGCGAGCTTCTCCAGCACGGGTGCGGCGGCACGCAGCTTCGCCCACTCGTCCTCGTCCAGGCCCTCGGCGAGGGCGGCCAGCCAGGCGTTCCGCTTGCGGCGGGACTCTTCGAGCATGGCCTCGGCCGTCTCGGTCTGGCTGACGACCTTCTGCCGGCGGTCGTCGGGGTGCGGCTCCAGCCGGACCAGTCCCTTGGCTTCCAGCAGGGCCACGATGCGGGTCATCGACGGCGGCTGCACGTGCTCCTTGCGGGCCAGCTCACCGGGGGTGGCGGAACCGCAGCGGGCGAGCGTGCCGAGCACCGACATCTCGGTCGGGCTCAGCGATTCGTCGACGCGCTGGTGCTTCAGGCGCCGGCCCAGCCGCATGACGGCGGAGCGCAGGGAGTTCACGGCGGCTGCGTCAGCGGGGTCACCGTGGGACAGGTCAGGCATGTATTTAGCGTAACTCATTACCCTGGCTAAATACCACCGGGTAGGGCGGGGAGTGGGAGGGGTCACCCGTACGAGTGAGAGCAGGCCGGAAAGTGACGCACCGGGCCGCGCGGGGCCGCGACTCTGGGCGGCATGGGATCGACGGTGCTCAGCCTGCGCATAGACGGAGAACTGCTCGACAGGGTGCGACTGCATGCCGCCCGCAGCGGGATGAGCGTCCAGGACTACGTGGTCCGGACGCTGGTACGGAACGACTTCGACGAACGCTTCCAGGCGTCGGTCGACGAGACGACGCGCTTCTACGACGCGCGCGGCGCGTAACCCCTGCGCGGGGGCCCCGGACGGGCGGACCCGGGCCGGCGGACCCGGACGGGCGGCCCCCGGACTTGATCCTCACGCCGCGTGAGGCCCGAGGGTGGGGCGCATGAGCGACTGCTACGACGCGTTCGAGGTCAGCCCCGTGCCCGCTCCCGGCCCGGATGCCGTGCCGCCGGAGCCGTTCCGCGGCATCTACGGCATGCCCGCGTTCGCGACCCTCGTCGAAGTGAGGTGACGGTGATCACCCCCGAGAACGCCCGGATCGTCCTCACCGCGGCGAAGCCCTTCGATCCGGCGGGCGAGGAGGTGCGCAACCTCGCGGCCATCGGGATCACCGTGCCGGGGACCGGCGAGGAGGGAGACGGCGGGGAACCCGCCTGATCCCCCGGGCCGCCTGATCCCCCCGGGCCGCCTGAGCCCTCCGGGCGGGCCCGGGACGCCGCCCCGGGCCCGCCCCACGGGCGCCGTTACGTGAGGCCGAGCGCCGGCATCGCGTAGTAGAAGGCGAAGACCGCGGACACCGCGTACATCGCGACCGGGACCTCGCGGCCGCGGCCCGCCGCCAGGCGCAGGACACTGAAGGCGATGAAGCCGATGCCGATGCCATTGGTGATCGAGTACGTGAACGGCATCATCACCATCGCCAGAAACGCCGGCACCGCGATGGTGAAGTCGGACCAGTCGATGTCCTTCACCGAGCCCGCCAGGATCAGGAACCCGACGGCCAGCAGGGCGGGGGTGGCCGCCTGCGAGGGGACCATCGTGGCGATCGGGGTGAGGAAGAGCGCGACCGAGAACAGCGCACCCGTGACGACGGACGCCAGGCCCGTGCGCGCGCCCTCGCCGACGCCCGCCGTGGACTCCACGAAGCAGGTGGTGGCCGAGGAGGAGGTGGCGCCGCCGGAGGCGACCGCGAGGCCGTCCACCAGGAGGACCTTGTTGATGCCGGGGAAGTTGCCGTCCTTGTCCATCAGCTTGGCCTCGTCGCCGACGCCGAGGATCGTGCCCATCGCGTCGAAGAAGCAGGACAGCAGCACCGTGAAGACGAACAGGCAGCCGGTCAGCACGCCGACCTTCCCGAAGCCGCCGAACAGGCTGACCTCGCCCACGAGCCCGAAGTCGGGCGAGGCGACCGGGTTGCCGGGCCACTCCGGGGTGGTCAGGCCCCAGGAGGGGACGTCCGCGACCGCGTGGATCACCATCGCGACGATCGTCATCACGACGATCGAGATCAGGATGGCGCCGGGCACCTTGCGGACGATCAGCGCCAGCGTGAGCAGCGTGCCCAGGACGAAGACCAGGACCGGCCAGCCGCCCAGGTGGCCGTCGGCACCGAGCTGGAGCGGGACGGTGGTGTGGGCGGCGTCCGGGATGCGGGAGACGAAGCCGGAGTCGACCAGGCCGATCAGCATGATGAACAGGCCGATGCCGATCGCGATGCCCTTGCGCAGGCCGAGCGGCACCGCGTTCATCACCCGCTCCCGCAGGCCGGTGGCCACCAGGAGCATCACCACGAAGCCGGCCAGCACGACCATGCCCATCGCGTCCGGCCACGACATGCGGGGCGCGAGCTGGAGGGCGACGACCGTGTTGACGCCGAGCCCGGCCGCCAGGGCGATCGGGACGTTGCCGATGACGCCCATGAGCAGCGTCGAGAACGCGGCGGTGAGCACGGTGGCGGTGACGAGCTGGCCCCCGTCGAGCTGGTGCCCGTACATGTCCTTGGCGCTGCCGAGGATGATCGGGTTCAGCACGATGATGTAGGCCATCGCGAAGAAGGTGGCGAATCCGCCGCGCACCTCGCGGGCGACGGTGGAGCCACGCTCGGAGATCTTGAAGAAGCGGTCCAGGTGGCCGCTGGCCGACGGCTGGGGGGACGGCGGCTGGACGGCGTCCGCCGGCGCGGGGGCCGAGGAAGGCATGCGAAACCTCAGAGTGCGGGGGCGGGGAAACGAAAAGAAAGCGACCCTGGCCGGTCACATTTGGTCATTCACACGAATGAAACCGGTCAGACACAAGACGTTTCAGTATGAACGCATCAGTCGAAGATCGGTATCTCCGCGCGTAGAGCCATGCCTCGCACGGGCCCCGGGCCGCGCCGTGAGCCCCGCCTACACTGTGCACATGGCGAAGTGGACCCCCAAGCACGAGGCACCCGAGCCCCTGGAGGGGCCCGTCGTCGCCACCATCACCGGCGGCACGATCCTCTGGTTCGTCCTCTTCCTGGTGCAGGTCCCCTTCTACGGCTGGTTCGCCGACCGCGACCTCACGTGGTGGGTGTGGACCTGCCTCGCCGGAGCCGGGCTCGGACTCATCGGCATCTGGTACGTCCGCAAGCGCGACGCGGCGCTCAAGAGGGCGGCCGCCGAGCAGCACCACCCCGACCCCGCGTAAGCACCACCCCGGCACGTACGACCACGCGACCGTTCCCGTCGTACCACGGGACCGTTCCCGTCGTACCACGGGACCGTTCCCGTCGTACCACGGGCGGAACTTCACGCCACTCACCGTGTGCGGGGGCGGGGACGGCCGTACCGTCGGACACATGACGCAGCGGGCGAAGATCGAAACCGGCGGCACACCCCGAGCCGGCGGACCGGCCATCGACGCCGGGGCCGAACTCGACCCCGTCCACCCGGTACGGCCACCCGTCCAGCACCGGCCCGCCGGGCTGACGGCCGCCGAGGTGGCCGAGCGGGTCGCCCGCGGCGAGGTCAACGACGTACCCGTACGCAGCTCCCGCTCCACCGTCGACATCGTCCGCGGCAACGTCTTCACCCGCTTCAACGCGCTCATCGGCGTCCTGTGGGTGATCATGCTGGTGGTCGCGCCGATCCAGGACAGCCTCTTCGGCTTCGTCATCGTCGCCAACACCGGCATCGGGATCATCCAGGAACTGCGCGCCAAGAAGACCCTCGACTCCCTCGCCGTCATCGGCGAGACGAAACCCACCGTCCGGCGCGACGGCCGGGCCGCCGAGGTCCACACCTCCGAGATCGTCCTGGGCGACTGCATCGAGCTCGGCCCCGGCGACAAGGTCGTCGTGGACGGCGAGATCGCCGAGGCCGACAACCTGGAGGTCGACGAGTCGCTCCTCACCGGCGAGGCCGACCCGGTCCTGAAGCGGCGCGGCGACCAGGTCATGTCCGGCAGCTTCGTCGTGGCCGGCGGCGGCGCGTTCACCGCCACCAAGGTGGGGCGCGAGGCGTACGCGGCGCAGCTCGCCGAGGAGGCGTCCCGCTTCACGCTCGTCCGCTCCGAGCTGCGCTCCGGCATCTCCACCATCCTCAAGTACGTGACGTGGATGATGGTGCCGACCGCGATCGGGCTCGTCATCAGCCAGCTCGTCGTCAAGGACGTCGCCTTCAAGGACTCCATCGCCCGGACCGTCGGCGGCATCGTGCCGATGATCCCCGAGGGCCTGGTCCTCCTCACCTCCGTCGCCTTCGCGATCGGTGTCATCCGGCTCGGCCGCAAACAGTGCCTCGTCCAGGAGCTGCCCGCCATCGAGGGGCTCGCCCGCGTCGACGTCGTCTGCCTCGACAAGACCGGCACGCTCACCGAGGGCGGCATGGACGTCACCGAGCTGCGCCCCCTGAACGGCACGGACGAGGCCTACGTACGCACCGTCCTCGGCGCGCTCGGCGAGTCCGACCCGCGCCCCAACGCCTCCCTCAAGGCGATCATCGCCGCATATCCCGACCACGAGGAATGGCGGTGCACCCAGGCGCTGCCCTTCTCCTCCGCCCGCAAGTACAGCGGCGCCGCCTTCCAGGAGAGCGACGGGCAGTCCAGCACCTGGCTGCTCGGCGCCCCCGACGTCCTCCTCCCCGACGACGACCCCGTCCTCGGCGAGACCGACGACCTCAACCAGCAGGGCCTGCGGGTCCTGCTGCTGGCCCGCGCCGCCGACGGCGACGCCGAGCTGGACGACCCGGCCGTCGCCGACGGCGCCCACGCCGCCGCGCTCGTCGTCCTGGAGCAGCGGCTGCGCCCCGACGCCGCCGACACCCTCGCCTACTTCGCCGACCAGAACGTCGCCGCCAAGGTCATCTCCGGCGACAACGCCGTCTCCGTCGGCGCCGTCGCCGGCAAGCTCGGCCTGCCCGGCGCCGAGCACACCGTCGACGCCCGCAAGCTGCCCGCCGAACGGCACGAGATGTCCCGGGCGCTCGACGACGGCGCCGTCTTCGGGCGCGTCACCCCGCAGCAGAAGCGGAACATGGTCGGCGCGCTCCAGTCCGGCGGGCACACGGTCGCCATGACCGGCGACGGCGTCAACGACGTCCTCGCCCTCAAGGACGCCGACATCGGCGTCAGCATGGGCTCCGGCTCCGAGGCCACCAAAGCCGTCGCGCAGATCGTGCTCCTCAACAACAGCTTCGCCACCCTGCCCGCCGTCGTCGCCGAGGGCCGCCGCGTCATCGGCAACATCACCCGCGTCGCGACCCTCTTCCTCACCAAGACGGTCTACTCCGTGCTGCTGGCGATCCTCGTGGTGTGCAGCGGCATCGAATACCCGTTCCTGCCCCGCCACCTCACCCTGCTGTCCACCCTCACCATCGGCGCGCCCGCCTTCTTCCTGGCCCTCGCGCCCAACAAGGAGCGGGCCAAGCCGAACTTCGTCCGCCGCGTGATGCGGTACGCGATCCCCGGCGGCATCGTCGCCGCGGCGGCGACCTTCACCACCTACCTGCTGGCCCGCTCCCACTACAGCGGGACGGACGCCCTGGGCGCCGAGACCAGCGCGGCGACGCTCACCCTGTTCCTGGTGTCCATGTGGGTCCTGGCGATCGTCGCTCGCCCCTACACCTGGTGGCGGATCGCGCTGGTCGCGACGATGGCCGGGGCGTTCGTCCTGGTCCTCGCGGTGCCGTGGCTCCAGGACTTCTTCGCCCTGCGTCTGGTCGGCACGACGATCCCCTGGCTGGCGGTCGGCATCGCGGCGGCGGGCGCCGCGCTGGTGGAGCTGGCCTGGCGCTACGTGGACCGCAGGTACCCGGCCTGAGCCGCGCCCCGGCCGGCCGGGACCCCGGCTGACGGGGGTCCCGGCGGCGTCGGACCCCGGCTGACGGGGGTTTTGGCGGCCCGGGACCCGGCCGTCCGGGACCCGCGTCAGTCGAACCAGCGGTCGCGGGCCAGCTCCGCCGTCCGGGACGGGTCCTCCAGCAGCGCCGCCACCTCGAAGCGGCGCGGCCACTGGCCCGCCGCCCAGGCCAGGCCCGCCGCGACGCCCTCCAGGGTGGCGGCGTGCACCGTGCCGTCCGGGGTGCGGCGCCAGTCCAGTTCGACGCCGCCCGCGCGCAGCTCCTCGTGCTCGACGTACACCGCGGGCGTACCGGCGCCGAGCAGGGCGTGCACCGCGTCCGGCACCTCGTGCTCCTCGCCCGCCGCCTCGACGTCCGCCTCGATCTCCTCGCTCAGCCGCCGCACCTGGAACAGCTCCGCCAGGTCCGCCGCCCGTGCCGGGGCCACCGGCAGCAGGGCGCGGCCCCCCGCGAGCGGCAGCAGGTCCGGCGCGTCGGCGATCAGCGCGTCGGCCGCGTCCACCACCCGCACCTCGCCGTCGACGACCGCGCGCAGCTCGTCGGGGAGGGTGACCTGCTCGGGGTCCAGGTCCGCGAGCGCCGTGTACAGCCCGTGCAGCTGCGCGGGGCCCACCTCCCGCTCCGGGTCGGCGAGCCGCGCCAGCAGCTCGGCCGCACCACCCGGCTCGTCCAGCAGGGCGGCGACGGTGGTCCGCACGCCGAGGGCGCGCAGCACCTGCGGGTCGCGGAAGCCGGTCGCGATGTCGACCGCGTCGTACAGCCCCTCCAGCAGCGGGTCGACGCCCGCGGCACGCAGCCCGGCGGGCCGCCGGCCGTCCAGCACCGGATGGTCGCGCAGCCACCAGGCGGTGTACGAACGGACCGTCTCCGTCGTCCCGTCCGGCAGCAGCACCCGCACCGGCTGGGTCAGCGCGTCCCGCAGCGGCGGGCGGGCGAGCAGCGCCAGCGCCTCGGGCCAGGCGTCGTCGTCGACGAGGTCCAGGTCCCGTACGGCGACGATCTCGGTCGCCACCGGCGGCACCGGGGTGTCCGGCAGCCGGTCCAGCACGTCCTCGCACCACACGTCGACGGCGTCCAGCAGACCGGCGTCGTCCGGCTCGGCAAAGTCCCCGTCGCGCGGCTCCAGTTCGTCCGGGTCCAGCACCACGTCCGTGGCCCGTACGAGCGCGAAGTCCGCCAGCACCCCGCACGCGGCGAGCGGCTGCTCGCCCCACCGCTCGGCCAGCTCCGCGTCCACCAGCGCCAGGGCGTCCTCGCTCATCACGGAGGCGAACGGGCTGCCGGGCAGCACCAGTTCACCCGCCGGGGCGAGCTCGCCGTCCTCGTCGGGCAGCGCCAGCGCACCCAGCCACGGCTCGTCGCCCGGCTCGAGCCCGGCGTCCCGCACCAGCGCCAGCACGGTCTCCGCCAGCTCGTCGGCGTCCGGCGCGTCCTCGTCCCACACCTCCCCCGCGTCCAGCGACCCGGCGACGGCCGCCCGCACCTGAGGCGTGGTCAGCACCGCGCGCGGCGTGGCGGGCAGGGCGCCCAGCTTCTCCAGGAGCGGGTGCGCGGCGTCCGGGTGGGCGACCTTCAGGCCCAGCCTGGCCAGATCGGCGGGCGTGTCCGGCAGCGGCAGCAGCACGTGCCGCGGACCGGTCGCGGTACGGCCGCCGGCCAGCGGCACGGGCAGGCCCGTCAGCCGGTCGGGGTCGACGCCCGCGAGCGACTCGTACAGCCGGTGCCACCAGCCGGGGGTGCGCTCGGTGCCCGCCAGCCGGTCGATCGCGTCACCGAGCGACAGCCGGGCCACGCCCAGGGCGCGCAGCTCGGTACGGCGCTCCAGGCCGGCCGGCAGCAGTGTCGGCAGGACCTCCGCGAGGACCCGTACGGTGTCGGCGCCCGCCCCCTCCACGACCTCCGCCTCGAAGGGGCGCAGCGCGGTCAGCTCCTCGGTCGCCACGGCCGGGGCCAGGAACGCCACCCGCGGCAGCAGCTCCAGCACCGCGGCCCGGACCGCCCCGTCGAGGACGCCCTTGCCGAGCGGCCCCGGCACCAGGTCGATCGTCCCGCTCGTCACGGGCCGCCACTCGGCGAGCAGTTCGGCGTACGCCTCGGCGGCGCGCCGCACCAGGAAGTCGGTGAGCGGTCCGGGCGCCGGGTGACGGCGGGTGGTGTCCAGCGGGAACGTCGCGATGAGCAGCGCGGGGACACCGAGCGGCTCGTCGGTGGGCGTCGGGGCGTGCACCACGGGCGCGGTACGGGGCCGCTCCGGGGCGCCCTCGCCGTCTACCGGCACCGCCCACGTCACCGCCCAGTGCGGCCGCAGCCGCTCCTCGACCGGCCGGTCCTTCAGCAGGTCCGCGTCGATGGCGCCCTGATGGCTGACCGTCCGCCACCGACGGGTGACCCCGTCCGTGTCGTCGACGTGGACGTACCCGTCCCGCTCGTGGCGGGTGAGCGTGCGCGTCCCCTTCGGGCCCTCCACGACGACCTCGGTCAGCCCCGGCAGCGTCAGCAGCAGCGCGTCGTCGATCCCGGCGAGCAGCCGCTCCACGAGGTCCACCGCGGCGGCGTCCCGCAGCGGCAGGATCACCACCGTGTCGTAGCCCTCCGGCGCGGTGCCCTCGGCGGGCAGCGGCAGCCGCAGCAGCGGTACGTGCCCGTCCCTGCGCCGCAGTTCGTCGCCCAGTCCGGGGCTGCCCTGCGCGGCGCCGGCCGCCATCTCGCGGGCCTCGCGCAGCGACCACCGCACGCCGCCGTGCCGGCCCACGACCGCCGGCTCGTCGCTCACCGCCAGCACCGCGGCGAACCCGACGCCGAACCGGCCGACCGCGCCCTCGTGGCCCTCCCGCTTGGCGGACGCGCGCAGGGTGCTCAGCGACTCGACACCCGTCGCGTCCAGCGGCGCGCCCGTGTTGGCGGCGGCGAGCACGGCGGGGCCGCCCGCGTCGGCGGGGTGCAGGGTGAGCCGCAGCCGTCCGGGGACGCCCGCGCGGGCGGCGGCGTCGGCGGCGTTCTGCGCCAGCTCCACCACCAGCCGGTCGCGGTACCCGCCGAGCGCGAGGTCCTCCTCGGCGTTGGCGTCCTCCCGGAACCGCGCGGGCCCGGCGCCCCACGCGTCGAGCACCCCGCGCCGCAGCCGCGCGGTCCCGAACGGGTCGGCCCCATCGGTCGCCGTCGCCCTCACGCTCACGTCGTGCTCCGCTCTCTCGCCCTGCGCCTCGTTCCGGAGCCCGAAGGTACCGCCTGCGGCCCACCCCCGGCCCCGGCACCTCCGCCCCGCGGCCGGGCACCGTCCGGCTCGCGCCGTCCGGCTCCCGCCGGTGGGCGGGGGCGGGTGCCCGGGCCCGCCCGCGGAAGGGGGACGCGCAGTGGGGGGTGTTCCGGGCGTAAGACGACTGAGCTTGCGAAGGAGAGCCCGGGACACCCCCCACGGAGCGGACCCCGACGGCAACCGACGCCCGGGGCGCGGAGCCCACGGCAACCGGCGGCCGAACCCGCCGGAAGGCGCGCCCGCCCGGGGGGAGGGCTAGGGCGAAACACGCCCTAGCTGTGGCCCAGGTCCTCGGACGCCGCGTCCGGGGACACCGGCGGCACCGAGCCGCTGTCGCGCGCGGGCCGCAGCGGGAACTCGTCGGCGCCCATCGAGTCGAGCACGGGCGGCGCGGGGCGCGGCGGCTTCGGCATGACGGCCGCCTCGGAGTGACCGCCGCAGCCGTACGTGAGGGACACCACGCGCCCGTCCGCGGGCGAGAACTCGTTGGCGCACACGCCGAACGCCTGCTTCAGCGACCCGCCCAGCGGCATAAGGAACCCGCACGACACGCACGGCGCCGGGGCGGCCTGCGCCATCGGGGTCTTCGCGCCGAAGTTGTCCTCCCACCGGTCGGCCGCGACGTGCAGCCCGTACCGCGACAGCACCCGCGCCCGCCGCAGCCCGAGTTCCTCGGCGACGGCCGCGATGGAGCCCCGCGAGGGCGTGCGCGAGACGAGGTCGGCGTCCTCGGCGTCGACGAGCTCGGCCATCTCCTCCGAGACGGGGGAGTTCGGCGGCGGAACGTCCTCACCGGTGTACCCGGGCTCCAGGCGCAGGTCGTCCTGCTCGGTGGGCAGCAGGTCGCCCGGCCCCATGTCACCGGGCCGCAGCCGTTCGCTCCACGGCACCCACTCGGGCGCGAGGAGCGCGTCCGGCCCGGGCAGCAGGACCGTCTCGCCGAGGGTGACGACCTTCGCGCGGGACGCGCGGGCCACCGTCACGGCCCAGCGCCACCCGCGGTAGCCGGGTTCACGGCATTCGAAGAAGTGCGTGACGACCCGGTCGCCCTCGGCGACGACGCCCGCGTGTTCGCCGATCACCCCCGGCGCGGCCACCTCCGCGGCCGCCTCCCGGGCAAGGTCCACCGCCTCGGCGCACAGGCGGTCGGGGGCGGGGGTACGCGGGGTACGGCTTCGCGTCGTCGCAGCACTCACAGGTCTCGCTCATCTCCTACGCCGTCTCACAGGTGCGCCGGCCGATTCGCGATGTACGGGCGGCGGGCGGAGCGGACCAGAGGGCCGCATCGACGTCCGCGCCCGACGTGTCTCGGGCACACCTATCGTCATCCATTCTGCGGGATGCCGAAGAGGCGCGCGGCCAAGAACTTCCGCCGGTGGCGCGCTACGCACGCTACCCCCTCCGCAGCCCCCCGCCCACCTGCCCGCCCCAAGTAGCCCTCATCACGGTTCGCCAAAGGGACTGCCGGGGCACTATGACGAGGTGGCAGCCGTGAGGTCGTCCGACGGCGCCGGGCCGCTCAGCAGGGCGGGCCGGCGGGTGGGCCGTGCCCTGCACCTGCCGTTCACGGGCACGGCGCGCGGTATCCGGAAAGCGACCCACGCGCACGGTGCGGGTGAGTCGGGTCTCGGGAAGCTGATCGAGCTGCACGCGGTGAACGGCGCCGGTGACGTGATGGTCACCGTCGCGCTCGCCTCCACCGTCTTCTTCTCCGTACCGACCGACGAGGCCCGGGGCCGGGTGGCGCTGTACCTGGCGATCACCATGGCGCCGTTCACGCTGCTCGCCCCCGTCATCGGGCCGTTGCTGGACCGGCTGCCGCACGGCCGGCGGGCGGCGATGGCGGGCGCGATGCTCACCCGGGTGCTGCTGGCCGTCGCCCTGTCGGGCGCGGTCGCCACCGGCGACCTGGAGCTGTATCCGGCGGCGCTCGGCGTGCTCGTCGCGTCCAAGGCGTACGGCGTGGTCCGCAGCGCCGTCGTCCCCAGACTGCTGCCGCACGGCTTCTCCCTGGTGAAGGCGAACTCGCGGGTGACCCTCGCCGGCCTGCTGGCCACGGGCGTCGCCGCGCCCGTCGGGGTGGGGTTGCAGAGCATCGGCCCGCAGTGGCCGCTGTACGGGGCGTGCGTGCTGTTCGCCGGGGGGACGCTGCTGGCGCTGTCGATGCCGCCGAAGGTGGACTCGGCGAAGGGCGAGCGCAAGGCGCACATGCTGACGCACGGCGAGCGGAAGCCGAGCCTGCGCACGGTCGGGCCCTCGGTCCTGCACGGCCTCCAGGCGAACGCCGCGCACCGTGTGCTGTCCGGGTTCCTGATCTTCTTCCTCGCCTTCCTGCTGCGGGAGCATCCGCTGCCGGGGCAGAGCGCCGCGGTGTCGCTGGGCATCGTCGGCGTGGCGGCGGGCGTCGGCAACGCGTGCGGGACGGCGCTCGGCGCGCTGCTCAGGTCGCGGGCGCCGGAGCTGATCGTCGCCGCGATGGTGACGCTCGCGATGACGGCGGCGATCGTGGCGGCGGTGTTCTTCGGCGGGCTCGCGGTGGCGGTGCTGGGCGCGGTGGCGGGGCTGTCGCAGGCGCTGTCGAAGCTGTCGCTGGACGCGATGATCCAGCGGGACGTGCCGGAGGTGGTGCGGACGTCGGCGTTCGCCCGCTCGGAGACGCTGCTGCAGATGTCGTGGGTGGTCGGCGGCGCGATCGGCATCGTCCTGCCGCTGAACGGGACGCTCGGCATGTCGGTCGCGGCGGGCATCCTGGCGCTGGGCGTGGCGGTGACCGTACGGGGTCTGCTGTCCGCCGCCCGGCGCGGCACGCCGCACCCCCGCGTGGCGTGATGCGGGGCGGCGTATAGCCTTCGGGCCATGACCGTTGCGTTCTTTTCCGGTAAGGCCCGCCGGGCCGGCGTCGCTCTGGGTGCCGTCTCCGCCGGACTCCTCGTACTCTCCGCATGCGGCTCCAAGCCGACCCCGCTCGCGACCGTGACGGTCGGGTCCGACTCGGTCAACGCCGAAGCGGCCTGCTACAACGACGGCAAGGCGATCGCGGAGTCGCAGATCCAGTCGTGCCTGAAGAAGAAGCCGGAGAAGACGATCACCGTCGCGGCCGACGACCGGATCCGCTTCGGCGTCGACCCGGAGGTCGCCGAGAACGGCTGGACGCTGTTCATCGGCGGGCAGCAGGCCGAGCAGGAGCCCTACAAGAAGACGTACCGCTCGATCCCGGCCAGCGCGTTCCTCTCCAGCCAGACCGGTGAGACCTCCAACACGGCGCAGATCAGCATCGTGGAGACCAGCGGCAAGAAGCTGACGGGCATCTGGCACTTCGAGCTGAAGAAGGAGTCCTGACCCTGCGCGTCCTGGTCGTGACGGCGGTGGAGGCGGAGTCGGACTCCGTCGCCGCCGGTCTCGCGGGCCATGTGGCATCCGCGCCCCGCACCCTGGCCTCCGGTCACGCCCTGACCCGCCTGGCCGTCCCCGGGACCCCCGGTACGGGCACCCCGCCCGGTGTGGTGGACCTCGTCGCGGGGGGCGTCGGGCCCGCCGCCGCGGCGGTCGCGGCGACCGGCGCGCTGGCCGCCGCCCCGGACGCGTACGACCTGGTGGTCTCGACCGGTATCGGCGGCGGTTTCGCGCCGCGGGCGCCGCTCGGGACGGTCGTCGTGTCCGACCGGATCGTCGCCGCCGACCTGGGCGCCGACACGCCCGGCGGATTCGTGGCCGTCGAGGAGCTGGGCTTCGGCCGCTCCGTGCACCTGCCGCCGCCCGGCCTGGCCGAACGGATCGCCGGCGCGCTCCGCGGGGGCGGGCAGCGGCACGTCGTCGCACCGGCGCTGACCGTGTCGACGGTCACCGGGACGGCCGCCCGCGCCGCCGAGCTGATCGCCCGTCATCCGCGCGCCGCGTCGGAGGCGATGGAGGGGTTCGGCGTCGCCGAGGCCGCCGCCGCCCACGGCGTACCCGTCGTCGAGGTCCGCGCGGTGTCCAACGCCGTCGGCCCGCGCGACCGTGCCGCCTGGCGCGTCGCGGAGGCCCTGGACGCGCTGCGGGGCGCCTTCCGGCTGCTCGGCACCACCGTCTTCCTGGAGGACCTGTGACTGGAGGACCTGTGAGCCCCGTCCGGATCGCGTACTCCCCCTGCCCGAACGACACCTTCGTCTTCCACGCCTGGGCGCACGGCCTGGTGCCGGGCGCGCCCGGGCTGGACGTGACGTTCGCGGACATCGACGTCACCAACGGCATGGCGGAGCGGGGCGAGCTGGACGTCCTGAAGGTGTCGTACGCGGCGCTGCCCTGGGTCCTGGACGAGTACGCCCTGCTGCCGTGCGGCGGGGCGCTGGGCCACGGCGTCGGCCCGCTGGTCCTCACCCGTGAGCCGGGCCAGGACCTGACGGGCCGGACGGTCGCGGTGCCGGGCGAGCGCTCGACCGCGTACCTGCTGTTCCGCCTGTGGGCCGCCGACGTCGTCCCGGGCGGTGTCGGGAACGTCGTCGTGATGCCGTTCCACGAGATCATGCCGGCGGTGCGGGACGGCCGGGTCGACGCGGGCCTGGTCATCCACGAGGCCCGGTTCACCTACCAGCGCTACGGCCTGCACCGGCTCGCCGACATGGGCGAGCACTGGGAGAGCACGACGGGCCTGCCCATCCCGCTGGGCGCGATCATCGCCAAGCGGTCACTGGGCGAGGACACGCTGGAGCTGCTCGCCGCGTCGGCGCGCGCATCGGTCCGGATGGCCTGGGACGACCCCGGGGCGTCGCGCCCGTACGTACGGGAGCACGCCCAGGAGATGGACCGTGCCGTGGCCGATCAGCACATCGGTCTGTACGTCAACGCGTTCACGGCCGACCTCGGCGAGACCGGGTACGCCGCGGTCCGGTCCCTGCTCACCAGGGCGGCGGCGGAGGGCCTGGTCCCGCCCCTGAAGCCCGACGCGCTCGCCTTCCCCTGACGCGCGCTCGCGAGGCCGGCCGTACGGATCAGACGTCCAGCTGGTCCGCCACCGCCCGGAGCAGGCCGGCGATCTTCTTGCCGTGGACCTTGTCGGGGTAGCGGCCGCGCTCCAGCATGGGCGTGATGTTCTCCAGCAGCGTCGTCAGGTCCTGCACGATCGACGCCAGTTCGTCCGGCTTGCGCCGCTGTGCCGCCGCGACCGACGGGGTCGGGTCGAGAACCGTCACCGAAAGCGCCTGGTCACCGCGCTGGCCCGCGACCACGCCGAACTCGACGCGCTGCCCGGGCTTGAGGGCGTCGACTCCGGCAGGGAGCACCGACGAGTGCACGAAGACGTCGCCGCCGTCGTCGCGGGAGAGAAAGCCGAAGCCCTTCTCGCTGTTGAACCACTTGACCTTGCCGGTAGGCACGTCTGTCCTCGTCCTCGTACTCGATGTCTGGCGCCACGAAAAATGGCTCTGGATAGCACTACAGCGGGCCACCGCGGCCCGCCCGGAGTAAGGCTAATGGTCCAGGGGCTGGTGACAAGACGTCTCCGGATTCTTCCTCCGGCCGGGGAACTACCCTGGCCGAATGCGTAGTGAAACCCCTTCGACCAGCGCCGCCCCCGGTGACGGTCTCGTCCGGGCCGGCGGCATCGTGTTCGTCGTCGGCGCCGTCGCCACCCTGGTGACCGTCGCGCCGCTGTTCCTGGGCACCGATCCGTTCCCGCCGGTCGCGTACGCGGTCTGCATGCTCATGGGCGTCGGCTTCGTGATCGCCGCCGCGGGCGTGCTGCGTTCGATCGCCGCCCAGCGCCGTCAGGCCAGGTCGGCCCGGTAGGCGTCCCACCAGGCCGGGAACGCGGTCAGGTCCGGCAGAACGACGTCCGCGCCGGCCGCCCGCAGCTCCTGCTCGTCGCACGGCCCGGTCGGTATCGAGACGGCGAGCGCGCCGGCCGTGCGCGCGCCCCGCACGTCCCCGACGTGGTCGCCGACGTACACGGTGGCGCCGTGTTCGCGCAGCGCCTCCGCCTTGGCCTCGGCCCACAGCCAGCCGATGACCGCGTCGGGCTCGATGCCGAGGTGCGCGAGGTGCAGCTTGGCGTTGGGCTCGTGCTTGGCGGTGACGACGACGGCCCGGCCGCCCGCCGCGCGAACGGCTTGAATCGCACCCTTCGCGCCGGGCATCGCGAGCGTCGGCGCGATCGCGTACGCCGGGTAGATCTCGCGGTAGCGGTCGCACATGTCCTGGATCCGGTCGGCCGGGAACCAGTGGGCGATCTCCTGTTCGAGGGGTGGTCCCAGGCGGGTGACGGCCAGGTCCGCGTCGATCCACACGCCCGTTTCGGCGGACAACGCCCGGTACGCGGCGTGGATGCCGGGCCGGGAGTCGATCAGGGTCATGTCGAGGTCGAAGCCGACCGTCAGCGTGGGAGCCATGGCCGCCATTGTGCCCGCCGCCCGATTCCGGCCACCCGCCGCGCCCCCGGTGTCAGACGCGCCGGGCGCGCCACAGCAGGTAGAGGGCGGAGGCGAGGGCGGCGATCCGGAGCGTCCAGGGCCAGGCCGCGGCGAGCGCGGCGCCCATGGCCTCGCCGCCCGGGGCGATCGGCTCGCCCCAGCGCCGCTCGACACGGCCCCACAGCCAGACCGCGGTGCCCGCGGCGACGGCCCCGGGCAGGCCGAACACCGCCAGCTTCGCCTCCGTGCGGCTGAGCCGGCCCGAGGCGTACGCGAGGAGCCAGCCGCCGAGCAGGGCGACCCACGAGCCGAGGACGACGCCCACCACCAGGGCCACGGCGGCGGCCAGCAGCATCGGGTGGCCGAAGCGGAGCCGGGGCAGCGCGAGACGGCGCCGCGCGGGCACGGCGGGCGCGGGGGCCGGCGCGGACGGAGGCTGCGCCTCCGCGTCCTCCTCGGCGGCGGGCTCCGCCTTCGGCGGGGGTTTCAGCATGTCCGGGATCTCGACGCCGCCCCGGAACCCGGGCGGTACGAGGTCCGCGTCGATCGCCCCCTCCTCGACGCGCCACCAGTCCGGCTGCTCGCCCGACGCGCCGAGCTCGTCCATCCCCGCCAGGTGCGGGCTCGCCGCCGCAGGGACGTCCCGGGCCTCCGGCGCTTCCACGCGGCGGCGGAACCGGGTGCGCGGCGTGCGCTGCACCGGTACGGCGGGACGCGCCGCGCCGGGGCCGGGAGCCGTATCGGTACCGGGCGCTCTTCCCGCACCCGGCCCGGGGCCGCCGCCGCCCGAGGCCGCCGCCGTGACCACCTCGTCCGGCGTGCCGAGGGCGGTGAGAATGCCGCGTACCGCACCAGGGCTGTCGTCCTTGGCGCGCCGGCTGTCGATCTCGCCGCGCAGCGACGCCACGAGCCGCATCCGCGTGTACGAGGACAGGTGGTGCTGCTGGGCCAGGTCACCCACCCGGCTCAGGTAGTCGAAGACCAGCTGGTCGCTCTCGATCCCCACCGTCACGACGTTAGCGCCTGCGCAGGGGCTAACGTGGTCCGGATGGGGACCGGTGAGCTCGATCGGGAGGCGCTCGTGGCCGCAGGAACCGAAGCAGGCGGCGTCACCCCGGCGCCGCGCACCCTCGCCGAAGCCCTCCGGGCGCGCGGCGACGAAGGCCTGGCCGCGCTGCTCCACGCCCGACCCGACCTGCTGGTTCCCGTCCCGAGCGACCTGACGCAGCTCGCCACCCGGGCCGGCACCCGCGCCTCCGTCGTCCGCGCGCTGGAACGGCTCGACCGGTTCGCGCTCCAGACCGCCGAGGCGCTCGCCGTCGCCCCGGACCCGGCCCCCTACTCCGTGCTGCACGGGCTGATGGGCGGCGACGAGGGCGACCCGGACGTGTCGGCGGCGCTGCCCCGCGCGGTCGGCGTCCTGCGCGAACAGGCCCTGGTGTGGGGCGACGACGAGCGGCTGCGGCTGGTGCGGACCGCCCGGGAGCTGCTCGCCCCGTCCCCGCAGCACCCCTCCCCCACCGGGCTCGGCCCGACGGTCGCGGAGGCGACGGCGGGCATGTCGCCCACCCGGCTCCAGGAGATCATCGCGACGGCCGGGCTGCCCACCACACACGATCCGGTCTCCGCCGTCGCCGCGTTGACGGACCTGTTCACCGACCGGGAACGGATGGGCGCGCTGCTGGACACCGCGCCCATGGACGCGCTGGGCGTGCTGGACCGGCTGGTGTGGGGGCCGCCGTACGGCGAGGTGACGCCCAACCCGGCGCCGCCCGTGCGCTGGCTGCGCGACCGGGGCCTGCTGCTCCCGGCGACGGCGCGCACGGTCGTACTGCCGCGCGAGGCCGCCCTGCACCTGCGCGCCGGGCGCGCGCACCGGGCGCCCGAGCCGGTGCCGCCCGCCGTCACGCCCTCCCGTACCGCGACGTTCACCGAAGGCCGTCCACAGGTTGTGGACAGCGCCGCCGCGAGCCAGGCCTACACCGCGCTCGCCACCATCGACGAACTCGCCAAGGAGTGGAACGAGGGCGGCCCCGCCGTCCTGCGCGCGGGCGGCCTGTCCGTACGCGACCTCAAGCGCACCGCGGCCGCCCTCGACGTACCGGAACAGGTGGCCGCGTTCTGGCTGGAAGTGGCGTACGGGGCCGGGCTGATCGCCACGGACGGCGAGGCCGACGAACGGTACGCGCCCACGCCCGCCTACGACGAGTGGGCCGCCCTGCCGGCCGCCGAACGCTGGACCCGCCTCGCCGGGGCCTGGCTGGCCTCGACCCGGACACCCGGCCTGGTCGGCAGCCAGGACACCAAGGGCCGCACGCTCGCCGCCCTCGGACCCGACCTGGACCGGGGCGCCGCGCCCGAGGTGCGCCACCGGGTGCTGCGCCTGCTGGCCGGGCTCCCGGCCGGCGCCTCCCCGGACCCCGACTCGCTGCTCGCCCGGCTGCGCTGGGAACGCCCGCTGCGCGGCGCCTCCAAGGAGACGGGCGCCGACCTGCGCGCCCGGCTGGCCGGCTGGACGCTGTCGGAGGCGGAGCTGCTGGGCGTGACTGGCCGGGGCGCGCTGTCCGCGCACGGCCGGGCCCTGCTGCCCGGCGCCCCCGCCCCGGGCACCGACCACCCGGTCGACGGGCACGCCCCGGACCATCCGCGAAGAGCGCACGTCCCCGCCCCGGCCGGCCCCGGCGCCGACACGTTCAGCGGCCGCCGCCCCGCCCAGGCCGGCGACACCACCCACGCGGGCGCCGCCGCGCTCCTCGCCCCGCTGCTGCCCGAACCGGTCGACCACGTCCTGCTCCAGGCGGACCTCACGGCCGTCGCCCCCGGCCCCCTCCAGCGGCCGCTCGCCGACACGCTGGCCGTGCTCGCCGACGTCGAGTCCAAGGGCGGCGCCACCGTGTACCGGTTCACGCCCGGCTCGGTACGCCGCGCCCTGGACGCCGGGCAGGCCGCGGCCGACCTGCACGCCTTCCTGGAGGCCCACTCCCGCACGCCCGTTCCGCAGCCGCTCGCCTACCTCATCGACGACGTCGCCCGGAAGCACGGCCACCTCCGGGTGGGCGCCGCCTCCGCCTACGTACGCTGCGACGACGACACCGTGCTCGGCGAGATCCTCGCCGACAAGCGGGGCGCGTCCCTGCGGCTGCGGCGCCTCGCGCCGACCGTGCTGGCCTCCCAGGCGGACCCGGCGGCCCTGCTGGAGGGGCTGCGGTCCATGGGGTTCGCCCCGGCGGCCGAGTCGGCGGAGGGCGACGTCCTGATCACGCGGGCGCACACCTACCGCACCCCGGCGCGCACGGCGCCCGCGCCGGTACCCGAGGGGCCTCCCGCGCCGGACGCCACGCTGTTGGGCGCCGCGGTGAGGGCGATCCGCGCCGGGGACCTCGCCTCCACGGTCGCCCGCAAGGACGAGCCGGCCACCTCCGGCGCCGCCGGCAACGGCGACATGCCCCGCACCTCCGCCGCGGAGACGCTCGCCACCGTGCAGGCCGCCGCCATGACCGGCTCGGCCGTCTGGATCGGCTACGTCAACGCCGAGGGCGCCGCCAGCCAGCGCGTCATCGCGCCCGTCCGGGTCGAGGGCGGCTTCGTCACGGCGTACGACCACACCGCCGACGAGGTCCGCACCTACCCGCTGCACCGCATCACGGGCGTCGCCGAACTCGCCGACGACGCGGGCTGACCCCGGCCGGCCCCGCCCCCGGTCCTCGTCCCCGGCCGCCCCCCGTACCCGGCCGGTTCATGCGCGCACGCCGCGGATTTACCGCGCGTGAGTGACCGATTCCCCACCTCAGGGGGACCTCCCGCATTCTCCCGGCGCGGCGCGGGCAGCCAGGAGACGTCCCGGACCGGACCGGACCACAGGAATCCGCACCACGGGAAACCGCACCACAGGAAAGAGGTCGTCCCATGCGCCGTCGAGTCACCACCGTGTTCGTCACCACCGCCGCGTTCCTCTCCGCGCTCACCACCCAGGCCGCGGCCGTCGGCATCGATCTCGGGGGCGGTCTCACCCTCTGACCGCCCGCCCCGCCCCCCGAACGACCGGGCCCGCGCCACCACGGAAGGCGCGGGCCCGGTCCGCTGCCGCCGCAGAAGCGAAAGGAACCGAGATGAGCCGACGTATCGCCCTGCTCCTGACGGGCGCCGCCCTGCTGTTCACCGCCCTCGCCACCCCGGCCGCCGCCGTCACGCTGCCACCCGTCGGCGGACCGCTGGCCGACCTCCAGATCGAGGGCCCCCTGTTCAACAGCCCGCTGATCTGACCCGGCGCCCGGCCGCCTCCCCCCGCTCACGCCTCACCCCTGGCCCCGCACCCGGCCGGTTACTCCGCCGATGCGCGACACTGGATGTTTGGCCACGGTCCCCGGGCCACCAGGAAAGGGTGAGGCGTGAACGGACCCCTGATCGTCCAGAGCGACAAGACGCTCCTGCTCGAGGTCGACCACGAGCAGGCCGACGCGTGCCGCCGCGCCATCGCTCCCTTCGCGGAGCTGGAGCGCGCCCCCGAGCACATCCACACCTACCGGGTCACCCCGCTCGGCCTGTGGAACGCCCGCGCGGCCGGGCACGACGCCGAACAGGTCGTCGACGCGCTCGTCGAGTTCTCCCGCTACCCCGTGCCGCACGCCCTGCTGGTCGACGTCGCCGAGACGATGGCCCGCTACGGACGGCTCACCCTCTCCAAGCACCCCACGCACGGGCTGGTCCTCACCTCCACCGACCGGCCGGTCCTGGAGGAGGTCCTGCGCTCCAAGAAGGTGCAGCCGCTGGTCGGCGCCCGCATCGACCCCGACACCGTCGTCGTCCACCCCTCCGAGCGCGGCCAGATCAAGCAGACGCTGCTCAAGCTGGGCTGGCCCGCCGAGGACCTCGCCGGCTACGTGGACGGCGAGGCACACCGCATCGACCTGGCCGAGGACGGCTGGGCGCTGCGCCCCTACCAGCAGCAGGCCGTCGAGGGCTTCTGGCACGGCGGCTCCGGCGTCGTCGTCCTGCCCTGCGGCGCGGGCAAGACGCTCGTCGGCGCCGGTGCGATGGCGCAGGCCAAGGCGACGACCCTGATCCTGGTCACCAACACCGTCTCCGCCCGCCAGTGGAAGCACGAGCTGGTGAAGCGCACCTCGCTGACCGAGGACGAGATCGGCGAGTACAGCGGGACGAAGAAGGAGATCCGCCCCGTCACCATCGCCACGTACCAGGTGCTGACGACCAAGCGGAAGGGCGTCTACCCGCACCTGGAGCTGTTCGACTCCCGCGACTGGGGCCTGATCGTCTACGACGAGGTGCACCTGCTGCCCGCGCCGGTCTTCAAGTTCACCGCCGACCTCCAGGCCCGGCGGCGCCTCGGGCTGACCGCGACCCTGGTCCGCGAGGACGGCCGCGAGTCGGACGTCTTCTCGCTGATCGGGCCCAAGCGGTTCGACGCGCCGTGGAAGGAGATCGAGGCCCAGGGCTACATCGCGCCCGCCGACTGCGTCGAGGTCCGCGTCAACCTCACCGACAGCGAGCGGCTCGCCTACGCGACCGCCGAGACGGAGGAGAAGTACCGCTTCTGCGCGACGACCGCGACCAAGCAGAAGGTCGCCGAGGCGCTCGTCGGGAAGTTCGCCGGCCAGCAGATCCTCGTCATCGGCCAGTACATCGACCAGCTCGACGAACTGGGCGAGCACCTGAACGCCCCGGTGATCAAGGGCGAGACGCCCAACGCGCAGCGCGAGAAGCTCTTCGACGCCTTCCGCAACGGTGAGATCAGCGTCCTCGTGGTGTCCAAGGTGGCCAACTTCTCCATCGACCTCCCCGAGGCGACCGTCGCCATCCAGGTGTCGGGCACCTTCGGGTCGCGCCAGGAGGAGGCACAGCGCCTCGGCCGGGTGCTGCGGCCGAAGGCCGACGGTCACCAGGCCCACTTCTACTCGGTGGTCGCCCGGGACACGATCGACCAGGACTTCGCGGCGCACCGCCAGCGGTTCCTGGCGGAGCAGGGTTACGCGTACCGGATCGTCGACGCCGACGAACTGCTGGCGTCCAAGGACCCCGGCACGGATCTCAGCGGCGCCTGACGCCGGCTTCCTCCGCGAACTCGCCGAGGACCACCACGCCGAACGCCGCCTCGGCGAACACCTTGATCGCGCGCAGGGCGTTGCCGAGGCGGTGGGCGGGGTGCGGGGTCGTGCCGAGGGCGGTGGCGCCGGGGGCGTCGTGGAGGGTGGCTGTGGTCATGTCTCCATGATGGTCCCGGCCCATGGGCCGTACATCGGTCCACGGACCGAACCCCGGCGCCACCCGCGTACGACTCCAGGCATACCGCGTCCCCTACGGGACGGACGCCCGGACCCCGACCACCGGTTTAATCGGTCGCCCGCGCGCCCGCCGATGGCTAGAATCGCCGACCTTGCCCGCCTCCCTCCCGTGGAGCGCCGCCCTCCGGTCGGAAACCGGTCGGCCCGCCGTTCACCCCGCGTACCCCGCGTTCCTCGCGTACCCCGCGTTCCTCGCGTGCTCCGCGTACGACCTCCGGAGGCTCTGCCGTGCCCATCGACCCGCTCGCGCGCGAACGCGCCCACCTCGCCGCCTCGCGGGCGGCCCTGCGCGCCATGCGGGAGGACGTCGAAGCGCTCGACATCCGGGACGTCACCGCGAACTGGGTCAACGCCGCCGTGCTGTCGGCCCAGATCGACGAGCGGATCAAGGCGCTCGCCGACCTCTCCCACACGCCGCTGTTCTTCGGGCGGCTCGACTACCTGCACACCACGCAGGAGGGACAGCGCTTCTACATCGGGCGGCGCCACGTCCACGACGCGGACGGCGACCCCATGGTCATCGACTGGCGCGCCCCCGTCTCCCAGCCCTTCTACCGGGCGTCGAGGAAGGACCCGCAGGACGTCGCGCTGCGCCGCCGCTTCGGCTACACCGGCGGCGACCTCACCGCGTACGAGGACGAGCACCTGTCCGACCCGGCCGAGGAGGAGAAGGCGTCCAGGCTGCTCCAGGCGGAGATCGAACGCCCGCGCGTGGGCCCGATGCGCGACATCGTCGCCACGATCCAGCCCGAGCAGGACGAGATCGTCCGCAGCGGCCTCGCCGGCTCGGTGTGCGTCCAGGGCGGCCCCGGCACCGGCAAGACCGCCGTCGGCCTGCACCGGGTGGCGTACCTGCTGTACGCGCACCGGGAGCGGCTGGCCCGCACCGGCACCCTGGTCATCGGGCCGAACCGGTCCTTCCTCCACTACATCGAGCAGGTGCTGCCCGCGCTCGGCGAGCTGGAGGTCAGGCAGGCGACGGTCGCCGACCTCGTCGCCCACGTCGAGGTCCGGGGCACCGACGACGCGGAGACGGCCGTCGTCAAGGGCGACGCCCGGATGGCGGAGGTCCTGCGCCGGGCCCTGCGGTCGCACGTGACGCCGCCGGCCGAGCCGCTGGTGGTGGTGCGCGGCTCGCGCCGCTGGCGGATCCCGGCGTACGAACTGGAGGAGATCGTCACCGAGTTGCTCGACCGGGACATCCGGTACGGGGCCGCCCGGGACGCCCTCCCGCAGCGGATCGCCCACGCCGTCCTCGTACGGATGGAGCAGGCGGGCGAGGCGCCGGACGACCGCGTGCAGGACGCGGTGGCGCGGAATCCGGCGGTGAAGGCCGTGGTCAAGGCGGTGTGGCCGGCCGTCGACCCGGCGAAGCTGGTGCTGCGGCTGCTGTCCGACGCGGACTTCCTCGCGGAGCACGCGGCGGGGCTGCTGACCGCCGACGAGCAGAAGGCCGTGCTGTGGGCGAAGCCGCCGCGCTCGGTGAAGTCGGCGAAGTGGTCGGCGGCGGACGCGGTACTGATCGACGAGGCCGCCGACCTGGTGGAACGCACCCCGTCGCTGGGCCACGTCGTCCTCGACGAGGCGCAGGACCTGTCGCCCATGCAGTACCGGGCGGTCGGGCGGCGCTGCTCGACCGGTTCGGCGACGGTGCTGGGCGACCTGGCGCAGGGGACGACGCCGTGGGCGACCGCGAGCTGGGCCGAGGCGCTCGGCCACCTCGGCAAGCCGGACGCCGTGGTCGAGGAGCTGACGGCCGGTTTCCGCGTACCGCGCGAGGTGATCGCGTACGCGTCGCGGCTGCTGCCGCACATGTCGCCGGGGCTGGCGGAGGTGCGGTCGGTGCGGGAGTCGCCGGGCTCGCTGGAGATCGTGCGGTGCGGCGCGGACGACTTGGCGGCGTCGGTGGTGGCGGCGTGCCGCACGTCGCTGGAGCACGAGGGCTCGATCGGCCTCATCGCGGCGGACGCGCGGGTCCCGGTCCTGGCGGAGGCGCTGCGGGAGGCGGGCCTGCCGTGGCTGTCTCCCGGTGAGGAGACGACCGCCGCGTCCCGCCTGACCCTGGTGCCCGCCTCCCTGGCGAAGGGCCTCGAGTACGACTACGTGGTCCTCGACGAACCGGCGGCCGTCGTCGACGGCGAGCCCGACGAACGCACGGGCCTGCGGCGGCTGTACGTGGCACTGACGAGGGCGGTCTCCGGCCTCACGGTCGTCCACGCGGCCCCGCTGCCGTCGCAGTTGGACTGACGCGGGGAGTGTGCCGGTGGTTTCGCCGGCGTGAGGGTGACGGGGTCGCAGGCGGGGGGTGCTCGGACGTAAGACGAGCGGAGCGAGAGTCCGAGCGCCCCCGGCCGGAGGCCCCGGCGCCCGCCCCGGACCACCGGCGGTAGCCGTCGGCCCGGGGGCATCCGGAGGCATCCGGGGGGCTTCCGGGGGCCCCGGGGGCGGCGCCCCCGGGGACGTCACGCCGCGGGCTTGAAGGTCCGCAGCCGCAGGCTGTTGCCCACCACGAACACCGACGAGAACGCCATGGCCGCGCCCGCGATCATGGGGTTCAGCAGTCCCGCCGCGGCGAGCGGCAGCGCGGCCACGTTGTAGGCGAAAGCCCAGAACAGGTTGCCCTTGATCGTGGCGAGGGTGCGGCGCGAGAGGCGGATCGCGTCGGCGGCGGCGCGCAGGTCGCCGCGTACGAGCGTGAGGTCACCCGCCTCGATGGCGACGTCCGTACCGGTGCCCATGGCGAGTCCCAGGTCGGCCTGGGCGAGGGCGGCCGCGTCGTTGACCCCGTCGCCGACCATGGCGACCGACCGGCCCTCCGCCTGGAGGCGCTTCACCACGTCCACCTTGTCCTCGGGCATGACCTCCGCGTACACCTCGTCGATGCCGACCTCGGCGGCGACGGCCTCGGCGACGGCCCGGTTGTCGCCGGTGAGGAGGATCGGGGTGAGCCCGAGGCCCCGGAGACGCCCGATCGCCTCGGCGCTGGTGTCCTTGACCGCGTCGGCGACCTCCAGGACCGCGCGGGCCTCGCCGTCCCAGGCGACCGCGATGGCGGTACGGCCCGCCGACTCGGCCTTCTCCTTGGCGGCCCTGAGCGGCTCGGGCAGTTCCATCGCCCGGTCGGACAGCAGCTTCTCGCGGCCGACGAGGACCGCGTGGCCGTCCACCACGCCCTGGACGCCGAGGCCGGCGAGGCTGCTGAAGTCCTCGGGGGCGGGGAGCGTGCCGACGCGCTCGGCGGCGCCGGTGGCGACCGCGCGGGCGACGGGGTGCTCGGAGGCGTTCTCCAGGGCGCCCGCCAGGCGCAGGACGTCGTCCTCGCCGGTGCCTTCGGCGGTGTGGACCGCGAGGAGGGTCATCCGGCCGGTGGTGACGGTGCCGGTCTTGTCCAGGACGACGGTGTCGACCCGGCGGGTGGTCTCCAGGACCTCCGGCCCCTTGATGAGGATGCCGAGCTGGGCGCCGCGCCCGGTGCCGACCATCAGGGCGGTCGGGGTGGCCAGACCGAGGGCGCACGGGCAGGCGATGATCAGTACGGCGACGGCGGCGGTGAACGCGGCGGTGAGCCCGGAGCCGCTCAGGAGCCAGACGCCGAGCGTGGCGAGCGCCAGGACGATGACGACGGGGACGAAGACGGCGGAGATCCTGTCGGCGAGGCGCTGGGCGGCGGCCTTGCCGTTCTGGGCGTCCTCCACCAGCCTGGCCATCCGGGCCAGCTGGGTGTCGGCGCCGACGCGGGTGGCCTCGACGACCAGCCGCCCGCCGGCGTTGAGCGTGGCGCCGGTCACGGTGTCGCCGACGCCCACCTCCACGGGGACGGACTCGCCCGTGAGCATGGACGCGTCCACGGCGGAGGTGCCTTCGACGACCGTGCCGTCGGTGGCGATCTTCTCGCCCGGCCGGACGAGGAAACGGTCACCCACGCGCAGGTCGCCCACCGGGACGAGGGTCTCGCGTCCGTCGCGCAGGACGGTGACGTCCTTGGCGCCCAGCTCCAGCAGCGCCCTCAGCGCCGCGCCCGCCCGGCGCTTGGAGCGGGCCTCGAAGTAGCGGCCCGCCAGGATGAACGCGGTGACACCGGCGGCGGCCTCCAGGTAGATGTTCCCGGCGCCGTCACTGCGGGAGATGGTCAGCTCGAAGGGATGGGTCATGCCGGGCATGCCGGCCGTGCCGAAGAACAGGGCCCACACCGACCACAGGAACGCCGCCGAGGTGCCCACCGAGATCAGCGTGTCCATGGTCGCGGCGCCGTGGCGCGCGTTGGTCCACGCGGCACGGTGGAAGGGCCAGGCGGCGTAGGTCACGACCGGCGCGGCGAGGGTGAGGGAGAGCCACTGCCAGTACGCGATCTGGAGGGCCGGGACCATCGCCATCGCGATCACGGGTACGGACAGCACGACAGCCGTGAGCAGCCGCTGCCGCAGGGGCGCCAGCTCGTCGGGCTGCCGCTCCTCGGGGGGTGCGGTGGTCGTGGCCCGCGCGGGGCCGGGGGGTGCTGGCGGGGCCGGTGGTTCGGCGGTGTAACCGGTGGCCTCGACGGTGGCGACCAGGTCGGCGACCTCGACCCCCTCGGCGTAGGTGACCTTCGCCTTCTCGGTGGCGTAGTTGACGGTCGCGGTCACCCCCTCCATGCGGTTGAGCTTCTTCTCGACCCGGGCCGCGCAGGAGGCGCAGGTCATGCCGCCGATGGCGAGTTCCACCTCGGCCGTGGGGCCGGGGGTCGTGGTGGTGGGGGTGCTCATGAGTGCCGCTCCTCGCCGTCGATACCCCGACAGGGTATGCCGTTCCCTTGGCCTCATGTATACCCCTGGGGGGTACCCGGCGCAAGTTCGGGAGGCGCGTTCGACTGCCTTCGCGGTGCAGGCCCACTAGGCTGCTATTGGACTAGACCTGTAGCGATGGGAGTCGGCAGTGAGCAACCGTGCAGTCCTGGAGGTGATCGCCCTCGACGCGGAGGACGCGATCGCCGCGCAGGCCGGAGGAGCGGACCGCCTCGAACTCGTCACCGACATGGCCGCGGACGGGCTCACCCCGTCCCGCGAGACCTACGGACGGATCCGCGCCGCCGTCGACATCCCGCTGCGCGTGATGCTCCGACTGACCGACGGGTTCGCCGCGGACGACATCGACGCGCTCGTACGTGTCGCGCGAGGCATGCGCGAGGAGGGCGCCGACGAGTTCGTCCTCGGCTTCCTCGACCCCGAGGACCACGTGGACCTCGTCGCCGTCGAACGACTGGTCGCCGAGCTGGAGGGCTGCCGCTGGACGTTCCACCGCGCGCTCGACCGGGCCGCCGACCGGGACGCGGCCCGCAAGCAGCTCGCGGACCTGCCGGGCCTGGACACCTACCTCACGGCGGGCTCGGCCGCCGGGGTCGACGAGGGCCTGCCGACCCTGCTCGCCGAAGCCGCCGCCGCCGAGCGCGGTGAGCCCGGCTACGAGCCGCGGCTCCTGGTCGGCGGCGGTCTGCGGCTGGAACACGTCCCGCCGCTCCTCGCAGCGGGCGTCACCGCGTTCCACATCGGCGGCGCCGCCCGCCCCGCCGGCTGGACCGCCCCCGTCTCCCCCACCGCCGTCCACACCTGGCGCACCACCCTGGACGCCCCCGCCTGACGCTACCGTTGTGGGCATCCGCCCCGCAGGGCGGCTCCCTCCCGTTGTGGGCAATCGTCCCGCAGGGCGGGACGGGTGGGCACAACGGGACCGGGGCGGTGCCCGTTCCCGGTTCGCTCCGGTGCGGTGCCTTGGGTGCGGTGACCCCCGGTGGGGTGGGGGCGTGGCCCCTCCGGGCTCGCCTCCTCGGGGCCGGCGGCCTTCGGTTACGCGTGAGGGAGCCGCGCCTGCGCCGCCAACCCCTGCGGGGGCGACCCTGCACGGCCCCGCCCCGGGTACGTCGCCGGGTGCGGGCCCGTGCGTGGCGGTGGCGCGGCACAATGGCACCCATGGAGCCCCTCCCCGCCCACGACGACCTCCGCCGCCGGTGGTCGGCGGCCGTGCGGGGCGCGCCCCACGCGGACCGCTACGCCGACGACCTCCTCGCCCGCTGGGCCGAACCGCAGCGGCGGTACCACACCACCGATCACCTCCTCGCGGTCCTCGACCGGGTCGACGAGCTCGCGGACCACGCCGACGACGCCGACCTCGTACGCCTCGCCGCCTGGTTCCACGACGCGGTCTACCTGCCCGACCGGTCCACCAACGAGGACCGCAGCGCACGGCTCGCCGAGCGGGCCCTGCCCGAGCTGGGTCTCGGCGAGGCGGCCACGGCGGAGGTCGCCCGGCTGGTCCGGCTCACCGTCACCCATGACCCGGCGGACGGCGACCGCAACGGCGAGGTGCTGTGCGACGCGGACCTCGCGGTCCTGGCCGCCGCGCCCGACGCGTACGCCGCCTACGCCGCCGCCGTACGGGAGGAGTACGGGTTCGTGCCGGACGACGCGTTCCGCGAGGGGCGCGCGGCGGTGCTGCGGCAGCTGCTCGGGCTGCCGTGCCTCTTCCGTACGCCGCACGGCGCCCGCGCCTGGGAGGAGAAGGCCCGGCAGAACCTGACGACGGAGCTGAAGCTGCTGGAATCGTCGGGAATGTAAGCCCTGACGGAGGCGTTGACCCCTGGCATGCCGCCCAACGCCGAACGCACCCGTATGCCCCTGGCCGTCTACATCCTCGGCCTGTCCGTCTTCGCGCTCGGCACGAGCGAGTTCATGCTGTCCGGTCTGCTGCCGCCGATCGCCGACGACATGAACGTGTCGATCCCGCAGGCGGGGCTGCTGATATCCGCGTTCGCCGTCGGCATGGTGATCGGCGCGCCGCTCCTCGCGGTCGCCACGCTGCGACTCCCGCGCAAGATCACGCTCATCGCGCTGATCAGCACGTTCGGCGTCGGGCAGCTCGTGGGCGCGCTGGCGCCCTCGTACGGGATCCTCTTCGCGTCCCGCGTGGTCAGTGCCCTGGCGTGCGCCGGGTTCTGGGCGGTGGGCGCGGCCGTCGCGATCGCGATGGTCCCGGTCGGCTCCCGCGCCCGTGCGATGGCCGTGATGATCGGCGGCCTGTCCATCGCGAACGTCCTGGGCGTGCCGGCCGGCGCGTTCCTGGGCGAGCACCTGGGCTGGCGGTCCGCGTTCTGGGCGGTCGGCGCCGCCTCGGCGATCGCCCTGGTGGGCGTGGTGACCCTCATCCCGCGCATCCCGCTGCCCGCCGAGAAGCCGCGGCTGCGGCGCGAGCTGACGATCTACCGCGACCGGCAGGTGTGGCTCGCGGTCGTCGTCACCGCGCTCGCGGCGGGCGGCGTGTTCTGCACGTTCTCCTACCTGGCGCCGCTCCTCACCGACGTGTCGGGCCTCGACTCCGGCTGGGTGCCGACCGTGCTGGCCCTGTTCGGCATCGGCGCGCTCGTCGGTACGACCGTCGGCGGCCGGGTCGCCGACGCCCACCTGTTCGGCGTGCTGCTCAGCGGCATCACCGCGTCCACGGTGTTCCTCGTGGCGCTGGCGGTGTTCGCGTCCAGCCCGGTCGTCACGATCGTCCTCGCGTTCCTGCTCGGCGTCTCGGCGTTCTTCACCGCCCCGGCGCTGAACGCCCGCATGTTCAACGTCGCCGGTGCGGCCCCCACCCTCGCGGGCGCCACGACGACGGCCGCGTTCAACCTCGGCAACACCGGCGGCCCGTGGCTCGGCGGCACCGTCATCGACGCGGGCCTCGGCTACCCGGCGACCGCCTGGGCGGGCGCCGCGATGACGGTCCTGGGCCTCGCGGCGGCGGCCGTGGCCCTGCGCCTGCACACCTCGTCGGCGTCCCGCGTGGTGACCCGGTCGGACGCCGGGGCGGCGGTCAGGGAGACGCCCGCCGCTTCGGCCGCCGCAGACCGGCCTGCGTGAGCCGGCGTACGAGTTCCTTGGAGCCCACCTCCACGGCGCCCGCCGCCACCGCGTCCGCGTACCGCTCGGAGGGGACGTCGTAGTGGTCGCGGTCGAAGGCGCGGGGCGGGGCGCCGATCCGGGCGGCGAAGGCGTGGAGCTCGTCGTAGGACGTGTCGCTGACCATGTGGGACCACATGCGGCCGTGGCCCGGCCAGTCCGGCGGGTCGATGTAGACCGTCACGTGAGGCCGCCGACCCGCGCCACGACCACGCCCGCCTTGCCGCACACCCAGTGCGGGTCCGGGCCCAGCTCCGGCTCGACGTCCAGCGCGTGCGGGTCGCCCGAGCCGCACACCGGGCACAGCGGCCACCGGCCGTACCGCTCCAGCAGCGCGTCCTGGACGTCCTGGGCGACGAGCCCGGCGACGTACTCGACGCCTTCCGGCCACTGCTCGACCCACCATCGGCGGTGCGTCACCGCGTCCTCGACGAGCGAGACGACCTCCGCCTCGGCGACGTTCCGCGCCACGAGGTCGGCGATCACCAAGGCGCGTGCGGCGTGCAGGGCCTGCTCCAGGGGGTCCACGGCGTCCATGGAGCCATTGTCGCCCCAGGTCCGGAGGGGTTGACGACCCTCCGGGCTGGAAATATTTTTCAGAGGTGAGCAACGATGTGAAGGAAATTTTCAGCGACGGCCGGGGCAGACCGGGCGGGGTGGCCGCCCCCGCCGCCCCCGCACCGGCCGCCCTCGCCGCCAAGGTCCGCACCCTCGCGCCGTCCATGACCCGCTCCATGCAGCGCGTCGCCGAAGCCGTCGCCGGTGACCCCGCCGGCTGCGCCGCTCTCACGGTCACCGGCCTCGCCGAACTCACCGGCACCAGCGAGGCGACCGTCGTCCGCACCGCCCGCCTCCTCGGCTACCCCGGCTACCGCGACCTGCGCCTCGCCCTCGCCGGGCTCGCCGCCCAGCAGCAGTCCGGCCGGGCGCCGTCCGTCACCGCCGACATCGCCGTCGACGACCCGATAGCCGACGTCGTCGCCAAACTCGCCCACGACGAGCAGCAGACCCTCGCCGACACCGCCGCCGGCCTCGACACCGTCCAGCTCGGCGCCGCCGTCACCGCCCTGGCCTCCGCCCGCCGCACCGACATCTACGGCGTCGGCGCCTCCGGACTCGTCGCCCAGGACCTCGCCCAGAAGCTGCTGCGCATCGGGCTGATCGCCCACGCCCACAGCGACCCCCACCTCGCCGTCACCAACGCCGTCCAGCTCCGCTCCGGCGACGTCGCCATCGCCATCACCCACTCCGGCTCCACCGGCGACGTCATAGAACCGCTCCGCGTCGCCTTCGACCGGGGCGCCACCACCGTCGCCATCACCGGCCGCCCCGACGGCCCCGTCTCCCAGTACGCCGACCACATACTCACCACCTCCACGGCCCGCGAGAGCGAACTGCGCCCCGCCGCCATGTCCTCCCGCACCAGCCAGCTCCTCGTCGTCGACTGCCTGTTCACCGGCGTCACGCAGCGCACGTACGAAACGGCCGCCCCCGCGCTCTCCGCGTCGTACGAGGCCCTCGCGCACCGCCACTCACCCCGCACCCGCTGACCGGCCGAAAGAGCACGCCCGCATGAAGCCCTCCGAGCTGTCCGCCCTCACCACGGAAGCCTTCCGCCCCGAGCTCGCGGACATCGACCGCCTCCCGACCGCCGAGATCGCCCGCCTCATGAACGCCGAGGACCAGTCGGTCCCGTCCGCCGTCGCCGCCGAACTGCCCCGTATCGCCGCCGCCATCGACGCGACCGCCACCCGTATGGCGCGCGGCGGCCGGCTCGTCTACGCGGGCGCCGGCACGGCCGGGCGGCTCGGCGTCCTGGACGCCAGCGAGTGCCCGCCCACCTTCAACACCGCCCCCGCACAGGTCACCGGCCTCATCGCGGGCGGACCCACCGCCCTGCTGGAGGCCGTCGAGGGCGCCGAGGACTCCCCGGAGCTGGCCGCCGCCGACCTGGACCGCCTCGGCCTGACCGCCGAGGACACCGTCGTCGGCGTCTCCGCCTCCGGCCGCACCCCCTACGCCGTCGGCGCCGTCGAACACGCCCGTACGCGCGGGGCGCTGACGATCGGTCTGTCCTGCAACGCGGGCAGCGCCCTCGCCGCCGCAGCCGAACACGGCATCGAGGTCGTCGTCGGCCCGGAGCTGCTCACCGGCTCCACCCGCCTCAAGGCCGGCACCGCGCAGAAGCTCGTCCTCAACATGATCTCGACCATCACGATGATCCGGCTCGGCAAGACCTACGGGAACCTCATGGTCGACGTCCGCGCCTCCAACGAGAAGCTCCGCGCCCGTTCCCGCCGGATCGTCGCCCTGGCCACCGGCGCCTCCGACCCCGACATCGAAGCCGCCCTCACCGCCACCGACGGCGAGGTCAAGCCCGCGATCCTCACCCTGCTCGCCGGTGTCGACGCCGGCACGGCGGCCCAGCTCCTCGCCAAGACGGACGGCCACCTGCGCGCGGCACTCGACCAATAGCCCACTCGACCAATAAGGCGGGGCCCGGCGCGCCCACCGGCGCGCACCCGCCCGCGAACGCCCGCCCCCTGGCAGCATCCGCGCCATGCCCCCGCTCGACACGCACCGCGAACTGGCCGGCGACCTCCTCCCCCTCGTCGGCGGCGCCGCGAACGTCACCTCCGTCGCCCACTGCATGACCCGCCTCCGCCTGGGCCTCAACGACCGCACCCTCGTCCAGGACGAGGCGCTCGCCGCGCACCCCGCCGTCCTCGGCGTCGTCGAGGACGGGGCGACCTACCAGATCGTCCTCGGCCCCGGCACCGTCGCCCGCGTCACCCCCGAGTTCGAAGCCCTGCTCCTCCAGGCCCGGGGCGCCGCGATCAAGGACGCCCAGAAGAGCCGGAACGCCACCCCCGGCAAGCTCCTCCTGCGCCGCGTCGCGAACATCTTCGTACCGCTCATCCCCGCCCTCATCGGCTGCGGCATCATCGCCGGGATCAATGGCCTGCTCCTCAACCTGCACTGGCTGCCCGCCCTGACCCCCGCGCTCGCCGCCATCGCCTCCGGCTTCATGGCGCTGATCGCCGTGTTCGTCGGCATCAACACGGCCAAGGAGTTCGGCGGTACGCCGGTCCTCGGCGGGGCCGTCGCCGCGATCATCGTGTTCGCGGGCGTCGCCGAGGTCGAGGCCTTCGGCCGGGAACTCGCCCCCGGGCAGGGCGGCGTCCTCGGCGCCCTGGCCGCCGCCGCGCTCGCCGTCCTGGTCGAGAAGTGGTGCCGCCGCCGCGTGCCGGAGGCGCTGGACGTGCTGGTCACCCCCACGCTCACCGTGCTGGTGGCGGGCCTGGTCACCGTGTACGGGCTGATGTTCGTCGCCGGAGCCGTGTCGACCGCCATCGGCGTGGCCGCCGACTGGCTCCTCGCCCACGCCGGGGCGGTCGCCGGGTTCGTGCTGGGCGGGCTGTTCCTGCCGCTCGTGATGCTCGGGCTGCACCAGGCCCTGATCCCCATCCACACCACCCTCATCGAGCAGCAGGGCCACACCGTGCTCCTGCCCATCCTCGCGATGGCCGGCGCGGGCCAGGTCGGCGCGGCCGCCGCCGTCTACGTACGCCTCCGCCACCGCACCGACCTGCGCCGCACCATCAGGTCCGCGCTGCCCGCCGGGCTCCTCGGCGTGGGCGAACCGCTCATCTACGGGGTGTCCCTGCCGCTCGGCCGGCCGTTCGTCACCGCGTGCGTGGGCGGCGCGTTCGGCGGCGGGTTCGTCGGACTGTTCACCATGCTCGGCCACACCGTCGGCTCCACGGCGATCGGCCCGTCCGGCTGGGCGCTGTTCCCCCTGCTGGCCGGCGACCGGGGCCTGTCCCTGACCACGGTCGCCGTCTACGCGGGCGGGCTCCTGACGGGGTACGCGGCCGGGTTCGCCGCCACGTACCTCTTCGGCATCGGCAAACCACTGCTCGACGCGGTCGGCCCGGGGGGCCAGGGGGGTGAGGGGGGCACGGGGGACAAGGCCGAACTCGTCGGCCCCGGGCGCCCGGTTGATCCGGTCGGCCCGGGGCGTACGGCCGATCCGGTCAGCCCACCACCCGCTCCTTGATCGTCACCCGTCCCTGGCGGATCGTCGCGATCCTGGGCGCGCGCCGCGCCAGCGCCGTGTCATGGGTGACCATCACGAACGTCAGCCCGTTCTCCTCCCACAGCCCCTCCAGCAGGTCCATGATCTCGTCGCGCGTCGACTCGTCCAGGTTCCCGGTCGGCTCGTCCGCCAGCAGCACTGCCGGCCGCTTCACCAGCGCCCGCGCGACCGCCACCCGCTGCTGCTGACCGCCCGACAACTCCCCCGGCACGTGCCCGCGCCGCTCGCCTAGCCCCACCGACACCAGCGCCTCCGCCGCCCGCTCGCGCCGCTCGGCGGCCCGCAGCCCGAGCGGCGCGAGCGCCGTCTCCACGTTCTCCTGCGCGGTGAGCGTCGGCACCAGGTTGAACCCCTGGAACACGAACCCGATCTTCTCCGCCCGCACGCGCGTGAGCCGCGCCTCCGGCAGCGTGGCCAGGTCGGTGCCGTCCAGCAGCACACGCCCTTCCGAGGGCCGGTCCAGGCCGCCCAACATCTGCAACAGCGTCGACTTGCCGCCGCCGGTCGGGCCCTGGATCACCAGTCGCCCGCCGTCCTCGATGATCAGGTCCACCCCGTCCAGGGCCCGGACGGTGTCCTTGCCTCGCCGGTAGCGCTTGGTGACGCCACTGAGCTGGTACATGTGCTGTCAACTCCAGTCGTACGTGAAGGGGATCGGCGGTCAGGCGACGCGGCGCAGCGCGTCCGCAGGGCGCAGCCGCGACGCCCGCCAGCCGCCGAAGCCGCCCGCGACGAGACCGCCCGCGACGGCGAGGCCCACGGCGAGCGCGATGGTCATGAGGGACACGGGCGCGGTGAGCGCCACGTCCACGGCACGGGACGCGGCGTCGCGCACCGGCCCGCCACCACCGCCTGGCCCGCCGACGACCTGCCGGGCCCCGCCACCGGGGGCGCCGCCCAGCTCGGCCGTGAGCGTCGGCCCGAACGCCGTGACCGCCCACGCCCCGGCCAGCCCCACGCCGATCCCCAGCACCCCGCCGATCAGCCCGTGCACCAGCGACTCGCCGACCACCTGCCGGGTGACCCGCCCGCTCCTCCACCCCAGCGCCTTGAGCGTGCCGAACTCCCGCACCCGCCGGCCGACGGCCGACGACGTCAGCAGCCCCGACACGACGAACGCCGCGCCCAGCACGACGACCGACAGCCACGTGCCCACCCCCGCCGCCAGCCCGGACGCGGTCGACAGGGACCCGGAGACCGTGTCGGCGAGGTCGGCGGACGTGGTGACGGTGGTGCCGGGCACGTTCCTGGCGATGGCCGCCTCGACCCCGGCGATCCGCTGGGAGTCGGTCACCCGGACGTAGACGGTCGTGACCTCGTCCTTCGCGTCGGCGAGGGCCTGCGCCCGGGCGAGCGGCAGGTAGACGTCGGCGGCGGCGTCCCCGCTCTCGGCGGTCGCCACACCGACGACCGTGTACGCGGTGCCGGAGACGGTCAGCTTCCCGCCGACCGCCAGCCCCTGCTCCTTGGCGTACGCGCTGTCGACGACGGCCACCGCGGCGGACGTCTCGGCCGCCCTGAACGTACGCCCGGACGTGATCCTCGACGTGGTCAGCGGCCCGAGTTCCTGGTGGGCGACGTCCGTCCCGTACACGGAGTACGAGTCGACCCCGAAGTCCGCCCCGCCGCCCTGGACGGGCTTCCCCGGCCGGGCCTCGCCGGGCCCGAACCGCCCGTCGACCTTCATCACCCGGGCGCTCAGCCCGCCGACGGCATCGGCGACCCCGTCCTGGGCGCCGACCTTCGCGACGGTCGAGGCGGGGAGCGTCTCGAACCCCTGCACCATGACGACGTCCTGACTCTGTCCGCCGCCGTCGCCCTTCGCGTCGAACTCGAACCTCGGCCGCCGCACCGTCTCGCCCTCGCCGGGCGGCGACGCGGCCTTGGTGACCGTCATGTCGGTCCCCAGCCCGTACAGCGACTCCAGCACCCGGTCCTGAGCCCGGCCCATCCCGGCCGTGACCGAACTGACGACGATGACGAGCGCGATTCCGAGGCCCAGCCCCGAGGCGACGACCAGCGCCGCCCTCCGTCGACGGCGCAACTCACGCCGCAGGTAGGTGAAGAACATGCCGCGAAAGCTATGGACGCGGCGTGATGGGGGGTTGAGGAGCCGGTGAGAGTCGCATGAGAAGCAGCGGCGTCACTCGGACGGGCAACAACTGCACGAGAACCGTAGTATGTCGTTGACGACATACTACGGTCCGGAGCATGGACGAGCTGCTCACGATTGAGCTTGAGCCGGAGGTGCACGAGTGGCTGGCACTTCTACCCGGCAAGCAGTACCGCAAGGTGGAGGAGTACGCCGGGTTACCGGCGAGGACACCCGCATCACCTACTGGTTCGCTCCCGGTCAGCGCATCGTGCTCCTGACCGTCTTCCGGAAAACCCGCATGCGCGAGGACGCCCAAGTGGATCGAGCCGTGACCGCCCGCAAGGAGTGCTCGGAGCATCACGGGCCTGCCCACACGATCTACAGCCGCGACAAGAGGGGATGAGCACGATGAATCACACACGCTGGAAGCTCGGCCGAGACAGGGCGGTGAGCGAGGGACACGTCGAGTCCGAGGAAGCCGCGTCCGAATACGCCGAGATCCGGTTGGCCATGGCCTTCGCCAAAGCCGTCTACGACCGCCGCCAGGCACTCGCACTGTCCCAGTCCGAGGTCGCCGAGCGCGCCGGGCTGACCCAGGCGAAGATCTCGCGCATCGAAGGGGCCGACACGGTACCGACCCTCCCCCTGCTTCGACGCCTGGCCCAGGCCCTGGACGCCACGCTGAACATCGCCCTGGGCGGCGACCGCGAAGAAGTGACGTTCATCGACCGTCGGGCAGCGTGAACGAGTTCACCGCAGACGCCACCGCTGGTTCAACTCTCGAACGCGTGCCCGCAGCACGTCGCCCGGCGGGACGGGCGTCAGCGCCTCGGGCGGACAGTCCCACTCCCGGCCGCCTCCCAGCGGCCGTAGCTGCACATAGCCGCCCTCCCGGCCCATCACTTCGCCGATCCGCCCGTCCCGGCCGTCAATCAGGTACTCGGGCCCGCTCATCGCCCCGCCTCGCGCAGCACGGCGACCAGCCGCATGGCGGTGTCCATGTTGCAACGCCCCAGCTCCACCAGCGGATACGGCACCTCGCTCGCGGCGGTGACCGGATCGACCCGCAGGGACGGAAGGGTCACGCCCACCCTGCCGAGCTCGTCCCGCAGCTGGTCCACCACTTGCTCCACGGATCGCATCACCATGACCGGGCACCTCCACGCTGAGTGTTCGGGTTCTGTACACAGCGTGGTCGATTCGCGGCTAGTCTGAACACAAAGGCGGCCCAACAACCCCATCTGTGCTAACGGGAGTTGACACATGCCCGGTCCGAAGGATCTCGACCCGTCTTCCTCACCCAGGGCACTGCTCGGCGCCGAACTGCGCCACGCCCGCGAAAACGCCGGACTCAGCCAGGACGCGCTGGGCCTGAAACTCTTCGTGAGCGGCTCGTTCATCGGCCAGTTGGAGGCCGGTACGCGCCGGATGCAGCCGGACTTCGCGGCACAGATCGACGAGATACTGGGCACGAACGGGTTCTTCCAGCGGAACTGCGCGGCCGCGAACAGGTCGCGGTACCCCGATCACTTCGCGGAAGCGGCGGAGTCGGAAGCGGTCGCGACGACGATCAAGGAGTACGCGCCGCTGTTGATCCCGGGCGTGTTGCAGACGGAGCGGTACGCGCGGGAGGTCTTCCGCGCGTACCAGCCCACCGCGACGGAGGACGTCATCGACGGCCTGGTCGAGGCCCGCCTGGCACGAGGGCACATCCTGGACGATCCAACGACGCCCCTGTTGTGGGCGGTTCTCGACGAGGCCGTCCTACGGCGCCGGGTCGGTGGCCCGGCGGTCATGGCGGAGGCGTTGCAACACGTCGCCGTGTTGGGCCGCGCGCATCGAGTGATCGTGCAGGTGCTGCCGTTCGCGGCCGGCGCGCACTCCTCCATGGGCGGCGCACTGAAGTTGATGGACTTCAAGGACGCACCACCGGTCGCATACTTCGAGGGCCCGGGCACAGGACAACTGCATGACGACCCAGCCACCGTCAAACACTACGAACTGTCCTACGATCTGCTCGTGGCCAGCGCACTGCCACCCAACGATTCCCTGGCTCTGATCGAAGCAGTGGCGGAGGATGACGCCCATGAAGATCGAGATCATTGAGTGGCGCAAGTCCACGTACAGCGACGGAAGCGGCGGCAACTGCCTCGAAGTCGCAGACGGGCACCCGGACCTCATCCCCGTCCGTGACTCCAAGAACCCCACCGGCCCGAAGCTCGTGTTCCGGGCCGCTGCCTGGTCCGCGTTCATGAGGGACCTCAAGCGATAGGCGCGACGCGCTCGGCCCGGGACGTGAGCTCCGAGAGCCGAGCGCTCTTAACAAGGATTGGTACTTAAGGGTCTGGTCGACAACCCGCCCACCCACCCGGCGAGTTGTCGCCAGTATGACTATGCGCATCGCATTTGCCACGTACGGTGATGAGGCTCTAGCGTCCCGATAGACGAAACAGCCCCCGCTAGGTGCGCGAACACCTGCGGGGGCCTCACCAACGAGATCGATCGAGGCTCGATCCATGGCTGACGCCCAGTTTAGTGCTGTCTCGCACCCCCTCGCCAAGCCCGGATACGGCAAGCGTTCCGCTCCCGGCCAGAAGCCGCCTGCGGCCAGCGACTTCGCGCATCTGCCGCCGCGCGAGCGGAGTATCGCCGGGTACATCGACAGGTTGACGGACGGCGCGGACATCTCGTGCAAGACGCTCGCGAAGGTGCTGCCGCTGTACGGCCAGTGCGCCGTCCGCACTGCCCTGAACCACCTCGTCCGCGCCGGCCATCTGCGGCGGGGCCGGGAGCAGGTGGTCTCGGCGTCCGGCACCGAGCACTGGGTGACACGCACCTGGTGGTCGCGGACCGCGCGGGACGACGACTGGTGGGCGGCGTTCCAGCGGGGGGACGTGCCCGAGGACCGGCCACCGCGACGGACGCGTTCCCGCGCGTTCATCCTGCTGGCCGCGCTGGGGCGCGAGGCGCCCATGATGGCGCTGTCCGACACCGAGTGCGCCGCGCTGGCGCCGCTGGTCACCGAGTGGTTCGAGCGCGGCGCCGACGAGCGGCACGTCCTGCACGCCCTGACGGCGGGCCTGCCGTCGCAGGTGCACCGCCCGATGGCCCTGGCCCGTACGCGGCTCACGACGAAGATCCCGCCCGAGCCGGTCAGGCAGGTCCGCCCGCCGCGCCGGGTGCTGGAGTGCACGACGTGCGGTGATCCGGCCCGCCCGGAGGCCCTCCTGGACGGCGAGTGCGCCGCCTGCCGGGGCGAGACGCCACCCCCGCCCCGTACGACGCTGCCACCCGACCGGGTCCGCGCCCGCGCCGCCCAGGCCCGTGCCGCCGCGACCCACCGACTCGAAAGGAGCCATGCATGACCCCTGGCAGCGACGAGCCCGCGCAGATGCCCGTCGAGGACTTCGAAGAACTCGCCCGCGCCGCCCCGGAAACCGTCACGCTCGAATTCATCGGCGGCAGGCTGAAGGTCAAGCCCGTGCCCGACGGCGACCACGCAGAGATCACCATGTGGCTGATCCGGCAGTGCATGCAGCAACGGCCAGAGCTCGATCTCCACCCGAAACAGGGTCTGCTGGTCGAGAGCTACCGGAAGGGACGGGCCAGGCCCGATGGCGCGCTCGCACCCGTGGGGTACTTCGCGGGGCACGGCGACTGGGCGGACGCGGCGGGCGTCCTGATGACCGTGGAGGTGACGTCGTTCGACTCCGACACCGACAGCCGGGACCGCAGGGAGAAAGGCATCGGCTACGCCCAGACGGGCATCCCCGTGTTCCTCCTGGTCGACCGCAGCTCCGACACCGTGACCGTCCACAGCGAACCGTCGCACGGGACGTACCAGAAGCACGTCTCCTACAAGTACGGCGACACCGTCACGCTTCCCGACCCGGTCGGCATCACGCTCGACACGGAGAAGCTCAAGGACTTCGCCCACTGAAGCACCGCGCCGCGAGCGGACACCCGCCCGCCCGAAGGGATGCACACATGACCACCCGAACGAGAAACCGGGCAGTCTGTAGGGGAGGAGGCACCACCATGACCCCTGGCACCGCTCAGCGCCCGCAGATGTCCGTCGAGGAGTTCGAGGAGCTGGCCCGCAATGCTCCGGAGAACGTGGAGCTGGAGTTCCTCGACGGGCGGCTCTACGTGAAGCACGGCCCCATCGGAGTCGAGGACTTCGAAGAGCTGTCCCGTCGGGCTCCCGAAACGGTGACGCTGGAACTGATCAACGGAAAGCTGGAGGTCAAGCCCGTGCCGGACCAGCTCCACGGGGCAATCATCATGTGGCTGATCCGGCAGTGCATGCACCAGCGCCCCGACTTGGCCCTGTACCCGGAGCAAGGGCTGAAGATCAATACCTACCGCCAGGGTCACGCCAAGGCCGATGGCGCACTCGTGCCCGTCGACCACTTCGTGGGACAGGTGGGCGAATGGGCGGACCCGGATGGGGTCCTGCTGACGGTCGAGGTCACCTTGCGCGACTCCGACGCGAAACGCCGGGACCACAACGAGAAGCGCATCGGATACGCGGAGGCCGACATCCCCGTGTACCTCCTCGTGGACCGTGATTCCGACACGCTCGTGGTGTACAGCGAACCCTCACACGGGACGTACCAGAAGCACGTCTCCTACAAGTACGGCGACACCGTCACGCTCCCCGATCCCGTCGGCATCACCCTCGACACCGAGAAGCTCAAGGACTACGCACACTGAAACGACCGCGAGCCGGACCGCCGCTTCAGGCGCGGCCCTTCTCGTAGGTGACCAGGCCCTGCGTGAGCTTCAGCGGGACGCCGATCAGCTCGACCAGGAGGGCCTTCCAGGCGTAGAAGACGTTGACTGCCTTGTTCATGTACACGAACGGGAAGTTGCGGAGGATGCGCAGCCAGGACAGGTGTCGGCGTCTTATCGCGTAGATCAGCGGCAGCCACATCAGCACCATCTCGAAGCCCAGCCACCACATCATCGTGGTTCCGACGTCCTGGTGGAGGACGAAGATCAGGAAGAAGGGCATGAAGTACCAGAGCGGTGCGGTGACGATGTCCCAGCAGGCGATGAGGATCCACAGCAGCAGCAGCGGCTTGTGGAAGGCCATGTCCTTGCTGTGGATGCGGACGTTCTGGAAGAAGCCGGCCATCCAGCGCCACACCTGCTTGCGGAGGTAGGTGAGGTCGGAGGGGTCGGCCGCCCAGGCGACGGCGTCACCGACGTACACCGCGCGGCGGCCTTCGATCTGCTTGCTCCAGGTGTAGTCCATGTCCTCGACGATGGTCCGCTCGGGGAAGCCGCCGAAGCGGCGCAGCTCGTCGGTGCGGAAGGCGGAGCAGCAACCGGAGCAGACGACGGGGCTGTTGGCGGCGTTCTGGATCGGCCGCTGGAAGTGGAAGCCGAAGAGGTACTCGATGCACCGGCCGCGCTCGGTCGCGGTGTCGTCGAACCGGGTCTGGACGCAGCCGGCGGCGATCGCCACGTTCTCCTCCTGGAAGGGCGCCTTGACCAGTTCGACGTAGTCGGGGGCGAGGAGGGTGTCGGCGTCCACGGGCAGGACGAGGTCGGTGCGGACGTGGGGCAGCCCGTAGTTCTGGGCCTTGGCCTTGCTGCCCCGGTTGCGCTCGGGGCGGACGACGGTGACCCCGTAGGAGCGGGCGACGTCCCCGGTGCGGTCGGTGGAGCAGTCGTCGACGACGATGATCTCGTCGAAGGGGTCGGTCTGGTGGAGGAGGGACTCCAGCGTGTCGCCGAGCCCCTCCTCCTCGTTGTGCGCCGGGACCAGGGCGGTGACGGACAGGCGCTTCGCCGGGGGGCGCGGTCCGGGCGCCGCCGCCTGGTCCTGCGGCGTGAGGGTGGCGGTGGAGGCCATCACTTGCCCCTGAACCAGTACAGCAGCTTGCCGACGACGGCGGCGATGACGCCGATGAGGGCATAGAGGGGCCAGGAGATGCCGGTATACGCGAGTGAGCCATACATGACGGTGCCGGGTTTCCGTGGAAGCGGTGCGGGGGGAGGCGCACGGCCAGGTGCGCCGGAGGGGGGCCATCCGCTCACCGAGGTGCCAGATGCGGGCTGACCCTTCGATGTATGTTTACGCCGTATGCGTATAGTGTCGGCTTTGCCCGTTCAAGCGTCAAGACCTTACCAGGGAGTAGGCGGAGGCACCTCGTATACGGCGGCCGTTTACGACGTACACGTACGGAGGACACCGCGCCCCGTCGTCCCGGGCATACCTGTCCCGGGGGCCGACTCGACGGAACGGAACGGAGAGTGCCGTGCCTGCTGGGGACACGACCGGGCGACGCGCCAGCGACAAGGGACGCTACGGGAGGCTGACCCGGGAGCGGGTGCTGGCGGTCGCCCTCGGTGTGGTCGACGCGGAGGGGCTGTCCGCCCTCAGCATGCGGCGCCTCGGCTCCGAGCTGGGTGTCGAGGCGATGTCGCTGTACCGGTACCTGCCGGGCAAGGACGCCCTGCTGGACGGCATGGTGGAGGCCCTGTACCAGGAGGTGGAGGAGCACCTGCGGGCGAACCCGGACCCCGCCCCGGACGACGGCCCCACCCCGGAGGACGGCCCCGCCTGGCGCGCCGGGCTCCGGCACATCGCCCGTGCCACCTACGCCGTCGGGCTGCGCCACCCCGAGGTGGTGCCGCTGCTGGCGACCCGGATGCTGAGCGTGCCCCTCGCCCGGCGCCCCGCCGCCGTGCTGCGCGCCGACGAGCGGATCCTGCGGCTGCTGCACGAGGGCGGGCTCGACGAGCCGACCGCGACGGCCGCGCACCGCGCCTTCACGGCCTGGCTGCTCGGCTACCTGCTGGTGGAGCTGCGCGCCATGGTCGACGCGCCGGAGGAGCCGGACCCGGCGTTCCGCCTGGGCCTGCACCGCATGCCCGCCCAGGACTTCCCCCGGCTGCGGGCGGGCGCGGCGGCCCTCGCCGGCCAGGGGGGCCACGGCGAGCTGACCGCCGGGATCGACGCGCTGCTGGACCGGGTCACCACGCCGACCGCGTGACGAGTGGTGGGGAAAACGCCCGAGGGCGGCACCCCCTGGGAGTGGGGTACCGCCCTCGTCAGCGAAAGGACGTGTCCGATCCGTCAGGATCAGAAGTCCATGTCACCGCCCGGCATGCCGCCCGGAGCACCGGCCGCGGCCTTCTCCGGCTTGTCGGCGATGACGGCCTCGGTGGTGAGGAACAGCGCCGCGATGGAGGCCGCGTTCTGCAGGGCGGAACGGGTCACCTTGGCGGGGTCGATGATGCCCTCGGCGATCATGTCGACGTACTCACCGGTCGCGGCGTTCAGGCCGTGGCCGACGGGCAGGTTGCGCACCTTCTCGACGATGACGCCACCCTCGAGACCACCGTTGACGGCGATCTGCTTGAGCGGGGCCTCCAGCGCGAGGCGGACGGCGTTGGCGCCGGTGGCCTCGTCGCCGTCGAGCTCCAGCTTCTCGAAGACGCTGGACGCCTGGAGCAGGGCCACGCCACCACCGGCGACGATGCCCTCCTCGACGGCGGCCTTGGCGTTGCGCACCGCGTCCTCGATGCGGTGCTTGCGCTCCTTGAGCTCGACCTCGGTGGCGGCACCGGCCTTGATGACGGCCACGCCGCCGGCCAGCTTCGCCAGACGCTCCTGGAGCTTCTCGCGGTCGTAGTCCGAGTCGGAGTTCTCGATCTCGGCGCGGATCTGGTTGACGCGACCGGCGACCTGGTCGCTGTCACCGGCACCGTCGACGATCGTGGTCTCGTCCTTGGTGATGACGACCTTGCGGGCGCGGCCCAGCAGGTCCAGGCCGGCGTTCTCGAGCTTGAGGCCGACCTCCTCGGAGATGACCTGGCCACCGGTGAGGATGGCGATGTCGTTCAGCATGGCCTTGCGGCGGTCGCCGAAGCCCGGGGCCTTGACGGCGACGGACTTGAACGTGCCGCGGATCTTGTTGACGACCAGGGTCGACAGGGCCTCGCCCTCGACGTCCTCGGCGATGATCAGCAGCGGCTTGCCCGACTGCATGACCTTCTCCAGCAGCGGGAGCAGGTCCTTCACCGAGGAGATCTTCGAGTTGACGATCAGGATGTACGGGTCGTCGAGCGACGCCTCCATACGCTCCATGTCGGTGGCGAAGTACGCCGAGATGTAGCCCTTGTCGAAGCGCATACCCTCGGTGAGCTCCAGCTCCAGACCGAAGGTCTGGGACTCCTCGACGGTGATGACGCCTTCCTTGCCGACCTTGTCCATGGCCTCGGCGATGAGCTCGCCGATCTGGGTGTCGGCGGCGGAGATGGAGGCCGTGGAAGCGATCTGCTCCTTGGTCTCGACATCCTTCGCCTGCTCGAGCAGCGCACCGGAGACGGCCTCGACGGCGGTCTCGATGCCGCGCTTCAGGGCCATCGGGTTGGCGCCGGCGGCGACGTTGCGCAGACCCTCGCGGACGAGCGCCTGGGCGAGGACGGTCGCGGTGGTCGTACCGTCACCGGCGACGTCGTCCGTCTTCTTGGCGACTTCCTTGACCAGCTCGGCGCCGATCTTCTCGTACGGGTCCTCGAGCTCGATCTCCTTGGCGATGGAGACACCATCGTTGGTGATCGTGGGGGCGCCCCACTTCTTCTCGAGGACGACGTTGCGACCCTTGGGGCCCAGGGTCACCTTGACGGCGTCGGCGAGCTGGTTCATGCCGCGCTCGAGGCCGCGCCGTGCCTCCTCGTCGAACGCGATGATCTTGGCCATGTGAAGTGGTCCTCCCGGACTGGGGTGGATGCTCCGGACCGCGCTGGCGCCCGCGACGGACGGTCTGCCGGCCTGAGGTGGTTCCTTGCCCCACCGGCCTGCGGACCTCACCGACCCGGTCCTTCGTTGTCACTCTCACCTTCAGAGTGCTAACGCCAATGATTAGCACTCGACCCCTGCGAGTGCAAGCGCCTCCCGCAGATCGGGAGCGCCGCCCGGGTGCGGAAGCGGGCGAGGTGCCCGGACACGCGCGAGGGGCCCGCGTCCCCTGGAACGCGAGCCCCTCGGCTCTAGCGATGTCGACAGTCGTTGGTCGGTCGATCGCGACGCGGCTCTCAGCCGGCGGCGAGCTTGACCATGTCCGCCTGCGGACCCTTCTGGCCCTGCGAGATCTCGAACTCGACCCGCTGACCTTCTTCAAGGGTGCGGTACCCGTCCATCTGGATCGCGCTGTAGTGGACGAAAACATCCGCACCACCGTCGACCGCGATGAAGCCGTACCCCTTCTCCGCGTTGAACCACTTGACGGTGCCCTGAGCCATGCCTAACTCCCCTATTACTGGCCCTTGCACAGGACCGCACTTCGCGGACCCGGGTCAGACCTCGCTCCCCTTGACAGGAGGGAGCGTGCGCCGGAACGCGTCGACCGCCGCTGAATGTATCTGCCCAACTGCCGTCTGCAACAGGTCAATCGGACGAGAAATCCGAGCACGCGTGAACGGAAAATGCGGCGGAAGAGGCCAGAATCCCGGGCAAGTCGGGCCCGGCAAAGCGCTCAAAATGGCGCAATTCGCGGGGGCACATTGACTGCATCTTGTCGCAGCCGCGCAATCTCTCATATGCGCGCGGCACAGGCGGCGGCGGGGACTTCCCCAACTCTACCGCGCTCAACCATGCAGAATTGCCCCCTCCGCTTCTCTCGCGGAGGGGGCAACACCGGTCACGCGGTGTGGGTCAGCAACCGCCGGCGACGGCCGGGATGATCGACACGCCCGCCCCGTCCGGGGTGGCCGTCGCCAGACCGTCCTCGAAGCGCACGTCGTCGTCGTTGACGTACACGTTCACGAAGCGGCGCAGCTTGCCCTGGTCGTCCAGGACGCGGGCGGCGATGCCCGGGTGGTTCTTCTCCAGCGACTCGATGACCTCGGAGAGGGTCGCCCCCTCCGCCGGCACCTCGGCCTGCCCGCCGGTGTACGTACGGAGGATCGTGGGGATGCGGACGTTGACGCTCATGTCGTGATGCTGCCTTTCGTGCGGGCTCGGTACGGGTCAGGCCAGGCCCGCGTCGCGGAACGCGTCCAGGCTCGGGCGGATCGTCGCGGTCGGGCCGGTGGTCGGCGCGACGGCGTCGAGGGTCTTCAGGCCGTCACCCGTGTTGAGCACGACCGTGGTCAGCGACGGGTCCAGCACCCCCGCCTCGAACAGCTTCTTCGTCACGCCCACGGTCACACCGCCCGCCGTCTCGGCGAAGATGCCCTCCGTACGCGCCAGCAGCTTGATCGCCTCGACGACCCGCTCGTCGTCGACGTCCTCCACCGCGCCACCCGTCCGGCGGGCGATGTCCAGCACGTACGGACCGTCCGCCGGGTTGCCGATGGCGAGCGACTTCGCGATCGTGTCCGGCTTCTGGGGCCGGACGACGTCGTGACCCGCCTTGAAGGCCGCCGACACCGGGGAGCAGCCCTCCGCCTGCGCGCCGAAGATCTTGTACGGCTTGTCCTCGACCAGACCCAGCCTGACGAGCTCCTGCAGCCCCTTGTCGATCTTGGTCAGCTGCGAGCCGGACGCGATCGGGATGACCAGCTGGTCGGGCAGCTCCCACCCCAGCTGCTCGCAGATCTCGTACGCGAGGGTCTTCGAACCCTCCGCGTAGTACGGCCGCAGGTTGACGTTCACGAAACCCCAGCCCTCGCCCAGCGGGTCGCCGATGAGCTCGGAGCAGAAGCGGTTGACGTCGTCGTAGTTGCCCTCGATACCGACCAGGTCGTCGCCGTAGACCGCGGCCATCACGACCTTGCCCTGCTCCAGGTCGTGCGGGATGAACACGCACGAACGGAACCCGGCCCGCGCGGCGGCGGCGCCGACGGCACCCGCGAGGTTGCCCGTCGAGGAGCAGGACAGCGTGGTGAAGCCGAAGGCGCGGGCGGCCTCGATCGCCTGGGCGACGACCCGGTCCTTGAACGAGTGCGTCGGATTGCCCGAGTCGTCCTTGACGAACAGCTTGCCCGGCTCCGCGCCCAGCTCGCGCGCCAGGTTGTCCGCGCGGACCAGCTGGGTCCAGCCCGGGTTCAGGTTCGGCTTGTCCGCCACGTCGGCCGGCACCGGCAGGAGAGGGGCGTACCGCCAGATGTTGGCGGGACCGGCCTCGATGCGCTTACGCAGGGCTTCCGGGTCACCCACCGGCAGGTCGTAGGCGATCTCCAGCGGCCCGAAACACAGCTCACAGGCGAAGATCGGGCCGAGCGGGAAGCGCTCGCCGCACTCGCGACAGGAGAGGGCGGCAGCAGGCCCGAGGTCGACGTTCTTGGCGGTGGCGACAGTCTGTACAGCCATGGAGGCGAGGCCCTTTCTCCTCATCTTCCTCATGGCGCGCTTCGCCATGAGACGGATTTGGCACCTTCCCTAGCCGGGGCCCCGCGCATGGTGGTTGCGAGTGCCGACTGGAGGGTTGCCGGGGCTTCAACGGGCCGTGTCCCTCTGCCCCTCTGGATGAGCGGTATTCGATTGTTTTCGCGGGGACCCGACATGCGACGGTCATCCGCGTTGTTCAAGACTGTAACCGAACCCCCGGACACCTGAGACGGTCGTCCGATACGCGAGATGGAGATCACGTGCTGGAAGAGGTGGAGCGCTGGCTGGAGCAGCGGTCCTGGTCCGTGGCCGACCGGCCGCTCGACCGGCTGCTCGCGGCCAAGCGCGGCACGACCGTCAGCGTCGTCCTGCCGGCGCTCAACGAGGAGGCCACCGTCGGCGAGATCGTCACCGTGATCCGCCGCGACCTGATGTCCGCCTCCGCCCCCCTCGTCGACGAACTCGTGGTGATCGACTCCGGGTCCACCGACCGCACCTCCGAGGTGGCAGCCGCGGCCGGGGCGCGCGTCGTGCACCGCGACGCGATCCTGCCCCGCATACCCGCCCTCCCCGGCAAGGGCGAGGTCCTGTGGCGCTCGCTCCTCGTCACCGGCGGCGACATCGTCTGCTTCGTCGACGCCGACCTGCGTGACTTCTCGGCCGACTTCGTCACCGGCATCGTCGGCCCCCTCCTCACCGACCCGTCCGTCCACTTCGTCAAGGCCATGTACGACCGCCCCCTCGCGGGCGCCCCCGGCCGCGGCGGACGGGTCACCGAGCTGGTGGCCCGGCCACTGCTCAACCTCCACTGGCCGCAGCTCGCCGGCTTCGTCCAGCCCCTCGGCGGCGAGTACGCGGCCCGCCGCAGCCTGCTGGAACGGCTCCCCTTCCCCGTCGGGTACGGTGTCGAACTCGGCCTCCTCGTGGACGCCCTGCACACCGTGGGCCTCGACGCCCTCGCTCAGGTCGACGTGGGCGTCCGGAAACACCGGCACCAGGACGAACGGGCACTCGGCCGGATGGCCGCGGCGATCTACCGGACCGCACAGGTGCGGCTGTCCCGCGGACACCTGGTGCGGCCCCGGCTCACCCAGTTCGACCGGGCCGACCACGGCTTCGTACCGCGCACCCACGACGTCGACAGCGAGGAACGCCCGCCCATGACCGAAGTGGCCGAGTACGCACGCCGCCGCCGGGTGGCCTGATCGGCGCACGTTTGAGCGTTTGGGCAACGGGCTAGGTTCGTCTCCATGGCAGCCCAGATTCTTGTCGCCTCGAACCGCGGTCCCGTCAGCTACGCCCCCCGTGCGGACGGCACGTTCGACGCCCGGCGCGGCGGGGGCGGGCTGGTGTCGGGACTGTCCGCGATCGGGCCCGACGCGGGCGCCCTGTGGGTGTGCGCCGCGCTCAGCGACGGCGACCGGCAGGCGGTCCGGCAGGGCGCCGCGGCCGAGCCGGGCGTGAAGATGCTCGACATCGACGCGGCCGTGCACGCCGACGCCTACAACGGCATCGCGAACTCGGTGCTCTGGTTCGTGCACCACATGCTCTACCAGACGCCCCTGGAGCCCGTCTTCGACGCGGAATTCCGCCGGCAGTGGGCGTCCTACCGCCTCTACAACCGCGCCTTCGCCGAGGCGCTCGCCGAGGAGGCGGGCGACGGCGCCGTCGTCATCGTCCAGGACTACCACCTGGCCCTCGTCCCCGGCATGCTCCGCGAACTCCGGCCCGACCTGCGCATCGGCCACTTCTCCCACACCCCGTGGGCGCCCACCGAGTACTTCGCCATGCTCCCCGACGACATCGCCGAGGAACTGCTGCTCGGCATGCTCGGCGCGGACCGGCTCGGCTTCCTGACCTGGCGCTGGCTGAAGGCCTTCCAGTCCTGCTGCGCGCGCTCGCTGCGGGACATGGACGTACGGACCACCTGGGCCAAGGACCTCCCCCCGACCGTCGAGCACTCCGCACACGGCCGCCCCCACCGCACCGAACTGGGCGTGCACGGCCTCGGCGCCGACGCCGACTTCCTCCGCGAGCGCTCGCGCCGCCCCGACGTCGCCGACCGGATGGCCGCCCTGCGCGACCAGATCGGCCCCGACCGCAAGACCATCGTGCGCGTCGACCGCACCGAGCTGTCCAAGAACATCGTCCGCGGCCTCCTCGCCTACCGGCACCTGCTCGCCGAACGCCCCGAATGGCACGAACGGGTGGTGCACCTCGCCTTCGCCTACCCCTCCCGGCAGGACCTCGCCGTCTACCGCGACTACACCGCCCAGGTCTCCCGCCTCGCGGACGAGATCAACGCGGAGTACGGCCGCGACGGCTGGACCCCGGTGATCCTGCACGTCGAGGACGACTTCGCCCGCTCCCTCGCCGCGTACCGCCTCGCGGACGTGGCGCTCGTGAACCCCGTACGCGACGGCATGAACCTCGTCGCCAAGGAGGTCCCCGTCGTCTCCGACGCGGGCTGCGCGCTGGTCCTCTCGCGCGAGGCGGGCGCGCACGAGGAGCTGGGCGACGACGCGATCACGGTGAACCCGTACGACGTCGTCGGCACGGCGGACGCCCTCCACGAGGCGCTGACCCTCTCCCCCACCGACCGCGCGGACCGCACCAAGCGCCTCGCCGCCGCGGCGACGTCCCTCCCGCCCTCCCGCTGGTTCCTCGACCAGCTGAACGCCCTCCGCACGCTCTGACCGGCCCCTGCGGGGCGGGCGGGCATCTCCCGCTCCGCAGGACGGAGCCCGGTCAGGGACGGATGACCCTCACCCGTCCGCGGGTGCGGAAGCCGAGGGCGTGACGGTAGATCTCCGGCAGCCGGTACAAGCCGTCGGAGTCCCGGTCGAGGGCCCCGGCTTCCCTGAGCCTCGTGATGGCGTTCGCGTCCAGACCCACGTCCTCGGCGTTGAACGGCATGACGACGTCGTCCGCGTGCCTGCCGACGCTCAGCAGCAGCTCGCCAACGGCTGGATTCTCCTGTCGCAGTTCGTCCAACTTCTCCTGGCTACCCTTGACCAGCGCCTGACGCATGGCGCTCGGCGTCAGCAGGCGGTCCTGCCAGTCCTGGTCGTTCTGCGAGAACTCCGCCGCGTCGCGGATGAAGCGCACGACGTCACGGGCTTGAACCTGGTCGTTGAAGTCGCCCAGGGCCGCCGGCACCCAGCGGTCCGAGCGAGCCTCCCGGGAGTTCTTGCGGCCCATCTTCACCCCCCAGACCGGAACGAGAGCCTGCACGAGGCGCTCCCACGAGTAGTCCATCAGGTCGCCGTCGGCCTGCGGTACGGCCTTCGCGGTGGTAGCGACCCAGAGCGCCAGGCGCAGGGCCTCCTGGGAGTCCCAGCGCAGCGCATAAGGGTCGTAGCGGTCGAGGAACTGGCCCAGGTTCTGCCGGACCGCGAACCGCACCAGATCGCTGCGCACGAAGATCACGGTGCCGAACGGGCGCCCGCGGAAGGACCGCAGCCAGTCGGGGACCTCGGTGAAGAGCGCCCGCAGGGCGACCCGCTTCGCCTCGCCTTCGAGGGCCTGGAAGAAGTCCTCCAGACCGTCGAAGACGAACAGGGCCTGGCGGGTGTGCGAACGCTGAAGCAGGACCTGTTCGGGATCCTCGTCGATGACCTCCGGACCGGCCAGTGCCACGGCCATGCAGCGCAGCCAGGCGCGCCGCCAGTCAGCGAGGTTCTCACGGCCGGCCGGATCGTTGAGGACGGACTCCAGTACGCCCGTGATCTCCAGTCGGCCCGCGCCCTGTCCTCCGGCGGCCCGGTCCCGCAGCTGTTGCGGGCTGATGCCCTCACCGGGCTGCTCCATGTTCGCCGGGTCGAGGACCGGGACCACCGGGGCGTCCACCCGGACCTCCTCGCCGGCTCCTGCGGCGAACCTCTCCCAGCTCCCGGCGGCACACATCCGCGCGTACGTGAAGGTCTTGCCGGACCCCTTGGCGCCAACCACCACCGTCACCGGCAGGGACGTGCGATTGTCGCCGACGAGCCTTCGCAGAGGAGCGGTGGAGAGGAACCCCAAGCCATTGTCCAGGCCCGTCCGCTCGGCGAAGACCAGCGATCGCGCCCTGCGGTGGAGCGCGGTGCGGCGCGTCTCCAGTCCCTCCGCCGCGCCGCCCTCCGGGGCCGGCTCCGCGTCGGAGAGGATCGGCAGCGTCTCGGCGAGGCTTTCGCCGATACCGAGCCGGCGGGTGACCTCGACAACCTCGTCCCAGGTCTGGGGCAGGGCGAGCAGTTCCTCGCGGAAGGGGCTGAAAACAGGCTCGGTGAGCACCGACGCGTCCACGTCGCTCGTGTCCCCGGGCTTCGTTGTCTCCCCGGTACCGGGGGTGGGTGCGGCACGCATGGCTTCGAGCGCCTGTGAGAGCTGAAGCCGAGCCTTGTCGACCTCGGCGGCGTGCCGGTCCTGGCGGTACTGGGTCACCACGACGGCCGGCTCCGGGTCCTGCCCGGTGATGGCCACGGCCTTGTCACCCAGCTGGCGGATCATCCGCTCCGTGCCGTCCAGGGACTGGCTGCTGAGCGTGGTGACGAAGGTACGGTGAACCCGGGGATCGAGCAGGATCGGGGCGGACAGTTCCGAAGCGCCCGCCCGCAGGTCGACAACCACCGTGTCGAGGCCGGCGACGGACGCCAGTTCCGCCAGCGACTCGGTGAGGAAGTACCGCGACCGGTCCGGTGTGAGCAGCTGGGCGGGCTCAATACGCGGCGGCCCGAGGCGTGTGCGCCGGCTCGTGGGCAGGATGACCAGCCGCCCACCGTTCTTGTGCCGGATCGTCTCCTGGTTCACCAGGTACCCCGCGGCGATCGCCACCGCCCTTGCACCGTCCCCGCCGGTGGAACCGTGCAGGAGCGCCAGGAGGTCGTCGTACGCGATGTCGCACGCCCCGCCCTGTGCCTGGTGCATCCAGCTGACCCCCGGCGCTTCGAGGTCCGCGTCGACCAGGAGCACCCCACGTCCGCGTTGGGCGAGGAGATCGGCGAAGGCGACGGCGTGAACGGTTCGCCCGACCCCTCCCTTGAACGAGTGGAAGGCCACCACCTGCGTGCCCCCGGCGAAGCCGTCCTCGGCCGGACGGGGAAGGGGGGAGCCGAGCGCCTCGGTGATCCGCCGCTCCACGAGGAGAGGGGGGCGGAACCCCGGGGAGAAGTCGTCGGCCGGGTAGATGCGTACCGGCAGGCCCTCGCGTTCCATCAACTGGGGCCGGTCGAGCACGAGCACGGGACCGTCGGCCGAGCCGATCACGGAACCCCTCCCGAAGGCCGTGTCGAGCCAGGCGAGGACGTCCTCGTCGGATACGCCGGAGTCGATCGTCAGCTCGATGCCGTCCCACCAGGCGTTGGCCTCCCTGAGCCAGTCCGGCCAACGGCCGGCCACGGCCAGGGACGTGCAGTGCTCATCGACGTCCACCCAGGTCAGCAGGTTTCCCGGCAGGAGGGGTGAGGTCGCTTCCATGGGATCTCCGATCACGTCTACGCCCGGGAGGCTTTGATGAGGGCCCGCAGGGCCAGGACCGCACGCTTCTCGTCGTCCGGATCCAGATCGGCGCCGTAACGCCATGCTTCGTGCAGCTCGGAGGGGCCCACCCAGCCGTTGCGCTGACCGGCCTCCCCCAGCGAGCCCTGCATGATGCGCCGGCAACGCTCCGTCGCCTCCGCCACGCCAGCGGGGAGGCCCAGAGCCTTGGCCAAGGATCTGAGATTGTGCGTCCGCAGGTCCTCCGGCAGACCCGTGGTGTCCCGCGACCGGCAGACCCGCACGAGGATCTCCGCCTTCAAGCCGCACTCGGCCGCGTAGAAGAGCAGCAATCCCGCTGTGGCCAGGTCCCCCAGTTCGGCTGTCTCCTCACCACGCGCGCTCAGCCGGTCGCGACTTCTGCGTAGCTGCCCCACCCTGACATCCACCATCCGCAGATGGTATCGATCTACGTCAGGCGGTCGCGGCCGCCAGCGCGGACAGCAGGTCCGCCACACCCGCCGGGCCCGGGACCGAGAGGTCGGCGCGGGCGGCGACCTCCGTGACCTCGTCGCTTCCGCTGCACACCAGCAGCCCCGGCACCCCGTCCGCCCGCAGTTTCTCCACCGCCGCGAACGCCGGCAGGTCGCCCAGGTCGTCGCCCGCGTACAGGACCGCCTGCGCGCCGGTCTCCCGTACGTACTCCGTCAGCGCCACGCCCTTGTCCACGCCCGGGGGCCGCAGTTCCAGGACCATGCGGCCGGGTTCGAGGACCAGGCCGTGCCGGGCCGCCAGGTCGGACAGGGGGGCGCGCAGGGCGTCGAAGGCGGCCTGGGGGTCGTCCGCGCGGCGGGTGTGGACGGCCACCGCGCGGCCCTTCTCCTCGATCCACGTGCCGCGCCACGCGCCCGCCCGGTCGAGGAACCCGGGCAGTTCGGCGCGGACGGCCGCCACGCCGGGGTGCTCGGGGGCGGCGCGGACGGTGCCGGTGACGGCGTCCCACCGTTCGGCGCCGTAGTGGCCGAGGACGACCAGGTGCTCCAGGCCGGGCACCCCGGCGAAGCCGCCGTACCGCACGGCCACCCCGGCCGGGCGACCGGTGACGACCGCGACGGACGCGACGCGCGGGGCGAGCGCGGCGATGGCGGGGACGGCGCCGGGGTGAGCGCGGGCCTGTTCGGGGTCGTCGACGATGTCGGCGAGGGTGCCGTCGAAGTCGAGTGCGACGACCGCCCGCCCGGGGTCGGCGAGGAACGCCGCGAGGCCTTCGCGGCCGGCGGGCGTGGTGGGACGCGGCAAGGATGCGGGTTGGGTGCCCATGCCCCGAACCTATCCAGGGCCCCGCCCGCGCACACCTACCTGCGTGCCTCGCGCGACGCCCGCAGCCGCCGCAGCCGGTTGACGGTGACGGCGTCGTGGGCGAGGGCCCTGGGGTCGTCGAGGAGGGCGTTGAGCAGCTGGTAGTAGCGGGTGGGCGACAGGCCCAGCTGCTCCCGTATCGCGCGTTCCTTGGCGCCGGGGCCGGGCCAGGAGCGCCGTTCGAGGGCGAGGACGGCGCGGTCCCGGTCGGTGAGTGGCTCGGCGGTCATATGAGCAACATAGTCACTCGTCCGCGGCGGCGTCCTCGGCTTCCCGCGCTATGCCGGACAGCACGGTGTCCGGGTCGCTGCCCGGGGCCACGGCGCCGCCGATGTTCTTCTTGACGCTCTCGCTGACCCTGGCCCACGAGGTGCGGCCCACGGGGTACAGCTCGGACGTGGGCAGCTCCTCCAGGAACGGCCAGAGGGCCTTGTGCCGGGGGTCGCTGCGCATGTCGGCGCTGGCGGTGCTGGTGACGGGGAGGATGTCGTACTGGTCGGAGAAGGCGAGGACGTTCTTGTCCTGGTAGACGTACTCGAGGAAGGTGCCGATCTCCTTGCGGTGGCCGTTCTGCTTGAAGGCCATCATCCAGTCGGCCACGCCCATCGAGGGCCGGGGTTCGCCGTCGGGGCTGGGCAGCGGGACCTTGCCGACGTCGATGCCGGCCTTCTCGGCGGCGTCCATGAGGGTGGGGTGGCCGTTGAGCATGCCGACGTCGCCGCGTACGAAGGCGTCGAACGCGGCCTGCCGGTCGAGCTTGCCGGGCGCGACGGGGCCGGTCAGTCCCTTGCCGACGAGGTTGTCCTTGAGCCAGGTGAAGGTGGCGACGTTCTCGGGGGAGTTGATGGCGTACGAGAGGTTGGTGGAGTCGCGGTAGCCGCCTCCGCCGGCGAGCATCCACATCATGGTCTCGGCCTGGGACTCCTCGGCGCCGAGCGGCAGCGCGAAGGGGTACGGCACGCCCTTGGCCTTGAGCTTCCCGGCGGCGGCGCGGATGTCGTCCCAGGTCTTCGGCGGCTGGGCGCCGGCCTTCTCGAACAGGCCCTTGTTGTAGAAGAGGAGCCGGGTGCTGGCCGCGAACGGCATGCCGTACTGGTCGCGGTCGACCTGGCCGGCCCGGCTGAGGAGGGGCAGGAAGTTGGCCTGGGTGGCGACGGAGACGAGGTCGTCGACCTTGTAGAGCCGGTCGGCGGCGGCGTGGTCGGCGTAGGCGCCGATCTGCGCGAGGTCGGGGGCGTTGCCGTCGGCCACCATCTCGGCGACCTCGCGGTCGACGTCCTTCCAGGACATGACGTCGACGTCGACCTTGATGCCGGGGTGGGTCTTCTCGAACGAACGGGCCACGCCGTCCCAGTACTTCTGGGAGGTGTTGGCCTGGGAGCTGCCGTAGTCGGCGGCGACGAGCTTGAGTGTCACGTCGCCCGATCCCCCGCCGGCCCCGCAGCCGGCCAGCGTCGCGGCCATGCTCAGTGCGGCCACCGCCGCGGTCAGTCCTGTATAGCGGCGCTGCACAACTCTTCCCCACTTTTGATCACTGCCTGCGCCATGATTTTCCCACAGCGCGGGTGAGGTCTACACCACCTGGGTATCGCTCTGGCCAAACAGTCCCCGCAGCCCGGGAGTGGACCGCTCATGTCACGTACCGCAGCAGAGATCGCCACCCAGCCCTCCTGCTGGCGCCGCGCCGCCGAGGCGGCCGCGTCGTTCGGGGAGGGCCTGCCGCGGCCCGGGGAGCGGGTCGCGGTGACCGGCTGCGGGACGTCCTGGTTCATGGCCATCGCGTACGCGGCGCTGCGGGAGGCGGCGGGCCAGGGCGAGACGGACGCGTACGCCTCGTCGGAGTTCCCGTCCGCGCGCGCGTACGACCGGGTCGTGGCGATCACCCGTTCGGGGACGACGACGGAGGTGCTGGACCTGCTGGGCGCGCTGCGGGGTCGCGGGGTGCCGACGCTGGCGCTGACGGCCGACCCGAAGACGCCGGTGATGGAGGCGGCGGACGCGGTGGTGGTGCTGGACTGGGCGGACGAGGAGTCGGTGGTGCAGACCCGGTTCGCGACGACGGCGCTGGCGTTCCTGCGGGCGGCGCTCGGGGAGGTGCCCGGCGTGAAGCCGGTCGCCGAGGCGGCCGTGGACGCGGAGCTCGCGGTCGCCGAGCCGTTGCCGGAGGCGGTGGTGGCGGCGGAGCAGTGGACGTTCCTGGGCCGTGGCTGGGCGTACGGGCTGGCACTGGAGGCGGGGCTGAAGATGCGGGAGGCGGCGGGCGCGTGGACGGAGGCGTACCCGGCGATGGAGTACCGCCACGGTCCCGTCGCGATCACCGGTCCGGGGCGGGTGGCGTGGGTGTTCGGTGAGGTGCCGGAGGGGCTGGCGGGTGAGGTCGCCCGGGTGGGCGGGACGCTGCACGCCCACGCGACGGCCGACCCGATGGCCGACCTGATCCGGGCGCAGCGCCTGGCGGTCGCCCTGGCGGAGGCGGCGGGCCGGGACCCGGACCGTCCGCGCAACCTGACGCGGAGCGTGATCCTGTCGTCCTAGCGCGTCCTGGCGCGTCCGTAGCCCCGGGGTCATTTGTATGCCGTGGCAACAATCCACGAAAGTGGACTAGACCTTTCACGGGTTCACGAGCGACACTGTTTCCGTGAGACACGTCATCGCCCTCGATGTGGGCGGCACCGGGATGAAGGCCGCCCTGGTCGGAGCCGACGGCACCCTGCTGTACGAGGCGCGCCGGGCGACCGGCCGCGAGCGGGGCGCCGACGCGGTCGTCGAGGGCATCCTCGGCTTCGCCGCCGAGCTGTACGCCCACGGCCGCGAGCGGTACGGCACGGCGGCCGTCGCCGCCGGGGTGGCCGTGCCCGGCATCGTCGACCCGGACCGGGGCGTCGCGGTCTACGCGGCGAACCTCGGCTGGCGCGACGTCCCGCTGCGCGCCCTGCTCACGCGGCGGCTCGGCGGCCTGCCCGTCGCCCTCGGGCACGACGTCCGCACCGGCGGGCTCGCCGAGGGCCGGGTGGGCGCCGGACGGGGCGCCGACCGGTTCCTGTTCGTACCGCTGGGCACCGGCATCGCGGGCGCCATCGGCATCGGCGGCGCCATCGAGGCGGGCGCGCACGGGTACGCCGGCGAGATCGGGCACATCGTGGTCCGCCCCGGCGGGCCCGCCTGCGGCTGCGGCCAGCGCGGCTGCCTGGAGACGCTCGCCTCCGCCTCGGCAGTGTCCCGGGCGTGGGCGGCGGCCAGCGGCGACCCGGAGGCGGACGCGGCGGACTGCGCCAAGGCCGTCGAGTCGGGCGACGCGCGGGCCGCGGCGGTGTGGCGGGACGCGGTCGACGCGCTCGCCGACGGCCTGGTCACCGCGCTCACCCTGCTGGACCCCCGCACGCTCATCATCGGTGGCGGTCTCGCCGAGGCGGGGGAAACGTTGTTCACACCCCTGAGGGCGGCCGTCGAGGAGCGCGTGACGTTCCAGAAGCTGCCCGCCATCGTGCCGGCGGCCCTCGGGGACACCGCCGGATGCCTGGGCGCGGGCCTGCTCGCCTGGGACCTACTCGCCAGTTCGGAGGTATCCGCCTGATGGCCGATCACAAGGTTCTCGCCGGCGCCCGCGTGGTGCTGCCGACCGGGACCGTGGACAACGGGCGGGTGATCGTCGCAGACGGCCGCATCTCGGGCCACGCCCCGGCGGACGCCCCGGCCGTCGACCTCTCCGGACACTGGATCGTGCCCGGGTTCGTCGACATGCACAACCACGGCGGCGGCGGCGCGTCCTTCACGTCCGGCACCGTCGAGGAGGTCCTGAAGGGCGTCCACACGCACCGGCTGCACGGCACCACCACCACCGTCGCCTCCACCGTCACCGGCGACATGGACTTCCTCGCGCACCGCGCCGGGGAGCTGTCCGAGCTGGCCGAGCAGGGCGACATCGCGGGCATCCACTTCGAGGGGCCGTTCATCTCCCCGTGCCGCAAGGGCGCCCACAGCGAGGCGCTGCTGCGCGACCCCGACCCGGCCGAGGTGCGCAAGCTGGTCGACGCCGCGCGCGGCCACGCCCGCATGGTCACCCTCGCCACCGAACTGCCCGGCGGCATCGACTCCGTACGCCTGCTGGCCGAGCACGGGGTGATCGCCGCGATCGGGCACACGGACGCCACGTACGAGCAGACGGCCGAGGCGATCGAGGCGGGCGCCACCGTGGCCACGCACCTCTACAACGCGATGCCCGCCCTCGGCCACCGCGCGCCCGGCCCGATCGCCGCCCTGCTGGAGGACGAGCGGGTCACCGTCGAGCTGATCAACGACGGTACGCACCTGCACCCGGCCGCCCTGGAGCTGGCGTTCCGTCACGCCGGCCCGGACCGGGTCGCGTTCATCACGGACGCGATGGACGCCGCGGGCTTCGGCGACGGCGTCTACCACCTCGGCCCGCTCGAGGTGGAGGTGCGCGAAGGCGTCGCCCGGCTGGCGGAGGGCGGCTCGATCGCGGGCTCCACACTCACGCTCGACACCGCGTTCAAGCGGGCGGCGACCATCGACCGGCTGCCCGTCGAGTCGATCGTCCGCGCGGTGTCCGCCAACCCGGCGAAGCTGCTCGGCGTGTACGACGAGGTCGGCTCCCTCGAACCCGGCAAGTACGCCGATCTGGTGGTGCTGGACGCCGAGTTCACCCTCGTGGGCGTCATGCGCCGGGGCGAATGGGTGATTGAGCCCCAACTGGGCTGATTGTTGCTCGAATTACTGCAAGGCGGTGGGCCAGGGGGACTGGGCCAACCGCCTCCGGTTTGGCATGATCAGACCCCGGAAACGGAAGCTAGCGCATACCTTCGCGGGGGTGTCACGGGTGATCCTGACGGTCACGCTCAACACCGCGCTCGACATCACGTACCAGGTCGACGCCCTCACCCCGCACACCACGCACCGCGTCACCGACGTCATCGAGCGCCCCGGCGGCAAGGGCGTCAACGTCGCCCGCGTCCTCGCCGCCCTCGGCCACGACACCGTGGTCACCGGCTTCGCGGGCGGCACCACCGGCGGCGTCCTGCGCGACCTGCTCGCCCCGCTGCCCGTACGGGACGCGCTCGTCCCGGTCGCCGGCACCACGCGCCGCACCGTCGCCGTCGCCGACGCGGCGACCGGCGACACCACTCAGCTCAACGAACCGGGCCCCACCGTCGGCCCCGACGAGTGGTCGGCCTTCCTCACCGCCTACGAGGAACTGGTACGGGACGCCGACGCCGTCGCCCTGTGCGGCAGCCTGCCGCCCGGCATCCACGTCGGGGCGTACGCCGACCTCGTGCGCCGCGCCCGCGCCGCCTCCGTCCCCGTCGTCCTGGACACCAGCGGCGAACCGCTGCGCCGGGGCATCGCCGCCCGCCCCGACCTGGTCAAACCCAACGCGGACGAGCTGGCCCGGCTCACCGGCGCCCGCGAACCGCTGCGCGCCACGCGGGACGCCCGCCGCCGCGGCGCCCACGCCGTGGTCGCCTCGCTCGGCCCGGACGGACTGCTGGCGGTCACCCCGGACGGCACCTGGCGCGCCGCCCCGCCCGAACCCGTACGGGGCAACCCGACCGGCGCGGGCGACTCGGCCGTCGCCGGCCTGCTGTCCGGCCTCGTCGAGGGCGCGGCGTGGCCGGACCGGCTCGCCCGGGCGACCGCCCTTTCGGCGGCGACGGTGCTGGCCCCGGCGGCGGGCGAGTTCGACATGGCGACGTACCGGGAACTGCTGTCCCGGATCACAGTGACGGAGCACGCCACGGCCGCTTGATGGAGGTACCGCACATGCCCCTCGTCCCCACCGGTGAACTCATCGCCCGGGTCAGGTCCGCGGACGGCGCCGTCGCCGCGTTCAACGTCATCACCCTGGAGCACGCCGAGGCGATCGCGGCCGGCGCCGAACGGGTGGGGCGGCCCGCGATCCTCCAGATCTCCGAGAACGCCGTGAAGTTCCACGGCGGCGACCTGTCCGCCGTCGCCGCCGCCGCGGCGGCCGTCGCCCGCGCGTCCTCCGCACCCCTCGGCCTGCACCTGGACCACGTCGTCTCCCCGGACCTGCTGCGCACCGCGCACACCGAGGGCTTCAGCTCCGTGATGTTCGACGCGTCGAAGCTGAACTACGGCGACAACGTCAAGGCGACCGCCGAGGCGGTGCGCTGGGGCCACGAACGGGGCATCTGGGTCGAGGCCGAGCTGGGCCGGGTCGGCGGCAAGGACGGCGAGCCCCCGCTCGACGCCCACACCCCCGGCGTCCGCACCGACCCGGCGGAGGCCGCCGCGTACGTCGCGGACACCGGCGTCGACGCCCTCGCCGTCGCGGTCGGCTCCACCCACGCGATGACCCGCCGCACGGCGACCCTGGACCACACCCTGATCACCGCCCTGCGCGACGCCGTGCCCGTCCCGCTGGTCCTGCACGGCTCCTCGGGCGTCCCCGACGACGAACTGCGCGCCGCGATCGCCGCCGGCATGACGAAGATCAACATCGGTACGGCCCTGAACACCGCCTTCACCGGCGCGGTGCGCGACCACCTGGCCGCCCACCCCGACGTGGTCGACCCCCGGAAATACCTCGTCCCCGCTCGCGAGGCGATGGCGGGGACGGTGGCGCACTTCCTGACGGTGGTCAGCCCTTGACCTGGCCCTCCTTGAGCCAGACCTGGTCGAGGTACGCCTCACACTGATTGCTCGGCTCGCACGACATCTTCATCGTGTTCGTGCCCTTCTTCAGCTCGGCGTAGGAGTAGGTGTACGTCCACCCCTTCTCCCAGTCGCCCTCGGCCGCGTGCGCGAAGTTCTTCATACGGATGTTGCGCGGCGCCTCGCCGTTGACGGACAGGGACGCGTTGGCGTCCTTGCCCGGCACGCTGTAGCTGAGGAACAGCGTGTACTGGCCGTCCTTCGGGACGTCGACCGTCCAGCTCGCCGAGCCGCCGACACCGTTGAACATGACGTACGCGCCGTCGGCGCCCTTGGCGCCCTTGACGTCCTTGCCCAGCGCCGCCGGGCCGCCGAGCTGGAGCGTCGCCGCGTCCTGCCGGGGCAGCTCGACCGGCTTCTCGTCCTCGCCCTTCGAGGCGTCCGGGCTCGGCGTCTCCTGGACCTGGGAGGCCGGCGCCGTCGGGTTCGCCTTGTCGCCCTTGCCGTCGCCCTTGCCGTTCGTCAGCACGGCGACCGTGATACCGATCACCACCACCAGGACGACCGCGATCGCGCCGATGAGCAGGCCCTTGGTGTTCGGGCCACCGCCCCGCCCGCCGCCGCGCGCGGGCTGGACCTGGGGCACCGGGCGGGTACGGTCACCGCCACCGCCCGGATAGGTCTCGGGAGCCGCGTACTGCGGGCTGGGCTGGGCGTACTGCTGCTGGTACTGCGCCTGCGGCGGCACCTGGCCACCGCCGCCGTACTGCCGCTCGCCCACGGCCCTGACCTGGTTGTACGACGTTCTGGGCACCCCGGGCTGAGCGGCCGGACCCGGGTAGCCGTAGCCGCCGCCCTGACGCGGCGCCTGCGCACCCGCCGTCTGTCCGTCCGCGTAGAGGTAGCCGAACGGATCGTCGTCCTCGGGCGTGCTCGCGCCGTTGTTACCGGCAGCCATCCCTGGTCACTCCATTTCCGTGCTCGCCAGCGGTCACCGACCCGGGCGAGCCTACCCCGAACGGCTCACCCCGCCCGGCGGTGAACCTTGGCGCGAGAACGCTTCTCGATGTACATCCGCTGGTCAGCGGAGTTCAGCACCTCTTCGACGGACATTCCGCACTCCGCCCAGCCGATGCCGAAACTGGCCCCTACCCGCACCGCGCGCCCATCCACCCGGATCGGCGGAATGATCGCGTTGCGCAGGCGTACGGCCAGGTCGGCGGCGTCCGCCGCGCCGAGCCCGTCAGCCAGCACCACGAACTCGTCACCCCCGAGCCGGGCGACCGTGTCCCCGTCCCGCACCCCTGCGGTCAGCCGGCGGGCCACCTCGATGAGAACCGCGTCACCCGTGTGGTGCCCGAACCGGTCGTTGATCGACTTGAAGCCGTCCAGGTCGCAGAAGAGGACCGCCAGGCCCTTCGTCCCGTCGTCGACCTCGTCGTCGGGCGCCACCGCGTGCACATGGTGGTCGTACGCGCCGCCCTCCGCGCGGGCGGCGAAGTCGAAGCCGTCACCGCGGTAGGCGTGCTCCCCGTACTCGTAGTCACCACTGTCGTAACTGTCCGCGTAGCTGTCGGCGACGCCGCCCGCGTAGCCGTCGCCGTCGGCCGGCCCCGCCGTCGACCGCACCGCGTGCGGTCTGGAGCACAGCCGGGAGCTGAGCCGGGCGCGCAGCTCGGCGCTGTTGGGCAGACCGGTCAGCGCGTCGTGCGAGGCACGGTGGGCGAGCTGGAGCTCATGGCGCTTGCGCTCCTCGATGTCCTCGACGTGCGTGAGCAGGAAACGCGGCCCGTCGGCGGTGTCCGCGACCACCGAGTTCCGCAGCGACACCCATACGTACGTGCCGTCCCGGCGGGCCAGCCGCAGCTCCGCCCGGCCGCCCTCGGCCGACGTGCGCAGCAGGGTGCCGATGTCCTCCGGGTGGACCAGGTCGGCGAAGGAGTACCGGCGCATCACGGACGACGGCCGGCCCAGCAGCCGGCACAGGGCGTCGTTGGCGCGCAGCAGCCGGCCGTGCTGGTCGCCGCCCATCTCGGCGATCGCCATGCCCGACGGCGCGTACTCGAAGGCCTGGCGGAACGACTCCTCGCTGGCGCGCAGCGCCTGCTGCTCCCGCTCCAGGCGCACCAGGGCACGCTGCATGTTGGCCCGCAGGCGGGCGTTGCTGATCGCGATCGCGGCCTGCGAGGCGTACATCTGGAGCGCCTCCTGGCCCCAGGGGCCGGGGCGGCGGCCGTTGCGCGGCCGGTCGACCGAGATGACGCCGAGCAGCTCACGGCCGCTGCCGGAGGCGTACATGGGGGCGTAGAGGCGGTCGCGGGGGTGCCACTCGTCCTCGAAGCGGGGCTCGGGGCCGTCGGTGTGCCACTGCGGCACGTCGTCCTCGATCAGGACCCAGCCCTCGGTGTGCGGTATGAAGCGCAGCTCGCCCCACGCCTCGCCCATGCTCAGGCGCCGCTCCCAGGAGGCGCGGGAGCCGACCCGGCCGGTGATCAGCGCCTCGGCCGCCGGGCTGCCGGCGAAGGCGGCGACGACCAGGTCACCGTCGGGGCGTACGAGGTTCACACAGGCCAGCTCGTACCCGAGACCGGCGATGATGCCGTCGGCGACGGTCTGCAGCGTGTCGGCCAGGCTGCGGGCCGTGTTGAGGTTGGCGACGACCTGATGCAGCTGCCGCAGGGTCGCAAGACGGACGTACGGCTCCGACTCGGTCTCCATTGCTCGCTCTCCCCGAGACCTCGACAGCAACTCCAGGGTTCTCATCGGCGCTCGTGTTGCACTGTCACCGCCACTGAATCACAGCGAGCTGCGCCTCAGGTACACAGGGTCAACAAAACCTGTGCTCTGTGACTCAAGTCACATGCAATGATGTTGGTTTGAGACTACCGCCGAACTGCGGGTAACCGGTCGGTCGGATTTCTTCTGAACGCACAGTATGGGTCACGACCGCGTCCGGACCTAGGACTGCCGCCGTCGGCAGCTGGTCCCCGGGCCCGATGCGGGCCCGATCGGTGCCGGGCTAGCGTTCCCGGTGTGTTGCCGACGACCCACACCACCCGCCCCTCGTACGCACCCGCCGTCCCCCATGCTGAGGGGGTGAGCAACGACGAGTTCCGGGCCGCGATGTCCCGGCTGGCCGCGGGTGTGGTGCTGGTCACGGCCCACGACCCCGACGAAGGCCCGCGGGGCGAGGACGTCGGCATGACCGCGACGGGGTTCCTGTCCGTGTCCCTCGACCCGCCCCTGGTCCTGGTGAGCCTGCGCGAGGGCTCCCGCATGGACGACCTCCTGGCCGAACAGCCGCTGTGGGGCGTCTCCATCCTCGCGGAGGGCCAGCGGCAGGTCGCCGGCCGGTTCGCCATGAAGGGCCGCGTCAGCGACCGGCTCCTCTTCGCTGACCTCCCGACCACACGCGGCGAGGCGAGCGGCGCGCTGCTGGTCGGCGGGGCGCTGGCGACGCTGGAGTGCCGCACGGAACAACGGGTGCCGGCGGGCGACCACACGCTCGTCATCGCCCGGGTGCTCACCGCCGCGTTCCCCACGGCGGACGGCGCCCCACTCACCTACTTCCGCGGCAACTACCGCCACCTCTCCTGACGGGGCGCGGGCGCCCCGCCGCGAGGGTCCCTCCCGTTGTGCCCACCCGTCCCGCAGGGCGGGACGGGTGGGCACAACGGGACCGGGGCGGTGCCCGTTCCCGGTTCGCCTGGTGGGCGGTGCGGATACGCACGGTGGGGGCGGGGCGTGGCCCCTCCGGGCTCGCCTCCTCGGGGCCGGCGGCCTTCGGTTACGCGTGAGGGAGCCGCGCCTGCGCCGCCAACCCCTGCGGGGGCGACCCTGCACGGCCCCACCCCGGTACGTCGCCGACTGCGGGCGGGGGTGGGTTGGGGCACGGCCCCACCCCGGTGGTACGGCGGGTGCGGACGGGGTTACGTCCAGTCGCGGGACGACCGGCCCCGTTTGGTCTCCCCGCGCTGCTTCTTCTGCCGCAGCCGCCGCTCGTTGATCCCGCGCGGGATCTTCGTCGGGCGCCGCGGCTTCGGCGGCGGCGCCGTCGCCTCGGCCAGCAGGGCCGCCAGCCGCACCGCCGCCGTCTCGCGGTTGCGCCACTGCGAGCGGTGGTCCGAGGCGCGGACGGTGAGCACCCCGTCGACCAGCCGCGACGCCAGGCGCTCCAGGGCGCGCTCCTTCCAGACCGGAGGCAGCGCTTCCGTACCCGCCAGGTCGAACCGCAGCTCCACCTGCGAGTCGCTGGTGTTGACGTGCTGCCCGCCCGGCCCGGACGACCTGGAGAAACGCCACATCAGCTCGGCCTCCGGCAGGGAGACCGAACCGCGGATGACATGGGGACCGGACATGCCTCCATGGTCCCTGTCCGGACACGGTCACGTCACCCCGTTTTACGGAGGTGGAACCAGCCCGCCGCGTCACGCGTTATCGGGTACGACGCTAGGTTCGAGGAAAGGGACTCTCCATGGCTGTAAGCCTGTCCAAGGGCGGCAACGTCTCGCTGACCAAGGAGGCGCCGGGTCTGACCGCCGTCACTGTGGGGCTCGGCTGGGACGTCCGTACCACCACCGGCACCGACTTCGACCTCGACGCGTCCGCCATCGGCGTCGACCAGGCGGGCAAGGTCGCCTCGGACGCCCACTTCGTCTTCTTCAACAACAAGTCCACCCCGGACCAGACCATCGTCCACACCGGTGACAACCGCACCGGCGAGGGCGGCGGCGACGACGAGCAGATCAACGTGAACCTGGCGGGTCTGCCGGCGAACGTGGACAAGATCGTCTTCCCGGTCTCCATCTACGACGCGGTCACCCGCTCGCAGAACTTCGGCCAGGTCCGCAACGCCTACATCCGCATCGTCAACCAGGCCGGCGGCGCCGAGATCGCGCGCTACGACCTGAGCGAGGACGCGGCCACCGAGACCGCCATGGTCTTCGGCGAGCTGTACCGCAACGGCGCCGAGTGGAAGTTCCGCGCCGTCGGCCAGGGCTACGCCTCCGGCCTGGAGGGCATCGCCCGCGACTTCGGCGTCAACATCTGACCCGGCCCGCACGTGGCGGCCCCGGCGGCGAAGTCCGCGCCGGGGCCCTACTGTTTCCGCATGATCGTCGAACCGCTGGAGGGCGGCGAGGAGGGCGCGCTGCCCGGCCCGCTCCTCACCGAACTGACCGGGCTCTACGCGTCGAACCGCGAGTTCCAGCAGCTCAGCGGGGACTTCCCGGACCCCGACGACATCCGGCCCGAGCAGGTCGCCGCCTCGCTCGCCGAGGAGCTGGTGCACCCGGACACCGAGGTGCTGCTGGCCCGTTCGGCCGGGCACGTCATCGGCATCTCGGTGACCCGCGCCCAGCACCCCGACGACCCGGACGACCCGGACCCCTGGATCGGCCTGCTGATGGTCCACGCCCGTGAGCACCGGGCCGGCTTCGGCCGGGAGCTGGCCGAGATCGTCGAGAAGCGGTTCCGGGAGCTGGGCAGGAAGGGCCTCCGGCTCGCGGTGCTGGAGAACAACGTGAAGGCCGCCGCCTTCTGGCGCGCCCTCGGCTACGAGGAGATCGACCGCCGTCCGGACCGGCGGCTCGGCCGGGACTGCGTCGTCATGCGGAAGGGTCTGTAGGGCGGTCGTCCCCGTACAGCCACACGTCCCACAGGTCCGTCAGGTCCTCGCCGGACACGTCCTCGACGTAGGTGGTGAAGTCCCGTGTCGAGGCGTTGGCGTGCCGGTGCTTGGCCGCCCAGCCGCGCAGGATGCCGGAGAAGGCGTCGTCACCGACGGCCTGCCGGACCTTGTGGAGGACCATCGCGCCCCGGCCGTAGACCGGTGGTCCCGAGAGGTCCTCGGGGGTGGGCGGCGCGGCCGGCGGGAACGCCCAGTTCTCGTCGTCGGCGAACACCTCGTCGAAGCTCTCCTGCACGGGCTTGTCGTCGAACTCCTCCGCGTACAGCCATTCGGCGTACGTCGCGAAGCTCTCGTTCAGCCACATGTCCCGCCATGACTTCGGCGAGACGGAGTTGCCGTACCACTGGTGGGCGAGTTCGTGCACCAGTGTCGAGGGCTCGAAGGTGTTCTTGTCGAAGAAGGGCCGGCTCTGCGTCTCCAGGGCGTAGCCGACGTCCACCGTGGTGTCGACGATGGCGCCGGTGGAGGAGAAGGGGTACGGGCCGAACTTCCCGGTGGTCCAGGCGAGCAGCTCGGGGATCCGGTCGAGGAGGGTCGCTTCCCCGCGGGCGGCGGTGTGGACGGGGAGGCCGGACGGGGTACGGGAGCTCTTCGTCTCATACCGGCCGACGGCGATCGTCGCGAGGTAGCTCGCCATCGGCTCGGCGGAGCGCCATACGAACGTGTCGCGGCCGCCGGCGGTGCGGTGCTCCGTCAGTTCGCCGTTGGAGACGGCGCGGTGGCCGTGGGGCACGGTGACGGCGACTTCGTACGTGGCCTTGTCGGACGGGTGGTGGTTGCCCGGGAACCAGGCCGTGGAGCCGGTGGGCTCGCCGAGCGCGACGCCGCCGTCGGCGGTCCGCAGCCAGCCCTCCCGCGCCCCCTCGGCGTCGGTGATCGTGGCCGGCGCCCCGGAGTAGCGGACGACGGTGCGGAAGGTGGCGCCGTCAGCGATGTCCTCGGCGGGCCGCAGGGTCAGTTCGCCGCCGGAGCGGCGGACGGTGGCGGGGGCGCCGGCGACGGTGGCGCTGTGCACGGTGAGGCCGGTGAGGTCGAGGTTGAAGGCGCTGAGCGGCTGGGTGGCGCGGGCCGTGATGTCGGCGGTGCCGGTGAGGCGGTTGGTGCCCGGTTCGTAGGAGAGGGTCAGGGCGTAGTGGCGTACGTCGTACCCGCCGTTGCCGAGCTTCGGGAAGTACGGGTCGCCGACCCCGGCCGCACCCGGCTCCGCCCTCGCCCCCGTGCCCCGCTCGTCGCCGGTGCAGCCGGTGAGGGCGGCGGCGACGAGCAGGGCGACGGCGGCGAGGGCAGGGGGTCGGCGAGGGTCCATCCGGTGATCGTAAGCCGGGGTCAGCGGCTGAGCGCGGCCACGCCCGCCTGGGCGAACTTCTCGTCGAGGGCGCCGCTGGGCGCACCGGCCACGCCGATCCCGGCTATCGGCGCGCCCTTGGCGGTGACGGGCGCGCCGCCCGCGAGGAACAGGGTGCCGGGGATGTCCTTGAGGTTCGGCGCCGACTCCAGGCGCTTGGCCAGCTCGGACGTGGGGGCGTCCCAGGAGACGGCGGTGTACGCCTTGCGCTCGGCCGACTCGTACGACTGGGGTCCGGCGCCGTCGCCGCGGAGGGTGACGACCGTGTTGCCGTTGCGGTCGACGACGGCGACGGTGACGCGCTGGTTCTCGCGCTCGGCGGCGTCCAGGGCGGCCTGCGCGGCCCGGGTGGCGGCGTCGATCGTCAGGTGCGTGGACTGCGTCAGGTCGCGGGGCTGGGCGGTGGCCGCGGCGGGCGTCTGCGTAGGGGCCGGTTCGGCGGCGGTCGCGGACACGGCGCCGAACGTCCCGGCGCCGAGCGCGGCGGCGGCGACGGTGCCGGTCAGCAGGCGGGTGCGCAGCGACGTCTTCTTCTTCGGGTGCTTCGTCATGTCTTCGATCGTGGGGGCGGAACCGGGGGCCCGGGGTCAGCCGATCGGTTGATGCCGGAGGGGGGCGGCCGGGTGAGGATGGACGCGGAGATCCGGTACGAGGAGTGGTGGACGTGGAGCGGGACCCCGACGCCCGATGGCTCGCCCGGGTGCTGCACGCCGCGTTCTTCGCGCTGCTGGGCGCCTCGCTCGCGAGGTTCCTGCTGCGGCACCCGTGGCTGGACCTGGGCCCCTGGGTGGTGGCGCTGTCGGCGGCCCTGGCGGTGCTGTACGTGCTGCCCGTGCCGCGCCGCCTGGCGTGGCTGTGCACGGTGGTCGCCGTGTGGATGGTGCTGGTGGTGCTGGCGCCGAGCTTCGCGTGGTGCGCGGTGCCGTTGTTCTACAGCGGGCTGCGGACGCTGCCGCCGCGCGCCGCGCTCGTCCTGGTCGCCCTGCTGACGGTGTTCGTGGTGGCCGCCCAGCTCCGGCTCGCCGACGGCGTCCTCGACCCGAACCTGCTGATCGCCCCGCCGGCCGTCGCCGCGATCGCCACGGCCGTGTTCGTGCACGCGCAGCGGCAGGCGGAGCGGCTGGCCGCCACCGAGCGCCGCGAGGGCACCCTCGCCGAGCGGCAGCGCCTGTCGATGGAGATCCACGACAGCCTCACCCAGGGCCTGTCCAGCCAGCGCATGCTGCTCCAGGCCGCCGACCGCACCTGGGACGCCGACCCGGCGGCCGCCCGCCGCCACGTCCGTACGGCGGCGTCGACCGCCGAGCGCAGCCTGGCCGAGGCCCGCCGGTTCGTGCACGACCTGGCGCCCGCCGACCTCGCCGGGGGCGGCGGCCTGGAGGACGCGCTGCGCGCGCTGGCCGCCCGTGAGTCGGCGAACCTCCCGGTCGGCTTCCGGACCGACGGCCCCGCGGTGGCCCTGCCGGACCGGGTGGGCGCGGCGCTGCTGCGGATCGCCCAGGGCGCCCTCGCCAACGTGACCGAGCACGCCGGCGCCACGTCCGCCGCGCTGACCCTGACGTACCTGGACGACCAGGTGGTCCTCGACATCGCCGACGACGGGCGCGGCTTCGACTCCCGCACCGTGGCGCCCTCCGGCGGCCGGGGCCACGGCCTGCCCGCGATCCGGGCCCGCGCCGAGCAGCTCGGCGGCACCCTGACCGTCGAGTCCGCACCCGGCGAGGGCACCGTCCTGTCCGTGTCGATCCCCCTGGAGGAGCCCCGGTGACGGTCCGCATCCTGCTGTGCGACGACCACGCGGTCGTACGCGCCGGGCTTCTGGCGCTCCTCGGCAGCGCGCCCGGCATCGAGGTCGTCGGCGAGGCGGGCAGCGGTGAGGAGGCCGTCGCGATGGCCGCCAAGCTGCGGCCGGACGTCGTCCTGATGGACCTCCAGCTCGGCCCGGGCATCGACGGCGTCGAGGCCACCCGCCGCATCGCCTCCCCCGAGGTCCGCGTCCTGGTCCTGACCACCTACGACACGGACGCCGACGTCACCCGCGCGATCGGCGCCGGGGCCACCGGCTACCTCCTGAAGGCCGAACGCCCGGAGGAGCTGTTCGCCGCGATCCACGCCGCCGCGGCGGGCCGCCCCTCCCTGTCCGCCCCGGTCGCCGTCCGCCGTGCGGCGGCCCCCGCGCTCACCGCCCGCGAGCTCGACATCCTGGGCCAGCTCGCGCGGGGCCTCGGCAACCGCGAGATCGCCCGCGCGCTGTTCATCAGCGAGGCGACCGTCAAGACCCACCTGGGCCGGATCTACACCAAGCTCGGCGTCGACACCCGGGCGGGCGCCGTCGCGGTGGCGAAGGAGCAGCGGCTGCTGCGGTGAGCGTCAGAACGCCCCGGTGTCGAGGTCGAACCCGACCGGCTCGGGCAGCGGGACCACCTCACCGAGCTTGTACGCCGCCTTGGTGTCGTAGTCCTCGCCGGACGGCTCGGTGCACACCACCACCTGCTCGGTCTCCCGGTCGATGAGCAGGTAGACGGGGATACCGGCGCGCGCGTACCCGCGGATCTTCTTCACGCGGTCGTTGCCGGCGGTGGAGCGGGAGGTGACCTCGGCGACGAGCAGGACGGCGGAGGCGTCGTGGTACTCAGCGTCGTCGGCGAAGCTGCCCTTGGGCGCGAGGACGACGTCCGGCTGGACCCGGCCGCTGACGGAGGCATCGGGCAGGAAGAGCCCGATGCCGGTGTAGCGTCCCAGGTCCTTCCGGTGGTCCCGTGCCTGTCCGGTCACCTCGGACACGATCTCTTCCTGCTCGCCATTGGCAGGAGGCGTCACGTGGATCTCCCCTTCGATCAACTCCACGCGCCAGCCCCGGGGGGCAGCCGCATTCAACGTCTCGAAGGCTTCCTCCACGGGCATACCGGGGTACTGCTGCTCGTACTCGGACGCGTGCGGCTCATGCTCGGGGACGGGTAGTGCCACGGCGGACCTCCTTCGATACGGAGCGACGCCCTCAGAGTAGGGCGCGTGAGCGCCCGTCCCGGCCGTGGGACCATCGACCACGTGCTCGACATCGGCTACTCCCTCTCCCGCCGCTTCCCGGACCCGCCACAGACGGACTACCGCCACGCGGACGTCCACGCGCTGCGGCACGACCTGTTCTGCGGTGACGTGTACATCGCCGACACCAAGGCCGACCGCGAGGTGTCCACGGCCTGGGGATGGGTGCCGGTGCTCGACTTCGCGTGGGCGCTGTGCGACATCGTCGAGCGGCTCGACCGCGACCCGCGCGGCAGCCGGTCGGCCGGGCCGCAGTACGCGGAGCTGGACTTCACCGAGTCGGCGGACCGGATGCTCTTCGAGCGCCGTTTCGGCTGGGTGGACGTCGAGGCCGACTGGATGCCGGCCGAGGAGCCGCCGCTGACGTTCAACCACGCGGCCCTGCGCCGGGAGGCCCGCGACTTCCTCCACGACCTGATCGCCGACCTCACCGACATGCACGACGGCCTGGCGGACAACCCGGCGATCTGGACCCTCCAGTCCCGCTTCCCGCGTCTCCCCTGACCCGCGGCCGCCCACCGGCCCGGGGCGGGGCCGTGCAGGGTCGCCCCCGCAGGGGCCGGCGGCTGCGAAACGGCTCCCTTACGCGTAACCCGAGGCCGCCGGCCCCGAGGAGGTGAGCCCGGAGGGGCACCGCCCCCACCCACCGGCAGCCCACCGGACCGCACCCGTACCAGGCACCGCCCCCGGGCCGAACGGGACAAAGGCAGCCCACCGGCCCGCACCGGCCGAAGAGAACCCCGGCCCGACAACGCACGCGCCCCTTGACCTCAACCAAGCTCGAGGTAACAGGCTCCTCTCCACCGACCCCGACCGATCGAGAAGAGCCCACCATGCACGCGATCCGCCTCCACGCCTTCGGCCCCGCCGAGAACCTCACGTACGAGGAGACGCCCGACCCCACTCCCGCTCCCGGCCAGGTCCGCATCGCGGTCACCGCCGCGGGCGTGCACCTCCTCGACACCGCGCTGCGCGAGGGCGAGCCCGGCCCGTTCCCCGTACCGCCCGAGCTGCCCACCGTGCCCGGTCGCGAGGTCGCCGGCACGGTGGACGCCCTCGGCGAGGGCACCGACCCCTCCTGGCTCGGCAAGCGCGTCGTCGCCCACCTCGGCATGGTCCCCGGCGGCTACGCCGAACTGGCCGTCACCGACGCCGCCCGGCTCCACGAGATCCCGCCCGCCCTCGACGACGCCGAAGCCGTCGCCATGATCGGCACCGGACGCACCACCCTGGGCATCGTCCAGTTCACCGACCTCGGCCCGGACGGCGTCGCCGTGGTCACCGCCGCCGCCGGCGGCATCGGCACCCTCCTCGTCCAGTACGCCAAGAACGCCGGCGCCACCGTCATCGGCCTCGCCGGCGGCCCCGAGAAGACCGCCCGCGTCCGGGCCAACGGCGCCGACCTCGCCGTCGACTACAACCGCCCCGACTGGCCGGACCAGGTCCGCGCCCACCTCGGCGACCGGAAAGCCACCGTCGTCTTCGACGGCGTCGGCGGCACCGCCGGCCGCGCGGCCGTCGACCTCCTCGGCAAGGGCGGACAGCACGTCGTGTACGGCTGGTCCGGCCAGGGCCTGCGCGACGGCGAGCCGCTCACCTTCACCGACGCCGAACGCGCCGAACTCGCCGAACGCGGCATCACCTCCGAGCCCGTCCTCGGACCGGTCATGCTGCGGAAGGCCGGCGGAGACGTCCGCACCCTGGAACTCCGCGCCCTCGACGAAGCCGCCACCGGCCGCCTGCGCCCCGCCGTGCAGCGCTTCCCGCTCGCCGACGCCGCCGCCGCGCACCGCGCCCTGGAGACCCGGGCGACCATGGGCAAGGTGGTCCTCGTCCCCGGCCTCGTGCCCGGCCTCGTGCCGTGACGCCTCTCCGCCCGCCGGGTGAACCGGCGTAGCGGAACCGGCCCAGTGCCCGCGTGGGGAGGACTACGGCGGAACGCGGCTCCCGCACCATCCAAGCCGACCGAACAGGAGGCAAGGATGTTCACGAGACCCCCCACCAGGCTGTACACGCTGGGAGCCGCGTCGGTACTGCTGCTGTGGACCGTCACCACGGCCCACGCCACCCCACCGGCCACACCAACCGCCCCGACCCCACCGACCACCACAGCTGCCGCCGCCCCGGCCACCACCGGCCCCGTCACCCACTGCTCCCCCGGCGGCACGCTGCGCGGCCCGCACGGCCTGTACGCCGACGTCGCCCTGTGCGTCACCCAGTCCGGCGCCACCATGACCGTGCAGGCCGCGGCGACCTGCCGCCGGGGCGCCGACCACGTCCGCCCCGGGTGCCGCATCTCCGGCACCTGGACCGCCCACCGCCACGGCGGTCCGACCGCCGAGCCCACCGCCACCGGCACCCTCGCCGGGCGCGCCGACTACCCGGGCCCCGGCACGTACGACATCAGCGCTACCGTCGACGTACGCCCCGACGCGCCCACCGACAGCGCCGGCACCGCGCACACCACGCACCCCGCTCTGCACGGCCAGGTGCGCGCCACCGTCACGTTGACCGAGGCCAAGCCGCGCCCCAGCCACACCATCGGCGTCACCCTGAAGCCCGGCACCACCAAGCCCGGCACCACCAAGCCCGGCACGGCCAGGGCGACCACCCTGAAGCCGGGCACCACCAGCACCCTCACCTACACCGTCGCCCGCGTCAGCGACGTCGGTGACGGCAGCGCGCGCCTCGGGCTGATCGGCGAGGAGGCCAGCGGCATCCGCCTCACCTCGGCCGACAAGCGCTGCGTGAACCCGCTGCCCGGGCGCTACCCCTCCACCGCCCGCAGCATGTACGCGCTGGACTGCGCGCTCACCGACCTGCAACCGGGCAGGCCCACCACGGTCACCGTGCGCGCCACACTCCAGAAGGGCGCCTGTTCCACCGTCGTGTCCAAGCTGGGCTACTGGACGCCACGGGGCCAGGAGAGCACCGGAGGGATGATCACCGGCCCCACCCTCACCTGCACCGCCGGCTGACCGGGCCTCACCAGGGCCCGAGCAGACCCCCGCCCAGGAGCCCAGCTCAAGAGCCCAGGCGCTCCAGCGCCCCGTCGGTCAGCCGGTACACCGTCCACTCGTCCTGCGGCCGCGCGCCCAGCGACTCGTAGAAGGCGATCGACGGGGCGTTCCAGTTCAGTACGGACCACTCCAGCCGCTCGTAGCCGCGCTCCACGCAGATCCGCGCAAGCTCCCGCAGCAGCGCCTTGCCGTGCCCGCCGCCGCGCAGCTCGGGCCGTACGTACAGGTCTTCCAGGTAGATGCCGTGCACCCCGCGCCAGGTGGAGAAGTTCAGGAACCACAGCGCGAAGCCCGCGACCTGGCCGTCCTCCGTCTCGGCGATGTGCGCGAAGGCGGCCGGCCGCTCGCCGAACAGCGCTTCCCGCAGTTGTTCCTCGGTCGCCCGTACCTCGTCGAGGGCCTTCTCGTACTCGGCGAGTTCGCGGACCATCGCGTAGAGGGCCGGAACGTCATCCACCACAGCGCTACGAATCATGACCGCAGCCTGCCCCGGGAACCCCCCGCCGCGCCAGCAGCGTCCATCCTCTGAACCCCTTACCGCCCCAGCAGCAGCCGGGCCACCACCACCCGCTCCCCCTCCAGGACGGTCTCCCCGTCCTCCACGTCCCACAGGGAGTCCTGCAGCACCCGCCCCAGCGTCCACGCGGCGGCCCGCTCCCGGTCCAGTCCCAGTACGTCCGCGAGCAGGTCGAAGCGCCACAGCACGTCGCCCGGGTCGAACCGGTTGAACAGTGACGGCAGCAGCTCGAAGCCGGGGTCGCCCGCCAGCGGCTTGGGGTCGATCGCGAGCCACGGTTCCCGGTCCGACGCCAGGACGTTGTCGAAGTGCAGGTCCCAGTGCAGCAGCCGGTCCCCGGGCTCGCCGGCCACTTCCCGGACGGCCGCCGCGCAGTCCCGGAGCAGCCGACGGTCTTCCTCCCGCTCCAGTGCCCGCACCGCACCGTCCACGTCCTCCAGCATCCGCGCCGCGACGTCCCCCAGGCGCCGCAGCCCGGCCGGAGCCGGCACGGACACCAACCGCGCCATCAGCTCCGCGAGGATCCGCGTGGCCTCGCGCGCGTCCGCCACCGCCGACAGGTGCCGGTTCTCGTCCAGCCGCTCCAGCAGCAGGGTCCCCGTCGCGGGGTCGTCCGCGAGGAGCCGTACCGCGCCGTCGCCGTTCCAGGCGCGCAGCGCGGGTGCCTCGCCCTCGCTCTCCTCGTCCAGCAGCTGCAGCTTCAGCGCGGCGGGCGTACCGTCGTGTGCCACGACCGGAAGCACCAGCGCCGACCATCCGTGCATCGCCGGCCCGGTGCGCCGCAGCTCCCACTCCTCCAGGAACCGCTCCGCCCGTCCCGGCAGCGCCGTGACGAACTCCCGGCCCTCCGCACCGTTGATCTCGCTCTGGATCCTCGCCAGCTCCGCCGGGACCTCGATCACCGCGCACCCCATCCGATAGCGTCCACACCCACCCACTGACGATGGACCCGAGGAACCACATGAGCACCGTCAACGGCGGCATATCGTTCTGGTACGCGCAGGAGGGCACCCCGGTTCCCCGGGAGCCCCTCCCCGGCGACACCACCGCCGACGTCTGCGTCATCGGAGGCGGTTACACCGGCCTGTGGACCGCGTACTACCTGAAGAAGGCCGTTCCCTTCCTCAACATCATCGTCCTGGAGCAGAAGTTCTGCGGCTACGGCGCTTCCGGCCGGAACGGTGGCTGGCTCTACAACGGCATCGCGGGGCGCGGCCGTTACGCCAGGGCGCACGGGCACGAGGCGGCCGTGCGCCTCCAGCAGGCCATGAACGACACGGTCACCGAGGTCGTCAGGACCGCGTCCGACGAGGGCATCGACGCCGACGTCCACCAGGGCGGCGTCCTGGAAGTCGCCCATACGCCCGCCCAGTTGGCGCGCCTCAGGGCGTTCCACTCCGTCGAGGTCGCCTTCGGGGAGAAGGACCGCGAACTGTACGGGGCCCGGGAGACCGCCGAGCGCGTCCGGGTCACCGGCGCCGTGGGTTCCTCGTGGACGCCGCACGGCGCCCGCATCCACCCGGTCAAGCTGGTGAAGGGCCTCGCCGCCACGGTCGAGGCGCTGGGCGTCACGATCCACGAGTCGACGCCGGTCACGGAGATCAGGCCCAAGCACGCCGTCACCCCGTACGGCACGGTCCGCGCGCCGTACGTCCTGCGCTGCACCGAGGGGTTCACCGCGAGCATCAAGGGCCACAAGCGCACCTGGCTCCCCATGAACTCCTCCATGATCGTCACCGATCCGCTCCCTCAGGACCTCTGGGACGCCATCGGCTGGGCCGGCCGCGAGACCCTCGGCGACATGGCCCACGCCTACGTGTACGCCCAGCGCACGGCCGACGACCGCATCGCCATCGGCGGCCGTGGCGTCCCGTACCGCTTCGGCTCGCGCACCGACAACGACGGCCGCACCCAGCAGGCCACCGTGGACGCCCTCCGCGAGGTCCTCGTCCGCTTCTTCCCCCGCCTCGCCGGCACGCCCGTCGCCCACGCCTGGTCCGGCGTGCTGGGCGTCCCTCGCGACTGGTGCGCCACGGTCACCCTCGACCGCTCGACGGGTCTCGGCTGGGCCGGCGGCTACGTCGGCTCGGGCGTCGCCACCGCCAACCTCGCCGCCCGCACCCTGCGCGACCTGATCCAGCAGGACTCGGGCCAGGGCGGCCCCACCGACCTGACGACCCTCCCCTGGGTCAACCACAAGGTGCGCCGCTGGGAACCCGAACCCCTGCGCTGGCTCGGCGTCCACGCCCTCTACGCCGCCTACCGCACCGCCGACCGCCGCGAGGCCACCACCCACACCCCCACCACGGACCGCGTCGCCACCCTCGCCGACCGCGTCTCCGGCCGCCACTGACCCACCCCGGAGACGACAAAGGCCCCGGACGCATCGCATCGTCCGGGGCCTTGCTCATCGAGCACTGGAGCCCCCTGTCGGGTTCGAACCGACGACCCCCGCTTTACAAGTTCGATCAGGGGCACTGTGCCACTCGCCCGGCAGGGCGACCGGCCGTCGCGCTGGGCCGCTCGTGTATGCGGCTGTGTGCCCTCGTTGATGTCAGCCGTGGATGTCAGGCCGCCTGTCACGGCGTCGTGACGACTGATCTGCCAAACCGGTTGTGGAGCGTTACGAAGATGCGGTGTACTGGCAGGTTCTCCAGATAGGGGTGGCAAGTGGATCCGGAAGAGTCCGCACTTCTTCGCTATGCGGCAGGAAAGGTGAATTCGGCGATCGCCAATGGCGAATTTACCGCAGACGATGACGATCGGGTTTCGGCAACTTTGCTGTCCGCCATGGCGGAGGCTGTAAGTAACTCCACTGAGATTACGCCCGCTGATCACAAATGGTTTCAGCGTCGCATTCATAAGCGCCGTCATTCTGGCGCTGCCTACATGGGGAAGGTGCGGCGCTCTCTTTTGAAGCGATGGGGGCGCGGTCTACGGCTCTACGATCAGACGCTCATCGCAGCCGAAGTATTGAACGAGGCGCTCGAAGACTGTATCGGAGCCTGGATTCTAAGCGATGACTGTGCCCAGCCGGAAAAGCTGTTAGGCGTCGAGGGCGCTATGGGCGGGCGCAGCTTGAAATGCATCCTTATGCTGTCGCTGCAATCTCGGGCATGCTCGGTGGCCCACGAGATTCGCTTGCTGGCGGAACGAGGCTTCCCTGAAGGGGTTATGGCCAGAAGTAGAAGTCTGCATGAGTTCGCGGTGATTGCCGCCGCGCTCTCTTCACTCGGCCTGGTCGACACCTCAGTTTCTGACAGGTACGGCGCATGGACAGTGGCGGAGGCCCGGAAGGCAGATCGCGTTATTGCGGGGCAAGGAGGCACGCCGGAGCCGCGGGGACAGTCGGGTGCGGAGCTGGAAACTCGGGCAGAGGCCACCTGGGGCAGTGACTTCTTCAAACAGAACGCTTGGGCGACTCCCTTGTTTCCGAACAGGCGGCCCCCCATCCCGTTCGTTGATATCGAAAAGCATGTAGGCATGGACCACATGCGTAGCTACTACCTGGCAGGTAACGAAGCAATTCACGCTGGCCCTTCCGCACTCACTGACCGTACACGGTTTCGTAACGGATCAATCTTCCCGGTCAGTAGCGAGGTCCAGCATGAGACGGTTCGGCACTTCTTGGCTGTCGCCTTGATTTCGCTGACGGATGTCAGTATCGAAGCATGTAAAGCGGTTGCCTCTATTACGCAAGATTTCGACCTCATGTTCGCTGTAAAGGTGATATCTGACGCGTCTGAAGAGGCGGTTGAAGAGTTTAGGCAAGGCGGGATGAGGCCATAGCGCTAGGTCGGTGGAGCGGGTTTGGCCGGTGGCCTGCCCGGTTTGGGGCCGAGCATGATCAGGGGGCCGTACGCTGGTTGGCAACTCGGGCAGGCTTTGGACCTGCCCGTAATGAGCACGAGTGGCCCCCTGGTCTTGCTCGGCGCGGGACCCGGACCGGGGAGGTGGCTAAAGCCGCGGAGCCGACCGCCCCAGCCACAGCGGGTTTCTCCCACTCATCAACCCGAGCTGCTAGGCGTGCGGCCGGCGGCCGGGCCGGAGCGGGGCGGAGACAGGAGCGTCGGCCCGGACGACGGGCCGCGCGCGCCGCGCTGTGCGCGGCGGGTGCCTTGATGAAGTAGGGAAAGTTCTACCGCGCTGGGCTGAGGTGCTTGCCGTCGTGGCTTCGGACGTGAGGGCCATCCCCGTCCAGGGCGTCCAGCAGCCGGACTGCGTAGACCTCGGACATCCGCTCGGTGATCTCTTCGGGCGTGAGCCAGTCGACTGCCAGCGATTCTGCCGACGTGCGTTCGGTGCCCCCGGAGGGCTTGCAGCGGAACACCAGGGCGACGATGCCCCGAGCCGTGTTCTTGTAGACGCCGGTCAGCTCGTCGACCTCGACGCGGATGCCGGTCTCTTCCAAGACCTCGCGGGCTACGCCTTCTTCCGGCGACTCCGCCAGTTCCAGCACTCCACCCGGCAGCTCCCAAGTCCCGTTGTCCGCGCGCCGGATCGCCAGGAGCCGCCCGTCCTCCCGCACCACCGCTCCCGCCACGGACACGGAGTGCAGCGGCGTTGACTTGTGTTGCTGGGAACCCGTACTCATGTACAGGAGCATAGGAGGAAGAGAAGGACTATGGGAACTTCGGTAGGAGGTGGCAAGGCCGTACCCCGATACCTACAGATCGCTGACGAGATCGTTCAGCAGATCCGGGCAGGCGTCCTGAAGCCTGGTGACATGGTGCCGAGTGAGTCGGAGCTGGTGGAGCGCTACGGCGTCTCCGGCGGAACGATTCGCAAGGCCATGGTGGAGGTCCGGGCCAGTGGGCTCGTCGAGACCCGCCACGGCAAGGGCTCGATCGTGAAGGACCGGCCGCCCGTACGACTGCGGTCTTCGGACCGGTTCCGAGCGTCCCATCGTCGGGGCGGCAAGGCCGCGTACCTCGCCGAGTCCGAGCAGTCCGGGGCGACCGCCAAGGTGAGCGTTCTGTACATCGGTCCCATGGAGGCCCCCGAGGACATCGCTGAGCGACTTGGCGTCGAGGCCGGCACCCAGGTGCTCGCCCGACGGCGCCTGTACTTCCGCAACGGCACCCCGGTCGAGACTGCCTCGTCGTACCTTCCGTGGGACGTGGTCAAGGACATCCCCGAGCTGTTCGCCGAGAACCCCGGCCCTGGTGGCATCTACGCCCGGCTCGAAGACTACGGCCACACCTTCACCGAGTTCGTTGAGACACTCACGGCCCGGGCAGCCGCCAAGGCTGAGGCGTCCGAACTGGCCCTGAGCCCCGGTGCACCAGTGGTCCACCTGATCCGCAACGCGGTCACGACCGAAGGTCGTGTGGTGGAGGTCTGCGACACGCTCATGGCCGCTGACCAGTTCGTTTTCCAGTACCGGATCCCTGCCGCCGACTGACGCTCGCTCAACTCCCCCCAGCCCGCCGTGATTTCTTCTTCGCGGCGGGTTGACTCATGTACAGGAGTGCTGCACTCTTCTTCATGTCACTCATGTACATGAGTGACGGAGTTCAGCACTTCTAGAGGAGTGATCTCTGTGCGTCAGATTCCCGTGGACATGACCGGCACGACCGTGATGGTCGCCCAGCCGCCCCAGCTCAAGATGCGCGACAAGAAGCACGGCGTCGTGGCCGTCGACCCCGAGACCAACGGGTCCCTGATGACCGTCGACGTGCTGTTCGTCGCGAACGGCAACGCCGAGGTGATCACGGTGACCGTCCCGGAGGCGGACATCTCCGGTGAGCTCACGACCGGGACCCCGGTCGCCCTGACCGGCCTGGTCGCCCGGCCCTGGGAGAACGAGTTCAACGGCCAGAAGCGCCACGGCATTTCGTTCCGCGCCGCCGCTGTCACCTCGCTGGCGGGCTGACCGATGACCGGCGGACAGATCACCGCGCTGATCGGCTTAGCGCTCGTCGTAGCCGGGTTGGTGCTACTGCGCTGGCAGCGACCGGCCTGGTACTGGGTCGCCTTCGCCGCCCCTGCCAAGCTCGTGCGGATCGTGGCCACCTACCGCTCCGTCATGGAGGCGTGCGGGCTGACCGAGCCTCCGTCCCGCATACGGCTGGCCATCGCGGCGGCCACCAACCGGACCGCGACCCGCATGGTCCCCCGCCTCACCCGCTTCCGGATCACCGCGAACGGCATGGTGCTGCGGATCAGGCTTCGGCCGGGCCAGGAAGTACGGGACTTCCAGACCGCCACGGAACGGCTCCGTCACTCCTGGCGGGCCCACGGTGTCCACATCAAGGCGCTCAAGCCGGGCTGGCTGCAAATCCGGATCATCGGCTACGACGTACTGCGGCGAGTCGTCATGCCACGTACGGCCGTACCCGACCTGCTCGCCGTTCCGGTCGCACTTCGCGCCGACGGAGGCGTACAGATACGGGACTTCCGCACCATCGCCCACGAGTTGGTGATCGGCGCCACCGAGTCCGGCAAGTCCGTATACCTGCGCGGACTGCTCAAGGGCCTCGCTCCACAGCCGGTCGCCCTGGTCGGCATCGACTGCAAGTGGGGTGTCGAACTGGCCCCGTTCGCCCGCCGTCTGTCGGCACTCGCCTGTACGCCGGAAGAAGCCGCGGAACTGCTCGACGCCCTGGTCGACGAGATGACCAGCCGCTACGAACTGATCCGCTCGGTTCAGCGGCTGACGCGGGATACGCCGTTGGAGTCGTTCACCTCCGACATCTGGGGGCTCGATGAGGACATGCGGCCGGTGCCGGTCGTGGTGTTCATCGACGAGGTGGCCGAGCTGTTCCTGACGGCCACGGCCGCCGACGAGAAGCGGCGGGATCACATGGTGTCCCAGCTCGTACGTCTCGCTCAGCTCGGCCGGGCCGCCGGCATCTACCTGGAGGTCTGCGGCCAGCGTTTCGGCGCGGAACTCGGCAAGGGAGCCACCGCGCTGCGTGCCCAGCTCAGCGGCCGGGTCTCGCACCGGGTCAACGAGGAAACGACGGCCAAGATGGCACTCGGCGACATTGGCCCGCTCGCGATGAACGCCGCGACCGCGATACGGCCCGACAAGCCGGGGACCGCCGTGGTCGGTGTCTCCTCCGGTAGCTGGTCGCTGATCCGCAGCCCGTTCAGCAGCCTCGATGACGCTGTGGCGGCCTGCAACGAGCACGCGGCCATGACGCCGCACCTCCCGTCGCTCGACGCGTTCCACCCGGACACCACGCTGTCCGCGCTGGCGCTCGTCGCCGACAAGGCGTGATCCCGATGCGCTCGTCCCTGCGGCTCGACGCCGTACTCGTACAAGCCGTCATCGCCGGTGCCCTGTCCTTCTCCCACCTTCACGACTTAGCGGCCGCCGCTGGGCAGAACGGCTGGAAGGCATGGGCCTACCCGATCTCCGTGGACCTGCTGCTCGTCGCCGCCTGGCGTCAGCTTCGGGCACTGCGCGGAACCGACGCTCCACGGCGCTCGGCCTGGACCTGGTTCGCGGTAGCGCTCGCCGCCTCGCTCGGAGCGAACGTCGCCACGGCCGGACTGCTCGACCTGAACGACGTTCCGGACTGGCTGCGCATCCTCGTCGCCGGGTGGCCGGCGCTCGCCTTCCTCGGCGGCACCCTCCTGGTCCACACCCCGGCTCCCGAGCACCACGAGCCGACGCCGGTGGAGGCGGAAGAGACCGAGCCGGTACGCGAAGAGGTCACCGAGCCGGAGCCCACGCCCGCGCTGCCTCCCGCCGCTCCGAACGTCCCGCCCGCCCTGATCGCCCACGCCCGCAAGCTCGCCGACGCCCACCAGGCGTCGACCGGCCAGCCCATCGACGCCGACACCCTGCGCGCCCGGCTCGGCGTCCCCGCCCCGATGGCCGACGCCATCGCCGCCCAGCTCACCTGAGAGGAGGTGAACCCATGGCCCGCAACCGCTTCTGGGACATGGACCGCATCGGCCCCGTCCAGATCGGCACCCACCACGACCGCAACGGACGCGAAGCGCACGCCGCCGCCTGCACCGCGCCCGGCTGCGACTGGTCGGCCGACTACTTGAGCCGCGCCGCCGCCGAACTCGCTGCTCGCACCCACCGCTGCAACCCCCGCTGACACAAGGGAGATCACCGCCATGGACGTCCCGCTCTGGCTCGGCCTGATCGTCGTCGGCTGGCTCGGCATCAAGCTCGTCCGACCGCCCCTCTGGCTCGTCGTCGTCCTGATCCTGGGCGGCTACCTCCTCGCCGACAGCTTCCTGAGCCCCGCCATCGACCCGCTCGCCAAGTAGGAGGCACACCCGTGTTCAAGCCCAAGTACCCGCCGTCCGACACCCACCAGGCCATCACGCCCCACAGCGCCCCGGCCCCCGTCGTACCGACGCACCAGGCCCAGCCCGGCCTCGTCCAGAGGGTCGGGGCCAACCCCACGGCGGCCGTGGTCGGCGTCGTCGCGGTCGGAGCCGTGCTCGTCTCCACGCTCCTGGCCGTGGCCATCACCGGTATCGCGCTCTCGATCAGCGGCGTGGTGCTCCTGCTCCTGGTCCGCCTGCTCCGCCAGGAACTCAACCGCTGACCGGCCGCCGGGCGGTGCCACAAGCCGCCAAGCATCGCCACCGCCCCGGACGGCCCATACAACGCCCCTTCCAACCGCAACAAGGGAGAACCGTGGACACGCAAGCGCTCGCCTTATCCCTGCCCCTGCTCGGCTGGGCCGCCCACTCCGGGTACCTCGCCCACCGGCTGGCCACCGCCCGCCGCGACCCGCTCACCGGCCTCCGCACCCGCGCCGGATGGACCGCTCGGGCCGAACGCCTCATCCGCCGGCACCCCGACGCCCTGGTCCTCCTCCTGGACGTCGACGACTTCAAGACCCTCAACGACACCCACGGCCACGCCGCCGGGGATGCCGCGCTCACCGCCACCGCCGCACGCCTGACCGTCTGGTGCGGCCGGGACGGCATCGCGGGCCGACTGGGCGGCGACGAGTTCGTGGCCGTGGCCCACTCCAAGACCGCACGCGACATCGACGGCCTCGTGGACTTCCTCCAGGAGCCGCTGGCTTACGCCGGTAAGAGCATCCCGATGTACGTCTCCGTGGGCGCCTCCCGCGTCGAGGACCTGCCGGTTCGCAGCCTCTCCGACGCGCTCTCGGCCGCCGACGCCCACATGTACGAGATCAAGGGAAAGACCGGTCGCCGGGGCTCTCGCTCCCTCGCGCCCTGACCCTCAGCGCGCACACGTTCTGACCGGCCTCCGGGCGGCGCACAAGCCGCCAAGCATCGCCGCCGCCCGGACGGTCCGGCCCCTTCCAACCGCAATCGAAAGGAAGCTCCATCATGTCCCAGCACAGCCCCGCCCGGATGCGGGTCTGCCCCGACTGCGACGGCTTCCCCGTCGTCGCGATCGACACCGGCACCCGCCTCCCCGACGGCACCCGCGCCACCCTCCAGGTCACCTGCCGCCGCTGCCGGGGCATCGGCGCCACGACCGTCCCGGCCCAGGTCGCCCTCGGCCACCAGGAGCGCATGTGACCGACACCGCGACGTTCGCGGGCCTGGACCCGGTCACCTTCGGCGATCTGCTGCGGGTGGCCGGGTCACCGGGCTTCGACCGCTGGCAGGACCAGATCCGCCGCACCGGGGGCTGCGCCAATCCGATCCACCTCACCGGCTGGACCATCACCAAGGAGAAAGCCACCGGCGAGGTCCTGCACCGCTACTCCACCGAGGACGAACCCGGGGGGCGCCTCCGCCTGGCCTGCGGCAACCGCCGCGCCTCCCGCTGCCCCGCCTGCGCCTGGATGTACGCCGCCGACACCTACCACCTGATCCGCGCCGGACTCGCGGGCGACCAGGACAAGGACGTCCCCGCCACCGTCCGCGATCACCCGCGCGTCTTCGCCACCCTCACCGCCCCCAGCTTCGGCCCAGTACACAACCGCCCCGACACCGGCCGCTGCCGCTGCGGCACCCAGCACCAGGCCGACGACCACGCACTCGGCACCCCGCTGAACCCGGACACCTACGACTACGCCGCCGCCGTGCTGTTCAACAACTACGCGGGTGCCCTGTGGCAGCGGTTCACCAACCGGCTCCGCCGCGAGATCGCCGCCCGCGCCGGGCTCACCCAACGGGAGCTGAAGGAAGCCGCCCGCGTCTCGTACGGCAAGGTCGCCGAGTTCCAGAAGCGCGGTGCCGTCCACTTCCACGCCGTCATCCGCCTCGACGGACCGGACGGCCCCGAGGACCCGCCGCCCGCCTGGGCCACCGGGCAGCTCCTCACCGACGCCATCCGCGCCGCCGTCGCCCACCCCTACACGACCGTCACCGTCCCGGCCGCCGCCGACCAACCCGCCCGCACCCTGCGCTGGGGCACCCAGCTCGACATCCGGCCCATCCGCGCCTTCGAGGCCGGCACCGACATCACCGAACAAGCCGTCGCCTCCTACGTCGCCAAGTACGCCACCAAAGCCGCCGAAACGACCGGCACCCTGGACCGCCGCATCGGCGAACTCGCCGAACTCGACCGCCACCAGGTCCCCCAGCACGCCCAGCGCCTCATCCGGGCCTGCAAGCAACTCGACCCCGTCTACCCCGACCGCCGCCTATGGGCCTGGGCGCACATGCTCGGCTTCCGCGGCCACTTCTCCACCAAGTCGCGCCGCTACTCCACCACCCTCGGCGCACTCCGCCAGATCCGCGCCGACTACCGCGCCGCCCAACAACGCGAAGCCCTCGGCCTGCCCGACCTCGAGCACGACCAGGACGACACCGTCCTCGTCCTCGCCGACTGGCAGTACGCCGGACACGGCCACACCCCCGGCGAATCAGTCCTCGCGGCCTCCATCGCCCGAGACCTCCAGCTCAACCGCGAAACCGCCCGCGAAGCCCTGCACGACGTCCAACTGGCCCTGGAAGGAGCCGCCGCATGACGACCGCAACCGCTGAGCTGCTGACCGTGCCGGAGGTCATGGCGCGGCTCAAGCTGGGACGCTCCAAGGTCTACGACCTGATCCGCTCGCGTCGCCTGACCTCCATCAAGATCGACGGCTGCCGCCGAGTCCCCGCTGACGCGGTCCGGGACTTCATCCTCGGTCAGATCGAGGAGGCCGCCTGATGGCCGTACAGCGCAAGCGCAACCCGAACGGCGCGGGCACCATCACCAAGCGCAAGGACGGCCGCTACCAGGCCGCCGTCTACGTCCTCCAGCCCGACGGCACCCGCGCCCGCAAGTTCGCCTACGGCAAGACTTGGGCCGAGTGCGACACCAAGCGCCGCGAACTCCTCGACAAGGTGGACCAAGGCGTGCCCGTGCCCACTCGCTCGGCCAAGCTCGCGGAGTGGCTACCGTACTGGCTGGACAACATCGTCAAGCCCCGGCGCAAGCTCAGCACGTACGAGAAGTACGAGGCACACGTCCGCCTCCACCTCTCCCCCATGCTGGGCACCAAGCGGCTCGAAACCCTTGGCGTCGCCGACGTGCGCCGCTTCCTGACCACGCTGGAGAAGAAGACCACCGCCGCCACCGCGAAGGAGTCGCACCGCGTCCTGCGCTCCGCGCTCTCCTCCGCCTGCCGCGAGGAGCTGATCACGCGCAACGTGGCCAAGCTGGTGGAGCCGCCGCGCCCCACGCCCCGGGACCTGCGCCCGTGGTCCCTGGACGAGACGCTGACGTTCCTGGCCGCCGCCCGGAAGGATCCGCTCTACGCGGCCTTCGTGCTCGCCATCACGATGGGCCTGCGCCGGGGTGAGGTCGTCGGGCTCCGCTGGTCGGACATCGACCTGGACAACCGCGTCCTGGTCGTGCGCCAGCAGCTGCAGCGACGGCGCGGCGTGCTCTACAACGACGAGACGAAGGGCCGCCGCTCTCGCGCCCTGCCGCTGCCCGTACTGTGCGTCGCGCCGCTCCGGTGGCACCGGATGCGCCAGGAGGCCATGCGCGTGAGCGCCGGTAAGGACTGGCAGGACACCGGCTACGTCTTCACCACTCGCTCGGGCCGTCCCATCGAGCCGCGCAACCTGCACCGCTCCTTCGTTCGGGTCTCCGCCGCCGCCGGCCTCCGCCCCATCCGCCTCCACGACGCCCGGCATGGCTGCGCCACGCTCCTCACGGCGGCCGGGGTCGCACCCCGCGTCGTGATGGAGATCCTGGGCCACAGCCAGATCAGCCTGACGATGGACGTCTACACGCATGTGGTGCAGGACACGCAGCGCGAGGCGATCAGTCACATGGACCGGCTGCTCAAGAGGCGGCCCGCCCGCGAGTGACCGCCGCCGTTGATGTCACCCGTGGATGTCAAAGACCCCCCGCCATGATCGGCGGGGGGTCTTTTCGCTGGAGCCCCCTGTCGGGTTCGAACCGACGACCCCCGCTTTACAAGAGCGGTGCTCTGGCCAGCTGAGCTAAGGAGGCACTGCGCACGAGTGTAACCGGACACCACCACGACCCGGTCGGGAATTTCCCTGGCCATCGGCTACTGACAGACCGCATGTCGCCAGGTAGCGTCACCCCAGGTTCGTGTGCGTTTCACGCGCGCGGACCGGACCGTCTCTCCCTCTACTCGGATCGTCCGGCACGTTCCTGCCGGTGAAGGGACTACATCACCATGGCTTCTGTCACGTTCGACAAGGCGACCCGGATCTACCCCGGGGGCACCAAGCCCGCCGTCGACCAGCTGGAGATCGAGATCGCCGACGGCGAGTTCCTCGTTCTCGTCGGCCCGTCCGGCTGCGGCAAGTCGACCTCGCTGCGCATGCTCGCCGGGCTGGAGGACGTCAACGGCGGCGCCATCCGGATCGGTGACCGTGACGTCACGCACCTGCCGCCGAAGGACCGGGACATCGCCATGGTGTTCCAGAACTACGCGCTGTACCCGCACATGACCGTCGCCGACAACATGGGCTTCGCGCTCAAGATCGCCGGGGTCAACAAGGCGGAGATCCGCAAGAAGGTCGAGGAGGCGGCGAAGATCCTCGACCTCACCGAGTACCTGGACCGCAAGCCGAAGGCGCTCTCCGGCGGTCAGCGCCAGCGGGTGGCGATGGGCCGTGCCATCGTGCGCGAGCCGCAGGTGTTCCTGATGGACGAGCCGCTGTCGAACCTCGATGCCAAGCTGCGTGTCTCCACCCGTACGCAGATCGCGAGCCTCCAGCGCCGCCTCGGCATCACCACCGTGTACGTCACGCACGACCAGGTCGAGGCCCTCACCATGGGCGACCGGGTCGCGGTCCTCAAGGACGGTCTGCTCCAGCAGGTCGACACGCCGCGCAACATGTACGACCGCCCGGCCAACCTGTTCGTCGCCGGCTTCATCGGCTCCCCCGCCATGAACCTGGTGGAGGTGCCGATCACCGACGGCGGCGTGAAGTTCGGCAACAGCGTGGTGCCCGTGTCGCGCGAGGCGCTGTCCGCCGCGGCCGGCAAGGGCGACACCACGGTGACGGTCGGCGTCCGGCCCGAGCACTTCGACGTGGCGGGCGCGGAGAGCGACCAGGGGCTGGCCGTGTCGGTCAACGTCGTCGAGGAGCTCGGCGCCGACGGGTACGTGTACGGCTCCACGCGCGTCGGCGGCGAGGACAAGGACTTGGTGGTCCGCGTCGGCGGGCGCGCCATCCCGGACAAGGGCTCCGTGCTGCACGTCGTACCGCGCCCGGACGAGATCCACGTGTTCTCCACCTCCACGGGCGAGCGCCTCACCGGCTGACGCCGAAGAACTCGCGCCGAAAACTCGTACGCGGCCCCGCACTTCGGTGAGGGGCCGCGTACTTCGGTGGGGGCGCTGGGCGTCCCGGCGGCCCTTGATGTCGACAAATACCCCGGCACATGGGTCAATTCGGACCCCGTTCGTCAACACCCAATTCGAAAAGGAGCATCGAACCATCCCCCGTGGGGGTGACTAAATGTCTCCAAATCATCACTGGCCGCTACGCTCACGTCCGTGACCCACACCGCACGCCGAATCGGCCGCTCTCTCGCCCTCGTCCTGCCCGTCGTCCTGGTGCTCTCCGGAACTCTCGCGGTCACCAGTGTGCCGTGGGCGGGCAGCAGCTCCCAGACGCAGATGCTCACCGCGTCCTCCGAGAACGTCTCGGTACGGGCCAAGCCCCGTGCCCCGCAGGATATTCTCCGCGACAAGCTCCTCGCAGAGCTTCAGGAGAAGGACCCGGGTGTCGCGCTGACGCACCTCCAGCGCACCGTGGAGGAGCGCCCGTCGCTCGCCAAGCACTGCATGTCGATCGCCCGCGCGCTCGGCAAGGCCGCCGTACAGCACTACGGCCCCGTCCGCGCCCAGACGTTCTCCCGCCCCGTGTGCGACACGTCCTACGCCGCCGGCGTCGCCCACGAGAGCTGAGCGTATCGCCGGCACCGGGGTGCGCCTATCGTGCGCGGTATGCACACCTCTCCGACGCAGGCCGTGGTCCTGGCGGGCGGCCAGGGTTCCCGACTGCGCCCGTACACGGACGACCGCCCCAAGCCGATGGTCGAGATCCCGGGAACCGGGACCCCGATCATCGGCCATCAGCTTTCCTGGCTGGCCGCCGAGGGCGTGACCGACGCCGTCGTCTCCTGCGGCCACCTCGCCGAAGTGCTCCAGCAGTGGCTGGCGACGGCCGAACTGCCCCTGCGCGTCACCACCGTCGTGGAGACGGAGCCGCTGGGCCGCGGTGGCGGCCTCAAGTACGCGGCCGCGCACCTGCCGCACCCCGACCGGCCGTGGTACGCCACGAACGGGGACATCTGGACCCGCTTCTCGCTGCGTGAGATGGCCGCGTTCCACACCGAGCGCGACGCCACCGCGACACTCGCCCTGGCGCGTCCCCGTATCCCCTGGGGGGCCGTCGAGACGGACACCTTCGGGCACATCACCGACTTCATCGAGTCGCCGCCGTCGCCCTACCTCATCAACGCGGGCGTGTACGTCTTCTCCCCGGCCTTCACGGGCCTCCTGCCGGACGTCGGGGACCACGAGCGCACCACGTTCCCCGGGCTGGCCCGTGAGCGGCGCCTGGCGGGCTTCCCGCTGCCGCACGGGGCGTACTGGAGGGCCATCGACACCGCGAAGGACCTCCAGGAGGCGGCGAAGGAGCTGGGCGCCCGGACGTCGTAGGAGGACGACGGCACACACGGGAGGGGCGGTCACCGCGTTCGCGGTGACCGCCCCTCCCGTGTGTCGTCCCGCCGGCTCCCGCCGGCGTACGTCAGCCGAGCAGGCCGCCGATGGGGTTGCGGTTGCCGCCGGTGGACGAGCCGCCGCCGGAGCCGCTCGAACCGCCGCCGCCGGAGCCGCCGCCCGAGCCGGAGCCGCCGGAGCCGCTGTCGTCGCCGCCACCGCCGCCGCTGCCGCCGCCGTCACCGCCGTCGCCGCCGCCCGTGGAGGTCGGGCCGGCGCTGCTGGTCGGCGGGGGAACGGGCTCGGACTGCTCCGGGGCCTCCTGGCCGGTGCCCTGCGAGGCGGTCGGCCGCTGCTCCTCGACGCGCTCCTCCTCCTCGGCGGTCTCGGCCGGCGAGGACGCGGACTCCTCGGCCGTCGGGCCGGTGGACGCGGACGCCGAGGGCTCGGGGCTGCCGGTGGACTCGCGGGCCGACGGGGAGCGCTCGCCGGGCTCCTCGGGGAGCGGCCGGCCGGGCAGGTGGTTGGTGGGGTCGTCGTTCGGCCCGGGGACGGTGACCATCTCCGTGGACCGTACGGCGCCGCCGAGGACCGAGCCGATGAGCAGCGTCAGGCCGACGACCACGGTGGCGACGACCACGCCGCGCCGCAGGACCCGGCGGCGCAGGTCCCAGAGGGCCGAGCGGGGGCCGAGGGTGCGCCAGGCCTCGCCGGCGAGGCGCCCGTCGATGGAGTAGACGGGCGCGCCGGCGATGATCAGCGGCGACCAGGCGGCGAGGTAGATGATGTCGGGCGCGTCGTAGACGGGGACGGTCTTCCAGCTGACGGTGAGGATCAGCGCGGCGGACAGCATGACGCCGAAGACGGCGGCGACCCGCTGCCAGAGGCCCAGCACGGTGAGGACGCCCACGATGACCTGGGCGAAGGCGACGGTGAGGCCGGCGCCGACGGGGTGGGCGAGCGCGAAGTCGCGCAGCGGCTCGGCGAGCGCCCAGGGGTGGAGGGAGTTGAGCCACTTGACCATGGAGCCGCGTTCGCCGCCGTCGAAGTAGACGGGGTCGCAGAGCTTGCCCATGCCGGCGTAGATGGAGATGAAGCCGAGGAACACGCGCAGCGGGAGCAGCACGACGCCGAGGTTCATCCGGCGGCCGGGGTAGTACGCGTGCCGGTGGGCGGGGCCGGTGTACGCCCCGTCGGCGGGGCGGTCGTCGGCGCGGGCGTCGTGGCCGTCGCGGTCGAGGCCGTCGCGGTCGTCGCGGTCGAGGTCGTGGCCGGTGCCGTACGCGTCGGCGTAGCCGTGGGGCCGGTGGCCGTCGGGCTGCTCGTCGTAGGCGCCGACCGCGCGGCGCATGGGCGGCAGGAGCGGTGGCGCGTCGGGGCCGACGCGCTGGGCGCCGACGACGGGCGTCGGCATCGTGTCGTCGAGGCGCGGGATGACCTGGGTGGCGCCGGCGTCGAGCGTGCCGAGGGCCGTCGATTCCCGCACGGCCTGGAGCAGACCGGTCGCGCCGGGGTCGCCGGGCGAGGACTTGCCGCTCCACACGACGGGGGCGCGCCGCCTCGCCGCCGCACCGCCGGCGCCGGCCGCGCCGCTCATGGCGGGCACGCGGGCGGGGTCGGCCGACCGGGGCTTGTTCGCCGGGGCGAGCTGCACACGGAAACTGGCGTGGTTCACGATGACCTGCGCGGGATCGCAATCCACCTTGACCATGCTCAGCGCAGGCTGATCGTCGAAACCGGGCCGGGGCGTTCTGGTGTCCACACTCATCTAACCGAGTGACGCGGGTTTAGGACACTGCCTTGACGGCCGGTAAATGTCCGAGACCCGTCAAGATCATGACGGGTCCCGGGATCGTGCGGGATCAGGCGCGCCGGCGGGCCGCCTCGTACAGCACCACACCGGCCGCGACACCCGCGTTGAGGGACTCGGCGCCGCCCGGCATGGGGATGCGGACGAGGTGGTCGCAGGTCTCGCCGACCAGGCGGGACAGGCCCTTGCCCTCGCTGCCGACGACGATGACGACCGGGCCGCCCAGGGCCTCCAGGTCGCCGACCTCGGCGTCGCCGTCAGCGGCCAGGCCGACGACGGTGATGCCGGCCTTCTGGTACGCCTCGAGGGCGCGGGTGAGGTTGGTGGCGCGGGCGACCGGGGTGCGGGCGGCGGTGCCCGCGGCGGTCTTCCAGGCACCGGCGGTCATCCCGGCGGCGCGCCGCTCGGGCACGACGACGCCGTGGCCGCCGAACGCGGAGACGGAGCGGACGACGGCGCCGAGGTTGCGCGGGTCGGTCACGCCGTCGAGGGCGACGATCAGCGGGTCCTCGCCGTCGTCGAAGGCGGCGGCGGCGAGGTCCTCGGGGTGGGCGTACTCGTACGGCGGGACCTGGAGGACGAGGCCCTGGTGGTTGAGCCCGTTCGTCATGCGGTCCAGCTCGGCGCGCGGGGCCTCCATGAGGTTGATGCCGCCGCGGTCGGCCGCGAGCTTCAGCGCGTCGCGCACCCGCTCGTCGTTGTCGATGAACTGCTGCACGTACAGCGTCGACGCCGGTACGCCGTCCCGCAGCGCCTCGAAGACGGGGTTGCGGCCGACGACCATCTCGGACGAGCCCTTGCCGCCGCGGCGGGCGACCTGGCGGCGCTGGGTCTGCTTGGCCTTGGCGTTGGCGACGCGGTTCTTCACATGGCCCTTGCGCGCGGACGCGGGCGGCGTGGGGCCCTTGCCCTCGAGGCCCCGGCGCCGCTGGCCACCGCTGCCGACCGTCGCGCCCTTCTTGTTGGACGTGCGGCGGTTCCTGCGCTGGCTGTTCCCGGCCATGACTTACCTGCTCTGTCGATGCGTGTCGTACGTACGTGTATATGAAGTGTGCCAGCGGAAGCGTGCCGGCGAGGGCTCAGCGTGCGCCGAGCGTCCAGCGCGGCCCGTCGGGGCCGTCCTCGATGACGAGCCCGGACTGGCCCAGCTGGTCGCGGATCGCGTCGGCCGTGCCCCAGTCCTTGCGGGCGCGGGCCGCCTCGCGCTGGTCCAGGACCAGCCGTACGAGGCTGTCGACGACCCCGTGCAGGTCCTCGCCCCGGTCGGCCTCGCCGGCCCAGTGCGCGTCGAGCGGGTCCAGGCCGAGGACGCCGAGCATGGCGCGGACCTCGGCGAGCCGTGCGACGGCGGCTTCCTTGTCGTCGGCGGCCAGCGCGCTGTTGCCCTGCCGGACGGTGGTGTGGATGATCGCCAGCGCCTGCGGGACGCCCATGTCGTCGTCCATGGCCTCGGCGAAGGCGAGCGGCACCTCGGCGGCCGGTTCGACGGGTCCGGCCTTCTCGACGACCCGCTGGACGAAGCCCTCGATGCGCGCGAACGCCGACTCGGCCTCGCGCAGCGCCTCCTCGCTGTACTCGATCATCGACCGGTAGTGCGGGGTGCCGAGGTAGTAGCGCAGGACGATCGGCCGCCACTGCTTGACCATCTCGGAGACCAGGACGGAGTTGCCGAGCGACTTCGACATCTTCTCGCCGCTCATGGTGACCCAGGCGTTGTGCACCCAGTAGCGGGCGAACTCGTCGCCGAACGCCTTGGCCTGGGCGATCTCGTTCTCGTGGTGCGGGAAGACCAGGTCCAGTCCGCCGCCGTGGATGTCGAAGGCGGAGCCCAGGTACTTGTGCGCCATGGCCGAGCACTCCAGGTGCCAGCCGGGGCGGCCGCGCCCCCACGGCGTCTCCCAGTCGGGCTCGCCGGGCTTGGTGGCCTTCCACATGGCGAAGTCGCGCGGGTCGCGCTTGCCCGCCACGCCCTCGTCGGGCTGGCGCAGGTCGTCGATGTCCTGGTTCGACAGCGCCAGGTAGTCGGGGAAGGACCGGACGTCGAAGTAGACGCTGCCGTCGGCGACATAGGCGTGGCCGCGCTCGATCAGGCCGCGCATCATCTCGATCATCTCCGGGACGTGCCCGGTGGCGCGCGGCTCGTAGCTGGGCGGCAGGCAGCCGAGCGCCTCGTACCCGTCGTTGAACGCGCGCTCGTTGTCGTACCCGATCGACCACCAGGGGCGGCCCTGGTCGGCCGACTTCGCGATGATCTTGTCGTCGATGTCCGTGACGTTGCGGACGAACGTGACGTCGTAGCCGCGGTAGGCGAACCAGCGGCGCATGATGTCGAAGTTGAGCCCCGACCGGATGTGACCGATGTGCGGGGCGGCCTGCACGGTGGCACCGCACAGGTAGATCGAGACGCAGCCCGGCGTGAGCGGGGAGAAGTCACGGATCTGCCGGGCGCTGGTGTCGTACAGACGAATAGTCACCACTCCAGGGTAGTGGGCGCGTGCCAGTGCCCCGCGCCCGTAGGGCGGAACGGGCGCTTCAGCCGCGCCGTACGAGGAGCGCCGTGGCGATGGCGGCGAGGCCCTCGGCGCGGCCGGTGAGCCCGAGGCCGTCCGTCGTCGTGCCGGACACCGCGACGGGCGCCCCGGCCGCCGCGCCCAGCGCCTTCTGCGCCTCGTCGCGCCGCTTGCCGATCTTCGGGCGTACGCCGATGACCTGGACGGCGATGTTGCCGATCTCGAAGCCCTCGGCGCGGACGATCCGGGCGGCCTCGGCGAGGAGCGTCACGCCGGAGGCGCCGGACCACTCGGGGCGGGAGGTGCCGAAGTGGGCGCCGAGGTCGCCGACGCCGGCGGCGGAGAACAGGGCGTCGCAGGCGGCGTGGGCGGCCACGTCGCCGTCGGAGTGCCCGGCCAGCCCGTAGCCGTCGGAGTCCTCCCAGAGGAGGCCCGCGCACCACAGTTCGCGGCCCTTCTCGAAGGCGTGGACGTCGGTGCCGATGCCGATGCTGGGCAGGTCAGAAGCCATCGTTGGCCCTCCTCCGGGCGAGGACCGCCTCGGCGAGTACGAGATCGAGCGGGCGGGTCACCTTGAACGCCTCCTCGTGGCCGGGCACCACGACGACCGGCTCGCCGAGCTGTTCGACCATGCTCGCGTCGTCGGTGACGTTGTCCGTGACGGTCGCGTGGGCGCGCACGAGCGTGTCGCGGTCGAAGCCCTGCGGGGTCTGCACGGCGCGGAGGGTGGCGCGGTCGGGCGTGGCGAGGACGGGCTCGGCCTCGCCCTTCTCGCGCGGCTCGACCTGCTTGACGGTGTCGGCGAGCGGTACGGCGGGCACGACGGCGACGGCTCCGTCGCGGACGGCCTCGACGACCGCGTCGACGGTGTCGACGGGTACGAGCGGGCGGGCCGCGTCGTGGACGAGGACGGCCGTGATGTCGTCGGGCAGCGCCTCCAGCCCGAGGCGCACGGACTCCTGGCGGGTCTCGCCGCCGGGGACGACGCGGTAGTCGGTCCTCTCGGGCAGGGCGTGCGTGTCGAGGAGGTTCTTCACCTCGGGCGCGCCGTCCGGCGGGGCGACCACGACGACGAGGGAGACCGCGCGGGAGGCCGCCATGGCGCGGACCGCGTGGATGAGCATGGGCGTCCCGTTCAGCGCGCGGAGCGCCTTCGGGGCGCCCGGGCCGAGCCGTACTCCCCGGCCGGCGGCGGGGATGACCGCGGCGGTGCGGGTGGGGGGACTGACGTCTGACATCGGTTGCACTCCGGCAGGTTTGTCGACTCGGCCGACGTGGGTATGGCCTTCTGCGGGGCGGCGCGACGCCTTGACCGGACCCTTCCGTGACCCGGGCCGGGCGACTGCGCCGACTGCCCGGGCACGAGGCCCGTACGGGCGGAAGCGGTCCTGGAGCCGGACATGCCGCAGCGCCCGGCGACACGGCTGTTCTCACAGCATGTCAGCGGGCACCGCGGCATCGCTTCTCATCCGCTGCGCGTTGCGACGACCGGTGGCCGCGCGCGACGCGTCAGGACGCGAGGACCTCGTCGAGCAGGGCCTCGGCCTTGTCCTCATTGGTGTTCTCCGCGAGCGCCAGCTCGCTCACCAGGATCTGCCGCGCCTTGGCGAGCATGCGCTTCTCTCCTGCGGAGAGACCGCGCTCACGCTCACGACGCCACAGGTCACGCACCACTTCGGCGACCTTGATGACATCGCCGGAGGCGAGCTTCTCGAGATTTGCCTTGTAGCGACGGGACCAGTTCGTCGGCTCCTCGGCGTACGGTGCGCGCAGCACCTCGAAGACCCGGTCCAGTCCGTCCTGCCCGACCACGTCGCGCACGCCGACGAACTCCGCATTGTCCGCGGGCACGCGAACCGTCAGGTCGCCCTGGGCGACCTTGAGCACCAAGTAGGTCTTGTCCACGCCTTTGATCTGGCGAGTTTCGATGGCCTCGATCAGCGCGGCCCCGTGATGGGGATAGACCACGGTGTCGCCAACCTTGAACGTCATGTGACAGGTACCCCTTCCGTGGCTATCCAGGGTAACACGGATTCGGCTTCTTCTGAATGGCGTTTTCGCAGGTCAGGGCATATCTCGGGGCTTGACAACAGCAACGCGAACGTGCTGCGGACGCCTTCCGGAACGAGGTATTCGCAGGTCGGAGCGGCTGCACGGGGGGACGGAAACGGGCACGTCACACCCCCTGACGGACGCCCCTGAGAGGCGAATCATCCCGGTTTGTCGGGTTCCAGGAGGTGAACTTCCCGTACTCCGTTCGGCGGCCGCTCACTCGTACGGGCGGGCGCCGCGGATGTTTGTCGAAATTGACGACCACCGCCCGCGCGTTGACCGCCGAGCGTGATCGCCCCGGCCTTTTCGCAAGGAATGCGCGAGGGCCCCGGAATTGATCAAGAGTGGTTATGTGAACGCGGGGCGGAGCGGTGACGGCGGCGGATCCCGCCCGCGCCCGGCGGGTCCCCGACACGGGACTGGGGCGGGTCGGGTGCGGGGCGGGGCGGAGGGGTCGGTAACCTGAGCGCGCCGAGTGATCCTTAAGCCCCCTTCACCGGGTCGGCCCCCGGACCGCCCCGGCCACGAGTACCGCCAGACCGTGCCCGTCCCTCCGTCCGTACGTCCTAGGAGTTGCCGCCGCCGTGAGCCGCAGCCTTCGACGCGGCGCCCTCGCCGCCACCGCCATCGTGTTCTCGATCGCCTCGCTCTCCGCCTGCGGTGCGGGCAACAACGCGCAGACCCTCGGCGTCAAGCCGGACAACGCCGCCACCTCGGTCGGCACCGTCAAGATCCAGAACGCCCTGGTGATCACGCAGCCGAAGCTGGACGCGGTGGGTCCCGCCGTCGTCACGGCGATGCTGTTCAACAACGGCGCCAAGGCGGAGACCCTGGAGGCGATCGAGCTGCCCGGCTCCGACGCCCAGGTCAAGCTCACCGCCGCCGGCGGCTCCGGCCCGATCAGCATCCCGGCGGGCGGCTCGGTCCTCCTCGGCGGCAAGGGCAACGCCTCCGCGGTCATCGAGAAGGGCCGCGAGGCCGTCGAGGACGGCAACGGGCAGGACGTCGTCTTCAAGCTCAGCGAGACCGGCGACGTGAAGCTCGAGGCCTTCGTCGTCCCGGCGACCGGCTACTTCACGGGCTACGGCCCGGCCGAGGTGCCGCAGAAGCCGGCGGAGCCGACCCCGTCCGTCCCGCCCGCCCCGCCGTCGGGCCAGCCCACCGGCAGCGCCTCCGCCTCGCCGGGCGCGCCGGACGCCCCCAACGAGGACAACGACGGCCAGGGCGAGCCCGAGGGCGACGCGGGCGCGGGCGCCGAGCCGTCCGACTCCGCCTCGGCGTCGCACGGCACCGGCCACTGACGCACCCGCACCCGTACACGTACAGGCGCTCGTACCCGTACACGCTGAAGGGGCGCCCCACTGCGGTGGGGCGCCCCTTCGGCGTGCGTGAGGCGGGGCGGGCGTACGGGCGGACGGCTTACGGCCTACGGCTCGAACTTGTAGCCGAGGCCGCGGACCGTGACGAGGTAGCGGGGGGCGCCGGGGTCGGGCTCGATCTTGGCGCGCAGGCGCTTGACGTGGACGTCGAGGGTCTTGGTGTCGCCCACGTAGTCCGCGCCCCAGACCCGGTCGATCAGCTGCATGCGGGTGAGGACCCGGCCCGCGTTGCGCAGCAGCATCTCCAGCAGGTCGAACTCCTTCAGCGGCAGGTCGACCTTGCCGCCCGCGACCGTGACGACGTGACGGTCCACGTCCATGCGGACCGGCCCGGCCTCCAGGGCCGCGGGGGTGACCTCCTCCGGCTCGCCGCGGCGGCGCAGCACCGCGCGGATGCGGGCGACCAGCTCGCGGGACGAGAAGGGCTTGGTGACGTAGTCGTCCGCCCCTATCTCCAGCCCCACGACCTTGTCGATCTCGCTGTCTTTGGCGGTCACCATGATGACCGGGACGTTCGACCGGCCGCGCAGCTGGCGGCAGACCTCTGTGCCGGGCAGGCCCGGCAGCATGAGGTCGAGCAGGACGAGGTCGGCGCCGTTGCGCTCGAATTCGTCGAGCCCCTCGGGGCCGGTGGTCGCGACGGCGACCTCGAAGCCCTCCTTGCGGAGCATGTAGGACAGGGCGTCGCTGAATGATTCCTCATCCTCGACGACGAGCACACGGGTCACGGAAGGACCTCCGGGGCGGTAAGGGGTTCTTGGTGGTTCTCGGAGTGGTACTGCGGGGAGTGACCGGAACGGGACGGGCGGTCCCGCACGGCGCCGGCCTCGGGGAGGCGGAGGGTGAACGTGGAGCCCTGGCCCTCGGTGCTCCAGACGGTGACCTCCCCGCCGTGCGAGGCGGCCACGTGCTTGACGATGGCGAGGCCGAGGCCGGTGCCGCCGGTCGCGCGGGAGCGGGCGGGGTCGACGCGGTAGAAGCGCTCGAAGATGCGCTCCTTGTCCTTGTCGGGGATGCCTATGCCCTGGTCGGTGACCGCGATCTCGATCTGGTCGCCCCCGGGCGCGGTGACGCGGCGGGCGGCGATGCCCACGCGGGTGTGGGCCGGGGAGTAGTTCACGGCGTTCTCGACGAGGTTGCCGAGGGCGGCGGCGAGCTGGCCGCGGTGCCCCCAGACGCGCAGGTCGGCGGTGCCTCCGGCGGCCATGGTGATCTGCTTGCTGGAGGCGGGCTGCCGGGAGCGGTCGATGGCCTCCGCGACGAGCTCGTCGACGCGGACGGGCTCGGCGTCCTCCAGCGGGTCGTCGTTCTGGACCCGGGAGAGGTCGATCAGCTCCTGGACGAGGTTGGTGAGGCGGGTGGCCTCTATCTGCATGCGGCCCGCGAAGCGCATGACGGCCTCGGGGTCGTCGGAGGCGTCCATGACGGCCTCGGACAGCAGGGAGAGGGCGCCGACGGGTGTCTTGAGCTCATGGCTGACGTTGGCGACGAAGTCGCGGCGTACGGCCTCGATGCGGCGGGCCTCGGTGAGGTCCTCGACCAGCAGCAGCACGAGGCGGGAGCCGAGCGGGGCGACGCGGGCGGAGACGGCGAGGGCCTCGCCCCGGCCGGTGCCGCGCCGCGGCAGGTCCAGCTCGACCTGGCGTATCTCCCCGTCGCGGCGGGTGTCGCGGGCCATGTGGAGCATGGGTTCGACGGCGAGCTTGCCGCCGCGGACGAGCCCCAGCGCGTACGCTGCCGAGCTGGCCTTGACGACGGAGTCGCTCTCGTCGAGGACGACCGCCGAGGAGCGCAGCACGGACAGGACCGTGTCCACCCCCGGCGGCAGCACCGCGTCGGTGTGGAGGGAGGTCCGGGTGGGCCTTGCCTGGTCGCGCTCGCTCCAGCGGAACGCCAGCATGGCGATCACGCCGGTGCACGCCCCGGCGATCGCGGCCACTGCGGCGACCGCCGCGTTCACGTCCATGCATCCAGGTTATGCGTGGCCGCGGACACTCTCCCAGCCATGAGGGGGTCGGCTCGAACAGTCGTCGCCCAGAGTTCACCGAGGGGAAAGTGACGGTTCACTTGGGGTGGAGGCCCCGGACTTTTTGCCCTCGGAGCGTGTAAGCGTGGGGACCGAGCCCCACCCGGACCCCTGTCGGTCACAGTGAGACCGGTCGTAGTGAGAGAGGCACATCCATGCGGGACGCGTACCACGAGGAACTGGACTCGATCGGCGAGGGCCTGGTCGAGATGGCCCGGCTGGTCGGGTCGGCGGTCGGGCGCGCCACGACGGCGATGCTCGACGCGGACCTGAAGCTGGCGGAGGCCGTGATCGCGGCCGACCAGAAGGTCGACGACCTCCAGCACGACCTGGAGGCCCGGGCGATAGCCCTGCTGGCCCGGCAGCAGCCGGTGGCGACGGACCTGCGGATCGTGGTGACCTCGCTGCGGATGAGCGCGGACCTGGAGCGCTCCGGCGACCTGGCCCAGCACGTGGCGAAGCTGGCCCGGCTGCGTTTCCCCGACGCGGCGGTGCCGCGCGACCTGCACGCCACGATCCTGGAGATGGGGCAGCTGGCGCAGCGCCTGATGGCGAAGGCGGCGGAGGTCATCATCACCAAGGACGTCGACCTGGCGCTCCAGCTGGAGGCCGACGACGACGAGATGGACCGGCTGCACCGGACGCTGTTCCAGCACCTGATGGACGACCGCTGGAAGCACGGCATCGAGACGGCGGTCGACGTGACGCTGCTGGGCCGCTACTACGAGCGGTTCGCCGACCACGCGGTGTCGGTCGCCAAGCGTGTCGTCTACCTGGTGACGGGCGAGCACGCGGACGAGCTCCAGCAGTCGGAGGCACCGGTCGAGGGCGCGTGACGCGCGCGGGACGTGCGCGGCGCGGGATCCGCACGTCTGTGCGCCGTTGATGCGCCCTGACGGGTGGGCATGCAATGGGGAGAGGCGACGTACGCCTTGGAACGTACGTCTTCGAGGAGGATCCATGGCAGAGACGCCCATGACCGACCCCGACCGGGAAGTATCCGTCGAAGTGCCCCGTCTGCCGCTGCTGGGTGCCTGTGGCTGCGGCTCGGGCTGCGGCTGCGGCTGCCAGTCGGGCGCTCCGTGCCAGTGCGGCGGCTGCTGCGGCTGACCCGCCGCCGGGTGTTCACGGAGGGGCCCCGTCCGGCTTCCCGGGTGGGGCCCTTTCGCGTGAGCGGTTCGCGTGGGGCCTTTCCCTGGGCGGTTCGGTGCCGTCCGGGCTGCCGGCTCACCCGTCCGGACCTTCGGGCTGTGCACGGGGTGCGGTGGGCGTGACGCTGTTGGCGGTGCCCACCCCCAGGAGCGTGATCATGGCCCGGAACCGCTGTCTCATCCTCAGCCCGCCGTCCGACGTCTGGCGCCTGTTGTCCGACGGCCGCCGCTACGGGGAGTGGGTGACGGGAAACCGGGAGGTCCTCGCGGCGGACCCGCACTGGCCGGACGTGGGCGCCCGGCTGAAGGTCCGCCTCGGCGCCGGGCCCCTGACCCTCGACGACACCTGCGTCGTCCGGATCTCCGAGCCCGCTCACCGCCTGGAGCTGGAGGCGAAGGCCGACCCCTTCGGGGCGGCGCGCATCGCCATGAGGCTGACCCCCTGGGGCGAGCACACGCTCTTCACCCTGGACTGGCACCCCCTGCGCGGCCCCGGCACGCGGATGCACGGCCTGCCCGTGGACTACTTCGTCAGGGTCCGCAACGGCATGATGCTGACGAAGCTGGCGCGTATCGCGGTGCGGGAGCGTGAACGTGAGAGTGGCACGCGAGTCTGAGGCGCGGACAGGCCTCCGGTCCGCGGGGATACCGCGGCCGGGAGGCCTGTCCGGGGGGTGCTGCTACTTCTTGCCCTGGTTCTTGACCGCTTCGATGGCCGCCTTGGCCGCCTCGGGGTCCAGGTAGGTGCCGCCCGGCTTGAGCGGCTTGAAGTCGGCGTCCAGCTCGTAGGCGAGCGGGATGCCGGTCGGGATGTTCAGGCCCGCGATGTCGGCGTCGGAGACGCCGTCCAGGTGCTTGACCAGGGCGCGCAGGCTGTTGCCGTGGGCGGCGACGAGGACCGTGCGGCCGGCCAGGAGGTCGGGAACGATGCCGTCGTACCAGTACGGCAGCATGCGGACGACGACGTCCTTGAGGCACTCCGTGCGGGGGCGCAGCTCCGGCGGGATCGTGGCGTACCGGGCGTCGTTCGCCTGGGAGTACTCGTTGTCGTCGGCGAGGACCGGCGGCGGGGTGTCGTAGGAGCGGCGCCACAGCATGAACTGCTCCTCGCCGAACTCGGCGAGCGTCTGCGCCTTGTCCTTGCCCTGGAGCGCGCCGTAGTGCCGCTCGTTCAGGCGCCAGGAGCGGTGGACCGGGATCCAGTGGCGGTCGGCGGACTCCAGGGCGAGCTGCGCGGTGCGGATCGCGCGCTTCTGGAGCGAGGTGTGCAGCACGTCGGGAAGCAGACCGGCGTCCTTGAGCAGCTCACCGCCGCGGACTGCCTCCTTCTCGCCCTTCTCGGTGAGGTTGACGTCCACCCAGCCGGTGAACAGGTTCTTCGCGTTCCATTCGCTCTCGCCGTGGCGGAGGAGGATCAGCTTGTACGGTGCGTCGGCCATGCGTACGAGATTAATGGACGCCGATGACACTTGACGGTCCCCGTCAATTGACTGGCCCGCGGGAACGGCGCGCTTGTAATGTCCGGGCACCGGGTCGGGCACTTACGGGGGGTACGCATGTCCATGGGCACGCTCAAACGGGCGGCGACGGAGACCGTGTCGGGTCTTCCACGGGCCTTCTGGTGGCTGTGGACCAGCACGCTGATCAACCGGCTCGGCGCCTTCGTCGCCACGTTCATGGCCCTGTACCTGACCCTGGAGCGGGGGTACTCGGCCTCGTACGCCGGTCTGGTCGCCGCCCTCCACGGGCTCGGCGGCGTGGTGTCGTCGCTGGGCGCGGGGGTGATGACCGACCGGCTGGGGCGCCGCCCCACGATGCTGGTCGCCCAGGTGGCGACGGCCCTGTCGGTCGCCCTCCTCGGCTTCATGCACCACCCGGTGGCGATCGCGGCCGTCGCGTTCCTCGTGGGCGCGGCGTCGAGCGCCTCGCGGCCCGCCGTGCAGGCGATGATGGCCGACATCGTCCGCCCCGAGGACCGGGTGCGGGCGTTCTCGCTGAACTACTGGGCGATCAACCTGGGTTTCGCCGTCTCGACGGCGGCCGCCGGTTTCATCGCCGAGTACAGCTACCTCGCCGGCTTCCTCGGCGAGGCCGTGCTGACCCTGGTCTGCGCGGTGCTGGTCTACGTCAAACTTCCCGAGTCCCGCCCGGCGCAGGACCCGCCCGCACGCCCGGGCTCCGCCGCCGGGAAGGCCGCGAGCGTCGAGGCGGGGCTCGGGACGGTGCTGCGCGACGGGCGGTTCATGGGCGTGGTCGGCCTGTCGTTCCTGGTGTCGCTGATATTCCAGCAGGGGTACGTGGGGCTCCCGGTGGCCATGGGCGCGGACGGGTTCGACGCGGCGGACTTCGGTCTGGCGCTGGCGGTGAACGGCGTCCTCATCGTGGCGCTCCAGATCCCGGTCACGCGCTTCATCGAGCACCGCGATCCGCGCCGGCTGCTGATCCTGTCCTCCCTGCTGGCCGGGTACGGCTTCGGGCTCACGGCCTTCGCGGGGTCGGTCGGCGTGTACGCGCTGACCGTGTGCGTGTGGACGCTCGCCGAGATCGTCAACGCCCCCACGCAGACGAGCCTGGTGGTGCGGCTGTCGCCGGTGCACGGACGCGGCCGCTACCAGGGCATGTACGCGATGTCGTGGTCGGTGGCCGCGCTGGTCGCGCCGCTGATGTCCGGCTGGGTCATCGACCGGTACGGGGCGTCGTGGCTGTGGGGCGCGTGCGCGGTCCTGGGCACGGTGGCCGGGCTCGGCTACTGGCTGCTGATGCGGAACCTGCCGGCGGAGGACGGTGCGCAGGCCGTGGACGCGTCCCCGACGGCGGTGAAGACGCCCGCCGCGCCGGAGACGGTCACCACCTGAGGCACCGGGACGAGCCGAGGCGTACGCCCCGGCTCACTTCTCCCGCTTCTCCGGGCGGGTCAGGTGGCTGAACGCGTCCAGGTTGCGGGTGGATTCGCCGCGGGCGACGCGCCAGGCGTACTCCTTGCGGATCGCCGACGCGAAACCCAGCTCCAGGAGCGTGTTGAACGCCCCGTCCGCCGCCTCCAGGACCGAGCCGAGCACCCGGTCCAGCTCCTCAGGGGTGACCGCGGACAGCGGCAGCTTGCCGGCCAGGTAGATGTCGCCGAGGCCGTCGATCGCGTACGCCACCCCGTACAGCCGCAGGTTCCGCTCCAGCAGCCAGCGGTGGACGCCCGCCTCGTTCTCGTCGGGGTGCCGGATCACGAACGCGTTCAGCGACAGGGAGTGCCTGCCCAGCCGCAGCGACAGCGTGGTGGACAGCTTGCGCGTACCGGGAAGGGTGACGACGTACGAGCCGGGCTCGGGGGACTCCCACGTCAGCTCGGCGTCGGTCAGCGCGGACTCGATGATCTTCCGGGCGTCAGCCATGACGCGAGCGTACGCCACGGCGGTGTTCGTGCATGGCCGCGGTGTACACCTCCGCCGTCCCCGACGCGGCCGTCTCCCAGCCGAACGCCCCGGCGTGCCGGGCCGCGGCCTCGCCCAGGCGGCCGGTCAGCGCGGGGTCGGTGACGAACCGGCGCAGCGCGGCCGCGTAGTCCGCCGGGTCGTGACCCTTTATCAGGAAGCCGGTCGAGCCGTCCCGTACCGCCACCGGAAGCCCGCCCACCGACGCGGCGACGACCGGTGTGCCGGCGGCCTGCGCCTCGATGGCGACCAGCCCGAAGGACTCGCTGTACGAGGGCATGACGAGGACGGACGCCGCCCGGAACCAGTCGGCGAGCCGCTCCTGGCCCACGGGCGGGTGGAAGCGGACGACGTCGGCGATGCCGAGGCGCGCGGCCAGCTTCTGGAGGCCCTCGGGCTTGGCGAGGCCGCTGCCGCTGGGCCCGCCGACGACCGGGACGAGCATCCGGGACCGCAGGGAGGGGTCCTCCTCCAGCAGCAGGGCGGCCGCCCGCAGCAGGATGTCGGGCGCCTTCAGGGGCTGGATGCGGCCGGCGAAGACGGGGATGAACGCGTCGGCCGGCAGCCCCAGCCGGGCGCGGGCGGCGGCCCGCCCGTCGGCCGGCCGGAACCGGTCGAGGTTCACGCCGGGGTGCACGACGGCGACCTTCGACGGTTCCGCCTCGTAGAAGTGGACCAGCTCGTCCGCCTCGCCCGCCGTGTTGGCGATGAGCCGGTCGGCGGCGCGCACGATCTGCGTCTCGCCGATCACCCGGGCCGGCGGTTCGGGGGTGTCGCCCTGCGCGAGCGCCGCGTTCTTGACCTTCGCCATGGTGTGCATGGCGTGCACGAGCGGCACGCCCCACCGTTCGGCGGCGAGCCAGCCGACGTGGCCGGAGAGCCAGTAGTGCGAGTGGACCAGGTCGTAGTGGCCGGGCCGGTGCTGCGCCCACGCCCGCATGACGCCATGGGTGAAGGCGCACAGCTGGGCGGGCAGCTCCTCCTTGGCGAGCCCCTCGTACGGCCCGGCGTCCACGTGCCGTACGAGCACGCCCGGTGCGAGCTCCACGGCCGGGGGCAGCCCGCCGGCGGTGGCCCGGGTGAAGATCTCGACCTCGATGTTGATCGCGGCCAGCCGCTTGGCCAGCTCCACGATGTAGACGTTCATGCCGCCGGCGTCGCCCGTGCCGGGCTGGTGCAGCGGGGAGGTGTGGACGCTGAGCATGGCGACCCGCCGTGGCACCCGCGCCCGCCCGGGCAGCCGGAGCCGGTGCGGCGGGGCCGGCCGGTGACCGGCGGCCCGGTGCTGCCCGGCCAGGGTGCCGGCGAACCGGGACACGTACTGGCTCACGTCGGCGTCCTTCCGCAGAGCGGGCTTGGCGGGGCACAGCAGGGCATGGCGAGAGGAGGACACGCGCGCGGCGGTGCGTACGGCCCTCCTCAGGGCGACAACAGCGGAGGCGGCCGTCGCATTTCCGCTTTGCCAATTCATTACGCGTGGCGGTCCGTGCCGCGGGTGTGGTCCTCGTAGGTGGCCGTACCGGTGGCCGTCCCGGCGGCTGTGGGGAACCGCTTACCCTCGTGCCCATGGCCCCGCGCACCACCCGCCCCGTCGGCACCCCGACCCGCGGGACCACCAACCCCAACCGGCTGCGCCGCATGGACCGCTGGATCGCCGCCGTCCACGGGCCGGCCCTGCGCCGCGCCGACGACCCGCCCACGGCGGTCGACCTCGGGTACGGGGCCGCGCCCTGGACCGCGGTGGAGCTGCTCCAGCGGCTGCGCGCCGACGCGGACCCCCGCACCCGGGTCGTGGGCGTGGAGATCGACCCCGCCCGGGTTGCCGCCGCCCAGCGGCACGCGCGCGAGGGGCTCACCTTCGTGCACGGCGGGTTCGAGGTCCCGGTGGACGGCGCCCCGGCACTGATCCGGGCGGCGAACGTACTGCGCCAGTACGACGAGGAGCAGGTCGCCGCGGTGTGGGCGCGGCTGTGCGCGCGGCTCGCGCCGGGCGGGCTGCTGGTGGAGGGGACGTGCGACGAGATCGGGCGGCGTCACGTGTGGGTGGCGCTGGGTCCCGAGGGGCCGCGGACGGTGACGTTCGCGACGCGGCTGGGGTCGCTGGAGCGGCCGTCGGACCTGGCGGAGCGGCTGCCGAAGGCGCTGATCCACCGGAACGTGCCGGGTGAGCCGGTGCACGCGTTCCTGCGGGACTTCGACCGGGCGTGGGCGGCGGCGGCTCCGTTCGCCTCGCTGGGTGCCCGGCAGCGGTGGATCCGGGCGGCACGGGACCTGGCGGCCGACTGGCCGCTGGCGGACGGCCGACGGCGGTGGCGGCAGGGCGAACTGACGGTGCGGTGGGCGGCGCTGGCACCGGGTTCGTACTGAAGCACACCGGTACGGAACGCCCGCGCGCGATCTATCGTCCCACACCAGTGGGTGCGGCTCTGTCGTTTTCGTCACCGCCGTGGCACCATCTCGGACGGCACCCAAAGTTACTGACGGTAAATCAGATGGGGAGATGGGGGAGTCCGTGAACCGACGCCGCTGTGCCACCGCCGCGATCACCGTGGTCTGCGCTCTGACCGTGCTGGCGTCACCGGCCCAGGCGGCGTTCGCCGCGCCCACCCCACCGGTCACGACACCGGCACCCGCGCCCACGCCTTCCGCCCACCCGTCCGGCAAGAGCCTGGAGCAGGTACGGCGGGAGATCGACACCCTCTACCGCCAGGCGGCCTCCGCCACCGACGCGTACAACCTCGCCGACGAACGGGCGAAGAAGCAGTCGGCCGAGATCGTCAGACTGGCGCAGGCGATCGTGGACGGCCAGGCCCGGATCGAGGACCTGAAGAACCGGGCCGGCGCGGCCGCCCGCGCCCAGTACCGCAACGGCGGCATCCCCGACGAGGCCAAGCTCGTCCTCACCGACGACCCGCAGCTCTTCCTGAACGGGGTCGGCCGCCTCCAGCAGGGCCAGAAGGCCACCAAGGACCTGCTCGCCGAACTGAAGCAGCGGCAGGACGACTTGGAGGCGTACACCAAGGACGCCAGCGCGCACTGGACCCGGCTCGAGGCCAACCGGATCCAGCAGGCGAAGACGAAGAAGCAGATAGAGACCAAGATCGCCGCGGCGAAGAAGCTGGAGTCCCAGCTGGAGACCGCGGAACGCGAGCGGCTGCTGCGGATGGAACAGGACGAGCAGGCCAGGGCCCAGACGGCGTGGCTCGGCTCCGGTGTGCTCAAGGACGTCGCCGGCGGCGCGAGCCCCGAGGGCAAGAAGGCGATCGCGTTCGCCACGGCCCAGCTCGGCAAGCCGTACGTGTGGGGCGCGGAGGGCCCGGGCTCGTACGACTGCTCGGGACTGACCTCGCAGGCGTGGGCGGCCGCCGGTACCGGGATCCCCCGCACCTCGCAGGAGCAGTGGCGGCTGCTGCCCAGGATCGCCGTCGAGGACATGCGCCCCGGCGACCTGATCATCTACCACGCCGACGCCAGCCACGTCGGCCTCTACATCGGTGACGGCGCCATCATCCACGCGCCCCGCCCGGGACGTGACGTCACCGTCGCCGGCGCGGGCTCGATGGCCATCCTCGGAGTCGTACGCCCGGACAAGTGAGCGGGGCGCGGTAGGCGCGGGCCTGCGGGCGCGGGCCTGCGGTGTACGGGCCTGCGGGCGCGGGCGTGCGGTGTACGGGGTACGGGCCGGGCGGTACGGGTGCGGGCGCCGCCCAGGGCGGCCGGGGCCACCGTCCCCCGAGCCGCCCGCGGCGCGGTGTGCGCGCCGTACCCCAACCGGCCGCAGCCCGCCGGATACGTCCGGGATGTGACCGGCCCAACACCTGGCGCGTGACGTTCGTCATGACCCGGTGCCCAACTACCTCCCACTGCGCGGCATATGCCATCGGCTCTTCGTCGATCGCCATTCCGTTCGGCCACCGCGGACCGCTATGGTCCCCGTCGGTGGTGCGTCGTCCGACGCGCCATCGTGCCCTCGGGGGGAGGGAAGGAAACCAACCGATGCCCGTACCCGTACCGCGACAGAGGGTGAGCAGTCCGAGCCGGGCCGCGGTCGCAGGGACCACCTCCGCCGCCGTCTCGGACCTCGTCCTCCTGGTGATCGAGGACGATCCGGCGGGCACGTTCACCGTTCCGGAGCTGGTCGACGCGTCCGGCAGCCGGGTCAAGATGCGTACCGCCCGCAACCTCACCGAGGCCGAGCGGCTGCTCACCGATGACGTGCACTGCGTGCTCGTCGACCTCGCGCTGCCCTCCTGCCGCCCCGACGACGACCCGCTGACGCCCCTGCACCACGTGCTGCGCCTCGCGCCGCGCCACGCGGTCCTGGCCCTGACCCCGTCGGGCGACGCCGAACTGGCCGCCGCCGCGGTGAGCGCCGGGGCGCAGGACCACCTGTGCCGCGAGGAACTGGACGGACCGCTGCTCATCCGGGCCATCCGGTACGCCGTGGAACGCAAGCGGGCCGACTCGGTGCAGGTGAAGCTGGCCGAGTCACGGCTGCGCGCCCAGGAGAACGCCCGCCTGGAGCGGGGCCTGCTGCCCACGCCGCTGCTCCAGGGCTCCGACCTGCGGTTCGCCGCCCGCTACCGGCCGGGCCGCTCGCGCGCGCTGCTGGGCGGCGACTTCTACGACACCGTCCGCACGCCGGACGGCACCGTGCACGCCATGATCGGTGACGTGTGCGGGCACGGACCGGACGAGGCCGCGCTCGGCGTCGAGCTGCGCATCGCGTGGCGGGCGCTGACGCTCGCGGGGCTGTGCGGGGACGAACTGCTGTCGACGCTCCAGCAAGTGCTGGAGCACGAGCGGGACAACGAGGAGATCTTCGCGACCCTGTGCACGGTCGACATCGCGCCGGACGGGCGCCGCGCCGGGCTGTGCCTGGCGGGTCACCCCTCGCCGTTGATCGCCCGCAGCGGCCGGGCGGCGCAGCTCCTGCCGTACGAGGACGGCGGCCCCGCCCTCGGTCTGCTGCCGCGCGCCCGCTGGCCGCGCCGCCAGGTGGAGCTGGGCGGCTCGTGGAGCCTGATGATGTACACGGACGGCCTCATCGAGGGCCGCTCGGCGGGCCCGGACTCGCCGCGGCTCGGCCAGGACGGCATGGTCGAGATGATCAACCGCCAGCTGTCGGCGGGCCTGGGCGGCGAGGAGCTGCTGGAGGCCGCGGTGGCGGAGGTACGGGAGCTGAACGGCGGTGAGCTGACGGACGACGTCGCCGTGCTGCTGCTCGCACGCGACCGTACGACGGCCGACCGCACGACGGCCGATCACCCCGGCACGCCGGCGACCGCCCCCGGCCGGCGCCGCGCCCGCCGCCGCGGCTAGGGCAGGGGGTCTCCGGGCCCTGCTAACCCGGGCCCGCGGTGCCCGGGATGAGCTCGACGAGGAAGCGCTGGGCCGGCCCGTTGCCGCACGGCTGCTGTACGGCCTCGGCCCCGACCGCGGCGGAGCGGGCGGGGGCGACGGGGGCGACGCCTTCGCGCATGCCGAGGCACAGGTCCGTGTGCGCCCGGCGCAGGCGGTAGCCCTGGGCCGTGGCGCCGGGGCCGAACCGCTCGATCCGGAAGAGCTGGGCGTCGTCCCCGGCCCGGCAGTCCTCCTGCGGCTCGACCAGTCCCTGGGCGGGGCCGCTGTCGAGGATGGTGAGGCAGCCCATGCCCTTGTCGACCGGGTGCTCCCACTTGATGCTGGTCAGGCCGTTCTCGACGGGGTGGAGGAAGGTCCGTGGCCCCGGTTCGGCGCAGGGCCGCTGGACCGCCACCTCGGACCGGTACCGTCCGGAACGCTCACGCCCGGCCGTGAGGCACAGCCCGGCCGGCCGGGCGGGGCGGATGCGGGCCCAGGTCCCGGCCGACGTCAGCGGCAGGAGTTCCGGGCGGGCGGCGCGGGGCTCACGCGGGACGGTGCCGTCCGGGTCGCCGGCCACCAGCCACAGGCCGGTGAGGCCGGCGCACAGGACTGCGGCGGCGACCAGGGCCGGAAGCCCCCGGAGCCGACGGCCGGGCGGCCCGCCGCTCCCTCCCCGCGCCGAACGCTCCGTACCCTCCGCGCCGTCCGCTCCGTCCGCTCCGTCCGCCCCTTCCGCCCCGTCCGCCCCTTCCGCGAAGGACAGGCGCTTCCAGGCGCCCATCCATTCCGGCAACCGGTCGCCCTGACCGCAGGCGCGCACGAACGCCGCCAGCAGGTCGGGGCGCGGCAGGCTCGGTTTGCGCAGCATGTCGGCGACGGTGCTCCGGGGCAGGACGTCGCCGCGTTCGGCGGCCCGGTTCTCCAGCTCCCGCAGCGTCAGTCCGGACCGCGCTTTCAGCGCCCGTAACGCCGCCGTGAACTCTGCGGCGCCGGCCAAGCGCCCGGGCTGCTCCACGTGGTCTTCGTACGTCTCGTACGCCTCGTACGCCTTGTCACCCTCGTCCATCCGCCCAGAGGTAACGCATGACCCGGCGGGAGGACAACGGCGCCTGTCCGGCCTCCCGGACAGCGTGTCCGCACATGCCCTGACCAGGCGGGACGTGTCCGGACTGTCCGGGACGGCACGTTGCCCTGTTCCGGTCGGCCGCCGGGGCCCAGGGTGGATGACGTGGCCACGAAACGGTCCACGGCCCGGCTCCGTCCGGGAGACCCGTCCCACCCCACAAGGAGATGACGCATGCGTGCACGTCTGTTGGTCACGGCCATGGCCCTGGGCACCACCGTGCTGGCGGGTGGCGCCGTCGCCCAGGCCGCCCCCTCGCAAGCCGTTGCGGCCAGTACGACGCAGGCCGTGCCCGGGTACTGGAAGTACGACGGGACGTACTCCGAGTCGACCTGCCGCTCGCTGGCGGCTTCCTACGTCGGCCCCGCCTACTGCACCCCGGCCGGCGGCAACAACCGGTACGCCCTTTACATCTGGGTGGAGTAACCACCGCACGCCGAGGGGGCCGGCCCGATGCGGGCCGGCCCCCTCCGGTCGTCACTCGGCCGGGGCATGCCCTACCGGCCGCCGTTGTACGGGCCGTACGGGCCGTCGCTGCTGGAACCGCCGCCTCGGCGGCCACGACGGCCCCCGCCGGACACCTGCTGGAGCGCGGGGCGCACGTCGACCATGAACACGATGGACGCGACGAGCCCGGCGATCTGGAGGAACAACATCGGGACGAGCAGGTTCACCGCGACCGTGACGCCCAGGATGATCAGCCAGAACATCTTGGTCTGCTTGTCGGCGGCGCGATAGGCGTCCTCGCGAGCCGTCACCGCGATGAAGAGGGCGACCACGGCGATCAGGAGCATGGCGAGGTTGAGCAGAAAGAGGAACGTGCTGAATCCTGCGAGCAACATGCTGAGCACCGCCTAGTCAGTGAGTGAAGCGCCTCGCGGCCAAGGTACCGGTACAACGCCCCGGCCACGCCGAATGTGCCCGGCCGTGGCAGGGGCGGAGGCCGGGGCCGGGCACGTTCGGGGAGCGGCGCCTAGCTGTCCGACGCCGTGGACTTCTTCGCGGCCGGCTTGCGCGGCGCGGGGGCCTTCTTGGCCGTGGCGGCCTTCTTCGCGTCCGGCGCCGTGGCGGCCGCCTGCGAGGTCTGCGCCGCCTTCGGCTCCTCGACGCGCGGCTCGGGGTCCGGCTCGACGGCGATGGCGATCTCGTTGATCTCCTCGGCGGCCTCGCCACGCCACTGCTTCACGGCCTGCTCACCGTGCTCGGCGACCTTCTCGTACGCCTCGCGCGCCCTGACGGCGTACTCGGCCGCCACGCCGACGCTCCGCAGCGCCAGGTTCTGGGCGTTCTCGCCGAGCTTCTTCAGGTCGGTGTCCAGGGAGCCGAGCACCTCGGTGACCTTCGCCTGCACGGTGGCCTGGGCCTCCTTGGCCTGCGTGCTCACCTTCTCCTGCACGGCCTTGGGGTCGCTGTTGCGGACCGCGTCGATGCGCGCGGGCGCCTCCGCGGCGATCTGCTCGATCAGGCCCGGAACCTTCTTCGCCTGCTGCACGGCGAGGTCGGCCGTACCGGCGGCGAAGTAGAGGGGCGTGCGGAGTTCTTCGATGATGGCCACGACTGTGGTCCTCCCGGATCGCAGAGTCAGACTTCGGGTGAGGTGCCGTCCTCGGTGATGTGATCGGCACCTTTCATCTCCGTATCGAGTCCGTTCTCCTTGCGGAACGACTCGTAGATCTGGAGCAGCACCTGCTTCTGCCGCTCGTTGATCGACGGGTCGGCGAGGATGACGGCACGCGTCTCCAGTTCCTCGCGCTCGCGCTCGTCCAGGATCCCGGCCCGCACATACAGCGTCTCGGCGGAGATCCGCAGCGCCTTGGCGACCTGCTGGAGCACCTCCGCGCTCGGCTTGCGCAGTCCGCGCTCGATCTGGCTCAGATACGGATTGGACACCCCGGCGGCATCGGCGAGCTGACGCAGCGACAGCTGCGCGGTGCGCCGCTGTTCGCGCAGGTACTCACCGAGATTGCCGACGTTGAGTGATGCCATGCTCTCGATGGTGCACCCACTTGCTAACTATTGCAAGCGAGCGCTTGCAATAGTGTCGCCCGCCACGTGCCCGCGACTCGGACCGGGACCGTCGTCGATCCCTACCCGATGCGGTCGAGGAAGCCGAGCACCCGACGGTTGACCTGCATCGCGGCCTGTTCGTCGTAGGACGGCAGGCTGCTGTCGGTGAACAGGTGCCTGTCGCCGGGGTAGAGGAACAGCTCGGCATCCGTCACCGTCTCAACGACCGCGCGGGCGGCGTCCCGGTCGCCCTCCCCGGCGAAGAACGGGTCCGCGTCCATGCCGTGGATCTGAACCGGGACGTCGCGGGGCCAGGCGGCGCCGAACTCCGCGACCGGGACGCACGCCTCGAGCAACAACGCACCCTGTGCGCCCGGGCGAGTCTGGGCCAGCTTCTGCGCCGGCAGGACACCGAGCGAGAAGCCCACGTAGACGAGCTCCGCGGGCAGCCCCTCCGCGACGGCGGCCCCGCGCGCGATGATCGTGCCGAACCCGACGCTCCCCGCGTAGCCGGCGCCCTCCTCGAGGCTGTCGAACACCCGCCCCTCGTACAGATCCGGAACGTGGACGGTGTGTCCGGCCCCCCGCAACACCTCGGCGAAACCGCGAACGCCGGCGGTCAGCCCGTGTCCATGGTGGAAGACCAGCACCTCGGCCATGTCGCTCCCCTCGCACTTCGATGCCCGGACGGCACCGCGGCACGAGTATGGACCGCAGGTCCGACAACCTCAGGCCGGCCGCCCCGAACCCCGCTCCCCCGCCCCCCCGTTGACCTTCACCCTGGGGAAGCCCGCAGCATCGGTGGGGCCGGGTGAGGTGCCCGGCGCGGGGAGGAGCGAGCATGCGGTTGCTGACCATCGGGGCGTTCGCGAAGGCGTCCCGGCTGTCGCCGAAGGCCCTGCGGCTGTACGACGAACTCGGCCTGCTGCCACCGGCCCGGGTCGACCCGGTGACCGGTTACCGGCTGTACGCGCCGGAACAACTGGACCAGGCCCGGCTGGTCGCCTGGCTCCGGCGCCTGGGGATGCCGCTGGCCCGTATCCAGCACGTCCGAGGGCTGGACGCGGGCGCGGCGGCCCGGGAGGTCCGGGCGTTCTGGGCGGAGACCGAAGCCGACACCGCCGCACGGCGGGACCTGGCCACGTTCCTCATCGACCATCTGTCACGGAAGGACCCTGCCATGCCCCCGTCCGCCCAGCGCCTGGGAATCCGTTACGCCGCGCTTTCCGACACCGGCCTCGTCCGCGAGAGCAACCAGGACACCGTCCACGCCGGATCCCGCCTGCTGGCCGTCGCCGACGGCTTCGGCGCCCTGGGCGCCCCCGCGAGCGCCGCCGCCGTCGACGCGCTCAAGCACCTCGAGACCACCGGCGTACCGGCGGGCGATCTCCTCAACGTCCTGGAAGACGCCGTCGAGCAGGCCGCGCAGGCCGTGCGCGGCGTCGTCACCGGCACCAGCACCGGCGGGATGGCCGGCGCCGACGGGGTCAATGGTGCCGATGGGTCGGGCCGGGCCGGCTGTCCGCCCGAGGAGGCCGGCACGACGCTCACCGCGATGCTCTGGACCGGGTCGCAGCTGGCCCTCGTCCACATCGGCGACTCGCGCGCCCATCTTCTGCGCGACGGAGAGCTGTTCCAGATCACGCACGACCACACCATGGTGCAGACGATGGTCGACGAGGGCCGCCTCAGTCCGGAGGAAGCCACCTCCCACCCCCAACGGTCGCTGCTGGTAAGGGCCCTGGGCCCCGGCGTCGACGGCACTCCCGAGATGCGCCTGCACGACGCCCGGCCGGGGGACCGCTATCTGCTCTGCTCCGACGGCCTGTCCACCGTCGTCCCGGCCGGGGAGATCCAGCGGGTGCTGGCCGAGGCCCCGGAGCCGGAGCAGGCGGTACGCGCCCTCGTCGCGCTCGCCAACGGCTCCGGCGGCCCGGACAACGTCGGCTGCGTGGTGGCTCATGTCGTCGAGCTCCAGCAGCCGGAGTGAGGGCGGGCGAACCGTCCCAGAAACCGGCGAAACCGGCGCACAAGATGAACAAGAGATGACACTAAGGGTAAGTCCGCGTGTACACAGGGGTAACGACAAGCCTCTCGTTGACACTCTCCGTGGTCGGAAGCTAACTTCACGGCGTCGTCGCCACACCAGGAGCACGAGGCTCCATCGGGACTAGCGATGCGAAGGACTTCCCAGTTGACGACTGAGACCGTCTTCGAGATTCGGCCCTTCACCGCTCCGGACACCGGCACCGCTGCCGGACTGTTCACCGTTCAGCCCTACACCGCCCACTGCCAGGTGATCCGCGCCGAAGGCGCCCACGCCGTGATCGGCGTCTCGCCCGGCAACAGCTATTTCTCCGCCCAGCGCGTCACCGACCTGGCGCGCTGGGGCCTCGCCCACTTCGACCGGGTCGACTTCGTCTACACCGACCTCCATGTGGCCGAGATGTACGAGGCGTCCGGCTACACCGCCGAGGACGCCCGCCGCAAGGCCGTGAAGAACCTGCGCGGCGTACGCGCCAAGGTCACGGGCGCCGTCGCCGCCGTCGACCCGGACGGGCGGCGCCTGCGCGGCCGGCCCATGTCGGCGTTCCTGGACAACCCGGCCTACCGGGAGATACGCCGGGACCTACAGACCCGGCTGGAGACCGACCAGGACTTCCGGGCCGCCTGCGACGCGCTCATCGACTCCTTCCTCTCCTCCAAGGTCCTGCACGGGAACGCGCCCACGGCCCGCCAGCGCGAGGTGTGCGTCGAGTACGTGCGCGCCGAGGCCCCGCTGTTCCTGGACACCCCCGCCATCCTGGGCGTGCCGTCGTCCCTCAACTGCTACCACCAGCTGCTGCCCATGGCCGAGCTGCTCTACTCGCGCGGCTCCGGGCTGCGCGCCTCGCGCAACCAGGGGCACGCCATCGTGACCCCCGCACAGCACGCCGCCGAAGGAGACGCCTCCGATGTCCGTTGAGACACTGCCCGACGACCTCCTCGACTTCCCGTTCTCCTGGCGCGGCGACCGCATTCCCCCCGAGGTCGAACTCCTGCGCAAGGAACCGGTCAAGCGGGTGCGGACCATCGCCGGCGACGAGGCGTGGCTGGTGTCCTCGCACGCCCTGTGCAAGCAGGTCCTCGAGGACCCGCGCTTCAGCCTCAAGGACACCTCGGCACCGGGCGTGCCCCGGCAGTACGCGCTGACGATCCCGCCCGAGGTCGTCAACAACATGGGCAACATCACCGGCGCCGGCCTCCGCAAGGCCGTCCTCAAGGCGCTCAACCCGAAGGCGCCCGGGCTCACCGAGTGGATGCGGTCGGCCGCCGCCGACCTGGCCGACCGCATCCTCGCCGACGGCGCCCCCGGCGACCTGCGCGCCGGGTTCGCCGACCCGTACTCCGCCGCCATGCACTGCCACATCCTCGGCATCCCGCAGGCGGACGCGCCCCGCCTGATGCGCAGCCTGGACATCGCGTTCATGAACTCCGCCTGCCCGATCGCCGGGGCCAAGCTCAACTGGGACCGCGACATCGCCTACATGGTGGAGCGGCTGGACGACCCGGCGACCACCGGGCTGATGGCCGAACTGGCGGCCCTGCGCGGCGACCCGGAGTACGGACACCTCACCGACGAGATGCTCGCGACGGTCGGCGTGACCATGTTCGGCGCCGGGGTGATCTCCACCGCCGGGTTCCTGACCATGGCCCTCGTCTCCCTCATCCAGCATCCCGAGCTGAAGACCGAACTCCTCGCCGACCGCACCAAGATCCCGGCGGCCGTCGACGAGTTGCTGCGGATCAACCTCTCCATCGGTGACGGCCTGCCGCGCCTGGCCCTGGAGGACGTGACGCTCGGGGACGTGGAGGTGAAGAAGGGCGAGCTGCTCCTGGTGCTCGTCGAGGGCGCCAACTTCGACCCCGAGGTGTTCACCGACCCGCACACCGTGGACCTGACGCGCGACAACAGCGCGGCCCACCTCTCCTTCGGCGGCGGCCGCCACTACTGTCCCGCGACCGCGCTCGGCAAGAAGCACGCCGAGATCGCCCTGGAGACCGTGCTCGACCGGATGCCGGGCCTCCAGCTCGCCGTGCCGATCGAGCAGTTGGTGTGGCGTACGGGATTCATGAAGCGGATCCCGGAGCGGTTGCCCGTGATGTGGTGACCGGCCGGTGAGACCGGGACCGCCGCCTCAGGAGGGGGCGGCGGTCCCTGTGCGATCAACGGCATTGACCTCAAGCGCACGTGACGTCCGAGGCTCGGTACCGCGGGCGCCGGACGGACCGGATCACGGCCGCGGGCGGAGGGGTGTGAGTGCGATGCGCGCGGTGCGGGCGGTACGGTTCGGCGGTCCGGAGGTCCTGGTCCCGGCGGACGTCCCGGAACCGGTGGCGGGCCCCGGCCAGGTGCTGGTGGACGTCGCCGCGATCGACACGATCTTCCTGGAGACCCAGTTGCGGTCCGGCTGGGGCGGCGACTACTTCCCGCTCGAACCGCCGTACGTCCCCGGAGGCGGCATCGCCGGTACGGTACGGGCCGTCGGCGCGGGCGTCGACGCCGCGGCGTGGGTGGGCCGCCGGGTGGTCGCCTCGACCAGGGTCACCGGCGGGTACGCCGAGCGGGCCGTCGCCGACGCGGCCGGGTTGACGCCGGTTCCGGACGGGCTGGCGTTCACGGACGCGGCGGCCCTCGTCCACGACGGAGTGACGGCGTTCGCGCTGATGGGCGCGACCGGACCGAAACCCGCCGAGACCGTGCTCGTCGTCGGCGCGTCCGGCGGCATGGGCACCCTGCTGGTCCAGCTCGCGCGTGCGGCGGGCGCCCACGTCGTCGGCACCGCGCGCGGCGCGCGCAAAGCGGCGCTCGTACGCGAACTCGGCGCCCACGCGGTGATCGACACGAGCGCCCCCGACTGGGCCGGCCGCGCCCGTGACGCCCTCGGCCCCGCCGGGGCGGACGTGGTGTTCGACGGTGTGGGCGGCGAGGTGGGCGCGGCGGCGTTCGCGCTCGTGGCGGACGGCGGACGGTTCTCCGCGCACGGCGCGCCGACCGGTGGCTTCGCCGCGATCGACCCGGCGGCGGCGGAGCGGCGGGGTGTGCGGCTGCTGGGCATCGACGACGTGCGGCTGGCGGCGGAGACGCACACCGGGTTGGCCGGGCAGGCACTCGCCCAGGCGGCGGACGGGCGCCTGCGGCCGGTGATCGGCGGCGTGTTCCCCCTGGAGCGGGCGGCCGACGCCCACACGGCCATCGAGAACCGCACCCTGCTCGGCAAGGTGGTGCTCACCGTCTGACCGGCTAGCTCCGCCGCCGACGGACACGGCCGCCGCGTCCGCCACTCGCGCGGTCGCCCCTCGCGCCAGGGCGCCCGCCCACCGACCGGTTGGGCCCTCGTGTCAGGGCGGGCCCGCGCACCCGGGCAGCGCTCGCCCGCTGGGTCGGGCCACCGCCCCGGTCAGGCCGCCCCGGCCGGGGGCATCCTCCGGGCCACCACCCCCGACCCCCACCTCACTCCCCCGCGATAAGCAGACCCACGCCGTCCAGGACCCGCTCCAGGCCGAAGCGGAACTCGTAGTCGGGGGTGTCCGGTTCGTCCAGGACGCCAGCTGCCAGCATGCGGGCGACGGCCGGGTAGCGGTCGGGGTCGGCCAGCCGGCGGAGCGTGCGGCCGTAGCGGGCCATGACCTGCTGGGGCGTGTCGCCGGTGGCGCGGATGGCGGCGTCGATGTCGGCCATGAGTGCGGCCTCGCTGCGGACGTAGCCGCCGACCAGCACGATCACCGAGATCTTCGTACCTTCGTCGAGCCCGGTGTTCTCGAGGGCGACCATCCCCCACTCCCACCAGGCCACCGAGTTCGGGGTCATGGGCGGTCCGGTGATGGGGACGCGCAGCGCCCACAGGTTGCGCCGGAGCGCGGCGCGCTGGGCCCAGGCCCAGTCCGTGAGCGCCTCGCGCCAGCCGGTGCCGGGGGCGGGCGGCGGGGGCGGCGGGCCGACGGCGCGGTCCACCATCAGGAGGTACAGCTCGTCCTTGGCGGCGACGTACCGGTACAGGGACATCGTCGAGGCGCCGAGTTCCTTGGCGACGCGGCCCATGGAGACGGCCGCGAGCCCCTCGGCGCCCGCGACGTCGACCGCCGCGCCGACGATCCGGTCGATGCTCAGCCCCGGCCTCGGCCCCTTGCCGGGCCGTTCGCGCAGGCCCCAGGCGGCCTCGATGCTCGGCGGCAGCCCCGTACCGTCCGTGTCGTCCATCCCCCGGCCTCCTTCTGCTTGACGCCATCCTAGTAATGCGTAACTCTTACGCAATAACGCGTATGCCATACGCAGTAATAGGAGCGCGTGTGACCTTCACCGGAAGCACGCGGAAGGGGGAACACCATGAGCGGCGCCCACGCCACACCAACCCCGGAACCGGCCATCGAGGCCACCGGCCTCCGCAAGTCCTACGGCGACGTCACCGTTCTCGACGGCATCGACCTCCGCGTCGGACGCGGCACCGTCCACGCCCTGCTGGGCCCCAACGGAGCCGGCAAGACCACCACCGTCCGCATCCTCGCCACGCTCACCCGCGCCGACGCCGGCCGGGCCCGGGTCGCCGGGTACGACGTGGCCGCCGACCGCGCCCGGGTACGCCGGGCCATCAGCCTGACCGGGCAGTTCGCGGCCGTGGACGCCATGCAGACCGGCGAGGAGAACCTGCGCATGATGGCCCGGCTGTCAGGCCTCTCCCGCGCGGCCGCCGCCCGCCGCGCCGGTGAACTCCTCGAGCGCTTCTCCCTCACCGACGCCCGCCACCGCCTCGCCGGCACCTACTCCGGCGGCATGCGACGCCGCCTCGACCTCGCCGCCGGGCTGGTCGGCGACCCCGAGGTGGTCTTCCTCGACGAGCCGACCACCGGCCTCGACCCGCGCAGCCGCCGCGAGTTGTGGGACGTGGTCGCCGAGGTCGCCGCACGCGGCGCGACGGTCCTGCTCACCACCCAGTACCTGGAGGAGGCCGACCGGCTGGCCGACCGGATCGGCGTGATCAACGCCGGACGGCTCGTCGCCGAGGGCACCGCCGACGAGCTCAAGTCCCGCGTCGGGGGCCACCGCCTGGACCTCGTCACCACGGACGAGCACGCCTACCTCCGCCTGAGCCCCCGCGCCGTCCACCACGACCCGGACGCCCTCACCCTCGGCATCCCCACGGACGGCACCGCCGCCCACGTACGCGCCCTCCTCGACGAACTCGACCCGCACCGGACCGACATCGCCCGCCTCAGCGTGCACAGCGCCACGCTCGACGACGTCTTCCTCGCCCTGACGGCCAAGGAGCCGGCCCATGTCTGACACCCTCACCCACGCGCTCACCCTCACCGGCCGCGGCATCCGCCTCAGCCGCCGCAACGTCGACGCCGTCATCACCGCACTGGCCCTGCCGGTCATGCTGATGCTGATCTTCGTCTACTTCTTCGGCGGCGCGATCGACACCGGCACGCAGTACGTGACGTACGTCGTCCCCGGCGTCCTCCTGCTCTGCGCCGGCTTCGGCTCCTCGACCACCGCCGTCCGCGTCAGCGAGGACATGAAGGAAGGCATCGTCGACCGCTTCCGCTCCCTCGACGTCGGCGCGACCCCGATCCTCGCCTCGCACGTCGTCGCGAGCACCGCCCGCAACCTGCTGTCGACGGCCCTCGTCCTCGGCGTCGCCTTCCTCATCGGCTTCCGCCCCGCCGCCTCCGCCACCGGCTGGCTCGCCGCCCTCGGCATCCTGCTCGCCTTCGTCCTCGCCATCTCCTGGCTCTCGGCGGCGGTCGGCCTGCTCGCCCGCACCCCGGAGGCCGCGAGCGGCTTCACCTTCTTCATGATGTTCCTGCCCTACCCCAGCAGCGCCTTCGTCCCCATCGACACCATGCCGACCTGGCTGCACGGCTTCGCCGACCACCAGCCGGTCACCCCGGTGATCGAATCGCTCCGGGGCCTCCTCCTCGACCAGCCGGTCGGCACCGCCCCCGCGCTCGCACTCGCCTGGTGCGCCGGGCTCATCGCGCTCGCGGTGGGCCTGTCAGGAGCGCTGTTCCGTCTCCGTACGCGCTGAGAGCCGGGCCGCCGCGCGGACTGCGTCGAGCACCGGCTCCAGCGACGGCACCGCCCACCTCGCCCCGGCCCGGCGCAGCAGCGCGGCGTGCCGCTCGTCGCGGCCGTGGCCGAGGAAGGGCACACCCGCGTCCCGCGCGGCCACCAGCTCCTCGGGCGTGGCGCCGATCATCAGGGACGTCTCCGGCCGCGCGCCCAGCGCGGTCACCGCGTCCGGCACGCCGCCGTACACGTGCCGCCCGAAGCAGCCGGTCAGCCCCCGCCCGGTGAGGTACGCCCGCACCGCGGCCGGGGGCGTGTCCCCCACCACGGCGAGCCCCGTCCCCACCGCGGCCAGGGTCCGCACCAGCGGGTCGGCGTAGGGCGTGGGCCACGCGGCCGACGAGGCCCGCAACCGGCACAGGGGTCCGTCGAAGCCGAACAGGACGTGCTCGGTGCCGCCGATGACGTCGATCAGGTCGTCGTACACGTCTGCCGCCAGGGGGTCGGGGGCCAGGGGTAGGACGAGGGTGCCAGATCCCGGCACGTCCGGACAGCCCCCTTAAGCACCACTCCCCACGACCGCCCCGGCACACCGCCCTAGAACACGTCCGGGCACCACGGCCGGCGCGGGGTGCGCAGGAGCGCGTCCGCGGTGGCGGCCGCGCCCGGGGTCGTCTCCTCCACGCGCCCCAGGGCCGCGAGCCGTACCGCCGACTCGTCGCCCAGGTACAGCGTCCCCAGCTCCGCCACGTCCATGACCAGGTCCGGCGCCGCCGTGGTCGGCGCGCAGGAGGCGCCCTGCGGCGAGGCGTCCAGCCGGAAGCGGCCGCCCGCCAGGCCCGCCGGGTCGCGCAGCTCCAGCACGAGGGCGCCGGACCCCGCGTACGTACGCGCCTCGAGGGCGCCCACGACGTCGAGGATCCGCACCCACAGGAAGTCGGCGTGCGTGGTGACGCGCGCCGCCCGCGGGTCGGGCAGCAGCAGCGGCAGCAGGTCGTCCGGGGCGCGGAAACCGCTGGTCACCTTGGTCATCCAGTCGATGGAGCAGACGAAGTGCCACAGCGCGCGCTCGGCGGCCGGGGTGAGGGCGATCAGGTCGCGGACGGTCGCCCCGCACAGCGGCTGCTTGTGCTCCCACGTCTCGTCGGTGGTGTAGCCGATGTACCCCTCGACGTCCCCCGCCGCCGAGCGGTACGTCGCGTAGAAGGGCTCCGTCCACGGCCGGCCCGGCAGGCGCAGCGCGCCCGTGCTGACGTCCCAGGTGCGCCGGCCCCGGCTGACCACACCGTGCCGTCCGGCCCGGAGCCGGTCGTGGAGAGCCGGGCCGAGCTTGCGTATCTCCTCCACCGCGACCAGGTCGACCCTGCCGCCGTCGTCCGGGCCGGACCAGCGCGGGTCGAGACCGGCCCGCCGTACGTCGACGGTCCACTCCGTGGTCCAGGTGGCCGGGCCGAACCCGTACCGCCCGTAGATCGGGTACTCGGCGGCGATCAGCGTCGCCACCGCGTCGCCGCGCTCCTTCGCCACCGCGAGGTCCGCCCCGATCATGCGGCTGAGCAGCCCGCGCCGCCGGTGCGTCGGCGAGACGGTCACACTGGTCACCCCGTTCGCGGCGACCCGCGCGCCCCCGGGGACGGTCAGCTCCTGCGGGAACGAGCGGTACGTGGCGACGCAGCGCCCCTCGTCGAACGCCCCCCGGGTACGGGCGAGGTCGATGTGCGCCCGCCATTCGGCGACCTCGTCGTCCGGCACGACGGGCGGCTCCAGGAACCCGGTGCGGCGGGCGCGCAGCCAGTCGGCCAACTCGGACTCGGTCACCGTGCGGACGTCGACGCTCATGGGCGTCACGCTAGGGGCCCGTCTCCCGCACCCGCACCCCGTTTTCCGCGGCGCCCCTCCGTGGCCCGGCATGCCGCGGTGCCCCGCGGGAGCGCCCGGCCTCCTCCGTCAGAACGCGGCCCGGATCTCGCCCACCCGCTCGCCGCCGCCCAGCAGCGGCACGTCCGCGATCCGGCCGACCACCGGCGCGTCGACGTCCAGCATGCGCAGCGCCCGGGCCAGCACCGGCCCCAGGGCCCGCCCGGAACCGTCGTCGATCTTGAACGCGAGGGCCCGGCCGTCCGCCAGCGCGACCGCCTGCACCGCCTCGGCGCCCATCTTCGACAGCGTCCCCGGCACCTCACGCATCAGCCAGGTGTCCGGGCGCCGCGTCCCCGCCACGTACTCGGGGTGGGCGCGCATCGCGTCGGCGACCCGCCGCTGCGGCGTCCCCGGCTCGGCGAGCACGTACGAGCGGAAGGCGCGGGCCAGGCCCACCAGGCTGATGGCCATCAGCGGCGCACCGCACCCGTCGGTGCCGACCGCGGGCACGCCCTCGCCGGACGCCGCCCGCACCTCGTCGAGGATCAGCTCCTGGAGGGGGTGGCGCGGGTCCAGGTAGGTGGCCGGGTCCCAGCCGTTCACCGCGCAGGCGGCCAGCATCGCCGCGTGCTTGCCCGAGCAGTTCATGGTGATCCGCTCCCGGACGCGGCCGGCGGCCAGGTACGCCTCCGCCTCCACCGGGTCCAGCGGGAGGTCGGGCGGGGTCTGGAGGTCGGCCTCGGTGAAGCCGTGCTCGGCGAGCATCTTGCGGGCGAGGTCGAGGTGGAACGGCTCGCCGGAGTGGCTCGCGGCGGCCAGCGCCAGCCGCTCCCCCGACAGGTCCAGGCCGGCCCGCAGCAGGGCCGCGGCCTGCATGGGCTTGTTGGACGAGCGCGGGAAGACCGGGGCCGACGGGTCACCGGCCGACATCTCGACGGTGCCGTCCGCGGCCAGGATGACCAGCGACCCCCGGTGGTGGCCCTCGACGAAGCCCGAACGGACGACTTCGGCGAGGACCGGGGGTATGACGGCGGTGGCGGAGGAGGTCATGACGGCCGGCCTTCCGGGACGGTGACCTGTCTCCCGGATGCTCAGCGGAGCAGGTCGTCTACTTGTGCTTCGCCTTCACGGTACCTGCGGGCGATCTCGGCACTGCAATCGTCGGCCGTCCGCTGGAGCTGCTGCCGGCGGCGGGAGACCTGCTGTTCGTAGCGTGCGAGCCGTCCCATGGCCGCGTGGAGCTCTTCGTCCGTTCGGGCGGTCAGGTCCGACAGCTCCACCTCCGCGAGCATCTCGGCGGCCAGCCGCCGGTACTCCTCGCCGCGCGGGGTGCCGAGGGTCACGTGCCGGGCCGACGAGCGGTGCCGGGACGGGGTGTCCGCGAGGATCTCCGACAGCCGGTCCACCACCGGGACCCCGTCGACGACCGGCTCGTCGGGGCCGCCGCGCCGCCCGAGCTCCGCGCGCAGGATGTCGATCCGGCCCTGGAGCAGCCTTCGTACGTAGCTCAGGTCAGCCTCGTCGCCGTGCGAGTCGCGGCGCAGGGTCCGCAGCTCCGGCAGCCGCATGGCCCTCACGTCGTGCGCCTGTGCCTCCGGCAGGACGGCGTCAGCGGTCCGCTGGGCCGGAGGCCGCAGCGCTCCTCTGCCACCGGCACATGTCATCGGTACGGGATGTGGCGTCTGCCCGGCGCCAGGTGTACTCATAGGAATCCGTCCCCTCGACCGGTGCGGAACGCACCGCCTGAGAGGCATGGTGCCATTTGTGCCAGTGTCGATGCAGGCGCCTGCACCCGTTCGGACGCGGATAGGTTGGTCTGTATGCGTGCAGTGGTACAGAGGGTCGACGGGGCGAAGGTCGTCGTCGCCGGTGAGACCGTCGGGGAAGTCGTCGGCGAGGGATTGTGCGTGCTGGTGGGCGTCACCCACGACGACACGCCGGAGAAGGCGGCGCAGCTGGCCCGGAAGCTGTGGTCGGTGCGGATCCTGGACGGCGAGAAGTCCTGCTCGGACGTCAATGCGCCCTTGCTGGTGATCTCGCAGTTCACCCTCTACGGGGACGCCCGCAAGGGCCGGCGGCCCACCTGGAACGCGGCGGCGCCCGGCGAGGTCGCCGAGCCGCTGGTCGACGAGGTGGTGGCGCGGCTGCGGGAGCTGGGGGCCACGGTGGAGACGGGCCGGTTCGGAGCGGACATGCGGGTCTCGCTCACGAACCACGGCCCGTTCACGATCGTCATCGACGTCTGACGGCCGTCCACGGCCCGGGCGGCCGTCCACGGCTCCGGCCGGCCGTCTACGCCTCGACCACGACCTCCTGCGCGGCGGCCGTGGTGCCCGCCAGCAGCTCGGCGTCCACCGGCACGTTGCGCTTCACCAGCGCGAGCGCGATGGGCCCGAGCTCGTGGTGGCGTACGGAGGTGGTGACGAACCCGAGCTGCCGGCCCTCCTCGCCGTCCGCCTTCAGCCGGACGGGCGTGCCGGGCGGCGGCAGGTGGACCTCGCTGCCGTCGAGGTGCAGGAACACCAGCCGGCGCGGCGGCTTCCCCAGGTTGTGGACACGGGCCACGGTCTCCTGCCCCCGGTAGCAGCCCTTCTGGAGGTGGACCGCGCTGCCGATGAGGCCGATCTCGTGCGGGATGGTGCGGTGGTCGGTCTCGAAACCGAGCCGGGGCCGGTGCGCCTCGACGCGCAGCGCCTCGTACGCCAGGATCCCGGCGCGCGGCCCGTGCGCGTCGGCGTACGCCGCCAGGTCGCCACGCGGCAGGAACAGGTCCCGGCCGTGGGAGGTCTCCCGTACGGCCACGCCGTCGGGGACGTCGGCGATGGAACCGGCCGGCAGGTGCACGACGGCGATGTCGTCCGTGCGGTCGGCGACCTCGACCCGGTAGAAGAACTTCATCGACTCCAGGTAGCCGATCAGCGACTCCTGCGTGCCGGGCTCGACGTGCGCCCAGACCGTCTCGCCGTCGTCGACGAGGTACAGGGCGTGCTCGATGTGCCCGTTCGCGGAGAGGACCAGCGCGTCGGTCGCGTGGCCGGGCGGCAGGTCGCTCACGGCTTGCGTGAGCAGCAGGTGCAGCCAGCCGAGCCGGTCGTCGCCGGTGACGGTGACGACACCGCGGTGGCTCAGGTCGACCATGCCGTCGCCGGCGGCGAGGGCGCGCTGTTCGCGGAACAGGTCGCCGTAGTGCGCGGCGACGCCTTCGTCCCGCCCCTCGGCGGGCACGGCGCCGGGCAGGGACAGCAGAGGGCTGGTCGGTGATTGTCGCAGCATGCGATCAGCCTACGACTCGCCGCCGGACGGAGCCTGCGCCTGTGAGCCGGTCCGGCTCTCGCGACCCGCCTTGTCGGCCGCGTCGGCCTGCTCGGCCCTGTCGGTGCAGCCCGCGCACCGGCCGAAGATCGCGAAGTGCTTCAGGTCGGTGTCGAAGCCGAAGGTGCGGCGGAGCTTCGCCGTGAACTCGGCGGCCACGTCGACGTCCGCCTCGATGACCTCCGTGCAGTCCCGGCACACCAGGTGCAGGTGGTGGTGCCGGTCCGCGAGGTGGTAGGTCGGGGCGCCGTGCCCGAGGTGGGCGTGGCTGACCAGGCCGAGCTCCTCCAGCAGCTCCAGCGTCCGGTAGACGGTGGAGATGTTCACGCCGGAGGCGGTCTTGCGCACCTGGACCAGGATGTCGTCCGGTGTCGCGTGCCCGAGGACGTCCACCGCCTCCAGGACGAGCTGGCGCTGGGGGGTCAGCCGGTAGCCGCGCTGTCGCAGGTCGCTCTTCCAGTCGGTGCTCACCACGCGCTCCAGTGTAGGAGCACCGACCGGGGATACCGAGGGCTGCGGGGAGAAGGGCCTACTTGAAGAAGGTGATGCCGTCGTCCGGCAGGTCGCCCAGGTCCTTGGCCCACGCCTCGACCTGCTCGGGCGTGACGACCTTCTTCAGGTGGGCGGACATGTACGGGCGCAGCGGGACCTCGGGCGTCGACTTCTCGCCGACCCACATCAGGTCGCCCTTCACGTAGCCGTACAGCCGCTTGCCGCCGCTGTAGGGGCCGGAGGCGGCGGTGCGCGCCACGGCGTCCGTGGCGAGGTCGATCTGCGGCTTCTGGTCGGCGAGCTCGCCGTACCAGACCTCGACGATGCCCTGGTCGCGCACCATCACGATCTCGACCTTGCGCTCCTTGTCGATGCGCCAGTAGCCGCTCTCGGACTCCAGGGGCTTGACCTTGTTGCCCTCGGCGTCCAGGACCCAGGAGTGGGAGGTGTACTCGAGGAAGTCCCGGCCGTCGTGGCTGAAGGTCACGGACTGGCCGAAGTTGCACTTCTCGGCGCCGGGGAAGTCGGAGACGCCCGCGCCCTCCCACGTGCCCAGGAGGAACGCGAGGGGGACGAGGTCCGGGTTCAGGTCGGACGGGATCTCGATCATGAGCAGCTCTGTCGATCTGTGAGGAGTGGGCGGCCTGTGGGCGTGGTCAGCGCTGGCCCTGGTACAGCTTCTTCACGGTCAGGACGGCGAAGCCGAGCACGCCGACGCAGACCAGGACCAGCAGGGCGGAGAAGAAAGCCTCAAGCACAGGGTGCTCCTCGGTGAGCTGTAAGGGCGAAGAAAGGGCCGGGTCCCAGCGTAATGGGTGGGGCGGCGGCCTTCCGTGTGAGGTTCGGCCCAGGGCCGGCACTAGAGTTCCGCACATGGCGAAGAAGCTCGTGATCAAGGTGACCGCCGGGGCCGACGCCCCCGAGCGCTGCTCGCAGGCCTTCACGGTGGCGGCGGTCGCCGTGGCCAGCGGCGTGGAGGTCTCGCTGTGGCTGACCGGTGAGTCGGCGTGGTTCGCGCTGCCGGGGCGGGCGGGCGAGTTCGAGCTGCCGCACGCGGCGCCGCTGCCGGACCTGATCGACTCGATCCTGGCGGGCGGGCGGATCACGCTGTGCACCCAGTGCGCGGCGCGGCGCGAGATCACCGAGAAGGACGTGCTGGAGGGCGTGCGGATCGCCGGGGCTCAGGTCTTCGTCAGCGAGTCGCTCGCCGACGACACCCAGGCGCTCGTGTACTAGCACGGGGCCGCACCTACGGTTCGCGGCGCTTCTTGCCGTCGAGCTCGTCCCACCACTCGTCGGACGTGGGGTCGCCGGAGGGGTCGTCCCACCAGCGGTCCTCCGGGCCCCGCCGGTTGGCGACCATCGCGGCGACCGGCGGGATGACCATGGCGACGACGCACATGGCGACGGCGGCGGGAACGGACCACAGCCGCACCACGGCCCAGGCGCCCACGAAGAGCACCAGGCAGGCCGTCATCATCCCGAAGTAGACGTGCCGACGGCGGGCGTACATGTCTCCAGCGTAGGCCGGGAACGACCGGAGGGCCGCACCTCGGTCCCGGTAGCGTCCAACCCCTAGGAGGTGCGGCCCTTCGGCCGGTAGGCGTGCCGTCTCGCGGCGGCGGGTGCCGTCAGACGGCGATGGCGACCTCGGCCAGGCCGCCCTGCTGGGCGACGACCGTGCGGTCGGCGGTGCCGCCCGGGACGAGGGCGCGGACGGTCCACGTACCCTCGGCCGCGTAGAAGCGGAACTGGCCGGTCGCGGAGGTCGGGACCTCGGCGGTGAACTCGCCGGTCGAGTCCAGCAGGCGCACGTAACCGACGACGGGCTCGCCGTCCTTGGTCACCTGGCCCTGGATGGTGGTCTCACCGGGCTTGATCGTCGAAGCGTCCGGGCCGCCGGCCTGTGCTCCACACATGGGTACTCCTGAGGGGTCTTCGGGGGGGAGGGGGAGGACGGGAGGTCCGGGACTACTTGTTGGCGCCGATCTCGATCGGCACGCCGACGAGGGAGCCGTACTCGGTCCACGAGCCGTCGTAGTTCTTGACGTTCTCCTGGCCGAGCAGCTCGTGCAGCACGAACCAGGTCAGGGCCGAGCGCTCACCGATGCGGCAGTAGGCGATCGTGTCCTTCGCCAGGTCGACCTGCTCGTCGGCGTACAGCGCCTTCAGCTCGTCGTCCGACTTGAACGTGCCGTCGTCGTTGGCGTTCTTCGACCACGGGATGTTGCGGGCGCTCGGCACGTGGCCGGGGCGCTGCGACTGCTCCTGCGGGAGGTGCGCCGGGGCGAGCAGCTTGCCGCTGAACTCGTCGGGGGAACGCACGTCGACCAGGTTCAGGTTGCCGATCGCGGCCACGACGTCGTCGCGGAAGGCGCGGATCGAGGTGTCCTGGGCCTTGGCCTTGTACTGGGTGGCCGGGCGGCTGGGGACCTCGGAGCCGTCGACCAGGTCGCGGGAGTCGAGCTCCCACTTCTTGCGGCCGCCGTCGAGGAGCTTGACGCTCTGGTGGCCGTACAGCTTGAAGTACCAGTAGGCGTACGACGCGAACCAGTTGTTGTTGCCGCCGTAGAGGACGACGGTGTCGTCGTTGGAGATGCCCTTCGCGGAGAGGAGCTTCTCGAAGCCCTCCTGGTCGACGAAGTCGCGGCGCACCGGGTCCTGGAGGTCCTGCTTCCAGTCGATCCGGACGGCGTTCTTGATGTGGTTCTTGTCGTACGCCGAGGTGTCCTCGTCGACCTCGACGATGACGACCTTCGGGTCGTCGATGTGGGCCTCGACCCAGTCGGCGTCTACCAGGACGTCGCTGCGGCTCATGCTGTTCTCCTCCGGGGCAGTCTGCGGCGGGGTGTTGCGGTGTGGCGAGGTTGGTGCCGGGTGCTCTTCGTGTCGTCGCGTACGGGGGTACGGGTCTACGTGGCGGTTTCGGCACAGGGGCGGGCCCGGGGTGTGCGGACGGGCCCTGGGACGCGGGAGGTCGGGCTCCCGCTCAGACGGAGCGACAGAGCATGGCGGCGACGCGGCACAGGTCTACTGCCCGCCGCTTCGTGAGGTCCGCCTGTCGCTTCATGACGCCGATCGTAGGGACGGACGGGCGGCCGTGTCACCGGCGTGTCGCATCGTGAGACACGATCGTCCGCCTGATGGGATGCGATGGGGTCCGGAGGGGTGACGGGCGACCCGCTCGGCGGGCGCTGCCCCGCGCCATCTGCGGAGCGGACGCCCTCGTCTCACGATGTGGCCGAAAGTGCCCGCTCGGCCTCCCGGCCCCCGGCGAGCAGCCCAGGAATGGAGTGGACGGGGGTGCTCAGCCCGTCAGGACGACGTCCGTGCCGGTGACCGTGACCACGACGCCGTCGGACGCGGCCTCGACCTTCTGGAGCTTCAGCCCGGACGGGAGCCCGCCGACCTGCCGGTCGAAGTCGGTGCGTTCGCGGATGCGCTGCTCCAGGCCCGGGATGCCCTCGCCGGGAACCTTGTCCGCCCGCACCCGGATGGTGTCGTCGCCGGCGAGGCTGACCGAGGACAGCACGCTGCGCGTGACCTTGCCCAGGACCGGCACCTCGACGCTTCCGGTGACCTTGACCTTGCCGTTGCCGCCGTACCCCAGGGTGACGTCCTCGCCGGACGCCGCGCCCAGGTCGGCGTAGGAGATGCGCGCGGTGCCCGAGGCGGAGGCGGCGACGGCGCGCGAGAAGTTGTCCTCCAGCCGCACCTGCTTCAGGGCGGCCTTCATCTCGGTGACGCGGACCTTGCGGCCGCCGGCCGACGCCTCCACCCCGGTGAGGGTGACGTCGACCTGGTCCAGCTCCTTGCCCATGACCTGGGTCAGGAACGGGAAACCCTTGATGGAGACGGCGGCCGAGTCGGCCCGGCCCTGGGCCGCGCCCATCCGGTCGGCGGCCTCCGACTCGGCGTAGTTCACCGCCAGGCGGTCCGCGATGGTGAAGAGGCCACCGAGGATCACGGCGGTGATCAGCAGTATTCGCAGTGCTCGCATTGCCCGGTGTTCCCCCACCCTGTCCGCGACCGGCCGGCCCCCGGCGTCGTCATGATCGACGCTCAAAGCTACTCGTTGGTTCCCCTTCCCCCGCAAGCCCCCTGCCAGGCCCGCGTCCGCGGGCCCGCGTCCCGGGCCCCGCGTCCCGGCCCGCTCAGGTCAGCGCACGCCCCAGCACGTACACCGCGGGCGCGGCGACGGCGAGCGGCAGCGCCACCCCGGCCGTCATGTGGACGAACTTCGACGGGTAGTCGTAGGCGGCGACCCGGTGACCGACCAGCGCGCACACGCCCGCGCCCAGCCCCAGCAGCGCGCCCTGCGCGCCCACGCCGGTCATCCCGCCCGCGGCGACGCCCGCACCGGCCGCGGCCAGCAGCGCCACCACGAGCGACACGGCCCCCGGCAGGGGCAGGGCGCGGGCCACGACCGTGACGGCGACCGCGAGACCGCCCACGATCACCGCGTCGGAGGCGGCGGCCAGGTGCCCGGCCGCGACGACGGCGAGTGCGGACGAGGCGACGGTGGCCATCAGGCCGTACTGCCGCTCGTCGGAGCCCGCGTGGCTGCGCAGCTGGAGGACCAGCACGAGGAGCACCCACACGCCGAGCGTGCCGAGCATCGCGGCCGGCGCGTGCTCCTTGCCGACGGCGAGCAGCACCGCGTCGGCGGTCAGGCCGCCCGCGAAGGCGAGCGCGATGCCCTGGCGGGCGGGCCACATGCCGTTGAGCCGGAACCAGCCGGCGGCGGTGACGGCCTGGAGCAGGACCAGCGGGACCAGCAGAGCGTACGGCCCGAGGGCGGCGCCGGCCGCGAGGAGGCCGCCGAGGGCGGCGGTGAGCACGGCGGGCTGCATGCCCGGGTCGATGATCGGCGAACGGCCCTCGGCGCGGGCCCGCTGCGCGTCGGTCAGCCGGACGTGCCCCGAGGTGGTGGGCGCCCCGTACCCCGGCCCGGCGGCGGGCGCGGCGGGAGGCGCGGGGGGCTCCGGGGCCGGGGCGACCGGCCGCAGGTGTGTGGTCGGCGGGTCGTACGGGGCCGCGTCGTAGGGGACCTCGGGGGGCAGCGGATACGAGCCGTGGCCCGTGGCGTCCCGCACCGGCAGGTGCGCGGTCTCGGCGGCGGCCACCGGGCCGCCGCCCTGCGCCTCGTACCCCTGCGCCTCGTACCCCTGCGGCTCGTACCCCTGCGGCTGGTACTCCTGCGGCTGCTGGTACCCGTGCTGGACGGCCGGCTGGTACTGCGTGTCCCAGGTCTGGCCCTCCCACGTCTGCGCGACGTCCGGGTCCGCGTCCGGGCTCGGGTACCCGGGTCCGTACGGGTACTGCTGATCGCTGCTCATGCTGTGGGGTTCACCCTCCTGCGAACGGCGGGAGCACCTCGACCGTGCCGCCCTCGGCCAGCCGTACGGTCTCATGGCTCCGGGTCCCGACGGGGTCGCCGTCGACCAGGAACGAACACCTCTGGAGTACCCGGACCAGCTCACCCGGGTGCCGCTCGCGCACGGCGTCCAGCGCCTGAGCCAGGTTCTCCGCGGCGTACGGCTCCTCGGCGGTCCCGGCGGCGGCCTTGGCCGCGGCCCAGTAGCGGATCGTCCCCGCTGGCATAGCGGCACCCCTTTCGTCGGCCTCGTCGGCATCCATCATGAGCTATGGCACGGACAGCCAGTCCGCGATCCGGGCGAGCAGGGCGTCGTCCGCCGCGTTCTCGGCATGGCCCATGCCCTCCTCCAGCCACAGTTCGGCCGGGCCGGCGGCGGCCAGCATCCTCGGGTGGTCGACCGGGAAGTACGGGTCGCTGTCCCCGTGCACGATCAGCAGCGGCACCGGGGCGATCAGCGGCACCGCCTCCACCGGCGACATCGGCACCGGGTCCCAGTCCCGGTCGTGGATCCGGGTCCGCAGCCCGTAACGCCCCACCAGCCGCCCGGCGGGCCGGGTGATCACCCAGTGCACCCGCCGCATCGGAGCCGTACCCCGGTAGTACCAGCGCGCCGGGGCGCTCACCGCGACCACCGCGTCCGTCCGCTCCCGGGCGACGTCCTTGTGGAGCGCCGCGTGCCGCAGCACCACCGAGCCGCCCATGGAGAACCCGACCGTCGCCACGCGCGCGTACCCCAGCTCACGGGCCCAGCGCACCGCCGCCGCCAGGTCCAGCACCTCGCGGTCGCCGACCGTGGACCGCCCGCCGGACCCGCCGTGGCCCCGGAAGGAGAAGGTCACCACCCCGGCCCGCCGCCCGAACGCCCGTGCCGCCCGCCGCACCGCCGGCCGGTCGACCGAGCCCGTGAAGCCGTGGGCGACGACGATCGCGGTGTCCGTGGCGCCGCCAGCCGCGCCCGCGGTGCCGGGTGCCGCGAGCGGCGTGTGGACCGCCTCGATGGGCACCCCGTCGGAGGCACGGAGGGATGTACGGATGGTGGCCCGCCGAGGTCCCGGAGTGACCGAGGAGACATCCACGATGTGAAATGCGTCCTCTTTCTCGGATCTCATGTGGGCTATTCTGCTGGGCAGAGGATCCGGGCAACGCAGCCCCCGGATCCTTTTGTGTTTTTCGCCCGTTGTAACAGGCAGGTGAACAAGGGCTCTCACGGCGCGGGGAGCCTCGCAAGAAGCAGTCGAAGCAGTCGAAGCAGTGCCGCAGCGTCCTCGCAGGGACCGAGGAGGAACCGACGTATGGGCCGGCGAACCGTGCACGACCACAGGACCACGCTCCGGACACGGGGGGCGCGATGAGTTCCCTGTTGCTCCTGACCAATGCCCTCCAGCCGTCGACGGAGGTGCTCCCCGCCCTCGGACTGCTGCTCCACAACGTGCGGGTGGCCCCCGCCGAGGGCCCCGCCCTCGTGGACACCCCCGGGGCCGACGTGATCCTCGTCGACGGGCGCCGCGACCTGCCGCAGGTGCGGTCGCTGTGCCAGCTGCTGCGGTCCACCGGACCGGGCTGCCCGCTGATCCTCGTCGTCACCGAGGGTGGTCTCGCGGCCGTCACCGCCGACTGGGGCATCGACGACGTACTGCTGGACACGGCCGGCCCGGCCGAGGTCGAGGCACGGCTGCGGCTGGCCACGGGCCGCCAGCAGATCACCGCCGACGACCTCCCCATGGAGATCCGCAACGGCGACCTGTCGGTCGACGAGGCGACGTACAGCGCCAAGCTCAAGGGCCGGGTCCTGGACCTGACCTTCAAGGAGTTCGAGCTGCTCAAGTACCTCGCCCAGCACCCCGGCCGGGTCTTCACCCGCGCCCAGCTCCTCCAGGAGGTGTGGGGCTACGACTACTTCGGCGGTACGCGCACGGTCGACGTCCACGTACGGCGGCTGCGCGCCAAGCTGGGCCCCGAGCACGAGTCCCTGATCGGCACGGTGCGCAACGTCGGCTACCGCTTCGTGACGCCCGAGAAGGCGGAGCGCGCCGCCGACGAGGCCCGTACGAAAGAGGCGAAGGCGGCCAAGGCGGCCGCCGTCACCCGTGCGGAGGACACCGGAGCGGCGGAGGAAGCCGCCGTACGACCTGCCCAGAGGTAGGTCACCCCGCGTAGACTGCCGCGCGTGGCCAAGGTGACGCGGGACGATGTGGCACGACTGGCGGGGACATCCACCGCGGTCGTGAGCTATGTCATCAACAACGGACCCCGGCCGGTCGCCCCGGCCACGCGCGAGCGGGTACTCGCCGCGATCAAGCAGCTCGGGTACCGGCCCGACCGGGTCGCGCAGGCCATGGCCTCGCGCCGCACCGACCTCATAGGCATGATCGTCCCCGACGCCCGGCAGCCGTTCTTCGCCGAGATGGCGCACGCGGTCGAGAGGGCCGCCGCCGACCGCGGGAAAATGGTCCTCGTCGGCAACTCCGACTACCGCGACGAGCGCGAGATCCACTACCTGCGGGCGTTCCTCGGGATGCGGGTCGCCGGACTGATCCTGGTCAGCCAGGGCATGAGCGAGCGGGCCGCCCAGGAGATCGAGGCGTGGGACGCGCGCGTAGTGCTGCTCCACGAGCGGCCCGAGGCCCTCGACGACGTCGCGGTCGTCACCGACGACATCGGCGGCGCCCAGCTCGCCACCCGGCACCTCCTGGAACACGGGCACGAGTACGTGGCCTGCCTCGGCGGCGTCGAGAACACCCCCGCCGTCGGCGACCCCGTCGCCGACCACGAGGAGGGCTGGCGCCGCGCCATGCTGGAGTCGGGCCGCTCCGTCGAGGGCCGGCTCTTCCAGGCCCCCTACAACCGCTACGACGCCTACCAGGTGGCGCTGAAGATCCTGGCCGGCCCCGACCGCCCCCCGGCGATCTTCTGTTCCACCGACGACCAGGCGATCGGCGTGCTCCGCGCGGCCCGCGAGCTGCGCCTCGACGTGCCGGGCGACCTCGCGGTCGCGGGCTTCGACGACGTCAAGGAGGCCGCGCTGACCGACCCGCCGCTGACGACCATCTCGTCCGACCGCCCGGCCATGGCCCGGGCGGCGGTGGACCTGGTCCTCGACGACGGGCTGCGGGTGGCGGGGTCGCGCCGGGAGCGCGTCAAGCAGTTCCCCTCGGCGCTGATAGTGCGCCGGTCCTGCGGCTGCGACGGCCAGTAGCGACGGCACCCGGCCCCACGGGCGCCCGCCCGGCGGGTCCTTATCCCGGGCGTACACGACTTTTCCCCTACTCTCAGGGCGTCCTCAGACGGCTCTCATGCACGCCCCCGAGAGTCGTCCCCATGACGGACTACTCCCAGGGTGACCCGCGGCAGTCGGCCTCCCACGCGGCCCCCCATTCGGCCTACCCGCCGCCGCCCGCATACCCGCCCGCGTCCCCGCCCGCCGCGCACCGCCGCCCCCGGCGCCCGGTCGCGCTGATCGTCGCGGTCGCGGTCGCCGCCGCCCTCGTCGGCGGAGGCGCCTCGGCGCTCGTCCGGGAACTCACCGGCGACCGGACGGCACCGGCCGGCGGCAACGGCGTGACCGGGACGAACGTGTCCCGCTCCGGCACCGGCACCGTCGCGGGGGTCGCCCGGGCGGTGTCCCCGAGCATCGTGGAGATCAGCGCCACCACCGGCAACGGCAAGTCCACCGGCTCCGGCGTGATCATCACCGCCGACGGTGAGATCGTCACCAACAACCACGTCGTCGCGGGCGCCTCCGAGGTCACGGTCCGGCTCAGCGACGGCAAGACGTACACCGCCGAGGTCGTCGGCACCGACCCCGGCAAGGACCTGGCGCTGATCAAGCTCCGGGGCGCGTCCGGCCTCAAGGCCGCCACCCTCGGCGACTCCGGCACGGTGCGGGTCGGCGACGAGGTCGTCGCCATCGGATCACCGGAAGGCCTGACCGGCACCGTCACCAGCGGGATCGTGTCCGCGCTCGACCGCGACGTCACCGTCTCGAAGGAGGAGGACCGCGGGCAGCGGCAGCAGGCCGACCCCGACCAGGGCTGGCCCTTCGAGTACGGTGGCCAGCGGTTCAACGGCGACACGGGCGACTCCAGGACCACGTACAAGGCCATCCAGACCGACGCCTCGCTCAACCCCGGCAACTCCGGCGGCGCGCTCATCAACATGAACGGCGAGATCATCGGCATCAACTCCGCCATGTACTCCCCGAGCTCCGCCACCGGCTCCACCGCCGGCAGCGTCGGCCTCGGCTTCGCCATCCCGATCGACACCGTCAAGGCCGACCTCGACGCCCTCCGCTCCGGATCCGGGGCCGCGTCCTGACGCGTGCGACGCTGAGCCCATGAACACCACCGCTGACGCCGATCGCATCCTGATCGTCGACGACGAACCCGCCGTGCGCGAGGCCCTCCGCCGCAGCCTCGCCTTCGAGGGATACGGGACGGACGTCGCCGTCGACGGTGCCGACGCGCTCGCGAAGATGGCCGCGCACGCCCCCGACCTCGTCGTCCTCGACGTCCAGATGCCCCGTATGGACGGCCTGACCGCCGCCCGCCGCATCCGCGCCGGCGGCTCGACCGTCCCCATCCTGATGCTCACCGCCCGCGACACCGTCGGCGACCGGGTCACCGGACTGGACGCGGGCGCCGACGACTACCTGGTGAAACCGTTCGAACTGGACGAACTGTTCGCCCGCATCCGGGCGCTGCTGCGGCGCAGCTCGTACGCGGCCGCCTCGGGCGGCGAGCCCCCCGAGGGCGACGCGCTGGTCTTCGGCGACCTGCGCATGGACCTGGCGACGCGAGAGGTGACGCGCGGCGGGCGGCCGGTGGAGCTGACCCGTACCGAGTTCACGCTCCTGGAGATGTTCCTGTCGCACCCGCGCCAGGTGCTGACGCGGGAACAGATCCTGAAGGCGGTGTGGGGCTTCGACTTCGAGCCCAGCTCCAACTCCCTGGACGTGTACGTGATGTACCTGCGACGCAAGACCGAGGCGGCCGGCGAACCGCGCCTGGTGCACACCGTGCGGGGCGTCGGCTACGTGCTGCGCGGCGGGGCCGCCGAATGACCGGACCCGTCCGCCGCTTCCGCGCGCTGCCGCTGCGCTCCCGGCTCGCCCTGCTCACGGCGACGGCGGTCGCGGTGGCGGTGGCGGCGGTGTCGGTGGCGTGCTGGCTGCTGACGCGGTCGGAGCTGCGGAACGAACTGGACACGTCGCTGCGGGGCATGTCCGTGCAGGAGGGCTACCTCGCGCTGACGGCGCAGGGCTGCCGGCAGTCCGGCCCGGCGACGGGGGCGAGCACGGCACCGGGCACGGTGTACGTGCAGATCGTGCAGGCGGACGGGACGAGGTGCGTCGGGCCGGGCTCGACGCCGGTCGTCGTCGAGCCGTCGGACACGGCGGTCGCCGCGCGGCTGCGCGGGGAGTCGCTGCACGACGGGGCCACCGACAGCGGCCAGCCCGTCCGGGTCCTGACCGTCACCGACCGGTCGGGCTTCACCGTCTCGATCTCCCGCCCGCTGGCGGAGGTCGACGGGGCCCTGAACCAGCTCGCCCTGGTACTCACCGCCCTCGCCGGGATCGGCGTCGTCGGCGCGGGCGCGGCCGGGCTGTGGGTGGCGCGGACCGGGCTCAAGCCGGTGGACCGGCTGACCGGGGCCGTGGAGCACGTGGCGCGCACCGAGGACCTGACGGTGCGGATCCCCGTCGAGGGCGAGGACGAGATCGCCCGCCTGTCGCTCTCGTTCAACGCGATGACCGCCGCGCTCGCCTCCTCCCGCGACCGGCAGGCGCAGCTGATCGCCGACGCGGGGCACGAGCTGCGCACCCCGCTGACGTCGCTGCGGACGAACGTCGAACTGCTGGCGCGCAGCGAGGACACCGGCCGGGCCATCCCGCCCGAGGACCGGCGGGCCCTGATGGCGTCGGTGAAGGCGCAGATGACGGAACTGGCGGCGCTGATCGGCGACTTGCAGGAGCTGTCCCGGCCGGACGCGGCGGCACCCGGGCGCCTGGAGGTGGTCGCCCTGCACGACGTGCTCGGCACGGCCCTGTCCCGGGCGCGGCTGCGGGGGCCCGAGCTGGCCTTCGCGGCGGACGACGTACGGCCCTGGTACGTGCGGGCGGAACCGGCCGCGCTGGAGCGGGCGGTGGTGAACGTCCTGGACAACGCGGTGAAGTTCTCGGCGCCCGGCGGCACGGTGGAGGTGGCGCTGGTGGACGGCGAGCTGTCCGTGCGGGACCACGGGCCGGGCATCGCGCCCGAGGAGCTGCCCCACGTCTTCGAACGGTTCTGGAGGTCACCGTCGGCGCGCGGCCTGCCCGGGTCGGGGCTCGGGCTGTCGATCGTGGCGCGGACGGTACGGCAGGCGGGCGGCGAGGTGACGCTCAGGGCCGCGGAGGGCGGCGGCACGCGGGCGGTGATCCGGCTGCCGGGCGCGCCGACCCCGCCCCCGCCCGCGCCGGGCTCGCCCGCGCCGGGCCCAGCGGCCTGAGACCCCCCGGACACGGGCGCGGGGCGGCGGAACCGGGTCACCGGTCCACCGCCCCGCGCGTACCGCGTGCGTGTTACTGGACGACCGTGATCCGGTCGGCCTTCGGCGGCGCGATCGGCGCGGTCGCCGACGAGTTGGCCGCCAGGTAGGCGTTGAACAGGTCCAGGTCGGACGCGCCGACCAGCTTGTTCTTGCCCTGTGCGAGGGCCGGGAAGCCGTCGCCGCCGCCCGCGAGGAACTCGTTCATCGCGACGCGGTAGGACTTCGCCGGGTCGATCGGCTCACCGTTCAGCTTCACCGAGCCGGTCACCACCCGGGCCGCGCCCGTCTTGGTCATGTCGAGCGTGTAGGTGAAGCCCTTCGAGACCTGGAGGATCTTCGGGGAGGCCTCGTTGGAGCCGCTGACCTGCTGCTGGAGCGCGGCGACGAGCTGCGCGCCGGTCAGGTCGACGACGTTCATCATGTTGGTGAACGGCTGCACGGTGAACGCCTCGCCGTACGTCACCACCCCGTCGCCCTCGGCGCCGGACGCCTTGAACACCAGGTCCGAGCGGATGCCGCCCGGGTTCATCAGCGCGATCTGCGCGCCGCCCTTGTCGGCGGGCGCGAGCCCGGCGAGCTGCGCGTCGGCGATCAGGTCGCCGAGCGGCTTCTCGTGCGCGGTCGAGCCGCGGCCGTTGATGTCGGCGGAGATGAAGCCCTGCGGCTTGCCGGCGATCGGCGCGGCGAGCGTGTTCCACCGCTGGATCAGCGAGGTCATGTCGGCGGCCTTGGGCACGTCACGGGACACGACGTGGTTGGCCGACTCCACCGACGTGCGGACGATGTCCTTGGTGCGGCGGTCGTACGTCAGCGTGGTGTCCGTGTACAGCTTGCCGAAGGAGGACGCCGAGGTGACCATGCGCGGCTTGCCGGACGGGTCCGGGACGGTGCACACGTACGCCTGGTGGGTGTGGCCGGTGACCAGCGCGTCGACCTGCGGGCTGAGCTTCTTCGCGATGTCGACGACCGGGCCGGAGATGCCGTCGCCGGCGCCCGGGCTGTCGCAGTCGTAGTTGTACGAGGTCGAGGCGGGCGCGCCGCCCTCGTGGATCAGGGCGACGATCGACTTGACGCCCTTGCGCTCCAGGACCTTCGTGTACTTGTTGATCGTCTCGACCTCGTCGCCGAACTGCAGGCCCTTGACGCCCTCGGCGGTGACGATGTTCGGCGTTCCCTCCAGGGTCACGCCGATGAAACCGATCTTGACGCCCTTGCGCTCCCAGACGAAGTACGGGTCGAGGATCGGGCGGCCGGTCTTCTCGTCCGTCACGTTGGCGGCGAGGTACGGGAACTTCGCGCCGCGGAACTTCTTGCCCTTCTCGTAGCAGCCGCCCGTCGGGTGGCAGCCGCCGTTCTGCATCCGGGCGAGTTCCTTGGCGCCCTCGTCGAACTCGTGGTTGCCGACGGACGTCACGTCGAGCTTGAGCTTGTTCAGCGCCTCGATGGTGGGCTCGTCGTGGAAGAGGCCCGACATCAGCGGCGAGCCGCCGATCATGTCGCCCGCGGCGGCGGTCACCGAGTAGGGGTTGCCCTTGCGGGCGGTGCGCAGGTGGGTGGCGAGGTACTCGACACCGCCCGCGTCGATCTTCTCGGTCGTGCCGTCCGGGTTGGTGCGGGTGACCTGTCCGGACGAGCCGGCCGGCGGCTCCAGGTTGCCGTGCAGGTCGTTGAAGGAGAGCAGCTGCACGTCGACGGTGCGGCCGTGGTGGCGGGCCTGGCTCTCGCCGCGGTCGTCGGCGCCGGCGGGCAGGGCCGCCACCAGCGCGCCGACGGTGGCCAGTCCGGCGGCGGTGGCGAGTATCCGCCGGCCCGCACGGTTCTTCTTCGGTGTCGCTGACATCTGTCCCCTCGTGGTCAACAAGTCGTGTACAGCCCAGCGCAGCCTAGGGTCAACGCGCGTAGCGCAACAGGGGTCGGCAGGTTACAAGAGGGTTGCTCGCCGCCGCCGTAGGCTCGTACGCATGACGACTGACGCCCCCGTACCGGCCCTTGAGCCCGGCCGCCGTATCGAAACCCTCGACGAGCTCACCCACGAGCAGGCCCAGGACGTCCTCGCCCTCCTCGCCGACGCCGCCCGTACCGACGGGATGCAGGCCGTCTCCGAACAGGGCAGGCTGCAGCTGCGCGGCGGCCGGCGCGAAGGGGTGTCGCACCTGCTGCTCACCGTCCGCGGCGATCTCGTCGGGTACGCCCAGCTCGAGGACACCGACCCCGTCGAGGCGCCGGCCGCCGAGCTGGTCGTCCACCCCTCGCACCGGGGGCGCGGCCACGGCCGGGCGCTCGGCTCCGCGCTGCTCGCCGCCTCGGGCAAGCGGCTGCGCGTGTGGGCGCACGGCGGCAAGTCGGCCGCCCGCCACCTGTCCCAGGTGCTGGGGCTGACCCTGTTCCGCGAGCTGCGGCAGATGCGCCGGCCGCTGGACGCCCCGCTGGACCTCCCCGAGCCGGTGCTGCCGCCCGGCATCGCCGTCCGCACGTTCGTGCCCGGCCAGGACGACACGGCCTGGCTGGCCGTCAACGCCGCCGCGTTCGCGCACCACCCGGAGCAGGGCTCGCTGACCCAGCGGGACCTGGACGACCGGAAGGCGGAGCCGTGGTTCGACCCGAAGGGCTTCTTCCTCGCCGTACGGGAGGCGGACGGCGAGATCGTGGGCTTCCACTGGACGAAGGTGCACGCCGAGGAGCAGCTCGGTGAGGTGTACGTCGTCGGCGTCGGCCCCGACGCCCAGGGCGGCGGCCTCGGCAAGGCGCTCACCGCGATCGGGCTGCGGCACCTGGCGGCGGAGGGCGTACCGACGGCGATGCTCTACGTGGACGCCGACAACACGGCGGCGGTGCGGGTGTACGAGGGGATGGGCTTCACCACGCACGAGGTGGACCTGATGTACCGCTCGGAGACGTGACGCACGACGACTGAGGGCGGGGCGGTCGATCCTCCGGGTTGACACCCCGCCCTCTCTTGCACCACCCTTTCACTACTTGATTGGTGAAAGGGTGGTGCAAGGACGTGGTCGAGTACCGCATCGACCGGCGCAGTGGCGTCGCCACCTACCTCCAGATCGTCCAGCAGACCAAACAGGCCCTCCGCCTCGGCCTGCTGGAACCCGGCGACAAGCTGCCCACGGCCCGCGAGGTCGTCGAAGCCACCGCCATCAACCCGAACACGGTGCTCAAGGCCTACCGCGAACTGGAGCGCGAGGGCCTCGTCGAGGCCCGCCGCGGCCTCGGCACCTTCGTACGGAAGACCCTGGGCAGCGCCCCCGCCGACTCCCCCCTGCGCGGCGAACTCGCCGACTGGGCCACCCGCGCCCGCGCCGCCGGGCTGGAGCGGGACGACGTGACGGCGCTGTTCACCTCCGTACTGGACCAGCTCTACGAGGGGGACGACTCATGACCAGCGCCATGGAGGCCCACGGCCTCGCCAAGCGGTACCGGCGACGGCCCGGCCCAGCACTCCAGGACTGCGCCTTCCGGCTCCCCGCCGGCCGCGTCTGCGCGCTCGTCGGCCCCAACGGCGCCGGCAAGTCCACGCTCCTCGCCCTGGCCGCCGGCCTCCTGCGCCCCACCGCCGGCACGATCCGGATCCTCGGCACCGACCCCGCGTCCGCCCGCGACCGCGTGGCCTACGTCGCCCAGGACAAACCGCTGTACCCCCAGCTCACCATCGCCGAAACGCTCCACATGGGCCGCGAGCTCAACCCCGGCCGCTGGGACGCCGGCACGGCGGAACGCGTCGTCGGCACGCTCGACCACGCGACCCGCGTCCGCGCCCTCTCCGGCGGCCAGCGCACCCGCGTCGCGCTCGCCCTCGCGCTCGGCAAGCGCCCCGAACTCCTCCTGCTCGACGAGCCGATGGCCGACCTCGACCCCCTCGCCCGCCACCAGCTGATGGGCACCCTCATGGCCGACGCCGCCGAGCGCGGCACCACCGTCGTGATGTCGTCGCACATCCTCACCGAACTGGAGGGCGCCTGCGACTTCCTGCTCCTCGTCGACGGCGGCCACATCCGCCTCGGCGGCGGCATCGACGACGTCCTCGCCGCCCACACCCTCGTCACCGGCCCGGTCGGCGACCTCGCCCCGCACACCGTCGTCGAGTCCCGCGTCACCGGCCGCCAGCTCACCGCCCTCGTCCGCCACGACGGCCCCGTCGACCCCACGACCTGGCACACCACGGAACCGTCCCTGGAGGACCTGTTGCTCGCCCACCTCCGCGCCCCGGACGCCCCCGCGCTCCTCACCCCCAGCGCCGCCCCCGCCACCCACGGGACGGTGGCCGCATGAGCGCCCTCGCGCCCCAGGGGCTGACCTGGACCGTACTCCGCGTACACCGCAGGGCGCTGTGGGCGGCGCTCGGCCTGCTCCTCGTCGCGGTCGCCGTGATGCTGGGCTCCCGCTGGTGGGCGGACCACGCGACCCAGGCGCTGCGGGCCCTGGGCTGCGCGACGGACAGCACCGCCGGGCGCTGCTTCCAGCCCGCCCGCGACTACACGGACGCCATCTGGGACGCCCGGCACCTCATCGAATACGCAGCGCTCGGCATCACGGCCCTGCCCGCGGTCGTCGGGGCGTTCGTCGCCGGACCCGTGATCGCCCGAGAGCTGGAGACCGGCACGTACCAGCTGGCGTGGAGCCAGTCCGTCTCCCCCGCCCGCTGGCTGGCGGCCAAGCTCACCGTCCCCCTGACGGTGACCGTCACGGGCACGGCGCTGCTCTCCACGGTCTTCCACTGGTCGTGGTCCACGGGCCCCGCCAGCTCCTTCCCCACCTACTGGTACGAACCCACCATGTACGCCTCGACCGGCGTCGTCCCGGCAGCCTCAGCCGTGCTCGGCATCGCGCTGGGCGCCCTCACCGGCCTGCTGGTACGCCGCACCGTCCTGGCGATGAGCGCGACGGCCCTGGTCACCGGTGCCGTCGCCCTCTTCCTGTCCCAGGTGCGCGCACACCTCTGGCCGGTCAGCACCCTGACCGGCCCCGGCGAACCAGACGTACGGATCTCCCGGACGTGGCGCGTCGACGCGGGCGTCATCGGCCCCTCCGGCGACCGCGTGTCCACGACGGACTGCTACGGGGACCCCTCGGCACTGCCCGCCCTGTGCGGCGCCAAGGACGGCGAAGTGACGCGCTACCTCGACTATCACCCCGCCTCGCACTTCTGGCCCCTCCAGCTCGTCGAGACCGGCATCCTCCTCGCCCTCGCCGCCGTCACCACCGTGCTGGCCTTCCGGATCCTGCGCCGTCACCACGCGTGACCACGGGCCCGGGGGCGGGCGGCCGGGACGGGGGTCCGGCCGCCCGCCCCCAGCACGTCACGTCACCGTTACCGACCATTCAGACAGGCTTGCGACGCTCGCTCAATGAAGCCCGCCGTGTCCGCGGCCCGCTCCGACGCGCTTGACCAGCCCATCGCGCGGAAGAATGGTGCCATGAGCCAGCAGCCCGCCGACGTCCAGGCCCCGCAGCCCCAGCCCTCCGTCGGCTCCATAGCCGCGCACCGGCCGCACACCGTCGCGCACGTCCCCATGTCCGACCTCGCGCGCGACCTCGACGCCGATCTCGACTCGTACGAGGACGACGGCACGGGCGCCGAGCTGCCGGCCGGACGGTTCCTGGACCGCGAACGCAGCTGGCTCGCGTTCAACGAAAGGGTGCTGGAGCTCGCCGAGGACCCGGCGACACCCCTCCTCGAACGAGCGAACTTCCTCGCGATCTTCGCCTCGAACCTCGACGAGTTCTTCATGGTCCGCGTCGCCGGCCTGAAGCGCCGGATCGCCACCGGCGTCGCCACCCGGTCCGCCTCCGGCCTCCAGCCCCGCGAGGTCCTCGACCTCATCTGGACCCGCTCCCGCGAGCTCATGGCCCGGCACGCCGCCTGCTTCCAGCAGGACATCGCCCCCGCCCTGGCCGACGAGGGCATCCACCTCATCCGCTGGCCCGAACTCACCGAGAAGGAACAGGCACGGCTCTTCACCCTGTTCCGCCAGCAGATCTTCCCCGTCCTCACCCCCCTCGCCGTCGACCCCGCGCACCCCTTCCCGTACATCTCCGGCCTCTCCCTCAACCTGGCCGTCGTCGTCCGCAACCCCGTCAGCGGCCACCGCCACTTCGCCCGCGTCAAGGTCCCGCCACTGCTCTCCCGCTTCCTCGAAGCCTCCCCCCAGCGCTACGTCCCCCTCGAGGACGTCATCGCCGCGCACCTGGAGGAGCTGTTCCCGGGCATGGAGGTGCTGGCGCACCACATGTTCCGCGTGACCCGCAACGAGGACCTCGAAGTCGAGGAGGACGACGCCGAGAACCTGCTCCAGGCCCTCGAGAAGGAACTCATGCGGCGCCGCTTCGGCCCGCCGGTACGCCTCGAGGTCGAGGAGTCGATCGACCCGTACGTCCTCGACCTCCTCGTCCGCGAACTCAAGGTGTCCGACGCCGAGGTCTACCCGCTGCCCGGACCGCTCGACCTCACCGGCCTCTTCGGCATCTCCGCCCTCGACCGGCCCGAACTCAAGTACCCCAAGTTCGTCGCCGGCACCCACCGGGACCTCGCCGAGGTCGAATCGGCGTCCGCCCCCGACATCTTCGCCGCCCTGCGCGAACGGGACGTCCTGCTCCACCACCCGTACGACTCCTTCTCCACCTCCGTCCAGGCCTTCCTGGAACAGGCGGCCGGCGACCCCGACGTCCTCGCCATCAAGCAGACCCTCTACCGCACCTCCGGCGACTCCCCGATAGTCGACGCCCTCATCGACGCGGCCGAATCCGGCAAGCAGGTCCTCGTCCTCGTCGAGATCAAGGCCCGCTTCGACGAACAGGCCAACATCAAGTGGGCGCGCAAACTGGAGGAGTCCGGCTGCCACGTCGTCTACGGGCTCGTCGGCCTCAAGACCCACTGCAAGCTCTCGCTCGTCGTCCGCCAGGAGGGCGAGACCCTGCGCCGCTACAGCCACGTCGGCACCGGCAACTACCACCCCAAGACCGCCCGCCTCTACGAGGACCTCGGCCTGCTGACCGCCGACCCCCAGGTCGGCGCGGACCTCTCCGACCTGTTCAACCGGCTGTCCGGCTACTCGCGCCGCGAGACCTACCGCCGCCTCCTCGTCGCCCCCAAGTCCCTCCGCGACGGCCTCGTCTCCCGCATCAACAAGGAGATCGTCCACCACCGCGCGGGACGCCCCGCCCACGTCCGCATCAAGGTCAACTCCCTCGTCGACGAAGCCGTCATCGACGCCTGCTACCGCGCCTCCCAGGCCGGAGTACCCGTCGACATCTGGGTACGCGGCATCTGCGCCGTCCGGCCCGGAGTGACCGGCCTGTCCGAGAACATCCGCGTCCGCTCCATCCTCGGACGGTTCCTCGAACACTCCCGCATCTTCGCCTTCGGCAACGGCGGCGAACCCGAAGTCTGGTTCGGCAGCGCCGACATGATGCACCGCAACCTCGACCGCCGCATAGAGGCACTCGTACGGGTCTCCGACCCCGCCCACCGCGCGGCCCTCAACCACCTGCTGGACACCGGCATGGCCGACACCACCTCCTCCTGGCACCTCGGCCCGGACGGCGACTGGACCCGGCACGCCACCGACCACGACGGCCAGCCGCTGCGGCACGTCCAGGAGATGCTCATCGACGCGCGGAGGCGCCGACGTGCCAAGCCCTGACCACATCCCGGCCGGTTCCGCCGGGGAGGTGCTGTCCCCCTACCTCCACGCCCGGGCCGCGGACTTCCTCCGCAGCCTGCGCCACCACACCGAATGCGGCGCGGACACGGCGAGCGCCGAGGAGGCCGCCCGGGGGCTGCGCGCCGCCGCCCGCCGCATCAGCGGAACCCTGCACACCTACCGTCCCCTGCTGGACGCCGCCTGGGCGGACCACCTGCGCACCGAACTCGCCTGGCTGTCCGGCACCCTGGCCGCCGAACACGCCTGCACCTCACGGCTCGTCCGGCTCGTCGACGCGCTCGCCCGGCTGTCCGGCGGCACCGCGGCCGTCCCCGCGCCGAGGAGCGGCGGATCCGGCGCGGAAGCCCTCGCCATGGGCGCCGCCCGGGCGGGCGCGCTGCTGGAACGGCAGCTCACCCTCGCCAGGACCCGCGCCCACTCCGCCGCCCTCCAGGCGCTGGGCTCCTCCCGGTTCCACGCCGTCGCCGACGCGGTCGCCCTGCTCGCCTCGGACGTCCCGCTGGGCCCGGCCGCCGCCGCGCCGGCCACGGAAGTGCTCGGCCCGCCCGCGGATACCGTCGAACGGCGCCTCCTCGACGCGGTCGCCGCCCTGCCGATGGCCCCCGCCGTGGGCGGCGAACAGCTCGACGGGCCGTGGCACCAGGTGCGGCTCCTGCTGCGGCTGCACCGGTACGCGGGCGAGGTGCGGGGCGCGGAACCCGTGCTGTACGAGGCGGGCCGGGCGCTCGACCGCCACCGGGACGCCGCCGAGGCGGCCACCGCCGCCGCGACCGCCGCGCGCACGCCCCGCATCGCCCCCGCGACCGCGTACGCGCTCGGCGTGCTGCACGCCGACCAGCGCCACGAGGTCGAGTCGGCGCGGTACGCGTTCCACCGGGCCTGGCAGCGTACGGCGGTGACGACGTGATCCGCGCGGCGGGCTGCGTGCTGTGGCGCCGCACGGTGGCGGGCGGCGGGATCGAGCTGGCGGTGATCCACCGCCACAAGCACGCCGACTGGTCGCTGCCCAAGGGCAAGCTGGAGCCGGGTGAGGACGCGCGTCACGCGGCGGTCCGCGAGGTGCGGGAGGAGACCGGGATGACCTGCGCGCTCGGCACCGAACTGCCGACCGCCCGGTACGAGGTCGGCGGCCGCCCCAAGGAGGTCCGCTACTGGGCGGCCGAGGCCACGGGGGGTTCCTTCGTACGCACCCACGAGGTCGACGACCTGCTCTGGCTGGCCCCGGAAGCCGCCGTGGCCCGGCTGTCCTACGACAAGGACAAGGACCTCGTCTCGGCGTTCCTCGCCACGCGCTGACGCGCCCCCGGTGCGGGTCGGTTGCCTGCCGGTGGGTGGTGGGCCGCGGCCCCTCCGGGCTCACCTCCTCGGCGCCGGCGGCCTTGGGTTACGAGACAGCGAGCCGCGTCGTCGCCGCCAGCGCCTGCGGGGGCGACCCTGCACGGCCGCGGCCCGGGTCGTATCCCGGCTGCGGGCCGGATTCACTGCGGGCCGCACTGTGTCGTGTACGGCGCGGAGGGGCCGTGCAGGGTCGCCCCCGCAGGGGATCGGCGGCGCGAAACGGCGAGAAAAGTACAGGGGTGCCCCGCCGACCCCGAGGAGGTGAGCCCGGAGGGGCCCCGACCATACCCACCGGGCGCAACCGAAGAGCTTCCCGGCCGGGAGCGAAGCCACCCGCCCCACACCCACGGGCTACCGCCCGTCCCGGCGCCCGTCCCCCGCCCGGGTGGATCCGGTACCGCCCCGCGTACCGCACGATCCGGCGCACGCCCCCGCGCAACGGCCTGCCGACGGTCCCGTACGCCCCGCAGCACAAGGCCCACGCCCCGCACAAGGGGCACCGCGGGCCGGCGCGGCACGCCGGGACAATGAGCCGCACCGGCCCTCACCGCGGCTTCCGTCACGGTTCACCTGTCGTTCACTCTCCTCCGTCGGCCGCTTCACCTGTTCTGCCTAATTTCGGCAGTGCACGGTGAACGGACCGCTCCGCACGGCGCGCCGCCACCATCACTCCCCGACACACGCCGCCACACGACACGACTCCGGCCGGCGGCTCCTGGAAGGAACACCCGAAAGTGAAGCTTTCGCGCAAGAACGGGCTTCGCGCCACCGCGCTCGGCGCCCTCGCCGTCTCCGGCGCCCTGGTCCTCACGGCGTGTGGTTCGGACGACAACACCGGCGCCTCCGCGGGCGGCAAGAAGACCGGCGCCGCGTCGAACATCAAGTGCGACGACGCCAAGGGCCAGCTGCTGGCCTCCGGCTCCTCCGCGCAGAAGAACGCCATGGACCTGTGGGTCAAGAACTACATGGCCGCCTGCACGGGTGTGGAGATCAACTACAAGTCGTCCTCCTCCGGTGAGGGCATCGTCGCCTTCAACCAGGGCACCGTCGGCTTCGCCGGCTCGGACTCGGCGCTGAAGCCGGACGAGGTCACCGAGTCCAGGAAGATCTGCAAGGGCGGCCAGGGCATCAACCTGCCGATGGTCGGCGGCCCGATCGCCATCGGCTACAACGTGCCCGGTGTGAAGGACCTCGTCCTCGACGCGCCCACGATCGCCAAGATCTTCAACGACAAGATCAAGAAGTGGGACGACCCGGCGATCGCCAAGCTCAACCCGAACGCCAAGCTCCCGAGCACCGCCATCCAGGCCTTCCACCGCTCCGAGGACTCGGGCACCACCCAGAACCTCGGCAAGTACCTGGGCAAGGCCGCCAAGGCGGACTGGCCGTACGAGGCGGAGAAGAAGTGGCCCGCCCCCGGTGGCCAGGCCGCGTCCGGCTCCTCCGGCGTCGCCGCCCAGGTGAAGCAGGCCGAGGGCGCCATCGGCTACTTCGAGCTGAGCTACGCCACCTCGCAGAACATCCCGACCGTCCAGATCGACACGGGTGCCGCCGCCCCGGTCGCGGCCACCTCGGAGAACGCCTCCAAGGCCATCGCCGCCGCCAAGGTGAAGGGCACCGGCAAGGACCTGGCGCTCGACCTGGACTACACGACCAAGGCCGACGGCGCGTACCCGATCGTGCTCGTCACGTACGAGGTCGTCTGCGACAAGGGCAACAAGGCCGAGAGCCTCGGCACGGTGAAGTCCTTCCTGACCTACACCGCCTCCGAGGAGGGCCAGAAGGTCCTCTCCGACGCCGGCTACGCCCCGATCCCGGCCGAGATCAACGCCAAGGTCCGCGAGACGGTCAACGGCCTGTCGTAACCGCGCACACGGGGCCGGCCCGGCCGCTCGCCGGGCCGGCCCCACCCCATCCGGTGCACCGCCGCCAGGGGAGCCGCCACCGCGGCTCTCCCACACAGACCGGAAAGATCATGGCTATAACGACTGACAACGCGCCGGCGCCGCCGGCCGCCAAGAAGCCGGGAAGCGCCGGCACCGGCCGCGCCGGCGACAAAATCTTCCTCGGCCTCTCCCGTGGCTCGGGCATCCTGCTCCTGGTGATCATGGCGTCGATCGCCGTGTTCCTCACCTACCGGGCGTCGCTCGCCCTCTCGGTGAACGAGGGCAACTTCCTCACCACCTTCGACTGGAACCCGGCCGGCGACCCGCCCACCTTCGGCATCGCGGTCCTGCTGTTCGGCACGATCGTCAGCTCGGTCATCGCGATGGTCATCGCGGTCCCGATCGCCGTCGGCATCGCACTGTTCATCTCGCACTACGCGCCCCGCCGGCTGGCCGCGCCCCTCGCGTACGTGGTCGATCTGCTGGCCGCCGTGCCGTCGATCATCTACGGCATCTGGGGCGCCCTGTTCCTCGTCCCGTACTTGGAGGGCCTGAACCTCTGGCTGGACGAGTTCCTGGGGTGGACGTACGTCTTCGAGAAGACCGAGATCGGGGTCGCGCGGTCGCTGTTCACCGTCGGCATCCTGCTGGCGATCATGATCCTGCCGATCGTGACCAGCGTCAGCCGTGAGGTCTTCCTCCAGGTGCCGCGCATGAACGAGGAGGCCGCCCTGGCCCTCGGCGCGACCCGCTGGGAGGTCATCCGCCTCTCGGTGCTGCCCTTCGGCCGCTCCGGCGTCATCTCCGCCTCGATGCTGGGCCTCGGCCGCGCGCTCGGCGAGACGATGGCCGTCGCGACGGTGCTGTCGCCGAGCTTCGTGATCTCGCTGCACCTGCTGAACCCGGGCGGCGGCACGTTCGCCCAGAACATCGCCGCGAAGTTCGACGAGGCCAACGAGCTGGGGCGCGACGCCCTGATCGCCTCCGGCCTGGTGCTCTTCGTCCTCACCCTGCTGGTCAACGGCGCGGCCCGCCTGATCATCGCGCGCCGCAAGGAGTACTCGGGGGCGAACGCCTGATGAGCAACGTGATCCAGGACGCGAAGCCGGCCCAGGTCGTCCCCGGCCCGCGCAAGGGCGGCCTCACCCAGCGCCGCCTGCCGCGCTGGGCGCCGGCCGGCATCGCCGCCGTGTCCGTCGCCCTCGGCATCGGCATCGGTGCCGCCGCCGGCCTGAACAGCCGCATCCAGTGGGGCCTGATCGCGGCGGCCCTGTTCGTCGCCGTCTCGTACACGATGACCTCGGTCGTCGAGAACCGGCGCCAGGCCAAGGACCGGCTCGCCACCAGCGTCGTGTGGGTGTGCTTCGTCCTCGCCGTCGTACCGCTGCTGTCCCTGATCTGGGTGACGGTCAGCCGGGGCGTCGAGGTCCTCGACGGCTACTTCCTGACCCACTCCATGGCCGGTGTCCCCGGTTTCGAGGCCGGCGGCGGTGTCTACCACGCCCTGGTCGGCACGCTTCAGCAGGTCGGCCTCGCCACCCTGGTCTCCGCGCCGATCGGCCTGCTGACGGCCGTGTACCTGGTCGAGTACGGCAAGGGCGCGCTGGCCAAGGCCGTGACGTTCTTCGTCGACGTCATGACGGGCATCCCGTCGATCGTCGCCGGTTTGTTCATCCTCTCCATCATGCTCATCGCGGGCCTGGCGCCCTCCGGCCTGATGGGCGCGCTGGCCCTGGCGATCCTGATGATCCCGGTCGTGGTCCGGTCCACGGAGGAGATGCTGAAGCTCGTCCCCAACGAGCTGCGCGAGGCGGCGCTCGCCCTCGGCGTTCCGAAGTGGCGCGTCATCCTGAAGGTGGTCATCCCGACCGCGGTCGGCGGCATCACCACGGGTGTGATGCTCGCGATCGCCCGTATCGCCGGTGAGACCGCCCCGATCATGCTGCTGGTCTTCGGCAGCCAGCTGATCAACACCAACCCCTTCGAAGGCGCCCAGTCCTCGCTCCCCTTCTACATCTGGGAGCAGTACAGGGTCGGCAGTGAGGCGTCGTACGACCGCGCCTGGGCCGCCGCCCTCGTCCTGATCGTCTTCGTCATGATCCTCAACCTGGTCGCCCGCGGCATCGCCCGCTGGAAGGCCCCGAAGACCGGCCGCTAAGGCCACCTGGAAGTGATTGAAATGGCCAAGCGAATCGACGTCAGCGGCCTGACCGCCTACTACGGCTCCCACAAGGCGATCGACGACATCTCCATGACCGTCGAGCCCCGCTCCGTGACGGCCTTCATCGGCCCGTCCGGCTGCGGCAAGTCCACCTTCCTGCGCACCCTGAACCGCATGCACGAGGTCACCCCCGGTGGCCGCGTCGAGGGCAAGGTGATGCTGGACGACGAGAACCTGTACGCCAAGGACGTCGACCCGGTCGCCGTCCGCCGCACGGTGGGCATGGTCTTCCAGCGGCCGAACCCGTTCCCGACCATGTCGATCTTCGACAACGTGGCGGCGGGGCTGCGGCTCAACGGCTCGTACAAGAAGAGCGAGCTCGGCGATGTCGTCGAGCGCTCCCTCAGGGGCGCGAACCTCTGGAACGAGGTCAAGGACCGGCTCAACAAGCCCGGCTCCGGGCTGTCCGGCGGTCAGCAGCAGCGCCTGTGCATCGCCCGCGCGATCGCGGTCGAGCCGGAGGTCCTGCTGATGGACGAGCCCTGCTCGGCCCTCGACCCGATCTCCACGCTGGCGATCGAGGACCTGATCAGCGAGCTGAAGGAACGGTTCACGATCGTCATCGTGACCCACAACATGCAGCAGGCCGCCCGGGTCTCCGACCGCACGGCCTTCTTCAACCTGGCCGCCGTCGGCCAGCCGGGCAAGCTGGTCGAGATCGACGACACGGAGCGCATCTTCTCCAACCCGTCGGTCCAGGCGACGGAGGACTACATCTCCGGCCGCTTCGGATAGGCACCGCGCCCGGGGGCGACCCCCAGCGGCACCCCCCGCGGGTGTCACCCCGGGCCGGGGGCGTCGAGGGTTGCCGCCGGTGGGCGGGGAGCCGGCCCCGGGGATCCGGTCGGGGGGATCGAACGTCCTGCGGTGCTGCATGGCGGTGCCACCGCACGGCGAAGGGCCCGCCCCCTGTCCCAGGGGGCGGGCCCACTCACGTACCGCCGCGGGGTGCGACCCGCGGCCGGTCAGCCGAAGAACAGCTGCACGCCGTAGAAGCTCACCGCCGCGACCAGCGCCGCGGCCGGCATGGTGATGAACCAGCCGAGGATGATGTTCTTCGCCACGCCCCACCGCACGGCGTTCACCCGCTTCGTCGCGCCCACGCCCATGATCGCGGACGTGATGACGTGCGTCGTCGAGATCGGCGCGTGGAAGATGAACGCCGAGCCGAACATGATCGACGCCCCCGTGGTCTCCGCGGCGAACCCCTGCGGCGGATCCAGCTCGATGATCTTGCGGCCGAGCGTACGCATGATGCGCCAGCCGCCCGCGTACGTACCCAGCGACAGCATCACCGCGCACGCGATCTTGACCCAGATCGGGATCTCGTCGCCGGCGTTCTGGACATCGGCGATGACCAGGGCCATCACCACGATGCCCATCGTCTTCTGGGCGTCCTGGAGGCCGTGACCGAGGGCCATGCCCGCCGCCGAGACGGTCTGCGCGATACGGAAGCCCCGCTTCGCCTTGTGCGGGTTCGCCTTGCGGAAGAGCCAGAGGATCACGCACATCACCAGGTATCCGGCGACCAGGCCGACCACCGGCGACACGAACATGGGGATGACGATCTTGTCGACGACGCCGCCCCAGTAGACGGTCGTCCCGCCCGCGAGGGCCGCGCCCACCATGCCGCCGAACAGCGCGTGCGAGGACGACGACGGCAGACCGAAGTACCAGGTGATCAGGTTCCAGACGATCGCGCCCACCAGCGCCGCGAACAGGATGCCCATGCCCCGCGAACCCTCGGGCGTGGCGATCAGGCCCTCGCTCACGGTCTTGGCGACACCGCTGCCGAGGAAGGCACCCGCGAGGTTCATCACCGCGGCCATGGCGAGCGCCGCGCGCGGGGTCAGGGCCCGCGTGGAGACGGATGTGGCGATGGCGTTCGCCGAGTCGTGGAAGCCGTTGGTATACGTGAAGCCGAGCGCGACACCGATGGTCACGACCAGTGCGAAGGTGTCCACGAAGCTCAGGACTCCTTGACCGCGATGGTCTCCACGGTGTTGGCCACGTGCTCGAACGCGTCGGCGGCCTCTTCCAGCACGTCCACGATCTGCTTCAGCTTGAGCACCTCGATGGCGTCGTACTTGCCGTTGAAGAGGTGGGCGAGCAGCTTGCGGTGGATCTGGTCCGCCTGGTTCTCCAGCCGGTTGACCTCGATCCAGTACTCGGTGAGGTTGGTCATCGTCCGCAGGTGCGGCATGGCCTCGGCGGTCAGCTCGGCCGCCCGGGACAGGACCTCGATCTGCTGCTCGACGCCCTTCGGCAGTTCCTCGACGTTGTAGAGGACGACGAGGTCGACGGCCTCCTCCATGAAGTCCATGATGTCGTCGAGCGACGAGGCGAGGTTGTAGATGTCCTCGCGGTCGAACGGCGTGATGAAGGAGGAGTTCAGCTGGTGGAAGATCGCGTGGGTCGCGTCGTCGCCCGCGTGCTCCGCTGCCCGCATCCGCTCCGCGATCTCGGCCCGGGCGGACGAATCCGCTCCGAGCAGTTCCATCAGGAGCTTGGAGCCCGTGACGATGTTGTCCGCGGACGCGGAGAACATGTCGTAGAAGCTCGTCTCCCTGGGGGTCAGACGAAAGCGCACGTGGGGTCCTCTAGGTGCATGGGTTTCGGTCAGGCTGATGCTAGGCGCATCATCCGGCCACGGCTAACCGGCGTTCTTCAGTGTCGCCCATCGGGCACAGTGAACAGAACCGGCCCCCGGCCACCTTCGGCGAAGGATCGGTACCATATACCCACGAGGGGTATATGGGCCCTGATGGACAGCGGGAGGACGCGATGACGACCACCGAGGCGGCCGGCCTTCCGGTCTCGGAATCCGGCACCGGGGAGACCGGGCCCGCCGGGCACGGTGACCACGAGCACGGGGTGCACGGGTACCACAAGCAGAAGAGCGAGCACCTCAAGCGCCTGCGCCGCATCGAGGGCCAGATCCGGGGCCTGCAGCGGATGGTCGACGAGGACGTCTACTGCATCGACATACTCACGCAGGTCTCCGCGTCCACCAAGGCCCTGCAGTCCTTCGCCCTCCAGCTCCTCGAGGAGCACCTGCGCCACTGCGTCGCCGACGCCGCCGTCAAGGGCGGCGACGAGATCGACGCGAAGGTGGAGGAGGCGACCAAGGCCATCGCCCGCATGATGCGGACCTGACGGGGCCTCGACGGGGGCCGCCGGTCACCGGGGCGCGGCAGGCCCGCCGCGCCCCACGGGTATGACGTTCAGCACCTCGTCGATGAGGTCCGCGCTGAGCCGCTCCCCGTCCGCGGACGACGCCGCGATCATCAACTCACCGCACAGCTCGATCTCGGCGAGGGCCACGTGGTCCTGGACTGTCGTCAAAGTGGGCGGGGCCACGCGCATCACCTCTTCCTGCCGCTGCCGGCTTCCTAGCGTAGGGAGCGCGACACGCACCGCGCATGGCACGTCCGGACCATTCTTGCGATGGTCAGGCGGAGGTCATGCCTTGATCCTGCCGGCGTAGATGTCCTCGCGGGGCGGCAGGCTCACGACGACCGGGGCGCCGAACCCGTACAGCAGCGTCGTCGACGCGACCGCGACCGTACGCCCCTGGTTGGCGAAGCTGAACTGGTGGCGCACCTTGCGCAGCCGCCCCTCGCGGTCCAGGTACGCGTCGAACGGCACCGCGTCCCTGGCGAACCCTTTCGCCGCGGCCGCGAGCGCCCCGCGCACCTGCGGCGAGGCCGCCCGCGCCGCGCGCCCCAGGTCGCTGACCCCGCGGTAGTGGACGACCGGCACGCCCGCGAGCTCCTCCTCGCCGACGTAGGTGACCTCGCGTGCGCCGCGCAGCAGCTCGGCGGCGGCGGCCGGATCGGTCGCCCCGCCGGTGACGAGGTTGCCGTCCGCCAGGGCGGTGGTGTCGACGCGGACCCACTTGTCGGCGGGGACCCCGGCGCCGCGGTTCTTCATGTAGAGCGCGCCGGGGGCGAGGAGTTCGGTGATCGGGCGGTGGCCCTCCGCGCCGGAGGGGTCCTCGGGGAGCAGCACCTTGAGATGTCCGTGCCGCTTGACGAAGTCGTACGCGCCCTCGCCGCGGATGGTGACCCGGGTCCCGCCGGTCGCCATCTCCATGGACGTACGCGCCTTGGACGTGCCCGCCCGTGTCAGCGCGTCGGGGGCCCTGCGCACCGTGTCGCCCGGGTCCGCGCCGGGTGAGGCGTCCGCCGCCGCCGAACATCCGCCGACCATCGCGCCCACCACGACGGCCGCGGCGGCGATCGCGCCGCTCCTGCGCCTGTGCTGCACCACCATCGCCTGCCAACCCCCAACACTGTGCCGCCGGCCTGGCCCCTGGGGACCCGGGGATGCCCCATCCGGATAACGACCGCACGGGCGCACCGTCACGCCGGTACCGTGGGACCTGTGCATGCGCATCACCCGACGACGCCCACGGTCCCGGACGTCCGGGACGTCCACGACGCCACGGCCACCGAGCGGGGTTCCTTCGCGGTCGCCCGCTGCACCTGCGGCTGGACGGGTCCGGCCCGCCGCTCCCGCGACCGCGCCCGCCTGGACGCGACGGCGCACGGTGAGGCGGCAGCGGGGGCCTCGGCAGCGGGCGGGGACGTCTAGGGGGCGAGGACGCGGCGGTCGCGTCAGGCGGCCAGGTCGTTCTCGCCGGTGCCCGAGGCGGAGCCCGAGCCGAGCCGGGGTTCGGCGATGTCGAGCGTCTCGTGGCGCTCCCGCGCGGGCGCCTTCCGCGACCGTACGAGCCACCCGGCGCGCCGGGAGCGGGCGATCGCGGACACCAGGGGGGTCAGGAGCGCGAGGGCGACGGGGGCGAGGAGCAGCGCCACCGCCGTACCGAGGGCGAACCCGCCGACGACGTCCGTGGGGTAGTGGACGCCCATGTAGACGCGGCAGAAGCCCTCGGCGAGGGCCAGTCCGATGGCGGCGAGGCCGAACCTGCGGTTGGCGACGAAGACCCCGACGCCGATGGCCATCGCCATGGTGGCGTGGTCGCTGACGAAGGAGAAGTCGGTCTTCCCGGCCACCAGCACTTCCAGCTGGTGGTCGTTGAACGGCCGGGGCCGTTCGACGAACCCGCGGATGGGGATGTTGACCAGGAGGGCGATCCCGGCGGCGAGGGGGGCCCAGGCCAGGCCGGCGACGGCGGTGACGGAGTCCTCCGCGCTCCCGCGCCGGCGCACGCTCCACCAGCACCAGAGCACGACCAGCACCATCGCCAGCATGATCCCGTACTCACCGGTGAAGCTCATGATCCGGTCGAACCACGAAGGGGCGTCCTTCGCCAGGCCGTTGATGTCGTAGAGCAGGCCGACATCGGGGTTCGAACCGTCCGATGCGAGTCCAGCCATCTGCTGCGGCCCCTTGCCTTGTGTCACCTGGTCAGTGTCGCCCCATCGTCGGTCCAGGGAACGACCCGCAGGAGGGGTACGTTCCACTCTCCACGGAACGATCACCATGACGTTATCGAAGAGTGATACGTCCGCGCAGCTCAGGGCCGTGCGGTGGGCAACGCTTTCGCGCCATCCTCGGTTACCCGGGTGGCCCCGAAGTAGTCGGGCGTGTCGATCTTGTCGAAGCGGATGACGGCCCCGGTGTACGGCGCGTTGATCATGTATCCGCCGCCCACGTACAGCCCCACGTGACGGATGGCGCGCGAGTCGTTCAAGTCGTCCGAGAAGAACACGAGATCGCCCGGCAGCAGCTCGTCCCGCGAGGGGTGGGGTCCGGCGTTGTACTGGTCGTTGGCGACGCGCGGCAGTTCGATGTCGACCGTGCGGTACGCGGCCTGCGTCAGCCCCGAGCAGTCGAACCGCCCCTGCTGCTCGGGGGTGCCGTTGCCGCCCCACAGGTAGGGCGTGCCGAGCTTCTTCTGCGCGAAGTAGATCGCCCCGGCGGCCTGCCGGGACGGCTCCACGCGCCCGACGGGGCGCGCGAAGCTCTTCTCCAGGGAGCGGATGATCCGGACGTAGTTCTGCGTCTCGCTGATCCCGGGGACCCCGCCGGCCTTTATGACCCGGTAGGCGCCGGCGTTGTAGGCGGCGAGCATGTTGTTCGTCGGGTCGCCGGGCACCTTCTTCACGTACCCGGCCAACTCGCAGTCGTAGGAGGCCGCCGACGGGATGGCGTCGGCCGGGTCCCAGATGTCCCGGTCGCCGTCCTTGTCGCCGTCGACCCCGTGCGCGGCCCAGGTGCCGGGGATGAACTGCGCGATCCCGCGCGCGTCGGCGGGGCTCACGGCCCTGGGGTTCCAGCCGCTCTCCTGGTACAGCTGCGCGGCCAGCAGGGCGGGGTTGATGGCGGGGCACAGGTTGCCCCACTTCTGCACGAGCGGCTGGTACGCGGCGGGCACGGCACCCTTCGCCAGCCCGACGGCCCCTCTGAGCGCCCCTCCGGCGCCGCCGAGCAGTCCGGCGGCGGCGGAGTACGTCCCCACCACGAGCAGCGCGACGAAGCTCAGGCACGCGCCGACGGACACCCCGGCGACCAGCCACGCCTTACGCACCGTCAACCACCCCTCGCCGTGTGGCAGTCCACCGAGCGACAGTGTAGGTGGCGGGCCGCCCGTTCAGGGGCTGGACGCCGGGGAGGCCCGGCTACGGCTTGCGTCCGACACCGCCGTACATGGCGACCGGCTCCGCCGGGGTGTCGGGGCGCCACTGCGAGCAGGGGACGACGCCCGGCTCCAGGAGCTCCAGGCCGTCGAAGTAGCGCGTGACGGCCTCGGGGGAGCGCTGGGTGAGCCTGGGGGTGCCGTGCTCGTTCCAGAAGGCGACGGCCTCGTCGACGTCCGGCATGGAGGGGTGGACGACGGTGTGGGAGAGCACGAGGTGGCTGCCGGGTGCGAGGGCGTCCATGAGGCGGCGCACGACGTCGTACGACTCGGCGTCGTCCTCGACGAAGATGACGACGCCGAGCAGCATGAGCGCGACCGGCCGGTCGAGGTCGAGGGTCTTGGCGGCCGCCTCCAGGACGGTGTCGACGTCCCGGAGGTCGGCGTCCAGGTAGTCGGTGCGGCCCTCGGGGGTGCCGACGAGGAGCGCGCGGGCGTGGGCGAGGACGAGCGGGTCGTTGTCCACGTACACGACGCGGGCGTCGGGGGAGACGCGCTGGGCGACCTCGTGGGTGTTGTCGGCGCTGGGCAGGCCGGTGCCGATGTCCAGGAACTGGCGGATGCCCCGGTCCGCCGCCAGGTGCCGCACGGCCCGTCCGAGGAAGAGCCGGTCGGCGCGGGCGTATGCGCCGATCCCCGGGTGGAGCTGCCGGATGCGGTCGCCGGCCTCCCGGTCGACGGGGTAGTTGTCCTTCCCTCCGGTCCAGTAGTTCCAGATGCGGGCCGTGTGGGGCCGGCTGGTGTCGATCCTCGATTCGATGTCGCTCACGACACCAACGTAGGTCCAAAAGCGTTACGGGGCGGGCTTCTTCAGCACCTCGACGAGACTGGACGCGCTGTCGGCGCCGTGTCCGGCGGCGAGGCCGCGCCGGAAGAGCTCGAGCAGGGCGGCCGGGAGGGTGGCGTCGACGCCCGCGTCCCGGATGGTGTGCAGGACGTGCTCGACGCTCGCCGCGCCCATGGCGAGCCGGTCGACGTCACCCGTGTGGTCGCCGGCGTCGATGCGGGGTGAGTAGAACTCCAGGAACTGCTGGAGGTTCAGGGCGTCGACGGCGAGGGGCAGGAGGTCGGCGGCCTTCAGTCCGTGGGCGTCCGCCAGGGCGACGGCCTGCCAGTAGCTCGCGAGGGCGGTCCAGAACATCGTCATGTTGAGCTGGTAGAGCAGCGCGGCCGTGCCCGGGTCGTCGCCGCGGTGGTCGGCAGCGGTGAGGACCTCCAGGGTGGCGCGGTGGGCGTCGAACACCTCGCGGGGGCCGCTGTAGAGGGTGGTCGCCTCGGGGCTGCCGATGCCGGAGGGCGGGGTCAGCACGCCGCCGGTGAGGTGCGCGGCGCCCCGCTCGGCGGCCCAGGCGGCGCCCTCGCGCGCCTTGGCCGGTGTGTCGGAGCTGAGGTTGACGAGGACCCGGCCGGCGAGGGCGGCGGGGTCGGTGCCGTCCAGTACGGCGTACATCGCGTCGTAGTCGGTGAGGCTCAGCACGGCCAGCCCGGACGCGGTCAGGGCCTCCTCGACGGTGCCGGCGAGGTGCGCGCCGCGTGCGACGAGGGCGTCGGCGCGGGAGGCGGTGCGGTTCCAGAGGGTGACGCGGTGGCCGTGGTCGAGGAACGCGGCGGCCATCGCCTGTCCCATGGGGCCGAGGCCGATGACGGTGACGGGAGCGGGCACGGGAGCCTCCAACTTCTAGAACGAACGCTCTATCCAGAGCACGGGCAGACCGTAGCACACCTCTAGAACGAACGCTCTACTCAATGGCTCGTTAGAATCGGCGCATGCAGACCAGCGCCCCCTCGGGCTCCCCCGCGAGCACCCCCGGCACCCGCGACCGGATCGTCCTGGCCGCCGCCCGGCTCGTACAGCGGCAGGGATACGTCGGCACGGGCATCAAGCAGATCGCCAAGGAGGCCGGCGCCACCCTCGGCTCCGTCTACCACTTCTTCCCCGGCGGGAAGGAGGCCGTGGCCGTGGCCGCGATCCGGCACGGGGACGAGGAGTTCGCCGCGATCCTGCGGGAGGCACTGGACAGCGAGGACGACCCGGCGGCGGCGGTCGAGGCCTGCGCCCGCCTGCTCGCCACGGCACTGCGCGAGTCCGGCTGGACCGACGGCTGCCCCGTCACGGCCACCGCGCTGGAGACCCTCGGCACCGACTCGGAGATCCAGCGGGTGTGCGCCGACGCCCTGCGCGGCTGGCAGGACCTGGTGGCCGGCCGACTGCTGCGCGCCGGTCTCGCGCGGCCCGACGCCCACGAGGTCGCCGGCACGGTCATCAGCACCCTGGAGGGGGCCGAGGTGACGGCCCAGGTCACCCGCAGCGAGGAGCCCCTGCTCCAGGCCGGCCGGCAGCTGGCCCGCCTGGTGGGGACGTACCGCTGACGGGGTGTCCGTTACCGCCCCAACAGTGCACCAACGACAGTCATTGCCCGGAGTCACCCTCCGTGATACACAGAGTGACGATACGCGTACTCGCATACACCCGATTCGCCGCTTTCGCAGGTCAGGGCACCCGGACCGGTCAAAGGTGCGGGGATCGGGTAAAGAGACCAGCCAAGTCTGCGCACATGGGCGGTTTCATCAGCGAAGATAGTGCGGTGACCCGTGCCATGGGGCAGGGGCGTCGAACTACCCAACAGGGGCGGTGAGTTACATGTACCTGGCGGCCGAAAAAGGCGACATCACCACCATCATTGGCGGAATCGCCCCCAACTGGGGGCCCTTCGGGAACCTGGGGAACGAGGCCCGCGTGATGATCGAGGTGGTGATGGCCGTGGCCATCCTGCTCTGCCTCGGCATCGCGATCTGGGGAGCGGCCAAACAGCGCATCGGCGCGACCGCCCTCCGCGACACGTTCAGCGCCGAGCAGGGCAAGGGGCTGATCGTGGCCGGCCTCACCGGGGTCTTCATCATCGGGTCGCTGGGAACGCTGTTCACCATCGTGTACGGGATGGCCGTCTAACCCTCCGTCAGCCTCTCCACCCGGCTCTTCCCGGCTCATCCGCGAGGCGCGTCACCTGATGTCCAGTCACCATAAAGATCAGCAACCGGTTGAGGGGGCGTACCCGTCATGAGCCTCGGCGACGAGCACGACGGCGCCAGCAGCACGGGCGGCGGCGGTGCGGGCCAGACCCGCACCCGCCTGCCCGACAGCGGCGCCGGCGACGGCTACGGCGGCGTCTACGGCGGCGCCCGCCGCCCGGCCCGCAACTCGAGGTCGCTGATCACGGTGGTGGGCGTGGTGGTGCTCCTGATCGCCGCGATCGCCTTCGCGAACAGAAGCGGCGACGGCGACGCCTCTTCCTCGGACGCCGCCCCCGACCGCGCCACCGCCCCCACCGCCGCGACGGGCGTCAAGCCGGTCGCCGGCAAGAACGGCACGATCCCGTCGGGCTACGCACGGGACGAACAGGGGGCGCAGAGCGCGGCGGCGAATTACGCGGTGGCGTTGGGGTCTGACGGGATGTTCAAGCAGCCGACGCGTCACGACATCGTGCGTGCCGTGCACGATCCAGCCGTCGTCGAAAAGTTGCTGGGCAGCCTGGACGCCGCCTATTCGGGCACCTTCCTGAAGAACGTCGGCCTCAACGAGGACGGCTCCGCCCCTGAGGGGCTCACTTTCGTCTCCCGTACCGTTCCGGTCGGCACGAAGGTGCTCGAGGCCAGCGAGACCGGCGCGACCATCGAGGTCTGGTGTACCGGTCTTGTGGGGCTCGCGGGGGAAGGCTCCACCAAGCCGGTGACGGAGACGTGGTTCACGATCACCGAGAAGCTCAAGTGGGTCGGCAATGACTGGAGGATCGAGTCATCAAGCCAGAAGGAGGGGCCGACCCCGGTCAACGGTGACAACCGTGCCTCCACCGCCGACGAGATCGCCGGTGCCGTGGCCGGATACGGAGGCTTCACCTATGCGCGGTAGCCGACACGCCCACTCCGCCGTCGCAGCCGTAGCGGCCGTGCAGGCGGCGCTCTTCTTCTTCGCGAGCCGTGCTGCAGCCGCGCCGACGCCTCCGCCTCCGACCCCCTCGCCGAGCAGCAGCAACAACCCCTGCGACCTGATCGTCGGCCTGGCGAGGGACTACTGCGAGGACGGCGAGAAGGCCGCCGGCAACGGCGGCCGCTCCGCTCCCACCAACCCCGCCGACCCCGCCACCGCCCTCGACCCCCTCGCGTCGCTCGCGCGGGGGTGCGCGGATGCGGCCGCGTGGATCGTGGGCAAGCTCAGCGACGCCGTGAAGAGCACCGCCGAGGTGGACTTCACCAACCCCAGGTTCCTCCAGCAGTACGCCGTCGTCTTCGCCGCCTCCACCGTCCTGACCCTCGTCCTGTGGCTCCTGGCCGTCGCCAAGCGCGCCATCCGGGGCGTGCCGCTGGCGACGGCGATCTCGGAGGCCATCGGGTTCCTGTGGCTCACCGTGCTGGCGTCCGCGTTCACGCCGCTGATCCTGTACACCGTCGTGTCGGCGACCGACGGGGTGACCGAGGTGATCGCCGGCGGCAGCGGCGGGCAGACGGACGCGTTCTTCGGGACGTTCGCCGAGGCGCTCAAGAAGGGCGAAGGAATCGGCGGCGGGCCGATCATGCTGATCGTCGTATCCCTCGTGTCGATCCTCGCGGCCGGCATCCTCTGGCTGGAGCTCGTCGTCCGGGCCGCCCTGCTCTACGTCGGCGCCCTCCTCGGCACCGTCGTGTACGCGGGGCTGGTGGACAAGAACATGTGGGGCCACGTACGCCGCTGGGCCGGGATCATGATCGCGGTGATCCTGGTGAAACCGGTCATCGTCATCGTCCTCGGCCTCGCCGGGGCGCTGTCCTCCGACGACGGCCCGAACGCCCTCTCGGCCGTCGTGTCCGGCCTCGCCATCATCCTGCTGGCGATCTTCGCCTCCGCGATGATCTACCGCTTCGTGCCCGGCTTCGGCGACGAGATCGCCTCCGCCCGTACGAACCGCAAGCAGGCCACGGACGGTTCCCAGGCCGCCGCCGTCATCTCCTCGCCCGCCGCGCTCGTCTCGCAGGGCATCAAGACCCACAGCAGCCGCAGCCACCAGCGGGGCGGCGGTGGCGGCGCCCAGCCGGCCAACGCCGTGTCCGGTGGCGTCGCCGCCCACAGCTCCCGCAGCCAGCCGCCCGGCGGCGGAGGAGCCGGCGGCGGCGCGGGCGGAGGCGGCGGATCCGTGCCCGCCGCCGCGCCCCCGCCCCCGCGGCCCGGCACCAGCGGCACACCGCACTCCCACCGTAAGAGCTCGGGTTCGAGCACCGGCAGCAGCACAGGAAACACAGGAGGTGCAGGGCGTTGACGACCCAGTCCCATCCGATCACGCCCCGCCGCACGTATCTCATCGGCCGTGCCCGGCCGAACGCGATCGTCGGCAAGAACCGCGAGACCGGCGAGATCGCCCTGATCATCGCCGGCGCGTTCCTCGGCATGATGAGCGGGCTGCTGGTCCCCGTCCTGTCCCTGCGGATCGTGGCCCTCATGGGCTTCCCCATGCTGGCGCTCGCCGCCGTGTACGTCCCGTACAAGGGCCGCACCTTCTACAAGTGGTTCGAGATCAACCGCAGCTACAAGCGCACCCTCCGCCAGGGCACCGCCTACCGCTCCGCCGCCGTCGAGGCGGGCACCCGGCTCGACGGCCGGGAGGTCGAGGTCGGACCGCCGCCCGGCATCGGCCGCATCAACTGGCTCGCGGCGCCCTTCGGGCCGGACGAGATCGCCGTCCTCCTCCACGCCGACCGCCGCACCGTCACCGCCGCCATCGAGATCGAGGGCCCGGGCGTCGGCCTGCGCGACAGCGAGGACCAGGAAGCCCTGGTGGACCGTTTCGGCACCCTCCTCAAGCACGTCGCCAACGGCGACGGCTTCGTGACCCGCCTTCAGATGCTGGCCCGCACCCTCCCCGCCGACCCCGACGCCCACGCCAAGGATGTCGCCCAGCGCGGCGACCCCGGCGCGCCCGGCTGGCTCCGCGACTCCTACGACCAGCTCCAGTCCATGGTGTCGACCTCCAGCGAGCAGCACCGCGCCTACCTCGTCGCCTGCATGCACTACACCCGCGAACTGGCGGCCGAGGCCCACGCCATGGCCCGCGCCGCCCGCCAGGCCACCGGCGTCCGCAAGCTCGACAAGGACGCCGGCCTCGCGGTCGTCATGGCCCGCGAGCTGACCGACATCTGCGCCCGCCTCGCCGAGGCCGACATCCGGGTGCGCCAGCCGCTGGGCCAGTCGCGGCTCGCCTCCCTCGTGCACTCCATGTACGACCCGGACCACCCCATCGACCACATCCAGGCGATGACGAAACGAAACGCTTGGCCCGCCGAACTGGACGCCGTCGAGCCGACGTACCTCCAGGCCAAGACCCGCGAGTCGTCGACCCGCGCCCCCTGGTGCCACGCCACCGCCTGGGTGAAGGAGTGGCCGATGACACCCGTCGGCGTCAACTTCCTGGCGCCCCTGCTCGTCCACACCCCGGACGTCATCCGCACCGTCGCCGTCTGCATGGACCTCGAACCCACCGAGGTCGCCATCGAGCGCATGCTGACGGAGAAGACCAACGACGAGGCGGAGGCCAGCCGCGCCGCCAAGATGAACCGCACCGTGGACCCGCGCGACATCGCCGCCCACGGCCGGCTCGACCAGCGGGGTGAAGATCTCGCCAGCGGCGCGGCGGGAGTGAATCTTGTCGGGTACATCACTGTGTCGTCTCGTACGCCCGAGGCCCTGGCCCGGGACAAGCGGACGATCAGGGCCTCGGCCGGCAAGTCGTATCTGAAGCTGGAGTGGTGCGACCGCGAGCACCACCGGGCCTTTGTGAACACCTTGCCGTTCGCGACCGGCATCCGCCGTTAGGGGCACCTGATCCTGATGCGAGATCCGCTGTCAGCCCTCACCGAGGCCTTCACCTCCTTCCTCTTCGGGAAGGTGGAGACGACCCGGCTCCCCGTCCGTACGTCGACGGGACAGGCCCAGGCCGTCTACCTGCCGACCGCCGCGCCCGGCCTCGGCGACTCCGGCGTGATCATCGGGCGCGAGGTGTACAGCGGCAAGGGGTACATCTACGACCCGTTCCAGCTGTACGGCCAGCAGTTGCCCGCCCCCCACTGGCTGGTGCTCGGCGAGTCCGGCAACGGCAAGTCGGCGCTGGAGAAGACGTACGTGCTGCGCCAGCTGCGCTTCCGCGACCGCCAGGTCGTCGTCCTGGACGCGCAGGGCGAGGACGGCGTCGGCGAGTGGAACCTCATCGCGCAGGAGCTGGGGATAACTCCCATCCGCCTGGACCCGATGGCCGCGCTCGACGGCGGCATCCGGCTCAACCCGCTCGACCCGTCGATCACCACCACGGGGCAGCTGGCGCTGCTCCGGACGATCATCGAGGTCGCGATGGGGCACGGCCTGGACGAGCGGTCCGGCTTCGCCCTCAAGGTCGCGCACGCGTACGTGAACCAGACCATCACCAACCGCCAGCCCGTCCTCACCGACATCGTCGAGCAGCTGCGCCACCCGGAGGCCGAGTCGGCGTCCGCGATGAACGTCGACATAGACGACGTACGGGCCTGGGGCCTGGACGTCGCCCTCGTCCTCGACCGCCTCGTCGACGGTGACCTGCGCGGCATGTTCGACGGTCCGACGACGGTCGGCATCGACCTCGACGCGCCGCTGATCGTCTTCGACCTGTCCCACATCGACCGCAACTCGATCGCGATGCCCATCCTGATGGCGATCGTCGGCGTGTGGCTGGAGCACACCTGGATCCGGCCGGACCGCAAGAAGCGCATCTTCCTGGTGGAGGAGGCGTGGCACATCATCAACAGCCCGTTCGTCGCCCAGCTCTTCCAGCGGCTGCTGAAGTTCGGCCGGCGGCTCGGCCTGTCGTTCGTGGCGGTGGTCCACCACCTCTCCGACGTCGTGGACGGGGCGGCGGCGCGCGAGGCGGCGGCGATCCTGAAGATGGCGTCGACCAGGACCATCTACGCCCAGAAGGCGGACGAGGCACGGGCGACCGGCCGGGTGCTGGGGCTGCCCCGGTGGGCGGTGGAGATCATCCCGACGCTCACGCCCGGTATCGCCGTGTGGGACGTCAACGGCAATGTGCAGGTGGTCAAACACCTGGTCACGGAGGCGGAACGGCCGCTGGTCTACACGGACCGGGCGATGACGGAGTCGTCCGTGCCGGAGGACATCCAGGCCGCGGAATGGGAGGCGGAGCGGCGCGCGGCGCTCATCGAGCAGCAGATGAACGAGTCCTCGCAGTCAACGGTGGCATGACATGGACCGCAAACCCGAGGAACGGGGCATCCCCGACGGCCTGCTGGTGGGGCTGCTGGGGTTCCTGCTGGGCATCACACTGCTGGTGTGGACGGCGACCGGCCTGGCGGGGCTGTTCGCGCACGGGGCGTGGCCGGACGGGGTGACGTTCTCGTCGACGCCGCTCGCGATACGGGGCCTGGTCGCCGAGCCCCACGACCTCGCCGGGGCCTGGCCGGCCACGCCGCCCGGCCAGCTCTCGGGGTACGGGCTGTTCTGGGGCCTGCTCATCAGCGAACTGCTGGTACTGGTGGTGCTGGCCGTGTTCGTGCTCGGGACACTGGCCCGCTGGCGTGCGGTACGGGCGGCGGCCCGAGCGGCCCGCATGGCGCCGGGAGCACCAGCGGTACGGAGGGGCCCGGCGCCCGGTTCCGCGCAGGCCCCCGCGCCGGTCCCGGCACCCACCCCGGCTCCCGTCCCGAAACCCGCTCAGCCCGATCCCGTACCGCGTACGTGTCCCGATCCCCTGTCGCATACGTACCCGGCGCCTCCCGCGCCCCAGGACACGGTGCTGGACGCACACCAGTCCGCGCCCCGCCTCCTCTACGGCGCCGCCTCCGCCCGGCGACCCGTGGCCCGCCGGGCGATCGAGGAGGCCGACGGACCCGCGCTGGTCGTCACCTCCGACCCGGCCCTCTGGGCGGACACCAAGGACGCCCGCGCCAAGCTGGGCCCCGTCCTGGTCTACGACCCCGGCCACCTGTGCGACACGCCCGCCCGGCTGCACTGGTCGCCCACCCGCGGCTGCGAGGACACCGCCACGGCCGCCCTCCGCGCCGCCGCGCTCCTCGCCCCGGTGCGCCCCCGGGCCCGGATGGACGGCGCCGTCGCCGACACCGCCGAAACGCTCCTGGGCTGCTGGCTGCACGCCGCCGCCGTGGACGGGCGGCCGTTCAAGCAGGTGCACCGCTGGGCGCAGAACAACGGCGCCCACGAGCCCGTACGCGTACTCCGCACCCACCCCAAGGCCACCAACAGCCACGCCGGCCTGCTCGAGTCGGCCCTCACCGCGTACCCGGAACGGCGCGAGGCCGCACAGGAGTTGACGGTACGGGCGCTGTCGTCGCTGTCCTCCGTCCACATCCGCGAGGCGTGCGCACCGAATCGAACTGATTCGCTGGCGCTGGAATCATTCATCGCCGAAGGGGGCACCCTTTATGTGGTGGGTGAACCGATCGAGGACCCGAGGACCCGCCCGGGCGCGATGCCCCTTCTGACCGCGCTCGCCTCAGACGTGGTCGAGCACGGCCGCCGCATGGCCGCACGGTCATCCGACGGTCGGCTCGACCCACCACTCACGCTCGTCCTCGACGACGTCGCGGCCGTGGCCCCACTGCCCCGCCTCCCCGACCTGCTAGCGACCGGTCACGAACAGGGCCTCCCGGCGCACGTCCTGCTCCGCTCGGCCGAACAGGGCCGTGCCCGCTGGCCCGACCGGCCGCTCGCACCGCTCACACCGTGACGGGCCGCCGCACCTCGTACTCGACCTCCAGCGCCCCGTCCGCGTCACCGTCCAGCGGCACCACGGCCCCGGTCGGTACGAAGCCGGCCTTGCGGTAGAAGGCCGCCGCCCGCTCGTTCCGCTCGTGCACATAGAGCCGTACGCGCCGGACGGGCGCCCCTCCCAGCGACCACGACCACTCCACAGCCTCGCGGAACAGCGCCTCCGCCACCCCGGAGCCCCGCGCCTCGGGGCGTACGTAGACCCCGACCACGTGCGTCTGGTCGGCCTCCGGCGCCTCACCGAAGCGGACCTCGCCGCCCGGCCGTTCCACCAGGACGGTCACCGTCCCCTCCCACGACCCGTCGGGCGCCTCGGCCACGAACTGGCGGGCGTCGTCGCTGCCCTCCGCCGCCCCGGCCGTCCGCTCCCGCCAGTGCGCGTCGGGCCGGGCCACCGCCGCCTCGTAGGTGTCGAGGAACGCCAGCGGCGCGGCCGGGTCCTGGAGGGCGGCGAGCCGGATGTCGCGGGCCCGGTGCCACTCGTCGGCGCGGACGGTTCGTATCACGTGTTCCATGAGCCGATCCTCGCCCCACCGCCCCGCCGCGGCAACGCAATTCGCCCCGCCGGCTCTCAGGGTCGCGTCCACCCCCGGTACTACGCCCCGCCCCCGCGTCCCGCCCCCGGTCGGACGTCCACCGGCGCCCCGCTCCGTAGCGTCGACGACATGATCCGCGCCCATGAACTGACCAAGCGGTACGGCGGCCGAACCGTCGTCCAGGACCTCAGCTTCACCGTCCGCCCCGGTACCGTCACCGGCTTCCTCGGCCCGAACGGCGCCGGCAAGTCCACCACCATGCGCATGCTCCTCGGGCTGGACGCCCCCACCCGGGGCCGTGCCACCATCGGCGGCCGCGCATACGCCGACCACCCCGCGCCCCTCACCGAGGTGGGCGCCCTGCTGGAGGCGCGCTCCGTCCACCCCGGCCGCACCGCCTTCAACCACCTGACGGCGCTGGCCCTCACCCACGGCATCCCGCGCACCCGGGTCACCGAGGTCCTGGCCACGGCGGGGCTGACCGGCGTGGCGCACCGACGCGTCAAGGGCTTCAGCCTCGGCATGGGCCAGCGGCTCGGCATCGCGGCCGCCCTCCTCGGCGACCCCGCCACCGTCATCCTCGACGAGCCGGTCAACGGCCTCGACCCGGACGGCGTCCTGTGGATCCGTACCCTCCTCAAGTCCCTGGCCGCCGAGGGCCGCACGGTCCTCGTCTCCTCCCACCTGATGAGCGAGATGGCGCTGACCGCCGACCACCTGATCGTCATCGGCCGGGGCCGGCTGCTCGCGGACACGACCGTCGCCGACCTCGTCCGGGACCGGGGCGAGGCGAGCGTCAAGGTCGTCACGCCACGGGCCGGCGAGCTGCACGCGCTCCTCGCCGCGCGTCCGGGCGTCGAACCGGCCGCCGAGTCCGCCGACACCCTCCAGGTTCGCGGCGCGGACGCCCCGTACATCGGCCGGGTCGCCGCCGACCACGCCATCCCCCTCCACGAACTGACCCCGCAGACCGCCTCCTTGGAGCAGGCCTTCATGGACCTCACGCACGAGGCGGCCGAGTACAACGGAGCCGCGGCATGACGACCCCCGCCCACACGGTGACCCCGGCGCGCGTCCTGCGCTCCGAGTGGCACAAACTGTGGACACTGCGCTCGACGTGGATCACCGCTCTCACCGCGAGCGGCCTGGTCCTCGGCATCGGCCTGATCATGGGCGCCACGTACACGCCGGGTGGCGGCGACGCCGACATCGACACGGTCGTCCTCGTCCTCTACGGCACGATGCTGTCCCAGATCTGCCTGGCGGTCCTCGGCGTCCTCGTCACCGCCGGCGAGTACGCCACCGGCATGATCCGCGCCTCCCTCACCGCCGTACCGCGCCGCACACCCGTCCTGTGGGCCAAGGCGGCGGTCTTCGCGGTCTCGGTGTTCACCCTCAGCCTCGTCACCGCCCTGGTCACCTTCCTCGCCGCGCAGCTCCTCCTGTCCGGCACCGACCAGACGGCCTCCCTCACCGACGCCGGCGTGCTCCGCGCCATCGCCGGCAGCTCCGCGGGCCTCACCCTCGTCAGCCTGATCGCGCTCGGCCTCGGCGCGCTGCTGCGCTCGGTGCCCGGCGGGCTCGGCGCCTTCGTCGGCGGCGTCATGATCGTGCCGGAGATCGTGTCGATGCTCCCGTACGACGCCGTCGACACCGCCGTCCGGTACTTCCCCACCCAGGCGTTCGGCGCCCTCGGCTCCGCCACCCCCCTCCCCGGCGCGGCGAGCCCGGGCGCGGCACTGCTCGCCCTGGTCCTCTGGGCGGCCGCGTCCCTGGGGTCGGCGGCCCTGCTGCTGAAACGGCGGGACGTATGAGCCCGTTCCGTACGAGGATGGCCGGATGACCACCGGCCGGCAGCCGCTCACCACGCTCGTCCAGGGCGTGGTGCAGCGCGTCCGGGACGTCGACCGGCGCCGCCCGCTGCTGTGGGACGCGGCCCTGACCGGCTTCTTCGTGGTGGTCGCCCTGGTGGACGCGGGCGGCGGGTGGCGCAACATCGCGCTGAACACGGAGGTGCCCGGCTGGCTCGTCCTCACCCTCAGCCTCGGCTTCACCGTGCCTCTGCTGTGGCGCCGCCGCCACCCGGTGCGGGTCCTCACGGCGATGGCGCCCGTCATCCTGGTCAGCGGCTGGACGGGCGCGATGCTCCAGGCCGGTCTCATCGTCCACATCGTCGTGTTCAACATCGCGCTACGGCTGCCCCTCCGGACCCTGGGGTGGGCGGCGGCCCTGGTGACCGTCCCGAACGTGATGGCCGCGATCCGCTACCCGCGCGGCAGCTGGGAGCAGCAGATCATCCCCTCCCTGTGGACGTTCACGCTCGTCGTCCTGCTGGGCGTCGTGGTCCGTTCCCGCAAGGAGTACACCGCGTCCCTGGTGGAGCGCGCCCACCGCCTGGAAATCGAACGCGACCAGCAGGCGCGGCTGGCCGCGGCGGCCGAACGGACCCGCATCGCCCGGGAGATGCACGACATCATTGGCCACAACCTGTCCGTCATCACCGGCCTCGCGGACGGCGGCGCGTACGCGGCGGCCAAGTCGCCCGAGCGGGCCGCCCAGGCCCTCGACGCCATCGCCTCCACCAGCCGCCAGGCGCTCACCGAGCTGCGCCGGCTGCTGGACGTCCTGCGCGAGGAGTCCCCCGGCACGGCGGACCCCGGCGCGGCGGGCCCCGACCGCGCTCCACAGCCCGCCCTCACCGACGTGGACCGGCTCGTCGAAGGCGTACGGGCCGCGGGCCTCCCCGTCCGGCTCACCGTCCTCGGTGCCCCCGACGGTCTGCCCGCCGGCCGACAGCTCGCCGCCTACCGCGTCATCCAGGAAGCGCTCACCAACACCCTCAAGCACGCCGGCCCGGCCGCCACGGCCACCGTCGACATCGGGTACGGGGACGGCGTCACCGTCACCGTCACGGACACCGGCCACGGCGGGCCGCCCCGGGCCCAGGGGCGCGGCCTCACCGGCATGCGCGAACGCACCGCCCTCTACGACGGCACCCTCGACGCCGGCCCACTGCCCCAGCCACCCGGCGGCTGGCGCGTCCACCTGCACATACCGAAGGATCCCACTCCGTGACCACCGTCCTCATCGTCGACGACCAGCCCCTGCAACGCCTCGGCTTCCGCATGCTGCTGGAGAGCCAGGACGACATGGAGATCGTCGGCGAGGCCGGCAACGGCACCGACGCGGTACGCCTGGCGGCACAACTGCGCCCCGACGTCGCCCTGATGGACATCCGCATGCCTGGCCTGGACGGCATCGACGCCACCCGGCGCATCGTCGCCACCGGCGACCGCACCCGTGTCCTGATCCTCACGACCTTCGACCTGGACGAATACGCCTACGAGGGCCTGCGCGCCGGCGCGAGCGGGTTCCTCGTCAAGGACGCCCTGCCCAACGAGCTCCTGGCCGGGATACGTGCGGTCGCGAGCGGTGACGCCGTCGTCGCCCCCAGCCTCACCCGCCGCCTCCTCGACGCCTACGCCCACCATCTGCCGCCCACCCCCGGCTCCCCCGCGGCCCCGGACCCGCGCCTGGCGCAACTCACGGAACGGGAACGGGAGATCCTGACGGTCATCGGCCAGGGCTGGACGAACACGGAGATCGCCGAGCGCCTCCACCTCGCCGAGTCGACGGTGAAGACCCACGTGGGCCGCATCCTCGCCAAGACCGGCGCCCGCGACCGTGTGCAGGCGGTCATCCTGGCCTACGACACCCGTCTGGTGAGCCCCTCGTAGCCGCTCGGCCCCGGCTGGGCGGCTACTCCGGCGCGAGTACGGCCCGGATCACGTGCCGGGCGTTCTCCGCCATCCCCGGGTTCGAACCCCGGTGGTCCGGCAACGCGATGAGAGCCTGCGACAGCGTCCGAGCCCGGCCGCGGGCCCACGTCGCGCCGTCCACGCCGAGCCTCGTCCGGAAGGCCTCCCTCGCATCGGGCGGCAGGAGGTTCCAGGCGGGGAAGAGGTCGCAGGCGGGATCGCCCACGCCCATGCACCCGAAGTCGATCACCGATGCCAGTCGGCCCGCGTCCAGCAGGAGGTTGCCCGGCATCAGGTCGGCGTGCAGCCACACCGGCGGGCCGTCCCAGTCGGGAGTCCCCAGTGCGGCCTCCCACACGGCCAGAGCGGCATCGCAGTCCACGCCCTCGTCGGGGATGCCGCGCAGCCGCTCGATCGCCGCCCGCGTCCCGGCGTCCAGCGATGCCAGCGGTCCGCCCCGGTAGGCCGCCGGCGCCCCCGGGAGGTCGACGCTCCACATGGCGGCCACGAAGGCGGCCAGGTCCTCGGCCAGCCGCAGGGGCTCGCTCAGCGCCCCCGCCTCCGGGTGGTCCCCCTCCAGCCACCGGTACACCGACCACGCCCACGGAAACCGCTCGCCCGCCCCTCCGGCTCCCAGCACCTCGGGTACGCCGGTGGGCAGCCGGTCCGCGAGCCGGGGCAGCCACTCCCGCTCCATCTCCACGTCCGCCGCCCCGCCTTGCGTCAGCGGCAGCCGTACGACCATGTCCTCGCCGAGCCGGTACACGGCGTTCACGGTCCCACCGGACGGAAACCGCTCCACCGGCAGCCCCGCCCACTGCGGGAACTGCTCCGCGACCAGCCGCCGCACGAGGTCGTCATCAATGCGTGCGCCCATTTTCTCCCCTATAAACGCAGACCCGTAAACGCGGACCCCTAAACGCAGGAAAGCCCCGCACCAGAAGGTGCGGGGCTTTCCCACAATAATTGTTCGGCGGCGTCCTACTCTCCCACAGGGTCCCCCCTGCAGTACCATCGGCGCTGAAAGGCTTAGCTTCCGGGTTCGGAATGTAACCGGGCGTTTCCCTAACGCTATGACCACCGAAACACTATGAAGATATCCGAACTACAACCAGCCACCCCAAACAAGGGGGTGTGGGAGTTCGTTACTTCAGAACTAACACAGTGGACGCGAGCAACTGAGGACAAGCCCTCGGCCTATTAGTACCGGTCAACTCCACCCATTACTGGGCTTCCATATCCGGCCTATCAACCCAGTCGTCTACTGGGAGCCTTACCCTCTCAAGGAGGTGGGAATACTCATCTCGAAGCAGGCTTCCCGCTTAGATGCTTTCAGCGGTTATCCCTCCCGAACGTAGCCAACCAGCCATGCCCTTGGCAGAACAACTGGCACACCAGAGGTTCGTCCGTCCCGGTCCTCTCGTACTAGGGACAGCCCTTCTCAATATTCCTACGCGCACAGCGGATAGGGACCGAACTGTCTCACGACGTTCTAAACCCAGCTCGCGTACCGCTTTAATGGGCGAACAGCCCAACCCTTGGGACCGACTCCAGCCCCAGGATGCGACGAGCCGACATCGAGGTGCCAAACCATCCCGTCGATATGGACTCTTGGGGAAGATCAGCCTGTTATCCCCGGGGTACCTTTTATCCGTTGAGCGACGGCGCTTCCACAAGCCACCGCCGGATCACTAGTCCCGACTTTCGTCCCTGCTCGACCCGTCGGTCTCACAGTCAAGCTCCCTTGTGCACTTACACTCAACACCTGATTGCCAACCAGGCTGAGGGAACCTTTGGGCGCCTCCGTTACCCTTTAGGAGGCAACCGCCCCAGTTAAACTACCCATCAGACACTGTCCCTGATCCGGATCACGGACCCAGGTTAGACATCCAGCACGACCAGAGTGGTATTTCAACGACGACTCCACCTGAACTGGCGTCCAAGCTTCACAGTCTCCCACCTATCCTACACAAGCCGAACCGAACACCAATATCAAACTGTAGTAAAGGTCCCGGGGTCTTTCCGTCCTGCTGCGCGAAACGAGCATCTTTACTCGTAGTGCAATTTCACCGGGCCTATGGTTGAGACAGTCGAGAAGTCGTTACGCCATTCGTGCAGGTCGGAACTTACCCGACAAGGAATTTCGCTACCTTAGGATGGTTATAGTTACCACCGCCGTTTACTGGCGCTTAAGTTCTCAGCTTCGCCCCACCGAAATGGAGCTAACCGGTCCCCTTAACGTTCCAGCACCGGGCAGGCGTCAGTCCGTATACATCGCCTTACGGCTTCGCACGGACCTGTGTTTTTAGTAAACAGTCGCTTCTCGCTGGTCTCTGCGGCCACCCCCAGCTCGAGCAGCAAGTGCTCTCACCAGTGATGGCCCCCCTTCTCCCGAAGTTACGGGGGCATTTTGCCGAGTTCCTTAACCATAGTTCACCCGAACGCCTCGGTATTCTCTACCTGACCACCTGAGTCGGTTTAGGGTACGGGCCGCCATGAAACTCGCTAGAGGCTTTTCTCGACAGCATAGGATCATCCACTTCACCACCATCGGCTCGGCATCAGGTCTCAGACTATGTGCAAGGCGGATTTGCCTACCTTGCGTCCTACACCCTTACCCCGGGACAACCACCGCCCGGGCTGGACTACCTTCCTGCGTCACCCCATCGCTTACCTACTACAGGTCTGGTCCGTCGGCTCCACCACTTTCCTTTCCCCGAAGGGTCCGGAACGGCTTCACGGACTTAGCATCGCCTGGTTCGATATTGGGCGTTTCAAAGCGGGTACCGGAATATCAACCGGTTGTCCATCGACTACGCCTGTCGGCCTCGCCTTAGGTCCCGACTTACCCTGGGCAGATCAGCTTGACCCAGGAACCCTTAGTCAATCGGCGCACACGTTTCTCACGTGTGTATCGCTACTCATGCCTGCATTCTCACTCGTGAACCGTCCACAACTCGCTTCCGCGGCTGCTTCACCCGGCACACGACGCTCCCCTACCCATCACAGCGGGCGTTGGCCCGTATGCTGCAATGACACGACTTCGGCGGTACGCTTGAGCCCCGCTACATTGTCGGCGCGGAATCACTTGACCAGTGAGCTATTACGCACTCTTTCAAGGGTGGCTGCTTCTAAGCCAACCTCCTGGTTGTCTCTGCGACTCCACATCCTTTCCCACTTAGCGTACGCTTAGGGGCCTTAGTCGATGCTCTGGGCTGTTTCCCTCTCGACCATGGAGCTTATCCCCCACAGTCTCACTGCCGCGCTCTCACTTACCGGCATTCGGAGTTTGGCTAAGGTCAGTAACCCGGTAGGGCCCATCGCCTATCCAGTGCTCTACCTCCGGCAAGAAACACACGACGCTGCACCTAAATGCATTTCGGGGAGAACCAGCTATCACGGAGTTTGATTGGCCTTTCACCCCTAACCACAGGTCATCCCCCAGGTTTTCAACCCTGGTGGGTTCGGTCCTCCACGAAGTCTTACCTCCGCTTCAACCTGCCCATGGCTAGATCACTCCGCTTCGGGTCTTGAGCGCGCTACTAAATCGCCCTGTTCGGACTCGCTTTCGCTACGGCTTCCCCACACGGGTTAACCTCGCAACACACCGCAAACTCGCAGGCTCATTCTTCAAAAGGCACGCAGTCACGACCCATTGGGTAAACCCAATGAGCGACGCTCCCACGGCTTGTAGGCACACGGTTTCAGGTACTATTTCACTCCGCTCCCGCGGTACTTTTCACCATTCCCTCACGGTACTATCCGCTATCGGTCACCAGGGAATATTTAGGCTTAGCGGGTGGTCCCGCCAGATTCACACGGGATTTCTCGGGCCCCGTGCTACTTGGGTGTCTCTCAAACGAGCCGCATGAGTTTCAGCTACGGGGGTCTTACCCTCTACGCCGGACCTTTCGCATGTCCTTCGCCTACTCATACGGTTTCTGACTCGTCCTGTCGCCGGCAGACGACAGAAGAGAGATCCCACAACCCCGCATGCGCAACCCCTGCCGGGTATCACACGCATACGGTTTGGCCTCATCCGGTTTCGCTCGCCACTACTCCCGGAATCACGGTTGTTTTCTCTTCCTGAGGGTACTGAGATGTTTCACTTCCCCTCGTTCCCTCCACACTGCCTATGTGTTCAGCAGTGGGTGACAGCCCATGACGACTGCCGGGTTTCCCCATTCGGAAACCCCCGGATCAAAGCCTGGTTGACGGCTCCCCGGGGACTATCGTGGCCTCCCACGTCCTTCATCGGTTCCTGGTGCCAAGGCATCCACCGTGCGCCCTTAAAAACTTGGCCACAGATGCTCGCGTCCACTGTGCAGTTCTCAAGCAACGACCAGCCACCCATCACCCTGCCACTTACGCGGCAAGTTCACTGGGGCCGGCATCGCAGAAGGGCGAGCAACGCTCGCACCCTCAGACACCCAACAGCGTGCCCGGCACGATCAGATCAGGTTCACGTTCCACGCCGAAGCAGTACTAGTGACCCTCACGAACCGTGCCGAATAATCAACGTTCCACCCATGAGCAACCAGCATCGGACGTTCGCCGATGTTCTGGCCTCTGACCAGCCGTAGCTGGTGAGAAGTGCTCCTTAGAAAGGAGGTGATCCAGCCGCACCTTCCGGTACGGCTACCTTGTTACGACTTCGTCCCAATCGCCAGTCCCACCTTCGACAGCTCCCTCCCACAAGGGGTTGGGCCACCGGCTTCGGGTGTTACCGACTTTCGTGACGTGACGGGCGGTGTGTACAAGGCCCGGGAACGTATTCACCGCAGCAATGCTGATCTGCGATTACTAGCAACTCCGACTTCATGGGGTCGAGTTGCAGACCCCAATCCGAACTGAGACCGGCTTTTTGAGATTCGCTCTGCCTCGCGGCTTCGCAGCTCTTTGTACCGGCCATTGTAGCACGTGTGCAGCCCAAGACATAAGGGGCATGATGACTTGACGTCGTCCCCACCTTCCTCCGAGTTGACCCCGGCAGTCTCCTGTGAGTCCCCATCACCCCGAAGGGCATGCTGGCAACACAGAACAAGGGTTGCGCTCGTTGCGGGACTTAACCCAACATCTCACGACACGAGCTGACGACAGCCATGCACCACCTGTATACCGACCACAAGGGGGCGACCATCTCTGGCCGTTTCCGGTATATGTCAAGCCTTGGTAAGGTTCTTCGCGTTGCGTCGAATTAAGCCACATGCTCCGCTGCTTGTGCGGGCCCCCGTCAATTCCTTTGAGTTTTAGCCTTGCGGCCGTACTCCCCAGGCGGGGAACTTAATGCGTTAGCTGCGGCACCGACGACGTGGAATGTCGCCAACACCTAGTTCCCAACGTTTACGGCGTGGACTACCAGGGTATCTAATCCTGTTCGCTCCCCACGCTTTCGCTCCTCAGCGTCAGTAATGGCCCAGAGATCCGCCTTCGCCACCGGTGTTCCTCCTGATATCTGCGCATTTCACCGCTACACCAGGAATTCCGATCTCCCCTACCACACTCTAGCCTGCCCGTATCGAATGCAGACCCGGGGTTAAGCCCCGGGCTTTCACATCCGACGTGACAAGCCGCCTACGAGCTCTTTACGCCCAATAATTCCGGACAACGCTTGCGCCCTACGTATTACCGCGGCTGCTGGCACGTAGTTAGCCGGCGCTTCTTCTGCAGGTACCGTCACTTTCGCTTCTTCCCTGCTGAAAGAGGTTTACAACCCGAAGGCCGTCATCCCTCACGCGGCGTCGCTGCATCAGGCTTTCGCCCATTGTGCAATATTCCCCACTGCTGCCTCCCGTAGGAGTCTGGGCCGTGTCTCAGTCCCAGTGTGGCCGGTCGCCCTCTCAGGCCGGCTACCCGTCGTCGCCTTGGTAGGCCATTACCCCACCAACAAGCTGATAGGCCGCGGGCTCATCCTTCACCGCCGGAGCTTTCCACCACTGAGGATGCCTTCAGTGGTCGTATCCGGTATTAGACCCCGTTTCCAGGGCTTGTCCCAGAGTGAAGGGCAGATTGCCCACGTGTTACTCACCCGTTCGCCACTAATCCCCCACCGAAGTGGGTTCATCGTTCGACTTGCATGTGTTAAGCACGCCGCCAGCGTTCGTCCTGAGCCAGGATCAAACTCTCCGTGAATGTTTACCCGTGATCGGGTTGACACTCGCGTTGAGCGGAACCGGAGGGGAGGAATAGTCCCCTCGGTTCACAGCGTCCTCGCTGTGTTTTCTTCAAAGGAACCTCGACCATCCGTTGGATGGACGGGGTATCAACTAATCTGGCGTTGATTTTTGGCACGCTGTTGAGTTCTCAAGGAACGGACGCTTCCTTTGTACTCACCCTTGCGGGTTTTCCTCCGGGCGCTTCCCTTCGGTATTTCGTGTTTCCAGCTTAGCAGATCCGTTTTCCGTTTCCGCCACCCGCTGGAGCGGGCTGCCGGGTTGTTCTTCGCTTTCGCGTTTCCCTTTCCGGCGGTTCCGACTCTATCAGATCCTTTCGGGCCTGATTCCCAGTCAGAGTGGGATGTCTTTGCGGCTGTTGGGCCGTTCCGACGTTTCAAACTCTAGCGGATTTCCCCGGCGACTCATAATCGAGTCTTCGAAATGTATTTCGGCATGCCGAAATACGTCCCGGTGAGGAGTCAGTGCTGAGTTTGGTTGCCGCGTGACGCGGCGGGAGTGGCTACCGAAGAACCGTTACGGCTCCGTGGCAACCCGAAGAACTTTACGCATCGGGTGGAGGCGTGTCAACCCGACCCCAGGCGGTCAACCGTCGGTCAACCCGTCGGCCCGTCGAGGTCCTTGAGCCGGCCGCCCGCGTCGGGCTGGGCGTGCTCCACCCGGCGGAGCAGGCGGATGAGCATCTCGCCCAGCACCCCTCGCTCGTCCGTGCTGAGGTCCTGGAGCAGGTCCTCCTCGAAGGCGGTCGCCATGCGCATGGCCTCGAGCCACTTGGTGCGTCCCTCGTCGGTCAGTTCCACGATGACCCGCACCCGGTTGTTCTCGTCCCGGTCCCGGGTGACCAGGCCGTCGGCCGCCATGCGGTCGATGCGGTGGGTCATCGCGGCAGGGGTGAGGCCGAGGCGCTTGGCGAGTTCGCCGGGACCGAGGCGGTAGGGCTCGCCGGAGAGGACGAGGTGCTTGAGGACCTCCCACTCGGCGTTGCTGATGCCCAGCTCGGCGACCTGGCGGCCGTACGCGACGTTCATGCGGCGGTTCAGGCGGCCGAGCGCGGAGACCACCTGCTCGACCTGGGGGTCGAGATCGCGGAACTCGCGCTGGTAGGCGGCGATCTGCTCGTCGAGGCTCGGTTCCTGCGTGTCGGACATGCGGGGAGTATCCCACGGCACTCGTTGGCGTTGAAGTCCTTCGATGTGTACAGTTAAGCATCGAACTTTAGTGTTGAAGTCTTCAGGACTGAGTCCTACAGAGTCGAAGTAGGTGAGTGTGACCAAGGCGATGGGCGCTGCGATGCGCCGGATCCAGGCAGGGAACGTGCTGAGCGCGTTCGGGCTCGGGTTCACCGTTCCGTATCTCTATGTGTATGTGGCTCAGGTGCGGGACCTGGGCGCCGGTACGGCGGGGGCCGTGCTGGCGGTCTTCGCCATGGCCGCTCTGGTGGTCCTCCCCTTCACCGGGCGGGCCATCGACCGCCGGGGCCCGCTGCCCGTGCTGGTGGGCGCGGCGCTGCTGGCCGCGGTCGGCGCATTGGGCATGGGGCTGGCGGGGAGTGTCGTCACCGTCGTCGGGGCGGCGGCGCTGCTCGGTGCCGGTACGGCCGTGATGCAGCCGGCGCTCGCCACGATGATCGTCTGGTGTTCCTCCCCGGAGACGCGGACGCGGGCGTTCGCCACGCAGTTCTTCCTCCAGAACCTGGGTCTGGGCATTGGCGGCCTGATCGGTGGCCAGCTGGTCGACGAGAGCCGGCCGGACAGCTTCCTGCTGCTCTTCTCCATCGAAGCGGTGATGTTCCTGGTGCTGGCCGGCATCGCCGTGACCGTGCGGATGCCGCGGACGCCGTCGATCGGGCAGGCGCCCCGGGACGGCAACGCCAAGGGCGGGCTGCGGGCGCTGCTCGGGCACCGGGCGATGGTGCAGCTGTGCGTGCTGGGCTTCGTGCTGTTCTTCGCCTGCTACGGGCAGTTCGAGTCGGGTCTCGCGGCGTACGGCACGGAGGCCGCCGGGATCGAGCCGTCGGCGCTGGGCATGGCCCTGGCCGCGAACACGGCGGTCATCGTCGTCGCGCAGTTCCTGGTGCTGCGGTTCGTGGAGCGGCGCCGGCGGACGCGGGTGATCGCCTGGGTCGGTCTGATCTGGACCGTCGCGTGGCTGTTCGCGGGGTACGCCGGGCTCGGGCACGGCAGCCAGGCGATGGCGACGGCCGCGTTCATCGCGACGTACGGGCTGTTCGGGCTGGGTGAGGCGATGCTGTCGCCGACCGTGGCGCCGCTGGTGGCCGACCTGGCGCCGGAGTCGATGGTGGGGCAGTACAACTCGGCGTTCGCGCTGGTCAAGCAGCTGGCGCTGGCGGTCGGCCCGGCCGTGGGCGGTCCGATGGGGGCCGCGCTGCACGGTCCGTACATCGTGACGTTCGTGCTCTTCTCGCTGGGCATCACGCTGCTGGCGGTGCGGCTGGGCCGGAGGCTCACCCCGGCCCAGGACCATCCGTACCTGGTGGCGAAGTCCCGGGTGGTCGCCCAGCACAAGCCGGACGACCAGCGGGTGACTGTCTAGCCCGGGAGGGCGAACTCGCACCAGACCGCTTTGCCGCCCCCGGGCGTGCGGCGGCTGCCCCAGGACGAGGCGATCGTGGCGATGATCGAGATGCCGCGACCCGCCTCGTCCTCCGTTTCGGCGCGGCGGCGGCGCGGCAGGTGGTCGTCGCCGTCCGTCACCTCGATGATCAGGCGCCGGTCGGTGCGGCGCAGGCGCAGGCGCATGGGCGGGGTGCCGTGCTGGAGGGAGTTCGCGACGAGCTCGCTGGTCGCGAGCACCCCCAGGTCGCGCAGCTCGACCGGGAAGCGCCAGCTGGAGAGGACCCCGGAGGCGAAGGCACGCGCGCGTGGTGCCGCTTCGACGCCGCCGAGGAGGTCGAGGGCGGCGTTGTGGAAGAGCTCGGCGTCCGGGCCCGTGCGGGAGGGGTGCTGGAGGACCAGGACGGCGACGTCGTCGTCGTGCTCGGCGGTGACGCCGAGGGCGCGCAGCAGCCGGTCGCAGACGACCTGGGGGCTGCCGGTGGCGCCGGCCAGGGCGCGCTCCAGGGCGGCGACGCCCTCGTCGATGTCCTCCCTGCGCCGCTCGACCAGGCCGTCCGTGTAGAGGACGGCGGTGGAGCCGGGCGGGAGGGCGATGGTTCCGGAGGCGTGGAGCCAGCCGCCGGTGCCGAGCGGGGGCCCGGTCGGTTCCTCGGCGCGGCGGACGGTGCCGTCCTCGTCCCGTACGAGGATCGGGAGGTGTCCCGCGGAGGCGTAGACGAGGCGGCCCTCGTTGGGGTCGTGGACGGCGTAGACGCAGGTGGCGATCTGGCTGGCGTCGATCTCGGCGGCGAGGCCGTCGAGGAGCTGGAGCACCTCGTGGGGCGGCAGGTCGAGCCGGGCGTACGCCCGGACGGCGGTGCGGAGTTGGCCCATGACGGCGGCCGCGCGCACGCCGCGTCCCATGACGTCGCCGATGACGAGGGCGGTGCGGCCGGCGCCGAGGGTGATCACGTCGTACCAGTCGCCGCCGACGGCCGCGTCCGTACCGCCCGGCTGGTAGGTGGCGGCGACGCGGAGGTCGTCGGGCTGCTCCAACTCCTGCGGGAGGAGGGATCTCTGGAGGGTGACGGCGGTCTCTCTGTGGCGGCGCTCGCTGGCCCGGAGCCGCTCGGCGGCCTCGGCGTGGTCGGTGACGTCGGCGGCGTGGACCAGGACCCCGGCCTCGGTGGTGCCGCGCGTCTCGACGGGCAGGCAGGTGACGGTGTACGAGCCGCCCGCCTGCGTACGGCGGGACTTGACCGTGCGGGGCTTTCCGCTGCGCAGCACCTGGTCCATCAGCGGCAGCAGGCCCAGCTCGGCGAGCTCCGGGCAGGCGGCGGCGACGGTCGCGCCGGACGGGCGGGGGCCGAAGGCGGCGGCGTAGGCGTCGTTGACGTGCGCAAGGCGGTGGTCGGCGCCGTAGGTGAGGGCGACGAGCCCGGGGAGACGGCCGAGGATCTCCCGTACGGGGAAGTCCTCCAGGGCGGGGGCGTCGTCGGGCACGGGCTCCAGCCGCTGGTCGGACTCACCCCGCGCCGCGGGTACGGAGTCCGCCCGCTGCGCCGGCGAGACCCCGGGGTCGGTGCCGCGCGCAGCGGCGCGGCGCTGCGTACCGGGGAGCCGGGCGCTCCAACGCGTGAAGTTCACGGATCTGTATGCCTCATGGTGTCGTTGCCGTGCTGAGTCACTCTGTGCAGGTGTGAGCCCACCTATGGTCACACGTCCAGTGTGACCGACCGCACTGACAAGGGGTGTCTGCCGGGGCTCGGCCCCGTCGGCGGAGCTGGGGGGCCGGTGGGTCCCGATCAGTCGGACTTCGCTCCGCCGTCCGCGGTTCCGCCCCTGGACGCCTCGTCCTTGGGTTCGGGCGGCGGCGGTCCGGCGGCGAGCTCGAACTCGGCGCGCGGGTGTTCCAGGGAGCCGAGGGAGACGATCTCCCTCTTGAAGAGGCCCGCGAGTGTCCATTCGGCCAGGACGCGCGCCTTGCGGTTGAAGGTGGGGACGCGGCTCAGATGGTAAGCCCGGTGCATGAACCACGCGGGATAGCCCTTGAGTTTGCGGCCGTAGACGTGGGCGACGCCCTTGTGCAGGCCGAGGGAGGCCACGGACCCGGCGTACTTGTGGGCGTAGTCCTTGAGGGGCCGGCCCTGGAGGGAGGCGACGAGGTTCTCGGCGAGGACCTTGGTCTGGCGCACCGCGTGCTGGGCGTTCGGCGCGCATTCGCGGCCCGGTTCGCCGGCGGTGACGTCCGGGACGGCGGCCGCGTCTCCGGCGGCCCAGGCGTGGTCGACGCCTTCGACGCTGAGGCGGGCGGTGCACTTGAGGCGGCCGCGTTCGTTGCGGGGGAGGTCGGTGGCGGCGAGGACGGGGGCGGGTTTCACGCCGGCGGTCCATACGACCGTACGGGTGGGGAAGCGGCTGCCGTCGCTGAGGACGGCGACCCGGTCCTCGCAGGACTCCAGGCGGGTGTCGAGGCGTACGTCGATGTTGCGGGCGCGCAGTTCGCGCACGGTGTACTTGCCCATGTCCTCGCCGACCTCGGGGAGGATGCGGCCGGTGGCCTCCACCAGGATCCACTTCAGGTCCTGCGGCTTGATGTTGTGGTAGTAGCGCGTGGTGTAGCGGGCCATGTCCTCCAGCTCGCCGAGGGCCTCGACGCCGGCGTAGCCGCCGCCGACGAAGACGAAGGTGAGGGCGGCGTCCCGGATGGCGGGGTCGCGGGTGGAGGAGGCGATGTCCATCTGCTCGATGACGTGGTTGCGCAGCCCGATGGCCTCCTCGACGGTCTTGAAGCCGATGCCGTAGTCGGCCAGGCCGGGGACGGGGAGGGTGCGCGAGATGGAGCCGGGGGCGATGACCAGTTCGTCGTAGGGGAGCTGGACGGGGCCCGCGCCCTCCTCCTCGGTGGCGAGGGTGGCGATGGTCGCCGTCCGTTTGGCGTGGTCGACGGCCTTGGCCTCGCCGATGACGATGCGGCACTTGTCGAGGACGCGGCGCAGCGGGACGACGACGTGGCGTGGCGAGATGTTGCCGGCCGCCGCTTCGGGGAGGAAGGGCTGGTACGTCATGTATGGGTCGGGAGTGACCACGGTGATCTCGGCCCTGCCGCTTCTCAGGCCGTCCTTGAGGAGCCGCTGGAGGTGCAGGGCGGTGTACATCCCGACGTAGCCACCGCCGACAACGAGAATGCGCACAGGTTCGGTCACCTTCCCATGAGGCAACGGGCTTCGGGGTTTGTCCACAGGCCCGGCAAATTGTGTGACCGGAGGCGGGGTGGGGTCTGGGGTGGCGCGAGGGGTGTGTGTGGGGACAGGTCCGCAGGTCAGGGGGGAGTGGCGGGGTGGCGAGAGGGGGCAGAATCGGGAGTGTTCCGGTCCTTGCTCCGATCGGGGGGCGCACCGGTCGGAACTGCCCCTTCTGAATTGACCTCGACTCAACTATGTTCGTATGTCGTCGGGGAGACGGGTCGCTGCGCATGACCAGACAGCGTGGTCCGGGCCCCGGTTGTCATGTGGGGGAGGTCTCCGGGGGGAGACACATCATCACCGGGGGAACATTTATGCATATTCAGGATTCTCGTTGGTCGACCGCTCTCGCCTCGTCGGCCACCGCTTCCTCGGCGTCGGCCGCGACCGCGTCGCCCGGGGAGGGGCTGGGCGGGATGCACGGCCGGCCGGGAGTCGGCGGGCACGGAGCCGGCGGGCACGGAGCCGGCGGGCACGGAGCCGGCGGGTCGTCGAGTCGTACGGCGCCGCTGCGGGTGGACGCCCAGCGCAACCTCGAGCACGTGCTGCGGGCGGCCCGTGAGGTGTTCGGCGAGCTCGGGTACGGGGCGCCGATGGAGGACGTGGCGCGCAGGGCACGGGTCGGGGTCGGGACGGTCTACCGCCGGTTCCCCAGCAAGGACGTGCTCGTACGGCGAATAGCCGAGGAGGAGACGGCGCGGCTCACCGAGCAGGCGCGTACGGCCCTGGGGCAGGAGGAGGAGCCGTGGTCGGCGCTCTCCCGGTTCCTGCGGACGTCCGTGGCCTCGGGCGCGGGCCGGCTGCTGCCGCCGCACGTGCTGCGCGTGGGCGTGGACGAGCCGGGCGCGGCGCCGGACGGGTCGGTGCCCGGCGGGTCGGTGCCCAGCGGGTCGGGTGAGGAGCTGCGGGTGCCGCAGCAGCGCGGCGCGTCGGCGGTCGCGGCCGTTCCGGTGGTTCCGGTCGCACCGGGCCAGCCCGAGCTGCGGGTGGTCCCGCCGCGCGCGGTGCCGGTGGCCGAGCTGGACGACGCGGGCGCCTCGGAGCTGCTGGAGGTGGTCGGTCAGCTGGTCGACCGGGCCCGGGAGGCGGGCGAGCTGCGCGGGGACGTGACCGTGGCGGACGTGCTGCTGGTCATCGCCACGGCGGCGCCCTCGCTGCCGGACGCGGCGCAGCAGAGCGCGGCGTCGGCGCGGTTGCTGGACATCCTCCTGGAGGGGCTCCGCTCCCGGCCGGCGTAAGGCTCACCCGATCGGGGCACGGGCGGCTCCTGCGTTCGGGTCGATTCCCCGGATGAGTGGTTGACGGCCGCTCACCCCCGGTGGGGGCGGTCCCCTGTGGCACGCTGGCCCGGTGTCAGGGTCCGGCAGGGGTACGGGGGCTTCCGCGATGAGCGGTGACGGTCGTGACGAGCCGTTCGGCGGTGCCGCCGCCGACGGCTCCCGCTCTCCGGCCGACGGCTCCTGCGAGGTTCCGAAGGTTCCGAAGGTTCCGAAGGTTCCGAAGGTTCCGAACCAGGGCCGGTCCGGCGGCTCCCCGGCGCGTGACGGTTCCCCGGCGCCGGGCGGTGGTGCGGCCGGTGCCGTCGTGCCGGCGCAGCGCGAGCGGGATGGTGCCGGGTCCGTGCTCCCGCCGCCCGTCGAGCTGCCCCCGTCGGACGCCGACCTGGTCCAGCGCATGCGGGACGGCGACGACTCCGCGTACGAGGAGCTGTTCCGCAGGCACTCCGCGGCGGTGCGGCGCTACGCCCGGACGTGCTGCCGGGACGCGCACACCGCGGACGACCTGACGGCGGAGGTGTTCGCCCGGACGCTCCAGGCGGTGCGCAAAGGAGCGGGGCCCGAGCACGCCGTGCGCGCCTACCTCCTGACGACCGTGCGCCGGGTGGCCGCCGCGTGGACGAGGACGTCCCGGCGGGAGCACCTGGTCGAGGACTTCGCGGTGTTCGCCGCGCAGGCGGTGCGCGCCTCGGCCGTACCGGAGGCCGAGACGCTGGACGTGGGGGCGGACGTCCGCGCCATGCACGAGGCCGAGCAGTCGCTCGCCATGCGGGCCTTCCGCTCGCTGCCCGAGCGGTGGCAGGCGGTGCTGTGGCACACCACCGTGGAGGAGGAGTCACCGAGCGAGGTGGCGCCCCTGTTCGGGCTGACCGCGAACGCCACGGCGGTGCTCGCCAGCCGGGCCCGCGAGGGGCTGAAGCAGGCGTACCTCCAGGCGCACGTGAACCGGTCGCTCACCGCCGGGGGCGACTGCGCGCGCTACGCGGACCGGCTGGGCGCGTACGCCCGGGGCGGTCTGCGGATGCGGGCCGAGCGGGGGCTGCGCAAGCACCTGGAGGAGTGTGCCCGGTGCCGGCTCGCGGTGGGCGAGCTGGAGCAGGTCAACGCCGGGATCCCGGCACTGCTGCCGGTCGCCGTGATCGGCTGGTTCGCGGCCGGGTTCTCGCTCAAGGCCGCGGGCCTCGCGGCGGGCGGGGCGGCTGGTGCGGCGGGCGCCGGGGCGGGAGCGGCGGCTGCGACGGGCGGTTCCGGGGGTGCGGGAGGGGGTGCCGCCGGGGGTGCCGCCGGGGGTGCCGCCGCCGAAGGGCTGGGTGCCCCCGCGAAGGCGGGCGTCGCCGTGACGGTGGCCGTCACCGCGGTGGCGGGAGTGGTGTGGGCGCTGTCCGGGAGTCCGGAGCCCGCCCCCGAGGCGAAGCGCCCGCCCGTGGCCGAACCCGTCGTACCGCCGGACCCCGTGGCGCCCCCGAGCCCGGCCGCACCGGCGCCGCCCGCGCCCCCGGCGCCGGAACCGGTGGTCGAGCCGCTATCGCCCCGGCCGAGCGCGGGCCCGGCGCGGCCGTCACCGTCGGCCACACCCGCACCGCCCGCCCCCGCGCGGCCCGCGCCCACGCCCACACCACCACCCGACCCGCCCATCGCACCGGCACCTCCCGCACCTCCCGCGCCTCCCGCACCGAAGCCGACGCCGACGCCACCCCCGCCACCGCCGGCCGTGTACCAGGTCAACCAGCTCCACTACGGCCTCTACGGTGACCACTCCGCCCCGGAGGTCCGGCTCGGCGCGTCCAGCTGGATGTGGCAGCGCTGGGGGATGTCCATCGGCGGCGAGCGGTACGGACACGGCGTGACCGTGCACGCCCGGTCGTCGCTGACCATCGACCTCAACCGCCGCTGCTCCGCCTACGAGGCGTTCGCCGGCCTGGACGACATGGCGCTGGGCCTCGGCGCGGTGCGGTTCTCGGTGTACGGGGACGGCATCCGGCTGTGGCGCTCGCCGGTGCTGCGCGGCGGCGACGCGGCGGTTCCGGTGCGCGTCGGGATCGCGGGCCACCGGACCCTCCGCCTGGTCGTCGAACCGGACCCGGCCGCGCCGCTCGGCTCCGTGGCGCCCGCCGACTGGGCCGAGTCCCGCATCCACTGCGGTTGAGCCGAGCCCCGTGAAACCTCTGTCGCCACACGCCCTACGACCGGAGCGTGGGGCGCCTCGGGACGCCCGCGGCCACGGCGCGGCGGCGGGGGGCGGCCGTGCCCGTCCAGCAGGTGCCGCGGCGGGCGAGGAGGCGGCGCAGCCACAGTTCGGTGGAGACCAGGTCGGCCAGGCCGTCCAGGGGGACGGGCTCGCCCTCGGTGGCGGCGCGCAGGGCCTTGCGTACGACACGGGCCTCGATGAGGCCCGCGTCGGCGAGGAGCGGCGCGTCGAAGAGGGCCATCAGCTGGGGCAGGGCGGCGCGCAGGCCCGCGCGGTGGGCTGCGGCGGCCGGGGCGTGGGAGGTGGTGCCCCAGCCGGGCGGCAGGTCGTGGATGCCCGCGCCGGCGAGGACGGTGCGGAGGATCGCGGCGCGGGCGCCGGGCTGGACGCGCAGCGATTCGGGCAGGTCGCGGCAGGCGCGTACGACCTGGTTGTCGAGGAAGGGCGAGTGGAGGCGCTGGCTGCGGATCTCGGCGGCCTGCTCCAGGATGCGCTGGTCCGCCGCGTAGCGTGCCAGGGCGGCCCGGGCGCGGGCCTCGCCGGGGCGCTGGACCGAAGTCGGCCTGGTCGCGGCCTGGTTGAGGCGAACCGATACTTCAGCGAGGGCCTCGCCGGTGAGCCAGCGGGCGGCGGGGCCGGGGCGGGACCAGGCGAGGGCGGCGAGGGAGGCGGAGAGCGGGCCGTTCGTGGAGGGCGCCGACCGGTTGGCCGCGAGGAGCCCGTCGGCGGCCGATTCCAGACCGGCGCGGTAGGGCGTACGGGCGAGTTTGCGGGCCGCCCGGTAGACGGTGAGCGGGACGAGCAGCGAACCGGCGGCCGGGCCGCTGGCCTTGGCGAGCGCGGTGACCGGGCGCAGCAGGTGGCGGCGTCTGCGGTCCATCAGCAGGTCGGCCAGGCGCGCGGGGTGGGCGTCGAGCACCTGGCGTGCGCCGTGCCCGGTGAAGTGGTCGGCGCTGCCCGCCGCGAGGCGCCGGCGGTGCCGTTCGGCGGCCACCAGGGAGGGGCCGGGTTCGTCGGTGAGGGGGCCTTCGAGTTCGGCGTACGGAAGGGCCTCGTCGGAGGCGGCGACGACGACGTGGTGCAGGCGCGGGTTCTCGGCGATGGCGCGGGCGCGGGCCCGTTCCGCGTCGGCTTCCCGGCCGCCGGTGGACAGGTCGTTGAAGGTGACGGCGAGCAGCCGTTCGCCGGCGCCGGTGCCGTGTCCGAGGATGGTGCCGGGTACGCCGGGCAGGCCCGCGGCGAGCAGGGCGAGGGTGCCGGAGGCGCTGCCGCCGGACAGGTCGGCGCCGATGCCGGGGGCGGGCGCCCCGCGTGCGGCGCGCCGTTCGGCGGGGCCCATGCCGGGGACGGGGCCGGGGTCGGGCGGCAGCGTCTCGGGGGCGTGCCGGGGGGCGGTGAGCCGGGCCCGTACCGCTTCGACGAGCGCGTCGCGGACGCCGTCGACCGCCCGGTCCGGGTCGATCTGGGGCGCGGCGACGGCGAGGGAGGCGACCGGTTCGTACCCGGTGATCTCGCGCGAGCCCTCGCGCAGCACGAGTGCGTGGCCGGGCGGTACGCGCCGGACGCCGGCGTAGGGGGTCGAGTCGCGCAGCGCCTCCGGGGTTTCCGGGCAGGCGAGGAGGGCGGCGAGGTGGCCGATGTCGAGCTGGGCCTCGATGAGGTCGGCGAGGGGGAGGGCGGCGGTGGCGTACGCGGTGCCGCCCGCCCACGGGGTGTGGAAGACGGGCCGGGCGCCGGCGAGGTCGCCGGTGACGATGACGCGGCGGCCGACCTGGACGACGGCGGTGTAGCTGCCCGGCCAGGCGGTGAGGTGGCGCATGGCCCCGCCGCGGGCGGCGAGCAGTCCGAGCCTCAGCTGGTCGTCGTCGGCAGCGCAGCAGCCGAGGACGGCGAGGCGGGTGGCGGGGGCGCCGCCGGAGGGTCCGGGCGGGGGGTCGACGGTGACGACGCGGATCTCGTCGGGGCGCCAGTCCCCGACCGCCCACAGCGGATCGGGGTCGCCCCACAGGAGCTGGGCGCCGACGGGGTGCACCGTGCGGTTCTCGTCATCGTTCCCGACGGATCCCGCACTGGCGAAGCCCGTGCCGAAACGCGCGGCGACACTGCTCCACCCCACCAGCCACCGCATCGCCGCCTCCACAGGCTGTGGACAACTCAGCACTCCTGATGGAGACATGCTGCCACGACAACGGCGCACAGGAGGGGCTACGTGCCGCGCCCCGTGAAAATGGGAACGCGCCCCTGGCATTGGCCACTTGGCCGCGGAGGGGGTGGTTCGACCGGCCGGACGACGGGCATCATTCAGCCAATCTCGCCGGACACCCCAACCGTACAATTGCGTACAGAGTTACCCACAAGCGTCGGTCCGGGAGGCGCTGTCCGCCTCCCGGACCGGTCCGCCACCCGCGGGGATTGAAGGCGGCGGTGTCCCCCAGCCCGCCGCTTCCAGTACGGCGGGCCGACCCACGCAGCACCCATGGAAGCGCTCCCCCGCTCCACGAGCCAGAGCGCACGGACAGGCGCACGGCCACACACCGGGAGCACGACGAGGGCGCGACGGCCCGGCGCGGGGCGTGCGCCGGCCGTACGCGAGCCGCCGACGCCTCCGCGACCCCGCCGCGCAGCGCCCGCGCACCCGCCGGGCGGCGAACGGCCGCACGACCACCCGTACGCACAACAATCTCGCCATACGGAACACCGCCCCTTAACGGTGGGGATGCGGCGAACTACGCTGGGTTTACGAATGCCGCGCGCCTATGCCTGGCGTCGCGGCGGCCGTCTGGGTCGAGGGGTGGCGCATGTCCAGGGAGCAACGCGGGCCGAACGAGAAGCTCGGCACCGTTCTCGCCCTCGCGGGAATCAGCAACGCCGGCCTGGCCCGGCGGGTCAACGACCTCGGAGCGCAGCGCGGTCTGACCCTTCGGTACGACAAGACGTCGGTCGCCAGGTGGGTGTCGAAGGGCATGGTGCCGCAGGGCGCCGCACCGCACCTGATCGCGGCCGCGATCGGGCAGAAGCTGGGCCGCCCGGTCCCGCTGCACGAGATCGGCCTCGCCGACGCCGACCCGGCGCCCGAGGTGGGGCTGGCCTTCCCGCGCGACGTGGGCGAGGCGGTGCGGTCGGCGACCGAGCTGTACCGGCTGGACCTGGCCGGGCGCCGGGCCGGCGGTGGCGGCATCTGGCAGTCGCTGGCCGGGTCGTTCGCGGTCAGCGCGTACGCGACGCCCGCCTCCCGCTGGCTGATAACCCCGGCCGACTCGTCGGTGGAGCGGTCGGTTCCGGCGGCGCCGGACGGCACCGCGGACGAGGGTGGCGCGGCGGTACGGGTGGGGCACAGCGATGTGGCCAAGCTGCGCGAGGCGGCGGAGGACGCGCGGCGCTGGGACTCCAAGTACGGTGGCGGCGACTGGCGTTCGTCGATGGTGCCCGAGTGCCTGCGGGTGGACGCGGCGCCGCTGCTGCTCGGCTCGTACTCGGACGAGGTCGGCCGGGCGCTGTTCGGGGCGACCGCGGAGCTGACCCGGCTGGCGGGCTGGATGGCCTTCGACACGGGCCAGCAGGAGGCCGCCCAGCGCTACTACATCCAGGCACTGCGCCTCGCGCGGGCCGCCGCGGACGTGCCGCTCGGCGGGTACGTGCTGGCGTCGATGTCCCTCCAGGCCACCTATCGCGGCTTCGCCGACGAGGGCGTCGACCTGGCGCAGGCGGCGCTGGAGCGCAACCGGGGCCTGGCCACCGCGCGGACCATGTCCTTCTTCCGGCTGGTCGAGGCGCGGGCGCACGCCAAGGCGGGGGACGCGGCCGCGGCCGGGGCGGCGCTGCGGGCGGCGGAGGGGTGGCTGGAGCGTTCCCGGGAGGGCGACCCGGACCCGACCTGGCTGGGCTTCTACTCGTACGACCGGTTCTGCGCGGACGCCGCCGAGTGCTACCGGGACCTGAAGGCGCCGCGGCAGGTGCGCCGCTTCACCGAGCAGGCCCTGTCGCGGCCGACGGAGGAGTTCGTCCGCTCGCACGGTTTACGGCTGGTCGTGAGCGCCGTCGCCGAACTGGAGTCGGGCAATCTGGACGCCGCCTGCGCGGCCGGTACGCGCGCGGTGGAGGTGGCCGGGCGGATCTCGTCGGCGCGCACGACCGAGTACGTGCGGGACCTGCTGCACCGGCTGGAGCCGTACGGGGACGAGCCCCGGGTGGCGGAGCTGCGGGAGCGGGCCCGCCCGCTGCTGATGACCCCGGCGTGAGCCGTGTCCCACCGTGTCCCCCGCCACGTCGCGCCCCGTGCGAGGCATGTTTAGGGGCATTGTCAGTGGGCCAGTGCACTATCTGGGGTGGGAGGTGGCACAGGTGTCCGGGTACGGCGGTGAGGGTTTCGGGCGGGTCGACTGCGACGTGCTCGTGATCGGCGGCGGCATTGTCGGGCTGTCGACGGCATACGCGATCACGCGCGCCGCCCCCGGGACGCGGGTGGTGGTCCTGGAGAAGGAGCGGGGCCCGGCACGCCACCAGACCGGGCGCAACAGCGGAGTGATCCACAGCGGTGTCTACTACCGGCCCGGCTCGCTGAAGGCGCGGTACGCGGTGCGGGGCGCCGCGGAGATGGTGAAGTTCTGCGCGGAGTACGGGCTGCCCCACGAGGTCACGGGCAAGCTGATCGTCGCGACCGAGCGGGCCGAGCTGCCCCGGCTGCACGCCCTGGTCCAGCGCGGCCGGGAGAACGGCATCCCGGTGCGGGAGCTGGGCCCCGCCCAGATCACCGAGTACGAGCCGCGGGTGCGGGGCCTGGCCGCGATCCACGTGGGCACGACCGGGGTGTGCGACTACGGGGCGGTGGCCGCGCAGCTCGCGGAGTCGTCCGGCGCCCGGATCCGGTACGGGGCGGAGGTCACCGCCGTCGACCGGCGCCCCTGGGGGGTGGCCGTACAAACGTCCGGCGGGGCGGTCGTCCGGGGCCGGGTCCTGGTGAACTGCGCGGGCCTCCACTGCGACCGGGTGGCGCGCCTCGCGGGCGACGACCCGGGCATGCGGATCGTGCCGTTCCGGGGCGAGTACTTCGAGCTGGCCCGCCCGGAGCTGGTGCGCGGCCTGGTGTATCCGGTGCCGGACCCGGCGTTCCCGTTCCTGGGGGTGCACCTGACACGGGGCATCGACGGCGGTGTCCACGTGGGACCGAACGCGGTCCCGGCGCTCGGCCGCGAGGGGTACGGCTGGTCGGTCGTCCGGCCCGGAGAGCTGGCCGGGACGCTGGCGTGGCCCGGTTCCTGGCGGATGGCCCGCCGCCACTGGCGGTACGGGGCGGGGGAGCTGCACCGGTCGGTGTCCAAGCGCGCGTTCACCGAGGCGGTGCGGCGGCTGCTCCCGGCGGTGGAACCGGGGGACCTGCGCCGCGCGCCCGCGGGCGTCCGCGCGCAGGCGGTCCTCCGGGACGGCACGCTCGTGGACGACTTCCTGATCCGCGAGGCCCCCCGGACGGTCCATGTGCTGAACGCCCCGTCCCCGGCCGCGACCGCGTCCCTCCCCATCGGCCGCGAGATCGCCCGGCGGGCCCTGGCGCACCTGGGCTGACCCGGACGGCCCGGCACGGTGCGCCACGGCGGCGCCGTAGAATCGGGGCATTGTGTCTGAGCCCCGTGAAACCGCAGTCCCCCACCGTCCCAAGGGTGAGCCCCGCTTCCCCGAGGGGCCCGCGCCCGACCCCGCCGGATCGCACTTCGAGCGGCGGATCCGCAGCTTCCAGCCCCGGCGCAGCCGGGTCACGCCCGGGCAGGGCGACGCGCTGCGGCGGCTGTGGGGCACCTGGGGCCTGGACATCGACGGGCAGCGCGTCCTCGACCTGGGGGCAATGTTCGGCGGGCTCCCGGTCGTCCTGGAGATCGGGTTCGGCATGGGTGAGGCCACCGCGCAGATGGCCGCCGACGACCCGTCGACCGGCATCCTCGCCGTCGACGTGCACACCCCAGGCCAGGGCAACCTGCTCTCCCTCGCCGAGAAGGCCGGCCTGAGCAACGTCCGCGTGGCCAACGGCGACGCGATCATCCTGCTGCGCGAGATGCTCGCCCCCGACGCCCTCGACGGCGTACGCGTGTACTTCCCCGACCCCTGGCCCAAGAAGCGGCACCACAAGCGCCGGCTGATCCAGCCCGAGTTCCTGGGCCTGGTGGCGACCCGGATGCGGCCCGGCGCCGTCCTGCACTGCGCCACGGACTGGGAGCCGTACGCGGAGCAGATGCTGGAGGTGCTGACCGCGCACCCCGCGTTCGAGAACACCGTGCCCGACGGCGGCTACGCCCCGCGCCCCGGCTTCCGGCCGCTCACCCGCTTCGAGGGGCAGGGCCTGGACAATGGGCACGTGGTGCACGACCTCCTCTTCCGGCGCGTGTGACGGCGGGTGGAGGGCGCCCGCGCGTGCGGGTGTGACGCCCCGCGCACCGGGGCGATGCCGTCGCCGACTGTCCGTGGCGGTCGTTAGGGTCGATCGCGTGTCCCATTCGTCTGCGCATGCCCAGTCGCCGTATCCGGCCGTCCCGGCGTACGAACCACAGCCGTCGTTCGACGCCGTGCCGGAGCGTGCCCGCTGGCGCTACAAGCCCCGCCGCGCCCTCTGGCGCAGCAAGGTGGTGCAGGCCTCCGCGGTCGTCATCGTGCTCGCCCTGTGCGGGCTGGTGATCCTCGCGCTGGTGCGGGAACAGACCGGCACCGAGGGCTTCCTCGTCGGGCTGGGCCTGGCGCTGCTGCCCGTCCCGCTCCTCATGGCGGCGTTCCGCTGGCTGGACCGGGTCGAGCCGGGCCCGTGGAGGAACCTGCTGTTCGCGTTCGCGTGGGGGGCCTGTGCCGCCGCGCTGGTCGCGATCGTCGCCAACACCTTCGCGACCCGCTGGATAGCCACCGCCACCGCCGATCCGGCGTCCGCCGACACGCTCGGCGCGACCGTCGTCGCACCGGTCGTCGAGGAGAGCGCCAAGGCCGCCGCCGTGCTGCTCGTCTTCCTGTTCCGCAGACGGGACTTCACCGGGATCGTCGACGGCGTGGTCATCGCCGGGTTCACCGCGACCGGTTTCGCCTTCACCGAGAACATCCTGTACCTCGGCAACGCCTTCGGCGAGGACCAGCAGTTCGGGACGTCGGGGTTGGCGTCGGTCACGGCCGCCACGTTCTTCGTACGGATCGTGATGTCGCCGTTCGCCCACCCGCTGTTCACGGTGCTCACCGGCATAGGCTTCGGCGTCGCCGCCCTCACCGCGCGCCGCAGGCGGGTGCGCAGGGTCGCGCTGCCGCTGCTCGGGCTGGTCCTGGCGATGGGCATGCACGCGCTGTGGAACGGCTCGGCGGCGTACGGGCCGTGGGGCTTCTACGCCGTGTACGGGGCGTGCATGGTGCCCGCGTTCGGGCTGCTGACGTGGCTGGCGATCTGGTCGCGCCAGCGCGAGCTGCGCACGATATCCGGCGAGCTCCCGGCGTACGCGGCGGCGGGCTGGCTCACGCCCGCCGAGCCGCTCGCGCTCTCGTCGATGCGGGCGCGCGGGCTGGCCCGTGGGTACGCGGCGCGCTGCTTCGGTCCCGCGGCGGCCCGCGCGGTCGGCGAGTACGAGACGTTCGCGACCTCGCTGGCGTTCCTGCGCCACCGGGCCCGCCGGGGCGCCGTGGGGCCGGACTTCACGGCGCGCGAGCAGGAGCTGCTGCACCACCTGTGGCAGCGCAAGGAGATAGCGGGGCCGGCGCTGACGTACGCCGCCCAGGTCACCGGCCGGGTGTGGACGCCGCCGCCGTACCTCAACTACGGCGGCGGCTACAACCCGTACCGGTCGTAGGGCGCGCCGGCGTCCGCCCGCCCGGAGGGCGGGGGTGAACGCACCGGCAGCCCCGGCGTCGGGGGGTGTGGCGCCGGGACTGCCGGGGTCTGGTGTGTCCCGGGCGGATGGTCAGACGGTGAGGCCCTTGCCGCGCAGCCAGGCCAGCGGGTCGATGCCCTCGCCGCCCGCGGTGTGCACCTCCAGGTGCAGGTGCGGCCCGGTGACGTTGCCCGTGGCGCCGACGCGGCCGATGGTCTCGCCGGTGCCGACCTTCTGCCCGGCGCCGACGGTCATCGAGGAGAGGTGGCAGTACCAGACCTCGGTGCCGTCCTCCAGCTCCAGGACGATGCGGTATCCGTACGAGCCGGACCAGCCGGCCGACTTGACCGTGCCGCCGTGGACGGCCTTGGCGGGCGTGCCCGTGGGCGCGGCGAGGTCGAGTCCGGTGTGGTAGCCGGAGGACCACATGTTGCCGGCCTGGCCGTAGGTGGAGGTGATCGTGTACGACGAGGTGGGCAGGGACCAGCTGCCGGCCTGCTCGGCCTGCCGCTTCTCCTCCGCCGCCTTCGCCTCGGCGGCGGCCTCGGCCTTCGCCGCCGCCTCCGCCTTGGCCTTCTCCTCGGCGGCCTGCTTCTCCGCGGCGGTGGCCTGTGCCTTCGCCTCGGCCGCGGCCTGCTCGGCGGCGGCCGTCTCGGCGGCCGCCTTCGCCTCGGCGTCGGCGGACGCCTGCTGCTGCTCGGCCTGCTGGAGGATGCGGGCGCGCAGGGCCTCGCCCGCGTCCGCGCCGCCGCTCTGCTGTCCGGCGGCGTCGGCGGCGGGAGTGCCGGTGAGGGAGGCGGTCGCGACACCGCTGTCCGCGGTGCCGCCTTCGCCGGAGCCGGAGTCGGAGTCGTCGGAGACCAGGGATCCGATGCCGGGCAGGGACTCGACGTCCGGGAGGTTGTCGGTGACGACGTCCGGCAGGGATATGGACACCGCCGGCTTGTCCTGGGCGGTGGCCATGCCGCCCGCGCCGACCGCCGCGATGACTCCGACACCGAGGACGGTGGAGCTACGGGCCAGTCCGCCGCGCTGCTTGGCCACGCGGTGCCGGCCGCGGACGGGGCGGACGCTCTCCTCGGTGGGGTTCCATTCCTCCCACTCCCCGTTTAGAGGTGCCGCGTCCGGGACACTCGAAGAGTCGAACGACCCGATCGAGCGGGACGGAGCTTCGGGGGCAGGCCTGTTGGACGCCACGGAGGCGCACTCCTTTCCTTCCTTCTCGCCTACCGGGTTAGCTGACGGGTTCGGAGCAGGAAGGTCTCCTACGGGCCCCTCCGCACGGGTGCGAAGGCGTCCGATTCACCCCAAGGTGGTGGTTCCCCGGTTCCCTTGCGGAATTCGGCGCACGCGCGCGGTGCCGTCTCTGGCGACGGCTGGGACGACCGCGCTGCGTTATCGAACGTTAATAGACGCGGGCTCCGGATTCCAAGCTGTTCCTACTGATCATTAACCGGATCCGCCTGGGATGTACCGCCTCACAACCGGGCAGAAGCGGGCGACTTGACCGCGCATCAGGAATGTTCACCATGCACTCTGGTCCTGACGGTGCGTCAACTGTTATGCGCAGTGGCATCCGCCGACTACACACCGTGGCGGCGGAAGCGGAACTCCTACGGCACCACCGGGATCGTCCGGCGCCGTTCCGGCTGCCCCGCCGTCGGCCGCGTCACCGCCAGCAGCGCCAGGTCGTCGGTCGCCCCGCCGCCCGTGTGCCGCCACACGTCGGTCACCAGCGCGTCCAGCACCGCGTCGGGGCCCGGGAAGAGCCGCCCGGCCAGCCGCGCGACCGGATCGTAGAAGACCCCCTCCGCGTCCCGCGCCTCGGAGAGCCCGTCCGTGTAGAGGAGCAGCGTCGCGCCGGCCGGGTACGGCACCTCGTACGCCCGGTCCGGCCACGTACCGAGGTCGGCCATGCCCAGCGGCAGCGTCGGCTCGGCCTGCTCCAGCAGCTCGGCGCCCCCGTCCGCGTACAGCATCAGCGGCTCCGGGTGCCCCCGGTCCACCACCCGCACCACGGCCTCCCCGCGCGGGATCTCCGCCAGCACCGCCGTGGTGAACCCCTCGAAGGCGTCCAGGCCGTCCCGCCGCGTCCCCTCCCGCGCCAGCGCGCGTTCCAGCCGCTGCGCCACGCCCTCCAGCGAGCTCTCCTGCTCGGCCGCCTCCCGGAACGCCCCGATGACCACCGCCACGGCCTCGACCGCCCCCATGCCCTTGCCGCGTACGTCCCCGACCACCAACCGCACCCCGTACGGCGTGTCCTGCACGGCGAACAGGTCGCCGCCGATGAACGCGTCCGCCTGCGCCGCCTCGTACCGCGCCGCCACCTGAAGGCCCGCGATCCGCTCCGGGGGCGTCGGCAGCACAGCGCGCTGCGCGGTCTCGGCGATCACCCGCGCCGACGCCAGCCGCTCACCGCTGCGCCGGACGACCCGGTTGATCAGCAGCGCGAGCGCCGCGACCACCACCACGGTGAAGATCTCGGTGAGGGTCTGCGCCTCGCCCAGCGTGCCGCTGCCCAGGTGCAGGCCCACCATCGCCAGGACGGCGAAGAGACCCGACAGCAGGGTCGTCACCGCAGCGAAGAGCGGCGCCGCCACGAGCGGGGCGGCGGCGAACAGCGGTACGGCGGTGAAACGGGACGGGGTCAGCATGTCGTACGCCACACCGCCCACGACCAGCAGCGCCGGCAGCGCGCGCACGAAACCCCGCACTCCCGGACGCCCGGCTCCGGTACGCCGCTCGCCCTGACGCCGCTCGCCCTGACGCCGGTCGCCCTGACGCCGCTCGCCCCGGCGGCGGTCGCCCGCGCGTCGCCCCACCTCTGAACTCCTGCCCGGTCCACCCACGGCTGCGGACGGTACCGCGCCGCGTCCAGGCCGGCCGGAGCCGCGCCGCGCGACGACCCGCCGTCCGCCGACCGGGTGACACCGGCCGCCGCGACTCGTGGTGCGGGATCCGGAAACGAACGAAGGCCCGATGCGCAATGCACCAGGCCTTCGTCTTCAGTAGCGGGGACAGGATTTGAACCTGCGACCTCTGGGTTATGAGCCCAGCGAGCTACCGAGCTGCTCCACCCCGCGTCGGTGAACACCACACTACGCCATCAGGAGCACGATCCCTAACCCATACCCGGCGGACCCCCCGCGCCACTGCCCGCGTCCCTGGTCAGGAGGCGTACGAAGGCACTCATCAGCGCCCATGATCCGAGCAGCGCGACGAACAGCAGGACGGCGTCGAGCAGGTGGCACAGCGCGGCGGGCCACCCGGTGACGGACAGGGCGAGGGAGCCGGTGACGGCGAGGAGCCAGGCGACGGCGACCAGCAGCGACGCCGACACGGAGACGGGCACCCCGCCGAGGCGGAGGGCGTCGGCGTTCACGTCCCCGTCGAAACTGTCGCGGTCCGCGCCGCCCACCAGCACCAGCAGCCAGAAGCCGGCGACGACCACCAGCGCCGCGGTGAACAGCACGGCGGGGAAGGTGACGGTGGCGTGCAGGAACCCGGCCATGGTCATCCCCCTGACGTACCCGGCGCGGCAGGGCCGCTTTCCGGGGACCGGCATCCCTGCCGTGGTCATGGCCCCCGCCGTCCTACCCTGCCAGCAGGGCGGGTCCGCCCGCACTGCCGTGTCCCGGCAGTCCTGACGCCGCCCGGATGCCGGGCTCAGCCCCTGGGGCGAGGGAGCCGGACACGACCGGCCGCTGTGAAAGCCCGCCGCAAGCGGGTACCGGTAAGCCGCAGTTGCGCCCCGGCCGGGCCGCCGCAGCCGAGTAAGAGAGGGAGAAAAGACAAGGACCCAGGTGGCACGGTGGCCGACCTGGGTCCCCTCGCGTAGGCCGTGTGGGACTCGAACCCACAACCAACGGATTAAAAGTCCGCTGCTCTGCCAATTGAGCTAACGGCCCTCGACGAGTCACCCCTGAGCATAGCCCCAAGGCGCCCGGCATCCGATCGGGTATCGGGTGAACGGGCGCCTCGGGGCGTCGTACGGGGCGGGCCGCCGGGCCGGGCGGGACCTGGCAGGTCCGGGCGGCCATGGCGGAGGCCCCCCATGCCGCTAGAACAGCCCCTTGTATCCCTGCCAGCCCGTGCCGATCTTCGCCGTGGAGGCGAACGACCCGGCGCCGTTACCGTTGTTGCGCAGGAGGTCACCGGCGGCGTTGCGGGAGATCAGGTCCGCCTTGCCGTCCTTGTTGAGGTCGCCGGCGCCGATGAAGGCGTTGCGGCCGGTGCCCCAGTTGTTGGCGAAGACCAGGGCGCGGGCCTTGGGCGTGCCGGACGCGGTGCCGTCGTAGCGCCACAGCGAGTTGGCGGAGTCGACCGCGAGCAGCTCGCCGAGGCCGTCGCCGTTCAGGTCGCCGGCTCCGAACACCGCGCGGTACGACTTCCAGTTGGTGGCGATGCGGCCGCGCGCCTTCAGCTTGCCGGCGCCGTCGTCCGCGTACAGGTACATGTCCCCGGTGGTCGTCTGGCGCGCGACCAGGTCCGCCCGTCCGTCGCCGGTGAGGTCGCCGGGCGAGGTCAGGACGTTGAACTGGGCCCAGACGCTGCCCAGGGACGTGTACGGGGTCGCCGTCGTGAGCGGCTTGCCGCAGGCGGGGCGGTACGCGCGCAGTTCGCCGCCGAGCCGCACCAGGACGTCGTTGCAGCCGTCGCGGCTCAGGTCGCCGAACGGCACCGCCACCGCGGAGGTGGACCAGCCGCTGCCGGTGGCCGCGCCCGCGAGCGTGCCGGTGCCCGAGCCGTAGCGGAAGGCGAGGGCGCCGGCCGAGCTCAGGGACATGAGGTCGCCGACGCCGTCACCGTTGTGGTCGCGCCGTACGGCCGTGGGCGTGGTGCCGGCACCCGACACGGTGACCGTGCCGGACTGCGTGAGCGCGGCGCCCTGCCCGTCGGCCGGAAGCACCGTCAGCGACCAGGTGTACGGGCCGTCGGCGACGGTCTTCCCGGTCGCGTCCTTGCCGTCCCAGGCAGCGCCGACCGGGCCCCGCGCCTCGCCGCCCGTCAGGGTGCGGCGTACGGCACCGGAGGCGGTGTCCTTGATCGTGAGTTCCCACGAGGCGGCGGGCTTGGACAGCCACCAGCGGGCCTTCCAGGGCGCGCCGCCGCTCCGCACGTCGTGCGCGGCCGGGACGTCGGCGTCGGTGCGGGCGAGCGGCGACGCGGGCACACCGGCGTCGACGACGCGGATGTCGCCGTCGGTGGTCGCGGTGAGGGCGATCCGGCCGGTCGAGGCGTCGACCGCGTACTTGTAGTGCCGCTCCCCGTCCTCGGCCACCTTGTGGGTGGCGACGTGCACGGGCTGGGCGCCCCGGACGTCGGTGACCTTCACGTCGTTGCCGTTGCCCCACACGACGTACCCGTCACCGAGTTCGGAGACCGGCTCCGCGTACGGGTGGTTGACGTTCGTGTCGAGGTCGAAGACGCCGCCCCTGGGGGTGGAGCCCGCGCAGTCCCAGCCGAGCCAGTGCGCGGTCACCTTGATGGACTCGGCCTTGCAGCCGCTGCCCAGGTTGACGGTCCGCTTCAGGGTGCCCGTCCTGGCGTCGTAGCCCTTCACGGTGCCGGCGACCTCGCCGGCGGCCCACACGGTGTCCCCGTACAGGTCGATGTTGTCCGCGTTGACGCCGGGGAACGACGCCAGTTGCCGGCCGGTCTCGAGGTCGACCGTGATCAGGCCCGTGGACGTGCCGTCGGCGCGCTCCCCGGTGGCGGCGAGGTGGCGGCCCGAGACGTCCCGCGGTGCCAGGGAGGCGAGGCCCGCGGTCACCGCCGTGGCGGTGGTGGCGCCGGGCCGCACCAGCAGCGGGTGCTGCCCGTGATGGGAGTCCGGGGTGATCAGCAGGCCGCCGTCGTCGGTGGCCCGGATCTCCGGGCAGCCGGTCACGTCGGTGCAGTCGGCCAGGTCCAGGCCGAGGGTGCCGCGGTCGTCCGTGGCGCCGGCGGCCAGCGGACCGGTCACCGAAACGGTCCGGGTGCGGAAGGCGTTGCTCTGGTCGGGCATCCGCTCCAGCGAGTGGAGACGGCCGCCCGCGAAGGCGAAGGACCGGGGCAGCGACGTCACGGGCGTGACGGCCGTCAGCTCGCGGACCGTGGCCGCGGAGCCGGTGACCCCGGCCAGCTGGACGCCGAGCGCGTCGGCGCTGTTCCCGCCGACCAGCAGCAGCCGCGTGCCGTCGGGCGTGGCCGCCGCGTGGGCGCGCGCGTACGGGAGGACGGTCGTCGCGGTCCCGCCGGCCAGCGGCACGCTCTCGACGCGGAAGGGAGCCGATCCGCCGAGGCCCGACCGGCGTGCGACGAACGCGTGGTCGCCGATGACGCCGAGGAGCTTGTCGCCGTCCCGGTACGGGAGGTCCGCGACCCGGGTCCGCGTCAGCGCGGCTCCGGCCGTGCCGCCGCTCTTGGCGTAGAACGCGACCTTGCCGTCGGCGGTCCACTCCACGACGTGGTCCGGCGTGAGGGCGGTGCCGGCGGTCGCGGCGGTCGCGGTGCGGGCGAGCTGACGGACCTGCCCGCCGCCGATCCAGACCGGGCGGGCCACGCCGGCCTCACGGGTGGAGGCCACCAGCCCGTCGGCGTCCGCGGTGTCGATCGCGACCGGGCGCACGGCGCCCGCCGGCCAGCCGGTCACCGTGGTGCTCCGCACGGCGTCCCCGCCGGTCCGGTGCGTGTGCCACTCGGGCTCGGCGGCGCCGTCGGCCTGCGTGTACGTCACCACGGTGGAGCCGTACGTACCGACGTACCGGTGTCCGGAGGGCAGTTCGACGTACTCGTTGGTCCCCACGGCGGGGTCGAAGAGGCGGACCCGGCCCGCGCTCGACGCTCCGGTCCCCAGCGCGGCGATGACGTCGGAACCGGCGCCGTACGTGGCGCCGCCCTCGGGGCCCTCGGCAGCGTTGTACACGGGCGTCGTCGTACCGGTGTACGTGCTCCAGAAGTGGCCGCGGCCCTCTTCGTAGCGCAGGTAACCGGTCGGGCCGGCGACGAGCGGGATCACGGTCCGCGGGTGGGCGGACGCGGTGGCGCCGAAGACTACGCCGGGCGCGTCGTCGGCGACCGCGGCCGGGGCCTGCGGCCCGACCACGGAGACGAGCGTCAACGCCGCGACGGCGGCGACGGAATGGCGTGCGAGAGTGCGAGGCACTCAGGTCCTCCCCAGGGAAGTGCAGAAGTGCGCGGGGAGCCGCCTGAACGCACGATGTGCCGGCACGAAGATCCCCCCGGACCCCCCGGACACGCCCCCCACTGCGAGTGAAGCGGATCGTAACAGGGCAGGGCCCGTATCTCTGTTCGAGATACGGGCCCTGGTCAGTGCGTGCGCGCGGGGTGCGCGTCAGCCGTTGCGCTTCCAGCGCGGCTTGTCGTCACGGCGCCCGAAGGAGGAGCCGGAGTTCGAGCCGCCGCGGTGGTCGTCACGGCGGCCGTAGGGGCGCTCGTGGCCGCCGGAGCGGAAGCCACCGCCCGCGGGACGGTCGTCGCGGCGGTCACGGTTGAACGGACGGTCGCTGCCGCGGTGGCCGCCGGCGGGGCGGTCGTCGCGACGGAACCCACCGCGGTCGTTGTCCCGGCGGTCGTCGCGGCGGAACCCGCCCGAGGGCCGGTCGTCGCGGCGGAAGCCACCGGAGGGACGGTCGTTGTCGCGGCGGAAGCCACCGGACGGACGGTCGTTGTCACGACGGAAGCCGCCACGGTCGTTGTCCCGGCGGTCGTCCCGGCGGAAGCCGCCACGGTCGTTGTCACGGCGGTCGTTGTCACGACGCTCGTTGTCGCGGCGGAAGCCGCCCGACGGACGGTCGTCGCGGTCACGGCGCTCGAAGGAGCGGCCGCCCCGGTCGTCGCGGTCGCGGCGCGGGTAGTTGCCCCGGTCGTCGCGGTCGCGGCGCGCGTAGTTGCCCCGGTCGTCGCGGCGGTCCTGACGCTCGTACGAGGACGAACGCTCGTCACGGGAGTCACGGAAGTCCCGGGACTCACGCGGCGACTGGGCCGGCACGGACGCGACCGCGGCCTGGACCTCGGCCTCGGCGGCCTCCGTCACCTCGGCGACCGCGACCTCCGGGTCGTCGCCCCGCTCACGGGCGGCACGGGCGACCAGGCGGTCGGCCTCCTCGCGGAGCTCCACGGCCCGGCGCTGGAGCCGCTCCAGCTGCTTGGTGAGGTCGGCGACCTCGCGCTCGGCCTGCTTGGCCGAGTTGTTCGCGGAGTCGGCCTGCACCTCGGTCAGCGACCGGGCGCCGGTGATCTCGGCGACCTCCGGGTCGAACGCCCCGGCGCCGCCCACGATGTGGCGCGTGGCGTCGACGCCCGCGTCCTCCATGAGCCGGAAGATCTGGCGGCGCTGGTGCGGCAGCGCCAGCGACACGACCACGCCGGACTTGCCGGCCCGGGCGGTACGGCCCGAACGGTGCAGGTAGTCCTTGTGGTCGCCGGCCGGGTCCACGTTCAGGACGAGGTCGATGCCGTCGACGTGGATGCCGCGCGCGGCGACGTCGGTGGCGACGAGCGCGTTGACGTAGCCCTTCTTGAAGTCCTCCAGGACGCGGGTGCGGGCGCCCTGCGTCATGCCGCCGTGCAGGGCGTCGGCCTTCACGCCGGTGTCCTGCAGCTGCTCGGCGATGCGGTCGGCGCCCAGCTGGGTGCGGACGAAGATGATGGTGCGGCCCTTGCGCGCGGCGATCGCGGCGGTGACCGGCGCCTTGTCCTTGGGCTTCACGACCAGGACGTGGTGGGTCATCGTCGTGACGGCACCGGCGGACGGGTCGACCTCGTGCGTGACCGGGTTGACCAGGTAGCGCTTGACGAGGCTGTCGATCTCGTTCTCCAGCGTGGCGGAGAACAGGAGGCGCTGGCCGCCCTCGGGGATCTGGTCGAGCAGCTCGGTGACCTCGGGCATGAAGCCCAGGTCGGCCATCTGGTCGGCCTCGTCGAGGACGGCGATCTTCACGGCCTCGAGCGAGCAGGCGCCGCGGTTGATGATGTCGCGCAGCCGGCCCGGGGTGGCGACGAGGATGTCGACGCCGCGCTCCAGGGCGTAGATCTGGTTGCCCATCGACGTACCGCCGCAGACGACCTTCATCTTGAGGCCGAGGACGTCGCCGTACGGCTGGAGGGCGTCCGCGACCTGCATGGCGAGCTCACGGGTCGGGGTGAGGATGACGCCGCGGGGCTTCTTCTTGTCGGTGTGGCCGCCGGCCAGGGTGGCGAGCAGCGGCAGACCGAAGGAGAGGGTCTTGCCGGAGCCGGTGCGGCCGCGGCCGAGGATGTCCTTGCCGGCCAGGGCGTCCGGGATGGTCGCGGCCTGGATCGGGAAGGGGGTGGTCACGCCGTTCTGAGCGAGCTTGCGGACGATGCCCTCGGGGAGGCCCAGGTCGCCGAAGGTGACCTGCGGCTCGTCCGCCGACTGCTGCTCGGGGGCGTCGGTGACGTCTGCGGCCTCGGGGGCGTCGGTGGCCTCGATGGCGCCGTCGACGGTGTTCTCGTCGAACTCGGCGTTCTCGGGCATGACGGCGTGGTCAGGACTGAAAATGGACATGCGAAATGCGAAACCTTCCGGAGTCTCGGCACGCGCCCGTCAACTCCGTGTATCGCATTTCGACCGCCTCGATGCGGTCAGCCACGGCAAGGGAGAGTACGCGCCACACGCGGCGCTCTCGGTAGTGGCGCCGGGCAAAGGGGAACATGGGATCAAACGATCTACCACCATACGCACTCTCCCCCACTCAGCGCAAACCGCCCCACCCCGACCCGGCTGTGACGTCCACCTCACGCCACTCCGGGTCGCCCCACAGGGACCGCCACCCCGGGTCGCCCCCTGGGAACCCCACCAGGGCACCCCCCGGCAACCACTCCCGCTCACGCCGGGGCCACCTGGGGGGAGGCCACCGGCTCCGCGAACCCGTACCCGTCGGGGGCCCGGAGCGACTGCGTACGGGTGTCGGCGGCCGGGGAGGCGGACGGGGGGTCCGAGGGGTCGGGGCTCGGCTCGGCGGGCGGCGTCGACGGGGGCGTCGGCTCCGGCGGCGGGGTGGTCTCCGGAGGCACCGGCGGCTGGCTCGGCGTGGCCCCGCCGCCCCCGCCGCCGGCCGCGCCACCGGCCGCACCGTCGCTCGGCGAGGGGGCGGGCGGCCTCGCGGGCCGCGCACCGGGCTTGGCGTCCGCCGACGGCTTGCCCGAGGGGGCGGCGGACGGCGTCGCGGGGCCGGGCGCGCCACTCGGTTCCGGCGACGCCCCGGCCTCCTCGCCGGGTGCGCCCGCCTCGCCCTCCGCGCCGTGCCCGGTCCGTACGTCGTGCCGGCCGCCGGGCGCGTCGGCGACGCCGTCCGGCTCGGCCGCCTCCACTCCCGACGGGCCGGCCGACCTGGCGGGGCCCGGCTTCCCGCCCGCGTCGGAGACGCTCATGCAGCCGCTGACGGAGCCTGCGGAGGCCGCGACCGCCAGCGCGGTGACGGCCCATCGGACGGGGGCGGGCAAATGGCGCACGAGGGCACCTCCGGGGGTGCGGGACGGGGGTTTCCCTGCCCAACTCCCCAAGCCCCGCAAGGGACACGCCCGCCCGCCCCGGCATCGGGCGCGGCCGCGTCCCCGTCAGCCGCGTCCCCGTCAGCCGTAGCCCAGCTCGTGCAGCCGCTCGTCGTCGATCCCGAAGTGGTGGGCGATCTCGTGCACGACGGTCACCTCCGTCTCGGCGACCACGTCCTCGCGCGACTCGCACATCCGCAGCGTCGGCCCGCGGTAGATGGTGATCCGGTCGGGCAGGACGCCCGCGTACCACTCGCCCCGGTCGGTCAGCGGGGTCCCCTCGTAGAGACCCAGCAGCTCCGGATCGTCCGAGGGCGGCTCGTCCTCCACGAACACCGCGACGTTGTCCATCAGCCGCGTCAGCTCCGGCGGGATCCTGTCCAGCGCCTCGGCGACCAGTTCCTCGAACTCCTCGCGTGTCATCTCCAGCACGCCGCCATTGTCCCGGATGGCCGGGCATAGTGACCCGTTCGCATGGGCATACGCCGCCCATGGCCGCCCGAGCTGCCCTCAGCACCACCTACGCCCGCCTGCTGCGCCACTACCGCTCCCGTCGCACCGCCCCCACCTTCAGCCTGGTCCACACCCCTCACCCGTATGCACGAGCCTTCGGTCTCGTCGTCGTGGTGCTGTTCGGCGCGTGGCTCGGCCTGCTGATCGTCGGCAGCGTGCGTACGCCGGTGGGGCCGGTGGACACGAGCATGACCCTGCGGCCCTCCCTGCACGGCGGGACGAAGATCAACGTGTCGCCGCTGGGCGCGCTGGAGCTCGACTCGCACACCGCGCCGATCCGTCTCGACGTGGACGTCGACCAGCTCGACCCGGTGCGGTCCCAGGCGCTGGTGGAGCACCCCGAGCGGATCACCGGCCTCCAGGACGAGATCACCCGGGACGTCGCCGACGGCACCACGGAGCTGGCCTGGCGCTCCTGCGTGGCGGTCGTCTCGGGTGCCACCGCCCTCGGGCTCGCCGTCTACCGCCGCCCGCGCCGCGCCCTCGCGGCCGGCGGGCTGGCGCTGGCGTTGCTGGGGGCGGCGGGGGTGTCGGCGTACGCCACGTGGAACCCGAAGTCGGTGCTGGAGCCCAGGTTCTCCGGGCTGCTGTCCTCCGCCCCCTCGGTCGTCGGCAACGCCCGCTCGATCGTGAGTGAGTTCGACGTCTACCAGAAGGAACTGGCCCGGCTGGTCACCAATGTGACGAAGCTGTACGACGCCGCCTCCACGCTGCCGACCTACCAGCCCGACCCGGGGACGATGCGGGTCCTGCACGTGTCGGACATCCACCTCAACCCCGCCGCGTGGGAGATCGTCCGCTCGCTCGTCGAGCAGTACCGGATCGACGTGATCATCGACTCGGGCGACACCATGGACCACGGCACCGCCGCCGAGAACGGTTTCCTGGACCCGATCAGCGACCTCGGCGCGCCCTACGTGTGGGTGCGCGGCAACCACGACTCGCAGGTCACCCAGCGGTACCTGGAGGGCCTGCGGAACGTCCACGTCCTCGACGGGGGCCGCGCCGTCACGGTCGCCGGCCTGCGGGTGGCGGGCACCGGCGACCCGCAGTTCACGCCGGACCGCTCGGTGGTGCCGGCGGGTGACGACGCCGAGCGGGCGGCGGGCGCCCGGCTGGCGGCGTCCCTGGACCGGCAGGCGCGCGCGGGCACGCCGGTCGACATCGCCGTGGCGCACAACCCGGTGGCGGCCGAGCAGACCGACGGCGAGGTGCCCCTGGTGCTGGCGGGTCACGTCCACCGGCGGGTGAACAAGCTCCTGCCGGACGGCACCCGCCTCAAGATCGAGGGCTCCACGGGCGGCGGCGGCCTGCGCGCCCTGGAGCGGGACGAGCCGGAGAAGGTGCACGCGTCCGTCCTCTACCTGGACCGCGACACCCGCCGCCTCCAGGCGTGGGACGAGATCACGCTCGGCGGCCTGGGCCTGACGACGGCCGAGGTCAGCCGCCACGTCCCGGAGGAGAGCCCCCCGGCCGGCCCCACCGGAACCCCCTCGGCACCCGCGTCCCGCGGCCCCTCCCCCTCGCGCACCCCGTAACCGTTTTGGCGAACCGTCCCCGCATCCCATATGCTTCTCACGTCCCCGACGCGCTGACGAAGCGCCCAGGCGGGCCAATTAGCCCTCATCGTCTAGTGGCCCAGGACGCCGCCCTTTCAAGGCGGTAGCACGGGTTCGAATCCCGTTGGGGGCACGCATCATCGTGTGCGAGACTGGTGCTCGCGCATTGCTTGGTCCTGTGGAGCAGTTTGGAGTGCTCGCCACCCTGTCAAGGTGGAGGCCGCGGGTTCAAATCCCGTCAGGACCGCTGTGGCTCGCAAGGGTCACGTGGCTGGGTAGCTCAGTTGGTACGAGCGTCCGCCTGAAAAGCGGAAGGTCGCCGGTTCGACCCCGGCCCCAGCCACCGCCGCCCTACCAGGGCAAACACCCCCACCGGAGATCTTCGGTGGGGGTGTTCTCGTGTCGGTTACGCCAACCGGTACCCCAACGGGGTCACGAGAGGGCGTCTCCGAGCTTCCTCAGCGCCTTCCGCTGCTCGTCCAGCGACGCGTGGGCGTAGACCTTCATCGTCACCCCGATGTCGCTGTGACCGACGATCTGCCGGACGATGTGCGGCGGCGCCCCCAGGTCCAGCAGCAGGGACACGGCCGAGTGCCGGAGGTCATGGAAGCGGATGTCCAGACCCAGCCGCTTGCGGAGCGGGTGCCAGCTCCGCCGGAGGTTGTCCGGCTCCAGGGGCGTCCCGATGCGGGACGTGAACACCAACCCGTGTTCCTTCCACTCGATGCCGGCGGCGGCCCGTTCCTGAGCCTGCCGCTCCTTGTGGTCGACCAGAGCCTTGATCACGAACGGCGGAAGCGGGACCGTCCGGACGGAGGAGAGCGTCTTGGGCTGGACCAGCACCAGCTCTCCGTCGACCCGCTGGAGCGCTCGTTCCACGATCAGGGTCTCCCTGTCCAGGTGTACGGCGGCCCACCTGAGCCCCAGCAGCTCGCCCCGCCGCATCCCCATGACCAGGGCCAGGACGTAGAGCGCGTACAGCCGGTCCTCCTCCGAGTGACGGAGGAGGAGGCGAGCGTCTGCGACGCTGAGCCCCTTCCCGGTGTCGTACGTGGGCGTGGGGACCTGGACGAGCTGCGCGACGTTCCGCACGATCAGCTCCTCACGTACGGCGTTCTGGAGCGCGTTCCGCAGCACGGCGTGAATCGACTGCACCATGCGGCGGGACAGCAGCGACTTGCAGCACTCCCCCGCCGCGCAGCACTCCGGCTCCCGCCGCTCCTTGTCCCACCCGTGCTTGCAGCACTGGCACTCGGAGGCGACGCGCGCGAGCCACGTACGAATCTCGGCGGCCCGCAGCGTCCGGATCTTCTTCCGGCCCAGCCCCGGGGCCAGGTGCACCCGGGCCACGCTCTCGTACCCCTGGTAGGTCTTGGGCCGCCGGTGGACCTTGACCACCTTGGCCAGCCAGTACGTGAGGTAGTCCTCCAGGTTCATGTTCGTGTCGGGGACGGGGATGCCCTGGTTCTCCTGGGCCTGGAGGTCCGTGATCTTTCCGCGCACCTCGTCGCGGGTCTTGCCGTAGACGGAGACCCGCTTGCGGATGCCGCTGGTCGTCGTCACGTACACGCGGCCGTGGTACGTGCCGTCCTTCCGGATCGTGATACTTCCTTCGCCGTTGGCGCGCTTGGCCATTAGGCGGCCTCCTCAAGCTGATGCTGCATGAACGTGTGGAGGGCGTCGGCCGGGATTCGCCGGGCGCGACCGACCGTGAAACTGGGGAGCTGCTTTGTGCGGATCAGGTCGTAGACCTTGAACCGGCTCAGGTGGAGTGCGGCCATGACCTCGGGCACGGTCAGGGCACGGTGGGAGGTGGGCAGGGTGGAGATCATCAGGGCATGCCTCCTCGACCCGTGGCGGGGTCGGCTCTCTGTCCTGGGAGATCCGCCACGTCCGCCACGCCGCCACACCGCAGGTCAGGGACCCGGATGTGTGGCGGATACCGGTGGCGTGGCGGATGGGCGCCGCCACACCCGGGTGGTGTGGCGGCGGTGGCGATCAGTCGGCCCTAGCTGTCGACGAGGGGGCGTTGTGTGGCGGATCCGGCGGGCGTGTGGCGGATGCCTGTGGCGGCATCCGCCACGGATTCACCCCACATGACCTGCGGTGTGGCGGACGTGGCGGACGTGGCGGATTCTCCGGGGGGAGGAGGGCAGTACCGCGTCCACGCGTCCGTCAGGTCCTCCGCGTAGTAGCCCTTCGGGAAGCCGGAGGGCGTGCGGATGCCCCGGGGCTTGATGGGCTTGTTCGCGGGGGTGACGTATTGGGCGAGCATGCGGGCCAGGGTCCGGGAGGTGATCGGCTTGTCGTCCAAGTCACCCCAGGGGGCGTCTTCCATGGCGAGCAGACATTCGAGGATGACGGCGGTGGGCATGCGGTCGGCACCGCGGAACACCCGGTCACGCAGGTCGGTCAGCAGCCGCACCCCCAACGACGCCTCGTCGTTGTCGTGGGCGGCGTGGATCAGCTCCAGGCACGCCGCCCGTGCACGCGCCGGCCAGTCGCCCCCGGCCGCGTCCGCGACGGCGAGCAGCGGTTCCCACACGTCCGCCGGCCGGTCGGTCACCCCCTCCGGCATCTCCGGCCATGCCCCCGCCACCCGGTCCCGGACCGTGTCCGCCCATGCGGCGAGCCGGTCACGCAGGGCGTGGCCCTGCTTCTCGTGGATGCGTTGCCGGTAGGGCTCCACCTTCTCGTTCGGCGCGCGCTTGCGCATGCGGACGATGACGGAGCGGGTCAGCACGGTGTCCGGGAGCGAGCCGAGCCCCGCCATGGCGACGGCGCAGTACGAGCCGAAGACCTGCGCGTTCTGGTTGGAGCCCTCCCCCACGCACCGCAGGGCGCCGCCGATTCGCCGGTACCCGGCGTTCAGGAACCCGCGCAGCGCCTCGTCTGCCCCTGCCTTCGGACCGAAGATGGTGTCCACCTCGTCGAACAGCACGGTGGGCAGGCCAGCTGCGGAGTCCACCAGTCGGTAAAGCGCGTTCGCGGATGCCGAGACCGTGCTGACCGGACGCGGGGTGAGCAGCTCCACGATCTCTAGCGCCCGGGACTTGCCCGATCCCGGTTCGGGTGACAGGAACGCGATCCTGGGGGTGGTCTCGAAGCACTCCACCAAGTGCGCGTGAGCGTCCCACAGGGCCACGGCGACGTAGGCCGCTTCGGTCGGGAAGACGTTGAACCGACGATGGAAGGCTTCCACCTCGTCGAGCACTGCGGCGCCGTCGATGGGCCGGGCGGTGGGGGTCATGCTGCCTGTCCTTCCTGGCTGGCCGTGCGGCGGGGGCAGTGGGTGCGGTGGTGGTCGTGGTCGTCGATCAGGGCGAGTACGCGGTTGTGGCCGGTGGTGAAGCGGTCGCGTCCGCACAGGCACCACGACCGGGCGGAGGGGACAGTCCCGCGTCCGGGGGCGGTGATGTGCAGCCAGGCGACCGGCCGGCGTCCGTCGTCACCGTGCGGGTCAGGACGACAAGCAGTGGGGACGCCTTCGGCGACGCCCTTTCGGCCGCCCACGGCCCCGGTCGGCGCGGCCGGTACGGCGGCCGTCTGACCGGTGGTGGCGGGGGTGAGGCGTTTCAGGGTGGGGCGGGCGCGGGTGGTCACGCTGCCTCCCGGGGCCGGGCGGTGCGGATGGACCAGTTCAGGGCGGAGCGGATGGTGGCGCGGCACTCGGCCGGCGGCAGTCCCGCCGCCTCCCCCGCTCCCTGAAACGCCTCCTCCACCACGTGCCGGGGGAGGTCGCCCCATGCGACGAACCGCCCCACCGCCCGAGCGCCCGCCAGCAGACGCACGTTCCGCCCGCCCTCGGTGGTGGTGGCCACAGCGGCGGTTTCGGCGTTCAGGGCCGCTGTGGCGCGCCGTGAGCCGTTCACCGTCACGGAAGCGGTGCTCAGGCCTTGCGAGGACTGACAGGGCGTCAGGCGGGCGCACAGCCATTCCGGAAGTGGGGCGGGCGGGTGGTCGTCCTCCACCATGTACGGGCCGTGGGGGAGGGTGCTGCCGGGGGCGACGACGTATCCGCCCCAGGCACGGGTGTCGACCAGCGGGGCGAGGGTGCTGGCCGTGTTCGTCAGCCGGACCCCGATGGGGGCGGTGAAGTACAGGTGGCGTCCGCCGCTCGGGGTCCGGATGGTGCGGGTGGTGGGGACGGCCTGCCCGGCGCGCTCGCAGAGCGCTTGGAAGGTCGTCACGCCGCTAGGCGTGTCCGTACTGCTCTTGTCCTTCGTCTTGGGCATGTCGAGGTCGACGACCAGCAGGCCTGAAGGACCGGTGGTGATCCCGACGTTGAACGGCCGCTCACCCCACGCCCGCCGGATGCGGTCGGGCTCGGTGGTGGCGCGCTCCTCCCACTTGCGGTGCCCGTCGCCACACGGCCCGGTGCGGGGACAGTTGTCCTCGCCGTGCAGGGCCGGGCGCTTGCTGCCCGGGCGGAGGGGGAAGACGTGCCAGCCGCACTCGGCTGCATCCAGCGCTGCACGGAGCAGCGCGGAACAGAGTTCATGGGTCATCCTGGGTGTCTCCAGTTCTCTTAGAGGTGCTGGCAGACGAGAGCGGCCCGGTCTTGGCGGACATGTGGGGCCGCTCTCGGCGTTCGTGGGGGCGGCAACCGGAACGGCTGTTCGCGGTCGCCCAGGGAGGCGCCGGTACCCCCTGGCGCGTGGCCTGTGGCGGGGTTTCCGCAGGTGATGACGGGGCGCCTCCCTGCCTCCCTGGTAGGTCGTTCACACAGGTCAGAGCCAGGGAGGCGCGTCAGGGACGGGCTCAGGGAGTTCTCCCTGCCTCCCTGACGGTTCGCAGGGCCGTTCCCTGTCACACTTCGGCAGAAGTGGAACCGCCGGTGTCCCGGTTCGTGAGGGCTCGGGCGAGGCGGTCGCGGCCGACGACCATGCGGCCGTCGGACTTGTACGGCTCCGCCCCGGTGCCGTCCAAGACGCGCTTGAGGTCGACGAACGACCAGCCGCCGTACGCGTCTGCGTTGAGCGCGGTCAGCCGCTTGAGCACGTCCTGAGTGAGCAGTCGGGGCGCGTCGCCCACTACGGATGCGACATCGGCCAGCGGGTCAATCGGCTCACCCGTGTCGATGACGTGGACCGTGGTCACGCCGTCGCGCAGGGCCTTGGCCCGGTCGGCGATCTCGGTGGCCTGGTCGGTGTCGATGTAGTGCGTGCGCACCGTGATCGAGGCCTGGCCGGCGGGGATGTCGATGCCGTCGGAGGCGACGACCAGGGTTCCCTTGTCCAGGCCGGGGCGCAGCAGGTGCGGGGCGGCGCCGCCGTCAACGGCCTTGTCCCCGAGCGCCATGCGGGCTTGGGATTCGGTGCCCAGCGCGAGCGAGGCGCGCGTGTGGGCGCCCTCGCGTACGAGCTTGGGCAGGTTCTGGTCGGTGGGGTCCTGGGTGCCCTGCCACAGCAGCACGTTCACCGCCCGACCCTGGTTGTGGATCTTCCGGGCAGCCATGAAGTACCGGGACGTGGCCTTGGACCCGCCGTACTGGCGCTTCTCGTCGTCCACGGCCGGGCACATGAACGCCACCTGCGCCTCATCGACCAGGATGATCAGCGGCGGGAAGGCGGTTCCGGGCGGGGCCGTGAGGCGCCGCTCCATCTCGCTCACGCCGCCCTCGACCATCTCGGTTGCCTGGATGACGTGGTCGTCGGTCGGACCCTGGATCAACACGGTGGCCAGCCCGTCGAACATGGCCCAGTCACCGGCGCCCTTCAGGTCCGCCACGCGGAACTCGACCGTGCGGTCCAGGGCAAGCCACAGGGCAAGCGCCCGCACGGCGGCGGTCTTGCCCTGGTTGGACAGGCCCGTGACCAGCATGTGCCGCTGATACAGGCTCAGCACGGCGGCGTCGCCGCGCAGGTCCTGTCCCCACGGGGCGCGGCCAGTCTTGTAACTGGCACGCAGGTCCGGATCCAGCACGAGCGGAGAGGGACCGATCGGCTCGTCGAGGGCTCCGGAGTCGGCGATCCACAGCCGCACGGTGCGGGCGGCCTGGGGGATGGTGATGAACACCTCGTGCTCGTGCCGGTTGAGGTTCTCCGCGAGCTTCCGGCGCCGCCCCTGGACCTGGTCGGTGGAGACCCCGGAAGGCAGGGTCACGTCGACCTCGACACCGCATCCGGCGATCCGGATCGGGCCGAGCATCGCGGCGCCGGCGTCGCCCATCTCCTTGATGGCGCTTCGCAGCGGAGCAATACCCAGGTCCCGCAGCGCGGTGACCACGATCGACGGGGTGATCGGTGCCCCTGCGTCGTCGGCGCGCTTGCCGGCCGGGAGCGCCCAGTTCGGGGCGGCGTTCCTGTGGCGACCGACCGCCCACAGTCCGGCGAGGGCGAGCCAGGGGCCAAGAGCGACCAGCGGGCCCCACACCACCTGCACGATCACCACCAGCAGCCGGATCAGCTCGACCAGAGCCATGAGCGGGGTGACGACGTCGGTGACGTCCTCGTTCGCCACTGCCAGGGCAATCCCGAGGGCGATCAGGAGCCCTATACCGCCCGCGGTTCCCACGGCCGCGCCTTTGACCAGGCGTTCGGGGGCGGTGAGAAGGTCCATGCGGCGCTTGTGCCGGTCGGCGCGGAAGCGGTGCAGCCGCTCCTCCCAGTCGCCGGCCGCCTCGTAGTTCCCGGCGGCTTCGGCGGCCCTGAGCATCCGTTCGTAGCGGGCGCCGGTACGGCCGTCCCATGCCCGCCGCGTAACGATCCTGGTCCCGCCGACCACGTAGAGGCTGTGCCGGGCTACCGCACGCGCCATCGTCGTGGTCCGCTCGTCGGTGGCCAGCCTCTTCACGGCGTGTCCTGAGCGCACCCACAGCGGCAGGGGTGCGGGCGGCGCCGGGTCGGGGACCACGGTCAACGGGGTCACGGTCGCGGTGTCGGTGGGCGGGTCTGTGTTCTTGCGCAGGGGGACGACATTGTCCGTCATGCTGGGGTTCTCCTGTCTGGCCTGATGCTGGACGGGGATGGGCCCGGGGGCGGCCTGATTCCTTGGCCGGGACGGCCGCCCCCGGGGCGGTGCTACTTGTTCTTCGCGGCGCGTTCCTCGCGCTTGCGGGCGCCGTCGACGATCCGCTCGACCTTGCGCTCAAGGTCGGCCTGGTGGACGTCGTCACCGGCCAGGCCGCGCTTGCACATGCGGGCGACCAGGTAGGTGACCTTCGCCTTCTCGGCGGTGGTGAGCTTGGGTTCCGGCTGCTTGCCCATGTGGGGTGCCCTTCTGGGGCCGGTCTGTCCGGCTCCCCACCCGCCCCGGAACGAGTCGGGGCGGGCAGGCAGCCGTCAGCCGCTGACCTTGCGGATCTCGTGGGTGTGCACCAGGACTGGAGCGACGAAAAGGCTGATCCGATCGACGGTCCAGCGGCCGCCGGTGAGCGGGCCGGGCGGGACCTCGTCCAGCACCCGGCCGGTCTTACCGACCGCGCGGGGATCGTCCTCGCACGCGACGATCAACACCTCGTCTCCGGCACGGAACATGTCACTTCCCCTTCCGCCGGGAGCGGCTGAGGGACTGGGCGGCAGCCTTGCCCTCCGCGCCACCGACGCTCCTGACGACAGTGACCACGCCCCACGCCATGGCGACAGCGACGAACGCGAGCAGGGCGAGGTTCGCGGCAATCGCGGTCAGCGCGCTGACCAGCAGCGGGCCGAAGTACACCCCGGCGGCCACCGCGCCGGCGCCGACCCCGGAGCCGAGCGCAACGCGCTGCACCGTGCGGTCCGGCGGGGCCTGGTGGATGTGCTGGTGAACGATCTGCGGCTGTACCGGCTGCTGTATGGCGGGCAGGTGGTCGGCGTAGGCGTAGGTGCCGTCCGGGAGCTGCACCACCCGCGCCGGTTCGGGCAGGTTCTGCACGATGGTCTCCTCGGGCTGCTAGCGGCGGGCGTTGCGGACGTGGCTGCCACCGGCCTGCAAGGCGTCGTCGTAGAGCCGGTGGGAGCCCTTGGCGCCGCACGGGCAGGACCACTGGAAGTGGTAGTCGCTCATGCGGCGGACGATCCTGAAGGAGTGACGGAAGCCGAACTTCTTGTGCTTGGGCACACCGAACACAGGTGACTCCTTGATCAGTTGACGTGCGGAAAGGGGGAAGGTCAGGCGGCCGCTTGCGCATCGGGGTAGGCGCACGGGGTGCACATGCCGAGCGAGGACGGGATGACGTAGCCCACATCCCGGCGGCAGACCGGGCAGGTGCGGCGGGCGTGCATCGCGAGAGCCAGTGCGGCCCACTTGCGGGCCGTCATCGGCCGCACGGGCTTGGCCCGGTCGACCCGGTACAGGTACGCGGTGAGCGGTTCGCGTCGGCGGCGGGGACGCAGCACCTGAGCGGCCACCTCCTGACCCCCGGGCCGAAGGCCCCGGGCGCGGAGCTGACGCCTGGTGGCGTAGCCGTCCGGAGCCATGCGCCAGGGATAGGTGGGAATGCCGAACCGGGCGCCAGTCGGGTCGTAGCAGTCGGCGCCGGTCATGCCGCCGCCGTCTCACCACCGGCGGCTCGCTCCGCGCGCAGCGTGTCCCGAAGCGTCCGGGCCTTCTCCGCCGACGTGCGCACCGCCTTACGAATGCGCTCCGCCGTCAGATCGGAGTCGGGCCAGTCGCCTGTTGCCGACCGGGCCTCGTTCAGCAGCTCCTCGGCAGTCCGGGTCGGTCGGGCGCTGCGGGCCACCTCCGGTACTCGACCGGTCGCCCGGACCGGACGGACCGACTCAGCAGCCACCACCTCGACCGGGGCCGACCCGGCAGGCTCTCCGGTCGGGTGCGGCAGGTCGACCGCTACCGGCTCGATGAGCGGCGGTTCTGCCACCAGGGCGGGCGGCTCCGGGGCCGACTCCACCAGGTCAGGCATCGACCGATTCAGCATGGTCTGATCCGTTTTCTCCGCATCTGTGGGGAGAGTCGGTCGGTGGTGGAGAACCTTGGCGACCAAGTCGGACCCGAAGTAGATGGAGCCGACCGGGAGCGACGTCGCCAGCAGCACGAGCGCCCAGTTCGCCGGATCCCAGTCGGCCAGTCGGCCCCAGTCGACCGACCGACTGTGCAGCTCGGGCACCAGGCCGTGCACGTAGTTCAAGACCAGCGAGGCAAGCGTGTAGGCCGCGAGCACCCGCAGCGCGAACCGCTTGTCCGCCGGGTCGGTCAGCACGAGAGTGGCGACCAGGGCCAGCGCCATAAGCCCGTCGACGACGAACGGGTAGAGAGTGGCGGCGGTGCCGTCCGCGCCGATCGCGCGGGCAACGTCCCGCAGGGCATTCCAGGAGACCCGGAACGCCATCCCGACCACCGCGATCAACACGGCGACTAGGAGGGCTTTCGCCTTGCGGTTCATGCGCCACCCACCACAGCGATCGTGGCGGCAACGAGGAGCAGGGCGCCGGCCGCGTACGTGAGATCGATGGCGCGCTGAAGGCGGGCGAACTTGTTGACGGCGATGCGGGACAGGTTCGCGATGTCCTCCGCCCGCCCGTCCTCGGCGAGGGTGGTGCGGATCTGCTCCGGGGTGAGCGTGGCCCACTTCGGGAAGCCGGACCCTCCGCCCAGATTGGGGCGGACCGCCCGCAGCAGCAGCGCCACCACGGCCAGGAGAACGGCGACACCCGCCCCGCCGGTCACGAGCGCGACCGGGTGCAGGTGGGCGTTACTGGCGACCGTCCAGACACCGGCGAGACCGGCGCCGGTGAACGCCAGCAGCAGTGAGGCTTTTGTGTCGGTGCGGGCAAGCTCCGCCTTGACCTCCGCGTGTGCCGCGCTGAGAGCGGCATCGGCCTGGCTCACGCCCCCACCTCCGGCACGAGCACCGTGGTGGCCTTGTTCGTCAGCTCCCGACGGGCGGCCAGCACCCGGTTCCGCGCCCGCCGGATCCGCCGCTCGTCCAGCTCACTGGCGGGCCGGTCCAGGGTCATGATCTGCGCGTCCAGCAGCTCGACTTCCGCCAGGATCAGCGGCATCTCGTGATCAATCGCGTCCAGCTCCGCGCTCGACGGCTCGCCGTCGGACACGGGGGCGGTAACAACCGCCTGAAGTGCACCGATGTGCTTCATGAGTCGTGGTCTCCCTAGCAGGTCCTACGGCTCGACAGCGGCCCCGGTGGTAGGACACCGGGGCCGCGCGCCGTTGAAGTCGGAATATCCGGCTCCCCTCAGCCCCGCCCGTACAGCCGCTAGGCCGGACGGGCGGAGGAGGCAACCGGCCGCAGCCGCCGAAGCTGCGGAGAGGTTGTGGCGCGGGCGTCGCCGCGCCGGCCGCCTCATCCGAGAGGCGGCTCGTTCAATCAGCACTCTGTTGAGTTCTCAAGGAGCGACCGGCAAGGGGCCCGCAGAGAGCACGAGCTATCCCGACCGGAATTTCGCGCAGGCGGGCACACTTAACGGTGTTGCACCGCTTGCTCAACTTGTTGGTACAAGCTGATGCAGTGATGCTGCACCCACGGACAGTGAGTCGTCAAGGGATTGGGGCCCACATGTACCAACAAGTTGCGCGAGTGCGTCATGATGAAGGCATGAGCAAGCAACCGAAGTACCGGCAGGTGGCCGATGCGCTCCGCCGCGAGATCGACAACGGCACCTACCCGCCGGGGTCGCGGTTGCCGTCGGAGAGCGAGCTGTCTGCCCGCTTCGACGCCTCACGGAACACGGTCCGATCCGGGCTAGGACTGCTGGTCAGCCAGGGGCTCATCTCGTCCAGCCAGGGGCTCGGGTACGAGGTGGCCAAGCACGAGGTGTTCGAGCTGAACGCCTCCCGGTTCGAGAACCTCACGTTCCCGCAGAACGGCGACGCGTACAGCACCGACGTCACGAACGCGGGACGCCGGCCCAGCCAGACGTTCCGAGTGGAGCTGCAACCCGCTCCGGCGTACCAGGCCGGACGTCTGCGTGTCGACGCGGGCTCCACCACGGTGCTCCGGTTCTGCCATCGCTTCGTGGACGACGTCCCGTGGTCCACGCAGGCGACCCACTACCCGGAGTGGCTCTTGCGACAGGGGCCCCGCCTGGCAGAGCCCGGAGACATCGCAGAGGGCACCACCAGGTACCTGGCCAGTCTCGGAGTCGAACAGATCGGCTACTTCGACGAGATCGCCACCCGCATGCCCACCCCGGAGGAAGCCCGGCTCCTCGAAGTCGGTGCGGGCGTCCCGGTGCTCCTCTGGACGAGGACGGGCTACTCGAAAGATCGGCCGATCCGATGCACGGTGACGACGTTCAGGGGGGACCTGAACCGCATGAACTACGAGATCGGCGACCTGTCCGCCCGAGGCGAGGATGAGCCCCAGTGAGGATCGTGCCCGCTGAGCCCAGCGACCTGCCGAAGTTGCTCGCCTTCCGCGAGGAGGCAGCAGCTTGGTTGAGCAAGCTCGGGAGCGACCAGTGGCGTCGCCCCTATCCGGCGGATCGCCTCATGGCGACCATCGAGGCGGGTGTGGTGTTCATGGTCCGCGACGGAGCCGTCACCGCGGCCACGATCACCCTGACGCCCGAGGTGGAGGCGGGTCTGTGGACCGAGGCAGAACTGGCCGAGCCCTCCATGTTCGTGAACAAGCTGACGGTGGCACGGACACACGCTGGTCGGGACCTAGGTGGCAGGCTTCTCGACTGGGCGGGTGATAGGGCGCATCGAGCCTCAGCTACGTGGCTCCGCCTCGACGCCTGGACGACTAACCAACCCCTTCAGGCCTACTACCTACGCCATGGCTTCCACCACGTCCGAACTGTCCTCGAAGGTGGGGCGGTCAACGGCGGCCCCAGGGTGTCTGGGTGGCTGGCTCAGCGTCGAACATGCCCAGCTGACCATGGCTTTAAGGACGAGACGCCCACACCCTCCGCTGTACCGATTCCGACACCCCTCGCACCGTAATTACTGCCGACGAAATAGTCACGTCAGAAGCCTGTGGCGCTCAGGCCAACATTTACTCTGACTTCGCGACCAATATTTTCGCTCAACATAGCCGCTGCGAGCACGAGGCAGTCGCTGGCGTCACCATAGACGGGCGACTTGATGCTATGCATCCATGCATTGCGAGCTTTTCGTGCCTTGTCAAGTGCGGTCAAGGTGTCCTTATTGATGGCACCTGCAAGCTCCAGAACTTCGGAGACGACGGAGGCTGTGAAGTCCCGACCAGTCAATTTTTGGCGGCGTACAGACTTCACCTCACTGTGCGCCTGCGCCTCTATGTAAGAGGACCACTTGTGTTGCAGAATCGTCTCGCAAAGAGTCCATGCGGTGATCAGGCTGGAGTGAAATTGGTGATTGCCGTACAGGGTGGCTGCATCATTCAGCAGGGTCACCAGGTCAAGAGCCTTATCTGATTCATGTTGGACTACAAAGTCGAGCGTCTCGAACGCTCGGCTAAGGGAAATTTCCGGTACGACGCCGTGCCGGTGCCGCTCCCGCAAATAGCCTCCGTTGACCATCGGAGGGAACCCTTGAAGACCAAGCCCTCCCATTCCCTCGGAGCTCTCCGCGCCGGGATGCACCAGGTCTCTGTGGCGGATCTGGAAGGTGTCAGTGCCCAGATTTTCGTTCATCGACCGGGATGAATGTAGGCATAGAGAAAATGCGTTGATCAGTTTTACCCGGGCTTGCGTGGCGCGCATAAGGCTTCCGAAGTACTCTGGGCCGCCGGTCACCGACATGATCCCGGCCGGGTATTCGGCGAAGTCAAATACGACCAAGCCGCCCTGTCGCACCGAGATTGAAACCCCACAATTGAGGGACCAGGAGCCGATTTCTGTAAAGAAGACGTCGTGCGCTATAACGGGCTCGAACGGGGGCTCACGAATGGGCCAGTACCCTCCGGGTAGCAAGAAAGCAGACTTAGTCCCCATGCTGGTGCTCCCGGCGCTTGGGTTGCTAGGTGAGAGGGACGATACTTTATCGCTCAAGTGCGGGCAATGATTTTTTCGCTCGATCGGGCGATGTGCCTAGTCGAGACCGGTTTCAGTGGTATATGCGCCATCTCACGACTCCGCGAACACACTCTAGATATCCTCGCCAGGGTCCTCGATCTGCAACGTGCGCAGGGTCTCAGAGAGCCGGTCGGTCACCTCACTGGCCATCTCTCGGTGGTTGAACATCTGGTCGATCACCGCCCGCATAGATGTGAGGTCGCGCACCGACACCGCGGCCATGCCTTCCAGGGCAGCCCGGAACTCCGGGTTCTCAAAGAGCCTTCGTGCTGCCGCGATCGCCTTCGGGTCGCCCGCCGTGTGGGGCACTTCCGGCAACCTCGGGACGTCCTCTGGCGAGATAGGCCCGGGACGCCTGAAGTCGAGCACCGTAAGGGCCTTGTCGGCCGTGGTGCTCAACAGGATTCGGGTCTCCCAGGCGTATGCCAAGCGATCGGTAGGGAAGGCCGGACGGGGCTTGTTCTCGGTGAGCACCCACCGCGCCCAAGCGGTGAACCAGTGGTGACCCCCAACCTCACGGCCGCTCACCTCCAGAACCTTGTCCAGCGTCACTTCGGTCGGCCGCCAAGGGGAGGCCGCCTCAGGAAAAAGTCTGTCCGTGCTGGCGATAGCGTCCGCGGAAAGGGTGACCCGCAGACCGTGGATCGTCCGGTAGCGCTTGGCCGCGGCGCGGGCTGCTTCCAAGATTGTCGCGCGGGTCTCCTTGGTGTCGAGGAGACCCTGAACGTCCTCGGCGCTGGCCTCTAGCTCTCTCGCAAACTTCGTCACGATGCCGTCGAGCGAGGTGAATAGGAAGAACCGGTCTTCCATGCCGTCGATATCCTTACCCATCGGCACCGGGAACGACGTGCCATCGCCGAAGTCCATCGTGTTGTCGCTGACGAAGTACACCGTTTCTTCCGGATGGGTGCGCGCGTACTCGACTGCCGTCAGCCAGATCGCGGCATCCCGGGCGCCAGTCTTGTTCTTTCCGCTGTTGACGCTCTTGCACGGGGCAATCAGGTTCGTTTCTCGGAACATGGCCTGCCTATAGCCCTCCGGTGAGGTCTCGATGACCTCCGCGATAGACGCGTACCGCTGCCGCCAGTGAGCACGTACATGCTCGGCAGACCACCTCTTCGGGTGGGGTACGTGCTCCCAGGGCGTGGCCCTCCGAAGCTTGTTTACAGCGTCCATAGCAACGTCGTGCTTCTCCTGGTAGGCCAGGGCTTGTTGTGCGGCGACCTCCTCCACGGCGATCCACGGAGCGGCCACGCGCTCACCGCCCGCCGCCCGGATGGCACGGAGCACGTCAGCGGCAGGACCCCGGAGAGAGGTGCCCTTGAGGATGTTCGCGTCCAAGATGATCAATGCGGGGCACTCCGTCTTCCTCGGCTCCAGTCCCTCCGGCTACAGCCTCTCAGGCTCTGAGCACTGCGAGGGTGTGTTTCCGTTGTCGGCGGCGGCCGTTTCCGCCCTGTGGCACGAGCGGTTGTCGGGCTGTCACAACCCGGTACGACAAGCCCCTCGGGTACTACCTAGCCGCCTTCATCGGCGCCGCGGCCGTAACCCATCAACGACTTCAGGGGGTCGCCGACTACGCTAACCAGCACGCCAATGGCAGTGCACATCGTCAGCCGCCCAACGCTAGGGAAGGCAAAGGTGTGGGTTCTAGCAACGGTCAGTCCCGGCCGAGTAGGAGACGCTCGTAGATATGAGCGGAGCGCGCCATGGGCCATGTATGGGCCACGAGCAGGGCTCAGGGGCCTTCGAGGCGCCACGGTGCTGGTCAGTGCGCTGCATGGTCGGCATGCGTAGCGCTCTTGAAAATCGTCACTGACCTGAGCGCGGTACAACCTTCCCCACTTCATCAAGTCACCCGCGGCGCACAGCGCGGTGGGCGCGGCCCGTCACCTGGGCCGACGCTCCTGTCTCCGCCCCGCTCCGGCCCGGCCGCCGGCCTCACGCCTAGCAGCTCGGGTTGATGGTCGGAGAAACCCGCTGTGGGGGCGGTCGGCTCCACGGCTTAGCCACCTCCCCGCTCCGCCGACCTCGGAGCCTACCGGCGGACCCTTTCGGCAAGCCAAGCGGCAATCCCTGGGTCACCTAAAAGCCACAAAAGAGATCCTTTACCTGCATAGCGGTATCGGCAAGTGGGGAATCGGACATTATCGCTGGATGCTCAGGTGATGGGAAGACCTCAGACGAATATGCCACCCGACCGGGTGAACGGCTGGGGTGGTTAAACATGTCGCCAGGGAGACTTGAGGGGTCGCCAGGAAGTGCACGCCGCGCCGATGCGCTGCACCTGCACCCGTGCGGTGAGAGTACCCAGGGAGTTGTCCCATTCCACTAGTTCAACTCCCTGGGTCTGTTCAGCCCCTATGCAGTCGAGACCCATCGGAGCTCACATGGACGATCGTACGCCGACCGGCCCCTCGGGTCATCTCTCAGCAACTGAGCGAGCGAGATTGGTTCGTTACGACCAAATCGCGTCCCGCTTGTGCTATATGGGGGTGGCTCTCCTGTACGCCGCGGGACTGCTGGCGTCCCACGCACTCTGGCAAAAGATCACCGAGAACGACGGGTCCATGGCGACTGTGTACCTCGGTGTGGCTATGGCTCTTTTTGGAGTCGGTGAGAAGGCTCGTCGAACGGCGGTACGTTTCCGTCGAGCATGCGAAGGCACGGCCGCGGCATAGCCACCGTCCGTTCGCCCTTCATGCCGAGCTACCGCTCCTCCAAAGTCGCGTAGCCGTCGGTATGACCGTCGCTGACCGACCTCGCTAGAGCTACGGATCAGAAGTACGGGGCTTGGCTCCCCGACCTTTTGGCGTACGCCAACCCGTACGCCAACAGCAGCGCACAAACGCAACCATCACAGGCCCGAGGCGCCCTGCAAACTGCGCCTTCTACGTCGCCAGACACGGCCTGAAAAGCGGAAGGTCGCCGGTTCGACCCCGGCCCCAGCCACCACCACGAAGGCCCCGACCCCCAGGTCGGGGCCTTCGTCGTACGTCGGCACCAGAGCGCCCGGGCGGGGCCGGGAGGCGCCCCCAGCCCCCCGCCCCCGCCCCCGTCAGGTGCGCTCGCGGCCGCGCCAGCCGCGGACGCCGAGGGTGATGGCGACCACCGCGACGACCGCGACGAGCAGGGCCCAGTCCGGGACCGCGCGGCCGAGGGTGGAGGCCCATTCCTCGACCGCGTACGAGTCGTCGACCGACAGCAGGCCGGGCAGGGCGGTCGTGCCGTCGAAGGCGAGGAACAGCGCGCCGAGCGTGATGAAGAACAGGCCCGACAGCAGTGACGTGGTGTGCAGCCGGAAGCGGCCCACCTTCAGCGCGCGGCCCCGGAGCCAGCCGCGCCGCCCCAGGTCGTAGCGCTCCCAGAGCAGGGCCAGCACGAACAGCGGAACGGCCATGCCGAGGGCGTACACCGCGAGCAGCAGGCCGCCGTACGCCGGGCTGCCGCTGAGCGCCGCCACCGTCAGGACGCTGCCGAGGATGGGGCCCGCGCAGAACCCGGCCAGGCCGTAGACGAGGCCCAGGGCGTACACGGAGAGCGCCGAGACCGGGCGGATGCGGCCGCTCGCCTCGGCGATCCGGCGCGGGGCGAACCCCAGGCCCAGGATCTGCGCGACGCCCAGCGCGACGATCGTCCAGCCGCCGACCGCGACCAGCAGGTCGCGGTGGCCGTAGAAGAACCGGCCCGCCAGCGACCCGGCCGCGCCCAGCGGGACGAGGGTGGTGGCGAGCCCGGCGTAGAAGATGCCGGTACGGGCGAGCAGCCGGGCCGGGGTGTCGATGGAGTACGCGAAGAACGCCGGGAGGAGCAGGGCGCTGCACGGGCTCAGCAGGGCGAGCAGGCCCCCGAGGAACGCGGCCAGGTAGCCGATGTCGGTCACCGCCCGGCCTCCCGCTTCGCGGCGTCGATCGCGTCCGTGAACGTCTCCATGGGCTGTGCGCCCGCGATGGGCCGGCCGTTGACGAGGAACGACGGGGTGGAGGTGGCGCCGAGCGCGTACGCCTGCTCCTGGTCCTTGCCGACCGCCTGCTTCGCCGCCTCGCTGTCGAGGTCGCGGCCGAAGCGGTCGAGGTCGGCGACGCCCGCCTCGCGCGCCAGCGCCAGCACGCGGTCCTCACCGAAGCCCTGCTCCTTGGCGCCCTCGGCGTAGGCGGCCTTGTGGAACTGCCAGAACCGTCCCTGGCGTCCGGCCGCCCAGGCGGCGCGGGCCGCGCGCTCGGACTCCTCGCCGAAGATGGGGAAGTTGCGCCACTCGATCCGCAGGGTGCCCTCGCCGACGTACTTCTCGATCAGCGCGGGCTCGGTCTCGCGGGCGAACTTCCCGCAGTAGCCGCACTTGAAGTCGGCGTATTCGATCATGACGACGGGGGCGTCGGCCCGCCCCACGGCGAGGGGGTCCTTCGCGTCCCGGCGGGCGTACTTCTCCAGCTCGGGGTGGACGCCGGCCTGCGGCTCGGCGGACGCCTCGGCGACGGCGGACGGGCCGGCGGAGGGCCCGTCGGGCTTGGTGGCGGTGTACGAGACGGCGCCGAGCAGCGCGGCCGCGGCGAGGACCCCCGCGACGATGACGTACGGCTTGGACGCGGACCCGGAGGGGGACGTGGACGTGGACTTGGGCATGGTGGGACTCCTGAACGCGGGGAAACGGACCGGTGGCGCGGGTACGGCGCTCCGGCTATACGCGCAGGATCGACAGGTCCAGTGGTGAGGGCGCCGCGAGGAGCGGCGGCCCCCGCTCCGGCGTGACGTCCGGGGCGGTCCCGTCCGCGCCCCAGGCCCCGGTCGTCACACGGGTGACGTGCGGGGCGGGCAGCAGCTCGCCCGGGGTGCCCGGCCGCGGCGGCACGGCGGGCGTCAGTCCGCCCCGCTCGTCGTCCAGCGGATCGCACCCGGGCGTGCGCGCGGGCGCGATGGTGCCGGCGGCCGCCACACCGGGCGTCACGGCGACCCCGGAGCCGTACGCCGCGCCGGAGCCGTGCGCAGCACCGGAGCCGTACGCCGCGCCGGAGCCGGGTCCGCACACCAGCAGCGCGCCCACCAGCACGAGGACGGCTGCCGCGGCGCGGCACCACCGGCCGGGGCGGGCGAGGGACATCTGCGGGCGGCCTCTCGGGAGCTGGGGGCGGGGGGTCCCCCGATGGTACGGGGAAATCGGTTCGCCACTCCGTCGCCGCGGGTGAGATCCTGGACCAGGTATGTCTACTTCCTTCGCCGACCTCCAGACCCTGCTGGCCGAGGTCTCGCTGCGCGACGCGCAGCGGCTCGGCCGCCGTCTCGAAGGCGCCCGCCGCATCCGCAAGCCCGAGGCCCGGCAGGCCGTGCTGGACGAGATCGCCGCCGAGGCCGGGAAGGCCGCCGCCAGGACCGCCGAGCGCGCGGCGCGGCTGCCGGACATCACGTATCCCGAGCAGTTGCCGGTCAGCCAGAAGAAGGACGACATCCTGGAGGCGATACGCGACCACCAGGTCGTGATCGTCGCGGGTGAGACCGGGTCCGGCAAGACGACCCAGATCCCCAAGATCTGCCTGGAGCTGGGACGCGGCGTCCGCGGCATGATCGGCCATACGCAGCCGAGGCGGATCGCCGCCCGCACGGTCGCCGAGCGGGTCGCGGAGGAGTTGAGGACGCCGCTCGGGGAGGCCGTCGGCTGGAAGGTGCGGTTCACCGACCAGGTGAACCCGGAGGCGACCTTCGTCAAGCTGATGACGGACGGCATCCTGCTCGCCGAGATCCAGACCGACCGCGAGCTGCGCGCCTACGACACGATCATCATCGACGAGGCCCACGAGCGCAGCCTCAACATCGACTTCCTCCTCGGCTACCTCGCGCAGCTGCTGCCCAGGCGCCCCGACCTCAAGGTCGTGATCACCTCCGCCACCATCGACCCGGAGCGCTTCTCCCGCCACTTCGGCGACGCGCCGATCGTCGAGGTCTCGGGCCGTACGTACCCGGTCGAGGTCCGTTACCGCCCGCTCCTGGAGGAGGAGTCCGAGGAGTCCGACCGCGACCAGATCACCGCGATCTGCGACGCGGTGGACGAGCTCCAGGCCGAGGGGCCGGGTGACATCCTGGTCTTCCTCTCCGGCGAGCGGGAGATCCGCGACACGGCGGACGCGCTGGTGAAGAAGAAGCTGCGGAACACCGAGGTGCTCCCCCTCTACGCCCGTCTCTCGCACGCCGAGCAGCACCGGGTCTTCCAGGCGCACTCGGGCCGCAGGATCGTCCTCGCCACGAACGTCGCCGAGACGTCCCTGACGGTCCCCGGCATCAAGTACGTGATCGACCCGGGCACCGCCCGCATCTCCCGCTACAGCCACCGCACCAAGGTGCAGCGCCTGCCGATCGAGCCGATCAGCCAGGCCAGCGCCAACCAGCGCAAGGGCCGCTGCGGCCGTACGTCGGACGGCATCTGCATCCGGCTGTACGACGAGGACGACTTCCTCGCCCGCCCCGAGTTCACGGACGCCGAGATCCTCCGGACGAACCTGGCGTCGGTCATCCTCCAGATGACGGCGGCCGGGCTGGGCGACATCGAGAAGTTCCCCTTCATCGACCCGCCGGACCACCGCAACATCCGCGACGGCGTGCAGCTCCTCCAGGAGCTGGGCGCCATCGACCCGGCGCAGAAGGACCCGAAGAAACGCCTCACCGAGGCGGGCCGCAAGCTGGCCCAGCTGCCGGTGGACCCGCGGCTGGCCCGCATGGTCCTGGAGGCCGACAAGAACGGCTGCGTGCGCGAGGTCATGGTGATCGCGGCGGCGCTGTCGATCCAGGACCCGCGCGAGCGCCCCGCCGAGAAGCAGGCGCAGGCCGACCAGCAGCACGCCCGCTTCAAGGACGAGACGTCCGACTTCCTCACCCTCCTCAACCTGTGGCGCTATCTGCGCGAGCAGCAGAAGGAGCGCGGCTCGTCCAGCTTCCGCCGGATGTGCAAGGCGGAGTACCTCAACTTCCTGCGCATTCGCGAATGGCAGGACATCTATACGCAGCTGCGCACGGTCGCCAAGCAGATGGGGATCCACCTCAACGACGAGGACGCCCCCGACGACCGCGTCCACGTCTCGCTGCTCGCGGGCCTGCTGTCCCACATCGGGATGAAGGACGTGAAGGACTCCGGCGGGGAGGGCGGGAGGAACACCGCGAAGAACGAGTACCTGGGCGCCCGCAACGCCAAGTTCGCCGTCTTCCCGGGTTCCGCGCTGTTCAAGAAGCCGCCGCGGTTCATCATGTCGGCCGAGCTGGTGGAGACGTCCCGCCTGTGGGCCCGGGTCAACGCGAAGATCGAACCCGAGTGGATCGAGCCGCTCGCCGGGCACCTGCTGAAGCGCACGTACAGCGAGCCGCACTGGGAGAAGGACCAGGCGGCGGTGATGGCGTACGAGAAGGTCACGCTGTACGGCGTGCCGATCGTCGCCCAGCGCAAGGTCAACTACGGGCGCGTCGACCCGGAGGTCAGCCGGGAGCTTTTCATCCGCAACGCCCTGGTGGAGGGCGACTGGCGGACGCACCACAAGTTCTTCGCGGACAACCGCAAGCTGCTCACCGAGGTCGAGGAGCTGGAGCACCGGGCGCGGCGCCGCGACATCCTGGTGGACGACGAGACGCTGTTCGATTTCTACGACCGGCGGGTGCCCGAACACGTGGTGTCCGGGGCGCACTTCGACTCGTGGTGGAAGCACAAGCGGCGCGACGAGCCGGACCTGCTGGACTTCGAGCGCGAGATGCTCATCAACGAGAGGGCGGGCGCGGTCACCAAGGCCGACTACCCGGACTCGTGGCGGCAGGGCGCGCTGAAGTTCCGGGTGACGTACCAGTTCGAGCCGGGTGCGGACGCGGACGGCGTCACCGTCCACATCCCGCTCCAGGTGCTGAACCAGGTGACGGACGAGGGCTTCGACTGGCAGATCCCGGGCCTGCGGGAAGAGGTCGTCACGGAGCTGATCCGCTCCCTGCCGAAGCCGATCCGCCGCCACTACGTCCCGGCGCCGAACTTCGCGCAGCGGTTCCTGGCCGCCGCGGCGCCGTCGCCGGAGCCGCTGACGGTGACGCTCGCCCGTGAGCTCCAGCGGATGGTCGGCGTCCCGGTCGACGCGGCCGACTTCGACCTGTCCCGGATCCCCGACCACTTGAAGATCACCTTCCGGATCGTCGACGAGCGGCGCCGCAAGCTCGCCGAGGACAAGGACCTGGAGGCCCTCAAGCTCCGCCTGCGCCCCAAGGCCCGGCAGGCGCTGTCCAAGGCGGCCCAGGCCGCCACGGCGGGCCCCTCGGGCTCCGGACAGGCCCTGGAGCGGACGGGGCTGACGGACTGGACGATCGGCACCCTGACGAAGGTGTTCGAGACGCGGCGGGCGGGCCAGCCCGTCAAGGCGTACCCGGCGCTGGTGGACGCTGGCGACACCGTCTCCGTACGGCTCTTCGACACCCAGGCCGAGCAGGCGCAGGCGATGTGGCGCGGCACCCGCAAGCTGATCATGCTGAACATTCCGGTGAACCCGGCGAAGTTCGCGTCCGACAGGCTGACGAACCAGCAGAAGCTCGCCCTGTCCCGCAACCCGCACGGCTCGGTGCAGGCCCTGTTCGACGACTGCGCCACCGCCGCCGCCGACCGGCTGATCGCCGACCACGGCGGCCCGGCGTGGGACGAGGAATCGTTCCGCAAGCTGTTCGACAAGGTGCGGGCCGACCTGGTGGAGCTGACGATCCGCACGGTGGACCAGGTGCAGCAGGTCCTCGCCGCCTGGCAGGCCTGTGAGCGCCGCCTGAAGGCCACGAACAGCCTGGTGCTGGTGAACAACGTGGCGGACGTGCGCGAGCAGCTGGCGGCGCTCGTGCCGCCCGGCTTCGTGACCCGGACCGGTCTGCGCCGGCTGCCGGACCTGATGCGCTACCTGGTGGCGGTGGACCGCCGGCTCCAGCAGATGCCGACGTCCGTCCAGCGCGACACCACGCGCATGGAGAAGGTCCACGAGATGCAGGACGAGTACGCCTGGCTGCTGGAGCAGCTGCCGAAGGGCCGGCCGGTGCCGCAGGAGGTCCTGGACATCCGCTGGATGATCGAGGAGCTGCGGGTCAGCTACTTCGCCCACGCGCTGGGCACGGCGTACCCGGTCTCCGACAAGCGGATCGTGAAGGCGATCGACGCCGCGGCACCGTGATGGCGCCGTCGCCTTGGGTGAGGTCGACCGCACCCTCTGACCTGCTGTACAGTTTGATTCGCAGCCGCGCAGGCGGCCGCGAATCAAGGTCCTGTGGAGCAGTTGGTTAGCTCGCCACCCTGTCAAGGTGGAGGTCGCGGGTTCAAGTCCCGTCAGGATCGCAGCAGTAGGAACAGAAGGGCCCGTATCCCCCAGGGATGCGGGCCCTTCTGTCGTGCGCCTTGACGCGGTCATCTGCCACCGGTACCCAAGCATCAGGGAATCGGGGGCCCTTCACCGGAGGTGACGCGCATGGCGGCGGCATCCACAGCCAGGCACGAGACACGCGCACTGCTCCGCGCCCATCTGGCGGCCGCGTCCGGCTACCGCCACATCACCCGCCACTGCCCCATCTGCCACCGGCTCCTGAGACTGGCCATGGAGTACCCGGACGCGGTCGAGGAGGAGCGGGAGGGCGTCGAGCAGGCGGCCGAGGAGGAGCCGGCGGGCCCTCAGGACGACGCGTGACGGGTGTGACGCGAGTCACTAAATGAGTTTTGAAAACCCCTCAACTTACACCCGCCCTACAACGACCCGATTTAATATGTGCAATTGCACTTCTCCCGAAGTGCTGCGCCGGGCATCGCGGCGGGCCGGCACCGGGCGGCCCCGGGGGCCCGCAGAGGGGTCGCCGGGGCACAAAAAGAGATCGCGCTGGACCCGGCGGAGTCCAGCGCGATCGATGACGTGGGGCCCGTTGGGGCGGGCCTCGTCGGTGGAGCTAGGGGTGGGCGAACCGGGTTGGGGGACCCGGAAATGCCCGGTCAATCAGGGTGTTCAGGCCTCGCTGCGCTGCTGCGGGATACCCGCGAGCAGTGCGCGGACCTCTGCCTCGCGGTACCGGCGGTGTCCACCAAGGGTGCGGATGGACGTGAGCTTGCCCGCCTTTGCCCAGCGGGTCACCGTCTTCGGGTCCACGCGGAACATCGTGGCAACCTCAGCGGGGGTCAGCAGCGGCTCGGCATCAGGGGTGCGAGCGGTCATGAGCGGCCTCCTCGGGAGAACCGAACCTTCTCGGTTCTTTCCTCTAAATTCTGCACCTTGACCCGCGTTGCCCGAAATGGCGGACGCGAGCCGAGTCGGTTATAGGACGAACGGCTTGTCCTCGGCACTACAACTACACCATCTGTCCAGCCACGTTCGGCCAAACCGATGGAATTGCCCTCTCAGGTGTCCATCAGCGGCGGAAGCCGATGGACCATGCCATAGCGGACAGTCACGTCACAGTGACGATCAGTCACAGAGCGATCAGGAGCCACCAGACCCCCCATAGCGTGCAATGCTGAGCCTTCCGCCCATACTTGGACGGAAGGAGCCCTCCCCGGACTCCTTGTCCTATTTTGGCATGAGGTTGGGCGATGGGCGCAAGAGCCGGGTTAGTGCTGTCCGTCACGCTTGACACAAAGGCCCGGATCGGGACCAAGGACCCCCGGTAGGGCCGAAGGGCCCCGGAGCGAGATCATGCGGCACATCGCCCGCCGGATCCAGACCCGAGCCCCGAGGACCCGTTCAGGATCGTCGTCTCAGTTGGCGTGCTGCCGCGCGCGCACCGCGCGCCACCGCTCGGTGAGCCGCTCGTACGCCTTGGCCGCCCCCGCGCCGTCACCGGCACGCAGCGCCGCGAGACCCGCGGCCACGTCCGCCGCCGACCGGTCCCCGTCCAGGAACTCCTCCGGCAGCGCGTGCACCAGACCGCCGTAGTCCAGCTCGACCAGCGAACGCGGGTGGAACTCCTCCAGCCACCTGCCCACGTCCACCAGACCCTCGGTCAGCGGCCCCTCGTCCAGCGCCTCGCGCAGGGTCTTCAGCGCCCGCGCCACCCGTCGCCGCGCCTGCACCATCGGCGTCCGGTAGCGCAGGACCGGCGCCTTCCCGGGACCGCCGGGCGCCACGTACTCCCGGTCCTCGTCCGCGAAGAGGGCGAACCACCGCACCGGCACCTGCCACAGCTCCGTACGGATCCACGGCCGGGCGTCCGGGTTCCGCTCCCGCCACCGCTCGTAGTCCGCCTCCGCCTGGCCCCGCACCACCGGTGGCACCGCCGCGTCCAGCACCGTCGGCGGCAGCGTGCCCGCCAGCTCCTCCAGGGCCAGCCACCCGCGCAGCCGGGTGCGCCACGGGCACACGCAGACCACGCCGTCCACCTCCAGCACGAAGGCGTCGGCGCTCTCCTGGACGGGCACCGCGACCGGCGGGGTGGCCAGCAGGTCCGCCAGCGAGCGGCGCAGCTCGTCCTGGGCGGTCGGCGAGGTGCCGCGGCGGGCGTAGCGCGCCCAATGGCCGCGTTCCGGCTCGGGAAAGGCCGCCAGCGGCTCGTACACGCGCAGGTAGGACGCGTACGGGACGAGGACCGAGGAGACGGCTGGCATGTCACGAATCCTTCCACGCCCGTACTCCGCGAGGGGGTGATCCGCGGCACTGGCTCTCATCTACGCGCAGGTAGGACTTACCCTCTTGCCGTCAAGGTCCTCCCCACCCGCAGGAGGGCCTCCTCCGCCGCTTCGTACTTGGGAGTCACCACCGTGACCGATGTGACCGACGGCGTCCTGCACACCCTGTTCCGATCGGAGCAGGGGGGCCACGAACAAGTCGTGCTGTGCCAGGACCGCGCCTCCGGCCTGAAGGCCGTCATCGCCCTCCACTCGACCGCCCTGGGCCCGGCCCTCGGCGGTACCCGCTTCTACCCGTACGCCTCCGAGGAAGACGCCGTCGCCGACGCGCTGAACCTGTCCCGGGGGATGTCGTACAAGAACGCCCTGGCCGGGCTGGAGCACGGCGGCGGCAAGGCCGTGATCATCGGCGACCCGGAGCTGATCAAGACGGAGCAGCTGCTGCTGGCGTACGGCCGGTTCGTGGCCTCGCTCGGCGGCCGGTACGTGACGGCCTGCGACGTCGGCACCTACGTGGCCGACATGGACGTCGTCGCCAGGGAGAACCGCTGGACCACCGGCCGCTCCCCCGAGAACGGCGGCGCCGGCGACTCCTCCGTCCTCACCGCGTACGGCGTCTTCCAGGGCATGCGGGCCTCCGCGCAGCACGCCTGGGGCGACCCGACGCTGCACGGCCGCAGGGTCGGCGTCGCGGGCGTCGGCAAGGTGGGCCACTACCTGGTCGAGCACCTGCTCCAGGACGGCGCCGAGGTCGTCATCACGGACGTGCGCGAGGAGTCGGTGCGCCGGATCACCGACAAGTTCCCGCAGGTCACGGTGGTGGCCGACACCGACGCGCTGATCAGCACCGAGGGTCTGGACGTCTACGCCCCGTGCGCGCTCGGCGGCGCGCTGAACGACGAGTCCGTGGCGGCGCTGACGGCGAAGGTGGTGTGCGGCGCGGCCAACAACCAGCTCGCGCACCCGGGCATCGAGAAGGACATCGCGGACCGCGGGATCCTCTACGCGCCCGACTACGTGGTCAACGCCGGTGGCGTGATCCAGGTGGCCGACGAGCTCCACGGGTTCGACTTCGACCGGTGCAAGGCGAAGGCCTCGAAGATCTTCGACACCACGCTGGCAATATTCGCACGTGCGAAGGAAGACGGGATTCCGCCGGCCGCCGCCGCCGACCGGATCGCCGAGCAGCGCATGGCGGAGGCGCGTCTCGGGTAGCCGCCCGGTGAGCCGTGGTTGACAGCCTCGACCCGTCGGCCGCGTGAGCCGTTCCGCCCTCAGCGAGACATGGCTCACGCCGGTCGGCGGGTCGACCGGCGAGAAGAGGTTAAAATCGCAGCTGACCAGCGAGGACGGGGCTCCTCGTCGGTCCTGCTCCGGGGCGCGTGATGCGGGCGGCGTACCGTATGGCCGCGGAAGCAGGTACCGTTGAAGCCCTACGGGCCGGTCTCTCCGCGGAGAGTCCGTTCCGACTCATGAACGCGTGTCAAGACTCTGGGGCCGTCGAGCCCCGTCACCGAGGGGGTCGAGCCATGGGGCGCGGCCGGGCCAAGGCCAAGCAGACGAAGGTCGCCCGCCAGCTGAAGTACAACAGCGGCGGGACTGACCTGTCGCGTCTGGCCAGCGAGCTGGGCGCTTCCACTCCGCAACCGCTCTCGCAGCCGCCGAATGGCGAGCCGTTCGAGGACGAGGACGAGGAAGACGACCCGTACGCCCGCTACGCGGAGCTGTACAACGATGACGACGACGAGGACGAGGAGTCCGGTCCGTCGTCACAGCGTCGCGGTGCTTGACGCCTGAACTCACCCAACCCGGTCCGGGGCCTCCCCGGACCGGGTTCTGTGCTGCTCAGACCGCGTAGTCCCCGGTCAGGGTCGCTCCGGTGGTGTGCTCACCACGCTCGGTGATCTCACCGGCGACCCAGGCGTCGAGACCCCGGTCGGCCAGCGTGGTCAGGGCGACGTCGGCCGAGTCGGCGGGGACGACGGCGATCATGCCGACGCCCATGTTCAGGGTCTTCTCCAGCTCCAGCCGCTCCACCTGACCGGCCTTGCCGACCAGGTCGAACACCGCGCCGGGGGACCAGGTCGACCGGTCGACCGTGGCGTGCAGCCCGTCCGGGATCACCCGGGCGAGGTTCGCGGCCAGGCCGCCACCGGTGACGTGGCTGAAGGCGTGCACGTTGGTCGTCCGCATGAGCGCCAGGCAGTCCAGCGAGTAGATCCTGGTGGGCTCCAGCAGCTCCTCGCCGAGCGTCCGGCCGAACTCCTCGACCTGCTGGTCGAGACGCATGCCGGCCCGGTCGAACAGCACGTGGCGCACCAGCGAGTACCCGTTGGAGTGAAGGCCGGAGGCCGCCATGGCGATGACCGCGTCACCCGTACGGATGCGATCGGCGCCGAGGAGCCGGTCGGCCTCCACCACGCCCGTACCGGCGCCGGCGACGTCGAAGTCGTCCGGGCCGAGCAGGCCGGGGTGCTCGGCGGTCTCGCCGCCGACCAGGGAGCAGCCGGCCAGGACGCAGCCCTCGGCGATGCCCTTGACGATGGCGGCGACCCGCTCCGGGTGGACCTTGCCGACGCAGATGTAGTCGGTCATGAACAGCGGTTCGGCGCCGCAGACGACGATGTCGTCCATGACCATGGCGACCAGGTCGTGGCCGATGGTGTCGTAGACGCCCATCTGGCGGGCGATGTCGACCTTCGTGCCGACACCGTCGGTGGCGGAGGCGAGCAGCGGGCGCTCGAAGCGCTTCAGGGCGGAGGCGTCGAAGAGGCCGGCGAATCCGCCGAGGCCGCCGAGGCCGGCGACCTCGGGGCGCTGGGTCTTCTTCACCCACTGCTTCATCAGCTCGACGGCGCGGTCGCCCGCTTCGATGTCGACGCCCGCGGCTGCGTAGCTGGCACCGGTGGTCTCAGTCTCAGACATGACTGTGAGAACTTTCGTGTCGTACTGCAGGGATTGCGGGTGGTCCTACGGGCGCCGGAGGGCGTCGGCCGCGGCGGTGGCGGCCGGTCCGGCGGCCAGCTCGGTCTCCAGGAGCTGCTTGCCGAGCAGCTCGGGGTCCGGCAGCTCCATCGGGTACTCACCGTCGAAGCAGGCGCGGCAGAGCCGCTGCTTGTCGATGGTGGTGGCCTCGATCATGCCGTCGATCGAGATGTACGAGAGCGAGTCGGCGCCGAGGGACTTGCCGATCTCGTCGACCGTCATGCCGTTGGCGATCAGCTCGGCGCGGGTGGCGAAGTCGATGCCGAAGAAGCACGGCCACTTCACGGGCGGGGAGGAGATCCGGATGTGGACCTCGGCGGCCCCGGCCTCGCGGAGCATCCGGACGAGCGCGCGCTGGGTGTTGCCGCGGACGATCGAGTCGTCCACGACCACCAGGCGCTTGCCCTTGATGACTTCCTTCAGCGGGTTCAGCTTCAGGCGGATGCCCAGCTGGCGGATGGTCTGGGACGGCTGGATGAAGGTCCGGCCGACGTACGCGTTCTTCACCAGGCCAGCGCCGAACGGGATGCCGCTCGCCTCCGCGTACCCGATCGCGGCGGGCGTGCCGGACTCGGGCGTCGCTATGACGAGATCGGCGTCGACGGGCGCCTCCTTGGCCAGTTTGCGGCCCATCTCCACCCGGGAGAGGTACACGTTCCGGCCGGCGATGTCGGTGTCCGGGCGCGCCAGGTAGACGTACTCGAAGACACAGCCCTTGGGCTTCGCTTCCGCGAATCGCGAGGTGCGGATGCCGTTCTCGTCGATGGCGATCATCTCGCCGGGCTCGACCTCGCGGACGTACGCGGCGCCGCAGATGTCGAGGGCGGCGGACTCGGACGCGACGACCCAGCCGCGCTCCAGGCGGCCGAGGACCAGCGGGCGGATGCCCTGCGGGTCGCGGGCGGCGTAGAGGGTGTGCTCGTCCATGAAGACGAGGGAGAAGGCGCCCATCACCTCGGGGAGCACCTTGGCGGCCGCCTCCTCGATGGTCAGCGGCTTGCCGTCGTCGTCGACCTGGCCCGCGAGGAGCGCGGTGACGAGGTCGGTGTCGTTGGTGGCCGCCACCTGCGTGGCGCGGCCGTCCGTCTTCGGGAGGTCGGCGACCATCTCGGCGAGCTGGGCGGTGTTGACCAGGTTGCCGTTGTGGCCGAGCGCGATGGAGCCGTGGGCGGTGGCCCGGAACGTCGGCTGCGCGTTCTCCCACACGGAGGCACCCGTGGTCGAGTAGCGGGCGTGACCGACCGCGATGTGACCCTGGAGGGAACCGAGAGAGGTCTCGTCGAAGACCTGGGAAACCAGGCCCATGTCCTTGAAGACGAGGATCTGGGAGCCGTTGCTGACCGCGATTCCCGCGGATTCCTGGCCCCGATGCTGGAGGGCGTAGAGCCCGAAGTACGTGAGCTTTGCGACCTCTTCACCCGGAGCCCAGACACCGAAGACGCCGCAAGCGTCCTGGGGGCCCTTTTCGCCGGGAAGCAGATCGTGATTGAGTCGACCGTCACCACGTGGCACGCCACCGAGTGTAGGCGAGATCGACCACTGGTCCGAATTGGGGACGGGACGGGGAGCGGACCACGGAGGCGCCGGTTCCGGCCCCGCTCGTGCGCGGGGTTCCCCGGCCGACCGCTGGTCAGGCGCCGCGCGGGCGCCGGACCGGGTGTCGCCGGGGCGCCGATCAAGCGCTGACCAGGGGCTGAGCCGGGTCCCTCCGGGCACCGCCCGGAGCCGCGCCGGGCCGGCACGGACCCCCGCTCCACCGCGTCCGGGGGCGGGCCGCCTCGTCCCGCCGCCCGCCGGGTGTGACGGACCTCGCAGCCGGCCCGGCCGACCGCGTCCTGTGTGACCGGCCGCTGCCCTTCCCCGGCCGCCCTTCCCGGCCGCCTACTTCTTGGGGTGCCCCTGCGCGGCCTGCTCGCCCGGCGCGCCCGCCACGAAGCCCGACGTGTCGGGTGCGGTGACCGTCAGGCTGCGGTGGTCCAGGGCGTAGGTGACCTTGCCCTTCATCACCTCGAGCAGGGCGCGCTCCAGCTCCATCTGCGGGGCGGCACAGAGCTTGCGGGTGCTGGTCACGCGGCCGAACGTCATCGTCGAGCCCTCGGTGGTGACGGTGGTGCTGAACTGGTTGCAGCCCAGGTTCCCGCGTACGGAACCGTCCTTGCCGAACACGAGGGACGCCTTGCCCTCGGTCCCGGCCGGCAGGGAGGTCGCGGTCCGCCCGGCGAGCAGCGAGTTCACCGTCCACTTGGTGCCCTCCAGCGGCGCCGGGGGCTGCTCGCTGAGCCGGATCGTGTCGCCTCCGGTGCTGGTCAGCGTGAGGGCGCCGTCGTTCAGCTCGGCCTTGAGCTTGCCCGTCAGAGCGGTCTTCAGGGCGTCCTCGAAGCCCTGGTGGGGCTCCGGGCAGCCCATCTCGGTCATGGTCGCGTCGGTGAGGGTGACCGTGTCGCCCTCGACGGCCGCCTTGGCGCTGAAGTGGTTGCACCCGAAGTTGCCCTGGGCACGGCCCTTGGCGTCGATCGTGACGTGGGCGCCCGCCGGGGCGGCGGTCTTCCGGCCGTCGGCGGTGACGCTCTCGACGGTCCAGTGCACCCCGGTGACGGGCACGTCGGGGCGTACGGAACTACTGCCGTCGCCCGCGCCCGAACCGTCCTTGGTCTGGGTGCCGCAGGCGGCGAGCGCGAGGGCCAGCAGCGGGACGAGCGCGGCGGCGGCCCGGGCGGGGTGCGGCTGCTTCTTCTGCTTCGTCGTCATCGTCGGCATGGTGGTGGGACGGACCGGGCGGGGACCTGGTTCCGCCCCGGGGCCGGACGGGGGAGGGTTGGGACAGCCCGGGGACGGCGGGGGCGGGGCGGTCCGGGTCAGCCCAGGACCGGCAGGTGGGCCGACAGGTCCGCCCGCTCGCCGCTCGCCCGGACCTGGGCCGCGTTCAGCGCGTCCGCCCAGGAGGTGCGCCCGGTGGCGAGCCGGATCCACGTCAGCGGGTCTGTCTCGACGACGTTCGGCGGCGTGCCGCGCGTGTGCCGGGGCCCTTCGACGCACTGGACCACCGCGTGCGGCGGCACCCTCACCTCGACCGAGCCGCCCGGCGCCTTGGCGGCGAGCGCGTCGGCGAGCAGGCGCGTGCAGGTGGCGAGCGCCCGGCGGTCGAACGGGACGGCGAGCCCGGTCGCGTCGTTCAGGTCGTCGGTGTGGACGATCAGCTCGACGGTGCGGGTGACCAGGAAGTCCCCGAGGCGCACGCCACCGAAGCGGGTGACGATCAGCCGCTCGTCGGGCGCCGCCGCCAGGGCGTCCGCGAGCTGCCGGCCGGTCTCCTCGTACAGCGCGGCGAGCGCGGCCGGGGTGTCCGCCGCCGCCTCGGCGATCTCGCGGGTGTCGTGGTCGACGTCCCCGGCGAACCTCCGGGTGGCGAGCGGCCACTCCAGCAGGGTCAGGTCGCGGGTGGCGGGCGCGGGCGCGGCCACGCCCCGGATCACGGAGCGCAGCGCCATGGTGAAGTGCGCTGCCAGTTCGCGGACCGTCCACTCCCCGAGCCGGGTCGGCAGCGCGAGCTGCTCCGGGGTGAGGGCGAGGACCTGGTGCCGTACGTGGTCGAACTGGGCGAGCACGGCGGCGCGGGTCCTGGCCGGGTCGTAACTGCGGGTTCGCTGCGTGCGCTTGCTGGCCGGTGGCATGGGGCGAGGTTAGCCCGCCACCGCGTGGCACGGGGCGGGGTCCGGGCGGACGATGGGAGAGGGCGGCAACGACGGGTACGAAAGGCGGGAACGACCATGAGCGAACACCCGGACGCTGCCCTGGTGCGCCGCGGTTACGAGGCGTTCACCAGGGGCGACATGGCGGCCCTCGGGTCCCTGATGACGGCGGACTGCGCCGCCCACCTGCCGGGGTCGAACCAGGTGTCCGGCCACTGCAAGGGCCGCGACAACGTCCTGGAACGGTTCGGCAGGCTCTTCGAGCTGTCCGGCGGGTCGCTCCGCGTCGACGTCCACGGCGTCTACGTGGACGGACGGGGCCACGTGATGACGGCGCACAAGTGGCTCGCCGAGCGCGGGGACCGGGGGATCGAGATGAGGGGCGGGCTCATCATCACGATCGTCGGCGGGAAGATGACCGACATCGACGAGTGCGTGGAGGACATCGACGAGATCGACGCCTTCTGGGACACGCCGGCTTAGACGCGTTCGCCGGCCGGTTCCACGGTGAACGTCTCGCCGCCCGCCGGGACGCCGACGCCCCGCCAGGTGAACGGCAGGCCGCGGGCGGTGCGCGCGTCGGGGCCGTCCATGAGCTGGAAGTGCAGGTGCGGCTCCGTGGAGTTGCCGCTGTTGCCGCAGCGGCCGAGCTGCTGCCCGGCCGTCACCCGGTCTCCGGCGCGGACCCGCAGCGACCCGCGCTGGACGTGCGCGTAGACCGCGTACGTACCGTCGCCGAGGTCGAGCACCACGTGGTTGCCGATGATGCGGCGCGCGCCTCCGATGCTCCGGAAGATGCCCTCCACCAGGAAGAAGTACACGAGCGCGGGCAGTGAGCCCCGGCTGAGGTGGTCGCGCTGGCCGTCCTCGGCGTGCACCACGGTGGCGTCCGCGACGGCGAGGAGGGGGGCGCCGAAGGCGGGGAAGTCCTCGTTGCGGCGGGCGACCGGCCACAGCCAGGCGAACGACGGCCGGGCTCCCGCCTCCGGCTCGGCGACGACGTCGATCGCGTACGTCTGGCCGAGCTGGTGCGTGCCGTGGCTCGGCACCTTGTCCGCCGGGCTGTTCAGCGCGGACCAGGTGCCGGTGACCGGCGGGGCGACCTCGATGGCGTCCTGCTCCCACGGGGCGTGGCGGCGTTCGTCGGTGCCGCGCAGTGCGGCGCCGATGGCGACGGCGGCCAGCAGCGGGAGCCAGCCCAGCCAGTAGTTGTAGGGCAGGTCCACGAAGAACCCGGCGACCGCCTGGGCGACGAAGACCGCCCACAGGACGCGGGCGAGCATCGCGGCGAGCTTGCGCGTGGAGGTCTCGCGCGCGGACGTCTCGCGCGCGGACACGGTGTTCGTGGACGTGGTGTTCGTGGACGTGGTGTTCGTGGACGTGGTCTTCGTGGACATGCGTTTCTCCCCGTGGTGTTACGGCCGGGCCGTGGCCAGTGCCACGAGCAGCGGGACCACACGGCCCGGCGGGACCTCGTACCGGCCGCGGCCGGCGGTGTGCAGCCAGCCCGCTCCGGTCAGTTGGCGCAGGTGGTGGTAGATCTGGCCGGTCGTGCCGATCTCCTCCAGCTCGGCCAGCTCGGCGGCGGTGCGCCGGCCGCCGACGATCTCGCGGAGGAGCCGGAGGCGGACCGGGTGGCCGAGCGCGGCGAACGACTCGGCGGCCTCGGTCCAGTCGCCGTCCAACTGCTCGCCGGCGAGGGTGCCGTACTGCCATTCGTACTGCTCCCCCGTGGGCAGTCGAACGGCGCCGGTGAACAGCACCCCGCCGGCGGCGGCGCCCATCTGGGCGAGCTGTGCCTTGAGCCCTTCGAGGGCCCAGAAGTCACCCTCGCCGACGGGCGGCACGGGACGGCCGCCGCTCTCCAGCGCGGCCATGCGCCGCTCCAGTTCCGCGACGCGCTCCTCCAGCTCCATGCCCACAGGATACGGAGTTACGTAATTACGTGCAAGCGTCATGCCCGTGCCCGTGCCCGGCGCTCGGCGCACCAAAGAGCCCCCGTCCGGACCGCGAGGTCCAAACGGGGGCTCAGGGGCCGTACGCGTCAGGCGAGCAGACCCGGGATCGTCGCCTCGTACGCGGCGCGCAGCTCGCTCAGCGGGACGCCGAACTCGCCCTGCACCTCGATCTCGTCACCGTCCACGACACCGATCCGCGTCGCGGGCAGGCCGCGCGCACCGCACATGTCGGTGAAGCGGAGCTCCTCGCTGCGCGGGACGGCCACGACCGCACGGCCGGCCGACTCGCTGAACAGGAAGGTGAAGGCGTCCAGGCCGTCCGGGACGACCAGTCGGGCACCCTTCCCACCACGCAGGCAGGACTCGACGACCGCCTGGACGAGCCCGCCGTCCGACAGGTCGTGCGCGGCGTCGACCATGCCGTCGCGGGACGCGGCGATCAGGATCTCGCCGAGCAGCTTCTCGCGGTCGAGATCGACGGCCGGCGGCAGACCGCCCAGGTGACCGTGGACGACCTCGGACCACGCCGAGCCGCCGAACTCCTCACGCGTGTCGCCCAGCAGGTAGAGGAGCTGGCCCTCCTCCGCGAAGGCGATCGGCGTACGGCGGTTCACGTCGTCGATCACACCGAGCACGGCGACGACCGGCGTCGGGTGGATCGCCACCTCGCCCGTCTGGTTGTAGAGCGAGACGTTGCCGCCGGTGACCGGCGTGCCCAGCTGCTGGCAGCCGTCCGCGAGACCGCGCGTGGCCTCCGCGAACTGCCACATCACCGCCGGGTCCTCGGGCGAACCGAAGTTCAGGCAGTCGGAGATCGCCAGCGGCCTGGCGCCCGAGGCGGCCACGTTGCGGTACGACTCCGCCAGCGCCAGCTGCGCGCCCGTGTACGGGTCGAGCTTCGCGTACCGGCCGTTGCCGTCCGTCGCGATCGCCACGCCAAGGTTCGTCTCGTCGTCGATGCGGATCATGCCCGAGTCCTCGGGCTGGGCGAGGACCGTGTTGCCCTGCACGAACCGGTCGTACTGGTCGGTGATCCACGCCTTCGAGGCCTGGTTCGGGTGCGCGACCAGCTGGAGCACCTGCTCGCGCAGCTCCTCGGCCGAGGCCGGCCGGGGCAGCTTGTTCGCGTCGTCGGCCTGGAGCGCGTCCTGCCACTCCGGGCGGGCGTACGGGCGGTGGTACGTCGGGCCCTCGTGGGCGACCGTGCCCGGCGGCACGTCGACGATCTGTTCGCCGTGCCAGAAGATCTCCAGCCGGTCGCCGTCGGTCACCTCACCGATGACGGTGGCGATGACGTCCCACTTCTCGCAGATCTCCATGAAGCGGTCGACGTGCTGCGGCTCGACGATCGCGCACATCCGCTCCTGCGACTCGCTCATGAGGATCTCCTCCGGCGAGAGCGACGCGTCGCGCAGCGGCACCGTGTCCAGCTCGACGCGCATACCGCCGGTACCGGCGGAGGCCAGCTCGCTGGTCGCGCAGGACAGGCCCGCGCCACCGAGGTCCTGGATGCCCGCGACCAGCTTCTCCGCGAAGATCTCCAGGGTGCACTCGATCAGGAGCTTCTCCTGGAACGGGTCACCGACCTGGACCGCCGGGCGCTTGGTGGGCTTCGTGTCGTCGAAGGTCTCCGACGCGAGGACCGAGACGCCGCCGATGCCGTCGCCGCCGGTGCGGGCTCCGTACAGGATGACCTTGTTGCCCGGGCCGGAAGCCTTCGCGAGGTGGATGTCCTCGTGCCTCATCACACCGATGCAGCCGGCGTTGACCAGCGGGTTGCCCTGGTAGCAGGAGTCGAAGACGACCTCGCCGCCGATGTTCGGCAGGCCCAGGCAGTTGCCGTACCCGCCGATGCCCGCGACGACGCCCGGCAGGACGCGCTTGGTGTCGGGGTGGTCGGCCGCGCCGAACCGCAGCGGGTCGACGACCGCGACCGGGCGGGCGCCCATGGCGAGGATGTCGCGGACGATGCCGCCGACGCCGGTCGCCGCGCCCTGGTAGGGCTCGATGTACGAGGGGTGGTTGTGCGACTCGACCTTGAAGGTCACCGCGTACCCCTGGCCGACGTCGACGACGCCCGCGTTTTCACCGATGCCGACGAGCATCGCGTCGCTCTCGGGGGCCTTCTCGCCGAACTGCTTCAGGTGGACCTTGCTGCTCTTGTACGAGCAGTGCTCCGACCACATCACCGAGTACATGGCCAGCTCGGCACCGGTCGGGCGCCGCTCCAGGATCTCCCGGATGCGCTCGTACTCGTCCTTCTTCAGGCCGAGCTCGGCCCACGGCTGCTCGACGTCGGGGGTCTCGGTGGCGTGCTTGACGGTGTCGAGGGTCACGCTCGGTCGCTCCTTCGCGCGGAGTGGTGCAGGTGTCGACGGCCGGGGCGCTCAGTCGCTCCCTCGGCCGTTCCGGCGTCGAGGCTCATCAGACGTTGACCAGCTTCTTGAGGATCGAGGTGAAGAAACCGAGCCCGTCGGTGCGGCCCGTACCGACCAGCGGCTCCACGGCGTGCTCCGGGTGCGGCATCAGGCCGACCACGTTGCCGGCGGCGTTGGTGATGCCGGCGATGTCCCGCAGCGAACCGTTGGGATTGAAGTCGCGGTACCGGAAGACGACACGGCCCTCGGCCTCGAGCTCGTCCAGCGTGCGCTCGTCGGCGACGTAACGGCCGTCGATGTTCTTCAGCGGGATGTGGATCTCCTGGCCGTCCGTGTAGTCGGCGGTCCAGGCGGTCTCCGCGTTCTCCACCCGCAGCTTCTGGTCGCGGCAGATGAAGTGCAGGTGGTTGTTGCGCAGCATCGCCCCGGGCAGCAGGTGCGACTCGGTCAGCACCTGGAAGCCGTTGCAGATCCCAAGGACCGGCATACCGGCCTTCGCCTGCTCGATGACCGTCCCCATCACCGGCGAGAACCGGGAGATGGCACCGGCCCGCAGGTAGTCGCCGTACGAGAACCCGCCCGGCAGGACGACCGCGTCGACCTGCTTGAGGTCCTTGTCGCGGTGCCAGAGCGATACGGGCTCCGCGCCCGCGAGCCGGACCGCGCGCAGCGCGTCCCGGTCGTCGAGCGTCCCGGGGAAGGTGACGACCCCGATGCGAGCGGTCACGACTCCACCTTCACGACGAAGTCCTCGATGACGGTGTTGGCGAGGAACGTCTCGGCCATCTCGTGGATGCGGGCGAGGGCGGCGTCATCGACCGGCCCCTCCACATCGAGCTCGAAACGCTTTCCCTGACGGACGTCGGCGATCCCCTCGAAACCGAGGCGGGGCAGTGCGCGCTGCACCGCCTGGCCCTGCGGGTCGAGGATCTCCGGCTTGAGCATGACGTCGACTACGACGCGTGCCACTGGCACTCCCGGTGGTGTGTTGCGTGGGCGGTTCCCTCAGCGTACCTGTCTCCAAAATCTACGCGAGTAGACATCTGGAGGTCCCTACAAATGGACGCGAGAACACGCACGGAACGCGCGGGAAAAATCCCGGAAAAAAATGACCCCGGGCATTGCCGGATGACACGCTGATGCAATTGGCTGGGCTTCGCGATGTCATGCGTTCCGCTGTACAAAGGAATACAGAGGAAAGCAGCATTGCCTCTCAACAGCCGTAAATCCGGTATCGCCGCACGTCGGACAGGACTGTAGTCCTGTCGGGCCGGTCAAGGCGGCACACCGCGGGAAAGGACCGATATCCGTGGCGCAGCGCGTAGTGGTCACGCTCTTCGACGACCTCGACGGAGGAGAAGCGGCGGAAACGGTCACCTTCGGCCTCGACGGTAAGACGTACGAGATCGACCTCAATCCCGCCAATGCAAAGAAACTGCGCAAGGCCCTCGCGCCGTACATGGCAGCCGGCCGCAAGCAGGCGGCCGGCGGCAGGCAGGCGGCGGGCGGTGGCGGGAGCGCCTCCAGGTCCCGCGCCTCCTTCACCCGCACCTCGCTCGAACCGGACCCGGCGGCCGTCCGCGCCTGGGCGCAGTCGAACAAGATGGAGGTCCCGGCCCGCGGCCGGATCCCCAAGCGTGTCTACGAGGCCTTCCGCGAGGCGAGCTGAGCCTGCCCCGCGGCCACCGAGTTGCGCGACACCCCAGGTGATCCGCTAGAGTCTGGATCACGCCGAGGGGCGAGGCCGAAAGGCCCCGGACCTCACGGAGCGTGCGGGTGTAGTTCAGTAGTAGAACACCCCCCTTCCAGGGGGGAGGCGCAGTGTGCGATTCCTGTCACCCGCTCTGCATCACGTACCGACCACTCCGGTGGATCAGGTACAGTGGTGTTCGCACCGCCCGGTGAGAGCCGGTCGGGAGCAATGCGGACGTGGCTCAGTTGGTAGAGCATCACCTTGCCAAGGTGAGGGTCGCGAGTTCGAATCTCGTCGTCCGCTCAGAGTATGAAGGCCCCGGTCATCACGACCGGGGCCTTCGGCGTTTCTCCACCGGCCTCCGCCCTCGCCGCCCGCCCGATGACATTTGTCATCGCCGATCGGTGACACCGCGGCCTGCCCCCGCCCCCTGGGCGGCGGAAGCCTTGAGGCATGACCAACGTGATTGAGGCGGAGGACGTCCGGCGCACCTACGCCGGCGGGTTCGAGGCCGTGACCGGGATCACCTTCTCCGTGGCCGCCGGCGAGATCTTCGCCCTGCTCGGCACGAACGGCGCGGGCAAGACCTCCACCGTGGAGCTGCTGGAGGGCCTCGCCCGCCCGAGCGCCGGCACCGTACGCGTCCTCGGCCACGACCCGTACGCCGAACGCTCCGCCGTCCGGCCCCGGATCGGCGTGATGCTCCAGGAGGGCGGCTTCCCCTCCGACCTCACCGTCACCGAGACCGTGCGGATGTGGGCGGGCTGCACCACCGGCGCGCGGCCGGCCGGGGAGGCGCTGGAGATGGTGGGCCTCGGCGGCCGGTCCCGGGTGCGCGTCAAGCAGCTGTCCGGCGGCGAGAAGCGGCGGCTCGACCTGGCGCTGGCCCTGCTCGGCCGCCCCGAAGTGCTGTTCCTGGACGAGCCGTCGACCGGACTGGACGCCGAAGGGCGGCGCGACACCTGGGAGTTGGTGCGCGGGCTGCGGGACGCCGGAACGACCGTGCTGCTCACCACGCACTACCTGGAGGAGGCCGAGGCGCTCGCCGACCGGCTGGCCATCATGCACCGGGGCCGGATCGTGACGGCCGGGACGCCCGCCGAGGTCACCGCCGAGCGGCCCGCCCGCATCCGGTTCTCCCTGCCCGAAGGGGTACCGGCCGGCCGGCTGCCGCTGACCCTGCGGGCCGCCGCGACCGGGCGGCGGGTCGAGATCCGCACGCACGGCCTCCAGGACGCGCTCGGTGAACTGCTGCTGTGGGCCAGGGAGACGGGCGTACGGCTCGAGGGCCTCGACGCCCGGGCCGCCTCCCTGGAGGAGGCCTTCCTCGAGATCGCACAGGACGAGCGGAACGAAACGGTGGGTGTGTGACGTGGCGACCACGATGACCGGGCGCATGGGCGCGCTGGGGCGGGCCGAGCTGACGCTCCTCGTACGGAACAAGTACGCCCTGTTCACGGCGCTGCTGATGCCCTTGCTGATGGTGGGCGTGCTGCGCTCCTCGCTCGACCGGGTCGACCTCGGCCGGGCCGGGATGAGCGCCCTGGAGGCGGCGCTGAGCGGCGGCGTCGTGATGATGCTGATCCTCGTCGTCTACCTCAACCTCGTCTCCGCGTACGTGTCGCGCCGCGAGGAGCTGGTGCTCAAGCGGCTGCGTACGGGCGAGGCGTCCGACCGGGAGATCCTCACCGGCACCGCGCTGCCGGCGGTCGTCCTCGCGGTGGCGCAGAGCGCGCTGATCGTCGTGGCGGGGGTGGCGCTCCTCGACGTCAAGGCGCCGCAGCGGCCGGAACTGCTCGTCGGCGGGGTGCTGTTGGGGATCGTGATGCTGATCGCGCTCGCCGGGGCGACGGCGGCGGTCACCCGCACCGTGGAGAGCGCGCAGATCACCACGATGCCGCTGTTCCTGATCTCGGCGGTCGGGTCGGGGCTGTTCGTGCCGCTGGAGATCCTCCCGGACAAGGTCGCCTCGATGTGCGAGCTGCTGCCGCTGACGGGCGTGATGACCCTCGTGCGGGCCGGCTGGCTGGGCGGCGCGGGCGACGGCGGGGACCTGGCGGGTGCGGCGCTGACGGCGCTGGCCTGGACGGTGGTCTCGGTGTTCGCTGTGCAACGCTGGTTCCGCTGGGAACCACGGCGCTGACACGGCGCTGACCTGAAGCGGGGCGGGGGTACGGAGATGAGGCTGACCGGGTGGTGGAGCCGGCGGAGCAACCCGGAGAAGGTCGAGCTGTACACCCGCTGGTCGTACCACCTGTTCGTGCTGCTCGAGGTGGCCTCGACCGGCCTCGGCGTCCTGGGGCACACGGCGGCCCCGCTGGGAGGGTGGCTGTTCCTACTGGTGGTCGGGCACTCCGTGATGGGCGGGGTGCTCGCCTCCCGGGCGCTGGACTGGACCGTGGGGCGGCGGGCCCGCCCGCACCGGCTGATGGTGGCGCACGGCGCGGCCTCGGCCCTGCTCGCGACCGGGGCGCTGGCGTTGTACCGGTTCACCGGACCGGACACGATGGAAACCGCGGCGACCATGGTCGTCGGGGTGCTCGGCTTCGGTATCGGCGGCGTGGTGCTGGGGCTGTCGAAGACACGGCACATGCTCCTCCTGGTGCTGTCGGCGGTCGCGGGCACCGCGGTCGTCTGCCTGGCGCTGGGGATGTCGGGTTCGGAGGTGATCGGCTTCACGGTCGGCGTCCTGATCGGAGGGCTGTTCCTGGCCGGCACCAGCGGGTTCTCCGCCTGGTTGCTGCGGGCGGTGTGGGAACTGGACGCGGCACGGGAACTCCAGGCACGGCTCGCGGTCGCGGAGGAGCGGCTGCGGTTCGGGCGGGACCTGCACGACGTGATGGGCCGCAACCTGTCGGTGATCGCCCTGAAGAGCGAGCTGGCCGTCCAGCTGGCCCGGCGGGGCGGTACGGAGGCGGCGGTGGACCAGATGGCCGAGGTGCAGCGGATCGCGCGGGAGTCGCAGCGGGAGGTGCGGGACGTGGTGCGCGGCTACCGGGAGGCGGACCTGCACACGGAGCTGGAGGGTGCCCGCAGTGTGCTGGCGGCCGCCGGGATCACCTGCACGGTGCTGGCGCCGGACGTGAAACTGGCGCTGCCGGTGCAGTCGGCGCTGGCCTGGGTGGTGCGGGAGGGCACGACGAACGTGCTCCGGCACGGGGACGCCCGCGCATGCACGGTCACGGTGCGCGCGGAGGAGGGATGCGCGGTGCTGGTGATCGAGAACGACGGCGCGGACGGCGCTCTGGGCTCCGGACCGGACGCCCGTGCCGGTGCGGCGTCCCATGCCGGTGCGGCGGACGCCGGGTCCGGCCCCGGGTCGGGGCTGGCCGGACTGCGGGAGCGGCTCGCGGCGCTGGACGGGACCCTGGAGGCGGGCCGGACCGGCGACGGACGGTTCCGGCTGACGGCACGGGTGCCTGCCGGTGCGGCGGCCGCGGAGGGGGCGCCCGTGGCGGGGGCGGTGCGCGGGGCGGATGCGGCGTCCGTGACCGAAGGGCTGTCCGTGACCGAAGGGCTGTCCGTGACGGAAGGGGCCGCGCGGTGACCGGGGCCGTGCGCCTATTGCTGGCGGACGACGAGCACTTGATACGCGGCGCGCTGGCCGCGCTCCTCGGGCTGGAGGACGACCTCGTGGTCGTCGCGGAGGCGGCGTCCGGGCCCGAGGCGCTCGCCATGGCGCGGGCGCACCGGCCGGACGTGGCGGTGCTGGACCTCCAGATGCCGGGCGCCGACGGTGTGAAGGTCGCCACATCGCTGCGCTCCGAGCTGCCCGGATGCCGGACCATGATCGTGACCGGGCACGGGCGCCCCGGGCACCTGAAACGCGCCCTCGCGGCGGGTGTGCGGGGCTTCGTACCGAAGACGGTCAGCGCCCAGCGGCTCGCCGAGATCATCCGCGCCGTCCACGCCGGGAACCGTTATGTCGACCCCGAGTTGGCCGCCGACGCGATCTCCGCGGGCGACTCGCCGCTGACCGCCCGGGAGGCGGAGGTCCTGGAGCTCGCCGTGGACGGGGCGCCGATCGCGGAGATCGCGGAGCGCGCGTCGTTGTCGCCCGGGACCGTACGCAACTACCTGTCGTCGGCCGCCTCGAAGCTGGGGGCCGAGAACCGTCATACGGCGGCGCGTCTCGCCCGCGAGCGAGGTTGGGTATAGTGGTCTCGCGCTACGGCGCATGCGGACGTAGCTCAGTTGGTAGAGCGCAACCTTGCCAAGGTTGAGGTCGCGAGTTCGAGCCTCGTCGTCCGCTCCATGGAAGAAGCCCCCGGCCGGTCGGCCGGGGGCTTCTTCGTGCGTCTACTGCCAGGCGTTGCCGGTGAGCAGCTCGTACGCCTCCAGGTACTTCGCCCGGGTCGCCTCCACCACCTGCTGCGGCAGGGGCGGCGGGGGCTGCTCACTCGCGCGGTCCCAGCCGGAGGCCGGCGAGGTCAGCCAGTCGCGCACGTACTGCTTGTCGTACGAGGGCTGCGCGCGGCCCGGCTCCCAGGCGCCGGCCGGCCAGAAGCGGGAGGAGTCCGGCGTCAGCACCTCGTCGGCGAGGACCAGGCCCTGCTCGTCGAGGCCGAACTCGAACTTGGTGTCGGCGAGGATGATCCCGCGATCCCGGGCGATGTCCCGGGCGCGGGAGTAGATCGCGAGGGTCGACTGGCGCAGCTGGGCGGCGGTCTCCGCGCCGACCTGGCGGGCGACCTCCTCGTACGACACGTTCTCGTCGTGCTCTCCGACGGCCGCCTTGGTGGCGGGCGTGAAGATCGGCGCGGGGAGTTCGGAGCCGTCGGTGAGGCCTTCGGGGAGGGCCAGGCCGCAGACCGTACGGGACTCGTCGTACTCGACGAGGCCGGAACCGGTGAGGTAGCCGCGGGCCACGCACTCCACCGGGACCATGCGCAGGGACCGGCAGATCAGGGTGCGGCCCGCCCAGTCGGCGGGGGCGCCGGCCGGGAGCTCGGTGGAGACGACGTGGTTGGGGATGAGGTCGGCGAGCCGGTCGAACCACCAGAGCGAGAGCTGCGTCAGGACGCGGCCCTTGTCGGGGATCTCGGTGGGCAGCACCCAGTCGTAGGCGGACATGCGGTCGCTGGCGACCATCACGAGGTCGCCCGCCTCGTTCTGGTACAGGTCGCGCACCTTGCCGGTGTGCAGATGCACCAGGCCCGGCACCTGAAGCGGCTCGGGCTTTTCGACGAATCCGGACACGGTTCCTCCCCGTGGTTCTGTCCAATCGGCTCCGATTCTCCCGCATGCGGGGCCGGGCTTTGGCCAGGGGTCTCGCGGAACGCACGGGATGCTCGGGAAGGATCTTGGCGCGGGCCGGGACGGCGGACGCCCGCTTGCGTTCTAGTCCCGTTTGCAGATGCGGTCCAGGAGGTTGGCCGTGGCGCGCTGGATACGGAGGTCGACATGACCCGGCCGGTCCAGGGCGGGCGACCAGGCGAAGGTGCCCGAGGCGAAGACGAGCGCGCCGGAGGGGGCACGGTAGAGGGAGGTCTCCTGGTGGCGTACGTGGTTGTCGCCGTCCCGGTAGGGGGAGTGGGCGAGCAGGATGCGCCGGCGGTGTTCGGGGAGGGCGGTGCGCGGGAAGTACCGGTCGGCCTCGCCCGCGACCATGCCGGGCAGCTCGTCGCCCTCGCCGGCGCCGGTGGCCTCCCAGAGCCAGTGCCCGGCGTTGCGGACCACCATCGGGTGCGGCTCGGGGACCCGGCCGGCGTACTGGATGCCGAGCAGTTGCTGCTCGGGACGGTCCACCTCGCGCCACAGGGCGGGTTTGCCCGGGCCCCGGCGTTTTCGGCAGGTGAGGAGGCGGTCGGGGACGCCGGAGGGCGAGGCCGCCAGCTCGACCTGCCAGTACATGGTGTTGGCGGAGAGGAACACCAGCGAGGTGCCCTGGTCGCGGGCCTGCTCCACCGTGCGGCGCATCGGCACCGACCAGTACTCGTCGTGCCCGGGGAAGACCAGGCCCCGGTACTGCGACGGGTCGACGCGGCCCGCGTGCAGGTCCCGGGCGTCCGCGTAGGCCAGGTCGTAGCCGTACCGCTCCGCCCAGCGGATGAAGTCGTAGGCGTGGCCCACGTGGAGGGGCAGGCCGGCGCCCGCGAAGGGGCGGTCGAAGGAGACGGTGGTGGCGGCCTCCTCCTCGCCGAGCAGCCGGCCCTCCTCGTCCCACGCGTGGTAGAGGCTGGCGCCGGTGCGGCCGTCCTCCGGGTAGAGGTTGTACGCCTGCCAGGTGATGTCGGGGAGCAGCAGGAGCAGATCGGCGGGGTGGCCGTCCCGGACGGTGAAGGGGATGTGCGAGCGGTGGCCGTCGAGGGTGGTCAGCACCGCCACGTACGCCCCGACCGCCCAGTAGGAGGGGACCTGGAGCCGCCAGGAGAGCCACCAGTGGTGGCAGGAGACGGTGCGCTCGGCGGTGAGCGGGGGTGGCTGGACGATGCCGGACAGGCGCGGACTGGTGGTGATCTTCGCGGCGCCGTCGCCCGCGTAGTGACCGATCCGATAGATGTCGACCGAGAACTGCTGGGGCGGGTCCACGGTGATGTGGAAGTCGATCGCCTCGCCCGGGGCGACCGCGCCGGCCGAGGAGAAGCCCTTGATCTGCCGCCGTACGTCGTCGGCGGAGCGCGGCCCGCCGTGGCCACCGCGCGCCAGCGCCGGGTCGGCGTACCAGGGGACGACCTGGCCGGTGTCGCCGATGTACTGCTCACTGCCCCGCAGCCAGGGCAGCGGCCCCTGGCCGAAGGGGTCCGAGACGGCGTGGGCGAGGGCTCCCGACTCCCACCGCCGATTCTGTTCCGCCCCCATGCTGCGCCCCTCCCTCGACTCCCCCGCGACTGTCAGTGCCGGTCTCCAGCACATCACATAACGCACGCACTCCGTCACCGTTCGTCGTTAATTGGCGGGAACGGACCGTGGCATTCCACTTTGGGTGCGCCGGTCGTACGTCGGTCGTACGTCGGGCGTACGGCGGTCATACCAGCCGGACGGGTTTCTCCGGTCGCACGCCCACGGTCACCAGCCAGGAGCGCAGGGGCTCGGGATCGGCGTCCTCTATCAGGCTCAGCACCCGCCCGGCGAGGTCGGGATGGCGCTTGCCCCCGACGAGGAGCGTGGGCCCGTCGAGCCAGTCCAGGCCCGGTACGGCACCGGCGGTGTCGACGGCGGCGCAGCACACCATGGCGGTCACATGATCGGCCAGCAGCTCCCGGCCGCTGCGCGGCGGCTGCAGCGGGAACAACGGCAGCGCGTCCCCGCCGGGGCCCCACGCGGCGTGGTCCAGGTCGCCCGGGACGGATATCGGCGGCGGTGGTGGCGGTGGTGGTGGTGGTGCGGGAGCGGCCGGGGAGTCGAGGGGCGTGTTCTCGCCACCCGGTCGGTCATCCGGTCGGTCATCCGGTCGGTCATCCGGTCGGTCATCCGGTCGGTTGCCTGGGAGGGGTGAGGGGTGCGGTGCGTGGAGCGGATGCGGTGGATGAGAGGGCTGGGGCGAGGGCTGCGCGGGGCGGTCGGGGCTCGCGGGGTGGGCGGCGGGGTCGTCCGGCTCGGCGGGGCGGCCGGGGGCACCGGGGTACGCGCCGGGCGCGGGTGCCGTGCCCGGCTCGGGCGCTGCGGCGGACGCGGACGCCGGGGTGGTCGCCTCGCGGGAGATCTCGGCGGTGATCGCCGCGGCGAGCGCCTCGCCGGTCCTGGTGGTCGCCAGGTGGTCCACCACCCGCGCCAGCGTCGCCTCCGCGTCCCGGTCGACTCCGAGCCGGTCCAGGACCCGGTGCAGCCGGGCCGCCTCCGTACGCCACTTCCGGTCGACGACCTCGTCCGGGTACTGCTGCCAGTCCACCGGGGCCCAGTCGGGGCCCACCTCGGCGGGCCCGCCGTGGAAGAGGCGGGCGGCGAGCAGCGAGGTGGCCTCGTCGACCAGTCCGGGCTCTTCGAGCAGGTCGCACGCCGGACGCTCGCCCAGCCGGGAGGTGAACCCTTCCGCCAGCCGGTCGCGCCGCGACAGTTCGGTGAGCGCGGAGACCACGCCCGCGTCCAGCCGGGAGGGCCAGCGGCCCATGCGCCAGGCGGGCAGGGCCACCCGGGTCAGCAGCCGGTCCCAGCCCGCGTACGCCAGCCCCACCTGCTCCTGGGCGACGATCCGCGCGCCGTAGTCCACATCCTGTGCGCGCTCCGAGGCGGCCGCCGCCACGCCCCGCTCCATCTCGGCGGCGTGCGTCCGGCAGCCGCGCAGCAGCACCCGCACCACCGAGCCGACGAACCGCGCTCCCAGGCGCCGCACCGGATCGAGCCCCGGCCGGTCGGCCACCGCGACGGCGGCGTCCAGGCCCCGGACGAAACGGCGGGCCGCGGCTATGTCGGGGTGGGCGGACGGGCCCGTGCCGGCCACCACGGGAGCCAGCACCGCCCGCAGCTCGGCCACCCGCATCCACCACAGGAACGGTGACCCTATGACCAGGACGGGCGGCGTGCCGGCACGCTGCCCGCCCCGGGCGGCCGGCCCGCCGTGTGCCGGGTGCGTACGGTCCTCCAGCCAGCTGTCGCAGTCCGGGGTGAGCGCTATCGCCGAGGGCGCCGGCACGTCCAGCCGCCCCGCCAGGTCCTGCACCATCCGGTACAGGTCGGGGGCCGACTCGCGGGGGATCTCGACCGTCGGGGTCAGCGCGGGCCTGGCCCGCGCGATCACGGCGGCGACCGCGACGGCGGCCAGCAGCACCACCACCGCGAGCAGCGACACCACCCAGCGGGCGGTGTCCCAGCCGGCGCCGGGCAACCGGCCCGTGACACCGCCGGTCAGCAGCACCACGGCGAGGGCGGCGGGCAGCAGCGCCACGGCCAGCGCCCTGCTGCGCACCCGCAGCAGCGCCAGGGCCCGGGCGTGCGCACCCCGCGCACCCCGCTCCTCACCCATCCCGAGACGAGCACCGGAATCGGACACGGCCGTACGTCACCCCCTTCTGCCCTGCGGCGGACTGCCTCGCGGCGGTGTTGGTCACTCCCCCACTGTGGCACCCGCCACTGACATCGCAATGCCGGTGGGCCAAGTGCCGGAACGCTTGCGCGGCACCCTAGTTGGGGCACCGGCGGGCGTCATCCGGATGGGCCAGCCGTCACTCGATGGAATGGCTTTGGGTAAAGGTGCGGACGGTTCAGCGTCCGAGCGGTCTCACTCCCCGGCGGCCTTGCGCGCGATGTCCGTACGGTGCTGGGAACCGTCGAGCCGGATGCGTCCGACCGCGGCGTACGCCCGCTCCCGGGCCTGGGCGAGGTCCTTGCCGGTCGCGGTGACGGACAGGACCCGCCCGCCGGCGCTGACGACCGCGTCGCCGTCCCGCCGGGTCCCGGCGTGCAGGACGTACGCGTGGGGCGCGTCCTTCGCCGCCACCTCCTCCAGGCCCTCGATCGGGTCGCCGGTGCGCGGCGTGCCCGGGTAGTTGTGCGAGGCGACGACCACGGTGACCGCGGCGTCGTCGCGCCAGGTCAGCGGCGGCTCGCTGTCGAGGGTGCCGTTGGCGGCGTGCAGCAGGACCCGGGCCAGCGGGGTCCGGAGGCGGGCGAGGACGACCTGGGTCTCCGGGTCGCCGAAGCGGGCGTTGAACTCGATGACCCGCACCCCGCGCGAGGTGATCGCGAGCCCCGCGTACAGCAGGCCCTGGAAGGGCGTGCCGCGGCGGCGCAGCTCGTCGACCGTGGGCTGCAGGACGCTCGCCATGACCTCGTCGACCAGCTTCGGGTCGGCCCACGGGAGCGGCGAGTACGCGCCCATGCCGCCGGTGTTGGGGCCCTCGTCGTCGTCGAGGGCGCGCTTGAAGTCCTGCGCGGGCGTCAGTGGCAGCACGGTCGTGCCGTCGGTGATCGCGAAGAGGGAGACCTCGGGGCCGTCCAGGTACTCCTCGATGACCACGCGGTCGCAGGAGCGGGCGTGGGCGCGGGCCTGCTCGACGTCGGCGGTGACGACGACGCCCTTGCCGGCCGCGAGGCCGTCGTCCTTGACGACGTACGGGGCGCCGAAGGCGTCGAGAGCCGCGTCGATCTCGTCGTGGGTGGTGCAGACGTACGACCGGGCGGTGGGGACGCCGGCGGCGGCCATCACGTCCTTGGCGAACGCCTTGGAGCCCTCCAGTACGGCGGCCTCCCGGGAGGGGCCGAAGCAGGGGATGCCGGCCGCCCGCACGGCGTCGGCGACACCGGCGACGAGCGGGGCCTCGGGGCCGACGACGACCAGGCCGGCCTCCAGCCGAGTGGCGAGGCGGGCCACGGCCGCCCCGTCGAGGGCGTCGACCGGGTGCAGCTCGGCGACCTCGGCGATTCCGGCGTTGCCGGGCGCGCAGTGCAGAGCGGTGACGTCGGGATCGAGGGAGAGAGAGCGGCACAGGGCGTGTTCGCGGGCGCCGCCGCCGATGACGAGGACCTTCACGCCAGTCAGGGTAGCCCGCGGAGCGGGGCGATCTTTGTGCGGGCCACCGAGGCCGCCCCCACTACTCGTTCGTATATTCCTCCACCACCGTCGCCCCGAGCTCGCGCACGATCAGGTCGTGGCCGGAGAGGGCGGAGTCGACGAGGTCGGGGTCGTCGTCCTCGGGCATGTCGTCCTCGGGCCGGACCGGCTGCCGGGCCGCCGGGGGCCGAGGCTCCGGCGCGGAGCCCGCACCCGGGCCCGAGCCCGGCGCGGGGGCGGACGGGGACGACCGCGCCTGCGGTTCCTGCGGGGACTGCTGTGCCGGCCGGGGCGCGGCCTGCGGCGCGGGCGCCTGGGGCGGGCGGCCTCCGCCACCGTAACCCCCGGTGCCTCCGGTGCCGCCGGGACCGCCGGTGCCACCGAAGCCGCCGCCGTAACCCCCGCCCATGCCCCCGCCGCCGGGTGCCGGCGGGGGTGCGGAGCCGCCCGAGGGGTCGACGATCGCCTCGATCTTCCACTGGACGTTGAACTGCTCGGCGAGGGCCTGCCGCAGGACGTCCTCGCTGCCGCTGCTCGCGAAGTTGTCCCGGGCGCCCGCGTTGAGGAAGCCCACCTGGAGGGTCGTGCCGTCGAAGCCGGCGACCTGCGCGTTCTGGCTGAGCAGGATCCAGGTGAAGCGGCGGCGGTTCTTGACCGCCTCCAGGATGTCCGGCCACATGTTCCGCACCTGGCCGGCGCCCTGTGCCATACCGGGACCGGCCGCCGGGGCGGCGGGCGCGGAGGGCGCGGCCTGGGGCGCAGGTGCTGACGGCACGGGCGCCGACGGTCCGGCCGCCGGGGCGGCGGGCCGGGGGGACGCGGTGGGCCAGGCGCCGGGCCGGCCACCGGACTCCTGGGCCCCGGGCGCGGCGGCGGAGGGCCACGCCCCGGGCCGGGACGCGGCGGGCGCGGCGGGCGCGGCGGCGGGCTCGGGCGAGGCGGGTGGTGCCGGGGGCGCGGGCGGTGCAGGGGGCGCGGTGGGCTCCGCGTACGCGGGCGCGGGCACCTGCGGGCCGGACTCGGGCGCCGGGGCGGGGGCCTCGCCCGGTCCCCGTACCGCGGCACGGGCAGCGGCGGGCCCGCCGCCCGGCGCGACGGACGGCGGCATCTGGACGTGTGCCTCGGGCCCCGGCACGTACCCCATGGCGGGCCCGGGACCCGTCGCCTGGAAGGCGGCGCCCTGGACCGCCGAGCCGCGCTCCAGCCGGTCCAGCCGGGCCAGCAGCGACCGCTCGTCGGTGAACGCGGCGGGCAGCAGCACGCGCGCGCAGATCAGCTCCAGCTGGAGCCGCGGCGAGGTCGCCCCGCGCATCTCAGTCAGCCCGGTGTTGACGATGTCGGCGGCCCGGCTCAGCTCGGCCGCCCCGAACACCGACGCCTGCGCCTGCATCCGCTCGACCACGTCGGCGGGCGCGTCGAAGAGCCCCTTCTCGGCGGCGTCCGGCACCGCGGCCAGGATCACCAGGTCCCGCAGCCGCTCCAGCAGGTCGGCCACGAAGCGCCGCGGGTCGTTGCCGCCCTCGATGACCCGGTCGACGACCTCGAACGCGGCGGCCCCGTCCCCGGAGGCGAAGGAGTCCACCACGGAGTCCAGCAGCGAGCCGTCCGTGTACCCGAGGAGCGCGGTGGCCATGGCGTATGTCACACCGTCCTCGGCGGCGCCGGCCAGCAGCTGGTCCATGACGGACATCGAGTCACGCACCGAACCGGCGCCCGCGCGCACGACGAGCGGCAGCACCCCGTCCTCGACGGGGATCTGTTCCTTGCCGCACACCTCGCCCAGGTACTCGCGCAACGTGCCGGGCGGCACCAGCCGGAACGGGTAGTGGTGCGTACGCGACCGGATGGTCCCGATGACCTTCTCGGGCTCGGTCGTCGCGAAGATGAACTTCAGGTGCTCCGGCGGCTCCTCGACCACCTTCAGCAGGGCGTTGAACCCCGCCGAGGTGACCATGTGCGCCTCGTCGATGATGTAGATCTTGTACCGGCTGCTCGCCGGCCCGAAGAAGGCCTTCTCCCGCAGGTCACGGGCGTCGTCCACGCCACCGTGCGAAGCCGCGTCGATCTCGATGACGTCGATCGACCCCGGCCCGTTCCTCGCCAGGTCCTGACACGACTGGCACTCGCCGCAGGGGGTGGGTGTGGGACCTTGCTCACAGTTCAGACAGCGGGCCAGGATCCGCGCGCTGGTCGTCTTCCCGCACCCGCGCGGCCCGCTGAACAGGTACGCGTGATTGACCCGGTTGTTCCGCAGGGCCTGCTGCAACGGGTCGGTGACATGCTCCTGCCCGATGACCTCGGCGAAGGACTCGGGGCGATAGCGGCGGTACAGCGCAAGGGACGACACCCTTACGACGATATCGGGCCCCACCGACAATCGACCCGGCCCACCGGAACCCCCGCCCCGCAACGCAAGCGCCCCTCACGCACCCGCCAGAGCCGACCTACCCTTGCTGCCTTCCGGCCCTGGGGGAGTTCAGTCAGATAGCGCCACGTGAGGGGCTGCGCCCAGCCTACCCGATCCCCGCCCCCTCGCGGACCGCCCCCCGGCCACCCCGAACACCTCGGGACGCCGGCCCCGGGAACGGGTTCGCGAGCACTCCTCAACGTCTTGTATTGTTTGCGGCGGAGGATTCGCCTAGAGGCCTAGGGCGCACGCTTGGAAAGCGTGTTGGGGGCAACCCCTCACGAGTTCGAATCTCGTATCCTCCGCCAGTGCCTCACCGGGCACGTTGTCGAAGGGCCCCACCGTTCGCGGTGGGGCCCTTCGACGTGTCTCAGCCTTCGTCGTCCTGGTTGTTGTCCGCAGCGGGTGCTTTCGGGGCTCCCCAGATGGCATCGGCGATCTTCCGGGCCACATCCTTAAGCGTGGCGTCCGGCACGTGGAGGTGGCGCGCCCGCATGCTCGAGGAGGTGCCCGGCCCCCAACCCGTGACCTGTATCGACGACGGGGCCGGGGCACCTAGCGGCCTGAGCACGATGACGACCGTGTGCAGGGCATCATGCAGCCGGCCGTCCCGAACCTTCGCGTCTTGCAGCCGTGATAGTCACTCACTCCGACGGGCGGTCATCGGGACGACCGAACAGCCATGGAACGGTTGCCGTCATTCCAGATGTAGACACCGCTGGTCCCTGCGCCGTACCAGCTCTCCGGCCCGACCTCGGCCGTGAGAGACGGGTACTCGCTGATGGCATCCCAAACCTCGGCCGGGTCCACCTGCCTGTAGGGCTGGTTGAAGACCAGAGCGGGCTTGCCGGTCGTCCGCGAAAGCCACGTGGTCGTGTGGTCGTAGAACTCCGGCCTGCCTTGGCATTCCCTCTTGGCGCAGCGGCCCCTGTCGAGCCAGTGGAGCCTGGACGAACACCCCGTGTTGCCGTTCTTGAGATCGTGCCGGTCGGCCCAGTCCAATAGGTCCGCGCGCATCTGGACGTAGATGTTCGGGCCATAGGGCCAGTGCACGCCGTCGGCGTCGCGGCTGAGCACGCCCCGGGCGTGGTCATCCAGGTAGCGGATCAGTTCCTTCTGATCGGCGCTCTGGCAGCGCCAGCACCACCACTTCGCTTCTCCGATCCCGGAGCCGAAGAACAACCCCTGCCGGGACGGTCCACATCCCTCGCAGTCGTACATGGTCTTGCTCCTTCGCTTCTCGTCGGGGCCCGGGTTCGGTGCGGCCGGGGAACGGATTCACGCGGTTCCCTCCCGCCGGCGCCGAGAGCGGTTTTGGGCTTCTTGCTGAACTGTTGAACCACCCCCAGTTATGCGCTCATCAGCGCGCGAGGCGCGCTTCAGCTGGCCGCCGACGGCGCCGCTCTCCGCCGTGCGCCCCCGACCTGCCCCCTGCCCCCTGCCCCCACGAACGCCCCCCGGACAGCCGCGTACGACAGGCATGACGGTCACGCCATCAACGACCATGCGTGTGTGCCCTACCAGCCCGTCCATGCCGCGCGCCGACCGGAGGGTGGGCCGTTCGCGTCGGCCCAGCCCTCCGATGTCGCACTCGGCCCGCCGGCGGCCGGCTCTCAGTCCCATCGCCTCGCGAACTCGGCTCCGGCCAGCAGGTCAACCATGCGCACGATCGGATCATCGAGCCCCATGGCCACCAACACATCGGCGGGAAGGACCACGTACTTTCCCTTCTCCTTCGTGACACGACAGGGGAAGCGGCCCGCCCTCACAAGTCCGCGCGCCTTCTCTGCGTCGACCCCGAGGAGAGCTGCCACCTCGCGTAGGGGCATCGGCTCGCCCAGCCACTGCGACAGTCGCCTTGCGCTCGGGTTCACTCGGCTTCCTCCTGCGGTACGTCACGTTCGTCGGACTCGCCCTCGGACACCTGACCCGAACCAGAGGCGAGGAACGCCCCCAAGAGCCCGAGGCGGTGCAAGGTAGCGCCCATCCGTTCGCCGCTGATGCGCTCCCCCAACAAGGAGCCCACCTCGCCGACCGCCTGGATGTCCGACTCCTTACGGATGGGCGAGTAGCCGTCATCAAGAAGGCCCGCACGGTCGACAAGGCTTTGTGGATCCGTCGTGCGCTCGGCCGGATCAGCCCGCTCCACCGCCCAGCCAGCCGCATTGGCGGCTCGGACGACCTCATCACGGACGTCGTCGGCTTCACCAGCCAGGGCTAGCCCGTACAGCGCGCCAACGAGCACGGCTGACCGCACCTCTGCGACATCGACGCAGAGCCTTCTCGAGACTCTCGCCGCCGATTTCCGCAGGTAGGGGATGACGAAGTACAACGCGAGCAACTGGCCGCGCTGAGCCAAGTTCGGCACGTCGCTTCGGGCATCACGCCCCACGCACCGCCACAGCGCATCGCGCACAACAACATCAGCTGCATCCCGCGCCGCCGCTTGCTTCGCCTCCGAGAGCGTGAGGTGCTCGCCGACCGAACACCTCTCCCCGGACGCATGTGGACAGACCAACTGTCCACGGAGCAGCTGCGGAACCTTTAGCTCGATCGACCTGAAGACGTCTGCCGAAGGCAGCAGGGACATGGACTCTCCTCCTGTCGTTCCGCCAACGGCAGGAGGCTCACCCTCGTGGAGGGCAGTCACCCTCATCCGCCGCAGGATGCGCTGAGGAGAGTGAACGGCACGTGGTGGCCGAGTGAAGCGGTATGAGCCGGCGATCACGCATGGGCAAGGCTCATGGATTGGCCAATGGCCTCTGTACCTTACGGCTCACGGCACCCGGTAAGGGCATTCACACCAAGAGTATGGTTGCTTATATGGCAACCAAGAAGGTGACGGTGACAATCCCCGAAGATCTCCTGGACGAGATCCGCGCGGAGGCGGCCGAGCGGGGACTTTCTGCGTACGTCGCAGAAGCGCTGCGATTCAAGCGTGACCGGGACCGGCTGCTGGAACTGGTCGACTGGCTGCAGGAGGAACACGGCGCGGTCACCGAGGACGAACGCTCGGCAGCACTCTCGGAGCTGGAAGATCTCGACGCGGAGCACCAGCGTCGCCTCACAGCCGGAGGCCACGACGCCGGAGAGGCCGCGTGACCAAACGAGCCAGGGAGCACGCGAAGCAGCCACTGCGCGTCTTCGTACTCGACTGCGAGGCCCTGTCCCTCGCCGTGCGTGGCGACCGGAAGATGATCGCCTGGCTCGATCTCGCAGCGCGGGGCGAAGCCGACGTGGTCACGTCCCCCATGACGCTGGTGGAGGCGTACGACGGCAGGACCACGGAGCAGCGCTGGGACTGGGTACTCTCTCGGCTCAAAGTCGCCGACATCGGGAAGGACGAGGCGCGCCACGCCCGCAGGCTCCTGTCCGAAGCCAAGCTTCACGGCCACAAATACGCGATCGACGCGGTGCTCGCCATCATCGCCCAACAGCAGAAGGGGCAGGTCACCGTCTTCACCTCGGACGTGGACGACTTGGAGAAGCTGGTTCCGGAATCGATCGTCGTCAAGCGAGTTTGACCGGCGCCCTGGTCTCCATTCTGGTCTCATTCGTCGCCGTCCAGCGCCGTTCACCAGCCGTCGGATGACCTACTCCGCCGCAGTTCAGAACACCCCCGTCCTTCCCCGAACCCCCAGACGAACACGTGGAAAGACGTGCTCAGGCGTCGTCGTCCTGGTCCTGGACGCCGGGTTCGACTTGGGTGCGCAGATGGATGCGGGTGCGGTTGGGGAGTACGCGTGCGCGTCCAGGCGGACGCAGCGTTCGTCGGGGTGTCGTACGGGCCGTGCCCCGGGACGTCAGACCGAGGCGTCGAGGTCCCCGGCGTACAGGGTGATGGCGCGGCGGTACTGCTGGACGGACGGGTCGTGGCTCGTGGTGGCGAGGAGGTTCAGGAGGATGCTCATGGCCTCGTGGTGGGCGCCCGTGTTGTAGAGGGCCATGGCGAGGAAGGTTCGCAGGGCGCCGTCGTCCGGGTACGCGGACACGCCGCGGCGGAGGGTCTCCACGGCGCGGGCGTGCCGGCCGAGCACGCGGTAGGTGCTGCCCAGGCCGAGGAGGGCGCCCCGGCGGTCGTCGTCCGGGAGGCCGGGGGCCGAGAGGCAGCGCTCGTAGAAGGGGACCGCCTCGGCCTCCAGGCCCAGCCGGTCGTGGACGCAGGCCGCGCGGTAGTTCACCAGGGCGTCGTCCGGGTGGCGGGCGGCCAGGGCCAGCAGTTCGCGGCGGGTCGCTTCGAGCTGGTCGTCTTCGGTGGGGCTCATGCGCACATCGTCCCAGCACCGCTTTCCCGAGTGCGGCGTCAGTCGTCGGTACGCGCCCTGCGGCGGCTCGCGGTCAGCACCGCGCCGGTCCCCAGGGCCACCGCCGCGGAGGCCGCCAGGGCGATCCGCGGTACGGCGGAGGCGGTGCCCGTGTCGGCGAGGGTGCCGAGCGGGGCGGCCGCGGCGGGGGAGGCGGTGGTGACCGGAGTGGTCGACGTCGATGCCTGCGCCCGGGCCCCCGGGGCGGGCGTGGCGGTCGGGCCCGGGGCGGGCACCGCGGCCGCGGCGACGACGTCGAAGGCGTACTCGAGGAACTCCGGCGTCCCGCCGCACGACTGGTCGTCGTTGACGTAGTCGGCCGCGATGGAGGCCACCCCTGCGCCGGCCGGGATGGCGGCGTCGGCCTTCAGACGCAGCCTGACGTCGGCGTGGGCGCCGGGCCGCAACTCCTCGACGGCGCCCGCGTAGTGGTCGGCGTCCGCGTCCTGCCAGTCCGGTGAGCCGGCCGTGGACCACTCGACGTCCAGCAGGTCGTCGGCGACCTCGACCTTCACGTACGGCCAGACCTCGTCCAGGGTGCGGCCGGTGCCGTTGGTGACCCTGACGGTGAAGTCGACCGACGTACCGGCGGTGACCTTCGCGGGCAGCCCGGTGGCGACGACCGTGAGCCGGTCCTCGGGGACGCAGGCGCCCGCCTCGGACTCCTTGCGCGCGTCGGCGAGCGCCTTGTCGGCGGCCTCCTTCGCGGCGAGCGTCTTCTTCCTGTCCTCCCGCGCCAGGCGCAGGCGCTTCAACGCGGCGACCCGGTCGTCGTCCCGCGCCTTGACCGCCTCCTTCGCACGGGCGTCGGCGGCCGTCCTGGCGCGTGCCGCTTCCGCCACGGCGGCCCTGGCGTCGGCGACGTCCTTCTCCGCCTGCGCCCGGTCCGCCGACGTGGCGGTCTGCGGCAGGTCCGCGAGGCGCTGCCCGGCCTCGGCGAGCGCCTTCTCGGCGGCCTCCTTCGCGGTGGCGGCGGTCTCGGCCTCCTTGAGCGCCGTCGAGGCGGCCACCGCGAGCGGCGCCTCGTCCGACAGCGCGGCCTCGACCGCGTCGAGCGCGGCCGCCTCCGCGGCGACGGCCGCGTCGTACGCCTGCTGTGCGGCGGCCGCCGCCTTCTCCAGCTCCGTGAGCGAGGGCTTGGCGGGGCTGCCCGCCGCCGGGGCACCGCCCGCCACCGGGACCGATGCGGGGGACACGGGCGCGGCGGGGAAGGTGGGCGCGGCGGACGCCTGCGGGGCGCAGAACAGCACGGCGGGCGCGGTCGCGGCGGCGGCGACGGCCGTCGCGAGCAAACGGCGGATCTTCACGGGAGCCCTTTGGTCAGAGTCAGGAGTAAGGGACGGTCGGGAGGCGGAGAGGACCTGGACCGGCGATGATCGTATGACCGGTTCGGTGCGTGACGACGGTGGATTTCCTGCAATCGGGTGCCTCCCGGCTGCCAGGCGGGCGACAAACAGGGCCAAAGGACGCGGCCGCACCGCGCCCGCCTCGGAACCCGTCGTCATCCGGCGCCTGGAAGATGTCGAGAACGCGTTGTCGGCCCCGACGTCCCCTGTGAACGGCAGCGAGGAACGAACGAGGAGCGGCATCATGAAGTACCTGATGATGGTCCAGGGCACGCAGGCCGACTACGACGCGATGAGCGGCAAGGCGTCGCCGAGCAGCCCCGCGTGGAGCGAGGAGGACATCCGGAAGATGTTCGCCTTCATGGAGGAGATCAACAACGACCTCGCCGAGAGCGGCGAGATGATCGACGGGCAGGGGCTCGCCGAGCCGCGCCGGACCCGGTTCGTCGGCCTCGGCGACGACGGCCGGCCCGTGATCACGGACGGCCCGTACGGGGAGACCAAGGAGCTGCTGGCCGGCTACTGGGTGCTCGAGTGCGAGAGCCTCGAACGGGTCACCGAGATCGCGGCGCGCGTCGCCCGCTGCCCGCAGCCCGAGGGAGCGCCCGAGTACCCGGTCGTCATCCGGCCGATCATGGAGGCCGCCGGTGCCGAGGAGGAGCTCCGCAACCCGTGAACGTCCCGTGAGCGACCACGTCGAGGACCTGCTGCGCCACCACGCGCCGCAGGTCCTCGGCGCGCTCGTACGCCGGTACGGGCACTTCGACGCCGCCGAGGACGCCGTACAGGAAGCCCTCCTCGCCGCCGCCCAGCAGTGGTCCGGCTCCGGGGTCCCGGACAATCCGCGCGGGTGGCTCATCCGGGTGGCGTCGCGGCGGCTGACGGACCAGCTGCGGTCGGACGAGGCGCGGCGCAGGCGCGAGGAGGCGCAGGCGGCGCTCGCGCCACGGGACTCGTTCACCGCGCCGCCGCCCGGCGAGGGCCGGGCGCCCTCCGAGGACGACACGCTCACGCTGCTGTTCCTGTGCTGCCACCCCGAGCTGACGGCGGCCGCGCAGATCGCCCTCACCCTGCGCGCGGTGGGCGGCCTGACGACCGCCGAGATCGCCCGGGCGCACCTGGTCCCCGAGGCGACGATGGCCCAGCGGATCAGCCGGGCCAAGCAGAAGCTCAGGGGCATGCCCTTCCGCCCGCCCGGGCCTCAGGACCGTGACCAGCGGCTGGCCGCCGTCCTCCACGTGCTCTACCTGATCTTCAACGAAGGCCATACGGCGACCTCCGGCCGCGCGCTGCACCGCGCCGAGCTCGCCCGCGAGGCGATCCGCCTCACCCGCGCGGTGCGCCGCCTGCTGCCGCGCGAGGGCGCCGTGACGGGACTGCTGGCGCTCATGCTGCTCACCGAGGCGCGTAGTGCCGCGCGCACCGGGCCGCACGGCGAACTGATCCCGCTCGACGAGCAGGACCGCGGCCGGTGGGACCCGGACGCCATCCGCGAGGGCACCGCCCTGGTGGAGGAGGCCCTCGCGGAGGGGCCGGCCGGGGCGTACCAGATCCAGGCGGCGATCGCCGCGCTGCACGACGAGGCGGCGCGGGCGGAGGACACCGACTGGCCGCAGATCCTGGCGCTGTACGACCTGCTCCTGAGCCGCACCGCGGAACCCGACCCCATGGCGGAGCTGAGCCGCGCGGTGGCCGTCGCCATGGTGGACGGACCCGGGGCGGGCCTCGCCGAGCTCGCCGCGCTCGAACCGCGCCTCGCGGGCCACCACCGGCTGGACGCGGTCCGCGCGCACCTGCTGGAGAGGGCGGGCGACACGGAGGGCGCCCTGGCCGCGTACCAGGCCGCCGCCGCCCGCACCCTCAGCGAACCGGAAGCCCGCTACCTCCGCATGCGCGCGGCCCGCCTCCGCCGCTGACGCCCAGCCGTTTGCCGCACGCCCGCCCACGCCGCTGACGGGCACGTCCGGCCGCCCCGCCCACCCGGTGACGGGCACGTCCGGCCGCCCCACCGCAGGGCCCGCCTCCACGGCTGACGCCCCCCACCGGACGGCATCCCCGCCGTGCGGGGTGTCGTCAGCGGCGCGATGATCGAATCATGACCACCACGATCCACCTCGCCCAGCAACCCGAGGCCGACGAGCTGCTGGGCCGCAGTCCGCTCGCCGCGCTCGTGGGGATGCTCCTGGACCAGCAGGTCCCCATGGAGTGGGCGTTCTCCGGCCCGTACACGATCGCCCGGCGTCTGGGCTCCGACGACCTGGACGCGCACGGGATCGCGGCGTACGACCCCGAGGCCTTCGTCGCCCTGTTGTCCGCCAAGCCGGCCGTGCACCGCTACCCCGGCTCGATGGCCAAGCGCGTGCAGCAGCTCTGCCAGTACCTGGTGGACGAGTACGGCGGCGACGCGAGCGCCGTCTGGGCGGACGCGGGGTCCGGCAAGGAGCTGCTCGACCGGCTCCTGGCCCTGCCCGGGTTCGGCCGGCAGAAGGCGCAGATCTTCCTGGCGCTGCTGGGCAAGCAGTACGGCGTGCGGCCCGCGGGCTGGCGGGAGGCGGCGGGGGCGTACGGCGACGAGGGCGCGTACCGCTCGGCCGCCGACATCACCGGGCCGGAGTCGCTGGCCAAGGTCCGCGCGTACAAGCAGGAGACGAAGCGGGCGGCCAAGGCCGCGAAGACCGCCACGACCGCCAAGAGCGCCAAGAGCGCCGACAGCGCGAAGCCCAAGTCTTCCAAAGCGGGCCGGAACACGGGAAATTCGGCGGCGGAGTGACATGTTCCGTTGCCAATCGTACGGAATATCCAGTGAGTTGTGGCACATCTGTTCACAGAAGCCTGGGAGATCGCTAACTTCCCTTCAACCTCGTTCGCACCGGGAAGGACCTCTGTGAACGCATCCCATCGCAGAGCCGTGGCCACCCTGGCCGCAGCCGCACTCGCGACCCCGCTCCTGCTGGCTTCCGCATCCCCCGCCTCCGCCGGTCGGCACGACCCCGGCAAGGAGGCGGCCAAGGACGCCGCCCAGCTCTCCAGGAAGCTGGTCCGTGAGGCCTCCGCCAAGGACGCCTACAAGCACCTCCAGAAGTTCCAGCAGATAGCCGACTCGGCCGGCGGTCACCGCGCGGCCGGCTCGCTCGGGCACGACGCCTCGGCCGCGTACGTGTACCAGCAGCTGAAGAAGGCCGGGTACCAGGTCTCGTACCAGAAGTTCGAGTTCGTCTACACCCAGACGCAGGCGGAGAAGCTCGCCGTCGTCTCGCCGTCGCCGCGTGACATCACCATCGGGGCGATGACGTACACCAAGTCGACTCCCGTGGGCGGGATCAAGGCCGGCCTCGCCGCCGTGCCGGCCCCCGCGGACGACGCGACGCCCGGCTGCGAGGCCGCCGACTACGCGTCCGGCACCTTCACCGGCAAGATCGCCCTGATCAAGCGCGGCGGCTGCACCTTCGCCGACAAGCAGGCCCAGGCCGCCGCGGCGGGCGCGGCCGGCGCGATCGTCTACAACAACGTCCCCGGCGCGGTCGGCGGCACGCTGGGCGGACCCGAGGCCGGCAAGATACCGACGGGTGGCATATCCCAGGCGGACGGCGAGAAGCTCGTCGCCGACCTCGCCAAGGGCCCGGTCGAGGTGAACTTCGAGATCCGCCAGCTCCAGGAGAAGCGGACCACCAACAACGTCATCGCGGAGACCGCCCGCGGCAACGCCGCGAACACCGTGATGCTCGGCTCGCACCTCGACTCCGTCACCGCCGGCCCCGGCATCAACGACAACGGCTCCGGCTCCGCCGGTCTGCTCGAGGTCGCCCTCGACCTCGCCAAGGCCAAGGAGAAGCCCACCAACAAGGTGCGCTTCGCCTGGTGGTCGGCCGAGGAGAACGGCCTGCTCGGCTCCGAGCACTACGTCGAGAACCTCAGCGAGCTCGACCGCAAGGAGATCAAGCTCTACCTGAACTTCGACATGATCGCGTCGCCGAACTACGGCCTGTTCGTGTACGACGGCGACAACAGCGACGGCGTCGGCGAGCCCGCCGGCCCCACGGGCTCCGCCCAGCTCGAACGCGACATCAACGAGTTCATGGACAAGCAGGGCCGCCCGCACGAGGGCACCGACTTCACCGGCCGCTCCGACTACGGGCCGTTCATCGGGGTCGGCATCCCGTCCGGCGGCACCTTCACCGGCGCCGAGGGCCTGAAGACGGCCAAGCAGGCGGAGAAGTTCGGCGGCACGGCGGGCGTCGCGTACGACGCGTGCTACCACGCCAAGTGCGACGACATCAAGAACGTCAACATGACGGCGTTCGACGCCAACATCGACGTCATCGCCAACGCCGTGGGTGTCTACACCCACGACCTCAGCTCGCTGCGCAAGCCGGTCGAGTTCGTCCCCACCGAGGGTGACGCCGGCAGCGGCGGCGGCCTGCACGACGGCCACGACCACGACGTGACCGAGTAACAGCAGCGACCGGACCCACCCGGCCGACGTCCGGCCGACGTGGCCGACGTCCGGCCGACGTGGCCGACGTACGGCCGGCGGACCACCGGGCGGCCCGTCCGTCCACGGCGCGCCGCGGGGACACCCCCCGCGGCGCGCCGTCGTGTCCGGGCCACCTCCGGGCCGGCTGCCGGCCCCGCACCCCCGGCCTGTCCCGGTATGCGCGATTTCTGATCCCATCGCGCCCGCGTCGCGTGGCTGCGCCGGGAGCCACTCGCCCGGTAGGCTTTCCGTGTGATCTTCAAGCGCATCGGTAACGGGCGGCCGTATCCCGACCACGGCCGGGAAAGCACCCGGCAGTGGGCGGATGTGGCGCCGCGCCCGGTCCGCCTCGATCAGCTCGTGACCACCAAGGGCCAGCTGGATCTGGAGACGCTCCTCGCCGAGGACTCGACCTTCTACGGCGACCTCTTCGCGCACGTCGTGAAGTGGCAGGGCGATCTCTACCTCGAGGACGGACTGCACCGCGCCGTGCGCGCGGCCCTCCAGCAGCGCCAGGTGCTCCACGCCCGCGTGCTCGAACTCGACTGAGCGGACGACCGGGCGATGGCCTGGCGATGTCAGCCTTTCGGGCCCTTTCCCACCCGTCCGGCCCTCCTCCGCTGATCGTTTAGTAGGCATAGTCACCGGGCCGCATTACGCTGCGCCCATGAGCATGCTCACTCCCCCCGGCATGGGCGGAAAGTACCGCATTACGGGTAACGCCTACCCGCGTATGCGCCGCCCGCGACGCCGTCGCCGGATCGTGGTCGCGGCGCTCGCCGCAGTGGTCGCCCTCGGACTGGCCGGCTGGGGAACGCTCCAGCTCATCGACGTCTTCGGCGGAGGCGGGGCCGACGACCGGGCACGCACCACGGCCGGCCCCGGCTGCAAGCCCCGCAAGAACGCCGTAACGGCCGTCCACGTACCGCTCAAGCCCGCGCAGATCACGGTGAACGTCTACAACGCGACGCCCCGCGCGGGCCTCGCCAAGACGACCGCCGACGAGCTGAAGAAGCGCGGCTTCGCCATTGGCAAGGTGGGCAACGCCCCGGCCGCGTACGACAAGAAGGTCCCCGGGGCCGGGATGCTGCTCGGCGGCACCGCGTCGGGCAAGAGCGCGGTCCCCGTGCTGCGCACGCAGCTCAAGGGCGCGGCGGTCAAGACCGACACCCGCGCGACGGCCGACGTGGACCTGATCATCGGTACGGCCTTCAAGAGCCTGACAGCACCGAAGGACGCGACCGCCGCCCTGACCGCCCTGGCCAAGCCGGCGCCCGCGCCCTCCGGGAAGTGCTGAGCGGCGCACCCCGACCGCCCCGCCGCGCGCGGCGGGGCCGCCCCGCGCGGCGGGGCCGCCCCGCGCGGCCGGACGGCGACCGCGTCCCGCCGGGTGCTACTCGGCGGTGCCGTACATCCGGTCACCCGCGTCGCCGAGGCCCGGGACGATGTAGCCGTGCTCGTTGAGCCGCTCATCGACCGAGGCCGTCACGACCGTCACCGGCGTGCCCGCCAGCTCGCGCTCCATGACCTCGACGCCCTCGGGCGCCGCCAGCAGCACGACCGCCGTCACGTCGTCCGCGCCCCGCTTGATCAGCTCGCGGATCGCGGCGACCAGCGTGCCGCCCGTGGCCAGCATCGGGTCCAGCACGTACACCTGGCGCCCGGAGAGGTCCTCCGGCATGCGGGTGGCGTAGGTGGACGCCTCCAGCGTCTCCTCGTTGCGGATCATCCCGAGGAAACCCACCTCGGCGGTCGGCAGCAGCCGCACCATGCCGTCGAGCATGCCGAGACCGGCCCGCAGGATCGGCACGACCAGCGGCTTCGGGCTCGACAGCTTCACCCCGGTCGTCCGGGTCACCGGGGTCTCGATGTCGACCTGCTCGGTGCGCACGTCCCGGGTGGCCTCGTACGCGAGCAGGGTGACCAGCTCGTCGGCGAGCCGCCGGAAGGTCGGGGAGTCGGTGCGCCTGTCGCGCAGAGTGGTGAGTTTGTGCGCCACCAGCGGGTGGTCGACGACGTGGATCCGCATGCCCTCAACAGTAGCCCGCACTGGCATCAACCCCCGCCGCGGAGGGAAGGTGGGGTGGACGGACCCAGCGTGGGGGTGGTCGCGATGCCGGACCCGGAAGAGCCGGAACGGAAGCAGGACGGCCGGGCGCAGGACCGCCTGGACGGCGACGCCGAGCGCAGGCGGCGGCGCGCCCAGTTCCTGCGCGAACTGAACGAGGCGAAGGCGCTGCGCGACCGCGTCCAGCCGCGCCGGGCGAGGGCCGCCCGGATGCGTCAGCAGATGCGTATGCGTACGTTCCGCTGGTGAACCACCCGGACACTGGTGGTTCGCTTGGTGACACGGACCGGGCATCGGACTCAGACTGGTGCACGACGCAAGAGCGGAACACCTCTCCTGAGGGCCCCGCGTCTGCCACGATGCCGAGTGGGCGGGGCATTCAAGGAGCGTGCCGCCCGATCGTCACACCTCTGATCAGTGGGAGAGTCACGGTGTACTTCGCCGCACTGCTCGCGCGCACCGAAGACGGGTGGGAAGCGAGCGACACAGAGCTCGACGATGTGGAGACCTTGTCGGATCTGACCGAGCTGGCCCGTGATGCCTCGGTGGACGACGACACAGTGATCGTCTATATCGAGCAGGAGGACGCATGGTTCGGCATCGTCCGCGTGGAGGGTGAGGACGACCCTCGCATCTACGTCTCCGACGGAGCGGCCGCCGCCCGCTCCTCGTACGGGGAGATCCTCACCAAGGAACTGCTGGGAGACGACCAGGAGGACGACGGCCCCGACCTGGACGCGCTGGACCTCGACGGCACCGAGGACGGGGAGCCCGCCGAGGACGACGACGAGGAGGAATCGGCGGTGGCGGCGGAGGCCGTGCCCGCGGAGCCGGTCGGCGACCGGCTGGTCCTGGACGACCTCGGCCTGTCCGAGAAGGAACTGCTGGCGCTTCAGACCGACGCGCTCTCCGAGATCGCGGACGCGCTCGGCGCCGCGGAGGTCCTGGAGGCCGTCCGCTAGTGCGTCCGGCACCATCATCCACACCCGCCGCGACCGATCCCGTCCGGGAGCCGTGGCGGGCGCCCATGCTCCGCGCGATCGCGGAGGCGGAGCGGGCCGCGCGGGCCGGCGACGTGCCGGTCGGCGCGGTCGTGCTGTCCCCGGACGGCACGGTGCTCGCCACCGGTCACAACGAGCGCGAGGTGACGGGCGATCCGACCGCGCACGCCGAGGTGCTGGCGCTGCGCCGGGCGGCCGAGGCGTTCGGGCAGTGGCGGCTGACGGGCTGCACGCTGGTCGTGACGCTGGAGCCGTGCGTGATGTGCGCGGGCGCGCTCCAGCAGTCGCGGGTGGACCGGCTGGTGTTCGGCGCGCGGGACGAGAAGGCGGGCGCGGTCGGTTCGCTGTGGGACCTCGTGCGGGACCGCCGGCTCAACCACCGGCCCGAAGTGGTCCACGGGGTGCTGGAGGAGGAGTGCGCGGCGCTCCTCACCCGGTTCTTCCGCGGGCGGTGACCATGGATTTCTTCGTAGCGGCACCTTTGGGCTAAGCTCTCTCTCGGTAGCGTGTCCGAGCGGCCGAAGGAGCTCGCCTCGAAAGCGAGTGTGGCGCAAGTCACCGAGGGTTCAAATCCCTCCGCTACCGCTGGTAGACCGCAGGGTCCGACTCTCTGAGTCGGACCCTGCGGTCGTCTCCGTCCCGGTTTGCGTCTCGGTCGGGTTCCCCAGGACCCAGCGTGCAACGGCGGAACAGCCGACGAACGTCTCGAGGGCCAAGAGGGCAACGACGTCGTCGATGGCGGGCTGGACTCGCGGGTCTTGCCACAGCTGGTGGCCAGTCCGTGCCACTGCTCGGCGACCACTCGGTCGGGCCGGGGTTCGTGCTCACCCCACCACGGGGTCTCGTGTCCCTTTGAGTAGCGCCTTGCGCGCGGCTTCCCTCTCGGACCGGCCCTACCGTCGGGCGCAGTATTGTGCTGAACAGTGTCGGACGACGGCTTGAAGGGGGCGGCGTGAGAGCGGCGCGGGCGTTGGTCTCGTTGGACGAGGTCGAGCTGGGTGATCACGTGTGCTGCCTTACCGACCGGTACGCCTCCTTCGCCGAGGACGCGCGGGCCTACGCTGCCGACGGAGCGCTGTACGGAGACAAGATCGTTGTTGTGGGCCCCTTGGGCGCCCAGGGCGGCACGGCGGGCACCGGTCTTCTCCCGGAAACGGCTGTGCTTCTCGACTTCCCGGGTGGGGTGGACAGCGCCTCCCTTTTGTCCGCGGTGCGGCGGGAAGCCCGAACCGCTGCTCACGAGGGCTTTCGGTCGGTGCGTGTGCTCACCGAGCGGGTGCCTGCGACGGCTCCCGGAGCGGCCGACGAGCTGCTGGCTCAGGAGCTGGAGCTCGACGAGTTCGCCTCGGAGACCGGCGCCATCGTGGTGTGCGCCTTCAGACGATCACAGTGGGATGCGCTTACGCTGGAACATGTGGCCAGTGTGCATCCGCATGAGGTGGGCATGCGTGCAGAGCGTCCGACCTTTCGGATGTTCAGTACGGGCACCGGCAGGTGGAGCGTGGACGGAGTGATCGACTCGCAAGGCGCGTCGGCGTTCAACGCCGCCCTACGCGCTGCGATGCGGAGTGCGCCAGCCGTGACGCTCGAGTTCGAGAAGCTCGCGATGATTGATGCCGCCGGCATGCACGCGCTCGTCGACGCGGCTCGTCACGTGCCGGACGGGCGAATCCGGGTGGAGGGCGCGAACGAGCTCGTGCGTCTGTGCTGGGAGCTCGCGGGCTACGCCACTGATGGCGTTCCGGTGGTGATGGCCGCGTGAGTACGATCCTCGAACCGTCCGACGACGCCGGGGCCTTTCGCCACGAGCTCTACCCCTATAGGGGTGACGCCCAGTTCCTCGATGGTGCCCTCGGCTTCATCCGCGAGGCGCTGGAAGGGGAGGAGACGGTGGTCGTCGCCGTACCCCCGGACAAGGCCTCACTTCTGCGCCACGAGCTGGCCAAGGAGCCGGCTGTCACCTTTGTCGACACCGCGACGGCTGGACCTAATCCGGGCCGGCACATCGCCGCCTGGGCCGCCTGGATGGCGGAACGGAGCGGGGACGGCAGGCCGGTGCGGGGCATCGGTGAGACTGCCTGGCGAAAGGCGCGCAACGCGGCGCACCTCTCGGAGCTGCGCCATCATGAGTGGCTTATCAACCGGGCCTTCGCACACAGCGCAACGTGGTCGATGCTGTGCCCTTACGACGCCTCTGACGAGGACGAGTCCGCCCTGCGATCGCTGTCCGACTGCCACCCGCTGATCCGCCGGGACGGGCACCATGTGCGCAACGCGAGTTACCTGGCCGCAGACGTGTATCCGTTCGAGGCTCTGGCCGCCCCGTGCGATCCGTACCAGGAGATGATCTACACACACGACGACCTCGCCGCCGTCCGCTCGAAGACGACACAGTGCGCCTCCGACGCGGGCGTCCCGCAGGAAGGGCTGGCCAAGCTGGCCGTGGCCGTCACGGAGATAGCGACCAACAGCATCCGCCACGGCGGGGGCCAAGGGACACTGCGCACCTGGACCCAAGACGCGACGTTCCTGTGCGAGTTCCGCGACGCCGGGTACATCTCCGACATCATGGCGGGGCGCGTGCGACCCACCGCGGACCAGATCGGTGGTCGCGGCCTCTGGCTCGCGCACCAGCTCTGCGACCTGGTCGAGATCCGCTCCACTCCTCATGAGGGCACGACTGTCCGTCTCCACATGGATGTCCCGCGCTAAGGCCTGTTGTGAATGTGCTGTCCGCCGCCGCGCCGGCGTGCTGGCGGGCCCGGCAGACGGTGGAGTCGACGTTGCCGTCGAGGTGGTCTGGGCGTCGCAATGTCGCTCCGGCTCGCGACCGCTTCGGTCACTTCGGCACGGGTTTTCCGCTCGACGTGCCACTGGTCCGGCTTGCCGTCGTCCCGGATGCCGGCGGTCACCCGGTGATCCTGAGGCAGTCATCGCCGCCGGTCCCCGGGCTCGGGGCCTCGGTTAGACTCACCCGACCGCCCAGGGGGTGGGACGGGGATCGCAGGGCACAGCGATCGCAGCGGCGAGACGGGGAGACCGGGTCGATGGTGCAGGCCAAGAAGATCACGCTGTACGTGGTCGTCGTCTTCGTGCTGTACACGATCATCAACTCCCCCGCGCGTGCCGCCGACCTCGTCCAGGTAGGGTTCGAGGGCATTTCGAGCGCCGCACAGGGTGTCGGCGACTTCATGACCGAGCTCGTGAACTAGGAGTCCGCCGTGATCCGCCACCTGGTCCTCTTCAAGCTCGACGACGGCGTGCGACGCGACGAGCCGCGTGTCGCCGACGCCGTGAAGGCGTTCGAGGAGCTCGGCGGGATCGTCCCGGAGCTGGAGTTCTGGGAGTGCGCCTGGAACATCACCGACCGGGACATCGCCTACGACTTCGCCATCAACTCCGCGGTCGCGGACAAGGACGCGCTGAAGCGGTACATCGAGCACCCGGCCCACCAGGCCGCCGCCGGTCAGTGGCGCGAGTTCGCCACATGGGTGATCGCCGACTACGAGTTCTGAGCCGTACGCCGCTTCCGGCGGTCCGGTGGCCTGGCCCCGCACCCGATGGTGCGGGGCTTTTCGCTGCCCGGACCGGGACACCGCACGACGACAACACGACGTTATCAGGTGCTTGCACACAGTGGACATGTCTTGTGATGCTATGACCGCTTTTGACGGATGAGTTGACCGTAGTTGACCGCGTAATCCACCGCGAGTAATCCACCGCGAAACGACCGCGAAGGGGTGGCGTGAACGTGCCGGCCAGTACGACGCCTCAACAGGTGCCGCCCCAGAACGAGTCGGAGGCCCGCACCACGGCACAGGGGCGGGCGGCCGACACCCGAGCGCTCACCCAGGTGCTGTTCGGCCAGCTCAAGACGCTGGAGCCCGGCACCCAGGAGCACAACCGGGTGCGCGGAGCCCTCATCGAGGCGAACCTGCCGCTCGTGCGGTACGCCGCCGCCCGCTTCCGCTCCCGCAACGAGCCGATGGAGGACGTCGTCCAGGTCGGCACGATCGGGCTGATCAACGCGATCGACCGGTTCGACCCCGACCGGGGCGTGCAGTTCCCGACGTTCGCCATGCCGACCGTGGTCGGCGAGATCAAGCGGTACTTCCGGGACAACGTCCGCACCGTCCACGTACCGCGCCGGCTGCACGAGCTGTGGGTGCAGGTCAACGGCGCGACCGAGGACCTGACGACCGCCCACGGCCGCTCGCCCACGACCGCCGAGATCGCCGAGCGCCTGAAGATCTCCGAGGACGAGGTGCTGTCCTGCATCGAGGCGGGCCGCTCGTACCACGCGACGTCCCTGGAGGCCGCCCAGGAGGGCGACGGGATGCCGGGGCTGCTGGACCGGCTCGGCTACGAGGACCCGGCGCTGGCCGGGGTCGAGCACCGCGACCTCGTGCGCCACCTGCTCGTGCAGCTGCCCGAGCGGGAACAGCGGATCCTGATGCTGCGCTACTACAGCAATCTGACGCAGTCCCAGATCAGCCAGGAACTGGGCGTCTCCCAGATGCACGTGTCAAGGCTCCTGGCCCGCAGCTTCGCCCGTCTCAGATCCGCAAATCGAATCGACGCGTAACCTGATCGGGTAGACCCGTTCAGCCCAGGATCGACCGGCCAAATTGGCCCACACCCCCAGTTTCCAGCGCATATTTGCCGCATTCTTGTCGACAAGTCACTACAGCGCGTTGCCGACATGTGACATTCTGCTGGAACCGCGTTTGCCGCAGTCTCGGCTCCGGTATTCAGGTGGAGGCTGCGTTCCTCCGATGGTCGCGGCCCACGCGACCGTCCGCGACCTCAAGGGGGTGGCATGTCCGCAGAACAGGGCAGCTCGAAGGTGCTCACGCTCACGCCCGTGCCGGAGTCCGTGCCCGTGCCGGAGTCCGCACCGGCACCCGTGCCCGTACCCGCGCAGAGCGGACCCGCGACAGCTCCTGACACCGTGTCGTCGGCGTCCGACGCCATCGACACCCGCACTCTGTCCCGCTCCCTGTTCCTGCGGCTCGCCGCCCTGGACGCCGACGGCGTGGAAGGCCCGGAGCGCACCTACGTCCGTGACACGCTCATCGAGCTGAACCTGCCCCTCGTGCGGTACGCCGCCGCCCGCTTCCGCTCCCGCAACGAGCCGATGGAGGACATCGTCCAGGTCGGCACCATCGGCCTGATCAAGGCGATCGACCGGTTCGACTGCGAACGGGGCGTGGAGTTCCCGACGTTCGCCATGCCGACGGTCGTCGGGGAGATCAAGCGGTTCTTCCGCGACACCTCGTGGTCGGTGCGGGTGCCGCGCCGGCTCCAGGAGCTGCGCCTGGCGCTGACCAAGGCGAGCGACGAGCTGGCGCAGAAGCTGGACCGCTCGCCGACCGTACCCGAACTCGCTGCCGTGCTCGGCGTGTCGGAGGACGACGTGGTCGACGGCCTCGCGGTCGGCAACGCGTACACGGCCTCCTCGCTCGACTCGCCCTCCCCCGAGGACGACGGGGGCGAGGGCTCGCTGGCCGACCGGCTCGGGTACGAGGACACCGCCCTCGAGGGCGTCGAGTACCGGGAGTCGCTCAAGCCGCTCCTCGCCAAACTCCCGCCCCGCGAGCGGCAGATCATCATGCTGCGGTTCTTCGCCAACATGACGCAGTCCCAGATCGGCGAGGAGGTGGGCATCTCGCAGATGCACGTCTCCCGGCTGCTGACCCGCACGCTCGCGCAGCTGCGGGAAGGGCTCATCTCCGACTGAGGCGACCGGCGTCGAGGCGTACGGCGTCACGGCGTACGCCTCTTCATAACTGACGGCCCGTCAGGCACACTGGCGCGATGAGGCGTGAGGGGCTGATCGGGATCACGGCGGTGGCGCTCTGCCTGGGCGGGGTGCTCACCGCGTGCGGGAACGGCGCCGGGGAAAGCCGCGTGGCGACCGGCTCGGCCGGCCACCCCGCCGGCTCGGCACCGGTCCCGCCGTCGGGCGAGGTCGTGCTCGTACCGCTGGACGCGGGACCCGTCGGCGAAGCCGGTAGCGGAGGGGGCGGTGGGGGTACGCGGCCGAGCGCGCCGCCCCTGTCGGCCGCACCCCCGTCCCGCGCGCCGTCGGTGCCCGCACCCGCCCGGACGGCCACGCCGGGGTCCGGCGCACAGGCCGGCTCGGCCGGTCCGGCCGGTACGCCGTCGCAGGCCGCGCCCGAGCCCGGCGGTTCGGCCGCGCCCGCACCACCGGCGCCGCAGCGGCCGCGCCCTCCGCTGCCGCCGGAGAAGCCGCACGAGCCGCAACCGCCGGAGCCCCGTCCGACTCCACCGCCCGCGCCGCAACCGCCGCCCGCCCCCGCCGCCCTCGCGGTCGGCGAACCGCTGCGCGCACCCGGGGACCGGCGCTGGTGCGAGAAGGTGACCGTGACGTTCCGCAACACCGGTGGCTCACCGGTGCGTTCGGGCACCGCCACGTTCGCCACGCACATCATCGGGGCGCTCGGGGTCGACTGGGCGACGATCGAGTCACGTCAGCCGCTGCCGGCGCCGATCGCGGCGGGCGCGTCGAGGACGCAGACGTACACCGTGTGCGTGGACGCCTGGCGGGTGCCCCTGGGCATGCACATGGAGACCCAGGACGTCAGCGCGTCCTGGGAGTGAGCCCCGCAGACCCCGAGAGCCTCCGCGGCGGCGGAAGGGTCAGCCGAGTGCGAGCCAGGCGACCGCGGCGACGATCACGACGACCGCGACGACGCCGGCGATCAGGCCGACCCGCGGGCCCGACTGGGCCGCCGCCTGCGGCTGCCGCCGCGGGGTGCCCTCGTCGACGAAGGCGCGGAACATCTGCGTGCTGCCCGCCGGGTCGTGGTTGCCGTCGGGGCCCTGGGGGTTGTGTGCCATGGGGCAGGACCCTAGCGAACCCGGCCCCGCCACCCAACCGCCGCCCGGTCCTCGCCTTCCTTTGCCAGGACTTTAGCCACCTTCGCCCGGTTTTAGTTTGCCTGTAGCAACCAACAGCTTCTATGGTTGCCCTAAGCAACAAGATGTGTGGGGGTGCCCGTGGCGGAGCGGAGTCAGTACGAGGAACTGGCCCGGCATCTGAGCGCCATCGGCGCCGTCAAGCGCGGACTCTCGCGGGCCCTGCCCGCCGAGTGCCCGGGCGGATCGGCGGCCGTGCTGTCCCTGCTCGCCCACCACGGCGACATGCGGATGAGCCGGCTCTCCGAGCTGCTCGCCGTCGACATGTCGGTCACCAGCCGCCATGTCGCGCACGTCGTGGACCGCGGCTGGGTCGAGCGGCTGCCCGACCCGGACGACCGGCGCTCCCGCATCCTGCGGCTGACCCCCGCGGGTCAGGACATGCTCGACGACCTCGGCCGTCGGACCACGGACATGTTCGCCCGCACCCTCAAGGACTGGTCCGACGACGACGTCGGACGGCTGACCGCACTGCTCGCCCGCCTCCGGGACTCCTTCGGGGACTGCCGGGCGCACGCCACCCGTACGCCCGCGGACACGTGAGCAGCCGCGACGCAAGCCGCCGCGACGTAAGCACAGCCGACAACGCAAGCAGCCGACACGTAAGCAAAGGAAGTTCATGGCTACGACCACACCGGCCGGTGTGCGGGGCGGCCACGCCAAGACCCGTGACGACGGGGCGCCGATGACGCACCGACAGATCATGGAGGCGCTCTCCGGGCTGCTGCTCGGGATGTTCGTCGCCATCCTGTCCTCGACGATCGTCTCCAACGCGCTCCCGCAGATCATCTCCGACCTCGGCGGCGGCCAGAGCGCCTACACCTGGGTCGTGACCGCCTCGCTGCTCGCGATGACGGCGACCACCCCGCTGTGGGGCAAGCTCTCGGACCTCTTCTCCAAGAAGCTGCTGGTCCAGATATCCCTGGTCATCTACGTGCTGGGGTCGGTCGTCGCCGGCCTCTCGCAGAACGCCGGCATGCTCATCGCCTGCCGCGTCGTCCAGGGCATCGGCGTCGGCGGCCTGTCCGCCCTCGCGCAGATCGTGATGGCCGCGATGATCTCGCCGCGCGAGCGCGGCCGCTACAGCGGCTACCTCGGCGCGACCTTCGCCGTCGCCACCGTCGGCGGCCCGCTGCTCGGCGGCGTCATCACCGACACCGACTGGCTCGGCTGGCGCTGGTGCTTCTACGTCGGCGTACCCTTCGCGGTCATCGCGCTGATCGTCCTCCAGAAGACCCTGAAGCTGCCGGTCGTCAAGCGGCAGGTCAAGGTCGACTGGTCCGGCGCCTTCTTCATCAGCGCGGCGGTCTCGCTGCTGCTGGTGTGGGTCACCTTCGCGGGCGACAAGTACGACTGGGCGTCCTGGCAGACGTACACGATGGTGGGCGGATCGCTCGTCCTCGGTGCGCTGTTCCTGCTCGTCGAGTCGCGGGCGAGCGAGCCGATCATCCCGCTGCGGCTGTTCCGGAACCGTACGATCACCCTCGCCTCGCTCGCCTCGCTGTTCGTCGGTGTCGCGATGTTCGCCGGCACGGTCTTCTTCAGCCAGTACTTCCAGCTGGCGCGCGACAAGTCGCCGACCATGTCCGGCGTCATGACCATCCCGATGATCGGCGGCCTGTTCCTGTCCTCCACGGTCAGCGGCCAGGTCATCACCAAGACGGGCCGCTGGAAGGCGTGGCTGGTCAGCGGTGGCGTGCTGGTGACCGCCGGCCTCGGCCTGCTGGGCACCATCCGGTACGACACGGAGTACTGGCACATCGCGGTCTTCATGGCCGTCCTGGGCCTGGGCCTCGGCATGATGATGCAGAACCTCGTGCTGTGCACCCAGAACCAGGTCGACCCCTCCGACCTCGGTGCCGCCTCCTCCGTCGTCACCTTCTTCCGGTCCCTCGGCGGTGCCATCGGCGTCTCGGCGCTGGGCGCGGTCATGGCGAACCGGGTCACCCACTACGTCCAGGACGGCCTCGCCGACCTGGGCCCGCAGGGCGCGGCGCTGGGCCACGGCGGTACGGGCAGCGGCGGCATCCCCGACCTGGACGCGCTGCCCGCCCCGTTCCGCACGGTGATGGAGACGGCGTACGGGCACGGTGTCGCGGACGTCTTCCTGTACTCGGCCCCCTTCGCGCTGCTCGCCCTCCTCGTCACCCTGTTCATCAAGGAGGTCGCGCTGAAGAGCAACGCGAGCCCGGAGCCCGCCCCGGCGGCGGCTCCCGCGCCCGGCGCCCCCGCCGAAGCCACGCCGGAGCCGGCACCGGCACCGGCTCCGGCAGCCACGGCGGAGGCGCCCGTCGCTCCACCCGCGAGCAGCGCTCCCGGAACGCCCGTCCACGGCACCGTCCGTACCGGCGAGGGCACGCCCGTCGCCCGTGCCGCCGTCACGCTGATCTCCCTCGCGGGGCGCCAGCTGGGCCGCGCGGTCGCGCAGGCGGAGGGCCACTACGCGCTGGACGCCCCCGGCCCGGGCTCGTACGTGCTGATCGCCTCGGCCGACGGCTACCAGCCGCAGGCGTCCACGGTCGTCGTGGGCGGGGAGGCGCTGGCGTACGACATCCTCCTGTCCGGTACGAGCGGACTCGTCGGCTCCGTACGGGCAGCCGAGGGCGGGGAGCCCGTGGAGGGCGCGATGGTGATCGTCACGGACGTGCGCGGTGACGTGCTCGCCACCGGCACGTCCACCCAGGACGGCACCTTCGCCTTCGCCGAGCTGGTGCCGGGCACGGTGACCGTGGCCGTCAACGCCGAGGGCCACCGGCCGCTCGCCCTGCCGGTCGAGATCGGCGGCCAGGGCGTCACGCGGATCGAGGCGCTCCTCCGGGCCGGTGCCCGGCTGCGGGGCACGGTGCGCGCCGGTGCGGACCGCCGTCCGCTGGGCGACGCGCGGGTGACGCTGGTCGACGCGGCCGGAAACGTCGTCGCGACGGCGACCACCGGCGAGGACGGCGCCTACGCGTTCGCCGACCTCGACTCGGGCGACTACACGGTCATCGCCACCGGCTACCCGCCCGTCGCCGGCGCCCTCACGGTGTCCGGCCCCGGAGTCGACGGCCACGACATCGAGCTGGCCCACCCGGGCGAGTAACCACCGGGTCCGGGTACACGGCCCGACAGACCCCCGGCCGCGCGTCGAGCGGAGGCGTGGGCGGGTGGGGGCGGCAGGCAGGGGACGGCCTGCCGCCCCGCTTTCGTACGAGGAGAGAAACGGGAATGGGACTTCACGCACAGGTACGCACGCGGGACGGGTGGGCCGTTCAGCATGCCGTGGTGACCGTCACCGACATGACCGGCGCGCAGGTGCTGCGGGCCGAGGCCGACGCCGAGGGCGTCGTCACCGCGGACGCGCCGCTCGCCGCCGGGCCGTACACGGTGATCGTGACGGCCGTCGGCTACGCCCCCGCGGCGGTCACCGCGCTGGTGACGGCGAGCGGCCGGGCCGAGGTCGGCAGGGTCGTCCTCGCCCGGGCGGGCGGCGTCGAACTGCCGCCCCCGGGCGTCTGGACGCTGGACCCGGCGCACTCGTCGGTGGGCGCGGTGGCGCAGCACCTCGGCATCTCCAGCGTGCACGGGCGGTTCACCGGCTTCGGCGGGCGCATCGAGATCGCCCCCGACCTCGCCGCCTCGCGGGTGGACGCGGTGATATCGGCCGCGTCCATCGACACGGGCAACGGGCTGCGGGACAAGCACCTGAGGTCGCCCGACTTCCTGGACGTCGAGGTGTACCCCGAGATCACGTACCGCAGCCACGCCCTCAGCCCCGCGGGCCCCGACCGCTGGACCGTGCACGGCGCCCTGTCCCTGCACGGCGTCGTGCGGGACGTCGACCTCGACCTCACGTACCTGGGCACGGGTCCGGACCCGTGGGGCGGGGTGCGGGCGGCGTTCCGGGCGACGGCCGAACTGCGCCGGGAGGACTTCGCGATGAACTACAACCAGGTGCTCCAGGCGGGGATCTCCGCCATCGGTACGACGCTGCGCGTGGAGCTGGACGTCCAGGCCGTCCAGGGGGAGGCCCTGCCGCAGGGCTGAGCCCGGGCCACTCAGGAACTGGCGCCCCGGGCCACCATGGCCTCGATGCCCGCGATCTGGAGGTCCAGGGCGAACCGGAAGTCCCGGTCGCGCATCTCCCCCACGGTGTCCCCGCCGCGGGCCTCCATCATCCGCTCGACCCGCTCGAAGTGTTCCGCGTACCCGGGCCGTTGCCGGACCGTTCCCATGGCGTGCTCGAAGTACTCGTCCTGGGTCATCCCGGCCTCGGCGCACCGCTCCCGGAACTGGCCCTCGATGGTGCCGAAGCCGTACACGAACTGGAAGACCGAGGCCATGGCCCCGGTCTGGAGGTGCAGGGGGAGCCCGGTGTCGGCGATCACCTGCTGGGCCGCGCGGGCGAACTCCATCGACCGGGGGCCGATGTTGAGGAAGTGGCCGACCAGCGACGACACCCACGGGTGGGAGACGAACAGGCCGCGGTAGGAGGTGGCCACCTCCCGGAGCCGCTCGCGCCAGTCCGCCTCCGGCCCGGCCCCGGGGACGGGCATCTCGCCCACCACCCGGTCGAGCGCCAGCTCCAGGAGGTCGTCCTTGGTGTCGACGTACCAGTAGACCGACATCGCGGTCACGTCCAGCTCGGCCGCGAGCTTGCGCATCGAGAACTTGGCCAGTCCCTCCGCGTCCAGCAGCCGTACGGCCGCCTCGGTGATCCTCTCGCGGTCGAGCCCGGACGGCTGCTCGGCCTTCCGCGCCCGGCGCGACTTGCCCTCCAGCCACACGCTCGTCCGTCGCGCCGACACCATGGGCGTTCCTCCTCGTTCCTGGCCCGATGCTATGCCCCGGCGGCGGCCTGCCCGGACGGGCTCGCGCCGGCGCGCTCGGCCCGCCGCAGCAGCACCGCGGCCAGCAGACCGCCCGCGAGCACGGCCACCGCGCCGACCAGCTGGCTGGTCTCCAGGCCGGAGGCGAACGCGTCGGAGATCCTGGCCCTCTCGGCCGGCCCGTCCGCAGCGGCGAGCGCGGCGGGCAGGGACACGGCCGACACGGACACCAGCGCGGCGAACCGGGAGTTGAGCACCGCGCCGAGGACGGCGACGCCGAGCCCGTTGCCGAACTCCGCGAGGGTGCCGTTGATGCCGGCGCCCACGCCCGCCTTCTCCGGCGGGATGGCGCTCATGATGGCGTTGGCCATGGCGGGCATGGACAGCGCGACGCCCGCGCCCATGACGACCAGCCCGAACAGCATGCCGCCGTACCCGTGCGACCCGCCCAGGACCGCGATCGCGGCGAGGCCGGCGGAGACCAGGGCCATGCCGAGCGCGATGGTGCCGGGCGTACCGAGCTTGGGCAGCAGCCGGGCGCCGACGCCCGTGAGGTTGAGGACCACCACGGTGAGCGCGAGGGGCGCGGTGCGCAGACCCGCGTCGAGGGGCCCGTACCCGAGGACGAACTGGAGGTGCTGGGTGAGCAGGAACAGCGAGCCGGTCATGCCGAAGGCGACCAGGATGGCGCCCGCGACGGCTCCGACGAACCGCTGGTTGCGGAAGAAGTGCATGTCGAGCATGGGGTGCGGGGTGCGCAGCTCCCACAGGGCGAACGCGGCGAGCACGGCCGCGCCGAGCACGGCGGAGACGAGGACCTGGGCGGAGGTCCAGCCGTGGTCGGGCCCGGAGATGATCGCGTAGACGACCGCCGTCATGCCGATCGTCGACAGCACGGCACCGACGAGGTCGGGCCGGTCGCCCTGCTTGTGCTTGGACTCGGGTACGAGGGCGGCGACGGCGACGAGGCCGACGAGCGCGACGGGGATGTTGATCAGGAAGATCGCGCCCCACCAGAAGTGGTCGAGCACGAACCCGCCGAGCAGCGGCCCGGCGGCGAAGCCGAGCGAGCTGACCGTGGACCACAGGGCGATGGCCTTGACGCGCTCGGTGTCGTCGAAGATCTGGACGACGACCGCGAGGGTGGTGGTCATCAGCAGCGCGCCGCCGACGCCCATGCCCGCGCGGGCGGCGATCAACTGGGCGCTGGACTGGGCGAGTCCGGCGGCCAGGGAGCCGATGCCGAACAGGGCGAGGCCGGTGAGCAGCATCTTCTTGCGGCCGTAGCGGTCCGCCGCGTTGCCGGCGGTGAGGAGCAGGCCGGACTGGACGAGCGAGTACGCGTTGATCATCCACTGGATGTCGGCGGTGGAGGCGTCGAGCTCCTTGGTGAGGGAGGGGATCGCGACGCTGAGGACGGTGTTGTCGAGCAGCACGGTGAGCTGGGCGACACAGATCACGCCCAGGATCAGCCAGCGCTGCGGGTGGCCGCCGGTCGGGGCGGCGGGCGGCTTCCGGTCGTTCCCGGCGGTGGTCGCCGTCATGGGAAGGGCTCCTTGTACGGTGTACGGGACTTGGTCTCGTACACCGTACAAGGAGTCGCCTTACGCTGTATAAGCATTTTCGGCCGAGCCGTCGCCACCTCACCCGCCCGGCTTGATCAGGTACCCCGCCCCCCGCCGCGTGTGGATCATCGGCGCCCGTCCCGCGTCGATCTTCTTGCGCAGGTACGAGACGTACAGCTCGACCACGTTGGCCCGGCCCCCGAAGTCGTAGCTCCACACCCGGTCCAGGATCTGCGCCTTGCTCAGCACCCGGCGCGGGTTGCGCATCAGGAACCGCAGCAGCTCGAACTCCGTGGCGGTGAGGTGGATCGCACGTCCGCCCCGCGACACCTCGCGGCTGTCCTCGTCCAGCACCAGGTCCCCGACCACCAGAGCGGACCCGCCCCGGGCCGGTGCGGCACCCGACCGGCGGACCAGCCCGCGCAGCCGCGCCACGACCTCCTCCAGGCCGAACGGCTTGGAGACGACGTCGTCCCCGCCCGCCGTCAGCCCCGCGATCCGCTCCGTCCCGGAGTCGCGGGCCGTGAGGAACAGCACGGGCACGCCGGGCAGTTCGCGCCGCACCTCGCGCAGCACGGCCGGGGCGTCCGCGTCCGGCAGCATGAGGTCCAGCACGACGACGTCCGGCCGGAAGGCCCGCGCGGCACGCACCGCCCCGTCGCCGTTCCCGGCACCGCGCACCTCCCACCCCTCGTACCGCAGGGCCAAGGACAGCAGCTCGGACGTCGAGTCCTCGTGGTCGACGACGAGCACCCGTACGGCACTCCCGTCGGGTGTGAGCGGGTCGGTGCGCCCCTGGGGCGAGGTGACGGTCATGGTCCGACGCTGCCGGACGCCGCTGAGAGACCTCTTTCGCCTCCCTGTGAATTCACTGAGAAAACAGCCGGGCCCCGTTGTCGTGGCAGACCGCCCGCAGCCAGTCGTCGCCCATCCCGAGCCGCTGGAGCGCCTGGAGCTGATGGAGGTACCCGTAGGGGATGTTGGGGAAGTCGCTCCCCAGCAGGATGCGGTCGCCCAGGTCCGCGAGCCGCGGCCGCTCGGCCGGCGGGAAGGGCGCCAGGCGCTCGCTGAAGTCGGTGAACGCCATCGTGGTGTCCAGCCGCACCTCCTCGTACCGCTCGGCCAGATTCAGGAAGTCGGCGTACTCCGGCATCCCCATGTGCGCCACGACCAGCCGCAGCCGCGGGTGCCGGGCGAGCAGCCGGGCGACCGGCCCGGGACCGGTGTGCTTGCCCGGCGCGGGCCCGGAGCCGCAGTGGATCACGATCGGTACGCCCGCCCCGGCGAGCAGCCCCCAGGCGCCGTCCAGCAGCGGGTCGTTCGGGTCGTACGCGCCGACCTGCACGTGCGCCTTGAACACCCGGGCGCCCCCGTCGACCGCCTCCGCCACGTACCGCTCCACGCCCTCCTCCGGGAAGAGCGTCGCCGTCCGCAGGCACCCCTCGACGCGTGCGGCGAAGTCCGCCGCCCACGCGTTGAGCCACTCGGCCATCCCGGGCTTGTGCGGGTAGACCATCGACGTGAAGCGCAGCACCCCGAACTCCCGCAGCAGTTCGACCCGCCGGTCCTCCTCCTCGCGGTACACGATGGGCCACTCCGTCCCGGTCAGCGGCCCGGCGGAATCGAAGTACGCCCACACCTTCCGCAGCACGCGCTCCGGCATGAAGTGCGTGTGGACGTCCACGAGCCCCGGCGCCCCGAGCCGCTCCCAGAACGCCCTGACCTGCCGCGCCTCGTCATCCCCGGGCAAAGCCGTAACTCCGCTCGACCCGGCCCACGTGCACGCTGTACCGCTCGTACCAGTCCGCGCGCCCGCGCCGCATCGCGCCCTGGTGCTCGGCGTCGGCCCGCCAGGCGGCGATGGCCTCCTCGTCCTTGAAGTACCCGACGGTGATGCCGATGCCGCCGGGCGTCCGGGCCGACTCGTACCCGAGGAAGCCGGGCACCTCCCGCACCAGCTCCTCCATGCGCGCGGCGGTGTCCGCGTACCCCTCCTGGTCCTCGGTCCGCAGGGAGGTGAACACGACGGTGTAGTAAGGCGGTTCGAGCCCGCTCACAGGATGATCGCTCATGTGGATCACCCTCCGCCGGGGCGCGGGCCACTGTCCAGGCCCTCCGGAGATCAGGATCCGAGTCTTTACCCGGGGCGCGGTCACACCGGACCGGGCGGACCGGACCGGGCAGACCTGATGGCGGAGCCGGACAGGGCACGCCGTCAGAACAGTCCGTCCTGCGGCGGGGGCGCCGGGGCCACGGCGGTGACGGGCACGGTGGTCGCCTCCCCCGCCTCCGCGGCGACGAGCCCCCACCCCGTCATCAGCCGCGTGTCGAGGACCAGCGCCCGCCCGTCGGCGGCCGCCAGGTGCAGATCGGGTCCGGCGGCGGCGACGACCGCCCCGCTGACGCACCCGCCGTCGACCAGCTCGCCCACCACCGCGTCGACCCGCTCCACCGCGCCGAGCCGGAAGACCTCCACCTGGTCGACCACCCGCAACGGCGCCGGCTCCAGCGTGTCGGCCCACCCCGGCACGTCCGTGGCCCGCCGGTACAGCTCCGTCACCTCCGCCGCGCGCTCGCCCGCCCCGGGCAGCCCCACGCGCGCGGCCCGCTTCGCGGCGTACGGGATCCGGTCGGGCACCCCCAGCGCGGTACCGAGCACCTCCTCGGTCCGCCGCGCCGCCATCAGCGGCCCCCGCCCCAGCCAGGTGTACGCCACGGCACCCTGCTCCCGCAGCCGGGCGTCGCCCCGCTCCTCGGCGGTGATCCCGACCTTCACCATCCCGGCGCCGAACCACGCCAGGTACACGCGGTACGTCCGGGGGTCGTCCGCCATCGTGTCCGCGGCCACCGAACGGGCCCGCTCCAGCCGCGCGCACTCGGCGCACCGTCCCCCGGTCGTCCGGCCCCCGACCACGGCACCCACGGGACAGGGATTGCCCCGCGCCCCGGCACACCCCCGCTCGCCCACCGCCCGGAAGGCGATCACCCTCCCGCTCGCGAGCCCGCTGGTCCGCCCGCCCTCCCACACCAGCACGGGCTCGCCGCCCGCCCCGGCCCACCGCATCCCCCTGCACCGCCACACCATGCGGCCACGGTACGACCCCGCGCGGGGGCCGGGGCCGGCAACGCAAGAGGCCCCGGATCCCTCCGGGGCCACGTCCTGCGTCCTGCGCCCTGGCCGGAGCCGTGGAGGCTCCGCGGATCACGCGTCGGGGTTGATGCCCTGCGCGGTCTTCTTCAGCCGGTCGATCTGGAGCTTCGCGAGGGCGTTGTAGTCCGGCTTGGCCACGAAGGTGCCGTCGCCGTTCACCACGGCGACGACGCTGCCGATCCGCATCATGACGATGGTCTCGCCGTCGGCGTCCTCGAAGGCCTCGGTCTCCTCGGCGCCCGCCTCGATCTTGACCAGCTTCGCCTTCTGCCCGTCCTTCTCGGCCTTGCCTCGCTCCTCGGCGACCACGGCCTTGTAGGTGGCCCTGGCGTCGTCCGGGCTCTGGAAGGCCATGATGCCGAAGACGACCTCACCGTTGTAGTCGGAGCTGCTGCCGCTGCCGCTGCTGCCGCTGTCGTCCGTGTCGAAGTCGGTGTAGCCCATGCTGAGCAGCCCGCCGCAGTTGGCCTCGGTCGATTCGCTGCACGCCTCGACGGCCTCGTCGCCGACCTCGACGTCGATGTCGTCGCCCTGGAAGCCCTTCGGTGCGCTCGCCTTGCTGGGGAGGGCGGTGCGGACCATGTCCGGCGTCAGTGTGACCGGCGGCTTGTCACCGTCCCCGCGGAAGGCGTCCAGACCGTCGTCCGAACCACCACACGCCGTCAGTACAGCCATCAGCGCCACTCCGGCCGCGATCCCCCGTGCTGCCTTGCTCAACGTCAACCCCTCGTCACTCTTGCCCGTTTGACGTGGACACTCAAGCGCATAAGGCATGGGCACATCAAATGCGTCTCGCCCGTTGCCGCACACCCCGACAGCCCGCCCGACGCCCCGCCCCGACAACGGACCCCGACAACGCGAGAGGCCCCGGATTTCTCCGGGGCCTCTCGCTTGCTGTGCACTCGGCAGGATTCGAACCTGCAACCTTCTGATCCGTAGTCAGATGCTCTATCCGTTAAGCTACGAGTGCTTGTGCTTCCCGGGCTTTTCTGCCCGGTCGGCGTTGCGGGAACAACATTACATGACCTGCGCCGTGACGCGAAATCCATTAGCCACACCCCCTCTGACCTGCACAAACGCCCTTGGCGGGGCTGTCGGGCGGTCGGCGGGCGCCGGGGCGGGGGCCGGGCCTGAGGCCGAGCTGGGGCCGGGCGGCGGTCCCCCGGACGGGCGAAAAGGGTTCGGGACCGGCCGAAGCGGTTCGGGAACGACCGAAGCCCCGGCCGTGGGGCCGGGGCTTCGGGTGGTGCTGGCGGAGGCGGAGGGATTTGAACCCTCGATGGGCTTTAAGACCCAAACCGCATTAGCAGTGCGGCGCCATAGACCGGACTAGGCGACGCCTCCAGCTTTTGCCCGCACCCGCGCAGGCGCGAGTGGTGCGTGCAGATGATGACACAGTCCAAGGGGGTGTCACCAATCGATGCCCACGGTACTAGGCGGGCGGGGCCCAGGGCAAAGGCGATCCCTCGTCCGACCGGGGCTCGTCCGACCGGGGCGGCGGTGTCCGGCTTGCGCAACGCGCCGGGGACTGGAGCGTTAGTGGGGTGAGGGATGCCGGGCATCCCGACGGTTCCGCACCCCCCAGGAGTTCGTATGCTGCGCCGCCTCGTCCTCACCTCCGCCGCCTCCCTCGCCGCCCTCGGTGCCGCCGCGCCCGCCGCCGTGGCCCTCGGGCCGCTGCCGCTGCCGCTGCTCGCGGGCACCGACAGCCTGACCGTCACCGTGAAGCACTCGGGCAACCCGATGGCGGACGGCACCTTCGAGCTGAAGTGCGGCCTGCGGACCGCCGAGGGCAACCACCCGCGGGTGCAGGGCGCGTGCGACCGGCTCGACGAGCTGGCCGAGCAGGGCAAGGACCCGTTCGCCCCCGTGGCCAAGGACCAGATGTGCACCCAGCAGCACGGCGGGGACGCCACCGCCCACATCACCGGCACCTGGCAGGGGCAGGACGTCGACGCCCACTTCACGCGCACCAACGGCTGCGAGATCGCCAGGTGGGACGACCTGAAGCCGGTGCTGCCGATGGCCAGGTCGTAGAGGAACCGGCACACAACCGCCGTCGGGCCCACACCACCTGCCTTTAGACTCCCTCCAGTGACAGGCCGAGTGGGAGGAAGCGTCGTCGTGAGCAGCAGGCCATCCCGAGGCGCTGCTCGCCTCGCAGCGATACTCGACGCGCTGCCGGACGGGCTCGTACTCGTCAATTGCAACGGCACGGTCGTCAACGCCAACACCATCGCCCTCGAGATGTTCGAGGCTCCCGGTACGGCGCTGGTCGGGCGCGGGCTGCTCGATCTGCTGCCCGCGTTCGACTCCCGGCTGATCCCCGGCTCGATGCGCCGCCCCGAGGCGGCCGACGAGCGCGGCCGGACCAAACCGGCCCGGATGGTCGCGCGCCGCACCGACGGCAGCGAGTTCCCGGTCGAGGTGACCAGCGCCGGCCTGGAGGACGGACGCGAGGCGTACGACTCGTACGGCAGCGCCTACACCGGCGACGAGCTGCTGATGCTCGTCGTGCGCGACCTGTCCGGGACCATCGACACCGAGGCCGAGCTGGCGCGCTCCCAGCGGCAGACCGAGATGATCCTGCGCGCCGCCTCCGAGGGCGTCGTCGGCACGGACACCGACGGGCGGATCGTGCTGGTCAACCCGGCCGCCGCCCAGATACTGGGGTGGCGCGCCAGCGACCTGGGCGGCAAGGAACTCCACGGCCTGATGCTGCACTCCCGGGCCGACGGGGAGCCCTTCCCGTTCGACGAGTCGCCGCTCGCCGACACCCTCCGCTCCGGGCGCAAGCACCGGGTGCGCGGACAGGTGGTGTGGGCAAAGGACGGTTCGCCGGTGCCGGTCGACCTGACGACCGCGCCGGTACGGGACGGGGACCAGCTGGTCGGCGCGGTGATGACGTTCACCGACCGGCGCCCGTACGAGGAGCAGGAGACCCGGCACGCGGCCGAGGTCGCCGCGCTCACCGAGCGGCACACGGCCGAGGTCGCCGAACTGACCGAGCGGCACGCCACCGGGATGGCCGACCTCAGCGAACGGCTCTCCGTCGAGATCGAGCGCCACGAGGAGCGGTACGCGGCCCTGGCGGCCCGGCACGACCAGCTGACCGCCGTGCTCGGCGAGTCGCTGCGCGGCCCGCTGGTGGAGCTGCGCCGCGAGCTGGGCACGCTGGCCGCCGACCCGGCCGGCCAGCTGTGGCCCGAGGCCAACCAGGTGCTGCACCACCTGGCCGCCGGGTACGCCCGGATGACGACGCTCGTCGACAACGTGCTGGGCTACCAGCGCCTCGACGTCGGCCAGGAGTCGCTGGACAAGACGAAGGTGCTGCTCGACGCGGTCGTCGCCGCCGGTGTCGAGGGCGCGGTGGAGCTGATCGGCCCCGGGCGCGTCCAGTTCGCGGTGCACGCCCCGCCGATCGAGGCCGAGGTGGATGGGGTCCGGATCTCGACCGCGCTCGCCCATCTGATCGCGGACGTCGCCGGCGTCGACTCGACCGGCAAGGCCCGGCTCGTCCCGGGCGGCGGGTACGTCGACTCGACGATCGTCGTCGCGGCGGCGCAGCGCGGTGACGTCGTACGCATCGAGGTGCGCGGACCGTACGCGGGCGGCGACCCGGTCCACGAGCCGATCGTGCGCGGGATCGTCCGGGCACACTCCGGGGTGCTCCAGACGCACGAGGTGCCGGGCATGCCGGGCAGCGCGTACGTGCTGGAGGTACCGCTGGGCGAGGGCGCCGGGACGGTCCGGCCGACCGCGGTGGACGGTCCGGTGGACGGTCCGGCGGACGGTCCGGCGGACGCTTCGGTGGACGGCACGGCTGATGCTTCGGTGGACGGCACGGCTGATGCTTCGGCGCCCGGCCCGGTGGACGGCTCGGTGGGGGACTCCGTCGCCGGTGCCCCGGCTGCCGTGGTGCCCGCCCAGGCGTCGGGCGACGCCCCCGGCGGCGGGCGCCGGCGGGCGCGGCGCGCCTCGACGGACGCGTTCCTGGCGCCCGGTACGAGCCCGGTCCAGGCCGAGGACCCGGTGGCGGCGAAGCCGACCGGGCGGCGGCGCGGGCGGCCGAGCCCCGCGGAGATCGATGCGGCCGCTCCCGGGCTCCCGGCCGGAGTTCCGGCCGAAGGCGCCGTCGTCACGGCCGCCGAGAGCGCGCAGGGCCGCGCCGCGCTGGGTGAGACGGTGCCGCCGCAGGGCGTGCCCGCGGACGCGGTGCCCGTTCCGGCCGCCGGGCGGCGGGCGCGGCGCGGCGACGAGGGCGCCCTCCCGGCGCTTCCCGCGGCCGCCCCTCAGACCCCGGCCACGGCCGCGGCCACCGAACCGGCGGGCGGGCGGCGGGCGCGGCGCGCCCTCGGACCGGCACAGGACCGGACCGCGCAGGACCGGACCGCGCAGGCGCCCGAGGGGGGCGCCCGTACCGCGTTCGCGCTCCCGCCGGCGGAGGCGGACCGACGTCCGGACGTGCGCCACGACCCGGTGCGCACCGAGCCGGACGCCGACCACACGCCGTCGCAGCCGCACCCGGTGACGCCCGCGCCGGCGCCCACCGCGATGCCCACGCCCGCGCCCGCCGCATCGGCACCCGCCGCATCAGCACCCGCCGCCGCTGCCGTCGCCGCCGGGCCCGCCCCGACCGGGCGCCGGCGGGCGGCCCAGGAGACGACCACCGGCACCGGGATCGGGAACGGCACCGGGACGGGGAACGGGACCGGTTCCGTACCGCTTCCGCCGGAGGTGCCGTCCGGTGACGACACGTCGGGGGGCGGCTCGACGCAGGGGCGGGCGTTCAGCGTGCGCACCCTGGGCCAGGGCGTGCCGTTCGCGCAGCAGATCGCCCAGCAGCAGTCCTCCGGGTCGGGGCGGCGGCGCAAGCTGGCCACGCCTCCGGCGGAGGGCGACCGGCCGGCGGCCGCCGCGCCGGAACCGGCCGCGCGCCCGCACCCCCAGCAGGCGGCCCCGACGCCCACCCCGCCACGGCTGTCCGCCCAGGCCGAGGGCCGGGCGTACGAGATAGGGGCACCGGACGAGGACGCGGCCGAGGGCCCGGAGCCGCTGGACGGGCCGGGTGGCGCCGTCGAGGTGGCCAACGAGCCCGCCCCGCTGCCCGTCGACGACGAGCTGCCCCCGGAGCCGCTGGACAACCCGCGCCGGCTGCTGGTGTGGCCCGCGCCGGACGTCTCCACGCAGACGGCGCTGAGCGAACGCGGCTACCGGCCCGTCATCGTGCACTCCCGCGAGGAGGTCGACGCCCAGATCGCCGCGTTCCCGGCGGCGCTGTTCGTCGACCCGCTGACCGGGCCGATCACGCGCACGGCGCTCCAGTCGCTGCGCCAGGCGGCGGTGGCGGCCGAGGTGCCGGTGCTGCTGGCGGCGGGTCTCGGTCAGGCGACCCGGGAGGCGGCGTACGGCGCCGACCCGGCCGTACTGCTCAAGGCGCTGGCCCCGCGCGACAGTGAGCAGCACCCGTCGCGCGTGCTGCTCATCGAGGAGCAGGAGGAGATCGCGCTGGCGCTGACGGCGACGCTGGAGCGGCGCGGGATGCAGGTGGCGCGGGCGGCGACGGACAGCGAGGCCGTGACGCTGGCAGCGCAGATGCGGCCGAACCTGGTGGTGATGGACCTGATGCAGGTGCGCCGCCGGCGGGCCGGGATCATCGACTGGCTGCGGGCGAACGGGCAGTTGAACCGTACGCCGCTCGTCGTCTACACGTCGGCGGGCCTCCAGCAGGCGGAGCTGCCGAAGCTGTCGTCGGGCGAGACGGTGCTGTTCCTGGCGGAGCGGTCGACGAGCGCCGAGGTGCAGTCGCGGATCGTGGACCTGCTGGCGAAGATCGGCACGAACTGACACGACAGGGGCGCCCCCGGAGGAGGCGCCCCTGTCACGTGGTCAGAGTTGTGTGACGTCCAGCTCGCCGTTCGCGTACTGCCTGCGGATCACCTTCTTGTCGAACTTCCCCACGCTCGTCTTCGGCACCGCCGGGACGATCGCCCAGCGCTCGGGCAGCTGCCACTTGGCGATCGAGCCGGCGAGGAAGGCGCGCAGCTCCTCGTACCCGGCGGTGGCGCCCTCCTTGAGGACGACCGTCGCCAGGGGCCGTTCGCCCCACTTGTCGTCCGGTACGGCGACGACCGCCGCCTCCGCGACGTCCGGGTGGGCCATCAGCGCGTTCTCCAGCTCGACCGAGGAGATCCACTCGCCGCCCGACTTGATGACGTCCTTCGCCCGGTCGGTGAGGGTGAGGTAGCCGTCCGGGCTGATGACGCCGACGTCACCGGTCTTCAGCCAGCCGTCCGGGGTGAACTTGTCCTCGGGTCGCAGGGGTTCGCCGTCCGCGCCGCCGTAGTACGCGCCCGCGATCCACGGGCCGCGCACCTCCAGCTCGCCCGCCGACTCGCCGTCCCAGGGCAGGATGTCGCCGCCGGGGCCGGCCAGGCGTCCCTCGACGCCGGCGGGGAAGCGGCCCTGGGTGATGCGGTACGGCCACTCCTCCTCGGCGGACAGGCCGGCCGGCGGGTTGGACATCGTGCCGAGCGGGGACGTCTCGGTCATGCCCCAGGCGTGGCAGAGGCGGACGCCGAGCTTGTCGTACGCCTCCATCAGCGACGGCGGGCAGGCGGCCCCGCCGATGGTGACGCTGGCCATGGACGACAGGTCGCGCGGGTTCGCGGTGACCTCGGCGAGGAGGCCCTGCCAGATGGTGGGCACGGCGGCCGCGTGCGTGGGCCTCTCGCGCTCGATCATGTCGGCGAGCGGGGCGGGCTGGAGGAAACGGTCCGGCATCAGCATGTTGACGCCGGTCATGAAGGTGGCGTGGGGCAGGCCCCAGGCGTTCACGTGGAACTGGGGCACGACGACCAGGGTCGTGTCCTTGTCCGTCAACCCCATCGACTGGGCCATGTTGACCTGCATGGAGTGCAGGTAGATGGAGCGGTGGGAGTAGACGACGCCCTTGGGGTCACCGGTGGTGCCGGAGGTGTAGCACATGGCGGCGGCGGCGCGTTCGTCCAGCTCGGGCCAGTCGTACGTGGCCGGACGGCCGGCGATGAGCTCCTCGTACTCGTGGACGGTGGGCGCGGCTCCGTCGAGGAGGGCGCGGTCGCCCGGACCGGAGACCACGATGTGCTCGAGGGTCGGCAGGTGCGGGAGGAGCGGGGCGAGCAGCGGGAGGAGGCTGCCGTTGACCAGGACGACCCGGTCGGCGGCGTGGTTGACGATCCACACCAGCTGCTCGGCCGGCAGGCGCAGGTTCAGGGTGTGCAGGACGGCGCCCATGGCGGGGATCGCCAGGTAGGCCTCGACGTGCTCGGCGTTGTTCCACATGAGCGTGGCGACCCGCTCGTCCCCGGTGACGCCCAGCTCGTCGCGGAGGGCGTTCGCCAGCTGGGTGGCCCGTACGCCGGTCTCCGCGAAGCTGCGGCGGTGCGGGGCGTCGGCGTCACCCGTCCAGGTGGTGATCTGTGATGTCCCGTGGATCGTCATCCCGTGGCGGAGGATGCGGGTCACAGTCAGTGGTACGTCCTGCATGGTGCTCAGCACGGCGTCCTCCCGGGGGCGCTGCGTGGAGATACGGGTGTGCAGATTCTGCGCACATACCACGCGGTATGTCACTACCCGGGAGTAGATCGGCTGCCGGTCGGGGCGCCTTCAGCACAGCGGCTACCGCACCGGAGCCAGCTCCGGGTCCTCGCGGAGCTTGCCGAGCGCACGCGAGACGGCGCTCTTGACGGTGCCGACGGAGACCCCGAGGACCTCCGCCGTCTGGGCCTCGCTGAGGTCCTCGTAGTACCGGAGCACGACCATGGCCCGCTGGCGGTCCGGCAGCCTCGTCACCGCGCGCCACATCGCGTCGCGCAGCACCTGCTGTTCGGCCGGGTCGGGCTCGGGCAGCCCGGCGGGCTCGGGCAGCTCGTCGCACGCGAACTCGTCGACCTTGCGCTTGCGCCACTGCGACGTGCGGGTGTTCATCAGGGCGCGGCGCACGTATCCGTCGAGCGCGCGGTGGTCCTCTATGCGTTCCCAGGCGACGTACGTCTTGGCGAGGGCGGTCTGGAGCAGGTCCTCGGCGTCGCACGGGTTGGCGGTCAGCGACCTGGCGGTGCGCAGCAGCAGGGGCCCCCGGGCCCGTACGTACGAGGAGAACGACGGGTATCCGGTGGCGGCTGTGGAGGCCCCGGTGCAGACGGTGCCGGCGGTCGCGGTCATACGTCCACGCTAGGAGCGGGGGCCGTGCGGGTAATCGCCCAGAGGTGCCGAACCGGTGTCCGCCTCAGGTTGTAGGGCCGCGACCCGATGCACCTCCTGGAGGTGGAGGAAACGGTGCGGGCGGCTCAGGGTCCGGCGGGGCCGGGATGCGGTGGAGGGCCGGGCCCGGGGGCGGGGGAGGGCCGGGGCAAGGGGTGGTGGTCAGCGGGCGGCCTCCGGGACGCCGAGCACCAGACCGGACGTGGGTACGCCGGTTCCCGCCGTGACCAGGACCGCCGCCGCGCCCGGGACCTGGTTCACCGACGTGCCGCGCACCTGGCGGACGGCTTCCGCGATGCCGTTCATGCCATGCAGGTACGCCTCGCCGAGTTGCCCTCCGTGCGTGTTGAGGGGGAGCGCGTCGGCGGCGACGAAGCCCGCGGCCTCGCCGGGGGCGCAGAACCCGTACTCCTCCAGCTGCATGAGCACGAAGGGGGTGAAGTGGTCGTAGAGGATGCCGACGTCGATGTCGGCGGGGCGCAGGCCCGAGGTGCGCCACAGCTGGCGGGCGACGACCCCCGCCTCGGGCAGGCCGGTGAGGTCGTGGCGGTAGAAGTTGGTCATCGCCTCCTGGGCCCGCCCCGCCCCCTGCGCGGCTGCGACGATCACGGCGGGCGGCCGGCGCAGGTGGCGGGCGCGCTCGGTGGACGTGACGACGAGCGCCTGGCCGCCGTCCGTCTCCTGGCAGCAGTCGAGGAGGCGCAGCGGCTCGACGATCCGGCGGGAGGCGGCGTGGTCGGCGAGGGTGATGGGCCGGCCGTAGAAGTGGGCGGCCGGGTTGCGGGCGGCGTGGCGGCGGTCGGTGACCGCGACGTGGCCGAACGCCTCGGGGGTGAGGCCGTAGGTGTGGAGGTAGCGCTGGGCGGCCATCGCGACCCAGGACGCGGGGGTGAGCAGCCCGAACGGCAGCTGCCAGCCGAGCGCGGCGCCCTCGGCGGTCGGTTCGCGGTGCTGGACGCCCGCGCCGAAGCGGCGGCCGGAGCGCTCGTTGAAGGCGCGGTAGCAGACGACGACGTCCGCGACGCCGGTGGCGACGGCGAGGGCTGCCTGCTGGACGGTGGCACAGGCGGCGCCTCCGCCGTAGTGGACGCGGGAGAAGAACGACAGCTCCCCGATGCCGGCCGCCTGGGCGACGGTGATCTCGGGACTGGTGTCCATGGTGAAGGTGACCAGGCCGTCGACGTCGGCGGGGGTGAGCCCGGCGTCGTCGAGCGCGGCGCGCACGGCCTCGACGGCGAGGGTGAGTTCGCTGCGGCCGGAGTCCTTGGAGAACTCGGTGGCGCCGATTCCCACGACGGCCGCCCGCCCCCGGAGCGCGTCGGCCCTGCGTACGCTCATGTCGCCGTCTCCTGCGGTGTGGTGGCGGGCACCGTGACCGTGCCGGGCTCCGTGTCGGCGTCCGGCTCGGGTGCCGTGACCGTGACCGTGCCGGTGACGTGGGTGCCGAGCCGGTTCGCGCCGGTCACCCGGACGGTGACCGTGTCGCCGTCGACGGCGGTGACCGTGCCGGTGAGGGTCATCGTGTCGCCGGGGTGGTTGGGGGCGCCGAGCCGGATGGCGAGCTTGCGGAGGCGGGCGCGGGGGCCGAAGTGGTCGGTGACGTACCGGCCGACGAGACCGTTCGTCGTCAGGATGTTCATGAAGATGTCGGGGGAGCCCTTCTCCCTGGCGAGCTCCGCGTCGTGGTGCACGTCCTGGTAGTCGCGGGAGGCGATGGCGCCCGCGACGACGAGCGTGCGCGTGACCGGGACGCTCAGCGGCGGCAGTTCGTCCCCGGGTGCCATCAGGCACCGCCCCGGGCGCCGGCTTCGAAACCGGCTTCGGCCCGGAAGAAGGGGAGTTCGAGGTCCTCGTCGACGCGCAGGAACTCCAGCCGTACGGGCATGCCGATGCGCACCTCGTCGTACGGCACCCCGGTGATGCCGCTGACCATGCGCACGCCCTCCGCCAGTTCGACGAGACCGACCGCGTAGGGCGGGTCGAAGGCCGGGAAGGGCGGGTGGTGCATGACGACGTACGAGTGGACCGTCCCCTCGCCGCCCGCCTCCACGGTGTCCCACGTCGGCGCGCCGCAGGTGTCGCACCCGGGCAGCCAGGGGAAGCGGAGCGTGCCGCAGCCGGTGCACCGCTGGATCAGCAGCCGGTGGGCGGCGACGCCGTCCCAGAACCCGGCGTTGTCCCGGTTGATCACGGGGCGGGGCCGCGAGTGCTTCCGGCGGGGCGCGGCCGGCGCGTACTTGAGGATGCGGAAGCGGTGGGTGCCGGCGAGGACCCCGTCCGCCCGTACGTCGGTGCGCGTGGTGACGAAGTGGCCCGCGCCCAGCTTGGTGGTCTTGCGCGGGGACACGGACTCGATCACCGCGTCGAAGGTGACGGCGTCCCCGGGGCGGAGGTCGCGCAGGTACTCCTGCTCGCAGTCGGTGGCGACCACGGCCGTGAATCCGGCGCCGTCGAGGAGCGCGAACAGCTCGTCGTACGCGCCGGACCGGCTGGTGTGGCCGGACAGGCCGCCCATGGTCCACACCTGGAGCATCGTGGGCGGGGCGATGGCGCCGGGTCCGGTGTACGCGGGGTTGGTGTCGCCCATGGCCTCGCACCAGTGCCTGATCATGGGCGCGTTGACCGGGTCTTTGCCGGCCCCGCCGGTGGCGGCCGCCCGCCCCTCGTACGCCTTCAGCCGCTCGTACAGCTCGTCCGTCACAGTTTCTGACTGTCCGTCAGGTCGCGTGTCGGTGTCAAGACGCGGAACGGCCTGTGCGGCGGTACCGGAGTACCGCCGCACGGGCCGCCCTTCACCTCGCCCCCATCCCGATCCCCAACCCCCCGACCCCACCCCCCACCCCCCTGCCCCCCCTGCCAGCCCCCGCCCCCTGAGCCCCCTCCGGGCTGGCCTACCAGAGGTGGGTGAAGTCCACCGTCGGGGTGCTCTGGCCGACGACGGTGAAGCCCGGACCGTTCACGCTCGTGGTGTTGCTCTGGTTCGACGCGCCACCGCCGTTGGCGACCTGCTGGCCGGTCGTGGAGTTGCCCGCGTTGCTCCCGCCGACGCCACTTCCGCTGACCGAGGCGGCGGACGCGCTGGATCCGTCGCTCGCGAGGCCTCCCGTGTCGGCGTGCGCCACTCCCGCGAAGAGACCGGCGGCGAGGGGCAGTGCGGCGACTGCGGCGATGACGCGAGCGGTACGGATGCTTGCCATGTGTGTCCTCCAGGAACCACGTGCGTGAGTAGGTGAGCAACTACGGCTTGTTCCCGAGTGGTTGGCCGACCGCTCCGGGCGAGTTCACGACGTCGCGGTTGAAGAGTTGCCCACCGGAATCCCGGCGAATCCGTCCGGAGCGCCACTTCCCCCGCAAGCGTGAGGACACGTCGATAAACCCCCTCCCCGTCCTCGAACCCGCAGCTCACAGCCCGATGACCGCCACGGCGAGCACCGGATCCCGCTCCCGCCGGGCGGGGAAACGTTCAGGCACATTTCCGGCCGAATCCCACCCCTTCCCTTATTCGAACGTACGCCCGAACATGGAGTCATGGCCGCTACCGACCGGCGTACCGCCACCCTGGCCCTGGCCCACGCGCTCACCGCCGCCGAGCGGGGGCTGCCCGTCTTCCCCCTGTCGCCGACCAAGCTCCCCGCCCTGCCCTCGCCCCACCGGGGCGCCCCCGCACCGGTCCACTGCCGCGGCGAGTGCGGCCGCCCCGGGCACGGCGTGCACGACGCGACCGCCGACCCCGCCGCCGTACGCGCGCTATTCGCCCTCGCGCCCTGGGCGACCGGCTACGGCATCGCGTGCGGGCGGCCGCCCCACCACCTGATCGGGGTCGACCTCGACACCGAGCCGGCCGTCCTTTGGCGCCTCGCCCGGCAGCACGGCTTCACCGTCCCGGCGACCGTCACCGTCCTGACCCCCAGCGGCGGCCGCCACCTCTGGCTGACCGGCCCGCCCGGCACCGCCGTCCCGAACTCGGCCGGACGGCTCGCCCCCGGCGTCGACATCCGGGGCGCGGGGGGCTACCTGGCCGGCCCCGGCTCGGTCACCGCCCGCGGCGCGTACCGACTGGCTCCCGGCACCGCGCACCTGCCCCCGGCGCCCTGCCCACCGGCCCTGCTGCGCCTGCTGGTCCCGCCACCGCCACCGCCACCACCGGCACCAGCGCCACCGGGGCGGGGCGCCCCGGCCGGCCAGGGCCTGGTCGGCTTCGTGCGCGCCGCCCGCGAGGGGCAGCGCAACGCCCGGCTCTTCTGGGCGGCCTGCCGGGCGTACGAGAGCGGCATCGGCGACGCCCTCGCGGACGCCCTCACCGACGCCGCCGTACGCACCGGCCTCACCACCCACGAGGCGCGCGCCACCCTCGCCTCCGCGGCCCGCCTCACGGCGCCGAGAGGAGCAGATGCCCCGCCAGCGCGGTGATCAACGCACTCGACACCAGGGCAGTGACGAGGCGGCCTCGCCGGCCCGTCAGCGCCCTGCCGAGCAGCGCGCCCCCGCCGGCGAGCAGCAACTGCCAGCTGGCCGACGCGAGGAAGGCGGCGAGGACGAACGCGCCCTGCTCCAGCGGGGCGGGCGCCGCCGCGCCACGGCCGCCGATCACCAGGGCGGCGAAGTAGATCACGGTCATGGGGTTCAGCACCGTGATGCCGAGGAAGGTGACGTACGCCCGCAGGGGCCCGACGGGCGCGTCGCCGTCCCGGGCGGCCGTCCGCCGCTCCCGGTACCGGCGGACCGCCACGGCCGCGCCGTGCCCGGCGAGCAGCACCAGCACCAGGGCCGACGCCCATCGCAGGGGCACCACGAACGGCTCCACCAGGGGCGCCAGCGCCGACCCTCCGACGGCGGCGACCAGCGCGTACAGCCCGTCGGCGGTCGCCACTCCGAGCGCGGCGCCCGCGCCGACCCTCAGGGACGTCCGCGCGGTGAGCGCCACCAGGTACGCCCCGACGGCGCCCACGGGAACGGCGATCCCGTACCCGGCGAGCGCCCCCGCGACCAGCGCGCCGATCATGACCGCGGGTGCGCCGGCTCCCGCCAGGGCCCGCACTGCTGTCGCCCGTGCACCGGGATCACGGCGACGGTGGACGACAGGGCACGGGTGGAAGAGTTCATGGCGAGATGCTGACGCCGCGCGGCCCGCACGGGCAACGCATTTTCAGCCCGCGCAACCGCACCACCGCGCCACCGCGCCACCGCGCGCCCACGGCCCTGCCGCTACGCGCTGTCGAGCACGCTGCCGACGAAGCTGGCCACGCGGTGCCGGATCTTGTGCCACCGGTTGCAGTACTCCCGCGGGAACCAACGACGGTTCTGACGGAGCGGCCGGTGACACGACTTGCACAGGACGGTACGGCCCTGACTCGCGAAATCCCCCATGCGGCGACTGTAGCGGCAACGCCACTTTCCGCTCCGGAAAAACAACACTTGCCACACCGGAAACTCAGCACTACTGTTTCCGTCATGGAAACCAACGGGGAAGCCCTTCGTCCGACCGCCCAGCAGGCCCTCGCCGCACTGGCCGAGACCGAACAGATCAGAGCGTCCACCACCGCCCTGTCCGCCACGCCCTGGCCGCGCTGGTTCACCGCCACGCTCGCGCTCTACACCGCGGCCGTACCGCCGGTCTACGGCGGCACCCTCGCCGAGTCCGAGTGGCTGCTGCCCAAGGCGGCCTGGGGCGTCATCCTGATCGCGATGACGGCGGCCTACGGCGCACTGTTCGCGGTGGCCGCGGCCAACTGGCGCAAGAAGACCGGTGTGGCCCTGCGCTTCGACGTCCTGCCCAAGCGCGTCACGCTGCCCCTCGCCGTCGGACTGCCCGCCGTCCTGCTGGGCTCGGCCTTCGTCTTCCGCGCCACCGGTGAGCCGCTGTGGCTGTTCGCCGCCTCCGTCACGGGCGCGGCGGTGACGCTCGCCTTCCACCTCGTCTTCGTCCGCCTGCACCGGAAGACCGCATGAGCGCCTCCCCCGCCGACCCCATGGACGGCTTCGACACCACCATCCACGCCCCCAACCGCCTGCGGATCTGCGCCCTCCTCGACACCGCCGAGGAAGCCGAGTTCGCCACGCTGCAACGGGAACTGGGCGTCTCCGCCTCAGTCCTGAGCAAACACGTCACGGTCCTGGTGGACGCCGGCTACGTCGAACAGCGCAAGGCGGTACGCGACACCCGCCAGCGCGTCTGGCTGCGCCTGACCCGCCCCGGCCGCGACGCCTACCACGCCCACCTCGCGGCCCTCCGCGCCATCGTCGGCCCTCAGGGCACGCCCTAGATCCGGCAGACCCTAGATCCCGAGGCCCAGCAGGGCGACCTCCAGCGGCAGGGGCTGGCGGGTGGGCAGCGCGGGCGGCTCCTGGCCACGTCCGGTGTGCGTCGCCGGCACGGCCCGCAGGGCGCCCACCCCGTCGGCGGCCCAGCCCGCGCCCGTCGACGGCAGCGAGAGCGTCATGCGCCGGCCGTCGGCCAGGGTGGTCTCCAGCTTCGTCGCGTCGTTCGTCTGCACGGCAGCCCCTTCCGTAGACCTCGAACAGTAGGACGCCCGGCCGGGCCGTCAGGTTCCCCACCGCCGCAGCCACGCACCCTCAACCGACTTGCGCCACAGGGCAGATGGGACCGCCCAAGCCCCGAGCCGCACCCCCTGCCCCTTCCCTCCCGCCGCGGTCGCACCGCCTCGGCCGGCGTGGCCGACCGGTGTCCGGCAAGGTGACGTACGAAGATCGTCACTCACCACCCCGCCACGCGACTGGGAGGTCCTGACATGGCCAGCAAGTTCACCGAGCTTGCGATCGACTGCGCCGATCCGGAGGGTCTCGCCCGGTTCTGGTGCTCGGTCCTCGACTACGAGGTACGCGACAAGACCGACGAGGTCGTCACCATCGGCTCCCCCCAGGTGCCCGAGGGCAGGGACCGCCCGGGACCGGTACCCCCGACCCTCACGTTCGCACGCGTCACCGAGGGCAAGACCCGCAAGAACCGGCTCCACCTCGACGTCAACCCGACCGACCGGGAACAGGACGAGGAGGTCCGCCGCCTGCTCGCCCTGGGCGCCCGCCGCACCGACGTCGGCCAGGGCGACGTGAGCTGGGTCGTACTCGCCGACCCGGAGGGCAACGAGTTCTGCGTCCTCGCCGCCCGCCACCCCTGACCGGCCGAACGGCAGGTCTTTCCCCGGGCGGGAACGGCCCCTGACCCGTGCGTACGGGTCAGGGGCCGTTCATCTGGCGGTGGGTGTGGGATCTGAACCCACGGGGACTCGCGCACCACGGTTTCCAAGAGGTGTTTCGGCAGGCACGTTGGGGGTGCCTGACGTGCTCGTTCCCCACCCTCAGGACCCCGCGGGGCACCCGGCGGTCCACACCTGGTCCACTGGCCCCATATGGGCGCGACGCCTGGGGCGAGTACGTTGCCCCCATGGCTGACTTCCTGATCGTCATCACGACCGTGGACAACCAGGACGCCGCGCGGAAGCTGTCGCGCTCGGCGGTGGAAGCGAGCCTAGCCGCTTCCGGGCAGGTGACCGGACCCATCGAGACGACGTACCGGCACCTCGGCGAGGTTTCCGAGGGCACCGAGTACCAGGTGACGTTCCGTACGACCGGTGGCCGTCGCGAGGCACTGGAGAAGCACCTGGTGGACAACCACCCCTACGACTCGCCAGAGGTCATCGCGTTCACCATCGACGCCGGCCGCGCCGAGTACCTGGACTGGATCACCCGGGCAACCCGCTAGCCCTTCGCGCGCTCCAGTAGCGCGCCGACCGGGGCGAGGGACCGGTGGGGCTCCAACCGTTTGACCATCAGACGGGCCCGCGCCATCGGTCTGATCGACGCAAGTCCTTCGGAGAGGTCGAACACCCGGGCTGTGATCGCGGTCGAGTGCTCGACCTCCCCCGCGTCCAGGTACGCCGATGCCAGCCATGACAGGTACAGCGCCTTGTCCCGAGCCCGGGTGTCGTCGTACCGGGCCAAAGCGTCTTCCAAGGCTGGGATGGCCCGTAGCGGTCGGTGCAGCTCTGCCCAACAGCGCCCCGTCATGATGGCGATCTCGTCGGCATCGACCCAGTACGCCCAGTCCGGGCCTGGCTCGTCGCTGTGTTCGTGGAGGGCCTCTTCAGCAACGCCCAGGGCGTAGTCGGCCTCCCGGTCGTTCCCTGAAGTCGCGTGCTGCCACGCCAGCCGGTCTGCCAGCAGTGCCCGCACCACGGGTGCCGTCCCCGAGCCAAGGGCCTCGTATGCGGCCGTGGCGAATGTGACCCCAGAGCCACCGCCCACCGTCCACTCCAGGTACGCCAGGAACGCCAGCGAGTTGCCTTCCAGCGCGGTGTCCTCTGCGGCCCGCGACGCGGCTAAGGCCGTCATGTAGTGCCCACGGGCATCCTGGTAGTTACCCGCGTCGTAGGCCGCCCAGCCCGCAAGCTGGGCCTGTTCAGCGATGATTCCACGCAGGCCCCGACCTGTCGCCTCGCTGTAGACCCCTTCGTCCGCCAGCCGGATCGTGTCATCCAGCTCCCGGACATACACGTGGTACGAGTCCCCGCCGCCCACGAAGTCGTCCAAGCGTCGGAGTCGGGCGGTGCGCTGGCTCAACTGCCTCGGGACGTCTGCCCCGATCCTCCTCCCCGACGAAAGCAGGGAAGAGGGCTGTATGACGGCGATCCCCGCGCCGGCTGAAGCCGTAAGGAATCCACGGCGGTCGAACACATCGTTCTCCTGATCGGTCTGGTGCTTCTTCTCCTGACGCCGCAGACGCCGGGCGAGGGTGACGGTCCGCCGCAATTCCTCCTCCGGCACACCGAACTCGGCCGACAGCAGCGCCCGTGAAGCCGGGTCCGGAAGACGCTCGTGGGTCTCCCACCGCGACACCGCACCCTGCTCCAGCGGGTACCCCCGACGCGCGGAGAGATCAGCCGCCAGTTCCTCCTGTGTGCGCCCGCTGGCCATTCGCAGGCGGCGCAACAGCAGTCCGATCGGTTCCACGCCATCGTCCTCGTTCGTGGTCGTCATCGCCATCCTCGGCCGTCCACAGAGCCCGGAGCCCAGCCTGGCCATAAAACCTGGCCATGTTCCCGGAATGGCCATGCCTTCTGGCCCATCCGTCCAAACGTCGACGGCAGTTGACTGGTCACAGCCGCCCGGAAAGGCCTCCCACTCGCTGGAGTGCAGTGCCCGCCCGAGACCTAGGAGAGGCGCAGTATCCACCAATAGCCGTAATCGTCAGCGTCAGACCCGGGCCGGACCCGAAGGCCCGTGCCGTCATGCAGAACGCCGTCGTCGTCCGGCCGGAGGGCGGTGGGGTGGAGTGGGTGGTCGAGGGCCCCTCCGGTCTGGAACGCGGCTGACTGAACGCGTCCCATGGGGCTGGCGTCAGCAGCTCGCCGCCTCCTGTACGTCATCACCGTCAGCGTCCTGGTGGTCACCCAGCCGTAGCCGGAGACCCCGGGAACTGACCCACAGATTTCCCGCCAGGGCCCTGGCGGGATCCATCGAGATCAGGAAGGAGTACAGGGATGAACGAGAACGCTCCCACCGAGGAGACCAGCGGCCTGCTGATCGGTGTCCGCCGCATCGCCGCGGCCCGCTCGCGTGCCGAGGAAGCCTCGGACAACACGGGCGGCCGGTCGGACATGAACGACAGCTGATCGACCTAGGAGACCCACGGTGATTGATTCCGCATCGTGGGCCGAGCGTCTGGGCGGGGACACGTTCCTCGCCCAGACCTGCTTCCAGGCCCACAAAGTGATCCGCTCCAATGGCAACGCCCAGCCCTCGCTGCTGGCCTGGGACGACCTCAACGAGATCGTGGCCGCTCACCGACTCGAACCGCCCCGGATGCGGCTTTCCCGTGCCGGGCAAGTGGTCCCCGCGCCCGCGTACTCGGTCCTCCGCACGAACCGTCGTGGGGTGTCCTGGCACCAACCGCAGCCTGCCGAGTTCCACGCCCGGCTTGCCGAGGGCGCGTCCCTGGTCATCGACGCGATCGACCAGATCCACCCGCCCGTCCGGGAAGCCGCGGTCGGTCTCGAACGGTTCTTCCGCACCCCCGTGCAGGTCAACGCGTACGCCTCGTGGACCGCCGAGGAAGGCTTCGGCACCCACTGGGACGACCACGACGTGGTGGTGCTCCAGCTCGAAGGTTCCAAGCGGTGGAAGATCTACGGTCCCACTCGGCAGGCCCCCGCCTGGCGCGACGTGGAAGCACCCGAGGCCCCGGCGGGGGACCCGCTCGCGGACATCGTCCTGATGCCCGGCGACCTGCTCTATCTCCCACGCGGTTGGTGGCACGCAGTGAGTGCCGATCAGGGCACCGCCTCTCTCCACCTCACCTTTGGGCTCGCCACGCAGACCGGCTCCGAGTTCCTGGGCTGGCTGTGTGACGACCTCCGGGCGAGCGTGACCGTCCGGGCGGACGTCCCGCGCTTCGGCACCCCCGAGCTGCGGGCGGACTACTTGGCTGCCGTACGGAAGGACGTACTGGCTGCCCTGGACGAACCTGCGGTTCTGGACCGCTGGGAGGCGTCCCTGGACGTGACGCACCCCGGACGCCCGCGCCTGTCGCTGCCCCACCTCACCGCTGTTCCCGCCGAACCGGGCATCACCGTCCAGGCCACGGTGCCCTGTGCTCGGATCGACCAGGACGACCAGGCCGTCACCTTCGCCGGAGCGGGGAACGGGTGGACCTTCGCCCTCCCCGTCGCTCCGGTTCTCCGCCTCCTCGCCGATGGACCGCCGGCCACCCTCGCAGACCTGGCCGCCGAGTCCGGTCTCACCGTCGTCCAGGTGGCGGAGGTCGTCTCCGCGCTGGTTGCCGGTCAGGCCGTCGCCGTGCTCGGGGGCTCCTCGTGACCGCTTCCCTGGGGCTCGGGACGTACCGGGTTCGTGCCGTCGAAGAGGCAGCCCGCACCGCGTGCGCCGACGGGCTCGTGTGGATCGACACCGCCCCGAACTACGGCAGTGCCCACCAGGCGCTCGGCCCCGTGATTGCCGACCACCCGCGCGCCATGGTGGCGACGAAGACAGGCTTCTTCACCCCGGAGGAAGGCGCGGCTGCTCTGCGGGCCGGCCTTCTCACCGCCTCCCAGGTTCGGGCCGGACACAGCCTCGCCCCCGCCTTCGTCCGCTGGCAGACGGAACGGTCTCTGGCCGCTCTCGGCCGGATCGACCTCGTGTTCGTCCACAACCCGGAGCACGCCGACCTCCGTCCCGCGGAGCTTCATCCGGCGCTTCGTGAGGTGTTCGCGGTCCTGGAGGAGTTCGCCTGCGGGGGCAGGGTCGGCGGGTACGGCGTGGCCACCTGGTCAGGGTTCCTGCATGACGCCTTCTCCGTGCCCGAACTCCTGGGCCTGGCCATCGAGGCCGCTGGTTCGGGTGAACATCACCTGCGGGCCGTCCAACAGCCGGTCAGCCTCGTCATGGCAAGGCCGATCGCCCTCGCCCTCGATGGCCGGGGTCCCCTCGTCCTGGCTCGTGCGGTTGGCCTGATCACCTTCGGATCCTCTCCTCTGCACGGTGGAGAACTGCCTCGCCTCATCACGCCTGAACTCGCAGAGCTCATCCGCCCCGGGGCGTCGCCGGGCACCGCCGGTCTCCTCGCCGCGGCCTCGTGCCCGAGCCTGGACGTGGTACTGCTGTCTGCTGGCACCGCCGCTCATTGGGCTGCTGCGAAGGCCACCCTCGCCGCCTCGCTCGATCCGGGACACCTCAGGAAGGTCACCGATGTACTCGCCCAAGGATGAGACCACCAGGGCACGTATGGAGGACGCCCTGGCCCACGCCGCTGCTCGCCTGTCCACCACCACGACGGGGGCTCCGGCGTGGGGCTGGCTGGGCCGCACCATCGGCAGCCGCACCGAGGGCGGCCACTGGCTCCGCGTCCACTGCGGCGAGACTGCCAAGACCCCCGCAACCCGGAACGAGGGAATCGCGCTCGCCGAGGAACGGGTGTCCGACAAGGTGTCCCGACCGCACCTCCACGACCTGTACCGCTGGGGCGGCGGGGAGTACGTCTTCGAGGCGGAGCTGATCGACTACGTCGCCCAGCCCGTCATCTCCCCGGAGACGCCCGACCTCACCGAGGACCCGGGCCTGCCGGACTCCTGGTGGGCAACGCTGCGGGAGAGCCTGGACGCCCTCGGCACCGCCCAACCGCCCCGCGAGACCATCCGCCAGTCCTGGGCCGACCGAGTCTTCCCTGAGCTCCTGGGGATCCCCGCCCCGGCCATCACCGAACGCGTCACCGGGCACGCCGATCTCCAGTGGGCCAACCTCACCCACGACCCCCTCGTCATCCTGGACTGGGAGCGCTGGGGCGCCGTCCCCGTCGGCTACGACCCGGCGATGCTCTACGTGAACAGCCTCCGCGTCCCCGCAGTCGCCGACCGCATCCGTGCCGAGTTCGCCCACGTCCTCGACACCCCCGCCGGCCGGATCGGCGAACAGATCGCCCTTGCCGAGATGCTCCAGGCTGTGGGCCGAGGCTGGTACGTCGAGCTGGCCCCACACCTCCTCAACCGCGCCGAAGTGCTGACGGGGATCCGCCCGACACTGTGTGCAAGGCCCGAGGCCAAGTAGTTACGGCCCCAGGAAGTCCCTGAGCCACGGGCGGGTCAAGGGTGAGACAGGACCTCATGACGAAGGGGTGCCCCTGGTCGGGACACCCCTTCTGATCAGAACATCGTGTCTGACCTGCTGCGGTGGGTGTGGGATTTGAACCCACGGTGACATCGCTGCCACGACGGTTTTCAAGACCGTTCCCTTAGGCCGCTCGGGCAACCCACCCACGCCCGGCGGCGCCTGCCGCGGGGTGGGCTACAGCGTACCGGGTGGGGGGAGGGTGGCGGGTGGGTCAGGGGGGTGACTCGGCCCAGACCGCGGGGCCGCCGCCCTGCCAGTGGATGAGGCGGGTCGTGGCCACCTCGTCCGGGCCGAGTTCCAGGCCCACGGTGCTGAGCAGGTCGACCAGGTCGGCGACGCTGTGGGCCAGGCCCAGGGTGGTGCCGTCGGTGTGGACGCTGCGGCCGCCGGAGAGGTTCGGCGGGGCGACGGTCACGGGTGGCGGGTCTGCGGTCATGGACCCACTGTGGGCCCGTACCCGCGCCCCGGCACTCCGGGAGGCGGGTACGGGTGACGCGTGCGTCAGCTGTCGCCCTGGCGCTGGCCGAGGGTGACCTCGACCGTCGACTGCTTGCCGCCGCGCTCGTAGGTGAGCGTGACCTTGTCGCCCGGCTGGTGCGTCCAGATCTCGCTGATCAGCGTCGGGCCGCTGTCGATCGTCCGGTCGCCGAACTTGGTGATCACGTCGCCCGCCTTGAGGCCCGCCTTCGCGGCGGGGCCGTTCGGGGTGACCGCCGGGCTGCCGTCCTCCCCCTGGGGGGCGATCCGGGCGCCCTCGCCCTCCTCGGCCATGTTCACCGTGGCGCCGATCACCGGGTAGACCGGCTTGCCCGTCTTGATGAGCTGGTCGGCGACGCTCCGGGCCTGGTTGATCGGGATGGCGAAGCCGAGACCGATGGAGCCCGCCTGCGTCTGGCCGAGCCCGCCGCTGCCCGCCGACTGGATGGCGGAGTTGATGCCGATCACCGCACCGCGGGCGTCGAGGAGCGGGCCACCGGAGTTGCCCGGGTTGATCGAGGCGTCGGTCTGCAGGGCGCTCATGTACGAGTTGCCGCCGGAGCCGGTGGCGTCGCCGGACGCGACCGGGCGGTTCTTGGCGCTGATGATGCCCGTCGTGACCGTGTTGGACAGGCCGAACGGCGCGCCGATCGCGATCGTCGAGTCGCCGACGGCCACCTGCTCGGAGTTGCCGAGGGCGAGCGGGGTGAGGCCCGAGGGGGCGTTCTTGAGCTTCAGTACGGCGACGTCGTAGCCCTGCGCCCGGCCGACGACCTCGGCGTCGTACTTCTTGCCGTTGGAGAAGGTGGCGGACAGGGTGCCGCCCTCCGCCGCGGAGGCGACCACGTGGTTGTTGGTGAGGATGTGGCCCTCCTTGTCGTAGACGAAGCCGGTGCCCGTGCCGCCCTCGCCCTCGGCGCCGCCCGAGCCGCCGGCCTTGGCCTCGATGGTGACGACGCTCGGCAGGGCCTTGTTCGCCACCGCGGCGACCGTGCCCGGCTCCCGCTTGAAGGAGGCCGGCGCCTCGCCGGCGGCGACGGTCGTGGAGCTGTTGGCGCCGTCGTTGCGCTCGGCCGCCCAGTAGCCGATGCCGCCGCCGACGCCGCCGGCGACCAGCGCGGCGACCAGGACGGCGGCGACCAGCCCGCCGGAACGTTTCCGTGACGGTCCGGCGGCGGCCGGCGGCTGCGGGGCGCCCCAGGCGGGCGGGGGCGGCGGGGGCGGCCAGCCCGTGCCGGGCGGGACCGGGGGCGTGTGGTGCGGCATGACCTCCGGGGCGTGCGCCGGAGGGTGCGGCGCGCCCTCGGGGGTCTGCGCCGGGGGGTGCGGTGGCGAGGTGCGGGACGGTTCCGGCGATGCCGCAGGTCCCGTCGCACGGGCCCCCTCCGCCGGCGCGGACGAGGGCGGCGCGGGAGGTGTGGACGGGGCGGACGGCACCGCGTTGCCCTCGTTCTCAGTGCTCACAGCTCGTTCTCCTCGGGTTCCACGTCGTCTGTGTCGTCTTTCGGCAGGTCCGCAGTGCAGGTGTCTGCGGTCAGCTTTTCCCACCGCCCGTCAGGCCACTGTAAGCCGGACCTGTGCGTCTGCGGACCATCCTTTATTTCCGGCAAATCAGACGCCTGTCGAAGAGGGCCGAACAGCGGTGGCACCATGTCGCGGTGACCCACGCACGCGAGCACACGATCCAGGTCGTCGCCCACCGGGGCGCCTCCGAGGACGCGCCCGAGCACACCCTGGCCGCGTACATGAAAGCGATCGAGGACGGTGCCGACGCCCTCGAGTGCGACGTACGGCTCACCGCCGACGGCCACCTCGTCTGCGTCCACGACCGCCGCGTCAACCGCACCTCCAACGGTCGCGGCGCCGTCTCCACGCTGGAGCTGGCCGATCTGGCCGCGCTGGACTTCGGCGCCTGGAAGGACCCGAACGAGAGCCCGGACTGGGGCGACCCGCAGTACACCTCCGTCCTGACCCTGGAACGGCTGCTCGCGCTCGTGGCCGACGCCGGCCGGCGCATCGAGCTGGCCATCGAGACCAAGCACCCCACCCGCTGGGCCGGCCAGGTCGAGGCGCGGCTGGTGGAGCTGCTGGAGCGGTACGGGCTGGCCCGGCCGCGCACCGGCACCACCACTCCCGTACGGATCATGAGCTTCTCCGCCCGCTCGCTGCACCGGGTCGCCGCGGCCGCGCCGGCCGTGCCGACCGTGTACCTGATGCAGTGGCTCACCCCGCGCGTGCGCGACGGGCGCCTGCCCGCAGGGTCCCGGATCGCCGGGCCCTCCATCCGGATCGTCCGCAACCACCCCGGCTACGTCGACCGCCTGCGCCAAGCGGGCCACCGTGTCCACGTCTGGACGGTGAACGAGCCGCAGGACGTCGAGCTGTGCGCCCGGCTCGGCGTGGAGGCGATCATCACCAACCGCCCCAAACAGGTTCTGACCCAACTGGGCCGCCTGTAACTCCCGTTACGGGGAGTGCCCCGGCGCGTTCACCGTGTGATCGCCCGGGCCGAGTGCCCCACCGCACGGCGATTGGCCGGTTTCCGGTCCAGTCCATTGGGGCATCCACTCCGTGGCGTGGGGCAAAGGAGGTCTCGGGGGTGGCGTTGGTGGTGGCACAGGAGGTGCCCACGTCGTCGAGCATGGCCGTACCCCATGGCCCTGCGGGCGTGGGTGAGGCGCGGCGTCGCATGCGGGAGCAGCTCCGCCGCGGCGGTGTGGCCGAATCGGTCGTCGACGACGCCGTACTCGTCCTGTCCGAACTGCTCAGCAATTCCTGCCGGCACGGCAGACCGCTGGGCCGGGGCGTGGAGGTCGGCGACGGTGACGTCCGGGCCGCCTGGCGCGTGGACGAGCGGGGCGCGCTGACCGTCGAGGTGACGGACGGCGGTGGCCCGACCCGCCCGGTTCCGTCCACGCCCTCGGTGACCGCGCGCGGCGGCCGGGGGCTGAACATCATCAGCGCGCTGGCCCAGGACTGGGGCGTTCGCGACAGCGCGTGCGGCGAGGTGACGGTGTGGGTGGTCCTCACGGGAGGCCACCGGCGCGACGACTTCGCTACGCGCGTCACCGCTCCCGGCTTCGACTTCCTGGACGTGTACGGGACGTACGACGCGTGCGACGTCTACGACGCGTAGGCGACGGGGGCGCGCGGGGCGCGTAGGCCGCACGCAGGGCCGCGGGGCCGCGCAGGACGCTGGGCGCGTACGAGCGCGGCGGCCGGCGCGGGCGACCGTCACGGGCCGGACGGCGTGTGACGGCGTCCGGCGGCGTCAGGGGTCTTCGGGCGGCTAGGCTCGCGGCCGACAACAGCAGTGCCGCACCGCCGTTACGGGAGAAGTCGAACCATGGGCAAGAAGCGTCCCCAGACCAGGGCCGGGAAGCCGCAGGCGCAAGCGCAGGACCGCGAGATCCCGGTCGTCGGGGCCCGCGAGCCCTGCCCGTGCGGGTCGGGCCGCCGCTACAAGGCCTGTCACGGCCGGGCGGCCGCGCACGCGGTGACCGAGCTGGTCCAGCGGCCCTTCGAGGGGCTGGCCGGCGAGGGCGACTGGGTCGCCCTGCGCGAACTGGTCCCCGCCGCGACCGCACCGCTCCACCTCAAGGGCGGCCTGCCCGAGGGCGTGCCCTCCGTGACGCTGGCGACGGTCCTGCCGATGGCCTGGCCCGCGCTGCGCCGCGACGACGGTTCGGTGCTGCTCGCGCTCCAGAACGACACCTCCTCCGGCGACCTGAGCCGGGACCTCGCGGACACCCTCCAGCGGGCGCTGGTGGCCGAGCCGGGTACGCCGGTGGGCGGCCAGCGGGTGCCGGCGGACGGGCCGCGGCTCCAGGACCTGCTGGACGCGGACGCGGGCTTCGAGCCGGTCGTCCACTCGGGCTTCGAGTTCTGGGTGCCGGACTCCGAGAAGAGCGCGTCGCCGGAGGTGGCCGCATCCCTGGAGCGGGCGAACGCCGCCGCGATCCCGACTGTCAAGCTGCCCGGCGTGGACGCCGCGTACTGGTGCGAGACGCCGGAGAAGAACCACCTGCGGTGGGTCATGCCGCACCCCGAGGAGCAGTTGCTGGACGCGCTGGCCCGGCTGCACGCCGCCGGTGCGTCGTCGCTCGGCGAGGGGACGCGACTGGTCGGCTCCTTCCGGGCGCACGGCCTGATGGTGCCGGTGTGGGACCTGCCGACCGGGATGGGCGCGAAGGACTGCGAGCAGCCGGCCGCCGACTTCGCGGAGCGGCTCGCGGGCGCGCTGGCCGCCGACACCCCGCTGACGGCGGAGGAGCGGCGGGCCCGCGGCGGTCTCACCAACCGCCAGGTCACCCTTAGCTGAGGCGTTTAGCAGAGAGGGAAGTCGTCCACATCCCGACCGGTCGGTGACTTCCGCCACAACGACCCGTACCCGAGGGTAAATCCCTGTCCGAATAACTGAGATCGAATTTGCGAACAGCCGATCTCTTGTTACGGTGCTTGAAGCCCGGTCGCTGGTGCATCCCCCGTCGCCAGCGACCGGGCCCTTCCATTTCCGCGGAATGAGATGTTCCGCTTCAGCGGCTCAACTGGCCGCGGGGTCGGGTGAGTTGCTCCCCGATCGCAGCAACAGCGCGCTTTCCCCGCTCTCCGCGAACTCCGCCACCGCCGTGTATTCGGCGGAAGTGCCGCGGGACGGCTCCCTGGGCGTCTCGCACACGCCCGGCTCGTCCTCCGCCCGTACGTCGCAATGCGCTTGTACGGTGCGCCCGCCGGGGCCCATCAAGGTGAGTACGGCGACGAGTTCTCCGCCCGTCGCATTGCGGTAGTAGGTGCGCGCCCAGGTGTCCCGGTCCTCGGTCAGGACGCACGTCTGTGCCTCCACGCCGTCCGGCGACGCCACCTCGGGCCCGCAGCTCGCCCGGCTCGGGCGGGCGGGCGGCCGCGTTGGGGCGGGAGGGGCGGAGGGGGCGGAGGCCGGGGAGTCGATTCCGGCCAGAAGTGCCGCCGCCGTTCCCGGGCCCGCGCCCGGGCCCGTACCCGGAGCCGCGTCCGTGGCCGGACCCGCCGGGGCCTCCGGGTCGCCGGCCGGGCCGGCGGATGCGGCGAGCGGCAGCAGCGCGGTGAGCACCACGACGGCCCCGAGCCCGGTCACACGGAGATTCATGGGGAGCCCACCTGCCCAACTGGCCGGGACGCTTGACGCTGGCCGGGATGCTTGACGGTGGGGCGACGATATCGGCGGCGCGCGGCCGATCCGGGAGCCGTGCGCCCGATTCCCGTACAACTCGGCCCCGCTCACACCCGTACGAGTGACGTACGAGGGGCGGCGGGGCCGGGGAACCGCCCGGGGGCGGCGCACCGCGTCAGTACCGCAGGCGGCTGCCGCCGTCCGGGGCGCTCGTGCTGGCCTCGACCAGCGCGTCCACGACCGCCTCCACGTCCGGCAGCCACGGCGCCGCCGACCCGGCGAGGGGCGCGCGTTCCCAGCGGACCTGTCCCGTCCCGGTGTCCGACGGCGGCAGCACCAGGTAGCCGCCCTCGCCGTGGAAGCGCAGCGAGCTGGGCACCCAGTCCTTGACGTACAGCAGCTCGCCGAGCTGTTCGAGGGTGTACGGGGCCACCAGCAGGGACCAGCGGGTGGGCGTCGCCACCACCGGGCCGAGCCGCATCTCCGTCCGGTCCAGCACCGCCAGGGCCCGGGCCGCGGCGACGGCGGGCAGGCTCACCGCGCACGGCGCGCGGCCTCCGGTGGCGAGCACCACCGGGGCGTCGGGGCGGTTGGTCCACCACCAGCGCACCATGCGTTCGTCGGTGGAGGCCGCGAGCAGGCCGGGGTCGAAGGGGTGTGCGCCGGGTACGACGCACTCGGGGTCGGGACAGGCACAGCCGCGTTCCCGGTCGCCGGGGCGGCCGGCCGCCGTCAGCCCCACGCCGGGGAGCACGGGCCACCGCCACTCGGTGGCGCACAGGAGCGCCGCATCCAGGTGGGCGGGCCTCCTCTTGCGCCGGAACCGGAGCCTGCGTCGCCTTCCGAGGATCTCGCGCATGAGCGCTCGTTCCTTTCCGTTGAACGCCGAGGTCATCCACATCACAACAGGGTGTGCGTCACTTCACTGTGCGTACGGTCCGGTGCGTCGCCGCCCCGTGCCGGTGGGCGCGGGCCGTCCGTCCGGCCATTGAACGCGTGGCGAGGGGTGGCGCGCCCCTGGCGCGCACTGGCTGTCCCGCTGGTCCCGCTGTTCTCTTTCCCCGCCACTCGGGGATGGGGTGGGGCCTTCCATGGTGGGGACGCCGGGGCTCCCCGCCGGGTTCCCGGCTCTCCCCAACTGCCCCTGGCCGACACCGATTACGTACCCGGCCCACTCGGAACGACGCCCCTCCGCACCGCGCCTGCCGACGCCGCCCGGGGGAGGTGCTCCTTTTCGAACGGGGCTCAGTCGACCGCAAATCCTGTCCATAGGGAGCATTTTTGAGCCAAGTTGCGGCTCAGGTAAATACCGCACGCTTGCCCCGTGACAATGCTGGACATCCCCTCACTTCTGCGTGTAGATGTGGTTGCAGTGACAGCGGCGCAGATTGACATGGGGGTTTGCGATGCTATCCAGCGAAACGCACCCGTCGAAGAGCCGGCTGCCATGAGCGCCCCTCACCTGCCGAAAGTGGCTGGAATCGATCCCACTGTTCCGGCGCCCGCGCACACTGCGGAGCCCCTTGCGGGCCTCCCGACCCCACCCGTCGCGCCGGGCGCGATGATCCAGGACAGGCTGGCGGGCTGGGTCTCCGACCTCACCACCCTGCACGAACTCACCGAACGCCTCGTCCGCACCGGCACCCTCGACGAGGCCCTCCAGGAACTGCTGCGCGCCGGCGCCGCGCTCGTCGGCGCCCGCCGCGGCATGGCCGTCCTCGAACCGGCCGACGGCCTCGGGCCCACCACCACCATGGGACTGGGCCTCGCCCACGCCGACCTCGGCACCATCGAGACCGTGCCGCGCGGCGCCACCTCCTACGGCCGCATCCTCGACGGCCTCCCCGGCGAGCCCCTCTCCGGTGCGCCGTCCGAGCGCCGCCCGCCCGCCCCGGTCGCCGTCCCCGACCTGTTCGCCGACGAGGGCCTCGACCCGCGCCACCGCGAGGTCGCCGCCCGCCTCGGCTACGCCGCCAGCTACGCCGTACCGCTCGCCACCGACGCGTCCGGCCGGCTGGGCGCCGCCGTCTGGCTGTACGACGAGCCCGCCGAACCCGGCGAGGGACGGCGCCACCTCGTCGGCCTCTACGGGCGGTACGCCTCCGAGCACCTGGCCCGGCTCCTGGAGCTGGAGCGCGGCCGCGCCCGGATGGCCACCATCACCGAGGAGTTGCTGCCGAGCCGGCTGCCGCGCGTCCCGGGCGTCCGGCTCGCCGCCCGGCACCGCACCGGAGCGCGGGGCGGCGGCGACTGGTACGACGCGCTGCCGCTGCCGGAGGGCGCGCTGGGCCTCGCGGTCGGGTCGGTGTCCGGGACGGGGCCGAGCGCGCTGGCCGCCATGGGGCGGCTGCGGGCCTCGCTGCGCGCGTACGCCGTGATGGAGGGCGAGGACCCGGTCGCCGTCCTGTCCGACCTGGAGCTGCTGCTGCGGCTGACCGAGCCGGCCCGGTCGGCGACCGCGCTGTTCGCGTACGCCGAGCCCGCCCACCGCAGGATCGTCCTCGCCGGGGCGGGGCACACCCCGCCGCTGATCGTCGGCGAGCGGCGCACCGAGTTCGTCGAGACGTCGCTGTCGGCGCCGCTGGGGATGCTCGCGTGCTGGGAGGCGCCGAGCGTGGAGATCACCCCGGAGCCGGGCGAGACGGTGCTCCTGCACACGGACGGGCTGCTGCGCCGTACCGGGGAGTCGATGGACCGGGCGTTCGCCCGGCTGCACGCGGCGGCGGTCACGGTCCCCAGGGCGGACCGGAAGGACCCGGGCGCCATCGCCGACCACGTGCTGCGCACCCTGCTGCCGGACGGCGGCACCGGCGACGAGGACGTGGTGATCCTGGCGGCCCGCTTCGACTGACCGGGGCGGGACGTAAGGCCCTGGGGAGGCGGACCGCACGACCGTACGATGGGGGCGGCACCCCTGCTCGACCACAGTCGAGAGCGCGGGGACATCGTGTGTCGTACCAACAGGAGGCGGACCCGTGGCCGAAGAGCTCACCCCGGCTGCAATCGACTCTGCTGCTGCCGCAGCGGGCCCGGAAGAGTCGGAAGAGCCGATCAAGCAGCGCAAGAACGGCCTGTACCCGGGCGTGTCCGACGAGCTCGCCGAGAACATGAAGTCCGGCTGGGCCGACACCGAGCTGCACGGCCTGGAGCCGATCCCGCAGGCGGCGCACACCGCCGCCCGCCGCGCGGCGCTGTCGGCGCGCTTCCCCGGCGAGCGCCTGGTGATCCCCTCGGGCAACCTGAGGACCCGGTCCAACGACACCGAGTACGCCTTCCGCCCCTCCACGGAGTACGCCTACCTCACCGGCGACCACACCCACGACAGCGTGCTGGTGCTGGAGCCGGCGAAGGCCGGCGGCCACCGGGCGACGGTCTACCTGCTGCCGCGCTCCGACCGGGAGAACGGCGAGTTCTGGCTGGACGGGCAGGGCGAGCTGTGGGTGGGCCGGCGCCACTCCCTCGCCGAGGCCGAGCAGCTGCTCGGCATCCCGGCCAAGGACGTGCGCGAGCTGCCCGCCGCGCTCGCCGAGGCCACCGGCCCGGTGCGCAACGTGCGCGGCCACGACGCGGGCATCGAGGCGGCCCTGACCGACAAGGTCACCGCCGAGCGCGACGAGGAACTGCGGGTGTACCTCTCCGAGGCGCGCCTGGTGAAGGACGACTTCGAGGTCGGCGAGCTCCAGCGCGCCTGCGACTCGACCGCGCGCGGCTTCGAGGACGTCGTACGCGTCCTGGACAAGGCCGAGGCGACCAGCGAGCGGTACATCGAGGGCACCTTCTTCCTGCGCGCCCGCGTCGAGGGCAACGACATCGGCTACGGCTCGATCTGCGCGGCCGGCCCGCACGCCACGACCCTGCACTGGGTGCGCAACGACGGCGCCGTCCGCTCCGGTGAGCTGCTGCTGCTGGACGCCGGCGTGGAGACGACGACGCTCTACACGGCGGACGTCACCCGCACCCTGCCGATCAACGGCCGCTTCAGCGACCTCCAGCGCCAGATCTACGACGCGGTGTACGACGCCCAGGAGGCGGGCATCGCGGCGGTGAGGCCGGGCGCCCGGTACCGCGACTTCCACGACGCCGCGCAGCGGGTGCTGACCGAGCGGCTGGTGTCGTGGGGCCTGCTGGGGGACATGGACGTGGAGAAGGTCCTGGAACTGGGCCTCCAGCGCCGCTGGACCCTGCACGGCACGGGTCACATGCTGGGCATGGACGTCCACGACTGCGCGGCCGCGCGGACCGAGACGTACGTGGACGGCGTGCTGGAGCCGGGCATGTGCCTGACCGTCGAGCCGGGCCTGTACTTCCAGGCGGACGACCTGACCGTGCCGGAGGAGTACCGGGGCATCGGCGTCCGGATCGAGGACGACATCCTGGTCACGGAGGACGGCAACCGGAACCTGTCGGCCGCGCTGCCGCGCCGGTCGGACGAGGTCGAGGCGTGGATGGCCGGCCTGAGGGGCTGACCCCGCGGAGTGTGACGGGCCCCTCGCCGGTACGCCGGCGGGGGGCCTTCGTCACGGGTGCGTCAGGACGCCACCAGCGGGGCGTCCGTACGCCACTTGACGATCTTGTCGAAGCTGACGACCGCGCCGCCGCGGCCCGATCTGTTGCCGAAGTGGACGTGGTCGGCGAGCTCTTCGATGAGGCGCAGGCCGCGTCCGTTCTCGGCCTCCAGGGCGGGGCGGCGGACCGCCGGGGCGGGTCCCGCGGGGAAGCCGGGCCCGGAGTCGGCCACTTCGATGCGGCACTTCTCGCCGTCCAGGTAGGCGGTCACCCGGTACTCCGCCGAGACGTCCCCGGTCTCCGTCCGGCCGCCGTGCTCCACCGCGTTGGCGCACGCCTCGGTGAGGGCGAGGGACAGGTCGTAGGAGATCTCCGGGTCGACGCCCGCGGTCTCCATGGTGCCGAGGAGGAGGCGTCGGGCGAGCGGGACGCTCGCGGCCTCGCGCCGCAAATGGAGAGACCACCAGATGCTCATGCTCCAGCCTCCTGGCTGCGGCTCGACATACCGTTACGTATTGCCCCCGCCTGTCGGTCGTAAGCGCCGCGTTGACGCGACGGACCCCGTTCGGCGGATATGCGTAGCCCGTACGCCGGTGTATGTCGGTGTGTGTCGGGTTCTGTCGGGGCCTTGCGGACTCCGGCGGCGAAACGGTGACCTTCCGGACCTGCCGTGTGGCGGCGAGGGCCGCAGTGCGATGATGGCCCGGCCATGTCTGCCCCTTCCGCTGGTCCGCGGCTGCTGAGGGCCGCGGTGTTCACCGCGGTCTGCCTCGTGCTGTCCGCGCTGGGGCACGTGCTCGCGGCCTGCGAGACGGTCCCGTGGTGGACGACGGCCCTCGGGTTCCTCTTCGTCTTCGTGCTCACCGTGCCCTTCGCCGGGCGCGAACGCTCGCTCCCGGTGATCGCCACGGCCCTGGCCGGCGGCCAGCTCGGGCTGCACGCGCTGTTCGGGCTCGGACAGCGACAGCAGCTCACGGTGGATATCGGCGGCCGGGCGGACGACGCACTGATCCGAATGGCGGCCAAACTGGTGTGCGGGGCCGGCGCGTCGTCGCTGAGCCCCGCCGACGCGCACCGGATCGTCACCCGCGCCGGGATCGACCCGGCCGCCGCCTCGCCGGTGGGCCACGCGGGCCATCCGGGCCACGCGGCGGAACCCGCCGCCGGGCTGCTGCCCAGCCTCCCCATGGTCCTCGGGCACCTGCTGGCCGCCCTCGCGACCGGGTGGCTGCTGCGGCGCGGCGACCTCGCCCTGCTGAAGCTGGCCCGGCTGTCGGCGCACGGCGCCACCGAGGTCGCCGAAGGGGCGCTCGTCCGCGCCCTGCGCGGCGCCCTCGTCCTCGTACGCGCCCTGGCCGCCGGACTGCCCGCGCTGCCCGCGGGCGGACCCGCGCCGCGCACCGAGGACGACCCTCCGCCGCCGGCCTCGGCGGACGCACTCGCGCACACGGTGATCAGGCGCGGCCCGCCGGCCGTATTGCTCTACGCCCTCGCCGCCTGACACGGCCCACTCGACGGGAGTGGCGCCGTGGTGCGCCCGCGCGTCCCCGCGCCCGTGCGCACGCGTCCACCGATGTGACCCCGTGGAGTGTGCTCCCAAATGAACCTTTCCTCCCGTGTCGCCCTCGCCGGCACCGTCGCCGTCTCCTCCGTCGTCCTGCTCTCCGGGACCGCGTTCGCCCACGTCAGCGTCCAGCCGCAGGGCGAGGCCGCCAAGGGCGGGTACGCCACCGTGAACTTCAAGGTCCCGAACGAGCGGGACAAGGCCTCCACCGTGAAGCTCGAGGTCTCGCTGCCGGCCGCCCACCCGATCGCGTCCGTCTCCACCCAGCCGCTCCCCGGCTGGAAGGCCGAGGTCACCAAGGCCAAGCTGGCCAAGCCGCTGGAGGTGCACGGGAAGCAGATCACCGAGGCCGCCACCAAGATCACCTGGACGTCGACCGGCGCCAAGATCGCGCCCGGTGAGTTCCAGCAGTTCACGGTCTCGCTGGGCCGGCTCCCCGAGGACGCCGACCGGCTCGTCTTCAAGGCCCTCCAGACGTACGACAACAAGGAGGTCGTGCGCTGGATCGAGGAGCCCAAGGACGGCGCTCCCGAGCCCGCGACCCCCGCGCCCGTCCTGAAGCTGTCCGCGGCGTCGGACGACCACCACGGCGGTGCCACTACCACCGCGGACGGCAAGGGCGAGGACAAGGGCGGCCACGGTACGGAGGGGAAGACCGCGGCCGCGGCCGACTCCAGTGACACCACCGCCCGGGTCCTCGGCGTCGCGGGCATCCTCGTCGGCGCCGCCGGCGTGGCCTTCGGCGTCCTGGCCGGACGCCGCCGCTCCGCCTGACGACCTCCCCGGAACACCCGGAACACCCGGACCACCCGGAACACCGAGAGAGAAACCATGCACATCCAGAAGACCGGCGGACGGTCCCGGTCGGGTCGCCGCACCGGCGCGCTCGCGGCCGCCCTCGTCGCCGTATCGGCGCTGACCCTGTCGGCGTGCGGCGGCGGGGACAAGGACACGTCCGGCGGCTCCGTCGCGGACGTGTCCGGCGGCGCCCCGGCGGAGAAGTCCGCCACCGTGCTCGACCGGCCGTTCGAGAAGCCCAACCTCGTCCTGAAGGACACCCAGGGCCGGCCGTACGACCTGCGGGAGCGCACCAAGGGCAAGCCGACGCTCATCTACTTCGGCTACACGCACTGCCCCGACGTGTGCCCGCTGACGATGAGCAACATCGCCGTGGCCCGCAAGGAACTCCCCAAGGCCGACCAGGACAAGCTCCAGGTCGTGTTCGTCACGACCGACCCCGAGCGGGACACCTCCGCCGAGCTCGCCAAGTGGCTGCCCGGCGCCGGTGACGCGTCCTTCACCGGCCTCACCGGCGACTTCCCCACGATCCAGGCGGGCGCCCGCCAGATCGGCATCTCCATCGACCCGCCGAAGAAGGAGAAGGACGGCTCGGTCGTCTCCATGCACGGCGCACAGGTGATCGCGTTCTCGCCCAAGACCGACCAGGGCTACGTCATCTTCGACGACGACACCACCGCCGAGGAGTACGAGAAGGACCTGCCGAAGATCATCAAGGGGGAGAACCCGTGACCCGCCGCACCACCCGCCACACCCGCACCACCCTCACCGCCCTGTCCGCCGCCGTGGCCCTCGCCGGGACCATGGCGCTCGGCGGGTGCTCCTCCGGCGACTCCGACTCCGGATCCGCCGCCGAACCGGAGCTGAAGGTCGGCGGGGCCTTCATGCCGCAGCCGGTGGGCGACATGGCGGGCGGCTTCATGACCGTCACCAACACCGGTGACGCGGCGGACAAGCTCACCTCCGTCACCAGCCCGCTCTCCGACGACGTCCAGATCCACGAGACGAAGGACCAGAAGATGCGGCAGGTGAAGTCCTTCGACATCCCTGCCAACGGTGAGCTGAAGCTCGAACGCGGCGGCAGCCACATCATGTTCATGGGGATCAAGAAGCAGCCGAAGCAGGGCGACAAGGTGCGGATAGAGCTGCACTTCGAGAAGTCGGACCCGATCGAGGTAGACCTCCCCGTGGAGGCCGCCACGCACAATCCGGCGAAGCACTAGGCAGTTGGGGGACTGACACACATGACGGCCACCGCCCCGCGCTTCGGGACCGCTCACGCACTGCGGCTGCTGCTGGTCACCGCGCTGGCCACCGCGGCGCTCCTCGGCACCGTGCTCTCCGGCACGGCGAGCGCGCACGCCGCGCTGACCGGCAGCGACCCGAAGGACGGGGCGGTGCTCGACTCCGCCCCCACGGGTGTCACCCTCACCTTCTCCGAGCAGGTCGCCATGGGCGAGGACGCGATCCGCGTCCTCGAACCCAGCGGCAAGCGCGCCGACACGGGCGAGCTGCGCGACCTGTGCGCCGGCGCGGTCGTCAAGTACGGCGTCGACCTCCACGCCGGGCTCCCCAAGGGCACGTACACCGTCGCCTGGCGGGCCGTCTCCGCCGACAGCCACCCGATCTCCGGGGCGTTCACCTTCTCGGTCGGGGCGCCGTCCCGGACGGTCGTCGCGCTGCCGAAGGAGGAGACGGGCGGCGGTCCGGTCGGCGTGCTGTACGGGATCGCCCGCTACCTCTCCTACGCCGGGTACGTCCTGCTGGCGGGTGGCGCCGCCTTCGTCCTGGCCTGCTGGCCGCGCGGGGCGGCGGTCCGGCCGCTGCAACGGCTGGTGGTGCGCGGGTGGGTGCTGCTGACGGCGGCGACGCTCGCCCTGCTGCTGCTCCGGGCGCCGTACACCGGGGCCGCGTTCGGACTCGACTCGCTCGGCGCGGTCCTGGAGACCAAGACCGGTGCCGCCCTCGTCTCGCGTCTGCTGCTGCTGGGCGCGGCCGCGCTGTTCGTCGCCGTGCTCTTCGGCGCCTACACCAGGCGGGAGGACGAGAGCGAGAAGAAGGACCTGACCTTCGGGCTCGCGATCGGCGGCACGGTCGTCGCGGCCGGCATCGCCGCCACCTGGGCCCTGTCCGAGCACGCCTCGGCCGGCCTCCAGCCGGGCCTCGCGATGCCCGTCGACATCCTGCACCTGCTGGCGATGGCCGCCTGGCTGGGCGGTCTGGCCGCACTGCTGGTGGCGCTGCGCAAGGAGCCGTCGATCGAGGGGACGGCGGTACGCCGCTTCTCCCGCGTCGCGTTCGGCTCGGTGGTCGTGCTGGCCGTGACCGGCGTCTACCAGTCGTGGCGACAGGTCGGCTCCTGGTCGGCGCTGACCGGCACGGCCTACGGCCGGCTGCTGCTGCTGAAGCTGGCGCTGGTCGCCGTCCTGGTCGGGGTGGCGTGGATATCGCGGAGGTGGACGGCCCGACTGGCGGAGACGGCCACGGTCGTGGACGTGGACGGGGACCGGGATCGGGAGACGGCCACGGACGTGGACGGGGACGGGGGTGCGTCGGCGGAGGAGCCGGGGGACGGGGACGGGGACGGGGACGGGGACGGGGGTGCCGGCGAGCCGGTGACCGTGCCCGCCGGCGTACCGCGGGAGCGCGCCGCGCAGCTCGCCCGCCAGCGGGCCGCCCTCGCCACCGCCCGCGCCAGGCGCGCCCGCGACGCCGACCCCGGGCGGGCCGGGCTGCGCCGGTCGGTGCTCGCCGAGGCGGGCGTGGCGGTGGTGCTGCTGGCCGTGACGACCGTGCTGACGACGACCGAACCGGGGCGTACCGAGGAGGAGGCGGGCCGTACGCAGGCATCCGCGGCCCAGGCCGCCGTGCCGGACCGGCCGCTCGACCTGACCATGCCCTTCGACACCGGTGGCGCCGTGAACGGCAAGGGGACGGTGCGGCTCACCCTCGACCCGGGCCGCTCCGGCAGGAACGCGATGCACGTGTTCGTGACCGGGGCGAACGGCAAGCCCATGGACGTGCCCGAGCTGAAGGTGTCCTTCACCCTGGAGTCCCAGCAGATCGGGCCGCTGCCCGTCACACCGGACCGGGTCACGGCCGGACACTGGTCGTCGGCCCGCACGCAGCTCCCGATGCCGGGCGAGTGGACGCTCCAGGTGACCGTCCGGACGTCCGACATCGACCAGACCACCATCGACAAGAACGTGAAGATCGGCTGAACGTGAGCACCGAGAACCTCGACATCTCCCGGCGCAGACTGCTCGGAACCGTCGGCGCGGCCGGCGCGACCGGGCTGGCACTGGGCGCGGCCGGGGGCGCCGCGGCGTACGCGGCCACCGCCGGGCCGGCCGAGCCGGCCGGGACGGCGCTGGCGAGCGTCGGCCGGAACACCGTGCCCTTCCACGGCGCCCACCAGGCGGGCATCCTCCAACCGTTGCAGGCGCGCGGCCACCTGATGGCCTTCGACCTGGCGCCGGGCGCCGGACGCAAGGAGGCCATCGCCCTGATGCGCCGCTGGTCCACGGTGGCGGCGGCCCTGATGGCGGGCGAGCCGGTGGGCGACGGGGACACCGGGGTCGCGCTGGACGCGGGGCCCTCGTCCCTGACCGTCACATTCGGCTTCGGTGCCTCGTTCTTCGACCGGACGGGACTGGTGGCACGGCGGCCCGGGGAGCTGGACCCGCTGCCCGCCTTCTCGTCCGACCGGCTGGACCCGCGGCGGTCGGGCGGTGACCTGTGGGTGCAGATCGGCGCCGATGACGCGCTCGTCGCCTTCCACGCGCTGCGCGCCGTGCAGAAGGAGGCGGGCGCCGCCGCCCGGCCGCGCTGGCAGATGAACGGCTTCAACCGCTCGCCGGGCGCCACCGCGCGGCCGATGACGGCCCGCAACCTGATGGGCCAGGTCGACGGCTCGCGCAATCCGAAGCCGTCCGAACCCGACTTCGACGAGCGGATCTTCGTGGCGGCCGGCGGTGAACAGCCGTGGATGGCCGGCGGTTCGTACGCGGTCGTCCGCCGCATCCGGATGCTGCTGGACGACTGGGAGAAGCTGCCGCTGAAGCAGCAGGAGCGGGTCATCGGCCGCCGCAAGTCGGACGGCGCGCCGCTGACGGGCGGCGGTGAGACGTCGGCGATCGACCTGGACCGGACGGGGCCGGACGGGAAGCTCGTCGTCCCCGACAACGCGCACGCCCGGATCTCGGCGCCGGAGCAGAACGGCGGGGCGGCGATGCTGCGGCGCCCGTTCTCGTACCACGACGGGATCGCGGCGGACGGAACGCCGGACGCGGGGCTGCTGTTCATCGCCTGGCAGGCCGACCCGCACCGCGGCTTCGTGCCGGTGCAGCGGAAGCTGGACCGGGGGGACGCGCTGTCGCCGTTCATCCGGCACGAGGCCAGCGCCCTGTTCGCGGTGCCGGGCGGGCCGGGCGAGGGCGAGTACGTGGGACAGCGGCTGCTGGAGGCGTGACCCCGGAGGGGCGGGGTTGCGCGGGGGCGGCAGGGGCCAGGCTCGGCGGGCGGCCGGGAGCGGCGCAGGGCCGAAGGTCAAGCCGGTGGTTGTCGGGAGGCGGGGCCATGGGCGGACGTGGCGCATTAGGGTGACCGGTATGTCGGCCACTCGCTTCACATATCTCGGTCCCGAGGGCACCTTCACGGAGGCCGCCCTGCGTACGCTCCCCGAAGCCGCCACGCGGGAGCTGGTGCCGATGGTCTCCGTGCCCGCGGCGCTGGACGCCGTGCGCAACGGTGAGGCCGCCGCCGCGCTCGTACCGATCGAGAACTCGGTGGAGGGCGGTGTGACGGCGACCCTCGACGAGCTGGCGTCCGGCCGGCCGCTGATGATCTACCGCGAGGTGCTGCTGCCGATCGCGTTCGCGCTGCTGGTGCGGCCGGGCACCAAGCTGTCGGACGTCAAGACGGTCACGGGCCACCCGGTGGCCCAGCCGCAGGTGCGCAACTGGCTGCGGGCGAACCTGCCCGAGGCGGTGTGGGAGTCGGCCGCCTCCAACGCGGACGGTGCGCGGCTGGTGCAGGAGGGCCGTTACGACGCGGCGTTCGCGGGCGAGTTCGCGGCGGTGACGTACGGCCTGGAGGCGCTGGTCACCGAGATCCACGACGCGGAGAACGCGGAGACGCGGTTCGTGCTGGTGGGCCGCCCGGCGCGGCCGGCCGCACCGACGGGGGCGGACAAGACGTCGGTGGTCATCTGGCAGCGCGAGGACCATCCGGGTGCGCTGCTGGAGCTGCTCCAGGAGTTCGCGGCGCGCGGGGTGAACCTGATGCTGCTCCAGTCCCGGCCGACGGGCGCGGGGATCGGCAACTACTGCTTCGCGATCGACGCCGAGGGCCACATCGCGGACCGGCGGGTCGGCGAGGCGCTGATGGGCCTGAAGCGGATCTGCGCGAACGTCCGGTTCCTCGGCTCGTACCCGAGGGCGGGTGCGACGGCCGACGACGTGACGGCGCTGCGGCCGGGGACGTCGGACGAATCCTTCACGGCGGCGTCCGACTGGCTGGCCCGCTGCCAGGACGGCCGGGCCTGAGCCGCCGGGCCTGATCCGTCGTGCCTGACCCGTCGCGCCTGACCGGTCGGCGGCATCCACAGTGGCGTGCGAGTTATCCACAGGGCGGCTTCTCGACCTGGGGACAAGTCGACAACACAACCGGACAGGGTCGACATATCACCACCGTCACCCCATGTGGGGTCGAGTGCGGCAGCACGGCCACGTCACCTCGATGTCACCTCAATTCCGCCGAACAACTCTTTGGAGCGAGAATTTCCCACCCGAAAGAGCGTGTGCTCCGGGTTTGGCCGGGGAATCCAGGGTGATGATTCGGCATTCGGAATGATCAATTCCACGATCCACAAGAGAAGCGCACAGCCTGTGGATAACCCCGGAGGCGACGAGGCCCCTGTGGACAACACCGTCCCGACACCGGGGCCGGTGCCGGACCGGCGCCGGGACGGGTGCCGGGGCAGGCGCCGGGGCGGGCACCGGTGGGCGCCGGTGGGTGCCGGGAATTCCCGGCCCTTTTCCCGGAGCGCCTCCAAAGAGCAATTCCGGCATTACGGTCAAAGCGACACGGCTTACCGCGCCCGGCATATCGGCTGGGTCGGCACAACCCCGCACCGGTAGCCTGGTGGGGTGATTGACCTTCGCCTGCTCCGTGAGGACCCCGACCGTGTTCGCGCCTCCCAGCGCGCCCGTGGAGAGGACGTCGGCCTCGTCGACGCCCTGCTCTCCGCCGATGAGCGGCGCAGGTCGTCCGGCGTCCGCTTCGACGAACTCCGCTCCGAGCAGAAGGCGCTCGGCAAGCTGATCCCCAAGGCCTCCCCGGAGGAGCGCGCGGAGCTGCTGCGGAAGGCCGAGCAGCTGAAGACCGACGTCAAGGCCGCCGACGCCGCCCAGCACGAGGCGGATGAGGAGACCAAGCAGCTGCTGATGCGGCTCGGCAACATCGTCCACGGCGACGTGCCGGTGGGCGGCGAGGAGGACTTCGTCGTCCTGGAGACGCACGGCACCGTCCGTGACTTCGGCGCCGAGGGCTTCGAGCCCAAGGACCACCTCGAACTCGGCGAGGCGCTGGGCGCCATCGACGTCGAGCGCGCCGCCAAGGTGTCCGGCTCGCGCTTCTACTACCTGACGGGCGTCGGCGCGCTGCTGGAGCTCGCGCTGGTCAACGCCGCGATCGCCCAGGCGACGGAGGCCGGGTTCGTCCCGATGCTGACGCCCACGCTGGTCCGCCCGCGCGCCATGGAGGGCACCGGCTTCCTCGGCCAGGCCGCCGAGAACGTGTACCACCTGGAGAAGGACGACTACTACCTGGTCGGTACGTCCGAGGTGCCGCTGGCCGCGTACCACATGGACGAGATCCTCGACGCGGACAAGCTGCCGCTGCGCTACGCCGGCTTCTCACCGTGCTACCGCCGCGAGGCCGGCACGTACGGCAAGGACACCCGGGGCATCTTCCGGGTCCACCAGTTCGACAAGGTGGAGATGTTCTCGTACGTGGCCCCCGAGGACGCCGAGGCCGAGCACAAGCGGCTGCTCGACTGGGAGAAGCAGTGGCTGACGTCCCTGGAGCTGCCGTTCCAGGTGATCGACGTGGCCACCGGTGACCTGGGCGCCTCCGCCTCGCGCAAGTACGACTGCGAGGCCTGGATCCCGACGCAGGGCAAGTACCGCGAGCTGACGTCCGCCTCGAACTGCGACAGCTTCCAGGCGCGGCGGCTGTCGGTGCGGATGCGCGACGGCAAGAAGGTCCAGCCGCTCGCCACCCTCAACGGCACGCTGTGCGCGGTGCCGCGCACGATCGTCGCCCTCCTGGAGAACCACCAGCAGGCCGACGGCTCGGTGCACGTGCCGCCGGTGCTGCGCCCGTACCTCGGTGGCCGGGAAGTCCTGGAGCCGGTCGCCAAGTGACCCCGTTCCCGTACAAGCTGATCGCGACCGACCTCGACGGCACGCTGCTGCGCGCCGACGGGACGGTCTCGCAGCGCACGCGTGACGCGCTCGCCGCCGCGACGGCGGCGGGCGCCGCGCACATCGTCGTCACCGGCCGCGCCGTCCCCTGGACCCGCCACATCCTCGACGACCTCGGCTACGACGGCCTCGCCGTCTGCGGCCAGGGCGCGCAGGTCTACCACGCGGGCGAGCACCGGCTGCTGACGTCGGTGACCCTGGACCGCCAGCTCGCGGGCCTCGCCCTGTCCAAGCTGGAGGCCGAGGTCGGCCCGCTGGCGCTGGCCGCCAGCCGTGACGGCCTCGACGGCGAGGTCCTGGTCGGCCCCGGCTACCGGGTCCAGGAAGGCCCGCTGCCGTACCTCCCCTACGAGGACCCGGCCGACCTGTGGTCCGCCCCGCTCAACAAGGTCTACATCCAGCACCCCGAACTGGACGACGACGCCCTCGCCCTGGCCGCCCGCCGGACGGTCGGCGGCCTCGTGGACGTGGTGATGGCGGGCGCCGGTGTCGTGGAGATCCTGCCGCTCGGCCTCAGCAAGGCGACGGGCCTGTCCCTGGCCGCCCGCCGGCTGGGCGCCAGGGCGACGGACACGATCGCGTTCGGCGACATGCCCAACGACATCCCCATGTTCGCCTGGGCCCGGCACGGCGTCGCCATGGCCAACGCCCACGACGACCTCAAGGCCGTCGCCCACGAGATCACGGCCTCCAACGAATCGGACGGCATCGCGGTCGTCCTGGAGGACCTGCTGCGCGGGTAACCCGCCCTCCCGCCGCCGCTGTGGGCAATCGTGCCGCCGAACGGCCCGCCGCTGTGGGCAATCGTGCCGCCAGGGGCGGCACGGGTGGGCACAGCGGCGCACCCGCGCGAAGACGCGGCGCCGCACCGCGCCGGGGGCGGCCCGCGCGTACGCGAGACGCGCGCTCGAAGCGGCCACCCCCGGCGCCGTCCCCCGTGCGAGCGCCGCCCCACCAATGTCCCCCGGACGCACGGCGCCGCGCCACCGGATTACCGGTGCGCCGCGCCGCACGGCCCGTACCGCTCCGTGCCGTACCGCTCAGAAGTTGATCATGTGGCCCGCGAGCCCGTGCACGGCCTCCTTGACGGCCTCGCCCAGCGTGGGGTGCGCGTGCACGTTCCGCGCCACCTCGTGCACCGTGAGGTCCCACTGCTGCGCCAGCGTCAGTTCCGGCAGCAGCTCCGTGACGTCCGGCCCGATCAGGTGCGCGCCGATGATCTCGCCGTACTTCGCGTCGCTGATCAGCTTCACGAACCCGGTCGTGTCACCCAGCCCGTGCGCCTTGCCGTTCGCCATGAAGGGGAACTTCGCGACCTTGACGTCGAAGCCCTTCTCCCGCGCCTGCTCCTCCGTCCAGCCGAAGCTGGCGATCTGCGGCTGGCAGTACGTGGCGCGCGGGATCATCGGGTAGTCGAGCTCCATGGTCTCGGCACCCGCGAGCGTCTCGGCGGCCACCACGCCCATCGCCTCGGCGGTGTGCGCGAGCATCAGCTTCGCGGTCACGTCACCGATCGCGTAGATGTGCGGCACCGACGTCCGCGACCGTCCGTCGACGTCGATCGCGCCGCGCTCGGTGAGCTTCACGCCGGTGTTCTCCAGGCCGTACCCCTCGACGTTCGGCGCGAAGCCGATCGCCTGGAGCACCTTGTCGGCCTCCAGCACCTGCTGCTTGCCGTCCTTGCCGGTCACGGCCACCCTCACCTGCTCACCGGACTCGTCGATCGACTCGACGCGCGTCGAGGTCAGCACGTCGATGCCGAGCTTGCGGTACTGCTTCGCCAGCTCCGCCGAGACGTCCTTGTCCTCCAGCGGCGCGATCCGGTCGAGGAACTCGACGATGGTGACCTTCACGCCGTAGTTGTGCAGCACGTACGCGAACTCGATGCCGATCGCGCCGGCGCCGGCGATCACGATCGAGCGCGGCAGCTCGCCCGCGAGGATCTGCTCCTCATAGGTGACGACGCGCTCGCTGCGCCGCGTGCCGGGCAGCAGCTTGGGCGTCGCGCCGGTCGCGATGATGCAGTGGTCGAACGAGACGGTCGTCGAACCGCCGTCGGACAGCGCGACCTCGAGCGTGTTGGCGTCCACGAAGGTGCCGCGACCCGTGAACTCGGTGATCTTGTTCTTCTTCATCAGGAAGTGGACGCCCTTGACGCGGCCGTCCGCGACCGTGCGGCTGCGCCGGAACGCCTCGCCGTAGTCGAAGGAGACCTCCCCGTCGACCTTGATGCCGTAGGTCTTCGCCTCGTGGGTGAAGAGGTGGGCGAGTTCGGCGTTGCGCAGCAGTGCCTTGGTGGGGATGCAGCCGACGTTCAGGCAGACACCGCCCCAGTACTTCTCCTCGACCACCGCGACGCGCTTGCCCAGCTGGGCGGCGCGGATGGCGGCGACGTATCCGCCGGGGCCTGCTCCGAGTACGACGACGTCGAAGCGGTCTGACATGGCTTGCTCCCCAGGGTGTGAGTGAGTGCGGCTGTGCCCACAGTAATCCCGGAGGCAAGTTGTAGGATGACTGGGCAACCGGGCGAATGAGTGAGTGGGGTAGGGGACGGATGGCACTGAAAGCCGCGGGGCGGACCTCCCTCGTCGACGCCGTCGTGGACCAGCTCCGCGCCCAGCTCGCCGGCGGCGAGTGGACCGTCGGCGACCGCATCCCCACCGAGCACGAGCTCGCCGGGCAGCTCGGCGTCGGCCGCAACACCGTCCGCGAGGCCGTCCGCGTCCTCGTCCACGCCGGTCTACTGGAGTCCCGGCAGGGCAACGGCACGTTCGTACGCTCCACCGCCGACGCCGCCGCCGTGCTGCGCACCGTCCGGGCCGCCGGCGCCCTGGACGTCCTGGAGCTGCGGATCGCCCTGGAGACGGAGGCGGCACGGCTCGCGGCCGCCCGGCGCGACACCCACGACCTGCTGCGGCTGCGCGCCGCGCTCACCACCCTGCGCGAGGAGGGCGACCGGGCCGCCGACGCCGACCTGGCCTTCCACCGGGCGGTCGTCGAGGCCACGCACAACGCCGCGTTCACCGAGGTGTACCGGTTCTTCTCCGCGCAGGTCCACGAGAGCCTCGTCGAGTCGCTGGGCGACCACGAGATGCCCGCCATCGATCTGGACGCGCATGAGGCGCTGGTCGCGGCGATCGAGGCGGGGCAACCGGACGCGGCCGGGGCGGCGGTGCGCGAACTGCTGCGCGTGCCGCTGGAGACGGTCCGCTCGATCGTCGCGACCCGCTGAACCTCCCCCCGTACGTATGTCGTCGTCGTGAAAGGTGCTGTGCACGTGGCACGCCCGGAATCCGTCCGTCCGCTCCTCCTGGACGCGGAGGCCGACGCCCTGCCCTCACCCCGGGGCGCCGCCGCGCGGAGGGCGTTGCTCGCCCACCCGGTGCTGCTGCTCGCCGGCATCGTGCTCGCCTCGCTGAACATGCGGGCGGCGCTGGCGAGCGTGTCGCCGCTGGCCGGGGAGATCAGCGCCGCCTTCGGGCTGTCATCGACGGCGACCTCGCTGATCACGTCGGTCCCGGTGCTGTTCCTCGGCGTGGGCGCGGCGGTGGCGCCGTGGCTGGGGCGGCGGCTGGGCACCGAACAGGTGCTGCTCGGAGCCCTGTTGCTGCTGGCCGCCGGCATCCTCGTACGCGTACTGCCCTCCCTCTACGCGCTGTACGGCGGAGGCGTCCTGGTGGGCACGGCGATCGCCCTGCTCAACGTCCTCATGCCGGGCCTGATCAAACGGGACTTCCCGGACCGGGCCGCGTCGATGACGTCCGTCTACACGGGCGCGATGATCGCGGGTGCGACGGTGGTGGCGGCGGCGTCGGTGCCGTTGGAGCGGGCGTTCGGGGGCAGTTGGGAGGCGTCGCTGGCGTTCTGGTCGCTGCTCGCGGCGGTGGCGGCGGCGGTGTGGCTGCCGCAGGTCCTGATCGCCCGCGGGCGTACGGGCCGGGAGGTGCGGGTGGCGGCAGCCCCGGCGGGCCCGGTGCGCGGTGTCTGGCGTTCGGCGCTGGCGTGGCAGGTCACCCTGTTCATGGGCCTGCAGTCCCTCTGGTCGTACGTCCTGATCGCCTGGATGCCGACGATCCTCACCGACCACGGGATGAGCCGGTCGACGGCGGGGGTCGTGTTCGCGTTCAACAACCTCGTCCAGGTCGCGGGCGCGTTCCTGGTGCCGCTGCTGGCCGGCCGGATGCGGAGCCAGCGACCGCTGGTCGCGCTGGTGACGTCCCTGGTGGCGGTGGGGTACGCGGGGCTGATGGTGGAGCCGGTGTCGGGGGCCTGGCTGTGGGCGGCGGTGCTCGGGGTCGGCCAGGGCGGGGCCGTGGGCCTGGCGCTGACGCTGATCGTGCTGCGCAGCGGGGACGCGGTGACCGCCTCGCGGCTGTCGGGGATGGCGCAGACGGTCGGGTACCTGCTGGCGGCCGCCGGGCCGCTCGCGGCCGGCGCGGTCCACGAGGCGACGGGCGGCTGGACGGTGCCGATCGCGCTGGTCCTGTGCGTCTGCGCGGCGGCACTGGTGACGGGCCTGCTGGCGGCGCGCGACCGCAGGGTCCGGGTCGGGGCGCGGTAGGGACGCCCGGGTTTTCAGGGCGCCCAGGTCCGGGGGCACCCGGGTCCAGGGGCGCCCGCGCTCAGGGGCAGCCGGGTTCAGGGCGCCCGCGCTCAGGGCGTGTCGTCGCCGTCCTTCTTGCGGCGGCGCCGTCCTCGCCGGCGGGCCCGGCTGAAGAACCAGCCCGCCGGGGGTTCGTCGGAGCGCCAGGGCTGGGGCTCGGGCGGGCGGCCGCGCCAGCGCGCGGCGAGCATCCGGGCCCGGGCGGACGGCTCGGTGGCCTCGGCGGAGCGTATGAAGTCCTGGTCCAGTTCGACGTCGTCCCAGGAGCCGTCGCGGTCCTCATGGTCTGCGGCCATGGCTGCCTCCTCCGTACGGCAAGTGTGCCCGACCGGCGCGTCAGGCCGGTGTGAACGCGGGGAGGCTGGGCGGGGGCCCGGACCCGTCGCGGCTCGGGGCCCCGCACGCGCGCGTGCGGGCCCCGGGTGCGTACGCGCGCGTGGCTACTCGTCGCCCGCCAGCGTCAGCGTCCGCAGCTTGTGGCCGGCGAACCAGGTGGCCGCCACCGTCACGCCCGCCAGCAGCGCCACCGCGGCCGGCAGGCCGACGTCCGAGGCGACCAGCCCGTCTCCCGTGACCTTCTCGGCGACGGCGAGCGCCCACTGCTGGACGCTCAGGGTCTTGGCGCCCGCGATGAGGCTGCCGAACACGGCCTCCCACACCAGGGCGTAGACGAGCCCGATGACGACCGCGTGGCGGCTGACCGTGCCGAGCAGCAGGAACAGCGCGCTGTAGGCGATCGAGGCGACGAGCGCGGCGACGGTGTGGGCGACCGCCACCTGCTGGCCGTTGCCGTTGAGGATCATTCCGGCGAGGAAGGTGGGCACCGCCGAGAAGACCATGGTCACGGCGATGGCCACGATCAGCTTGGTGAAGATGATCGTCGGTCGTTTCACCGGCTTGGCCAGCAGGTAGACGATCGAGCCGTCGTCGATCTCGGGCGCGATGGCGCCCGTGCCGGCGATGACTCCGATCAGCGGCACCATCGTGGCGAGCGCGAACCCGCCGAGGACGTCGGCGGCGATCTGGTCGTCGGCGCCGTTGAAGGCCCGTACGGCGGCCGCGATGAGCAGCAGGAGGCCGGGCAGGACGAAGAGGATCGCGGCCCGGCGGCGGCCGAGCAGGGCCCGGTAGGTGAGCCGGGCGACTGTGGGGTTGTACATGGTCGTGAGGCTCCCTTCAGGCCGCGACGAGGTACGAGAAGACCGACTCGAGGGACTCGTCCGAGGGCGAGACCGTGAGCAGCCGGATGGAGTGCGCGCGGGCGACCTTCGGGAGCAGTTCGGTGAAGCGCGCGAAGTCCACCGCCTGGATGCGCAGGGCGCCCTCCGTGACGTCCACGTCGATGCCGGCGGTCGACGGGTCGGCGATCAGCGCGGCGGCCAGGGCGCGGTCGTCGCTGGACCGTACGAGGTAGCGGTGCGGCCGGTCGGTCATCAGGCGCCGGATGCGGCGGAAGTCGCCGCTGGCCGCGTGCCGGCCGGCGACGATCACCTCGATGTGGGAGGCGAGTTGCTCGACCTCCTCCAGGATGTGGGAGGAGAACAGGACGGTGCGGCCCTCGGAGCCCATCCGCCGCAGCAGGTCCATCAGCTGCATGCGCTGGCGCGGGTCCATGCCGTTGAACGGCTCGTCCAGCAGCAGCACGGACGGTTCGTGGACCAGGGCCGAGGCCATCTTCACGCGCTGCCGCATGCCCTTGCTGTAGGTGGCGATCTTGCGGTCCTGGGCGTACTCCATCTCCACGGTGGCCAGGGCCTTCTGGGCCTCGGCGGCGCCCAGGCCGTGGAGTTCGGCGTTGGCGACGACGAACTCGCGGCCGGTGAGGAAGTCGTACATCGCCTCCCGTTCGGGCACCACGCCGATGCGGCGGTAGACCGACTCGTTGCGCCAGATCGGCTGCCCGTCGAGGGTCACGGAACCGGAGGAGGGGGCGAGGAACCCGCCCATCATGTTGATCAGGGTGGACTTTCCGGCGCCGTTGGGGCCGAGCAGTCCGGTCACTCCGGGGCCGATGGACATGGTGACGTCGTTGACGGCCACGACGTTGCCGAACCACCGTGAGACGTGGTCGATGGAAAGAGTGCTCATGGGCGAAGCCCATTCCTTTGAAGGGTGGTGGTGGGCGACGGGAGGGCGGTCACAGCCCGACCTTTCGGTAGCGGCGCAGCAGGACGGCGTAGGAGCCCGCGATGAGGGCGAGGACGACCAGCAGGTAGACGACTCCCTGTCCGGCGCCCGGTCCGGCCTCGGCGGGGAAGGAGGACGAGGCCCCCAGGAAGGCGGTCTGCACGCCGTCGACGAGGGTGATGGGCGAGAACAGGCCGAGCCACGGGACGGCGTCCAGCGAGTCGGTGTTCCAGGCGATGGCCTGGAGCGTGGTGACGGCTCCGTAGGAGATGGTGAGGGCGGCGATGACCGCCGCGACCCCGAAGCCGCGGCGCGGAGTGAGCGCGGCGAGGACCAGGCCGATCCCGCCGAAGAGCAGCGACAGCAGTGCCACGGAGACCAGCCCCTGTCCGAAGCCTTGCGTCTGGTCGGCGAAGTCCATCTTCGCGAGCAGCGATCCGATGTAGAGGATGAGCAGCGGCGAGGCGGTCAGGATGAACAGCGCCGAGGCCATCGCGCCGTACTTGGCGACGACGTAGTCGACGTGCTCGATGGGGCGGGAGAAGTACAGCGGCACGGTCTTGAAGCGGAGGTCGCGCGAGACGGACTGGGGTGCCTGGGAGGCGAGGAACAGGCCGATGACGGCCTGGGTGAAGATCGCGTACCCGGTGTAGTCCAGCGGCAGGTCCTTCATCTTGGTGGCCACCGCCACCGCGACGACGATCAGGGCGGGGACGCACATCACCGCGAAGAGGATCATCGGCAGCACCTTGGACTTGGCGCTGCGGCCCAGTCCGTAGGCGCCGCGCAGCGACTGCGAGAACAGCGAGCGGCGGGCGTAGGCCCGGCCGAGGCGGGGCCCGTCGTAGTCGCGGTAGCCGATGTTGTGGATCCGCGTCTCGGTGCGCGTGGTGGGCGTGCTCATCGGGTCGGCACCTCCTGCGGCCGGCTCGTGGCGGCTTCCGTGCCGGGGCGGAAGACCTCGGCGATGTGGTGGCGGCGCTGTTCCATCCGGACCAGGCCGAGGCCGAGTTCGGCGACGGTGTCGCGCACGAGGTCGTACGTCTCCTCGCCGGTCGCCTCCAGCAACAGGACGTGGCCGGCGCCGGGCATGCCGTCCTCCACGCGCGCGTGGAAGGTGACTCCGGCCGCCGTGAGGGCCTCGCGGAGGGCCGCCGTGCCGTCGGGGTGCGCGTCGGTGTCGGTGACCTCCACGGCGAGGGTGGTGGTGACCTGGGTGAAGTCGCTGGTGGAGCTGGAGCGCAGGAGCTTGCCGCCGTCGATCACGACGACGTGGTCACAGGTGCGTTCGAGTTCGCCCAGCAGGTGGGACGTGACCAGGACCGAGATGCCGAAGTCGGTGTAGACGCGGCGGATCAGGCCCAGCATCTCGTCGCGGCCGACCGGGTCGAGGCCGTTCGTCGGCTCGTCGAGGAGGACCAGCCGCGGGTCGTGGACCAGTGCCTGGGCGAGTTTCACGCGCTGCTTCATGCCGGTCGAGTAGCCGCCGATGGGGCGGTACCGCTCCTCGTACAGCCCGACGTGGCGCAGGGTGTCGGCGGTGCGCTCGCGGGCGGCGGTGGGCGGCAGGCCGGACATGCGGGCCATGTGGACGACGAACTCGGTGGCCGAGACGTCGGGCGGCAGGCAGTCGTGCTCGGGCATGTAGCCGACCCGCTCGCGGATGGCGGCGCCGCTGGTGGCGACGTCGAGGCCGAGGACCTCGGCGCGGCCCTCGGTGGCGGGGGACAGACCCAGCAGGATCTTGATCATGGTGGACTTGCCGGCTCCGTTGGCACCCACAAGTCCGGTCACACCGGGCCCGATGTCCAGGGAGAGCCGGTCGAGAGCGGTCACCCGGGGGAACCGCTTGCTGAGGCTTTCGGTCGCGATCACAGTCACGTCGTCGACGGTAGTGGCGCAGACCACAGCGGTCGTCAGACCAGGCGGCTGGATCGGTGTCCGACTCAAGGCGTACGCGCCCGTAGGGGCGCGGCACCGCACGGGCCGGCGCGGTCGGGGTTTTCCACAGGCGGTGCACGCCCCTTGACGCAGCCGCCGGGCATTGTCACATTCATCAGTGTCAAGTTACGACCGCGTACGGCACACGGACGGACGGGCGGGTTGGCATGGCCTTGGTTTCCCCTGCGACATCACGGGCGTCGGACTTCGCGGAGCGGGACGCGCGGCTGGACGGGTTCCGGCGGGTACAGCGCCTGGCGTACGAATGCGCCGAGGCCGTCGCCGCGCAGCTCAAGCCGGGCGTGACGGAGCGCGAGGCGGCGCGGATGCAGCGCGAGTGGCTGCGCGAGCGGGGTGTGCGGGACTGGTTCCACCTGCCGTTCGCCTGGTTCGGCGACCGCACCGCGTTCGTGGACTTCCGGATACCGCTCCAGTTCTTCCCGACGAACCGGCGGCTGGAGGCGGGGATGCCGTTCATCCTCGACATGGCCCCGGTGTACGGGGGCTTCACCGCCGACATCGGGTATTCGGGCTGCCTCGGGCTCAACCCCCTGCACGACAAGCTGCTCTCCGACCTGCGCGAGCACCGCGAGCTGATCCTGCGCGAGGCGCGGGAGCGGCGCCCGCTGCGGGAGATCTACGAGGACGTGGACCGGCTGATGGTCCGGCAGGGGTACGCCAACCGGCACCGCGCGTATCCGTTCGGCGTCATCGCCCACAAGGTCGACCGGGTCAGGGAGCGCCGCTGGAACCCGACGCTCTTCGGGTTCGGTACGCAGGCGCTGAAGGGTCTCGCGAGCGACGCCCTCCACGGCCACCGCGAGGGCTGGTCGCCGTTGTGGTCCCCGTACCGGTTCTCCGACCATCCCCCGCGGCCCGGGTTGTGGGCGGTCGAGCCGCACATCGGTTTCAGGGGCACGGGCGCGAAGTTCGAGGAGCTGCTGGTCGTCACCGACTCCAGGGACCCCGGACAGAGCGCGTTCTGGCTGGACGACGATCTGCCGCACGTGCGGCGCTGGGCGGAGGAAGCGTGAGTCGCGAGGGACGTCTTGAGGGCCGCTCCGGGGGTGTCCTCCGGGACGCGCGGGAGCGCTGGGTGCGTACGGGCGGGATCGAGCTGTGCGTGGCCGAGCTGGGCGACGCGGCCCGGCCCACGGTGGTGCTCGTACACGGGTACCCGGACTCCAAGGAGGTGTGGTCCGAGGTCGCCGGGCGGCTCGCCGAGCACTTCCACGTGGTGCTGTACGACGTGCGCGGGCACGGCAGGTCGACGGCGCCGCGGCCGCTGCGCGGCGGGTTCACGCTGGAGAAGCTGACCGACGACTTCCTGGCCGTGGCGGACGCGGTCAGCCCGGACGAGCCGGTGCACCTGGTGGGACACGACTGGGGGTCGGTGCAGGCGTGGGAGTTCGTCACGGTCCGGCGCACCGAGGGGCGGATCGCCTCCTTCACGTCGATGTCCGGGCCGTCGCTGGATCACTTCGGGCACTGGATCAAACGGCGCACGACCCGCCCCACCCCCCGCCGGGTGGGCCAGCTGCTCGGCCAGGGCGCCCGGTCCTGGTACGTGTACGCGCTGCACACCCCGGTCCTGCCGGAGCTGGCCTGGCGCGGCCCGCTCGGCAAGCGGTGGCCCGGTCTCGTACGGCGCATGGAGGGGGTCCCGGCCGACGGCTACCCGACCGCCTCCCTGCCGTCGGACGCCGCCCACGGCGCCTGGCTGTACCGGGACAACGTCCGCGCGCGGCTGCGGCGCCCGCGCTCCGACGCGTACGCCCACGCGCCCGTGCAGCTGATCACGCCCACCGGTGACGCCTTCCTGTCGGAACGGCTCTACGACGATCTCGGCGAGTGGGCGCCGCAGTTGGTGCGCCGGACGCTGCCGGCCAAGCACTGGGTGCCGCGCACCCGGCCGGACCAGCTGGCGGCGTGGATCACCGAGTTCGTGACGGCGCACGAGGAACGGGGTGGCGAGGTCGCGGCCCCGGTGGCGGCGGGCCGGCGGTACGCGGACCGGTTCGGCGGCCAGCTGGTCCTGGTCACGGGAGCCGCCAGCGGTATCGGGCGGGCCACGGCGTTCGCGTTCGCCGAGGCGGGCGCGCGGGTGGTGGCGGTGGACCGGGACGCGGAGGGTGCCGCCCGGACGGCCGCGATGGCCCGGCTGGTCGGCGCTCCGGACTCCTGGGGCGAGGCGGTGGACGTCAGCGACGAGCAGGCCGTGGAGAAGCTCGCCGACAAGGTGTCCGCCGAGTACGGCACGGTGGACGTGCTGGTCAACAACGCCGGGATCGGGCTGTCCGGGGCCTTCCTCGACACCACGAGCGACGACTGGCGGAAGGTCCTCGACGTCAACCTCTGGGGCGTCATCCACGGCTGCCGGATCTTCGGGCGGCGCATGGCCGAGCGCGGGCAGGGCGGGCACATCGTGAACACCGCCTCGGCGGCCGCGTTCCAGCCCTCCCGGATGCTGCCCGCGTACAGCACGTCCAAGGCGGCGGTCCTCATGCTCAGTGAGTGCCTGCGCGCCGAGCTGGCCGGCCGGGGCATCGGGGTCACCGCCGTGTGCCCGGGCATCGTGAACACCAACATCACCTCCACCGCCCGCTTCGCCGGGGTGTCCGCGGACGAGGAGAAGCGCCGGCAGAAGAAGACCGCCCGGCTCTACGGACTGCGCAACTACCCGCCGGAGAAGGTCGCCGACGCGATCCTGCGGGCGGTCGTGCGGAACGAGGCGGTGGTCCCGGTGACACCGGAGGCCCATGGTGCGCGGCTGCTGTCGCGGTTCGCGCCGGGGGCGCTGCGGGCGCTCGCCCGGCTGGAGGCGAAGCTGTGACCGGGTTCGGGACCGGACTGCGGACCGGGTTCGGGACCGGACTGCGGACCGGACCGCGGACCGGGTTCCGGCGGTCGCGGTCGTACCATCCGTCGCAGGGCGGTCCCGGGTAACGGCGGGGGACGGGGAACAGGGAGCGGGCGTGGACGAGCGGGCGGCACGGACGGCGGCGGCCGAGTACCGGATCGAGGACCTGGCGCACCACAGCGGAGCCACGGTCCGGACCATCCGCGCCTACCAGGACCGGGGCCTGCTGCCGAAGCCCGAGCGGCGCGGCCGGGCCAATGTGTACGGGGAGACCCACCTGGCCCGGCTGCGCCGGATCGCCGACCTGCTGGACCGCGGCTACACCCTGGCGTCCATCAAGGAGCTCCTGGAGGCCTGGGACTCCGGCCGGGGGCTGGGCGGCGTCCTGGGACTGGTGGCCGAGGTGGACGGCCCGTGGACGGACGAGGAGGCCGACCGGATCACCCGGGCGGACCTGGACGCCGCCTTCGGCGGGACCCCGGACGAGGAAGCGGTGGAGGAGGCGCTCGAGCTCGGCGTATTGGAGCGGATTCCGGGACGGGACGACGAGTTCCTGGTGCCGAGCCCGCAAGAGCTGGCGGTGGCCGCCGAGTTGTACGCGGCCGGCGTGCCCCTGCTGGCAATCGCGAGTCATCTGCGGGAGCTTCGGGCGCAGGTGGAGCACATAGCCCACCGTTTCCTGGAGTTCACCACGGAGCACGTCTTCGCCCGGTACCTCGACCACCGGCCGCCCACGGACGCCGACGCGACCGAGGCGGCGTCCCTGGTGCGGCGCCTCCGCCCCCTCGCCCAGCAGACGGTGGACGCCGAACTGGCGCGCGCGATGCGCATGTTGGCTTCGCGCCACCTCCAACAGCACCTGTCGCCGAACGGCCCGCCCGTGCCGGACCCGGAGCACCAGACCGTGGCCCTGCCCGCCTCGACGATCCGGGCCGTTTCGCGGCTCGTTGGGGAACGGAACACGTCCGCGTTCATCGCCGCGGCCGCCGAACGGGAAGTGCAGGCACGGACCTTGGACGCGCTCTCCATAAACAGCCCTGATCGGATGAGATTTGGCCAAAGTGGCTGAAATGACTAGGCCGTTGTCCACAGATTCGTCAAATGGCTTGTGCATAAGGCGAGTTGTTTGTGGATCAAACCTACGAGCGAAAATTTCTGTGGCCGGGCGACCGTGACGCCTGCCACGCTGACCGGTGTGAACACCATGGACGACAGACGCACCGTGAAGGTGTCGAAGTACCTCTCGAAACACTTGCGCCACCAGCCCGAGCGGATCGGGCTGGTCCTCGATCCGAACGGCTGGGTCGCCATCGACGACCTGCTGCGGGCGGCCGCCGAGCACGGCGTGCGCATCAGCCGCGCCGAGCTGGAGCACGTCGTGGCCGTCAACGACAAGCGGCGCTTCACGATCGACGGCGAGCGGATCCGCGCCAACCAGGGCCACACCGTGGACGTCGACCTGGACCTGCCGACGGCCGTGCCGCCCGCGTACCTCTACCACGGCACCACCGGCCGCGCGCTGGACGCGATCCGTACCGAGGGGCTGCGCCCGATGGCCCGCCACCACGTCCACCTCTCGCCCGACCGCGAGACCGCGACCCGGGTCGGCGCCCGCCGGGGCCGGCCCGTCGTGCTGTCCGTGGACGCCGCGGCCATGCACCGGGACGGCCACGTCTTCCACGTCAGCGCCAACGGGGTCTGGCTCACCGACGCCGTACCGCCCGCCTACCTCCGGTTCCCGGACTGAGCGCGACCGGGCGCGTCCGGGAGCCACCGGCGGCGACCCGCGCCGGACGAGTCCGCCCACGTCAGCGCAGCTGGGCGAGCGCCTCCGTGGCGATCCGCTCGTACACCTTCTCGTCGGCGGCGAACATCGAATCCGCGATCGGCGCGTGGACCACGATCTCCGTGAAGCCCAGCTCGGCATGGCGGCCCGCGAAGTCGACGAAGGCGTCGAAGGACTCCAGCGGGCGGTCCGGGGTGAAGCCCGCCAGCAGGACCTTGTCCAGCTCCGCCACGTCCCGCCCGGCGTCCGCGCACGCCTTGCCGAGCTTCTCCAGCTGGCCGCGCAGAGCCGCACGCGACTCCTCCGGCGTCCCCGTCCCGAACAGCTTCGGGTCCCCGGTCGTCACCCACGCCTGCCCGTGCCGCGCCGCCAGCCTCAGCCCGCGCGGCCCCGTCGCGGCGACCGCGAACGGCAGCCTCGGCCGCTGGACGCACCCCGGGACGTTCCGCGCCTCTCCCGCCGAGTAGAACGACCCCTCGAAGGTCACCGACTCCTCCGTCAGCAACCGGTCCAACAGCGGTACGAACTCGGCGAACCGGTCCGCCCGCTCCCGTGGCGTCCACGCCTCCTGGCCCAGCGCCGTCGCGTCGAAGCCGTTGCCGCCCGCGCCGATGCCGAGCGTGATCCGGCCGCCCGACACGTCGTCCAGCGAGATCAGCTCCTTGGCGAGCGTGACCGGATGCCGGAAGTTCGGCGAGGTCACCAGGGTGCCCAGCCGGAGCCGCTCCGTCGCCGTGGCCGCCGCCGTCAGCGTCGGAATCGCGCCGAACCACGGCCCGTCCCGGAACGGCTCGCGCCACGACAGGTGGTCATAGGTGTACGCGGTGTGGAAGCCCAGCCGCTCGGCCCGGAGCCACGCTTCGCGGCCACCATCGGACCAGCGACGGGTAGGGAGTATCACTGTGCTCAGACGCATACTTCGAGCCTACGGTGTCCCACCTGCAACACCCCAGGGCTCAGATGTGCAGCTATCCGCACGCCCGTGCACCCGCGTACGGGACAATGGGGCCGTGACCTCAGCGACCTCTCCCCGCCCCCGGCCCACGGCACAAGGACGTCCCCGGCTGATCGCCACCGACCTGGACGGAACGCTCCTGCGCGACGACAAATCGGTCTCCCACCGGACGATCGCGGCGCTCGCCGCCGCCGAGGAGGCCGGGATCGAGGTCTTCTTCGTCACCGGTCGCCCCGCCCGCTGGATGGGTGTCGTCAGCGACCACGTTCAGGGCCACGGCCTGGCCATCTGCGCCAACGGCGCGGCCGTCGTGGACCTGCACTCCGGCGGCAGGCTCCTGGAGGTCCGGCCCCTGGAGCGGACGACCGCTCTCGACGTCGTCCGGACCCTCCGCCGCGAGGCACCCGGCACCAACTTCGCCGTCGAGCTCACGACCGGCTTCCACTTCGAGCCCGACTACCCGCCCTTCTGGCTCGACCCGTCCGCCACGATCGCCCCCGCAGAGAAGATCCTGCACGAGGACGAGCCCGGATCCGGCGCCCCCGTGCTCAAGCTGCTCGCCCACCACACCGACCTGACGCCCGACGGCTTCCTCACCCTGGCCCGCACGGCCGCCGGCGACCGGGCGAGCATCACCCGCTCCAGCCCCAGCGCGCTGCTGGAGATCAGCGGCCTCGGCGTGTCCAAGGCCAGCACCCTCGCCCTGTGCTGCGCCGAGCGCGGCATCTCCGCCGACGAGGTCGTGGCGTTCGGGGACATGCCGAACGACATCGAGATGCTGTCCTGGGCAGGCCGCTCGTACGCGATGGGCAACGCCCACCCCGACGTGGTCGCCGCCGCCTCCGGCCGCACCGTCGCCAACAACGATGACGGCGTGGCCCGCGTCATCGAGGACCTGCTCGACGCGACCGCCTGACCGCTCACCGGGACGCCGGGAGCCGCACCCCGTGCTCGCGCAGCCAGCGCACGGGGTCGACGGCGGCGCCCATGTGCGGGGTGAGGCGGATCTCGAAGTGCAGGTGCGGCCCCGTCGAGTTGCCGGTGTTCCCGGACCACCCGATCGGCTGCCCGGCCGCGACCGGCTGCCCCGGGGACACCCGGGGCGCGGCGAGGTGCGCGTACTGCGAGTACCAGCCGCCCGCGTGCCGCACCACCACCTCGATCCCGAACGCGCCACCGCAGGCGACCGACTGCACCCGGCCCGCACCGACGGCCCGCACCAAAGTGCCCACGGGCACCGCGAAGTCCTGGCCCGTGTGCCGGCGCGCCCAGTGCGCCCCCGCCCGGTGGAAGCCGGCGGACAACACGTACTCCTCCACCGGCGCCACCCACGCGCGCGCCGCTCCTGCCGCGGGCCGGCGCGGTCCACCGTGTACCGCGCCGGTCCGGCTTCCGGCGCCCACGCCCGCGGCGCCGGTGACGGCGTCGGCGTCGGCGTTGGCGCGCAGCCCGTCGGTCCCGCCGCCCCGGACGGCCGCCGCGGCTCCGGTCTGTGCCCCGGCGGCACTCCCCACCCGCGGAACCACCCCGAGCCCCGCCACCGCATGCTCCACGACGCCCCCACCCGCGCCAGGCACCGCCGCGCTCCCGCACCGGCCCGCGGCCACCTTCCGGTCCGCCTCCGCCTGGAGCCGCCACTGGGCCCGCTCCAGCCGGAGCGCGATGCCCCGCCGGAGCGCCGCCAGCCGCTCGCGGCGGGCGTCCAGGTCGTGCCACGCGGACCGGGCCTCCCCCTCGGCGCGCGCCAGACGCCGCTCCGCCTCGCCCGTGCGCTCCATGAGACGGTTCACCGCCCGGTCCGCCTGCCGGGCGAGCCGCTCCGCCCGCATCACGCCGTCGGCGTCGTCGCCCAGCAGCAGCCGCGCCGCGAGTCCGGCGGAGCCGCCGGCCCGGTACTGGGCCCGCGCCACCTCCCCCATCCGGTCGTTCAGGACGGCCAGCTCGCGCCGCTTCGCGACCAGCTCACGCTGGAGCCGGCCGGCCAGCGCACGCTGCGTGGCGGCCGCGCGCCGGCCCCGTTCGTACGTCTCGGTGGCCCGCGCGGCCTCGTCGTACAGCCGCGCCACCTCGGCGGCCGCGCCGCCCGGCCCGTCGGCGGCGGCCGCCGGGGGCTGGGGGAGCAGGGCGAGCAGGACGGCCAGCGCCACGAGCACCATCCTGGGATGGTGGCGCCGGGCGCGCCCGAAGTCCGGCACCCCAGCGGTGTCGTACCGCCGTCCGGCGCATCCCGGTTCCGCCGACCGGCCTACGGACGCCCCCGCGAGGGTGCCCGCAGTGGCGCTTCCCAGACCAGCGTCGTACCGCCGCCGTCCTCGCCGATGCCGGGCCCGCACCGGCTGGACCCGCCCAGTGACTCGGCCCGCCGCGCGAGGTTGCGCAGACCGCTGCGCCGGCCGCCCTCCGGGAGGCCCACGCCGTCGTCCGCGACGGTCAGCCGTACGCCCGCGCTGCCGTCGGGGAGCGTCGCCGTGGCGTCCACGACGACCTCGATCCGCTGCGCGTGGGCGTGCCGGAAGGCGTTGGACAGCGCCTCCCGCAGCGCCGCCACGAGGTTCTTGCCGGTCAGCTCGTCGACCACCGTGTCGACGGGGCCGGCGAACCGGTGCGCGGGCGTGAACCCCAGGGGCACGGCCGCCATGTTGATCTCCCGCAGCACCCGGGTGCGCAGGCCCGACGGCACCTCGGCCGGGCCCTGCTGGAGCGCGAAGACGGCGGTGCGGATCTCCTGGATGGTGACGTCCAGTTCGTCGACCGCCCGTTCCACGCCGTCCTGGACGGCGGGGGCGAGGTTCTTGCGCTGGGCGCTCTCCAGCATCATGCCGGTGGCGAACAGCCGCTGGATGACCAGGTCGTGCAGATCGCGCGCGATCCGGTCCCGGTCCTCGTACACCGCCAGGCGCTCCCGGTCGCGCTGCGCCTCGGCCATGATCAGCGCCAGTGCGGCCTGGGAGGCGAACTGCGTGGCCAGGGTGCGTTCCATCTCGGTGAACTGGCGGGCGCCCGGGGCGCGCGGGGTGGCCAGCGCGCCGAGGACCCGTCCGCCGCTGTGGAGCGGCAGCATCATGCTGGGCCCGTACAGCCGCGCGAGTCCGGTGATCATGCGCGGGTCGGTAGCCGCGTCCGCGACGAACACCGGTTCACCGGCCAGCAGCCGCTCGACGACCGGGCTCTCCGGCGGGATGACGACGCCCAGCGCCGTGGACGGGTCGTCGGCGGAGACGGCGACGATCTCCAGACCGCCGCTGCCGTCGGCGGCCGGCAGCAGCACGACCCCGGCGGACGCGTCGGCGAGCCTGCGGGCCTGTTCGGCGACGACGGAGAGGGCCTCGTCGGCGTCGCCGCCGGAGAGCAGGGCCGTGGTGACGGCCACCGAGCCGTCGATCCACCGTTCGCGCTGGCGCGCCGCCTCGTAGAGGCGGGCGTTGCCGATGGCGATCCCCGCCTCGGTGGCCAGCACCCGCACCATGTGCAGGTCGTCGTCGGTGAACTCGGCCCCGTCCCGCTTCTCCGTCAGGTAGAGGTTGCCGAAGATCTCGCCCTGGACGCGGATGGGTACGCCGAGGAAGGTACGCATCAGGGGGTGGCCGGCCGGGAACCCCGCCGCGCGCGGATCCGCCGTCAGATCGGCGAGCCGCATGGCCTCGGGGTGGTGGATGAGCGCGCCGAGCAGCCCCGCGTGGCCGTCGGGGCGGCGGCCGATCGCACGCGCGATCTCGTCGGGCACCCCGTGGGTCACGAAGTCGGACAGGCCGCCGCCCTCCTCGTCGACCACACCGATGGCGGCGTAGCGGGCGTCGGCGAGTTCGGCGGCGGTCTCGCAGATCCGGTCGAGGGTGGAGTGCAGTTCGAGCCCGGTGCCGACGGAACGCATGGCCTCCAGCAGTTGCGGGACGCGGGCGGTCAGCTCGGTCGACAACCCCTGGAAACCCTGCGGGTCCTTCGGGCCCTTCGGGTCGTTGGGGTGCTTCGACTTCTTCCGGTCCGTCGGGTCCTTGGGGTCGTTGGGCCGCGGCTCGATCATGACAGTGAGCGTAGTTAGTCCTATTTGGCGAGGAAAGTCGGCTTCGCCGCCGGACCGGTCAGCAGCCGGTCGGCCGCCCGCTCGCGCTCCAGCATGCCGCGCAGGGGGCCGTCCGCGGCGGCCAGTTCGGCGTAGGGCCCCCGCTGGACGGTGCGCCCGTCCTCCAGGACGACGACCTCGTCGACCGCGCCGAGGCCGTGCAGCCGGTGGGTGATCAGGACGGTCGTACGACCCTCGGTGGCCCGCAGCAGGTCGTCGGTGAGCGCGTCCGCCGTGGCCAGGTCCAGGTGCTCGGCGGGCTCGTCGAGTACGAGGACGGGGAAGTCCGCGAGGAGCGTACGGGCGAGTGCCAGCCGCTGCCGCTGACCGCCGGAGAGCTGGGCGCCGTGCTCTCCGACGAGCGTGTCGAGGCCCTCCGGGAGGTCCCGCACCCACTCCAGGAGCCGGGCGCGCTCCAGCGCCGCGCACAGCTCGTCGTCGCTCGCGGCGGGCCGTGCGAGCCGCAGGTTCTCCCGGATGGAGCTGTCGAAGGTGTGCGCGTCCTGGGCGCACAGCCCGACCAGGCGGCGTACGTCGTCGCCGTCGAGCCCGGCCGCGTCCGCCCCGCCGATCCGGTACGTGCCGTCGTGGGCGTCCAGGAACCGCAGCAGCACCTGGGCGAGCGTCGTCTTGCCCGAGCCGGACGCCCCGACGACGGCGACCCGCCGACCGGGTTCCAGCCGCAGGTCGAACGCCGCGAGGGCGTCCCTGTCCTGCCCCGGGTACCGGGCGCCGAGCCCCCGCAGCTCCAGCGGGAACGCACCGCTCGGCGCCGGCTGCGGCTCGCGCGGTTCGTGTACGGGCACGGGGGCGTCGAGCACCTCGTACACCCGCCGCGCGCTCCGCTCCACGCGCTGGCGGTACTGCACGGCCAGGGGGAGACCGGTGACCGCTTCGAACGCGGCCAGCGGGGTCAGCACGACCACGGCCAGCGTCACGCCGTCGAGCCGCCCGTCGTGCACGGCCTGTACGCCCACGAGGGCGGCCGCGGCCACGGTCACCCCGGCGACCAGCGCCGAGAGGCCGCCGCCCAGGGCCGTGGCGGTGGCCTGGCGGGTGGCGATCCGGGTGAGGGCGCCGTCCGCCTCCCGTACCCGGTCGATCCGCCCGGTGAGCGCGCCCGCCACCGTCAGCTCGGCGCAGCCCCGCAGCAGGTCGACGATCCGGGTAGCCAGCACACCGCGCGCGGGGGCGAGCCGCTGCTCGGCGCGGCGGGCGACCGCGCCGGTGACCAGCGGCACGGCGACACCCGCGACGAGGAGGCCGGCCGCGAGGACCGCCCCGGCCTCGGGCAGCAGCCATGCGGTGAACCCGACGGCTCCCGCACCGACCACGGCGGCCGCCCCGGCAGGCAGCAGCCAGCGCAGCCAGTAGTCCTGGAGGGCGTCCACGTCGGCCACGAGCCGCGACAGCAGGTCGCCGCGCCGTACCGTGCGCAGCCCGGCCGGCGTGATCCGCTCCAGCCTGCGGTAGACGGCGACCCGCAGCTCGGCGAGCATCCGCAGCACGGTGTCGTGGGAGACGAGCCGCTCGGCGTACCGGAACACGGCCCGCCCGATGCCGAACGCCCGGGTCGCGGTGACGGCCACCATCAGGTACAGCACGGGCGGCTGTTCGGAGGCGCGCGAGATCAGCCAGCCGGACACGGCCATGAGTCCGACGGCCGAACCGAGGGCGAGGCTCCCCAGCAGCAGGGCGAGTCCGAGCCGCCCGCGCTGTTCCCCGGCCGTCCCCCGCACCCGGGCCAGCACGCCACCGCGCCCCGCCGCCCGGACGTGCGCGCCGGCGGCAGGCACGCCGGCAGGCGCGTCCGCCGTGAGCGCGTCGGTCTGAGGCGCGTCCCCTTCGGATGTGGTGGGCGCGTCCGCGTCGGGCGCCTGAGGCGTGTCCGCTCCGGGCGTTCGCTGCTGCCCGCCCACGAGGCCGAACGCCGCGTCGAGGGCGTCCAGACCGCGCGGCGTACCCGCCGAGTCGGTGACCGCCCCGGCGGGCACGGACTCCTGGAGCGTCACGACCCGGTCCGCCACCGCGAGGAGCGCCGGGCGGTGGACGACCAGCAGCACCGTGCGCCCCCGGGCGAGGCGGCGCACCGCGTCCACCACAACCGCTTCCGTCTCGCCGTCGAGGGCCGCCGTCGGCTCGTCGAGCAGCAGCAGCGGCCGGTCGGCCAGGAACGCGCGTGCCAGGGCGAGCCGTTGGCGCTGGCCCGCCGACAGGCCCGCGCCGTCCTCGCCCAGCACCGTCCCGGCGCCCGCCGGCAGCGCGTCCACGAAGGCGGCCGCCCCCGCGTCCCGCAGCGCCCGCGCGACAGCCTCGTCGTCCGCGTCCGGGCGGGCGAGCCGTACGTTCTCCGCGATGGTCCCGGCGAACAGGTACGGCCGCTGCGGCACCCACGCGATCCGCTCGCGCCACCGCTCCAGGTCCAGCGACGCCAGGTCGACGCCCCCGACGCGTATGCGGCTCCCGTCGTCCGACGGCTCCGCGAAGCCCAGCACCACGTCCAGCAGCGTCGACTTGCCGACCCCGCTCGGCCCGACCAGGGCGACCGTCTCGCCGGGCTCCACCACCAGCGACGCCCGGTCCAGCGAGGGCGAGGTGCGCCCCGGGTGCCGCACCGTCACGTCGTCCAGCTCGAGCCGCAGGGTGCCGGGCACTGGCGCGCCGCCACCCGTCCGGAGCGGTGTCTCCAGGACGGTGAAGATCTCCTGCGCGGCCGACAGTCCCTCCGCCGCCGCGTGGTACTGCGTGCCGACCTGGCGCAGCGGCAGGTACGCCTCGGGAGCCAGGATCAGGATGACGAGGCCCGTGTACAGGTCCAGGTCGCCGTGCACCAGCCGCATGCCGACACCGACGGCGACCAGCGCCACGGAGAGCGTGGACAGCAGCTCCAGCGCGAACGACGACAGGAAGGCGATCCGCAGCGTCCGCAGCGTCGCCTGCCGGTACTCGGACGTGATCGCGCGGATCGACTCGGCCTGGGCCTTGGCCCGGCCGAAGACCTTCAGCGTCGGCAGGCCGGCGACCACGTCCAGGAAGTGCCCCGACAAGCGGGACAGGAGCTTCCACTGCCGGTCCATCCTCGACTGGGTGGCCCAGCCGATGAGCACCATGAAGATCGGGATCAGCGGCAGGGTCCCGACGATGATCGCCGCCGACACCCAGTCCTCGGTGACGATCCTCGCCAGGACGGCCACCGGAACCACTACGGCCAGCCCCAGTTGCGGCAGGTAGCGCGAGAAGTAGTCGTCGAGCGCGTCCACGCCCCGGGTCGCCAGGGCCACCAGCGAGCCGGCCTTCTGGCCGCCGAGCCACCCCGGCCCCAGCCCGGCCGCCCGCTCCAGCAACCGCCTCCGCAGCTCCGACTTGACCGCGGCGCTCGCCCGGTGCGCGGCCAGCTCGGTCAGCCAGGAGACCACGCCCCGCCCGACCGCGACGGCGGTGAGCAGCACCAACGGCGTGATCAGGTCCCCGCCGCCCAGCCCCCGCTGGAAGGCGCCCACCACCACCTCGGCGATGAGCATGGCCTGGGCGACGACCAGCGCCGCCCCGATGACCCCCAGGGCCACCACCGCCGCCAGGAACAGACGGGTGGCCCGGGCGTACCGGAGCAGACGCGGGTCGATCGGTTTCACGTGAAACATCCCCTACTAGTGCGCGGCGTCGGCGATGTGCTGCGTACCGATGCGCTTGCGGAACACCCAGTACGTCCAGCCCTGGTAGAGCATCACCAGCGGCGCGGCGATCGCCGCACACCAGGTCATGATCTTCAGTGTGTAGGGGCTGGAGGCCGAGTTGCTGACGGTCAGGCTCCACTCCGGGCTCAGCGACGAGGGCATGACGTTCGGGAAGAGCGTCAGGAAGAGCATCGAAACCGCGGCCGCGATCGCGACTCCGGACAGCGCGAACGACCATCCTTCGCGCCCCGCCCTGATGGCGCCGACCGCGCCGACCAGCGCCATCGCGGCGACCGCCATGGCGACCAGGCTCGTTCCGTCACCGCGCGACGCCTGGAGCCATCCGAGGAAGGCCAGGGACAGCACGACGGTGACGGCTCCCAGGGTGAGCGCCAGCTTCCGCGCCCGCACCCGGATGTCGCCGACCGTCTTGAGGGCGGCGAACACCGTCCCGTGGAAGGTGAACAGCGTCAGCGTCACCAGTCCGCCCAGCAGCGCGAACGGGTTGAGCAGGTCGAGCAGCGTGCCCACGTACTCCTTCGACGCGTCGATCCGCAGCCCGCGCACGATGTTCGCGAAGGCGACACCCCACAGGAACGCCGGGATCAGCGACGTCCAGAAGATGGCCTGCTCCCAGTTGCGCTGCCACTTCTCCTCCGGGCGCTTGGCCCGGTACTCGAAGGCGACGCCCCGCACGATCAGGCAGACCAGGATGGCCAGCAGCGGCAGGTAGAAGCCGGAGAAGAGCGTGGCGTACCAGTCGGGGAAGGCTGCGAACGTGGCCCCGCCCGCCGTCAGCAGCCAGACCTCGTTCCCGTCCCAGACGGGTCCGATGGTGTTGATCAGCACCCGCTTCTCGACCCGGTCGCGGGCGAGCAGCTTGGTCAGGACGCCGATCCCGAAGTCGAAGCCCTCCAGGAAGAAGTAGCCGGTCCACAGGAAGGCGATGACGACGAACCAGATGTCGTGGAGTTCCATGCCTCAGCTCCAGTTCTCAGTACGAAAAGGCCATCGGCCGGTCGACTTCACGCTCGGGGTTCTCCGGGTCCCGGTCGTGGCCGCCGATCCTGGTGGGCGGGTTGAGGTCGGCCTCCGTCAGCTCGGGCGGGCCGGCCTTGACGTACTTCACGAGCAGCTTGACCTCGACGACGGCGAGGATCGCGTACAGCGTCGTGAACACGATCATGGAGATGAGGACCTCGGCCTGGGACACCCCGGGCGAGACCGCGTCACGGGTGCGCAGCACGCCGTACACCACCCAGGGCTGGCGGCCCATCTCGGTGAAGATCCAGCCCCAGGAGTTCGCGATCAGCGGGAAGGCCAGGGTCCAGAGGGCGACGAGCCAGTACATCCTGGTCAGCTTGGGGCTGAGGGCGTTCCGGAACAGGACGAGGTGGGGCACCTCGTCGTCCCCCACGCGCATGCGGGCGGGCAGCAGGAACCGCTTGCGGGTCAGCCACAGGCCGAGCAGACCGAGCGAGAAGGACGCCATGCCGAAGCCGATCATCCACCGGAAGCCCCAGTAGGCGACGGGGATGTTGGGCCGGTAGTCGCCCGGGCCGTACTTCTCCTGAAGGGCCTTGTTGGTGTCGTTGATGCCCGGCACGTAGGACTCGAAGTCGCTGTGTGCGAGGAAGGAGAGCAGGCCGGGGATCTCCACCGCGACCTTGTTGTGGCCCTTGTCCACGTCGCCGACGGCGAACACGGAGAACGGCGCCGGCTTCTCGCCCTCCCAGAGGGCCTCGGCCGCGGCCATCTTCATCGGCTGCTGCTCGTACATGACCTTGCCGAGGAAGTCGCCGCTGATCGCGGTGAACATGCCGCCGATCACCACGGTGACCAGGCCCAGTCGCAGCGAGGTCTTCATCACCGGGACGTGCTTCCTGCGCGCCAGGTGGAAGGCGGCGATGCCGACCATGAAGGCGCCACCGGTGAGGAAGGCGGCGGACATGGTGTGGAAGACCTGCGTCAGCGTGGTGTTCTGGGTGAGGACCAGCCAGAAGTCGGTGAGTTCCGCGCGCCCGGTCTTTTCATTGATCTTGTACCCGACCGGGTGCTGCATCCAGGAGTTGGCCGCCAGGATGAAGTAGGCGGACAGAATGGTGCCGATCGACACCATCCATATACAGGCGAGGTGGATCTTCTTCGGCAGCTTGTCCCAGCCGAAGATCCACAGGCCGATGAAGGTCGACTCGAAGAAGAACGCGATCAGCGCCTCGAAGGCGAGCGGCGCCCCGAAGACGTCCCCGACGAACCGCGAGTAGTCGGACCAGTTCATGCCGAACTGGAACTCCTGCACGATGCCGGTGACCACGCCCATCGCGATGTTGATGAGGAACAGCTTTCCCCAGAACTTCGTCGCCCTGAGGTACTTCTCCTTCTCGGTCCGCACCCATGCCGTCTGCAGACCGGCGGTGAGTGCGGCGAGGGAGATCGTCAGGGGAACGAAGAGGAAGTGATAGACGGTGGTGATGCCGAACTGCCACCTCGCCAGCGTCTCTGGCGCCAGAGCCAGGTCCACGTCAGCTTCTCCTTACGGCCTACGTCCTACGGTCCGGACGTCCTAGCGTCGCCTCGCCGATTCCGGTGGATCACGGGAGGAACCAGGCGCGCTTGTGAATGCGTTCACAATCACAAGCTATTATGACTCAAACGAAATCCGTACCGGAAACCGGGGGGCCTCTTCCCGAAAACTTCAACATCTTGTTGAATTCCGCGGGTGCAGATACGACTCTCCTGGCCCGCGGGCCATATCACCGCAACCCTCGACGAAACCCCCACGAGCAAGGCGCTCGCAGGGGTTCTCCCGATCACGTCCACCGCCCACACCTGGGGCGAGGAGGTCTACTTCGAGACCCCCGTCTCCCCCGCCCTGGAGGCCGACGCCCAGCAGGTCGTGGAGCCCGGCACGGTCGCCTTCTGGACCGAGGGCGACGCCCTGGCCCTGCCGTACGGGCCCACGCCGATCTCCCGCGGTGACGAATGCCGCCTGGCCGGCCCGTGCAACGTCCTCGGCCGCCTCGACGGCGACCCCCGCGTCCTCGCCACGGTCCGCTCCGGCGACCCGGTCCGCGTGGAACTCGCCTGACCCCCTGCCCGCCACGCCGTACGGCGCCCACGCCTCCGCCCCGCGCCCGCCCCGGCCGTCGGCCGGGGCGGGGCCGGAACGGGCCGAAGAGCTAGAACCGCTCCTTGCGGAAGGCCTCGGCCGCCCGCAGGAAGATGTCGTTCGCCTCGGTCTCACCGATGGTGACCCGCACGCCCTCGCCCGGGAACGCCCGCACGACGACGCCCGCCTGCTCGCACGCCGCCGCGAAGTCCACGGTCAGCTCACCCATCCGCAGCCAGACGAAGTTGGCCTGCGTGTCCGGCACGGTCCAGCCCTGGCCGGCGAGCCCCTCGGACACGCGCTGCCGCTCGCACACCAGGGACCCCACCCGTCCGAGCAGCTCGTCCTCCGCCCGCAGCGAGGCCACCGCCGCGTCCTGGGCGAGCTGGCTGACGCCGAACGGCACGGCGGTCTTGCGCAGCGCGGCGGCCACCGGCTCGTGGGCGACCGCGAAGCCGACCCGCAGCCCGGCGAGCCCGTACGCTTTGGAGAACGTCCGCAGCACGGCCACGTTGGGGCGGTCGCGGTAGATCTCCAGGCCGTCCGGCACCTCGACGTCCCGGATGAACTCCTTGTACGCCTCGTCCAGCACGACCAGCACGTCCGACGGCACCCGGTCCAGGAACCGCTCCAGCTCCTCCCGGTGCACCACCGTGCCGGTGGGGTTGTTGGGGTTGCAGACGAAGATCAGCCGCGTCCGCTCGGTGATCGCGTCGGCCATGGCGTCGAGGTCGTGGACGTCACCGGAGGTCAGCGGCACCTGCACCGGCGTCGCGCCGCTGACCTGCGTGATGATCGGGTACGCCTCGAAGGACCGCCAGGCGTAGATGACCTCGTCGCCCGGGCCCGAGGTGGCCTGCACCAGCTGCTGGGCCACACCGACGGACCCGGTCCCGGTGGCGATGTGCGTCACCGGCACGCCGAAGCGCTCGGCGAGCTCGTTCATCAGGCCCGTGCAGGCCATGTCCGGGTAGCGGTTGAATCCGGCCGCGGCGGCCAGCGCGCTCTCCATCACACCGGGCAGCGGCGGATAGGGGTTCTCGTTGGAGGACAGCTTGTACGCGACCGGTCCCTCCGCCGCGGCGGGCTTGCCCGGCTTGTAGGTGGGGATGCCGCCCAGCACGGCGCGCAGCTTCGGGCTCGTCTCGCTCACTCTGGTCCTCCTCGACCGTACGTACCACCAATACTGCTCACCATATGAGGATTCCGCCGTGCTGCGAATGGCCGATTTTCGGTCCGGGCCCCGCACCGGCTCCGGCAGGCGGTCCCGGCACCCCGCCCGCCCGGTCGCCCGGGCCCCCGCGCAGGCCCGCGCCACCGGCGCGACAGCAGGGGGGAGCGCTCCCGCGAGTGCCGCGCGCCCGTGGCTCGCGCCGTGGCGCGCGTCCCCCGTAGAGGTGAGTTGAGACCTCCCCGAAACATCGTCCATTTGGCAGGACCATGCGTGCCGACAACTGGCCGCGCCATGCGGAACACCCCAACTACCTCGGATTTCAAGGCCATTGGGGGGTGGCGACCGTGCAGAAACGTGCCTGTCAACGAGTGAATATGCGAACGGCCCAACCGCCCGACATCGCCCTACTATCGGCTCGCCATGACAGCAGCAGGGAAGCACCAGGTGAGCCGGGCACAGACCCGGGGAAGCCGGCAAGGGCGAGCGGGCATCCGGGACGTGGCCGCCGCAGCCGGGGTCTCCATCACGACTGTCTCCGACGCGCTCAACGGCAAGGGCCGGCTCCCGGACGCCACCCGCCGCCATGTCCGCGAGGTCGCCGACCGGCTGGGCTATCGCCCCTCCGCCGCGGCCCGCACGCTCCGTACCGGCAAGTCCGGCCTCATCGGCCTGACCGTGACGACCTACGGGGATGAACCTTTCACCTTCACCGAATTCGCGTATTTCGCCGAGATGGCCAGGGCCGCCACCTCCGCCGCGCTCGCCCGCGGCTACGCCCTGGTCATCCTCCCCGCCACCTCCCGCCATGACGTCTGGTCGAACGTCGCCCTCGACGGCACCGTCGTCATCGACCCCTCCGACCACGACCCGGTGGTCACCGAACTGGTCCGCCAGGGCCTGCCCGTCGTCTCCGACGGCCGCCCGGCCGGCACCCTCCCGGTGACCGCCTGGGTCGACAACGACCACGAAGCCGCCGTCCTCGACCTGCTCGACCACCTCGCCGCCGCCGGCGCCCGCCGGATCGGCCTGCTCACCGGCACCACCACCGACACCTACACCCGCCTGTCCACCACCGCCTACCTGAACTGGTGCGAGCGCGTCGGCCAGGACCCGGTCTACGAGGCCTACCCGGCCCACGACCCCTGCGCGGGCGCCGTCGCCGCCGACCGGCTGCTGGCCCGCCCCGACCGCCCGGACGCCGTGTACGGGCTCTTCGACCCCAACGGCACCGACCTGCTCGCCGCCGCCCGCCGCTACGGGCTGCGCGTACCGGACGATCTGCTGCTGGTCTGCTGCAGCGAGTCGACCGTCTACGCCGCCACCGAACCGCCCATCACCACCCTCTCCCTCAAACCCCGCCGGATCGGCACCGCGGTCGTCCAGCTGCTGATCGACGCCATCGAGGGGATCGACACCGACCGGCCCGTCGAGCAGGTGATACCGACCGAGTTGATCGTCCGGACCTCCTCCCAGCGGCGGCCCCCACGGACGACCGTCAGCCCTCCCCGGTCCCCGTCAGGAGCGTGACCGGCAGGTGGCTCCCGGGGACGACCGGAGCCACCCCTCGGTCAAGGCCGTGCGCAAACTTCCCCAATTGGGGGTGAATCGGCCGATGAACCCGGGGTGCACCCGGATTCACCACCCCTGGTGCGTCACACAGCACAGGGCTCATTCCTATGATGGGCGGACGACACCGCGGACCGCCCCGACCAGGCCGGTCCGCCAGGTGTAGGGCGTCGCGACGGTGGTGGAGGGGTCGATGACTCAGGGGGCCGGTCAAGGACCCGTGGTGCGGACGGCGACGTTGCGCGACTTCCGCGTACCGCCGTACGCCCAGGTGCCCGTACAGGGTCATGTCGCTCATGCCGCGCACCCGGGCAACGCGTTCCCCGGGGACGAGCTGCCGGAGGGGTACACGCCGACCGAGCGCGACCTCCCGGTGATCAACCGCGGCGACACCGTCCAGGTGTCCGTCGACCCGCAGCAGGCCTCCGAGCCGGCCGCGGCGCCCGCTGACGCCCCCGCGGCCGGCGACGGCCCGGGTCCGCTCTTCGTGGTGGGCGACGTCCACGGGTACCTGGACGAGCTCCTCGCCGCCCTGCACCGGCAGGGACTCATCGACGCCGAGGGGCACTGGGCGGCCGGCAACGCCCGCCTGTGGTTCCTCGGCGACTTCACCGACCGCGGCCCCGACGGCATCGGCGTCATCGACCTCGTCATGCGGCTGTCCGCCGAGGCCGCCGCCGCCGGCGGCTACTGCAAGGCCCTCATGGGCAACCACGAGCTGCTGCTGCTCGGCGCCAAGCGGTTCGCCGACACCCCGGTCAACTCCGGCGCGGGGACGGCCACTTTCCAGGCGGCGTGGCTACTCAACGGCGGCCAGAAGAGCGACATGGACCGCCTCCAGGACGTGCACCTCCAGTGGATGTCACGGCTCGACGCCGTGGTGGAGGAGGACGGTCACCTGCTGGTGCACTCCGACACCACCGCGTACCTGGAGTACGGCTCCACCATCGAGGACGTCAACGACACCGTCCACGAGATCCTCACCCGCAACGACGCCGACGAGTGCTGGGACCTCTTCCGCAAGCTGACCAAGCGCTTCGCGTTCCGGGACGAGGCAGGGCCGACGGCGGTGCAGGAACTGCTGGCGGCCTACGGCGGCGAGCGCATCGTCCACGGCCACAGCCCGATTCCGTATCTCCTGGGCGAGGTGGGCTCCGAGGACGGCGAGGACAACGGCGGCCCGACGGTCGAAGGACCGCACGTGTACGCGGACGGCCTGGCGATCGCCATGGACGGCGGCGTGACCATGGCCGGAAAGCTGCTGGTCGTCCAGCTCCCCCTGCCCACCTGAGACATGACGCAGCGCAGTCGGGCCAGTCGATTTCCGGAAATCCTCTGTCACCCCTTGCCGTAACCGCTCTACCATCGGTATTTCCGTAGCAGGCTCTCCTCCGTTTCTGCCCGGCTGCCCGTTCTACGCGGGCGAACAGGGCCTACGGAGCATCGGGGGATGCACATGAAAAGCGCTCCGCACCTGCTGACCGAGGACCGCGCCGAGTACGAGCGCGTCCTCGACGAGGCACTGAGCACCGCGCACGACCGACCGGAACTCGCTGGGATCGGGCAGCGGCTCAACACCGAGCAGTTGCGCACCATGGCGCTGCACGCCACCGCGCTCATATCCGCGGCCGCCGCCGCGGAGTACGACCACTTCGTCAAGGTGCGCGAGGAGTCGCGGACCCCCGGCACCACGTCCACCATCGGTTCCGTCCTGGCCCCGGCCGATGACGAGGCCGAGAGAGGACCGGGCGCCGGGGTCGGTGTCGTCGTCACCGTGCTGGCACCGGTCCTCGCGGGGACGGCGGCGGTCATCTTCCTGCTCGTCGGCTACATCCTGAAGATGCTCGACCCGGCACCCGCCTTCGCGGATTCGCTGCTCGCGGCGGGGTGGTTCTTCGGGGCCGTGACGGCTGCCGGGATTCTGGCCGCCGCGATCGGCCTGCTGCTCACGGCACTGCGCAACAGCTCCACCCAGGTTCCGGCTCAGGAGCCGGGGGGCGAGCTGCCCGACGAGGTCGCCCGCGCCCGGGAGGCGTGGCGGCACGCCCTGCGGGAGCGGGGCATCCTGCCGTTCCTGCGGGACGCGCTGGCGGACCCGAGCGCGGACCCCCGCTCGGGGGTGCCGCCGCGCCAGGTCGGCCGGATTCCGAAGGTGGGCTACAGCGGCCCGGAATTCTCCAGTCCCAGCCAAGGCGGTACGGCCTCCCGCCCGACGTTCACCAGTCCCGACTTCAGCAGTCCGGACTTCGGCGGCCCCGAGCACCAGCCGGACTGACCGACGGCGGGCGCCTGTTTCACGTGAAACGAACAGACGTTTCACGTGAAACAGACCGGCGCTCCACCGGCGGACGTCAGTCCGCCAGCGGCAGGTAGACGCGGTTGCCGGCCGCGGCGAACTCCGCCGACTTCTCCGCCATTCCGGCCGCGATCTCGTTCTCCTTCAGGTCACCGCCGTGCTCACGCCGGATGTCCTGCGAGATCTTCATCGAGCAGAACTTCGGCCCGCACATGGAGCAGAAGTGCGCGGTCTTGGCCGGCTCGGCGGGCAGCGTCTCGTCGTGGAACTCCCGGGCCGTGTCCGGGTCGAGGGCCAGGTTGAACTGGTCCTCCCACCGGAACTCGAACCGGGCGTCCGAGAGGGCGTCGTCCCACTCCTGAGCGCCCGGGTGCCCCTTGGCGAGGTCCGCGGCGTGCGCGGCGATCTTGTAGGTGATGACACCGGTCTTCACGTCGTCCCGGTTCGGCAGCCCCAGGTGCTCCTTGGGCGTGACGTAGCAGAGCATCGCCGTGCCCCACCAGGCGATCATCGCCGCGCCGATACCGGAGGTGATGTGGTCGTAGGCCGGAGCGACGTCGGTGGTGAGCGGGCCGAGCGTGTAGAACGGCGCCTCCTCGCAGATCTCCTGCTGGAGGTCGATGTTCTCCTTGATCTTGTGCATCGGGACATGGCCCGGGCCCTCGATCATGGTCTGCACGTTGTGCCGCTTGGCGATCTGGTTCAGCTCTCCGAGCGTGCGCAGCTCGGCGAACTGCGCCTCGTCGTTGGCGTCGGCGATCGATCCGGGACGCAGGCCGTCGCCGAGCGAGTACGTCACGTCGTACGCGGCGAGGATCTCGCAGAGCTCCTCGAAGTTCTCGTAGAGGAACGACTCCTTGTGGTGCGCCAGGCACCACGCGGCCATGATCGAGCCACCGCGGGAGACGATGCCGGTCTTGCGGCGCGCGGTCAGCGGCACGTACCGCAGGAGCACACCGGCGTGGACCGTCATGTAGTCGACGCCCTGCTCGGCCTGCTCGATGACCGTGTCCTTGTAGATGTCCCAGGTGAGTTCCTCGGCCCTGCCGTCGACCTTCTCCAGTGCCTGGTAGAGCGGCACCGTGCCGATCGGCACCGGCGAGTTCCGCAGCACCCATTCACGGGTGGTGTGGATGTTGCGGCCGGTGGAGAGGTCCATGACCGTGTCAGCTCCCCAGCGGGTGGCCCAGGTCATCTTCTCCACCTCCTCCTCGATGGACGAGGTGACCGCCGAGTTGCCGATGTTGGCGTTGACCTTCACCAGGAACCGCTTGCCGATGATCATCGGCTCGATCTCCGGGTGGTTCACATTGGCCGGCAGCACCGCGCGCCCGGCCGCGATCTCCTCACGCACCACCTCGGGGGAGACGTTCTCGCGGATCGCGACGTACTCCATCTCCGGGGTGATCTCGCCCCGGCGGGCGTACGCGAGTTGTGTCACCGCCTGACCGTCGCGGCCGCGGCGGGGCTGGCGCGGGCGGCCGGGGAAGACGGCGTCCAGGTTGCGCAGCCCGCCGCGCGGCGAGGTGTGCTTGATCCCGTCGTCCTCGGGCCGCACCGGGCGGCCGGCGTACTCCTCGGTGTCACCGCGGCCGACGATCCAGTTCTCCCGCAGCGGCGCCAGGCCGCGGCGGACATCGGTCTCGATGTCCGGATCGGTGTACGGACCGGACGTGTCGTACAGCGTCACGTCCTTGCCATTGGTGAGGTGCACCTTGCGGACCGGCACCCGGAGGTCGGGGCGCGAACCCTCGACGTATCCCTTGTGCCAGCCGATGGACTTCCCGGCCTCGTCGTTCTGGTTCGAGGCAGGCGTGCGTGCGTCCTGAACGGTCATCGTGACCTACTCCCTACGCCGGCATTACCCGGTAACAGGTTCGGCGGTCGACGCAGCGGTCTCCGTACCTCTCGTACGGATGTCAGCGCCCTCTCAGCCCGGTGCTCCGAGCTCCCGCGTGTGCAAAGGTGCCACCACGCTAGCGCCATCCCGGCCGCGCTGAACAGAGGGCCCCCACCGTTCTTGCGATGATCGGTCGGTGACTTCCTCGCAGCAGCCCCCCGACCCGACCGGACAGGCACATGGTCATATCCATAGCCACGGCCACTCCCACGGCCCCGCCGCGCCCGTCTCCAAGCACCTGCGCAAGGTCATCGCCGCGGTCCTGATCCCCTTCGCCACGGCGGTGGTGGTCGGGCTCGCGGTGCTGTGGCCCGGCGGCGCCCCGGCACACGAGCGCACCGGAGTGGGCTTCGACCGGCAGACGGAGCAGGGAACGGTGACCCGGGTCGACCGGGTGGACTGCAAGGACGTGAACGCCGCGCAGGTCCCGCCGACCGCCGACCCGACGACGCCCGAGGGCCGTGAGGCGGCCAACGCCCAGCAGGGGAAGTGCGCGAAGGCGACGATCGAGGTCACGACCGGCAAGGACAAGGGCCGTACGTTCGTCGAGATCGTCCAGCCCGACGCCCCGCGCCAGCTCGAAGAGGGCCAGGACGTGGTGGTGGCCTACGCCCCCGACGCCCCGCGTGACCTGCAGTACTCGGTCACCGACGTGGACCGCAAGGTGCCGATGCTGCTGCTCGCCGGCATCTTCGCGCTGGCGGTGGTGGCCGTCGGCCGGATGCGCGGTGTCATGGCGCTGATCGCGCTCGCGGCGAGCTTCGGCGTCCTCACCCTGTTCATCCTGCCTGCCATCCTCCAGGGTTCGAACCCGCTGCTGGTGGCGGTGATCGGGTCGAGCGCCATCATGCTGATCGCGCTGTACAGCTGCCACGGCCTGACCGCGCGCACCTCGGTGGCCGTCCTGGGCACCCTGATCTCGCTGCTGTTGATCGGGCTGCTCGGTTCGCTGTTCATCGGCTGGGCGTCGCTGACCGGCAACACCGACGACTACACGGGCCTGATCCACGGGCTGTACCCGAACATCGACATGTCCGGCCTGCTGCTGGCCGGCGTCATCATCGGTTCGCTCGGTGTGCTCGACGACGTGACGGTGACGCAGACGTCGGCGGTGTGGGAACTGCACCAGGCCGACCCGAGGATGGGGCCGCGCGCCCTGTACCGGGCGGCCATCCGTATCGGGCGTGATCACATCGCCTCGGTGGTGAACACCCTGGTGCTCGCCTACGCGGGTGCGGCCCTCCCGCTGCTGCTGCTGTTCTCGATCGCGCAGAGCAGCGTGGGGTCGGTCGCCAACAGCGAACTGGTCGCACAGGAAATCGTGCGGACTCTGGTGGGTTCGATCGGTCTGGTCGCCTCGGTACCGGTGACCACCGCGCTGGCCGCGCTGGTCGTCTCGGCCGACCGGCCGTCCCCCGAGGCGACCGGGCAGACGGCCCGCGGCGGCGGCCGGGGGCGGCGCCGCAAGAGGTGACCCGAGCCGGTCCGTAGGGACGGGCCCCGGGCACCCGGCGCGCGGCGGCCCCCGGGCCGTCAGCCCGCGTTCTCAGCCCGCGTTCTCGGACCTTGTTCTCAGCCCGCGTTCTCCTCGGCGAGGATCCGGCCGAGCGCCTCCTCGAGGTGCTCCTCGAAGTCACCGAGCGTACGTTCCTGCCCCAACGGCACCAGCTTGTCGGTGCGGTCGAGGAAGGCGACCAGGGGTGGGGCGCTGGACCGGAACAGTGCGCGGTCACCCCCGACCTGCAACCGGATGCTGACGTCCGAAAGGTCCTCGGAGCCGGCCGGTCTGATGTGCACATCGCCCTCACCGCTCGGGCCGTTGATGCCGTCCAGCAGGAGTTCCCTACCGAATGCCCAGGTCACAGGCGCATCGCCGGGGAGGTGGAACGTCATCCGGACCGCGAACGGGTCCCTTGTCTCGTACCCCAGCTCGACCGGGATCCTGAAGGAGAGTTCGTCGGAGACGACGAAGCTCATCAGGACCTCGGCCTGAACCGACTCGCGCATCATGTACCCCGCAAATGGATGAAGCCGTGGCGAACGACAGTTGATGAAGATCGGTGAGGAAAGCGGCTGGAAAAATCGGCCAGGAATGATCTGTGCTGGCCTCTTGACGTAATCGTCCTGGACGCTCTACAGGATCACAAGGAGTGAGTTTTCAGATACTGATAGAGAACGCCAGTGAGCTGAAGAGCTTTCCCACCTCCCCGCGCAGCCGGTCGACCGCCGGCAGCAACCGTTGCTCCTGGTGGGAGGGTACGGAAATGGCCATCGTCGCGGCGGCGGAACCCGCCGTGATGGGGATGGCCGCGCACACCGTGCCGAGCGCGTACTCCTGACGTTCGACGACCGGCTGTGTCCGTTCCGCGGTCCTGAGCCGTTCCAGCAGCGTCGGTCCGTCGCGGACCGTGTACGGCGTGATGGACTCCACCGGGTGCCGGTCCAGGTGGTCCCGGCGGGCACCCTCGTCGAGCTGGCTGAGCAGGCACTGGCCGATGGCGTGGGCGTGACCCGTCTCGCGGAAGTCGGCCCACTCGTCGACGGCGGGCGCCGCGGGCGTGTCGGAGACCGCGACCAGGTCGATCTCGCCGTCCCGGTACACCGCGAAGTACACGGGGACGCCGATGGCGTCGCGCCACTGCGCGAGCGAGTTCTCGATCTTGCTGCGACGATTCTGCAGGGCTCCTCCGCGCGCCAGCCGTTCCGCCGCGTCGCCGAGGACGAACACCCCGTTCTCCCGCCACAGATAGCCCTCGTGCGTGAGCGTGCGCAGCAGGTGGTACGCGGTGGGCAGCGGCAGCCCCGTCTCCCGCGCCAGCTGCTTGGCGGGAGCCCCGTCGGCGTGGGAGGCCACCGCTTCCAGCAGCCGCAACGCCCGCTGGACGGAGCCGATCAGGGTCGGGGGAGGGGTGCCCGAAGGGTTCGCGGGAGCGGTTCCTGGCAGGGTGCCGGGCGGAGTCCGGGCAGGGGTAGCGGAGTGCGGTGCCGTGGCCAAAGGTCACCCCCAGGCGAATCGCCCAGTTCAGTCGTACAAACCGCTGGTAGGGCGTATGTCAACCCCTTGATTCCAAGGGCAGCGGAGACCCGCCACTCTAATGGCAGGCTCCGTTCGGGGTGAGGTTTCACCGGGGCCGTTCCCTCTCGCGGGCTAACGGCCGGGCGCATGGCCGGGTGAGCGAGCGTCCTCTCGGCCCGCAGGCAGCGGCAACGGCAACGGCACGGCACGGCACGGCAACGGCGTACGAACACCGTTCGTACGCCGTCACAACGGGAGCGGGAGGGCCGTCAGCGCGAGGTCACCAGTCGCTGCGGGACGACGAGGAGGACATGAACTTCCGCACGACGTAGATCAGTCCGCCGACCAGCACGGCGAACACGAGCACCTTGAACAACAGCCCGATCACCACGCTGATGACCGTACCGATCAAGCCACCGAACACCACCAGCGCGATGACGGGAATGGCGATCCACTTCACCCACCACGGCATCCCCGCGAGCATGTGCCGAACCGACGCCATCGTCCCTACCCCATCTCTGGTGACACTTCCTACCGTTGGACACCCTCGATGCTAGGCGCCCACGACGCCCGCCGGACGTCCCCCGGCCCCCGCTCTCCCCTGATCCTCCCCCTAGGGAACCCCGACCCGACGACAGCCGGAAGGTCAGCTCTCCGGAGGAGAGAAGACCACCATGACCCGCAGGTCCTCGGTGATGTGGTGGAACCTGTGCGGCACCCCCGCCGGCACGTACACCACGCTGCCCCGCCCCACCTGTGTGGTCTCCGTCCCCACGGTGATCGACGCACGCCCGCTGACGACGAAGTACACCTCGTCCTCCTTGTGCGGCCGCTGCGGGTCGAGCTGTCCGGCGTCCAGCGCGTACAGGCCCACGGACATGTTCCGCTCGCGAAGGAACTGCAGATACGCGCCGTCGTTCGCGACGCGTTCCGCCTCCAGCTCATCCAGTCGGAATGCCTTCATCGCCTGTCCGCCCCTGCCCCTCGTCCGATCACGTCTGCCACGATCAGACACATGATGAATTTCCTCGTCAAGACGATCGCGAACGCGGCCGCGCTGGCCGTTGCCATATGGCTGCTCACCGACATCACACTGACCGGTGACAACACCGGAAAGAAGGCCCTGACCCTGGTCCTGGTGGCCCTGGTCTTCGGCGTCGTCAACGTTCTCGTCAAGCCGGTCGTGAAGCTTCTCACGCTTCCGCTGTACATCCTCACGCTCGGTTTGTTCACACTGATCGTCAATGCGCTGATGCTGCTGCTGACCTCATGGCTGGCCGACAAGCTCGACCTGAACTTCCACGTCGAGGGCTTCTGGACCGCCGTGCTCGGCGGCCTGATCATCTCCGTCGTGTCGTGGGCCATGAACGTGGTCCTCCCCGACGGCAGGGACTGAGCCGCGATCGCACCGCACACGCCCGACCAGAGCAAGGAGCATGCCGCATGACGTGGGGCGAGGGAACCAGGACGGTACGGGCGGGACTGCCCGAACCGCAGGCGTACGAACCGACCCTGCCGGGGCCGGTGTTCGCCGCCCACTACCACCTGCCCGGGGAGCCGGCCGGCCCGTACACCTACGGGCGGGACGAGAACCCGACCTGGACGCATCTCGAACGGGCCATCGGCGAACTGGAGGCACCGGGGGATCCGGATGCCGAGACCGTCGTCTTCGCATCCGGGATGGCCGCGATCTCCTCCGTGCTGTTCTCGCAGCTCAAGGCAGGGGACGCCGTCGTCCTGCCGGCTGACGGCTATCAGGCGCTGGCGCTCGTCCGCGAACAGTTGCAGGCGTACGACATCGAGGTGCGCACCGCCCCGACCGGTGACGACGGGCAGCTCGCGGTGCTGGAGGGCGCGCGGCTGCTGTGGATCGAGACACCGTCCAACCCCGGGCTGGACGTCTGCGACGTCCGGCGCTTGGTGACCGCCGCGCACGCCGGCGGCGCGCTCGTCGCCCTCGACAACACGCTCGCCACGCCGCTGGGGCAGCGCCCCCTGGAGCTGGGCGCGGACTTCTCGGTGGCCAGCGACACCAAGGGGCTGACCGGCCACGGTGACATCCTGCTCGGGCACGTGACCTGCCGCGACGCCTCGCTGGCCGCGCCGGTCCGGCGCTGGCGCAAGATCGCCGGTGCGATCGCCGGCCCCATGGAGGCCTGGCTCGCCCACCGGTCGCTGGCCACGCTCCAGCTGCGCCTCGACCGGCAGTGCGCCACCGCGATGACGCTCGCCGAGGCGCTGTCGGCCCGCCAGGACGTGACCGGACTGCGGTATCCCGGACTGCCCGGCGACCCGTCGCACAAGGTGGCGGCCGGGCAGATGCGCCGCTTCGGGTCCGTGGTCTCCTTCGTGCTGCCCGACCGTGAGCGGGCGGAACGCTTCCTCGGTGCGCTGCGGCTGGTGGACGACGCGACCAGCTTCGGCGGGGTGAGGTCCACGGCCGAACGGCGCGGCCGCTGGGGCGGGGACGCGGTGCCCGAGGGCTTCATCCGACTCTCGGTCGGCGCCGAGGACGCCGAGGACCTGGTGGCGGATGTGCTGCGTGCGCTGGACGAGACGTCCTGAGCGGTTCGGCTACGACGAACGGACGGTCCGAGCCTCCCCCCTCATGGCTCGGACCGTCCGCGCCTTCCAGCGGATAACCGCGTGCACAAGGCTAGTTGACTCTGTGTCATTGTCCAATCACGGTAGCGACAGCGACCTATCGACTTATTTATAGTTGGACGGTCGGCCCTGAGGCGCCGTCAGCCCGGCCTGGCCGAAGGCGGGAGAGGGAGGCGCATGGACCTGGCGTTGCTGCGTACGTTCGTGACGGTGCACCGAGCCGGTTCCTTCACCCGCGCGGCCGCCCTCCTCGGCCTCTCCCAGCCGGCCGTGACCAGCCAGATCCGCACGCTGGAGCGCCAGCTGGGCCGCCCGCTGTTCCTGCGCCAGGCCCGAGGCGTCACCCCCACCACCATCGGCGACGAGCTCGCACACCGCGCGGCCCCGCACCTGGACGCGCTCGTCGAGATCGCCGAGACCGGACTCGACGACGAGTCCGGGGTACGCACCCTCCACCTGGCCGGACCTCCCGAGTTCACCTCCGCACGCGCGCTCCCGGCCCTCACCGCCCTGGTCTCCCAGGGCCTCGCGGTACGCACCTCCCTGGTGTCCCCCGCCGAGGAGGCCCTCGAAGGGCTGGCCGCCGGCCACCACGACCTCGTCATCGCCACCGCCCGGCCGCGCGGCGGCCTGCTCACCGCCACCCCGCTCTGCGACGAGGAACACGTCCTCGTCGCCTCCCCGCGCTGGGCGGCCCGGCTGGCGCCCGGCGTCCTGCTGCGCAAGGGCGCCGTCGTGCTCGAACAGCTCCCCGTCGTCGAGGTGCACGAGTCGCTGCCGTTCGTCGCGCGCTACTGGGCGGCGGTCTTCGAGTCCAAGCCCGCCGCCGCGGCCACCGTCATCGCCCCCGACCTGCGCGCCGTCCTGGAGTCGGCCGCCTCGGGTGCCGGACTGGCGGTGCTGCCCCGCTACCTCTGCGAGGACGACCTGGATAGCGGCCGCCTGGTGGCACTGCTGGACCCGCCGGTGCCGCCGCTGCGCACCTATTTCCTGGTCGTGCGCACCGGCACCCTGGCCCTGCCGCACATCGCGCGGGCGCACGAGACGCTGCTGCGCGCGGCGACGGACTGGTGACGCCGCGTGGGAGCCGGGCCGACCGGGGTTTCAGAACGCGCGCGGCGGGCCATTTTCAAGCCATGACCGAACGTCCAGTGGTCAAGCGCACCGCCCGTGCCGTCCTCCTCGACGGTGACGACCTCGTCCTGATCAAGCGGACGAAACCCGGCATGGATCCGTACTGGGTCACCCCCGGCGGCGGTGTCGAGCCGAGTGACGCCACGGTCGTCGACGCGCTCCACCGGGAGGTCGACGAGGAACTCGGCGCCAAGATCACCGACGTGGTGCCGTGCTTCGTCGACACCGTCGAGCACATCGAGAACGGCGGCGTCTCGGGCGTGAAGGTGCAGCACTTCTTCGTCTGCCGGCTGGAGTCGATGGACCCCGCGCAGCGCCACGGACCGGAGGTGGACGAGCCGCTCGGCGAGTACGAGATCGTCCGGGTGCCGTTCAGCCGCGTCGGGATCGCCGCCGTCAACCTCGTACCGCTGTCGCTGCGGCACTACCTGGACGGCAACATCGAGGGCGTGCGCGCGATGCACGCCCCCGATCTGGGCTAGGTCGCGTCTTCGAAGTCCCGTCTGCCCGGCGGTTCAGTCGGCCGCCGCGACGAGTTCCTCGAGCGAGTCGTGACGGATCCGCTCGTAGGGCACGCCGACGCCCCGGAGCGCGTCGACGCCGCTGCGGATCATGCCCACCGGCCCCGAGAGGTACGCGTCGTACTCGTTCCACGGCCCGTACTCGCGGACCACGTCCGGCAGCTGCGCCTTGCCGTCGATCATGGCGCGCACCTCCAGCCACGGGTGGGACTGCTGGAGCCGCAGCATGGTGTCGATGTCGTACAGGTCGTGATCGGTACGGGCCCCGTAGAAGACCTCGACCGGGCGCCGTTCGCCGTGCTCGGCGACGTCCTCGACCAGGGCCTTGATGGGCGCGATGCCGGTGCCGCCGCCCACGCAGAGCAGACCGCTGTCCGTGGTGTGGTCGACGGTCATCGAGCCGGCGGGCGGCCCCAGGCGCAGTACGTCTCCCGGGCGGGCGTGATGGACCAGGGCGTTGGACACCCAGCCCGCCGGCACGGCCTTGACGTGGAAGGACAGCAGCCCGTCGGAGCGGGGCGCGGAGGCGAAGGAGTAGTGCCGCCAGATCCGCGGCCACCAGGGGGTCTCCAGGCTCGTGTACTGCCCGGCCAGGAAGGGGTAGGGCTGGTCGGGCCGGACCGTGATGATCGCGATGCCGGGCGTTCTCAGGTCGTGCGAGACCACTTCCGCGTGCCACCAGGCGGGCGCGTGCCGTTCGTTCTCGGCAGCCGCGTCGATCATGATCTGGGAGATCGTGGTGTACGTCCGCACCCACGCGGCCTCGGTCTCCTCGTCCCAGGTCGACGTCGCGTACCGGCTGAGCGCCCCGATGAGCGCCTCGCCGACGGCCGGGTAGTGCGAGGCGTCGGTGCCGTACTTGCGGTGGCCGCGTCCCAGGTGCTGGAGGTACTCGGTGAGGAGCGCGGGGTCGTCCATGTGCTCGGCCGCGGTCAGCAGCGCCTTGAGGAGCCGGTCGCGCTGGGTGTCCATGGCGGCCGGGAAGAGGGCGCGCAGCTCGGGATAGCGGGTGAAGAGCAGGGCGTAGAAGTACGAGGTCACCTTGTCCGACACGGGACCGACCTCGGCCAGCGTCCGCCGGACCCGCACCGCGTCCGGCGACCCGGCCTCGGCGGCGTTCACGCCGCCACTGGGACGTCCACCGGGGCGCTGCGGGCCGTCGTCGTGACCGCTGGGCGCGTCGTACGGGGCCGTCCGGGGAGCGGGGTCGTGCGGGGCCCTGGCGGGGTCGTCGTCGGGACGGGGCGCCACGGGCCGGTCGGCGGGTCGTTCGTGTACGCGTGTCCCGGATCCGTCGGGCCACGGGACGGCCGACGGCGCCGGGCCGGAAGGGGCCCCGGTCGCACTGGCCGTTCCACGCGAGGCTCCGGCGCCGACCATGCGTATGGACGTGAGGGGCCGCCGCTGTCCCGCTATTCGGTCCTGGGTCGGGTTCTGGTTCTGACCCGGGTTTTGGTCCGGGGCCGGGGCCTCTCCGGCGCCGCCCTCCGCATGCCCCGGGCGGTCCTCGGCTCGGGCCGCCGCGGGTTCGGCGGGCCGGTCGTCGACCGGCTTGCGCGGGGTGAACCAGCCACCGCCCTCGCCGCTGTCGCCGCGCGTGCCGTTGTCGGCCGACATGGTGGTCGGAGCGTCCATACAGTGCCTCGCCTCGAACATCTCTCGGTCGGTCAGTGCACCCTTCGCCCGCCCGGCAGGTGCCTCAATTCGCCGCTTTTCGCCTGGTATTCGCTGCCCGCCGCCCAGACTAACTCTCAGCTGCCCCGCAAAACCGGGATGATTACCACTGACTGTGACATTGACCGCAGTGGTCGTGGTCGCAGCATGACAGGAGTGGCCGGTTCGGTAGAGCGAGAGCGGAAAGCCCGGATTTCGACCCCAGGTTTCGTTAAGCTGCGTTACTGCCGTGTCTTTGAACTAACGGCCGGCTCGTACACGTTCGTAGGCTTCGTGGAGAACGCCTCCCGTATAAGCGTTTGTGGCCCGCCCGGACAGATGATGGTCCGCGTTGATCGCCACCGCTACCGGTCCGTCGCGAGGATCTCCGCGTCGGACATGGAATCACCGTAAGCAACACACACGTCCAGTTCCACCCCCATCTCTGCACAGAGTCGGTTCGCGACCTTCACTTTCCCGGATGGCCATGTACACCGGGGCGAGTACGGGCGATGTCTCTCGCCGTCGGACGCGGATGTCGCATCCGAGGGGAACCGTGTTTCACGTGAAACCACTCAAGCGCCCCGTTCGCCGGGCTCTCCTCTCCGTCCACGTTGCGGTGTCCGTAAGCTGGCTGGGCCTCAGCCCTGGCCTGCTGGCGCTCGGTATCACCGCGTACGCGACCGCCGACGCCTCCCTCACCGTGGCCGCTGACCGGGCCATGCAGGCGGCAGGTGTCCCGGACAGCAGTCTGATCGCGGCACCGATCGTCGCCACCAGTACGTATCTGTTGATGACGGTGATCTCCGTCCTCAAGCCCCGGGGCCTCACCCGCCGTGGCCGGCGTATGCGCGCCTCGGCATACGCCCGTCCCCCTGGCCGGGAGTCTGTCCGGTCCAGGGGGACGAGGGTCGCGGGAACCCGCTGACGGGTCTTGAAACGGGTTTCCAGGTGGCTTTATGACAGAGCCCGCACTGCCGCGGTGGCAAAGCCGTGATCCTGCTCCGGAGCGCCGCCACCGACGCCGATGGCGCCGATGAGACGGCCGTCGCGGTGGACGGGGACGCCACCCGCGATGAAGAGGAGTGGACGGTCGAGGGCGGTGGGCAACGTGTGGAACGGCCCGCCGGGCCGGACGGCGTCCACCAGGTCGGCGGTCGGTGCGTTCAGCTGCAGCGCGGTGAAGGCCTTGCGGGTGCTCGTCTCGCCGGCGATCAGTACGGCCCGGTCGTCGCGGCGGAACGCCAGCAGGTGGCCGCCCGCGTCCAGGACGGTGACGGCGACCGTGACCCCGGCCGTTTCGGCGGCGCGGCGGGCGGTGTCCAGCAGGGTTTCGGCGTCCTGGGTGGTCAGCGGCGCGACAGCGGTGGTGCTGGTGGTGCTCATGCGGGGTGGCTCCTTGGTGCGAAGGGGTGCGAGACGCGGGGTTGCGAGGGGAGGTCGGTGTCAGTGGTGGACGAGGGGGGCGGCGGCGGCCGGCTCCGGCGTGGCGCCGGTGACGACCCGGCTGTCGCGACGGAGGTCCCTGCGTTCCAGGGCGCTGGAGAGGACGGCGAGGACCAGGGCCGAAGCGGCGAGCGCTGCGCCGACCCAGTTGGGGGCCGTGAAGCCCATGCCCGCGGCGATGACGATGCCGCCGAGCCAGGACGCCAGGGAGTTGCCCAGGTTGAAGGCGCCGATGTTGACGGCGGACGCCAGGGTCGGCGCTCCGGACGCCTGGTCGAGCACCCGCTTCTGGAGGGGCGGCACGGTGGCGAAGCCCAGGGCGCCGATCAGGGCGAGCGTGACGGCCGCGGCCACCTTGTGGTGCGCCGTGAAGGTGAAGAGGGCGAGCACCAGGGCGAGGGCGGTGAGCGACACGTAGAGCAGGGGCATCAGCGCCCGGTCGGCGTACTTCCCCCCGATCAGGTTGCCGCCGACCATGCCGAGCCCGAAGAGGACCAGCAGCCAGGTGACGGCACCGGCCGAGAAGCCGGCGACGTCGGTCATCATCGGCGTGATGTAGGTGATCGCGGCGAAGACGCCTCCGAACCCGAGGATCGTCATCGCCATGGCGAGCAGGACCTGTACGTTGCGGAAGGCCGCGAACTCGTGGCGCAGGCGCACGCCCGCGGGCTTGGGCTGCTCCGGAACGAGCTTGGCGACGCCGATCAGGCCCAGTACACCCAGCGCCGCGACCAGGAAGAATGTCGTCCTCCAGCCGGCGCTCTGGCCGATGAAGGTGCCCAGGGGCACGCCGACGACGTTGGCGACGGTCAGGCCGGTGAACATCATCGCGATCGCGCCCGCCTTCTTCTCCGGGGCGACGAGGTCGGCGGCGACGACCGAGCCGATGCCGAAGAAGGCGCCGTGCGCGAAGGAGGCCACCACGCGGCCGGCGAGCATCAGCTCGAACGCGGGGGCGGCCGCGGAGAGCACGTTGCCGGCGATGAACAGCCCCATCAGCAGCATCAGCATCCGCTTGCGGGAGATGCGGGTGCCGAGGGCGGTCATCAGCGGGGCACCCAGGACGACGCCGAGCCCGTAGCCGGTGACCAGCAGTCCGGCCGTGGGGATGGACACCTGGAAGTCGGCCGCCACCTCGGGCAACAGGCCCATGATCACGAATTCCGTGGTCCCGATACCGAAGGCCCCGATAGCGAGGGCCAGAAGCGCGAGCGGCATGGAGTACACCTTCCGGAAGATTGCGTCTGCGCCTTACGAGCGTCGACAATAATTGCAGACGCGGGTTAATTGCAAGCGCGGGCTATTGCAGACGTCGTCTATCCTGGTGACAAGCCGCTCCGGGACGGAGGACACATCCCATGACAGCCACAGACCCGGCTCTCACCGCCCTCTCACAGGGCTGGTGCGCGCTCTCCCTGCTCCACGGGAAGATCGAGGCCAGCATCGAGCGCGAGCTGGAGGCCAAGCACGGCCTCAGCGTGCGCGAGTTCTCCCTGCTCGACGTCCTCAGCCGTCAGCACAACGGGCCCGGTGGCCACCTCCAGATGAAGCAGGTGGCCGATGCGGTCGTGCTGAGCCAGAGCGCCACGACCCGGCTCGTCACCCGCCTGGAGGACCGCGGCCTGCTCACGCGCTATCTCTGCGACACCGATCGGCGCGGCATCTACACCGACGTCACCGAGTCCGGCCTCACCCTGCTCGCCGAAGCCCGGCCCACCAATGACGCCGCTCTGCGGGCGGCGCTCGACGAGGCGGCGACGAACCCGGAGCTCGCCCCGCTGGTCCGGGCCGTCGAAGAACTGCACGTACCGGTCGGCTGACCGGGCGGGGCAGGGGGCAACGTAGCCTGCAGCCATGAGCGATCTTGAGATCAGGCCCGCCGCCCCTACCGACATCCCCGCCATCGTGGCCATGCTGGCCGACGACCCCCTGGGCGCGCAGCGCGAGTCGCCCGACGACCTCACCCCGTACACCACGGCCTTCGAGCGGCTGTCGGGCGACCCCAACCAGCACCTGGCCGTGGCCGTGCGCGACGGACGGGTCGTCGGGACCCTGCAGCTCACGATCATCCCCGGACTGTCACGGCGCGGCGCCACCCGGTCGATCATCGAAGGCGTCCGCATACACGCCGATGAGCGCGGCGGAGGCCTCGGCACCCAGCTCATCGAATGGGCGATCGCCGAATCGCGGCGTCAGGACTGCCGGCTGGTCCAGCTGACCTCTGACGCCACGCGCACCGACGCCCGCCGCTTCTACGAACGGCTCGGGTTCGAGGCCTCACACGTGGGCTTCAAGATGGCGCTGTGACGCGCGTGCCAGGGGGCTTCCCCAGGGCGAACGTGCACGGTTTCACGTGAAACGTCGTCAGAGTCCGCGCCAGCCCTCCGCGTCGACCCCGCCCGGCACGGCACCGCCCGGCTCGTACGGCTCTCGGGTGAAGACGAACGACCCGAGGTCGACGTGGCTGACCGTGCCGTCCTCGCGCCGGACCACGCGTAGCGTCTCCCCCGCGTAGTACCCGTCCAGCCCGATCCAGGTGCCCTTGTCCTGCGCCCGGAAGTGCGAGGCGCGGCCCGGACCGCGCAGGGGGCTCAGCTCGACCCCGCCGTCGGCGACCACCCGGAGACCGTAGGAGTAGGTACCCCAGTACCAGGGACCGGTCAGCTCCAGCAGCGCCGGATCGGCCTCCGGCAGCGGCCGCCAGGGCTCCGGGATCCGCGGTTCGGCGTCCGCCACGATACGTACGAGGTCGGCGGCGACCGCCCCCGGCGCCGGCCCGGACGTGGCATTCGCCAGGGCGACCGCGGCGACACCGTCCTCCACGCTCACCCACATCCCCGCGACGAAGCCGGGCAGGGAGCCGCAGTGCCCCACCAGCGTGCGTCCGTCGCCGCGCACCAGCTGCAACCCGAGCCCGTAGCCGCTGCCCCACTCCCCCGCCTCCGAAGGGACGGCGGGCGTACGCATCTCCCGCACCGTCTCGGCGCTCAGCACCCGGTCGTCACCCTCCGCCAGGAAGAGAGCGAACCGGCACAGGTCCTCCGCGGTCGACCAGAGCTGCCCAGCCGGGGCCATCAGCCCCAGGTCCTCCGCCGGCTCCGGCAGCAGCACGTCGGCCCACGGGTGCACCGCCCAGCCCCCGGCGTGCGGGGCGACGGGCTGGGGGCTCGTGCGCCGCAGGCCCAGGGGCTCCAGGATCTCCGCCTTCAGCGCCTCCTCCCACGGCACCCCGCGCACGGCTTCGACGAGCGAACCCAGCAACGTGTAGCCGGTGTTGGAGTAATGGTGACGGCGCCCCTGCGGGTGCAGGAGCGGCCGCTCGCCCAGCACGTCCGCCAGCTCGGGGCGCAGCGTGCCCGGTGTCCGCTCCCACCACGGTGACGGCGACTCAGCCGCCAGGCCTGCACTGTGCCCCAGCAGTTGCGCGACCGTCACGTCACCCACACCGGTCCCTGGCAGGTGCTTCTCCAGCGCGTCCCCGAGGTCCAGAAGACCCTCGTCCCGCAGCCGCATCACCAGAACCGCCGTGAACGGCTTGGTGATGGAGCCGATCCGGTACTGCGTATCGGCGTCGGGCACCTGCCCGTCCACGCAACTGCGCCCGCCCTGCCACCGCAGCCGGCCGTCCCTGGCGACCGCACCGACGAGCGAGGGCGTCCGGCCCTCCACCTGCGCGGTGGCCACCCGGTGCAGGAGGGCGCGCTCCGTGCTGGGGAGAAGTGCTTCGAAGGATGACGTCATCCCCCAGGTGTATCCGCCATACTGCGGCACCGTCGACCGCATTAGCCCACGACGGGCGCCCGCTCCACCTCCGCCGAGCCGTTCAGCGCGCCGACGAGCCGCCCCAGCGCCTCCTGTTCGTCGCGGGGCAGCCACCGGCCCGCATGCACCATGTGCAGGGCCGCCACCAGCCGAGTCCGGTCGCCTTCCGTTCCAAGATCAGCCAGGTGGGCAGGAAGCACCATGAGTTGGACCGGCAGCGGCCCTGTACCGCCCGCCTAGACCTCACCGGTGCTGACGGTCAGCAACTGCTGGCACCGCCACTGCAACGGAACCTCGGGGCGGTGCGTGAGCCGCTGCACGAGCGTCGGGAACAGGTGGTGCGTCGCCTCTGCGGCGAGGTGCTCGCTCAGCCAGTCGACCGGGAGCCGCTGGCTGAAGCCGTGCACGGCGGCCTCCTGGGCCAGGTCCAGGAGGTGAGCGGTGTCGACGGCTCGGATGGTGCGGGGAAGGGTCGGGGCCATGCCGCGATGATGCCAATAAGCCTCTGCGGGGCCGAGCGGTCAGCCGGGCCGGGACGCGATCCGGCGACGTGCAGACCCCCAGACTTCTTCGAACTCCTCGAAGGTGAGTTGTTCGGGGTCGTGGCCTTCCCATTCCGAGACGGGCGACTCGGCGGTGATCCCGAACCTGCCGTCGTACTCATCGAGGCGGCCTGCGTCACGGGCCCGCTGCCCCTCGGCGACGGAGGCAGCTGCGACCGGGATCAGCTCAGGCCCTTCGAGTTCGACCTGCCGGATCACCCAGCCGTCGGAGTCGACCTCGAAGTAGAACCAGGTGTCACCCTCGTCCCAGTGGCAGCGCATCCATGTGGTCATCAGGCGACTTTCATCCGACATCGGGTCGTGGGATCCCAACGCGAAGGTGAGACTCTGCTAAGCCGTGGATCAGGTCTGCGCCATGTCGACGAACCGCGAGTAGTGGCCCTGGAAGGCCACGGTGATCGTCGCTGTCGGGCCGTTACGGTGCTTGGCCACGATGAGGTCCGCCTCGCCCGCGCGGGGGGACTCCTTCTCGTACGCGTCCTCGCGGTGCAGCAGGATGACCATGTCCGCGTCCTGCTCGATGGAGCCGGATTCGCGGAGGTCGGAGACCATCGGCTTCTTGTCCGTGCGCTGCTCGGGGCCACGGTTCAGCTGGGACAGCGCGATCACGGGGAGCTCCAGCTCCTTGGCCAGCAGCTTCAGGTTTCGCGACATGTCGGAGACCTCCTGCTGCCGGCTCTCGGCCCGCTTGGAGCCGCCGGACTGCATCAGCTGGAGGTAGTCGATGACCACCAGCTTCAGGTTGTTCCGCTGCTTGAGCCGGCGGCACTTGGCGCGGATCTCCATCATCGACAGGTTCGGGGAGTCGTCGATGTAGAGCGGGGCCTGCGACACGTCCGGCATCCGGCGGGCGAGCCGCGTCCAGTCCTCGTCCGTCATCGTGCCGGAGCGCATGTGGTGCAGGGCCACCCGCGCCTCCGCCGACAACAGACGCATGGCGATCTCGTTGCGGCCCATCTCCAGGGAGAAGATGACGCTCGGCAGGTTGTTCTTGATCGAGCACGCACGGGCGAAGTCCAGCGCGAGCGTCGACTTACCCATGGCGGGACGTGCGGCGATGACGATCATCTGGCCGGGGTGCAGGCCGTTCGTCAGCGAGTCGAAGTCCGTGAAGCCGGTCGGTACGCCGGTCATCTCGCCGCTGCGCGAGCCGATCGCCTCGATCTCGTCGAGCGCGCCCTCCATGATGTCGCCGAGCGGCAAGTAGTCCTCGCTCGTGCGCTGCTCGGTGACCGCGTAGATCTCCGCCTGGGCCGAGTTGACGATCTCGTCGACGTCGCCGTCGGCCGCGTATCCCATCTGCGTGATCTTCGTGCCCGCCTGGACGAGCCGGCGCAGGACCGCCCGCTCGTGGACGATCTCCGCGTAGTACGAGGCGTTCGCCGCGGTGGGTACCGACTGCACGAGGGTGTGCAGGTACGACGCCCCGCCGACCCGGGTGATCTCCCCGCGCTTGGTCAGTTCGGCGCCCACGGTGATCGGGTCGGCCGGCTCGCCCTTGGCGTAGAGGTCGAGGATCGCGGTGTAGATGGTCTCGTGGGCCGGCTTGTAGAAGTCGTGGCCCTTGATGATCTCCACGACGTCCGCGATGGCGTCCTTGGAGAGCAGCATGCCGCCGAGCACGGACTGCTCGGCGTCGAGGTCCTGCGGGGGGACCCGCTCGAAGCCGCCCGCGCCGCTGTCCCAGGGGCCGCTCTCGCTGCCCCGCTCGTGCTGTTCGTCCCGGCCCATGCCCCGGCCGCGGTGGTCGCTCCCGCGCTGACGCGTGACGGGCAGACGGTCACTGGGTCCGGTGTCGGCCCAGGGGTCGTCCAAGGGCTCGGGGATGCTCACCGGCCCACCTCCTCCCGTCCGCTCCGCGGACCTCGCCGTGCCATTCTTTCTACGGCACGACACTGACAAGCGAGAGGCTCAACTCCGCTTCTGGCGCGTCGAGCGCCGGACCACGGTAGGCCCGCGGGCACCGTCAGCCAATCTGGTTATCCACAGGGCCTGTGGGTGAAGACCCAGATGCTGTGGAGAACCCCGCAGAACCTGTGCACGGAGCGGGGGACAGCCGTGTGGACAAACTCATAGCCCCACCAGCAAAGCGTCTCTGACCTGCGTCTTTTCCATCCACTGGCTGTGGGGGAGAAAAACTTTCCCCGCTGGACCAAGATCAGAACAAACGGCGCACACCCGAAGGGTCAACTCAGCGATCGGTAAGGATCCAATGGCCCTTGCATCTCTTACCTGTGGAAGATTAGATTGCCCCCATGACCCAGGCCCCCGCCCGACCGAAGAGCGACCGCCGCCGGCACGACCGCGAGATCATCGCCCTCGCCGTGCCGGCCTTCGGAGCGCTCGTCGCCGAGCCGCTCTTCGTGATGGTCGACAGCGCCGTCGTGGGTCACCTCGGCACCCCGCAGCTCGCCGGTCTCGGCATCGCCGCCGCCCTGCTCGCCACGGCCGTCAGCGTCTTCGTCTTCCTCGCCTACGCCACCACCGCGGCCGTCGCCCGCCGCGTCGGGGCCGGCGACCTGCCGTCCGCCATCCGGCAGGGCATGGACGGCATCTGGCTGGCCCTGCTCCTGGGGCTGGCTGTCATCGTCGTCACCCTGCCCGCCGCGCCCTGGCTGGTCGACCTCTTCGGCGCCTCCGGCACCGCCGCCCCGTACGCCACCACCTACTTGCGCGTGTCCAGCCTCGGCATCCCGGCCATGCTCATCGTGCTCGCCGCCACCGGCGTACTCCGGGGCCTCCAGGACACCAAGACCCCCCTCTACGTCGCCGTCGCCGGGTTCACCGCCAACGCGGTGCTGAACGTGGCGCTGGTGTACGGCCTCGGCCTCGGCATCGCCGGCTCCGCCTGGGGCACGGTCATCGCCCAGTGCGGCATGGCGGCGGCGTATCTCGTCGTGGTCGTCCGGGGAGCACGACGCCACGGCGCCTCCCTGCGCCCGGACGCCGCCGGGATACGGGCCAGCGCCCAGGCAGGCGTCCCGCTCCTGGTCCGCACGCTCTCGCTGCGCGCGGTCCTGATGATCGCCACGGCGGTGGCCGCTCGCCTCGGGGACGTGGATGTCGCCGCCCACCAGATCATCCTGTCCCTCTGGAGCCTGATGGCCTTCGCCCTGGACGCCATCGCCATCGCCGGCCAGGCGATCATCGGCCGCTATCTGGGCGCGGGCGATGCCGACGGGGCACGACGGGCCTGCCGCCGCATGGTCGAGTGGGGGATAGCCTCCGGACTGGTGCTGGGCGTACTGATCGTCCTGGCCCGCCCCCTCTTCATCCCGCTCTTCACCAGCGACTCCACCGTGCGGAACGCCCTCCTGCCGGCGCTGCTGGTCGTGGCGCTCACGCAGCCGATCGCCGGGGTGGTCTTCGTCCTGGACGGGGTGCTGATGGGCGCCGGCGACGGCCCGTACCTGGCGGGAGCGATGGTGGTGACCCTCGCGGTCTTCGCCCCGGTCGCCCTGCTGATCCCCCTGCTGGACGGCGGCCTGACCGCCCTGTGGTGGGCGATGGGGCTGATGATGACGGTCCGGATGCTCACCCTGGGCCTGCGCATGCGGTCGGGCCGCTGGGTGGTCACCGGCGCCACCCGCTGACCCGCGACGGCGGCCCGGCCCGCACGGCCCGCATGGCCCGCCCGGCCCGCACGGCCCGCGCGACTCATCACGGCCTCCAGGGCCGCGACCCACACCACCTTGGCCTCTCGGGCCACGCCCCGTGCCACGACCCCCTTGGTCATGTTTCACGTGAAACACGACCGGCCGTCCCCGCAGCGCGCGCAGGCACAGCAGAAGGGCCGCACCCTCAGGTGCGGCCCTTCCGTGTCACGCGATGAGCCTGTCACTCAATGATCGCTGCGCGACCTGCTGAGCGCAGAAACTCAGGCAGCGACGATCTCGACGCCGAGCTTCGCGACGACCTCGGCGTGCAGACGCACGGAGACCTGGTGCGAACCAAGGGTCTTGATCGACGAGCCGAGCTCGACACGACGCTTGTCGACCTCGGGACCACCGGCGGACTTGATCGCCGAAGCGATGTCGGCCGGGGTCACGGAGCCGAAGAGACGGCCGGCGTCGCCGGAGCGAACGGCCAGACGCACCTTCGTGCCCTCGAGCTGAGCCTTGATCTCGTTGGCCTGCTCGATGGTCGCGATCTCGTGGATCTTGCGGGCGCGGCGGATCTGCGCCACGTCCTTCTCGCCACCCTTGGTCCAGCGGATCGCGAAACCACGCGGGACCAGGTAGTTGCGAGCGTATCCGTCCTTGACGTCGACGACGTCGCCGGCGGTGCCGAGGCCGGAGACCTCGTGCTTGAGGATGATCTTCATGTTTCGGTCACCCTCTCTTATCGCGCGGTGGACGTGTAGGGCAGCAGCGCCATCTCACGGCTGTTCTTCACGGCCGTGGCGACGTCACGCTGGTGCTGCGTGCAGTTGCCGGTGACGCGGCGGGCACGGATCTTGCCGCGGTCGGAAATGAACTTCCGCAGCATGTTCGTGTCCTTGTAGTCCACGTACGCGGTCTTGTCCTTGCAGAATGCGCAGACCTTCTTCTTCGGCTTGCGCACAGGCGGCTTCGCCATGGTGTATCTCCTGTGTGATCAAGAAGTGGGGTACGAGCCTGATCCCCGTAAGCCCTGGGGCTCAGAAGGGAGGCTCGTCCGAGTAGCCGCCGCCGGAACCGCCGGAGCTTCCGCCCCAGCCGCCCCCGCCGCCCTGCTGCTGCTGGCCGCCGGCCGGCGCGCTGGTCGCCCACGGGTCGTCGGCGGGAGCGCCGCCACCCTGCTGGCCACCACCCGGGGCACCGCCCCAGTTGCCGCCGCCCTGCTGACCCCCGCCGTAGCCGCCCTGGCCACCGCGGCCGGTGGTCTTGGTGACCTTGGCCGTGGCGTTCTTGAGGCTGGGGCCGACTTCCTCGACGTCCAGCTCGAAGACCGTGCGCTTTACGCCCTCGCGGTCCTCGTACGACCGCTGCTTCAGCCGGCCCTGCACGACGACGCGCATGCCTCGCTGGAGCGACTCGGCGACGTTCTCCGCCGCCTGGCGCCAGACCGAGCAGGTCAGGAACAGGCTCTCGCCGTCCTTCCACTCGTTGGTCTGACGGTCGAACGTACGGGGAGTGGACGCGACGCGGAACTTCGCGACCGCCGCACCGGACGGGGTGAAGCGCAGCTCGGGGTCGTCGACAAGATTGCCGACGACCGTGATGACGGTCTCGCCTGCCATGGGGAACCTCTCGGCGGGATTGCTTCTGGCTGCTTGCTGCTGCTACTCGAAACCCGATGACCTCTGAGCGAGAGTGCTCAGTGGGTCTCGGGACGGAGGACCTTGGTCCGGAGGACCGACTCGTTCAGGTTCATCTGGCGGTCGAGCTCCTTGACGACCGCAGGCTCGGCCTGCAGGTCGATGACCGAGTAGATGCCCTCGGGCTTCTTCTTGATCTCGTAAGCGAGACGACGACGGCCCCAGGTGTCGACCTTCTCGACCTTTCCGTTGCCCTCACGGACGACGGAGAGGAAGTTCTCGATCAGCGGGGAGACAGCGCGCTCCTCGAGATCGGGGTCGAGGATGACCATCACCTCGTAGTGACGCATGTGGAACCCACCTCCTTTGGACTCAGCGGCCACGGTCGTTCCGTGGCAGGAGGGTCGTGATGCGTACGCAACGGTATCGGCCACCACTGACATTCGCCCTCAGCGAGTGAGGGACTCCGATCAGGGCATGGGCAGACACCGGTGCAGACCGTACAGAGTACCCGCACACCGGCTTCCGGTTGAAATCCTGTGGCCAGGGGACGCAATCTGTACACATCGGGTGCGTGCGGCGCTACGATGCGCCGCCTTCCGGCACAGCCAGGAGGACCTCATGGCCCAGGCATTCCATCGACACCCCACCTCGTCCCTCTTCGCCACGGACGGCAAGCCCCACCCGCTGCAGGACACCCTGATGGCGGTGACCCTGGGGCTCGGTCTGATCGCCTTCATCACGGCCCAGTTCCACAGCCTCCACCTGATCAGCTCCTGGGCGGGCCTGGTGGGCGTCGTCACCGGCGCCTACGGCCAGTACATCTCCGAGACGACACGCGAGCGCACGGTGCTGATCATCGGCATGGGGGCGTCGGCGATCGGACTGGGGCTCGGAATGGCCCACGGCGGCCTCTTCGGCGGCGTACTCGGTTAGGCCCTTCCGCCACGGCCGGCGGGGCTCGGTACGGGCCCTCCCGGCATGCAGCCAGCCGGGGCGCTCCTCGGTGCCAGTAGGCTTCGCGCGAGAGCCGGAGCCCCTGTACCCATGGGGACACACCTGCCGAGGAGCGCCCCGCATGAGCCTGACCCTGAGGACCATCAGCCGAGAGCAGCATCTGGCGTACATCCAGACCCTGCCCGCGGCGAGCCACTGCCAGGTCCCCGCATGGGCTGATGTGAAGACCGAGTGGCGCTCGGAGAACCTGGGCTGGTTCGACAAGGACGGTCAGCTCGTCGGCGCGGGCCTGGTCCTGTACCGCCAGCTCCCGAAGATCAAGCGGTACCTCGCGTACCTCCCCGAGGGCCCGGTCATCAACTGGTACGCGCCGAACCTGGACGACTGGCTCCAGCCGATGCTGGCGCACCTGAAGAACCAGGGCGCCTTCTCGGTGAAGATGGGCCCGCCGGTCGTCATCCGCCGCTGGGACTCGGCCGCGATCAAGTCCGGCATCCAGGACCCGGACGTCAAGCGGCTGCGTGACGTCGAGGCCTCGCACATCGAGCCGCGCGCCTTCGAGGTGTCCGACCGGCTGCGCAAGATGGGCTGGCAGCAGGGCGAGGACGGCGGCGCCGGCTTCGGCGACGTCCAGCCCCGCTACGTCTTCCAGGTGCCGCTGGCGAACCGTTCGCTCGACGACGTCCTCAAGGGCTTCAACCAGCTGTGGCGCCGCAACATCAAGAAGGCCGAGAAGGCCGGTGTCGAGGTCGTCCAGGGCGGTTACGAGGACCTCGCCGAGTGGCAGCGGCTGTACGAGATCACGGCCGTGCGCGACCGGTTCCGGCCCCGGCCGCTGTCGTACTTCCAGCGGATGTGGACCGTCCTCAACAGCGAGGACCCCAACCGCATGCGGCTCTACTTCGCCCGGCACAACGGCGTGAACCTGTCGGCGGCCACCATGCTCGTGGTCGGCGGGCACGTCTGGTACTCGTACGGCGCCTCGGACAACATCGGCCGCGAGGTCCGGCCCTCGAACGCGATGCAGTGGCGCATGCTGCGCGACGCCTACGCCATGGGCGCGACCGTCTACGACCTCCGGGGCATCTCCGACTCCCTGGACGAGACGGACCACCTCTTCGGCCTCATCCAGTTCAAGGTGGGCACCGGCGGTGAGGCCGTCGAGTACATCGGCGAGTGGGACTTCCCGCTGAACAAGCTGCTGCACAAGGCACTCGACATGTACATGTCGCGTCGCTGAACGCTTCCGTAGTCCGTAGTCCGTAGTCCCGCCCCCCGAGTCTCCCGTCCCGGGGCTCGGGCCTCGGGTCTCGTACATCCCTCTGCTACACCGCAGCCACAGAAAGGTTCCGGGCCGGCCATGGCGCTCTCCCTCTACGTCGACACCGCTCGCTGGCGGGCGCACCAGAAGTCCGTGATCGACCAGTTCCCGGGCGTCGTCCCGGTGTGCAAAGGCAACGGCTACGGCTTCGGCCACGAGCGGCTGTCGGACGAGGCGTCCCGCTTCGGCGCCGACATGCTGGCGGTGGGCACCACGTACGAGGCGGCCCGCATCAAGGACTGGTTCGGCGGCGACCTGCTGGTCCTGACGCCGTTCCGGCGGGGCGAGGAGCCCGTCCCGCTGCCGGACCGGGTGATCCGCTCGGTGTCGTCCGTGGACGGCGTCCACGCGCTCGTCGGCGCCCGTGTCGTCATCGAGTGCATGAGCTCGATGAAGCGGCACGGCATCGGCGAGCACGAGCTCGGCCAGCTGCACGCGGCGATAGAGGACGTGCGCCTGGAGGGCTTCGCGCTGCACCTGCCGCTGGACCGCACCGACGGCACCGACGCCGTCGAGGAGGTCATCGGCTGGATGGACCGGCTGCGCGCGGCCCGCCTTCCGCTGCACACCATGTTCGTCAGCCACCTCAAGGCGGCGGAGCAGGCCCGGCTCCAGCAGCAGTTCCCCCAGACCCGCTTCCGGGCCCGCATCGGTACGCGGCTCTGGCTGGGCGACCACGAGGCGACGGAGTACCGGGGCGCGGTCCTGGACGTCACGCGCGTCGCCAAGGGTGACCGTTTCGGCTACCGCCAGCAGAAGGCGGCGTCCGACGGCTGGCTGGTCGTCGTCGCCGGTGGCACGTCGCACGGGGTGGGCCTGGAGGCCCCCAAGGCCATGCACGGCGTGATGCCGCGCGCCAAGGGCGTGGCCCGGGCGGGCCTGGCGACGGTCAACCGCAACCTGTCGCCGTTCGTGTGGGCGGGCAAGCAGCGCTGGTTCGCCGAGCCGCCGCACATGCAGGTGTCGATCCTGTTCGTCCCCTCGGACGCCCAGGAGCCGAAGGTCGGTGACGAGCTGGTCGCCCACCTGCGGCACACCACCACCCAGTTCGACCGCATCGTCGAGCGCTGAGCACCCGGGCGGTGCCGGGCCGCCCGGGGCCGTCGCTCATGCGCGGCCCCGGCGGTCACGCGCGGCCCCGGGCGGTCACTCCCGTACGACGCCCCACTCCACACGTGGTCCCTGGACCGCGTGTGCGGCGTGCTGCGGCGGGGGTGCGGCGGGGCCGAGTACGAACACGTCCTCCGCGCGGTCGAGGACGCCGCCCGACGGGTCGTCCGTGCCGTCGCGCCGCACCCCGTCGCGCTCGGGCAGCAGGATGTCCCGTACGACCATGGCGCACAGGAACAGCGTCCCGGCCAGGTGCAGCAGGATCGCGAACTGGTAGCCCTCCGTCGGCAGCCCCTGCTTGTTGCCGCTCGTGGTGTACGCCAGGTACATCCAGATCCCGGCGAAGTACATGACCTCGCAGCCCTGCCAGACGAGGAAGTCGCGCCAGCGCGGGCGGGCCAGGGCGGCGAGCGGGATCAGCCACAGCACGTACTGCGGTGAATAGACCTTGTTGGTGAGGATGAACGCCGCCACCACCAGGAAGGCCAGCTGGGCGAAGCGGGGGCGGCGCGGCGCGGTCAGGGCCAGTGCGGCGATCCCGGCACAGGCGAGCACCATCAGCACGCTCGCGTAGGTGTTGACGGCGTCCGGGGTGATGTCGGCGCCGGTGCGCTGGGTGATGATCAGCCAGAAGGACCCGAAGTCGATGCCCCGGTCGTGGCTGAAGGAGTAGAACTTCTTCCAGCCCTCCGGTGCCAGCAGCATCACCGGCACGTTCACCACCAGCCACGAGGCGGCCGTGCCCAGCACGGCCAGACCGAACTCCCGCCACTTCCAGGCCCGCCAGCACAGCAGCAGCAGCGGCCCGAGCAGCAGGAACGGGTAGAACTTGGCGGCCGTGGCCAGGCCCAGGAGGACACCGAAGGCGAGCGCCCGCCCCCGGGACCACATCAGCATGGCGGCGGCGGTCAGCGCCACGGCGAGCAGGTCCCAGTTGATGGTCGCCGTCAGGACGAAGGCGGGGGCCAGGGCGACCAGCAGGGCGTCCCACGGGCGGTGGCGGTGCGTGCGGGCGACGCAGACGGCGAGGACGGCCACGCAGATCATCAGCATGCCCGCGTTGACCATCCAGTACATCTGCTCCCGGTACTGGAGGTCGCCGTCGAAGGGGAGCGTCAGCCAGGACGCGACCTGCATGAACAGGCCGGTGAGCACCGGGTATTCGAGGTACTCCATGTCGCCGCCGAGGCGGTCGAAGTAGGGGATCAGTCCGTCGGCGAAGCCCCGCCCGATGAAGAGGTGCGGGATGTCCGAGTAGCAGGCGTGGGTGTACTGCGAGCTGGTGCCGCGGAACCACGCCCAGTTGTAGCAGGGCAGCTTCTGGACCATGCCGAGCGCGAACATCCCGATCGCGACGAGCGCGATCACCCGGACGGGCGTGAACGCGCTGTCGCCGAAGCGCGCCCACCGGCCGGCGGGGCCACCGATCAGTTCGCTCCCGGCGGCCGCGATCTCGTCCCGGCGGGTCGGGGGCACGACGGGACGGTCCTGGTGGGCGCTCGTCGTCTTGTGTGGGCTCGGCATGGGGACATCCTGCCGTACGTGGCCGGGGCCCGGCGCGGCCTGTGGACAACGGTCCGCGGGGGCGGGCGGGCGGCCGCCGGGCGACGCGGAAGAGCACCGGGCAACGCGGAGGGCCGCCGCGTCCGGCGTACGTACGCGAGGTACGTACCCGGTGCGACGGCCCTCGCAGCCGTGGCCTTCGGTGGCCGTGGAGGGGGAGCGGGGGCTAGCCCTCGGTCCCGCCGAACCAGCCGCCGTTGGCGCCGCCGTTGCCGTTGCCATTGGTCGTGCCGGCGGTGGGCGGCGAGGGACTGGTGCCGCCGGTGGTGGTCCCGCCGTCGTCGGTGCCGCCGGTATCGGTCCCGCCGGTGTCGGTTCCGCCACCGCCGTCCTGGCCGCCGTCCTGACCGCCGTCCTGGCCGCCGTTCTGGCCGCCGTCGTCGTTGTTGCAGTCCCAGTCGAACGGTCCGCACGAGGGCTCGGCCGGCTTGCTCGACTCCGACGGCGACGGGGTCGGCGAGGGGCTCTCCGACTCCGAAGGCGACGGGGTCGGCGAGGGCGAGTCGGACGGCGTCGGCTCGGGGCTCTCGGCGCCACCGCCGTACACGGTGTCGGCCTCCAGCTCCTCCGGCTCGGGGAACGGGATGACCTCCGCGCCCTTGAGCGCGGTCGACATGTACTTCTGCCAGATCTCGGACGGGAAGGACGAGCCGTGGATCTTCTTCTGGCCGCCGGTGCCGAACATCTCCAGGAACTTGCGGTTCTTGTTCTCGGCGTTGTCGTCCATCCGGTACATGTCGATGGCCGTGGCGAGCTGCGGCGTGTAGCCGACGAACCAGGCCGACTTGTTGCCGTCGGTGGTACCGGTCTTGCCGGCGACCTGACGGCCCTGGATGGCCGCGTTGTTACCGGTGCCCTCGGGGTCCTCGACGACGTCGCGCAGGACGTCGGTGACGTTGCTGGCGATGGCGGACGAGAAGGCCTGCTTGGTCGTGGCCTCGTGCTTGAAGATCACGTTTCCGCGCTTCGACACCTCGGTCACGGAGAACGGGTCACGCTGCTTGCCGTTGGCGGCGAAGGTGGCGTAGGCGCCCGCCATGCGGATGGCGCTGGGGTCGGAGATGCCGATGGAGAAGGACGGGACGTCGCCCTCGACGAGGCTCTCCTTGCGCAGCCCGGCCTGGATCGCCGTCTCGCGGACCTTGTCGATGCCCACGTCCATGCCCAGCTGGACGAACGGCGAGTTGGCCGAGTGGATCATCGCCTCGCGGAGGTTGATGTCCCCGTAGTCCTGGTCACCGTCGTTGACCTGGAGCCACTCCTTGCCCTCTTCGTTGTGCCAGACGCTTCCGTCGTACCTCTTGATCTTGAGCTTGTTCTTGCCGTTGTAGATCGTCTTGTCCGGGTCGACCGTCCGCCGCTGGTCGGGTCCCTGTTCGGGGCCGCTGCCCGGGTCCCGGACGCCGTGTTCCATCGCCGCGGCGAGGACGAACGGCTTGAACGTGGAGCCCACCTGGGCACCGGTCTGGTCGGCGTTGTTGGTGAAGTGCTTGGTCGCGTCGGAGCCACCGTAGATGGCGACGATCGCGCCGGTCTTGGGGTTGACCGAGGCGCCACCGAACTGGACGTGCGTGTCCGTGTCCGGGCGCTCCTTCGGGTCGATGTTGGCCTTCTCGACCTTCTCGACGGCGGCCTTCAGCGCGTCGACCTTCGGCTTCTCGAAGGTCGTCTTGATCGTGTAGCCGCCCTGGGCGAGCTTCTTCGCCGTGATGCCCACGTCGTTGTTGTTGATGACGTAGGCCTTGGCGAGGTCGACCATGTAACCGACCTGACCGCTGAGCCGAGCCTGCTTCTTCGGGGCGACGGGCATCGGGAACTTCGTGTACTTCGCCCGCTCCGAGGCTTCGAGGTGCCCGTCCTTGACCATCTCGTCGAGGATCCACTGCCACCGCTTGGTGACCGCCGCCGTGTTGGCCGCCGGGGTCGCCCGGGGGTCGATGTCCACCGAACCCGCGGGGTCGTAGTAGGTGGCGCCCTTCAGCAGTGCGGCGAGGAACGCGCACTCGCTGGCGTTGAGGTCCTTGGCGTCCTTCTCGTAATAGGTGCGCGCCGCGGCCTGGATCCCGTAGGCACCTCGTCCGTAGTACGAGGTGTTCAGGTAGCCGGCCATGACGTCCTCTTTGTCCTCCTCGAAACCTGCCTTGAGGGAGATGAAGAGTTCCTTGGCCTTGCGGCTCACGGTCTGGCTCTGGTCGTCCAGCATCGCGTTCTTCACGTACTGCTGGGTGATCGTGGAGCCGCCCTGGGTCTGCTCGCCCATGGCCATGTTGTAGAACGCCCGGCCGATGCCCTTCGGGTCGACGCCCTTGTCCTTCCAGAACGTCTTGTTCTCGGCCGAGACCACCGCGTTCTGCATGTCCTCGGGGATCTGCTTGAAGTCCAGGATCTGCCGGTTGATCTCACCACCGGTGGCAGCCATCTGAGAGCCGTCGGCGTACAGGTAGACGTTGTTCTGAGCCGTCGCGATCTTGACGGCCTCGGGGACCTCGACCATGGAGTACACCACCGTCGACGCACCGAGCACCGTCGCCGCGAACCCGAGGAACGATCCCGTCACGAGCTTCCAGGAGGGCACCCAGCGGCGCCAGCCGTCCTTGTTGTGGCGCGGGTAGTCGATCAGCCGCTTCTTGCCCGGCTGTACGCTCCGCGCGGCCCGCCCCCCGGCCGCACCGGCGGCTGCCTCGGCACCGCGGCGGCGGCCGCCCCGCTGGGCGGCCCGGCGGGCCTCGGCACGACTGCCGTACACCCGCTCCTCGCCACCGCCGCTGTGGGGGTCGGCGGCTGATCCTGCGCTGGTTCCTCGCGCCGGAGCCGCCCTGCGGCCCGGGGGCTGCTGGGCGGCTCGCCTGGCTGCGGCACGTCCGCCACCCTGCGGCTGCGGCGGTTTGCGACGGTGCTCGCTCATCGAACGACTACTCCTCGGGCAGGCGAGTACGCCTGGAAGCGGCAGCTGAGTTCCGGTCCCCCCGAAATGGATACGGACCAGCCCTGGCTCGGGCTCATCCGCCATGCACTCGCAACGAGGACGCCGTCCGGCGTCGCATGGTTCCCACGGGTGTGCATGCCGCACAGACTACGCACGGTCAAAAACCACTGAGGACCGAAGTTCATCCCAAATCAGGCAAGTCGTTTACTGCGAATTGACCATGTGACGCCGCTCACCCTAGTCGGCCTTGTCGAGTGTGCCGGGCCGTTCTATCGTCGGGATGTATCGAGTCGATACATCAGCACGGCATAAGAGCCACGGTACGGGCCGGTGAGGGCGGAGGAGGCGGCGGATGAGCAGGCGCTCCGGCATCCTCGAGTTCGCCGTGCTCGGCCTGCTCCGCGAAGCCCCCATGCACGGGTACGAGCTGCGCAAGCGGCTCAACACATCGCTGGGGATCTTCAGGGCCTTCAGCTACGGGACGCTGTACCCCTGCCTCAAGACGCTGGTCGCAAACGGCTGGTTGATCGAGGAACCGGGCAGCGCCCCCGAGGACGCCCTCGCCGCCTCGCTCGCGGGCCGCCGCGCCAAGATCGTCTACCGGCTGACGGCCGAAGGTAAGGAGCACTTCGAGGAGCTCCTCTCCCACACCGGCCCGGACTCCTGGGAGGACGAGCACTTCGCCGCCCGTTTCGCCTTCTTCGGGCAGACGGAGCGCGAGGTGCGGATGCGGGTGCTGGAAGGCCGGCGCAGCCGCCTGGAGGAGCGTCTGGAGAAGATGCGCGCCTCCCTGGCCCGTACGCGCGAGCGCCTGGACGACTACACGCTTGAGCTGCAGCGGCACGGCATGGAGTCCGTGGAGCGCGAGGTGCGCTGGCTGAACGAGCTCATCGAGAGCGAGCGGGCGGGGCGGGGCCGGCGACGGTCCGGCCCCGAGACCCCGGACACCGACCAGGCGTCCACGGCCTCCGCCGCCGCTCAGCAGGACGACACATCTGGAGAGACGGGCGGCCTGCCCCGGCACGGGGGCAGTACCCGGCCGGATCCGTCCGACGACACCGCCAAGTGAGGCCCTGCGACCTGCAGGGCTTCGAAGATCAACACAGGGAGCAACCGGAATGGGTTCGGTTCGCGTAGCCATCGTCGGCGTGGGCAACTGCGCCGCCTCGCTGGTGCAGGGCGTCGAGTACTACAAGGACGCCGACCCGGCGGCCAAGGTGCCGGGTCTCATGCACGTGCAGTTCGGCGACTACCACGTCCGGGACGTCGAGTTCGTGGCCGCCTTCGACGTGGACGCGAAGAAGGTCGGTCTTGACCTCGCCGACGCCATCGGCGCCAGCGAGAACAACACCATCAAGATCTGCGACGTGCCGTCGACGGGCGTGTCCGTCCAGCGCGGCCACACCCTGGACGGCCTGGGCAAGTACTACCGCCAGACCATCGAGGAGTCCTCCGAGGCCCCGGTCGACGTCGTCCAGGTCCTCAAGGACAAGAAGGTCGACGTCCTCGTCTGCTACCTGCCGGTCGGCTCCGAGGACGCGGCGAAGTTCTACGCCCAGTGCGCCATCGACGCCAAGGTCGGCTTCGTCAACGCCCTCCCGGTCTTCATCGCCGGCACCAAGGAGTGGGCGGACAAGTTCACCGAGGCGGGCGTCCCGATCGTCGGTGACGACATCAAGTCGCAGGTCGGCGCCACCATCACGCACCGCGTCATGGCGAAGCTGTTCGAGGACCGGGGCGTCATCCTGGACCGCACGATGCAGCTGAACGTCGGCGGCAACATGGACTTCAAGAACATGCTCGAGCGTGAGCGCCTGGAGTCCAAGAAGATCTCCAAGACGCAGGCCGTCACCTCCCAGATCCCCGACCGGGACCTCGGCGAGAACAACGTCCACATCGGCCCGTCCGACTACGTGGCCTGGCTGGACGACCGCAAGTGGGCCTACGTCCGCCTCGAGGGCCGCGCCTTCGGTGACGTCCCGCTGAACCTGGAGTACAAGCTCGAGGTGTGGGACTCCCCGAACTCGGCGGGTGTCATCATCGACGCCCTGCGCGCCGCGAAGATCGCCAAGGACCGCGGCATCGGCGGCCCGATCCTCTCCGCGTCCTCGTACTTCATGAAGTCCCCGCCGGTCCAGTACTTCGACGACGAGGCCCGCGCCAACGTCGAGAAGTTCATCAAGGGCGAGGTCGAGCGCTGAGGCTCCGTCCCCCGCACCGAAGGTCCCCGTGGCGTCTGCCCGGGGGCCTTCGGCGTATGTGACCCTTGCTGCCATGCCTGTCGTACGTGATCTGCGCGTACTCGTGCGCCTCACCGACTTCCGTCGCCTGCTGGCCGTACGACTGCTCTCCCAGTGCGCCGACGGGGTCTACCAGGTCGCCCTCGCGACGTACGTCGTCTTCTCCCCCGAGAAGCAGACCTCGCCCACCGCGATCGCCTCCGCCATGGCAGTCCTGCTGCTGCCGTACTCGTTCGTCGGCCCGTTCGCCGGTGTCCTGCTGGACCGCTGGCAGCGCCGCCAGGTCTTCCTCCACGGCAACCTGCTGCGGGCCGTGCTCGCCGCCGGTACGGCCCTGCTGATCCTCACCTCCGTACCGGACTGGCTCTTCTACGCCTCGGCCCTCTCGGTCACGGCCGTCAACCGGTTCGTCCTCGCCGGCCTCTCGGCCTCGCTGCCCCGCGTCGTGGACCCCGACCGGCTCGTGATGGCCAACTCGCTGTCCCCCACCGCGGGCACGCTCGCCGCCACAGCCGGTGGCGGGCTCGCCTTCGTCGTACGGCTGACGGGCGCCGACTCCGACGCGGTGGTGGTCCTCCTGGGTGCCGGGCTCTACCTCTGCTCCGCCCTCGCCTCGCTGCGCATGGGCCGCGAACTGCTCGGGCCCGACCCGGACGCGGTGCAGCCCCGGCTGGGCGCCGCGCTGGCCTCGACGGCCCGGGGCCTCGTCAGCGGCGTACGGCACCTCCGCCGCCGGCGCGCGGCCGTCCGGGCGCTCACCGCCATGACGGTGATGCGCTTCTGCTACGGAGCCCTGACCGTGATGGTGCTGATGCTCTGCCGGTACGCCTGGTCGTCGACGGAGTCGCAGGGGCTCGCCCTGCTCGGCCTGGCCGTGGGTGTCTCGGGGGCGGGCTTCTTCGCCGCTGCGGTGCTCTCGCCGTGGGCGGTCGAGCGGCTGGGGCAGGGCGGCTGGATGATGGTGTGCGCCGGGTCGGCCGCGGTGCTCGCACCCGCGCTGGGCCTGCTCTTCACTCCGGCGCCCATACTGGCCGCGGCCTTCATGCTCGGCCTCGTCACCCAGGGCGCCAAGATCGCCACCGACACGGTGGTGCAGGTCGCGGTGGACGATGCGTACCGGGGGCGGGTCTTCTCGCTGTACGACGTCCTCTACAACGTGGCCTTCGTCGGCGCTGCCGGCGTCGCCGCTCTGATGCTGCCGCCCGATGGCCGCTCGGTCGCGGTGATCGCGCTGGTGGCCGTGCTGTACGCCATCGCGGCCGTCCTGCTGCTGCGGTGGAGACAGCGGGACGGCTTGCTCTAGGCACAGCGCGAGGGGCGATGTTTCACGTGAAACATCGCCCCTCGCGTGGCCCGCCGTCATGTTTCACGTGAAACATGACGGCCTCCCGCGATCCGCTCAGTTCTGAGTGGACCACCACTCCTTGAGCGCGGCGACGGCGTCGTCGTGCGCCATGGGCCCGTTCTCCAGGCGCAGCTCCAGCAGGAACTTGTACGCCTGGCCGACGGCGGGGCCGGGGCGGATCCCGAGGATCTCCTGGATCTGGTTGCCGTCCAGGTCAGGGCGGATGGAGTCCAGCTCCTCCTGCTCCTGGAGCCGGGAGATGCGCTCCTCCAGCCCGTCATAGGCCCGGGACAGCGCGGTCGCCTTGCGCTTGTTGCGAGTGGTGCAGTCGGAGCGGGTCAGCTTGTGCAGACGGCTCAGCAGCGGCCCGGCGTCGCGGACGTAGCGCCGGACGGCGGAGTCGGTCCATTCGCCGGTGCCGTACCCGTGGAAGCGAAGGTGCAGCTCCACCAGCCGGGAGACGTCCTTGACCATGTCGTTGGAGTACTTCAGCGCCAGCATGCGCTTCTTGGTCATCTTCGCGCCGACCACTTCGTGGTGATGGAAGGAGACCCGGCCGTCGGACTCGAAGCGACGGGTGCGCGGCTTGCCGATGTCGTGCAGCAGGGCGGCAAGGCGCAGGACCAGGTCCGGGCCGTCCTCTTCGAGGTCGATGGCCTGCTCCAGCACGGTCAGCGAGTGCTCGTAGACGTCCTTGTGCCGGTGGTGCTCATCGCTTTCGAGCCGCAGCGCGGGCAGCTCGGGCAGCACGCGCTGCGCGAGCCCGGTGTCGACCAGCAGGCCCAGCCCCTTGCGCGGGTGAGCGGAGAGGATCAGCTTGTTGAGCTCGTCCCGGACACGCTCGGCGGAGACGATCTCGATCCGCTCGGCCATCCGCTTCATCGCGTCCACGACCTCGGGAGCGACCTCGAAGTCGAGCTGCGCGGCGAACCGGGCGGCGCGCATCATGCGCAGCGGGTCGTCGGAGAAGGACTCCTCGGGCGTTCCCGGCGTCCGCAGGATGCGCTGCGCCAGGTCCTCCAGGCCGTCGTGCGGGTCGATGAACTCCTTCTCCGGCAGCGCGACGGCCATCGCGTTGACGGTGAAGTCCCGGCGGACCAGGTCCGCCTCGATGGAGTCCCCGTAGGAGACCTCCGGCTTGCGGGAGGTCCTGTCGTACGCCTCGGAGCGGTACGTCGTGATCTCGATCTGGAAGAGCTGTTCAGCGTCTCCCACGCGGGCGGCCTTCTGGGCGCCCACCGTGCCGAAGGCGATCCCGACCTCCCACACCGCGTCGGCCCACGGCCGGACGATCTTCAGAACGTCCTCGGGACGGGCTTCGGTGGTGAAGTCCAGGTCGTTGCCGAGCCGGCCGAGCAGTGCGTCGCGTACCGAGCCACCGACCAGGGCGAGGCTGAACCCCGCCTCCTGGAAGCGTCGGGCGAGGTCGTCGGCGACCGGGGACACGCGCAGTAGTTCGCTGACCGCGCGGCGTTGCACCTGGCTCAGTGCAGTCGGGTTGTCTTCGTTGGCGTTCGGCACAACAGAAAAGGGTACGTGCCCCGGCCCCGGGCCAGGTCCCGGTTTTCCGCCGCCCCGGCTCCCCGCTTCCATGATCTTCCGTTCCCCTGCTTCCCCGATCATGTGGAGCAGTCCGCGGCACTTAGCCCCGGCGCTCCTCGTTACCATGCGTGGACGCAGGAACCGACGAACCACCAACGGCAACAGACGACGAGGACGGGCGAGCGCGTGGCCGAGGCGGCAGACTTCCAGAGCACCGGTCGCTCTCCTGCCCGGCGGTGGCTGCGACGTGCGGCCTCCGTGCTCGTGAGCGTGCCGGTTCTGGCGGGCCTGCTGTACGTCCCCGCGACGCCGGCGTCCGCCGCCGAGAAGGCGGCTCCGTCCCCCATCGTCGATGTGTCTCTGGACACGTTCACACCCGCCGCGCCGGTGGAGGGGGACACGCTCACGATCAGTGGCACCGTGACCAACGAGGGCAAGGAGACGGTCAGCGAGGCGCGGGTCGACCTGCGCGTCGGCTCGCCCGTGGCCAACCGGGGTGCGATCGACAGGGTGGCCAAGCGCAACGGCTTCGTCCCCGGCGACGACGGCGCGGCGCTCGGCGGCCCGTACAGCATCAAGATCCCCAAGCTCGCGGCCGGCATCAGCAAGGACTTCACCATCGCCGTGCCGGTCGAGAAGCTGGGCCTCGACGACGACGGGGTCTACCCCCTCGGGGTCTCCCTCTCGGGCCGGACGGCGAGCGCCCAGTACGACCGGGTGCTGGGTGTCGAGCGGACCTTCCTGCCCTGGCAGCCGGAGGCCACCGACAAGAAGACGCAGGTCAGCTACCTCTGGCCGCTGATCTCCTCCACACACCTGTCCGCGGAGACCGGCTCGGACGATCAGCAGACCCCGGTCTTCGAGGACGACGCCCTGGCCGCGGAGCTCGCTCCGGGCGGACGGCTCGAACGGCTCGTCGCCCTCGGCGCCGAGCTGCCCATCACCTGGGTCGTCGACCCGGACCTCCTGGCGACCGTTGACGCGATGACCCGGAACTACCAGGTGAAGGACGGCGAGGAACGGGTCCCGGGCAGGAACCAGGCCGTCGCCAAGCAGTGGCTCAACAGCCTGGACAAGGCGGTGCAGGGCGACAAGATCGTCGCGCTGCCCCACGGCGACCCGGACCTGGCCTCGCTGGCCCACCGCGGCAAGGACGTCTCGGGCTCCCTCAGCCACCTCCAGCCGGCCACCGAGGTCGCCGAGACCACGGTCGAGACGATCCTCCATGTGAAGCCGTCCGTGGACTTCGCCTGGCCGATCGACGGAGCGGTCGACCCGTCGATCGTCGACATCGCCACCTCGGCCGGCGCCGACAAGGTGATCGCCCGCAGCGACAGCATCCGGGACGAGCTGCCCTACACCCCCAACGCCGCCAGGCCCATCGGCGGCGGGACCACCGCGGTCGTCGCCGACGCGGCGCTCTCCACGGCCTTCCACGGCGACATGACCAGGGCGGGGAACTCGACCCGGGCCGTCCAGCAGTTCCTCGCCCACACGCTGGCCGTCACGCAGCAGCAGCCGGGCAAGCAGCGCAACATCGTGGTCGCCCCGCAGCGGATGCCGACCACCGCCCAGGCCCAGACGATGGCGTCCGCGCTCCGCGCACTGGCGCCGCAGCGCTGGACCCAGCCCAGTGACCTCCTCGCGACGGCCGCGGCCAAGCCCGACGACGGGGCCGTCTCGACGATCCCCAGCGCCAAGAAGTACCCGGCCAAGCTGCGCAAGCAGGAGCTGCGGGTCCAGGCGTTCCAGGACATGCAGGCGACCCAGGGCACCCTGGACAACTTCAAGGTCATCCTGACGGCGGCCTACCGGGTGGTCACGCCGTTCGGCAACGCGATCAACCGGGAGATGTCGACGTCCTGGCGCGGCCGCTCCGAGCCCGCCACGGCGTACCGGCGCAGCGTGCAGGACCACCTGCTCGACCTCACCAGCGAGGTCCAGCTGATCGACAAGTCGGACCTGACCCTGTCGGGGCGCAGCGCCACCATCCCGGTGACGGTCCAGAACCAGCTGCTCCAGGGCGTCGATCACCTGGTGCTGCGGCTGACGTCGACCAAGCCGACCCGTCTGAAGCTGAACGGCGGTACCGCCGTCGCCGAGCTGCCGGTCAAGATCGACGGCGGTCACAGCCAGTCGGTGAAGTTCACCGCGTCCGCCAACGCCAACGGTCCGGTGCCGATGACGGCCCAGCTGTACACGGAGGACGGCAAGCCGTACGGCAAGCCGATGAACTTCACCGTCAAGGTCTCCGAGATCACTCCGACGGTGATGCTGGTGATCGCCGGCGGATTCCTGCTGCTCGCGCTCGCCGGCATCAGGATGTACACCCATCGCAAGCGCGCCGCCGCACGCGAGGCGGACGGGCCGGACGACACGACGGACGGACCGCACGACGGGCCGGCCGGGCCGGACGACGCGGCGGGCGGTCCGGAGGGGCCGGACGACACCACCGACGAGCCGGACGGCGAGCCCCGGCCCGTGACCGGCACGGAGGCCGGGACGACGGCGGACCCGGAACCCCGGGTGACGGCTGAGCGGAGCGACGATCCCGAGCAGCCGAGTGACCTGACGCCGGACACCGGAGCGCAAAGCGCCGACCCGTCGGGCCCGGGTGAGAAAGTGGACCGTTGAGCTATGTCGTGGCCGGTCGGCCGGGGACGATGAGGTGGGGTAAACCATGAACGCGCCGTACGACGGTGACCGCGGTCACAACGCGGGCGGCGGCAGCGCGCCTTCCGGCGAGATGCCCCCCACGGCGGGTCACGTCCCGCCCCCCGCCGCACCGCCCGCCCCGGATCCGTACGTCCAGCACGCCTACGAGCAGGATCCGTACGGAAGCCACGACCTGGCCGCGCAGGACCCGGTCGGCGAGGCGCTCTACGACAGGGCGGCGCACCCCCCGCCCCCGCCGGGCACCTATGAGGAGCCCCCGCCGCTCTACCAGCAGCCCGCCGCGCCCCCGTACGCGCCGGACCCGCGGGTCTGGGCCCAGACCCCGCCGCCCGAGCCCGACGGACCGTCCCGCCACCTTCCTTACGGCGACGACGCCAGGACCGTTCAGTTCACCGGCGTGGACGACCTCGTCACGCACGCGGCCGAGCAGGAGCCCGAGCCGGACGCGTTCGCGCACCTCTACCGCGACCAGCAGAGCCACGGACAGCCGCCCGCCCCGCAGGAGCCGGAAGCGGTCCCCGCGCCGGCGCCCGCCCCGAAGAAGTCCGGCGGCCGTGCGTCCGGCCTGCTGAAGTCGAGCGCCGTGATGGCGGCCGGCACCCTGGTCTCCCGCCTGACCGGCTTCGTCCGCAGCCTGGTGATCACCGGAGCCCTGGGCGCCGCCCTGCTCGGTGACACCTACACCATCGCGGCCACCCTGCCGACGATGATCTACATCCTGACCGTCGGTGGTGGCCTCAACTCGGTCTTCGTCCCCCAGCTCGTCCGGTCGATGAAGGACGACGAGGACGGCGGCGAGGCGTACGCCAACCGGCTGCTGACGCTCGTGATGGTCGCGCTGGGCGTGATCGTCACCCTGGCGGTGTTCGGCGCCCCGCTGCTGATCCGGGCGATGTCCGACACCATCGCGAGCGACGCGGCCGCCAACAGCGTCGCCGTCACCTTCGCCCGCTTCTGCCTGCCCACGATCTTCTTCATGGGCGTGCACGTGGTGATGGGTCAGATCCTCAACGCGCGCGGCAAGTTCGGCGCGATGATGTGGACCCCGGTCCTCAACAACATCGTCGTGATCTTCACCTTCTCGCTGTTCATCGGGGTGTACGGCTCGTCGGCCGAGTCCCAGATGGGCGTCACGACCATTCCCGACGACGGGATCCGCCTGCTCGGCATCGGTACGCTGCTCGGCCTGGTCGTCCAGGCCCTGGCGATGGTGCCGTACCTGCGCGAGGCCGGCTTCCGCTTCCGCCCCCGCTTCGACTGGAAGGGCCACGGGCTCGGCAAGACGGTCAAACTCGCCAAGTGGACCGTCCTGTTCGTCCTCGCCAACCAGGCCGGTGTCGTCGTGGTCACCCAGCTCGCCACGGCCGCCGGCAAGGCCTCCGGTCAGGACGGCGCGGGCTTCCTCGCCTACTCCAACGCGCAGCTCATCTGGGGCATGCCGCAGGCCATCATCACCGTCTCGGTCATGGCCGCACTGCTGCCGCGCATCTCGCGCGCCGCGCACGACAACGACCCGGGTGCCGTCCGTGACGACATCTCCCAGGGCCTGCGGAACTCGGCCGTCGCCATCGTGCCCGTCGCCTTCACCTTCCTCGCGCTCGGCGTCCCGATGTGCACCCTGCTGTACGCCTCCAGCGGCACCGAGGCCGCCCGCAGCATGGGCTTCATCCTGATGGCGTTCGGGCTCGGCCTCATCCCCTACTCGGTGCAGTACGTCGTCCTGCGGGGCTTCTACGCCTACGAGGACACCCGGACGCCCTTCTACAACACGGTGATCGTGGCGGCCGTCAACGCCGCCGCCTCGGGCGCCTGCTACGTCCTCCTGCCCGCGCAGTGGGCCGTCGTCGGCATGGCCGCCTCCTACGGCCTGGCCTACGCCGTGGGTGTCGGGGTCGCCTGGCGGCGGCTGCGGAACCGGCTGGGCGGCGACCTGGACGGTGCGCTCGTCGTCCGCACCTACGCCCGGCTCTGCATGGCGTCCGTCCCCGCCGCCGTCCTCGGTGGCGCCGCCGGATTCGCGATCCTCAAGGTCCTGGGCGAGGGAGCCCTGGGATCGCTCGCGGCACTCGTGGCCGGTGGGATCGTACTGATGGGCGTGTTCTACGTCGCCGCACGCAAGATGCGGATCGAAGAGCTCAACACCCTGGTCGGCATGGTGCGTGGCCGTCTCGGACGCTAGAACGAGAGCTCGCACAACCATCGCGGGCCTCCGCGTGTCGTGCATAGCGCCGGACTGTGGGCACAATTGGCATGGCTGTTGGATGTGGCGCAACGGATGGGGAGGCAGGAACGACGGTGGCGGAACGTAGCACGGCTGCCGTCGACGTGGCCGACAACAGCGGTGACGACCCGCTGGCCGCGAAGGCGGACAAGGCCGCGAGCGACGGGGTGGCGGAAGCGCAGGACACGGCGGAGCAGTCCGCCCAGGGCGGCGACGGCGAACGGCGGGACGGTGAGCGGTCCGGCTACACCACGCCCGACCTGCACAGTGGCCACAAACTCGCCAAACGCTACCGGCTCGAGGAGTGCGTCACCCGTCTGGACGGCTTCAGCAGTTGGCGTGCCGTCGACGAGAAGTTGCGCCGGGCCGTCGGGGTCCACATCCTCCCCGCCCTTCACCCTAGGGCCCGTTCGGTACTGGCCGCGGCCCGCTCCTCGGCGCTCCTGGGTGACCCCCGATTCGTCCAGGTCCTGGACGCGGTCGAGGAGAACGAACTCGTCTACGTCGTCCACGAATGGCTGCCGGACGCCACCGAGCTCACCGCGCTGCTCGCGGCCGGCCCCCTCGAAGCGCACGACGCCTACCAACTCGTCAGTCAGGTCTCCCAGGCGATGGCCGCCGCCCACCGGGAAGGCCTGTCCCACCTGCGGCTGACCCCGAGCGCCGTCCTGCGCAGCTCCACCGGCCAGTACCGGATCCGCGGACTCGCCGTGAACGCCGCCCTCCGCGGCATCACCGCCGACCGCCCGCAGCGCACCGACACCGAGGCGATCGGCGCCCTGCTGTACGCGGCGCTGACCAAGCGCTGGCCGTACGAGACCGACGCCTACGGCCTGTCCGGGCTGCCCAAGGGCGTGGGGCTCCTCCCGCCGGACCAGGTACGGGCCGGCGTGCACCGCGGCCTCGCCGAGATCGCCATGCGCGCCCTGGTCAACGACGGTGCGACCGCGTCCCGTCAGGAACCGCCCTGCACCACACCCGACGAGCTCGCCAAGGCCGTCGCGGCCATGCCGCGCATCCGCCCGCCGGAGCCCGACTTCCCCGCCCCGCTCGAGTACCAGCGCACGACGTACCAGCAGGGCAACTACGGCCGCGCCCAGGCGCGCCCCAGCGCCGCCACCACCACCGTCACGCCCGTCCCCCCGCCTCCGTTGCAGAGCCGGACGGGCAAGGCCCTCAAGTGGGCCGTCTCCGCGCTTCTCATCGCCGCCCTGGGCCTGGGCAGCTGGCAGGTCGCCGACAAGCTGCTGGACCAGAGGACCAACGAGAAGACCGGTGAGACGGGCACCCAGACATCACCGGGCGGCGAGAGCCAGAAGAAGCCGCCGGCGCCCAAGCCCCTGAAGCCGCTCCAGATCAGCGACGTCAGCGAGTTCATGCCCCACGGGTCCGGCATACAGCTGGACGAGGTGCCCCACGCGGCGGACGGCCAGGGGGACACCTCCTGGGTCACCCCGCGGTACGAGGGGTACGCCAACTTCGGCAATCTCCCGGAACGCCGGCAGGGCAGCGGGATCATCGTCGACCTGGGAAGCGTCCAGGACGTCCGTGGCATCGATGTCGCCATGTACCGCTCGGGCCAGAAGGCCGAGGTCCTCGCAGCGGCCGAGGACGCGACCGACCCCGGCAGCGCCGACGCCTTCCCGCACCGCCTGACCGAACTGCAGACGGCGGGGGACACGCTCAAGGCGAGCGTGCAGAAGCCCGTCCGCACGCGCTACGTACTGATCCACATCACGGAGCTGCCGTCCGACGGAACGGGCGGCTACCGTGGCGGGATCTCCGAGATCAAGGTGCTCGGCTGACGGCCGTGTCCGGCGCGGGCACTGCTCTGGGCGGGAACCGGGAGGGGAGGTGGCGGCATGACGAGCGAGGCATCCGAGGAGCCGAGCGACAAGGAACTCCTGGCGCGCCATGTCGCCGGGGACCCGGACGCCTTCGGTGAGATCGTGCGCCGTCATCGCGACCGGCTCTGGGCGGTCGCCCTGCGTACGCTGGGGGACCGCGAGGAAGCCGCGGACGCCGTCCAGGACGCCCTGGTGTCGGCCTTCCGGGCCGCCCACACCTTCCGGGGCCAGTCGGCGGTCACGACCTGGCTCCACCGCATCACGGTGAACGCCTGTCTCGACCGGGCCCGCAAGGCCGCCTCGCGCAGGACCTCGCCGGTCGACGACACGGAGCGGCTGGAGCAGCTCCTGGAGCCGCACGAGTCGGCCGAGGCGCCGGCCGAGCGGCAGGACCTCCACCGGGAACTGTTCGCCGCGCTCGCGAAGCTTCCCGCGGACCAGCGGGCGGCTCTGGTGCTCGTGGACATGCAGGGATACCCGGTCGCCGAGGCCGCACGTGTCCTCGATGTACCGACGGGCACGGTGAAGAGCCGCTGTGCACGGGGGAGGGCCAGGCTCCTCCCGCTGCTCACTCATCTGCGCGGTGACACCGGGGATAACGGTGGCCTGGACAGGGGAAGGAACCGGACGCCGGGGACATCCGTCCCACCGGCGTCGGGACCAAGGGATGCAGGACCAAGCGATCCTGCTGCTGTGAAGGGCGGAGGTGGGCGCACGTGACATCCACGACCGACACGGCTCAGCACCCGGACGTCTCGGAGATCTCCGATCTCACGGAAGGGCTTCTCCCTCCGGCCCGGACGGCTGATGTACGTGCCCATGTCGAGGGCTGCGCGCTGTGTGCCGACGTCCGGTCCTCGCTGGAGGAGATCCGCGGACTGCTGGGCACCCTCCCGGGCCCCGCCCGGATGCCCGCCGACATCGCCGAGCGGATCGACGCGGCGCTGGCCGCCGAAGCGCTGCTCAACGCCACGGCTCCCGCCGAGGCGGAGGAGCATGTTTCACGTGAAACAGCGACGGCGTCCGTGGCTCCCGAGCCGGCCCCAGCCCCCGTCGCCACCGACCGTCCCACCGACCGCGCAGCCGACCGTCCCGCAGGCCGCCCCCGTTCCGCTACGGGCCCCGGCCGTGCGCGTCCCGTCCGCCGCCGTCGTACCGCGGTGCTCGGTGCCGTCTTCGGTGTCGCCGCCCTGGGAGTGAGCGTTCTGCTTTTCCAGGCCGTGCAGCCCGGGGACGACCCCGACGGGTCCAGGACGGCCGACACCGCTGTCAGCGCTCCGGGCAACCCGACGTTCTCCGGCACCGCTGTCGAAGACCGGGTCGAGGCCCTGCTGACGGAGAAGCCCGCCGCCTCACCGCGCAACGAGAAGCAGCCCCCGTCCGTGGACAACCCGTCGACGATGTCCACCGATGAGGCGGTGACCGTGCCGCCCTGCATCCAGGCGGGCACCGGCCGCGACGACCCGGCCGTGGCCGCCCAGCCGGGGAGCTACGACGGCAAGCCCGCGTACCTGGTGGTCCTGCCGCACGCGACGGAGCCGTCCCAGGTCCAGGCGTACGTCCTCGACGCGTCCTGCACCACGCAGAGGAGCGCCAAGGCGGACGTGCTGCTCTCCCGGGCCTACCCCCGCCCCTGACTCCCGCCCGGCTTTGGCCGACGCCACAGAGCCGCTCGGACACTCCGGGAATGCACGCCCCGTAGGATCCGTTGGGTGGGGTGAGAGTCCTTGACCCGGCCCCCGTAGGCAGTAGGCAGTCCCCAGAGACGAGGAAGAAACCCGTGAGCGACGTCCGTAACGTGATCATCATCGGCTCCGGGCCCGCCGGCTACACGGCTGCGCTGTACACGGCGCGAGCCTCGCTGAAGCCGCTGGTCTTCGAAGGTGCCGTCACCGCCGGTGGTGCGCTCATGAACACGACCGACGTGGAGAACTTCCCCGGCTTCCGGGACGGGATCATGGGTCCTGACCTGATGGACAACATGCGCGCCCAGGCCGAGCGCTTCGGGGCCGAGCTCCTCCCGGACGATGTCGTCTCGGTCGACCTGACCGGTGACATCAAGACGGTGACCGACACGGCCGGCACGGTGCACCGCGCCAAGGCCGTGATCGTGACGACCGGGTCCCAGCACCGTAAGCTCGGGCTGCCGAACGAGGACGCGCTGTCGGGTCGCGGCGTCTCCTGGTGCGCCACCTGCGACGGGTTCTTCTTCAAGGACCAGGACATCGCCGTGGTCGGCGGTGGCGACACCGCCATGGAGGAGGCGACCTTCCTCTCCCGGTTCGCCAAGTCCGTCACCATCATCCACCGTCGGGACACCCTGCGGGCCTCCAAGGCCATGCAGGAGCGTGCCTTCGCCGACCCGAAGATCAAGTTCGCCTGGGACAGCGAGGTCGCGACGATCCACGGCGAGCAGAAGCTCAGCGGTCTGACACTGCGCAACACCAAGACCGGCGAGACCTCCGAGCTGCCGGTGACCGGTCTGTTCATCGCCGTGGGCCACGACCCGCGCACCGAGCTGTTCAAGGGCCAGCTCGAGCTCGACGACGAGGGCTACCTCAAGGTCGACGCGCCCTCGACGCGCACCAACCTGGCCGGCGTCTTCGGCGCTGGTGACGTCGTGGACCACACCTACCGCCAGGCGATCACCGCCGCCGGCACGGGCTGCTCCGCCGCGCTCGACGCCGAGCGCTTCCTGGCGTCGCTCGCCGACAGCGAGAAGGCCGCCGAGCCCGAGAAGACCGCGACGGTCTGACCACCATCCCCCACCCACACCCCGCGAAGAGAAGGAGGCCGCCGTGGCCGGCGACCTGAAGACCGTTACCGACGACTCGTTCGAAGAGGACGTCCTCAAGAGCGACAAGCCCGTCCTCGTGGACTTCTGGGCCGCCTGGTGCGGTCCGTGCCGTCAGATCGCGCCGTCGCTGGAGGCCATCGCCGCCGAGTACGGCGACCAGATCACGATCGTCAAGCTCAACATCGATGAGAACCCCGCCACGGCCGCCAAGTACGGCGTCATGTCGATTCCGACGCTGAACGTCTACAAGAACGGCGAGGTCGACAAGACCATCGTCGGCGCCAAGCCGAAGGCCGCGATCGTCCGCGACCTTGAGCCCTACCTCGGTGAGGTCAAGGCCTGACGCCTTCGGGTGTTTCACGTGAAACACGAATGGCCCGTCCGAAGGGACGGGCCATTCGTGTTTTCGCAGCCGTGCCGCCGAAGCGCGGAACAGCCGGCCGTCCTCACAGCGGGCGCAGCGCCGGCTCCTTCTGGACGGCGCCCAGCAGGCGGTCGAGCGCCAGCTCGACGTCTTCCTTCCACGACAGCGTCGTCCGCAGCTCCAGCCGAAGCCTCGGGTAGGCGGGGTGGGGGCGCACGGTCTTGAAGCCCACGGCCAGCAGGTGATCGGCCGGCAGCAGACAGGCCGGCTCCTTCCAACGGGCGTCACCGAACGCCTCGATGGCTTTGAACCCCCGGCGCAGCAAGTCCTTCGCCACGGTCTGCACCATCACGCGCCCCAGGCCCTGCCCCTGGTAGCCGGGCGCTATCCAGGCGGTCATCAGCTGCACGGCGTCGGGGGAGACGGGGCTCGTGGGGAACGCGGTCGAGCGCGGTACGTAGGCGGGCGGGGCGTAGAGCACATAGCCGACCGGCACGTCGTCCACATAGACCACCCGGCCGCAGGAGCCCCAGTCCAGGAGCACGGCGGAGATCCAGGCCTCCTTCTCCAACTCCGGAGTGCCTGCCTTTACCGCGGCTTCTCCACTGACCGGGTCAAGCTCCCAGAAGACACACGCGCGGCATCGCTTGGGGAGATCTGGAAGGTTGTCCAACGTGAGCGGTACGAGCCGACGCCCCATGAAGGCTGTTCCTCACTTCCTTCGCCTGCCGCTCCCAGAGCGGCGGTCAGCGCGCTCCGTTCCCGGAGCAGGCTGCCGATGAACCCGCCGACCGCACCGATGCCCAGTCCTGCTGTCAGCAGTTGGCTGCGGCTCACCTCTCGCATGCCTGGCTCTCCCTCCGAGGTGGATCAGGCGGATGCGCATACCAGAACGCATCGTATCGATCGGGTGATGACGCGCATACGGGAAGAGGCCAAAGGGCGGACCGCGTTCCGGTGAACACCGGACCCGGTCCGCCCTGACAGCGTTGAGCCGTGCGCGCGGGAGAGCGGCCTCTCCGCAGCTCCCGGTTCAGCTCTCCTCGTCGCCCTGCTGACGCTCTTCGGCCAGGCCCTTTTCCAACACGCGCCCCTCGCCGGGGGCGAGGCTGCCGAGGATGCGCTCCAGATCCTCCATCGAGGCGAACTCGACGACGATCTTGCCCTTCTTCTGCCCCAGGTCCACCTTCACGCGTGTCTCAAAGCGATCGGAGAGCCGGGTGGCGAGCTGGGAGAGCGCCGGCGAGACGCGGGCACCGGCTCGCGGTCCCTTGGCCTTGGGGGCGCTGCTGGGCTCGGAGCCCATCAGCGTGACGATCTCCTCGACGGCGCGGACCGACAGCCCCTCGGCCACGATCCGGTACGCCAACTTGTCCTGGGCCTCGGGGTCCTCGACGGACAGCAGCGCCCTGGCGTGGCCCGCCGACAGCACGCCGGCGGCGACCCGGCGCTGCACGGGAGGCGACAGCCGGAGCAGACGCAGGGTGTTGGAGACCTGCGGACGCGAGCGACCGATGCGGTCGGCCAGCTGGTCATGGGTGCAGCTGAAGTCCTTCAGCAGCTGGTCGTAGGCCATGGCCTCTTCCAGCGGGTTCAGCTGCGCCCGGTGCAGGTTCTCCAGTAGAGCGTCGAGCAGGAGTTTGTCGTCCTCGGTCTCACGGACGATCGCCGGGATCCGCTCCAGACCCGCTTCCCGGCAGGCACGCCAGCGACGCTCGCCCATGATGAGCTCGTAGCGCTCGGGGCCCAGCTGGCGCACGACGACGGGCTGGAGCAACCCGACCTCCTGGATGGAGGTCACCAGCTCGGCGAGGGCGTCCTCGTCGAAGACCTCCCGCGGCTGGCGCGGGTTGGGCGTGATGGCGTCCAGCGGAAGCTCGGCGAAGTGCGCGACGGCTGACGTCTCGGCCTCGGCGCCCGCCTCGGGCTCCGGGGAGGTCGCCGGAGTGGGGGTCTGCGCCACCGGGCGGTCGCCATCCACGGGCGCCGCGCTCTGCGGCAGCTTCGCCACCTTGGCAGCCGCCACCCCGCGCTCGGCCGTCAGGGAGGGAATGGATCCCGGGGAGGTGGACCCCGACCCCACCGAGGTGGCCGGCCGCTCCTGGGGTGCCGCCGGAATCAGCGCACTGAGCCCACGCCCCAGCCCCCTACGTCGCTCGCTCACTGGATCCCCTCCGACATGCTGTGCTGGTTGCTCTGGTTGCCCAGGTGGGCGTGCTGGGCGTCGTAGTGGATACCGACCCCCCGCAGTGCGATCTCGCGGGCCGCCTCGAAGTACGACAGCGCTCCGCTGGAACCGGGGTCGTACGTCAGGACCGTCTGTCCATAGCTCGGCGCCTCCGAGATACGGACGGATCGCGGAATGCTGGTCCGCAGGACCTCGTCCCCGAAGTGGCTGCGTACCTCCTCTGCCACCTGCGATGCGAGCCTGGTCCGCCCGTCGTACATGGTGAGCAGGATCGTCGAGACGTGGAGCGCCGGGTTGAGGTGCCCCCGCACCAGGTCGACGTTCTTCAGGAGCTGGCCGAGGCCCTCCAGCGCGTAGTACTCGCACTGGATGGGGATGAGCACCTCGGCACCGGCCACCAGGGCGTTGACCGTGAGCAGGCCGAGCGAGGGCGGGCAGTCGATGAGGATGTAGTCCAGCGGCTGCTCGTACGCCTGGATCGCTCGTTGCAGACGACTCTCCCGCGCCACCAGCGACACCAGCTCGATCTCCGCACCGGCGAGATCGATGGTGGCCGGGGCGCAGAAGAGGCCTTCGACGTCCGGGACGGGCTGGACCACGTCGGAGAGCGGCTTGCTCTCCACCAGGACGTCATAGATCGAAGGAACTTCGGCGTGGTGGTCGATGCCGAGGGCGGTGGACGCGTTGCCCTGCGGGTCGAGGTCGATGACCAGGACCCGGGCACCGTGCAGCGCCAGCGAAGCGGCAAGGTTCACCGTTGTGGTGGTCTTGCCCACCCCGCCCTTCTGGTTGGCGACCACCATGATGCGGGTCTGCTCAGGACGAGGGAGCCCCTCGCCCGCACGGCCCAGAGCCTCCACCGCCAGCTGGGCGGATCGACCAATGGGGGTGTCGTCCATGGGGGGCGGTGTTTCACGTGAAACATCCTCCCCCGCCGATTCGGTACGGGGACCGGGGACCGGATCGGTCATCGGTCCCGCGATGTTGGCGTCGGACCGCAAGGATTCACTCTCCTCGGCTTCAGGCTCGCGATGAACAGAGCCTGCCATGCTTTCGGGGTCGTGAACCAGCGAGGCCCGTGGTTCTGTGGACAACTCCACCTCTGTGGACAAGTCCGTAGCCCTCATGGGTGGCCTACGGTCGCGCGGCGTGGCAGCCGCGCGACCGCGGCTGATGATTCCCTGCAGCAGTGAGCGACGTTTCACGTGAAACATTGATGCACTCGCTGGAGGGTCAGCGTGTCACGACACTCCGAAATGCGTACGTATGAGGATCAACCAGGCGTCAACGGCGGCGGCGAGACGTCCGGGCCGCCTTGGCCCGCTTGGCAGCGAAGCGCACACCGCCCGGGCTCTCACCGACCTCGACGCGCACCACGGTCGACAGAGGATCGACGATTCCCTCACCGACCTGAACCACGGAGGTCTCCACCACACCCAGCTTGCTCAGCGCGGCCCGGGCACCCTGGAGCTCCTCCTCCGCCGTGTCTCCCTTGAGCGCCAGCATCTCCCCGTAGGGCCGCAGCAGGGGCACACCCCAGCCGGCCAGCCGGTCCAGGGGCGCGACGGCCCGCGCCGTGACGACATGGACGGGCGGCAGCTTGCCGAGCACTTCCTCCGCTCGACCGCGCACCACGGTCACATGGTCCAGCCCGAGCAGCTCCACGACTTCCTGGAGGAAGTTCGTCCGGCGCAGCAGAGGCTCAAGAAGGGTGATCTTCAGGTCCGGGCGGACCAGAGCCAGCGGGATACCGGGCAAGCCGGCCCCCGAGCCGACGTCGCAGACCGTGACCCCCTCGGGCACGACCTCGGAGAGCACCGCGCAGTTCAGCAGGTGCCGCTCCCACAGCCTCGGCACCTCCCGGGGGCCGATCAGGCCGCGCTTGACGCCCGCGTCCGCGAGGAGCTCCGCGTACCGCACGGCCTCGGGGAAGAACTCACCGAAAACCGTCCGCGCTTCTTGAGGCGCATGGGGAAGCTCTTCTGCCTCCGTCACGGGAACCGTCCTTCCGTACCGCATTACCGCACTGGGTGCTGGCCCCCAGTGATCAGTGAGTATCAGGCTGACAAAGATCGGCCCCGCCTGCGAACAGACGGGGCCGACCATACAAAGGGTGATCAGGCAGGGAGCACGACGACGAAGCGCTGCGGCTCCTCGCCCTCGGACTCGCTGCGCAGACCGGCGGCGGCCACCGCGTCGTGTACGACCTTGCGCTCGAAGGGGGTCATCGGCTCGAGCTTCACCGGCTCGCCGCTGGTCTTCACGTCATTGGCGGCCTTGGCGCCCAGCTCGGCGAGCTCGGTGCGCTTCTTGGCCCGGAAGCCCGCGATGTCCAGCATCAGGCGGCTGCGGTCGCCGGTCTCCCGGAGCACCGCGAGACGCGTCAGCTCCTGGAGTGCCTCGAGCACCTCGCCGTCACGGCCCACCAGCTTCTGGAGGTCGCGGCTGCTCGAGTCACTGATGATCGAGACCGCGGCGCGGTCCGCCTCGACGTCCATGTCGATGTCGCCGTCGAGATCGGCGATGTCGAGCAGACCCTCGAGGTAGTCGGCCGCGATCTCGCCCTCCTGCTCCAGGCGGGTCAGGGTGTCGCCACCCTGGGCGGCGGAGGTGGTGCCTTCCGTCACGGATGGACTCCTTCTTACTTCTTGGACGACGGGTGCTTGGGCCGCTGCTGGCCCTTGCGCTGTCCGGACTTGGCCTGGCGGGCAGACCCGCCGGCGGGCTTGGCGGGCTGCTGCTTGGCGTCCTGGGGCTCGTCGGCCTTCTCCAGGGACGTCTTGGCGGGGGACTGGTGCGCGGCCTGGGCCTGGCGCTTCGCCTTGGGCTGGCGCTTGGGCTGCTGGCGCCGGGTCGCGGCGGCGTTCTCCGCCTCGGCGGTCGCGGGGTCGACCTTCTTGACGGAACCGTCGGCCTGCGGGGTGAACCCGGCCTTGGCGAGGCTGGTGTAGAACTTGCGCTCGTTGTCGTTGCGGTCCGGGCCCTTGGCGACGATGGCCTGGACGACGGCACGGCGCCGGCGGCCCCGCACATCACCGTGGGAGGTGACGCTCTTCACCAGGCGCTGGAGGTACTGGTCCTGCGCCTTGCTGCCCGGGGTCGGGTTCTGGTTGATCACGTACATCTGCTGGCCCATGGTCCACACGTTGGTGGTCAGCCAGTAGACGAGGACGCCGACGGGGAAGTTGATGCCCATCACGGCGAAGATCACCGGGAAGATGTACATCAGCATCTTCTGCTGCTGCATGTACGGGGTCTTGACCGTCAGGTCGACGTTCTTCTGCATCAGCTGGCGCTGGGTGAAGAACTGCGACAGCGACATCAGGACGATCATGACCGCGGTGACGATGCGGACATCGAGCAGGGACGCGTTGAGCGCTTCGACCTTGGCCGGGTCGTCCATGAACTTCGCGGCGATCGGGGCCCCGAAGATGTGGGCCTCACGGGCGCTGTTCACCAGGCTCTGGTTGAGGACGCCGATGGTGTCACCAGAGGCGATCTTCGACAGCACGTGGTAGAGGGCGAAGAAGAACGGCGACTGCGCCAGGATGGGAAGGCACGAGGAGAGCGGGTTGGTGCCCGTCTCCTTGTACAGCTTCATCATCTCTTCGGACTGACGCTGCTTGTCGTTCTTGTAGCGCTCCTGGATCGCCTTCATCTTCGGCTGGAGCGCCTGCATGTTCCGGGTCGACTTGATCTGCTTCACGAACAGCGGGATCAGGCAGATCCGGATGAGCACCACGAGGGACACGATCGACAGACCCCAGGCCCAGCCCGTGTCGGGTCCGAAAACCGCCCCGTAGAGGCTGTGGAACTGGACGATGATCCACGAGACAGGTGTGGTGATGAAGCTGAACAGACTGGCAATCGTGTCCACTAATCAGGCTCCTTGAGCATTGGGCGAGGTCTCTGCGGCCGGGCTCGTCTCGGCGGAGGTCCCGCCCTTGCCGCCGCGCAACGCGTCGCGCAGCATTTCGTGCCAGCGCGGGCGCTTACGAGGGGGTACATGGTCCACACCGCCCGGCGACCACGGATTGCACCGCAGGATGCGCCAGGCGGTCAGGGCTGTGCCCTTGACCGCGCCGTGCCGGTCGATGGCCGTGAATCCGTAGTGGGAACACGACGGGTAGTACCGGCAGACGGGGCCGAGCAGCGGGCTGATCGTCCACTGGTACAGCTTGATCAGTGCCAGCAGCGGGTACTTCATCGCGCGCCCCCTCCCAGCAACCGCTGAAAGGCGGCATCCAGGTCTCGGGCCAGCTGTGCTTGGTCGGCGTCGCCCGCTCCGGGCAGCGCCCGTACTACCACCAGGCTACCGGGGGGCAGGGAAGGCAGTCGGTCGCGCATCAGGTGGCGAAGTCTGCGCTTCACCTGGTTCCGCACGACCGCACCGCCCACGGCCTTGCTGACGACGAAACCCGCACGTGTCGGGGGAGCGCTCTCCCCTGACGCGTGCGGGTCCGTTGCACCGCTTCTTAGGTGGACGACGAGGAGCGGGCGGCCGGCCCGGCGTCCTCGGCGTACCGCGGTCGCGAAGTCCTCGCGCCGCCTCAGCCGATTCTCGGTAGGCAGCACGTCATGACCTGTTTAAACGATCAGGCGGACAGGTTGGCGCGACCCTTGCTACGGCGGTTCGCCAGGATGGCGCGGCCGGCGCGGGTACGCATGCGCAGACGGAAACCGTGGGTCTTGGCACGACGACGGTTGTTCGGCTGGAAGGTGCGCTTGCTCACTCGGGGGCTCCAGAAATGATTCGGGTGGTGGCGGGACATCGCCTGGCTGTCACCGTGCGCCCACGAGTAGCTCGCAATACGCCCGAGTGCACCGCTTCACGATCACTGACCGTGATCTTTGCCCATCGGAGGCAGGCGGCAGCAGCCATCGACAACTCGACCTGGTTACGGTACGCGCGGCTACGCCATCCGGTCAAACCGGCCCCGGGTCGTGGTCCACTGTGCACAGGCTGTGGACAACAACTTGAACCACGCGAGCCGCCACGACTACCGTGGCTGAACTCGGATTCCTTTCCTGCCTGTCCTTCCATCCCGTCCCGAGAACCACACATTCGTGGGACCTGTGAGAGAGCGTGCCTTGTGGCTGACGTACCTGCTGATCTTGCCGCAGTGTGGCCACGAGTGCTCGAGCAGCTCCTGGGGGAGGGCCAGCAGGGCATCGAGTCGAAGGACAAGCAGTGGATCGAGCGCTGCCAGCCGCTGGCCCTGGTCGCGGACACCGCTCTCCTCGCCGTCCCCAACGAGTGGGGCAAGCGCGTCCTGGAGGGCCGCCTCGCCCCGCTGATCAGCGAGACGCTGAGCCGCGAGTGCGGCCGCCCCATCCGGATCGCGATCACCGTCGACGACTCCGCGGGTGACCCGCCGCCCCCGCCGCCCCCCGGCAGGCAGCAGCCGCAGCAGCCCCGCTACGACGAGCGGCAGCAGAACGACGCGTACGACAAGCCGTACGACAAATACGACGGCTACGGCCACCAGGCCATGCCCGACGACGGGCTGCCGGCCGTGCGCCCGGCGTACCCGGACTACCAGCAGCAGCGCCCCGAGCCCGGCGCCTGGCCGCGTACCCAGGAGGACCTGTCCTGGCAGCAGCCGCGCCTGGGCGGCTTCCAGGACCGCGACCCCTACGCGTCGCCCCGCCCGCAGCAGCCGCACCACGACTACCGCGGCCCGCAGGCGACCGACCACTCCCCGTACGACCAGCAGCGCGGCGACCGGCGCGACCTGCCGGACGTCCCCGGCCAGCAGCGCCCCGGCGGTGCGGGGAGCGCGAGCGGCGGTACCGGCGCGGGAGCCGCGGGCGGCCGCCCCGGTGAGCCGCACGCCCGGCTGAACCCCAAGTACCTGTTCGACACCTTCGTCATCGGGTCGTCCAACCGGTTCGCCCACGCGGCGGCCGTCGCGGTCGCCGAGGCGCCGGCCAAGGCGTACAACCCGCTCTTCATTTACGGGGAGTCCGGGCTCGGCAAGACGCACCTGCTGCACGCGATCGGGCACTACGCGCGCAGCCTCTACCCCGGCACGCGCGTGCGGTACGTGAGCTCTGAGGAGTTCACCAACGAGTTCATCAACTCCATCCGCGACGGCAAGGGCGACACCTTCCGCAAGCGCTACCGCGACGTGGACATCCTGCTCGTCGACGACATCCAGTTCCTGGCGAGCAAGGAGTCGACGCAGGAGGAGTTCTTCCACACCTTCAACACGCTCCACAACGCCAACAAGCAGATCGTGCTGTCCTCGGACCGGCCGCCCAAGCAGCTGATGACCCTGGAGGACCGGCTGCGCAACCGCTTCGAGTGGGGCCTGACCACCGACGTGCAGCCGCCGGAGCTGGAGACGCGCATCGCGATCCTCCGCAAGAAGGCGGTGCAGGAGCAGCTCAACGCCCCGCCGGAGGTCCTGGAGTTCATCGCCTCCCGCATCTCGCGCAACATCCGCGAGCTGGAGGGCGCGCTGATCCGGGTCACGGCGTTCGCGAGCCTCAACCGGCAGCCGGTCGACCTGGTGCTCACCGAGGGCGTGCTGAAGGACCTGATCCCGGGCGGCGAGGACGCGGCCCCCGAGATCACGGCCGGCGCCATCATGGCGGCCACCGCCGACTACTTCGGGCTCACGGTCGAGGACCTGTGCGGATCGTCGCGCAGCCGGGTGCTGGTGACGGCCCGACAGATCGCGATGTACCTGTGCCGTGAGCTGACGGACCTCTCGCTGCCGAAGATCGGCGCCCAGTTCGGCGGGCGCGACCACACGACCGTGATGCACGCCGACCGCAAGATCCGCGCGCTGATGGCGGAGCGGCGCTCCATCTACAACCAGGTCACCGAGCTCACGAACCGCATCAAGAACGGCTGACGCCCGGCCGGACACCGCCGACCGCTGGAGCCCCCGCCCAGGGCGCCGGAACCGCTGCCCCGAGAGGCGCGGACCAGACCGCCCGGGGACGGGGGCTCACGCGTACCCGGGAACGCTCACGTCGCGCGGACCCGCGTGCCCTCCGGGGGCGGCCCAAGGCCCTCGTCAACGGTTTCCGGAGCGGTTCCGGGCCGCTCCTCGCCGCTGTCCACACCCTGTGTCCGGCCCGGACTGTTCGAATAGTTCGGTGGGTCACCGGGTTCTCCACAGCTCAGGCGGCGATCCCGAATCCACACCCTGGGGACCGCCAAGTTGTCCAGACGGCGTCCACAGGGTGAGGTGTCGGGGGCACATCCTCGCAGGTCACCCGGTTGTGGATTTGTGGCCGAACGCGCTCCACAGGCTGTGGACGAATCCGCCGTCCACAGGGCGCTCTCGCGGTTGTCCACCGGCGGCCCACAGGGACCGGTCCATGGTCCACAGCTTCTCCACACCCCTGTCCACTGTTCGGCAACGAAACGCCCGGCCTCACCGCGCCGAGTGAAAGCGGTCACACCAAGGAGGTCGATTGGCCTGTGGGGAAGCTGGGTAAAACTGGGGACGGCGCTGGGGAGAAGTCGGCCCCTGCTGTGCATCGGGTGTGCAGAACTTTCCCGCGTCCACAGAAACGGGTGGTTGTCCACTGGTCCCGCCCACAGGCGCGGTGGACAAAAAATGGGCTGTGACCTGCGCGGACGGGGTTATCCACGGTTTCCACAGGCCCTACTACTACTCCCACTCAGAGTTACCGGTGAATCCGCTTCGAAGCGGGGCCTGTGCACAACTCGGCGCCGGAGCGTCCTGCTGCTCTCGTCGCGACTTGACCCCGACCCGCACCGACTGTCGGCGGCGTGCGTCAGACTGGTTCCCGCAGTCGAGATACGAGCCAGCAACAGCAGGAGGCGGTTCCGGTGAAGATCCGGGTGGAGCGCGATGTACTCGCGGAGGCGGTGGCCTGGGTGGCCCGCAGCCTCCCGGCCCGTCCGCCGGCGCCCGTACTCGCGGGCCTTCTGCTGAAGGCCGAGGACGGCGCGCTCAGCTTCTCCAGCTTCGACTACGAGGTCTCGGCGCGCGTCTCGGTCGAGGCCGAGGTCGAGGAGGACGGCACGGTCCTCGTCTCCGGCCGCCTGCTCGCCGACATCTGCCGCGCCCTCCCCAACCGGCCGGTGGAGATTTCCACAGACGGTGTACGGGCGACCGTGGTCTGCGGCTCCTCCCGCTTCACCCTCCACACCATGCCGGTGGAGGAGTACCCGGCGCTGCCGGAGATGCCGACCGCGACCGGCACCGTCCCCGGTGAGGTCTTCGCCTCCGCCGCCGCCCAGGTCGCCATCGCGGCCGGCCGGGACGACACGCTGCCCGTCCTCACCGGTGTGCGCATCGAGATCGAGGGCGACACGGTCACGCTGGCCTCGACCGACCGGTACCGCTTCGCCGTCCGCGAGTTCCTGTGGAAGCCGGAGTCCCCGGACGCCTCGGCGGTCGCCCTGGTGCCCGCCAAGACGCTGCTGGACACCGCCAAGGCGCTCACGAGCGGCGACACGGTCACGCTGGCGCTGTCCGGTTCGGGCAAGGGCGAGGGCCTGATCGGTTTCGAGGGCGCCGGGCGGCGTACCACCACCCGTCTGCTCGAAGGCGACCTCCCGAAGTACCGCACCCTCTTCCCCACCGAGTTCAACTCGGTCGCGGTGATCGAGACGGCGCCGTTCGTCGAGGCCGTGAAGCGTGTGGCGCTGGTGGCCGAGCGGAACACGCCGGTCCGGCTGAGCTTCGAGCAGGGCGTGCTCATCCTGGAGGCCGGTTCCAGCGACGACGCACAGGCTGTGGAGCGCGTGGACGCGCAGCTCGAGGGCGATGACATCTCGATCGCCTTCAACCCGACGTTCCTGCTGGACGGCCTGAGCGCGATCGACTCCCCGGTCGCCCAGCTCTCCTTCACCACCTCCACCAAGCCCGCGCTGCTGAGCGGCAAGCCGGCCCTCGACGCCGAGGCGGACGAGGCGTACAAGTACCTGATCATGCCGGTGCGGCTGAGCGGCTGACCCCGCGGCCGGGGCGGTGCGCTGAGTGGCTGATCGTGCGCCTGATGAGCGCCTGACCCCACAGGTGTGCGCCCGCGTCCGGGCGTAGGCTCGGACGCGGGTACGAACTCTCCGCACACAACGATTGAGGAATCTCTGATGGAGCTCGGTCTCGTCGGTCTCGGCAAGATGGGCGGCAACATGCGCGAGCGCATCCGCCGCGCGGGTCACACCGTCATCGGGTACGACCGCAACCCTGACCTCGCCGATGTCCACAGCCTCGAGGAGCTTGTGGGCAAGCTCAAGGGCCCGCGCGTCGTGTGGGTCATGGTCCCGGCCGGCGCCGCGACCCAGTCCACGATCGACGAGCTCGCCGAGCTGCTCGCCCCGGGCGACATCGTCGTCGACGGCGGCAACTCGCGCTGGACGGACGACGAGAAGCACGCCGCCGAGCTGGCCGAGAAGGGCATCGGGTTCGTCGACTGCGGCGTCTCCGGCGGCGTCTGGGGCCTGGAGAACGGCTACGCGCTGATGTACGGCGGCGACGCCGAGCACGTGGCGAAGGTCCAGCCGGTCTTCGACGCGCTGAAGCCCGAGGGTGAGTTCGGCTCCGTCCACGCGGGCAAGGTCGGCGCGGGCCACTTCGCCAAGATGGTCCACAACGGCATCGAGTACGCCATGATGCAGGCGTACGCCGAGGGCTGGGAGCTGCTGGAGAAGGTCGACTCCGTCACCGACGTGCGCGAGGTCTTCCGCTCCTGGCAGGAGGGCACGGTCATCCGTTCCTGGCTGCTCGACCTGGCGGTCAACGCGCTGGACGAGGACGAGCACCTGGAGCGGCTGCGCGGTTTCGCACAGGACTCCGGCGAGGGCCGGTGGACCGTCGAGGCCGCCATCGACAACGCGGTCCCGCTGCCGGCGATCACCGCGTCGCTGTTCGCGCGGTTCGCGTCCCGGCAGGACGACTCGCCGCAGATGAAGATGATCGCCGCGCTGCGCAACCAGTTCGGCGGGCACGCGGTGACGTCCGCGGGCGAGTCCAGCAAGTAGATCCACAGGCTGTGCACCCGGCGGTGCACGGCATGCCGGGGGAAGGTCGGCGCACATCATGCATGTCACGCATCTGTCGCTGGCCGACTTCCGCTCGTACGCCCGGGTCGAGGTCCCTCTCGATCCGGGCGTCGGTGTCTTCGTGGGCGCCAACGGGCAGGGCAAGACCAATCTGGTCGAGGCCGTCGGATACCTGGCGACGCTCGGCAGCCACCGGGTGTCGTCCGACGCGCCGCTGGTGCGGATGGGCGCCGAGCGGGCGGTCATCCGGGCGGCGGTCCGGCAGGGCGAGCGGTCGCAGCTCGTCGAGCTGGAGCTCAACCCGGGCCGGGCGAACCGCGCCCGTATCAACCGGTCGTCCCAGGTCAGGCCCCGTGACGTACTGGGCATCGTCCGCACGGTGCTGTTCGCGCCGGAGGACCTGGCGCTGGTCAAGGGTGACCCGGGCGAGCGGCGGCGCTTCCTCGACGAGATGATCACCGCGCGTGCGCCGCGGATGGCGGGCGTACGGTCCGACTACGAGCGCGTACTGCGGCAGCGGAACACCCTGCTGAAGTCGGCCGCCATGGCGCGGCGGCACGGCGGCCGCTCCATGGACCTGTCCACCCTGGACGTGTGGGACCAGCATCTGGCGCGGGCCGGCGCGGAGCTGCTGGCGCAGCGCCTCGACCTCGTGTCCACCCTCCAGCCGCTGGCCGACAAGGCGTACGAGCAGCTCGCGCCGGGCGGCGGGCCGGTGGCGCTCGATTACAAGGGTGCCGTCTCCGGGGCCCACGACCGGGAGGCCCTGTACGAGGGGCTGATCGCCGCGATGGCCGAGGTGCGCAAGCAGGAGATCGAGCGGGGCGTCACGCTGGTCGGCCCGCACCGCGACGACCTGGTGCTCAAGCTGGGCGAGCTGCCCGCGAAGGGGTACGCCAGCCACGGCGAGTCCTGGTCGTACGCCCTGGCGCTGCGGCTGGCCTCGTACGACCTGCTGCGGGGCGAGGGCAACGAGCCGGTGCTCGTGCTGGACGACGTCTTCGCGGAGCTGGACGCGCGGCGCCGCGAGCGGCTGGCGGAGCTGGTCGCGCCGGGCGAGCAGGTGCTGGTGACGGCGGCGGTCGACGACGACGTGCCGGGGGTGCTGGCGGGAACGCGGTACGCGGTGTCCGAGGGCACGGTGGAGCGGCTGTGACGGACGACGCGCGCGTACCGGAGCCGTCCGGGGTCGACCTCGCGCGGGTCGCGCTGCGTGCCGCGAAGGAACAGGCGAAGGCGCGGGGCGCGGCGGCGCAGCAGAAGAAGCAGGCCCGGCGGGGCGGCGGCCTGCGGTCCGGTGCCCGCGCGGACGGGCGCGACCCGCTGCCGCTGGGCGCCGCGATCAACCGGCTGATTACCGAGCGCGGGTGGGAGACCTCCGCGGCGGTCGGCGGCGTGATGGGGCGCTGGCCGCAGATCGTGGGCGACGACCTGGCCAAGCACTGCGTACCGCTGCGGTACGACGAGGACCCGCAGGAGCGGGTGCTCACCGTGCAGTGCGACTCCACCGCGTGGGCGACGCAGCTGCGGCTGCTGGCGCCGCGGCTGGTCGCCCGGCTGAACGAGGACCTGGGGCACGGAACGGTACGGGTCATCAAGGTCCTCGGCCCGGGCGGCCCCCGCCGCGGCTACGGCGGCCCGCTGCGGGCGCCGGGCAGCACGGGGCCGGGCGACACCTACGGCTGACGCGCGCCCCGGGAGTCCCCCGCCCGCGCGAGCCCGCAAGCCGCCAACCCGCAACCCGCCAACCCTCCAGCCCTCAACCGTTCGCCCCGGGCAGCGGTGGCCCGGGCGCGGGGGGTGCCGGGGCGTGCCGGTGAGGGGGGTGGAGGCTGCTCCGGGAGGGGTCGGGGTGAGGTGGCCGTCACCGTCGCTGGAGGTTGACAGGCCGAAGCGCTGAGTGGCGGCGTGAGGCTCTTGGAGCCCCTTCCCGGATATGGGGAGTCGGCAGGCGCCGGTTCAGGGCGGCACATGCGGACTCAGGCACCGGCAAGCCCCCATTAATGTCAGTGCTACCGGTAGACTGGTAGGTAATCCCGCCCACCGCGGAACATGTCGAACGACGCAGCCGCTCCCGCATGCCCGGAGAGACGGCTTGTGCTGTGCCAGAAAGGGCGCTTCGTGGCCGATTCCGGCAACCCCAACGAGAACATTCCGTCCACTGCCGCCGGCGAGAACGGCGAGGCCACCTCGTCGTACGACGCCAGCGCGATCACCGTCCTCGAGGGTCTGGACGCGGTTCGCAAGCGTCCCGGCATGTACATCGGCTCGACCGGTGAGCGTGGACTCCACCACCTCGTACAAGAGGTCGTCGACAACTCCGTCGACGAGGCCCTGGCAGGGCACGCGGACACCATCGACGTCACGATCCTGGCGGACGGTGGCGTCAAGGTCGTGGACAACGGCCGCGGCATCCCCGTGGACATCCACCCCGTGGAGAAGAAGCCGGCCGTCGAGGTCGTGCTCACCGTCCTGCACGCGGGCGGCAAGTTCGGCGGCGGCGGTTACGCCGTCTCCGGCGGTCTGCACGGCGTCGGTGTGTCCGTCGTCAACGCCCTGTCGACCAGGGTGTCGGTCGAGATCAAGCGCGACGGCTACCGCTGGACGCAGGACTACAAGCTGGGTGTGCCCACCGCCCCGCTCGCCAAGCACGAGGCGGTCGAGGACTCCGGTACGACGGTGACGTTCTGGGCGGACCCGGACGTCTTTGAGACGACCGAGTACTCCTTCGAGACGCTGTCGCGCCGCTTCCAGGAGATGGCGTTCCTCAACAAGGGCCTGCGGATCACGCTCACCGACGAGCGCGAGTCGGCCAAGGCGACGATGAACGCCGACGACCCCGACGCCGCCGAGACGGTGGAGGAGGCGCCGGCGAGGACCGTCTCGTACCACTACGAGGGCGGCATCGTCGACTTCGTGAAGTACCTGAACTCGCGCAAGGGCGAGCTCATCCACCCCACGGTCATCTCGGTCGAGGCGGAGGACAAGGAGCGCCTGCTCTCCGTCGAGATCGCGATGCAGTGGAACTCGCAGTACACCGAGGGCGTGTACTCGTTCGCGAACACGATCCACACCCATGAGGGCGGTACGCACGAGGAGGGCTTCCGCGCCGCGCTGACGGGCCTCGTCAACCGGTACGCGCGCGACAAGAAGCTGCTGCGCGAGAAGGACGACAACCTCACGGGCGAGGACATCCGCGAGGGTCTGACGGCGATCATCTCGGTCAAGCTGGGCGAGCCGCAGTTCGAGGGCCAGACCAAGACGAAGCTGGGCAACACCGAGGCGAAGACGTTCGTGCAGAAGGTGCTGCACGAGCACCTCTCCGACTGGTTCGACCGCAATCCGAACGAGGCCGCGGACATCATCCGCAAGGCCTTCCAGGCCGCCACGGCCCGCGTCGCCGCCCGCAAGGCGCGTGACCTGACCCGCCGCAAGGGCCTGCTGGAGTCGGCCTCGCTGCCGGGCAAGCTGTCGGACTGCCAGTCGAACGACCCGGCCAAGTGCGAGATCTTCATCGTCGAGGGTGACTCCGCCGGCGGCTCCGCCAAGTCGGGCCGCAACCCGGAGTTCCAGGCCATCCTGCCCATCCGCGGCAAGATCCTGAACGTCGAGAAGGCGCGGATCGACAAGATCCTCCAGAACACCGAGGTCCAGGCGCTGATCTCCGCGTTCGGCACCGGTGTGCACGAGGACTTCGACATCGAGAAGCTCCGCTACCACAAGATCATTCTGATGGCGGACGCCGACGTCGACGGTCAGCACATCAACACCCTGCTGCTGACGTTCCTCTTCCGCTTCATGCGGCCGCTGGTCGAGGCCGGGCACGTGTACCTGTCCCGTCCGCCGCTGTACAAGATCAAGTGGGGCCGGGACGACTTCGAGTACGCGTACTCGGACCGCGAGCGCGACGCGCTCGTCGAGCTCGGCAAGCAGAACGGCAAGCGCATCCGCGAGGACTCGATCCAGCGCTTCAAGGGTCTGGGCGAGATGAACGCCGAGGAGCTGCGCGTCACCACCATGGACCAGGACCACCGGGTGCTCGGCCAGGTCACCCTGGACGACGCGGCCCAGGCCGACGACCTGTTCTCGGTGCTGATGGGCGAGGACGTGGAGGCGCGGCGCTCGTTCATCCAGCGCAACGCCAAGGACGTCCGCTTCCTCGACATCTGAGTCGGTCTCAGCTGACCGTACGAAAGGACTGAAGACCAGCAATGGCCGACGAGAACACCCCCGGCACTCCCAGCACTCCCGAAACCCCCGACGCCCCCGGCACCGTGACGCCCGAGCCTGAGCCCGCCGTGCCCGGTGTGGGCCTGCGGGTCGAGCCCGTCGGGCTCGAGACCGAGATGCAGCGCTCGTACCTCGACTACGCGATGTCCGTCATCGTGTCGCGAGCGCTGCCCGACGTGCGGGACGGCCTCAAGCCCGTCCACCGCCGCGTGCTCTACGCGATGTACGACGGCGGGTACCGGCCCGAGAAGGGCTTCTACAAGTGCGCCCGCGTCGTCGGTGACGTCATGGGTACGTACCACCCGCACGGTGACTCCTCGATCTACGACGCCCTGGTCCGCCTGGCCCAGCACTGGTCGATGCGCATGCCGCTGGTGGACTCCAACGGCAACTTCGGTTCCCCGGGCAACGACCCGGCCGCCGCCATGCGGTACACCGAGTGCAAGATGATGCCGCTGGCCATGGAGATGCTCCGGGACATCGACGAGGAGACCGTCGACTTCACGGACAACTACGACGGCCGCAACCAGGAGCCGACGGTCCTGCCGGCGCGCTTCCCGAACCTGCTGGTCAACGGCAGCGCCGGTATCGCGGTCGGCATGGCGACCAACATCCCGCCGCACAACCTCCGCGAGGTCGCGGCCGGCGCCCAGTGGGCGCTGGAGCACCCCGAGGCCACCCACGAGGAGCTCCTGGACGCGCTGCTCGAGCGCATCAAGGGCCCCGACTTCCCGACCGGCGCCCTCGTCGTCGGTCGCAAGGGCATCGAGGAGGCGTACCGCACGGGTCGCGGCTCCATCACGATGCGCGCGGTCGTCGAGGTCGAGGAGATCCAGAACCGCCAGTGCCTGGTGGTCACCGAGCTTCCGTACCAGGTGAACCCGGACAACCTGGCCCAGAAGATCGCCGACCTCGTCAAGGACGGCAAGATCGGCGGCATCGCCGACGTCCGTGACGAGACGTCCTCCCGGACCGGCCAGCGGCTGGTGATCGTCCTCAAGCGGGACGCGGTCGCCAAGGTCGTCCTCAACAACCTCTACAAGCACACCGACCTCCAGACGAACTTCGGCGCCAACATGCTGGCGCTCGTCGACGGCGTGCCGCGCACGCTCTCGCTGGACGCGTTCATCCGCCACTGGGTGACGCACCAGATCGAGGTCATCGTCCGGCGTACCAAGTTCCGCCTGCGCAAGGCGGAGGAGCGGGCGCACATCCTGCGCGGTCTGCTCAAGGCGCTGGACGCGATCGACGAGGTCATCGCGCTGATCCGGCGCAGCGACACCGTCGAGGTCGCCCGCGAGGGCCTGATGGGCCTGCTCCAGATCGACGAGATCCAGGCCAACGCCATCCTCGAGATGCAGCTGCGCCGCCTCGCCGCCCTGGAGCGCCAGAAGATCGTCGCCGAGCACGACGAGCTCCAGGCCAAGATCAACGAGTACAACGCGATCCTGGCGTCGGAGTCCCGCCAGCGGCAGATCGTCAGCGAGGAGCTGGCCGCGCTCGTCGAGAAGTTCGGCGACGACCGCCGCTCCAAGCTGGTGCCCTTCGACGGCGACATGTCCATGGAGGACCTGATCGCCGAGGAGGACATCGTCGTCACCATCACGCGTGGCGGCTATGTGAAGCGTACGAAGACCGACGACTACCGCTCGCAGAAGCGCGGCGGCAAGGGCGTGCGCGGCACGAAGCTGAAGGAAGACGACATCGTCGACCACTTCTTCGTCTCGACCACGCACCACTGGCTGCTGTTCTTCACCAACAAGGGCCGGGTCTACCGGGCCAAGGCCTACGAGCTGCCCGACGCCGGGCGGGACGCGCGCGGCCAGCACGTCGCCAACCTGCTGGCCTTCCAGCCGGACGAGCAGATCGCCGAGATCCTCGCGATCCGCGACTACGACGCGGCGCCCTACCTGGTGCTCGCCACCAAGGCCGGCCTGGTGAAGAAGACGTCCCTCAAGGACTACGACTCGCCCCGCTCCGGCGGCGTCATCGCGATCAACCTCCGTGAGAAGGAGGACGGCAGCGACGATGAGCTGATCGGCGCCGAGCTGGTCTCGTCCGACGACGACCTGCTGCTCATCAGCCGGAAGGCCCAGTCCATCCGGTTCACCGCGACGGACGAGGCGCTGCGCCCCATGGGCCGTGCGACGTCCGGTGTGAAGGGCATGAGTTTCCGCGAGGGCGACGAGCTGCTCTCGATGAATGTGGTCCGGCCGGGTACGTTCGTGTTCACCGCGACGGACGGCGGGTACGCGAAGCGGACCGCCGTCGACGAGTACCGCGTCCAGGGTCGTGGCGGCCTCGGCATCAAGGCTGCGAAGATCGTGGAGGACCGTGGCTCGCTCGTCGGCGCGCTGGTGGTCGAGGAGACGGACGAGATCCTCGCCATCACGCTGTCCGGTGGTGTGATTCGTACGCGAGTCAACGAAGTCAGGGAGACGGGCCGTGACACCATGGGCGTCCAACTGATCAACCTGGGCAAGCGGGATGCCGTCGTCGGTATCGCCCGCAACGCCGAGGCGGGCCGTGAGGCCGAAGAGGTCGAAGGTGCCGACGGGATCGATGCGATCGACGGCCCCGACGAGACCGATGAGGTCGTGGACGCCGGGGCTGCCGCCGAGAGCGGTGCCGCGGTCGAGGCAGCCGAGGGCACGGAGCCCTCGGCCGGGGAGCACGAGGAGTAAGCGTGAGTAAGGCCACGGGCGCCGGATCGGCCGCTTCCGGAACGAACGGTGCCCGTGGCCCTGCCACGGACTCCCAGGGGGGTGCGGTGACCACGTACGAGGACGGCCCACTGCCCGCCGAGCGGCCCGTATCCGGGCAGCAGACGGCGCAGCCGTACCACCCGCCGCAGGCGTACGCCGCGCAGAGCGGCGGTACGGCGGGTGCCGCGGCGGGCGGCGGGACCACGGGCGGCACGTCCGGCGGAACGGTCCGCCGGCCGCGTACGGGCGCGAAGACCACGCCCCGGACGCGCAAGGCGCGGCTGCGGGTGGCCAAGGCCGACCCGTGGTCGGTGATGAAGGTCAGCTTCCTGCTCTCCATCGCGCTGGGCATCTGCACGGTGGTGGCGGCGGCGGTGCTGTGGATGGTCATGGACGCGATGGGCGTCTTCTCGACCGTCGGCGGCACGATCAGCGAGGCCACCGGCTCCAACGAGAGCAACGGCTTCGACCTCCAGTCGTTCCTGTCGCTGCCGCGCGTCCTGCTCTTCACCTCGGTGATCGCGGTGATCGACGTGGTGCTCGCCACGGCCCTCGCGACGCTGGGCGCCTTCATCTACAACCTGTCCGCCGGCTTCGTGGGTGGCGTCGAGCTGACGCTGGCCGAGGACGAGTAGCGGATTTGGGAAGACGCCGCTCCGTGCGCTAATCTTCAGAGGTCAGCGCGCAGCGCGGAGGGGCTATAGCTCAGTTGGTTAGAGCGCATCCCTGATAAGGATGAGGCCACAGGTTCAAATCCTGTTAGCCCCACAGTGACGATCGGCCCGGACGGAGATTCTCCGCCCGGGCCGATCGCTTTGTGTGCCGTCGCTTGTGTGCGCGGTGGGTTCGCGGGTCGCGGTGGTGGGGCGGGCGGGCCGGGTGGACCGGGTGGGTCGGCTGGACGGACGTAGGTCACCGATCGGTATCGGTCGGTGTGTATAGTCGGGCGCCAGAAGGTCTCCGACGTCAAGGAAAGACGAGGTCGCGCGGTGAAGAAGCTTCTCCTGGTCGCACTGGCCGCCATCGGCGGGCTCCTCGTGTACCGCCAGATCCAGGCGGACCGCGCCGAGCAGGATCTGTGGACGGAGGCGACCGACTCCGTGCCCGCAGGTTCCGGTGTGTGAGTCGCACGCAAGCAGATCGCGAATGGGCCCCGGCCGCTGAAAAGCGGCCGGGGCCCATTGCTGTGCGCCCCTAGCGCCCCTAGCGCCCCAAGCGCCCCAAGCGCCCCTAGCGCCCCTTGCCGTCCGCCCGCCCCTTGAGTTCACGTGTGTGAATAGCTGGCTTGCGATAGCGAATCGACGGGTGGCGGGCCGGGACCGCCGACGGACAACCGGGACGATCCGGTCGTCCCCGCAGACAGCGGCGGGACGGGCGGGGCAGGATGGACCGGCATCGCGGTCGCTCACCGAGGGGACCGGCGCGGGGCGGGGCGGCCATGGAGTGGACGAGGGGAAGCGCGTGATGAGGCGGAGGGGTGGCCGGCGGGCCCCGACGGCACCGGCCGCACCGGCGGTGCCGGCAGTCGCATCGGCGGTGCCGGCAGTCGCATCGGCGGTGCCGGCAGTCGCGAGGGCCGTACTGGTGGCGGTGTGCGTGACGGCGGTACTTCCGGGCCGGGCGTGGGCGGTGGCGCCGGGCGCGGCCGGGGCGACCGACTCGTCCGGGGGGCCCGGCGCGTACGCCTTCGCCGAGGGCATCACGCCGATCCGGGGCGCGGCCGGCACCAGTGACGCGCCCCGGCTCACCGCGGGAGAGACGTACAAGGACGCCCTCAAAAGCGGCAGTGAGCTGGTCTACCGGCTGGACCTCGACGCGAAGAGCAACGCGTACGTCTCCGCCGTCGCCGTACCGAAGCCCGGCAGCAAGGTGGCCACGTCCGACCGGCTGAAGGTGTCCGTCCAGGACCGGAACGGCATCGACTGCGGCTCCAACGACGCCCGTTTCGGTTCCGCCGACTTCCCCCGGCCGCTCGCGGCCTTCGCGTACCGCACGATGAAGCGGGACGGCTCGACCTGCCAGGAGGCCGGCCCCTACTACGCCGTCATCGAGCGGGAGAGCGACGCCGGTTCCACCGCCGACGCGTGGGACCTGGAGATCCGGCACGAGCTGGAGCCCGGACTGAAGACGGAGGGCCCGACGGCGGCGCCCGAGAACTGGCCCAGCGCCTCTCCCCCGGCGCCGGCCGGCGGGTCGCGGGAGCGCACGGGCGGGGCGAGCTTCTCCGACGCGACCGGGCTCACCACGGGCGAGTGGACGGACCACATCGAGCCCGGCCAGTCGCGCTTCTACCGGGTGCCGGTGGACTGGGGCCAACAGCTCTTCGCCAGCGCCGACCTCGGCAGCTCGCCCGGCAGCGGCTCGGTGGGCGGCGCCCTGGCCGTGACGATGTTCAACCCGATGCAGGGCGTGGTGAACAGCGCGGACTCGGTCCTCTACGACGGTGACCAGAAATCCGTGGACCTCGACCCGATGCCGCCGGTGAAGTACGAGAACCGGTACGACTACCGCGCCCAGTTCAGCAACGCGCGCTTCGCGGGCTGGTACTACCTGCGCGTCAGCCTGAACCCGAAGGTCGCCGAGGAGTTCGGGAAGAAGCCGTACGGGCTGACGCTGCGGGTCACCGTCAGGGGCGATGCGGCTCCTGCCCCGGCCTACGACGGACCCGCGGGCATCTTCGACGTGTCGGCGGCGGACGAGGAGGCGGCGGCGAACGGCCAGAGCGGCCCGGAGGCGGAGCGGAGCGGCACGATGAAGCTCGTCGCCGCCACCGGGATCGGAGCCGGCTCGGTGCTGCTGCTCGGACTGGGCGCGTGGGCACTGCTGGCCCGGAGACGAGCGGCCCGTACGGCCCGGCCGGACGCGGGGAGCGCGGGACCGCCGCAGTTCGGGCCGCCGACGTCCTGGTGAGCGCGGGGCGGCCGGGTGGCGAACGGCCCGGTCACGCCTGGGCGAGTGCCCAGAACCCGACCGCGAAGCAGATCAGGGCCACCACCAGTACGGGAACCGCCACCTTCGCGGGCGGCCCCGGCGGTCGCTCACGCGCAGGCTGCCCGGACGAACCGGGGACCTGCGGGGCGTGGCCGGTGTACGGGAGCGTGGCGGCGGGCGCCTGCGGTACCGGGGCGGTCCGTTCGTACGGGAAGTGCGGCGGCGCTGCGGCCTGGTGCGGGGCGGCCGCGTGCGGGGGCACGGGCGCGGTGGGACCGGAGGCGGAGCCGGGGGCGGGATCAGAGGCGGGGCCGGGGGAGATGGCGCTGCCCGGGGCGCCGGTGGGTGCGGCTGGGAACGAAGGGGCGAAGGGCGCCGGGGCCTGGGGCGCGGGCCCGGCGACGGGGTGCGGTGCGGGCTGCTCCGGTGCGCGGGGCAGTGGTGCGGCGGGCAGTGGTGCGGCGGGCTGCGGCGGCGCGGGCTGCGGCGGCGGGGCCAGGTGGAAATCGCCCGACTCCGACTCGGACGGGCCCGGCGGAGCCGTGTGGTCCGTCGAAGCCGCGTGGTCCGCCGAAGTCGCTTGGTTCGGCGGAGCCGCGGGGGTCGGTGACGCGGACGTGGTCGGGCCGGCGGCGGGGTTCTGCGGGCCGTCGGGGCCGAAGCCGGACGGCAGGGGGCCGATCTGGTCGAAGACCTCGACCGGCTCCTCGTCACCCGCCGGGGCGGGCAGCATCTCGACCGCGGACGTCAGCGCCTTCCGCGCGCCCGTGGCCGTACGGAACCGGGCACCCGGGTCGGGCTGGAGCAGCCCCGCGAGAACCTGCCACAACGGCTCCGGTACGCCCTGCGGGGCACTGGGCGTGCCGTGCGCCGCGAAGTGCTCGATCAGCGCCCGCGAGTCCGGCTTCTGACCCTGCAGCAGGTAGAGCGCGACCAGGCCGACCGCGAACAGGTCGGCCGGGAAGTCCGGCTCCGCGCCCAGCATCTGCTCGGGCGCGAAGTAACCGGGCGTGCCCAGCACGTAGTTGGTCTCGGTCAGCCGGGGCTCGCCCTTGCGCATGGAGATGCCGAAGTCGGACAGCCGCAGGTGCGGCCGCCCGGTCCCGGTCGCCTCCAGCAGGATGTTGGCCGGCTTGATGTCGCGGTGCACGACCCCCTCCGCGTGCACCGCGGCAAGTCCGGACAGCAGCTGGTCGAGCAGGGTGCAGACGAACCGGGGCGGCAGCGGGCCGTAGTCGCCGATGACGTGCGCCAGCGAGCCGCCGGTCACCAGGTCCATGGTGAACAGCACCTTGTCGTCGTCGGCGGCCCAGCTCGCCGGGGCGAGGACGTGCGGGTGATCGATCCGCAGCGCCTGCTCGCGGACGAAGCGCAGCAGGGCGTGCGCGTCGCTCTGCTGGAGGACCTTCGCCGCCACGTAACGGCGTCGCCGGTGGTCCCAGGCACGCCATACCGCGCCGGCCCCACCCCGTCCGATCGGGTCGACCAGCTCGTACCGACCAGCGAAGACCTCACCCATCGCGCTGTCCGCTCCCAGTTGCCCGGCTTGCCCGGTTGTCCGGCTGCCCAGTTGTCCGTTCCGGCGTTCTGCTTCGGTCAGCTCTGGTGCGACTCGTAGTGGGCGACCGCGTCAGCGGTGCGCCCGGCGCCGTACACCCGGAGGAACTCTGCCAGTTCGGGGTGGGTGGGGGCGAGTGAGTCGGCGGCGTCGATGATGTCACCGGCCGCCGAGACCGACCGCAGCAGCGACTGGATCTCGCGCACCACGCGGCGGACGGTCGGCGCACCGGAGCTGTTCGTGGTCTGGCTGGTGCCCGTGAGGACCGAGCCGCCCTGGGACTTCTTGATCTCGTCCATCCGGTCGGTGGCCTCCACCGCGCTCACGCTGCCGTCGGCGACCTGCCCGGCCAGCTCCTGGAGCGCCTGCACGCGCTGCACCACGGCCGGGTTGCCGATCTTGGCGCGCTGACCGCTCATCAGCTGGGACAGCATCGGAGCAGACAGCCCGAGCACCGCGGCGAGGCGGGCCTGGTTCAGGCCCAGATCGTCGATGAGCCTACGGAAGAGCGCCCCCAACGGCTCCCCGTACCAACTGCGCTGAAGCTCTCTGGCTCTCGCGGTCGCTTCCTGCTGTGCTGCATCCATTGCGTCTCCCCATCGCTTCGGTTCGCTGCTGCGAACCTCGTCCAGCATCTTACGGAGAGTGGTCGTCCACCGGGAGTCCCAAACCTTTTGCGGGGCACCCCCCGGCACCCGGTACTCTGGTCTGCGACACGTGCCGCGCGGCGGCCGTGCCCGGGGCCTTAGCTCAGTTGGTAGAGCGCTGTCTTTGCATGGCAGATGTCAGGGGTTCGACTCCCCTAGGCTCCACTCCCGAGATCCTCTGTGACCCGTTCGACGCCGGTCGCAGGGGATCTTTCGCGTCGCAGGGGATCTTTCGCGTACGGCGCCGGGACCCGCCCCACGTCCGCCATCGCGGTGCACTCGCGCACGGACAGCGCAATCGCCGGGGCTCCCGGCTTTCCGGCCCTCCCCCGGTGACGGACGCTGACCGGTGTCCGGGCACAACCGAGGACCGGAAGGGGCCTCCTGGATGGCGGTCAGGCCAAGCACCCGTACCCGAACGCTCCTCCTTTCCGCCGGAGCCCTGCTCCTGGTCGCGCACGCGGGCGGCTGGCCGCTGGTCGCCCGGCCGCCGCAGGCCGCGGCGGGCGGTACGGGCCGGTCGGCGCTCGTCCTGTCCGTCACCGTCAACAAGAAGCCCCCGCGGCAGGCGGAACGCATCGGTGTACGGGTCGGACACCCGGTCGTCATGCGGTACCGGCTCACCAACCGCTCCGGCGCCGACCTGCACCGCGTCACGGTCACCGACCCCTCCGTACCCCGCGGCACGCTGCGCTGTCCGCGCGGACAGGGCTTCTGGATGCGGGGGCTGAGCACGGTCACGTGTACGGCACGCTTCAGCGCCGCTCCGGGACGGCACGCCGCGACGGTGCGCGCCCGCGGGGAGGTTCCGTCGCTGGGCCTGCGCCCCACCGCCTCCGCCCGGGGCGGCTACCAGGGGGTGACCGGCGCACTCGGGCTCGCCGTCACCGTCGACGCCTCCGTGGCACCCCGCGCCGTGGTCCGGTACACCATCGCCAACCCGGGCAACCGCACGGTCCACGGCACCCGGCTCGTCGACCCCGTCCTGGGGCGGCACCCCGTGGACTGCGGCGGCCGGCCGGGGCCGCCGCAGGCCCTGGCGCCCGGCGCCGTCGTGGTGTGCGTCGCGCGGCTGAACGGTCTCCGGCCCGGTACGTATCGCAGCACGCCCGAAGTGCGCGGCACCGACCGGCTGTTCACCCTGGGCCCGACGTGTACCCGGCTCGTCCCGCCGCCGCCTCTCGTGGCGCGGGCGGCCGCCCCGTTCGTGGTGCGGCCGCGCCCGGCGCCCCCGGCGCCCCCGCCGCCCCCGTTGCGGGTGCTGCCGCCGCCCGGGGGAGCCGGTGGGGCGGGTGGGGGTGGAGGTGTTGGAGGTGCCGCCGGTGTTGCCGGAGCCGCCGGTGGTGCCGGAGCCGACGGTGCGGTCGGCGCTGCCGGTGCGCCTGCTGCGGCAGCCGGTGCTGCCGGGCCACCCGGGGTTACGGGGGCAACCGGGGCCGCCGGGGCGGGCGCTGCCGGTGCGGTTGCCACTCCTGCGGGCCCCGGTGCCGGGGTTCTCGCCGGCGCGGGCCCGGCCGCCGGGCTCGTGGCCGCTCCGGGCACCCCGGCCGCCGCCGCGGGCGCAGCCGCGGCCGCCGCACTCGCCGCTGCCGTACCAGGGGCCGTACCCGGCGCCGTCCCGGGTGCCGTACCAGGAGCCGCCGCACTCGCCGGTGCCCCGCCCGGTGCCGTACCCGGTGCCGCCGTCCCCGGCGTCGTACCCGGAACCGCTCCGGCCCTCGGGGACGCCGGGCTCCTCCTGCCCCCCGGCCCAGCGCCAGGAACCGCGGGCGTGGGCGCCTCGGCGGGGGCCGGAGCCCGCCCACCGGCCGCCCGCCCACCGGCCGCCCGCCCACCGGCCGCCCGCCCACCGGCCGCCCGCCCACCGGCCGCCCGCCCACCGGCCACCGACCGCTCGCCCGCCGAACGGCAGCGCGACCGCTCGCGCACCGCCGAGGCACCCGACGGGCGGAGCCTGACCACGCGGGCGGACGGGCGGTACCGGCGGGACGACTCGCTCAGCCCGGCCGTGTTCCTGCTGCTGCTCTTCCTGCCCGCCGCGGCACTGGTCGTCCTGGCGAGCCGCCGCCTGTAGCGCGACACCAGCCCCCGACCCAGGCACACCCCCCGACCCCGCCGACCGCCGACCGCCGACGGCCGACCGCCGACCGCCGACCAGAGAGGAGCAGCCGTGGAGCACGTGATCGGGACGCTGGCCCTCGGGCTGCTCGCCGCGCTCGTCGCCGCCGCGGCGGTCGTGGCCTGGCGCCACTTCCACCCCGCCGAGGCGGAGACGGAGGACGGTGGGGAGGTCGCCGAGTACATGTCGATGATGATCGCCCTGCTGTACGCCCTGCTGCTCGGGCTGGCCCTGGTGTCCGTGTGGGAGCTGCGGGGCGACGCGGAGAGCCACACCTCCACCGAGGCGGGTGCCCTGCACCAGATGACGGTCCTCGCCGAGGGGCTGCCGCCCGGCCAGCGGAAGCAGGTCGAGGCGGTGGCCGAGCGCTATGCGGTCCACGTGGTCCAGGGGGAGTGGCCGGCGATGAAGCAGGGGGGCGACCTGGCCGACTCCGGCTGGAGCCTGGTGCGGCAACTGCGCGCGGTGGCCGCCGCACCGCCGGATGCGACCTCGTCCCAGGAGGTGACGGCCCTGGAGCTGCTCGGGCAGCTCAGCGCGCTCGACGACGCCCGGCGCGGCCGTGAGTCGGTCTCTCAGGAGACGCTGTCACCGGTGCTGTGGGCCGGGATCTTCGTGGGGGCGGTCCTGTCGGTCGGCATGCTGTTCTTCTTCGGCATCGGGCGCAGCCCGGGCCAGTTGATGATGGCCATGGGCATGGTGGTGCTCACGGTCTTCCTGGGGCTCCTCATCCACTACCTCTCGACGCCCTTCGGAGAGGTGATGGGCGTCAGCCCGGACCCGTTCACGCGCTACTTCCCCACGGCGGCCTGAGCCGGACGGGTGGTGTTCATCAGAAGATCTGCGCAGCGGTGGCGTCGCTCCCCGGGTTCCCGAGATGCGTACACATCATGAGAAAGGTATGTAGATCGCTCAACCCGAAAGCGAGGGGCCATGGCTGCCGTCACGGTCACGCACAAGGTCACACACTTCTGGACCGCCTTCTTCTCTCTCCTGTCCGCGATCCTCACCTCTCTCGGCGTGAAGCGCACGCCGAAGACCGCCGTTCCGGTGTACGCCGCCCGGAACGCGGCCGCGTCCGCCTCCCCGGCCACCACCGCCCCGGCTGCGGAGCCCGACACCGGCTCAGGCGCACGGACGCGGGCCCCGGCACAGCGGTCCCGGGCGACGACACCGGCCCCGCTCCGGGCCTGGGCATCCGCCTACGCCCGGTCCCTGCCGCCCACCATCAAGCAGCGCATCCGGGCGGAGGCGCACGGAACCTCGCCCTCCGTACGGCACCTTCCCGCCGCCTGCGACTCCGACCAGGCCGACGTCACCGGCGTCACCGGCGTCACCGACAGCACCGGCGTCACCGGCGTGACCGGTCCCGCCATGGCGGCCGACGCCGCCGCACAGAGCGGTGCGGCCGACCGGGCCGACCGGATGATCGACCGGGTCGGCCGCACCGACCTCGCTCTCGCCGCCTGACGACGAACGTGCATCCCGTCCTCAGCGGCGCTCTCGGTGACGCTCGTTCCCGTACGTCCTCGGCAACGCCCTCACCAACGCCCTCACCAACGCCCGTCCGCGGTGAGGCCCGGCCTCAGCGACGCTCGTCGTCCGTGCCCGCGTCGGCGTCGGCCTCGGCCTCCGCCTGCTTGGCCTCCACCTCGGGGTCGAGCGATCCAGGGCCCGTACCGTCGACGGAGGTCAGCGGAGTGCGCTCGGCGACCTCGGTGGCGACCGGGGGCTCGACCAGCCAGTCCGGGTTGGCCTGCTTGTCCCACCACTTCCAGGCGGCGAAGACGCCGCCGGCGACGACACCGATGACCGCCAGACCCTTGACGAGCCGGCCGGCCTTCGCGCGGCGCTCGTGCTTCCTCACGATCTTCTGAATGTCCTTGGCCGTCACCTGACCGCGCATCGCGGCCACGGCGGCGGCAGAGCGGGCGATGGCCTGCTCCTTCACGGGCTGAGCGGCCGCGATGGCCTGCTCCACCCGGGGCACCGTGTAGTCAGCCGCCTGGCGCGCTGCCTGACGGGTCCGGACCGCGGCACGATGCGCGGCCTCGTCGACCCTCGGCGGCACATGCGGCGCCACACGCGCGTCGTACTGGAAGCGCGCCTGCGTACGTGCCTGCCGCGCGGCCTTCGAGACCTTCGGCGCGACCCTGACACGTGCCTCCTGCGCATAGTGCTGCGCGTACTGCGCTGCGGTGTCCTTGGCCGTTCCGGCGTAGGGCGCCACCACTTCCGCGGCGTGCCGCACGCTGTCCTTCGCCGAGCTGGTCGCGGCGCGCACGCTGTCCTTGCGGGTCACAGGATCCTCCTCCTCGGTGGCGGGGTCGCTATTCGCCTTTCCGTCCTTTTTGAAATCATGCCTGCCGGAGGCACGGTCGGCATGCGGTGTGCGGGCATCCGGGGCAACGGGGCGTGAACCCGGCCCGCCCGGCCCCCGCCCGGCCCTCGCCCGGGCCCGTCGACGACGGTGCCACGGTTCGCCCCGTCGCGCGGCGCTTCGGCCCGGACGGGCCCACCTTTGTTCATGGGAGGCCCTTCCGTGCGAGGATCGGTAGACGTCAGAGCAGACTTACGGAAGGCACATCGTGGCCGAGCAGCTTTACGCCACCCTGAAGACCAACCAAGGCGACATCGAGATCCGGCTCTTCCCGGACCACGCGCCGAAGACGGTCAAGAACTTCGTCGAGCTCGCCCAGGGCGAGCGGGAGTGGACGCACCCGGCGACCGGGAAGAAGTCCACCGACCGCCTCTACGACGGCACGGTCTTCCACCGTGTCATCAGCGGCTTCATGATCCAGGGTGGCGACCCGCTGGGCAACGGCACCGGCGGCCCGGGGTACGAGTTCGGTGACGAGTTCCACCCCGAGCTCTCCTTCAACAAGCCTTACCTGCTGGCGATGGCCAACGCCGGTCCGGGCACCAACGGCTCGCAGTTCTTCGTCACCGTGGCCCCGACCACGTGGCTGACCGGCAAGCACACGATCTTCGGCGAGGTCTCCAACGAGGCCGGCAAGAAGGTCGTCGACGCGATCGCGGGCACCCAGACCAACCCGCGCACCGACCGCCCGGTCAACGACGTGGTCATCGAGTCCGTCGTGATCGAGACCCGCCAGGCCTGATCCGGCCGACAGGTTCCGGGTCCACCGACGGGAACCTTTGCGCCTCGTCCGTCCGTAAGGATGGACGAGGCGTTGTCGTCGTACGGTGTCGTCGTACGGGCACGGCCCGCGAGGCCGACGAGGGGATCCCATGGAGCAGGCGCAGATGCCGGACTGCTACCGCCATCCGGGCGTGGAGACGGGTATCCGTTGTACGCGCTGCGAGCGGCCCATCTGTCACGCCTGCATGGTGGACGCGTCGGTCGGCTTCCAGTGCCCGCAGTGCGTGCGCGACGGTTCCGGCACCGGGCACTCGCGCACGGCCAACCAGCCGCGCACGATCGCGGGCGGCCGGATCACGGCCGGGCACCCGCACCTGGTCACCAACGCGCTCATCGGCCTCAACGTGCTGGTCTTCGTCCTCGGGCAGATCAGCCCGGCCCTGATCGACGAGATGGTGCTCATCGGGTTCGCCTTCGACTCGGATCTGCACCGGGTGGTCGGGGTGGCGGACGGCGAGTGGTACCGGCTGGCGACCTCGGTGTTCCTGCACCAGGAGATCTGGCACATCGCCGGCAACATGCTGCTGCTGTGGCTGCTCGGCGGCACGCTGGAGGAGGAGCTGGGGCGGGTCAGGTACCTGACGCTCTACCTGCTGTCGGGTCTCGCCGGCAGCGCGCTGACCTACCTGATCGCGGCGGAGAACCAGGGGTCGCTGGGCGCTTCGGGCGCCATCTACGGCCTGCTCGGCGCCAGCGTCGTGCTCATGCGACGGCTCAAGCGCGACCTGCGGCCCATCCTGGCGCTGGTGGCGTTCAACCTCGTGATCACCTTCGCGCGGGACGGCATCGCCTGGGAGGCGCACATCGGCGGGCTCGTCGCCGGCGTGATCATCGCGTACGCCATGGTCGGCGGAGCGCGGGAGCGGCGTGCCCTGCTGCAGTGGACGGCCTGTTCGCTGGTCTTCGCCCTGTCCCTGGTGACCGTGGTTCTGAGGACGGTCGCGCTCAGCTGAGCGCGTGGGAGGCGATGATTGTCCCCACCGTTGTCCACAGCATGTGTTCGATCTTGCGCATCGTGTGGGGAACGTCTGTGCCCCTCGCCTCTGACCTGCGGTTTTCTCAGGAAGGTGAGGGGCGCTTCCGTCCGTGCGGATGGGCGTACGCAGTCACATCGGCGTCAACCCGATGCAAGTTATCCACAGATCGTCTGACCTTTTCCACTCGCTGTGCACAACGCTGTGGATAACTCAGGGCAAGGCTTGACGGGAGGGAGCGGACGGGGTGCTACTCCGTGGCTACTTCCACTGCGTCGAGACGCCGAAGCCCGCCGCGATGAAGCCGAAGCCGACCACGATGTTCAGGTTCCCGAACGACTCGACGGGCAGGGAGCCGTCGGTGACGTAGAAGACCACGATCCAGGCGAGCCCGATGGCGAACAGGGCCAGCATCACCGGAGCGACCCAGCTGCGGCTGGTCAGCTTGATGTTGGTCGCCTGCTTCGCGGACGGCGGGGGCGTGAAGTCGGCCTTCTTGCGGATACGTGACTTCGGCACGAGGGACTCTCCTGTCGATGCGCTGCGTGACCGCGCAGGGAACTGTGGCTTTGTGGCTGGTCGCCGGGGTCGAGGTGAAGGGGGACCACTGCCTCACCCGGGCGTCCGTTAGCGTAGTGCTTCCGCGGCACTGAAGGAGATAAGGGTACGTTGAGCAATTCCGCCGGCTCTCCCGAAGAGCCGGCCGGGCGCAGGAACTGGCGGCCGGTCCGGTTGCTCACCGCTGCCGTCTTCGCCCTGGCCGGCCTGATCTTCGTGACCAGCTTCAACACCGCCAAGGGCACCAACATCCGTACGGACGCCTCGCTGCTGAAGCTCTCCGACCTCATCCGCGAGCGCAGCCACAAGAACGCCGAGCTCGACGAGACGACCGCGACCGTACGCGGCGAGGTGGACGCCCTCGCCCGCCGCGACGACGGTTCCACCGAGGCCGAGGACGCCAAGCTGGGCGCCCTGGAGAAGGCCGCCGGCACCACCAAGGTCGCCGGCCAGGGCCTCACCGTGACGCTCAACGACGCCCCGCCCGGCGCCCAGGCGGCCCCCGGCTACCCCGAGCCGCAGGCCAACGACCTGGTCATCCACCAGCAGGACCTCCAGGCCGTGGTCAACGCCCTGTGGAAGGGCGGCGCCAAGGGCATCCGCGTCATGGACCAGCGGCTGATCTCCACCAGCGCGGTGCGCTGCGTGGGCAACACCCTGATCCTCCAGGGCCGGGTCTACTCCCCGCCCTACCGGATCACCGCCGTAGGTGACACCGGAAAGCTCCAGCGGGCCCTCGACGACTCCCCCGCCATCCAGAACTACCTGCTGTACGTGAAGGCGTACGGGCTCGGCTGGAAAGTCGACGACCACGACGCGGTGACTCTCCCGGGCTACTCGGGCACAGTGGACCTCCACTACGCGCAGCCCGTCCGTTAGGGAGCACCGGGGAGGGTCCCGTGCGGCTGGTCGTCAGGAGCCTCAGCGAACTGTGCATCACCGCCGGCACCGTCATCGTGCTGTTCGTGGTCTACGTCGTCCACTGGACCGGAGTCCAGGCCGGGGGCGCGACCGCCGGCGAGATCGGCGCCCTGGAGCGGCGGTGGGCCGACGCGCCCCTGTCGCCCGTGCCGCCCCGGCAGGCAGCCGGCACACCCGCCCCGGCCCCGCCGTACGAGGCCCCGCCGTACGAGTCCCCGCCGTACGAGGCCCCGCCGTACGAGGACGGCGAACCCTTCGCGGTCATGTACGTCCCCCGCTTCGGCGCGGACTGGGACTGGCCCGTCCTCCAGGGCACCGCGGCCGCGACCCTCAAGAAGGGCCTCGGGCACTACGCCGCCACCGCCCGGCTCGGCGGCACGGGCAACTTCGCGGTGGCCGGGCACCGCAGGACGTACGGCGACCCCTTCAAGGACTTCCCCGCACTGCGCCCCGGCGACGCGGTGATCCTCAACGACGGGACGACCTGGTTCACGTACCGCGTCGCCAGGGAGCCGTACCGCACGGTGCCCGGTGACACCGGCGTCGTCGACCCCGTCCCGGCGAAGGCGGGGTTCGGCCGGCCCGGCCGCTACCTCACGCTCACCACCTGCGATCCGGAGTGGGGCAGCAGCCACCGCCTGATCGCCTGGGCGCGGCTGGAGGGCACCCGGCCTGTGACGCAGGGCAAGCCCCCGGCTTTCCACAGGTGACCCGCCCCGGGGGCAACGCCCCGTACTCTGGTGCGGTATCGAAGGGCATCCGACGGCCTCGGCGGCCGGGGATTCGACGGAAAGGACCGGCGGGCGTCATGTACGGCTGGATCTGGCGGCATCTGCCGGGCAACGCGTGGGTGCGGGCGCTGATCTCGCTCGTGCTGGTCCTCGCGGTCGTCTACGTGCTCTTCCAGTACGTGTTCCCCTGGGCGGAACCTCTGCTTCCGTTCAACGATGTGACGGTGGACGGCCAGTGAGCGCGCGCATTCTCGTCGTCGACAACTACGACAGCTTCGTCTTCAACCTCGTCCAGTACCTGTACCAGCTGGGCGCGGAGTGCGAGGTCCGGCGCAATGACGAGGTCGAGCTGCGCCACGCCCAGGAGGGCTTCGACGGCGTCCTGCTCTCGCCCGGCCCCGGCACCCCCGAGGAGGCCGGCGTCTGCGTCGACATGGTCCGCCACTGCGCCGGCACCGGAATCCCCGTCTTCGGCGTCTGCCTCGGCATGCAGTCCATGGCGGTGGCGTACGGGGGCGTCGTCGACCGCGCGCCCGAGCTGCTGCACGGCAAGACCTCGCCGGTGGTGCACGAGGGGCGGGGCGTCTTCGCCGGGCTGCCGTCGCCGTTCACCGCGACCCGGTACCACTCGCTGGCCGCCGAGCCCGCCGAGCTGCCGGACGTCCTGGAGGTCACGGCGCGGACCGAGGACGGCATCATCATGGGGCTCCGGCACCGCGACCTCGCCGTCGAGGGCGTGCAGTTCCACCCCGAGTCGGTGCTCACCGAGCACGGACACCTGATGCTGGCCAACTGGCTGGAGCAGTGCGGCGACACCGGTGCCGTGGGCCGGTCGGCAGGGCTCGCGCCGGTGGTGGGCAAGGCCGTCGCGTGACGCACGCCCGCCCGGAGCACGAGCACGGTTCGCCGTGGTTCCGGGCGGCGAACCATCCGGAATCACCGCTTCCGGAACCACCGTTTCCGGAGCCCGTGCCCGAGGGCCCCTACGCGCAGCCCTACGCCGACACCTGGGCCCCCGATCCCGGCTACGCCCCCGGTCGCGTACCGGACGACGAGACGATGGCCCTCCGTACGGAGGACACCCGGCGAATAGCGCCTACCCCGGCCGGTCCCGCCGACCCCGACGGTCCCGCCAGCCCCGCGCCGGAGCGGCCCACCGGTGGCCGGGCCGAGCGGCGCAGGGCCGCCAAGGGCCGTGGGCGCCGCCGTAAGGGCTCCTCGCCGCCCGCCGCCCCGGTTTCGTCGGCCCAGGACCCCGGCAGGCCCCTGACGCGCGTAGAGGCCCGCCGCGCCGCCCGGGCCCGCAAGGACAGCGTCGGCGTGGTCGCCAGCCGGGTCGTCGGCGAGGTGTTCATCACCTTCGGCGTCGTGATGCTGCTCTTCGTCACCTACCAGCTGTGGTGGACCAACATCCGCGCCGGCTTCGAGGCCGACCAGGCCAAGCAGGGCATCGAGGACGCCTGGGCGGAGGGCCGCAAGCCGGACGCGTTCGAGCCGGGCCAGGGCTTCGCGATCATGTACATCCCGAAGCTGGACGTCGTCGTGCCCATCGCCGAGGGCATCAACAAGAAGAAGGTCCTCGACCGCGGCATGGTCGGGCACTACGCGGAGGGGCAGCTCAAGACGGCCATGCCCTCCGACAAGCAGGGCAACTTCGCGGTCGCCGGGCACCGCAACACCCACGGCGAGCCGTTCCGCTACATCAACCAGCTCACGCCGGGCGACCCGATCGTCGTGGAGACCCAGGACGCCTACTACACGTACGAGATGGCGAGCATCCTGCCGCAGACGCCGCCCTCGAACGTCTCGGTGATCCAGCCGGTGCCGCAGGGCTCCGGCTTCACCCGGCCCGGCCGGTACATCACGCTCACGACCTGCACGCCCGAGTTCACCAGTACGTACCGGATGATCGTGTGGGGCAAGATGGTCGACGAACGCCCGCGCAGCAAGGGGAAACCGGACGCGCTCGTAGGCTAGGGCGGCCTGGCTTCGACCTCCAGACGGGACAGATGTAGTGGCACGTGCGCGCAGCCGGATCGCCGGCGTCATCAGCGTCTTCGGCGAACTGCTGATCACAGCCGGGGTGCTCATGGGCCTCTTCGTCGTCTACTCCCTGTGGTGGACGAACGTGCTGGCCGACCGCGAGGCCGACAAGCAGGGGCACGAGGTGCGCGACCAGTGGGCGTCGTCCGCCCCGGGCGCCCTCGACACCAAGGACGGCATCGGCTTCCTCCACGTACCGGCGATGAAGAACGGCGAGGTGCTGGTCAAGAAGGGCACCGATCCCAAGACGCTCAACAACGGCGTCGCCGGGTACTACACCGCCCCCGTCAAGTCCGCCCTCCCCTCCGACAAGCAGGGCAACTTCTCGCTCGCCGCGCACCGGGACGGGCACGGGGCGAAGTTCCACGACATCCACAAGCTCAAGAACGGCGACTCGATCGTCTTCGAGAGCAAGGACACCTGGTACGTCTACAAGGTCTACAAGACGCTGCCGGAGACCTCGAAGTTCAACGTGGACGTCCTCCAGCCGGTGCCCAAGGAGTCGGGCAGGACCAAGCCGGGCCGCTACATCACGCTCACCACCTGCACCCCGATCTACACCTCCGACTACCGCTACGTGGTGTGGGGGGAGCTGGAGCGTACGGAGAAGGTCGACAGCGCGCGGACGCCCCCGCCCGAGCTGCGCTAGCCCGGACCACGGAGAAGCCCCGGCACCCGGTGAGGGGGGCCGGGGCTTTCCCGTACGTGGTGCGTGGTGCGTGGTGCGTGGTGCCTGGTGCCGCTCCGCCGCGGGACCGGTCAGTCCTGCTCGCGGAAGGTGATGCCCGACGGGCCCCCGAAGAACCCGCCGTCGTTGTCACCGGCGTTGTCGCCGTTGTTCCCGTTGCCGCCGTTCTGGCCGCCGTTCTGGCCGCCGCCCTGGCAGCCCACGGTCGTCAGGGTGACGGTCGTGGTCGCCGGGTCGGCCTGCGTACCGGGCTGCGGGTCGCTATTGGCGACGAGCGCCGCGTCGTCGGCCGGGCAGCCCGGGGCGACCTGGATGTTGGTGAAGCCGCTGCCCGCCAGCGTCTGCTTGGCCTGGCCGAGCTGCTGGAGCCGCACCTCGGGCACCGGGACCTGCTGCTGCTGCGGGCCCTTGGAGACCTTGAGGGTGACGTCGCTGCCCTTGGGGGCCTTGCCGCCCTGCGGGCTCTGCTCGACCACGGTGTTCGCGGGCTGGTCGGAGTCGACGTCCTCCCGCTTGACCACGAAGCCGAGCGTCTCGAGCTGGGACTTCGCGTCCTCGAAGGGCTTGCCGGTGACCGGCGGGACGTCCTGCTCGCCCTGCTTGGACACCGTGATGGTGACCTTCGCGCCCTTCTCGGCCTGCGTGCCGCCCGTCGGGGACTGCTCCAGGACCTCGCCGGGCTGCGAGTCGGACTCCTTGTAGTCGACCTTGACCGCGAAGCCCTTCTCCTCCAGCGCCTTGCGGGCGCTGTCCTCGGACTTCTCCGTGACGTCCGGCACCTCGACCTTCGCGGCCCCCTCGGAGACGACGACCGTGACGGTCTCGCCCTTCTGCAGGGAACCGGACTCGGGCGACTGGCTGCAGATCGCGCCCTTCGGCTGGCCGCAGGCGTCGGTGCCGCCCCGGGCGATCTTCAGCCCGGCGGCCTCCACCGTCCGCTCGGCCTCCGGGAAGGGCTTGCCGACGACCGCGGGCACGTTGATCGTGTCCGAGCCGCCGCCGCCCTCGTTGTCGAAGACGGCCTTGCCGATCAGGATCGCGCCGACCAGCACCAGGATGCCGGCCAGGATCAGCAGGATCGTGGACACGTTCGACTTGCCCTGGCGGCGGCGGTCGGGGCGGTCGTCGTAGCCGTAGCCGCCGTCGTCCGGGTTCACCGGCGGCAGCATCGACGTCTGCCCCGCCGGGTCGGCCGGGCGCATCGCCGTGGTCGGCTGGTCGTCGGGGCCGTAGCCGCCGTATCCGGCCGCGCCCATCGCCGCGGTCGCGGCGACCGGCTGGCCGTCGAGGCACGCCTCGATGTCGGCGCGCATCTCGTCGGCCGACTGGTAGCGGTAGTCCGGGTCCTTGACCAGCGCCTTCAGGACGATGGCGTCCATCTCGGGCGTGATCTCGGCGTCGAAGTTGCTGGGCGGCTGCGGTTCCTCGCGGACGTGCTGGTATGCCACCGCGACGGGGCTGTCGCCCACGAACGGCGGGCGGACGGTGAGCAGCTCGTACAGCAGGCAGCCGGTGGAGTACAGGTCGGACCGGGCGTCGACCTGCTCGCCCTTCGCCTGCTCCGGGGAGAGGTACTGGGCGGTGCCGATCACGGCCGCCGTCTGCGTCATGGTCATCCCGGAGTCGCCCATCGCGCGGGCGATGCCGAAGTCCATGACCTTGACCTGGCCGGTGCGGGTCAGCATGACGTTCGCCGGCTTGATGTCGCGGTGGACGATGCCGGCCCGGTGCGAGTACTCCAGGGCCTGGAGGATGCCGACGGTCATCTCCAGCGTGCGCTCGGGCAGCAGCTTGCGCCCCGAGTGCAGCAGCTCACGCAGCGTGGAACCGTCGACGTACTCCATCACGATGTACGGGATGGAGATGTTGTCGACGTAGTCCTCGCCGGTGTCGTAGACCGCGACGATCGCCGGGTGGTTGAGCGAGGCGGCCGACTGGGCCTCACGGCGGAACCGGGCCTGGAAGGACGGGTCACGGGCGAGGTCGGCCCGCAGCGTCTTCACGGCGACGGTGCGGCCGAGCCGGGTGTCGTGGGCGAGGTAGACCTCCGCCATGCCACCGCGGCCGAGCACCGAGCCCAGCTCGTACCGGCCGCCGAGGCGACGCGGCTCTTCCATAACTGTTCCAGCCCTCTCCGTCAGTCCCGACCGCACCCGCGTGTGGTCCGGCGGTGTGCTGTTCGCGCATACGCTACCGGCCACGGGAAGTCGATCGGACCGCGACCACTACCTGATACGGGACCGGTACACACCGGCGCTCAGACGTGGCCGCGGCTCGCTCGTCACTTCTTGCTGTCGAGTACCGCCTTCATCACATCGCGGGCGATCGGCCCGGCGAGGCCGCCACCGCTGATGTCGTCACGGGTCGCCTTGGAGTCCTCGACGATCACCGCGACCGCGACCGGCGAGCCGTTGTCCGTCTTGGCGTAGGAGATGAACCAGGCGTACGGGCGGGCCTTGTTCAGCTCGCCGTGCTGGGCGGTTCCGGTCTTGCCGCCGACCGTCGCACCGTCGATCTTCGCCTTGCCGCCGGTGCCGACCTGGCTGTTGACGACGCTCTCCATCATTTCCTGGACGAGCTGGGCGGTCTTGGGCGACATCGGCCGGCTCATCTCCTCCGGCTCGTGCTTCTCCAGGATGTCGAGGTCCGGGGAGCGCAGCTCGTCCACCATGTACGGCTTCATCAGCTTGCCGTCGTTGGCGATGGCCGCGGTGACCATGGCCATCTGGAGGGGAGTGGCGTTGGTGTTGAACTGGCCGATGGAGGAGAGCGCGTTCCCCGGGCGGTCCATCTTCTTGTCGTAGACGGACGTGGCCGCGCGGACCGGGGTGTCGATCTCGGCGTTGTTGAAGCCGAACTTCTCCGCCATCTCGACCATCTTGTCGCGGCCGACCTCATGGCCCAGCTTGGCGAAGACCGAGTTGCAGGAGACCTCCATCGCGTACTTCAGCGTGGCGTTCTCACAGCCCCGGGCGTGGTTCTTCATCGCGACCCTGGTGTCGGGCAGGAGGTACGGCTCGGGGGTGTCGGTCGCCGCGTTGATGTCCGTGACCTTGCCGTTCTCCAGCGCAGCGGCGGCCGTCAGCACCTTGAAGGTGGAGCCGGGCGGGTAGATCTCGCGCAGCGCGCGGTTCAGCTTCGGCTTGTCCTTGTCCTTCTCCAGCGCCTGCCAGGCCTTCGCGTCCTTGTCGTGGTAGCCGGCGAAGGAGGACGGGTCGTACGACGGGGTCGACGCCAGCGCCAGGATCTTGCCGGTCGACGGCTCGATGGCGGCGACGGCGCCCTTCTTGTCGCCGAGGCCCTCGAAGGCGGCCTTCTGGGCGGCGCCGTTCAGGGTGGTGACGACGTCGCCGCCCTTCTTCTTGTCACCCGTGAACATCGACAGGGTGCGGTCGAAGAACAGCCGGTCGTCGTTGCCGGTGAGGATGCCGTCGTTCAGCTTCTCGAGCTGGTTGGCGTCGAACGCCTGCGAGGCGTACCCGGTGACCGGGGCCCACATGGGGCCGTTGGTGTAGGTGCGCTTGTACTTGTACGTCGGGTCCTTGGAGTCGACCGAGCCGGTGATCGGCTTGCCGTCCACGATGATGTTGCCGCGGACGCTGGCGTACCGCTCGATGGTGACCCGGCGGTTGCTGGAGTGGGTGCTCAGCTCGTCGGCGCGGACGTACTGGATCCAGTTGTCCCGGATGAGCAGGGCGAGCACCAGCAGGCCGCAGAAGATCGCGATATGGCGCAGGGGCTTGTTCACGGTCGGACCACCTGGGTCATCTCGGCGTCGGGGGACGGGGCGGGCGCCGGCGCGGGACGGCGGGCGGTGTCGCTGATCCGCAGCAGGATCGCGATCAGGGCCCAGTTGGCGATCACGGAGGAACCGCCGTACGCGAGGAACGGCATGGTCATGCCGGTCAGCGGGATGAGGCCCATGACGCCGCCGGCGACGACGAAGATCTGGAGGCCGAACGCCCCGGACAGGCCGGTCGCGAGCAGCTTGCCGAACGGGTCGCGGGCGGCGAGCGCGGTGCGCAGGCCCCGCTCGACGATCAGGCCGTACAGGAGCAGGAAGGCCATGACGCCGGCCAGGCCCAGCTCCTCGCCGACGGTGGCGAAGATGAAGTCGGAGTTGGCGGCGAAGCCGACCAGGTCGGAGTTGCCCTGCCCGAGGCCGGTGCCGAGCGTGCCGCCGGAGCCGAAGGACATCAGCACCTGGGTCATCTGGTCACAGGCCTGGATCATGTTCGAGCCCTCGGGTGCGGTCTTGAGGCACTCGAAGGGGTCGAGCCAGGCGGCCACGCGGGACTTGACGTGGCTGGCGGTCGAGCCGACGACCACCGCGCCGCCCACCGCCATCAGCAGACCCATGATGATCCAGCTGGTCCGCTCGGTCGCCACGTACAGCATGATCACGAACATGCCGAAGAACAACATCGACGTACCGAGGTCGTTCTCGAAGACCAGGATGAGGAGGCTGACGGCCCAGATGGTGAGGATCGGGCCGAGGTCGCGGCCACGGGGCAGGTACAGCCCCATGAAACGGCGGCTGGCCAGCGCGAGCGCGTCCCGCTTCACCATCAGGTAGCCGGAGAAGAAGACCGCGATCACGATCTTCGCGAACTCACCGGGCTGGATGGAGAACGGCCCGACCTTGATCCAGATCTTGGCGCCGAAGACGTCCGAGCCGAGGCCCGGCACCAGGGGGAGCAGCAGCAGGATGACCGCCACCACCATGGAGATGTACGTGTAGCGCTGGAGGACGCGGTGGTCCTTCAGAAAGATCAGCACCAGCAGGAACAGCGCGACGCCGATCGCCGAGTACATCAGCTGCTTGGGCGCGTCCGGGCTGTAACTGCCGAACTGGGCCATCGACTTGGCGATCACCCGCGGCGACTGGTCCAGCCGCCAGATCAGCACCAGGCCCAGGCCGTTCAGCAGGGTGGCCAGCGGCAGCAGGATCGGGTCGGCGTACTTGGCGAACCTCCGCACCAGCAGGTGCGCGATGCCGGCCAGCAGGCCCAGCCCGACGCCGTACCCGAGCATGCCCGCCGGGACCTTGCCGTCCAGGGCGAGGCCCACGTTCAGGTATGCGAAGACCGGGATGGCGACGGCGAAGCCGAGCAACGCCAGCTCGGTGTTCCGGCGGCTCGGCAGATCGATCGCGCCGATGGTGGTCGTGTTGGTGACAACGCTCATGGTGGTGAAAGGCCCCCCTACGGGTGCTTACTGCTTTCCGCAGTTCGAGGCCAGCTTCTGCTCCTCCTCCGAGAGGGTGGGGCCCGGAGTCGGAGTGGCTGCGGTGCTGGTGGACGGCTTGGGCTTGGGCTCGGTCGGCAGGCCGGTCGTGCCGCCGGCCTGGCCCTCACCGGGAGGCGCGGCGGGCAGCCGGTCGTCCGCCGCCTGGCGCTGCTCCTGCTTCTTGCAGGCGGAGGCCTGGGTGGCGAGCTCCTCGATCTTGTCCTGGGCCTTGCCGAGGTTGCCGCCGGCGATGGTCTCCTCGACCTGCTTGCGCTGGTAGTCGGGGAGGTACTTGAGTTCGATCTCGGGGTGGTCCTTCTCGACCTCCGAGAGCGAGACCCACGCCAGGTCCTGGCTGATGCCGCGGTACAGGGCGACATGGTCGTCCTTGGTGCCGACGTAGTACTGCGTCTGCGTCCACCGGTAGCCGCCGTAGGAGGCGCCGCCGAGCACGGCCAGGGCGAGCACCAGGAAGAACGATCTCTTCAGCCACTTCCGGCCGCCGCGCCGCGGCTTGGTGAAGTCCTCGTCGCCGTACGCGCCGAAGCTGCCCTCGGGCGGCATGCCGCCGTACCCGAGGTCGTCCCCGCTGCCGGGCGGGCCGAAGCCGCCGCCGGGCGGCTGCGGTGCCTGGCGGCCGAGGCCCGCGGCGCGGCCCGCCGGGGTCTCCATCGCTCCGCCGTCGTTCAGCTGCTGCTGGTTCTCGGCGACCGCGCCCACGATGACCGGGGTGTCGCTGAGCTGACCGGCCAGGGTGTCACCGCCGTCGACGTCGAGGACGTCGGCGACGATCACCGTGATGTTGTCGGGGCCGCCGCCGCGCAGCGCGAGCTGGATCAGGTCCTGGACCGTCTCCTGGGGGCCCTGGTAGCTGGCGAGCGTCTCCTCCATCGTCTGGTGGGAGACGACGCCGGACAGGCCGTCCGAGCAGATCAGGTACCGGTCGCCGGCCCGCACCTCGCGGATGGAGAGGTCCGGCTCGACGTGGTCGCCACTGCCCAGCGCGCGCATCAGCAGGGAGCGCTGCGGGTGGGTCGTGGCCTCCTCCTCGGTGATGCGGCCCTCGTCGACGAGGCGCTGCACCCACGTGTGGTCCTGGGTGATCTGCGTCAGGACGCCGTCCCGCAGCAGGTACGCGCGGGAGTCGCCGACGTGGACCAGGCCGAGGCGCTGCCCCGTCCACAGCAGGGCGGTCAGGGTGGTGCCCATGCCCTCGAGCTGCGGGTCCTCCTCGACCATCACCCGCAGCTGGTCGTTGGCGCGCTGCACCGCCGTACCGAGCGAGGTGAGGATGTCCGAGCCGGGCACGTCGTCGTCCAGCGTGACGAGCGTGGAGATCACCTCGGAGGAGGCGACCTCACCGGCGGCCTGGCCGCCCATGCCGTCGGCGATCGCGAGCAGGCGGGGACCGGCGTACCCGGAGTCCTCGTTGCCCTCGCGGATCATGCCCTTGTGGGATCCGGCGGCGAAACGCAGTGACAGACTCATGCGCACCTGCCCTGTTGACTCTGCCTCCGGGTACAGCCGGTCTCGAGCCACACTGCCCACCCTCCGGTCGGGAGCCTGTGCCGGTCACCTGTGGGCACCGCTGCGGCTCGCTCGCTCCGCTCGCTCATTGTCGTACTACTTCCGCAGCTCGATGACGGTCTTGCCGATGCGGATCGGCGCGCCCAGCGGAATCGGTGTCGGGGTGGTGAGTCGGGTCCGGTCGAGATACGTGCCGTTGGTGGACCCGAGATCCTCGACGATCCACTGGCCGTCACGGTCCGGGTAGATCCTGGCATGCCTGCTGGACGCGTAGTCGTCGTCCAGGACGATTGTGGAGTCGTGCGCCCGGCCCAGGGTGATGGTCTGGCCCTGGAGGGCGACCGTGGTGCCCGTGAGGGTGCCCTCGGAGACGACCAGCTTGGTCGGCGCCCCGCGGCGCTGGCGGCCGGACGGCTGCTGGCGCTGGGGCGGCGGTGCCGCGCTCTGCTGGCGGGCGGCCGCCTGCGGACGCGCGGCCTCGCGGCGCGAACCGCGCTGCGTGACGCGCGTACCGAAGAGGTCGCTACGGATGACCTGGACGGCCACGATGACGAACAGCCACAGTACGGCGAGGAAACCCAACCGCATGACCGTGAGGGTCAGCTCTGACATTGCCCCCGCTTCACCCTTCGGCTTGCCGGTAAACGATGGTGGTACTGCCCACGACGATCCGCGAGCCGTCGCGGAGCGTAGCGCGGGTGGTGTGCTGCCCGTCCACCACGATGCCGTTGGTGGACCCGAGATCCTGGATCGTCGAGGGCGTTCCGGTCCGGATCTCGCAGTGTCGGCGCGATACGCCGGGGTCGTCGATCCGCACGTCGGCCTCGGTGCTGCGGCCCAGCACCAGCGTCGGGCGGGAGATCTGGTGGCGGGTGCCGTTGATCTCGATCCAGCGGCGCACCTGGGCGCCGGCGCCGGGCAGCGGCCCCGCGCCGCCCGCGGGGCGGCCCGCGGCGGGCGGACGGTTCATGCCGGGCGGCGGGGCCGCGGGCATCGGAGGGGCACCGGCCGGGGGGTAGCCGTAGCCACCGGGGCGGCCGCTCGCGGGCGGCGCGCCGGGACCGGCCGCACCGGCGTGGCCGGCGGGCCCGCCGGGGGCCTGCGGCTGTGACGAACTCGACGCGAGCGTCCGGCTGCGTACCCGGTACAGACCCGTGTCGAGGTCGTCCGCCTTCTCCAGGTGGACCTTGATCGGCCCCATGAAGGTGTACCGCTGCTGCTTGGCGTAGTCCCGGACCAGGCCGGACAGCTCGTCGCCGAGCTGGCCCGAGTACGGGCTGAGGCGCTCGTAGTCCGGCGCGCTCAGCTCCACGATGAAGTCGTTGGGGACGACCGTCCGGTCGCGGTTCCAGATCGAGGCGTTGTTGTCGCACTCGCGCTGGAGGGCGCCCGCGATCTCGACGGGCTGGACCTCGGACTTGAAGACCTTGGCGAAGGTGCCGTTGACCAGACCTTCGAGACGCTGCTCGAAACGCTTCAGGACTCCCATGGGGCACCTCCTCCGTCGTTGCCGTCCTGGTACTGCTTACTGATCGTATCCACGCGTCGGGAAATCGGCTGGTTCCCCTTCTGTGCCCTGTGGACGAGTGTCACCTCTCACAGGGATCGTAGAGGCGCCCTCCAAACAGTGTCCCGCACCTGAGGCGCACCCTGGAGGAGTGGGTACGGCGGCAAGCCGTTCCGCTTCCGTGTCCCGTTCCCGTCCTGCTTCTGTTCCGATCCTGTGCCCGGCCGGTCGCCGTCCTGTGTGTGGCTGGTTGCCGTCCTGTGTGCGTGCGGGGGTGCTGTGTCGGGTGTGCTGTGGGCGTGCGGGTGTGCGGTGCGGTGCGTGCGGGGGGCGCGGCGCGAGCGGGGTGGCGGCGCGCCGCCGTCCGCCGTGACCCGCCCCACCACGGCCCGCCGGGGGCGGCTCGGCCGCCGTACGTCGGCTCCCTTCCCTCCCTGTACCCCGTCCATCCCCTCTCTGTTCGCGGTCGGGCCGCCCGAAACAAACGGATGTGAGTCCACCTCCCGCGACGTGCTAATCTTCAGATGTCGCCAGGGAGACGCGCCGGAACACGGCGGGGAACCCAAGCGGCAACACCCAATGCGCGGGTGGCGGAATAGGCAGACGCGCTGGATTCAGGTTCCAGTGCCCGCAAGGGCGTGGGGGTTCAACTCCCCCCTCGCGCACCACCGGAAACGGGCCCTCCCCAGAGACGAAAGTCCTGGTGAGGGCCCGTTTCTTGTTGTTCGGCCCGCTGGTGGGGGCGGAGTGACCGATGTCACTCTGGTCGTGGTCGTGGTCGTGGCGTGTCTGTGGCCGGCTTCCCGCTGGAGCTTGCCGGCTGGAGACCGCCTGGCCAACCGCCTGACAACTGGCCTCCCGTTGAGGCGGGTTGGCGAACGGCCGGGCGGCGCCTTGATCGACTCTGGCACCATGCGTGTATGGCACACGATGAGGTATCCGGGACGCGACCCATAGGCATCGGACTGGCGGCGGGCATGGCGATCGGGGTAGTCATCGGCCTCTTGCTCGGGCTCTACGTCGTCGACAACATCGGCCTCGGTGTGGGCCTCGGCATCGGTGTCGGCAGCGCCGTCGGTGTCGGCGCCGGAATCACCGCGGCGCGCCGCTCGCCCCGGGGCGCGTGACGTCGGACGACTCCTGCTGACCGGCTGGCTCGGGCACGGCTGCCGCGACGGGTCGCTGGTGCCGGCTCGCCGGGATCGGGCCCGGCGGCCGGCCGGGCGCGGCGCCTGGCGCGGCGGGCGCTGGCCCGCTGCGCGGCTGGCCGGCCGTCAGCCGCTGTGGTTGTAGCGGAGCAGGAAGGCCGCGAAGCGGTCGAGGTCCTCGGTGGACCAGTCGGCGAGGCGTTCCTGGTAGGCGGCGCGGCGGCTCGCGTGCGTGGACGACAGGACCCGGGTGCCCGCCTCCGTGGGGTGCAGGACCTGGACGCGGTGGTCGGCGGGGTCGGGGCGGCGCTCGACGAGGCCCAGTTTCTCGAGGGTGGCGACCTGCCGGCTCACGGTCGACTTGTCGAGCAGGTAGTGGGCCGCGAGGTCGGTCGCGCGGCACCCTTGCCGGTCGTCGATGTGGGCGAGCAGCGTGTACGAGACGAGGGACAGCTCGGGGTGGAGCCGCGCGGCCGTGGCGCGGGCGCGGCGGGCGAACGCCGTCAGCTCACGCTGGATGGTGTCCACCGACTCGTCGCGTCGGGCCGGCATGGGGGCTCACCTCTTCCTCGAAGCGTCGGTTGCATAGTACAACGGTCGCTGGGTTCCCGCGTGTGGGCGCGCCCGCGGGGATGCGGGTACGCGGGTGCGGGTACCGCGGGAGGGCTCCGTCATGTTGCCCACGGGCGGTTGTCCACGGACGGTTGTCCACAGGCGGTTGTCCACAGGCCGCGACGGACGGCCGGTGGCGGAGGTACGGTCTGGGCACTCGGCGATGGTGAACGGGGGCGGAGCTCATGGGAGACATCCGGACGGCGGTGCCGGCACAGCGCGGGACCGGGGCTGGCGGGCGCATACCGGAGGTGCCGGGGTTCGCCCCTCTGGACCGGGGCCGGGATCGGGAGGGCGCGGGTGCGGTCCCGTCGCCGAAGGCGCGCGGCAAGGCGCTGCGGGAGCGGGTGCCCCGGTCGTCGCACGGCTCGCTGGAGCTCGCGGCCGGGCGGCCGGACGCCGTGCGGGCGGTGGAGGAGTCGAGCCGTGGCCGTGTCCCCGCCCTGGCGCCGATACGGGTCGGCAGGATGGCCGCCACGCCCTTCGCGTTCCTGCGCGGCGCCGCCGGGCTGATGGCGCACGACCTGGCGGGTACGCCGGTCACCGGCATCGGTGCCCAGCTGTGCGGGGACGCGCACGCGGCGAACTTCGGGCTGTACGGCGACGCGCGCGGCCGCTTGATGATCGACCTGAACGACTTCGACGAGACCGTGACCGGCCCCTGGGAGTGGGACATCAAGCGGCTCGCGACCTCGCTGGTGCTGGCCGGGCGGGAGGCGGGCGCGGACGAGGACGTGTGCCGGGAGGCGGCCTTCGACGCCGTGGGCGCCTACCGGCGGACCATGCGGCTGCTCGCCAGGATGCCCGTGGCCGACGCGTGGAACGCGATCGCCGACGAGGAGCTCGTCTCGCACACCGACTCGCGTGACCTGCTGGGCACGCTGGAACGGGTGGCGGAGAAGGCGCGGGGCAACACGAGCGCCCGGTTCGCCGCCAAGGCGACCGAGGAGTGCCCGGACGGCGGGCGGCGGTTCGTGGACGCGCCGCCGGTGCTGCGCCGCGTGCCGGACGAGGAGGCCGCCGCGGTCGCCGCCTCGCTGGGCGCGTACGTCGGGACGCTGCCCGAGGACCGGCTGCCGCTGCTCGCGCGGTACGCGATCCACGACGTGGCGTTCCGGGTGGTGGGCACCGGGAGCGTGGGGACGCGTTCGTACGTGGTGCTCCTGCTGGACCACCGGGGCGAGCCGCTGGTGCTCCAGGTCAAGGAGGCCCGGCCCTCCGCGCTGCTGCCGTACCTGCCTCGGGTGGGCTTCCCGGTGGACGAGGTGGAGCACGAGGGGCGGCGCGTGGTCCTCGGGCAGAAGCGGATGCAGGTCGTCAGCGACAGCCTGCTGGGCTGGACGACGGTCGAGGGCCGTCCCTACCAGGTGCGGCAGTTCCGCAACCGCAAGGGCAGTGTCGACCCGGCGGCGCTCTCCGCCGACCAGGTCGACGACTACGGGCGGATGACCGGTGCCCTGCTGGCCCGGGCGCACGCGCACAGCGCCGACCCGCGGCTGATCGCCGGCTACTGCGGCAAGAACGCCGAGCTGGACGAGGCCGTGGCCCGGTTCGCCGTGGCGTACGCGGACCGGACGGAGGCGGACCACGCGGACCTGCTCGCGGCGGTGCGGAGCGGACGCATGGCCGCCGAGCTGGGGGTGTGACGGACGGGGCTCCCCTGACGGGCGGTGCTCCCCCTGACGGGCGGGGTGTGACGGCCGGGGCACCCCTGGCGGGCGGGGCGCGCTCTGCCGGTCGGGGGCGCGCCGGGGCGGGCGTGACGAGCGGGTGTGTGGGGCGGGCGCTCCCGCCCGTACGCTGGTCGGGTGACGACCCCGAACGACGACGTGACCGGTGCCCCGACCGCCGACGAGACCGACGCGGCCGAGCGTCCCGAGGCGCGGCTGGAGCGGGCCGTGCGCGCGGCGGAACAGGCGCTGATCGAGTTCGAGATCGCGGTGGAGACCTTCCGGGTGGAGGTGGAGAACTTCTCCCGCCTGCACCACCAGAAGCTCGGCCCGATGTACACCCGGCTCGACGAGCTGGACGCGCTGATCGCGGAGGCCAGGGCGGCCCGCAGCGGCGACCCCGAGGACCTGCGCAAGGCGCAGTCGGCGCGCGCGCTGGTGATGCCCATGCCGGGTGTCGAGGAGCTGTTCGGCGACTGGATGGGCTCCGAGGGCCTGTCGCCCGAGGCGGAGGCGATGCTCACCGACCGCCCGGTGCAGCCGCCCAAGCGGGTCCGGCCCAGCGACGAGGCGCGCAAGCTCTACCGCGAGCTCGCCCGCAAGGCGCATCCGGACCTCGCTCGGGAGGAGGAGGACCGCCGGCGGCGCGAGGAGTTCATCACGCGCGTCAACGCCGCGTACGGGCGTGGGGACGAGGCGCTGCTGCGGGAGCTTTCCGAGGAGTGGGCGGCGGGTCCCGCGCCCGTGGCCGCCGAGCTCAGCGAGAGCGAGGAGCTGTACGCCAGGCTCGACTGGCTGGCCCGGCGCAAGGAGTTGCTGACCGTGGTGGCGCGGGACCTGGAGGACAGCGCGATCGGCGCGATGCTGCGGATGGCGCCGGACGACCCCGACCGGCTCCTGGAGGAGATCGCCGAGCAGCTGCTGGCGCAGGTCGCCGAGCGTGAGGCGGAGCTGGCCGCACTCGCGCGGTAGCCGGCGGTCGTGCAGTAGCGTCGGGAGGTGTCCACACCGTGGTCACACCCTGACCGTGGTCACACCCCGGTGTCCGCACCCGGGGTGCCGGTCCCGGTGTCCCCACCGAAGCGTCCACCGATGAGAGAAGGCCTGACCCATGAACTTCGCACCGCTGCCCTCCGTGGACGCCGCCTCCGTACCGGCCGACGGGCTGGTGCTCGACGTCCGAGAGGACGACGAATGGGCGGCCGGGCACGTCGAGGGCGCGCTGCACGTGCCGATGAGCGAGTTCGTCGGCCGGTTCGGTGAGGTGACCGAGGCGGTCGCGGACGGTCGTCGCGCCCATGTGATGTGCCGGGTCGGCGGCCGGTCGGCCCAGGTGACGCAGTACCTGGTGCAGCAGGGCATCGACGCCGTGAACATCGACGGCGGCATGCTCGCCTGGGAAGGCGCCGGTCGCCCCATGGTCACCGACAACGGCAGCCAGGCCGCCGTCCTGTAGTCGCCGGCCCGGTTGGCTCGGTCGCGCCGGCGGTCAGCCCAGGGAGTGCGCGGCCAGCAGGTCGCCGAGCGCCTCCTCGTGGGCGGCGGCCGGGCCGAGCGACAGTTCGAGCTGTTTGGCCCAGGCGTGGTAGCGGTGCAGCGGGTAGTCGGTGTCCGCGCCGAAGCCGCCGTGCAGGTGCTGGGCGGTCTGCACGACCCGCCGTACGCCCTCGGACGCCCAGATCTTCGCCACGGCGATGTCCCCGGCGGCGGGCAGCGCCCCGGCCGCGTCCGCACCGATCCGCCAGGCCGCCTGCCAGAGGGTGACCTCCATGGCCCGCAGGTCGATGTAGCGGTCGGCGGCCTGGACGGCGACCGCCTGGAACGTCGCGACCGGGAACCCGAACTGTTCGCGCTTGCTGGTGTACGCCCCGGTCATGGCGAGCACGGCCTCGCCGAGGCCCAGCGCCAGGGCGCACGTCCCGGTGGTGAGCAGCCCGCGCAGCCACTCCCAGGCGCCCTCGCCGCCGAGCACCTCGCGGGCGGTGACCCGGACGGCGTCGAGCCGCACCTCGGCGAGCAGCTCGCCGCTCGTGGAAACCTGGTCGGCGAAGGCGAGGCCGTGGTGGTCGTGGGGCACCAGGGCGAGCACGGTGCGGCCCTCGGGGGTGTGCGCCGGCAGGGCGATCCGGTCCGCGCACCGTGCCCACGGGACACCCGACTGCACCCCGTCGAGCACCCAGTGCTCGCCGTCCGGCCGGGCCGTCACCGCGAGCTCGGCCGGATCGTGGCCGGTGCGGCCGTTGGCGCCGACCGTGAGCACCAGGTCTCCCCGGCCCACCCTCGGGAGCAGCTCGCCCCGCAGTCCCGCGTCGCCGTAACGCTCCACGGCCATCGCGACCGCGCTGGTCTCCAGCAGCGGCACCCGGGCGAGGACCTTCGCCGACTCGCGCAGCACCAGGCACAGCGCGACCGGGTCCAGGCCGGCGCCACCGTGCTCGGGTGCGAGGACCAGACTCAGCAGGTCCGCCGTCGCGAGCCTGGCCCACAGCGGCCGGTCGAACTCCTCGGCCACCGCACCCGCCGTGAGCGCGGGGCTCGGTACGCCGTCGGGCGCGACGCCCGAGAAGACCGCCTTCGCCGCCTCGACGGCCGCCTGCTGCTCCTCGCTGAACGTGAAGTCCACAGCCCTGCCTCCCCGCACGCACCCATGTCATCTGACGGGTCGTCAAGATAGAACAGGTTCTAGGGGAAGGGAATGGCCCCGGCGGAACGGCCTGTGCCCAGCGGATCAGCGGCCCAGCGGATCAGTGGCTCAGCGGAACGGATCAGCGGAACGGATCAGCGGTCGAAGTCGAGCTCCACCTCCGGTGTCACGGCGTGCGACTGGCAGGCCAGTACGTACCCCGCGTCGGTCTCCTCGCTCTCCAGGGCGTAGTTGCGGTCCATGCGGACCTCGCCGGTGACCAGGAAGGCGCGGCAGGTGCCGCAGACGCCGCCCTTGCAGGCGTACGGCGCGTCCGAACGGCTGCGCAGCACCGTCTCCAGCAGCGACTCCCCTTCCTGCACGGGCCAGGTGCCCGACCGGCCGTCCAGGGTCGCGGTGAGCGTGGCGTGCGCCGGCACCGCGGCCGCCCGCACGGCCGGAGCCGAGCCGTCATCCACGTGGAAGATCTCCTGGTGGATCTGGCCACGGTCCACGCCCAGGCCCCGCAGCGCTCGCTCGGCGCCGACGACCAGACCGAAGGGTCCGCAGAGGAACCAGCCGTCGACCTCGCCGACCGGCAGCAGCGCGGGCAGCAGGCCGGCCAGCCGCTCCTGGTCCAGCCGGCCGGAGGGGAGGCCCGACTGCTGCTCCTCCCGGGAGAGCACGGTCACCAGCTGGAAGCGGTCGGGGAACCGGTCCTTCAGGTCGGCGACCTCGTCCAGGAACATCGTCGAGGCCGCCGTGCGGTCGCTGCGTATGAGGCAGAACCGGGCCTGCGGCTCGCGGGCCAGCAGCGTCGACGCCATGGACAGCACGGGGGTGATCCCGCTGCCGCCCACGATCGCCGCGAAGCGCCCGGCGCGGGGGGCCAGCAGGAAGCGGCCCATCGGTTCCATCACCTCGACCGTGTCGCCGACGGCGAGTTCCTTCAGCGCGTACGTGGAGAACTCGCCGCCGTCCACCAGCCTGATGCCCACGCGGAGCACCGGTTCCTCGCCCTCGGGCGCGGCGGGGGAGCAGATCGAGTACGTACGGCGGATCTCCTCGCCGCCCACGCCGTGGCGGCGCAGGGCGAGGTGCTGGCCGGGGACGTGGCGGAAGGTCTCGCGCAGCTCGGGCGGCACCGCGAAGGTGACGGCGACCGAGTCGTCCGTGAGCCGCTCGACGTCGCTCACCCGGAGCGGATGGAACATCTACAACTCCTTGAAGTGGTCGAACGGTTCACGGCAGGCGGTGCAGCGGCGCAGCGCCTTGCAGGCGGTCGAGGAGAAGCGGCTGAGCAGCTCCGTCTCGGGGGAGCCGCAGTTGGGGCAGCGGATGGCCAGCGTGACGGGGACCGGGCCGCCGCCGGCGCCCTGGTGGCGGGGCGGCGCTATGCCGAACTCGGCGAGCTTGCGGCGCCCTTCCTCGCTGATGTCGTCCGTCGACCAGGCGGGGGAGAGGACCGTGACGACCGAGACCTCCGCCATGCCGTGCTCGCGCAGGACGTGCTCGATGTCCGACGACATGGCCTCGATGGCGGGGCAGCCGGTGTACGTCGGGGTCAGCTCGACCTCGACGCGGCCGGGCGCGAGGACGTGCACCCCGCGCAGCACACCGAGCTCCTCCAGCGTCAGGACGGGCATCTCGGGGTCCGGGACGGAGCCGGCCAGCCGGCTCAGCTCCGCCTCCAGCGACGTCATGTCCGGCGTGCCGGTCACCACGACGCCCCCGGGTGGCTGCGGTGCAGGTGCTGCATCTCGGCGAGCATCCGGCCGAAGCTCTCGGTGTGCAGGCCCTGGCGTCCCGCTCCGGCGCTCCACGCTCCCGTGCGGGGGCCGTCCGGCACGGTCAGGGTGGCCCGCTCCAGGACCGCCGTCACCGACGCGAGCCAGTCTGACTCCAGCTCCTGCCAGTCCACGTCCAGCCCGGCGACCGGCTGGAACAGCTCGCCGGTGAAGCGCCACAGTGCCGTGCAGGCCTGCCGCATGCGGTCGTGGCTCTCCGGGGTGCCGTCGCCCAGCCGCAGCGTCCACTGCTCGGCGTGGTCCTGGTGGTAGGCGACCTCCTTGACGGCCTTCGCCGCGAGACCGGCGAGATCGCCGGCCCCGGCCGCCGCCAGCCGCCCGTAGAGCAGCCGCTGGTAGGTGGAGAAGTACAGCTGGCGGGCGATGGTGTGGGCGAAGTCGCCGTTGGGCTGCTCGACCAGCTGCACGTTGCGGAAGGCCCGCTCCTCGCGGAGGTAGGCCAGCTCGTCCTCGTCGCCGACGAGGGACAGCAGCACCCGTGCCTGGCCGAGCAGGTCCAGCGCGATGTTGGCGAGCGCGACCTCCTCCTCGAGGACCGGCGCGTGCCCGGCCCACTCCCCAAGCCGGTGCGACAGGACCAGGGCGTCGTCGCCGAGGGCGAGCGCGGCGGCGGTGTGCGCGGTGGCGGTCACAGGTTCTTCACCCCCTCCGGCACCTCGTAGAACGTCGGGTGCCGGTAGGGCTTGTCGGCGGCCGGCTCGAAGAAGGGGTCCTTCTCGTCGGGCGAGGAGGCGGTGATCGCCGCGGACGGCACGACCCAGAGGGAGACGCCCTCGCTGCGGCGCGTGTACAGGTCGCGGGCGTTGCGCAGGGCCATCTCCGCGTCCGGCGCGTGCAGGCTTCCCGCGTGTGTGTGGGACAGCCCGCGGCGCGAGCGCACGAACACCTCCCACAGCGGCCATTCGCTGGTCGTCATGAATTCGCCTCCCCGTGCTTCGCCGCGTACGCCGCGGCGGCCTCCCTGACCCAGGCGCCTTCCTCGTGGGCGCGGCGGCGCTGGGTGATGCGCTGTTCGTTGCAGGGCCCGTTGCCCTTGAGGACGTCCCGGAACTCGGTCCAGTCGATCGGCCCGAAGTCGTGGTGCCCGCGCTCCTCGTTCCACTTGAGGTCGGGGTCGGGGAGCGTGAGGCCCAAGGCCTCGGCCTGCGGGACGCAGATGTCGACGAACCGCTGGCGCAGCTCGTCGTTCGAGTGCCGCTTGATCTTCCAGGCCATCGACTGGGCGGAGTGCGCCGACTCGTCGTCCGGCGGGCCGAACATCATCAGCGACGGCCACCACCAGCGGTCCACGGCGTCCTGCGCCATCGCGTGCTGCTCGGGCGTCCCGCGCGAGAGGGCGAGGAGCGACTCGTACCCCTGGCGCTGGTGGAACGACTCCTCCTTGCAGACCCGCACCATGGCGCGGGCGTACGGGCCGTAGGAGCAGCGGCACAGCGGCACCTGGTTGGTGATCGCCGCGCCGTCCACGAGCCAGCCGATCGCACCGACGTCGGCCCAGGTCAGCGTGGGGTAGTTGAAGATCGAGGAGTACTTCTGGCGGCCGGAGTGGAGCTTGTCGAGCAGCTCGTCCCGGCTGGTGCCGAGGGTCTCGGCGGCGCTGTACAGGTACAGGCCGTGCCCGGCCTCGTCCTGCACCTTGGCCATCAGGATCGCCTTGCGGCGCAGCGAGGGCGCGCGGGTGATCCAGTTCGCCTCGGGCTGCATGCCGATGATCTCGGAGTGGGCGTGCTGCGCGATCTGGCGGACGAGCGTCGCGCGGTACGCCTCCGGCATCCAGTCGCGCGGCTCGATCCGCTCGTCGGCGGCCACCGCGGCGTCGAACGCCGCCTCGTGCGCCTCCTGCGTGTCCGCAGTCACTGCCGTCATCGGGCCCCCTACCGACCGATCGTTCGGTTGAATGACTTCAATGGTGAGTCGGCGGCCCGTATGGTGTCAACCCTGTGGATAACTCCGGCGGACGATGGGGACGGGAACGGGGCGGGATGGACTCGTACGACAAGGAGGCCGGTGCCCACCCCCGGCGCGCCACCGAACCGGAGGGTTCCGCCCCGGTGACGCCCCCGGGCGAGCAGCGCCCCGAGCAGGGCCACGGGCCGCGATCCGCCCGGGAAGCGGGGCCCGCGTCCGCGCCGGCGTCCCCCGGCACATCCGCCGGACCGGACTACGCCGACCGGGCGAGCGCCGCCGGAGGCCCCGTACCGCGGACGCCGGAAGCGCCGGGCCCGCCGGCGGGGAGCCCGCGGCCGGACGGGGCCGGCGGGATCGCCGCGCTGTCGTTGCCGTACCAGGTCGTGGCGGCCGTCTCGCTCGCCGTCGTGGGAATGTTCGCGTGCGTCCACCTGGCCATGGCGTTCCTGCACGTCGCGCCCTCGAACACGCTCACCAAGCAGCACGGCGAGGCCGTGGACGACTGGGTCTTCCCCGAGTTCGAGCAGAACTGGAAGCTCTTCGCCCCCAACCCCCTCCAGCAGAACATCGCCGTCCACGTCCGGGCCGAGGTCACCGGGAGCGACGGCGGCCGGCGCACGACCGGGTGGATCGACCTCTCCGGCGACGACGGGGAAGCGATCCGGGGCAACCTCCTCCCCAGCCACGTGAACCAGAACGAGCTCCGCCGGGGCTGGGACTTCTACGTGAACTCGCACACCAACGACAACCGTCCCAACGGGCTGCGCGGCCGGCTGTCCGAGAGTTACGTCCGGCGCATCGCCATGCTGCGGCTCGAGGAGCACCAGCTGGGCGGCAGGATCGAACGGATCCAGATGCGCTCGGCCACGCAGGGCGTCAAGGCTCCGGTCTGGAGCGACGAGAAGACCGACACCCGGCCCTACTACCGGGTGCTCCCGTGGTGGACCGTGACCGAGGCCGACCTGCCCGGCGGGGTCGACGGCGGCCGTACGGAGGCGGACCAGTGACCCTCGGCAAGGCCCCCACCCGCAGCGAGCCGTTCGACCGGCGGCTGGCCCGCGCCATCCAGCGCGTCACCGGCACCGCCCTCGGCCCGTACCAGACCGCGGTCGTGCGCATCGGCTTCTCCGCCGCCTGGCTGCTGTTCCTGCTGCGGGAGTTCCCCCACCGGCACGAGTTGTACGGGCCGGACGGCCCCTGGTCCTGGGACATGGGCCAGCAGCTCATCGCCAACAACCACGCCTTCACGGTGCTGATGTGGTCGGACAGCACCCTGTGGTTCGAGATCGTGTACGCCCTCGCGGTGCTGTCCAGCGTCCTGCTGCTGGTCGGCTGGCGCACCCGCACCATGTCGGTGCTGTTCATGGTGGGCGTGCTGTCGTTGCAGAACCGCTCCATCTTCATGGGCGACGGCGGCGACAACGTCATCCACCTGATGGCCCTCTACCTGGTCCTGACGCGGTGCAGCCAGGTGTGGTCGCTCGACGCCCGCCGTGCCGCCCGCCCCGGACCCTCCCCGCGCGACCCGCTGGGGCCCGTGCTGTGGGCCGTCCTCGCCCTTGGGCTGGTGGCGGCGACCCTGTTCATCGGCCGCACCGGCGAGACGTGGCTGCTGGTACTGATGTGGGTGCTGTGGGCCGCGCAGGGCGTGTGGTGGCTGGTGTCGCGGTACGCCCCCGGGGAGCCGCGCACCCTGGCCGACGTCCTCGCCAACCTCGCCCACAACGCCGCCCTCCTGGTGATCATGGGCGAGGTGTGCCTGATCTACGCCACGGCCGGCTGGTACAAGATCCAGGGGTCCCGCTGGCAGGACGGCACCGCGCTGTACTACCCGCTCCAGCTGGACTACTTCACCCCCTGGCCGTTCCTCTCCGACCTGCTCGCCGGCAGCGGGCTCGTGGTCATGATCCTGACGTACGGCACGGTGATCGTGCAGGTCGCCTTCCCCTTCACGCTGTTCAACCGGCGGGTCAAGAACGTCCTGCTCGTGGCGATGATGCTGGAGCACGCGGGGATCGCCCTGCTGCTGGGACTGCCCTTCTTCTCCCTCGCCATGATCGCCGCCGACGCCGTCTTCCTGCCGACCGTCTTCCTGGTCTGGCTGGGCGCCCGTGTCCGGCGCGGCCGGGAGCGGCTGCTGCCCCGCTCCGGGGCGGTGCCGCCGGGGCAGCGGCGGGCGACCGAGGACGAGACGGACGAGGCCCCCCGTACCCTCGTGGGGTGACCAGCGAGACCCCCCTGCAGTACGACGACGGCTACGCCCCCGAGATCGGCGTCGGCCCGCACCCCCGGCCGTGGCCGGAGGACGAGCGGTACGACCCCGAGCTCCTCGCCGGGGGCGACCGGCGCAACGTCGTCGACCAGTACCGGTACTGGAGGCGCGAGGCGATCGTCGCCGACCTGGACACCCGGCGGCACGACTTCCACGTGGCCGTGGAGAACTGGGGCCACGACTTCAACATCGGGTCCGTCGTCCGCACCGCGAACGCGTTCCTGGCGCGGCAGATCCACATCGTGGGGCGGCGGCGCTGGAACCGGCGCGGTGCCATGGTCACCGACCGGTACCAGCATGTGCGCCACCACCCGGACACCGAGTCGCTGACCGCCTGGGCGGCCGCCGAGGGGCTGCCGATCATCGGGATCGACAACCTCCCCGGCGCGGTGCCCCTGGAGCGGACCGAGCTGCCGCGCCGCTGCGTCCTGCTCTTCGGGCAGGAGGGGCCGGGCCTCACGGAGGAGGCCCGCAAGCACGCGGCGATGGTCTGCTCGATCGCCCAGTTCGGCTCGACCCGGTCGATCAACGCGGGCGCCGCCGCGGCGATCGCCATGCACGCCTGGGTGCAGCGGTACGCGGAGATCCCCGCGCCGGGCGCCTGACCCTCAGGGACGGTCAGGCCGGGCGGCGCACCTGGACGACGCGGAAGCGGTTGGCCACGAACGCGCTGTCGCACAGCGCGGCGTTCGCCGCCGGGTTGCCGCCCGAGCCGTGGAAGTCCGAGAACGCGGCGGTCTGGTTGACGTACACCCCGCCCGTCAGGTTCAGCGAGAGCTGCGCGGACTCCTCCAGGCAGACCTCCTCGACGGCCCGCTCGACGTCCGGCGAGGTGGTGTACGCCCCGACGGTCATCGCGCCCTTCTCGCGCACCGTGCGCCGCAGCAGCTCCAGGGCGTCGGTGGTCGACTCGACGGAGACCGCGAAGGCGACCGGGCCGAAGCACTCGGACATGTACGCCGCCTCGGCGTCCGGCTTGGAGCCGTCCAGCTTCACCAGGACGGGCGTGCGGACGACGGCGTCCGGGAAGTCGGGGTTGGCGACCTCGCGCGAGGCGAGGGCCACCTCCCCGAGACCGCCGGCGGCCTCCAGGCGGGCCTTAACGTCCGGGTTGACGATGGCGCCCAGCAGCGCGTTCGCCCGGGCGTCGTCGCCCAGCAGACCGGACACGGCGGCGGACAGGTCGGTGACCACCTCGTCGTAGGACTTGGGCCCGGCGTCCGTCGTGATGCCGTCGCGGGGGATCAGCAGGTTCTGCGGGGTGGTGCACATCTGGCCGCTGTACAGCGACAGCGAGAAGGCCAGGTTGGAGAGCATCCCCTTGTAGTCGTCGGTGGAGTCGACGACGACCGTGTTGACGCCGGCCTTCTCCGTGTAGACCTGAGCCTGCCGGGCGTTGGCCTCCAGCCAGTCGCCGAAGGAGGTCGAACCGGTGTAGTCGATGATCCGGATCTCCGGGCGGACCGCCAGGTCCTTGGCGATGCCCTCGCCCGGCCGCTCGACGGCCAGCGCCACCAGGTTCGGGTCGAAGCCCGCCTCCGCCAGCACCTCGCGCGCCACCCGGACCGTCAGCGCCAGCGGCAGCACCGCGCGCGGGTGCGGCTTCACCAGCACCGGGTTGCCGGTGGCCAGGGAGGCGAACAGGCCCGGGTAGCCGTTCCACGTCGGGAAGGTGTTGCAGCCGATCAGCAGGGAGATGCCCCGCCCCACCGGCGTGAACGCCTTGCGCAGCTCCAGCGGGTCCCGCTTGCCCTGCGGCTTGGACCAGTCGGCGACCAGCGGGGTGCGGACCTGCTCCGCGTACGCGTACGCCACCGCCTCCATACCGCGGTCCTGCGCGTGCGGCCCGCCCGCCTGGAACGCCATCATGAACGCCTGCCCGCTGGTGTGCATCACCGCGTGCGCGAACTCGTGGGTGCGGGCGCTGATCCGGGCCAGGATCTCCAGGCACACCAGGGCGCGGGTCTCGGGACCGGCGTCACGCCAGGCGCCCATGCCGGCCCGCATCGCGGGCAGCAGCACCTCCAGGTCGGCGTGCGGGTACTCCACGCCCAGCTGCGGGCCGTACGGCGAGACCTCGCCGCCCGTCCAGCCGTCCGTGCCCGGCTGGTCCAGCTCGAAGCGGGCGCCGAGGGTCGCCTTGTGGGCCTCGAGGCCGTCGGGGGCGCTCAGCGAGCCGTTCTCCCCGTACGCCTTCGGGTGCTCGGGGTGGGGGGACCAGTAGGCCCGCGTGCGGATGGCTTCGAGGGCCTGTTCCAGCGTGGAGCGGTGCCTCTCGGTCAGGTGGTCGGTGGTGAGCTGAGCGGCGGCCATGGCGGACCAACTCCTCGTCGAGCTGGGCAGGGACAGGCGGACAGGGCTAGAGTAACCGAACGATCGGTCGGGACAAGGGGGCCTCCCGAACCTGTGGACAACTCATCGGGGAGGATCACTGTCATGACCGACAGCATGGCCATCGAGCGGAGCGGCACCGTCGCCGTCGTGGGCACCGGCACCATGGGGCAGGGGATCGCCCAGGTCGCCCTGGTCGCCGGCCACCCCGTGCGGCTCCACGACACGGCGCCCGACCGTGCCCGGCAGGCCGCCGAGGCCATCACCGGACGGCTCGGCAGGCTCGTCGAGAAGGGCCGGATGTCGCCGGACGAGCGGGACGCGGCGGCCGCCCGGCTGCACGTCGCGGACACCCTGGAGGACCTCGCCGACGCCGCGCTCGTCATCGAGGCCGTCGTCGAGCGGCTGACGGTCAAGCAGGAGCTGTTCACCGCGCTGGAGCGGACCGTCGCCGACGACTGCCTGCTCGCCACCAACACCTCCTCGCTGTCCGTCACCGCCATCGCGGCGGCCCTCCGCCTGCCCGGCCGCTTCGTCGGACTGCACTTCTTCAACCCCGCGCCCCTCCTCCCCCTCGTCGAGGTCGTCAGCGGCTTCGCCACCGACCCGGCCGCCGCCACGCGCGCGTACGCCACGGTCGAGGGGTGGGGCAAGACCCCGGTGCGCTGCGCCGACACCCCCGGGTTCATCGTCAACCGCATCGCCCGCCCCTTCTACGCGGAGGCACTGCGCCTGTACGAGGAGCGGGCCGCCGACCCGGTCACCATCGACGCCGTCCTACGGGAGTGCGGCGGCTTCGCCATGGGCCCCTTCGAGCTGACGGACCTGATCGGGCAGGACGTCAACGAGGCCGTCACCCGGTCCGTCTGGGAGGCCTTCCACCACGACCCCAAGTTCACCCCCTCCCTCGCGCAGCGGCGCCTGGTCGAGTCGGGGCGGCTGGGACGCAAGACCGGACAGGGCTGGTACGGGTACGCCGAGGGCGCCGAGCGGCCGGTCGTGCCCACCGAGGCCCCGGCGCCCGCCCCCGACAAGATCACCGTCCACGGCAGCCTCGGCCACGCCGAGCCCCTCGTCCGGCTCGTCGAAGAGGCGGGCATCAAGGTCCGGCGCCATCGGCGCGGCAACCACATCGCCCTGCCGGGCGGCGGGCACCTCACCCTCGCGGACGGCGAGGCGGTCTTCGAGTACGAGGGCGAGGAGATCGTCTACTTCGACCTCGCCCACGACTACACGACCGCGACCAGGATCGCCCTCGCGACCGCCCCGACCACCTCGCCCGAGACCCTCCAGGAGGCCGTCGGCCTCTTCCAGGCCCTCGGCAAGGAGGTGACGGTCATCGGCGACGTCCCGGGGATGATCGTCGCCCGCACGGTCGCCATGCTGGTGGACCTCGCCGTGGACGCCGTGGACCGCGAGGTCGCCTCGGCGGAGGACATCGACACCGCCATGCGCCTCGGCGTGAACTACCCGGCCGGCCCCTTCGAATGGGCCGCCAGGCTCGGCTACGAGACGGTGTCCGACCTGCTCGGCTCCCTGCACACGCGCTACCCGACCGGCCGCTACGCCCCCTGCCTCGGCGTTGTGCGCCGCGACTACGAGGAGAGGGCCGCGATGAAGGACCAGGACAGCCGATGACCACCGCCAAGCGCGACACCTACACCCCCGAGACGCTGCTGTCCGTCGCCGTCGGCGTCTTCAACGAACGCGGCTACGACGGCACCTCCATGGAGCACCTCTCCAAGGCCGCCGGGATCTCCAAGTCCTCGATCTACCACCACGTCGCGGGCAAGGAGGAACTGCTGCGGCGGGCCGTCAGCCGGGCCCTCGACGGCCTCTTCGCGGTGCTCGACGAACCCGGTGCCACCCGTGGACGGGCCATCGAGCGGGTCGAGTACGTGACCCGGCGCACCGTCGAGGTCCTCATGGACGAGCTGCCGTACGTGACGCTCCTGCTGCGGGTGCGCGGCAACACCACGACGGAGCGGTGGGCCCTGGAGCGCCGCCGCGAGTTCGACCACCGGGTCGCCGACCTGCTCAAGGCCGCCGCCGCCGACGGCGATCTCCGTGCGGACGTGGACATACGCCTGGCCACCCGGCTGCTCTTCGGCATGGTCAACTCCCTGGTGGAGTGGTACCGGCCGCAGCCGGGCGGTGACGCCGAGCGCCGCCAGGTCGTCGAGACCGTCGTCCACCTGGCCTTCGACGGGCTGCGCACCAGCCACTGACCTGCCCGTTCCCCCGCCGGCCGGCCCGCGCCGCTCAGATCTCGTCGGTCAGGGCCCGCCGGTCGAGGTCGGTCTCCTCGAACACCAGCAGCGTGCGCGTGGAGAGCACCTCGGGAATCGACTGGAGCCTGGTCAGGACCAGCTCGCGCAGCGTGCGGTTGTCCGGCGTGTGCACCAGCAGCAGCACGTCGAAATCCCCGCTCACCAGGGCGATGTGTGCCGCGCCCGGCAGCGCCTGGAGCTGCTCGCGGACCGTGCGCCAGGAATTCTGGACGATCTTGAGCGTGATGTACGCGGAGGCGCCCTGCCCCGCCCGCTCGTGGTTCACGCGCGCGCTGAACCCCCGGATCACCCCGTCCTCGATGAGGCGGTTGATCCGCGCGTACGCGTTGGCGCGCGACACGTGGACGCGGTCGGCCACGGAGCGTATCGAGGCGCGGCCGTCCGTCTGGAGGATCCGGAGGATGTCGCGGTCGATCGCGTCGAGCGGCCGGGGCGGCGGTTGCTGCCCGTCGCCCGGCTGACCCTGCTCCCTGCCGTCGGCCATTTGTTCAGCTGCCATGTCCCCCCGCCTCTCCTGCATGGACGACCTGCCTCTATCCCAGGCTGTGGAGAACCGTTTGTCCACAGACCGAAGGCGCCTGTAGCCAAAATGCCGCCACGACCGAACAATCGGTAGGTGAGGCGCGTCACAGTCGACGCCGTCTCCGGGTCTTATGCCCGCTCCCCACGAGGAGGTGCTGTCATGACGGTCCAAGAGCTGCCCGGTGCCGCTTCCTACCGGCCCACCCCGCCCCCGGCGTGGAAGCCGCGCACCGACCCCGCACCGCTGCTCCCGGACCCCGAGCCGTACCGGGTACTGGGCACGGACGCCGTGGACGGCTTCGCGCCCGAGCTGCTGCGCCGGCTGTACGCCGAGCTCGTGCGCGGCCGCCGGTACAACGCTCAGGCGACGGCCCTCACCAAGCAGGGCAGGCTGGCGGTGTACCCGTCGAGCACCGGCCAGGAGGCGTGCGAGGTCGCCGCCGCTCTGGCGCTGGAGGACCGGGACTGGCTCTTCCCGTCGTACCGCGACACCCTCGCCGCCGTGGCGCGGGGCCTCGACCCCGTACAGGCGCTGACCCTCCTCCGGGGCGACTGGCACACCGGGTACGACCCGCGGGAGCACCGCGTCGCGCCGCTGTCCACGCCGCTCGCCACCCAGCTGCCGCACGCCGTGGGGCTGGCGCACGCCGCCCGCCTCAAGGGCGACGACGTGGTGGCCCTCGCCATGGTCGGCGACGGCGGCACCAGCGAGGGCGACTTCCACGAGGCGCTCAACTTCGCGGCGGTCTGGCAGGCCCCGGTCGTCTTCCTCGTGCAGAACAACGGCTTCGCGATCTCCGTCCCGCTCGCCAAGCAGACCGCGGCCCCCTCCCTGGCCCACAAGGCCGTCGGGTACGGCATGCCGGGCCGGCTGGTCGACGGCAACGACGCGCCGGCGGTGCACCAGGTGCTGTCCGAGGCGGTCGCCCGCGCGCGCCGCGGCGGCGGACCCACCCTCGTGGAGGCGGTCACCTACCGCATCGACGCCCACACCAACGCCGACGACGCCACCCGCTACCGCGGCGACGGCGAGGTCGAGGCGTGGCGGAACCACGACCCGATCCGGCTGCTGGAACACGAGCTGACCGAGCGCGGCCTCCTCGACGAGGACGGCGTCCGCCGGGCGGGCGAGGACGCCGAGACGATGGCCGCGCGCCTGCGCGAGCGGATGAACGCGGACGCCCCACTCGACCCGATGGACCTGTTCGCGCACGTCTACGCCGAGCAGACCGCACAACTGCGGGAGCAGGCCGCCCAACTGCGCGCCGAACTCGACGCCGAAGGTGATGCCTGATGACGACCGTGGCAAAGGTGGCGGCCAAACCCGCCACCATGGCGCAGGCGCTCCAGAGCGCCATGCGCGACGCGATGGCCGAGGACCCGTCCGTCCACGTCATGGGCGAGGACGTCGGTACGCTCGGCGGGGTCTTCCGGGTCACCGACGGGCTCGCCAAGGAGTTCGGCGAGGACCGCTGCACGGACACCCCCCTCGCCGAGGCGGGCATCCTCGGCACGGCCGTCGGCATGGCGATGTACGGGCTGCGGCCGGTCGTCGAGATGCAGTTCGACGCCTTCGCCTACCCGGCCTTCGAGCAGCTGATCAGCCACGTCGCCAAGATGAGGAACCGCACGCGCGGCGCGATGCCGCTGCCGATGGTGGTGCGCGTGCCGTACGGCGGCGGGATCGGCGGCGTCGAGCACCACAGCGACTCGTCCGAGGCGTACTACATGGCGACTCCGGGGCTCCATGTCGTCACGCCCGCGACGGTCGCCGACGCCTACGGGCTGCTGCGGGCGGCGATCGCCTCCGACGACCCGGTCGTCTTCCTGGAGCCGAAGCGGCTGTACTGGTCGAAGGCCGAGTGGTCACCGGACGCGCCCGACCCGGTCGCACCCATAGGCCGTGCGGTGGTGCGGCGCACCGGGCGCAGCGCCACGCTCATCACGTACGGACCGTCCCTGCCGGTGTGCCTGGAGGCCGCCGAGGCCGCCTCCGCCGAGGGCTGGGACCTGGAGGTCGTCGACCTGCGCTCGCTGGTGCCGTTCGACGACGAGACGGTCTGCGCGTCGGTCCGGCGCACCGGGCGGGCGATCGTCGTGCACGAGTCGGCCGGGTTCGGCGGGCCGGGCGGGGAGATCGCCGCCCGCGTCACCGAGCGGTGCTTCCACCACCTGGAGGCGCCGGTGCTGCGGGTGGCCGGGTTCGACATCCCGTACCCGCCGCCGATGCTGGAGCGGCACCACCTGCCCGGCGTGGACCGGATCCTGGACGCGGTGGCGCGGTTGCAGTGGGAGGCGCAGAGCTGATGGCCCAGGTACTGGAGTTCAGACTGCCGGACCTCGGCGAGGGCCTCACCGAGGCGGAGATCGTGCGCTGGCTGGTCGACGTCGGGGACGTCGTCGCCATCGACCAGCCGGTCGTCGAGGTCGAGACGGCCAAGGCGATGGTCGAGGTGCCCTGCCCCTACGGGGGCGTGGTCACCGCGCGGTTCGGCGAGGAGGGCACGGAACTGCCCGTCGGCGCCCCGCTGCTGACGGTCGCGGTGGGCGCCACGTCGATGCCCGAAACGGCACCGGCGGGCGCCTCGGCGGGTGCGGCCGGTTCGGCCGGGACGGGCGCCTCGGCGGCCTCCTCGCCGGCCGGCTCGTCGGGCGAGGGCTCGGGGAACGTGCTCGTGGGGTACGGCACGGCCGCCCCGGCGGCACGGCGGCGGCGGGTGCGGCGCGACACGACCGGCCCGCAGGCGCAGGCCGCGAACGGGTCACCGGTCGCGGCGCCCGCGGCCGTGACGGTCGTGCCCTCCGACGGGCCGGTGCCGGTCATCTCCCCGCTCGTCCGGAAGCTGGCCCGCGAAAAGGGCGTCGACCTGCGGCAGTTGCGCGGGTCGGGGCCCGACGGGCTGATCCTGCGCGCCGACGTGGAGCGGGCACAGGCAGTGCCCGCCGCCGAAGCCGGCCCCGCCCCCACGCCCGCGCACGCGGCGGCGGGGCCCGCCGTCGCCGGTGAGCGCGTGCCGCTGCGCGGTGTGCGCGGCGCTGTCGCCGACAAGCTGTCCCGCAGCCGGACCGAGATCCCCGACGCGACGTGCTGGGTCGACGCGGACGCCACCGAGCTGATGGCCGCGCGTGCCGCGATGAACGCGGCGGGCGGCCCGAAGATCTCCCTGCTGGCGCTCCTCGCCCGGATCTGCACCGCCGCGCTCGCCCGGCACCCGGAGCTCAACTCCAGGGTCGACACGGCCGCGCGGGAGATCGTGCGGCTGCCCGAGGTGCACCTGGGATTCGCGGCGCAGACCGACCGGGGCCTGGTCGTCCCCGTCGTCCGGGACGCCCACCTCCGCACGGCGGAGTCCCTGTCGGCGGAGTTCACCCGCCTGACGGAGGCCGCCAGGGCCGGCACGCTCACGCCCGCCCAGCTGACGGGCGGGACGTTCACGCTGAACAACTACGGCGTGTTCGGGGTGGACGGCTCCACGCCGATCATCAACCACCCCGAGGCGGCGATGCTGGGCGTGGGACGGATCATCCCCAAGCCCTGGGTGCACGAGGGCGAACTGGCCGTCCGGCAGGTCGTCCAGCTGTCCCTGACCTTCGACCACCGGGTGTGCGACGGAGGCACGGCGGGCGGCTTCCTCCGGTACGTGGCGGACTGCGTCGAACACCCGGCGGTGCTGCTGCGCACCGTGTGACGGCCGGGGCCGGGGCCCGCACCCCGGCCCCGGCCGCCCCGGGGGCCGGGGCGCGAGGGCGCCTGGGGATACTGGTGCCGTGACCCCATTTGACGTCGTCGTGCTCGCCGGGGGTGCCGCCAGGCGGCTCGGTGGCGTGGACAAGCCAGGCGTGAGTGTCGGTGGGCGCGCCCTCCTGGACCGCGTACTGGGCGCCTGCCGCGAGGCCGGACGCGCCGTCGTCGTGGGCGGGCGGCGGACCACGGTGCGCCCCGTGGTGTGGGCGCGGGAGGAGCCGCCCGGCAGCGGGCCGCTGGCCGCGCTCGCGGCCGGCCTGCGGCACGTGGAGGCCGACACCGTGGTCGTCCTGAGCGGCGACCTGCCGTTCCTCCGCGCCGACGGCGTCCGCACGTTGGTCGACGCGCTGGCCGACGGAAGCGCCGAGGGCGTGCTGTCCGTGGACCCCGACGGGCGGGACCAGCCGCTCGTCGCCGCCTACCGCACCGAGCCGCTGCGCCGCGAACTCGCGCTCCTGGCGACCGAACACGGCAATCTGACCGGCCTGCCGCTGCGCCTGCTCGTGCGGGAACTCCAGCTCCTGCGGCTCCCGGTCGGGCCCCTCGCCTCCTTCGACTGCGACACCTGGGACGACATCGCCGCGGCCCGGGCCACGATCAGGGAGCATGGGAACGTGCTGGACGAATGGATCACCGCCGTCAAGGACGAGCTCGGCATCGACGTGGACGTCGACACCGGGCTTCTGCTCGACCTGGCCCGCGACGCCGCGCACGGCGTCGCCCGGCCCGCCGCGCCGCTCACCACCTTCCTGGTCGGCTACGCGGCGGCCAGGGCCGCCGGCGACGGCCCCGAGGCCGTCTCCGCCGCCGTCGCCGATGCCTCGCGCAAGGCGTCCGCCCTCGCGGCACGGTGGGCGGACGAGACCGACAGCGGGACCGGCGCGGGATGACCGACCCGGACGCCGACGGCGTCGACGAAGCGCTCGCCCTGCTCGGGCCCCAGGCCCCGAAGCCGGAGCCGCACCGGGCCCTGCCCTGGGCCGAGGCGCGCTCCGTCGCGGCCCGCCTGGGCACGGCGCACCCCACCCGGACACGGCGCGTACCCCTGGGGCGGGCCCTGGGCGAGGTGCTCGCCCAGCCGCTCGCCGCGCTCACCGACCTCCCGTCGTTCGACACCTCCGCCATGGACGGGTGGGCCGTCGCGGGACCCGGCCCCTGGCGGATCCGCGAGGACGCCTCCGTCCTGGCGGGCCACGCCCCGACGGGCCCCCTCCCCGACGGGGAAGCGGTACGCATCGCCACCGGCGCCCGCGTACCGGCCGGCGCCACCGCCGTCATCCGCAGCGAGCACGCCCGGGCGGACGCGACCGGCCGGCTGCACGCCCACCGTGACGTGACGCACGGGCAGGACGTCCGGCCGCGCGGCCAGGAGTGCCGCTCGGGCGACCGGCTGCTGCCGGCGGGAACGGTCGTCACGCCCGCCGTGATCGGCCTCGCGGCCGCCGCCGGGTACGACGAACTGGACACGGTCGAGCGCCCCCGCGTCGACGTTCTGGTGCTCGGCGACGAACTCCTCACCACGGGACTCCCGCACGACGGGCTGATCCGCGACGCCCTGGGCCCGATGCTCGCTCCCTGGCTCCGGGCGCTCGGCGCGGACGTCGGGGCGACCCGGCGCCTGGGGGACGACGCCGACGCGCTGCACACGGCGGTGAGCGAGTCCGAGGCGGACGTGCTGATCACCACCGGCGGTACCGCTGCCGGACCCGTCGACCACGTCCACCCGGTGCTGGGCAAGGCGGGCGCCGAGCTGCTGGTCGACGGGGTGAAGGTCCGCCCCGGCCACCCGATGCTGCTCGCCCGGCTCGCCCCCGGCAGGTGCCTGGTGGGCCTGCCGGGCAACCCGCTCGCGGCCGTCTCCGGCCTGCTGACCCTGGCCGAGCCCCTGCTGCGCGGCCTCGCCGGGCACCGGGCCCCGGGCCCGTACCGGGCCGTCGTACGGGACGAGGTGCACGGCCACCCCCACGACACGCGGCTCGTTCCGGTCGTCCACGCGGCCGGACGGGGCACCGCCCGCGACACCGCCCGCGACGCTCTCCGAGCGGCCGGGCAGGGCTCGGGGTCCGGGCCAGGCTCCGGGACCGGCGGCTTTCCGGTCGTCGTACCGCTGCACTACAACGGGCCGGCCATGCTGCGTGGGATCGCGGCGGCGGACGGGCTCGCCGTCATCCCACCGGGCGGTGCCCGGCCCGGTGACCCGGTGGAGATCCTCGACCTGCCCTGGTCGGCGACGAGCGAGGGGTGTTTCACGTGAAACTTCCTGGCCAGGACGCGATGGCCCGCCGGGCCGACGAGCATCTCGTCGGCGGCAAGATCCGGCTGCCGAACCCGATCGTGCAACGCCCCCTGAGGCAGGTGGGGGCACGGCTGCTGATGGCGCTGTTCGTCCTCGCGCTGACGGTGATGATCGTCTACCTCGATCGTGGTGGCTACCACGACAACGCCGACGACAGCGTCGACTTCCTCGACGCCCTCTACTACGCGACCGTGACCCTGTCGACGACGGGTTACGGCGACATCGTTCCGCACAGTGACAGCGCACGGCTCGTGAACGTCCTGCTGGTGACTCCGCTGCGTGTGCTCTTCCTGATCATCCTGGTCGGTACCACTCTTGAGGTCCTCACCCAACGGACCCGGGAAGAGTGGCGGCTCAAGCGCTGGAGGTCCACCTTGCGCGACCACACCGTCATTATCGGCTTCGGCACCAAGGGCCGGTCCGCGATCCAGACCCTGTGCGCCACCGGCCTCAAGAAGGACCAGATCGTCATCGTCGACCCCAGCGGCAAGGTCATCGAGGCGGCGAACGCTGACGGCTTCACCGGGGTGGTCGGGGACGCGACCCGCAGCGACGTCCTGCTCCAGGCCGAAGTGCAGCGCGCCCGGCAGATCGTGATCGCGACCCAGCGCGACGACACCGCCGTCCTGGTCACGCTGACGGCACGCCAGCTCAACCGCGGCGCGAAGATCGTCGCGGCGGTACGGGAAGAGGAGAACGCACCGCTGCTGCGACAGTCCGGCGCGGACGCCGTGATCACCAGCGCCAGCGCGGCCGGCCGACTGCTGGGCCTGTCGGTGCTGAGCCCGAGCGCGGGCACCGTGATGGAGGACCTGATCCAGCAGGGAAGCGGACTCGACCTGGTCGAACGGCCCGTCATAAAGGCCGAGGTGGGCAAGAACGTACGCGAGACGGACGACCTGGTGATCAGCGTCCTGCGGGGCCACCGGCTGCTCGGCTACGACGACCCGGCCGCGAGCCCCATCCAGTTGACGGACCGTCTGATCACCATCGTGCGGGCCAGGAGTGTGCCGCCCCTGAGCACTCCGGACTAGCGGGAGTAGCCTCGCGGCCATGCATGCGATCACGATTCCCGAACCCGGTGGTCCCGAGGCGCTCGTCTGGGCAGAGGTGCCCGATCCGGTGCCCGGCGAGGGCGAGGTCCTCGTCGAGGTGGCGGCCAGCGCCGTCAACCGCGCCGATCTCCTGCAACGACAGGGCTTCTACAACCCGCCCCCCGGCGCGTCCCCCTACCCGGGGCTCGAATGCTCCGGCCGGGTCGCGGCCCTGGGGCCCGGCGTCAGCGGGTGGACCGTCGGCGACGAGGTCTGCGCGCTGCTGGCCGGCGGTGGCTACGCCGAGAAGGTCGCCGTACCGGTGGGGCAGCTGCTGCCCGTGCCGGACGGGCTGGACCTGGTGACGGCGGCGGCGCTGCCCGAGGTCGCCGCGACGGTCTGGTCGAACGTCTTCATGGTGGCGCACCTGCGGCCGGGCGAGACGCTGCTGGTGCACGGAGGGGCGAGCGGTATCGGCACGATGGCCGTCCAGCTCGCCAAGGCGGTGGGCGCCCGTGTCGCGGTCACGGCGGGCGGTCCGGAGAAGCTGGCCCGCTGCGCCGAGCTGGGCGCGGACATCCTGATCGACTACCGCGAGCAGGACTTCGTCGAGGAGCTGCACCGGGCGACGGACGGTGCCGGCGCCGACGTCATCCTCGACATCATGGGCGCCAAGTACCTGGAGCGGAACGTGAAGGCGCTCGCCGTGAACGGGCGGCTCGCCGTGATCGGCCTCCAGGGCGGCCGGAAGGCCGAGCTGGACCTGGGCGCCCTGCTGGACAAGCGCGCGGCGGTGACCGCGACGTCACTGCGGAAACGGCCGCTGGAGGAGAAGACCGCGATCATCGCGGCGTTGCGCGAGCACGTCTGGCCGCTGATCGCCGCGGGTACGGTCCGGCCGGTCGTGGACCGCTCGTACCCGATGACGGAGGCGGCGGAGGCCCACCGGACGCTGGAGTCGAGCTCCCACGTCGGCAAGGTCCTGCTCGTCACCCCGGCCGCCTGACCCTACGCCCCCGCCCGGCAGCCCCCGCCCGGCCGCCGTCGTGGCCCGGCGCGCACGAGGTGCGCCGGGCCACGGGCACGGGCACGGGCACGGGCACTACAGGTACGGGCCCGAGCGGATCGCGCCGTGACCGTGTCCGCGGTCGTCGTCGTCATCGTCGGTCGGCGCGCCCGGCGGCAGCGCGCGGCGCATCTGCTCCAGCTGCGCGCGGGCCGCCATCTGCTGGGCGAACAGCGCCGTCTGGATGCCGTGGAACAGGCCCTCCAGCCAGCCGACCAACTGGGCCTGCGCGATCCGCAGTTCCGCCTCGGAGGGGATGGCCTCGTCCGTGAACGGCAGGGAGAGCCGTTCGAGTTCCTCCACCAGCTCGGGCGCCAGGCCGTCCTCCAGCTCCTTCACCGAGCCGCGGTGGATCTCCTTCAGGCGCACCCGGCTGGCCTCGTCGAGAGGGGCCGCGCGGACCTCTTCAAGAAGCTGCTTGATCATGCTGCCGATGCGCATGACCTTCGCGGGCTGTTCGACCATCTCCGTCACCGGGACCTCGCGCGACTCGTCGTCACCGTCACCGCCGCCGAGAGCCATTCCGTCCTGCCCTACGACCAGGATCTGGGGGTTCTCATGCGACCGTTCATTCCTCGGCATCTCCATGCCAGCCATTCTCTCGCACAGATGCGTCACCAGACGGTCTGCCCCCGTACGAGGGTGATCCACCCTCGTACGGGGGCACAACCGCCGGACGCCTCCCGTCAGGTCGCCGCGCGGCGGGCCAGCGCGCCTCGTGAGCGCGTGACCAGGGCGGCGAGGAGCGCGGCGCCCAGCGGGACCGCGACCAGGAGAGCGGCCAGCGTCTCCCACGGAATGATGATCGGCACGTGCGGCGCGTCCATCGTGCCGCCGCTGTCCAGCGCCTGCTCGTACCAGGACGTCTGCTGACGCTGCTCGGTGAGCCGCAGGCCGATCGCCGGCAGGACGCCCGCCGCCGATCCCAGCAGCACACCCATCACGGCGACCACCCCGCACTGGAAACCGCTCAGCGTCCGCCGCACCCGCGGCGGCGCACCGACCGCGGCCAGCGTCTTCAGGTCGGCCTCGGCGTCCGCCTGGGCGAGACCGGTGGCGATACCGGCCGCACCGATGGTGATCAGGCCCGCGAAGACGGTCAGCGACAGCAGGACGATGCTGTTCTTGCTGACGAACCCCTCCTCCACGTGGAGATCGACGGCGGCGCCCGTCCTGGCGAGTTCGTCGTCGAGCTTCTGCCGCTGCTCCGTGCTCGGCATCCGGTCCGTCGAGAAGTACGCGCCGAGCGGCACCGTGGTGAGGCCCGCCGCCTTGGCCGCCGCCGGCGGCACGATGCCCGCCACGCCGTACGACTGGGTCCCCTTGGCGACCTGGTACGCCGCGAACGACGTGACCTTGCCCGGCGGCTCCTTGCCCTCGGCCATGGCCTCCTCGGCCTTCGCCGAGTCGGTGATGACCTTGACGGCGAGCTTGCCGTCGGCATCGACCAGCGTCCGGGAGAACGACACGACCTTGCCCTCGCCCAGCGCCTTCGCCGCGGCCGGGTCCTTGATCCCCAGCACCGTCAGCAGCTTGGCGTCACCCACCACCAGGCCGCTCTCGGTGTACGTCACCCCCGGCATCTCCTTGCAGCGCCAGTCCTGGGCGAGCTTGCGGCGTTCGGCCTTGGTGTACTTGTCGGCCGGATCCGAGCCGTCGGCGGTCGGAGCCCACAGCGGGCAGACGTTGGCCGGCGGCGTGACGACCTCGTGACGGCCGCAGCCCTCCCCGTCCCCGTACATCTCGCAGCTGGCCTTGCCCACCACGATCCGGTCCACGTCGGCCCGCACGGCGACGGGCAGGTTCTTCTGCACCGCGTCACGCACCACCGGGACGTCCCGGCCGCCGCCCTCGCCGACCATGACGGAGACCGCGCCGTGCGGCAGCCGCGCCTCGTACGCGGCGCGCTGCTGGGCGTCGTCGCTCGCCTGGTACGTGGCCACGGCGACCGTGCCCGCGACGGCGGCCAGCACGGCGGCGACCGCGGGAGCCGTGCGCCCCCGGTTGCGTACCGCGTCCCGCAGCGCGAGCCGCGGCGACAGGGGCAGCCAGCGGCCGGTGCGCCCGAACAGGCCCACCAGCGCCGGGGTCATCGCGACGACTCCCAGCTCGGCGAGGGCGCTGCCGCCCGCGACGAGGGCGAACTGGCTGGAGTACACCGATCCGTACAGGGCGATCGCGGCACCGAGCAGCACGGCGCCCAGACCCACGAGCGGCAGTACGCGGCTGCTGCGGCGCACCCCTCGGCGGCCGGTGAGCGAGGCGAGCACGGTCTGGCGGGACGAGGTGACGGCCGGGACGACGGCGGCCAGCAGGCCGGTCAGTACGGCCAGCAGGCCGATACCGAGCAGCTCCAGCGGGCGGACGTCGAAAGCGCCGAAGCGCTGGCCGAAGGACTCCTCCAGTACCGGTTGCAGCACGAAGGCCAGGATCAGTCCGAGGACGGTGCCCACCACGGCGGCCGCCAGGCCGATCACCAGGCCACCGGCGAGGACGATCGCCCGGATGTGCCGGCGGTCGCCGCCGTTGGCGCCCACCAGCCCCAGCTGGCGCCGCGAGCGGCGGGCCCCGACGGCGAACGCCGGGCCGGCCAGCAGGCAGATCTCCAGCATCGCGAGGCCGACGACGGTTCCCACGGCCGCGAGCGCGGCGGCGTCAGCGGCTCCGCTGCCGGCGTAGTTGCCCCAGCCCTCCTGCTGGAACAGCGGCACGTCGGCGTCGGCCGGCGGGGCGAGCGCGACCGCACGCGACAGCACCACCACGCCCTTGGCGTTGGCCTGCTGGACCATGTTCCACGTGAAACCATCCGTGTCCGCCGACCGGGCGAGGCTCAGCAGATGGGTGGTGGTCGTCTGCGTGCCGGGCAGTCCGGCCTTCTCCAGCGCCTTGCCCAGCGGGGCGAGGAAGGCGCCGGGGAGCGCGTTGACCTGAACGGCCTTCAGGTCGTCGGGCAGCTCGTACGATCCGACGATCCGGTACTCGCGCTCAAGTCCGCGCGCGGCCACCGTCGAGCCGATGCCGAGCCCGCTGGACTCCAGGAAGCGCGTCGTCGCGGCGACCTCGTCGGCCCGCTCGGGGAACCGGCCGTCCTGGAGCGACATGATGCCCCTGGCCATCGGATCGGCCGCCTTGAACTCCCGGATCTCGGTCTGGAGCAGGCCGTGCGCGGTGCGCAGCTTGCCCGCACCGGACGAGTCGGCCAGCACCTTGGCGTTCGGCGGGAAGACCTTCGCGACATCCGTCTCGCCCTGCGGCCATGGCTTGTTGTCGAAGTCGCCCACCGGCATGGAGTCCTGCTCCACCGGGTTCTGGTAGATCGGTGCCCCGCCGTAGCCGGGGTCCACGACCCGGGCGTCGGCGGCACCCATGGAACGGGCCAGCTTCTCCCCGGTGGACAGCTCGGAGCTGCGCAGGGTCAGGTCGGCCGCGCTCACCCCCAGGATCGGCAGGGCGATCATCGCCAGGACGAGGAAGCTGCGGCCCTTGTAGCGCCAGGCGTCGCGGCGGGCGATGCGCACCGCCGCACGCCAGGAGTGGAACCAGTTGTTCACCGTTCGGCCGCCTGGCTCGTGAGCAGGGAGTCGGCGTCGCTGCGGATCGTCTGGTCGACCACCGCGCCGTCGCGCAGGAACACCACCCGGTCGGCCCAGGCGGCGAACCGGGGCTCGTGGGTGACCAGGACGCCGGCTGCACCCGCGTCGCAGCGGGAGCGCAGCAGGGCGAGCACCGACTCGCCGGTCTCGGAGTCGAGGGCGCCGGTCGGCTCGTCGGCCAGGACCAGCTGCCGGTCGCCCACCAGCGCCCGGGCTATCGCCACCCGCTGCTGCTGGCCGCCGGACATCTCGTCGGGGAAGCGGTCGGCGAGGTGCCCGAGGCCCATCTCCTCCAGCGCGGCGACGGCCTCGCGGCGCGCCTTGCGTGCGGTGGTGCCGTCGAGTTCGCGCGGCAGGGCGATGTTCTCGGCGGCGGTCAGCGCCGGGATGAGGTTGTAGTCCTGGAAGACGTACCCGATGCTCCGGCGGCGGAGGGCGGCGAGCGTCTTGCGGTCCGCGGTCGTGATGTCGGTGTTCTTCACGATCACCCGGCCGGAGCTGGGGGTGTCCAGGCCGCCCGCAATCGTCAGCAGGGTGGACTTTCCGGAGCCCGAGGGGCCCATCACGGCGACCAGCTCACCGGGGAAGACATCGAGGTCGACGCCGCGCAGGGCGTGCACCTCGGTGGCCCCCGACCCGTGGACACGGGTCAGGTTCTGGAGCTGTAGCACGGGCTGCTCACGGCGCCGCTCGTGGTGCGGGTCAGGCTGCTGAGACCCCTGCGGCCCCTGAGGTTGCTGCGGCTGTGGTGACGAGACTGGTGACATGGGTGAGGGGTCCCCCCTTGGACGTACGCGAGCGGCGCAGGCGTACGGAGCGGATGTGTGCGGGAAGGTCGGCGCGGGACGATCAGTCCGGGACGGTCGGTGCGGGAATCGGTGTGGCGGCGGAAGCGGACGGGGCCGGTCAGGTCCCCGGCCGGGACACCGCCCCGCTCGGCTCGGACACGTGCGGGGGTCCGGCCTGGCCGGCGGTTGCCGGAGCCGCCGGTGCGGCGCCCTGGGGCGCGGTGGCGGAGAGCCGGATCAGGCGTGCCTCGCAGTGGTCCAGCCACCGCGCCTCCGCCTCCGTCTGGAAGATCAGCTGTTCCAGGACGAGCAGCCACGCCACGTCGTCCCGTTCCTGTGTCGCCCCGCTCTCCAGCGCGGTGATGGCCTGCGCCTTGAGCCGGGTGTAGTCCTGCATGGCCTTGATGGTGTGGCGCCGCTGCGACTGGATCACGTTCCGGATGTCGACCCCGGGCGCGCCGACCGCCATGGCGAGCTTGATGGCCAGTTCGTCACGGGCGGGGCTGGTGCGGTCGACCGGCTGCGCGAACCAGACCCTCAGCTCCTGGCGGCCGGCGTCGGTGATCGCGTACAGCGCGTGGCCGGCCTCGTCCGCACCGCCCTGCTCGATGAGGCCGTCACGCTCCAGACGGCTGAGCGTCGTGTAGACCTGACCGACGTTCAGCGGCCAGGTCGAGCCGGTGCGCGACTCGAACTCCGAGCGGAGCTGGGAGCCGTAGCGAGGGCCGTGTTCGAGGAGGGCGAGAAGCCCGTGACGGATGGACATACTCAGTATGTATACCGAGTATGCCGGAGCCGACAAGCGTCCTGAGGGGGACCCGGAACGTCCCCCTCAGGGAGGACACGCAAGATCACCGAGCGGTCAGCGGCGCCTGATCCGCAGCCCCAGGAAACCGAGCCCGAGCCCCATCATGGCCAGCCCCACGCCCAGGGTGAGTACGGGAATCTGCCGGTCAGCGAGGGTGTCGGCGGTCGTCGCGGTGGGCTCGTACGCGGCGGCGGGCGGCGAGTGCGGCGGGTCGGCCACCGCGGGGGACTCCGACTCGGGTACCGCTTCGGACTCCTGCTCCTCGTGCCACGGCGGCTTCGGCGCTGTTGCCGTTTTGGTACGGGAGGCGGTGGCGGAGCCGGACGGCGAACCCGGCGACGTCCCGTCCGAGGGCGTCGCGGACGGAGACACGGGCCGCCCGGGCCGCTGCCGCCCCTCCCCGGCGGGCCGCCCGGCCAGCGACGGCGACACGGCGTGCCGCGTGGGGCCCAGCACGGCCCCGGCACCGGCCCCCGGCCCCGCCCCGGAACCGTCACCGGGACGGGCGCCCGGGCGGGAGGCGGAGGGGGACACGGAGGGCGGCGCGGCGGACGGTGCGCCGGACTCGGCGGCACCGGGCCGTAGGACGCCCACGCCCGCGTCCGCCGCGGGCTCGGTCTCCTCCGCGTGCGCGGCGGGGACGCCGCACAGCGAGGAGGCGGCCAGCATCAGGACGGCGACCGCCGTCGCACATCGTGAGTCGAGTCCTGGAGCCACCGGGTGACCCCCTCCCGTGCCGAGCTGCCAGGAGCCCGCACTGAGGGCTCCCATCCGCGCTCAGCGTCACACGGTGCCGACGCCCCGGCATCCCGGGGCGGCCCCACAGCCACCCACAGGGGTTACGCCCCCGGGAACCCGCCCGGCCCGACGGCCCCGACGTCACCGCGCGGGAGCCCCGGAGGGCAGCCAGCGGACCGGCACGCCAAGAAGGGCACCCCCCGACCGGCAGCCAGCGGACCGGCGGCCCCGGAGGTCAGCCCCCGACCCGCAGCCCCCGACCGGCGCCCCCGTCAACCGGGGTCACTGACCCGGGTCACCCGTCGCGATGGTCAGCTCGAACGTCTGGTTGCCGGGCACCACGGCCGTCCCCTCGGTCGGGAACTGGGAGATCACCTGGTCCTCGGCGAACTGGGGGTCGTCCACTTCCTTGATGTTGAACTTCCAGCCGGCCGCCTGGAGGCAGCTCTTGACCGAGATGACGTCCTTGTAGGTGAAGCTCGGCGCCTGCACCTTCGACGGGTCGTCGCTGTCCTCCGAGGCGTCGGTGCACTTCGTCGTCTCGATCGTCCGGTTCCGCTCCGGCGGCTTGTGTCCGGCCGCGGGCTCCTCGGCCGACTGGCTCGCGCCGCCGCCGCTTCCCTGCGCGCCCGGGTCCTCGTCGTCACCGTTCAGGGCGATGGCCGCGACGAGGCCGCCGATCGCGAGCAGGGCGACCGCGATCGCACCGACGATCACCGGCATGTTGCTCTTGCCGCCACCACCACCGCTCGTCGGCTGCGTCGGCTGCGGGGAGATCGTGTACGGCGGCGGCGCGGGGGTCTGGTACGCGGGAGCCTGCGGCTGCGGCTGGGGCTGCTGCGGGTACCCGTAAGAAGGAGTGGGCGCCGGCGTGCCGTACGGCTGGTACGGCGTCTGGACGCCCTGCGGGCCCGGCGCCGGGGTCGAGTGGTCGACCGGCGGGAACACCGCCGAGCCCACCCCCGAGCCGCTGTTCGCGTGCGGCGCGCCCTGCACGATGACCGGCGCGCCCGTCTGGCCCTGACCGGCCGACAGCAGGCGCAGGCACTCGTCCCGCATGGCGGCGGCGCTCGGGAAGCGCTCGTTCGGGTTCTTCTTCAGCGCGCGCGCCACCAGCGCGTCCATCGCCGGGGTGATCGAACGGTTGATGGAGGACGGCGCGACCGGCTCCTCCTGCACGTGCGCGTACGCGATGGCCAGCGGCGAGTCCGCGTCGAACGGGATCCGCCCGGTCAGCAGCTGGAACAGCATGATGCCGACCGAGTACAGGTCGGAGCGGGCGTCCACGCCCCGGCCCAGCGCCTGCTCGGGGGACAGGTACTGCGGGGTGCCGACGACCATGCCGGTCTGCGTCATGGAGGTGACGCCCGACTGCATGGCGCGGGCGATGCCGAAGTCCATGACCTTGACGACGCCGCGCTTGGTCATCATCACGTTGCCCGGCTTGATGTCCCGGTGGACCAGGCCCATCTCGTGGCTGGTCTCCAGCGCGGCGAGCACGTCCGCCGTCACCTTGAGGGCCTTGTCGGCGGGCATCGCGCCGTGCTGCCGGATGTCCGCCTGGAGCACCGACCCGAGGGGCTGGCCCTCCACGTACTCCATGACGATGTACGGCATCAGCGAGCCGCCGAGGTCGTCCTCGCCGGTGTCGAACACCGACACGATGTTGGTGTGCTGGAGCTTGGCGACGGCCTGCGCCTCGCGGCGGAAGCGCTCGCGGAACGACTGCTCGCGGCCCAGCTCGGTGTGCAGCGTCTTGATGGCGACCTGCCGGTCCAGCGCACTGTCGTACGCCAGGTACACGGACGCCATGCCGCCCTCGCCGAGCAGGTCGCGAAGCTGGTACCGGCCGCCCGCCACCGAGCCGCCCGCATAGCGGCCCTGTGCGCCGTCCTGGCTCATGTCTTGCTCCCCCGTGCGCGCGCGTCCGTCGTGGCCGCGGTGGCCGCGGTATCTCGCGGTGATCCGGTTTTTACGGGCCAAGTCTGCCCGAGGGCACTGACACGTCAAGCCGGGTGCCCGTTCCGTGACCGTACGCACGGGAAGCGTCTCGGAAGTGTTACCGGACCCGTACCGGACCGCCATGGAACCGGTGGGAGATTTGCACAGGTGTACGGGGAAACGGTTGGATGGCCGGTCAATCTCGAATCGGCGCGGCGGCTGAAGGCTGTAGCGTGACGTGACGTAGTACCCCTTAAGACACGGCGGCACACCGCAGCGCGCAGAGCAAGCGGACAGAAACGACGGCGAGGACTGATGGCATCCGAATCCGGGGCAGGCGGCGGCGGAGCGCCGGAGTCCGCCGAGTGGGGCGTCGGCGGACTCGTCGGAGACGGCCGGTACCGGCTGACCCATCGTCTCGGCCGCGGCGGCATGGCCGAGGTGTTCGCGGCGGAGGACGTACGGCTGGGCCGCACCGTGGCCGTGAAGCTGCTGCGCGCGGACCTCGCCGAGGACCCGGTGTCGAAGGCCCGCTTCACCCGCGAGGCACAGTCGGTCGCCGGCCTGAACCACCACGCCATCGTCGCCGTGTACGACTCCGGCGAGGACGTGGTGAACGGCCAGTCCGTGCCGTACATCGTGATGGAGCTGGTCGAGGGCCGCACCATCCGCGACCTGCTGATCAACGCCGAGGCGCCGCCGCCCGAGCAGGCGCTGATCATCGTCTCCGGTGTGCTGGAGGCCCTCGCCTACTCGCACCAGCACGGCATCGTGCACCGTGACATCAAGCCCGCGAACGTGATCATCACGCACAGCGGCGCCGTCAAGGTGATGGACTTCGGCATCGCGCGCGCCCTGCACGGCGCGCAGTCGACGATGACCCAGACCGGCATGGTCATGGGCACCCCGCAGTACCTCTCGCCGGAGCAGGCCCTCGGCAAGGCGGTCGACCACCGCTCCGACCTGTACGCCACCGGCTGCCTGCTGTACGAGCTGCTCGCGCTGCGCCCGCCCTTCACCGGTGAGACGCCGCTGTCGGTGGTCTACCAGCACGTCCAGGACATCCCGGTCCCGCCGTCGGAGGTCTCCGACGTCGCCCCGCCGGAGCTCGACGGCCTGGCCATGCGCGCCCTCGCCAAGGACCCGGACGACCGGTTCCAGAGCGCCGAGGAGATGCGCGGCCTGGTCCAGTACGGGCTCCAGATGCTCCAGCAGCAGGGCAGCCACTCCGGGACCTGGAACACCGGCCCCGTCGAGATGTACGAGGGCGGCCGCACCCCGGCCGGCGGCGTCACGGCGACCACCGCGATGGGCCACCCGACGCACGGCGACACCTCGCAGGGCCCGCTCCTGCCGCCGCCCAACCCCGAGGACGGCGCCTACGCGTACGACGGCGGCCAGGGCCGCAAGAGCGGCCGCGGCAAGATGATGCTGTTCGCGGCGCTCGCGCTGATCGCGATCGTGGCGGGTGTGGCGTACGCCCTCGACCAGACGAAGAAGCCGTCGGACGACAACAAGCAGAAGCCGCCCAGCTCCACCGCGCCCTCCAAGCCCGGTGACACCACCAGCCCCTCGCCGTCCGACGAGAAGACGGACGAGAAGACCGAGGACCCGGGCGATTCCACGGGTGGCGGCAACGGCGGCAACAACGGCAACTGGGGCAACCAGAACCCCGACTATCCGTCGCAGCCCGAGAGCAACAACCCGCCCCCGCCCACCGGCGGCACGCCGTCCACCCCCGGCACCACCGAGGGCACCGACCAGGGCGGGACCACGGACGGCGGCACGACGGACGGTGGCACCACGGACGGTGGCACCACCGACGGCGGGACCACGGACGGCGGGACGACCGACGGCGGGACCACGGACGGCGGTACGGACCCGGGCGGTGCGACCGGCGCCACCGACCAGGGCGCGACCACCACGGGCACCGGCGGCGCCTGAGCGACGCCGCCCCGGGGCCCGGACGGTCATCCGGCGAAGGCGTCGCACACCGCCTCGTACTCCCGGGTCCACCACACCACCAGGGCCGACACCGCGGGGAACTGCGGGTCGGCCCTGCTGTCGTGCAGCTGGTAGCGCCAGCGCAGTATCCAGAAGTCGTTCAGCCGCTCCCACCACACGCGGTGCACCGCCGCAGCCAGCTCGGCCGGGTCCGCCCCGGCCGCCCGCCGGTACGCGCGCGCGTACGCGCGTACCTTCTCGAGCTCCAGACGGCCGGCCGGCTGTACGAAGAAGATCGCGGCCGCGCGGACGGCCTCCTCCGCGCGCGGCTGCACGCCCAGCCGGTCCCAGTCGATGATCGCGGCGGGCTCCGCGCCCCGGTAGAGCAGGTTCAGCGGGTGGAAGTCCCCGTGCACCCAGCCGGCCGCGGACGCCGGCGGCGGGCGGCGGTGCGCGTGGTCGGCGAGCAGCCTGCGCCGCTCCACCAGCCGGTGCTCGGCCAGCTCGTCGAAGGCGTCCCGCGGCCGGCGGGCCCGCGCCAGGCGCAGCAGCCGGTCGATGACCCGGAACGTGTCCTCCGGGTCGGCGCTGCGGTGCTGGTGGTCGCCGTGCGGTTCCATGACCTGCTCCAGGCAGGTGTGGACGAGTCCGAGCAGCGCGCCCAGCCGCCGCGAGCCGGTCGCCGTCAGCTGGGCGCCGCCCCGGTGGCTTCCCTCGACCCAGGGGTGCAGGGCGTAGCAGCGGCCGTCGATCTCCGCGACGGTGTCGCCCTCCGCGTCGGGCAGCGGCGGGGCCACGGGGACGCCGAGGGCGTGCAGGCGCTGGGTGGCGCGGTGCTGGCGGACGATGGTGGCCCGGTCGGCGGTGGGGGCGTCCAGGTGCTGTTTGAGGAAGTACGCGCCGTGGGTGGTGGCGAGACGGTAGCCGCGGTTGAGGAGGCCCTGGGTGACGGGAACGCAGGAGAGGGGCTCGCCCGGATCGTCGTAGCGGCGCAGGAGCGCCCTCACGGGTGGGGCGGTGGTTGCAGATGAGCGCGGCACTCACCATATGTTAGGTCACGGAGCGTGGTGATCACGTCGCTCCGGGAAGCCCCTGGGCGGGTGCCCGATCAGTGCCGCTCCGCCTGCATCCGGGCGACGTACGCGGCCGCCTGGGAGCGGCGTTCCATGCCCAGCTTGGACAGCAGGCTGGACACATAGTTCTTGATCGTCTTCTCGGCGAGGTGGAGCCGCTCACCGATCGCGCGGTTGGTCAGCCCCTCCCCGATCAGGTCGAGGATCCGGCGCTCCTGCTCGGTCAGCGCGGCCAGCCGGTCGTCGCCCTTCGGGCCGTTGCCGTCGCGCAGCCGCTCCAGGACACGAGCGGTGGCCACCGGGTCGAGCAGGGACCGGCCGGCCGCCACGTCCCGTACCGCCGAGAGGAGTTCGCTGCCGCGGATCGCCTTCAGGACATAACCGGAGGCACCGGCCATGATCGCGTCGAAAAGGGCTTCGTCGTCCGCGTACGAGGTGAGCATCAGGCACTTGATGGACTCGTCCATGGCCCGGACCTCGCGGCACACCTCCACACCGCTGCCGTCGGGGAGGCGCACGTCGAGCACGGCCACGTCCGGACGGGTCGCCGGAATCCTGACCAGGGCATCTGCCGCCGTACCGGCCTCTCCGACCACCTCGATGTCACCCTCGACGGAGAGCATTTCGTGAACACCGCGCCGCACGACTTCATGATCGTCCAGCAGGAAAACAGTGATTTTTCCTCTTTCGCGCACGGAATCAGTCTCACATACTCACTCTTCCCGTGCCCGGGGTCCGCGGGATAACGTGCCCCCTGTTCCGGCGTCCCACAAGGCTCTGACCAGTCATTTGTCCACCCCTTTGCGATTTACTTGGAAATCCAAGCAAAAACGCAGGTCAAAGGGGGTTTCGCAGTAATGCGGTGCACTGGGTAACGTGCCTATGACAGGGGGCTCGCCGGGGCACCTGTCACGCCTGTTCCCGGTCGAGGGCACCCACCCCGTGCACACGTACGGAGACAGGCGAGCCGCTCTCCCGCGCTCCGCATCGGAGCAAGGGAGAACCCCAGCCCACCCGGCGGACCCCGGGGGCCGGACAGACGGAGGAGCACGCACGTGACCGTGGAAGGCACTGCCGCGCGCAAGCCGCGTCGCAGCAGTAAGCGCACCAGCGCGAGCGCAACCAAGGCAACCGGCGCCCGGAGCGCCGAGCCCCAGCTCGTACAGCTGCTGAACCCCGAGGGTGAGCGCGTCCAGCACCCGGAGTACGACATCGACCTCAGCCCCGAGGAGCTGCGCGGCCTGTACCGCGACATGGTGCTGACCCGCCGCTTCGACGCCGAGGCGACGTCCCTCCAGCGCCAGGGAGAGCTGGGCCTGTGGGCCTCGCTCCTCGGCCAGGAGGCCGCCCAGATCGGCTCAGGCCGGGCCCTGCGCGACGACGACTACGTGTTCCCGACCTACCGCGAACACGGCGTCGCCTGGTGCCGCGGGGTCGACCCGACCAACCTGCTCGGCATGTTCCGTGGCGTGAACCACGGCGGCTGGGACCCCACCAGCAACAACTTCCACCTGTACACGATCGTCATCGGCTCGCAGACCCTGCACGCCACCGGCTACGCCATGGGCGTCGCCAAGGACGGCTCCGACAGCGCCGTGATCGCCTACTTCGGCGACGGCGCGTCCAGCCAGGGCGACGTCGCCGAATCGTTCACCTTCTCCGCCGTCTACAACGCCCCGGTCGTGTTCTTCTGCCAGAACAATCAGTGGGCGATCAGCGAGCCGACCGAGAAGCAGACCCGCGTCCCGCTCTACCAGCGCGCGCAGGGCTTCGGCTTCCCCGGCGTCCGCGTCGACGGCAACGACGTCCTCGCCTGCCTGGCCGTGACCCGCTCCGCCCTGGAGCGCGCCCGCCGCGGCGAGGGCCCGACGCTCGTCGAGGCGTTCACCTACCGCATGGGCGCCCACACCACCTCCGACGACCCCACCCGCTACCGCCTCGACGACGAGCGGGCCGCGTGGGAGGCCAAGGACCCGATCCTGCGCCTGCGCACCTACCTGGAGAAGGAGGGGCTCGCGGACGCCGCCTACTTCGAGGAGCTGGAGACGGAGTCGGAGACGCTCGGCAAGCGCGTCCGCGAGGCCGTCCGCGCCATGCCCGACCCCGACGACATGGCGATGTTCGATCACGTCTACGCCGACGGGCACGCGCTCGTCGACGAGGAGCGCGCGCAGTTCGCCGCGTACCAGGCATCGTTCGCCGACGCGGACGGGGAGGGCAAGTAATCATGGCCGTCCAGAAGCTCCCCCTCGCCAAGGCGCTCAACGAGTCGCTGCGCACCGCCCTGGAGACCGACCCGAAGGTCCTCGTCATGGGCGAGGACGTCGGCAAGCTCGGCGGCGTGTTCCGCGTGACCGACGGGCTCCAGAAGGACTTCGGCGAGGAGCGGGTCATCGACACCCCGCTCGCCGAGTCCGGCATCGTCGGCACCGCCATCGGGCTCGCCCTGCGCGGCTACCGCCCGGTCGTCGAGATCCAGTTCGACGGCTTCGTCTTCCCCGCGTACGACCAGATCGTCACGCAGCTCGCCAAGATGCACGCCCGCGCACTCGGCAAGATCAAGCTGCCGGTCGTCATCCGCATCCCGTACGGCGGCGGCATTGGCGCGGTCGAGCACCACAGCGAGTCGCCCGAGGCGCTGTTCGCGCACGTCGCGGGCCTCAAGGTGGTCTCGCCCTCGAACTCCTCGGACGCCTACTGGATGCTCCAGCAGGCCATCCAGAGCGACGACCCGGTGATCTTCTTCGAGCCGAAGCGGCGCTACTGGGACAAGGGCGAGGTCGACACCGAGGCCATCCCGGGCGAGCTGCACAAGGCACGCACCGCGCGCGAGGGCACGGACCTGACCCTCGCGGCCTACGGGCCCATGGTGAAGGTCTGCCTGGAGGCCGCCGCGGTCGCCGCGGAGGAGGGCCGGTCGGTGGAGGTCCTCGACCTGCGGTCGATGTCCCCGATCGACTTCGACGCCATCCAGGCGTCGGTGGAGAAGACCCGCCGCCTGGTTGTCGTCCACGAGGCGCCGGTCTTCTACGGCTCCGGTGCCGAGATCGCCGCCCGCATCACCGAGCGGTGCTTCTACCACCTGGAGGCGCCGGTCCTGCGGGTCGGCGGCTACCACGCGCCGTATCCGCCGGCACGGCTGGAAGAGGAGTACCTGCCGGGCCTCGACCGGGTGCTCGACGCCGTCGACCGCTCGCTCGCGTACTGAGGAGACCCACTGTGATCCGCGATTTCAAGATGCCGGACGTGGGCGAGGGCCTCACCGAGGCCGAGATCCTCAAGTGGTACGTCCAGCCCGGCGACACCGTCAGCGACGGCCAGGTCGTCTGCGAGGTCGAGACGGCGAAGGCGGCCGTCGAACTGCCGAGCCCGTACGACGGGATCGTGCACGAGCTGCGCTTCCCCGAGGGCACGACGGTCGACGTCGGCGAGGTGATCATCTCGGTGAACGTCGGCGGTGACGCCCCCGGCGAGCCGGGCGCCGCCCAGCCGCAGACCGCCCAGCCCGCGGCCGCGGAGCCGGCCGCCAAGGACGCCGCCGGGTCGGCCGCCGCCGAGGACGCCGCGCCGGCCGGCCGCCAGCCCGTCCTGGTCGGCTACGGCGTGGCCGAGACGTCCACCAAGCGCCGCCCGCGCAAGGGCGCCACGGCCCCGGCCGTCCCGGCCGCCGCCGCGCAGGCCGCCGTCCAGGGCGAGCTGAACGGCCACGCGGGCACCGCGCAGGCCGCTCCCGCCCCGGCGGCCCCCGCCGCCCCCGGCTCCCGCCCCCTCGCCAAGCCGCCCGTGCGGAAGCTGGCCAAGGACCTGGGCGTCGACCTGGCGACGGTGACCCCGACCGGACCGGACGGGATCATCACCCGCGACGACGTGCACGCCGCGGTGTCCGTGGCCGCCGCCTCGGTCGCCGCGCCCGCGGCCGTACCCGTACAGCCGCAGGCCGTCGAGGTCCCGCAGGCCCAGCCGCAGGCACAGCCGGCGGCCGCCCGCGAGACGCGCGTCCCGGTCAAGGGCGTCCGCAAGGCCACCGCCCAGGCGATGGTCGGGTCCGCCTTCACCGCGCCGCACGTCACCGAGTTCGTCACGGTCGACGTCACCCGCACGATGAAGCTCGTCGAGGAGCTCAAGGCCGGCAAGGACATGGCCGGGCTGCGGGTGAACCCGCTGCTGCTCGTCGCCAAGGCGCTGCTCGTCGCGATCAGGCGCAACCCGGAGATCAACGCCTCCTGGGACGAGGCCGCCCAGGAGATCGTGCTCAAGCACTACGTCAACCTGGGCATCGCCGCCGCCACACCGCGCGGCCTGATCGTGCCGAACATCAAGGACGCGCACGACAAGACGCTGCCCGAACTGGCCGCGTCGCTCGGTGAACTGGTGTCCACCGCCCGCGAGGGGAAGACCACCCCCGCGGCCATGCAGGGCGGCACGGTGACCATCACCAACGTCGGCGTCTTCGGCGTCGACACCGGTACGCCGATCATCAACCCGGGCGAGTCCGCGATCCTCGCGGTCGGGGCGATCAAGCTCCAGCCGTGGGTGCACAAGGGCAAGGTGAAGCCCCGTCAGGTGACCACGCTGGCGCTCTCGTTCGACCACCGGCTGGTCGACGGGGAGCTGGGCTCCAAGGTGCTCGCGGACATCGCCGCGATCCTGGAGCAGCCCAAGCGGCTGATCACCTGGGGCTGATCCCGGCCCGAGCGCCTGACGGCCTGAGGGCCTGATGGCCTGACGGCCTGACGGCTCGGCCCCCGGCAGCCCCGGGGCAAGGACGAGGGCCCGGACGCGACGGCGCGTCCGGGCCCTTCCCTGTGCGGGGATCCTGGTCAGTCGCGCTGGGCGCCCGCCGGGAGCGAACGCAGCTCCATGGTCCGGGCCGTGGTGGACCCGAAGCCGAAGTCCAGCAGCTTGGCCGCGTCGTTGAAGCGGTCGGGGGCGTTCAGCACGACGCCCACGTAGGTCTTGGTGCCGCGGGTCGCCGCGAAGACCAGGCACGGCCCGGCGGACGTGCCGGTGCCGGTCTTGATGCCGACGGCGCCGCTGTAGGAGCCGAGCAGCTTGTTGGTGTTGTACCAGGTGTACGTGCGCGTACCGCCGCTGCTGGTGGTCGCCGTGGTCTTGTACGAGGTCGCCTTGACGACGTCGCGGAACGCGGCGCTGCTGAACGCGTGGCGGGCCATCTTCGCCAGCTCGGGCGGGGTCGTGTAGTTGTTCCCGGTCGTCGAGATCCCGTCGAACGAGTCGAACTTCGTGTTGACCAGGCCCAGCTGCTTGGCCTTGGCGTTCATCTTCCCGATGAACGACTTGGTGCGGGCGGCGCTGGTCGTGCCGGTGCCGAAGGTGTCGGCGAGCGCGTACGCGGCGTCGCAGCCGGAGGGCAGCATCAGCGCGGACAGCAGCTGCCGGACGGTCACCTTGTCACCGGTCTTCAGGTCGGCGGTGCTCGCGCCGGTCCTGACGACGTAGTCGCGGTACTCCTGCTTGATGGTCACCTTGCGGTTGAGGTCCACGCCGGGCGTGGTGAGCACCACGATCGCCGTGGTGACCTTGGTCGTGCTGGCCATCTGGCGGCGCGTGGTGTTCGCCTTGCCGTAGATGGCCTTGCCGTCGGCCTGGTCCACCATGAAGCCGCCCTTGGCGCTGATGGACGGGATGGGCGGCGCGGCGGCCGCAGCCGGTGCGGCGAGGGGGGAGGCGGTCAGCAGCAGACCGCCCGCGAGGGCGACCGTGGCGGCGCGGCGCACGGCCGTGTTCGTCGATATCAAAAGAAACGCTCCGAGTTCGAGTCCCGCGTACCCGCGCACCCGGTTCCCTCGAGTACGCCGGGGAACGCCCCAACAACCTGGCGGACCGGCAAGCCGGTGCCGTAGAGAAGACCCACGAACGCGCCGGAAGGATGTACGAAGCACCTGACGCGTGCCATGTGACGCGAGTCACAGGCGGTCTGGCGCACGGGCTCGGCCGTGCCGGCCCGCCCCCGGACTGTATGTTGCACCCCTCTTGTATCTATGCTGTGTGCATGCCTGCCGCCCCGCCCGCCGCCCACCGCGTCTACACCCACGTCAAGCAAGCCGTCCTCGACCGCCGCTACCAGGGCGGGACGCTCCTCACCGAAGGGGAACTCGCCGAGGCCGTCGGGGTCTCCCGCACGCCGGTGCGCGAAGCGCTGCTGAAACTGGAGATGGAAGGGCTGCTCAAGCTCTACCCCAAGAAGGGCGCCCTGGTCCTCGCCGTCTCCGCGCAGGAGATCGCCGACGTCGTCGAAACCCGCCTCCTGGTCGAGGAGTTCGCCGTACGCAAGGCGGTCCCCGCCCCCGCGCGGCTCCTGGAGCGGCTGGCGGAACTGCTGGACGAGCAGCGGCTCCACGCCGACGCCGGCGACCTCGCGGCCGTCGCCGTCACCGACCGCTCCTTCCACGCCGAGATCGTCCGCCACGCCGGCAACGAGATCCTCTCCCGCCTCTACGACCAGATGCGCGACCGGCAACTGCGCATGGGCGTCGCCGTGATGGAGGCCCACCCCGACCGCGTCGCCAAGAACATCGCCGAGCACGCCCAGATCCTCGACGCCCTGCGCGCCGGCGACACCGAGGGCGCCGCCCGCTGCGTGCACCGCCACGTCAGCCGCGTCAAGGTCCTGGTCCGGGGGGAGGACCGGTGAGCGGCGGCGACTCCGCGGCCGCCGCAGCCACGCCGGCCGATCCGCCCGGCGGCCGCCGCGCCGCCCTCGTCTGGGGCGTCGGCGTCTGCGTCTACCTGGTCGCCGTCATCTTCCGAACGTCCCTGGGCGTCGCCGGGCTCGACGCCGCCGACCGCTTCGGCGTCAACGCCTCCGCCCTGTCGACGTTCTCCATACTCCAGCTCCTCGTCTACGCCGGCATGCAGATACCCGTCGGCCTGATGGTCGACCGGCTCGGCACCAAGAAGGTCCTCACCCTCGGCGTGGTCCTCTTCACCGTCGGCCAGCTCGGCTTCGCGCTCTCCCCCTCCTACGGCATGGCCCTCGCGTCCCGCGCCCTCCTCGGCTGCGGCGACGCGATGACGTTCATCTCCGTGCTGCGGCTGGGCACCCGCTGGTTCCCCGCCCGGCGCGGCCCCCTGATCGCCCAGGTCGCCGCGCTCTTCGGGGTCGCCGGCAACCTCGTCTCGACGATCGTGATCGCCCGGACGCTCGACGGGCTGGGCTGGACGGCGACGTTCGCCGGCAGCTCCCTCGCCGGAGTGATCGTCCTCGTCCTGCTCCTGCTGTTCCTGAAGGACCATCCAGAGGGCCACGAACCGGAACCCGCGCCCCACGCGGGCGCCGCGTACGTCCGCCGCCAGATCGCCCTGTCGTGGCGCGAGCCCGGCACCCGGCTCGGCATGTGGGTCCACTTCACCACCCAGTTCCCGGCGATGGTGTTCCTGCTGCTGTGGGGGCTGCCGTTCCTCGTCGAGGCGCAGGGCCTGCCCCGGGGGACGGCCGGCGACCTGCTGACGCTGACGGTGCTGTCGAACATGGTCTTCGGCATGACGTACGGCCAGCTGATCGCCCGCCACCACGGGGCACGCACACCGCTCGCGGTCGGTACGGTCGCGGCGACCGCCGCCGCATGGGCGGCCACCCTGCTGTACCCGGGCGCCCACGCCCCCATGTGGCTCCTGGTCACCCTGTGCGTCGTCCTCGGCGCCTGCGGACCCGCGTCGATGATCGGCTTCGACTTCGCCCGGCCGGCGAACCCGCCGGAACGGCAGGGCACGGCGTCCGGCATCGTCAACATGGGCGGCTTCACCGCCTCCATGACCACGCTGCTCGCCGTCGGCGTCCTGCTGGACGCCACCGGCGACGACTACCGGATCGCCTTGAGCGCCGTCTTCGTCCTCCAGGCCCTCGGCCTCGCGCAGATCATGCGCCTGCGGGCGCGCACGGCCCGCCGCGAACGCGACCGGCTGGTCGCCAGCCGCGTGGAGACCGTCCACGTCCCGGTCGCGTAGCGGCGGCTCCCCGCGAGCCCTACGGGTGGCCGGCGCCTCTACGGGTGGCCGGCGCCCTACGGGGTGACCGCGAAGGCGCCGAGGATCGCGGCCGCCAGCTCCGCGTCGCCCTCCACCTTGACCTGGCCGGCGACGGCCGCGGGCCGCACCCGCCCGCAGGCGAGGCGCACGTACGTCTCCCAGTCCATCGCGATGGTAGCCGCCGGTCCCAGCGACGGCGCCCCGTCGATGGAGCCACGGCCCTCCGCGTCCACCCGCACCGTCCGGAGGAACTCCACGGGGCCGTGCACGTCGAAGACGACCGCCGTGTTCGGCGGCGCGCCCGCGTCCTTGGCGACGACCCTCGGCAGGACGGTCAGGAGGTTGTCGCGGGCGACGTACGCGCCCGGGGAGTCCAGGTTGCCCGGCCGGCCCAGCGCCGTACGGAGGTCCTGCTCGTGGCACCAGACGTCGAAGGCCCGCATCCGGTAGGCCAGTTCGAGGGACTGCTCGGCGCCGAGAGGGGCGCGGATCAGGGTGTCGGGGGAGCGGTTCTCGTTGCGCAGCTGGCGGGCGCGGCGGATGAGCGTGTACTCGAGCTCCGCGGTCATCTCCGGCCCGGTGTGGTGCCGGCGCACGTCGACCTGCATCTCCATGTAGCGCGCGAAGTCACTGCGCACGTGGTAGAGATCGCGCGGCAGCGAGTGGATCGGCCGCGGGTCGCCCAGCATCTCGCACTCCATACCGATGATGTGCGACACGATGTCGCGCACCGACCAGCCGGGGCAGGGAGTGGCTCGATTCCACTCACCCTCGACCAGTGGCTGCACCAGCTCGGATATCGCTTCGATGGAGTGGGTCCAGGCGTCGGCGTAGGGCTGGAGGCTGGGATGGACGGTCACGTGACCCCTCGGGCGGTTCGTACGCGGGCTGAAGCTGTGGCAGCTGCCGGGGGTCCGGGGGTGGCCCCCGGGGAGAAACAGTACGCTGGACGCAGGCACCCCGGCAGTGCTTTCGTGTGACGATCGTAGGGCCCGTGTTGACGGCTCGAATGCCAGGACGGTGGTAGCGTGCGCGCCTCGTTGCTCCAGATCGCAGTAGACCCGGACGAAACGCCGAACACCCGCCGGGACCGCGTCAGTTCCCTGGTGGCCGAACAGCGTGGGGTCGCCGAGCTGGTGGTCCTCCCGGAACTGTGGCCGGTGGGGGCGTTCGCGTACGAGTCGTTCGAGGCCGAGGCCGAGCCGCTGGCCGGCCCGACGCACGAGGCGATGGCGAAGGCGGCCGCCGCCGCGGCCGTGTGGCTGCACGCCGGGTCCATCGTGGAACGCGCGCCCGACGGCTCCCTCTACAACACCTCCCTCGTCTTCTCCCCGTCCGGCGACCTCGTCTCCTCGTACCGCAAGATCCACCGCTTCGGCTTCGACCAGGGCGAGGCCGTGATGATGGGCGCGGGCGACACCCTCGTGACCGTCCCCGTGCCGGGCCTGCCCCTCGGCGTCGCCACCTGCTACGACCTCCGCTTCCCCGAGCTGTTCCGCGGCCTGGTCGACGCCGGCGCCCTCGCCTTCGCCGTCCCCGCCGGCTGGCCCGCGCGCCGCCGCGAACACTGGACGCTGCTGGCCCGCGCCCGCGCGGTCGAGAACCAGGCGTACGTCCTCGCCTGCGGCACCGCGGGCACCCACGCGGGCGTCCCCCAGGCCGGGCACAGCATCGTCGTCGACCCCTGGGGCGAGGTCCTCGCGGAGGCGGGCGACGCGGAGGAGACCCTCACGGTCGAACTCGACCCGGCCCTCGTCGCCACCACCCGCGACCGGTTCCCCGCCCTCAAGGACCGCCTCCTGGGCCTCCCCCGCCCGGGCGGGGCCTGATCGGATCACCCGCCGGCGGACGCAGGGCCCGCCCGCGCGGAGCCCGCCCGGGTCAGTCCTTCTCCGCCATCCGGATCACGCACACCGTCACCGCGATCAGCAGTGCCGTGTCGGCCACGCCCTCGTCGACGACGTCGACCGCGTACGTGTCCCGCACCCGGAACCACTTGCGGGACACCCGGGCCAGCGCCTTCCCGTCCCGCTCGATGCCGAACTCGCGGTCGAGGATCCGCCCGCTCACATCGAGGTCCGGCCCCTCGGCCAGGGCCACGCGGTAGTGGTTGCGCAGCAGCGACAGCCGCTTGCGGCTGACCGTGGCGAGCACCTCCCCGTCCCGCTCCACGGTCATCGCCCCGCGCAGGCTCAGCACCTTCGCCCGCAGCGTCACCAGCACCCGCCCCGCCGGGTCCTTCAGCTCCAGGGTGTCGCGCAGCCGCAGCGCCTTGCCGTCGACGAGGAACGCCTGCCGGCCGTTCTCGTCCTCGATCCAGTAGTCGTCACCGATCGCGAAGATCTTGTCGCGCACCAGGTATTTCATGCCGGATGCCTACCCGCCCGGGCCGTACAGCCCCCTCGCGGCACCCGGATGGCTACGCCGTGGCCGACGCCTCGTCGGCGCGGTCCTGGGCCTCCAGGACGCGATGGCCGTGTTCCGCCGACCACGTGCCCAGCGCGCGGATCGGGACCAGGAAGCTGCGGCCCAGGTCGGTCAGCTCGTACTCGACGCGCGGGGGCGCCTCCGCATGGGCCCGCCGTGCGACCAGCCCGTCGTACTCCAGTCGGCGCAGCGTCTCGTTGAGCACCTTGGCGCTGATGCCGCCGATGACCGTGCGCAACCGACCGGGACGCACCGGGCCGTCCGCGAGGGCGAACACGACCACGCTGTTCCACCGGTGGCTCAACAGGTCGAAGCCCACCCGCGCCGGACAGTCCGCCAGGTACTCGCCGTAATCGCCGTAATCGCCGTCGCTCCCCATCACTCCACCGATCATGGGCCCCCGATGGGAACCGAATGGTTCCCGTCGCCCGGCCTAGATTCGTGCGAACGAACCGGCAGGTCAATCAAGGGGGATCGAGATGCGGATCGGAATCTTGGGTGCGGGAGCCATGGCCGAGGCCCTCGGAGCGGGCTGGGCACGGGCCGGGCACGACATCGTGGTCGCGGCGCGCGACGCGGACAGGGTGACGGCCGCCGCCGCCCGGATCGGGGCCCGCGCGGGCACGTTCGCCGAGGCCGCCGCACACGGGGACGCGGTGCTCGCCGCGCTTCTCCACACCGCGACGCTCGACGTGGTCGCGCCACTGGCCGGCGCGCTCGCGGGGCGGGCCGTGATCGACTGCTCGAACCCGGTCGCGGCGGGCCCGGGCGGGCTGATGCTCACCACCGACGGCGGCCCCTCCGCGGCTCGCCGGATCGCCGCCGCCGTGCCGGGCGCGCACGTGGTCAAGGCGTTCAACGTGTGCGCCGCCGAGGTGTGGGCCAACTGCCCCGGCGGCCTGGCGGTGCCGCTGTGCGGGGACGACGCCGGTGCCCTGGACGTGGTACGCGCGCTGGTGACGGACGTGGGCGCCATCCCGCTGGACGCGGGCGGCCTGGACCGGGCCGGTTACGTGGAGGCCACCGCGGCGTTCGCGATCGGGGTGTGGTTCGCGGGCGGTGACCCGCGCACGGTGCTGCCGCGCGTGGAGCACGCACAGGGTTGACCGGCCAGGGCGGGCCGGCCGATTCGACGTGGAGGTTTCGGCAGCGAGACCGACGCTCGCCTCAGCCCGCCGCGGGTCCGGTCACGCCTTGCCGCCCACGACGGTGACCGAGCAGTGCCCGTGGTGCAGCAGGGCCTGGCTGACCGACCCCAGGAGCAGCCCGGTGAAGCCGCCGCGTCCCCGGGATCCGACGACCATGAGCCGGGTCGTCCTGCTGGTCTCGATCAGTGCCTCACGCGGTTCGCCGCTCAGCACCTCGTGTCTGACCCGGACGTCGGGATACCTCTCGGCCCGGCCGGCGAGTGCCTGTGCCAGCAGACGCTCCGCGCTCTCCGGGCTCGCACCGGGCGGCGCGTAATCCGGGCGCCACGCGTGCACGGCGAGGATCTCGCCCCCGTGGAGCGCCGCCTCGGCGAAGGCGAACTCGATCGCCTTCTCCCCGGCGGGGGAACCGTCGACGGCCAGCGCGATCGGTCCGCCGCCGGCCGGGCCCTCGCGGACCACCCACATCGACCGTGGACGTTCCGGCTACAAGAACGTGGGCGTTCTGATCGTCTGGAAGCTCGACCGCCTGTCCCGCAAGGGCATCGGCGAGGTCGGCAAGGCGCTGGACGACATAGGGCGGGTCGGCGGACGGCTGGTCTCCGTCATGGACGGCCTCGACACGAGGAACGACAGCGCCCGGGTCACCATCGCGATGCTGGCGGAACTGGCGCGCAACGAGTCGCGCAACCTTGGGATGCGCGTCGGCAACGCCAAGCAGTACCTACGCCAGCGGGGCCAGTGGATCGGCGGCCAGCCGCCTTACGGGCTGCTGGTGGACCCGGAGGCGAAGAAGCTCGTCCACGACCCCGAGACCGCCGTCTACGCTCGCCTGATCGCCGACGAGGCGCTGTCCGGGAAGGCCCTCGTCCACATCGCCCGGCTGCTGAACGAGCACGGGGTGGAGTCCGCTCGTGGAGGCGAGTGGAACTCGTCCAGCGTCATGCAACTCCTCCGCTCACCGGCCTTCGCCGGTCTCATGCCGCAGACCGAGTATGAGGAGCAGCCGGACGGGACGCGGAAGTACATGGACCGGGTCTCCCCCTACCGGGACCCGGAGACGCTGGAGACCGTGAGCATCGGCGAGGGCATCATCACGCTCGGGGAGCGCGAACTCATCCTCCGCCAGCTCGAAGCGCGCACGTTCCCCCTGGCGGGGAAGCGGCACGGTCACAAGCAGGGGAAGTCTCTGCTCACCGGGATAGCGCGTTGTGGGCTCTGCGGGGCCCGGATGAGCAAGGCCGGCACGTCGTACCAGTGCTCCAGCCACCGGATGGGGCGAGGATGCTCCGGCGTATCGGCTCGGGTGGAGAGCATCGACGACTACGTGACCCGGGCGTTTCTCTCCCGCCTGCCATCCCTGGAGCCCCGGGACCCGCTGCTCGCCGTGATCGCCGACCGCTGGGTGCAGAGGGAGGACCCGGAGGTCTTCGCGAAGAGGGACGCGATCGAGGCGGAGATCGCGGACGAGGGGGCCCGCCTGGCGGACCTGGAGGAGGCCAGGTACGTCCGCGGCGAGTTCACCGGCGCAGACGCGATCGACCGGTACAACCGGCTCGCAGGACGACTTCGTAACCGGATCGAGGGGCTGCGCGCAGATCTACTGCGGATGCCGACTCCTTCCGTGGACATCTCTCCTCTCCTGGATGCGGGTCTGCTTCGTGAAGCTTGGGAAGCCGATGATGCGGCCGGAAGACGTGGACGCCTTGGCCTCGCAATCGATCGAGTGGAAGTCCGGCGAGGCAGGGTGGGCGTGAGGTTCGACGGTGACGAGCGCTGCCGGATCGTCTGGGCGACGAGAGACGGTGCTGGGGCGGAGTCGGCGGGTGACGAAGTGACGGAATGACGGTCGAAGTCCACTACCTCCTTAAGAGATGTTCTGAGTCTCTATGGATGGAATAGAACTAAACGTCATTCCGTCACTTCGTCACTGGGGCAGCCCGAGGGTCGGCGCGAAGTTGCGCTGTGATCACCATCCCGACCCCGGCCGCAGCTCGGAACGCGCACGCTGGGTGTGACCCCGATTTTCGGGCCCATCGTGGGCTCTGACCAGCGCATATCGACTGCCGAAGGCGCGAGAGCGGCACAGTTAACGCCCTGCAAAGCCCGCCGAAGGCCCCACCCCGTGGGGTCTTCGCCCCATCAGGTGCCCCGTCGGATGTCACTCCGGCGGCTGGCTGTACCTCTCCAGCGTCGCCTTGCTCGTGGACCGGTCCACCAGCCGCAGTTCCCAGGGGCCGGTATTCACGTCGAAGTCCTTGCCGAAGCCGACCCACTTTCCGGCCATGCGCCGTCCGGTCGGCTCGACCAGGAGTTGGATGGCCCCGTGGTAGCGGGCCCCGTTGTAGTAGCCGTCTGCGGCAGTCTGCTCGACCCACGTACCCGTGACCACGTTGCGATCGACAGTGAGATCCAGCGTGAGCGGGCTGTCAGGGTTGCTGCTCGCCCCGGGCAGACTCTGAACGGTCAGCCGGTTCCCGTGCTGGACGATCACTACGTAGTGCTTGCCCTCGTACGAGTCGCCCCGGCTCGAAGAGAAGAACTCGTAGCGGCTGAGCCACACTCCCGAAAACGTCTCCTCACCCGTCTGCGCGGTGGGCTGCGCGCCTACAGAGGCAGACGCGACACCGGTTGTGCCGGTCTCCATGTCATGCCCTCCCTTCCCGTCTGCGTGGACTCGTGCCGTCGGCACCGGCAGGGCGAACCCCAGTGCCTCGACCGGACGCCCAGTGACCCGTTCTAAGGCCCTGGCGTAAACGCCCCGAGGCGTCTTGCTCGTGCCGGACTCCCAGCGCTGCACCAGCCGCTTGGAAGCCTCGTTCGGCTCCCCCAGTTCCGCACCTGCCCGGCGGAGCGCCTTGGCGAAGTCGTCTTGGCTTAAGCGCAGGCCGATACGCACGGCCCGCAGCACATCATTCGGCACCACGGCGGTCGTCGTCATGACGTCAAAGCTAGACCGAACAGCCATGCAATGACACCGGTTTGACGCCCTGGAGGGCGTCATTGACACCCCACTGAGTGACGCCCAGGCGACGCCCGAAGCGTCGTCGTTCCGACCGACCGGCGGCGGGAACATCGCTTCACCAACCGGACCGGGCAAGCGGAAGGCCAACGATGACCATGACCGTGCGGGTGTCTCGCGACTCCGGCCAGACGTTCGGCTCTGAGGTGATCTACCCCAGCAGCAGCGCCGAGAAGCCGTTGACCCCCATGGCCTCCTCCGCCTGGCCCCCCCCTGCAAGTGCCCCCGATGTTCCTCACAGACCAGGAAGGCACAGACGTGACGATCACCGACACGACGAAGACCGTGTACGACCTCATCACCCCGGAGCTGAGGGCCGACCTCATCACCATGGTCCGCGAGGACTCCTGGCCGGAGATGACCGACGACCAGGGCCAGCGCGGCGTCAACCAGGTGGCGGCCTTCCTCGCCGTCGCCGCGAACACCACGGAGAGGGCCACGCCCAGCCTTCGCGTGGACCTCTTCTGGCACGCACTCGTGCTCCACACCAAGGACTACGCCAGGGTCTGCGACGCGCTCGGCGGCGGATTCATCCACCACGTCCCCGACCGCAACAACGGCCACGACCCCGCCGAGGGCCGGGCCGCGATGCGTCGGACGACCGAGGTGATCCGATCGGCCGGCTTCGACGTGGACCCGGAGTTCTGGCCGATCAACGGCGCAGCCGACTGCACCCAGAGCTACGCGGGCTGCTCCGACAGCCCCGTTGCCAAATAGCTCCGACTCAAGCGGAGCGACTGACCCACGAGAGCTTCAGCCGCCCGGTATCGTGCCGGGCGGCTGTCGCCGTGAACGAGAACGGACAGGTAGTGACTGACGCTCGCAGCACCGCATGGGACACCTACTCGCAGAGCAAGCCCCAGCGGCGGAAGACCAATGCCAAGGGCGAGACCACATGGTTCAACTGGACCCAGTACCCGGACCACGGCCCCAGGGCCGACGTGCTCAACCTCAACCCGGGAGACCGCGTGCTCGATCTCGGGTGCGGGTCTGGAGGGAACGCCGCTCATCTCGCAACGCTCGGCATGAAGTCCGTCGGGATCGACCTCTCCGCCAAGCAGCTCGACAAGGCACGCGAGCGGTGGCCGGGCGTGGACGGGATGGAACTCCACCAGGCCGACGCGCTCACCTATCTCGGAGACACGTTCACGATCTTCGATGCGGTCTACAGCGTGTTCGGCGCTGCCTGGTTCACCGACCCCGGTCTTCTGCTGCCGATGGTTCACGCGAACCTCAAGCCGGGTGGCGTCTTCGCCTTCTCCCAGCGTCCCCCGGTTGAAGGGTGCTACGGCTGCCAGGCGTCATACATCCCGCGCGGGCCCGAAGAAGACCCCGCTGTCGTCAAGCGGTGGGACTACGAACCCGATGTGTGGGCGCTGATTCTCAAGGAACACGGCTTCGTGGACGTGTCAGCGTCCGTGCTTGCCCCACCCGCCGGGAGTCGGCGCACAGGAACCCTGTTCGTCCGGGGCGTCCAAGGAGGCTAGTCCGTGGTGGAGCGGATCCCGTAGCTGCGCAGGACAACGGCGTCGTACGGTCGTGATCCGGTGTTCATGGGCCAATGGCAAGCTTGAACCATGAACGATGCCGCCCCGGCGCCCACCCCCGCGCCCGCACCCCGCAAGCGTGCCCGTGTCCGTGCCCCCGAGCTGATCGGCAAGGGCGGCTGGATCAACACCGGCGGGAAGGACCTGAAGCTCGCCGACTTCCGAGGTCGCACATTGATCCTCGACTTCTGGACCTTCTGCTGCATCAACTGCCTGCACGTCCTGGACGAGCTGCGCGAGCTGGAGGAGAAGCACCGGGACACGGTGGTGATCGTCGGCGTGCACTCGCCGAAGTTCGTCCACGAGGCCGAGCACCAGGCCGTCGTGGACGCCGTCGAGCGGTACGAGGTGCACCACCCCGTCCTCGACGACCCCGAGCTCGCAACCTGGAAGCAGTACGCCGTGCGGGCCTGGCCGACGCTGGTCGTGATCGACCCCGAGGGGTACGTCGTCGCCCAGCACGCGGGCGAGGGGCACGCAGGCGCGATCGGGACGCTCGTGGCGGAGCTGGAGGCCGAGCACGAGGCGAAGGGCACCCTGCGGCGCGGGGACGGGCCCTACGTACCGCCGGAGCCGGTCGCCACGCACCTGCGGTTCCCGGGCAAGGCGCTGCTGCTGGAGAGCGGGCACCTGCTGGTCACGGACACCACCAGGCACCAGGTGGTGGAGCTGGCGGCGGACGGCGAGACGGTCGTGCGCCGGTACGGCACCGGTGAGCGCGGGTTCGCCGACGGGAAGGCGGACGAGGCGAGGTTCAACGAGCCGCAGGGGCTGTGCCTCCTGCCGGACGGTCACGTCGTCGTGGCCGACACGGTCAACCACGCCCTGCGTGCCCTGGACCCCGCCACCGGGGAGGTCGGCACGCTCGCCGGAACCGGCGCGCAGTGGTGGCAGGGGTCCCCGGCGTCCGGCCCCGCCCGTGAGGTGGCCCTGTCGTCGCCGTGGGACGTCGCCTGGTGGCGGGGCGAGGTGTGGATCGCCATGGCGGGCGTCCACCAGCTGTGGGCGTACGACCCGGAGCGGGGCACCGTGCGGGTGGCGGCCGGGACGACGAACGAGGGGCTCGTCGACGGGCCCGCCACCGAGGCCTGGTTCGCCCAGCCCTCCGGGCTCGCCGCCACCGCCGAGCGCCTGTGGGTCGCCGACTCCGAGACCAGCGCCCTGCGGTGGGTCGACGCCGAGGACGCCGTCCACACCGCCGTGGGCTCGGGGCTGTTCGACTTCGGCCACCGGGACGGCGAGGCGGGCCAGGCGCTGCTCCAGCACCCACTGGGCGTCACCGCCCTGCCGGACGGGTCGGTCGCCGTCTCGGACACGTACAACCACGCCCTGCGCCGCTACGACCCGGCCACGGGCGAGGTCACCACCCTCGCCACCGACCTGCGCGAGCCGAGCGACGCCGTGCTCGTCGGCGACGACATCGTGGTCGTCGAGTCGGCCCGCCACCGGCTGACCCGGCTGCGGCTGCCGGACGAGGCCGTACACGTGGACGCCGTCGCCCACCGCACCCGGCGCGAGGCGACCGAGATCGCGCCCGGCACGCTGAGGCTGGACGTCGTCTTCCGAGCGCCGACCGGCCAGAAGCTGGACGAGCGGTACGGCCCGTCCACGCGGCTGCTGGTGTCGGCCACGCCGCCCGGGCTGATCGCCTCCGGCGAGGGGACGGGCACGGACCTGTCACGGGAGCTGACGCTGAACCCGGACGTCACCGAGGGCGTACTGCACGTCTCGGCGATGGCCGCGTCCTGCGACGACGACCCCGCCAACGAGTACCCCGCCTGTCACGTGCACCAGCAGGACTGGGGCGTCCCGGTGAAGGTCACGCCGTCGGGCGCCGACCGGCTGCCGCTGATCCTGGCCGGCCTGGACACCTGATCCTGGCCGGTGATCCTGGCCGGCCTGGACACCTGATCCTGGCCGGACAGAGCACCGCCTGAGGCACGCCCGCCCGGCGCCACGCGCGCGTGGACCGGTCCGGTCCGCACGCGCGCGTGGTCCGGGCCCGCGCCACGCGCGCGTGCGCCGGCGGGTGTGCCGGGCTCGGCGTGCTCAGTAGCGGCGCTCGTCCGTCGGGTCGACCACCGTCGGCGCGACCGGCGGGACGACCGCCCGCCGGCGCCTGGCGATGCTGGTGAACGTCGCGACGCCGATGATGCCGACCGCCATCAGGATCAGCCCCACCAGGTCCAGGTTCACGCCCTGTGCTTCCCAGTCGGTCGCGAAGGTGAGGATCGCCCCGACCGCTATGAGAATGATGCAGCCACCCAGGCCCATGATTCCCGCCTCCTCGTCTGCGTAGGTGTTGCGCGTACCCCGACCCGCAACACCTACGCGGGGCGGGCTACTTCAGGAACGCCACCAGCGCGTTGGCCAGCAGGTACGGGTCTTCGGCGCCGCACAGTTCACGGGCGCTGTGCATCGACAGGATCGCCACGCCGATGTCGACGGTCCGGATGCCGTGACGGGCGGCGGTGATCGGGCCGATCGTCGTGCCGCACGGCATGTCGTTGTTCGACACGAACGTCTGCCACGGCACGCCCGCCTTCTCGCACGCCGCCGCGAACACGGCCCGTCCGCTGCCGTCCGTGGCGTACCGCTGGTTGACGTTCACCTTGAGGATGGGGCCGCCGCCCACGCGCGGGTGGTGCGTCGGGTCGTGCCGTTCGGCGTAGTTGGGGTGCACGGCGTGGCCGGTGTCGGAGGACAGGCAGACCGTTCCGGCGAAGGCCCGCGCCCGGTCCTCGTAGCCGCCGCCGCGCGCGAAGACGGACCGCTCCAGGACACTGCCGAGGAGGGGCCCCTGGGCGCCCGTGTCGGACTCCGAGCCGTTCTCCTCGTGGTCGAACGCGGCGAGCACCGGGATGAACTCCGCCTCCCCCGTGGCGGATACGGCGGCGAGCGCGGCCACGCCCGCGTGCACCGACAGCAGGTTGTCCATGCGCGGGCCGGCCAGCAACTCCTGGTCGCGGCCCAGGTAGGCGGGCGCCTCCAGGGCGTGGACCATCAGGTCCCAGCCGGCCACGTCCCCCGCGGCCAGGCCCGCCTCCTCGGCCACGAACCGGATCAGGTCGCCCTCGCGGACGTCGTCGCCCAGGCCCCAGATCGGCTGCATGTGCCGCTGACGGTCCAGTTTCAGGCCCTCGTTGACCTGCCGGTCCAGGTGGATGGCGAGCTGCGGCACGCGCAGCAGCGGCCGGTCGACGCTCACCAGCCGGTGGTCGCCGTCGCGCAGCGTCAGCCGGCCGGACAGGCCCAGGTCCCGGTCGAGCCAGGTGTTGAGCAGGGTCCCGCCGTACGTCTCGACGGCGACCTGCCGCCAGCCGTGCGCGCCCATGTCGGGCTGCGGCTTGACCCGGAGGTTGGGCGAGTCGGTGTGGGCGCCGACGATGCGGAACGGGGTGTGCGGAGCGGCGCCTTCCGGTACGTACCAGGCGATGATCGCGCCGCCGCGGACGACGTACTTGCCGCCGCTCGTACCGTCCCAGGCGGCGGTTTCGTCGAGCTTGCGGAAGCCGGCCTTCTCCAGCCGTTCACCGGCGTTGGCCACCGCGTGGTACGGCGTGGGGGACTCGGCCAGGAACGCCATGAGGTCGTCGGTGTGGCCGCGGTCGAAGCGGGGGGGTGAGCTGCTCATGGGCTTCACTTTACGGGCGGGTCAGTTGGGGAGGGGCCGTTGTGAACGGCCCGTTGTCAGTGGTGACTGCGACTATCGGAAGACGTAGCGGGACAGCAGTCCGCTGACTCGCCGGTCGCGACCGGAGGTGCACTGGTGACCACGACGACCATGCCCGTCTCGCCCGTCTGTGCCGCATGCGAAACACCCGGGGCCGAGTGGAGCGTTCAGCTCGGGATGCCGCTCTGCGCGGCGTGCACGACCGCGGCGACGGGGACCCCGGACCGGGACCCCGTGCGCCTCGGGGACATCCTGCGGGTGACCGCGGCGACGCTGCGCGTCCCGATACCCGCGCCCGCGCCGCGTCCGCCGGGCACCGGGTCGTTCACGACCTGCCGGTCCTGCGGCTCCCCGGCCCGCCGGCACCGCACGGCCGGGGGCCGCTGGGTGGCCCTGGAGCCGGGCGAGCGCCCCGTCGCGGGCGTCCCGCGCGCCGAGCGGTGGTACGTGGCGGCGGACGGCACCGCGGTGCCCCTGCGCGGCGCGGCACCCTCGGGCCGCTGCCGGGTGACCCACCTGTCGGTCTGCCCCGCCCGTCCCTGACTGCACGGCACAGCACGGCACGGCGCCCCGCGCATGACGGCGGCCCGTGCATGACGGCGGCCCGCGCCCCGGGACGTGGGGTGCGGGCCGCCGTGGACCGATCGCGCGGAGGTGGCGCGGAGGTGGCCTAGAAGGCGGCCTCGTCCAGCTCCATCAGCGAGTTGTCGACGCCCTCGGCGAGGGCGCGCTCGGTGGAGACGCCCGGCAGGACGTTGGCGGCGAAGAACTTCGCGGCCTCGATCTTGCCCCGGTAGAACGCCTCGTCCTTGGAGGACGCCGTCTCCAGCTTCTCGGCCGCGACGGCGGCACCGCGCAGCAGCAGGTAGCCGACGACCACGTCACCGGAGACCATCAGGAGGCGGGTGGTGTTCAGGCCGACCTTGTAGATGTTCTTGACGTCCTCGCCGGTGGCGGTGAGGTCGGTCAGCATCGTGCCGACGATCGCCTCCAGGTCGACGGCCGCCTTGGCGAGGGCGTCGCGGGCCGGGGCCAGCTCCTCGCCGCCGGTGCCGACGGCCAGGAACTTCTTGATCTCCTCGGCGAGCGCGTTCAGCGCCGCGCCCTGGTCGCGGACGATCTTGCGGAAGAAGTAGTCCTGGCCCTGGATCGCGGTGGTGCCCTCGTAGAGGGTGTCGATCTTGGCGTCCCGGATGTACTGCTCGATCGGGTACTCCTGGAGGTACCCGGAGCCACCGAAGGTCTGGAGCGACTGGGCGAGCTGCTCGTAGGAGCGCTCGGAGCCGTAGCCCTTGACGATCGGCAGGAGCAGGTCGTTCAGGCCGATCAGGGCCTTGGCGTCCTCGCCGGCCGCTTCCTTGACCTGGATCTCGTCCTGGATCGCGGCGGTGTACATGACGAGGGCGCGCATGCCCTCCGCGTACGCCTTCTGCGTCATCAGCGAGCGGCGCACGTCGGGGTGGTGCGTGATGGTGACCTTGGGCGCGGTCTTGTCCATGAAGTTCGCCAGGTCGGGACCCTGGACGCGCTCCTTGGCGTACTCCAGCGCGTTCAGGTAGCCCGTCGACAGGGTGGCGATGGCCTTCGTGCCGACCATCATGCGGGCGAACTCGATGATGCGGAACATCTGGCGGATGCCGTCGTGCTTGTCACCGATCAGCCAGCCCTTGGCGGGGTGCTGGTCGCCGAAGGTCATCTCACACGTGTTGGACGCCTTCAGGCCCATCTTGTGCTCGACGTTGGTCGCGTAGACGCCGTTGCGCTCGCCCAGCTCGCCGGTCTCCCAGTCGAAGTGGAACTTGGGCACGAGGAACAGCGACAGGCCCTTGGTGCCGGGGCCGTGGCCCTCGGGGCGGGCGAGGACGTAGTGGAGGATGTTCTCCGACATGTCGTGCTCACCGGAGGTGATGAAGCGCTTCACGCCCTCGATGTGCCAGGAGCCGTCGTCCTGCTGCACGGCCTTGGTGCGGCCGGCACCGACGTCCGAGCCGGCGTCCGGCTCGGTGAGCACCATGGTGGAGCCCCACTGCTTCTCGACGGCTATCTGCGCGACCTTCTTCTGCGCCTCGTTGCCCTCCTCGAAGAGGATGCCGGCGAAGGCGGGGCCGGAGGAGTACATCCAGATGGCCGGGTTCGAGCCGAGGATCAGCTCCGCGTACGCCCAGATCAGGGAGCGGGGCGAGGTGGTGCCGCCGATCTCCTCGGGCAGCCCGAGGCGCCAGTACTCGGAGTCCATGAAGGCCTGGTAGGACTTCTTGAACGTCGCCGGGACCGGCGCGGTGTTCGTCTCGGGGTCGAAGACCGGCGGGTTGCGGTCGGCGTCCGCGAAGGACTCGGCGAAGTCGTTCTCGGCGAGACGGCGCATCTCGTCGAGGACGCTCTTCGCGGTCTCGACGTCCATCTCCTCGAACGGACCGGTGCCGTACACCTTGTCGCGCCCGAGGACCTCGAAGAGGTTGAACTCGATGTCGCGGAGATTCGACTTGTAGTGCCCCATGGCGACGGCTCCGTAAGGCTCGGGGAGGCGGAATCCTCGTACACGTACCAGCTAGTAGCTACGATGATGCTACCCGTCGGTAATAAGAGCAACCCCTATGGGGCAATCTGTGACGCGTCACGCGTCACGCGCGGCGCATGCGACGGGTGGGGCCGGGGTGCCGGGTGTGATGGCTGAGCGCCGCCACGGGGCAGGCCCCCGCTCGGTAGTCTTACGGCCATGTACGGCTACGACCAGAACCCGGGTGCCCAGCAGCAGTACGCCCCGCCCCAGCAGGGGTACGCGCAGCAGCCGCCGCTGTACCCCGAGCCGTCGCCGCCCTCGCTCGCGGACGCCGTACGGGCCTTCACCACCGGGTCGTTGTCGGCCGAGGACTTCCAGCAGATCTTCGCGACCTCCAAGGTCTACTGTCCGCGCGGCGACAACCCCGGCTTCCTCGCGCTGCACAACACCCAGCAGCCCGTCATCCCGATGTTCACCTCCCTCAAGGAGCTGCGCCGGTACGCGGGCAAGGAGTCCAAGTACTTCGTCATCACCGGCGCCGAGGTGATCGACCTGCTGCCCACCGGGTACGGCTTCGTCCTCGACATGGAGGGCGACCACCGGATGGTGTTCGACGCGAAGGCCGTGGAGCAGATGGTCGACTTCGCGATGCGGCGGATGTACGGCTGATCCGCCCCGGCCGCCCCGGCCGCCCGTGACGGTGCGGGCCGGGGTCACCGCGTACCCGTAGTCGGTCACTGTGCGCAGTGGCTCATATGCGTACGGCATCGAGAGGGGCGGGAATGCGGAGCGGGGAGGGGGCGTTCCCCTGGCAAGAAGTTCAGCTTTCAACTAAAGTGGGAACACGCCGCTCCGAGGAGGACCCGTCATGCCTGCCGTAACCGTCGAGAACCCGCTCACCCTGCCGCGCGTGGACGCGCCCACGGGCGCCGTCCCGCGCCCCGTGCTGGCCGTCACCACCGCGCCCAGCGGTTTCGAGGGCGAGGGCTTCCCGGTCCGCCGCGCGTTCGCCGGCATCAACTACCGCTACCTCGACCCGTTCATCATGATGGACCAGATGGGCGAGGTGGAGTACGGGGTCGGCGAGGCGAAGGGCACGCCCTGGCACCCGCACCGCGGCTTCGAGACCGTCACGTACCTGATCGACGGCACGTTCGTCCACCAGGACAGCAACGGCGGCGGCGGCACCATCCGCAACGGCGACACCCAGTGGATGACCGCCGGGTCGGGGCTGCTGCACATCGAGGCCCCGCCGGAGAAGCTCGTCGCGTCCGGCGGCCTCTTCCACGGACTCCAGCTGTGGGTGAACCTCCCCGCCAAGGACAAGATGATGGACCCCCGCTACCAGGACATCCGCGGCGGCCAGGTCCAGCTCCTCACGTCCCCCGACGGCGGCGCGCTGCTGCGCGTCATCGCCGGCGAGCTCGACGGCCACGAGGGCCCCGGCATCACGCACACCCCCATCACCATGATCCACGCGACCCTGCGCCCCGGCGCCGAGGTCACGCTCCCGTGGCGGCAGGACTTCAACGGCCTCGCGTACGTCCTGGCCGGCCGCGGCACCGTCGGCACCGACCGCCGCCCCGTCCACATGGGCCAGACGGCCGTCTTCGGCGACGGCGGCTCGCTGATCGTCCGCGCGAACGCCAAGCAGGACGGCCACACCCCCGACCTGGAGATCATCCTCCTGGGCGGACAGCCCATCCGGGAGCCCATGGCGCACTACGGCCCGTTCGTCATGAACACCCGCGAAGAGCTCCAGCAGGCCTTCGACGACTTCCAGGCCGGCCGCCTCGGCCGCGTCCCCGCCGTCCACGGCATGGGCGAAACGGGCATCGAGACCGGCTGACGGGGCGTCACCCGCCCGGGGCCCGTCCACGGGCGGGCACCGGGCCGGCGTGGTGGCGTGGAGGAGTGCACACGCTCCTCCCCGAGCCCGTCCGGCGCGTCGCCGCCTGGTGCGCCGTCATGCTGCTGGTCGCCGGCGTGGCGGCGATCGGCGTGTGGCTGTGCGTGACGTTCCGGACCGCCGTCACCTCCGTGCTGCTCGCCCTGCTCGGGACCGCGCTGCTCGGGCCGCTGTACCGCAGGCTCGTCGCCATGAAGGTCCAGCGGTCCCTGGCCGCCGGGCTGACCTGCGCGGCCGTCGTCGCCGTGGTCGGCGGCGTCACCTACATCGTGGTCGCCGCGCTCATCGACACCGGCGACCAGATCGTCACCTCCGTGCGCCGCGCCGCCGAGGACCTCACCGAGCACCTCGGCGCCGCCGGCACCTCCCTGGACGACGTCGCGGGCAACGCCAAGGAGCTGCTGGGCAAGTTCGGCGGCACGGCGGCGTCCGGCGTCATCAGCGGGCTCAGCGTCGTCGGCGAGGTGATCGCCATGGCCGTCCTCGCCCTGCTCCTCGTCTTCTTCTTCCTCCGCGACTCCGGCCGCGCCCTGCGCGCCCTCCGCTCCTCCGTGCCCCGGGGCAGCGCGGACCACGTCGAGGCCATGGCCCGCCGCGCCTTCGGAGCCGTCGAGGGCTTCATGCGCGGTACGACGTTCATCGCGCTGATCGACGCCCTCCTCATCACCGCCGGGCTGCTCGTGCTGCGCGTTCCGGGCGCGGTCGGACTGGGCGCCCTGGTCTTCGTCGGCGCGTACATCCCCTACCTCGGCGCGTTCATCTCCGGCGCGGTCGCGATCCTCGTGGCACTCGCCGACCGGGGCGTCGCCATCGCGCTGTGGACGGTCGGCGTCGTCCTCGCCGTACAGCTCCTCGAGGGGCACGTCCTCCAGCCGCTGATCCAGAGCCGTACCGTCCAGATGCACCCGGCCGTCGTCATGATCACCATCACGGCCGGCGCGTCCGTCGCCGGGATCCTCGGCATGCTGCTCGCCGTGCCGCTCACCGCCGCCGCGTTCGGGGTGATCGGCGAGCTGCGGCGGCTGTACGGGGCGGAGGCGGGCGGCGGCACGTAGGCCGTGTCCCGGGTATGCCGTGTCCCGGGTATGCCGTGTCCCGGGTAGGCCGTGTCCCCGGGCCGGACTCGCGCCCCCCGGTTAGCATCCGCAGCAGGGGGCAGCCCCGGAACGCACCCGAGGCCGTCATGCGACACGCAGCCCCCGGGCGCACGGAGGCCGTCATGGAGAACCGGACACCACCCGACCCACGCCTGCTGCGGAACCGCTCCCGGCTCGGCCACAAGATCCGGTACGCGCTCACGCACCCTGGGCGCGTGGTGCCCCACCTGCGCCGGGCGGGCCGGGACGGCTGGCTCCGCCTGAAGCACCGCGGCAGCCACGTCGCCTTCTACCGCGCGGTCATGGCGTCCGACACCGCCCGCAGCCCGGAGGCCGCCGTGGGCGGCGTACCGTCGCACGCCCGCTGGCTCGCCATCGGACAGATGCAGTACGACTACCTCGCCGGCCACGGCCTGCGGCCCGAGGACCGCATGCTGGAGATCGGCTGCGGCAACCTGCGTGCCGGGTGGCGGTTCATCGAGCACCTGGAGCCCGGCCACTACTACGGGATCGACATCTCGCCCGACATCCTCATCGAGGCCAAGAAGACCCTCGTGCGGTACGGACTCCAGCGGAAGGTGCCGTACCTGACGCCCGTGGAGAACCTGAAGCTGGACTTCCTCCCCGACTCCTGGTTCACCGTCGTCCACGCGCACAGCGTGTTCTCCCACTCGCCGCTGCACGTCATCGACGAGTGCCTGGCGCACGCCGGACGGGTGCTGGCCCCCGGCGGCTTCTTCGACTTCACGTACGACCGCACCGAGGGCCACGAGCACCACGTGCTGGGCGAGGACTTCTACTACCGCACGGAGACGCTGGTGCGGCTGGCGGAGAAGCACGGGCTGACCGCCCACGTCATGGACGACTGGGAGCGGCTCCCGCACGGCCAGTCCAAGCTCCGCCTCAGGCACCCGGCGCCGACGGCGTAGGCCGACCCGGCCCGCGCGGTCCCTCAAGGGCCACGCCCCAGGAGGGGCCCCAGGCCACGCCCAGGAGCACCCCGGGCCCCGCCCCAGGGAGCACCCCGGGCCCGGCCCCAGGGGCACCCCGGGCCACGGCCCAGCACGACACGCCCTAGAAGGCCACGCCCTGCAAGCCCTCTCCGTCCCGGTCCTCGAACAGCTCGAACCAGATCGACTTGCCCTCGCCGCGCGGGTCGACGCCCCACTCGTGCGCCAGCATCTCCATCAGGATCAGCCCGCGCCCCGAGGACGCCATCTCGCCGGGGCGCCGCCGGTGCGGCAGCTCGTCGCTGGCGTCCGCGACCTCGACGCGCAGCCGCCGCTTGCCGTGGTCCCCGGTCGCCTCCGCGACCAGCAGCGCGTCACCGTCGGTGTGCACCAGCACGTTGGTGACCATCTCCGAGAGCATCAGGACCGCCGAGTCGACCTGCTCCGGGTCCGCCCAGTCGTGCAACAGCTCCCGCAGGTGCCGGCGGGCCGCCGCGATCCGCTCGGGCTCCGCCTGCGCGATCGTCATCGCGGTACGCCGGGCCGCGGCCGCCCGCAGCGGCTCCCCGGTCCGCGACAGCAGCAGGACCGCGATGTCGTCCTCCCGGCGGTCGGCGAGCGGACCGGTCGTGTAGTGCGAGCCCGGCCCGTGCACCGCCTGCACCAGGTTGTCGGCCAGCACCTCCAGCGACTCGCCCTCGGCGTCGTGCCGCTCCAGCAGCGTACGGATGCGGGACCAGCCGGTCTCCAGGTCGTGCCCGCCGGTCTCCAGCAGCCCGTCCGTGCAGATCATCAGCGTCTCGCCCGGCTCCAGGGTGAGCCGGGTCGTCGGGTAGTCCGTGTCCGGGACGATGCCCAGCGGCAGGCCGCCCGCCGTCGGCCGCAGCATCACCGTCCCGTCCGCCATCCGGATCGCCGGGTCGGGGTGGCCCGCCCGCGCGATGTCGAGCGTCCCCGACGCCGGGTCCACCTCCAGGTACAGGCAGGTCGCGAAGCGCGCCGCGCCGTGGTCGCCCTCGGCCCCGTCGGTGATGCCGTAGAGGAAACGGGACGCCCGGGACAGCACCGCGTCGGGGCGGTGGCCCTCGGAGGCGTACGCGCGCAGGGCGATCCGCAGCTGGCCCATCAGCCCGGCCGCCCGCACGTCGTGCCCCTGGACGTCGCCGATCACCAGCGCGATACGGCCTCCGGGCAACTGGATCATGTCGTACCAGTCACCGCCGACCTGGAGCCCGCCGCCGGTCGGAACGTACCGGGCGGCCACCTCCATGCCGGGGATCGCCGGGCCCAGGACCGGCATCATCGTGCGCTGGAGGCCCAGCGACAGCTCCCGCTCCGACTCGGCGACCCCGGCCCGGGCCAGCGCCTGCGCCAGCATCCGTGCCACGGTCGTCAGCACGGACCGCTCGTCGGGCGTGAACGACACCGGGTAGGTGAACGCCGCCATCCACGCGCCCATCGTGCGCCCCGCCACGATCAGCGGCAGGAACGCCCACGACTCCCGGTCGAAACGCTGCGCCAGCGGCCAGGTCGCCGGGAACCGCGTCCGGTACTCCTCCGGCGTCGGCAGGTAGATCGCCCGCCCGGTGCGCACCACCTCCGCCGCCGGATAGTCGGTGTCCAGCGGCATGTCGGAGAAGGGGCCGTCGTCGCCCGCGTTGTGCCCGTGGTGGCCGATGATCGTCAGCCGGTCGCCGGAGACGCCGAAGACGGCGAGCCCGTCCGGCGAGAACCCGGGCATCGACAGCGAGGCCGCCACCCGCAGCACCTCGGCCGTCGACCGCGCCTCCGCCAGCGCCCGCCCCGCGTCCAGCAGGAACGCCTCGCGCGAGCGGCGCCAGTCACCGGTGACGGGAGTCCGCGCCGCCGTGCCCGGCTGTGTCTCGGCGACCTCCTGGAGCGTGCCGACCAGCTGGTAGTCGGTCCCCTCGATGAACGGCTTCGACCGCGTGCGTACGGTACGGATCACCCGGCCGCTCTCGTCCATGATCCGCAGCCGGGCCTCCGCGAGGGTGCCCTCCGCCACGGCGAGGTTCACCACGCCGTCGATCTCGTTCCAGTCGACCGGGTGGAACCGGGAGCGCACGGCGGCCTCGGACAGCTCCGCCGGCTCCGCGGGCAGCCCGAGCAGCCGGGCGGCCTCCGCGTCGAGCGAGACGATCCCGGATGCGTTGTCCCAGCGCCACAGGCCGGTCGCGATGGCGGCCAGGACGTCCTCGGTGCGCATTGCCCCACTCTAAGAAGACGGACGGACCGGCCGCCACCGAGCTCCCGGGCGGCTCGGACCCCGACCGTGAGCGGCCCGGTACTCTGGGGGCTGCGTTTCACGTGAAACAAGCCCCCCGATCCGCGAAGACTGGATGAACGACGATGCATCGGTACAGGTCCCACACCTGCGGCGAGCTCCGCGCCTCTGACGTCGGCACCGACGTCCGGCTGAGCGGCTGGCTGCACAATCGGCGCGACCTGGGCGGCATCCTCTTCATCGATCTGCGCGACCACTACGGCATCACGCAGCTCGTCGCGCGTCCCGGCACCGCCGCGTACGAGACGCTCGACAAGCAGACCAAGGAGTCGGTCGTCCGCATCGACGGCAAGGTCGTCTCCCGCGGTGCCGAGAACATCAACACCGACCTCCCGACCGGTGAGATCGAGGTCGAGGTCGCGGACGTCGAGGTGCTCGGCGCCTCCGCCCCGCTGCCGTTCACGATCAACACGGACGACGGCGTCAACGAGGAGCGGCGCCTGGAGTACCGCTTCCTGGACCTGCGCCGCGAGCGCATGCACCGCAACATCATGCTGCGGTCCGCCGTGATCGCGTCCATCCGCTCCAAGATGGTCGCCCTCGGCTTCAACGAGATGGCCACGCCGATCCTCACCGCGACGTCCCCCGAGGGCGCCCGTGACTTCGTCGTCCCGTCCCGCCTCAACCCGGGCAAGTTCTACGCCCTGCCGCAGGCGCCGCAGCAGTTCAAGCAGCTGCTGATGATCTCCGGCTTCGACCGGTACTTCCAGATCGCGCCCTGCTTCCGCGACGAGGACGCCCGCGCCGACCGTTCGCCGGGCGAGTTCTACCAGCTCGACGTCGAGATGAGCTTCGTCGAGCAGGAGGACGTCTTCCAGCCGATCGAGAAGCTCATGACCGAGCTGTTCGAGGAGTTCGGCGGCGGCCGCCACGTCACCTCCCCCTTCCCGCGGATCCCGTTCCGCGAGTCGATGCTCAAGTACGGCAACGACAAGCCGGACCTGCGCACCGACCTCGAGCTCGTCGACATCACGGACGTCTTCGCGAACTCCGAGTTCAAGGCCTTCGCGGGCAAGCACGTCCGCGCGCTCGCCGTGCCGGACACCGGTGACCAGCCCCGCAAGTTCTTCGACGGCCTCGGCGACTACGCCGTCTCCCTCGGCGCCAAGGGCCTGGCCTGGGTCCGCGTCGGCGAGGGCAACGCCCTGACCGGCCCGATCGCCAAGTTCCTCACCGAGGAGAACGTCAAGGTCCTCACCGAGCGCCTGGGCCTCGAGCCCGGCCACGCCGTCTTCTTCGGCGCCGGCGAGTTCGACGAGGTCTCCAAGATCATGGGCCCGGTCCGGGTCGAGGCCGCCAAGCGCGCCGGCCGGTTCGAGGAGAACGTCTTCCGCTTCGCCTGGATCGTCGACTTCCCGATGTACGAGAAGGACGAGGACACCGGGAAGATCGACTTCTCGCACAACCCCTTCTCGATGCCGCAGGGCGGCCTGGAGGCCCTGGAGACCCAGGACCCGCTGGACATCCTCGGCTGGCAGTACGACATCGTCTGCAACGGCATCGAGCTGTCGTCCGGCGCGATCCGGAACCACGAGCCCGACATCATGTTCAAGGCCTTCGAGATCGCCGGATACTCCCGCGAGACCGTCGAGACCGAGTTCGCCGGCATGCTCCGCGCCTTCCAGTACGGCGCCCCGCCGCACGGCGGCATCGCCCCGGGCGTCGACCGCATCGTCATGCTCCTCGCCGACGAGCCCAACATCCGCGAAACCATCGCCTTCCCGCTCAACGGCAACGCCCAGGACCTGATGATGGGCGCCCCGACCGAGCTGGAGGAGGCCCGCCTGCGCGAGCTGAACATCCAGCTGCGCAAGCCGGTCGCGGACAAGTAGGCACCTGCTTCTTCGTAAGGGCCCGGGAACCGTCCGCGGATTCCGGGCCCTTACGCATGTCACCGCCCTGCGGCGCACGACCCGCAGGTGCCTGGCTCCGGGCCGCGGAAGGCGCGGTCGCAGAGGTCGCAGTTCTGGAGCGGATGCGGGGCGGCTGACGTGGTGTTCGGCGCCCGGAAGGCGGGCAGGGGCGGGAGCTGGGCGGTGAGGCGGTGGGCCAGAAGGGCTGCCGGGCGGGACAGCGGCTCCGGTGGCAGGCCGGTGGTCAGCGCCCGGTGGACGGCCTCGGGCGTCAGGTCGCGCTCGAGCCATGCGGCGACGCCCGGTACGAGATGCTCGGCGTCCGTGGCGGAGAGCAGCAGCCGGGGGTCCTCGCGGCGGAGGCCGGAGAGGACGCCCAGGGCGGTCTGGAGGAGGTCGGGGGTCGGGTACGCGGGCTGCGGTACGGCGGGCAGCGCGCGGCGGCGGGCCGGTTCGTCGGCGCCGCGCCGGGGCCGGGGCTTCGGCTCCTCCGTGGCCCCGGTCCGGCCGGGCCGGTTGCAGGACACCGTACGGGTGACGATGAGGCCCCCGTCGGTACGCACGCGGGTGCGGCGCAGGTAGCCGTGGGCCTCCAACTCGCGCAGGGCGCCCGCGATGCGGGTCTTCCCCTCGGGGAAGCGGCCGGTGAGGGTGCCGATGTCGACCTGGGCGCCGCCGGGCAGCGACTGGATGTGCACGGCCAGCCCGATCGCCAGCAGCGACAGTTCGGTGTGCTGGGCGAGATGGTTGCCGATCACCGTGAAGCGGGTGGTGTGGCGGGAGTTGTCGTGGACGACGCCGCCGCGGTGCGTGGACTTGCGGGCTCCCCGGGAGGGGTGGATTTTTCCGCCGGTACGGGACTGGGCGTGCGCGTGCGCGCTAGGGTTCTGGCTATCCATCGGGAAGGGTTTGCTTCCTTTGATGGTCAGGCCCCCGCACTGGGATTAGCGGTCCCGGCGGGGGCCGACGCATGTCAGCGGTGAGGTGGTCTGTCGCGCTGAGCGTAGATCAAGCAACCCATCCCAAAGCCAGTCGAGTTGGGGTTTTTCACCCGCGTGAGTGAGCGGCTCGCTGAGTGCCTCGCCGAGTGGCTCGCTGAGCAGGGGAGGAGGGGTGGGGCTTGGTCCGGTTTCTTTCTCTCTCGTCGTTCCTTTGGAGATGGGCGGCCCCACCGGAGTCCGGGTTTCCGTACGCCGGTCAGACGGCCGTCGGCCCGGGTGTCCCCTGTTGCGCATCCACTCGAGACCGAACCGACGATGAAACGACTCAGCGCTGATCCGGCCCAGGGCTCCGGCGCGGCCCCCACCCTCACTCGTGGCGCGCTCCCCACACCTGGGCACCCTTCGAGACGTCCAGGGCGCCCTTGCGCTGCTCCTGTTTGCCTGTTGCGGCATCGAAAGAGGTGAGGGCACCGGATTCCGTGTCCAAGAGGAGCAGCGTGGACTGGGACCACGTGGCGCTCAGGGCTCCTTCGAGGTCGATCGCATGGCTGGCCGTCGATGGGTAGTTGGCGATGTCCTGGCACTCACCGGCTTCGAGATCGAGGACGGCGACGCGGTAGGTGTCACCAGACCTTACGAGGGTGGCGTACCAGCGGCCGCTGCCGTCGATTTCGCCGCGGCCCACCGCATCGCCGTCGTCGCAGTTCGGTGCGTCCTTCGACTTCTTGTCGTCGCCGACGTACACCTTGACGCACGAGCCGCTTTGGCACGCCTCCTGATGCCACACCACACGGGACCCGGCAGCACCCAGCACGGTCGCATTCTGGGCGACTACCCGGGCCACGGATTGGGCTTTGCTGTCCAGCAGGACGATGTCGGTCCGGGCGACCTTCCCGTTCCCTGTGCCCTCCGCGTCCTCCGTCGTCCGATGGGCGACCAGCCCGTGAGACGTCTCCGCTATCGGTTCCACGCCGCACGGCAGGAGGAATGCCCTACGGGACGGGCTGCCGCTCGTGGTGTGCTCCGTGACCGTGAAGCGACCCTTGACGGATGGGGGCAGCTTCTGCCCGACGCAGGCGGTTGCGGCCGGCTCCTCGGTGACCGCCCAGGCCCTCCCGTTGTCGGCTGAGGGGAACCACGCGGCCGCCGGTCCCAGCAGCCGTGTCCTTTCCGGCGTGTGCGGCGAGATCGTGACGAGACTGCCGTCCTGGACACCCGCGATGCGTCCGTCCGCGAGCTGGTGGTCGTCGGCCAGGCGGTAGACGTCGAGCCTTTCGGTGCCTTCCGGCCGCTCAGCGACGATCTCGGGCTCGGCGTCGATGGACTTCAGGACTGCGATACGGCCCCCCATATTCAGCAGGATGTCCTTGGCCGTCGTGCTCCCGCTGTCTCCCTGGCCGCACCCGGATGTGAGCATCAGCGCGCCGACGGTTGTGACGGTGGCCACGAGGCGGTGCTGGACACTAGCGGCGGCGACGGTGCGGGGTGTCGAGCTCATCTTGGTTCCCCCTGTGGTGAGTGGTGGTGGCGGGAGCACAGCGGGGACGGCGTGGTCGATGCCGTCCCCGCCGAGCGACCTACGGCTTGGGCGTGCAGGGCCCGGTGCTGATGCATTCGGAGAAGAACGGGTACGCCGTTATGGCTTTGAGCGTTCCCATATTGCCGATGAACCTGGCAGTGCAATTCGGCCTGTCCGCCCACTTCTCAATGACGAAAGTGGACCGCTGAATCTTCGGAGTGGTGTACCCGTACTTTCCACCGGGAACGTCCATCCAGTTGGTCACCGTCTTACCCCGCTCGACCGTTCCCGTCACCTCCACGCCGAGCTTGGCCTCCACCTCGGAAACGGCGAACTTCATGGTGCCGCCCAGCTCCGCGCTCCAGGTAGTGGCCTTCGATACCGTCGTGGAAAGGGCGTACGTCAGTCTCGACGTGGACGAAGCCGCATTCCGCTTCCCTGCGGTGCTGCCGATCGGCTCGTAGGCGATCTTGATCCGCTCCACCGTGTAGTACGGGTCCCCCGGGCACGCCTTGGTGTCACGCGTATCGGCCACTGCCACCGGAGCCGTCGGAGCCAACAGCAGCCCGGCCCCCAGCACTAACGAGCCGGCCAGAGCACTTCTCCGCATGGAGAACATCATGGTTTCCCTCCCGTTTCGCCGCTGGCCGGTTTGGCCGAGCAGCGCGGCAAGCGAACCATGGATGTCACTGATGGCATCGCTTCTTGAGCAACTACTGAGGTTTCACATTCCCAAGGTGATCTGAACCAGCCAATACCTGCCCCTAGGTCACGCTCTTGTGGCCGAAATCGTCTCGGATTGTTGAACGTTGGAAATTGACTGGGAATGCGCAGCGGCCTCGCCGGTCCAGCCCCCGGCCGGGCTGCACGCGGCGATATGGACTGCAGGGCGCTGGTCTTGAGCGGAAGACCGGATGACCGGATGACCGGAAGGCTTCCTATCGGCGTAGCCGACGAGCTGACGGCAGTCCTGAATTCCGACGATCCAGTGCATCTCGCACTCCCCAAGGCAAGGGCCCACCTCTGCGTACGACGCCCCGCATGTGACGGCCGGCATCCTGCTGGCGGGCATGCACATCTTGCTGGCCCTGCTCTGGTCGGGCGTACTCATCGCATGCGCCCAGGTGCTCCGCGACACCCTCCGGCGTCCCTCGGCCCGCCGGACACTCGACCGCGTCAGCGGCTCCGTCGTCGCCGGTTTCGGCGTGCGGCTCGCCCTCGGTGACCGAACGCGCCACCCGGCGGCAGGCCGGTTGCGTGGAGGGCGAGTTCCGCCCACACGGTCTTCTGGGGCGCGGGCCCGAGCGTGGCGCCCCAGCGGTCGGCGAGCGCCTCAACGAGGAGCAGCCCACGGCCGGACTCCGCGTCGAGTGATGGCGGGCGGCGGTGGGGCAGGCCGTCGGCCCGGGTGTCCGTCACCTCGACCCGCAGGACGCCCTCGCTGACGAGGAGTACGACCCGGAAGCTCCGGCCGGCCACCCGCCCGTGCGTGGCGGCGTTCGCGGCCAGCTCCGCGACGACCTGCGCGGCGGCCACCGTCACGCGGTACGGCACCTCGTACCGGGCCCTCAGCCACTCGACGGCAAGCAGCCGGGCGAGCCGCGCGCCACGCGGGGTGGCGGACAGCAGGACCCGGAAGTGGGCGCGGACAGCAGCGACTTGAGCGGCATCGATCTGGTTCACGTCACTGAGGCTGGCGGCCGCAGTGGGCGGTGAACAGTGACTGAGCCGATGCGTAGAGTCACTGTCCGGAGCTTGTCCACCGTTGTCCGGGCTGTCCGGACCCGTCGGCGGGGTAACGACGTCGCGGCACGAAGGCGCGGACAGAGGGGTGCGGGTATGTCGGTGGAGGAGCCCAGCTGGGAGGTCGACCCGGACGACGACTGGGGCGTCGCCGTCATCGCCACCGTGGGACGACAGGTGAAGCTGCGGCGGGAAGCGGTGGGAATGCGCGCCGCCGACTTCGGGATGGCCGTCGGCTACGGCGAAGACCTCGTCTACAAGATCGAGGGCGGGAAACGGATCCCCCGTCCCGAGTTCCTGGACAAGGCGGACGAGGTCCTGGGGGCGGGCGGCCTGCTCTCCGCCATGAAGGAGGACGTGGCGAAGGTCCGGTACCCGAAGAAGGTTCGGGATCTGGCGAAGATGGAGGCGCAGGCGGTGGAGATCGGCGTGTACGAGTGCAACATCGTCGCCGGTCTGTTGCAGACGCCTGAACACGCCAGGGCCGCGATCGAGGCGGCCCAGCCTCCGTACTCGCAGGACGACGTGGAACGCATGGTGGCCGCGCGGGTGGCCCGGCAGTCCGTGTTCGAGAGGGACCCCGCGCCCGCGCTCAGTTTCGTACTGGAAGAGGCTCCGCTGAGGCGCCCTCTCGGGGGCACAATGGTATGGCGACGGCAGCTCGAACGGGTGCTGGAGCTTGGCGGGTTGCGCAATGTCACGCTCCAGGTGATGCCGACGCACTGCGAGGTCCACTCCGGCCTGGACGGCAGAATCGAACTGTTGAAGTTCGACGACGGTCGGGCAGTGGCGCGCTCCGACGGGGCGTTCAACGGCCGGGCGGTTTCCGACCTGAAGCAACTCCGCATCCTGGAGCTGCGATATGGCACCATCCGAGCGCAGGCACTCCCACCACAGGAGTCGTTGGCCCTCATCGAGCAAATGTTGGGAGAAACATGATCCGCAAGGACTCTGCCGGGGACTTCTCCGAGCTGACGTGGTTCAAGAGCAGCTACAGCGGTGGCAACAACGGGGAGTCCTGCGTCGAGGTCGCCACTACCCCCGCCACCGTCCACATCCGCGACTCCAAGTGCCCCGACGGCCCCCGGCTCGCCCTCACCCCGACCGCGTGGGCGGGCTTCGTGTCGCACGCGTCGGGCACTTGACAGGCATCTGTGGCAACGCGATCCGCCGGGAGCCGTCCGTCGGTAACGCGTTGCCGGAGAAGCCCGCTCGCTACGCGGCCCCCAGTTCCCTGACCAGCGCCTCGACCAGGTGGTAGCCACCAGCCAGGTCCATCTCGGTCCGCTCGCGCAGCAGTTTGATCGCGGAGGTGCGGTCGTCGCGAGTCAGGAGTTCAGCCAGGGAGCTGACCAGCTCGGGGGCCTGCGCTTTGAGGGTGTCCAGCGCTTGGTTGTACGAGGTGGGCAGCTCGTAACCGTCGAGGAGGAGATCCAAAGCCGCCGCACCGGCGTGGAGCCCCAGACCGGAGCCCCGACGGAGACGGGAGATCGCCTTGGACGTACGCCCCTGGTGGGCGAGCGACCTGGCATCGTCCTGGTCTGTCCGGTTAACCGGTGTGATCAATACCGTTAGCTGTACCTTGCTCATGCTCATGCGGCTCCCCCTGTCAGCGGCAATGCTTCTTGATCAAGTCGATGCCGCAGGGACGTGCTTGTGCTCATTGGCGGCGCCCATCGGCACCAGTGCCGATGGCGAGAGCGGCTGTGGTGGTTACGGCGGTCAGTCTCAGCGACATAATGAGAGGTCGCTTGGTGGAGGTGTTCCCCATCTTCTTACTCCTGGTCAGGGCATCAGGGCGGGAAGGAGTGCGACTCCAATCGCTGCTGCAACGCGCGGAGTTGAGCCGACTGGTAGTGAACAGTCGATCACGACCCAACACCTTGGTGTATGACGGAACTCATAATTCCGCCTCAGATCTCACTCCAATGAACAGAATCAAACATAGGTGGCCGAGTTGACCGCAGGGCGCGGTCCAACGAGGGCGCGAGGGGTCGTAGTCGGCGATCCCGGTCAGAGCGGAGGAGCAGTGAAGTCACCGGGCGGAACTCGTGGTGGAAGCTGACAGGTCGTGCATCCCGACCAGGCCGAACTTCCCTCGCGGGTGGATACTTACCGTGTGCACGCCGTCATCCTTCACGGATCGATGCCCATGAGTTCCTGGTCAAACGGGGAGCCTGATGCATAACCGCACGGTCGGGGACGCCTGCGCACTGGCGTGGTTCAAGAGCAGCTACAGCAGCGGCAGCGAAGGCGACTCCTGCGTCGAGGTCGCCACCACCCCCGCCACCGTCCACGTCCGCGACTCCAAGTGCCCCGACGGCCCCCGGCTCGCCCTCACCCCGACCGCGTGGGCGGGCTTCGTGTCGTACGCGTCGGGCGCCTGACCGAACGTGTCGGCAACGCCCCTCCGCGCGGCAGCCGCACTCGGGCGGGGATCAGACAGTCATGTTCCTTGCCGAGCCCCGCATCCGGCCAGCAGTGCCTTCTCGCTTGCACCGGGCACGCTGACCGAGCTGGGACAGCCCGCCTCTGCGAGCCGAACATCGGCTCCGCGAAGAGGTCGCGGACAAGTGGCTCGTTGCTACTGGCGAAGGGCCGGAATGGTCCGCACGGTCCAAAAAGTCCTCCTCTCGTCGACTGGTCTGCCAAGCCAGTACCTCGCCGGGGTTCCGCAATGCGAGCTGACTTGCGGAGCCGTCGAAATCATTCGTCCAGCCCGTCACCTGCCCCGATGCGTGGGGCGAAGTCCTCCATGTATTCGCGGTGTTCCACCTGGATTGCGGAGTCCGGGATCTCCTTCAGAGGTGAGAGATCGGCGCCCTCCAGCTTCCCGCAGCCATCGAGATCGCTCAACGCGTGCAGAAGGGCCTCCAGGGCCACTCGGGAATCCTCGTGCGGGGTAAGCATGGCGATCAAGTCCCCCAGCACTCTGGCCTGGGTGCTGTTGAGCAGATTTACGAAATCCTGAACGCGGTCGCTGGCCTCTGTGCGCACTTCTTCGTCTGGACTCAGCAGCTCCCGAAGGAACTCGACGTAGTACTTATTTTCCATCTGTCCTAGTTCTGGATCAGTGCGGGTACGGTATCGGCAGGTGGCTGGGCCACGGAATATGGGTATCGTTGATTGCTGTCTCATTATAGTTTGGACTGTTTGGGTTTCCGATTTGGGCGTGGTAGAGGTTGCCTGCCTCGTCTTGGAACTGGCGCCCTATCTGAATCCGGTAGATGGGGCCGCTGCTGGCATTTGGCCCAGCGTGTGGGCCGAGGTCGGGCCCGTGGACACGCATACGCACCGTCTTACCCGTTACATCGTCCGTCCATTTCCACTTGATGCCGTGCTCGACACCGCCAGGGATTGCCTTCCAGGGTTCCTGTACGGCGTCTTTAGGGATAACGTCCAGCGGGTTCACATCACCGCGAAGATCCCAGCCTCCACCCTCGATCCGGGGCGGACAGGGCCCCAGCCCCAGCGGGTCGCTCCACGTATGCGGGTTGTCGACGTACGCCGCCGGGTTCGGAGCCGGGCTCAGGCCCAGGGGATCCTGCGTCAGGTACCGGGCCGACTCCGGGTCGTAGTAGCGGAAGTAGTTGTAGTGGAGGCCCGATTCCGGGTCGAAGTACTGGCCCGGGAAGCGGAGTGGGGTGTACGCCGTGGCGTCGCGGTTCCAGGTTGTGGTGCCCCAGAGGGTGGTGCGGGTGCGCCAGGCGAGGTTTCCTGACTCGTCGACGAGTTCGGTGGGGGTGCCGATCAGGTCGGTGACGATGGCGAAGAAGCGTTCGTCGTCCGTGTCGGTGCGGCGTTCCGTCTGGGTCAGGGGGCGCAGGCCCGCGTGGTCCCAGGTCAGGGTGACGTTCGCGGTGGTCTGCTCGCAGAGGGTGGAACCGTCCCAGGTGAAGTGGACGGTTTCCAGGGGGGATCGCTTGGATATTCGGCGGCCCAGGGGGTCGTAGGCGTAGCGCCAGACCGTTCCGTCCGGCGTCGTCACCGACGTCAGGCGGTCCTCGGCGTCCCATTCGTAGCGCCAGGTGTCCGGCTTCCGGGAGAGGCGGGTCTTCTGGCGCAGGACGACGCGGCCCTGGGCGTCGTGTTCGTAGCGGGCGCCGCCGGCGCGGGTGATGCGGGTGCCCTCGTAGGCACGGGAGCCCGTCGCGGCGTGGGCCGGGTGCGTGGAGGGCCAGTCCGCCTCCGTCTGGTTGCCCGCCTCGTCGTACGCGTACCGTTCCGTCCACTGGTCCGCCCGTACCGCGGTGACCCGGCCCGCGCCGTCGAGGTCGAAGCGGCGCGTGCCGGAGAGGCCGTCCGTGACGGAGACCAGACCGCCGTCGGGGCGGTAGCCGTACGCCCGGTGCTGGAGACGGCCGCCGCCCCGGGACGTGACGTCCTGCGCGGTCAGCCGGCTCGCCGCGTCGTACGACGACGTCAGCGACACGACGTCCGCGACCGTACGCTCGACCTCGCGCCCCAGCGTGTCGAAGGTGAAGGCGACATCGCGTCCCGACGCCGAGAGCCCCGTCCTGCGGCCCGCCGCGTCGTATGACCATGTGCTGACCGAACCGCCCGGCGTCGTCCGGCCCACCCGGCGGCCCAGCTCGTCGTACGTGAACGAGAGTGTCCGGCCGTTGACCGTCTCCGACTTGAGGCGGCCGTGGCGGTCTCGGAGGCGCTCCAGCCGTGCGTCCGGGCTCGTCGCCACCGCCAGTTCGTCGAAGACGTCGTACTCGTAGGTGCTGACCGCGCCCTCGGCGTCCTTGCGGACGATCCGGCCGAGCGCGTCGTGATCGAACCGGACCGTCTGCCCCAGGCCGTTCGTGCGGGAGGTCAGGCGGCCCGAGGCGTCGTGCGCGTACGTCAGGACGCGGCCGTCGAAGTCCGTTTCGCAGGCGAGGCGGCCGGCGGCGTCGTAGGTGTAGTCCCACGTCAGGCCCTGCGGGTTCGTCACCCGCGTCAGGCGGAGGTTCGTGTCGTGGGCGAATTCGTAGCGCACGCCGTCCGGGCCGGTGCGGGCCGTCAGGAGGTCGAAGTCCGTGTACGCGAACCGGGTCACCGCGCCCATCGCGTCGGTGTGGGTCAGGCAGTTGCCCTCGCCGTCGTACGTCCACGACTGCTCCGTGCCGTCCGGCTCGGTGCGCCGGGACAGCCTGCCCTCGACGGTCCATGCCAGGCGCGTCACCGAGCCGAGCGGGTCGGTGAGGGTGACCGGGCGGCCGAAGGCGTCGCGCTCGTAGCGGGACGTCGCACCGAGTGGGTCGGTGACGGCGACGGGGAGGCCGGCGCGGTCGCACCGCAGGGTGGTCGCGTGGCCGAGTGCGTCGGTCACGGAGACGAGGTGGCCTGCCGCGTCGTACGAGAAGCGGGTCGTGGCCCCGGCGGGGTCGGTGACCGACGTGCGGTTGCCCTTGTCGTCGTACGTGTGGCGCACCACCGTGCCGTCCGCGCTCCGCACCCGGACCGGCAGGCCCAGCGGGTTGTACTCGGCCGACACCGCGCGGCCGTCCGGTCTCACCACCTCGGTCGGCCGGCCCTGCTCGTCGTACGTGAAGCGGGTGACGTGGCCGAGCGGGTCCGTGCGGGACAGGAGACGGTTGTAGGGGTCGTACTCGGAGCGGACGACCGCGCCGAGGGGGTCGATCTCGCCGACGACCTGCACGCGGTCGTTGACGAGGAAGCGGGTCGTGTGGCCGAGGCCGTCGGTGACGGACGTCTGCCGCAGACCGGTCTCGGCGTCCGTGTCGTCCCAGGTGAACCGGGACTCCATGTGTCCGTTCGAGCCCGACTGGTACACGCAACGATGCCGCTCGTCGTAGACGTAGTCGAAGCGGCTGCCGTTGGTGTCGGTCCACGAGGTGATGCGCCCGTGTTCGTCGTAGCCGAAGGACAGCGGCAGGCCGGAGGAGTTGGTGACGGAGGTCAGGTGGCCGTCCGTGTAGCCGTAGCGGAGGATCTCCTGGTCGGTGCCGTCCGGGGCGGCGCCCGCCAGGCGGAGCGCGGTGACGCGGCCCTCGGCGGTGGTGAGCTTCAGGTGGTAGCCGCCGTGGTGCACGATCGAGGCCGGAGCGCCGGACTCGTCGTACTCGTAGGCGATCCAGCGGCCGTTGCGGTCGTCGAGCTGCGTCAGCAGGGCCACATCATCGGTGTGCTCGGTGAAGTGCCACACGCGGCCCGTGGCGGGGTCCGTGACGGTGTAGGTGTCCCGGTCGCGGTCCAGCGGCCAGCGGCGGCCGTGCGTGGGCATGACCGGTACGCCCGGGGCGGGGTGCGGGTAGGCCAGCAGGCTGCCGTCCTCGCAGACGAGGACGACGCCCTCCGCGTCGATCTCCAGGCGCTGGTCGACGGTGCTCGCCCACGCCGGGCCGAACCAGCGCCCCGCGCGGTAGGACGACTCGAAGGTGCGGGTGAACACCACGGGCAGTGAGCCCGGCAGGGTGATGTCCGTCTGCGGCAGGACCATCCGGCCCGTCGCCATGTCGACGGGGTCCCCACAGAGCTGCTTGTCGCACTCCTGGCGGTTCGTGTCGTTCGGGTCACCGTCGTGGGCGGCCTGACCCTTACCGCCACCGCCCTTCGCGTCGTCCAGGGCCTTGCGCGCCAGGGACCTGAGCCCGCCCGCTCCCTTGGTGCCGAGCACCTCCGGGAACAGGCGCCCGCCGAACTCGCTCGGGTCCTCCTGGAAGGTGTCCCACGCGCCCTTCAGTGCCCGGTCCGGGTGGGCGCCCGTCGAGACGAGCCCGGCGAGCGTCATGTTGACGTTCTCGTAGTACTCGGCCGGGTGCGTGCGGTTGTAGGGGTCGAGCGGGTTGACGGAGCGGACGAAGTTGGTGATGCCGATCGTGCCCTTCACCGCACCGCCGAGGAAGTGCGTCGCCTCCACGCCGTGGCCCAGTGCGAGGTCCATCACGCCGAGGCGGGCGCGCTCGGCGGCGGACTTCTCCGCGGGCGCGTGGGCGAGGGCTTCGGTGATGACCCGGTTGGCCGTCTCGGCGGCGTCGTCGCGCTGCCGGCGGGCGGCGTCGAGGATGCCCTGGGCCTGCTCGCGCAGGGCCTGGCCGGGGTCACGGAAGGGGCCCGGGTCCGGCAGCGGGGCGTCGGTGGTGCGGGCGTCGTCGTACGCCTTGACCTTCTTGCCGTGCTCGTCGCCGGCCTTCCGCGAGACCTCGTTGCCCTGCTTGAACAGGGCGATCGCCTCCCGGGCCATGCCCTGCGCGGCGGTCACCGTCGCGGCGTACGCCGTCAGGGCCGTGGCGGCGGCCTCGAAGGCGTCCGCCGCGTGCAGCCAGTCCGTGGGCAGGAACGCGAACTTCGTCCGGAAGGTGTCGGCGGCCTCGCCCTTCCAGGGGCCGGAGTCGACGCTCTTCAGGCCCGAGCCGACCATGTTGAAGGCGGTGGCGAAGTCACGCAGGTTGTCCGCGCTCGCGGTGATCTTCGAGGCGCGGCCGTGGACCAGTTCCTCGGCCTCCTCGCTCTGGCCGAGCTGCTTCTCGCCGACGTCCGCGCCCAGCGCGGAGGCCGCGCTGTCGCCCCAGTCGGTGACCGCGTCCGCCACACCTTCGGCGCCCGCGTGGTCGAGGACGTCCCCGACCACGTCGGTGCCCTTGTCGATGCCCGTGCCGACGATCTTCTCGCCGGCCTCCCAGGCGTCCCCCAGTCTGCCCAGCCAGTCCGTCACCGCTCGTTCCCCCACACCGGCTGCTCCGCGCGCTCGATCGCCTCCTGGGAGGGGTCGAACGTCTCGCGCATCCGCTCGTCCAGGGCCTCACGCGCCAACGGGTCGAGGGAGCCGTTGCTCTCCATCGAGTCCAGCAGCGCGTCCTCGACGTCGTAGCCGGTGTCCTTCCACGTCTGCTTGACGTTCTCGTTCGCGGCCGCCATGGACTCCAGGCTGTAGTCCGGGTTGTCGGTCGCCTTCTGCGACCGGATCTCGTCCCAGTCCTTGGCCTTCACCTCGTCCTCGGTGAGGTGGGGGTTGCCGTTGAACCCGTTCACCGCGATCTTGATGCTGTCCTTGATGTACAGCTCCTGCTCGTGGAACGCCCCCGCCGAAAGGCCGAGACCGACGGCGAAGGCGTTGCCGCGCTGCATCAGGTCGCGCACGCCCCATTCCCAGCGCTCACAGAACGTCCGGAAACCGGCTGCCAGGCCCGGGTGTCCCAGTTCCAGACCGGACAGGGCCAGCTCCGAGAAGCCACGGCCCGCGGTCGCCTCGCCGATCATGCCGAGGTCCTTCAGCTCCTCGTGCGCCTTGTCGATGCCCGCCGCGATCAGCGCCAGGGCGGCCCGCGAGGCGGCGAGGTCGGGATCGGTGCCCGTCATCGCGCGGCCTCCAGGTCCACGGCCGCCTGCTCCAGGTCCACGGCCGCCGAGTCCGGCACGACACCCCGTACCGGCGGGAACAGCACGCCGTCGTCGCCGCCCGCGTCCAGCGCCACCCCGGCCGGGACGCCCAGCTTCGGCACCAGCACGTCCAGCAGGCGCGCTCCCAGCACCGTCCGGTACTCCCACTCACGGCCGCCCTCGCCGCGCGCGTACGCGAACCGCGCCAGCGTCTCCTGGTTCGTGAACGCGCAAATCCACCGGACGCCGCCCTGATCGGCCGTCCAGAGGCTGCCGTACGGATCGATCGGCACCAGCACCGCGGTGCGCCGGAACTCGCCCAGCAGGACCGCGAACTCGCGCCGTGCCTGCTCCGCACGAACGTCCGCCGACCCCGTCGGCTCCGCAATGACTTCCCCACCCCATGTCACGGCAGAGATCATCACACGTACAGATTTTCGACTGCAACGAGGTAAGGGAGAACGGCCGAAATGCTGTGGACCCGGTGCGACAGGACCGCCGCACCTCCAGAAGAGGGGCGGCGGTCCTGGCGTACGCGGGGAGGAAGGGCGTCAGTCCTTCTTCGGGTCCTCCAGGCGCGGGAAGAGCACCGCGCCCTTCGTCACCGTGGCGCCCGCGGGCAGCCGGCCCCAGGTGGCGGCGGACTGCACCGGCTGGTAGGCCAGGGCGCCCAGGGACGGCTCGGCGCCCAGGGAGTCCCAGAGGGCCTGGGAGGTCTCCGGCATGACCGGGTTCAGCAGGACCGCCACCGCGCGGAGGGACTCGGCGGCCGTGTAGAGGATCGTCGCCAGGCGGGCGCGGCCCTCGTCGGAGTCGTCCTTCGCGACCTTCCAGGGCTCCTGCTCCGTGATGTAGCCGTTGACCTGCTTCACGAAGTCGAAGATCGCCAGGATGCCGGCCTGGAAGTCCAGCTCCTCGCCGATCTTGCGGTCGGCCTCGGCGACCGCCTTGGCCAGGCTGTCGTGGATGGCCTTCTCGGCGTCGCCGTCGGCGGCCGAGGCCGGCAGGGCGCCGTCGAAGTACTTGCCGACCATCGCCGCCACGCGCGACGCGAGGTTGCCGTAGTCGTTCGCCAGCTCGGAGGTGTAGCGGGCGGTGAAGTCCTCCCACGAGAACGAGCCGTCACTGCCGAAGGCGATCGCCCGCAGGAAGTACCAGCGGTAGGCGTCCACGCCGAAGTGCGAGGTCAGGTCCTGCGGCTTGATGCCGGTCAGGTTCGACTTCGACATCTTCTCGCCACCGACCATCAGCCAGCCGTTGGCCGCGACCTTGCCGGGCACCGGCAGGCCCTGCGCCATCAGCATGGCCGGCCAGATCACCGCGTGGAAGCGCAGGATGTCCTTGCCGACCAGGTGCACGTTCGCCGGGAACGTCTCGTCGAACTTCTCCTGGTTCGATCCGTAGCCGACGGCCGTCGCGTAGTTCAGGAGCGCGTCGACCCACACGTAGATGACGTGCTTGTCGTCCCACGGGACCGGGACGCCCCAGTCGAAGGTCGACCGCGAGATCGACAGGTCCTGAAGGCCCTGCCTGACGAAGTTCAGGACCTCGTTGCGGGCCGACTCGGGCTGGATGAAGTCCGGGTTCGCCTCGTAGAACTCCAGCAGCTTCGGGCCGTACTCGCTCAGCTTGAAGAAGTAGTTCTCCTCCTTGAGGATCTCCACCGGCTTCTTGTGGACCGGGCAGAGCTTCACGCCCTGCTCGTCCTCGATCAGGTCGCCGGGGAGCTTGTACTCCTCGCAGCCCACGCAGTACGGGCCCTCGTACCCGCCCTTGTAGATCTCGCCCTTGTCGTACAGGTCCTGCACGAACTCCTTCACACGGTCCGTGTGCCGCTTCTCCGTCGTACGGATGAAGTCGTCGTTCGCGATGTTCAGGTGCTCCCAGAGGGGCTTCCAGGCCTCCTCGACGAGCTTGTCGCACCACTCCTGCGGAGTGACGCCGTTCGCGTCGGCCGTGCGCATGATCTTCTGACCGTGCTCGTCCGTGCCGGTGAGGTACCACACCTTCTCGCCGCGCTGACGGTGCCAGCGGGTGAGCACGTCGCCTGCGACGGTCGTGTAGGCGTGGCCCAGGTGAGGAGCGTCGTTGACGTAGTAAATGGGGGTCGAGACGTAGTACGCCTTCGTCCCCTGCTTCTCGGATCCAGTGGCCGCCATGGTCGAAATCCTATCCGGCCGCGGAAGCTGCCCTCACCTCCGTTTCACGGGCGGAGACGACGGCGCCCGCCCCGGCCGGGACGGGCGCCACGCGCGCGTGTGGGTTCCTCGCGGTCCCTACGCGACGGTCCAGGACGCCAGGACCTCGCGGAAGAACGTCGTGTGCGGTACGTCACGGGGCGCCGGGCCCGCGTGGAAGAAGCCGGCGTTCGGCGCCTCCAGCTTGCGCAGGTAGTCGAACGCCTTCGCGTCCTCCTCGCCGAACGCCACGAACTGCCAGAACACGTTCCCCGCGCTCTCCGCGGCATCGGCCAGCGCCTGCGTGGCCGCCGTCCTCGACTCGGGCGCCCCGTCCGTCTGGAACAGCACCAGCGCGGGCCGGTCCGCCGCGTCCGACTTCCCGTGGTGGTCCAGCACCTCGCGGACGGCGCAGTCGTAGTTCGTACGCCCCATCCGGCCGAGCGCGCCGTGCAGGGCCTCGATCCTGCCGTCGACGTCGTCGAGGGTCACCTCGCCGGTGCCGTCGACCTCGGTCGAGAAGAAGACGACCGGGACGGTGGCCCTCTCGTCGACGTGCGCGGCCAGGGCCAGCGCCTGCTCGGCGAGGTGCTGCGCGCTGCCGTCCTTGTAGTACGGACGCATCGACCCCGAACGGTCGAGGACCAGGTACACGGTCGCCCGGGTGCCCACCAGCCCCCGCTTGCGGAGCGCCGCCCCCGCCGCCTTGTACGCCTCGGCCAGCTGGGGCGCCCTGCCCTTGACCCGGGCGGCGGTGAGCGCGGGCTTGCCCGGGTTGTCGGAGGTGGTCTGCTCGGTCGGCTCGGCCTGCTCGGTGGCGGGGGCGGTGGCGGTTTCGGTGGCCGGTTCCGCCTCGGCCTGCGGCTCGGCCTGCGCCTCGGCTTCCGCTGCCGGCTCCTCGGCTGGGGCGGCGGGCTCGGGCTCGGGTTGCGGTTCGGCGGCGGGCTCCTCGGGCTCGGCCTGCGCGGCGGGCTCGGGCTGCGGTTCGGCGGCGGGCTCCTCGGCCGGGGCTTCGGCCTGCGGCTCGGGCTCGGTGACCGGTTCGGGCTCCTCGGCCGCCGGCTCGGGCTCCTCGGCCGCCGGCTCGGGCTTCTGCGCCGCCTGCTCCGGTTCGGGCTCGGCTTCCTGCGCCGCCGGCTCGGGCACCTCGGCCGCCGGGGCGGGCTCCGCCTCGCGGGCCGCCGGGACCGAGGGGCGGCGGGCCGGGGGGTTGTCGAACGACGCCGCCACCAGCTCCGCCGCCGTCTGCTCGGCCGACGACGCCGGCGACGACTGGGACGGGACCGTCGCCGTGGGCTCCTCCGGGGGCACCTCGCGTTCCGTCTGGGGCGGGACGGACGCGGCTGCCGTCTCGTCGAGCTCCGCACGGTCGCGTCCAAACACCTTGCGCAGCAAGCTCCGAATGCCCATGGGCGAGGCCTTTCGCATGTGGGGTGCCGTGTATGTCCGTACTGCTAGGAATCATCCCTGGCCAGGGCGGACACGTAAGGTTAGCCGCCCCGTGTGCCGGGAGAAGGCAAGGGGCAATCGCGTCAACCCCACCCCGGACGTGCCGCATTCATCCACCGTTCACTCCACCGCCGCCGACCTGCACATCCGCGCGCCTAACGTCACCGCCGGACCGATTCCCGACACCATGTCGGCGCAGGCTGCGCCGGAGGAGGACGACGTGCGCAAGCTGCTGCCGCTGCTGAGCACCAACCCGCACGGAGGCGGCCGTTCCGCCCTCACCTGCCGTTACCGGTGTGGTGACGCCTGCTTCCACGAGGTGCCCAACACCAGCGACAACGAGTACGCCGGCGACGTCATAGCCGGTGCCCTGTCGCGCCGTTCCCTGATGCGCGCCACCGCGGTCGTCACCGTGGCCACCGCCGCGGGCGGCGCCGTCGTCGCCCAGGCGGCGGGCGGGCCGGAGGCGGTCGCCGCCACGCCCGGCGGGCACGTGAAGCACGGCAGGAGCGACGGCGCCCGGGGCCTGCGCTTCGCGCCCGTCGCGCCCAACAAGGACGACAAGGTCACCGTCCCCGACGGCTACGCGCAGAGCGTCGTCATCCGCTGGGGCGAACCCATCCTGCGCGGCGCGCCCGCCTTCGACCCGGACAAGCAGACCGCCAGGGCGCAGGCCGGGCAGTTCGGGTACAACAACGACTTCCTGTCCCTGCTGCCGCTCAAGGGCGAGCGCGGGCGCCAGGTGCTGGTGGCGAACCACGAGTACACGGACGAGATGCTGATGTTCAAGGGGTACGACCCCGAGAACCCGACGCGTGAGCAGGCCGAGATCGCCTGGGCCGCGCACGGCCTGTCCGTGGTCGTCGTCCAGGAGGAGCACCGCACCGGGAAGCTCACCCCGGTCACCCGCCACCCGCTCAACCGCCGCCTCACCGCGACCAGCGTCTTCGAGCTGACCGGCCCGGCGGCCGGCAGCCCGCTGCTGCGCACCTCCGCCGACCCGGCCGGCCGCAAGGTCCTCGGCACGCTCAACAACTGCGCCGGCGGCACCACCCCGTGGGGCACCACGCTGCACGGCGAGGAGAACTTCAACCAGTACTTCGCCAACGGGTCGTCCGTCACCGACAAGCGGTACGGCCTCGGCAGCGGCGCCACCGAGCGCAAGTGGGAGCGGTTCGACAAGCGCTTCGACGCCAAGCAGGAGCCCAACGAGTCGCACCGCTTCGGCTGGGTCGTCGAGCTCGACCCGTACGACCCGGACTCCACGCCCCGCAAGCGCACCGCGCTCGGCCGCTTCAAGCACGAGGCCGCCCAGCCGCGGCTGACCGCCGACGGCCGGCCGGTCGTCTACATGGGCGACGACGAGCGCTTCGACTACTTCTACAAGTTCGTGTCGTCCAGGCGCATGATGAAGGGGAACTCGCGCCGGGCCCGCGAGCACAACCTCACCCTCCTCGACGAGGGCACCCTGTACGTCGCCAAGCTCACCGGCGACAGCCCGCAGGACGTCGACGGCACCGGCAAGCTGCCCAACGACGGCGAGTTCGACGGCAGCGGCCACTGGATCCCGCTCGCCACCGGCGACGAGTCCCACGTCCCCGGCATGACCGCCGACGAGGTGTACGTCTTCACCCGCCTCGCCGGTGACAAGGTCGGCGCCACCAAGATGGACCGCCCCGAGGACGTCGAGCCCTCCCCGCGCACCGGCCGGGTGTACGTCGCGCTGACGAACAACTCCGACCGCGGCAAGCCGGGCAAGGCGGGCGCCGACGAGGCCAACCCGCGCAACCTGAACAAGCACGGCCAGGTCCTGGAGCTCGCCGAGCACTGGGACGACCCGGCGTCCGACGGCTTCGCCTGGCGGCTGTTCCTCGTCGCGGGTGACCCGGAGGACCCGGCGACCTACTTCGCGGGCTACCCCAAGGAGAGGGTCAGCCCCATCTCCTGCCCCGACAACGTGGCCTTCGACCCGTACGGCAACCTGTGGCTGTCCACGGACGGCAACCAGCTCGGCTCGCACGACGGCCTGTTCGGCGTCGCGACGCACGGCGAACGGCGCGGTGAGCTGAAGCAGTTCCTGACCGTGCCGACCGGCGCCGAGACGTGCGGCCCGATCATCCAGGAGCGCCGCGTCCTCGTCGCCGTACAGCACCCGGGCGAGGTCGACGGGGCGTCGGTGGAGAAGCCGGCGTCGCACTGGCCCGACGGTCCGGGCAGGATCGTCCGCCCGTCGGTCGTCGCCGTGTACCGCAAGGACGGCCGCGACATCGGGGTCTGACGCAGGGAGGTCACGAGGTGGCGCGGCCGTCCCCGCGCCACCTCGTGAACTGTTCCGCCGGCTCCCCCGTGTACGCCCACGGCACCCACGACGCCCGCGCCTCCAGCAACCCGAACAGCTCCCCGTACACATCGCGGAGCCCCGCCCAGCAGGCGGCGTGCGTCAGGTAGTTCAGCGGCTCGACCTCCTCCGGGCGCACCGGCCCCGGTGGCCGCCCGCCGAGCCACCGCTCCAGCGTCCGCCGCACCTCCGTGGCCGCCAGCTCGTGCTTCCAGTGCTGGTCGAAGCCGCGCACCGGCCCCCGGCCCCGGCCCGCGTCCACGACGTACCGGTACTCCTCCACCCGCGCGATCTGCACCAGCACCGGCAGCGGCGACCCGGGCGGCGCCGCCCCCGCCGCGTCCCGCGCGAAGTCGTACATCGAGCCGTGCGTGCCGTGCCACCGCGCCGACCAGTACCGCATCACCTGCACATGGCCCTCCAGGTTGTACGGGTCGCGCCGCCGCAGCTCGTCCCACCAGCGCCGCAGCTCCGCCCGCCCCACCCCGCCCTCGTACAGCCGGGCCACCGTCAGCAGCGACACCCACGGCATGGGGTCGGCCGGCCGGGCGTCGGCGGCGCACAGGCAGGCCATGACGGTGGCGTCGAGTCGCCCCCGGTCCACGGTGGCACCGCGCCCGGCCGCGATGGCCTGGTTGAAGACCCGTACGACCTCGGTGGCCGCGCGCAGCACCGCCGCGTCCGGGTCGTCGGGCTCGGCCGCCCGCCACGCCTCGACGGCGGTGCTGTCGGCCGCCGCGTGCGCCAGCAGCCTGAGCCGGTGCGTGCGCAGGGCCCAGTCGCCCCGGGCGGGGCCGCCGGCGGTGCGGTCGGCACCGGTGCCGCGCAGCAGGTCGCGTACGCCCTGCCAGCGCCCGATAACGATGTCGTGGCGGGCGCGGCTGAGCGCCCGGTCCCCGAAGTCCGGGTCGAAGTCCGGCGCGAAACGTGTGGAGCGGCGGCTGCGGCGTACGGCCATTCCCTGTTCCCCCGTCGAAAGCGCGGTGCTGGATCCCGTCGCGTGGTTAGAAGTCGGTCGCCAGCGTTTCGTTCCCGTCGGCGCGGTGATGACGCCCGTGCGGCGGCGCGGATCCGTCGTAGGGGTCCGCGGCCGCCAGCGCGCGGACCGCGTCCAGCCGCGCCGGGCGGTAGTACGCGCTTCCCTTGCGCCAGTACCAGACCATCGGCACGATCCCGGCCGCCAGTCCGCCCAGTCCGATGACGACCGCCGCGTCGGTGAGCGCGCCCAGCGACTCGAAGAAGATCCAGAACATGAAGGCCGCACCGGCCAGCGGCCACGCGCCGCCCAGCACGAAGTCCCGTACGGAGCGCAGCAGCGTGCCCCGGTAGGCCACCACGGCGGCGAGGCCCGCCAGCCCGTAGTAGAACGTGATCTGGAGCCCCATCGCGGTGACCGCGCTGCCCAGGATGGAGCCCACCGGGCCGAGTGCCGTCGCCGCCGCGAACAGCAGCAGCGCCACCGCGCCCACCCCGGCGACCGCCACCCACGGGGTGTTCCAGCGGCGGTGCACCGCGCCGAGCGCGGCCGGCAGCGTCCGGTCCCGGCCCATCGCGAACAGCGAGCGGGTGACCTGGATCAGGGTGGTCTCCAGGGTGGCGACACTGGACAGCAGCACCGCGACGATCAGCAGCTTGCCACCGAAGCCGGGCCAGACGGCGTCTCCGAGCAGCGCGAGGACGTTCGCGCCGCCCGCGCCGACGTCCCCGGCCGACAGGACGACGTTGACGGCGATGGTGAAGGCCTCGAAGAGGAGGAAGACGACCAGCATGCCGACCAGCGCCGCGAACCCGGCCGTGCGCCGGCTGTCGCGGGTCTCCTCGCTCAGGTTGCTGGTGACGTCCCAGCCCCAGTAGTAGAAGGCGGCGATCAGCGCGCCGGAGGCGAAGCCCGACACCCCGTCGAAGTGCCCGAACCCGAGCCAGGACCAGTCGAAGGCGGCCGCCGCGCCCCGGTGCAGCACCACACCCGCGATGAACAGCAGCAGGATGACCAACTCCACTCCCGTCATGAGGAGTTGGGCCCGTACGGTGAGCCGGGCGCCGCCCAGGACGACCAGCAGCATCATCAGGAACCAGCCGGCGCCGACGGCGGTGGCCAGCCCCGTGTCCCCGGCGTGGCCGGGCGCGAGGAGCGCGAGCGTCAGCTGACCGGCCGGCAGCGAACCGGCCACCATGAAGAGCGTCGCCGCGACGATCAGCGCCCAGCCGGACAGGAAGCCCAGCGCGGGGTGGAGGGTCCGGCCGACCCAGGAGTAGCTGGCGCCCGCGTTGACGTCGATGCGGCCGAGGCGGCTGAACGCCAGCACGATGCCCAGCATGGGGATGGCGCAGTACAGCAGCGCGGCGGGCGCGGCCAGGCCGACGGTTCCGACGAGTACGGCGCTGGTGGCGGCCAGCGAGTAGGCCGGCGCGCTGCCCGCGACGGCCATCACGACCGTGTCGAACGTGCCGAGGACATTGGGCTGGAGCCCCCGCCCGGGCGGCCGCCGCGGGGCGTTGCCGAAAGCCCCGCTGGAAGCCTTGCTTGAGCTGCTGCGCATGGCGAATGTCCTTGTATGGCACGGCATATGGCGGTGGAGCAGGAGCGGACCGCGTTCGCCGCGGGATGGGGCGGCACGCGCGGGTCGTGCGCATCGTAGTCGGGCGGACGCGGTGCGATCACGGCAGCCGGAAGGATGACGTCCGGAATGTGACGGGCCCGGCTCCCGTTCAGGGCCGGGCGTGCAGGACGAGGTCGGTGAGCAGCGCGCGGTGGTCGCTGCCGGGCAGGTCGAGGAAGCGGGCGCCGCGCACCGTGAAGGCGTCGCTGACCAGCACGTGGTCGATCTGCGCGTACGGCGGTACCGCCGCGTCCCGCGGCCAGGAGCCGGTCCGGGCGGCGCCGGCGAGGCGGGCCGCGTCGTGGAGGTCGCCGGAGTCGAGGAGGGAGCGGAACGCGGCGTGGTCCTGGGTGGCGTTGAAGTCGCCGGCGAGGACGAGGGGGCGGCCCGGTCGCCGGTCGCCGGCGGCCCCGCGGGTGGCCGCGTGCCGGGCGGCGAACTCGCGCAGGACGCCGAGTTCACGCTGCCACGGGCCGACCCGGCCGGGGAGGGGTGGCTGCGGGTGGGCGAGCCGCAGCGTGACGTCCGTGCCGCCGACGCGGACCGTGGCGCCCGGCATGCCCATGGACGTGCCGGGCAGGGCGGGTTCGGGGGTCAGGGGGAGGGCGCCGAGGATGACGGATCCGGCCGGCCCGGCGGCGGCGACGTGGGCGCCGTACGGGTGGCGGGCGGACAGCCGCCGGGCGCAGGCCGGGTCGCACTCGGTGACGAAGAGCAGGTCGGGGCGCTCGCGCCGGACGAGGGCCGCCAGCGCGTCGGTGGCCTCGCCGAACCGGACGTTGGCGGCGAGGACCCGCAGCTCGCCGGTGACGGGGCCCCGGGCGGGGGTGGCGGCGGGCCCGTACGGCTGGACGAACCACAGCGTCACCGCGAGCACCGCGCCCGCCCAGGCGGCCGACAGCGGCCTGCGGGCGGGCAGGAGCACCAGCAGGGCGAGCCCGGCGGGGACGGCGAGCCACGGCAGCAGGGCGAGGAGCTGGGGGACGGGCGTGACGGCGTCGGTGTCCAGCAGCCGGCATCCGGCGACGGCGGTGGGGGCGACGAGGAGCAGCCGGGCGGCCCACGCGGCGGCCCGGTGGAGCGGTTGCGAGGTGTGCGTACCGGCCAAGCCGTCACCTTCTCACGCCGGGGCGCCGCCCCGCGCCGCGGCTGATCCACTTGCCGGTCGCCGGTGGCGGGTGTGCCCTGGAGTAAGCCAGTGGAAGGAGTGCGCCATGGCCGCACACGTCACGCTGCCCGGCCGGCACCGCCGCACCGGGGAACGGGCGACCCGCCCGCACGTACACCGGTCCGGCCTCGCCGTGCTCGCGGTGTGCGCCGTCCTCTACGGCCTGTACGCCGAGGTCGTCGTCCGGCACGGTGACGGCCCGTTCACCGGCGGGCAGGCGGTGCTCGCCGTGGTGAGCATGGTGGGCTTCGGCCTGCTCTGGTTCGCCTTCCTCCTGTTCCGCCGCGCCCTGCCGCGCGAACTCCGGGCGGCGGCCTTCGGCCTGCTCGTCGGCATCAGCGTCGGCTTCCTCTACAGCCTGTCCGGGAACAGCGTCCTCACCGTGGCGGTGGTCTCGCTGGTCGTGGCGGCGGGCTCGGCGCTGGCGGCGTTCTACGTGTACTACACGCACGAGACCCCGGCGCGCGTGTAGGCCGGGAGCCCCGACGGGCCGGGGCGGGGGCGGGTGCGGGTGCGCGAAAACCGGTGGCGCGGCCCGGGCGGCGGCCGGAGACTGGGGGGATCATTTCCGTGGATCCGCTGGATCCGTCCCGCAAGGACAGTGACGATGACGAGCACGGATCTGGCCATCGAGACGAACGCCCTCGTGAAGGTCTTCGGCGACAACCGGGCGGTGGACGGCATCGACCTGCGGGTGCCCGCGGGCACCGTGTACGGCGTCCTGGGGCCCAACGGCGCCGGGAAGACGACCGCCGTGAAGATGCTGGCGACGCTGCTGCGGCCGGACGGCGGGGAGGCGCGCGTCTTCGGCCTGGACGTGGTGCGGGACGCCGACGCGGTGCGCGGGCGGGTCAGCCTGACGGGACAGTACGCGTCGGTCGACGAGGACCTGACGGGCACCGAGAACCTGGTGCTGCTGGGGCGGCTCCTCGGGCACGGGAAGCGGGCCGCGCGGGAGCGGTCCGCGCAGTTGCTGGAGGCGTTCGGGCTGTCCGACGCGGCCGACCGGCAGGTCAAGAACTACTCGGGCGGCATGCGGCGCCGTATCGACATCGCCGCGTCCATCCTCAACACGCCGGACCTCCTCTTCCTCGACGAGCCGACGACCGGCCTGGACCCGCGCAGCCGCAACCAGGTGTGGGACATCGTCCGCGCGGTCGTCGCCCAGGGCACGACCGTGCTGCTGACGACGCAGTACCTGGACGAGGCCGACCAACTGGCCTCGCGGATCGCGGTGATCGACCACGGCAGGGTCATCGCCGAGGGCACGAAGGGCGAGCTGAAGGCGTCGGTGGGCTCCGGTTCGGTGCACGTGCGGCTCCGTGAGCCGGGGCAGCGGGCGGAGGCGGAGCGGGTGCTGACGACCGCGCTGCGGGCGAGCGTGCAGCTCGACCCCGACCCGGTGGCGCTGACCGCGACGGTCGACGGGCACGGTTCGGAGCTGGGCGCGGCGGAGCAGGCGGCCCGGGCGCTGGCGGAGCTCGCGCGGGCGGGCATCACGGTGGACAACTTCGCGCTGGGCCAGCCGAGTCTGGACGAGGTGTTCCTGGCGCTCACCGACCGCACGGCCGGCGGCCAGAACGGTCAGGGTGGCCGCACGGCCGGCGGCGGGAACGGGCAGGGCAGCGGAAACGGCGAGGAGATCACCGTATGAGCACCGTCACCGACGACGCGACCTTCACCGGCCCCCGCACCGAGGACCTGGCGGCCCTGCTGGTCGCCGGTGAACGCCCACCGCGCCCCAGCGCGCTCTCGGCGTCCCTGACCTTCGGCTGGCGCGCCATGCTGAAGATCAAGCACGTGCCGGAGCAGCTCTTCGACGTCACCGCCTTCCCGATCATGATGGTGCTGATGTACGCGTACCTCTTCGGGGGCGCGCTGGCCGGGTCGGTGTCGGAGTACATCCAGTTCCTGCTGCCCGGCATCCTGACCCTGAGCGTCGTGATGATCACGATGTACACGGGCGTCTCGGTCAACACGGACATCACCAAGGGCGTCTTCGACCGCTTCCGCACGCTGCCGATCTGGCGGCCCGCGCCGATGGTCGGCTACCTCCTCGGCGACGTGGTCCGGTACCTGATCGCGTCGGCCGTGATGCTCGCCGTCGGCCTGCTCATCGGCTACCGGCCGCACGGCGGGGTCGTCGGCGTGCTGGCCGGTGTGCTGCTGCTGCTCGTCTTCTCGTTCGCGTTCTCGTGGATCTGGACGATGTTCGGCCTGATGCTGCGCAGCGAGAAGTCCGTGATGGGCGTCAGCATGATGGTGATCTTTCCGCTGACGTTCCTGAGCAACATCTTCGTCGACCCGCGCACGATGCCGGGCTGGCTCCAGGCGTTCGTCAACAACAGCCCGGTCACCCACCTGGCGACCGCGGTCCGCGAGCTGATGGCGGGCAACTGGCCGGCCGCCGACATCGCCTGGTCGCTCGGCTGGTCCGCGCTGTTCGTCGTGGTCTTCGGCGCGGTGACGATGCGGCTGTACAACCGCAGGTAGCGCCGGTCCGGGGCCGGGGGGCGGGCCGGGGCGCGGCGCGACCGGCCGGTAGGGTCCAGGCCGTGAGCAGCCCCGCCCCCGTCTTCGCCGCCCCGCCGCCCGTGACCGTCGTCGGCATCGGCGCGGACGGCTGGCCCGGGCTCCCCGAGACCTCCCGGGCCGCCCTGCGCACCGCCGACGCCGTCATCGGCGGCGAACGGCAACTCGCCCTCGTGCCGCCGGAGTGCGGCGCCGAGCGCGTCGCCTGGCCGTCCCCGCTGCGGCCCGCCGTGCCCGCCCTGCTGGCCGAGCACACTCGCGGCGGGCGCCGGGTCGCCGTCCTCGCCAGTGGCGACCCCATGTTCTACGGCATCGGCCGCGCCCTCGCCGAGACGGTGGGCCCCGAGCGGCTGCGCGTCCTGCCGCACCCGTCGTCCGTCTCGTACGCGTGCGCCCGCCTCGGCCGGCCGCTGGAGGACACCGAGACCGTCACGCTCGTCGGGCGCCCCCTGGCGTCGCTGGCGGCGGCCCTGCACGACGGGCGGCACCTGCTGGTGCTGAGCGCCGGCGCGGCGACCCCCGGCGAGGTCGCCGGCCTGCTGCGCGACCGGGGCTTCGGGCCCAGCCGCCTCACCGTCCTCGAACAGCTGGGGTCCGACCGCGAACGCCGGCTGACCGGCACCGCCGACGACTGGCCCCACCCGCCGGGCGACCCGCTGAACGTCATCGCCGTCGACTGCGTCCGCTCGGGCGACGCGCTGCGGCTCGGGGCCGTGCCCGGGCTGCCCGACGCGGCGTACGAGAACGACGGCCAGCTCACCAAGCGGCACGTGCGTGCCGCGACGCTCGCCGCGCTGGCGCCCGCGCCCGGCGAACTGCTGTGGGACATCGGCGGCGGCTCCGGTTCGATCGGCATCGAGTGGATGCGGACGCACCGCACCTGCCGGGCCGTCACGGTGGAGCGGTCGCCCGAGCGCGCGGCCCGCATCGCCCGCAACGCCGCCGCCCTCGGCGTACCCGCCCTGGAGGTGGTCACCGCCGCCGCCCCCGCCGGGCTGGCGAAACTCGCCGCGCCCGACGCGGTGTTCATCGGCGGCGGGCTGACCGCGCCCGGTCTGCTGGACGCCTGCTGGGCGGCCCTGCGGCCGGGTGGGCGGCTGGTCGCCAACACGGTGACCCTCGAATCGGAGGCGCTGCTCGCCGACCGGTACCGGCGCCACGGCGGCGAACTGGTCCGGCTCGCCGTCGCGCACGCCGTCCCCGTGGGCGGCTTCACCGGCTGGCGCCAGGCCATGCCGGTCACGCAATGGTCCGTAACGAAACCCCAGGCAGGCTGAGAATGACCGTCTACTTCATCGGGGCGGGCCCCGGCGCCGCCGATCTGATCACCGTGCGCGGTGCCCGCACCCTCGCCTCCTGCCGGGTGTGCCTGTACGCCGGGTCACTCGTGCCGCGCGAGCTGCTCGCCGAGTGCCCGCCGGACGCCCGGCTCGTCGACACCGCCCGCCTCGACCTGGACGCGATCACCGCCGAGCTGGTCCGCGCGCACGAGGCGGGCCACGACGTGGCCCGCCTCCACTCGGGCGACCCGTCGGTGTTCAGCGCGGTCGCCGAACAGATGCGGCGCCTGGACGCGGCGGGCGTCCCGTACGAGGTCGTGCCGGGCGTCCCGGCGTTCGCGGCCGCGGCCGCCGCGCTGAAGCGGGAGCTGACCGTCCCGACCGTGGGCCAGACGGTCATCCTGACCCGGATCGCCGAGCAGGCCACGGCCATGCCGGAGGGCGAGGACCTGGCGACCCTGGGCCGCAGCGGTGCCCTGCTGGTGCTGCACCTGGCGGCCCGGTACGTCGACCGCGTCGTCGCCGAGCTGACCCCGCACTACGGCGCCGACTGCCCGGCCGCCGTGGTCGCGATGGCCAGCCGCCCCGACGAGGTCGTCCTGCGCGGCACCCTCGCCGACATCGCCGCCGCCACCAAGGACGCCGGCATCACCCGCACGGCGGTCATCCTCGTCGGCCGCACGCTGGCGGCGACCCAGTTCCGTGACAGCCACCTGTACTCGCCGGAGCGGGACCGTCACGTCTGCTGAGGGCCCCGGGGCTCGCTGCGGCCCACCACGGTGCCGGCGCGGTCGACGCACACCACGTCGACGGTGACGGGCGCGCCGCGCAGCACCGCGAGGGCCTCGTCGCGGGCGGTCGCGGCGACCAGGTCGCCCAGCGGCACCCCGGCCGCGGTGCACAGCTGGAGCGCGGCCAGCCCCGTGTTGGCCGCCGCGACCTCGGCGGTCAGCTCCTCGTCCGCGCCGCCCCGGCGGGCCAGCTCCGCGAGGAAGCCCTTGTCGACCTGGGAGCGCGCCGAGTGCAGGTCCAGGTGCCCGGCCGCGAGCTTGGACAGCTTCGCGAAGCCGCCGCAGACGGTGAGCCGGTCGACCGGGTGCCTGCGGACGTACTTCAGCACCGCGCCCGCGAAGTCGCCCATGTCCAGCAGGGCGTCCTCGGGCAGCCCGTACAGGGCGGTGACGGTCCGCTCGGACGTCGAGCCGGTGCACCCGGCGACATGGCGGCGGCCCGCCGCCCGCGCCACGTCGACACCGCGCCGGATGGAGTCGATCCACGCCGAGCACGAGTACGGCACCACGACCCCGGTCGTCCCCAGGATCGACAGGCCGCCGAGGATCCCGAGGCGCGGGTTCCACGTGGAGCGGGCGATCTCCTCGCCGTGGTCGACGGACACGGTGATCTCGACGTCCCCGGTGCCGCCGTGCTCCGCCGCGACCCGGGCGACGTGCTCGCGCATCAGCTGCCGGGGCACCGGGTTGATCGCGGGCTCGCCCACCTCCAGCGGCAGCCCGGGCCGGGTGACCGTGCCGACGCCGGGGCCCGCGCGGAAGACGACGCCGGTACCGGCCGGGAGGAGCCGGACGGCGGCCCGGACCAGCGCCCCGTGGGTGACGTCGGGGTCGTCGCCGGCGTCCTTGACGATCCCGGCCATGGCGTACCCGCCCGTCAGGGGTTCCGCCACCAGCTCCTCCGCCGCCAGCGCGAACGCCGGGGTCTGCCCCTTCGGCAGGGTGATCGTCACCGGGTCGGGGAAGTCGCCGGTCAGCAGGGCCGTGTACGCGGCGGTCGTCGCCGCCGTCGCGCACGCCCCGGTCGTCCAGCCGGACCGCAGACCGGTGTGCTTGAGTTGGGCGCTGCGCCCCCCGCCCGCCCCCGCAGTCATGGACGGACCCCGATGCACGTACTGATCCTCGGCGGAACGACCGAGGCCCGCCGCCTCGCGGAGCTGCTGCACGCGCACCGGGCCGTGCGCACGACGTCCTCCCTCGCGGGCCGGGTCGCCGCCCCGAGGCTGCCTCCGGGGGAGGTCCGCGTCGGCGGGTTCGGCGGGGCGGAGGGCCTGGCGCGCTGGCTGCGCGAGCACCGGGCCGACGCGGTCATCGACGCCACCCATCCTTTCGCGGACACCATGAGTTCCCACGCGGCCCGTGCGGCCGCTGACGTCCATGTTCCCCTGCTCGCCCTGCGGCGGCCCGGGTGGGCCCCGGTCGAGGGCGACGACTGGCACCTGGTGGACAGCCTCGCCCAGGCCGCCGACACGGCCCGCACCCTGGGCCGCCGCGTCTTCCTCACCACCGGGCGCATGGGCCTCGCGGCCTTCGCGCACGTCACGGACGTCTGGTTCCTGCTCCGTTCGGTCGACGCGCCGGAGCCGCCGTACCCGCCGCGGATGGACGTCCTCCTCGACCGGGGCCCCTTCACCCTGGACGGGGAGCGCGAACTGCTGCGCCGGTACGGCATCGACGTGCTGGTCACCAAGGACAGCGGCGGCGCGGCGACGGCGCCCAAGCTCACCGCGGCGCGGGAGGCGGGCGTACCGGTCGTGGTGGTGCGCCGCCCGCCCGCCCCGGCCGGGGTGCCGGTCGCCGCGACACCGGAGGAGGCCGTCGCCTGGCTGCTCCGGACGGGTCAGCCCGCCCGCAGCTGAGAGCCCGGCAGCCACCAGCCCCGGACGTCCCCGTCGGTGGCGCGCAGCATCACGCGGCCGTCGACGACGGCGCGCCGGTCGTACCGTACGGGCGTGTCCCGCGGGTACGTCACCGTCCGCTCCTCGCCGTCCCCGCGGCACACGACGCTCACCCCCGCCGGGACGCGGGCGCGCCGCGCCGGCCGGTAGTCGGAGGCGCACCACTCGCCGCGCAGGTAGGCGGAGGGGTAGCGCTCGGCGACGTACCAGCCGTCGCCCGGCCCGTCGGTGAGGAGGTAGTGGACGTCGTGCCCCCGGACGCGGATCCGGTGCGAGGCGGTGGCCTCGGCGGGGCGGGCCAGTTCGAGCGTCCGGGTGTCGGTGACGGCGCCGTCGTCGTCGAACCGCAGCAGCGCGTGCGTGCCCTCCGCGAGGTGCACCTGGCCGCCGTCCTTGCCGAGCGACGGCGCCGGGTAGTCGTCCATCAGCAGGTCGGACTGCGCGGCGAGCAGCTCGCTGCCGGACAGCCAGGACAACTGGCGCAGCAGCGTGACGTGCACCGGGTGGTACGACGTCGTGGGGATGGCGTGCGCGCGGCAGTAGTGCGACAGCCAGCCCGGGTTGCGCATGTTCCGGAAGTTGGCGGCGAGGGTGGTCAGCGAGCCGTCGAAGAGGTCCGCGGCGAGCGGGTTGCGCGTCAGCGCGTAGTAGTCCCACAGCCCGAGCGCGGCGAACATGAAGCCGTTGTACGTGTGGTCGGAGGTGCCGGGCGGGTCGACCGGGTACTCGTGGATCCACAGGTGCCCCGCCTCGTCCCGGGCGACCACCCACGGCGCCCCGTCGTCGCCCACCAGCAGCGACCGGAACGCCCCGTCGGCCGCCCGGCGGTACCGGGCGCGGTCCGCCGCGGGAACCTCCGCGACCTGGGCGAGCTGGGCGAACAGGCTCAGCGCCTCGCCCTGCGCCATCCCGGAGTACCAGGGCGCCTCGTACGCGATGCCGGTGTGCACGTCGTGCGTGAAGTCGAACGGGTACGGGAAGAACCACGCCCCGCGCCGCTCGTGCCGCCGGGCCACCACCCGGTCGGCCTGCGTCCGGGCCCGGGCGAGGAAGAACGGGTCACCGGTGCGCCGGAGGGCGGCCAGGTTCTCCAGCCCGTACTGGATCTGCCCGACGGGGTGGTCGTGCAGCCGCCCCTGCCACCGGAACATCCGCACCCCGTCCCCGTCATGGAGCCCCGCGTCCTCCCGCCCGGCCACCCGGCCCCGCCACGGCCGCATCGCGTCGGGCACGTCCAGCACGCACCGGAAGCCGCGCACCCCGAACGTGAACGGCAGCCCGCCGGGCACCGGCACCTCCGTCGTCCCACCGGCCCGCTGTCCCACCAGGAACCCACCTCCCGCCAACGCCACCGCCGCGCCGCCGCCCCCGGTCGCCTTCAGGAACCACCTGCGGCTCTCCATCACGTCTCCCCCCATCAGGTCCAGCAGTCACCTGCTGTTCCCCGATGGAGGGAGCGGGGTTCTCATCCGCCCACGGTGCTGCCCCGCCGGTCCAGGTGGGTGATCACCTGGGCGTGGAAGCGGTCCACGGCCTCGTCGACGCTGCGGATGAACCCGGTCTCGGCGGAGCCGCGGCCCGTGCCCATGCCCTTGAAGAGGGAGAGCCGGAAACCGGTGATCTCCGCGCCGTCCCGGGGCAGGATGTCGGCGGGTTCGGGGCGCAGCCGCTCCAGCGTGCCCCGCGGGCCCGTCCCCGGTCCCGCGACCATCGTCTCGATGTGCAGGTCCGCCGGTGCCGCGGCGAGCCGGCGGATCAGGCGTTTCGCCCTGGTGAGCGGGTAGCCGCGCTCGGCCACCGGCAGCTCGATCGACGTGCGCAGCTTGCCGGTGCGCAGGTCGGCGGTGATGGCGAGGATCCCCGGGGTGTCCTCCATCCGGAGCTCCGCGTGCAGCAGCCCCTCCAGGCACAGCCGGTCCGCCATCTCGGCCCGGCGGGTCCGCGGGTCGGTGCCGCGCTTGGCGCGCTGCACGGGCAGCACCTTCTGGCCCAGCTCGCCGCCGAGGCGCAGGCACACCTGCCGGATCAGCCGCTCCCAGCTCTCCGTGACCTCGGTGGCGCGGGCGTCGCCCTGGCACAGGGTCTCGTTGTCGATGCCGTTGCGCACGGGGACCCACGCCGCGCCCATGTTCTGGAACCCGTGGCAGCCGGAGTTGTCGTGCTGGAGGTAGTGCAGGAGCTCCTGGAGGAGCCACGCGTGCGCGGCGTTGCCCACGCCCTCGTGGCGGATCAGCATCTGCGCCTGGTGGGCCACCTCGGCCCAGGACAGGTGCCAGAGCGCCACCTTGTGCTTGCGCCGGCCGTCGATCTTCACGGAGACCAGCGGGCTGCCCTCCAGGGCGACGTCGTTGGACAGCGTGATGACGCACTCGTAGCCGCGGCGGGCGGCGATGTCGACGTAGGTCTGCACCTGATCGGACTTGAGCGGGTTGCCGTTCGTCTTGGTCTCCACCAGGGCCGTCCACAGCTTGCCCGCCCGCTCGACCCGCACCACGCCGTCCGGCCGCCTCGGGGACTCGCCGTGCGGCAGGGACACCTCGGTGAACGTCTCCATGCGCCCGGCCGGGGCGCCGAATCCGGCGGTGAGGCGGCGGCCGAACTCCGGCACCTGGGCCATCACTGACAGCAGCACGGACGTGGCGCGCGTCTCGCGCTCGCGGTCGCTCTTGAGCGCGGTGACGGGGAAGAGCCGCGCCGTCCGCCACGACTCGTTCTCGGCCAGGGACTTCTTCATGGCCTTCGGGAGCGTCACCTTCTTCTTCGCGGTGCGCGGCCGCGGGGCCCGGGGCGCGGGGTCCGCGGCGGCGGGCGGGGCGGCGGGCGGGCGTTCCGCCGCCGGCCGCGGACGGGGCAGCGGCTGCGCCTGCGCCTGCGGCTGCTGTCGTGGTGCGGGCTGGGGCTCCGGCGGCCAGGGCGGGGCCTGCTCCGCGAGCTGCTCCTCGGTGTCGTCCTCGATGTCGACGCCGAAGTCGGTCGCGAGGCCGACCAGCCCACTGCCGTAGCCCTGCCCCACGGCCCGGAACTTCCACTGTCCGGCGCGCCGGTAGAGCTCGCCGAAGATGAACGCGCTGACGACGCCCGCGTCCTCGACGGGGAACCGGGCCAGGACCTCGCCCGATCCGTCGGCGAGGGACAGGCACAGGTCGTCGAGCTCGCCGAAGTTCGACCCGTCGTACCGGCTCGCGGCGATGACGATCCGCGTGACGTGCGGCGGGACGGCGTCCAGGTCGAAGCTGATCCGGTCCTCACTGCCGTCGGTGGTGGGCGTCTTGCCGAGGAGCTGGACGCTGCCGTCCTCGGCGACCGGGTGGTTGTAGAAGTAGAAGTCGCTGTCGCTGCGCACCTTCCCGGTCCCGTCCAGCAGGAGTACGGAAACGTCGGCGTCGCCCTCTCCGGTGGTGCTGCTCCAGCCCAGGCTCACGGTGACGGAGGCGATGTCCTCACCCAGCGCCGCCAGGCCGATGTTGGCGCCCTTGACCATCGTGTGCATGCGGCCCCCCTGATGCACAGCCGCATCGGGACGCACCCCGGCAGCCGGAAAACAGTGTGTGGTGCGTCACACATGTGCCGTTTCCGGAACCTTAGCGTCCAGAGCGGGTCGTCCGTGGAGAACCGTCGAAAGTGGAGGCCCGGACGTGACGCCCGGTGAACCCGCAGGTGGTGGCGGGGCGCGCCGTTCGGTTCCCGGTCCGAACAACTCGGCTGGTTCGGTACCCCGTTGAGGAGAGCCTTGTCACCATCACAGGCACATCAGGCGGCGTACGCGCCGTACTCCGGTACGTCCGCGCGCCGACCCCCCATGTACGTGTGAGAGGTACGAAGACATGAAGACGAACCGCGCCAGGCGGTACGGCGGGCGGCTGCTGGCCGTGACGATGGTGGCCTGTGGGGCCACGGTGGCCGGGGCGCTCCCCGCGTCCGCCGCCGACCAGCCGACGAAGCCGGAGCTCATGGCGGACTGCGCCTCGGGCCTCGGCAAGTGCTCCTTCAACGAGCCGAAGCTGGGCGAGGCGTACCTCGGTGCGTTCCACCAGGTCTCCGACTCGCTGTTCAACTGCTCCAGCTCGGACGCCACCCAGAGCATGACGTGGACCGACACCGTCGGCTCCACCGATTCGCTGGGTGGTTCCGTGACCGCGGGGGGCAACATCGCGGGCATCATCGACCTGAGCGTGACGGCGACTTACAGCCATACGTGGACGAGCACCCACGCCGAGAGCAGCTCGCTGAACATGACGGTCAAGCCGGGCGAGGTGGGCTGGATCTCGCGGGCGCAGGTGATGCAGAAGGTCTCCGGCACCTGGCAGACCCACTACGACAGCCCCAAGTGGGGTCACTACTACTGGTTCTTCCCGGACACGATCACCGGCCCGGCGAAGAACGGCACCGACGGCAGGAGCAACGCGGTGGTCGTGAAGAGCCGCCCGATGACCGCCGCGGAGAAGAAGTCCTGCTCCGCCGACGCGAGCCACAGGAACCGGGCCTTCGTCCAGCAGCGCTGACGAACGCTCTCCGCACGGGCCGGTGGCACCACCGGCCCGTGCGGGGCTCGCTCACACCTCCGGGTACCGCCGGGGCGTCCAGGCCACCGTGGTGCCCCCGTCCCCGCCCCGCCGGACCGCCCGGGTCTGGGACGAGCCGACGAGCAGCAGGGTCCGCATGTCGACCTCCGCCGGGTCGAGGTCCACGAGCGCCAGGACGCGCACCGACTCCTCCGGGCCGCCCACGTCCCGGGCGACCACCACCGGGGTGTCCGGGGCGCGGTGCTCCAGGAGCAGTTCCCGGGCCTTGGCGACCTGCCAGGTGCGGCTGGCGGAGCCCGGGTTGTACAGGGCGAGGACCAGGTCGGCGGCGGCCGCGGCGGCCAGCCGCCCGGCGATGACGTCCCAGGGCTTGAGCCGGTCCGACAGGGAGATCGTCGCGTAGTCGTGGCCCAGCGGGGCGCCCGCCTTCGCGGCGGCGGCGTTCGCGGCGGTCACGCCCGGCAGGACGCGGACCGGGACGTCCGTGTACGGGTCCTGGGAGGCGGCCTCCAGGACCGCCGTGGCCATGGCGAACACCCCGGGGTCGCCGCCCGACACCACCGCGACGCGGCGTCCCCGCCGGGCGAGGTCCAGGGCGAACTCGGCGCGCTCCGACTCGACCTTGTTGTCCGAGCCGTGCCGCTCCTGCCCGGGGCGCACCGGCACGCGGTCCAGGTAGGTGGTGTAGCCGACCAGGTCGGTCGCCGAGGCGAGCGCGCCGCGCGTCTCGGGCGTCAGCCACAGGGGGCCCGCCGGGCCGGTGCCGACGACCAGGACCTCGCCCCGCGCGGGCGCGGCCGGGCCGGAGTCGACGCGCGACGGGAGCACCGCCACGGAGAAGTAGGGGACCGACTCCGGGTCGACGTCCGCGAGGGCGCCCGTGCGTTCGCCAGCCATCGTGGCCCGCTCCACGTAGTGCGCGTCGTCCAGCCGCCCGGCCCGCTCCAGGGCGCGCCGCACCGCCGGGAACGTACGGCCCAGCTTCATCACGACCGCCGAGTCCGTCGCCGCCAGACGGGCCGTCAGCTCCTCCTCGGGCAGCGTGCCGGGGATGACCGTCAGGACCTCCTCGGCCTCGCACAGCGGCTTGCCCAGGCGGGCCGCCGACGCGCTCACCGAGGTGACTCCCGGGATGACCTGCGTGTCGTACCGGTGCGCCAGCCGCTTGTGCATGTGCTGGTAGGAGCCGTAGAACAGCGGGTCGCCCTCGGCGAGGACGGCGACCGTGCGGCCCGCGTCCAGGTGGGCCGCGAGCCGCGCCGACGCCTCCTCGTAGAAGTCGTCCAGCGCGCCCCGGTAGCCGCCCGGGTGGTCGGTGGTCTCCACCGTCAGCGGGTACATCAGCCGCTCTTCGAGGTGGTCCTCGCGGATGTGCTCCGCCGCGATGGAGCGCGCGATGGACCGGCCGTGGCGGGCGCAGTGGTACGCGATCACGTCGGCCGACGCGATGGCCCTGACCGCCGCGAGGGTCATCAGCTCCGGGTCGCCGGGGCCGAGCCCCACGCCGTACAGCTTGCCGCTCATGCCTGGATCTCCGCCTCGTGCGCGATCGCGTTGACCGCCGCCGCCGCCATGGCGCTGCCGCCCCGCCGGCCGCGCACCACCAGGTGCTCCAGGCCCGGGAACGCCGCCAGCGCGTCCTTGGACTCGGCCGCCCCGATGAACCCGACCGGTATGCCGATCACCGCCGCGGGGCGCGGCGCGCCCGCCTCGATCATCTCCAGCAGCCGGAAGAGGGCCGTGGGCGCGTTGCCCACCGCGACGACCGCGCCGTCGAGCCGGTCGCGCCACAGCTCCAGCGCGGCCGCGCTGCGCGTGGTGCCCAGTTCGGCGGCGAGGTCCGGGACGGACGGGTCGGACAGCGTGCACACCACGTCGTTGTCCGCGGGCAGCCGCTTGCGGGTGATGCCGCTGGCGACCATCCGCGCGTCGCACAGGACCGGCGCGCCGGCGCGCAGCGCCTCGCGGGCGCGGGCCACGACGTCCGGCGTGTACGCCAGGTCGCGGACGAGGTCGACCATGCCGCAGGCGTGGATCATGCGCACGGCGACCTGGCCGACGTCGGCCGGCAGGTCCGCGAGGTCCGCCTCCGCGCGGATCGTGGCAAAGGACTGGCGGTAGATCTCCGCGCCGTCCTTCTCGTAGTCGAACACTCTGCTCTCGCTCATCTCGTCGGTCCTTGTACGGTCATCTGGTACGCGCCTTCGCCGGTCGCCACCATGTCGGTCCACGCCCCCTGCGGGTGGCCGCAGCGGCGGGCGCACCCCGACCAGTGGACGGGCAGCGCGCCCTCGCGGGGCCGGGCGTCCGCCCGTACGTCGGACAGGGACTTGGCGCAGCCGGGGCGCCCGGTGCAGGCGGTGACGCCGATCCACGGCGAGTCGGTACGGGTGAGGAACCCGGCCCCGTCGAGGGCCCGCAGCCGCTCCTGGGCCGCCGCCCGGCCGGCGAGGCCCGGCAGGACGAACCCGCGCCAGGGGGTGACCCGCACCTCCCGGGCGGGCAGCAGCGCCCGCAGCTGCGCCGACGTCACCCGGCCCAGGCGGGCCAGCACGGACACCGTGTGGTCGCCGGCCAGTCCGGGCGCGGGTGGCCCGCTCGTCGCGCACACGTAGTCCGGTACGGGCTCCGCCGGGACGGCCGCCCGCCGCAGGTGTCCCGTCACGTCCAGGTCCTGCCCCGCGGGCAGCTCCCGCACCCGCCACGCACCGGTGCCCGCCTCCCGCGCGGCCGCGAGGAACGCCTCCGCCGCCGCGAGCGCGGCGCGGGGCGCGTCGGGGGCGGGCACCCGCCAGGTCCGGCCGGCGACGTGGAGCAGGGCACTTCCGCCGTCCCTCTCTGCGAGCAACGTCACATCGGCGGCGAGGGCCGCCACGTCGCCCCGGCCGTCGTCGACGGCGAACAGGAAGCGGCCCGAGAGTTCCGTGGTCCAGTCCTCGCCGCACAGCAGCTCGTCCAGCCGCCGGGCCCGGTCCATCACGGCGGGGCCGGCGAGCGGCGAGACGACCATGTTCCGTACCCGCTCGTGCCGTTCGGAGGCGGGCAGCAGCCCGGCGTCCCGCAGCAGCCCGGCGAGGTCCTGCCCGCAACCCTCGCCGAGGCCCCGCAGTTCGACGTTGCCCCGGGAGGTGAGGGAGAGGTGACCGTCGCCCAGCCGGTCGGCCGCGTCCGCCAGCACATAGAGCTGATGGGGCGTCAGGACGCCGGTGGGCAGCCGGAGTCGGGCCAGGGAGCCGTCGTCCGCCCGGTGCAGCCGCAGCGCACCCGGGCAGGCGTCACCACGGTCCCGGACCCGGTCCTGTATGTGAGCTTCACCCCGGTCCGCGGGGTTTGACGAGCTGGGCGGCATGGCGGCGAGCATACGCGCAGCCTCTACTATGCAGACGGCACAGGGTCCCAGGGCCCTAGGGAGGAAGCCCGGTGAGATTCCGGCGCGGTCCCGCCACTGTGAGTCCGTCCCGCGCGGACGAGTCAGGAACTCCCGCCGTCCCACGACCACCCGGGGCGCGGACACCCCGAGGAAGGCCTGCGCACGCCATGACGCACGCGACCACGCCCGAGGCGACGCCCGCCACGACGATCCTCCTCCTGTCGCACTCCGACACGGACCTGCTCAGCGCACGCGCGGCCGGCGGCCCCGTCGCGTACCGCTTCGCCAACCCCTCCCGCCTGCCGGTGGACGACCTGCCCGCCCTGCTCGACGGCGCGGACCTCGTCGTCGTACGCCTCCTCGGCGGCATCCGCGCCTGGGAGGAGGGCCTGGACGCGCTGCGCGCCGCCGGGAAGCCGCTCGTCGTCCTCACCGGCGAGCAGGCACCCGACGCGCAGCTGATGGAGACCTCCACCGTCCCGATCGGCATCGCGGCCGAGGCGCACGCCTACCTCGCCCACGGCGGCCCGGACAACCTCGAACACCTCGCCCGGTTCCTCTCCGACACCGTGCTGCTCACCGGCCACGGCTTCGAGCCGCCCGCCGCCGCCCCCACCTGGGGCCCCCTGGAGCGCACCCCGCGCGCCACCACCGGCCCCACGATCGCGGTGCTCTACTACCGCGCCCACCACATGAGCGGCAACACCGCCTTCGTCTCCGCCCTCTGCGACGCCGTCGAGGACGCCGGCGGCCAGGCCCTCCCGCTGTACGTGGCGTCCCTGCGCGCCCCCGAGCCGGAGCTCCTCGACACCCTGCGCACCGCCGACGCCGTCGTCACCACCGTCCTCGCCGCCGGCGGCACCAAGCCCGCCGAGGCCCAGGCGGGCGGCGACGAGGAGGCCTGGGACGCGGGCGCGCTCGCCGCCCTCGACGTCCCCGTCCTCCAGGCGCTGTGCCTGACCGGCTCCCGCTCCGCGTGGGAGGAGAATGACGAGGGCCTCTCGCCGCTCGACGCCGCCAGCCAGGTCGCCGTCCCCGAGTTCGACGGCCGCCTGATCACCGTCCCGTTCTCCTTCAAGGAGATCGACGCCGACGGCCTGCCCGCCTACGTCGCCGACCCCGAGCGCGCGGCCCGCGTCGCCGGGATCGCCGTACGCCACGCCCGCCTGCGCCACATCCCGAACGCCGGGAAGAAGCTGGCGCTGGTCCTCTCCGCGTACCCCACCAAGCACTCCCGCATCGGCAACGCCGTCGGCCTCGACACCCCCGCCTCCGCCGTCGCCCTGCTGCGCAGGCTGCGCGACGAGGGCTACGACTTCGGCGACGAGGACGTGCCGGGCCTCGCGTCCGGCGACGGTGACGAGCTGATCTACGCGCTGATCGAGGCCGGCGGCCACGACCAGGACTGGCTCACCGAGGAGCAGCTCGCCAAGAACCCGGTCCGCATCCCCGCCGCCGACTACAAGCGCTGGTACGCCGCCCTCCCGCAGGAGCTGCGCGACCAGGTCGAGCAGCACTGGGGCCCGCCGCCCGGCGAGATGTTCCTCGACCGCTCCGCCAACCCCGAGGGCGACATCGTGCTCGCCGCCCTGCGCCGCGGGAACCTGCTGATCCTCATCCAGCCGCCGCGCGGCTTCGGCGAGAACCCGATCGCGATCTACCACGACCCCGACCTGCCGCCCTCGCACCACTACCTGGCCGCCTACCGCTGGATCGGTACGCCGGAGGCCGACGGCGGCTTCGGCGCCGACGCCATGGTCCACCTCGGCAAGCACGGCAACCTGGAGTGGCTGCCCGGCAAGAACGCCGGCCTGTCCGCCGCCTGCGGCCCCGACGCCGCCCTCGGCGACATCCCGCTCGTCTACCCGTTCCTCGTCAACGACCCCGGCGAGGGCACCCAGGCCAAGCGGCGCGTCCACGCCACCCTCGTCGACCACTTGGTGCCGCCGATGGCGCGCGCCGAGTCGTACGGCGACATCACGCGCCTGGAGCAGCTGCTCGACGAGTACGCGCAGATCTCCTCCATGGACCCCTCCAAGCTCCCCGCGATCCGCGCCCAGATCTGGACCCTCATCCAGGCCGCCAAGCTCGACCACGACCTGGGCATGGAGGACCGCCCGGACGACGACGGGTTCGACGACTTCCTGCTCCACGTCGACGGCTGGCTCTGCGAGGTCAAGGACGCCCAGATCCGCGACGGCCTGCACGTCCTCGGCGGCGCCCCCACCGGCCCCGAGCGGGTCAACCTGGTCCTGTCCATCCTCCGCGCCCGCCAGATCTGGGGCGGTACGCAGTCCCTGCCCGGCCTGCGCGAGGCCCTCGGCCTGGACGAGTCCGCCGCCACCCGCACAGGCGCCGACGAGGCGGAGGCGAAGGCCCGCGCCCTGGTCGAGGCGATGGAGGCCGCCGACTGGAACCCGGCCGCCGTCGCGTCGGTCGCCGAGGGCCACGACCCGGCCGTCGCCGCGATCCTCGACTTCGCCGCCCGCCAGGTCGTCCCGCGCCTCGCCGCCACCACCGACGAACTGGACCACGCCGTCCACGCCCTGAACGGCGGCTTCGTCCCGGCCGGGCCCTCCGGCTCGCCGCTGCGCGGCCTGGTCAACGTCCTGCCGACCGGCCGCAACTTCTACTCCGTCGACCCCAAGGCCGTGCCCTCCCGCCTCGCCTGGGAGACCGGCCAGGCCCTCGCCGACTCCCTCCTGGAGCGGTACCGCGCCGACAACGGGGAGTGGCCCACCTCCGTCGGCCTGTCCCTGTGGGGCACCAGCGCCATGCGCACCGCCGGCGACGACGTCGCCGAGGCGCTCGCCCTCCTCGGCATCCGGCCCGTCTGGGACGACGCCTCCCGTCGCGTCACCGGCCTGGAGCCCATCCCGACCGCCGAACTGGGCCGCCCGCGCATCGACGTGACGCTGCGCATCTCCGGCTTCTTCCGCGACGCGTTCCCGCACGTCATCGGGCTCCTCGACGACGCCGTACGGCTCGCCGCCTCCCTCGACGAGCCGGACGCCGACAACCACGTCCGCGCCCACACCCGGGCCGACCTCGCCGAGCACGGCGACGAACGCCGCGCCACCACCCGCATCTTCGGCTCCCGGCCGGGCACGTACGGCGCGGGCATCCTCCAGCTGATCGACTCGCGCGACTGGCGCACCGACGCCGACCTCGCCGAGGTGTACACGGTGTGGGGCGGCTACGCGTACGGGCGCGGCCTCGAAGGCCGCCCGGCGCGCGGTGAGATGGAGACCGCGTACAAGCGCATCGCGGTGGCGGCGAAGAACACCGACACCCGCGAGCACGACATCGCCGACTCGGACGACTACTTCCAGTACCACGGCGGCATGGTCGCCACCGTCCGCGCGCTCAAGGGCACCGCCCCCGAGGCGTACATCGGCGACTCGACCCGCCCCGAGACGGTCCGCACCCGCACCCTGGTGGAGGAGACCTCCCGCGTCTTCCGCGCCCGCGTGGTCAACCCGCGCTGGATCGAGGCGATGCGCCGCCACGGCTACAAGGGCGCCTTCGAGCTGGCCGCGACGGTCGACTACCTCTTCGGCTACGACGCCACGACCGGTGTCGTCGCCGACTGGATGTACGACAAGCTCACCGAGACGTACGTGCTGGACCCGGAGAACAGGGCGTTCCTCCAGGAGGCCAACCCCTGGGCCCTGCACGGCATCGCGGAGCGGCTGCTGGAGGCCGAGTCGCGCGGCATGTGGGAGAAGCCCGACCCGCGCGTCCTCGAACAACTGAAGCAGGTGTACCTGGAGACCGAGGGCGAGCTGGAGGACAAGTGACACTGACGACCGGCGGCGAGGACAAGGAACTGTCGGCCCTCCTGGACCGGGAGCTGACGGCCTTCAACCAGGCCGCCACCGGCGCCGCCGACGAGGCGGAGCTGTCCGTCCGGGCGACCGACGACGAGTCCGGCGAGATCACCGGCGGGCTCACCGGGTGGACCTGGGGCGGCCTCGGCGGCGTCAGCATGCTGTGGGTCCGCGAGGACCAGCGCGGCACCGGGCTCGGCACGCGGCTGATGCGCGCGGCGGAGGACGAGGCACGGCGGCGCGGCTGCGACCGGATGATCGTGTCGTCGTTCTCGTTCCAGGCGCCGCCCTTCTACCGGCGGCTCGGGTACGTGGAGACCGGCCGCTCCGAGGGCATCCCCGGCGGCAACGTGGACGTCCACTTCTACAAGCCGCTCACGGCGTCCGCCGCGGCGCCGCTGTTCCGGCTGGCCGTCCTGCTCGACTACCCGCCGGACGCCGTGGCGGACGCCCTGGCGCACGAGGAGCGGACGCTGGCCCTCCTCCCGCGCCACGGCGGCCGGCTGGAGCGGCGGATGCGCACCGGCGACGGGCTGTCGGAGGTTCACCTGCTGACGTTCCCGTCCGAGGACGCCTACCGCGCCTACCTCGCCGACCCGGAACGTGACCCGGACGGGCGGATCACCGCGCGCGTGCTGGAGGTGACGGAAGTGTACGGCTGACAGACTCGGCCGTATGTCTTCCGTGATCGCTGTGACCGGGGCGAGCGGCCGCGTCGGCGGCCGTGTCGCCCGCCGCCTCGCCGACCAGGGCCTCAAGACGCGGCTGCTGGGCCGTGACCCGGCCCGGCTGCCCGACCTGCCGGGCGCGGTGAAGGCCCCGCCCGCGCCGTACGGCGACGCCGAGGCCGTGCGCCGCGCCCTGGACGGCGCCGACACCCTGTTCCTGGTGTCCGCGCACGAGAGCCCCGACCGCATCCAGGAGCACCGCACCGCGATCGACGCGGCGCTCGCGGCGGGCGTGGGACGGATCGTGTACCTGTCGTTCCTGGGCGCCGCGCCCCAGGCGACGTTCACCTTCGCCCGCGACCACTGGCACACCGAGCGGTACATCGAGGCGCAGGGCGTACCGCACACCTTCCTGCGCGACAGCTGGTACCTCGCCGGGTTCGCGGCGATGACCGGCCCGGACGGCGTCCTGCGGGGCCCGGCGGGCGGCGGCCGGGTCGCGGCGGTCGCCCACGAGGACATCGCGGACGTGGCGTCGGCGGTCCTCCTCGACGACGGCGCCCACGACGGCGCCGTGTACGACGTGACCGGCGAGGAGGCCCTCACCCTGGCGGAGGCGGCGGAGGAGCTGTCCCGGGCGGCCGGCCGGACCGTCACCTACGTCCCCGAGACCCGCGCCGAGGCCTACGCCTCCCGCGAGGGGTACGGCGCCGACCACTGGGAGGTCACCGGCTGGGTGACCTCCTACGAGGCGATCGCGGTGGGTGAGATGGGCACGGTCGCCGACACGGTCCGCCGCCTGGCCGGCCACGCCCCCATGACGCTGCGCGAGTACCTCGCGGCCCACCCGCGCTCCTACGCCCACCTGCTCTGACCCGGTCCGCCCTCTGACGCGGTCCCCGCCCGCCGGCTCAGTCCTCGCCACGGACGATGTTGCCGTCCCCCGGGGGCGCTTCGGGCTCGGCACCGGCGACGGCGGCCTGGTGCAGGCGGATGCGGCCACGGAGCTCGCGCTTCATCGCGATCGGCCGGTCCAGGTGCTCCGTGGCCTCGGGTATCGGGTCGCCGGTGGGCGCTGCTTCGGTCGTCATGTCCTCCGAGTACCCAGAAAAGCGGGACGAAACGGACCCTGTGTCCATCCGGCCCGTGTCCACCCGCACCACCGCGCCGTACATCCTTCGGTGTAGCGGGGGTTCGTGCCCGCTCATGACGTTTCGGGCGCGGTGCGCCGGGACGCTGGAGGCATGACCGAGACCTTGGGCGCGCCCGCGCCCACCACAGCCGTGTCCGCGAAGCGCCTCGCGCTGCTCGACGTCCTGCGCGGGGTCGCGATCCTCGGGACGCTGATGACGAACGTCTGGGTGTTCACCGGGCCCGGCGCCGAGTGGGGCGTCCTCCAGGGCACCCTGGGCGACCTGTCGTTCGGGTCGGTCCCGGACGCCGCCGAGAGCGTGTTCCGGCTGCTGGCGGACGGCAAGTTCCTGTCGATGCTGACGATCCTGTTCGGCGCGGGGCTGGCGATCCAGTACGCCTCGGCGGCCCGGCGCGGGCAGCCGTGGCCCGGCCGCTACCGGTGGCGGGCGCTGTTCCTGTTCGCGGAGGGGACCGTGCACTTCGTGCTGGTCTTCGCCTGGGACGTCCTCATGGGGTACGCGGTCACGGCCCTGCTCGTCGCGACGCTGCTGACGCGCTCCGAGCGGGCGCGGCGGCGGGTGATGTGGTGGGCGGCCGGGACGCACCTGGCGCTGATGGGGCTGCTGACGGCGGCACTGGCCGCCGACTCCTCGCCGGGCGGGAAGGTCTCGCCGGAGGTCGTCGACCTGTACGCGCACGGCGGCTGGGCGGACCTGATCGCCTTCCGGCTGGAGAACGCGATCGCCCTGCGCATGGAGCCCGTCCTGACGTTCTTCCTGCTCCTGTTCCTGTTCCTGCTGGGCGTACGGCTGTTCCGGGCGGGCGCCTTCGGGGCGGACGCGGCGGCGCGGCGCGTGCGGTCGCGGATGCTGCTGTGGGGCCTGGGGCTGGGCGTCCCGCTGAACGTGGCGGTGGCGCTGGCCGGACCGGACTTCTTCCTGCTGGGGCGGTACGGGGCGGCGCCCCTGATGGCGGTCGGGTACATGGGGCTGATCGGTGCCGTCGTGGACCGCGTCCGGCGCCCGGGCCCGCTGACGAACGGGCTCACCGCCGTGGGGCGCACGGCGCTGTCGGGGTACGTGCTCCAGAACGTGATCTGCGTGGTCGTCGCGTACGGCGCCGGCCTGGGCCTGGCGTCCCGGCTCGACGGGTCCTGGCATCCGTGGTGGGTGATGGGGCTGTGGGCGGCGGTGTCGGTGGTGCTGCTGGTGGGCTCCAGCCTGTGGCTGCGCCGCTTCTCGGCCGGCCCGCTGGAGTCCGTGCAGAAGTGGGCCCTGCGGCGCTGACCGGCGCCGTCCCCCGGGCGCCGTCCTGCGGGTGCGTGCCGTACCGGATGCGCGCCGTCCCCCGGGTGCCGTCCTGCGGGTGCCGGGCGGGCGGGGGCGCCGCACGATGGGTGCCATGACGAACGCCCCGGGCCCTCCCGGCGGGCCGGCCGGGTGGGGGCCGCCCCCGCCGCCGCCCCGGCGCGGCTCGCGCACCTGCCTGGTGGTCGCGCTGGTCGTCGCCGGTCTGGTGGCCGCCGTCGTGGCCCTGGTGATCGTCCTCGTCGTCGTCGCCGCCGACCAGGTCGACGACCCCGGCCCGGACGGCCCGGACACCGACGTCGCCGTCGCCACCTGCGAGGTGGACCCCACCACCCGGCTGCCGCACGCCGGCCTGACGGTGACCAACCGCAGCAGCGAGGCGAGCGACTACGTCATCAGCGTCGAGTTCGTCACCGCCTCCGGCACCCGGGTGGCCGAGGCGAACGCCGCCGTCGACAACCTGGCCCCCGGTCAGGTCGCCAACCAGCGCGCGCAGAGCCTCACCAAGGTCGGCGTACCGGTGAACTGCAACGTCACCGACGTGACCCGGCTCGCGTCCTGAAACCCCGCCCTACGACTCCCCGGACCGTTCGCCGAGGACGCGTACCGCGTCGACGATCAGGTCCCAGAACGCCGGGGCGTCGACGGCGGTGCCGACCCGGGCGTTGGCGGGACGGCCGGTGACCCCGTCGAGGTCGACGACCGTGGCACCGCGCGTGTGGGTGCCGGTCAGTTCGACGGCCACCGGCGCGCGGACCGTGGTGATCAGGTCCGGGTCGACGAGGTGGGCGACCGTCAGCGGGTCGTGCATCGGCGGGGCGGCGAGCCCGAAGACCTCGCGGTAGGTGGTGCCGAAGTACGTCAGCAGCTCGACGCACAGCCGCGCCAGGGGCGTCCCGAGCGCCTCCAGCCGGGTGAGGACACCGGGCGCGGCCGGGACCTGGTGGCTGACGTTCAGCCCGATCATCGTGACGTCCAGCCCGCTGGAGAACACGATGTCGGCGGCCTCCGGGTCGGCGGCGATGTTGAACTCGGCGGCCGGGGTGCGGTTGCCGCGCCCGGTGGAGCCGCCCATCAGCACGATCCGGTCCACCCGTTCGGCGGCCAGGCCCGGATGGGCGAGCAGGAACGCGGCGATGTTGCTCAGCGGGCCGGTCGGGACGAGCGTCACCGGGCCGGGGTGGGCGAGCAGCGTCTCGCGCAGCAGCGTGATCGCGTCGCGCGGGTCGAGCGGCACCGTCGGCTCTCCGAACCCGGGGCCGTCGAGGCCGGACTCGCCGTGGATGTTCCGGGCGACGATCCCGGCCCCGTGCAGCGGGCCCGCCAGCCCGGCGGCGACCGGCACGCCCCGGATCCCGGCGGCCGTGCACACCCGGCGGGCGTTCAGGGAGGTCTTCTCGACGGTCGCGTTGCCGGCGACGGTGGTGATCGCGAGCAGCTCGACGGAGGGGTGGGCGGCGGCCAGCAGGATGGTGAAGGCGTCGTCGTGCCCGGGGTCGCAGTCCAGGATCACGGGGATGGGGGTCATGGGGCAGTCCTGCCCCGCGTCGCCCTGCCCCGAATCACCGTTCGGTGCGGCGGCGCACCAGCCACAGCGTGGCCGCCGCCAGGCAGGCCGAGCCGACGAACGTCAGCGGGAGGAAGAGGCGGGGGCCATCGTCACCGGTGTCCGGCAGGGTGGCGACGGACACGGCGGCGGTCGGCGGGACGGCGGACGGGCCTGCGGCGGGCGGCGCGGCGGCGGGGGGCTTCGCGGTACCCGCCGGGGCCGGCGGGGCCGCCGCGCGGACCGGGGGCGCGGCGGGCGGGGGCAGCAGGGAGCCCACCGGGCGGGCGTGCGGCGCGGCCGCGAACCCCCAGTCGAGCAGGTCGCGCGCCTCCTCGTACACGGCGTACGCGCCGCCCCCGCGGGGGTCCATCACCGAGACGACCAGCGTGCGCGGACCCTTGCGGGCGGCGGCGATCAGGGTGTGGCCCGCGTTGGTGGTGTAGCCGTTCTTGATGCCGAGGATCCCCGGGTAGCGCTTCACGCCGTCGGCGCCGGTCAGCAGCCGGTTGGTGTTGCGGATGTCGAACGACCAGCCCCTGGCGGGGAACTTGGCGTACGCGGTGGCGGCGTAGCGCGCGAAGTCCGGGTCGCGCAGCCCCGCACGGCCGAAGACCGCCAGGTCGTACGCGGACGAGACCTGCCCGGGCGCGTCGTACCCGTCGGGGGACACCACCCGGGTGTCGTACGCCCCCAGTGCCCGGGCCGTGGCCTGCATCCTGGCGACGGTGGCCGGGATGCCGCCGCGCAGGCCCGCGAGGACCCGGACGGCGTCGTTGCCGGAGCTGAGGAAGACACCGCGCCACAGGTCGGCCACCCGGTAGGTGACCTCCTCGCGCACGCCCACCAGGCTGCTGCCGTCCCCGATGCCCCGCAGCTCGTGCTCGCTGACCGTGTGCTGCCGGTCGGCCGGCAGGCCGGACAGCGACGCCAGGGCGAACAGCGCCTTCAGGGTGGAGGCGGGCGGCAGGCGCCGGTGGGCGTCGTGCGCGGCGAGGACGTCCCCGGTCGCGGCGTCGGCGACCAGCCACGAGCGGGCGGACAGCCGGGGCGGCGCCTTCACACCGGGCGGCAGGTGCACCTGCGTACCGCCCCGGTGCAGGAGCGCGGGGTCGACGCGCACGGCCGCGGGCGGCGGCACCGGCTCGACGGGGCGCGGGGCGGCGGGGCCGGCCGGCGCGGACGGGAGCAGCAGGGCCGCGGCCACGAGCGAACTGACGATCATTCAGCCACGGTAAGAAGGGGCCGGACCGCCCGCAGCGCGGTGTGCCGCCGACCGGAGTACCCCGCGCCGCCCGGTCGCCCGCATTACTCGCCCGTCCCGGGGCACCTGCAAGGGGGCTTGACGTCACCCATCCCTCTGGAGGAACGACATGAACACGGTCCTGCGCGACAAGGTCTTCATGCGGCTTCTCTCGCCGGACGGTCACGAGCTTCCCGTCCTGTCCCACCTCACCTACGACCCGCGCGACCCCTACGCGGTCACGGTCGGCTTCACCCACGGCGGCTTCGTGTACGCCGAGTGGCGCCTGGACCGCGACATGCTGCGGGACGGCATGGCGCACCCGGTCGGCGAGGGGGACGTGACGATGTGGCCGGTGCTCAACGGCACCCGGGAGGAACTGCGCATAGAGCTGCTGAACACGGCCGTGTTCACGGTCTGGGCGCCGTCGCTGTGGCGCTTCCTCCGCAAGACCTACGAGGAGGTCCCGGCGGGCCGCGAACGCGTCGAGGACCTGGACGCGTTCCTCGAGGAGCTGCTGGCCGCGGGCTGACCCCGGGATCGGCGACGATGCCGCTACGTCAGCAGCGCCGCCGCCGTCGCCGCGCCCAGCGACGCGCCCGCCACCGTCTGCGCGACGGTGTGGTAACGCAGGGCCACCCGGGACCAGCACACGGCGACGGTCATCGCGTACGCCGTCAGCCACCAGGGGGAGTGGACCACCGAGAGCAGGGCGACGACCGCCGACGCGACGGCGGAGTCCACCGAGATCTTCCACACCGTGTTGACGGCCAGCAGCCCGACCGTCATCACCCACAGCGCCAGCATCGCCATCAGGATCCCCGCCGGGGCGTGCCCCAGGACCATCACCGCCGAACCCGTGCCGATCGAGCCGAGGATGACGAAGAAGATCGGCGCCCGTTTCGTGCGGTCCACCACGTGCCGGTCGCCCCACGTGCCGCGGCCGCGCTCCCACTCGATGTACGCGGCCGGGACGATCCCCGCGCACAGCGCGCCGAGCAGCCCCCACGGCAGCCCCGACCAGTGCCCGGCCGCCGCCCAGCCGATGGCGAGCATCCCGACCAGCAGGACGTTGCGCGGCTGGAAGACGTCGGTGACGGCCCGCGCGGTGGCTTCGGTACGTGCGGCGGGCGCGGCGGCGCCGGTGGGTGCGGCGGTCGCTACCGGCTCTGTCCGGGGCCCGGTCATGCGGTGCTCTCCAGGGACACCAGGAGGCCGCGCGCCCGGTCGCCGTCGGCCTTGCGGTACGCGTCCGCCACCCGCACCAGCCACGCCACCTCGTCGTCCTGGTCGGTGGCGTGCTTCTGCTCGACGGCCGCGGCCTTGCCGGCGGGCGCGCCGTCCGCCTTGGCGGCCAGCGCCGCCTTGATCCAGTACGCGTCGGCGAGCGGCCCCGGCCCGCCCGCCAGGGACGTGGCGGCGCCGACGAGGCCGTCGGGGACGTAGTGCCGCAGTTTCTCGACCGCGTCGGCGATGTCCGCGGCCCAGCGGTCGACCCGCAGGTCGGCGGGGGTGTCGAACCGGGTCAGCTCCCGTGCGAGCGGGGCCGGCGGCTCGAAGGGCTGGTCGGGGAAGGCCGTCATCAGCGCGTGCCACAGCGGGTGCAGCCGCACCTGGGCCCGCCACAGCTTCACCCGCCGCCAGCCCTTGCTGAACGCGGGGATGGACGCGCCCACCGCGAAGAGCGCGAACAGCACCACCTGCGCCAGTTCGGTGGCCTTGTCGAAGGTCTGGGCGAAGGAGCGGCTGGGGTGGTGCAGCACGCTGGCCCACAGGAACAGGGTCCGGCTGACGGTGTAGGCGACGCCGATGAACATCGCGGCGGTCATCATGCCGAGCCCGGCCCGCAGGTGCCGCAGCCGCGCGTTGCCGGTCGCCAGCGCCCACTGGTAGGCGCAGACGGCGGACGCGGCGCCCAGGTACAGGTAGAACACGCTCATGTAGAGCGTGGCCCCCCACTGCCCGGCGTGGTCGGAGACGAACCGGTCGGAGGGCACCGACCGGTCGACGACCGTGAAGAACAGCACGGTCAGCAGCACCAGCGTCGCGACGGACGCCTTCGCCGCCACCTGCTGCACCAACCGCGCGAACCGCACGTGCCGCGGCACCGTGCCGTCCGCCGGGTAGTGGCCGTAGATGGCGACGATGTAGCTGAGGATGGCGAGGATCGCGATCGTCGACGTGTAGTGCTTGATGAGGACGGCGAGGTCGACGACGGGGCTGTTGTTGAGCCCGGTGCGCACGGCCTCCGTCTTCGTCCACAGGGCGGCGGCGAACCCCGCGTAACACCCCCACAGCGCCCGTCGGCGCCGGTCCTCCTCGTCGCCCCACAGGGCGGCCGGCATGCGCCACAGGGCGACGGCGGTCATCAGGCCGGCTATGAGGTAGCCGGCGGCGTCGAGCGCGCTCAAGGAGGTCCTCGGTCCTAGCGGTTGCGGCGGAACAGCCCGCGACGCCGGTGGGCGACGGGCCGCGACAGGGAGTTGGCGAGTCGCCCCACCATGTCATCACTGGTCACGTCCCGCGCCATCCGGGGTATGAGCGAGGCGCCGAATTCGGCCACCCGCTCGTCGTGCGTGTCGTACTGCGCGCGCGCCTGCACGGTGGCGTCCGGCCCGAGCATCCGCGAGATCAGTGAGGTGTCGAACACCGGGAGCAGGCGCCGCAGTTGGGCCGCGTCCAGGGACGTGCCGTGGTCGAACCACTCGTGGCACAGCTCGTGCAGGATGACGTGCTGCGTCTGGTACGCGGTGGGGCGCCGGCGGTACAGGACGAAGCTGGTCGTGCCGGAGGTGAGGCGCAGCCCGCAGGCGGCGTTGACGCGCGCCAGGCGGTCGGGCAGTTCGCGCAGCACGATCGTGCGGCCCCGGGCGGCCTCCATGTTGGCGACCAGGCCCTCGATGGTGAAAGGGGCCGGGATGGGCAGGTCGGCGAGTCCGGCTTCGCACTCTTTCCGCAGCTCGCGCATGGACATGGACGCCTCTTGCCCTCGGGATGCCCCGAGTTTACCGGTCCTCCGGCGACCGTCCCCGGCTCGCGTCCCGGTCCGGACCCTTGTGCTTGGTCTCCTCCAGCAGCGACAGGGCGAACTCCAGCAACTCGGCCGGGAGCCCCTCCTCGTCGTTGCCGCGCGCGGCGACCCCGCTGATGTCGCCGGTGCGCCGCTTCGCGAGGAACTGCAGGCCGGCGACGACGTCGTCGACGACGTCCGACTCGTCCTTGAAGAAGCGCCAGTCGACGCCGAAGCCCAGGCCCAGCGCCTTGAGGATGTCCTCGGAGGGGTGAGTGACCTTCCCGGCGAGGATGTTGGAGAAGTAGCTGTGGGAGAGGGACCCGCCGCGCTGCTTCACCAGATCGGCGAAGACCCGGCCCGAGATCTTCTGGCCCGGGAACGTCTTCTCGACCATGTACTCGACCTTCTGCTGCAACGTCCGCAGTTCGGGCGCGCGCCGGTCCGGCGGATGCTGCTCGCCGGTGCGCTCTTCGCCGTTGTCCATCGGGGTCCCCACGTTGCGCGGTGTCTGGGTTCGGTCAGCGGGCTCGTACTGTAATCCACCCAGAACGTTGACGTCTTTGCATCAGCGACAAAGTGGGTGATCCTCTCCGGCGCCACAATCGGACTTGCGCAACCACTCTACGTCACTGTTAACTCGAAAAAACACGGGCAGGGGGCCGCGAGGGGAGTCCCTTGCCCGTGGAATGCCCGCACGGCAGGTGACCGGACAGAGGTGTAGCCCATCGCGACGGGGGATGCACGATGGGCTACGTTCGCATTATGACACCTCGTCACGTGACGTGGGCCGAGGTGGAGCCGACTTTCGGCGGTCGTCCTGAATCGTTCGCCCCGACTCGTTTCGGCGAGCGGATGGACGAATCGCTCGCTAGCGTGTCAAACCGGACAGCTTTTTCTGGTGGCACCGAGCGGAACAGGGACGGAATCATGGCCGTACAACCCGAAGGCATGCCGTGCTGGGCGGACGCGATGTTCGGCGACCTCGACGGCGCGAAGCGCTTCTACGGCGAGGTACTGGGCTGGACGTTCGGCGAGTCGGCGACCGAGTTCGGCAACTACACGGAAGCGTCCCACGACGGCAAGGCCGTGGCCGCCATCGTGCCGCCCATGCCCGGGGCCGAGGGACAGTCCGCCTGGTGCCTCTACCTCGCCTCGCCCGACGCCGCGGCCACCGCGCAGAAGATCCGCGACAACGGCGGCGAGATCCTCATGGAGCCGATGCGGGTCGCCGACTTCGGCACCATGGTGCTGGCCCGCGACCCCGGCGGCGTCGTCTTCGGCGTCTGGCAGGCGGGCACCCACGAGGGCTTCCAGTCCATGGGCGCGACCGGCGCCTACTGCTGGGCGGAGGTCTACACCCGGGAGCCGCAGAAGTCCGACGACTTCTTCCCCGCGGTGTTCCCCTACCGCACGCAGACCATGCACCACCCCGACATGGACTTCCGCGTCTACAACCTCGGCGACCAGCCGGCGCTGGGCCGCCTGGAGATGGACGAGTCGTTCCCCGCGGAGATCCCGCCCCACATCAACGTCTACTTCGCCGTTCCCGACTGCGACGCCGCCGTCGCCAAGGCCACCGACCTCGGCGGCGTCCTCCGCTTCGGCCCCATGAGCAGCCCCTTCGGCCGCTTCGCCGTCCTGACCGACCCGGCGGGCGCGGTCTTCTCGGTCATCGACCTCACCACCACGGAAGGCGACATGCCGACGATGACCGACGCCTGACACCCAGCGCGGCCTCCGACCCGGGGCGGGGTCGTGCCCCTCCCATCCACGCCCCGCACCCGGCATCCGGCCGGGGTGGGGCCGCGCAGGGTCGCCCCCGCAGGGGCTGGCGGCTTCGGCGGGGTTCCCTGACGCGTGACCCAGGGCCGCCGGCCCCGAGGAGGTGAGCCCGGAGGGGCCACGCCCCACCCCACCGTGCGTATCCGCACCGCCCACCGGGCGAACCGGGAACAGGCACCCCGCCGGTCCGTTGTGCCCACCCTCCCCCAAGCTCTCGGCTTCGCTCGAGCAGGGGGGACCCCCATCGCCCTGCGGAACGACTGCCCACAACGGGGGCGCGGCGCCCTGGCGGTCAGTCGCCGCTCAGGGTGTCGCCGATCTCCACCTGGGGCGTCTCCGCCGAGGTGGAGTCGGGTGAGAACAGCGCCATGCCGATCAGCACCGCCGCGAAGAACGCCACGCTGCCCGCGATCAGGCTCGCCACCCGCGGACGCCGGCTGACGAACTGGCGGGCGCCGCCCGTGCGCGTCGCGGGCACGGCGCGGCGGCTCCGGCGCGGGGCGTCCGGGAGCATGTACGTGGGCGCAGTCGCCGGCAGCGGCGCAGGGACGGGGGCGGGGGCCGGGACGGGCGCCGGCGCGGGGGCGGGGAGCGACTGCGTACGCCCCTGCCAGGCGCCCGAGGCGAACCAGTCGGCGACCTCCTGCGCCGAGGGCCGCTCCTCCGGCTGCTTCGCGAGCATCCCCAGCAGGTAGTTCTCGAACGCGGGCGGCACGTCCACCCCGAGCCGCAGCGGCGGCACCGGCGGGGTGTCGATGTGCTGGTAGAGGATCGCCGTCGCGGTGTCGGCGTGGAACGGCGGCCGCCCGGTGAGCAGTTGGTACAGCACGCACCCGAGCGAGTACACGTCCGACCCCGGCCCGGCCGGCTGCCCCAGCGCCCGCTCCGGCGCCAGGTACAGGCTGGTGCCGACGATCTGCCCGGCCTGGGTCAGCGCCGCGGCCGGGTCGTCCACGAACCGCGCGATGCCGAAGTCGCCGAGCTTCACCGTCCCGTCCGCGTCCGACATCAGGTTCCCGGGCTTGATGTCCCGGTGCACGATGCCCTGCCGGTGCGCCGACGCCAGCCCCGCCGCGGTCTGCGCGGCGACGGCCGCCACCCGGGCCGCCGGGAGCGAGCCGGCCGCGGCCAGCTCCTGGGCCAGGCTGCGCCCCTCGACCAGCTCCATGACCAGGTAGAAACGGCCCTCCCAGGCCCCGAAGTCGAAGACGGCCACCACGTGCGGGTGGCTCAGCCGGGCGGCGGTCTGCCCCTCCAGCCGGAACCGGGCCGCCGTCTGGGAGTCCGAGTCGTCCCCCAGGAGCAGCTTCATGGCCACCGGCCGGCCCAGCACCTCGTCCGTGGCGCGCCAGACCTCGCCCATCGCGCCGCGGCCGATGGGCGACTCCAACCGGTACCGATCCGCCACCAGCACCCTGTGCACCTGCCTGATTCCGATCGACCACCACCCGGACCGGCCAACTGCGCCGTACGGTCCAGGTGATGGGAGAGTCCGCGACGCGCTCAGGGTACCTACCGCCGGCCGCTCCCACCGCGCCACCGTCGATCTTGCCCTTGGAGCCCCTCGTGTCCCAGCGGAAGTCCTTCCTGTACGTCGTCGTCTGCGCCGCCGGGGTCGCCGGTGACGTCGGCACCCTCATCACCGCCGCGCAGGACCGGGGTTGGGACGTGGGGGTGGTGGCGACGCCGCACGCGATGGGGTTCATCGACGCGGCCGCCGTCGAGGCGCGGACCGGGTACCCGATCCGTTCCGCCTGGCGCCGCCCGGGCGACCCCCGGCCGCTGCCCGACCCGGACGCCATCGCCGTCGCCCCCGCCACGTTCAACACCCTCAACAAGTGGGCCGCTGGGATGTCCGACACCCTCGCGCTGGGCATCCTGTGCGAGGCGTACGGCACGGGCGTCCCCACCGCCGCCCTGCCGTGCCTCAGCACCGCGCAGGCCGCGCACCCCGCGTACCGGCGCAGCCTGGACGCGCTGCGGGAGATGGGCGTCCGCATCGGCACCGGGGAACGGGACCAGACGGTGTCCGGCGGGTTCCGGTGGGAGGAGGCACTCGATCTGCTCGACATCGGTTCGGTGCACGGGAGTTGAGACGTACGGTGGCCGGGGAGGTGCGGATGCGGGCACTCGTGGTGGGGGTCGAGTCCTACGAGGCGGGGTCGGCCTGGGACCTGGACGGACCGGTGCACGACGCGCTGGGATACGTGCGGTGGCTGCGCGACCTGGGTGTGGACGCGGGTGCGGTGACGCTGCTGCTGTCACCGCTCGACCGCAACCGGGCGCTCGCCGACGCCGCCGGCGTGCCCTACCGGCCGGCCGACCGGGACACCGTCCACCGGGTGCTGGCGCGGGAGCTGGCCGACGAGCGCAGCGACTGGCTCCTCGTCGCCTGGTCCGGGCACGGGCTGGTCGACGCCGACCGCAACCGGCGCCTGCTGTTCGCCGACGCGGTCCAGCGCGACCTGCGCTGCCTGGACGTCGAGGCCGCTCTCGCCCTCTACCGCTCGGACGGCGCCCCCGGCCACCCGCGCCAGCTGTGGCTCCTCGACGCGTGCCAGACGTACGCCGACACCGCGGCCGGCGCCCTCCGGCCGGACCCGATGCCCCGCGCCGTACCCCGGCAACGGGCCGACCAGTACGCCCTGTTCGCGTGCGGGCCGGGCGGGACGGCCCGCAACGGCATGAGGTCCGGCCGGTTCAGCGCCGAGGCGCTGCGCCTGCTGCGCGAGCACCCGGACTGGCGTACGTCGCCCCGGCCGCTCGCCGAGGCGCTGCGCCGCGCGTTCGGCGACACCACGTCGCTCTGGTTCGAGGGCGACGGCGAGGCGGCGCGCACTCGGGGCGGCAGCGCCGGGGTGCCACGGCCGCGGCGGAAACTGGAACTGGCCGACAAGCGGCGCCTGCACGACGCGCTCGACGCGGTGGAGGTGATGCGCCGCCCCGAGTCGCGCGGCCAGGTCATCGGTCTGCTCCCCGGTCCGATGGCGGGCAGCGTCCCGAGGCGGGGCGAGACGCGGCTGGAGATCCTGGGGCTCATCGACACCTGTGTGACCTTCGGCGACGGACTGACCCGGCTGTGGGAGGCGGTGTCCCTGGTGGACCCGGGGACCGCCGCGCTCGACGACCTCCTGGAGGTGCTCCGGGACTATCCGGAATGGTTCACCGAGCCGTAGGAGAACGGTGGTTGAGGCTCCGCGATTCGGCCACGGCCGCTCCGGCGGGCCGCAGGCTGTCCGGTAGCGGATGTTTCCAGAGGTGGGTGCTTAGGACATCATGTAAGGGCGGCGGATCGAACACCGCTCGGACACCGGGGGAGGTCTACGGCAGTGGAAAAGCCGGAAACCGCCATCACGTCGGACCTGCCCGACCTCACGGGCACCTCCTTGGAGGAGTTGCGTTCCCGGCCCGACGAGAGCAGAGCGGTTGCCAAGGCCCGGCTGCTGGCGGACGCGGGACGCGCGGCCGGGAGCATGTCACCCGGCGGGGAAAACAGCTGGACCGCCTGATGCGGTGGCGGGGCCGCGGCACCGAGGGACGGTATGCGTCCTGACCCACCGCAGGCAGCGGAGTCGCGGCATTCCCTGAGACCACACCAGTTCCGTGAACTCGCCGCCGGCGAGGGCGGCCCCGAGACGCTCACGGTCCTCGCCCGGGCCGAGTACAGCCACCGCCTGCTGCTGTGCGACCTCCTGATGGACACCCTCGCACCGCTCCCCGGGGTGACCGGCCCGCTCCCCGCCGCCGAGCGGGCGTGGGACCTCCTCGCCGCCGCCCAGCGCCACCGCCCCGAGGCCGTCGAGGACCTGCTCCTGCTCCCCGAGACGGGACTGTGGCTCAACCGCCTGCTCGCCAGGCTGCGCACCCCGGCGAGGGCCGAGACACCGCTGTGGGCGGACGCCGGACACCTCCACGCCCTGGCGGCGGCCGCCGCCGTCCGTTCGGGGCTCACCTTCTCGTTCCCCGTCCCCGCCCACCACGGGGCGGTCCGGCTGCCCGCCCTGGGCCTGGCGCGGCTCCCGGTGGCCCGCCGGGACGGCGCCGCGTGGGACACGGCCGTGGTCAGGGCGTCCGGGGGCAGGGTGAGCGTCGTCGGCCGGTGCGGCCGCACCGCCCTGCCCGTACGCCCTGACCGGCCCGCGCCCGGCTGGGCGCCCGTGCGCCGGGTGGCCCTCACCCCCGGCGGCCCGCACCGGATCGTCGTGGACGACGTGGGCGCCCACCGGATAGCGCCCCTGCCGTACGGGGCCGCCCGCCGGCTCGCCCCGCCCGCGTACGAGGACTGGAGCCGGCTGCTGCGCGAGGCGTACGCCCTGCTGGTGGATGTCGACCCGCCGACCGCCGACGCCGCCCGCGTACTGCTGCGCTCGCTCCAGCCCCTCCCGCCCCACGAGCCGTTCCGGGTCCGCAGCGTCACGAGCGGGCACGGCGTGGGCGGCATGGCCTCCTCCCTGCCCGACTCGGCCGCCCAGTGCGCGGCGACCCTGGTCCACGAACTCCAGCACAGCAAGCTCAGCGCCCTGCTGCACCTGCGCCCGCTGTACGAGCCGGGCCGGACCCGCGCGCTGTACTACGCGCCCTGGCGCGACGACCCCCGGCCGCTGGGCGGCATGCTCCAGGGGGCGTACGCGTTCACCGCCGTGGCCCGGTTCTGGCAGGCGTACGCCGCCCGGTACCCGCGGGCGGCCGACACCGCCGTCGCCCGGTTCGACGGCGCGCTGTGGGCGACGCAACTGGCGTACGCCGTACCGGGACCGGCCGCCGACCCGGCGCTCGACGCCACGGGCCGCAGCGCGTTACAGGACCTGCTCGGTGCGGTTCGCCGTCTGGGCGCCGGTACCGGCGACCGCCCCGAGGAGCGGCTCGCGCACCGGATGGCCCGCGACCACCGGGCCACCTGGCGGCTCGCCCACGTCCGCCCGCACCCGCGGGACGTCGCCGCCCTCGCCGCCGCCTGGAGCGCGGGCCGCACCCGGCCGCCGGTGCTCCCCGCGCGCCGGTGGCCGCCGAGGGACGCCGGCCACCGGCACCTGGACGCCCGCGCCATGCTCGTCCGGATCGGGCTCGCCCGGCCCGCGGCCCTCGACGAGCTCCGCGACCGCCCCGGCGACACCGTGCCGGGCGTGACCGGCGCGAGCCGGGGCGACCTGCTGTGGGCCTGCGGCGACCCGGACGGCGCCCGGCGGCTCCACCTCCGCGACCTGCGGTACCCGGCGCGGCGGCCCGGCGCGTGGACGGGCCTCGCCCTGGCGCTGGCGGACACCGGCGAGGCCCCCGAGGCGGTCGCGGCCCTGACGGCGGTGCCGGAGCTGGTCGCCGCCGTCCACCGGGCCGTCACCGAACACGAGGGCCGGCCGCCGGATCCGGTGGACCTGGCCCGGTGGCTGGGCCGGGCCTGAGCCCTCAGATGGGCATCGGGTCGATGTCGCAGTTGGCCCGCCGCCAGGCGAGCATGTCCGCGCACGCCGGGTGGTTCTCGCCCAGGGTCTCCCGGATGCCGTCGATCGCGGCCCGGTGCAGCTCCTCCGCCTCGCCCGTGCGCCCGAGGGCCCGCAGGTCGGTGGCGGTGTTGCCGCGCAGGACGAGCACCGTCGGGTGCCGCTCGCCCAGCGCCTCGGCCAGCGCCGGCAGCGACCGCTGGTCCAGTTCGAGCGCACCGGCCGCGTCGCCCTGCGCGAACAGGTCGTTCGCGAGGTTGACCGCGCAGATCAGCGTGTGCGGGTGGGCTTCGCCGAGCTTCTCCCGGAAGCGGGCGAGGGCCGACTCGTTGAGCTTGCGGGCCTGGTCCGCCCGGTCGAGCAGCCGCATCGTGATCGCCGCGTTCGCGTCCGCCGCCGCCGTGTGCGGATGGTCCTGGCCGAAGATCTCGGCGTACAGCGCCCTCGTGCGCTCCCCCAGCTTCAGCGCCTCGTCCAGCGCCCGGTTCTGGCGCAGGTCGATGGAGAGGTTCAGCGACGCCTGAAGGGCGTCCGGGCTCCGCTCGCCGTACCGCTCGACGAGCGCATTGCGCGCGTTGCGGGTGTTGGCCTCGGCCGCCGCGTGGTGCCCCGCCTTGCGCTGGGCGACCCCGAGCCGGGCGATCGCCTTCAGCGTGTTGGGGTGCATGTCGCCGAAGGTGTCGCGGTGGATGTCGATCGCTTCCTCGTACGCCCTCTCCGTCGCCGCGTACTCGCCCAGCTCCTGCTTGTCCAGATGGAGGGACGCCTCGGAGCCGAGGGTGGTGGGGGCGTCGGCGCCGAACAGCTGCACCTTGGTGCGCCAGCTCGCCCGGTCCAGCTCCAGCGCCCGCGCGTACAGGCCGTTGACGCGCAGGGTGACGCCCAGGTTGTGGGCGTGCAGCAGGGTCTCGGGGTCCTCGTCGCCGTACGCGCGGACGGCCCGTTCGTAGATCTCCTCGTCGAACTCCAGCGCACCCCGGAAGTCGCCGCGCGCCCGCCGGTCACCGGATACCTGGCCCTTGACGCGCAGGTACTCCTCCTCCAGATCGGGCCCGGCGCCCTCCAGCGTGGCGAGCATGCGCTCGCCCAGCTCGGCCGCCTCCTGGTAGCGGCCGTCGCGCCACAGCACGAACCGCAGGTGCCGGCCGAGGACCAGGGTCTGCTGGTCGTCCTCGCCGAAGAGGCGGCACCACTCGCGGTAGGTCTCCTGGGCGAATTCCAGGGCGGCTTTGTGGTCGCCCCAGTAGAAGAGGTACTCCGCCGTCATGTACACCATCTGGCGTACGTTGCGGTGCGGCGAGAGGGCCGCCTTCGACGCGATCACATGCGGGTAGAGCTCGCCGAACCGCTGCCAGTTGTGCGGAGCGCGCGGGTCGCTGGGGGCGTTCGCGGCGAGCAGCAGGTGCGCGCCGTGACGGAACCTCCGGCGCTGCTCCTCGGTCATGCGCGCCTCGAGCACGGCCTGGACGAGGCGGTGCATCTGGATCGAGTTGGTGCGGTGGTCGATCTTGGCCAGCGAGTACCGGCTGATCTCCCGGATGGCGCGGCTGAGCCGGATCGGGTCGGTGAAGATCCGGTCCAGCTCGGGCGCGATCGGTTCGGACACCGCGTTGGAGAAGAACTGCCGGTTCACCGGCTCCGGGGCGAAATAGGTGCACAGTTCCAGGAGTTGGATGGCGCCGGCGTTCTTGCCCTCCACGTGGTCGAGCGACACGTTCCACGCGGTGGCGACGGTCTTCTCGTACTGGGTGGGCGGCGACACCGCCATCAGCTCGGCGCTCTTCTCCTCGAACACGCGCCGGTATTCGGCCGGAGGCATTCCCGTCTCGGCGCGCCAGGCGGACGCCTGCTCCACCGCCAGCGGCAGGTCGCCGAGGATTTCCGCGAGCATGTCCGCGTCCTCGTCGGACAGGTCGGGATTGCGCCGCCGGAGCAGCTGGATGCTCTCTTCCCGTTCGAACACATCGACTTCCAGCGGATGGGCCAAGGTGTTCCACTGAGGGTTGCGCGATGTCACGATGACGGAGCCTACCGGCCCGCCCTCGGGAGTGCTCGGGAAGTATTCCTGCACGGCCGCCGGGCTTTCGGCGTTGTCGAACACCAGTAGCCAGCTGTTGTACGGATTTCCGGTCCGCAGGGCCTCCAGAACGGCGGGCACGGCGGTAATGGCCTCGGAGCTCACCGGGAGGTGGAGGCGCCGGGCCAGTTCCACGAACGCCTGCTGAATTTGCGTGGTCCGTTCGGCGGGGATCCACCAGACGACCTGGTATTCGGACGCGTGCCGGTACACGTATTCCAGGGCGAGCTGGGATTTCCCGACACCGCCCATTCCGTGGAGGGCGTGCGGGAGGACGGCCGTGGGGCCCTCGCGCAGCCCGTTCTCCAGGGCGACGAGCAGTTCCTCCCGGCCCGTGAACACGGCGTTGCGGGGCGGCATGTTCCCCCACACGGTCGGCATGGAGGGTCGTCCACCCCCTCCGGCCGGAGGCTGCTGGGCCGAAGTCTGTGCCGGGGCGGGGACCGTGCTCACGTGGGGGCCTCCAGACGGGGGAAATGGGTCGTCGCTGTCGTCGGGGAGTGTCTCATCGGCGGGCCCCGGTGAAACGCCGGTCCGGCCGTGCGGAGGTGTGGTTCCGATGTGTTCGCCGAGCTTTCGGGCGCGGCGCAGATGGGAACCGGAAATCGCCTGGAGCGCCGCGTGCTCCGCCTGCCGGAAACGAAGGTTCTCACCGGTCGCCTCCACTGCTTCCAGGCTTTCCTCGGACAGGGCGGAGGACGGGGAACGGGCGGCGTTCTCCAGATAGTCGAGGAGTTCACGGGCGGCCTCGTTGTGCGGGGCGAGGAATTCCGCCGCCTTTTTCAGGGCGCTTTCGGTGGCGGACCTGCTCCCGGCGGCGAGGAGTTCCTCCCGTACGCCGTCCACGAAGAGGTACGAATTCCCGTCGCAGCCCGGCAGCGGTTCCACCAGGGGGCTGATGACGAGTTCCGCCAGATGGGCGTCCGTGGCGCGCGGCATGGTCTGGCGCCGCACCTCGCGCATGGTGTCCAGGTCGAGCTGGACGGCGGCCAGCCGGGTCGCCAGGTCGAACGCGTCCAGGGAGGCGCGGTTGCGGAAGCGGGCCACCAGTTCGGCCGCCGTGGGCCGCCGCGACGGGGGTGGTGCGGCGGGCGGCGGGCGCCGTGTGCCGGTGAGGATCGCCGGCAGGTCCGCCCAGCGGGGCGAGGTCCCGGCGACGAACCGGGCCCACGGGCCGAGCCATTCGGGGCTCAGCTCCAGGACCGGTACCGGGACGACGCGGCCGGGCGCGTCGGGCAGCAGTGACGCGGCGAGCGGCTCGGCGGGCGTCCACCGCACCTGCCGGCCGGCCGCCCCCCGGCCGTGCGCGCGCAGCCGGACCCGTACCGGGAACAGGCCGGTGCCGGCCCACAGCCGCTGCGGCAGCATCTGCACCACGGCGACCGGCTGGAACCTGCCCCACAGGGCGGCCAGGCGCTGGGCGGCGCCGGACCGCCAGGCGGGCGCGGCCCCGTCGGTCAGGAGGAAGACGATGCGCCGGCCGGCCGGGTCGACCAGGCCGCGCGGCGGGCGGGGCCGGCCGGCCGGTCCGCGGCCGTGCAGCACGGCCCGCCCGGCGTGGGCGGTGTCGAGGGTGAGCACGTCCACGTCGCGCAGGCCGCCGTACGTCCGGAGGGCGGAGCGGAACCGCTCGACGGCGGGCCGCCAGAGCGCCATGTGCGGGGCGCTGTCGACGACCAGGACCGCGCTCCACCGCCGTTCCGGCGCGGGGAGGAGCACGGGCGGCAGGTGCGGGGCGAGCGCGATCCGCTCGGCGGTGGCCTGTTCGTCAAGGGTGTGGGCGTGCGCCGAGTCGAGGTGGGTGCGCAGGGGGCGCAGCGCCCGGCCCAGCTCGCGCGGCCCCGGTGGGCGGCCGGGCCCGTGGGGGAGGAGCGCGGGGGCGGGCCGGCCGGCGTGCGGGGGCGGGGTGCGCGGGGTGCCGGAGGCGCCGGGCGCGGGCGCGTCGGGCGCGGCCGGGTCCGGTGCGGGGTCGTGCGGTACGGGATCGTGCGGCGCGGGGTCGTCCGGTCCGGGGCCGGGCGCGGGGGAGCCGGGCGGGGCGTCCGGTCCGGGGCCGGGATCCGGTGGGTCGTCGCCGGCAGGGGTCTCCCGGGCGGGGGGTGCGGGCTCGTGCCCCTCGGCGCCGGGGCCGGGCGGCGGCTCGGGGGCGTCGGTCTTCTCCTCCTCCGCCCCCTCCTGCCCGCCCGCCAGCCAGGGGTGGTTGGCGGCCAGCCACACGGCGTCGGCGACCTCCCGCGCGTACAGGCCGGTGACGGGCAGCCCGCTGTCACCCGGCAGGTCTGCCGGGCCGTCCCGTCGGTGCCGCCCTTCGGCGCCACGGGCCGCCGAGGTATCGCCGGTCACGCCGTATCCGCCCCTTCACCACCCAGAGGGTGCCAAATGGCGGCGAGGACCGCTTGCCACTCACCGGCGTCGCCGCCGTCCTGCCGGTACAGGCCGGAGGTCGCCAAATGGGCGGCATTCAGCAACTGGTCGGCGGCGAGTCCGCCCACCCGGCCGCTGCGCCGGAGGAAATCCTGGATCAGCGCTTCCTGCGCCGGTCCGAGACGGTCGCCGAAATGCCCCGCGACCAGTTCGCCCAGGGTGTCGGCGTCCGGGTCGGGAATGTCGAGCCGGAGGCAGCGGCGCATAAACGCCTCCGGGAACTCCCGTTCACCGTTGGAGGTCATGACGACGACTGGGAAGGCGTGCGCCCGGACCACGCCGTCCTCGATGACGGCGGTGCCCCCGGGATCAGCCGTATGGACGGTCGCCGACGGTTCGGCCTGCTTCACCCGGACGAGTGGCGGCACCTCGAACCAGGCGTCCTCGAAGAGGGTGAGCAGGTCGTTCGGGAGGTCCGCGTCGCACTTGTCGATCTCGTCGATCAGGACGACGCGCGGCAGCCGGTACGGCAGCAGCCCGGTGCCCAGCGGGCCCAGCTGCACGTAGTTGCCGATCCCCGGCCGCTCGTCGTCCGTCCCCTCCCTGGCCGCCTGGGCGCGCCCGATGGCGTCGTACTCGTACAGCCCCGAGGTGAGGGTGGTGCGGCTGGTCACCGGCCAGTGCAGCACCCGGCCCAGCCGCAGTTCCCGCGCGATCCGGTACGCCAGGCCCGACTTGCCGACCCCGGGCCGCCCGCTGACCAGCAGCGGCCTGCGCAGCAGCAGGGCGGCGTTGACCAGCCGCACCTCCTCCGGGCGCGGGGTGCGCGGCCGGCCGGGCGGGCCGAGGCGCCGGTCGGCCTCGTCGTCCGCCGGCGGCGGCGGCATGACCGCCGGGGCGCGGAAGTCGCGCCAGGGCGGCCCCTCGGGCCAGACCCGGTCCTCGTACGGTGTGTCCGGTAACAGCTCCCCGGTGCCCCGGTAGAGCGGCCCGCCGTTGTGCGCCGCGTTCACTCGGTCCCCCCTACAAAGGTGGCGGGAGCGCTCTGCCCGCCCTCGAGAAGAAGCTCGGGGTCGTCCCAGATCATGCTCATGGACCGGATCGCCTCGACGTCCCGGTCGGTCACGGCGCTCGCCCCGCCGGAGACGGTGGTGGTGGCACGGACGGCGACGTCGGACTTCCACTGTTGCGCACGCTCGGGGAGCCCTGCCAGTCCCTCATTGGCCAAGGTCTCTCTGATCATGCTGCGGAACACCTCCGACGCCGGGTCGTCGCGGTGATACACCACTATGGGTACCCCGAGGTCGAGCGCCAGACTCATCTCCCTCAAGCCCAGCTCGGTGTCCCGGTGGGGCGGTCTGCTGAGCACCATGCCGACCACGTCGTCGTCCCGTCCGATCTTGGCGTCCAGCAGGGCGAGGTGCTCGGTGTCGGTCAGCGCCTCCGGGTCGCACTCGTGCACCAGGCCGGGGCCCTCGCCGGTCCGCCAGTGCGCCCAGCGGGCCCGCCAGGCGTTGTGGAAGGCGGGGCGCTGCACCCGCTCCAGGCTGTGCAGCAGGATCTCCCGGTAGCGGCTGAGCAGGGAGTTGGGGAAGCCGAGGGCCGGGTCGCGGTCCCACCACTCCACGGGTTCGTTGAGGAGCTCCACCGGGAGGAACAGCTCCAGGGCGGCGTTCTCGGCGCGGGAGTGGCGTAGCTGAGTCATGTGGTGAAGCAACTCTGCCACAGACACGGGCAGTTGGGCGCGAGTCACGGACTCCCGGGGCTCGGTGTGGGGGTCGCGGTGGAGGGCCTTGGAGTCGGTGTACTTCACACAGGCGGAGACGTGGTACCGCTGGGTGCGCACGGCGCGGCGCCGGCCGACGCCGCCCTGCGGGGTGCGGTCGGGCTCGACCTTGACGTAGATCCTGATCAGCGGCCTGACCGGGGCGGGTGAGGGCGCGGGCCGGGCGGTGCGGGGGCCGTCGGGGGCGTCCTCGGCGGGCGGGGCGCCGGTGAGGGCGGTGCGCAGCGCCATCAGGGGTCCGGTCAGGTGCCAGTGGCGGGCGAAGTGGTCGTTCCACGCCCGTAACTCGCCCACGCCCGCCGCGACTTCCGGACATCGGGCCGCCGTGTGCTCCAGGAACGCCATGGCCGGCGGGAGGGCGCCGGGGCGGCTGTTGCGGTCGGCCAGGTGGACGAACGCCGCCCACGGGGTGGCGCAGTGCTCCGGCAGCGGTACGAGGCCGTCGGTGGCGCGGTCGACGAGGCCGCCCAGCTCGGGCACCGGGACCTCCAGCGCGCGGCGCAGCGGCGCCCAGTCGGGGCCGGGGAAGGCGAGACGGGCCTTCCACTCGGCCAGCAGCGGGAACAGGGCCGGTTCCAGGGCGGGGGTCACCAGGCAGGTGGCCGCCACCAGGCCGTCCATGCCGCCGTCGATGGCCGCGCAGTTGTTGACGACGCTGAGGAACTCCTGGCGCGGCACGCTGAAGCTGACGGCCGTCAGGCCGGGGACGTGCTGGTGCACCATCTGGCGCCACAGGTCCCGGCTGCCGTCGTTGATCAGCCGGACGGCCGGATCCTCCAGCGCGTCGACGAAGGCGCGCAGGATCCGCAGCTGTACGGCGTCGAATCCTCCCGTGGCGGCCACGCGCGTTCCCCCTCGCACCGTGCCGTGTGGTGCCCGGTCACTGTGGTGTCCTGTCACTCGGACGGCCCAGGTTAGGCGGTTTCCCGCTCAGCCGGGAAGCGCTGTGGACAACACCCGGAAGAACTCGTCGTTGGCCCAGTAGGAGCTGTGGGCGGCGGAGACCGGCTGGCGGTTGTCCACCTCCACGTCGGTGATCCGCGGATCGTGCGCGAACGCCCCGGCGGCGAGGTAGGACAGCAGGTCGCGGCGGTCGTAGACGTTCAGCCAGCGCGGGAACGCCCCCGGCAGCCCGCTGCCGTACGGGAGGGACGGCAGCGCGTCGAGTTCGTACAGCAGCGGTGCCTGCGAGCCGACCGTCACCAGCAGGTCCACCGACACGCCGGCGGGCGGTGCGGTGAGCAGGTCGACGGTGATGATCCCGCCGAGGCTGTGGCCGAGGACGACGACCGGCCCGCCGTCGGGCAGCGCGCGGAGGGTGGCGGCGACGTGGTCGCGCACGGCCTGGCCGCGCGCCAGATAGCTGACGATGTCGCCGAAGAAGCCCACCGACCGGCCGCTGAGCGCGGCGCGCCGGGAGACCAGCAGCCGGGAGCCGATCGAGCGCTCGAAGAGCCGCGCGGAGAAGCCGAGCGCGGAGACCAGCGCGTCGCTCAGCCCCTTGATGTCACCGCCCAGTTCGGCGGTGAGCGTGTCCACCAGGGCGTCACGGGCCGCCACCGGAACGTCGCCCACCGGCCTCTCCGCGCGTACCAGCGCCCAGGCGGTCAGCGCGCGGGCGGTGAGCCGGGGCAGGGCGTCGCCCTCGGGGGCGGCCACGGCGGCGGCCCGGCGCAGCGGCGGCGCGGCGAGCAGGGCGTCGACCGCTTCGGGGAGGGGGACGTCCGGCACGGCGGCGTCCCACGCGGCGCGGACCGCCGCCGAGCCTGCCAGCCGGCCGATCAGGTCCAGGAGCGCGTCGCCGGGCGCGGCCGCGCCGGGGACGAAGGCGGGTGCCGTCCCCGGGGGCCGGTCCGCCAGGGCGTGGACGCCCAGCTCGGCGTACGGGTCCGCGTACAGCATCGCCCACCGGAGCCGGTCCTCGTCGTCCTCCCGCACCGGCAGGGCGCCGTCGCTGACGTACCCGGGGATGGAGACGCCGCCCGCCCGCAGGTACGAGCCGAGGGCCGAGCCCCAGTCGCACGGCTCGACCCGCGCGTCGGGCCGCACGCGCGCGAGGCCGGCGCGGACGGCCTCCAGGGCGACGGTGTACGAGGGCTCGCGCACCCCCGTGCCGTGCACGAACAGGACCGTGACCATGTGCCCCCCAAGTCGCTTGTCCACAAGATCCGTTCACGGATTTTACGGCGCCGGGGCATCAGAAGGAGGGCGTACGCGTCACCGTCCGGCCGAGGGCGGCCGCCGCCCGCGCGAACACGGCGGCGTCCACGACGGCCGCACCGCCCGGGTCGTTGTTGAAGTACGCGTACACGTCGTCCTCGTCCGCCCAGGCGTCCGCGACGCGCCCCGCCCAGGACGCCAGCGCCCGGCGCCCGTAGCGGGGCCAGGGCCGGGCGGCGCCCTCGTGGAACCGGACGTACCCCCAGGGCGCCGTGCGCCACAGCGGTGTCACGGGGCGCGAACCCCGGTCGGCCCAGCACAGGGCGGCGCCGTACCGCTCCAGCACCGCCCGCAGCTCCCGCTCCGCCTCCCACCACGACGGGTGGCGCAGCTCCACCGCCACCCGGACCGTGTCCGGGAAGCGGCGCAGGCAGGCGTCCAGGGCGCCGGTGTCCTCGCGGAAGTTCGGCGGCAGCTGCACCAGGACGGGCCCCAGCCGGTCGCCGAGGCCCGCCGCACGGCCCATCAGCCGCGCGACCGGCTCCTCGGGGTCGCGCAGCCGTTTGATGTGCGTCAGGTACCGGCTGGCCTTCACCGCCATCACGAACCCCTCGGGGGTCCGGTCGTGCCAGGCGGTGAAGACCTCCCGGGTGGGCAGCCGGTAGAAGGCGTTGTTGTTCTCCACGGTCGCGAAGCGGCGGACGTACTCCTCCAGCCAGAGCCGCTGCGGCAGCCCGTCCGGATAGAGGCCGCCGCGCCAGTCCGTGTACTGCCACCCGGAGGTTCCGACGAGCGTGGGCACATCACCCATGCTCCCCGCTGTCTACCGCTTCCACCACGCGGCGGAGGCGTCCCGGAGGGTGTTCGTCCCGCAGTGCACCTCGCCCATGCCGAGGTGGTAGGTGTACCAGTCGTCGATGTACGACACCTTCATCCCGGCGCCCGTGTAGGCGGCCGTCACGGCGGCGGTGAAGACGTCCTTGCCGCCGATCACCGGACCCCACTGGCGCGGCGCCAGGTAACGGTCGCCGCCCAGCAGGACGCCGTTGACGGCGCCGGGGACGTACGCACTGGTCATGACGGTGCCGGGGCCGGCGACCCGGCCGTCGCGGCGGGTCAGGTTCTGCTGCTGGCCGTACTCGCTGACCGCCTCCGGCACCTCGCCGGCGCCCAGCCGCGACAGCCGGGGCATCCGGTCGCCGCGCTCGCCCACCTGCTCCTTGCCGCGCGTGTACAGCGCCGGTACGCGCACCACCTCGGCGTCCGTCACGCCCGTCTCCCGCTGGAGCACCGCCAGGTTGGCCTTGATCCGGGCGGCGGCCAGGGCGTTGTCGGCGACGAGTTCCTTGGAGGCGAGCGCCTGGTCGATGGTCTCCTTCGGGGCGTAGCGCTCCACGGAGTCCGGCACCGAGAACATCCGGGTCTTGCCGTGCCCGGCCTTCTGCGCGTCCCGCAGCAGCTTCATCCCGGCGTCGGGGTCGGCGATGCCGATCCGCCAGCCGCGCGGGGTGCCCGGCGCGGGCAGGAACTGCACGAACTCGTCGACGTGCCCGACGTGCAGCCACGACGTGTCCAGCAGCAGCGGGTCCTGGAAGCCCTGGGACGCCAGCATCGTCCGCATCGCCTGCGCGGGCTTGGAGCCGTCGTCCTTGCGCTCACCCATGATGATGCGCCCGGCCGGGAAGGACCGGCCGCCGTGCGCGTACGGGGGGATCGTCTCCAGGTTCCCCATCGAGTTCAGGGTCCACTCCTCCGAGTCGCGGACCCCGGAGACCTGGACGACACCGACGCCGTTGCCGCGCAGCTTCTCGAACAGCTCGCGGCCCGCCTCGCGGTCGGGCTGCGCCGAGCGGATCATGACGCGTATGACCTGGCGGCGGCCGTCGGGGCCGGTCATGCTCACATAGCCGGGCTCCACGAAGTCCTGCGCCCAGATGTCCTGGTACCTGTCGAAGGTGACGAGCGGCGCGGTGATCCCGGCCGCCTTCGCCTCCTTGGCGAGCCCGCCGACGAACGCCTGCTGGCGGCGCTCGAAGTCCTCCTTGCCGGGCACCCTGGTGACCATCACCTGCTGCGCCTTCTGGAGGTGGTGGTGCGTCAGCAGCGGTGCCACGCGCAGGGTGATGTCGTCGGACGTGGCCGGCCGGCCGGGCGTGGCCACGGTCAGGCGGATCACGCCGCGCCCGTCCCACACCTTGCTGTCGCGGACGATGTCGGTGCTCTCGACCGCGAACTCCAGGCCCGCGCGCAGCTCGGCGGCGGTCAGGCGGGTCTTGCCGGTGACGTGCGCCCAGCCGCCGGTGCGCTTGACGAACACGCGGGTGTGCTTGCCGCCGGACGGGACGCTCACCGAGCCGGTGGCGGTTGCGGGCAGACCGGCCATCGGTACGGCGCGGACGCGGGCCATGTCGGCGAGGTCGGCGGTGCCGTTGACGACGGCGTCGGCCGCGTCGTTGCAGGCCGCGAGCTTCGCGTCGGACAGCGGCTTGCCGCCGGGCGCGGTGGCCGGGCACCGCTTGGTGTCGTCGTCGATGTTGGGCAGGAACACCGCGCCCCGGCCCTGCGTCCAGGTGTCCTCGCCCGCGGTGTCGGTGGCGCCGGTGACGTCGACGCGGCCGTCCCGGTTCACGTCCGCCCGGAGGTCGACGGCGGGCGGGGCGGGTGCCGCCGGGGCCGCTGGTGCGGCGAACGCCGGTGACACGGGCGCCAGTACGGCGCCGATCACGGTGAGGGCGAGGGCCGTTCGTCTCGGAGTGCTCGTAACCACCATGCTTCCCTTCGTGGGGGGCGGGTTGCCGAGCCGGAAGAGGGCGTGGGGGCACGTCGCGTTGCCTGGTGCGGGGAATCGGTGAACCGGGGACGGTCGGGGATGCTGGAGCCCCCGCCTCCGGAAGAAGGACCCGCCGCCGTGCACGTCGCCCGATCCGTCGCCCTGTTCGCCGTCGCCGCGCTGTTCGAGATCGGAGGCGCCTGGCTGGTGTGGCAGGGCCTCCGGGAGCACCGGGGCTGGGTCTGGATCGGCGCCGGAGTGATCGCCCTCGGCCTGTACGGGGTGGTGGCCACCTTCCAGAGCGACGCCGAGTTCGGCCGCGTCCTGGCCGCCTACGGCGGGGTCTTCGTCGCCGGTTCGCTCGTGTGGGGCATGGTCGCCGACGGCTACCGGCCCGACCGCTTCGACGTCCTCGGCGCGCTCGTCTGCCTGGCCGGCATGGCGGTCATCATGTACGCCCCGCGCGGCGGCTGAGGGCGGACGCGTCGGGGCCGCGGCCCGGCGCGTCAGCACCGTGCCGCGGCCCCGGGCCGCACGCCGTGATCGTCACCGCACCGCGGAGAGGGCCATCACCAGACCCTGGGCGAACTGGGTGGCACCGGACGCGCCGAGCCGGCCGGCGCTGCCGAGCGGCGCGGCCACGCCGCCGAGGGGGCCGGACGCGCCGTCGGGGAGGCCGGCCGGCAGTTCGGCGGGGAGCGTGGTGCCCACGGGGAGGCCACCGGTGAGGCCGCTCAGCGGGTCGGCGGCCGCCGCCTGCGCGGAGGCGGCGGCACCGAGGGCGAGGGTGGCGGTGGCGGCCGTGGTGGCGGCGATACGGGCGGTCAGGCGGCGGTTCCTGGTCATGGGCTTCCTTCCGGTCGGGGGTTCCGGGTGATCGGCGGTACCCCGACAACGCCGCCCCGCCCGGGGAGGGCACGGGTCCGCGGCGGTGATGGCGCCGGGTGACGCCGGGTGACGCCAGGTGGCGCCACAAGGCGCCATCCGGCGCATGAGTGGCACTTATGTAATGCCATGCGGTGCCATAAAGATGTCAATGGCGCTTGCGATGGCGCCATGATGGTGCCACTATGGCATTGCGAACGCGGCGCGGCCGCTCGCACCCGCTCCACCGAAGCCACCCACACCCATGAGGACGGAACCGTCATGCCTTCTTTCGACACCCCGCAGCCCCTCACCGCCGACATCGCGTTCGAGGTCGGCACCGTCCGCATCGCGGCCGGCAAGCGCACGGACACCGTCGTGCGGGTGCTGCCGTCCGACAGCGCCGAGGAAGCCGACGTACGGGCCGCGGAACGGACCGAGGTCACCTGCGCCGACGGCGCCCTGCGGATCAGGGGGCCCAGGAAGCGCTCCCCGTTCGGCAAGGCCGGATCGGTCGACGTGACCGTCCACCTGCCGGCCGGCTCCGACGTGACGGGCACCTGGCCCATGGCCGACTTCCACGCCGAAGGGCGCCTCGGGGACTGCCGGCTCACGACCTCCTTCGGTGACATCCGGATCGAGGAGGCCGCGGCCGTGACGCTCAGGACCGGCTTCGGCGACATCCGCGTCGACCGCGCGAGCGGGGACGCCGACGTCACCGGTGCGGGCCGGGTCGACATCGGCGAGGTCACGGGCACGGTGACCCTCCGGAACGCCAACGGCGAGACCGTGCTGGGCGAGGCGGGCGGCGACGTACGGGCCGACTCCTCCAACGGCCGCATCACCGTGGGGGTGGCCCACGCCGGGGTCGACGCCAGGTCCGGGTACGGCGGCATCCGGATCGGCGACGTGGCACGCGGCCGGGTCGTCCTCGAAGCCGCCGCCGGCGCCCTGGAGGTCGGCGTCCGCGAGCCCGCCGCCGCCGTGCTCGACGTCAGCACCCGCGCCGGGAGGATCCGCGACGGCGTCGGCGGGCCGGAGGGCACCGGACGGACGCCGGAGACCGTGCGGGTCCGCGCCCGCACCTCGGCCGGCGACATCGTGATCCGCCGCCCCTGAGCCCGCCCGCCCACCCGTCCCCGTCAGCCGCTCCGTATCCCCGTAGCCCCTCCGTACCCCGTCCGCGCCCGCTCCCACCCGAGACAGGACCGCCCATGACCAGGCCCACGCCCCCGTCCGCCACCCGGCCCCCGTCCGCCACCCGGCCCCCGTCCCCGTCCGCGTCCGTCCCCCGGGCGGCCTCCGCGCCCGGCACGCCCGGCCCCCGCGCCGCGATCACCGCCACCGGGCTGGCCAAGTCGTACGGCGACAAAGTGGTCCTCGACGGCATCGACCTGCACATCCCCGAGGGCTCGGTCTTCGCGCTCCTCGGACCCAACGGCGCGGGCAAGACCACCACCGTGCAGATCCTCTCCACGCTGATCCCCGCCGACGCCGGCCAGGCCCGGCTCGCGGGTCACGACCTGGTGGACGAGGCGGACGCCGTACGCCGGACGATCGGCGTGACCGGGCAGTTCTCGGCGGTCGACAACCTGCTCACCGCCGAGGAGAACCTGCACCTCATGGCGGACCTGCACCACCTGTCCCGCCGCGAGGGACGGCGCCGCGCCGCCGACCTGCTGAGCCGGTTCGAGCTGACCGAGGCCGCCACCAAGCCCGTCGTCACCTTCTCGGGCGGCATGCGGCGCAAGCTCGACCTCGCCATGACCCTGGTCGGCGACCCGCGCGTCATCTTCCTCGACGAGCCCACCACCGGCCTCGACCCGCGCAGCCGCCGCACCATGTGGGAGATCATCCGCAGCCTCGTCGTCGACGAGGGGGTCACCATCTTCCTGACGACGCAGTACCTGGAGGAGGCCGACCAGCTCGCCGACCGGATCGCCGTCCTGGACCGGGGCCACATCGTCGCCCAGGGCACCGCGGAGGAGCTGAAGCGCCGCATCCCCGGCGGCCACATCCGTCTCCAGTTCGCCGACGAGGACCGGCTCGAGGCGGCCGCCGCGCTCTTCGGCACCGGCACACGCGACACCGAGGCGCTCACCCTCGACGTCCCCGGCGACGGCCGCGTACCGACCCTCCGGGCCGTCCTCGACGCCCTGGACGCGGCGTCGGTCGAGGCCGAGTCGCTCTCCGTCCACACCCCCGACCTCGACGACGTCTTCCTCACCCTCACCGGGAGCACCCGATGACCACCCTCTCCTACGCCGCACGCGACTCCAGGACGATGCTGCGGCGCAACCTGAAGCACGCGCTGCGCTACCCGTCCCTGACCATCTCCGTCGTCGCGATGCCGGTGCTGATGCTCCTGCTCTTCACCTACGTCTTCGGCGGGGCGCTGGGCACCGGGATCGGCCCGGCGGCGGCCGGCGCCGGAAGCGTCGACTACATCGACTACCTGGCGCCCGGCATCATCCTGATGGCGGCGACGTCCGGAGCGCTCGGCACGGCCGTGGCCGTCTCCGTCGACATGACCGAAGGCATCGTCAACCGGTTCCGGACGATGGCGATCTCCCGCGCGGCCTTCCTGACCGGCCATGTCGCCGGCAGCGTGATCCAGACGATGCTGAGCATCACCCTCGTCGTCGCGGTGGCCCTGCTCGTGGGCTTCCGGCCGAACGCCACGGCGGTCGAGTGGCTCGCGGCCGCCGGCCTGCTCACCCTGCTGACCCTGGCGCTGACGTGGCTGTCCGCGGGCATCGGACTGGTGGCCAAGAACGTGGAGACCGCCAGCAACATCCCCATGCCGATGACGTTCCTGCCCTTCCTCGGCAGCGCGATCGTCCCGACCGACTCCATGCCCACCGGGCTGCGCTGGTTCGCCGAGTACCAGCCCTTCACCCCGGTCATCGAGACCCTCCGCGGGCTGCTGATGGGCACGGAGATCGGCGGCGACGGGCTCCTCGCGCTCGCCTGGTGCGCCGGGCTCAGCCTCGTCGGCTACCTGTGGGCCCGCTCCGTGTTCAACCGCGGCGCCACCCGCTGACCCGGACCCGTACGCACCCACCCCCCCACCCAGGAGGCATCACCATGGACCAGCACGTCACCGCCTTACCGTACGAGCGGCCCGAGGGCTGCCCCTTCGACCCGCCCGCCGGACTGGCGCCGCTACGCGAGCGGGAGCCGCTCACCCGGCTGCGCTACCCCGACGGCCACCTCGGCTGGCTGGCCACCGGCTACGCCACCGTCCGCGCGATCGCGGCCGACCCCCGCTTCAGCTCGCGGCAGGAGCTGATGCACTTCCCCATCCCCGGCGGCCCCGAAGGCCCGTTGCCGCCCGGCACGGTCGGCGACATGACCGCGATGGACGCACCCGAGCACACCCGCTACCGGCGGCTGCTCGCCGGCAAGTTCACGGTGCGCCGGATGCGGCAACTGACCTCCCGCGTCGAGGAGATCACCGCCCAGCACCTGGACGCCATGGAGCGGAACGGACCCGCCGTCGACCTCGTCGAGGCGTACGCCCACCCCGTCCCGGCGCTGATGATCTGCGAGCTCCTGGGCGTGCCGGAGGCCGACCGCGAGGTCTTCAAGCGGCGGGCGGCGGCGATCAGCGACCCGGGCTCCTCCCTCGACGAGCAGGTCGCCGCCATGACGGGGCTCGGCGAGTTCGTCCACGAACTGGCCCTCGCTAAGCGGGCGCACCCGACGGACGACGTGCTCAGCGACCTGACGGGCAGCGACCTGACGGACGCCGAACTCGCCGGCGTCGGCAGTTTCCTGCTGGCCGCCGGGCTCGACACCACCGCCAACATGCTCGGGCTGGGCACCTTCGCCCTGCTGAGCCACCCCGAGCAGGCCGCGGCCCTGCGCGCCGACCCCGGCCTCGCGGACCAGGCGGTCGAGGAGCTGCTGCGCCACCTCAGCATCGTGCACACCGGGATACGGACGGCGCTGGAGGACGTCGAGATGGACGGGCGGCTGATCCGGGCCGGCGAGTCGGTCACCCTCTCCGTCCAGGCGGCCAACCGCGACCCCGCCCGCTTCGACGACCCCGACTCCCTCGACCTGCGCCGCAGGGCCACCGGGCACCTGGCCTTCGGGCACGGCATCCACCAGTGCCTGGGCCAGCAACTGGCCCGGGTCGAGATGCGGGTGGCCTTCCCCGCTCTGTTCACCCGGTTCCCCACGCTGCGCCTGGCCGTACCGCCCGAGGACGTGCCGCTGCGGGGCGCGATGGGCATCTACGGCGTGCGGAGCCTGCCCGTCACCTGGGGCCCGACGGGGTGACGCCGCCGGGCGCGGCCGGCCCCCGCGTCCACGCCCTTCGCCCCGGACCACCACGGTGTCCGGGGCGAAGGGCGGCCGCGCTGGGTCTTCCGGGTGACGCGCGGCTACCGCAGCGGGCGGTTGCGGGCGCGCCGGTTGCGCAGGAAGCCGACCAGCAGGAGGTCGAGCACCAGCACCACGATGCCGATGACCAGCAGGTAGAACAGGCCCTCGACGACCACGCCGATGAGCCCGAGGACGATGGCGACGATGATCAGGAACAGGAACAGCGCCATGGAAGGCACCTCCTCGTGAGTGCGTACGGGCTCGTGACTGCGTACGGGCTCGTGCGTGCGTACGGGTCAGCGGCGGGCGAGCTTCCGCTCCCCGTGGGCCCCGGGCTCGTACGCCATGCCGTAGTGCTGGAAGATGGCGGCCTCGTCCTCGGCCGGCAGGACGTCGTCCGTGCCGATGGACGGGGCCTTGCGGACCTCGCCCTTCGGGTGGGACACCTTCAGGTAGTCCGGCCCGACGACCGCCTCGTCGAGCGGGACGAACACCAGCCGCTGCCGGGTCGGCAGCCCGGTCCGGACGGTGGCCACGGCCGGTTCGTCGGTGGCGGTGTCCACGTAGATGGCCTCCAGCACCCCGATCTTGTGGCCCTTGGGGTCGACGACATCGTGGTTGCGCCACTCGCGGATATCAGCTGACTGGATCATGCGTTCTGCCCTCTGAGCGGGTCCGTACGGTCGTTCTCGCTGTCCAGCCTGTGCCCGCTCGCCGACCGGCGCCACCGCAGCCCGCGCCGGGCCGCCCCGGGGTGTACGGTCCGCTCGCCGATGCCTTATGTTGCGGAGGCAAAGCAAGGGGGACGGACGACGCATGGCACGGGACTACGACAGCCAGCTCCTGGAGTCGGTGGCGGTACGCCGGCGCAGAATGCGCGACGCGCTGCTGTTCGGTGCCCAGCGGGCGCGCCGCACGGCGGACGAGCGGCTCGGCAAGGTGTTCGCGGGCATCGCGATCGCGGCCGTCCTGTGCGCGGGGTGCGTCGGGTGGTCCTTCCTCCAGCACACCCTGGCCGAGCAGAAGGCCGAGCAGCGCAAGCAGGAACAGCGGTACGAGCAGCCGGCGAAATCGGAGAAGTGACTGCCGCGAGGGGAATCGCGAGGGGAATGGGGGAGCGCAGGCCATGCAGACGGTCGAGACCGGTGGAATTGACCCGAATGTGCCCGTCGCCGCGGTGATAGGTTCCGGTAAGTGGTGAGCACAGCAACGACTTCCCGGGCGCAACTGAGCCGGGTGACCCTGGTCGGCGAGCGGCGCCGGGCCGACATCGTCCTGCCCTCCGACACGCCGATCGGTCAACTGCTGCCGGACATCCTCCAGTTGCTGGACGACCGGGCCGCGTCCCGGCCCATGACCCGGCAGCTGATCACGTCGGACGGCTCCGCGCTCCCCCACGACAGCACGCTCGCGTCGGCCGGGATCGCCGACGGTGCCGTCCTCCGGCTTGTCCGGGCGCACTCCGCGCCGCCCGCACCCGTCGTGCACGACGTCACCGACCAGGTGGCCGACGACCTCGACCTCCAGGCCTGGCGCTGGCGCCCCCGCGCCCGCAGGGCCGGCGCGGGCGTCGCGACGGTCGCCTTCGCGGTCCTCACCGCCCTGCTCGCCCGCCGCGAGTACGCGCTCGACGCCCTGGCCGTCGCCCTCGCCGCCGTCACCCTCGTCCTCCTCGCCGCCGGCGCGCTCGTCGCCCGGGTCGGACGGGGCAACCGTGGGCTGGCGACCGCGCTCCTCCTCGCCTCCGGCGGGCTGGGCGTGCTCGGCGCCTGGACCGCCGCCGACGCGCACGACTGGTCCGGCGCCGCGCGCCTGGCCGCCGTCGCCGGCTCCCTCGTCGTGACGCTGGCGATGCTCGGCCACTTCTCCCCGCTCGGCCGCGGCGGGCTCGTCGGCGCCGGGGCCACCGCCGGGCTCACCCTCGTCTGGGAGGCGGTCGCCGCGCTCCAGGGGGACCCGGCCCGGCTCGGTGCCGTCATGGCGGTCTTCTCCGTGGTGCTCCTCGGCCTGCTGCCCCGGCTCGCCCTGATGGCGTCGGGCCTCACCGCGCTCGACGACCGCCGCTCGGGCGGCGCCTCCGTCAGCCGCCACCAGGTGGGCAACGCCCTCGCCGCCACGCACCGGGGCCTGGCCCTCGCGACGATCGTCACCGCGGTGTCGGCGGCCGCCGGCGGGTGGCTGCTCACCCTCGCGGACCGGCCGAGCGTCTGGACGGTCGTCCTGCCGTCGGTCGTCGCCGCCGTCCTGCTGTCCCGCGCGCGGGCCTTCCCCCTGGTCGCGGAGGTCGTGGCGCTGTTCACCGCCGCGGCGCTCCTCGTCGTACGGCTCGTGATGCTGTGGATGGACCACGCCGACGGCGCCGGGCCGCTGACGGTGCTGTGCGCGGCGGCGGTACTGCCGCTGGTGGCCCTGGCGGTCCAGCCGCCGGAGCACGTCCGGGTACGGCTGGGGCGCACGGCCGACCTGGTCGAGTCGATCGGCATGGTGGCGCTGTTCCCGCTGGCCGTCGGGGTGTTCGGCGTCTACGGGCAACTGCTCAACAAGTTCTGAGTTCCGGGTTCTGCGGCAGGGCGGGAGAAGAAGGGCAGACATGCCGAACGGAGACAACTGGCAGGGCGACGTCCTGCGCGACCTGCGCGCCGGCGCGTCCCGGCCGTCCCCGGCCGCCCCCGAAGCGGGCCAGGCCGAGGCGCCCCCGCCGTCGGCTCCGCCCACCGCGGCGCCCGGTACGTCCGGGCCCGGTACGTCCGGGGCCGGTGGGTCCGGCGCGGGCAGCCCGGCTCCGGCCGCCGCGCCGCAGCCGGTGCCCGGCGGGGGCTCTCCCACCGCGCCCCACGTGCCCGCCCAGCCCCAACAGCCACAGCCCCAGCAGCCCCACGCCCCGCAGCCCCAGCAGACGCAGCCCCAGCAGACGCAGCCCCCGCAGGCCCCGTCCGCGTACCGGCGCGCCGCCGGCCGGCCCGCGGCGCCCGACTCGCGGCCCGTCGTCGACAAGCAGCTCGCCGCCGCCGGGCGCAAGCCGCGCCGGGGCGAGCCGTTCGCGGCCCGCGCCGCCCGCGCCCTGCGCCGTACCCTCTCGTCCTCCGCCGCGCGCGAGGTCGCCGAGACCACCCGCACCGCACAGGCGCTCCAGCAGCCGGTGACCACCGGGCGGCAGATCGCCGTCACGTCCATCCGCGGCGGCGCCGGCAAGTCCACCGTCGCCGCGCTCCTGGGCCTCACGTACGCGCACTACCGGCAGGACCCGGTCCTGCTCGTGGAGGCCGACCCGGCGCTCGGGTCGCTGCCGCTGCGGCTGGGCGCCGAGTCGCTGCGGTGGACCACCGGCGACGTCGCCGGGATCGTCGAACCGCAGATGTCGCTGCTCGACGTCACCGGCTACCTCGTCCAGCTCCCCGACAACGCCTGGCTGCTGCCCGGCAGTCAGGGCCGCATCGGCGCCATGCTCGACACCAAGGCGTACGAGCGGGTCATGGTGGCGCTGCGCCGCTACTTCGGCGTGACCGTCGTCGACTGCGAGACCCTGCCCGCCGAGGTCGCCCGGGTCGCGCTGTCCGCCGCCCAGGCCCGTGTCCTGACCACGCCCGCCACGCTGGAGGGCGTCGCCAGCACCCACGCGGTGCTCCAGTGGATGCAGGGCCTGCCCCGCCACGTCATCGCCGGGACCGTCGTCGTGGTCACCGAGACCGTGCCGCACACCGGGCTGGACCTCGACGGGGCCGTCCGCACGCTCGCCGCGACCGGGGCGAGCGTCCAGGTGCTGCCGTACGACCGGCACCTGGCGGCCGGCGGCCCGATCCGTACCGAGCTGCTCGCCCACCCCACCCGGCAGGCCGCCACCCGCCTCGCCGCGGACGTGTTCCAGCTCTCCCAGAAGCGCCACTGAAGGGGACGGAGACGTTGAGCACCCGACTGGTCCACCGCCCCGCCCGGACCTCCAGGCCCGCCGCCGCGTCCGAGGCGCGTGCCATAGAGGCGCCGCCGAACCTCCCGGAGGGCAAGGGCGGCAACATCGCGATGTCGCTGCTGCCCGTCGCCGGCGTCATGTCGTCGGTCGTGATGATGACCGTCGTCCGCAACAGCCAGTTCGCCGCGCTCGGCGCGCTGATCCTCGTCGTCACCATCGTCGGCTCGCTCGTGCTGGTCTTCTCGCAGCGCGGCAAGGCCCAGCGCACCCGCCGCACCCAGCGCGAGGCGTACCTCGCGTACCTGGAGGACATGCGCGAGGAACTGTCCACCGAGGAACGCGCCCGCCGCGAACGCGCCGACGTCCTCAACCCGCCGCCGCACGCGCTGTACGACATCGTCCGCGACCCCGCCCGGCTGTGGGAGCGGCGCCGCCTCGACGCCGACTTCCTGCGGGTGCGCGTCGGCACCGGCGAGATGCCCGTACGCGACCTGAAGATCCTCGACCAGGGCTCCTCCGTGCTCACCCCGCCCGACCGGTTCATGCTGAACGAGGCGTCGGCGCTGATGGACCGTTTCCGCACCGGCACCGAACTGCCGCTGACCGTCCCGCTCGACCGCGTCGGCAACATCAGCGTCGTCGGGCCCCGCGAGGACTGCCTGCGCGTCGCCCGCGCCCTGCTCGTCCAGACCGCGGCCCTGCACGCCCCCGACGACGTGGCCGTCGCGCTGGCCGTGCCGGGCGACCGGATGGCCGACTGGGAGTGGGCCAAGTGGATGCCGCACCTGCTCGACACCGAGCAGTTCGACGGCCCCGTCGCCGCCCGCCGCATCGCCCCGTCCGCGCCCCAGCTCGCCCGGCAGCTCGGCCCCGAGCTGCGCCGCCGCGCCTCCTACGCCGCCGAGGTGCGCCGCGGCCTGTCCACCAAGGACGCGCTGTCCATGTCGTCCCGGCTGCTGGTCGTCACCGACGGGCACGGCGAGGACGCCGTCGACCTGCCGCGCCCCGACGACGCGGTGGGCCTGCGCGAGATGGGCGTCACCGTCCTGCACCTGGTGGAGCGGCGCGTCCAGGAGCCCGGCCACGTCGGGGTGCGCGTCACCGTCGACGGCGACCAGGTGCTCATCGAGGACCTCCGCGAGGCCGAGCCGGTCAGCGCGCACGGCACGGCCGACGAGGTGTCCGTCCCGTTCGCCGAGGGCCTGGCCCGGATGCTGGCGCCGCTGCGGCTGTCCGCCGAGTCGCTCGTCGACGCGCCCCTGTCCGGCCCCGTCGACTTCGCCGACCTCCTCGGCATCGACGACGTGGCCCGCATGGACCTCGACGCGCTGTGGGCGCCGCGCGGCGAACGCGCCTTCCTGCGCGTGCCGATCGGCGTCAGCGACTCCCGCGAACCGGTGCTGCTGGACCTCAAGGAGTCCTCCGAGCTGGGCATGGGCCCGCACGGCCTGTGCGTCGGCGCGACCGGCTCGGGCAAGTCGGAGCTGCTGCGCACCCTGGTCCTCGCGCTGGTGGCCACCCATCCGCCGGAGGACCTGGCGCTGGTCCTCGTCGACTACAAGGGTGGCGCGACCTTCGCCCCGTTCGCCGACCTGCCGCACGTCGCCGGTGTCATCACCAACCTGGAGAACCAGGCCGGTCTCGTCGAGCGGGTCCACGCCTCCCTCGCCGGTGAGGTCAAGCGCCGCCAGCAGGTCCTCAAGGACGCCGGCAACGTCGCCGACATCGGCGACTACGCGGCCCTGCGCGCCGAGAAGCGGCCCGACCTGGACCCGCTGCCGCACCTGTTCATCGTCATCGACGAGTTCGGTGAACTCCTCACCGCCAAGCCGGACTTCATCGACCTGTTCCTGTCCATCGGCCGCATCGGCCGGTCCATCGGCGTGCACCTGCTGCTGTCCAGCCAGCGCATCGAGGGCGGCAAGCTGAAGGGCCTCGACACCTACCTGTCGTACCGGCTGGGCCTGCGCACCTTCTCCGCCGACGAGTCCCGCACCGTCCTGGACACCACCGACGCCTTCCACCTGCCGCCGCTGCCCGGCTTCGGCTACCTCAAGGTCGACACCAGCCACTACGAGCGGTTCAAGGCGAGTTACGTCTCCGGCGCCTACCGCGGCCCGGTGCGCCGCGATCAGGACGAGGACAGCGGCCCGCTGGCCCTCGCGTACGAGGCGTACAACACCCTGGGCCGGGCCGAGGACTCCGGGCCGCGGGAGACGACGGCACGGCGCCGGGAGACCGGGCCGACCGAACTCGGCGTCATGGTCCAGCAGCTGGAGAACGCCCCCACCGACCCGGTGCGCCGCATCTGGCTGCCGCCGCTGCCCGGCGCGGTCGCCCTCGACCAGGTCGCCGGCCCGCTCCAGGCCGGGCCGCGCGGCATGCAGCTCTCCGCGCGCCGCGGCCCGCTCCAGGTGCCGCTGGGGCTGCTGGACGACCCGACCAAGCAGTGGCAGGGCCAATGGTTCCTGGACCTCACGGTGGCGGGCGGCCACGCCGCCGTCATCGGCGGCCCGCAGTCCGGCAAGACCACCCTGCTCCGTACGTTCGTCCTGTCCCTCGCGCTGACGCACACCCCGCAGGAGGTCGGCGTCTACGGCCTCGACCTGGTCGGCGGTGGCCTCCAGGCCCTGTCCGGCCTGCCGCACGTCGGCGGCATCGCGGGCCGCGCCGACCGGGAGCGCGCCGCCCGTACCGTCGAAGAGGTGCGGAACATGCTCGCCGCCCGCGAGGACCTGTTCCGCGAGCACACCATCGACTCCGTCGAGCAGCTGCGCACCCTGCACGCGGCGGGCCGGCTGCCGCAGCTCGCCTCCGCGGAGATCGTCCTCGTCATCGACGGGTTCGGCGCGCTGCGCGACGACTTCGACGACCTCGACGACGCCGTCGTCGACATCCTCAAGCGCGGCGGCGGGTACGGCATCCACGTCGTCGCCGGCATGCTGCGCTGGAACGACGTCCGCATCGCCACCCAGTCGTACTTCGGCACCCGTGTCGAACTGCGCCTCAACGACGCCACCGAGAGCAGCGTCGACCGCAAGCTCGCCGAGACGCTGTCGCCCGACGAGCCCGGCCGTGTCCTCACCGACGGCAAGCTGTTCGCGCAGGCCGCCCTGCCCCGTACGGACGGCCTGTCCGACAACACCGAGCTGGGCACCGTCCTGGAGCGCACCGCCCGGCAGGTCCGCGCCGCCTGGAGCGGTGAGGTCGCCCAGCCGGTCCGGGTCCTGCCGCACGTCCTGGAGCCGCACCTGCTGCCTGGCCTGGTCGCCGAGCCGAAGCGGGTGCCGGTCGGGCTGGACCAGACGGCGCTCGCGCCCGTGCTGCTCGACCTGTTCCAGCACGACCAGCACCTGCTGGTGATGGGCGACAGCGAGTGCGGCAAGACGAACCTGCTGAAGACCATCGCCGCCGGGCTCGTCGAGCGGTACTCGGAGGACGAGCTGGTCCTCGCCGTCATGGACCCGCGGCGCGGCCTGCGGGGCGTGGTGCCCGAGGAGTTCCTCGGCGGGTACGCCTACAACGCCAAGCTGTGCGGGGGCCTCGCCGCCGGTATCGCCACCGAGCTGGAGAAGCGGCTGCCCGACGACAGCGCCAGGCTGGAGGACCTGGAGCCCGGCAGCTGGGGCAGCGGCCCGCGGATCGTGGTCCTCGTCGACGACTACGACGTGCTGACGACGGCCGGCCAGGCGCCGCTCGCGCCGTTCCTGCCGTACATCCCCTCGGCGGTCGACATCGGCCTCCACTTCGTCCTGACGCGCCGGGTCGCGGGTGCCTCGCGCGGCATGTACGAGCCGCTGGTACAGGGGTTGCGCGAGTCGGGCGCTTCGGCGGTCCTCATGGCGGGCGACCGCAGCGAGGGGCAGTTGTTCCCCGGCGTGTACGCCTCGCAGCAGCCGCCGGGCCGGGGCGTGCTGATCCGCAGGGGTCAGCCGAACCGCCTGATCCAGACCGTGTTCACCCCCGAATCGTGACGACGAAGGACCGGACGACCCCATGACCAAGGACGTCATCGCCCTCACCGAGCGCATGCCCGACCCGTGGAGCGTGCTGGCCGGTCTGCTCTCCGGCGGCCCCGACAAGCTGGTGGACACCACCGGTGAGGACGCCGTCGTCCAGCTCTGCGACGAGGAGGGCCGGCCGCTGGTGTCGGTGGAGGCACCGCTGCTGGTACAGGTGGAGGGCGAGGCGGAACGGCTGCTGGGGGCGACGCCGCCGCCGGTGCCGTTCTGGTGGACCGAGGCCCGCGCCACGACCGGCGTGGCCGAGGCGGAGCGGCTCGCGGGCACCTTCGCGGCCCGGCTCACGTCCCTGACGGGCGGCTCGGCGTGGCCGCCGGAGGCCGCGCGGTCGCTGGCCGTGGTGGCGTCGGAGGGGGTCGCCGTCGCGCCGCCCGCGGACGCGGCGACACCCGCCGTGGACGTGCTGACCGACAAGGTCGCCGTGGTCATCCAGGACCGGCCGGTGGTCGCCATGACGGCGTGGCTGGCCGACGCGTTCCGGGCGGCCGCCGAGGGCGGGCTGGGGCTCCAGATCGTCAGCCCGGCCGGTACGACGCTGTCGCCCGCGGTGCGCGGCAGCCTGCCCGGCTGGCCGTCGCGGTGGGTCGTGCAGGACGAGCGGGACGGCTACTACGACGGGCTGTCCGGGGCGGTACTGGCCTGGCAGGACGGCATGTTCGCGCCCGTCGCGGCGGCGGACTCCACCGGAGCGGAGCCGCGCGCCCGGGTCGCCGCCACCTACCAGGAGGACGTCCGGGACACCGGCGAGCGGCAGCTGGCGTTCACGTTCCGCACCGTCCACCCGGCGGACGATCGGCTCGTGCTCGGCGGGGCGCTGGAGACGGTGTGGCGGGAGCTGACGGGGGCGGCGCCGGCCGGGTGGGGCACGGCGGAGCCCGCGAACCTGCCGTGGTCGCCGCGCCGGCTGACGGACGTGGCCTTCGAGCGGGCGCCGGAGCCGACGTGGGTGGTCGTGGTGGGCGGCCCGGAGCGGCCGGGCCTCGCCACCGTGCGCGTGACCCGTACGACGGCGGGCGTCGAGGAGGAGGTCACCCTGGCGTTCGGTTACGGGCCGGACGAGGAGCTCCCGCTGGACGCCGTGCCCCGGGCGGCCGAGGTGCTCGCCACCCGGTACAACCTGCGGTCGATGCTCGTACAGCTCCGCAAAGCGCGCCGAGACCTGGCGGTGCCGCCGCGCTTCGAGGGCCCGGGCGTCCCGCTGGCCTTCGTGCTCGGGGCGGAGGAGGTGCGGGCGCTACCCGGCGACCGCGCCAGGAACACCCCGCTGGCCGAGGCGCCCGTGCCGCTGGGCCCGAAAGCCCGGCCGGCGCTGTACTACCCGCTGCCCGGCGACCCGTCCGACCTGTCGGGGTGGCAGGACTTCGAACGGCTGGTGCGGCACCTGAAGGGGGAGTGACCCCTGTCATGTCATGCGTTCGTCACAGTCGGCCCCCGGCGTGTGATTGCTGATTGCAAGAGCGACGCGGGAGTTGATAGGCATGTCGTACATTCGATCCAACGATCGTCCATCGCAGCGGGGGTAGCCCGATGAAGTTCGATATGGGGGCGGGGGTCCTGTCGACCCTGATGTCCCAGTCGCAGGGTTCGAGCAACGACCTGGGTCTGTTGATCCGTCAGCTGGTACAGGCGGCGGCGCCGCTGGAAGGCAAGTTCAACGGCTCGGGCAAGATCGCGTTCGACTCCTTCAAGTCGCGCTCCGACGAGATCACGGCGGCGCTGAACGGCTCGCTGGCGGCCATCCTGGGCGGTCAGTCCGGCATGGAGACGGCGTTCGGCACCGGTGACACGGAGCAGGGCGACAACGCGCGCACGCAGATGTCGTCGGCGAACTTCGACGCGGCACGCTTCTCGGGCCGCTAACCCGGACCACCGGGCCACCGGACTGACTTACTGACTGACTGACGGGGAGTTGATGGGTGATGGCAGCTGCGGGTGCAGACCGCCGTTCGTACGACACGGGTGCCTCTTCCGAGGCGCAGGTGAACATCCAGGCCGTGATCGCGCGCCTGGAACAGGTGATCACGGCACGTGACGCCCAGGTGAAGGCCGCCATGACGGACTTCACGGCCGACGGCGTCGCGGACGACTACCACGGCAAGGAACTGCGCTGGAACACGGCCTCCCAGGAGGTGCGCAACATCATCCAGCTGCTCAAGACGACGCTCGAGAAGAACGACGCGACGGCGCAGCAGACGTTGCAGCGCGCGAAGGCCGCGGTCGACAACATCGGCTGACGTGGGAGGCTGACGTGGGAGACGGGGGAGCGCTTTCATGACGTCGTGGGACATCCAGCCCCAGGGGGTGCAGGGTCAGCTGCAGGTCGTCGGCACACACGCCGGTGACCTGGAGAAGGCCCTGAACTCGCTGGTCACGGACATGCAGCAGGCCGCGCAGGCGGCGGGTACGGCGGTGCCGGGCTCGGCGGCGGAGATTCCGCTGCAGGGCCCGACGGCCTCGGGCAAGCCGTTGACGCAGAAGGCCAGCGGGCCGGTGGGCGCCGCCCTCGCCCAGTACATGACCGAGCGGCAGAAGTCGCACTTCGAGCCCATGGCGAAGCGCATCCAGGCGGCGGTCATCGGCGCCGCCACGGCCACCAACGAATACGTCCAGGGCGACCTGGACCAGGCCAAGGAGGCCCAGGACGCGGCCCGCCAGGTGAACCTGGACCTGCTCAAGGAGCTCGGGGGCAAGAAGTGAGCGAGAACGTACCCGTCGACCCGGCCGAGATCCCGGTCTTCACCGGCAACCTCGAACTGCTCGACGAGAAGGTCAAGTCGCTCTCCGGCACCGGCGGCAAGATCGCCACCGCCGCCGGTGACGTCCACACCTCCTTCGGCGGCCTGCGCTCCTTCTACAAGGCCCCCGAGGCGGACCAGCTGTTCGCCACCACCCAGCCGGTCAAGGACAAGGCGCTGGCGATCAGCTCCGACATGTGCACCATCACCGGTGCGCTCGGGACGTACGCGAGCGACATCCGCCCCCTGAAGCAGAAGCTGGACGACCTGCGCCGGGACGCCGTCGCCTTCCGCCAGAAGATCGCCGACGACGACAAGTGGCGCGAGGACGGCGACCTGGTCGAGGAGAACAACGACCGGCGCAACGAGATCGCCGAGGTCTGGACCCAGTTCCAGGCCGCCGAACGCGCCGCCCACGCGAAGATCGTGGCGCTGGTCGGCGGCCACGCGCTGAAGGTCAACGACGGCTCCAACGGCGAGGGCATGTACGGCTACGACGCCGAGGCCCTCAAGCAGTCCAAGAGCCTGCCGTGGGGCGAGGCGGTCGAGGAGTCGACGCCGTGGTGGCAGGTGTGGGAGCACGCCTACGACTTCGGCAAGGGCGTCATCGTCGACGGCGTGTGGGGCACCATCAAGGGCCTGGGCACGCTGGTCGGCTTCCAGGGCTGGGACGCGGCCGGGCAGGCGTGGAAGGGCCTCGGCCAGCTCGCCACCGGTCTGGTCATCACCGCCAGCCCGCTGGGCGCGGCCTTCTGGATGGCCGACGACAAGGACCTGCCCGGCTGGATCCGGGACTCCCGCACGGCCATGAAGGAGACCGGCAAGGCGCTGGTCGCCTGGGACCAGTGGGGCTCCAACCCGTCCCGGGCCGCGGGCGCGGTCACCTTCAACGTACTGACCACCGTCTTCACCGGCGGTGCGGGCGGTGCGGCGGCGGGCGCGGGCAAGGCGGGCGCGGCGGCGAAGGCGATCTCCTTCGCGGGCAGGGCCGGCCGGGCGATCGACCCGACGACGTACGTCTTCAAGGGCGCCGGCGCCGGAATCACCAAGATGGGTGACGTCATGGCCGGCCTCAAGGGCATGGGCAACATCAACGTGCCGCCCCTCCCCGAGGGCGCGTTCGTGCTCCCCGAGGGTTCCGTCCTGCGCCCCGACGGCACGGTCAACCTCCCCGACGGCACCGCGCTGCCCCCGGGCGCGGTCGAGGTCCCGCCGAACACGGTCCGCCTCCCCGAGGGCACGGCGGTCCCGCCCGGCGCGGTCGACCTCGGCGACGGCGTGGTCCGGCTCCCGGACGACGCCCCGGTCCCGGCGGGCTCGACGCCCCTCCAGGAGGGCACGGTCGCCGTCCCCAAGGACACCCCGACCCTGCCCGCGGACGCGACGCCCCTCCCCGTCAAGGAGGGCGACCCGGCCCGCTTCCTGGACGGCAAGGGCAACGTCCTCGACGAGACGGGCAAGGTCGTCAGCGACGTCAAGGACGCGCCCAAGGACGTCGTCGACCGGGGCACCGACCCCGACGCCACGCCCACCACGGGCGCCGACAACCCGCGCGTGGACACCCCGGCGAAGGTCCCCGCCATGGCGGGCGCGGCGGTCCACGCGGGCGACAACACCGCCATCAGCCTCGGCAACGGCCTGGACACCGGCCTGGGCGACGTCGGCCGCGTCGGCGACGACGTCCCGGCCCGCGTCCCGGACACCCCGGGCGGCCTCGCCGACACCATGCCCACCGGCCAGGCCGGCAACAACCTCCCGGGCGGCGGCGCGGGCGACCACCTGCCCGTCAACAACCTGGACAACACCCCGGGCACGGGCGGCGGCGGCCGCGAGGTGCCCGCCGGTCAGGGTGACGGACCGGGCGGTGGCGGCGGCGGTCACGAGGCCCCCACGGGCACCGGTCACGGCGACGGCCCGGGCGGCGGCGCTCCCGGAGGCGGGGACGGCCCCGGCGGCAACGGTCCCGGCGGGGACGGCCCCGGGCGCCCCAGCGAGCCCCCGGTGATCCTGGAGGGCGACCGCGTGGCCCAGCAGGGGTCCGGCAAGATGTCCCCCGACATGGAGGACGCCGTCACCGACGCGCTCAAGGAGTCGAAGGTGGCTCCGGTCGACCAGGGCCGGATGCTGACCCAGCTGCGGAAGTCGCCCTATGGCGCCGCCGTCGCCGATTACCTGGCCAGCGGTCGTTTCGCCGACATGCCCGGATACAAGGACCTGATCTCCCAGGTGAAGCAGGGCGACATGATTCCCGCCGTGCACCAGGCAATGGAGCACGCAGCCGAGTTGCAGGCGAAGGGCGTCGACAACATCGGATTCGAGCTGAAACTGCCCGACCAGAAACTCGACCTCGACGTCCTGGTCAGGTCCGAGAACGGTATCGAGTACGGCGCCCAGCTCAAGGACGTGGAGAGCGCCAACGGAATCAAGTCGGCGGTGGAGAAGATCGCGGCGAAGCAGCTCGCCGGTCCCGGCGTGAAGGTCAAGGCGGGAATTCTCGACATCAACGACGTGAAGGGCGCCATGACCGAACGGGCCATGAATGCCGTGCAGCGGGCGGCGGACCGGACCAATGCGTCGTTTGAGCTACGCTTCAAGGACGGTTCCCTCACTGTTTTCCCGACCAATGCAAGTAAGCCGTAAGGAAGTTCCATGCCGATGCTGATGCGCGCGCCGAGCGAATGCGGCTCGTGGTTCTGGGACCTCGATGATGTGACGGCACCGGGCCTGGAGGCGGCCCTCGAAACCGCCGCTCGCATGTCCGCCGTGCTGAGGACGCACGAGTTGCTGGAACCGGCTGCTGTGGAATGGAACTGGTTCGAGGTGGGCACGGGCGGGCTGGGCATCCACAGCCGGCTCGACCTGGCGGGCCGGGGTCTCGACGACGCCTCCGTCGCCGGACAGGTGAAGGCGTGCCGGCCGGCCGGGTACCCGGCGGCGGAGATGTCCTCGTTCCTGGTCGTGGGCTCGGGCGTCTGGATCGACGCGGACGGCAACCCGCACCGCGAGCCGCGCCTGGTGGAGCTCACGGTGTCGCCCGACCCCGTCAGCTCCTGGGCCGAGCTGTCGGTCCACCACGACGTCTGGGCGCGGTGCGACTTCCGCGGAAGGCCCCACCCGTCCGTGCACGACCGCAACGCCCCCCGGCTCGCGGCGGCCCTGCGTGACCTGGACACCCTGCTGGGGGTGCCGGGCGAGCCGGGCGAGCCGACCTACTTCGGCAAGGCCGAGGGCCACGGGCTCAAGGCCCCGGAGATGATCGACGGCCTCGGCCCCGATCTGACCGACCTGCTGTGACCACGGGGCGTCCGGGGACCGCGGGAAGACCACCTGGGACGAGAACGGCACCCGGCTGACGTCCTGGGTGGCCGGTTCCCACCCGAGCCCGCCGCCCGAGCGCCGCTATGACGGCCACTCCACCGTCCCGTCGCGCGCCACCAGCGGCTCGGGGCGGTCGGAGTCGTAGAAGCGGATCCACCCGAGGTGGACGCCGTCGCCGGGGCGCGCGTGCCGGTCGGTCGCGCGGGCCGCCAGCCAGGTCAGCAGGGCGCCGACCTCGTCGAACTGGTCAGGGTGGATCTCCTGGCGGGACGCGAGCGCCCAGCCGTCGGCCGGGCGGCGGACCAGGGCGGAGGTGAGGGCGCCGCCCACCTTGTGCGCGGCGCCGTGGTCGGCGAGGAGCGGGGCCGGGTCGTCCTCGTCCTCGTACCCGAACGAGGGCACGATGACCGGCGTCTCCGGCCGCGCGCCCAGGCCCAGGTGCCAGAGGAGTTCGGCCACCTCCGCGTCCGGGAGCTCGTCCCGCAGGTCCAGCGCGAGCGTCAGTTCGTGGATGTCCGCCATGCACGGCACCGTACCGGCGGCGGCCCGCCGGTACGGACAGCGGCCGTCAGCAGTACTTCGACGATCCGGTCGATCCCCACGCGCAGGAGTCGACGAGCGTGCCCGACGCCTTGCGGAGGTAGGCGGTGTCGCCGTCGTTGTTCCAGACGTACGCCGCCCGCCCCCAGTAGCGGTGGCCCGCGGTGTTGCTGCCCCGGCCGGTGTGGACCGTCACGTACCGCTTGGGCCCGATCGTGCCGCTGAAGGTGTACGTCCAGCCGGCCCGGTCCTTCAGCTTCCAGTTGCTGAGGGAGATCGTGGCGGTGCTGGAGTTGTAGAGCTGCACCCACTCGGCGTTCAGCGACGTGTTGGAACGGTTGTCCGTGCCGGGCGAGTTGTAGGACACGCGGTAGATGCTGACGCCACCGGCTGCCTGGGCGGCCGGAGCGGCGGTCAGCAGGCTCCCGGCGACGGCGGTGGCGACGGCGGCTGCCGACGCGGCGAAGCGAACCTTCAAAAGTCCTCCCCAAGATGAACCGTGGATTCCACGGCGGGGAAAGCACACCATATGGTGATGTTGTTACCGGTCGGTTTCGCCCATTCTCCGTCGAACGGGTGCGGTCTCGTCCCGGAGGTCCGCCGCGCGTAGCGTGAAGCGCCCTTACCGGAGCCCGAGTTCAGGAGGCGCTCATGCGCGACCTCGATCCCCTCGTGATCGACCCCACCGGCCGCGACATCCACGGAGAAGCAGCCCGCTTACGCGAGCGGGGACCCGTCGCCCGCGTCGCCCTCCCCGGCGGGGTGGAGGCCTGGGCGCTCACCAGCCCCGACGTGCTGAAGCGGCTGCTCACCGACCCCCGGGTCTCCAAGGACCCGCGCCGCCACTGGCCGGCCTGGATCAACGGTGAGATCTCCCCGGAGTGGCCGCTGTTCACCTGGGTCGCGGTGCAGAACATGTTCACCGCGTACGGAGGCGAGCACAAGCGCCTGCGCACGCTGGTCGCCAAGGCGTTCACCGCCCGCCGGACCGCCGCGCTGCGCCCGCGCGTGGAGGAGATCACCGAGGGCCTGCTGGACCGGATCGCCGAGGCCGGGCGGCACGGCGGCGTCGTGGACCTGCGGGAGATGTACGCGTACCCGCTCCCCATCCAGGTCATCAGCGAGCTGTTCGGCCTCCCGGAGGACCGGCGGGAGGAACTGCGGTCCATCGTCGACAGCATCTTCCACACCGCCGCCGATCCCGACGAGGTCACCGCGACCTACCACCGGCTGTACGCCGTCATGGCCGAACTCGTCGCCGCCAAGCGGCGGGCGCCCGGGGACGACATGACCAGCGGCCTCATCGCCGCGCGGGACGACGAGGGCGGGAGCCGGCTGAGCGAGGACGAGCTGCTCGGCACCCTGGTGCTCATGATCGGCGCCGGTCACGAGACCACCGTCAACCTCATCGACAACGCCATCCACGCCCTGCTCGCCCACCCCGAACAGCTCGCCCACGTCCGGGCGGGACGCGCCTCGTGGGACGACGTCATCGAGGAGACGCTCCGCTCGGACGCGCCGGTCGCGAGCCTCCCGCTGCGGTACGCGGTCGAGGACATCGTGCTCGACGACGGCCTGGTCATCCGTGAGGGCGACGCGATCCTCGCCGCGTACGCCGCCGCCGGGCGCGACCCCGAGCGGTACGGGAAGGACGCCGGCCTCTTCGACGTCACCCGGCTCGACAAGGAGCACCTGGCCTTCGGCCACGGCGTCCACTACTGCCTGGGCGCCCCGCTCGGCCGCATGGAGGCCCGGATCGCGCTGCCCGCGCTGTTCGAGCGGTTCCCGGACATGGTGCCGGCGGTGCCGCCGGAGGGCCTGCTGCCGGTGGAGTCGTTCATCTCCAACGGACACCGTTCGCTGCCGGTGCGCCTAGGTGGCGGCGTGTAGAGGGCGGCGGCGAGCGGGGCGGCGCGGATGATGGCCGCGACCTGGTCCCGCCGGGCGGGCGGTGTCGGTGGCGGGTCGCCCGGGGCCGGTTCGCGCGTCACGGCCGGGTGTACAGCCGGCGGCGCCGGCGGGAGCAGGCGTGCGCGTCGGCCAGCAGCGCCTGGATGCGGTCGCCGAACTCGCCGGCCTCGCGCAGCGGGACGCGGAACGGCAGCCGTACGTCCTCGTGCGTGCGGGCGTGCTCGAGCCGCAGGGTGACCCCGAACCGGTCGAGGCCCACCGGCACCACGCGGCGCACCCCGTGGAGCCGGTGCGGTTCCACGAGCCGGGTCAGACAGGTCACGGCGTCGGGGTGGTCGTCGGTCAGGTGGAGGAGCAGCGCCGCCTCGTGGCCCGCCAGCGGGTCCGCGTCGGCGAGGACGAGCTCGTCCAGGCCGACGAGGTCCACGACGTCGTCGCCCGTGTCGACGGTGGCCCGCACGGCGTCCAGGCGCAGCTCCACGCCAGGGGTTCCCGGGTCTCCTTTCGTGCCGCCCCGGGTGAGCCAGCCGGAGAGGGTCACGCGGGCGCGCACCCGGTGCCGTACGGCGGTGGGCGCCACGTCGGTGAACTGGAGCATGGCCGCGAGGTCGCCCCGGGGGGCGCACGCCACGGCCGCGGCGAGGTGGCAGTCGGCGGGCAGGCACAGCGTCAGCCGGCCCCGGTCGTCCAGGGCGTGCGCGCCGACCAGGTCGCAGCGGTACCCGTGCGTCGTCACCGTCAGGGACCGCGCGGCGGCGAGCACGGTGCGGACCCGTTCCGCGCTGGACGGCTCGGGTGAACGGGCATCGGTGCGACTGCTCATCACTCACTCCTTAGGTTAGGCTTGCCTAACCTAGCGGAGGAGTGTGGTCCTCCGCCACCGGACCGGCCCCCCGATGGCGCGATCAGCCCCTTCCGGGTGCGGACATGGCCGGGCGCGGACGCCCGCGGCTCATTGCCCGCCGGCCGCGGGCCCGGAAGGCTCTCCGTCTGTGACCAGTGCAGACGTTGGAGAGTCCATGCCGTCCACCCCGCTCATCCGTTCCTTCTCACAGCTCGAATCGCTGGACCCGGATCGCCCCGTCGTCACCCTGTTCAGCGGTGGCCTGGACAGCTCGTACCTGCTGCTCCGGCTGCGCCGCATGGGCATCCGCGAGGTGCACGCCGTCAGCGTCGACATCGGCGAGGACGAGTCGAGCGGGTACAAGCGCCAGGTGGCCGCGGCCCTCGGGGCGACCGTCCACATCCTCGACCGGCGCGAGGAGTTCGCCGCCCGGTACGTCGCCCCGGCCATCGCCGCCCAGGCCGTCTACCTCGGCATCCACCCGGTCAGCTCCACCCTCAGCCGGCCGCTGATCGCCCACAGCGCGGTCGCCCTCGCCCGCACCCTGGGCGCCCAGGCCGTCCTGCACACCGCCAACCGCTCGCAGAACACCCTGCGCCGCCTCAACGGTGCCCTCGGGCTCCTCCGCTACGAGGGCGCCTTCGGCAGCCCGTACGACCTCGACCCGGTCAGCCGCGACGACAAGCTCGCCGAACTGCGGGAGGCCGGACTGGACCTGCTGGCCGGGCGGATCGTGAGCGGCGACTCCAACCTCTGGTGCCGTGAGTTCGAGTCCGGCATCCTCGACGACCCCGAGATGCACGAGGTCCCCGAGGAGATGTACGCCTGGAGCCGGCCGACCGCCGCGCCCGGCGACACCGACACCGTGACGGTGACCGTGGAACACGGGCTGCCCGTCGCCGTCGACGGCGTACCGCTGCCGCTGACCACCCTCATCGACCAGCTCAACCACCGTGTGGGCGCCTTCGGGCTCGGCCGCTACTCCGGCCTGGAGCACCTCGACCACGGCGAGAAGGTCCTGGAGATCCGGGAGATGCCGGCCGCCTGGCTGCTGCTGCACACCTACCGCCACGTCGAGAGCGCCTGCCTGGACGCCGAACTCGTCCGGGAGAAGCGGCACCTGGAACAGCTGTGGGTGCGCGAGGCGCTGGAGGGCCGCTGGTTCGGCGAACTCCGGCTCGCCCTCCAGACGTTCATGGACACCTGCGCCACCCGCACCACCGGCTCGGTGACCTGGCGGCTGCGCACCGGCGGCGCCGACACCCGCGCCATCAGCGCGCCCGCCCCGCTCTACCTGCGGGACCGCGAGGCGTGGGAGGACCGTGCGATCGCCGCGGAGTCGGCGCCGTTCGCCCGTACCGGACCGCTGCTCACCACGGTCTGACGGCCGCCACCCCCAGCCCCTCACCTCCACCGTCACCCCTTCCCCTACGGAGCCACCACCATGACCACCGCCACCGCCCCCCTCGCCGCCCCTGCCTTCGCCGTCCCCGCCCACCCCGTCGCCCTCGACGCCGTCCGGGCGCTCGCCGGCCCGGGCGGCCACCTGATGCCCTCGGCCGCCCTCTCCGCCCTGGCCGGGGTGGACGCCGACGACTGGACCCGGTTCGCCGCGCACTGGGACGAGCTCACCCTCGACACGTACATGGCCGACGGCGGCACCTACCGCTACCGCCGCTACGGCCAGTTCGAGCTCGACGCGGTGACCGGTGAGCTGACCCGGCTGCCCCACGCGCCCTACCGCCAGGAGTCGGACGTCAACCCGCTCAACGGCGGCATCGAGCGCGTCTTCGACCCGCTGACCGAGTCGTTCGCCGGTGACCCGCTGCTGCGTTCCGTGCTCACCGAACTGGGCCGGGTCTTCTCGGCGGTGGAGGAGGGGGCCACCACCACCTGGAACGTGAAGCTGCACCCGTACCGCATCAACGCCTCCGCCGACCAGCAGGGGCAGCCCGCGCCCGAGGGCCGCCACCGCGACGGCGTCACCTTCATCACCTCGCTGATGATCGGGCGCACCAACGTCACCGGCGGCGAGAGCGGTGTCTACACGGACGCGGGCGAGCACCTGCTCACCACTACGCTGTCCGAGCCCGGCGACCTCCTGCTGGGCGACGACCGCCGCACCCTGCACTCGGTGACCCCGGTGCAGCCGGCGGACCCGGCTCTCGCCGCCCACCGTGACGTCCTGGTGATCGCCTACACGGCCCGCTGATCCGCCGCGTCCCCTCCGCCCCCGCCCGCGCCCCCGTCCGCGCCGCCTTCCGTGCCGCCTTCGTCCGAGGAGTCCCCATGACCGCCACCGCGGCCCGCCGTGCCTGGCTGACCGATCTGCCCGTACTGCTGGTCGCGGTGGTCTGGGGTTCCAGCTACCTGGCCGCGAAGGGCGTCACCACGAGCCAGACCGTACTGGCCGTCCTGGTACTGCGGTTCGCCGTCGTCCTGCCCGTCCTGGTCGTGACCGGGCGGCGCAGGCTGCGCGCGCTGAGCGGCGCCCAGATACGCGGCGCGGGCGGGCTCGGGCTGATCCTGGCCGCGATCTTCGTGCTGGAGACGTACGGGGTCGTGCACACCTCGGCGACCAACGCCGGGCTCATCATCAGCCTCACCATGATCTTCACGCCGATCGCGGAGAGCCGGATGCGCGGTACGCGCCTGTCGCGCTCGTTCGTCGCGGCGGCCGGCCTCTCGGTGCTCGGCGTGGTGCTGCTGACGCAGGGCGCGGGCTTCAGCGAGCCGTCGGTCGGTGACCTGCTGATGCTGGGCGCGGCCGTCGCCCGCACCGTGCACGTCCTGGCGATGTCGCGGATGCGGTCGGTGCAGGGCGCGGACGCCATGTCGCTGACGACCGTGCAACTGGGCGGCTCGGTCATGGTGTTCGCCCTGCTGTGCACCGTGCCCGGGACGGGCTCCACGCCGTGGGCGGCCGCGGCCGGCTTCGGCGCCGCCGACTGGGCGTGGCTGCTCTACCTGTCGGTGTTCTGCACGCTGTTCGCCTTCTTCGTCCAGATGTGGGCCGTACGCCGCACCTCGCCGTCCCGCGTCAGCCTGCTGCTCGGCACGGAACCGGTGTGGGCCGCCGTGGTCGGCATCGCCCTGGCGGGCGACCGGCCGGGCTGGCTGGGGCTGGTGGGCGTGCTGCTGATCCTGGCGGGCACGGCCTGGGGCCGCACGGCGGCCGACGCGACGGACACCGAAGGCACGACGGACACCGCCGACGCCCCGGCGCTCCGGCCGTCAGTCGTCCAGCCAGCCGAGCCGGACGGCACACACCCCGGCCTGGAATCGGCTGGCCGCCCCTAGCCGCTCGGTCAGCTCGGAGACGAGGCGACGGACCGTACGCTCGGACACCCCGAGCTTGCGGGCCATCGCCTCGTCCGTCAGCCCGCCCGCCAGCATCCGCAGCAGCTCACGGTGCCGGCCCGTCGGCTGCCAGTCGCTGTCCGCACCGGCCGCCGTCCCGCCGCCGCCCGAACCGCCCGCCGCCGGGCCGGTGTCCAGGACGGCCGACCCCGCCCAGCAGTGCTCGAAGATGCCGCGGAGCACCCCGACCAGGGTCTCGCTGCGCAGGACGACCGCGGCGAGGCCACCGCCCTCGGCGCCCTCCACGGGAGGCGCGGGCACGATCGCCAGCGAGTGGTCCACGACGATGAGCCGCAGCGGAAGCGTGTGCGCGGTGCGCACCTGCGCCCCGGCCGCGTTCAGCCGGCGGAGGTAGGCCGTCATGTGCGGGACGGCGGCCGCCGAGGCGAGGTGCACGGTACGGATGCGTACGCCGCGGCCGAGCGCGAGCCGGTCGCGTTCGAGGCCCGCCTCCACCATCCCGGCGGGCAGGGCGCGCCCGGGGTGCAGCGACAGCACCTCGCCCTCGGCGCGTTGCGAGGCGTCCTCCAGCGCGGCCGACACGTTGGCGGCGCCGGTGACCACCTCCATCTGCACGGAGGACAGTTCCCTGGCGTGCACGGGCTGGAAGTCGGCGACGACCTGGGCGAGGGCCGACCGGGTCTGCTGCACGGCGGCCAGCAGCGCGCCGGTGTGCTGCTCCTCCTCCAGGAGCAGGTTGCGCAGCGCCGTGTCGGGGGCCAGCGCGGTCCAGCCGCTGCGCGTGTCCGACGACGGCACGAACAGGCCCAGCCTGCTGAGCAGGTGGAGGGCGTCGGCGAACTCGGTACCGGTCCAGCCGCGGTCCCCGGTGAGCACCTCCGGCCGCCAGCCCGCGTCGTCCAGTGCTGTCCGGTACAGGTCCTGAGCCCTGGCCCGTGCGTCCACGCAGAACTCCCCCACCGCCGTCGGGAGCCGCCCCCCTGCGCCTCCCACGACGGTGATCTTAGGAAGGCGCCGTTCCGCCGACCAGGGCTGTCCCGGCATACGGACGTCCGTACCGGTCGCCGGTCCCACGCGTCCGCCCCCGGCCATGACCGGTCCCGGAACTCCGGGAGCCGTAGCCGGGGGCGGGCCGTGGCCAACATGCTGAACCCACACCGACCGACGCTCGCCAGGGGGTACACCATGTCCGCTTCCGCCACCGCTTCCGCCGCTTCCACCGCCGCCACCGGGGCCGTCCGCAGACACCGGCCGCTGTACGTCCGCCTGGTGGGCGGCGTGCTCGCGGCGGCGTTCGCCCTCGGGACCGCGGCCGCGACCGGCGCGGCGACTGGCTCGACGGCCGGTTCCGGTACCGGTGCCGACACCGCTTCTCCGGCGACGCGTTCCTTCATCTGGGGCTGAGGTGAGGGGGCAACCCGTCGTCGCCGTCGTCGCGCCGCTGACCGGCCCGCGAGCCGCCTGGGGGGCGGTGCTGCTCGACCAGGTGGAACGGGCCAGGGCGGAAGGCCCGGGCGTCACCGAGTGGCACGTCCACGACGAGACACCCGGCACACCGGCCGCGGTCGCCGCCGGTGGCTACGCCGCGGTGGTCGGCCACAGCGACCGCGGCGCCGCGCGGGAGGCCGCACCCGCCTACCGCGAGGCCGGGGTGCCCTGCCTGCTGCCGTTCGTCCGGGCCGGTGACGGGGCCGGTGTGGGGGCCGGTGACGGGACCTTGAGCTGGGCCCCCGACGAGGTGTCGTTCGCCCGTACGGTCGCGGAGGGTGCGGCCGCGCTGGGCGCCGGGGCGCTGGCGGTCGTGCACGACGCGGACGAAGCGTGGGCCGGCCTGGCGCACCGCGTCCACGCGGAGGCCACCGCCGCGGGCCTGGACACCGGCCCCGGTACCGGCCCGGCCGGCGCGCTGGTGGTGCTCGCCGCCCAGGACCGCGTCGCGCGCTTCCTGCCCGCCCCGGGCGCCGCAGGGCCGGTGCTGGTCCCGGTGGACTGCGGCGTGCCCGCCTTCGCCTCGCTCACCGCTGCCGCCCGGGGCCGTGCGGTGTGGGCGGTCCACCCGCAGACCTGCGCGGTACGGCGGGCGCGTACCGCCGTCACCGCCCTCACCGAGGCCCTCCGCGACGGCCCCGCCCTGCGCGGCGCGGCCCTCTCCGCCGCCGTGCGCGCCCGCTCGGGCTCCTTGCTGACCGCGTCGTGCTCCGGGGTGCTCGGCGACGGGTGGCGCGTCTCCCGCGTCCCGGCGGTGTGCCCCGCCCGGGCCGTCCCCTCGCGGGGCGCCCCGACCCGGTGCTGACACGCCACGTACACCGATCCACCCCCCGTCGGACCCGCCGGTGCACGACACTCGTGACCAGGCGTTCGTACGCCGACGATGTGCACACCGACCTTGGAGGTTGTCATGGCAGGATTCCTCGACCGGGCCAAGGAGCAGGCGCAGAACGCGCTCTCCCAGGGCAAGCAGAAGGTCGACGAGGTCCAGCAGCAGCGGGCCGGGAACGACCTGCTCAAGCAGCTTGGCGCGGCCTACTACGCGGAGCGGCGCGGTACGGGCTCGGCGCAGGCGACCCAGGACGCGCTGACCGCCCTGGAAGCCCACATCAGCACCCACGGGGACGCCTTCCTGCGGGGTGCGCACCCCGGCGCGTGACGCTGCCGCCGACCGTCCACGCACCCGGCCGGCAGGGTCCGGCGGCGACGTGGACGGTCCGGCGCCAGGGCCCGCCGCCAGGGCCCGCCGGCCGCCCCGTCCACCGGATCAGCGGCGCAGGGCGGTCTCCCGGTCCATGTGCGACATCTTCTCGGGGTTGCGCACCGCGTACAGGCCGGTGATGAGTCCTTCGTCGAGGCGTACGGCGATGATGGTGTCGATCACCCCGTCGAACCGGAGCACCAGCGCCGGGTGGCCGTTGACCTCGGCGGGCCGCAGGTCCCGCTGCCCGGCGACCTTGCCCAGGCCGCCGATCAGGAGCCGGGCGACCTTGTCGGCGCCGGTGACGGGCCGCGGGATGGTCTTCCTGACTCCGCCGCCGTCGCCCACGAGGACGACGTCGGGCGCGAGGACGTCGAACAACCCCTGGAGGTCGCCCGTCGCGGTCGCCCGCCAGAAGGCGTCGAGGACGTCCCTCGTCCGTTCCGGGGTCACGGCCCCGCGCGGCCGGCGCGCCGCGACGTGCGCCCGTGCCCGGTGCGCGATCTGGCGGACCGCGGCGGGGGTCTTGTCGACGGCCGCGGCGATCTCGTCGTACCCGAGGTCGAACACCTCGCGCAGCACGAACACCGCACGCTCGGTGGGCGCGAGGGTCTCCAGCACCAGCATCATCGCCATCGAGACGCTGTCGGCCAGCTCGACGTCGTCGGCCACGTCCGGGGACGTCAGCAGCGGCTCGGGCAACCAGGAGCCCACGTACGACTCCTTGCGGCGGCCGAGGGTCCGCAGCCGGCTCAGCGCCTGGCGCGTGGTGATGCGCACCAGGTACGCCCGCGGGTCCCGCACCGTTCCCAGGTCGACCCCCGCCCACCGCAGCCAGGTCTCCTGGAGGACGTCCTCCGCGTCCGCTGCGGAGCCGAGCATCTCGTAGGCCACGGTGAACAGCAGGTTGCGATGGGCGAGGAACGCCTCGGTCGCGTCGTCCGTGTGCCCGCTCTCCACCGGCTGCTCCTGTCTGTCCGTTCCCGACGGTCCCATGCGCACGAGACGCCGCCCGCCCGCACGCTGTGACACCCCGGCGGCGTGACGCTCGTCACGCCGCCGTCCCGTCACAGGCGGCGGACCGCCGGCATCTCTTGTGCGTCACCGCAAGCCACGCGCAACCCCACGAGTGAGGACGGACCATGGACACCCGTTTCAACCTGTTCGACAACGAGCTCGCCACCAAGTTCGCCAAGCGGTTCGCCAACACCGGTCTGGTGATCCAGCAGTCGTCACTGCCGGCGTCCGTCCAGGAACTGGTGTCGCTGCGCGCCAGCCAGATCAACGGCTGCGGCTGGTGCATCGACATGCACACCAAGGAGGCCGCGGCGGCCGGCGAGTCCGCGGTACGGCTCCACCTGGTCGCCGCCTGGCGCGAGTCCTCCGTGTTCACCGACGCGGAGCGGGCCGCGCTCGCCTTCGCCGAGGAGGGCACCCGCCTCGCCGACGCCCACCAGGGCGTCTCGGACGAGACCTGGGCCGAGGTCCGCAAGCACTACGACGACGACCAGACCGCCGCCCTGATCTGCATGGTCGCCCTCATCAACGCGGCCAACCGCCTCGCCGTCATCCCCCGCCTCCAGGGCGGCTCCTACGAGCCTGGCACCTTCCTCGCCTCCCTCGACACCTGACCCGTCCGCCCCGTCCGGACGGGCTTCACGCCCGGCCCGGGCGGGGCCGTTGCGTACCGCGACGCGTCCGACGGCCCGCGACATCCGTCCGGCTGATGCCCGACGGGGCCTCCCACCCGTGGACCGTCAGGTCCGCGGACCGGGCCGCTCGCCGCGGGCCCGGGCGGGACGGCCACCCGCGCCGACGAACCATCCGCCGGCATCACGAGGACAGCGCGGCCCGCTCGGACTCGGCCAGCAGGACGCAGAACTCGTTGCCCTCCGGGTCGGCGAGGACGACCCAGCCCCAGCCGTCGAGCTTGCGGCGGTCGGCGACCAGGGAGGCGCCCAGCCCCAGCAGCCGCTCCACCTCCGCCTCCCGGGAGGTGTCCGGGCGCAGGCACAGATGGAGCCTGTTCTTCACCGTCTTGGGCTCGGGCACCTCGTTGAAGTGCAGCACCGGGCCGCCCGGCAGCATGACCTCGGTCTCCTCGTCACCCGGTACGTCCTCGGGGTGCAGCGGGTGCCCGGTCACCTCGCTCCAGAACCGGGCCAGTCGGTACGCGTTCGCACAGTCGATCGCCACGTTCGTCACCGTTGAGGTCATGCGCGCGATCCTGTCCGAGCGGCGCCCCGCCCGCCATCGGATTACGGCGCCCGCCTGCCGTCGCACCCGCGGTCACCGAGCGGCGGCCAGCACTGCCGCGAGCCCCTCTCGCAGGTCCTCGACGAAGTACTCGGGCACCTCCAGCGACGGGAAGTGGCCCCCCGCGTTCGGGCGACCTCCATCGGACGATCCGCCGGTACCGCTCGACGACGTCACCCTGTACTGGCTGACGCGGACCGGCGAGTCGGCGGCCCGCATCTACTACGAGAGCCACAGCCCCACCGGGGAGTCGACGAGCGAGTAGCCGATGGTCTGCGGCCGGGTCGCCTGCTGCTTCGCGTACGCCGCGCGGTGGCGCCAGAAATGACGGGTCTCCTCCGTCCACCGGCGCTCGACCGCCGTCAGCCCGTCCGTCGTCAACCCGGGCGGCCCCTCCGCGAACGTCGTGTGGATGCCGAGCACGTGCGCCGGGAACCTGCCGCCGAGTGGCCCAGGTCTGTGACCTGGGCCTTCGTTCACGAGCGGGTGACGGGAATCGAACCCGCGCTCTGAGCTTGGGAATCAGCGATGCTTGAGTCTCGGAAGGGCTCTGACCTGTGCTCTCTTGCGAGGAAGCTGGGGGCGCCATGGTCTCTGGACGCTATACCTGACCGCTGTTGTCCGCTCTGCTGGGCACGGATGGGGCTCGGGAGGGCGATACAGCGGACCCTGCCGGGGGGTGTGCTCGGGGTGGGCCGGCGTGTCAGAGAGGGATGATGCGGACTTGGTTGCCGCAGAGCTTCGTCATGTCGTCGCTGTCGGACGTCAGCAGAGCGACGGGTTTTGGCTGGCGCAGAGCGACCTCGGCGACCGTGGCGTCGAGGGCGTACTTGTGCCCGTGCAGCCCGGCATCCTTGAGGAGTTCGGCTGCCGCTTTGGCTGCTTGTTCGGTGACCGGCTCCACCTTGACGCGGGACAGGGCCCAGTTCAGGCGAGGGACGTTGGTGCGGGAGTGGCTGACTTCCACGATGGTGTTCGCTTGATCACGAGGTCGGCTCCCATGTCGTGGAAAACCTGCAGCATGGCGAGGAGCTTGCGGTCCTGTGCGATCCAGGCGGACAGCCCTTCCGAGTCCAGGACGACGGTCTCGATACGCTCGCTCACGCGGCGTCCGCGTCCTTGGAGGAGCCGGTGGAGCCGAAGATCTTCGCGCGGGCCTCGGCAAGCTCCTCGTCGCTGAACGATCCGTGCTCCTCCTCGTGTCGACGCAGGTCGTCACCCAGAAGCTGGTGCCGGATCTGACGGGCCACGGCCTCCGCCACGTAGCCGGAGACGTTGTCCGTGAGCTTGCGGAGCTCGGCCACCTGGTCGCTGGGCAGCGTGACGGTGATGCGCGTCGTCGAAGCCATACAAGCAGCATACTGGAGTATGCGGGTTGCAGCCGGAGGGTGCCCCAGCAGCTCGCGAGGGGCAGTGCCGGGCGCGTGGCGCGCGTCGCCCAGCGCGGCCGGACAACAACAAAGCCCCGGGCCACTGGCCTGGGGCTTTACCTTGGAGCGGGTGACGGGAATCGAATCCGCGCTCTGAGCTTGGGAATCACCCGGCATTTGAGCCCAATATGGCGTCTGACCTGCGGAAACATGCACTGATGGTTCGGCGCGGGTCGGCTCGGCGAGTCCCTTGTTGACCGCTGTCTACCGCCGCTACTGGCACGTTGTGGCACGGTGGGCCCGCGGAGTGTCAGACCGAGAAGTCTGCGTGTGCACGGGATGGTGTCCCGGACTGATCGACCAGCCGGTACACGCCCCGGACCTGGATGCGCACTGCTGAGCCGCACCTCATGCGCTCGGCAACCGCTCCGGCGGACCGGTCCTGTTACCTTCCCCCGCCGGCATTCGTCATAGGTGCGACGGCCCCATCCGAACGGTCGCCACACCTACGAGCGAATCGAGAACAGAATGCTGACCAACATCATGTACGTGACGGTCTACGTCACCGATCAGGACCGCGCGCTGGAGTTCTACACCGGGGGACTCGGCCTGGAGAAGAGGCTCGACTTCCCGGGTCCGACGGACGTTTCCTCACCGTCGGCGTTCCCAACAGCCCCGTGCACATACTCCTGTGGTCGCACGCGGCGGCCGCTGGACAGCCGGGCGGCGCGGGCGTACCTGGTCCGCTGATCCTCGAATCCGAGGACCTGCGGAAGGACTTCGAAGTGATGCGTCGGCGCGGAGTCGCCTTCGAGGAGTCCGAACCCGTGGACTATCCGTTCGGGGTTCGCATCGAGGCTGTGAACCCGGACGGCAACCGGATCTCGCTCCGTCAGCAGGGAAAGCCGTGACCGCCACCCCGCCCGGCCCCGTGACCGAGGCGTTCGAAGCCCAGCGCGATCGGCTGCGCACCGTCGCGTACCGCATCCTGGGCTCGCACGCCGACGCCGAGGATGTAGTCCAGGAAGCCTGGATGCGCCTCGCCCGCCAGGACCGGGCGACCATCGACAACCTGGCAGGTTGGTTGACCACCGTGGTCGGCCGGATCAGCTTCGACCTGCTGAGATCTCGCACAGCCCGCCCCGAGGCTGCCTACGGACAGCAGCGCGCCGACCTCGTGGAGACGCCCACCGACGACCCCGCGCCCGACGAACAGGCGGTGCTGGCCGATTCGGTCGGCCTCGCCCTGCTCGTCGTACTCGACTCGCTCACCCCGAGCGAACGCCTGGCGTTCGTCTTGCACGACATGTTCGCGGTGCCGTTCGGGGACATTGGCCAGGTCCTGGGGAAATCCGCCGACGCCGCCAAGATGATCGCCAGCCGCGCCCGCCGCAAGGTCCGGACCGCGGACCGGTCGGAGGGCCTCGGCCGTGATCACCGGCAGGTCGTCGAGGCATTTCGCGCGGCTGCCCTGGGCGGCGACTTCGATGCGCTCCTGCGCGTCCTCGACCCGAACGTGAAGCTGACCGTCGACACCCCCGCCGGTGTGGTCGTCACCCTCGGAGCCACCAAGGTCGCCGCCCGCGCCCGCATGTTCTCCGGCGAGGCCGCTCACCACCGACCCGTCCTGATCAACGGTGTCCCCGGGCGCATGGCCTGGCGCCCCGACGGAACCCCGCTCGCCGCCATCGCCTTCACCGTCGCCCGAGGCCGGATCACAGACATCCACATCGTCATCGACCCGGCCAAACTCGTCTCGCTCCAGCGGCGCGACCCGGCCTGAGCCGGTGTCGTCAGGGGCCCGTCCGCGTACGAGCCGACCGGACCGATCGGCCACGAAGGGAATGACGAAGGCCCAGGTCGCTGACCTGGGCCTTCGTTCAAGAGCGGATGACGGGAATCGAACCCGCGCCATAAGCTTGGGAATCACCCGGTACTTGGGGCCTCATCTAGCCACTGACCTGTGGGAATGTTTGCTGAGGAGCGGTTTCCATCCTCTCCGGGCGGCCTCCTGATGTCCGCTGTTTTACCGCCCCTACTGGCACGTTGTGGCACGGCCGCCGATGAGGTCGCTGCCGAGCCCCCGGCTGAGCCCGAGGCGTGACGTGAATGGCCTAAGGGGTGGCGTTGCACACGAGTACCACCCCTTCAGGGTGTTCGAGGTCTGCTTCCGGAGTCAGGACAGCGTCGTGGATCTTCGTGGGGGCGGTATGGCCCGCAGCAACTCCCAAAGGGGGGTGGAGCCAGCGGCCCACTGCGCGAGGAGGTTGCGGTCGACCAGGTGGAGATGCTGGGACCTGGCGAAGCCGAGGGCGGGGCGGGAGAAACGGCCGTTGGTGAGCATCACAAGGACGTCGCCGCCGTGGATTTGACGGCCGGTGCCGTTGAGCTTCTGGAGGTCGGGGGTGCCGACGGCCGAGCCGGCCCAGCCGGCTTTGCGGTGCTTGCACTGGATCACCCAGCGTCTCCCGAACGGGTCGGTGGCCTTGACGTCGGCTCCGTTGTCGCCGCTTCCGCCGACCTGTCGGGCGTCCTGGCAGCCGTCGCGTCGCATGAGATCGCGGACGGCGTACTCGAACTGGGTGTGGTGCAGTCCGTCGAGGTGCTCGACCAGGTACCGAAGGCCCTGGACACGGACCCGTTCCCGGCGAGCTGCCTCCCGACGCAGGAGCACGAATGCGGTTCCTGCTCCGGCCACTACCAGGATCGGCAGGGCGAGGATCCAGGGGTGCTCGGCCACCCAGGACAGTGTGGCTGCCAGGAGCCCCTGAATCACTACGCCGATCAGCCCCAGCATCAACAGGAATTGCCCGTTGGATCCACGCTTCTTGCTGGGCCGTCGCCGTGACGGGCGGCGGCTCATCGACCGCTCCCCGAGGTGGGGAAGACGATGGGATACGAGACGGTCGGTGTGGGATGGACCACCGGCCTGTCCCATCCCGGCCACTTGATTGGATAGACCACCGTCGACTGCGGCCGGGGTAAGCGGTTCTGTCCCGGCTGAGGACCCGCGCCGGTGGTCGTGTTGCCGCTGCCGAAGAGGAGCACCCCCGCCACGATCATCCCCGCGATCGCCGTCTGCCGCCGGGCGCCCGCGGGGAGGCGGATGTGTTTCCCGACCACGGTTCCGTCGGCCTTCACGTACTCCTCGATCACGGGCACAGCTGGGTCCCCCCATCAGTCGAGTCACGCCTCCCTGCATGACCGGCTCATGAAAGCACTCACCTCTGACAACGTGTCACATGCAGATCACCGGCCGTGATTGTTTTGCGCCACGGGGTCGCCTAGGCGCCGAGGCGGTCCGGGCGATGCGCCTCGTGCCTTCCGAGCAGGACATTCGCGCGAGATGGGGCACGCGGAGGGCACGGCAGCCCTCGACAGGTCTAGACAACGACGACCCCAAGCTTCCGCTGTGGCCCACCTGGCCTGGGAGGACAGGAAGGGCCTCGCGATCCGCTCGGCCGCTGCTGGCTCGTGGCCGCGGATCTCGATGGATATCGCGCTCTCGCTCATGCTGCGGGGAGGGCACGGGCCGGCGCGGGTTCCGTGTGGACCACCGGCTCACCCAGCCGGATCTGACTGGGTCATGTGCTCCATCACGATCTTGGCGAAGTCCTCGCACCGCACGGCCCTGATCTCAACGTGCCAGTGCTTCGACGGCAGCCCGCGTCCTCCGGTCATGAGCATCCTGATGCGGCGCGAGTAGAGGATGAAGCCCAGGTCGGCGCTCTCGGTAAGGATCATCTCCATACGCTTCCGGGCGTCCCTTTGGCCGCGCATGGTGTCGACGGACTCGGCGATGTCCATCCAGTCCGCCAGTTCGTCCAGAAGGCCCATGAGCTGGTCCATCTGCTCATCAGTCCGGTCCCGCTCCGAATACTCGAAGCGGTGCGACCAGGCGGCGCAGACGAGATCCCACAGTTCCTGGTCCGACCCGATCATGAAGAACTTGGTCTCGCTGGGGTCCGGGCTTTCGGGGTCGGGGCGGACGCGTACGGCCTCAAATTCGAGCGTCTCGGCAACCCATGCTTCGTGCGCTGCTTTCTGCTGGTGCAGCCGGTCCACCGTCCATCCGTTCACGTGGTCGTCCACAACCTTGTGGTGCACCCGGCACAGCAGCAGGAGGTTGGAGTGGTGATCACGGTCGCCGGCGAACGGCACGCCACCGCGGGGGCCGCCCACGGAATGGGCGACGATGTGGGCCATGTCGCCGACTACTGCGTGGTCATCGGCAGGTACTTCGCCGGGCAGAACGAGCGGCGTTCGGCAGATGGCGCACCGCCCCCCACTTAAGCCCCACAACACTTTGATGGACTTCTCGGTGATCGCCATGCAGCGATCGTAGTGGCGGGTATGGGGCCGGGCATGGGCGTCTGTGCGTGCTGCGGTGGACGCGAAACACTATTGTCTCGCCGGTCTGTTGGCGCCACTAGGTGGCTCGAGTTCGCCGCCAACCGTTAGCGTCCCTCCATGCCCCGTCGAAGCAATCTCGGCGTGGCACGGAGGACTCAGATCCTCACAAGGCAGACGGATCTGGCTGCCGATGATCGTTCGTCGATGTCCCGTCGGCTGGAGGCTTCTCAGACAGCGTGGAGGGCGAAGGCGCTCCCGTACTCCGACCTGAATTCGCGGAGCTGGAGTCCGACGACGGTAGCGAGCTCCTTGTCGGAGTACCCGTGATCCGCACGGTGGGTTTCCAGGATGCTGGAGAGGGTGCTGGGTTCCTCGCGGTCTGGCTCGGCGGGTTCGTTCCTGCGGTAGCCGTGCTGCGATAGCTGGACCTGGAGGCTCTTGTAGCGGCTCTCGTCGATCCGATCAAGGCGCTTCGCGGTCTGGATCACTGCGGCCATGGATGCCTTCCAGTACTGCTTCAGCTGGATCGAGCGCTGGAGAGTAAGCCCCGACAGATGTGGGCCGATGAGGCGCCCAGGCATGAGCAGCTCGGCTGCGAACACGTCTGCCTCGCGTTCGCCGTTGTCGCTGGGTAGCTGGTGCATGACCAGGTGGCCCAGCTCGTGGAGAACGGTGAAGCGTTCCCTTGCCGGTGGCATCCCGTGGTTGAGGATGATCACGGGTAGCCCGTTGGGAGGCCGGACGCTTAGACCGGAGATCTTGGGGGACTCCAGGTCGCGCCGCACGACGACGACGCCGGCTCTCTCGACGGTTCGGATTACGTCGTGCACCGGCCCGTCCGGCAGGAGCCAACTTGCGCGGATCTTGGCTGCAGCTTCCTCTGGCGTGTGTTCATCGGCGTCGAGGACAGGGAGTCGGTAGATCGGCTCGATGTCCACGCTGGCTTCGAGTCGGCGGAGCTGCATGAGCAGCAGGTTGACCTCGGCTTCGATCCGCTGAAGTGCGGTCTTACCGAGGCCGGACTGCTTGCGGTGGTAGAAGCCGGACGGCCCCAGTCCGACCGGCTCGTCCGGCCAGTCGAGTACTTCTCTGGGGTAGCCGAGGGCTTCCGCCACCGCTTGCACACGTTCGGGAGTCAGCGTTCCCACGCCGTTCTCCGCCTTGGACAGGGCTGCCTGCGAGATGCCTGCGAGTCCAGCCAGCTTGGACTGGGACAAGCCACGAGACTCCCGCGCGAGTTGCAGAAGGCGCGGGTTCATGGGGTGGCTACCTCTCTTCAGTACCGGTCTGATCTGGGATTTCACGCCGCTTGGGCCGGACGATCGTATCCCGCGGCGGGATCGATGGCATGGGGGCGACGGGCGCAGCAACACCAGTCTCGCCGAGGTCGAGATCCAACTCCAGAACCCAGAGCCGGTCATCGTCGAGACTGCACGCAATGGCCATACGCTCCAGGCCCAGCCCCGCCTTGTTGGGAAGATAGCCGGCGACCAGGTGGGTCAGGGCCTCCATACCGGGGAGTACCTGGTTGGCGTACTCGCGCCGCTGCTGAGTAGGCACACCACTGGTTCGCAGCTTGCGGTCCTTGAACTTCTTGAACCGCAGGACGATCTTCTCTTCGAACGTCAGGAGGAGGAAGCCGCGGCTGTCCCCGACCTTGACGCCTTCGCAGCCATCAAACGCGTTGACTGCCTCGTAGCGGATGAAGTCGTATACGAGGTTGGCCCGCGAACGGGTGCTGATCACGATTCCGAGTTCGCTGTCCTGCTTCAGCAGGCCAAGCCAACGCCGCCATCCGAGTTCGATGCAGCCGCCGATCTTCTGGAGATGCGGCGACAGGACCAACTCGGCCTCTACTGCACTGAGAGGTTCGGTCACAGGGAGATCCTGACGGACTTAACTATCCCCTGTCAATTATTCACGGAACTATTCGCCCGTGGGGTGGGCTGCTCATGGTCAGGGCGGTAGCTGCTGGCCTATTGGGCGGCATCGGCGATGAGTAGCGCAAGGTCGCTGGCGGACGGGCGCGCCTCGGGAGGCGCGGCCATGGCGATCCGCAGGACGGAGAGCACGGCAGGCCACTGCGGGGCGAGTGTCGGTGGCAGCTGTCCACTGGCGATCAGCTGACGGGCCCCGGGGCCTGTGATGGAGCCCTCGGTCTTGCACGCGGCGGTGTAGTCGAACGGCCACGTGCCGGTGGCGGAACGCCAGAGGGTCGCGGTGAGTGTGTAGGTCTCTGCGGCCGGAGTGACCTTGACCGGGCGGTGGCCGGCTTTGATCTCGGCGGCGAGTTCGGGGGCCAGGAGGTGAGGGAGGCCGCCTCGGAAGATCCGGGAGGGGGTGAGGGCGCGGGATGTGGCCCAGGTCCAGTCGATGAGCTGGATGCCGGTCCTCGTGTGGATCGCGTGGTCGGGTTGAAGGTCGCCGTGGACCCAGCCCTGTCGGTGGAGGTCGGCGACGGCGAGGCAGAGGTCGACGGCGGCGTCGCGTGCTTCCTGGGTGCCTTGGTGGGTGGTGCGGACCGTGTGGAAGACGTCCCAGGTGGAGGGGCCGTGGTGCCACGGGGTGATGAGCCAGGTGGTGGCTTCGGTACGCCCGGAGGCGATGAGCGGGCTGTGGCCTGGCAGGCGTTCGGCGACCGTGATCTCGCGTGAGGTGATCGGGGCGCCGTCGCCCTGGCCGGCCTTGAGGGCGACCGAGGCGGAGGGGCCTACGCCCTTCCAGACGACGGAGCCTCGGCGGCTGCTGATGAGGTCCCAGCGCACCGGTCGTCCGCAGTGGGATTCGGCGGAGGCCACGGCCTCATCTGGAATCCGGATTTCTTCTGACATCGCCTGTCTCTTCCGCCTTGGTGCTCTAGGGTGACGTGCGTTCCCGGTGCTCTGTGGTGTCGCCGGGTTCTGTTCGTTCCTGGACCGGTGGTGATCTTGGGTTACGTGCGGCTGCTGCGGAGCCGGTCCGTACTCACGCTGTGGGTGGGGCAGGCCCTGTCGGTCTTCGGGGACCGGCTGTACGCGATGGCGGTCATGTGGATCGCCTTCGAGGAGTCCGGGGCGTTCGCGATGGGGCTCGTGGCGATCGCCGAGTCCCTTCCGTACATCGTGCTCGGCACGGTCGGGCGACGGATCGTGGGCCGGTTCGGCTCCCTCAAGGCGCTGGCGGCGGTCGATGTCGTACGGGCCGGGCTGGTGGCCGCTCTGCCGCTGGCGTGGACGCACCTCGGGCTGGCGGGGGCGCTCGCGCTGGTGCTGGTGGCCGGGTTCGCGGGGGCCGTCTTCGATCCGAACCTCGGTGCCCTGACGCCCGAGCTGGTCGAGAAGCGGGACGTCCAGGCGGTCAGCGGGCTGATGGATCTGTCGGGCCGGATCGCGCGGATCGCCGGGCCGGGGGCGGCCGGACTGCTGCTCGCGGTCATGCCGATGACCACGCTGTTCTGGTTGGACGGGGCGACCTTCCTCGTCTCCGCCGCCGCCCTCGCCCTCCTGGGCCGCCGTGGCCCGGCGGTGCGGCGGGACCGCGCGTCGGCCCCCACGCGGATCCCCGCGCAGGCCCGGATGCTGTTGCGGGGCCGGCCGGACACGGCCGTGGCGATCGCGATCCACGGGGTCGGCATCGCCGCCCACACCGTCGCCCTCGCGCTGCCCGCCTTCATCACCCTCCAGCTCGGCGGGGGAGCCGGTACGTACGGGGCCGCGCTCGCCGCCACCGGCGCCGGAGCCCTCGCGGCGAACGGTCTCGCCGGGAACCTCCGCCTGCCGCCGAACCTGCCGGCGTTCTACTGCCTGGCCTGGGCGGTCTCCGGCGCGGCCCTCGTGGCGATCGCGCTCGCGGGGTCGGTCCCGGCGCTGCTGGCGCTGTCCGTGCTGCTCGGGGCGGTCAATCCGTTCGTCCAAGTCGCTCTCGTCACTCACCTGTCGGGCTTTCCTCCGGCCCACCGGCTGCGCCTGATGTCCGTGGACCTCACCGTCATCCGCACTGCGGGGACGGCCTCGATGTTGTTCGTACCCGCGCTCGCCGCGCACCGTCCGAGCCTGGCCTTCGCCGTGGCCGGCCTTGGCCTGGTCGGCGTAGGGCTCTTCGGTGCGGTCCTTGCCGTCCGCTGGGCTCCGGCCGGTCCCGTACCCGGTCAGGAGCCCGTCGGAACGGGGGCGAGCGGGCGGGCCCGGGGCCGCTAGCTCGCCCCCGGCCCGCCCCTGCTCACTGGCCGGTCGTCAGGCGATCAGCCGCCAGTGGAAGACCTCGATGTTCTCCAGCGGGATGCCGAGGTCCTTGTAGATGCGCTGGTGCATCACGCCGAACCAGGCGTCACGCCTGTCGGCGAAGAAGTCCTCCTCGTACCAGGCGACGCCGAGGATGACGGTGCCGCCGCCGTTGGCGTTGCCCTGCTCGGCCTCGAAGTACGTGGCCTGCCAGTCCCAGAGCATCAGCTCCTCCGGGCGCTCGCGCAGCCGCCTGTCGGACTCCTCCAGCGCCTCGATGCAGCGGCGGGCGGTCGCCTCGTCCGGGCAGTAGTAGGTGCACTCGCTGCGGACGACCGGCTTCTTCTCGCCGCGGCGGGCGGCGTCGGTGTCCTCGCCGTTCAGAACGCGGACCCGCGCGGGCGCGTCCTGGGCAAGGAACTCCTTGAGGATGGTCACGGTGGTGCTCTCCTCTCGTGGATGGGTTGAACTACCAGCCGGTCCCGGAGACCGGGTACAGGCTGGGGTCTGAGCCGTCGCGCACGGAGTATCCGGCGGGCGCGACGAAGCGGATGTTGAGGCCGATGCGGACGCCGGCCCCGGTGTTGGAGGCTGAGCTGTGGACGAGGCGGACGTCCATCAGGCAGCCGTCCCCGCCCTGTGACGGCAGGGCTTGGGCCTGCGCGGTGTCGATGCCGCCGACGCTCAGTGCCCGGCCCCGGGCGGCTCCGGCGTCCGGCTCGGTGCCGTACTGCCGATAGCCGTATTGCTGGGAGCCGGGGATCACGCGGAGGCAGCCGCTTGCCTCGTCGGCGTTGGTCAGGGCCAGCCAGGCGGCGACCGAGCGGCGAGGGTCGAGGATGATCCGGTCGTTGATGCCGTCCTGGTGCCAGGGCACTTCGAAGGGGTGGCCGGGCCACTTGATCACCAGGAACGTGTTCTCCACGGCGATGTCCGGCCCGATCGCCCTCCGTACGGCGTTGAGGAGGACCGGGGAGCGTACGGCGTGCCGCGCCCACTCGGCGGTCAGGTGCGGGTTGCGGACGACTTCCGTGCGGTCGGCCCGGTACCTGGCGGTCAGGTGGGCGGCGCGGGCAGTGGCGGCGGCCGGCGTTGCCCAGCCCCGGAACCTGCGGATGCCGTGGGGGCCGAGCGGCCCGAGGCCGGTCGTCACCGCGTCCTCCCCTGCCCGTTGGCGGGGGTGAGCCTGTGGAGTTGCCGTACGTAGGAGTGGGCGAGCATCCAGTGCATCCGAGGGTCGTCGAACCTCAGCATCCGGTCGACCGGGGCAGCCAGAACCCCGGGCGCGGGGTGGAGCGTTCCGTGGACGCCGACGAGCTCGGCCTCGGCTGCGTAGAAGACCCTGTGCCCGACGCCCGCGCGCGGTGGCGTTGCGTGCTGGAGGCACACGGGCGGCTCGGTGGTCCTGACGCCCTCGGGCCAGCCGTCCCACCGCGGGTCGTCCGGTGCACCCGTGGGCAGTGGCAGCAGCCAGAGGACGCCGTCGGCGGTCCGCTCGGGCAGTTCCGAGCAGAGCCCGCAGAGCAGCTGTTCCATGGCCGTCCGCCGGTACGACGTCTCCGAGTCGGTCCTGCTCAGAAGTACGTTCTCGATCGAGCGGTCCCCGTCGCGCTCGTCGGCGTAGGCGAGGCCACGAGTGGTGTGTTCCAAAAGTCTGCCCAAGTCCAGGACGGCGGGCGGTTCGAGGGATGTGGTCATGGGTTCACCGTTCGCGTATCGGGAGTACGGGGCTGGTCGCCCTCCGCCGAGTGGTGCGGGAGCAGTACGGGGAGGCTCCGGGTCTCCTCGGCGGAGGGCCGTTCAGCGGTCGGCGGCGAGGAGCTGCGGGCTGGAGTCGGGCGTGGCCATGACGGCCGGGTGGCCGGTGGGGCCGAGGGACGGATCGACGTGGACACGCAGGGACCAGGCCGGCCCGACGAGTCCGGCGAAGGCGAGGAACGTCAGCGCGAGCCGGCTGCTGCGGTCGGACCGACCCCGGCCGGGGCCAGCGTTGTAGGGCCGGCGGTGGCGGGCCCCGCTCACGTGGTGCCGCCGAGTGCGTTCTCGTGGGCATCGAGGAGGCGGCTGGTCTGCGTGTAGAGGCGCTCCAGTTCGGCCGAGGTGAGGACAAGGGCTCCCTCACGGGTCGAGCCGTCCTCGAAGTAGATCTCCACGGGCACGGAGCCCTGGCGGGCGCGCGGGTCGTAGACCGCGTCGCGGCCGGGCAGCAGCGTGACGTGGGTGGCCTGCGCCGGCACCGGGCGCAGCGTCGTGCCGTCCGCCGGGGCGGACCAGGCGGGGCCGCCGCCGGGCGGGCGCAGGTGGTAGGTGGTGGCGGAGTCCTCGCCGGGGAGGGTCACCACGACGCCGACCCGTCCCTTGCGGGCGGTGTCGGCGGCGAGGTCACCGAGCCGGGGGCGGAAGGGAGCCGCTGTTCCTAACTCGGCTCCCTGGGAGGGGAGATGGGGAAGGCGTCGTCCGGTCATGCTCAGAAGTTAGGGACGGCCGCGACCCCGAATATGAGCCCGAGGAATACGACCCCTATCCGTCCAGGTGAAAACGGTCGGACATGCGCCGCAACTTCTCGCGGGTGGCTGCCCGTTCGGCGTAGACGATGCTGCGGAGGGTGGAGCGGGCGATGGGGTGGTTCCGAACGAGCTGGGGCGCGATCCGCTCGGCGGTCTCCAGCTCGCCGAGGGCCTTGGCCCGGTTGCCGTCCCACAACCAGGCCCGCGCGATGTCCATGTGGTGATGTCCCTGACGCGAGTTGGGCAGCGATCCAACCAGTTCGGGGCTGGTGCGGCGATTTATCTCCAGGGCTTTGCCCTGCTCGCCCATCTCCAGGGCGACGCTGATGGCGTGGATCTGCACGTTCCCGGAGGAGAACGTCAGCGAGTGCCGGTCGTAGATGGGCGCGCCGACGTATGCGTCCATTCGCTCGGCGGCGTCCCTCGCGTACCCGATCCGGTCCTCCGCCTCTGACGCGCGGCCGGCGCGGGCGGCCGAGACCGCGGCCCGGAGCTGGAGGGTTCCCCAGGCCCGTACGGCCAGCGGTTCACCGTGCTCGTATGCCTGCTGTACCGACCCGATCGCCTTGTCCGACAGCGTCAGGGCGTCCGCCCAGTCGGCCGTCGCCCACATGTCCCAGACCCGCATCCAGTCCGCGACCGCAGGAAGGACCGGGTCGCCGGACAGTCGGGCCGACCACGCGGCCCGCTCACAGGCCATCGCGACCAGCTCGGGGTGGCCGAGGGAGTGGGCGGCGGTGTGCGCGAACTTGCAGCACACCGCGTAGATCGCGCACGCCTCCTCCCTCTCGTGCCCCTCCGACGCCTCGGCCAGGGCCCGTGCCTCGCGGAACAGGTCCGGCAGGACTCGGAGGATCGCCACGTTCGAGGCGGTGTCCCGGAGCCGGTGGAGGCGGGTGACCTCGCGCCACAGTTGCGGCGCCGGGCGCGGTGTCCCGTCGAAGACGGGGGTGAGGTCGTAGCGGCGCAGCTCGCGCAGGATAGAGGAGGCGGCGACCTGCCACCGGTTGTCGTCCGGGGAGCTGCTGTACGGGCGCCCGATCAGGTCGTTCGGGTGGACGTGCAGCTCGGCGGCGACCTGGTTGAGTAGACCGACCCGGTCCAGCTCGATCAGGCCCCGCTCCATCTTCGACACCCAGCCCTGCGACTTCCCCAGGGCCGTGGCGAGATCGGCCTGCGGCATCCCCAGCCGCAGCCTCGCCCTGCGGACGCGCCGGCCGATCTCCTCGGCTTCCTCCAGCATCAGGACACCTCCCCAACCGCCGGACGTCCGTGCGGGCTGCGCCGGTCTGTCCGTACAGATTTCGTCACCAGCACGGTACCCAGGACACTGCGAGCGCGTGAGGCAGTTGCAGGGGTGGCAGTCCTGTGCTGGCTTCCCAGACCTTTGCGGGGCGCCTGTTCACTCGGTGAACAGATCGACCGTTCACCGAGTGAACACGACCACCGTTCACAGAATGAACAGGCTGGCTGATCACCGCCGTCGCGTGTGTGCAGTCGACTGCTGTGCGGCGATCGATGTGGCTGACGGCGGGTGGGTCGGGGTGGTGGGAACTCGCGTGGTGCTGCGGGCCATGGCTGCCTGGGCGCGGGGGCCGGGTGTGTGGCGTTGGCCGAGGCGGTGGATGCGCCAGGTCAGGGTGCGGGCGGGGTTGCGGGCGTCGTCGAGGGTGCGTTGTCCGAGGGCCTGGTGGAGGAGGCTGGCTGGGTTGTGGCCGGCCGTTTCCGCTTCGGCGAGGACTGCGGCGAGGCCGTCCCAGGCGGGGTCCTGGAGGATGCGGTCGGCGTGTTCCGGGACTGCTTGCTGGAGGTGGCGGGCGTAGCGCTGCTTGGTCTGGATGCCGGGCGTGCGGCGGACGAGGTCGTCCAGGACCGGGACGGCCACGTGCGCGTACGCGGTCTGGAGGTCCAGAGCGGCCTCCACCTGCTGCTCCCACACCGGTCAGAAGGGAGGCTCAGATCCGGAGCCGCCCCTCGGGGGTTCCGCTGCCTCGATCAGCTTGTTGGTGAGTTCGATGGTGGCGAGGTACCACCAGAAGATCCAGTCCAGGAAGGCGTCGTTGTAGTCGGCGAGCTGGTCCGCGCGACGGTGGCGCAGGTCGAACCCGTTGGCGATCTTGAAGAGATCGCCGTCGTTGGGCTTCCCGAGTTCTTCGCGGATCAAGGAGCGGCGCTCCTCCAGAATGCCGACAGCTGCAACGATCGCCGACCGCTTGCTTTCCAGGGAGGCGTCGCGAGCACGGAAGAGTGCGATTGCGTGCCGGACGCGGGCGGTGACGGTAGGCGGGCTGTCGTTGAGGACGCGGTGCACCAGTTGGTGGCGCGCGTCGTCGGTCACGGTGACAAGCCGACCCAAGTCCTCGCCCTCTGCGGCGAGCTCGTACTCGATTCCGACTTCACGCAGCAGCTCGTTGACCTTCGTGCGGTACAGGATTCGAGCAGGGCCGTTGTGGAACTCCGAGTGATGCCAGCCGCATGCGCCGTAGGAGTGGAAGCGCCGCAGTCGCGGACGGCTGACGAGATCGTGGAAGACCTCGATCAGACCGTAGAAGATGTCCTCGTCCCAGACCGTCGGAGTCAGTGGCCACAGGCCCGGGATGCCCAGGCGCCGCGCGATCACAGCAGAGGCGTCAGGCAGGTCCTCCGGGCCGTCGACGCAGTCTTCGCCGAATTGTTCGACCAAGTACCCGTTGTCCGCGAAGTCGCTGACGATCAGCGAGAACTCGCGCCGGACATCTCGCGCGGTGCTCCCCTTGGCAGAGAGGCTGAGCCCTTGGCACTGAGGCCAGTACGGTCGGGGCGCGACTGCGGGTCGGATCTCCGAAGCTCGGCTGATGAGTTCCTCGAACCAGTCCTCCCGGGTGTCTCCCCTGTACCGGCTTTCCCTCGTGGAGCCCCAGCCGCCGTGGGGGGTCTCGACTTCCTGGAAGTCCGCAACGGCTGTCGATCCGACCAGGGCCTCAGTGAGGAGCCACTCCACGCGCTCTTCCCATGAGGAACGGGAGCCCTTGGTCCTCAGGATGCGTTCCCCCTCCGACACGAAAAGCGATGTCGGCCACACCAGCTCGTAGTTGCTCAGGTCCACGATCACGGCGCCATCATCACTCAATCGCGCGAGCAGCGGGATGGACTTCTGCCCATGCTGTGCGCCCGTTCTCCCCCCGAGTTCGCCGTTCCCGATACGAGCGATCTGGACCGATCGGCCCCCGCCCTGACTCCGCGCGAGGTCCGGTATGGCACGCGAATGGCACGCGGCCCCCAAGAGGTCTAGACAACGACGAAGCCCCAGGTCTCTGACCTGGGGCTTTACCTTGGAGCGGGTGACGGGAATCGAACCCGCGCTCTGAGCTTGGGAAGCTCATGTTCTACCATTAAACTACACCCGCGTAAGACGGACCGGTCCATGTGAACCGGCGTCGTACCGTCGCTCACTGTACCCCATCCGTCGGCCCCCGGTGTATCGCGCCGCGGGGTCTTTGTGCTGTGTGGGGGACGGATCGGTGTGCGGGTGGGGGGAGTTGGGGCGTACGGTGTGGGGGCGGAGTGCCGCGTGGAGTGGTGTCCCGTTGATCCCCTAATGTGGCTTTCTCGTCCACGCATCATTGGGGAAGGGACTTGATGGACTTGGACTCCATGGAGCGCGCCGTCGCCGTCCGCTGTGCCGAGGGGCACGTGTTCAGTACCGCTTCGTTCCCGATGCAGCAGCTCGGGGCCGGCCGGATCGGGCCCGGGCGGCTGTTGCGGTGTCCGCGGTGTGCGCGGTTGCGGCAGGCCGTGCCCGTGGGGGCGCAGCGGCGGTAGCGCGGGTACGGCGGGTACGGGAGTGCGCGCGGGGCTGTCCGATTGGGGCGGGCCCGCGCGCTCTGCGTATCCTCGGGACGTGCTTCTCTCAGACAAGGACATCCGGGCCGAGATCGACGCCGGGCGGGTACGCATCGACCCGTACGACGACTCCATGGTGCAGCCCTCGAGCATCGACGTGCGGCTGGACCGCTACTTCCGGGTGTTCGAGAACCACCGGTACCCGCACATCGACCCCGCGGTCGAGCAGGCGGACCTGACGCGGCTGATCGAGCCGCCGGGCGACGAGGCGTTCATCCTGCACCCGGGTGAGTTCGTGCTGGCGTCGACGTACGAGGTGATCAGCCTCCCCGACGACATCGCCTCCCGGCTGGAGGGGAAGAGTTCGCTGGGGCGGCTCGGGCTGGTGACGCACTCGACGGCCGGGTTCATCGACCCCGGGTTCTCCGGGCACGTGACGCTGGAGCTGTCGAACCTCGCCACGCTGCCGATCAAGCTGTGGCCGGGCATGAAGATCGGGCAGCTGTGCATGTTCCGGCTCAGCTCGCCGGCGGAGTTCCCCTACGGCTCCGAGAAGTACGGATCGCGCTATCAGGGGCAGCGGGGGCCGACCGCCTCGCGGTCCTTCCAGAACTTCCATCGGACGCAGGTGTGAGCATGAGTGACGTACGGGAGAACCTGACCTACGAGAAGTTCGGGACCGCGATCCGCGAGCTCGCGCAGACCATCGCGGACGACGGGTACGAGCCCGACATCGTGCTGAGCATCGCGCGCGGCGGGGTGTTCGTGGCCGGCGGCCTGGCGTACGCGCTGGACTGCAAGAACATCCACCTGGTCAACGTCGAGTTCTACACCGGCGTCGGGACCACGCTGGAGATGCCGGTCATGCTGGCGCCGGTGCCCAACGCGATCGACTTCAGCGACAAGAAGGTGCTGATCGCCGACGACGTCGCCGACACCGGCAAGACGCTGAAGCTGGTGCACGACTTCTGCCTCGGCAACGTCGCCGAGGTGCGCAGCGCAGTGATCTACGAGAAGTCGCACTCGCTGGTGAAGTGCGAGTACGTCTGGAAGCGCACCGACGAGTGGATCAACTTCCCGTGGAGCGTCGAGAAGCCCGTCGTGCAGCGGTCCGGGCAGGTTCTGGACGCCTGACGTACGCGGACATCACGAGAAAGGCCCCCGCCTGGTGCGGGGGCCTTCCTCGTGCGTCGGGCGTCAGATCGTGCCCAGCTTCAGCAGCGACAGCAGCGCCACCAGCTGGATCGCCGACGCGCCCAGGGCCTTCGGCCACGGCAGGTCGTGCGACTTGCTCACCATCGACGTGAACAGCGCCGCCGCCGCCAGCCAGGACAACCAGCCGACGATCTGCACGAAGGTGTTCTCGCCGCCGAGGAACAGGGCGAAGAGCAGGCGCGGGGCGTCCGTCATCGACATGATCAGCATCGAGAGGCCGACCGTCGGCTGCCAGGCGCCGTCGCCGCCCAGCTGGCGGGCCAGCGTGTGGGTGACCGCGCCGAGGATGAGGCCACCGACGACGAACATGGCGCCGGTCACCAGGACGTACGGGACGGCCGTCGACAGCGTGGCGTTGATCGCGTCCTCGCGGGCCTGGTCGAACCCGAAGAGGGCCAGCAGGCCGTAGAGGAAGGTGATCACCAGCGCGGGGCCCCAGACGGCGTGGTCGCGCATCTGGAAGAACGTGGGGCCCGGGCGCATGACGATGCCGTTGAGCAGCTGCTTCCAGTGCAGGCGCGGGCCCGCCGGGGCGTGGGTGGCGCCCGCCTGGTAGGTGGTGCCGCCGCCCTCGTACGGGGCGCCGTCGCCCGCGTACGCCTCGTCGTGGATGCTGAACGCCCGGGTGTGACCCGGGTTGTTCGCGGCGTACGGGTCGTGCGGGGGAGCGGGGTGCGCCTGCGCGTAGGGGTCGCCGAAGTACTCCGGCTCGCCGTACGGCTGCTGCTGCCCCTGCGGGTACGCCTGCTGCCCCTGGGGCCACCGCGCCTGCGGTTGCCCGTACGGGGGCGGCGCCGCGGGCCCGCCGTACGGCGCCTGCTGCGGTTGTTGTTGCGGGGTGCGGTTGCTCCGGCCGCGTCCGATCCTGAATCCAGCCACGTCATCGAACGTACCCGGTCCCGGCGTCTCCCGTGGACGGGGCCCGGAGACGGGGCGCCTTTGCTGCGGAGCTGTGACATCCCCTAAGGGGGCTCCCCGGAGGCTTCCTGCGGGCCCGGCAGGGTGTACGCGAACGGCCGGACCCGCCCCCTCGGGGCAGGTCCGGCCGTTTCGGTGACGTACCTCCGGAACTACTTCACCGGCTCGGGCTCCGCGTCCGCGTCCTCCGCCGGCGTCGGCTCGACCGGGGTCTTGACCGAGTCCAGCAGGAGCTGGGCGACGTCCACGACCTGGAGGGTCTCCTTCGCCTTGCCGTCGTTCTTCTTGCCGTTCACGGAGTCCGTGAGCATCACGAGGCAGAAGGGGCAGGCGGTGGAGACGATGTCCGGGTTGAGGGACAGGGCCTCGTCGACGCGCTCGGTGTTGATGCGCTTGCCGATCCGCTCCTCCATCCACATCCGCGCGCCACCGGCGCCGCAGCAGAAGCCCCGCTCCTTGTGGCGGTGCATCTCCTGCTGGCGCAGGCCCGGGACGGCCGACATGATCTCGCGCGGCGGCGTGTAGACCTTGTTGTGGCGGCCCAGGTAGCACGGGTCGTGGTACGTGATCAGGCCGTCGACCGGCGTCACCGGAACCAGCTTGCCCTCGTCGATGAGGTGCTGGAGCAGCTGGGTGTGGTGGATGACCTCGAACTCGCCGCCGAGCTGCGGGTACTCGTTCGCGATCGTGTTGAAGCAGTGCGGGCAGGTCGCGACGATCTTCTTGGCCGACTTCGGCTTCTTCGTCGACTCGTCCTCGTCATCCTCGCCGAACGCCATGTTCAGCATCGCCACGTTCTCCTGGCCGAGCTGCTGGAACAGCGGCTCGTTGCCCAGGCGGCGCGGCGAGTCACCGGTGCACTTCTCCTCGCCGCCCATGATCGCGAACTTGACGCCCGCCATGTGCAGCAGTTCCGCGAAGGCCTTGGTGGTCTTCTTGGCCCGGTCCTCCAGGGCGCCGGCGCAGCCGACCCAGTACAGGTAGTCGACCTCGGTGAGGTCCTCGACGTCCTTGCCGACGATCGGGACCTCGAAGTCGACCTCCTTGGTCCACTCGACGCGCTGCTTCTTGGCCAGCCCCCAGGGGTTGCCCTTCTTCTCCAGGTTCTTGAGCATCGTGCCCGCCTCGGACGGGAACGCGGACTCGATCATCACCTGGTAGCGGCGCATGTCGACGATGTGGTCGACGTGCTCGATGTCGACCGGGCACTGCTCCACGCACGCGCCGCAGGTGGTGCAGGACCACAGCACGTCCGGGTCGATGACGCCGTTCTCCTCCAGCGTGCCGATCAGCGGGCGCTCGGCCTCGGCGAGGGCGGCGGCCGGGACGTCCTTCAGCTGCTCCTCGGAGGCCTTCTCGTCGCCCTCCATGGTCTTGCCGCCACCGGCCAGCAGGTACGGGGCCTTGGCGTGCGCGTGGTCGCGCAGCGACATGATCAGCAGCTTGGGGGAGAGCGGCTTGCCGGTGTTCCAGGCGGGGCACTGCGACTGGCAGCGGCCGCACTCGGTGCAGGTGGAGAAGTCGAGGATGCCCTTCCAGGAGAACTGCTCGACCTGGGAGACGCCGAAGACGGCGTCCTCCGCCGGGTCCTCCCAGTCGATCTCCTTGCCGGCGGTGGTCATCGGCTGGAGCGCGCCGAGGGCGGTGGAGCCGTCGGCGTTGCGCTTGAACCAGATGTTCGGGAAGCCGAGGAAGCGGTGCCAGGCCACACCCATGTTGGTGTTGAGCGAGACCGTGATCATCCAGATCATGGTCGTGCTCAGCTTGATCATCGCGAAGAGGTAGACCAGGTTCTGCAGCGCGCCGACGCTGAGGCCCTTGAACGCCAGGACCAGCGGGTACGAGGCGAAGTACGCCGGCTCGTAGTGGTCGACGTGATGCAGGGCGCCCTCCAGGCCGCGCAGCACGTAGATGGCCAGGCCGATGGTGAGGATGACGTACTCGACGAAGTACGCCTGGCCCATCTTGGAGCCGGCGAACCGCGACTTGCGGCCGGGGCGCGAGGGGAGGTTCAGCAGGCGGATGACGATCAGCACGCCGATGCCGAGGGTGGTCATCGCGCCGATGAACTCGATGTAGAGCTCGTACGGCAGGAAACCGCCGAGGACCGGCAGCGTCCAGTCGGCCTGGAACAGCTGGCCGTAGGCGGTGACGATCGTCGGCGGCAGCGTCAGGAAGCCGACGGCCACGAACCAGTGGGCGATGCCCACGATGCCCCAGCGGTTCATCCGCGTGTGACCGAGGAACTCCCTGACCAGGGTGACGCTGCGCTGGTAGGGGTTGTCGGTCCGGGTGCCGGCGGGGACGGGCTGGCCCAGCTTGAAGTACCGGACGAACTGGCCGATGGCGCGGGCGAGCAGCGCAACGCCGACCACGGTCAGGGTCAGCGACACAATGATCGCGGCGAGTTGCATGGAGGCTCCTCGGGCCTGCGAGGGTGGGAGAGCTTGGGGCACTACTAAGCGGTAACTTATTCAGTCCGTGCTGAGCGTACCCAGTTATCCCGCCGCACTGTAGCCGCGCAGGCGGTGATCTGCGTCGCTCAGGTGAGCCTGACCGGGCACGGCCCGCAGCGCCCGCGCAGTCCCCAGCAGCAGGGCGAGATCCAGGCCGATCCACTGGTGCTCCACGTAGTGCTGGTCCAGCAGCAGCGGCTCGTCCCACGGCAGCGCGGAGGCGCGGCGGAGCTGCGCCGGGCCGGTCAGCCCCGGTCTCACGCTCCGGCGCCAGGGGCTGTCGGCGCCGGGGGCGCCCGGCGGCAGCGGGGCCGGGCCGACCAGCGACATCTCGCCGCGCACGACATGCGGCAGGCACGAGAGCACGTCCAGCCGGAATCGGCGGACGGGCAGGTGGCGCAGGGTGAAGGGGTGGCCGTCGAGGCCGGTTCTCGTCTCGCGTACGAAGACCCCGCCGGGGGGCCGTCTCAGGGCCGTCACCAGGGCGCCCGCGAGGAGCAGCGGGGCCACCAGGGCGAGCAGGGCCGTGCCGAGGGTCAGATCGAGGATGCGCTTGGGGTGTGGGGAGCGGGGGAGTGGGGAGGGGCGCATGGGACACACACCTGACGACTTTGCGAAGGATGGCGATTTTGCCGCTCTTGGCAACTCATGCGGCTTTTGCTTCGTTGTTTGAACGATCGCACGGTTGTGTGTGAGGTGGTAGTGGTTCGCGGGTACGCGGCGGGTCGTGCCGCGCCGCGCGGGCGCCGTGCGCCGGGATGCTGCCACGGCCCCAGGCAGTGAAGTTGAGCGACCACGACTCAAGCCTGTTGACTCACGTCCGGGCGTCATGCATCCTTGAGCCTGTTCCACTCAAGTCAGCTGGAGGAATCGAAAATGGCACGTGCGGTCGGCATCGACCTGGGCACGACTAACTCCGTCGTCAGCGTTCTGGAAGGCGGCGAGCCCACCGTCATCACCAACGCCGAGGGTGCCAGGACCACGCCGTCCGTCGTCGCCTTTGCCAAGAACGGCGAGGTGCTCGTCGGCGAGGTGGCCAAGCGCCAGGCGGTCACGAACGTCGACCGGACCATCCGGTCCGTGAAGCGTCACATGGGCACCGACTGGAAGATCGAACTCGACGGGAAGAACTTCAACCCGCAGCAGATCAGCGCCTTCATCCTGCAGAAGCTGAAGCGCGACGCCGAGGCCTACCTGGGCGAGAAGGTCACCGACGCGGTGATCACCGTCCCGGCGTACTTCAACGACTCCGAGCGCCAGGCCACCAAGGAGGCCGGCGAGATCGCGGGCCTCAACGTCCTGCGCATCGTCAACGAGCCGACGGCCGCCGCCCTGGCGTACGGCCTCGACAAGGACGACCAGACGATCCTGGTCTTCGACCTCGGTGGCGGCACCTTCGACGTCTCGCTGCTGGAGATCGGCGACGGCGTCGTCGAGGTGAAGGCCACCAACGGTGACAACCACCTCGGTGGTGACGACTGGGACCAGCGCGTCGTCGACTACTTGGTCAAGCAGTTCCAGTCCGGCCACGGCGTGGACCTGTCCAAGGACAAGATGGCCCTCCAGCGCCTCCGCGAGGCCGCCGAGAAGGCCAAGATCGAGCTGTCCTCGTCCACCGAGACCTCGATCAACCTGCCCTACATCACGGCCTCCGCCGAGGGCCCGCTGCACCTGGACGAGAAGCTCACGCGCGCCCAGTTCCAGCAGCTGACCTCGGACCTGCTGGAGCGCTGCAAGACGCCGTTCCACAACGTGATCAAGGACGCGGGCATCCAGCTCTCCGAGATCGACCACGTGGTCCTCGTCGGTGGCTCCACCCGTATGCCGGCCGTCGCCGAGCTCGTCAAGGAGCTGACCGGTGGCCGCGAGGCCAACAAGGGCGTCAACCCGGACGAGGTCGTCGCCATCGGCGCCGTGCTCCAGGCCGGTGTCCTCAAGGGCGAGGTCAAGGACGTCCTGCTCCTCGACGTGACCCCGCTGTCCCTCGGCATCGAGACCAAGGGCGGCATCATGACCAAGCTCATCGAGCGCAACACCACGATCCCGACCAAGCGGTCCGAGATCTTCACCACGGCCGAGGACAACCAGCCGTCCGTGCAGATCCAGGTCTACCAGGGCGAGCGCGAGATCGCGGCGTACAACAAGAAGCTCGGCATGTTCGAGCTGACCGGCCTCCCGCCGGCCCCGCGCGGCGTCCCGCAGATCGAGGTCGCCTTCGACATCGACGCCAACGGCATCATGCACGTGACCGCGAAGGACCTGGGCACGGGCAAGGAGCAGAAGATGACCGTCACCGGCGGCTCCTCGCTGCCGAAGGACGAGGTCGACCGGATGCGTGAGGAGGCCGAGCGGTACGCGGAGGAGGACCACAAGCGCCGCGAGGCCGCCGAGAGCCGCAACCAGGGCGAGCAGCTCGTCTACCAGACGGAGAAGTTCCTCAAGGACAACGAGGACAAGGTTCCGGGCGACGTCAAGACCGAGGTCGAGACGGCGGTGAACGAGCTCAAGGAGAAGCTGAAGGGCGAGGACACCGCCGAGATCCGCACCGCCACCGAGAAGGTCGCGGCCGTCTCGCAGAAGCTCGGCCAGGCCATGTACGCGGACGCCCAGGCCGCGGGCGGAGCCGCCGGTGCCGAGGGTGACGCCCCGGGCGCCGCCCAGGGTGCCGCCGCCGACGACGACGTGGTTGACGCCGAGATCGTCGACGACGAGAAGCCGAAGGGGGCCGCATGACGGAGGAGACCCCGGGCTTCGAGGAGAAGCCCGACGTCCCCTCCGGCGCCACGCCCGACGACGCCGCCGAGCCCGCCGGTGCCACTCCTTCCGCGAACCCCGCGGAGGAGGGCCCGGCGGCCCCGGCAGGGGACGCGACCGCTACCGTCGCCGGCCTGACGGCCCAGCTGGACCAGGCCCGCTCCGCGCTCGGTGAGCGCACCGCGGACCTCCAGCGGCTCCAGGCCGAGTACCAGAACTACCGCCGCCGGGTCGAGCGCGACCGGGTCACCGTCAAGGAGATCGCCGTCGCGAGCCTCCTGACGGAGCTGCTGCCGGTGCTCGACGACATCGGCCGCGCCCGCGAGCACGGCGAGCTGGTCGGCGGCTTCAAGTCGGTGGCCGAATCGCTGGAGACCGTCGCCGCGAAGATGGGCCTCCAGCAGTTCGGCAAGGAGGGCGAGCCCTTCGACCCGACGATCCACGAGGCCCTGATGCACAGCTACGCGCCGGACGTCACCGAGACGACCTGCGTCGCGATCCTCCAGCCGGGGTACCGCATCGGCGAGCGGACCATCCGGCCCGCCCGGGTCGCGGTGGCCGAGCCCCAGCCGGGCGCCACGCCGGCCGCGCAGGCCGGAGGGGCGTCCAAGGAGGAGCCGAAGGCGGCCGACGAGGAGAGCGGTGGCCCCGACGAGGGCTGACGCACGGACCATGACCGGTGACCGGAAGGAGGGACGTCGATGAGCACGAAGGACTTCGTGGAGAAGGACTACTACAAGGTTCTCGGCGTCCCCAAGGACGCCACCGAGGCCGAGATCAAGAAGGCGTACCGGAAGCTCGCCCGCGAGTTCCACCCGGACGCCAACAAGGGTGACGCGGGCGCCGAGGCGCGCTTCAAGGAGATCTCCGAGGCGAACGACGTCCTCGGCGACGCCAAGAAGCGCAAGGAGTACGACGACGCCCGTGCCCTGTTCGGCAACGGCGGCTTCCGCGCCGGTCCCGGTGGCGGAGCCGGCGGAACGTTCAACTTCGACCTGGGCGACCTCTTCGGGGGCGCCCAGGGCGGGGCCGGCACGGCGGGCGGCGCCGGTGGCTTCGGCGGCGGCCTCGGGGACGTCTTCGGCGGCCTGTTCAACCGGGGCGGCACCACGGGCAGCCGCACGCAGCCGCGCCGCGGCCAGGACGTCGAGTCCGAGGTGACGCTCAGCTTCACCGAGGCGGTGGACGGGGCCACGGTCCCGCTGCGGATGTCCAGCCAGCAGCCCTGCAAGGCCTGTTCGGGCACCGGCGACAAGAACGGCACACCGCGCGTGTGCCCCACCTGCGTCGGCACCGGCCAGGTCTCGCGCGGCGGCAGCGGCTCCTTCTCGCTGACCGACCCGTGCGTGGACTGCCGGGGACGCGGGCTCATCGCCCAGGACCCGTGCGAGGTCTGCCACGGCAGCGGCCGCGCCAAGTCGTCCCGCACCATGCAGGTCCGCATCCCCGCGGGCGTCTCCGACGGGCAGCGCATCCGGCTGCGCGGCAAGGGCGCGCCCGGCGAGCGGGGCGGCCCCGCCGGTGACCTGTACGTGGTGGTGCACGTCGACTCCCACCCGGTCTTCGGCCGTAAGGGCGACAACCTGACCGTCACGGTGCCCGTCACGTTCGACGAGGCGGCGCTCGGCGGCGAGATCAGGGTGCCGACCCTCGGCGGGCCCCCGGTCACGCTGAAGATCCCGGCCGGCACGCCCAACGGCCGGACGATGCGCGCCCGCGGCAAGGGGGCGGTCCGCAAGGACGGCACGCGCGGGGACCTGCTGGTCACCGTCGAGGTGGCCGTGCCCGTGGACCTGGGCGACAAGGCGCGCGAGGCGCTCGAAACGTACCGGGAGGCCACGGCGGGTGAGGACCCGCGGGCCGAGCTGTTCCAGGCCGCGAAGGGGGCTTGAGATGGACGGACGCCGTCGCAATCCGTACGAGCTGACCGAAGAGACACCGGTGTACGTCATCTCGGTGGCGGCCCAGCTGAGCGGCCTGCATCCGCAGACGCTGCGTCAGTACGACCGGCTGGGCCTGGTGTCGCCGGACCGTACGGCGGGGCGGGGCAGGCGTTACTCGGCCCGTGACATCGAACTGCTGCGGCAGGTGCAGCAGTTGTCGCAGGACGAGGGCATCAACCTGGCGGGCATCAAGCGGATCATCGAGCTGGAGAACCAGGTCGCCGCCCTCCAGTCGCGGATCGCGGAGCTGTCGGCGGCGGTCGACGGCGCGGCGGCGGCGATGCGGCAGCGGGAGGCGCAGGTGCACGCCTCGTACCGGCGGGACCTGGTGCCGTACCAGGAGGTCCAGCAGGCGAGCGCGCTGGTGGTGTGGCGCCCGCCGAAGAAGCGCGGCGAGCACACCTGACACCCTGGAGGGGCCCCTTCCGTTCGCGGCGGAGGGGGCCTTTCGTCGTCGTACGGGCGTGCGATGATCCCGGGATGCGTATGACATGGGGGGCCTCGCACGGCCGGCTGCGCGCCGGGGCGGTGCTCATGGCGGCCGTGGCCGTGCTCGCGGTGGGCGGCTGCGACGACGAGACGGGTGACGCGCCGCTGCCGGAGCGGATCACCGCGAGCCCGGGTCCCGCGAGCCCGGGGTCCCGGGCGGCGGAGGAGGCGGACTGCCCCGTCTCCGGGGTGCGCGTCGGGACGGGGATGACCGAGGCCGCCATGGGGCTGCGGGCGATGGGCCTGACCCTGCACAACTGCGGAACGAGGCCGTTCGAGGTGAGTGGGTACCCCGCGCTCGACGTGCTCGGCGAGGAGCGGGAGAAGCTGGACGTCACCGTCGTGCGCGGTTCGGACGTGGACACCACCACCAAGCCCTCGGTGTTCGTCCTCGCACCCGGCGCCCGGGCGACCGCCTCGGTGGTCTGGCGCAACACGGTGACCCGCACCGACGTGGTGGCGACGAACGGCGCCTACGTCAGGGTCACCCCCGCGCCCGGCGCGGCCGCCCAGACGGCCGCCCCGCAGGACGGCGGCCCGCTGGACCTCGGAAACACCGGCCGCGTCGAGGTCACCCCCTGGCGCCCTGCTCAGGACCGCTAGGGCGTGTTTCGAAAGTCCCGTCTGGCCGGGAACGCCTGGCACGCACCCTCGCGGCGTTGTCGGCCGTCGGCGCAGCCCGCTGCGCTCTCCGACCTCCGCCTTGCGATCGCACGCCCCAGACGCCCCCGGCCCCGCCCTCCGGGCGGACGACGCTACTTTCGAAACACGCCCTAGAAGAACTCCGTCACCATGTCCAGCGTCGCCTCCCACAGCGGCTGGGCGCCCGTGCCGAAGGCGGCGGCGAGGGCGGTGCCGATGGCGACGTCCAGGGGGCGCGGCTCGGTGTCGTCGTGCCAGTCGGCGCTCACGCGGCCGTCGCCGGACGACTCCAGCTCGCCGATCCGGCGGCCGTCGCGCAGCAGCCGGCTGTCGCCGTACGAACAGGGCACGAGCCGGTAGCGGGTGCCGTCGAGCCGGACGTCGACGCGGTACGAGCGGCGTGAGAGCCGTCCCTTGGCGGGCCGGAGGGGGACCGGGCGGCCGTCGACGGTGAGCGTCAGCAGGGCGGGGTCGCGGGTGCCGATCGGGATGTGCGGGTCGGCCTCGGTGCCGGCGGCGCGGACGAGCCGGACGTGCGGGAGGCCGGGGCCCGTGACGTCGAGGGTGCCGGTGGCGGACCGCAGGTCCACGGCGGGGGCGGCGGGGAAGGTGTCGTGCATGGTCAGTGGTCCTGCTCCAGGATGCCGGACTGGGCTATGAGGTAGCCCAGTTGTGCGCGGCTCCCGCTGCCGAGGACGGCGGCGAGCTTGGCGATGTGGGCGCGGCAGGTGCGGACGTTCATGCCGAGGCGGCGGGCGATGGCCTCGTCGACGTGGCCCTCCACGAGGAGTTTGGCGATGGAGCGCTGGACGCCGCTGATGCCGTCGGACTTCAGGTCGTAGGGGATCTCCTCGTTGATGGGCACGGCGAGCTGCCAGAACTGGTCGAAGACCCCGGCGAGGTAGGCGACCAGGCCGGGGTGGCGCAGCTCCAGGGCGACCTGGCGGTCGCTGCGGGCGGGGACGAAGGCGACTTCGCGGTCGACGATGATCAGCCGGTCGATGATCTGCTCCAGGGTGCGCACCTGCACCTCGGGGCCCACGTGTTCCAGGTACGTCAGCGTCAGTTCGGTGTGCCGGGCGGTGTGCTGGTAGAGCGTGCGCATCCGGATGCCCCGGCCGAGCAGGGGCCGGACGCGGCGCAGGGCCTCGCTCAGGCCGTGGGCGGGGCGTCCGCCGCCGGGCTGGACGGTGAGCAGTTCCTTCTCGCAGCCGGCGACGACGCGGTCCAGCGTGGCGTTGATGCGGCTCAGGCCCTCCAGCACGGTGATGGCGTGCGTGGTGGGGGCGTTCTGCGCGCTGATGGCCATGAATGGCTCGAACGCGTCGGACAGTTCGACGGTGAGACGTCTACGCTCCAGGATCTCGCGCTCGATGGGCTGGAGCAGTTGGGCCAGCGCGGAGGAGGGCGGCACGGGACGGAGCCACTGGGCGTCGTCCGGGTCGGGGTGCAGGAGCGACAGGTCGAGCAGGCACGGCACCTCATCCGCCTCTGACCGGGGTATTCGTCCACTGCGCAAGGCGTTGGCGTAGAGCTCGGAACCCGCATCGCACAACTCTGTGTGGGAATGGGGGTGGCCAGGCTTGTCCGGATTTACGCTCATCTGTACACCCCCAGGCTCCTGCATCTCAGGAACATGATGCCTGCCGCAGGTGGTGGAAGCGTGGAGAGTGAGCAATCGTCGTAGCCGCGGGGGTTGGAAAGAGACGTTGCCTTCAAGTGAGGTTGCTCGGTGATGACGAAGAGACTCATACGCGCGGTGGTTGCCAGTGCGTTCATCGCTGCCGGCGCGGTAGGGGTTCTGGGGGCGGCCGAGGGTCAGGACTCGCAGGCGGCTCCCGGCACCGGAATCACGACGCAGGACCCGGGCTGGACCGCTGCGCCCGCCGCGCCGGGACTGATGGTGAACGACCCCTCGTGGACCACCGCACCCGTCAGGTCGGGTGCCGCCGTACAGGATCCCGGCTGGACCCTCGCGTCCGCGCGGCCGGGACCGGAGACGTTCGACCCGGGCTGGACCGCCGCGCCCGCGCAGGCGGGCCCGGCGGCGAACGACCCCGGCTGGACCCTCGTCGGCGCATGAACGTTCCCGACGACTCGCGCTTCCGGCGCGAGATGGCATCCGCTTACCGGTCCGGGTGGCATTTCATCGACCTCGTCACGGCTGTGCCGCACAGTGGCGATTCGTTGATGGTCACCCTCTTCGGGGAGCCGATCGTCATCACGCGCGGAGACGACGAGGACATCCGAGCCTACCGATGCCTCCGACGGCCCCGCGGAGCTCCGCAGCCCGTCCGGTGCGCCATCCGGTACGGCATGATTTTCGTCAACCTCGACCAGCGTGACCACCAGCTCGTCGAGCCTGAGACCACCACCGCCACCCCCCGCAGCGCCTGAGCGATTCCCCCGTCGTTGTAAATCGCTCAGGTGCTTCCCCCACACAGCGGCGCCATCGTGGACCTGAACACGATGGCGCCGTTGTGCTGTCCGCGTACGGTCGCCGTCAGGCCGCCGGCGTCAGGCGCGTCCCATCGCCCGTGTGAGGGCGATCTCGATGACGACCCGGTCCGGGTTCGGTGCCGGCGTGCGGTCGTAGCGCGCCGCGTACCGCTCCACCGCGTCCGCGACGACCTCGGGCTCGGTGCGCACCCGCGCCACGCCCTCCAGCGTCGCCCAGCGGCCCTTGTCCACCTGGCACACCGCCACCCGCGCCCCCTCCGGACCCGCGGCCAGTACGTTGGCGACCTTCCGGCTGTGCTTGTTGGTGATCACCCGGGCGATGCCCCTCTCGCCGCCCTCCGGGTCGTACGTCACGCCCACCGCCACGACGTGCGGAGTGCCGTCCGGGCGGGGCGTGGTCAAGGTGCACATGTGGTACTCGCGCCAGAAGCCGAGGTACGTGTCACCGGGATCGCGGGGGTCGATGGCCATGTCCGCGAACCTACCGGCGGCACGTATCCCGCACCATCTTGAGTGGAATAGACTCAACTTTACGTACGTTCGATGAGTCATAGTCGTGGGACTCGCTGCACCGAGGAGGAGAGACCGCACGTGGACGCCGAGCTGACCAACAAGAGCCGTGACGCGCTGAACGCCGCCAGCAGCCGTGCCGTGTCCGAGGGACACCCGGACCTGACCCCCGCGCACCTGCTGCTCGCGCTGCTCGCGGGCCAGGACAACGAGAACATCGTCGACCTGCTCGCCGCCGTCGACGCGGACCAGGCCGCCCTGCGCTCCGCCGCCGAGGGCGTGACCGCCGCCCTGCCCAGCGTCACCGGCTCCACGGTCGCCCCGCCGCAGCCCAACCGGGAGCTGCTCGCCGTCATCGCCGACGCCTCGCAGCGGGCCAAGGAGCTGGGCGACGAGTACCTGTCGACCGAGCACCTGCTCATCGGCATCGCGGCCAAGGGCGGCCGGGCCGGCGAGGTGCTGGAGCGGCAGGGCGCGACCGCGAAGAAGCTGCTGGACGCGTTCGAGAAGGCAAGGGGAGGGCGCCGCGTGACCACACCGGACCCGGAGGGTCAGTACAAGGCGCTGGAGAAGTTCGGCACGGACTTCACCGCCGCCGCCCGCGAGGGCAAGCTCGACCCGGTCATCGGCCGGGACCAGGAGATCCGCCGCGTGGTGCAGGTCCTGTCGCGGCGCACCAAGAACAACCCGGTGCTCATCGGCGAGCCCGGCGTCGGCAAGACCGCCGTCGTCGAGGGCCTCGCCCAGCGCATCGTCAAGGGCGACGTCCCCGAGAGCCTGAAGAACAAGCGCCTGGTCGCCCTCGACCTCGGCGCCATGGTCGCGGGCGCCAAGTACCGGGGCGAGTTCGAGGAGCGGCTGAAGACCGTCCTGTCCGAGATCAAGGACAGCGACGGCCAGATCATCACGTTCATCGACGAGCTCCACACGGTCGTCGGCGCGGGCGCCGGCGGCGACTCCGCCATGGACGCCGGCAACATGCTCAAGCCGATGCTGGCCCGCGGCGAGCTGCGCATGGTCGGCGCCACCACCCTCGACGAGTACCGCGAGCGCATCGAGAAGGACCCCGCCCTGGAGCGCCGCTTCCAGCAGGTCCTGGTCGCCGAGCCGACCGTCGAGGACACCATCGCCATCCTCCGCGGCCTCAAGGGGCGGTACGAGGCCCACCACAAGGTCCAGATCGCCGACTCGGCGCTGGTCGCCGCCGCGACCCTGTCCGACCGGTACATCACCTCCCGGTTCCTGCCCGACAAGGCCATCGACCTCGTCGACGAGGCCGCCTCCCGGCTCCGGATGGAGATCGACTCCTCGCCCGTGGAGATCGACGAGCTCCAGCGCGCCGTGGACCGCCTCCGCATGGAGGAACTGGCGCTGAAGAACGAGTCCGACCCCGCCTCCGTACAGCGCCTGGAGAAGCTGCGCCGCGACCTCGCCGACAAGGAGGAGGACCTGCGCGGCCTGACCGCCCGCTGGGAGAAGGAGAAGCAGGGCCTCAACCGCGTCGGTGAGCTAAAGGAGCGCCTCGACGACCTGCGCGGCCAGGCCGAGCGCGCCCAGCGCGACGGCGACTTCGACACCGCCTCCAAGCTGCTGTACGGCGAGATCCCGGCCCTGGAGCGGGAGCTGGAGGAGGCCAGCGAGGCCGAGCAGGAGGCCGCGAAGGACACGAAGGACACGATGGTCAAGGACGAGGTCGGCGCCGACGACATCGCCGACGTCGTCGGCTCCTGGACCGGCATCCCGGCCGGGCGCCTGCTGGAGGGCGAGACGCAGAAGCTGCTGCGGATGGAGGACGAGATCGGCCGCCGGCTGATCGGCCAGTCCGAGGCCGTACGGGCGGTCTCCGACGCCGTGCGCCGCACCCGCGCCGGCATCTCCGACCCCGACCGGCCCACCGGCTCGTTCCTCTTCCTCGGGCCCACCGGCGTCGGCAAGACCGAGCTGGCCAAGGCGCTCGCCGACTTCCTCTTCGACGACGAGCGGGCCATGGTCCGCATCGACATGAGCGAGTACGGCGAGAAGCACAGCGTCGCCCGGCTCGTCGGCGCCCCTCCCGGCTACGTCGGGTACGAGGAGGGGGGCCAGCTCACCGAGGCGGTGCGCCGCCGCCCGTACAGCGTGGTGCTGCTGGACGAGGTGGAGAAGGCGCACCCGGAGGTCTTCGACGTCCTGCTCCAGGTGCTGGACGACGGCCGACTGACCGACGGCCAGGGCCGCACGGTCGACTTCCGCAACACCATCCTCATCCTCACCTCCAACCTCGGCAGCCAATTCTTGATGGACCCGGTGGCCGCCGAGGAGCAGAAGAAGGAGCAGGTGCTGGAGACGGTCCGGGCGTCCTTCAAGCCGGAGTTCCTCAACCGCCTCGACGACATCGTGGTCTTCACCGCGCTCGACCGGGACCAGCTCGCCCACATCGCGGGCCTCCAGATCGACCGGCTGGCCAAGCGGCTCGCCGAGCGCCGGCTCACCCTGGACGTCACCCCCGCCGCACTGGACTGGCTCGCCGCCGAGGGCTTCGACCCGGCGTACGGCGCCCGCCCGCTGCGCCGCCTGGTGCAGACGGCCATCGGGGACCGGCTCGCCAAGGAGATCCTCGCGGGCGAGGTCACGGACGGCGACACGGTGCGCGTGGACCGCTTCGAGGACGGCCTGATCGTCGGCGCGGCGCGGTAGCGGGGCGCCCGGCTTCCCCTCCCCGTGCCGGATGTGTCAGCTCGCAGCGGATCGGCCGTGTTCCGGGTTGCCAGCCCCGGCCGGGGATGGGAGAGGATGGCAGGAATCGTTCGAAGGGAAAATCACGGTGAGCATCGACCCCGGCTCGATTCCGAATTTCGGTGGCCAGCCCGAGCCCGAGCCCCAGGCGGGCGCGGGACCGGCCGGCCCCGTCATCCCGGACCAGGACCTGGTCAAGCAGCTCCTGGAGCAGATGGAGCTGAAGTACGTCGTCGACGACGAGGGTGACCTCGCGGCGCCGTGGGAGGAGTTCCGCACGTACTTCATGTTCCGTGGCGAGGAGGAGCAGCAGGTCTTCTCGGTGCGGACCTTCTACGACCGCCCGCACCCGGTCGAGAACCGCGCGCAGATCCTGGAGACGATCGACGACTGGAACCGCCGCACCCTGTGGCCGAAGGTCTACACGCACCTCCACGAGGACGAGCAGGGCGGCGCGACCGTGCGGCTCATCGGCGAGGCGCAGATGCTGATCGGCACGGGCGTGAGCCTGGAGCACTTCGTCCAGTCGACGGTCAGCTGGGTCCGCGCGTCGATCGAGTTCGACAAGTGGCTGGCCGAGCAGTTCGGCCTGGAGACCGAGGGCGACGAGAAGCCCGGCGACGAGGTCTGAACCCCACCAGGGGCTACAGCGCCATCGGTGCGAGCGTCAGCAGGTACGTCCCGTAGCCGAACGACAGCCCGGCCAGGGCGGTGACCACCACGGCCGCCGCCCTCGGCCGGGCTCTGCGCAGTGCGCACGCCACCGGCACCAGCAGCGGGAACGCCGGGAGCAGGAAGCGCGGCTTCGACTCGAAGAACCCGGACCCGCCCACCGCGATCACCACCAGCACCGCCGTGTACACGAGCACCGGCAGCGGTGGCCGCTCCAGGGCCAGCAGGGCGAACAGCACCACGCCCACCCCGGTGATCAGCAGTGACATGGTGAAGCCCAGCTCCATCGGCCGGGTCAGCACCGTGCGCAGGAAACCGAACGTCCCCACGCCGAAGTCGAACCGGGACGTCCAGCCCGCCTGTACCGCGAAGTACCCGCCCAGCGGATCGCCCTTGCGTAGCCCCACCCACACCACGTAACCCACCCACCCCACCGGCGCCACCGCCGCCCCGGCCCACAGCCGCCAGTCGGTCCGCCGCTCGCCCCGCCAGAGGCGGTACGCCGCGTACAGCGCCGCCGCACCGACCGCCGCCGCCACCGCGATCCCGTTCGGCCGCGCCGCCCCCGCCAGCGCGGCGAGGGCTCCCGCCCACAGCCAGCGGCCGGTGAGCACCGCGTACAGCGACCAGGCGGCGAACGCCGTGAGCAGCGGCTCGGTGTACGCCATCGACAGCACGATCGAGTGCGGCAGCAGGCCCCACAGCGCCACCAGCGTGGTCGCGACGCCCCGCCCGTACAGCCGCTCGCCGATCAGGAAGATCCCCCACGCGGCCGCCCCGGCCGCCGTCCAGGACACCAGCAGCCCCGCCGTGCCGTCCGCGACCGGCAGGGCGGTGCTCACCGTCCGTACGAGCGCCGGGTAGAGCGGGAAGAACGCCAGGTCCGACTGGACCACGCCGTCCGGCCAGTACAGGGTCGTGCCGTAGCCGGACGCGGCGATCCCCAGGTACCAGTCCGAGTCCCAGGACAGGGCCAGCAGGGCGCGCGGCGAGCGGCCGGTGTGCCAGGCCCACACCGCCGTCACCAGCATCCCGGTGAGCCGGGCGGCGGCGAACAGGCCCAGCGCCGGTGCCGCGCGGTACAGCGCCGCGCGCCACCCCGGTACGGAAGGGGCGGCTCCGGCGGCGGTCACGTGGTCGAAGGTCTCGGCGGACAGGGTGCACCTCCGTGCGCGCGTGGACGGCTCACCCCGACCATCGGCGCCGCCCGCGCCCGCCGCGACCGCTGGCGGCCCGCCCGGGTGGTCCCCTCCGCCCGGCACCCCGCCCCGCGCGTGTCGCCGTGACACGGCGCCGCGCAGCGGCTACAGGGTGCCCAGCCGCTTCACCGCGTCCTGGAGCACCTCGGTCCGCTTGCAGAACGCGAACCGTACGAACGGCGCACCCTGCTCGCGGTGGTCGTAGAAGACGGCGTGCGGGATGGCGACGACGCCGCAGCGCTCCGGCAGGGCGCGGCAGAACGCGATGCCGTCCTGTTCGCCGAGGGGGCGGATGTCGGTGGTGATGAAGTAGGTGCCCCGGGGCCGGAAGACGGTGAAGCCCGCCCGCTCCAGCCCGTCGGCGAGCAGGTCCCGCTTGGCGGTCAGGTCCGCGCGCAGCCCGTCGAAGTACGTCTCCGGCAGCCGCAGCGCCTCGGCGATCGCGTACTGGAACGGCCCGGCGGAGACGAACGTCAGGTACTGCTTCGCCGAGCGCACCGCCGTGACCAGCTCGGGCGCGCCGGTGACCCAGCCGACCTTCCAGCCGGTGTACGAGAAGGTCTTCCCGCTGCTGGAGATGGTGACCGTGCGGTCGCGCATGCCGGGGAACGTGGCGAGCGGCAGATGCCCGGCGTCGTCGAAGACCAGGTGCTCGTACACCTCGTCGGTGACGACGAGCAGGTCGCGTTCGACGGCGAGTTCGGCGATCGCGGCCAGTTCCTCGCGGGTGAGGACGGTGCCGGTGGGATTGTGCGGGGTGTTGAGCAGGAGGAGGCGGGTGCGGTCGGTGACGGCGGCCCGCAGCTCGTCGAGGTCGAGGACGAACCGCCCGTCGTGCGGGCGCAGGGTCACCGGGACGCGGGTGCCGCCCGCCATGGCGATGCACGCGGCGTACGAGTCGTAGTACGGCTCCAGCGCGATCACCTCGTCGCCGGGCTCGACCAGCGCGAGCAGGGACGCCGCGATCGCCTCGGTGGCGCCCGCGGTGACGAGGACCTCCGTGCCGGGGTCGAACTCCAGGCCGTACCGCTCGCGCTGGTGGTCCGCGACGGCGTCGCGCAGCTCGGGCACGCCCGGGCCGGGCGGGTACTGGTTGCCCCTGCCGTCCCTGAGGGCCCGGACGGCGGCCTCGCGGATCTCCTCGGGGCCGTCGGTGTCGGGGAAGCCCTGGCCCAGGTTGACCGAGCCGGTGGAGACGGCGAGGGCGGACATCTCCGCGAAGATCGTCGTTCCGAACTCGGCGAGGCGGCGGTTGAGCGGCGGTCGTGTCATGGCGGCCATCCTGGGCTCAAGCCGGGGAGTCCTCAAGTGCTCCGGCCGGCCGCCCGCGCCCGGCCGCCGCCCGGCGAACCTCTGGACTTGCTCAATTCCGATTGGGAGGGGTGCGGAGGGGGGCATCCCCCAGTCACGAACGACACGGGGGAAGGTGATGAACATGACGATCGTCCTGATCGTGGGCGGCCTGATCGTCCTGGTGGGGTTCCTCGTCGCGGTGGGCGCGGCGGGGGGCGGGAGGAGCCGGCGCCGTGGGGGCGGGTCCGGCAACAGCTGGTGGGCCGGGTCCACGGGGGGCTCGTCCTGCGGGGGCGGCTCGTCCTGCGGAGGGGGGTCGTCCTCCTGCGGGGGCGGCGGTGGATGTGGTGGCGGAGGCAGCTGACACGGGGCAGCCGGTCCGCGACCACGGAGGGTGCCCGGCGGTGAACTTCCGCCGGGCGCCCTTTCGTTGACCCGGCGCCCGCCCCATCGGCCGTTTCCTTTTGAACAGTTGAACCGGCAGGCCCCCCAGGGGATGGAAACCACGGCACATTGGGTAAAAAAGCTGTGAGTCATCCGCAGTTCATGATTCCCTCGCTGTCGAGGACATCCAGCCCTCGGACCTCGTGTGTGGATTTCGAGACGGAGATCCCCCAGTCCCCCGAACATCTTCCGGGACGCCCCCGGTCCACCCGTCAAACCCTGTTTGCGGAGCCGACCCATGCTCACGACGCTCAAGACCTCCTACACCGACACCCGCGCCGCCGACCTGGCCTGGGCGCTGGGCCGGGAGGCGCTGCCCGCACTGGCCGTACTCGATCTCGAACTGTCCGGCGCCACCCTCCAGCTCCGGCTCCTCGGCGCCTCTCATCAGGTCCTGCTCGAGGAGGAGCGGGGCAGTTGTTCGGAGACCGTCGCCTGTATGCCCGGCAGCAGCACGCCGCTGCCGCTGGGCGTGGCGAAGCGCATCGGCGCGTGGGAGTACGAGTTCGCCGCGCGCGTCGAGACCCTGCCGAAGGGGGCGTTCGCCGGCCGTGCCCAGGAACTGCTCGCGCTCGTCGCGGACCATCCCAACGGCCTCGCCGGTACGTTCCCCGGCTCGCCGCACGCCTTCACGGCCATGCTCGCCCGGCGTGAGGAGGGTCAGGTGCGGTGGCGCACATGGCACGCCTACCCGCAAGAGGGTCAGCTGGTGGTCACCAGGACCAGTGTGGGCGTCCGTATGCACACACCCCTCTAGTTACACCCTTGTGGGTGACAAATGGTGGTCGACCCGTGACGTAGCGTTATGGGGTGATCGAAGCGCCGCACGTCTCCGTCACCGTGCCGCCCGCACAGGGCGGCATGGCACCGCCGCCCGGGCGGCAGCGGGCGGGGCGCTTCCTGGTGCTGGCCACGGTCTTCATCTGCGCGGCGTGCGGTCTGGTGTACGAACTGGAGCTGGTCGCGCTCGCCTCGTACCTGATCGGTGACTCCGTCAAGCAGGCGTCCGTCGTCCTGTCGGTGATGGTGTTCGCGATGGGCGTGGGCTCGCTCCTCGCGAAACGTTTGCGCTGCCGGGCGGCCGTCGGCTTCGGGCTGCTGGAGGCCGCGCTCGCGCTGGTCGGCGGCTGCTCGGCCCTCGTCCTGTACGCCACGTTCGCCTGGATCGGCGAGTCGCGGTACGCGCTGGTGGGGTTCTCGCTGGCGATCGGGGTGCTCATCGGGGCGGAGATGCCGCTGCTGATGACGCTGATCCAGCGCATCTCGCGGCGCGCCGAGCAGGACGCGGGCGGGACGGTGGCGGACCTGTTCGCCGCCGACTACGTGGGGGCGCTCGTCGGAGGGCTCGCCTTTCCGTTCCTGCTGCTGCCGTGGCTGGGTCAGCTCACCAGCGCGCTGCTCACCGGAGCGGTCAACGCGGTGGCGGGCGGGGCGCTGGTGCTGCTGCTGTTCGGGCGCGACCTGACGGTGCGGGAGAGGTGGCTGCTGGTGGTCGGCAACGTGGCGGTGCTGGCCGTGCTCGCGACCGCGACGGTGCTGGCCGACGACTTCGAGCGCTCGGTGCGCCGCGCGGTGTACGGGGAGCGGGTGCGGGTCGCGGTGCAGACGGACGTGCAGGAGGTGGTCCTGACGGACGGGCCGGGCGGGCCGGTGGAGCTGTTCCTGGACGGGCGGCTGCGGGTGAGCGGGCGGGACGAGCACCGGTACCACCGGGCGCTGGTGCACCCCGCGATGCGCGGGCCGCACGCACGCGTGCTGGTGCTGGGCGGCGGTGACGGGCTGGCGCTGCGGGAGGTCCTGCGGTCCGGCGGCGTGGAGTCGGTGACGGTCGTCGAGCTGGACCCGGGCGTGGTGGACCTCGCGCGCCGCGACCCCGCCCTGACCCGGCTGAACGGGCACGCGTATGGCGACCCGAGGGTGCGGGTGGTGCACGGGGACGCGTTCGCCCGGCTGCGGGAGGCCGTGGCGTCCGGCGCGGAGTACGACGTGGTGGTCTGCGACCTGCCCGATCCGGCCATCACCGCCAGCACCAAGCTGTATTCGGCGGAGTTCTACGGCCTGGTCTCGCGGGCCCTCGGTGACGGCGGGCGTCTCGCGGTGCACGCGGGGCCCATGGTGTCGCGGCCGCGGACGTTCTGGACGGTGGACGCCACGCTGCGGTCGGCCGGCTTCACGACCCGGCCCTACCGCGCCACCGGGCGGCTGTCCGGCTTCGGCGCGGGGCCCGACCGGTCGACGGGCGGCGGCTCGATGCCCGCCGACTGGGGCTTCTTCCTCGCCGCGCCGGACCACGGCCCGCCGGACCCGGAGGAGGTGGACGGGGTGAGCCGGGCGGTGTGGCCGCGCCCGGCGGGACTGCCGCCGTCGACGCTGGTCCACCCCAGATACGGCGAGTGACCCCTTTTGGCCTTGTGCACATGGGAGACGTGAGGGCCGGGCGTGGGTAGGCTCGGGCTCCATGGAGCATGAGGTGTTCGTTCCGGTTGATGTGGAGACCCTGCGCGCCGCGCTGGCCGACCCCGAGCGGGTCGCCCCGTGCGTACCCGGGTTCCAGCAGGACGCGGACGCGTCGGCCGGCCCCCTCTCGGGCCGCCTCAAGGTGCGGGCCGGCGGGCACTCGATCACCTACCGGGGCGCCCTGCACCTCGCGTCCCGCGACGACGAGACGTACGTCGTGGAGGGTGAGGGCGCGGAGGTGCGCGGCACCGGCTCGGCGAAGCTGACCCTGACGGTGCGTCTGTCCAGGGTCGAGGGTGGTACGACGCTGCGCTTCACGGGGACGACGAGCGCCGAGGGCCGGCTGAAGGAACTGCCCGAGGACGCGGCGGTCTCGGCCGCGCACCGCCTGCTGGACCGTTTCGCCGAGGCGCTCGCCGCGACGGCCGCCGCCGGAGCGGTGCGCGACGCCGACGACCTGGACGGCGTCGATGACGTTGACGAGACGGACGAGCTCGGTGACGTCGACGACGACGGGGTGGACCAGGGGGCCGAGAGCGCCGGGTCGGTGTTCGACGCTCCCGTACCGCCGCCGTCGCTCGACCCGCTCGCCGACGCCGAGTTCGAGGTGCCCGACCTGCCCGACGAGGCGCTCGCCGACCCGGGTGTCGAGGCGGCGCACGCCCGGCGGACCATGATCGGGCGGAGTGCCGAGGAGGTCGACCACGCGCCGCCCCGGGGCCGGTACGCGCCCACGCCCGGCCCGCAGGCCGCGTCGACGACCGACACGCTGCGCTGGCTCGCCCCGGCCGCGGCGCTCGCCCTCGCGTCGGCCGTGGTGGTAGGGCGAGCACTGCGCCGCCGCAAGTAGTGTCGGTGGCGTGACCAGTAGCGAACAGAGCGTCCGGCTCGCGGCCGGAGACGTCGAGTTGACGGTGCGTCCGGACAACGGATGCCGCATCGAGAGCCTGCGTATCGGCGGGGACGAACTGCTGCGGCAGGGCGACAGGTACGGCTGCTTCCCGATGGTGCCCTGGTGCGGGCGCATCGCGAACGGCCGGTTCCTCAGTGGGGCGACATGGCATCAGATGCCGCTCAACTCCCCGCCGCACGCCATCCACGGCACCGGACGGGACACCGTGTGGCGCACCGCCGCCGCCGACAAGGCGGACGCGGTGTTCACCTACGACCTCGCCGAGCCCTGGCCGTACCCCGGCCGCGTCACCCAGACCGTGGGCCTGACGGAGGACGAGCTGACGCTCCGGCTCGGTGTCGAGACGCAACGAGACTCCTTTCCCGCCCAGGCCGGCTGGCACCCCTGGTTCAACCGCAGCCTCGGCGGGGAGGACGTGCGCGTCGACTTCACGCCCGAGTGGCAGGAGGAGCGGGGCGAGGACCACCTGCCCACCGGCCGCCGGATCGCGCCCACCCCCGGCCCCTGGGACGACTGCTTCGGGATGCCCGACGGGGTGGACGTCACCCTCACCTGGCCCGGTCGGCTGGAGCTGAAGGTCACCAGCCGCGCCCCGTGGGTCGTGGTGTACGACGAGCAGGAGGCCGCGGTCTGCGTGGAGCCCCAGTCGGGCCCGCCGAACGGCCTCAACACCGCTCCGCACCTGGTCACCCCCATCGAGCCGCTGGAGATCGCCGCGACCTTCGCCTGGCGGCGGCTCTGAGCGCGGCGGCTTTAAGCTCATGGGCATGACTGACGTACGAGCCGATCTGCTCCAGCAGATCAAGGACAAGGCCGTGGTGCACGGCAAGGTGACCCTCTCCTCGGGTCTGGAGGCCGACTACTACGTCGACCTGCGCCGGATCACCCTGGACGGCGTGGCCTCGCCGCTCGTCGGTCAGGTCATGCTCGATCTGACCGCCGACCTGGACTTCGACGCGGTCGGCGGCCTCACCCTGGGCGCCGACCCGGTCGCGACCGCGATGCTGCACGCCTCCGCCGCGCGCGGCCGGACGCTCGACGCCTTCGTCGTACGCAAGGCCGCCAAGGCGCACGGCATGCAGCGCCGTGTCGAGGGCCCGGACATCAAGGGCCGCCGCGTCCTGGTCGTGGAGGACACCTCCACCACGGGTGGCTCGCCGCTCACCGCGGTGGAGGCGGTCCGCGAGGCCGGTGCCGAGGTCGTCGCGGTGGCCACGATCGTGGACCGGGCGACCGGCGCGGCGGAGAAGATCAGCCAGACGGCCGGAGTGCCCTACCGGTACGCCTACGCCCTGGACGAGCTCGGCCTGGCCTGAGCACCCATAGGGCTTGACCAGCGGTTTTTCCCGGGGGCGGACTGTTTCACGTGAAACGGTCCGCCCCTTGTGGCAGGCGGGGTGGAGCCCGCGGAGGAGTCTGGAAAGATAGGGGCGACGATGACGTCGCCCCCAGGTCAGGGATCAGCAACGCAACGCAACCGCAGATCACAAGGAGCGGACAGATGCCCATCGCAACCCCCGAGATCTACAACGAGATGCTCGACCGGGCGAAGGCAGGCAAGTTCGCCTACCCGGCCATCAACGTCACCTCGTCGCAGACCCTGCACGCCGCCCTGCGTGGGTTCGCCGAGGCAGAGAGCGACGGCATCATCCAGATCTCGACCGGTGGTGCGGAGTTCCTGGGCGGCCAGTACAGCAAGGACATGGTGACCGGTGCGGTCGCCCTGGCCGAGTTCGCCCACATCGTCGCCGCGAAGTACGACGTCACCATCGCCCTGCACACGGACCACTGCCCGAAGGACAAGCTCGACGGCTACGTGCGTCCGCTGCTCGACGTCTCCGCCGAGCGGGTGGCCAAGGGCGAGAACCCCCTCTTCCAGTCGCACATGTGGGACGGCTCGGCCGAGACCCTCGCCGACAACCTGGCCATCGGCCAGGAGCTGCTCGCGAAGGCCGCCGCCGCCAAGATCATCCTTGAGGTCGAGATCACCCCGACCGGTGGCGAGGAGGACGGCGTCACCCACGAGATCAACGACGAGCTGTACACCACCGTCGACGACGCCATCCGCACCGCCGAGGCGCTCGGCCTGGGCGAGAAGGGCCGCTACCTGCTGGCCGCGTCCTTCGGCAACGTCCACGGCGTCTACAAGCCGGGCAACGTCGTGCTCCGCCCCGAGCTGCTCAAGGACCTCCAGCAGGGCGTCGCCGAGCGCTTCGGCAAGGCCGACCCGTTCGACTTCGTCTTCCACGGCGGCTCCGGCTCCACGGCCGAGGAGATCGCCACCGCGCTGGAGAACGGCGTCGTGAAGATGAACCTCGACACGGACACCCAGTACGCCTTCACCCGCCCCGTCGCGGACCACATGTTCAAGAACTACGACGGTGTGCTGAAGGTCGACGGCGAGGTCGGCTCCAAGAAGACCTACGACCCGCGCACCTGGGGCAAGCTCGCCGAGGCGAGCATGGCCAAGCGCGTCACCGAGGCGTGCGCGGCGCTGCGCTCGACCGGCACCAAGCTGAAGTAACACCTCGATGGTCTGAAGCGCCATCCTGAACGTCCGACACGGGCCCGGCATCGCTCACGCGGTGCCGGGCCTGTGACACTGGTGGCATGGGTATCCACGAAAACCTGCTGGGGGGACCGCCCCCCACCCACCTGCCCGACGACCCGGAGCCGCGCGAGCTGCTCGCGAGCGGCGCCGCGCCCGCGGACGTCGCCGCGAAGTACCCCACCTCCTCGCTGGCCTGGGCCCAGCTCGCCGACGACGCCTTCGACGGCGGCCGGGTCGTCGAGTCGTACGCGTACGCCAGGACCGGCTACCACCGCGGTCTGGACGCCCTGCGCCGCAGCGGCTGGAAGGGCCACGGCCCGGTGCCGTGGGAGCATGAGCCGAACCGCGGCTTCCTCCGCGCCCTGAACGCGCTGGCCCGCGCCGCGCAGGCGATCGGTGAGCAGGAGGAGTACGAGCGCTGCTCCACGTTCCTCCGTGACTCCTCGCCCCTGGCCGCCGACACCCTCAGCTGACCTGGGGTTTTCCGCGCCGTGACGGCCCGCCCACCCGGACTGGTTCCCTCCGTTCCGGGTGAGGCGGGTCGCATCTTTTCGGGGTGCGTCGCCGGTACGATCGCACGCACCATCGAAACGGGGTTCTGTCTTGGGCAAGCGTGCTGCCGCATCGCGCGGACGTCGTCGCCGGGGTGCGAGAGGCGGGGGCGGAGGCGGCGGGCGCCGTGGACCGGCGGGCCGGATAGTCCTCGCCTCCCTCACCCTGGTGGGCGTCTGCCTGGGCGGTGGCGCCGCCCTCGCCCACTGGCGGGCCGCCGACGCCACGACCGACGCCGGGGCTCCCGCACGGCAGCCGGTCGCCGAGCCGCCCCACGCCCGTGCGCCCGTCGCCCCGCCGCGCGCGGACCGCGACTCCCCGCCCCGGCGGGACGAGCCCGGCGCACCCGCGAGCGTCCCGTCGTCCGGTCCCGGCACCTTCACCACCGCCCGGGCCCACGGCGTCAGGACCGGCTCCGGCACCCCGCGCCGCTACAGCGTCCAGGTCGAGAACGGCATCGACCTCTCGCCCACCGGCGCGGCGGCGGAGATCGAGCGCATCATGGCCCACCCCAGGGGCTGGGCCGCGCACGGCCGGGGCTCGTTCCAGCTGGTCACGCAGGACGCCGACTTCGTCATCCGGATCGCCACCCCGAAGACCGCCGACGCCCTCTGCGCGAAGCAGGGCCTCGACACGGGCGGCGAGCTGAACTGCGAGACCGTCGACGGCGTCGTGGTGAACCTCAAGCGCTGGACGCTGGGCTCCCCCACCTTCGCGGGACCGCCCGCCGAGTACCGGCACCTGATCATCAACCACGAGGTCGGACACGAGCTCGGCATCAGCCGGCACCTGGGCTGCGGCGGCCCGGGGAAGCCCGCACCGGTGATGATGCAGCAGATCAAGGGCCTGGACGGCTGCACGTCCAATGCGTGGCCGTATGACACCGCCGGCCGGTACATCGATGGTCCGCTCGTGTCATGATGCGACTGGGACCGGGCGTACACACGCTCGGGTCCCGAGGGGACCGGGGCTCCGCCACTGATGGAAGGAGCAGACCGCTACCCGGTAGCACGCATTGACGGAGACAGCGATGTCTACTTCCCCCGATGCCTCTGTATCCGGTTCGGACACCCCGAACCTGGAGTACACCGGCACCACGCCGTACGAGGACTACGTCCAGGCGGACGTCCTCACCCACCTCCAGCACCCGCTCTCGGACGATCCGGGAGAGATGGTCTTCCTGGTCACCACCCAGGTCATGGAGCTGTGGTTCACCGTGATCGTCCACGAGTGGGAGACCGCGAGCCGCGCCCTGCGCGAGGACCGGATCCCGGTGGCGATGGACGCGCTCGGGCGTTCCGCACGCGAGCTTGAGGCGCTGAACGCCTCCTGGAAGCCGCTCGCCCGCCTCACGCCCGCCCAGTTCAACTCCTACCGCAGCGCGCTCGGCGAGGGCTCCGGGTTCCAGTCGGCGATGTACCGGCGGATGGAGTTCCTGCTCGGCGACAAGTCCGCGTCCATGCTGGTCCCGCACCGGGGCGCCCCGCGCGTCCACGCGGAGCTGGAGAAGGCCCTGCACGAGCCGAGCCTGTACGACGAGGTCCTGCGGCTCCTCGCCCGGCGCGGCCTGCCGGTGCCGGACAGCGTCCTCACGCGGGACCTGTCGCAGAAGTACGAGCCGTCGCAGGCGGTCGAGGCCGTCTGGGCGGGGATCTACGCGAACCCCGGCGAGAACGATGAGCTGGTCCGGCTCGGCGAGGCCCTGACGGACGTGGGCGAGCTGGTGTGGCGATGGCGCAACGACCACCTGGTGGCGACGCGGCGCGCGATGGGCTCCAAGACCGGCACGGCCGGCTCCGCCGGGGTGGCCTGGCTGGAGAAGCGGGCCCGCAAGAACGTGTTCCCCGAGGTGTGGACGGCCCGCAGCCATGTCTGACGACCTCATGACCGGAACGGCGCGCATACCGGGGACCCTGGCCTCCAGGGCGGCGGCGCTGGACGCCCAGGACCAACTGGCCGCCCTCCGCGAGCTGTTCGCGCTCGACGACGGCGTGGTGTACCTGGACGGCAACTCGCTCGGCGCGCTGCCCCGGCACGTACCGGCCCGCATGGCCGACGTCATCACCCGCGAATGGGGCGAGCTGCGCATCCGCTCCTGGGACGAGAGCGGCTGGTGGACCGCGCCGGAACGGATCGGCGACCGGATCGCGCCGCTCGTCGGCGCGGCACCCGGCCGGCTGGTGGTGGGCGACTCGACGAGCGTCAACGTCTTCAAGGCGCTGGTCGGCGCCGTGCGGCTGGCCGGCGAGGACCGGGACGAGATCGTCGTGGACGCCACCACCTTCCCCACGGACGGCTACATCGCCGCGTCGGCCGCGCGCCTGACCGGCAAGCGCCTCGTGGCAGCGGCCCCCGGCGAGGTCGCGGACGCGGTCGGTCCGCGCACGGCCGTCGCGCTCGTCAACCACGTCGACTACCGCACGGGCCGGCTGCACGACCTGCCGGGCATCACGGCCGCCGTCCACGCGGCGGGCGCGCTCGCCGTGTGGGACCTGTGCCACAGCGCGGGCGCCCTGCCGGTCGGGCTGGACGCGCACGGCGTGGACCTGGCCGTCGGCTGCACGTACAAGTACCTCAACGGCGGCCCCGGCGCGCCCGCGTTCCTGTACGTCGCCGAGCGCCACCAGGCGGGCTTCGACTCGCCGCTGCCCGGCTGGAACTCGCACGCCGACCCCTTCGCGATGACCCCCGGTTACGCGGCGGCGGAAGGCGCGGTCCGCGGCCGGGTCGGCACGCCCGACATCCTGTCCATGCTGGCGCTCGAGGCGGCGCTGGACGTGTGGGACGGGGTGCCGATCGAGGCGGTGCGGGCCAAGAGCCTGGCCCTGACGGACTTCTTCCTGGAGTGTGTCGAGGCCTACGTGCCCGCGGGCCGGGTCACCTCGGTCACCCCGGAGGCGCACGCCGAGCGGGGCAGCCAGGTGAGCCTGAGCTGCGCGGACGCCCACGCCGTGATGAAGGAGCTCATCGCCCGGGGCGTCGTCGGCGACCTGCGCCGGCCCGACGTGCTGCGCTTCGGTTTCACCCCGCTGTACGTGTCCTTCGCGGACGCGGAGCGCGCGGCGCGGGTGCTCGCGGACGTGCTGGCGGACGTACCGGCGGACATGGTGACGGAGGTGCCGGCGGACGGGGCGACGGACGTGCTTTCGGAGCCCGCGGGCTGATGTTCGGCCCTGAACTGCGGGGGCGCCAGGGGCTGATACGGTCCCCCGCAGGTCAGGCCGAACCGGCCTCGTCACCGAAAGGCTGAGCACCATGCCCGACCCCGCCGCGCGCGACGCCGCCGAGGAGGCGTCGGCCCTGTCGCATCCGGCCGTCGACCCCGACTCCACCGCTGCGTACGGCGACCACCCGGACCAGGTGGTGGACTTCTACGCGCCCCGAGGGGGCGGTCGCGGACCTCTCGTGGTCGTGCTGCACGGCGGGGCGTGGCGGGCGCCGTACGACCGGTGGCACATCACCCCTTTCGTGGACTACCTGGCCCGGCGCGGGTTCGCCGTCGCCAACGTCGAGTACCGGCGCGGCGGTGAGATCCCGTCACCCCGGGGGAACGGCCCCGTGGCCGGGCGGTGGCCGGAGACGTTCGACGACGTCGCCGCCGCGCTGGACGCGCTGCCCGCCCTGGCGCGGACGCACCTGCCGGGGGCCGACACGCGCCGCACGGTCGTCACCGGCCACTCGGCGGGCGGGCACCTGGCGCTGTGGGCGGCCGCCCGGCACGTCCTGCCCGCCGGGTCGCCGTGGCGGCCGGCCGGTCCGCCCCCGCTGCGCGGGGTGGTCGCGCTGGCGCCCATCGCGCACTTCGAGCGTGCGGTGGAGCTGGACGTGTGCGGTGGCGCCGTGCGGCAACTGCTCGGCGGGGACGCCGGCTTCGCGGCGCGGGCGGAGTGCGCCGACCCCGCGGCGCTGCTGCCGACCGGGATCGCCACGGCGGTGGTGCAGGGCCGGGAGGACAGCGTCGTACCGCAGGCCGTCGCCGAGGCGTACGTGGACGCGGCGGCGAGGGCGGGCGAGACGGTCGGGCTGACGCTGCTGGACGGAGTGGGGCACTTCCCGCTGATCGACCCGGCCGCCGACGCCTGCGCGGTGGTCGCCGAGGAGATCGCCCAACTGGCGTGGTGATCGCGGACGGAGGCTGACCGCAAGGGTTCGTAGCGTCGGCTCCATGACGAACCGCGAGAACCGCGAGAGCGGCACGAACCGTATGAACCTCGTGACCGGCGCGACCGGCACCGTCGGCCGCCAGGTGGTCGCCGAGCTGCTGCGCCTCGGCCGGCCCGTCCGCGCCCTGACCCGCGACCCCGCGAAGGCCGGCCTCCCCGACGGCGTCGAGGTCGTACGCGGCGACCTGACCGACCCCGACACCCTCACCGGCGCCCTCGACGGGGTCACCGGCCTGCACCTGATCACCTTCGGCGGCGAGTACTTCGCCCCGCTGGAGACCGGCCCGCGCATCGTGGACCTGGCCCGCGAGGCCGGGGTGCGGCGGATCACCGTCCTCAACGGCGGAGGGCCCACCCCGCTGGAGGACGCCGTGCGGGCGGGCGGCGTGCCGTGGACGGTGGTCACGCCGGTGGAGTTCATGGCGAACGCCCTGGAGTGGGCGGAGGGCATCCGGACGGCCGACGAGGTCCGGGAACCCTTCACCGGCCGGCGCAGCGCCATGGTCCACGAGGGGGACATCGGGGCGGTCGCGGCGGTCGCCCTCACCGAGGACGGCCACGCGGGCCGGGAGTACCTGGTCACCGGCCCCGAGGTGCTCACCCTCAAGGACAAGACCGACGCGATCGCGGCGGCCCGCGGCCGACAGGTGCGGCTGGTGGAGCTGTCGGAGGCGGAGGCGGTCGAGCAGTGGCGGGCGGAGGGCCGCCCGCAGGACGTGATCGACTTCCTGCTGGAGGTGTACGGGGACACCCCGGTGGAGGGCCGCACGGTCCACGACACCGTGGAACGGGTCACCGGCCGGCCGGCCCGCACCTTCGCCGAGTGGGCCCGGACACACGCCGACGCGTTCCGCCCCTGGTCAGCGGCGTAGTACTCCAGGGGGACGCGGAAGGATCCACATCCAAGGTGACGACCGCGTCCCCGCGGTTGCTTACGGTTTATGGCGTGACCGACACAAGAAACCGCAGCCCGGAGTACCGGATGGCCAGCGGCCTGTTCCAGGGCATGCGCCGCGAGCTCCTCGACGACGTGTTCGCCTACCGGCTGCTGGCGCCCATGCGCACCGACGGGCCGGTGACCAGGCGGCTGCCGCGGTTCGTCCGCGAGTACGTGGCCTGGTTCCCGCACGCCCTGGTGGCGGGGGCGGCCCTGATCGTGATGTCCGTGGGGTACACGGAGGGGAAGCCCGTCACCGGGATCGTCCCGGCCGCCGTGATCCTGCTGACCCTGGTCCGGCCCGTCGGCGCGTTCTGGCTCTCCCTGGCGACGGCCCCGTTCGTGAGCATCATGTCCGGCTACTGGGACGGCTGGCCGTGGGCCCCGACCAGCTTCATGGGCCAGCTCACCGTCATGACCGTGGTCGCGGCCCGCACCCGCCCCCGCACCGCCGCCTGGATGTGGGCGCTGACCGGCGCGTTCGGCTTCTTCTGCGAGCTCGTCCTCAGCCGCGGCAGCGGCGGCACGACCTGGCCGCTGCTCGTCGTCTCCGCCTTCGTGCTGCTGTCCGTCACCGTCTTCCACACCCGCCGCGCGGCGAAGGAGGAGGTCACCGCCCAGCAGACCGTCACCGCCCAGGAGCGGTCCCGGCGCACCCTGCTGGAGGAGCGCACCACCATCGCCCGCGAGCTGCACGACGTGGTCGCCCACCACATGTCGGTCGTCGCCATCCAGGCCGAGGCCGCCCCCTACCGGGTGGAGAACCCGCCGCCCGAGCTGGAGCAGGCGTTCGTCACCATCCGCGAGAACGCGGTGGCCGCGCTGACCGAGCTGCGCCGCATCCTGGGCGTCGTACGGGCCGAGGACTACGAGGCGCCGGACGCGCCGCAGCCGACGCTCAACGACCTCGGCGCCCTGATCGCCAACGTCCGCGACGCCGGACTCACCGTGGACGCCACGGTCACCGGCGCGGCCCGCGAGCTGCCCCAGGGCGTGGAGCTGTCCGCGTACCGGATCGTCCAGGAGGCGCTGAGCAACGTCCTGCGGCACGCCCCCGGCGCGTCCGCGAAGGTGGAGGTGTCGTACGTGCTCGGCGGGCTGGGCCTGCGGGTGGTGAACGGGCCGCCGCGAGGCCTCGTCAAGCCCTCACCGGGCGCCGGACACGGGATAACGGGCATGCGGGAGCGGGTGGCGATGCTGGACGGCGAGATGACGGCGGAGACGACGGACGACGGCGGCTACGAGGTCGCGGCGTTCATCCCGGCACAGCGGCAGGAGGCGTCATGACCGGCCCCGTCATCCGCGTACTGATCGTCGACGACCAGAGCATGGTCCGCGAGGGCTTCTCCGTCCTGCTGAACGCCATGCCCGACATCGAGGTCGTCGGCGAGGCCGTCAACGGCAGGGAGGCGGTCCGGCAGGTCGGGGCGCTGCGCCCGGACGTCGTCCTGATGGACATCCGGATGCCGGAGATGAACGGCATCGACGCCACCCGCGAGATCGTCGCCGCCGACGGCGACGCGAAGGTGCTGGTCCTGACGACGTTCGACCTCGACGAGTACGTGTACCAGGCGCTGCGCGCCGGCGCGTCCGGCTTCCTGCTGAAGGACGCCTCCGCGCGTCAGCTCGCCGAGGGGGTACGGGTGGTCGCGGGCGGCGAGGCGCTGCTGGCGCCCACGGTCACCAGGCGCCTGATCACCGAGTTCGCCAAGACCGCCGAGTCGTCCCGCCCGCCGGCCCTCGCCCAGGTGGGCGACCTGACGGAGCGCGAGACGGAGGTGCTGGTGCTGATCGCCCAGGGCCTGTCGAACGGCGAGATCGCCTCCCACCTGGTCGTCGCCGAGTCGACGATCAAGACCCATGTGAGCCGCATCCTGGTGAAGCTGGGCCTGCGGGACCGTACGCAGGCGGCGGTCTTCGCGTACGAGGCACGGCTGGTGACACCGGGGTGATCGGTCTCTAGGGTCGGGGCGCATGGACTTCGACCCGTGGTCACCCGCGTTCGTCGCCGACCCGTACCCCGCCTACGCCGAGCTGCGCGCCCGCGGCCGGGTGCACTGGTTCGAGCCGACCCGCCAGTACCTGGTCCCGCGCCACGCCGACGTCTCGGCGCTGCTGCGGGACCGCCGGCTGGGGCGGACGTACCGGCACCGCTTCACCCACGAGGAGTTCGGCCGCACCCCGCCGCCGGCCGCGCACGAGCCGTTCCACGTGCTGAACGACCACGGGATGCTGGACCTGGAGCCGCCGGACCACACCCGCATCCGGCGCCTGGTGTCGAAGGCGTTCACCCCGCGCACGGTCGAGCGGCTGAAGCCGTACGTCGAGCGGCTGGCCGGCGAGCTGGTCGACGCCCTGGTCGCGGAGGGCGGCGGCGACCTGCTGGGCGCGGTCGCCGAGCCGCTGCCGGTCGCCGTCATCGCCGAGATGCTCGGCATCCCCGAGTCCGACCGGGCGCCGCTGCGGCCCTGGTCGGCGGACATCTGCGGGATGTACGAGCTGAACCCCGGCGAGGAGACGGCCGCGCGGGCGGTGCGGGCGTCGGACGAGTTCTCCGCGTACCTGCGGCAGCTGATCGCCGAGCGGCGCTCGGCCCCGGGCGACGACCTGATCAGCGCGCTGATCGCGGCGTACGACGAGGGCGACCGGCTCAGCGAGCAGGAGATGATCTCCACCTGTGTGCTGCTGCTGAACGCGGGCCACGAGGCCACGGTCAACTCCACCGTGGGCGGCTGGTGGACCCTGTTCCGCCACCCGGAGCAGCTCGCCGCGCTGCGGGCGGGCGACGTCGGGGTGCCCACGGCCGTGGAGGAGCTCCTCCGCTACGACACCCCGCTCCAGCTGTTCGAGCGCTGGGTGCTGGACGACATCGAGATCGACGGCACGACCGTCCCGCGCGGCGCGGAGGTCGCCCTGCTCTTCGGCTCGGCCAACCGCGACACGGACGCCTTCGACCGCCCCGACACGCTGGACCTGTCCCGCCGGGACAACCCGCACATCTCCTTCGGCGCGGGCATCCACTACTGCGTCGGCGCCCCGCTGGCCCGGATCGAGCTGGCCGCCTCCATGACGGCCCTGCTGGAGCGCGCCCCCGCGCTCCGGCTCGCCAAGGAGCCGGAGCGGCGGCCCGGCTTCGTGATCCGCGGCCTGGACGGCCTGCTGGTGGAGGTCTGAACGGGATCGCGAAACCTGGGGGTCGCGAAACCCGGGGTCGCGAAACCCGGCCGGACGCCCGGTGCGATCATGGTCGGATGTCGACCGTCCTGCGCCGTATCGCCGCCGTCATCGTCCTGCTCTCCGGAGCGGCCCTCGGGTTCTGGGTCGTGTTCGGGGCCCCGCACGGGTGGGTGGGCGGCATGCGGCTGCTGAAGTTCGCCCTGGGCCTGACCTCCCTGGGCCTGGTCACCGCCAGCGCCTGGCTGATGTTCCCCGGCTCCCCGGACGACGACGAGGACGACGACACCACGCCCCACCCCATGACGGGCCCGCTCGACGCCCTGTAGGAGCGGCGTCCGGGGCGGGTCCGGGGAGGGGACCCGGGGCGGGGCCTACTCCGCCGGCGGCGTCAGCGACTGCGGCAGCGTCAGCGACCAGGCCGCGGGGCGCAGCGTCCACGTACGGGTCCCGACCGGCCCGGTGACCAGCGCGTCCGCGCGGTAGCGGAACGCGGCGCCCGACACGGTGACCGCCGTCGCCTCCACGCGCACCGGCTCCGCCGCCCGGGGCCGTACGACCACCTCGGCGACCCCGCCGCGGGAGCGCACCGTCACGCCCTCGACCGGGTCGTCCACGTCGCTCAGCAGCCGCCCGTCGGCCTCGACCCGCAGCCGGTGCGTCCGCGTCGCCGCACGCATCCCCGGCACGGACGGAGCCGGGCGCACCAGCGTCCGCACCAGCGACCGGCAGGTGTCCCACACCGACGGCGGCTCGACCACCGCCGGCCCGGCCGGCCCCACGGGGATCCGCAGGCTCCGCACCACCACGCCGTCGCCGTCGTCGACCAGCAGGTCCAGCCGCCGCGCCGACCCCTCCAGCACGGCCCGCGCCGCGGCCACCGCGCCGAGCGGCACACCCAGCGACCCGGACAGCTCCACCGCGCCGCGCGGCCCCACCGGGACCACCGACAGCGCCCCGTCGGCCAGCTCCCGGCCCCGGTGCAGCTGGGCCACCGCCCGCAGCAGCGCCCGGTCGTCCCCGATGACCACCGGCCGGCGCGAACCCCGCCGCGCGAGGGCCCGGGCGAACTCCGCCGGAGTGTCCGGAAGGCAGATCTTCGCGCTCGCCCCGGCGCGGAGCACGTCCCTCGCGATCCGTACGGATTCACCGTCGTTCCGGCGCGCTACCGCGTCGATGACGACCAGCAGCTGGTCGGGAGCCGACACCTCGGTCCTTCCTCGGGTAGCATCTTTGTGCAAGAGCCCCTTGCGCTATTGCGCCAGGGGCTTCGTCTATTCCGGGGCACCCGGTCCGACGGCCCAGGTCGTGTCGTACACCGTCGTACGACGTTTGTACTGCCCCTGGCCTTGGACATGCCCCGCCCGGAAGGGGTGTACGCCTGTGCCCGCACTTGTGCTGCTCGGTGCTCAGTGGGGTGACGAGGGCAAGGGAAAGGCCACCGACCTCCTCGGTGGATCCGTTGATTATGTGGTGCGCTACCAGGGCGGCAACAACGCCGGCCACACGGTCGTCGTCGGCGACCAGAAGTACGCGCTGCACCTTCTCCCTTCCGGAATCCTCTCGCCGGGGTGCACCCCGGTGATCGGAAACGGTGTCGTCGTCGACCCGGCGGTTCTGCTCTCCGAGCTGAGCGGACTGAACGAGCGCGGCGTCGACACGTCGAAACTGCTGATCAGCGGTAACGCTCACCTGATCACGCCGTACAACGTCACCCTCGACAAGGTGACGGAACGGTTCCTCGGCAAGCGCAAGATCGGCACGACCGGGCGCGGCATCGGCCCCACGTACGCCGACAAGATCAACCGCGTCGGCATCCGCGTCCAGGACCTCTACGACGAGTCGATCCTGGAGCAGAAGGTCGAGGCGGCGCTGGAGCAGAAGAACCAGCTCCTCGCCAAGGTCTTCAACCGCCGCGCCATCGAGCCGGGCCGGATCGTCGAGGAGATGCTCCAGTACGCGGAGCAGATCAGGCCGTTCGTCGCCGACACGACCCTGATCCTCAACAACGCCATCGACGAGGGCAAGGTCGTCCTCTTCGAAGGCGGCCAGGGCACCCTCCTGGACGTCGACCACGGCACGTACCCCTTCGTGACCTCCTCCAACCCGACCTCCGGCGGTGCCTGCACCGGCGCGGGCGTCGGCCCCACGAAGATCAGCCGGGTCATCGGCATCCTCAAGGCGTACACCACCCGCGTGGGCGCCGGCCCGTTCCCGACCGAGCTGTTCGACGAGGACGGCGAGGCGCTGCGCCGCATCGGCGGCGAGCGGGGCGTCACCACCGGCCGTGACCGCCGCTGCGGCTGGTTCGACGCGGTCATCGCCCGGTACGCCACCCGCGTCAACGGCCTGACCGACTTCTTCCTCACCAAGCTCGACGTGCTCACCGGCTGGGAGCAGATCCCGGTCTGCGTCGCGTACGAGATCGACGGCAAGCGCGTCGAGGAGCTGCCGTACTCGCAGACGGACTTCCACCACGCGAAGCCGGTCTACGAGTACCTGCCCGGCTGGTCCGAGGACATCAGCAAGGCGAAGACCTTCTCCGACCTGCCGAAGAACGCGCAGGCCTACGTGAAGGCGCTGGAGGAGATGTCGGGCGCGCCGATCTCCGCGATCGGTGTCGGCCCCGGCCGTACCGAGACGATCGAGATCAACTCCTTCCTGTAAACCAGGTCGGCCGCCGTACGGACGGGGAGCCCGGTCACTTCTCCTTGGAGAACTCGCCGGGCTCCCCGTCCGCGTCCATCCCGTACAGCAGCAGCCGGTCCTCGCCGCCGACGCGCTGGATCCGCAGGTTGCTGGACGCCCCGGACGGCGAGCACGCGCGGTCGGAGGCGGCGGTGTCCGGGGTCGCCGGGCCGACGACCAGCAGGGTGCCCGCACCGCCGAGTACGGCCGTCGAGGCGCAGTTGACCGTGTCGCCGCCGGGCAGCGGCTCGCCGGTCTCCTCGTCGGTCAGCGGGAAGCTCTGCTCGAACCGGACGAGCGGCGCTCCGACCGGGCCCTGCGTGATGATCACCTCGTGGCTGTAGAGGTCCTGGTTCGGGTCGGCCACGTCCGGGTGCGGGACGTCGTCCCAGTGCCCGACGAGCGCCGCCGGTACCGCCTCCGGGCCCGACCGCGCCCTGCGGAACGTGGCGCTCGCGGCGCCCGACGACCACTGGAGGACGTCCGGGGACCGGACGGTGAGCTTCTGGTGCGCGGCGGGCGTGCAGCGGCCGGCGGGCACGCTCGTGGTCACGTCGCTCTCCCCGAACACGATCGTGTCGTCGTCCGCCGAGACGAGCGTCGACCGTCCCATGCAGAGCCGTTCACCCGCGACATGGACGTACACCCCCGCCTTGTCGCCCGGCCGGCCCTTGGTGATCTCGATGCGGGCGGTCTCGTACGGGGCGGTGTCGGTGCCCTTGAGGACGCCCTCCCAGGCGCCGAGGAACGCGGCGGGGACGACGTTGCCGGGCTGCTCGTCCCCGGCCGTGGTGGTCCCGCCCCCCGGTCGGCCCGGCCAGTCCCAGTGGCCGGCCGTCGCGTACGCCACGGCGACCGCGGCGGCGGCGACGACCGCGACGACGCCGGCCACGAGCCGCCGCCGCCCCCGGCGCGGGCGCGGGCGGGGCCGGCCCGGTGGTTCCGCCACGGCGGCCGGCCCGGTCGGCGCGTCCCCGTTCGCGTCACCCCCGTTCGCGTCACCCCCGGTCGTGCGGCCCTCGGTCGCGGCGCCGTCCCGGGCCGCCGAGCCCTCTGCGCCGGTGGCACCGTCGCGGGCGGTGGGGCCCTCCTGGTCCGGACCGCCGTCCTCGTCCAGGAGCCGGGCGGCGAGGCGGCCGAGCTGGGCGAGCAGCCCGGCGGGCAGCCACGGGTCGGCGGCCTCGACGTGCGCGGCCAGGTGGGCGGCGGTGGGGCGGGCGGCCGGGTCCTTGGCGAGGCAGCCGCGCACGAGTTCGTCCAGTTCGGCGGGCAGCCCGGTGAGGTCCGGCTCGTCGTGGGCGATGCGGAACATCGTGGCGTGGACGCCGCTGTCCGCGGCACCGAAGGGGGGACGTCCGGTCGCCGCGTAGACGAGGACGGAGCCGAGGCAGAACACGTCCGACGCGGGGGTGAGCCGCTCGCCCCGCACCTGTTCGGGCGACATGTAGCCGGGTGATCCGACGAGTGCGCCGGTACTGGTCAGGCCGCCGTCGGTGACGGTGTCGACCGCGCGGGCGATGCCGAAGTCGATGATGCGCGGTCCGTCGACGGTGAGCAGGACGTTCGCGGGCTTGAGGTCCCGGTGGACCAGCCCGGCGGCGTGGACGTGCTCCAGGGCGCCGGCCAGCCCGGCGGCCAGCGACCGCACGGACGCCGGGGGCAGCGGCCCGTACTCGCCGCCGACCACGGTGCGCAGGGGCGGCCCGGCGACGTACGCGATGGCGACCCAGGGCGCCCCGGCCCCGGTGTCCGAGCCGAGCACGGGCGCGGTGCCGGCGCCCCCGACCTTCTCCAGCGCGGCGACCTCGCGGGCGAAGCGGCGCCGGAACTCGTCCTGCGCGGCCAGCTCGGCGTGCACGACCTTCACCGCGACGGTGCGGCCACCGGCCGACCGGGCCAGGTACACCCGGCCCATGCCGCCGGAGCCGAGCCGGCCGAGCAGGCGGAACGGGCCGATCCGGACAGGGTCTTCAGCACTCAGGGGCTCCACGTGGGAAGAGCATGCCAGAGCCGTCACGGAGGGGCAGGCGGCTGTGCAGCTGGTCCACCCCGCATCTTGGTCTAGACCTTGACAGGTGCAGACCATTCGCGCTTCCGTATGGACCACTCCCACGGAAGGGCAACTCCCCCATGTTGCGACGCCTGTTGACCCTGTTCGCCGCTCTCGCCACGGCCGTCGGCCTGGCCGTCGTCCTCCCCGCCTCCACCGCGTCGGCCGCCGCGTGCGCGACGCCGTGGAGCTCCTCCACCGTCTACACGGGCGGCAAGACCGCCTCGTACAACGGCCGCAACTGGCTCGCCAAGTGGTGGACCCAGAACGAGCGCCCCGGCTCCGCCGACGTCTGGTCCGACCAGGGCGCGTGCGGCGGGGGCGGCGGCAACCCCGACCCGGACCCGTCCGGCTTCGTCGTGAGCGAGGCCCAGTTCAACCAGATGTTCCCGAACCGGAACTCCTTCTACACCTACAGCGGCCTCACCGCCGCGCTGAGCGCCTACCCCGGCTTCGCCAAGACCGGCACTGACACGGTCAAGAAGCAGGAGGCCGCCGCCTTCCTCGCCAACGTCAGCCACGAGACCGGCGGCCTGGTCCACGTCGTCGAGCAGAACACCGCCAACTACCCGCACTACTGCGACCGCGCTCAGCCCTACGGCTGCCCGGCCGGCCAGGCCGCCTACTACGGCCGCGGCCCGATCCAGCTCAGCTGGAACTTCAACTACAAGGCCGCGGGCGACGCGCTCGGCATCGACCTGCTCAACAACCCCCACCGCGTCGAGCGCGAGCCGGCAGTCGCCTGGAAGACCGGGCTCTGGTACTGGAACACCCAGAACGGCCCCGGCACCATGACCCCCCACAACGCCATGGTGAACGGCGCCGGCTTCGGCCAGACGATCCGCTCCATCAACGGCTACCTGGAGTGCGACGGCAAGAACCCCGCCCAGGTCCAGAGCCGGATCAACAACTACCAGCGCTTCACCCAGATCCTGGGCGTCCCGACGGGCTCCAACCTGAGCTGCTGAACCCCCCACGGCACGAGGGCGGCCACCGGCGGGTGGCCGCCCTTCGTCATGCCCGTTCGAAAGAGCGTTCCGGTGCTGATGGGGCGGCTGTTACGATCCGACCCTCTTGCGGTGGGGGACACGGCCCGGGGGCCGGGCCGAAGAGCTCAGCGGAGTGCGCTGCCGTGTACCTCCCCGCCCTTCGAGATCCAGGTTCCTGGGGGGATCCTTGCCACGTCACGCCCTGACCCGCTCCGGCGCGTCCGTCGCCCTGTCCGTCGCCCTCGCCGGCACCCTCGTGCCGCTCTTCCCGGGCGCGGCGCTCGCGGCGGACGGCCCGGCCGCCGAGGTCGTCCTGCCCGCGCCCGTGCGCTACCAGCCGCGCGCCGACACCGTGGTCGAGGCGGGCGCCACCGGTCACCTGCACCAGCGGGAGGGCACCACCGGCACCCTCTGGACGGAGTACGCCACCGGCGCGACCACCCCGCTGACGGCCACCGGCAGCGGGTACGGCGGCATGCGCGCCGCCCTCGACCCCGCGACCCCGGGCGCGCCCCGGACGGTCAGCGTCACCACGCTGGGCTCCGGCGGGGTGCGGAAGGTGGAGGTGCCGGAGGGCGCGAGCTGGACCAAGGGCTTCACCGCCGACTCGGTCCTGGTGGCACGGTCGGCGGCGGACGGCTCGCTGACCGCCCTCGCGGTCGTGACGATGCAGGACGGCAGGCCTGTCGAGCGGCCGGTGACGGGTGTGCCCCAGGGCCTCAAGCTGATGGACGGCACCGCGTACGACCTGACGAGCAAGGGCGCGGTGGTGTTCCTGGCCGGCCCCGACGGGGCGGTCGAGAAGGAGTACCTCGTCGACTACGCCACCGCCGAGCTGCGGGAGATGCCCGACCACGGGGACGTGGACCTCGAACAGTTCGGTGACCGGCACCTGATGGACCGGTACGGCGGCGACAACGCGAACGAGCTCCGCACGGTGCCGCGCGCCGACCCGATGGCCACGCCCGTGGTGACGCAGCTCCCGAAGCCGCCGCACGGATACCAGTTCTTCCGGGGCTGGGAGACGGTGATCGGCGACTGGATCGTGTTCGGCTGGACGCCCGAGTCCTGGAACGCCGATCTGCCGGGTGTACGGCTCCAAGCCATCCCCGTGGGCGGCGGCCAGCCCCGCTTCCTGCTGGCGCACTCCGCCGCGCGGCCGCAGGCCGCGCCCGACGGCAGCCTGCTCGTCACCGGCGGCACCGGCGCGACGGACTGGGCGGTCCGCCGGATCAGTCTCGACGCCAACGGCGCGCCGCAGGTCACCAAGGTCAGCGACGTCCCGACCGCGTCGACGACCGTGGACGGTCTCACCCTGGGCGCCGGGACGCTGCACTACCGGGCGACCTCCGACGGGTCATCGAGCCCGGCGCTGTACGAGCACTCGCTCGCCCTCACCGGCACCCCCACGGCGGGCAACCGGGTGCTGGACCGGCCGGTACCCGGCACCGTCGACGCCCTGGTCCCCCTCGGCAACGGCGAGTCCGCCCACCAGACCGGCAGCGACGTCCTCGCCGCCCCGGGCGCGCACGCCGCCGGCATGTACGGACGGCTGTCCGGCGGGTCCGGCCGGTACGTCGCGTCCGGCACCGCCACCACTCAGTACGCCGGCGACCTCCAGGCACCGAACAACACCCGCCGGTTCGACGGCAAGGCCGCCTCCACGGTCTGGGGCACCACCTTCTGGATGTCCGACCCCGCCGCACCCGGCACCGTCTCCTGGTACGACATGAAGTCGAAGGCCACCTCGCCCGCCCTCGCCATCGGCTCCGGCTGCACGCCCAACGAGCTCCAGGCCGTGGGCCGCTGGGTCTACTGGAGCTGCGCCCAGGGTGCCAAGGCAGGCGTCTGGGACCAGAAGAGCCGGGTGAGCACGCCCGTACCGTTCGGCGAGGCGCAGCTCGGCGACGGGTTCCTGGTGCGCAAGGACAAGGCGGCCGGGAAGCTCACGCTCACCGACTTCCACACCGGAGTCCCGTCGGCCGTCACGACGAACGACTTCGCTTCCGTACCGGCCGACGCCGACTGGTCGGTCGACAAGTTCGGCGGGCACGTGGCGTTCACGGACGCGCAGGAGCGCATCCACGTCAAGCCGGTGACCGTGCCGCGTTCGCCGATCGGGTTCAGCGAGGAGCGGGTGGACGCCTCGGTGCTGAACCTGGCCAACGGCAAGGACAACATCTGGCACGCCGCCTGGCAGCTCACCCGCCCCGCCACCCGCGCCACCCTGGAGATCAAGAACCCGGCCGGTACCACCGTGGCCACCCTGGTCGCCGGTGACCGCAAGGGTGCGCAGGTCGCGCTCGCCTGGGACGGCAGGGGAGCCGACGGCAAGCCCGTGCCCGCCGCCCACTACACGTGGACCCTCAGCGCCGACCCCGGCGACGGCAGCGGCCCGCGCGCGGTGCGGACGGGCGTCATCCAGGTGGCCGACGTCCACCGGCCCTTCCGCGACTACGACGGCGACGGCATCGGCGAGGTCTTCGCCCGCGCCGGCGACAGGATCACCGCCCACGAGCCGGTGAAGGGCACGTCCACGACGTCCACCGGCTGGACCGGGATCAACCACGTCGTGCCGTTCGGCGACCTGGACGGCGACGACTGTGACGACATCCTCGTCCGCACCACCGCGGGAGACCTCTACCGGCACAGCGGGACGTGCGGCGGTGTCCCCGCTCCCGGCAGCCCCAAGGCGAAGATCGGTGCGGGCTTCAACGCCTTCGACGCGCTGCTCAACTCCGGTGACCTGACCGGTGACGGGCGGCCCGACCTGCTGGCCCGCGTGCGCTCCACGGGCGACCTCTACCTGTACGCCGACAACGCGGCGGGTGGCATCAGGGGCGGCGTCAAGATCGCCGGGAAGTGGACCGGCCTCACCCTGATCGGTGCGGGCGACCTGGCCGGCGACGGCCACCCCTACCTGCTGGCGCGCGACGCGGCCGGCGACCTGTGGCGGTACAAGAGCACCGGCACGGGTGCGTTCCACGCGCGGACCCTGGTCTTCAGCGACTGGGGAGCGGGACGCGACGCCATCATCGGCGCGGGTGACGTCGACGGGGACGGCAAGCTCGACCTCGTGTCCCGCGACACCAACGGCAAGCTGCTGCGCAACAGCGGCAGGGGCGACGGCACTTTCGGCTCCACGGTCCAGATCGGCACAGGGTGGGGAGCGCGCGGCGCGCTCTCCTAAAGCCTCACCCGGAAGGGTGAATTCGGCATATGACACAGGGGTGGCCACCGGCGGGTGGCCACCCCTTTTCGCTGGAAAACCGCAGGTCGCACCGGAGACCGGTTTTCCCGCCCCCGGCTTTCGAATGACTGTATGACCAACGGTTGTTGATTGCGGTGATCGCTGTGCATGCCGCTAGATTCGCGGCACAGACAACGAAAATGCCCCCGCGATGAGCCAACATCCGGGGGCGCGACACCAGGAGCACTACCTCCCGATGCGTGTTTACCGTACCGCGCCCACCCGCGCCTTCACCACTTTCAGCAACGCCCTGCTGCGCGATGCCACCATTTCGTGGTGCGCGGTGGGCCTCCTCGCCTATCTCGTCAGCCTTCCGAACGGCGCCAAGGCGAGCATCCGCAAGCTCTCTGACCAGCGCAAGGAAGGCCGCGACCGGATCGGCGCCGCTCTCCGGGAGCTGGAGGAGGCCCGCTATCTGCGCCGCCTGACGCGCCGCGACCGCATGGGGCAACTGCGCACGGAGTACGAGGTCTTCGACACCCCGTACGACCCCGAAGCCTCCCATCCCGGCCCCGCCGCCGCGCCCGCCGCAGGCCCCGCTGCCGCGCCCGTGCCCGAAACGGCCGGAAACCCGGCCTCCGGCGACCCGGACCACGGCGCTCCTGGCCCGCTCCCTCCGGGAGAAAAGACGGGGGTGAAAGAACCTCCCTCCCCGGCGGCCCGGTTGCTCACCTCGCTGGGCCGCAGCGATCCACGGCTCGCCCTCGGGGAGGGCGAGGCGGAACGGCTGAGGACCCTCGTCGAGGAGTGGTGGGCGGTCGGCGCCAGTGACGCCCTGATCCGCGAGGCGCTCACCTCCGGCCTGCCCGCTCGCGTCCACGCCCCCGCCGCCCTGGTGGCCGACCGTCTCCGCCGCAAGAAGCCCGCACCGCGCCCCACGGCCCCCGTGCGCCCCGAGTGCGGCGTCTGCGGCGCGCCGGTGCCCGAGGGGGCCTCCTGCACCCGCTGTGCCCCCGCCACGCCCGCCGTCGCCGGGTTCGTCGCGGCGGCACTGCGCGGCGGCGCGTCGGTCCGGCAGGTCCTGCGCCGCCGCCGCTGAGAACTCCCGGCCGCCGACCGGCGGCCGGGTCCATCGAAAAGAAACGGAGTGCCATGACCATCGCACTCGAACGCCCCGAGGTGGTATACCGCCGGTATACTGTCACCGTGGCAGATACGACGATCAAGGTTGACCCGGCGGTACGTGACCGTCTCCAGGAGCTCGCCCGGGATCGCGGCATCACCATGCGCGACCTGGTCGCGCAGCTCGCCGGTGCGACGCCGACCAAGGAAGAACTGGCGCAGCGGCGCGAGGAGACCAAGGCGTACGTCGAGGAGCACTTCCTCGGCGGGCCCTACACGGAGCAGGACGCGTCGGCCGGGCAGCAGCTCTGGGCGGACGTGGTCTCCGGGCGCGTCGGGGAGGTCCAGTGAAGAAGGACCAGTACCCGCTGCCGCGCGCGATCGTCTTCGACGACACCGCCGTGCTGGCGCTCGGCGCCGGCAACCGCATGGCATCGCGCCTCGTCGTCGAGGCCGAGAATGACGCCACCCTGAGGATCTACATCCCGGCCCTGTCCCTGACCGCCGCCGAGAGCGAACGGGCGGGCGTCGCGGAACACGTGGGCGCCCTGCCGTCCGTGGACATCACCGGTCTGGACTTCTCCGGCGCTGCGGCGGTCGGCAAGCGCCTGCGCGTCCATGGCGACGAGTGGAGCAGTGCGCACGCCGTGCACCTGGCCCAGCCCTCGGTGGAGTGGCCTCGGGGCCGACCGGTACTCAGCGCCGACCCCAAACGCTACCGGGGGACCGGCGTGCGGGTGATCGCCATCGAGAAGTAGGCCCGCCGACGACTGTGGGGCCCGGAGCGCGCCCGGGCCCTGTGGCCGACTACGGGCGTGCCTCCAGGATGTCCTTGAGGTGCTGCTCGTTCTTCGGCAGTTCCTTCTTCACATGCGGGCGGACCATCAGCGGCACGAGCACCTTCCCGATGCCGTGCGACTCGAAGTCCAGGTCCAGCGTCACGCGCGACCGCTCGCCGTCGCCGATCGGCTCGACCGTCCCCTGCACATGGCCCCGGACAGGGCCGTCGATCCCGTCCATACGGAAGCGCCGAGGCGGGTCGTACTCGCTCATCTCCATGGTCATCGGCATCCGCCGACGGCCCATCTGCCGGGTCACCATGACCCGGGAGCCCAGGCCGCCGGTGGGGCCGCCTCCGGCCGGGGTGACCGACAGGGCGCTCTCCTGCCACTCGGGCATGTGGGAGGTGTCGGTCAGATAGGAGAAGACGTCCTCGGGACGACGCGAGATCTCGACGCTCTGCCTGATCGCGGACATGTCGCCCCCTTTCAGGTGATTCCTACTGATAACCCTACTCGGCCCAGTCGAGGAAGGACCCCCAGGCCGCCGGGGTGACGGCGAGGACGGGACCGCCCGGGTTCTTGGAGTCACGGACGCGCACGGTGTGGGGGCAGGCGGCCACCTCGACGCAGTCGCCGCCGCTGGAGCTGCTGTACGAGGACGTACGCCAGTCGAAGGCCACTTCGACGCACTCGCCACCGCTGGGGCTGCTGTAGCTGGACTTGAACCACCGCAGGGTGCTGGTCATCTCGCCTCTCCTGCCAACCGCTCGATGAGGCCCAGTGATTCACGTGGATCCAGGGCCTGTGCTCGGATCCTCGCATACCGCTGGCCGTAGCTGCTGACCTTTGTGGGCTCCTTGATCAACAGGCTTTCGTCCTGGGGTTCCAGGTACGCGAGGTGAGAGTGTTCCGGGGTTTCGATCAGTGTCATGCCGCCGTATGCGCCAGCGTGCTCCCCGCTCAGCCCGCAGTCCAGTGGCAGCACCTGAACCGTCACGTTCCGCCTCCGCGCGCACTCCGCGAGATGCAGCAACTGCCCCCGCATGACCTCCGCACCGCCGATCGTGCGGCGCAGCACCGACTCCTCCAGCACCAGCTCGACCAGCGCCACCGGTTCCCGCTCGAACAGCTCCCTGCGCGCCATCCTCGCCTCGACCAGCTCCTCCACCCGCCGCTCCGGCAGCGGCGGGTACCCACCGCCGATCAGCGCCCGCGCGTACGCCTCCGTCTGGAACAGCCCGTGCACCACCAGCGTCGCGTACAGCGACAGGCTCACCGCCTTCTGCTCCAGCAGCGCGTAGTTCTTGAACTGCTCCGGATACTTGTCCAGCCGGACATACAGCCGCGCCTGCTCGAACAGGCCCAGTCCGTCGCCCAGCACCTTCTCCAGCTGCTCCAGCATCGCGTCGCTCGCCGGCTGGGCGCAGGTCTCCATGGCGCTCACCGCCGCGCCGGTGAAACCGATCTCCTTGCCGAGCTGGTCCTGTGTCCACCCTTTCCGGACGCGCATCTTGCGTGCCATGTCCGCCACGAGCCGCGTCGCCGGACCCGCCGTTTCCTTGTTCTCGGTCCGCGCCAAATTGCGTCACCGCCTCGATTCAACCGGTCTCAACCGGTCACAACCCGTCCCCGCCGAATTCGACTGCTGCCGGACGCCTTTTCCGCAGGTCAACGCGGTTTCTACGGGCTTCCGCAGTCGTGGAGAACGCTAGCCGTGGCGGTCCACGATGTCCCTGTGAATGCGTCAAATCGCCACCCACGAATCGAATGGATTCCGGCGTCCGGATTCCAACTCCGCAAGGCGGGCGTCCAATTCGACGCCGTACGCGTCGACGGGGACGACGGGCGCCGCGCCGCCGACCTCCTGGAGCACCTGACCGGCGGCGACCCGGGGCCCGTCGTCATCGAGGCGAACGGGCGCCGGGGCGTCTACTTCTTCCTCCCTCCGGGCAGCTCGGCGGGCCGTGCCTGGCCGTCCGGCGCGACACCGTTCAACGCCTGCCACGGCACGGTGAGCTATGTGCCGGTACCCGCGCTGCACGGGAACACCTGGCCCCTCAGCTGGCGCTGCCCGCCCCCTGCCGACGGCCGGTTCGTCCACCCCGCCCTGCTCCGCAGCACGGTGCTCGCCCTGGAACGCCTGCTGTCCTCTTGAGGTCACGGCTTCGCCCACCTGAGTCCGCACCGACCCGAAGTGGGCGACTGCCCTGCCCTGGTCAGCCGCAGGAGCGTCGATGGTGTCAGTCGCCCTGGCCGTACAGGCCGGCCAGCTCGGACCCGTCGGCCCAGTGGATGTTCGTGATCTTGTTGAGCGTGTTCGGGTCGCTCACGTACGGCTCGGCTCCGCTCTCGAAGAGCGCCCAGACGTGCTCGTTGCCGTTGGAGTTGCCGTACGCCAGGCCCTCCATCATCGAGGGGGCGCGCATGCAGAAAGCCGTCCCATCGGTGATGTCCGTCTCGTACGACGTGGGCCGCACCCACACGTTGCTGCGCTTGTCGCGGCCGTACGACGTGGCGAAGATGTACTTGTCGCCCACGACCGCCATGCCCTGGGTCTTCGCCGGCACCCAGCGCTTCTTGCCGGTGTACGTCAGCGCACCGGTGCTGCTCGTCGAGTACTGCCACATGCTTTCGTGGCTCGTGTCGGAGAAGTCGCCGGTCCACAAGGTGGTGCCCTCGCCACCGCCGAGTCCGAGGAACGAACCCTTGCCGGCGATGTCCTGCGTACCCTTCGGCTGGATCACCTTGTTCGTGTTGGCGCCCGCCAGCTCCGCACGCACGGTGGCGGTCGACCAGTACTTCACGCCGCCCTCGCCGCTGACGTACACGTGACCACCGGTCACGACTATGCCGCCCGCGTGGGTGTTGGGGATCAGCATGTGACCAAGGCTCTCGCCCCGGCGGGGGCCGCTCAGGGCGATGCCCCAGATCGCGCTCGCGCCGGAACCGCTCGAGTGGTACGCCGAGATCAGCAGGACGTCTTCGCTCGTCCCGTCCCAGTCGTTCCAGTACGCCAGACCCTGCGGAACGAACCCGCCGCTGTACAGACCCGGCGGCACGGCCACACTGTTGTGGAACGTGCTGTCGTACGTCTCGCCGGCGGACGGCCCGGGGTAGAAGTCCTGGGTTCCCGTCGTCGTACGGCAGTTGGCGTCCTCGGCCGCCGCCGATGCCAATGCCGATGCCGGTGCCGATGTAGAGGCCGATGCCGACTGTGCGGGAGCGGTCATAACGGCGGCACCAGCCACTAGCGCGGCGATCGCGATGGACGTCGTTATCCGGGTGGGCAGCATGTTGATTCCCCTTCGGGGTCGCGGGCATGGAGGTACTTGGGCGTGCTTGATCGCGCGTATGGTGCGCTCCCGCAAGCTAGATCCAACGTACATTCGTTCGCATATTGTCCAGTGCGTTGGCCACGAACGTTGACCGGGTCCTGCGATGTATCCGTGAATGTTCGGTGTCGGGGTTTTTCCGCACTTCAAACTCAACTGCCGCCGAATTTGCGCCTGTTACACCCTGGCCGGCACGAGTACCCCGAACCACCATCACACCGCCGTCTTCCGCCCGGACGTCACACCCGTACCGCGATGACCACCGTGGCGTACAGGTCCTCGCACGTCACCACATGCGCGGCCAGCCCGGCGGCGGCGACCACCCCGGTGGCGGCGGCGGCCTGGTGCTCGCTGGTCTCGAACAGCAGGCTCCCGCCCGGCGCCAGCCACCCGGGCGCTTCGGCGGCCACCCGGCGCAGCACGTCCAACCCGTCCGCGCCCCCGTCCAGCGCCACCCGCGCCTCGTGCACCCGCGCCTCGGCGGGCAGCAACTGCACCTCCTCCGTCGGGACGTACGGCACATTGGCCAGCAGTATGTCGACGCGGCCCCGCAGCGCCGCCGGGAGGGGGTCGTACAGGTCGCCCTCGTACACCCGCCCTCCCGCCGCGGTGACGTTCCGGCGGGCGCAGCGCACGGCGGCCGGGTCGATGTCGGCCGCGTGCAGTTCCGCCTCGCCCAGGGCCGAGACGAGGGCGGCGCCCAGCGCGCCGGTGCCGCAGCAGAGGTCCACCACCACGGGCCGCCGGGCCGGGGTGAGGGCCGCGGCCCGGGTGACGAGGAACTCGGTGCGTCGGCGCGGGACGAACACGCCGTCGTCCACGGCGACGCGCAGACCGTGGAACTCGGCCCAGCCCAGCACGTGTTCAAGGGGATGGCCGACGACGCGACGCTCGATCATGGCGTCGAGCTCGTCCGGCGTGCGGGCGGTGGACAGGAGCAACTCCGCCTCGTCCTCGGCGAAGACGCAGCCGGCGGCACGCAGCCTGGTGACGGTGGAGGAGAACGATACGGATACCGGTGTTGCTGACATGGGAAGCGCAAGCCTTTCGGGACGCCTGGGGGCGCTCCCGTGCGACTCGACGACCCGTGTCTACGAAGTGCGGGAGGGGAGAGCCCTGCCTGACCTGGCGTTGATGGGTCTCACCTCCTCGGTGGGTCTCCTGCGGAACGCGGCAACACTACCCGACGTCCGCCCGACGGCCGGTACTTCCTCAGGGACGCGCGGGCCCGCTTGAGGGCCCGCCCGCCGCCCCGCCCGAAGGCCCGGCCGTGAGGGAGTCCAGCGCCTCCGACAGCCGCTCCAGGACCCGTGCCGTCTCGGTGAAGGCCTCCACCCCCAGCTCGGCGGCGAGACGGGTCGCGAACTCGGCATGGCCCGGTTCTATGCGGGCGATCGTCCCCCGGCCCAACTGCGTCGGGGCGAGGAGCTTGGAGCGGCGGTGCGCCGGGTTCGGCCGGTACTCCGCCAGGCCCTCGTGGACCAGCAGGTCCGCGATCCGCTGCACGCTCTGCCGGGTGATGCCCATCGCGCGGGCGATCCCGGAGACCGGCAGCGGCTCGGACAGCACCGCCCCGAGGACCTGCCACCATGCGGCGGTGATCCCGGCCGGCCTGGCCAGCTTCTCGGAGACGCCGAGGAACTGGCCGTTCAGCCGGAACACCCCCAGCGCCGTCCGGCTGAGCAGGTCCTGGAGCTCCCTCTCGGCACGGCTCACGAGTTCAGCTCCTCGAAGGCGGCCGGGTCGGAGTCGTGGAACAGCCGGTACCAGGCGTCGAGCTTCGCGCCCTCGAACGCCCCCATCCTGCCCAGGACCTCGCGGGCGAAGGCCACCGGCTCCGTGGGCCCGGCCGTGATGAGGTCGCCGTCGGTGACCGCGTCCGTGTCGACGTAGTGCTCGCCGCCCTTGTAGCCCGTCGCCGCGAGGTAGAAGGAGACGGCGCTGGTGTGCGGCCGGTCGTCGAGCAGGCCCTCGCGAGCCAGGCCGGCGGTGGCCCCGCATATCGCGGCCACCGGCACACCCGCGTCGAGGAAGGCCCGCGCCGCGGTGGCGAAGGGCGCCAGGTCCTCGCTCGTGTCCCAGAGGTCGGCGCCCGGGAGGATCAGCAGCGCGCTGTCCTCGGGCCGCAGCTCGGCCAGGGCGAGGTCGGGGGTGATGCGCAGTCCGCCGACGCTGGTCACCGGGCCGGTGGTGGGCCCGACCGTGCGGATGTCGAACCCGCTGCGGGCCAGCCACGCGGTGGCGTGCCCCGTCTCCCAGTCGGCCAGCGTGTCGTAGATCGCGAGATGGACGGTCTTGCGCGTGTCGGTGCCGGACATGGAGTTCTCCCTGACTGGAGCGTCGGTGAAGCTGCGGTCGTGCCGATGACAGAATGCTGTCATGACGACAGTATGCTGTCAATGCCTTTCTCGGGCCCCCCATGCCTTTCAACGGGCCCCTCCGCCCGACACCCTGCCGACCTCCGCGCCTTCCGCCATACAAGATGGCCATACCGGCGCCCACCTGCGCGTCCTTACCCTGGGCGGCATGACCCCTCATGCCGCACCCGTCACCGCTGCCACCACCGCACCCGCCGCCCCGGGCGTTCCCGATCCCCAGGCCGGTGCAGCCGTTAAAGCCGCCGACCGCGCCCACGTCTTCCACTCCTGGTCCGCCCAGGGGCTGATCGACCCGCTCGCCGTGGCCGGCGCCGAGGGGGCGTACTTCTGGGACTACGAGGGGAACCGCTACCTCGACTTCACCAGCGGCCTCGTCTACACCAACATCGGCTACCAGCACCCCCGGGTCGTCGCCGCGATCCAGGAGCAGGCCGCGAAGCTGACGACCTTCGCGCCCGCCTTCGCCATCGACGTACGCTCCGAGGCCGCACGCCTCATCGCCGAGCGCACGCCGGGCGACCTCGACAAGATCTTCTTCACCAACGGCGGCGCCGAGGCGGTCGAGAACGCCGCCCGCATGGCCCGGCTGCACACCGGCCGCCCCAAGATCATGAGCGCCTACCGCTCGTACCACGGCGCCACCTCCACCGCGATCAACCTCACCGGCGACCCGCGCCGCTGGGCCTCCGACACCGCCTCCGCCGGCGTCGTGCGCTTCTGGGCGCCCTTCCTCTACCGCTCGCCGTTCTACGCCGAGACCGAGGCGCAGGAGTGCGAGCGCGCCCTGGCGCACCTCGAGGACACCATCGCCTTCGAGGGGCCGCAGTCCATCGCCGCGATCATCCTGGAGACCGTCCCCGGCACCGCCGGCATCATGACCCCGCCGCCCGGCTACCTCGCCGGCGTGCGCGAGCTCTGCGACCGGCACGGCATCGTGCTCGTCCTCGACGAGGTCATGGCGGGCTTCGGCCGCACCGGCGCCTGGTTCGCCGCCGACCACTTCGGCGTCGTCCCCGACCTGCTGACCTTCGCCAAGGGCGTCAACTCCGGGTACGTGCCCCTCGGCGGGGTCGCCATCTCCGAGAAGATCGCCGCCACCTTCGACAAGCGGCCCTACCCCGGCGGCCTCACCTACTCCGGGCACCCGCTCGCCTGCGCGGCCGCCGTCGCCACCATCCAGGTCATGGAGGACGAGAAGGTCGTCGAACAGGCCGCCCACCTCGGTGAGAACGTCCTCGGCCCCGGCCTGCGCGCACTCGCCGAGCGCCACCCCTCCGTCGGCGAGGTGCGCGGCCTCGGCGCCTTCTGGGCGCTGGACCTCGTCCGGAACAAGGAGACGCGCGAGCCGCTCGTCCCGTACAACGCGCAGGGCGAGGCCAACGCCCCCATGGCGGCCTTCGGCGCGGCCTGCAAGAAGAACGGCCTGTGGCCCTTCATCAACATGAACCGCACCCACGCCGTCCCCGCCTGCAACATCACCGAGGCGGAGGCCAAGGAGGGGCTCGCCGCCCTCGACGCGGCCCTCGCGGTCGCCGACGAGCACACCGAGCACACCGCGTAACCGCCTCAATGCGCCCCCTCCGGCTGGCTTAAGGTGTCCGGAACCGGACGGAGGGGGCCAGAAGCCATGCCCGCGAGCGGAGCTGTGACCCGCAACACCCTGCGACAGCAGGTGGCGGACGCGCTGCGTGACGAGGTGCTCGCGGGGCGTCTCCAGCCGGGCCAGGAATTCACGGTCAAGCACATAGCCGACCAGTACGGGGTGTCGGCGACGCCCGTGCGGGAAGCGCTGGTCGACCTCACCGCCCAGGGCCTGCTCGACTCCGACCAGCACAAGGGGTTCCGCGTCCACCGGTTCACCGTCGAGGACTACCGGGGCATGGTCGAGGCCCGCGCGCTGATCGTCGACGGCATCTTCCGCCGCCTGTGCGACCGGACCGGCGCCCTCCACGTCCACGGGGCGCCGCTCGTGTCGGTACGGCGCCGGGCGGAGGAGGCGGCGCGGGCGGCCCGCGCCGGGGACCTCGACATACTGATCGGCTACGACCTGCGGTTCTGGCGCGAGCTGAGCGGCTTCGTCGCCAACAGCTACATAGCCGACTTCCTCCACCGGCTGCGCGTCCAGGCCTGGGTGTTCGCGGTGCCCCACCTGCGCGCCGCCCGCGAGCCCGGCGCGTGGCTGTGGAACGGCCACGAGGAACTCGTCGACGCGGTGACGCTCGGCGACCCGGACGCCGTAATGGCGGTCGTCGACGCGTACAACGCGCACTCGATGCGGTGGGCCGACCACCTGGACGGGCGGCGCTGACGCCCCCTACCGCTCGTGCCGACGGCTCTTACCGCTCATGACGGGTGGGTAGGGGATGTGCACCCGAGCCGCACCCGACCGAGTCGCACCGAGCCGCACCCGAGCCGCACTAATCTGTCCCGGCCGTCTGCCGTAGCCGCCCAACTGAAGGAGAGCGAGTCTCCCTTGGCCTGTGACCTGTGGTTGGTCCCCCTCGTCGACGTGCTGTGCCACAGCCCCGACAACCCCTTCGCGGAAGAGATCGCCGCGTACGACAAGGCCCTCACCGAGGCCGGTCTGCCGACCGTGCCCGTCTTCGCCTACATGCCGGGCCTGTCCGGCGACGTCGCACCGGTCGCCGGTTTCGACTACGACGCCCTGCACTTCCTGCGCCGCGCCTACCTGCTCCAGATCTGCGGTCTCGCCGTCACCCCGGTCGACGAACTGGGCGGCGACTACGAGCAGCTGCTCGAGATGTTCGAGTCGACGGCCCAGCAGTCACACCTCGTGTGGCACTACGACCACGCGGGCGCGTACGTCCCCGTCGACTTCCCCGCTCCGCTGTCCAACGACGAGCTGCTGGCGGGCGGCGGTCCGCTCGGCTCCGCCCAGGGGCTGCTGCGCGAACTGGAGTACGTCGCGCCGTCGATCGGCATCGACCCCGCCAACCCGCCCGCCGCGCCCCACCCGCCGGAACGCCCGACGGCCCTGGAGGAGCCCGCCGGGCCGGTCCCGTACGACGACAGCCCCTTCGCCCGCGAACGGCACGTGTGGCTCGGCCTGCACGCGGCGGCCACCCGCAGCCTCGCACAGGGCTCGATGATCATCTTCAGCTGACCGCCCGGCGGACCCGGGGGACATCCCGGGCCCGCCGCGCCCCCCGCGGTTCAGCGGGGCTCCGGCGGGCGCTGGCGGGGCATGTTGGGGCGGGTGCCCGGCGGGAGCGGGAAGCGCCCGGAGGGGTGAGCGCCGGCCCCCTCCGGGCGGGGCGGCGCGTACGACAGCGTCGACTGCGTCACCAGCGGCGCCGGGCCGGACCGGAACTCCACCATCCAGTCCGCCGTCTCCGCCCGCACCAGCTCCGTCACGTCCTCCGAGAAGCGGCGCAGCACCCCCAGGCACCGCTCCGCCGCCTCGCTCGCCGTGCCCTCCGTGGGGCCCAGCACCTCCCGGATGTTCTCCGCCGCCCAGTCGAACTGGAGCGCCTGGAGACGCCGCTGCACGGCCTGCGCCGTCGCCACGTCCCGCATCCAGCCGGACGTGAACCCGAAGTACCGGTCGCAGGCCAGGCACGCGGCGCCCAGCAGCAGGGACACGTACCCCCAGCCCGCAGCCCCCTCCAGCGCGCCCGTCAGGTCCAGCAGCGGCAGCCCCGCCCCCGCGACCGCGCCCAGCGCCGTACCGATCCGCAGGGCCCGGGCCCCGAGCCGCTTCGACGCCCGGTCCGCCAGGTACCAATCGGCCGTGCGCAGCGCCTGGTCCTCCACCCACCGGTAGAGCTCGTCCAGCCGCTCCGCCGGCTCGCCCCAGTCGCCGAGCGGGAACGGCCGCCCGCTCAGATCGCCGCCGGGGCCGCCGTACCTGCCCTGGCGGTCGCCCTCCCCCCGGGCCGGGCCCCCGGGCTGCATCTCCGGCTGGCTCACCGGGGCACTCCTCTGCGCTCTGCGTGACAATCCGTAACGTGCGGGCGGTGCGATGCGCGTGTGCGTACTGGTGCGCATGCCTTTCCTACCGCCGAATGGTGGGCCGGCAGCGCGGAATCCCGGGATTTCCGCCCGCAAGAGGGTCTTGATCAGCTAGAGGGCGCGCCCGATTCCCACCCGAAAGAGTGAGGCCGTGTGGATGGGGCACACCGTCCGGCGACCACGTAGGCTCGGCATACCGAATACTCATCGTCGAAATGCCAGGAGTGACCGTGATTCCCGGTGGTGGCCAGCCCAACATGCAGCAGATCCTCCAGCAGGCCCAGAAGATGCAGCAGGACCTCGCCCGCGCCCAGGAGGAACTGGCGCAGACCGAGGTGGACGGGCAGGCGGGCGGCGGTCTGGTGAAGGCCACCGTCACGGGCTCCGGCGAGCTGCGCTCCCTGGTCATCGACCCCAAGGCGGTCGACCCGGAGGACACCGAGACCCTCGCCGACCTCGTCGTCGCCGCCGTACAGGCCGCGAACGAGAACGCGCAGGCGCTCCAGCAGGCCAAGCTCGGCCCGCTGGCCCAGGGCCTGGGCGGCGGCGGCATCCCCGGCCTCGGCATCTAGCCACCGGGTCCGCGGGGCCCGCGGGGTCCGCCGGGTCCGCCGACCCGTTGGTCCGTCCCGTGCGCGTCGTACGGGCCGCGGGCTCGTCGCACGGGCTGCGGGCCCGCCCTTCTAACCCGTACGCACAGCAACTACCGTAAGCATCACAGCACTCCACGAGAGGCGTTCCGTTGTACGAAGGCGTGGTTCAGGACCTCATCGACGAACTGGGCAGGCTGCCAGGCGTCGGTCCCAAGAGCGCCCAGCGGATCGCCTTCCACATCCTCCAGGCCGAGCCCACCGACGTGCGCCGCCTCGCCCACGCCCTCCTCGAGGTCAAGGACAAGGTGCGGTTCTGCGCCGTGTGCGGCAACGTCGCGCAGGAGGAGCGGTGCGGGATCTGCCGGGACCCGCGCCGTGACGAAGCGGTCATCTGCGTGGTCGAGGAGCCGAAGGACGTCGTCGCGATCGAGCGGACGCGCGAGTTCCGTGGGCGGTACCACGTGCTCGGCGGCGCGATCAGCCCGATCGAGGGCGTCGGCCCGGACGACCTGAGGATCCGCGAGCTGCTGGCCCGGCTGGCGGACGGAACGGTCACCGAGCTGATCCTTGCGACCGACCCCAATCTGGAGGGGGAGGCCACCGCGACGTACCTGGCGCGCATGGTCAAGCCGATGGGCCTGAAGGTCACGCGCCTCGCCAGCGGACTCCCCGTTGGCGGAGACCTGGAATACGCCGACGAGGTCACTCTCGGGCGAGCGTTCGAAGGGAGACGACTCCTCGATGTCTGACGCCACACTGCACGCGCACTCGCTGGACCCCGACAGCTTCGCGGTCCAGATCGCCGACTCCATCGAGTCCTTCATCGTCGCCACCACGGAAGTGGCCAAGGGCGACGAGCCCGACAGCGCGATCCCGTTCCTGCTCCTGGAGGTCTCCCAGCTGCTCCTCGCCGGCGGCCGCCTGGGCGCCCACGAGGACATCGTCCCCGAGGAGCGGTACGAACCGGACACCGGGCCGGACGTGGACGTCGACGAGCTGCGCATGCGGTTCGCGGCCATGCTCGATCCGGTGGACGTCTTCTCGGAGGTCTTCGACCCGTACGAGCCGCGCAAGGCGCCCGTGCCGTGCCGGATCTCCGACAACCTGGCCGACATCATCATGGACCTGCGCCACGGCCTGGCCCACTACCGGGCGGGCCGCACCACGGAGGCTCTGTGGTGGTGGCAGTTCTCGTACTTCTCCAACTGGGGCCCCACCGCCTCGGCGACCCTGCGGGCGCTCCAGTCCCTGGTGTCCCACGTCCGGCTGGACCAGCCGCTGGAGGAGCTGGACGGGCTCGACACGGACGAGGACCTCACCGAGGACGCGCTGGCGGAGGAGGCGGGCCGGGTGATGGCCCAGGAGATCCTCGGCCCGCTGGGCATGCGCACGGTGAAGTAGGCCCCGCCCCGCCGGCAGATCGGGGCTCGGTCACGCAGCAGCACCCGCCTCGCCGTCAGGTCCGGGCTCGGTCACGCAGCACCCGTCTCTCCGGCGCTCCAGGTCTCACGGACCCGGTCGCGCAGCCACCTGTGCGCCGGGTCCGCGTCGTTGCGCGGGTGCCAGGCCATGCCCAGCGGGAGCGGCGGCAGGTCCAGCGGGACCTCGAAGGTGCGCAGGCCGAGCGCCTCCGCCACGCCCGGCGGGGCCAGACCCACCAGGTCGGCCTCCCGGCACAGCAGCAGCGCCGCCGACCAGCCCGGCACGACCGCCACCACCCGCCGGCGCAGCCCCAGCGCGGCGAGCGCGTCGTCGACCGGCCCGTGCACCCGCCCCTGCCGGGACACCCCCACGTGCTCGGCGGCGGCGAAGGCCCGTGCGGTGACCCGCGTCCGCGCCGCCAGAGGGTGCCCGGGGCGTACGGCTCCGACGAGGCCCGTGACGCCCAGCGCCTCGGTCCGGGTCTCGGGGTCGGCGTGCCCGATCACCCCGAGCTCCAGGTCGAGCCGCCCGTCGCGCAGCGCGGGGGTGCCCTCCAGGCTCTCCGGCAGGAAGCGCAGGGTGACGCCCGGGGCCTGCCGGGCGACCGCCGTGATCAGCCGGGCGCCGAGGTGGGCGAGGACCAGGTCACTCGCCTGGACCGCGAACTCGCGCCGCAGGGCGGCGGGGTCGGCGGGCGGCCGGGGCGCGAGCAGGTCCCGGGCGGAGGCGACGACGGTACGGACGTGGGGCCGCAGCTCGACGGCGCGGGGCGTGGGGACGAGGTGGCGCCCGGCCCGTACCAGGACGGGGTCGCCGAGCGCCGCCCGGATGCGGCCCAGAGTGCGGCTCATGGCCGGTGCCGAGACGTGCAGGCGGGCGGCGGCGCCGGTGACGCTCTCCTCCTCGAGGAGCGCGTCGAGCGCGACGAGGAGGTTGAGGTCCAGGGATGCCGGGTCGCGGCGCATGCTGTGACTCCGATCACCTGCTTCGCCGCCCGTGGGCGGCACGACGTCGCCGTTTGCGTACGGCGCAAGGACACCTTGCCAGCATTGCACTGGAGTGAATCCGCCGCGGGTCCGAGGCTGGCCGCATGAGTGAGACGAACGACGTCCTGGCCGTCGTGAGCCAGAGCGGCCCCACGGTCACCTTCTTCGACGCGGCCACCCACGACCGGCTCGGCGAGGTCCGCGTCCCGCACGAGCCGCACGAACTGTGCCTCGACGCGGCCCGGCGTCGCCTGTACTGCACGATCACGTACCGGTCCGGCTACTACCACGCCAACGGCGGACGGGCGCGGGAGCTTGTCGTGATCGACCCCGACGAGCGGCGGGTGACCGGCGTGGTCGGCCTCGCTCCCGAGTGGGCGCCGCACGGCATCGCGCTCGACCCGTCGGGCGAGCTGCTCTGGGTGAGCGTCGAGGGCGCGTCGCCTGGCGCGGAGGGCGCCCTGCTGGCCCTGGACGCCGAGTCGCTGCGCCCGGTGAGCCGGGTGGCGGTCGGTGCGCCGGGGCCGCACTGGTTCGCGCTCGCACCGGACGGCACGCGCGCGTACACGGCGAACAAGGAGGCGCCGTTCGTGTCGGTCGTCGACCTGGTCGAGGGTGCGCTCGTGGACCGTGTCGAGGTGCCCGGCAGCGAGGGCATCGCCGTGTCGGGGGACGGACGCCGGGTGTACGTGGCGGCGCCGAAGGGCGATTTCGGCGGCGGGCCCGCGCGGGACGCGGGCGTACGGGTGGTCGACACGGCGACCGGGGCGGTCGTCCGCACGCTGCCGACGGACGGCGTCGTCTTCCCGGTGCACGTGACGCCGGCGGGCCTGCTGCTCGCCGGAGAGCTGCGCATGACGGCCGGGCGGTCGGCGCTGGGCGGCCAGCGGCCGGGGGTGCTGCACGTGTACGGCGAGGGCCTCGACGAGCGCGCCCGCCTGGAGGTGGGTGCCTTCCCGCTGACGATCACCTCGTCACCGGACGGGCGGTACGGGTACGTCGCCGCCGTCTCGTCCAGCACGGTGACGGTCGTGGACCTGGCGGCCGGCGCGGTCGTCGCGACCCTGGAGGTGGGCCGGTCCGGCGAACCGGGGGCACACGGGCTGGCGTACGTACCGTCCGCGTGAGCGGGTGACCCGGCCCACATTCCGCGTAGCCCCGGCGACCCCGGGCAGGTACTGGCCGAGCGGCCGTGAAGCTCCCCTCGTTGATCACGTCGTGAGCGGGACATCTCACGATGTGATATGGCGGGGGCGTTTCCCGGCCGCTCGTTAAACTGAACCGACCGCAAACGGACTGAGCGAGGAGCGCACGTGGGCCTTGTCGTGCAGAAGTACGGAGGCTCCTCCGTTGCCGATGCCGAAGGCATCAAGCGCGTCGCCAAGCGAATCGTCGATGCCAAGAAGAACGGCCACCAGGTGGTCGTCGTGGTTTCGGCGATGGGCGACACGACGGACGAGTTGATCGATCTCGCCGAGCAGGTATCCCCGATCCCTGCCGGGCGTGAGTTCGACATGCTGCTGACCGCCGGAGAGCGCATCTCCATGGCGCTGCTGGCCATGGCGATCAAAAACCTGGGCCACGAGGCCCAGTCGTTCACCGGCAGCCAGGCGGGCGTCATCACCGACTCGGTCCACAACAAAGCGCGCATCATCGATGTCACGCCGGGCCGGATCCGTACGGCGCTGGACGAGGGCAACATCGCCATCGTCGCGGGCTTCCAGGGCGTGTCCCAGGACAAGAAGGACATCACCACCCTCGGGCGTGGCGGGTCGGACACGACCGCCGTCGCCCTCGCCGCGGCGCTCGACGCCGAGGTGTGCGAGATCTACACCGACGTCGACGGTGTCTTCACCGCCGACCCCCGGGTCGTGAAGAAGGCCCGGAAGATCGACTGGATCTCGTTCGAGGACATGCTGGAGCTCGCCAGCTCCGGCTCCAAGGTGCTGCTGCACCGCTGCGTCGAGTACGCACGCCGTTACAACATCCCGATCCACGTCCGGTCGTCCTTCTCGGGGCTCCAGGGCACGTGGGTCAGCAACGAACCGCGAGGGGACCGCAAGGTGGAGCAGGCCATCATCTCCGGTGTCGCCCACGACACGTCCGAGGCGAAGATCACTGTCGTCGGCGTGCCGGACAAGCCGGGCGAGGCCGCCGCGATCTTCCGCACCATCGCGGACAACGAGATCAACATCGACATGGTGGTGCAGAACGTGTCCGCCGCGTCGACCGGGCTGACCGACATCTCCTTCACGCTGCCCAAGGCGGAGGGCCGCAAGGCGATCGACGCCCTGGAGAAGCAGAAGGCGCTCATCGGTTTCGAGTCGCTGCGCTACGACGACCAGATCGCCAAGATCTCCCTGGTCGGCGCGGGTATGAAGACGAACCCGGGCGTCACCGCCGGATTCTTCGAGGCGCTGTCCGACGCGGGTGTGAACATCGAGCTGATCTCGACCTCCGAGATCCGCATCTCGGTCGTGACCCGCGCCGACGACGTCAACGAGGCCGTCCGCGCCGTCCACACCGCCTTCGGCCTGGACAGCGACTCCGACGAGGCAGTGGTCTACGGAGGCACCGGGCGGTGACGAACCGCTGCGGCCGGGCGGTGGCGGATCGGTGGAACTGCACCGTCGCCGCCCCGCGTGGCCGGACCGTGGCCGACCGGTGCGGCCGGTGACGCCGACCGGGCCGCCGCCGCACCGCAAGCCGGCGCTCGCGGTCGTGGGAGCGACCGGGGCCGTCGGCGCGGTGATGCTCCAGATCCTGTCGCAGCACGCGGACGTCTGGGGCGACATCCGCCTGATCGCCTCCCCCCGCTCGGCCGGCCGCAAGCTGACCGTGCGCGGGGAGGAGGTCGAGGTCCTCGGCCTGTCCGAGGAGGCCCTGGAGGGCGCCGACGTGGCGCTCTTCCTCGTGCCGGAGGAGGTCGCCGCCCAGTGGGCGCCGATCGCCGCCGCCAAGGGCACGGTGGTGGTGGACGCCTCCGCGGCGTTCCGGGCCGACCCGGACGTCCCGCTGGTCGTCCCCGAGATCAACCGCCACTGCGTCCGCGTACGACCGCGCGGCATCGTCGCCTGCCCCGGCGACACCACGCTGGCGCTGATCGTCGCGGTGGGCGCGCTGCACGCCGAGTTCGGCCTGAGCGAGCTGGTCGTGTCCGCGTACCAGGCCGCCAGCGGTGCCGGCCGCGGCGGTGTCGGAGCGCTGCGCGGACAGCTGTCGCTGGTCGCCGGTACGGAGCTGGGCACCTGCCCGGGCGACGTGCGCCGGGCCGTCGGCGACGACACGGGGCCCTTCCCCGCTCCGCTCGCCCTGAACGTGGTGCCCTGGTCCGGCTCGCTCCAGGAGGGCGGCTGGTCCTCGGAGGAGCTGCGCGTCCGGGGTGAGACCCGCAAGGTGCTGGACCTGCCGGAGCTGCGGGTCGCGGCGACCTGCGTCCGCGTGCCGGTGGTGAGCGCCCACTCGGTGTCCGTGCACGCGCGGTTCGAGCGGGAGGTGACGGTCGCGCGGGCGCACGAGATCCTGGCGACCTCGCCGGGCGTGGTGCTGTACGACGACCCCGCTTCCGGCGACTTCCCGACGCCGGCCGACGTCGTCGGCACCGATCCGACGTGGGTGGGGCGGGTGCGACGGTCGCTGGACGACGACCGGGCGCTGGAGCTGTTCGTCTGCGGCGACAACCTGCGCAAGGGTGCCGCGCTGAACGCCGCCCAGATCGCGGAGACCGTCGCCGCCGAGTTCACGGCGTGAAGGCATGCCGGTGTGAAGGCGTGCCGACGTGAAGGCGTGACCGGTCGGAGGCGGCCGACAAAAGGGCGATGAACAGATCGTCCGATCTTTGTAGGATCTGTGAACGCCCTGTGAGCAAGTCTTCGGTCTGCGCCACTTGAACTGGGGCGATGGCATGTTCGACGATGCTTTCTTCCTTGCTGCAACCGGTGGTCGGGCGGGAAGCGTCTATGCGGTCGCCCCTTCGCGGCGCCCGTGACATTCGGGGCATTGGGGAAGAGCGGGTACGCATGAGGGCAAACGTCGCACTGTCAAAAGCGACCGTGTGCGCGTACAACCCTGACGGGGGGAAGCGTGTCCAACAGGCGTGGCAGAGGTACTCGACATCACAGCGGCGGTTCCGCTCCGTGCCCGCGCGGCCGGAGCGGCGGGCGGCGTGGGCATGGGCGGCGTCGGCATGGGCGCGGTGCGCCCGCTCCGGCGACCCCGCCGGCCCGGCGGCATGCCGGTGATCGCGCCCGTGCCCGCCGCTAGGCGTACGACCCGGATCCCGTCCCAGCGCGGCGCCCAGAGCACCGACGACACGACGACGATCGCGGGTACGACCGTCGACCACCTCACCGAGACCTACCGCGCCCACTACCGGTCGCTGCTGGGTCTCGCCGCGCTGCTGCTGGACGACACCGCCTCGTGCGAGGACGTCGTCCAGGAGGCGTTCATCCGCGTCCACTCGGCGCGGCGCCGCGTGCGTGACCCCGAGAAGACCCTCGCGTACCTGCGCCAGACCGTCGTCAACCTGTCCCGGTCCGCCCTGCGCCGGCGCATCCTCGGCCTGAAGCTGCTCTCCAAGCCGATGCCCGACATGGCGAGCGCGGAGGAGGGTGCGTACGACCAGCTGGAGCGCGACGCGCTGATCAAGGCCATGCGCGGGCTCCAGCGCCGTCAGCGCGAGGTCCTGGTGCTGAGGTACTTCGCGGACATGACCGAGGCCCAGGTCGCCGAGACCCTCGGCATATCGCTCGGCTCGGTCAAGGCGTACGGGTCACGTGGCATCGCGGCGCTGCGCGTCGCCATGGAGGCCACGGCATGACCGAGCACCAGAAGAACCAGAACCAGAATCAGAACCAGAACCAGAACCAGAACGGGTCCGGGCAGCACGGACCCGGTAGGCCGGACGGGCCGTTGAACGAGAACGACCGGACTGGGAACGACACTGTGAACAACGGGCACGACCGGCCGGAGAAGGGCCCCGCGGACTTCGGTGAGCCCGGTGCCGACGAACTGGCGCTGCGCCGGCTGCTCCACGGCGCCGTGCAGGACCTGCAGCCCGCCGACGGCACCCTGGACCACCTCCGCCGGGCGGTCCCCGCGCGGCGGGCGCGCAAACGGCAGGCGCTGGTGGGCGCCGCCGCGGCCGCGCTGCTCTTCGGTACGGCGGTCCCCGCGTTCGTCCACGTCGCGAGCTCCGACGGCGCCTCCGACGACCGCCCGGTCAACGCCGGCCACGGCGAGCAGGTCCAGGGCGGCACGGGCGAGGAGACCGGCGGGGAGGGCAGCGGCCCGGGGGAGCCCAGCGCCGCGGCGGGCCAGGACACCGGTGGTGGCGGCAAGGACGACAAGGACAGCCCCGCGCAGCCGGGCATCCCGCCGGCCGGCGCCTCCGACGGCACCGTGGGCGGCCCGTCGGCACCGTCCAGCGCCGTCCCGGAGAGCGTCCCGGTGTGCGACGCCGCCCAGCTCGGCGTGGCGGCCGCGGAGGCCGGGCAGCCGGACGCGGAGGGCAAGGTCTACGGCACCTTCCGCATCGCGAACGTATCGGGCACCGACTGCTCGATCACCGGTACCGGAGGCATCGCCTTCCAGACCTCCGGTGCGGCCGACCCGGCGAAGATCGCGGTCGTCGGCCACACGGCGGGCGACCCGGCGACGGGTCTCCCCGACCCCTCCCAGGAGACCCCGGCCCCGCTGCTCCTCAAGCCCTCGGGCGCGTACGAGGTGAAGTTCGCCTGGGTACCGGGCGAGACCTGCCCCGTCGAGGGCGGCGGCAGCGGTGGCACCGGCGGCGGCGACCCCTCGCCCGAACCGACCCCACCGACCGACGGCTCGTCCGCCGAGTCGGCGGGCTCGGACGGCACGGCGGGAACGGCGGCCGTGGAGCCGCAGCTGGGCAAGGAGGAGGACGGCGACGGCCCCCGCGCGGACGGCAGCGTCACGGTCACCCACACCGCGGAACCCGGCGGGCCGTCGGCCGAGGCCGCCATTCCGGGCGCCTGCGCGGGCACCATCTACCGGACGGGCCTGCTGCCGGCGCAGTGACCCGGGGGCGGACGGGACGTGTGGCGGCGTTACGTACGTCGTGACGACCCGGCCTGGGCGCCCTCAGGGCGCCGTATCCGCCTTCGCCCCGTCGGCCGGGGCGCCGGTGGCCGACGTACCGGCGGCCGAAGCACCGACGGCATCGGCATCGCCGACAGCGACCGAAGCACCGACGGCATCCGAGCCGCCGACACCGACAGCGACCGATTCGCCGACGGCGACCGGCGCGAGGCCGAGTGCCTCGTCCCGGGCCTGTTCCGCCTCCCGACGCAGCAGGCGGAACCACATGAAGAGCACGAAGCCCGCGAAGACGAACCACTCACCGGTGTACCCGAGGTTCTGGAACGCCTTCAGGTCCAGACCGCTGCCCTCCGGCGCGGCCGCCGGGACTGGCGTCAGGCCCGCCGGGGCGTCCAGCAGGGTGACCCAGGCGTCGTAGACGTCGTCCTGCACGACGTTCACCAGGGAAGCCGCGCTGATCATGCCGACCTGGCCGCGCGGGAGGGCGCCGGCCGCGTGCACGCCGGCGCTCCCGGTGTGCTCGGACGCCTGGAGCGCACCGGTCACCGTGACCTGGCCCGCCGGCGGGGCGGGGGCCGTGCCGCCGTGGGGCAGCCAGCCGCGTACCACCGGCAGGGACGTGCCGCTCCCGGTGCGCAGCAGGGTCAGGACGTACGAGCCGTCCTTGCCGTCCAGCTCGCGCCCGGGGACCAGGAACTGTTCCCCGTACCGCCCCGTCGCCGTGGCGTGGCGGCCCGAGGTCGACTTGTCGACCGGCAGCAGCTCGTCGAGCGGCGCGGCCCTCACCGAACCGGGGTCCGGCCGCCGCTCCGCCTCCTGGTGGGAGTCGACGCGGTCCTCGAACCGGCCGAGCTGCCACGTCCCCATGAAGACGCAGAAGGGAATCGCCAGCACGACGAAGATGTTGATCCCCCACCAGCGGGGCGTCGTCAGGAACCGGTACACGCCTCCACGGTACGGAACACCGTCACCCGGCCGCCGCGCGGGTCCCCAGATGCCGGTCGGCGAAGTCCAGCTCCAGCCGCACCTGCTTGATCCGCTCCTCGACCACCAGCGAGCCGTGGCCCGCGTCGTACCGGTACACCTCGTGCACCGCGTCGCGGGCGGCGAGCCGGTCGACGTAGTTGTCGATCTGGCGGATGGGGCAGCGCGGGTCGTTGACGCCCGCCGAGATGTACACGGGGACGCGCACCCGGTCGACGTACGTGATCGGGGAGGAGACCTCGAACCGCTCCGGGACCTCCTCCGGCGAGCCGCCGAAGAGGGTCCGGTCGAGGGCCTTCAAAGCCTCCATCTCGTCGTGGTACGCCGTGACGTAGTCCGCCACCGGGACGGCCGCGAGGCCCAGCGCCCAGGCGTCCGGCTGCGTGCCGAGCCCGAGCAGGGTCAGGTAGCCGCCCCAGGAGCCGCCGGTGAGGACCAGCCGCGCGGGGTCGGCCAGACCGGAGGCCACCGCCCACTCCCGTACCGCCGCGATGTCCTCCAGCTCGATCAGCCCGACCCGGTGCTTGAGCGCGTCGGTCCACTCCCGCCCGTAGCCGGTCGAGCCGCGGTAGTTGACCCGGACGACCGCGTACCCGTGGTCCACCCAGGCGGCGGGGGCGGCGGCGTACGCGTCGCTGTCGTGCCAGGTGGGGCCGCCGTGGATCTCGAACACCGTCGGCAGCGGACCGTCCGCCCCCGTCGTGCCCGCCGGGCGCTGTACGAGTGCGTGGATGCGCCCGCCGGGCCCGTCGACCCACACGTCCTCGACCGGCACCGAGGCGGGCGCCTTCATGCCGGGCGGCTCCAGGACGACGCCGCCGGCCGTGGACCGCACCGACGGCGGCTGCGCGGCGGACGACCACAGGTACTCCACCGAACCGTCCGGCCGTGCCGTCGCGCTCGACACCGACCCGGCCGGGGTGTCCACCCGTACGAGCTCCCGCGTCGCGATCTCGTACCGCCACAGCTCGCTGCGCGCCTCGAAACCGTGCACGACGAGCAACCCGGAGCCGTCCGGGTACCACTCCGCCGACACATCACCGGGCAGGTCCAGCCCCAGCTCGGTCTCCACCCCGGTCGCCACGTCCCACAGCATCGGCTCCCAGCGCCCGCGCCGCTGGTGGCCCACCAGCAGCCGGGTGTCCCCGTCGACCGGTGCGAAGCCCAGCACGGACAGCCCCAGCTCCTCGGTCCCGCCCTTGGTGTCGTCCAGCTCGGCCACGACGGCACCGTCCGGGCGGACCACCCGCACGGCCGCGTGCATGGCGTCACCGTGCTCCGTGTGCTCGATCGCGATCAGCGTCCCGTCGTGCGACAGGTCACCGACGCCGGCCGACTCCCGGTGCCGGTAGATCTCCAGCGGCGGCCGCCCGGGCCGTACGACATGGATCGTCGACCCGTCCTCGTCCGTCGACCGCCCGACCACCGCCGTCCCGTCCCGCCCGACGGCCAGCCCCGCCGGGTACGACGGCTCCAGCCCGGGCACGGCCGGCTCGTCCTCCCCGCCCCGGAACGGCTGGCGCATCCACACCCCGAACTCGTCGCCGTCCGTGTCCGAGAACCACCAGACCCACTCGCCGTCCGGCGACGGCACGCCGTCCGTCGTCCCGTTCGGCCGGTCGGTGACCTGCCGCTGCTCCCCGGTCTCCCGGTCCCACGCGTACAGCTCGTACGTCCCGGTCGCGTTCGACACGAACAACGCCCTGCCCGGCGCGTCCCACGCCCACTCGGGCAACGACACCCGCGGCGCCCGGAACCGCTTCTCCCAGTCGGGCATGGCCTGCACCTGTGCGTCCGTCGGCTGCTCAGTCATGCGTCCATGAAACCCGATGGCGGGATCCGGCCGGAGGCGGGTCACTTCTCCTGACGGCCCCGGCCGGACGTGAACCGCCGGGTACGTCCGAGGCCTCAGCGTCTCTTGGCGGCGGCGGTGATCGAGTCGTCGGAGCAGAGCGCCCAGATCACGAAGACACCGATCGCGATCGAAATGATGGCCCACACCGGCTGGTACGGCAGCCAGATGAAGTTCGCGATCACCACGAGCGCGGCCACCGCCACCCCGCTCGCCTTGGCCCACTCCGCCCCACTGAGGATGCCCGCGCCGATGACGGCGACCAACAGGCCCAGCACCAGGTGGACCCAGCCCCACGCGGTGACGCTGAACTCGAAGACGTACTCCCCGATGCGTCCGTAGACATCGTCCTCGGCGATGCCCGCGATGCCCTGGAGCATGCCGAGCACACCCCCGACCATCATCAGCACCCCGGCGAACATGACCCCGCCGGCAGCCCAGCCCCCGCCGCCCCCATGCGTCTCGGGAGCGGGGTGACGGGCGTCGTGATGCGCGTACGCGTGATGTGCCGAGCCGCTCGGCCCCTCGGACGGATTGCTCATTCCCCGAGCGTCCCGCCCTCCCTCCGCGACGGCCACCGCACGCGCCCGTCCGGGTGAGCCAGCCCCTCGGGGGGCCGGGCCGGCAGCTCGGGCAGGGGCGTGGCCCCGGCCTCGGACCGCTGGGCGCCGTCTGCACCCGGCCTTTCTGCCGCGCGGCGACGCTCGGTCACCTGCCAGCGGTGACGGCGGTGTTCGAGGACGGCCTTCCACAGCTCCAAGCGGTGGCGGGAGTCCCTCGGCAACGTGAATCGGAGGATTCCAAGGACCAGGGCAGCCACCAGAACGGGCACGGACACGGGATGCTCGATGAGGAACGGCACGGATCAGCCCTCTCCGTCGCGGAGATCGAGCGACGCGGTGCCCAGCGTGACCCGGTACGCGTCACCGTGGCGAGTGAGTGCCGCGCCCTTGATCCCGACTTCCCGGTGGGTCAGGGCCGTAGCCAGGTCGTAGGGGGCCGGGCAGCCGGACCACCGGTACGTCCACGAGTCCCCGGCACCCCAGAGCCGGCGAACGGCACCGCGCCGCATCACATCCGCCTCCCTCCTGCCTTCGACCCCGGGCCGTCCCAGGGGGTCCCAGGACAGGCTGGTCGCCCACCGGCCGCGCCGGTCCACCAGGTTGTAACGGGACACGAGACCGGCCAGCAGCATGGTGGCGTCGGTCGAGAGCGGCGGGACCGCCGCCAGCGCGCGACGCTCGTGCGAGGTGAGCCCGTGATGCACCGTGAGGTAGGAGTGCAGGGGCACGAGGCTGCGCTTCCTGCCGCGTCGACATCCCTGCGGGTCACCGGTGATGGTCAGCAACGCACCGGTCGGCAGATGGCGCAGGCAGAGGGAGCGCTCGCCATGGCAGGTGTAACTGGCCTCGTGCCGTAGTCCGGGGACGCCGAAGGGGGCGGCTCCCTCACTGGCCAGCAACCGCGTGGCCACGTTCTCCGGAGCACGCTCCGCCACCATCACCAGCCGGTCCCTGCGGGGCGACATCACCGGGTCGTACGACGCGACGACCGAGTAGTTCCACCGCGCCGTCGGGCCGGTGTACACGTTGCCGTTGAACAGCGCGAGCGCCAGCAGAGCCCGGAAGGCACGCTGCTCGTCCGTGCAGTGGTCCAGCCCCAGACCGTGGGTGTCCCCGGTGATCGCGGACCCTGCCGCGGCTTCGCTCTCCCCGGTGTACTGGACGCGGAGCGGGACCCGCTCGGAGGGCTCCATGGTGTGGACGGGCAGTCCGCCCAACTCGTGCGCGGCGGTCAGCCGAGCCTGCCGGAAGGCAATGGCGTCCCCGGACGCGTGCCGGATGCGGCGGGCGAGCGTGGTGATGTCCCTGTCGAGGGTCATGTCCGGCTCCTGGTGGGCGCGCTTCAGTGCTCCCGCCCACTGCGCCCCGAAGGAGGACCGACAGTTGTGGATCACGCGTGCCCGACGGCACTTTGCGCCCTCAACCCTGGGCAGCTGCGGGAGGAACCCAGGTCCGACGTAACGGCGAGCGTGGTCGCCCAGCCCGAGCATAGCGGGCCGGGCGGGCGTGTACGAGGGGATGCTTCAGAGGCAATTCGGGTGGGAGCTCTGCCTTGGGCTGGGACGCCTCTCACCTGCGCTGACGGTCCGCAGACGTTCGCGCTCGTCCGCCGCTGTTCGTCGGCGTTGTCACGCAATTGGACACGCACCGCCCATGTCCGTGCCGGTCTTTAGAGGCGGTCCAACGACCGGACACCCAGCCTCAGAGGTGTTGCTTCGCTGCCCTGACTAGATGAGCGATGCCATCCCGTGTGCGCGTCCTTCGCTGATCCAGCTCTGACCGACTGTCTGTTTTGTGTACGGCTGTGATCTCGGCAAGCAAGCTTTCACCCTTGCGGCTCAGCTCTTCGTTGTCGGTGAGCATCTGCATCCGGAACAGAGCCTCCTGGGCCTTGGACCTGAGGTCGTAGGCCCGGATCTGTACAGCCTCAGCGGCTTCCGGAGGGGGCTGCTCATGGGTACAAAACCAAAGGTGCACGAGACACCGCCGGTAGTTGATCAAAGCCGCCGCATAGGCCGTGTACGCGTCCAGCCGTTCCTGACGCAACTTCTCGTCCCGTGTGAACTGGTGGCCTCTCTCAGTGGTGCGCCGTTGGACTCCCAGGGTGATCCCCGAACCAAGCAGGGTGCCCAAGACGGCGATGGCGCTGGCGATTATGGCTTCCACCTCCGTAGAAGACCACGGTTGAAGGCGCTCTGTGATCGCTTTCGCAGGAGCTACTGGGGCGCATGTTGGGGGGTTGATTCCTCTGCGTAGGAACGAGCTCGTGGGCCCCACGGAGCCTCTGCCCACCACCCGCACCGAATCCCATCCCGGAGTCGGAGCGCCCCGGCCGGAGGCATGTCGGTGACGGTGAGGGAACGGCGGAGCGGAGCGCAGCCGGGTGCTTGATGAGGTGGAGAAACCTGTAACAGGTCCCCGCTGAACCTCGGCTACGCCGTGATGAGTGCGTCGGCGATGGCGTGCATGTCATCCGTGATCGCGTCGGCTCCCGCTTCGGCGAAGAGGTCGGCCTTGTGCATGCGCTCGGCCGCCGTGATGAGCGGGAACGGGCTGGGCTTCATCAGATGTGGTTGCCCGGACGGGCGCCCGACGATCTTCGCGACGTGCTCCCCCAACCCGTGCGCCTCCGGGAAGCGCTGGACGCACTCGGCGGAGTTGTTGCTGACCACCGCTACAACCCGCCCCGAGGAAACGGCGGCACGCAGAGCCTCTTCCGCCCTGGGGCCGGCGGGCCGGCCACCGCCACGGCTTCGACGCCTCAGGGGCAAGCACAACGTCCGCCGCGCCTTCCGCCAGGCACTCAAGGGCATCGACGGAATCAATGCGCTGGAAGTGATCTCCCGCCTCGTCGGCCATTCGGGGACGGCTGTGACGGAAGAGGTCTACCGGAGGCAGATCCGGCCCGTGATCCAGACCGGTGCCGTAGTCATGGACGGGATCTTCGGCGCCGATCCGCCGCCAGCGCGGACACGCGGGGAGCGGTAGTCACGCAGATACACACGCAGACAGCAAATCAGCCGGTCTACTCACGTGAGTAGACCGGCTGATTTGCTGTTTCAGCTGTCGGGGTGGCGGGATTTGAACCCACGACCTCTTCGTCCCGAACGAAGCGCGCTGCCAAGCTGCGCTACACCCCGATGTCACCGGTTGTCGCGGCGACGTCGTTTACTTTAGCCCACCGGCGCTCCCAGACGAAATCCGGTTTCCCGGCCCCGCGCGGGGCCGGGAAACCGGGGCACGGTCAGTCGCGCGGGGTCAGGGTGAGCAGCGTGGCCTCGGGCGGGCAGGCGAAGCGGACCGGGGTGTAGCGGTTGGTGCCGCAGCCCGCCGAGACGTGGAGGTACGCGGTGTTGTCGCCGGCGCGGTGGGTGGAGAGGCCCTTGACGCGCTCGGTGTCCAGGTCGCAGTTGGTGACCAGTGCCCCGTAGAAGGGGATGCACAGCTGGCCGCCGTGCGTGTGGCCCGCCAGGATCAGCGGGTAGCCGTCGGCCGTGAAGGCGTCCAGGGAGCGCAGGTACGGGGCGTGGACGACGGCCAGGGACAGGTCGGCGTCCGGTTCGGGGCCGCCGGCGACCCTGTCATACCGGTCCCGCTTGATGTGCGGGTCGTCCAGGCCGGTGAAGGCCAGCTCCAGCCCCTCCAGCTTGAGGCGGGCCCGCGTGTTCGTGAGGTTCAGCCAGCCCGCCGTGTCGAACGTGTCGCGGATCTCCTCCCACGGGTTGTGGACGGCGCCGACCGCCGGCGCGTTGCCGTTCAGGCCGTGCCGGCCCTGCGCCTTCTCGATCAGGTAGCGGGCCGGGTTGCGCAGCTTGGGGCCGTAGTAGTCGTTGGAGCCGAAGACGTACACACCGGGGAAGTCGAGCAGCGGGCCGAGCGCGTCCAGCAGCTCCGGTACGCCGTTCGGGTCGGAGAGGTTGTCCCCGGTGTTCACCACGAAGTCCGGGCGCAGCCCCGCAAGCGACTGGAGCCAGGCCCGCTTCTTGCCCTGGCCGCTCACCATGTGGATGTCCGAGACCTGGAGCATCCGCAGGGGCCGCGTACCGCGCGGCAGCACGGGCACGGTGATCCGGCGGAGCCGGAAGGAACGGGCCTCGAACCCGGCGGCGTAGGCCAGCCCGGCCGCGCCGGCCGCTGCGATTCCTGCGGTGACTTTCAGGGGAACTCCGTATCGCGCGCGCATGCCGCCATCGTCCCAGAACGGCGTGGGCGCGGGAAATGCACGGGCGTGCAGGTCGTCGCACCTGCCACACTTGTCCGCATGACCACGCTCAAGTCCACGCTGCAGGAAGACCTCAACGCCGCGATCAAGGAGCGCGACGAGCTGCGCTCCTCGACGCTCCGGCTGACCCTCTCCGCCATCACCAAGGAGGAGGTCTCGGGCAAGGAGAAGCGCGAGCTCTCCGACGACGAGGTGCAGAAGGTGATCGCCAAGGAGGCGAAGAAGCGCCGCGAGGCGGCCGAGGCCTTCGCGCAGGGCGGCCGGGCCGAGCAGGCCGAGCGTGAGCGGGCCGAGGGCGTCATCCTCGACGCGTACCTGCCGCAGCAGCTCAGCGACGACGAGCTGAAGCAGATCGTCGCCCAGGCGGTCGACGAGGCCAAGGCGGCCGGCGCCGAGGGCCCGCGCGCCATGGGCGCCGTGATGAAGATCGTGAACCCGAAGGTCGCCGGCCGCGCCGAGGGCGGCCGCGTCGCCGCCGTGGTCAAGCAGCTCCTGGCGGGCTGAGGCCCCGCTGCCCCCGCTGCCCTGGGGGCCCGCTGCCTCGGGCACGGGCGGCGGGCCGCATCACCGGGTCGGCCCCAGGTCCGGCCGCACTCCCAGGACGCCCGCGAGACGGGCAGGCATACGGACAGAGGGGCGCCCCACCGGAAACCTCCGGTGGGGCGCCCCTCTGTCCGCGCTTGTGCGCGCTTGCCCGCGCTCTCAGCGCCAGCCGCCGCCGTTCTGGCCGCCGCCGATCATGTCCGGCGGGAGGGTGATGCCGTCCCAGGGGTTGCCGCCGCCGGGGCGGCCGCCACCCGGCCGGCCCTCGTCGTCATCGCCGTCCCCCGGCTTGTCGCCGCCGCCGCCCGGCTTGTTGTCGCCGGGCTTGGGCTTGCCGTTGCCGGGGTCCTTCGGCGCGTCGGGGATGTGGACGTCGACGAAGCCGGGCGCCTCGCGGCCGTCCAGCGCGCCGGTCATCGCGTCGCGCCAGATCGGTCCCGGCACCTCGCCACCGAAGACCGAGCCGTGGTACCGGCCACCGATCCGGATGGAGAACATCTCGACGTCCTGCGCCGGGCTGCCCACCCACACGGCGCTGGACAGGTTCGGGGTGTAGCCGACGAACCAGGCGTTCTTGCGGGCGTCCGTCGTACCGGTCTTGCCCGCGTTGTCACGGCCGCTCAGACCGGCCTTCTCACCCGTACCGGAGTCGATCACACCACTCAGCAGGGCGTTGATCGAGTCGGCGGTCCGCTCCGACATCGCCTTGCTGCAGTTGGTCTTCGGGACCGGCAGGCTCTTGCCGTCCGCCGTCTTGATCGCCTCGATGGCGGTCGGGGTGCAGTACGTGCCCCGGTTGGCGAACGTCGCGTACGCGTTCGCCATGTTCAGCGGCGACATGCCCTTCGAGCCGAGCGAGATGGCCGGCACCTCGGGCAGCTTCTCGCCGCTGCCCTGCACGGCGCCCAGCTTGGTGGTCATCTCCACGACCGGGCACATCCCGATCTCGGCGATCATCTGCACGAAGTACGTGTTGACCGACTTGGCCATCGCGTCCCGGAGGTTGTACGGGCCGACCTCCGACTCGTTCTCGTTCTCCACCGTGTCGCCCTGGTTGAGCCACGGCTTCCCGCTGCACGTGGAGACGGACGACGGGTAGGGCATCTGGTACGGCGACGGGTACGTCTGCGTCGGCGGCTTGCCCTGCTCCAGCGCGGCGGCCGCAACGAACGGCTTGAACGTCGAACCGACCGGGAAGCCGAAGTTCGAGCCGCCCATGCGCTTGTTGACCGAGTAGTTGATCTGCGTCTCGTTCTTCCCGAAGCCGTACGGCCGGGACTGGCCCATCGCCAGGATCTTGCCCGTGCCCGGCTGGACCATGGTCACCGCCGTGGCGACCTTGTCGGTCTGGTACACGTGCTTCTTGATCGACTCCTGCGCGGACTTCTGCGCCTGCGGGTCCAGCGTCGTCCTGATCGTCAGGCCGCCGCGGTTCCAGACCTTGTTGCGCTCCTCCCGGTCCTTCCCGAAGACCGGGTCGGAGAGGAAGACCTCGCGAACGTAGTCGCAGAAGAAACCGGCGCCGTCGACGGCCGTGATGCAACCGTTCTTGGGCTTGCTGACCCTCAGCTTGATCGGCGTCGCCTTGGCCCGCTCGGCCTCCGCCTCGCTGATGTCACCGACCGCCGCCATGCGCGACAGGACGATGTTGCGGCGCTTGGTGGCCTCCTCCACGTCGTTGACCGGGTCGTACCGGCTGGGCGACTGGACGATGCCGGCCAGCATCGCCGACTCCTCCAGGGTGAGCTTCTTGGCGGGCTTGGAGAAGTACCGCTGGGCCGCGGCCTCGATCCCGTACGCCTGCTGCCCGAAGAAGGTGATGTTGAGGTAGTTCTCGAGGATCTTCTTCTTCCCGAGCTCCTCCTCGACCTGGATCGCGTACTTCAGCTCCTGGATCTTGCGGCCGAGGGTCTGCTGGGTGGCTTCGGCGACCTTGTCGGGGTCGTCGCCGGCCTCCTCCACGAAGACGTTCTTCACGTACTGCTGCGTCAGCGTCGACGCGCCCTGCGCCACCCCGCCCGACTGGGCGTTGCGGTTGAGCGCGCGCAGTACGCCCTTGAGGTCGACGGCGCCGTGCTCGTAGAAGCGCGAGTCCTCGATCGCGACGATCGCCTTCTGCATGTACGGGGAGATGTCCTTGAGGTCCACCACCGTGCGGTCGCGGGAGTAGACCGTGGCGATCTGGCCGCCCTGCGAGTCCAGGATCGTGGTGCGCTGGCTCAGCGGGGGCCGCTTGAGGTTGGCCGGGATCTCGTCGAACCCCTGGACCGTGCCCTTCGCCGCTAGCCCCAGCGCTCCCGCGGCGGGCAGGGCGATGCCCGCCAGGACGGCTCCGGCGAGCACGCTGACACCGACGAACTTGGCGGCCTGCTGGGTCCCGGTCAGACCACCGCCCGAGCGCTTCTTTGGCATGCGGTAACCCTAATCCGTCGGTGGTGGCGTTCCGAGGGAGCGGGTGGGTTACGGGAGGTTCGCGTACCAGGTTGTGACATCGGAGGGAGGAGGGGCCCGCCCCCGTCGGCGGTGGCCGGCGGCCTCTCGGGTGCACCCTGCTCGTTTTCCGGACACGCGTACAGGCCTTGGCCTAAGCTGGTCACAACTGTCACAGCAGTTGCACCCTCAAGTATTTCCCGAGCATTCCCCAAGCACTCTCCGAGTACTTCCCGAGGTACTTCCCGAGCACGCCCCGAGCACATACGAGCACCTCCCGAGCCGCGCCGGTCGCTGTCCGTTTCCCCCTCATGCGTCAGCGCGCGCCCGTTGTGACTCAACCAGAACGCCCTGGCCTGCGTCATACGTCACGCATGTCTCTCGCTCACTCCCCTGGGTGATCTGCCGCGTACGCATAGTCCGTTCGGACCATTCAAGATTGGGCCCGAAGGGGGTGTTGCGCTGTGCCCACCTTCCGTAACGTCCTCAACTGGTAGCGGTGAATATGCCGCTGCCGCCGTGGGGGAGCCTCGATTCGGGAGAGGACGGCGCCGGTATGGGCTGGGTAGCTGACTGGAGTGCGCAGGCCGCCTGCCGCACTACCGATCCGGACGAACTGTTCGTACAGGGTGCGGCGCAGAACAGGGCCAAGGCGGTGTGCACCGGGTGTCCGGTGCGGACCGAGTGCCTGGCGGACGCGCTGGACAACCGCGTCGAGTTCGGCGTGTGGGGCGGTATGACGGAACGTGAGCGCCGTGCGCTGCTGCGGCGGCGGCCGACCGTCACCTCGTGGCGCCGGCTGCTGGAGACCGCGCGCACGGAGTACGAGCGCAGCGCGGGCATCCTGCCCGTCGCGCTGGATGACGACGAGACGTACGAGACGTACGCGGCGGTGGGCTAGCGGCACCCCGAGCCGCGCCGGCCGAACCGCACTGTCGATCGCACCCCACGGCGGTCAGTAACACGGCGGTGAGCGACACGGCGGTCAGTGACACGGCGGTGAGCGACACGGCGGTCAGTGACACGGCGGTGAGCGACACGGCGGTCAGTGACACGGCGGTGAGCGACACGACTACAGCGACACCGCGGTCATGACGACGTCTCAGCGGTGACCCGCGGCCCTTCGGCGGCCGCCAGGCGGTCGCCGATGGCGCGGAGGCCCGCCAGGTCGTGCACGTCACCGGGCAGCGCCGGGACCTCGGTCACCGCCACCTCCGGGTGGAGCGTGGCGAACCGGTCGCGCGTGCGCCGTTCCCGCGCGAGCACTTGCATCCGCTCGGCGTGCAGCCGCAGCAGACCCGCGGTCAGCTCGGCGACGGCGGGTGGTGTGGCCGCGCCGGACTCGGCGTCACCGGCGTCGGTGTGGGGGTGGGTGTGCGTGTGGATCTCTGTGTCGCTACCGATGGCCGCAGCGGCGTCGGAGCGTGCCACTGCCGTGGTTCGGAGGGCCTCGGGCTCGGGAGAGGTGGCCTCGGGGCCTCCGGGGCCACGAACACCAGTCTTCCCGGCGCTCTGATCCACAATGCGGCCCTCTTCAAGATTTTCCGCGGCGGCCAGTGCCCGCTCGGCCGACAGCCGGGCGGCCCCGCTCCCGTGCACCCGGTTCAGCACCAGGCCGGCCAGCGGCATCCGCTCCGCGGCGAGCCGCTCCACGAAGTACGCCGCCTCCCGCAGCGCGTCCCGCTCCGGCGCGGCCACCACCAGGAAGGCCGTACCAGGAGCCTGGAGCAGCCGGTAGGTGGCGTCCGCCCGCGTACGGAAGCCGCCGAACATGGTGTCCATCGCCGCCACGAAGGTCTGGACGTCGCGCAGCAACTGACCCCCCAGCAGCTTCCCCAGGGTGCCGGTCATCATCGACATGCCGACGTTGAGGAACTTCATCCCGGCCCGGCCGCCCACCTTCGCCGGGGCCATCAGCAGCTTGATGAACTTCCCGTCCAGGAACGACCCCAGCCGCTTCGGCGCGTCCAGGAAGTCCAGCGCCGAGCGGGACGGCGGCGTGTCGACCACGATCAGGTCCCACTCGTCACGTGCCCGCAGCTGGCCCAGCTTCTCCATCGCCATGTACTCCTGCGTGCCCGCGAAGCCGGCCGACAGGGACTGGTAGAACGGGTTGCCCAGGATGGCCGCCGCCCGGGCGGGGTCGGCGTGCGCCTCGACGATCTCGTCGAACGTGCGCTTCATGTCGAGCATCATGGCGTGCAGTTCCCCGCCGCCCTCGATGCCGTCGACCCGGCGCGGGGTGTTGTCCAGCTGGTCGATGCCCATGGACTGGGCGAGCCGGCGGGCCGGGTCGATGGTCAGGACGACCACCTTGCGGCCCCGCTCCGCCGCCCGTACACCCAGAGCGGCCGCCGTCGTCGTCTTGCCGACACCGCCCGCGCCGCAGCACACGATGATGCGCGTCGCGGAGTCGTCGATCAGCGGGTCGATCTCCAGGCCGGGAGCCCCGTCGAGAGTCATGCGCCCACCCCGAGCTTCCTCAGTTCCTTGGCCAGCCGGTAGAGGCCGGCGATGTCCGCCCCTTCCCCCAGGAACGGCAGTTCGTACGTCGGTACCTGGAGCTTCGCCAGCGCCTCGCGCTGCTCCCGCTCCAGCTCCACCCGCTGCGCGTGCTCCGCGGCCTGGTCCAGGAGCGGGCCGACCAGCCGGGCCGAACCGCTGATGCCCGACGCCGCGAGCGCCTTCGCGATGCCCTTGCGGTGGTCGCCCGCCGCCGCCCGTACCGCGTCCTCGTCCAGGACGTGCGGGCGGACCATGTTGACCACCACGCCGCCCACGGGGAGGTCCGCCTCCCGGAGTTCGGCGATGCCGTCGGCGGTCTCCTGGACCGGCATCTCCTCCAGGAGGGTCACCAGGTGGACGGCCGTCTCCGGGGACTTCAGGACCCGCATCACGGCCTGGGCCTGATTGTGTATCGGGCCGATCTTCGCCAGGCCCGCCACCTCGTCGTTGACGTTCAGGAAGCGGGTGATGCGGCCGGTGGGAGGGGCGTCCATGACGACGTGGTCGTACACGAACCCCCCTTGTTTCTCCCGGCGGCGTACCGCCTCGCACGCCTTGCCGGTCAGCAGGACGTCCCGCACGCCCGGCGCGATGGTGGTGGCGAAGTCGATGGCGCCCAGCTTCTTGAGCGCGCGGCCCGCCGAGCCGAGCTTGTAGAACATCTGGAGGTAGTCGAGGAGCGCGCGCTCGGCGTCGATGGCCAGCGCGTACACCTCGCCCCCGCCGGGCGCGACGGCGATCTTCCGCTCCTCGTACGGGAGCGCCTCCGTCTCGAAGAGCTGCGCGATGCCCTGCCTGCCTTCGACCTCCACGAGGAGAGTCCGCTTGCCCTCGGTCGCGAGGGCGAGCGCGAGGGCGGCGGCGACCGTCGTCTTACCGGTACCGCCCTTGCCGCTGACGACCTGGAGCCTGCTCACGTATTCGAGACTAACCAGTCGTACCGCGCACCCGTCGCCCCCGGGTCGGATTGGGCGGGTCACGCCTGCCCGGCCGTGGCCGGAAAGCTGCGGCGTTGGCGGGGGCGAGGGAGGTGGCGAGGGCGGTGGCGAGGGTCTGGTCCCGGGAGGCGCCGGGGCCGGGGGCGCCTGTGCGGGAGGCTGTCCCGGGCAGCAGCTACAGTCGGCTCCATGACCAAGTGGGAATACGCGACCGTGCCCCTTCTCGTGCACGCGACCAAGCAGATTCTGGACACCTGGGGCGAGGACGGCTGGGAGCTCGTCCAGGTCGTGCCCGGGCCGAACAACCCCGAGCAGCTCGTGGCCTACCTGAAGCGGGAGAAGCCGTGACCGGCCGCGTCGAGGCGACCCTCGCCGAACTCGGCCTGACCCTCCCGGACGTGGTGCCACCGCTGGCGTCGTACCAGCCGGCGGTCCGGTCGGGCGTGTACGTGTACACGGCGGGCCAGCTCCCCATGGTGGACGGCAAGCTGCCGGTCACGGGCAAGGTGGGCGGCGAGGTCACCCCGGAGGAGGCCAAGAAGCTCGCGCGGATCTGCGCGCTGAACGCGCTGGCCGCCGTGAAGTCGGTCGCCGGGGACCTGGACCGGATCGCGCGGGTCGTGAAGGTCGTCGGGTTCGTCGCCTCCGCGTCGGACTTCACCGGGCAGCCGGCCGTCCTCAACGGCGCCAGTGAGCTGCTGGGCGAGGTGCTCGGCGACAAGGGCGTGCACGCGCGCAGCGCGGTGGGCGTCGCGGTGCTGCCGCTGGACGCCCCGGTCGAGGTCGAGATCCAGGTGGAGCTGGTCCAGGACTGACCGCGCAGGACTGACCGCGCGCTGTACGTTCCCGGGCCTGCGGCGCCCGGGTGTTGCGTACGGCCCCGTCGCCCCAATCGGGCACCCGCGTGGCCCCAATCGGGCGCCCGCGTGGCCCCGGTCCGGCGCCCTCGTGGCGCCGGTGGGCGCGGGGCCGTTGCCGTGACCATCTTTCCTCTCGAACATCTCGGCGGATACGCATAGCATCCGGCCATGTCCAATGGTCAGTGGTATCCCCCGGAGTGGCCCGACCGCATCCGCGCGCTCGCCGGCGGCACGCTCACGGCCGTGACCCCCAGGCGGGCCGCGACCGTCCTGCTGCTGCGCGACGGCGCCCGCGGACCCGAGGTGCACATGCTGCGCCGGCGTACGTCCATGGCGTTCGCCGGTGGCGCGTACGCCTATCCGGGTGGCGGCGTCGACCCGCGCGACGAGCACCCGGTGCGCTGGGCGGGCCCGTCGCCGGCCGAGTGGGCGGCCCGGCTGGGCGTCGGGGAACCGGCCGAGGCGCAGGCCGTCGTGTGCGCGGCGGTGCGCGAGACGTACGAGGAGTCCGGCGTCCTGTTGGCCGGGCCGACCCCCGACTCGGTCGTCGCCGACACCAGGGGCGACGACTGGGAGGCCGACCGGGCGGCGCTGGTCGCCCGTGAACTGGCGTTCGCGGACTTCCTGGACAAGCGGGGGCTGGTGCTCCGTTCCGACCTGCTGGGCGCCTGGGCGCGCTGGATCACCCCGGAGTTCGAGCCCCGCCGCTATGACACCTGGTTCTTCGTGGCCGCCCTCCCGGAGGGGCAGCGCGCCTCGAACGCCTCGACGGAGGCGGACCGTACGGTCTGGATCCGCCCGGCGGACGCGGCGGCCGGGTACGACCGGGGCGAGCTGCTGATGATGCCGCCGACGATCGCCACGCTGAGGGCCCTGGAGGGGTACGCGACGCCCGCGGAGGCGCTGGCGGGGGCCGGGGACCAGGACCTCGCCCCGGTGCTGGCTGAGGCGCGCCTGGAGGGTGGCGAAGTGGTGCTGAGCTGGCCCGGGCACGAGGAGTTCACGAAGCGGATCGGCACGGAGGGCGCCGGGAGCGTCGGGGACGGGGACGCGAACAGGGGCAGGGACGGGAACACGGACGAGGACAGGGACGGGGACGCGGACGGGGACAGAGGCGGGGACTTGGTCGGGGACGTGGACCGGACCCGGGACGTCGGGAACGGCGCGGGGGGCTCGGACCGGGCGGGGGGTGCGGGAGCATGACCGACGCCGCCGCCCTCCCGGGACAGCCGCGCGGAGCCGTGGTCTCCGGCCCCGCGACCGAACGGGCCGTCAACGTCCTCGCGCCGAACCCGTCCGCGATGACGCTCGACGGCACGAACACCTGGATCCTCTCCGAGCCGGACTCGCCGCTCGCCGTCGTGGTCGACCCCGGCCCGCTGGACGAGGGCCACCTGCGGCACGTGGTGGACACCGCCGAACGTCTCGGCAAGCGCGTCGCGCTGACGCTCCTCACGCACGGGCACCCGGACCACGCCGAGGGCGCGGGGCGCTTCGCGGAGCTGACGGGCAGCCCCGTACGCGCCCTGGACCCGGCGCTGCGGCTCGGTGACGAGGGCCTGACGGCCGGCAGGGTGGTCGACGTCGGCGGGCTGGAGCTGCGCGTGGTGCCGACGCCCGGCCACACCGCCGACTCGCTCAGCTTCCACCTGCCGGCCGACCGGGCGGTGCTGACCGGCGACACGATCCTGGGCCGCGGTACGACGATGGTGGCGCACCCCGACGGGCGGCTCGGCGACTACCTGGACTCGCTGCGGCGGCTGCGCTCGCTGGCCGTCGACGACGGCGTCCACACCGTGCTGCCGGGTCACGGCCCGGTCCTGGAGGACGCCCAGGGGGCGGTCGAGTACTACCTGGCCCACCGTGCGACCCGGCTCGCCCAGGTGGAGACGGCCGTCGAGAACGGTCACCGCACGGCGCCGGACGTCGTCGCGCACGTGTATGCCGACGTCGACCGGTCCCTGTGGCCGGCGGCCGAGCTGTCGGTACGGGCACAGCTGGAGTACCTGACGGAGCACGGCCTGATCTGAGACGGTCACGTTCCGAGCCGGACGCGATCCAGACCGGGCTCAATTCAGACCCAGGCCGGACCGAACCGGTCGAATGCGCGACAGGGCGTGCGGCCGGCCCGAACCGGTCGATGCGCGACAGGGCCGGGGCCAGCCGAATCGGTCGAATGCGCGACAGGGCCGCCCCGGTGCTCCCGGGGCGGCCCTGTCACGTACAGGTCGCGGCGTACCCGCTCGCGGGCGTACTAGGGCGTGTTTCGAAAGTCCCGTCTGGCCGGGAACGCCTGGCACGCACCCTCGCGGCGTTGTCGGCCGTCGGCGCAGCCCGCTGCGCTCTCCGACCTCCGCCTTGCGATCGCACGCACCAGACGCCCCCGGCCCCGCCCTCCGGGCGGACGACGCTACTTTCGAAACACGCCCTAGCGCGAGCGCTTGGCGAGGCGCTCGACGTCCAGCAGGATCACCGCGCGCGCCTCCAGGCGCAGCCAGCCGCGGCCGGCGAAGTCGGCCAGGGCCTTGTTGACCGTCTCGCGGGAGGCCCCGACGAGCTGGGCCAGCTCCTCCTGGGTGAGGTCGTGCACCACGTGGATGCCTTCCTCCGACTGGACGCCGAAGCGGCGCGACAGGTCGAGGAGCGCGCGGGCGACGCGGCCCGGCACGTCGGAGAAGACCAGGTCGGACATCTGGTCGTTGGTCTTGCGCAGGCGGCGGGCGACCGCGCGCAGCAGGGCCGTGGCGACCTCGGGGCGGGCGTTCAGCCAGGGCTGGAGGTCGCCGTGGCCCAGGCCCAGCAGCTTGACCTCGGTCAGGGCGGTCGCGGTGGCGGTGCGCGGCCCGGGGTCGAAGAGGGACAGCTCTCCGATCAGCTCGCCGGGGCCGAGGACGGCGAGCATGTTCTCGCGGCCGTCGGGGGAGGTGCGGTGGAGCTTCACCTTGCCCTCGGTGACCACGTAGAGCCGGTCGCCCGGGTCGCCCTCGTGGAAGAGCGCGTCGCCACGGGCGAGCGTCGCTTCACTCATCGAGGCGCGGAGCTCCGCGGCCTGCTCGTCATCGAGCGCCGCGAAGAGCGGGGCGCGCCGCAGAACGTCGTCCACGAGTTCTCTCCTATGTCGACCTGCTCAGGGACGTTGGGTCCCATGATGCCGGACGGTAAAACAGTGCGATCAATCACAACAAGTTTGACGCACTGGTACGCGTGTCCGTACGGCAGGGCCCCGATTGGGTCGTGATCGTTGATGGCCGGGGCGGATGTCGGCGGTGGCGCTTAGGCTGGCCGGGTGTCCAATTCGCCGGTGAGAGCGCAGGCAGAGGGGGCCGGAAGAGTGTCAGGGGAACAGAATTCCGCTGTGGGCGAACAGGTGTCGCCCACGTCAAAGAAAGCCGCAAAAGCGGACAAACCGGCGAAGGTGGCCAAGGTGGCCAAGGCCGCGAAATCGGCTAAGACGGCCAAGACGGCCAAGACGGCCAAGACGGCAGCGTCGGCCGAAACGGCGGCGCCGGCCAAGACCGCCAAAAGGGCGGCCGAGGCGGCGAAGCCGGCCCGTCCGGTGAAAGCGAAGCCGGAGTCGCACCTGGGCATGGTGCGCCGCGCCCGCAAGATCAACCGCGAGCTGGCCGAGGTCTATCCGTACGCCCATCCCGAGCTCGACTTCCGCAATTCCTTCGAGCTGCTGGTCGCGACCGTCCTCTCGGCCCAAACGACCGACCTGCGGGTCAACCAGACGACCCCCGCGCTGTTCGCCAAGTACCCGACGCCGGAGGACATGGCGGCGGCGGTGCCGGAGGAGCTGGAGGAGATCATCCGGCCGACGGGGTTCTTCCGTGCCAAGGCGAAGTCGCTGATGGGCCTGTCCGCGGCCCTCCGTGACCGGTTCGACGGCCAGGTCCCCGGGCGCCTGGAGGACCTGGTGAGTCTGCCGGGCGTGGGCCGCAAGACGGCGAACGTGGTGCTGGGGAACGCCTTCGGCGTACCGGGCATCACCGTGGACACGCACTTCGGTCGGCTGGTCCGGCGGTGGAAGTGGACCGAGCAGGAGGACCCGGAGAAGGTCGAGGCGGAGATCTGCGCGATCTTCCCCAAGTCGGAGTGGACGATGCTCTCGCACCGGGTGGTGTTCCACGGCCGGCGCATCTGCCACTCGCGCAAGCCGGCGTGCGGCGCCTGCCCGATCGCGCCGCTGTGCCCGGCGTACGGGGAGGGCGAGACGGACCCGGAGAAGGCGAAGAAGCTCCTCAAGTACGAGATGGGCGGCTACCCGGGCCAGCGGCTGGCCCCGCCCCCGGACTACCCGGGCCGCCCGGCGGCGCCTCTGGGCACCGGCGACGAGTGACGGTGGAACGAACCGGTGGCCGGAACGCGTTGTGACGTCGGGGGTGCCTATGACGCGCGCTGAAGAACACCCGCACCATCGCGGGACGAACCGCCGGGTGCGGTCGGCCGACCCTGCGCCGACCGCGCCCACCGCTCCGACCGGATTGACCCCACCGGCCGGATTGACCCCACCGACCGGATTGACCCCACCGACCGGATCGAACGCACCGACGGGCATCGAACCGACCGCCCCTCGCGCCCACCGTCGCGCCCCGGCAACACCCGGCACCGCCGGGCCGGGCACGGCCGGCGGGAACCCGTCGCGCCCGGGTGCGTCCGACCCGAACCCGACTCCGCGCCCCACGGCTCCCGCCGCGCACCGCACCGCCGCGCAGCACACCACCCCGCTGCACGACGCTCCCGCGCCCCCGCCGGCTCCACAGCCCGGGCCCCGGCCCACGCCCCACTCGGCGCACCCCACCACCACCCTCATGCCCGTGGCGGTGAGCGAGGAGGGGTTGCCCGAGTGGCTGGAGCCGGTGGCGCGGGCGGGGCGCACGGTCGCGCCCGAGCAGCTCAGCCGCTTCCTGCCGCCCGAGCGGGGTGGCCGCCAGTCCGCCGTGCTGATCCTCTTCGGGGAGGGCGAGCGCGGGCCCGAGCTGCTGCTGATGGAGCGGGCCGGCAGCCTGCGGTCGCACGCCGGGCAGCTGTCGTTCCCCGGCGGCGCCCTCGACCCGGAGGACGGCGACCCGGAGGCCGACGGACCGTTGCGCGCGGCGCTGCGCGAGGCGGAGGAGGAGACGGGGCTGGATCCCGCGGGCGTACAGATCTTCGGCGTGCTGCCGCGGCTCTACATCCCCGTCAGCCGTTTCGTCGTCACGCCCGTCCTCGGCTGGTGGCGCACCCCGAGCCCGTTCCGCGCCGTCGACCCCGCGGAGACCGCCCGCGTCTTCACGGTGCCCGTGGCGGATCTCACGGATCCGGCCAAGCGCGCCACGACCGTCCACCCCAGCGGCCACCGCGGCCCGGCATTTCTGGTCGAATCGGCCCTGGTCTGGGGTTTCACCGCGGGTGTGATCGACCGGATCCTCCACTTCGCAGGCTGGGAGCGACCCTGGGACCGCGGGAAGCAGGTCCCGCTCGACTGGCGCTCATGACAGGCTGACGCATGTGCTCCTGCGGCCCCGACCGGCCGTACGGGGCGACTGTGGGGTGACCGGAGACGAATCTGCGAGGCTAATGACGGTGAACGTGCTGGACATTCTGCTGCTGGTCGCCGCCGTGTGGTTCGCGATCGTCGGGTACCGCCAAGGGTTCGTCGTCGGCATCCTGTCGGTGATCGGCTTCCTCGGCGGCGGCCTGATCGCGGTCTACCTCCTCCCGCTCGTGTGGGGCCCGATGACGGACGACGCCAAGGTGTCGACGACGGCCGCGATCGTCGCCGTCGTCATCGTGATCGTCTGCGCCTCGGTCGGCCAGGCGTTCACCACGCACCTCGGCAACAAGCTGCGCCGCCACATCACCTGGTCACCGGCCCGCGCGCTGGACGCCACCGGCGGCGCGCTGGTCAACGTGGTGGCCATGCTGCTGGTCGCCTGGCTGATCGGCTCGGCCCTGGCCGGTACGTCCCTGCCCACGCTCGGCAAGGAGGTCCGCAACTCCAAGGTGCTGCTCGGCGTGTCACGGGTGATGCCGGCGCAGGCCTCCACCTGGTTCGCGGACTTCTCCTCCGTACTGGCGCAGAACGGTTTCCCGCAGGTCTTCAGCCCCTTCGCCAATGAGCCGATCACCGAGGTCCGCGCCCCGGATCCCGCGCTCGCGGGCAGCCCGGTCGCCGCCCGCGCCAAGAGCTCCATCGTCAAGGTCGTCGGTACGGCGCCGAGCTGCGGCAAGGTCCTCGAAGGCACCGGCTTCGTCTTCGCCGAGCGCCGCGTCATGACCAACGCCCACGTCGTCGGCGGCGTCGACGAGCCGACCGTCCAGATAGGGGGCGAGGGCCGGAAGTACGACGCGAAGGTCGTCCTCTACGACTGGCAGCGCGACATCGCCGTCCTGGACGTGCCGGACCTGAAGGCCAAGCCGCTCCGGTTCACCGAGGCGGACGCGCGCAGCGGCGACAGCGCGATCGTCGCGGGCTTCCCGGAGAACGGCGCGTACGACGTCCGCTCCGCGCGCGTGCGTGGCCGGATCAACGCCGACGGCCCGGACATCTACCACCGCGGTGAAGTACGCCGAGACGTGTACTCGCTGTACGCGACGGTCCGCCAGGGCAACTCCGGCGGCCCGCTGCTCACGGCGGACGGCAGGGTGTACGGGGTGATCTTCGCGAGGTCCCTGGACGACCCGAACACCGGCTACGCCCTGACGGCGGACGAGATCCGCCAGGACATCGAGCTGGGCCGGACCGCCAACCAGCAGGTCGACAGCCAGGGCTGCGCCCTCTGACCGGTCAGCCGACGACCGCCCCGCCGGACAGCACCGGCGGGGACGGCGCGCCGTCTAGTCGCGCGTGTGGCGGAGGCGCGCCGAGACCCAGCGGGCCCGGCGGCGGAGGATGAGGGAAATCCCGAGTCGGGGGTCCTGCCCCGGTACGGCCGGAGGGCCGCTCCTCGGAGGGATCGGCGCAGAGGCCGAGCGGCGGTTCCGTGCTGAGTCAGCGTAGTCGTGCGTCCAGCCCATACCCCGACGTCTGCCCGGGGCTCAAGGTCGGTAACCGCCCCCGGGGCGGCCAATTGGCGTATGCGCCGGGCAATTGGCTGTTCGTCGCACCATGCGTTCGTCGGACTAACGTGTGGTCGCCCCACACGGTGCGCCGATGTTGCTCAGCGGTCAGGCTCGGGGTCCTTGAGCCAGTTGATGAGTTCGGTGGAGAACGCCACCGGGTCCTCCTCGTGGGGGAAGTGCCCGAGCCCGTCGAACAGCCGCCAACGGTACGGGGCTTCGACGTACTCGCCCGAGCCCGCCGCGCTGCGCGTCCGCATCGCGGGGTCCAGCGAGCCGTGCAGGTGCAGCGTCGGCACCCGCACCGGGCGCTTCATGCGGCGGTTGAACTGAATGCCGTCCGGGCGGGCCAGCGATCGCACCATCCACCGGTACGGCTCGATCGAGCAGTGCGCCGTCGACGGGATCGTCATCGCCCGCCGGTACGCCTCGACCGCCTCCTCGCTCGGCTCCTGGCCGGGGCCCGACCAGTCGTGGATCAGCCGCCCCACCAACGCCGCGTCGTCCGCGACCAGCTGACGCTCCGGCAGCCAGGGGCGCTGGAAGCCCCACACGTACGAGCCGGCGCGCGACTGCGAGAAGTCCGACAGCATCGCCGAGCGCCACCGCCTCGGGTGCGGCATCGACGAGACGGCCAGGCGGCGCACCAGCTTCGGCCGCATGACCGCCGCCGTCCACGCCAGGTACCCGCCCAGGTCGTGTCCGACCAGTGCGGCGTCCGGCTCGCCGAGCGACCGGACGACACCCGTGATGTCGAGCGCCAGGTTCGCCGGGTCGTAGCCGCGAGGCGTACGGTCGCTGCCGCCCACGCCCCGCAGGTCCATCGCGACCGCCCGGAACCCGGCCTCGGCGAGCGCGGGCAGCTGGTGCCGCCACGTCCACCAGAACTGCGGGAAGCCATGCAGCAGCAACACCAGCGGTCCGTCGCCCATCTCGGCGATATGGAAGCGCGCCCCATTGGCCGCCACGTCACGATGTGTCCAGGGACCATCGATCCGTACGGGACTGCCGGCGTTGCTCTCAGGGACGGTCATGCAGACGAGCGTGCCACAACCTCGGCCTCGTCCTTGACCGGAAGGGCGGGACGAATCGGACGACCGGGAGCCTCACGCGGGTGCGGCTTGGCGTTGCCGAGCATGGCGGCCGTCTGCTTGGCCGACGCGATCGACCGCTCCGGCGGCTTGACCTTCTTGAACTTGGTCACCGCGAGCAGCGCCAGCAGCCCCGCCAGCACCAGGTAGGCGCTGCCGACGATCAGGAAGGACCAGGCGAGCCCGAGCCCCAGGTTGTGGATGCCGTACGCCGCCGCGAAGCTCAGCACCGGCAGCGAGAAGAGCGCGAAGACGCCCGCGACGCTGATCGCCGCACCGCCCATCGCGCCGCGCTTGACGTCCTGTCGCAGTTCGGCCTTGGCCAGCGCGATCTCGTCGTGCACCAGCGCGGACATCTCGGCGGTCGCCGTGGCGACCAGCTGGCCGAGGCTGCGCTCGGCGGCGGGTCCACCATTGTCGGCGGGGTAGCTCATCGTCTCGCTCCCTCTTCTCTCCTACGGTCCGACCTCAGATCATGCCGGACGGTCGCCGTCCGTGCGCGATGCCCCCGCCACTTCCGCCGCCCGAGCCTCATGGACCCAGCGGTCGCGGCGGTCGCGGCGGGCCTAGCGGTCCTCGCGCGTCGGTGCGGCGGAGTCGGCGGAGGCCTCGGAACGCGCCGTACCGTCCGTGCCCGCCATACCCTCCGTGCCCGCCGTACCGTCCGTGCCCACCGCGGCGTCGGTGCCGGCCGCCGCCGCGGCCGCTTCGGCCAGTTTCCGGTGCTCGGCGGCCTTCTTCTCGTGGATCTCCGCCATCCGCAGGTGGTAGGCCGGGTCGTGCTGCTCGTACACGTCCGGAATGCCGTCCATGTCCTCGTCGCGCTCTTCCTCCTCGAACAGCGCCCGGTACTTCCGGACCCGGAGCTTCAGCAGTACGGCGGCGAGTACGGCCGCGGTGAGCGAGCCCATCAGGACGGCCGCCTTGACCTCGTCGGTCAGTGCCGCGTCCCCGGCGAAGGCCAGCTCGCCGATGAGGAGCGAGACGGTGAAGCCGATGCCCGCGAGCGTGGCGACGGCGAACAGGTCGGCCCAGGCCAGATCCTCGTTCAGTTCCGCCCTGGTGAAGCGCGCCGCCAGCCACGTACCGCCGAAGATGCCGACGGCCTTGCCGACCACCAGGCCGAGCACGACACCGAGGGTCTCGGGCTTGGTGAAGACGTCGGCCAGGGCGCCGCCGGAGACCGACACGCCGGCCGAGAGGAGTGCGAACAGCGGCACGGCGAACCCGGCCGACAGGGGGCGCACCAGGTGTTCGATGTGCTCGCCGGGGGAGTGGTCCTCGCCCTCGCGGCGGTTGCAGCGCAGCATGAGGCCCATGGCGACGCCGGCGATGGTGGCGTGGACGCCGCTGTTGTACATCAGCCCCCAGATGACCAGGGCGAGCGGGACGTAGACGTACCAGCCGCGCACGCCCTTGCGCAGCAGGACCCAGAAGACGACGAGGCCGGCGAAGGCGCCGCCGAGCGCCGCGAAGTTCAGGTCGCTGGTGAAGAAGATCGCGATGATCAAGATCGCGAAGAGGTCGTCGACGACGGCCAGGGTGAGGAGGAAGGCGCGCAGCGCGGAGGGCAGTGACGTGCCGATGACGGCGAGGACGGCGAGGGCGAAGGCGATGTCGGTGGCGGTCGGGACCGCCCAGCCGTCCAGGGAGCCGCCGCCGGTGACGTTGACGATCGTGTAGACGAGCGCGGGGGCGATCATTCCGCAGAGCGCGGCGATCACCGGGAGTGCGGCGGCCTTCGGGTCGCGGAGTTCGCCGGCGACCAGTTCGCGCTTGAGCTCGATGCCCGCGACGAAGAAGAACACGGCGAGCAGGCCGTCCGCGGCCCAGTGCTGGAGGGACAGGTCCAGCCCGAGCGCGGCCGGTCCTATGTGGAAGTCGCGCACGGCCGCGTAGCTGCCGCTGATCGGGGTGTTCGCCCAGACGAGCGCGGCGATGGCGGCGAGCAGGAGCAGGACGCCGCCGACGGTCTCGGCGCGCAGCGCGTCCGCGATGTACGTCCGCTCGGGGAGGGGGAGCCGGGCCAGGAACTTCCGCGGGGCGCTGGGCGGCGTCGGCCGGTCTGCGGGGTGCGTGGGCGGAGTGCTGGGGCTGGGCGCGGCCACGGTGGCGGACCTCCGGTCGGTTCGGCGGGCATGACGAAGCACATGCCGACCAGACTTCCCGGCGCACCTGTGGACCTGCGGACCTGTGGACCTGTGGTTGGACCCTGTGGTCATTTTGTTGACGCGGCTTTAACCCTACCCGGCGCGCGCAAGGGCATATCCGGTGAATGACACCTTATGCGCGAAGAGGGCATCCGGCGCGTCGTCGCCGGATGCCCTCGTGATACTTCTTCTCGTTCCGTCGCGTCCGGTCAGTCCTCGCTGGAAGCAGTCGGCAGCTTGGACTGGATGAGGTCCATGACGGACGAGTCGGTCAGCGTGGTGACGTCACCGAGCTGGCGGTTCTCCGCGACGTCCCGCAGCAGGCGGCGCATGATCTTCCCGGACCGCGTCTTGGGCAGCTCCGCCACCGGCAGGATGCGCTTGGGCTTGGCGATCGGGCCGAGCGTGGCGCCCACGTGGTTGCGCAGGTCGTTGACGAGGGCGTCGTCCTCGCTCGCCGTGCCGCGCAGGATCACGAACGCCACGATGGCCTGGCCGGTCGTCTCGTCGGCCGCGCCCACGACCGCCGCCTCGGCGACCTTCGGGTGCGACACGAGCGCCGACTCCACCTCGGTGGTGGAGATGTTGTGGCCGGACACCAGCATGACGTCGTCCACGCGCCCGAGCAGCCAGATGTCGCCGTCGTCGTCCTTCTTGGCGCCGTCGCCGGCGAAGTACTTGCCCTCGAACCGCGACCAGTAGGTGTCGATGAAACGCTGGTCGTCACCCCAGATGGTGCGCAGCATCGAGGGCCACGGCTCGGTGAGGACCAGGTAGCCACCGCCCCCGTTCGGGACTTCGTTCGCCTCGTCGTCGACGACGGTGGCGGAGATCCCCGGCAGCGGGGTCTGCGCGGAGCCCGGCTTGGTCTGGGTGACGCCCGGCAGCGGCGAGATCATCATCGCGCCGGTCTCGGTCTGCCACCAGGTGTCGACGATCGGGGTCTTGCCGGCCCCGATGTTCTCCCGGTACCAGATCCACGCCTCGGGGTTGATCGGCTCGCCCACCGACCCGAGGACCCGGAGGCTGCTCAGGTCGAACTTGGCGGGGATGTCGTCGCCCCACTTCATGAACGTACGGATGGCGGTGGGCGCGGTGTAGAGGATCGTGACGCCGTACTTCTGCACGATCTCCCAGAAGCGGCCCTGGTGCGGGGTGTCCGGCGTGCCCTCGTACATGACCTGGGTCGCACCGTTGGCCAGCGGCCCGTACACGATGTACGAGTGGCCGGTCACCCAGCCGATGTCGGCGGTGCACCAGTAGACGTCGGTCTCCGGCTTGAGGTCGAAGACCGCGTGGTGCGTGTACGCCGCCTGCGTGAGGTAGCCGCCGGAGGTGTGCAGGATGCCCTTCGGCTTCCCCGTCGTACCGGACGTGTACAGGATGAAGAGCGGGTGCTCCGCGTCGAACGCCTCGGGTGTGTGCTCGGCGGGCTGGCGGGCGACGATGTCGTCCCACCACACGTCGCGGCCCTCGGTGAACGCGGTCTCCTGGCCGGTGCGGCGCACCACCAGGACGTGTTCGATCTGCGGGCACTTCGCCACGGCCTCGTCGATGGCCGGCTTGAGGGCGGACGGCTTGCCGCGCCGGTAACCGCCGTCGGCCGTGATGACCAGCTTGGCGTCGGCGTCCTGGATGCGGGAGGCGACGGCGTCGGCCGAGAAGCCGCCGAAGACGACGGAGTGGGCCGCGCCGATACGGGCGCAGGCCAGCATGGCGACGGCGGCCTCGGGGATCATCGGCATGTAGACCGCGACCCGGTCGCCCTTGCGGACGCCCAGCTCGGTCAGCGCGTTGGCCGCCCTGGACACCTCGTCCTTGAGCTCCGCGTACGTGATGGCCCGGCTGTCGCCCGGCTCCCCCTCGAAGTGGATGGCCACCCGGTCGCCGTGACCCGCCTCGACGTGCCGGTCCACACAGTTGTACGCCACGTTGAGTGTGCCGTCGGCGAACCATTTCGCGAAGGGCGGGTTGGACCAGTCGAGGGTCTCGGTCGGCTCGGTGGCCCAGCTGAGCCGGCGTGCCTGCTCGGCCCAGAAGCCAAGCCTGTCCGCCTCGGCCTGCTCGTACGCGGCCGCCGTCACATTGGCGTTCGCAGCCAGCTCGGCGGGCGGTGCGAACCGCCGCTCCTCCTTCAGAAGGTTGGCCAGGCTCTCGTTGCTCACGACATCTCCCATTCCCGGGGCGTCCGATGTGTCCCAGCCCATAGCTCATCAGCGATATGCCCGGGTGACAAGAGCTTCCAGCCCATTGGTTTAGACCTCTCGCGTGGATGACCCGGGTGGAGGTCGGGTGGAGGAGCCCGGCGGGAATCGGCTGAGGGGGTGAGCGGGACCAGGGGGTCAAGTGACCCCTCCTCCCCGGGCGGTGGGGAGAAGGGGCCACCGTTCAGTCCCACGGATGCGGACCACCGGAGGTTCAGGCGGGCGCACCCTCCTTCGGCGACGGCCGCGCGGGGGCCGCGCGGGAGACGGAGTCCGCGCCGACGGGTTCGGGATCAACGGGCTGGGCACCGTCCCGGTCGGCACCGACGGGTTCGGCACCGACGGGTTCGGCACCGACGGGTTCGGCACCGACGGGTTCGGCACCGACGGGTTCGGCACCGACGGGCTGGGCGCCGTCCGGTTCGGCGGCGGACTGCCCGGTGGAGGAGCGTCCGGCGGGCAGACGTTCGGACGGGGCGGGGGCGGTCGGGGCCACCCAGTGGAAGAGGGCGCGCTCGCCGCCCTCCCGTGGGCTGCCCGCACTGAGGTCGGTGCCCGGCAGTCCGGTTTCCGACAGCTCGGTTTCCGACACCCCGGTTTCCGACGCCCCGGTTTCCGACAGCGCGAGCCCTGACGGCTCGGGCCCGGACAGCAGGTACGCCTGGGCCTCGCCCACGTGGAAGTACATGCCGTGCAGCTCCAGCGTGCCGTCCGCGAGCCGCCGCGCCACCGCCTCGTGGGCCTTGAGGTGCTCCAGCTGCTGGACCACGTTCGTCAGGCACAGCTGCTCGGCGGCGTCGGCGGGGAGCCGGCCCGTGCTGTCGCCGGACGGGCCTCCGGAGAGCCGGGCCCAGGTGCGGTGCGTGCTCTTCATCCGTTCCAGGCTCGCCGTCCCGTGGCGCAGCCAGCGCCGCAGCGGTGTCTGGGGCGCGTCCGGGTCGAGGTTCAGCAGGGTCTGCATCGCCCCGCAGTCCGAGTGCCCGCACACGGTGATCGACTGCACGCGCAGCACCTCCACCGCGTACTCGATCGCGGCCGCCACGGAGTCGTCCCCGCTCTCCGCGCCCGGCAGCGGTACCAGGTTTCCGACGTTGCGCACGGTGAACAGGTCGCCCGGCCCGCTGGCCGTGATCATGCTGGTGACCAGCCGCGAATCGGCGCACGTGAGGAAGAGCTGCGAGGGCCGCTGGCCCTCCCGGGCGAGCCGTGCGAGCTCCTCGCGCACCAGCGGGGCCGTGTTGCGCTGGAAGGAGCTCAGCCCGTTGGCCAGTTGCTGACTCTTCATGTGCCGCTTCGGCTCGGCGGCCGGATGTTCTCCGCAGTGGTGGTTGCGCCAGGGCGTCCAGGGGCGACAGCAGGCGTGCGCGCCCGCGCCGGGTTCGGCGATCCGCACGCCCGCGCGGCCGGTCACCTCGACCTGCCCGCCCCGGACGATGTGGGACGTCTGCCAGTCCTGCAGGGTCTCGTAGGCGGCGTGGTCCATGAACGACCCGTCCAGCTCGACGACGACGCTCGCGCCCTGGGGGATCTGGTGCAGCGTCCGGCTCAGCCGGGGCACGGCCAGGAAGGTCAACTGTCCACGCACCTTGATGCGTTCGGCGCCGTCGGACGTCTCACGCGTGATCCGCGTCCTGGTCAGCCGGTGCATGGCGACACCACTGGCCGCGACGATCCCGAGCGCCACGCCCTCCAGGATCCCGATGAGGACCACCCCGGACACCGTCACCGCGTAGACGAGCACTTCGCGGTGGCGGGTGACGCTGCGGATGTGGGTGATGCTGACCATCTGGATGCCGATGACCATGACGAGCGCGGCCAGCGCCGGCAGCGGGATCAGGTCCAGGACGGGTACGAGGACGAGGGCGGCCAGCACCACCCACGCGCCGTGCAGCATCGTGGAGTGCCTGCTCACCGCACCGGCCGACACATTGGCCACGCTGCGCACGGCGACGCCGGCGACGGGCAGCCCGCCGAGCGCGCCGGAGACGATGTTCGCGGCTCCCTGCCCCGCCAGCTCCCGGTTGAGGTCGGCGCGCGGCACATGGACCGTGGTGTCCTTGCGGGCCGCCACCAGCTTGTCGACCGCGACGGCCGACAGCAGGGACTGGACGCTGGTGACCAGTGTGATGGTCAGGACGCCCACGGCGATGCCCAGGACGGGCCCCTCGGGCAGTCCTGGGAGGGCGTGACTGCTCCAGGACGGCAGGTCGACGCGGGGTACGCCGATTCCCGCGGCGAGGGCCAGGAGGGTCGCCAAGGCGACGGCGGCGAGGGCGGCCGGCAGTTTCCGCAGGCCGCGGCCCACCCGCCCGGGGAGCCGTGGCCACGCCAGCAGGACGAGGACCGTCACCGCGCTCACGGACACGGCGGCCGTGTGCAGGTCGGCCAACTGGGCGGGCAGCCCGCGGACGTTGTCGACGGCCGAGCTCTGTGGCGTACCACCGAGGACGACATGGAGCTGGGCCAGGGCGATGGTGGTGCCGATGCCGGCCACCATGCCGTGCACGATCGCCGGGGACACGACGAGCGCGGAGCGCGCCACACGCAGCGCCGACAGGGCCAGTTGGGCGAGGCCCGCCAGGACGGTGATGGCGCAGGTGGTGCGCCAGCCGTACTTCTGGATCAGTTCGGCGGTGACGAGCGTCAGGCCGGCGGCGGGCCCGCTGACCTGGAGCGGTGAGCCGCCGAGCCGGCCGGCGACGAGACCGCCGACCGCGGCGGCCACCAGCCCGGCCTGGAGCGGGGCGCCGGTGGCGAGCGCGATGCCGAGGGAGAGCGGCAGCGCGATGAGGAACACGGCGATGGAGGCGGACACGTCGGCGCCCGCGACGGGGAACCGGCGTCCTCCCCCCTCCGGTGGCGGGCTGTGCGGCCGCCTGAAGCGGGGCCGCGCCGCTGCACGGAGCGCACGGCCGGGGAGGCCGGTCCGGGCGGTGCGGTTCGTGCGGGCCGGGGTGCAGGCAGTCATGGTTTCCCGTCTCCTCCGGGGCTACGCGGTCGCGGTACGTGCGGGTCGAACGAACGTGGGGTCGCGGCCGTGGGTCACGGCGTGCAGTGGCGGGAACGTTCCAACTCTCTGTAAACGGATCGTAATGCAGAGTAAAGATTTCGGCATTATTTTCGATGCATAAGGTGCAATGTTTCACCTGATTCGGTGATTAATCGTTCTAGTACGGCTTGTCGTATCTTCATGTCGCCTTCCGTGGTGCGAGGTTGACGGCGCTCGCAGCAGAGACCTCCGTGGACCACGAGAAGGGTGGGCGGAAGATGGCCGCCACGAACGAAACCGCCCCGCACGGGCTCCCCGCCCGCACGGGCGCCGCGCCGCAGAGCGCCGCCCGGCGAACCGCCGCCCGCACGGGCGCCGTCCGGCGGCTCGCCGCGTACAGAACCGCCCAGGCCGGAACCGCCCGCAGCGCCGCCGCCCCGACCCCGACCGCCCCGACCTCGACCGCCCCGGCCCCGACCGCCCCGGGCGGATTCGGGTCCGGCGGGTCCGGCGGGTCCGCGGGTTCAGGGGGTCGCGGGGCAGGCGTGGTCGTTTCCGGCGGGGGCGGCCGCGGCGGTGCCGCTCGCGGTGGGCGCCCCGCCGGTGCGGTGGCGGTCGCGGCGGGTGTGGCGGCGGCCCTGGTGGCGGGCCTGGCCGGATGCAGCGGGTCCGGCGATCCCGCCGCGGGCGCCGGAGGCCCCAAGCGGGTCGGCGCGCCCAAGAGCGTGGTACGGCTCATCGGGGACGGTTCGACGGCCTACACCGGCGCCCAGCCCGGCCTGAGCAAGCCGGAACGGCTCAAGCCCGGCCAGAAACCCCCTCAGTTCGTCGTCTTCTCCTGGGACGGCGCCGGCGAGGACAGCCAGAAGCTCTTCTCCCACTTCCGCAAGGTGGGCAAGAAGCACGGCGCGACGATGACGTACTTCCTCAGCGGCGTCTACATGCTGCCGCAGGAGAAGGCGAAGCTGTACGTACCGCCCGGTCACGCCCCCGGCCGCTCCGACATCGGCTTCAACGACACCGAGGGCATCCGCGCCACCGTGCGCGAACTGCGCGGTGCCTGGCAGGAGGGCAATGAGATCGGCACCCACTTCAACGGCCACTTCTGCGGCCCGCAGAGCGGTGTCGGCACCTGGTCGGTCGAGGACTGGAAGAGCGAGATCGCCCAGGCGAAGGCCTTCGTGAAGCAGTGGAAGACGAACGCCGGCCTGACGACGGAGAAGCCGCTGCCGTTCGACTACGAGACGGAACTCATCGGCGCCCGCACCCCCTGCCTGGAAGGCCGTGACAACTTCGTCCGGGCCGCGAGCGAGCTCGGCTGGCGCTACGACACGAGCGGCGTCAACAACCAGGTGTGGCCCGGCAAGGACCAGGGCCTGTGGGACCTCTCGCTCCAGATGATCCCGGTGCCCGGGCGGGCCTTCGAAACGCTGTCCATGGACTACAACTTCCTGGTCAACCAGTCGGGGACCACCAAGGGCGCCCCGTCGATGCACCAGTTCTGGGGCAACCAGTTCCGGGACGGGATGATCCAGGCCTTCGAGCGCGCGTACAACGGCAACCGCGCGCCACTGATCATCGGCAACCACTTCGAGTCGTGGAACGGCGGCACCTACATGCGTGCCATCGAGGAGACGATCGCCAACGTCTGCGGCCGCAGCGAGGTGCGGTGCGTGTCATTCCGGCAGCTCGCCGACTGGCTGGACGCCCAGGACCCCGCCGTCCTCGCCAAACTGCGGACCCTGAAGGTCGGCGAGGCCCCGAAGGCCGGCTGGACGGCCTTCCTCGCCGCCCAGCCCTCCGGCGCCCCGGCGTCCGGCGCCGCCTCGCCCGCCGTCCCGGCGGTCCCGGCCGGTCCCGGCGCCCGTCGTCAGGCCGGCTGAGCCGCGCCCAGGCCCTCACCGAGTATGAAGCCGGGGTCGACCTGTGCCGCCAGGTCGGCCCCCGTCTTCGCGTTGCCCCAGCTCTCCGCGTTCTTCAGGTGGAAGTGCACCATCTGACGCGTGTAGCGCTCCCAGTCCCGGTGCCGGTACGAGTCGTCCGCGGCGTTCTGCAGCGACTGCAACGCCATCCGGTTCTCGGCCTCCAGCAGCTCGAAGCGCGCCGGCCGGCCCTTCTCCATCGAGCGGACCCAGTTCGAGTGGCCGACGGTCACCAGCAGGTCGTCGCCGATCTCCTCGCGGAGGAAGTCGACGTCCTCCATGCCCTGCACCTTGTTGCCGACCACCCTCAGCTCGACGCCGAAGTCCCGCGCGTAATCCTTGTACTGGCGGTAGACGGAAACCCCCTTGCGGGTCGGCTCGGCCACCAGGAACGTCATGTCGAACCGGGTGAACATCCCCGACGCGAACGAGTCGGAGCCGGCCGTCATGTCGACGACGACGTACTCGTCGGCCCCGTCGACGAGGTGGTTCAGGCACAGTTCCACGGCGCCCACCTTGGAGTGGTAGCAGGCGACCCCGAGGTCGGACTCGCTGAACGGCCCGGTCGCCATCAGCCTGATGTCGCCGTCGTCCAGGCGCACGGTGCGGGCGCAGGCCTCGTAGACCGGGTTGTCCTCCAGGACGCGCAGCAGCCGCGATCCCTCGCCCGGCGGGGTGGTCTTGATCATCGTCTCGGCGGACGGGATCCGGGGGTTGGTGCCGCGCAGGTACTCCTTGATCAGCGGCAGGTGCGCGCCCATCGCCGGCAGTGCGGCCACTTCTGCCTCGTCCAGGCCCAGCGCGGCCCCGAGATGCTGGTTGATGTCGGCGTCCACCGCCAGGACGGGGACTTCGTTGGCGACGAGGTGGCGGATGAAGAGCGAGGACAGCGTCGTCTTGCCGCTGCCGCCCTTCCCTACGAAAGCGATCTTCATGTTCAGATAGCGTAGCGGTGTGTAGTGGGGGAGTTGCGTGAAGTCGCCGGTGCGTATGAGGAAGGCCACTCCTGGGCGGGTGCCGTCGGCCGGGCGCGTAGCCTCGCTACCTATGAGTACGAATCCCTCTGACCCCCTGGTCGCGCTGGGAACGCTGCCCGGCGTGCCCGATGCGGTGGACTCCGTTCGCAAGGCCGTCGACCGGGTCTACGGGCACCGTGTGATGCGGCGCCGCAGCAATGAGGTGGCGTCGGAGGCCGCCCTGCGCGGCGCGCGCGGCTCGGCCGCCCTGTCCGGTGCCGACTGGGCGCTGGAGGAGGTGCGCCGGCGTACCGACTTCGGCGGTGACGAGGAGGCGCGGACGGTCGGTGCCGCGTTGCGTCTGAGCGCCGAGGCTGGGCAGTTGCTGTCGATCTGGCGGCAGTCGCCGATGCGGGTGCTGGCCCGGCTCCACCTGGTCGCGGCGGGCGACCCGGGCCGGCCGGCCGGCCCGGCGGCGAGCCCGGTGGCCAGCTCCGAGGCGGCGGCCGGTGCGCCGGCCGATTCGGTGGGACGGCCGCGGCGGGACGGTGAGCCCGTGGTCGAGCCCCTGATCGAGGCCCCGCTGCCGAGTGCCGCGGAGGTCGCGGGGCGGCTGGAGGGGCTGGCGGACCTCATCGTGACGGGCAGCTCGGCCCCGGCGTTGGTGACGGCCGCCGTGGTGCACGGCGAGCTGCTGGCGCTGCGGCCCTTCACCTCGTACAGCGGGCTGGTGGCGCGGGCGGCCGAGCGGCTCGTGCTGATCGGCAGTGGCCTGGACCCGAAGGCGATCTGCCCGGCTGAGGTCGGCCACGCCGAACAGGGGCGGGCGGCGTACGTGGCGGCCTTCGAGGGCTATCTCTCCGGTACTCCGGAGGGCATGGCGGCGTGGATCACGCACTGCGGGCGAGCGGTGGAGCTCGGGGTCCGGGAGTCCACCGCGGTGTGCGAGGCGCTCCAGCGCGGAGCGGCGTAGGAACCACGGCAGGGGCCGGCGGGTTCGGACAGGGTTGCGGCGGTACCGCGGAGCGGTACCGCCGCTGGCACGTCCGCCGAGTTACCAAGCGTCCTCGATATGTGCCCATCAGGCGGGGACTTTGCCCGACGCCTGGTGCGGCTGGCCCGTAATCGACGGGTCGACGTCGCGTGGGTGCTCAGCTTTCGTGCTGTTCGGTCCGTGGGGCCTTCTTGCTCAACAGGTGATCCTTTCGGATGTCCTCGGTCTCGCGGGCCGTTAATTCCTTTGTACTACCGTCCGCGGGGATCCGAAAGCCCTGTCTGCACCTTTTAGCGCCTGAAGCTCACTGTTGAGTTGTTTCGCCCCGCCCGTCGGGGCCCGTCGGGGCCCGTCGGGAGTGGGGCCCGGGGGGACGATCCGCTCATGCGGATTGCCGGCGCCTGCTGGCGTACCAGACCAGGCCCGCCGTGGCCGCGGCCGCGCCCACCGCCGCGGCGGCCACCAGCGCGGGGCGCGGAGGCATCCGGAATGCGGGCAGGCGCTGCTTCAGCCGGACCGGGCGGTTGAAGACCAGAACCGGCCAGTCGCGGGCGGTCGCCTCGCGGCGCAGTGCCCGGTCGGGGTTGACCGTGTACGGGTTGCCGACGGCCTCCAGCATGGGCAGGTCGGTGGCCGAGTCGCTGTAGGCGTAGCAGCGGGAGAGGTCGTACCCCTCCGCTTCGGCCAGCTCGCGGATGGCTTCCGCCTTGGTGGGGCCGTAGGCGTAATACTCCACCTCTCCGGTGAAGCAGCCGTCGTCGCCGACGACCATCCGCGTGGCCACGACCCGGTCGGCTCCGAGCATCTCGCCGATGGGTTCGACGACCTCGGCGCCGGAGGTGGAGACGATCACGACGTCCCGGCCGGCGGCGTGGTGCTCCTCGATGAGGGATGCCGCCTCGTCGTAGATGATCGGGTCGATCAGGTCGTGCAGGGTCTCGGCGACGAGGTCCTTGACCTGCTGGACGTTCCAGCCCTTGCAGAGTGCGGAGAGGTACTGCCGCATCCGTTCCATCTGCTCGTGGTCGGCGCCGCCGGCCAGGAAGACGAACTGGATGTAGGCAGTCCGCAGTACGGCGCGGCGGTTGATCAGGCCGCCTTGATAGAAGGACTTGCTGAAGGTCAACGTCGATGACTTCGCAATGACCGTCTTGTCCAGGTCAAAGAAGGCTGCTGTGCGCGGCAAGGAGTGGTTTTCCACGAGTGCGAGCATAGGTGCCCGCCATTCGGCGTACGCTGGGGCGTGTGGGTTTGCCTGAGAAGGCTCTCGGGTACACCATGGAAGTCACGGATCGTTCGCGACCGTGCTAACCCGGTCCGGCTCCTCCCCCCCCGAGTCGGCCGGAGAGACGACCCCCGCTCTCCCCCCCGGCGGGGGTCGTCGCATGTCCGGACGCGTTTTCGCCCGTTCCTGGCGGCTCCGGTCGATCATCGCGCTTTCCCCTCCCGTGATCCGGCGGTGCCTCAGCCGCACCCTCTCGTCACTCAGCGTAGCGGATGAGCTGCTCTGTGGAAGTCGCTGGTATGGGCGAACGGGATATTCACAACCCGCGAGTTGTCCACAGTTATCCACCAAGATCCACTTCATTTCCGGAAGTCGTACACCGTGATTCCGGCCGCGAAGTCCGCGGCGGAAGGAATCGCAGATCTCCGGTCCCGTGCGAGCGGGGCGGGGCCGTGTGCGGCCGGCGCGCAGAGCGTTGGCGCGACACACGTGATGCGCATGCGAAGGGGAGAGGGGGCGGAGATGGCCGGAACCATCACATCCGACCGGACACCGGCCGGCGAGCGGCGGCGGGCCGGACCGCTGATCGTGACCGAGGACGCCGAGCTGCTCGACGACCTGCTCCGGCTGTGCGCCGCGGCGGGCGCCCACCCGGAGGTGTACCACTCGGTGCCCGAGCAGAGCGCCGACTGGGACGCCGCGCCGCTCGTCCTGGTCGGTGACGACGCGGCCGGGCGGTGCCGCGGTGCGACGCGCAGACGGGACGTGCTCCTGGTCGGGAGGGACCGGGACGACCCCGGCGTGTGGCGGCGGGCGGTGGAGATCGGCGCGGACGACGTGCTGCGGCTACCCGACGCCGAGAGCTGGCTCGTCGACCGGATCGCGGATGTCGTCGAAGGCGCCGGACGGTCGGCGCTGACGGTCGGTGTGATCGGCGGGCGCGGCGGTGCGGGGGCGTCCACGCTGGCCTGTGCGCTGGCGGTCACCGCCGCTCGGGAGGGCCGGCGGACGATGCTCGTGGACGGCGATCCGCTGGGCGGAGGGCTCGACGTCCTGCTCGGTGGTGAGCAGGAGGAGGGCTTGCGGTGGCCGGATCTCGCCGCCTCCAAGGGCCGTGTCGCCGGCGGCGCCCTGGAAGAGTCCCTGCCGTCGCTGCGCGGACTGCGGCTCCTCAGCTGGGACCGGGGAGAGTCGGTGACGATACGACCGGAGGCGATGCGCTCGGTCCTGGCGGCGGCGCGCAGACGCGGCGGAGTAGTCGTGGCGGACCTGCCGCGACGGATCGACGAGGCCACCGCTGAGGCGCTGGCGCAACTGGATCTGGGGCTGCTCGTGGTGCCCGCCGAACTGCGGGCCGTCGCGGGTGCCAAACGGGTCGCGGCCACGGTGGGCACGGTCGTGCGGGACGTGCGGGTGGTGGTCCGGGGGCCGTACGCCGCCGGGGTCGACGACCAGTGGATCGCGTCCGTGCTCGGCCTGCCGCTCGCGGGGGAGCTGCCTCAGGAACCGGGACTGGCGGCGGCGCTGACCGCGGGCGCACCGCCGGGCGACAGCGCGCGGAGCCCCCTCGGACGGTTCTGTTCGGCGTTCTGGGAGCGGGCGCTGCCGGAAGGGAGCACGTCATGACAGCGGGACTCCTGGAGGCCGTCCGGCAGCGGCTCGTCGAGAGCGGCACGGACCCCACTCCGGCCGGGGTGGCGGCGGCACTGCGAGCGCAGGGGCGCTTACTGGGCGACGCGCAAGTGCTCGGCGCGGCCGAGGAGCTGCGCTGCGAGCTGGTGGGGACCGGACCGCTGGAACCCCTGCTCGCGGACCCGCTGGTGACGGACGTCCTGGTGTCGGCGCCGGACCGGGTGTGGGTGGACCGGGGCGCGGGCCTGGAGCTGTCGGACGTCGTCTTCCCCGACGCGGCGGCGGTACGAAGACTGGCGCAGCGGCTCGCGGCAGTGGCGGGGCGGCGCCTGGACGATGCCCGGCCCTGGGTGGACGCGCGACTGCCGGACGGCACCCGGATGCACGCGGTGCTGCCACCGGTGGCGGTCGGGTCGACGTGCCTGTCCCTGCGGGTGGTGCGCCCCCGGGCCTTCTCCCTGGCGGAGCTCACGGCCGCGGGGACGGTGCCGCCGGGTGGTGAGCAGGTGCTAGGGGCACTGGTCGAGGCGCGGGTGTCGTATCTGGTCAGCGGCGGTACGGGGTCGGGGAAGACGACGTTGCTGTCGACGCTGCTCGGCTTGGTGGGGGAGCGGGAGCGGATCGTCCTGGCCGAGGATTCGGCCGAGTTGCGGCCCGACCACCCCCATGTGGTGCGGCTGGAGACCCGGCCCGCGAACCAGGAAGGGGCAGGCCGGGTGACCCTGCGGGACCTGGTGCGCCAGGCGCTGCGGATGCGGCCCGACCGGCTGGTGGTGGGCGAGGTGCGAGGCGCGGAAGTGGCGGACCTCCTGAGCGCTCTGAACACCGGCCACGAGGGCGGCAGCGGGACCGTGCACGCCAACACGGCCGCCGATGTGCCGGCCCGTCTGGAGGCGTTGGGTACGGCTGCGGGTCTCGACCGGGCGGCGCTGCACAGCCAGGTCGCCGCCGCCCTGTCGGTGGTCGTCCATCTCGCGCGGGACAGGTCGGGACAGCGCCGGATCGCCGAGGTCCACGTGCTGGAGCGGAACACGCAGGGACTGGTCGTGACGGTGCCCGCGCTGCGGTGGGGCGCCGGGGGGTTCGTGCACGAGCGGGGCTGGGAGCGGCTGCGGTCGCTGATCGGGGGTGTGCGGTGGTGACGGGACAGCCGATGTACGCGGCGGTGTGCGCGGGTGCGGCGGCCTGGCTGGTGCTGGAGCGGGGGCGCGGGACGCGCAGGGCGCGGCTGCTGTTCGCCGATCCTGGCTCCGCGGGCGCCGGCGAAGCACGGTCGGCCCTGGAGAGGTGGTCGTGGCGGGGGTGGGCGCCGCTGCTGCGGGGGCGGCGGGAGTGGTTGTGCCTCGTGGTGGCGGTGGCCCTCGCGCTGCTGGGGCGGTCGGTGCTGCCGCTCCTCGCGGGGGCGTGTGCCGTGCCGCTGGTGGGCCGGCGGCTGCGGGCCGCGGCTCGTGCCCGCGAACGCGAGCGACGGGCGGACGCGGTGATCGCACTGTGCGGGGCGTTGGCCGGCGAGTTGCGCGCCGGGTGGCAGCCCGGGCAGGCGTTGCGCTGGGCGGCGGGCACCACCGGGGCGCTGGGCGGCGAGGAAGCGGCGGTCCTGGCGGCGGCCCGGTTCGGGGGTGACGTACCGGAGGCGCTGCGGAAGGCGGCGCGGGAGGGCGGCGCGGACGGCCTGGTGGGTCTGGCGGCCTGCTGGAAGGTGGCCGTGGACGGTGGCGCCGGGTTCGCGGCGGGCCTGGACCGGCTGGAGGCGGCGCTCAGGGAGCGGCGGGACCAGCGGGAACGGCTGAGAGCGCAACTGGCGGGCGCCTGGGCGACCGTGGCCGTCCTCGCGCTGCTGCCGGTGGTGGGGCTCGCGATGGGGTGGGCGCTCGGCGCGGACCCGTTGCGGGTGCTGTTCCACACGCCGGCGGGACTGGGGTGCCTGGCGGTCGGCGGGCTCCTGGAGGCCGCGGGCCTGTGGTGGGCCGCACGGGTCGTACGGAGCGGGGAGGAGCCGTGAGCGGGCCGCACGTCCACAGCCTGTGGGTGCTGGTGGCGCTGTCGACGGGCGTGGCATGGCTCGCGCGGATGCTCGTGGCACGGCGACTGAGGGCCAGGGCGCGCCGGCGTACGGCCGCGCTGCTGGGCACGGAGACCGGGCGGCGCCGGACCGGGTGGCCGGGGCGGTGCGGGTCGTGGGTTCGGCGATGGGCGGCGCCCATGGGGGCCGCGGCCGGGGGCTGGGTCCTGGTTGGCGGGGTGGCCGGGCTCGTCGTGGGCGTCGTCTCGGCGTACGGCACCTGGAAGTGGCAGCGGCGCCCGCGTCCGGTGACGGACGAGGACGGTGAGGCGGCTCGCGGGCTGCCGCTGGCGGCGGATCTGCTCGCCGCGTGCCTGTCGGCCGGCGCCGGGCCACGTGAGGCGGCGGAGGCGGTCGGGGAGTCCCTGGGCGGTCCCGTCGGCGACCGGCTGGCGTGGGCGGCAGCGGAGCTGCGACTGGGCGGCGAACCGGACGACGTGTGGGGCCGGTTCGGTGAGATACCGGGCGCCCGACCCCTGGCGCGCTGCCTGGAGCGGGCGAGCGCCTCGGGCGCCCCGGCGGCGGAGGCGGTCTCCCGGCTCGCCGCCGGCCTGCGGGCCGACCGGGCGCGACGGGCGACGGCCCGCGCGCAGCGCGCGCAGGTACTGATCACCGCACCGGTAGGGCTCTGCTTCCTGCCCGCCTTCCTCGCGGTCGGAGTGGCGCCGGTGGTCATCGGGCTGGCGGGCGAACTGTTGTGACGGATCGACATTTCATGGGGGTTGTCATGAGGAACCGGATGGTGCAGGCCGTGAAGGCGCGCGTGGCGTGGGTCGCGCGGGCGGCGCGGGTGCGTGGAGTTGGCGGCGGAAGGGACGCGGGGATGACGACCGCCGAGTACGCGATGGGGACACTCGCCGCGTGCGCCTTCGCCGCCGTGCTCTACAAGATCGTGACGAGTGACGTCGTATCGGGTGGACTGCAGTCACTGATCGGGAGGGCGCTCGATGCCCAGTTCTGAGGGCGGCGGCGACCGGGGCTCGGTGACCGCCGAGGCGGCCACCGTCCTGCCGGTGCTGGCGCTGTTCACCATGGCCCTCGTATGGGCGCTGATGGCGACCGCCGCGCACATCCAGTGCGTCGACGCGGCGCGGGCCGGGGCACGGGCGGTGGCGCGCTCCGAACCGCGCGCACAGGCGGTCGCGGCGGCCCGGTCAGCCGCGCCGGACGGCGCCCGGGTGGCCGTGGACCGAACCGGCGACCTGTGGCGGGTACGGGTGGAGGCGCCGTCCCCCGGCCCGGGACCGCTACGGCTCACGCTCCGCGCGGAGGCGGCCGCGCTGGCCGAGGACACCGTGGGGGTGACGCCATGACACTCCGGGCAGCCGTACTCGGCCACCGCAAGGGCCGCCCCGCGGACCGACCCGCGGACGGCGGAGCGGACCAGGCGGGCGGCACGGCGCCCCATCCCTCGGGCCGCACGGGGTCCGGTGCCTCGGGCGGCACGGGGTCCCGCTCCTCGGCCGGCACCGCAGCCGGTGCCCCCGCCGGCGACACGCCCCGCCCCGCGGCCCGCCCACCGAAAGGGCCCGAGGCCCAGCTGCCGCACGAGCCCGCGGCTCGCCCACCCGAGCGGACCGGGGGTGGCCGTCACGGCACCCTCGGCACCCTCGGCGCCCTCGGCGGCCGGGGGTCGGCCGGGTGCACGGACCGGGGGTCGGCGACGGTGTGGGCGGCCATGGCGGCGACGGTGCTGTGCACGGTGTTCGCGGTGGTGCTCGCCCTCGGACAGGCGGTGGCCGCCCGGCACCGGGCGGGCGGCGCGGCGGACCTGGCGGCGCTCGCGGCGGCGGACCGGGCGCTGTGGGGAACCTCGGCCGCATGCGGGGCGGCCGAGCGGGTGGCGCGGGCCCAGGCCACGGAGGTGGTCCGCTGCACGGTGCGCGGCGAGATCGCGGAGGTGACGGCAAGGGCCCGGTTCGGGCCGTACGCGCCCGTGGTCAGGGCACGTGCGGGGCCTCCTGGGGCGCTTCCGGGGCTCCCCGCAGCAGTTCCGTGAGGAGCCGGACGGCTCCACGCTTGTGCAGCGGGTCGTTGCCGTTGCCGCACTTGGGCGACTGGATGCAGGAGGGGCAGCCCGCGTCGCATTCGCAGGACGCGATGGCGTCACGGGTCGCGGTGAGCCACTCGCGGGCGGTGTGGAAGGCGCGTTCGGCGAATCCGGCGCCGCCGGGGTGGCCGTCGTACACGAAGACCGTCGGCAGCATCGTGTCCGGGTGGAGCGGGACGGACACCCCTCCGATGTCCCAGCGGTCACAGGTGGCGAAGAGCGGCAGCAGGCCGATGGACGCGTGCTCGGCGGCGTGCAGGGCTCCACCGAGCTGCTCCGGGTTCACCCGGGCGGCGTCCAACTGGTCCTCGGTGACGGTCCACCACACGGCGCGGGTGCGCAGGGTGCGGGGCGGCAGGTCGAGCTTCGTCTCGCCGAGCACCTCGCCGGTGATCAGACGGCGACGCAGGTAGGAGACGACCTGGTTGGTGACCTCGACGGACCCGTAGCACAGGCGGCCGTCGCCCCAGGGGATCTCGGTGTCGGTCTCGAGCACGGAGATGGCGGTGGTGTCGCGGGCGGTCGTGGAATAGGGCGGGTTGGCCTCCTCCACGAGGGCGACCGAGTCCTTCAGGTCGAGCTGCCGGACCAGGTAGGTGCGGCCCATGTGGAGGTGCACCGCGCCGTCGTGGACGGCGGCGTGGGCGGCGGACTCGTCGACCGTGCCGAGCAGCCGGCCCGTGCCGGCCTCGACGATCTGTACGGGGCTGCCGCCCTCGCCCCGGATGTCGGTGAGGTCGGCGGCGCGTTCCCGGCGGGTCCAGTACCAGCCGGACGCCCGCCGTCGCAGCAGGCCGGCCGACTCCAGCTGGGGCAGCAGGTCGGGGACGGCCGGGCCGAACAGAGCCAGATCGGAGTCGGTGAGCGGGACCTCGGCGGCCGCGGCGCACAGGTGGGGTGCGAGGACGTAGGGGTTGTCGGGGTCCAGGACGGTCGACTCCACCGGTTGGCGGAACAGCGCCTCCGGGTGGTGGACGAGGAAGGTGTCCAGCGGGTCGTCGCGGGCCACGAGCACGGCGAGCGCTCCCTGCCCGGAGCGCCCGGCGCGGCCCGCCTGCTGCCAGAGCGAAGCGCGGGTGCCCGGGTACCCGGCGATGACGACGGCGTCCAGGCCCGACACGTCGATGCCCAGCTCCAGGGCGGTGGTCGCGGCCAGCCCGAGCAGCTCACCCGAGTGCAGGGCCCGCTCCAGGGCCCGGCGCTCCTCGGGCAGGTAGCCGCCCCGGTAGGCGGCCACTCGCGCGGGCAGCGAGCGGTCGACCTCCGCGAGGCGCTCCTTGGCGATGACCGAGATCAGCTCGGCGCCGCGCCGTGAGCGTACGAAGGCGACGGAGCGGACGCCCTGGACGGTGAGGTCCGTCAGCAGGTCGGCGGTCTCGGCGGTGGCGGTGCGGCGTACCGGGGCGCCCTGCTCGCCCTGGAGCTCGGTCAGCGGCGGCTCCCACAGCGCGAACACCATCTCCCCGCGCGGTGAGGCGTCGTCGGCGACCTCGCGTACCGGCAGGCCGGTCAGGCGCTCCGCCGCGTGGGCGGGCCGGGCGGCGGTGGCGGAGGCGAGGAGGAAGACGGGGGAGGAGCCGTAGCGGGCGCAGACGCGGCGCAGCCGGCGCAGCACCTGGGCGACGTGGGAGCCGAAGACGCCCCGGTAGGTGTGGCACTCGTCGATGACCACGTAGCGCAGTGAGCGGAGGAAGGAGGACCAGCGGGGGTGGGAGGGGAGCACGCCGCGGTGGAGCATGTCGGGGTTGGTCAGTACGTAGTTGGCGTACTGGCGGACCCACTCACGCTCCTCGACCGGGGTGTCGCCGTCGTACACGGCGGGCCGGATGCGGTTGCCCAGCGGTTGGGCGAGGGCTTTGACCGAGCGCCGCTGGTCGGCGGCGAGCGCCTTGGTGGGGGCCAGGTACAGGGCGGTCGCGCCACGGCCGTTGGGCGCCTCGGAGCCGTCCAGCAGGGTCGTGAGGACCGGGGCCAGATAGGCGAGCGACTTGCCGGACGCGGTGCCGGTGGCGATGACGACCGACTCGCCGTCCAGCGCGTACTCGGCGGCGGCCGCCTGGTGGGCCCAGGGGTGCTCGATGCCCGCCGTTCGGATGGCGTTGATCACTTCTGGACGGATGCGATCGGGCCAGACTGCATGCCGACCCGCTCTCGGGGGCAGGTGCTCCGTATGAGTGATGCGCGCAGCCCGGTCCGCCCCTGTGGCGAGCCGGTCGAGGACCGTACCGGGCGTGGGGCGGGTTTCCCCGCTCTCGGGGGGTCGACTGGGGCGGTGATTCATGGCCATCGGCACCGAGTGTGTCACCGGCGTGACGGACAATGCTCCCAAGGCGTCGTGCATGGCTGCTGGTAAGTGAATGAATGCCATCGCGGCTGGCGATCCGTCCCCTGGCTCCGTCCGGAGAATCCGAGGGGCGACCGCTCGATAGCAAGGTGCTGGAGGATCCGTGGACCTGTCCCTGTCGACTCGCAATGTGTCCGGCCCTGGTGGCGACCGTACGGTCGTCGAGGTCGGTGGCGAGATTGATGTGTATACCGCGCCCAAGCTGCGCGAGCAGTTGGTCGAGTTGGTGAATGACGGCAGCTACCACCTGGTCGTCGACATGGAGGGCGTGGACTTCCTCGACTCGACCGGTCTCGGCGTGCTGGTGGGCGGCCTGAAGCGCGTGCGCGCGCACGAAGGATCGCTGCGCCTGGTCTGCAACCAGGAGCGCATTCTCAAGATCTTCCGGATCACTGGCCTGACCAAGGTGTTCCCGATCCACACCACGGTCGACGAGGCCGTCGCGGCGACCGACTGAGGCGGCTCGCCGACCCGTTCGGCCCAGTGGGCGACGGCCGGTTGATATTGGCCGGTTGTCGTCGGTCGGGGTCGGCCGGCGTCGGTCACCCGGCCTCTCCGCCGCCGCCCATGCCGGATTGTCGGCTCGGCTCGGAGGCGGAGACCGGGTCCCTGGAGGGCCCGCATCCGGCCGGTCCGGTTCCGGTCCGAGTCCGGGTCGCAACAGTCCCGGGTCGCAACAGTCCCGGGTCGCAGCAGTCCCGGGTCGGAGCAGTCCGGGTCGCTGGCCGCCCCGGGCCGCAGGCCGTCCCGGGTGCCGCCAGTCCGGGTACCCGGCCCCGGGTCCGGGCACGGACCGGGTCAGGTCCCGAGCCGGATTCCGGCGGTGTGGCCGACAGACGTCGGCACGCCCGTCGGGCCCGTCGGCGCTCGCCGGCTTCGCCGGTGTGCTCCGGTTCAGACGCCGCGGTGCTCCGGTCCACGCCGGTGTCCGGTCCAGGGCCGGTCACCTGCTGGTGACCTGAGGGCCGGGAGGAACAGCAGGGTGCCGGGCGTCCAGCCCGGTCCTCTGAGAGGCACGCTCGCACGTCCGAGGGGGACCGTATGGCCACCGTTGAACTCCGCTTCAGCGCCCAGCCCGAGCACGTCAGGACCGCCCGTCTCGTGGCGGCCGCCGTGGCGCGCCGAGCCGGGGTCGACGAAGCAGTGCTGGACGAGGTCAGGCTCGCCGTCGGCGAGGCGTGCTCCCGCGCCGTCGGGCTGCACCGCAGCAACCACGTGGCCTCGCCGATCCGGGTCGTGCTGAGCGAGGAGGAGAAGACGTTCTCCATCGAGGTCGGCGACGAGGTCCCGGGCGCGGGCGTGGCGGCGGCCGACGCCGCCGGGGTGCCGGGCAGCCGCAGCGCCGCACCCGTCGAGGAGTTCGACGACGCGGAGGGCGAGGACGAGATGGGCCTCGCCGTGATCACCGGGCTCGTCGACGACGTCGAGGTGTCGGCCGGCGAGGCGGGCGGTGTCATCCGGATGACATGGCCGACGACGCCCACTACCGTTCTGCCCTGACTCCACCGCGACAAAATGAAAGGCCCTGCTGAGCAGGGCCTTTTCTCTTTTCTAGATCCATCCGCCGGGCGTCAATGGCCCAAAGTCATTACTGCTTTCGAGTGGATTCCGTACATCGCGCATTTGCCGACTGGCAACCGAAGGTCAATTCTGTTCTACGGCGCTCTGTTTTGATCAGGTTCTGCTCCCTACAATCCGTCCACGTCTTGAGCTCTTCTGACGTCAAGGAGGACGAATGGCGGGGCTCTTCAGTACGCAAGTGTCCGATCACCCGACCTCTCTCGCGGCCGCGGTCCTCACCGATGAGAACCGGATCATCGTGATCGTCATCGCGGCCGTGGCTCTGGCCGCCCTGATCGTCGCGCAGCTGCTCGTACGCCAGGTGCTGGCGGCCGGTGAGGGCACCACCGCGATGAAGAAGATCGCGGCGGCCGTCCAGGAAGGCGCGAACGCCTATCTGGCCCGGCAGCTGCGAACCCTCGGAATCTTCGCGGTCGTCGTTTTCTTCCTGCTCCTGCTGCTGCCCGCGGACAACTGGTCGCAGCGCGCCGGACGATCATTGTTCTTCCTGGTGGGCGCCCTGTTCTCGGCGATCACCGGTTACATCGGCATGCGTCTCGCCGTACGGGCGAATGTGCGCGTCGCGGCGGCGGCGCGCGAGGCGACCCCCGCGCCCGGAGAACCACAAAAGGACCTGACGACCGTCTCGCACAAAGCGATGAAGATCGCTTTTCGTACGGGTGGCGTGGTCGGCATGTTCACGGTGGGCCTCGGCCTGCTCGGCGCCTCCTGTGTCGTCCTCGTGTACGCCGCCGACGCCCCCAAGGTGCTGGAAGGTTTCGGCCTGGGCGCCGCGCTCATCGCGATGTTCATGCGTGTCGGCGGCGGCATCTTCACCAAGGCCGCGGACGTCGGCGCTGACCTCGTCGGCAAGGTCGAGCAGGGAATCCCCGAGGACGACCCGCGCAACGCCGCCACGATCGCCGACAACGTCGGGGACAACGTCGGCGACTGCGCGGGCATGGCCGCCGACCTCTTCGAGTCGTACGCCGTGACCCTGGTCGCCGCGCTGATCCTCGGCAAGGCCGCGTTCGGAGACCTCGGTCTCGCCTTCCCCCTGATCGTGCCGGCGATCGGCGTGGTCACCGCGATGATCGGCATCTTCGCGGTCGCCCCGCGGCGCGCCGACCGCAGTGGGATGGCCGCGATCAACCGGGGCTTCTTCATCTCCGCGGTGATCTCGCTCGCGCTCGTCGCGGTCGCGGTCTTCGTCTACCTCCCCTCCTCGTACGCCGAACTCGAGGGCGTCACCGAGTCCGCCATCAGCGCGCACGGCGGTGACCCGCGCACCCTGGCGCTCGTGGCGGTCGCGATCGGCATCGTGCTGGCCGCGCTGATCCAGCAGCTGACCGGCTACTTCACCGAGACCACCCGGCGCCCGGTCAGGGACATCGGAAAGTCCTCCCTGACCGGGCCCGCGACCGTCGTCCTCGCCGGCATCTCGATCGGCCTGGAGTCCGCCGTCTACACCGCGCTGCTGATCGGCCTCTCGGTGTACGGGGCGTTCCTCCTCGGCGGGGCGTCGATCACCCTGGCGCTGTTCGCCGTGGCCCTCGCGGGCACCGGGCTGCTCACCACGGTCGGCGTCATCGTCGCCATGGACACCTTCGGCCCCGTCTCCGACAACGCTCAGGGCATCGCCGAGATGTCCGGCGACGTCGAGGGGGCGGGCGCGCAGGTCCTCACCGACCTCGACGCCGTCGGCAACACCACCAAGGCCATCACCAAGGGCATCGCCATCGCCACGGCGGTACTGGCGGCGGCGGCGCTCTTCGGCTCGTACCGGGACGCCATCGCCACCGCCGTGCGCGAGGTGGAGGCCAGGGCGACGGAGATGAACCTGACCATGGACATCTCCCAGCCCAACAACCTCGTGGGTCTGATCCTGGGCGCCGCGGTCGTCTTCCTCTTCTCCGGGCTGGCGATCAACGCGGTGTCGCGGTCGGCGGGAGCGGTGGTCTACGAGGTGCGCCGGCAGTTCCGCGAGCACCCCGGGATCATGGACCACAGCGAGAAACCGGAGTACGGACGCGTCGTCGACATCTGCACCAAGGACGCCCTGCGCGAGCTGGCCACCCCCGGCCTGCTGGCCGTCATGGCGCCCATCGCCGTCGGCTTCACGTTCGGCGTGGGCGCCCTCGGGGCGTACCTCGCGGGCGCCATCGGCACCGGCACCCTGATGGCCGTCTTCCTGGCCAACTCCGGCGGCGCCTGGGACAACGCCAAGAAGCTCGTCGAGGACGGTCACCACGGCGGCAAGGGCAGCGAGTCGCACGCCGCCACCGTGATCGGCGACACGGTCGGCGACCCCTTCAAGGACACCGCGGGACCGGCGATCAACCCCCTGCTGAAGGTGATGAACCTGGTGGCGCTGCTGATCGCGCCGGCGATCGTGCAGTTCAGCTACGGCGACGACGCCAGCGCGGGGGTACGGGCCGTGGTGGCGACGCTCTCCATCCTGGTCATCATCGCCGCGGTGTACGTGTCCAAGCGGCGGACCATCGCCGTGGGTGACGAAGACGACAACAACACGGGCCGGGTCACCGACAAGGCGGCGACCTTGTAGGCGCCGGGCGGTCACGTGGCGAGCAAGTGCCGGGCAAGTGTCGGGCAAGTGGCGGGCGGGCGGGTCGTGATGACGGCCCGTCCGCCCGTTCCGTCTGCTCTCCCGCCCGTTCGGCTCATCGGACGGTGAGCCTTCTCTCGTGCTTTCCTCTTGCTACAAATGGTTGTAAAAGCGTACGAAACGGTCGCACGACACGCGAAAGTCGCCCACTTGGCGTGTATGTTCCGGGGCCGAGAGCCTCGGAAGGGACCAAACCGGTGAACAAGAAGCTTGCGGCCGCACTGTCCGGCGGTGCGGTACTGGTGCTCGCGCTGTCGGGCTGCAGTGACGACGACGGTGGTGGCGAGAACAAGGTGGACGCCTGGGCCAAGAACGTCTGCGACCAGGCACAGCCGCAGATCCAGAAGCGGGCCAACGCCCAGCAGGCCATCATCTCGACGGCCGCGGACGGCAAGCCCGCCGACATCCAGGCCGCCGACTCGAAGGCCTTCCAGGACATCGCCGACGCGGACAAGGCACTCGCCAAGGCGGTACAGGACGCCGGTGTACCGCCCGTGGACGGCGGCGAGAAGCTCCAGCAGGACGCGGTCAAGGAGCTGAACGCCACGGCCGCGGCGTACGAGGGCCTCAAGAAGCAGGTCGACGCGCTCGACCCGAAGAACCAGCAGAAGTTCGCCGACGGCCTGCAGACCGTCGCCGCCGGGCTGAAGAAGATCGAGAAGATGGACCAGGACGCACTGGCGAAGCTCCAGGCCGGCCAGCTGGGCCAGGCCATGGCCAAGCAGCCCGGCTGCCGCAGGGCGGAGGCGTCGGTGCCGCCGGCCAAGCCGGGCCCCGCCGCGTCGGACGCATCTGACGCGTCGGCCGCCTCAGGCGCGTCGGCTCCCGCTTCGGCGGGGAAGCCCTCGGCGCCCGCCGCATAAGGGTCAGGGATTCCGGCCCGGTTCCCGGTGTCCGGGGGCCGGGCCGCGCATCGATTGGGGCCGGGCCGCGCGTCGATTGTCAGTGGCGGCGGTCACAATGGGCAGGTGAGTACGACCAGCCTTACCGCCAGCCTCCCGGTGCCCGACCGCGCCGACCGCCTCCGCGACGCCCTGCTCGCCGCCGACTTCACCGCCGACGGCCTGCTCGAGCTGCTCGGCGCCCCCGCCTACGCCGCGCTCGCCCGCAGTGAGACGGTCCCCGCCCTGCGCGCCACCCGCGCGGACGGCCCGCTCGCCACGCTCGTCCGCCTCTTCCTCCTCCAGCGGCCCGTCCCGCACGACCGGGCGCGCGCCGTGCTGCCGCTCGAAGAGGCGCTCGCCGACGGATGGGTCGTGGCGGACGGCGGCGAGATCCGCGCCACCGTCGACGTCCGGCCGTACGGCGGACCGGAGGGGCAGGACTGGTTCATCGTCTCCGACCTGGGCTGCGCCGTCGGCGGCGCGGCGGGCGCGAGCGGCCGCGGCGAGGGCGTGGTCCTCGGCGTGGGCGGCGCGTCCACCACGCTCGCCGGGATCACGGTGCGTACGCCCGTCGCCTCGGCCCTCGACCTCGGCACCGGTTCCGGCATCCAGGCGCTGCACGCCGCGCAGCACGCCACGCGCGTGACGGCGACCGACCTGAACCCGCGGGCGCTGGAGTTCACCCGGCTCACGCTCGCGCTGTCCGGCGCGCCGGAGGCCGACCTGCGCACGGGTTCACTGTTCGAACCGGTGGCCTCGGAGACGTACGACCTGATCGTGTCGAACCCGCCGTTCGTCATCTCGCCCGGTGCCCGGCTGACCTACCGGGACGGCGGGATGGGCGGCGACGACCTGTGCCGGTCGCTCGTCCAGCGGGCCGGAGAGCGGCTGAACGACGGGGGGTTCGCGCACTTCCTCGCCAACTGGCAGCACGTGGAGGGCGAGGACTGGCAGGACCGGCTCCGTTCCTGGGTGCCGCGCGGCTGCGACGCCTGGATCGTCCAGCGCGAGGTGCAGGACGTGACGCAGTACGCCGAGTTGTGGCTGCGGGACGCGGGCGACCACCAGGGCGACCCGGACCGGTACACCGAGCGGTACGAGGCGTGGCTGGACGAGTTCGAGCAGCGCGGGACCAAGGCCGTCGGCTTCGGCTGGATCACGCTCCGCAAGTCCGGCGCGGACGAGCCGTCCGTCGTCGTCGAGGAGTGGCCGCACCCGGTCGAACAGCCGCTCGGCGAGACGGTACGGGCGCACTTCGCCCGCCAGGACTACCTGCGGACGCGCGACGACGCGGCGCTGCTCGCCGACCACTTCGTGCTGGCACCCGAGGTGATGCAGGAGCAGGTCGGGATGCCGGGCGCCGAGGACCCCGAGCACGTCGTGCTCCGGCAGAACCGGGGCATGCGCCGCGCCACCAGGGTCGACACCGTCGGCGCCGGCTTCGCGGGCGTCTGCGACGGGACGCTCAGCGCCGGGCGGATCCTGGACGCCATCGCCCAGCTGATGGGCGAGGACCCGGTGCTGCTCCGGGACCGTACGCCCCAAGCGATCCGGCTCCTCGTGGAGGAGGGCTTCCTGGAACCGGCGCCCGGAACGTGACCGGCATGCCGTGACCCGAGGGTGCGGGGTTCCGGCGCCGGACGGGTCGGCGACCCGGGCGGGCGGTCGGCGGGGCGCGGCCGGCTCGCGCTCCCGACGGCTCGGCGGGCGCGGTCGGCTGCGGTGTCGGCTCGTGCTCCCGGTGGCCCGGAGCGGTGGGGCTCCGCGCGCCGGGTCGGCGACGCCCGGTCGGCTGCGGGGTCGGCTCGCGCTCCCGAGGGCCCGGCCGCGCTCGGGCTCCCGCGCGGGCCCGGTCGGACCGGGCTTCCGGCCGCGGGCTCCCGCGCCCGACAGGTCGGCCCGCGCTCGGGTTCCCCATCCGACCGACCCCCGCCCCTGGCCCCGCCCCCGCCCGCGGCCCCGACGCCCGCCCCGGGCCCCCCGCTCCCGCACGGCGCCGCGTGGGTGAACCCGGGGCGTGTCTTCCGTGCCGTTCATCCGCAATTCGCGCCGGCGACGTCCGGAGGTGTCAGCCTCGCCCTCGGGGCAACCAGGGATCGATGAGCGGATCGGGGTACGGCATGGAGAGCGGACCGGCCATCTTCGCCGGCGTGGCGTTCACGCTGTTCGGGGCGGGGCTGCTGCTGTGGACCGGGACACGTGCGCTGCACCGGGCGCCGGTCGCGCTCGGGGTGAGCCCCGTGGCGGCGATCACGTTCGCGACCTCGCTGGGAGCCGCTTTCGTGGTCCTCGGCCTGTGGTGTTTCGGCCGTGTCTGACAGGACCACGGAATGAGGGGCTCCGGGTACTGAGTGGAGTCCGGGCGGCAGGAATGCCCGGACTCGGGTTACCGTTCGAGTGGCCGTTGCGGTCTTTTGCCGTTTGACACGGGGGCGGGTTGTACCGTCACACTCCGCAGCGACAGCAGCGTAAGAGCACAGCGTCACCGTCACGACAGTCGTGACAGCCGTGGCAGTCACGACGCCACGGCATCCCGACTGGCACGTCAGTCACGGCGGTGCGCGCAGTGCCCAAGGAGTGCACGCGGTGCGACCACACCGCGCGGCACGCGCCACCGAGCGTCGACCGGAGAGAAGAGCGAAGTTGTCCCCGACCAGCGAGACCGCACAGGGCGGCCGCCGACTCGTCATCGTCGAGTCGCCTGCCAAGGCGAAGACGATCAAGGGCTACCTCGGCCCCGGATACGTCGTCGAGGCGAGCGTCGGGCACATCCGCGACCTCCCCAACGGCGCCGCCGAGGTGCCCGAGAAGTACACCGGCGAGGTGCGCCGCCTCGGGGTGGACGTCGAACACGACTTCCAGCCCATCTACGTCGTCAACGCCGACAAGAAGGCCCAGGTCAGGAAGCTCAAGGAGCAGCTGGCCGAGTCGGACGAACTCTTCCTCGCCACCGATGAGGACCGCGAGGGCGAGGCGATCGCCTGGCACCTGCTCGAGGTCCTCAAGCCCAAGGTCCCCGTCCACCGGATGGTCTTCCACGAGATCACCAAGGACGCGATCCAGGCCGCCGTCGCCAACCCGCGCGAGCTGAACAAGCGCATGGTCGACGCCCAGGAGACCCGCCGCATCCTCGACCGCCTCTACGGCTACGAGGTCTCGCCGGTCCTGTGGAAGAAGGTCATGCCCCGCCTGTCCGCGGGCCGCGTGCAGTCCGTCGCCACCCGCCTCGTCGTCGAGCGGGAGCGCGAGCGCATCGCGTTCCGCTCCGCCTCGTACTGGGACCTGACCGGCACGTTCGCCACCGGCCGCACCGGTGACGCGTCCGACCCGTCGAACATCGTCGCCCGCCTGGCCACGGTCGACGGCCGCCGCGTCGCACAGGGCCGCGACTTCGGCCCCGACGGGCAGCTGAAGGCGTCCTCCGGCCAGGTGCTGCACCTGGACGAGGCCAATGCCCGCGCGCTCGCCGCCGCGCTCGCCGACACGTCGTTCGCCGTCCGCTCCGTCGAGTCGAAGCCGTACCGCCGCTCCCCGTACGCGCCCTTCCGCACCACCACCCTCCAGCAGGAAGCCAGCCGCAAGCTCGGCTTCGGTGCCAAGGCGACGATGCAGATCGCGCAGAAGCTGTACGAGAACGGCTTCATCACCTACATGCGTACGGACTCCACCATCCTGTCCGACACCGCGGTCACGGCCGCCCGGGCGCAGGTCACGCAGCTGTACGGGGCCGACTACCTCCCGGACTCCCCGCGCGTCTACGCGGGCAAGGTCAAGAACGCGCAGGAGGCGCACGAGGCGATCCGCCCCTCAGGTGACCGTTTCCGCACCCCGGCGGAGACCGGCCTGACCGGTGACCAGTTCAAGCTGTACGAGCTGATCTGGAAGCGGACCGTCGCCTCCCAGATGAAGGACGCCGTCGGGAACTCCGTCACCGTCAAGATCGGTGGCCGGGCGAGCGACGGCCGCGACGCCGAGTTCAGCGCGTCCGGCAAGACCATCACCTTCCACGGCTTCATGAAGGCGTACGTCGAGGGCGCCGACGACCCGAACGCCGAGCTCGACGACCGTGAGCGCCGGCTGCCGCAGGTCGCGCAGGGCGACGCGCTGTCCGCCGAGGAGATCACCGCGGACGGCCACGCCACCAAGCCGCCGGCCCGCTACACCGAGGCCTCGCTGGTCAAGGAGCTGGAAGAGCGCGAGATCGGCCGCCCGTCGACGTACGCGTCGATCATCGGCACGATCCTCGACCGCGGCTACGTCTTCAAGAAGGGCACGGCCCTCGTCCCGTCCTTCCTCTCCTTCGCCGTCGTCAACCTGCTGGAGAAGCACTTCGGCCGGCTCGTCGACTACGACTTCACGGCGAAGATGGAGGACGACCTCGACCGCATCGCGCGCGGCGAGGCGCAGGCCGTGCCGTGGCTGAAGCGTTTCTACTTCGGCGAGGGCGACGGCGCGACCGGAGGCGCCGCCGAGGCCGGCAACGGCGACGGCGACCACCTCGGCGGCCTGAAGGAACTGGTCACCGACCTGGGCGCGATCGACGCCCGCGAGATCTCCTCCTTCCCCGTCGGCAACGGCATCGTGCTGCGCGTCGGCCGCTACGGCCCGTACATCGAGCGCGGTGAGAAGGACGCGGAGGGCCACCAGCGCGCCGACGTGCCGGAGGACCTCGCGCCCGACGAGCTGTCGGTCGAGCTGGCGGAGGAGCTGCTGGCCAAGCCCAGCGGTGACTTCGAGCTGGGTACGGACCCGGCCACCGGTCACCAGATCGTCGCCAAGGACGGCCGCTACGGCCCCTACGTCACGGAGGTCCTCCCCGAAGGCACCCCGAAGACCGGCAAGAACGCGGTCAAGCCGCGCACGGCCTCCCTCTTCAAGTCGATGACCCTCGACACGGTCACCCTCGAGGACGCGCTGCGCCTGATGTCGCTGCCGCGTGTGGTGGGCACCGACGCGGAGGGCGTCGAGATCACCGCCCAGAACGGCCGCTACGGCCCGTACCTGAAGAAGGGCACGGACTCGCGGTCGCTGGAGAACGAGGAGCAGCTCTTCAACATCACGCTGGAGGAGGCCCTGGCGATCTACGCCCAGCCGAAGCAGCGTGGCCGCGCGGCCGCCAAGCCGCCGCTGAAGGAGCTGGGCACCGACCCGGTCAGCGAGCGCCCGGTGGTCGTGAAGGACGGCCGCTTCGGGCCGTACGTCACGGACGGCGAGACGAACGCCACGCTGCGGACCGGCGACAGCGTGGAGGAGATCACGCCGGAGCGCGGGTACGAGCTGCTGGCGGAGAAGCGGGCCAAGGGCCCGGCGAAGAAGACCGCCAAGAAGACGGCGGCCAAGAAGGCGCCGGCCAAGAAGACCACCGCGAAGAAGACGGCGGCGAAGAAGACGGCCGCGAAGAAGACGACGACGGCCAAGTCGGCGGCGGCGACGAAGACGGCCGCGAAGAAGACGACGACGGCCAAGTCGGCGGCGGCGAAGAAGACGACCGCGAAGAAGACCACGGCGTCCAGGACCACGTCGGACGACTGAGCGTGCGTCCCCGGCCCGGGCTCTCCCGGCCCGGGCTCTCCCGGGCCGGGGACGGCTCCGGCCCGGGCCCTGAGGGCCGGCTCCCCCGGCCACGGGTGCCGGTCAGCCCGGATCCGGCCCCTGGCCAGCCCGGACCCGGCCCCATTGCCAGGTGCACGGCTTCTGGTCACCCGGGCCCGGCTCCAGGCCCACGGCCCCCGGTACGGCGCACCGCGCCCCGCCGGGGGCTCACCGCTCTCCGGGTGCCGGTCCCGCACCCCCGTTGTCGGTGGCCGGCACCGGGTGCCGGACCAGTCCCGGCACCGAGTACCGGACGCCGGTCCCGGGCCGCCGCTGCCCGGCCCCCGCTGTCGCGGGCGGCGCCTGGGGCCGTCCGTCCCGGACCGGCCCCCCGGGCCCTGCCAGCCGTTTGTTCGGGCGGGGACGACTGGGTGTCATTCCGTCCGGATAGGCTGAGGGGATGACGCGAGCCGAGCAGCCAACGGTCTTGAGCCCCACCTCAGACTCCGACGCCGCACTTGCCGCGGACTCCCGCGAGCGCGCCGTCCGGGCCCTGTTGCGCACCCCGCCCCTGAGGCGGTTGTGGAGCGCGCAGCTCGTCGGCGGGATCGGCGACGCCCTCGCCCTGCTCGTCCTGGTGCTGCTGGCCCTTCAGGCGGCGGTCGTGGAGGGAGCCTTCGGCGGCGGGTACCGGGGAGCGGCCTTCGCGGTCGCGGCGGTCTTCGGGGTGCGCATCCTGTCCACGCTCCTCTTCGGCGCCGTCCTGCTCGGCCCGCTGACGACGCTCACCGGCCCCAAGGGCCCCCTGGACCGGCGCTGGACCATGGTCGGTGCCGACGGCGTACGGGTGGCGCTGCTGGTCATCGCCCCGCTGTGGATCGACTGGACCCCGGACAAGGCCCTCGGGTTCCTCCTGGGCACCGTCTTCCTGGCCGGGGTGGCCGAACGCTTCTGGACCGTCGCCAAGGAGGCCGCCGCCCCCGCGCTGCTGCCCGCCCAGCCCCCGGAGGGCGCCGCCGTACGGCCCCTGCCGGACCAGATGGACGCGCTGCGGCGGCTGTCGCTGCGTACCGGCTTCGCCGCCGTCCCCGGCGCCGCGGCCGCGCTCCTGATCGCCACGCTCGTCGGCAACGTGCTGGCGACGGGCGTCGACTGGTTCTCCGGCCACCAGGCGGCCCTGGGTTCGTACGTGGCGGCCGGCCTGTTCGCCGCGTCCGTCTCCGTCCTGTACTTCCTGGAGCTGCCCGACGCGCAGACCCCGCGCCCCCGCTCCCCGCTGGAGGGGCTGCGCCGCCCGTCCACCGGGAACGGCGTCGACAAGGGACGTACGGGAGCGATACCGCTGCTGGTGCTCGCCTGCACGGCCGTGGCCGGCGCCATCGCCTCCGCCACTGCGGTCGCCGTGCTGCACGCGCGCGACCTGGGCGGCGGCCCCGTGACGTTCGCGCTGCTCGTGCTGGCGCTGATCGGCGGTACGGCCCTCGGCATCCGAGGCGCCCGGTCCGTACTGCCCGCCCTGTCCCGGCGCCGCCTACTGGCGCTGGCGATCACCGTCACCGGTGTCGCGCTGCTGGCCCTGGGCCTGGTGCCCGACACGGCGACCGTGCTGTTCATCGCGCTCGGCGCCGGCTTCTCGGCCGGTGTCGCCGCCAACACCGGGCACGTCCTGCTCGACCAGGAGACGGAGGAGTACCGGCGGCCGCGGCTGACCGAGCACCTCCAGGCCGTCGTGCGCGTCACGATCGCGCTCGGCGCGCTCGCCGCCCCGCTGCTCGCCGCCGCCATCGGCCCGCACCGGCTGGCCAACGGCGACTTCGTCTTCGCCCACGGCGGCGCGGCCTTCACCCTGATGCTGGTCGGTGCCCTGCTGCTGCCCGTCGCGGCGCTGGTGCTGGCCAAGACCGACGACCGCTCCGGCGTCCCGCTGCGCCGCGACCTGCGGGACGCGCTGCGCGGTGGCGACCCGGAGCAGGCGCCGTCGAAGAGTGGTTTCTTCATCGCCCTGGAGGGCGGTGACGGCGCCGGCAAGTCCACGCAGGTGGAGGCGCTGGCCGACTGGATCCGCGCCAAGGGCCACGAGGTCGTCGTCACGCGCGAGCCCGGTGCGACCCCGATCGGCAAGCGGCTGCGCTCGATCCTCCTCGACGTGTCCAGCGCCGGGCTGTCCAACCGCGCGGAGGCGCTGCTGTACGCCGCCGACCGCGCCGAGCACGTCGACTCGCTGGTCCGTCCCGCCCTGGAGCGCGGCGCGATCGTGATCTCCGACCGGTACATCGACTCGTCCGTGGCCTACCAGGGCGCGGGCCGCGACCTGTCCCCGACCGAGATCGCCCGCATCTCGCGCTGGGCGACCAGCGGTCTCGTACCGCACCTCACCGTCCTGCTGGACGTCTCGCCGGAGACCGCGCGGGAGCGGTTCACGGAGGCGCCGGACCGGCTGGAGTCGGAGCCGGCGGAGTTCCACCGGCGCGTACGGGCCGGGTTCCTCGCCCTCGCGGCGGCCGACCCGGGCCGGTACCTGGTGGTGGACGCCGGCCAGGAGCCGGAGTCGGTCACCACCGTCGTACGGCACCGGCTCGACCAGATGCTGCCGCTCTCCGAGGCCGAGGTGAAGGCCATGGAGGCGGCGCGCAAGGCGGCCGAGGAGGAGGCGCGGCGCAAGGCCGAGGAGGCGGCGGCGCGCAAGGCCGAGGAGGAGCGCCTGGAGCGTGAGCGCCAGGAGCAGCTCGCCAAGCTCCGTGCCGAGGAGGAGGAGCGCAAGCGCCGCGAGGAGGAGGAGGCGCGGCAGCGCGAGGCCGAGCGGCAGGCCGAGGAGGCCAGGCGGCGTGCCGAGGAGGCGCGCCGGCTCGCCGAGGAGGAGCGCCGGCGGCGCGAGGCCGAGGAGAAGACGCGCCGCGAGGAGCAGGAGCGGCTGCGCCAGCTGAAGGAGGAGCAGGAGCGGCTGCGGGCCGAGGCCGAGGCGCGGCGGCTCGAGAAGCAGCGCAAGGCCGAGGAGGCCCTGCTGCGCGCCGAGGAGGCACGGCGGCTCGCGGAGGCTGCGGCCGCGGCTTCGGCGGCCGCGTCGGTGGCCGCGTCCGCCACGGAGACCGTGTCCGGTACGGAGACGACGGTGCCCACGCCGGTGGTGGACCCGCTCGTGAACCCGGACCAGGAGACCCAGGAGGTCCCCGCTCCGCGCGTCAACATGCGCAAGGACGACGAGGAGACGACCCTCCTCCCGCCCGTCCGGGACGCCGACCCGGCCGGCCGGCCCCCACGGCCCGCCCCCGCCGACGACGAGACGACCCTGCTGCGCCCGGTACGCGACACCGGCACCGGTGCGGACACGGGTACGGGTGCGGGTGCCTCCGCCATCGACGAGACGGCGGTCCTTCCGCCCGTCCGGCAGCAGGACCCGCACCAGGGTGCCGCCGACGAGACGGCCGTCCTCCCGCCCGTACGGGACGCGGGAACCGCCGGCCGCGTACCGCCCGGGTTCTTCCGTGACGAGGAGCCCGACCGGCCGGGCGGCGCCGAGCGGACCCGCGAGCTTCCGCAGGTCGACGAGCAGGGCACACCGCGGCGCCGCTCGGACTGGGCGGAGGAGACTCCGCTGGACGACCTCCCGACCCTCGCCGACGAGCTGCTCGGCCCGCACGACGAGGAGGACGGCCGCGGACGCGGGCGAGGCGGCCGCCGCACCTGAGGCGACCGGGCACTGACCCCGGCCGGCGGGCACCGGCACCGGAACCGGCGTTCGCTGTCAGACCCCTGCCCCACAATGGAAGCGACTCGGGACGGGACCCGGGACGGGGCCCGGGACCGTTCCCGGCCGGACCCGGGATCGGGACGTACGCAGGAAGGCGGTGACCCATGCCCGTGTGGGACGACCTGGTCGGCCAGGAGCGGGTGCAGGAACAGCTGCGGGCCGCCGCCCGGGACGCCGACGCGCTCGTCACCGCCGACGCGTCCGGCACCGCGCCGCCCGACGCGTCGAAGATGACGCACGCCTGGCTGTTCACCGGCCCGCCCGGCTCCGGGCGGACCACCGCGGCCCGGGCGTTCGCCGCCGCGCTCCAGTGCGTCAGCCCGGACCGCGCGCTCGGCGGGGAGCCGGGCTGCGGGTTCTGCGACGGCTGCCACACGGCACTGGTCGGCACCCATGCCGACGTGTCGACGGTCGCCGCCGTGGGCACCCAGATCCTGGTCGACGACATGCGCGACACGGTCCGCAAGTCGTTCACGTCACCCGCCAACGGCCGCTGGCAGGTGATCCTCGTCGAGGACGCCGAGCGGCTGAACGAGAAGTCGGCCAACGCCGTCCTGAAGGCGGTGGAGGAGCCCGCCCCGCGCACGGTGTGGCTGCTGTGCGCGCCGTCCATCGAGGACGTCCTGCCCACCATCCGCTCCCGCTGCCGCCACCTCACGCTGCGCACCCCGCCGGTCGAGGCCGTCGCCGACGTGCTGATCCGGCGCGACGGCATCGAACCGGAGGTGGCCCACGCGGCCGCCCGCGCGACCCAGGGCCACATCGACCACGCCCGTCGCCTCGCCACCGACGAGCGGGCCCGCGCCCGGCGGGCCACCGTCCTGAAGCTGCCCCTGCGGGTCGAGGACGTCGGCGGCTGCCTGAAGGCGGCGCAGGAGCTGATCGACGCGGCGTCCGAGGACGCCAAGGAGGTGGCGGAGGGCACCGACGTCAAGGAGACCGAGGAGCTGAAGGCGGCGCTCGGCGGCGCACCCGGCGGCCGGATGCCGCGCGGCACGGCCGGTGCCATGAAGGAGCTGGAGGACAAGCAGAAGCGCCGCAGGACCCGGACCCAGCGCGACAGCCTGGATCTGGCCCTCGGTGAGCTGACCAGCTTCTACCGCGACGTCCTGGCCCTCCAGCTCGGCTCGGCCACGGCCCTGGCCAACGTCGACGTGCGCGACGCGCTGGAGCGGACGGCCCGCGACTCGACTCCCGAGCGGACGCTGCGGCGCATCGAGGCGGTGCTGGCCTGCCGCGAGGCCATGGACCGCAATGTGGCACCGCTGCTCGCCGTCGAGGCGATGACCATGGCGCTGCGCGCGGGGTGACGCACGGGGTGACGACGCACGGGGTGACGCGTGGCGTACCCCATACGAGTAGCCCCGACTAGCCACGACCACAAGGCGTGCTCGTGCGACTACGCTCCGGTCATGGACTCCCGTCGCCTGTTCCGTACGTCTCGTCTGATCCGTACGTCCGCCGTCTCCCTCTCGGTCTTCGGTCTGCTCCTGGCCGGCTGCTCGGACAGCGGCAGCACGCCCGCCGCCTCCGCGCCCGCCTCCGCCTCGATCGCCTCGCCCGAGCAGCTCAAGGCGTTCTACGACCAGCGGCTGACGTGGCGCGCGTGCGGCGTCGCGGGCTTCGAGTGCGCCACGATGAAGGCCCCGCTCGACTACGCCGACCCGGACGGCGAGCAGATCAAGCTCGCGGTGTCCCGGGTGAAGGCCACCGGTCCGGGCAAGCGCCTCGGCTCGCTGCTCGTGAACCCGGGCGGGCCGGGCGGCTCGGCGGTCGGCTACCTCCAGGGGTACGCGGGCATCGGCTACCCGGCGCCGGTCCGCGCCCGCTACGACATGGTGGCGGTCGATCCGCGGGGCGTGGCCCGCAGCGAGCCGGTCCGGTGCCTGGACGGCCCGCAGATGGACGTGTACACGCAGGTCGACCAGACGCCCGACGACAGCGGCGAGAAGGACCGCCTGGCCGCCTCGTTCAAGGACTTCGCCGCCGGCTGCCAGAAGCGCTCGGGCCGGATCCTGCCCCATGTGTCGACCGTGGAGTCCGCCCGGGACATGGACATCCTGCGCGCGGTGCTGGGCGACAAGCGGCTGAACTACGTCGGCGCCTCGTACGGCACCTTTCTGGGCGCGACGTACGCCGAGCTGTTCCCGTCCCGCACCGGCCGGCTCGTCCTGGACGGGGCGATGGACCCGTCCCTGCCGACCGCCGAGCTCAACCGCGACCAGACGGCGGGCTTCGAGACGGCGTTCCAGTCCTTCGCCGCCGACTGCGTCAAGCGCTCCGACTGCCCGCTGGGCACCGGGTCGCCGGCCGCCGCGGCCGACCGTCTCAAGGCCTTCTTCGCGGAGCTGGACGCCGCACCCGTCCCGACCGGCGAGAGCCGCCAACTCGGCGAGGCGCTGGCCACCACGGGCGTGATCGCCGCCATGTACGACGAGTCGGCCTGGCCGCAGCTGCGCGAGGCCCTCACCCGGGCGATGGGCGGCGAGGGCTCCGCACTGCTGGCCCTGGCCGACAGCTACTACGAGCGCGAGACGGACGGCACGTACTCCAACCTGATGTACGCCAACGCAGCCGTGAACTGCCTCGACCAGCCCCCCGCCTTCACCGGCCCCGCCCAGGCCGCGGCCGCCGTCCCCTCCTTCGAGAAGGCGTCCCCCGTCTTCGGCGAGGGCCTCGCCTGGGCCTCCCTGAACTGCGCCTACTGGCCGACCGAGGCCACCGGCTCCGCCCACCGCATCGAGGCCCGTGGTGCCGCGCCCATCGTCGTCGTCGGCACCACCCGCGACCCGGCCACCCCCTACAAGTGGGCCAAGGCCCTCGCCGCCCAGCTCTCCTCCGGCACCCTCCTCACCTACGATGGCGACGGGCACACCGCCTACGGCCGCGGCAGCGACTGCGTCGACACCGCGATCAACACCTACCTCCTCGACGGCACGGTCCCTCCGGCCGGCAAGCGCTGCCGCTGACGCGTGTACGAGGCACCCCCTGGACCTGTGTAGACTTGTCCCCGCTGCTGCACCCCCCGGGGAGCGCGCGGCATGCCGCCTTAGCTCAGATGGCCAGAGCAACGCACTCGTAATGCGTAGGTCTCGGGTTCGAATCCCGAAGGCGGCTCAGATGAAGCCCAGCTCAGAGTCGATCTGAGCTGGGCTTTTTCGTTCAGCGGATGCGGCGACGGCGCAGGGAGCGTGCCGCACGGGTGTCGGTGGTCTCACTTCTGGTCTCAGTGGGGCCCGGATTCGGGGCTGACGGAGGCGCCGGCGGCGATACGAAGAACTCGCCCATCCTCCGCATGGCGTCCTTGGACAGGTGGGACCGGCCCTTGACGTACCGCCGGGTCTGGCTGATCTGCGTGTGCCTCAGGATCTCCATGATCGTGGGCATGTCGACGCCCAGCTCGTTCAGAATCGTGCCGGCGGTGTGGCGGCTCCCGTCGTACAGGCGGCGGTCATCGATCCCGGCCTCCTTGAGCAGTTCCTTGAACTCCTCGTAGTCGGCGCGCGGATCCAGTGGCCGGCCGTCCGGACGGGAGAAGACGACGTCGTGCTCCTGCCACAGTTCCCCGGCAGCTTCCCGTGCCGTTTCTTGCCGGGCCTTGTGGTCGAGCAGGAAGGGAACGAACACGGGCGGGATCGGCACGGCGTTCCGGCTCTTCTTGGTCTTGGGCCGGGTGAAGGTGAGCCCGCCTTCCTTGCGCTCCGGGCAGGTGCTCGCGTGTTTGGTGCACGTCTTGGCGCACGGCTTCGGGCAACCACGCTTGTAGCCCTTGTGCGAGGTGCAGTCCGGCGGGCACGGCTCGAAGCGGTGCAGCCGCCCCCCACAGGCATGTGGGTCGTCACACCCGTGCCGCCACGTGAGGCGCTGAAGTTGCCACTCTGGGCGGAATAGCTCTGCTTGCAGATCGACGTAGGACCAGCGCAGCCCGAGAGTCTCGCCCTGTCGGAAGCCCATGCCGACTCCGACGACCCACCGCATGAAGGTGGGCCGCTTCGCCGCGGCTTCGAGGAACGCTTTCGCCTCCTCCTTGGTGAAGGGGTTGGCCTCGGTCTCGTCAATGCTTGGCGGGTCCACGAGCGTGGCGACGTTCTCGCCGACAATGCGGCGGCGGTGGGCGATCTTCAAAGCACGGGACAGGATGCGGTGCACCTTCACGACGTGCGAGGGAGCGTGCCCGGCGTCGAGCATGGCCCGGTAAATCCGCTCCAAGTGCTCGGGCTGCAACTTGTCGATGCGGTGCTTGCCGACGCCGGGGATGATGTCGTTGCGGGTCTTGGACCAGTAGTCGTCGAGAGAGCGCGGCTTGAGCTTCAGGCTCGCGATATCCGTGAGGTAGGTCTCCATCCACGCCGTGACGGTCGGCTTACGGCCGGCGGCGGGCGCGCGCCCCTGGTCGCGTTGGCGTTCCAGCTCCTTCACCTTGCGCTTGATCTCGGCCTCGGTCCGGGCCCGGCGGTGGCGTCGGTCGGGCCCACCGTCACTTTTGACGCCCATCGTCACGCGGCCGTGCCACCAGCCATCGGCACCGAAGTAGATGGACGACTCCATGTTGGGCTTTCGGGGACTCATGTGCTCCTCCATGCGGGAGGCGCCCCGAGCAGGATGCTCGGGGCGCCTCGGTGACGTGCTGGGGTCAGTTGGGCAGCGGGGCGAGGTTGGCCACGTACGCTTCGAGGTCGGCACGCCGGATTCGGCGAGTGCGGCCCAACTTGATGTACTTCAGGGTTCCTTCGGCCATCAGCTCGTAGACAGTCGAACGGCTGACGGCGAGCGCCTCGGCAGCCTCTTCGGGCTTGTACAGGAGTCGATCGACGGGAGCGGCAATCGCGGTGCTCATCCGGGTGTCTCCTAGGGTCTTGGGCACTTGTCAGGGCTGGCGCCTGTCCGAGGTGCGTATTTCTGCGTCACTGCGTCATCTGCGTCACGTCATGCGTCTGACCTGCGATTTCTCGTGACGCGCCGGGTCGTGGTGTGCGTCATCGGTGACGCAGTGCCCGCGTCACCGATGACGCAGGTGACGCGGAATGACGCAGCCGCCGCTGTCTGCGTCACTCCTGTTGTGGCAGGCCAGGGGCCGTTGTGCGCCCCGAGGTGACGCAGGTGACGCAGCGCCTTTTCCCTTAGGACAAAGGGAGGGTGTCTGTAGTGGTGCGGCTCGGCTCAGAGCGCGAATGCGGAGCCGCTTCGCGGCGCGACCATCGCGCGGCGGCGAGCCGCCGAACCGCAAGAAGAGCACGCCAGCGCGGCGCCTGGTGCTCTTCTTGCTTGTCCGCGCCGATGGCGCGGCAGGTCAGTGCAGCGCCGCCTGCTCGTGTGCCGGAGGTGCGGGGCGGGTCATCTCGATGTAGCGGGCGGAGCCGGTGCGGCCCCAGTCGATGAGGACGCCCCGGGCGGCGAGGGTGGGCTGGAGGCGCTTGAGGCGGTCGGAGAGGACTTTTCCGGTGGTGGGCCAGCCTTTGGGTAGGGGACGGCACTCCTCGCCGCTGTAAAGGCCGGTGAGGGCATGTAGCCACTCCGAGGACGTCATCTGGACTTCCGTGCCCGGCGTCATGCCGGCGGCGTGCTTGAGCACGGTCTGGGCCAGCAGGTCGCCTTCAATGACGTCGTCGTTGAGGTCGTCCAGGCTGGCCCGGTAGGCGTTCAGCGAGCCGAATCCGGTCGCTTCATCGAGCTGCGCGCACAGGTGCGCGAAGTCGGCCATCCGCAGATCGGTCGGGATGTCCGCCTCGGCGGCCCGCACCTTCACGGCCAGGTCCAGGAGCGAGCCGAGGATGACGGGCAACACCTCCTCGTACTCCGCCCACAGCTCCGCCTCCGTGCGCCGCACGCGGGGACGCTCCAGGCGTAGCGGTAGGAGGCGTTCGGCGAGATCGGGGCGGATGACGCCGACGTCGATGCCAGTCAGCAGCATGGGGCGGCGGTAGCGGGCGCGGAAGACGTCGCCGTCGGTGAACAGGGCGCGCTTGACGTTCTCGGCGCCGGTCACGATGCAGCACATGGCGTCGGACAGGTCCGGGGGCATGTGGGAGAGGTTGTCCAGGGCGGTGACCCACCCGGCGGCGACGGCCGCCGTCAAGTTCTCCTCATCCTTCGGGGCCCGGCGCAGGTCACCGCTCATGCCCTCGATGATCCGAACGAGCATCCGCCCGGCGGTGGACTTCCCCGCGCCCTGGGGGCCGGTGAGGAATGGTGCCGGGACGGGGACGGACGGTCCGAGGCAGCCGATGAGCCAGGCGATGGCCAAACACTCGGTCTCCGCGTTGGCGAAGTTGGTCAGCCTCAGCAGGAGGTCGATGCCCTTGCCGTCGGTGTCCTTGGCCGGCAAGGGCAACTCCCCGGTGAGCTGGGTGCGCCGCCAGCACACCTCACGCGGGTCCGGGACCGTGACGTCCCATCCGGTGGGGTGGATACGGACCGACCGCCCGTCGTTGCGACCCAGGTCCAGCCACGTGGCGCCGTCGAACCCGGGCGCCACGCGGATGTGGACCGGCTGGGTGTCCTCGGTCAGCGCCAGCGCCTCGATCAGGTCCAGGGCCTCCTTGAGGGCAGTGCCGTTGAACACGCCCACGCCGTCGCGAAACAGGCCGACCATGAGTTCCTGCCGGTGGCTGCCCGTGGTGCCCTGCGACCGGATCGGCCGGGCCACGGGATGGCCGTTCCTCTGCGCGTACACGGTCCCGTCGGCGGTGCGGAAGTACCGGAAGTGCGCTTGCGCGTAGTCGGTGATGACCTCGCGCGCCGGGGTCTTCTCGTCCTCAGACATGGATCACATCCCCAGAGCGGTGCGGGCGTTGGCCCACGCGTCGGTGCAGTGCCGCCAGCTCTCGCCCTTGGCCTGCGCGGCGGTGAACAGCCTGCCGACGTGGGTGTCAGTCAGGCAGCCGCACCGGCCATGCGTGGTCAGCACCGCGAGGAACGTCCGGTACACGGTCGCGTGCACGGCGCTGGACGCCTCGGTGATGCGCTGTTCCGCCATGGCGATACCGCGCTCCAGGTAGACGGGCGTGCGGTGAGGGCACTTCCCGGTGCCCGCCCGTGCGGTCATGGCGAGGACATGTGGCGCTGGCCGCGCCGTGGACGGCTTCTTCACGGCCAGTGCGCGGACGGCGTCCGGCAGGTCGGTCATGGTGCCGGTGCCAAATCCGAGCCACCGGGCGTAGGCCATGGTGGACTTGATGTCCACGCCCTGCCGTACCCCGTTAACTGACTGCATAGCACCGAGGTAGAGCCAGTGCTCGCCGCGCGTGGACGGCACGGTCTGCGTGGCGGGCAGGGCCTCGCGCGCCCAGGCGATCGCGTCGGCGTTGTCCAGGTCTACAACCGTCAGACCGGCCCCGCCCGGGTGGTAGGCGACCGCCTCGGCTCGCAGCCAAGCGCGGCGCCAGGGCCCGGAGGTCAGGATGTGCGGGTCGGTGGTGGCGGCGGCCCAGCCGTGGCAAGGCCCGGGGCACTTACACGGTCCGGAGTTCTTCATGTTCGGCCGGCCGCCGCAGGCACCCTTGGCACAGACGCGGCAGTTGCCGAATGGGACCTTGCCGGCTCGCAGCGGCAGGACCGGCACTCCGGACGCAGCCAGTTCGAGCGCCACCGACAGGTGGTCTCGCCGGATGAGGGCACGTTGAGTCATGCTGGAGGTCTCCAGTTCTCTGATCGGATGCTGGATATGAGGGCGGCCCGAGGCTTTGGCGAGACGCGGGCCGCCCTCTGCCCTGCCGCGGAAATCTCCGGGGCGGGTGTCAGTGGGGGCGGTTAAGGTCGCGGCATGACGACGACCGTTGATCTTGTGCCGGGCCTGATCACGACGCGCGAAGCGATCGCGGCGGCCTACGGCTGTGGGACGTTCCAGGGCATCGAACCCGCGGACGATGCCGGCAAGGTGTTCGTGTACTCCGACCCGTCAGCGGGCGAGGAGTACGGCTACACCTTCGACGGCCGCGCCGAGGACGATGAGTTCGGGCCGTTGTACCTGTACACCGGTGCCGGGGCGAACGGGGACCAGAAGCCGTCGGGCCGTAACGGTTCGATCCTGAGCCACGTGGAGAAGCAGCGGGAGCTGCATCTGTTCGTCGCGCACGGCAGGGTTCCGGGCGGCGGGGCGATGCAGCAGCGCTACATCGGCCAGATGGTGGTGGACCCGATCAAGCCGTATGAGGTGCGGCGCGCGCCTGGCCAGAACGGCGTGATGCGCAGCGTGCTCGTCTTCCGTTTCCGGCCGGCTGAGGGCACGACGCCGGCGTGGACGGAAGGGGACAAGGTGCCGGCCGCCACGCAGACGGCGATCGAGGTCACCGACCCTGTGAACGACGTGCCGGCACCGGTCGTCCTGCCGAAGCAGAGCGGTGCGAAGGCCAAGAAGACGGAGCAGCACAGCACCGCGGAGACGGTCGCAGACATCCCCGCGGGACAGCGGAAGGTGCTGCGCCGCGAGGGTGAGCTGGTGAAGGCGTTCGCCGCGCACCTGGCCGCGGCCGGGCATGAGACGCACAGCTTCCAGATCACCATCAAGGGAGAGCCTGGGGCGCTGACCCCGGACCTGTACGACGCGACCGATCACGTCCTGTACGAGGCGAAGGGGCTGACGACTCGGGCCAACGTCCGCATGGCGATCGGCCAGTTGGCCGACTACCGCCGGCACATCCCGAACAGCAAGGCCCTGCGCGTCGCGGTCCTGTTGCCCAGCGAGCCGACCGCGGACGTGAAGGACCTTCTCGGCGAGGTGAACGTGGAGCTGGTCTACCAGGCCGATGAGGGCTTTGCCGGCTGGCCGCTCCTCAGCAGCCAGCCGTAACGCGTGGCCCCGCGCCGCCATCCCGGCTACAGGGCCGGGATGGCGTCGACCAGTGCGGTGACGAGTCGGTTGATGGGTTCGGCGGCGCCGGTGGAGGCGAGGAAGAAGCCGAACCCGGCGGCGGTGAAGGCGCTGCCGGCGGTGAGGCTGTGGGAGCGCAGCAGGAAGAACAGGACGAGTCCGAAGAGGGCGACGAGCGAGACGGTCACGGCCATGACGTGATCTCCCTTCCGGGTCAGGACCAGGGACGGGTGTTCGGGCGGTGGGGGCGGGTGCCGGCGGCGTGGATGTCGCGGCTGGTGTTGAGCAGCCGGCGGCCAACACGCAGCCGGTAGCGCTGGCCGTGGCAGCGGCGGCAGGTCTTGATGCCCTTGCAAACCTCTCGGATGCCGGTGCCCCGGCACGTGCGGCAGGGCCCGAACGGCTTGACCGTGCACAACAGTGCGTAACCGGCGATCGTGGCCAGGATGAGGACGCTAGCGGTGAGCATGACGGAGTGACCTCCCCTTGAAGGCGGGTTTCGGGGGTTGTCCCAGGTGGGCCGCTAGACGCTAGTGCGCTGATCAGCGGCCCTTTGGGTTGCTAGTGGGGCTGCTAGACCTAGCAGCGGTGGGTGCTAGGTCTAGCAGCGCTGCTCGGGTCAGGCAGCGGCCCGGTCGGCGTCACGCCGTGTGATGGCAGCGGTGATCGCGGCGCGCTCGATGCCGCGCCGGTTCTTGCCCTCACCGGTGTCGGTCTGGCCCCAGACCTGTCCGGGCTTGATGCCCCAGGGCTTGAGTGCGGCGGTGACGTTCTCGCCCTTCCACCCGCCGTACGTCTCCGGCCGCAGCGCGGCGAGACGGGCGGCGATGCGCTCGCACCACACGGCCTTCTCACTGGCGGGGATGACCTCCAGGACGTCGGCGAGGATGTCCGTGATGCTGGTCTTCTCCGGGCCCTTGCCGATGGCGTGACCGGTGACGTTGCCGTACTCCTCGCGCAACTTCCGCGCCCGGGCCACGACCTGGCCGGCGGCGACCGCATCGACGAACGCGGAGGCCACGATCCTGGGGTCGTCGCCTTCGCCGGCCATCCAGCAGATGCCCCGGTCGGAGCGGGAGAACATGGTGGCCCGGTATCCGGCCTTGTACATCGACGTGCCCAGCACCATGTCGTTGGCCGGCTGGCCCATGACCTTCAGGCAGAACCGCAGCACCGCGTTCGCGCTGATCCCGGTGGGCAGGGACTTGGCGTCGGGGCGCTGGGTGCCGAACATGGCGACGATGCCGAGCGCGGGGCCCCGCTTGACCAGGTCGGTGCAGATCGCCTCGATCTCATCTCCGTGCTCATCGTGCTCGAAGGCGACCTGGCATTCATCCAGCCCGACCACGATCGGGTGCAGCCCCAGGCTCTTGTCACTCGCCAGTTCCGGCGTGACCTTGGACTCCGGGCAGCGCGTGCGCGGGAGCTCCCGGATCACCTTCGCCCGCCGGCGCAGCTCCTCTTTCAGCTCCCGCAGGGCGTCCAGGACGTAGGCGATGTCCTCGGGGTCCTCGCCGGCGCGGTAGCGGTGGCAGACGGGCTCCAGGGCGCCGAAGTCGCCGGTGCCCTTGAAGTCGAACGCGTGCAGCTCCGCACGCGGGTCCAGGGCGGCGATGAGCAGGAGCAGCCGCATGAGGAAGGTCTTGCCCATGCGGGGGATGGAGCCGACGACGACGGCCGCGAACATCAGCGTCACCGCGACGTCGCGCATGCGCTGGTCGTTGCCGAAGACGACCGGCTTGAACAGGTCGACCTGCCCCGACTTCAGCAGCGGCCAGGCCGGTTTGGTGGTCTCGTTCATCGGCTTGTCACCCACCCACAGGATCAGCCGACCCTCATGCTCGCTGGGGTCGGGGGAGGGCCACACGCAGCCGACCTTGCGGCGCAGACCGGAGGCGAGGGGCTTGCGGGCCTCCATGATGTCTTCCGGCGTCACCCCGTACGGGAGGTCGAGGTCGGCGCGGTAGCCGGGCCCGTCGCGGACAATTTCGGAGACGAACCGCAGACCGTTCATCTCGCCGCCCTTCTTGATGGCGGCGGAGATCTTCGCGTTGCCGATCGAGTCCAGACCGCGCAGCACGATCGACCCGGTGAGCTTCTGCACTTCGGTCTTCAGCACGGCGGGGCCGACGACCGGCGCGTCGGGCTGCTGGCCGGCGAACCCGAGCAGCAGCACGCCACCAGCGGCGAACGCGTACAGGTAGGCCGGGGCCAGGACGTAGAGCCACAGGGCGAACCCGAGACCGAACACGGCCGCCACCAGAGTGACCAGCCCGCGCAGCCGGATACGACCGGACCGCAGCCGGGCAAGGCGCATGTACTCCTCAACGTCCTCCGTGCGCACGGCGAACTCCCGCAGCGGGGCGGCTTCCCGGTCCCACACCCACCGGTTGGTGGAGGCGATGAACCGGCACGCGCCCCGCGGGGACATCAAGGCCAGACGTCCGGCATACACCGGCAGTCGCACCCCGTGATACAGGCTGGCGTAGCCGAGATTGGCGCCGGCGTGACGGGCGGTGGCCAGGAAGTCACGCCGGTTGGTCAGCCACCCGGCAAGCACCGGCTTGCGCTTCTCGATGGTCACCTTCGGCTCGGGAAGGTTCGGGTTGTCCACCGGCACCGGCGTGGCCGGGGCGTCGTCGTCGACGTCGGGCACCGGGTGCAGGTGCGAGGGGCGGGAAGGGTCGGTCATGCTGGGTGTACTCCTGTCTGGCCTTGGTGCTGGGCGGGGGATGGGCCCGGGGCGGCCGGCTTCCTTGGCCGGGTGACGGCCGCCCCGGGGCGTAGTCAGGCGCGGTACTTGCGCACGTGCTCCTCACCGCGCCGCTTGGCCTCGTACGCGCCGCCGTACGCACGGCCCCGGACACCACAGGAGCAGCGCCAGCCGGTGTAGTTGCCATAAATGCCGTCGAGGGTGATCCGGTGCCTGGTGCGGAAGATGTTGTTCATGACGGTGATCCCTTCGGGTCGGGTTACTTGCTGCGGGTCTTCGCTTCGCGCTTGCGGGCGCCCTCGATGACGCGGTCGACCTTGCGCTTCAGGTCGGCCTGGTGCACGTCCTCGCCGGCGATGCTGCGCTTGCACATCCGGGCCACGTAGTAGGTGACCTTGGCCTTCTCGGAAGCGGTGAGCTTGGGTTCCGGCTCGTGCTTGCCCATGACGCGTGCCTTTCCGGGGCCGGTCTGTCCGGCTCCCCACCCGCCCCGGAGCGACCCGGGGCGGACAGGCAGCCATCAGCGGCGGCGACGGGACCGGCGCACGCTCCTGGCGGCGGCTGCACCCTCTGCACCGCCCACAGACCGGACGACGCTGACGACGCCCCAGGTCAGGGCGACGGCCAGGAAGGCGAGGATCGCCAGGTTCGCGGCGATCGCGGTCAAGGCCCCGACGAGCAGCGGGCCGAAGTACACCCCGGCGGCCACCGCGCCGGCGCCGACCCCGGAGCCGAACGCGATGCGCTGGACGGTGCGGTCCGGCGGGGCCTGGTGGATGTGCTGGTGGACGATCTGTGGCTGTACGGGCTGGTGGATGGTGGGCAGGTGGTCGGCGTAGACGTAGGTGCCGTCCGGGAGCTGCACCACCTTTGTGGGTTCAGGGAGGTTGGGCATTGCTGCCTCCTTGGGGGCAGGGGCGCGGGGGTCAGGTCATGCACCAGCCGGAGTCACAGCCGGAGCCCCACTCGTCGAACGGGAGCGTGTCCACGCCGTCCGGGATGGCCTTGCGCAGGGGCCGGTTGAACCGGGTCAGCCAGACGTGGTCCTTGCCGAGTTCGTCGCGGCGCCGGTTGAGAAGTTCTTCGAGCTGGCACGCCTTCTCGAACAGCTCGGGTTCATCGCGGCGCATGTCGTGCCAGGTCTCTGGCCGGTGGAAGGGGCAGAACCAGCACGAGGACTTCGGCGGTACCGGCAGACCGGCGCTTCGGATGATGCGGGCGCAGTCGATTCGGCGGATGCCGCGTTCCAGCAGGGGGTATTCGATGCGCTCGTGCGGCTCGCACCGCCGGTTGTTGGCGCGGTGGATCTCGTCCAGGCTGATCCCGATGCCGACCGTGGCCGGCGCCTCCTTTGTAGCGCCGCGCCGTTTGAGTTCGTCGGCGATGACCTTGATTTTGAACTGGGCCGTGCAGGAGCGGGTGCCAGGGGCTCCGTTCGACATCCGCACCGGGATCTTCAGCGACCGTGATCCCTCCCGGGTCAGGTCCTGATAGAGGGTGCGGACCTCACCGGAGCGCTTCATCATGCGGTCCAACACGACCAGCTCAAGGCCGTGGTCTTTGGCGTAGGGGATGGCGTATTGGTGCAGGTAGGCGAGGGTGCCGGGGTACTCGGAGTCCTCCCCGACGTTCGCCATGAGGAAGGTGCGGAAGTCCAGTTCGCCCGTAGCCGCGAGGACCAGGGCGGCCATGGACTGAACCCCGCCACCGAAGCTGAACGTCTTGACCGCACGCGCGGTGGGTGTGGTCACTTCGCCACCCCCATCACGCGGGCCCGCTCGGCAAGGATCGTGTCCCGCAGAGAGCGGGCGTTCGCCGGCGACGTGCGCACCGCGCGGCGGATGCCTTCGCCGGTCACCTTCGTGTCCGGCCAGTCCGCCGTCGCCGCCCGCGCTTCGGCGAGCAACTGATCCGGCGTGCGCTTGGGTCGACTCGACTTCGCCGCCGCCGGGAGGCGGCCGGTGGCGCGGCGCGGCCGGGTCGACTCCGCCGCCACCGCACGCCGCTCGATCGAGGCCACCGAAGCAGGAGCGACAGGCGGAAGCGGCTTGAGAGGCGGAGTCGACTTGCCCAGATCGACCGCGACCGGATCGGGCACCCTGAGCCGGGTCAGGGTGACCACGTGGGCAGGGGTCGATTCGGGCAGGTCAGCCGTAGACCGTTTCCTGCTGGTCTTGGTGGATTCATCCGCATTCGCCTCCAGGCTGGAGTCGAGGGCGGGGGAGAGGGCGGTGCCGCCGAACATCGAGGCGAGGGCGGCGTCCGCACCGGCGGTGACGCGGTCGCGCTGCACGTCCAGCAGCCTCGATCCGAGCGCCACGTCCCCGACCCCGACTTTGCGAGCCAGCCGCCACGACGCCCGATCCGAACGCTTCCGCACCCGACTGGTCGGGTGCTGGCTGGCGCGGGCCCGGTGATAGGCAAGGGCCTGCACCAGATCGGCGGTGCGGCGCTCGTTCTCTGCGTCGCGGCCATCGATGTGCACCACGATCCGCCGGGCCAGAAACGCCATGCCCTCCGCCGAGACGGACATACCCATCGGGGTCAGGGCGTAGATCACGGTGCGGCCCGGGTCAGGTGCCGCCATCGCCCCCATGACAGCGGCAGCGGCCGGCAGCGCCCACAGCCCGAGCCGGACGATGCGCGGGGAGGACTGACCCAGCATGGTCAGCCCCAGCAGGACCAGGGCGAGCACGGCCGTGGCGCCCTCACCGGCGGCGAGCGCACCGAGCGCGGTGCCCTTGCCGTAGGCGTGACCGATGTTGCTATACGTGCCGATACCGCCGAACACGCCCGTGGCCAGCATCGGCACGAACGCCGCCGTCAGAACCCCGATCTGTACGCGGGTGAGCTTGGCGCCGGTCATCGCACACCCCCGGCGGTGAGCAGGGCGGCGAAGAAGAGCAGGGCGCCGGCGGTCAGGGTGAGGTCGACCGCCTGGCGCAGGCAGGAGAACTTGGCGACCGCCAGCCGGGACAGTCCGGCGATGTCGGCCGCCAGGTCCCCCTCGACGGCGGCGGGGATCTCCTCCGGGGTGAGGGTGGCCCACAGGGGGAAGCCGTGCCGGCCACCGAGGTTCGGGCGGGTCGAGCGCAGCAGCAGACCGGCCGCCGCCACCAGCAGCCCCACCCCGAGCCCGCCCGCGGCGATGGCGGGCCAGTACAGGGGCAGGTCCCGGGCGAGCGACCAGGTACCGCCGAGCACCGCGCCGACGAACGCCAGCAGCAGCGCGGCCTTGGTGTCGGTCCGCGCGATCTCCGCCTTCACCTCGGCGTGCGCGGCGATCAGGTTGCGGTCGGTGGTGCTCATGCGGCACCCCCGTGGAGGCTCGCGCCGGCCACACGGTTGACCATCGCGACCCGGGCGGCCAGCGCGCGGCGGCGGGCCCGGCGGATGCGGCGCTCGTCCAGCTCGGTCGGCGTGCGGTCGAGGGTGACGATGTACGCGTCCAGCAGGTCGACGTCCGCCAGGATCACGGGCATCTCCCGCTCGATCGCCTCCAGCTCCGCATCCGTCGGCTCCATGAAGTCGGCGAACGCGGTAACAGCGTCCTGAGCAGTGACGATGTGGTTCATGGGTCGTGGTCTCCCTAGCAGGTGAAACGGCCCGAACAGCGCCCCCGGTGTTCCAGCACCGGGGGCGCACGCCGTTGAAGTCGGACAATCCGGCTCCCCTCAGCCCAGCCCGTACGGCCAGCGTGCCGGACGGGTTGGGGAGGCAACCGGCCGCAGCAATGCGACTGCGGGGGTCAGATGACGCGGTGGGCGCGGCCGCCTCGCCGGTCCAGCGGCGGCGGCACCTGAAGTCTTCGTCGGAGCATCGGAGCCTCCTTGGTGTCGAACAACGGGGATGAAGCACTGCAAGGGGGACCTATGTCCCCACCCTCCGGCCGTTGCTCGCGGTCACCGGGCCACCTCGCCAGTCGGGCCGAAGCCCTGTCCCCTGGCCTTCAGCGGGATTGCAGCGTCCCCGCCTTCTGCGCATGCGGCATGAAGCCGCCTTCCGACCGAGGTGCTGTGCCCGGTCGTTGCAGTACCTGTTTTACAGGTACTGCATGAGGGCTCGTCAAGTACGTCGACGGAACCTCCTGGTCTTCGCGCCGGAACTTCTTGGCGCACATTCAGAATCGCGGCAGGTCGGGGGAGTTGGTTACCCCGCACGTAGACAGCCCCGGGTCTTCTGGCTACGGTCAAGAAGTCCCTAGAAGTCCCTACGGGGGTGCAGATGTCGAACGAGCGTCTACGGTCCGCCCTCCTCGCCCGCGGCATGACCGTGCAGAGCCTCGCCGAAGAGATCGGCGTCATCCCGAAGACCGTCGAACGCTGGATCACGCAGGGGAAAGTGCCGTACCGGCGTCACCAGTACGCGACCGCGGCGGCGTTGAACGTCGACGTGACGACGCTGTGGGACGACAGCCGGGCTGTCGACAGCGCTACGGACCTGACCAAAGCCGAGATCGTTGCTGTCTACCCGCATCGGCACACGGTGCCGCCCGGTCTCTGGCGTGAGCTCTACGCGCGAGCCGAGAGCAACCTAGACGTTCTCGTCTACTCCGGGCTCTTCCTGTCTGAAGATCCGTTGTTCCACGAGCTTCTGAAGAAGAAGGTGAAGGGGTCTACGCAGGTGCGGATCCTGCTCGGGGACCCAGAGTCCGAAGCCGTCCGGCAGCGCGGCACAGATGAGGGGCACCGGATCATGGATGGCAAGATCCGGAACGCGCTGGTGAACTATCAGCCCCTCATGGCGAGCCACCCTGAAATCGGCTTCCGGCTCCACGCGACCACGCTCTACAACTCCATCTACCGGTCCGATGACGAGATGCTCGTCAACCCCCACGTGTACGGCATCGGCGCCTACATGGCGCCCGTCTTCCACCTGCGGCGCATGCCAGGCGGCGGCCTGTTCGACACCTATGCGAATAGCATCGAACAGACCTGGGGAGGCGCCCGCCAGGTCACGGACCACGACATCACAGGAGCCTGAGCATGGGACGCATTGACTACCTGCACGACCCCGACGCCCCGCCGGCCAACTCCGTCGTGCCGTCTGTCGTCGCGTTCGTGCAGAACGACGCGGGTCAGGTGCTGGTGATCCAGCGGTCCGACAACGGGCGCTGGGCATTGCCCGGGGGCGGCCACGACGTGGGCGAGTCGATCAGTGACACCGTCCTGCGTGAGGTCTGGGAAGAGACCGGGATCAAGGTGGAAGTCGTCGACCTGTCCGGGCTCTACACGGACCCCGGGCACGTGATGCAGTACGACGACGGCGAGGTGCGTCAGCAGTTCAGCATCTGCTTCCGTGCCCGACCGGTCGGCGGTGAACTCCGTACGAGCAACGAGACGACTCAGGTCCGCTGGGTCGACCCTGCGGACCTGTCGACGCTGGACGTGCACCCCACGATGCGACTCCGGATCGAGCACGCCATGGACAGGACGCGCACGACTCCCTACATCGGTTGACGCTTCGCCGCGGCGACCCGTTCGAGCACACGGGACGTGCAGGCCAGGATCTCGGGTTCCGCGCGACGGATGAACGTCCCAATCAGGCTGTCCGGCCCGTACCGCCCCGCGATCTCGTTGATCCGGTCGATCGGATTCGTGGGCGTGCCGTCCGGCGTGGTGTTCATGTCGCAGAAGCACAGCGCGTCATTGAGGTGTGCGCTCTCGCGGGGAAACTCACCCTCCAGCTCCTCGCGCAAGCCGCGAGCTTCCGCCTCCATCCAGGCGCAGGAATGGTGAGCAACCAAGTTGATAACCCGTTCGTCGGCGCTGGCCACGTCCCGGAGGTATCGGGCCCCATCAAGCGGATGGAAGCCCGTCTTGGCCAGGTCGGGCGCGTAACCGATGTCGTGCAGTACCGCCGCGGCTTCCAGTAGATCCGCGTCCTGGTCAAGAACGAGCGCGATCGTACGCGCCCTCTCAGCTACTCCGAGACAGTGCTTCCAGCGCCGCGGAAGCGGCTCAGCGAGCAAGGACTCAGCCAGGGGATAGGCCCACTCCGTCAACGTCGGCAAGCTACGAACGCTCCTCTCGCGTCGGCACGGCGCGGACCGTCCGCACCTTGCCCTGTCCGCCCCCCGCCAGCACGCCGGCGGTCTCCAACTTCTCCAGTGCCTTGGTCACCGTGGGGCGTGAGACCCCGAACCGGTCGGCCAGCGCGGAAGCGCTCGGGAAGGCGTCCCCTACTTCGAGCCCCTCAGCCGTGATGATGTCGGCGATCCGCTCATCGAGCGGGCGCCGGTCGACTCGTGCACCCGAGCGCAGGACGCGCCACCGCTCGCCCGGTGCCGGTTCGGCTACGCCTTCCTGTCGCAGCACACCGAACGCACGGAGCGCGACCCCGCGTGAGACCTTGTGATCGCGCATGACCTCAGCCAGTGACGGGAGGTCCGTCATGTCAGGGTCGTCCTCGATCTGCCGTTTTACCGCGTCGGCAATCTTCAGGAAGGTTCCCCGAGGGTTGGCCTGCTGCGACACTCGCTCTCCCTCTCCATTCGCTCGTCGTGGCTACTAGCCTCGCACGCTGCGCCTCGTGCTCGCCGAGCCCGAGTCCGGTCTATTCACCCTTCAGCGGCCGACGGTCGCCGGTGTCCGCCACGAACCACCCGGCACCCTCTACTGACTCGATGACACCTTCGGCCTCTCGGTCTACTCAACTCCCGTCTGGCGGAAATTCATTCTGTTAGGGTTTCCCCTCTTATGCCGCTCAGACTGCCGCCAATACTCCCATCGCTTCGCGAGATAGTTGCGACGCTCTTCAGTCATCATGACGGACCGATCAAGTGCCGCTTGTGGGTCGCCCAAGACTAGGGCCTCCGGCCCGGTAAAGGCACTGGTGCCATACAAAGGTGAGAAAGCGTAAACTTCGGGCCCCCGAGCCGTCATGGTGAGAGTCATTGAGTTTGAGTGATCGAAACGTGGACGTAGAGCGTCGAATGTCATAAACGACTCGTCTTTTGCTCGCTGCTGATCTCGTTTGTAGCGCACTCCATCTGGGTTTGTGTGGCCGCCCCCGAAGCTAAATTCCGACTCACGGCCGTAGATCAAGACATACTGAGGCTCAAGCGGTCGATTCAGGTATTTGTCATCCAAAAATAGGAACGAATTGCGAAAGATCGCCTGGTTCCCGTCACGAGAGAACCAAGATCGCCAGTCATTGAGCTGATCGTGCGCCTCCACGAACTCGCTAGTGGGGCGCCCATCCTTCCGGAACCACCGCTTCGACGGTTTCTCGATTTCGATCAGAATGGGAGTGATAAGGCCGGATGATCTCGTAACCCACATGAAGTCGGGTTCAAATGTCCGGCCTTCACCGGTAAGCTTTGGGCGCCGAAAAACCGCGCCTGCGTCTGACCCGTGGTGCCCGCCCGGACCGATATCACCGCTTCCCCCTGGAATCATTGCGGGATGCAGCTCAAGGAATCTCTGGACCTCGTCCTCTTCAGGATCCTGGCTGAGTAGTGTGTACCAATCTGCAAGCATCGTATCCGAGTACGTATCCCAGGCAAGGGGCCTCGGTCGCATGGGGTCGGCGTCGGGAAGGACAACCCCTGGCGCGACACTTTGTGACGATTGAGTATTCTCCACAGGTTCAGGCTACTCAGTCCGAACTCGCCGTGCTTCCGAGTCGGCCATTTTCGGGCTCAGGTCTTAGCCGGTGCCGGTGCGAGTGTTCGCCGCAGTGGCTGTGAGTCCACGCCGGGGATCAGATGCGCTGCTGCGGTGAGCGGTCGAGCAGTTGCTGGAAGAAGCTCGTGAGCAGACGATGTGCACGGTCACGGTCACGGAGCTCGTCGTGGCCGAAGCGGAACACCTCGTAGCCGCGAAGCGTCAGCTCGCGGTCTCCAGCCATGGTGGCCGCATACCGGCCGCTGTCCGGTTCGGTGCCCTGATTTCGGGTGTAGTGCTGGAGCCCGTCGACTTCCAGGACCACGCGATGGCCGCCGGGTAGCAGCATCAGGAAGTCCATGCGCAGGTTCTTCAGGGCGTTGTCGCCGCGAGCGCGGACGCTCTTGGGGTCCCAGTGGATCCATATCTCGGGCAGCAGGGCAGGAGCGTCGTCCAGATGATCCCGATGGATGCGGTAGTACAGCCAGAACAGGTTCCGCTGGCCGGGCGAGTTGGACGGTAGACAGGCTTCCATACGGTCATATAGGGCTTTTCCCGCGTCCTGGTCCTGCGGAATCTGCCGGGTTTCCTGCCACCAGGCCCGCAGCTCGTGCCAGCGCAGCCCCTCTTTGCCGACGGGCCGGTCGTAGACGAGGACTTGGTCGGCGCGTTCGGCGATCTCAATGTCGTTGTCGAGGGCGCTAGTGAACCTGATGTCGGGTTTGCCGAGGGTGGCGAAGATGAGGTTGCGTGGGCGGCGCCCGGTGCCGCGGCCGTGCCCGACGAGATGGAACAGCGGGTAGCCGTCCTGGTCTCCTTCGTGTCGCAGCTGCGCGCCTATGGGCTGTAGGTGACGGTTGGCCGTCTCGACGTAGGCGCGCTGGGCCGGTTCGTCGGGTAGGTACGCGGACGAGGCGAGGCGTTCGAGGAACTGGCCGAATCGGGGGTGAGGCGCCTCGAAGGCCCCCAACTCCTCAAAGAGGGTCTCGGTACTCCAGTCGTCGGGAAACCGGATGAAGTGCCGTTCGATGTTGCTGCGCAGACTGGGCTGGTTGGTGAGCCACTCACCGAAAACGTCATGTTCGAGAACCCATACGGAGTCCAGGAGTGCCATGAAACGGTCGGCATAGCGGATGTGGTCGCTCAGGTCGAGGTCCTGGGCCAGTTCACGGCGCGTGCGGGCGGGGATGGGTATGTGGGGTCGGCCGGCCCAGAGCGTGTCCTGGAGGCCGTTGCGTTCGTCCGCGGTCAGCGCCTCGCCTGCCAGGATTGCTTCTGCCACTGCGGGCAAGTCCGTGTCGGGGCAGGCGGCAAGGCTTGCGTCGGCGCGTTGTGCCTTGGTGTTGCCTTCTTGAGGTGGTGGCTGCGGCAGGCCGAGCCGGTCGCACAGGTCGGGCAGATCCTTATGGCCACTGGCCCGGGCCCGCGTCGAGAACACATGGTCGATCAGAGTCCGCAACTGCAACAGGTCCGGCTGTCCACTCATCCTGTGATGATGGGTTAGCGGCAGCTCGCTTTCCACCCCGCCCGCAGTCGGGGCTGGCGGAGCGACCGATCAGACAACTTCTGGGGCGGCATCGGCTCGATGGGCCGGTCTCAATTGCGGTCTCATTCGCGCTTGAATCCGGACGTGTCCACGGTCGTCCATCGAAGTCCCCACAACCACTCTGACCAGGCGTGGAGCCCGTCTCTCGGACATCCGCGGATGCACACGGACCAAGATCGGTAAACTCGTAATGCGTAGGTCTCGGGTTCGAATCCCGAAGGCGGCTCCATCGAGAACCCGGTCCAGGAACGTTCCTGGACCGGGTTTTCTCCTCTCCGGGCACTGCCCCATCCGCCGCCTCGCCGCCCGTCATGCCGTGACCCCGGCCCTACCGGACCGTGTGGCCCCCTGACGGAAAGCCAGGGGGCCACACGGTTCTCACTGGCGTCGGCCGGCCGGGGTCAGGCCCCGGCCCCGCCGTCACGCGGAGGCGGGGCGGCCGTTCTGGGTGGCCGTGTCGAGGAGGAGCTTGGCGGCCACGGCCGCTCCGTCGGTACGGATCGTGCCGGCGACGGCGGTGGCACGGTCGCGGGTCTCGGGGGCCAGCGCGGTGGCGAGCGCGGCCTTCAGGGACTCGGTGGTCGGGTTCGGGTCGGCGTGCGCCGCGCCGATGCCGAGGTCGGCGACCCGGGCGGCCCAGTACGGCTGGTCAACCGACTGAGGGATCACCACTTGCGGCACACCGGCCCGGGCGGCTGCCGTCGTCGTGCCCGCGCCACCGTGATGCACCACGGCGGACACCCGGGTGAGCAGCGCCTGGTGATTGGCCTCTCCGACGACGAAGCAGTCGCCGCCGTCGTCGATCAGGTCCAGGTCGGCCCAGCCGCGGGCGATCAGGGCACGGTGGCCGTGCGCGCGGATCGCCTCGATGGCCACCCGGGCGGCGCCCTCGGGGGCGCGGCCGCTGCCGAAGCTGACGAACACCGGCGGGGTGCCGGCGTCCAGGAAGGCCCGCAACTCGGCCGGGAGCGGGCGGTCGTCCGGCACGAGCCACGCGCCGGTCTGGGTAACGCCCAGGTCCGTCGGCTCCAACCACGGCGCCAGGACCGGGTCCGCGGCCATCCACGGGGTGTCGGTGATGACGTGGTCGCGGACGTTGCCCACCGGGGGCAGGCCGATAGCCAACCGCTGGGCGTTGAGGGCCTGGCCGAACAGCTCGTTGAAGCCCTTGCCGTCAGGGTCCCACAGCTCGCGGTTCTCGGTCACGTCCGACGTGGACGGCCGGTCCGGCAGCGTCAGCGGCGGATGGTGCGGAGAAGGGAGCATGATCGGGCAGTAGCTCGCGTACACGTAACGTATCCCGAGCTTCTCAGCCACCGACCGGGCGGCGACCTGCATCAGGCCGGCCGCCACCAGGACGTCGCAGTCCTCGGCCGCCGCACCGACCACGCCGAACTGGGCGGCGAGCACCCCGGCCGCGAGCGCGGGCAGGTCTTCCGGCGACGGTCCTCCCGTGCCGGCCATCATCGCGCGCATCGGAGGCCCGACCGGGACCAGCGGTACGCCCACGCCGGCCAGCCGCTGGGCGAACTCCTCGTCCGGCGGCGCGGCGACCCGGACTTCCGCGCCGAGTGCCCGAAGCTGCACCGCGAGGGCCACCAGCGGCTCCACGTCCCCGCGCGATCCCAACGTCGACAACAACAAACGCATTCTGTGCCTCCCCGTTTTCGTGAATGCCTGCATCAGTGGCCGATCTTGGCGGCGAACACCGGTCTCAGACCAGGCAGTTTGTTTGATCTTGACTTTACGGGGTGTCACTCACCGGGCCGCAGGCCCCCTTTGGGACACAGGCGCCCGGTCAGCTGGTCCAGAAGTCCCACCAGCGCGTCAGGATCAGCATCCCGATGATCCCGGTGTGCAGGACCGGGAGCACCCAGGTGAACTCGTCGAGGAAGCCGCGGACCGCGCGCGGGGCGGGGAGGAGTCCCTTGCGGACGTTGTGCGAGGTCACGTACCAGAACATGACGAGCGTGGCGACCCAGGCGGAACAGCACCAGAGGCACAGGGCGTTGATCTCGTACAGGGACTGCTGCATGAGCCAGGTGCAGAAACCGACGCCGAAGAGCGTGCCGGCGTTGAGGCCGAGCCAGAACCAGCGGCGGTGGCGGGCGCCGGCGAGGAGCCCGGCGCCGATGGCGACGACCATGCCGTAGGTGACGAGGCCGAGCATCGGGTTGGGGAAGCCGAAGACGGCGGCCTGGTCGCTCTTCATGATGCTGCCGCAGGAGACCACCGGATTCAGACTGCAGCCCGGGGTGAAGTTCGGGTCCTCCAGCAGCTTGAACTTGTCCAGCGTGATCACCCACGCCGCCAGCAGGCCCACCGCGCCGGTGATCACCAGCATCCACGCGAACGCCCGGCCCGCGCCGACGGTGGTGTCCTGCTCGGCAGGCTCGGGAGACTCTGGATTCCCGTTCCGGGCGGAGGACGCCCGGTCCTTCACGCGCGTCATCGTCATGGCGGCGACGTTACAGGCGGAATCCTTTCCTCGCGGTTCTCACCGTTTTCTTCCACCGGAACGAGGGAAGGCCCCGGCGGCAGGTCAACGCGCCTGCCGCCGGGGCCCTTCCGGCCGGACGGCGCGGGTCAGGTACGCACCCTCCGGACGGGCAGCAGGCAGTGGGCGCTCTGCGCCACCAGCTCCTCGTCGGAGAGGAACGCCCGCAACTGCTCCTCGCTGACCGGCTTTCCCTGCACGGCCTCGGGCCAGGGACGCAGCGAGCAGATCAGATAGGCCTTGCCGCTCTCATGGGCGGCCTTCTCCCACTCCGGCGGCACCGGGCACTGCACCTTCATGAACGGCAGGTTGAGGACGGCCTGTTCGGCCTCGACGAGCAGGGTGATGGGGATACGGGTCTCCCGGGCGAGGTCCGTCACCTTGTCGCCGATCGACAGGCCGGTCTTCTCCAGCTGGCCCCGCAGCGCCTCCGCGCCGGCCTCGGGTCCGTCGCGGCCGTCCCCGAGGGAGTACACCATCAGGAAGGGCGTCACGGGCGAGTCGGCGTCGGACTCGGGCTCATTGGCCCAGGGGATCACGATGAGCGTGCCCAGGGGGGATTCCTGCTGCCCCGGTGTGGCCGCGGTGGTGGAAGAAGTCATGGTGCCGGATGGTAGTGGCGCCTTGCGGGCGCTTCATGAGCGTTTCCACCCGTTCAGCCGATATGCGGGGGCGGTGATTCACCTGGGCGGGTAATGGATGCGGTGACCCCCTCCGGAACGGTTCGCGCACCGGGTCGTTGGTCCGGAGGAGCCACGACGAGCAGGGAGCCCGATCGATGAGCGTCACACAGTCGTTGACCCGCCTCCTTCCCCGCCGACGCACCGCGCTGCGGGCGCTGTTCACGCTGACCGTCACCGCCTTCACCGGCGGGACGCTCGCCCATGTCGCCACCACGCGCCCGGACGGGCCGGCCACCCGGAGGGCCGCGGGCGCCGGAGCGGAGGCCGCGGAGGCCGCGAAGGCCACGCCCCGGGCCGGGGGCGGCGGGGAGGGAGCCCCGTTCGACGAGATGTACCGGGGCCGGCACATCCGGGGCGGGCCCGCGGCCGAGGCGGCGGGGTTCGAGGTACGGATCGACGGCCGGCCCCTGCACCTGATGCGGCGCGCCGGCGGCGGCTACCTCACGCCGGTCGACCACTACCAGTCGTACCCGACGCCCCTGGCGGCCGCCCGCGCCGCCGTGGACGAGCTGGGCACGGCCCGGCTGGCCCTGGGAGGTGGACACCATGGCGTACGTCCGTAAGAACCAGCGCGACCTGACCGCCGCCGAGCGGCGCAAGTTCGTCGCGGCCGTGCTGGAGCTGAAGCGGAGCGGCCGGTACGACGAGTTCGTACGGACGCACGTCCGGTACTACAGCGCGGACGGCGACGACGGTCTGCGGGTGGCGCACATGGCGCCGTCCTTCCTGCCGTGGCACCGGATGTACCTGCTGGAGTTCGAGCGGGCCCTGCGGAGCGTCGACCCGTCGGTGACCGTCCCCTACTGGGACTGGACCCGCGACAACACCCCGGCGGCCTCTCTGTGGGGCGAGGACTTCATGGGCGGCAACGGCCGCCGCGGCGACCACCAGGTGATGACCGGGCCCTTCGCGTACGCCAGGGGGAACTGGCCCATCAACGTCGGTGTCACCGAAAGCGCGTTCCTCACCCGCGACTTCGGCAACCCGGCCCGCCCGATCGGTCTGCCGACCGCGCAGGAGCTCGCCCGGGCGAACGCCGAGACGGTCTACGACTCGGCCCCGTGGGACTCCACCAGCCGCACCGGGTTCCGCAACGCCCTGGAGGGCTGGACCCGGGAGAGCGGCAACGGCCGCTGGCGCAACCACAACCGGGTGCACCGGTGGGTCGGCGGCCTGATGCTCGGCGGCGCCTCGGTCAACGACCCCGTGTTCTGGCTGCACCACTCGTTCATCGACCTGCTCTGGTCGCGCTGGCAGCGGAAGAACCCCCGGGCCGGTTACCTGCCCGCGACCCCGCCGCCGCTGGGCTCCGCCCAGTACCGGCGGGTCGTGGCACGGAACGAACCGATGCCGCCGTTCAAGGCCACCCCGGCCGACGTCGCCGGCCACGACCACCTCTACCGCTACGCGTGACCGCGGCTCGCCGCCTCGGCGGCGCGGGCACGGAACGGCCCCCCGGCCGGTGGGCCGGGGGGCCGTACGTGGCTGTACTGGCTGTACGTGGCCGTACGCGCGGTGGTGTCAGCCGCCGTAGCCGTTGTCCTTGTCGCCGTCGACGTTCGCGCACTGGTTGCCGAACGCCGGGTTCAGCAGGCCGATGACGTCGATGGTGTTGCCGCACAGGTTGATCGGGACGTGGATCGGGACCTGGACCGCGTTGCCGGAGATGACACCGGGGGAACCGACGGCAGCGGCGTCGGCGTCGGCGTCGGCGACGGCCATGCCGGTTCCGCTCAGGACGACAGCTCCCGTGCCGACGATGACGGCGGCAGCCTTCGCGATGCGAGACATCAAAATCTCCTTGTACGTGGAAATCCGACCGCGGACCTGCGGTCGTCACTCCCCTACAACGCCACTCGGCAGGCCGGGTAACGGCCGCGCCACCCCAACGGCCGGTCGTGGCACAGGGTTACCTCTTTTGGCCCTGTGACGGGCGGGGGTGCGGGGGTCTGCCCCGCTGGGCTCAGCTCTGGGGCTGCGCGAGGCCGAGGGTCGAGTCCAGCGCCCCCGTCACGGTCGGTGACAGGAACCCGGCCTGCGGCAGTTCGACGCCCGGCAGGCCGAGCGACTCGGGGCGCGGCAGGGTCAGCGGGGAGCCGAGCACGGCGCCCGGCGTGGTCGCCTGTACGTCGGAGGCGGGAGCCGCGACCTCGGCCCGGCCGGTCTGGCCCTCCACGACGTCCGGCAGCGGGGCGCTGACCAGCGTCTCCGGGACGCCCGTCGTGACGGGGAGCTGCGGCAGCATCAGCGGCTGCACCTTGCCCTCACCGTGGCCGGTGAGCCCCATGGGCGCCCCGGGGACGGGGATGGGGACACCGGTACGCAGCGTGGGCGTGTCCGTGGGGAGTACGGTGCCGAGCCCGTGCAGGGGCACGTCCACCGGTGCGACCGGTGCGGCGGCGGCCGCCGCGGGCGTCGCCATCGCCGCCGACGCGAGGCACGTGACGACGATCCCCATGCCGGCCTGAGATTTCAGGTTCATTGCTGCGTACGCCTTCCGGGCTGTGAGTACGGTGCTGCCCAAAAGAACGAGCACGCGCCGGGAAACGCGTCAGAATTCGCCTGGTTGCAGCAAGGCGCGGCCCGCGTGTTGACGACCGGAAGGCAAAGGGGGAACAGCTCCGGGTGGCGCCGGTGAGAACGCCGAAAGGCCGACGGAAACGTCGTCGTTTCCCGTCGGCCCCGGCAGCGTCACGCTCGCGGCGGTGTCTCCCGCGTGTCGCCCGTCGTCGTTCAGGCGTGTTACTTGCCCAGCGGCAGGCCGCCGAGGAGCGGCGCGGCGGTGTCCTTCGCGCCACCCAGCCCACCGGCCGTGTCCTGCACCTTGCCGACGGCCTTGCCGTCCGTCACCTTGCCCACCGCGTCGGTCGGGACGGCCTCGGTCAGGCCGCGCTTGCCGAGCGCTTCGACTCCTCCGTTGAGGCTGGACGGGGTGAGGGTGTCGACGGCGAAGGCGGGCGCGGCCGCGCCCAGAGCCATCACGGAACCGGCGACGACCGCAGCAACCTTGGTGGGCTTCATTGGAGTGAGTCCTTCCTGGAATGGCGTCTGTTCGCTGCAACTCACGCTCGGCGCAGGACAGTTGGGATCACCTGCGCGGCGTTCTGTCTTCTGTAACGAGCCCTCCACGCGGGGGAAACTCCGAGAGCCAGGAATTCTCGGCACTGCACTCGAACGATACGAATCGGTCCTATTCTCCGATCAGCGTGAGATCGGCGTGGGTTCGGCTCGGCTCGGCTCGGCTTGGATCGGCGCGCGCGAAGACCGGCGGCCGTGTCGGCTCAGCGGGGCTGAGGCGGCACGGCCGTCGGAGGTGCGGTGCGGTGGGGCGCGGGTTTAGTGGCCGGTGGCCGGCAGGGTGGTGGCCGGCTGCGAGGTGGCGGGGAGCGTGGTGGCCGGCTGCGAGGTGGCGGGCAGGGTGTTCGTGCCCGTCGCGGGGATGCCCGCCGCCGGGGTGCCGGTCATCTGGGCGACGTCCCGCATGATGGCGTCCATCAGGGCCTTGCTCGCGGCCTGGACCTGGGTGGCGGAGGTGCCCGCCTGGCCGTTCGCCGCGGCCTCCACGAGGGCGTCGATGGACTTGTCCATGTCGGCCAGGGCCTTGTCCATGTCCATCCCCGCGTCCATGCCCGTGCCCGCGTCCATGCCCAGGTCCGCCAGGTCGACGGTGTCCGTACCGTCCCTGGGGACCGTGGTGGTGGCGGTGGCGGTGCCCGCGGTGTTGGTCTCCGTCTCGGCGGCCGCCTTCCTGAGCGCTTCGATGGCGGCGGCGAGGTCCTTCATCTGCTGGTCCATCTCGGCGGCGGGCAGCGTCTGGGCGCTGTTCGTGCCGGACGACGCGGCGCCGGACGCGGTACCGAGGGCGGCGTCGAGGATGTCGCCAACGGCACCGAGGATCTCGCCGATGTCCTGCGGCGCCTCGGCCCGCTGTGGGCCGGCGTGGGGGGCGGAGTGGGCGAGTGCGGTTCCCGCCGTACCGAGCGTGAGCGCGGCGCAGAGGGCGGTGGCCGCCACGCGGCGGGGTGTCAGGAGACGCATGCCTTGTCCTTCCAGTAATGCGTCGAGAACGGTGACATCACCGTGAGTCCGCCCATTGCCCTCCGCAAACGCATGCGCGACGGCCGTGCTTGCTCCCGATGGGTGAAGGAAACCGTCTGACCTGCCGGGAAAAGGCCGCGGTACGCCCTGCGCGGGGAATGGCCCCGCGCCGCCGATGGGGTGGCCGCCCGGCGCTTCGCGCAAAAGCGCAGTGCGCCGTCCCGGCGGGGACGGCGCACTGTGGTCACGCCCGGCTGTCCGCGTGGCGCGGAGCGCGTCAGTCGTTGACGCAGACGTTCCCGAACGTCGGGTTCAGCAGGCCGATGATGTCGATGGTGTTGCCGCAGAGGTTGATCGGGACATGCACCGGGACCTGGAGCAGGTTGCCGGAGAGGACACCGGGGGACTTCACGGCCGCGCCCTCCGCCTGGGCGTCTGCGTGCGCGACGCCGGCGGCACCGGCGACGGACGCGGCGACGGCGGAGGTCAGGACGGCTGCCTTCGCGATACGGGACATGGTGAGGAACTCCTAGGTTGGTGATGCTCGGCGGCCTACGTGGCCGGCTACACCAACAACGCCCCAGTATTTCGCCGGTTGCGCGACCGAATGGGTGACACGCCGCCCCGCCGCCGCGCTCGACACGCCGCACCGGCAACGCGGCGTGAAAATCGGGAAGTTGCTCCGGCGGTGTTTCGCATGCTTCTGACCGGGTTTGTTGAGTTATAACGTACATCTCGCTGGACGCGGTCCCACTCGTCAAAGCGGAGAACCCGTATGGGGAATTCAGAGGTTCTTGCAGTGCGGGCGCGCCCGAATACCGCGCGCCGCTGACGTTCGCCCGGCGCGCACCCGGAAATGCGCCGCCCCCGCCACCCAGAAAATCCCCCAGCCGCCCCGCAGCCCCCGCCGAACCCTTAACGCCGCCCGCTTCGCAGAAAGCTTCGTAGAAAGGGTCACGCGTGCGTCCCCCACTCACCGCATTGCATGTTGTCCAGCCCGGTGACGGCGGGGTGGCCCGTGTGGTCACCGACGTGGTCGGCGCGCAGCTGGACCTGGGAATGCGGGTCGCCGTGGCCTGCCCGCCCGGTACGCCACTGGCCATGGCGGCCCTGGCGCGGGGCGCCGACGTGCACCCGTGGCGGGCCGGCCGCGAACCCGGTCCGCGGCTGGTCGCCGAGAGCCGCCGGATCATCGAGCTCGTCGACCTCCTGCGCCCCGACCTGGTGCACGCGCACAGCGCCAAGGCCGGGCTCGCCGCCCGGATCGCCGTACGCGGCCGGGTGCCCACCGTGTACCAGCCGCACGCCTGGTCGTTCGAGGCGGTCGACGGGGTGACCGGGGCGCTCGCCAGGCGCTGGGAGCGGTGGGCCGCCCGCTGGACCGACCGGGTCATCTGCGTCAGCGAGGCGGAGCGGCGCCGCGGCGAGCACGCCGGGGTGCGGGCGCCCTGGGCCGTCGTCCACAACGGTGTGGACGCCCGGCGGTTCACCACCGGGCCCGGCCGGGCCGCCGCCCGCGCCGCGCTCGGCCTGCCGGCCACGGCACCGCTCGTGGTGTGCGTGGGGCGGCTGTGCCGGCAGAAGGGCCAGGACATGCTGCTGGACGCCTGGCCCGCCGTCCTCGACCGCGTACCGCACGCCCGGCTCGTCCTCGTCGGCGACGGCCCGGAGGCCGAGGCGCTGCGTACTGCCGCCCTACGGCTCACCACCGCCCAGCAGCCGGCCGCCGCCCAACGGCCGGCCACCGCCGAGCAGCCGGCCGCCGCTCAACGGCCGGCCACCGCCGAGCAGCCGGCCGCCGCTCAACGGCCGGCCACCGCCGAGCAGCCGGCCGCCGCTCAACGGCCGGCCACCGCCGAGCAGCCGGCCGCCGCTCAACGGCCGGCCACCGCCGAGCAGCCGGCCGCCGCTCAACGGCCGGCCACCGCCGAGCAGCCGGCCGCCGCTCAACGGCCGGCCACCGCCCAGCGGCCGGCCACCGCCCAGCAGCCCACCGGGGCGCAGCCCGCCGAGCGCGCCGAGCCCTCCGTGCGCCTCGTGGGCGCCGTCGCCGACACCGCGCCCTGGTACCGGGCCGCCGACCTGGTGGTCCAGCCGTCCCGCTGGGAAGGGATGGCCCTCGCGCCGCTGGAGGCCATGGCGGCCGGCCGGGCCGTCCTCCTCACCGACGTCGACGGCGCCCGGGAGAGCCTGCCGCCGGGCCACGAGACGCACTGCCTGGTACGTCCCGGCGACCCCGCCGCCCTCGGCGCCGCCCTCGCCGCACTGCTCCAGCGGCCCGTCCTCCGCGAGGCCCTCGGCCGCAGCGCGCAGCAGCACGTCCTGCGCCGGTTCGACGTCCGGCGCACGGGTGCGGCCATCGCCGACGTGTACCGCGAGGTGACCGCCGCGCCACGTCACGAACTCGGGGAGCCGATCTCCCAGTGACCACGGAAAGCACCAGCCCGGTGACCGCCGCCACCGTCGTCCCCTCGCAGGGCAGCCCGGACCGGGTGGCCCTGCCGCCACGCCGCCCGGTCCCCGCGCCGCCCTTCGTCTCCTCCCTGGTCGCCGCCGACTGCGCCGCCGTCCTGCTGGCCGCCCTCCTGCTGGGACCCGAGCAGCGCAGCGCCGGGCTGCTGATGCAGCTCACCGCGGGCCTGGCCGCGCTCAACGCGTACGCCGGCCTCTACCGGCCGGGTGCCGTCGCCTCCGTACTGGACGAACTGCCCACCCTCGCCGGGCGGGCGGCGATCGCGTGGTGCGCGGCCGCCGCGCTGCTCGCCGCGCAGTCCCCGCGGGCCGCCGCAGGGCCGGGGCTGCTGGCCGCCGCGTACGCCGTCCACCTGGCGTGCGTGTGCGCCTGCCGTGCCGTCCTGCACCACCGGCGCCGTGCCGCCGCCCGCGCGCACCCGCGCTCCGCGCTGCTCATCGGCCCCGTCGCCGAGGCCCAGCGGCTCGCCGGGACGCTCGCCGGGCACCCCGAGTACGGCGTCCGGCCGGTCGGCATCGTCACCACCCACCGGCCCCCGGACCCGGCCGAGGCGACCCTGCCGGTCCTGACGACGCCCGAGGAGATCCACCGGGCCGTCATCCAGAACAGCGTGCGCGACGCGCTGTTCACCGGCGCCCGGCAGCCCGACCTCGTCGCGCTGCTCAGCCACTACGGCTGCGCCGGCTGGCTGGTCGGCGAGGACGGCGAGCACGGCGGCGGCGACGTCCGGCGCGCGCCGATGAGCCAGCACCTGTGGGGCCACCCGTGCCTGCGCCTCGACCCGCCGCCCGCCCAGCGCGGCCGGCCGGCCAAACGGATCCTCGACGTCATGGTCGCCGGGCTCATGCTCACCGCCCTCGCCCCGCTCCTGCTGCTGTGCGCCGCCGCCATCCGAATGTCGGACGGGCCCGGCGTCGTCTTCCGCCAGGAGCGCGTCGGCCAGGACGGCCGGCTGTTCACCCTGCTGAAGTTCCGCACCCTGCGCCCCGCGAACGACGAGGAGGCGGCGACCCGGTGGAGCGTCGCCCACGACGAGCGGATGAGCGTCGTGGGCGCGTTCCTGCGCCGCACGTCCCTCGACGAGCTGCCGCAGCTGTGGAACGTGCTGCGCGGCGACATGAGCCTGGTCGGCCCCCGCCCGGAACGCCCCTACTTCGTCGACCGGTTCAGCCGCGTCCACGCCGGGTACGCGGCCCGGCACCGGATGCCCGTCGGACTGACCGGCCTCGCGCAGGTGCACGGGCTGCGCGGCGACACCTCCATCGAGGACCGGTGCCGCTTCGACAACCACTACATCGACCACTGGTCGCTCTGGCAGGACGTGTGCATCCTGCTGCGCACGGCGGCCTCGCTGATCCGGCCGGCGGGCAGCTGATGCGGTGGCCCCTCACCCGCTGGGCGCCGCTCCTGCCCCTGCTCGCGGTCGTCGCACTGCTCGCCGTACCGCCACCGGACGGCGCGGACGGCGGCTCCGGCACCGGCACGGTGGCGGACGCGGCGTCCGCCGTGCTGGTCGTCGCCTGCGCGGTACGGCTGCTCCGGGACCGGGCCAGGCCGCTCACCCGGACGGCGGCCGTCGTCCTCGGCCTGCCCGTGCTGGGCATCTGCACCGCCGCCGTCGCCTCCCACGACCCGGCGGCGAGCCTCCCGGGCGTCGCCCGCTACCTCCAGGTCTTCGTCCTCGTACCGGCGGCCGTGGTGCTGCTGGTACGGGACCGGCGCGACTTCACCGTGGTCGCCTGGGCGGTGATCGCGCTGGCCCTCGCGCAGGGCGCGATCGGCGTCACCCAGTACCTCACCGGCACGGGCGCCTCGTACATGGGCGAGGACGTCCGGGCGGTCGGGACGTTCGGGGCGACGGACGTGATGGGGATGGCCACGGTCGTCGCGTACGGGATCGTCGCCGCCACCGGGATCGCGCTCGGGTCACCGGGGCGGCGCGCCCGGGCGTGGGCCCTGGTGTGCGGCGGGCTGCTGGCCGTGCCGCTGGTGGTGTCGTTCAGCCGGGGCGCCTGGATCGCGACCGTGGCGGCCTGCGCGCTCCTCCTCGCCCTGTGCGGGGTGCGGCGGGCGCTGCGGGTGGGCCTCGCGGCGGGCGCGCTCGGCGTGGTCCTGGTGGCCGGGCTGGGCGTCGGCTCGCAACTGGTCCAGGAACGCGTCGCGAGCATCTCGCAGGTCACCGCCGCCCCCGACCGCTCGGTCACCGACCGGTACACCATGTGGGCGGCGGCGGCCGGGATGTGGCGCGCCGAACCGCTCACGGGCGTCGGGCTCAAGGGCTTCCCCCACTACCGGGACGGTCACGCCTCGCTGGCCCTGTCGTCGGGCAGCGACACCGCGGGCGCCGGCCGGGGTTTCCAGCGCCAGCCGCTGCTGTCGCCGCACAACATGTACCTGCTGGTGCTGGGCGAGCAGGGGCTGCTGGGGCTCCTGACCGTCGCCGGCAGCTGGCTCGCCCTGCTGGTCTGCGCCCTGCGGCGCCTGGTGGACGCCCGGGCCGGCGGTGCGGCCCCGGCCTGCGGGCTGGTCGCGGTGGGCCTGCTGGTCTGGCAGCTCGTCGACTTCGCGTACGCGGACATCGGCGGCCCCGCGACGGTCCTCACGGCCCTGGTGCTGGGCCTGGCCGCGTGGTGGGCCTTCGCCCCGCCCCAGCCGGCCGGGACGCCGTGCCCGGCCGACCCGCGGGGCGGCCCGCCGATGATGCCGGTGGGGTCGACGGGACCGGCCCTCTCCTCACGCCCAGTCGGCCCGCGGACCGCGCCCGCCCCGCAGACCCGCGCCGCCGCCTCCCGGTCCGGCGCCCGGAACGCGGGGGGCGCACATGGCTGACGTACCACGGAGCGCCCCGCGCGGCGCGCAGCACGACGCACCGCTCGACGCCCTGCACGACGCCCCGCACGACGCCGCCCCGCCGCACCGCACCCGCCCCGATGCGCCGCGCGACACCCCGCGGCGGGTCGCGGTCGCCGAGCGGGCCGCGCCGCGGGGCACCGGCCGGGGGTGGGCGCCCTCCAGTCGCCTCCTCGCCCGGGCGGCCGCGCTCACGGCCGCCCTCACGGCGGTCGGCGCCCTGCTGGGGCTGGTCCGGGACCAGTTGCTGGCGCACGAGTTCGGGGCGGGCGGCGGTACCGACGCGTTCCTCGTCGCCTGGACCGTGCCCGAGTTCGCGGCCACGCTGCTGATCGAGGACGGCATGGCCCTCGTCCTCGTACCCGCCTTCGCCGCCGCCCTCGCGCGCCGGACGGACCGCGACCACGGCCCCGGCCTCCGGCTCGACCCCGTACAGGCGCTGGTCAGGGCCACCCTCCCGAAGACGGTCCTCGGCACCGGCGTGGCGGCCGCGCTGCTGGCGCTCGCCGCACCGGGGTTCGTCGACCTGCTGGCGCCCGGGCTGCCGGAGCGCCGGCTGGCCGTCGACTGCACCCGGCTGACCGCCACCTGCCTGCTCTCCTTCGCGCTCGCCGGCTACTGCAGCGCGGCGCTCCGCGCGCACGGCAGGTTCCTCGCGCCCGCCGCGATCTACGTCGCGTACAACGCCGGCATCATCGCGGCGGTCCTCCTCCTCGGCCCGCCCGGCTGGGGCGTACGCGCGGCGGCGGCCGGGGTCGCGGCGGGCGGCGTGCTGATGGTGCTGATCCAGGCGCCGGTCCTGTGGCGGCACCTGCGTGCGCCCGCGGCGCCGCCCGGCGCACCGGCGGGGCAGCGACCGGACGCGTCCGCCCCGCCGCCCCGCCTCCTCCTGGCCGCGCTCGCGCCGGTGGTCGTGTTCGCGGTGAGCCGGCAGTCGCAGGTGCTGGTCGAACGGTTCCTGGCCGCGCCGCTGCCCGGCGGGGCGATCTCGCACCTCAACTACGCGCAGAAGGTCGCCCAACTGCCGATGGTGCTCTCGCTGATGCTGTGCACGGTCAGCTTCCCCGTCGTCGCGCGGGCGCTCGCGGCCGGCGACACCGGCACCGCCCGGCGGCGGGCCGAACGGGACCTGCTGCTCGCCGGTGTGATCGTCCTCGTCGGCGCCGCGACCGTCGTGGCCGCCGCGCCGCAGATCGTGCACCTGCTCTTCCAGCGCGGTGCGTTCGATGCCGCCGACACCGCCGCCACCGCGACCGTCATGCGGGTGTACGCCCTCGGGCTGCTCGGCCACACGCTGGTCGGCGCCCTCGTACGCTGCTACTTCTCCGCCTCCCGCCCCCTGTGGTACCCGGCCGCCGCCATGCTCGGCGGCATCGCGCTGAACGCCGCCGCGGGCGGGGCCTGGGCCGGGCCGTTCGGCGCGCCCGGCATCGCCGCCGCCAACGCCCTCGGCATCACCGTGACGGCCGCCCTGCTCCTGTTCGGCCTGCGCCGCCAGAGCGTCCCGCTGGACGCCCGAGGCCTCGTCGCCGGGCTGCTGCGGCTCGCCGCGGCCGCCGCCGTCGCCACCGCGGCCGGCTGGTGGTGCGCGGCCGGCCCGCCGGCGCTCGCCGTGGCGCTCGCCGCCACCGCCGTCACGGCCGCGTTCACCGCCACCGCCTGCGCCCTGCGCGCCCCGCTGGTCCCCTCCCTCGTCCGAACCGCCAACCCGTTCCGCCGGCTTGCGAAGGCCCGTACATGAACCAGCCGAAGATCCCTCTGTGGGTCGCGATGTACCACTCGATCGACGACACCACGGACGACGACCCGTACCACGTGACCGTCTCCCCCGCCCGCCTCGACAAGCAGCTGCGCTGGCTGCGCGACCACGGCCTGCGCGGGGTCGGCGTACGGCAGCTGCTGCTGTACGCGGCCCGCCACGGCGACACGCGCGGACTGGTCGGCCTCACCTTCGACGACGGGTACGCCGACTTCCTCGACAACGCCGTCCCGATCCTGCGCCGCCACGAGTGCACCGCCACCGTCTACGTCCTCCCCGGCCGGCTCGGCGGCGCCAACGACTGGGACGCGCTCGGCCCGCGCAAGCCGCTGCTCACCGAGGACGGGGTCCGCCGCTGTGCCGCCGCCGGCATGGAGATCGGCTCGCACGGGCTGACGCACGTCTCCCTGTCCGCCGCCCCCGAGGAGGAGCTGCGCGAGGAGACGGCCGCCAGCCGCGAGGCGCTCCGCGCGGTCACCGGCACCGCCCCGGACGGCTTCTGCTACCCCTACGGGCACGTCAACCAGCGTGCCGCGCGCGCCGTCCGCGAGGCCGGGTACGCGTACGCCGCCGCCATCGACCCCGGTGCGGCGAACGGGGTGTACGCCCTGCCGCGGGTGCACATCGGGGAGCGCGACACCGGCTGGCGGCTGCACGCCAAGCGCCGGCTGCACGGGGTGCGGCGCGCCCCGGTGCTCGTGTCATGAGGTCGCCGCTCAACGTCCTGCACGTCATCACCGGACTCGGCATCGGCGGCGCCGAGCAGCAACTGCGCCTGCTGCTGCCGCACATGGACCGCGTCCGCAGCAGCGTCGTCACGCTCACCAACCCCGGCCCCGTCGCCGACGCCCTCCGCGCCGACGGGGTGCCGGTCACCCACCTGGGCATGCGCGGCAACCGCGACCTGTCCGCCCTGCCCCGCCTCACCCGGCTGGTCCGGCACGGCCGCTTCGACGTCGTCCACACCCACCTGTACCGGGCCTGTCTGTACGGGCGGCTCGCCGCCCGGCTCGCCGGCGTCCGGACGGTCGTCGCGACCGAACACTCCCTGGGCGCCGCGCAGATCGAGGGCCGGCGTCTCAGCACGGGCGCCCGCGCCCTGTACCTGGCCGGCGAACGGCTCGGCCACGCGACGGTCGCCGTCTCCGACACGGTCGCCCGCCGCCTCGCCGGGTGGGGCGTGCACCCGGCGCGCATCCGGGTCGTGCCGAACGGCATCGACGTACCGCGCTTCGCCTTCGACCCCGCCGCGCGGCGGGCGGCCCGGCGGCGCCTGGGGCTCGCGCCCGACGCGTACGTCGTCGGCGGGGTGGGGCGGCTCGCGGCGGGCAAGCGGTTCGACACGCTGATCCGGGCGGTGGCCGCGGTGCCCGGCGACGCCCGGCTGCTGCTGGTGGGGGAGGGCGAGCAGCGGGAGCGGCTGGAGCGGGTGGCCCGGGAGGGCGGGGCGGCGGACCGGGTGGTGTGGGCGGGCGCGGTGGACCGCGGCCTGCCGGAACTGCTGTCGGCGATGGACGTGTTCGTGTCGACGTCCCCCGACGAGGCGTTCGGCCTCGCGATCGTCGAGGCGCTCGCCGCCGGCCTGCCCGTCCGGTACGTGGCGTGCCCCGCGCTCGACGACCTGCCGCCCGGCGACGCGCCCGGCGCGCGCCGGATCGGCGGGACGGCCCCCGAGGTGGCCGCCGCGCTGGCGTCGGTCACCCGCGAGCGCCTCCCCGTGCCGGCCGCCGTGCACCGCTACGACATCGCGCGCAGCGCACAGCAGTTGATGTCCCTGTACGACGAGCTCGCGACGAGCTCCCGGACGAAGTGAGTCGCCGATGACCACGACCCAGTCCCTTGCCGTACGCCGCGCGATCGGCTGGCTCACCCGCCTCAAACGCACCCGCCGCCGGTGGCTCGTCCCCGCCGCGGCCCTCCTGGGCGTCCTGGCCGGCGGCGGGTACGGGCTGCTCGCCACGCCCGAGTACGCGGCGACGAGCTACGTCATCGTCGTCCCGTCCGCGAAGTCCGACCCGGCCGGCGCGATGGGACTGGCGCAGGCGTACGGGAGGGTCGCCACCGACATCGCGGTCACCGGCGACGCCCAGGTCGCGGCCGGCGTGTCGGCGCGGACCCTGCGGGCGAACGTCCAGGCGGCGACCTCGCCCGACGCCCCGATGATCGCGATCACCGCGCGGGCGGCCGTCGCCGCGACCGCGGCCGGGATGGCCGACAGCGTGGCGCGGGCCCTGGTGGACAAGGGCTCCCACACGCAGGGCAGCACGGGCGTGAAGGTCCTTCAGTTCACCCGGGCGGCCACCCCGACGAGCCCCGTCTCGCCGTCCCCGTCGCTCTCCGCGCTCGTCGGCGGCTGCGCGGGCGGCCTGCTCGGCGGGCTCGCCCTGCTGGTCCGCCCCCGGTACCCGCGCCGCGGGGAGCGCACCCGGTACGGCACCGTGCCCGGACCGGTGACGCAAGCGGAGGCGCTGGTATGACCCGAACGGCGCCGACGGCCGCCCCGGGTACGGCCGTCGACGCGGATACGGCTGTTGGCTCGGGTACGGCCGCCGGTCCCGGTGCGGCGCCGGGGGACGGCCCCGGCGCGGCGGTCTGGGACGTCGGCGTGTGCCGGGACGGCGAGGCGTTCGGCCGGCTCGCGCGGGACTGGACGGGCCTCTACCGGCGCTGCGCCACGGCCACCCCCTTCCAGTCCCACCCCTGGCTGCACTCCTGGTGGGTGTCGTACGGCACCCCCGGCCGGCTCCGTGTCGTCCTGGTGCGCCGGAACGGGCGGCTCGTCGCGGCGGCGCCGCTGCGGCTGGAGCGCGTGCCGCTGCCGGTGCTGACCCCCCTCGGTGGGGCGATCACCGACTTCTCCGACGTCCTCGTCGACGACGCTCACGCCGACGAGGCGGTACCGGTACTCGCCGAAGCGCTGCGCCGGCTGGCCCGTACCGCCGTGATCGACCTCCGGGAGGTCCGGGCCGAGGCCGCCGCCCAGCGGGTGTACGCGTGCTGGCGCGGCCCGCGCCGCCGCCTGCCCGACTCCGTCTGCATGGAGCTGCCCGCCCTGTCCATCGACGGGCTGGTCGGCCGGCTGCCGTCGTCCCGCGCCCAGCGCGCCCGCTCCAAGCTCCGCAAACTCGACCGGCTGGGCATCGAGACGCACGTCGTCCCGCCCGCCGAGGTCCCGCAGGCGCTGCGGCGGCTGCTGGACCTGCACCAGCGCCAGTGGGCGGACCGGGGCGTGACGCCGGAGCACCTCCGGCCCCGGTTCGCCGAGCACCTCCAGCGCGCGGTGCGGCCGATGGTGGAGTCGGGGGACGCGATGGTGACGGAGTTCCGCCTGGCCGGCGACGTGGTCGCCGCGGACCTCACCCTGATGTCGCCGCTACTGTCCGGCGGCTACCTGTACGGGGCGGACCCGGTGCTGCGGGCCGGGAAGGTCGACGTGGCGACCCTCCTGCTGCGCAACGGCGCCCGCGAGAGCAGCGCCGGCGGCCGGACCACGCTCAGCCTGTTGCGCGGCCGCGAACCGTACAAGAGCCACTGGCGGCCGGAACCGGTCGTCAACCAGCGGCTGTTGTTGGCCCGGCGGCGGACGGCGGCGCCCCTGCTGCTCCTGGCCGGCTGCGCGGCCGGCCGCCGCTGGGCGGCGGACCGGCTGCGCGACCGTGCCTGGGTGCGGCGGCTCAGGAGCTGACGCTTCGGCGCCACTCCAGCCGGACGCAGAGCTTGCGGCCGATCCACTTCTCGACCCACGCGCCGAGATCCAGTGGCGTACAGGCCGGCTGGGTGGGCTGGGTGGGTGCCTCGGGCTGCTCGGGCGGCTGAGGCTGCTCGGGCTGCTCGGGCTGCTCGGGTTCCGGCTGCGTGGGCTGCTCCGGCTGGGGTGCCGGCGCCGTCGGGTCTCCCTTGCCGGAGAGCATCTCGCGGAACACCACGGACGACTTCGGGTTCTGGTCGCACTGCCAGACGCCGTGCGGACAGTAGTCGGTGATGGTGTGGTATAGCGGCTTGTTCCGCTCGATCCACTCCAGCATGCGCCGCATGTACTCCGGGTTGTCGCCGTTGCGGAACAGCCCCCACTCCGGGTACGAGACCGGCTTGCCGTGGGCGGCGGCGAACTCCACGTGGTGCCGCAGGCCGTAGGGCTGGTTCACCTGCTCGTCGAAGGACTCGCCCGGGGGCTGGTCGTACGAGTCCATGCCGATGATGTCGACGACGTCGTCCCCGGGGTAGCACTCGGTCCACGGAATGGCGTCCCGCCCCCGGTTGGGCGCGAAGTCGAAGCGGAACCGCTGCCCCGGCACCGCGCGCATGGTGGTCACGATGCGCTTCCAGTACGTCTTCCAGGCCTCCGGATCGGGGCCGCAGCGGTGCGAGTACGTGATGCCGTTCATCTCCCAGCCGAGGACGACCACGGTGTCCGGCACGCCGACCCGCACGAGCCGCTCGCCGAGCGCCCGGAAGTGCCGGTCGAACCGCCCGTCCGCGCCCAGGCGCAGCAACTGGCGCACCACCGGGTCCGGCAGGTGGCTCTCGTTGCGCTCCAGCATGGGCACGTTGAGGACGAACAGCCGGTCGTCGGCGGCCCGCCGCCACTGCGCCCAGTGCTCCAGGAACCCGGGGCGGCCCTCGATGTTGGTCCACACGTCGCCGGGCAGGTAGGTGTGACCGACTCGCAGCTCGGTGCCGCCGAGCCACTTGGTCAGCCCCGCCATGCGGTGGATGCCGCGGGGTCCGTAGTCCAGATAGGCCCCCATCGCGGTGCGCGTCTCCTGGGCGGCCTCCTCCGGCCCGGCCGTGTCCGGTTCCTCACCGGTCCCCTCCGGCGCGCCCGTGTCCGGTTCCTCACCGGCCGCCTGGCCGCGCTCCAGCCCCGCCGCGGGTGCGGGGCCCGGGCCCGTGTCCGTCTCGACGGCCGGCTCGGTCACCGGCGTGGTCCCGCCCCCGCCCCCGTCCGGCTCCGGTTCGCGGGCGTGGCCGGACGGCGCCGACACCAGGGAACCGGCCAGCAGTACGCTCAGCAGCCCGGCGGCGAGCACCCCCCGCCGCGCGCCCCTCGTCTTCACTCTCCGGTGACCCATGTCCGCTCCTTCGCCAGGCGTCAGGATTTCGCCAGCCACTCGGAGCAAAAGTATTCTTAATGGGCCTTACGGGATCGCGGTGCCGGGCCTCACTAGCCCGTTGGGGAATTTCATCGCCCGGTTGGGGCATCCGGGAACGGAAAAGCCGGTCCCGGAGCGCTCCGGGACCGGCGATCACGCGGCCGAGGCCTGACGCTGCGTCACTTGTTGATGCAGACGTTCCCGAAGGCCGGGTTCAGCAGCGCGATGATGTTGATGGTGTTGCCGCACACGTTGACCGGGATGTGCACCGGCACCTGGACGACGTTGCCGGACAGGACGCCCGGCGAGCCGATGGCGGCACCCTCGGCCTCGGCGTCGGCGACGGCCGGCGCGGCCGCGCCCAGCGCCATGACGATACCGGCGACGGCCACCGCAGCCTTCTTGCACTTCATAGTTTCGGGTCCTTTCCACAGGAGGAAGTCGTGCCACGGATTTCGTGACGGGCGGGCCGAGATCCGGCCCGGCTTCCACTGCGAAAATCACAACGAATGCGAAAGCGGAAAGACACCACTGCGGCTGCTTTCCGCACCGATTCACTCGAACCGCCGAGCACCGGCAGGAGGCAGATGGCTCAACGGCTGGGCCACACGGGGCGGGAGACCAGAACGTCCCACTCGTGGTCCGGCAGTCCGGGGACCGCCCGGCCCAGCGCTCTCCATTCGCGCAACAACGACGAATAGACGGGGACCGTCTCGGTCTCCGTCGCTTGCCTGCTCTGTGGGATGAGGGGCACACGCTGCCATTTACCGGCGCGAGGGGCCATGCCGAACCTTTCCGTTCACAGCAGCCGCAGCGTTGGCGAGGCTCTCGCATCATGTCACAGCCGGTGCCCGTAACCTCACGGTTCGCGACACCGCGGCAGCTCACGGCCGGCCGCTCACGACCGGTTTTTCACCGGTGGTTCACGGCCGGTGGGGGAGGGCCGCGAAGCGCAGGCCGAAGTGGTCCAGGGTGCGGGGCAGCGGCCGGTCGGGGCGCAGCCGCCCGGGCCGTTCCGGCAGGTAGGTGTGGCGTTCGAGCAGGGCGGCCAGCATGGTCGAGGTGACCAGCAGCACCAGGTCCTCGCCCGGGCACTCGCCCGGCCCGGCGCTGAACGGCATCAGCGACTCGGTGTCCTGGGCCGTGCCGTCCAGCCAGATCTCCGGGGTGAACCGGTCGGAGTACGGCAGCGACTCGTCCCGGTGGAAGAGGGGCGTGTAGATCAGGAACTCGGTCCCGGACGGCAGCGCGTCCTCGCCCCACGCGGTCTCGCGCACCGACTCGCGCAGCACGAACGGCGTGGTGGGCCACAGGCGCACCGACTCCAGCACGCACGCCCGCGTGTACGGCAGGAGGCGCGGCTCGGTGAGGTCGTTGACGGCCAGCTCGTTGCGTATCTGGGTCTCCTGCGCGGTGTGCGTGGAGAGCACGGCCAGGGTCCGGAAGGCCGCGATGCCCGCGGCGTCGAAGGCGAACAGCCAGTGCGGCACCTGGCCGGCCGGGTCGGTGCCGGACGCGGCGGGGGTGGCCGCGAGCGCGGCGGCGAGGCTGCCGGGTTCGGCGCGCTCGAGGTGGCCGCGCAGCCGGCGTTCGAAGCGGTCGCGCAGACCGGTGCGGCGGGGCGCGGCGCCGGACCAGTTGGCGGCGGAGCGCAGGCGTCCGAGCATGGCGGTCAGGCCGGTGTCGTCGCGTCCGGTGTCGCCGAGCACCAGCCGGCGGACGGTGCGGTCCCAGGCGGTACGGAAGGCCGTCCAGTCGATCTCGCCGTCGCCGGCGGTCGTGGCGCCGAGCAGCTTGCCGGTCTCCTCGCGCACCGTCCGCACCATGTGCGGGGCCAGGCTGTGCAGCTGGTGGCCGTACTCCAGCACCGCCTCGTTGAAGGCGCGCCGCTCGTCACGCTCCCGGCCCCGCGAGATCAGCACCCCGTGCGGCTGGAACTGCTCCAGCGAGGCGCGCTTCTCGCGGGTGGCGGGGGAGTACGGGTCGGGCGAGCCGTTGAGGACGCGGGCGGCGTCGCCGGCGCGCAGGACGACGGCGAAGTGGCGTCCGGCGACGTCGACCCGCAGGGGGCCGGTTCCGTAGACGCCGCGCAGTTCGGTGAGCAGCCCGGTGGCGCGCCGGTCGACGGCGTAACGCTCGGCGAGCGCCATTCCGGTGCGGCGGCGGGCGATGACGCCGGCCGCGAGCGTCGGCGCGACGACCTGCGCGGCCAGCCGCGCGGTGTCGCGGGCGGACGCCCGGGCAGGGGTGTGCGTGGCCGTGTCGGGGCTGCTCATGGCCCCCGGGTGCCCCGGCGCTCCCACGGCGAAACGACGCGCCGGGCGCACGGAACACGCTCGTACGGCCGGGACTCCTCGGCATGTACCCGCTCGCGCGGGCCGGGGCGCGCGGGGCGGCCCCGGCGTCCCGGCGTCGCGGGGGTGCGTCAGCCGCCGGTGGTCGGCCCGCCGCTGCCGAAGCCGCCGCTGGGGGCGCCGCCCCACTTGTGGTCCTTCTCGGAGCGCGGTGAGGCGTCCGGGTCGGTGTTCTGGTGCCGCAGCTCGTACGGCATCACCCGGTCCTCGCGCTCGTCCAGCTCGGCAGGCCGGCGGTGACCCTCCGCCTCACCCGGGAGCCCGGCGTCCGGCGGCCGGTGCGGATGCTCCTCCCGCTTGGGAGCTGCGGGCTCGCGGTTCCGGATGCGCCGTCCCAGCCAGAACGCCCCGATCAGGAATCCGACGAGAATGATGCCGGCGACAAGTGGACCAATCCCGACGACATGGTCCTTAGCGGCGAATTCCGTGGCGAACGTCATGAGAGAGTCCATACGGTGCGTGTACCCCGGTCGTGACCGCGTCAGACATCCCCGCTCGCCCGGACAAGCACATCATCATCAAAGCGATTCATCCGTTTTTAGGTGATTGATCTCTTCGGGTGACCTGGCGCAACTTAAACGGTGGCCTGCGGTTGATCAGGGCGACCCCGAGCACCGGGTCTCTCGACGAGAAGGATGGACCATGATCAAGAAGGTTCTGGCCACCGCCGGCGTCGCCGCCGCCGTCCTTGGCGCGTCCGCGCCGATGGCCGCCGCCGTGGGTGACCGCGGAATCGACACGCAGAACGGCAACTTCGCCACCCAGTCGTACGGCAACACGACCACCGGTGGCTACATGAGCCCGCAGATCGGGCTGATCCAGGGCTCGCTCAACAAGCCCTGTGTCGGTCTGCCGGTCCAGGCCGACGTCCAGAACATCGTGGCCCTGGTCAACGTCGGTGTTCAGGACATCCTCAACGACACCCAGAACCAGCAGTGCGCCGAGAACTCCACGGCGGTCAAGGGTGACAGCGCGCTGTCGCACCTGCTGGAGGACGTCCTCTCCGAGAACGTCTCGGCCGCCGTCCAGGACTGACGCCGGACCACTGGCCCGCACGGCCGACTCGTCGGCCGTGCGGGCCGGTAACCCGCGTGGCGTTCACGCCACGCGCAGGCGGGCCGACGCCCGCAACGGGCTGACGCCCGCCCCCACGCGCCCGACGCCGGGCGCTGGCACGACCCGAGCACCGGGTTTCTCGACGAATGGGATGAACCATGATCAAGAAGGTTCTGGCTACCGCCGGCGTCGCTGCGGCCGTGCTCGGCGCGTCCGCGCCGATGGCCGCCGCCGTGGGCGACCGCGGTATCGACACGCAGAACGGCAACTTCTCCCGCCAGATCTACGGCAACACGGTCACGGGCGGCCACCAGAGCCCGCAGGTCGGCCTCGTCCAGGGCACGCTCAACAAGCCCTGTGTCGGCGTCCCGGTCCAGGCCGACGTCCAGAACATCGTTGCCCTGGTCAACGTCGGTGTTCAGGACCTGGTCAACGACACCCAGAACCAGACCTGCACCGAGAACTCCACGGCGGTCAAGGGTGACAGCGCCCTGTCGCACATCCTGGAGGACGTCATCTCGGAGAACGCGTCCGTCGCGGTCCAGGACTGACGCACCTCGCGCGCGTAACCACCGCCTGGGCGGGCCCCGCATCCGGTACGACGGATGCGGGGCCCGCCCTCGTGCGTGGGCGGCTCGTCCCGCCGCCTACAGCGGGCGTCGCCCTACTTCGCGTCCGAGTACCGCTCCACCGTCGCCGTGGTGAACGGGAACCGCACCGGGGTGTCGCCGAAGGCGATCCGGCCGGCCGTGTCGCCGGCCGTGCGGATCGCCTCGGCGACCGCCGGGGCCTCCGCCGCCGGACAGTGCACGATCACCTCGTCGTGCTGGAAGAACACCAGCTCCGCCCGCATCCCGGCCAGCGACCGCCGCAGCGCGGCCAGCATCAGCAGCGCCCAGTCGGCGGCGCTGCCCTGCACCACGAAGTTACGGGTGAACCGGCCCCGCGCGCGGGCGTTCACCGACGCGTACCCGGGGGTGAACTCGCCGTCGGCCGAAGGCTCCTCCGTGCCCTCCTGCGGGATGCCCGCCTCGTCCGGCTCCCCGGCTCCCGCCGCGCGCGGGCTCGTCCGGCCCAGCCAGGTGCGCACCAGCCGCCCCTCCTCGCCCGCCTTCGCCGCGTCGTCCACATAGGCCACCGCCCGGGGGAACCGGCGGCGCAGCGCGGCCAGGTTCTTCAGGCCGTCGCCGCTGGTCTGGCCGTAGATCGCGCCCAGCAGCGCGATCTTCGCGTGCTCCCGGTCGCCGGAGAACGCCCGGTCGGACAGGCGCGTGTAGAGGTCGTCGGGGTGACCGGCCACCTCCATCAGCCCGGGGTCGCGGGAGATCGCCGCCAGCACCCGGGGCTCCATCTGGTTCGCGTCGGCGACGACGAGCCGCCAGCCGTCGTCGGCGACCACCGCCCGCCGGATGACCTTCGGGATCTGCAGGGCGCCGCCGCCGTTGGTCGTCCAGCGCCCGCTGACCGTGCCCCCCGGCAGGTACTCGGGCCGGAACCGCCCGTCGCGCACCCAGTCCTGGAGCCAGCTCCAGCCGTGCGCCGTCCAGATCCGGTACAGCTTCTTGTACGCGATGAGCGGCTCCACCGCCGGGTGGTCGAGCGCCTCCAGCTCCCAGCGGCGCGTCGAGCGCACCTTGATCCCCGCCTGCGTGAACGCCTTCACCACGTCCGCCGGCAGGTCCGGGCGGACGCGGCGCCCGAACGCCGCCGACACCTCGTCCGCCAGCTCCGCCAGCCGGCGCGGCTCGCCGCCGCCCGTGAACCGCTCGCCCAGCAGCTCGTGCAGCACCGCCCGGTGGACATCCGCCCGCCAGGGCAACCCCGCCCGGTTCATCTCGGCGGCCACCAGCATCCCCGCCGACTCGGCCGCCGTCAGCAGGCGCATCCGCCCCGGGTGCCCGGCGGCCGCGTGTCTTCGGTGCTGGTCCTCGTACACCTCCAGGAGCGCCTCGAAGGGCACCTCCGTCGCGGGCTCCGGCTCGAACAGGGACGACTGCGCGTGCGCGCCCGGCTCGGCCGCCCTGAGCGGCGGATCGGGCGGTACGGGCCGGTCGTGCAGCCGCGCCCAGGCCGCCGCGGCCGAGCGGGGCTCGCCCAGGCGCCCCTCGTGCCCGAGCAGCAACTGCTCGGCGGCCTCGATGTCGTAACACCGCTCCACCCGGACCCCCGCGGCCAGCAGCCGGGGGTAGACGGCGCCGGTGGACCGCCACACCCACCGGCCGACGTCCGGCCGCGACCGCACCGCCTCGACGAGGTCCGGCTCGGTCAGCACGGGACCGGCGGGCAGGCCGTCCCCACCGAGGGGGACGAGCCGCGCCCCGCCGCCCTCGGTGCCGTCCACCAGCCAGCGATCGCTCACACCCGCGAGTCTGGCACCCGGCACTGACAATCGGCCGGACGGTCAGCGGACCGTACGGGCGGCGCTGAGGGTGGCCGCGCTGACCGCGACCAGGGCGCAGCCGCCGAGCGCGAGGCCCACCGTCGCCCAGGGGACCGTGACCGCCGCCGGCGCCGAGAGGGAGGCCAGGGCCGCGGCGAGCCCGGCGAGGTTGACCGCCGCCACCGCCGCGCCGAGCACCGCGCCGACGGCGACCGCCAGCAGGGTCTCGCCCGCGACGACCGCCAGGACCTGGCCGCGGCTCGCGCCGGTCAGCCGCAGCGCGCGCAGCTCCCCGCCGCGTACGGAGGTCGCCATCACCAGGGTGTTGGCGAGCGCCAGGGCCGTGTACACCAGGGCGATGCCCAGGATCAGCAGCAGGCCGAGCCGGGTCTGCGAGCTGGTGCGGGGAGCCGCCCAGACGTCGACGGGGGTGACCGTGGCGCCGTCGGCCCGCAGGACGGCGGGGTCGGCGCCATGCGGGAGCCGTACGTCGACGCGGTCGACCGGAGCCGCGGGGGCGTGGGTGGCGGTGACGTACGGACCGTTGCCGCCCGTGCCGGTGGCGAGGACCGCCGCGACGCGGAGCGAGACCGGCCGGCCGTCGCCCAGCCAGACGTCGATGCGGTCACCGACGGTGCGGTGGCCGGACTCGCTGTCGGCGATCTCCTCGTTGATGACGATCGACGTGTCGTCCAGGTCCGCCGGGTCCCCCGCCACGACCGGCAGGCGCGCCAGCGTCGCGAAGGCCGCCGGGTCGGTGACCGCGCGGGCCTCGTACCGGACGACCGCCGTCTCGCCGTCCCGGACGAAGAGGCCCGTCGTCGCGGTGGGGGAGAGGGTGGCCCCGGGGACGCGCACCGGCCGGAGGTCCTCGCCGGTCACCACGTGGTCCGCCGCCGTCTGCTGCCGTGCCTCGGCGGCCTTGGCGGCGGCGACCGTGCCGGTCGTGCCGAGCAGCGAACCGGCCAGCGCGACCGTGACCAGGACGGGCGCGGCGACCGCGGAGGTACGGCGCAGGGCGGCGCCCGCGTTCTCCCGGACGAGCATGCCGAGCGCGCCGGGCAGCGGCAGGGCGCGCGCCAGCGGGCGGACCAGCAGGGGGGTGAGCAGGGCCGCACCGGTGATCAGGAGCATCGGCTGGGTCGTGTACGTCTTGCGCCCCATCAGGTCCGACGGGTCGGCCAGCAGTGCCCGGCCGAGCAGGACGGCGCCCGTGAGCAGCAGCGCCGCGCCCAGCAGGCGGCGGCCCAGGGGCAGGACGCCGCTGTCGACGTCGGCCTCCCGCAGCGCCTCGACCGGGCCGGTGCGCCCCGCCCGGCGGGCGGCCGCCCAGGCGCCTGTGACGGCGACGGCCAGCCCCGTCCAGAAGGCGAGGTGGTACGGCCACGCGGTGTCGCGGATCGTGAACCAGGCGGGCGCTATTTCGCCGTCCACCAGGGCGCGGGCCAGCTTCGGGGCGCCCCACGAGCCGAGCAGGCAGCCGGTGGCGGAGGCCGTGGCGCCGACGAGGGCCGCCTCGGTGAGCAGCGCCCGCCGCACCTGGCCGGGTGTCGCGCCGGCCGTGCGCAGGAGCCCGAACTCGCGGCGGCGCAGGGCCACGGCGAACGCGGACGTCGACGCGACGACGAACACCGCGACGAAGGTGGTGACCCCGCCCGCCGTGCCCAGCAGGGCGTTCACGGTGACCAGCGCCTCGGCGTCCCGTCCCGGTTCCGGGTCGGCCTGCCGCCGCTCGTCGCCGGTGACGACCCGGCCGCGGTCGCCGACGACCGCGCGGACGGCGTCCGGGGCGGCGTCCACGCCCACCGCGTCGGGCCGCCCGTCGGTCGCCACCGGCCCGAGCGCCCGCAGTTCGGCGAGCAGCCGGGCGTCCACAGGGTGTGGATGGAACAGCCGGTGCGTCACCCGCCCGACGGTCAGCGTGTCCGTACCGATCACGACCACCGGTGAGGCCGCGAACCGCTTCGGCGCCCGCTCGGGCGCGTCGAACGTCGAAGCCAGGCCCAGGCCCATGGTCGCCAGCAGCCCGACGCCCAGCGCCAGCGCGACGAAGCTGCCGGCGAACCCCGTCCAGCGGCTGCGCAGGCCGCTCAGCGCGAGACTCAGCACGCCGCACGCTCCGGCGACTCCAGCCCGGCCATCCGGCCCGCGACCGCCTCGGCGGTGGGTGCCGTCAGCTCCCCCGCGACCCGCCCGTCCACCAGGAAGACCACCCGGTCCGCGAACGACGCGGCGACCGGGTCGTGCGTCACCATGATGATCGTCTGGCCGTCCCGGTCCACCAGCTCCCGCAGCATCCGCAGCACGTCGCGGCTCGTGGTGGTGTCCAGCGCCCCCGTCGGCTCGTCGCCGAACAGCACGGCGGGCCGGGTGATCAGCGCCCGGGCGATCGCCACCCGCTGCTGCTGCCCGCCCGACATCTCACCGGGCCGGTGCCGCGCCCGGTCGGCCAGCCCCACGCGCGCGAGCGCCGCGCGCACCTCGGCCCGCGCGGGGCGCCGCCCGGCGAGCCGCAGCGGCAGCGCGACGTTCTGCGCGGCGGTCAGCGACGGCAGCAGGTTGAACGCCTGGAAGACGAAGCCGATCCGGTCCCGCCGCAGCAGTGTCAGCCGCCGCTCGCTCAGGGCCCCCAGGTCGGTCCCGTCGATCTCGACGCGCCCGCCGGTCGGCCGGTCGAGCCCGGCGGCGCACTGGAGCAGCGTCGACTTGCCGGACCCGGACGGGCCCATGACGGCCGTGAAGGACCCGGCGCGGAAACCGAGGTCGACCCCGTCCAGGGCGGTGACGTCGCGATAGGTGCGGCGAAGGGCGGTGAGCCGTACAGCGGTTGTGGTCATGTCTCAAGGACACCGCTTCCGGGGCCCGCGATCACGACCGCTGGCAGGTGTTTTCGCGGTAGGGCCAGCCCTACCGGCCCGGTACGGGTGCGCGCACCGACGCCGTGTACACCTCCCGCGCGGAGCGCGGTTCGCGTCCCAGCAGGGCCGGCAGGTCGCTGCGTACCGCCGTGCCGTCCATGAAGCCGTGGGCGATCGCCGAGTACGTACCGACCAGCATGGGGACCTGGAAGGGTGCGGCGCCGGAGGCGGTGAGGGCCGCCCGGGCGGCGGACAGCGGCGCGGGTGCGTACGAGGCGCCGACCGCGGCCGCCAGGTCCGCCCCGGACAGCGCCCGTTCGCCGGTCAGCTCGTACACCCGGCCCGTGTGTGGCGCCGGATCCAGCGCCACGCGCGCGGCGACCTCGGCGAGGTCCTCGCGGGCGACCGCCGCCAGCTTCCCGTCGCCGAGCGGGGCGGTGATCCGGCCGTCGGCGTCCGGGGCCGCGAGATGGGCCAGCAGCTCGGCGTACAGGCCGTTGCGCAGCACCGTCCAGTTCAGCGAGGAGGCGCGCAGGCGGCGCTCGGTCCAGCGGTGCGCCAGCGCGTACGGCAGGTGGTCGCCGTCGCCGGACAGGCTCGTGTAGACGACATGGCCCACCCCGGCCCGCTCGGCCGCCGAGATCGCGGCCTCGTGGCGGGCGACGACGGTGTCGTCCTCCCCGTACCCCGCCGATATCAGCAACAGCGTGCCGATCCCGGCGAAGGCGGGCGGCAGCGAGGCCGGGTCGTCGAAGTCGACCCGGCGGGCGCCGGGGACCCCGGCCGCCCGGGTCCCGAGGACGACGTCGTCACGGCCCGCGACCCCCGCGGCGACCAGGGAGCCGAGCCCGCCCGAGGCACCGGTGACCAGCAGCATGGACGTTCCTTTCGTTCGAGGACTGCGACCATGGTCACCAGGGAGCGGCGTACGCGTAAGGAGGCACTTTCATGTCGGTCGGGCACACGGAGGTAACCGGCGACTCGGTGGTCAGCTGCGCCGAGGAGTGCGGCGTACGGGACGTGCAGGACCGCCTGGGCGACAAGTGGACCGTGCACGTCGTGGTCGAACTGGCCGCGGGCGTACGGAGGTTCAAGGAGCTCCAGCGACTGGTCCCCGGCATCTCGCAGCGCATGCTGACCCTGACCCTGCGCCGCCTGGAGCGGGACGGCCTGGTCACCCGGACCGTGCACGCCACGGTCCCGCCGCAGGTCGACTACGAGCTGACGGCGACCGGGCACAGCATGACGCACCTGATCAAGGCGCTCGTCGACTGGTCCCTGGAGCACCGCCCGCGGATCGCCGAGGCGCGCCGCGCCTACGACGAGCGGCAGGGCGGGACGCGCGCGTGAGCACCGTCGACGAGGCCCTGGCCGCCGCCGTGTACTCGGGGGACGACACCGCCCTGGACACGGGCGCCTCGCTGCTCGCCGCCGACCCCGGCTCCGACGCCGAACTGGCCTGGCGGGGGGAGGAGTTCCTGCGCCGGGCGTGGCAGCGCGGCTGGCAGCCGGCCGACGTCGTCCGGCTCGTACGCCGCGACCTCGACGAACACCACGTGCGGCTGGTGTCGGGGCTGGTCGTCAGGGAGACCGGCGGGTACGCGGCGCTGCCGCCCCGGTGGGCCGCGCAGCTTTCCGGCCTGCCGGACGGCGACTGGCGGGCGGACCGCTTCTCGTACGCCACCGCCGTCCTGGAGCTGTACCGGCTGCTGGCCCGCCTCCCCGCGATCGAGCCGGTCGGCCCGCCGCCCGGCGCGCCCGCCCCGCACACCGCGCCCGTGCACGGCGAGCCGCGGATGCTGGCCCGGATCCGGGCGCTGCTCGCCAAGGCGGAGGCGACCGGCTACCCGGAGGAGGCCGAGGCGCTCACCGCGAAGGCCCAGGAGCTGATGGCCCGCCACAGCCTGGACGAGGCGGCGCTCGCGGCACGCACGCACAGCGCGGACGAGCCGGGCGCACTACGGATCGGCGTGGACGCGCCCTACGAGACGGCCAAGGCGATCCTCCTGGACGCGGTCGCGTCGGCGAACCGCTGCCGGGCGGTGTGGAACGAGACGTTCGGCTTCTCGACGGTGGTGGGGTTCGAGCCCGACCTGGAGGTCGTCGAGCTGCTGTACACCTCGCTGCTGGTGCAGGGCACGGGCGCGATGACGAAGGCGGAGGCGGAGCAGAGGAAGGGCGGGCGGAAGCGTACGAAGACGTTCCGCCAGTCGTTCCTGCTCGCCTACGCCCACCGGCTCGGCGACCGGCTCGCGGCCGCCTCCCGGCGCGTCGCGGACGAGGAGCCGACGCTGCTGCCCGTGCTGGCGGCGCGGGACGTGGCGGTGACGGACCGCGCGGACAGGATGTTCCCCGAGACGACCACCACCCGGGTGCGCGGCGCCACCGACGAGGCGGGCTGGCGCCACGGCACCGCGGCGGCGGACCGGGCGCGCACCGACCACGAGGGGCGGACCGGGCGGGGCAGGCTTCCCAAGTAGGGGCAAACCCACCCATTACGCTCGTCCCCATGAGCTGGCTCCGAGCGCTGAAGGCCACCGCCCGTTCGGGGCTGACGGTCGAACGGCGCCGCCTGGAGCCCCTCGTCGCGCTGCGCGCCGCCGCGGGCCTGGCGCTCGTGGTCGGCGTCAGCCTCGCCCTGTTCGGCGCCGGAGTCGCCGTCAGCTCGGCGTTCGGGGCCTTCCAGGCCGCCATCGCCACCTTCCAGCGCAGCTGGCGCCCCCGCCCCACCCTCGCGCTCGCCTCCGGCGCCAGCCTCGCCGTCTCGACGTTCCTCGGCTACCTGACGGCCGCCCACCTCGGGCTGTTCCTCGCCCTGCTCGCCCTGTGGACGTTCCTGGCCGGGCTCGCCTGGGCCACCGGCCCCACCACCGGCATCATCGCCTCCTCCAACGTGGCGATCATGCTGGTGACCGTCACCCTGCCCACCTCCGTGGCCGACGCCGCCGCCCACGCCGGGATGATCGCCGCCGGCGGGCTGGTCCAGGCCGCACTGATCGTCCTGGTCCCCATCCGCCGCTGGGGCGCCCAGCGCGACGCGCTCGCCGACGCGCTGGCCGCCGAGGCCGACTACGCCCGGCGCCTGCGCCACGACCCGTACGCCCCCTTCGACCCGGTCCCGCTCATGACCGCCCGTAACGCCGCCGCCGTGACGCCTCGCCAGGCCCGCCGCCGCCCCGCCGAACTCCACGGCGCGCGGGGGCTCGCCGAACGCATCCGCCCCGTCCTCGCCTCGCTCGCCGACCCGGCCGTCGGCGTCCCGCGCGAGGGCCCCCAGCGCGACCGGGTACGCGAACTGCTCGCCGCCGCCGGCTCCGTCCTGGACACCGCCGCCCACGCCGTCCGCCACGGCCGCACCACCACCATCCCGCCAGCCGCACTCGCCGCACTGCGCACACCCGACACGGAAGCCGTCCTGACCGGCCCCGCCCGCCGCGCGGCCCTCCGCCTCGCCGCCCTCCTGGAGGACGTCACCGAAACGGCCACACCCACCGACCGGACCGACACGGCCGAGCTGCGCTCCCGCCCCACCCTCTGGGAACTGCTGCCCGGCGCCCTGCGCACCGTCCGCGGCGAACTGCGCCCCGCCTCGCCGGTCTTCCGGCACGCGGTACGCGTCAGCGCCGTCGCCACCGGCGGCTGGGCCATCGGCACGGCCCTGCCCCTCGGCCACGGCTACTGGGCCCCGCTGGCCGCCGTCATGGCCATGCGCCCCGACTTCACCCAGACCTACTCCCGCTGCGTCGCCCGCTTCTGCGGCACCCTGCTGGGCGTCGCCCTCGCCACGGGCGTGCTCCAGGCGGCGCACCCGGGCCGGTACACCTCGGCGGCCCTCGCGGTGGTCTGCGCCTTCGGGATGTACCTGCTGATGCGCACCGGGTACGCGGTCGCCCAGGTCTGCACCTCGGCGTACGTGGTGTTCCTGCTGGGCATGGGCGGTACGGAGTGGACGCAGACCGTCCCCGAACGGGTCGTGCTGACCCTCCTCGGCGGAGCCCTGGCGATGCTGGCGTACGCCCTGTACCCCGCCTGGGAGACGCCCCGCCTGCGCACCCGGCTGGCCGACTGGCTGGCCGCCGACGGGCGGTACGCGGCCCAGGTGGTCGCCCACCACGCCGACCCGGCGGCCCGCGGCACCGGCGCGGTGCGTGAGGCCCTGCTCGCCACCCGGGACGCGCGCGTGGCCTGGCAGGAGGCGGTCGAACGGGCGGCCCTCGAACCGGTCCGGCACCGGGGGCTGTCGCGTGCCACGGCCGCCGACGCGGGTGACGCCCTGGCGCAGTTCGGCCGGGTCGCCATGCTGGTGGAGGCCCACCTCCCGGACCGCGACGCGGCTCCCCTCCCGGCCGCCGCCGGTCTCGCGGAGGCGCTGCGGCACGCCACGCGGCAGGGCGCGAAGGCCGTCCGCGAACGCCGGGTCCCGCGCTGGGACGAAGTGCGCGACGCCGTCGCCCGCTGGGACGCCGAGACGGTGCCCGACCCGGTCGTCCGCAACGGCGCACGGCTGCTGCTGGAGGCCCTGGAGGCGTTCTCGGCCGCGCTGGAGGAGCGGGAGGAGGCGTAGGGGCGTGTCGTGGGCGGCGTCCGGGGATCGGGATCAGGTCGTGCGCCCGGCGCGGGGGCTGGGCTCAGGGCGTGGGTGGCGTGCTGGGGGGTGGTGCCACCAGGGAGGGAGTGCCCTGGGGCGGGGCCGCCTTGGCGAGGGTGTCCTTCGTGCCGCCGGACCAGGTGACGACCAGCGTGTCCCGGGTGGTTGCGGCGGTGCCCTTGGTGCGGGTGGTGTAGCCGTCGTCGCAGGTGAGGCTGAGTGTGACGGGGCCGGTGCCGCGGGCGGTGCCCTGACACACGTGGGCGTCGGCCAGCACCAGGGCGTGGCCCTTCTTGACGGTGAGGCTGACGGGCCTGCCGTCGGTGAGGCCCACCCACGACCCCTCCACCGCGCCGGCGGTGACCGGAGGGGCGGAGGGGGTGGGCGTGGGTGACGGCGCGGGGCTCGCCGGGGGGTGCCCGCCGGCGGTGGCCCCGGCGGCCGGGGCCCCGGTGGCGTCGCGGCCGCCGTCGCCGGCCGGGCCGCCGCCGCAGCCGGCCAGCACGAGCAGGGCGGTGAGGCCCGCCGCCGCGACGCCTCCGGTACGTACGAGCCTGTGCGCGTCCACGCCACGTCTCCCCAACGTCGGTGCCGGAAACGCGCGCCAAGCTACCAGCCGGTAGTCGCCTGCTACCAGGACGACTTGGTGACCCCGGGCAGGAACCCGGCGTGCGCCTGTTGCCGCACGTTCACCCGGGAGAGGCCGAACCGCCGCAGGTGGCCGCGGGGGCGGCCGTCCACGCTGTCGCGGTTGCGCACCCGCGTGGGACTGGCGTCGCGCGGCTGGCGGCGCAACTCGGCCTGGGCTGCGAGCCGTTCGGCCGGCGGGGTGCCGGGCCGGCGGACGAGTTCCTTCAGCTCCGCTCGGCGGGCCGCGTACCGCGCGACGACCTCCTTGCGGCGCTCGTTGGCCGCGACCTTGCTCTTCTTGGCCATCAGATCCTCACCCCGCGGGCACGGACGCGGGCCACGGCGGCCTCGATGCCGATGGCGTCGACGGCCTTGACGCCCCTGGCGGAGAGGGTGAGCCGGACGTATCGGCCCTCGCTCGGCAGCCAGTAGCGCTTGCGCTGGATGTTGGGGTCGAAACGCCGGGGCGTGCGCCGGTGTGAACGGGAGACGCGGTTGCCGAAACCGGGCCGGGCGCCGGTCAGCTGGCAGTGGGCGGACACGGGTGACCTACCTCTCTGACGATCGTCTTGGAAATGGAAACCATTTCCATTTACTCTAACCCCATGGCCCGCAACGAACTACGACCGGTCATCAAGCTCCGGTCCACCGCCGGCACCGGCTACACCTACGTGACCCGCAAGAACCGCCGTAACGACCCCGACCGCATGACCCTGCGCAAGTACGACCCGGTCGCCGGCCGTCACGTCGACTTCCGAGAGGAGCGCTGACCCGCCATGAAGCCCGGAATCCACCCCCCGTACGAGCCCGTCGTCTTCCGTGACAAGGCGGGCGGCTTCGCCTTCCTGACCAGGTCGACCGCCACCAGCGACACGACGGTCGAGTGGGAGGACGGCAACATGTACCCCGTCGTCGACGTGGAGATCTCCTCCGCGAGCCACCCCTTCTACACGGGCCACGCGCGCGTGCTCGACACGGCCGGACGCGTGGAGCGGTTCGAACAGCGCTACGGCCGGACCCGCGGGGCCCGCTGATGCTGTCCGTCGCCCTCGTCGGCGGACTGCACGCCGACGCCCGGAGGGCCGCCGTGGAGCGGCTGCTGACCAGCGTCCCCGGCAGCGTGGCGCTCCACCACGACCTGTCCACCGCGACCGGGGGCACCGTCACCCGCACCGTGCGCGACGCGACCGGCGTCCTGTCGACGGCCGGCGCGCCGCTGGTCAACGACTGCGCGTGCTGCGCCCTGCGCGAGGACCTGGTGCCCGAGCTGCGGCGGCTGGCGGTCGCCGGAGCGACCCGCCTGGCGGTGGTCGAGCTGTGGGACTCCGTCGAGCCCAAGGCGATGGCCGAGGTCGTCGCCACGGCCGGGCTGACCGTCAGCTCCGTCATCACCGCCGTCGACCCGGCCCTGCTGCTGCCCTGCCTCGGCAACGGCGACGACCTCGCCGACGTCGGGCTGGCCGCGGCCACCACCGACCGGCGCACCGTCGCCGACACCTTTGCGCGCCAGCTGGAGTACGCGCCCGTGCTCGCCGTGCTGGACAGTCCCGAGGCCGACGACGAGGACCGGGCGCTGCTCGACCAGCTCCACCCGACAGCCCGCCGGGTGCCCGTGCCGGACGGCGACCCGGCCGCCGCCGCGCTGGCGGGGTTCGACGTCGAGGCCGCGGCGGCCGCGCAGCACCCGGCCTGTGCGCTGCTGCCGCAGGAGGCGGACGCGCACGGCGTCGGCACCTACGTGTGGCACCGGCGCCGGCCGTTCCACCCGGAGCGGCTGTTCGCGGCGCTGGAGGACCTGGCCTGCGCGGCGGCGCGCAGTCGGGGGCGGTTCTGGCTGGCCGACCGGCCGGACACGCTGCTGGCCTGGGACGCGGCGGGCGGTGCCCTGTGCGTCGAGCCCACCGGCCCGTGGCTCGCCTCGCTGCCGGACGCCGCCTGGGAGATGGTCCCGCCCGTGCGGCGGGCGGCGGCCGCGCTGGACTGGGACCCCGAGCACGGGGACCGCTGCCAGCACCTGGTCTTCACCTCACCCGGGCTGGACCGCGAGGGGCTCGCCGAGCTGCTCGACTCCTGCCTGCTCACCGACGCGGAGTACGCCGAGGGCCGCGAGGCCTGGAAGCGGCTCCCGCCCGCCTTCGACGCCTTCCTGGAGGTCTGACCCATGTCCCCTCGCCGCCCGGCCGACGGCAGGCCCGCGAAGTCCCGCCCCAATCCGCTGGACCGCGACCGCATCACGTACATCGACTACAAGGACACCGACCTGCTGCGGAGGTTCATCTCCGACCAGGGCAAGATCCGCAGCCGGCGGGTGACGCGCGTGTCGGCCCGGCAGCAGCGGCAGCTGGCCCGCGCGGTCAAGAACGCGCGGGAGATGGCCCTGCTGCCGTACGCCTCCTCGGCCCGCTGAAACCCGCCCGAACCCCGCTCGAACCCCGCTCGAAGCCCGCTCGGGACAAAGGCCCTTCTTCCGGGAGGGTCTTTTTCCATGCCCAGGAAGAAGACGGGCGCGGGACGGGAGCCATCCGGGCCGTTCGTTCGTCTCTATGGATGTACGGGGGAGTAGCACCAGGGCGGCGGGCGGCTGTAATCACCGGAGCACCCCGCGTGCACGTGCATCTGCGCAGGCATCTGCACACGCGTCTGCGCGTGAGTCGACGCTATGATCCCGATAGTTGACACCTGCAACATGTATCTCGGGGAGCGTCCTGTGCACCACGTGTACAACGGCATGGCGGCCACGGAGCTTCACGGCGTCGTCTGGCAGAAGAGCAGGCACAGCAACTCGCAGGGCTCGTGCGTGGAGTTCGCCAAACTGCCCGGCGGCCAGGTGGCGATGCGCAATTCCCGGCACCCCGAGGGCCCGGCGCTCGTCTACACCCCGGCCGAGATAGAGGCCCTGTTGCTGGGGGTCAAGGACGGCGAGTTCGACCACCTGGTCGCCGGCTGAGCGACGTCAGGGGCGGGCGTGCCGGCGGGGCGCCCGGAGGCACCCCGGCGGGTCACGACGTCCGGGCTTCGCCCTGCGGCGCGTCCGGGAGGCGGAACAGCGCCCAGACCACCTTGCCGTGCAGCGTGCCGGCCAGCGGGTGCCAGCCCCAGCTGTCGCTGAAGGACTCGACCAGGAACAGCCCGCGCCCCGACTCCGCCGCGAAGTCCTCCTCGGACTCGCGCGTCGCCGGGCTGTCCGGACTGGGGTCGCGCACCGCGCACACCAGCCGGCTCGCCCAGCGCATCAGGTGCAGCCGTACGGGCGGGTCGTGCGGTGCCTCGCGGGGCGTGTCGGCGGGCAGGGCGTGCCGGAGCGCGTTGGTGACGAGTTCGGACACGACCAGGGCGACGTCGTCGAACCGGTCGGTGAGGTCCCACTGGGCGAGGGTCGTGCTGGTGAACTTCCGTGCGCCGCGCACCGCTTCATAGCGGGCCGGCAACGCGCACGAGGCGGAGCTGGAGACGGAAGCGGCATCGATCGGCGGAAGCCCCTGCCTTAAAGGCTCGAGCATGGTCGATCCATTCGTCCCCATGCGAGGCACTCCCGGGATTCGCGGCTGTGGTGCGACAACACGAACGACTACGCAGGTGCGCGAGGCCCATCGTTCCGAATGGGACCACCTGATGCAAGGGCAGATGCACGTGCACGCGCCCGACCTGTCCGCCCCCGTGCCGGTTGCTGGGCAAATCTTCCGGCGACGACTTTCACCGGAGGGCCACTCCGGGGGTCGCGACTCGGTCAAGCCTTCGTCTTTGCGTAACCGACCGAGTACGCGGTGAAGCGTTTTGGTGGCAGAATCCGGCGTCTCGGAGCTCGGGGGTGCTCCGGCGTACACATCGGCGATGGGGAGGGTTGGGAAACGTGACCGCAAGTGAATCGAGCGGTTCCGTGGTGCGGCGCATCCTGCTGGGTTCGCAGCTGCGGCGGCTGCGCGAGTCCCGTGGCATCACCCGAGAGGCCGCCGGCTATTCCATCCGGGCGTCCGAATCCAAGATCAGCCGCATGGAGTTGGGCCGGGTGAGCTTCAAGGCGAGGGACATCGAGGACCTCCTCACGCTGTACGGCGTCACCGACGAGGCCGAGCGCGAACCCCTCCTCAGCCTCGCCCGCGAGGCCAACGTGGCGGGCTGGTGGCACAGTTACGGCGACGTACTGCCCGGCTGGTTCCAGACCTACATCGGCCTGGAGGGCGCCGCCTCGCTCATCCGCATCTACGAAGTGCAGTTCGTCCACGGCCTGTTGCAGACCGAGGCGTACGCGCACGCCGTCGTCACCCGCGGCATGCCCGACGCCTCCCGGGCCGAGATCGACCGGCGCGTGGCGCTGCGCCTGGAACGCCAGAAGACGCTCGTGTCCGAGCGGGCACCCCACTTCCACGCCGTCCTCGACGAGGCCGCCCTGCGCCGCCCGTACGGCGACCGCGGCGTGATGCGCGACCAGCTCAAGCACCTGATAGAGGTCTCCGAGCAGCCCAACGTCACCCTCCAGGTCATGCCCTTCAGCTTCGGCGGCCACGCGGGCGAGAGCGGCGCCTTCACCATGCTGCGGTTCCCCGAGTCCGACCTCTCCGACATCGTCTACCTGGAGCAGCTCACCAGCGCCCTCTACCTCGACAAGCGCGAGGAAGTGGCCCAGTACGAGCGGGTGATGCGCCGGCTGCACGAAGACAGCCCCGGCCCCGAAGAAAGCCGGGACCTTCTCCGAGGTCTCCTCCAACTCACCTGACCCGCCAGTAGGATGACGTCCCATCACACCCCGCGTCGCGCCCCCCGGGAAGGGATGGCATGTCCTACTTCACAGACCTGGCCCAGCAGTACATAGACGGTGAGTGGCGGGCCGGCGGCGGCTCGTGGGACATCATCGACTTCAACCCGTACAACGAGGAGAAGCTCGCCTCCATCACCGTGGCCACGGTCGACGAGGTGGACCAGGCCTACCGGGCCGCCGAACGGGCGCAGCGCGCGTGGGCGGACACCAACCCGTACGCCCGCCGTGCCGTCTTCGAGCGGGCCCTGCGGCTCGTCGAGGAGCGCGAGGCCGAGATCACCGAGGCGATCATCGCCGAGCTCGGCGGCACCCGGACCAAGGCCGGCTTCGAACTGCACCTGGCCAAGGAGTTCCTCCGCGAGGCGGTCCACCTGGCCCTGCGCCCCGAGGGCCGCATCCTGCCCTCACCCGTCGACGGCAAGGAGAACCGGCTCTACCGGGTGCCGGTCGGCGTCGTCGGCGTCATCAGCCCCTTCAACTTCCCCTTCCTCCTGTCGATCAAGTCCGTCGCCCCGGCGCTCGCCCTCGGCAACGCGGTCGTCCTCAAGCCGCACCAGAACACGCCGATCCTCGGCGGCGCCCTGGTCGCGAAGATCTTCGAGGACGCCGGCCTGCCGGCCGGACTCCTCAACGTCGTCATCACCGACATCGCCGAGATAGGCGACGCGCTGATCGAGCACCCCGTGCCCAAGGTCATCTCGTTCACCGGGTCCGACCGGGTCGGCCGGCACGTCGCCACCGTCTGCGCCGCCAACTTCAAGCGGTCCGTCCTGGAACTGGGCGGCAACAGCGCCCTCATCGTGCTCGACGACGCCGACGTCGACTACGCCGTCGACGCCGCCGTCTTCAGCCGTTTCGTGCACCAGGGACAGGTGTGCATGGCCGCGAACCGGGTGCTGGTGGACCGGTCGCTGGAGCAGGAGTTCACCGAGAAGTTCGTCGCCAAGGTGCGCACCCTGAAGGCCGGCGACCCGGCCGACCCCACCACGCACATCGGCCCCCTCATCAACGCCTCCCAGGCCGAGGCCGTCACCACGCTCGTCGAGCAGACCGTCGACGCCGGCGCGACCGCGCTCGTGCGCGGCACCGCCGAGGGCAACGTCGTCGCCCCGACCGTACTGGCCGGCCTGCCGGCCGACTCCCCGGTCCTGACCCAGGAGATCTTCGGACCCGTCGTGATGCTCATCCCCTTCGACGGGGAGGACGAGGCGGTACGGATCGCCAACGACACCCCCTACGGGCTCAGCGGCGCCGTGCACACGGGCGACGTCGAGCGCGGCGTACGCATCGCCCAGCGCATCCACACCGGCATGATCCACATCAATGACGGCACCGTCCACGACGAGCCGATCGTGCCGTTCGGCGGCGAGAAGCACTCCGGAGTGGGGCGGCTGAACGGCGAGGCGACCATCGACGCCTTCACCACCTACAAGTGGATCTCCATCCAGCACGGCCGCAGCCGGTTCCCCTTCTGAGGCGCTTCCCCACTCCGCCCGTGAGTTGAGGACAGCCCCTGACCTGAAGTGCCCGTAGATTGCCGGTCACAGGCACCGACCGGAAAGGCGGACCAGGTCATGGTCACTCACGTTCCCTCAGAGGCCCACGGCGACGAGCGCGGCGCGCTGCTGAACTTCATCGAGGCACAGCGCGGCGCGCTCCGCCGCTCGGTGACCGGACTGACCGAGGAACAGGCCGCGTCCCGCCCCAGCGCCAGCGCCCTGTCGCTCTCGGGGCTCCTCAAGCACGCGGCGGAGACGGAGCTGTCCTGGCTGCGGATGGCCCAGCAGCGGCCCAACGAGCGGATGAACACCGAGAACGCGTACGCGGACAGCTTCCGCCTCAAGGAGGGCGAGACCGTCCCGGCCGTCCTGGACTTCTGGGATGGGGTCGCCAAGCAGACCGAGGAGTACGTACGGGGGGTACCGAGCCTCGACGACACCTTCCCCCTGCCCGAGGCCCCCTGGTACCCCAAGGACGCCCGCGTCTCCGTCCGGTGGCTCTGCATGCACCTCGTGGAGGAGATCGCCCGGCACGCCGGGCACGCCGACATCATCCGGGAGTCGCTGGACGGCAAGAACGCCTTCGAGCTGCTCGCCATGGCACACGGCTGACAGGCCCTGCGTACTCTGGTCAAAATTGACCAGAGGAAGGGCGTGAGGTGATGTCGGCGATCCGGCTGCTGGTCCTCGGCTCCGTGCGCCAGCATGGCCGGGCACACGGCTACCAGGTCCGCAACGACCTGGAGTTCTGGGGCGCCCACGAGTGGTCCAACGCCAAACCCGGCTCGATCTACCACGCGCTCAAGCAGATGGCCAGGCAAGGACTGCTCCACGCCTACGAAACCGCGCCGAGCACGGCCGGCGGCCCGCCCCGCACCGAGTACGAGGTCACCGACCAGGGCACCGAGGAGTACTTCGCCCTGCTGCGCCAGTCGCTCACGGCGTACGACCAGAAGCTGGACGTCCTGTCCGCCGCCGTCGGCTTCATCGTCGACCTGCCCCGTGCGGAGGCCGTCGCGCTGCTCCGGCAGCGCGTCGAGGGACTGGAGCGGTGGCGGGCGGGCGTCACCGAGTACTACACCCCCGAGGACGGCCCCGAGTCCCTGGGGCACATCGGCGAGATCATGAACATGTGGGTCCACTCCGCCGACGCCGGGGCGCAGTGGACCCGCGGCCTGATCGCCCGCATCGAGGCCGGCGCCTACACCTTCGCCGGCGAGGGCGACCCCTTCGCGGACTTGCACCTCACGTCACGTGAGGGACCAGGCTGAGGGGCGTACCGAGAAGAAGGGAGCGGACAGCCATGGGCTACTCCGTGGGACAGGTCGCCGGTTTCGCCCGTGTGACGGTGCGCACACTGCACCACTACGACGAGATCGGGCTGCTCTCCCCGAGCGGCCGCAGCCACGCGGGCCACCGGCGTTACGACGACGCCGACCTCGACCGGCTGCAGCGGATCCTGTTCTACCGGGAGCTGGGCTTCCCTCTCGACCAGGTCGCGGTCCTGATCGACGACCCCGACGCGGACCCGCGGGAGCACCTGCGGCGCCAGCACGAACTGCTGTCCGCGCGGATCGCCGAGCTGCAGAAGATGGCCGAGGCCGTCGAACACGCCATGGAGGCGAAGAAGATGGGCATCAACCTCACGCCCGAGGAAAGGTTCGAAGTGTTCGGGGACCACGACCCCGAGCAGTACGCCGAAGAGGTCCAGCAGCGCTGGGGCAACACCGACGCCTACCGGCAGTCCCAGGCGCGGGCCGCCCGCTACACCAAGGCCGACTGGCAGCGCATGCAGGACGAGGCCACCGAATGGGGAGCCCGCTACCGGGCCGCGATGGCGGACGGCGAGCCCCCGGCCGGTGAACGCGCGATGGACCTGGCCGAGGAACACCGCCGCCAGATCGGCCAGTGGCACTACGACTGCGACCACGAGATGCACCGCTGCCTCGGGGACATGTACGTCGCGGACGAGCGCTTCACCGCGTACTTCGAGGCCATCGCCCCCGGAATGGCCGAGCACTTCCGCGACGCCATCCACGCCAACGCGGCCCGCAACGCCTGACCCGGGCGGGCCGGGGTGGGGCCGGAGTGCGGCCGGGTGCCGGCCGGGGGGACGGAACCGGGGGCAGGGCGGAAGCGTTGATAGCTTTGGGCAGCCGTTTACCGCCCGCCCACCCCACCCAGGAGCCCCGGAACCGTGAATACGCTAGCGCTCGGACCGAGCTGGCTGGACCCGGACTACCTCATCGAGACCTTCGGCCTCATCGGCGTCCTGGTCATCGTCTTCGCCGAGTCCGGACTGCTGATCGGGTTCTTCCTCCCCGGCGATTCGCTGCTCTTCACCACGGGCCTGCTGGTCACCACCGGCGTCCTGGACACCCCGCTGTGGCTGGTGTGCACGCTGATCGTGCTGTCCGCGATCATCGGAGACCAGGTCGGGTACCTCTTCGGCCGCAAGGTCGGCCCGTCCCTCTTCAAGCGCCCGGACTCCCGGCTCTTCAAGCAGGAGAACGTGGAGAAGGCCCATGAGTTCTTCGAGAAGCACGGCCCCAAGTCGCTGATCCTCGCCCGCTTCGTCCCGATCGTGCGGACGTTCACGCCGATCGTCGCCGGTGTGAGCCGGATGAACTACCGCTCGTTCATCACCTTCAACGTCATCGGCGGCGTCCTGTGGGGCGCGGGCGTGACGCTGCTCGGAGCGTCGCTGGGCAACATCGACTTCGTGCACGAGCACATCGAGGCGATCCTGATCCTCATCGTGCTGATCTCGGTCGTCCCGATCGTGATCGAGTACCTGCGGGCCCGGTCCAAGAGCAAGAAGGACGCGTCCGGCGACGACGGCACGCCGCCCTCCGCCCGCGGCCGCCACGCCAAGCGCTGACGCTCGCTCCTGTGGGGCGGGTGCTCTTGGTTGCGCCCGGTGGGTACGGTCGGGGCCCCTCCGGGCTCACCTCCTCGCCGTCGGCGGGGCGCCCATCTACTCTTCTCGCTGTATCGAGCCGCCGATCGGCTGCGGGGGCGACCCTGCACGGCCCCTCCGCGCCGCGGTCAATCGCAACCGGCCCGCAGCCGGGATACGACCGGGCCGCGGCCGTGCAGGGTCGCCCCCGCAGGCGTTGGCGGCGCCGGCACGGCTCCCTTACGTGTGACCCAAGGCCGCCGGCGCCGAGGAGGTGAGCCCGGAGGGGCCGCGGCCCACCCCCGCCGGCAGGCAGCCGACCCGCACCCCACCAGGGGTCAGAACCCGCGTGTGCGCTTGGCCGCGCGGCGGAGCGCGGCCGAGCCGGGCGCGCTGATGAACAGGCGCGCCATCTCGCCACCGAGGTTCACGCCGATCGCGATCGCCAGCGCGAGCGCCGCCGCCCGCGCCAGGGACGTGAAGCCCGCGTCCATGTTGTTCTGGGCGATGTTCAGCACCCCCAGGTACGTGGCGCTGCCCGGCAGCAGTGGCCCGATCGCCGCCGTCACGTACGGCAGTGACGACGTGTGCTCGTACCGGGCCATCAGCTGCCCGAAGAGGCCCACGAGCCCGGCCGCGACCGCCGTCGCCATGACGGTGGAGCCGCCCGCGGTCACCGCTATGGCCGCGTAGATCACCCATGCGGCGGCCCCGTTGAGGGCCACGAACAGCACAGTGGATCGTTCCTGCTGGAGCAGCACCGCGAAGGTCACCGACAGCAGTACCGCCGCGAGGATCTGGATGACGGGCCGCTCGACGGCGTTGACCACGCCCTCGGGGTTGAGCTTGGCGCCCAGCTGGACGCCCCCGTACAGCACGGACAGCACACCGACGACGATGGCGACGAAGAAGTACCCGACTTCCAGGAGGCGGGCCGAGGCGGTGATGTAGAAGCCGGTCAGGCCGTCCTGGACGGCCGCGACCAGCGCCCGGCCCGGGATGAGCGCGAACAGCCCACCGGTGATCACCGCGTTGGGCTGGAGCCCCGCGTGCAGCAGGCTGACCGTGACGCCGAGCGCCGCCGGGGGCACCGCGGCCACGGCGAACTGGTAGAACTCCGGCAGTCCGCGTCCCGCGCAGAACCACGCCAGCCGGTCGCCGAGCATCGCGCCCGCCGCCGCGATGAGGAACACGGCGAGGTCACCGCCGAGGAGCATCGACGCGGCGCCGGCGAGCCCGCCGGCGGCGACCGTGAGCACCCACCCCGGGTAGGGGTGGCGGTTCCGGCGGATCTCGGCGAGGCGCCGGTAGGCCTCCTCCAGCGAGACCTCGTAGTCGTCCGAGTTGATGTCGGCGACGAGGGTGTAGACGGCGGACAGGCGGTTGTAGTCGGTGCCGCGGCGGCGCACGGTCCGGTTGGCGGTGACCGGGTCGTCGACCAGCGAGGGCTGGTGGGTGATCGACAGCAGCGTGAACGTGACGGTCGGCTCGCAGCGGTCGAGCCCGTACGAGCGGCAGATCGCGAACATCGCCGCCTCGACGTCCTCGGCGCCCTCGCCGCCCGCCAGCAGCAGCTCGCCGATACGCAGCGTCAGGTCGAGCACGCGCGGTACGGCGGGCCCGGCCTCGTCCTGCTTCTGGACGGGCTCGGGCACCGGCCGCTCGCTCACCGGCATGCGCAGCATGGTGCGCATCCGGTCCTGCCAGGGCGCGTCCTTGGAGAGCCGTATCGCCGGGAACCCCTGCGCGGGGGTGAACGCCGGAGGGGACTCCTTCGCCGAGTACGTCGAGGGCGGCGCGAACGCCGATCCCTCCGGCTCGGGGGGCGCTTCGGGCGCCAGGCCCTCGGGGAGGGCGAATTCCGACGTCGTCTGCGGGTCCTCCTCGGGCCCGGAGGGCTGCTCCACGCCCGGCACGGGCGTGAAGGCGCTGTGTGCCTCGTCGGACTGAGGCTTACGGTCCTCGGAACCGTCGGTCTCCGGCGCCACTGTGCTCGTCCTCACTCCCATCCGACCCATCCGATCCGCCTGCCCAGTATGGGCACGGCCAAGGGCTCACACACGACGACGGGCGGCGCACCGGTCAGGTGCGCCGCCCGTCGGGCGGAGGAAGGGGGCTCAGTGAGCGCCGCCCTGCGCCTCCAGGCGCTTGATGGAGGCCTCGATCTCGGCCTCGGCCTCGGCGCGGCCGACCCAGTCGGCGCCCTCGACGGACTTGCCGGGCTCCAGGTCCTTGTAGACCTCGAAGAAGTGCTGGATCTCCAGGCGGTCGAACTCCGACACGTGGTGGATGTCGCGCAGGTGCTCCATGCGCGGGTCCGAGGCCGGGACGCACAGCAGCTTGTCGTCGCCGCCCGCCTCGTCCGTCATCCGGAACATGCCGATGGCGCGGCACTTGACGAGCACGCCCGGGAAGGTCGGCTCGTCCAGGATGACCAGCGCGTCCAGCGGGTCGCCGTCCTCGCCCAGGGTGCCCTCGACGAAGCCGTAGTCGGCCGGGTAGACGGTCGACGTGAAGAGGTGGCGGTCCAGTCGGATACGACCGGTCTCGTGGTCCACCTCGTACTTGTTCCGCGACCCCTTCGGGATCTCGATGGTGACGTCGAACTCCACGGGTGGCTCCTCCAAGATCAACACAAAACGTCGGGTGATACTGCTCCCCCAGCAGGACCGGACCGCCGTGCTCACCGGGGGTGCCGTGCTCGCGGCACAGCTCAGTGGTTAAGTGTCCCTCACGCAACTGTGTGCTCGCGAAAGGGGCTGGTCAGCCGTGCTGGAGCCGAAGGTGGTGCGGCTCTCCGCAGGCTCCGCCGTGCTCGGCCTCGTCCTGGCGGCCGGGGCGGTGACCCTGGCCGGGCCCTGGGACTCGGGTCAGCGTACGGCCGAGCGCACCCGGGCCGCCGCCCAGCCCCGTACAGGTGGCGCAGATCACCACGCGGCCGGCCCGCAGCGGCCCGCCCCGGCGCCGGCTCCCAGCGCCCCCGGGGTCCTCACGGCCCTCGCCGCCCCGCGGGCCGACGCCGCCCCGAAGCCCGCCGCGCCCAAACCGGCCGCCGCCCTCGCGGGCGCCCTCGGGCCGCTGCTCGCCGACCCGGGCCTCGGCCCGCTGCGTACGGCGTCGGTCGTCGACGCCGCCACCGGCAAGCAGCTGTACGGCAGCGGCGCGGGCACCCCGATGACCCCCGCGTCCACCGTCAAGATCGCCACCGCGGCGGCCGCGCTCTCCGCCCTCGGCCCCGACCACCGCATCCCCACCACCGTCGTCGCCACCCCCGACGCCCGCCGCGTCACGCTCGTCGGCGGCGGCGACCCCACGCTCGACGCGGCCCGGCTGCGCGCCCTGGCCGCCGACACCGCCCGCGCCCTGCGCTCCCGCGGCGTCACCTCCGTACAGCTGGCGTACGACACCTCCCGGTACACCGGACCCGAACGCCACCCGATCGGCGTCAACGACAACATCGCCCCGGTCACCGCCCTGATGACCGACGAGGGACGGCTCGGCGGCACCGCCACCGGGCCCGCCCCGCGCTCCGCAGACCCGGCGGGCGACACCGCCCGCGCCTTCGCCGGCCTGCTCACCGCCCAGGGCGTCCACGCCGGAAAACCCCCGGCACGCGCGCGTGCCCCCAAGAAGGCGGTCCCGCTCGCCAGGACCTGGTCCGAGCCGCTGTCGGCGCTCGTCGAGCGTGCCCTGACCCACAGCGACAACGACCTCGCCGAAGCCCTCGCCCGGCAGACCGCGATCGCCACCGGCCACCCCGCGAGCTTCGAGGGCGCCGGCCGCGCGGTCGCCGGTGAACTGCGCGAACTGGGCGTACCGCTCGCCGGGGCGCGGTTCGCCGACGGCAGCGGGCTGGACCGCGGCGACCGGGTCTCCGCCGCCCTGCTGACCGCGCTGCTCGCCCGGGCGGCCGACCCCGACCGGCCCCAACTGCGCCCGGTCCTCACGGGCCTGCCCGTCGGCGGCTTCACCGGCACTCTGGAGGACCGTTACGCCGACGGCTCGCCGGGCGCTGCGGGCGCGGGCCTGGTCCGGGCCAAGACGGGCACCCTCACCGGCGTCAACGCCCTGGCCGGCACGGTGGTGACCGCCGACGGCCGCCTCCTGGCGTTCGCCTTCCTCGCCGGGCGGACCCCGTCGGCCGCCGCCGCCCAGCCTTCCCTGGACCGCCTCGCCGCCGCGCTCGTGTCGTGAGCCGGTCGGCGCCGCACCCTGACCCGATCCGGCGCCGAGCACGTACGGTTGACGCATGACGAGCATCGGTGGTGCCGAGATGGTCGACTGGAACCTCGCGGTGGCGACCGCGACCCGCCTGGTACGCCCCGGGCCCGAGGTGAGCCGGGAGGAGGCCCGCGCGGTCGTCGCCGAGCTGCGGCGGCACGCCAAGGCGTCCGAGGCGCACGTCCGGGGGTTCACCCGGATGATCCCCGAGGGGCACGAACCGGAGGACACCCCCGTTCTGGTCGTCGACCGGGCCGGCTGGATCAGGGCGAACGTCGCCGGCTTCCGCGAACTGCTCAAGCCGCTGCTGGAGAAGATGCAGGAGCGCCGCTCGACGAGCGCCGGGGGCGCCGTGCTCGGCGCGGTCGGCGGCAAGGTGACCGGTGTCGAGCTGGGCATGCTGCTGTCGTTCCTGGCCTCCCGGGTCCTCGGGCAGTACGAGACGTTCGCCCCCGCCACCCGCGAACTGCCGGCCGGGGAGAACGGCGGCGGGCGGCTGCTGCTGGTGGCGCCGAACATCGTCCACGTCGAGCGGGAGCTGGACGTCGCCCCGCACGACTTCCGGCTCTGGGTGAGCCTGCACGAGGAGACGCACCGCACCCAGTTCACCGCCGTGCCGTGGCTGCGCGACCACCTCCAGGGTGAGATCCAGTCATTCCTCGCCGCGACCGACATGGACCCCATGACGGTCCTGGAGCGGCTGCGTGAGGCGGCCCAGGCCCTGACCGGCGCCCGCCCCGAGGGCGAGACCGACGAGGGCGGCCGTTCGCTGGTGGAGCTGGTCCAGACGCCCGAGCAGCGGGAGGTCCTCGGCCGTCTCACCGCCGTGATGTCGCTGCTCGAGGGGCACGCCGACTACGTGATGGACGGCGTCGGCCCGCAGGTCGTGCCGTCGGTGGCGGAGATCCGCGAGAAGTTCCAGCAGCGCAGGGCCAAGGGCGCCTCGCGCCTGGACCAGGCGCTGCGCCGGCTGCTGGGCCTGGACGCCAAGCTGCGCCAGTACCGGGACGGCGAGCGGTTCGTGCGCGCGGTGGTCGACGAGGTCGGCATGGAGGGCTTCAACCGGGTGTGGACCTCTCCGAACACCCTCCCCACCAAGTCGGAGATCGCCAAACCGGCGGACTGGGTCGCGAGGGTGCACCGTAAAGCAGAATGAGGCGCCCGATCCGGCCGACGGCAGAAGAACGCCTCCCCAATCACCCATCCGAGGGACCGTGGGCAGTGGGTAGGCGTGCGATGCTCGGGTATCGGCCGAGTTCTGTCACCATCGACGCACTCTGAGTGACCGAACCCCCCGCTCCGGCCGTTAAGACTCCGACCGAGGCACCCCCCAACTTCACACGAAGGGCACCGGACATGGGTCCCCATCCTGCGGTCGCGGCGATACGCCTGGCGGTCCGCCGCGTACTCCACGACGTCATCACCGAGCACTCCGCCCCCGAGCACCCCCTCCCGGGGCCCGCCGCCGCCGCGCACGCCGCTGCCGGGACGGCCGGCGAAACCCCCGGCCGGCCCGCCCAGCCCCCGCTCGTCCTGGTGGCCTGCTCCGGCGGCGCCGACTCCATGGCGCTCGCCTCCGCCCTCGCCTTCGAGGCCCGCAAGCTTCCCGTCCGCGCCGGCGCCGTCACCGTCGACCACGGCCTCCAGCCCGGCTCGGACCTCCGCGCCGCCGAGGTCGCGGCCCGCCTCACCGCCATGGACCTCGGCCCGGTCGAGGCGGTCGCGGTCACCGTCGGCCGCGACGGCGGCCCCGAAGCGGCCGCGCGCGACGCCCGGTACGCCGCCCTGGACGAGGCCGCCGAACGGCTCGGCGCCGCCGCCGTGCTCCTCGGCCACACCCGCGACGACCAGGCCGAGACGGTGCTCCTCGGTCTCGCCCGCGGCTCCGGCATCCGCTCCCTGTCCGGCATGGCCGCCGTGTCCGGCACCGCCGGCCGCTACCGCCGCCCGTTCCTCCAGCTCGACCGGCAGACCGCCCGCAAGGCCTGCATGGTCCAGTCCCTGCCCGTCTGGGACGACCCGATGAACGCCGACCCCGCCTACACCCGCTCCCGGCTGCGCCACGAGGGCCTGCCCGCCCTGGAGAAGTCCCTCGGCAAGGGCGTCGTCGAGGCCCTCGCCCGGACGGCCCAGCTGTGCCGCGACGACGCCGACGCCCTGGACGCCTGGGCCGCCGACGCCGACCCGTCCGTACGCGACGAGGCGGGCCTCCTGGAGTGCGCCAAGCTGTACGCCCTGCCGCCCGCCGTCCGCCGCCGCGTGCTGCGCCGCGCCGCCATCGCCGAGGGCGCCCCGGCCGGCTCCCTGTTCGCCCGCCACGTCGAGGAACTGGACCGGCTGATCACCGGCTGGCGGGGTCAGGGAGCCATCAATCTGCCCGGCCGCGTCGTCGCGCGCCGCCAGGGTGGCAGACTGGTCATTCGGCAAGGCTGACGCAGGCTGCAACGAAAGTGACCCGGGTGAACGAGAAAGACATGGGCACCGACCTCAAGTCGGTGCTCATCACCAAGGAAGAGATCGACGCGAAGCTGGCGGAGCTCGCCGCGAAGATCGACGCTGAGTACGCGGGCAAGGACCTGCTCATCGTGGGTGTCCTCAAGGGCGCCGTCATGGTGATGGCGGACCTGGCCCGCGCGCTGTCCACCCCCGTCACGATGGACTGGATGGCCGTCTCCTCGTACGGCGCGGGCACCCAGTCCTCCGGCGTCGTCCGGATCCTCAAGGACCTGGACACCGACATCAAGGGCAAGCACGTCCTGATCGTCGAGGACATCATCGACTCCGGCCTGACGCTGTCCTGGCTGCTGTCGAACCTCGGCTCGCGCGAGCCGGCCTCCCTGGAGGTCTGCACCCTGCTCCGCAAGCCGGACGCGGCGAAGGTCGCCATCGACGTGAAGTGGATCGGCTTCGACATCCCGAACGAGTTCGTCGTCGGCTACGGCCTCGACTACGCGGAGAAGTACCGCAACCTCCCGTTCGTCGGCACGCTCGCCCCGCACGTCTACGGCGGCTGACCCGCCCCGGACACCCGCCGGGCCCCGGGAACCTGGACCGCCCTCCCGCCGTTGGAGCATGGGAAGGCGGTCGCGGGTGACAATGCTGGGGTACCGTCCGAAGAACAGTCTTTTCTCATAGCAGCATTTACCTACGGGCAGGAGGGACGGGGCGTCATCGCTCCGTATGGATGGACGTGAAGCGATACTTCCGTGGGCCGGTCATGTGGATCGTGCTGGCCGTCCTCGCCGTGGTCGTGTTGATGCAGGTCGTCGGCTCGTCCGGTGGCTACAAGACGGTGGACACCGGCGAGGTCGTCCAGGCGATCGACAAGAACCAGGTCGACCAGGTCAAGCTGACCACCGGCGACGAACAGATGATCAAGGTCGACCTCAAGGACGGCCAGAAGGTCAAGGGCAGCGACAAGATCCAGGCCAGCTACATCGGCACCCAGGGATCCGACCTCGCCGCCACGCTCCAGAAGAAGTACGAAGCCGGCGACATCGACAAGGGCTACACGGTCTCGCCGACGAAGCAGAGCGCCATCGTCTCGGTGCTGCTCTCGCTGCTGCCCTTCGTGCTGATCGTCGTGGTCTTCCTGTTCCTGATGAATCAGATGCAGGGCGGCGGCTCCCGGGTCATGAACTTCGGGAAGTCCAAGGCCAAGCTGATCACCAAGGACACGCCGAAGACCACCTTCGCCGACGTGGCGGGGTCCGACGAGGCCGTCGAGGAACTCCACGAGATCAAGGAGTTCCTCCAGGAGCCGGCGAAGTTCCAGGCCGTCGGCGCCAAGATCCCCAAGGGTGTGCTGCTGTACGGCCCGCCCGGCACCGGCAAGACGCTCCTCGCGCGCGCCGTCGCCGGCGAGGCGGGCGTGCCGTTCTACTCGATCTCCGGCTCGGACTTCGTCGAGATGTTCGTCGGTGTCGGTGCCTCCCGTGTCCGTGACCTCTTCGAGCAGGCCAAGGCGAACGCCCCGGCGATCGTCTTCGTCGACGAGATCGACGCCGTCGGCCGGCACCGTGGCGCGGGCCTCGGCGGTGGCCACGACGAGCGCGAGCAGACCCTCAACCAGCTGCTGGTCGAGATGGACGGCTTCGACGTGAAGGGCGGCGTCATCCTGATCGCCGCCACCAACCGGCCCGACATCCTCGACCCGGCACTGCTGCGCCCGGGCCGCTTCGACCGGCAGATCGCCGTCGACCGCCCCGACATGCAGGGCCGTCTGGAGATCCTCAAGGTCCACCAGAAGGGCAAGCCGGTCGCCCCCGACGTCGACCTGTCCGCCGTGGCGCGCCGTACGCCGGGCTTCACCGGCGCCGACCTGTCGAACGTGCTGAACGAAGCCGCGCTGCTCACCGCGCGCAGCGACAAGAAGCTCATCGACAACCACATGCTGGACGAGGCGATCGACCGGGTGGTCGCGGGCCCGCAGAAGCGGACCCGGATCATGTCGGACAAGGAGAAGAAGATCACCGCGTACCACGAGGGCGGACACGCCCTGGTCGCGGCGGCTTCCCCGAACTCCGACCCGGTCCACAAGATCACCATCCTGTCCCGTGGCCGGGCCCTGGGCTACACCATGGTCCTGCCCGACGAGGACAAGTACTCGACCACGCGCAACGAGATGCTCGACCAGCTGGCCTACATGCTGGGCGGGCGCGCTGCCGAGGAACTGGTCTTCCACGACCCGACCACGGGTGCGGCCAACGACATCGAGAAGGCGACCGCGACCGCGCGGGCCATGGTCACGCAGTACGGCATGACCGAGCGGCTCGGCGCGATCAAGTTCGGCGGCGACAACACCGAGCCCTTCCTGGGCCGGGAGATGGCGCACCAGCGCGACTACTCGGAAGAGGTCGCCGCGCTCGTCGACGAAGAGGTCAAGAAGCTCATCGAGACGGCGCACAACGAGGCCTGGGAGATCCTCGTCGAGAACCGCGACGTCCTCGACAACCTGGTCCTCCAGCTGCTGGAGAAGGAGACGCTCAACAAGGAGGAGATCGCCGAGATCTTCGCCCCGATCGTCAAGCGCCCGGCCCGCCCGGCGTGGACCGGCTCCTCGCGGCGTACGCCGTCCACCCGGCCGCCGGTGCTCTCCCCGAAGGAGCTGGCGCTGACCAACGGCGCCGCGGGCGCCAACGGGGTCACGCCGACGGACGTCACCAAGGCCAGCCCGTCCGGTCCGGCCGCGGAGGCGGTCCCGGAGGAGCGGCCCGAGAGCTGACACCGGGCCCCGGCCGCACCCCGGCCGCCCCGGCCCCGGAATGAAAGCCGCGCCCCCCAGGTTCTAGCCTGGGGGGCGCGGCTTTCGCGTGCGCGGTAGGGCGCGCACTTAGGGCACCACGGAACGAGGCACAGATGACCGACCCGGTGACGTTGGACGTCGAGGGAACGATCGGCGAGTTCGACGAGAAGCGAGCCGAGAACGCCGTGCGCGAACTGCTCATCGCGGTCGGGGAGGACCCGGACCGCGAGGGGCTGCGGGAGACGCCGGCGCGGGTGGCGCGGGCGTACAAGGAGATATTCGCGGGTCTGTGGCAGGAGCCCGAGGACGTCCTGACGACGACGTTCGACCTGGGTCACGACGAAATGGTCCTGGTGAAGGACATCGAGGTGTTCAGCACGTGTGAACACCATCTGGTCCCCTTCCGCGGGGTGGCGCACGTCGGGTACATCCCCTCCACCGAGGGCAAGATCACCGGCCTGTCCAAGCTGGCCCGGCTCGTGGACGTGTACGCGCGCCGTCCGCAGGTGCAGGAGCGGCTCACCACCCAGGTCGCCGAGTCCCTGATGAAGATCCTGGAGCCGCGGGGCGTGATCGTGGTCATCGAGTGCGAGCACATGTGCATGTCGATGCGCGGCATCCGCAAGCCCGGCGCCAAGACGATCACGTCGGCCGTGCGCGGCCAGCTGCGGGACCCCGCGACGCGCGCGGAGGCGATGAGCCTGATCATGGCGAACTGACCAACTCCCCTTCCCGGACCGCCCTTTGGCGGGGCGGGTGGTGGACGGCCGCGAGCGGGGCGGCCAGACTCGCCCCATGACGAACTCACACAGGCCGCCGGGTCCCCTGCCCGTCCGGCGGCTCGGTGGCCTCCAGGTGTCCGCTCTCGGCTTCGGCGCCATGGTGCTGTCGCCCGGGGTGTACGGAGAGGTCGACGACGCGCGTGCCGAGCGGGCGCTGCTCGCGGCGGTGGACGCCGGAGCGACGCTCATCGACAGCTCGGACGGCTACGGGGCGGACGGCCACAACGAGCGGCTGATCGGCCGGGCGCTGCGGGGCCGGCGGGACGAGGTGGTCATCGCCACCAAGTTCGGTTTCCGGCTCCCGGACGGTGTGGAGCCGCACCCCTTCCCGGTCGGGTACGCCTTCGGCGAGCTGGCCGTCAACGCCGACCCGAAGCACGTCCGGGGGTACGCCGAGGCGAGCCTGCGGGAGCTGGGCACCGACCGGATCGACCTGTACTACCCGCACTTCCCCGACCCCCAGGTCCCGCTGGAGGACACGGTCGGCGCGGTGGCCCTGCTCATCGAGGCGGGCCTGGTCCGCCACCTCGGGCTGTCCAACGTCACCGCCGGGCAGCTGCGGGCGGCGCACGCCGTGCACCCGGTGTCGGCCGTCCAGACCGAGTGGTCGATGTGGCGGCACGCCGACGAGGAGCTGCTGGCGGTGGCGCGTGAGCTGGGGGTGGGCGTCGTCGCCTGGTCGCCCCTGGGGGCGGGCTTCCTCACCGGCACAGTCGGCACCGTGGGGGAGGGCGACTTCCGGCAGCACATGCCCCGGTTCGACGCGGCGAACCACCGGGCCAACAACGACCGCTTCGCCCCCGTGCGCGGCATCGCGGCGGAGCTGGGCATCACCCCGGCGCAGCTGGCCCTGGCCTGGCTGCTGGACCAGGACGAGCACGTGGTCCCCATCCCGGGCAGCCGCACCCCGGCCCACATCGAGGAGAACCTGGCCGCCGCGCACGTGCGCCTCACCCCGGACGTACGCGCCCGTCTGACGGCCGTCCTGGCCGGGACGGAGGTGGCGGGCGGCACCCTGCTGTGACCGGGGCGTCGCCCGCCCGGGGGCTACGCGCTGCTGGTGGGAAGCTCGTCCTCGTCCTCCGGGAGCTTGCAGACCCGCTCCAGGAAGATCGCCGCGGCGATGACCCCGATCCCGGCCAGCACGGAGAGGCCCGCGTAGATGGCCTGGTCGCGGCGGGCCGGGATGTCGAGCGAAGCGAGCAGGACGACGCCGATGCCGCCGTACATGCCGCTGACCAGGGCCGCGACCAGGGCGCTGGCCTGGCCGAAGACGACCGCGCGGGCGGCCATCATGGGCTCCACGCCCTTGGCGTCCGGGCGGCGCTCGCGCTGGGCGCGCAGCCGGGAGCGCAGGGAGAGAGCCGTCGCGGTCAGGACCACCGCGATGACCGCGAGGACGATCGGTGCGGCCAGGGGGACGCTGGGCAGGGTGCCGAGCGACTCCCACAGCCGGGCGGCGCCCCACGAGAGGACGCCGGCGACGGCGAACAGTCCGGCCAGTACCTTGAGCCGCAGTTGCTTCACCGGTGGTCCTTCATCTCGTCGCCGTGCACCGCCTGCCGATCACTCAACGCTACTCGGGCAGGCGCAGTTCCAGGTCCGCCCGCGGCAGGATGCCCTCGCGGCCGATGCCGCCCAGCAGTTCGGCGACCGGGCCGACGCCCGGCAGCTGCGCCTCCGGCTCCACGTCGTGCCACGGGGCCAGGACGAAGGCCCGCTCGTGGGCGCGGGGGTGCGGGAGGGTGAGGACGGGGTCGTCGGAGACGACGTCCGCGTACGCCACGATGTCGACGTCGATGGTCCGGGCGCCCCAGCGCTCGTCCCGGACCCGGTGGAAGGCCTCCTCCACGGCGTGCGCCCGCTCCAGGAGGGAGGCGGGGGGCAGCGTGGTCTTGATGAGCACGACCGCGTTGAAGTACGCCGGCTGGGAGCCGGGGTCGACGCCCCAGGGCTCCGTCTCGTACACCGGCGAGACCGCCTTCACCCGGACGCCGGGGGTGTCCTCCAGGGCGTCGATGGCGCCCTGGAGGGTCTCGAGGCGGTTGCCGAGGTTGGCGCCGAGGGACACCACGGCCCGTTTGGGGTTGGACAGGGTGATGTCGGCGGCGTCGACCTGCTCCGTCACGGAGGCGGGTACCGGCTGCACCGTCGGGTCGCTGTGCGTCTTGTTCATGCGCGGCTCCGGGTGATGGTGATGGTCACGTCGTCGAAGGGCACGGTGATCGGGGCGTCCGGCTTGTGGACCACCACCTCCACCTCCTGGACCCCGGCGTGCTTGAGGCACTGCTGGGCGATGCGCTCGGCGAGCGTCTCGATCAGGTCGACCGGCTCCCCCTGCACGACGTCCACGACCTCTTCCGCCACGACGCCGTAGTGCACGGTCTTCGCCAGGTCGTCGTCGGCCGCGGCGGGGCGGGTGTCGAGGCCGAGCACCAGGTCCACGATGAAGGTCTGGCCCTCCTCGCGCTCCCGGGGGAAGACGCCATGGTGCCCGCGGGCCTTGAGGCCGCGCAGCGCGACACGATCCACGCGAATCACTCCTGCTGTCGTTGGTCTGGCGGGCACGCTGCCGGGTGCGGACGGCGCGTTGCCACCACTCGAATCTACCTGCGAGCACTGACACGCCCCGCCCGTGGGCTCCTCAGGGGCTCGCCTACCCACTCACGAGGGGTTCTCGTCGGCCTCTTCCTCGCCGGTTTCCGCCAGAACGGGTGAACCGTGATGAGACCAGATCCGCCATCCGTCCGCTGTGCGGCGGAACACATTCGTGGCGACGACCAGCTGCCCGACCAGCGGTCCGAGGTCGGCGCCGTCCTCGGCGGGGCCGCCGCTGAGGATGTTCTCCGTGCAGGTGACCAGCGCCGTGTCACCGGCCAGGGAGACCTTGACGTCGGTCAGGAAGAACTGGATGTAGTCGGTGTTGGCCATGATCAGGGCGTACGAGCGGAGGACCTCGCCGCGTCCGGTGAGCACCGGCCAGCCGGGGTGGACGCAGGAGATGTCGCCGTGGGAGTCGTCGAGCCACAGCTCGGAGATCTCCTCGAAGTCCCCGCGCTCCATCGCCTCGTAGAAGGCGGTGTTGGCCTGTTCGACGGCCTCGGCGTGGTTACGTGCCGCGTCGCTCACCGGGCCGCCTCGACGGCGCGGGCCACCCGTACGGCGTCCGCGGTGGCGCGCACCTCGTGGACCCGTACGGCCCAGGCGCCCTCGTGCGCCGCGATCGCCGAGACGGCGGCGGTGGCCGCGTCCCGTTCCCTGGCGGGTGGCGGGGCGGCGCCCTCGCCGGCCAGGACGTGGCCGAGGAACCGTTTGCGGGAGGCGGCGACGAGCAGCGGGCGGCCGAGTTCCCGCAGGTCGGCGAGGTGGGCCAGCAGGGCCAGGTCGTGCTGGGCGGCCTTGGCGAAGCCCAGGCCGGGGTCGACGACGATGCGCTCGGGGTCGACGCCGCCCTCGACGACGGCCGCCATGCGGGTGCGGAGTTCGGCGAGGACCTCGGCGACGACGTCGTCGTACACGGCGAGGCGGTTCATGTCCTGGCTGAAGCCGCGCCAGTGCATGACGACGAAGGGCACCTCGGCGGCGGCGACGGCGGGGACCATGCCGGGGTCGGCGAGGCCGCCGCTGACGTCGTTGACCAGGATCGCGCCGGCTTCGACGGCGCGGGCGGCGACGGACGCGCGCATGGTGTCGACCGAGACGGCGACTCCTTCGGCCGCGAGGCCCCGTACGACGGGGACGACCCGGCGCAGCTCCTCGTCCTCGTCGACCCGGGTGGCGCCGGGGCGGGTCGACTCGCCGCCGACGTCCACCAGGTCCGCGCCGTGGGCGACCAGCTCCAGGCCGTGCTTGACGGCGGCCGTGGTGTCGAACCAGCGGCCCCCGTCGGAGAAGGAGTCGGGCGTCACATTGACGACTCCCATGACCGCGCAGCGGTCGAACGTGGGCAGGCCCCGGGCCGTGCCCCGTCCGCGCAAGGTACTCATGCGACCAGCGTAGGGGGTGGGCCGGGGGCCGGGCCGGTGGCCGCCCGGGGGCGGGTCACGCGGCGCGCATCTCGTGCTCCCCGCGGGCGGGGGTGATGTGCGCGCACGGGCGGGCCTTGGCGGCGGAGCGGCGGCGGAAGGGGCGCGGCGGGGCCAGGTTCACGAAGCCTTCGGCCTGCATGGCGGCGAATCCGATGCGCGGCAGGTCGCGGGCGTTGCGGTAGACCACGAAGCGGGGTTCCCAGCGGGGCTGGAACTTGGCGTTGAACTTGTACAGCGACTCGATCTGGAACCAGCGGGAGAGGAACACCAGAAGGCCGCGCCAGACCCGCAGGACCGGGCCGGCGCCGAGCTTCTCGCCGCGGGCCAGGGCGGAGCGGAACATCGCGAAGTTCAGCGAGACCCGTTCGATGCCGAGCTTGGGTGAGGCCTGGAGGGCGGCGACGATGAGGAGTTCGTTCATGCCGGGGTCGGCGGAGCGGTCGCGGCGCATCAGCTCCAGCGACATGCCGTCGGTGCCCCAGGGCACGAAGTGGATGATGGCCTTCAGGTCGCCGTAGGCGGAGCCGTCGGAGTCGTCGTCCGCCTTGTGGGCGGTGGCGATCACCGCGTCGCCGTCGGCGGGGTCTCCGATCCGGCCGAGCGCCATGGAGAAGCCGCGCTCGGTGTCGGTGCCGCGCCAGTCGGCGGCGGCGCGGCGGATGCGCTCCAGTTCGCCGTCGGACAGGTCACGGACGCGCCGGACCCGGGTCTGGTAGCCATTGCGTTCGATGCGCTTGACCATCTGGCGCACATTGCGCATGGCGCGCCCGGTCAGGGAGAAATCCGCGACGTCCACCACCGCCTCGTCGCCGAGTTCCAGTGCGTCGAGGCCGGTCTCGCGGGTCCAGACCTCGCCGCCGGTCTCGGAGCAGCCCATGACGGCGGGGGTCCAGGAGTGCGCCTTGGCCTCGTCCATGAAGCGTTCGATGGCGCCGGGCCAGGCCTCGACGTCGCCGATGGGGTCGCCGCTGGCGAGCATCACTCCGGAGACGACGCGGTAGCAGACGGCGGCCTTGCCGCTGGGGGAGAAGACGACGCCCTTGTCGCGGCGGAGCGCGAAGTGGCCGAGCGAGTCGCGGCCGCCGTGCTTGTCGAGCAGGGCGCGCAGCCGGGCCTCGTCGTCCCCGGTGAGCCGGGCGACCGGGTGCTCGGGGCGGAAGGCCAGGTAGATGGTGGTGATGGCGGTGAGCAGGCCGAGGGCGCCGAGCGAGTACCCGACGGTCCAGTCGACGCCGCCGCGGTAGCCGACGGGGCCCTCGACGCCGAACAGGCCGTAGAGGACGTGCTCCAGCCGGTCGCTGAGGCCGGGGCTGCCGACGACGCGGCCGGGGTGGGCGCTGACGATGACGAGGCCGAGCGCGATGGATCCGGCGCCCATGAGGACGAAGTTGGCCAGTGCCTTCCAGCGGCTGCGCGGGTCGGGCAGGGCCGCGAACTCGCCGCGATGGGCGAGCAGCAGCGCCAGGAGCACCAGCGAGAAGAGCACGCCGATGACGGAGTGGCGGTAGACGAACTGGGCGACGGCGCCGACCGGGAGGAGGATCACGGCGGCCCGCCAGGCGCGGCGCTTGTGGCGCTTGAGGCCGTGGGCGAGGAGGAGCAGCAGGACGCCGACCCCCAGGGAGAGGGCCGCGGAGAGCGGGCCCAGGGTGCCGGGCAGCACCTCGGCGAGGGCGTGCATCCGGCTGGCGCGGAAGCGCGGGAAGACGCCCGCGGCGATGTCGATCAGACCGATGAACGCGCAGGCCGTGCCGACCAGCGCGGGCACCTTCTCGGCGCGTGGCCCGCGCAGGACCCGGCGTATCCGGCTCGGAACCGATTCCGACTTATCCCCATCTACCGTGACAGACATCGCTTCCCAAGGCTCCGCAAAGATTCGTTGTGTCCCCATCGGCCGTGATCGCTTCGGCCCGGACGATTCGCGCTCTCTAGGACGGGGCTCGCGGGGGGCGGGTTCACTCCCTCCCCGGAAAATCTCGACAAGAAGGCTTGAGCGACTCATGGGTCTCACCAGCAACAAAGTCCTGGCGCTGGCCGCCCTGCTGGCCGTGGTGCTGTTCGCCGTCACGGTCTGGCTGTGGCCCCGGCTGGCGCGCGGCGGCTGGCGGACCGTGCTCGGCCGGATAGGTCTGCTGCTGGCGACCCAGGTGGCGCTGTTCGCCTCCGTCGGCCTCGCCGCCAACAACTACTTCCTCTTCTACGGCTCCTGGGCCGACCTGTTCGGACAGGAGCAGGAGCTGGGGGTGGTCGTCGACCACTCGGCGGGCGGCAAGGACATCAAGGTGGTGGGCAGACAGAAGCTGGAGGGCGTGCCCGGAGGGGGCCGGCCGGCGGTGGGCGGGCAGATCCAGAAGGTCGTCATCGCCGGGGAGACGTCCAGGATCGACAGCCCCGCGTACGTCTACCTGCCGCCGGAGTACTTCCAGTCGGCGTACGCGAAGAAGACCTTCCCGGCCGCCGTGGTGCTGACCGGCTACCCGGGCACCGCCGAGAACCTGCTCAAGGGGCTCAAGTACCCCCGGACCGCCTACGAGCAGGCGAAGAACAAGAAGATGCAGCCGATGGTCCTGGTGATGATGCGCCCGACCGTCGCCCCGCCGCGCGACACCGAGTGCGTCGACGTCCCCGGCGGCCCGCAGACGGAGACGTTCTTCGCCAAGGACCTGCCGAAGGCGGTCTCCGAGACCTATCGCGTCGGCACCGCACCCCGGAACTGGGGGTTCATCGGCAACTCGACCGGCGGCTACTGCGCCCTGAAGATCGCGATGCACCACCCCGGGCAGTACGCGGCCGGGGCGGGCCTGTCCGCGTACTACAAGGCCGCCGAGGACATCACCACCGGCGACCTGTTCCAGGGCGACCGGCGTCTGCGCGAGCGGGCCGACCTGCTGTGGAGCCTGGACCACCTGTCGCAGGGTCGGTCGTCGTTCCTCGTCACCACCTCCCGCAAGGGCGAGGGGAACCTCAAGGGGACGCTCTCCTTCATCGAGAAGGTGAAGTCGCCCGCGCGCGTCTCCTCCATCACGCTCGACAGCGGAGGGCACAACTTCAACACCTGGAACCGGGAGATCCCGCCGGCCCTGGTCTGGATGAGCGGCCGGCTCAGCGCCGCCTGACCTCCTTCACCCGCTCACCCGCCGATGGTCTCCAGGTCGACCTCGGCACGCGGGCGGTCCCGGGCGTCCGCGTCGATCGAACGGCGCAGCGCCTCGTGCAGCCGGGCGGGGGTCAGCACACCGAGGAAGCGCCCCCGTTCGTCGGCGTCGACGACGGCGATCCACCCCGCGTCGTGCTGGAGCATCGTCGCGAACGCCTGCTTGAGCGAGGCGCCCACCGGCAGCCAGGCCTCCATGCGCCGGGCGTGCTCCCGCACCGTCCCACCGCGGGCGGCGCTCTCCGCCGAGATCCAGCCGTGCAGGTTGTCCTCGCCGTCCAGGACGACCGCCCAGCGTGAGCCCAGGTCGCGGGGCAGCGCGTCGTCCAGGTGCACCACCGGCGGCTGTTCCAGGTCGCCCGCCTCGACCGGGGTGACCGACAGCCGCTTGAGGCCGCGGTCCGCGCCGACGAAGTCGGCCACGTACGGGGTCGCCGGGGCGCCCAGCACGGTGGCCGGCGCGTCGAACTGCTCGATCCTGCCCTGGCCGTAGACGGCGATGCGGTCACCGAGCCGGACGGCCTCCTCGATGTCGTGGGTGACGAACAGGACCGTCTTGCGCACCTCCGACTGGAGCTTGAGGAACTCGTTCTGCAGGTGCTCCCGCACGACCGGGTCGACCGCGCCGAACGGCTCGTCCATCAGCAGGACGGGCGGGTCGGCGGCGAGCGCGCGGGCGACCCCCACGCGCTGGCGCTGCCCGCCGGACAACTGCTCTGGGTAGCGGTCGCCGTGGACGGACGGGTCGAGCCCGACGAGGGCGAGGAGTTCGGCGGCGCGGGCGCGGGCGGTGGCGCGTTTGACGCCGAGCAGGTGGGGGACGGTGGCGGTGTTCTCCAGGACCGTCTTGTGCGGGAAGAGGCCGACCTGCTGGATGACGTAGCCGATCCGCCGCCGCAGCTCGACCGGGTCGGCGTCCGCTATGTCCCGGCCGTCGAGGAATATCCGGCCCTCGGTCGGCTCGATCAGCCGGTTGACCATCTTCATCGTGGTGGTCTTGCCGCAGCCGGACGGTCCGACGAGCGTGACCAGTTCACCCTCGGCCACCTCGAACGACAGGTCGTCGACGGCGGTCGTGCCGTCCGCGTACCGCTTGGTGACGCGCTCGAATCGGATCATGCGTTCCATTGTGGCCGGTCGCGGGCGGCCTGTGGCCGTGCCGCGTGTGAAGGCCGTGTTGCCAGGCTGTGGTGACGATCGGTGATTGTCGGTGGTGGGGGTTAGGGTCGTTGTCGGATCGAACACCGGGCCGGACGGACACCGGGCCGGACGAGAGGCCGTACGCAGGGGGGCGGGTGAGTACCGTGACGAGCGCTGCCGGATGCCTGGCGGCCAACGACTGGATCTGCGGGGAGTACGTCCGCTCCCGCGCCCAGGAGTTGACCGAGGCGACCCTCCAGCACGTGTGGATCACCGCCGCGTCGGTGCTGATCGGGCTCGCCGTCGCCTTCCCGCTCGCGCTGCTGGTCCGCGCCCGGCCCCGGCTCGCGGCGCCCGTCCTCGGGCTGACCACCGTGCTGTACGCGATCCCGTCGCTGGCGATGTTCTCCCTGCTGCTGCCGCTCTTCGGCCTGTCGGCCGCCCTCGTGGTGACCGGTCTCGTGCTGTATTCGCTGACCATCCTCGTGCGGAACATCCTGGCCGGGCTGGCCGCGGTGCCCGAGGAGGCGAGGGAGGCGGCGCGCGGGATGGGGTACGGCCCGGGGCGGCTGCTGTGGGAGGTCGAACTGCCGCTGGCGCTGCCCGCGGTGATGGCCGGCGTGCGGATGGCCACCGTGTCGACGGTCGCGCTGACGACGGTCGGCGCGCTCGTGGACTACGGCGGCCTGGGCACCCTGATCACTACCGGGCTGAAGAGCTTCTTCAAGGCGCAGGTGCTGACCGCCTCGCTGCTGTGCGTGCTGCTCGCGGTCACGGCCGACCTGCTGCTGCTCTGGCTGCAGAGGCTGCTGACGCCCTGGACCCGGCCGGCCCGCACCCCCGGCACACTCATACGCGGGGCGGGGTGAGCGATGGGCGCGGTGACCGATGCCTGGACGTGGCTGACGACCGGGGCGAACTGGCAGGGCGAGAGCGGGGTCTGGCACCGGCTCGCCGAGCACCTGTGGTTCAGCGGCGTGTGCCTGGCCGTGTCGTGCTTGCTCGCCCTGCCGCTCGCGCTGTGGCTCGGCCACATCGGGCGGGGCGGCGCGCTCGCGGTCAACGTCTCCAACGTGGGACGGGCGGTGCCCACGCTGGCGGTGCTGGTGCTGCTGACGCTCACCCCGCTGGGCAGGCACGGCGACCTCCCGACGATCATCGCGCTCGTGCTGTTCGCCGTGCCGCCGCTGCTCACCAACGCGTATGTGGGGATGCGTGAGGTGGACCGGGCGGTCGTCGAGGCGGCTCGCGGGATGGGGATGTCCGGCGGCCAGGTGTTCCGCCGGGTGGAGCTGCCCCTCGCGTACCCCCTGGTGATGACGGGTCTGCGGACGGCGACCGTGCAGGTGATCGCCACCGCGACGCTCGCGGCGATGGCCGGCGGGGGTGGACTGGGCCGGATCATCACCGCCGGTTTCAACACGGACGACACCGCGCAGGTGGTCGCGGGGGCGCTGGTGGTCGGCGTGCTCGCCCTGCTGGCCGAGGGCCTCCTGGTGGTGGCGGGCCGGGTGTGCGACCCGATGCGGGCGACCCGGCGCGCCCACTGATCGATGAACGGCCGGACGACGAACACGGGCAAGCAGCGGGACCGGACAGGAGACGTGATGAGCAGGAACTCGGCGATGGCGGGTGCGGTACTGGGCGTGGTGGCCCTCACCGGCGGGCTGGCGGCCTGCGGGGGCGGCCAGAGCCTGGAGGAGCGGGGCGGGTCGGACACCTCGTCGTCCGGTGGTGGCGGCAAGGGCACGCTGGTCGTCGGGTCGGCGGGATTCACCGAGGCCAATGTGCTCGCCGAGCTGTACGCGCAGGTGCTGAAGGACGCCGGATTCGCCACGTCCATCAAGACCGTGGAGAACCGCGAGCTGTACGAACCGGCCCTCGAGAAGGGCGAGATCGACGTCGTCCCGGAATACGCGGCCACGCTGGCGGAATTCCTGAACGCCAAGGTGAACGGCCCGAAGGCGGTCGAGGAGAAGCCGGTCGCCTCCAGTGATGTCACCGCCACCGTCACCGCGCTGGAGAAGCTCGCCGGGCCTCGCGGACTGAAGGTGCTCCCGGCCGGTGAGGCGGTCGATCAGAACGCCTTCGCCGTGACCAGGGAATTCGCCGAGAAGAACAAGCTCAAGACGCTTTCGGACCTTGGCGCTTCCGGGCTGAAGGTGAAGATCGCGGCCGGGGACGAATGCGAGATACGGCCGTTCTGCGCGCCGGGGCTGAAGAAGACGTACGGCGTCGACGTGGCGGGCATCGACCCCAAGGGCGTGGGGACGACCCAGGCCAAGCAGGCCGTGAAGGACGGCACCGACCAGCTCGTCCTCACGACCACGACCGACGCGACGCTGGACGCCTTCGGGCTGGTGCTGCTGGAGGACGACAAGAAGCTCCAGAACGCCGACAACGTGCTGCCGGTCGTCCACGCGAAGGACGCCGGATCGGCGGAGGTCGCCACGGCCCTCAACAAGATCACCAAGACCCTCACCACCGAGGACCTGGTGGAGTTGAACAAGAAGGTCGACGCCGAGCGGGCGAAACCGGCGGACGTGGCCAAGGCTTACCTGGAGTCCAAGGGACTGATCGGGAAGTAACCGCCGGGGCGGGTTCGGCTTCGGGATCGGCTTCGGGTTCGGGTTCGGGTCCGGATCGGGATCGGGGCCGGCGGGCACCCGGTACACATCACCGGGGCACCGGGCGAGAAGGCGAAGGGAAAGTCGGGCGGTTGACCGGCCGGTTCGCATCACAGGGCCGAAACATTGCCGGGCCGACTTCCCCATACGGCACCTACGCACGGTAAATTTCAGGCCATGCCACGTGGACGCCACCGCCATTCGCCACCCCTGCACCGGCTTCTGCCCCCTTCCGCGGTAGCCGGAGCGGCCGTCCTGTGCGCCGGTGGCTCCTGGCTCCTCGCCGATCCACTCGTGCTGCGCATCCTGGTGGCCGCGGCGGCGGCGTCCGCCGTCACCGGCGCTGTTCTGATGCGCAGTTGGGACCGCGCGGCCGGCCGCCGCGTCGCCGAACTCACCCGGGCCCGGGCCGGCGACCAGTGGCGTACCGAAGAGCGCATGGCCGAGCTGGAGACCGACCTGGAGGAGTCCCGCGAGCTGCGCGCCAAGCTCGACGCCAGGCTGCGCGCCAAGCGGGTCGAGCTGGCGGCGCTGCGCAACGAGCACGCCGAGCTGCTCCGCCGGTACGCCACCGCCGAGACCGAGCGCGCCAGCGCCCTGGAGGGCCGCCGGCAGCTCGCCCTGGAGGCCGCCGCCCCCACCCGGGCGCTGCCCGCGGGGAGTTCCACGCCCACCCCCGCCACCTACCTCCAGGCCGCCAGGGCGCTGGAGAACCTCACGCGCAGCGCCGCCGAGCAGGAGGCCCGGCGCACCACCGAGGAGGCCCGGCGTCGCGACCTGGCCGAGCGGGCGCGGGAAGCGGAGGCCGACGAGCCGCAGGGGAAGCACGCGGCGGGCGCCGAGCGGCAGCACGACCGCCCGGCGGCCGCCACCTCCTCCGCGCACGGCGCCTCCGCGATGCGCCCGGTGCCGCCCGCCTCCGCCGTCGTGCCCGCGAGCGAGCAGCGCCGCCGGGCGCCGCGTCTCCAGGGCGGCTTCGACTTCTTCGGCGCCCAGAAGACGCCCGCGGCCATCGAGGCCGTACAGGACGAGGACCTCGCGGACGTGGTGGGTGAGGAGGCCCTCGCCGTACGCCGCCGCGAGGACCGCGCGGTCGGCAAGGTCATCGACCTGACCGCCCACGACGAGACCGAGCAGCTGGACGTGGTGGAGCTGCGGCGCGACGCGGTGTCGTAGCGACGCAGTCCCGACCGGCCGCGGGGCGTCGTGGGTCTACTTGTCGATGTCGCCGACGACGAAGAAGAACGACCCGAGGATCGCCACCATGTCGGCGACCAGCGTCCCGGGCAGCAGCTCCACCAGCGCCTGGATGTTGTTGTAGGACGCCGAGCGGAGCTTGAGCCGGTAGGGCGTCTTCTCGCCCTTGGAGACCAGGTAGTAGCCGTTGAGCCCCAGCGGGTTCTCGGTCCAGGCGTACGTGTGCCCCTCGGGTGCCTTGAGGACCTTCGGCAGCCGCTGGTTGATCGGGCCGGGCGGCAGGTCCGCGATCCGGTCCAGGCAGGCGTCCGCGAGGTCCAGCGCGTTGTGCGTCTGAGCCAGCAGGCACTCGAACCGGGCCAGGCAGTCGCCCTCGGTGCGGGTGACGACCTCCAGGACCTCCTGGAGGTCCCCGTACGCCAGGTAGGGCTCGTCACGGCGCAGGTCGAAGTCGACGCCGGAGGCGCGGGCGATCGGGCCGCTCACGCCGTACGCGTGCACGATCTCCTGCGACAGCACGCCCACTCCGCGCGTACGGCCCCGGAAGATTTCGTTGCCGAGGACGAGCCGGTCGTACACGTCCATGCGGGAGCGGACCTCGGCCACCGCGGCCCGGGCCCGGCCCAGCCAGCCGGCCGGGAGGTCCTCCTTGAGGCCGCCGACCCGGTTGAACATGTAGTGCATCCGGCCGCCCGAGACCTCCTCCATCACGTGCTGGAGGTCCTCCCGCTCCCGGAAGGCGTGGAAGATCGGGGTGATCCCGCCCAGCTCCAGGGGGTACGAGCCGAGGAACATCAAGTGGTTGAGGACCCGGTTCAGCTCGGCGAGCAGGGTGCGGGTCCAGACGGCACGCTCCGGAACCTCCATGCCGAGCATCCGCTCGACGGCCATGACCACGCCGAGCTCGTTGGAGAACGCCGACAGCCAGTCGTGGCGGTTCGCCAGCATGATGATCTGGCGGTAGTCGCGCGCCTCGAACAACTTCTCCGCGCCGCGGTGCATGTAGCCGACGACCGGCTCGGCGTGCCGGATCACCTCGCCGTCCAGGACGAGGCGGAGGCGCAGCACGCCGTGCGTGGAGGGGTGCTGGGGTCCGATGTTCAGCACCATGTCGGTGCTCTCCGCGGCACCGCCGATGCCGACCGTGGTCTCCGTCATGCCGGACAGTATCCCTCCCCGGGCACGCGCTGGAGCAGCCAGGTGAAGTCCCCGAGCCCGCCCCGCGCCGTCAGCTCGGCGGCCTCCCCGGCGCGCGCGAGGGCCCGTACGTATCCGGCCGGGTCCGTCCGGGCCAGGTCGAGCGGCGGCCGCCCCCCGCTCACCCCCAGCCGCCCGAGCGCCTCCCGCTGGGTGAGCAGCTCGGCCCCGACCGGCGCGGCCCCGACCAGCTCGGCCCCGGCGCGCCCGCCTTCGCCGCCGGGTGCCGCGTCAGTCGGACCCCCGCTGGCCCGTACCGCGGCAAACGCGCCCGCCGCCGCGCAGGCGTCCAGCGCCACGTGCGCGGTGATGTCGCACGAGCCGTCCGGTACCGGAGGGACCTCCCGGCCGGCGCGGAAGCCGGTGAGGGTGCCGAACGGGGGGCGGGCGGCGGCCACGTGGGCGTAGTCGACCGCCACCGCGAGGCCCGCCGCGAGGGTGCCGACGGCGCGGGACCACGCCTCGTCGCGGGGCCGGCCGATCTCGGCGCGTTCCCCCGGCTCGCGCAGCGGCCACCAGCGGGCCAGCCACGCGGCGTCCGCGCCCGCCACCGGGGCGCCCAGCCGCTCCGTGCCGTCGGGCGCCACCTCCACGTACCGGGCCGTGCCCGACTCGTCCTGCTGCGCCACGTCCACCGGCACGTTGTCCAGCCACTCGTTCGCGAACAGCAGGCCCCGCACCCCCGCCGGCGGCTCGGCGACCCATGTGATGCGCGGGTCGAGGCCCTCGGGCCGGGCGGCGCGCTCGACGGCGTACGCCCGTACGCGAAGCCCCGCGGGCGCGGCGGCCAGCACCCCGCCGAGCAGTTCGCCCCGGCCGGCGCCCATGTCGACCAGGGCGATGTCGTCGGTGCCCAGCTCCCGCGCGACCTCCGCCAGGAGCCGGGTCACCGCCCCGGCGAACAGCGGCGAGGCGTGCACGGACGTGCGGAAGTGGCCCGCCGGCCCCTCGGGCCGCAGGTAGAAGCCGTCCGGCCCGTACAGAGCCGCCTCGGTCGCCGTCCGCCAGCCGCGCCACTGACCGCCCCGCGACGGGCCGCGTTGACACGTCTCATCATTCACGGGCACCAGTCTCCACCTTGGGGAGTACGCCTCCGCCCCCTGGATCGACCCTCCGGTTGACCCATGCACCTATCGGGTTTCCCTACGCTGGGTCACGTGCAGCGTCTCTATGACTTCCTCCGCAGACACCCCACGGGCGTCGACAGTTTCTGGGCTGTGATGCTCCTCGGGTTCTCCTCGCTGTGGGTGGTCCAGGCCCCGGAAGGTGCCGAACCGCGCCTCCTGGCCGCGGGGATCGTGCTGCTGCTCTGCCTCGCCCTGGCACTGCGCCGCCGCGCGCCCGAGAAGGCGCTGCTGCTCACCGCGGTCCTGGGCGTCGCCCAGCTGGCCCTCGACATCCAGGTCAACCCGGCCGACTTCGCCATGCTCGTCGTGATCTACACGGTCGCGGCGCAGAGCGACGGCTCGCGCTGGGCGCGGCGGTTCGCGCTCGTCGGCGGCCTGTGCGCGGCGCCGCTCGCGCAGCTGCGGTGGCCGGAGCCGAACATCTCCACCGCCGGCACGGTCTTCATCACCGTCGTGATGATCGTGCCGTTCGTCCTCGCCTGGGTGCTCGGCGACTCGATGCGCACCCGCCGCGCCTACTTCGCGCAGCTGGAGGAGCGCGCCTCCCGCCTGGAACGCGAGCGGGAGGCCCAGTCCAAGGTCGCCGTCGCCGCCGAGCGCGCCCGCATCGCCCGGGAGCTGCACGACGTCGTCGCGCACAACGTGTCCGTCATGGTCGTCCAGGCCGACGGCGCCGCCTACGTCCTCGACGCCTCGCCCGACCAGGCGAAACAGGCCCTGGAGACCATCTCGACCACCGGCCGCCAGGCGCTCGCCGAGATGCGCCGGCTGCTGGGCATCCTGCGCACCGGTGAGCCGCAGGACTCCGAGGACTACGTGCCCCAGCCCGACGTCCAGCAGATCGAGGACCTCGTCGAACAGGTCCGTACCGCCGGTCTGACCGTCGACTTCAGGGTCGAGGGCACCCCGCGCCCGCTGCCCAGCGGCGTCGAACTCACCGCGTACCGCATCGTCCAGGAGGCGCTGACCAACACCCGCAAGCACGGCGGCCCCGACGCGGGGGCGAGCGTGCGGCTGGTGTACTTCGACGACGGCCTCGGGCTGCTCGTCGAGGACGACGGGCGCGGCGCGGCGCACGAACTGTACGAGGACGGGGGCGCCGACGGCCGGGGCCACGGCCTGATCGGCATGCGGGAGCGGGTCGGTATGGTCGGCGGCACCCTGGACGCCGGGCCCCGGCCGGGCGGCGGCTTCCGGGTCAGCGCCCTGCTCCCGCTCAAGCCCGCCCACTGACCAGGCCACCGATCCGCCATCGCCCCGCCCATCGCCTCCTGAGGAACCGAGGAACCGCATGTCCATCCGCGTGATGCTCGTCGACGACCAGGTCCTGCTGCGGACCGGCTTCCGCATGGTGCTCGCCGCCCAGCCGGACATGGAGGTCGTCGCGGAGGCGGGCGACGGGGCCGAGGCCATCGACGTCCTGCGCTCCACCGCGGTCGACGTCGTCCTCATGGACGTGCGCATGCCCCGGCTCGACGGCGTGGAGGCGACCCGCCGCATCTGCGCCGGGCCGCAGGCGCCCAAGGTGCTGATCCTCACCACCTTCGACCTCGACGAGTACGCGTTCTCCGGGCTCAAGGCGGGCGCCAGCGGCTTCATGCTGAAGGACGTGCCGCCCGGCGAGCTGCTCAGCGCGATCCGCTCCGTGCACAGCGGCGACGCGGTCGTCGCGCCGTCCACCACCCGCCGTCTCCTGGACCGCTTCTCGCCGATGCTGCCCGCGACCGGCACCGAGCCGCGCGACAAGACGCTGGAGAAGCTGACCGAGCGGGAGCGCGAGGTCATGATGCTGGTCGCCCAGGGCCTGTCGAACGGCGAGATCGCCGCCCGGCTGGTCCTCTCCGAGGCCACGGTCAAGACCCACGTGGGCCGCATCCTCACCAAGCTGGCGCTGCGGGACCGCGTGCAGGTGGTGGTCCTGGCGTACGAGACGGGCCTCGTCCGGGCCGGGGGCGGCGCGGCCTGACCGCCCCTGCGCCGGGCGCCGGACGGCCGTCAGCGCAGCACCGTCTCCAGGAAGTCGCTGCCGATGCGCGCCACCGCCGCCACGTCCAGCTGGTGGAGGACGTACCGGCCGCGCCGGCGGGTGGTGATCAGGGACGCCTTCTTCAGCACCGCCAGGTGGCGCGAGACCTCCGGCGGGGTGATGCCGTACGTCTCCGCCAGCTCGCCCGTCGTGTACGCCGAGCGCGCCAGGTGCCGGCACAAGCGCATCCGCATCGGGTGGGCCAGCGCGTCCATGCGCCGTTGCAGCAGCTCCACCGAGGCGGGGCTCGGCAGCTCGGGGGCGCCGACCGGATAGTGCACGACGGGGCGCCAGCCCGGGGCGTGCAGCACCATCAGGTGCGGCCAGCCGAAACTGGTCGGCACGAACGTCACGCCCGCCCCGACGGCCGGGTCCGCGGCGCTGGTCCGGCCGTTGGCGAGCTTGTCCACCTCGATGCGCTGCCGGGCACCGTCCTGCGAGACCTCCAGCGCCACGGCGGGCGACACCGCGCGCAGCGTCTCCGGCAGGCCCTTGCGGCGCAGCAGCTCCGTCTTGTGGCGGGCGTCGGCGGCGAGGCCGGGCGCGACCCGGCGCCAGGTGTCCGCGAAGAACGCCCGGTCGCAGTCCTCGAACAGCCGGCGCAGCCAGGCCCGTACGCCCGCCGGGTCGGCGAGCATGCGGCGCGTGAAGTCCAGCTGCCGGGGCCCGCGGCTGGCGGCCAGCTCCAGCGCCCGCCCGGGACGCGGCGGGCCGCCCGCCGCCGCGTACTGCTCGGAACAGGTGAACTCCAGCGCGGCCGCCACGAACCGGTCCTCGTCCAGCCGGTCCAGCAGGTCCAGCTCCTCCGCGAGCGTCGCGCCGGTGCGCCCGTCGCCGCCGCGGATGCCCGCGTACGGCATGAGGATGTCGGAGAACGCGGTCGTCCAGAGGAAGTCCGCCTCGTGCAGCCGGTCGGCCAGGTCCGGTTTGAGGGCGGCGGCGGTGGCGGTCGCCCAGCCGTGCAGCCCCGGGTGGTGGCCGGGTTCGGCCAGCGCGTGCAGCGCCACGCCCAGCTCGGCGAGGGGTGACGGCTCGAAGACGATGCGCTCGGGCGGCACGCCCGTGATGTCGATGATCACGCTCACGTCCCCATGGTGAGGGGTCCGGCGGCGGTCCTCGCGCCATTTGACGGGCCTCGTCAATCGGCGGTGCGCCGGTGACCGGGCGGGCGGAGGGTGGCAGGCATGAACGCCCTGCACCAGCACATGATCGACCTCTACCGGGCGGCCCGGCTCGGCGAGGCGCCCCCGCCGCCCCCGGGCCGTGACGACGTCGCCGTCCTGCGCGAGGCCCGCGACCGGCACCGGGACGGCCCCGGCCCCGCGGGGCGGCCGGGAGACGGGTCCACAGGCTGTGGACGGGGACGTAGCCGCGCGTAACGCTGGCGTAGCATGACGAGAAATCGTCCGGTACCCCCCGCGGACTGGAACGGAAGGCCGTCGACGCGTGAACCCCTCCTCAGAAGCCCGCCCCGCCCGGCTCGCCGTCGGTGTCGTCGGCGCCGGCCGCGTGGGACCCGCCCTCGCCGCGGCGCTCCAGCTCGCCGGGCACCGGCCCGTCGCCGTCTCGGGCGTGTCCGACGCCTCCCGGCGCCGCGCCGCCGAGCTGCTGCCCGGCGTGCCGCTCGTGCCGCCCGCGCAGGTCCTGGAGCGCGCCGAGCTGGTCCTGCTCACCGTCCCGGACGACGCGCTGCCCGGCCTCGTCGAGGGCCTGGCCGAGACCGGGGCAGTCCGGCCCGGGCAGCTCCTGGTCCACACCTCCGGGCGGTACGGCACCGCCGTCCTCGACCCGGCCCGCCGCGCCGGCGCGCTCCCGCTCGCCCTGCACCCCGCCATGACGTTCACCGGCACGGGCGTCGACGTCCAGCGGCTGGCCGGCTGCTCCTTCGGCGTCACCGCCCCCGAGGAGCTGCGGCTGGCCGCCGAGGCGCTCGTCATCGAGATGGGCGGCGAACCCGAGTGGATCGAGGAAGCCGCCCGCCCGCTCTACCACGCGGCCCTCGCCCTGGGCGCGAACCACCTCGTCACCCTGGTGGCCCAGTCGATGGAGCTGCTGCGGCAGGCGGGCGTCGCCGCCCCCGACCGGATGCTCGGCCCGCTGCTGGGCGCCGCCCTCGACAACGCCCTGCGCTCCGGCGACGCCGCCCTCACCGGCCCCGTCGCGCGCGGCGACGCCGGCACCGTCGCCGCCCACGTGGCCGAGCTGCGCAAGCACGCGCCCGCCACCGTCGCCGGATACCTCGCCATGGCCCGTACGACCGCCGACCGCGCGCTCGCCCACGGCCTCCTCAAGCCCGAGCTCGCGGAGGACCTGCTGGGTGTCCTCGCGGAAGGAGACACCGGCCGATGAGCCGCGACTTCGCCCTGATCCCGACGCGCGCCGAGCTGGAGCGCACCCTCGAACACGCCGCGCCCCGCGGCCGCACCGCCGTCGTGATGACGATGGGCGCCCTCCACGACGGCCACGCCACCCTGGTCCGCGCCGCCCGCGCCCACGTCGGCACCGAGGGGTACGTCGTCGTCACCGTCTTCGTGAACCCGCTCCAGTTCGGCGCGGGCGAGGACCTCGACCGCTACCCGCGCACCCTGGAGGCCGACCTCAAGACCGCCGAGGCGGCCGGCGCCAACGCCGTGTTCGCCCCCTCCGCCGACGAGGTCTACCCCGGTGGCGCACCCCAGGTGCGGATCACGGCCGGACCCATGGGGGAGCGGCTGGAGGGCGCCTCGCGCCCCGGCCACTTCGACGGCATGCTCACCGTGGTCGCCAAGCTGCTGCACCTCACCCGCCCCGACGTGGCGTTCTTCGGCCAGAAGGACGCCCAGCAGCTCGCCCTGATCCGCCGCATGGCCCAGGACCTCAACTTCCCGGTCGAGATCGTCGGCGTCCCCACCGTGCGCGAACCCGACGGCCTCGCCCTCTCCAGCCGCAACCGGTACCTGGCGCCCGGCGAGCGCCGCACCGCCCTCGCCCTGTCGGCCGCGCTGTTCGCCGCCCGCGACCGGCTCGCCGCCCAGGCCGCGCTGCTCGCCCGGGCCGAGACGCTGCCCGCCTCCGAGAGCCGCGCCGAGGCCCTGTCCCGGCTCGGCGAGGCCCGCGCCGCCGCCGACGCCCACGCGGTGGCCGCCGCCACCCCCGGCGGCGCGCACGCGGTTCGCGCCGCCGCCCGCGCGGTACTCGACGAGGCGGCGAAGGCCGAACCGCCCCTGCGCCTCGACTACCTCGCGCTCGTGGACCCCGCCGACTTCACCGAGGTCCGGGACGACCACACCGGCGAGGCGATCCTCGCCGTCGCCGCGAAAGTCGGCACCACCCGGTTGATCGACAACCTCCCCCTCACCTTCGGAGCCCCCGCATGACCGGCATACGCCTCCAGGCCCCCGCCCCCGGCTGGGCCATCGACGCCGACGTCGTCGTGGTCGGCTCCGGGGTCGCGGGCCTGACCGCCGCACTGCGCTGCACGGCCGCCGGGCTGCGTACCGTCGTCGTCACCAAGGCCCGCCTCGACGACGGCTCCACCCGCTGGGCGCAGGGCGGCATCGCGGCGGCCCTCGGCGACGGCGACACCCCCGAACAGCACCTCGACGACACGCTCGTCGCCGGCGCGGGCCTGTGCGACGAGGAGGCCGTACGCCTGCTGGTCACCGAGGGCCCCGACGCGGTACGCCGCCTGATCGACACCGGCGCCCGCTTCGACACCGACGCGGCCGGCACCATCGAACTCACCCGCGAAGGCGGCCACCACCGCCGCCGCATCGCGCACGCGGGCGGCGACGCGACCGGCGCCGAGATCTCCCGCGCCCTCGTCGACGCCGTCCGCGACCGCGCCGTACGCACCATCGAGAACGCGCTCGTCCTCGACCTCCTCACCGACGCCGACGGCCGCACCGCCGGCGTCACCCTGCACGTCATGGGCGAGGGCCAGCACGACGGCGTCGGCGCCGTCCACGCGCCCGCCGTCGTCCTCGCCACCGGCGGCATGGGCCAGGTCTTCTCCGCCACCACCAACCCGGCCGTCTCCACCGGCGACGGCGTCGCCCTCGCGCTGCGCGCCGGCGCGGAGGTCAGCGACCTGGAGTTCGTCCAGTTCCACCCGACGGTCCTCTTCCTCGGACCGGACGCCCAGGGCCAGCAGCCGCTGGTCTCGGAGGCGGTACGCGGAGAGGGCGCCCACCTCGTCGACGCCGACGGCGTCCGGTTCATGGCCGGGCAGCACGAACTCGCCGAACTCGCCCCGCGCGACATCGTCGCCAAGGGCATCATGCGCCGCATGCGCGAACAGGGCGCCCGGCACATGTACCTGGACGCCCGGCACTTCGGCGCCGACATGTGGGCGTCCCGCTTCCCCACGATCCTCGCCGCCTGCCGCGCCCACGGCATCGACCCGGTCACCGAGCCCATCCCGGTCGCCCCCGCCGCCCACTACGCCTCCGGCGGCGTCCGCACCGACCTCCACGGCCGCACCACCGTGCCCGGCCTGTACGCCTGCGGCGAGGTCGCCTGCACGGGCGTCCACGGCGCGAACCGGCTCGCCTCCAACTCCCTCCTCGAGGGCCTCGTCTTCGCCGAGCGCATCGCCGACGACATCGCCGCCTCCCCGGCCCGCGCGGGCGACCCCGTACCGCACCCGGCGCCCACCGTCCTGCCGCTCCTCGACCCCGACGCCCGCGCCCGCGTCCAGCACGTCATGACCACCGGCGCCGGGGTGCTGCGCTCCGAGGCCAGCCTCGCCGACGCCGCAGCCGCCCTGGACGCCGTGTACGCCGAGGCGCTGAACGACGGCCCGGACGGGAACAAGGCCGCCGAGCCCGGTGTGGAGTCCTGGGAGACCACCAACCTGCTGTGCGTCGCCCGCGTCCTCGTCGCCGCCGCCCGCCGCCGCGAGGAGACCCGCGGCTGCCACTGGCGCGAGGACCGCCCCGACCGCGACGACGCCGACTGGCGCCGCCACCTCGTCGTACGCCTCGGCCCGGACCGGACCCTGGACGTCCGCTCCACCGACACCCAAGACTTCCCCCCGACCGACGCCGACGCCCCCAGGGAGCCGTAACCGTGAGCACGCCCGAAGAACGCCCGCAGCCCGTGGACGTACCCCTGATCAACATCAGCGCCCCGGCCGACCAGGCCGCGGGCGGCTGCGGCGACGGTTGCGGCTGCGGCGGCGACGGCGACGAGGTCTACGAGTGCGGGCTCGACCCCGCGCTCGCCGCGCTCCTGGTGAACGCCGGCCTCGACCCCGTGCTCGTCGAGGACGTGGCGTACCGCGCCATCGAGGAGGACCTCGACGGCGGAGTCGACGTGACGTCCGCCGCGACCGTCCCCGACGACGCCGTCGCCACCGGTGACTTCACCGCCCGCGAGGCGGGCGTCGTCGCCGGCATCCACATCGCCGAGGCCATCCTGTCGGTCGTCTGCACCGAGGAGTTCGCGGTCGAACGGCACGTGGCGGACGGCGACCGCGTCGAAGCAGGCCAGAAGCTGCTGTCGGTCACCACCCGCACCCGCGACCTGCTCACCGGCGAGCGCAGCGCCCTCAACATCATGTGCCGCCTGTCCGGCATCGCCACCGCCACGCGCGCGTGGGCCGACGCCCTGGAGGGCCACAAGGCGAAGGTCCGCGACACCCGCAAGACCACGCCCGGCCTGCGCGCCCTGGAGAAGTACGCGGTGCGCTGCGGCGGCGGCGTCAACCACCGCATGTCGCTGTCCGACGCGGCGCTCGTCAAGGACAACCACGTCATCGCCGCCGGCGGCGTCGCCCAGGCCTTCAAGGCCGTACGGGACGCCTTCCCCGACCTCCCCATCGAGGTCGAGGTCGACACCCTCCACCAGGTCCGCGAAGTCCTCGACGCGGGCGCCGACCTGATCCTCCTCGACAACTTCAGCCCCGCCGAGACGGAGGAGGCCGTCACCCTCGTCGCCGGACGGGCCGTCCTGGAGTCGTCCGGCCGCCTCACCCTGGAGAACGCCGCCGCCTACGCCTCGACCGGCGTCGACTACCTCGCGGTCGGCGCGCTGACCCACTCCTCCCCGATCCTCGACATCGGCCTCGACCTCCGAGAGGCGGACCAGGGCTGATGCTGCTCACGATCGACGCGGGCAACACCCACACCGTCCTCGGGCTGTTCGACGGCGCGGAGATCGTCGAGCACTGGCGCATCTCCACCGACCCCCGCCGCACCGCCGACGAGCTGGCCGTGCTCCTCCAGGGGCTGATGGGCATGCACCCGCTCCTCGGCGACGAGCTGGGCGACGGCATCGAGGGCATCGCCATCTGCTCGACCGTCCCCTCCGTGCTGCACGAACTGCGCGAGGTCACCCGCCGCTACTACGGCGACGTCCCCTCCGTCCTCGTCGAGCCCGGCATCAAGACCGGCGTGCCGATCCTCACCGACAACCCCAAGGAGGTCGGCGCCGACCGCATCGTCAACGCGGTCGCCGCGAGCGAGCTCTACGGCGGCCCGGCGATCGTCGTCGACTTCGGCACGGCGACGACGTTCGACCCCATCAGCGTGCGCGGCGAGTACATCGGCGGCGTGATCGCCCCGGGCATCGAGATCTCCGTCGAAGCCCTCGGCGTACGCGGCGCCCAGCTCCGCAAGATCGAACTGGCCCGCCCGCGGAGCGTGATCGGCAAGAACACGGTCGAGGCGATGCAGGCGGGCATCGTGTACGGCTTCGCCGGCCAGGTCGACGGCATCGTCAGCCGCATGAAACGCGAACTCGTCGGCCGCGACGGCGACCCGTCGGAGGTCAGGGTCATCGCCACGGGCGGGCTGGCACCGATGGTCCTGGGCGAGGCCCGGGAGATCGACGAACACGAGCCCTGGCTCACCCTGATCGGCCTCCGCCTGGTCTACGAACGCAACATCGCCCGCATGTAGCGCTGCGCGCCGCCCACCCGTTGTGCGCCATCGTCCGCTGGGGCTCCCACCCCGCCGCCCCGTTGTGGGCAGTCGTCCCGCCGGTCTCGTTGTGGGCAGTCGTCCCGCTGGGGCGGGACGGGTGGGCACAACGGGACTGGGGCGGTGCCTATTCTCGGTTCGCCTGCGGGGCGGTGCGTTGTCCCAGTGGCCCCCGGTGGGTGGTGGGCACGGCCCCACCCCCGGTGCGTCGCCGGCTGCGGGGCGGTGGGTGGGGCAACGCGCCCGGATTGGGTTGGTAAACGAATTTTGTCTGATTAGACCGTATCGTCGGACCATGCCCACGCCATACGGATCCCGCGGCGGCCTGGCGTTCGGCGCAGACGAGCTGCGTGTGCTCCGACGCGCCCTCGCCCATGCCCTCCACCCCACGCCCCTCGACGACGAAGACGTGCAGGACTGCCTGCGACTCGCCGGCTCCGTGGACGAGGCGGTCCGCGAGGCCGGCCGGATGCGGGCCTTCCTCCTCGCCGACCTCGCCCGCTACCGCGACGCGCTGCCCGGCTCGGCGGCCGGGTACCTGGAGCTGCTCCAGGACGCCCTCGCCGCCGGATACGACCCCCGCCCCGAGGACCTCGCCGCACTGCGCACCCTGCGCGGTACACCCGTCGGCGCCGCCCTGCTGGAGCGGTGCCGGACGCTCGCCGAGCACTCCGTACGGGCGAGGCTCGCCGGCCGGCACGTCACGCCCGGGCCGCGCACCCGGCTGCTCGCCCTGGCGGGCGGGCGCGACGGCGGGTCGGAGGAGCCGAAGCCCAGGCCCGCCCCGCCCAAGCCCGGCCCGGCGCCGACGGACCGCCCGGTGCCCAAGCCGTCCGAGGTGTTCCCGCCCCGCCGGCGCCCCGCCGCGCCGCCCCCGCCCGAGGAACGGGCGGCCGGCTAGCTACCCTGGTGTCATGGAATACGTATCCGCGCTCCTGCCCCCCGTGGTGATGGCCGCCTTCTTCATCGGCCTCGTGGTGACGATCGTCAAGAGCCAGGGCGGCCCCAACAAGGCCAAGGAGGACGCGGCCGTGGACGCGGCGCTCGCCCGCGCCGAGACCACCCGCCAGGCCGACGGAAGCGCCACGCCCGGCCAGGCCTGACCGGCCGGGACAGCGCACCGAGGGCGTACGACCACATCCGTCGTACGCCCTTTTTGGTCCGTCAATAGCCAGTTATTCCGACATCTCCCACTATGGTGAAGATGTGCCCCGTCAATTGGGAGAGCTCGAAGACGCCGTCATGACGCGCGTCTGGCAATGGAACCGGCCCGTCACCGTCCGGGAAGTCCTGGAGGATCTCCAGCAGGAACGCTCCATCGCCTACACCACCGTCATGACCGTAATGGACAATCTCCATCAGAAGGGCTGGGTGCGCCGGGAAGTCTCGGGCCGCGCCTATCGATATACGGCGGTCTCCACCCGCGCCGCCTACTCGGCCGCACTGATGAACGAAGCCTGGTCGAAGAGCGACAACCCCGCCGCCGCGCTCGTCGCCTTCTTCGGCATGATGTCGGCGGAGCAGCGAGAGGCACTCAACGACGCGGTCCGCATCGTGCAACGGGACACTCCCGAACAGGGCGGCGAAGAACCCCCGGAAGAAGCCGAAGAGGGCCGGGCCGCCGGGGGAGAGGCCGCGGCGGGGCGATAGCGTCCAGGCATGTCGTCCTCCTCCTCTTCGCCCGCCGGGCAACCGCCCTCCGGTCCCGTGAAAGCCGTCACCGTGCGCCGGGCCCGGACCAGTGATGTGCAGGCGATCCGCCGGCTCGTCGATCCGTACGTCAGCGAAGGCATCCTGCTCGACAAAGCACCGGTGACGCTTTACGAGGACATCCAGGAGTTCTGGGTCGCGGAACGCGACGAGGACGGCACCGTCGTCGGCTGCGGCGCGCTGCACGTGATGTGGGAAGACCTCGCCGAAGTGCGTACTCTCGCGACGGATCCCGACTTCAAGGGCGCCGGCATCGGGCATCACGTGCTCGACAAGTTGCTGCACACCGCCCGCTGGCTCGGGGTCCGCCGGGTTTTCTGCCTGACCTTCGAAGTCGACTTCTTCGCGAAGCACGGCTTCGTCGAGATCGGGGAGACCCCGGTCGACGGAGATGTCTACAGCGAGCTCCTCCGTTCCTATGACGAGGGCGTCGCCGAGTTCCTCGGTCTCGAACGAGTGAAGCCGAACACCTTGGGCAACAGCCGGATGCTTCTGCACCTGTGATCTGAACCCGGCACCCTATGTCCGAATCGCGTACGTTTCCCGCGCTCTCGGGGTTCTGAACCTCTCCCAGGGGTTTGTGTTTTCCAGGGAAAAGCGGTTTCCTTTCCGCGTACTGCATTTTCGATGAAAGGAAATCCGGTGGCACAGAAGGTTCAGGTCCTTCTTGTCGACGACCTCGACGGTGGCGAGGCGGACGAGACGGTGACGTTCGCTCTGGACGGCAAGACCTACGAGATCGACCTCACCACCGCCAATGCGGACAAGCTGCGCGGGCTGCTCGAGCCGTACACCAAGAGCGGCCGTCGTACCGGTGGCCGTGCCTCGGCCGGGCGCGGCAAGGGCCGGGCGGCCGCCGGCGGCAGCCCCGACACCGCGAAGATCCGCGCGTGGGCCAAGGAGAACGGTTACAACGTGAACGACCGCGGCCGCGTGCCCGCCGACATCAAGCAGGCTTACGAGGACGCCAACCGCTGAGTGCGGCCGGCACCCAGCAGACGGACCCGGTGGCATTCCGATGCCGCCGTGTCCACGAGTCGCACGAGGCAGGGGGCGTCGGCGCCGCCTCCCACGGCCGGCATGGCCGGCAGCGTCGGCTCCACTTCGCGCCCGGGCTCGGGGGGACGCAGCCACGCGGCGCCGCCGGACGAGCCGGACCCGCTCCATCCTGGGGGAATCGGAGCGGTCGTCCGGTCGCCGGCGCCCAGGGCGACGAGGTCGAGGGCGATGCCGCCCCACTCCAGCCAGTCGAGCAGCCCCGGCAGCTCGTCCGCGGCCCCCGCGGCGACCAGCATCCGCATCCGCCGCCCCTCGACCGCGACGGGCCACCCGCCCCCGAGCCGCCGCAGCACGGCGACCCCGGCGGCGGCCGGCAGGTCCAGGACGTCGAAGCGCAGCCCCGTGCGCAGCGCGACCGGCTCCCCGGCGGCCCGCTCGGCGGTCGCCCAGCCGAGTTCGTGCTCGTACCACCACGCGACGCCGTGACGGCCGGACGGTGAACGGGGCGACGGGACGCGCACGGTGAGGGCCATGCCCGGGGAACTCGCGACCACTCCGCCAGGTTACGGAAGGTGCGCCCACTACTACTCTGCGTGTCCGGCGTGGGTGTGCGACGGGTGTGGGGGAGCGCAAGGGTGTTCGCCCGTAGCTGAGGGAACCGGGGTGCGCCGCATGGAGTGTCAGTGCTTACGGGTAAGACATTCCTAGTGGTGGCGGGGCGACACGCAGGATCTGGCGTCTCACGTTCGCCATCGGCGTAGTGCCGTTACGGGTAAGTGCCTGGCCTGCGGGAACATCGTCTCGGACCATTGGGTTGGAGCATTTGTCGGCGTTCGGGTCAGGAGGCCAGAGACGGGTGTCGGCAGTTGGAATGAGCGGTCCCCGCTTGCGGGACTAAGCTGCGGAAGGACAGGGAGGGGACCGACCCCTTACTGCCTGACCGCTCTGAGGAGCGATTAACGATGTTCGAGAGGTTCACCGACCGCGCGCGGCGGGTTGTCGTCCTGGCTCAGGAAGAAGCCCGGATGCTCAACCACAACTACATCGGCACCGAGCACATCCTCCTGGGCCTTATCCACGAGGGTGAGGGTGTCGCCGCTAAGGCCCTGGAGAGCCTCGGGATTTCGCTCGAGGCGGTCCGCCAGCAGGTGGAGGAGATCATCGGCCAGGGCCAGCAGGCCCCGTCCGGGCACATCCCCTTCACGCCCCGTGCCAAGAAGGTCCTGGAGCTGTCGCTCCGAGAGGCCCTCCAGCTCGGCCACAACTACATCGGCACCGAGCACATCCTGCTCGGCCTGATCCGCGAGGGCGAGGGCGTCGCCGCCCAGGTCCTCGTGAAGCTGGGCGCCGATCTCAACCGGGTGCGGCAGCAGGTCATCCAGCTGCTCTCCGGCTACCAGGGCAAGGAAGCCGCCACCGCCGGCGGCCCTGCCGAGGGCACCCCCTCGACGTCCCTGGTCCTCGACCAGTTCGGCCGGAACCTCACCCAGGCCGCTCGTGAGTCCAAGCTCGACCCGGTCATCGGGCGCGAGAAGGAGATCGAGCGGGTCATGCAGGTGCTGTCCCGCCGCACCAAGAACAACCCGGTCCTCATCGGCGAGCCCGGCGTCGGCAAGACGGCCGTCGTCGAGGGCCTGGCGCAGGCCATCGTCAAGGGCGAGGTGCCCGAGACCCTCAAGGACAAGCACCTCTACACCCTCGACCTGGGCGCGCTGGTCGCCGGCTCCCGCTACCGCGGTGACTTCGAGGAGCGCCTGAAGAAGGTCCTCAAGGAGATCCGCACCCGCGGCGACATCATCCTGTTCATCGACGAGCTCCACACCCTCGTGGGTGCGGGCGCCGCCGAGGGCGCGATCGACGCCGCCAGCATCCTCAAGCCGATGCTGGCCCGCGGTGAGCTCCAGACCATCGGCGCCACCACGCTCGACGAGTACCGCAAGTACCTGGAGAAGGACGCGGCCCTGGAGCGCCGCTTCCAGCCCATCCAGGTCGCGGAGCCGTCCCTGCCGCACACCATCGAGATCCTCAAGGGTCTGCGCGACCGGTACGAGGCCCACCACCGCGTCTCCATCACGGACGAGGCGCTGGTCCAGGCCGCCACGCTGGCCGACCGGTACATCTCCGACCGCTTCCTGCCGGACAAGGCGATCGACCTGATCGACGAGGCCGGTTCCCGGATGCGCATCCGCCGGATGACCGCGCCGCCGGACCTCCGCGAGTTCGACGAGAAGATCGCCGGCGTCCGCCGGGACAAGGAGTCCGCGATCGACTCTCAGGACTTCGAGAAGGCAGCGTCCCTCCGCGACAAGGAGAAGCAGCTGCTGGCGGCGAAGGCCAAGCGGGAGAAGGAGTGGAAGGCCGGCGACATGGACGTCGTCGCCGAGGTCGACGGCGAGCTGATCGCCGAGGTCCTCGCGACCGCCACCGGCATCCCGGTCTTCAAGCTGACCGAGGAGGAGTCCTCGCGTCTGCTGCGCATGGAGGACGAGCTCCACAAGCGCGTCATCGGGCAGAAGGACGCCATCAAGGCCCTGTCGCAGGCGATCCGCCGTACGCGTGCCGGCCTGAAGGACCCGAAGCGCCCCGGCGGCTCGTTCATCTTCGCCGGCCCCTCGGGCGTCGGTAAGACCGAGCTGTCCAAGACGCTCGCCGAATTCCTCTTCGGCGACGAGGACGCGATGATCTCCCTCGACATGTCGGAGTTCAGCGAGAAGCACACGGTTTCCCGGCTCTTCGGCTCCCCGCCCGGATACGTGGGTTACGAGGAGGGCGGCCAGCTCACCGAGAAGGTGCGCCGCAAGCCGTTCTCCGTCGTCCTCTTCGACGAGGTCGAGAAGGCCCACCCCGATATCTTCAATTCCCTTCTCCAGATCCTGGAGGACGGTCGCCTGACCGACTCCCAGGGCCGGGTCGTGGACTTCAAGAACACGGTCATCATCATGACGACCAACCTCGGGACCCGGGACATCTCCAAGGGCTTCAACCTGGGCTTCGCGGCGCAGGGCGACGTCAAGACCGGTTACGACCGGATGAAGGCGAAGGTCAACGAAGAGCTGAAGCAGCACTTCCGGCCCGAGTTCCTCAACCGCGTCGACGACACGGTCGTCTTCCACCAGCTCAGCCAGGAAGACATCATCCAGATCGTCGACCTGATGATCGCCAAGGTGGACGAGCGCCTGAAGGACCGCGACATGGGCATCGAGCTCAGCGGTTCCGCCAAGGAGCTCCTCGCCAAGCACGGCTACGACCCGGTGATGGGCGCCCGGCCGCTGCGCCGGACGATCCAGCGCGAGATCGAGGACGTGCTGTCGGAGAAGATCCTCTTCGGCGAGCTGCGCCCCGGTCACATCGTGGTCGTGGACACCGAGGGCGAGGGTGAGGAGAAGAAGTTCACCTTCCGCGGCGAGGAGAAGGCCGCTCTGCCGGACGTCCCTCCGATCGAGCAGGCCGCCGGCGGTGCCGGTCCGAACCTGTCGAAGGACGCGTAGGCGGTAACCACCGCTGAACGAGAAGGGGCCGCCCCTTGGGGCGGTCCCTTTTCGCGTTGTCAGCGATGCCGAGTCAGCAGGGCTGGGGCTTGCGCCAGGAGCATTCGAGGCCGGCGGACGGTTCCGCGGACCGGGCGCGCTGCGGGGCCGCCGGACGGATCGTGTTCGCGGCCGTGTCGGAGCGGGCCAGGGTGACCACGATGGCGTCCTCGATGCTCTTGACCGACGACGCCAGGTGGTTGTTGAGGACGACGGAGTAGACGAGGAGCCGCCCGCCGGCGTCCGTGACGTACCCGGACAGGGCGGACGCGCCGGTGAGCGAGCCCGTCTTCGCGCGGGCGTTGAGGGCGGCCGGGGTGCCGCACATCCGGCTGCGCAGGGTGCCGCCCTCCGCGCGGTCCGGGGCGCAGGCGACCGGGAGCGACGCGTGCCAGTCGGCGTACCAGGGGGCGTCCTGGACCGCGACGAGCAGGCGGGCCAGCTGGGCGGCGGGGAAGAGGTTCATCCGGGACAGTCCCGAGCCGTCGACCTGGCGGATCGTGGCCGTCTCGACGTCCTCCTGACGCAGGTACGCGTCGACGGCGGCGAGGCCCGCGCTCCAGGTGCCCCTGCCCTCCACCTGGTGGCCGATCGTCTTGGTGAGGGCCTCGGCGTGCATGTTGTTGGACAGCTTCATGAACGGCCGCATGAGGTCCTTGAGCGGCATGGACGTGTGCACGGCGAGCGGTTTCGCGGCGGACGGCGTGGCCACGCCCAGCCGGGCCGGGCCGGTGACCCGTACGCCATGGGCGGCGAGCGCGTCGGCGAAGACGGCGGCCGCGTACCCGGTCGGCTCCTGGACGGTGATCCACTCCTTGGTGGGGGTGCCCTGGACGGGGATCTCGCCCTTCACGGTGATCGTGTTCGTGCCGTGGGCCCGCTCCACGGTGAGCGTGCCGGGCCGCCCGGCGGGAACGGTGGTGGCGCGGTTGTCGACGCGTACGTAGCGGGTGGCGGGAGTCAGCGCGACGAGCGGTTTCGCGCCGGCCCGGGGCGCCGGGGACGCCTCGACAATCACGGTGCCGGAGTCGTAGTCGGTGTCCGGAGCGACCGTGAGCGGCGAGATCTGCGCCGAGTAGTACGACGACTCGTCGTCCGCCGCCCAGGAGCGGCCCAGCCGGTTGTCGTCGAAACGGGTGTCGTCGGCGACCAGCCGGCCGGCCACCCGCCGCACCCCCGCCGCGGCGACCCGTGCGGCCAGGGCGTCGTAGTCCCTGGCGAGCGTGGTCGGGTCGCCCGTGCCGCGCAGGTACAGGTCGCCGCGGAGGACGCCCCCCTTGGGCCGGGCGGTGGCCAGCACCTCCGTACGGAACCGGTACTCGGGGCCGAGCAGTGCCATGGCGGCGACGGAGGTGGCGATCTTCGTGTTGGAGGCGGGCATGAGGCGGTCGCCCCCGTTCCGCTGGTACAGGCTGTCGCCGGTCGCGGCGTCGGCCACGACGACGCCGGCCGCGGCGCCGTCCAGCCGGGGATCACTGAGGATCGTGTCGATGGCCCCCTTCAGGCCGGTGTCGGACGGTCCGGCCCCGGCGGGAAGGCTGCTCGCCGTGAGAAGGCCGGCGAGCCCGAGGGCGAGGGCGGTCACGCGCATCACGTGTCTGCTCATGGTGCTGAGGATGGCGGAGGCCGGTGGGTGTGGGAAGGAGGCGTGCGCGGAGCGACGGTCACGGCACGGGCGCCGAGCGGCCCCCGGGGCGGGGGCGCCGCCGGGCGGGCGCGGGGCGGTTCCGGGGCGTGCGGGTGCCGTCCGGGGCGGTGGCGGGTGGCGGGGGCGGGGCTCGTCCGGGTACGGGTGGGGTCCGGCGTCCATGGGCGTGCCCCCGGCGGTGGTGTGCGGGGGCGCTCTGACCGGCGGGAACGCGTGGTCCAGGTCACGAATCGGGGCCCGGCCGGCCGGGTGCTCCGTGACAAGGCGCACAGGCGTTTTGGGCGGTACTACGTGGAATAGTGCATTCGGCCGGGTAGGAGACGCGGTTTTCGGGACCGCCGGGGCCGCTGAGGGGGCCGGGCGGGGCGGCGGGGGCGGTGCGTACCGCGGAAAGCGCCAGGTGATGGGGGCCGCTGTAGGGATAAACCTTCCTTTCTAAGGACATATCGGGCATGCCGCCTGGGTTCGCTCGCGCCGTCAAGAGGTCACGTCACACCGGCCGGACTACGACCAGATGTCGTAGATGGGGGGTTTGAGGCGAGATGGGGGCGCGGGTTACCAAGGATGAGCCAACCCGCCCGGCGTGCTCATCGCGTCGGGTCCGTTCTTGCCTGGAGGACTTCCCCGTATGTCGAAGCGCGTCATCAACCCCAGCCGTAACGCCGTCGTCGCTCTCGCCGCCGCCGGCCTGGGAGCGTCGATGGTGTTCGGAGGCGGTGCCGCCTTCGCCGCCGACAGCAAGACCACCCCGGTCGCCGCGAACCCGGCCGCCGCCGTCGCCGCCCAGGCCGAGACCCAGGCCGCGCAGGCCAAGGTCGCCCAGCAGGCGAAGGCCGCCAAGGCCGCCGCCGCGAAGAAGGCGGCCGCCGCCAACGCCGCCAAGAAGGCCGCCGCCGCGAAGAAGGCCGCTGCCAAGAAGGCCGCCTCCTGGGTCAAGCCGGTCGGCGGTTACACCCTGACCGCCAGCTTCAACCAGGGCGGCTCCATGTGGTCCCACAAGCACTCGGGCCAGGACTTCGCCGTGCCGGTCGGCACCACCGTCAAGGCCGCCCACTCGGGCGTCGTCGTGAAGGCCGGCCCGAACGGCGGCGGTGACGGCCCGGCGTACGGCAACGCCATCGTCGTCAAGCACGCCAACGGCCAGTACTCGCAGTACGCCCACCTGTCGAAGATCAAGGTGCACGTCGGCCAGACCGTGAAGACGGGCCAGACCATCGCCAAGTCCGGCAACACCGGCAACTCCTCCGGCCCGCACCTGCACTTCGAGATCCGTACGACCCCGAACTACGGTTCCGCGCTGAACCCGGCGAAGTTCCTGCGCGCCGAGGGCGTCGTCATCTGACGCTCAGCCCCGCGCGGGCCCCTGGTGGGCCCTGGTCACCAGATCGACGGCGACCTCGAGGACGGCATCACGCTTCTCCTCGGGGTCGCCGTCGACGTGCTGCATGAAGAACATCCCGGCGTGCATGGTGAACAGCGCGCTGATGCAGCGCACCCGGTCGGCCATGGCGAAGTCCGGCTCCTGGATCAGCCGCGTCAGCGTGACCATGCGCTCCTTGAACGTCTCCCCGATGCTCAGGTCCCGCACGGTGGCCTGGTTCTCCTGCATGAAGCGGAAGAGGGGGGCCGCGCCGGTGAGCGCCACGTGGTAGCGGCGCAGGATCTCCTGCTTCGTCTCCAGGGTGCGCGGCTGCTCGCCGGCCCAGGCGATCAGCTCGTCGATCGGCCGGGTCAGGTCGCGGAAGAGGCTGATGAGGATCTCTTCCTTGGTCTTGAAGTGGTAGTAGAGCGCCGCCTTGGTGACCTCCAGCCGTTCGGAGATCTCGCGCAGCGAGGTCTTCTCGTAACCCTGCTCGGCGAAGAGTTCGAGGGCCACGTCCTGGATGCGCTGACGGGTGTTGCCTCTGGCCATGGTCGCTCCCACGAAACTTACTTGACGCCCGGCTAGTGACGGGTCTACTGTCCCTCAGTCTAGTAACTAGCCGGGCGGCAAGTAAGTAACGGGAGTGGGGGAACATGTCGGAGCCCTTGGAGAAAACACCGGACACCTCGGAGGAGGAGAAGACGGCCGCGGACGCCGGGGAAGCGGCCGCGGACACGTCGGTGACCGCGCCGGACACACCACCGCGCAGCGTCCGCGTGGTCCTCCTGGCCCTCATGATCGCGATGCTGCTGGCCATGCTGGACAACATGATCATCGGTACGGCCATGCCGACGATCGTCGGCGAGCTCGGCGGCCTCGCCCACCTGTCCTGGGTCGTCACCGCGTACACCCTGGCCACCGCCGCCTCCACCCCGATCTGGGGCAAGCTCGGCGACCTCTACGGCCGCAAGGGCACCTTCCTCACCTCGATCGTCATCTTCCTCGCCGGCTCGGCGCTCAGCGGCATGGCCCAGGACATGGGCCAGCTCATCGGCTTCCGGGCCGTGCAGGGACTGGGCGCGGGCGGCCTGATGGTCGGCGTCATGGCGATCATCGGCGACCTGATCCCGCCGCGCGAGCGCGGCAAGTACCAGGGCATGATGGCCGGCGTCATGGCCCTCGCCATGATCGGCGGACCCCTGGTCGGCGGCACCATCACCGACCACTGGGGCTGGCGCTGGTCCTTCTACATCAACCTGCCGCTGGGCGCCGTCGCGCTCGCCATGGTCACCGCCGTACTGCACCTGCCCCAGCAGCGGCGCGACACCAAGCCCCGCATCGACTACCTCGGTGCGGCGCTCCTGACCATCGGCATCACCTCGATCGTCCTGGTCACCACCTGGGGCGGCACCGAGTACGCCTGGGGCTCGGCCATGATCGTCGGACTGAGCGCGCTCGGCGTCGCCACCCTCGCCGGTTTCCTGTTCGTCCAGACCCGGGCCGCCGAGCCGATCATGCCGCTGCACATCTTCCGCAGCCGCAACTTCACCCTCATGTCGGTGATCGGTTTCCTCATCGGCTTCGTGATGTTCGGCGCCACGCTCTTCCTGCCGCTGTACCAGCAGTCCGTGCAGGGCGCGTCCGCCACCAACTCGGGCCTGCTGCTCCTGCCGATGCTCCTCGCGATGATGGTCGTCTCGCTCTACGCGGGCCGCGTCACCACCAGCACCGGCAAGTACAAGATCTTCCCCATCGTCGGCGGCGCGCTGATGGTCGTCGGGCTCTTCCTGCTCGCCCAGATGGACACCGGCACCTCCCGGATCACCTCCGGCGTCTACATGGCGGTGCTGGGGGCCGGCATGGGCTTCCTGATGCAGATCACCATGCTCGTCGCCCAGAACAGCGTCGAGATGCGGGACATGGGCGTCGCGTCCTCCACGACCACCCTCTTCCGTACGCTCGGCTCGTCCTTCGGCGTCGCCATCATGGGCGCGCTGTTCACCGGCCGGGTGCAGGACGAGATGGCCGAGCGCGGCGGGGGCGAGGCGACCCAGGCGTCGGCCCAGCTCACGGCGGAGGCCCTGGAGAAGCTGCCGGACCCGCTGCGCGAGGCCTACCAGCTCGCCGTGTCGTCCGGGACGCACCTCGCGTTCCTGGTGGGCGCGGCGATCGCGGTCGTCGCCTTCGTGGCGGCCCTCTTCGTCAAGGAGGTCCCGCTGAAGGGCGCCGGACCGCAGGCCGCGCCGCCCGCCGACGACCAGGACCCCGCACGCCCCGAGGGCCGGCTCGCGGACACCTCCGTCTGACCTCGCCCTCCGGCTGACCCCGGAAGCCCGGCCCCCGGGACGTACGACGGCGGTGACCCCCGCGCACAGCGGGGTCACCGCCGTCAGGGCGTACCGACCTCGGAACCGAAGCCTCAGGGCGTGTCGGGGAGCTGGAGGATCGGGAAGCTGCCCGTCGCCGTCGGGGCGTGCTCCGGGAGCCACAGCACCGCGATCGCGCCCCCCGCTCCCGGGGCCGTACCCGTCGGGGCGGCGTTGCGGAAGGTGAGCCGGGCGCCCAGCACCCGGGCCTGGCCCGCCGCGATGGTCAGGCCCAGCCCGTGGCCGTGCCCGGCGCGGTCGGTCGCGCCCGTACGGAAACGGCTCGGCCCCTCCCGCAGCAGCGCCTCGGGGAACCCCGGCCCGTGGTCGCGGACCCGCAGCACCCGGCCCTCGACCGTCACCTCGACCGGGCCCTTGCCGTGCTTGGCGGCGTTCGCCAGCAGGTTGCCCAGTATCCGCTCCAGCCGGCGCGGATCGGTGCTCACCCACGACTCGTGCACCACCCGCACCACCGCGTCCGGGTACAGCGCGACGACCCTGCGCTCCACGAACTCCCCGAGCGCGATCTCCTGGAGCTCGGCCCGCTCCGAGGCGCTGTCCAGCCGGGCCACCTCCAGCACGTCCTCGACCAGCGTGCGCATCGCCTGCGCCCGGTCCCGCACCAGCTCCGTCGGCCGGCCCGGCGGCAGCAGCTCGGCCGCCGTGAGCAGCCCCGTCACCGGCGTACGCAGCTCGTGCGCGATGTCCGCGGTGACGCGCCGCTCCGCCTCGATCCGCTCGTTCAGCGCGTCCGTCAGGGCGTCGACCGCCCGCGCCAGCTCGTCCGTCTCGTCCCGTACGACACCGCCGACGGCCTCCCGGACCCGCACCTCCGTGTTGCCCTGCGCGACCTTCCCCGCCGCGGTCGCCGCCTTCCGCAGCCGCCGCGACAGCTGGCCGCCGATCAGCACACCCAGAGCGCAGCCGCCGAACACCACCGACACCGAGCCGACGATCAGCGCCTCGTCCAGGTCCTTCATGATCGTCGTGCTGCGGCTGGCGAACTGGCTGTGCAGCGACAGGACGTCCCCGTTGCCCAGCGGCACGGCGGCCCACACGTCCGGCGGGCCCTGCTCGTGCTCCTGCACGTACGTCCCGCGCCGGCGCTCCCGCATCAGCTCGTCCAGCTCGCGCGGCAGCGCCGGGTCGTTGAGCTTCGCCCCGAACTTGGGGTCGGTCTTGGGCTTGGCGGCCGACTCGTACATCCGCTGCGCGAACACCAGGCGTTCCATCTGCACGTCACGGGCGTTGCCGAGCATCGACACCCGGGCGGCGTTGTGGACGACGAGGCTGAGCGCGACCGCGACCAGCGCGCCCACGGCGGCGATGGCGATCGAGATCTTCCATCTCACACCGGTGCGCAGTGCGGGAGTCCTCATGCCTTGAGCTTGTAGCCGAAGCCGCGGACCGTCTCGATCCGGTCCTGGCCGATCTTGGTGCGCAGGCGCTGCACGTGCACGTCCACGACCCGCGTGTCGCCGCCCCAGCCGTAGTCCCAGACCCGCTCCAGCAGCTTGTCCCGCGACAGCACCGTGCCCGGCGCCGACGAGAACTCCAGCAGCAGCCGCATCTCCGTCGGCGTCAGCGCCACCGGGGCACCGCCCCTGCGGACCTCCATGCCGTCGGTGTCGACCTCCAGCTCGCCGAAGACCAGCACACCGCCCTGGTCGTGCCCGGCACGGTCGCCGTCCCCGGCGCCTGTGCCCGCGGGCCCGCCCGCGTGCCCGAAGCGGCGCAGCACCGCGCGGATCCGCGCGACCAGCACCGCACCGTCGAAGGGCTTGGTGACGTAGTCGTCGGCGCCGGCCTCCAGGCCCAGCACCACGTCGATCGCGTCGGCACGGGCCGACAGCATGATCACCGGCACGGTCGACTCGTCACGGATGCGCCGGCACAGGCTCACGCCGTCCATGCCCGGCAGCATCACGTCCAGCAGCGCGATGTCCGGCCGCCGCTGCCGGAAGGACTCCAGACCGGACAGCCCGTCCGGCATCGCCGTCACCGCGAAGCCGTCCCGCTCCAGGGCGAGCTGCGTGGCCTCACGGATGACGTCGTCGTCCTCCACGAACAGGACATGGGTCTCGGCCATCGACGTCCACTCTCCGTGCTCTCGAATCAGGTGCGGGGGTCAGTTCTTGGGGGGCGCGGTCGGCTCGGCGGGGCCGTCGATCTCACCGTCACCGACCGTCTTGCTGTACTCGTTGTGCACCCGGTCGTGCTCGCTGAACTTGCTGCCCGCCCACCGGTAGGTGATCACGTCCTCGCCGGACGGATACGACACCGGGTCGTCCTCCGCGTACACCTGCTTGGTGACGACCAGGTCCCCCCGGTCGATCGTCGAGTACACGGCCGGCTCCTCCAGCGAGAAGACATTCTGGTACGCCGTGCCCTTCCCGTCGTCCTTGGCGGCACCGAGACGGTACACATACGTCCCGACCCCCACCGCGTCCCCGCACGTCAGCACGTTCACCACGACGTCCGGCGCCCCAGAGTCCGTCAGCGTCCCGTACGAGGTGTCCACCGGGTAGGCGTCCGCCACGCACGGCTTCAGATCCTCCTTGACCCGGTCGCTGACCTTCGGGTCACTCATGATCAGCTGGACCGCGTCCACCTTCCTCATGCGCGACGACGCCGACGACGCGGGGGCCGGCGCACTCGACGGCGTGCCCTGGTCGGCCCGGGCCGCGCCCTCGTCGCGGGTCCCCGTGCCGCCGGTGGAGCAACCGGCCGTGAGCAGGCCGACGGCGGCGGCCACCGCCATCGCCGTGGTGCCCGCCGCCCGGATCCTGCCCGTGCCGCTCGTGCCGCTCGTGCCGTTCCCGCTGTCTCTGGCGCTCAGGCCGCGCACCGCTCCCGCCCCCGTTCCAGGCCACGTCCGTCCGCGCGCCCCGCACGGCCGTCACGCTCCAGGGCCCGGACGTCGGCGTCGACGGCCCGGCTCTCCAGCTCCTGACGGAGGCGGGCGAGCGCCCGGTGAAGCGTGGACTTCACCGTACCGGTCGACATGCCGAGCGCGGCGGCCGTCTCCTCGGTGCTCATCTGCTCCCAGTGCCGCAGCACCACGACGCTGCGCTGCTTGGGCGCCAGCACCTTCAGGATGTCCATCAGCAGGGCCCGGTCGGCGTGCTGCTCGGTGGCGTCGTCGACGGACGCGTCGGGCAGCTGCTCGGTGGGCACCTCCTCCAGCTTGCGGGCGCGCCACCACTCCGTACGCGTATTGATCATCACGCGGCGGAGGTAGGCGTCGGCGAGGGACTTGTCGGCTATGCCGTCCCAGCGGCCGTACGTACGGGCCAGCGCCGTCTGGAGCAGGTCCTGGGCGTCCACCGGGTCCGGGACGAGGCGCCGGGCGCTGCGCAGCAGGGCGTCCTGCCGTGTGCGTACGTACTCCTCGAATTCCAGCACCTCGCCGTGCGACATCCGAACCGCCTCCGATCCCCGTTTTCCCCGTTGTTGCCTAACGGGGAAGACGCTACGGAGCGGTTGTCACGGGGTTGTCCGCACAGACCGTCGGCGGACGCACGGCTGGCCATCGGTTGTGTAACAGCGATGGTGTTACGTAAAGGGAGACGCACCGAGCGTCACTCCGGACGCCGGGGAACGGCGCGCGGACCCCGCCGCCCACCGCCCCGGTACCCAGGCCCGGTACCCGACCCCGGACCCGATCCCGGTGTCGGCTCAGCCGGCCGGAAGCTGGTATCGCCCGCCGTCCAGCGGCTCGACCAGCCCGTCCGCCACCAGACCGTCCAGGGCCCGGGCGCGCTGCACCGGATCGTGCCAGACCGCGTCCAGCGCGGCCTGCCCCACCGGCGTCACCGCGTCCCGCAGGACCGCCAGCAACCGGCCCCGCACCTGGCGGTCCGTACCCGCGTACGTCTGGCCGCGCCGGGCCGGCCCGTCGTGGGCCGGCTTGCCCGCCAGCCGCCACGCGCACGACTCCGCGATCGGGCACCGCGCGCAGTCCTCGCCCCGGGCCGTGCACACCAGGGCGCCCAGCTCCATCGACGCCGCCGCCCAACGGGCCGCCCGCTCCTCGTCGTCGGGCAGCAGCGCCCGCGCCAGCTTCCGTTCGGCGGCGGTCGTCGCGTTCGGCGGGTACTGCACACCCGTCACCGCCCGCGCGAACACCCGCCGCACATTGGTGTCCAGCACCGCGTGACGCTGCCCGTACGCGAACGACGCCACCGCCGCGGCCGTGTACTCGCCGATGCCCGGCAGGGCCAGCAGGTGCGCGTGATCGCTCGGAACGTCACCGCCGTGCCGTTCCGTTATCGCGACCGCCGCGCCGTGCAACCGCAGCGCACGGCGCGGGTAGCCGAGCCGGCCCCAGGCGCGGACCGCCTCACCGGGAGCCTCGGCGGCCAGGTCCGCGGGGCGGGGCCAGCGGGCCAGCCACTGCTCGTACACCGGGAGCACCCGGCTGACCGGGGTCTGCTGGAGCATGAACTCGCTGACCATCACCCCCCAAGCGCCCGCCTCGGGGCGGCGCCAGGGGAGGTCGCGGGCGTTCTGCTCGAACCAGGCCAGCACGGGCGCGTGCAGGCCGGCCGCGTCGGGCCCGGCTTCGGGGGAGGAGGAGATCGCAGTCATGGCACCTCCGATCCTGGCACGTTCCTCAGGGACGGCGGTGCATCGGCTCCCGGCGCCGCCGGGTCACGGCCGGTTCCGGCGCCCCCGGCGCCGCCGGCACACGAGCGGCGGGCCCCGCACCGGCCAGCCACAGGGCGACGGCCGACCGGCTCATCCGCATCGAATCGGCCAGCGCCCGGGTCGGCCCGGTCAGCAGCTTCACGAACAGGACGGCCATCAGCGCGCCCAGCACCAGACCCGCCGCCACGTCGTGCGGGTAGTGGACACCGACGAAGACCCGCGAGAACGCCATCAGCAGCGCCATCGGCACCGTCAGCCACACGATCCCGCGCCAGGCGAGGGCCAGGGCGACCGCGGCGGCACCCGCGATGGCCGAGTGGTTGCTCGGGAAGGACCAGTCGCCGTACGGCGGGCACTCCACGAGCGAAGCCGCGGCCCCGGCGACCGCCCGGCACGGCCGCTCCTCGTCCACCACCGACTTCAGCAACTCGCTGACCACGTAACCGAACGCCGTGCCCAGCGGGGCCAGCACGGCCACCGCCAGAGCCCGGGAGTCGGCGGTCCGCGTCCGCCACCAGCCGGCGAGGAACAGCACGCCGAACAGCAGCAGACCGGCCTCCGTCCACAGCTCGGCGACGAGCTGCAACCAGCCCGGGGTGTCGTGGGCTAGGTCGGTGATGTCGCGATAGAGGTCCTGGCTCATGGCTACGGACGGTACCTGGCGTCCGGCCCCCACTCCGACCCGAGCCCCGCCCTCCGAGTGTGATCATCGGCAAAACTTGGTGCACAGGCGGCGGGTGGGGCGGGAGTTGGCGTCGATCTCTCGTACAGTTCCGTCCGTGGGATCTCTGCGCAATCCGGTCGGGCCGCTTCCCTCCTCCATCTACTGGCGACGGAGGGCAGTCGCGGCGAGCCTGGTCGCGCTCCTCGCGCTGCTGATCGTATGGTTCGTCAGCTCCGGTGACGACCGGGGCGACCAGGGCGGCGACCGCTCCGACGGAGCCGCTCCCGCCACGACCATCACCCCGGGGCCGTCCAGCCCCGGACCGGCGATCAGCGAACAGCCGGGCGGGCGCGACGAGTCGGCGGCCGGCACCGGCGACGACGGCGGCAAGAACGGCGACACCTCGTCACCCGGTGCCGGCGGCACGGACGGTGGCACGGGCGGCGGTACCGGTTCGGGTACGGACGCGGGAACCGGCGGCGACGGGGGCGGCACCGGCTCGGTCTCCGGCCAGGGCGGCACGGGCTCCGGACAGCAGGTCCCCGCGAACTCCCCGCTCCCCAACTGCGCACCCGGCACCCTGCAGTTGACCCTCCGCAGTGCCAAGGTCAGTTACGCGCCCGGCGAGAAGCCGCGCTTCGAACTCGTCGCCCGCAACACGTCCGCCACCACCTGCAAGGCCGACCTCGGGCCCACGACCGCCGTGCTGACCGTCAAGGACGACGAGGCCGACCAGGTCTGGTCGTCGAAGGACTGCCCGCGCGGCACCGGCACCCTGCTGCTGCGCGTCCCCGCCCGCGGCAGCGTCACGCACGCCGTCGAATGGGACCGCCGCCCGAGCGAACCGCGCTGCGCGACCCCGTCCGCACCGGCCGCCGGACCGGGCACCTACCTGGTCGAGGCGGCGGTACCGGGCGCGAAGGTGATGCCGGCGTCGTTCACCCTCACCAAGGACTGACCCGGCCCGACCGGGGCCCGGCCCGACGGGGGCCCGGCCCGACCGGGAGCCGGGTCTAGACGTACCGCTCCAGGATCGACGACTCGGCCAGCCGCGACAGTCCCTCGCGCACGCTGCGGGCACGCGCCTCGCCGACCCCGTCGACGGTCTGGAGGTCGTCCACGCTCGCCGCGAGCAGCTTCTGCAGGCCGCCGAAGTGCTCCACGAGCCGCTCGATGATCGCGCCGGGCAGCCGCGGCACCTTCGCCAGCAGCCGGTAGCCGCGCGGAGACACCGCCGAGTCGAGCGCCTCCGGGGACCCCGTGTAACCGAGGGCACGCGCCACGATCGGCAGCTCCAGCAGCTCGGCGTGGCTCAGCGCGTCCAGCTCCGTGAGCGCCTCGGCGACCGTACGCGACCGCTTGGCCGTCGGCTCCGGTACGTAGTCGCGGACCACGAGCTCCCGCTCGGGCTCGACACCCGCGATCAGCTCGTCGAGCTGGAGGGCGAGCAGCCGCCCGTCCGTGCCGAGCTCCACCACGTACTCGGCGATCTCCGTGGCGATCCGGCGCACCATCTCCAGGCGCTGCGCGACGGCCGTGACGTCCCGGACCGTCACCAGGTCCTCGATCTCCAGCGCGGAGAGCGTGCCGGCCACCTCGTCGAGGCGGAGCTTGTACCGCTCCAGCGTGGCGAGCGCCTGATTCGCACGCGACAGGATCGCGGCCGACTCCTCCAGGACGCGGCGCTCACCGTCCACGTACAGGGCGATCAGCCGCATCGACTGCGACACGGAGACGACCGGGAAACCGCACTGCTTGCTGACCCGGTCCGCCGTGCGGTGACGGGTGCCGGTCTCCTCCGTCGGGATCGACGCGTCCGGCACGAGCTGCACGCCCGCGCGGAGGATCTTGGTGATGTCCTTGTCGAGGATGAGCGCGCCGTCGAGCTTGCACAGCTCGCGCAGCCGGGTCGCGGTGAACTCCACGTCCAGCACGAACCCGCCCGTGCACATCGACTCGACCGTCTTGTCCATGCCCAGCACGAGGAGACCGCCGGTGTTCCCGCGGAGGATGCGCTCCAGTCCGTCGCGCAGCGACGTACCCGGGGCGACGGCACTGAGCGAGGCGCGCATCAGCGCCTCGTTGCCGGAGCCCGCGCCGGACTTTCCGGGAGCTGCTGCCCCGTCCTTGGCTGCCACTGCACTCCTCCGGCTCGTACGGATGGGCGAGACCTGGGCAAAGTCTAGCGACCCCGCCCACGCCCGTCGGGCTCCCGTCCGCTCCGCCCCGATTCGGACCGCTGCGTGCACCCCTGCGGGACGGTTGCCTGCCGGTGGGTGGTGGGCCGCGGCCCCTCCGGGCTCACCTCCTCGGCGCCGGCGGCCTTGGGTCTCGACAGTTCGAACCCATCTATCGCCGCCAGCGCGCTGCGGGGGCGACCCTGCACGGCCGCGGCCCGGGTCGTATTCCGGCTGCGGGCCGGTTGTGATTGACCGCGGCGAGGAGGGGCCGTGCAGGGTCGCCCCCGCAGCCGATCGGCGGCGCGATACGGCGAGAAAAGTAGATGGGCGCCCCGCCGACGGCGAGGAGGTGAGCCCGGAGGGGCCCCGACCGTACCCACCGGGCGCAACCAAGAGCACCCACCCCCGCAGGGGGTCAGCCCTGCGCGGGCTCCTCCCGGGGCGCGGGGGCGGCGCGGCGGCGGGCGCGGGGGAGGACCCGCAGCGCGTCGCCCATGTCGGCGACCTCCGTGACCTTCATGCCCGCGGGAACCTTGCCCGGGTCCACCGGTACCAGCGCGTGCGTGAAGCCCAGCCGGTGCGCCTCGGCGAGCCGGCGCTGGACGCCCGTCACACGACGGACCTCGCCCGCGAGGCCGACCTCGCCGATCGCGACCAGGTTCTTCGGCAGCGGGGTGTCGCTCGCGGCCGAGGCGAGGGCCAGCGCGACGGCCAGGTCGGCGGCGGGCTCGGACAGCTTCACCCCGCCGACCGTCGCCGAGTAGATGTCCCGCTTGCCGAGCGCGGTGATGCGGCCGCGCTGTTCGAGGACGGCCAGCATCATGGAGACGCGGGACGTCTCCAGGCCGGACGTGGTGCGCCTCGGTGACGGGATCTGCGAGTCGACGGTCAGCGCCTGCACCTCCGCGACCAGCGGTCGGCGCCCTTCGAGGGTGACCGTCAGGCACGTGCCGGGCACGGCCTCGGCGCGGCGGGTGAGGAACAGCCCGCTGGGGTCGGCGAGCCCGGTGATGCCCTCGTCGTGCAGTTCGAAGCAGCCGACCTCGTCCGTCGCCCCGTACCGGTTCTTCACGCCCCGTACGAGCCGCAGCCGGGCGTGCCGGTCGCCCTCGAAGGACAGGACGACGTCCACGAGGTGTTCCAGGAGGCGCGGGCCGGCGATGGCGCCGTCCTTGGTGACGTGGCCCACCAGCAGGGTGGACATGCCCCGCTCCTTGGAGGCGCGGATGAGCGCGCCGGCGACCTCGCGGACCTGGGCCATGCCGCCGGGGGCGCCGTCGATCTCGGGGGAGGCGACGGTCTGTACGGAGTCGAGGATCAGCAGGGACGGCTTGACCGCGTCGAGGTGGCCGAGGACGGCCGACAGGTCCGTCTCGGCGGCCAGGTAGAGGTGGTCGCTGAGCGCGCCGATGCGGTCGGCGCGCAGCCGGACCTGGCTCGCGGACTCCTCGCCCGTCACGTACAGCGTGCGGTGGTCGTCGCTGGCCGCCTTCGCCGCGACGTCGAGGAGGAGGGTGGACTTGCCCACGCCGGGTTCGCCCGCGAGGAGCACGACGGCGCCGGGCACGAGGCCGCCGCCCAGGACGCGGTCCAGTTCGTCCACCCCGGTGGAGCGCGCGGTGGCCTGGCGGCCGTCCACCTGGCCGATGGGGAGCGCGGCGGTGGACACGCGCCCCGCGGCGGTGGTGCGGACGGCGGGCGCGCCGTACTCCTCCACCGTGCCCCAGGCCTGGCACTCGGGGCAGCGGCCGAGCCACTTGGCGGTCGTCCAGCCGCATTCGGTGCAGCGGTAGGAGGGCCTGTCCTTGGCGGATTTCGTACGGGCAGCCATGCGACGACCGTAGCGGGCCCCACTGACAACACCGCCCGCCCGGGCGCCCACGGGGCTCGGGTGGCGACCGGGACATCAGGGGCGCTGGTGGGTGACCGGCGCGGAATGTGCGCTTCCTGTCCCCTTTTGAGGGATACGTTCACCCGTAAGGATTAAAACTGCAGAAGGGGTGCGAAGGGTGTGCCGTCCACTGCCTACGGTCGCCGGGTGACGAGCAGCAGGCTGGAAACCCCTACGCACACCACCGGCGCACACCGGGCACAGCGCCGCGCGCCCCGCAGCGGGCCCCGCACCCTGTCCCAGCGCCCGCCGGCGCGGTACGAGCCGTACCTCGACGGGCTGTTCACGTACTGCCTGTCCGTGCTCTGCGACCACGACGTGGCGACCGTGGTGCTGGGGGACGTACTGGCCATCTCCGAGCGGCAGTTCGGGCGGTGTCCCGGCGCCGAACCGGAGCGCAGGGCCTGGCTGTACGCTCTCGCCCGGTGGGCCTGCCTGCGTGAGCTCGGCGAGCAGCGGCGCCGGCGCCGGCAGCGGCCCCAGGGGGCGCACACGGGGCGCACGACCCCTGCCGCGCCCCACGCGCCCGGGCAGCCGACCGCCCAGGTCTCCCCCGGGACGGCCGAACAGCGCCACCGCGAGCTGGCCCTGCTCGCCTGGCCCGAGGCGGCCGGCACCACGCCCGAGCAGCGCGAGGCGCTGGAACTGGCCGTGCGCCACCAGCTGGCCGCTCCCCACGTCGCCGCCGTCCTCGGCATGGAGGCCTCCGCGACCCGCGAGCTGCTGTCCGCAGCCGCCTGCGAGGTGGAGCGCACCCGCGCCGCGCTCGCCGTCGTCGAGACCGGCACCTGCCCGGCCGTGGCCCGCCTCACCGGGGACAACGAACTGCTGCTCTCCGCGACCCTGCGCCGCGAGCTCGTCCGGCACGTCGACGACTGCCCGCGCTGCCGCCGCGCCGCCGAGCGCGCCGGGGCGGTCGGGCCCTGGCCCGGCTCGTCCGTCACCCCGGCGAAGCTGCCGCTCGTGGAGGCGCCCCGGGCGGCGGCGTACATCGCGATGCTGCACGTCCCGCGCACCCGGGCGGGCGGCCCGAGATTCGGGCGGGACGGTTTCCCGCTGGACCCCAAGGACCACGCCGCCCGCCGCGACCGGATGCGCGCGCGGGCGGTGACGACGACCGTCGTGGCCACGGTGGTCGCCGCGCCGGTGCTCGCCCTGTGGGCGGCGCACCGCGGGGCGCCGACGAGCGAGGGCCCCGACGGCGCCCCGGTCAGCGCTGCCGAGGCGGACGAGCCGGGCACGGGGGCGGGCGGGCCGGACGGCCGGGCCGACCACTACGAGAACGCGGGCAGCGCCCGGACCGACCCGGGGCGCCGCTCCGCCACCCCCGGCGCGCCCCACGTGTCCGTCGAGGTGATCAGCACCGGTACGCCCCCGCCCACCGCCCCCGGGCGCGCGGGCCCCGGCCGGATCACGGTGTCCGCCCAGCCGTCGGGCGGCGACACGACGATGCTGACGCTCACCGCGTCGGGCGGTGCGCCGGTGGCCTGGTCCCTGTGGACGAACGCCCCCTGGCTGTACGCCGACCGATCCTCCGGCACGCTCGCCCCGGGCCGGTCGGTCACGGTGTACGTCTCGGTCGACCACGACCGTGAACCCGCCGGCGCCTGGACCGCCCGCGTCGGGGTCGACCCGGCGGGCGCGGTGGTGGAGATCGACGGCCACGGGGCGTCCCGTCCGGGTCCCGGCCCGCGCCCGGAGCCGAGCTTCCCGGCGCCGTCCCCGCCGCAGTCCCCGAGTCCGGTGCCGACCCGGACCGAGCCGGAGCAGCCGGACCCGACGCCCACACCGACCCCGTCCGCGCCCTCGACGCCGCCGCCGTCCCCGGACCCCAGCCCCTCGGACACGGCGTCGCCCACGGCGAGCCCGTCGACGGACACCCCGCAGCCTTGAACCGCCGACGGACGCCGGCCGGAACGATTCGGCGCTACGTCACCGGGTTCGTCGCCGTCCCCGGGGCCGCCGGCGCGCCCGGGGCGGCGGGCCCCACCGGCGCGGCCGGGTCCGCCGGGTGCGGGGCCACCAGCGGAAGGTGCGACGCCAGCCGGGCCTCGCACAGCTCCACCAGCACGTCGTACGCGTCCTTGCCCATCATCTCCGTCAGCTCCGGGCGGTACGTCACGTACACCGGCTCGCCCGCCCCGTGCGCCGACGTCGCCGAGGTGCACCACCAGTGCAGGTCGTGGCCGCCCGGTCCCCAGCCGCGCCGGTCGTACTCACCGATGGAGATCTGGAGCACCCGGGTGTCGTCCGGGCGGTCGATCCAGTCGTACGTACGCCGCACCGGCAGCTGCCAGCAGACGTCCGGCTTGGTCTCCAGCGGCTCGCGGCCCTCCCGCAGCGCCAGGATGTGCAGCGCGCAGCCCGCCCCGCCCGCGAAACCGGGCCGGTTCTGGAAGATGCAGGAGCCCTGCCAGCGGCGCGTCTGGCGCTCGCCGTCCTCGTCGAGCTGCACCCAGCCGCCGGCCGACGTGCCCTCGCCGTGGAACTGCCACAGGTCGGGCGTGAGGCGTGCCACGTGGGAGGCGACGCGTTCCTCGTCGTCCTCGTCGGAGAAGTGCGCGCCCAGGGTGCAGCAGCCGTCGTCGGCGCGCCCCGCCTGGATGCCCTGGCAGCCGCTGCCGAAGACGCAGGTCCAGCGGGACGTCAGCCACGTGAGGTCGCAGCGGAAGACCTGCTCGTCGTCGGCCGGGTCGGGGAACTCCACCCACGCACGGGGGAAGTCCAGGCCCTTTTCGTCGGGAACATCCGGTACGGCAAGCTTCGCGGGCTTCGTGAGCTTCGCGGACTTCGCCTTCTTCGTCTTTGGCACACACCAAGCGTATGCGCCAGGCGCAGTAGCGTTCAGGTCATGAGACTCGGAGTTCTCGACGTCGGTTCGAACACAGTGCACCTGCTGGTGATGGACGCCCACCCGGGCGCCAGGCCGCTGCCCGCCCATTCGCACAAGGCGGAGCTGCGGCTCGCCGAGCTGCTGGACGCGGACGGCTCCATCGGTGCCCACGGCGTCGAGCGGCTCGTCACCATCACCCATGACGCGGTGCGCACCGCCGAGGACAAGGGCTGCGAGGAGGTCCTCCCCTTCGCGACCTCCGCCATCCGCGACGCGACCAACGCCGACGCCGTGCTGAAGCGGGTCAAGGAGGAGACCGGCGTCGACCTCCAGGTGCTGACCGGCGCCGAGGAGGCCCGCCTCACCTTCCTCGCCGCCCGCCGCTGGTTCGGCTGGTCGTCGGGGAAGCTGCTGCTGCTCGACATCGGCGGCGGTTCGCTGGAGATCGCGTACGGGATGGACGAGGAGCCCGACGCGGCCGTGTCCCTGCCGCTGGGCGCCGGCCGGCTCACCGCCGGGTGGCTGCCCGGCGACCCGCCGGACGCGGCCGACGTGAAGGCGCTGCGCCGCCACGTGCGGGCGCAGATAGCGCGTACGGTCGGTGAGTTCGCCCGCTTCGGCCGGCCGGACCACGTGGTGGCCACGTCCAAGACGTTCAAGCAGCTGGCGCGGCTGGCGGGGGCCCCGGGCTCCGGCGAGGGTCAGTACGTACAGCGGGTACTGAGTCGTACGTCACTGGAGGAGTGGGTCCCCAAGCTGTCCGCCATGACCGCCGAGCAGCGCTGCGCCCTGCCCGGGGTGTCCGAGGGCAGGGCGCCGCAGCTGCTGGCGGGAGCCCTGGTGGCGGAGGGTGCGATGGACCTGTTCGGGGTCGAGGAACTGGAGATCTGCCCATGGGCTCTGCGCGAGGGAGTCATCCTGCGCCGGCTGGACCACCTCCCGGCCGCCTAGCGGGTGCCCGTAGTCTGTCCTCCGTGGCTGAAACGTCGGAATCAGTGGTGCGCATCCCGGATGCGAAGGTCGCACTGTCGACGGCCTCGGTCTATCCGGAGTCGACGGCGACGGCCTTCGAGATCGCTGCCCGCCTGGGCTACGACGGTGTCGAGGTCATGGTGTGGACCGACCCGGTCAGCCAGGACATCGAGGCGCTGCGCCGCCTGTCCGACTACCACCAGGTGCCGGTGCTCGCCGTGCACGCGCCGTGCCTGCTGATCACCCAGCGGGTCTGGTCGACCGATCCGTGGGTGAAGCTCCAGCGGGCGCAGGCCGCGGCGGAGAAGCTCGGCGCGTCGACGGTGGTCGTGCACCCGCCGTTCCGCTGGCAGCGCCAGTACGCCCGGGACTTCATCAGCGGCATCTGGCGGATGGCGGACGAGACGGACGTGCGTTTCGCGGTGGAGAACATGTACCCGTGGCGCTACCGCGACCGCGAGATGCTGGCCTACGCGCCGGAGTGGGACGTCAGCAAGGACGACTACCGCCACTACACGATCGACCTGTCGCACACCGCGACCGCGCGCAGCGATGCCATGGACATGATCGGCCGGATGGGGGACCGGCTCGGCCACGTCCACCTCGCCGACGGGCGCGGTTCCGCGAAGGACGAGCACCTGGTGCCGGGGCGCGGTACGCAGCCGTGCGCCGAGCTGCTGGAGCACCTGGCGCGCTCCTCCTTCGACGGCCATGTCGTGATCGAGGTCAACACCCGGCGCGCGATGTCCGCGGCCGAGCGCGAGGCCGACCTGGCGGAGGCCCTGGCCTTCACCCGGCTGCACCTGGCCTCCTCGGCGCGCGTCCGGTGAGCGGCGGCGCCGCGGCGGGGTCCCGCCGGTGACGGGGGCGCGCAGGGGGCCGGGCCGGCCGCCCAGGGCCGAGGCGGCGGAGGGCCCGGACGCGCGGACCAGGATCCTGGAGGCGGCCCGCGCCGAGTTCGCCGAGCGCGGGTACGACAAGACGTCGGTGCGCGGCATCGCCAAGGCCGCGGGCGTGGACCCGGCGCTCGTGCACCACTACTTCGGTACGAAGGACGAGGTGTTCGCGGCGGCCATCGAGGTCTCCTTCGAGCCCGAGCTGATCGTCCCGGCGGTGCTCGGCGAGTCCACCGAGGGGATCGGCGAGCGGCTCGCCCGGTACTTCCTGTCCGTGTGGGAGAACCCGGCCACCCGGGCCCCGCTGCTCGCGGTCATCCGGTCGGCGCTCACCCACGAGGCGGCGGCGAAGGTGCTGCGCGGGTTCGTGCTGCGGCGGGTGCTGGAGCGGGTGGCCGCCGACCTCGACGTACCGGATCCGAAGTTCCGCGCGGAGCTGGCGGCCTCGCACATGATCGGCATCGCGATCCTCCGGTACGTCGTGCGGGTGGAGCCGCTGGCGTCCGCGACGCCCGACGAGATCGTGGCCACGGTCGCCCCCACGCTCCAGCGGTACCTGACCGAGGCGTGAGCGGGGAGCGCCTCCGGGACATGCCCGCGGACTGAGCCGGCCGTCCCGGTATGCGGACACCCTGTCCAGATCTTGGAGCCGGGGCGTACGCTCGAAGGAGACATATCCCTTCCCAGGAGCGAGCGGAGCGAGCGACGATGCCCGAGCTGAGGTCCCGCACTGTCACCCACGGCCGCAACATGGCGGGCGCCCGCGCCCTTATGCGGGCCTCCGGTGTACCGGGCGCGGACATCGGCCGCAAGCCGATCATCGCGGTCGCCAACTCGTTCACCGAGTTCGTCCCGGGCCACACCCACCTCCAGCCGGTCGGCCGGATCGTTTCCCAGGCGATCACCGAGGCGGGCGGCATCCCCCGCGAGTTCAACACGATCGCCGTCGACGACGGCATCGCCATGGGCCACGGCGGCATGCTGTACTCGCTGCCGTCCCGCGACCTGATCGCGGACAGTGTGGAGTACATGGTCGAGGCGCACTGCGCCGACGCCCTGATCTGCATCTCCAACTGCGACAAGATCACCCCGGGCATGCTGAACGCGGCCCTGCGCCTGAACATCCCCACGGTCTTCGTCTCCGGCGGCCCCATGGAGTCCGGCCGCGCCACCCTGGTCGACGGCACGGTCCGCACCCTCGACCTGGTCGACGCGATCTCCGACGCCGTCAACGACAAGATCTCGGACGCCGACATCCTCCGCATCGAGGAGAACGCCTGTCCGACCTGCGGATCCTGTTCCGGCATGTTCACCGCCAACTCGATGAACTGCCTGACCGAGGCCATCGGCCTGTCCCTCCCCGGCAACGGCTCGACGCTCGCCACCCACACCGCCCGCCGCGCCCTCTACGAGAACGCCGCCCGCACGGTCGTCGAGCTCACCGACCGGTACTACGCCCGGGGCGACGAGTCCGTCCTGCCGCGCAACGTCGCCACGTTCGCCGCGTTCGAGAACGCCATGGCCCTCGACATCGCCATGGGCGGCTCCACCAACACGATCCTGCACCTGCTGGCGGCCGCCCAGGAGGCGGGCGTCCCCTTCGGCCTGACGGAGATCGACGCCGTCTCCCGCCGTGTGCCCTGCCTGGCCAAGGTCGCGCCGAACGTCGCCAAGGACCGTACGTACTACATGGAGGACGTGCACCGCGCCGGCGGCATCCCCGCCCTGCTGGGCGAGCTGCACCGCGCCGGGCTGCTCAACGAGGACGTGCACTCCGTCCACAGCTCCTCCCTCGCCGACTGGCTCAAGACGTGGGACGTGCGCGGCGGTTCGCCGTCGGCCGAGGCCGTCGAGCTGTGGCACGCGGCCCCGGGCTGCGTCCGCTCCGCCGAGGCGTTCTCGCAGTCCGAGCGCTGGGACACGCTGGACGTGGACGCCGCCGAGGGCTGCATCCGCTCCGCCGAGCACGCCTACTCCAAGGACGGCGGCCTCGCCGTGCTGAAGGGCAACCTGGCGGTCGACGGCTGCGTCGTGAAGACCGCCGGTGTCGACGAGTCGATCTGGACCTTCGAGGGCCCGGCCGTCGTCTGCGAGTCGCAGGAGCAGGCCGTCGAGAAGATCCTGCTGAAGGAGATCAAGGAGGGCGACGTCGTCGTCATCCGCTACGAGGGCCCCAAGGGCGGCCCCGGCATGCAGGAGATGCTCTACCCGACCTCGTATCTGAAGGGCCGGGGCCTGGGCAAGGCCTGCGCGCTGATCACCGACGGCCGCTTCTCCGGAGGTACGTCGGGCCTGTCGATCGGCCACGCCTCCCCCGAGGCGGCCAGCGGCGGCACGATCGCCCTCGTCGAGGACGGCGACCGGATCCGCATCGACATCCCCAACCGCAGCATCGACCTGCTCGTCGACGACGCCACCCTGGCCGCCCGCCGTGACGCCCTCGGCGGCGCGTACGCCCCGAAGAACCGCGAGCGCAAGGTCTCGGCGGCCCTGCGCGCGTACGCGGCGATGGCCACCAGCGCCGACAAGGGCGCCATCCGGGACGTCAGCAAGCTCGGCTGATCACCAACGGGTCGGGTCCTTCGCCGCCACGGCGAAGACCGACCCGTCGGGCGCCGTGGCGAACACCGTGCCGTTCGCCACGGCCGGCGCCGGCAGCAGCGGCGCGAACGTGTACCGGCCGCCGTCCATCCGCGGCTTGGTCATCCCCAGCAGTACGCCCCGCCCGGCGTCCACCGCGAGCAACCGCCCGTCGGCCGCCGCCAGGTAGAGGTGCCCGCCCGACACGACCGGCCGGGACGCGCGCGTCACCGCCGTCTCCAGACGCCAGCGCTGCGCCTGCCCCGCGCCGCCCGCCGCACGGCCGGTGTCCACGGCCGCGAGCGAACCGCCCGACCCGATCACGTACACCGTGTCGCCCGCCCTCACCGCCTGCGCCTGGTCCGCCCGGACGGTGAGCGGCACGCGCCGGACGGCCCGCCCGTCCGCGTCCAGCGTCACGACCGCGTCGGTGTACAGATCGGCATCGGTCGACAGGAGCAGCAGCCCGTCCTCCGAAGCCTGTACGGGACTGAGCGCACCGCTCGTCCGCTTGGTCCACCGCACCCGCCCGTCCGCCGGGTCGACCGCCCTGACCAGCGTGGACGCCCCGTCGGGTGACGCCGTCGCGGCGTACACGGCATCGCGGCCGGCCACCCACTGCGCACCGCGCGCCGCGAACCGCCCGCGCCAGCGCTCGTCGCCCGTGGCACCGTCCAGCGCGCGCACCGCCCCGTCCGCCGCCACGAGCAGCACGGTGTCGCCCGCGTGCAGGACGGTCGCGTACGCGGAGACGTTCCGGCTCCACCGGGTGGCGCCGGTCTCCGGAGCGAGGGCCTCCAGGCGGGCCCGGCCCGGCGCCACCACATGGACCAGCCCGCCCGACAGCACGGGCGCCTCGGTCGCGTCGGTTGATGCGGTCGCGTCGGTCGCGTCGGTCGGGATCAGCCAGGCGGTGCTGCCGTCGGTGGGGCGGACGCGGGCCGCCTTGACGCCGGGGGCGGTGCAGTAGAGGGCGGTGGGGGCGGACGCGTCCGTGGGGCCGGCCGGGGCGGCGCACAGGGGCGTGCGGTTCTCGCCGCCGGCGGTGCCCAGGGCGACGGACCAGGGCCGGAACGTGCTTACGGTGCCGTCCTGTTGGGCTCGTACGGTCCTCGTGGCTGGGTCGTCCGCCATGCCGCTCACCCCGACGACCCCGCCCGTGACCACCGCGGCGAGCACGGTGAGCCCGGCGGCCCAGCGCAGCCGGGGGCGGCGGCGCGAAGGGGCGGCGGAGGGGCGCGGGGTGCTGGTGGCACGTGAGGTGTGGGCCGTTCGCGAGGTGCCGCCCGCGACCGCGGCACCCGGCCCGACCGGGGCACCCGGCCCAACCACGGCGCCCGGCCCAACCGCGGCGCTGGGTTCACCGGCGCGCAGCTCGCCCAGCACCTCGTCCGCCGTGGGCCGCTCCGCGGGGTCCTTCGCCAGGCAGCGCCTCAGCAGCGGGACCAGGTGCTCCGGGACGCCGGCCAGGTCGGGCTCGTTGTGGACGACCTGGTAGGCGACGACGTACGGGGAATGGGAGTCGAACGGCCCGCGCCCGGTCGCCGCGTGGACCAGTACGGCGCCCATCGCGAAGACGTCGGCCGCCGGTCCCACCTCGCGCGGGCGCTGGAACTGCTCGGGCGCCATGAACGGCGGCGTACCGATCAGCTTCCCCGTCTCCGTACGCAGGTCACTGTCGGCCGGCCGCGAAATCCCGAAGTCGATGACCTTCGGCCCGTCCGCGGCCAGCAGGACGTTGCTGGGCTTCAGGTCGCGGTGCACCACGCCGGCCCGGTGGATGTCGCGCAGCGCCTCGGCGAGTCCGGCACCGGCACCGCGCAGTTCCGCGGCGCCCAGCGGCCCGTTCCGCTTCACCCGCTCCGAGAGGGTGGGCCCGTCGATGAACAGGGTGGCCATCCAGGGCCGGGCGGCGTCCGGGTCCGCGTCCACGACGGGTGCGGTGAACGCCCCGCTGACCCGCCGGGCGGCCGCGACCTCCTGCCGGAAACGTGCCCTGAACTCGGGATCCGCGGCGTGCTCGGCATGGACCACCTTGACCGCGAGGCGCAGCCCCGAACCGGACCTCGCCAGGTGGACGACCCCCATGCCGCCCGACCCCAGGCACTCCTCCAGCCGGTACCGCCCGGCGTATTGCGGATGCTCCGCTTCCGGAGCGTCCGCGGCGCCCTGGTGCTCCGGAACCGGTCCGGTCCTGCGCAACGGCGGCATCGCCACCCCCGTGTGTGTTCGTCCGCGCGCGTCCCGCGTCCAGCGCGACGCACGGAGCCTAGTCGATGATGCGTGCGAGGCCATTGGGGCTTGTTAGCCTGCGCGCGGCGCGCGTGCACGGGGTACGCGCCCGGACGGGGGAGGGCCGTATGGCCACCGAGAACACCACGGAGAACATGGCGAACACGGAGAGCGCGGGGGCGGAAGCGGCCGGGGCGGAGGCGTTCGCCGTGCCGCGCTACCCGGTGGCGCCCGGCTGCCGGCTCAACGTCCGCAGCGGCCCGGGCACCGGGTATGGCCTGGTCAAGGTCCTGCCCGAAGGCGTACGCGTCCCGATCAACTGCCAGAAGCCGGGCACGAGGGTCGTCGGCCCGTACGGCACCTCCAACCTCTGGGACAACATCGGCAACGGCCAGTGGGTCGCCGACGCCTACGTGAACACGGGCAGCGACGGCTACGTCGCCGTTCGCTGCTCCTGACGGCCGGCACCACCGGCGAAGGGGGCCGCCCGGGGATAATCGACCCCGTGAGCGACCACACCAGCAGTACCGACAGCACCACCAGCACCCCGGCCGGGCCGCAGCCCGAGCCCATCCGCTTCTTCGGCACGACCTGGGTCGGCCACGACGGCGGATACGGGCTGCGGCGCGCCGGGGTCGCCGCCGGCTCGCTCGCCGCGGCCGTGGCGGGCGCGTTCGTCCTCCGGTTCGCCTACGAGGGCCTGGCCGTCGCCGACGTCGGCGGCTTCGTCAACGGCCTGCTCGTCGTCATGTTCGCCGTGTGCACCTCCATCGCCTTCGGCCGGACGTGGCAGGGCTTCACCCGCCGGCCCGCCGACCCGGCCCGCGAGGACGCGCTGCGCAGCCTGAAGGCGATCGGCTTCATCGGCTCCCTCCTCGCGTACTTCCTCCGCTCCCTCACCGAGGCGCCCGGCGAGAAGTTGCTGCGCTCCGAGTACGAGACGGCCCTCGCCCGGTACGAGAAGCGCCGTTCGGCCCGTACGGGCAACCCGGCCACCCGGAAGAAGAAGCCCCAGCGCCCCTGAGGCGCCGCCCTCCTCCCTGACGACGTCCTCCCCGACGCCCTCCTCCTTGACGTCCCGCTTCCGCGGACCCCATATTCACCACATGGTGAATTTTACGGGTCACGCCGTCGAGGCACAGGACCTCACCGTCGTACGCGGCCCCCGCACCGTCCTGCGCGGCCTCGACTTCTCCGTACCGACCGGACGGACCACCGGCCTCCTCGGCCCATCCGGCTGCGGCAAGTCGACCCTCATGCGCGCCATCGCCGGCACCCAGGCCAAGGTCACCGGCACCCTCCACGTCCTCGGCCGCCCCGCCGGCCACCCCACCCTCCGCGCCCGCATCGGCTACGTCACCCAGGCACCGTCCGTCTACGACGACCTCACCGTCCGGCAGAACCTCGACTACTTCGCCGCCGTCCTGCTCCCCGGCCGCCACCACCGCGACACCCGCGCCGAAGCCGTCACCCGCGCCATCACCGACGTCGACCTCACCCCGCACGCCGACGCCCTCGCCGGAAACCTCTCCGGCGGCCAGCGCAGCCGCGTGTCCCTCGCCGTCGCCCTGCTCGGCACCCCCGACCTGCTCGTCCTCGACGAACCGACCGTCGGCCTCGACCCCGTCCTCCGCCGCGACCTGTGGGACCTCTTCCACCACATCGCCGCAGACCGCGGCACCACGATCCTCGTCTCCTCGCACGTCATGGACGAGGCCGAGCGCTGCGACCGCCTCCTCCTCATGCGCGACGGCCGGATCCTCGCCGACGACACCCCCGAAGCCCTGCGCCGCCGCAACGACACCCCCACCGTCGAAGAGGCCTTCCTCCGCCTCGTCGACGCCGCCAACGCCCTCCAGGAAGGCCGGCGATGAACGCCTCCCGAGTCCTCGCCACCGCCGCCCGCGTCCTGCGCCAGCTGCGTCACGACCCCCGCACCATCGCCCTGATGCTCCTGGTCCCGGTCGTCATGATCACGCTCCTCCGGTACGTGTTCGACGGCAGCCCCGGCACCTTCGACGCCATCGGCGCCTCCCTGCTCGGCATCTTCCCGCTGATCACCATGTTCCTGGTGACCTCGATCGCCACCCTGCGCGAACGCACCTCCGGCACCCTGGAACGCCTCCTCGCCACGCCCCTCGCCAAGGCCGACCTCATCGCCGGTTACGCCCTGGCCTTCGGCCTGCTCGCCGTCGTCCAGTCCGCCCTCGCCACCGGCACCGCCCTCTGGATCCTCGACCTGACCGTCACCGGCTCCCCCTGGCTGCTCCTCCTGGTGGCCCTGCTCGACGCCCTGCTCGGAACCGCGCTCGGACTGTTCGTCTCGGCCTTCGCCGCCTCCGAGTTCCAGGCGGTCCAGTTCATGCCGGCCGTGATCTTCCCCCAGCTGCTCCTGTGCGGCCTGTTCACGCCGCGCGACACCATGCAGCCCGCCCTCGAAACCCTCTCCGACGTCCTGCCCATGTCGTACGCGGTCGACGGGATGAACGAGGTCCTCCGGCACACCGACATGACCGCCGACTTCGTCCACGACGCCCTCGTCGTCGCCCTGTGCGCCCTGGCCGTCCTCGTCCTCGGCGCGGCCACCCTCCGCCGCCGCACCGCGTGACACCGCCCGCCCATCGGACACCGCCGCGCCGGCCCCGCCCCCGGTGCGAGGATGGAGCCATGACCCAGACCGTCGCAGTCCTCGGTACCGGCAAGATCGGTGAAGCCCTGCTCAGCGGCATGATCCGGGCCGGCTGGCCCGCCGCCCACCTGCTCGTCACCACCCGCAGGGCCGACCGCGCCGAGGAACTCCGCGCCCGCTACGGCGTCGAGACCGTCACCAACGCCGAGGCCGCCAAGCGCGCCGACACCCTCATCCTGGCCGTGAAGCCCCAGGACATGGGCAAGCTCCTCGACGAACTCGGCCCCCACGTCACCCCCGACCGCCTCGTCATCAGCGCCGCGGCCGGCATCACTACCACCTTCATCGAGGAACGCCTCCCCACCGGCACACCGGTCGTCCGCGTCATGCCGAACACCCCCGTCCTCGTCGACGAGGGGATGTCCGTCATCTCCGCGGGCGGCCACGCCACCGGTGACCACCTCGCCCACACCGAGGAGATCTTCGGTGGCGTCGGCAAGACCCTCCGCGTCCCGGAGTCCCAGCAGGACGCCGCCACCGCCCTCTCCGGCTCGGGCCCGGCGTACTTCTACTTCCTCGTCGAGGCGATGACCGACGCCGGCATCCTCCTCGGCCTGCCCCGCGCCCAGGCCCACGACCTGATCGTCCAGGCCGCCATCGGCGCCGCGGTGATGCTCCGCGACAGCGGCGAGCACCCCGTGAAGCTCCGCGAGGCCGTGACCTCCCCGGCCGGCACCACCATCAGCGCCATCCGGGAGCTTGAGAACCACGGGGTACGCGCGGCCCTCATCGCCGCCCTCGAAGCCGCCCGCGACCGCAGCCGAGAACTGGCCACCGGCAATGGCTGACCGGGCCCCGGGCCGGGGTTGACACGCCCCTGCCCGGTCCGTAGTGTTCTCCGGGTTGTCCGACGTGAGCGCCGACCCCGGTCGGTCCCCGGACAGCCATTCCGCAAGAACCACTCCAAGCGAGCGACATCTGTCGCCCTGCTTTCCGTGCGCTTTTGCGAAATGCGGAATCCACGTTCGAACGAGCGAAGCCCCGATTAGCGTCGGAGCCGAGGAATCCGCTAAAGTCTCACTCGTCGGAACGGCCCAACAGCCGCAAAGACATCCCACTCTGACTGGGAATCAGGCCCGAAAGGATCTGATAGAGTCGGAACCGCCGGAAAGGGAAACGCGAAAGCGAAGAACAACCCGGCAGCCCGCTCCAGCGGGTGGCGGAAACGGAAAACGGATCTGCTAAGCTGGAAACACGAAATACCGAAGGGAAGCGCCCGGAGGAAAGCCCGCAAGGGTGAGTACAAAGGAAGCGTCCGTTCCTTGAGAACTCAACAGCGTGCCAAAAATCAACGCCAGATTAGTTGATACCCCGTCCATCCAACGGATGGTCGAGGTTCCTTTGAAGAAAACACAGCGAGGACGCTGTGAACCGAGGGGACTATTCCTCCCCTCCGGTTCCGCTCAACGCGAGTGTCAACCCGATCACGGGTAAACATTCACGGAGAGTTTGATCCTGGCTCAGGACGAACGCTGGCGGCGTGCTTAACACATGCAAGTCGAACGATGAACCCACTTCGGTGGGGGATTAGTGGCGAACGGGTGAGTAACACGTGGGCAATCTGCCCTTCACTCTGGGACAAGCCCTGGAAACGGGGTCTAATACCGGATACGACCACTGAAGGCATCCTCAGTGGTGGAAAGCTCCGGCGGTGAAGGATGAGCCCGCGGCCTATCAGCTTGTTGGTGGGGTAATGGCCTACCAAGGCGACGACGGGTAGCCGGCCTGAGAGGGCGACCGGCCACACTGGGACTGAGACACGGCCCAGACTCCTACGGGAGGCAGCAGTGGGGAATATTGCACAATGGGCGAAAGCCTGATGCAGCGACGCCGCGTGAGGGATGACGGCCTTCGGGTTGTAAACCTCTTTCAGCAGGGAAGAAGCGAAAGTGACGGTACCTGCAGAAGAAGCGCCGGCTAACTACGTGCCAGCAGCCGCGGTAATACGTAGGGCGCAAGCGTTGTCCGGAATTATTGGGCGTAAAGAGCTCGTAGGCGGCTTGTCACGTCGGATGTGAAAGCCCGGGGCTTAACCCCGGGTCTGCATTCGATACGGGCAGGCTAGAGTGTGGTAGGGGAGATCGGAATTCCTGGTGTAGCGGTGAAATGCGCAGATATCAGGAGGAACACCGGTGGCGAAGGCGGATCTCTGGGCCATTACTGACGCTGAGGAGCGAAAGCGTGGGGAGCGAACAGGATTAGATACCCTGGTAGTCCACGCCGTAAACGTTGGGAACTAGGTGTTGGCGACATTCCACGTCGTCGGTGCCGCAGCTAACGCATTAAGTTCCCCGCCTGGGGAGTACGGCCGCAAGGCTAAAACTCAAAGGAATTGACGGGGGCCCGCACAAGCAGCGGAGCATGTGGCTTAATTCGACGCAACGCGAAGAACCTTACCAAGGCTTGACATATACCGGAAACGGCCAGAGATGGTCGCCCCCTTGTGGTCGGTATACAGGTGGTGCATGGCTGTCGTCAGCTCGTGTCGTGAGATGTTGGGTTAAGTCCCGCAACGAGCGCAACCCTTGTTCTGTGTTGCCAGCATGCCCTTCGGGGTGATGGGGACTCACAGGAGACTGCCGGGGTCAACTCGGAGGAAGGTGGGGACGACGTCAAGTCATCATGCCCCTTATGTCTTGGGCTGCACACGTGCTACAATGGCCGGTACAAAGAGCTGCGAAGCCGCGAGGCAGAGCGAATCTCAAAAAGCCGGTCTCAGTTCGGATTGGGGTCTGCAACTCGACCCCATGAAGTCGGAGTTGCTAGTAATCGCAGATCAGCATTGCTGCGGTGAATACGTTCCCGGGCCTTGTACACACCGCCCGTCACGTCACGAAAGTCGGTAACACCCGAAGCCGGTGGCCCAACCCCTTGTGGGAGGGAGCTGTCGAAGGTGGGACTGGCGATTGGGACGAAGTCGTAACAAGGTAGCCGTACCGGAAGGTGCGGCTGGATCACCTCCTTTCTAAGGAGCATCTAGATTCCGCAAGGAATCCAGAGCCACTACGTCGGCAAACGTCCGACGGTGGTCAGCTCATGGGTGGAACGTTGATTATTCGGCACGGTTCGTGAGGGTCACTAGTACTGCTTCGGCGTGGAACGTGAACCTGATCTGATCGTGCCGGGCACGCTGTTGGGTGTCTGAGGGTGCGAGCGTTGCTCGCCCTTCTGCGATGCCGGCCCCGGTAAAGCACCATCTCGATGGTGTGTGACGGGTGGCTGGTCGTTGCTTGAGAACTGCACAGTGGACGCGAGCATCTGTGGCCAAGTTTTTAAGGGCGCACGGTGGATGCCTTGGCACCAGGAACCGATGAAGGACGTGGGAGGCCACGATAGTCCCCGGGGAGCCGTCAACCAGGCTTTGATCCGGGGGTTTCCGAATGGGGAAACCCGGCAGTCGTCATGGGCTGTCACCCACTGCTGAACACATAGGCAGTGTGGAGGGAACGAGGGGAAGTGAAACATCTCAGTACCCTCAGGAAGAGAAAACAACCGTGATTCCGGGAGTAGTGGCGAGCGAAACCGGATGAGGCCAAACCGTATGCGTGTGATACCCGGCAGGGGTTGCGCATGCGGGGTTGTGGGATCTCTCTTTCACAGTCTGCCGGCTGTGAGACGAGTCAGAAACCGTTGATGTAGGCGAAGGACATGCGAAAGGTCCGGCGTAGAGGGTAAGACCCCCGTAGCTGAAACATCAACGGCTCGTTTGAGAGACACCCAAGTAGCACGGGGCCCGAGAAATCCCGTGTGAATCTGGCGGGACCACCCGCTAAGCCTAAATATTCCCTGGTGACCGATAGCGGATAGTACCGTGAGGGAATGGTGAAAAGTACCGCGGGAGCGGAGTGAAATAGTACCTGAAACCGTGTGCCTACAAGCCGTGGGAGCGTCGCTCATTGGGTTTACCCAATGGGTCGTGACTGCGTGCCTTTTGAAGAATGAGCCTGCGAGTTTGCGGTGTGTTGCGAGGTTAACCCGTGTGGGGAAGCCGTAGCGAAAGCGAGTCCGAACAGGGCGATTTAGTAGCGCGCTCAAGACCCGAAGCGGAGTGATCTAGCCATGGGCAGGTTGAAGCGGAGGTAAGACTTCGTGGAGGACCGAACCCACCAGGGTTGAAAACCTGGGGGATGACCTGTGGTTAGGGGTGAAAGGCCAATCAAACTCCGTGATAGCTGGTTCTCCCCGAAATGCATTTAGGTGCAGCGTCGTGTGTTTCTTGCCGGAGGTAGAGCACTGGATAGGCGATGGGCCCTACCGGGTTACTGACCTTAGCCAAACTCCGAATGCCGGTAAGTGAGAGCGCGGCAGTGAGACTGTGGGGGATAAGCTCCATGGTCGAGAGGGAAACAGCCCAGAGCATCGACTAAGGCCCCTAAGCGTACGCTAAGTGGGAAAGGATGTGGAGTCGCAGAGACAACCAGGAGGTTGGCTTAGAAGCAGCCACCCTTGAAAGAGTGCGTAATAGCTCACTGGTCAAGTGATTCCGCGCCGACAATGTAGCGGGGCTCAAGCGTACCGCCGAAGTCGTGTCATTGCAGCATACGGGCCAACGCCCGCTGTGATGGGTAGGGGAGCGTCGTGTGCCGGGTGAAGCAGCCGCGGAAGCGAGTTGTGGACGGTTCACGAGTGAGAATGCAGGCATGAGTAGCGATACACACGTGAGAAACGTGTGCGCCGATTGACTAAGGGTTCCTGGGTCAAGCTGATCTGCCCAGGGTAAGTCGGGACCTAAGGCGAGGCCGACAGGCGTAGTCGATGGACAACCGGTTGATATTCCGGTACCCGCTTTGAAACGCCCAATATCGAACCAGGCGATGCTAAGTCCGTGAAGCCGTTCCGGACCCTTCGGGGAAAGGAAAGTGGTGGAGCCGACGGACCAGACCTGTAGTAGGTAAGCGATGGGGTGACGCAGGAAGGTAGTCCAGCCCGGGCGGTGGTTGTCCCGGGGTAAGGGTGTAGGCCGTGTGATAGGCAAATCCGTCACACGTTAAGGCTGAGACCTGATGCCGAGCCGATTGTGGTGAAGTGGATGATCCTATGCTGTCGAGAAAAGCCTCTAGCGAGTTTCATGGCGGCCCGTACCCTAAACCGACTCAGGTGGTCAGGTAGAGAATACCGAGGCGTTCGGGTGAACTATGGTTAAGGAACTCGGCAAAATGCCCCCGTAACTTCGGGAGAAGGGGGGCCATCACTGGTGAGAGCACTTGCTGCTCGAGCTGGGGGTGGCCGCAGAGACCAGCGAGAAGCGACTGTTTACTAAAAACACAGGTCCGTGCGAAGCCGTAAGGCGATGTATACGGACTGACGCCTGCCCGGTGCTGGAACGTTAAGGGGACCGGTTAGCTCCATTTCGGTGGGGCGAAGCTGAGAACTTAAGCGCCAGTAAACGGCGGTGGTAACTATAACCATCCTAAGGTAGCGAAATTCCTTGTCGGGTAAGTTCCGACCTGCACGAATGGCGTAACGACTTCTCGACTGTCTCAACCATAGGCCCGGTGAAATTGCACTACGAGTAAAGATGCTCGTTTCGCGCAGCAGGACGGAAAGACCCCGGGACCTTTACTACAGTTTGATATTGGTGTTCGGTTCGGCTTGTGTAGGATAGGTGGGAGACTGTGAAGCTTGGACGCCAGTTCAGGTGGAGTCGTCGTTGAAATACCACTCTGGTCGTGCTGGATGTCTAACCTGGGTCCGTGATCCGGATCAGGGACAGTGTCTGATGGGTAGTTTAACTGGGGCGGTTGCCTCCTAAAGGGTAACGGAGGCGCCCAAAGGTTCCCTCAGCCTGGTTGGCAATCAGGTGTTGAGTGTAAGTGCACAAGGGAGCTTGACTGTGAGACCGACGGGTCGAGCAGGGACGAAAGTCGGGACTAGTGATCCGGCGGTGGCTTGTGGAAGCGCCGTCGCTCAACGGATAAAAGGTACCCCGGGGATAACAGGCTGATCTTCCCCAAGAGTCCATATCGACGGGATGGTTTGGCACCTCGATGTCGGCTCGTCGCATCCTGGGGCTGGAGTCGGTCCCAAGGGTTGGGCTGTTCGCCCATTAAAGCGGTACGCGAGCTGGGTTTAGAACGTCGTGAGACAGTTCGGTCCCTATCCGCTGTGCGCGTAGGAATATTGAGAAGGGCTGTCCCTAGTACGAGAGGACCGGGACGGACGAACCTCTGGTGTGCCAGTTGTTCTGCCAAGGGCATGGCTGGTTGGCTACGTTCGGGAGGGATAACCGCTGAAAGCATCTAAGCGGGAAGCCTGCTTCGAGATGAGTATTCCCACCTCCTTGAGAGGGTAAGGCTCCCAGTAGACGACTGGGTTGATAGGCCGGATATGGAAGCCCAGTAATGGGTGGAGTTGACCGGTACTAATAGGCCGAGGGCTTGTCCTCAGTTGCTCGCGTCCACTGTGTTAGTTCTGAAGTAACGAACTCCCACACCCCCTGTTTGGGGTGGCTGGTTGTAGTTCGGATATCTTCATAGTGTTTCGGTGGTCATAGCGTTAGGGAAACGCCCGGTTACATTCCGAACCCGGAAGCTAAGCCTTTCAGCGCCGATGGTACTGCAGGGGGGACCCTGTGGGAGAGTAGGACGCCGCCGAACAATCATTGTGGGAAAGCCCCGCACCTTCTGGTGCGGGGCTTTCCTGCGTTTAGAGTCGTGTAATGCGCCATGAACTGATCATCTTCGACAACGACGGCGTCCTCGTCGACAGCGAGCCCCTCTCCAACAGGATCCTCGCGGGCTATCTGACCGAGCTGGGGCACCCCACCTCGTACGAGGACTCCCTGCGGGACTACATGGGCGGAGCCGTGCACCGGGTGCACGACCTGATCCTGGAGCGGACCGGCCGGCGGTTGCCCGAGGACTTCGACGACGTCTTCCACGAGCGGGTGTTCACCGCCTTCAGGAGAGAACTCGAGCCCGTCGCCGGAGTACCGGAGATGCTGGAGAAACTCGCCGCCGAAGGGGTGCCGTACTGCGTCGCCTCGTCCGGGAGCCACGAACGGATCCGGGTGGGCCACTGGAAGACCGGGCTCGACCGGTGGTTCGGCGAGGACACGGTCTTCAGCGCTCAGGACGTGGGGCGGGGCAAGCCCGCGCCCGACCTGTTCCTGCACGCCGCCGAGCGGATGGGTGTGACGCCCGAGCGGTGCGTCGTCGTGGAGGACAGCCCGCTCGGGGTCCAGGCCGCTCTGGCGGCCGGGATGGATGTGTACGGGTTCACCGCCATGACACCGGCGGACCGACTGGACGGGGCGAACGGGTACTTCGACGACATGGAGCAGCTGCTCGGACTGCTCGCGTGAACCGTCTACCCAGCGGTAGTTGAGAGATCTACGCTGTGCCGCCATGACGGATGCGCGGTTGCGGCGTGGGCGGGGCTCGCTGGCGGTCTCCTTCTTCGTGCAGGGGGTGACCTTCGCGCTGCTGGTGACGCGCATCCCCGCCGTGCAGAACCGGTACGGGATCTCCGACGCCCTGCTGCCGGCCTTCCTCGCGGCCGTCCCCGTCCTCGCCGGTGCCGGGAGCGCGGGCGCGGGGGCGCTCGTGCGGCGGGTGGCGCCGAGCACGCTGTTGCGCTGGGCCCAGCCGCTGGTGCTGCTGTCGCTCGTGGCCGTGGGGTCGGGCGAGCGACTGTGGCACGTGGCCGTGGCACTCGGGGTGTTCGGGCTGGCCGTCGGGGCGCTCGACGCGTCGATGAACATGCTTGGGGTGAGCCTCCAGCAGGCGTACGGGCGCAGCATCATGCTCGGTTTCCACGCCGCGTACAGCCTGGGCGGGATCGTGGGGGCGTCGCTGGCGTGGGCGGCTGTGCACTGGCAGGTGCCGCTGGGCGTCTCGTACCTGGCGGCCGTGGGGGTGATGGCGCCCGCCGCGTGGGTGGGGAGCCGGTGGTACGTGGACGGGGAGCGGCGGGCGGGTGGCCCGTCGGGGCGTCGGGTCGGGGTGCTGGTGCCGCTGTGCCTGGTGATGACGTTCGCGTACATCGGGGACTCGACGGTGTCGAACTGGAGCGCCATATACCTGACGGACGTGCTGGCCGGCTCGGAGGAGCTGGCGACCGTGCCGTACAACGCCTATATGGTCACGACCCTGTTGGGGCGGGCCGTGGGTGACGCCGGGGTGCGGCGGTTCGGGGCGGTGGCCGTGGTGCGGGGCGGGGCGCTGCTGGCGGCGGCCGGGTTCGCGGTGGTGGCCACGGCGCCGGGGGCGTGGGCCGGGGTGGCCGGGTTCACGGTGCTGGGCCTGGGGCTGAGCGTGCTGGTGCCGCAGACGTTCGCGGCGGCGCGCGGGGACGCGGAGGTGGCGCGGCTGAACGTCTTCAACTACGTGGGCTTCCTGGTCGGGTCGCCGTTGGTGGGGGCCCTGGGGGAGGCGTGGAGCTATCGGGGGGCCATGGCGGTGCCGCTGGTCCTGGTGCTGCTGACGCTGCGGTATGCCCGGTCGTTCGCCGTTGAACCGTACCGATACGGTGGCGGGCATGAGCGGCCGCGCACTGTTGATGTGGGATGACGCACTTACCGGGTACGACTTCGGGGCCGGGCACCCGATGGATCCGGTGCGGCTCGCGCTGACCATGGGGTTGGTGCGGGCGTACGGGCTGGACCGTGCGGTGGAGGTGGTGGCGGCCAAGCCGGCCGGGGACTCGACGCTGCGGCTCGTGCACCGTGAGGACTATGTGGCGGCCGTACGGGCGGCTTCCGCGGACCCGGGGGCGGCGGACCAGGCGTACGGCCTGGGGACGCTGGACGACCCGGCGTTCGCCGGGATGCACGAGGCGTCGGCGCTGATCGCGGGGCAGTCGGTGGGCGCGGCCGAGGCGGTGTGGCGGGGAGAGGCCGCGCACGCGGTGAACTTCGCGGGCGGACTGCACCACGCGATGCCGGGTTCGGCGGCCGGGTTCTGCATCTACAACGACGCCTCGCTGGCGATCGCGCGGCTGCTGGAGCTGGGCGCCGAGCGGGTGGCGTACGTGGACGTGGACGTGCACCACGGGGACGGCGTACAGGCGGCGTTCTGGGACGACCCGCGGGTGCTGACCGTGTCGCTGCACGAGCATCCGCGGACGTTGTTCCCGGGCACCGGGTGGCCGGAGGAGACGGGGCCGTCGGGGGCGGCCGAGGGCGGCGCGGTGAACGTGGCGCTGCCGGCCGGGACGGGCGACGCGGGCTGGCTGCGGGCGTTCCACTCGGTGGTGCCCGAACTGCTGGCGGACTTCCGGCCGCAGGTGCTGGTGACCCAGCACGGGGCGGACACGCACTTCGAGGACCCGCTGGCGCACCTGGCGGTGTCGCTGGACGCCCAGCGGGCGGTCCAGGTGGCGTGCCACGACCTGGCGCACGAGTACGCCGAGGGGCGGTGGGTGGCGCTCGGCGGGGGCGGGTACGCGGTCGTCGACGTCGTGCCGCGGTCGTGGACGCATCTGGTGGGCGTCGCGGCGCACGCTCCGGTGGAGCCGGAGTCGGTGGTCCCGTCGTCGTGGCGGGACGAGGTGTACGCGCGGACGCGGCAGCTCGGTCCGGGGCGGATGACCGACGGGCTGTGGCCGGTGGCGTGGCGGGGCTGGGACGAGGGGTACGACCCGGCGGACCGGCTGGACCAGGCGGTGCTGGCGGCGCGCCGGGCGGCGTTCCCGCTGCGGGGGCTGCTGCCGTAGGGCGTGGTCCGTTCGCGGACGGGCCGTCGGGCGGTTACGCCAACTGTGGGGTGTCCGCCCTGTTCCGGCGCCGCGCCGGGTGGGCTGCGGCAGCATCGGCAGGGTGTTGAGTACCGGTGCGCTGCGCGCGCATTTGCTGGCGGCCAGGCTGGCCGGGCCGGTGGCCACGTCGCGGGAGGACAGCCTGCGGAGCTATCGCCTGTTCGCCGCCCGGGATCCCCGGGTGACGCTGGGGCTCGATCCGCAGTGGGCGTGGGGCGAGCGGGACCTGCTGCGGCTGATGGCCGACAAGTGCGGGGTCTCCGGGGATCCGGCGTACCGCTCGGGGCCCGATGTCATCGACCCGGAGCGGACGCTGAGGGCGCTCGGGGCGTTCGCCGGGCGGCTCGCGGCGGTGGCGCGGAGACGGGCTCCGGTGCTGATCGGGACGGGTCACCCGCACCGACTGCTCGGTTTCTACGCCGGGCTCGCAGACGCTTTGTCGGCGGCCGGATGTCTCGTTCTCACACCCGCGCAGGGGCGATGTGTCGACATAACGACCCGGTTCGGCGTACGTACGTACCGACTCGACTACGTACGGGGAGTCGCGCTGGTGCGGGAACCCGGAGGCGAAGGCGCCGGTTGTGAGCCCGGCGCACACACCCATTCACCCCTCCCCGTCAGGGCCGCTCTGGAGGCCCTCGCGGACGCCGGCGGGCCGCTGCCGGAGCTGGTCGTCGGGGACCACGGATGGGTCTGCGGCGCAGGTCAGCTGGGTTTTGAGGCCGTCGGGCTGGCCGACACGGACGACCCCGCGCTGTTCGTCGGGGAGGCGGAGGGGCGCGTGTCGGTGGCCGTGCCGATCGATGACGCTGTGCGGTCCGCTTACTACCGACCGCTTACTCGCTATGTACTCAATCGAGCGTGTCTGTCACAGTAGGCGGCCGGTGGTAGCTCCTCTTCCCCACTCGTATCACCCGCCCCTAGTCTGGTGAGTGAGCGCACCGCGACGAAGAGTCACCGGAGGGGAAGCCGGTGGGCGTTGTGGGCGGAAGGTACAGGTGGGTCATGGCTGCTGCTGGCGAGAGGCCTCTCAACGAGGTCAAGTTCCTGACCGTGGCGGAAGTCGCCTCGGTGATGCGAGTGTCGAAGATGACCGTGTACCGCTTGGTGCACAGCGGTCATCTGCCGGCGATCCGGGTGGGCAGGTCGTTCCGGGTTCCGGAGCAAGCGGTTCACGAGTACCTCAGGGAGTCCTTCGTGGGGGTGGAGACGGCGTAGCGGTCGCCGGATGAGTCCTGCGTACCCCTCGGATTACAAGGACGGCGCTCTGGCCGGTAGGCTAGGCCGACGTAGGTCGTGTGGGCCCAGACGCCCCGCACCGAGATCCCCCGCTGATGCGGGGGTGTTCCGAGAAGTGAGCGAGGGTAGTCGTGGGCTCTGTTATCAAGAAGCGGCGCAAGCGGATGGCGAAGAAGAAGCACCGCAAGCTGCTCAAGCGCACTCGCGTTCAGCGTCGCAACAAGAAGTAAGCGACGGCTGATCGTGCGCCGTCCGCGGCCCTCCCACCGGTTCCGGTGGGAGGGCCGCGGTGTTTTTCCGCCGCGTTCCGCGGGTGTGCCGGGGTGCCGGGCGGGGCGGCCGGGGCCGCCGGGGGTGCGGCGGTCATTACAGCGCACCATTCACCCGCTACGGTGGCGCATAGGCGAGGACCGAACGGAAGGCGCTGATCTTGGGGAAGGTCGTGCTCGTCACCGGCGTGGCCCGGCGGCTCGGCGGGAGGTTCGTCCGCGCCGTGCAGCGGGACCCCGGCGTGGAGCGGGTGATCGGCGTGGACGCCGTGCCGCCCGCGCACCAGTTGGGGGACGCGGAGTTCGTGCGTGCCGACATCCGGCAGCCCGCCATAGGGCGGGTCCTCGCGGAGTACGGCGTCGACACCGTCGTCCACCTGGACGTCACCGGGACACCGCTCGGCGCCGGCGGCCGGACGGCGGTCAAGGAGACCAACGTCATCGGCACCATGCAGCTGCTCGGCGCGTGCCAGAAGTCGCCGACCGTCAGCCGGCTGGTGGTGAAGTCCAGTACGAGCGTCTACGGCTCCGCGCCGCGCGACCCGGCCGTCTTCATGGAGACGACACCGCCGAAGTCCCTGCCGAGCGGAGGCTTCGCGAAGGACGCCGTGGAGGTGGAAGGGTACGTCCGGGGCTTCGCGCGCCGACGGCCCGACGTGGCGGTGTGCGTCCTGCGGTTCGCCAACATCCTGGGCCCCACCGCGGACTCGCCGCTGGCCGAGTACCTGTCGCTGCCCGTGCTGCCCACCGTGTTCGGCTACGACCCGCGGCTCCAGTTCGTCCACGAGGACGACGTCATCGAGGTGCTGCGGATCGCGTCGCACGAGCCCCGGCGCGGCACCCTCAACAGCGGCACGTTCAACGTGGCCGGTGACGGGGTGCTGACGCTGTCGCAGTGCTCGAGGCGGCTGGGCCGGCCGACGGTGCCGGTGCTGCTGCCGGCGATCACCTGGGTCGGTACGGCCTTGCGGACGGCCGGTGTGACCGACTTCTCACCGGAGCAGATCCGGTTGCTGATGCACGGTCGGGTGGTCCGTACGGCGCAGATGCGCGAGACGCTCGGGTTCGAGCCGAAGTACACGACCGTGGAGACCTTCGCGGATTTCGCGCGCAGCCGTGGCCCCGGCCTGCTGCCGCCGCAGGTGCTCGCGGGTGCGGTCGACCGGATCGCCGCGTCGCGGCTGCCGCTGGCGGGCCGCGGTGGTGCGAAGACGACTCACGGCGCGGGATAGAGGGAGCGCGATTCAACGATGGCGGACGCCAAGGTCATTCCGTTCGACGACGACCGGTCACGCTCGGGTGCGGCGGGCCCCAGGCCGGGGCGCCGGCGTGCCCTGCTGGGCGGCGGCGCACGGCGACGGAACGGCGAGGGCGCGGTGAGCCCGCTGCCGGGTCCCCAGCCGCCCGGTGAGGCGCCGGACGGGGCCGGGCCCGGCACGGACGGTACGGGCGGCGTGGAAGACGCGAGGGGCGGCGGGGCGGGGGTGCCGGGCGGAGACGCGAGTGGCGCCGGACAGTGGGAGCGGCGGCTCGCGGGCGGGCTGGCGTTCCTGCGGCGGCGGATCACCGGCGAGTACGAGGTCGACGAGTTCGGCTACGACGCGGAGCTCACCGACCAGGTCCTGATGTCGCTGCTCCGGCCGCTCTATGAGGGCTACTTCCGCGTCGAGGTGAAGGGCATCGAGAACATCCCGTCCGAGGGCGGGGCGCTGGTGGTGGCGAACCACTCCGGGGTGCTGCCGCTGGACGGGCTGATGATGCAGGTCGCCGTGCACGACAACCATCCGGCCGGGCGGCACCTGCGGCTGCTCGCCGCCGACCTCGTGTTCATGCTGCCGGTCGTCAACGAGCTGGCCCGGAAGGCGGGGCACACGCTGGCGTGCGCGGAGGACGCGGAGCGGCTGCTCCAGCGGGGCGAGGTCGTCGGGGTGATGCCGGAGGGCTTCAAGGGCATCGGCAAGCCCTTCGGCGAGCGCTACAAGCTCCAGCGGTTCGGCCGGGGCGGGTTCGTGTCGACCGCGCTGCGGGCGGGTGCGCCGATCGTGCCGTGCTCGATCGTGGGGGCGGAGGAGATCTACCCCATGATCGGGAACCTCAAGACGCTGGCCCGGGTGCTGGGCATTCCGTACTTCCCGGTCACGCCGACGTTCCCCTGGCTGGGCCCGCTGGGGGCGCTGCCGCTGCCGACGAAGTGGACCATCCAGTTCGGTGAGCCGATCCCGACGGACGGCTTCCCGCCGGAGGCGGCGGAGGACCCGATGCTGATGTTCAACCTGACGGACCAGGTCCGGGAGCAGATCCAGCACACGCTCTACAAGCTTCTGGTGCAGCGGCGGTCGGTCTTCTTCTGACGCGGCATGGAGGTACCCGCCGACGGGCCGGGTGCCGCCGGACGGAGTCCGGCGTGGCTGTCCGATGCCCGTGAGGCCCCCAGGGCCGAGCGGTGCGAGGGCAGCAGATAAGAGGGGCCAAGCTTCTGGTGCAGCGGCGGTCGGTTTTCTTCTGACGCGGCATACCGAGGGGTGGGTGCCCTCCTGGGGGAGGGCACCCACCCTTTCGTCACCCTTGCTGCTACCGGGCGTCTTCCTCGTCGATGCCCAGGCCCGGGAGGATGCCGGGCAGGATCGGCGGGATGGTGACGTCCGGGGCGGGCGGCGGGGTGGGGCCGCCGGAGTTGCCCGTGGACGGCAGGGGTGTCGTCGGGTCCGGTTCGAGCAGGCCGCCCGTGTTGCCGCCGAGCAGGCCGTCGTCCTTCGTCGCGCTGGCGCCCGGGCTGGAGGGGCCGGGTTTGCTGCTGCTGCCGGAGGGGCGGCTCTCCGGGGCGGAGGGGGCCTGGTGGGACGGCCGGGTGCCGGAGGAGTCCTCGGTGGCGCCCGGGCGGCCGGAGCTCCTGCCGTCGCTGCGCTCCGGGGTCTGCGGCAGCTGGGACCGCAGCGGTCCGACCTCTTCGTCTATGGCGTCGAAGACGTCGGTCACCTCGTCCCGCACGTCGGTCAGCTGGACGGGCAGCCGGTCGCGCAGGCCGTTCCACGCCTCGCGGTGGCTGCGGGCGAACGAGTTGAGCGTGGCCATCGGGGCGATGGTGCCGTCCCGCTCGTAGGCCAGGAGGAGCAGCCGGTGGCCCTCGGCGGCGTCGTGCTTCATGCCGTTGAGCGCTCGCCGGATCTCGCCCAGGGACTCGTGGTCCAGCGCGCCGGACCGGTCCCGCTCGATGAGGCGGCGGGCCTCGCTGAGCCGGGTGGACGCCTGGTTGAGGTAGATCTCGCCCCGGTCGGCGTCGTCGTCCGCCAGACCCAGCTTGAGGTCCTCCATGCCGCGTTTGAGTCCGTAGAGCGAGTCACCGGGGAGGGCGTCGGAACTGGCAGCGGCCACTCCGCTGAACGCGCCCGCCGCCACCCCGACCGTGAGCCCGCCGGCGGCGAGCCCCTTCGACCAGCGTGAGCGGGGCCGCAACTTCCGGAGCCCGGTGGCCCGGTGGGCGCCCCGCCCGCTCGCCGCCCGCTGCTCCGGCACCGTAGGGCCCGTGGACGCGCCACCCTCGCCGGCCGCGCCCTCGGCGAACAGTGCCTCCATGGCGGCGACGAGCTGCGCCCGCTGCACCACCTTCACCTCGGGGGCCAACTCCGGTCTCGGCAGCTCGCCGAGACCGTTCGCCAGGGCCAACAGCCGACCCTGCTCGGTCGGTTCGACCGAGGCCTCGGGCTGCTCGGCCGCCTGCTCTTCCAGGGCCTGGGCGAAGGCGTTCGCCCGCCGGTGCGCCGATACGTTCGCGATCACTGGCGGCACCTCCTCTCGTCATGACGGTCGACTCCCCGGGGGGTCCGGAAGGTTGCACACCTTGAGCACATCCACACGATCGAGTGAGTGGACGGGGTCAGGGTGTGACCACAGGGAGCCTGCATCCCGCACAACGAGCGGCTCGGCACTTGGGTTACGCACGAAAGATGATCGGACCAGCGCGTCATCGAGGCGTCACCGACGGTGAGTTGAAGTGGACGGGGGTCAGCGGGCGTCTTCGGGGAGCAGGCGCGCCAGGGTGCGGACGGCCCGGTACTGGAGCGTCTTGATCGCGCCCTCGTTCTTGCCCATCACGCGGGCGGTCTCCGCGACGGACAGGCCCTGGAGGAAGCGCAGGGTCACGCACTCCTGCTGCTGCGGGTTGAGCTTGCGGACCGCCTCCAGGAGGGCCGCGTTCGAGAGGGACTCCAGGACCGAGTCCTCCGGGCTGCGCTCCACCTCGTTGGCGTCCAGCATTTCACCGGTGGTCACTTCCAGCCGGAATCGGCTCGACTTGAAGTGGTCGGCGACCAGGTTGCGAGCGATGGTGACCAGCCAGGCGCCGAAGTCGCGTCCCTGCCAGGTGAAGGTGGAGATGCGGCGCAGGGCCCGCAGGAACGTCTCGCTGGTCAGGTCCTCGGCCGTCGCCTTCCCGCCGACGCGGTAGTAGATGTAGCGGTAGACGGTGTCGCTGTACTGGTCGTACAGCCGTCCGAACGCGTCGGCCTCGCCGGCCTGGGCGCGCTCGACCAGCTCCATCATGCGGGCGCTGTCGCTGTCGGCGGTGGGGCGGCGGGCGGTGGTCGAGGTGCCCGAACCGCCCCGGCCGCCGCGTCTCCCGACGGCTGCACCGCCGTCGGCGAGGGCATAGCAAGGACCGGCGAGTGCCGGTGAGGCGAAGGCCGGGACGGCGTACGCGGTGGGGACGAAGCCGCGCAGATGGTCGAGGACCGTCGCGCGGAGCGTAGCCAGGCCCGAGGCGTCAACCCCGACGTGTGGGTACACGGGACTCCCAGAGGCAGAGCTTCCATCACGTGCAGTACGGAACCTTTCACCCGTCGTAGCGACGTGCGTCGGGTCCGTATGCGTCTGAGGAGAATAACGCTTAGTGCAGGGAGCGCTACGCCGAGTTGCTCAAATCATCGATTCAGTCGCTTCTGTTACGTCTACGCGGCTGATCAAGTAGCACTTGGTGACCAGATATTGATCGGATTACTTCGAGAAGTGCATGGGTCCGGGATCTGTTGTGCCCGAGTGCGGACCGGGGCGACTGGCGCGGGCCGGAGGCGGGTAAGAGCCGGGTTTGGGCGTCCGGCGGGGGAGGCGGCCGTCAGCGGCGGCGGCGGTGCATGGCGACCGCGGCGGCCGTACCGCCCGCGAGGGCGCCGACGCCGGCGGCGGCCGGGATGCCGACCTTCGCGGCCTTGCGGCCCGTGCGGTAGTCCCGCAGCCGCCATTCGCGCTCGCGCGCGTACCGGCGCAGCTTGGCGTCCGGGTTGATGGCGTAGGGGTGGCCCACCAGGGACAGCATGGGGATGTCGTTGTGGCTGTCGCTGTACGCGGCGCAGCGCGCCAGGTCCAGGCCCTCCGCCGCGGCCAGGGCGCGGACGGCCTCCGCCTTGGCGGGGCCGTGCAGGGGCTCGCCGACGAGCTTGCCGGTGTAGACGCCGTCGACGGACTCGGCGACCGTGCCGAGCGCGCCGGTCAGGCCCAGGCGGCGGGCGATGATGGTGGCCGTCTCGACGGGGGCCGCGGTGACCAGCCAGACCCGCTGGCCGGCGTCGAGGTGGGCCTGGGCGAGGGCGCGGGTGCCGGGCCAGATGCGGTCGGCCATGTACTCGTCGTAGATCTCCTCGCCGATGGTCATCAGCTCGGAGACGCGGTGGCCCTGGACGATGGACAGCGCGCTGTCGCGGGCGTCCTGCATGTGCTCGGGGTCCTCGACGCCGGCCAGCCGGAACCAGGCCTGCTGCCAGGCGAACCGGGCGAGCTCGCGGCGCTGGAAGAACTTCCGCTTGTACAGCCCACGGCCGAAGTGGAAGATCGCGGCGCCCTGCATCACGGTGTTGTCGAGGTCGAAGAAGGCGGCGGCGTCCTCGTGGCCGGGCACGGGGAACGGGGGTTCCGGGGCCGGCCGTGAGGTCTTGCGCGCCGCCTCGGCCGACGCCTCGCCCGCCAGCACGCTGCGCGCGGTGGCGGAACGCCTGTGCGGGGTGAGCCATCCCAATGCGGCCATGTCCGTGAGCATAGCCACTGTGTTCGGTCCTTCCCGACGTGTGGGGACGCCATGGCGTGAACTCTGTGCGGCGTCGGTGTGACGCGGGCGGAGAATGGGAGGCATGTTCGGACGTACGAAGAAGAAGGCCGGTCCGCGGACGGTGACCCTCATCGGGAAGCCCGGGTGCCACCTGTGCGACGACGCGCGCGAGGTGGTCCGGGCGGTGTGCGCCGAGACGGGCGTGGTGTGGGAGGAGAAGGACATCCTCCAGGACGAGGAGCTGCACGGGGCGTACTGGGAGCAGATTCCGGTTGTCCTGGTGGACGGGGAACAGCACACGTTCTGGAAGGTGGACGCCGGGCGGCTGCGGCGCGCGCTGGAGGGGTGACGCCGGTGCGGCGCCCGCCGGGGGCGGGCGGGGGTCCGCGAGCGGGCTCGGTGACCGGAAAGACGGTTACCATCGTGTGCGTTTTGTTGCGCTTCGGGGGCGTGGTCATGAGGAGTGTGTACCGCTTTGTCCCCTTCGGCACGCGAACGGACTGAGGTTCGCCTTGGTTCCGGGATGGCGCGATCGGTTCGCGTGACCCCGGTCACTTTGCCCGGACAAAACGGACACCATCTTTGTGCACGCGTTCACAAAGACATAGCCTGCTGTCGACGGGGCGGTCTGGGTACGTCTGGCCGCCTGCAGCCCCGCTCATCCCGCAGGAGCACCGTGGCAACTGGCCGAACACACCGACCGGCGACCCGTAGCCGAGGAATCCCCGAGGCCACCGTCGCCAGGCTTCCGCTGTATCTGCGGGCGCTCACCGCTCTGTCGGAGCGCTCCGTGCCCACGGTCTCCTCCGAGGAGCTCGCGGCGGCCGCGGGAGTCAATTCCGCGAAGCTGCGCAAGGACTTCTCCTACCTCGGCTCGTACGGGACCCGCGGCGTCGGGTACGACGTCGAGTACCTCGTCTACCAGATCTCGCGCGAGCTGGGGCTCACCCAGGACTGGCCGATCGTCATGGTCGGCATCGGCAACCTCGGCGCCGCCCTCGCCAACTACGGCGGGTTCGCCTCCCGGGGCTTCCGCGTCGCCGCGCTGCTCGACGCCGACCCCTCGATGGTCGGCAGGCCGGTCGCGGGCATGCCCGTCCAGTTCATCGACGACCTGGAGCGGATCGTCGACGAGAACGGCGTCTCCATCGGCGTCATCGCCACGCCCGCCGGCGCCGCGCAGCAGGTCTGCGACCGGCTCGTCGCGGCCGGGGTCACCTCGATCCTCAACTTCGCGCCGACCGTGCTGTCCGTGCCCGACGGCGTGGACGTGCGCAAGGTCGACCTCTCCATCGAACTCCAGATCCTCGCCTTCCACGAGCAGCGCAAGGCGGGCGAGGAGCCGGGCGCCGGCGCCGAGGCGGCCCTGCCGCCGGTCGTGCGCGACGCCGCGGCGGCCGCCGCCGCGGCCGAGGCCGAGGGCCGGAAGGGACCTGACGGGGACATGCCCGCCGTGATGCCGGCATGAGCCTCCTCGTCGTCGGCCTCAGCCACCGCAGCGCCCCCGTCAGCGTCCTCGAGCGGGCCTCCCTCGACGCCGAGACGCGCGGCAAACTCCTCCAGGACACCCTCGCCGCCGAACCGGCCACCGAGGCCGCCGTCCTCGCCACCTGCAACCGCATCGAGCTGTACGCCGACGTGGACAAGTTCCACGCGGGCGTCGCCGAGCTGTCCACCCTGCTCGCCCAGCACAGCGGCGTCGGGCTGGAGGAGCTCACCCCCTACCTCTACGTGCACTACGAGGACCGGGCCGTCCACCACCTGTTCTCGGTCGCCTGCGGACTCGACTCCATGGTCGTCGGCGAGGGCCAGATCCTCGGCCAGATCAAGGACGCCCTCGCGCGCGGCCAGGAACTGCACACCGCCGGCCGCCTGCTGAACGACCTGTTCCAGCAGGCCCTGCGGGTCGGCAAGCGGGCCCACAGCGAGACCGGCATCGACCGGGCCGGCCAGTCGCTCGTCACCTTCGGGCTCCAGCAGCTCGCCGCGGGCGCCGACGTCACCGGCTGGGCCGAGGGCAAGCGGGCGCTCGTCATCGGCGCCGGATCCATGTCCTCCCTGGCCGCGGCCACGCTCGCCCGGGCCGGCGTCGGCGAGATCGTCATCGCCAACCGGACGGCCGACCGCGCCGAACGGCTCGTACAGATCCTGACCGAGCCCGGAGGCACCGGCGTGGCCGCGCGCGCCGTGCCCATGGCCTCCGTCGGCGACGAACTGACACGTGCCGACGTGGTCGTCTCCTGCACCGGCGCCACCGGCCTCGTGCTCACCGGCGTGGCCGTCGAGGCCGCCATGGACGGCCGTACCGCGCCGCTCGCGCTGCTCGACCTCGCCATGCCCCGCGACATCGACGCCGCCGCCCACCGCCTGGAGGGCGTCCGGCTCGTCGACATCGAGTCGCTCGCCGAGGCCTCCGCCGACGCGCCCATGGCCGCCGACGTCGACCAGGTGCGCGGCATCGTCGCCGACGAGGTCGCCGCGTTCGGCGCCGCCCAGCGCGCCGCCCACATCACCCCCACCGTCGTCGCGCTGCGCACCATGGCCGCCGACGTCGTCACCGGCGAGATGGCCCGCCTGGAAGGCCGGCTGCCGGACCTCGACGACAAGCAGCGCGCCGAGATCACCCAGACCGTGCGCCGCGTGGTGGACAAGCTCCTCCACGCGCCGACCGTCCGGGTCAAGCAGCTCGCCGGCGAGCCCGGCGGCGCCGGGTACGCGGACGCGCTGCGCACACTCTTCGACCTCGACCCGGAGACGGTCGCCTCCGTCAGCCGGGCCGACGTGAACGACGCCGATCCTAAGAACCGAGGGCGAGTATGACCGAGAGGGCCCAGAGGGCATTGAGGCTCGGGACCAGGCGCAGCAAGCTCGCCATGGCCCAGTCCGGGCACGTCGCGGAGGCGGTGCGGCAGCTGACCGGGCGCCCCGTGGAGCTCGTGGAGATCACCACGTACGGTGACACCTCCCGCGAGAACCTCGCGCAGATCGGCGGCACCGGCGTCTTCGTCACGGCGCTGCGCGACGCGCTGCTCGCCGGCGAGGTCGACTTCGCCGTCCACTCGCTGAAGGACCTGCCGACCGCGCAGCCCGACGACCTGGCGCTCGCCGCGATCCCGCGGCGCGAGGACCCCCGGGACGTGCTCGTCGCCCGCGACGGGCTGCGGTTCGCGGACCTTCCGGCCGGGTCCCGCGTGGGCACCGGTTCGCCGCGGCGCATGGCGCAGCTCAACGCGTACGCCCGCGCCCACGGCAGGGAGATCGAGTGCGTCGCCATCCGCGGGAACGTCGACACGCGCATCGGCTACGTCCGGAGCGGGGAGCTGGACGCGGTGGTACTCGCCGCGGCCGGGCTCAACCGCATCGGGCGCAGTGAGGAGGTCACCGACTTCCTGTCGGTCGACACCGTCCTGCCCGCTCCCGGCCAGGGCGCGCTGGCGATCGAGTGCCCGGCGGCCGACGCCGCCCTCGCCGCCACGCTCGCCGAGCTCGACGACCCGCACACCCGGGCCGCCGTGACCGCCGAGCGGTCCCTGCTCGCCGCCCTTGAGGCCGGCTGCAGCGCACCCGTGGGTGCCCTGGCCGACCTCCTGGCCGATGGGCCTGTTCATGAGATGCGCCTGCGGGGCGTCGTCGGCACGACCGACGGCTCCGCGCTGGTGCAGTTGTCCACCACCGGTTCCGTACCCACGTCGCACGGCGACGCTGTCGCGCTCGGTCGCGAACTCGCGTCCGAGATGCTCGCCAAGGGTGCGGCCGGTCTTATGGGGGAGCGAGCACTTTGAGCCCCACCACTGCGTCCAAGGCTTCCTCCGCGTTCTCCGCGTGCGGGCACGTCACCTTCCTGGGTGCCGGACCCGGTGATCCGGGGCTGCTGACACTGCGTGCCGTCGAGGCCCTGTCAGGCGCTGACGTACTGATCGCCGAGCCGGATGTGCTCGATGTCGTACGCGGCCACGCGCGGGCGGGCGTGAGCACGCCTGAGCTGGCAGTCGTTGACGATGCGTCAATGGCCGCCGGGGTCCCCGTGTTGAGGGATGCGGCCAATCTTGTCATGGAGGCCGCGCGGGGCGGCAAGCGGGTCGTCCGAGCGGTCAGCGGCGATCCCGGGCTCGACGGCGACGCGAGCGCCGAGATGCTCGCGTGCGCCGCGGAGGGCATCCCCTTCGAGGTCGTGCCCGGCATCGCCGCCGCCGTCGGCGTCCCCGCCTACGCGGGTGTCCCGCTGCGCGACGCGGAGGGCACGGACGTGCGCTTCGTCGACGCCCGGACCGCGAGCGAGCGGTGCTGGACCGAGGTCGGCGCCTCCGACGGGACGGTCGTCGTGTCGACGACGCTCGACTCCGTGGCCGCCGCGGCCGGTGAACTGGTGTCGGCGGGCCGTAAGCCCGACACCCCGCTCACCGTCACCGTCGCCGGGACGACCACCCGGCAGCGGACCTGGACCGCGACGCTGGGCTCCATCGCCCAGGTGCTGAAGCAGACCAAGGCGCTGCCGTCGCCGGACGGCCACCAGGCGGCCGTCGCCGTCGTCGGCGAGCGCAGCTCCGCCGCCCAGCGCGACCAGCTCGCCTGGTTCGAGTCCAAGCCGCTGTTCGGCTGGAAGGTCCTCATACCGCGCACCAAGGAGCAGGCCGCGTCGCTCTCCGAGCAGCTCCGCTCCTACGGCGCCGTGCCCAGCGAGGTCCCGACCATAGCCGTCGAGCCGCCGCGCACCCCGCAGCAGATGGAGCGGGCGGTCAAGGGCCTCGTCACCGGCCGCTACGAGTGGATCGCCTTCACCTCCGTCAACGCCGTCAAGGCCGTGCGGGAGAAGTTCGAGGAGTACGGGCTCGACGCCCGCGCCTTCGCCGGGATCAAGGTCGCGGCGGTGGGCGAGCAGACGGCGAAGGCGCTCGTACGGTTCGGTGTGAAGCCGGACCTCGTCCCGAGCGGCGAGCAGTCGGCGGCGGGCCTCCTGGAGGACTGGCCGCCCTACGACCCGGTCTTCGACCCGATCGACCGCGTCTTCCTGCCGCGGGCCGACATCGCGACCGAAACCCTGGTCGCCGGACTCATCGAGCTCGGGTGGGAGGTCGACGACGTCACGGCCTACCGGACCGTGCGCGCCTCGCCCCCGCCGGCGGAGACCCGCGAGGCGATCAAGGGCGGCGGCTTCGACGCGGTGCTCTTCACGTCGTCGTCGACCGTGCGGAACCTCGTCGGCATCGCCGGCAAGCCGCACAACGTGACCGTGATCGCGTGCATCGGCCCGGCGACCGCGAAGACCGCGGAGGAGCACGGGCTGCGGGTGGACGTCCTGGCGCCCGAGCCGTCCGTCCACAAGCTCGCCGAGGCGCTCGCCGAGTTCGGGCTCCGGCGCCGGGCGGCGGCGCTCGAGGCCGGCGACCCGGTCACCCGGCCCAGCGAGCGGCGCCCGGGCGCGCGGCGGAGGCGTACGACGACCTGACGGTCGGGGTGGGGACGCGTCTCTGCGTGGGGTCTGGCCCTGTGTGGGGGCGCGTCTGTGGGTGGGGTGCGTCTGTGGGTGGGGTGCGCCTGTGGGTGGGGTGCGCTCTGTGTGAGGGCGCGGCTCTGTGTTGTGCTGGTGTGGTGCGGTCCGGTGGGCGGTGGCTTCCGCCGGGGAGTGGGGCGGGGCCCCTCCGGGCTCACCTCCTCGGGGCCGGCGGCCTTGGGTCACGGGTCCAGGGAGCCCCGCCGCTGCCGCCGGCCCCTGCGGGGGCGACCCTGCACGGCCCCTTCCGCCGTGGGCGGTGTCCGGCACGGTGTCGGCAAGAGCAGGGGCTGGGCGGGCGTAGCGTGGGCGTATGACTTCGTACGGATCCTTCCCCGGTTCGCGGCCGCGGCGGCTGCGGACGACTCCCGTGATGCGGCGGATGGTCGCCGAGACACGGCTGCACCCGGCCAACCTGATTCTGCCCGCGTTCGTGCGGGAGGGCGTGAGCGAGCCGGTGCCGATCGGGGCGATGCCCGGGGTCGTGCAGCACACGCGGGACACCCTGCGGAAGGCCGCCGTCGAGGCGGTCGAGGCCGGGGTCTCCGGGATCATGCTGTTCGGCGTGCCCGAGGACGCGAAGAAGGACGCGGCCGGGACCGCCGGGACCGACCCGGACGGCATCCTCCAGGTCGCCATCCGGGACGTGCGCGCCGAGGTCGGTGACGAGCTGGTCGTGATGTCGGACCTGTGTCTGGACGAGTACACCGACCACGGGCACTGCGGAGTGCTGGACGCCGAGGGGCGTGTCGACAACGACGCGACCCTGGAACGGTACGCCGAGATGGCGCAGGTCCAGGCGGACGCGGGCGTCCATGTGGTGGGCCCCAGCGGGATGATGGACGGCCAGGTCGGTGTGGTCCGGGACGCCCTGGACACCATCGGCAAGGAGGACGTCGCGGTGCTCGCCTACACGGTGAAGTACGCGTCGGCGTTCTACGGGCCGTTCCGTGAGGCGGTCGGGTCGTCGCTGAAGGGCGACCGCAAGACGTACCAGCAGGACGCGGCCAACTCGCGCGAGTCCATGCGGGAGTTGGCACTGGATCTGGAGGAGGGCGCCGACATGGTGATGGTGAAGCCGGCCGGCCCCTACCTGGACGTGCTGGCGAAGGTCGCGGACGCGGTGGACGTCCCCGTGGCGGCGTACCAGATCAGCGGTGAGTACGCGATGATCGAGGCCGCCGCGGAGAAGGGCTGGATCGAGCGGGACAAGGCGATCCTGGAGTCCCTGACGGGCATTCGGCGGGCGGGCGCGCAGATGATCCTCACCTACTGGGCGACCGAGGCCGCCCAGTGGTGCCGCCGGCTCTGAGGCGTTTCCTCAGTCCCACCAGAACGTCCAGTCGGGGCGGTCAAGCACCTCCTCGGCGGCGTACGCGCGGAGGGTGTCGTAGCCGTCCCACACGTTGTCGGGGCAGAACGCGTAGTGCTCCGCCGCCACGGCGAGGGCGTCGGCCATGGTGCGGGGCGGCGCGGCGACGGACACCGTGAGAATGTCGTGGCCCAGGCCCACCACCCGTATGCCGAAGCGGTCCTCCCAGGAGCGGAGGACGGCGGAAAGCCGGACGGCGTCGGTGTGGTGGACGGCGCCGCCCCAGCCGAGGACGGCCGGGATGTCGGCGCTCCGGCGGGCGGGGACGAGGGCGCCCCGGGCGCCCTTCAGCCAGTCGTCCCCGCCGGCCAGTTCGGCCGTGGTGCGCGCGGCGGTGTCGTCCGGGTCGGTGTCGCCCTCGCCGGGCGGGGCCAGCCCGGGCCAGGCCGTGGAGAACGGGGCGATGATGCCGGCGTCTTCCTCGTCCTCGGCCAGCTCCCGCCAGAGGCCGGCCAGGACGGCGGCCGGGTCGTGGTCGTCGGGGTCGCCCACCCGGTTCACACGGAAGTGCTGGGTCTCGGTGAGCAACACCGGCTGCATCCCGGCGGCCTGACGGGCGGGCAGGAGCCGTGCCCATGTGTCGGGCGCGGCGGGCTCGTCCGCGTACCAGAGCGACGGCTGGACACGCATGGTGCCGGGCGGCAGGTCCAGGCCCAGCGCGTTCGGGTTGATGACCATGGAACGACCTTAGGTGCCGGCACTGACAACGACCGCTGACCGCGGGGCGGGACGCGGGAGTTCAGTGCCCCAGGGCCGCGTCCATGGAGCTCTGCCAGTAGGTGACGTTCGTGGAGCTGTCGACGTACGTGTCCTTCGGCAGCGTGATGGCGGCCGGGGCGTCGTCGGTCGAGCCCTCGCCGCTGCGCGGCGCGAAGTGCACCGCGAGCTTCTCGGCCGTTCCGCCGTGGGTTCCGCTGCCGTCGGCGACGGCCAGGTTGATGGCCGCGTAGGCGGACTCGCCGGGGCCGATCCTGACGACCGACTGCGGCTTGCTGCCCTCGTTGACGGCCGTGACGGACTGCGCGTCGTCGAAGCGGAGCAGGGGCGCGTGGTACGCGTCGCAGGCCGTGGAACCGGTGTTGGTCATGGTGAGCAGCGCGTGGTTCAGGGGGCGGCTCAGGGTGGTGTACGTGACCTTGACGTCGGCTCCGCAGGCTTCGGCCTCGGCCTGGGGGTCGGAGTCGTCGTCGGCGGCGGAGGTGGCGCCGCCCTTGCCCGAACCGCCGTTCGTGGCCGGCTCGGCGTCCGAGGAACTCTTCCCGGAGGGCGCGGGGCTCGCGGGCTTCTCGGCGCCTCCGGGGGTCTGCGCGGTGGCGGCCGGGCTGGGCGAACCGGCGGGCGTGGTGGAGCCGTTCGCCGCCTGGGGCTCCTGGCCCGGCAGGCAGGCGGTGAGCGAGAGCGCGGCCAGGACGGCGGTCGCGGCGGCGGCGGTGGTGCGGATACGGAAGGTACGCATGTGGTCGGTGCTCCCCGTGGGTGTGTGTCATGAACGGTGGATCAGGGCGACGACGATCGCCGTGCAGACGATCAGGACGCCGACGGCGCAGGCGTCGACGAGGTGGAGGCGGCATCGGGTCCGCATCGGGTTCCTCTCTCCTGCGGTGCTGGACACACCGTGCCCAGCGGCGTGATCCACCGGCAATGGGCACGGGACAATGGGGAACACTGGAACGCCGGAACGGCCCTGGCCTGCACGTTTGTTGAGGCCCTGGAACGCCGTCCCGGGATGGTGCGGTGGAGGGACGGCAGCGGTGGGGACCGAGACGGAAGGCTTCGCGGAGGCGTTGCGCGGGCTGAAGGAGCGCTCCGGGCTCAGCTACGGCGCACTCGCGAAACGGGCGCACATGAGTACGTCGACGCTGCACCGCTACTGCAACGGGGACGCCGTACCGACGGAGTTCGCCCCCGTGGAGCGGCTCGCGCGGCTCTGCGGGGCGTCCCGGGACGAGATGGTGGCCCTGCACCGGCGCTGGATCGTCGCGGACGACGCCCGGCTGCGGGGCCGGTCGGCGTCGGTTCCTCCGGACGAGCCTCCGGCCGATCAGGAAACGGTCGTGGTGGAGGACACCTCTGTGGGGGCGGGGGCTGAGGGTGCCTCTGCGGAGGTGGGTGGAGAGGGCGATTCCGCGGAGGTGGGTGAGGAGCCTGATGCTCCGGAGGTCGTCGCTGTGGCCGCCAGGCAGCGGCCCCGGCGGCGGATCCGCCTCGCGGTCGCCGCCGCGGTCCTCGTCGCTGCGACCGCGTCGACCGCGCTGGCGGTGACCATCGGCTCCGAGACGCCTCGGAGCGACCGGACCGCGCCGGACCCCACCGGGCGTACCGGGCCGGCCCGTGCCACCGGCCCGGCGGCAGGCCCGTCCGCCGCCCCCTCGGCAGCCGCACCGTCCCGCTCTGCGCCGCCCGGCGCGTCCCCGTCCGGCGCCGTGCCCCCGAAGGCCGCGCCCTCTGAGGAGGCGCCGCCGAAGAGCGGGGCACCCGGGCGGCGTGACGGCCGCCCGCCACTGGCCGTCGAGGTGCGCCCGTACGTGTGGGCCGATCCGTGCAGCCAGGTGTACGTGGTCGACCGACCGCCCGCGCAGGTTCCGCCGCCGCCCTCCGAACAGGCCGCGCGCGGCTGGGTGACCGCCCTGGGCGGCGTGCCGGGCGGCGACATGCTGCTGGAGCTGGTCGTGCAGGGCACCGGGGAGGAGACGGTGGTCCTCAACGCGCTGCACGTCCGGGAGGTCGACCGGGGCGAGCCGCTGCCGTGGAACGCGTACGGGATGGGCGTGGGCTGCGGGGGCAACGTGACGCCGCAGAGCCTCGACATCAACCTGGACGCGGCGCGCCCGCGGGCCGTGCCGGTCGCGGGGCAGCAGGGCGACCGGGAGATCCCGGCCGTCGGGCTGCCCTACACGGTGTCCGCGAGCGATCCGGAGGTGCTGCGGGTCACGGCGCACACGGCCGGGTACTCCGTGCGCTGGTTCCTGGAGCTGGAGTGGAGCAGCGGCGACCGGTCGGGGACGCTGCGGATCGACGACAACGGCAAACCGTTCGCCACGAGCGCCATCACGGGGCGGCCCACCTTCGACCACCCCCTGGGGAGCAGCGGCTGGGGGCCGCGTGTACCGAACGAGGGGTGAGGGACGGTCCGTTCCGGTCGCCGCGCGCGTGGTGCGTGCGGCGACCGGTCGCGGGCCGGGAGTCGCTCAGAGGCGCTCGGGCGTGCGAATGCCGAGCAGGGCCATGCCCCGGTGGAGGGTGCGGGCGGTGAGGTCGCACAGGAACAGGCGGTTCTCGACCTGCTCGGGGGTATCCGCCTTGAGGACCGGGCACTCCGAGTAGAACGTCGTGTAGTGCGACGCCAGCTGGTAGAGGTACGCGGCCAGCTTGTGCGGCTCGTAGGACGACGCCACCTCGGCCAGCGTCTCGCCGAACTGGTCCAGGTGCAGGCCAAGCGCCCGCTCCGCCGGGGCCAGGGCGACCTCGGGGTGGGCGGCCGGCTTCGCGTCGCCCGCCTTGCGGATGATCGACTTGATCCGGGCGTACGCGTACTGGAGGTAGACGGACGTGTCGCCGTTGAGCGAGACCATCTGGTCCAGGTCGAACTTGTAGTCCCGGGACGCGGAGGTCGACAGGTCGGCGTACTTGATCGCGCCGATGCCGACCTGGGCCGCGCGCTCGGCGATCTCGTCCTCGGTCAGGTCCTGGGCCTTCTCGCGGACCACGGCCGCCGCCCGGTCGATCGCCTCGTCCAGCAGGTCGACCAGCCGGACCGTCTCGCCCTCGCGGGTCTTGAACGGTTTGCCGTCCTTGCCGAGGACCGTGCCGAAGGCGAGCTGCACGGCGTGCACCTGGTCGTTCAGCCAGCCGGCGCGGCGGGCGGTCTCGAAGACCATCTTGAAGTGCAGCGACTGGCGGGCGTCCACCACGTACACCAGGGTGTCGGCGCCCAGGTTCTGGACGCGGTCGCGGATGGCCGACAGGTCGGTGGCCGCGTACCCGTAACCGCCGTTGGACTTCTTGACGATCAGCGGGACCGGGTTGCCGTCCGGGCCCTTCACGTCGTCGAAGAACACGCACAGGGCGCCCTCGGAGCGGACCGCGACGCCGGAGTCCTCCAGCAGGCGGCAGGTCTCGTCGAGCATGTCGTTGTAGCCGGACTCGCCGACGACGTCCGGGTCGTCGATCTCCATGTCGAGCTTGTTGAAGACCGAGTAGAAGTAGATCTTCGACTCGTCGACGAACCGCTGCCAGAGGGCGAGGGTCTCCTCGTCGCCGGACTGCAGCGCCACCACCCGGTCGCGTGAGCGGGCCTTGAACTCCTCGTCGGAGTCGAACAGGGCGCGGGCGGCCTTGTAGAGGCGGTTCAGGTTGGACATCGCCTCCTCGCCGGAGACGTCCGCGTCCTTGTGGTCCAGCTCGTGCGGGTGCTCGATCAGGTACTGGATGAGCATGCCGAACTGGGTGCCCCAGTCGCCGATGTGGTGGCGGCGGACGACCTTCTCGCCGGCGAACTCCATGATCTTGACCATGGCGTCGCCGATGACGGCGGAGCGCAGGTGCCCGACGTGCATCTCCTTCGCCACGTTCGGCTGGGCGTAGTCGATGACCGTCGTTCCGGCCTGCTCGGCGTACGGCACGCCGAGGCGGTCGTCGGCGGCGCGGGCGGCGAGGGTCTCGGTGATCGCCCGGTCGGTGACCGTGATGTTGAGGAAGCCGGGGCCCGAGACCTCGACGTCCTTCAGGAGGTCGGTGCTCCCGAGGGACTCGACGACCTTGGTGGCCAGCTCGCGCGGGTTGCCCTTGAGCTTCTTCGCGAGCGCCAGGATGCCGTTGGCCTGGAAGTCGGCCCGGTCGCTTCGTCGCAGCAGGGGGTCGGCGGGGCCGGCCTCCGGCAGGGCAGCCGAGAGGGCGTCCGCGAGCCGCTGCTGCACGGTCGAAGCGAGGGAAGGGACCGAGGCCATGAGCTTCCGTTCCTGTCGTGGGTGAGTCGTGGGTGAGCCGTGGGGAATGCCTATTCCGGTTGTCAAGTGTCCCACGGGTCCGCAAGCTCTTTGTCGGGGCTTCGCCCGGGCTGTGGACAACCTCGGGGGACGTTGTTCCGTCTGGGAGAATGTCTTACGCCAGCCTTCGAGATCCCAAGGAACCAAGGACGTGCCGATCGTGGCTCAGAGCAGCACCGAGACCGACTGGGTCTCCCGTTTCGCGGACGAGGTCATCGCCGAATCGGAGCGACGTGCGCCTGGGAAACCGGTCGTGGTCGCCTCCGGCCTGTCGCCCTCGGGCCCCATCCACCTGGGCAACCTCCGCGAGGTCATGACCCCGCACCTGGTCGCCGACGAGATCCGCCGCCGGGGGTACGAGGTCCGGCACCTGATCTCGTGGGACGACTACGACCGGTACCGCAAGGTGCCGGCCGGTATCGCGGGCGTGGACGAGTCGTGGGCCGAGCACATCGGCAAGCCGCTGACGTCCGTCCCCGCCCCGGCCGGCTCCCCGCACGCGAACTGGGCGGAGCACTTCAAGGCCGGCATGACCGAGTCGCTGGCCGAGCTGGGCGTCGAGTACGACGGGATCAGCCAGACCGAGCAGTACACCTCCGGCGCCTACCGCGAGCAGATCCTGCACGCGATGCGGCAGCGGGGCGCGATCGACGCGGTCCTCGACCGGTACCGGACGAAGGACAAGGCGACCGGCAAGCCGAAGAAGCAGCAGCAGAAGCCGGTCGACGAGGCCGAGCTGGAGGCCGCCGAGGGGTCCGGCGCGGCGAGCGAGGACGACGGCTCCGGCGGCGCCGGCGGCTACTTCCCGTACAAGCCGTACTGCGGGCAGTGCGGCAAGGACCTGACCACCGTCACCTCGTACGACGACGAGTCGACCGAGCTGGCCTACACCTGCGCCTGCGGCTTCGCCGAGACGGTGAAGCTCAGCGAGTTCAACCGCGGCAAGCTGGTCTGGAAGGTCGACTGGCCGATGCGCTGGGCCTACGAGGGCGTGATCTTCGAGCCCAGCGGTGTCGACCACTCCTCGCCCGGCTCGTCGTTCGTGGTGGGCGGGCAGATCGTCCGCGAGGTCTTCGGCGGCGTCCAGCCGATCGGCCCCATGTACGCGTTCGTGGGCATCTCCGGCATGGCGAAGATGTCGTCCTCCAAGGGCGGCGTCCCCACCCCGGCCGACGCCCTGAAGATCATGGAGGCCCCGCTGCTGCGCTGGCTGTACGCGCGCCGCAAGCCCAACCAGGCCTTCAAGATCGCCTTCGACCAGGAGATCCAGCGGCTGTACGACGAATGGGACAAGCTGGAGGGCAAGGTCGCCGACGGCAGCGTGCTGCCCGCCGACGCCGCCGCCCACTCCCGTGCCGTGCGCACCGCCGCCGGTGAGCTGCCGCGCACGCCCCGCCCGCTGCCGTACCGCACGCTCGCCTCGGTCGCCGACATCACCGCCGGCCACGACGAGCAGACGCTGCGCATCCTGAGCGAGCTGGACCCGGCCAACCCGCTGGCCTCGCTCGACGAGGCCCGCCCCCGGCTGGACCGCGCCGAGAGCTGGATCTCCACCCAGGTCCCGGCCGACCAGCGCACCATCGTCCGCTCCGAGCCCGACACCGAGCTGCTCGGCTCGCTGGACGACGAGGGCCGCGAGTCGCTGCGCCTGCTGCTGGAGGGCCTGGACAGCCACTGGTCGCTGGACGGGCTCACGACGCTCGTCTACGGCGTGCCGAAGGTGATGGCCGGGCTCGACCCGGAGGCCAAGCCGACGCCGGAGCTGAAGGTCGCCCAGCGCACCTTCTTCGCCCTGCTCTACCGCCTCCTGGTCAGCCGTGACACCGGGCCCCGGCTGCCCACGCTGCTGCTCGCCGTGGGCGCCGACCGGGTGCGCAAGCTGCTCGGCGCGTAGGCGTCACCGGACCCGTGCCGCGGAGGGCTCTCACCTGGGGTGAGGGCCCTCCCGCCGTTCCTGCATCCTTTGGATGACCCGGGTATCGGTCCGGCGCAGGACGCGTCCGGCACCCGGGCGCGGGACGGTGGAGTCATGAAGGAGATCGTGGCAGTCATCGGTTGGGTCGCCGGCATCCAGGGCGTACTGGGCGTCGCGGGACGGATCTTCGGGGACGGGCCGTGGGGCCTGCTGCACAAGTGGTGGGAGATCCCCACGGCCGGGTACGCCGTGATCGCGGTCGCCGGTGCGGTCCTCGCCGTGTACGGGGAGACCGCGAAGACCCGGGCCAAGCAGGTGTGAGCGCCGGGCGCCGGGCCGGACGAGCGCCCGGCGGCTGGGCGCCGTGCCTTATCAGGCGATGTGCTCGGCGGCCAGCTCCGCCTGGTAGCGGTCCTTGAAGTCGGGCAGCAGGCGGCGGAGCAGGACCGCGCTGAGCGGGTGACGGATGTCGTAGCCGTCGGCGAGGTGTATGGCGAGCACGTCCACGCTCGGCCAGTCGTTGTTCTCGTCGACGTACTGCCGGAACACCGGGTAGGCGAGGCGGCTGAACTCCTCGGCGTCCGGGTCGTCCGCCTCCCCGGGCAGTGCCTCGCCGGGCAGCGTCTCGCTGGGCAGCGCCTCACCGGGCGCCGGGTCCTCGGGGACGTAGCCGCGCTGCTCGTAGCCGGTCTGCTCGTAGGCGTCCTGCGGCAGTTGCGGGGCGGCGAACCAGGGGCTCACGTGGTTACCCGGAAGCTGGTGCTCCGGCTCCGGGACCGACACGTCCTCGGGCGCGGGCGGCTGTTCCGGCAGGGGCTGCGGGTCCGGCCCCTGCGGCGACGGCGGCTGCGGCTGCGGTTCTGCCGTGTGCGGCGCTTCCGGCAGGGCCTGCGGCTCGGGGTGGTCGTGACCCCGGGTGCCGTCCGGCCCGTCGGGCACCCGGTGCTGGAGCAGCGCCGGCTCGGGAGCCGCCTTCTCCACCAGGGCCGGCGTGGGCGGCAGCAGGACGGGCTCGATGCCCGCCGCCGCGAGACCGGCCGGTGCCGTCTCGGCGAGCGGCACCCCGTACTTCGCCAGCCGCAGCGGCATCAGTGCCTCGACCGGGGCCTTGCGGCGCCAGGCGCGGCCGAAGCGCGCCTGGAGGCGGGCCTGGTAGATCAGCCGGTCCTGTTCGAGCTTGATGACCTGCTCGTACGAGCGCAGCTCCCACAGCTTCATCCGGCGCCACAGCCGGAAGGTGGGGACGGGCGAGAGCAGCCACCGGGTGAGGCGTACGCCCTCCATGTGCTTGTCGGCCGTGATGTCGGCGATCCGGCCGATGGCGTGCCGCGCCGCCTCCACCGACACCACGAACAGCACCGGGATCACGGCGTGCATGCCCACGCCGAGCGGATCGGGCCAGGAGGCCGCGCCGTTGAAGGCGATCGTCGCCGCGGTGAGCAGCCACGCCGTCTGGCGCAGCAGCGGGAAGGGGATGCGCAGCCAGGTCAGCAGCAGGTCGAGCGCGAGGAGGACGCAGATACCGGCGTCGATGCCGATGGGGAAGACGAGCGAGAAGTCGCCGAAACCTTTCTTCTCGGCGAGCTCGCGCACGGCCGCGTACGAACCGGCGAAACCGATACCGGCGATGATCACCGCACCGGTGATGACGACGCCGATGAGTATGCGGTGCGTCCGTGTGAGCTGCATTGCGGCCACCCGCGATCCCCTCCCCTTGATGGAACTGAGCGGGCAAAGCCTGGCACACGTGTGCGGAGCCCGGACCTCGGGGGAGGTCCGGGCTCCGCGACCGCGTGCCTGCCGCCGTGCGCCGGCGCCGGTTACTTGTTGGCCGCCGCGACCGCGGCCACCGCCTCCTTGGAGGCCTTGACCGCGTCCTCCATCAGGTCCGACGGGGTGGGGGTCTTGGCGCCCGCGTAACCGGCGCCGTTGTAGGAGACGGTGATGAGGACGTTCTCGGTACGGGTCACGATCACCGCGTACTTGAAGTCCTCGTCGGTCTTCTTCAGGCCGTAGCTGACGGCGGTCGACTCGTTGCCGACACCCGCGGCGGGCGAGGTCTTGACCGCGGTGGCGCCCTCGGTCGCCTTCACCTTGGCGACCTCCTTGGTGTAGTTCGCCTGGGCGCGCTGCTCGCCGCTGCCGAGCGACGGGTCGGACTCGTAGCGCAGGAGGGAGACGTCGAGCCAGCGGTACTGCGAGCCCTTGACGCCCTTGTCGTCGAGGCCGTTCCAGGCGCAGCTGCCGCGGCTGGCGGTGTCGCTGGACTTGCCCGGCGTGCCCTTCTCGTTCTTCACCTCCGGCACCAGGTCCTCGACGGTCTCGCCGGTGATCGCCTTGCAGGCCTCGGGCAGCTTGGTGAACTTCGCGGGCGCGACGCTCGGCGTGGGCTTCACGTCCGCCTGCGGCGAGGCGGCGGCGGACGGCGACTGCGCGCCCGAGTCGCTCTTGGCGCCCTTGCTGTCGGAGTCCGACGAGCAGCCGGCGACGACGAGCATCACCGGTACGGCTGCGCAGGCGAGTATGCGGGTGAGTCGCGGGGCTGATCGGTGCATGGTTCCTTCAGTCGCTTGTCGTACGGTCCGGCGGTCCTGTGGTGCTACGGGGTCCGCGGTTCTGCCGTCCGCGGTCCCGACACCGTAGCCCGAACGGGGACGTGCGCGGAGGGCCCGGGGGCGGACCGCGGGGTGGCTAGTCCTCGAAACTCTCGGCGAGGTTCCGGGCCAGCCCCTGGGCCTTTTCCTGCAGTTCCTTGCTGTCGGGCACCTCGGTGACCCGGGCGGGCTGCTCCCCGTACCGGATGGTCACGATGACGTTCGATGTGCGGAACACCACGCTCACGGTGCGGTGCTGCGCGGTCGAGCCGGCGCGGTTGAGGACGTCGTCGAGGAACGCGGCGTCGGCGAGGTCGGCCAGTACGCGCGGCTCCAGGCCCTCGGGGGCGGTGGTGCTCGTCGCCCCGGCCGTGGGTGCGGCGGTGCCGGTGGCGGGCGGGGTCTTCGTGCCCGGCGGTGCCGACGCCTGGGGTGCCGGTGACTGGGGTGCCTGTGGCGCCTGGGCGTCCGAGGGGGTGGTGGTGGCCGCGGGGAGACCCGCGGCGCTCTCCTTGCCCGCGTACACCTGCTGGGCCCGGTCGTCGTCGCTGACGGTGGGGTCGTAGGAGACGACGCGCTCGAAGTCGATGCTCAGCTGGTGGGAGGCGTCCGGTCCGTCGGTCTTCCAGCTGCACCCGGCGCGGCGGTCGGTGTCGTACGTGACGGAGGCGGTACCGCGGTAGACCCGCTCGCGCTGGTCCTCCGGGAGCTGGGCGGCTCCGGGCAGGAGGTCCCTGAGCGTGGAGCGCTGTACGGCGCCGCAGGGTTCGAGCAGCGTGCGGTACTTGCCCGGCTGGACGGTGGAGTCCGCGGTGCCGCCCACCTTGGAGTCGGTGTCGGCGCCGTCCGGTCCGGAGCCGGCGGTGCAGCCGGTGAGGCCGGTGACGCCGGCGGTGAGCGCCGCGAGGAGTGCGGCCACACCGGGTACGTACGCCCTTCGCTGCACGGTCCCGGGCTCCTTTCGCTCTGGTGCCGGTCGGTACGGCCGGTGCCGGTCGGGGGCCTTCCCGCAAGGAAAACGGGTTGCCGCCCGTCGGCGGTCGATGGACACAATGTGTATCGCACGCACTGCCGTCGATGCCGGTCCGCTGTCTCTTTCGCGGACCTTGGAGCCGGTTTTTGCGCTTTCATACTTTTCGGGGGGTTTGAGGAATCATGTCGTACGTAGAGGTGCCCGGGGCGAAGGTCCCGATCCGGATGTGGACCGATCCTTCGACGGTGGAGGACGGCGCGATGCGGCAGTTGCACAACGTCGCCACCCTGCCCTGGATCAAGGGCCTGGCCGTGATGCCCGACGTGCACTACGGCAAGGGCGCCACGGTCGGCTCGGTGATCGCCATGCGCGGGGCGGTCTGCCCGGCGGCGGTCGGCGTCGACATCGGCTGCGGCATGTCGGCGGTGAAGACGTCACTGACGGCGAACGACCTGCCGGGCGACCTGTCCCGGCTGCGCTCGAAGATCGAGCAGGCCATTCCCGTCGGGCGCGGGATGCACGATGACATGGTCGACCCCGGCCGGCTGCACGGCTTCCCGACGTCCGGGTGGGACGATTTCTGGACGCGGTTCGACGGTGTGGCCGACGCGGTCAGGTTCCGCCGGGACCGGGCGGCGAAGCAGATGGGTTCGCTGGGTGGGGGAAACCACTTCATCGAATTCTGCCTCGACGAGTCCGGATCGGTCTGGCTGATGCTCCACTCCGGTTCCCGGAACATCGGCAAGGAGCTGGCCGAGTACCACATCGGCCAGGCGCAGAAGCTGCCGCACAACCAGGGGCTGGTCGACCGCGACCTCGCCGTCTTCGTCGCGGACACCCCGCAGATGGCGGCCTACCGCAACGACCTCTTCTGGGCTCAGGAGTACGCCAAGTACAACCGGGCGATCATGATGGCGCTCTTCCAGGACGTGGTGCGCAAGGAGTTCAAGAAGGCGAAGGTCACCTTCGACCACGTGATCTCCTGCCACCACAACTACGTGGCGGAGGAGCGGTACGACGGGATGGACCTGCTGGTCACCCGTAAGGGCGCGATCCGGGCGGGCTCCGGCGACTTCGGCATCATCCCCGGCTCGATGGGCACCGGCTCGTACATCGTGAAGGGCCTCGGCAACGCGGCGTCGTTCAACTCGGCCTCGCACGGCGCCGGCCGGAAGATGAGCCGCAGCGCCGCGAAGCGCCGGTTCTCGACGCGGGACCTGGAGGACCAGACGCGGGGCGTGGAGTGCCGCAAGGACTCCGGTGTCGTGGACGAGATCCCGGGTGCGTACAAGCCGATCGAGAAGGTCATCGACCAGCAGCGCGACCTGGTGGAGGTCGTGGCGAAGCTGAAGCAGGTGGTGTGCGTCAAGGGCTGACGCGGACCGACGGCACAAGGGCAGGGCCCCGGCGGGTTGGCGCCGGGGCCCTGCCCTTGTACCGGGCCGGTCAGGACTCGCGGTGGACCTTGGTGTTGGAGGCCTGGGCGCGGGGGCGGACGACCAGGAGGTCGATGTTGACGTGGGCGGGGCGGGTGACCGCCCAGGTGATGGTGTCGGCGACGTCGTCGGCGGACAGCGGCTCGGGGACGCCCGCGTAGACCTTGGCCGCCTTCTCGGTGTCGCCGCGGAAGCGGGTGGTGGCGAACTCGTCCGTCTTGACCATGCCGGGGGCGATCTCGATGACGCGGACCGGGGTGCCGACGATTTCGAGGCGGAGGGTCTCGGCGAGGACGCGTGCGCCGTTCTTGGCGGCGACGTAACCCGCGCCGCCCTCGTAGGTGGCGTGGCCCGCGGTGGAGGAGACGACGACCACCGTGCCGGCGCCGCTCGCGGTGAGGGCGGGCAGCAGCGCCTGCGTCATGTGGAGCGTCCCGATCACGTTGACCTCGAACATCCGGCGCCAGTCGGCGGGGTCGCCGGTGGCGACCGGGTCCGCGCCGAGGGCTCCGCCCGCGTTGTTCACCAGGACGTCGACGGAGGGGAAGCGGTCGAGGCTCGCCGCGAAGGCGTCGACGGCGGCCCGGTCGGTGACGTCGAGGGCGTACGCCGTGGCGCGGTGGCCCTCGGCGGTGAGTTCGGCGGCCAGGGCCTCGACCCGGTCCTGGCGGCGGGCGGTGAGGACGACGTGGTGGCCGGCCTCGGCGAGCCGGCGTGCCGTGGCGGCGCCGATACCGCTGCTCGCCCCGGTGACGACGGCGACGGGGGCGGCGACCGGGGAGTCGGGGGTGGCGGCGGTCATGGGGGGTGCTCCTCGCGCGGGTGATCGAACGGCCGGTACCGGTCAGCATAGGTGGCCGCGGAAATCCCGATCTCGCGGCGGGGCAGGCTGATGATATTCGGTCATATAGGTATGTTGCGGGCATGCATGCTATGCGCAGGGGCCTGCTGGTGATGTCCGTCGCGTGGGCGACGGTGGTGGGCGCGGTCGGCGCCGCCGCCGGGAGCGTGGCCCCGGAGGCGGACGTGTCGCACCACGGTCACATCGCCCTGCTGGACGGGCGGCTCGACGTGCTGCTGCTCAGTGAGAACCGCGGGCCGTCCGCGCTCGAGGACGCCACCGTGCGGCTGGTCTTCTCGGAGCCGCTGGCCCCGGGATACCGGCTGGCGCCCGGGTGCGTGTGGGGCGGCGACCGCGAGGTGCTGTGCTCGACGGGGCCGCTGCGGGTGGACGGTACGCGGCACGAGACGGTACTCGGCCTGCGGACGGCCGGGGCGCCGCAGGAGCTCACGGCCCGGGTGTCCACCGCCTGGAACGGCGGCGCGACCGACCGGAACCCGGCCGACAACGACCACCGGGTGCTGGTGCTCGCGACGGGCGACCCGTACGTCTTCTGAAATCCGCACGTCTTCTGAAATCCGTACGTCGCCTGATTCCGGCGGCGCCACGTTTGCCGTGCGGCCGGGGCGGCCGTGACACTCGGACCATGATTGTCGAACGCGCGTACGCACATGTCGCCGCCCACGACGAGGACGAGTGGCCCTGGTCGGTGCCGTGCGTGCGGCAGCTGATGGGGGAGGGGCTGCGGTTCACCGCGCCCGTGACCTTCCTGGTCGGGGAGAACGGCTCGGGCAAGTCGACGCTCGTCGAGGCTTTGGCGGAGGGCTTCGGGCTGGACTCCTGGGGTGGTTCGCACGACTGGCGGTACGCCACCCAGCGGGGCAAGTCGGTACTGGGCGAACGCGTCCGCTTCGACGCGGCGCCCCGCGGCCGGCGCATGCTCGGGAGCCGGGCCGCCCGCAAGGGGTTCTTCCTGCGGGCCGAGACGGCACTGGACGCCCTGGACCGGGAGGGCTTCGCCCCGGACTCGGTGAGCCACGGCGAGGGCTTCCTCGCGGCGTTCCGCGGCAAGTTCCTCCAACCCGGCCTGTACGTGATGGACGAGCCGGAGGCCGCCCTCTCGTTCAGCTCCTGCCTCGAACTGCTCGGGCACCTGGACCAGTTGACCAAGCGGGGCGGCCAGGTCGTCTGCGCGACCCACTCGCCGCTGCTGACCGCCCTGCCGGGCGCCGACATCGTCGAGGTGGGCGAACACGGCCTGCGCCGCGTGGAGTGGCGGGACCTGGCCCTCGTCGACCACTGGCGCCGCTACCTCGCCGACCCCGGCTCCTATCTGCGGCACGTGCTCGAATGACCCCGGGGGGTGGGGCGCGGTGGCGATCGGCGGCGCGGCAGACGGGCGGGGGTCGGCCCACGGTCGGCGGGTCAGTCCGTGGCCCAGGCGATGTAGCCGTCGGGCCGCACCAGGAGGGTGCCGCGGCGGGCGCCGCTCGCCCAGCTCGCCCGTATGACCTGGCCCGGCACCGGGGTGTGCGGGCCCTGCGGGGCGGCCCCCGGCGGGGCGACGAGGACGAACCGGCCCCCGCGGAGCAACTCGTACAGCCGCCCTTCGGTGAGCGCCAGGTCCGGGGCGCGCCGGCCGGTCAGAGGGTGGGCGCCGCGCGGTGCTCCGTACGTGATGCCGACGCCGCTGATCATGCCGGTGGCCTTGGCGGCGGCCGGGCGGACGCTGGTCAGCATGCCGACGGCCAGGGAGCGGACGGCGCGCTGGAGGGGCGTGTGGGCCATGGCGAGGCGGACGAGGCCGCCGCTGCTGCGCAGTACCATCGCGCCGACCGGGTGCCGTTCGGTGTGGTAGCTGTCGAGCAGTGCCTCGGGGTCGGGCGCCGTGCCCCGCAGGACGGAGGCGAGCTTCCAGGAGAGGTTGGCGGCGTCCTGGAGGCCGGTGTTGAGGCCCTGGCCGCCGGCGGGGGAGTGGACGTGGGCCGCGTCCCCGGCCAGGAAGGCCCGGCCGGTCCGGTACGCGGGCACCTGGCGCTCGTCGCTGTGGAAGCGGGAGAGCCAGCGGGCGTCGTGCATGCCGTGGTCGGAGCCCAGGCTGCGCCGGACGATGTCACGCACCTCGTCGAGGTCGAGCGGTGCGCTGTCGGGAACCTGGTGGTTGCTGTCCCAGCCCATGACGCGGTACCAGCCGTCGCCGAAGGGGGCGATCATGGCGAAGGTGTCGCCGGGGCCGTCGGCCGTGATGACGTCGCCGGGCCTCTCGGTCAGGCGGACGTCGGCGAGCACGATCGAGCGGATGACGGACCGGCCGGGGAACGGCAGGCCCAACTCGCGGCGCACGGCGCTGCGGTGGCCGTCGGCACCGACGAGATACCGCGCCCGCAGGACACCGTCACCGTCCGTGCCGCCCGTGACGTCGGCGGTCACCGTGTGGCCGTCCTGGCGCAGGGCGCGCAGCTCGGTGCCGTAGCGGAACTCCACGCCGGCCGCGACGGCACGGCGCTCCAGGAGGCGCTCCACCTCGTACTGCGGGGTGATGAGCACGAAGGGGAAGCGGGTGCGCAGCCCCGACACGTCCAGCGACAGCCGGCCGAACATCCGGAGCTGGGTGACGGGCGTGCCCCGCTCCACCAGCTCGTCCGCCAGGTCGCGCGCGTCGAGCAGTTCGAGGGTGCGGGCGTGTATGGCGAACGCGCGCGTCATGTTGCTGATCCCGTGCGGCCGGCGCTCGACCACCGTGACCTTGAGGCCGGCGGTGGCGAGGTCGCCGGCGAGCAGGAGCCCCGTGGGCCCCGCACCCACCACGATGACGTCGGTCTGCGGATCGGTTGTTTCGGGCGTTTCCGTGCCGGGCGTGCCGTGCATGGCTGCCTCCTCGGTGCCCCATCCCCAAGATGAGGTCAACGCTTGTTGGTCAACAACTGTTGGTCAACGCTTGTTGGCAACGGTAGACCCGTCCCGGCTGGCATGTCAACGGTTGTTGGCCTACGCTTGTTGACGTGACGACTTCCCGCCGCTCCGACACCACCCGCGCCGCCATCCTCAAGGCGGCCAGGGAGCGGTTCGCCGCAGACGGCTACGAGCGCGCCACCATCCGCGCCATCGCCCGGGACGCGGGCATCGACCCGGCGATGGTGATGCGCTACTACAGCAACAAGGAAGGGCTGTTCACCGCGGCCTCCGAGGTCGACCTGCGACTCCCCGAGATGGAGGCGATGCCGGCCCAGCACATCGGTGCCGTCCTCGTCTCGCACTTCCTCGACCGCTGGGAGGAGGACGACGTGCTGACCGGGGTGCTGCGCGTCGCGGTCACGAACGAAGCGGGCGCCGAGCGCCTGCGCAGCATGTTCGGCAGGCAGATCGGCCCCGTCGCGGCCGCCGTGTGCCCCGACCCGGCGGACGCCCCGCGCCGCGCGGTCCTCGTCGCGTCCCAGATGCTCGGCATGGCCATGGCGCGCTACGTGCTGCGGCTGCCGCCCGCCGTGGAGATGTCACGCGACGAGCTGGTCGCCTGGCTCGCGCCGACCGTGCAGCGCTACCTGACCGCGGAACGCGCGTAGGGACGCCGCTGCGTAAAATCGCCGCATGGCGCACAGGAAGCGGCTGCTGGCCGAGCTGTCCGGCGAGGCCCGCCGTCACATGGCCGCCTATGCCCTGTTCAACCAGGCCGTCGCCGACCATCTGCGACTGCACCCCACCGACGTGCAGTGCCTCAACCTGCTGGATCTGGAGCCGGGGCCCGTCACCGCCGGCCGGGTCGCCGAGCTGACCGGGCTCACCACAGGATCGGTGACCCGTCTCGTCGATCGTCTGGAGCGTGCCGGCTACGTCACGCGCGAGCGTGACGCGGTGGACCGGCGCCGCGTGCTGGTGGCGGTGGTGCCCGAGCGGATGGCCGCGCTCGGCAGGCTGTGGGAGCGGCTCAACGCGCCCTGGGCGGCGATGTTCGACGCGTACACCGACGACCAACTGGCTTTTCTGACCACTCACATGAGGCACGCGGTCGAGCTCAGTGCCGCGCAGGTCGAACACCTGCGCGCGGAGGGGCCCTAGGGTGCGTCCGGGCAGGCCGGTGACGTGCCTCGCGGCCCTGACCCAGCCTGATCCGGACGGGAAAACCTCAGGCGGCCGCGTCGCCGAACTCGCGCAGGGCGTCCTCGACGATCGCCTCCAAACGCGCGTGGTGTGCGCCGCGCCAGTACACCCTGTTGCACGCGGTGCACTGCGCGAACACGTCGTACGTGCGCTGCGTGCCCTGCTCCAGCCGCCCGCGCACCGCGTCCTTGTCGGCGTCCGTCAGCTGCCCGTTGCAGGCCGTGCATCGCGTCCACGGGGCGAGCGCCGGGGCGAACCGCTCCAGCACGTCCCGCAGCTGCTCCTCCGGGCGGTCGCTGTAGACGTACGCCCCCGCCCACAGCTCACGGCGCCGCAGCAGGCCCCGGTCGCGCGACAGCATCACCCGCCGCTCCCTGGCCGACCACGCGGCCAGCGCCGGGTCGCCGATGTCCTCGCTCTCGTACGCCGCGTCCACGCCGAGCAGCCGCAACCGGCGTGCCAGCGTGCCCAGGTGGACGTCGAGCAGGAACCGGAGCGGGGCGCCCGGGACCGGCTGCGGACGCTCGATGCCCAGCACCTCGACGTGCTCGCCGGCGGCCGGGACGTGGGCGGGCGGGACCGGCCGGCCGTCGACCAGCAGCCGGCCCGCCTCGGTGAGGGGCACGCCGAGCGACTCGACGACATGACCGAGGGTCGACACCCCGTCGGTGACCACGGCGGTGCGCCCGCCGCGGCGCGGGGCCGCGACGAAGAGGGCCAGGCCGGGCGCGAAACTGATGTGGATCTCCGGTCCGTTCACGCCGCCAGGATGCCACCGGGCGCGCCGGACCGGCCAGATCATTTCGCCGCCGCCTCGCCCCGTCCTCCCCGCTGTTGAATGGTGTTTCCTCAGCCGCCGAACGCGTCCGCGTGGTCGGCCGCCCACCGCGCGAAGCCACGGGGCGGCCGCCCGGTCACCTCCTCGACGGTCCGGGTCAGAGGCGGGGATGCCGCCGCGCAGGTCTTCCAGTACTCGAGCAACGCCTCGGCGAACTCCGCCGGCATGTACGGCGTGGCCGACGCCTTCCACTCCTCCGGTGTGACGGTGTTGACCCGGATCCCGCGCCCGGCCGCCCGGCCGATGATGCCGAGCTGTTCGGCGAACGTGAGCACCTCGGGGCCGGTCAGGACGTACGACGAACCGCGCAGCCGGTCGTCCCCGAGGACGGCGTACGCCACCTCCGCGATGTCCGCCTCGTGGATCGGGTCGCCCGCGGCACCCGGGTACGGGAGGTCCACGGAGCCGGTCGACCGCACGGCGGGGGCCCAGTGCAGGGCGTTGGTCGCGAAGGAGCCCGGTTGCAGGTACGTCACGTCGAACGAGCCGTCGGCGGAGGCGGCGGCGAGGGCGCGTTCGACCCGGAGGTGGGACGCGGCGATCGCGTTCACCTCGGCGTCCGGGGACAGCACGGAGCTGGAGGAGAGCAGCACGATGTGCCGCACTCCGGCGGAGCGGGCCGCCGCGGCGAACGCCTCGGCGTGGCGCGGATCGGCGTACAAGAACACGGAGTCGACGCCGTCGAGCGCCGCGGAGAAGGTCAGGGGGTCGCCCAGGTCGCAGTGGGCGGTCACGACCCCGGCCGGCGGGTCGAGGTCGGCGGGGCGGGCGGACGCCGCCCGGACCCCGACGCCCGCGCGGTGCAGCAGGTCGATGAGGGCCGAGCCGACACGGCCCCGGCTTCCGGTGACAAGCACGGTCATGGTGAACGTCTCCTTCACGAACTTGCCGGTGCCCGCAGTGCCCACGGTGCCCCGCGCACACGGACAACGACAGTAGATGTTTCGCGCAGAATCTGCGTGACGCAGATAAATGTCCATGGGGGGGAGCGATCCGTCAAACCGTTTTCGCGTACGCCTACGGCACGACCCTGAAGTGCGTGGTCACCCGTCCGTCCCCCGTCAGCATGTGGAACGCCACCCCGGGCGGGGCCACCCGGTCCGTCAGGCTGTCGCCGCTCTCCCACGGCAGGCGCAGCGTCGAGACGACGCCCGGCGCCACCAGGAGCGGGCGGCCCGCGAAGGTCGTGGCGGCGGGGGTGTGCGCGTGGCCGGTCAGGATCGCCGGGACGTTGGTCCGCCCCTTCAGCAGGTTCGCCAGCCGGTCCGCGTCAGTGAGGTTCATCGAGTCGACGTACGGGTGGTGGAGGAGGGCGGGCGGGTGGTGGAACGCCGGGATCGCCGGGGTGTCGCCCAGCTCGTCCAGCGTGCGCGCCAGCCAGTCGAGCGTCTCGTCGCCGAGGAGACCCGCGTCCTCGCCCGGGATCGTCGAGTCGCACAGCAGCAGCGCGTGCCCGGCCACCCGGTGCGACCGGTTGACCGGCCCGGTGCCCTCCGGTGTCGTCGCGCCCTCGCCGCCGGGCCGCAGCACCTCGCGGTAGGCGGCGCGGTCGTCGTGGTTGCCGGGGCAGGTGAACGCGGGGGCGGCCAGGGTGCCCAGCAGCCGTGCCGCCTCCGCGTACTCCTCGGGGGCGCCGTGGTCCGCGATGTCGCCCGTCACCAGCACGGCGTCCGGCTGGCGCGACAGGCCGTTCAGGTAGGCGACGACCCGGGCCGCCCGCTCCGTCGCGTGCTCGGTGCCGTCAAGGTGCAGGTCGCTGATGTGGGCGAGCAGCATGGATCCCCCTGGGTCGGAAGACGCCGGACGGCGCCTGGTGGTCGCTGGCCACGCACCATGTGATCAGCGCCGACGGGCGGCCTCAAGGTCCAGGCGCCAGACGTTGGTGAGCAGCGGGTTGCCCGGCGGGTACTCGAACTCGCGCTCGCCGAGCAGCTCGAAACCGGCCTTCCGGCACACCGCGTTCGACGCGCCGTTGCCCACGGACGGGAAGGCGAGCAGGTGCCGGTGCTTGCGCGCCTCCCCGGCCCGCTCGGCCACCGCCCGCGTCGCCGCCGTCGCGACGCCCCGCCCCTGGAAACCGCCCAGTACGGTCCAGCCGGTCTCGTAGACCCGTGTCCCGTCCCAGGTCTGCTCCCAGAAGCCGATCACCCCCACCGGGACCTCCTCCGGTCGCAGGACGATCCGGAACATCCGTCCCGCCCCCGTCCGGTCCGCGCTCAGGTCCACGTACCTCTGGTGCCGCTTGACCAGCTGCTCGTCCGTCTCCGGACCCCCCAGGTGCTCCATCAGTTCGGGCGCGTTGACGGCCCGGAGGAGGGGCAGGTCTCGCTCCGACCACGGCTCGATGCGTACCGGCGACACGTCACTGTCCATATCAGGCACGTCAGTACATTCAGGGCCACACCAGGCAGTACGGCTGGTGCCCCGCCTCGTGGAGCCGTACCGAGAAGTCCTGCCACTCGTGCAGCAGCTGGTAGACGTTGAACGCGTCGCGCGGGCCGCCGCGGTCCGGGACGGTCGACCATATGAAGGCCGCCGCGCCCACCGACTCCTCGCCGATGCCGCGCAGCGGGTCGACCACCGTAGTGGGGAGCTTGACCACCGCGTAGTCGGGGTGCAGCACGACCAGCTCCAGCGGCGGCACCTTGTTGAGCGGCATGCCCTGGATGCCGGTCAGCACCATCGCGGCTATGGTCTCGGGCTTGATCTTGGTGAACATGCCGCCCATGCCCAGCTCGTCGCCGCCCAGCTCCTCGGGCCGCATCGAGATCGGCACGCGCGCGGCGGTGGCGCCGTTGGGAGCGCCGAAGTACTTGTAGGTCACCCCCATGCCCCGGCCACCCCCGCTTCCGCCGCCGCCGATCGGTCCCAGGGAGGTTCTGTCCTGCTCGCGCCGGTGCTTCCCCCGCCGGGCAGGCTCAGGACCCAGGTCGTCGGTCCCCTCGCCCAGTCCGCCACCGCGATGCATATCTCCACCCGACTGCTTTTTAGGTAACACAGCCCCCGCCGCGCAACCCGATCATCGTGACAGTGACCTCCCCCGCGGACGTGCGGTGAAACACCTGTCCGCAAGAACGTCGGGGCCTCTGACACCATGGATTCCGTGAGCATTCCCTATGACGCCCCAGTTTCGCAGACCCGGAGGTCCGGCGCCTCGTCGTAAACAACGTCGCGGACAGGCGGGCCGTTCAAGGAGGGCCCACTCCCTCGCCCCGGCCGCCATGCCCGAGCATTGCTGCCGTCAACTCGTTCTCGCAGGTCAGGACCAACGTGCCGTATTCATACGAAGCCCCAGTCTCACAGACGCTTTTCGACCGCGCGTCCCTCGTGACGCCCGGCGGCGTGAACTCTCCCGTGCGTGCCTTCCGGGCCGTGGGCGGTACGCCCCGGTTCATGGTGTCCGGCACCGGTCCGTACCTCACCGACGCGGACGGGCGGGAGTACGTCGACCTCGTCTGCTCGTGGGGGCCGATGATCCTCGGTCACTCGCACCCCGAGGTCGTCGCCGCCGTCCAGGAGGCCGTCTCCCGGGGCACCTCCTTCGGCACGCCCGGTGAGGGCGAGGTCGCGCTCGCCGAGGAGATCGTCGCCCGGATCGAGCCCGTCGAGCAGGTGCGACTGGTGTCGTCCGGCACCGAGGCCACCATGTCGGCGATCCGGCTGGCCCGCGGCTTCACCGGCCGCGCCAAGGTCGTGAAGTTCGCCGGCTGCTACCACGGCCACGTGGACGCCCTGCTGGCCGCCGCCGGGTCCGGGCTCGCCACCTTCGCGCTGCCCGACACGCCCGGCGTCACCGGCGCCCAGGCCGGCGACACGATCGTCCTGCCGTACAACGACCTGGACGCCGTGCGCCAGGCCTTCGCCGCCCACCCCGGCGAGATCGCCTGCGTGATCACCGAGGCGTCGCCCGGCAACATGGGCGTGGTGCCGCCCCGCGACGGGTTCAACCAGGGGCTGAAGGACCTGTGCGCCGAGAACGGCGCGCTGTTCGTCTCCGACGAGGTCATGACCGGCTTCCGCACGTCGAAGGCCGGCTGGTACGGCGTCGACGGCGTCACGCCCGACCTGATGACCTTCGGCAAGGTCATGGGCGGCGGCTTCCCGGCGGCCGCGTTCGGTGGCCGCGCCGACGTCATGGCGCACCTGGCCCCGGCCGGCCCCGTCTACCAGGCGGGCACGCTGTCCGGGAACCCGGTCGCCACCGCCGCCGGTCTCGCGCAGCTGCGGCTGCTGGACGACGCGGCGTACGAGAAGGTGAACGCGGTCTCGCGGGAGATCCAGGCCCTGGTGACCGGCGCGCTGGACAAGGAGGGCGTCGCCCACCGCCTCCAGACGGCGAGCAACATGTTCTCCGTCTTCTTCACCGACGCCGAGGTCGCGGACTACGACGACGCCAAGCGGCAGGAGTCCTTCCGCTTCACCGCGTTCTTCCACTCCATGCTGGCGCAGGGCGTCTACCTCCCGCCGTCCGCGTTCGAGTCCTGGTTCGTGTCCACCGCGCACGACGAGCGCGCCGTCGAGCGCGTCGCCGCCGCGCTGCCGGCCGCCGCCCGCGCCGCGGCGGAGGCCACCGCATGACCGCCGGCAAGGACATCACCGTCGTCCACCTGATGCGCCACGGCGAGGTGCACAACCCGGACGGGGTCCTGTACGGGCGCCGGGCCGGCTACCACCTGTCGGACCTGGGCCGGCGGATGGCCGACCGGGTCGCCGAGCACCTGGCGGGCCGGGACGTCACGCACGTCGTCGCCTCCCCGCTGGAGCGCGCCCAGGAGACCGCCGAGCCCATCGCCAAGGCGCACGCCCTGGACCTCGCCACCGACGAGCGGCTGATCGAGGCGGGCAACGTCTTCGAGGGCAAGACCTTCGGGGTCGGCGACGGCGCGCTGCGCCGGCCCGCCAACTGGCGCCACCTGACCAACCCGTTCCGGCCCTCGTGGGGCGAGCCGTACATCGACCAGGTGGTCCGGATGATGGGCGCGCTGAACGCGGCGCGGGACGCGGCGCGCGGGCACGAGGCGGTGTGCGTCAGCCACCAGCTGCCCATCTGGATCGTGCGGAGCTTCGTCGAGCGTCGGCGGCTGTGGCACGACCCGCGCCGCCGGCAGTGCACGCTCGCGTCGCTGACCACCTTCACGTACCAGGGCGACCGGATCGTGTCGGTGGGCTACAGCGAGCCGGCGCGCGACCTCGTCCCGCCGCACCTGCTGGCCGGGGCCAGGCCGGTGAAGGGCAAGTCCAAGGCGTACGGCGCGTAGCGGCCCCCCGGGGGCGCCGGCCCACCCGCCGCGCGCCCCCGGGTCCGCTCCCCGGCCTGCCCTCCTGGCCGCCCCCGTGGCCGCACCCGGCCCGCCCCCGTGCCCGCACCGGACCCGTTTGTGCCGCCCCGTCCCACCCCTGCGTAATAGCTTCGTCACGCAGCAGATTCAGCCACCGTTCCACGCAACCGGGGTCCCGCCGCGTCCCTCTCACTCATTGCCGGTTTGGAAGGTATGTCCGGCAACGAACGAGCGCGGATGGGGACGATATGCGCGGGATCAGTCGAAGGGGCCTGCTGGGAGCCGGGGTTGGAGCCGCGGCCGCCGCGGCCGCCGTCGGGATCAGTGGCTGCGGTGCCGGTGGCGGCGGTTCGGACGGGGCCGGGAACGCGCCCGGCAAGGGTGGCAAGAACGGTTCGGGCGATCCGGCCCCCGGCAAGGTGGAGGGGCGGCCCATCGGCGACGGCTCCACGTCCGACACCGGAAAGCAGCCGAACCAGCCCGACAAGCCCGTTCCCCTGGAGCCCGGCCAGACCCCGCCGCAGTTCGTGATCTTCTCCTGGGACGGTGCCGGAGAAGTCGGCAACGGGCTTTTCCCCCGGTTCCTGGAACTCGCCAAGGACCACGGCGCGGGGATGACCTTCTTCCTCTCCGGGCTGTACCTGCTGCCGGAATCGAAGCAGAGCCTCTACCGCCCGCCCAACAACCGCATCGGCGCCTCCGACATCGGTTACCTCACCGACGACCACATCAAGCAGACGCTGAAGTACGTGCGCCAGGCGTGGCTCGACGGGCACGAGATAGGCACCCACTTCAACGGCCACTTCTGCGCCGGATCCGGCTCGGTCGAGAAGTGGAGCCCGGCCGACTGGCAGAGCGAGATCGACCAGGCGGTGAAATTCGTCACCGAGTGGAAGACCATCACCGGCTGGACCGACCTGGAACCGCTGCCCTTCGACTACCGCAAGGAACTCGTCGGCGCCCGCACGCCCTGCCTCCTCGGCCAGGACAACCTCCTGCCCACGGCGAAGAAGCTCGGCTGGCGCTACGACGCCAGTTCCCCCGGCGGCCACCAGAAATGGCCCGTGAAGCGCCAGGGGATCTGGGACCTGCCGCTCCAGGCGATGCCCTTCCCCGGGCACGGCTTCGAGGTCCTGTCCATGGACTACAACATCCTGGCCAACCAGTCGAAGAACACGACCAAGGGCATGCCCTCGCGTTATCCCGGCTGGAAGAAGCAGGCCACCGAGGCCTATCTGGCGGGATTCACGCGCGCCTACGAATCGAATCGTGCGCCTTTCTACATCGGCAACCACTTCGAGCAGTGGAACGGCGGCATCTACATGGACGCCGTCGAAGAGGCGCTCAAGGGCATGGCCGGGAAGAAGGACGTACGGCTGGTGTCGTTCCGGCAGTTCTGCGACTGGCTCGACGTCCAGGACCCGAAGATCCTCGACAAGCTGCGGTCGCTGGAAGTCGGCCAATCGCCGGCCGGAGGCTGGAACACCTTCCTTAAGTCCGCCTGACATCGGGCTTTACGGGCAGCCAGGGGGGCGCGCAAGATCCCCGAAACGCACATGCGAAACTTTTCACATGAGCTTCAGCCGCGCCCCCCGAGGCACCCTGCTCACCGCCGGTGTCCTGGCCGCCGCGCTCGCGCTGACCGCGTGCAGCGGCGAGTCGGGCGGCAAGTCCGGCGGTGGCGGCAACACCAACTTCGTCACCAGCACGGGCGGCATCGACACCGTCGCCAAGGGTGAGCGCACGGCCCCCGGCAAGCTCGCCGGTGAGACGCTCGACGGCAAGCGGCTCGACGTCGCCGACCTCAAGGGCAAGATCGTCGTCCTGAACGTCTGGGGCTCCTGGTGCGGCCCCTGCCGGGCCGAGGCCAAGCACTTCACCAAGGTCGCGAACGAGCTCAAGGCGCGGGGCGTCGAGTTCGTCGGTATCAACGCCCGCGACGGCAACAAGCGGCAGGCCCTCGCCTTCGAGGAGAGCTTCGCCGTCCCGTACCCCAGCCTGTACGACCCGGCGGGCGAGCTCCTCCTCTACGGCTTCCCCAAGGGCACCCTCAATCCGCAGGGCATCCCGTCCACGATCGTCCTCGACCGTGACGGCAAGATCGCGGCGCGGGCCCTCAAGCCGCTGAACGACACCGACCTGCGCACGATGATCGACCCGATCCTCAAGGACGAGGCGCCCGCGAAGGCCGCGGGGAACTAGCCGATGTACAACGAGACGGTCTCCAGCGGGGCCCTCCTGCTCGCCCTGCCCATCGCGGTGCTCGGCGGGCTGGTGTCGTTCTTCAGCCCCTGCGTCCTGCCGCTCGTCCCCGGCTACCTCTCGTACGTGACCGGGGTCACCGGCACCGACCTGGCCGAGGCCCGGCGGGGCCGGATGGCCGCCGGAGCCGCCCTCTTCGTCCTCGGCTTCTCCGCCGTGTTCGTCTCCGGCGGCGCCCTCTTCGGCTACTTCGGCTGGACCCTCCAGGCCCACCGCGAGACGCTCACCACCGTCCTCGGTGTCCTCATGGTCCTCATGGGGATCTTCTTCCTCGGGCTCATGCCGTGGTTCACCCAGCGCGAGTTCCGCTTCCACAAGCGGCCGGTGACGGGGCTCGCCGGAGCGCCGCTGCTCGGCGCGCTGTTCGGCATCGGCTGGACGCCGTGCATCGGCCCCACGCTCGCCTCCGTCCAGGCCCTCGCGGCCAACGAGGCCAGCGCGGGCCGCGGGGCGCTGCTGACCCTCGCGTACTGCCTCGGTCTCGGCCTGCCGTTCGTGCTCGCCGCGATCGCGTTCCGCAAGGCGCTCGGCGCTTTCACGTGGATCAAGCGGCACTATGCGTGGGTGATGCGGATCGGCGGCGGCATGATGATCGTGACCGGTCTGCTGCTGCTCACAGGTGCGTGGGACGCCCTGGTGCAGGAGATGCAAGGGTGGTCCGCAGGCTTCCAGGTGGGGATCTAGTTCCATGAGCAAGACAGAGACGACCGCACGCGACGAGGCGGAGGCCGGCGCGCAGCTGTCCACCGCCCCCAGGGAGGAGACCTTCTCGGGCGGCGGGCCCGCGCTCGGCGTCCTCGGCTGGATCCGCTGGTTCTGGCGGCAGCTGACCTCCATGCGGGTCGCGCTGATCCTGCTCTTCCTGCTGTCCCTCGGCGCCATCCCGGGCTCGCTGATCCCGCAGAACAACGTCGACGACCTGAAGGTCCGCACCTTCAAGGAGCAGCACGAGGTCCTGGCGCCGGTCTACGACCGGCTCCAGCTGTTCGACGTCTACAGCTCGGTGTGGTTCTCCGCGATCTACATCCTGCTGTTCGTCTCCCTCATCGGCTGCATCGTCCCGCGCACCTGGCAGTTCACGGGCCAACTGCGCAACCGGCCGCCCGCCGCGCCCAAGCGGCTCACCCGCATGCCCGCGTACACCAGCTGGCGCACCGCGGCCGAGCCGGAGGAGGTGCGCGAGGCCGCCCTGAGGATGCTGCGCGGCCGCCGCTTCCGCGCGCACACGGCGGGGGACGCGGTCGCCGCCGAGAAGGGGTACCTGCGCGAGGTCGGCAACCTCCTCTTCCACATCGCGCTGATCGTGATGCTGGTGGCGTTCGCCACCGGCCAGCTCTTCAAGTCGGAGGGCGGCAAGCTGATCGTCGAGGACGACGGCTTCGCCAACACGCTCAGCCAGTACGACGACTTCAGGTCCGGGTCCCTGTTCTCCACCGACGAGCTGGCGCCGTTCAGTTTCCGGCTGAACCAGTTCACCGGTACGTACGAGTCCTCAGGACCCCAGCGCGGCACCCCGCGCACCTTCGAGGCGGACGTCACCTACTCGCGGGCCGACGGCGTGAAGAAGCGCGGCGTCATCCGGGTCAACGAGCCGCTGGAGGTCGACGGCTCGAAGGTCTACCTGATCTCCCACGGCTACGCGCCGGTCGTCACCGTCAAGGACGGCAGCGGCAAGGAGGTCTTCCACGGTGCCGTGCCGCTGCTGCCGATCGACAACAACATCACCTCCACCGGTGTGGTCAAGGTGATGGACGGCTACCGCGACAAGACCGGCAAGAAGGTTCAGCTGGGCTTCCCGGCCTTCTTCGTCCCGACGTTCGCGGGCAAGGGCCACGGCCAGATGTTCAGCGAGTTCCCCGCGCTCGCCTTCCCGGCGCTGAACCTCAGTGCCTACCACGGCGACCTGCGCGTCGACGGCGGCCTGCCGCAGAACGTGTACCAGCTCAACACCAGCAAGATGAAGCCGTTCAAGGACGCGAACGGCGAGATCTTCAAGAAGACGCTGCTGCCGGGCGAGACCATGACGCTGCCGGGGGGAGCGGGCTCGATCACCTTCGAGAAGGAGATCAAGGAGTGGGCCAGCTTCCAGATCTCCCAGCAGCCCGGCAACGGGCTCGCCCTCGCCGGCGCCATCGCCGCGATCGCCGGACTGGCCGGCTCGCTGTTCGTCCAGCGCCGCCGGGTGTGGGTCCGGGCCGTACGCGGGGACGACGGCGTGACCGTCGTCGAGATGGCGGGCCTGGGGCGGAGCGAGTCCGCGAAGCTCCCCGAGGAACTGGCCGACCTGGCCACCACGCTGCACGACCGGGCGCCGACCGCGCCGGAGCCGACCGCGACAGAGCCGGCCGGTGAACCCGAGCCGGGCGACGAACCCGAGCCGGGCGACGAACCCGCACCAGCCGACGAAGGGGCTGAGAAGTGAATCTCGCCGCCGCGACCAACGAGAGCCTGGCGGAGATGAGCAACGTGCTCGTCTACTCCGCCATGGCGGTCTACATCCTGGCCTTCCTCGCGCACATCGCCGAGTGGGTCCTCGGCAGCCGCAGCAAGGTCGGCCGTACGGCGGCGGCCCTGACGCCCGCCACCGCACGGGCGCGGGCCGAGGCGCACGCCGGCCGGCAGGGCGGGGGCACCGCCGTCCTCGACAAGCCGAAGGTGGTCACCCGCTCCGCCACCGGCGCCCGTGACGTACCGGACGGGCCCGGCGCGGCCGGCGGCGACGAGAAGGGCGACCTGTACGGGCGCATCGCCGTGTCGCTGACCACCCTCGCCTTCCTCGTCCAGGCCGCCGGGGTCGTCACCCGCGCCCTGTCCGTGCAGCGCGCCCCCTGGGGCAACATGTACGAGTTCTCGATCACCTTCTCCACCGTGGTGGTCGGCGCGTACCTGGGCTTCCTGGTGGCGCGGAAGAACGTCCGCTGGATGGGTCTGCCGCTGGTCACCACCGTCCTGCTGGACCTGGGCGTGGCCGTGACCTGGCTGTACACGGAGAGCGACCAGCTCGTCCCCGCCCTGCACTCGTACTGGCTGTGGATCCACGTCTCGACCGCGATCTTCTGCGGCGCGGTGTTCTACCTGGGCGCGGTCGGCACGCTGCTGTACCTGTTCCGCGACACCTACGAGAACAAGATCGCGAACGGTGGCACGCCGAGCGCCTTCGCCCGCTCGGTCCTGGAGCGGCTGCCGGCGGCCGCGAGCCTGGACAAGTTCGCCTACCGGGTCAACGCGGCGGTCTTCCCGCTGTGGACGTTCACGATCATCGCGGGCGCCATCTGGGCCGGTGACGCGTGGGGCCGCTACTGGGGCTGGGACGCCAAGGAGGTCTGGTCGTTCATCACGTGGGTGGCCTACGCCGCCTACCTGCACGCCCGGGCGACGGCCGGCTGGAAGGGCCGCAAGGCCGCGTACGTCGCGCTGATCGCGTTCGCGTGCTGGCTCTTCAACTACTACGGCGTGAACATGTTCGTGAACAGCCTCCACTCGTACGCGGGCGTGTGAGGTAGCGCGGGCCCCGGGAGCGCGGGACGCTGGAGGCATGGCCGATCAGATCCCGCCCGGTACCAGCGAGAGCCACGACGGCAGCCACGTCCTGCGGTTCGTGGTGCCCCTGCCCCACCCGGAGGAACGCGTCTGGCTCGCCCTGACCACCCCCGGCGGGCTGCGGGGGTGGCTCGCCGAGGCGGAGGTCCTGCAGAACCGGCTGGGCGGCGAGGTCGTCCTGCGCTGGCTCAACACCGCGCCGACGACCCTGGTGAGCGGCACCGTCACCGCCTGGGACCTGGAGCGGGTCGTCGAGTACACGCTCCAGACGCACGGCCGGGCGCGGTTCCACCTGGAGCCGGGCGGCGGACCGAGGGCGACCGTGCTGCGGTTCACCAACGAGTTCCGGGGCACGGAGGACTTCCGGCTCGACTGCCTGGCCGGCTGGCACGACCACTTCCTGTACCTCGCCGACTCCCTCGACGGCCACCTGGCCGACTGGCCGTCCTGGTCCCGGGCACGCTGGCAGGAACTGCGTGACCAGTACGAGGCCCGGGACTTCGACGCGTCGTAACGCGCACGGCCCACCGCGCTCCCTCCCTAGGGCGTGCGCGGGGGCATGCACTCGCCGGTCGGGGGCTTGCCCTCCGGCCAGGCGATCTGGACGAAGCGGGGCTTGTCGCGGGTCAGCTCCACCACCGGCACCGCCTTGTTGTACGGGTTGCCGTGGTTGTCCAGGCAGATCCAGCCGCCCGCGCCCCGCACCCGCAGGTCGCCGGTCATCTGGGGCCATTGGAGGCCCACGTCCTCCAGGGCAGGCAGCCGCTCACCCCGTACGGTGGCCCGCCGGATCGCCAGCACGGCGACCGCCATGGCGTCGTACGCGACGATCGCCTGGCCGTCGGAGAGCTCGATCGCCCCGACCGGCCCCGCCTCCGGGCCCGACACCGCCGCCAGGACGGCGCGGAACCGTTCGTACGCCTGCGCCGAGCCGCCCGTCGCCGGGAGCTTCCGGCCCGGGGACGGCTGCCAGGCGTCGGGGTGGGCCAGCGCCGCGTACCGGACGGTCAGCCCGGCGCCCAGCGCGTCGCGGTCAAGTTCGGGGTCGGCGCCGAGGTAGGAGCCCTCGTCGCCGGTCAGCACGGTGAACGCCCGGTGGGTGCAGCCGCGTGCCCCCAGCGCGTTGATGAACTGCCGCAGCTGGGTGTGGCGTCCGGCGAAGTACACGGTGTCCGCGCGCGTGGTGCACAGCAGGTGGGCGATCTGCTGGAAGGTGTTCGCGGTGGTGCCCTCGTCGTTCGGGTTCTTCGGCGAGGTGAACAGCTGCGGCTGGTACGGGGACTTCGCCAGGAGCTTCGAGAAGGCGCCCTTCAGGGTGTCCGTGTAGTGGTCGCCGTCGCGGGCGTCGTGGACCAGGATCGCCTTCGCCGCGTCCACCCGCCCGAAGTGCGCGAGGGCGTCCGCCTCGTCGCTGTTGGTGGGGGAGACCCGGGCGAGGCCCGGGAACGGCTTCCGGCCGGGGCCGTTGGTGAGGTCGTCGGCGGTGATGGTGGTGCCGACGACCGCGACGCCCGCACCGGTCAGCTCGGTCACCGCCTGCCGCACGGGGGCGCTGCTGGTCGCTATGCCCGACACGGCGCGCAGGTGGTGCGGCGCACCGGTCATGCCCTTCAGGGCGTCCACGGTGGGGCGCCAGTGGGCGTTGCCGTCGCCGGTGTTGGCGAGGACCAGCCGGATCCTGGGCACCTGGTTGTTGGACCGGTTGTTGGCCTCGTACTGCTGGGCGAACGCGCCCTGCACCTCGTGCAGGATCTTGGTCCGCATCGAGGGGCTGGTGGACGTCAGCGGCAGCAGCAGCGCCACCGTGGCGTACTGGCCGGGCTCCAGCCGGTCGTTCTCCTCGTCGATGGCCCGGGCGACGTCCCGCAGGGCCGGGACCCCGAAGTCGTGGCCGTCGCCGGAGACCCCGACGCACTCGGCGCTGCCCGCCGGGCGGGCCACCCCCGGCGCGCAGGAGCGGTCCTCCGGGGTGGTCAGCCGGCCGACGGCGTACACCGTGCCGGCGGCCAGCAGCGCCAGCACCAGCGCGCTGGTGACGATCTTCTGCCGGGTGGTGTAGAAGACCCGGTAGCGCAGGGGATGGGGCACGTCAGACTCCGTCCTCCCGGCCCGGCGGGACGGTGAGCCCCCGCCAGGCACGGATGTCCTTCGGCCAGTGGGTGGCCGCGTCCCACAGCGGGCTGGTGCCGGTCAGGTGCCGGCCGGAGAGCTGGCGCAGCTCGTGCACCAGCATGTCGTCCACGTCGTCGTCGGGCAGGGCGAGGTGGTCGGTCAGCAGCCACACCGCGTGCAGCAGCCGCCGCAGGCACAGGTGCAGGGCCGCCGCGTCCCCGTCCAGGCCGTCCGGCAGCGGGCCGCCCGGGTCCTCGCCGAGCGCCACCGCGCGGCGCGGGTCGGGCCCGGTGCTCCGGTGTTCGCGGGGGTACGGGGCGGAGGCGATCATCCGCAGCCGCCCCAGCCAGCCGAGGACGTCCGGGCCGGGGAACGCCCGCCGCAGCTCGGTCACCGCCCCCTCGGTCCGGCCGAGCGCCAGTTCCTGCCGGAGCCGGTGGGGCGCCGCGTCGGGGGTGGGCCCGTGGTGGCGGTGCAGCGTCTCGTGGACCGCGCGCCACGCGGCGTACGCGGGCGCGTCGCCGTCGTGGAACCGCAGCCGGTGCAGCAGCAGGGCCCGCAGCAGCGGGTCGGCGACGAAGTGCCCGTCGCCCTCGGGCCAGCCGTCCGCCCGCAGCGCGTCCCGCACCAGCAGCGCCATGTCGCCCTCCAGCGACGCGCCGCGCAGCCGGGTGCGGGCCAGCACCCGGGCCGACCCCTCGTCGTGGGCGGCGGCCAGCACGGCGGCCACGTCGGGGCGCAGCCCCGGCGGCAGCAGCTCGCCCAGCAGGGTCGCGGCGACCGGCACGGCGGGGGCGTCCTCGCGCAGCTCCACCGTCAGGTCCAGCAGCGCGCCCGGGGTGAGCGCCCCGCGCCGCTCCGCCGGCACCCCGCCCGCCGCCCGCCCGAGCAGCGCCACCGCCAGCGGCCGGCCCCCGGTCAGCCGGTGCACCGCCCGGGACAGGCCGGCCGGGGTGCGCCCGGCCGGGTCGTGCCGGTCGAACACGGCCCGGGTGTGCGCCGCGCCCAGCGGGGTGAGCTCCACGGCGAGGATGCCCGACGTGATGTCCGGGCCCCGGGGGCAGGGCGCCCGGTGGGCGACCTCCGGCAGCCGCGCCCGGGTCGCCCGGCTCAGCCCCTCGTGGTCGCGGTCCCGGGACGAGGCGACGATCACCAGCTGGTCGCGGTGCCCGGCGCTGCGGTCCCGCAGGACGGGTTCGACCAGGCGGCGGCCCAGCGGGAGGTGGGCGTTGTCCAGCAGGACCAGGGGGCGGCCGCGCCGGGTGCCGCGCCGGGTGAGGCCCGTGTACGCGCGGCGGACGTCCTCCACGAGCGCGCCGACGAGGAACCCCTCGGCCTCCTCCCGGCGCCGCCCGCCCTGCTCGAAGTCGACCGCCAGCTGGTGCAGCCCCAGCTCGCCGCGCCCGCCCGCGTTGCGGTAGGCGCCGTACCAGGCCTTGGACTTGCGCTGGTAGCGGCCGAACACCTCCTCCAGGACCGTCTCCACCGTCGCCTCGGCCAGCACCCCGGCGAGCGGCGCCGTCGACTCGGCGGCCGTGGCGGCGAGTTTGGCCAGCACCTTGGAGACCCACGTACCGGCCGCGCCCTTGGTCTCGTCGACGGTCGCCAGGACCGGCCCGAGGCGCTGGAGGTCGCGCCGCGCCCGGTCGTCGTCCTCCTGCGACCAGCCGGTGACGGCGACCGCCGCGAGGCCCAGGGCGAGGCGGGGGAACTCCACCGGCTTCGCCGAGTGGACCTTCGGCGACAGCTGTACGGCCAGCTCGGCGAGGGCGCCCGTCAGCGGGTTCCAGCCGGGCCCGTGGTCGAGCGGCGGCTCGATGTGGGCGCAGTCCAGCAGCGCGAGCGGGGTGCCGCCCCGGTAGGCGTTGCGGATCTGCTTCAGCAGCGCGGTCTTGCCCATGCCGCGTCCGCCGGTGAAGACGGTGACGGGCGGGTCGTCGCCGTGCTCGTACGCGGCGGCGGCGAAGCCGTACGGGGTGAGGCCGGTCAGCCGCGCGGCCAGCCCGGTGTCGTCCAGGACCGCCTCGCGGCCGTACAGCTCCCTGTCCACCGCCACCCCCCGTGACTCAGCGTCAAGTCAAGGTTACTTTCGAACCGTTGGCCGTGTGCGGGGTCGGGCGAACCGTCATGCAGTCGTGATCGCGTCGAGCTGCGCGCGCAGGTAGGTGTGCGAGTCGGTGCCCCGGACGTCCGTGCCGGGGTCGCACTCGTAGAAGTACACCAGCGACATCAGTTCCTCGGCGGGTACGTCGGCGGGCGGCGGCAGCACCCGGTGGCGGCCCGAGCGCCAGCGCCCGCCCGTCCAGAAGGCCATCAGGTCACCGATGTTGACGGTGAACGCGTCCGGGTCGTACGGGGCGTCCTGCCAGCCCGCGTCGTCCGTGAAGACCTGGAGCCCGCCCCGGCCCGCCTGCCGGTCCAGCACGGTCACCGTCCCGAAGTCGGTGTGCGGCCCGATCCGGAACTGGCCCGGCTCCGGCTCTCCCACCACGTCCCGCCCCGGGTACCAGTTGATGTTGAAGCCCCAGGTGGGGTGGCCGGTGTGCCGGGTGAAGAAGTCCTCGCCCTCGCCGAGCGCCTCGCCCAGCAGGCCCAGCAGCCGGTCGGACAGCTCCCGCATCCGCGCCAGGTACTCCTCCACCAGTGGTCTCAGCCCCGGTACCTCGGCCGGCCAGGTGTTGGGCAGGAACCACTCGGCGTCCACCGCCGGGTCGCCGGTCGGCTCGTGGGAGGCGAAGGACAGCGACTCCTTCAGGTCCGGCGGGCTGACGGCACCCTCCGCGTGGGCGTTGGCCTCCGCGCCCGGCCCGAGCCAGCCGCGCCCGCCGACCTTCACGGCGTACGGCGCCTTGACCCGCGCGTCCAGGTGGAAGAAGTCCCGCGCCTCGCGCCGGATCGCCGCCCGCAGCGCGGGGTCGACGCCGTGCCCGGTCACCAGCAGGAACCCGGCGGTGCGCAGCGCCCGGTCGACGGTCCGCGCGGTCGCCGCGCGGGCGGCGGGGTCGCCGGACAGCCACGGCGCCAGGTCGACGACGGGGACGGCCGCCTCGGAGGCCGGGAATTCACTCATCGCCGATGTCCTCGTTCCAGAGCGCCGGGTGTTCGGCGACGAAGCCGCGCATCATCGCCACGCAGGCCGGGTCGTCGAGCAGGACGACCTCCACGCCGTGGGCGGCGAGCCAGTCGTGCCCGCCGTGGAAGGTCTCCGCCTCGCCGATCACCACCCGGGAGATCCCGAACTGCCGCACGAGCCCCGAGCAGTACCAGCACGGCGAGAGCGTGGTCACCATGGTCGTCCCCCGGTACGACCGCTGCCGCCCGGCCGCCCGGAACGCGGCCGTCTCGGCGTGCACGGAGGGGTCGCCGTCCTGGACGCGGCGGTTGCGCCCCCGGCCGAGGAGGGTGCCGTCCGCGCCGTAGAGGGCGGCCCCGACGGGGATGCCGCCCTCGGCGAGCCCGGCCCGCGCCTCGGCGACGGCGGTGTCCAGCCACCGCCGTACCTGCTGCTCACTGTCCATGGCGGGAAGCCTTCCCCGCCGGCCGCCGGAATTCCCCCGGCGGCCCGGTTCCCCGCGCCCGGCGGGTGAGGGCCGGGCGGGGGTCAGGTCCGGTCGGGGCCGGTGTCGCCGTCGTCCTGCTGCTCGTCCTTCTCCTCGCGGAGCGACTTCAGGAACTCGGGGTTGTCGTCCGGGGCGACCCATTGCGAGCGGCCCGCGCGACCGCCGGCGGCCCGGGGGCGGCGCTGCTTGCCGCCGACGACCCAGACGATCGGGCCGACCACCCAGAACAGGAGGATGATGAAGACCCAGGCGACCTTGGGGAGGTGCTTCACCTCGTCCTCGGGGGTGTTCAGGCAGTCGATGAACGCATAGATCGCCAGCGCCAGCGGCAGGATGTACAGCAGTGCCCTGAGCATGTGGGACGGCCCCCTGAAGCGTTGGCGGGGCGCGTTTCCCAAGCCCCGGTGACGAACCCAGCGTAACGGGTACCGGATACTGGGCCCCATGGCTTACGACGATCTCCGCTCGCTGCTCAGGGCGCTGGAGCGCGAAGGCGACCTCAAGCGCATCAAGGCCGAAGTCGACCCGTATCTGGAGGTCGGGGAGATCGTCGACCGCGTCCAGAAGTCGGGCGGCCCGGCCCTGCTCTTCGAGAACGTCAAGGGCTCCGCCATGCCGCTCGCGATGAACGTCTTCGGGACGGACCGCCGGCTGCTGAAGGCGCTCGGGCTGAAGTCCTACGACGAGATCAGCGCCAAGATCGGCGGCTTGCTGAAGCCGGAGCTGCCGCACGGCTTCGTGGGCGTGCGCGAGGCGTTCGGCAAGCTGGGCGCGATGACCCACGTACCGCCGAAGAAGGTCAAGGACGCGCCGGTGCAGGAGGTCGTCCTGACCGGCGACGACGTCGACCTGGAGCAGCTGCCCGCCCTCTTCACCTGGCCCAAGGACGGCGGGTCGTTCTTCAACCTGGGGCTCACGCACACCAAGCACCCCGAGAACGGCATCCGCAACCTCGGTCTCTACCGCCTCCAGCGCCACGACCGGCGCACCATCGGGATGCACTGGCAGATCCACAAGGACAGCCGCAACCACTACCAGGTCGCCGCCCGGCGCGGGGAGCGGCTGCCGGTGGCGATCGCGTTCGGCGCGCCGCCCGCCGTGACGTACGCGTCGACGGCGCCGCTGCCCGAGGACATCGACGAGTACCTGTTCGCCGGATTCCTCCAGGGCAAGCGGATCGAGATGGTCGACTGCAAGACGGTCCCGCTCCAGGTGCCGGCGCAGGCGGAGGTCGTGCTGGAGGGCTGGCTGGAGCCGGGCGAGATGCTCCCCGAGGGCCCGTTCGGCGACCACACCGGCTTCTACACCCCGCAGGAACCGTTCCCGGCGCTGACCATCGACTGCGTGACCATGCGGAAGCGGCCGCTGCTCCAGTCGATCGTGGTGGGCCGCCCGCCGACGGAGGACGGCCCGCTGGGCCGGGCGACGGAACGCTTCTTCCTCCCCCTGCTCAAGATCATCGTGCCGGACATCGTGGACTACCACCTGCCGGAGTCCGGCGGCTTCCACAACTGCGCGATCGTCTCGATCGACAAGAAGTACCCGAAGCACGCCCAGAAGGTGATGCACGCCATCTGGGGCGCCCACATGATGTCGCTGACCAAGCTGATCGTGATCGTCGACGCCGACTGCGACGTCCGCAACCTGCACGAGGTGTCCTGGCGGGCCCTCGGCAACACCGACTACTCCCGCGACCTCACGGTCGTCGAGGGCCCGGTCGACCACCTGGACCACGCGTCGTACCAGCAGTTCTGGGGCGGCAAGGCGGGCATCGACGCCACGAAGAAGTGGCCCGAGGAGGGCTACACGCGCGACGGCGGCTGGCCGGACATGGTCGAGTCCGACCCGGCGACGGCGGCCCTGGTCGACCGCCGCTGGAAGGAGTACGGGCTGTGACCGCGTCCGCGTCCGCCGGCGCGCCGGCGGTGCCGCAGCCGGGCGGCGGGAAGGTGCGGGCCTTCCTGCGCCTGGTCCTCATCGAGCACTCGGTCTTCGCGCTGCCCTTCGCGTACATCGCCTCGCTCACCGCCATGTACCAGGAGGACGCCACCGTCCACTGGACGGAGCTGCTCCTGGTCACCGTGGCGATGGTGGGCCTGCGCACCTTCGCGATGGCCTGCAACCGGATCATCGACCGCGAGATCGACGCCCGGAACCCGCGCACGGCGGGCCGCGAGCTGGTCACCGGCGCGGTGTCCGTCCGGTCCGCCTGGACCGGGGCGCTGGTGGCCCTGGCGGCCTTCCTGGGCGCCGCCGCCCTGCTGAACCCGCTCTGCCTGGCGCTCGCGCCGGTCGCCGTCGTCCCGATGGTGGTCTACCCGTACGGCAAGCGGTTCACGAACTTCCCGCACGCCATCCTGGGCCTGGCGCAGGCCATCGGGCCCGTCGGTGCCTGGCTGGCGGTCACCGGCGCCTGGTCCTGGGACGCGGTGATCCTGGGGCTCGCCGTGGGCGTCTGGATCGGCGGGTTCGACCTGATCTTCGCCTGCCAGGACGTGCAGGCGGACCGCGCCCACGGGGTGAAGTCCGTCCCCGCCCGCTTCGGCATCCCAGCGGCCCTGCACGGCGCCCGCGCCTGCCACGTCGTCACCACCGCGCTGCTGGTCTGGTACGCGCTGGCCACCGGCGCGGGCGTGTTCTTCTGGGCGGGCCTGCTGATCGTCGCCGTCGCGTTCGTCTACGAGCACACCATCGTGCGCCCGCACGACCTGTCCCGGCTGAACCGGGCGTTCTTCACCACCAACGGCTTCATCGGCGTCGCGCTCTTCGTGTGCGCGCTCACCGATCTGCTGGTGCGCGGCCTCAGCCTCTGAGCCCGGACGCCCCGGACGCCGCGCGTGGGCGGCGGCGGAAGACGAACGCCGCCGCCACGCCCGCGAGCAGCCCGAACAGGTGGCCCTGCCAGCTGACGCCGGACTGCGTGGGCAGCACGCCCAGCAGGATCGTGCTCCCCCAGACGGCGCCGACGAGCAGCCCGGTGAGGATGTCCAGCGGGCTGCGGTCCACGAAGCCGCGCACCACCAGATAGCCGAAGAGGCCGAAGACCAGGCCCGACGCGCCCGCCGTGACGCTGTACGAGGGTGCGACCAGCCAGACGCCCAGCCCGTCGACGACCACGATCAGCGCGGCGACGGCCAGGAAGCGGCGGACGCCGCCGAGCGCGGCGAGGAACCCGAACACCAGCAGCGGCACGGTGTTCGCCGCCACGTGCCCGAAGCCGAAGTGCAGGAACGCCGACGGGACGACGTCCCGCAGCTCGGCGACCTCGCGCGGCGAGACGCCGTACGGGTCGAGCGCGTGCCCGCTCACCACGTCGACGGCCTCCAGCAGCCACAGCAGGGCCACCCACGCGCCGACCAGCAGGGCGGCGGCCCTGACCCGGTCGGCGCGGGTCCGGCCGCCGACGTCGCTGCCCGTGGTGTTCGCCATGACGGCCCCCTGCCGTGTCGCGCGCCGTGGCGCCGGCGTGTCTCCTCCCGGAAACGTCCGGTGCGCGCCCGCGGTTCCGCGCCGGCCGCCCGACCCCCACCGACCGGTCCCCCGCGGGCGGGGCCGGATAGGCTCAGCGGCGTGGAGCCGGTACAAACGCAGCGTCGTCCGTGGGTCGTCGGGGTGTCGGGGGCGTCGGGAACCCCGTACGCCGCCGCCGTGCTGCGCGGGCTGCTCGCCGCGGGGGAGAGCGTCGATCTGGTGGTGTCCCGGGCGTCGCGGCTGACGCTGCTCGACGAGACCGGGATCGCCTTCCGCGACGCGCACTGGCGCGAGGACCTCGCGGAGTGGCTGTCGCGGGGCGCGGACGGCAAGCCGGGCACGTTCCGGGCGGACGTGTCGGACGTGCGGCACTGGGCGGCGGGCGACCTCGCGGCCGGGCCGTCGTCGGGTTCGTACCCCGTCAAGGGGATGCTGATCGTGCCGGCGTCCACCGCGTGCGTGGCGGGGGTGGCGCTCGGCCTGTCGAAGGACCTGTTGCAGCGGGTGGCCAGCGTGACGCTGAAGGAGCGGCGGCCGCTGGTGGTGGCGGTCCGGGAGACGCCGCTGAACGGCCAGACGCTGCGGCACCTGGTGGCGCTGGACGACGCGGGCGCCGTGGTGCTGCCCGCCTCCCCGGCGTTCTACGCGGGGGCGACGCACATCCAGGACCTGGTGGACTTCGTCGCGGGACGGGTGCTGGACGCCGCGGGCGTCCCGCACCGGTTGTACCGCCGCTGGAAGGGAGAGCTCGGCGGCGCCCGCGGGGACGAGTGAGTCCGCGCGCATGTGGGCGTAGGTCATCCCGATCGTGTACACGGTGAGTGTCGCCGCCCGACGAATCACCTTTGATCATTTAAAAGATTCACAGGGCATTGGATCCGTGTGCCTTTGTTTCTACAATGAACGTGCTGTATTGCTGAATAATGGAAGGCTTCAGGTATATGGACGCCGTGGACAGGCAGCTCATCCAGGCCCTTCGTGAGAACGGCCGGGCCTCGTACGCCGAGCTCGGCCGGCTCGTCGGGCTCTCCGGGCCCTCCGTCACCGACCGGATCAACCGCCTGGAGGCGGCGGGCGTCATCACCGGCTACCGCGCCACGGTGGACTCCGCCTCCCTCGGCCTCGGCGTCACGGCGCTGATCGGCATCTCCCTCTCGGACGCCGCCGACCACGAGGACGTGGCCCGCCGGCTCAAGGACCTCGCCGAGATCGAGGACTGCTGGTTCATCGCCGGCGACGACTCCTTCATGCTCAAGGTGCGCGCCAGCGACGTGGACGGCCTGGAGAAGACCATCCGCCGGCTGTCCGGCACCAAGGGCGTCTCCCGGACGCGGACGACCATCGTGCTGTCGACCAAGTGGGAGAACCGGGTCGGCGACCTGCCGGAGGAGGGCTGACGCCGCCCCCCGAATGCGGGGGAGTACGGTGGTGGAGCCCGATTGACGCACGTATGGGAGGCGGCCTGCTATGGACGCGGGGCTCAAGCGCGAGCTCGAGGAGAAGGTCCGGTCCGGGGAGCGGCTGACCCGCGAGGACGGCATCGCCCTCTACGAGTCGGACGACCTGGCCTGGCTCGGCGGCCTCGCCCACGAGGTGCGTACGCGCAAGAACGGTGACGTCGTCCACTTCAACGTCAACCGGCACCTCAACATGACCAACGTGTGCACCGCGTCGTGCGCGTACTGCTCGTTCCAGCGCAAGCCGGGCGAGAAGGACGCGTACACCATGCGCATCGAGGAGGCCGTCCGCCTCGCCAAGGCGATGGAGAACGACAACCTCACCGAGCTGCACATCGTCAACGGGCTCCACCCCAACCTGCCGTGGCGCTACTACCCGCGCTCGCTCAGCGAGCTGAAGAAGGCGCTGCCGAACGTCTCCCTGAAGGCCTTCACCGCCACCGAGATCCACCACTTCGAGACCATCTCCGGGATGTCGGCGTCCGACATCCTCGACGAGCTGATCGAGGCCGGCCTGGAGTCCCTCACCGGCGGCGGCGCGGAGATCTTCGACTGGGAGGTCCGCCAGCACATCGTGGACCACCGCACCCACTGGGAGGACTGGTCCCGGATCCACCGCCTCGCGCACGAGAAGGGCCTCAAGACCCCGTGCACGATGCTGTACGGGCACATCGAGGAGCCCCGGCACCGGGTGGACCACGTGCTGCGGCTGCGGGAGCTCCAGGACGAGACCGGCGGCTTCCAGGTCTTCATCCCGCTGCGCTACCAGCACGACTTCGTGGACATGCAGGACGGCAAGATCCGCAACCGGCTCCAGGCGCGGACCACGATGGCGACCGGCGCCGAGGCGCTCAAGACCTTCGCCGTCTCGCGGCTGCTCTTCGACAACGTTCCGCACGTCAAGGTCTTCTGGGTCATGCACGGCGTCCAGACCGCCCAGCTCGCGCTCCAGCACGGCGCGGACGACATGGACGGCTCGGTCGTCGAGTACAAGATCACGCACGACGCCGACAACTACGGCACCCCCAACAAGCTGGGCCGCGAGGACCTGCTGGAGCTGATCCGCGACGCCGGCTTCCGCCCGGTGGAGCGCAACACGCGCTACGAGATCATCCGCGAGTACCCGGGCCCGGACGAGGGCCGCCGCGAGACGCCCCAGCCGATGCGCGTCTGACCCGTCGCGCCGGCCGCGCCGGGGCGCGCTCCGGGCCGGTCACCGGGCGTCCGGTGGCCGGCCCGCGGACGGCCGCACGGGCCCCGCGCCGCGCCGTTTATCGTCGTACGCATGCCGCTGACCTTCGAACTGGACCCGCCGGTCGACCCCACCCTCCGGGACGGCGTCCTCGCCCTGTGGACGGACGTCTCCAACGCGGGCGGCTCCGTCGGCTTCGTTCCGCCCGTCACCCCCGACGACATCCGCCCCGAGTGGGTCGGGCATCTCACGGCCATGGCCGAGGGGCGCACCCGGCTGCTCGTCGGCCGGGACGAGGACGGCGCCGTCGCGGCGACGGCGTTCATCGCGCACAACACGCACCGCCTGATGACGCACTGGGTGTGGCTGTACACGGTGATGGTGCACCCGCGTCACCAGGGCAAGGGGTACGGGCGCGACCTCATGGCCGCGACGGAGGCGGCGGTACGCGGCCTCGACGGCATCGACGCGATCAGGCTGACCTGCCGGGGCGGCACCGGTGTCGACCGGTTCTACGCCTCGTGCGGCTACAAGGAGGTCGGGCGGGTCCCGGACGCGATCCGGGTGGCGGACGGGGACGACCGCGACGACATCATCATGTACCTCCCCCTCACCCCCTGAATTGATCGATTCGTCACGTGCTTCACTAGTCAGGCAGGAACGCCGTACGAAGGAATACGAAGGAAGAAGGCCCCGCCGTGTCCGCTGCTGCCAGCACGAGCGCCACGATCCGGTACACCCTCATGCGTCTCGGCGTCTTCGCCGGGTGCTTCCTCGTCCTGTGGGGCCTGGTGTACGTCGGCGCGCTGCCGCGCGGCCTCGGTGACTCCAACCTCCTGTGGGTGCTGCTGCTGTCCATCGTGATCTCGGCGCCGCTCAGCTTCGTCCTGCTGCGCAAGCAGCGTGACGCGATGTCCGCGCAGATCGTCGACAAGGTCGACACCGCGAAGGCCCGCCTGGAGGCGAACCGGACCCGCGAGGACAGCGTCACGCAGTGACGTGGCTCACGCCCGTCCCACCCGCCTTTCCCGCACCCCCGTGCCGAAGCCGCGCTTCGCACGGGGGTGTTGGCGTTCCCGGGCCCCTGACCGTGCCCGCACCCGGGCCCGCGTCCCAAAGAAGTGCTTTGAGGTCCTCAAAGTTCAAGTGTTAACGTGTTCGACGTGACGACAGCAGTGCGCCTCCAAGACGACGCCATGGGCATCCCGCTCGTGGCGCGCCTGCATGTCGACCTCTGCCGCTGTATGTCCGCGGTCTGTTGCCGCGCAGTCTGACCCGGCATCATGCAGCGGCGCCGCCGAAAGGCGCGCGCGCCGCACCCCTCGTCCCGTATTCCCCGATACGCACCACTGGAGTGTGTCCGTGTCCGCGTCCGCGAGCACCGCGAACCCCGATGCCCAGCCCACCCGCCGCCGCATACCGAAGGTGCCCTTCTGGGCCCAGATCGTCGCCGGTCTCGTCCTCGGCGTCGTCCTCGGCTGGGTCACCCGCACCTATGACGTGCAGTGGCTGCACACCACCCTCGACCAGGTCGGCCACATCTTCGTCCAGCTGCTGAAGCTGGCCGTCGCGCCGCTCGTCTTCTTCGCGATCCTGGTGTCCATCACCAACCTGCGGAAGGTCAACAACGCCGCCCGGCTGGCCACCCGCACCCTGCTCTGGTTCATGATCACGTCGCTGATCGCGGTCGCCATCGGCCTCACGATCGGCCTGCTCACCAACCCGGGCGCCGGTACCGGCCTCACCCCGAAGGACGGCGAGAAGCCCGAGAGCGCCGGCTCCTGGCTGGACTTCCTCACTGGGATCATCCCCACCGACGTCATCACGCCGTTCACCGAGCTGAACGTCCTCCAGATCGTCTTCATGGCCGCCGTCGCCGGTGTCGCCGCGCTGAAGCTCGGTGAGAAGGCCCAGCCGATCCTCACCTTCAGCGAGTCGGTGCTGGCCCTGCTCCAGAAGGCCCTGTGGTGGGTCATCCGCCTCGCCCCGATCGGCACCGTCGGCCTCATCGGCTACGCCATCGCCGACTACGGCTGGGACCTCATCGGCAAGTACGCCACCTTCACCGCCGACGTCTACATCGGTTGCGCGCTGGTCCTGTTCGGCGTGTACCCGCTGCTCCTCGCGACGGTCGCCAAGGTCAACCCGGTCCAGTTCTTCAAGGGCGCCTGGCCCGCCATCCAGCTGGCCTTCGTCTCCCGCTCCTCCGTCGGCACCATGCCGGTCACGGTCAAGGTCACCGAGCGCCTGGGCGTGCCGAAGGAGTACACCTCGTTCGCCGTCCCGTTCGGCGCCACCACCAAGATGGACGGTTGCGCCGCGATCTACCCGGCGCTCGCCGCGATCTTCATCGCGCAGATCTTCGACGTCCAGCTGGGCATCGGCGACTACCTGCTGATCGCGTTCGTCTCGGTGATCGGCTCCGCCGCCACGGCCGGCCTGACGGGCGCCACCGTCATGCTGACGCTGACCCTCTCCACGCTGGGCCTGCCGCTGGAGGGCGTCGGCCTGCTCATGGCGATCGACCCGATCCTGGACATGATGCGCACGGCCACGAACGTCGCCGGCCAGGCGCTCGTCCCGGTGATCGTCGCCGCCCGCGAGAAGATCCTCGACCACGACGCGTACAACGCGGCGTCGTCCTCGCCGATCGACGACGAGGACGAGGACGCGTACGGCGTGCGTGACGCCGAGCGGAAGGTGACCGTGCCGGCCACCGCCTGACGGCTCGCACTCGCGCACGCGACGGTGCCCCCGACCCGCCGTGGGTCGGGGGCACCGTCGCCGTCACAGGCCGCCGGTCTGGAGGAGGCGGTTGGGGGAGGACTTGGTGACCGTGAGGACGTCCTTCACCGACTGGTCCATGATCCAGGTGTAGACCTGCGCGGAATTCGCCCCCGGGTAGCGGGCCTTGAGGAGCGTCGCCACGCCCGCGACGTGGGGGCTCGCCATCGACGTGCCGTTCAGGGAGACGCTGCCGCCGCCGAGGCGGGCCGACAGGATGGCCGCCCCGGGTGCGTAGACGTCCAGGCAGGGGCCGTAGTTGGAGAAGTCGGTCTCCTGGTCCTGGTGGTTGGTTGCCCCGGTGGTGAGGACCCGGGCCGCGCTCGCGGGGGAGACGTTACAGGCGTCGATGGAGTCGTTGCCGGCGGCGACCACCGGGAGGACGCCGCTGTCCGACAGATTCGTCGCCGCCTGGTTGACGGCGTCACTGCGCGGGCCGCCGAGGGAGCCGTTGAGCACCGCGGGCTGCCTGGCGTTCTTCGCCACCCAGTCCATGCCGGCGATCATCCCGCCCAGGGTGCCCCGGCCGTCGCAGCCGAGGACGCGGACGCTCACCAGCGCCGCCTGCCGGGCCACGCCGAAGTTCGCCCCGCCGACGGTGCCCGCCACGTGCGTCCCGTGACCGTTGCAGTCCTGGCCGTTGCGCCCGTCGCCCATCGCGTCGAACCCGGGCCTCGCGCGGCCGCCGAACTCCTGGTGCCCGTAGTCGATCCCGGTGTCGAGGATGTACGCCGTGGCGCCGGAGCCCGTGCTGTTGACGTTGAACTGCTGGTTGAGGGGCAGGTAGGGCTGGTCGATCCGGTCCAGTCCCCAGCTGTACGCCGGGGCGCGGTTCGCGCGCGGCGGGCTCGCGGTGACGACCGCGTCCTGCTCCACCGCCGCCACCTCCGGCAGGCCGCGCACGGTCGCCAGCTGGGCGGTTTCGAGCCTGGCGGTGAACCCGCGCAGCACGGTGGAGTACTCGTGCAGCGCGGTGACGCCGAGCCGCTGGGTGACCCCGGCCGCCGAGGCGGAACCGGGTTTCAGGGTGACGATGTACTGGCCGGGGACGGGCGCGGCGGTGGTGCGCAGGGGGGCGGGCTCGTCGTCGTCGGCAGCGGCAGCGGTGGCGGGGGTCGCGGTGAGGGGGAGCAGGAGGAGCATCGCGGCGAAGGCGCGGCGAGCGGACAGCCTCATGCAGAACTCCGATCGGGAGTGTCCGGCAAAGAGCGACAGACCCAGGGAAGCAGCCCGCCACCATCGCCCGGCATCACTCACTGGAGTGACGCGAACACTTTCGGTGGCGAACGGCGCATGTGTCCACGGGTTATGTGCGCGGCACGCGCCCTTCCGGCGGGCCGTAGTCTTACCGCCTACCGAGAAGTAGTAGGAGGACGGGCTTCGTGAAGAGCACGGGTGCGAGGGCGAAACGCCTGCCGCGGGCCGAGCGCGAGCAGCAGATGCTGGACGCGGCCGTGCAGACCTTCGGGCAGCGCGGGTACCGCGCGGCGTCGATGGACGAGATCGCCGAACTGGCGGGTGTCTCCAAGCCGTTGGTCTACTTGTACCTGAACTCCAAGGAAGACCTCTTCACCGCCTGCATCCGCCGCGAGGCCGCCGCGCTGGTCGCCGCCGTGCGCGGCGCCGTGGAGCCGGAGGGCGCCGCCGGGCCGGGCATGCCGGCCGACCGGCAACTGTGGGCGGGGCTCACCGCGTTCTTCGCCCACACCGCCGAGCACCCGGACGGCTGGGCCGTGCTGCACCAGCAGGCCCGCACCCACGGCGAGCCGTTCGCGGCCGAGGTGGCGGAAATGCGGGCCGAACTCGCCGCGTTCGTCACCGGCCTGATAGGTGAGGCGGCCCGCGCCGCGCACCAGGACCCCGCGTTCGGCGACCGGGACGTGTCCGGTCTCGCCCAGGCGCTGGTCGGCGCGGCCGAGTCGCTGGCGCAGTGGGCCAACGAGACGCCCGGGGTCTCCGCCCACGAGGCCGCCGCGACCCTGATGAACTTCGCCTGGACCGGCCTGGCCGGCCTCATGGACGGACACCGCTGGTCACCGACCCGGTGAGCTGAACCGAGCCGCCCGGCTCGCAGCGGCCCGGCTCCCGGCGGCCCTGGCTCGCAACGGCCCGGCTCCCCGCAGGCCCGGCCCCCGCCCACCCCCGCTTCCGGCGACCCGCCCCCCGCCCGCCACCCCTCCCGGTCGACCGGCCAGGATGCCTGACGCCGTGTGCACCGTGTGCGCGGTGACGACAGCAGAGGATGGCCCGGCCATGAGACCCGAAGTGCAGGCGTTCGTCGCCGACGGCCCGCTTCCCGACTGGGACGCGAGCGAGGAGGAGATCGACCGGCGGGTCGCGCAACTCGAGGCGATCGCCAGGCCGGTCACGGGGGAGGAGGCCCGGGCGCTCGTCGCCTGTTTCGGCCCGGACGACTGCTACGGCGTCGCCTGGACGCTCCTCCACCTCATCGAGACCGGCCCGAACCCCGTCCTGACCGACCCGCCTGGACCCGACGCCAACGAGTGGCACCAACGGCTCTACGGCCGCGCCGGGTCCTGATCCGGAACAGGGCGGGGCGGCTCACTGTCCAAGCTCCGTGCGGAGCCCTAGATTTACTCCTGAGTAAGGTTACTGAGAAGTCAGGAACTGGCCCGGGGCGGCACCCCACGCCCGCCCCGGCCCCGCCCGACGAAGGAGCCGCACGTGACGCCCGCCCCCGCCCCGCCGCCGCACGAAGTCTCCGTACCGCCGCTGGTCCCGCCCGCGACGAGCGGGTCCCTCGCCGACATCCCCTTCGACAACGCCCGCGAGGCGCCCGCCGATCCGGTGCTCAGCCGCAAGGACGCCGAGGGCGCCTGGTCCGACGTCACGGCCGCCGGCTTCGCCGCCGAGGTGCTCGCCGTCGCCAAGGGCCTGGTGGCCGAGGGCCTGCGGCCCGGCGACCGGCTCGCCGTCATGGCCCGCACCACGTACGAATGGACCCTGCTCGACTTCGCCGCCTGGGCCGCCGGTCTGATCACCGTCCCCGTCTACCCGACGTCCTCCGCCTTCCAGGCCCGCTGGATCCTCCAGGACTCGGGCGCCGTCGCCTGCGTCGTCGAGACCATGGACCAGGCACGGATGATCAGCACCGAACGCAGGCAGCTCGCGGACCTGCGCCACCTGTGGGTGTTCGACGCGGGAGCCGTCGGCACCCTGAAGCAGGCCGGCCACCGGATACCCGACGAGGTCGTCACCGCCCGCCGGGCCGGCCTGTCCCCGGAGTCGATCGCCACCCTCATCTACACCTCCGGCACCACCGGCCACCCCAAGGGCTGCGTCATCACCCACGCCAACTTCTTCGCCGAGGTCGACAACGCGGTGGAGCTGCTGCACCCCGTCTTCAAGAGCGTCAGCAAGGACCCCGCCTCCACCCTGCTGTTCCTGCCCCTGTCCCACGTCTTCGGTCGCATGGTCGCCATCGCCTGCCTCCGCGCCCGGGTACGCCTCGGGCACGCGCCCTCGATCCGCACGGAGGACCTGCTCGCCGACCTCGCGGGCTTCCGGCCGACGTTCCTGCTCGCCATCCCGTACGTCCTGGAGAAGGTCTTCAACACCGGCCGCGCCACCGCCGAGAAGATGGGCCGCGCCGCCTCCTTCGACCGGGCGGCCGCGATCGCCGGGCGGTACGGCGAGGCGGTGGAGGCCGCGCAGCACGGCACCGGTCCCGGCCCGTCACGCGGGCTGCGGCTCGCCCGCGCCCTGTACGACCCGCTGGTCTACCGCCGCGTCCGGGCGGCCCTCGGCGGCCGCGTCCGGTACGCGATCTGCGGCGGCTCCCCGCTGGGCAGGCGCCTGGCGTCGTTCTACGCGGGCGCGGGCATCGACGTGTTCGAGGGGTACGGCCTCACGGAGACCACCGCCGCGTCCACCGTGACCCCGCCGCTCAGGCCCAAGCTCGGCACGGTCGGCCGGCCCCTGCCGGGCACGTCGGTACGGATCGCCGATGACGGGGAGGTCCTGCTGCGGGGCGGCCACGTCTTCGCCGGCTACTGGGACGCGGAACGCGGCGACCCCGTGCCGGTGGCCACGGACGGCTGGTTCGCCACCGGTGACCTCGGCGCGCTGGACGAGGACGGCTACCTCACCATCACGGGCCGCAAGAAGGACATCATCATCACCTCGGGCGGCAAGAACGTCACCCCCGCCCCACTGGAGGACTGGCTGCGCGCCCACCCCCTGGTCTCCCAGTGCATGGTGGTCGGCGACGACCGCCCGTACGTCACCGCCCTCCTCACCCTGGAGCCCGACGGCCTCGCCCACTGGCGCCGGATGAACAAGAAGGACGACGTGCCGCTGCGGGACCTCGTGGCCGACGAGGACCTGCGCGGCGCGCTCCAGAAGGCCGTCGACGAGGCCAACCGCCTGGTCTCCCGCGCCGAGTCCATCCGCCGCTTCCGCGTCCTGGCGACCGACTTCACGGAGGAGGGCGGCCACCTGACGCCCTCCCTGAAGCTCAAACGCGCCGCCGTGGCAAGGGACTTCGCGGCGGACATCGAAGCGCTGTACGAGGGTGACGGCCGCTGACCCCCGCCTCTCACGCCGGTCGATACGCGGTCAGGAGCAGGGTCGCCGCGGTACGGGGACCCTCTCCCGTGGCGGGCAGCACCTCGGCGCTGATCCGGGCGAACCCCGCCTCGTCCAGGGCCTTCACCCAGATGTGCTCCTGGAGCACCCACCGGCGCATCGTGGCCGCCGCTCCCTCGGGCGTCTTCGCCGGGACGTCGGCGGCCGTGATGTCCGCCTGTGCAGGAGCGCCGCTCAGGTAGTGCGCGAGGGTGGCGAACACCAGGCGCCCACCCGGCCGCAGAGCGACGAGGGCGGCCGGCAGCAGTTCGCGGGGATCGGTGAAGTCCACGGCGCCGAAGACGCTGTAGAGCACGTCGTAGGGGCCGTTCGCCCCCCGCAGGTGTGAGACGGCGTCGGACCGGACGATCCGAAGGCGCGGCGCGAGGTGGCTGAACAGGTCGGTCGCGATGTGGTGCTGGGCGGGGGAGGAGTCGACCGCGACGACTTCGGACGGATCCTGGTGCATGACGAGGTGAGCGGCATGCCGGGCCGCCCCGGCCCCGAGATCGGCGACGACCCGCCCGGACAGGTCCCCCAGCAGCTCCGCACCGGGACCACCGTCCTGGCTCCAGGTCCAGTGAAAGGTGTCGGGGACCGCCCGGTCCCCCTCGGCGCGGATGCGGCCGTAGTGATGCCAGAGATCTGTGGTGGTGGTCATCCGCCCTATGCTGGCGGTGCGGCCGCGGTGTCGGGCGGGATCGCGACAATGTCACCCTTGCGCGTCTCGGGCCCCCTCTTGCCGGGGACCGAGACGCAGGACGATCAATGCGAGTCGTTACCGGGGTGGCATGGGCCGCAGTCGGCGGCGTCCGCCCAGAGAGGCAGGTCGACGTCCCAGCCGTCGGCGGCGACGATCTGCGCCGTCCTGAGCACCGAGCCGTCGTTCTTCATCCCCACCTCCGGCACGTGGTGCAGGAAGTGCCCACCGTTGTGCTTGTCGCACAGCGCCGAGTACGCGACGGTGTCCAGGATGATCGTGTGAACGCCGATGTCCACGAGCCTGCTGGGCGCGAGCCCCAAGGACTCGCCCCGGTGCCGCATCGCGGTCAGCAAGTAGACGTAACCCTGACCCAGGACCCGGGTCGCCATGACCGAGTCATAGGGGTAGTCCCGCATGAGCAGTCCGACCTGCTTGTCCCACAACTCGTCTGGCACGACGTCCCGGACCGAGCGGCTCGGTCCGGTGGTCGGGTCGGCGGCGAGCGGAACGACAGTCATGGCCATGGTGCCTCCGGTGGACGGAGCCCCGGGTTTCGGAGCGCTGTGTCCCGAGCACACCGTGCCGGTCATCTCATGGCTGACGTCCAGTCCGCGCGCCGAGGAGGACCCGATGCGCCGCCGAACGCTGCGCGCTGTATGAAGACGGGCGACGATGAGCCGGCCTTCGGCTGGGTCAGACCTTGATCACGGTGATGTCGTCACCACAGAGGATTCGGAGGTCTTTCGGGTCGGAGGTGAGGACGGTCACCGGTGCCGGAGAGGCCAGCGCGGTGGCGGCCACGATGGCGTCCAGCGCGTACTTGTGTCCGTGTAGTCCGGCCGACGCGAGGAGCTTGCTCGCTCGGCGTGCGATGGGTTCCGTGGGCGGGACGATGTTCACCCGCGAGATCGCGTGGTCGAATCGCGCCTGGTGGATTCTGGGATCGCATACGCCGAATCGGCTTTGCCTCCGCGCAGGATCGCCCGCTTGGCCTCGACGGCTTCCCGATCGGCCGGGCCGTGCTCGGCTTCCGCCTCCTCGATCAGCTCGCGGAGGCGCTCGCGTTCCAGTTGTCGCTGGATGAGCGCCTCCACGTACGCGGACATGCCGCGCTTGCCGGTGCGCTCCCTGAGCGCCGCGATGGTGCCCTCGTGCAAGGACACGGAGACGGGCCGCACGGGCCCTTCACCGGGAGCGGGTGTGGTCGCCATGCCGCCATATTCACGCCATCGCGAGGAACGCGGTCCAGGCCGTCGGCGTCACGGCGAACGTGGGGCCGGTCGGGTTCTTGGAGTCCCGGACGTGCACGGTGGAGGGGGTGGCGGCGACCTCGACGCACGAGGGGCCGTCGGCCGTGCTGTAGCTGCTCTTGACCCAAGCGACTTCGACGCAGGCGGGTCCGTCGTTGCTGCTGTAGCTGCTCTTGCTCCACTCCTGCACGGTCCCGGTGGAGGGCTTGAGGCTCATGTCTCTCCCAGCACTTTCTCGATGAAGGCCATCGACTCCCGAGGGGTGAGAGCCTGGGCCCGCAGGATCCCATACCGCAGCTCAAGGATCTGGATCTCCCGCAGGTCGGAGATCAGGCGGTTGGAGAGCTGGCCCTCCCAGTGCCCCACGGTGGCGCCGTCCTTGAGCTTGAGCAGTTGCAGTTCACCACCCATGCCGGCGTGGTCCTCGCAGTCGGTCGGCATCACTTGGATCTCAACGTGCCTCAACTGCGCGACTTCCAGCAAGTGTTCGAGCTGGCGCCGGAGGACCATTCTGCCCCCAAGAGGGCGCTTGAGCGTCACCTCTTCTTGGACAAAGGTCAACATGATCGGTGGAGTGCCCGCGAAGATGTGCTGCCGAGCCAGCCTGCCTGCCACCAGGCGTTCGATCTGGTCCTCGGTGTACGAGGGGCGGCGCATGGCGTACAGGGCGCGGGTGTACTCCTCTGTTTGCAGCAGGCCGTGGATGTTGTGGTTGCCGTAAGCCCCAAGTTCGACGGCGTTCGCTTCCAACCTGGCCAGGTCCCGCACCTTCTTCGGGTACCGCGCCTCCGCGACGTCCTGCTTCATCGCGGCGATCTTGCCGTTCGCGCCCAGGATCTCGTCCGCCCGGTCCAGGTACTCGGGCCGGGGGATCCGCTTGCCCGCCTCCACCTTGTAGACGAGGTTCTCGCCGTAGCCGATGGCCGTGCCGAATTCGGCCGGTTTCAGGTTGGCCGACTCGCGCCACAGCTTGAGCTGCCGTCCGACCGCCGCGATGACCGCCCTGGAGTCGTCGTCCTCCAGGCCGAGGTCCTCTTCGTTCATCCGCCCGCCCCGCCTTCCGTATCCGCCTGCGTACCCGCCTGGACAGGGCCGTACAGCGACCGGACAGTCACCCCCCGTACAGGCGTCATCACTGGTCAGCGTACGTACGGGCAGCCACGCTGAGTGACGTGAATCACGAAAACACCACCGCCGTGGCGAGCGCACGCCACTTCAGCGTCCAGTTGTCCTCCACCCGCCGGGGTGCGCGGCTCGCGCGGCTGCTGGCGACGGAGCAACTGCGTTCGTGGGGAGTGCCGTTCGACGTGGCGGAGCTCGTGATCGGCGAGTTGGCGGCGAACGCCGTGCTGCACGGGCGGGTGGCGGGGCGGGACTTCCGGCTCACTCTCGCGGCTGATGCGCGGACGCTGCGGATTGCCGTGACCGACACGCGGGGTGACCGGATGCCGGTCGTCCGGCCGGGGGCGGAGGAGTCCGGGCGGGGGCTCCTGCTGGTTGAGGCGCTGGCCGAGCGGTGGGGCGTGACGCACGGGCCGGTGCCCCGCAAGACCGTGTGGGCGGACATCGGACTCGTACCGTGAACCCTCCTCCCACCGCGTCGTGGATCCCCGCGACGCGGTGGGCCGTGACGCGGTGATCCGCGACGCATAAAGCAAAAGCCTTGAAGGGGAAATGACCCTTCCCACCCCACCAGCCTCCCCGTCACCCACATGGGTGGAATGCGCAACTGGGCCGGGTACGCGCCGGGTTGGCGGGCATATGCTCGCGCCGACCACCCGACAAACACGTCGGCCCCCGGCCGGGACTGGCATCCCGATCGAGGGCCTGACCATCAAGGAAGCAACACCTTCCCGATGGATGTTCAGCACCATAACGCGCCCGAGTGCGCCACGTCTCCGGTTGGCCGGAGCACCGCCCGATCCGGTGTCATTCACGTCAACGTGCGGCACACCAGTCACTACACCGTCATCGGCAACCACCTCGCCCAGCACCGCGAGTTGAGCCTCGTCGCGATCGGCCTCGCCGTCCACATCCAGTCGCTGCGCCCCGGCGCGCGCGTCGGCGTCAAGTGCCTCGCCGGACGCTTCCCGGAGAGCGAGCCCCGTATCGCGGCGGCCATGCGGGAGCTGGAGGCCGCCGGGTACCTGGAGCGCTCCCGCGAGCGGTTGCCCAACGGCCGGATGATGCCGCGCACGATCTCGTACAACAGGCCCGGTGCCGACGCCCAGCCGCTCCCGGTCCCGGTCCCGGCGCCGAGGCGTGCGCCCGTACCTGAGCAGCCCGCGCCGGTCGCCGCCCCGCCCGCCCCACCCGTACGCCCCGGGCCACCGCCACCGCCCCTGCCGGAGCCCGCCATCCCCGATCCGGACCGCCACCGGGCGGCGGCCGACCTGCTCAGCGGGCTGCGGCGCCACGAACCCCGGCTGCTGCTCTCCGAGCCGGACGTCCACCGCCTCGCCCCCGCCGTCGCGGCCTGGCTGGAGCGGGACGCCGCCCCCGACGCCGTACGCCGCACCTTGACCGCCGGTCTCCCGGACGTCCTGCGCAACCCCGCGGCGCTCCTCGCCCACCGCCTCACCGCCATGCTCCCGCCACCCCTCCCGGCGGCGCCCAAGGCGCCCGACCCCCTCCAGACCTGTGAGGTCTGCGACCGCGCCTTCCGCGCGCCCGGGCCGGGCCGTTGCCGCGGGTGCTTAGCATGACGGTGGTGATGACGCCCCCAGGTCCCATGCGAGGAGCGAGCACGATGACCATCGCCCCGGACGACGCACGACGAGACGCCTCCCTGTACGAGGCGATGCGGGACTTCGTTCAGTCGATGGACGACACCCTGCCGGGCAGGTTCGAGATCACCAAAGAAGGAATCGTCCACGACATGACGGCCCCCGTCGGCCCCCACGAGCTGACCGCGCTGCGCATCCGGAAACGCCTGGAGCGGGTGATGCCGGAGGAGTTGGTGGCCCACACCGGAACGCCGGACGTCGAGGACGAACCCGAGCGCATCCTGCGCCACCCCGACATCATGGTGACTGCCGAGGCGGACATGGAGGTGGAGGGTTCCTTCGACCCCCGCACCCTTGTCGCCGCCATCGAGGTCGTGTCCCGCTCCAATCCGGACAACGACTGGGTGGGCAAGATGCGGGACTACCCCCTCCTCGGGATCCCGGTGTACGCGGTTTTCGACCCCCGTACCGGCTCGGGCGCGGTGTTCTCCGACATCCACTCCACCCCCGCGGGGCCGCGCTATGCCACCCGCAAGGACTTCCTCTACGGCGAGGACGTGACCATCGCCGACTGGACGGTCTCCACGGAGAACCTGCCCCTCTACGCGGCCCCGTCGGCCGGGGTGTGACCCGAACGCGCTGACCGCCTTGCCGTTCGCCCGCGGCGGTCGTCGGATGGGCAGGGACATCCGGTACGGCGCGGAAGGCGGCCCATGTTCGTTCGTACGACCTATGCGACAGGCGATCCGGCGAAGCTCGACGGGGCCGTGCGCGCCCTGACGACGGAGGGCAGGGAACAGCTCGCCGCCGAGCCGGGCTACCGGGGCGCGGGCCTGTTCATGGACCGGGAGACGGGCAAGCTCATGACCGGGACGTGGTGGGAGGACGAGGAGGCCCTGCGGGGGAGCGCCGACCGGATGAGCGAGGTGCGGGCCCGGATGCTGTCGGGGTTCGCCGCCACCGTGACCGTCGACAACTGGGAGGCGGTCGTCGGCGCCCGGCCGGAGGGGCCGCCCGGTGAGGACGCCCGCTTCCGGCTGACCCGGCTCGAGTTCGCCCCGGCCGACGCGGGCCTCCTCGTCGACGCGTTCCAGAACGACGCCCTGCCCCGGCTCCGGGGCCTGCCCGGTTACCTTGGCGGATCCCTGCTCATCGACCGCTCCGGGGGCCGCGCGATGGCCGGCGCGATCCACGCCGACGGTGACGCCCTGGCGGCGTCCCGCGGTCCGGCCGCCGAGGTGCGGGGTGCGGCCACCGGCAAGGCGCGGGCGACCGTGCGGGCACTGGAGGAGTTCCGGGTCGCCATGCTGGAGACCCGGCCGCCGTCCTGACCCTCGCGCGACGCGCCGGGTGTCTCAGAACACCACCCGGGCCGCGGCGAAGGCCGCCACGTCCGCACGGGCCCCGTCGTACTCGACGACACCGGTGGCCGGACGGCCCGAGAGCTGGCGCATCAGCGTCACGGCGTCCGTCTGGACCACCACGGACGGGGTGCCCCGGCCCAGCGTCCAGCGGCCGCCGGCGGGTCCCGACAGGTCCAGGAACGCCGGAGGGCCGCTCCAGTCGAGGGCGAGGTCCAGCAGCACCTGCCCCACGACCTCCTTGTCGTGCTCCCGCAGCACGAGGTCCCGGCCGGTGGCGTCGCAGACGTCCACCCGGTGCATCCAGGTGTCCCGGGTGACCAGGACACGGGCCAGGTAGTCCATGGAGTCCTCGGCCAGCTCCTTGGACTCGGGGAACAGCGGGCTCAGCCGAATCCGCCGCCGCGCGGCGCCCGGCAGGCGCTCCACCGCCCGTACACCCCGGGGCCCGAACCGTGCCAGCAGCCCGGGCACGGCGTGCGGCGGCACCTCGCGCCGGGCGTCCACCTGGCACTGGTTGTGCGCGTGCAGCGGCGAGAGCCTCGGGTAGCGCCGCCGGCCCAGGACGGCCCGGCCGACCAGCAGCCACGGCCGCGCGAGCTCCTCGTACTGCGCCACGACATGGGTGGCGAGGTCCCGTACGGTCCAGCCCTCGCACGCCGTGACGCGCGTCCAGTCGTCGGCCGCCAGCCCGTCCAGCGCGGCGACCATCGCCCGCATCTCCGCGAGGTTCACGGCCCGCGCCCGCAGCGGGTGCGTGCGCGGGATGTCGAGAGCGGAGGCGGGTGCGGAGGTGGTGACCATGGGGCGCCTCCCTGGCGCGGTCGTACCCCCCGGAACACGACTCACGCTACGCCGGTCCGCGCCGGATTTCGCGCCGCTGACGACCGGGCACGGCCCCGGTTGCGCGATCCACGGGGCGGGAACACAGTTGATGCTGTAAGGCCTGCGCACCGTTGAGTTGTGACTCCGGTGTCCCCCGCGCCGCCTCGGGGGCCGCGCATCGAGCGGGACGAAGCAGCACACCACACAGCGCCAGAGGACTCACTATGCCCAGACTCCCCCGCCGGCGAATCACCCGCCTTGTCGGCACCTCCTGTTTGGCCGCGGCGCTCGCCGTGCCCGTCGGCATGACCACGGCCACGGCCGCTTCCGGTGCGCCGGCGGCGGCTTCCTCGAGCGTCGACCTCAACCCGCCGCCACCTCCCCCGGACCCGAACCAGGAGGAGCAGCCGCCGCCGCCGGAGGAGCAGCCGCCACCGCCGCCGGAGGAGGAGCAGCCGCAACCGGAGGAGCAGCCCGAGGAGCAGCAGCCGCCGGAGCAGCAACCGCCCGAGGAGCAGCCGCCGCCGAACCAGGACAAGCAACTCCAGCAGCTCACCCCGGCGGAGGAGAAGAGCCTCCAGGACGAGATCAACAAGGTGCAGGACAAGAAGCTGAAGGACCAGCTCAACGCGACCCTCAAGGAGGCCCAGGCGTTCATCAACGACCCGAAGACCTCCAAGGAGGACAAGCAGAAGTACGACGCGGTCCTGAAGCAGATGACCGCGACCCTGAAGAAGATCCAGGACCCGAAGACGACCCCCGAGGAGAAGAAGCAGCTCACGAAGATCGTGGCAGGGCTGAACGAAGCGGTGAAGAAGTCCCTCGACCCCAAGGCGTCGGCGACGGACAAGGCGTCGTTCAAGAACCTGGCCGTTCTGATGAGCAACATGATGGCGGTCCTCGACGACCCGAAGACGAAGCCGGACGTCAAGGCGTTCGTCCTCACGACCCTCGACACCCTCAGCACCGGACTGCTGGCCGCCACGAACCCGGAGACCAAGCCGAAGAAGCCCGAGGACGAGAAGAAGGTCAAGGACACGCTCAAGAAGTACGCCGACGCCCTGAAGGTGTATCAGGACCCCAACTCCACGCAGCAGCAGCGGGACGAGGCCAAGTCGACCCTCGACCAGCTCGGCGACGCCACACAGAACGCGCAGTACCTTTCGCTGGTCGCGGAGTTGAAGCGGCTGAAGGCGCCGCAGGAGTGCCTCACGTCCGTGGAGAACCGGACCAAGGAAGCGGGATGGCCTGACGGCTCCCTGTGGGGCGTGGCCGACGAGACCTGCGCCGAGACGGTCCAGGCGGGTGCGGAGGACACCGACAGTGCCTGGAGCGAGATGTTCCAGTGCATCCTGGACCAGCCGTTCTCGCAGTGCGTGGCCACCATTCCCAAGAACAGCGGTCCCTGACCCGGGAGAGACGTACGGGACGACCCGTGAAAACGAAGGGCCCCCGCCGTGGGTGCGCGGGGGCTCTTCACTTCCGGGTGCGGTACGCCCGAGGGCTCGGTGTCACTGGCGCGACCGCCACCGCCGTACCTGCTCCTCCACGTCCAGCGGCGCCAGGCGCAGCGGCGGGCCCGGGGGCGGGAGGCGGACCGCTTCGGTGATCTTCTCGTTGACGGCGGCGACGATCCGCCGTACCTCCGCCTCGCTCGCCGCCCGCCCGACCGCCTCCAGCGCGTCCTCGGCCTCCTTGCGGAGGGCGAGCGCGGGCGGCAGGACGGGCGCGACACCTTCGCGGTGCAGCTTGCCCTTGACCCACCACAGCTCGTCGTACGGGGCGGAGTCGTCCGCCAGGGGCTTGCCGAAGCCGGCCAGGTTCCGGAACTCGCCGCGTTCCGTCGCCTCACGGATCTGTTTGTCGACGAACGACTCGAAGTCGACACCGGGCGGTTTGCGTTCGGTCATGTCTTCGAGCGTACGGGCGCGGGCGGCATGCGGGGAGTCTCGGCCGTGGGGCCGGGCGGAAAAGGCAGGAGCCCTTTCCGCTCGGCCGTGAGACCGGGCGGAAAAGGCTCCTTGGGTACTGCGCTCAATCGGGTACTGAAAGTCGTGCGCGATCGCCGACCCGGGCAATTAGGCCGGGGTGACGTTCTCCGCCTGCGGGCCCTTCGGGCCCTGGGTGACGTCGAAGTTCACGACCTGGTTCTCCTCGAGGGAGCGGAAACCAGACGCGTTGATCGCGGAGTAGTGGACGAAGACATCCGGGCCGCCGCCGTCCTGGGCGATGAAGCCGAAGCCCTTTTCAGCGTTGAACCACTTGACGGTTCCGGTAGCCATAAGCCCTCCTATGGGCCAAAGGGTTGCCCTGCTCCAGAACCTGCCAAACAAGTCTGAAAACTACAAAAGCCTGCGGGTCACATGCTCCGCAGGCTCTGTACTGCAAGGGAAACCAAACTGCAACTTGCGTTTAGCCTAGCACGCAGAGTGTGCGCATGGGTAGAGGGAAAGATCACGTCACCCGGATGTTTGATGGAGTTCATCCGCGCTGACGGCGGACCCGGCGATGCCGGCCGTACCAGACGGGGCTAGCCTCGCGTTGTGGACAATTCAACCGACCACCACCAGCTCCGGAGCCGGCCCCGTGTCGGACACATCCAGTTCCTGAACTGCCTGCCCCTCTACTGGGGCCTGGCCCGCACCGGAACGCTCCTCGACCTGGAGCTGACCAAGGACACGCCGGACAAGCTCGGTGAGCAGCTCGTGCGCGGCGACCTCGACATCGCCCCGGTCACCCTCGTCGAGTACCTGCGCCACGCCGACGACCTCGTCGCCTTCCCCGACCTGGCCGTCGGCTGCGACGGCCCCGTCATGTCCTGCGTGATCGTCTCCCAGCAGCCGCTGGAGCGGCTGGACGGGGCGCGCGTCGCGCTCGGCTCCACCTCCCGCACCTCCGTGCGCCTGGCCCAGCTGCTGCTCGACGAGCGGTACGGGGTCGCCCCCGACTACTACACCTGCCCGCCCGACCTGGGCGTGATGATGCAGGAGGCCGAGGCGGCGGTCCTGATCGGCGACGCCGCGCTGCGCGCGTCCCTCCACGACGCCCCGAGGCTGGGCCTCCAGGTCCACGACCTGGGGCTGATGTGGAAGGAGTGGACGGGCCTGCCGTTCGTCTTCGCGGTGTGGGCCGTCCGCAAGGAGTACCTGGCGCGCGAGCCGCGTGTCGTGCGCCAGGTCCACGAGGCGTTCCTCGCCTCCCGGGACGTGTCCCTGGAGGAGGTCGCGAAGGTCGCCGAGCAGGCCGCGCGCTGGGAGGCCTTCGACGCGGTGGTGCTGGAGAAGTACTTCACCACCCTGGACTTCCGCTTCGGGGCCGACCAGCTCGCCGGGGTGCGGGAATTCGCCCGCCGGACCGGGCCGACGACCGGCTTCCCCGCGGACGTGGCCGTCGAGCTGCTGTCCTAGGGAGCGCCTCCGGACGCGGGAGCAGGCGCAGGCGCGGGTGCCGGGACGGGGCCCTGCATGTGCTTGCTGATCCACTGGATCGAGCCGTCGCCCATGCCCTTCACATAGGTCCTGGCGTTGTGCTCGCCGTCCTTGATCACCTGAAGGCGGCTCTTCACCGGTCCCTTGGTGTACGTCCGGACGAAGGACCGCACGTCGGCGAGGCCGGATTCCCGGCTGCCGGCCTGGAACGCCAGGAAGACCCGGCGGTCCGCGGTGTCCGGTGCGGCGCCGAGGGCCGCGGCGAGCCTCTCCGGGTCGTTGGCCCGCCGCTCCTTCTCGTGCCCGGCCCACAGCGGCGAGTCCGGAACGGTGTCCGGGCCGGAGGCGATGACGGCCTTGAACCGGTCCGGGTGCTTCAGCACCGACTTCAGCCCGACGAACCCGCCGGACGACGAGCCCATGAACGCCCAGCCGTCCCGTGAGGCGAACGTCCGGAAGTTGGCCCGGACGAAATCGGGGACGTCGTCCGTCATCCAGGTGCCCATCTTCGGCTGCCCCGGGATGTCGCTGCCGTCGTAGTAGTGCTCGTCGTCCGGGTTGAGGACCGGCATCACCACCACGAAGGGCAGGCTCTTGCCCTGCTTCGACCACGTGCTGATGCTGCTCTGCAGTTTGAGGTCGGTGCCCATCCAGTAGTTGTTCGGGTAGCCGTTGCCGCCGGGAAGGGCGATCAGCACCGGGAAGCCGCTGCCCGCGTACTTCGGGTCGAAGTACTGGGGCGGGGCCCACACCCAGACCTTGCCGGTGAAGCCGGACTTGGCGCCGTGCAGCGTCGTCACGCCGATCCTGGTGCCGTCGGGGAGGGTGTTGGCGGTGGTGAAGTCGGCCTTCGGGCCGGTCGGCATCAGGGTCTTCGGGCCGCCGCCCGCCTCGCCCGTCCCCTTCGCCGGGCCGCCCGTTCCGGCCGTCCCCCCGCCCGGCGCGGAGGACGCCGTTCCCGGCCCGTCGAAGGTCATCGGGTCCCCCTCGCCGGAGCACCCGCCGACCAGGACGAGGGAGCCGAGGGCGACGGCGGCGGCGAGCGCCTTGGAGGGACGTTTCATGGAGCACTCCGGGTCTTTCGGGGCATTCGCGGCTCGTACGGCGTGCTAGATGGCCGGACGCGCCGACCGGTTCCGCCCCGGGCCGTACGCTGCTGTACGCGACGACGTACGGGGGGAGCGCATGGAGCCGCTGGAAGTGGGCGAACCCGCGGTCATCGGTCCGTACCGGCTGCTGGGCAGACTCGGGGCGGGCGGCATGGGCCGGGTCTACCTCGCCCGCAGCGGGGGCGGCCGGACCGTCGCGGTGAAGGTGGTGCACCCGCACTTCGCGCTGGACGAGCAGTTCCGGGCGCGGTTCCGGCGGGAGGTCGAGTCGGCGCGGCGGGTCGGCGGGCGGTGGACGGCGCCGGTGCTCGACGCCGACCCGGAGGCGCCGGTCCCGTGGGTCGCCACCGGGTACGTTCCGGGCCCCTCGCTGGCCGGGGCGGTCACCGGGCACGGGCCGCTGCCGGAGCACGCGGTACGGGCGCTGGGCGCCGGACTGGCGGAGGCCCTGGCGGCGGTGCACGGGCTCGGGCTGGTGCACCGGGACGTCAAGCCGTCGAACGTGCTGCTGGCGCTGGACGGCCCCCGTCTCATCGACTTCGGCATCGCCCGCGCCACGCGGGACGCCGCGTCGCTCACCTCCACCGGCGTGTCGGTCGGCTCGCCCGGCTACATGGCGCCCGAGCAGATCCTCGCGAAGGGCGTCACCGGCGCCGCGGACGTCTTCTCGCTGGGCGCCGTCCTGGCGTACGCGGCGACCGGTACGGCGCCGTTCCCCGGCGACTCGTCGGCCGCCCTCCTCTACAAGGTGGTCCACGAGGAACCCGAGCTGGGCGGTGCCCTCACCGGTGAGCTGCGGGACCTGGTCGCCGCGTGCATGGCCAAGGACCCGGCCGCCCGCCCCGCGCCCGGCGAGCTCGTCCGGCGGCTGGCGCCGGACGGGGCGGCCGCGCTGGTGGTGGGCGGGTGGCTGCCGGGTCCGGTGGTGGAGGAGGTGAGCCGGACGGCGGTACGGCTCCTGGACCTGGACCTGGACCTGGACCCGGGGCCGGCGCGGGCGGACCCGTCGCTCTCCGGCCCGGTCCCGTTCAGCAGCCCGGCGGTGGGGGAGTACGCGGGCCCGGCGATTCCCGGCGGGTCCGGCCCGACCGGCGCCCTGGGCGTCTTCGGGCCGCCCCTCGACCCCGCCCCTGCTGTGGACGCCGGGCGCCCGCCGCGTACGCCGGTGTCGGTGTCCCTCAGCGCGTCCGCCGAGCCGGGAGCCGCGGGGCGGGGCCGCCGGCTCAGCTGCTCGGTCGCCCTCGCGGTGGCGGGCGCGCTGGCCGCGGTGACCGTGGGCGGCGGCTTCCTCCTGGACCTGTTCGGCGACCGGGGCGGCACCCGTGACACCGCCCAGCCGCCGGGCAAGAGCTCCCCGGCCGACGGCGCCGAGCCCGAGCCCGTCGCCGTGCCGAAGGCGTTCCTCGGTACCTGGAAGGGGCCCACCCAGGAGGCGAGCGGCCTGCCGCACGGGGAGCTGACGGCCGTCTTCACCGCGGGGTCCCGGGGGCAGGACGTGGTGCGGATGACCACGACGCTGACCGTCCTCGGGACGAGCGTCGAGTGCCACAGCATCGGCAGGCTGACCGCGGCAGGGCCGAAGACGCTGCGCGTCACCGACCGCACCGATCCCGGCCGGCCCGGCTCGCCGGGCATGTGCACGGGCTCCTCCGCCGCCCTGACGTTCACCCGCAACGCGGACGGCACCCTCGGCTACCGGTCCGACGAGGAAGCGGCCGGCGAACCGCGCGGGACGCTACGCAAGTCCGGCTGAGCGGCTCGGGAGCGCGAACCGTACGCCGGTCAGCCCCTCCGACACCTCCCACAGCCGGGCGCCCGTCCCCGCGTCGGCCGCCCGTGGGGCCAGCGGTACCGGCACGGGGGCCCCGCGCAGCTCGCCGGGGCCGTCCGGCCCGATGAACGCGCCGCCCTCCGCGCGCGGGTCGGTCGCCGCGTACAGCTGCGGCAGCGCGCCCCGGTCGGGGGACTGGGCGAGGGGCAGCAGGACGCCGCCGAACAGCCAGCGCACCATCGGGACGGGCGTGCCCCGCTGGAGGCCGGTCGAGGTGTAGCCGGGGTGGGCGAGCAGGCTGCGCACCGGGCTGCCGGCAGCGGTCAGCCGCCGGTGCAGCTCGTGGCCGAAGACCGCGTTGGCGAGCTTCGACTGGTTGTAGAACCCCATGGGGGAGTACGCGCGTTCGCCGGAGAGGTCGTCGAAGAACAGGCGCCCCTGCCGGTGGTTGGCCGAACTCACCGTCACCACCCGGGGGTCCCGCCCGGCGCCCAGCTTGTCGAGCAGCAGCCCGGTCAGCGCGAAGTGCCCGAGGTGGTTGGCGGCGAACTGCAGCTCGTGTCCCTGGGCGCTCAACGAGCGGGGCGGGGCCATCACGCCCGCGTTGTTGACGAGCACGTCCAGCCGTGGGTGGTCGGCGCGCAGCGCGCCGGCGAAGGCGTGCACCGAGTCGAGGTCGGCCAGGTCGAGCCGGCGTACCTCCAGGCGGGCGTCCGGCAGGCCGGCCGTCACGTCCGCCGCCGCGCGGCGGCCCCTGCCCTCGTCGCGCACGGCGAGGATCACGTGCCCGCCCCGGCGGGCGAGTGCCCGGGTGGTCGCCAGCCCGAGGCCGCTGTTGGCCCCGGTGACGACGAACACCCGGCCGGTCAGGTCGGGGATCTGGTCGGTGGTCCAGCGCTGCTGCTTCGTCATGCGGCACAGACTGCTCTCCGTGTCACTCGGTGTCAAGATGGCACTTGATGTCATGCAGGGCATGGTGTGTAGTCGGTGTGTACGCTGCTCCCGTGAGCACCCGCCCGGAAACCACGCTGGCCCAGCGCAAGCGTCAGCTCGTCTCGGACGAGCTGACCGAAGCGGCCCTCCAACTCCTGGCGCTGAAGGGGTTCGACGGCGTCACCATCGACGAGATCGCGACCACCGCCGGCGTCTCCAAGCGCACGTTCTTCCGGTACTTCGCGTCCAAGGAAGACGTCGTCGTCCGGTTCCTGGCCGACATGGGCACCGACATCCACGCCGAGCTGGCGGCCCGCCCGGCGGCGGAGCCGCCCTCCGTGGCGCTGCGGCACGCCGTCTCGGTGCCCCTCGCGACCTGCGGCGACCACGGCGAGCGGGCCCTGCGCGTGGTGCGGCTCATCCTGCGCACCCCCGCCCTGCTCGCCCGCTTCCTGGAGCGCCAGGCGCAGTGGCGCGACGACCTGGCGGCGGAGCTGGCCCGCCGGCTGGACCTGGACCCGGCCACCGACCTCTATCCGCGGCTGGCGGCCGCGATGGCGCTGAACGCCTTCGACACGGTCCTCCAGCGCTGGACCGACAGCGACGGCGCCGACGACCCCGCCGAACTGACCGGGCGGGCCTTCGCCGTCATCGCCCCGGCGCTCGACGCGCCCGGCCCGGCGGCTGTGGAGGGTGCGCCGGTCGGGGGCTGAGACGCTGGCGTTAGGCTGGTTCGGTCCGTCCACAACCCTGTCGAAAGGGACACCCGGTGACCGAGAAGGCCGACCTTCAGTCCGTCCTGGACCGTGCCGCCGCGGGTGGGCGGATCACCCCCGAGGAGGCGCTCGACCTCTACCGGTCGGCCCCGCTGCACGCGCTGGGCGCGGCGGCGGACGCGGTGCGCCGACGGCGCTACGCGGGTACCGAGCACATCGCGACGTACATCATCGAGCGCAACATCAACTACACGAACGTGTGCGTCACCGCGTGCAAGTTCTGCGCCTTCTACGCGCCGCCCAAGGACACCGCCAAGGGCTGGACCCGCGACCTGGACGACATCCTGCGCCGCTGCGCGGAGACCGTCGAACTGGGCGGCACGCAGATCATGTTCCAGGGCGGGCACCACCCGGACTACGGCGTGGAGTACTACGAGAAGCACTTCGCCGCCATCAAGAAGGACTTCCCGCAGCTGGTCATCCACTCCCTCGGCGCGTCCGAGGTCGAGCACATGGCCCGCATCTCGGGCGTCTCCGTCGAGGAGGCGATCTCCCGCATCCACGCCGCCGGGCTCGACTCCTTCGCGGGCGCCGGCGCCGAACTGCTGCCCGAGCGGCCGCGGAAGGCGATCGCGCCGCTCAAGGAGTCCGGCGAGCGCTGGCTGGAGATCATGGAGATCGCGCACCGGATGGGCGTCGAGTCGACGTCCACGATGCTGATGGGCACCGGCGAGACCAACGCCGAGCGCATCGAGCACCTGCGCATGATCCGCGACGTGCAGGACCGCACGGGCGGCTTCCGCGCGTTCATCCCGTACACGTACCAGCCGGAGAACAACCACCTCAAGGGCCGCACCCAGGCCACGATCTTCGAGTACCTGCGCATGATCGCCATCGCGCGGCTGTTCTTCGACAACATCGCCCACATCCAGGGCTCGTGGCTCACCACGGGCAAGGAGATCGGGCAGCTGACCCTGCACTACGGCGCGGACGACCTCGGATCGATCATGCTGGAGGAGAACGTCGTCTCCTCGGCGGGCGCCAAGCACCGCTCCAACCTGCGCGAGATGATCGACATGATCCGCACCGCCGACCGCGTCCCGGCGCAGCGCACCACGACGTACGAGCACATCGTCGTCCACGACGACCCGGCGAACGACCCGGTCGACGACCGCGTCGCCTCCCACATCTCCTCCACCGCCATCGCCGGCGGCACCGCCCACCCCGAGCTCAAGCTGCTCCCGGCCACCTGAGCCGGCGTGCTGACGATCCACGCCGCCGAGGCGTCGCCTGACTCCGCCGTCCTCGTCGACGGCGCGTACGTCGCCGCCCTCGGCCCGTACGAGGAGCTGGCCGCCGCCCGGCCCGCCGCGCGCGTGCGGCGCTGGCCCGGCATCCTCACGCCCGGGCTGCTCAACCCGTACGGGCCCGAGCTGCTGGAGCTGACCTACCACCCCGACCCGCGCGAGGCCGACCGGTTCGGCACCGGGCCGGTCACCGGCGAGCGGGCGCGGGCGATCTTCCGTGCCGACCCGGCGCGGCAGGGCGCCAGCGCCCGGCGCGGGGTCAAGCGGCTCCTCGCCCACGGCACGGTCGCCGTCGCCGGTGAACTGCGCTCCCGCGCCGCCCTGGACGCGGTGCGCCGGGCCGGGCTCGTCGTCGGGCAGCGGCCGCCGGAGCTGCCGGGGCCGCCGTCCCTCTCGCCGGTGCCGCTGGTGCTGCTGCCGGGGCTGACCGTCGGCGGGCCCGCGCGGTTCGCGGTGTTCGACGTACCCGACCGGGCGGCGCTCGTCCGGCTCGGCGCCGCCACGTGCGTGGCGACCGTCGTGGGCGGCCGGCTCGTCCACAGGCGCGCGTAGCTCGTCCACAGGCGCGCGTAGGCGGCACGGGCCCGCCTGCCACAATGGGCGCGTGACCCGAGCAACCCTGGACAAGCAGCCGCACGAAGTCGCCTCCATGTTCGACGACGTCGCCGCGAACTACGACCTCACCAACGACGTGCTCTCGCTCGGCCAGGACCGCCGGTGGCGCAAGGAGGTCGCCAAGGCGGTCGGCGCCCGGCCCGGCCAGAAGGTCCTCGACCTCGCGGCGGGCACGGGCACGTCGTCACTGCCGTTCGCCCGCTCCGGCGCGTTCGTCGTGCCGTGCGACTTCTCGCTCGGCATGCTGCGCGAGGGCAAGAAGCGCCACCCCTGGCTGCCCCTGACGGCCGGTGACGCGACGCGGCTGCCGTTCCGGGACGACGTCTTCGACGCGGTGACGATCTCCTTCGGGCTGCGCAACGTCCAGGACACGGACGCGGCGCTGCGCGAGCTGTACCGGGTGACCAGGCCCGGCGGACGCGTGGTGATCTGCGAGTTCTCCCACCCCACCTGGGCCCCGTTCCGGACGGTGTACGAGGAGTACCTGATGCGCGCGCTGCCGCCGGTCGCGCGCGCCGTGTCGTCCAGCCCCGACGCGTACGTCTACCTCGCCGAGTCCATCCAGAGCTGGCCCGACCAGCCGACGCTGGCCGGGCTCCTGAAGAAGGCCGGCTGGTCGAAGGTGGCCTGGCGGAACCTGACGGGCGGCATCGTCGCCCTGCACCGGGGCACCAAGGCCTGACACCGGTCGGCGCGTACGCCTCACAGCTCCAGGCGGAAGCAGTACCCCTCCTGCCCGCCGCTGCCGGGGATCGCGTACGTCTCCGCGCGGGTCATCCCGAGCCGCCGCGTCACCGCCACCGACCGCTCGTTGCGGGTGTTCACCATGGCGACCACCCGCTGGACGCCCGCCTCCCGCAGCCGCTCCAGCGTGACGCGGGCGGCGGCCGTGGCGTACCCCCTGCCCCACGCGGACCGCGCCAGCCGCCAGCCGATCTCGATCTCGCCGACCGGCCCCCAGGCGCGCGGCCACGGCTGCGCGCCGGTGAAGCCGATGACCTCGCCGTCCTCGTCCAGCAGCGTCCACAGGCAGAAGCCGAGTTCGGCGTCGTGCCGGCGCTGCCGGGCGGTGATCTCGTGGTACGCCGACAGCTCCGCCGGCCCGCCCTGGAAGAACTCCATGACCTCCGGGTCGTCGAACACCCGGTGCCAGGCGTACGCGTCCTCGTCCGTCGGCACGCGCAACCGGACGGCCGGCCCGGCGGCGGGCGCTGCGGCGGCGGGCTCGACGGCGGCGGGGAGCAGCTCGGTCATCGGGGTGGGCCCTTCCGGTCGGTGATCAGCACGTCCCCATAGACTGCACACGTACTGTGCCGTCCGGTACGCAATTTCGAGTATTCGGGAGAACCCGCCGTGACCGAGCAGCAGACCCTCTCCGAACACACCGCGGATGTGATCGTCGTCGGGGCCGGTCCGGCCGGCTCGACGACCGCGTACTACCTCGCCAAGGCGGGACTCGACGTCCTGCTCCTGGAGAAGACCGCCTTCCCCCGCGAGAAGGTCTGCGGTGACGGCCTCACCCCGCGCGCCACCAAGCAGCTGGTCGCCATGGGGATCGACATCTCCGAAGAGGCCGGCTGGCTGCGGAACAAGGGCCTGCGCATCATCGGCGGCGGCGTCCGCCTCCAGCTCGACTGGCCCGACCTGGCCTCGTACCCGGACTACGGACTGGTCCGCAAGCGCGACGACTTCGACGAGCAGCTCGCCCGCCAGGCGCAGAAGGCGGGCGCGCGGCTGTACGAGCGGTGCAACGTGGGCGCGCCGGTCGTCGACGACCGCACCGGCCGGATCACCGGCGTGCGGGCCAAGCTCGGTGAGGAGAAGCGCGAGGTCACCTTCCACGCGCCGCTCGTCGTCGCCGCCGACGGCAACTCCACGCGCCTGTCGCTGGCGATGGGCCTGCACCGGCGCGAGGACCGGCCGATGGGCGTGGCCGTGCGGACGTACTTCACCTCCCCGCGTCACGAGGACGACTACCTGGAGTCCTGGCTGGAGCTGTGGGACCGCCGCGGCCCCGGCGAGGACCGGCTGCTGCCCGGCTACGGGTGGATCTTCGGCATGGGCGACGGCACGTCCAACGTCGGCCTCGGCGTCCTCAACACCTCCGACTCCTTCAAGGAGCTGGACTGGCGCGAGGTGCTGAAGGCGTGGTGCGCCTCCATGCCGGAGGACTGGGGCTACACCCCGGAGAACATGACCGGCCCGATCCGCGGCGCCGCCCTGCCGATGGCCTTCAACCGCCAGCCGCACTACACGCGCGGCCTGCTGCTGGTCGGCGACGCGGGCGGCCTGGTCAACCCGTTCAACGGCGAGGGCATCGCGTACGCCATGGAGTCCGGCCAGATCGCCGCCGACGTCATCGTCCAGGCGCATGCCCGCTCCACTCCCGCGCAGCGCGAACTGGCCCTGCACCACTACCCGAAGGTCCTCAAGGAGACCTACGGCGGCTACTACACGCTGGGCCGCGCGTTCGTGAAGCTGATCGGCAACCCGAAGGTCATGAAGATCGCCACGCAGCGCGGTCTGACCCATCCGCTGCTGATGAAGTTCACGCTGAAGATGCTGGCGAACCTGACAGACCCGACGGGCGGCGACGCGATGGACCGGATCATCAACGGCCTGTCGAAGGTGGCCCCGAAGGCCTGACCCCCGGCGGCGGGGGCCTCTCCGGGGGGCGGTACGCCCTGCGGTAGTCGGTGGGGGAGACCCCCACCGACCGGCTGAAGTGGCGGCGGAGGTTCGCCGCCGTGCCGAGGCCGCTGGCCTCGCCGATCCGCTCGACGGGCAGGTCCGTCGACTCCAGCAGCAGCTGGGCGCGGGCGACGCGCTGCTGGAGCAGCCACTTCAGTGGCGTGGTGCCGGTGGCCTCCAGGAGGCGCCGGTGGAAGCTGCGCGGGCTCATCCGCGCCCGCCGGGCGAGGCCCTCGACGGTCAGCGGCTCGGCGAGGTGCTCGCTGGCCCACTGGAGCACGGGGCCGAGGCTGTCCGTGTCCGCCGGCGGCAGTGGCGCCTCGATGAACTGCGCCTGGCCGCCCGCGCGGTGGGCGTGCACCACCAGGCGGCGGGCGAGCTGCCCGGCGATCCGGGCGCCGAGGTCGCGGCGGACCAGGTGCAGGCACAGGTCGAGGGCGGCCGTGGCGCCCGCGCTGGTGAGGACCGTCCCCTCGTCGGTGTACAGGACGGAGTCGTCGACGATCACGGCCGGGTACCGGGCGGCCAGCTCGGCGGTGTGCTGCCAGTGGGCGGTGGCGCGGCGGCCGTCCAGGAGCCCGGCGGCGGCGAGCGCGAAGGCACCGGTGCACAGCGACACCATCCGCGCCCCTGAGGCGGCCGCCGCGCGCAGCGCCTCGACCAGGTCGGCGGGGACGTCCTCGCCCTCGTCCACCACCCGGTCGGGGACCGACGGGACGATGACGGTGCCGGCTCCGGCCAGGGCGTCCAGGCCGTGGTCGGTCCGGAGCGAGAAGGGGCCGGCCGGGGAGCCGCCGGTGGTGCACAGGCGCAGGTCGTACCAGGGGTCGGCGAGGTCGCCGTGCGGGGTGCCGAACACCGCGAGCGCGATGGACAGTTCGTACATCTCCCAGGGCGATATGCCCAGGCGCGGGTCGGGAACGACGGCGATGGCTACGGTCCCCGGGCTCATGGTGCCGAGCCTATGCGGCCCGCCCGGGGTGCGGGCAGGAATTTTGCGGAGGTGGGCAGTCCTGCCGCTGTCGGCGGCCGGGGCGCGCTGCGAGGCTGACGATCATGAACAGCACACCCGACCACACCACCGTCACCGTCCTGGGCCTCGGCCGCATGGGATCCGCGCTCGCCGCCGCGTTCCTCGCCGCCGGTCACCCCACCACCGTCTGGAACCGCACGCCCGCCAAGGCCGACGCCCTCGCCGCCGAGGGGGCGGTCCGCGCGGACACCGTCGCCGAGGCGGTCACCGCGAGCGACCTCGTGATCGTCTGCGTCCTCGACCACCCCGCCGTGCAGGCGCTGCTGGACCCGCTGGCCGGGTCGCTCACGGGCCGCACCGTGGTGAACCTGACGTCCGGATCGCCGGAGCAGGCCCGGGAGATGGCCGCCTGGGCGGCCGGGCACTCCATCGCATACCTGGACGGCGGCATCATGACGACGCCGGACGGCGTGGGCAACCGGGCGAGCATGTTCCTCTACGGAGGGTCCCGGGAGGCGTTCGCGGCGCACCGCGACACCCTGGCCGTGCTCGGCGACCCGGTCGACCTGGGCGCGGACGCCGGGCTGGCCTCGCTGTACGACGCGGGACTGCTGGGGCTGATGTGGTCGGTCTTCGGTGGCTGGCTGCACGCCACGGCGCTCGTCGGCGCCGACGGGGTGACCGCGGGCGCCTTCACCCCGGTCGCGGTCCGCTGGCTGACGACGGTGAGCCTCTTCATGGACCGGTACGCCGGGCAGATCGACGCCGGCCACTACCCGGGCGACGACGCCACCATCGACGTCCAGCTCGCGGCGATCGAGCACCTGCTGCACGCCGGCCACGCGCGGGGGGTCGACGGGAGGCTGCCGGAGCTGCACCGGGAGCTGATGGCGAAGGCCGCCGCCGAGGGCAACGGCGGAGACAGCTACGCCCGCCTGGTGGAGGCCTTCCGCGGGCGCTGAAGCGGGCTGAACGTGCCGCAGGGACGCCGAAGGGCCGTCGCTCCCTCCCCGAGCGGGAGAGCGACGGCCCTTCGGGCCGGGCGGGTGCGCCTTAGAGCACGCGGACCGCGCCGGACGGCATGTCGTAGTCGAGCGAGCGCTCGACGACACCGGTGCCGGGGTTCTGCGCGCCGACGAAGTTGCCGCCGCCCACGTAGATCGCCACGTGGTACGAGTTGCTCCGGCTGCCCCAGTAGAGGATGTCGCCGGGCTGGAGGTCGTCCAGCGAGACGGAGGTGCCGCGGCTGGACTGGTCGCCGGAGACGCGCGGGAGGTCGACGCCGGCCTGGCGGTAGGCGGCCTGGACGAGGCCCGAGCAGTCCCACGAGTTCGGGCCGGTGCTGCCCATGACGTAGGCGTCGCCGACCTGGGCGCGGGCGAAGGCCACGATCGCCGCGGCGGAGCCGGTGGCCTGGCCGGAGTCGTAGGAGGAGCCGCCGCCGTCCTCGTCGGAGTCGCCGCCGGACGCGGAGAGCGTGGTGCGCTCGGAGGAGCGGGAGGCGCGCTCGGCGGCCTCGGCCTTGGCCTTCGCCTCGGCCTTGCGCTGGGCCTCCTCGGCCTCGGCCTTGCGCTCGGCCTCCGCCTTGGCGGTCTTGGCCTCCTTCGCGGCCTTCGTGGCCGCGGCGTCCTCCTGAGCCTGCAGTTCCTGGTCGAGCGCCACCTGCTGGGTCGCCTCGGCGGAGGCGGCGACGGCGCTGGACAGGTCCGCGGACAGGTCCGCGTTGAGAGTGGGCATCTCGATGGTCTCGGTCACCGGCTCGGCGTTGGCCGGCCCGGCTGCACCGGCCACCGCGATGGTGCCGAGGACGCCACCGGCAACTCCGGCCCGCAGCGCGAGCTTCGAAGCGCTGCGGCGGGGCTTCCGGTGGCTGGGTATGTGAGCGGTGTGGGACATGAGTACAACCGCTATCAGGGCTTCACGGTTCCCTTCAAGAAACGTGGTGTGCGCCACAGTTGTGCCCGGATTGGTTGAATCCGCTTCAGTCGGCCTCTTATTGACGCCGTAACGGACAATGCGGACGTTGGTGATCACGGCCGTGATCATGGGTTATCCGTGAAACGTCCGAATTGCCGTGCGCTTACCACTCCTTCACGCCGGTGGCCAAGCCCGCTTTTCCGGGCCGGTCGGCGGAGTGACGCAGGTCACGGAAAGGTCACCGCCGGGGATGCCCGGAAGATCGTGAAAGCGCGCACGTGTCCACTTCGCTACCCGGGCGCCCCTCGCGCGAGTGAAGCGAGGTTCTTTATCACCCGGGAGAGTCCAGGGCGAATTTGCCTGTAGTGGCCACTGCTTGATAGGGCGAGCCCCCTCTGACCAGCCCCAACCCGCGAAAATGTCACGTCTTGTGAGTGTCTGGACACGCGCGGTATGAAGATCACCTCTGCCGGTGATTCATGATCCTTCGTCTGGTGGTGGAGATCACAAGAGCGTTGCTGTACCCCGTGTCGCAGATCACAGATCGACGGGCATAGGATGCGAAGCAGTCGGGCTTGTGAACTGCCTCACATGTGCACGATCTTCGCGAGGCGGCGAGACGGTGCCCGGTGCGGTCCATCGGTCAAGGACGACTGGAAGGAGCGAGGAGCGTGAATGCCTACGCGCCCATCCTCGTGCTCGGCGCCCTCGGGGCAGGGTTTGCGATCTTCTCCGTGGTCATGGCCACGCTTATCGGCCCAAAGAGGTACAACCGGGCGAAGCTTCAGGCATACGAGTGCGGCATCGAGCCGACGCCCACTCCGGCCGGAGGGGGCCGCTTCCCCATCAAGTACTACCTGACGGCGATGCTCTTCATCGTCTTCGACATCGAGATCGTCTTCCTCTACCCCTGGGCCGTCAGCTTCGACGCCCTGGGGCTTTTCGGGCTCGTGGAGATGCTGCTCTTCGTGCTCACCGTCTTCGTCGCCTACGCGTACGTGTGGCGGCGCGGCGGCCTGGAATGGGACTGAGGGGCTGAGGGGCACCACATGGGACTCGAAGAGAAACTGCCGAGCGGTTTTCTGCTGACGACCGTCGAACAGGCCGCGGGCTGGGTGCGCAAGGCGTCCGTCTTCCCCGCGACCTTCGGCCTCGCCTGCTGTGCCATCGAGATGATGACCACCGGCGCCGGGCGGTACGACCTGGCGCGCTTCGGCATGGAGGTCTTCCGCGGCTCACCGCGCCAGGCCGACCTGATGATCGTGGCGGGCCGGGTGAGCCAGAAGATGGCGCCCGTCCTGCGCCAGGTCTACGACCAGATGCCCAACCCCAAGTGGGTCATTTCCATGGGGGTTTGCGCATCGTCGGGCGGGATGTTCAACAATTACGCGATTGTGCAGGGTGTCGACCACATCGTCCCCGTCGACATCTATTTGCCCGGCTGCCCGCCGCGCCCGGAGATGCTGATGGACGCGATCCTCAAGCTCCACCAGAAGATCCAGGGCTCCAAGCTCGGCGTGAACGCGCGCGAGGCGGCCCGCGAGGCCGAGGAAGCGGCGCTCAAGGCACTGCCCACGATCGAGATGAAGGGGCTGCTGCGATGAGCGACGACCGGCCCAACCCCGACAAGGACCTCAGCGCGCAGAACCTGCCCGGCCAGCGCGGCGACCACGGCGAGGAGGTCCGCGTCCAGCGCGGCATGTTCGGCGCCAACAGCGGCGGCGACACCTCCGGCTACGGCGGCCTCGTCCGCTCCGTACGCCTGCCCGGCCCGGCCACCCGCCCCTACGGCGGCTGGTTCGACGAGGTCGCCGACGAGCTGGAGGGCGCCCTGGAGGAACAGGGGCTCCTCCCGGCGAACGCCATCGAGAAGACGGTCGTCGACCGCGGCGAGCTGACCTTCCACATCGCCCGCGAGCACCTGCTGCGCGTCGCCCGCACCCTGCGCGACGACCCCGCCCTGCGCTTCGAGCTGTGCACCGGCGTCAGCGGCGTCCACTACGAGGGCGACAAGGGCCGCGAACTGCACGCGGTGTACCACCTGCGCTCGCTCACCCACGGCCGGCTGATCCGGCTGGAGGTCACCGCCCCGGACGCCGACCCGCACGTCCCCTCGCTCGTCGCGGTCTACCCGACCAACGACTGGCACGAGCGCGAGACGTACGACTTCTTCGGGCTGATCTTCGACGGCCACCCCGCCCTCACCCGGATCATGATGCCGGACGACTGGCAGGGCTTCCCGCAGCGCAAGGACTACCCCCTCGGCGGCATCGCCGTCGAGTACAAGGGCGCCCAGATCCCGGCTCCGGACCAGCGGAGGTCGTACTCGTGACCACCCCACACGCTCCCCAGGCCCCGCGGGCCGACGCCCGCGAGACCACCGAGGGCACCGTCTACACCGTCACCGGCGGCGACTGGGACGAGGTCGCCCGGTCCGCGGCCGAGGCCGACGACGAGCGGATCGTCGTCAACATGGGCCCCCAGCACCCGTCCACGCACGGCGTGCTCCGGCTCATCCTGGAGATCGACGGCGAGACCGTCACCGAGGCCCGCTGCGGCATCGGCTACCTCCACACCGGCATCGAGAAGAACCTCGAGTACCGCACCTGGACGCAGGGCACGACCTTCGTCACGCGCATGGACTACCTGACGCCGTTCTTCAACGAGACGGCGTACTGCCTGGGCGTGGAGAAGCTCCTCGGCATCGAGGACCAGATCCCCGACCGGGCGACGGTCATCCGCGTCCTGCTGATGGAACTCAACCGGCTCTCCTCCCACCTGGTGTGCATCGCCACCGGCGGCATGGAACTCGGCGCCACCACCATCATGATCTACGGCTTCCGGGACCGCGAGCTGATCCTGGACCTGTACGAACTGATCACCGGGCTGCGCATGAACCACGCGTTCATCCGCCCCGGCGGCCTCGCACAGGACCTGCCGCCCGGCGCGGTCGACCAGCTCCGCGAGTTCGTGAAGACCATGAAGAAGAACATGCCGGAGTACGACAAGCTCGCCACCGGCAACCCCATCTTCAAGGCCCGCATGCAGGACATCGGCTACCTCGACCTGGCCGGCTGCATGGCCCTCGGCGCGACGGGGCCGATCCTGCGCTCCGCGGGCCTCCCGCACGACCTGCGCAAGACCGACCCGTACTGCGGCTACGAGACGTACGACTTCGACGTCCCCACCGCCGACACCTGCGACGCCTACGGCCGCTTCCTGATCCGGCTGGAGGAGATGCGCCAGTCGCTGCGGATCGTCGAGCAGTGCCTGGACCGGCTGGAGCCCGGCCCGGTGATGGTCGCCGACAAGAAGATCGCCTGGCCCGCGCAGCTCGCCCTCGGCCCCGACGGGCTCGGCAACTCCCTCGACCACATCAAGAAGATCATGGGCACCTCCATGGAGGCCCTGATCCACCACTTCAAGCTGGTCACCGAGGGCTTCCGGGTCCCGCCCGGCCAGACCTACACGGCGGTCGAGTCGCCCAAGGGCGAGCTCGGCGTCCACGTCGTCAGCGACGGCGGCACCCGCCCCTACCGGGTCCACTTCCGCGACCCGTCCTTCACCAACCTCCAGGCCATGGCGGCCATGTGCGAAGGCGGCCAGGTCGCCGACGTCATCGTCGCCGTCGCGTCCATCGACCCCGTGATGGGAGGCGTCGACCGGTAATGACAGACGTCAGCTTGGGGATGCCGCAGCTCCCCGCCCCCGATTACCCGGCCGATGTGCGCGCCCGGCTCGAAGCGGACGCCCGCGAGGTCGTCGCCCGCTACCCCGACAGCCGCTCCGCCCTGCTGCCCCTGCTGCACCTGGTGCAGTCCGAGGAGGGGCACGTCACCCGCACCGGCATGCGGTTCTGCGCCGAGGTGCTGGACCTGACCACCGCCGAGGTCACCGCCGTCGCCACCTTCTACTCCATGTACCGGCGGCGGCCCTCCGGCGACTACCAGGTCGGGGTGTGCACCAACACCCTGTGCGCCGTCATGGGCGGCGACGCCATCTTCGAGGAGCTCCAGCGGCACCTCGGCGTCGGCAACAGCGAGACGACGTCCGACGGCAAGGTCACCCTCGAACACATCGAGTGCAACGCGGCCTGCGACTTCGCCCCCGTGGTGATGGTCAACTGGGAGTTCTTCGACAACCAGACGCCCGAGTCGGCCAAGCGGCTCGTCGACGACCTGCGCGCCGGCCGGCCCGTCGCACCCACCCGCGGCGCGCCCCTGTGCACGTACAAGGAGACCGCCCGCATCCTCGCCGGCTTCCCCGACGAGCGCCCCGGCGCGGTCGAGGCGACCGGCGGCGCGGGTCCCGCCTCGCTGATCGGCCTCAAGCTCGCCAAGGGCGAGGCCGCGCCCGGCGCCCGGGTGGTCCACCCGCGCGGCGAGGCCCCGCGGGACGCCCCGCGCGACGAGCCCGGCTCGGAGCACCTCAGCTCGCACGACGCGCCCCAGCCGACGTCCGCCTCCGACCCGCAGCACCCGTCCGGCCCGGTCGGTCCGGCCGGCCCGGCCACCGAGGAGGGGGAGTGATGACGGTGGCGACCGAGACACCCAGCCCGGAGAAACTGCTCGCACCGGTCCTGTCCGCGTTCTGGGACCAGCCGGACTCCTGGACGCTGGAGACCTACAAGCGGCACGACGGCTACGAGGGCCTCAAGAAGGCCCTCGCCATGACGCCCGACGACCTCATCGCGTACGTCAAGGACTCCGGCCTGCGCGGCCGCGGCGGCGCGGGCTTCCCCACCGGGATGAAGTGGCAGTTCATCCCGCAGGGCGACGGCAAGCCCCACTACCTCGTCGTCAACGCCGACGAGTCGGAGCCCGGCACCTGCAAGGACATCCCGCTCCTGTTCGCCAACCCGCACTCCCTCATCGAGGGGATCGTGATCGCCTGCTACGCGATCCGGTCCAGCCACGCCTTCATCTACCTGCGGGGCGAGGTCGTCCCCGTGCTGCGCCGGCTGCACGAGGCCGTGCGCGAGGCGTACGCGGCGGGCTACCTCGGCCGGAACATCCTCGGCAGCGGACTCGACCTCGAACTCACCGTGCACGCCGGCGCCGGCGCGTACATCTGCGGTGAGGAGACCGCGCTGCTCGACTCGCTCGAAGGCCGCCGCGGCCAGCCCCGGCTGCGGCCCCCCTTCCCCGCGGTCGCCGGTCTGTACGCCTGCCCCACCGTGGTGAACAACGTCGAGTCCATCGCGTCGGTTCCCGCGATCCTCCACCGGGGCAAGGACTGGTTCCGTTCCATGGGCAGCGAGAAGTCCCCCGGCTTCACGCTCTACTCGCTCAGCGGCCACGTCGCCTCACCCGGCCAGTACGAGGCGCCCCTCGGCATCACCCTGCGCCAGCTCCTCGACATGAGCGGCGGCATGCGGCGCGGCCACCGGCTGAAGTTCTGGACGCCCGGCGGCTCGTCGACGCCGATGTTCACCGACGAGCACCTGGACGTCCCCCTCGACTACGAGGGCGTCGGCGCGGCCGGCTCGATGCTCGGCACCAAGGCGCTCCAGTGCTTCGACGAGACGACGTGCGTGGTGCGGGCGGTCACCCGCTGGACGGAGTTCTACGCCCACGAGTCGTGCGGCAAGTGCACCCCCTGCCGCGAAGGCACCTACTGGCTGGTGCAGTTGCTCCGCGACATCGAGGCCGGCAAGGGCACGCTCGGCGACCTCGACAAGCTGAACGACATCGCCGACAACATCAACGGCAAGTCGTTCTGCGCCCTCGGCGACGGCGCCGCCTCGCCGATCTTCTCGTCGCTGAAGTACTTCCGCGGCGAGTACGAGCAGCACATCACGGGCAAGGGCTGCCCCTTCGACCCGGCCAAGTCGACCGCCTGGGCGGACAACCACGTGGAGGTGACGGCGTGACCGTCATGGCATCCGGCCCCGCCCAGGGCGGCGGCGCGGCCGTCCCGCCCGAAGACCTGGTCACCCTGACCATCGACGGGATCGAGATCTCCGTCCCCAAGGGGACGCTGGTCATCCGCGCCGCCGAACAGCTCGGCATCGAGATCCCCCGGTTCTGCGACCACCCCCTCCTCGACCCGGCAGGCGCCTGCCGCCAGTGCATCGTCGAGGTCGAGGGCCAGCGCAAGCCGATGGCGTCCTGCACCATCACCTGCACCGACGGCATGGTCGTCAAGTCGCAGCTCACCTCGCCCGTCGCCGAGAAGGCCCAGGTCGGGGTGATGGAGCTGCTGCTCATCAACCACCCGCTGGACTGCCCGGTCTGCGACAAGGGCGGCGAGTGCCCGCTGCAGAACCAGGCCATGTCGCACGGGCAGGCCGACTCCCGGTTCGAGGGCCGCAAGCGCACCTACGAGAAACCCGTGCCGATCTCCACCCAGGTGCTGCTCGACCGCGAGCGGTGCGTCCTGTGCGCCCGCTGCACCCGGTTCTCCAACCAGGTCGCCGGCGACCCGATGATCGAACTGATCGAGCGCGGCGCGCTCCAGCAGGTCGGCACCGGCGAGGGCGACCCGTTCCAGTCCTACTTCTCCGGCAACACCATCCAGATCTGCCCGGTCGGCGCGCTGACCTCGGCGGCGTACCGGTTCCGCTCCCGCCCCTTCGACCTGGTCTCCAGCCCGTCGGTGTGCGAGCACTGCGCGGGCGGCTGCGCCACCCGCACCGACCACCGGCGCGGCAAGGTCATGCGGCGGCTCGCCGCCAACGACCCGGAGGTCAACGAGGAGTGGATGTGCGACAAGGGGCGCTTCGCGTTCCGGTACGCGCAGGCGCGCGACCGGCTCACCACGCCGCTGGTGCGCCGGCCCGAGACCGGTGAGCTGGAGCCCGCGTCCTGGCCCGAGGCGCTGGAGGCGGCGGCCCGGGGACTGGTCCGCGGCCGCACCGGCGTCCTGGCCGGCGGGCGGCTGACCGTCGAGGACGCCTACGCGTACGCCAAGTTCGCCCGGGTGGCCCTCGACACCAACGACGTCGACTTCCGCGCCCGCGTCCACAGCAGCGAGGAGGCCGACTTCCTGGCCGCCCGGGTCGCGGGACGCGGCCGGGACCTGGACGGAGCCGGCGTCACGTACACCTCCCTGGAGGCCGCCCCGGCGGTGCTGCTCGCCGGACTGGAGGCGGAGGAGGAGGCCCCGGGCGTCTTCCTGCGGCTGCGCAAGGCGTGGCGAAAAGCGGGCCAGCGGACCTACGCGCTCGCCTCGCACGCCACCAGGGGCCTGACGAAGGCGGGCGGCACGCTGCTGCCGGCCGCGCCCGGGACGGAACCCGAGTGGCTGGACGCGCTCGCCGCCGGGACGGGGCTGGACGCGGACGGCACCGCCGCCTCCCGGGCCCTGCGGGAGCCCGGCGCGGTCCTGGCGGTCGGCGAGCGGCTGGCGGGAGTGCCGGGCGCGCTGACCGCCGCGGTGCGCGCCGCGGCGGCGACGGGCGCGGAGCTGGTGTGGATCCCGCGCCGGGCCGGTGAGCGCGGCGCGCTGTGGGCGGGCGCCATCCCGTCCCTGCTGCCTGGCGGGCGGCCCGCCACCGATCCACGCGCGCGTGAGGAGGTCTCCGCCGCCTGGGGCGTACGGGAACTGCCGCACCGCTACGGGCGGGACACGGGCCAGATCGTGGAGGCCGCGGCCACCGGCGAGCTGGGCGCGCTGCTCGTCGGCGGCGTGGAGGTGGCCGACCTGCCGGACCCGCAGCGCGCGCGTGAGGCGCTGGACGCGGCGTTCGTGGTGTCGCTGGAGCTGCGGCCCGGCGAGGTCACCGAGCGGGCGGACGTGGTCCTCCCGGTGGCCGCCGTCGCGGAGAAGCCGGGCACCTTCCTCAACTGGGAGGGCAGGGTGCGGATGTTCGAGGCCGCGCTGAAGCCGGAGCACATGACCCGCACGCTCGCCCCGGCCGACGCCCGGGTGCTGCACATGCTGGCCGACACGATGGACGTGCACTTCGCGCTGCCGGACGTGAAGGCCGTGCGCCGCGAGATGGACCGGCTCGGCGCCTGGGACGGCGCCCGGGCCGGCGACCCGGTGGAGGCCGCCGCACCGCTGCCCCGCGCGGGGGAGGGCGAGGCGGTGCTGGCCGGCCACCGGATGCTGCTGGACCTGGGCGTCCTCCAGGAGGGCGACGAGGCCCTGGCGGGCACCCGGCACGCCGCGGTGGCCCGCCTCTCGGCGGCCACAGCCGCGGAGACGGGCGTCAAGGACGGTGACGTCCTGAAGGTGACCGGACCGGCCGGTTCGGCCGAACTGCCGCTGCTGGTCACCGACATGCCCGACCGGGTGGTGTGGCTGCCGCTGAACTCCACGCCCGGCGGCGTGCCGTCCGCCGTGGGCGCCGCGCCCGGGCAGCTGGTCCGCCTCGCCCCGACGACCCCGAACGCCGCGGCCCCCACGGAGGTGGAGGCATGAGCCTGTACACCCTGGCGGCGGAGGACCTCTCCATGTTCGGCCGCGACCCCTGGTGGCTCGTGGCGGTCAAGGCGGTCTTCTGCTTCGCCTTCCTCATGGTCACCGTGCTCTTCTCCATCGTGTGGGAGCGCAAGGTGGTCGCCTGGATGCAGCTGCGCATCGGCCCCAACCGGCACGGCCCGTGGGGCCTGCTCCAGTCCCTCGCGGACGGCATCAAACTGATGCTGAAGGAGGACGTGGTCGTCAAGCGGGCCGACAAGGTCGTCTACATCCTCGCGCCGATCATCGCCGCCATCCCGGCGTTCATGGCGATCGCGGTGATCCCGTTCGGGCCCGCCGGGAACGAGGTGTCGATCTTCGGGCAGCGCACCACGATGCAGCTGACCGACCTGCCGATCGCGATGCTCTACGTCCTCGCGGTCGCCTCCGTCGGCATCTACGGCATCGTGCTGGCCGGCTGGTCGTCCGGCTCCACCTATCCGCTCCTCGGCGGTCTGCGCTCCTGCGCGCAGATGATCTCCTACGAGATCGCCATGGGCGCCGCCTTCGCGTCCGTCTTCCTCTACTCCGGGTCGATGTCGACCTCGGCGATCGTCGAGGCGCAGGCGGACCGCTGGTACATCATCCTGCTGCCGGTGTCGTTCATCATCTACATCGTCACCATGGTCGGTGAGACCAACCGCGCCCCGTTCGACATGCCCGAGTCCGAGGGCGACCTGGTCGGCGGCTTCAACACCGAGTACAGCTCCATCAAGTTCGCGATGTTCATGCTCGCCGAGTACGTGAACATGGTGACCGTCTCGGCGGTGTCGGTGACGCTGTTCCTGGGCGGCTGGCGCGCCCCGTACCCGATCTCCACCTTCTGGGAGGGCGCGAACCACGGCTGGTGGCCGATGCTCTGGTTCGTCGTCAAGGTCCAGCTGCTGCTGTTCTTCTTCATCTGGCTGCGCGGCACGCTGCCCCGCGTCCGCTACGACCAGCTGATGAAGCTCGGCTGGAAGGTCCTGATCCCGGTGTCGGTCGTCTGGCTGATGCTGGTCGCGACCGTGCGGGCGCTGCGCAACGAGAACTACGACTTCCAGCAGATCGTGCTGTACGTCGCCGGCGCGGTGATCACCGTCCTCCTCCTGTCCTTCCTCGTCGACATGTTCCGCGACCGGAGGACCGGCAAGGAGGCCGAGGCCGGCGGGCCGCCCGCCGAGTTCGACCCGATGGCCGGCGGATTCCCCGTACCGCCGCTCCCCGGACAGACCCTGCCGCCGGTGCCCCGCCGACGGCCGCGCTCGGAGCGCGAGTTGATTGTCAGTGGTGGCGCCGATACTGAGCGTGACGGAAAGGAGGCTGACGGTGTCTGAGGGCAACTTCCAGAATCCGGTCGCCGGCTTCGGCGTGACCTTCAAGGCCATGTTCAAGAAGCGGCTGACCGAGCAGTACCCGGAGCAGCCGAAGACGACGGCGCCGCGCTTCCACGGCCGCCACCAGCTCAACCGCCATCCGGACGGCCTGGAGAAGTGCGTCGGCTGCGAGTTGTGCGCCTGGGCCTGCCCGGCCGACGCCATCTACGTGGAGGGCGCGGACAACACCGACGAGGAGCGGTACTCGCCGGGCGAGCGGTACGGCCGCGTCTACCAGATCAACTACGCCCGCTGCATCCTGTGCGGACTGTGCATCGAGGCCTGCCCGACCCGGGCGCTGACGATGACGAACGAGTTCGAACTGGCCGACAGCTCCCGCGAGAACCTGATCTACACCAAGGAGCAGCTCCTCGCCGGTCTGGAGGAGGGCATGGTCGACTCGCCGCACGCCATCCACCCCGGCATGTCCGAGCAGGACTACTACCGGGGCCTGGTCACCGAGGCCGCGCCCGGCACGGTCCCGCAGCCGGCCGCCGGCAAGGGCGACGAGAAGCCCCAGGAGGCCGCCTCGGACTCCGGCCCCGACGAGCCCGCCTCGAAGAAGGTGATCGGCGCATGAGCACACTCGCCGCCGCCGGCGCGGCCTCCACCGGCGAGGCCGTGCAGTTCTGGGTGCTGGGCACCGTCGCCGTCGTCGGCGCCCTGGCCACCGTCCTGATGAAGAAGGCCGTGCACAGCGCGCTGAGCCTGGCCGCCACGATGATCGTCCTCGCGGTGTTCTACCTCGCCAACGGGGCGTACTTCCTGGGCGTCGTGCAGATCATCGTCTACACCGGCGCGATCATGATGCTCTTCCTCTTCGTCGTGATGCTCGTCGGTGTCACCGCCGCCGACTCCCTGAAGGAGACCATCAAGGGCCAGCGCTGGCTGGCCGCCGCCTGCGGGCTGGGCTTCGGCATCCTCCTCGCCGCCGGACTCGGCCGGGCGTCGCTCGACACCTTCGAGGGCCTCGGCACCGCCAACGCCGGCGGCAACGTGGAGGGCCTCGCGGCGCTGATCTTCACGACGTACGTCTTCGCCTTCGAGATCACCGGCGCACTGCTGATCACCGCGACCGTCGGCGCGATGCTGCTGACCCACCGGGAGCGCACCGAGCGGGCCCGCACCCAGCGCGAGCTCGCCGAGCAGCGCGTACGGGAGGGCAAGCACCTGCCTCCGCTGCCGGCCCCCGGTGTCTACGCCCGGCACAACGCGGTGGACATCGCCGGTCTGCTGCCCGACGGCACCCCGTCGGAGCTGACCGTCAGCAAGACGCTGCGGGCACGCGGCCAGATCCGTGACGTGTCCCGTGAGGCGCTGGAGGACCTCAAGGCGCTGGAGCAGCGCGCGGAGGAGCGCCTGGGGCGCGGCCCCTCGGAGCCGCAGGCGTCCCGGCCCCAGGACCGCAAGGAGGAGAACGCGCAGTGAATCCGGTCAACTACCTGTACCTGGCCGCCCTGTTGTTCACCATCGGCGCGGCCGGGGTGCTGATCCGGCGGAACGCGATCGTCGTCTTCATGTGCATCGAGCTGATGCTCAACGCCTGCAACCTCGCGCTCGTCGCCTTCTCCCGGATGCACGGCAATCTCGACGGCCAGATCATCGCCTTCTTCACGATGGTCGTCGCCGCCGCGGAGGTCGTGGTCGGGCTCGCGATCATCGTGTCGCTGTTCCGTTCCCGCCACTCGGCCTCGGTCGACGACGCCAGCCTGATGAAGCTGTGAGGGGCTGAATCGTGGAAAACCTGATCGCGCTGCTGGTCGCGGCGCCTCTGCTGGGAGCTGCCGTCCTGCTGTGCGGAGGGCGGCGGCTGGACCGGGCCGGGCACTGGCTCGGCACCCTGCTCGCCGCCGCCTCCTTCGTCATCGGGGCGGTGCTCTTCTTCGACATGCTGGGCAGGGGCACGGAGGAACGGGCGCTGCACCAGCACCTGTTCAGCTGGGTGCCGGTGGAGGGCTTCCAGGCGGACATCGCCTTCCAGCTCGACCAGCTGTCGATGACCTTCGTCCTGCTCATCACCGGTGTCGGCACGCTCATCCACCTGTACTCGATCGGGTACATGGAGCACGACGAGCGCAGGCGCCGCTTCTTCGGCTATCTGAACCTGTTCCTCGCGGCGATGCTGCTGCTGGTCCTCGCCGACAACTATTTGCTGCTGTACTTCGGCTGGGAGGGCGTCGGTCTCGCCTCCTACCTGCTGATCGGCTTCTGGCAGCACAAGCCCAGCGCGGCGACCGCGGCCAAGAAGGCCTTCCTGGTCAACCGGGTCGGCGACATGGGCCTGTCCATCGCCATCATGCTGATGTTCACCACTTTCGGGACGTTCACCTTCGGCCCGGTGCTCGGGGCGACGGGCGAGACGTCCGAGGGGATGCTGACGGCCATCGGCCTGATGCTGCTGCTCGCCGCGTGCGGCAAGTCCGCGCAGGTGCCGCTCCAGTCCTGGCTCGGTGACGCGATGGAGGGCCCGACCCCGGTCTCGGCCCTGATCCACGCGGCCACGATGGTCACCGCCGGCGTCTACCTGATCACCAGGTCGGGCGCGATCTTCAACGCGGCGCCGGACGCGCAGCTGGCGGTCGTGGTGGTCGGCGCGGTGACGCTCCTGTTCGGTGCGATCGTCGGTTGCGCCAAGGACGACATCAAGAAGGCGCTGGCCGGTTCGACGATGTCGCAGATCGGCTACATGGTCCTGGCGGCCGGGCTCGGCCCGATCGGCTACGTCTTCGCGATCATGCACCTGGTGACGCACGGCTTCTTCAAGGCCGGGCTGTTCCTCGGCGCCGGGTCGGTCATGCACGGCATGAACGACGAGGTCGACATGAGGAAGTACGGCGGCCTGCGGGAGTACATGCCGGTCACCTTCGTGACCTTCGGGCTGGGATACCTGGCGATCATCGGCTTCCCGGGACTGTCCGGCTTCTGGTCCAAGGACAAGATCATCGAGGCCGCCTTCGCCAAGGGCGGCACGGAGGGCTGGATCCTCGGCGCGGTCACCCTGCTGGGAGCGGGCATCACCGCGTACTACATGACCCGCGTGATGATCATGACGTTCTTCGGTGAGAAGCGCTGGCAGCCCGCGCCCGACGCGGACGCGGCGCCCAGCGCCGAACCGGCCGCCGAGGACCACGCCGGCCGGATGCCGCACCCGCACGAGTCGCCCAAGTCCATGACCATCCCCATGATCGTGCTGGCCTTCGGGTCGGTCTTCGCGGGCGGGCTGTTCTCGCTCAACAGCGCGTTCGTCAACTGGCTGAAGCCGGTCACGGAGTACGAGCACGGGCACCCGCCCATCAGCGCCGGCGCGGTGACCGCCTCCACGGTCGTCGTCCTGCTGATCGGCGTCGGCATCGCGTACGCGCAGTACGGCCGCAAGCCCGTCCCGGTCGTCGCACCGCGCGGCTCGCTGCTCACCCGCGCCGCCCGGCGCGACCTGCTCCAGGACGACTTCAACCACGTCGTGCTGGTCCGCGGCGGCGAGCACCTCACCCGCTCGCTGGTGTACATGGACCACACCGTGGTCGACGGGGTCGTCAACGGCACCGCCGCCTCGGTCGGCGGTCTGTCCGGCCGGCTGCGCAGGACGCAGAACGGCTTCGCCCGCTCCTACGCGGTCTCGATGTTCGGAGGTACGGCGGTGCTGATCGCCGCGACCCTGCTGATGAGGGGGGTGTGACGGCCATGTCGTTCCCCCTCCTGACCCTGACGGCGGCGGTCCCGGCCGCCGGCGCGATCCTCACCGCCGCCGTCCCGGCCGCCCGCCGCACCGCCGCCAAGTGGCTGGCGCTGCTGTTCTCCCTGGCCACCCTGGGCCTGGCCGCGGTGGTGGCCGTCCGGTTCGAACCGGGCGGCGCCCGCTACCAGCTCACCGAGTCCCACGCCTGGATCGCCGACTTCGGCGTCCGGTACGAACTGGGCGTCGACGGCATCGGGGTGGCGCTCGTCGCGCTCACCGCCCTGCTGATCCCCTTCATCATCGTGGCCGGCTGGCACGACGCCGATCCCCATGGGACCCAGACGAAGCGGTGGCGGCCGACGCAGGGCTTCTTCGCCCTGATCCTGATGGTCGAGGCGATGGTGATCCTCTCCTTCGAGGCCACCGACGTCTTCCTCTTCTACATCCTCTTCGAAGCCATGCTCATCCCGATGTACTTCCTCATCGGCGGCTTCGGGGACCGGGCCCACACCGGCACCGACGACAACGCGGCGGCCCAGCGGTCGTACGCCGCCGTCAAGTTCCTCCTCTACAACCTGGTCGGCGGGCTCATCATGCTGGCCGCCGTCATCGGGCTGTACGTGGTCGCGGGGAACTTCTCCCTCACGGAGATCGCCGCCGCGCGGGCGAGCGGCGAGCTGGAGATGGCCACCAACACCGAGCGGCTGCTGTTCCTCGGCTTCTTCTTCGCCTTCGCGGTCAAGGCCCCGCTGTGGCCGCTGCACACGTGGCTGCCCAACGCGATGGGCGAGGCGACCGCGCCGGTCGCCGTGCTCATCACCGCCGTCGTCGACAAGGTCGGCACCTTCGCGATGCTCCGCTTCTGCCTCCAGCTCTTCCCGGAGGCGTCGAAGTGGGCCACGCCCGCCATCATCGTGCTGGCGCTGATCAGCATCGTGTACGGGGCGCTGCTCGCGGTCGGCCAGCGGGACATCAAGCGGCTGGTCGCCTACGCGTCGATCTCCCACTTCGGCTTCATCATCATGGGCATCTTCGCGATGACCAGCCAGGGCCAGTCCGGGGCGACGCTCTACATGGTCAACCACGGGATCTCGACCGCCGCGCTGATGCTGGTGGCCGGGTTCCTGATCTCGCGGCGCGGCTCGCGGCTCATCGCCGACTACGGCGGGGTGCAGAAGGTGGCGCCGGTGCTCGCCGGGACGTTCCTCATCGGCGGTCTGGCCACCCTGTCGCTGCCGGGACTCGCGCCGTTCGTCTCCGAATTCCTGGTCCTGGTCGGCACGTTCGCCCGGTACCCGGTGGCGGGGATCGTCGCCACCACCGGCATCGTGCTCGCCGCGCTCTACACGCTGGTGCTCTACCAGCGGACGATGACGGGCCCGGTGAAGGAGGAGGTGCGGGCGATGCCCGACCTCAAGGCGCGGGAGCTGGTGGTGGTCGCCCCGCTGATCGCCCTGCTGATCCTCCTGGGCGTCTACCCCAAGCCGCTGACCGAGATCGTCGACCCGGCCGTGCGGCACACCATGTCCGACGTACAGCAGAAGGACCCGGCACCTGAAGTGGAGGCGGCCAAGTGAGCGCTACAGCCGCAGAAGCCGTCCACAGCCTGTGGACGACGGCCGCCGAACCGGGCGCGGTCGACAAGATCGGGGCTCCGGCCATCGAGTACGCCCAGCTGGCACCCACCCTGATCGTGGTGGGAGCCGCCGTGGTGGGCATCATGCTGGAGGCCTTCGTACCGCGCAGGTCCCGCTACTACGCGCAGGTGTTCCTGACCGTCGTGGCGCTGGCCGCCGCCTTCGCGGCGGTCGTGGCCCTGGCGGCCGGCGGCCACGCCACCACCAGGGCCGGCATCGTCGCGATGGGTGCCATCGCGGTCGACGGACCGGCGCTGTTCCTCCAGGGCACCATCCTGCTCACCTCGATGGTCGCCGTGTTCACCTTCGCGGAACGGCGGCTCGATCCCGCCCACCACGGCCACCGCGTCGACTCGTTCGCCGCCGAGGCCGCCTCCGTGCCCGGCAGCGACCACGAGAAGGCCGCCGTCAAGGCCGGGTTCACCACCACCGAGGTCTTCCCGCTGATGCTGTTCGCGGTGGCCGGGATGCTCGTCTTCCCGGCGGCCAACGACCTGCTGACGCTGTTCATCGCCCTGGAGGTCTTCTCCCTCCCGCTGTACCTGCTGTGCGCGGTCGCCCGCCGCAAGCGGCTGATGTCGCAGGAAGCCGCCGTGAAGTACTTCCTGCTGGGCGCCTTCTCCTCGGCGTTCCTGCTGTTCGGCATCGCCCTGATGTACGGGTACGCGGGCTCCGTGTCGTACGCCCGCATCGCCGACGTGGTGGACGGCTCGGTCAGCGCGATCACCCCGGCGCTCGCCCAGACCATGGGCAACGACGTGCTGCTGCTCATCGGTTTCGCGATGGTGCTGATGGGGCTGTTGTTCAAGGTCGGTGCGGTGCCGTTCCACATGTGGACCCCGGACGTCTACCAGGGCGCCCCCACACCGGTCACCGGCTTCATGGCCGCCGCCACCAAGGTCGCCGCGTTCGGCGCGCTGCTGCGGCTGCTGTACGTGGTGCTGCCCGGGCTGCGCTGGGACTGGCGGCCCGTCATGTGGGGCGTCGCCATCGTCACCATGCTGGCCGGCGCGATCGTCGCCATCACCCAGACCGACATCAAGCGGCTCCTCGCCTACTCGTCGATCGCCCACGCCGGGTTCATCCTCGCCGGTGTCATCGCGGCCACGCCCGACGGCGTCTCGTCGGTGCTGTTCTACCTGGGCGCCTACTCCTTCGTGACGGTCGGCGCCTTCGCGGTCGTGACCCTGGTGCGGGACGCGGGCGGCGAGGCGACGCACCTGTCCAAGTGGGCGGGGCTCGGGCGGCGTTCACCGCTCGTCGCCGCCGTCTTCGCGGTCTTCCTGCTGGCCTTCGCCGGGATCCCGCTGACCTCCGGGTTCTCGGGCAAGTTCGCCGTGTTCAAGGCGGCGGCGGAGGGCGGCGCCGGGACGCTGGTGGTCATCGGTGTGATCTCCTCGGCGATCGCCGCGTTCTTCTACATCCGCGTCATCGTGCTGATGTTCTTCAGCGAGCCCAAGCCGGAGGGCCCGACGGTCGCCGTGCCGTCGCCGCTGACGATGACGACCATCGCGGTGGGCGTCGCCGTCACCCTCGTCCTGGGTGTGGCGCCGCAGTCCTTCCTCGACCTGGCCGGCCAGGCGGGGGTCTTCGTCCGCTGACCCGCGGGACGTCGCAGGGCCCGGTACCCGAGGAGGGGGTGCCGGGCCCCGTGCGTGCGTGCCATCGTGACACCGGCAGATTGGTCTGGACCTTAAGGGAACGGAAGGGGAACGGACGATGCGCGGCACCACCGTCTTACCCGGCACGCCCTGCGTGGCCCCGGCAGAGGGCGTCCTGCCCATGCACCGGCTCGAAGTACCGATGCCCAACGCCCTGCCGTTCGCCATCGGCACCTTCGACACCATCGGCCCGATGTCCCGCGCCGACTTCCCGCACCGCCACACCTTCTACGAGATCCTCCACATCACCGCCGGCACCGGCACCCACGTCCTGGACCTGGCCCGCTGGGAGCTGAGCCCGCCGCACCTGTGCGTCATCGCCCCCGGCCAGGTCCACCACTGGGAGGACGCGGTGGGGCTCGACGGGTCCGTGGTGCTGTTCACCGAGGACTTCCTGCTCGACCACCCCGGCGACCGCGAGCTGCTCCGGCACCTCGGCGAACACCGCCCCTGGCACCCGCTGAACGCCCGCGACCACGACCGCACCGGCCGCCTGGTGGCCGACCTCCACGAGGAGTACGGGCGCGGGGACGACGGCTTCGACAGCGTCCTGCGGGCGCTGCTGCACGTCCTGGTCGTCCGCGCCTCCCGGCTCCCCGGCCCCGCGCCCCGCCCCGCGGCCGTCGGCGACCGCGCCGGGACGAGCCGCCCCGGCGCGGTCGCCGACGCGTTCGCCCGCCTCCTCGCCCGTACCGACCCGGCCCTGTGGTCGGTGGGCGCCTGTGCCGAGCGGATCGGGGTCACCACCGGCTACCTCGCCGAGGCCGTGAAGGCGGCCACCGGGCGCACGCCCGGCCAGCACGTCCGCGAGGCGCGCGTCCAGGAGGCGAAACGGCTGCTGGTGCACACCGGGCTGACCGTGCGGCAGGTCGCGGCCCGGGTCGGGTTCGCCGACCCGGCGTACTTCTGCCGCTTCTTCCGGCGCGAGACGGGGGTCAGCCCGGGAGAGTTCCGGCGCGGCGGGGACATGCGGGGCGGGGAGACGCGGGGCGGGGACGCGCGGGGCGGGGATATGCACCACGACCACCGGATCGAGTCCATCGCCCGCCGGTGACCGGCTGCGTAGGTTCGGTGCCGATCCCGACACCCCCTCGGAGGACAGCCATGGAACGGCACCCCAGCCGGCATCCCAGCCGCAAGGCCGTGTTACGCGCCGCGCTCGCCGCCGGAGTCACCGCACCCGCCGTGCTGATGGGCGTACCGGCGCTGGCCCGTACGGTCGCCCCCACCGGCACCGCGCCCGAGCCCACGCCCGCCTGCGACGACGGCGACGACCCGACCCCGCCGCAGATGGAGGGCCCCTACTTCAAGCCGAACTCGCCCCGGCGCACCTCACTGCTGGAGCCGGGCACCCCGGGCACCCGCCTCACCGTCACCGGCTACGTCTTCGGCCTGGCGTGCCGCCCGCTGAGCGGGGTGCTGCTGGACTTCTGGCAGGCGGACGTCAACGGGGCGTACGACAACGCGGGGTTCCGCTTCCGCGGGCACCAGTTCACCGGCGCGGACGGGTCGTTCACCCTGACGACCATCGTGCCGGGGCTGTACCCCGGCCGCACCCGGCACCTGCACGTCAAGGCGCAGGCGCCGGGGCGCCCGGTGCTGACGACGCAGCTGTACTTCCCCGGCGAGCCGCGCAACAACACCGACCCGCTGTTCGACGCCCGGCTGCTGATGACCGTGCGGGACGCGGGCGGTGGCAGCCAGGCGGCGTTCGACTTCGTCCTGAACGTCCCCCAGACCCCGGGCCCGGGCCCCGGCCCGACGCCGCCGCCCGGCGGTGGGGGCTGGGCGGTGGGCACCGCGTACCGGCCGGGCGACCGGGTCACCTACGGGACGGGCGCCTACACCTGCCTCCAGGGCCACACGGCCCAGCCCGGCTGGGAGCCGCCGAAGGCCCCCGCCCTGTGGCGGGCCGGCTGACACGTCAGCCCGTGTGGGAGCCGGCGGCGGCCGCGGGACAGCGGACGTTCGGGTTCCACTCGGTGAACATGCCCTTCGGGTTGTGCTTGTAGATCCACACGTGCAGGTCGTAGTGGACCTTCACACCCGCCTCGACGCCCGGCGTCGGGCCGAGGAACGGCTGCCCGAACATCGTCGGCCGGTCGTCGTCCGTCGCGACCTTCTGGTCCCGGTCCTCGACGAAGAACTCGATCCCGACCAGCCGCTTGCCGCCGTTCCCGGTGTCCTCGTACATCAGGGCGGCGGGCTTCGCGGGGTCGGTGGAGTTGTTGCGGGCCGTGTTGACGTAGTGGTAGCCCATGCCGCCCTCGGGCCGGTCGATGCAGCCGCGCATGGGCTTGTAGCCGTCGGCCACCGCACGTTCGACGGAGTGGTACTTCGCGGTCGCGCGGTACGCCCTGGCCAGGTCGGCCCGGACGGTGGCGTCGTCGTCCCGGGGAGCACCCGAAGGGTCGGGCGCGGCGGGGGCGGTGCCCAGCGCCAGGGCGGCGAGGGCGGTCAGGCCGAGGGCGGATATGAGCGGGCGGGTGCGCATGGTCGCTCCTGGGGTGGGGGGAGGCGCGTGGACGCGCCGGGTCCGTGCGGGCTCCCCCCACAGCCACCACCAGCAGCATGTGACGCCCCGGGCGCCGCCGCACGCCCGGGCCGTCCATCGGGCTGACGCCCGGACGCGGTGTCAGCCGGCGGCGGGGGCGATCCGGCCGGTGACCTCGCCGAGGCCGACCTTCGTCCCGTCCGGGCCGGGCGCCCAGGCGGTGAGCGTGACCTCGTCGCCGTCCTCCAGGAACGTCCGCTTGCCCGTGGACAGTTCGACCGGCTCCTGGCCGTTCCAGGTCAGCTCCAGCAGCGAGCCGCGCTGGTGGACCTCCGGGCCGCTGACCGTGCCGGAGCCGAAGAGGTCGCCGGTGCGCAGGGAGGCGCCGTTGACCGTCATGTGGGCGAGTTGCTGGGCGGCCGTCCAGTACATGCTCGCGAAGGGCGGCTCGGCGACCGTCTCGCCGTTGATCCGCACGGTGATGTGCAGGTCGAAGCCGCCCGGCTCGTCGTCGGCGCCGTCGTCCAGGTAGGGCAGGAGCGGCAGGTCGCGGGCCGGCGGGGCGACCCGGGCGGCGTCCAGCGCCTCCAGCGGGGTCACCCAGGCGGACACCGAGGTCGCGAACGACTTGCCGAGGAACGGGCCGAGGGGGACGTACTCCCACGCCTGGACGTCCCGGGCCGACCAGTCGTTGAGGAGGGTGAGGCCGAAGACGTGGTCCCGGAAGGAGGACAGGCCGACCGGCCGGCCGAGCTCGGACGGCGCACCGACGAGGAAGCCGACCTCCGCCTCGATGTCCAGCTTCACCGACGGGCCGAAGACCGGCGCCGCGTCGGTGGGCGCCTTGCGCTGGCCCGAGGGGCGGACGATGTCCGTGCCGGAGACGACGACCGTGCCGGAGCGGCCGTGGTAGCCGATCGGCAGGTGCTTCCAGTTCGGGGTGAGCGGCTCGCCGTCCGGGCGGAAGATCTTGCCGACGTTGGTGGCGTGGTGCTCGGAGGCGTAGAAGTCGACGTAGTCCGCCACCTCGTAGGGCAGGTGGAGGGTCACGGCGGACAGGGGGTGCAGCAGCGGCTCTATGTCCGCGCGGTGGGCCGGGACGGTCACCCAGGCGGTCAGCGCGCGGCGGACGTCGCGCCAGGCGGTGCGGCCGGCCGCGAGCAGCGGGTTCAGGCTCGGCTGCGCCAGCAGCCTGGCGTACGGCGAGCCCAGCGCGTGCGCCGCCGCCCCCGCGTCCAGGACGTGGTCGCCGATCCGGACGCCGAGCCGGCGGCGGCCGGGCTCGTCGGCGGTGGTGAAGACGCCGTACGGAAGGTTGTGCGGGCCGAAGGGGTCGCCCTCGGTCAGGTCGAGCGGGCTCTGCTCGGGCATCGGTGCTTGCCTCGCTTTCCACGTGTGTGGGGGACACGTTAGATCAGCCCGCCGTACGGGCGACGCGCTTCTCCCACGTGCGGTGGAAGAGGACCTCGGAGCCCTCCTTGCAGATCACCTCGGCGGCGGTGACGAAGTGCGTGGCGTCGCAGGCGATCTCGGACCGGGTGTCGACGGTGACGTTCCAGGGCAGGTCGGGACGGTGCAGGCGGATCGTCCGGTCGGAGCGGGTGCGGGCGGAGAGCGGGTCGTCCTCGGTGATCGTGTACGTCTCGACGGCGTCCTCGGTGCACTCCAGGCCGTCCGGGTGGACCCGGGTGCCGCCGTGACGGGGGTCGACCTCGAGGCGCCATTCGCCCGTGGCCACGTCGCGGACGACCAGCCGTTCGGGGCGGAGGTCGTCGTCGCCGAGGGTGGCCGGGACGGTCACGCCGAGGGGTTCGGCCTGCTCGGGCTCCTCGAAGGCGACGGCGGCGTCGGTGGCGCGGGCGGCGTCGTCCCGGGCGGCGCGGACCGGCAGCAGCAGGGTGCTGGCGTCCGGTTCGAGGGTGAAGCCGGCGGCGTCGGGGCGGGGCCAGATCCACGGCCAGTACGCGGAGGAGACCGCGAGCCGGACGCGGTGCCCGGGCGGGAAGGTGTGGCCGATGCCGTTCAGCTCGAAGACGCACTCGGCCGGCTCACCGGGTTCCGCGTCGACGGCCCTGTCGCGGCCGTGGCGGGCGGAGAGGTTGAGCGCCCCGCGCGTGACCAGGGTGGAGGAGCCGTCGGGCGCGACGTCGCAGAGGCGGGCGATCACCTGCCCGGTGGGCGCGCCGGGGCGCAGCGTGAGGGCGACGCGGGGGCGGCCGAGGATCTCGATGGGCCCGCCGTCCGCCGGGACGGGGAAGTCGAAGCAGGCGGAGTGGGCGTCGTCGGCGCGCTGGTCGGGCGGCAGGTCGGCGTCGTTGCCGGAGGGGAGGAAGCGCCCGGCGTCCAGTCCGGTGTGCTGCGGGGAGCGGACGAGGACGGGCGGGCCCTGGAGGGCGTAGGTGACCGGGGTGACGTTGGCCGACGGCCAGGTCACGTCGCCGGTCCAGCGGCCGGGCAGCTCGGCGTACACGGTGGCGGGCGGGTGCGACCCGCTGATCCAGGAGCGCAGCAGCGGCTCGGCCATGACGCCGGTGTCCTCGCCCTTGAGGTGCTGGTCCCACCAGCGCAGCGTCTCCTGGAGGAACCCGATCGCCGGGCCGGGCGGCAGCCCCTGGTCCGGGTACTGGTGCGACCAGGGCCCGATGATGCCCCGCACCCGGTCGGGCGGCAGGTGCTCGACGAGCCGCAGGACGGTGTCGCGGTACGGGTCGTGCCAGCCGCCCACCGCGAGGACGGCCGCCCGGATCGCGCCGTAGTCCTCGCGGACGCTGCCGTGCCGCCAGTAGTCGTCGCGGGTCTGGTGGCCGAGCCAGGTGGGGAGGAGCGGCTCCACCGCCTCCAGTCGCGTCAGCCACATCTCGCGCCAGGCGTCGCCGGCGTACAGCGGGTCGGGCGGCCGGGAGGCGAAGGCGAGCAGGGTGGCCGCCCAGGCGTGCGTGTCCACGGCGAGGACGGAGCCGCCCATGGAGTGGACGTCGTTGTCGTACCGGTCGTCGCTGGAGCACACGGTGACGACGGCCTTGAGCGGCTCGGGGGCGAGTGCGGCGATCTGGAGCGAGTCGAAGCCGCCCCACGCGATGCCGAACATCCCCACCCGCCCGTCGCACCACGGCCGCGCGGCCAGCCAGTGGACCACCTCGACGCCGTCGGCCAGCTCGGTGGCGGAGTACTCGTCGCCCGGCAGCCCCTCGCTGTTGCCGTGCCCGCGCACGTCCACCCGGACCGAGGCGTAGCCGTGGCCCGCGTACCAGGGGTGGCGCTGCCGGTCGCGGGGCGCGGTCCCGTCGGTCAGCCGGTGCGGCAGGTACTCGAGCAGCGCCGGGACGGGCTCGTCGGTCACCGGGCGCCAGACGCGGGCGTAGAGCCGCGTCCCGTCCGCCAGGGGGATGCGGAGGTCCTCGTGGGTGGTCTCGTACGGGAAGGAGGTGCGGATCTTCATGGGGGACCTCGGCGGACGTACGGGGCGTGTGGGGGGCGGCTCAGCGGACGGGGAGCACGGTGCGGCGGAGCCGGGGGGCGAGCCGGCCGTGGTCGCCGAGCCGGCCGTACGGCAGCCCCCGGGGCCGGCCCGGGAAGGCATGATCGTCGTGCGGCGGCGGCCGCTCGTCCGGGCCTGCGCCGCCCGGTCCGCTCGTTTCCTCGGCTGTACCGGACAAAGGGCTCGCTCCTGATCATATGAGCTGGTTTTGAACATACCGGGGGACGGCGGAAGGCGCCCACGGTGATCGAAAGGCGACCGGATACGCTGACTTGAGTGAATCCAGCGACACATCGACAATCCGTGTGATCGTCAGCAGACAGGAGACCCCCTCGTGACCGCAGTCGGGCCGTTCGGGCTGAGCGTGCGGGACCAGGCTCTCGAGGCCGATGTCCAGGCCGGATTGGCGGCCGTCGAGGCAGGGCTCCTCGACGCCACCAAGAGCGACGTGCCGTTCATCACGGAAGCGGCCCAGCACCTGGTGAGGGCCGGGGGCAAGCGCTTCCGCCCGCTGCTGGTGATGCTCGCCGCCCAGTTCGGCGACCCGCACGCACCGGGGATCGTGCCCTCTGCCGTCGTCGTCGAGCTCACGCACCTCGCGACGCTGTACCACGACGACGTCATGGACGAGGCCGACGTCCGCCGGGGGGTGGACAGCGCCAACGCCCGCTGGGGCAACTCGGTGGCCGTCCTCACGGGTGACTTTCTCTTCGCCCGCGCCTCACACATCCTGGCGGACCTCGGGCCCGAGGCGGTGCGCATCCAGGCGGAGGCGTTCGAACGCCTGGTCACCGGTCAGATCCTGGAGACGGCCGGCCCCCGCGACGACCGCGACCCGGTCGAGCACTACCTGGACGTCATCGCCGGCAAGACCGGCTCGCTGATCGCCGTCTCCGGCCGCTTCGGCGCGATGATGTCCGGCGCCGACGAGCAAGTCGTGGACATCCTCACCCAGTACGGCGAGCGGCTCGGCGTCGCCTTCCAGCTCGCCGACGATGTCCTGGACATCGCCTCCGACTCCCACGAGTCGGGCAAGACGCCGGGCACCGACCTGCGCGAGGGCATCCCCACCCTGCCCGTGCTGCACCTGCGCGCCCGGGCCGCCTCGGGCGGCGCGGCGGAGGACCTGGAGCTGGTCGCGCTGCTGGACAGCGACCTGACGGACGACGCCCGGCACGCGGAGGCCCTGCGGCGGCTGCGCCTGCACCCGGCGCTGGAGCAGGCGCGGCGCGACACCGTCCGGTACGCCCAGGAGGCGCGGGCGACGCTGGCGCCGCTGCCGGACTGCTACGCCAAGGCCGCGCTCGAGGAGCTGTGCGACCTGGTGGTGCACCGGGCGGGTTAGGGCGTCCTCCGTCAGTCCCGGGCGGTGGCGTACCCCCCGTTCCGGGCGGTGGCGTACCCCCCGTCCGGGTCAGGCGTCTCGGGGTCGGGGTCATCCTTCAGCAGTACGCAAGTTGAGCCCGGGGACTGACGCCCCGGGCCCGCCGCCCTTGGTCAGATGGATACAGACGGATCGCTGACCACGGAGGTAGGCACACATGGCACCGAACGACAGCGCCGGGGGCCGCAGGACGGCCCGGTACGCGGTCCCGGTCGCGGTGGCGGGGGTGGCGGCGGCGACGATCGGGCTCGTCCCGGCGCTCGCGGCCAGTGGGGACCCCGAGCTGCCCGGGATCACGGCACAGCAGCTGGTGGAGAAGATCGCCGCGTCGGACGTGCAGCGGCTGTCCGGCACGGTGAAGGTGACGACGGACCTGGGACTCCCGTCGCTCGGCGGGCTCGGCGGCGACCTCGGCGCGGGCGCCGGAGGCGGCGAGGGGCTCGGGAAGCTGATGGAGTTCGCCTCCGGTACGCACACCCTGCGCGTCGCGGCGGACGGCCCGGACAAGCAGCGGCTGAGCGTCGTGGGCTCCGCCGCCGACGAGTACACCATGGTGCGCGACGGGGACGACGTGTGGGCGTACGACGGTGCGTCCAAGGAGGCCGTCCACTCGACCGGGCACGGCTCGTCCGAGGCCCCGGGGGCGTCGGAGGCGCCCGGGCCGGGGATGCCCGCCACGCCCAAGGACCTCGTGGACGAGGCGCTGAAGGCCGTCGACCCCACGACGTCGGTGACGGTCGAGGGTACGGCGCGGGTCGCCGGGCGGGACGCGTACCAGCTGGTCATCAAGCCGAAGCAGAGCGGCTCGACGATCGGTTCGATCAAGGTCGCGGTGGACGCGGACAACGGCGTACCGCTGAAGTTCACGCTCACCCCGAGCAGCGGCGGCAAGGCCGCGATCGACGCGGGCTTCACCAAGGTGGACTTCGCCAAGCCCGACGCGTCGACCTTCGACTTCACCCCGCCCAAGGGCACCAAGGTGACGGAGGAGCCGGCAGGCGGGGCGGAGCACGAGGCACCCGGCAAGCCCTCGAAGCCCTTCGGCAAGCCCGGGGAGGCCGGGAAGCCTGGGGAGGCCCCCGAGCAGTTCCTCGGCGAGGAGGGCGTGAACGTCATCGGCGAGGGCTGGACGTCCATCGCCCAGCTCAGCGGCCCGGCCGGCGGCGTCCCGTCGGAGGTCCCGGAGGACGCCCCCGCCGAGGCCCAGCAGTTCCTCGACGCGCTCGGCGACAAGGTGACCGGGAAGTTCGGCTCCGGCACGGTCTTCAAGACGCGCCTGGTCAACGCCCTGATGACCGACGACGGCAAGGTCTACGTGGGTGCGGTGACCCCCGAGGCCCTGGTCGGCGCGGCGAACGCCGCGAAGTAGCGGACCGCGCGGGTTCCCCGGGTTGGCTGGTGCCCCGCCGGGAGAGGGTGACTCTCCGGGCGGGGCACCCGTCTGTGTCGCGGCCCTCGCGGGCGCGGTGGGTCAGAACGTCAGGCGGAAGGCGTTGACGTACCCGGTGTCCTGGGCCGCCACGTCCTGGACGCGCAGCTTCCACGCCCCGTTCGCCGCCTCGCTCGACGCGTTGACCGTGTAGGTGGTCTGCACGTTGTCGGCCGAGTCGTTGCCGCTGGAGTTCTTCAGGCGGTACGCCGTCCCGTCGGGCGCGACCAGGTCGACGACCAGGTCGCCGCGCCAGGTGTGGACGATGTCGACGCCCACCTTGAGCGTCGCGGGGGCGTTGCCGCTACGGCCGGAGACGGTGACCGTGGACGTCACGGCCGCGCCGTTGTCGGGGATGGCGACGTCGGCGGTGTTCTCGTACGTGTCGCCCGTCGGCGGCTCCGTCGTACCCGCCGACAGCGTCCAGACGGCGTGCGCGACCGCGTCGCTGTTCCGGTCGAGCGCGGTGTCGTTGATGTTCGACGTGTTGTCGCACGAGGAGTGGTAGCAGCGGTCGAAGGCCTGGCCGGCCGTGCCGCCCCACTTCTGCGCCTGCGCGCTGGACTTCGCCCGGCTCGCGCCGGTGAACAGACCGCCGACCGGGATGCCGACGTTCTTGAACGAGGCGTGGTCGGAGCGGCCGTCGCCCTCCGTCTCGATCTCGGTCGCGACACCGAGGCCGGCGAAGTAGTCCTTGAAGGTCTTCTCGATCACCGGGTCGTCGTCGTAGACGAAGTAGCCGGGGTTCGGCGAGCCGATCATGTCGAAGTTGAGGTAGCCGGAGACCTTGGAACGCTCGGCGGACGGCAGGTTGTTGACGTAGTACTTGGATCCGACCAGCCCCAGCTCCTCCGCGCCCCACCACGCGAAGCGCAGGTGCTTGGCCGGCTTGAGCTGGGCGCGGGAGACGGCGAGCGCGGTCTCCAGGACGGCGGCGGAGCCGGAACCGTTGTCGTTGATGCCGGCGCCGGAGGAGACCGAGTCGAGGTGGGCGCCGGCCATGAGCACCTGGTTGGCGTCGCCGCCGGGCCAGTCGGCGATCAGGTTGTAGCCGGTGGCGCCGCTGGTCGTGAACTGCTGCACGGTGGTGGTGAACCCGGCCGCGTCCAGCTTGGCCTTCACGTAGTCGATCGACGCCTTGTAGCCGGGGCGGCCGTGGGCCCGGTTGCCGCCGTTGGCGCCGGCTATGGACTGGAACTGGGTCAGGTGCGCCTTGACGTTGGCGATCGGGATGTCGGGTGCGGCCGCGGCTGCGGCGGGTGCGGCTGCCGTGGCCGTGGCTGTGGTTGCCGCGGTGGCGGCCGGGGCGGCGGTGGCCAGCAGCCCGGCGAGGACGAGGGCGGCGATCGCGGCCGTCCGTCTGGGTATGTGGTGGTGCGCGGAGACGTTCATGTGGGGGCTCCGGATTCCGTACGGGGATGGGAACGGAACGTGCGAGACGCCCCGGTCGGCGATGACGCGGGGCGTTGGAGCTGGTGGCGCTGGTGGAGCTGACGGCGCTTTTTGGTGCGGTGTGCGTTGCGATGTGCGTGCTGAATGTTCAGCGAGAGTTTGACTCAACGTCAAGGGCGTAATCCGGTCACGGGCGTTCGGATATCGGACCACTTCATGCAGATGCGGTCACGGAATGGACAACGCCACATGGTCTTTCGGGCGCGGAGCGCCCTCCCCGGACCGGGGCGCGCCATGCTGGCCCAAGCGGCGTCGTGTGCGCCGAGCGCCCGGAGGAGGTGAGTGATCGTGCACTTCGAACCGTCCCACATGATCGAGGGGCTGATCGGGCTCTTCGCCCCCGTCGCGGTGGTCTTCGCCCTGGTGATGCTGTGCCTGTGCGCCGCGGTGGTCGGCGCCCTCCACGCGTGGCGGCGGAGGAGCGGGGCGCACCACGAGCGGGCCGGCGCGCAGGAGGACGTGGGCCTGCGCGGTTTCCGCTGGGCGGAGGGCGACGAGCCGTAGGCCCCGCCGGTCTGACGGCGGGGCCTGCGACGGTGCGCCTGTGAAGGTGAGCCTGTGACGGCGGGGCCTGCTCCGGTGGCGGGCGGCCGGGCTCGGGCCGTGGGCGGGCGACGGGCCGCCGGGCCTACTGGACGCAGAACTCGTTGCCCTCCGGGTCCGTCAGCACCGCCCACTCCCCGCCCGGTTCGCTGACGCGGCGCACCACGGACGCGCCCAGCGCCTCCAGCCGGGCCACCTCCGCGTCGCGCCGGTCGGGCCCGGCGTGCAGGTCGAGGTGGAGCCGGTTCTTCACGGTCTTCGCCTCCGGCACGCGCTGGAACAGCAGCCGCCGGCCCTGCCCGATGCCGGTCTCCTCCTGATACGGGTCGTCCGGATGCCGGACGGCGATCAGATCGCGCCACGCGCGTCGGCCGTGCGCTTCGACGGTCTCCGTCTCCTTCACGTACCCCTGGCCGAGCAGCCGGTCGATGAGGGCGCTGTTGTCCTCGACGACGTACCCCAGGGCCTCGGCCCAGAAGTCGGCCTGGGCGTGCGGGTCGGAGGAGTCGATTACGAGCTTCCAGTGGAGCGGTGTCATGTAACCAGTTATATTGGTTACGTGAGTGAGTCCGCAATAGGTCTGCGCCTGCACACGCCGGAGGGTCGCGCGTTTCTCTTCGACCCGGGGGCGCTGTGCCTGGAACTGCTGCCCACGGGCGGCCCCGGCCCGCTCGCCCGGTACGAGGTCCTGGACACCCCGGCCGGGCTCCTCGACTGGGTGGCGGCCAGCCGGCTGGCCCCGCCCGGCCTGCGGCTGCCGCCCGTCGAGGAGCGGCACCTCGCGGCGGTGAGGGAGCTGCGCGACGCGCTGCACGGGCTGGGCGTCGCCCGGGCGTACGGCCGGCCCCCCGCGGCCGCCGACCTCGCCGTGCTGAACGCGGCGGCGGCCCGGCCCCCGCTGACCGTGCGGCTGACGGACGAAGGGCGGCGCGCGTGGGCTCCCGGCGCGAGTGTGGCCGGGCTGTTGTCGACGATCGCCCGTGACGCGATCGACCTGTTCACCGGCCCGTACGCGACCGCGGGCCGGATCCGCGAGTGCGGTGCCCACGACTGCTACCTGCTCTTCGTCGACACCTCCCGCCCCGGGCGCCGCCGCTGGTGCGCGATGGAACGGTGCGGGAACCGGAACAAGGTGCGGGCCCACCGCTCCCGCGCCCAGGCGGAAGGAGAAGCGTGATGCCCACAGGACTGACCCGTGACGCGGGCTGGCAGATCGGTGTGTCCAAGACCCTGGCGCTGCCCGTCGGCGCGCTCTGGGACTTCCTCGCGAGCCCCGAGGGCGTCGCGATCTGGCTCGGCGCCACCGAAGGCGGCCTGCCCACGGAGAAGGGCACGGCGTACGAGACGGCCGACGGCACCGTCGGCGAGGTGCGCAGCTACCGGCCGGGCGACCGGGTACGGCTCACCCACGGCACGACGACCGTCCAGGTCGCCGTCTCCGCGAACGGCCCCGGCCGGACCGTCCTCACCTTCCACCAGGAGCACCTCGCGAGCGCCGAGGAGCGCGAGCGGCGCCGGGCGCACTGGCAGGGCGTCATGCGCCGGGTGGAGGAGGCCCTGGGGGCCTGAGGCCCAGCCGTTGACCGGTTCGCCGTCCGGACGGCCGCCGGTGACCTACGGGCGCGCCGGCCGGGACGTGCCGCTCGTACCGGCGACGGCCGCTTCCGCCGCCGTACCGGTCGTACCGCTCGCGGCCGCTTCCACGCCGGCCGCCTCGGCACCGGCCGCTTCGGCCGCCACCAGCCGCAGGGCCGCGGCCTCGGCCCGGGTGCGGCGTGCCGAGCGCAGGGCGTCCCAGGTCAGGATCGTCAGGGCCAGCCAGACGAGCGAGAAGCCCGCCCACCGCTCGGGCGGCATGGCCTCGTGGAAGTAGACGACGCCGAGCCCGAACTGGAACACCGGCGCCAGGTACTGCAACAGCCCCAGCATGGACAGCGGCACCCGGATCGCCGCCGCGCCGAAGCAGACCAGCGGCACGGCGGTGACCACACCCGTCGCGGCGAGCAGCGCCGCGTGCCCCGCGCCCTCGGTGCCGAAGTGGCCCGTGCCCTGCGAACCCAGCCACAACAGGTACGCCAGCGCGGGCAGGAACTGCACGGCCGTCTCCGCGGCCAGCGACTCCAGCCCGCCGATGTTGACCTTCTTCTTCACCAGGCCGTAGACCGCGAACGAGAAGGCGAGTATCAGCGAGATCCACGGCGGCCGCCCGTACCCCACGGCGAGGACCACCACCGCGGCGAAGCCGGTGCCGACCGCGGCCCACTGCGCCGGACGCAGCCGCTCCTTCAGCAGCAGCACGCCCATGGCGATGGTGACCAGCGGGTTGATGAAGTAGCCGAGGGAGGCCTCCACGACCTGCCCCGCGTTCACGGCCCAGATGTAGAGGCCCCAGTTGACGGTGATCACGGTGGCGGCGATCGCGATCAGCCCGAGCTTGCGCGGCTGCTTCAGCAGCTCGCGTATCCAGCCCCAGCGGCGCAGCGCGAGGAGCGCGATCCCGACGAGCGCCAGGGACCAGACCATGCGGTGCGCCAGGATCTCGACGGCCCCGGCCGGTTTCAGCAGCGGCCAGAAGAGCGGCACGAGCCCCCACATGCCGTAGGCGGCCACACCGTAGAGGAATCCAGCCCGCTGTTCGCCGCCGCTCTGCGCCACCACTGGCCGCCCGTCCTTCCGCACTGCCCTGTCCTGCCCGGTCCTGCCCAGGTCCTGCTCCATGCCCTGCCGACGAAGGTAACGCCGGGCGAGGGTCGATGTCATGCCCGTTTCGCCATACGGTCATGACACCTGCGTCACAGCGATCGACCGTCGCGCCACGCGCACGACGGCGCCACGCGCACGACGAAGCCCGGGTCCCCTCGGAGGGAACCCGGGCTTTTCGCGGGCGTGCCGGCGCGGTCGACGGCGGCCCCGGCCGTCAGCCGACGACCGTCCAGGTGTCGTTGCCCGCGAGCAGCGCGGAAAGGTCGCCCTTGCCGTTCTGCTCGACGGCCGTGTCGAGCTGGTCGGCCATCAGCGTGTCGTAGACGGGGCGCTGGACGGACCGGAACACCCCGATGGGCGTGTGGTGCAGGGTGTCGGGGTCCGCGAGCCGGGACAGCGCGAAGGCGGTGGTGGGGCTGGCGCTGTGCGCGTCGTGGACCAGGACCTGGCTCTCGGTCTCCGGCGTCACCGCGACCACCTTCAGGTCACCGGTGACCGGGTCCCGGACCACGCCCTTGGCGCCGTCCGGGCCGAACCGGATCGGCTGCCCGTGCTCCAGGCGGATCACCGCCTCCTCCGCCTGCTCCTTGTCCTTCAGGACGTCGAAGGCGCCGTCGTTGAAGATGTTGCAGTTCTGGTAGATCTCCACCAGCGCCGTGCCGGGGTGAGCCGCCGCCTGCCGCAGGACCTCGGTGAGGTGCTTGCGGTCGGAGTCGACGGTCCGCGCCACGAACGACGCCTCCGCGCCGATGGCCAGGGACACCGGGTTGAACGGCGCGTCGAGCGAACCCATGGGTGTCGACTTGGTGACCTTGCCGACCTCCGAGGTCGGCGAGTACTGCCCCTTGGTCAGGCCGTAGATCCGGTTGTTGAACAGCAGGATCTTGAGGTTGACGTTGCGCCGCAGGGCGTGGATCAGATGGTTGCCGCCGATGGACAGCGCGTCCCCGTCGCCGGTGACGACCCAGACCGACAGGTCGGTGCGGGAGGAGGCCAGGCCGGTCGCGATCGCGGGCGCGCGGCCGTGGATCGAGTGCATCCCGTAGGTGTTCATGTAGTACGGGAAGCGCGAGGAGCAGCCGATGCCCGAGACGAAGACGATGTTCTCCTTCGCCAGGCCGAGGTCGGGCATGAAGCCCTGCACGGCGGCGAGGATCGCGTAGTCACCGCAACCGGGGCACCAGCGCACTTCCTGATCGGACTTGAAGTCCTTCATGGACTGCTTGGCCTCGGCCTTGGGCACCAGCTTCAGCGCCTCAGTCATGGATGGCCTCCTTGAGAACCGTGGCGAGCTGCTCCGCCTTGAACGGCATGCCGTTCACCTGGTTGTAGCTCTGGGCGTCGACCAGATATTTCGCCCTGATCAGGGTGGCGAGCTGGCCCAGGTTCATCTCCGGCACGACGACCTTGTCGTACCGCTTCAGCACGTCGGCGAGGTTCTTCGGGAAGGGGTTGAGGTGGCGCAGGTGGGCCTGGGCGATGGGCTCGCCGGCCGCCCGGAGCCTGCGCACCGCGGCCGTGATCGGCCCGTACGTCGAGCCCCAGCCCAGCACCAGCGTGCGCGCCGCACCGGCCGGGTCGTCGACCTCCAGGTCGGGGACGTCGATCCCGTCGATCTTGGCCTGCCGGGTGCGGACCATGAAGTCGTGGTTGGCCGGGTCGTAGGAGATGTTGCCCGTGCCGTCCTGCTTCTCGATGCCGCCGATGCGGTGCTCCAGCCCCGGCGTACCGGGCAGGGCCCACGGCCGCGCCAGGGTCAGCGGGTCCCGCTTGTACGGCCAGAAGACCTCGGTGCCGTCGTCCAGGGTGTGGTTGGGGCCGGTGGCGAACCGGACACCGAGGTCGGGCAGCTCCTCCAGGTCCGGGACGCGCCACGGCTCGGAACCGTTGGCCAGGTAGCCGTCGGAGAGCAGGAAGACCGGCGTGCGGTAGGCGAGCGCGATGCGCGCCGCCTCCAGCGTCGCGTCGAAGCAGTCCGCCGGTGTCCTCGGCGCCACGACCGGCACCGGTGCCTCGCCGTTGCGCCCGTACATCGCCTGGAGCAGGTCGGCCTGTTCGGTCTTGGTCGGCAGACCGGTCGACGGGCCACCGCGCTGGATGTCGACGATCAGCAGCGGCAGCTCCAGCGAGACCGCGAGACCGATCGTCTCGGACTTCAGCGCCACGCCCGGGCCGGACGTGGTGGTGACCGCGAGCGACCCGCCGAACGCCGCGCCCAGGGCCGCGCCGATGCCGGCGATCTCGTCCTCGGCCTGGAACGTCCGCACACCGAAGTTCTTGTGCCGGGACAGCTCGTGCAGGATGTCCGACGCGGGCGTGATCGGGTACGAGCCCAGGTACAGCGGCAGGTCCGCCTGCCGGGACGCGGCGATCAGGCCGTAGGCCAGGGCCAGGTTCCCGGAGATGTTGCGGTACGTACCGGCCGGGAACGCCTTGGTGGCGGGGGCGACCTGGTAGGAGACCGCGAAGTCCTCGGTGGTCTCGCCGAAGTTCCAGCCCGCGCGGAACGCGGCCACGTTCGCCTCGGCGATCTCCGGCTTCTTCGCGAACTTCCGCCGCAGGAACTTCTCCGTGCCCTCGGTCGGCCGGTGGTACATCCAGCTCAGCAACCCGAGCGCGAACATGTTCTTGGAACGCTCGGCCTCCTTGCGGGACAGGCCGAAGTCCTTCAGGGCCTCGATCGTCAGCGTCGTCAGCGGCACGGGGTGGACGCGGTACCCGTCGAGCGAGCCGTCATCCAGGGGCGACGTCTCGTACCCCACCTTCGCCATCGCCCGCTTGGCGAACTCGTCCGTGTTGACGATGATCTCGCTGCCGCGCGGCACGTCGCCGATGTTCGCCTTCAGCGCCGCCGGGTTCATCGCGACCAGCACGTTCGGCGCGTCGCCCGGCGTGAGGATGTCGTGGTCGGCGAAATGCAGCTGGAACGACGACACACCCGGCAGGGTCCCGGCAGGCGCCCGGATCTCGGCCGGGAAGTTCGGCAGCGTCGACAGGTCGTTCCCGAACGACGCCGTCTCCGACGTGAAACGGTCACCCGTGAGCTGCATACCGTCGCCGGAGTCACCCGCGAACCGGATGATCACCCGGTCCACACGTCGTACTTCCTTCTCCGCGCCGTGCTGCGCGGGGCCGCCGCGCTGCTCCCCGACGACGGCCTCGCCGGCGCTCTGGATCCCCTCGGACCCGTCGGCCTGATCGGCTGGGCTACTGACCTGGCTGGTCACTGAACTGGACCTCCCTCGAGACAAGGGGCCTCCCCGCCGTCGACGGGGGAACGCTCGGGAGACAGCCGGCCCACCGGCCGTCCCAAGGCCCACCCTACGTCCGTAAGGGTCGCCTTCCCTGGACCGCTCACATGATGGACGTCGCTCGGAGACGTCCTTACGCCCTGGATCATCATGCTTTGTCTCCCCCCGCGCCGTTCGGTAACGACGCTCCCGACTCGTCCTTCGGTTCCGGTCCGTCCGGCAGGTGTCGCGACCGGCCGGGCCGGTGCGGCGGGCGCCGCACCTCAGCCCTTCAGGTAGGTCAGCACGGCGAGCACCCGGCGGTGGTCCCCGTCGCTGGGGGACAGCCCGAGCTTCAGGAAAATGCTGCTCACGTGCTTCTCCACCGCCCCCTCGCTCACCCTCAGCTCGCGCGCGATCGCCGAGTTCGTCCGGCCCTCGGCCATCAGCCCGAGGACCTCGCGCTCGCGCGGCGTCAGCGCCGCCAGTACGTCCTGCTTGCGGCTGCGGCCCAGCAGCTGGGCCACCACCTCCGGGTCCAGCGCCGTACCGCCCCGCGCGACCCGCACCACCGCGTCCACGAACTCGCGGACCTCGGCGACCCGGTCCTTCAGCAGATAGCCCACCCCTCGGCTGCTGCCCGCCAGCAGCTCGGTGGCGTACCGCTCCTCCACGTACTGCGACAGCACCAGCACGCCGATGCCCGGGTGCTCCTTGCGGAGCCGGACCGCCGCCCGCACCCCCTCGTCGGTGTGGGTCGGCGGCATCCGCACGTCGGCGACGACCACGTCCGGCAGAGCGCCCTCGTCCGCCAGCTCGCCCACCGTCTTCACCAGCGCGTCGCCGTCGCCGACCCCGGCGACCACCTCGTGCCCCCGGTCGGTCAGCAGCCGGGTCAGGCCCTCCCGAAGCAGTACGGAATCCTCGGCGATGACCACGCGCACCCTGTCCTCCACCACAAGCCGCTTCCCCCATGAGTCGATGTGCACCACGCGATTCCCGCGTCTGCGACCCAGCATCCCAGCACCCGGATCCCGGCGGGTCGGCCTGTGGACAACTCGTCGGCCGCCTGCCACCGGGCCGGGCCGGAGGAGGGAGAACACCAGGGGAGGGTGAACGGGACGGGAAGCACGAGGGGAGGCGGGTCGGGGATGCGCGCGACCGCGGGGGGCCGAAGGTGTCAGCCCCGCCAGGGCAGCTCGGCGACGACCGTCGTCGGACCGCCGGCCGGTGACTGCACCGCCAGGATGCCGTCCACCGCGTCCAGCCGCTCCGTCAGCCCCGCGAGGCCCCTGCCCCCGGTCACGTCCGCGCCGCCACAGCCGTCGTCCGTCACCTGAAGCATCAGCCTGTCGTCCACTCGCCATACGTCGACCGTCGCACGGCTCGCTCGTGAGTGCTTCGAGACGTTCTGGAGCAGCTCCGAGACGGTGAAGTAGGCGATGCCCTCGATCGCCGGGGCCGGCCGGGTCGGCAGGTCCACCTCCACCGTGACCGGCACGGTGCACCGCGAGGCGACGGCGGACAGGGCGGCGTCCAGACCGCGGTCGGTCAGCACGGCCGGGTGGATGCCGCGGGCCAGGTCGCGCAGCTCCGCCAGGGCGAGCTTCACCTCGCCGTGGGCCTCGTCGACCATCGCCGACGCCGCCTCCGGGTCCTCCAGCAGCTTCTCCTTGGCCAGACCCAGGTCCATCGCCAGGGCGACCAGGCGGGCCTGGGCGCCGTCGTGCAGGTCGCGCTCGATCCGGCGCAGGTCGGCGGCGGCGGTGTCGACGACCACACCCCGGTCCGACTCCAGCTCCGAGACACGGGTGGCGAGCCGGGACGGGCTCAGCAGCCCCACCACCAGCAGCCGGTCGACCCCCGCCAGGGCCCGGATCACCCACGGCGTGACGAGCACGAAGAACAGGCCGGTCAGGCTGGTGACGGCCACCTCCACCGGGGAGTCCAGGTAGAACTCGTGCGTGCCGTCCCCGTAGAGCTGGATGCCGTCCACCCCCGCGTACGCCGGGAAGACCCACCGCCACAGCGGATACGTCAGCAGCCCCCAGCCGTAGGTGAAGAAGGCCAGCGAGACGCTGAAGGCGAATATGGCCCACGGCATGTGCAGCACCGAGTAGAGGAAGTGCCGCCAGGACTCGCCGCTCTTGAGGACACCGCCGACCCAGCCCATCAGCCCGCCGCCGGGCCGGCCGCGCACCGGGGCCGGCTCGGCTATCTCCACCCCCAGCAGACCGCGCGCCCGCGCCCGCTCCACCGTGCCGAACGCGCGGCACATGACGAGGGCGGCGGCGAGCAGCGGAACGCCCAGGAAGGTCACCACCAGGCCGGCGCCGAGCGACACCATCGTGATGGACAGGGCGAAGTAGAGGACGCTCAGCGGCAGGCCGAGCAGCAGGTGGCCGAACTCGCGCCACGTGCGGGCCTCCACGGGCGCCCGCAGCACAGCGGGGAGGCGGTGGTGCCGGGTCTCCGGTCCATGAGCCAGGGCCATCGGGTCGTCCGTCCGTTTCTCGTCGTCCTGTCGCGTACCTCAAGACTCCCGGCCCGGACGGACCCGCACCATGGGGCTCGTATCCGTCTTCGACCGGGGGTTATCCCCCCTGTGGGGCGAGGCGGGACACCTCCCGGCGGCGCCAGGGCAGCTCCGCGGTGACCGTCGTCGGACCGCCGGCCGGGGACTCCAGGGCGAACAGGCCGTCCACCGCCCCCAGCCGCTCCGCCAGCCCCGCCATCCCGCTGCCCCCGTCGAGCCGGGCACCCCCGCACCCGTCGTCGGACACCTGGATCAGCACCCGGTCGCCCGCCCGCCAGACGTCCACCACGGCCGTGCGGGCCCGCGAGTGCTTCGAGACGTTCTGGAGCAGCTCCGAGACGGTGAAGTAGGCGATGCCCTCGATCGCCTCCGCCGGGCGCTCCGGCAGGTCGACCGTCACCGTGACCGGCACGGTGCAGCGGGAGGCGACGGCGGACAGGGCGGCGTCCAGACCGCGGTCGGTGAGCACCGCGGGGTGGATGCCGCGGGCCAGGTCGCGCAGCTCCGCCAGGGCGAGCTTCACCTCGCCGTGGGCCTCGTCGACCATGGCGGCGGCCGCCTCCGGGTCCTCCAGCAGCTTCTCCTTGGCCAGACCCAGGCCCATGGCCAGGGCGACCAGGCGGGCCTGGGCGCCGTCGTGCAGGTCGCGCTCGATCCGGCGCAGGTCGGCGGCGGCGGTGTCGACGACCACGCCCCGGTCCGACTCCAGCTCCGCGATCCGCCGCTCCAGCTCGTCGGACGGTGACAACAGCCCCCGCACCAGCGCCCGGTCCACGTTCGACAGTCCCCGGGCGATGAAGGGGAGCACCGGCCACAGGACGACCAGGCCCACCAGGGTCACGGCGAACGTCAGCACGCCCCAGGGCAGCCGTATGAACTCGTACAGCACGCACCGCCACGCCACCGGATCCTTCAGGGCCGTCCACAGCCACGGGAAGAAGCCGGCGCCCCGCCGGCGGGGCAGCGGGCTGGGCTCGTCGATACGTATGCCGAGCAGCGCCCTCGCCCTCGCCCGCTCCGCCCGGCCCAGCCACCGCGCCCCCGCCAGGCCGGCGGCGAGCAGCGGAAGACCGACGACGGTCACCGACAGCCCCACACCCAGGGACACCGTGAGCACCACGTAGACAAAGCCGATGAGGGCGACCGGCAGATCGGTCAGAAGGTGGGTGACTTCCTTCCAGAGGTGCCGGTCGAAGCGCATGCGTGCGGTCATGCGGACCAGCCTGCCGGGCCCGGCCCGCCCGTGCCATGGGGTTCGTGGGGGGAAGCGAAGTAGGGGTAGCCCCACCTGAAGTGCGGCACGGCTGATTACCGGCGCTTTGCCAGGGCCTAGACTCCCGTGCGTACAGATCGCATAAGCATCGCCGCGAGGGCAGGGAGCGAGGGACACGGACGTGCCGGAGCCGACCGTACGGACCGCAACGACCGTACTCTCCGCCGACTATTTCCAGAGCTACTCGGTCGTCGGCCTGCTCGCCGTCGTCGGCGTGCTGTTCGTCGCGGTCGCCTTCGCGGCCGGACGGCTGCTGCGGCCCGTCGTGCCGACGCCGGAGAAGCTGCTGACCTACGAGTGCGGCGTCGACCCGGTGGGCGAGGGCTGGGCCCACACCCAGGTCCGCTACTACGTCTACGCTTTTCTGTACGTCATTTTCGCGGTGGACTCGATCTTCCTCTTCCCGTGGGCGACCGTCTTCGCCGCACCCGGCTACGGCGCCACGACGCTGGTCGAGATGTTCATCTTCCTCGGCTTCCTGGCCGTTGGACTGCTCTACGCGTACAAGAAGGGCGTCCTGACATGGACGTGACCCCTGTCGATCTTCCCGAGCCGAAGCGGCTCGGAGCCCTCGCCCGGCTCGCTCCCGAGCCGATGAAGGTGGTCCTCAACTGGGGCCGCCGCTACAGCCTGTGGGTCTTCAACTTCGGGCTCGCCTGCTGCGCGATCGAGTTCATCGCGGCGTCGATGGCGCGGCACGACTTCATCCGGCTCGGCGTGATCCCCTTCGCGCCGGGGCCGCGCCAGGCCGACCTCATGGTCGTGTCCGGCACGGTCACGGACAAGATGGCGCCCGCGGTCAAGCGGCTGTACGAGCAGATGCCCGAGCCCAAGTACGTCATCTCCTTCGGCGCCTGCTCCAACTGCGGCGGCCCGTACTGGGACTCGTACTCCGTCACCAAGGGCGTCGACCAGATCATCCCGGTCGACGTGTACGTACCCGGCTGTCCGCCGCGACCGGAAGCGCTGCTCCAGGGCATCCTCAAGCTCCAGGAGAAGATCGCCCGCGAGTCGCTCAGCGAGCGGTACGGCCACGGGCGCTCCTCGTCGGCCGCCCAGCTGCGCAGCGGCCTGGTGCCCCCTCCGGGAGGTACGGCGTGACCGCGTACGACCGCCTTCCCGACGCCGTCACCGAGCTCTTCGGCGACGAGGCGACGGCCGAGCGGACCTACGACCTGCTGACGGTCGACGTCCCCGCCGGCGCCTGGACCGCCGCCCTGGAGACCGCCCGGGACGAGCTGGGCTGCACCTATTTCGACTGGCTCAGCGCCGTCGACGAGCCCGCCACGGGCTTCCGCGTCTGCGCGCACGTCGCCGCCCTGGAGAGCGGCCGGGTGCGGCGGCTCCTGCTGCGCACGACCGTCCCGCACGACGCCCCCGCCCTGCCGAGCGCCGTCGGCGTCTACGCCGGAGCCGCCTGGCACGAGCGCGAGACGTACGAGATGTTCGGCGTGACGTTCACCGGCCACCCGCACCTGGTGCCGCTGCTGCTGCCGGAGGGCTTCGAGGGCCATCCGCTGCGGAAGGACTTCGTGCTGGCCGCCCGCGTGGCCAAGGCGTGGCCGGGCGCCAAGGAGCCGGGGGAGCCGGCGGCGGGCGCGGCGCACGGCGGCCCCAAGCGGCGCCAGATGCTGCCGCCCGGCGTTCCGGACCCGAACGAATGGGGTCCCCTCAAGGGCCAGCTCCCACCCGCCCCCGCCCGCCCGGCCCGCGCGGCGCGCCCCGCCGGTGACCGCCCGGTCCGCCGCACGCGCACGGCCGGCGAGGGCTCGGCGAGCCAGGCGGCGCCCACCGGCGAGGCACCGGCGGAGGCACCCCAGGGCACCGCACCCGAGGCGGCACCCCGGCCGCGCCGTACGCGCAGCGCCTCCGACGGCTCGGCCAGCCAGTCCGCCGCCCCGGCGGGCCCCCGCCGGCGCGAGGAACCGGCGACCGAGACGCCCCCGGCGCCCCCGCCCCGCACCCGCAGCGCGGACGCCCCCTGGAACAACCCGCGCCCCGCCTTCGACGACGACGCCCCAGCCCCGGCCCCCGGGGCCGGCGCGCCCGGCCCCGGGCCACGGACCCGCGACCCACGCCGGAGGACCGAACCTCGCCCGGCGAGCAATCGTCCGACGAGGCCGACAAGCGCACGACGGGCGACCGACCGGCCGACGACCGTACCGACAGCGGCGCACCGGCCGACAAGCGCACGATGCGTGACCGATCGGCCGACGACCGCACCGACAGCGGCGCACCGGCCGGCGAACGCACGACTGACGACCGCACGACCGACGGACGAGCGAACAACGGAGGAGACGCGTGAACGACGTACTCGACGTCGCCCTCCGGCTGCTCGTCGTCTTCGCCGTGTTCCTGGTCCTGCCCCTGGTGATCGGCCAGACCGAGCACAAGGTCATGGCCCACATGCAGGGCCGCCTGGGCCCCATGTACGCCGGCGGGTTCCACGGCTGGGCGCAGCTCGTCGCCGACGGGGTGAAGTTCGCGCAGAAGGAGGACGTGGTCCCGGCCAACGCCGACCGCCGCATCTTCCAACTCGCCCCCGCCGTCGCCCTCCTCCCGTACCTCCTCGTCCTGGTCGCCATCCCCGTCGGGCCGGGCGAAGGGGCCGTCGGCGAGGTCGTCGACGCGGGCATCTTCTTCGTGCTGGCCATGATGGGTGTCGGCGTGCTCGGCTCGCTCATGGCGGGCTGGGCGTCCGCCAACAAATTCTCCCTCCTCGGCGGCCTGCGCACCGCCGCCCAGCTCCTCGCCTACGAGCTGCCCATGCTGCTCACCGCCGCCTCCGTCGCCATGGCGGCCGGCACGGTGTCGCTCCCCGGCATCCTCGACGCGTTCGAGTGGTGGTGGGTGCCCTGGCAGATCGTCGGCGCGCTCGTGTTCTTCGTAGCGGGGCTCGCCGAACTCCAGCGCCCGCCCTTCGACATGCCGGTCGCCGACTCCGAGATCATCTTCGGCGCGTACACCGAGTACACCGGTCTGCGCTTCGCGTTGTTCCTGCTGGCCGAGTACGCCGGCATCGTCGTCCTGTGCGGTCTGACCACCGTCCTGTTCCTCGGCGGCTGGCACGGACCCTTCGGGGCCGAGGGTCTCGGCTGGGTGTGGACCCTGCTCAAGACGGCCGTGCTCGCCTTCGTCGTGATCTGGCTGCGCGTGAGCTACCCGCGACTGCGCGAGGACCAGCTGCAGAAGCTCGCCTGGACCACGCTCGTCCCGCTCGCCCTCGCCCAGATCGCCCTCACCGGCATCGTCAAGGTGGTGATCCAGTAATGCCTCCGATCCCCGGATCCGGCCTGGCGAAGGGCCTCGCCGTCACCCTCCGCACGATGACGAGGAAGAGCCACACCGCGCAGTACCCCGACGCACAGCCCGAGCTCCCGCCCCGCACGCGTGGCGTGATCGGCCTGTTCGAGGAGAACTGCACGGTCTGCATGCTCTGCGCCCGCGAGTGCCCCGACTGGTGCATCTACATCGACTCCCACAAGGAGACGATCCCGGCCGCCGCCCCCGGTGGCCGGGAGCGCAGCCGCAACGTCCTCGACCGCTTCGCCATCGACTTCGCGCTGTGCATGTACTGCGGTATCTGCATCGAGGTCTGTCCTTTCGACGCGCTGTTCTGGTCGCCGGAGTTCGAGTACGCGGAGACGGACATCCACGAGCTCACCCACGAGCGGGACAAGCTCCGGGAGTGGATGTGGACGGTCCCCGAACCGCCCGCCCTCGACCCCGGCGCCGAGGAGCCCAAGGAGATCGCCGCCGCCCGCAAGGCGGCCGAGAAGCTCGCCGCCGCCCAGGCCGCCGCCGAAGCCGCCCCGGCGACCGGGACCGCCCCGGCGACCGGGACCGCCCCGGCGACGGGGACCGGCGGACCCGCCGCGCCCGGTTCCGCCGCGCCCGGCGCTCCTCCCGTGCCGCCCGCGCCCGGCACCGGCAAGCCGCAGCCCCCGGCCGAGGGAGGAACCGCGTGACGCTCGCCGCCACCCACGGCTTCCTGTCGCCCACCGGTGTGGAGATCGCCTTCGTCCTCGTCGGCATCGTCACCCTCGGCGCCGCCGTCGTCACGGTCACCACCAAGCAGCTGGTGCACGCCGCCCTGTGGCTGGTCGTGGCGCTCGGCGGGCTGGCCGTCGAGTACCTCCTCCTCACCGCGGAGTTCATCGCCTGGGTCCAGGTGCTGATCTACGTCGGTTCCGTCGTCGTCCTCCTCCTCTTCGGTCTGATGCTCACCAAGGCGCCGATCGGCCGCTCCGAGGACGCCGACTCCGGCAACCGCCCGGCCGCCCTGGCGGTCGCCGTGGCCGCCGCGGCCGCCCTCGTCTGGGTGGTCGTCGACGCGTTCCGCGCCACCTGGATCGACCTCGACGGGCCCGCCCAGGGCTCCACGAAGGTGTCCGGCGCGATCCTCTTCCGGCACTGGGTACTGCCCTTCGAGGCGCTCTCCGTCCTCCTCCTGGCCGCGCTCGTCGGCGCGATCGTCCTGTCCCGCCGGGACCGCGACCAGGAGGGCGGCAACTGATGCACCTCGCCTACCCGGCGGTCCTCGCCGTCCTGCTGTTCTGCACCGGCCTGTACGGGGTCCTCGCCCGCCGCAACGCGATCCTGGTCCTGATGTCCGTCGAGCTGATGCTCAACGCCGTCAACCTCAACCTGGTCGCCTTCGACGTCTGGCTGCGCGACGCCCTGCACGCCGGCCAGGCGCTGACCCTCTTCACCATCGCCATCGCCGCCGCCGAGATCGGCATCGGGCTGGCGATCGTCCTGATGGTCCACCGCAACCGCGGCACCTCGGACATCGACAAGCTCCGCGACAACGCCGAGACCAACGACGCGGACCGGACCGCCGGTGCCGCCGAGACCGCGGGCCCCGACGAGAAGGCTGAGGCCGCCGCGTGACCACCACGACCCTCGCCGTCCTCGTTCCCCTCCTTCCCTTCCTCGGTGCCGTCGCCGGGCTCGCGCTCGGCCGCACCGCGCCGGGGTTCGTACGCCCCCTGGCCGTGCTGCCGACGGCCGCCGCCCTCGTCCTCGCCGTCCTGGTCGCCGTACGCCAGGGCGGCGGCAGGGCGATCGACGCGTCGACCCAGCTCACTCCGACCGGCTCGGTGCCGATCGACCTGGCCCTCCACCTGGACGGGTTCGCCGTCCTGACCGCGGTCCTGGTGGGCGTGGTCGCCTCGTGCGTGCAGCTCTACTCGACGGCCTACCTCCGCGAGGACCCGCGCTACGCCTCGTACGCGGCGCTCGTCTCCCTGTTCACCTCCGCGATGCTGCTGGTCGTCTACTCCGGCGACCTGATGGTGCTGCTGGTCGGCTGGGAGATCATGGGCATCTGCTCGTACTTCCTCGTCGGCCACTACTGGGAGACGCCCGAGGCGCGGGCCGCCTCCCTCAAGGCCTTCCTGGTCACCAAGCTCGGCGACGTCCCCTTCCTCATCGGTCTGTTCGCGCTGGCCGCCGACGCCGGCACGTTCCGGATCACCGGGGTCCTCGGCGCCGTCGCCGCGGGCGGCATCGAGCACCCCACCCTGATCGCGCTGCTGCTGCTCGCGGGCGTCGCCGGCAAGTCCGCGCAGTTCCCGCTGCACACCTGGCTCCCGGACGCCATGGCCGGCCCGACGCCGGTGTCCGCACTGATCCACGCCGCGACGATGGTCGCCGCCGGCATCTACTTCGTGGCCCGTCTCCTCCCCGTCTTCGCGGCCTCCGCCGCGGCCATGACCGTGCTCGCCGTGATGGCCGCCGTCACGATGGTCGGCTCCGGACTGGCCGCCCTCGCGCAGGACGACATCAAACGGGTCCTCGCCTACTCGACCATCGGCCAGCTCGGCTACATGTCCGGCGCCCTGGCCGCCGGCGACCGGGGCGCGGCCGTCTTCCACCTCCTGTCGCACGGAGCGTTCAAGGCGCTGCTGTTCCTCGCCGCCGGCGTGATCATCCACGCCGCCGGTACGAACTCGCTGGCCGCCATGTCCCGCATGCGGGGCCTCGCCGGCCGCATCCCCGACGCGTACTGGACGATGACGATCGCCCTGCTGGCGCTCGCCGCGATCCCGCCCTTCGCCGGCTTCTTCTCCAAGGAGGCCGTCCTGGTGGCCGCCGAGCACACCGCACTCGGCGACGGGTCCACCGCGCCCGCCGCGGCCGGCTGGGTGGTCCTCGTCTCCGGACTGCTCACCGCCCTCCTCACGGCCGCCTACGCGACCCGCCTGTGGCTGCTGGTCTTCCGCGGCCGGGGCACCGAGGCCCCCGACCACGGCCGGCAGCCGCTCGTCATGAACGCCGTCCTGTGGGTGCTCGCCCTGCCCTCCCTCGCCTTCGGTCTGTCCGTGGGCGTCCTCGGTGACTGGTTCGACGGCCACGCCCTGACGCCGACCGTCACCACCGCGGTCCTCGGCACCGGCATCGCGCTCGTCGGCGGGCTCGTCACCTACGCCACCTGGCGGCACACCACGGCGATGGCCGGCCGCACCCCGATCGGCGCGGTCGCGGCCCACCCCCAGGCCGACCCGGCCGTCTCCGAGGCGGAGGCGATCGCCACGCACACCCCCGCCTACGGTGACCCGGCCTCGGCCCCCGACCCCGCCGACCCCGGACGCCTGCTGCTCGGCCCGCTGCACCGCCACGCCGCCGCCGGCTTCCACCTCGACGCCGTCTACTCCGCCCTCTTCGTCCGCCCCGTCAGGGCGGCGGCCTCACTGGTCACCTTCCTCGACCGCGAGGTCGTCGAGACCTACGTACGCGCAGCGGGTGGTGGCACCAACCTGCTGGGGCGGGCCGTCCGGCGCGCCCAGACGGGCAACCTGCAGACCTATCTCAGCGCCCTGCTCGCCGGCTCCGTCGTCCTGGCGATCGCCGCCGTCGCCCTCGCCAACGTCAACGCCGGGTCGTGAGCCGTGATCGATATCAGCGAATCCGTGATGCAGTTCCTTCTCGCGTTCATCGTCGTCGGCCCGCTCATCGGCGCCGCGGCGGCCCTCCTGCCCGCCCCGCCCGGGCTGAAGGGGAAGTCCCCGGACCAGGCCGTGCTCCGCCACGGTGTGACCGTCACCGGCGCGATCCTCGCCGCCGCGATCGTCCTCACGCTCGGTTTCGACCACGACCAGCCGTCGAGGATGCAGGCCACGACGGACATCAGCTGGATCCCCGCGCTCGACGTGCGGATCCATCTCGGCATCGACGGCATTTCCCTCCCCCTCCTGGTCCTGACCGCGCTGCTGACCTTCCTCTGCGCGCTGTACAGCTACTTCAAGATGCCCGCGGGCCCGTCGCCCCGGGCCTTCGTCGCGCTGCTGCTCGTCCTCGAGTCCGGCACGCTGGCGACCTTCGCCGTCCTCGACCTGCTGCTGTTCTTCCTGGCCTTCGAGATGGTGCTCATCCCGATGTACTTCCTCATCGCCCGCTGGGGCGGCGAGGGACGCCGGGCGGCCGCCTGGCGCTTCATCCTCTACACGCTGCTCGGTTCGGTCGTCATGCTGCTGGGCCTGCTCCTCATCGGGCTGAAGGCGGGCACGTTCGACATGGTGGCACTCGCCACTGACAACGGCCGTGACATCACCACGTCCGTGCAGGTCATCGCGGTTCTCGCGGTGGGGATCGGGCTCGCGGTGAAGACCCCGATGTGGCCGCTGCACAGTTGGCTGCCGGACGCCCACACCGCCGCGCCCACCGTCGGCTCCGTCCTCCTCGCCGGTGTCCTGCTGAAGATGGGTACGTACGGATTCGTCCGGATTGCTTTGCCGATCACGCCGGACGGCATGCACGTCCTCGCGCCGTACCTCGCCGCGTTCGCCGCCGCCGGCATCATCTACGGATCACTCGCCTGCCTCTCCCTCGCGCGCACCGGCGCGAAGGGCGACCTCAAGCGCCTGATCGCCTACTCCTCCGTGGGCCACATGGGCTTCGTCCTCCTCGGCATCGCGACCATGACGCCCACCGGGGTCAACGGCGCGCTCTTCGCCAACGTCGCCCACGGCCTGATCACCGGCCTGCTGTTCTTCCTGGTCGGCGCCATCAAGGACCGGTACGGCACCGCCGACCTCGACACCCTCGCCGGCGCCACCGGCGCCGCGCTCTACGGCCGCGCGCCCCGCCTCGGCGGCCTCCTCGCCTTCGCCGCCGTCGCCTCGCTCGGGCTGCCCGGCCTGGCCGGGTTCTGGGGCGAGATGCTCGCGCTGTTCGGCGCGTTCCGGCCGGCCGAGGGCCTCAGCCGCCCCGCGTTCCTCACCTTCATGGCCGTCGGCGCGTTCGGCACCCTGCTCACGGCCGCGTACCTCCTGGTCGTCGTGCGGAGGGTGTGCATGGGCGCCCGGCCCGGCCCCGACCAGCCGGCCCTCCCCGACATCCAGCGGTACGAGTTCGCGGCCTGGTCGCCCCTGGCCGTCCTCACCGTCGTCGCCGGCCTCTGGCCCGCGGTCCTCCTCGGCCTGACCGATCCGGCCGTGCAGAAGCTCCTCGCAGGAGGCAAGTCGTGACCCTCGCCGCCACGAGTGCTCCGGGCGCCGCGAACGCGTCGAGCGCGGGCGATCTCGTCCAGTCCGTTGACTGGGCCGCCATCGCCCCGCCGACCATCGCCGCCGTGGTCGGCCTGGTCGTGCTGGTCGCCGACCTGTTCGTGCCCAAGGAGCGCAAGCAGTTCCTCGGCGGCTGCGCGATCGCCGGCCTCGCCGTCGCGATCCTCGCCCTCGTACCGCTGCGCAAGGGCGACCGCAGCACCTTCTGCCTGACCACCGACGTCGACGCGTGCAGCTACACCGCCGACCACTTCACCCTGGTCATCCAGTTCCTGGTGCTCGGCGGGGCCCTCCTGACGGCACTGCTGTCGCTCCACGACACCAAGGAGAGGCTCCCGGCCGGCGAGTTCTGGTTCCTGCTGCTCTCCTCGGCCGCCGGCGCCGCCCTGCTGCCCGCCTCCCGCGACCTCGCGACGCTGGTCGTCGCCCTGGAGGTCGCCTCGCTGCCCGCCTTCGCGCTCGTCGGCCTCAAGCGGGGCTACCGGATGTCCGGCGAGGCGGCGCTGAAGTTCTTCCTCTCCTCCGTCACGGCCACCGCCGTGATGCTGCTCGGCGTCAGCTTCGTGTACGCGGCGACCGGCACGCTCCATCTGACCGAGATCGCCCAGAGCCTGGACGACGTCCCGGCGCGGCTGGAGACCCTCGCCAAGGCGGGCGTCGCCCTCACCCTCGTGGGATTCGCCTTCAAGACGGCGGCGGTCCCGTTCCACTTCTGGGTCCCCGACACCTACGTCGGCGCGCCGCTGCCCATCGCCGCCTACCTGTCCGTCGTCGGCAAGGCGGTCGGCTTCACCGGCCTCATCCTGGTGACCGTCATCGCCTTCCCGACGTACGCGGACGTGTGGGGACCGGCGCTCGCGGTCCTCGCCGCGCTCACCATGACCGTCGGCAACGTGGCCGCCCTCCGGCAGGCCCCCACGCGCGCGTGGAGCGCGGTACGGCTGCTGGCCTGGTCGTCGGTGGCCCAGGCGGGCTACCTGTTGGTGCCGATCGCGGCGGCGGCGTACTCCGGGGACGACCAGATCGGCGCCACCGTCGCGTACGCCCTGATGTACGCCGTGGTGAACCTCGGCGCGTTCGCGGTGGCCGCCCTGGTCGCCCGCGCGCACCCGCTGAACCGGATCTCCGACTACCGGGGCCTGTACGCCACCCGGCCCGGCGCCGCCCTGGTCATGGGGTTCTTCCTGCTGTGCCTGGCCGGCCTGCCGCCGGGCATCATCGGCCTCTTCGCCAAGGTCACCGTCTTCTCGGCGGCGGTCGACGCGGGCCTCGGCTGGCTCGCCGTCGTCATGGGTCTCAACGTCGTGATCGCCCTCTACTACTACCTGCAATGGACGGCGGTGCTGTTCCGCACCCCGGAGGGCGCCCCCGCCCGGCCGTCCGTGGAGGAGCGGCCCACTCCCGCGCCCACCGCGGCGACCGCCCTCGCGTCCACCCCCGCGCCCGTCACCGTGGCCATCGCCTTGACGGCCGTCGCGGGCGTGGTCCTGTCGGGCTACCCGCAGCTGGTGCTGCGCTTCGCCGCCGACACGCTGTTCTGACCCCCTCCAACGCCAGGGCCCACAGCCCCCACACACCCCACGCACTACCTAGGAGCACGGCCGTGCTGAACGGTTTCAAGGACTTCTTCCTCCGCGGGAACGTCATCTCCATGGCCATCGGCCTCGCCGTCGGCGCGGCCTTCACGGCGGTCGTCACCGCCTTCAGCAACGCCTTCATCACCCCGCTCATCGGCCTCGCCACCGGCACCGTGGGTGACTTCAGCCACTCCTACTTCGTGGTCAGGAACGCCAAGTTCCCCTATGGCCTGTTCATCAGCGCCGCCCTCGCGTTCCTGATCACCGCGGTGGTGCTCTACTTCTGCGTCGTCCTGCCGATGATGAAGATCCAGACCCGCTTCAAGCGCGACGAGCCCTTCGACATCAAGGCGGCGGTACGCGACTGCCCGCGCTGCTACACCGAGATCCCGGCCGTCGCCAGCCGCTGCGCCCACTGCACCAGCGAGGTCGAGCCGGTGCCCGAGGCCCTCCAGAAGGCCGGCCTGCCCGCCCAGCGCTGAGTCACCCGAACGGCCCACCCCCGCCCCCCGGCGCACCAGGGAACCCGCCATGCCCGCCTGGCGTTGACCAGTACGGGAGGGTCCACTGAGCAGTGGACCAGCACCAGGCAAAGGGTCCCCCTGCCGCACCACTTGGAGGGCGTACCGTGCACCGCCGGCACAACGGGCTGAAGACCGCCGTACTCCTCGGGGGACTGTCCGCACTCATCATCCTGATCGGCAGCTTCTTCGGCCGTACGGGCCTCGTCGTCGCGCTCGTCGTGGCCCTCGGCACCAACGCGTACGCGTACTGGAACAGCGACCGGCTCGCGCTGCGCGCCATGCGGGCGCGCCCGGTGAGCGAGTTCCAGGCCCCGCAGCTGTACCGGATGGTCCGTGAGCTCTCCACGCAGGCCCGCCAGCCGATGCCCCGCCTCTACATCTCGCCCACGCAGGCCCCCAACGCGTTCGCGACCGGGCGCAACCCGCGCAACGCGGCGGTCTGCTGCACGGAGGGCATCCTCCAGCTCCTCGACGAACGCGAACTGCGCGGGGTCATCGGCCACGAGCTGAGCCACGTCTACAACCGGGACATCCTGATCTCGTCGGTCGCCGGAGCGCTCGCCTCCGTGATCATGTTCCTGGTGCACTTCGCCTGGCTGATCCCCACCGGCCGCTCCGACGACGACGACGGCCCGGGCCTGCTCGGCATGCTGCTGATCATGCTGCTGGGCCCGCTCGCCGCGTCCGTCATCCAGCTGGCCATCAGCCGCTCCCGGGAGTACGAGGCGGACGCCTCCGGAGCCCAGCTCACCGGAGACCCGCTCGCCCTGGCCAGTGCCCTGCGGAAACTGGAGGCGGGCACCAAGCAGCTGCCCCTGCCGCCGGAACCCCGGATCGAGACGGCCAGTCACATGATGATCGCGAACCCGTTCCGCCCGGGTCAGGGGTTCGCCAAGATGTTCTCGACACATCCGCCGATGGCGGAACGCATCGCCCGACTCGAACAGATGGCAGGTCGCCGCCCATGAAAGCAATCCTCAACGTCATATGGCTGCTGCTGGGCGGCTTCTGGCTGTTCCTCGGCTACATGGTCGCGGGTCTGCTGCTCTGCATCACCATCCTGGGCATCCCCTTCGGCCTGGCCGCCTTCCGCGTCGGCCTCTACGCGCTGTGGCCCTTCGGCCAGACCGTCGTCGAGCGCCGGGACGCCGGAGCCGCGTCGTGCGTCGGCAACGTGCTGTGGCTGGTGCTGGCCGGCTGGTGGCTGGCGCTCGGGCACGTCGTCACCGGCATCGCCCTGTGCGTCACCATCATCGGCATCCCGCTGGGCATCGCGAACTTCAAGCTCATCCCGGTCTCCCTGCTGCCCCTGGGCAAGGAGATCGTCCCGACCGACCGGCCCTTCGCGACCCGTTGACGACTGCACGCCACCGTCGCCCGGATCTCTGTCGGTTGTCAGTGCCGTGGTGCACCATGAACACATGACCGAGGAACAGCAGTTGCCGGCCGGCGGCCCGGACGCGGTCGTCGCCCGAATATGACGCGCGCGGGGCGTCAGCTCCGCCGCACCGCGTACATCACCGCGCCCGCCGCCAGGACCGCCGTGCCCGCCAGCACGGACGACACCGGCAGGGCGAACGCGAGCGCCAGGCAGCCCGCCAGCCCCGCCACCGCCAGGACCCGCCCCGAACCGAGGGTCCAGGCGGAGGCGTTGGCGACCGCGTAGTAGACCAGCACCCCGAACGACGAGAAGCCGATCGCCCCGCGCACATCCGCCGTCGCCGCCACCACCGCGACGACCAGCCCCACCGCCAGCTCCGCGTGGTGCGGCACCCGGAAGCGCGGGTGGACGGCGGCGAGCGCACCCGGCAGGTGGCCGTCGCGCGCCATCGCCAGCGTCGTACGGGACACCCCGAGGAGCAGCGCCAGCAGGGAACCCGAAGCGGCCGCCACCGCGCCCACCCGCACCACCGGCACCAGCCAGTCCGCCCCCGCGGCGCGTGCGGCGTCCACCAGGGGAGCCGCCGACGCGCCCAACTCCCGTGCGCCCAGCACCGACAGGACGGAGACCGCCACGGCCGCGTACACGACCAGCGCGACACCCAGCGCCAGCGGAACCGCCCGCGGGATGGTCCGCGCCGGGTCCCGCACCTCCTCGCCGAGAGTGGCGATCCGCGCGTACCCGGCGAACGCGAAGAACAGCAGCCCGGCCGCCTGGAGCACCCCGCCCGCCGTCATGCCCCCGGACGGGCCCAGCCGCGCGGGATCCACCGCGCCCGACCGGAGGGAGGACACGACCACCGCGGCCAGGACCGCCAGCACGCCCGCCACCAGGACGCGCGTGAGCAGCGCCGACTTCTGGACGCCCCGGTAGTTCACGGCCGTCAGCGCCACGACGACCGCGGCCGCCACCGCGTGCGCCTGATCCGGCCATGCGTACGTCCCGACCGCCAGCGCCATCGCCGCACACGAGGCGGTCTTGCCGACGACGAAGCCCCAGCCCGCCAGATACCCCCAGAAAGGCCCCAGCCGTTCGCGACCGTACACATATGTTCCGCCCGAAGCCGGATACCGGGCGGCCAGCCGTGCCGACGCCATGGCGTTGCAGTACGCGACGGCCCCCGCCAGGGCCAGGGCCGGCAGCAGCCCGTTCCCGGCCGCCTCCGCAGCGGGCCCGAGCACGACGAAGATCCCCGCGCCCACCATCGACCCCAGCCCGATGACGACCGCGTCGAAGAGGCCCAGCGAACGCCGCAGCTCCTGTGTCATGGGCCGCACCCTACTGATCTCCGCAACCACCCCCCGCCCCCCGGGCGTCCTTCCGGACAACACCGTACGAAAGGCAGGTTCACGGCATGGACATCCTCAGCTGGATCATCCTCGGGCTGGTGGCCGGCGTCATCGCCAAGGTGCTGCTGCCCGGCCGTGACCCCGGCGGGCTGATCGGCACCACGCTCATCGGCGTCGCGGGCGCCTTCGTCGGCGGCTGGCTGTCGGCCCGCTTCCTCGACCGGCCGATCAGCAACCAGTTCTACGACGGTCCCACCTGGTTCGCGGCGATAGGCGGCTCGCTGGTGCTGCTCATCGCGTACCGCATCCTGTTCGGCCACTCCCGCTCCCGCTGAACGAGGCGGGGCGGGGGACTACCTGGAACTACCCGACAGCCCCGTCTCCCGCAGCGTGATGTTCAGCCGGCCCGACTCCAGCCCGACCGCCGGATCGGCCGTACCCGGCAGGATTCTCGGCACACCGTGGTACGCGAAGCGCGACGGCCCGCCGAAGACGAACAGATCCCCCGACACCAACTCCACGTCCCTGTACGGGCGGCCGCGCGACCCGGTGTTCCCGAACCGGAAGACGCAACTGTCCCCGATGCTCAGCGACACCACCGGGGCACCGGACCGCTCCTCCTTGTCCTGGTGCATCCCCATGCGGGCCGCCCCGTCGTAGAAGTTGATCAGCGCCGTGTCCGGGGCGTACCCGCCGGTCCGGCCATAGGCCGCGACCAGCGCCTCCCGCCCCAGGTCCGCCAGCCAGTCCGGGAAGGGAGCCACCGGGGCGCCGTTCACGTCACCGGCCGTCCGCGCGTACCGGTACGGCTGCCAGTGCCAGCCCAGACACACCGTCCGCACCGACATCACGCCACCGCCCGGGAGCACCGTGTGCCGCATCGGCACCGGTCCACGCGCCCACTCCCGGCACGCCGCCACCAGCTCCCGCTGCCGCTCCACGGACAACCAGCCCGGCACGTGCACCGCACCGGGCGCGATCTCCGTCCGCTCCCGCTCCACCGCGAAGAGCCCGTCGTCACCGGACGCCGCACCCGTCACCGTACGAGTGCGCCTTCCAGCCCGAGCAGCCGCTCCTTGCGCTCCAGCCCGGCCGCGTACCCCCGCAGCGCCCCGTCCGCGCCGATCACCCGGTGGCAGGGCCGCACCACCAGGAGCGGATTGCGCCCGATCGCGGTCCCCACCGCCCGCACCCCGGCCCCCGGCGCACCGACGCGCGCCGCGATCTCCCCGTACGTCACGGTCGCGCCGTACGGAATGTCGTCCACGGCCCGCCACACCCGCCGCTGGAAGTCGGTCCCGGCGTCGGCGTACGTAAGGTCGAAGCGGGTCAGCCCGCCCGTGAAGTACGACCGGAGCTGCGCCGCGATGCCCTCGAACGCCCCGGGGGCGTGCCGCCAGCCCTCCCGGACGACCGCCGCGCCCTTCTGCCCGGGCAGGGAGAGGGAGGCGAGCACGGTCCGGCCGTCCGCGTACTCCTCGCCGACCAGCAGCATCTCGCCCAGCGGGCCGTCCACGTACGCGTACACCGTCATGATCCGTTCCCTTCCTCGCCCATCCCCGCGTCCCCACCAGTGTGCGTCCGCCCTGACCAGCGGGCTGGCGGCTTTCGGACACGACGATCGGTGCCGGCGCCACGATCGGTGCGGCGCCACGATCTGTGCCGGACCGCGATTCGTGCCGGACAACGGGCGGGGGCGGGCCGGCCGCAGCCGTGTCCGCCCCCGATCCGCCCGGTGACCGGTCGCCGACCGGTCCGAGGCGTGCCCTAGCGGTAGTTCACGAACTGGAGGGCGAAGTCGAAGTCCTGGCCCTTCAGGAGCGAGATCACGGCCTGGAGGTCGTCCCGGCTCTTCGAGCTGACCCGCAGCTCGTCGCCCTGCACCTGCGCCTTGACGCCCTTGGGCCCCTGGTCGCGGATGATCTTCGCCACCTTCTTGGCGTTGTCCTGGGAGATGCCCTCCTCGATGGAGGCGAAGATCTTGTACTCCTTGCCGGAGATCTGCGGCTCGCCGGCGTCGAGCGACTTCAGCGAGATGCCCCGCTTGATCAGCTTTGACTCGAAGACGTCGAGGATGGCCTTGACCCGCTCCTCGGAGTTCGCCTGCATCAGGATCTTCTCGCCGGACCAGGCGATGGAGGCCCCGACGTTCTTGAAGTCGTAGCGCTGCGAGATCTCCTTCGCCGCCTGGTTGAGGGCGTTGTCGACCTCCTGCCGCTCGACCTTCGAGACGATGTCGAAACTGGAGTCGGCCATGTCCTGTGGCTCCTTGGGTCGCGTGCGTAGAGGTTGGCTGTGGTGCGTCCGGGCTCCCCGGACCGCCACCGCAAAGCCTAGCCATCCCGCCCGCCGCGAGTGCTGATCAATCCGGTGGCGAAGCACCCCCGGACATCGGGTATTGTTTACGTCGTTGCCGGGGAGCACCGCCGAAAAGCGGCCATCCTCCAGGCGACATCCCATGGCGGTGTGCCCGAGTGGCCAATGGGAACGGACTGTAAATCCGTCGGCTTAGCCTACCCAGGTTCGAATCCTGGCGCCGCCACGCGATGAACGGCCCCTGATCTGCGGAAACGCGATCAGGGGCCGTTTGCGTTCCCGACCGACCGAACGAACGACCGGCCAGCCCGCTGGGGCCGGCCGGCCGGGCGGGGATACGTCAGGGCGACGGCCGGTCGGCGAGGCGGAAGGCGAGTTCCGTCTCCCACCGGGACGGGTCCGGTTCGACCCGGGGGTCCGTGCGGTAGGACTCGATACGGCAGCCCCACCGCTCGACGCCGTCCACCTCCCGCATGTCCCACGCCAGGCCCCGCTCGTCCGCCCACTCCCGCAGGGCGGCGGCCGCGGCGAACAGCCGGTCGGGGTGGCCGACATGGGTCAGCGTCGCGTAGCGGCCGGCCGGGAGCAGCGCCACGCCGACGTCGCCCTCAGGTTCCGGGAGCGAGGGGAGCGGGGCGACCGGAACACCGGCCTCCACCTCCGACTCGCCCGCCATGTCGACGGTGACGAAGCGGAAGAACGGGGCGTCGGCGAGCTCGATGTCCCGCGCCCCCAGCCACCCGACCAGCTCCGGCAGCCGGTCGGCGATCTCGCCGAAGCCGTCCATCCGCACCGACCGGCGCATGAAGACGTAGGGCTGCTCGGGGCGCTCCACCACGACCGGTTCGGCGAAGGTCATTGGCCCGCGACCGCCTTCACCGCGACCGTCACCGGTACGGACCCGCTGATCAGCTCCAGCGTCAGCCCCGCCGTGGCCGGCGTCTCAACCAGCTCGGCCAGGACCGCCGCCACGTCGTCGCGCGGTACCGGCCCGCGTCCGGTGGCCGCCTCCAGCCGCACCAGGCCGGTGCCGGCGTCGTTCGTCAGCATGCCGGGCTTGAGGATCGTCCAGTCGAGGCCCCGCTTGGCGCGTACGTAGTCGTCCGCCGCCCCCTTCGCCCGCAGGTACGCGTCGAAGATCTCGTCCCCCGGGTGGCCGGCGTCGGCGCCCATCGACGACACGACGACGTACCGCCGTACGCCCGCCCTGGCCGCCGCGTCCGCGCAGAGCACCGCCGCCCCGCGGTCCACGGAGGCCTTGCGCTCCGCGCCGCTGCCCGGGCCGGCGCCCGCCGCGAAGACCACCACGTCGGCGCCCGTGACCGCCGCGGTGACCTCGTCCTCGGTCGCCGACTCCAGGTCCAGGACGACCGGTTCGGCACCCGCCTCGCGCAAGGCGTCGGTCTGTTCGGGGTTGCGGATGATGCCCGCGACGTCGTGCCCGCCCGCCGACAGCAACCGCTCCAGTCGCAGGGCGATCTGACCATGTCCTCCAGCGATGACAATGCGCATGCTCCCGACCGTACGACGCCGGAGCCGAAAACGCGCAGGAACCAGGCACCGACGGGCCGGAACGAATGCCGGAACGGATCCCGGAACGCACGGACACCGGCGCCGGACGGGCCGTCAGGACACCCGCCGAGGTCCGCCCGCCGAGGACGCCCCGCGCGGGCATCCGGATGGTCAGGGGCGGGCGTCCGGCCGTCCCTGGCGCGGCAGTTCGAGCGCCGCCGCCGAGTCGCAGTACTCCCGCACCGCGCTCGTCCGCGCCACCACCCGGCCGCGGTGCACCACGATCCGGCTGTACGCCAGCGACAGCACGCCCGACAACCGCTCCCCGCGCACCGCCAGCAGCTCCGCCGGGAACCCCGCCTCCACCCGCACCGCGGGCAGCCCCATCGCCTCCCGCGCGGCCCCGCTCACCGCCCCGTACGCCTCCGCGGGCCGCAACCCGCCCTGGGAGGCCAGCAGGTACGCCGCCTCCAGCGGATCGCCCCGCCCCACCGGGTTGGCCACGTCCCGCAGCGCCCCGCTCCCGGCGGCGACCCGTACGCCCGCCGCCCGCAACAGCCGCACGGGCGCGACCCCGCGCACCTCCGTACCGCCGCAGCCGCCCTGCGGCATGCACGCGACCGTCACGCCCGCCGCCGCGAGCTGGTCGGCCGCCCGCCCCGCCGCGTCGCCAGGAAGCCGCCCCAGCGCCCCGCACGGCCCGATGGTGACCCCCGGCCGCAGACCGCCCGCCATGGCGGCCAGCCGGGCGAGGCGCGCCGGGTCGTCGCCGTCCGTGTGCAGGTCGACCGGGCAGCCGTGCTCCGCGGCCACCTCCAGCACCGCCTCCGCGTACCCGGCCGGGTCGGGGTCCAGGTCCGGGCACCCGCCCACCACCCCGGCGCCCATCTTCACCGCGTCGCGCAGCATCGCCAGCCCGTCCGCCCCCGCCACACCGGTCAGCAGCCGCGGGACGGCGACCGCCGTCAGGTCGGCCAGCCCGCGCAGCGAGCGGCGCGCCTGGAGGACCGCCTCCAGCGGGCCGAGCCCCTGGACGTCGCCGATCCGGACGTGGGCGCGCAGTGCGGTCGCCCCGTGCCCGAGCTGGAGCAGCGCGGCCTCGGTGGCGCGGCGCTGGACGTCCTCGGTGGCGTACGAGACGGGGCCGGGGCCGTCGGCGCTGAGCGCGGTGTCGGCGTGGGCGTGCGGTTCGGCGGGGGCGGGCAGCAGCAGGTAGCCGGCGAGGTCGACGCGGGCGCCGTGGGTGGGCAGGCTGCCCGCGGTGCCGACGGCTTCGATGCGCCCGCCGCTGAGCCGTACGTCGACGGTCCGGCCGTCGGTGAGGCGGGCGCCGCACAGCAGCAGCGCGGTGGCGTCGGCGGTGGCGCCCTCGGGCGGCTGCGGCTGCTGGCTGTCGGAGGACATCGGGCTCCTGGCGGGCTCGGGGGCTCGGTGGCTCGGCGTGGTCCGCGGCGTGCGGGCGGCGGGGCCGCCGGCCGTGCGGGTGTACGGGCGTACTGGCGTGATCACGCAGCGTGAGCCGAGCCTAGGGGCCGTCCCACTGGGCATCGAGGAGGAGCGCAATAGTCGTACCGGCGCGGGGCGCGAGTGGCGTACGGGACCTCGGGGATGTACGGGGCCGACGCCCCGCCCGCCGGGCCGGCGGACCGCCCGGGGTGACCCTCCGTGGCGGCGCCGGAAGGGGGCGGTGGGCGTTCCGTGAGCGTTTTGGGGAGTGGCGGCGCGGGGGCCGGGTAGCCGCGGGGAATCGGATTTGGGCGAACGGCGGCCGACCGTGTAATGTCTTCATCGCTCGCCCCAATAGCTCAGTCGGCAGAGCGTCTCCATGGTAAGGAGAAGGTCTACGGTTCGATTCCGTATTGGGGCTCTGGTGCGGTAGCCCTCACCTTCGGGTGAGGGACTCCGTATCAAAGCGGTGTAGCTCAGTCGGTAGAGCAAGCGGCTCATAATCGCTGTGTCACCGGTTCAAGTCCGGTCACCGCTACACACGGTAGCCGATTGTGGGGTCGGTCCTTCGATCGGCTACTCTTTTATGCGTTCATCCGTCCATCCGTCCGTCAAGGAGCACTCACGTGGCTGCCACCGACGTCCGCCCGAAGATCACGCTGGCCTGCGTGGAGTGCAAGGAGCGGAACTACATCACCAAGAAGAACCGGCGCAACAACCCGGACCGTCTTGAGATGAAGAAGCACTGCCCGCGCTGCAACGCGCACACTGCGCACCGCGAAACGCGCTGAATCAGGCTCGTACACGAGGCCGTCCCCGTCAGGGGGCGGCCTCGTGTCGTTTGTTCGAAGACATGACCCAGGAGGTAGCGAGTTCATGGCGCTCGATCAGTCCTTCGTGGGGCGGACCTATCCGCCCACCGCGCCGTACGAGGTCGGCCGGGAGAAGATCCGCGAATTCGCCGAGGCGGTCGGGGACCTGAATCCGGCGTACACCGACACGGAGGCCGCCAAGGCGCTCGGCCACCCGGATGTGATCGCTCCGCCGACCTTCGTGTTCGCCATCACCTTCCGGGCCGCGTCAGCGGTGATCGAGGACCCGCAGCTGGGCCTGGACTACAGCCGCGTGGTGCACGGCGACCAGAAGTTCGCGTACACCCGTCCGGTACGGGCGGGGGACCGGCTGACGGTCGTCTCGACCATCGAGGCCATCAAGTCGCTCGCCGGCAACGACATCCTGGACGTCCGCGGGGAGGTCCACGACGAGGCCGGTGAGCACGTGGTGACGGCGTGGACGAAGCTCGTGGCCCGTGCCGCGGCAGAGGAGGCGTGAGGCGATGAGCGCGAAGATCGCATTCGACGAGGTCGAGGTCGGCACCGAGCTGCCGGCGAAGAGCTTCCCCGTGACGCGCGCCACGCTGGTGCGGTACGCGGGCGCCTCCGGGGACTTCAACCCGATCCACTGGAACGAGAAGTTCGCCAGGGAGGTCGGGCTGCCGGACGTCATCGCGCACGGCATGTTCACCATGGCCGAGGCGATCCAGGTGGTGACCGACTGGTCGGGCGACCCGGGGGCGGTCGTCGAGTACGGGGTGCGGTTCACCAAGCCGGTCGTCGTCCCCAACGACGAGACGGGCGCGCTGATCGAGGTCAGCGGCAAGGTCGCCGCGAAGCTGGACGACAACCGGGTGCGGGTGGACCTGACCGCCATGAGCGCCGGCCAGAAGGTGCTCGGCATGTCCCGCGCCGTCGTACGGCTCGCCTGACCGCCGCACGCCCGACGCCGCCCGGGGGGTGCCACGCGCGCGTGGCCCCCCCCGGCGCGCACCCGGAAGGGGCTGTCCGAGCCGCACCGTAGGCTTGGGCGCGTGCAGGAACTCCACGACGCTCCCCTCGCCCCCCTGACCACCTTCCGGCTCGGCGGCCCCGCGAACCGGCTCGTCACGGCGACCACCGACGACGAGGTCGTCGCCGCCGTGCGCGAGGCCGACGAGACCGGCACCCCGCTGCTGGTCATCGGCGGCGGGTCCAACCTCGTCATCGGCGACAAGGGCTTCGACGGCACCGCCCTGCGCATCGCCACCCGGGGATTCGTCCTGGACGGCACGCGGCTGGAGCTGGCGGCCGGTGAGGTGTGGACGGACGCCGTGGCGCGCACGGTGGAGGCCGGGCTCGCCGGCATCGAGTGCCTGGCCGGCATCCCCGGCTCGGCGGGCGCCACCCCGATCCAGAACGTCGGGGCGTACGGCCAGGAGGTCTCGGCCACCATCACGGAGGTCGTGGCGTACGACCGCCGCTCGGGCGAGACGGTCACCGTCCCGAACGCCGAGTGCGACTTCTCGTACCGCCACAGCCGCTTCAAGGCCGACCCGGACCGGTTCGTCGTGCTGCGGGTGCGCTTCGAGCTGGAGGACGCGCAGGGGCTGAGCGCGCCCATCAAGTACGCCGAGACGGCCCGCGTGCTCGGCGTGGAGCCCGGCGACCGCGTCCCGGCCGCCACCGCCCGCGAGACGGTGCTCGCGCTCCGCGCCGGCAAGGGCATGGTCCTGGACCCGGCGGACCACGACACCTGGTCGGCGGGCTCGTTCTTCACCAACCCGATCCTGGAGCAGGCGCACTACGAGGAGTTCCTCGCCCGCGTCCGTGACCGCCTCGGCGCCGACGTCGCCCCGCCCGCCTTCCCAGCCGGCGACGGACGGGTCAAGACCTCCGCGGCCTGGCTCATCGACAAGGCCGGCTTCACCAAGGGGTACGGCACCGGCCCCGCCCGCATCTCCACCAAGCACACCCTGGCCCTCACCAACCGCGGCGAGGCCACCACCGAGGACCTGCTCGCCCTCGCCCGCGAGGTCGTCGCGGGCGTACGGGACGCCTTCGGCGTCACGCTGGTCAACGAGCCGGTGACGGTCGGCGTCAGCCTCTGACGCCGCTCACGGGCCCGCCAGCCAGTCGTCGACGCCCGCGAGCAGCTTCGCCCGGACGTCCTCCGGCGCCGCCGAGCCGCGCACCGACTGACGGGCCAGCTCCGCCAGCTCGTGGTCGGAGAAACCGTGGTGGGCGCGGGCGATCTCGTACTGGGCCGCCAGCCGCGACCCGAACAGCAGCGGGTCGTCCGCCCCGAGCGCCATGGGCACCCCGGCCTCGTACAGCGTCCGCAGCGGGACGTCCTCGGGCTTCTCGTACACGCCGAGCGCCACGTTCGAGGCGGGGCACACCTCGCAGGTCACTCCCCGCTCGGCCAGCCGGCGCAGCAACCGGGGGTCCTCCGCGGCCCGGACGCCGTGCCCGATGCGCGCCGCCCGCAGGTCGTCCAGGCAGTCCCGCACGGACGCCGGGCCGGTCAGCTCGCCCCCGTGCGGCGCGGCCAGCAGCCCGCCCTCCCGGGCGATCGCGAACGCCCGGTCGAAGTCCCGCGCCATGCCGCGCCGCTCGTCGTTCGACAGCCCGAAGCCGACCACGCCCCGGTCCGCGTACCGGACGGCCAGGCGGGCGAGGGTCCGGGCGTCCAGCGGGTGCTTCATGCGGTTCGCGGCCACCAGGACCCGCATGCCCAGGCCGGTCTCCCGCGAGGCGCTCTCCACCGCGTCCAGGATGATCTCCAGGGCCGGGATCAGACCGCCCAGCCGCGGGGCGTACGACGTCGGGTCCACCTGGATCTCCAGCCACCCCGACCCGTCCCTGACGTCCTCCTCGGCCGTCTCGCGCACCAGGCGCCTGATGTCCTCCGGTTCGCGGAGGCAGGACCGGGCGATGTCGTACAGCCGCTGGAAACGGAACCAGCCCCGCTCGTCGGTGGCCCGCAGCTGCGGGGGCTCTCCGCCGGTCAGCGCCTCGGGCAGATGGACGCCGTACTTGTCGGCGAGCTCCAGCAGGGTCCCGGGCCGCATCGACCCGGTGAAGTGCAGGTGCAGATGGGCTTTGGGCAACAGCCGCAGATCTCGTACGTGCTCCATTGAGGGATCTTGCCAAAACCGCCGCCCGCGCGGGAGCCCCTTTCACCGATCGGGTGCTCAAGGGAACGGAAAAGCGGGCCCCGGCACACCGCCGGGAGCCCGCCCGTACGTCCGCGCCTCCGTGGAGGGCCGGCTCAGTCGCGCGCCTCCGCCAGCAGCTTCTGCATCCGCGACACGCCCTCGACCAGGTCCTCGTCGCCCAGCGCGTACGACAGCCGCAGGTAGCCCGGCGTGCCGAACGCCTCGCCGGGAACGACCGCCACCTCCGCCTCGTCGAGGATCAGCGCCGCCAGCTCCACCGAGGTCTGCGGGCGCTTGCCGCGGATCTCCTTGCCCAGCAGCCCCTTCACCGACGGGTACGCGTAGAACGCGCCCTCCGGGGTCGGGCAGTAGACGCCCTCGATCTCGTTGAGCATCCGCACCATGGTCTGGCGGCGGCGGTCGAACGCCGCCCGCATCTCCGCCACCGCGTCCAGGCTGCCCGAGACGGCGGCCAGCGCGGCGGCCTGTGCGACGTTCGACACATTGGACGTGGCGTGCGACTGGAGGTTCGTCGCGGCCTTCACCACGTCCTTCGGGCCGATGATCCACCCGACCCGCCAGCCGGTCATGGCGTACGTCTTGGCCACGCCGTTGACGACGACGCACTTGTCCCGCAGCTCGGGCAGGATCGCCGGCAGCGAGGTGAAGGTGGCGTCGCCGTACACGAGGTGCTCGTAGATCTCGTCCGTCATCACCCACAGGCCGTGCTCGACGGCCCAGCGGCCGATCGCCTCGGCGTCGCCCTCGGTGTAGACGGCGCCGGTCGGGTTGGACGGGGAGACGAAGAGGACGACCTTCGTCCGCTCCGTACGGGCCGCCTCCAGCTGCTCCACGGACACCCGGTAGCCGGTGGTCTCGTCGGCGACGACCTCCACCGGCACACCGCCGGCCAGCCGGATCGACTCGGGGTACGTCGTCCAGTACGGCGCCGGGACGATGACCTCGTCGCCCGGGTCCAGGATCGCGGCGAACGCCTCGTAGATCGCCTGCTTGCCACCGTTGGTCACCAGGACCTGGGAGGCGTCGACCTCGTAGCCGGAGTCCCGCAGCGTCTTCGCGGCGATGGCTGCCTTCAGCTCGGGCAGTCCGCCGGCCGGCGTGTAGCGGTGGTACTTCGGGTTGCGGCAGGCCTCTACCGCGGCCTCGACGATGTAGCCGGGCGTCGGGAAGTCGGGCTCACCCGCGCCGAAGCCGATCACCGGGCGCCCGGCGGCCTTGAGGGCCTTGGCCTTGGCGTCGACGGCGAGGGTCGCGGACTCGGAGATCGCGCCGACTCGGGCGGAGACCCGGCGCTCGGTGGGAGGGGTTGCAGCGCTCATGCGGCCCATGCTCCCAGACCGGGAAAGAGCGCGGCACACGGATCTCGCCGTGCGGACGGCGGGAATCCGACGGGTGCGAGGGGGCTGCGCCGACCGTGTCAGGAGCTATCTGTTCGACGCGGCGCCGCTGACCACGTACACTCTCTGCTCGTTGGCCCTCATCGACCACGTCCACGGATGCGGTAGGTTGGGGGAGAACGACAGAGGGTCGTAGCTCAATTGGTAGAGCACCGGTCTCCAAAACCGGCGGTTGGGGGTTCAAGTCCCTCCGGCCCTGCTACACACACCGCCAGGTTGTGTGCGCAGGTATGTACTTCATTGCACCGCCGTGCGGCTCCACCCGGGCGCGGCACGGCCGACCCGGAATCAGGTGAGAGACGTGACGGATGCCGTAGGCTCCATCGACATGCCTGATGCCGAGGACGAAGCACAGGAGTCGAAGAAGAAGGGCCGCAAGGGCGGCAAGCGCGGAAAGAAGGGCCCGCTGGGCCGTCTCGCGCTCTTCTACCGCCAGATCGTCGCCGAGCTGCGCAAGGTCGTCTGGCCGACTCGCAGCCAGCTGACGACGTACACGACCGTCGTCATCGTCTTCGTCGTCATCATGATCGGTCTGGTGACCGTGATTGACCTCGGCTTCCAGGAAGCAGTCAAGTACGTCTTCGGCTGAGTCCCGCGGAGGGCGCCCACCCAGGCGCCCCTTTTCGCATGTTCCACCCCATCTGTATCCAGGAAGAAGCAGCCACCGTGTCTGACCCGAACCTGAACGAGTCCGCCCAGGACGAGCTCGACGTCGTCGAGGCGGCCGACGAGGACCAGGCGGAAGCTGCGGACGCCGCTGTCGGCGAGGCCGCCGAAGAGGCCGCTCTCCACGTCGAGGACGAGGACGCGGTCGAGGAGGCCCCCGAGGCCGAGGCCGGCACTGAGACCGCCGAGGGCGAGACCGCCGAAGCCGACGAGACCGACGCCGACGAGGACGAGACCGACGACGTCGTCGCCGAGGCGGCGGAGCCCGAGGCCCCGGCCGACCCCATCGCCGCCCTCCGCGACGAACTGCGCGGCCTGCCCGGCGAGTGGTACGTCATCCACACCTACGCGGGCTACGAGAAGCGCGTGAAGGCCAACCTCGAGCAGCGTGCCGTCTCGCTGAACGTCGAGGACTTCATCTACCAGGCCGAGGTCCCCGAGGAAGAGATCGTCCAGATCAAGAACGGCGAGCGCAAGAACGTCCGGCAGAACAAGCTGCCCGGTTACGTTCTCGTCCGCATGGATCTGACGAACGAGTCCTGGGGCGTCGTCCGCAACACCCCCGGCGTCACCGGCTTCGTGGGCAACGCCTACGACCCGTACCCGCTGACCCTGGACGAGATCGTCAAGATGCTCGCCCCGGAGGCCGAGGAGAAGGCCGCCCGCGAGGCCGCCGAGGCCGAGGGCAAGCCGGCTCCGGCCCGCAAGGTCGAGGTCCAGGTGCTGGACTTCGAGGTCGGCGACTCGGTCACCGTCACCGACGGCCCGTTCGCCACGCTCCAGGCCACGATCAACGAGATCAACGCCGACTCGAAGAAGGTCAAGGGCCTCGTCGAGATCTTCGGTCGCGAGACCCCGGTCGAGCTGAGCTTCGACCAGATCCAGAAGAACTGACGCATACAGCTTCCGAACAGGTCAGACCGGGCCTCGCGCCCGTTCTGACCTGCTCGGTTTTTGGCCGCGCATGGATACCCGTTATCGTTGTGCGGTATGCCTCCATCCGGATGACGTCGGATGGTGGCGAGAAACTCTCACTAGGACCCGGAGAGAGCAATGCCTCCCAAGAAGAAGAAGGTCACGGGGCTTATCAAGCTCCAGATCCAGGCCGGCGCGGCCAACCCGGCTCCGCCGGTCGGCCCCGCCCTGGGTCAGCACGGCGTCAACATCATGGAGTTCTGCAAGGCCTACAACGCCGCGACCGAGTCGCAGCGTGGCATGGTCGTGCCGGTGGAGATCACGGTCTACGAGGACCGTTCCTTCACCTTCATCACCAAGACTCCGCCGGCCGCCAAGCTGATCCTCAAGGCCGCGGGTGTGGACAAGGGCTCCGGCGAGCCGCACAAGACCAAGGTCGCCAAGCTCACGAGCGCCCAGGTCCGCGAGATCGCCTCGGTCAAGCTGCCCGACCTGAACGCCAACGACCTGGACGCCGCCGAGAAGATCATCGCCGGCACCGCCCGCTCCATGGGCATCACGGTCGAGGGCTGAGCAGCCCCCCGTACGACCTGTGGGAGGGCCACGCGCTGGCCCGGACCACGACTCCACACCTGAACCACACCAGGAGAAGCAGTGAAGCGCAGCAAGGCACTCCGCGGCGCGGACGCCAAGGTCGACCGGGAGCGTAACTACGCCCCCCTCGAGGCCGTCCGTCTCGCCAAGGACACCGCCACCACCAAGTTCGACGGCACCGTCGAGGTCGCCTTCCGCCTGGGCGTCGACCCGCGCAAGGCCGACCAGATGGTCCGTGGCACCGTGAACCTTCCGCACGGCACCGGTAAGACCGCCCGGGTCCTGGTCTTCGCGACCGGTGACCGTGCTGCGGCCGCGGAAGCCGCGGGCGCCGACATCGTCGGCTCCGACGAACTGATCGACGAGATCTCCAAGGGCAACCGCCTGAACGAGTTCGACGCGGTCGTCGCCACCCCGGACCTCATGGGCAAGGTCGGCCGCCTCGGCCGCGTCCTCGGCCCGCGTGGTCTGATGCCGAACCCGAAGACCGGCACCGTCACCATGGACGTCGCCAAGGCCGTCAACGAGATCAAGGGCGGCAAGATCGAGTTCCGCGTCGACAAGCACTCGAACCTGCACTTCATCATCGGCAAGGTTTCCTTCGACGAGACGAAGCTGGTCGAGAACTACGCGGCGGCGCTGGAGGAAGTCCTCCGTCTGAAGCCGTCCGCCGCGAAGGGCCGCTACATCAAGAAGGCGACCCTCACCACCACGATGGGCCCCGGCATCCCGCTGGACTCCAACCGCACCCGCAACCTCCTCGTCGAGGAGGACCCGGCCGCCGTCTGAATCTGACGGCAGTCGCGGGTCACGCGCACGAAACCGGCCCCCGCCGCTCGCAGGAGCGGCGGGGGCCGGTTTCTCGTCGTACGGGGCCCGCCCCACGAGCCGGTGGCGCCCGTGGGCCCCCTGGCCCCGTGGAGGCCCCTGTCAGGCCCCCGGAGCCCGGCCGGAGCGCTGCGGTGGCACGGGCGCGCGGGGGCGGGGAGTCACCCGGCCGGCGGCGATTTGCTTGACGGCGGGGCGGTCCCGTACTCTTCCACAGAAGCCAAAGACCGCTGGTCGTTGCTGCGCTCGTCAGAGTCGCGGCGGCCGAAGGATCCGCTAGCTGCGGACGACCCGCGCAGGTGACTGTGGATGAACTCCTGGATACCGCTCCTCGCTGAGCGCGACCGGTTGAGTCACGCCCCGTGCGCCTGCGCCGGGGCGTTTCGTTTTGCCCAGTCTCCTTCCTTCAGCCCACGCGGTCCGAATCACCCGGAAGGAGGCCGAGGCTCATGGCGAGGCCCGACAAGTCTGCTGCGGTTGCCGAGCTGACGGACAAGTTCCGCAGCTCGAACGCCGCCGTGCTGACCGAGTACCGCGGTCTCACCGTGGCACAGCTCAAGCAGCTGCGCCGTTCGCTCGGTGAGAACGCCCAGTACGCCGTGGTGAAGAACACGCTGACCAAGATTGCGGCCAACGAGGCCGGGATCTCGACGCTGGACGACCAGTTCGCTGGTCCGACGGCTGTCGCCTTCATCACCGGTGACCCGGTGGAGTCGGCGAAGGGTCTTCGTGACTTCGCCAAGGAGAACCCCAACCTGATCATCAAGGGCGGTGTCCTTGATGGCAAGGCGATCTCCGCCGATGAGATCAAGAAGCTTGCGGACCTCGAGTCCCGCGAGGTTCTGCTCGCCAAGCTGGCGGGCGCCATGAAGGGCAAGCAGTCCCAGGCTGCCGCGCTCTTCCAGGCGCTTCCCTCGAAGCTCGTCCGCACCGTGGACGCGCTCCGTGCCAAGCAGGCCGAGCAGGGCGGTGCCGAGTAATTCGGCTCGCGCATTGACCGTGGCCCCCTAGGGGCGACGGTCGCAGCGGGCCCAACGTACGCCCGCCTCACATGTACACCCGGCACCAGCCGATTTAGTGGAAGGACCGCCATCATGGCGAAGCTGTCTCAGGAAGACCTGCTCGCGCAGTTCGAGGAGATGACCCTCATCGAGCTCGCCGCGTTCGTTTCGGCGTTCGAGGAGAAGTTCGACGTCACCGCCGCCGCCCCGGTCGCCGTCGCCGCCGCCGGTGTCCCCGGTGCCCCGGCCGAGGCCGCTGAGGAGAAGGACGAGTTCGACGTCATCCTCACCGGTGCCGGCGACAAGAAGATCCAGGTCATCAAGGTCGTGCGTGAGCTGACCTCCCTGGGCCTGAAGGAGGCCAAGGACCTCGTCGACGGCACCCCGAAGCCGGTCCTCGAGAAGGTCGCCAAGGACGCCGCCGAGAAGGCCGCCGAGTCCCTCAAGGCCGCCGGCGCCTCGGTCGAGGTCAAGTAACACCCTGCGGGTCTCCTGACTCGCTCAGACGCTCGTACAGGGCGTTCTCGAAGGGCGATCACCCATCCGGGTGGTCGCCCTTCGGCGTTCCCGGGACGCCTGCCTTGCGCTGGGCGCAGCGCGGAGTATGGTGATCTTCGCCGTGCGCCCCACACGGGCCCCGAGGGCCGGGGGCCTTGACGAACCGCACGCCGCGCGCAATTCTCAGGACGCGCCGTCAACGATCCGGATCCGAGGCATGGATCGGCGGCCGAACGGGCAGTATCGATGTGCGCCAACGGCGCGAGGTGCCGCGGAGTTGAGAACAACGAGGGTCGCGAATTACTCGCCCTGGACATCAGTGAGCCAAGTGGCTACACTGACCCTTTGCGCTGCCTGTTAGCTGCCCCCTGCCCGTCACCAGGGGCATACCCTCGCAAGAGCACAGTTGACCGAGCCTCCTGACCTGGCCTTTTGGCTGACATCGGGAAGTCTGTCTCCGTGTCCGGCGTGGGACCGGTACGCGCGTAGTGAGTCCGAGCCCTCGGAAGGACCCCCTCTTGGCCGCCTCGCGCAACGCCTCGACCGCGAATACGAACAACGGCGCAAGCACCGCCCCGCTGCGCATCTCCTTTGCAAAGATCAAGGAGCCCCTCGAGGTTCCGAACCTCCTCGCGCTGCAGACCGAGAGCTTTGACTGGCTGCTCGGCAACGCCGCGTGGAAGGCTCGTGTCGAGGCGGCTCTGGAGTCCGGACAGGACGTCCCCACCAAGTCCGGTCTCGAGGAGATCTTCGAGGAGATCTCGCCGATCGAGGACTTCTCCGGGTCGATGTCGCTGACTTTCCGCGACCACCGCTTCGAGCCCCCCAAGAACTCGATCGACGAGTGCAAGGAGCGCGACTTCACGTACGCCGCGCCGCTCTTCGTCACGGCCGAGTTCACCAACAACGAGACCGGCGAGATCAAGTCCCAGACGGTCTTCATGGGCGACTTCCCGCTCATGACCAACAAGGGCACCTTCGTCATCAACGGCACCGAGCGTGTCGTGGTGTCGCAGCTCGTCCGCTCGCCGGGTGTCTACTTCGACTCCTCCATCGACAAGACGTCCGACAAGGACATCTTCTCCGCCAAGATCATCCCGTCCCGGGGTGCCTGGCTGGAGATGGAGATCGACAAGCGCGACATGGTCGGTGTCCGCATCGACCGCAAGCGCAAGCAGTCCGTCACCGTCCTCCTCAAGGCTCTCGGCTGGACCACCGAGCAGATCCTCCAGGAGTTCGGCGAGTACGAGTCCATGCGCGCCACCCTGGAGAAGGACCACACCCAGGGCCAGGACGACGCGCTGCTCGACATCTACCGCAAGCTGCGCCCGGGCGAGCCGCCGACCCGTGAGGCCGCTCAGACGCTGCTCGAGAACCTCTACTTCAACCCCAAGCGCTACGACCTCGCCAAGGTCGGCCGCTACAAGGTGAACAAGAAGCTCGGCGCCGACGAGCCGCTGGACGCCGGTGTACTCACCACCGACGACGTCATCGCCACGATCAAGTACCTGGTCAAGCTCCACGCGGGCGAGACCGAGACGATCGGCGAGAACGGCACGCAGATCGTCGTCGAGACCGACGACATCGACCACTTCGGCAACCGTCGTCTGCGCAACGTCGGCGAGCTCATTCAGAACCAGGTCCGCACGGGTCTGGCCCGGATGGAGCGCGTCGTGCGCGAGCGCATGACGACCCAGGACGTCGAGGCGATCACGCCGCAGACCCTGATCAACATCCGGCCGGTCGTCGCCTCCATCAAGGAGTTCTTCGGCACCAGCCAGCTGTCGCAGTTCATGGACCAGAACAACCCGCTGTCCGGGCTGACGCACAAGCGTCGTCTGTCCGCGCTCGGCCCGGGTGGTCTGTCCCGTGAGCGGGCCGGCTTCGAGGTCCGTGACGTGCACCCGTCCCACTACGGACGCATGTGCCCGATCGAGACCCCCGAAGGCCCGAACATCGGTCTGATCGGTTCGCTCGCCTCGTACGGCCGCGTCAACGCGTTCGGCTTCGTCGAGACGCCTTACCGCAAGGTCGTCGAGGGTCAGGTCACCGACGAGGTCGACTACCTGACCGCCGACGAGGAGGACCGCTTCGTCATCGCGCAGGCCAACGCGCCGCTGACCGACGAGCTCCGGTTCGCCGAGGCCCGCGTGCTGGTCCGCCGCCGTGGCGGCGAGGTCGACTACGTCGCGCCCGACGACGTGGACTACATGGACGTCTCGCCGCGCCAGATGGTGTCGGTCGCGACCGCCATGATCCCGTTCCTCGAGCACGACGACGCCAACCGTGCCCTCATGGGCGCGAACATGATGCGCCAGGCCGTTCCGCTGATCAAGGCGGAGGCGCCGCTGGTCGGCACCGGCATGGAGTACCGCTGTGCCACCGACGCCGGCGACGTCATCAAGGCGGAGAAGGACGGTGTCATCCAGGAGGTCTCGGCCGACTACGTCACCGTCGCCAACGACGACGGCACGTACACCACGTACCGCATCGCCAAGTTCTCCCGCTCCAACCAGGGCACCTCGGTCAACCAGAAGGTCGTCGTCTCCGAGGGCGACCGGGTGATCGAGGGCCAGGTCCTCGCCGACGGCCCCGCCACCGAGAACGGTGAGATGGCGCTCGGCAAGAACCTGCTGGTCGCGTTCATGCCGTGGGAGGGTCACAACTACGAGGACGCGATCATCCTGTCGCAGCGCCTCGTGCAGGACGACGTCCTCTCCTCGATCCACATCGAGGAGCACGAGGTCGACGCCCGTGACACCAAGCTCGGCCCGGAGGAGATCACCCGGGACATCCCGAACGTCTCCGAGGAGGTCCTCGCCGACCTCGACGAGCGCGGCATCATCCGTATCGGTGCCGAGGTCGTCGCCGGCGACATCCTCGTCGGCAAGGTCACGCCCAAGGGTGAGACCGAGCTGACCCCGGAGGAGCGCCTGCTCCGCGCGATCTTCGGCGAGAAGGCCCGTGAGGTCCGTGACACCTCGCTGAAGGTGCCGCACGGCGAGACCGGCAAGGTCATCGGCGTGCGCGTCTTCGACCGCGAGGAGGGCGACGAGCTTCCCCCCGGTGTGAACCAGCTGGTGCGCGTGTACGTCGCGCAGAAGCGCAAGATCACCGACGGTGACAAGCTCGCCGGCCGTCACGGCAACAAGGGCGTCATCTCCAAGATCCTGCCGATCGAGGACATGCCGTTCCTGGAGGACGGCACCCCGGTCGACATCATCCTCAACCCGCTGGGTGTCCCGTCCCGAATGAACCCGGGACAGGTCCTGGAGATCCACCTCGGCTGGCTCGCCAGCCGCGGCTGGGACGTCTCCGGCCTCGCGGACGAGTGGGCGCAGCGCCTGCAGGCCATCGGTGCCGACCAGGTCGAGCCCGGCACCAACGTCGCCACCCCCGTCTTCGACGGTGCGCGTGAGGACGAGCTGGCCGGTCTGCTGCAGCACACCATCCCGAACCGCGACGGCGAGCGCATGGTGCTCCCCTCCGGCAAGGCCCGGCTGTTCGACGGCCGCTCCGGCGAGCCGTTCCCGGACCCGATCTCGGTCGGGTACATGTACATCCTCAAGCTCCACCACCTGGTCGACGACAAGCTGCACGCGCGTTCGACCGGTCCGTACTCGATGATCACCCAGCAGCCGCTGGGTGGTAAGGCTCAGTTCGGTGGCCAGCGCTTCGGTGAGATGGAGGTGTGGGCGCTGGAGGCTTACGGCGCCGCGTACGCCCTCCAGGAGCTGCTGACCATCAAGTCCGACGACGTCACCGGCCGCGTGAAGGTCTACGAGGCCATCGTCAAGGGCGAGAACATCCCCGAGCCCGGCATCCCCGAGTCCTTCAAGGTGCTCATCAAGGAGATGCAGTCCCTGTGCCTCAACGTGGAGGTGCTGTCCTCGGACGGCATGTCCATCGAGATGCGCGACACCGACGAGGACGTCTTCCGCGCTGCGGAAGAGCTCGGTATCGACCTGTCCCGGCGCGAGCCGAGCAGCGTCGAAGAGGTCTGACGGGTCTGGCCGGGGCCTCCTCGTGAGGCCCCGGCCCTGCCCCGGACCCGTACAGACCATGATTGAGACTCAAACCCTGAGAGGGATTGACGCATAGTGCTCGACGTCAACTTCTTCGACGAGCTGCGGATCGGCCTGGCCACCGCGGACGACATCCGTCAGTGGTCCCACGGCGAGGTCAAGAAGCCGGAGACCATCAACTACCGCACCCTGAAGCCCGAGAAGGACGGACTCTTCTGCGAGAAGATCTTCGGTCCGACCCGGGACTGGGAGTGCTACTGCGGCAAGTACAAGCGTGTCCGCTTCAAGGGCATCATCTGTGAGCGGTGTGGCGTCGAGGTCACCCGCGCCAAGGTGCGCCGTGAGCGGATGGGCCACATCGAGCTGGCCGCCCCCGTCACCCACATCTGGTACTTCAAGGGCGTCCCGTCCCGCCTGGGCTACCTGCTGGACCTCGCCCCGAAGGACCTGGAGAAGGTCATCTACTTCGCGGCGTACATGATCACGTACGTCGACGAGGAGCGCCGCACCCGCGACCTGCCCTCGCTGGAGGCCCACGTCTCCGTCGAGCGCCAGCAGATCGAGAACCGCCGCGACGCCGACCTCGAGGCCCGCGCCAAGAAGCTCGAGACCGACCTGGCCGAGCTCGAGGCCGAGGGCGCCAAGGCTGACGTGCGCCGCAAGGTGCGCGAGGGCGCCGAGCGCGAGATGAAGCAGCTGCGCGACCGCGCCCAGCGCGAGATCGACCGTCTCGACGAGGTGTGGAACCGCTTCAAGAACCTCAAGGTCCAGGACCTCGAGGGCGACGAGCTGCTCTACCGCGAGCTGCGCGACCGCTTCGGCACCTACTTCGACGGCTCGATGGGTGCCGCGGCGCTGCAGAAGCGCCTGGAGTCCTTCGACCTCGACGAGGAGGCCGAGAAGCTCCGCGAGATCATCCGGACCGGCAAGGGCCAGAAGAAGACCCGTGCGCTCAAGCGCCTCAAGGTCGTCTCCGCGTTCCTGCAGACCAGCAACAGCCCCAAGGGCATGGTGCTGGACTGTGTCCCGGTCATCCCGCCGGACCTGCGTCCGATGGTGCAGCTGGACGGTGGCCGCTTCGCGACCTCCGACCTGAACGACCTGTACCGCCGTGTGATCAACCGGAACAACCGTCTCAAGCGTCTCCTTGACCTCGGTGCCCCCGAGATCATCGTGAACAACGAGAAGCGGATGCTCCAGGAGGCCGTCGACGCGCTGTTCGACAACGGCCGCCGCGGTCGCCCGGTCACCGGTCCCGGCAACCGCCCGCTGAAGTCCCTCAGCGACATGCTGAAGGGCAAGCAGGGCCGCTTCCGTCAGAACCTGCTCGGCAAGCGAGTCGACTACTCGGCGCGTTCCGTCATCGTCGTCGGTCCGCAGCTGAAGCTGCACCAGTGCGGTCTGCCCAAGGCCATGGCGCTGGAGCTCTTCAAGCCGTTCGTGATGAAGCGCCTGGTCGACCTGAACCACGCGCAGAACATCAAGTCGGCCAAGCGCATGGTCGAGCGCGGCCGCACCGTGGTGTACGACGTCCTCGAAGAGGTCATCGCCGAGCACCCGGTGCTGCTGAACCGTGCGCCCACGCTGCACCGCCTCGGCATCCAGGCCTTCGAGCCGCAGCTGGTCGAGGGCAAGGCCATCCAGATCCACCCGCTCGTCTGCACCGCGTTCAACGCGGACTTCGACGGTGACCAGATGGCCGTGCACCTGCCGCTGTCCGCGGAGGCGCAGGCCGAGGCCCGCATCCTGATGCTGTCCTCGAACAACATCCTCAAGCCGGCCGACGGCCGTCCCGTCACCATGCCGACCCAGGACATGGTGCTGGGCCTCTTCTTCCTCACCACGGACGAGGAGGAGCGCGAGGTGCGCGGCGAGGGCCGTGCGTTCAACTCCACCGCCGAGGCGATCATGGCCTTCGACGCCCGGGAGCTGTCGCTCCAGGCGAAGGTCGACATCCGCTTCCCGATCGGCACCGTCCCGCCCCGGGGCTGGACTCCGCCGGTCGCCGAAGAGGGTGAGCCCGAGTGGCAGCAGGGTGACTCGTTCCGTCTGCGGACGACCCTGGGCCGTGCGCTCTTCAACGAGCTGCTGCCCGAGGACTACCCGTTCGTCGACTACTCGGTCGGCAAGAAGCAGCTCTCCGAGATCGTCAACGACCTCGCCGAGCGCTACCCCAAGGTCATCGTGGCGGCGACGCTCGACAACCTGAAGGCGGCCGGCTTCTACTGGGCGACCCGTTCCGGTGTCACCGTCGCCATCTCCGACGTCGTCGTTCCCGAGGCGAAGAAGGAGATCGTCAAGTCGTACGAGGCTCAGGACGAGAAGGTCCAGAAGCAGTACGAGCGCGGTCTGATCACCAAGGACGAGCGCACGCAGGAGCTCATCGCGATCTGGACCAAGGCGACCAACGAGGTCGCCGAGGCGATGAACGACAACTTCCCGAAGACCAACCCGATCTTCATGATGGTGAACTCGGGTGCACGAGGCAACATGATGCAGATGCGTCAGATCGCCGGTATGCGTGGTCTTGTGTCGAACGCCAAGAACGAGACGATCCCGCGTCCCATCAAGGCGTCCTTCCGTGAGGGCCTGTCGGTGCTGGAGTACTTCATCTCCACGCACGGTGCCCGTAAGGGTCTCGCCGACACCGCCCTGCGTACCGCCGACTCGGGTTACCTGACCCGTCGTCTGGTGGACGTCTCGCAGGACGTGATCATCCGCGAGGAGGACTGCGGCACCGAGCGCGGTCTGAAGCTGCGGATCGCGGCCAAGGACGCCGCGGGCGTGCTCCGCAAGGCGGAGGACGTCGAGACGTCCGTGTACGCGCGGATGCTCGCCGAGGACGTCGTCGTCGACGGCAAGGTCATCGCGCCGGCCAACGTCGACCTGGGTGACGTGCTCATCGACGCCCTGGTCAACGCGGGCGTCGAGGAGGTCAAGACCCGCTCGGTCCTGACCTGTGAGTCCGCGGTCGGCACCTGTGCCTTCTGCTACGGCCGTTCGCTCGCCACCGGCAAGCTGGTCGACATCGGTGAGGCGGTCGGCATCATCGCCGCCCAGTCCATCGGTGAGCCCGGTACGCAGCTGACGATGCGTACCTTCCACACCGGTGGTGTGGCCGGTGACGACATCACCCAGGGTCTGCCCCGTGTCGTCGAGCTCTTCGAGGCTCGTACGCCGAAGGGTGTCGCCCCGATCTCCGAGGCCTCCGGCCGCGTGCGGATCGAGGAGACCGAGAAGACCAAGAAGATCGTCGTCACCCCGGACGACGGCAGCGACGAGACGGCCTTCCCGATCTCGAAGCGCGCCAAGGTCCTGGTGCACGAGGGCGACCACGTCGAGGTGGGCCAGAAGCTCACCGCGGGTGCAACCAACCCGCACGACGTGCTGCGCATCCTCGGCCAGCGTGCCGTCCAGGTCCACCTGGTCGGCGAGGTCCAGAAGGTCTACAACTCGCAGGGCGTGTCGATCCACGACAAGCACATCGAGATCATCATCCGGCAGATGCTGCGCCGCGTGACGATCATCGAGTCCGGCGACGCGGAGCTGCTTCCGGGCGAGCTGGTCGAGCGGTCGAAGTTCGAGTCGGAGAACCGTCGTGTGGTCACCGAGGGCGGTCACCCCGCCTCCGGCCGTCCGCAGCTGATGGGTATCACCAAGGCGTCGCTGGCGACGGAGTCGTGGCTGTCCGCGGCCTCCTTCCAGGAGACGACCAGGGTCCTGACGGACGCGGCGATCAACGCCAAGTCCGACTCCCTGATCGGCCTCAAGGAGAACGTCATCATCGGTAAGCTCATCCCGGCCGGTACGGGCCTGTCCCGCTACCGCAACATCCGGGTCGAGCCGACCGAGGAGGCCAAGGCCGCGATGTACTCGGCCGTCGGCTACGACGACATCGACTACTCGCCGTTCGGCACCGGCTCCGGCCAGGCCGTTCCGCTGGAGGACTACGACTACGGTCCGTACAACCAGTAAGCGAGTCGCTTGATCGACCGGAGGGCGGTCACCCCGTTGCGTACGGGGTGGCCGCCCTTCGGCGTGCCTAGTGCTGTGGTCGTAGGTACGGCTGGAGGTGGTGCAGCCGGGTGTGGTGGTCCGGGTGCGAGGAGAGCAGCTTGCTCAGCGGGCTCTCCTGCGGCGGCGGCTGCCCGTGGTACGCGGCGACGGCGGCGGCCTGTGCCTGCTGGTGCTGTTCCGCTTGGTGGAGCTTGTCCAGGACGGCGGCCAGCATGGGGGCGAAGCCGAGGACGGCCGCGTGCCGGTCGGCCCGCAGCTCGGCGCGCCGGCCGACGGCGGCGAGGGCGTACGGCACGGCGAGGACGAGGAGCGGGAGCCCGTACAGGGTGCTGACCGTCGCGTAGGCGATGGCGCCGAAGACCAGCAGCACGAAGCCCATGCCGAAGCAGGAGAACAGCCGGGACACCCTGAAGACCACCGCCGAGACGGTACGCAGCACCCGCCAGGCGATCCGGCCGGGCAGCGCGTACCAGTGGCCGAGCAGCGAGGACCAGGCGTGCCCGCCGACGTGGTGGCCCAACTCGTGCGCCAGGACGGCGGCGAGTTCGCCGTTGGGCAGCCGGTTCATGGCGAACCGGGTCACGCCGACGATGTGCCCGGCGGCGGCCACCGCGTTCAGGTGGTCGCTGTCCTCCACCCACAGCTCGTAGTTGCGGCCCTCCACTCCCGCCCTTGCGGCGACCTCCCGCCACACCGGCTCCAGCCGGGCCCGCTCCTGCGCGGTGGGGTACCGCAGGCGCAGCAGCCGGCGGGCGATGGCGCTCTCGGTGGGGCGGTGGAACACCAGGGCGCCGCTGAGCAGCCAGGCGACGAACAGGATGAGCCCGAACCCGCCGAAGACGAGCGAGACCAGCGCCACGACGAACGCGCTGCACAGGAAGTGGGGGAGGTAGAGCAGCAGGTTGCCGATGGCGGTGGCGTCGGCGCCGCGCTGGCTGTCGGAGAGGTGGATCCGCCGCCGGTCGGTGCTGATGTGGTGCGGGTGGGCGGTGTCGTGGGGAAGCGGACCGGCGGGCCCGGGACCGGGCTGGTGCGGGTGGTGGCCCGGGTGGTCCGGGCGCTGGGCGTGGGGTCGGCGGACGGGCGGGTGGGGGTACGGCGGCGCCTGCGGGGTGTGGGGGTACGGCGGGGCCTGCGGGGGTACGGCGGCGCCTGGGCCGGTGGGGTACGCGGGCGGCGGCGCGGGCTGTGCGGGCCCCTGCCCCGGGTAGCCGGGCGGAACGGCGGCGGGTGCTTCGGGGTACGGGGGCGGGGAGCCCTGGTGGGGCGGCTGTGGTGGCTGGGACATGGTGTTCCTTCGGGACCTTCCGTGGTGTGGGGACGACGTCAGCCGACGAGCAGGGACGTGGGCAGCAGGACCGCACCCGCCGAGAACGCGAGCACCCCGGCGCGTATCCACTGGTGCTTGCGGGCGGCGATGCGGCTGTTCTCGGTGAGTGCCGCGAGGAGCGCGGCCGCGCCGGCGCGCTCGGTCTCGGCGAGCGCCTCCGCCAGCCGGCCCCGGCGCACGGCCTCCCGGATGTCACCGAAGTAGGAGAGGGGCTGACCCGGCTCCCAGGAGGTCCCGCCGTACCGCGGCACGATGGCCAGCAGCAGCGCCAGCAGCGCCACGGCGAGCGCGGCCGTCCCCGCCCACCAGACGGCGGCCCCGGGCGCGGACAGGGCGCTCGGGTTCCAGCCCCGGCCGGCGAGCAGACCGCTCACCACACCGGCGGTCATCCCGAGCGCGGCGACCAGCACGGACGCCTTGTGGTCGGCGCGGGCGATCTCGGAGCGCAGGTCGGCGAGCAGCCGGGCGGCGGCGGCCTCGGGTGCCTCGGGGACGCGGGCCGTCACGGGGCACCGGTCTCGGGGGCGGGCTCCGGCCCGGCCGCCGTCTCGCCATGGTCCGTCCCGCCGGCCGGCTCCCGCGGTGGTACGGGCGGCTGCGCCGGTGGCCGCGGCGGCATGACCGGCGCGCTGCCGTACCCCGGGGGCGGCTGCCAGCCCCGGAAGGCGCCGGCCGCCGGGGCGCCGGGCTGTCGGTCAGCGGGATCCGCGGCCGGAGCGGGTGCCGGGGTGGGTGCCGGAGCCGGGGGAGGTGCCGGGGCCGGAGCGGGAGCCGGAGCGGGAGGTGCCGGCGGTGCGGCCGGGGGCTGTGGGTGTCCCTGCTGCGGCGGGGCCGCCGGGTACGGCTCGTACGAGGGGCGCCCGGGCGCGGCCAGGGGTGCCGCCGACGGCCGGCCCGGGTGGGCGGGGGCGCCGCCGGGGTCGCCCGGCAACGGTGGCGGGGTGCCCTGGGCGACACCGGGGAGGCGCTGGTTCAGGATGTCGCTGACCGCCCGCAGGGCCAGCTGCTTGGGGCCCTCCAGTTCGTAGCTCTCCGCGCCGTCGCTGCCGAGCAGCTGGCCGACCAGGTTCATCTGCGCCTGGATCAGGCGGAGCTGGTCCTCGCGCATGCTCTCCATGACGAGGCGGGAGTCCTCGGGGTGCTGCGCGAGGTGCAGGGCCCAGGCCTGCACGCCGCCCTGTTCGAGGTGCCACTGGTAGAACGCGATCTTCTGCGCCTCGATCTGCTGCATCTCGACCGCCTGGCGGGCCTCCAGCACGGCCCTCTCGTGCTGCCAGGCCTGCTGCTGGAGCACCAGGTCCTGCTCCTGCCGGCCGTGCTCCACGGCGCGGCCCACCTGGAGGGCGTCGTGCTGCCTGCTGCGCCGGTCCAGGGCGGCGTCGTACTCCATGCCGCGCCGCTCGGTGTGGATCTGCTCGGTCGCGGCGTGGTCGATGGCCTGGAGCCGCAGCTGGTGGTCGATGTTCTCCTGGTCGCGCCGCAGCCGGACCGTCCACGTCACCGTCAGCCCGGCCGGGGCGCCCAGCGGGCCGCGCGCGGCCAGGGCGCCCAGCAGTTCCCGCTCGGCGGCCGCGCTCTCGGCGATCGGGAAGCGCCGCGCCACCGGCCGGGCCGCCTGCTCCAGCTCGCCGAGCAGCAGCCGGGGCACGTCCCGGTGGCCGCTCGCCACGAACCGGGCGGGGTCGTCGACCCGCCAGGACAGCTCGGTGACCACCCCGAACTCGAAGGCGTCGTTGTCGCTGGGCAGCCGGATCTCGGCCCGCACCGGATGGACGCCCATGTCGACCTCGTACACCGCGGTGTACCGCTTGGCCGCCGCTTCCGAGCGCGAGGGGCGCCGCGGCGGCAGGTAGGCGTCGTAGGAGCCCTTGGGCGTGGCGAAGACCAGGGCGTGGTCGATGCGGGTCAGCGACTTGCGGGCGAAGTCGAACCGCGAGAGCTGCCGCACGGTGAGCACCGGGTCGGTCAGCTCGGCGTGCCGGTCGGCGTCCTGCGCCCAGTCGTACGGGCGGCGGAAGTCGGGCATGGGGACGTGTCTCCTCGGGATCAGGCGGACGGGCGCGGCAGGACGGTGAGGAGCCGGCCGGCGACGGGCGGCGGGGGAGCGCCGTCCTCGCCGGCCGCGGTCCGCAGCAGGTGGTCCAGCCGCTGGTGTTCGGAGGCCGTGGTGACCAGCGCGGGCAGCAGCGCCGCGAGCTCCCACTCGACGGACGGCTCGCGCTCGGCCGCAAGGACCCAGCGGTGCAGTACGTCGCGCGCGTGGCCGGTGTGGGCGCGGTCACCCAGGGCGGTGCGCCAGAGGGCGGCGATGTGGTGGGCGGCCGGGCCGTGGCCGGTGGCGGCCCGTGCGTACCAGTGCAGGACCAGCGGCCGGCCGTACCGCTCGTCGTCCTCGGTGTGGTCGCAGGCCCGGACGAAGCCGCGGACGGCCAGGTCCAGCACGCTCCGGTCGTCGTGCATCGTCCGGACCAGCTCCGCCAGGACCCGGTCGCCGGCGGGGGAGAGCAGCAGCAGCTCGACCGACTCGGCGAGCTCGGCCGTCAGCAGCGCGTCCGGGTCCTTCTGGGCGTCCTGGTGGCGGGCCGCGGCCCGCAGCGCGGCCAGCGTCTCGACCGGCCGGGCGGGGCCGGTCAGCCCGTGCGTCCGGATGGCGACCCAGCACAGCCGCTGGTCGTCGCTCTCGCACCAGGCGTCGAGGATGCGGGGTACGTTCGGCGCGCCGATGAGGTGGGCGAGGGCGAGCGCGTTGACCGCGACGAGGCGGTGCCGGAAGCGGTCGGCGGTCGCCCACGGTTCGATGACCAGGGCCATCGCGGAGGGCAGGTCCGCGTACGCGAGGACGGCGACCGCGGCGGCGGCGCGGGTGCGCACCAGGGGGCGGCCGTCGCCCGCGAGCCGCCGCAGCCAGGCGATCAGGGCGGGCCGGGCGGACGGGTGGCCCGTCCACACCTCCCGCAGCAGCACCGGCGCGGCGCGGTCGTCCTCGTACCGTGCCTTGAGCTGGCGGACCGGGCCCCACTCCGTGTGCTCCTCCTCCTCGTACCGCCTGGCGCGGGCCAGCTGGAGGCGCTTGCCGACGTGGGTGCCGAAGACGGGGACCTCGGGCGCCCGGGAGGGGTTCTCGGTCTTCTGGAGCAGCGCGTACAGCAGGTCGCTCAGCTCGGCCGTCAGCGCGTACGGCCCGCCGTCGAAGGCGGCCAGCGCGACCAGGAACGCCTTGTCCCGCAGGTGCAGGGACTCCTCGTCCTGCTCGAACCACTCCTGGACCTGGCTCTCCAGCGCCGCCTGCGAGAACTCCTCGATGCGCCGCTCGTCCACCTCGCCGGCCGCGTACCGCGCGAGGACCGGGGCGTACGCGGCGGCCTCGCGCAGCTGGTGGCTCCGGGCGAGGAAGCCGGTCACCGGCGGCAGGGCCAGCAGCTGGCGCACCGTCTCCTCGTCCGTCTCGGCGCGCAGGTGCGCCTCCAGTACGGCGGCGGGAGCGGGCGGCCGCCAGGCGGCGGGGGTGATGTCCTCCAGGGCGGCGGTGGGCCCGACGGTCACGACCAGGTACGCGTCCTTCTCCGCCAGCCGCTCCCGAGCGGCCAGCAGGTGCGCCTCGCGCAGCGGCCGGTCGCGCCGGGTCAGCGGGTCGCACAGAAGGTGCCCGCCCGTGTCGATGCGCCCCGCGAGCTCGCCGGGCCGGGTCTCCCGGTCCAGCGCGCGCACGGGCGTCGCGCCCAGCCGGTGCAGCAGCATCAGGGCGGCGGTGCGGCGCCCGGTGAACGGCCCGCCCGTCAGCACCAGGAAGCGTTCGGCGCGCAGCCGCTCGGCCAGCGCGTCGAAGGCCGCGTCGCCGCCCGTGACGAACCGGGCGCTTAGCCGTTCGAGCGTCGTCGCCGGCACCTCACCAGAGGAGTGGGAGGCCGACGCGCCGCCGAACTGGTACTGGTGGACGACCTCGGTCTTGCTGCCGAGGTGGACGCTGCCGGTGAAGTGGCCGCCGCTGATGCCGTGGTGGTCCGACCCGACGACACCGCCGGTGACGTTCCACGGGCTGTGGTTGACCAGGTCGCGCCGGGCCGACCAGGCGTTCTGCCGCTGGTCGGGCTCCTCCTGCGCGCTCTCGTCGGTGCCGGCCGGCTGCCGGGCGTCCCCCTCGTCGGCGGGGTCCGGCTCGGGTGCCGGAGGGCCCGCCCCCGCCTCCTGGGCGCTCATGCGTCACCGCCGATCGTCACGTCGCCGTGGAAGGTGCCGCCGCTGATGCCGTGGTGGCTGCCGCCGGTGAACCCGCCGTCGATCCGGACGTCCGAGCCCCGGAAGTCGTACGAGTGTCCCGGCGCCGGGCGGTCCCCCGATCCGCCCGGCGCCGGAGTTCCGGTGGGTTCCGGCGCGGCGCTCCCGGCCGCCGCCCCGGTGGCCGCCCCCGTGGGCACCGGGCCGTGCAGCCAGGCGCGCAGGGGGCCGTTCTTGCTGGTCACCGTGATGGGGTGGAAGTCCTCCGGCGGGATGCCCCGGTGCCCGTGGCGCACGATCCCGGAGTGCACGGGCTCCGAGACGCACAGCGCGAAGTCGTCGCCGCGCTCCCGCAGCGCGGCGCGCAGCAGCTCGGCGTCCAGGAGCCGGCAGGCGTGGTTCAGGTCCGAGCCGACCCAGCCGTCGAGCGCGTCGACCGCCACGTACCCGGTGGCCAGGACCGCGCGCAGCCGGATCTGCGCGGAGCTGGACGCCATCCGGTTCACCGCGCGCAGCTGTACCGGCACCTCGGTGAGCAGGGCGCGCAGCAGGGCGGTCACCGAGGCGTTGGCGTCGATCAGCTCCATCACGGAGTCGCCGCGGTCGGCGCGCAGCCGAAGGGTCTCCTCGATGCCCGCGCTCTCCAGGGCGCTGTCGCTGATGCCGTACAGCATCCGGCGCAGGTAGGCCTGCTCGACATCGTCCCGGTCGCTGTACTTCTCGATGTCGAGCAGGAGGATCGTCCGGCTCACGGGGTCGGTCATGGTCGCCTTTCCGGTGGGGAGGGGAGCGAGGCCAGACTGGCGACCCGGAAGCCCGAGCGGTGAGGAACGATGACGCACTCGAAGTGTGACCGTGTGCACAGAGCGGCGTATCGGGACGGGCGGGCCTCAGGCGTCGGGGTGCTCGGCGCGGGCGATCCGCCGCAGCACGTCCGGGCGCGTGATCAGCAGGGTGCGGCGCCCGGTGGACACCGCCTCCCGGGTCCGCAGCTCCTTCAGCAGCCGCTGCACCATCTCCCGGGAGGCCCCCACCGACCCGGCCAGCTCCTGCTTGCTCAGCGGTACGGCGACCTCGATGCCGTCGTCCGTACGCCGGCCGTGCATCCGGGCGAGCTCCAGCAGCAGCGCGGCGAACCGCTCCCGCACGCTCATCGACGCGAACTGGAGCCGGCGCCGGTCGGCGGCGCGGGTGCGGTCGGAGGTGAGGCCCAGCAGGGCGAACGAGACGGCGGGGGAGCGGCCGAGGAAGTCGGTGAACCGCTCGTGCTCCACGGCCACCGCCCGTACTGGCTCCAGCGCGGTCACGGTCGCCGAGCGGGGGCGGCCGGTCAGCGCGGCGGACTCCCCGACGACGTCGCCCGGCCCGCGCAGGGCGAGGAGCGCCTCGTAGCCGTTGGCGGCGGACGCGGTGACCTTGGTCCAGCCGCGCACCAGGAACAGCACGTGCGACGACGGCTCGTGCTGGTGGAGCAGCACCATCCGGGGCGCGAAGGCCAGCTCCCGGCCGAGCGCCAGCAGCGCCTGCCGGTCGGCCGTCTCCAGGCGGGCGAGGAAGGGCACCCGGTCGTCCAGGCCGCCGCCCCCGCCCCGGAGGTCGCCGCCTCCGGCCGCACGCGCGGCTCGGGCTCCGGTCCCGGCCCCGGCTCCGGCTCCGTCGGATAAGTTCGCCGCCGTCATGGGTTCCCCGATTCGTCGAGCGGACCGATCAACGTACTGAAGGCGCGGTCCGCGGGGGGACCGAATGGCCGGTTCCCGCCACGAACGGTCCTCTCCGGGATGATCGAATCCGGCGTGTCCCTGCCGTCCGCATTTGTTTTGACCGAAGTCCGTGCGGTAGGTACGCTCAGACCTTGTGCCTGGGGTGTGCCTGGGCTCGTGTGCGTGTCCTCAACCGCATGACGAGTCGAGTATCGGCCACCGTGATCTGCGCCCTTTCCGCCCTGCGGCGGAGGTTCGCAGTATTCGACACACCCGACCGCGTGGGTCGGCGACGTTCCAGGTTAGCTTTACTACACGGCACACAGAAACCGGAGAAGTAGTGCCTACGATCCAGCAGCTGGTCCGGAAGGGCCGGCAGGACAAGGTCGAGAAGAACAAGACGCCCGCACTCGAGGGTTCCCCTCAGCGCCGCGGCGTCTGCACGCGTGTGTTCACGACCACCCCGAAGAAGCCGAACTCGGCCCTGCGTAAGGTCGCGCGTGTGCGTCTGACCAGCGGGATCGAGGTCACGGCTTACATCCCGGGTGAGGGACACAACCTGCAGGAGCACTCCATCGTGCTCGTGCGTGGTGGCCGTGTGAAGGACCTGCCGGGTGTTCGTTACAAGATCATCCGCGGCTCGCTCGACACCCAGGGTGTCAAGAACCGCAAGCAGGCCCGCAGCCGCTACGGCGCCAAGAAGGAGAAGTAAGAATGCCTCGTAAGGGCCCCGCCCCGAAGCGCCCGGTCATCATCGACCCGGTCTACGGCTCTCCTCTGGTGACCTCGCTCATCAACAAGATCCTGCTGAACGGCAAGCGCTCCACCGCCGAGCGGATCGTCTACGGCGCCATGGAAGGCCTCCGCGAGAAGACCGGCAACGACCCGGTCATCACGCTGAAGCGCGCCCTCGAGAACGTCAAGCCGTCCCTCGAGGTCAAGTCCCGCCGTGTCGGTGGCGCCACCTACCAGGTGCCGATCGAGGTCAAGCCCGGTCGCGCCTCCACGCTCGCGCTGCGCTGGCTCGTGGGTTACTCCCGCGCCCGTCGCGAGAAGACCATGACCGAGCGCCTCATGAACGAGCTCCTCGACGCCTCCAACGGCCTCGGTGCTTCGGTCAAGAAGCGTGAGGACACGCACAAGATGGCCGAGTCGAACAAGGCCTTCGCGCACTACCGCTGGTAGTCGCACCCACATCGAGACCGAGAGAAGACTGAAGCCTTATGGCTACCACTTCGCTTGACCTGGCCAAGGTCCGCAACATCGGGATCATGGCCCACATCGACGCGGGCAAGACGACCACCACCGAGCGGATCCTGTTCTACACCGGTGTCTCGTACAAGATCGGTGAAGTCCACGACGGCGCTGCCACGATGGACTGGATGGAGCAGGAGCAGGAGCGCGGCATCACGATCACGTCTGCCGCGACGACCTGCCACTGGCCGCTGGAAGACGTTGACCACACCATCAACATCATCGACACCCCGGGCCACGTCGACTTCACGGTCGAGGTGGAGCGTTCGCTCCGCGTGCTCGACGGTGCGGTGACGGTGTTCGACGGCGTCGCCGGCGTTGAGCCGCAGTCCGAGACCGTGTGGCGTCAGGCGGACCGCTACGGCGTTCCGCGTATCTGCTTCGTCAACAAGCTCGACCGCACCGGCGCCGAGTTCCACCGCTGCGTCGACATGATCGTGGACCGCCTCGGCGCGACCCCGATCGTCATGCAGCTCCCGATCGGTGCCGAGGCCAACTTCCAGGGCGTCGTCGACCTCGTCCGTATGAAGGCTCTTGTCTGGTCCGCCGAGGCCACCAAGGGCGAGATGTACGACGTCGTCGACATTCCGGCCACGCACACCGAGGCTGCCGAGGAGTGGCGCGGCAAGCTGCTGGAGACGGTGGCGGAGAACGACGAAGAGATCATGGAGCTGTACCTGGAGGGCCAGGAGCCCACCGAGGAGCAGCTGTACGCCGCGATCCGTCGTATCACCATCGCGTCCGGCAAGGGCGGCGACACCACCGTCACCCCCGTGTTCTGCGGCACCGCGTTCAAGAACAAGGGCGTTCAGCCCCTGCTCGACGCCGTCGTGCGCTACCTCCCCTCCCCCCTGGACGTCGAGGCCATCGAGGGCCACGGCGTGAAGGACCCGGAGGAGGTCGTCAAGCGCAAGCCGTCCGAGTCGGAGCCGCTGTCGGCCCTCGCGTTCAAGATCGCGAGCGACCCGCACCTCGGCAAGCTCACCTTCATCCGGGTCTACTCGGGTCGCCTGGAGGCCGGCACCTCGGTGCTGAACTCCGTCAAGGGCAAGAAGGAGCGCATCGGCAAGATCTACCGGATGCACGCGAACAAGCGTGAGGAGATCGACTCGGTGGGCGCCGGCGACATCGTCGCCGTGATGGGCCTGAAGCAGACCACCACCGGTGAGACGCTGTGCGACGAGAAGAACCCGGTGATCCTGGAGTCCATGGACTTCCCGGCGCCGGTCATCCAGGTCGCGATCGAGCCCAAGTCCAAGGGTGACCAGGAGAAGCTGGGTGTCGCCATCCAGCGTCTCGCGGAGGAGGACCCCTCCTTCCAGGTTCACTCGGACGAGGAGACCGGCCAGACCATCATCGGTGGTATGGGCGAGCTTCACCTCGACGTCCTCGTCGACCGCATGCGTCGCGAGTTCAAGGTCGAGGCGAACGTCGGCAAGCCGCAGGTCGCCTACCGCGAGACGATCCGCAAGGCCGTCGAGCGCGTGGACTACACCCACAAGAAGCAGACCGGTGGTACCGGTCAGTTCGCCAAGGTGCAGATCGCGATCGAGCCCATCGAGGGCGGCGACGCGTCGTACGAGTTCGTGAACAAGGTCACCGGTGGCCGCATCCCCAAGGAGTACATCCCCTCGGTGGACGCGGGTGCGCAGGAGGCCATGCAGTTCGGCATCCTGGCCGGCTACGAGATGACGGGCGTCCGCGTCATTCTTCTCGACGGTGCCTACCACGAGGTCGACTCCTCCGAGCTCGCGTTCAAGATCGCCGGTTCGCAGGCCTTCAAGGAGGCCGCGCGCAAGGCTTCGCCGGTCATCCTCGAGCCGATGATGTCCGTCGAGGTCACCACGCCCGAGGACTACATGGGCGAGGTCATCGGTGACATCAACTCCCGCCGTGGCCAGATCCAGGCCATGGAGGAGCGCAGCGGCGCTCGCGTCGTGAAGGGCCTCGTGCCCCTCTCGGAGATGTTCGGCTACGTCGGAGACCTCCGCAGCAAGACCTCGGGTCGCGCAAGCTACTCGATGCAGTTCGACTCCTACGCCGAGGTTCCGCGGAACGTCGCCGAGGAGATCATCGCGAAGGCCAAGGGCGAGTAACTCTCCCGAGTTCACGCTTTAGGCTTGACACCATCCGCCGTGGCTTCGCCCCGAACCCGGGACGGGGCTCCGGCGGGTGGCCACCCAGCAAAGATCACCTGGCGCCGATGAGTAAGGCGTACCAGAACCACTCTCAGGAGGACCCCAGTGGCGAAGGCGAAGTTCGAGCGGACTAAGCCGCACGTCAACATCGGCACCATCGGTCACATCGACCACGGTAAGACGACCCTCACGGCCGCCATTACCAAGGTGCTGCACGACGCGTACCCGGACCTGAACGAGGCCTCGGCCTTCGACCAGATCGACAAGGCTCCTGAGGAGCGCCAGCGCGGTATCACCATCTCCATCGCGCACGTCGAGTACCAGACCGAGTCGCGTCACTACGCCCACGTCGACTGCCCCGGTCACGCGGACTACATCAAGAACATGATCACGGGTGCGGCGCAGATGGACGGCGCCATCCTCGTGGTCGCCGCCACCGACGGCCCGATGCCGCAGACCAAGGAGCACGTGCTCCTGGCCCGCCAGGTCGGCGTTCCGTACATCGTCGTCGCCCTGAACAAGGCCGACATGGTGGACGACGAGGAGATCCTGGAGCTCGTCGAGCTCGAGGTCCGTGAGCTCCTCACCGAGTACGAGTTCCCGGGCGACGACGTTCCGGTCGTCAAGGTCTCGGCGCTCAAGGCGCTCGAGGGCGACAAGGAGTGGGGCGAGTCCGTCCTCAACCTGATGGCCGCCGTCGACGAGTCGATCCCGCAGCCCGAGCGTGACGTCGACAAGCCGTTCCTGATGCCGATCGAGGACGTCTTCACGATCACCGGTCGCGGTACGGTCGTCACCGGCCGTATCGAGCGTGGTGTCCTCAAGGTCAACGAGACCGTCGACATCATCGGCATCAAGACCGAGAAGACCACCACCACGGTCACCGGCATCGAGATGTTCCGCAAGCTGCTCGACGAGGGCCAGGCCGGTGAGAACGTCGGTCTGCTCCTCCGTGGCATCAAGCGCGAGGACGTCGAGCGCGGCCAGTGCATCATCAAGCCGGGCTCGGTCACCCCGCACACCGAGTTCGAGGCGCAGGCCTACATCCTGTCCAAGGACGAGGGTGGCCGCCACACGCCGTTCTTCAACAACTACCGCCCGCAGTTCTACTTCCGTACCACGGACGTGACCGGCGTCGTGACCCTCCCCGAGGGCACCGAGATGGTCATGCCGGGCGACAACACCACCATGACGGTCGCGCTGATCCAGCCGGTCGCCATGGAGGAGGGCCTGAAGTTCGCCATCCGTGAGGGTGGCCGGACCGTCGGCGCCGGCCAGGTCACCAAGATCACGAAGTAATTCGGATCTGACCTGGTAGCTCCTGCAGAGCTGCAAGAAGGGCCCCGCACCGTCAGGTGCGGGGCCCTTCGCTCGTCCTCCCGCCTCAGCCCTCGGTGTGCGGTTCCGGCACCCAGGTCCAGGGGTGGGCGTCCGGGCCGAGCCCTATGGCGAGGGTGCCGTGGCGGGCGGTGGCGAGGAGGGCGGCCGACCCCACAGGGAGCGGGCCCCGCGCGCGGCGGACGACGCGGCCGGCGGGGGTGCGGACCTGGAGGCGGCCGTGGAGGTCCGTGCCCAGCAGGACCGGGCCCCGGGGCGTGGCGGCCGCGGTCAGGGCGCCGTACCCGGGGAGGGCGACCCGGGGGAGGGGCGTGCCGTCGGGGCGTACCGCCGTCACCTCCTTGCGGGCGGGCGCGCGGTAGTGCAGCGCCAGGCCCCCGTCCGGGGTGCCCGCCACCGCCACGGGGCCGCCCGGGGCGGGGAGGCCGGTGCCCGCGCGGGAGACGACCGGGCCGCCCGGGGCGTTCTGCGCCCAGTGGTGGACGGTTTCGCGGCCCGCCGCGAACAGGTGGACGCGTCCGGCGGCGTCGACCGCGGCCGACAGCCCGTCCTGCACCTCTCCGCCGCCCAGGTCCCGCCAGGGCCCCCAGCTCCCGCCGGCCGACCGCACCCGGCTACTTACGCCCTTGTCCGCGTCGCGTACGAAGAGGTGGACCCGGCCCTCCCCGTCGGCCACCGCCACCGGGACGCCCAGCCGGCGGCCCCGGTCGTCGCCGCGCTCGGGGTTGCCGAGCCCGGTCCAGGCGAGGAACGCCCCGCCCGCCTCCCGCTGCTCCAGCAGCACGACCTCGCGCTTGTTGGGCCCGCCGTGCCCGCCCAGCGCCGCGAACCGGAGCCCGAACAGCAGCTGGCGGCCGTCCCCAAGGGTGACCCCGCCGAGGCCCGGCGCGAGCGGCCCGCCGCCCAGGTCGCCCGGCTCGCCCCACTGCCCGCTGCCCGGTGCCGTCTCGCGCCAGCGCACGGCGCGCAGGCCCAGCACCCCGTACACGGCGAGCCGCCCGTCCGGTTCGGTGGCCACGACCGGGCCGGCGCCCGGGTAGCGGTGGTGGGTGGCGCGTACCCAGCCCTTCTTGTTGGTGAGCGGACGGGCACCGCCGACGTTGTAGTCGCCGCAGCCGCCGCTGTTGCCGCACTCCCAGGACGGGTCACCGCCGTAGGGCACGAGGTGGGCCGCCTTCTCCTTGAGCACCGGCCCGGGGAGGTTCTTGGGCCAGTGCCGGTTGTAGTAGCCGCGGAAGGCGGTGGTGGTGAAGGCGGGTATCGCGCCGCCGTCCCTCGTCGCGTCGGCCACCCAGCGGACCATGGCCGCCCACGAGAAGGACGCGACGGCGGTGTGGTCGGCGTGGTCGGAGTAGCCCGGCTGCTCGGAGTCCTTCCGCCGGGTCCGCTCGTCGCTGTGCTGGATGTCCGGGTCCGGGTCCAGGGTGTGGATCACCGTCGGGCGGTAGCGCTCCAGGAGGCCCACGAGGACGTCGACGAGCGCGTCGTAGTCGTAGGTGTCGGCCCTGCGTACGGGGGAGTCGTCGGCCACCACGGTCCGCAGGCCCAGCGCCCGGTCCTTCCACAGGCTGGGCAGGGCCGTCCAGCGGCGCGGGGCGTGCATGGAGAGGTTGAGGAAGACCAGCTCGACGCGGCGGTCGCCGTGGGTGAGGGTGTTGATCTCGGCGCGGCGGTCCCCCCGCAGGGTGAGGACACCCTTCTGCCAGGCGGCGAACATGTCGAGCCCGAGCATGGCCGCATAGGCCTGCCGCAGGCCCTGGTGCCGGGCGGAGGAGTAGGCCGCCTTGTCGGCGGGGGCGTCCCCGCGGCCCGGTACGTGGTTCCTGCCGTCGTGCTCGCCGGCCGTGACGTATATCGAGACCAGCGGCACCCCGGCGTCCACCATCCGCTGGGTGTCGGGGTTCATGAAGTACAGGTCGTCGTCCGGGTGCGCCGCCAGCTGGAGCAGCTGGGCGCGCCGGGGGCTGCTGATCGGCATCCCGGGCGCGGGGTCGGCGATCGGCCCGGCCCGCCGCGGCGCGGGCACCGAGCACCCGGTGGCCGCCGCCAGCGCCACGGCCGCCGCGGAGCCCAGCACGCCCCGCCGCCGGAAGACGGCAGGGCGCCGCCCCGCCCCCCGTATCCGATCCATCCCCTGAACCCCCGCCCCTCGTCCCGCCCCCGTGTCCCGCCCGGTGTCCCGCGCCGGTCACCCCTCGCGGTCAAGCTTCGAGGTCACATGGCGCGGTCATGCCTCGCGGTGACCAAGACGGGGAACGAGGGGGCCGGGTTGCCCGGCGGGGGGCGGGGCCTTGGTGGGTGCGGTCAGAGGCTCTCGGGGAGGTCCCCTTCGGTGATCTCGCCCTGCGGCACGGTGATCCGCACCGGCTTGCCCAGCTCGGAGAAGGTGAGGGTGTTGGTCGACGTGACCCCTCCCATGTCGAGGGCGAGGCGGGCCCGCACGGCGCGCCCCCGGGCGTCCACCCAGACGTCGACGTCCGCCGGTATCCGGCCGCCGAGCGTGCGGCGCATCTCCCCGATCTTGTCGCTGGTCGCCTTCTCCATGCGCAGCGTGACGGCTTCGTGGGGCAGGGCGCCCCGGTAGCGGACGACCGGTGCGCCGTTGATCGTCTCCTCGCCGGCCCGTGCGAACGTCCGCGCCATGGTGGCCTGGCTCAGGGTGTATTCGGGGTCGTTCGCGGGTGCCCGGAGCAGGTGCCGGGCCGGTGCCCGGCGGTCGGCGAGGTACCAGTCGCCGTCCGGGTCGCCGGGCACCTGGCCCCGGAGGTAGACGTTGTCCCCGTCGAAGACCTCCTCGAAGGCGACCGGGCCGAGGGTGACGGCCAGATTGCCCCGGTCCTTCGCGAAGTCGAAGTCGCCGCCGACGGTGATGGTGTGGACCTGCTCGCCGATGGCGGTGCCGTCGATGGTGTGCGTCTGGGCGATCCGGGCGCTGGTGCGGCCGGTGGCCGCGACGGCGGCGCGTACCGTCGCCGCGTGCTCGGCCGTCGCGGTCTCCGTGCCCGTCTCCGTCTCCGCCGGGGCCGATCGGGCGCCGGCCCCTGCCCCGCTCTTCGCGCCGCCGGCGCCGCCGGATCTGTCGGATCTGTCGGTGTCGTCGCATCCGCCGACCAGCAGGGCGGCGCAGCACAGGGTGGCCAGGGCAAGGGCATGACGCATGGGCGTGTCTCCAGGAGGGGGGTGGATCGTCGGACGGCGCCCACGATGATGATCATCGTATGTCGCCGATCGGCCCCCATTCCAGGAGTTATCCGGCCATCGAGCCCGGCCTCCGGGGCGCGTCGTCTCAGGGGTGCATCCGGGCCCCCTTGAGCACCTTGTCGACCGCGTTGCGCGGCCCGTACACGCACAGGCCCACCAGGTCCAGGTGGTCACGGGCCACGGCTCGTACCGCCGCGCGGTTGTCGCGGTCGTTGCCGGTGGTGAAGAGGTCGGAGGTGAACACCGACCGGGGCAGCGAACGGGCCAGGGCGCGGCGGTGGGCGGCGGTCAGCGTCTCCTTGGTGCCCTCGAAGACCAGGACCGGCTGGCGGAACATCGGCAGGTAGGGGCTGCCGTCGGCGTCGGCGTACGGTTCGCCGATCACCTCCGGGAGCTGGGCGCCGAGGCCGCTGACCAGGAACGCCGTCACGTTCAGCCGCTGCCAGGGCTCCAGGTCCTCGCGCAGCAGGACGGCGATCTTGGTGTCGAAGCGTACGGGCGTGTTCTCGGTGGTCATGGTCCGAGACTGCCGCCGGGCCGGCCGCCCGGTCTTGTACGTTTCTCGCATGGTGGCCCGGCAGGAGGTTTCCGCGTGGCGCCCGAAGGTGCCGGGTGTCGTCGAGGTCCTGCACGCGCACTTCACCGAGCACGCCTATCCGATGCACGTCCACGACGCGTGGACGCTGCTGATCGTGGACGACGGCGCCATCCGGTACGACCTGGACCGCCGCGAGCACGGCGCGCCGAGCGACACGGTGACGCTGCTGCCGCCGCAGGTGCCGCACAACGGCTCGTCCGCGACGCCCCGCGGGTTCCGCAAGCGGGTGCTCTACCTGGACCTGCCGGAGCTCGACGAGACCTTCATCGGCCCGGCGGTGGACGGGCCCGTCCTGGTCGACCCGCTGCTGCGGCGGCGCGTCGCGCAGGTGCACGCCGCCCTGGCGCACCGGGGCGACGAACTGGAGGCGCAGAGCCGGCTGGCCCTGATCGGCGAACGGCTGCGCGGGCGGCTGCGGCCCCGGCTCGTCACCCCCGCGCGGCCGGCCGGCGACGGCGTCGCCCACCGGCTGCGGGAACTCCTCGACGAGCGGCTGTCGCGCGGGGTGACCCTCGACGAGGCCGCGGGCCTGGTGCACGCCCATCCCGCGCACCTGGTACGGGCGTTCAGCGGCGCCTTCGGCATCGCCCCGCACCAGTACCTGATGGCCCGCCGGGTCGACCGCGCCCGGCGGCTCCTCCTCGACGGCCGGTCGCCCTCCGCGGTGGCGGCCGCGGTGGGCTTCTACGACCAGGCGCACCTGAACCGGCACTTCAAGCGGCTCGTGGGCACCACACCGGGGCGGTTCGCCCGGCTCGACGGCGCCGGCCCGGGGCGGTTCGCCGGAAGACGCCGCTCCGGCGAGACCCGCTCCGGCGAGACCCGTTCCGGCGATGGGCGGCGGGTCGGCCCGCCCACCACGACCTAGGGCCTCTCGTTCGGATCTTGCTGGGCTCGTGACGCCTGGACACCGCACCTCGCGGCGTTGTCGTCGGTCGCCAATGCTCCGCAGTGGCTCCCTCCTCCGCCTTGCGATGCACGGCACCAGACGCCACTCCCTGATCCAGCCTGATCCAAACGAAAGACCCTAGTCCCGCAGGTCCTCCAGCCGGGCCAGCTCGTCGCGCAGCGACTCCCGCTCCTCGGCGGTGAGCCGGACCCCATCCGCCCGGGCCAGGGCGGACGCGGCGGTCTCCGGGTCGCCGAGCCGCCCGGCGACGTCCGCGCGCAGGACGAGGAGGCGGAACAGCTGTACGGGCGTGGGCCGTTCGTCCGGCAGGTCCAGCGCCCGGTCGATGAACTTCGCGGCGCCCGCCGGGTCGTCCCTGGAGTCCGCGAAGAGGGACGCGTAGTGCAGGGCCCGGGCGAAGGTCTCCGTCGGGGCGGGCCGGTGGTTCAGGTCGTCGGAGACGGGCGTGCCGACGCGGACGCAGTTGCCGCCCGGGTCGGTCATCAGGAACTGGCGCATGCCGTGCGAGGTGTCCTTCACCGGGCCGATGCGCGGGAGTCCCCGCGTCGGGACGCGCCCGTACGCCGCCTTCAGTCCGGCACGGAACGCCGCGTGCAGCCCGTCGACGTCGTCGGTCACGACGTAACACGTGCTGTACGACGCGGCCGGGTCGTACTGCCTCATCGCGAAGAAGTGGAGCTCGATGCGGCCGCGCTCGACGGCCGCGTACGGATTGGGGCTCTTCTGCTGGAAGGTGACGCCGAAGCCGAGCGCCGCGTAGAAGTCGAGGACCGGCTGAAGGGTCCGGCAGGGCAGCATCGGAATGGTCTTCTCGTCCATGCCCGCCACTCTAGTCAAACTTGATTAGTCAGGGGGAGGGGTTTTCCCGGACCACCGCACCTCGCCCGTGCCGAGCACCACCGTCGCCCGGACCCGCATCGGTCCGTCGCCGCGCCGGGACAGGACCGCCACCTCGACGACCCGCGCCGTCAGGGGCCCCCACGCGCCGAGCCGGTCCGCGCACTCGGCCGTCACGCGCCGCGGGTCCCGGGTGCGGCCCAGGCTCAGGTGCGGGGTGAAGCCCCGGTGCGGGCCGCGGCACTCGGGGAAGCGCCGCTCCAGGGCCTGGCGCAGGTCCGCCCAGGGCCGGGTGCCCGCGGCTGCCGGGTCCAGCCACACCGTGGCGCCCGCCCGGTGGCGGAACGTACGGATCCCGGCCAGCCGTGCCCCGAACGGCTCGACGCCGGCCGCCGCCGAGGAGAGCAGCGGCGCCGCCCGTCCGAAGTCCTCCTCCGGGACGAACCCGAACAGCAGGTTCACATGCGGCGGCCAGCGGTGGATCTGCGGGTCGTGGTCCCGGCGGACGGCCTGGAGCGGCGGCCACAGCTCCGCGGGCGGCAGCCAGGCCACCGCAGTGCGGGGTGTGGGCCGCGCGGCGAGCGCCCGTACCCGGCCGGCGCCGGTCGCGCCGAGCCGGTCCAGACCCGTCCTGCGGTCCCACACCACCTCGCCGTCGGCCTCGAAGAACAGCACCCGGTGCCAGGGGATGTCACCGCCCGGTACGAAGCCGGTCAGCGGGACCCGCCCGGGGCCGGCCTCCCGCAGGCGGACGCCGATGACGAACCGGGCGGGGTCGAACCGCGGGTCCCACAGCACCCGGTGGTAGATCTCCTCGCTGGTGTGCACGCCTCCACCGTGCTCCCGTCAGCCGTCCAGCGCGATCGCGTTCTTCGCCCGCCCCATGGACTCCTCGGAGGCGGGCCTGCCGGGGTTCTCCGTGGCCAGGGCCTGGTTCGCGGTGACGAAGGGCCGCATGCGCGACTCGTACGCGGTGAAGGCCGCCGCGTGGTCGCCGCCCGCCCCCGCCAGCGCGTCCGCCAGGACGTGGGCGCCCACCAGCGCCAGACTCGTGCCCTGCCCGGACAGGGGGGAGGGGCAGTAGCCGGCGTCGCCGAGCAGCACCGCCCGGCCCCGGGACCAGCGGTCCAGGTGGACCTGGGCCATCGCGTCGCAGTAGAAGTCGGGCGCCTCCTGGGCGGCCTTCGCCAGCCGGGCGCCCTCCCAGCGCAGTGCGGCGAGCCGCGCCACGATCAGCGCCTTCAGGTCCGCGTCCCGGGGGAGCGGCGCGGACTCGAACCCGAACGCGACCCGCAGCTCGCGATTGCCGCGTACCGGCATGATGCCGAACCCCGCCTCGCCGTCCCGCAGCCAGAGCTGCCAGTCCTCCAGGCCGAGGAAGTTGTCCGCGGTGAAGACCGACAGGTAGCTGCCCAGGTGCCGGACGTGGTCGTCCTCCGGGCCGAAGGCCAGCCGCCGGACCGTCGAGCGCAGCCCGTCCGCGCCGACCACCAGGTCGAAGCGGCGTGACGGGGCGAGCGCGAAGTCCGCGACCACCCCGTCGGCGTCCTCGGTGAGCGCGGTGACGCTGTCGCCGAAGACGTACTCCACGCCGCCGCCCGTACGCGCCCGGTCGTGCAGCAGCCGGGTCAGGTCGTCGCGCAGCACCTCGATGTCGTCGCCGTCGAGCCGGCCGCTGCTCAGCGCGTACTCCGTCGAGCGGTCGATCTCCGTGCCGTCCGCGTCCAGGACCGACATGCCGCGTATCCGGGTGCGGACCTCCCGCGCCTGCTCCAGGACGCCGATCCGGTCGAGCACCTCCAGGGCGACGCCCCGCACGTCGATCGCCTGGCCGCCCGCCCGCGGCCCCGGGGCGCGCTCGACGACGGTGGGCGCGAAGCCCCTGCGGTGGAGCAGGTGCGCGAGGGCGGATCCGGCGATACCGGCACCGGAGACAAGTACGGACTGCATGGTCCAGCTCCTTTCGATACGGTGTACGCCACTGAATGTACGGCGTACACACAACCCTGCCAAGCGCGCTCGACACGCGCCTAAGCACCGCCCTGTACTAGGTCAGAGGGTGAACAGGGCCGATCGCCGCTGCTAGGGTCTGCCCTAGTACAGGGCCGTCGGCCCGGCGAAGGAGGCGGAAAAAAAACATGACGCGACCCCCCGGGGACCAGCCCCCCTACCTCCGCATCGCCGCCGACATCCGGCGGCGCATCACCGACGGCGACCTCCGCCCGGGCGACCGCGTCCCCTCCACCCGGCAGATCGCCCAGGAGTGGGGCGTGGCCCTCGCCACCGCCACCAAGGCGCTCACGGCGCTCCGCCTGGAGGGCGCCGTCGAGGCCCGCCCGCGCGTGGGCACCGTGGTCGCCGGAGCGCCCGGCGGGCAGGAGGCGCCCGCCGGGCGCGAGCGGGCCGCCACCGCCGCCGAACCGGAGCTCACCCGGGCCCGCGTGGTCCGGGCGGCCATCGAGATCGCCGACGCCGAAGGACTCGCCGCCCTCTCCATGCGCGGCATCGCCGCCCGCCTCGGCGTGGCCGCCATGTCCCCGTACCGGCACGTCGGCAGCAAGGACGAGCTCGTCGCCCTGATGGCGGACGCCGCGTACGGCGAGGTCGGGCACCCGGCCGAACCGCCGGAGGGCTGGCGGGGACGGATGGAGACCGGGGCGCGCGCCCTGTGGGAGGTGTGCCGGCGGCACCCGTGGGTCGCCCAGATCGGGCCGCTCAGCCGCCCGCTCGTGCTGCCGAACCTGATGGCGCACGGTGAATGGGTGCTCGGCGCGCTGGCGGACAGCGGCCTGGACGCCCGGACCCGGTTCGACATCCACTTGCTGATCTACACCTACGTCCAGGGCATCGCCGTCCACCTGGAGCGCGAGACCCAGGCCCTGGCCGCCACCGGCCTCACCGAGGACGAGTGGATGGCGGGCCAGGAGGCGGCGATGCGCGAGGTCGTCACCTCGGGGCGCTACCCGGCCCTCAGCCGCACCCTCATGGAGTTCGAGGACGGCTACGACCTCGACCTCGACGCCCTCTTCGAGTTCGGCCTCGGCCCCCTGCTCGACGGGATCGGGCGCATCGTCAACGGGGCGCCACGACCGGCGTGATCAAATATGCCCGTCATACGGACGACTGGGGTGGGGGCCATGGGCAGGGGCGCGGCGGAGGAACGGCCGGAGGACGGGTCGTCGGTGTCCGACGAGGAATGGGCGCGCTTCCTCCGCGAGGCGGGTGAGGGCCACGGGGCGGACGCGCCCAAGGAGCCGTCGGCCGACGAGCGGGAGCGGCGCGCCGGGCGCACCGCCCGCCCCGCGCAGCCCGAGGGCTGGCGCACCGGCCCGGCCTGGCGGGAGCCCGACGGCCGCGCCACCCGGCGCAGGCGCTGGACCGGCGCCCTCGGGGTGCTGCTGGCGGCGGGGCTCGTCGTCGTCGCCGTACGCCCCGAGCTGGTCACCGACCGGTTCGGCGGCACCGGCCACGCCGAGGCCACCGCGCCCCTGGCGGGCGCGGGCGCCGGTGACGTCCCCACGCTCAAGGAGCCCTTCCGGGGCTCGCCCGCCGCCGGCTGGGCGGACGGCGCCGACGGCATCGAGGTGCCCGGGGCGGAGGCCGTCGCCGGGATGACCAGGCAGCAGGTCGCCCAGGCGCTGGACAACACCAAGAAGCTTCTGGTCGCCGCCAACCTGGACCCGGCGACCCTCCGGGGCGAGCACCCCCGGGCCGCGCTGGACCTGCTGGACCCGCTGCAGCCGAGCGGCCGCGGCGCGCTGGAGAAGGCCCTGGCCGACCCCGGCCCGGACAGCGACCCCCTGTGGCTCTTCAGCCGCTTCGACCCCTCCGAGGTCGTTCCGGCGGGTGACGTGGTGAAGGTCCGGGGCACGCTGACGTACGGGAAGGGCGAGCGCGCCGGCGAGATGCGGGTGCACGCCGACTACACGTTCGTCTACCCGGTGGTGAAGGCGGCGCCCGGCTCCACGGAGGTCGCCCGGACCGTCGTGCGCCGCCAGATGACCCTCGCCCTGCACGACCCCGTGACGTTCCGCGCCACGCCCGGCAAGCTGTCGGTGCTGCGCATGGACGAGAGCGCCGGCAACGACGACTGCTCCCGCGCCCACGACGGCTTCCTGCACCCGCGGTTCACCTCGGACCTCCTGGCGGGCGAGGACGGCGGTGGCACCGGCAAGGCGTTCGACCCCTACGACCGCACCAAGCCGCTCGCCGAGCAGCCCGACTGGTGCGGCACGGTCAGCCGCACCTGACGGACGCGCCCGAAGGAGCCCGGAACCCGGGCCTCCGCGTGCCGTGGTTTGACGCGGGAGCCCGCCGGGGTAATCTCTTCGGCTCGATTGGCGTCGGCATGGCCCCGTATGGCAGACTGTCCGGGTTGCTCGGTTGAGTGCCGATGCTGCGCGCCTCCCGCCGGGAGGACCGGAAGCGAGTCCCACAGTACTCGTCGCCCCATGCGTTGTACCGAGAGGTGCAGGGGCGGACGTACGGGAATCTTCCGGGAAGTGTCAGCGGGGCGCCGACCAGGCACCCGGTGGGTGTTCCGCCCCCGACGCTCTTCACAGAGCACAGCGCGGTCCTCGGGCCCGCACCCCCTCAGCTGGGAAATCCTTCGGGAGAGCTACGTGGAGGGGATGCGACACGCCCGACCGCGTGGGTCGGAGGAGGAGCTGCGATTCCCAGGCCGTGAGGCCCAGGAGGAGCGGCCCGCCAGGTTCCAGAGCGTTACGAGAGACAGGACTACTGAGTAGCCATGGCGGGACAGAAGATCCGCATCCGGCTCAAGGCCTACGACCACGAGGTCATCGACTCGTCGGCGAAGAAGATCGTCGAGACGGTGACGCGCACTGGTGCGTCGGTCGCGGGCCCGGTGCCGCTGCCCACTGAGAAGAACGTGTACTGCGTCATCAAGTCGCCGCACAAGTACAAGGACTCGCGCGAGCACTTCGAGATGCGCACGCACAAGCGCCTCATCGACATCCTCGACCCCACGCCGAAGACGGTTGACTCGCTGATGCGTCTCGACCTGCCGGCCGGCGTCGACATCGAGATCAAGCTCTGAGGTGACGCGCGAGATGGCTAAGAACATTAAGGGCGTCCTGGGCGAGAAGCTCGGCATGACCCAGGTCTGGGACGAGAACAACCGGGTTGTCCCGGTCACCGTCGTCAAGGCCGGGCCCTGCGTCGTCACCCAGGTCCGCAGCAACGACACCGACGGCTACGAGTCGGTCCAGATCGCCTTCGGCGAGATCGACCCGCGCAAGGTGAACAAGCCCCTCAAGGGTCACTTCGCCAAGGCCGACGTCACCCCGCGCCGCCACCTGGTGGAGATCCGCACCGCTGACGCCTCCGAGTACACGCTCGGCCAGGAGATCACCGCTGAGGTCTTCGAGGCGGGCGTCAAGGTCGACGTCACCGGCAAGAGCAAGGGCAAGGGCTTCGCCGGTGTCATGAAGCGCCACAACTTCCGTGGCCTGGGCGCCGGACACGGTACCCAGCGCAAGCACCGCTCGCCCGGTTCCATCGGTGGCTGCGCCACCCCGGGCCGTGTGTTCAAGGGCCTCCGCATGGCGGGCCGCATGGGCAACGAGCGGGTCACCACCCAGAACCTGACCGTCCACGCCGTTGACGCGGAGAAGGGTCTGCTCCTGATCAAGGGTGCGGTTCCTGGTCCGAACGGCGGCCTCGTCCTGGTCCGTACCGCGGCCAAGGGGGCCTGAGGTAACCGATGAGCACCATTGACATCCTTTCGCCGGCAGGCGACAAGGCCGGGACCGTCGAGCTCCCCGCGGAGATCTTCGACGCCAAGACCAGCGTTCCGCTGATCCACCAGGTCGTCGTCGCCCAGCTGGCCGCTGCCCGTCAGGGCACGCACAAGACCAAGACCCGTGGCGAAGTCCGCGGTGGTGGCAAGAAGCCGTACCGCCAGAAGGGCACCGGCCGCGCCCGTCAGGGTTCGACCCGTGCGCCGCAGTTCGCCGGCGGTGGCGTGGTCCACGGCCCCGTGCCGCGTGACTACTCGCAGCGCACCCCGAAGAAGATGAAGGCCGCCGCCCTGCGCGGTGCCCTCTCGGACCGGGCGCGTCACTCCCGCATCCACGTCGTCACCGGCGTGGTCGAGGGCGAGGTCTCCACCAAGGCCGCCAAGACGCTGTTCGGCAAGATCTCGGAGCGCAAGAACCTGCTCCTGGTCGTCGAGCGCGCCGACGAGGCCGCGTGGCTGTCCGCCCGCAACCTGCCCCAGGTTCACATCCTGGAGCCGGGCCAGCTGAACACGTACGACGTGATCGTCTCCGACGACGTGGTCTTCACCAAGGCCGCCTTCGAGTCCTTCGTGTCTGGCCCCAAGGCCGATGACAACGAGGGGAGCGAGGCCTGATGGCCGAGATCACCAGCAAGACCTTCTCCGACCCGCGTGACGTTCTCGTCAAGCCGGTCGTCTCCGAGAAGAGCTACGCGCTGCTCGACGAGAACAAGTACACGTTCATCGTGGCGCCGACCGCGAACAAGACCCAGATCAAGCAGGCCGTCGAGTCGGTCTTCTCGGTCAAGGTCACGTCGGTGAACACGATCAACCGCCAGGGCAAGCGCAAGCGCACCCGCACCGGTTTCGGTAAGCGCGCCAACACCAAGCGCGCCATCGTGACCCTTGCTGAGGGCAACCGTATCGACATCTTCGGCGGTCCGACCGCCTGACGGCGGTCTGGATCGTCCGAATATCGGACGAGGACTGAGAAATGGGTATCCGCAAGTACAAGCCGACGACTCCGGGCCGTCGTGGCTCCAGCGTCGCCGACTTTGTCGAGATCACGCGGTCCACGCCGGAGAAGTCGCTGGTCCGCCCCCTGCACAGCAAGGGCGGCCGTAACAACACCGGTCGTGTGACCGTCCGTCACCAGGGCGGTGGCCACAAGCGCGCCTACCGCGTGATCGACTTCCGTCGTCACGACAAGGACGGCGTGCCGGCCAAGGTCGCTCACATCGAGTACGACCCCAACCGCACCGCGCGCATCGCGCTCCTCCACTACGTGGACGGCGAGAAGCGCTACATCATCGCTCCGCGTGGCCTGAACCAGGGCGACCGGGTCGAGAACGGCCCCGGCGCCGACATCAAGCCCGGCAACAACCTGGCCATCCGCAACATCCCGGTCGGTACCACGATCCACGCGATCGAGCTCCGTCCCGGCGGTGGCGCCAAGTTCGCCCGCTCCGCGGGTGCCTCCGTGCAGCTGCTCGCGAAGGAGGGCCAGATGGCCCACCTGCGCATGCCGTCCGGCGAGATCCGTCTCGTCGACGTCCGCTGCCGCGCCACGATCGGCGAGGTCGGCAACGCCGAGCAGTCGAACATCAACTGGGGCAAGGCCGGCCGCAAGCGCTGGCTGGGCGTCCGCCCGACCGTCCGCGGTGTGGCGATGAACCCGGTTGACCACCCGCACGGTGGTGGTGAGGGCAAGACCTCCGGTGGTCGCCACCCGGTCTCCCCGTGGGGTCAGAAGGAGGGTCGTACTCGTTCTCCCAAGAAGGCGAGCAACAAGTACATCGTCCGCCGCCGCAAGACGAACAAGAAGCGCTAGGAGCGGGTTTAGATGCCGCGCAGTCTCAAGAAGGGGCCCTTCGTCGACGACCACCTGATCAAGAAGGTGGATTCGCAGAACGAAGCCGGCACCAAGAACGTCATCAAGACCTGGTCCCGCCGCTCGATGATCGTCCCGGCCATGCTCGGCCACACGATCGCGGTGCACAACGGCAAGACCCACATCCCGGTGTTCGTCACCGAGTCGATGGTCGGCCACAAGCTCGGCGAGTTCTCGCCGACGCGCACCTTCCGGGGTCACGTCAAGGACGACCGGAAGTCGAAGCGCCGCTAAGGCGGGGTGGAATCGACTATGACTAACACCGAAGGGACAACCATGGAAGCCAGGGCCCAGGCGCGGTACATCCGCGTCACGCCCATGAAGGCCCGCCGCGTGGTGGACCTCATCCGTGGCATGGACGCCACGGAGGCTCAGGCGGTCCTGCGTTTCGCCCCGCAGGCCGCGAGCGTGCCGGTCGGCAAGGTGCTGGACAGCGCCATCGCCAACGCCGCGCACAACTACGACCACACGGACGCCTCTTCGCTGTACATCAGCGAGGCGTACGTCGACGAGGGCCCGACCCTGAAGCGGTTCCGTCCGCGTGCCCAGGGCCGTGCCTACCGGATCCGCAAGCGGACCAGCCACATCACCGTGGTCGTCAGCAGCAAGGAAGGAACCCGGTAATGGGCCAGAAGGTAAACCCGCACGGGTTCCGGCTCGGCATCACCACCGACTTCAAGTCGCGTTGGTACGCCGACAAGCTGTACAAGGACTACGTCAAGGAAGACGTCGCCATCCGTCGGATGATGACGTCCGGCATGGAGCGCGCCGGCATCTCGAAGGTGGAGATCGAGCGCACCCGTGACCGCGTGCGGGTGGACATCCACACCGCTCGTCCCGGCATCGTCATCGGCCGCCGTGGCGCCGAGGCCGACCGCATCCGCGGTGACCTCGAGAAGCTCACGGGCAAGCAGGTCCAGCTGAACATCCTCGAGGTCAAGAACCCCGAGGTCGACGCTCAGCTCGTGGCCCAGGCCGTGGCGGAGCAGCTGTCCTCCCGCGTCTCCTTCCGCCGTGCCATGCGCAAGAGCATGCAGTCGGCCATGAAGGCGGGCGCCAAGGGCATCAAGATCCAGTGTGGTGGCCGTCTCGGCGGCGCCGAGATGTCCCGCTCGGAGTTCTACCGCGAGGGTCGTGTGCCGCTGCACACGCTGCGCGCGAACGTCGAGTACGGCTTCTTCGAGGCCAAGACGACCTTCGGCCGCATCGGCGTGAAGGTCTGGATCTACAAGGGCGACGTCAAGAACATCGCCGAGGTCCGCGCCGAGAACGCTGCTGCCCGTGCGGGCAACCGCCCGGCCCGTGGTGGCGCTGACCGCCCGGCCGGCCGCGGTGGCCGCGGTGGCGAGCGTGGCGGACGCGGTCGCAAGCCGCAGCAGGCTCAGGCTGCCGAGGCCCCCAAGGCCGAGGCTCCCGCCGCCGCTCCGGCTGCTGAGAGCACCGGAACGGAGGCCTGACCGAAATGCTGATCCCCCGTAGGGTCAAGCACCGCAAGCAGCACCACCCCAAGCGCCGCGGTATGGCCAAGGGTGGTACGACGGTTGCGTTCGGCGAGTACGGCATCCAGGCCATGACTCCGGCGTACGTGACCAACCGCCAGATCGAGGCGGCTCGTATCGCGATGACCCGCCACATCAAGCGTGGCGGCAAGGTCTGGATCAACATCTACCCGGACCGCCCGCTGACGAAGAAGCCCGCCGAGACCCGCATGGGTTCCGGTAAGGGTTCCCCCGAGTGGTGGGTCGCGAACGTGCACCCGGGCCGGGTCATGTTCGAGCTGTCCTACCCGAACGAGAAGATTGCACGTGAGGCTCTGACTCGCGCGGCCCACAAGCTGCCGATGAAGTGCCGGATCGTCAAGCGCGAGGCAGGTGAAGCGTGATGTCGGCCGGTACCAAGGCGTCCGAGCTGCGCGAGCTGGGCAACGAGGAGCTTGTTGCCAAGCTCCGCGAGGCCAAGGAAGAGCTGTTCAACCTCCGCTTCCAGGCGGCGACCGGGCAGCTCGAGAACCACGGTCGGCTCAAGTCCGTCCGTAAGGACATCGCCCGGATCTACACCCTGATGCGCGAGCGTGAGCTGGGCATCGAGACGGTGGAGAGCGCCTGATGAGCGAGAACAACGTGACTGAAGAGAAGACCGCTCGCGGTTTCCGCAAGACCCGTGAGGGTCTGGTCGTCAGCGACAAGATGGACAAGACCGTCGTCGTCGCCGTCGAGGACCGCGTCAAGCACGCGCTGTACGGCAAGGTCATCCGCCGTACGAACAAGCTCAAGGCGCACGACGAGCAGAACGCCGCGGGTGTCGGCGACCGTGTCCTCCTGATGGAGACCCGGCCGCTGTCCGCGAGCAAGCGCTGGCGCGTCGTCGAGATCCTCGAGAAGGCCAAGTAATCGCTCGGGGGGTTTCCCCCGAGTTCGTTCCGCCAGGCTCGGCAGGGGCCGACCTCTCCGGAGGAGCCCCTGCCGGGAACCGGCAGACAATCAGGAGATAGACGTGATCCAGCAGGAGTCGCGACTGCGTGTCGCCGACAACACTGGTGCCAAGGAGATCCTTTGCATCCGTGTTCTCGGTGGTTCCGGTCGCCGCTACGCGGGCATCGGTGACGTCATCGTCGCCACCGTCAAGGACGCGATCCCCGGTGGCAACGTGAAGAAGGGTGACGTCGTCAAGGCGGTCATCGTTCGCACCGTCAAGGAGCGCCGCCGCCAGGACGGCTCGTACATCCGCTTCGACGAGAACGCCGCCGTCATTCTGAAGAACGACGGCGACCCTCGCGGCACCCGTATCTTCGGCCCCGTGGGCCGTGAGCTGCGCGAGAAGAAGTTCATGAAGATCATCTCGCTCGCGCCGGAGGTGCTGTAAGCATGAAGATCAAGAAGGGCGACCTGGTCCAGGTCATCACCGGTAAGGACAAGGGCAAGCAGGGCAAGGTCATCGCGGCCTTCCCCCGCGAGGACCGTGTCCTGGTCGAGGGTGTCAACCGGGTCAAGAAGCACACCAAGGCCGGTCAGACCGCTCGCGGTTCCCAGACCGGTGGCATCGTCACGACCGAGGCCCCCATCCACGTGAGCAACGTTCAGCTCGTCGTGGAGAAGGACGGCAACAAGGTCGTCACGCGCGTCGGTTACCGCTTCGACGACGAGGGCAACAAGATCCGCGTTGCCAAGCGGACGGGTGAGGACATCTGATGGCTACCACCACCACTCCGCGTCTCAAGACGAAGTACCGCGAGGAGATCGCGGGCAAGCTGCGTGAGGAGTTCTCGTACGAGAACGTCATGCAGGTTCCCGGCCTCGTCAAGATCGTGGTCAACATGGGTGTGGGCGACGCCGCCCGCGACTCCAAGCTGATCGAGGGTGCCATCAAGGACCTCACCACGATCACCGGTCAGAAGCCGGCCGTCACCAAGGCCCGCAAGTCCATCGCGCAGTTCAAGCTGCGTGAGGGCCAGCCGATCGGTGCCCACGTCACGCTCCGTGGCGACCGCATGTGGGAGTTCCTGGACCGCACCCTGTCGCTGGCGCTTCCGCGCATCCGCGACTTCCGCGGCCTGTCCCCCAAGCAGTTCGACGGCCGTGGCAACTACACCTTCGGTCTCACGGAGCAGGTCATGTTCCACGAGATCGACCAGGACAAGATCGACCGTGTCCGGGGTATGGACATCACCGTGGTGACCACGGCGACCAACGACGAAGAGGGCCGTGCGCTCCTCCGTCACCTCGGCTTCCCGTTCAAGGAGGCGTAAGCGAGATGGCGAAGAAGGCTCTCATCGCGAAGGCTGCCCGCAAGCCCAAGTTCGGCGTGCGCGCGTACACCCGCTGCCAGCGCTGCGGTCGTCCGCACTCCGTCTACCGCAAGTTCGGCCTGTGCCGCGTGTGCCTCCGTGAGATGGCTCACCGTGGCGAGCTGCCGGGCGTGACCAAGAGCTCCTGGTAATCCCCTTCATCAGGGATTCCGGAGTCTCTCGGTAAGCATCTGGTCGGCAGGAGCCCACACCCGCATGCCGTAGGCTTGTGGGGTTGGGCGCCTGCCGCCCGTACGACTTACTACGCCGTAGGTCCCCGCACCGCACCCGTCCCGCCCATGAGCGGGGAGAGGGATGGCGCATACAGGAAACCCCGGCGAGAGAGGCCGAAGGCCAATTCATGACCATGACTGATCCCATCGCAGACATGCTGACTCGTCTGCGTAACGCGAACTCGGCGTACCACGACTCCGTGACGATGCCGCACAGCAAGATCAAGTCTCACATCGCGGAAATCCTCCAGCAGGAGGGCTTCATCACGGGCTGGAAGGTCGAGGACGCCGAGGTCGGCAAGAACCTCGTCCTCGAGCTGAAGTTCGGTCCGAACCGTGAGCGCTCCATCGCGGGCATCAAGCGGATCTCGAAGCCCGGTCTGCGGGTTTACGCGAAGTCCACCAACCTGCCGAAGGTCCTCGGCGGTCTGGGCGTGGCGATCATCTCCACGTCCCACGGCCTCCTGACCGGCCAGCAGGCGCAGAAGAAGGGCGTGGGTGGGGAAGTCCTCGCCTACGTCTGGTAGTCGGGAACGGAGGAAAAGCCAATGTCGCGTATCGGCAAGCTCCCCATCACGGTTCCCGCCGGCGTGGACGTCACCATCGAGGGCCGCACGGTCACGGTGAAGGGTTCCAAGGGCACCCTGAGCCACACCGTCGCCGCGCCGATCGAGATCGTTAAGGGCGAGGACGGCGTTCTCAACGTCACCCGTCCGAACGACGAGCGTCAGAACAAGGCCCTTCACGGCCTGTCCCGCACGCTGGTGGCCAACATGATCACCGGTGTGACCAAGGGGTACACGAAGGCGCTCGAGATCAGCGGTGTCGGTTACCGCGTGGCCGCGAAGGGCTCCAACCTGGAGTTCCAGCTCGGCTACAGCCACCCGATCCTGGTGGAGGCCCCCGAGGGGATCTCCTTCAAGGTCGAGTCGCCGACCAAGTTCTCGGTCGAGGGCATCGACAAGCAGAAGGTCGGCGAGGTCGCCGCGAACATCCGCAAGCTTCGCAAGCCCGACCCCTACAAGGCCAAGGGCGTGAAGTACGCGGGTGAGGTCATCCGCCGCAAGGTCGGAAAGGCTGGTAAGTAAGCCATGGCATACGGCGTGAAGATTGCCAAGGGCAAGGCCTACAAGGGCGCTGCTCTGAAGCGTCGCCACATCCGCATCCGCAAGAAGATCGCGGGTACGACCGAGCGTCCGCGCCTGGTCGTCACGCGTTCCAACCGCGGCATCACCGCTCAGGTCATCGACGACATCGCGGGTCACACCCTCGCGTCGGCGTCCACCCTGGACGCGTCCATCCGCGGCGGCGAAGGCGACAAGTCGGCTAAGGCGAAGCAGGTCGGCCAGCTCGTGGCCGAGCGTGCCAAGGCTGCCGGCATCGAGGCTGTCGTGTTCGACCGTGGCGGCAACCAGTACGCCGGGCGCATCGCCGCCCTGGCGGACGCCGCCCGCGAAGCCGGGCTCAAGTTCTGAGCCGGTTCCGTAGCTCAGCGGAAAACGAAGAGAGGTAATTCCAATGGCTGGACCCCAGCGCCGCGGAAGCGGTGCCGGTGGCGGCGAGCGGCGGGACCGGAAGGGCCGTGACGGCGGCGCTGCTGCCGCCGAGAAGACCGCGTACGTTGAGCGCGTTGTCGCGATCAACCGCGTCGCCAAGGTTGTGAAGGGTGGTCGTCGCTTCAGCTTCACCGCGCTGGTCGTGGTGGGCGACGGTGACGGCACCGTGGGTGTCGGTTACGGCAAGGCCAAGGAGGTGCCGGCCGCCATCGCCAAGGGTGTGGAGGAGGCCAAGAAGCACTTCTTCAAGGTCCCCCGTATCCAGGGCACCATCCCGCACCCCATCCAGGGTGAGAAGGCCGCGGGCGTCGTCCTGCTCAAGCCTGCTTCCCCCGGTACCGGTGTGATCGCCGGTGGCCCGGTGCGCGCCGTTCTCGAGTGCGCCGGCGTCCACGACATCCTGTCGAAGTCCCTGGGCTCCGACAACGCGATCAACATCGTGCACGCGACCGTGGCGGCCCTCCAGGGTCTGCAGCGTCCCGAGGAGATCGCGGCCCGCCGTGGTCTGCCCCTCGAGGACGTCGCCCCCGCGGCTCTCCTGCGTGCGCGTGCAGGGGCGGGTGCGTAATGGCTCGCCTCAAGGTCACGCAGACGAAGTCGTACATCGGCAGCAAGCAGAACCACCGCGACACCCTGCGTTCCCTGGGCCTCAAGCGCCTGGGTGACGTGGTCGTCAAGGAGGACCGCCCCGAGTTCCGCGGAATGGTGCACACCGTCCGCCACCTCGTGACGGTCGAGGAGGTCGACTGACATGGCGGAGCAGAACCCGCTGAAGGTCCACAACCTCCGTCCCGCCCCGGGCGCCAAGACCGCCAAGACCCGTGTGGGTCGTGGTGAGGCGTCGAAGGGTAAGACGGCCGGTCGTGGTACCAAGGGCACCAAGGCCCGTTACCAGGTTCCGGAGCGCTTCGAGGGTGGGCAGATGCCCCTCCACATGCGTCTCCCGAAGCTGAAGGGCTTCAAGAACCCGTTCCGCACCGAGTACCAGGTCGTGAACCTGGACAAGCTCGCGGCCCTGTACCCGCAGGGTGGCGAGGTCACCGTTGCCGACCTGGTCGACAAGGGTGCCGTGCGCAAGAACAGCCTCGTCAAGGTCCTGGGCCAGGGCGAGATCTCCGTGGCGCTGCAGGTGACGGTCGACGCCGTCTCCGGCTCCGCCAAGGAGAAGATCACCGCCGCCGGCGGCACCGTCACCGAGCTCGTCTGAGCCTCGTCCTGACGGACACCGAACGGCAGAGAGCCTGGCCGGCGCCCCTCGTGGGCGTCGGCCAGGCTCTTTTTCGCCATGTCCGCCCTCGTCGTCCGCGCCGTCGTCCGCCCGTCGTCCGTTCCGTCGCCGCACGGCGTCTTTCGGACATCTTCACGAAGGCGCCACACGGTCCGGCATCAACTGCGGCCCTCGGTCGTTGCCCTGGGTGGGGGACCGGGTGACCGGTCGCCAAGGAGGGATCGGCCTTACCCGTGGTTGACGTGCCTCAGCGACGTTTCACGCGGGCGTGACGGCCGGGTATGGTAGCCGCTGTTAGTGTCCCGGCAGTCTGCCCCCGTGGCGTAAGGCTGCCGTGTTTGTATCTACTCACTTACCAAACCGTCACCCTCACGCGCGTAACGCGGGGGTCGCAGGAGGCACCGTGCTCACCGCGTTCGCCCGGGCGTTCAAGACGCCCGACCTGCGCAAGAAGCTGCTCTTCACGCTGGGCATCATCGTGATCTACCGGCTCGGGGCCCACATCCCCGTCCCCGGTGTCGACTACCAGTCCGTCCAGCAGTGCGTGGACGAGGCCAGCAAGGGCGGCAACAGCCTGCTGGGCCTGGTGAACCTGTTCAGCGGCGGGGCGCTTCTGCAGATCACCATCTTCGCGCTCGGCATCATGCCGTACATCACGGCGAGCATCATCCTGCAGCTGCTGACCGTCGTCATCCCGCGTCTGGAAGCCCTCAAGAAGGAGGGCCAGGCGGGTACGGCCAAGATCACGCAGTACACGCGGTACCTGACGATCGCCCTCGCGATCCTCCAGGGCACCGGCCTCGTGGCGACCGCCCGCACCGGCGCGCTGTTCAGCGGCTGCACGGTGGCCGGCCAGGTCGTCCCGGACCGCTCGATCTTCGTCACCATCCTGATGGTCATCACCATGACCGCGGGCACCGCCGTCGTCATGTGGCTCGGTGAGCTCGTCACCGACCGCGGCATCGGCAACGGCATGTCGATCCTGATGTTCATCTCGATCGCCGCCGGCTTCCCGGGCGCCCTGTGGGCCATCAAGGTCAGCGGCAAGCTCGCGCAGGGCTGGATCGAGTTCGGCACGGTCATCCTGATCGGCTTCGTGATGGTGGCCCTGGTGGTCTTCGTCGAGCAGGCCCAGCGCCGCATCCCGGTGCAGTACGCGAAGCGCATGATCGGCCGCAGGTCCTACGGCGGTACGTCCACGTACATCCCGCTCAAGGTGAACCAGGCAGGTGTGATTCCTGTCATCTTCGCCTCGTCGCTGCTCTACATCCCGGCCCTGATCGCGCAGTTCTCCAGCGGCACCTCCGGCTGGAAGACCTGGATCGAAGCCCACTTCGTCAAGGGTGACCACCCCTACTACATCACCGTCTACTTCCTGTTGATCGTCTTCTTCGCCTTCTTCTATGTGGCGATCTCGTTCAACCCCGAGGAAGTCGCGGACAACATGAAGAAGTATGGTGGCTTCATCCCGGGTATCCGGGCTGGTCGACCTACTGCTGAGTACTTGAGCTACGTGCTCAACCGGATCACCTGGCCGGGCTCGCTGTATCTGGGTCTGATCGCTCTTGTGCCGACGATGGCGTTGGCAGGCTTCGGTGGCGCCAATGCCAACTTCCCGTTCGGCGGGACGAGCATCCTCATCATCGTGGGTGTGGGGCTGGAGACCGTGAAGCAGATCGAGAGCCAGCTCCAGCAGCGCAATTACGAAGGGTTCCTCCGCTGATGCGAATCGTCCTCGTCGGACCGCCCGGTGCGGGCAAGGGAACGCAGGCCGCGTTCCTTGCCAAGAACCTGTCGATCCCGCACATCTCCACGGGCGACCTGTTCCGAGCCAACATCAGCCAGGGCACGGAGCTGGGGCTGAAGGCCAAGTCCTACATGGACGCCGGCGAGCTGGTGCCCGACGAGGTCACCATCGGCATGGCCAAGGACCGCATGGAGCACCCGGACGCCGTGAACGGCTTCCTGCTGGACGGCTTCCCCCGGAACGTGTCGCAGGCCGAGGCGCTCGACGTCATGCTCCGGGCCGGGAACATGAAGCTCGACGCGGTGCTCGACCTGGAGGTCCCCGAGGACGAGGTCGTGAAGCGGATCGCCGGCCGCCGGCTGTGCCGCAACAACGACAAGCACGTCTTCCACGTGACCTACACCCCGCCGAAGACCGAGGGCGTCTGCGACGTGTGCGGCGGCGAGCTGTACCAGCGCGGTGACGACTCCGAGGAGACGGTCCGCAGGCGGCTCGAGGTCTACCACACGCAGACCGAGCCGATCATCGACTACTACAAGGCCCAGGGCCTGGTGGTCACCATCTCCGCGCTCGGCAAGGTCGACGAGGTGACCGGCCGCGCGATGGCGGCGCTGCGGGGCGAGCAGGCCGCGTAGTACCCCGCCGGCTTCCGTACGACGGCCGCGGTGCCCTTCGGGGCGCCGCGGCCGCTGTCGTACCGCCGTATCGTTGTGAGGTCACCCCGTACTCCCTTGGAAAGGCGTCAGCCGTCATGGTGCAGATCAAGACTCCCGAGCAGATCGCGAAGATGCGCGAGGCGGGGCTGGTCGTCGCCGCCATCCACGCGGCGACGCGCGAGGCCGCGGTGCCGGGCGCGACGACGAAGGACCTGGACGAGGTCGCGCGGAAGGTGATCGCCGACCACGGGGCGAAGTCGAACTTCCTGGGGTACGGCGGCTTCCCCGCCACGATCTGCACGTCGGTGAACGAGGTCGTCGTCCACGGCATCCCCAGCGACGACGTCGTCCTGAAGGACGGCGACATCATCTCCATCGACTGCGGCGCGATCGTCGACGGCTGGCACGGTGACGCCGCCTACACGGCGTTCGTGGGCTCCGGTCACGCCCCGGAGCTGATCGAGCTCTCCCGGGTGACCGAGGAGTCGATGTGGGCGGGCATCGCCGCGATGCGCAACGGCAACCGGCTGATGGACATCTCCAGGGCGATCGAGTCCTACATCCGCCGCCAGCCGCGCCCGTCGACGGGCGAGCACAGCCTGGGCAAGTTCGGGATCATCGAGGACTACGGCGGCCACGGCATCGGCACCGAGATGCACATGGACCCGCACCTGCTGAACTACGTCACCCGCAAGCGCGGCAAGGGCCCCAAGCTGGTGCCCGGCTTCTGCCTGGCGATCGAGCCGATGGTGTCGCTCGGCACCCCGCGCACGGAGGTGCTGGAGGACGACTGGACCGTCATCACGACGGACGGCACCTGGTCCTCCCACTGGGAGCACTCGGTCGCCCTCACCGAGGAGGGCCCCCTGGTCCTCACGTCCCCCGACGGCGGCAAGGCGAAGCTCGCCGAGCTGGGCGTCACGGCAGCCCCGGACCCGCTGGCCTGACGGCAGCCGTCGGCGGCCGGGCCGGGGCCGGGGGTGTGCTTCCGCGCGCGGGGGTAACGATCACCGGCGGTGGGCAAGCTACCGGATTCGTGTTTTCCAGGGGCCTGACGTAGACTGATGCGTCGGCTCTCGTGTACCCGTGTGTCCGCACGCGGTGAGCGGGAGTCGATCAAGGTAGCCGATTCGAAGGGCGAAGCGTGGCCAAGAAGCAAGGTGCCATCGAAATTGAGGGCACCGTGATCGAGTCCCTGCCGAACGCCATGTTCAAGGTGGAGCTCCAGAACGGTCACAAGGTCCTCGCGCACATCTCCGGCAAGATGCGGATGCACTACATCCGTATCCTCCCGGACGACCGGGTCGTCGTGGAGCTGTCTCCGTACGACCTGACGCGTGGCCGGATCGTCTACCGATACAAGTAGATCTTGTCGCGCCCCGTCCGCGGGGTGGTGGCACTGACCCGGAGAACCTCACATCCCATGAAGGTCAAGCCGAGCGTCAAGAAGATCTGCGACAAGTGCAAGGTGATCCGCCGTCACGGCCGGGTCATGGTCATCTGCGACAACCTGCGCCACAAGCAGCGCCAGGGCTGACGCACGCCGACCTGCACCTGAAGCAGTTCTTCGCGCGACGCGAGCAAATTCGTACATACGCAGAGCCCGCCCAGCCCGCAAGGGTCGGCGGCACCTCCGGCGGGGGCCGGGGACCCGATTCGTACCTCATACGGCGGTCGGGAGCGGCTTTGCGGAAGACCCCCGAACACACAGGAGCCATTGAATGGCACGCGTTTCCGGTGTTGACATCCCGCGCGAAAAGCGTGTGGAGATCGCACTCACCTACGTCTTCGGTATCGGGCGTACCCGTTCCAAGGAGATTCTCGCCTCCACCGGCGTGAACCCCAACACCCGCGTTCGTGACCTGTCCGAGGAGGACCTGGTCAAGATCCGCGAGTACGTGGACGCCAACCTCCGGACCGAGGGTGACCTCCGCCGCGAGATCCAGGGCGACATCCGCCGCAAGATCGAGATCCAGTGCTACCAGGGCATCCGCCACCGTCGTGGCCTGCCCGTGCACGGTCAGCGCACCAGCACGAACGCTCGTACCCGCAAGGGCCCGCGTCGCGCCATCGCCGGTAAGAAGAAGCCGGGCAAGAAGTAGTCCTCAGCGGACGCTTGATCAAGCGGTCTTCGCTGTAGGACCGACCACCTCCCGTAGGAGTTATAGATGCCCCCCAAGGGTCGTCAGGGCGCTGCCAAGAAGGTGCGCCGCAAGGAAAAGAAGAACGTCGCTCACGGGCACGCCCACATCAAGAGCACGTTCAACAACACGATCGTCTCGATCACGGACCCCTCGGGCAACGTGATCTCCTGGGCCTCCGCCGGCCACGTCGGCTTCAAGGGCTCGCGCAAGTCCACCCCCTTCGCCGCGCAGATGGCCGCCGAGTCGGCCGCCCGCCGCGCGCAGGAGCACGGCATGCGCAAGGTCGACGTCTTCGTCAAGGGTCCCGGCTCCGGCCGTGAGACCGCGATCCGCTCCCTCCAGGCCACCGGCCTCGAGGTGGGTTCGATCCAGGACGTCACCCCCACCCCGCACAACGGCTGCCGTCCGCCGAAGCGCCGCCGCGTCTGACGCACGGCTGCTGACGGGCGGGTCGGCGGTCTGCTGGGGGTCCGGGGGTCGTCCCCCGGGAATTCGCAGCACGGCTGCCGTCCGCCGAAGCGCCGCCGCGTCTGACGCACGGTTGCTCGCGCACGGAATCGGGCGGTACGGCTCTTCGGGGGCGTGCCGCCCGTACCCTTGCAGTACCAGAGGACGTCAAATAGCGGGCGTCCACGACTGAAGGAAACACACCATGCTTATCGCTCAGCGTCCCTCGCTGACCGAAGAGGTCGTCGACGAGTACCGCTCGCGGTTCGTCATCGAGCCCCTGGAGCCGGGCTTCGGCTACACGCTCGGCAACTCCCTCCGCCGTACGCTCCTCTCCTCGATCCCGGGTGCGGCCGTCACGTCCATCCGCATCGACGGCGTCCTGCACGAGTTCACCACCGTGCCGGGCGTCAAGGAGGACGTCACCGACCTCATCCTCAACATCAAGCAGCTGGTCGTCTCCTCGGAGCACGACGAGCCGGTCGTGATGTACCTGCGCAAGCAGGGCCCCGGCCTGGTCACCGCCGCCGACATCGCCCCGCCGGCCGGTGTCGAGGTGCACAACCCCGACCTGGTGCTCGCCACGCTGAACGGCAAGGGCAAGCTGGAGATGGAGCTGACCGTCGAGCGCGGTCGCGGCTACGTCTCCGCCGTCCAGAACAAGCAGGTGGGCCAGGAGATCGGCCGTATCCCGGTCGACTCCATCTACTCGCCGGTGCTCAAGGTCACGTACAAGGTCGAGGCGACCCGTGTCGAGCAGCGCACCGACTTCGACAAGCTGATCGTCGACGTCGAGACCAAGCAGGCCATGCGCCCGCGCGACGCCATGGCGTCGGCCGGCAAGACCCTGGTCGAGCTGTTCGGCCTGGCCCGCGAGCTCAACATCGACGCCGAGGGCATCGACATGGGCCCGTCCCCGACGGACGCCGCCCTGGCCGCCGACCTGGCGCTGCCGATCGAGGAGCTCGAGCTCACCGTTCGTTCGTACAACTGCCTCAAGCGCGAGGGCATCCACTCCGTGGGTGAGCTCGTGGCGCGCTCCGAGGCCGACCTGCTCGACATCCGCAACTTCGGTGCGAAGTCGATCGACGAGGTCAAGGCGAAGCTGGCCGGCATGGGCCTGGCCCTGAAGGACAGCCCGCCCGGATTCGACCCGACCGCCGCCGCCGACGCCTTCGGCGCCGACGACGACGCGGACGCGGGCTTCGTCGAGACCGAGCAGTACTGATTGCTGCCCGCAGGCGACCGCCTGCGGGGCCCTGACCCCGGTACCTGACACGGCCGGGGCAGATCACAAGGAGAAACACCATGCCGAAGCCCGCCAAGGGTGCCCGTCTGGGCGGCAGCGCCGCGCACGAGAAGCTGCTCCTCGCGAACCTCGCGAAGTCGCTCTTCGAGCACGGCCGCATCACCACGACCGAGGCCAAGGCCCGCCGCCTGCGTCCGGTCGCCGAGCGCCTGATCACCAAGGCGAAGAAGGGCGACATCCACAACCGTCGCCTGGTGCTGCAGACGATCACGGACAAGGGCATCGTCCACACGCTCTTCACCGAGATCGCTCCGCGCTACGCCGAGCGCCCGGGTGGCTACACCCGCATCACGAAGATCGGCAACCGTCGTGGCGACAACGCCCCGATGGCCGTGATCGAGCTGGTCGAGGGCGAGATCGCCAAGAAGGCGACCGTCGCCGAGGCCGAGGCCGCCACCAAGCGCGCCGTCAAGGAGTCCGACGAGGCCGCCAAGGCCGAGGACACCAAGGCCGACGAGGCTCCGGCCGAAGAGTCCAAGGACGCCTGAACCGCGTTCTGAAGGCTGTACGGACGGGCCCGTCCCCCTCGCGGGGGGCGGGCCCGTTCGGCGTGAGAGGCCACTTGAGAGGATGGGTCGCGTGAGCGATGAGGTGGAGCCCGGTTTCGTACGGGTGCGGCTGGACCTGTCGTACGACGGCAAGGACTTCCACGGCTGGGCCAAGCAGGCCGGCGGGCAGCGGACCGTGCAGGGCGACATCGAGGACGCGCTGCGCACGGTGACGCGGTCGTCCGAGACGTACGAGCTGACCGTCGCCGGGCGGACCGACGCGGGCGTCCACGCGCGCGGCCAGGTCGCGCACGTCGACCTGCCGGAGGCGGTGTGGGCCGAGCACCGGGACAAGCTGCTGCGGCGGCTGGCCGGGCGGCTGGCGCACGACGTGCGGGTGTGGCGGGTCGAGGAGGCGCCCAGCGGGTTCAACGCCCGGTTCTCGGCGATCTGGCGCCGCTACGCGTACCGCGTGACCGACACCCCCGGCGGCGTCGACCCGCTGCTGCGCGGGCACATCCTGTGGCACGACTGGCCGCTGGACGTCGACGCCATGAACGCCGCCGCCGAGGCCCTGGTGGGCGAGCACGACTTCGCCGCGTACTGCAAGAAGCGCGAGGGCGCCACGACGATCCGCACCCTCCAGGAGCTGCGCTGGGAGCGGCTGCCCTCCGGCGTGCTGGAGGCCACCGTCAAGGCGGACGCCTTCTGCCACAACATGGTCCGCTCGCTGGTCGGCGCGCTGCTGTTCGTCGGTGACGGGCACCGGCCGGCGGACTGGCCGGGCAAGGTGCTGGCGGCGGGCGTGCGGGACTCGGCCGTCCACGTCGTACGGCCGCACGGGCTCACGCTGGAGGAGGTCGGCTACCCGGCCGACGAGCTGCTGGCCGCCCGGAACCTGGAGGCCCGCAACAAGCGGTCACTGCCCTCCGGCGGCCGGAGCGGTGGCTGCTGCTGAGGCCTGGGTGCGGCCGCGGGCGTAGATCTGGTTGAAGGTGAAGGCCGCGAGGTCGTCGCTGGCCTTGTAGACCGCCTTCTCGCCCGTGGTGACCTTCTTGCCGCTGGTGAAGCCCGCCTGGGTGAAGTAGGCGTACCGGCCGAGCGTGTTCGTGCGGCGCAGGCACACGGTCTGGGACTGGCAGAAGCCCTTGACGCCGGACCCGGCGAGCGGGACGACGCTCCCCACCGCCTGCTCCTTGGCCTTCAGGGCGGCCGCCTCGGTGTCGAAGAGCGCGACGCCCACCGTGACGGCGACGCCGTCCCGTTCGTACGTGGCGCGGATCACGCGCGTGCAGCCGTTGCGCTCCAGGACCGCGCCGAGGCCGTCCTCGGCGGCGGAGCCGCAGTCGGTGGTGGAAGCGGTGGCGCCCTTGCGGTGGACGCGGTCGCCCATGGTGAGCTTCTTGCCGGGGAAGAGGGTGTCCGGGCCGATCGGCGCCTTGTCCTTGGCGGCGCTGGAGATGAAGTCCATCGGGTCCGGCGGCGGCGGGGGCGCCACCGAGGAGAACGACGGCTGCGGCTTGGCGGTGTCCGTGGGTAGCTCCGGGGCGGCGCTGGTGGTGTCCGCCAGGTTGGCGCCGTCGTCGCCCTTCTTGTTGGCGGACACGATGGCCGTCGCGATCAGGGTGCCCACCAGTGCGGTCGCCAGCGCGGCGCCTCCGATCAGCAGCAGGCGCTTACGGCGCGTACGGGCGGCCGAGGCCTCCGCGAGGGCGCTCCAGTCCGGCGTCTGCGCCGTCGGCTGCTGGTGCTGCTGGTACGGATCGTGCGGCTGCTGCGGCCACTGGGGTCCCCCAAAGCTCATGCCGCGCATCCTAAACCGGTTGGGGCGGGGCCCGGCCCCCGGCGACAATGCGGTCATGGGACATGTAGAGGTCGCGCACGTCGAGTACTTCCTGCCGGACGGGCGGGCGCTGCTCGGTGATGTGTCGTTCCGGGTGGGCGAGGGCGCGGTCGTGGCGCTCGTCGGCGCCAACGGGGCCGGCAAGACGACGCTGCTGCGGCTGATCTCGGGGGACCTCCAGCCGCACGGCGGGACGGTGACCGTCTCGGGCGGCCTCGGTGTGATGCCGCAGTTCGTCGGGTCGGTACGGGACGAGCGGAGCGTGCGGGACCTGCTGGTGTCGGTCGCGCCGGCCCGGATCCGGGAGGCGGCGGCCGCGGTGGACGCGGCCGAGCACCTGATCATGACCGTGGACGACGAGGCCGCGCAGATGGCGTACGCGCAGGCGCTGAGCGACTGGGCGGAGGCGCGGGGGTACGAGGCCGAGACGGTCTGGGACATGTGCACCATGGCCGCGCTGGGCGTGCCGTACGAGAAGGCGCAGTTCCGCGAGGTGCGCACGCTCAGCGGGGGTGAGCAGAAGCGGCTGGTGCTGGAGGCGCTGCTGCGCGGCCCGGAGGAGGTCCTGCTGCTGGACGAGCCGGACAACTATCTGGACGTCCCCGGCAAGCGGTGGCTGGAGGAGCGGCTGGGCGAGACCCGCAAGACGGTCCTGTTCGTGTCGCACGACCGGGAGCTGCTGGCCCGGGCGGCGGAGAAGATCGTCGCCGTGGAGCCCGGCCCCGCCGGGTCGGACGTGTGGGTGCACGGCGGTGGCTTCGCCACCTTCCACGAGGCCCGCCGGGAGCGGTTCGCCCGCTTCGAGGAGCTGAAGCGCCGGTGGGAGGAGAAGCACGCCCAGCTCAAGAAGCTGGTGGTGAACCTGCGGCAGGCGGCGTCGGTCAGCCACGAGATGGCGTCGCGGTACGCGGCGGCCCAGACGCGGCTGCGGAAGTTCGAGGAGGCCGGCCCGCCGCCGGAGCCGCCGCGCGAGCAGGACATCCGGATGCGGCTGCGGGGCGGCCGGACCGGGGTGCGGGCGGTGACGTGCGCCGGGCTGGAGCTGGCCGGGCTGATGAAGCCGTTCGACCTGGAGGTCTTCTACGGGGAGCGCGTCGCGGTCCTCGGGTCGAACGGGTCGGGCAAGTCGCACTTCCTGCGGCTGCTGGCGGGCGACGCGTCGGTGGCGTACACCGGGTCGTTCAAGCTGGGCGCGCGGGTGGTGCCCGGGCACTTCGCGCAGACCCACGCGCACCCCGAGCTGCTGGGCCGGACGCTGGTGGACATCTTGTGGACCGAGCACGCCAGGGACCGGGGAGGGGCGATGTCGGTGCTGCGGCGGTACGAGCTGGAGCGCCAGGGCGACCAGGTCTTCGACCGGCTCTCGGGCGGGCAGCAGGCCCGGTTCCAGATCCTGCTGCTGGAGCTGGCGGGCACCACCGCGCTGCTGCTGGACGAGCCGACGGACAACCTGGACCTGGAGTCGGCGGAGGCGCTCCAGGTGGGGCTGGAGGCGTACGAGGGGACGGTGCTGGCGGTCACGCACGACCGCTGGTTCGCCCGCGCCTTCGACCGCTACCTGGTCTTCGGCTCGGACGGCGTGGTGCGCGAGACGCCGGAGCCGGTGTGGGACGAGCGGCGGGTGGAGCGGGCCCGCTGACCGGTGCCGGCGGCGTTTTGACCCGTCGGGGGCGGCGCGGGTACTGTTGCCGTTTGTTATGCGTATCGGCTTCGTCGTTCTCACGCGAAGAGCCCTTACGCAAGTTCCCTGGAGCAGTTACCAGTGGCTCGCATACGGGCGGTGTTCCCGGCAGTGCAGGCCCCAGCTGCATGATCGCTTCAGGTGTGTCTGGACTCCATCCACTGAAGAAGCGAAGGCTACGAAGTGCGTACGTACAGCCCCAAGCCCGGCGATGTCACTCGCCAGTGGCACATCATCGACGCGCAGGACGTTGTCCTGGGTCGTCTGGCGACGACGGCTGCGAACCTCCTCCGGGGTAAGCACAAGCCCGTCTACGCGCCCCACATGGACATGGGCGACTTCGTCATCATCATCAATGCTGACAAGGTCCACCTGTCCGGCAACAAGCGGACCCAGAAGATGGCCTACCGCCACTCCGGCTACCCGGGTGGTCTGCGCTCCGTCCGTTACGACGAGCTGCTGGACAAGAACCCCGAGAAGGCCGTCGAGAAGGCCATCAAGGGCATGATCCCCAAGAACTCCCTCGGCCGTCAGATGCTCTCGAAGCTGAAGGTCTACGCGGGCGAGAACCACCCGCACGCTGCCCAGCAGCCGGTCCCGTTCGAGATCACCCAGGTCGCGCAGTAGTTCCGGCCACACCCCCTAAGAACGAAAGAAATCTGAGGAGCATCGTGGCCGAGACCACTGTTGAGAACCCCATCGAGGGCGAGGAGACCTACGCCGAGGTCACCACCTTCGAGTCCGAGGTCCCCGTCGAGGGCGAGTACACCTCGGAGTCCCTCGCGTCCCGCTTCGGCGAGCCGCAGCCGGCCGCCGGCCTGGGCCGCCGCAAGAACGCCATCGCCCGCGTCCGGATCGTCCCGGGCACCGGCAAGTGGAAGATCAACGGTCGCACCCTCGAGGACTACTTCCCGAACAAGGTGCACCAGCAGGAAGTCAACGAGCCCTTCAAGGTGCTCGAGCTCGACAACCGCTACGACGTCATCGCCCGCATCTCGGGTGGCGGCGTCTCCGGCCAGGCCGGCGCCCTGCGCCTCGGCGTGGCCCGCGCGCTGAACGAGGCGGACGTGGACAACAACCGCGGCCCGCTGAAGAAGGCCGGCTTCCTGAGCCGCGACGACCGCGCGGTCGAGCGCAAGAAGGCCGGTCTCAAGAAGGCCCGTAAGGCCCCGCAGTACAGCAAGCGCTAATCACGCCTGCTCGGTCTGCTCGTACGTACGCCCCGGCGGCACCTTTCGTGCTGCCGGGGCGTACGTCTATACGCTTCACCTTGCTTTTTCGGAGTAACTCGGAGGACAGCTGTGGGACGACTCTTCGGCACGGACGGTGTGCGCGGTGTCGCCAACGCGGATCTGACGGCGGAGCTGGCGCTCGGCCTGTCGGTCGCTGCGGCGCACGTGCTCGCCGAGGCGGGGACCTTTGAAGGACACCGGCCGACCGCCGTGGTCGGCCGTGACCCGCGTGCGTCGGGAGAGTTCCTGGAGGCCGCCGTCGTGGCGGGCCTGGCGAGCGCGGGCGTGGACGTCATGCGCGTGGGCGTGCTGCCCACCCCGGCCGTCGCGTTCCTGACGGGCGCGCTCGGTGCCGACCTGGGCGTGATGCTCTCGGCCAGCCACAACGCGATGCCGGACAACGGCATCAAGTTCTTCGCGCGCGGCGGCCACAAGCTGGCCGACGAGCTGGAGGACCGCATCGAGTCCGTGTACGAGCAGCACCGCACCGGTGAGCCGTGGGACCGGCCGACCGGCGCGGGCGTCGGCCGCGTGGCCGACTACCAGGAGGGCTTCGACCAGTACGTCGCCCACCTGCTGAGCGTCCTGCCGAACCGGCTCGACGGCCTCAAGATCGTCCTGGACGAGGCGCACGGCGCCGCGTCCGGCGTGTCGCCCGCCGCGTTCCAGCAGGCCGGGGCCGAGGTCATCACCATCGGCGCCACCCCGGACGGGCTCAACATCAACGACGGCTGCGGCTCCACGCACCTCGGCATGCTGAAGGCCGCCGTCGTCGAGCACGGCGCCGACCTCGGCATCGCCCACGACGGCGACGCCGACCGCTGCCTGGCCGTGGACCACACGGGCGCCGAGGTCGACGGCGACCAGATCCTCGCCGTCCTCGCCCTCGCCATGCGCGAGGCCGGGACGCTGCGCGGCGACACGGTCGTCGCGACCGTCATGTCGAACCTGGGCTTCAAGCTCGCCATGGAGCGCGAGGGCCTCCAGCTCGTCCAGACCGCGGTCGGCGACCGCTACGTCCTGGAGTCGATGAAGGAGCACGGCTACGCGCTGGGCGGCGAGCAGTCCGGGCACGTCATCGTGCTGGACCACGCCACCACCGGCGACGGCACACTCACCGGTCTGATGCTCGCCGCGCGCGTGGCGGCGACCGGGCGTTCCCTGGCCGACCTGGCCGGCGTCATGGAGCGGCTGCCGCAGGTGCTGATCAACGTCAAGGACGTCGACAAGTCGCGGGTGAAGACCTCCGCCGAGCTGGGGACCGCCGTCGCGGACGCCGAGCGCCGGCTGGGCTCCACCGGCCGCGTCCTGCTGCGCCCCTCGGGCACCGAGCCGCTGGTGCGCGTCATGGTCGAGGCCGCCGACATCGAGCAGGCCCGCTCGGTCGCCGGTGAGCTGGCCGACGTGGTGAAGTCCGCGCTGGGCTGAGCCGCGGTCGTACGCGTACGAGGAAGGGCGCCCCGCCGACCGACCGGCGGGGCGCCCTTCGCGTGGCTCAGGCCTTGACCGGCCCGCGGCGGCGCTGCCGGGCCCAGAAGAACTTCTGCGCCAGCAGCGTCAGCGTGCCGGCGAGGACGATCGCGAGCAGGTTCAGCAGCAGCTGCTCGACCGAGCCCCTGGTCTGGCCGAGGTCGCCGTACGCCAGCGCCACCGCCGCGTTGGCCGCCGCCGGGACGGTGGTGACCGAGATGGCCACCCCGACCAGCGCGCCGGACTTGGCCGAGGTGAGCGACAGGGTGCCCGCGGCGCCCGCGAGGAGGCCGACGACGAAGGAGAACCAGTCGGGGGCGTAGACGAACCCGGTGTTCGGCCGGTCGCCGTGCAGCATGTCCTCGGTGAACAGGCCCGTGGCGTTCATGCCCAGGCTGAACAGCACCGTCAGGCCCATGGCGGCCGCGAAGCCCACGAGCAGCGCCACCAGGGACCGGCCGGCGAGCCGGGGCCGGCGCTGCACCAGCGCCGTACAGACACCGGCGAGCGGGCCGAACTCGGGGCCGACGGCCATCGCGCCGACGACCAGGATCGCGTTGTCCAGCACCACACCACAGGCGGCGATCATCGTGGCGAGCGTCAGGAACGCCACATACGTCACGCTGAGCGTCGACTCCTCGTGCGTGGCGTCCTGGAGCTGCTCCCACAGCACGGCGTCCGCGCCCTCGCCCGGCGCGTCCTCCTCGGCCTGGTTCGCGCGCTCCGACAGCGACAGGCCGATGTCCTCGACGGCGATCGAGCCGTCCCGGTCCAGCCCCAGGGCGCGCAGGCCGGAGATCAGCTCGTCGCCCGCCTCCCGCGCCACGTCGCACAGCACCAGGTCGCCCACCGGGTCGCGGGCGGCGCCGGGAACGACGACGAGGTGCGTGGTGCCGACCGTCTTCTCGATGGCGGCGACCACCTCGTCGGTGCGGTCGGCCGGGACGATCAGGCGCAGGTGCAGCACGGACGCGGTCCCTTCACGGCTTTCGGGCCTCAGAGCTTGCGCAGGGAGAGCCGCTGGACCTTGTGGTCCGGGCCCTTGCGTACGACGAGGGTGGCACGCCCGCGCGTCGGCGCGACGTTCTCCAGCAGATTCACCTTGTTGATCGTCCGCCACATGGTACGGGCGTAGTCGAGCGCCTCCTCCTCGCTGACCTGCGTGTACTTGCGGAAGTACGAGGAGGGGTCCTGGAACGCGGTGGCGCGCAGCTTGCGGAAACGATTCAGGTACCAGGCCTCGATGTCCTCGGGGCGCGCGTCGACGTACACGGAGAAGTCGAAGTAGTCCGCCAGGCCGACGCGGGTGCGGCCGTCCTTGCCGGGCAGCGCGGGCTGGAGGACGTTGAGGCCCTCGACGATCAGGATGTCCGGGCGCCGGACCGTGAGGCGCCGGCCGGGGACGATGTCGTAGATCAGGTGCGAGTAGACGGGCGCGGTGACCTCGTCCTTGCCGGCCTTGATGTCGGCGACGAACCGGGTCAGGGCGCGCCGGTCGTACGACTCGGGGAAGCCCTTCCTGGACATCAGGCCGCGCGCCTGGAGCTCCTTCATGGGGAGCAGGAACCCGTCGGTCGTGACCAGCTCCACGCGCGGGTGCTCCGGCCAGCGGGCGAGGAGCGCCTGGAGGAGCCGGGCGACGGTGGACTTGCCGACGGCGACCGAACCGGCGACCCCTATGACGAACGGGGTGCCGCGCTGGGCGCTCTTCTGGCCGACGTCCCCGAGGAACGTGTTGAGCGCGCCGCGGAGGTTGGCGGTGGCGCCCACGTACAGGTTGAGCAGGCGGGAGAGCGGGAGGTAGATGTCGCGGACCTCGTCGAGGTCGATGACGTCACCGAGGCCGCGGAGCCGCTCGACCTCGTCCGCCGTCAGGGGGAGCGGCGTCTTCTCGCGCAGCGCGCTCCACTCCGCACGGGTGAGGTCGACGTACGGGGTGGCCTCCGCACGGCGGTGGGCGGCGGCGCTTCGTGGCGGCGAAGTGATCACACAGGCCATTGTCGTCCTTGCCGCGGTGTCGTGGGCCGTGTGCTCGGTCACCCTCGGCCGCGCTCCGGCCGCCCGTCGCCTGTCCCCGGGCGTCCCCCGTCGTCCGGAATGTCAGTGGCGTGCGTCACAGTTGTGGGGAAGGTGGGCGTCGGTGCTCCGGCGTCCGCCGGTACGACCCGAGCCGAGGGGATCACTTCCATGACGTACGCGATCCAGGCGGAAGGCCTGGCCAAGCGGTTCAAGGAGACCGAGGCGCTGGCCGGCGTGGACCTCGCCGCCCGCACCGGCACGGTGCTGGGGCTGCTGGGGCCGAACGGGGCGGGGAAGACCACCGCGGTGCGGATCTTCGCCACGCTGCTGGAACCCGATGCCGGCCGGGCCACGGTCGCCGGGCACGACGTGGTGCGCGAGGCGGGGCTCGTGCGCTCGCTCATCGGCCTCACCGGGCAGTACGCGGCGGTCGACGAGAACCTGACGGGCACGGAGAACCTGCTGCTGATCGGGCGCCTGCTGGGGATACCGCGGCGGGAGGCCAGGGCGCGGGCGACGGAGCTGCTGGAGCGCTTCCAGCTGACCGGCGCGGCGGGGCGCGCCGTGAAGACGTACTCCGGGGGCATGCGGCGCCGGCTGGACCTGGCGGCGAGCCTCGTGGGGCGGCCCCGGATCCTGTTCCTCGACGAGCCGACCACCGGCCTGGACCCGCGCAGCCGGGGAGAGCTGTGGGACATGCTGCGCGGCCTGGTCGCCGAGGGCGTCACCGCCCTGCTGACCACGCAGTACCTCAACGAGGCCGACCTGCTCGCCGACAACATCGTGGTGATCGACCATGGCCGGGTCATCGCCGAGGGCACGCCCGACCAGCTGAAGTCGCAGGTCGGCGGCCAGGTCCTCCAGCTGCGCCCGGTGCACGGCTCCGACCTGGTGACGGCCCACGGGCTGGTCGCCCGGGCCGCTGGGCCGCAGACGCAGATCGAGGGCGACGTGATCACCGCTCCGGTGAACGGCCCGGAGCTGATGCCCATCGTCGTACGGGAGCTGGACGGCGCCGGGATCGCGATGGGCGAGCTGACCCTGCGCCGCTCGTCCCTCGACGAGGTGTTCCTGGCCCTGACCGGGCACCGGGCCGAGTCGGAGGACGGCCAGGAGGAACCGGAGCCGGACGACAGCGACATCGAGAAGGTGGTGAGTTCGGCATGACCGCCACGACGATCACCGCGCCCGTCACGCCGAGCGGCCGGGTCCGCCCGGGCGCCGGCCTGCGGCAGACCGTCACCATGGCGTGGCGCAGCCTGGTCGCGGTCAAGCACAATCCGCTGGAGCTGGTCGACTACAGCATCACGCCGATCATGTTCGTGCTGCTGTTCACGTACGTGATGGGCGGCCAGATGGCCGGATCGCCCGACGCGTACCTGAAGTACGCCCTGCCGGGGATCATCGTGCAGAACACGCTGTTCATGACGATCTACACGGCGATGGCCCTCAACACCGACCTGACCAAGGGCGTCTTCGACCGGCTGCGGAGCCTGCCGATCGCCCGCTCGGCGCCGCTGATCGGCCGGATCACCGCCGACCTGGCCAAGCACGTCTGGGCGATCGTCCTGATGATCGCCCTCGGGCTCGCGCTGGGCTTCCGCGTCACCGGTGGCTTCGGCGGGCTCCTGCTGGGCGTGCTGCTGATCGTGGTGTTCGCGGCGGCCGTGTCGTGGTGCGCGGTGCTCATCGGGATGCTCGCGGGCGACGCGGAGAAGGTGCAGGCCTTCGGGTTCACCCTGATCTTCCCGATCACCTTCACCAGCAGCGCGTTCGTCGTGGTCGACACCATGCCGGGCTGGCTCCAGGCCTGGGTGAACGTCAACCCGGTCACCCATCTGTCGGACGCCTTCCGCGGGCTGCTGCTGGGCGGCGAGATCGGCCGGCCGGTGATGTGGTCCCTGGTCTGGGCGGCCGGCATAGCCCTCGTCTTCTGCCCGCTGGCCATGCGCGCCTACCGGGCGAAGGCCTGACCCGGGTGGCCTTGCCGCCGGCGGCGGCCGGACCGTTCTAGGCTGCTCGGCATGTGCGGAATCGTGGGGTACGTCGGCGGGCAGTCGGCGCTTGATGTGGTGATCGCGGGCCTCAAGCGGCTCGAGTACCGGGGCTACGACTCGGCCGGTGTCGCGGTTCTCGCGGACGGCTCGATGGCCGCGGCGAAGAAGGCGGGCAAGCTCGTCAACCTGGAGAAGGAACTGGACGCCCGGCCGCTGCCGACCGGCAGCGCGGGCATCGGGCACACCCGGTGGGCCACGCACGGCGGGCCGACCGACGCCAACGCGCACCCGCACCTCGACAACGCGGGCCGGGTCGCCGTCGTCCACAACGGCATCATCGAGAACTTCGCGTCGCTGCGCGAGGAACTGGCCGGGCGCGGGCACACCCTGGAGTCCGAGACGGACACCGAGGTCGTCTCGCACCTGCTGGCCGAGTCGTTCTCGTCGTGCGGCGACCTCGCGGAGGCGATGAGGCTGGTGTGCCGGCGGCTGGAGGGCGCCTTCACCCTGGTCGCCGTGCACGCCGACCAGCCGGACGTGGTCGTCGGCGCCCGGCGCAACTCGCCGCTGGTCGTCGGGGTCGGCGAGGGCGAGGCGTTCCTCGCCTCGGACGTGGCCGCGTTCATCGACCACACCCGCTCGGCGGTCGAACTCGGCCAGGACCAGGTGGTGGAGCTGCGCCGGGACGGGGTGACGGTCACCGACTTCGACGGGGCGCCGGCGGACGTCCGCGCGTATCACGTGGACTGGGACGCCTCGGCGGCCGAGAAGGGAGGGTACGACTACTTCATGCTCAAGGAGATCGCCGAGCAGCCCAAGGCGGTCGCCGACACCCTCCTGGGCCGGATCGACGCGGGAGGCTCGCTGACCCTGGACGAGCTGCGGATCCCCGACGCGGTGCTCCGTGAGGCGCACAAGGTGGTCGTCGTGGCGTGCGGGACGGCGTTCCACGCCGGTCTGATCGCCAAGTACGCCATCGAGCACTGGACCCGCATCCCGTGCGAGGTGGAGCTGGCGAGCGAGTTCCGCTACCGCGACCCGATCCTCGACCAGCGGACGCTGGTGATCGCGATCTCGCAGTCCGGCGAGACCATGGACACCCTCATGGCGCTGCGCCACGCACGGGCGCAGGGGGCGCGGGTGCTGGCCGTCTGCAACACCAACGGTTCCACGATCCCGCGCGAGTCGGACGGAGTGCTGTACACGCACGCCGGGCCGGAGGTGGCGGTCGCGTCCACCAAGGCGTTCCTGACCCAGCTCGTGGCGGTGTACCTGCTCGCGCTGTACCTCGGGCAGTTGCGCGGCACGAAGTGGGGCGACGAGATCCGAGCGGTCGTCAAGGACCTGGCGCGGATCGCGGACGACGTCGACCGCGTCCTGGAGACCATGGAGCCGGTGCGGGAGCTGGCCCGGTCGCTGGCCGACAAGAAGACGGTGCTGTTCCTCGGCCGGCACGTGGGCTACCCGGTGGCCCTGGAAGGCGCGCTCAAGCTCAAGGAACTCGCCTACATGCACGCGGAGGGGTTCGCCGCCGGCGAGCTGAAGCACGGGCCGATCGCCCTGATCGAGAAGGACGTCCCGGTCGTCGTCGTGGTCCCCTCGCCGCGCGGCCGCTCCGTCCTGCACGACAAGATCGTTTCCAACATCCAGGAGATCCGGGCCCGGGGCGCACGCACCATCGTGATCGCGGAGGAGGGCGACGAGGCGGTGACGCCGTACGCGGACCACCTGATCCGCGTCCCGGCGACGCCGACGCTGCTCCAGCCGATGGTGTCGACGGTGCCGCTCCAGGTCTTCGCCTGCGAGCTGGCGACCGCCCGGGGCAACGAGGTGGACCAGCCGCGCAACCTGGCGAAGTCGGTCACCGTCGAATGATCATCGGGGTGGGGATCGACGTGGCGGAGATCGACCGGTTCGCCGCGGCGCTCAAGCGGACGCCGCACATGGCGGAGCGGCTGTTCGTGGAGCGGGAACTGCTGCTGCCGAGCGGCGAACGCCGGGGGATCGCCTCGCTCGCGGCGCGGTTCGCGGCGAAGGAGGCCCTCGCGAAGGCGCTCGGCGCGCCCGCCGGGCTCCAGTGGACGGACGCGGAGGTGTACGTCGAGGACACCGGGCAGCCCCGGCTGCGGGTGAGCGGCACGGTCGCGGCCCGCGCCGCCGAACTGGGCGTCCGGCAGTGGCACGTGTCGCTCAGCCATGACGCGGGGGTGGCGTCGGCGGTGGTGATCGCGGAGGGTTGAGCCCATGCGTACCGCTTACCGCGTGGAGACAGTACGGGCCGCCGAGGCCGAGGTGATGGCGAAGCTGCCGGACGGCGCGCTGATGCAGCGGGCGGCGGCGGGCCTGGCCACCACGTGCGCCGGGCTGCTGCGCCGCGTGTACGGCGCCCGCGTGGTGCTGCTCGTCGGCAGCGGCGACAACGGGGGCGACGCGCTGTACGCGGGTGTGCGCCTGGCGCGCCGGGGGGCGGGCGTGTCGGCGGTGCTGCTCGGCTCGCGCGCCCACGAGGCGGGGCTCGCGGCCCTGCTGGGCGCCGGGGGCCGGGTCGCCGACGACCCGTACGGCGTGCTGGCGCGGGCCGATCTCGTGGTGGACGGCATCACCGGGATCGGTGGGCGCGGCGGCCTGCGCCCCGAAGCGGTGCCCGTGGTGCGGGCGGCCCGCGACTCCGGTGCCGTCCTCGTGGCCGTCGACCTGCCGAGCGGGGTGGACGCCGACACGGGCGAGGTTCACGGGGAGGCGGTGCGGGCGGACGCGACGGTCACGTTCGGGGCGTACAAGCCGGGGCTGCTGATCGACCCGGCGCGGGAGTACGCGGGTGCGCTGCGGCTCGTCGACATCGGGCTCGCCCTGCCGCCGGCGCCCGAGGTCGAGGCCCTCCAGCACGCGGACGTGGCCCGGCTGCTGCCCGTCCCGGTGGGGGAGAGCGACAAGTACCGGCGCGGCGTCGTCGGGATCGTCGCCGGCTCGGCCCGCTACCCCGGCGCGGCCGTCCTCGCCGTGTCCGGCGCGCTGCGGGGCGGCGCGGGCGCGGTGCGGTACGTCGGTCCGGCCGGCGACGCGGTGCTCGCCCGCCACCCGGAGACCCTGGTGCACGCCGGGCCGCCCGCCAAGGCGGGGCGCGTCCAGGCGTGGGTGATCGGCCCGGGCCTCGGCGACACGCCGGGAGTGGACGACGTCCTCGCCTCCGACGTCCCCGTCCTGGTGGACGCCGACGGTCTGCGGAGCCTCGACCCTCCGGCGGTCCGCGCCCGCCCGGCGCCCACCGTCCTCACCCCGCACGCCGGCGAGGCGGCGGCGCTCCTGGGCACGGCGCGGGAGGACGTGGAGTCCCGGCGCCTGGAGGCGGTACGGGAACTCGCCGGGCGGTACGGCGCGACGGTGCTGCTCAAGGGCTCGACGACCCTCGTCGCCTCACCCACCGGCCCGGTGCGCGTCAACCCCACGGGTACGCCCTGGCTGGCCACCGCCGGCAGCGGCGACGTCCTGTCGGGCCTCACGGGCTCCCTCCTCGCGGCGGGCCTCGCGCCGCGCGACGCCGCGTCGGCCGGGGCGTACCTCCACGGCCTCGCCGCCCGCCACGCCTCCCGCGACGCCCCCGTCGCGGCCTGTGACGTCGCCGAAGCGCTCCCGGGGGCCTGGCGGGACGTGCGGAGCGGCTGAGGCGGGGGCGCCCGGGGCGGCCCGTCTGCCCCCGCCCGCCTCCCGGGCCGGGTGCGCCGCCGCCCCGGGAGCCACACCCGTCCATCCCCGACCGCCACTCGGGTCGCCCCCTGCCAGGCCGCGCCCTGCCGCCCGGCCGCACCCCGTCTGTGGGTGGGCGGGTCTACGGGGACCCGCCACCCGGCCCGGGGGCGACCCGGACCCGCCTGGTCGGCCGTGCCGACCGGACCCACCGTGCCGACCGGGCCCGCCGGACCCGCCTGGTCGGCCGTGCCCCAGGCGCTCCAGAGCCGCCGGGCTCGCCCGGGGTGACCCCGGTCGGGTCGACGCGTGGGCGGGGACGCGGAGGGTGGGGGGCGCGTACCTGAGAGACTGGGCGCGATGAGTGAGACACCGCAGACCCTTCGCGCCCGCGCCGAGATCGACCTCGGCGCGCTGCGCGCCAATGTGCGTGCCCTGCGGGGCCGCGTGGGGCCGGACGTTCAGGTCATGGGCGTCGTGAAGGCCGACGCGTACGGGCACGGGGCGGTGCCCTGCGCGCGGGCGGCGCTGGAGGCCGGGGCCACCTGGCTCGGGACCGCCACGCCCCACGAGGCGCTCGCGCTGCGGGCGGCCGGGATCGACGCGCCCGTGCTGTGCTGGCTGTGGACGCCCGGCGACCCGTGGGACGAGGGCATCCGGGCGGGCCTGGACATGGGCGTGAGCGGGATGTGGGCCCTGGACGAGGTCAAGGAGGCCGCGCGCCGGACCGCACAGCCGGCGCGCGTGCAGCTCAAGGCTGACACCGGGCTCGGGCGCAACGGCTGCCAGCCCGCCGACTGGCCCCGGCTCGTCGGCGAGGCGCTCACCGCCCAGCGCGAGGGCCTGTTGAAGGTCACCGGCCTCTGGTCGCACTTCGCGTGCGCCGACGAGCCCGGGCACCCCTCCATCGGCGCCCAGCTGGAAACGTTCCACGAGATGCTCACGTACGCCGAGAAGGCCGGCGTCGAGCCCGAGGTGCGGCACATGGCCAACTCCCCGGCCACGCTCACCCTCCCCGAGACGTACTTCGACCTCGTCCGCCCCGGGATCGCGACGTACGGGGTCTCGCCGAGCCCGGAGGTCGGGACGTCCGCGGACCTCGGGCTGCGGCCCGTCATGCGGCTGGTCGGCAGCGTCGCACTCGTCAAGGACGTGCCGTCCGGGCACGGCGTCAGCTACGGCCACCACTACGTCACCGAGGGCCCCACCAGCCTCGGGCTCGTACCCCTCGGGTACGCCGACGGCATCCCCCGCCACGCCTCCGGGCGCGGCCCGGTGCTGGTCGGCGGCAGGGTCCGGACGGTGGCCGGACGGGTCGCGATGGACCAGTTCGTCGTCGACCTTGAGGGGGACGATGTCGAACCCGGTGCACAAGCCGTGCTGTTCGGGGCAGGCGATGACGGTGAGCCGACCGCCGAGGACTGGGCGCGCGCCGCGGACACGATCGCGTACGAGATCGTGACGCGCATCGGTTCGCGCGTACCGCGCGTCTACCTGAACGAGTAACGGGAGCCTTGAGGAGCAGCCGTAGTGAGTGAGACCAGTTCGGTGGCCGCGGCGGAAGCGATGTCCGCCGCGGCCGGCAATTGGCGCCGCGCCGGTTTCGCCGGGGCCGCGATAGGAGTGGTCGCGGCGGGCGCGGCGGCCGGTGTCGCCATCGAGCGGCTCACCGTCGGGCGCGGCATGCGCCGCAAGGCGCGCCTCGCACTGGACGCGGCCGGCCCGTACGGCTCGCTGCGCGGCACGCCCGGCCGGGCCGAGGCCGACGACGGCACCCCGCTGTACTACGAGGTCGACGAGGTGGAGGCGGACGGCAGCGCGCCGCGCCGCCGCCGGCTCTTCGGGCGCCGCACGCCCGGCCCCGTCACCGTCGTCTTCAGCCACGGCTACTGCCTCAACCAGGACTCCTGGCACTTCCAGCGCGCAGCCCTGCGCGGCCTGGTCCGCACCGTCCACTGGGACCAGCGCAGCCACGGCCGTTCCGGGCGGGGCGCCGCCCAGCAGGGCCCGGACCGGGTGCCGGTCTCCATCGACCAGCTCGGCCGCGACCTCAAGACGGTCCTCGACGCCGCCGCGCCCGAGGGCCCGCTGGTGCTGGTGGGGCACTCGATGGGCGGCATGACGGTGATGGCGCTGGCCGAGCAGTACCCGGAGCTCATCCGCGAGCGGGTCGTCGGCGTCGCCTTCGTCGGCACCTCGTGCGGCAACCTCGGCGAGGTCAACTACGGGCTGCCCGTCGCGGGCGTGAACGCCGTGCGCCGGGTGCTGCCCGGGATACTGCGGGCGCTCGGCTCGCAGGCGGAGCTGGTGGAGCGCGGGCGGCGGGCCACCGCGGACCTGTTCGCGGGGCTCATCAAGCGCTATTCGTTCTCGTCGCGGGACGTGGACCCGGCGGTCGCCCGGTTCGCCGAGCGCATGATCGAGGGCACCCCCATCGACGTGGTCGCCGAGTTCTACCCGGCGTTCACCGAGCACGACAAGGCGGAGGCGCTGGGCGTCTTCGCCGAGGTGCCGGTGCTGGCGCTGGCCGGGGACCAGGACCTGGTGACGCCGAGCTCCCACACCGAGGCCATCGCCGGCCTGCTCCCGGACGCGGAGCTGGTCATCGTCCCCGACGGCGGCCACCTGGTGATGCTGGAGCACCCCGAGACGGTCACCGACCGGCTCGCGGACCTGCTGGTCCGGGTCGGTGCCGTATCGGCAGCGACTAACGTTGGCACGTATGGAAGCACCGCACAGCCCGGCCCCTGAGGGGGCCACGGCCACCGCCCGTCTCACCCTGCACGCCCCCGAGCAGACCCAGGACCTGGGCCGCACGCTCGCCAAGCTGCTGCGCCCCGGCGACCTCGTCATGCTCACCGGCGAGCTCGGCGCCGGCAAGACGACGCTGACGCGCGGGCTCGGCGAGGGCCTCGGGGTGCGCGGCGCGGTGACGTCCCCGACGTTCGTCATCGCGCGCGTCCACCCGTCCCTCACCGGCGGCCCCGCCCTCGTGCACGTCGACGCCTACCGGCTGGGCGGCGGGCTCGACGAGATGGAGGACCTCGACCTCGACGTCTCGCTGCCCGACTCGGTGGTGGTCGTGGAGTGGGGCGAGGGCAAGGTGGAGGACCTCACGGACGACCGGCTGCACGTCGTCATCCACCGGGTCGTCGGCTCCACCGACGACGACCGGCGGGTCGTGACGCTGAGCGGGTACGGGGAGCGCTGGGCGGGCGTGGACCTGGCGCTGGGGTGACGGGGTGGACGGGGCGAGGGGGAGACGGGCCGACGGGGTGACGGGGCGACGGCGTCACGCAGCGTGCCCGCCGTAGTTTCCGACAAGACGTCGGCATGATGTTGCGCCGTACCTCCGAGGCGTGGTCCCATGGAGACCAGGACCTGGTTAGGTGTACCTAACCATGCCCCCGTAGCCCCAGGAGGCGACCATGCCGACGTCCGAGCAGAATGTGTCGATGCGTGATCTGCTGGCGTCGTGCGCGGCGGCCAGCGCCGTCTCCACGCCGCCAGGGACCGCTGACGCCGACCAGACTCCCGCGCCCGGCGTCGGGGACGTTCTGGACGCGCGGGAGACGAACTCCGCCGCCGACAGGACCGCCGAGACCGCCCCGGAACGCCGCCGGGCGGCCTGAGCGCCGACCGCCAGGCATCAGCGCTACTCCGCGTGATCCGCGACCCCATGTGCGCCGTGCACGCCCCCTGCCAGGGCGCGGGTGCGCGGGTGCGCGGGTTCCGTTCGGCGCCGGTGAGGCCTACGGGACGACGACGACCTTCGAGTTGACCGTCGCGAACGTCCACATCGCGTTGCCGTCGGTCCGCTTCATGCGGATGCCGCCCGTCCGGCGCTGCGGGTCCGGGGTGGCCATGGTGCCGTCGACCGCCGCGCTGAAGCCGATCGTCACGCCGTCGACGCTCGCGAACCGCACCACGTGCTCGATCCTGACGCCGTCGGAGCCGGACACGCTGCCCGAGCGCGACGTCACGGCGTACGTGCCCGGAGCCGGGTCGACCGTGCTCGGCATCACCGCGAACGTACGCGCCACCACGTTTTTCTCGTCCACCAGCCACACCCGCCGCTCACCGAGCGAGTACACCACCCGCACGCCCGAGCCCGACTGCTTCGGCAGCGCGAGCGCCGTGACGGCGGGGTCCTTCGGGAGGGCGCCGGGCGCGGGGGCCGACGGCGACGCGGCGGGGGCGGGCGAGCCGGCCTTCAGGTCGGCCGGGGCACTGGCCGACGCCTGGTAGGCGAGGAAGGCGACCGCCGCCATGGCCGCCGCGGTGAGCCCGGCCACGAATCCCGAGCTGCTCCTTGCCACGTTGCTGCCCACCTCTCCCACGTACGTATGCGGTGTGACCGTAGCAGGATCACGCACGGGACCCGGGGCGCCGTGCGCGGCGCCCCGGAGCCGTAGGCTGTTCGCGTGCTCTTGCTCGCCATGGATACCGCCACACCCGCCGTCACCGTCGCCCTCCACGACGGGGACTCCGTCGTCGCCACCTCCACCCGGGTCGACGCGCGCCGGCACGGGGAACTCCTGCTGCCCGCCGTCCACCAGGTGCTCCGGGAGGCCGGCCGCAAGCTCGACGCCGTGACCGGCATCGTCGTCGGCGTCGGCCCGGGCCCGTACACCGGACTGCGGGTCGGCCTGGTGACGGCGGCGACCTTCGCGTCGGCGCTCGGCGGGGTGCCGGTGCACGGACTGTGCACGCTGGACGGGCTCGCGTACGCCTCCGGGATCGAGGAGCCGTTCGTCGTGGCGACGGACGCGCGCCGCAAGGAGGTCTACTGGGCGCGGTACGACGACTGCCGCACCCGTGTCACGGACCCGTCCGTCGACCGGCCCGCCGACATCGCGCAGCGGGTCGCGGGCCTCCCGGCGGTCGGCGCCGGCGCGCGCCTGTACGGCGAGGTGTTCCCGGACGGCCGCGACCCCGAGCACCAGTCCGCCGCCGCGCTCGCATCGCTGGCCGCCGAGCGGCTGAGGGCGGGCGGGGCGTTCGAGGAGCCGCGCCCCCTGTACCTGCGGCGCCCCGACGCGCAGGTACCGAAGAACTACAAGGTGGTCACCCCGAAGTGACGGCGCTCCTGCGTGAGATGCGCTGGTGGGACATCGCGCCGGTGCTGGAGCTGGAACGGGAGCTGTTCCCCGACGACGCCTGGTCGGAGGGCATGTTCTGGTCCGAGCTCGCCCACGCGCGCGGCCCGCACGCCACCCGCCGGTACGTCGTGGCGGAGGAGGACGACCGGCTGGTGGGGTACGCGGGGCTCGCCGCGGCCGGCGGGCTCGGCGACGTACAGACGATCGCCGTCTCCCGCGACCAGTGGGGCACCGGGCTGGGCGGGCGGCTGCTCGCCGACCTGCTCCAGCACGCCACCGCCTTCGAGTGCGACGAGGTCCTGCTCGAGGTGCGGGTGGACAACACCCGGGCCCAGAAGCTGTACGAACGCTTCGGCTTCGAACCGATCGGCTTCCGCCGCGGCTACTACCAGCCGGGCAACATCGACGCGCTCGTGATGCGCCTGCGCGTACACACCGTCCAAGGAACTGAGAGCACTGAGAGTCATGGCTGACGAACCCCTCGTCCTCGGCATCGAGACGTCCTGCGACGAGACCGGCGTCGGCATCGTCCGCGGCACGACCCTGCTGGCGGACGCCGTCGCGTCGAGTGTGGACACGCACGCCCGGTACGGCGGTGTCGTGCCCGAGATCGCCTCCCGCGCGCACCTGGAGGCGATGGTCCCGACCATCGAACGCGCCCTGGAGCAGGCGGGTGTGACCGCCCGTGACCTGGACGGCATCGCGGTCACCGCCGGCCCCGGCCTCGCGGGCGCGCTCCTCGTCGGGGTGTCGGCGGCGAAGGCGTACGCGTTCGCGCTGGACAAGCCGCTGTACGGGGTGAACCACCTGGCCTCGCACATCTGCGTCGACCAGCTGGAGCACGGGCCGCTGCCCGAACCGACGATGGCGCTGCTGGTGTCCGGTGGCCACTCCTCGCTGCTGCTCGCCCCGGACATCACCTCCGACGTCCGGCCCATGGGCGCGACGATCGACGACGCGGCGGGCGAGGCGTTCGACAAGATCGCGCGCGTGCTGGACCTGGGCTTCCCGGGCGGGCCGGTGATCGACCGGCTGGCGAGGGAGGGCGACCCGTCCGCGATCGCGTTCCCGCGCGGGCTCAGCGGGCCCCGGGACCCGGCGTACGACTTCTCCTTCTCCGGCCTCAAGACGGCGGTGGCCCGCTGGATCGAGGCCAAGCGGGCGGCGGGCGAAGAGGTGCCGGTACGCGACGTGGCGGCGTCCTTCCAGGAGGCCGTCGTCGACGTCCTGACCCGCAAGGCCGTGCGGGCCTGCAAGGACGAGGGCGTCGACCACCTGATGATCGGCGGCGGCGTGGCCGCCAACTCGCGGCTGCGGGCGTTGGCGGAGGAGCGGTGCGAGCGCGCCGGCATCCGCCTCCGGGTGCCGCGCCCCGGGCTGTGCACGGACAACGGCGCGATGGTCGCCGCCCTGGGCGCCGAGATGGTGGCCCGCAACCGGCCCGCATCCGACCTGGAGCTGTCGGCGGACTCCTCCCTCCCGGTGACGGACCCGCACGTGCCCGGCAACCACGGCCACGGTCACGGACACGATCACGACCACGTGCACGAGATCAGCAAGGACAACCTGTACTCATGACCGTGGTCACCCTGATGTGGGAGGCCCGCGCGGCGGACGGCTGCGGCCCCGAGCTCCTGGCCTGGGCCCGCGCCCAGCCGCTCCCCGGCCCCGCCGCACCGCTCCGCCGCGAGACGTTCACCGCCCCCGGCGACCGGGTCCTGGTCCTCACCTGGTGGGACGCCCCCGGCGACGCCCCCCTCGACGCGGCCCTCCCCGAACTCCCCGACCCCGCCCCCGACCTGGTCACCCGCCCGGTCCACCGCTGGCGCTTCGAGTCGCACGGGACGTGACGGCCGCGCCGGCCGTTCGGCTGACAACCCTCGAATCGGTGCTCGGTAGGCTGGGGCACGGCTCAGAATCCCCGCCATGGGAGAACGTATGACCGCCGGCCCGCCAGAGCAGCCGCTGATCCCGCAGCCTCCGCCGACCGTCACGGCGCTGCGTCAGGCTGTCGCACAGATCACCCCGGCAGCTCTGCCGGCGTTCACCCGGGAGCTGGACCAGGCCGCCGACCAGGCCCGTCTCGGCTCGGACCTCGCGCCGCTCAGGCGCTTCACCGCTCACTGGGCCGTGCATGTGCAGATCCACCGTCGGCCAGCTGTGTCGGCCCGGCTGCGCGCACTGGAGGAAGTCGTCGAAACGGGCGACGCGGAAGAGGTCCGGCGGGCCGCGGCCGAGGTCGGGCGCATTCTCGACGAGGCAAGGGCCGCGCTGTCGCGGAACCCGCGGTGACCGATGCCTGGCGGTGGGAGTACGACCCGGACCAGGCCCACGTGGCCGGTGGGCTTCCCGCGGTGGTCGTCGCCGAGGTGGAGCGACTGACGCCACCTGATCATCGTCGTACGCATCGTCCCGCCGTTCGACAGTCTGTGATCGTCCCCGCCCCGCGCCGCGAGACCGGGGGACCGGAGGCCCAGGGGGCCGGGAACCGGGGGGGCCGGGGGCCCGGGAGGAACTTCCCGAAAGTTTTTCCCGGCGGGTGTCGATCCCGCCCCCTCCCGTTCGACGTAAGGGTGAGAGGCGGGGAACAGCCCCCGCCGCACACCGAGGAGAACGCCATGCCGCGCTTCCTGACGCTGATCCGTGTCGACGAGAAGAACGCCCCCGCCGAGGGGCCGAGCCCCGAGCTGCAGGAGCGGATGGGGAAGCTGCTGGAGGAGATCACCAAGGCGGGCGTCATGCTGGAGACCGCCGGGCTCACGCCGTCCGAGGACGGCACCCGCGTCACCTGGGAGGGCGGGGAGCTGTCGGTGACCGACGGGCCCTTCACCGAGGCCAAGGAGGTCATCGGCGGGTACTCGATCTCGCAGTGCAAGGACAAGGCCGAGGCCGTCGAGTGGACCAAGCGGTTCCTCGCGACGCACGAGGACTACTGGACCATCACCGCCGAGGTGCGGGAGATCGCCGAGGGCTGACCCGCCCGGCGGCGGCCCGTGCGGCACCATGGGGAGGCGTGAGCGCACCCCACGCCGTGGAGACGGTGTTCAGGATCGAGTCTGCGCGGATCATCGCGGCCGTCGCCCGGATCGTCCGTGACGTGGGCATCGCCGAGGAGCTGGCGCAGGACGCGCTGGTCGCCGCCCTGGAGCAGTGGCCGGAGTCGGGCGTCCCGGACAAGCCGGGTGCCTGGCTCATGGCCACGGCCAGGAACCGCGCCGTCGACCTCGTACGCCGCCGCGAGACGTACGCCCGCAAGCTCGCCGAGGTCGGGCGCGACCTGGAGGAGGCGTACGAACCCGAGCCCGCCGCGCCGGACGACATTGACGACGACCTGCTGCGGCTCGTCTTCACCGCCTGCCACCCGGTGCTGTCCCGCCACGCGCGCGTGGCGCTCACCCTGCGGCTCCTCGGCGGGCTGACCACGGAGGAGATCGCCCGCGCCTTCCTGGTCCCGGAGGCGACGGTCGCCCAGCGGATCGTCCGCGCGAAACGTTCCCTCGCCCGCGCGGGCGTGCCCTTCGAGGTGCCGTACGGACAGGACCGGGCCGCCCGGCTGGCGTCCGTGCTGGAGGTCATCTACCTGATCTTCAACGAGGGCTACGCGGCGACCGCCGGCGACCACTGGCTGCGCCCGGGCCTGTGCGAGGACGCCCTGCGGCTCGCGCGCGTGCTGGCCGGCCTGATGCCGGAGGAGCCCGAGGTGCACGGGCTCGCCGCGCTGCTGGAGCTCCAGGCCTCGCGCACGGCGGCACGTACGGGACCGGACGGCGAGCCGGTGCTGCTGGCCGACCAGAACCGGGCGCGCTGGGACCGGTTGCTGATCCGGCGGGGTGTCGCGGCGCTGGAGAGGGCCGGCACGGGCCCGTATTCCCTCCAGGCGGCGATCGCGGCCTGCCACGCGCGGGCGGCGCGGTACGAGGACACCGACTGGGCCACCATCGCGGCCCTGTACGGGCGGCTCGCCGCCGTCGCCCCCTCCCCGGTCGTCGAACTCAACCGCGCGGTGGCCGTGTCGATGGCCGACGGCCCGGCGGCGGGGCTCGCCCTCGTGGACGCCCTCGCCGGCGAACCCGCCCTCACGGGCTACCACCTGCTGCCGAGCGTCCGGGGCGACCTGCTCGCCAGGCTGGGCCGCCGGGACGAGGCGCGGGCGGAGTTCGCACGGGCTGCGTCGCTGGCCCGCAACGCCCGGGAAAGGGCCCTGCTGCTCGAACGATCACGGGAGCTAACCTCGGACCATGCCCAGCCGTAGCCCCCTGCCTCCCCCTCCGCCGCCCGTTCACCTGCGCACCTGGCCGGACCGCGAGGCGCTGCTGGCCGACCGGGCCCTGGCCGTGGGCGAACTGAACCGGCGTGTCCTGGGCGGCCGGAGGCTCACGTACTTCCTGGTCACCCTGGTGGGGCTCCAGCTGGGGTGGGGCCTGGTGGGAGCCGGGCTCACGGCGTTCGACGGACCGGGGGACCCGCTGACGGCCACCGTCGCCGGCCTCACGATCGTCCTGGGGCTGGTCGTGCTGGTCCCGCTCGTCGTCGCCGTCGTGCTCGGCGTCCGCCACGACCGCTCGGCGCGCGCCCGGCTCCTTCAGTGGGCGGCCCTGGACCCCGCCGCGATCCGCGACGCCCGCTTCCGGGCGCCGGGCCTGAGCGTGGCGTGGCTGCTGCTGTCGTTCGCGCAGTGCGCCGCAGGCCTGTGGTTGTCGTTCGCCGTCCCGGCCGCGGCGCGCCCCGGTGACACCACGTACACCGAGGTCGCGTACGCCATGGGCGCCGGGCTCATCCTGTGGGTCAGCGGCCTGCTGGGGGCCGTCAAGGCCGTCGGCCACCGCCGCCTGGTGCTGCGCCTGGCGCCCCGGGCCTGACGGCCCCGGACTTGACGGGCGGTCACGCGAGGGGGGACGGCGCGGGACGGCCGACGAGCATGGTGGGCGCCCCGGCCACCCGGGTCAGGAAAACCGTCGCCGCGTGGGGGCCCTTCGGCTTGAGCTTGCGGCGCAGCTCCTCCGGTTCGACCGCCGAGCCGCGCTTCTTCACCGTCAGGGTGCCCACCTCCCGCTCGCGCAGCAGGGCCTTCAGCTTCTTGAGGTTGAACGGCAGCTCGTCGGTGATCTCGTAGGCGGTGGCGTACGGCGTGGGGCGGAGCTCGTCCGCCGTGACGTACGCGATCGTCTCGTCGACCAGGCCGCCGTCGAGGTCCTCGGCCACCTCCGCGACCAGGTGCGCGCGGATGACGGCGCCGTCCGGCTCGTACAGGAAGCGGCCGACGGGCCGGACGGGCGGGTCGGCCAGACCGCGGCCGGTGAGGGTGTGCGGGCCGGGCAGGAGCGTCGCGGTGACCGTGCCGGGGCGGGTGCCGAACCACAGCACGGCCTCCTTCACGTCACCGCCGTCGGAGACCCATTCGGCCGCGGCGTCCGGCGGCACCGTCTCGTGCGGGATGCCCGGGGCGATCTTCAGCGCCGCGTGGGGCGCCGTGCGGGCCGCCTCGATCGCCCACGACAGGGGCGGGGAGTACGCCTCGGGGTCGAAGATCCGGCCCCCGCCCCGCCCGCCGCGCCGCGCCGGGTCGACGAAGACCGCGTCGTACGGCGAGGTGTCGACCTCGGTGACGTCCGCGCAGCGCACCTCGATCAGGTCGGCCAGGCCCAGCGCGGCGGCGTTCGCGCGGGCGGCCTCGGCGGTCAGCGGGTCGCGGTCGACGGCGAGGACCCGGATGCCGGCGCGGGCCAGCGCGATCGCGTCGCCGCCGATGCCGCCGCACAGGTCGGCGACGCTCCGTACGCCGAGGCGGGCGAAGGCGGCGGCCCGGTGCTCGGCGACCGCCCTGCGGGTGGACTGCTCGACGCCGCCGGGCGTGAAGTACATGCGGTGCGCGTCGCGCTCGCCGAACTTCGCCACCGCCCGCTGCCGCAGCCGGGCCTGCCCGAGCGCCGCCGTGACCAGCTCGGCGGGGTGCTCACGGCGCAGCCGGGAGGCGACCGCCAGCTCCTGGGAGGGGGTGTAGTCGCGCAGGGCGGCGAGCAGGGCCTGGCCCTCGTCGGTGAGGAGCGCGGAGAAGGCGGCGAGATCGGTCACCCGGCCCATTGTGGGCCAGGCGGGGGATGGTGTGCGCCGGGCGGCGGTGTCGGCCGGTAGCGGGGGCGGAGCGCTGACAGGATGCGGCGCCATGCAGCTAGTACGACAAAAAGGTCAAAAGGTAAGTGATGGGGTGGACGTGCAGGGGTGGGCGGCCGAGCGGGTGCGGCCGCCCGTACCGGCACGGCCACGGGCGCGGCTGCGGGCGCGGTTGCGGGCGCGCGTGCTGCTCGCCGCGCTGCTGATCTCGGCGCTCGGTTCCGCCTGCGCGGCGCAGGACGAGGGCGGGCGCGGGCCCGCCGGGGCGGGAGGCGGCGGCGCCGAGCCCGCCGCGGGCCAGCAGGCGCAGCCCCCCGGTACGGCGGCGGCGCTCAGCGCGTACGTCGAGAAGGTCCGGCGCGCCCAGGCCGCCCGTGTCCTGGCGGCCAGGAAGTGGGGTCTCAGGAGCGCCCCGCTCGCCGCACCCCCGCCCCCGGCGGCGGGCGACAAGCCGCACATCACCTTCCGGCAGGGATTCGGTGTCGGCGACCCGAGCCTGCCGCCCGTCTTCACCACCGTCCCCACCAAGGAACGGATCGTGTTCCTGACGATCGACGACGGCGCGGACAAGGATCCCGAGCTGCTGCGGATGATGGACGAACTGGACATCCCCTACAGCGCGTTCCTCAGCGACTACCTCGTCAAGGAGGACTACGGCTACTTCAAGCGGATGCAGGACCGGGGCGTGGCCCTGCACAACCACACCCTCAACCACCGCTACATGCCGGCCCTGTCCTACGCCGAGCAGAAGCGGGAGATCTGCGGGCAGCAGGACACCATCGAGAAGCGCTACGGCAAGCGGCCGCCGCTCTTCCGCCCGCCCTACGGCAACTACAACGCCGACACCCTGCGCGCGGCCCGGGCGTGCGGTGTGAAGGCCGTACCCCTGTGGGCGGCCGAAGCGTTCCCGGACCACATGGAGTGGCGCGAGTGGGACCGGGACCTGCACCCCGGCGACATCATCCTCACCCACTTCCGGGGCCGGGAGGACTGGAACGGCTCCATGGCGGACATGATCCGGCAGGTGATGAACGTCGTCACGGCCAAGGGCTATGCGGTGGCCAGGCTGGAGGACTACGTCTGAGCCGCCCGGAGCCCCGGAAGGGTCCGTCCGGGAGCCGCCCCGGAAGCCGCCCCGGGAATCGCCCCCGGAAGCCGCTTCAGGGGGCCGTTCGCGCCACGACCGGGCGGTGAATTGGCACTCCGCTTGACCGAGTGCTAATCGCGGTCATAGTCTCGGCCCTGGCACTCCCCACTGGAGAGTGCCAACACAGCGACGGGCAGGTCCGGCACCCGCGACGACGGATCCACCTGGTCGCCACCTCAGACAGTTAACCCCGTGAGATCTCCGAAGGGGGAGGTCGGATCGTGACGACCACCAGCTCCAAGGTTGCCATCAAGCCGCTCGAGGACCGCATCGTGGTCCAGCCGCTCGACGCCGAGCAGACCACCGCCTCTGGCCTGGTCATCCCGGACACCGCCAAGGAGAAGCCCCAGGAGGGCGTCGTCCTGGCCGTGGGCCCGGGCCGCTTCGAGAACGGCGAGCGCCTGCCGCTCGACGTCAAGACCGGCGACATCGTGCTGTACAGCAAGTACGGCGGCACCGAGGTCAAGTACAGCGGCGAGGAGTACCTCGTCCTCTCGGCCCGCGACGTGCTCGCGATCGTCGAGAAGTAGGTCGGAGTTCCGGGGGTCGCCCCCCGGAAGCCTCCGCACCCGAGCAATATCGCTTTTCTGAGCTGCGCCCCTGGCCCCCGCTGATGACACATTGCCGGGCGGCGAGGGGCGCGGTTCGTCAACCAGAGTTTTCGAGAGGGCTGAATCGCTCCCATGGCGAAGATCCTGAAGTTCGACGAGGACGCCCGTCGCGCCCTTGAGCGCGGCGTCAACAAGCTTGCCGACACGGTGAAGGTGACGATCGGCCCCAAGGGCCGCAACGTCGTCATCGACAAGAAGTTCGGCGCGCCGACCATCACCAACGACGGTGTCACGATCGCCCGCGAGGTCGAGATCGAGGACCCGTACGAGAACCTCGGCGCCCAGCTGGTGAAGGAGGTGGCGACCAAGACCAACGACATCGCGGGTGACGGCACCACCACCGCCACCGTCCTGGCCCAGGCCCTCGTCCGCGAGGGTCTGCGCAACGTCGCCGCCGGCGCCTCCCCGGCCGCCCTGAAGAAGGGCATCGACGCCGCGGTCAAGGCCGTCTCCGACGACCTGCTCGCCACGGCCCGCCCGATCGACGACAAGGCCGACATCGCCGCCGTGGCCGCGCTCTCCGCGCAGGACCAGCAGGTCGGCGAGCTCATCGCCGAGGCGATGGACAAGGTCGGCAAGGACGGTGTCATCACCGTCGAGGAGTCCAACACCTTCGGCCTGGAGCTGGACTTCACCGAGGGCATGGCCTTCGACAAGGGCTACCTGTCCCCGTACATGGTCACCGACCAGGAGCGTATGGAGGCCGTCCTCGACGACCCGTACATCCTGATCCACCAGGGCAAGATCTCCGCGATCACCGACCTGCTCCCGCTGCTGGAGAAGGTCATCCAGGCCGGCTCCTCCAAGCCGCTCCTGATCATCGCCGAGGACGTCGAGGGCGAGGCGCTGTCGACCCTGGTCGTCAACAAGATCCGCGGCACGTTCAACGCCGTCGCGGTCAAGGCCCCCGGCTTCGGCGACCGCCGCAAGGCGATGCTCGGTGACATGGCCGCCCTCACCGGCGCCACCGTCATCGCCGAGGAGGTCGGCCTCAAGCTCGACCAGGCCGGTCTGGACGTGCTCGGCACGGCCCGCCGCGTCACCGTCACCAAGGACGACACCACGATCGTCGACGGCGGCGGCAACTCCGAGGACGTGCAGGGCCGCGTCGCGCAGATCAAGTCCGAGATCGAGACCACGGACTCCGACTGGGACCGCGAGAAGCTCCAGGAGCGCCTCGCGAAGCTGGCCGGCGGCGTGTGCGTGATCAAGGTCGGCGCCGCCACCGAGGTGGAGCTGAAGGAGAAGAAGCACCGTCTGGAGGACGCCATCTCCGCGACCCGCGCCGCGGTCGAGGAGGGCATCGTCTCCGGTGGTGGCTCCGCGCTCGTCCACGCCGTGAAGGTCCTGGACGGCAACCTCGGCAAGGACGGCGACGAGGCCACCGGTGTCGCGGTCGTCCGCCGCGCCGCGGTCGAGCCGCTGCGCTGGATCGCCGAGAACGCGGGCCTGGAGGGCTACGTCATCACCTCCAAGGTCTCCGAGCTCGACAAGGGCCAGGGCTTCAACGCCGCCACCGGCGAGTACGGCGACCTGATCAAGGCCGGCGTCATCGACCCGGTCAAGGTCACCCGCTCGGCCCTGGAGAACGCCGCCTCCATCGCCTCCCTGCTGCTCACGACCGAGACCCTGGTCGTCGAGAAGAAGGAAGAGGAGCCGGCGGACGCGGGCCACGGCCACGGTCACGGCCACTCCCACTGACGCCTGCTGAGCGTTACGAGGCCCGGTGCCCCCGTCGCGGGGGCACCGGGCCCCGGTGTTTTCCGGGCCGCCCTTCACGGCTCTACGCCGAGCGGCCGAGGTCCGAGGGCCGCACCGGCTCCGCGAACGGCGCGCCCTTCGCGTACCGCTCCAGCTCGTCCAGCGCCCGGTCCGCCATGCGGTGCAGCTCGTTGCCGAGCGAACCCGCGACGTGCGGAGTGAGGAGCACATTGGGGAGCGTGTACAACGGGGAGTCCGGGGGCGGGAGTTCGGGGTCGGTGACGTCGAGCACGGCATGCAGCCGGCCCGAGGTGAGGTGCGGGAGCAGGGCGGTCTCGTCGACCAGCGACCCGCGCGCGGTGTTGATGAGCGTCGCGCCGTCCCGCATGAGCGCCAGCTGTGCGGCGCCGATCATATGGCGCGTGGACGGCAGTTGCGGGGCGTGTACGGAGACGATGTCCGCGCGGGCGCACAACTCGTCGAGCGCCGCCGGGACGGCGCCGAGCGCCGAGGCCTCGACCGGGGTGACGTAAGGGTCGTGGAGCAGGACCCGCAGGTCGAAGGGGCGCAGCAGCTCCATCACACGGCGGCCGATGCGGGACGCGCCGACGATGCCGACCGTGCGGCCGTGGTTGCCGCTGTCGGCGAGCTCAGCCGCCCAGTCGTGGCCGCTGCGCAGCTCGGCGTACCGCCGGGCCGCGTGGAGGACGCGCTTGCCGGACAGCAGGATCGCGGCCAGCGTGTACTCGGCCACGGGCAGGGCGTTGGCGGTGGCCGTCGAGGTCACGCCGATGCCGCGTTCCCAACAGGCCTCCGTGATGTGGTGCTTGACGGACCCGGCGGCATGGACGACGACCCGGAGGCCGGGCGCCCGGTCGAGCACGTCCGCCGTGAGCGGCGTCGCGCCCCAGCAGGTGAACAACACCTCGGCCTCCCCGAGCGCGGCGGCGACCCGGGGCGTTGGGGCGGCCAGGTCGTGGGCGACCAGGTGCGGGTCGGTGTGCGCGAGGGCGGTGAGGCGGGCGCGGTGGGCGTCGGTGAGCAGACGTCCCGCGATGCCGGGGCCCATGGCCAGCAGCAGGCGGGGGCGCCGGGAGGGCTGGTGGTCGGTGGCGGGGCTCATGGCGGGCGCGGGGCCTCCTGAACGGACGGCGACACGGCTGATACGGCGTGTGGCCGCGATGATCGGGCTCCCCCTGGGCGAAGTCAAGGCCGAAAGGCCGTGTGCCCCACGAGCCCCCACCCCCGCGGGGGTTGTGCCCGGGCGGCCGTTCCCGTTGCCGGCTCCCGGGCCCGTCGTGGCGACCAGGGCCGCGCCCATGCTCGTGGCCCCGCCCCGCCCCGCCCCGGCCCGCGGGGCCGCCCCGCCGCCCCAGGGCGAGGCGCGCCCGAAGTCGGCCCCCCGGCAGCTCGGTGACTACCGCGGCCCGTACTTCCGGCCCGCTCGGGAGCTCACGCCTCCGAGCAGGCTGCGGGGCGCCAGCTTCACCACGCCCATCAGGGCCTTGTAGCGCGGGTCGGGGATGGACAGGGTCCGGCCCCGCGCGAGGTCCGCCAGCGCCGAGGCCACCAGCTTGTCGGCGTCCAGCCACATCCAGCCGGGGATGTTGTCCGTGCCCATCCCGGCCCGCTGGTGGAACTCCGTACGCACGAAGCCGGGGCACAGCGCCATCAGCCGCACCCCGCTGCCCGCCAGGTCACGGGCCGCGCCCTGGGTGAACTGCACGACCCACGCCTTCGACGCCCCGTACGTGCCGCGCGGAACGAAGGCGGCGACCGACGCCACGTTCACCACGCCGCCCCGCCCCCGGTCGCGCATCGACGCCGTCGCCGCCGACGTCAGCCGCAGCACCGCCTCGCAGTGCACCTTCAGCATCGTCAGCTCGTCGGCCATCGACACTTCCAGGAACCGGCCCTTGTTGCCGAACCCGGCGTTGTTGATCAGCAGGTCGACCGGCCGCTTGCGGTCGGCCAGCCGTGCCTCCACGGCCGCGATGCCGCTCTCCTCGGACAGGTCGGCCGCGAGGACCTCCGCCTCGATGCCGTGCCGGTCGTGCAGCTCGGTCGCCTGCTCCCGCAGCCGCTTCACATCCCGGGCCACCAGCACCACGTCGCGGCCGTCCGCCGCCAGCCGCCGCGCGAAGGCGGCCCCGATTCCCGCCGTCGCGCCCGTGATCAGTGCAGTCGTCATACGCCGCACGTTAGTGCCCCGCGCGGACAGGCGGACGCGGGGTCGCGCGCGGCGGGGGACGGATCACCGTACATATACGGAGTGTCGGGATCCGCCGCGCGCGGAGCCGCTACGAACGGTGCTTCGCCACGTACGTCCGGGCGGTCTCGCGCAGCTCCGGGTCCAGCGCCTCGCCCGCGGCCAGCAGGCCGGGCAGCAGCTCGCGCTGGAGCATGAGCGCCCGGAACGCCAGCTCGACCGTCACGTCGTGGTCCGGCCGGTGTACGACCTCGATGGGGTCCCCCGCGCGGATCTCACCCGGCTCCACGACCCTGAGGTACGGCCCGGGCGCCGCGCGCCGGGTGAACCGCTTCACCCAGCCCCGCTCGTCCAGCCAGCTCGCGAACGTACGGCAGGGCACGCGCCCCGACGCCACCTCCAGGACCGCCGATCCACCGATCCGCCACCGCTCCCCGATGAGCGCGGCGTTGACGTCCAGCCCCTCCGTGGTGAGGTTCTCCCCGAAGGCGCCGTTGGCTATCGCGCGCCCCAGCTCGCTCTCCCAGTGGTCCAGGTCCTCGCGCGCGAACGCGTACACCGCCTGGTGGGTCCCGCCGTGATGGCGGAGGTCGCAGACCGCGTCCCCGGCCACACCGCTCGCCCCCACGCCCTTGGGCCCCGGATCGGCCACCCGCACGGGCCCCTCGGCCGGCCGCTTGTCGATGCCCGTCGTGCCGCTCGGCGCGTCGGTGTACCCCACGGCCCGCGGCCGCCCCACGTTGACGGAGAGAACTCTCATGGCGCCACGCTAACGCGCGCTCCCCAAAGGGACGAGTGAATAATTCGCGCCCGGTCCAAGCAAGGCTTATATTCGAAAGGTGATCGAAGCCCGTCATCTGCGCGTGCTCCGCGCCGTCGCCACCACCGGGTCCTTCTCCGCGGCAGCGCGCGAACTGGGCTGCACGCAGCCCGCGGTGAGCCAGCAGATGAAGGCGCTCGAAACCTCCGCGGGAACGCCCCTGCTGGTCCGCACGGGCCGCGAGATGCGCCTGACGCAGGCCGGCGAGGCCCTCGTACGGCACGCCTCCGGCATCCTCGCGGGCCTCACCGCAGCCGAGGAGGAGATCGCCGCCATCGCCGGCCTGCGCGCCGGCCGGGTCCGGCTGGTCTCCTTCTCCAGCGGCAGCTCCACCCTCGTACCGGCCGCCCTCGCCGCACTCCGCGCCGCCCACCCCGGCACCCAGGTGTCCCTGGTGGAGGCGGAACCGCCCCGCTCGGTCGAGATGCTCCGCGACGGGGACTGCGACGTGGCCCTCGCCTTCCGCTACCGCCCGGCCGCCGCCGAGTGGGACGACCTCGTCGTACGCCCCCTCCTCGCCGACCGCCTCGTCGGCCTGGTCCCCGACGGGCACCGCCTCGGCGACGCGGACGCCGTCGCCATCGGCGAGCTGGCCGAGGAGTCGTGGATCGCGGGCTGCCCGCGGTGCCGCCGCCAGCTCGTGGAGGTGTGCGAGGGGGCCGGGTTCGTCCCGCGCATCGACTTCGCGACCGACGACTACCCGGCGGTGATCGGCCTGGTCGGCGCGGGTCTCGGCGTCGCGGTCCTGCCCGAGCTCGCCCTCCGCTCGGTACGCCCCCGGGGGGCCAGGACGGTGGCGGTCGAGCCGGCCGTCGAGCGCGAGATCGTCGCCCTGACCCTCCCGGACCTCGCCAAGGTGCCCGCCGTGGCCGCCACCCTCGACCACCTGACCCGCGCCGCCGCGCTGGCCTGAGCCCGCCCGCTGCCCAGGGGGAGGACCCGTACCTGAGGGGCGGCCCGTACCTGAGGGGCGGCCCGTACCTGCGGGGCGGCCTGAGGCGGCCGCCCCGGAGGGCCTTGTGGATGGTGTGGTGCCGAAAGCTGTCGTGGTGCCGAAAGTCGTTGCAGAAACGTTCCTTCAGGCGCGGGCCGGAGTCCCCGACGACGCCGTGATGAGACGGTTGCGGGCTCGTCCCATGAGTTCTTCGCGCTCGTCCTCGGTGAGGCCGCCCCATACGCCGTAGGGCTCCCGCACGGCCAGTGCGTGGGCCGCGCACTCCGCGCGGACCGGGCACCGCATGCAGACCTCTTTCGCCGAGTTCTCGCGCGCACTCCGCGCCGCGCCACGCTCCCCCTCCGGGTGGAAGAAGAGCGAACTGTCGACCCCCCGGCATGCCGCGAGCAGCTGCCAGTCCCACAGGTCGGCGTTGGGTCCGGGAAGGCGGGAGAAATCTGCCATAGCGCATGTCCCCTTGGTTCCGGTACTGAGCGGGTGAGTGGGCTGATACAGCCACGACCGTACAACTACTGTCTAAGTAGATGTAAATATGACTCATTGCGAATCTAGCTACAGACACCGACAAAGTGAAGGAAAAGCCGCTAAATGGGGCATAGCTCTGGGTGAAGCAACCGTGACCTGCGTCGCTCTCCTCCGTGTGCGCTCCCTCACGTAGAGTGCCGACAGGGGAGGGCGTACCCGTAACTCTTTCGAGTGACCGTCGTTGAGAGTGCGGAGGCGGTTGAGAGAACAAGCGCTCGGGCAGGTGTCCGGGAGCGTCAACCGCACAGGTGACGATTCGTAACCAGCCTGGAGGCTCAAGGTGACGCGCATCAGCTGCGGAGGACGGCCATGACATCCGTCCTCGTCTGCGACGACTCCCCGCTTGCCCGAGAAGCGCTCCGCCGCGCCGTCGCGACGGTGCCCGGCGTCGAGCGCGTGACGACCGCGGCCAACGGCGAGGAAGTCCTCCGCCGCTGGGGCGCGGACCGCTCGGACCTCATTCTGATGGACGTGCGCATGCCCGGACTGGGCGGCGTGGAGACCGTCCGCCGGCTGCTCTCCGCGGACCCCGGCGCCCGCATCATCATGCTCACCGTCGCCGAGGACCTGGACGGCGTGGCGCTCGCCGTCGCCGCCGGTGCCCGTGGGTACCTGCACAAGGATGCCTCGCGCGCCGAGCTGCGGGCCACGGTCACCCAGGCCCTCGCCGACCCGACGTGGCGGCTCGCCCCGCGCCGGCTGCGCTCGGCCGAGATGGGCGCCGCCCCCACCCTCACCGCGCGCGAGATCCAGGTGCTGGAGGGCATGAGTCACGGCCGCTCCAACGCCGAGATCGGCCGTGAGCTCTTCCTCTCCGAGGACACGGTCAAGACGCACGCCAGGAGGCTCTTCAAGAAGCTGGGCGCATCGGACCGGGCGCACGCCGTCGCGCTCGGTTTCCGCTGGGGCCTGGTGCGCTAGGGCGTGACCGTACCGATCCCCGTCCGCCCTCCGGCGGACGGGGCGGCGGAGGCCCGATATCTGTTTCCGGTCGGATGCCGCATCCTTGAAGGGTGGAGTTCCTCGGGGACGAGTCGATCGAGCGGGAGGGGAGGGCGCAGGGGATGACTTCCGGCGCACCTGCTCATAACGCTTCGGTGCACAACAGTGGACGCGGTGCCGCGGACGGGCGACCGCCAGGGCACCATGGACCGATGCGCGACGACGAGGCGGCGGCCCATGCCCGCGGGGCCATCGGTGCACTCGTACACCGTGCGGTCGAAGGCGACGAGCAGGCCACGCACGACCTCCTGGCCCACGTCCACCCCCTGGCCCTGCGCTACTGCCGTACGCGGCTGAACCGGCTGCCCGGTGACGCCCGCCACTTCGTCGAGGACCTCGCCCAGGAGGTCTGCGTCGCGGTCCTGATGGCCCTGCCGCGGTACCGGGACACCGGGCGCCCCTTCGAGGCGTTCGTCTTCGCCATCGCCGGCCACAAGGTCGCCGACCTCCAGCGCGCCGCCATGCGGCACCCCGGCTCCACCGCCGTCCCCTCCGACGAGATGCCCGAGCGGCCGGACGACTCCCTCGGCCCCGAGGAGCGGGCGCTGCTCAGCGACGACGCCGAGTGGGCCAAGCGCCTCCTCGCCAACCTCCCGGAGAACCAGCGCGAGCTGCTGGTGCTGCGGGTCGCCGTGGGGCTCACGGCCGAGGAGACCGGCCAGATGCTGGGCATGTCCCCCGGGGCGGTACGGGTCGCGCAGCACCGCGCGCTCAGCCGGCTGCGGGCCCTCGCCGAACAGTGAGCCGCGGGAAGGGCCCAGTGCCGAGCCGCGGGAGCGGCCCCGTACGGACGCGTCCGTACGTGTGAACGTCCAAACCTTCCGGGTGATCTTGCTCGTGGAATGAGACACGGCCACAGGCCGTTAGCATGGACATCCGCACCGATCAAGGCCATTTGGGGAAGGTGTCATGACTGCCAACGTCGACGGAGTGCCCGAGAAATTCGCGACACTCGGGCTGACCTACGACGACGTGCTGCTGCTGCCCGGCGCGTCCGACATGGCACCCGACCAGATCGACACGTCCTCGTACATCTCCAAGAACGTACGGGTGAACATCCCGCTGCTGTCCGCCGCCATGGACAAGGTCACCGAGTCGCGCATGGCGATCGCGATGGCCCGCCAGGGCGGCGTCGGCGTGCTGCACCGCAACCTCTCGATCGCCGACCAGGCCAACCAGGTCGACCTGGTCAAGCGCTCCGAGTCCGGCATGGTGACCGACCCGATCACCGTCCACCCCGACGCGACGCTCGCCGAGGCCGACGCCATCTGCGGCAAGTTCCGCATCAGCGGCGTCCCCGTCACCGACGCGGCGGGCAAGCTCCTCGGCATCGTCACCAACCGCGACATGGCCTTCGAGACCGACCGCAGCCAGCAGGTGCGGGACGTCATGACGCCCATGCCGCTGGTCACCGGCAAGGTCGGCATCTCCGGCGTCGACGCCATGGAGCTGCTGCGCCGCCACAAGATCGAGAAGCTGCCGCTCGTCGACGACGCGGGCATCCTCAAGGGCCTCATCACCGTCAAGGACTTCGTCAAGGCGGAGAAGTACCCCAACGCCGCCAAGGACAAGGAGGGCCGGCTCCTCGTCGGTGCCGCCGTCGGCGTCGCGGGGGACGCGTTCGAGCGCGCCCAGGCGCTGATCGAGGCGGGCGTCGACTTCATCGTCGTCGACACCGCGCACGGCCACTCCCGGCTCGTCGGCGAGATGGTCGCCAAGATCAAGTCGAACGCTCCGGTGGACGTCATCGGCGGCAACGTCGCCACGCGTGACGGCGCCCAGGCGCTGATCGACGCCGGTGTCGACGGCATCAAGGTCGGCGTGGGCCCCGGCTCCATCTGCACCACCCGTGTGGTCGCCGGCATCGGCGTCCCCCAGGTGACCGCCATCTACGAGGCGTCCCTCGCCGCCAAGGCGGCCGGTGTCCCGGTCATCGGCGACGGTGGCCTGCAGTACTCGGGAGACATCGCCAAGGCCCTGGTCGCCGGCGCCGACACGGTGATGCTCGGCTCGCTCCTCGCGGGCTGCGAGGAGTCGCCGGGCGAGCTGATGTTCATCAACGGCAAGCAGTTCAAGTCGTACCGCGGCATGGGTTCGCTCGGCGCCATGCAGACCCGTGGCGAGCAGCGCTCCTTCTCCAAGGACCGGTACTTCCAGGAGGGCGTCGCCTCCGACGAGAAGCTCGTGCCCGAGGGCATCGAGGGCCAGGTGCCCTTCCGCGGCCCGCTCTCCGCGGTCGTCCACCAGCTCGTCGGCGGTCTGCGCCAGTCGATGTTCTACGTCGGCGGCCGCACCGTCCCGGAGCTCCAGGACCGCGGCCGGTTCGTCCGGATCACCTCGGCGGGCCTCAAGGAGAGCCACCCGCACGACATCCAGATGACGGTCGAGGCGCCGAACTACAGCAGGAAGTGACGCGAGACAGCGCGGAAAGCGGTCCACGCGCGCGAGGAGGGGCGGTCCCGTATTCGGACGGGACCGCCCCTCCCGCGCGTGTCGGGGATACTGGTAGGCGCAGACGTAGAGGGAAAGGCCACACATCGTGACTGAGATCGAGATCGGGCGCGGCAAGCGCGGCCGCAGGGCGTACGCGTTCGACGACATCGCCGTCGTACCGAGCCGGCGCACCCGGGACCCGAAGGAGGTCTCGATCGCCTGGCAGATCGACGCCTACCGGTTCGAGCTGCCGTTCCTGGCCGCTCCGATGGACTCGGTGGTCTCCCCGCAGACCGCGATCCGCATCGGCCAGATGGGCGGCCTGGGCGTCCTGAACCTCGAGGGCCTGTGGACCCGGTACGAGGACCCGCAGCCGCTGCTCGACGAGATCGCCGAGCTGGACGAGGCGAACGCGACCCGCCGTCTGCAGGAGATCTACGCGGCCCCGATCCAGGAGGAGCTGATCGGGCAGCGCATCAAGGAGGTGCGCGACTCGGGCGTGGTCACCGCGGCCGCGCTCTCCCCGCAGCGCACCGCCCAGTTCTCCAAGGCCGTCGTCGACGCCGGCGTGGACATCTTCGTCATCCGCGGTACGACCGTCTCCGCCGAGCACGTGTCGGGCGCCGCCGAGCCGCTGAACCTGAAGCAGTTCATCTACGAGCTCGACGTCCCCGTCATCGTCGGCGGCTGCGCCACCTACACGGCCGCCCTGCACCTGATGCGCACCGGCGCGGCGGGTGTCCTCGTCGGCTTCGGCGGCGGCGCCGCGCACACCACCCGCAACGTGCTGGGCATCCAGGTGCCGATGGCGACCGCCGTCGCGGACGTCGCGGCCGCGCGCCGGGACTACATGGACGAGTCCGGCGGCCGGTACGTCCACGTCATCGCGGACGGCGGTGTGGGCTGGTCGGGCGACCTGCCCAAGGCGATCGCCTGCGGCGCCGACTCGGTGATGATCGGCTCCCCGCTCGCCCGGGCGACCGACGCCCCGGGCAAGGGCCACCACTGGGGCATGGAGGCCGTCCACGAGGACGTCCCGCGTGGCAAGCTGGTGGACCTGGGCATCGTCGGGACGACCGAGGAGATCCTGTCCGGCCCGTCGCACTCGCCGGACGGGTCGATGAACTTCTTCGGCGCGCTGCGCCGTGCGATGGCGACGACGGGCTACAGCGAGCTCAAGGAGTTCCAGCGCGTCGAGGTCACGGTCGCGGACGCCCAGCACAAGCGCTGAGCCGCAGCGGCCGGCCGGCTGGGCCGGTGCGGCTGGCTGGCTGAGTTGCCGCGGCTGACGGGCTGAGTGGCCGCAGCCGGCCCGGCTGGGCGCTGGTGGACACCGGCCGCCGCGCGGCTGGTCGGCTGGGCCGCCGCCGCGGCGGGCCAGCCGTCGTTGTCGTGTACGCGAAGGGCCCGCACCGGGTGACGGTGCGGGCCCTTCGCGTGCGTGGCGGCGGGCCGGTCAGCCGTTGGCCTTCTTGGCGCCACCGAAGGCGGCGACGGCGCCGATGGCGAGGAAGAGGTAGGACATGCCGTCCGCGGTCTCCTTCCACAGGTCGGTCAGCGAACCGAAGTCCTCCATGAGGATCTCCGGCGCGGACCCGCCGAGGGTGTTGCTGATGACGACCGCCACGGCGACGAGCTGGCCGAGGTAGACGGCGCCGATCGACAGGAGCGCGGCGACGACGGGCAGCGCCGGGTTGCGGCCGCCGACCTTGGCGGCGGCGAAGCCGACGAGGAAGCCGACGCCGATCGCCGCGTAACCGATCTCGCGCTCGATCGCGCCGCCTATCGCGCCGTACGCGACGGCGGCGACCACGGCGGCCACGAGGGCGGTCAGCAGGCCGAGCGCGACGTTGTCCCGCGCGGGGGCCGGGGCCTGGGCGGGCGGGTACGGGGCGGCCGGGCCGCCGGCGAAGGGGTTGCCGGGCGGCGGCGGCGGAACGGGCTGGCTCATGCTGGGAAATCCCCCCTGAAAACGGTACAGACCCTGCGTGCACCTGCGCACATAAAGTCTGCGTAAGTGAGGCCCGGAGACTAACAGGCCCCTCCGACAGCCCGGCAGCCCGGCATCCTCGTCCCCGCCCGGATGCTGGGCGTGTGCGTCACAGCCGGTGTGCCGCGCCCGCCGGCGTGACGCCGCGGGTGTCCAGCAGGAGCTGGGCCTTCACGGCCAGCCCCTGGAGGTCGTAGGTGCGGTGGTGCTGGAGCAGGACCGTCAGGTCGGCGGCCGCGGCGGCCTCGTAGAGGGAGTCCGCCCGGGGGACGGGCAGGTCGCGGACGCGCCAGTCGGCGACGTACGGGTCGTGGTAGCTGACCGCGGCGCCCATGTCCATCAGGCGGCGGCCGATCTCGGTCGCGGGGGAGCCCTCCTGGTCGGCCAGGTCCGGCTTGTAGGTGACGCCGAGCAGCAGGACGCGGGCGCCGCGCGCGGACTTGCCGTGCTCGTTGAGGAGCGTGGCGCAGCGCTGGATGACGTACTGCGGCATGCGTTCGTTGACCTGGCCCGCCAGTTCCACCAGCCGCAGCGGGCGGTGGGTGCCGATCGTGTCGACGGGGACGCCGTGGCCGCCGACACCGGGGCCCGGCCGGAAGGCCTGGAACCCGAACGGTTTGGTCTCGGCGCACCGGATGACGTCCCAGAGGTCGACGCCCAGGTCGTGGCAGAGCACCGCCATCTCGTTGACCAGCGCGATGTTGACGTGCCGGAAGTTGGTTTCCAGCAGCTTGACGGTCTCGGCCTCCCGGGTGCCACGCGCGCGTACGACCTTGTCGGTGAGGCGGCCGTAGAAGGCGGCGGCCGACTCGGTGCAGGCCGGGGTGAGGCCGCCGATGACCCGGGGTGTGTGGGCGAAGTCGTGGGCGCGGTTGCCGGGGTCGAGACGCCCGGGGGAGTACGCGAGGTGGAAGTCCCGGCCGGCCCGCAGGCCCGAGCCCGCTTCGAGGAGCGGACGCAGCACGTCCTCGGTGGTGCCGGGGTGGACGGGCGACTCGAGCAGGACGGTGGTGTTGGGGCGCAGCCGGGCCGCCAGCGCGCGCGCCGCCTCGGCGACGGCGCCGAGGTCCGGTGTGCGGTCGGCGCCGAGGGGGGTGGGGGTGCAGATGACGGCGGTACGGACGCGGCCCAGCTCGGTGGGGTTGGTGGTCGGCCGGAAGCCCCCCGAGAGCATCCGGCGGATCTCCGAGGCGGTGAGCGAGCCGTCGACCGGCGGCCGGCCGGCCGCCAGCTCCGCCACCGGGCGCGGGTCGGTGTCGAAGCCGATGGTGTCGACCCCGGCGGCTGTGGCGGCTTGGGCCAGGGGCAGTCCGAGGTGGCCGAGGCCGATGACGGCGAGGTCTGCGGGCATGGGTGATGCCGTCCTTCCCAGTAGCCGGAGTGGACGAGACGCGCAAGTCCTGTGGACAGAACGAGCGCAGCGCAATGTCAGACTAGGCGTAAATATGACCGTTATGCGGCATTGTGAGCCGTGGTTCGGCCGAGTGTTGTCCACAGGCGGTGGCTGAAGTCGGGGGCCCGGGACAGAATCGAGTGTGTGAGCCCGAGCACACGGGACCACGCGGGAACCACGTGCGGTTCGCGTGGGGACCGACCCACTCGGGAACCACTCGGGGGCGACGGGAGGCAGCGGTGAGGACAGCGACACTGGGACCCGCCGAGCGCGCACAGGCGCTGGCGGCCATGGCCGATCGTGAACTGGACGTGCTGGTCGTGGGCGCCGGAGTAGTGGGCGCCGGGACGGCTCTCGACGCGGCGACACGCGGCCTCGCGACCGGCCTCGTCGAGGCGCGTGACTGGGCGTCCGGCACCTCCAGCCGGTCGAGCAAGCTGATCCACGGCGGGCTGCGCTATCTGGAGATGCTGGACTTCGCCCTCGTACGGGAAGCGCTGAAGGAACGCGGGCTGCTGCTGGAGCGCCTCGCCCCCCACCTGGTCAAACCGGTGCCGTTCCTCTACCCGCTCCAGCACAAGGGCTGGGAGCGGTTCTACGCCGGATCGGGCGTGGCGCTGTACGACGCCATGTCCGTCTCCTCCGGACACGGCCGCGGCCTGCCCATGCACCGGCACCTGTCCCGGCGCGGCGCGCTGCGGGTGGCACCGGCGCTCAGGAAGGACGCGCTCGTCGGGGCACTGCAGTACTACGACGCCCAGATGGACGACGCCCGGTTCGTGGCCACCCTCGTACGCACGGCGGCCGGCTACGGCGCGCACGTCGCCAGCCGGGCCCGCGTCATCGGCTTCCTGCGCGAGGGCGAGCGCGTCGTCGGCGCCCGCGTGCAGGACGTGGAAGGGGGCGGCGAGTACGAGGTCCGCGCCAAACAGGTCGTCAACGCCACCGGAGTGTGGACGGACGACACACAGGCCCTGATCGCAGAGCGGGGCCAGTTCCACGTCCGCGCGTCGAAGGGCATCCACCTCGTCGTGCCCAAGGACCGGATCCACTCGACCACCGGTCTGATCCTGCGCACCGAGAAGTCGGTCCTCTTCGTCATCCCCTGGGGCCGCCACTGGATCGTGGGGACCACCGACACCGACTGGGACCTGGACAAGGCACACCCGGCGGCGTCCAGCGCCGACATCGACTACCTCCTGGAGCACGTGAACAGCGTCCTCGCGGTACCGCTCACCCGCGACGACGTCCAGGGCGTGTACGCGGGCCTCCGGCCGCTGCTGGCCGGCGAGTCCGACGCCACGAGCAAACTGTCGCGCGAACACACGGTCGCCCACCCGGTGCCGGGCCTGGTCGTCGTGGCGGGCGGCAAGTACACGACCTACCGGGTGATGGCCAAGGACGCCGTCGACGAGGCGGTGCACGGCCTCGACCTCCGGGTGGCCTCCTGCGTCACCGAGGACGTGCCACTGCTGGGCGCCGAGGGCTACCGCGCCCTGTGGAACGCCCGCGCCCGCATCGCCGCCCGGACGGGCCTTCACGTGGTGCGCGTGGAACACCTGTTGAACCGGTACGGCTCGCTCGTCGAGGAACTGCTGGACCTGATCGCCGCCGACCCGAAACTCGGCGAACCCCTGGGCGGCGCCGACGACTACCTGCGCGCCGAGGTCGTCTACGCCGCGTCGCACGAGGGCGCCAGGCACCTGGACGACGTCCTCACCCGGCGGACGCGCATCTCCATCGAGACGTTCGACCGGGGCACCCGCTGTGCGCGCGAGTGCGCCGAACTGATGGCGCCGGTGCTGGGCTGGGACGAAGGGCACATCGAGAAGGAGGTGGAGCACTACGAGAAGCGCGTGGAGGCGGAGCGCGAGTCGCAGCGACAGCCGGACGACCTCACGGCCGACGCCGCCCGCCTGGGCGCCCCCGACATCGTGCCGCTGTAGGGCGGTCGGCGGAGTCGGTAATCGGTAGGCAGGTGGTGGCTCGTCGCCGTGCACGCCGGTCCTGGACGGTTACCCACCGTCAGTCCGCTGCGCCGGTGCGCCGAGGCGAGGAGGAGTGCGGAGGCGTGGTTGCGGCCGCGCCGACACCACGGGGGCAGTTGTCGGGTCGTCACCATGCCGCCGGGGGCGCCGGACGTGCCTGAGGGGAGGACGTGCGGTGCGGGCGCGGGTGGGTGAGGACGCGACATCGGCGGGGGTGCGGCTCGGTGCGGTGGGGCGCGATGCGGCGCGCTGGGGTGTGGTGCGGCGCTGGGCATGGCCGTCGGGGGTAAGTCGCGGTAGAACGGCGGAGGGGGCGGGGGAGGGGGTGGGGGGAGGGCCCCCGGGCAGCGGATCGGCGCCGGGGCCGAGCAGGGCCGTGACCAGCACAAGGTCCCGTCGGGCGTGGGACCGTGGCATCGTGTGGTCTCTCCTGTAAGGGCCGTCCCGGGGCACGGAGGACCCGGGAGATCCGCCGGTCCCGGAGTGAGAGACAATGGACGCTCTTCCAGGGCGGGTTACCGCATCGCGCGGAAGCGGCAGGCGCGGGCGAGGATCAGGGATCGCAGAGGGGACGCATGTCGGGAGCGGAGCAGTCGCGGAACGCGGCTCGGAAACCTCAGCGGAACGTGGGGAAGTCGGGCGTCGAGTCGGACGGGCCGGGCCAGGATCCGCGCACCGGAACGGCCGGGGACGCACCCGCCACGTCGGGTACGGAGCCGGTCAGGGACGCGACCATGAAGCTGAGCACCGGCCGCCCCGCGGACGACGGTGCGAACAAGGGCGAGTCGGTCCCCGCCCCGCGGTCCGGCAAGGGCGCGCGTGCCGCCAAGTCCGGCGGCGGCTCGGGCCAGGACGCGGGCGGCGCGACGGACGCCGACCGGCCCGGTGCGGCCGCGGCCGATGCCGCTGACGACGCGTCGGCGCCCTCGCCCACGGGCGCCGGTTCGGAGAAGCCCGAGGCCCCGAAGGTGCCCGCCGAGGCTGCCAAGTCCAGGGTCGCGAAGGCATCAAAGGCAGCGAAGGACTCGGGCGGCTCCGGGGACGACGTGGACGGCGCGGCCGGCGCGGCCGACTCCGCGGTTTCGTCGGACCCGTCCGTCGAGGGCAAGGATTCCGGAGACCCGAAGGGTTCCCCGGACGCCTCCGCGGACCGGAAGGACCTGAAGGACTCGAAGGACTCGAAGGGCCCGAAGGGTGCGGAGAGCCCGGCAGCCGCTCCCGCGAGCCTGAAGAAGTCCGGGAGCGCGCAGGAGCCCGTCGCCCCGAAGGACGCCGAGGCCCCCAAGTCGCCCAAGCCCGACAAAGCGCCGGCGCCCGCACCCGCCGACGCCCGAGCACCCAAGAGCGCCCAGCCCTCCGACGCCAAGGCGTCCTCCGATGCCAAGCCGTCCTCCGACGCCAAGGCGTCCACCGGCGCCAAGCCGTCCTCCGACGCCAAGGCGCCCGCGGCGGGTGGCCGTGCGGGTGGCCGGGCCGATGCGGCGGCTGCGGTGCGGCCGGCCGGCGAGGGGCGGCTGCTCGCGGGGCGTTACCGGCTCGGAGGCGTGCTGGGCCGGGGCGGCATGGGCACGGTGTGGCGGGCGGTCGACGAGACGCTCGGGCGTACCGTCGCCGTCAAGGAGCTGCGGTTCCCCAGCAGCATCGACGAGGACGAGAAGCGCCGCCTGATCACGCGCACCCTGCGCGAGGCCAAGGCGATCGCCCGGATCCGTAACAACGGGGCCGTGACGGTCTACGACGTCGTCGACGAGGACGACCGTCCCTGGATCGTGATGGAGCTGATCGAGGGCAAGTCGCTCGCCGACGCCATCCGGGAGGACGGCGTCCTGAGCCCGCGGCGGGCCGCCGAGGTCGGGCTCGCCATCCTCGACGTCCTGCGCTCCGCGCACCGCGAGGGCATCCTGCACCGTGACGTGAAGCCGTCGAACGTCCTCATCGCGGACGACGGCCGGGTCGTCCTCACCGACTTCGGCATCGCGCAGGTCGAGGGCGACCCGTCCATCACCTCGACGGGCATGCTCGTCGGCGCGCCCTCGTACATCTCGCCCGAGCGGGCCCGTGGGCACAAGCCTGGCCCGGCGGCGGACATGTGGTCGCTGGGCGGCCTGCTGTACGCGTGCGTGGAGGGCTGCCCGCCGTACGACAAGGGCTCCGCCATCGCCACGCTGACCGCCGTGATGACCGAGCAGCTCGACCCGCCGAAGAACGCGGGCCCGCTGGAGGAGGTCATCTACGGGCTGCTGCACAAGGATCCGGCCAAGCGCCTCGACGACGCGGGCGCCCGCGTGCTGCTCAACGACGTGATTCACGCGCCCGAGGCGCCGGTGGTGCCCGAGCCGTCGCCGGAGACCACCCGTATCGTGCCGCTGCTGCCGCTCCCCGGCGAGGGGGCCGTGGGCAGGGCGAAGGAGGCGGACGACCCGGCGGCGGAGCGGATGCGGGGCGCGCTGCGCTCGGTACGCAACGCGGCGGCGTTCGCCAAGGCGGAGTCGGCCTCCGGGGCGCAGACCGCCGAGCGTTCCGCGCCGGTGACGCCGGCCCGGGCGCCGCTCACCGACGTGGTGCCGCGGCGCACGCTCGTGATCATCGCGGTGGTGGTGGTGCTCGCCGTGCTCGCCACCATCCTGGTCTTCGCGCTGGGCGGTGGCGACGAGCCGGGCGCCAAGGGCCAGGGCACGCCGGGCACCGACCGGACGGCGTCGGCGGGTGCGACGGCCTCGGCCGGTACGGACGCCGGCAACAATGAACGGCCCGACGGTGAGCAGGGCAAGGAGCAGGGCGGTGACCAGCCCGGCACCGGCGGTGGCAATGGCAGCGGAGGCACCGGCGGAGACGGCGGTACGAAGCCGTCCGGTGACACCGGAGCGACGGCCGGGGCCGGTTCGGGCAGTGGCTCGGCGGCCCTGCCGGCCGGGTACCGTCTGGTCACCGACGACCGGTTCCACTTCACCATGGGCATGCCGTCGGGCTTCGCCAGGACCGCCATAGCGGGGCAGAACTCGGGTGGCATATACAGCGCGGGCGGCGGGTTCCCCCGTGTCCAGGTGGACTTCACCAACAGCCCGGGTGACGACGCCGCCGCGGCCTGGGCCGCCGCCGTGGTCGGTCTGAAGGCCAGTGTCAGTGGCTACAAGCATCATGGGATCGACAAGGTCGACTACAAGGGTTATCCGACGGTCGCCGACTGGCAGTTCGAGCGCAGGCAGAGCGGAGAGCAGGTGAGGGTGCTCAACCGGGGCTTCAAGGTGGACGCGAAGCGCGGCTACTCGATCATGATTACGTGCAAGTCCGCCGAGTGGGACGCGGCCGAGTGCAAGACGCTGCGGGACACGGCGTTCGCGACGTTCAGCCCCAAGGACTGACCAGGGCCACGTATCGTGAGAGCTCGTGGACCGTACGCAGCCGGAAAGTAGTGGGTAACTGCACGCCGGGCGACCGGAATTGACGGGTTCGTACGGTCCGTGAGGCAGGCGTACGGTCTGTGAGGCAGGCGTACGGACTGTGAGACCGGGGGACAGCGCGCTCGTGGGGAGGCGGCGTCGTGGACGACTACGCGGGAAGGGTGCTCGCCGACCGCTACCGCCTGCCCTTGCCGCCCTCCGACGAGTACGAACTCGTCGAGACGCGGGCCTTTGACACCTACAGCGGCCAGGAAGTGCTGGTCCGCCAGCTCCCGTTGCCGGAGGTCGTCGACGCCGAGGTGATGGAGCCGGACGGGCCGGCGGGTTACGCCGGAGCGGACGGCGCGCGCGTGCCGTCCCGCGGATCCACCACCGGCCGGGCGGTCCGCAGGTCCGGTGACCCGGCGGTGCGGCGGGCGATCGAGGCCGCGCAGGCGGCCGCGCAGATCCCGGACCACCCCCGGCTCGACCAGGTCTTCGACGTCTTCGCCGAGGCCGGGTCGCTGTGGATAGTGAGTGAACTGGTCGCGGCCCGGCCGCTGGCGGCCCTCCTCGCGGAGAAGCCGCTGAGCCCCTACCGCGCGGCCGAGATCGGCTCCGACGTGCTGACCGCGCTGCGCGCCCTCCACGCGCACGGCTGGGTCCACCGGAACATCACGGTGCGTACGGTGCTGGTCTGCGACGACGGACGGGTGGTCCTGACGGGGCTCGCCGCGGGCGCCGCGGAAGAGGCCCTCTGCGGGTACGCCCCGGTTCCCGACCCGGACGCCGACGACGACTTCCCGCACCCGCCGGACCCTCCGGGGCCCGCGCCCACCCCGCTGCCCGCCCTCGCCCCCGGCTACGAGCCGGCCACCCCCGCGCTGCCGGAACCCCGCACCCTCCAGGAGCCGCCCCCGGCCCTGGGCCACTCCGCCCTCACGGGCACCGGGCGGGGCGGCGCCCCCGGCCTGCCCGCGCCCGAGCGTCCCGGCCTCCCGGAGCCCGCCGCGCCGGACCACCGTGCCTCCCGGGCCGGAGCCATCGCCGCGTACCGGGCCGGGGCGCGGGCCGCCGGGCGCGCGGACGAGGCGGGCGCGGCCCTCTCCCTGCCGCCCCCGCCCAAGGGCCCCGCCGCGCCCGCGGGCGGGACACCGGGCGACTACGAGCCGCAGTGGTGGACCCACGCAGCCGACCTCGACGACGACGAGGACGACGACCACGACCCCGGCCACCCCGGACGGGGCCGTGCCACCGGGCCGGGTGACGGAAGTGATGAGGGCGGGACGAGTGGCGGCGGTGCGCCCCGGCGCGCCCTGCTGACCGGCACCTGGAGCGACGGTCCGGGCTCCGGTTCCGGCATCGGCTCCGGGGCCGGTCCGGTCCCGGCGGGCGGGGGCGTCTCGCCGTACGGGGCGCGGGACGCGCTGCGCGCCGACGCCCGGCGCCAGGGGCAACCGCGGTCCGGCGACGGTACGGTGCCGCCCCCGGGGACCCACGCCGGGGCCCACTCCGGCGCGCCCGGTGCGTCCGGTGAGGCGGCCGAGCCCCGGTACCGGGGTCCGGCCACGCCCCTCGCGGCCGAGCGGGCCCGCCAGGCCCGGGTCGCGATCGTGGGTGCCGTGACCGAGCGGTGGGCGCCCGAGCAGGCGGGGCCGGTCCACGACACGTGGCAGTTGGCGCCGCCCATCGGCCCCTCCACCGACCTGTGGGCGCTCGGGGCGCTGCTGTACCGCGCGGTCCAGGGCCATGCCCCGTACCCCGAGGAGAACGCGGCCGAGCTGGTCCAGATGGTGTGCGCCGAGCCGCCCGCGTTCGCGGAGGAGTGCGGCCCGCTGCGCCCGGTCGTCGAGTCGCTGCTGCGTCAGGACCCGACCGAGCGGCCGGACTTCGAGGAGCTGCGCGGCTGGTTGCGGTCGCTGGTCCGGTCGGCGCCGGAGCCCGACGCGGGCGCCGGGGTCGTCCCCATGCCGTCCGTCGACGCCGCCCGCCTTCCCGTCGTACGCCGCCGGGGCGAACTGGTCCGCAGGCGCCGCGCGGGCGCGGCCGGAACCACTCACGGCCGGCACCGCGGTCACGCCCGGAGGGCGAGGCCCGCGAAGAGCGGTGGCCGCGTGCCCGGAAACGCCGTCGCCCCGCACGGCGCCCGTGGCCCCCGCGCGCTCGGCCGCACCCTGCTGATCGTCATACTGCTGGCCCTCGTCGCGGCCATCGCGTACGCCGTGATGTTCATGCCCAAGGCGGAGCAGCAGCAGGGCCAGGCACGGACCCCCCAGGCCCCGCAGACCCCACCCGCCTCGCAGCAGCCCCAGCAGCCCCAGCTGCCGTCCCAGAACCAGCCGTCCGGGGATCCGCAGCAGCAGCAGCCGACGCCGAGCGTCCCCGCCCCGTCGACGAACACCGTCTCGCCCGGCTCACCGAACGGGCCGGACGCGCCCGACATGCCTGCCGGGTACACGCTGCGTGACGATCCGGAGGGTTTCCGGATCGGTGTCGACAAGACCTGGCACCGCAGCCCCATCAACGACGTCGGACAGATCCGCTACACCGGCGGCGACTTCACCCTGATCGTCGTCCCCGGCCGGGACACCGTCGCGGCGGGCGGCAGCGACCCGCTGGAGTACCAGCGCACCAAGGAGCGCGAACTCCAGCCCTGGCGGGACAGCAGCTGGGCGACCGCCTCCGGCCTGCGCCGGATCGACGTGGGCCGACAGGTCATGGCTGAGGGCCAGTTCACCTGGTCGGACGCCAACGGCCGTGAGGTGTACGTGCGGAACCTCGCCCTCATCGTGGGCGACCGCTACCACGTCGTGCAGGTCCTCGGACCGGAGAGCCAGCGTGACAAGGTGTCCGAGATCTACCAACAGGCCGTCAGCACCTACCGCTCCACGCGCTGACGGGCCCGCGGCGACCGCGTCCCGCACCACCGCCCCCGTCGCCCCCCCCGCGTGGCCCACCGCCCACACACCGCAAATGCGCCCGAAAGCCCAAGGGCGCATCACAGAGCGGTCTCCTTGCCCGCCCCGAGGTTTCGGCCAGGGCGCCACCCTCCGTAACCTGGGATCCGAAGGAACGAGCGGGGGACAGTGGAACACTCTCAAGGTATGGGCGCGGGACTCGTACTCGCCGGGCGCTACCGGCTGAGCGAGGCCATCGGCCGCGGCGGCATGGGCAAGGTGTGGCGCGCCCACGACGAAGTGCTGCACCGCACCGTCGCCGTCAAGGAGCTCACGGCCGGCAAGTACGCCTCCGAGGCCGACCGGGCCGTACTCCACGCCCGTACGCAGAAGGAGGCGCGCGCCGCCGCCCGCATTACGCACCCCGCCGTCGTCACGGTCCACGACGTGCTGGAGCACGACGACCGCCCCTGGATCGTGATGCAGTACGTGGACGGGCCCTCGCTCGCGGACGCCGCCAAGGCGGCCGAGGGCCGTCGCATCGACGCGCGCGAGGCGGCCCGCATCGGGCTGCACGTGCTGGGTGCGCTGCGCGCCGCGCACGCCGCGGGAGTGCTGCACCGGGACGTCAAGCCCGGCAACGTCCTGCTGGCCCGGGACGGCCGCGTCCTGCTCACCGACTTCGGGATCGCGGCCATCGAGGGTGACTCCACCATCACCCGTACCGGCGAACTGGTCGGCTCCATCGAGTACCTGGCCCCCGAACGGGTACGCGGCGGCGACCCCGGCCCCGCCTCCGACCTCTGGTCGCTGGGCGCCACCCTCTACACCGCCGTCGAGGGCGCCTCGCCCTTCCACCGCACGTCACCGATCAGCGTCATGCAGGCCGTGGTGACCGAGGAGCCGCCTCCGGCCGAGCACGCCGGCGCCCTCGCGCCCGTCATCGTGGCGCTGCTCCGCAAGGACCCGGCGGACCGCCCGGACGCCGCCGAGACCGGCCGCATGCTGCTGGAGGCGATGGAGGGCCGCGCCCCGGACGCCGCGCAGGCGTACGTACCGACGCGGACCATCGACCGGGACGAGCTCCGGACCGCGACCGCGACCGCGACCGGGGCATCGACCGGGGCCACGACGGCGAAACTGCCGGACCCCGCGCGGGAGAACAGCCCACACGCCGCCCCCGGCGGAAGCTCGGCGAGCGATACCGAGACCGGAGACACGGCCCCTGGCCCGGCGCCCACCCTCCGCACGACGGACACGTTCCGTGAACAGACGTCGGGCGAAGCGAAGTCCGGCGACGCGACGTCAGGCGACCCGAAGTCCGGTGATCCGGAGGGGACCAAGGGCCAGCACTCCCCGCCCGCGGGAGCCGAACCGCAGCCCCGCCGCAGTCGTTGGCGTACGGCCGTGGTCGGGGCGCTCCTCGCCGGCGTCGTGGGCGGCGCCGCGGGTTTCGCCGTGATGCGGTACGGGAACGACGACACGGCCCGTGCCGAGGCGGCCGACCGGGACGGGGCGGTCCAGACGGTTCCGGACGGCTGGGAGCGGGTCGAGGACCCGTCGGGTTTCAGCCTTCTCGTGCCGAAGGGCTGGAAGCGCCGGACGCAGAGCGGTCAGATCGACTACACGCCCGACAACGGCCGCCACCTCATCCGTATCAGTGTCGACGCCTCACCGGACTTCGAAAATCCCTGTCGCCACATGCTCGATATCGAGAAAGGGCTGAAGAAGCGGCTCCCCCGCTATGAGCGGAAGGAGCTGCACACGAACACGTTCCGTGATCAACTGGAATCGTGTCTGTGGGAGTTCACCTGGGTCGAGAAGAACGAGAACGCGGGCGAGCGGCATGCGATCGACCAGGTGTACTACGCGGACGACGGAACCGAGTACGCGTTGTTCATGTCCGCTCCCGAGGCCGACTGGGCCGTGACCCGGGAGCAGTTCGACATCGTGCTGCGCGGCTGGCGTCCCGCCGAGGAGTGACCCTCGGCGCGAGCAGAGGGGATGTGCCGTGTCCGGATCGGGGCAGCAACGGCGGATCGTCGGACGCTACCGGCTGGAGGCCCGGCTCGGGCGAGGAGGCATGGGGACGGTCTGGCGGGCGTACGACGAGCTGCTCGGCCGCCGCGTCGCCGTCAAGGAACTCCACGTCGACGTGGGCAGCGCGGTCCACCCCACCCTCCGTGAGGCGCGTGCCATCGCGCGCGTGCACCACCCGCACATCGTGTGCGTGCACGACGTCGTCGAGGAGGACGGCGTCCCGTACATCGTCATGGAGCTGGTCGAGGGCGGTTCGCTCGCCGAGCGGCTCGCGAGCCGCGGCCCGCTCGACGCCCGGGAGGCGGCCCGTATCGGCCTCGCGCTGCTGGGCGCCCTGCGTGCCGCGCACGCCCTCGGGGTCCTGCACCGGGACCTGAAGCCGGCCAACGTCCTGCTGGAGGAGGGCACGGGGCGCGTCGTCCTCACCGACTTCGGCATCGCGCAGCTCGCCGGTTCGACGACCATCACGGAGGCGGGGATGTTCGTCGGCTCGCCCGAGTACACGGCGCCGGAGCGGATGCAGGGCGCGCAGGCCGGTCCGGAGACCGACCTGTGGTCGCTCGGGGCGCTGCTGTGCGCGACGCTGACGGGCCAGTCGCCGTTCCACCGCGACTCGTTGGGCGGGGTGCTGCACGCGGTGGTGGAGGAGGACTTCCGGCCGCCCGCCGCAGCGGGGCCCCTCCTGCCGGTCGTACGGGGCCTGTTGCGGCGGGACCCGGCCCGGCGGATGGGCGCGACGGAGGCGGAACGGCTGCTGCGGGCGTACGCCGAGTCCGGACGCCCGCGCGACCACGACGGCGGCTACGAGGAGCGCGGGTACGAGCAGCGCGGCTACGACTCCCGCCCGTACGACTCCCCTCCCTACGACTCCCGCGGGCGCGATTCCCGGGGGCGCGGCTCCCGTGGCCATGGGGTCGCCGACGACGTGCCGTCGCCGTACCGGGGCGGACCGTCCGGGGCGCGCGACCCGTACGCCGACGCCGTTCCGCCCTCCGCGGGCGCCTCGGGCCCCGCTCCGTCCGACGCCGTACCGGAAGGCGCCCGCTCCCGCCCCCGCTCCCGTACCCGTCATCCCGCCCGCCTCCAGGGCCGCCTCCTCGACCGCCGCGGTGAACGCGTCCGCGACCGGCCGCGCGCGCGTGGGGCCCGGCCCGACGGGGTCGCCGTGCCCCGGCGCACCGGCCGTGCGCCCCTGGGCGGGCTCCGGACGCCCCTGGTGGCGGCCGTGGTGCTGGTGGCCCTCGCGGGGGCGGGCGCGGCGGGTGTGCTGCTCCTCCGGGGCGCCGGCGACGGTGACGGGGGCGGCGACCGACCGACGGCGTCGGCCCCCGTCTCGCCCACGCCGAACGCGCCGGCGCCGACCGGTCCGAACATGCCCGGCGCGGCCGCGGGCACCGGTACCGGCCCGGGCGGCACCCCCGACCCCGCAGCCACCGGGAGCGCGGCCACCCCCGGCGCCCCGGCCACGGGTGCGCCGCCCGCGTCCGCGCCCGCCCGCGTACCGGCCGGGTACCGGTCCGCCGCCGATCCGCGCGGTTTCACGCTGACCGTGCCGGTGGGGTACGTCCGCTCCGCCGACGACAGGCGGGTGTTCTACATGTCCTCCGACCGGGCCATGCGGATCGGGGTCCGGATCCGGCCGCCGGATTCCGACGGGCCACTCGCGTCGATGCGCCGCGCCCACGCGAGGGGGCCGGAGGCCCACCCCGGCTACCGCGACGCCCGGGTGACCCCGACGACGCACAACGGGCTGCCGGCCGCGCTCCGCGAGTTCACCTGGAACGGCTTCTCCCGCTCGGAGGGGGCCCGGCGCAGCTACGACATCTGCTGGGACGAGAGCGGCCGTATGTACGACGTGTGGGTGTCGGCGCCGGTGGCCCGGCTCGACGAGCTGAAGCGTCACTTCGACACCGTGCTGGATTCTTTCCGGGTGCGGCATTCCTGACCGATCCGGTCCGGCCAGCCGCTGATCAGGCCTTATTTGCCAGTGAACGCTGGCATGGTGTGAGCGCCTGCGGGAAGCCCGGTGAAAACCTGTTACCGGCGGGTACCGCGCGGGCCGCATCCGGAATACCCTCGCCCCCATGACGGAGACGACCGACGACACGACGGCCCCGCAGGCCCCCGCCACTCCCCGCGTCACCAATCCGGTGGCCCCGGCTCCGGCCGGTGCCCGCACCGCGGCCGACGTGGTCACGCCCGAGGTGGTCGCCCAGCTCACCCGTGGCGTCGTCGGGTCCGGCCGGACCGCCAACCACACGCCCTTCACCGGGGAGCGGCTGGCGGAGCTGCCCGAGTCCACTCCCGAGGACGTCGCCGAGGCGTTCGCCCGGGCCCGCGCCGCCCAGCCCGTCTGGGCCGCCACGCCCGTACGCGCGCGTGCCGCCGTCCTCCTGCGCTTCCACGACCTGGTCCTGGAGCGGCAGGCCGAGGTCCTCGACCTGATCCAGCTGGAGACGGGCAAGGCCCGGCTGCACGCCCACGAGGAGGTCCAGGCCGTCGCCGTCGCCGCCCGCCACTACGGGCGCCGGGCGGCCGCGTACCTGAAGCCGAAGCGCCACACCGGCGTCGTACCGACCCTCACCAAGGTGACCGAGCTGCGCCAGCCGCGCGGGGTCGTCGGCCAGATCGCGCCCTGGAACTACCCCCTCGAGCTGTCCGTGGGCGACGCCCTGCCCGCGTTCGTCGCCGGCAACGCGGTCGTGATGAAGCCCGACACCGAGACCGCGCTCACCGCGCTGTGGGCGCGTGACCTCCTCGTGGAGGCCGGGCTGCCCGCCGAGGTGTTCCAGGTCGTCCTCGGCGACGGTCCGGTCGTCGGCCCCGAGGTGGTCAAGCACGCCGACTACGTGTCGTTCACCGGCTCCACCCGCACCGGCCGCGAGGTCGCGCAGGGCGCGGCGGCCCGCCTCGTCGGCGTCTCCCTCGAACTGGGCGGCAAGAACGCCATGCTGGTCCTGCACGACGCGGACGTGGAGAAGGCCGCCGCGGGTGCCGTGCGCGCCTGCTTCTCGTCGGCCGGCCAGCTCTGCATCTCCATCGAGCGGCTGTACGTCCACGAGTCCGTCGCCGACGACTTCGTCGAGCGGTTCGCCGCCCGCACGAAGGCGATGCGGCTCGGCAACTCCCTCGCCTACGGCGCCGACATGGGGTCCCTGGTCGGCGAGCGGCAGCTGGAGACGGTGACGCGGCACGTCGAGGAGGCCGTCGCCAAGGGCGCCACCGTCGTCGCCGGCGGCGTCGCCCGCCCCGACATCGGCCCGCTGTTCTACGAACCGACCATCCTGGACGGCGTCCAGGAGCCGATGGCCGTGTGCACGGAGGAGACCTTCGGCCCGGTCGTGTCCGTCTACCGCTTCAGCGACGAGGACGAGGTCGTCGAGCGCGCCAACGCCACCGCGTACGGCCTCAACGCCAGCGTCTGGACCAAGGACGGCCGCCGCGGCCACGCCGTCGCCGCGAAGCTCCGCACCGGCACGGTCAACATCAACGAGGGGTACGCGCCGGCGTACGGCAGCGTCCAGTCGCCCATGGGCGGCATGAAGGACTCCGGCCTGGGGCGGCGCCACGGCTCCGAGGGCATCCTCAAGTACACCGAGGCCCAGACGGTGGCCCAGCAGCGGGTGCTCCCGCTGGCGCCCTCCTTCGGCATGGACGACGAGAGGTACGCGGCGCTGATGAGCCGCAGCCTGCGCCTGATGAAGGCGTTCCGCTTCCGCTGACCCCTTCCGCCGGCCCCGTCCAGCCAGCCCCGTCCCGCCAGCCCCTTCCTTCCCCTTCGTTTTCGTTCGGTACGAGGAGAGCCCATGCCCCAGGTCCCCGATGCCCGGAACCAGACCGACGCGCCCGACGGGTACGACTACGACGTCGTCGTCATCGGCTCCGGCTTCGGCGGCTCGGTGTCGGCCCTCCGCCTGACCGAGAAGGGCTACCGGGTCGGCGTCCTGGAGGCGGGCCGCCGCTTCACCCCGGCCACCCTGCCGAAGAGCTCCTGGGACGTGAAGAACTACCTGTGGGCCCCCGCCCTCGGGCTGTTCGGCCTCCAGCGCATCCACCTCCTCGGCAACGTGATGGTCCTGGCGGGCGCCGGGGTCGGCGGCGGGTCCCTCAACTACGCCAACACCCTGTACGTGCCGCCCGAGCCGTTCTTCAAGGACAAGCAGTGGGCGTCCATCACCGACTGGCAGGCGGAACTGGCGCCCTACTACGACCAGGCCAAGCGCATGCTGGGCGTACGGCTCAACCCGACCATGACCCCCTCCGACGTCCACCTGAAGGCGGCGGCGCAGGCGATGGGCGTCGGCGACACGTTCCACCTCGCACCCGTCGGCGTGTTCTTCGGCGACGGCGGGGACGCCGACGGCAGCGCCAAGGCCAGGCCGGGCCAGGAGGTGGCGGACCCCTACTTCGGCGGGGCGGGCCCGGCGCGCCGCGCCTGCACCGAGTGCGGCGAGTGCATGACCGGCTGCCGGCACGGCGCCAAGAACAACCTCACCGAGAACTACCTCTACCTGGCCGAGAAGGCCGGGGCCGTCATCCACCCCATGACGACGGTCACCGCCGTCGCCGACGACCCGTCCGGCGAGGGGTACGCGGTCTCGACCGTCCCCACGCACCGCCGCCGCAAGGCCGCCCCGCGCACCCTGCGCTGCCGCTACGTCGTCGTCGCGGCCGGTACGTACGGCACCCAGACGCTGCTGCACCGGATGAAGGACGAGGGCAGGCTCCCGCGCGTCTCCGACCGCCTCGGCGAGCTGACCCGTACCAACTCCGAGGCGCTGGTGGGCTCCCAGACCACGGACCGCCGCTACCGCAAACGGCACGGCCACGCGCGCGTGGACTTCACCCAGGGCGTCGCCATCACGTCGTCCATCCACCCGGACGCCAGCACCCACATCGAACCGGTCCGCTACGGCAAGGGCTCCAACGCGATGGGGTCGCTCTCCATCCTCCAGGTGCCGCACGCCGAGCGCCGCGTCCGGGCCTGGCTCGGCAACGTGGCCCGGCACCCGGTGCTGACCCTGCGGTCGCTGTCCAACCGCCGCTGGTCGGAGCGGACCATCATCGGCCTCGTCATGCAGTCCCTCGACAACTCCCTCACCACCTACCGCAAGCGCGACGGTCTCGGGAAGGGCCTGCTCACCGCCCGCCAGGGGCACGGAGCGCCCAACCCGAAGCAGATACCCGAGGGCACGCGCGCCGCGACCCTCCTCGCCGAGGAGATCAACGGCTTCGCCGGGTCCAACGTCGGTGAGCTGATGGGCACCCCGCTCACCGCCCACTTCCTGGGCGGCTGCGTGATCGGCGCGACGGAGGCGGACGGCGTGATCGACCCGTACCACCGCCTCCACGGCCACCCGGGCATCTCGGTCGTCGACGGTGCCGCCGTGTCCGCAAACCTCGGTGTGAACCCGTCCCTCACGATCACCGCCCAGGCGGAGCGCGCCATGTCCTTCTGGCCCAACAAGGGCGAGGAGGACCCGCGTCCGCGGCCGGGAGCGGCGTACGAACGCCTCGCCCCCGTCGCCCCCGCGTCGCCCGTGGTCCCGGCGAACGCCTTCGGCGCCCTGAAGCTCCCGTTCCTCGGCATGCCGGCGGTCCCGCCGAAGAAGTGACGGCATGAGAGAGGCGCTGCACCCCCCTCCGAGTGCAGCGCCTCCCTTGCTCTGTGGTGCGTGTGTTACGCGGTGGCGCCACCGTTGCGGCGACGCAGCGCGAAGACGACACCGGCGCCGGCGACGACGGTGATGCCACCGGCGATGCCGATGACCGGCAGCATCGAGTTGGAACCGGTCTCGGCCAGCTCACCCTCGACCTTGATCGGGGTCGAACCGCCCTGCGGCTTGAGGTCGGCGGGCTTCTGGTCGGACGGCTTGGCCTCGCCGGCGTCACCGGCCTCGCTGCCGGCGGCCAGGACCTCGAAGTCGTACGAGTCGAAGTCCTCGTAGCAGGCGTCGTCCTTGTCGTAGCCGGTGACGGCGAAGCCGACGGCGCTGCCCGCGGGGGCGGCCTTGTCGATCGAGATGCGCATCTGGAGCGTGCGCTTCTCGTTCTTCTTCAGGTCGACGACGTCGAAGAAGAAGCCGATGTTCTGGTCGGACAGGTTGCCGCTGTCGGACCAGGTGCCGCCCGGCGTCTTGTACTGGACCTTGGCGTACTTCTCGACGAGGCGGTCGGTCATGGCCTCCATGTCGCTCTCGTACGAGGCCCAGGTGGCGAGGACGACGTCGCTGATGTCTTCCTTGCTGTTGTTCTTGACGTCGACCGTGAAGTTCTTCCAGCCGCTGCCGGCGACGATCTTGCCGGGCAGGCCGGAGAGCTTCACGTCGACGGCGGCCTGCTTGCAGAGCTCCTCGTCGACGATCTCGTCGTCCTCGTCGACGACCTCTTCCTCGTCCTCGCCGGCGCCGGGCTTGCCGTCCTCGGGCTTGGTCTCGCCGGGCTTCGTCTCCTCGCCGGCGCCGCCGGTCTCGGTGCCTGCGGGCTCCTTGCCGTCCTCGGGCTTCGTCTCCTCGCCGGTCTCGGTGCCGCCGGTCGCCTGACCGTCCTCGGTCGTGGTGTCGTCGCCGGCCGTGGCGCCGTCGTCGGTCTTCGTACCGTCGTCGGTCTTGGTGCCGTCCTCGGTCGTCGCGGCGCCGTCGTCCGTCTTCGGGGCCTCGTCCGTCGTCGGGGCGCCGTCGTCGGTGGCGTTCTCCGTCCCGCCCGTGGTGCCGGAGGTGGAGGTCGTGCCGGTGGTGCCGTCCGTCGCGTACGCGGCCGGTGCCGCCAGGAAGGCGGCAGGGGCTATGACGGCGGTCGCGGCGGCGACCGCCATGGCGCGGCGAAGCTTCATGAAGACCTCAGTGAAGTCCGGGCGTGCCGCGTCGTGCGGCACGGTGTCGAGGGGCCGACCCGGCGTGGTGTGACGGGTGTGGCCGTTGTTTCGCATGCATGACCCGTGACGGGTGGGGATGGTTGCACGCCAGCTGGCGAAAATCTGATGTGGGCTGCATCACACATTCCGCTTGTGCTCGATCCGTGATCTCCACGGGCGCAACCATCCGCCCGGCCCCCCGGTCCAACCCGTGATCACGCAACAACGACGCACGTTGCCACGGGGGTCCTTGCATGAGACGCGTTTCCTCCACCCTCGCCGCCGCCGGGCTGCTCGCCGGTGCCGTACTGAGCGCCGCACCCGGCGCGTACGCCGCCGACGAGCCGGTCCTCGCGCTCGGCGGCCCGGCCGAAGTGGCCCTGAGGCCCCACCCGGCCACGGGCGCACCACAACGCACGACGATCGACGTCACGGTCGACCACCCGGCCGAGGACGCGGAGGAGGGCGGGTTCGAGGGCGAGTACACCGTCACCTTCGACCTGAGCGGCCTCACCGGCGTGGCCGACGTCCGCTTCGGCGAGACCGGCAGCTCGCACTGCACGATCACCGGCACCACCGGCACGTGCACCGACGCGTTCGGCGTCCCGCCCGGCCGGAGCAGCGTCGCCGAGCTGGAACTCACCGCCGCCAAGGGCGCCGAACCCGGCGCCACGGGCGACCTCGACGTCACCGGCAAGGCCGAGGGCGCCACCTTCACCGCGTTCACGTCCCGCGTGACCGTGGGCGGGCCGGACCTGGTGATGCACCCGCTCGCCCTGAAGGGCGACGTCGAACCGGGCCAGGTGCAGGACGCGCCGCTGTCCTTCACCAACGCCGGCACGGCAGACGCCGACGGCGTACGCCTCACCCTGAGGAGCACGCACGGACTCGGCTACACGCAGCGGTACGCGAACTGCGACTACGCCACCGGGACCAGGGGCTGGACCGAGGCGGTCTGCGACTTCCCCGGCACGTTCGAGGCGGGTGCCACCTACACGCTGGCCGAGCCGATCGGCCTGAAGATGGCCCCCCACGCGTACCGCGAGACGTTCCTGCACCGCGTCGAGGAGCTCGGCGCGACCCGCCGGGCCGCCCATGAGGCCGGGCGGGCCGGGGCGGCCGGGGGCACCGGACCGGAGCTCACCCTGTGGAAGGCGCCCGCGACCGCCCGCGCCCTGGACCTCGACCCGCTGGACAACCAGCAGGAGTTCGACTTCCGCGCCGAGAACACCGCGGACTTCGCCGCGTACGGCGAGACGATCACCGCCACCGCGGGCCAGACGGTCGAGGCGCGGGTCGGCTTCCGCAACGAGGGCCCGGCCTGGATCGGGAACGTCCGCTCCGGCGAGCCCGTCGCCACGGTGGACGTGACCGTCCCGGCGGGCGCCACGGTCACGGCCAAGCCGGCCGGCTGCGCGCCCCGTACCGCCGAGGGCGGGCACCGCGAGGAGCCGCTGGGCGCGCCGCGCTACGTCTGTGACACCTCGATCATGGTGTTCGAGGACGAGGACGTCACGCTGCCCTTCGAGCTGAGGATCGACAAGGTCGTCCCGGACGCCAGGGGCGCCGTGACCGTGCGCGACCAGTACCCGAGCCGGCCGCGGCTCGGCTTCGACCCCGAGGCGGCCAACAACACGGCCCAGCTGGTCCTGAACCCCGCGGACACCGGTTCGGACACCACGGGCGGTACGACGGCGGGCGGTTCGACGAGCGGTTCGACGAGCGGCACGGCCACCGGCGGCACGGCGGCGGGCGGTGCGACGACCGGCGGGACCACCACGGCGGGTACCGGCAGCACCTCGGGTACCACCGGCTCCACCACCGGCTCCGCCGCCACCACCCAGACCGGAGGTCTCGCGAGCACCGGCTCGGCGGCCCTTCCGGTCGCGGCGGGCGCCGCCGCCCTGGTCGTCGCGGGCGCCGCGGCCGTCGCCGTCACCCGCCGCCGCGCGGGCGCCTCCTGACCCTCGGAAGGGCGGCCGACTGATTCGGCGTACGACAAGGGCCCCGCGGAAACGCTTCCGCGGGGCCCTTGGGCGTCGGCACCGGCGTCAGGGCAGCGCCGGGACCGAGCGAGGCGGCGCCGGGGGGTAACGCCGCTCGATGGCAGTGGTTCTGGGGTGGGGACAGAAGGGGAACGGATCCGCGGGGGTGGGGGGCTGGGCGGACCCGATGCGGTCGGCTCCGGGCGTCCCCGGAGCCGACCGCCTTTTCGGGTGACCGGGCTGCTGTCCCCTGCCGTCCGGTCACGCGCGCTGGAGCGAGGTCCCACGACGCACCCCATGAGGTACGCCACACGCTCCAGCGGAGCCACGCGTGGTTTCTTCGGCCCGCCCCTGGATGACACGGACAACGGGACCAACGAAGCCGTACGGGAGCGGTCACGCGCCGTACGGGTGAGAGCGCGCCCGAACTCAGATGCGGCCCCGGCACAGCTCCAGCATCGTCATCGCCAGCGCCGTGCCCGGCCTGCCCAGCGCGTCCCTGTAGTGGCCCAGCACCTCCATCTCGCGCGTCAGGCTCACGCGACGGCCGCCCGACGAGATCCGTGCGTCCTGGATGACGGCCGAGACGGCCATCCGTTCCTGGATCAGGCCGATGATGCGGTCGTCGAGCGCGTCGATGCGCTCGCGTGCGCCCGTGATCACGTGCGCGGCCTCGTCGGTGCGGGCGCCGGTCCTCTCGGCGGCGCTGACGGTGGCGGCGCCACCGGTCGTGGCGGTGGTGTTCGCGCGGGTGGTGTGGGGGCGGGTGGTGTTCGCGGTGGTCGTCATGGCGGGGCTCCTCTGGCGGGGGCGGGCCCTGGGACGGCGACGAGATCCGCGAACGACAGACGCCCCGGACCTTGTCGGCCCGGGGCGCCTGGGGAAGTGCTTGTCAGTGGCTCAAGCAGCACGACCATGGCAGCCGGACGGGCCCGGTGCCATAGGTAAAGACGAAGGTCGAGAGCTTGCGCATGCGGCCAGTATGGACCATCGCCCGAGCGGGACGAGCGCGGGTTCGGATGGTGAGACAAAGGCGCCCCTCGCCGCGCCGGTAGAATCGACATACAGACTCCTCCCCGCCGGAAGGCCGCCGTAGTGTCATCAGCGAATCCCGCTGCCGCGCCCGACGCCGTACTGGTCGTCGACTTCGGCGCGCAGTATGCCCAGCTCATCGCCCGCCGCGTCCGTGAGGCCCGGGTCTACAGCGAGATCGTCCCGTCCACCATGCCGGTGGCCGAGATGCTGGCCAAGAACCCGAAGGCGATCATCCTCTCCGGCGGCCCGTCCTCCGTGTACGAGGAGGGCGCCCCGCAGCTCGACCGCGAGATCTTCGAGGCCGGCGTCCCCGTCTTCGGCATGTGCTACGGCTTCCAGCTGATGGCCACGACCCTCGGCGGCACCGTCGACAACACCGGCGCGCGCGAGTACGGCCGTACGCCGCTGCACGTGTCCCGGTCGTCCTCGACCCTCTTCGAGGGCACCCCGGCCGAGCAGCCGGTGTGGATGTCGCACGGCGACGCCTGCTCCGCCGCCCCCGAGGGCTTCACCGTCACCGCGTCCACGGACGTCGTTCCGGTCGCGGCCTTCGAGAACGACGAGAAGAAGCTGTACGGCGTGCAGTACCACCCCGAGGTGATGCACTCCACGCACGGCCAGCAGATCCTGGAGCACTTCCTCTACCGCGGCGCCGGTCTGCGTCCCGACTGGACCACCGGCAACGTCATCGAGGAGCAGATCGAGGCGATCCGCGCGCAGGTCGGCGAGAAGCGCGCCATCTGCGGCCTGTCCGGCGGCGTGGACTCGGCGGTGGCGGCCGCCCTCGTCCAGAAGGCCATCGGCTCGCAGCTGACCTGTGTGTACGTCGACCACGGCCTGATGCGCAAGGGCGAGACCGAGCAGGTCGAGAAGGACTTCGTGGCCGCCACGGGCGTCCAGCTGAAGGTCGTCGACGCGCAGGAGCGGTTCCTGGCGGCGCTCGCCGGGGTCTCCGACCCCGAGGAGAAGCGGAAGATCATCGGCCGGGAGTTCATCCGGGTCTTCGAGCAGGCGCAGGCCGAGATCGTCGCCGAGGCGCCGGACGACCACCCGGTCGAGTTCCTCGTCCAGGGCACGCTCTACCCGGACGTCGTCGAGTCCGGCGGCGGTACGGGCACGGCCAACATCAAGTCCCACCACAACGTGGGCGGGCTCCCCGAGGACCTCGAGTTCCAGCTGATCGAGCCGCTGCGCAAGCTGTTCAAGGACGAGGTCCGGATGGTCGGCGCCGAGCTGGGCCTGCCCGAGGAGATCGTCCAGCGGCAGCCCTTCCCGGGCCCCGGCCTCGGTATCCGGATCGTCGGCGAGGTGACCAGGGAGCGCCTGGACCTGCTGCGCGAGGCCGACGCCATCGCCCGCGAGGAGCTGACGGCCGCCGGTCTCGACCGTGACATCTGGCAGTGCCCGGTCGTCCTGCTCGCCGACGTCCGCTCGGTGGGTGTGCAGGGTGACGGCCGGACGTACGGCCACCCGATCGTGCTGCGGCCCGTCTCGTCCGAGGACGCGATGACGGCCGACTGGACGCGTATGCCGTACGACGTGCTGGCGAAGATCTCGACGCGGATCACCAACGAGGTCAAGGACGTCAACCGGGTCGTGCTCGACGTGACGTCGAAGCCGCCGGGCACCATCGAGTGGGAGTGACTCCGCACACCGGAGTGACCCGCGCCTGACGCGGACGCGGGTGCCACGCGCCCGACCGGAGCCGTCGCCTACTTCCTGTGGGCGGCGGCTTCGAGCGTCGCGAGGGTGAAGTCGTCGTACCGGAACCCGGGAGCGACGACACAGGTGACGAGGACCGGCTCGTCGCCCGTCGGCTCGGCCGCCTGCCAGGTGCCGGCCGGGACGAGGAGCTGGGGCTGTTCGCCGGTCTCGACGCCGGGCCCCAGGACCAGGTCCCAGGGGCGGGACGGCTCGTCGCCCGCGCCGCCCAGGGAGAGGAGCAGGGGGCCGCCGCGGTGCCAGAGCCACAGCTCGTCGGAGCGGACGCGGTGCCAGCGGGACCGCTCGCCGGGGTGCAGCAGGAAGTAGATCCCGGTGGCGAACGTACGGGGACCCGGATAGCCGCGGGGCCTGGTCGTGCCGGCCGTCCGCCAGGTCTCGCGGAACCAGCCGCCCTCGATGTGCGGCTCCAGGTCGAGTAGCTCGACCAGCGGGGAGAGCGGGTGCCGGTCGGTCTCGTCCATCCGGTGCACCTCCGTCCTGTGCGACGTCTCTGGTCAGTTGTCGTGACCGGCGGTAACTTCCGGCCATGAGCGAAGCCGAGGCACCTGCACCGGTACCGGTCGAGCGGCTGCACTTCGCCATGCCGCCCGTCCACGCGTCCCTCGCCGACGAGCGGGCCCACCGCAAGCAGCGGCTGGCGGGCGCGCTGCGCCTGTTCGCCCGGCTCGGGTACGAGGAGGGCGTCTCCGGGCACATCACCGCGCGGGACCCCGAGTTCCCCGACTGCTTCTGGGTCAACCCTTTCGGCGAGCCCCTGGCCGGCCTCACCGCCGCCGACCTGATCCTGGTCAACGGCGACGGGCAGGTCGTCGAGGGGACCCGGCATGTCAACCAGGCCGCGTTCACCGTGCACGCCGAAGTGCACCGGGCACGCCCCGACGTGGTGGCCGTGGCGCACACCCACTCCACGTACGGCCGGGCGCTGGCCGCGCTCGGGGAGCTGATCGAGCCGATCACACAGGAGGCGTGCGCGTTCTACGAGGACCACTGCCTGTACGACGCGTACACGGGGGTCGTCGTGGACGCCGCCGAGGGACGGCGCGTCGCCGCCGCGCTCGGGGGCCGGAAGGCGGTCGTCCTGCGCAACCACGGGCTGCTGACGGTCGGCGACTCGGTCGACGCGGCGGCCTGGTGGTTCATCACCATGGAGCGGTGCAGCCAGGTGCAGCTCGTGGCCCGCGCGGCGGGCCGACTCGTGTCGATCGAGCACCGGGAAGCGGTCGCCACCCGCGACCGGCTCGGCGGCGACCTCGTCGCCTGGATCAACTACCAGCCGCTGTGGCGCCTCATCAGCCGCCCGGACCCCGGCCCGCAGTCCTGACGCGGGACGAGTAGGGGCGGGGCGCGACCTCACCCGTACGGCGGCCCGCCGGGCACCGGCCCCGGGAGCGGTGCGGGTCCGCGGTGGGACCGGAGCGGTACGGGTCCGCGGCGGAGGCCGGAGCGTGCTCGTGGCCCTGTCCGGGTGCGACCGCAGTGGCGGGCCCGTGAACCGGTGCGTCGCCCGCCGCGTATGCACGGGCGGGAATGCCGAGGAGAATCGGTTCCGGGGACAGCCGTGTGGAGAGGCAGGCCGGCGATGACGCACACCTACCGGGCGAGAGCGAACTACGGCGACGGTGGCGAGCCGCCCGGCCTGCGGGCGAGCGCCGCCCGGTACGCGCTGCTGCCGCTGCGCGTCTTCCTGGGCGTCACCTTCATCTACGCGGGCCTCGACAAGCTCACCGACGCCGCCTTCATGTCGGCGACCGGCACCGGTTCGATCGGCGAGATGATGCGGTCCGTCCGTGACTCGTCCGCCGTGCCCTGGCTCGTCGACCTGGCGCTGAAGAGCCCGGAGGGGTTCGGGTACGGCATCGCGCTGGGCGAACTGGCCGTCGGGCTCGGCACCCTCGTCGGCCTCCTGGCGCGGCTCGCCGCGCTGGGCGGGGCGCTCATCTCGCTCAGCCTGTGGCTGACGGTGAGCTGGCAGTCCGACCCCTACTACTACGGCAACGACCTCGCCTACCTGATGGCGTGGCTGCCGCTCGTGCTGGCCGGTGCGCCGCTGCTGTCGCTCGACGCGGCCCTGTCCGCGCGGCGGCGCCGGGCGCGGTGACCGATCCAGCCGGCGGCGCCCGCCAGGACCAGCCCGGCGCACAGCACCGGCAGGCCCGCGTACCAGGGCGTGTCCCAGGCGCGGGTCGCGTCGCCCGCGTACAGCGCCGCGATGCCCAGGCCCGTGAGGCCCATGACCAGCCGCCCCGGCCGGAACCCGTGGCGCCGCCGGCGAGGCTGCCCGGGGTGGGCGGCGGCCCGCTCATGAGGTGGCACGGGTGACCTCCAGCTGTCCGAGGGCGACCTCCAGGGTGAGGTCGAGGGTGCCCGCCGGGGCGGTGCCCCGGGGCGGGGCGATCGTGCGGACCGCCTCCCGGTCGGGGGCGACGTCGATGTCGTTCGCCGGCTCGGCGGGGAGCCGCAGGTCGCCGAGGCCGACCTGGGCGTGGACCCGGACGGTGACGTTCTCCGGCACGACGACGTGGAGGCGGCCCGCGCCGACCTCGGCGCCGGTGCGTGCCGTCCGCCCGGCCGGGAGGGCCAGCCGGGACAGGTCCAGGGTGCCGACGCCGGTGCCCAGCTCGTAGCGGGGCCGCAGGTCCGCCGCGGTGGCCGGCCGCCAGTCGGTACGTATCCACTCCGTGCCGATCTGCCGGGGTATCAGCGCCGCGCCGGCCAGGAGCACGGCGGTCACCACCGTCATGAAGATCGTGCCCACCCCCGTCCGGCCCCCGAACGAGCCGGCGACCAGGCCGAGCGCGAACACCGCCAGCGCGCACACCAGCCCGATCTGGAGGCAGACGCCGAGCGGCTGCGGCCCCCAGGACAGGCCCGTGCCGAGCCCGCCGGCCACCAGGGCCAGCAGGAACACCGGGCCACCGATGGAACGCGGGCCCCGCGCGGCGCCCGCCCCGGCGGGCCCGCCCTGACCGGCGCCCTTCGCGGGGCGCCGCAGGATCGCGTCCTCCACCCCCGCGCCGTCCTCGGGGCCCCACAGGTACCCGAGCGGGACGGGCCCCGAGGTGCCGTCCTTGACGATCGGCTCCCGCCACCACGACGGGGACTCCGGGGGCGGCGGCGCCTTCGTCTCCGGCGGTGCCTCCGCCACCGTGTGCGCCGTCGCGTGGTCCGCGGCCGCGTCGGGGCCGTCGGCGAGCCGGCGCCGCCGCGACCAGACGGCGGCCCCGCTCACCGAGAGGATCAGCAGCACCGAGAAGGTGATGGTGCTGCCGTTGCCCAGCATCGACAGGAACAGGCCGCAGCCGACCAGCGCCATGAGGAGCGCGATCAGCGAGGCGCCGTCGACCCGGCCCGCCATCAGCCGCCGCGCCTCGTTCTCGTCGTCGCCCTCCGCCGTGACGGCGAGCCAGGCGAAGCCGTAGAAGACCAGGCCCAGGCCCCCGGTCACGGCGAGCACGCCGGTTGCGACCCGGAAGATCACCGGGTCCACGTCGTAGTGCCGCCCGAGCCCGCCGCACACGCCCGCCACGACCTTCCGCCGCGTGGTGCGCCGCAGCGGCGGGTGGGGCGGCGCTCCATCGGCCTCGGCGGGAGCGGGGGTCGTACGCGTCATACGTCCATGGTGACGGCCCGTGCGCCGCGTGGGCACCTTCCGCGACCCTGGCCCGTCCCTGATATTGCCCTCACGGGCCGCACCCGGGACCGGGCGGCGTCTCAGGGTCGGATGGGGGTTCGGATGAGGGACGGCCCTGATGTCCGGCGCCGTCGGGCGTGTGACCATCGGGGCATGCCAGTCGCCGCCCGCCCGCCCGAGACGACCGACGACCCGCCCGTGCGCAGGCTGTACCGCAGCGCCGACGGGCGGATGCTCGGCGGTGTCGCGCGCGGCCTGGCCGGGCACCTCGGGCTGCCCGTCGTGTGGGTGCGGCTGGTCTTCCTGGCCCTCTTCGTCGCCGACGGCCTCGGCGTGCTGGTGTACGCGGTCTTCTGGATCGTCGTCCCGCTGGGCGTGGGCGGCCGGTCCGCCGAGCCGCGCTCCGTCTTCGCGACCGCGCCCGACGGCCGGCGCCGGCTGCGCAAGCCCGACAAGGGCCAGATCGTGGCCCTCGTCGCGCTGGCGATCGGCGCGGCCGGGTTCGTCACCAGCGTCGACCTCGGCGGCGACGCCAACCGGTACGTGTGGCCGACGCTCCTCGTCGGCGTCGGTGTCGTCCTGGTGTGGCGGCAGGTGGACAACGCGCGGCGGGCGAGCTGGACCGAGCCGGGCCGCCGCAAGCGGATCTTCCAGCTCGTGCGGGGCCTGGCGGGCGTCGCGCTCGTCGGCATGGGTCTGACGGTCTTCATGGTGGTGCGCGGCTCGGCGGCGCAGCTCGGCACCGCGCTCACGGCGGCGATAGCCGTCCTCGCCGGGATGGCGCTGCTCGCGGGCCCCTGGCTGGTGCGCATGTCGCAGGACTTGTCGGAGGAGCGCACCATGCGCATCCGCGCCCAGGAGCGCGCCGAGGTCGCCGCCCATGTGCACGACTCCGTCCTGCACACCCTCACCCTGATCCAGCGCAACGCGGACGAGCCCGGCGAGGTCCGCCGACTCGCCCGCGCGCAGGAGCGCGAGCTGCGCAACTGGCTGTACCGGCCGGAGGGCAACGGCAAGGACGACGACCAGGAGCCGGAGACCCTGGCCGAGGCGGTCAAGAAGAACGCGGCGGAGGTCGAGGACAAGCACGGCGTCCCGCTGGAGGTGGTCGTCGTCGGCGACTGCCCGCTCGACGAGGGCCTGGCCGCGCAGATGCAGGCCGCGCGCGAGGCCATGGTCAACGCGGCCAAGTACGGTGGCGAGGGAGGGGCGGTGCAGGTGTACGCGGAGGTCGAGGGCCGCACGGTGTTCGTGTCCGTACGGGACCGGGGGCCGGGCTTCGACCTCGATTCCGTGCCCGCCGACCGGATGGGCGTACGAGAATCGATCATCGGCCGTATGCGGCGCAACGGCGGTACCGCGCGGCTGCGGGCGGTGCCGGGCGGCGGCACCGAAGTGGAGCTGGAGATGGAGAGGGCGGACGGATGACCGAGGAGACGACGACCGGGGGCGCGGGACGTCGGGTGCGGGTCGTGCTGGTGGACGACCACCGGATGTTCCGCACCGGCGTGCAGGCCGAGATCGGCCGCACCGAGACGACCGGGGTCGAGGTGGTCGGTGAGGCCGCCGACGTCGACCAGGCGGTCACCGTGATCACCGCGACCCGCCCCGAGGTGGTCCTCCTGGACGTGCACCTGCCGGGTGGCGGCGGTGTCGAGGTGCTGCGCCGCTGCGCGAGCCTGATGTCGGCCCCCGAGAACCCGGTGCGCTTCCTGGCCCTGTCCGTCTCGGACGCCGCCGAGGACGTCATCGGCGTCATCCGGGGCGGTGCGCGCGGGTACGTCACGAAGACGATCACCGGGGCCGACCTCGTCGACTCCGTCTTCCGCGTCCAGGACGGCGACGCGGTGTTCTCGCCGCGGCTGGCGGGCTTCGTGCTGGACGCGTTCGCCTCGACGGACGCCCCGCCGGTCGACGAGGACCTGGACCGGCTCACCCAGCGCGAGCGGGAGGTGCTGCGGCTGATCGCGCGGGGATACGCGTACAAGGAGATCGCCAAGCAGCTGTTCATCTCGGTGAAGACGGTCGAGTCGCACGTCTCGGCGGTGCTGCGGAAGCTCCAGCTCTCCAACCGGCACGAGCTGACCCGCTGGGCGACCGCCCGTCGCCTGGTGTGACCGGAAACCCGGGCGGGCCGGGTGAGTGGACCGGGCATCCGTGTGGCCAATTGTGAGATAAACGGCACATAGGAGTGGCAACCAGTACGGCGGTGGGCCCCTCCTATTCACCGTGATGAGCCTGACGGGTACTCCCTTCTTCGTGACCGCGGCCGTGCTGGCCGTGGTCGCCGTCCTGCTGCCGCTGGCGCTGTGGAGCCGTGTGCGCGGCCCCGCCGTCGTCCGGGGCGCGACGCGGCTGGGCATGCTGGCCTTCGCGCAGATCACCGCGATCCTGGTGGTCTTCGTCGCGGTGAACAACGTCAACGGGCTCTACGACAGCTGGGACGACCTGCTCGGCACCAGCGACCACGTCGACTCCGCCATCGACCTCGGCACCGACGGGCTCGGCGGCCGGCGCATCGCCGACCTGCCGAAGGTCAAGCAGACCTTCGCACCCGTCGACGACCCCGCCATGGGGCCCGGCGTCCGCAGGGCCGTCCTGAAGGGCGGCATCTCCGGCGTGCAGGCCGAGGTGTACGTGTGGCTCCCGCCGCAGTACGACGACCCCGCCCACAAGGACCGGAAGTTCCCCGTCGTGGAGCTGCTCTCCGGCTTCCCCGGCTCCCCGAAGTCCTGGTTCGTCGGCATGCACGTCAACGAGCAGCTGGAACCGCTGATGCGCAACGGAACGGTCGAGCCGTTCATCCTCGTCGCGCCGCGCAGCCACCTCCTCGGCCACACCGACACCGGCTGCGCCAACGTCCCCGGCAAGATCAACGCCGACACATGGCTCAGCGTCGACGTCCGCAAGATGGTCACCGACAACTTCCGCGCCGCGACCACGGCCGACGGCTGGTCCGTCGCCGGCTTCTCGTCGGGCGCCCACTGCGCCACCAAGCTGGCCATCGCCCACCCCGACCGCTACCGGTTCGGCATCAGCCTGTCCGGCTACAACGACCCGGCCGCCGAGCCGTCCTCGCTCACCGGCAAGGACCCCGGACTGCGGCACGCCCACAACCCGCTCACCATGCTCAAGACCGCCCAGGTGCCGCCCCGCGTCACGCTGCTGCTCACCGGCGACGGCGCGGACGGCTACGAGCAGGGCGTCGCGCTGCGAGAGGTGTCCAAGCCGCCGACGCGCATCGACGTCCGGCAGGTCTACGGCGGCCACCGCACGAGCACCTGGGTGCGGGAGGTGCCGTCGGCCTTCCAGTGGCTGACACAGCAGTACCGCGCCGAACGCGCCGGAGCCGCCCAGGACGAGACCGCCCAGGACGAGACCGCCCAGGACGAGACCGCCCAGGACGCGGAGACGGACGCGGGCGCGGGAACGGGCGGAGACGGCGGCGCGGGCGCGGACCGGGGTGAGGGGTTCGGCGCCGGTACGGACACGGGCGCGGGCGCCGGGAGCGGCGCGGGTGGCGCGGGCGATCCGGTCGGGGCGGGCCCGGGGACCCTGTCCGTCGGCGGCCGCCCGTAGGGTTCGGGCGCAGGAGAGACGCGGCGGCGGGCTCACGCCACGCGCGTCGCGCCCGCCCACGGCATCTCGTCGATCGGAGCGATCCGGACGGGGGCGCCCGGCCGGGGCGCGTGGATCATCCTGCCGTCGCCGACGTAGAGCCCGACGTGGCTGACGCCCGAGTAGAAGAACACCAGGTCGCCCGGGGCCAGCGCGGACCGCGGCACCCGTCGGCCGGCGTCGATCTGGCTGTAGGTGGTGCGGGGCAGCGCCACCCCGGCGGAGCGCCACGCGGCCTGGGTGAGCCCGGAGCAGTCGTACGAACCCGGGCCGGTCGCGCCCCACACGTACGGCTTGCCGAGGGCGCCGTACGCGTACGCGACGGCCTGCGCGGCGCGCGTGCCCTGCACCGGGGCGGCGGCGCCGACGGGCGCCGGGCCGGTCGCCGCGCCGGCCCCGGCGGAACCGCCGTCGTAGGCGGCGCGCTGGGCGGCGGTGAGCCGGTCGAGGAGCTTCTCGGCGGCCCCGATCCGGTCCTGGACCGTCGCCTTGTGGCGGGCGAGTTCGGCCCGCCGCGCGGCCAGGTCGCGGAGCCGGCCCGTGGCCTCGGAGTGCAGCCTGGCGAGTTCGGCGGCCTGGCCTGCGGCGGCGCCGACCGCCGCGGCCTGGCGGTCCCCGACCCGGTCCGCGACGGCGGCGCTGCGGAGGTAGGCGTCCGGGTCGCTGGACAGCAGGAACCGGGCGGCGGGGTCGAGGCCGCCACCCCGGTACTGGGCGGTGGCCACGGAGCCGAGCGCGTCGCGGGCGGCGTTGAGACGGGCGGTCCGGCGGGCGGCCTCGTCGCGCAGGGCCTTGAGCGCCGCCTCGGCCCGCTCGGCCTCCTCCTTGACGCCGTTGTACTTCTCGGTGGCCTCCTCGGCCTCCTGGTACAGCCGGTCGGCCTGTGCCCTGACCTGGGCGGGCGTCTGGCGGGGTTCGGCGTGTCCGGAACCCTCGAAGGCGGTGGCGGTGGCCGCCCCGGCCAGTGCCAGGGTGACGGCGGCACGGCCGCTCAGCGGGTGCTGCCTGGGTTTCCGGTGCGCTGCCACGAGGGCGGTCACTTCCCTTCGCCGGGGGTGGGTCTGGGGGAGGACGCTAAACCTGGAGGTCACGGCCCGGCGGCGGCATGACCGCAATTGGCCCCAGGTGAGGGTTCACGAACGAATTCGCCGGAGCGGGCACGCTCGGAATCCCGCATTCCGTATCAGCCGCGACCGATGCGACCGTTGAGGCAACCCTGGCCGGGGGCCGGTGATATGGCCCCGGTTAGGGTGCGGCCCATGGACGCACTCATCAATGTCTTCGTCGCACTGCACGTCATCGGTATCGCCAGCCTGCTGGGCGGCTTCCTGACCCAGATGAAGGCGATGGGTGAGGGAACGGCGCGCTTCAGCCCCGCGATGCTGCACGGCGCCCTGACCATGCTGGTCACCGGCGTGGCCCTGGTCGGCCTCAACCAGGCCGACGACCAGGCCGTGAACAACGTCAAGATCGGTGTGAAGCTCGCGGTCCTAGTCGTCATCCTCGCCCTGGTCTACGTCAAGCGTGACGAGGAGAGGGTCGACAAGGCGTTCTTCGGGGCGGTCGGCGGCCTGACGGTGGCCAACATCTTCATCGCCACGCTCTGGACCTGACCGCCGGCCGGCGGGCCCGGCGGAACCGTCAGGCCCGCCGCGCCCGCCGTGCCCGCCGGGGTCGTTCGTCCGCCTCGGGTCAGGCCGGGCGCACGGCGCTGTGCACGGGCATGGAGTACACCGACTCCTCGCGGACGCTGTCACCGGGCCTGGGCGCGTGGATCATCTTCCCGTCGCCCCGGTAGATCCCGACGTGGCTGACGTCGTCGTGGAAGAACACCAGGTCCCCCGGGCGCAGGTCCTCCACGGCCACCCGCTGCCCTTCCATGACCTGCTCCCGCGTGGTGCGCGACAGGTAGACCCCCGCCGCCCGCCACGCGGCCTGGGTGAGCCCGGAGCAGTCGTACGAGCTCGGGCCCGTCGCGCCCCACACGTACGGCTTGCCGATCTGGGCCTCGGCGAAGGCGAGGACCTCGCGGGCCTTGGCCGTGGGACCACTGCCGCCGTCCAGCCCCACGCCCGCCGGCGCCGGCCCCGGCGCCTGTGCCTGCGCCTGCGCCTGCGTGAAGCCCAGGTCCGGCGCGTGCGCCTGCGTGAAGCCCGGCTCCTGGCCGGGCGCCTGGCCGAGGTTCACGCACGGCATCTCCGCCCGTACCCGCTCCCCGGCCGTCAGCCGGGCGAACAGGGCCCGCGCCTCGGCAAGCTTGCGCTGGACGGTCTGCTTGGTGGTGCGTAGGGAGGCCTGCGAGGCGGCGAGGGTGTCCGGCTCCGACGTCGCCGCCGGCCGCTGCTCCTCTCCGCCCCAGGTCCCGGCCGCGACTGCCGCCGTGGCTGCCGTCGCCGGCGGCTCGTACGGCGTGAGCGGTTCGGGTTCCCGGTCGGTGAGCCGGTCCATCAGCTGCGTCCGGTCCATCAGCTGTGTCCGGTCCACGGAGTCCTGCGGGTCGTCCGCGAGGGTCAGCGAGGCGGCCGGGCCGGGTCCGCCCGAGCGGTACGGGGCGGCCTCGGGGGCGCCGAGGGCGCGACGGGACCCGTTCGGCGCTTCCGTACGCCGCGCGGCGCCGTCGGCCGTCCGGCCGGCCTCGCGCCGCTGCGGGGCCGGGGCTTCCGTGGCCTTGGGGATCCTGGGGAACTGCAGCGTCGCCGTGCCCGCCTGCCGGTAGAGGTCGTCGACCTTTCTCTGGACCTCCTCGACCGTCGGCCTGCCGTCCGGCTTGCTGTCCGGGTCGCTCACCGGCGTGGCCGGTCCGTCCGTCCGGGGTGCGGCGGTCGCGCTCTGTGACGACAGGAGCGTGACCGAGGCCAGGGCGGCGGCCGTCGTGACCCCGACGGCGGGGGAGTGGGCATGCAGGGTCTGCAAGGTGCGCGGTGCGCGCGGCTTGCGATGCGACGCCAAGGCCGGCATCTCCTTCCGTGGACCGCCTACCGGGTTAGCTGTCAGGTTCGGGCGGAACGGAAGGTGCCCTACGGCCGTGCCCGAGGGGCTGCGGGCCGATTCACCTCGGTCGTGCGTGTGGGTCCCCGGTTCCGAACTGCCCCGAGGGCAGCACGAATTCGGCGTGGGCGATCCGACTGGCGTGGTTCGCCGAAGAGAAAACGGACCGCCTGGGCGAGCACGCTAGCCAACCTGTGGTGGTGCTGTGAAGGATGATGTTCGATATGCCCGATACGTTTCCGTGACCTTGGCGTGATGTCGCCGACTCGGTACGGAGGGTGACGAATCGGGCCGGTTCGCGGTTCGTCCACGGGTGTCAGTGGGGCCGCCTAGACTCGATAGGCGATGAGCAGCCTCTTTGACGACAGCTTCCTGGCGGACCTCCGGAACCACTCCGAGGAGCCCCCGCCGCCGCCCGAGGACTCCGAGGGCCCCGGGGACGCCCCGGCCGCGGAGGAGGTCCCGCACGACCTCTTCGGGGACCGTTTCGACGTTCCCCCGCCCCGGGACACCCACTACCGCGACGGCGCCCACCGTCCCGTCGTCGACCCCGCCGCGCTGCTGGAGGGGCTGAACGAGCAGCAGCGCGCCGCCGTCGTGCACACCGGCTCCCCGCTGCTCATCGTCGCCGGTGCCGGATCGGGCAAGACCCGGGTGCTGACCCACCGCATCGCCCACCTCCTCGGCACGCGTCACGTCCACCCCGGCCAGATACTGGCGATCACCTTCACCAACAAGGCCGCCGGCGAGATGAAGGAGCGCGTCGAGCAGCTCGTCGGCCCGCGCGCCAACGCCATGTGGGTCATGACCTTCCACAGCGCGTGCGTCCGCATCCTGCGCCGCGAGTCGAAGAAGCTCGGTTTCACCTCGTCCTTCTCGATCTACGACGCCGCCGACTCCAAGCGGCTGATGGCGCTGGTCTGCCGCGACCTGGACCTGGACCCGAAGAAGTTCCCGCCCAAGTCGTTCAGCGCCAAGATCTCCAACCTGAAGAACGAGCTGATCGACGAGGAGACCTTCGCCGACCAGGCCGCTGGGGGCACCTCCCACGCCGAAGGCGTAGGGGGAGGCTTTGAGAAGACCCTCGCCGAGGCGTACCGGATGTACCAGGCGCGGCTGCGCGAGGCCAACGCCCTGGACTTCGACGACATCATCATGACGACGGTGCACCTGCTCCAGGCGTTCCCGGACGTCGCCGAGCACTACCGCCGCCGCTTCCGGCACGTCCTGGTCGACGAGTACCAGGACACCAACCACGCCCAGTACACGCTCGTCCGCGAGCTGGTCGGCACCGGGTACGAGGACCTGGACCCGGCCGAGCTGTGCGTCGTCGGTGACGCCGACCAGTCGATCTACGCCTTCCGCGGCGCGACCATCCGCAACATCCTCCAGTTCGAGGAGGACTACCCGGACGCCACCACCATCCTGCTGGAGCAGAACTACCGCTCCACGCAGACCATCCTCTCCGCCGCCAACGCGGTCATCGAGCGCAACGAGAGCCGCCGCCCCAAGAACCTGTGGACCAACGCCGGCGAGGGCGCCCGCATCACGGGGTACGTCGCGGACACCGAGCATGACGAGGCGCAGTTCGTCGCCGACGAGATCGACCGGCTGACGGACGCGGGCGACGCCAAGGCCGGTGACGTCGCGGTCTTCTACCGGACCAACGCCCAGTCCCGTGTCTTCGAGGAGATCTTCATCCGCGTCGGCCTGCCGTACAAGGTCGTCGGCGGCGTCCGCTTCTACGAGCGCAAGGAGGTCCGGGACGTCCTCGCCTACCTGCGCGTCCTGGCCAACCCCGAGGACACCGTCCCGCTGCGCCGCATCCTCAACGTCCCCAAGCGCGGCATCGGTGAGCGCGCCGAGGCGATGGTCGACGCGCTGGCGCTGCGAGAGAAGATCACCTTCCCGCAGGCGCTGCGCCGCGTCGACGAGGCGTACGGCATGGCGGCCCGCTCGGCGAACGCGGTGAAGCGGTTCAACACCCTCATGGAGGAGCTCCGCACCGTCGTCGACTCGGGCGCCGGCCCGGCGGTGGTCCTCGAGGCCATCCTGGAGCGCACGGGATACCTGGCCGAACTCCAGGCCTCGACCGACCCGCAGGACGAGACCCGTATCGAGAACCTCCAGGAACTGGCCGCCGTCGCCCTGGAGTTCGAGCAGGACCGCGGCGAGGGCGAAGGTACCGGCACCCTGGCCGAGTTCCTGGAACAGGTCGCCCTGGTAGCCGACTCCGACCAGATCCCCGACGAGGACGAGGAGGGCTCCGGCGTCATCACGCTGATGACGCTGCACACCGCCAAGGGCCTCGAGTTCCCGGTGGTGTTCCTGACCGGCATGGAGGACGGCGTGTTCCCGCACATGCGCGCCCTCGGCCAGACCAAGGAGCTGGAGGAGGAGCGCCGCCTGGCGTACGTGGGCATCACCCGCGCCCGCGAGCGGCTCTACCTGACGCGGTCGACGATGCGCAGCGCGTGGGGGCAGCCCTCCTACAACCCGCCGTCGCGGTTCCTGGAGGAGATCCCCGGCGCGTACCTGGAGTGGAAGCGCACGGGTGCGACGGCCAAGCCGTCCGGCCCGGTGTCCGGCATCGCGTCGTCGCTGTCCTCCTCGCTGTCGTCACGCTCGCGGTCCGCCGGCCCCTCCGGCTTCGCCACGCGGCGTACGACGGACAAGCCGGTGATCTCGCTGGCGGTCGGGGACCGGGTGACGCACGACCAGTTCGGTCTGGGCACGGTGATGGCGGTGACGGGAGCGGGCGCGGACGCGCAGGCGACCATCGACTTCGGCGACGAGAAGCCGAAGCGGCTCCTGCTGCGGTACGCGCCGGTCGAGAAGCTGTAGGGGCCGGGCGGCCCCCGGGCTCAGGAGGTCGGGTCGAGGCCGTGGCCCCGCAGCCACGGCAGCGGGTCGATCGCGGCGCCGCCGCCGGGCCGTACCTCGAAGTGCAGGTGCGGTCCGGTGGAGTTGCCGGAGTTGCCCGAGTAGGCGATGACCTCGCCGGCCTTGACCTCACCGGAGCGGATCTTGGTGCTGCTGAGGTGGCAGTACCAGGTCTCGGTGCCGTCCTTGGCGGTCACGATCGCCATGTTCCCGTACGCGCTGTTCCACTGGGTGCGTACGGTGCCGTCGGTCGCGGCCATCACCGGCGTCCCGTACTGCACGGGGAAGTCGATCCCGGTGTGCAGGGACATCCAGTTGACGCCCGCCTGACCGTACTGCGCGCTGAGCTGGTGCAGGGCGACCGGGAGCGCGAACTTGGGACGCAGCGCCTCCTTGCGGGCCGCCTCCGCCTCGCGCTTCTTGCGCTCCGCCTCCTGGCGCTCCTTGAGGTCGATGCGCTCCTGGGTGCGGCTGGCGCGGTCGCCGAAGTCGCGGGCGTCGGCGCTGAGCGCGGCCAGCTGGGTGTCGAGTTCGCTGTTGGCGACGACCGGCTTGACCGTGGCCGGGTCGGCGGCGGTCACCGTCTTCTCGTCGCTCTTGGTCTCGCCGGTGCCGCCGGGGTTGAGGCCGCTGACGGACGCGGCGGCGATGCCGGCGACGCCCATCACGCAGGCCGAGGGCACGGCGACGGTCAGCAGCGCGGAACGCTTCGCGGGGGTGCGGCGGCGCCCACGGCTGCCGCCACCGCCCTGGCCGGCGCGGCGGCTGGGGCGGGGGGCGACGGGCGTGAGCGCGGTCTGGGTGAGGCTGTCGTGCAGGCCCTCGGACCCGGTCGCCTGCTCGGCCCCGTGCTCGGGCTCCGGGGTGAACTCGGCCCCGTGCTCGGCCTCGTGAGCGAACTCGGCCTCAACAGCGAACTCGGGCTCGGCGGTGAACTCGGACTGCGGGGTGAACTCGGGCTCCAGGGTGAACTCGGGTTCGGTGGCGAGCCCGGTCTCCGTCAGGTGCCTGGTCTCCGTCAGGTGCTCGGCAGGCGTCTGCGCCGGGTGCGCCTGGTCGGCCGCCGCGTAGTCGTACTGCTCGGGGACGGTGAACGTCTCGGTCGGCGCGGGGGCATGGTTCCAGGCGGTGGCGTCATAGGCGCCGGTCTCGAAGGCGGCGGTGGCGCCGGCGGCCTCGGCGGTCAGGTTCCACTGGCCGGTGGTGTCGTACGCGCCGCTCGCCTCGCTCCACGCGCCGGCGTCCCACTGCCCCGTGTGCTGGGAGTACTCGGCGTACCCGGTCGTGTCCGTCGTGGCCCACTGCTGGGTCGCGGCGGCGGCGCCCCACTGGGAGGAGTCGTACTGGCCGCTGTGGTCGGCGTAGTAGCCGCTGCCGCTGCTGTCGTAGGCGTTCGCCTGGACGTTGTCGTACGTGCCGGGAAGGGCGCCGAAGAGGGGATCGGTGGCGAAGCTGCCGGTGGAATACGCGTCGTCTCCGACGTACCCGGCGTGGGGGGGCTGGTCGTTCACCAACTTCTCTCTCGCCTCGGCAGCAGAACCAGATCCGGGCGGCCCCGGCTACGGGGGACCCAGAGGGGGAAAGCAGTGGGCGCGACTGTACCCGGCGGTATGCGCAAGCGACAATCTTCCGTGGGTTTTGGCCCAGCGGGAAACGGGCATTCGGCCGCCTTTCGGCGGAGTGCGGGCAGAGCCTTGGCCCTACGTTCGAGAGCTGTTCGAAACCGGAGTGGGTCGCGTCAGGCCACGGACGCGGAATCAGATGTTCCGGCGGTCGCCCCACCGGAGTCCAGGACCTGGCGGACGCCCGCCGCGACCGCCGGGTGCACCGGCAGGGCGAGATGACCGATGCCCGTGACGCGCACGTTCTCCGCGACCAGGTCCGGATGCTCGACGCGCGCCGTCTCCACGGGAACCATCCACTGGTCCAGATCGCTCCAGAAACCCACGAAGCGCGTACGGCAGCCGGGCGCGGGGGCGCTGAGCTCCCGCAGTACGGACGAGCCGGGGCGCATCTGGCGCACCAGGGGGTGCGCGCCCGCGAGCGGTGCGACGGTCGTGCCCGCATGCGGCGTACCGAGGGTGACCAGGGTGCGTACGCGGTGGTCGCCGCCGAGCCGCTGTACGTAGTAGCGGGCGATCAGCCCGCCCAGGCTGTGGCCCACGATGTCCACCTCGCGGTGGCCGGTGCGGTCGCAGATCTCCTCGATGTGACGGCCGAGCAGCTCGGCGGCGGCGCGGACGTCGCAGGTCAGCAGCGAGTAGTTCAGGGACTCCACATGGCGCCGGCCGTGCCGGACGAGGGAGCGGCGCAGCAGGACGAACACGGAGCGGTTGTCCACGAAGCCGTGCAGCAGCACGGTCGGCGGATGGACGTCCGCGCCGGCGGACGGTGTCGCGCCCGCGATCCGGGTGGCGCCGGTGGCGAGCGGCCGCCGCTCCGGCGCCATGCCCGTGGGGTAGAGGACCAGGTGGCCGGCGAGGATCGCCAGCTCCAGGACGGTGGCCCTGAGCAGCGCGGTCGACAGCGTCAGGGGGAAGAAGGGCAGGAGCTTCCAGGGCAACAGGACCTTCACGGCCGACCTCCGAAACCGGGGTGCCGTCTCGGAGAGGGTGGCGGCGCGGTCGCACCGCCGCGCCGCGCGGCTGGCGGCACGGTGATACGACGACCTCGTTACGGCTCCCTAGACGCCGCCCCGGCTCGCGCGAGGCGGCCGGGCCGCCCGATGCGGGTACGACGCTTGGCGAACATGTCCCACGTGTGATTTCCCCCTCCCTGCTTACCGTGAAACGGCGGGTTGCGGGATGCTGTAGATAACGTTCGTTCACCTCCCCGGGATTTTGGTACGGGGGACGCATGTGGAGGCAGTGATGGGTGTGACCGGTCCGATCCGCGTGGTGGTGGCCAAGCCGGGTCTCGACGGCCACGATCGCGGCGCGAAGGTGATCGCGCGGGCGCTGCGTGACGCCGGTATGGAGGTCATCTACACCGGCCTCCACCAGACGCCGGAGCAGATCGTCGACACGGCGATCCAGGAGGACGCGGACGCGATCGGTCTGTCGATCCTGTCGGGCGCCCACAACACGTTGTTCGCCAAGGTGATCGAGCTGCTGAGGGAGCGCGACGCGGAGGACATCAAGGTGTTCGGCGGCGGGATCATCCCCGAGGCGGACATCCCCCCGCTGAAGGAGAAGGGCGTGGCGGAGATCTTCACGCCGGGCGCGACGACGACGTCGATCGTCGACTGGGTCAACGCGAACGTCCGCGTTTCCGCCGAGGCGTAACCCACCGGGGCGCCCGCCCCGGCCCCGCCCGGGCGCGCCGCGCGCTGGGCGTGCTGCCCGTGCGGGCGTTGCGCTGCGCGGGTCGCCCCTGCGGGGTCGGTTGCCGTCGGGGTCCGCTCCGGGAGGTGTGTCCCGGGCTCTCCTTCGCAGGCTCAGTCGTCTTACGCCCGGAACACACCCCCTGCGCGTCCCCCTTCGAGGCGGCCCCAAGGTCTGCGTCGGCTTCCACCTGCGCCCGCCCCGCACCACCGGCGAGAGCCGGGACGGCCGTGTCCGCAGACACCCGACCGTCACCCGGGGCCGAGGCCCAGGCCCGTTACCGGGGCCCCGGGGTGGACGCCCCGGTGAGTTCGGCGAGCATCGCCGCGCGGAGCCGCAGCGTGGCGACCAGCCGCTGGAACGCCTCGGACCAGTAGCCCCCGGCGCCCGGCGAGGCGCCTTCCGGCTCGTCCGGGACGGCGGTCAGGACCTCCAGCCGGTCGGCCTGGCCGGGGTCGAGGCAGCGTTCGGCCAGCCCCATCACGCCGCTGAAGCTCCACGGGTAGCTCCCGGCGTCGCGGGCGATGTCCAGCGCGTCGACCACCGCGCGGCCGAGCGGTTCGGTCCACGGCACCGCGCAGACGCCCAGGAGCTGGAACGCCTCCGACAGCCCGTGCGCCGCGATGAAGCCGGCCACCCACGCGGCCCGTTCCCCGTCTGGCAGGACGGACAGGAGTTTCGACCGTTCGGCGAGGGACGAGGTGCCCGGGCCGGTCGCCGGGGGTGTCGTGGGCGGGCCGAGCAGTGCCCGGGCCCATGCCGCGTCCTGCTGCCGGACCGCCGCCCGGCACCACGCGGCGTGCAGTTCGTCCCGCCAGCCGTCGGCGACCGGCAGGGCGACGATCTCCTCGGGCGTGCGGCCGCCCAGCCGGGACGGCCAGAGGGCGAGCGGGGCCGACTCCGCCAACTGACCCAGCCACCAGGACCGTTGGCCCCGGCCCGAGGGCGGGTCGGGCAGGACGCCGTCGCGCTGCATGCCCGCGTCGCACTCGTGCGGCGCCTCGACCGTGATCGACGCCGCTCCCCCCGTACGGTCGAGGCCCACGCAGGTGGACGCCCGGTCGGCCATGCGGCGGGCGAGCGCCGAGCGGGGCAGGGCGGACAGCAGCTCGGCCGCCGTGGAGCGGACGTTGCGGCTGCGGTCGGAGAGGGCCTCTTCGAGGAACGGCTCGTCGGCGTAGGTCAGTCCGGTGCGCAGCGAGTCGAGGAACATCAGCCGGTCCTCGGCCCGTTCGGTGGACCAGGTGGACGCCAGCAGGGTGGCCGCGGCGGCCGCGTCGTGTTCCCGTACCGCTCCGAGAAGGGCGACCCGCTCGGCGAACAGGCCCTCCTCCCACAGGCGCCGTACGCCGTCCCGGTCCGTGGGGTCGGGCAACGACGTCCCGCCCGGGGCGCCGCGCAGGGCGAACCGCCAGTCCGGGTTGAGCCGGGCCAGCCACAGCCCGCGCGGCCCGGCGAACGTGAGCGCGGCCGGCCGCAGGTCGGTGCGGGCCCGGCCCGCGTCCAGCAGGGCGGGCAGCAGGGACGCGGGCGCCCGGTGGCCGTGTGCGTTCGCGGCGGCGAGCCACTGGGGCAGCAGCTCGGTGAGGTCGGGCGCCGTGCCGCGGCGGCCACCGGCGGCGGGCGCGCCGGAACGGCCCGCGAGCAGCTGGCCGAGCCGGAGCCGGGCCGCCTCCGGCAGCGGTGGCCGTTCGTCGTCCGGCGCCGGCTCGGGCAGGGGCGAGGCGGGCGGCGCGGGCAGCAGGCCCGCGCGGCGCCGCACGGTGTGCACGGCGGCGGCATCCAGCAGGGCGGCCGGCGCGTCCTTGCCGGGCGCCCGCGCGAGCACCTCGGGCGCGGGCGCGCGGCGGTCGGTGCCGAGCAGCGCCGAGGTGACGAGGTCTTCCCAGGTCGTGGTGGTCATCGTGTCCTCCGTGCGTCAGGTCAGCGGGACCGTCTCGGGCGTGTCCGCGGACCAGGCGGTCAGCGGGGTGAAGCCGCGGTGCCCGCACTCGCCGAACACCGTGACCGGCCGCCCGCCGGACAGCGCGGCCAGCCGCCACAGGCCGGGCCGGCCGAGCGCGGCCGGGGTGACCGGCAGCGCGGAGCCCCCGCCCGCGTCGGCCAGCAGCCAGGGGCCGTCCTGGGACGGCACGGGTATGACGCCGGTCAGCGTCACCGGCCAGGAGTCGAGCCACGGGTCTTCCCGCAGCGCCGCCCCGTACGCGGCCGGGGCGTCCGCCACGGACCCGCCCGGAGGCGGACCGGTGTCGGGCACGGGCGGGGAGAACCGCTCGCCCAGCTCGGCCCTCAGCTGCCCCGCGCCCGTGTGGTACCTGACCTCGGCGTCGAGGGCCAGGCCCACGGGCAGGGCGAGGGCGGGCGCCCGGCCGGCCGCGCCGAAGGAGAGCAGCAGGGCCGTGCGCCCGCTGCCCCGCCCGTGGAGCCAGACGCGCCGCGTGGTCAGCCTGCCGTCGCCGGTGTCGTACTGGGCGAGGACCGACCACTGGTCGCGCACGACGGGCCCGTCGGCGGGCGCGGTCAGACCGACCCGGGTGCGGACGGTGGCGGCCAGCGGCTCCGGCAGCCGCTCGACGTCCAGCCAGGCGCGGTCGAGGAGATGGGTCAGCGCGCACTCCTCCAGCAGCCGCACGGGCCAGTCCGGCCCGGAGCCCGGTATCGCCCCGAGCTCCCTGACCCGGCCGGCGAGGCCGGGTGCCTGCGCGTCGACCATCCGGGCGGCGGTCTCCTCCCAGAGCCCGTACCCCGAGCGGTCGGCGGCGGCGAGCCCGCCGCGCAGCAGGTCGGCCAGCCGCTGCTCCAGCTCCTCGGCCCCCGCGGTGATCCGCGCCGCCCGCTGCTGGGCCCGGCGCCGTGCCGCCTCCGGGTCGGCGGGCTTCGCGGGCGGGCCGCCCCCCGCCCGGTCCCCCTGTCCGGCCGCCGCTCGTGTGCGGCGCCCGGCCAGCCACTGCCCGGCCCAGTCCGGCACGTCGGAGCCGCGCAGGGGCTCCCCGTCCGCGGCCCACAGGAGCAGCAGCCCCAGCGCGTGCTTGCACGGGAACTTCCGGCTCGGGCAACTGCACCTGTACGCCGGACCCGTGGTGTCGACGACCGTCTGGTACGGCTTGCCGCCGCTGCCCCTGCACAGCCCCCACACCGCGCCCGAGCCGTCGCTCCCGCCGCCCGACCACGGCCCTGCCGTGCCGAGCTTGCTTCCCGCTCTGCGTGAGGCGTCGTCAGGAGCCAGGGCCAGCACCTGTTCCGCCGTCCAGCGCACCCCCTGCTGATTCATGTGAACGACCGTAGGTCCCCCCACTGACAATCGATCCTGACCAGCGGATTCGCCGGGACGCACGTCAGTTGACTTTGCCTTCCCTTTACTGTTTTCTGCCCTTGACGCAGTCAACTCACCCGGGGGGTCAGCCACATGAACCGCACCAGCCGCACCAGCCGCACCATCGCGTCGGCGCTCGTCGCCGGCGGACTCGTGCTCGGGCTCGGCGCCTGCTCCGCCGTCGCGGACGAGGCCGCCAAGCAGGTCGAGAAGGAAGTGAACGAGCAGTACGAGGTGACGTACGAGATCACCGGCAAGGGAATCGACTCGATCGACTACCACACCGACGGCGGGGACGCGACGACGCCGAAGATCGAGTCGGTCAAGAAGCCCGCCCTGCCGTGGAAGAAGACCGTGAAGCTCCGCGGCCTGCTGCCGCCCGGCGTGCTCCCGGTCGCCGTCGACCCCGCGGGCGTCGAGATGAGCTGCAAGATCACCTACAAGGGCAAGGTCATCCAGGAGCAGACCGCCAAGGGCATGGCCGCCGCCACCGGCTGCATCGCCGTGTCGCCCGTCGCCGGCTGACGCTCCCCCAACCGGAGCCGCACACCGGCCGATTGTCAGTGGCATGGTGCACGGTGGATCCCACACCCGGTCGCACATGATCTGGAGGGGGATCCATCACCGTGCCCGCAATCACCGAAGCCGCCGAAGCCACCGAGCCCGTCGAGGAAGCCGCCGGAGCGGCATCCCGTGACGAGGCCCTGCGCCCGCACGCCGAGGACGCGTTCGCGCACGAGCTGACGGCACTGGCGGCCGCCGACGACCGGCCCCGCCCGGCCCGCTGGCGGCTCTCACCGTGGGCCGTCGCCACCTACCTCCTCGGCGGCACCCTGCCCGACGGCACCGTGATCACACCGAAGTACGTGGGGCCGCGCCGGATCGTCGAAGTCGCCGTCACCACCCTCGCCACCGACCGCGCCCTGCTGCTGCTCGGCGTCCCCGGCACCGCGAAGACCTGGGTCTCCGAACACCTCGCCGCAGCCGTCAGCGGCGACTCGACCCTCCTGGTGCAGGGCACGGCCGGCACCCCCGAGGAAGCCATCCGGTACGGATGGAACTACGCGCGGCTGCTCGCCCACGGACCCAGCCGGGACGCCCTCGTGCCCAGTCCGGTGATGCGCGCCATGGCCGAGGGCGCGACCGCCCGCGTCGAGGAGCTCACCCGCATCCCCGCCGACGTACAGGACACCCTGATCACGATCCTGTCCGAGAAGACCCTGCCGATCCCCGAACTCGGCCAGGAGGTGCAGGCGGTCCGCGGCTTCAACCTCATCGCCACCGCCAACGACCGCGACCGCGGGGTCAACGAGCTGTCCAGCGCGCTGCGCCGCCGCTTCAACACGGTCGTCCTCCCGCTGCCCGCCACGGCGGACGCCGAGGTCGACATCGTCTCCCGCCGCGTCGACCAGATGGGGCGGTCCCTCGACCTGCCCGCGGCTCCCGAGGGCATCGACGAGATCCGCCGGGTCGTCACCGTCTTCCGCGAACTGCGCGACGGCGTGACGACCGACGGCCGTACCAAGGTCAAGTCCCCCTCGGGGACGCTGTCCACGGCCGAGGCGATCTCCGTCGTCACCGGCGGTCTCGCCCTCGCGGCGCACTTCGGCGACGGCGTGCTGCGCCCCGCCGACGTGGCCGCCGGCATCCTCGGCGCCGTCGTCCGCGACCCGGCCGCCGACCGCGTCGTCTGGCAGGAGTACCTGGAGACGGTCGTCCGCGAACGGGACGGCTGGAAGGACTTCTACCGCGCCTGCCGAGAGGTGTCGGCATGACCGCGAGCACCATGCGGACGGGCACCACCGGGCCCCTGCTCCTCGGTGTCCGCCACCACGGCCCCGGATCGGCCCGGGCCGTGCGGGCCGCGCTCGACGCGGCCGGGCCCACCGCCGTACTGATCGAGGGCCCGCCCGAGGGGGACGCCCTCCTGCCGCTCGCCGCCGACGAGCGGATGAGCCCGCCGGTCGCGCTGCTCGCGCACGCGGTCGACGACCCCGGGCGCGCGTCGTTCTGGCCGATGGCCGAGTTCTCGCCCGAGTGGGTCGCCATCCGCTGGGCGCTCGCCCACGGGGCGGAGGTCCGCTTCATCGACCTGCCCGCCACCCACACCCTCGCCATGGCGAAGGACCCGACCTGGCGGGACGGCGAGGGCGAGGAGGCGGACGGCGGGGACACGGACGGGCAGGGGTACGGCCTGCGCGTCGACCCCATCGCCGTGCTCGCCGAGACCGCCGGGTACGACGACCCCGAGCGCTGGTGGGAGGACGTCATCGAGCACCGGGGCACCGGCGCCGCGCCCAACGGACCACCGGGCGCCGGCGACCTCGGCCCGGGCGCCGGCGAACCCGACCCCCTCGCCGTCTTCTCCGGCCTCGCCGACGCGATGGCGGCGCTGCGCGAGACCTACGGACACGGCGGGCACGACCGCGACCTCGTCCGCGAGGCCCACATGCGCCTCCAGCTCCGCGCCGCGCGCAAGGCGCACGGGGACGGCGTGGCCGTCGTCTGCGGCGCCTGGCACGTACCGGCACTGGCCGAGAAGACCACCGTCACCGCCGACCGGGCGCTCCTCAAGGGGCTGCCCAAGGTCAGGACCGACGTCACCTGGGTGCCCTGGACCCACCGCAGGCTCGCCCGGCACAGCGGCTACGGCGCCGGCATCGACTCGCCCGGCTGGTACGGGCACCTGTTCTCCGCGCCCGACCGGCCGGTCGAGCGCTGGATGACCAAGGTCGCCGGTCTCCTGCGCGACGAGGACCGGACGGTCTCGTCGGCCCATGTGATCGAGGCCGTACGGCTCGCCGGGACGCTCGCCGCCATGCGCGGGCGTCCCCTCGCCGGGCTGACCGAGACCGTCGACGCCGTACGGGCGGTGATGTGCGAGGGCTCCGACGTGCCGCTCGGCCTCATCACCGACCGGCTGATCATCGGCGACGCCCTCGGAGAGGTACCCGACAGCGCCCCCGCAGTCCCGCTCCAGCGCGACCTCACCCGTCTCCAGCGCACCCTGCGCCTCAAGCCCGAGGCCCTGGAACGCGAGCTGGACCTGGACCTGCGCAAGGACACCGACGCCGCGCGCAGCCGCCTGCTGCACCGGCTCCGGCTGCTGGGCGTCGACTGGGGCGAGCCGTCCGGCGGGCGCGCCGGCACCGGCACGTTCCGGGAGGGCTGGCGGCTGCGCTGGGAGCCCGAACTGCACGTGAAGGTCGCCGAAGCCGGCGTATGGGGCACCACCGTGCTCGCGGCCGCCACCGCCAGGGCCCGGGCGGACGCCGCCTCGGCGACCGCGCTCGCCGAGATCACGGCCCTCGCCGAACGGTGCCTGCTGGCCGGCCTCCCCGACGCGCTGCCCGTGGTGATGCGGGCCCTCGCCGACCGGGCCGCGCTCGACGCGGACGTCGGCCACCTCGCCCAGGCCCTCCCCGCCCTGGCCCGCTCCCTGCGCTACGGCGACGTGCGGTCCACGGACACCGCCGCGCTCGCGAAGGTCGCCACCGGGCTGGCCCTGCGGATCTGCGTCGGCCTGCCGCCCGCGTGCACGGGCCTCGACGCGGACGGCGCGGACGAGATGCGCGGCCACCTCGACGCCGTCCACACCGCGGTCCGGCTCCTGCCGGGCACGGCGGACGGGAGCGGGGACACCGGCGAGGACGTCACCGCCCGGTGGGCCGCCGTCCTGCACAGGCTCGCGGCGCGGGACAGCGTTCCCGGCGTGATCCGGGGGCGGGCCGCCCGGCTGCTGCTGGACGACGGCCGGCTCGCCCCGGACGAGGCCGCCCGGCTGATGGGGCTCGCCCTCTCGCCCGGCACCCCGCCCGCCGGGGCGGCCGCGTGGATCGAGGGGTTCGTCGGCGGCGGCACGTCCCACCCCGGCGGCGGGATGCTGCTCGTGCACGACGAGCGGCTGCTCGGCCTGGTCGACGCCTGGCTCACCGGAGTCCCGGCGGAGGCGTTCACCGATGTGCTGCCGCTGCTGCGGCGCACCTTCTCGGCGTACGAACCGGGCGTCCGGCGCACGCTGGGCGAGCTGGTGCGGCGCGGCCCGTCACCCCAGGGGCCGTCCCGCGCGGGCGCCGCCCCGCCCGGCTTCGCGGCCGGACTGGACGAGCGGCGGGCGGACGCGGTGCTGCCCCTGCTGCGGCTGCTGCTGGGCGCGGCCGGGGACGACGACAACGAACTCTTGGGGGCCGGACGGTGAGTGAGGACGAGCGGCTGCGGCGCTGGCGCCTGGTGCTGGGCGGGGGAGCGGCCGACGGGACGGGCCACGCGCTCACCGGGAACGACGCCGCCATGGACGGCACCCTGGCCGCGCTCTACGGGGAGAGGAGCGGCAGGGGACGCGGCGGACGGGACCGTTCGGCGGGGCTCGGCGCGTCGGCGCCGTCCGTGGCCCGCTGGCTCGGCGACATCCGTACGTACTTCCCCAGCCCGGTCGTCCAGGTGATGCAGCGGGACGCGATCGACCGGCTCGGCCTGTCGGCGCTCCTGCTGGAGCCCGAGATGCTGGAGGCCGTCGAGGCGGACGTCCACCTCGTCGGCACCCTCCTGTCGCTCAACAAGGCGATGCCCGAGACGACCAAGGAGACGGCCCGGGCGGTCGTGCGCAAGGTCGTCGAGGACCTGGAGAAGCGGCTCGCGACCCGCACCCGGGCCACGCTCAACGGCGCGCTCGACCGCAGCGCGCGCGTCGCCCGGCCGCGCCACCGGGACATCGACTGGGACCGCACCATCCGGGCGAACCTCAAGAACTACCTCCCGGAACACCGCACGGTCGTCCCCGAGCGCCTCATCGGGTACGGGCGGGCGGCCCAGTCCGTGAAGAAGGACGTGGTGCTCTGCATCGACCAGTCGGGTTCGATGGCGGCGTCCGTCGTCTACGCCTCGGTCTTCGGCGCCGTGCTGGCATCCATGCGGTCCCTCGCGACCCGGCTCGTCGTCTTCGACACGGCCGTCGTGGACCTCACCGACCAGCTCGACGACCCCGTGGACGTCCTCTTCGGCACCCAGCTCGGCGGCGGCACCGACATCAACCGGGCGCTGGCGTATTGCCAGTCGCGGATCACACGCCCCGCCGACACCGTCGTCGTCCTCATCAGCGACCTGTACGAGGGCGGCATACGCGACGAGATGCTGAAGCGGGTGGCGGCGATGAAGGCCTCGGGCGTGCAGTTCGTGACGCTGCTCGCCCTCTCCGACGAGGGGGCACCGTCGTACGACCGGGAGCACGCGGCGGCGCTCGCGGCGCTCGGCGCTCCGGCGTTCGCCTGCACCCCGGACCTCTTCCCGGAGGTGATGGCCGCGGCGATCGAGAAGCGCCCCCTGCCCCTGCCGGACACGGCCACCGCGTAGGGCGGGTCCGGGGCCGGGGCGGGGGCGGGTCCGGGGCGGGCCGGCCGGGGACGTATGGCGACCGGCGCGCCGGTCCGGTGGGCGACGCGCCTGGTCCGGTACGAAATCCGCAGCAAAGGGCGGTCTCACAGACCGTGGGACCGCCCCGATGAGGTGCGTGCTTGTGACAGGTATCACCGCTCAGGTGTGATCTGCGATTTAGGTGCCCCGGTCTCCCGGGGATAACCTGCGAGACGGACATGCCGCGTCCACGGACACCGTGTACGCCTCCCTTGTGACAGCGCAGTCACGTTGCCCTCCGCGGCACGCCCACGCAGACAACGAACCGCGATCACCAGAAAAGGGACGGACGCGCGTGGACCTGTTCGAGTACCAGGCGAGGGACCTCTTCGCCAAGCACGGTGTACCGGTGCTGGCCGGTGAAGTCATCGACACGCCTGAGGCGGCGCGCGAGGCGACGGAGCGACTGGGCGGCCGTTCGGTCGTCAAGGCGCAGGTGAAGGTCGGCGGCCGCGGCAAGGCCGGCGGCGTCAAGCTCGCCGCGACGCCGGACGAGGCCGTCGCCCGCGCGACGGACATCCTCGGCATGGACATCAAGGGCCACACGGTCCACAAGGTGATGATCGCCGAGACGGCACCCGAGATCGCCGAGGAGTACTACGTCTCGTACCTCCTCGACCGCACCAACCGCACCTTCCTCGCCATGGCCTCCGTCGAGGGCGGCATGGACATCGAGGAAGTCGCGGCCACCAAGCCCGAGGCCCTGGCGAAGATCCCGGTCGACGCCAACGAGGGTGTCACCGAGGCCAAGGCCCGCGAGATCGTCGAGGCCGCCAAGTTCCCGGCCGCGGTCAAGGACCAGGTCGCCGAGATCCTGGTGACCCTGTGGAAGACCTTCGTCGCCGAGGACGCCCTCCTCGTCGAGGTCAACCCGCTGGCCAAGGTCGCTGACGGCCGTGTCATCGCGCTGGACGGCAAGGTGTCGCTCGACGCCAACGCCGACTTCCGCCAGCCGGAGCACGAGGCGCTCGAGGACAAGGCCGCAGCCAACCCGCTCGAGGCTGCCGCCAAGGCCAAGAACCTCAACTACGTGAAGCTCGACGGCGAGGTCGGCATCATCGGCAACGGCGCGGGTCTGGTCATGTCGACCCTCGACGTCGTCGCGTACGCCGGTGAGGCGCACGGCGGCGTGAAGCCGGCCAACTTCCTCGACATCGGTGGCGGCGCGTCCGCCCAGGTGATGGCGAACGGCCTGGAGATCATCCTCGGCGACCCGGACGTCAAGTCCGTCTTCGTCAACGTCTTCGGTGGCATCACCGCCTGTGACGAGGTCGCCAACGGCATCGTCCAGGCGCTGAAGCTGCTCGCCGACAAGGGCGAGGACGTCACCAAGCCGCTGGTCGTGCGCCTCGACGGCAACAACGCGGAGCTGGGTCGCAAGATCCTGTCCGACGCCAACCACCCGCTCGTGCAGCGCGTGGACACCATGGACGGCGCGGCCGACAAGGCCGCCGAGCTCGCGGCTGCGAAGTAAGGGACGAGGTCAGAAACACATGGCTATCTTCCTGACCAAGGAAAGCAAGGTCATCGTCCAGGGCATGACCGGTGCCACGGGCATGAAGCACACCAAGCTCATGCTGGGTGACGGCACCAACATCGTCGGTGGCGTCAACCCGCGCAAGGCGGGCACCTCCGTCGACTTCGACGGCACCGAGGTCCCCGTCTTCGGCTCCGTCGCCGAGGCGATGGAGAAGACCGGCGCCGACGTCTCCGTCCTCTTCGTGCCGCCGGCCTTCGCCAAGGCCGCCGTCGTCGAGGCCATCGACGCCGAGATCCCGCTGGCCGTCGTGATCACCGAGGGCATCGCGGTGCACGACTCCGCCGCGTTCTACGCGTACGCCGTCGAGAAGGGCAACAAGACCCGGATCATCGGCCCGAACTGCCCCGGCCTGATCACGCCGGGCCAGTCCAACGCCGGCATCATCCCGGGCGACATCACCAAGCCCGGCCGGATCGGCCTGGTGTCCAAGTCGGGCACGCTGACCTACCAGATGATGTACGAGCTGCGGGACATCGGCTTCTCGTCGGCCGTCGGCATCGGTGGCGACCCGGTCATCGGCACCACCCACATCGACGCGCTCGCGGCCTTCGAGGCCGACCCCGAGACCGAGCTGATCGTGATGATCGGTGAGATCGGTGGCGACGCGGAGGAGCGGGCGGCCGACTTCATCAAGGCCAACGTCACCAAGCCGGTCGTCGGCTACGTCGCGGGCTTCACCGCCCCCGAGGGCAAGACGATGGGTCACGCCGGTGCGATCGTGTCCGGTTCGTCCGGCACCGCGCAGGCGAAGAAGGAGGCCCTCGAGGCCGCGGGCGTGAAGGTCGGCAAGACCCCGACCGAGACGGCCAAGCTGGCGCGCGCGATCCTCGCGGGCTGAACGGCCGCCACCGTCTGAACGGTACGAGGCGAGGGCCCGCCCCCGGACGTCACACAGACGTCCGGGGGCGGGCCCTCGTCGTACCCGGGCCCGCGTCAGTGCGGGTCGGGCACCAGGCGGGCCGGGCCGGTGACCGGTTCGGCGTGCAGCCGGGCCCGCAGCGCCTCGCGCTGGGGGGTCAGCCGCTGTGGACCGCTGAGTGCCGGGACGCCGTCGACCGCCTCGCCCGGTGCCAGCGGCGGAACGTACGAGGTCGGCGCGGTGGCCAGGGTGAACGCGGTCGCGCCGACGACCAGCACCGTGAGCGCGACGGCCGCCCTGGTCCAGAACGTCGCCCGGCGCTCACTGCCGGTGCGTACCGTCCGGGGCGGGGCCAGCACCATGGCCGGGCCCTTGGTGAGCAGCGAGACCAGGCGCTGGTGCAGGACCTCCGGGTCGGCCAGTTCGGGAATCCGCTCGGCCAGCAGCTCGCGGGCGTGCAGGACGCGGTTCCCGGCGGCGGGGGTGCTCGCCTCGGTCTCGGCGGCCGTCTCCGGCAGGTCCAGGCCGAGGCCGTCGTACAGCAGCAGCGTGCGCCGGTACGCGGGCGGCAGCTCCAGCAGCGCGCCGCGCACCGCCTGGGCGGACTGGTCGGTGGACGGGGCGTCGGGCTGCCGGTGCGAACGGCGCAGCCGGTGCCACGGCGACAGCGCGTACTCGTGCATCGCCGCCCTCACCCAGCCGGCCGGGTCACGGTCGACCGCGACCTCGGGCCAGCGCTCCCAGGCCAGGTGGAAGGCGTACTCGACGGCCTCGCGGGACAGCCGGCGCCGCCCGGTGAGCAGGTACGCCTGCTGTACGAGGCCGGGGGCGGCGTACTCGTACAGCGCGTCGAACGCGGCGAAGGCGTCGGCGGGGGTGGCGGGTTCGGCGGGGGTCGCGGGGGTCGCGGGGGTGGCGGAAGCGGCAGGTGAGGCCTCCGCCGCGGCGGGCGGGCGCTCCGGCTCCTCCGGCTCCTCCTGCTCCCGCTCCTGCTCCCGCTTCGGCTTCGACGTCGGCTTCGACATGGGCTCGGGGGCGGGTCCGGGCTCGGGTCTGCGCGCGGGCCCGCCCGCCGGGGCGGGGGCCGTGGCTCCGGTGGGCCGCACTCCTGCGGGGCGCACAGCAGCTTGACGTACGCCTCCCGTTTGCGCCCGCGCGGGTTGGTGCGCCCGGTCTCCCAGGAACGCACCGTCGCGCGGGTCACCCCGACCTGCTGGGCGAGCTGTTCCTCGGTCATGGACATCGCCTCGCGCAGCCGGCGCCGCTCCTTGGGAGTGGGCAGCGGGGGCGCGTTACGGGTGGCAGCGCTCGTGGCCGTGGTCTGGGTCATGGCCGGCTCCCGGCAGGGCTGCACTCGACGAAAAAGTACATAACCGTATATTGCGCGCCACACCGGCCATTCTGTCGTTACGCGGATCAAGCGCGTGTCGTTGGCAGCATGGCGCCGTGACCGAAGCGACCGATCACCCGCCGGCCCTCGTGCAGGGCGGCCGGACCGCCGTACTGGCCGGGACCTGTGTGCGCGGCGCGCTCGCCGCCGGGCTCGGTCTCGGCTCCGTCACCGTCCTGGTGATGGCGATGTGGATCAGCTCCCCGTACCCGGACAGCGGCCCCGGCGGCGCCCTGCACGTCGCCGCGGGCGTCTGGCTGCTCGCCCACGGCGCCGAACTCGTGCGCCCCGCGACGCTCGGAGGAACGCCCGCACCGGTGGGCCTGGTCCCGCTGTTGCTGATGGTGCTGCCGGTGTGGCTGGTGTACCGGTCCGCCCGCGACGCGGCCGAGCCCGGCGCGGGACGCCCCCGGCCGTCGGCGGGCGGCGCGGTCGCCGCCGTGACCGCCGGCTACCTCGCGGTCGCGGCGGGCGCGCTCGGGTACGCGAGGGGCGGGCCGCTGCCCGCCGATCCCCTCGGCGCCGCGCTGCACGTTCCGCCGCTGGTGGCGCTCGCCGCCGCGGCCGGGGTGTGGACCGCGCAAGGGCGCCCCACCGGTCCGCTCCCGGCCTGGGTGCCGCAGCGGGTCCGTGTCGGGCTCGCCCGCTCGCGGACGGCCGTCGCGTTCCGGGCCGCGCGCCTCGGGCTGGCCGTGCTGACCGGCGGGGGAGCGGTGCTGGTCGCGGTGTCGCTGGTGTGGCACGCGGGCGCCGCGCGCGCGTCGTTGCTGAGCCTGTCCGGTGTCTGGTCGGGCCGGACGGTGCTCGTGCTGCTCGCCGTCGCGCTGCTGCCGAACGCCGCGGTGTGGGGCGCGGCGTACGGGCTCGGGCCGGGCTTCCTGCTCGGTACGGGGCTGACCGCGACGCCGCTCGGGGTGACCGGGGTGGCCGGGCTGCCCCCCTTCCCGCTGCTCGCCGCGGTTCCGTCGGACGGGCGCGGGACGTGGCTGAACTGGACGGCCGCGGTGGTGCCCCTGGCGGCGGGCGTCGCGGTCGGCTGGTTCTGCGGAGGGCGGGCCTGGGACGGTCGTGCGCGTGGCGACACCGGTACGCCGGGGGACACGGTGACGCGCGGCCCGGGCCTGCGGGACGTGGCGCTCGCCGCGCTGCTGGCGGCCGTGCTGACCGGAGCGGCCCTGGCGGGGCTCGCCGCGATGGCGGGCGGACCGCTGGGCACCGGGCGCCTCGGGGCGTTCGGCCCGGTGTGGTGGCGCGTGGGCGGGGCGGCCGTGGCGTGGACCGCGGGGCTGGGCCTACCGGTGGCGCTGGTGCTGCGGGTGTGGCGTCGGCGGGGCGAGCGCGGTCCGGCGGAGGAGCCGCCGGAGCCCGCCCCCGCGAAGGCGCCCGCCCCCGCGAAGGCGCCCGCCCCCGCGAAGGCGTCCGCCCCCGCGAAGGCGTCCGCCCCCGCCCCGGCGCAGGCCCCGCTCCCCGGAACCGGCTCCGGAACCGGCTCCGCTTCCGCGCCGGTTCTGGACACCGCTGGTGCCCGTGACGCGGGGCGGTCGCGGGAACGGCCCGCCCCGGAGGACGACCCGGGCGACCCGGCGTTCGAGCCCTACGACTTCCTGCCCGCCGCGTGGGAGGACCCGACGGCGCGCGAGGCCCGGTGGACGGCGCTCAAGGAGGCCTCGGGCAGTTTCATGGCGGCGTTCCCACCGGCCCCCGCCTCACCCCCGCCCGCGACTCCGGAGCAGCCCGCGACTCCCGAGCCGCAGGACGCGGACGAGCCGCAGGACGCGGACGAGCCGCCCGCCGAGGAGCCCACCGTGTCGCCGGACGCGCCGGAGGCCCCCGGTCCCGACGACCAAGGGCCTCCCGCGCAGACCTGATTCAGGCCGTCACACCGTCACACCACTCGTCACTCCTGGACGCCGAAGACGTCGCGCAGCGGCTCCGGGAGCATCTGGTTGCAGGACAGCTGGCCCGTCTTGGTCAGGGCGTCGTCCACGCACGCGTAGTAGTCGCGGTAGACGAGCTGGATGGTGAACGTCGCCGCCACGATCATCAGCGCGAGCGCCGCCGTGACCAGGCCGCTCACCGCGGCGGTCGTCTGCGGGCGGCCGGTGCCGGCCTGCGGGCCGCCGGCGGTGGCGGCGGCGCCGGGAGCCCCGGGGGTGCCCGCGGCTCCGGTCAGGGCGCCGCCGCGGGACCCGGCGGCGTCGCCGGCCGCGGCGGTCCGGGCGCCGGCGGGGCGGGCCTTGCCGCGCAGGGAGCTGATGCCCCAGTACAGCGCCAGGGCGCCCAGCAGCAGGCCGATCTCCGGGAAGTCGAAGATCGCGAAGAAGAACGCCCACATGCCCGCCAGCAGCGCGTACCGCGCACGCCGCTGCGCCGGGTCGGTCGGGTCCCAGCGCGGGGCGGGCGTCTCGGGCCCGCGCCGGCCGCCGCCCGGCTGGTCACCGCTCGGGCGGTTGCCGAAGCCGCCGGAGGAGCGCCCCGGCTGCCGCGGGCTCCACTGGCCGCCCCAGGCCGGGCGGTCCCGCCCCGGTTCCCCGGAGGAGCCGTCGGAGCCCTGCGAGGACCCGTCGCGGTCGCCGTCGTCGCCCGGGGGACGACGCGGCTGCCAGGGCTGGTCCGGCCTGCCCTCCGGCGGCGGCGCGAACGGATTGTTCTCGTCCCTGGGCTCCGTGGACTGGCGTTCCCGCGGCAGGAGGTGGATGGCCGTGCGGCGGCGTCGGTCCGGCATGTGGTGAACGTCTTCCCCTCAGACCCCGGATCGGCGCGACTGCGCGGGCGGGGGTCTCGTGTCGTCGTGTCCGTCCGTTCGGGGACGGCCCTGCCTCAGACGCTACCCCCCGGCCCCGCCCCCGTCCCGTGGGGGCGGCTCGGTGTGCCGGTATCGTTGCTGACGGTCGGCTCTCTCGTAGAGTTCCCCGTATCGAGGGGCCCGATTCATTCGTACGACCATACAAAGCAACGCGAAAAGGGTTTCCCCGTGGCTGCCGCCCGCCTCGTCGTCCTGGTCTCCGGATCAGGGACGAACCTGCAAGCTCTCCTCGACGCCATCGCCGCCGATCCGCACGGCTTCGGTGCGGAGATCGTCGCCGTCGGTGCCGACCGCGACGGCATCGCGGGTCTGGAGCGGGCGGAGCGTGCCGGGCTGCCCACCTTCGTGTGCCGGGTGAAGGACCACGCCACCCGCGACGAGTGGGACCACGCGCTGACGGAGGCCACCGCCGCGTACGAGCCGGACCTCGTCGTCTCGGCCGGGTTCATGAAGATCCTGGGCAGGGAGTTCCTGGCCCGCTTCGGCGGCCGGATCGTCAACACCCACCCGGCCCTGCTGCCCAGTTTTCCCGGTGCCCACGGAGTGCGGGACGCGCTCGCGCACGGCGTGAAGGTCACCGGATGCACCGTCCACTTCGTCGACGACGGCGTCGACACCGGCCCGATCATCGCCCAGGGCGCGGTGGAGGTCGTGGAAGAGGACTCGGAGGAGGGCGAAGCCGCTCTCCACGAGCGCATCAAGGAAGTCGAGCGCGCGCTGCTCGTCGAGGTCGTGGGGCGTCTGGCCCGGCACGGCTACCGCATTGAGGGACGAAAGGTTCATGTCGGTGAATAAGCCCATCCGTCGAGCGTTGATCAGTGTCTACGACAAGACGGGGCTCGAGGAGCTCGCCCGAGGGCTGCACGAAGGCGGCGTCGAGCTGGTCTCCACCGGCTCCACCGCCGCGAGGATCGCCGGCGCGGGTGTGCCGGTCACCAAGGTCGAGGAGCTGACCGGCTTCCCCGAGTGCCTGGACGGCCGCGTCAAGACCCTGCACCCGCGCGTGCACGCCGGCATCCTCGCCGACCTGCGCCTGGACGCGCACCGCGAGCAGCTCACCGAGCTGGGCGTGGAGCCGTTCGAGCTGGTCGTGGTGAACCTGTACCCGTTCCGCGAGACGGTCGCCTCGGGGGCGACGCCCGACGAGTGCGTCGAGCAGATCGACATCGGCGGCCCGTCCATGGTCCGCGCCGCCGCCAAGAACCACCCCTCCGTCGCCGTGGTCACCTCCCCGGCCCGGTACGGCGACGTCCTCGACGCCGTCAGGGCGGGCGGTTTCGACCTGACCGCCCGCAAGCGCCTGGCCGCGGAGGCGTTCCAGCACACCGCCGCGTACGACGTCGCCGTCGCCGCCTGGTTCGCCGACGAGTACGCCGCCGCCGACGCCAGCGGCTTCCCCGACTTCGCCGGCACGACGTACACCCGGAGCAACGTCCTGCGCTACGGCGAGAACCCGCACCAGGGTGCCGCGCTGTACGTCGACGGCACCGGCGGTCTCGCGCAGGCCGAGCAGCTGCACGGCAAGGAGATGTCGTACAACAACTACACGGACACCGACGCCGCGCGCCGGGCCGCGTACGACCACGACGAGCCGTGCGTCGCGATCATCAAGCACGCCAACCCGTGCGGCATCGCGGTCGGCGCCGACGTCGCCGAGGCGCACCGCAAGGCCCACGCCTGCGACCCGCTCTCCGCGTTCGGCGGTGTGATCGCGGTCAACCGCCCGGTGTCGGTGGCGATGGCCGAGCAGGTCGCCGAGATCTTCACCGAGGTCATCGTCGCCCCCGGCTACGAGGACGGCGCGGTCGAGGTGCTGGCCCGCAAGAAGAACATCCGCGTGCTGCGCGCCGAGGGCGCCCCCGCGGGCCACGTCGAGGTCAAGCCCATCGACGGCGGCGCGCTGCTCCAGGTCACCGACCGCCTCCAGGCCGACGGCGACGACCCGGCCAACTGGACCCTCGCCACCGGCGAGGCGCTGTCCCCGGCCGAACTGGCCGAGTTGTCCTTCGCCTGGAAGGCCTGCCGCGCCGTCAAGTCCAACGCCATCCTGCTCGCCAAGGACGGCGCCAGCGTCGGCGTCGGCATGGGCCAGGTCAACCGCGTCGACAGCGCCAAGCTCGCCGTCGAGCGGGCCGGCGAGGAGCGGGCCCGTGGCTCGTACGCCGCGTCCGACGCGTTCTTCCCCTTCCCCGACGGCCTGGAGATCCTCACCGCGGCGGGCGTCAAGGCCGTGGTCCAGCCGGGCGGTTCCGTCCGCGACGAGCTGGTCGTCGAGGCGGCGAAGAAGGCGGGCGTGACGATGTACTTCACCGGCACGCGCCACTTCTTCCACTGACCCGGGCGACTGACCGGGACGACCGACCCGGTGAACGGCCGAAGGCCGTAACCCCCGCCGCGAAGCGGGTGTTACGGCCTTCGTGCGTGAGGCGCGCGTATCAGTAGCGCGGGCGGTTGAACCACGCGGTGGCGCTGCTGTTGACCATGGAGGCGAGGATGATGCCGCCGATGGCCAGACCGATGATGCCGCCGACCGCCGCGCTGGCCGTGCCGTTGGCGAAGTTGCCCAGGCTCAGCAGGATGAACAGCGCGGAGTAGACGATGGTCGCCACCCGGACGCCGTTGCCGCCCTTGGAGAACTTGGCACCCAGGATGATCGCCCACACGGCGAAGGCGATCAGGATCAGGACGATGACGAAGCCGAGACCGGCGAAGACGCTGGCCTCCTCGCCGACGCCGGCCGAGTTGGCGACGTCCTGCGCGGCCGCGATCGCGATGGCGGCGATGATGCCGCCGATGATCTGGAGGCCCGCGACGATGAAGAGCAGGACGCGCGCCGTCTGCATCAGGCCCGGCATCGTCATCGGGGCGCCGCCCGGGTAACCGCCGCCGTAGGCGGGGGGCGGGGGCGGGGCGGCCGGGTAGCCGTAGCCGGGCTGCTGGGGCTGGCCCTGCTGGGGGTAGCCGTAACCGGGCTGCTGGGGCTGGCCCTGCTGGCCGTAAGGATTGTTCGGGTCGCCGAAGCTCATGGCGGGTTTCCTCCGTTGATGTGCGGGGACGGCGCGGCCCGCGCGGAGGAACTTCACGTACTTTGAGCGGTTTTGCCCCCCGGCACTGCCCGCGGCACTGCGCGGATCATCGTCGTCGTACCGTCGACTTTTTGTCCAGTCGGAATAACAGAGTGTTGTGCAAGTGCAACCTCCCCGGACGGGCGCCGGAGGTTTGCCGGGGGCGTGGGCGCACGGCGGGGCGCACGCGAATTGGAACCGGGGCGGGGTCATCCGCGAGGATGGGCACATGACCGCCCAGATTCTCGATGGCAAGGCCACCGCCGCCGCGATCAAGTCCGACCTGACCGCCCGCGTGGCGGACCTCAAGGCCCAGGGCATCACCCCCGGCCTCGGCACCATCCTGGTCGGCGACGACCCGGGCAGCCAGAAGTACGTCGCGGGCAAGCACCGCGACTGCGCGCAGGTGGGCATCGCCTCCATCCAGCGCGAACTGCCCGCCACCGCCACGCAGGACGAGATCGAGGCGGTCGTCCGCGAACTGAACGAGGACCCCGCCTGCACCGGCTACATCGTGCAGCTCCCGCTCCCCAAGGGCATCGACGAGAACCGCATCCTCGAACTCATGGACCCCGCCAAGGACGCGGACGGGCTGCACCCGATGAACCTCGGCCGTCTGGTGCTCAACGAGCCCGCGCCGCTGCCCTGCACGCCCAACGGCATCATCACACTGCTGCGCGCCCACGGCGTCGAGATCCGCGGCGCCGAGGTCGTGGTCGTCGGCCGCGGTACGACCATCGGGCGCCCGATGCCGCTGCTCCTCACCCGCAAGTCGGAGAACGCGACGGTCACGCAGTGCCACACCGGTACGCGGGACCTCTCCGCGCACCTGCGGCGGGCCGACATCATCGTCGCCGCGGCGGGCGTACCGCACCTGATCAAGCCCGAGGACGTCAAGCCGGGCGCGGCGGTGCTGGACGTGGGCGTCAGCCGTGACGAGAGCGGAAAGATCATGGGCGACGTGCACCCGGGCGTCAACGAGGTCGCCGGCTGGCGCGCCCCGAACCCGGGCGGCGTCGGCCCGATGACGCGGGCCCAGCTGCTGGTCAACGTCGTCGAGGCGGCCGAGCGCGCCGCTGCCGCCACCGCGAGCTGAGCCGGACCGAAAGAGGGCGACCCCATGGGTGTACGGGCGAACGACGACTCCGCCGCCACCCCGGCCGGGACCGACGAGGGCGGTGCCGGCACGGGTGCCGGCGAAGGCGGCCGTCGTCCCGCTGACGGCTCCGACGGCTCGCACGGTACGGCGGACGGTACGACGGCCGGCGCGCCGACCGACGCGGCGGCTCCGTCCACCCGCGCCGCGGCCACGGGCCGTCCCGGCTCCGGGTCGCGGCGGCCGCCCACCGTCACGCGGGACACCGCGCGCCCCGAGGGCGGCGGGCGGGCCGCGCCCGGGGACGCTCCGGCGCCCGCGCGGCAGTGGCCGCTGCTCACCGTGCTCGGTCTGACCGCGCTCGGGTTGCTGATCGTCGGGTCCGACCTCTTCCCGCACGCGCCCCGCATCGGGACGATGCTCATCGGCGTCGCCCTGCTCACCGGTGCGGCCATACGGCGCGCCCTGCCCTCCGTGGGGATGCTCGCCGTCCGGTCGCGCTTCACCGACATGGCCGCGTACGGCGTGCTCGGCACGGGCATCGTGCTGCTGGCGCTGATGACCCAGCCGTCCCCGTGGCTGGAGATCCCCTTCCTCGAGGACGCCGTCCGGTTCGCGGTCCGCTGAGGCCGGTCCCGCCCGGAGCCGTACGCCCGCCCCGCCACTCTCGCGACCCCGCCCCGCCACCCGCGGCTCGCCGCGCGTCGCGGGGCGGTGTCCGTCCCGGCGACTTACCTTGACGAAAGAGACATGTCGTCGCCGCGCGAGAGGGACGTACCGCCTCATGTCCAAGATCAAGGTTGCCCGCCCCGTCGTCGAGCTCGACGGTGACGAGATGGCCCGCATCGTCTGGCGGTTCATCAGGGACCGGCTGGTCCTGCCGTACCTCGATGTCGACCTGAAGTACTTCGACCTGGGCATCCAGAACCGCGACGCCACCCGTGACCGGGTGACCGTCGACGCGGCCGAAGCCGTCGGGGAGCACGGCGTCGGCGTCAAGTGCCCCACCGTCACGCCCGACGAGGCGCGCGTCGAGGAGTTCGGGCTCAGGGCGATGTACCGCCCGCCGGGGGACACCGTCCGCGAGGTGCTCGGCGGCGGCGCGGTCTTCCGCGAGCCGGTCGTCATGGGCAACGTGCCGCGGCGCGTCCCGGGCTGGACGCGGCCGGTCGTCGTCGGCCGCCACGCCTTCGGCGACCAGTACCGCGCCACCGACCTCAAGGTCCCCGGCCCCGGCACGCTCACCATGACCTTCACGCCGCAGGACGGCTCCGACCCGGTCGAGCTGGAGGTGTACGAGTTCCCCGGCCCGGGCGTCGCCCTGTCGATGTACAACCTCGACCGGTCGGTCCGCGACTTCGCGCGGGCCTCCTTCCGCTACGGCCTGGCCCACGGCTACCCGGTGTACCTGGCGACGAAGAACACGGTCCTGAAGCGGTACGACGGGCGCTTCAAGGACGTCTTCCAGGAGGTGTTCGACGCCGAGTTCCGGGCCGACTACGACGCGGCGGGCCTGACGTACGGACACCGCCTCGTCGAGGACATGGCCGCATCGGTCCTGAAGGGGGAGGGCGGTTGCGTCTGGGCGTGCAAGAACTACGACGGGGACGTCCAGTCCGGCGCCGTCGCCGGGGGCTTCGGCTCGCCCGGGCTGTCGACCGACGTCCTGGTGCCGCCCGACGGACGGACCCTGCTGGCGGAGCCCGCGCACGGCACGGTCACCCGCCACTACCGCCGCCACCAGCAGGGCCGGTCCACCTCGACCAACCCGGTCGCGTCGGTCCTCGCCTGGACCCGGGCCCTCGCGCACCGCGGTGCCCTGGACGGTACGCCGGAGGTGACCGGGTTCGCGCGGGCGCTGTGGGAGGTCTGCGTCGAGACGGTCGAGAGCGGCCGGATGACCCGGGACCTGGCCGAGCTGATCTCCCCGGACCACCCGTGGCTGACCACGGAGCAGTTCCTCGACGTGCTCGACACCGCCGTCCAGAAGCGGACCCTGTCGATGGGGCTCGCACCGATGTGACCGGTCGCCCCGCCTGCTCGGCCTCGCGACCGGTGGTGTGACACGCGGCACCCCGGCCGCGGCGCCCGTCCTCTCCCCCGAGCAGGACGGGCGCCGTGACCTGCGTAAGAGCGTCATGCACGCGCCAAGCCCGATCAATACATGTCCGGCGCCTGTGGCACGGAGGTGACCATTCCGGCATGGTGTGATCGACGCGCAACGGATGCGAAACTGGGGCGGCACTCGGGACAGGGGCGCGTAAGGGGGCACGCCCATGTTCCGAATGCGCCCGTGCGCCCCCGGTTCAGGAACTGACATCCTGGCTCCGCGCATCCCTCCCGGTGGACTCCGCACGAGCCCCGAGAGACGTCAGGGGGCACGCAGCGCGGGGAGCACATCAGGCACGTACGGGGGGACAAGGGGGAAGCAATGCCTCGTTGGAAGGCGCTACCGGAAGAACTCGACCCGCAGGTCAAGGAGTTCGCGAGTCAGCTGCGCCGGCTGGTGGACCGCAGTGGTCTGAGCGTCGCCGCGGTCTCGGACCGCACCGGTTACAGCAAGACGTCGTGGGAGCGCTATCTGAACGGGCGGCTTCTCGCGCCCAAGGGGGCGATCGTCGCGCTCGCCGAGGTGACCGGGACGAACCCGATGCACCTCACGACCATGTGGGAGCTCGCGGAGCGCGCCTGGAGCCGCGCCGAGATGCGCCACGACATGACGATGGAGGCCATACGGATCTCGCAGGCCCGGGCCGCGCTGGGTGAGTTCGGCGGCACGGCCGGCCCGGGCGCCGACGGCTCGTCCCGGGTGAAGGCGGCGCCGGGGCCCGGCTCCGCCGACCCGGCCGCGGGCCGCGGTACGGGACCGGCCGCGGGACGTGCGGCCGAGCAGGGCACCGGCCGGGCCGGGCGTCCTTCCGTGATACCGCCCGACGGTGGCCCCAACGGGCCCGCCCGCCGTGGCCCGGCCGCTTCCCCGGCGGCGCCCGCCCCGAAGCCCGCGCCCGCGTCCTCCGCGCCGCGGGGTGGTGGGCGCAAGGTGGCCATGATCGTCGCCGCTGTGGTCGGCGTCCTGCTGGTGATAGCCGCCGCCGTCCTCCTGGGCGGCCTCGGAGGCGACGACGACCCCGGAAAGAACGTCGCCCAGTCGCCGTCGGCCACCCCCAGCACCAGTGCCTCGAAGGCGCTGCCCGCCGGGGTGAAGTGCAGCGGCGACGACTGCACGGGCCAGGACCCGGAGGCCATGGGCTGCGGCGGCGAGTTCGCCACCACGACGTCCTCGGCGACGGTCGGCACCAGCAAGGTCGAGGTCCGCTACAGCAAGACGTGCGGAGCGGCCTGGGCCCGTATCAGCCAGGCGGTGGCGGGCGACAAGGTCACCATCAGCGCGGGCGGCGAGACGCAGAACGGCGCGGTGAAGATCGACAAGGACGCCTACACGCCCATGGTCGCCGCGGCCGACGGCGCCGAGCCGGAGGCCTGCGCCACGCTGGCGAGCGGCACGAAGGGCTGCACGGAGTCGCCGTGACCCCCCGGCGCCGCCGCCACCCGGACGACCTGGCTCGGGCCCGCCGTCACCCGGGCCCGCCGTCACCCGGGCCCGCGGTGAGCCGGACCCCGCCGGGACCCGCATGCCTGTGACCCGGACCCGCCCCGGCTCAGGCCCACCGCCCGTGGCCCGGGCGACCGCGGTGGCTCGCGACCGCCGTGGGCCGGACCGACCGTGTTCCAGGCCCACGCCCCAAGCACCGGCCCCACGACCCGGACCCCACGCCCGTCACCCGGGCGACCGCCGTGACCCGGACCCACATCCCACCCCACGCCCCGCCCCCGCTCGCCATCCGGACGGCGGCCGTGAGCCGGGACACAAGGGGGCGGGGGTTGAGGGGGGTCCGGGTCGGATAGCCTGACCGCTGGATATCTCTTCACGTCGAGACACCGATCGATCAGCAGGGATGTCCAGCACCAGGGGCAGGGACCCCCACCGCCAGCTGTCTTACGGAGATCGCCATGACCCGCACTCCCGTGAATGTCACCGTGACCGGCGCGGCCGGCCAGATCGGTTACGCGCTGCTCTTCCGCATCGCCTCCGGCCACCTGCTCGGCGCGGACGTGCCGGTCAAGCTGCGCCTCCTGGAGATCCCGCAGGGCCTCAAGGCCGCCGAGGGCACCGCCATGGAGCTCGACGACTGCGCCTTCCCGCTGCTGCGCGGCATCGAGATCACGGACGACCCGAACGTCGCCTTCGACGGCGCCAACGTCGCCCTCCTGGTCGGCGCCCGCCCGCGGACCAAGGGCATGGAGCGCGGTGACCTCCTGGAGGCCAATGGCGGCATCTTCAAGCCGCAGGGCAAGGCCATCAACGACAACGCCGCGGACGACATCAAGGTCCTCGTCGTGGGCAACCCGGCCAACACCAACGCGCTGATCGCTCAGGCCGCCGCCCCGGACGTACCGGCGGAGCGCTTCACCGCGATGACCCGCCTGGACCACAACCGCGCGATCTCGCAGCTGGCGGCGAAGACCGGTGCTGCCGTCTCCGACATCAAGCGCCTGACGATCTGGGGCAACCACTCGGCCACCCAGTACCCGGACGTCTTCCACGCGGAGATCGCCGGCAAGAACGCCGCCGAGGTCGTGAACGACCAGGCGTGGCTCGCCGACACCTTCATCCCGACCGTCGCCAAGCGCGGCGCCGCGATCATCGAGGCCCGTGGCGCCTCCTCGGCCGCCTCCGCCGCGAACGCCGCGATCGACCACGTCCACACCTGGGTCAACGGCACCGCCGAGGGCGACTGGACCTCCATGGGCATCCCGTCGGACGGCTCCTACGGCGTCCCGGAGGGCCTCATCTCCTCCTTCCCGGTCACCTGCAAGGACGGTAAGTACGAGATCGTCCAGGGCCTGGACATCAACGAGTTCTCCCGCACCCGGATCGACGCCTCGGTCCAGGAGCTCGCCGAGGAGCGCGACGCCGTCCGCGGCCTGGGCCTCATCTGAGCCGTACGCCTCACCCGAGCCGTAACGCTCGCTCCGAGCCGTAGCGCTCGCGCACGTCACCGCCCCCGGTAGCTCTCCCGCTGCCGGGGGCGCGGTGGTTCCGCGGTGGGCGGGGCGCCGGTGTAGGGGCGGCGCAGGCGCAGGAACGGCAGTTCGATGGCGTGGTACGTCAGGAACGACACCGCGACGGTCAACGGCAGGGCCACCAGCAGCGTGACGGCGAAGGCGGCCCACACCGGCGGCAGGGCGGCGGGGAACCACCCCCACTCGCCGATCACCGTCAGCACCATGAAGTGCGTCAGGTACACCGAGAAGCTGATCTCCCCGAGCCGGGCCGCGCCGCGGGAGAGCCGGCCGCCGCCGTTCTCCCGGGCGCCCGCCACGTACGCCGCGACCACCAGCGCCCACACCGCGCCCTCCGCGCCGCTCCAGGCCAGCTTCAGCGGGCTGTCGGAGACGAACCCGTGCACCTGGTTGAACGACCACAGCAGCCCGAGCGCGAGCGCCAGGGCCACCGGCGGCAGCCAGCGGGCCCGCAGCCGGTCCCGGTGGTGGACGTACACCCAGGCGGCCAGCATGCCGAGCAGGAACTGGTCGATCCGCCCCGCCAGGCCCAGGTAGAGCGACGCGGTGTGCGGTTCGGGAGCCGGGCTGCTCAGCCACACCAGTGCCCGCAGCAGGAACACCGCCGCCAGCAGCCGCAGGAGGGCGCCGGGGCCGCGTTCGGCGAGGAGCCGGCACAGCAGCGGGAACACCAGGTAGAACTGCATCTCCACGCACAGCGTCCAGAAGACGCCCCCGTACGGCTGGGCCGGGGTGGCGAACGTCAGGATCCGCAGCAGGTCCTGGAACGTGGGCAGGGTGACCTGGGTGGCCAGGCCCAACAGGGCGACGACCAGGTAGAGCGGGTAGATGCGCAGCAGCCGGTTGGTGAGGAAGCGGCCGTAGCGGACCGGTCTGCCGTACGCGCCGACGGTGAAGATGAAGCCCGACAGGACCATGAACAGCGCGACGCCCGTGTGGCCCTCGAAGACGAGGGTGGCGGCCGGGTTCGCCGAGTACAGCCAGTCCGTCGCGGGGACGAAGCGGCGGCCCTCGATGCGCGCGCTGAGCAGCTGGCACCCGTGGTACAGGACGACGAGCACGGCGGCGACGGCCCGCAGGTGGTCGACGGGGGCGAGGTAGACGCGGTCGTCGCTGCTGCGCATGGACGCACCCTAGGGCGCCCCGGGGGCGCTGCCCGGGAGCGACGCCGACACCGGTCATCCATTCGGATCATTGCAAAAACGCTATGGGATGTAGTACTTCTTATACATGAGCGAGCAGGTGCACAACAGGCTGGCCGTGGTGCGGGCGGAGCGCAAGGTGTCGCGTCAGACGCTGGCCGACGCCCTCGGGGTCCACTACCAGACCATCGGCTACATCGAGCGGGGGCAGTACAACCCGAGCCTCGACCTGGCCCTGAAAGCGGCCAAGTACTTCGGGCTGCCGGTGGAGGCGCTGTTCTCCCTGGAGCCGTTCCAGCCGCTCACCACGGAGATCTACGGGGACAACGGGAGGAAGCAGTGACCACCACCGCGACGCGTTACGACCGGCGGATGTACGCGATCATGAACCGCCGGGACATGCAGGCCCTGGGCCGCACGGCCGGGCGCCGCCGCACCCTGGTCGCGGTGCACGCCGCGCTCACGGCCGCGTCGATCGCCCTGTGGCTCGGCAGCGTCCACCTCGCCCCGCTGTGGATGCCGGTCGCCCTGCTGGCGCTGGTCCTGCCCTGGTGCGTCGCCATGGGCGCCATCAACGCGACCACGCGCGGACTGCTCGAGCTGCGCGGCCACATGCTGGACGAGCGTCAACTCGTCGAGCGGGACCGGGTCCGGTCCGTCGCCCACCGGATCACGCTGGGGCTGCTGTTCGCCGCCGCCGCCGGGACGGGCCTGGCGATGTGGCTCGCAGACGTCCGCTTCGACGGCTCCCTGCTCTTCCCGGCGCTGTTCGCGCTGCTGGTCACGCACTGGATGCTGCCCGCCTGGGTGGCGTGCCTGCGGGTGCAGGACGACCTGCCCGACGAGGACTTCGAGCCCGTCGGCAACTGAACGCGACCGCGCGGCTACCCAGCCTAGGAGTGAGCAAACCCACTTTCGCGCATGCTTTCCGTTCTTCGGGGCAGGGACCCCGGTCGCCGACCACCGTCGGTGACGAACCGATCGGGAACGGAAGGCAAACGCGACGTGTCGGACCAACTGACCATCCATGTGGGCGGGGAGTGGCGAGCAGCCGCCACCGGCGCCACGCGCGAGATCCTCGACCCCGCCGACGCCACCACCCTCGCGGTCGTCGCCGAGGGCGGCGCCGAGGACACCGACGCCGCGATAGCCGCCGCCCGGACGGCGTTCGACGACGGCGCCTGGCCCCGCACCCCCGTCGCCGAACGGGCCGCGCTGCTGCGCCGGGTGGCCGACCTGCTCCAGCGCGACCGCGAGACCCTGGGCCTGCTGGAGAGCCGCGACGCCGGGAAGACCCTGGAAGAGGGCCGCGTCGACGTCGACTGCGTGACCGACGCGTTCCGCTACTTCGCCGACCTCGTGATGAACGAGAGCGGCGGCCGGGTCGTCGACGCCGGCACCCCCGACGTCCACAGCGTCGTCGTCCACGAGCCCGTCGGTGTGTGCGCCCTGATCACGCCCTGGAACTACCCGCTGCTCCAGGCCAGTTGGAAGATCGCCCCGGCGCTGGCCGCGGGCAACACCTTCGTCGTCAAGCCGAGCGAGATCACCCCGCTCACCACGGTCGCCCTCGTCCGGCTCCTCGCCGAGGCGGGCCTGCCCGACGGCGTCGCCAACCTGGTCACCGGCCCCGGCGACCCCGTCGGCGCTCGCATGTCCGAACACCCCGACGTCGACCTGGTGTCGTTCACCGGCGGACTCGTCAGCGGTACGAAGGTGATGCGCGCCGCCGCCGACAGCGTCAAGAAGGTCGCCCTCGAACTGGGCGGCAAGAACCCCAACGTCGTCTTCGCCGACGCCTGCGCCACCGACGAGGGCTTCGACACCGCCGTCGACCAGGCGCTCAACGCCGCGTTCATCCACAGCGGCCAGGTCTGCTCGGCCGGCTCCCGCCTCATCGTCGAGGAGTCGCTGCGCGAGCGCTTCGTCGCCGAACTGGCCCGCCGCGCCGAGAGGATCCGGATCGGCCGGGGCACCGACAAGGGCGTCGAGTGCGGCCCCCTCGTCTCTGCGCAGCAGCTCGCCCGCACCGAGGAGTACGTCGCCTCCGCCCTCGCCGAGGGCGCCGTCCTGCGCGCCGGTGGCGAACGCCCCACCGGACCGGCGTACGGGGACGGCTACTTCTACCGCCCCACCGTCCTCGACCGCTGCCACCGAGGCATGCGCGTCGTGCGCGAAGAGGTCTTCGGCCCGGTGCTCACCGTGGAGACCTTCCGCACCGAGGACGAGGCCGTCGCCCTCGCCAACGACACCGAGTACGGCCTGGCCGGCGGCGTCTGGTCCGCCGAACCCGGCCGCGCCCGCCGCGTCGCCGGCCGGCTGCGCCACGGCACCGTCTGGATCAACGACTTCCACCCCTACCTGCCGCAGGCGGAGTGGGGCGGCTTCGGCAAGAGCGGTATCGGCCGCGAGCTGGGCCCCGCCGGCCTCGCCGAGTACCGCGAGACCAAGCACGTCTACCAGAACCTGGCTCCGCGCCCCGTGCGCTGGTTCGCCGGCTGAGCGCCGCCGAGCGCGCCGAGCAGGGACGACAAGGAACACACAACATGAACACCGAGCACACCGACAACACCGAGTACGACTACGTCATCGTCGGCGGCGGCACCGCCGGGTCCGTCATCGCCCACCGGCTCAGCGCCGACCCCGGCGTCACCGTCGCCGTCATCGAGGGCGGACCCTCCGACGTCGACCGCCCCGACGTCCTCACGCTGCGCCGCTGGATGGGCCTCCTCGGCGGCGACCTCGACTACGACTACCCCACCACCGAGCAGCCCCGCGGCAACTCCCACATCCGGCACAGCCGCGCCCGCGTCCTCGGCGGCTGCTCGTCGCACAACACGCTCATCTCCTTCAAGCCGCTGCCGTCCGACTGGGACGAGTGGGAGGAGGCCGGGGCCGCCGGCTGGAACGCCGCCGCGATGGACCCGTACTTCGACAAGCTGCTCAACAACGTCGTCTCCGTCGACGAGAAGGACCGCAACGCCATCGCCCGCGACTTCGTCGACGCCGCCCAGGCCGCGCTCGGCGTCCCGCGCGTGGAGGGCTTCAACAAGCAGCCGTTCCACGAGGGCGTCGGGTTCTTCGACCTCGCGTACCACCCGGAGGACAACAAGCGCTCCTCCGCGTCGGTCGCCTACCTGCACCCGGTCATGGACGAGCGCGCCAACCTCCACCTGATGCTGGAGACCTGGGCGTACCGGCTGGAGCTGGACGGCACCCGCGCCACCGGCGTCCACGTCCGCGCCAAGGACGGCACCGAGCGGCTCGTCACCGCCCGCCGCGAAGTCCTCGTCTGCGCCGGCGCCGTGGACACGCCCCGGCTGCTGCTGCACTCGGGCATCGGGCCCCGCGAGGACCTCGAGGCACTGGGCATCCCCGTCGTCCACGACCTGCCGGGCGTCGGCGAGAACCTGCTCGACCACCCCGAGTCGGTCATCGTCTGGGAGACCGACGGGCCCATCCCCGAGAACTCCGCCATGGACAGCGACGCCGGTCTGTTCGTCCGGCGCGACCCCGAGTCCCGGGGCCCGGACCTGATGTTCCACTTCTACCAGATCCCCTTCACCGACAACCCCGAGCGGCTCGGCTACGAGCGCCCCGCGCACGGCGTGTCGATGACCCCGAACATCCCCAAGCCGCGCAGCCGCGGCCGCCTCTACCTCACCAGCGCCGACCCCGAGGTCAAGCCGGCCCTCGACTTCCGGTACTTCACCGACGAGGACGACTACGACGGCCGCACCCTCGTCGACGGCATCCGCATCGCCCGCGAGATCGCGAAGACGGAGCCGCTCGCCGGCTGGCTCACCCGCGAGGTGTGCCCCGGGCCCGCCGTCACCGGTGACGAGGAGCTCAGCGAGTACGCCCGCAAGGTCGCCCACACCGTCTACCACCCCGCCGGCACCTGCCGGATGGGCGCGGTGGACGACGAACAGGCCGTCGTCGGGCCCGACCTGAGGATCCGCGGACTCGACGGCATCCGGATCGCCGACGCGTCCGTCTTCCCGACCATGCCCGCCGTCAACCCGATGATCGGGGTGCTGATGGTCGGCGAGAAAGCCGCGGAACTGCTGGGAGGCGGTGCCTGATGAGTACGGACCACGTGAGCGACGACCCGACCCCGACCCCGACCCCGACCTCTGACGCGACCCCGGCCCCCGACGCGGCCCCGGTCTTCTCGGTCGAGGGCCTGTGGAAGGTGTTCGGCCCCAAGGCCGACCGCGTCCCCGGCTCGCCCGAACTCGCCGGGCTGCCCGCCGCCGAACTGCGCGAGCGCACCGGCTGCACCGCCGCCGTCCGCGACGTCTCCTTCGACGTCCGCAAGGGCGAGGTGTTCGTCGTCATGGGCCTGTCCGGCTCCGGCAAGTCCACCCTCGTCCGCTGCCTGACCCGGCTCATCGAGCCGACCTCCGGCAGCGTCGCCATCGACGGCGAGGACATCCTGTCCATGGACAAGGCCCGGCTGCGCGAACTGCGCCGCCACCGCGCCGCCATGGTCTTCCAGCACTTCGGCCTGCTGCCGCACCGCACGGTCCTCGACAACGTCGCGTACGGCCTGGAGATCCAGGGCATGGGCCGCGCCGAACGCCGCGCCAAGGCCGCCGAGGTCGTCACCAAGGTCGGCCTGGCCGGCCTGGAGGACCGCAGGCCCGGCCAGCTCTCCGGTGGCCAGCAGCAGCGCGTCGGGCTCGCCCGCGCCCTCGCCGTCGACCCCGAAGTGCTCCTGTTCGACGAGCCGTTCAGCGCCCTCGACCCGCTGATCCGGCGCGACATGCAGGAGGAGGTCATCCGGCTCCACCGCGAGGAGGGCCGCACGATGGTCTTCATCACCCACGACCTCAACGAGGCCCTGCGCCTCGGCGACCGCATCGCGCTGATGCGCGACGGGCGGATCGTGCAGCTCGGCACGCCCGAGGAGATCGTCGGCTCGCCCGCCGACGACTACGTGCGCGACTTCGTCCGGGACGTGCCGCGCGAGCAGGTCATCACCGTGCGGTCCGCCATGCGCCCACCGCGCGAGAGTGACGCCGAGTCCGGCCCGGCCGTCGCCCCCGGCGCCACCGTGTCCGAGGCCATCGAGGCGGTCGCCCGCAGCGGCGGCCCCGTCCGGGTCGTCGACGCCGGCCGGTGCGTGGGGATGGTGGACCACGAGGGCCTGCTCTCGGTCGTCGCCGGTGTCCCCGCGGGGAAGGCGGCGGCATGACCGCGGCCGTGACCGCCCCCGCGAACCCCCGCCTGCCGGCCGCCGCGCGCCGCTACTGGCCGCTGGCCGCGGTCCTCGTGCTCGTCCCGCTCGGCCTCCTCCTCGCCGGGCGCGGCACCTGGCCCGCCTCCCTCTCCGTCGACCTGTCCGGACCGCTCGGCTCCGCCAGCGACTGGATCGTCGACAACCGCGACAGCCACCCGCTGTTCCTCTACTTCTTCGGGCACGTCAGCAACGCCGTCGTGCTGTCCGTGCGCGGCGTCTACCTGGTGCTCCTCGCCGCCGGCTGGGCGGGCGTCACCGCCGCCGCCGGACTCGTCGCCTGGCGCGTGGCCGGCCCGCGCCTCGGGGTCACCGCCGTCGCCGCGTTCGCCGTGTGCGGGCTGCTCGGCATGTGGGTGCCCACCATGCAGACCCTGGCGCTCATGGTCGTCGCGGTCGCCGCGTCCGTCGCCCTCGGCGCGGTCCTCGGCCTCGCCGCGGGGCTCTCGGACCGTACGTACCGGGCGCTGCGGCCCGTGCTGGACACCATGCAGGTGCTGCCCGCCTTCGCGTACCTGCTGCCCGTGGTGCTGGTCTTCGGCATCGGCGTCCCGGCCGCCGTCCTCGCGACGGTCGTCTACGCCGCCCCGCCCATGGCCCGCCTCACCGCGCTCGGCCTGCGCGCCGCCGACCCCGGCGTCCTGGAGGCCTCGGCCTCGCTCGGCGCCACCGGCAGGCAGCGGCTGCTCACCGCCCGGCTGCCGCTCGCCCGCAAGGAACTGCTCCTCGGCGTCAACCAGTCGATCATGATGGCCCTGTCCATGGCCGTCATCGCGTCCGTCATCGGCGCGGGCGGCCTCGGCGACCGCGTCTACCAGGCGCTCGCCTCCGTCGACGTCGGCGCCGCGCTCGCCGCCGGCATCCCGATCGTGCTCCTGGCGGTCGTCCTGGACCGCACCGCCACCGGCAACAGCCCGGACTCCGGTCCGGCGGCCCGCGCCTGGCTCGCCGCCGGCGCCGCCGTGATCGCCGCCGCCGTCGCCGGCCGCCTGGCGGGCGCGCTCACCTGGCCCGAGGCGTGGCACGTCGACATCGCCGAGCCCGTCAACCGCGCCGTCGACTGGATGACCGCCCACCTCTACTCGGGCGTCCCCGTCGTCGGCGGCACCGCCGACTGGGCGGCGCACTTCACCGGCTGGGTCCTCGACCCCGTACGCGACGGGCTCCAGGCCCTGCCGTGGTGGGCGCTGCTGCTGCTCGTCGGCGCCCTCGCGCTGCTCGTCGGCACCTGGCGCACCGCGCTGACGGCCGTCGCCGCCATGGCCGCCATCGGCGTCCTCGGCGTGTGGGACGCCTCGCTCGACACCCTGTCGCAGGTGCTCGCCGCCGTCGCCGTCACGCTGGTCCTCGGCTTCGGCGTCGCGGTCGCCGCCGCGCGCAGCGCCCGGCTGGAGCGTGCGCTGCGCCCGGTCCTGGACGTCTTCCAGACCATGCCGCAGTTCGTGTACCTGATCCCGGTGGTCGCCCTGTTCGGCGTGGGCCGCGCCCCGGCGGTCGCCGCCGCCGTGGTGTACGCCCTGCCCGCCGTCGTCCGCATCACCACCCAGGGCCTGCGGGGCGTCGACCCCGTGGCGCTGGAGTCCGCCCGCTCGCTGGGCGCCACCGGCTGGCAGCAGCTGCGCCAGGTGCAGCTCCCGCTCGCCCGGCCCGCGCTGCTCCTCGCCGTCAACCAGGCGGTCGTCCTCGTCCTCGCCGTCGTCATCATCGGCGGCCTGGTCGGCGGTGGCGCGCTCGGTTACGACGTGGTCTTCGGCCTCGCCCAGGGCGACCTGGCGACCGGCCTGGTCGCGGGCGCCGCGATCGTCTGCCTGGGCCTGATGCTCGACCGGGTCACCCAGCCGACCGGAAAGGAGGCGTGACATGCGCAGGCGCATCATGGCTCCGCTGATCGCCGCTTCGACCCTGCTGTCCCTCTCCGCGTGCGGCGCGGCCGACATGACCCAGCAGGCCTCCCCGTACGCCGCCGCCGAGGGCGCGAAGACGGTCACCCTGTCCGTCCAGTCGTGGGTGGGCGCGCAGGCGAACGTCGCCGTGGCGAAGTACCTGCTCGAACACGAGCTGGGCTACCGGGTCGACACCGTCCAGGTCGACGAGGTCCCCGCGTGGGACGCCCTCAGCCAGGGCCGGGTGGACGCCCTCCTGGAGGACTGGGGCCACCCGGAGCAGGAACAGCGGTACGTCGAGGACAAGAAGACCATCGCGCGCGGCGGCGACCTGGGCGTGACCGGCCACATCGGCTGGTTCGTACCGAAGTACTTCGCCGACGCGCACCCGGACGTCACCGACTGGAAGAACCTGAACAAGTACGCCGACCAGCTCCGCACCGCGGAGAGCGGCGGCAAGGGGCAGCTGCTGGACGGCTCCCCGTCGTACGTGACGAACGACAAGGCGCTGGTGAAGAACCTCGACCTGGACTACAAGGTCGTCTTCGCGGGCTCCGAGGCGGCCCAGATCACCCAGATCAAGCAGTTCGCCAAGGAGAAGAAGCCGTTCCTGACGTACTGGTACAAGCCGCAGTGGCTGTTCGAGAAGGTGCCGATGACGGAGGTGAAGCTGCCCGCGTACAAGGAGGGCTGCGACGCCGACCCGGAGAAGGTCGCCTGCGCCTACCCGCACACCCCGCTCCAGAAGTTCCTCAACGCCGACTTCGCCGAGAAGGGCGGGAAGGCCGCCGCCTTCCTGAAGAACTTCCGCTGGACGGTGGAGGAGCAGAACGAGGTGGCGCTGATGATCGCCGAGGAGAAGCTGTCGCCGGAGGCGGCGGCCGAGAAGTGGGTCGAGGCCAACGAGCCGACGTGGCGGAAGTGGCTGCCCTGACCACCGGCCGACCGGGTGCCGGGTGACCCCCCTGACCCGGTGAACTCCCGCGCCCCCGGCGACCGGTCCTCCGGCCGCCGGGGGCGCGCGGCGTGCGGTGCGGCGGCGTACCGGGGGTCAGCGCAGGAGCCATTGGCGGGTGAGCGCCATGACGTCGGCGCGGCTGTGGGCGCCGTGGTCGGCGGCGACCACATGGGCGCCGATCCGGACCGAGAAGGTGAGCATGCAGCGGACCTCGACGTCGGCCGGGTCCGGGCAGAACGACGCGAACAGCGCCCGCAGGTAGTCCATCCGCCGGTTGTCCACCCGGCGCAGCCGCTCCGCCACCGCCGCGTCGCGGCGCGCCCACTCGCGGATCGCGAGGTCGACGGCGGTGCCCCGGACCGCCTCCTCGTCGGAGGCGGCGACGAGGGTGAACAGCCGCTCCAGCTTGCTCCGCCCGTCGCCGCCACCACCGTCGACGTGCTCGATCACCGCCTCGGTGACCTCGCGCTCCCAGGTGTCCAGCATCTCGGTGAGGAGCGCGTCCCGGTTGGCGAAGTACCCGTAGAAACCGCCCTTGCTGACGCCGAGCGCCTGCGCCAGCGGCTCGATCCGCACGGCGTCCGGGCCGCCGGCCGCGAGCGCCCGCAGGCCTGCCTCGATCCACGTGCCGCGCGGCGTCCGGGCCAGCGCCATGGTGTGTCTCCCCTCACGTCGGCCCGTTGTCTATACGGAGCCGTATACGGAGCCGTACGAACGGGTCTAGCCTTGATCTGTACGCCATCGTATAGATAGGGGTCCGTAGATGAGGCTGCCCAGAAGCGCCCACACGTCCCGCCCGTGGAGGATCCACGAGATCGCCACCGGCTTCCACGTCGAGGACGTGTGGGAGCTGCCCACCCCCGGCGGCCCCGACGACCTCGCCCGCCTGGTGCGCCAGATGGCCGACGGCGAGGGCGGCGACGGCCGCTCGCCCATCTCCGCCCCCGTGCCGCGCGCCCTGTTCGCGATCCGCTGGAAGCTGGGCGCCCTGCTCGGCTGGGACCGGCCCGGTGACGGTGTCGGCGGCCGGGTGCCCAGCCTGCGCGCCCGGTTGCCGGCCGACCTGCGCGACGGCCCGCGCGGCCCCGACCTGCGGGCGGCCCCCTTCACCTCGCTCTACCAGACCCACGACGAGTGGGCCGCCGAGATGGCCAACCGCACCGTCCACACCGTGATGCACATCGGCTGGGTGCCGGACGCCGGCGGCGGCGGCCACCACGGCCGCATGGCCGTCCTGGTCAAGCCCAACGGGCTGCTCGGCGCCGCCTACATGGCGGCCATCAAGCCCTTCCGGTACCTGGGCGTCTACCCGGCCCTGCTCCGGATGATCGGGCGCGAGTGGCGGGCGGGCGCCGGTGCGCGCTGACCCGGGCGGCGGCGCCCCGGCCCGCCGCGCCCTCGCCCGCCGCGCCCCCGCCGCCTTCCGTGCCGGGGCCTGGGCGTGGGTCGTCACCGGTGCCGGACACCTCGCGCTGGAGGGCCTCCTGGCGCTGCGCCCCGAGGACCCGGCGGCGGCCCGCGCCACCGGGGCCATGCGGGCGTACGGCATCGCGTTCGGCGGCGTCCGGCGCAGCCTGTACGACATCGACCGGGGCATGTCCTACGTGATGGCCACCGCGCTGGTCTTCGCCGGGGTGGTGTGCCTGCTCGTGGCGCGCTCCGCGCCCGGCCTGGTCACGCGGTCCCGGGCGCTGAGCGGTCTGGCGCTGGCCGCCTCCCTGGTGGTGCTGGGCGTGTCGCTGACCCTGCTGCCGGCCCCGCCCGCCGTCCTGTTCACCGTCGCCTGCGCCGCGTTCGGCCTCGCGCTCGCCGGAGCCCGGCGGGATCCGGCGTAGTCGGGCTCACGCCAGGTCGTCGTACATGGACAGCAGCGTCTGCTCGTCCGGTTCGGCGGCCGGTGGGCCCCCGTGCGGGACCTGTTCAGCCCAGACGACCTTGCCCCCGGGGGTGAAGCGGGCGCCCCAGCTCCTGGTGAAGCGGGCCACCAGGAACAGGCCGCGCCCGCCCTCCTCGGTGGTGGCCGCGCGGCGGATGCGCGGGGAGGTGTTGCTGCGGTCGGACACCTCGCAGAACAGCGAGCCGTCCCGCAGCAGGCGGAGGCCGATGGGGCCCCGGCCGCCGTACCGGACGGCGTTGGTGACCAGTTCGCTCACCACGAGCCCGGTGCTGAAGTCCAGTTCCGCCAGCCCCCATCGGGCGAGCTGGTGGTGCGTCAGCTCGCGGGCGCGGGCGACCACCGCCGGGTCGGAGGGCAGCTCCCAGGACGCCACCCGGTCCTCCGGCAGGGCCCGCACCCGGGCCAGCAGGAGCGCCACGTCGTCGTGCGGGCCGTCGGGCAGCAGGGCGCCGGTGACCCGGTCGCAGATCCGCTCCAGCGACGGTTCCGGACCGGTGAGCGAGGCCAGGAACAGCGCGGTGCGGGCCTCGGTGTCGGTGCCGCCGTAGCCGCGTATCTCCTTGAGCAGCCCGTCCGTCCACAGGGCCAGCAGGCTGCCCTCCGGCAGGTCCACGCCGACCGACTCGTACGGCCCGAGGTCGCCGACGCCGAGCGGTGGCCCGGCCGGCAGGTCGAGCAGCCGCGCCCGGCCGCCCGGGGTCAGCAGCGCGGGCGGCGGGTGACCGGCCCGGGCGGCCGTGCAGCGGCAGGACACCGGGTCGTACACCGCGTACAGGCAGGTCGCCCCGGTGGCCGGGTCGTCGGACGTGCGGCTGACGAGGTCGTCCAGGTGGGTCAGGACCTCCTCCGGCGGCAGGTCCATGGCGGCGAGGGTCCGCACCGCCGTACGCAGCCGGCCCATGGTGGCCGCCGCCTGGAGCCCGTGCCCGGCCACGTCGCCGACCACCAGGGCCACCCGCATCCCGGACAGCGGGATCGCGTCGAACCAGTCCCCGCCCACGCCCGCCGTGGCGTCCGCCGGGAGGTAGCGGAAGGCGAGGTCGGCGGCGGTGAGCCGGGGCGTGTCGCGCGGCAGCAGACTGCGCTGGAGGGTGAGGGAGGCCTGGTGCTCGCGGCTGTAGTGGCGCGCGTTGTCCAGGCTGATCGCGGTACGGGCGGCCAGCTCGCCCGCCAGGGTCAGGTCGTCGTGCTCGTACGGCCGGTTCCGCCCCCGGCGGTAGAACCCGGCGAGGCCGAGCACGGCGCCCCGGGAGCACAGCGGGGCGCCCAGGTACGAGTGCACGCCCTCGCCGAGCAGGTCCACGGGGTGACCGGCGGCCGCCTCGGGCCCCGTCAGGGCGTCCGTGACCACCGAGTCGGTGACCGGCCGCCCGGTGGCCAGGCACCGGGCCTGGGGTGTGCCCGGCGGGTGGGTGACCGTCCCGTCCACGAAGGCGGCCCCCTCGGCTCCCGCGCCCCGCGCACCCCTCGCGCCTCCCGCGTCCCGCGCGTCTTCGTCCGGCCAGGCCGCCACCCTGCGCAGCACCGCACCGGGCCCGAGCGGCGAGGCCGGGGGCTCCTCGCCCGCCAGGGCGCCCTCCACCAGGTCGACCACGACCAGGTCGGCGAAGCGCGGCACGGCGATCTCGGCCAGCTCCTGGGCGGTGCGCCGCATGTCGAGGGTGGTGCCGACGCGCACGCCCGCCTCGTTCAGCAGCGACAGCCGTCCGCGCGCCTCCGCCGCCAGGCGCCCGACCCCCGGCTCGCCCACCAGCAGCAGCCACGCGTCGGTCGGGTCACCGGGCGCATCGGTGCCACTGGCCGCATCCGCCCCGGCAGCCTCACCGGGCTCACCGGCCCCGGTGGGCGTGTCCGGCTCGGCCGGTCCGCCGACCGCCGCCCGGTGCAGCAGCGGCACGGCGCGGCCGTCGGGAGCCGTCGCGGCGGCCGCCCCCACCGTGCGGCCGCCGCCACCGTCACCGCCGCCCGTGGTCCCGGTGTCGGCGAAGCTGACCTCGACGGCGGCGCCCTCCGCGTCGCCGTGGCGCAGCTCCCGGCGGCGCAGCGTCGCCACGCGCCCGCCCGCCAGCGGTACCTCCGCGAACGCCCGGCCGCCGTCGTCCCCCGACGGTGCGGCGATCAGGTCGATGGCGCTCTCCAGCAGCGCCAGGCGCTCCGCGCCGGCCAGCCGGGGCGGGGCCGCGCCGAGGGGGGCCAGCTCGCCCGAGCCGAGGTGGAGCCGGGCGTGCCCGCCGCGCTCCCTGGCCCGCAGGAAGGAGCTCATCAGGTTGCGCTCCCTGGCCGCGCTCAGGTCCAGCAGACGCTCGGCGATGCGGTCGGTGGCGTCCTGGAGGGCCAGCGCCATCCCCGGCTCGGCCAGCTCCTTGGGTACGGAGAGGTTGACCGCGCCCAGCACGGTCCCGCCCACGGGGTCGCGCACCGGGGCGGCCATGCAGGTCAGCTCCTTGAGGTTGTGCAGGAAGTGCTCTTCGCCGACGACCACGAAGGGTGCCCTGGTGCTCAGCACCATGCTGACGCTGCTGGTGCCCATGTACCGCTCGTCGACGTTGGCGCCCGGCACCAGGGAGGCGGCGTCCATGAGCTCCAGCCCGGCCGGGTCGCCCCGCCGGTCGACGAGGTTCGCCCGGGCGTCGGCCAGGGCCACGGTGACGGGCAGGCCCGCGAACCGTTCGCACAGCCGGTCCAGCACCGGTGCGGCGGCCCTGACGAGCCTGGAGTCGGGGTCGAGGTCGTCCTCGACCGGGAGGGCAGCGCCCTCGGTGCCGATCCCGAGCGACTCCGAGCGCCGCCAGGAGGCGAGGATCTCCGGGCGTACTCCGCCGTCGGGCGGCCTCTGCTCACCGTGATCGTCCACACCGTCAGGATAATCGGGCTAATCGGGCATTTCGCCCCCGGTTCTCTCGGGTCGCTCCCGGGTGTCCTCGCGCGCGTGCTCCCGTGGCCGGTCGCCGCGCACGGACGGCGGGCCGGAAACCGCTCGCCCGCACGGGCGGCCGGGCCCTAGGGTCACCGGTATGACGATCATGGGGGCACAGGACATCGACGAGGCGGTCGCGGTCACCGCCGCCGCCCTGCGGGGCGTGGCGGACCGGGACTGGTCCGGACCGGCGGCCGGACTGGACTGGAGCTGTTACGACACGGCCGTGCACATCGCCGGGGACTTCACCGGCTACGCCACCCAGCTGACCGGCCGCTCCACCGACTCCTACGTCCCGTTCGAGATCGGCGCCGACCCGGGGACGCCGCCCGCCGGGCTGGTCCGCGTCATCGAGGCCACCGGCGGTCTGCTGTCCGCCGCCGTCCGCACCACGCCGCAGGACGTGACCGCCTGGCACCCCTACGGAATGGCCGGGGCCGACGGCTTCGCCGCGATGGGCGTCGTCGAGGCGCTGCTGCACACGTACGACATCCTCGGCGCCCTCGGCGAACCCGGCTGGCGGGCGCCCGGCCACCTCGCCGCCCGCGTCCTGGACCGCCTCTTCCCGCACGCCCCGCGCGACCTCGACGCCACCGAAACCGCCACCGCCACCGACCCGTGGCGGACCCTGCTGTGGGCCACCGGCCGCGCCGGCCTGGGCGACCTGCCGCGACCGGCCGTCTGGCGCTGGTACGCCGCACCGGTCCGCAGCGAGCGCCTCCTGCTGTGCGAGGTGTCCCCGCTCGTCGGGGCCGACCTGCGCGACGGCGGCTCCGGCGGCTTCGCCTGGGCGGCCGGCGGCCCGCCGGAGGGCACCCGCATCGCCGGCGGGCTGGTGGCCGACGCCCGCGAGGCGGGGACGTACCGGCCCGGCTGGGGCACGTACGTCGTCGTCCGCGCCGCCGACCGCCGCGCGGTGGGCGCCATCGGCTTCCACGCCGCCCCGGACGCCGACGGCCGGGCCGAGGTCGGTTACGACCTGGTGGAGGGCGCCCGCGGCCACGGCTACATGACCGAGGCCCTGCGCGCCCTCACCGGCTGGGCGTTCGCCCGGCCGGAGGCGGCCGTGCTGCGCGCCGTCGTCGACAGCAGCAACACGCCCTCGCACGGGGTCGTGTCCCGCGCCGGGTTCACCAGGGCCGCCGAGGCCGAGGGCCGGGTGGTCTACGAGCTGCGCCGCACCTGATCGGCGATCTCCCGCACCGCCACCATCGCGCGGTGCAGCAGCCCGGGCCCGAACGTGACGCGGGTGGCGCCCAGGCGGCCCAGTTCCCCGACCGGCGGACCGCCCGGGAGGGGGGCCACGTTGATGGGCCCGTCGATCCGCGCGCGGAGCAGCGGAAGGTGCTCGGGCGGCACGCGGATCGGGTAGACGCAGTCGGCACCCGCCGCGACGTACAGCCTCGCCCGGGTGACCGCGTCCTCCGGGTCGGTGCCGCCGCGCAGGAAGGTGTCCACGCGGGCGTTGACGAACAGCTCGCCGCCCGCCTCCGCCCGTACCTCCGCCAGCCGGTCGGCGTGCGCCCGCGGGTCCAGGAGCGTTCCCGCCCGGGAGTCCTCCAGGTTCACCCCGACCGCGCCGGCGTCCAGAACGCGGGCGACGAGCTCCTTGGGCGCGAGCCCGTAACCGCCCTCCACGTCCGCCGACACCGGGACGGACACCGCCCGGGCGATCCGGGCGACGGCCGCGAGCATCTCGTCGGCGGGCGTCGCCCCGTCCTCGTACCCGAGCGACGCCGCCACCCCCGCGGACGGCGTGGCCAGAGCGGGGAACCCGGCCTCCTCGAAGGCGCGGGCGCTGGCCGCGTCCCACGGGCCGGGCAGGACCAAGGGGTCCTCCGGGGCCCGGCCGTGATGCAGGGCACGGAAGACGCCCGCGGCGCCCGTCACTTGGCCGTGCCGTGGTACTGGCCGGGCGTGTAGTGGCCGGGGACCATGCGGGTGGTCACCGCGAAGCGGTTCCAGGCGTTGATGACGTTGATCGCCGCGATGAGCTGGGCCAGTTCCTTCTCGTCGAACTGCTTCGCGGCCCGCTCGAACACCTCGTCCTCGACGAAACCGTCCGTCAGGACCGTGACCGCCTCGGTCAGTTCGATCGCGGCCAGCTCCTTCTCGGTGTAGAAGTGCCGCGACTCCTCCCAGGCGCTGAGCTGGATGATGCGCTCGACCGACTCGCCCGCCGCCAGCGCGTCCTTGGTGTGCATGTCCAGGCAGTAGGCGCAGTGGTTGAGCTGCGAGGCGCGGATCTTGACCAGCTCCAGCAGGACCGGGTCGACGCCCTGGCGGGCGGCGGCGTCCAGCCGGACCATCGCCTTGTAGACCTCGGGCGCCTGCTCGGCCCAGGAGAGGCGGGGGGTGTGCTCGGGCGCGTACCCGTCCGTGGCCGTTCCGGTGTGGGTGTGGGTGTGGGTCTGCGGCTTCGTCTGCGTCTCTGTCGTCATGGCTACGACCCTACGAGGGGTGTGGCACACGGGTATGGTCCATTTCCATGACGGATTCCTGGGCCACTTTCGGCGCCGACCTGCACCTGGAGCTACGGGGCACCGGACTGCGCTCCGGCCTGATGGAGGCGCTGCGGGAGGCCGTCAGGAGCGGGCGGCTGGCCCCGGGGACGCGGTTGCCGTCCTCCCGGTCGCTCGCCGCCGACCTGGGCGTCGCCCGCAACACGGTCGCCGACGCGTACGCGGAGCTGGTCGCCGAGGGCTGGCTCACCGCGCGGCAGGGCTCGGGCACCCGCGTGGCCCGGCGTGCGGCCCTCCGCCCCGGCCCGGCGGCCGGGCAGCGCGGTACGGGGCACCGGGGAGCCCCGGCCGCCCCGGCCCCGGCCCGCCGGCCGCCCGTGCGCCGCCCCGCCCCGCACACCCTGTACCCGGGCGCGCCGGACCTGGCGTCCTTCCCGCGCGGCGAGTGGCTGAAGGCGGCCCGCCGCGCGCTGACGTCCGCCCCGCACGAGGCGCTCGGCTACGGCGGACCGCACGGCCGCGTCGAGCTGCGCACCGCCCTCGCCGACTACCTGGCCCGCGCGCGGGGCGTGCACGCCGACCCCGACCGCATCGTCGTCTGCTCCGGCTTCGTCCACGGGCTGCGGCTGATGGCCCGGGTGCTGCACCGGCGCCGGGTGCGGGAGGTCGCCGTCGAGTCGTACGGGCTCGACATCCACTGGAACCTGCTCGCCGAGGCCGGACTCGCCACGCCCGCCCTGCCGTACGACGAACACGGCACCCGCACCGGTGAGCTGCGCCGCCAGGGCGCGGTGCTGATCACCCCCGCGCACCAGTTCCCGCTCGGCGGCGCGCTGCCGCCCGACCGGCGGGCCGCCGCCGTCGACTGGGCGCGCGGCACGGGCGCGCTGATCCTGGAGGACGACTACGACGGCGAGTTCCGCTACGACCGCCAGCCCGTCGGCGCCCTCCAGGGCCTGGACCCCGAGCGCGTCGTCTACCTCGGTACGGCGAGCAAGTCCCTGACGCCGGGGCTGCGGCTCGGGTGGATGGTGCTCCCCGAGGGCCTGGTCGACGACGTGCTGGCGGCCAAGGGCGGCAGCGACTGGACGTCCAGCGCGCTGGACCAGCTGACGCTGGCGGAGTTCATCCGCTCCGGCGCGTACGACCGGCACGTGCGGGGCATGCGGCTGCGGTACCGCCGGCGGCGCGACCAGCTGGTGGCCGCGCTCGCCGAACGGGCGCCCGGCATCCGCGTCTCGGGCATCGCGGCAGGGCTCCACGCGGTGCTGGAACTCCCGCCCGGCACCGAGCGGACCGTCGTCCAGGCCGCCGCCTGGCACGGCCTGGCCGTCAACGGCCTGGACCGCTTCCGCCACCCGGACGTCCCGCCCGGCCGCGACGCCCTCGTGGTCGGCTACGCCACCCCGACGGACAGCGCCTGGTCCGGCGCCCTGGAGGCCCTCTGCCGGGCCCTGCCGTGACCGCGGGAGTCCCGGCGCCCCCGCGTCCCGGTACGCCGGCGCCGGGTCAGCGCAGCACCTGCCGCAGCTGCTCCAGGCCCCAGTCGAGGTCCTCCTTGCTGATGGTCAGCGGCGGGGCGATCCGGATCGTGGAGCCGTGGGTGTCCTTGACCAGGACCCGGCGGTCCATCAGCCGTTCCGAGATCTCCCGGCCCGTGCCGAGGCCCGGCACGATGTCCACGCCCGCCCACAGGCCGCGGCCCCGCACCGCCTCCACGGCGCCGCCGCCGACCATCAGGCCCAGCTCCTGGTGGAGGTGGTCGCCCAGCTCGGCGGCGCGCTGCTGGTACTCGCCGGTGCGCAGCATCGCCAGCACCTCCAGCGCCACCGCGCACGCCAGCGGGTTGCCGCCGAACGTCGAGCCGTGCTCGCCCGGCCGGTGGACGCCGAGCACCTCCGCGCTCGACACGACCGCCGACACCGGTACGACACCGCCGCCCAGCGCCTTGCCCAGCACGTACATGTCCGGGACGACGTCCTCGTGTTCGCACGCGAACGTCCGGCCCGTGCGGCCCAGACCCGACTGGATCTCGTCCGCGACGAACAGCACGTTCCGCCGCCGGGTCAGCTCCCGCACCGCCGGCAGGTACCCGGCGGGCGGCACCAGCACCCCCGCCTCGCCCTGGATCGGCTCCAGCAGCACGGCGACGGTGTCCTCCGTCATGGCCGCCTCCATCGCCGCCAGGTCGCCGTACGGCACGATGTCGAACCCGGGCGTGTACGGGCCGTAGTCCGCCCGCGCCTCGGGGTCGGTGGAGAAGCTGACGATCGTCGTCGTACGGCCGTGGAAGTTGTCCGACGCCACGATGATCCTCGCGGCGCCGTCCGGCACGCCCTTGACGCGGTACCCCCACTTGCGGGCGGTCTTCACGGCGGTCTCCACCGCCTCCGCCCCGGTGTTCATCGGCAGCACCATCTCCATGCCGCAGAACTCGGCCAGTTGCTCGCAGAAGTCGGCGAACCGGTCGTGGTGGAACGCCCGCGACGTCAGCGTCACCCGCTCCAGCTGCGCCTTCGCGGCGTCGAGCAGCCGCCGGTTGCCGTGGCCGAAGTTGAGCGCCGAGTAGCCGGCGAGCATGTCGAGGTACCGGCGCCCCTCGACATCGGTCATCCAGGCACCCTCCGCCGACGAGACGACGACGGGCAACGGGTGGTAGTTGTGCGCGCTGTGCGCCTCCGCGGAAGCGATCGCCTCTTGTGTTCTCGACACGGGTTCTCCGTTCGTCCTGCGGCGTGGGGCGGTGGTGGCGCCCCTTTCTATCGTCGCTCGCCATACGGACGAGGAAACATCGAGTCGCGCGTGGCGGTTAGGCTGGCGGTACGCGCGGCGACTGGCGTACGGGGAAGCGACCCCGGGGGAGCCGTGCGCGGCAGACCACACGAGGGTGCCGCCCGCCTGGGCATCCGAGGACCTCGTCCGTGCTGCCGGCCCCCTGGAGGACGCCATGACCAGCCTCGCCGTCTCCGCCCACCACGCCCCCGCCCGCCACCCGGCGCTCGCCGCCGCCGATCCGGAACTCGCCGCGCTCGTCGGCGCGGAGGAGCGGCTCCAGGCGGACACCCTGCGCCTGATCCCCAGCGAGAACTACGTCTCGCAGGCGGTCCTGGAGGCCTCCGGGACCGTCCTGCAGAACAAGTACAGCGAGGGCTACGCGGGCCGGCGCTACTACGAGGGCCAGCAGAACGTCGACCAGGTCGAGCGGCTCGCCGTCGCCCGGGCGAAGGCCCTCTTCGGCGTGGACCACGCCAACGTCCAGCCCTACTCCGGCTCCCCGGCGAACCTCGCCGTCTACCTGGCCTTCGCGCAGCCCGGCGACACCGTGATGGGCATGGCCCTCCCGATGGGCGGTCACCTCACGCACGGCTGGGGCGTCTCCGCGACGGGCTCCTGGTTCCGGGGCGTCCAGTACGGCGTCCGCCAGGACACCGGGCTGATCGACTTCGACGAGGTGCGCGACCTCGCCCTCAAGGAGCGTCCCAAGGTCATCTTCTGCGGGGGCACCGCCCTGCCCCGGACCATCGACTTCGCCGCCTTCGCGGAGATCGCCCGCGAGGCGGGCGCCGTGCTGGTCGCCGACGTGGCGCACATCGCCGGCCTGATCGCGGGCGGCGCCCACCCGTCGCCGGTGCCGCACGTCGACGTCGTCTCCACGACCACCCACAAGACCCTGCGCGGGCCGCGCGGCGCGATGCTCATGTGCCGGGAGGAGCACGCGAAGGCCATCGACAAGGCGGTCTTCCCGGGGCTCCAGGGCGGCCCGCACAACCAGACCACCGCCGCCATCGCCGTCGCCCTGCACGAGGCGTCCGGCGCCTCCTTCCGCGACTACGCGCACGGCGTCGTCGCCAACGCGAAGGCGCTCGCCGACGAGCTGCTGGCCCGGGGCTTCGACCTGGTCTCCGGCGGTACGGACAACCACCTGATCCTCATGGACCTCACCCGCAGGGACGTCCCCGGCAAGATCGCGGCCAAGGCGCTGGACCGGGCGGGGATCGTGGTCAACTACAACACCGTCCCCTACGACCCGCGCAAGCCGTTCGACCCCTCCGGCATCCGCATCGGCACGCCCTCCCTCACCTCGCGGGGGCTCGGTACGGAGCACATGGGGGCCGTCGCCGAGTGGATCGACCGGGGTGTCACGGCGGCCCGCACCGGTGACGAGGCGGCCCTCGCCATGATCCGCGCCGAGGTCGCCGACCTCATGGCCGCCTACCCGGCCCCCGGCCTCCCCGTCTGACCCCGCTCGGCCTCCCCGCCCGGCCCCGGACCGGCCGCCCCCTCCCGGGACGGCCGGAACCGGGGGCCCGGACGGCTGTGTCGCTCGTCTCAGCCCCTTGAGTTCCCGACCTGTCGGCGGCAACTGAGAGAATGAGGGACATGGCCTCTGATCGTCCTCGCGTGCTCTCCGGGATCCAGCCCACCGCCGGCTCCTTCCACCTCGGCAACTACCTCGGCGCGGTCCGCCAGTGGGTCGCTCTCCAGGAGAGCCACGACGCCTTCTACATGGTCGTCGACCTGCACGCGATCACCATTCCGCAGGAGCCGGGGGAGCTGCGCGCCAACACCCGGCTCGCCGCCGCCCAGCTGCTCGCGGCAGGGCTCGACCCCGAGCGCTGCACGCTCTTCGTCCAGAGTCACGTCCCGGAGCACGCCCAGCTCGCCTGGGTCATGAACTGCCTCACCGGCTTCGGCGAGGCGTCCCGCATGACGCAGTTCAAGGACAAGTCCGCCAAGCAGGGCGCCGACCGCGCCTCGGTCGGCCTGTTCACGTACCCGGTCCTCCAGGTCGCCGACATCCTGCTGTACCAGGCCCACGAGGTCCCGGTCGGTGAGGACCAGCGCCAGCACATCGAGCTGACGCGCGACCTCGCCGAGCGGTTCAACGCCCGCTTCGGTGAGACGTTCAGGGTCCCGGCTCCGTACATCCTGAAGGAGACGGCGAAGATCTACGACCTTCAGGACCCGTCGGTCAAGATGAGCAAGTCCGCCTCCACCCCGAAGGGCTTGGTCAACCTCCTGGACGAGCCGAAGGCGACCGCGAAGAAGGTGAAGAGCGCGGTGACCGACACCGACACCGTGATCCGCTTCGACCCGGTGGACAAGCCGGGCGTCAGCAACCTGCTGACGATCATGTCCACCCTCACCGGCACCCCCGTCCCCGAGCTGGAGCGCGGCTACGAGGGCAAGCTGTACGGGGCGCTGAAGACCGATCTCGCCGAGATCATGGTCGACTTCGTGACCCCGTTCAAGACCCGTACCCAGGAATACCTGGACGACCCGGAGACGCTGGACTCGATCCTGGCCAAGGGCGCGGAGAAGGCCCGCTCGGTCGCCGCGGAGACGCTGGCGCAGGCGTACGAGAAGGTGGGCTTCCTGCCCGCGAAGCACTGAAGCGGGCAGCTCTGGTCACGCGGCGGGTCCACCCGCCACACTGGCGGCTGACGGCGGAGACGACCGCCGGCCGGCAGCACACCACCGACGACCGCACCGACACTGAGGAGAACGACGTGGGGACCGTAACGCTCGGCGTTTCGATCGCGGTCCCGGAGCCATACGGCAGCCTGCTCCAGGAGCGGCGCGCGGGCTTCGGCGACCCCGCCGCGCACGGCATCCCCACGCACGTCACGCTGCTCCCGCCGACCTCGGTGGAGGAGGCACGGCTGCCCGCGGTCCGGGCCCACCTCGCCGAGGTCGCGGCGGCCTGCCGGGCGTTCCCGATGCGGCTGTCCGGCACGGGCACGTTCCGTCCGCTGTCGCCGGTCGTCTTCGTGCAGGTCGTGGAGGGCGCGGCGGCCTGCTCGTGGCTCCAGAAGCGGGTCCGGGACGCCTCGGGCCCGCTGGAGCGGGAGCTGCTGTTCCCGTACCACCCGCACGTGACGGTGGCGCACGGCATCGCCGAGGAGGCGATGGACGTGGCGTACGAGGAGCTGGCCGACTTCGAGGCGTCCTGGACCGTCGGCTCCTTCGCCCTGTACGAGCAGGGTGCGGACGGCGTGTGGCGGAAGCTGTCCGAGTACGAGTTCGGCGCCGGCCGCCCGGCCCCGTCCGTCCCCGCCCAGGGCTCCCCGGTGGACGAACCGGCCACCAGCCGCGGCTGACCGGCCCGCCGGCGACACGCCCTAGAGGGGCAGGCGGCGGAAGAGCGGGCGGGGCAGGTGCCGTACGGCCGCCATCACCAGGCGGAGCCTGCCCGGCACCCACACGGTCTCCGACCGGCGCCACAGCCCCTGCTCGATGGCGTGCGCCACCGCCTCCGGTGTCGTGGCCATGGGCGCCTCCGCCAGCCGGGCCGTCATCCGCGTCCGTACGAACCCGGGCCTGACGATCATGACGTGGACGCCGGAGCCGTGCAGGGCGTCGCCCAGGCCCTGGGCGAAGGCGTCGAGGCCCGCCTTGCTGGAGCCGTAGATGAAGTTCGCCCGCCGGGTCCGCTCGGCGGCCACCGACGACAGCACGACCAGCGCGCCGTGCCCCTGCGCCCGCAGCGCGTTGGCGCAGGTCAGGCCGGCGGAGACGGCGCCGGTGTAGTTGGTCTGGGCGACCCGGACGGCGTCGAGCGGCGCCGCCTCGTCGCGACCCTGGTCGCCGAGGACGCCGAAGGCCAGCAGCACCATGTCGACGTCGCCCTCGGCGAACACCTTCCCCAGCGTCTCCTCGTGGGCGGCCGGGTCCAGGGCGTCGAACGGCACGGTGTGGACGGTCACCTCGTCCTGCCCGGTGCGCAGCTCGCGCAGCGAGACGGCGGCCGCGTCCAGCTCGGGGGAGGGGCGGCCGGCCAGCCAGACCGTGCGGGTGCGGCGGGCGATCAGGCGCCGGGCGGTGGCGAGCGCGATCTCGGACGTGCCGCCGAGGACGAGCAGGGACTGGGGGGCGCCGAAGGCGTCCTTCATGACGGCGTACTCCTTCACGATTTCACAGAGACAGGCGGCGGGCGAGGTCCGAGGTGAACACCGAGCGCGGGTCCAGCTCGGCGCGCAGGGCGAGGAAGTCGGGCAGCCGGGGGTACATGGCGCGCAGTGCGTCGGGGCGCAGCCGGGAGTCCTTGGCGAGGTAGACGCGTCCGCCGGCGTCCGCGACCTCCTCGTCGAGCTCGTCGAGGAACGTGCCGAGGCCGCTGAGCCCGGCCGGGATGTCCAGGGCCAGGGTCCAGCCGGGCATCGGGAAGGACAGCCAGCCCGGGTCGCCCTCGCCGAAGCGTTTGAGGACGGCGAGGAAGGACGGGCAGCCCCGGCGGGCGATGCGGCGCACGATGCGGCGCAGGGTGTCCTCCCGGCCGTGTCCGACGACGAACTGGTACTGGACGAAGCCGCCGCGCCCGTAGACCCGGTTCCAGTGCGGGACGCCGTCCAGCGGGTGGAAGAAGGCGGACAGCCGCTGGAGTTCGCCGGTGCGGTGCCGGGGCGCCTTGCGGTACCAGAGTTCGTTGAACAGGCCGACCGCCGGGCGGCTGAGGAGCCCCTCGGGCACGAAGGAGGGCGCCGGGGGCAGCCGGCCGGGGCGGAAGGCGAGCGGGTCGCGCCGGGCGCGGCGGGGGAGGGCGTCGTGGGGGGCGTGGTCGCCGCGGGTGAGGACGGCGCGGCCGGTGGCGGCGCCGCGGGCGAGCAGGTCGATCCAGGCGACGGAGTAGCGGTAGCCGTGGTCGTCGGCGGTGAGGCGGGCCATCAGGTCGTCGAGGTCGGCGGCGCGTTCGGTGTCGACGGACATCCAGGACGTCTCGACGGGCAGCAGCTGGAGGGTCGCGGAGAGGATGACCCCGGTGAGGCCCATGCCGCCGGTGGTCGCGTCGAAGAGGTCGGTGCCGGGGGCGACGGTGTGGATCGTGCCGTCGGCGGTGAGGAGGTCGAAGGCGCGTACGTGGCGGCCGAACGACCCGGAGACGTGGTGGTTCTTGCCGTGGATGTCGGCGCCGATGGCCCCGCCGACGGTGACGTAGCGGGTGCCGGGGGTGACGGGGACGAACCAGCCGAGCGGCAGCAGCACCTGCATCAGGCGGTGCAGGCTGACGCCCGCGTCGCAGACCACGAGCCCCGCGTCCGCGTCGACGGAGCGGATGCGGGCGAGGGAGGTCATGTCCAGTACGGCGCCCCCGGCGTTCTGCGCCGCGTCGCCGTAGGCGCGGCCGAGCCCGCGGGCGATGCCGCCGCGGGTGCCGCAGGCGCGGACGGCGGCGGCGGCCTCCTCGTAGCTGCGGGGGCGGACGACGCGGGCGACGCTGGGGGCGGTGCGGCCCCAGCCGGTCACCGGTTCGGCGGGGTCGGTGGAGGTGTCGGCGTCAGACATGGATGCGACCGTATCGCCGCACTTGGGTCATTTGACGGGTTTGTCGGTGGAGTCGTCGGCTCGCCGATATGGGTGATTAAACGAGTGTCGTACAAGATTGTCGCGTCCTGTGGTGTGCGGAGCGCCAGAGTCGTCCGTGGTGCACCGGCCAGGGACGACGAAAGGGGTGGCGGAGGATGCGATTCGCGGGCGCCCGGTGGGAGGGCGCCGATCATCTGCTGCTGGACGCGCTGCACGCCTGCGGCCACCGCCGGCCGGCGCTGGCGTCGGCCGCGCGCGCCCTGTCGTACGCGGGCGAGCACGGCGCGCTCTGGCTGGCCGCCGGACTCACCGGCGCGGTGACCGACCGCCCCCGGCGCGGCCCCTGGCTGCGCGCCACGGCCCTCACGGCCACGGCCCACCTGGCCAGCGTGACCCTCAAACGCCTCGTCCGCCGCCCCCGCCCCTCCCTGTCGCCCATCGTCACGGTCGGGCGCGGCAGGGAGGGGCGGGGGGTGCTGCGGCCCGTCGTGGGGCGGCACTCGTTCCCCAGCTCGCACGCCACCTCGGCGGTGGCCGCCGCCCTGGTGTTCGGCGCGCTGCGCCCGGGCGTCCGGCGCGTGGGCGTGCCGCTCGCGACGGCCATGTGCCTGTCCCGCCTGGTGGTGGGCGTGCACTACCCGACCGACGTCGCGGCCGGCGCCCTGCTCGGGGCCGTGGCGGCGAAAGCGGGCCGCACCTGGGTGCACCGGGACGTGGCGGATCGTTTCCGTAGGCGTCGCCGTGGCTGAGCCGGGCGTCGTGGCGGCCGTCACCCGCCCGCTCGCCCAGGCCGTGGGCGTGCCGCTCGGGCTCGTCCGCACCGCGCGGCCCCGCCAGTGGGTCAAGAACGTGCTCGTGGTCGCCGCGCCCGCCGCCGCCGGGCAGCTGGCGTCCCGGCACACCGCCCTGCAACTCGGCATCGTCTTCGTGCTGTTCACCGCCGCTGCCGCAGCCGTCTACCTCGTCAACGACGCCCGTGACGCCGACGCCGACCGCGCCCACCCCGTGAAGTGCCGCCGCCCCGTGGCGGCCGGGGACGTCCCGGTGTCCGTGGCGTACGGCACCGGCGGCCTCCTCGCGCTCGGGGCCCTCACCGGCGCCGCCGTCCTGTGCAACGCGCTCACGGCCGCGCTGCTGGCCGCCTACCTCGTCATGCAGCTCGCCTACTGCCTCCGCCTCAAGCACGTCCTCGTGGTCGACCTGGCCGTCGTCACGACCGGCTTCGTGATGCGGGCCATGATCGGCGGGGTGGCGCTCGGCATCCCGCTCTCGCGCTGGTTCCTCATCACCACCGGCTTCGGCGCCCTGTTCATGGTGGCCGCCAAGCGCTACTCGGAAGCCGTCCAGATGGCGGGGCGGGAGGGGGCCACGCGCCTGCTGCTGACCGAGTACACGACCGGCTACCTCCGGTTCGTCTGGCAGCTGGCCGCCGGCGTCGCCGTGCTCGGCTACTGCCTGTGGGCCCTGGAGCACAGCGGGACCTGGCGCCAGCTGTCCACCATCGCGTTCATCCTCGCCGTCCTGCGGTACGCCGTGTTCGCCGACCGCGGCACCGCCGGCGCCCCGGAGGACGTCGTCCTGCGCGACCGCCCGCTCGCCGTCATCGGCCTGGCCTGGCTCGCGATGTACGGGATGGCGGTGGCGGACCTGTGAGGCCGGACCCACCCGTGCGGCGCGAGGCGGCCGGGTTCCTGATCGCGGGCGGCATCGCCTACGCCGCCGACCTCGCGCTCTTCCTCGCGCTGCGGCCGCACCTCGACCCGCTCATCGCCAAGGCGCTCGCCTTCCTCGCCGGCTGCACCGTCGCCTACGTGGGCAACGCCCTCGGCACGTACCGCCGCCGCGGCCTCCACCTGCGCCAGTACGGGGCGTTCTTCGGGGTCAACCTGGCGGGCGCCGCCGTGCAGCTGGCGTGCCTGGGGGTGTCGCACTACGCGCTGGGGCTCACGTCCCCGCTGGCCGACACCGTCTCGGGGCTCGGCGTGGGGATGGCCCTCGCCACCTGCGTGCGTTTCTGGGGCACCCGCACGCTCGTCTTCCCGACCGGGGGTAGGGGCACGTCATGGACTGGCTGACCAAGCTCCCCGTCATCGGCCCCTGGGCCGCCCGCCTGATGCGGACGCACGCGTGGCGCTCGTACGAGACGCTCGACGCGGCGCACTGGACGCGGCTGGCCGCCGCCATCACCTTCATCAGCTTCCTCGCCCTCTTCCCGCTGATCACCGTGGCCGCGGCGGTCGGCGCCGCGCTGCTCAGCGAGGAACAGCTCCGCACCCTGGAGGAGAAGATCGCCGAGCAGGTGCCCGGCATCTCCGACCAGCTCGACCTGGACTCCCTGGTGGCGAACGCCGGCACGGTCGGCCTGGTCGCGGGCGCGCTGCTGCTGTTCACCGGCATCGGCTGGGTGGGCTCCATGCGCGACTGCCTGCGCGCCGTGTGGGGCGTCGACGACCGCGACGAGGGCAACCCGGTCGTCCGCAAGGGCAAGGACGCCGTGATCCTCCTCGGCCTCGGCGCCACCGGCCTGGCGTCGCTCGCCGCCTCCTGGCTGGGCTCCACCACCGTGGGCTGGACCGCCGAGCGGATCGGGATCTCCGAGAGCGGCGCCGGGGGCGTACTCCTCCAGGCGGTCGCCCTCGCGGTCGCCGTCCTCGCCGACTTCCTGATCCTGCTGTACGTGCTGACCCTGCTGCCCGGCGTCCACCCGCCGCGCCGCCGCCTCGCCGTGGCGGCCCTGATCGGCGCGGTCGGCTTCGAGGCGCTGAAGCTGCTGCTCGGCGGCTACATGCGGGACGTGGCGGCGAAGTCGATGTACGGGGCGTTCGGCGTGCCCGTGGCGCTCCTGCTGTGGATCAACTTCACCGCCAAGCTGCTGCTGTTCTGCGCCGCCTGGACGGCTACTCGCTCCCGGACCCGGGACGGCGGCGACGGCGCACCAGATCGGGAAGCGGCCAGCGCCGGTTGACCATGAACCACCCGGCGGCCAGCAGGACGAGCACCCCGCCGACCACCGCCAGCGCCGTCCCGGCCCCGCTCGCACCGCCGGCCGCCGCGACCGTCGCGCCGCCGGAGCGGTCACCGGCGGCCTGGTCGCCGCCGCCCGGGCCGGTCTGCCCGGTGCCGCCGCTCTCGCCGGTGCCGGCGCCCGCCGACTTCGGCGCCACCAGCTCACCGACCGGCCGCACCCTCCCGGCCGCCGAGAAACCCCAGTCCAGCAGGCGCGCCGCCTCCTTGTAGACGGCGTGGCCCTCCTTCGCCGACGGGTTCATGACGGTGACCAGCAGAACCTTGCCGTTCCGTTCGGCCACACCGGTGAAGGTGGCGCCCGCGTGGGTGGTGCTGCCGTTCTTCACACCGGCGATGCCCTGGTACGCCGGGATGCCGAAGTCACCGGTCAGCAGCCGGTTGGTGTTCTGGATCTCGAACGTCGACCGCTTCTTGTTGCCCGGCTTCACCTCGCCGGGGAACTTCGCGCGCGGCGTCGAGCAGTACTCGCGGAAGTCCTTGTTCTGCATGCCGCTGCGCGCGATCAGCGTGAGGTCGTACGCGGACGAGACCTGGCCCACCGCGTCGTACCCGTCCGGCGAGACGACGTGCGTGTCGAGCGCCTGGAGCTCGGCGGCGCGGGCGTTCATGTCCCGGACGGTCTGGTCGATGCCGCCGTTCATCGCGGACAGCACGTGCACGGCGTCGTTGCCGGAGCGCAGGAAGACGCCCAGCCACAGGTCGTGGACGGTGTAGGCCTGCTTCTCCTTCACCCCGACGAGGCTGGAGCCCTCGCCGACCTTCGCCAGCTCCTCGGGGGCCACCACATGCGACCGGTTCTTGGGCAGCTTCGGCAGGACGGTGTCCGCGAACAGCATCTTCAGCGTGGAGGCCGGGGGCAGCCGCCAGTGCGCGTTGTGCGACGCCAGCACGTCGCCGCTCTCCGCGTCCGCCACGATCCAGGAGCGGCCCGTGACCTCCTTGGGCAGCACCGGCACGCCGGGGGCCAGGTTCACCTGCGTACCCGGCGTGCCGAGCTTCAGCCCGCCGACCGTGGACATCACGGCGGGTGGCTTGGGCTGCTTGTCCTCCTTGTCCGCCGGCGGGGCCGCGAGGGCCGGCGCGGCGGTGAGGACGGGCAGCAGCGCGGCGGCGGCGACCGCCGCGGCGGCCCTGCTCAGGTACGTCTGCGCGGTCTTCTTCACGGCGGGCACGGACGAGAACGTACAGGGGGCCGTTCCGGGAGCCGACACCACACCCCGCGGCAGGGCCCCGGGCGGCGGTGGTGATACTGAACCCATGAAGCTCAGCCGCTCCGCCTCCTGGTTCCTGCTCGCTTTCGGGGTGTGGAGCTGGTTCATCTGGATCACTTTCGTCAAGAATCTGTGGAACGACGGGAGCGGTCTGGCCTTCGACGACGCGGGTGACCCGACCGCCTACTTCTGGGTCCACCTGTTGCTCGCCATCACGTCCTTTGTTCTGGGGACGGTGGTGGGCGTCATCGGGTTGCGTGGCGTACGCGCATCGCGTCGCGGCGCGCGCGGCGAAGAGGGGTAGGGGCCGGTGTTGCTCGTCCTGCTGGTGCTCGTCGGGGTCGTCGGCCTGCTGGCCGTGGTGCACTGGTACGTGTGGCGCCGCCTGGTCCGTGATGTGACCGTACCGGGAGGCGCCGCCCGCCGCCTGGGCACGATCGCCCTGGTGGTACTCCCGCTGCTGTCGCTGGCCGCGCTGACGGCCGGCCGGGCGGGGGTGCCGTTCTGGCTCCAGCGGGTGGTGTCCTGGCCCGGCTTCCTGTGGCTGGCCCTGCTGCTGTACCTGGTGCTCGCCCTGGTGGTGGGGGAGGCGGTGCGGCCCCTGCTGCGCCGCGCCCTCGACCGCCGGGCCGCGTCCACCCCCGCCGCGCCGCCCGCCCCCGCCGCGCCGCCCGTCACCGTGCCGCCCGCGCCCGCCCCCGCGGCTCCCGCCCCCGAACCGCCGACCGCCCCCGAGCCGCCCGCCTCCGCCGGGCCCACCGCGGCGACCGGCCCGTCACGGCGGCTGTTCGTCTCGCGCGTCGTCGGCGGTGCGGCCGCGGCCGCCGCGCTCGGGACGGTCGGGTACGGCACGTACGGCGTGCTGCGGGGGCCCCGGGTCAAGCGGGTCACCGTCCCGCTCGCCAAGCTGCCCCGAGGGGTGCACGGGTACCGGATCGCGGTGGTGAGCGACATCCACCTGGGGCCGATCCTGGGGCGCGCCCACACGCAGCGCATCGTCGACGCCATCAACGCCACCCAGCCCGACCTCGTCGCCGTGGTGGGCGACATGGTCGACGGCAGCGTCGAGAACCTGGGCCCGGCGGCCGAGCCGCTCGCCGGGCTGCGGGCCCGTGACGGCTCCTTCTTCGTGACCGGCAACCACGAGTACTTCTCCGGCGCCGAGCAGTGGGTCGACCACGTGCGCGAACTGGGCATGCGCCCGCTGCGCAACGAGCGCGTGGAGATCGCCGGGTTCGACCTCGCGGGCGTCAACGACGTCGCGGGCGAGAACTACGGCGACGGCCCCGACTTCGCCGCCGCCCTCGGCGACCGCGACCGGGCGCGCGCCGCCGTGCTGCTCGCGCACCAGCCGGTCGTCATCCACGACGCGGTGGAGCACGGGGTGGACCTCCAGCTGTCCGGCCACACCCACGGCGGTCAGCTCTGGCCCGGCAACTACCTCGCCGAGCTGGCCAACCCCACCGTCGCCGGGCTCGAACGGTACGGCGACACCCAGCTGTACGTGTCCCGGGGCGCGGGTGCCTGGGGACCGCCGGTCCGGGTCGGCGCGCCCTCCGACATCACGCTCGTGGAGCTGGCGTCGAAGCGGGCGTAGCCGCGCCGGTCACCGCGTCCGGCAGGAACTCCTCCAGCACCTCGTGCAGTTGCCGCACCAGCGGCCTGAGGACCCGGAACCGGGACAGCGCGATCGCCCGTGCGACCAGGGGCGCGGTGCGGACGACGAGACGGCGGCTGCGCCGGGTGTCCGGCGACCGGTCGTACACCCAGAACAGCACCAGTCCCATCTGCATCAGCCACATCAGGTGGGGGAGCTGTCCGGCCAGCTCCGGCGCGGTCTTGGTGTCGGAGCCGGCCAGAATCCGCTCGTGGACGGAGATGGCGGCCTCGCGGGCCGCGACCGACTCGTCGGAGAACGGGCTGAGCGGGCTGTCGGGATCGGCGGCGTTCTTGAAGAACTGGGTCGCGAACGGGTGGTACGGCTCGGCCACGTCCAGCCACGTCAGCAGCGAGTCCCTGATCCGTACCGCCAGGTCCCTGTCGCCCGCGAGGACGGGCTGGACGGCCACCTCGTGCTCGGCGGCGAGCCGGTCGTAGAAGCCCTGGACCAGGTGCTCCTTGGAGGAGAAGTAGTAGTAGGCGTTGCCGACGGAGACGCCCGCCTCCTGGGCGATGGCCCGCATGGTCGTCCTGTCGTACCCGCGCTCCTGGAACAGCCGGAGCGCGGTTTCGAGGATGAGGGTGCGGGTCTGCTCGCTCTTGGCGGCCTTCTGGGCATTCACGGTGACCGAGCCTAATGGGGTGCGTCCGGCACGCCGCACCGGCCGCCCTCGCACCCCCGGCCGCCCGCCGGGGCCAGCGCCTCGCGCCACTTGGCGGCGGCGAGGACGGTGACCCGGGCGAAGGGCGACCCGGCGGGGGTGGCCAGCCAGTTGGCCTTGGCGCGGTGGTCGGCCAGGGCCCACAGGCAGACGATCCACGCGGCCGTCGAGCGGTAGACCTGGCCGCCGTCCCCGACCACCGTGATCTCCTCGAGCGTGGCCCGGTGGTCCAGCGCCGGGAAGCGGCGGCGGGCCTCCTCGGAGGCGGCGGGCACCAGGTCCAGCGGAACGAGCTGCGCCTGCCGTGCCAGCCAGTGCCGCAGGTGGACGCAGAGCGGGCAGTGCGCGTCGTACAGCACGGTGAGCCGTCGTACGGCCGGGCCGGTCACGGCCGCCTCACGCCCCGGTCGCGGGGGCCGGGCCCTGCGGCGGCGCCCAGCCCTGCGGGGGCGTCCAGCCCTGGGGAGGGGTCCAGCCCTGCGGCGGCACCGGGGGCGTCTGCTCCCGGTCCAGCGCGCCGCGCCGGCGGATCCTGTTGAGCACGTAGACGTTGCCGAGGTGCATCACGCCGAGGACGAGCAGGACCACACCGAGCTTCACCGACAGCGCCTCGAACAGCCGCCGGGCGTCGGCGACGCTCTCGTCCTGGCTCAGGTGGAGCGCCACGAAGCCGAGGTTGACCAGGTAGAAGCCCACGACCAGCAGGTGGTTCACCGCCTCGGCGAGCTTCTCGTTCCCCCGGAGCACATCGGCGAGGAAGATCCGCCCGTTCCGGCTGAGCGTGCGCGCCACCCATACGGTGAGCGCCACGCTGATCAGCAGGTAGATGACGTACGCGACCACAGTGAGGTCCATCCCCCACCCTCCTTTGAACGCGTTCAAAAGCTGACGGTCATGACTGTAGACCTGTCTTTGAACATGTTCAACTCGCGGGGGCGGGGGTGGGCGCCCGGGGCACGACATGACACCGCCCGGCGAGGAACCCCTCGCCGGGCGGTGTGCCGGTGGCCGGTGGCCGGTGCCGGGGCTAGCCCGCCACCTTGATCGCGCTCACCGGGCACGCCCGGGCCGCCTCCCGCACCAGGGGGCTGCCCGCGCCGTCCTCGCCGCCGGGAACGAGCTCGCTGAAACCGTCGTCGTCCTGGGTGAAGACGTCCGGGGCGGTCAGGGCGCACTGGCCCGCACCGATGCAGACGTCCTTGTCGATCAGAATGTCCATGAGGCCCATCCTCACCATGTGACGGGGAGTTCGATCATCCCCTGGAGCGTGTCCCCGGGTTTGAACGGGATCTCCTCGGCCGGTGCCGCCAGCCGCAGCCCGGGGAGCCGGTCGAAGAGCGTCCGCAGTGCGATCTCCATCTCCGCCCGCGCCAGGTTCTGGCCCAGGCACTGGTGGATGCCGAAGCCGAACGCGACGTGGTGGCGGGCGGAGCGGTGCCAGTCGAGGGTGTCGGGCTCGGGGTAGGCGGTGGTGTCCCGGTTGATGACCGACGTCGAGAAGACGACGCCCTCGTCCGCGCGGATCGTCACCCCGTCGACGTCGATGTCCTCCTTCGCCACCCGCAGCATCCCGTCCGCGATCGACAGGAACCGCAGCAGCTCCTCCACCGCCGTCGGCATCAGCTCCGGGGCGGACCGCAGCTCGGCGAGCTGCTCCGGGTGCTGGAGCAGGGTGAACGTCCCCAGCGAGATCATGTTCGCCGTGGTCTCGTGCCCCGCGACGAGCAGGATCGTGGCCAGCTCCACCAGCTGCTGCTTGTCGAGGTGGCCGTGGGCGAGCTGCTGCGCGATCAGGTCGTCCAGGACGCCGTCCCCGGGTTTGTCGCGTTTCCGCTCAACCAGATCGCCGAGGTAGCCCTCCAACTGGTCGCGGGCGTCCTCGATCTCCTCGGCCGTCGAGCCGCGCAACAGCCGCCGCGACTGCCCCTCGAAGAAGTCGTGGTCGGCGTACGGCACCCCCAGCAGGTCGCAGATCACGATGGACGGCACGGGGAGGGCGAACGCGGACACCAGCTCGGCCGGCGGCCCCTGCTCGGTCATCGCGTCGATCAGCTCGTCCACCGCCCGCTGGATGCGCGGGCGCAGGTCGGCCGTGCGCTTGAGCGTGAAGCTCGGGATGAGCATCCGCCGCTGCGCGTGGTGCACGGGGTCGTCCTCGCCCAGCAGGGCCGTACGGCGCGGGCGGCGGCTGCGCACGGCGGCGACCCGTTCCGCGAAGATCGGGAAGGCCTCGTTGGTGGAGTCGGTCGACAGCCGCTGGTCGGACAGGAGTTGGCGGGCGGCGGCGTGCCCGGTGACGACCCACACCGACCGGCCGTCGTAGAGCGTGACCCGGGACAGCGGCCGCGCCTCGCGCAGCGGATCGTAGGCGGTGGGCGGGTGGTAGGGGCAGGTGCGGTTCTGCGGGAACGCAACGGCTTCCGTCATGGTGGCCTCGCAAGCGGCGGATCGGCGGCGGATCGGAGGTTGATTCGGACTGCCGATCACCACTACATGCCCTAGGCATCCATCCGGTCTACGCGTAGTTCGGCCAAACCACCGGGACGAGGGAGAGCGGGCGGGACGCACGGCGAAGGGCCCGCCTCCGTGCGGAAGCGGGCCCTTCGGCGGGACGAACGGGAAGCGTCAGAAGCGGCGCGTGATCAGCGCGCGCTTCACTTCCTGGATCGCCTTGGTGACCTCGATGCCGCGCGGGCAGGCGTCCGTGCAGTTGAACGTGGTGCGGCAGCGCCACACGCCGTCCTTGTCGTTGAGGATCTCCAGCCGCTGCTCCCCGGCCTCGTCGCGCGAGTCGAAGATGAAGCGGTGGGCGTTGACGATCGCGGCCGGACCGAAGTACTGGCCGTCGTTCCAGAACACCGGGCAGGACGACGTGCACGCGGCGCACAGGATGCACTTGGTGGTGTCGTCGAACCGCTCGCGGTCCTCGGCGGACTGGAGCCGCTCACGCGTCGGCTCGTTGCCCGTGGTGATCAGGAAGGGCATCACGTCGCGGTACGCCTGGAAGAACGGCTCCATGTCCACGACCAGGTCCTTGAGGACCGTCAGGCCCTTGATGGCCTCGACCGTGATGGGCTTCTCCGGGTTGATGTCCTTGATCAGCGTCTTGCAGGCGAGCCTGTTCTTGCCGTTGATCCGCATCGCGTCGGAGCCGCAGATGCCGTGCGCGCAGGAGCGCCGGAAGGTGAGCGAGCCGTCGACGTCCCACTTGATCTTATGGAGGGCGTCGAGGACGCGCTCCTTGGGGTCGATCTCGATCTGGAAGTCCTCCCAGACCGCGTGCTCCGACACCTCGGGGTTGAAGCGGCGGATCCGGAAGGTGGCGGTGATGTACGGGGAGTCGGCGAAGCCGGCTTCCCGCTTCTCCAGGGTCGGGGTTGCCATCAGTACTTACGCTCCATCGGCTGGTAGCGGGTCTGGACGACGGGCTTGTAGTCGAGACGCACGGTCTCGGAGCCGTCGGCGCCGACCTCGCGGTACGCCATGGTGTGGCGCATGAAGTTGACGTCGTCGCGGTTCGGGTAGTCCTCGCGGTAGTGACCGCCGCGGGACTCCTTGCGGGCCAGCGCCGAGACGGCCATGACCTCGGCCAGGTCGAGCAGGTTGCCCAGCTCGATGGCCTCCAGCAGGTCCGTGTTGAACCGCTTGCCCTTGTCCTGGACGGACACGTTCAGGTACCGCTCGCGCAGCTCGGCGATCTTCTCGACCGCCGTCTTGATCGTCTGCTCGGTGCGGAACACCATCACGTTGGCGTCCATCGTCTCCTGGAGCTCCTTGCGCAGCACCGAGACCCGCTCGCTGCCGGTGGAGTTCCGCAGGCGCTCGACTTGCTCCTGGACGAAGGACGCCGGGTTCTCCGGCAGCTCGACGTAGTCGGCCTTGGCCGAGTACTCGGCGGCGGCGATGCCGGCGCGCTTGCCGAAGACGTTGATGTCCAGCAGCGAGTTGGTGCCCAGGCGGTTGGCACCGTGCACCGACACGCACGCGACCTCGCCCGCGGCGTACAGGCCCGGGACGACGGTGGTGTTGTCGCTGAGGACCTCACCCTCGACGTTGGTCGGGATGCCGCCCATGGCGTAGTGCGCGGTGGGCTGGATCGGGATCGGGTCCGTGTAGGGCTCGATGCCGAGGTAGGTCCGCGCGAACTCGGTGATGTCCGGGAGCTTGGCGTCCAGCTGCTCCGGCGGCAGGTGGGTGAGGTCCAGGTAGACATGGTCGCCCTCGGGACCGCAGCCGCGGCCCTCGCGGATCTCCGTGTAGATGGAGCGCGAGACGACGTCACGCGACGCGAGGTCCTTCATGACGGGCGCGTACTTCTCCATGAAGCGCTCGCCGTCCTTGTTGCGGAGGATGCCGCCCTCACCGCGGGCGCCCTCCGTCAGCAGGATGCCCATGCGCCAGATGCCCGTCGGGTGGAACTGGAAGAACTCCATGTCCTCCAGCGGCAGGCCCCGGCGGTAGCAGGCGGCCTGGCCGTCACCGGTCAGGGTGTGCGCGTTGGACGTCACCTTGAAGAACTTGCCGGTGCCGCCGGACGCGTAGATCACGGCCTTCGCCTGGAAGACGTGGATCTCGCCGGTGGCCAGCTCGTAGGCGACGACACCGGCCGACTTCTTGACGCCGTCGACCTCGGTGATCAGCTGGTCCAGGACGTAGAACTCGTTGAAGAACTCCACGCCCTCCTTGACGCAGTTCTGGTACAGCGTCTGGAGGATCATGTGGCCGGTGCGGTCCGCGGCGTAGCAGGACCGGCGGACCGGCGCCTCGCCGTGGTTGCGGGAGTGGCCGCCGAAGCGGCGCTGGTCGATGGTGCCGCCCGGGGTCCGGTTGAACGGCAGGCCCATCTTCTCCAGGTCGAGGACGGCGTCGATGGCCTCCTTCGCCAGGATCTCGGCGGCGTCCTGGTCGACCAGGTAGTCACCGCCCTTGACCGTGTCGAAGGTGTGCCACTCCCAGTTGTCCTCCTCCACGTTCGCCAGCGCGGCGGCCATGCCGCCCTGCGCGGCGCCCGTGTGGGAGCGGGTGGGGTAGAGCTTCGTCAGCACGGCGGTACGGCTGCGCTTCGTCGCCTCGATGGCGGCGCGCATGCCCGCGCCACCGGCGCCGACGATGACGGTGTCGTACTTGTGGATCTTCATGCGGATTTCCTCAGCCCCGTGCCTAGCGGATGTTCGGGTCGAAGGTGAAGATCACCAGCGTGCCCAGAAGGATGGTGAACACCGTGGCGGTGTACAGCAGGCCCTTGAGCCACAGGCGCGTGTTCGGGCGCTCGGCGTAGTCGTTGATGACGGTACGCAGGCCGTTGGCGCCGTGCAGCATGGCCAGCCACAGCATCAGCAGGTCCCAGACCTGCCAGAACGGGGACGCCCAGCGGCCGGCCACGAAGGCGAAGCCGATCTTGGAGACGCCGCCGTCCAGCACGAGCTGGATCAGCAGGTGGCCGATGACGAGGACGACCAGCACGATGCCGGACAGGCGCATGAAGAGCCACGCGGCCATCTCGAAGTTGCCGCGGGTCGACTTGGGGGTCTTGCCGGTCCGCTTGCGCGGCGGCTCGATGACCGGGGCCGGGTTGTCGGCGTCGTACAGCCCCACGCCTTCGACGGGGCCGACGGCGGACTTGGTGAGATCAGTGGACATCTCGGACATCAGCTCCCGAACACTTCGCGTACGGCGTGGCCGAGGACGGGGTAGAGAGCGCCCACCATCAGGACGAACCAGATGCCCATCACGGTCCAGAGCATCTGCTTCTGGTAGCGCGGGCCCTTGGACCAGAAGTCCACGGCGATCACACGGAGACCGTTGAGCGCGTGGAAGAGGATGGCGGCCACGAGGCCGTACTCCAGCAGCGCGACGATCGGCGTCTTGTAGGTGGCGACGACCTCGTCGTAGGCCTCGGGAGAGACGCGGACGAGAGCGGTGTCCAGCACGTGTACGAACAGGAAGAAGAAGATGAGGACGCCGGTGACTCGATGAGCCACCCACGACCACATGCCTTCCCGGCCGCGGTACAGCGTTCCAGCCGGCACGGAAAAACCCTCCGGGAGCGGGGATCAGGGTCGGCCGGCTTCGATGTCGGTCTGACCCGGCCGGGTACGGTCCACCGGCCCCGGTCATCGTAGCGACGACTTGTCGGATCCCTCGCGCGGGGTCCTCAGGTGTGATCAAACAGGCACGGACGGGCTACCGACGGTGTCCGCTCGTCCGATCAGACGGGACAAACGGGCACGAGCCAGGCGACGCAGCTCGTCGGCGGCGATCGCCCGCTCCTTCTCGGGCGGGTGGCTCATCCGGGTGTGGATGGCCGACAGCGCCTGGTTGAGCTGCTCCGCGGGCCGGTGGCCGTCCAGGCAGATCACGAACGCGTGGTGGAAGCGGCTCTCGTACTGGGACTGGGCGGCCTCCCACGCGGTGTGCGCGGCCGCGGGCGTGCCTGGCGGCAGGTCCGCCGACGTCTCGTCCGCCAGCGCCTCGTCCAGGTCCTCGCCGTGCAGGTCGTACCCCGCCTCGTCGGCGGCGGCGAGCAGGGCGTCCAGCGTGGGGTACGGGCGGTGGGCGGCGACGCGCCGGGCCCAGCCGCGGCTGCCGCAGCAGGCGAGCAGGGCGGCCTCGGCGGCACCGGCCGGGGCCGCGTTGAACGCCGCCAGGCCCTCGGGCGTACGCACAGCCGGACCGCCGGACGCGTGCCCGGCACGGCCCGGGGCAGGTATGGCCCGGGCGCGGGCGGCTGCCGCATTGGAGTCGCCGGCCATCGTGTGCTCCTCGAAAAAGGACAGCGGAACGTGTGGGGACGGTGTGAGGGAAGGGGCACAACATTACCCAGGGTGAGCGAGAGCTGTACGGAAGATGCGAAAAGTTCACTCGGAAGGGAGAGTTTCCGTACAGCCATGGACACCCATGGACGGAGGTAAGCGCGTGAACCGGCATTCCACAGGGGGGCTCGTCGCGGTCGCGGTCCTCTCCCTCACCGTCGCGGGCTGCGGCGACGGCGACGGCGCCGACCGGGGCACCTCGGCCCCCGGCACCGCCACCACCCCGGCGGCCACCTCACCGGCCCCCGAGACGTCACCCGACCCGTCACCCACCCGGACGTATCCGCTCTCCACCGCGCCCGCCACCATCCCCGCCGTGCGCGAGCACGAACCCGCCCGCGGCCCCGGCTGGAAGCCCGGCGCCGGCAGCGCGGTCGTCGTCGCCAAGGGCAGCGGCGCCCTCGCCGACGAGGCCCGGCTCCTCGCCGGCGAGCTGAAGACGGCTTACCGCGGCGAGGCCGCCGCCCGCCCGGGCGACGTCGAGCTGGCCCTGAACACCGGCCAGGCCGGCGGTCCCGAGTCGTACACCCTCACCACCCGTGACGGGAAGGTGCGGATATCCGCGCCCGACGAGGCCGGGGCCTTTTACGGCACCCGGACCGTCAAGCAGGCCCTGCGCTCCGGCGGGACCGTCCCGGAGGGCGTCGTCCGCGACCGGCCGGCCAAGCCGCAGCGCGGCCTGAACCTCGACATCGCCCGCAAGCACTTCGACGCGGCCTGGATCGAGGACCGGCTGCGCGACATGGCCGACCTCAAGCTCAACCAGCTCGTCCTGCACTTCTCCGACGACCAGGGCTTCCGCATCGCGTCCACCTCGCACCCCGAGGTCGTCTCGAAGGACCACCTGACCACCGCCCAGGTGCGCCGCATCATCGCGCTCGCGAACCGGCTGCACATCGACGTCGTCCCCGAGGTCGACTCGCCCGGACACCTCGGCGCCGTCCTGCGGGCCCACCCCCAGCTCCAGCTGCGCAACGTGCAGGGCGCGCCCCGGCAGGGCGCCATCGACATCTCCAAGCCCGAGTCGGCCAGGATCGTCGACGACCTGATCCGCGAGTACGCGGCGCTGTTCCCCGGCCCCTGGTTCCACGTCGGCGCCGACGAGTACCAGGCGCTGACCGTGCGCGACCCGGCCGCCTCCTACCCGCAGCTCGCGCGGGCGGCGCGCCAGGAGTTCGGCGCGAACGCGACGGTCGAGGACCTGGCGACCGGCTGGCTGAACGACCGCGCGGCGGTCGCGAACGCGGCGAAGAAGAAGGCCAAGGCCTGGAACGACGGCTTCTTCGCGGGCGGGACGGTCACCGCGAACAAGAACATCGAGGTCGAGTACTGGACCGGCAAGGAGATCGGCGCCCGCGAGCCGGTCTCGTACCTCGCCGAGGGCCGCAAGGTGGTGAACCTCAACGACGAGTACCTCTACTACGTGCTCGGCGAGCCGAACGAGTTCACCTACCCCACCGGCCGCCGGATCTACGAGGAGTGGACCCCGCGGGTGCTGCGCGGCTCCTCGGCGGCGCCGGAGCGGTACGCGGGCCAGATCCTCGGCGGCCGGTTCGCCGTCTGGTGCGACCTGGCGGACGCCCAGACCCAGGCGCAGGTGGCGGACGGCATCCGGATGCCGCTGCGGGCGACGGCCCAGAAGCTCTGGGACCCGGCCACCCCCGAGCTGACCTGGCAGCAGTTCCAGGCGCTCGCCAACAAGCTGGGCAGCACCGGCGCCTGAGGTAACGTGCGCGGGCGGCCGAGGATGGTCGCGTACATGACGCCCTGGGGAGAGGGCGTCCCGACACCCGGGGGGCCATGCGGCCATGCTGTGCACCAACTGCGGACTGAACACCGTCTCCACGCGGGAGGGGCTCTGCGGCGTCTGCGCGGTGACCGCGCCCGGCGCCCCGGCGGCGCCGCCCGGCGTCACCGGGAGCCGGGGCGGGACCTTCCTCCAGTCGCCCGTCGGCCTGGGCCGGGCCGTCGTCGTCCTGCTGTGCGCGGTGGCGGCCGTGGACCTGTTCGCCGTCTTCACCGACCTCCGCCTGTACGGCTTCGTCTCCGACCTGGCGGCGGGGACCTGGGAGGGCATGGAGGAGGAGGCCGAGCGGGCCGACCTGTTGCTGGAGTGGGGCGGCAGGCTCCAGGTGCTGGGGATCGTCGCCACCGGCGTCGTCTTCATCATCTGGCTCCACCGGGTCCGGAAGAACGCCGCCGTGTTCGCCCCGGACGTCGTCACCAGCGGTGCGGGCTGGGCGATCGGTGGCTGGTTCGTGCCCATCGCGAACCTCTTCATGCCCCGCCGGATCGCCCGCGAGAGCTGGCGGGCGAGCACCCGCCACCCGCACGGCGCGCCGGAGAAGGGCGAGCGCGCCACCGTGCTCAACACCTGGTGGACGCTGTGGCTGCTGACGATGTTCACCGGCCGGGCGGCGGGCGCGCTGTACGACAGGGCCGAGACCGTGGACGAACTGGTGCGGGCCGCGCGGATGTACGTCGTCGCCGACACCGTGAGCACCGCCGCCGCCCTGTGCGCCGCCCTCTTCGTGCACCGGCTGACCACGATGCAGCACGCCAAGGCGCTGCGCGGGCCCGGCCCGGTCGTTGCTGAACCGATGGTTTCCAGCCACACGCAGTGACGAAAACGGGCCAGGTGGCGCAGTATGGGGAGTACGCGTCCGCGACGGGAGACGTCCATGAGTCACAGCGTCCAGCAACTGATCGCCCACGCCGGTGAACGGGGGCTGGCCGCCTCCGCGCTGGCCTGCCTCGACCGCTGCCTCCCTCTGCTCGACCCGGCCCCCGACGACCTCCTGCGCCCCCTGTGGCGCGGCGTCGCCGAGGGCGGGGCGGGCTGGGCCGACGGGCTGGCGGAGGTCCGGGGCCTGGTCGCGGACGTGGAGGGCGACGCGGTACTCGTCCGCAAGATGCTGGGCGCCGCCCCGTCCGACTGGGACGCCACCGCCCTGCGCCCCTGGGCCGAGATGTGCTCCGCCGCCGCGCTGGAGCTGCACGAACGGCTGGGCGGCGGACCGCTGGTGGACGGCGAGGAGCGGCGGCAGGCGCAGATCCTGGAGTACCTCGAGACCACCGCGTCCGACGATCCGCCCGCCGGGCTCCGGCCGGTCCTGGACGTCTCGGCCGAGGGCCGCCGCGTGCTGAGGGCCGTCGTCTCGCGTCGCGAACGCAGCGCCTGAGACGCGCCGTTCGCACCGACACGGTCCGGCGGGGGCAACCTTTCGGGGGTGTGGTGAGTCTTCAGTGCGATCACGTCGTGATCGCACTGACGAGGAGACCATCATCACCGCCATACGCAAGACCCTGACCGCCACCGCAGTCGTCGGCGCCGTCCTGGCGGGTTCGGCCGCCTGCGGCACGGTCGAGCAGCTGTCCGCCGGGAAGAAGCTCGACCGGGCCTTCGAGAAGCTCGGCAAGGAGAAGACCCTCTCCTTCGAGCTCGACCTGGACACCGACGCCGCCTCGCTGAAGGCGCTGGACGCCAAGTCGGAGCCCGAGCCCGGCGAGGAACTCCCGGACGAGGCCGCCGACCTGCTCAGCGGCGCGAAGATCAGCTTCACCGTGGAGTCCACCAAGCCGATCGAGAAGTCCGGCGAGAAGGACTACGTCGGCATGGCCATGAAGGTCACCACCCCGGACGGCGACCTCGCCGAGTTCCGGCAGGTGGGCGACTGGGGCTACATCCGCACCGATCCCAAGGCCCTGGAGAAGATCTCCGGCGAGCCCATGCCGGACAGCAAGGAGCTTCCCCCGGAGGCCGGCGCGTTCAAGGACGTGCTGGAGGGCAAGTGGGTCAAGTTCAACACCAAGGAGATGGAGAAGGCCGGCGGCCAGGGAGCCGGCACGCCCTCGCCGGAGCCCACCCTGGACGCCAAGACCCAGGAGAAGCTGCTCGACTCCCTCCGTGAGGTCGTCTCCCGCGAGGTCGAGTTCACGACCGGCAAGAGCGAGGACGGCACCGAGCACATCACCGCCGTCGCGCCCTTCCGCACGCTGATCACGGAGCTGATCGGCGAGATCCGCCCGCTGGCCAAGGACCTGCCGCCCGGCATGGAGCTGCCCACGGACAAGGACCTCAAGGACGCCCCGAACGCCAAGGTGACGGCCGACTTCGCGCTCAAGAACGGCGAGCTGAAGGAGGTCCGCGTGGACCTCGCCAAGCTCGCCGAGGACGCCAAGGTCAAGAAGTTCGGCCTGGTGCTGCGTCTGGGCGAGGGCCAGAAGCCCACCGCCCCGGCCGGAGCCACCGAGCTGGACCTCGAAGGGTTCCTGGGCGGCTTCGCCGGCCCGTCGATGGACGAGGAGGGCTTCGACGAGACGGCTACGGACCCGGAGGGCTTTCCGGTGGAGGGCTTCCCGGAGGACGCGGCCTAGGTCGTGTCCGTAGGACGCGGTCGGTCGGCGACCGGTACACGACCCGTACCCCGCCCGTACAGACGGTGACTGTACGGGTGCGGACGGTGGACGGTGTGCCGCCCGCCCTGTGAGCATGGGTGACCCGACGCGGGGTGGACCATGAACGACCCGGGGGTCACCGGCATGACAGAAGGCATCACCGAGCCCGAACGGTCCGAGAGCCTCAAGACCTTCGGCGCCGTGCTCCAGGCGTTCCGCGAGAACGCGCGGCACACCCAGGAGACACTGGCGCCGGAGCTGGGCTACTCGGTCCACTACCTGGCCTCCGTGGAGCAGGGCCGGCGGTTCCCGACACGGGAGTTCGTCGAGCGGGCGGAGGAGACGCTGGACGCCTTCGGCGCGCTGCGGAAGGCGTCCCGGCACCTCACCCGCAAGCCGGGGCTCGCGATCTGGTTCCAGAAGTGGGCGCTGCTGGAGGCGTCGGCGATCACCCTCGACACGTACGAACCGAGGGTGCTGCCGGGCCTGTTGCAGACGGAGGCGTACGCCCGGACGCTGTTCCGCGGCCAGTTGCCGCCGCTCAGCGACGAGCAGGTGGAGGCGCAGCTGCTCGCCCGGCTGGAGCGGCAGCGGCTGCTGCGGGACCGGCCGAACACGGCGTACAGCTTCATCCTCGAGGAGCACCTCTTCCACCACCGGGTGGGCGGGACGGAGGTGACGCGGGAGCTGCTGGACCATGTGCTGGAGGTCGTCCAGCTGCGCAACGTGGAGGTGCAGGTGCTGCCGCTGGGGCGGGGGCATCATGCGGGCTTGGGTGGGCCGATTCAGTTGGCTGAGACGCCGGAGCATGAGTGGCTTGCCTACTGCGAGGCACAGCGGGGCGGGCAGTTCATCGCTGAATCGAAAGAGATCAGTGTGCTTCAGATGCGCTATGGGAAACTGCGAGCGCAGGCCCTCACCCCGGATGACTCCAAGGGTCTGCTGTCGCAACTGCGAGGAGCGCTATGAGCACCCACGAACTGACTTGGTTCAAGAGCAGCTACAGCAGCGGTGACGGCGACAGCTGCGTCGAAGTCGCCCTCTCCTGGCACAAGTCCAGCTACAGCGGCGGTTCCGGCGACAGCTGCGTCGAGGTCGCCACCTGCCCCTCCACCATCCACGTCCGGGACTCCAAGGTCCCCGCCGGGCCGCAGCTCGCGCTGACGCCGGGCTCCTGGTCCTCCTTCGTCACCTATGCGACGGCGACCGGCCGTTGACCCCTGTCGGCGGCGATGACGTGCTGTCCGCCGTCCGCCTCATGGTGAGCACCCTGCGCCGGGCGGACGGCGGCGCCGACTGGGACGCGAAGGCCGGTTCCCTGGAGTGGACGTGCTGGGAGACCGTCGAGCACCTGGCGGACGACCTGTTCGCGTACGCCGCCCAGCTCGGCCCCGAACGGCCGCCCCTCGACGGCCCGGTGCCGTTCCTGTGGGAGCCCCGCCGTCCGGGCGGCCCGGCGAACGTAACGTACGCCGACCGGAAGGCCGGGCCCGCCGGGCTGCTCCAGGTGCTGGAGGCGTGCGGGGCGATGCTCGCCGCGATGGTGCGGGTCACGCCGGCCGAAGTGCGGGCGCACCACGTGTTCGGGGCCTCGGACGCGGAGGGCTTCGCCGCGATGGGCGTGGTCGAGACCCTCGTGCACGCCCATGACGTCACCCAGGGGCTCGGCCTGCCCTGGGACCCGCCGCCCGAGCTGTGTCGCCGCGTCCTGCGGCGGCTCTTCCCCGACGCCCCCACCGCCACTCCCGCCTGGGCGACTCTGCTGTGGGCCACCGGCCGTGGCGGGCTCCCCGGCCGCGAGCGGCTGACGTCGTGGCGCTGGTACGGGGCCGCGAACGGCGGCTGAGGCGGTTCCGGTTCGCCCGGGGAGTGACATTTCCGGCCGTCCGGACGCAGAGAGAACCGGGGAACTGTGACGGTCGGCGCGAAGAGGGAAGCGTGGGGGCGTACGACACGGAACTCGGTGCCGCCGTCGAGCGCGCCCAGCGGGGGGACGAGGTCGCCTTCGCGCGGGCCTACCGGCTGGTACACCCGGGCCTGCTCGGGTATGTTCGCGGCCTCGTGGGCGACGACGCGGAGGACGTGGCCGCCGAGGCCTGGCTGGAGATAGCCCGGGACCTCGGGCGCTTCCGGGGCGACGGTGCCGGTTTCCGCGGGTGGACGGCGACCATCGCCCGCAACCGGGCGCTGGACCACCTGCGCAAGCAGAGGCGGAGTCCCCGTACCGCCACCCTCGAACAGGACGTACTGGACCTGCCGGACGCCCAGGACACCGCGGGCGCGGCACTGGAGAGCCTCTCGACGGCGCACGTGCTGGCGATGGTCCGCGGCCTGCCTCCCGACCAGGCGGAAGCGGTGCTGCTGCGGGTGGTCGTGGGGCTGGACGGCCCCGCGACGGCCCGGGTGCTGGGCAAACGGCCGGGGGCGGTGCGGACCGCCGCGTACCGAGGACTCAGGAAACTCGCCGGACGACTGGCGCAGGGCGGAGCTAGAGGATGAGAAGGGACAGGAAGCGGCTGCGGGACGGTGATGCCGCGGACCGCGACACCGCTGTGCGGGCCGCGCTGCTTGCGGCCCTCGTGCCGGGCGGCGAGGCCGACCCGGCGGGCGAGGAGCGGGCGGTCGCCGCGTTCCGGGCGGCCCGGGACGAGGGCCGGCACGCCGGGGCGCGCGGACTCGGGCGGCAGGGCGACTGGCGGCCGGGCCGGGAGCGGCGCCGGCGGCGTTCGCTGCGGGCCGGGGCCATGGGGCTGGCGGCGACCGTGCTGCTGGGCGGTGTCGCCGTGGCGGCGCAGTCCGGTGCGATCCGTTCGCCGTTCGGCGGCGGAGGCGGCGGTGCCGCGCCGGAGCCGCGCCCCTCGGTGACGTCGACGCCGCCCGATGTGACGGGGGCGCCCGACGCGACGAGGGCGCCCGGGGGCGAGCCGCAAGGTCCTGGGCCCTCGCGACAGCACCCTACGACTACGCCGTCCGACAGGCCCGGCGATCACAAGGACGGCGACGACGAGCGCGCCAAGGGCCGTGAGACGAACGGTAAGAAGAACCACGGTCGGGACCAGGACCAGGATCGCGGCGGATCCCACAACGACAAGGGTTGGGCCCATCGTCATGACAAGGACCGTGACACGGGCCGCGACCGGGAGAAGGCAAAGGACCACAGCCGTGAGAAGGACCCGGACCGTGACAGGGGCACGGGCCAGCAGAAGGGCCGCGTCGGCCCGGGGCAGGACCGGGAGCACGACCGCGGACGTGGCAGGTGATGCCCCCCGCACCGTCTCGCAGAAAGGTCCAGGATGTGAGCCACGCACTGTCCCAGGGCACGTCGTCGACACCGGAATTGAGCCGGATCCCGACACCCGCCACTCCATGTGGCCGGTAAGCGCGGGCGGGCTTGTTGTCTTCTGGTGTCCACCTGCGGCTGAGTGGTTTGCTGGGAGCGTCCGTATGCATCGGTGTGGGGCGTGAGCACGGCTACTCGGCCAGACCGGCCGGTGCTTGCGGTCGCAGAGGGAGAGGGCGAGACATGGAAGGCGCGTTACGAAGCAATGCGGGGCGTTCGCGGGTTCTGCGACGCGTAGGAGTCGGTGTGTTGGCGCTGTGTGCGGCGGGCTTGGCGTTGTCGGGGGTGTCGAAGCCTATGGATCCCGAGCCTGGTGAAGTGATCGTGGAAGAGAATCAGCAAAGCCCCGAGGAAGCTCGTGAGTACTGGACGCCGGAGCGTAGGAAGCAGGCAGTCCGCAACGGGCTGTGAAAGGCCCGCCCCGCGGAGTGCGGGGCGGGCTTCGAGGTTCAGAGCTTCCGGCGTACGTCAGCCCTTGTTGACCAGATCGATGACGGCGACCGCGACCTTGCCGTGGTTGGACGAGTACATGTAGGGCTTGGTCCACTTGCCGTTCTTGTCGGCATCACGGTGGCTGTTGACGCCCACGATCTTTGGCTTGCCGCTGTTGTAGGCCGATGCCATGGGGCCGCCGCTGGAGCCGTGTCCCATGTCGCAGGTCAGCCGAAGCCGGTTGTCCAGCGGGTTGAGGTTTCCGGCATCGATGGTCTTGCCGCGGCAGTACATCATCGTGGAGCCGTAATGGAAGTCCTTGTTGGGGCGGCCGTATCCATCCGACGGGTAACCCATGGAGTGGACGTCGGCGTGATCCGTGGCATCACTGAACTGGTAGCCCCAGGCGCCGACCTCGTCCTGGAGGTTCCCGTAGGCCGGTTCACCGCTGGCCATGACGAGTGCGCCCATGTCGGAGGACCTCAAGTCTCCGCTCTTACCCCAGGTATCCGGCACGATGACTCGCTTGTGGTACCACCAGCCGGACGGGTAGGTGTCCTCGTGGTAGCCGGGCAGGAAGATGAAACTCTTATAGAAGCCGTTGGCTCCGCCACTCCCCTTGTGCAGGCAGTGGGCTGCTGTCCAGACTGCGTTCTTGGTTTTGGACGCGATTACTGTGGCGCTGCACGAGGCGTCACCTTTCCCAGGCACCTGGAAGAGAAGCTTCCCTACGACACGGTTCGGCCATGCCTGAGGGGAAGCCACTTCTTTCGCCTTGGGCACTGCTGCGGCCTGTGCCGCACGAGCATCCACCGCTGCTTTGTGGTCCGCGGGCAGCACCGCTTCCGCGGAGGCAGTGATTTCGGGCAGGTCGGAGCCGGAAGTCTCGGCGGAGGTCTCGTCCGATGGCAGGTCGTCGGCCGGGGCCTGGAGCGGATTCGCCAGAGCGTTCTTGATGCGCTCCGGCGTCCAGTGCGCCTGGACGCTGCGCGCTTGGACGGTTGCGTCTTCGACGCTTTCGGAGAGGACTGCTGGGAGTCGCGGTTCGGCGTCCACGGCTACGGGCTGTGCTGCTGCGGGTGCGGTCATGGCGGCTGCTGTGGTCAGGGCAGCCGCAAGGGTGAGGAGTACGCCATGTAATGGGCGTCTGGTGAACAGGTGCAACTTGATCTCCCCCTCGCTGTTGGCGCTTTGGCGGAATGCCCGTGGGTGGGACCACCTCCGCGCCGCCGTCGGGCATTTGACACCCCATCAAGATTCGAACGCACGTTCAAGTGCATATAGGGGAGAGTGAAAAGTGTCTATTACTCGCAAATCACTGCGAAATTCACCAACGCGGCTGCCGCCTTCGAGGCATTCCAGGCAGTCGAGGCGAGCCGGCGGGGCTCGGGGTCGCTCGGTTGACGGTGTGCGTGATCCCCCGCGAAGTCGCCGGTGCCGGGCTTCGCCTACGGGAGTGCCGACGATGCGGCGGGTCGCCGCTGGTGCACGCGTACACCGGGCCGGGGCGTTCGGAGTGGTACGCCAGCCATCCGGACAGGTGGCCGCCGCAGTTGGGGATCAAGCCCCGGTGCGGCCTCGGAGCGCAGCCTGTCCACTTCGTCGAGAAGAGGAAGCATGCCCCTCGATGTCGTGTGGGCGAAGCGGGGCTGCTTGCAAGGGAAGCAGGGCAGCGTCCCGGGCGGCCGCATGGCCGAGCGGAGCCATGGGACTATGTTCACCGCCTCCGCCGACCGGTGTCAGGGGGCCGAGGAACTGGAATCGGAGCCGGCGCTGCCTATGGGCCGGGAGGCTCGAATGAGGTGCCCGACGCGTTGGTCACGCCATTGGCCGCAGCGGTGGTGACGCCCTCCCCGCACCGCTGGTCGGAGCCAGGAAGCGGAGGACGACCGGGGCCGCCACCCCCCACAGGAGAGGCCCCGGTCGTCGTCCACGGGTCCGTGGTACGGCCCCGTACTCCTAACAGCGCCACGGGTGCGTTTTCTGTCACACCGCGCTCGGTCAACGTGAAGTTGCAGGTTGTACAAGACATGGACGTGATGCCGTTCGACCACGTAGCGTGCTGCTGCGCGCCGGGCGTAGCGACGGCGGTGACCAGCCGCGATGACGAACAGGTAGTGGGAGTGCTGGGGGACGACGCGGAGCTGACCACCGCGGTGCTCGCGGCACAGGACGGGGACGAGGACGCCTTCCGTGCTGTGTACCGCGCCGTGCACCCGCGGCTGCTCGGTTACATACGCACGCTGGTCGGCGACGCCGACGCGGAGGACGTGGCGTCCGAGTCCTGGCTCCAGATAGCCCGTGACCTGGACCGGTTCAGCGGTGACGCCGACCGTTTCCGGGGCTGGGCGGCCCGTATCGCCCGCAACCGGGCCCTGGACCACCTCCGGATGCGGGGCAGGCGCCCCTCGATCGGCGGGGACGAGACGGAGCTGGCGGAGAAGCCGGCCGAGTCCGACACGGCGGACGAGGCGATGGAGGCCCTGGCCACCGGCCGCACCATGGACCTCATCGCCCAGCTTCCGCAGGACCAGGCCGAGGCCGTCATCCTGCGTGTCGTGGTCGGGCTGGACGCCAAGAGCGCCGCCAAGACGCTGGGCAAGCGCCCCGGCGCCGTACGCACGGCCGCCCACCGCGGGCTGAAGCGGCTGGCCGAGCTGATGGACGCCGACGCCGCACCCGGCGCGGGGCCGGCCGGCGTGGAAAGCGCCGGTGGAGCTGGTGGAACGCTGTCGGCGGCGCTCGGTGTCGTGCCGCCGCAGCCCAAGCGCCGGGCGGTTTCCGGGGTGCGTACCGGTGTGACGCAATGGCGCTCGCGGACGCAGAAGGACATGTGATGGCCGACGAGCGGGATGAATGGCTCGACCACGACGCGGCGGAGAACCTGCTGCGAGGTGAACCGGTCGGTCCCGTAGCCGATCACGCGCGGGAGCGGGCCCGGAAGGTCGAGCGGGCGCTGGACGCCCTGCGCGCCACCGCGCACCCCGCGGCGGGCGGACTGCCCGGCGAGGAGGCGGCGCTGGCGGCGTTCCGGCAGGCGCGCGCGGAGAAGGCCGCCGGAGCCGCAGCAGCCGGGGCGGCAGCAACCGGAACGGCAGGGGCCGCGACGGCTTCCGGCGGGGCGGGCGTCGCGGGCGTGCCGGAGGTCGGCACCGTACGGACCCGGCCCGGGCCCCGGCGGCGGATGCGCTGGGGGCGGCCGGTCCGGTGGGGTCTGGCCGCCTCGGTCGCGGGCCTCGCGGTCGGCGGTGTGGCGGTCGGCGCCGGGACGGGCGTCCTGCCGGTGCTGGGCGGCGACAGCGAACCGCTGCCGGCCGCGTCGGTGTCGGCCGCGGCGTCGGACGAGCCCGAGGCCGCCGGTCCGACGGGCGGCACGGACGCCGGGACGCCCGGGACACCCGAGGAGCCCGGCGCGGTGCCGCCGTCCGCCTCGGCGACGCCCGGTCCGGGCACGGACCGCGAACCGGGCCGCCCCGACCCGGAGGGCTCCGGGGACTCCGGGACGACGGGCGGCACGGTCGGCGAGCCCGGGGGCGACCTGGGCGAGGTGACGGGCGGCGGGTCCGGCTCGGCCTCCGCGGGCGTGTCCGGCTCGTCCGGCGACGGCCGGGGCGACACCTGGCTGGCGCGGACCGCCCAGGACTGCCGGGACTACCGCGACGGGCGCCTCGACCTGGACCGGCGGGAGCGGCTGGCCGACGAGGCCAAGGGCGTGGCGCTCATCAAGATCCTCTGCGACCGGGTGCTGGCCGCCGAGGAGCACCAGCAGGGCGGCTCGCCGGGCTCCGGCTCGTCCGGGTCCGGCGGCGGCGCTCCGGGCGGCGGCGGTCACGGCACGGGTGCGGGCGGCGGCTCGGGCGGCGACGGCGAGGGGCGCGGGGACGGCGACGGGTCGGACACCGCGCGCCCGTCGGCCTCCTGGCGTCCGCTGGCCCCGGCACTAACAGTCCGACGGACCGGTTTGGCGTTCTAAGTCTCTGACCTGCGGTTTCAAAAAAAATCGCGCGAGGGTGTGACGTTTTTCCGACCCGTGGCGCAGTAATGAGTGAGCCGACTGGTCATCGGCAGCGCGAAGAGCCGGGGTTCCCCCCGTACCTACGGCTCAGCGCACATGGCGCGGGCGGGACACGTTCCCCCGGTCCCGCCCGCGCCCTCTCTCCTTACGAGGTTCCCGCCCCTGGCTCACCAGTGGACGACGACCTTGTCGCCGACCTTCACCTGGCCGAACACCGCGGCGAGCCGGTCCATGTCCCGGACGTTGACGCAGCCGTGCGAGCCGCCGTTGTAGCCGCGGGCCTTGAAGTCGGACGAGTAGTGCACGGCCTGGCCGCCGCTGAAGAACATCGAGTACGGCATCGACGTGTGGTAGAGCGTCGACTCCCACTCCCGCTCCTTGCGGTCCACCTTGAAGATGCCCTCGCGGGTCGGCGTGTTCTCCGAGCCGAAACGGACGTCCATCGCCGAGACGACCTTGCCGTCGACCATCCAGGCGAGGGTCCGGCTCTCCTTGCTGATGCACAGCACCCGGCCGGTCATGCAGCGCTCGTCCGGCTTGTCCAGCTCGTTGGTCGTCGGCGGCCGCAGCTCCCCGGCGGTCGGCGTGCGCGACGCGGCCGTCAGCTTCGCCCAGGTGGTCCCGTCGACCTTGGCCGTGGCGGGCAGACCCTGCTTCTCCTGGAACGCCGAGACGGCCTTGCCGGTCATCGAGCCGTAGAACGCGGTGGGGCTGCGGTGGAAGTGGCCGAGCTGGCGCAGCCGCGCCTGAAGCTCCCGTACCTGCTCCGTCTCCGTGCCCTCCGCCATCAGGACCTTCGCGGCGTCCGGTGACGCCGGGGCCGAGGCCGCCGGCGCGGCGCCGCCCGCGGCCGACGCGGCGGACGACGGCGAGGCCGTCGCGTCCCCGGACGCCGGCGCGCCGGACGGGGTCGACGACGCGGACGCCGGGCCCCCGGCCGCCCCCACGGCCTGGCCCGCGCAGCCGGTGGCTGCCAGCGCGGTGGCGACGGCGGCCGCCGCCAGTGCGGCTCTGCGTATGACGGACGTACGGTGCATGAGAGGCCCCCCGAGGTGGTTACGTGTACAGCTAGGGATGCTTCCCGGGGGTGCTTGGTTGCGCGCCGTGGATCGCGTTGTGAGCAAGCTCCCAGCGATCGCCCCTGCACCCCGCCGCACGGGCCCCACTACAGTCCGTCGCGAGGGTTGTTACCAGCGAGTAGATCTCATCGGAAGGCACAGCCATGGCGCGCGAGTCGGAGTCGGGACTGCCCATCGAGCCGGTGTACGGACCGGACGCCCTGAGCGGCTGGGACCACGACGAGAAACTCGGCGACCCGGGCTCGTACCCCTTCACCCGGGGCGTCTACCCGAGCATGTACACCGGCCGCCCCTGGACCATGCGGCAGTACGCCGGGTTCGGCACCGCCGTGGAGTCCAACGCCCGGTACCAGCAGCTCATCGCCAACGGCACCATGGGCCTGTCCGTGGCGTTCGACCTGCCCACCCAGATGGGGCACGACAGCGACGCGCCGATCGCGCACGGCGAGGTCGGCAAGGTGGGCGTGGCGATCGACTCGATCGACGACATGCGGGTGCTGCTCGGCGGGATCCCGCTGGACAAGGTCTCCACCTCGATGACGATCAACGCCCCCGCCGCCCTCCTGCTGCTGCTCTACCAACTCGTGGGCGAGGAGCAGGGCGTGCCGGCGGACCGGCTGACGGGCACGATCCAGAACGACGTGCTCAAGGAGTACATCGCGCGCGGCACGTACATCTTCCCGCCGAAGCCGTCGCTGCGGCTGATCGCGGACATCTTCAAGTACTGCCGGGCCGAGATCCCAAAGTGGAACACGATCTCGATCTCCGGCTACCACATGGCGGAGGCCGGGGCCTCGCCCGCGCAGGAGATCGCCTTCACACTGGCCAACGGCATCGAGTACGTGCGGACGGCCGTGGCCGCCGGCATGGACGTGGACGACTTCGCGCCCCGCCTGTCGTTCTTCTTCGTCGCCCGCACCACGATCCTGGAGGAGGTCGCCAAGTTCCGGGCGGCCCGCCGGATCTGGGCCCGGGTCATGCGGGACGAGTTCGGCGCGAAGAACCCCAAGTCGATGATGCTGCGCTTCCACACCCAGACGGCGGGCGTGCAGCTGACCGCCCAGCAGCCCGAGGTGAACCTGGTGCGCGTCGCCGTGCAGGGCCTGGCGGCGGTCCTGGGCGGCACGCAGTCCCTGCACACCAACTCGTTCGACGAGGCCATCGCGCTGCCGACCGACAAGAGCGCCCGCCTGGCGCTGCGGACCCAGCAGGTCCTGGCGTACGAGACCGACGTCACCGCCACCGTCGACCCCTTCGCCGGGTCCTACGTCGTGGAGCGGATGACGGACGACGTGGAGGAGGCGGCCGTCGCGCTCATGGCGAGGGTCGAGGACCTCGGCGGCGCGGTCGACGCCATCGAACGCGGCTTCCAGAAGAACGAGATCGAGCGCTCCGCCTACCGCGTCGCCCAGGAGACCGACTCGGGCGAGCGGGTCGTCGTCGGCGTCAACCGCTTCCAGCTCGACGAGGAGGAGCCGTACGAGCCGCTGCGCGTCGACCCGGCGATCGAGGCCCAGCAGGCGGAGCGCCTCGCCGGCTTGCGCGCCGGGCGTGACCAGGAGGCGGTCGACTCGGCGCTCGCCGCGCTGAAGAAGGCCGCCGAGGGCACCGACAACGTCCTCTACCCGATGAAGGACGCCCTCAGGGCGCGGGCCACGGTCGGCGAGGTCTGCAACGCCCTGCGGGAGGTCTGGGGGACGTACGTCCCGACGGACGCGTTCTGACCCGTCACGCCCCGTAGAGGGCGTATTCCGCGATCCGGAACCCGGGGGCGGAGTGTCGTACCCGCGTGCGAGACTCCGCCCCATGCTGGGTGTCACCGATCTGCCGACCTATCTCGCGGGCCTCGCCCTGATCATTCTGCTGCCGGGGCCGAACTCGCTGTACGTGCTGTCCGTCGCCGCCCGGCGCGGCGTACGGACGGGATACGCCGCCGCGTCCGGGGTGTGGTGCGGCGACACCGTCCTGATGACGCTGTCGGCGGCCGGTGTCGCCTCCCTGCTCCAGGCGAACGCGCTGCTGTTCGGCATCGTGAAGTTCGCCGGCGCCGGCTACCTCACCTGGCTGGCCGTCGGGATGCTCCGCGCGGCCTGGTTGCTGTGGCGGACCCGGCGCGAGCGCGTGGCCGAGGAACCGGGGGAGGCCGCCCCGGCGCCCGCCGCCGAGCGGCCGTTCCGGCGGGCGTTCGTGATCAGCCTGCTCAACCCCAAGGCGATCCTGTTCTTCATCGCGTTCTTCGTCCAGTTCGTCGACCCCGCCTACCAGTACCCGGCGCTGTCGTTCGTCGTCCTCGGCGCCCTCGCCCAGGCCGCCAGCGTGCTCTACCTCACCGTGCTGATCTTCACCGGCACGCACCTGGCCGCCGCGTTCCGCCGCCGCAGGCGGCTGTCGGCCGGCGCCACCTCGGCGGCGGGCGCGCTGTTCCTCGGGTTCGCCGTGAAACTGTCCCTCACCAGCACGGCGTGAACCCCCGGGCCGCGCGGGCTTGACCCTCACACCGTGTGAGGCCGTGTCGTAGGAGGCGTCATGTTCACCATCGGAGACTTCGCCAGACACGGCCGGGTGTCGGTCCGGATGCTGCGTCACTACGACGCCGTCGGACTGCTGCGCCCCGCCCACGTCGACCCGCACAGCGGCTACCGCTACTACGAGGCCGGCCAGCTCGCCCGGCTCAACCGGGTCATCGCGCTCAAGGACCTCGGCTTCACGCTCGACCAGGTCGGGTCGATCCTCGACGAGGAGGTCGGGGCCGAGGAACTGCGCGGGATGCTGCGGCTGCGGCAGGCCGAGCTGGAATCGGCGATGAGCGAGGCGGCCGCGCGGCTGGCGCAGGTCGGGGCGAGGCTCCGAGCCATCGAGAGCGAGGGACACATGTCCACACAGGACGTCGTCGTCAAGAGCGTGCCGGGCGCCCGGCTGGCCGTGCTGAAGGGCACCGCGGCGGGCTTCGGACCGGACCAGATCGGGCCGGTCATCGGCCCCCTGTACCAGGAGCTGTGCGCACGGCTGGCGGCCGCCGGGGCGCTGGAGTGCGGCGGCCCCGGTATCGCCTACTACGAGGACGCCCCGGCGGGCGACGGCTCGATCGTCGTCCACGCGGGGATGACCCTCCCGGCCGGGGTGACCGTGCCGGACGTGGAGATCGTCGAGCTGCCCGGCATCGACCAGGCGGCCACGGTCGTCCACCGGGGCCCGATGGAGGCGTTGCTGCCCACCATCCAGACCCTGGCCACCTGGATCGACACCAACGGCTACCGCTCGGCCGGCTACTCCCGCGAGCTGTACCTGGAGTGGTCACAGGACCCGGCGCGGTGGGTCACCGAGATCCAGGAGCCGATCGTCCCGGCATGACCGGCCCGCGGCGCCCGGGCGGCCCGGCTCGTTCCGCCCCCGCGGCGGCGGGTCACCGCCCGAGCGCCGTGCGGGCCAGGCGGCGTATCCGGCGGGCCAGGCGGCGGGCGGTCGCGTTGCGGGACGCCGGGAGGCCGCCGGGGAGCCCGAGCACGGTGAGGCGGCGGCGCTTGACGTAGCGGACCCGGGCGGCCGGGTGGGCGGACAGGAAGCGTTCCGCCGCCGGGCGCAGGTCGGGGCGGACCCGGGGCTGCATGGCGAAGCCCACCGCGGCGACGAGACCGGCGAGATCGGGGGACCCGCCGGCCCGGTCGCCGTCCGCCCCGTCCTCCAGGCCGGGCAGCAGCGCGTCCGCGAGCGTCACCGGCACCCGGTTGCTGTTCTCGTACGGCGCCAGCCGGTCCAGCAGCGGGCCGGTGCCCGCGCGCGCGACCGGCACGCCGTAGAACCGGGACGCCGTGAACAGCCCGGTCGAGAAGCAGGCCACCACCAGCGCGGGCCGCAGCCGCCGGAAGTGGACCTCCGCGAGCACCGGCCGGTCCAGGACGGTCAGTTCCGCGCCCAGCTCCGCCGCCTCCCGCTCCAGGGCCGTCGACCAGGACGCGGGCGCCGCCGGGTGCGGCTTGAAGACCAGGCGCCGGTGCCCGCGCGCCACGGCGCCCCGCACCATCCGCAGGTGCAGGGCCTCCTCCTCGGCGGGGGAGAGGATGCCGAGGGCCGCCAGGTACTGGCCCAGCAGCAGGGCGCAACCCTCCGGGGCGGCGTCCAGCGCCTCGCCGTCCGCCAGTTCGTCCACCACCTTCATGAACGCCTCCGCCGGCACCACCTCGGGCTCCGCCCCGAACTCCGCCAGCAGCAGCGGCCGCAGGCCCGGCACCAGGTCCAGGTGCAGCAGCCGCCGCACCCGCTCACCCACCAGCGGGTCCAGCCTGCTGCGCGTCGGGCCGTAGCTCATCAGCCCGTCCGCGTACACGTCGACCGGCGCGTCCGGGAACAGCCGCGCCACCGTCAGCGCGGGCGCGACCTGGAGGGACTCCACGACCAGCTCGACCGGCTCGTCCTCGCCCAGGCGCCACAGCAGCCGCAGGTACCGCTCCCACAGCGGGACGTCGTCCGGGCGCGGCGACCAGCCGCCCGGGTGGAACGGCGCGATCGTGTCGTTCCACGACAGCACCCCGTCGAACCGCTCGCGCAGCCGCGCGAAGCCGGGCATCCGGTCCAGCGGGACGGCCGTCTCCGGCACCGCCGCGGTGGTGGCGACCAGCAGCAGCCGGCGGTCCGCGGGCGGGAAGCGGCCGCTGTCCAGGGCGGCGGCGAGGGTGACGGCGCCGTAGAGCGTGGACGCGTAGAAGATCTGCGTGGTCACGGGGTCGCCTCCACCCGTACGGGACGGCGGCGGAGCCTGCGCAGCCGGGACGCCCGCTCCGCGTCCATCGTCTCCAGGACGTCGTCCAGAACCGGCCGCGGCATGCGTTTCAGGGCGGCCGCGCCCAGCGTGCGCAATTTCCGGGCGACCGGCCGCTCGAAACGTTCCACCGAGCCCAGATGGTGGGCGATGATCGCGCAGTACGTGCGTACCGCTTTCGGCAACAGCAATTCCGCGTCCGGGTCCCGCGCCGTTTCCGACAGCACCTGGTCGAAAGCGCGGATGAAATCCAGCTGCCGAATGTCACCGATTTGTGTGAGCGACGAGGAGACACCCCGCCGGTAGAAGATCCCGAGCGTCCCGATCGCCGCGAACGAATCCGCCTCCCGGTGCAGCCGCCATATCCACGGCCGGTCCTCGGCGGTGCGCAGCCCGTCGGTGAAACGCAGCAATCCCCGGTCCGCCAGCCGCCGGTGGTACATCCCGGCCCACGCGTACGGATAGTCCACCGACGTGGACCGCCCGGCCGGCAGGATCGCGTCGCGCGGCCGCAGCACCACCCCGCGCCGGCCCACCGGAACCCGGTGCACCGTACGGGCCCTCGCCGTGCACCGCACATGGTCCGTGCGGACGAAGTCGCAGCCCAGCGCCTCGATGGCGGCGAGCACCCGGGCCAGGTGACCGGGCGCCAGCCAGTCGTCGCCGTCCAGGAACGCCAGGTACTCGCCCCGGGCCGCGTCGATCCCGGTGTTGCGGGCGGTGGCCAGCCCGCCGTTGCGCGCGTGGGTGAGCAGCACCGCGCCCGGCAGGTCGCGCGCCGCCCCGCGCAGGATCTCGGGCGTCCCGTCCGTCGAACAGTCGTCGACGAGCAGGAATTCGAAGTCCTCGCGGGCGTTCGCGCGCAGGCTCATAAGGGTGTCCGGGGCGTATGTCTGCACGTTGTGGAACGGCACGACGACGGAGAGCTTGACCACCCGCGAGACGTTAGGGGCGGTGCCCGTCATTCGGCCCGACCGGAAAAGGGATGCGCGGTGAACACTGGGCGGCGCGCCCCTTAACCGGACCGCCGCCCCATTGCCGCCGGTCGCTGTTCACCGTTTGTTGCGGCCCAGTTGGGCCGGTCGGACGCGCGCCTTCCTAACGTCCTCGGCGTGCTCCCACGCAACGGTGAAGCGGTGCGGGTCGCGGTACTCGCCGACTCCGACACCCGATGGAAATGGGGCGCCCTGACGGCGCGCCGCATCAGCCCGCCCGGCCACCGGGTGACCGGCTTCGTGCTGCGCGGCCGGGCCACCCCGACCGCCCGCCAGCTCGCCGAGACCGGCGCGGACCTGGCGGCCCCCCGGGAGGTGACGGGGGCGCGGTTCCTCACGGCGGTACGCGAGGAGGCGTACGACGTGGTCGTCCTCGCGCTCGTCGGCGGCACCGTCCGGGCGATGCTGCACGGCCTCGCGGCGGCGGCCCCGGCGCGCCGCCCGGTGGTCGTCACCGGCTACGTCGGCGTCGTCTACGAGAAGCTCGCCGACGGGCTCCTGCTGCGGCACGGGGCCGACGTCGTGCTCGCGAACTCGGCGTCCGACGCGCGGCGCTTCCGCGCGGTGTACGAGGGCGTCGGCGCCGACGCCTCGGCGGTCGTGGAGGCGGCGCTGCCGTTCCTGGGCGGCGCCCCCCACGCCCCCGCCCCGGGCCGGGACACGCTCGTGTTCGCCGCCCAGCCGTCGGTGCCCCAGTCGCGGGCCGACCGGGCGTACCTGCTGCGCCGGCTGGCCGAGCACGCCCGGTCGCACCCGCACCGCGAGGTGCTGCTCAAGCTCCGCTCCAAGCCGGGCGAGCACACCACGCACGTGGAGGAGCACCCGTACCAGAAACTCGCCGGCCTGGTCACGGGCTCGCTGCCGCCGAACCTCCGCCTGGTCCACGGCCACATGGGCGAGCTCCTCGACCGCACGGACCTGCTGGTCACCGTCTCCTCCACGGCCGCGCTGGAGGCCCTGCACCGGGGCGTGCCCACGGCGGTCCTGACCGACCTGGGCGTCCGCGAGGCGCTGGGCAACCACCACTTCATCGGCTCGGGGCTGCTCACGTCGTGGGACGCCCTCGACGGCGGCCACCGGCCCCGGCCGGACGCCGCGTGGCAGGCGGACCAGGGCGTCGCGCCGGGCGCCTCGTACGAGCGGGCCTTCGACGCCGCCCGCGCCCGGGTGGCCGCCCTGCTCGCGGAGCCCGCGCTGCCGCCCCTCGCGCCCTACTACACACCGGCGACCGCCCCGGGGTACCTGCCCGGCATCCTCGCCCGCCACCGCCTCGACGCCCCCGAACCACCCGCCCCCGGCCCACTGCGCCGCGCCCTGCGCGAGGCGGCGCGCGGGGTCTACCGCCACGGAGTGCAGCGTGTCGCCCCGGTGATCCGCCGCCTGGGGGAGCTGTGACGGCCCGTCGGACGGTGCTGGCCGTCGTCCCGGCCCGGGGCGGCTCCAAGGGCGTGCCGGGCAAGAACCTGGCTCCGGTGGGGGGCGTCCCGCTCGTCGCCCGGGCCGTGCGCGCCTGCCGGGGCGCCGGGCGGGTGACGGACGTGGTCGTCTCCACGGACGACCCCGCGATCGCCGCCACCGCCCGCGCGGCGGGCGCCGAGGCGGTCCACCGCCCGGCGGGGCTGTCCGGCGACACGGCGACCAGCGAAGCGGCGGTGCTCCACGCCATGGACGCCTTCGAGGCCCTGCACGGCCGGGCGGTGGACGTGGTGCTGCTCGTCCAGTGCACCAGCCCGTTCGTCACGGCCGCCGACGTCGACGGTGTCGCCGCCCGGGTGCTGGAGGGCGGCGCCGACACCGCCCTGACGGTCGCCCCGTCGCACGGCTTCCTGTGGCGGGAGGGGCGGGAGGGGCGGGACGGCCACGACGGCCACGACGCCGTGGGCGTCAACCACGACCGGGCCCACCGCCCCCGGCGCCAGGAGCGGGAGCCCGAATACCTGGAGACGGGAGCCGCGTACGGGATGGACGCGCGCGGATTCCGGGAGCGCGGTCACCGGTTCTTCGGGCGTACCGCCCTCGTCGTCACCGACGCCGCCCGCGTCCTGGAGATCGACGACCCGCACGACCTCGCCCGCGCCCGCGTGCTCGCGCCGCTGCTCGACGAGCGGGTCACCCCGACGCTCGACGACGTCGACGCCGTCGTCCTCGACTTCGACGGCACCCAGACCGACGACCGGGTGCTTATCGACGCCGACGGCCGCGAACTCGTCGCCGTGCACCGGGGCGACGGCCTCGGCGTCGCCGCCCTGCGCCGCGCCGGCGTCCGGCTGCTCATCCTGTCCACCGAGACCAACCCCGTCGTTGCCGCCCGCGCCCGCAAGCTCGGCGTCCCCGTCCTGCACGGCGTCGACCGCAAGGACCTGGCGCTCAAGCAGTGGTGCGACGACCACGGCGTCGACCCCGGCCGGGTGCTCTACGCCGGCAACGACGTCAACGACCTGCCCTGCTTCGGGCTCGCCGGCTGGCCCGTCGCGGTCGCGAGCGCCCACGACTCCGTCCGGGCCGCCGCCCGCGCCGTCACCGCCACCCCCGGAGGCGCCGGGGCGATCCGCGAGATCGCCACCTGGCTCCTCGGCCCCACCCTCACCGCCCCCGCACAGTAAGGAACCGCACGATGAACCGTCTGCGCACCCTCGGCCGCAGGGCCGCCGGCCCCGGCGAGCCCGTCTACGTCACCGGCGAGATCGGCATCAACCACAACGGCGATCTCGGCAAGGCCCTCGCCCTGGTCGACGCCGCCGCCGACGCGGGCTGCGACGCCGTCAAGTTCCAGAAGCGCACCCCCGAGATCTGCACCCCCCGCGACCAGTGGGACGTCGAACGCGACACGCCCTGGGGCCGGATGACGTACATCGACTACCGCCACCGGGTGGAGTTCGGCGAGGACGAGTACCGCGCCATCGACGAGCACTGCCGCGAGCGGGGCATCGACTGGTTCGCCTCCCCGTGGGACACCGATGCCGTGGCGTTCCTGGAGAAGTTCGACCCGCCCGCCCACAAGGTCGCCTCCGCGTCCCTCACCGACGACGAACTGCTGCGCACGCTGCGCGCCACGGGCCGCACCGTCGTCCTGTCCACCGGCATGTCGACCCCGAAGCAGATCCGCCACGCCGTGGAGGTGCTGGGCAGCGACACCATCCTGCTGTGCCACGCCACTTCCACCTACCCGGCGGTGGCCGAGGAGCTGAACCTCCGGGTGATCCAGTCCCTGATGCGGGACTACCCCAACATCCCCATCGGCTACAGCGGTCACGAGACCGGCCTCCAGACCACGCTCGCCGCCGTCGCCCTCGGCGCCTGCTTCGTCGAACGGCACATCACGCTCGACCGCGCCATGTGGGGCTCCGACCAGGCCGCCTCCGTCGAACCCGGCGGCCTCACCCGGCTCGTACGCGACATCCGCACCATCGAGACCGCGCTCGGCGACGGGATCAAGAAGGTGTACGAGTCCGAGCTCGCCCCCATGAAGAAGCTCCGCCGCGTCCCGGCCACGGCCACGGTATGACCGGCGGCCACGACACGACGGCCGGACCGGACCACGCGGCACCCGCACCCGCGCCCGGCACCGGCCCCGCGCCTGCGGCCGGCAGCGCGTCCGGCCCCGGCCCCGCGCCCACTCCCGCACCCGCGTCCCGCCCCGGCCCCGCGCTCGCGCCTCCGGCCGGCCGGCGGGCCGGGCCCGCGAACCTCGCCTTCGTCGAGAGTCCCGTCCAGCTCCTGAACGTCCTGGAGTGGGCCGACCACGCCGGCCGGCCCGACCTCCTCCTCGTCGTCCTGTCCCCCACCGACCCGATGTCGCGCGGCCAGCTGCGCCGCATGGCCCAGCTCGCGCGCGACGAGGGCGTCGCGGTCCGCTGGCAGGAGGCGCGCGGCGGCCGGGGCGCCCTGCCGAGGGCGCTGCGGGACCTGGTGCCGGTCCTGGTGCGCGCCGAGCGGGTGATCGTCGGCGATCCGTTCTCCCGCTACGTACAGCTCCTGCTGACCCTGTTCGGGCCGCGCGCCCTCACGGTCGTGGACGACGGCACGGCCACCATGGAGTTCGCCGCCCAGCTCGCGCGGGGCGAACGGCTCGTGCGCTGGCACCGGCGCGGGGCGCGTGGCGTGCGCGAGCTGGCCCTCGCGCCGGTCACCGCGCTGGCCCGCCGCCGTCTCGCCCCGGGGCGGGACCGCGCGGTCGAGATCTTCACCGCGCTGCCGGTCGAGGCGCCGGACGGCGCCACGGTCACCGCCAACCGCTTCGCCTGGACCCGCGCCCGGTTCGGCCCGCCCCGCCTGACCCGGGGCGCGGACCTGGTGGGCACCTCGCTGGCGGAGACGGGCGTGGTGGACCCCGACCGGTACGCCGGGGCGGTCGCGGCGCTGGCGGGGGCGCACGGCGCCACGCGGTACCTCGCGCACCGCCGCGAGGGCGTGGCGAAGCTGCACCGGATCGCGGTGGAGACGGGCCTGGAGATCGTCCGGCCGGACCTGCCGCTGGAGCTGATCGCCCGGCGCGGCCCGATCGGCCGGACGGTGCTGAGCTTCCCGTCCACCGTCGTGCACACCCTCCCGGCGGCCCTGGCGGGCAGCGGCGTGACGATCACGGTGTGCGGGATAGCCCCGGAGTGGTTGCGCGAGACGGCCTCGCCCCGCGCGCAGGGCTTCCTCGCGGGCGTGGCCGAATCGGCACGGTCGGTGCACGGACTGTCGCTCACCGGAGCGTAGGACCGGCTCCGGGCGCCGCCGACGAGGCACTTCCAGGCCGGGATCCGGACGGGCTCCGGACGGGCGTTCGAGCTCCGACACCCGTCCGACACAAGATCGGCACAAAGTCTGAAAACGCGTGAGCTTACCCACTTCACCTGCGGCTCAAGCCGACCGTCCAGGGTTTCTTTCCCCTATCGGGCTGAAGTTTTGTAGATCACACGTTAGTTGAGGGCGAAACGCGCCTACCCTTTCATGGGTGAACAAGGTGATGTCCCGCGACCCCGAAACAGACGTTCCCGGCGATACGCCCTTCCTCGGCGCGCTGCCAGAGAGTCTGCGCGCCGAGTTGATCGCGTTCCGCCGGGACGTGCACTCGCACCCCGAGCTGGGCTTCCAGGAGTTCCGGACCACGGCGGCGATCAAGGCGCGGCTGGAGGCGGCGGGGCTCAGCCCCCGGGTCCTCCCCGGCGGCACGGGGCTGACGTGCGACATCGGTACGTGGGACGGCGTGCGCCCCATGCTGGCGATCCGCGCCGACATCGACGCGCTGCCCATCCCCGACACCAAGACGGACGTCCCGTACCGCTCCACCGTCCCGGACCGCGCCCACGCCTGCGGGCACGACGTGCACACCACGGTCGTCCTCGGCGCCGGCCTGGTGCTGGCCGACCTGGCCCGCGAGGGCCTGCTGCCCGCCGCCGTCCGCCTGATCTTCCAGCCCGCCGAGGAGGTCATGCCGGGCGGTGCGATCACCGCCATCGACGCCGGGGTGCTGGACGGCGTGGGCCGGATCATCGCCGTGCACTGCGACCCGCGCGTGGACGTGGGCCGCATCGGGCTGCGCACCGGCGCGATCACCTCCGCCTGCGACCGCCTGGAGGTCACCCTCGACGGTCCCGGCGGCCACACCGCCCGCCCGCACCTGACGACCGACATGGTCACCGCCGCCGCCCGGGTCGCCGTCGACGCGCCCGCGCTGCTGTCCCGCCGCATCGACACCCGCGCCGGGCTGGTCCTGACCTGGGGCCGCATCGAGGCCGGGCACGCCCCCAACGTCATTCCGCAGCGCGCCGAGCTGGGCGGCACGGTCCGCTGCCTGGACCTGGAGGCCTGGCGGCACGCCCCGGACCAGGTGTACGCGGCGATCGACGAGGTGGCGACCCTGCACGGCGCCAAGTGCCAGATCGAGTACGTGCGGGGCGTCCCGCCGGTCGTCAACGACGCGTCCGTGGCGCAGCTGCTGCACGACGCCATGGAGGCGCGCCGCGGGGCGTACGCGATCGAGGACACCGAGCAGAGCCTGGGCGGCGAGGACTTCTCCTGGTACATGGAGCACGTGCCGGGGGCGATGGCCCGCCTGGGTGTCCGCCGGCCGGGTGACACGGCCCGGCTCGACCTCCACCGGGGCAACTTCGACGTGGACGAGCGTGCCATCGAGGTCGGCGTGGAGCTCTTCACGGCCGCCGCCCTGATCGACGGCGGTCTCTGACCCTTCGCCACACCGGGACGGCCCCGCCCTCCGGGGCGGGCCGACCGTCCTTTTCCGGTCACCAACCGGCAGGTTTCCACTACGCCTCGTGGTGGTAGGGCGAACGCCATCGGCTGTTCGCGTCGATCTGGTAACGGCTACCGAACAGGCCTTTACCTGACATCTACGCGCGTTACGATCGCCGCGAAACCAGCGCCGACCAGAGGCGCTTAGGTCAGGGTCGAAGGAGCCTCCCTTGCGCCGGATCACCAGGATCGCAACCGTGGGCGTCGCGTCCGCGGCACTCGCACTCAGCGCCACCGCGTGTGGCGGAAAGTCGTCGTCCGACGCGGGCGACACCCAGGACAAGGCAGCCATCGCCTACGACATCGGCGGCCGTGGCGACCAGTCCTTCAACGACGCCGCCTACGCCGGTCTGGAGAAGGCGGAGAAGGACCTCGGCGTCAAGGGCACCGAGGCGGAGCCCAGCGAGGGCGAGGGCGACCCGGACAAGGTCCAGCGCCTGACCGAGCTGGCCCGCGCGGGCAACAACCCGGTCATCGGCGTCGGTTTCGCCTACGCGCCCGCCATCGCCGAGGTGGCGCCGAAGTTCCCGAAGACCACCTTCGGCCTCATCGACGACACGTCGAAGACCGGCAAGAACATCGCGAACCTGGTCTTCAACGAGGAGCAGGGCTCGTACCTGGCCGGTGTCGCCGCCGCCAAGGTGACCAAGTCCAACACCGTCGGCTTCATCGGCGGTGTCGAGACCCCGCTGATCAAGAAGTTCGAGGCGGGCTTCGTCCAGGGCGTCAAGGACACCAACAAGAACGTCAACGTCAAGGTCCAGTACCTGACGCAGCCGCCGGACTTCGGTGGCTTCGCCAAGCCCGACCTGGGCAAGGCCGCCGCCGAGGGCCAGATCGACGCGGGCGCCGACGTCATCTACGCCGCCGCCGGTCTCGCCGGCTCGGGCTCGATCGAGGCCGCCGCCAAGGCCAAGAAGTGGGCCATCGGCGTCGACTCCGACCAGTACAACCAGAAGGGCCTCGCGCCCTACAAGGAGTACATCCTCACCTCGGTGACCAAGGACGTCTCCGACTCCGTCTACAACCTGATCAAGTCGGTCAAGGACGGCAAGCCGCAGTCCGGCGAGATCCGCTACGGCCTGGACAAGGACGGCGTGGGCCTGGCCACCTCCAACCCGGCCTTCACCAAGCTGACCGCCGTCACCGCCGCGGTGGACAAGGCCAAGGCCGACATCATCGCCGGCACGATCAAGGTCAAGACCGCTCCGTAACCGCGCGGCCGGGACCATGGTTCCGCGGGTCCGGAGGGGCGGTGCACACCGTCCCTCCGGACCCGGACCATGTCCGGGTCCCGTCCGGCGCGTCCGGGCCGGGCCCGACAACCCCGGGGTCTCCCCGGGTTTCTTCCCTTCGCCGTCGCTACGCGCGTAGAGCCCTCTGTGGCGCGGTAACTTCGGCACCTGCCCCTGCTCCCGTACCGCCCCCGCCCCCTGCCCCCGCTTCGGAAGCTCCTTCCCCGCCAAGGAGAGTGCGTCATCAACGCGTCCAGTCCGTCAACGCCGCCGGCTGCTCCCGCCGTGGAACTGCGCGGCATCACCAAGCGCTTCCCCGGCGTCGTCGCCAACCACGACATCGACATCACCATCCGCAAGGGCACCGTGCACGCCCTCGTGGGTGAGAACGGTGCCGGCAAGTCGACCCTGATGAAGATCCTCTACGGCATGCAGAAGCCGGACGAGGGCACCATCACGATCGACGGCAAGCAGGTCTCCTTCTCGAGCCCCGCCGACGCCATCGCCACCGGTATCGGCATGGTGCACCAGCACTTCATGCTGGCCGACAACCTCACCGTCCTGGAGAACGTCGTTCTCGGCGGCGAGAAGCTCCACGGCATCGGCGCCAAGGCCCGCAAGAAGATCATGGAGATCTCGGACGCGTACGGCCTGAACGTCCGCCCCGACGCCCTCGTCGAGCAGCTCGGTGTCGCCGACCGCCAGCGCGTGGAGATCCTCAAGGTCCTCTACCGCGGCGCCCGCACCCTCATCCTGGACGAGCCGACCGCGGTGCTCGTCCCGCAGGAGGTCGACGCGCTGTTCGCGAACCTCCGCGAGCTGAAGGCCGAGGGCCTCACCGTCATCTTCATCTCGCACAAGCTGGGCGAGGTGCTGTCCGTCGCCGACGACATCACCGTCATCCGGCGCGGCACGACCGTCGGCACCGCCGACCCGCGCACCACGACCACCAAGCAGCTCGCCGAACTGATGGTCGGCACCGAGCTGCCGTCGCCGGAGACCCGCGAGTCGACCGTCACGGACGTCCCCATGCTCACCGTCGACGGCCTGCGGCTGACCGCCGTCGACCCCGACGGCGTGGTCCGCGAGGTGCTGGACGGCATCGACTTCACCATCCACAAGGGTGAGGTCGTGGGCATCGCCGGTGTCGAGGGCAACGGCCAGACGGAGCTGATCGAGGCCCTGATGGGCCTGCGCACCCTCGACGGCGGCGTCATCACCCTCGACGGCGCCGACATCTCGGCCGCGCCGACGCGCAAGCGCCGCGAGGGCGGCATCGGCTACATCCCCGAGGACCGCCACCGCCACGGCCTGCTGCTGGAGTCCCCGCTCTGGGAGAACCGCATCCTCGGCCACGTCACCGAGGCGCCCAACAGCAAGCGCGGCATCCTCGACCCGAAGGGCGCCCGCAAGGACACCGAGCGGATCGTGCGCGAGTACGACGTGCGCACCCCCGGCATCGACGTCACCGCGGCGTCCCTGTCCGGCGGCAACCAGCAGAAGCTGATCGTCGGCCGCGAGATGAGCCACAACCCCAAGTTCCTGATCGCCGCCCACCCCACCCGTGGTGTGGACGTCGGCGCACAGGCGCAGATCTGGGACCAGATCCGAGAGGCCCGCCGCGAGGGCCTGGCGGTGCTGCTGATCTCCGCCGACCTGGACGAGCTCATCGGGCTCTCCGACACCCTGCGGGTCATGTACCGCGGCCGGCTGGTCGCCGACGCCGACCCCGCCACGATCACCCCCGAGGAGCTGGGCTCGGCCATGACCGGCGCCGCCACCGGCCACCTCGAGCACAACGAGAACGGTGAGGGCCGATGAGGAAATTCGACAAGGACCGGATGCTCCTGGGCCTGGCCGGCCCGGCGCTCGCCCTGGTCGTGGCCTTCCTGCTCACCTCCGTGGTGCTGCTGGCGTCGGACCGCAACCCGTTCGAGCCGTACCGGATCATGGTGGAGAACGCCGAGTTCACCGATGTCCAGGTGCTCATCCTCAACCAGACCGGTACGTACTACCTCGCCGCGCTGGCGGTCGCCATCGGCTTCCGGATGAACCTGTTCAACATCGGCGTGGACGGTCAGTACCGCCTCGCGGCGATGCTCGCCGCGGTCGTCGGCGCCTCCGTCGAGCTGCCCGGCCCGCTTCACGTCCTGCTGATCGTCCTGGTCGCCATGTTCGTCGGCGCGTTCTGGGCCGGTATCGCGGGCATCCTCAAGACCACCCGCGGCGTCAGCGAGGTCGTCTCGACGATCATGCTCAACGCCATCGCCACCAGCCTCATCGCCTGGCTGATCCTGCCCGCCAACCTCGGTGTGCAGGCGGAGGGCTCCAACGACCTCACCACCGGTGAGATCGCCGAGTCCGGCTGGATGTCCGGTCTGGACGTCGAGGGCGGCACCATCTACGGCTTCACCTTCGTGGCCTTCGCGCTCGGCATCGTCTACTGGTTCGTCCTCAACCGCACCCGCTTCGGCTTCGACCTGCGCGCCACCGGCGCCAGCGACTCGGCCGCCCAGGCGAGCGGTGTCGACGCCAAGCGGATGGTGCTCACCGCCATGCTGATCTCCGGCGCCGTCGCCGGTCTGACCGGCCTGCCGCTGCTGCTCGGCCAGACCCACACCTACAGCTTCAGCTTCCCGGCGGGCATCGGCTTCACCGGCATCACCATCGCCCTGCTCGGCCGCAACAGCCCCATCGGCATCTTCTTCGCCGCCCTGCTCGTCGCGTTCCTCGACAAGGCCTCGGCCTCGCTGGACCAGTACGGCTACGAGAAGGAGATCGCCACGATCATGCAGGGCCTGATCGTGATCTCGGTGGTCGTGTCCTACGAGCTCGTCCGCCAGTACGGGCTCCGCCGGCAGCAGCAGAAGGTGGGCGAGGAGCTCGCCGCCCAGGCCAAGAAGAAGGAGGCCGTGTCCTCATGAGCGAGTCCACGAGCACGGTTTCGGCCGCTGCCACCGCGCCGAAGAAGGGCGGCGGACGCCGCAAGCTGTCCCTGCCGGTCATCCTGCTGATCATCGCGGGCGGTCTGCTGCTGTTCTCGCTGGTCCGGGTGATCAGCGGCGCCAACGACCTCACCTCGGTGGGACAGGTCGCGGGCGCCCTCCAGCTCGCCGTGCCGATCGGTCTGGCCGGTCTGGGCGGTCTGTGGTCCGAGCGGGCCGGCGTGGTCAACATCGGCCTCGAGGGCATGATGATCCTCGGCACCTTCTTCGGCGCCTGGGCCGGCTACCAGTGGGGCCCGTGGACCGGCGTCCTGCTCGGCATCGTCGGCGGCGCGCTCGGCGGCCTGCTGCACGCGATCATCACCGTGACCTTCAACGTCAACCACATCGTCTCCGGTGTGGCGATCACCATCCTGGCCACCGGCCTCACCCGCTACCTGGCCAACTTCACCTTCGCCGAGGCCGAGGGCGGCTCCTCCAAGCAGTCCCCGCGCATCGACGCGATCGACCGGATCACCATCCCCGGTCTGTCGGACGGGCTGGCCGACCTCCAGGCCAAGCACTGGTTCTTCGTCTCGGACCTCGCCGGTGTGCTCGGCGGCCTGGTCACCGGCCTGTCGCTGCTGACCGTCGTCGCCCTGCTGCTGATCCCCGCCACCTGGTGGATCCTGTGGCGCACCGCCTTCGGTCTGCGCCTGCGCTCCTGCGGCGAGAACCCGATCGCCGCCGAGTCCCTGGGCGTCAACGTCTACAAGTACAAGTACATCGCCGTGACCGTCTCCGGCGCCCTCGCGGGCCTGGGCGGCGCGTTCCTCGCGATCGTCTCCACGGGCATCTACCAGGAGGGCCAGACCGGCGGGCGCGGCTACATCGGCCTCGCCGCGATGATCTTCGGCAACTGGATGCCGGGCGGCATGGCGCTGGGCGCCGGACTCTTCGGCTTCACCGACAGCCTCAAGCTGCGCGGCGGCGCCGAGAACGTCCACGCGATGCTCCTGCTGCTGGCGATCCTGCTGGTGGCGATGGCCGTCTGGCAGCTCTACAAGAAGAAGTACGTCAACGCGGCCATCGCCGCCGTCGTCTCGGCGGGCCTCTTCGTCTGGTACGTGGGCACCGACAAGCTGCCCAGCCAGTTCGTGGACGCCGCGCCCTACGTCACCACCCTGCTGGTGCTCGCCCTGTCCGCGCAGCGGCTGCGGATGCCCAAGGCGGACGGCATGCCCTACAAGAAGGGCCAGGGCAAGTGACCCCCGACGCCTGGGAGTCGCTGCGCGCCGCCGCCCGCGAGGCCATGTCCCACGCGTACGCCCCCTACTCGGGCTACGCGGTGGGCGCGGCCGCCCTCGCCGACGACGGGCGCACGGTGACCGGGTGCAACGTCGAGAACGCCTCGTACGGCGTCGGCCTGTGCGCCGAGTGCGGGCTGGTCTCCCAGCTCCAGGCCACCGGCGGCGGCCGGCTGACGCACTTCGTGTGCGTCGACGGCCACGGCCGGGTGCTGGTGCCGTGCGGCCGCTGCCGCCAGCTGCTGTACGAGTTCGGCGGCGACGAGCTGCTGCTGGACACCCCGGCGGGCGTGCTGACGCTCGCCGAGATGCTGCCGCAGGCGTTCGGACCGCAGCACCTGCGGTGAAACGGGACGACCCTTCCGCGCTGTCCGCGGAGGGGTCGTCCTTCTCCCCCCGTCTTCTCTATGCGCGTAGAGTCGCGCACAGGACAGTCCCACCCGCTGGAAGGAACCACCTACGCCATGGACGCGATTTCCGTCATCCGCACCAAGCGGGACCGGGGCGAGCTGAGCCCCGAGCAGATCGACTGGGTCATCGACGCCTACACGCGCGGCGAGGTCGCCGACGAGCAGATGTCGTCGCTCGCGATGGCGATCCTGCTGAACGGCATGAACCGTACGGAGATCGCCCGCTGGACCGCCGCGATGATCGCGAGCGGCGAGCGCATGGACTTCTCCTCCCTGTCCCGGCCCACCGCCGACAAGCACTCCACCGGCGGCGTCGGAGACAAGATCACGCTGCCGCTCGCCCCGCTGGTCGCCGCGTGCGGCGCCGCCGTGCCGCAGCTCTCCGGCCGGGGCCTCGGCCACACCGGCGGCACGCTCGACAAGCTGGAATCCATCCCCGGCTGGCGCGCCCTGCTCTCCAACGAGGAGATGCTGAACGTCCTCGACACCACCGGCGCGGTCATCTGCGCGGCCGGTGACGGCCTCGCCCCCGCCGACAAGAAGCTGTACGCGCTGCGCGACGTCACCGGCACCGTCGAGGCGATCCCGCTGATCGCGTCCTCGATCATGTCCAAGAAGATCGCCGAGGGCACCGGCTCGCTGGTCCTGGACGTGAAGGTCGGCTCCGGCGCCTTCATGAAGAACATCGACGACGCCCGCGAGCTGGCCTCCACCATGGTGGGCCTGGGCACCGACCACGGCGTGAAGACCGTCGCCCTCCTCACCGACATGGCGACCCCGCTCGGCCTGACCGCGGGCAACGCCCTGGAGGTCCGCGAGTCCGTCGAGGTCCTCGCCGGCGGCGGCCCCGCCGACGTCGTGGAGCTGACCATCGCGCTCGCCCGCGAGATGCTCGACGCGGCCGGCATCAAGGACGCCGACCCGGCGAAGGCCCTCGCCGACGGCTCCGCGATGGACGTCTGGCGCCGCATGATCTCCGCCCAGGGCGGCGACCCGGACGCCACCCTCCCCGTCGCCCGCGAACAGCACGTCGTCACCGCCCCCTCCTCGGGCGTCCTCACCCGCCTCGACGCGTACGGCGTCGGCGTCGCCGCCTGGCGCCTCGGCGCGGGCCGCGCCCGCAAGGAGGACCCGGTCCAGGCGGGCGCCGGCGTCGAGCTGCACGCCAAGCCGGGCGACACCGTCACGGCCGGCCAGCCGCTGCTGACCCTGCACACGGACACCCCGGAGAAGTTCGACTACGCCCTGAAGTCCCTGGACGGCACGTACGACATCGCCGCCGCGGGCACCGCGTACGAGCCGACCCCGGTCGTGCTGGAACGCATCGCCTGACCTCGTACGGGTGAACGGGACCGATGGGCGGCCGTCGGTCCCGTTCGGCATGCTGGGATCGGTGTCACAGCCGCAGAAGGAGACCGCCGTTCCCGACGACTTGGGCGTCTACCAGACGCTGGGCGTCGCCCACCCCTCGCGCGGGCGTCTCTTCGTTCCGGATCTGGTCGTCATCCCGGAGAGTGCCGTGGTCGAGCTGGAGGGGAGCGAGGCCGCTCCCCTCACGGCTGCCGAACTGGTCGTGGACATCACGTCCCGCTCGAATGCCAGCCACGACCGGTTGAACAAGGCCGCCGCGTACGCGGAGGCCAAGGTCCCGTTCTACCTGCTCATCGACCGCTTCGCTCCCACCGGACCGGCCGTCACCCTCTACGGAGAGCCCGAGGGCGACGTCTACCGCGTCCTCGTGACGGTGAAGTTCGGCGAGGACATCCGTCTCCCCGCCCCCTTCGGCCTCACCGTGGAGACCAGCGCCTTCCCCTTCGGCTGATCCGCCCGCGATCGGGCGGCCATCGATGAGTTCCGCGCCCCGCGCGGGTCTCTTCCCATGTGGACACCACGGATCCGGAAGTCTTCCGCGTCGCCGGCCTGATCGATCCCGCCGACGTCCCCCGCCTCTGTGAGGAACTGGCCGCGCTCCTCGGTGAGCGCGACGGCCCCGACGTCGTCTGCGACGTCGGCGCCGTCACCCGGCCGAACCTCGCCACCGTCGAGGCCCTCGCCCGGCTCCGCCTCACCGCTCAGCGGCGGGGCCGCCGGATGACCGTGCGCGACGCACAGCCCGCCCTGCGGGCCCTGCTGGAGCTGGTCGGGCTGGCCGACCTGCTCCTGGTCACCCCTCCGGCGACGCCTCCAGCCGCTCCGGAAGGTCGAACAGCGGGAACCAGCGCTGCACGTCCAGGAACGACGTGATGCCCGAGACCTTCCCGTCCGCGATCTCGATGACCATGAGCGCCCAGGGGCTGAAGCCGCCCTCCGGGTCCGGGTGGTAGTGCGCGAACGCCGGCGTGCCGTTGGCGACCACCGGCACCAGGCGCGAGCCCCGGCACACCTCGCCGACCCCCAGCATCCAGCCCACGATGTCGTCGTGGCCCCGCAGCCACAGGTCGTACGGCGGCATGGAGAGCGTGGCGTCCTCGTGGAGCAGGGCGGTCAGCGCCGCCATGTCGTACCCCTCGAAGGCGGCCACATAGCGGTCCAGGAGCTTCTTCTGCTCCTCGTCGAGCGGGTCGGCCGTGTCGGTGGCCGCCGGCTCGGACTCCGCGAGCGTCGCCCGCGCCCGCTGGAGCGCGCTGTTCACCGAGGCCACCGACGTGCCCAGCAGCTCGGCGACCTCGCTCGCCCTCCAGGCCAGCACCTCGCGCAGGATCAGCACCGCCCGCTGCTTGGGCGGCAGGTGCTGGAGCGCGGCGACGAACGCCAGCCGCACCGTCTCCTTCGCCACCGCCGCCTCCGCCGGGTCGGCCACCGTCGGCAGCACCCGCCCGTCCGGCACCGGCTCCAGCCAGGTGACCTCGGGGCGCGAGTTCAGCTGTGCCTTCGCCACCGGCACCGGCGCCGTCAGGTCCATCGGACGCGCCCGCCTGTTGCCCGCGTTCAGCGCGTCCAGGCAGACGTTCGTCGCGATCCGGTACAGCCAGGAGCGCACCGAGGACCGGCCCTCGAACTTCTCGAAGCTCCGCCACGCCCGGACCATCGTGTCCTGGACGGCGTCCTCCGCCTCGAAGGCCGATCCCAGCATCCGGTAGCAGTACCCGGTCAGCTCGGTCCGGTACTGCTCCAGCTCCGCAACGTCGCCCGCCGCACCCGTCATCGCGTCCACCCCTGTCGCGCTTCCCATGCCTCTTCACGGAAGCTACCGCAGGGGACTGACAACGCGGGTCAGGTTCCGGGCTTGCGCCCGTAGACGAACACGTCGTCGCCGTTCTTCAGCATGTTCCAGTACGCCTTGGCGTCCGCGGTGCGCATGTTGACGCAGCCGCGCGAACCGGGCGGGTTGTACATCGACACGCCGACCGAGTGGAAGGCCTGCCCGCCGTCGAAGAACTGCGCGTACGGCATGCGCACGTCGTAGAGCGTCGACCAGTGGTTGATGTTGCGGTGGTAGATCTTCCGCGAGCCGGTACGCGTCTCGTACTTGTCCCGCCCGGTCCGCACCGGCACCGGCCCGTACACCAGCTTGGCGCCGTCCTGGATCCAGCTCAGCTGCCGGGTCAGGTCCACGCACGCGATGCGGCCCTTGTTGGTGGGGCACGCCTTGGCCGCGTTCGGGTTCTTGCCCGCCGCGCGCTGCTGGTTGATCGTGTTCATCGTGCGCCAGGTGACCTCCCCGGCGTACCCGATGGTCGGAGTGATCCCGTGCCACCGCTGGAACGTCTGTATCGCCTTGCAGTCGGCCGCGGACTGCTTCCCGTCCACCGGCCGGCCCATGAACTTCTCGACCTGCTTCTGGTACGGCCCGGTCGACGTCGTGCACGACGCCGCCTGCGCCGGTGACGCGCCCAGCGCCACCGTCAGCGGCACGATCATGCCCGCGACGCCGAGCGCGGCCCCCACCCGTCTGCGTGTCCCACCCACGTTCACCACTCCCCTTGGAGCCCCTGCTGTTGCTTATGCCCTTAGGACGCTCGCGGCAGCCGCGCGGTTGTACGTCTCGCGGGATTTCCGGTTCTCCACCCGCGCGGCGTGCGTCCCGTACAGGGTCAGCGACACCACGCCGAGGACCGCGACCAGGCCCAGCAGGACCGTGCCGGCCCAGCCGCCGGCGTGGAAGGCGACCGCGCCGAGCGTGCCGCCCGCGCTGCTGCCCAGGTAGTACGCCGACTGGTACAGCGCCGACGCCTGCGCCCGGCCGGTCCTCGCGGTCCGGCTCACCGACGACGAGGCGACCGCGTGCCCGGCGAAGAACCCGGCCGTGATCAGGACGAGGCCGAGCAGCACCATCGACAGCGCGTCCGACAGGGACAGCAGCAGGCCCGCCGCCGTCGTGGTCACCGCCAGGTACAGCGCGCCGCGCCGCCCCATGCGGCCGACCAGCCGGCCGGCCGCGGCCGACGAGACCGTACCGACCAGGTAGACCAGGAAGATCGAGCCGACCACGCCCTGCGGCAGCGAGAACGGCGCCTCGACCAGCCGGTAGCCGATCACCGTGTACACGGCGCCGAAGACCGTCATGAACAGCGCGCCGATCGCGTACAGGCGCATCAGCAGCGGGTCGGACAGGTGGGTGCGCACGGTCCTCGCCAGCGCGCGCGGGCTGAGCGGGCCGGGCGAGAAGTGCCGGGCCCTCGGGATCATCAGCCGGAACACCACGGCGCACACCAGGGCCATCAGCCCGACCGCCGCGAGCGCGGCGCGCCAGCCCCACAGCTGGGCCGCCCACCCGGTGACGATCCGGCCGCTCATCCCGCCGATGCTGTTGCCCGCCACGAACAGCCCGATCGCGGCGACCAGCGCCTTGGGCCGCACCTCCTCCGCGAGGTACGCCATCGCCGACGCGGGCAGTCCCGCGAGCGCGGCGCCCTGCACGGCGCGCAGCGCCACCAGCCACTCCAGGCTCGGCGCGAACGGTACGAGCAGCCCGACGACCACGGCGACCACGAGGGAGCCGGTCATCAGGGTGCGGCGGCCGAACCGCTCGGACAGGGCGCTCAGCGGCAGGACACACAGGGCGAGCGCGCCGGTCGCGGCGGACACGGTCCAGCTGGCGGCCGAGGCGCTCACGCCGAAGTCGGCGGAGATGGCCGGGAGCAGGGCCTGCGTGGAGTAGAGGAGGGCGAAGGTGGCCACTCCGGCGGCGAAGAGCGCGAAGCTCATCCGGCGGTAGCCGGGTCGGCCGGGGGAAAGGCGGGTGTCGGCGACCGCGTCGGTGGCGGCCGCCTTGGTACTGGCGGAAGGCATAGGTCGACCGTAGGCACGACCGCTTCATGCGTCCAATGCATGGAACGGCTTTAATCGTTCCCATGGCGCATAACCACAGCTCACGGAAGTGGCTGTCACCGAACAGTAACGAAGAAGACATGGGCCTGCTGCTCGCGCCCCGGCTCGCGTACTTCGCGGCGGTGGCCCGTCACGAGCACGTGACGCGCGCCGCGCAGGACCTAGGCGTGCCGCAGTCCACGCTGTCCCGGGCCGTGGTCCGCCTGGAGGAGGACCTCGGGGTCGCGCTGTTCGCCCGCAAGGGCCGCACCGTGTCGCTCACCCCGGCGGGCCGCACCTTCCTGGCCTCCGCCGAGCGGGCGCTCGCGGAGGTGGAGCGGTCCGCCGACGCGGTACGGGTGGACGCCGACCCCTCGGCGGGGCGGGTCGCCTTCGGGTTCCTCCACACCATGGGCTCGGAGACCGTCCCCGGGCTGATCCGCGCCTTCCGGGTCGACCACCCCCGCGTGCGCTTCACGCTCGTCCAGAACTACGGCGAGGCCATGATCGAACGGCTGCGCGCCGGCGACCTGGACCTGTGCCTGACCTCGCCCGTCCCGGACGCCCCCGACCTGGTCGCCCGCCGGCTGGACGAGCAGCGGCTGCGGCTCGTCGTCCCGGACGACCACCGCCTGGCGGGCCGCAAGCGCGTCCGCCTCGCGGAGGCCGCCGACGAAACGTTCGTCACCCTGGAACCCGGCTACGGGCTGCGCCGCATCACCGACGCGCTGTGCGCCGAGGCGGGCTTCACCCCCCGGATCGCGTTCGAGGGCGAGGAGGCCGAGACCCTGCGCGGCCTGGTCGCCGCGGGCCTCGGCGTCGCCCTCCTCCCGCCCCCGGCCGTGCCCCGCCCCGGCGTCGTCGAACTGACCGTCACCGCGCCCCGCGCGGCCCGCGAGATCGGCGTCGCCTGGCTGGACGGCCACCCCGACACCCCACCGGTCGCCGCCTTCAAACGCTTCCTGCTCTCCCGCCGCGGCCGCCTCCTCGGCGAACCGGAGTAGGCCGCCGCTACCGCCCCCGCGCCTTGCCGAAACCCGAGGCCAGCGGCATCCGCAGGCCCAGGGGCGGGGGAGCGGCGAAGGCGTCGGCCAGGGGGCGGGCGAAGGGGTGGCCGAAGAGGGCGCCCAGCACGAAGTCGGCGGCCAGCGCGCGCACTTCGTCCCGGTGCTCGCGCAGCGCGTGGCCGTCCGAGTGGACCTCGAAACGGCACGTGTCGCGGTTCGTCTTCTTCGCGCGCTCCGCCAGCCGGTACGACAGCTCCGGATCCGTACGGCGGTCGTTCGTGCCGTGCACCACCACGACCCGGCGCCCGGCGAGCTGCTTCACCGGTTCGGGTGCCGCCGCCACGTCGTCCTCCGGCAGCCAAGGGGCGAGGGCCAGCACCGCGTTGACGGCCGTGTGGCCCGCCGCGCGCAGCGCCGCCCGGCCGCCCATGCCGCGCCCGGCGAGGCAGACCGGGACGTCGCCGTACCGGCGTACGACCTCCGAGACCGCCCACCGCGCGTCCGCCGCGAGCCGCGCGTCCGCGCCGTTCCAGCCGCGCCCCCGGTACCGCACCACATGGGCCACCAGGCCGTCCGCCCGGCCGGCGCGCGCCAGGCCGCGGGCCAGTGGAACGGCCGCCGCGTGGGCGCCCGGCGACGGGCCGCGCCCCGAGACCGGCTCCCCGTCCGGCAGGAGCAGCACCACGCCGCCCACCGCCGCGACGGACGACCCGACGGGCCGGCCCAGCCTGGGCGCCCGCGCCCCTCCCGTACCTACGAGTGCGTGGTGTGCCATGGCAGAACAGTCTCAGAAGACGACGTGCACGCGATCGGTACTCGTGGTCACTGTTACGTATCGACGCGCACGGGACGCGCCTTCTACGCGCGTAGGGGCTAGAGTTCGAAAATGACGAGCCAGACACCCGACATCCCCACCGCGGACCAGATCCGCCGAGCCCCCAAGGTGCTGCTCCACGACCACCTGGACGGCGGTCTGCGCCCCGGCACCATCATCGACCTCGCCGACGCCACCGGCTACACGTCGCTGCCCGAGCGCGAGCCGGACAAGCTCGGCATCTGGTTCCGCGAGGCCGCCGACTCCGGTTCGCTGGAGCGCTACCTGGAGACCTTCGCGCACACCTGCGCCGTCATGCAGACCCGTGAGGCCCTCGTCCGTGTCGCCGCCGAGTGCGCCGAGGACCTCGCCGAGGACGGTGTGGTGTACGCGGAGGTGCGGTACGCCCCGGAGCAGCACCTGGAGAAGGGCCTCACCCTCGAAGAGGTCGTCGAGGCCGTCAACGAGGGGTTCCGCCTCGGGGAGCGCCGCGCCCGCGAGAGCGGCCACCGCATCCGGGTGGGCGCGCTGCTCACCGCCATGCGGCACGCCGCCCGGGCGCTGGAGATCGCCGAACTCGCCAACCGCTACCGGGACAACGGCGTCGTCGGCTTCGACATCGCGGGCGCCGAGGCCGGCTTCCCGCCCACCCGGCACCTCGACGCCTTCGAGTACCTCAAGCGCGAGAACAACCACTTCACCATCCACGCGGGCGAGGCCTTCGGACTGCCGTCCATCTGGCAGGCGCTCCAGTGGTGCGGCGCCGACCGCCTCGGCCACGGCGTGCGCATCATCGACGACATCCAGGTCGCCGAGGACGGCACCGTCACGCTCGGCCGCCTCGCCGCGTACGTACGCGACAAGCGCGTCCCGCTGGAGCTGTGCCCGACCTCCAACCTGCAGACCGGTGCCGCCGCCTCGTACGCCGAGCACCCCATCGGGCTGTTGCGCTCCCTGCACTTCCGGGCCACGGTCAACACCGACAACCGCTTGATGTCGGGCACGAGCATGAGCCGTGAATTCGAGCTGCTGACCGAGACGTTCGGCTACACGCTCGACGACATGCAGTGGTTCACCGTCAATGCGATGAAATCAGCATTCATTCCTTTCGATGAACGGCTGGCGATGATCAGTGACGTGATCAAGCCCGGATATGCCGAGTTGAAGTCCGAATGGCTGTTCCGGCAGACCGTCACGACCAGCGGTTCCGTGCCGAAGACGCCCTGAAACAGGGTCTCCGCGAACGGTCGGGAAATTCCATGACCTGGCCGTCGCGGATGTTTGCGGGGCTTGCGGGGCGATGGCTAAGTTGCTGAGCCGCTCATCTTTCCCCGAGTTCTCCCAAGGACGACATTCTGATGAAGCAGTCCGCCAAGACCCTCGGTGCCGCCGCTCTCGGTGCCGCGTTCGCCGCTGCCGCCGCCGGCACCGCCTCCGCGGCCACCACGACGCCCACCAGCGCCGCGCTGGGCGCCGCCACCGCCACCGCGGTGCCGGTCGTCCAGTCCGCCGTCGAGCAGGCCCCGAACAACGCCACCGAGCTGCTGGCCACCGGCCAGGGACTGGCGGGCGCCGCCACGCAGAACGCCTCTCTCCAGGGCCTGCCCATCGACCCGGCCGCCGCCACCGGCCTCCTCGGCGGCCTGCCTATCGGCGGCACCCTCCCGGTCGCCGGCCTCGGCGCCTGACCCGGCGGCATCCGTACGAGCCGAAGGGGGCGCCCGCCTTACCCAGGCGGGCGCCCCCTTCGTGTGCGCGCGACGACTACCAGGCCGGCTTGGCGGCCTTCTCGGACGGCAGCAGTATCCACAGCGCCAGGTAGAGCAGGAACTGCGGTCCCGGCAGCAGACACGACGCCACGAAGATCACGCGCATCGTCGTCGCGGAGGTGCCGAAGCGCCGAGCCAGCGCCGCGCACACTCCGCCGATCATCTTTCCGTCACGAGGGCGGACAAGTGCGGCCATGGTGGGCTCCTTCGCGAAGAGAAGTCGTACCTTTCGGATAACCCCATCCTCGCCCGGATGCCCCGGACAAAACGTCGGACTACGGGGCGATGCCGACCCTGGGAATCCTCGGGGTCGCACCCTGAGAGACATCGTCCCTGAGCATTCCCACCGTGTGACCCCGGCCGCCGCCCCCGGCCGGCCGGCGCCCACGCCCCGGCCCGCCCTGACGGCGCCGCAGCCGCCCCCGCCACGCGGGCACCACCGCCAGGTGCGCCAGCGCCACGCCCGCGGTGTTCAGCAACAGCGCGTCGACGTCCACGACCCGGCCCGGCACCGCCGTCTGCACCAGCTCGATGCCCAGCGACACCAGGACGCCCGCCATGACCGTACGGGCCAGCGACGCCCACGGGGACACGTCCAGCCGGCCACCGGCCATCGGCAGCAGCACCCCCAGCGGGGCCAGCAGCAGCAGACCCTCACCGATCCGTCTCGCGGCCTCCAGCGGACCCATCGCCAGATCGGCCTTGATCCCCGCCAGGGGCTCCAGATTCGCGGCCGTCACCCACATCACGTCCCGCGGCCGCAGCGTCAGCCACGCCACGAGCACAAGATGGGCGGCGAGGAGGACGAGCCCCGCCGTGCGGAAGCGGATGGCGGCACTGCCGCCCGAACCATGACGCTGCACGCCCCCCAAGACGCGCCGACCGGCACGATCGGTTCCGCCCCCGGCCGCCTGCGTCAGGCCGCCGGCCGGGTCGGGACCGCCGAGTCCGGACGCTCCCGCAACTGCGCCGAGCACGCGTAACGCCGGACCGGGTACGAACCCGGGCCCCCGAGCAGCGCCGTCCCACCGTCGGCCGTCGACCCGTTCTCCGCGTACGTGCACACGATCTGCGACAGCGCCGCCGCGGGCAGGTCCTCCGGCTGGCGGCTCAGCCGCAGCGCCCCCTCCGGGTCGCCCTCGCGGCCCGCCGACACCGTCAGCGGCCCCTCCACGGACGTGGTGAACCCCGCCTCGCGCTCACCCGGCGCGGGCTCCGCGAGCAGCTGGTTCAGCAATGCCCGCGCCACCGCGACCCGGCTGCCCGCCGGATCCTTGTCACCGGTCTCCGCCACCGTGCGGTCCACCGCCTCCAGACCGGACGCGCACACCAGGAACACCCGCACCGGCACCTGCTGCGCCTGCGCCCGCGGCTCGACGTCCTCGCCCGACACGCTGCACGGCAGCCGCGACGGCGCGGCACCCGCGTCGACCGGCACCGACGTCGTACGAATCCCGCAGCCGGTGGCGACGGCGGCGACCACGGCGAACCCCGCGAGCGCCACCGCGGCCCGCCGCTCACGCACCCTCATCACCGCCACCCTCCTGCCCGTCCTCCCCGGCCGCCGGGCCGTCGCCCGTCCGGGACGCGTCCCGCGGCAGCCGCAGCACGAACACCGCGCCGTCACCGTCCGGCGAGTTCGCCGCCGTGATGTCCCCGCCGTGGATCAGGGCGTTCTCCATCGCGATCGACAGGCCCAGCCCCGAGCCCTCCGAACGCGGCCGTGACGCGCTCGCCTTGTAGAACCGGTCGAAGACGTGCGGCAGCACGTCCTCGGGGATGCCGGGACCGTGGTCGCGCACCTCGATGAACAGGTCGTCGTCCGCCGTCCGCACCGCGACCCGCACCGGCGACCCGCCGTGCTTGAGCGCGTTGCCGATCAGGTTCGCCAGGATCACGTCGAGGCGGCGCGGATCGAGCCGCGCCACGATCCCGCGCTCGGCGTCCAGCTCCACCGCGTCCAGCCAGGCCCGCGCGTCGATGCACGCCGTGACCTGGTCGACCACGTCGACGTCGTCCAGGACCAGCCGTGCCGTGCCCGCGTCGAAGCGCGTGACCTCCATCAGGTTCTCCACCAGCGTGTTCAGCCGCCGCGTCTCACTGACGACCAGCGCGACCGCCGGAGCGATCATCGGATCGAGGCTGTCCTCCTCTTCTTCCAGCACCTCCGTCACGGCCGTCAGCGCGGTCAGCGGCGTACGCAGCTCGTGCGACATGTCCGCCACGAAGCGCCGGCTCGACTCCTCCCGCGCGCTCATGTCCGCGACCTTCTTCTGCAGGCTCTCCGCGGCACTGTTGAACGTCCGCGACAGATCGGCCAGTTCGTCCGTGCCCGACACTCGCAGCCGGGTGTCCAGCCGGCCCTCGCCCAGCCGCCGCGCCGCCTCACCGAGCCGGTGCACCGGCTTCAGCACGGTCGTCGCCGCGGCCTGCGCGAGCAGCGCCGAACCGATCAGCGCCAGCGCCGACGCGATCCCCAGCGACCAGGCCAGCGAATTGAGGTCCTGCCGCTCCGGCTCCAGCGACTTGAGCATGTACCCCGTCGGCCCGCCGCCCACGATCCGCGTCCCGCCCACCAGGTACGGCGTGCCGTCCCGCGTGGTCCGCTGCCAGAACAGGTGGTACGGGAACTCGTTGCCGTCCCCCACCTCCTGCCGCTCGTTGACCGCCGCCCGCAGCTCCATCGGCACGTCGTCCATCGTGAACCGGTCCGGGTCCGACACCCCCGCGATCGGCTTGCCCGCGGCCCGCTCGCCCAGCAGCACCACGCCGTACCCGACCCCGCCGGACGACATCTCCTCCGCCGTCCGCCGCAGCTCCTCCTCCGTCGGCCGCAACGGCAGCGTCGCCGCCCGCCGCTGCATCTCCTGCCGGAAGTCGTTCAGCGCGGAATCCTGCGTCCGCTGGAGCACCGCCTCACGGTTGAGCCAGTACGCGATGCCCGACGCCGACGCGGCGGCGGTCAGCGCGACCAGGGCGAACACCACGACGAGACGGAGCCGCAGACTCGTCCGCCTCACGCAGGCACGTCCAGCCGGTAGCCCACACCACGGACCGTACGGATCAGCGTCGGCGACGACGGCACGTCCTCCACCTTCGCCCGCAGCCGCTGGACGCACGCGTCCACCAGCCGCGAGTCGCCCAGGTAGTCGTGCTCCCACACCAGCCGCAGCAACTGCTGGCGGGACAGCGCCTGACCCGGCCGGCGGGACAGCTCCAGCAGCAGCCGCAGCTCCGTCGGCGTCAGCTGGAGGTCCTCACCGTTCTTCGTCACGGTCATCGCCGAGCGGTCGATCACCAGCGACCCGAACGTCGCGGAGTCCGTGGACTCCCGCTCGCCGCGCCGCAGCACCGCCCGGATCCGCGCGTCCAGCACCCGGCCCTGCACCGGCTTGACGACGTAGTCGTCCGCGCCGGACTCCAGCCCGACCACGACGTCGATGTCGTCGCTGCGCGCGGTCAGCAGGATGATCGGCAACTGGTCGGTGCGCCGGATCCGGCGGCACACCTCGAAACCGTCGATGCCGGGCAGCATCACGTCCAGCACGATCAGGTCCGGCCGCTGCTCACGCAGCAGTTTCAGGCCGTCCTCGCCCGTCGCCGCGGTGGCCACTCTGTGGCCCTGGCGTGACAGCGAGAGTTCGAGGGCCGTGCGGATGGAATCGTCGTCCTCGATCAGCAACAGGAAAGGCACGCCGTCATTCTGTCCCATGGGGGCCGGACAGATCGACCGGTGGGGCCTGTGACAGGTCTGTGACAGACGGCGGACACCGGTGTGAAGTGGCCCGGGCAGAGTCATGGGCACAAGGACCGGAGCAGACTCCAACCGACGGGGGGCGCGAGATGAACGCACTGCACAGCACCACCTCAAGCGCAGTTGTCACGCGTCTCCACGACGTCACGCGGAGCACGGAGAAGTCCGGCGCGGTGAACTCGCGGGGGTGCGTTCGCAGCGCCGGGCGTCAGCACAAGGCGCCCTACATGGTCGCCGTGTCTGACGGGGGAGCGGGGTACGGGGAGGCAACGGGAGAGCGGACGAGCCTCACGGAGGCGGAGTTCACCGCCTACGTGCGCGAGCGCCGCGCCTCCCTGTACGCCACCGCCTACCACCTCACCGGCGACCGGTTCGAGGCCGAGGACCTGCTCCAGAGCGCGCTGTTCTCGACGTACCGCGCCTGGGAGCGCATCAGCGACAAGGCGGCGGTCGGCGGCTACCTGCGCCGCACCATGACGAACCTGCACATCAGCGCCTGGCGGCGGCGGAAGATCGACGAGTACCCGACCGAGGAACTCCCCGAGGCGGCCGGCGACACCGACGCGATGCGCGGCACCGAACTGCGCGCCGTGCTCTGGCAGGCGCTCGCCCGGCTGCCCGAACTGCAGCGCACGATGCTGGTGCTGCGGTACTACGAGGGCCGCACGGACCCGGAGATCGCGGAGATCCTGGACATCAGCGTCGGCACGGTGAAGTCGAGCATCTGGCGCTCCCTGCGCCGGCTGCGCGAGGACGAGGTCCTCAGCTTCGGCCGTGACGAAGAGGAGTCCTTCGGCCAGCTCGTGGCCTGAAGGCAGGGGGGCCGGTCGCGGTTTCGGGGGAGACGGCGACCGGTTGAACGGGGAAGAGGGCCTCTGCGGGGACGGGGGCCCCGGGGGGACACGGGGGTAACGGGGAAGGCGCGGGGCCGGACAAGACGGGGGGTCTTGTCCGGCCCCGCTCCGCGTTCGCGGCCCGTGCCCTCGGGGGCGTCCGGATTACGCCGGTTCCGGGGCGCGGGGGGCTGGAGCGGTCAGCGGGGGCGCCGGGGTCACCGGGGCGCGGTGGCGGCCGGCCGCGGCGGCGGCGAGACGGCCCAGCGCCTCGGCCTTGTCGCAGGGGTGGGCGCCCAGGGCGGTCTGGCGGGTGACGATCGAACGCTCCGCTCGCATCAGGCGCCAGCCCCGGCGCAGCAGGACCGGCACCGACTTGCGGCCCTCGCGCAGGTCCCGCACCAGCCGGCGGCGGAACGTGGTGGACGGCCGGCCGCGCAGGCACAGGGCGTCCGCCAGGACGCCGAGTTCCTGGCACCGCTCCACGACGTCCGCCGCGAAGATGCCCTCGGCGACGAACAGCGGTGTGCGCTCGATGTCGAGGACGTCGTGGTCGACGCGCGAGCTGGTGGCGATGTCGTACACCGGCACGGCCGTGCGCCCGGTGGCGCACAGCTCCACGATGGCCGCCACGGCCGCGTCCGCGTCCCAGGACAGCGGGGAGTCCCAGTCGACGTCCGTGCTCCCGGGCACGAGCGGGAGCGTCGGGTCGTCGGCCTCCTTGTAGAAGTCGTCGAGGCGCAGCACGGGCAAGCCGGTGCGGGCCGCGAGGGAGGACTTGCCGGAGCCGGAGGGGCCCGCGAGCAGCACGACGCGGGTCGGGATCGGTTGGGAACTCACGGGACACCAGTGTGAACCATTGACCCGGTCGGGGGACCCCGCAAGGGACCCGTTGGTATCCAGCATCACATGTCAAATACGGTGCGTACCCGACAGGTTACGCAGGTGGCAGGAGCTTCCATGACACGTCAAACCTTGCTGAAGGCCGGGCTCACCGTCTCGGCGCTGGGCGCCGCGCTCGGGGTCACCGGGGGCGCCGCGCACGCCGTGGTCCAGCCGCCGCAGGTGCCCCAGCTGCCCCAGACGGACCCCCAGGCGGCCCTGGAGGGGACGATGGGCGCGGTCCCGCACGTGACGGGCGTGGCGAAGAACCTGAAGGTGAACCCGCTCGCGCAGACGGGCGTGGACCCGCTCAACAACGGTGTCGGAACGCAGGTCAGCGACTTCCGCCCGGTCGACACGACGATGCTGACCGGCTCGTTGACGAGCGCCCCGAACCTGCCGGTCGCCGGACCGCTGCTGGGTGGCGTCGTCCCGGGCTAAGAGGGGCCCCGCACGGAGAACGGCTCCGCCTCCCCCGGACGGAGGGGAGACGGAGCCGTTCGCTCACGGGGGTCCCGGTCAGTACGAGGACCCGGAGGCACCCAGGGAGCCGGTGGGGTGCCAGACGGTCTTGGTCTCCAGGAACGCGGTCAGCCGGTGCGTGCCCGGGTCGGCGGTGAAGTCCTCGCCGTCCACGGCCGCCGGGCGCAGGACGCGCTTGAGGTTGTCCGCGGCGGCGATCTCCAGCTCGCGGGCCAGCCCGGCGTCGGCGCCCGTCAGGTCGATGGCGTTGACGTCCTGGTGCGCGGCGAGCGGCGCGGCGATCTCGGCCGCCCTGCCCGACAGGACGTTGACGACCCCGCCCGGCAGGTCGGAGGTGGCCAGCACCTCACCCAGGGACAGCGCCGGGAGCGGCGCCTTCTCGGAGGCGACGACGATCGCCGTGTTGCCGGTGGCGATCACCGGGGCGACGACGGACACCAGGCCGAGGAACGACGACTCGCGGGGCGCGACGACCGCGACCACGCCGGTCGGCTCGGGAGTGGACAGGTTGAAGAACGGGCCCGCGACCGGGTTCGCCCCGCCCACGACCTGGCCGATCTTGTCGGTCCAGCCCGCGTACCAGACCCAGCGGTCGACGGCCGCCTCGACGACCTCGGCCGCCCTGGACTTGGACAGCCCCTCCGCGTGCGCCACCTCGTGCACGAACTGGCCCTTGCGTCCCTCCAGCATCTCGGCGACGCGGTAGAGGACCTGGCCGCGGTTGTACGCGGTCGCGCCGGACCAGCCGCCGAACGCCTTGCGCGCCGCGACGACCGCGTCACGGGCGTCCTTGCGGGAGGAGAGCGGCGCGTTGGCCAGCCACTTGCCCTTGTGGTCCTGCACTTCGTACACCCGGCCGCTCTCGCTGCGGGGGAACTTGCCCCCGACGTACAGCTTGTAGGTCTTGAAGACGCTCAGACGGTTGTGTTCTGTCTTGTCAGACATCGAGGTACGCCTCCAGGCCGTGGCGGCCGCCCTCGCGGCCGAAGCCCGACTCCTTGTAGCCGCCGAAGGGCGAGGTCGGGTCGAACTTGTTGAACGTGTTGGCCCACACGACGCCCGCGCGGAGCTTGTTCGCCACCGCGAGGATGCGGGAGCCCTTCTCCGTCCAGATGCCGGCGGACAGGCCGTACTGGGTGTTGTTGGCCTTGGCGACGGCCTCGTCCGGCGTACGGAACGTCAGCACCGACAGGACCGGGCCGAAGATCTCGTCGCGGGCGATGGTGTGCGCCTGGGTGACGCCCGTGAACAGCGTCGGGGCGAACCAGAAGCCGGACGTCGGGATCTCGCACGCCGGGGACCAGCGCTCGGCGCCCTCGGCCTCGCCCGTCTCGGCCAGCGCCTTGATGCGGGCCAGCTGCTCGGCGGAGTTGATGGCGCCGATGTCGGTGTTCTTGTCCAGCGGGTCGCCCAGGCGCAGCGTCGACAGGCGGCGCTTCAGGGCGTCCATCAGCTCGTCCTGGACCGACTCCTGCACCAGGAGGCGGGAGCCCGCGCAGCAGACCTGGCCCTGGTTGAAGAAGATGCCGGTGACGATGCCCTCGACGGCCTGGTCGATGGGCGCGTCGTCGAAGACGATGTTGGCGCCCTTGCCGCCCAGTTCGAGGGTGACCTTCTTTGTCGTCCCGGCGACCTGGCGGGCGATGGCCTTGCCGACGGCGGTGGAGCCGGTGAAGGCGACCTTGTTCACGTCCGGGTGCTCGACCAGCGCGGCGCCGGCGTCCCCGTACCCGGGGAGGATGTTCACGACACCCTTCGGCAGGCCCGCCTGGCGGCAGATGTCCGCGAAGAACAGCGCGGACAGCGGGGTGGTCTCGGCGGGCTTGAGGACCACCGTGTTGCCGGTGGCGAGCGCCGGGGCGATCTTCCACGCGAGCATCAGCAGCGGGAAGTTCCACGGGATGACCTGGCCGGCCACGCCCAGCGGGCGCGGGTTCGCGCCGTAGCCGGCGTGGTCGAGCTTGTCCGCCCAGCCCGCGTAGTAGAAGAAGTGCGCGGCGACCAGCGGGAGGTCCGCGTCGCGGGTCTCCCTGATCGGCTTGCCGTTGTCCAGGGTCTCCAGGACGGCCAGCTCACGGCTGCGCTCCTGGATGATCCGCGCGATGCGGAACAGGTACTTGGCGCGCTCGGCGCCGGGCAGCGCCGACCACGAGGCGAACGCCTTGCGGGCGGCCTTCACGGCCCGGTCCACGTCCTCGGCCCCGGCCTGGGCGATCTCGGAGAGGACCTCCTCGGAGGCGGGGGAGATGGTCTTGAAGACCTTGCCGTCCGCGGCCTCGGTGAACTCGCCGTCGATGAACAGGCCGTAGGACGGCGCGATGTCGACGACCGAGCGGGACTCGGGGGCGGGTGCGTACTCGAACTTAGTCATCGTGATCAGTCCACCGTCACGTAGTCGGGACCGGAGTAACGTCCGGTGGCCAGCTTCTGACGCTGCATCAGCAGGTCGTTGAGCAGGCTCGACGCGCCGAACCGGAACCAGTGGTTGTCCAGCCAGTCCTCGCCGACGGTCTCGTTGACCAGGACCAGGAACTTGATGGCGTCCTTGGTGGTCCGGATGCCGCCCGCGGGCTTCACCCCGACCTGCACCCCGGTCTGCGCGCGGAAGTCGCGCACCGCCTCCAGCATGAGCAGGGTGTTCGGCGGCGTGGCGTTGACGCCGACCTTGCCGGTGGAGGTCTTGATGAAGTCCGCGCCGGCGATCATGCCGAGCCAGGAGGCGCGGCGGATGTTGTCGTACGTGGACAGCTCGCCGGTCTCGAAGATGACCTTCAGGCGCGCGTCGCCCGAGGCCTCCTTCACGGCGCGGATCTCCTCGTACACCTTCAGGTAGTCACCCGCGAGGAACGCCCCGCGGTCGATCACCATGTCGATCTCGTCGGCCCCGGCGGCCACCGCGTCACGGGTGTCGGCGAGCTTCACGTCGAGGGCGGCGCGGCCGGCCGGGAAGGCGGTCGCGACGGAGGCGACCTTCACGTCCGTCCCCGCGAGGCCCGCCTTGGCGGTGGCCACCATGTCGGGGTAGACGCAGACGGCGGCGGTGCGCGGCGTCGTGCGGTCGGTCGGATCGGGGTTGACGGCCTTGGCGGCGAGCGCCCGGACCTTGCCCGGGGTGTCCGCGCCTTCGAGCGTCGTCAGGTCGATCATCGAGATGGCCAGGTCGATGGCGTACGCCTTGGCCGTGGTCTTGATCGAGCGCGTACCGAGCGACGCGGCGCGCGCTTCCAGGCCGACGGCGTCGACGCCGGGCAGCCCGTGGAGGAAGCGGCGCAGTGTGCTGTCGGACGCGGTCACGTCAGCGAATGCGGATACAGAGGGCATGGTCACCACTTGAGCATATCTACGCGCGTAGCTGCCTGTACAGCCCCGGATCGCAAGCCTGTGGAAAACCGCTGGTGGCCACGGTGGCGTGAGGTCCGTCACGGGCATGTGACACGGAACGGACGGCTCCCCCACACACGATCCATAACGTGGACCGCGCAGCCCGCCCCACCTCACCGACCCGAGACCGACCCGAGCGGGCACGACACCCGGCGGGCCGCCGCGCACACCCCTCGCGGCGGCCCGCCGCACCCGTTCCCGGCAGCCCGCGGCCCGGCGGTGACGCGGAGGGCGCCGGTCTCCCCGTGTCGGACCCCGGGCCGTGAGGCAGAATCGGCCGCATGACGACGCCCCGAGAGCCCCAGTACGCCGACCGGTCCTTCCGCTCGACCGCGGGCATCGTGGGCGGGCTCCTGCTGATCGGCTTCGCCGCCTGGATCGGTGGCGACGCCCTGGTGACCGGCGAAGGCCGGGTGCGCTGGATCGCCGCCGCGGGCCTGCTGCTCGTGGTGCCGCTGATCGTCGCGTTCACCTTCCGGCCCGTGGTGTACGCGGGCGACGACCGGCTGCGCGTACGCAACCCCTTCCGCACCATCACCCTGCCCTGGGCGGCGGTCGCGGACGTCCGCGCCGGGTACTCCAGCGAGGTCATCACCCGCGCCGGCACCGTCTACCAGCTGTGGGCCGTGCCCGTCTCGCTGCGGGAGCGGAAGAAGGCGACGCGCCGCCAGGACCGCGCGGCGGCCGGCGCAGGACCCGACGCCGCCGCGGGCGCCGGTGCCGACCAGACCGTCGCCGACCTGCGCGAGCTGGCCGAGCGGGGAGCGTCACGGCCCACCGCGCAGGGCGACCCGCACGTCCGCTGGGCCTTCGAGATCATCGCCCCCGCGGTCACCGGTCTGGCCCTGCTCGTGGTCCTCCTGGCCGTCTGAGGGCGCGTCCGGCGCGACGAGTTCCGGCCGCGGTACGCGTGCTCACGGCGGCCCCGGCCACACCAGCAGCATGTAGCCGCCCAGCCACGCCGACGACAGCACCGCCCCGCCCAGCACCAGCCCCGCCACGGGCAGCCGCGCCCGGCCGACCGCCACCGCGAGCGGCAGCAGGAGCGGAAAGGCGGGCAGCAGGAAGCGGGCGCGCGGGAAGTACACCCCGCCGCTGCCCAGGACCACCAGCAGCAGCACCCCGCAGAAGACCAGCAGCGGCAGCGGCTGCCGGTCGGCCAGGCACAGCGCGTACAGGGCCACCGAGGCCACCAGCACCGCCGACACGGCCACCAGGAACAGCTGGGGCGTCCGGTCGTACGCCAGCAGCTCGCGCATCTCCCTGAGGGTGTCCGCGCCCCCGTCCCAGGTGTTGCGCCACAGCCGCTGCACGGCGAAGTAGCCGTCCCAGCGGCCCACCCGGGCCCCCACCCACGCCACGAATCCCAGCCAGCCGAGCGGGGCGGTCACCGCCGCGGTGAACGGCGGCCACGCGCGCGTGCGGGCCGCCGCCGCGAGACCGGCCACCGCCACGGCCACCGCCAGGGCGATCCCGGTCGGGCGGGCCAGCCCGGCCAGCACGGTCAGGGCGGCCGCCGCGTACCAGCGGCCGGTCAGCACCGCGTACAGCGCCCACGCGGCGAGCGCCGTGAACAGCGACTCCGTGTACGCCATCCACTGCACGACCCCGACCGGCAGCGCACCCCACAGCACCGTCAGCACCGTGCCCGCCCGGCGCCCGTACAGCCGGTCGCCGACCGCGAAGACGCCCCACGCGGCGGCCAGCGAGAAGACCACCGCCAGGGCGAGCGCCACCGACGCGCGCGAGCCGGGCGTGACGCCCGCGACCGCCTTGATCAGCACCGGGTAGAGCGGGAAGAACGCCAGGTTGTTGGAGTCGTAGGCGGTGCCGAGACGGTCCTGGTAGCCGTGGTCGGCGATGCCCAGGTACCAGTTCGAGTCCCAGGAGGAGGCCAGCACCGGCCACACTCCGTGGTGCTTCAGGTGCGCCCAGCGCGCCAGGACCAGCAGCCCGAGGAGCCGGACCGCCAGGTACCCGAGCAGCGCCGGAGCGGCGTACCGCAGCGAACGGGCGGTCCTGGCCCGTACGCCGCCCCCGCCCGCCGGGGACGGGGGCCGGCGCGACGCGGGGACGGTCGGGCGCGGGGTGATCACCGACGGCGGCACGGTGGCGCTCCAGGGGCTCGGCTTCGGTACCGGGGGTCACCCTGCTCGGTGACCCCTCCGCGTACCGGGACCCTGCGTCAAGCACCCGGCGAGAACCACCCGAACGGGTGCGTGCGCGGGTGGCGCCGCCCGGAAGCCGGCGGCCCTCTAGATGCCGGCGGCCGCCGCCAGGTCCCGCTTGATCGCGGCCAGGACCTCGTCGCCCTTCGCACGGGCAGCGGCCAGCTCGGCGGCGCCGGAGACCGGGACCACGACCTCCAGGTAGCACTTCAACTTGGGCTCGGTGCCACTGGGACGGACGATGACCCGCGCGGTGAACGCGCCGCCCAGGTGGTACCGCAGGCCGTCCGTCGGCGGCAGCTTGTCGGTCCCCTTGGTGAGGTCTTCGGCCGACGTCACCTCCAGCCCGGCCAGCGCGGCCGGCGGCTGCTCGCGCAGGCGGCTCATGGCGTTCGCGATGACGGTCAGGTCCTCCACGCGGACCGACAGCTGGTCCGTGGCGTGCAGGCCGTGCGCGACCGCCAGGTCGTCCAGCAGGTCGGAGAGCGTACGGCCCTCCTCCTTCAGCTCCGAGGCCAGCTCGGCCACCAGCAGCGCGGCCGTGATGCCGTCCTTGTCGCGCACCCCGCCCGGGTCGACGCAGTAGCCGAGCGCCTCCTCGTACCCGTAGGCCAGGCCCTCGACGCGGGCGATCCACTTGAAGCCGGTCAGCGTCTCCTCGTACGGCAGCCCCGCCGCGTCCGCGATCCGGCCCAGCAGGCTGGACGACACGATCGACTCGGCGAACGTGCCGGTGACGCCCTTGCGGACCAGGTGGGCGGCGAGCAGCGCGCCGACCTCGTCTCCGCGCAGCATGCGCCAGTCGCCCTCGTGCGGGACGGCGACGGCGCAGCGGTCGGCGTCCGGGTCGTTGGCGATGACGATGTCCGGCCGGACCTCACGCGCCCTGGCGAAGGCCAGGTCCATCGCGCCCGGCTCCTCCGGGTTGGGGAACGCCACCGTCGGGAACGCCGGGTCCGGCTCCGCCTGCTCCGCCACCAGGACCGGCGCGGGGAACCCGGCGCGCTCCCAGGCCGCGAGGACGACGTCCTTGCCGACGCCGTGCATGGCCGTGTAGACGACGTTCGCGGTCCGCGGGGACCCGGCGGTCAGCACGGCGTCCGTACGCGCCAGATAGGCCTCCAGAACCTCGTCCCCGAGGGTCTCCCAGCCGTCCTCGGCACGCGGCACGTCGTTCAGGCTCGTGATCGCGGCGATCTCCGCGGCGATCCCGGTGTCGGCGGGCGGCACGATCTGCGAGCCGTCGCCCAGGTACACCTTGTAGCCGTTGTCACGCGGCGGATTGTGGCTCGCGGTCACCTCCACACCGGCGACGGCGCCCAGGTGCCTTATGGCGTACGCCAGGACGGGCGTCGGCAGCGGGCGCGGCAGGATCGCGGCGCGCAGCCCGGCGCCGACCATCACGGCGGCGGTGTCGCGGGCGAAGTCGGCCGACTTGTAGCGGGCGTCGTACCCGATGACGACGAGGCCACCGGCGTGACCCTCGTCCTTGAGGTACGCGGCGAGCCCGGCGGCCGCCCGGATGACCACGGACCGGTTCATCCGCATCGGCCCGGCCCCCAGCTCGCCGCGCAGCCCGGCGGTGCCGAACTGGAGCGTGCCGCCGAACCGGACGGCCAGCTCGTCGAGGTCCCGCGCCTCGATGAGCGCCGCGAGCTCGTCGCGCGTCTCGCGGTCCGGGTCCTCGGCGAGCCACGCCTCCGCCTGCGCGATGAGGTTCTGCACGGTGTCTGCCTTCCTGGAAGTCGTTGGTGGAGCATGGCGAGCGCCGGTGGTGCGGTGGCGGGCGCCAGGGCCTCCGGCCGGGGGTGCTCGGACTCTCGCTTCGCTCGTCTTACGTCCGAGCACCCCCCGCCTGCGACCCCGTCACCCTCACGCGGGTGGGAAGCACCCCAGACCCGGCCCGCCCGGAGTGGCCCCGACGCCCACCGTGCCCGGACGGGCCACCGGTGCGAGCCGGGACACGCCCGGGTGCCGTCAGATGCGGGACAGCACCCGCGTCAGCAGCTCGCCCATGCGCGCGGCGGAGTCGCGGCCCGCCTGGAGGACCTCCTCGTGGTTCAGCGGCTCGCCCGAGAGCCCCGCCGCGAGGTTGGTGACCAGGGAGATGCCGAGGACCTCCGCGCCCGCCTCACGGGCCGCGATGGCCTCGAGGACGGTCGACATGCCGACCAGGTCGCCGCCGAGGACGCGGACCATGTTGATCTCGGCCGGGGTCTCGTAGTGCGGGCCGGGGAACTGGACGTACACGCCCTCCTCGAGGGTCTCGTCGACCTCCTTGCACAGCGCGCGCAGGCGCGGCGAGTACAGGTCGGTGAGGTCCACGAAGTTCGCACCGACGATCGGCGAGGCGGCCGTCAGGTTGAGGTGGTCGCTGATCAGGACCGGCTGGCCGGGGCGCATGCCCTCGCGCAGGCCGCCGCAGCCGTTGGTCAGCACGACCGTCTTGCAGCCCGCGGCGACGGCGGTGCGCACACCGTGGGCGACGGCGGCGACGCCGCGGCCCTCGTAGTAGTGCGTACGGCCGAGGAAGACCAGCGCGCGCTTGTCGCCGATGCTGTACGAGCGGATCTTGCCGCCGTGGCCCTCGACGACCGGCGGGGGGAAGCCGGGGAGCTCGGTGACCGGGAACTCGGCGTCGGGGGCACCGAGGGCGTCGACGGCCGGCGCCCAGCCGGAGCCCATGACCAGGGCGACGTCGTGGGTCTCGGCGCCGGTCAGCTCGCGCAGGCGCGCGGCGGCGTCGGCGGCGGCGGCGTAGGGGTCGCCCTGGAGGTGGTCCGGGGTGGCAGTTGCGTTCACAGAGTCTCTCGCCTCGCGAAGTAACAGTCGCCCCGGGCCGTGTCCGTGGACCGGGGGTCCGGGGGCCGGCCCCGGAAAAAATGCAGTACGCACAAGAGCGTAGCCCGAGATTGCCTACGCGCGTAGATGACGAAGCCCACGGACCGGGGATCGTTGCCTTGTCGTTTCCGACAAGGGCCCGGGAAGGGGGCCGCCCGCGGGGTTCAGCAGGGGCGCTTGCGCAGCTCCATCACGTAGTCGTGCGGGGCGCCCGCCGACTCCGCCGCGTCCGCGATCTCGCCCAGGTAGCGTGCGGAGGGCAGGCCGCCCTCGTAGCCGTTGAGGACGTACACCCAGGCGGGTTCCTCGCCGTCCAGGGTGTGCACGCGCACCCGCATGCGGCGGTAGATGTCCAGGCCGACGCCCTCCCAGCGGTCCATGGAGTCCTCGTCCATGGGGGCGATGTCGTACAGGGCGACGAACACCTGGGAGCGCGGCGCCTCCACGATCGTGGCCAGGGCGCCCTCCCAGCCCATCTGCTCGCCGCCGAACGTCAGCCGCCAGCCGTTGAGCCAGCCCGTACCGCGCAGCGGGGAATGCGGGGCGCGGCGGGTCATCAGCCGCGCGTCGAGGTTGCCGGCGTACGCGGCGTAGAGCGACATGGGACCGAGGGTACGGGAGGGCTGGGGGTGAGCGCTGTTTCCGGATGGAGGGCCCCGGGGGGAAGCACCCGGAGCCGTGCGGGACAATGGGGTACGTACTTGCACCCCTGCCGTGACGAGAGCGCGAGGCGTAACCCCTGTGACCCGGATCGTGATCATCGGTGGCGGACCCGGCGGATACGAGGCGGCCCTGGTGGGCGCCCAGCTCGGCGCGGAGGTGACCGTCGTCGACACCGACGGCCTCGGCGGAGCGTCCGTCCTGACCGACTGCGTCCCCTCGAAGACCCTCATCGCCACGGCCGAGGTGATGACCACCTTCGACTCCTCCCACGAGGAGCTCGGCATCATCGTCGCGGACGACACCCCGCACATCGACCAGGCGGCCCGGATCGTCGGCGTCGACCTCGGCAAGGTCAACCGGCGCGTGAAGCGGCTGGCGCTCGCCCAGTCGCACGACATCACGGCCTCCGTCACGCGTGCGGGCGCGCGCGTGCTGCGCGGCCGGGGCCGGCTCGACGGGCGCCAGGCGACGGACGGCTCCCGCCAGGTGATCGTCACCGCCGCCGACGGCAGCGAGGAGACGCTCACCGCCGACGCGGTGCTGATCGCGACAGGCGGCCACCCGCGCGAGATCCCCGACGCCCTCCCGGACGGCGAGCGCATCCTCAACTGGACGCAGGTGTACGACCTGGAGGAGCTCCCCGAGGAGCTCATCGTGGTCGGTTCGGGTGTGACCGGTGCCGAGTTCGCCGGCGCCTACCAGGCGCTCGGCTCCCGGGTCACCCTGGTCTCGTCGCGCGACCGCGTGCTGCCGGGCGAGGACCCGGACGCGGCGGCCGTGCTGGAGGACGTCTTCCGGCGCCGTGGCATGAACGTCATGGCGCGCTCCCGCGCCCAGTCCGCCAAGCGCGTCGGGGACCGCGTGGAGGTGACGCTCGCCGACGGGCGGGTCATCTCCGGTACGCACTGCCTGATGGCGGTCGGCGCGATCCCGAACACCGCCGGGATGGGCCTGGAGGAGGCGGGCGTACGGCTCAAGGACTCCGGCCACGTCTGGACCGACAAGGTCTCGCGCACCTCGGCGCCGGGCGTGTACGCGGCGGGCGACGTGACCGGGATCTTCGCGCTCGCCTCGGTCGCCGCCATGCAGGGGCGGATCGCGATGTACCACTTCCTCGGCGACGCGGTGACGCCGCTCAATCTGAAGACGGTCTCCTCGAACGTCTTCACGGACCCCGAGATCGCCACGGTCGGCTACACGCAGGCGGACGTCGACGCGGGCAAGATCGACGCGCGCTGTGTGAAGCTGCCGCTGCTGCGCAACCCGCGCGCCAAGATGCAGGGCATCCGGGACGGCTTCGTCAAGATCTTCTGCCGTCCGGGCACCGGCATCGTGGTCGGCGGCTGTGTCGTCGCGCCCCGGGCCAGCGAGCTGATCCACCCCATCTCGATCGCGGTCGACAACAACCTGACGGTCGAACAGATCGCAAACGCCTTCACCGTGTACCCGTCCCTGTCGGGCTCGATCGCCGAGGTGGCCAGGCAGTTGCACACCCGGAAGACCACCGGCGAGGCCTGACGCGCCCGGTACGGGTGGACAACACCCGGCAACCCCCGGCAAGTCGGGACATCGATCAGTCAAGGAACGTTCCCGGACGGGCCCGCCTATACCACTTGGCGGGCCCGTCTGTTCGCAACTTCCCTTAATAGGCGCATACCGCTGCAAAGAAACGGTCGCTGGGGTTACTGTCAGTTTCGTGTTCGCTGCAGAACGTCGTCAGTTGATCCTTGAAATGGTGCGCGCCAACGGGGCGGTATCGCTCCGGGAGCTCGCCCGCGTCGTCCAGACCTCCGAAGTGACCGTACGGCGTGACGTGCGGGCCCTGGAGGCAGAAGGACTCCTCGACCGCCGGCACGGCGGTGCGGTGCTGCCGGGCGGTTTTACGCGAGAGTCCGGCTTCCCGCAGAAATCCCATCTCGCGACCGCCGAGAAGACGGCCATCGCCGACGTGGCCGCCGGTCTCGTGGAGGAGGGCGAGGCCATCGTGGTCGGGGCGGGTACGACCACGCAGGAGCTGGCCCGCCGGCTGGCCCGCGTACCCGGGCTGACCGTCGTCACCAACTCGCTGCTCGTCGCCCAGGCGCTCGCCCACGCCAACCGGGTGGAGGTCGTCATGACCGGCGGCACCCTGCGCGGCTCCAACTACGCGCTGGTGGGCAGCGGGGCGGAGCAGTCCCTCCAGGGGCTGCGCGTCTCCCGGGCGTTCCTGTCCGGCAGCGGGCTGACCGCCGAGCGCGGGCTGTCCACGTCCAACATGCTGTCGGCGAGCGTCGACCGGGCGCTGGTCCAGGCCGCGGCCGAGGTCGTCGTCCTGGCCGACCACACCAAGCTCGGCACGGACACCATGTTCCAGACCGTGCCGACGGACCTGATCACCCGGCTGGTCACCGACGAGCCGCCCGTCCACGACGACCGGGCCGGGACCGAGCTCCAGGCGCTGGCCGACCAGGGCGTCCAGATCACCGTGGCCGGTCCGGCGCCCGGAACGTCCGGGGCGGAGGGCGGCCCGCCGCCCGGCCGGCAGACCCGCAGGGACGTTCCGCTCCCGGGCCAGCGCGGCCGCCACCCGGGCGGCCCCCAGCTCCGCGGCCTCGCGGCCGACGGCCAGCCCCCGGAGCGCGCCGCACGGGTGGCCGACCTCCGCCGCCGCTGAACGCCCCGGGCGCCGGGACGCCGGGGGAGCCGGGCGGGGTCAGGGCCTCAGGCCCCGCAGGGTCAGGGTCAGCAGGCGGTCGGCCAGTTCGGGGTCGTCCGGGGACTGTTCGGCCGCCAGGGCGATCGCGTTGGTGAGCTGCATCAGGTCGCCGATCGACACGTCCGTCCGCACCGCGCCCGCCTCCTGGGCGCGGACCAGCAGCCGCTCGCCCGCGGCGCGCATCGGGGTGCTGCACTGCGACAGGGCCGAACTCGTGTCGTGCGACGCCGACATGAGGGCGCGGGCCAGACCCCGGTACTCGCCCGCGTACGTGACGATGGCCCGCAGCCACTCCACCAGCGCCGAGCAGGGCTGCCCCGAGCCGGCCAGCTCGTGCGACCGCTCCAGCAGGCTCTGGAGCGCGTCCTGGAAGACGGCGTTCATCAGCGCGTGCCGGTTCGGGAAGTGCCGGTACAGGGTGCCGATCCCGACGCCGGCCCGGCGGGCGATGTCCTCCAGCGACGCGTCGGTGCCGTGCTCCGCGAACGCCACCCGGGCCTCGCCCAGCAGCCGCTCGTAATTGCGCCGGGCGTCGGCGCGCATGGGGCGTGGGGCGCCCGGCGCCCTGTCCGCCGCCGTCCCGCTCGCCGCCGCACTCGTCGCCATCGCGCCGTCCTCCCTCGTACCGCCGCCGTCCCGATACCTCCGCACTCTGCTTCCAGGATGCCATCGCGGACATGGCGGAGGGCCCGCCGGGCATATGCCGACGGGCCCTCGTGACGAGGTGTGTCAGTCCTTGATCTCGCAGATCGCGGCGCCGGACGTCACCGACGCGCCGACCTCCGCCGACAGACCCTTGATCGTGCCGGCGCGGTGGGCGTTGAGCGGCTGCTCCATCTTCATCGCCTCCAGGACGACGACGAGGTCGCCCTCCTTGACCTCCTGGCCCTCCTCGACCGCGACCTTGACGATCGTGCCCTGCATCGGGGAAGCCAGGGTGTCGCCCGACGCGGCCGAACCCGACTTCTTGGCGGCGCGGCGTTTGGGTTTGGCGCCGGCGGCGAGGCCGGTGCGGGCCAGGCTCATGCCGAGCGAGGACGGGAGGGAGACCTCCAGGCGCTTGCCGCCGACCTCGACGACGACGGTCTCCCGGCCGGGCTCCTCATCCGTCTCGGTGTCGGCGGGAGCGGTGAAGGGCGTGATGGTGTTGACGAACTCGGTCTCGATCCACCGGGTGTGGACGCGGAAGGGGTCGGCGGTGAAGGCGGGGTCGGCGACGGCCGCGCGGTGGAAGGGGATGGCGGTGGCCATGCCCTCGACCTGGAACTCCGCCAGCGCCCGGGCCGCGCGCTGGAGGGCCTGCTCGCGGGTGGCGCCGGTGACGATCAGCTTGGCGAGCAGGGAGTCCCAGGCGGGGCCGATGACGCTGCCGGACTCCACACCCGCGTCCAGCCGCACGCCCGGGCCCGACGGCGGGGCGAAGGCGGTGACGGTGCCGGGTGCGGGCAGGAAGTTGCGGCCCGGGTCCTCACCGTTGATACGGAACTCGAAGGAGTGACCGCGCACCGGCGGGTCGTCGTAGCCGAGTTCCTCACCGTCGGCGATGCGGAACATCTCCCGCACCAGGTCGATACCGGTGACCTCTTCGGTGACCGGGTGCTCGACCTGCAGACGGGTGTTGACCTCCAGGAAGGAGATGGTGCCGTCGGTGCCGACGAGGAACTCCACCGTCCCGGCGCCCTCGTAGCCGGCCTCCTTCAGGATGGCCTTGGACGCGGCGTACAGCTCGGCGTTCTGCCCGGGGGTGAGGAACGGCGCGGGGGCCTCCTCGACGAGCTTTTGGTGGCGGCGCTGAAGCGAGCAGTCACGGGTGGAGACGACCACCACGTTGCCGTGCTTGTCCGCAAGGCACTGGGTCTCCACGTGGCGGGGCTTGTCGAGGTAACGCTCGACGAAGCACTCACCGCGCCCGAACGCGGCGACGGCCTCGCGGACGGCGGAGTCGTACAGCTCGGGTACTTCCTCCAGGGTGCGGGCGACCTTCAGGCCACGCCCGCCGCCACCGAAAGCGGCCTTGATCGCGATGGGCAGACCGTGCTGCTCCGCGAACGCCACGACCTCTTCCGCGCCCGAGACGGGGTCGGGGGTGCCGGCCACCAGGGGGGCGCCGGCGCGCTGGGCGATGTGCCGGGCGGCGACCTTGTCCCCGAGGTCACGGATGGCGTGCGGGGGCGGACCGATCCAGGTCAGGCCCGCGTCCAGGACGGCCTGGGCGAACTCGGCGTTCTCCGACAGGAACCCGTAACCGGGGTGGACGGCGTCCGCGCCCGAGTCGGCGGCCGCCTGGAGCACCTTGGCCATGTCCAGATAGCTGTCCGCCGGAGTGTCACCGCCCAGGGCGAACGCCTCGTCGGCCACACGGACATGCAGGGCATCCCGGTCCGGATCGGCGTAGACCGCCACACTCCCGATCCCGGCGTCCCGGCAAGCACGGGCGACACGGACAGCGATTTCGCCACGGTTGGCGATGAGCACCTTGCGCACGATGGCTCCCTCCTTGAAACAAGCTGAGTTTAGGGACTGCCGACACGGCCTTTCGACCCGTCCCCAATGGTGAGCTTGCCCACACGGAGCGTGATTCGAGGCGTAGTGGAGTCGTGAAGTACCTTGTCGCACCACGTTACGCAGGGCTTCTTGACGGAACAGTAACCCCGGTGTGTGGTCAAGGTCTCTGTCTTCCCGGCCAGCACGCCGTCCCGTTTCTTTGTGGAGTCCCTACGAATGGCCGAATGATTCTTTGCCGCCCTGCCAGAACCCTTGTCCCCACGTTTACCAGTCAGTAGCCTGCGCGCTGTCGTCCGTACCGACCCGTCGGAGCAGGTAACAGGCAGGGGAGCGCCCATGGTGGCCCGCAGACCGATAGCGCTGGCGGCCGGGATCGTGCTGGTCCTGGAGGCGGTGGGGCTGGTGCTCCTGCACATGGTCCTCGCCAAGGTCATGGGCGGTCAGCGCATGTCGCTGGACGGCCTCGACCCGGACCTGATGGTCACCGCGATCTGGGTCATGGGCGCCGTCTTCGGGGCGTACGTGGCGCTGTGCGGGGTGCTGCTGGTGCGCCTCGGTGTACGGGACCGCCCGTCCGGGCGCGCCGTGCGGATCGTGCTGATCGCCTGTGCGATCACGCACGGGGTGCTGGGCGCGGTGGCCGTCGGGCTGCTCGGGTGGGGGGCGTTCGCGTACCTGATGGTGGTGCTGGGCCTGGTCGTCGCGTCGCTGGTGCTGTACGCGCCGGAGGCGGAGGAGGAGCCGGCGCCGCCCGTGGAGCCCGTGCGGGAGGGCGGCGCGGCTCCGGCGTGACACGGGGCGGGGCTCAGCCCCACAGGTCGGTGATCGCGACGTCCAGTTCGCCCAGCAGGCGGCGCAGCAGCGGCAGGGACAGCCCGATGACGTTGCCCGGGTCGCCGTCGATGCCGTCGATGAACGGGGCCGAGCGGCCGTCCAGGGTGAACGCGCCCGCCACGTGGAGGGGTTCGCCGCTGGCGACGTACGCGGCGATCTCCTCGTCCGTCGGGTCGCCGAAGCGGACCAGCGTGGACGCGGTGGCGGAGGCGTACCGCTTGGCGACCGTGTCGTAGACGCAGTGGCCCGTCTGGAGGATGCCGGCGCGGCCGCGCATGGCCTTCCAGCGGGCGGTGGCCTCCTCGGCGTCGGCGGGCTTGCCCAGGGCCTGCTTGTCCAGCTCCAGGACCGAGTCGCAGCCGATCACCAGCGCACCGCTCGCCTCGGGCTTGGCGGCCACGTGGGCGGCCTTGGCCTCGGCGAGGGTGAGCGCCAGTTCGGCAGGGGTCGGGGCGGTGAACCTGTCCTCGTCGACACCGCTGACGATGACCTCGGGGCTGAGGCCGGCCTGGCGCAGCAGGCCGAGGCGGGCGGGGGACTGGGAGGCCAGGACGAGGCGGCGGCGCCGATCAGCAGTCATGGGCGTCATCGTACGGAAAACGCCCCGGACGCCGGGGTGCCGGCAGGTGGCGGCGGGGGCGTCAGTGCAGGCCGACGACGAACATCGCCAGCACCATCGCGAGTGCCAGCAGGATCCCCGCGCGCCGCAGCATCGCCTGCATGTCGCGCATCTCTTCGGGAGGTTCGTTCTCGGGGTCGGACCACAGCATCCTTCGATCCTGCGGGCGTCGAGGGCCCCGGCGCCTGAGTACGCGTACTCAGGCGCTCCGGTGCGGGCGCACTACGGCCCGTCCGCCCGCGAGGGTCACGCCGCGTCAGTCGGCAGCTGCCTTACGGGCGTCGTGGGCCCACCCCGCGACGACCGCGCCGATCACGACGGCCAGGACGTACACGGTGATGCTCGCGGCGAAACCTCCGGGGAGCCAGCTCAGCAGGCCGGCGTTGTCGTGGTCGACGAGCCGGCGGATCGCGCCCTGGGCTCCGATGACGAGCAGCGCCATGCCGAGCGCCTGGTAGAGGCGCGCCGCGAGGAGCGCGCCGACGCCGACATCTGCTGGTCCCTCGCCACGAGCCTCGGCGTCGACATCGCCCTCGGCTACCGCACCCCGGAAGCCGCCGAACGTCTCCTTGACCACCACATCGAGCAGGTCCTCCGCTGAGACCTGGTCGGCGGGCCGCGCGGGTGGACTAGTCGGAACCGGGGGCGAACACCCCCGCCCGGGTGGCGGCGAGCGCCGCCGCCACCGCGCGTTCCGCGTCGGCGGTGGTGAGCGGTTCGTGGCTGACCGCGAAGCGGTAGTACAGCGGGGCGGAGACGGCGCGGACGACCTCGACCGGGTCGGTGCCGGGCGGGGCCTCGCCCCGCGCGGCGGCGCGGTCGACGGCGGTGGCCCAGGTGCGCAGCCGGGTGCCGTAGAAGCCCCGCAACGCGTCGGCGCACTCGTCGTCGCAGGCCGCGGCGGCGATGACGGCCCGGAAGACGGGGCCCATGCGGGGGTCGGTGAGGGTCGTGACGACGAGGGTGGCGTTCTCGCGCAGGTCCCCCTCCAGGGTGCCGGTGTCGGAGGCGGGGACGGACCGGTCGGCCATGTCCCGCAGCAGGTCGGCGATCAGGCCGGTCGGAGAGGCCCACCGCCGGTAGACGGTGGTCCTGCCGACTTCGGCGGCGGCGGCGATCCGGTCCATGTTCAGGGCGTGGAAACCCTCCGTGGCCAGCGCTTCCCGGGTGGCTTCGAGGACGGCGGCGCGCACCTTGGCGGTGCGGCCGCCGGGGCGGACGGTGCCCGGCGTCGCTTCCAAATGGGACTCCTGTTTCATTTACAGCGCGGACGGTGCTACGGTCGGTTCCAGCTTAATGGAACGTCGATCCCATTAGGAGTCCCTTGTGTTCCAGAACCCGAAGCGGAACCCGAAGCACCACTGGACCGCCGCCTGGACCGCCTCCCCCCAGCCTCCCTCCACTGGATTCACCCCCAACTGGTCCCAGGAGGGCTTCTCCGGCCACACCGTCCGCCAGGTCGTCCGCGTGACCGCCGCCGGCGACCGCGTCAGGATCCGGCTCTCGAACGCGTACGGCACCTCCCCGCTGCACGTCACGGGCGCCACCGTCGCCCTCACCGACACGGGCGCGGCCGTCCGGCCCGGCACCCCGCACCACCTCACCTTCGGCGGCGACCGGTCCGTGGCCGTCCCCGCCCGCGCCCACGTCGAGAGCGACGCCGCCCCGCTCGCCCCGCACCGCCTGGACCGGCTGACCGTCACGCTCCACCTGGCCGGCACGACCGGCCCGGCCACCTTCCACGCCCAGGGCTTCACCGACACCCACCGCGCCGGGGGCGACCACCTCGACGACGTCACCGGCGCGCCCTTCACCGAGGTCACGTCGTCCTGGTACTACCTGACCGGCGTCGACGTGAGCACCGCCGCCGGCGGGACCCCGGCCAGCGCGCCGGGCGTCGTCCTGTTCGGCGACTCCCTCACCGACGGCTTCGGCTCCACCCCGAACGCCGACCGCCGCTGGTCCGACGCCCTCGCCGAACGCGTGGAGCGTCCCGTACTGAACGCCGGGATCGGCGGGAACCTGCTGCTCAACGACTCGGCCTGGTACGGCGAACGGTCCTCCGCCCGCTTCCACCGCGACGCGCTCGGCCTGCCCGGCGCCGGGACCGTCGTCCTCCTCCAGGGCCTCAACGACATCGGCTTCAGCGAGGCCCGGGACCAGGCCACCTACAAGCCCGCCCCGGTCCTGTCGTCCGCCGACCTCGTCGCCGGGTACCGCACCCTGATACGCGCCGCGCACGACCGTGGCGTACGCATCGTCGGCGCGACGATCCTGCCGTTCAAGGGCACCACCCACTGGGGCCCGCGCGCCGCGAAGGTCAGCGCGGAGGTCAACGACTGGATGCGCGGGTCCGGCGAGTTCGACGCGGTCGCCGACCTCCACCGGATCATGGCCGACCCCGCCGACCCGGACCTGCTGAACCCGGCGTACGCCTACGAGGACGGCCTCCACCCGGACGACGCGGGGTACCGCGTCATGGCGGAGGCCGTCGCCCCGCTGCTGTGACGGCCGGACGGCCGCCGGGTCCCCGCCCGGACGCTACGCGGGCCAGTAGGAGCGCGCCCACGACCGGGGGCCCGGCTGCGGGTTGCGGCTCCGGGCGATCCTCGCCGGGTCGGACCAGCCCTCGGGACCACGTGCCGCGCCGCCGGAGTCCGCCGAGGCGGTCGCGGCGGCGCGCGCCTGGACCACCGCCAGGGCGGCGGCCAGCTCCTCGGGCGTCGGGTTGCCCCGGAGAACCTTGATCATGGGGGCTCCTTAGAGGGGGATGTTGCCGTGCTTCTTCGGGGGCAGGCTTTCCCGCTTCGTCCGCAGCTGACGCAGGCCCTTGACGATCTGCGCCCGGGTCTCGGAGGGCATGCACACCGCGTCGATGTAGCCGCGCTCGGCCGCCGTGTACGGGTTGAGCAGGGCGTCCTCGTACTCCTGGATCAGCCGCGCCCGCGTCGCCTCGACGTCGTCCGCCTCCGCGATGGCCCGCCGGTGCAGGATGTTCACCGCGCCCTGCGCGCCCATGACGGCGATCTGCGCGGTCGGCCACGCCAGGTTGAGGTCGGCGCCCAGGTGCTTGGAGCCCATGACGTCGTACGCGCCGCCGAACGCCTTGCGGGTGATCACCGTGATCAGCGGGACGGTCGCCTCGGCGTAGGCGTAGATCAGCTTCGCGCCGCGCCGGATGATCCCGCCGTACTCCTGGTCCACGCCCGGGAGGAACCCCGGCACGTCCACGAACGTGACGACCGGGATGTTGAACGCGTCGCAGGTGCGCACGAACCGGGCCGCCTTCTCCGAGGCGTTGATGTCCAGGCAGCCCGCGAACTGCATCGGCTGGTTGGCCACGATGCCCACGGGGAAGCCCTCGACCCGGCCGAAGCCGGTGAGGATGTTCGGCGCGAACATCCCCTGCGTCTCCAGGAACTCACCGTCGTCCAGCACGTGTTCGATGACGGTGTGCATGTCGTAGGGCTGGTTCGCCGAGTCCGGGATCAGGACGTCCAGCTCGCGGTCCTCGTCGGTCGGCGCCAGGTCCGCCTCCTCCGGGAAGGCCGGCGCCTCCGAGAGGTTGTTCGACGGCAGGTACGACAGCAGCGACTTGACGTACTCGATCGCGTCCTTCTCGTCCCCCGCCATGTGGTGCGCCACGCCGGAGGTGGTGTTGTGCGTCCGGGCGCCGCCCAGCTCCTCGAAACCGACGTCCTCACCGGTGACCGTCTTGATGACGTCGGGGCCGGTGATGAACATGTGCGACGTCTGGTCGACCATCACCGTGAAGTCGGTGATGGCCGGCGAGTAGACCGCGCCGCCGGCGCACGGGCCGACGACCAGGCTGATCTGCGGAATGACGCCCGAGGCATGGGTGTTGCGGCGGAAGATCTCGCCGTACATGCCGAGGGCCATGACGCCCTCCTGGATGCGGGCGCCGCCGGAGTCGTTGATGCCGATGACCGGGCAGCCGGTCTTCAGGGCGAAGTCCATCACCTTGATGATCTTCTGGCCGAAGACCTCGCCGAGGGCTCCGCCGAACACCGTGAAGTCCTGGGAGAACACCGCCACGGGACGGCCGTCCACCGTGCCGTAGCCGGTGACGACGCCGTCTCCGTAGGGGCGGTTGTTCTCCAGGCCGAAGTTGGTGGAGCGGTGCCGGGCGAACTCGTCCAGCTCGACGAAGGAATCCTCGTCGAGCAGCAGGGCGATCCGCTCCCGGGCGGTGAGTTTGCCCTTGGCGTGCTGCTTCTCGACGGCGCGCTCGGAGCCCGCGTGCGTCGCCTCGTCGATACGGCGCTGCAGATCCGCGAGCTTGCCCGCGGTCGTATGGATGTCGATCTTCTGGGGCTCTTGCTGCTTGGCCGGCTCGGACATCGGGATGCGGCTCCCTGCCTGGTCACGGGATCGGTGGCTACTGACCCGTAGCGTATCGGCGGCGATACCGTTCAGCAGTGCGGTGTTTACCACACCTACGCTGGCTTGCATGACGCCCTCACATGGTCCAGGCAGCCCCTGGTCGGACCTCGACCGGCCGCCCCTGAACGCCGCCTCCCTGCGCCGCGCCCTCATCAGGCCCGGCGGACTGTGGACCTCCCTCGACCTCGTGCCCGCCACCGGCTCCACCAACTCCGACCTGGGCGCCCGCGCCGCCGCCCTCCCCGAGGGCGCCGTCCTCGTCGCCGAGGAGCAGACGGCGGGCCGCGGCCGGCTGGACCGCACCTGGTCCGCGCCCGCCCGCTCCGGCCTGTTCTTCTCCGTCCTGCTCAAGCCGGACGTTCCCGTCGGCCGCCTCGCCTGGCTCCCGCTGCTCACCGGCGTCGCCGCCGCCACCGGCCTCGCCCGCGCCGCCGGGGTCGACATGGCACTGAAATGGCCCAACGACCTGATGGTGAACGTGGCGGGGGAGCGGGGGAAGGAGGAGCGCAAGACGGGCGGCATCCTCGCCGAGCGCGCCGGCGACGACGGCGTCGTCGTCGGACTCGGCCTCAACGTCACCCTTCGCGAGGAGGAACTGCCCGTCCCCACCGCCGGCTCCCTCCTCCTCGCCGACGCCGTCTCCACCGACCGTGACCCTCTGCTGCGCGCCGTCCTGCGCTCGCTGGAGCAGTGGTACACCCGCTGGACCGACGCCGACGGCGACCCGGCGGCGAGCGGCCTCCAGGAGGCGTACGCCGCCGGCTGCGCGACCCTCGGCCGCACCGTGCGCGCCGAACTGCCCGGCGACCGCACCCTCACCGGCGAGGCCGTCGCCGTCGACGGCGACGGGCGCCTGGTGGTGGCGCCGCCCGGCGGAGAGCCGGAGGCGGTGGGCGCGGGCGACGTCGTGCATCTGCGTCCGGCGGGCTGACGCGCTGGGCCGTGGGGACGTGAGCCAGGGCACACCTGCCGTATCGTTGGCGGCGGGCCAGCTACAGATCGGCAGGACAGTGCGCAGGGAACGGGCAGGAGGCGGCCGGTGACCGTCGACGACGCGAACGCGGGCGGGTCCGGGTCCGGGCCGAGCGGGGCGGAGCCGAGCGGGGCGGAGTACCCCACCCCCCACCATGTCGTCGACCACACGGCGGAGCCGACCGACGACCCGCTGGCCATCCGGCTGGAGCAGCTGATCCTCGGCGCCGACCGCCGCTACACCCCCTTCCAGGCGGCCCGTACCGCCGGTGTGTCCATGGACCTGGCCTCCCGGTTCTGGCGCGCCATGGGCTTCGCCGACATCGGGCAGGCCAAGGCGCTGACGGAGGCGGACGTGCTGGCCCTGCGCCGGCTGGCCGGTCTGGTCGAGGCGGGCCTGCTGAGCGAGCCGATGGCCGTGCAGGTGGCCCGGTCCACCGGGCAGACCACCGCCCGGCTGGCCGAATGGCAGATCGACTCCTTCCTGGAGGGCCTCACCGAGCCGCCCGAGCCCGGCATGACCCGCACCGAAGTGACATATCCCCTGGTGGAGCTGTTGCTGCCGGAGCTCCAGGAGTTCCTGGTGTACGTGTGGCGCCGGCAGCTCGCGGCGGCGACCGGGCGGGTCGTGCAGGCCGCCGACGACGAGGAGATGGTGGACCGGCGCCTCGCGGTCGGCTTCGCGGACCTCGTCGGCTTCACCCGGCTGACCCGGCGCCTGGAGGAGGAGGAGCTGGGCGAGCTGGTCGAGGCGTTCGAGACCACCTCCGCCGACCTGGTCGCCGCGCACGGCGGACGGCTGATCAAGACCCTCGGCGACGAGGTGCTGTACGCGGCGGACGACGCCGGCACGGCCGCCGAGATCGCGCTGCGCCTCATCGAGACGCTCACCCACGACGAGACGATGCCCGCGCTGCGCGTGGGCATCGCCTTCGGCACGGTCACGACCCGGATGGGCGACGTGTTCGGTACGACGGTGAACCTGGCGAGCCGGCTCACCTCGATAGCGCCCAAGGACGCGGTGCTGGTCGACGGGGCGTTCGCCGAGGAGCTGTCGCGCACGGGCGAGGCCCCGGTGTCGGAGGCGCGGGCCGCCGAGGAGGCGGCGCGCGCCGAGAAGGACGGCGAGTCGCCGGCCGGCCCGTCCAAGTACCGCTTCGCGCTCCAGCCCATGTGGCAGCGGCCGGTGCGTGGCCTCGGGGTGATCGAGCCCTGGCTGCTGACGCGGCGGGAGCCTAAGATCCCCGGTTAGCGGTCGCTAACGTTCGTTAACCGGGAGGGTGTGTCACGCATGTCCGAGCAGCGCTTCGGGGAATTCGTCGCAGTTCGTCACCAGGGTCACGTCGCCGAGCTGGTGCTCGACCGGCCCAAGGCGATGAACGCCGTGTCGACGGAGATGGCCCGCTCCATCGGCGCCGCCTGTGCCGCGCTGGCCGCCGATCCGTCGGTGCGCGTGACCGTGCTGACCTCCTCCAACGACAAGGCGTTCTGCGTCGGCGCCGACCTCAAGGAGCGCAACTCCTTCACGGACGCCGAGCTGGTGCGCCAGCGGCCGGTCGCGCGCGGCGCCTACACCGGTGTGCTGGAGCTGCCGATGCCGACGGTCGCCGCCGTGCACGGCTTCGCGCTGGGCGGCGGGTTCGAGCTGGCCCTCGCCTGCGACCTGATCGTGGCCGACGCGACGACGGTCGTCGGACTCCCCGAGGTGTCGGTGGGCGTCATCCCGGGCGGCGGCGGTACGCAGCTGCTGCCGCGCCGGGTCGGGGCCGCGCGGGCGGCGGAGCTGGTGTTCACCGCCCGGCGCGTGGCGGCGGACGAGGCGCTCTCGCTCGGCCTGGTCGACCGGCTGGCCGGTGACGCCACGGAGGGCGCCCTGGAGCTGGCCGCCCGGATCGCCGCCAACTCGCCGGTCGGGCTGCGGGCCGCCAAGCGCGCGATGCGGCTCGGGCAGGGCCTGGACCTCAGGGCGGGCCTGGAGGTCGAGGACGCGGCGTGGCGGTCGGTGGCCTTCTCGGGCGACCGGGCCGAGGGCGTGGCGGCCTTCAACGAGAAGCGGAAGCCGGAGTGGCCCGGGGAGTGAAAAGTCGAGGATCCTCCCTAAGCTTGAGGAATGGGTGAGGATGTCCGGCTACGTGCTGTAGTGGCGCTCGCGCAGGCCATGGCGTCGGCGCACACTCCGCGCGAGACCTGGCGGGCGGCCGCGCTGGGCGCACGCAACGCGCTCGGGGGGTCGTTCGCCGCGCTCTCGATGTGGGAGCGCGAGCTCGGCCGGCTCAAGGTGCTGGTGAACGAGGGTGCCCGGGCGCCGGACGAGGAGGAGTTCCCGGACGCCGAGACGTACCCGGTCCACCAGTTCTCCGAGATCACCGAGTTCCTGCACGAGCGGTGGGCGGGCGGCGGCGAGCCCAACGCCTGGGTGGAGACCGCCGAAGGGCCGGACGCGCTCGACGGTCAGGGGTACGCGGCCCTGCGCGGCCGGGTGGCCGCCCTGCGGCGGCGGGGCCGGGGCGCCTGCGTCGTGGCGCCGATAGTGATGCACGGGAGGGCGTGGGGCGAGCTGTACGTGGCCCGGCCCGTCGGGGCGCCGGTCTTCGACCGCCACGACGCCGACTTCGCGACCGTGCTCGCGGCGGTCGTCGCGGCGGGGATCGCGCAGACGGAGCGGCTGGAGGAGGTCCGCAGGCTGGCGTTCACCGACCCGCTGACCGGGCTCGCCAACCGGCGGGCGGTCGACATGCGGCTGGACGAGGCCGTCGAGCGCTTTCTGGCGGACGGGACGGTGGTCAGCCTGGTGGTCTGCGACCTCAACGGCCTCAAGCGCGTCAACGACACCCATGGGCACGCGGTGGGCGACCGGCTGCTGGAGCGGTTCGGCTCGGTCCTGTCGTACTGCGGGGCGATGCTGCCGGGCGCGCTGGCGGCGCGGCTGGGCGGTGACGAGTTCTGCCTGGTGTCGGTCGGGCCGGAGGCGGACGAGGTGGTGGCCGCCGCGGAGGAGCTGTGCGTGCGCGCCGGTGACCTGGAGCTGGGCGAGGGCGTGGCGTGTGGGGTGGCGTCGACGGGCGACCCGATCGGCCCGGTGCAGTCGGCGCGGCGCCTGTTCCGGCTGGCGGACGCGGCCCAGTACCGGGCCAAGGCCGCCCGCTCGCCCAAGCCGGTGGTGGCCGGCCGTGACGGCACGGTGGTCGCGCTGGCGGACCACCCCCCGGCCGCCTCCCGCGACCGCCGCAGCTTCCGCGACGCGCCGCCCACCCCGGCGGCCCTCGCGGAGCTTCCGCCGCCGGGCGGACCATCCGGCGAGGTCGGCTCTTCCGGAGCGGACGGGGTCGAGGGGGCCAAGGGGGCCGAAGAGGCGTAAGGGGCTCCTGGGAAGCGGGGTAGTGACACGTTGGGATTCAGTCCGTACGCTGCTGAATATGGATATGCACACAGTCGTGGTGGGGACGTCCGGTACCACCGCCCAGGACGTCATCGCCGTGGCCCGCGGCAACGCCCGTGTCGAGCTCTCCGCGGAGGCCCTCGGCGCGCTTGCCAAGGCCCGTGAGATCGTCGACGCCCTCGCCGCCAAGCCCGAGCCCGTCTACGGCGTGTCGACCGGCTTCGGAGCGCTCGCCACCCGGCACATCAGCCCCGACCTGCGCGCCCGGCTCCAGCGCAACATCGTCCGCTCCCACGCCGCCGGCATGGGCGCGCCCGTCGAGCGCGAGGTCGTGCGGGCGCTGATGTTCCTGCGGCTGAAGACCGTCTGCTCGGGCCGCACCGGCGTCCGCCCCCAGGTCGCGCAGACCATGGCGGACGTGCTGAACGCCGGGATCACCCCGGTCGTCCACGAGTACGGCTCCCTCGGCTGCTCCGGCGACCTCGCGCCGCTCAGCCACTGCGCGCTCACCCTGATGGGCGAGGGCGACGCCGAAGGCCCCGACGGGCGCGTCCGCCCCGCCGGCGAGCTGCTCGCCGAGCACAACATCGCCCCCGTCGAGCTGCGCGAGAAGGAGGGCCTCGCCCTCCTCAACGGCACCGACGGCATGCTCGGCATGCTGGTCATGGCCCTCGCGGACCTCGAACGGCTCTACAAGTCCGCCGACATCACCGCAGCCCTGTCGCTGGAGGCCCTCCTCGGCACCGAGAAGGTCCTCGCGCCCGAGCTGCACGCCATCCGCCCCCACCCCGGCCAGGGCGCCGCGGCCGCCAACATGCTCGCCGTCCTCGACGGCTCCGAGCTCACCGGCCACTTCCAGCAGGACGAGGCGCCGCGCGTCCAGGACGCCTACTCCGTGCGCTGCGCCCCCCAGGTCGCCGGCGCGGGACGCGACACCATGGCGCACGCCCGGCTCGTCGCCGAGCGCGAACTGGCCTCCGCCGTCGACAACCCGGTCGTCCTGCCCGACGGCCGCGTCGAGTCCAACGGCAACTTCCACGGCGCGCCCGTCGCCTACGTGCTGGACTTCCTCGCCATCGCCGCCGCCGACCTCGGCTCCATCGCCGAGCGCCGCACCGACCGGCTGCTGGACAAGAACCGCTCCCACGGCCTGCCGCCGTTCCTCGCCGACGACGCGGGCGTCGACTCCGGCCTGATGATCGCCCAGTACACCCAGGCCGCCCTGGTCAGCGAGCTGAAGCGGCTCGCCGTCCCGGCCTCCGCCGACTCCATCCCGTCCTCCGCCATGCAGGAGGACCACGTCTCCATGGGCTGGTCGGCCGCCCGCAAGCTGCGCACCGCCGTCGGCAACCTCGGCCGGATCATCGCCGTGGAGCTGTACGCCGCGACCCGGGCCATCGAGCTGCGCGACGGGCTCACCCCCGCGCCCGCCTCCCGCGCCGCCATCGAGGCGCTGCGCGCCGCCGGCGTCCAGGGCCCCGGGCCGGATCGTTTCCTCGCCCCCGACCTGGAGGCCGCCGACGCGTTCGTACGCGAGGGCGGACTCGTCGAGGCCGTCGAGAAGGTCACCGGCCCGCTGGCCTGACCACCGGGCCCACCACGGGCCACACGCGCGGGGCGCGCGCCGTCACCAGGCGGTGTGCGCCCCTCGTCGTACGGCGAAGGCCACCAGACCCGTGCCGACGCCCAGGAACGCGGCGCCGCCCACGAGGTACGGGGTGGTGTCCACGCCGCCGGTGTCGGCGAGCGCGAGGTCCTGCTGCGCGGAGCCGGACGATCTCGTCTCCTGCGCCTGCGCGGGTGGCCGTTCAACGGTGGCGTTGGCCGAAGGGACGAACCACAGCGCGCCCAGCAGGGTCCCGGCGGCGGTGGCGGTCAGCAGCGGTCGACGTGCGACGGACACAGATTCAGATCCCCTTGCGGAACCGAGAATTGGTGGTTGCGACGATGCTAATGAACACAGCGGGTCGCGGGAAAGTCGTGAGTCCCAGCGGCTTACGCTCCGTCATATGAGTCCTGCTGAGACATCACGGTATGTGCGCCTTCGGGTGGAACTGCTGCTGGAAGTGACGGACAACGATCAACTCACCGGAGCCGCGCTGGACCGCGTGGAAGCCGACGAATTCATGCCCGACGAGGAGCGTACACACGCCCGGTCCGCGGTACGAGAAGACGAAGCGGAAGCTCTCGCGTACCTCGTCGAGCCGGTCGACCTCGTCGGTCAGGTGCCGGGCGTCGAACTCGCCCAGGCGTCGTGGACCAGCGAGCAGGTCGACCACGACCCCGACGGGGACATGTGGGACCTGGACGAGGAGGATGATGAGGATCACCTCGACGACGTACGGCCGTAGCGTGTGACCTGCGACACGCTCCGGGTCCCGGACCGCCGCCGCCGCGGGGCGCGTCCGGGGCCCGTTTCACGCGCGCCCGTGGGCCGGAAGCCCACTCCGGGAGGATCGGGAACCAACGGCTCCCCGATCCGCGTCGATCAGTGGTGTTCCCCACATCCGTGCCGGATGGGGAACGGGACGGGTAGTTATGGGTGTTGTTGAGACAGTTGGCAGGGGTTCGGCGACGATGGAGAAGCGTGTGATGACGGACAGCAAGCGGCGCAGGGGCCTGGCGGCCGCGTCCGCACTGCTCGGCGGCGTACTGGTGCTCACGGCCTGCAACGGCGGCGAGGACAAGTCCGACGCCTCCGAGGGCTCGAAGACGTCACAGTCCCAGGTCGACGCCGCGGCGGCGAAGGACGCCTCCCAGGCCCGAATAGCGATCACGCCGAAGAACGGCACCCAGAACGCCGGCATCAACGACGACGCCAAGGTGACCGTCAGCGAGGGCACGCTCACGCAGGTCACGATGACCGCCCCGGACGGCACGGCCGTCAAGGGCGAGATGTCGGCCGACAACAAGAGCTGGAAGCCCAGCGAGCAGCTGGAGCGGGCCACCGTCTACAAGATCGCCGTCACGGCGAAGGACGCCGAGGGCCGCGAGGCCCACGAGAACTCCTCCTTCACCACCGTGTCGAAGGAGAACAGCTTCATCGGGAACTACACCCCCGAGGACGGCTCCACGGTCGGCGTCGGCATGCCCGTCTCGATCAACTTCAACAAGCCGATCACGGACAAGAAGGCCGTCCAGTCCGGCATCACCGTGTCGTCCTCCAGCGGCCAGGAGGTCGTCGGCCACTGGTTCAACAACCAGCGCCTGGACTTCCGCCCCGAGGACTACTGGGCCGAGGGCTCCAAGGTCACCCTCAAGCTGGACCTCGACGGCGTCCAGGGCGCCGACGGCGTCTACGGCGTCCAGCAGAAGACCGTCACCTTCACCATCGGCCGCAACCAGGTCTCCACCGTGGACGCCGCCGCCAAGACCATGACGGTCACCCAGGACGGCAAGACGGTCAAGACCATCCCGATTTCCGCCGGCGCCCCCGAGAACCCCACCTACAACGGCCAGATGGTGATCTCCGAGAAGTTCAAGGAGACCCGGATGGACGGCTCGACCGTCGGCTTCACCAAGAAGGACGGCAAGGGCGAGTACGACATCAAGGACGTGCCGCACGCCATGCGGCTGTCCACCTCGGGCACCTTCATCCACGGCAACTACTGGGGCTCCGACTCCATCTTCGGCAACGTCAACACCAGCCACGGCTGCGTGGGCCTGAACGACGCCAAGGGCGCGGACGACCCGAGCCAGCCGGGCGCCTGGTTCTTCGACAACTCGATCGTCGGTGACGTCGTCGTCGTCAAGAACTCCAAGGACAAGACCATCGCCCCGGACAACGGCCTCAACGGCTGGAACATGAGCTGGGCGGAGTGGAAGGCCGGCTCCGCGGCCTGAGCCACCGGATCCGGCACGCACGCGGACGGCACACGCCGGACGGCAGGTGAAGGCGGACGGTAAAGGGCGGCGGTCCTCCTCACGGAGGGCCGCCGCCCTCGCCGTACGCGCAACGGCGGTACGGCGTCGATGACCCCGCAGGTAATCGACGCCATGCGCCCCCTCCCGGAGCATGAGGTCATCCGATCCCACGAGGAGGCCCCAGATGACCGCGTACGCCCTCGGCAACCTCCGGCGCCCTGCCCGGCTCGACGACGAGGTCCTGACCTACATGGAGCGCGTCCAGGCCACCCTGGACCCCTTCGGCGGCCGCTTCCTGGTGCACGGCGCGCCGGCCAGGGAGGTCCGCGAGGGCACCTGGGACGCCGCCCTCGTCGTCATCGCCTTCCCGTCCCTGGACCACGCGCGCGACTGGTACGACTCCGAGGCCTACCAGCGGCTCATCCCGATGCGCACCCGGCACATGACCGGGGACGTCCTGCTCATCGACGGTGTCGCCCCCGGGTACGAGGCCGCCGCCACCGCGGCCGCCCTGCGGGCCGCCCAGGCCGCCTGAGCGCGCCCCCGCGTGACGGCGCCCCCGGAGGCGGTCAGACGGCCCGCCCGGCGCGCAGCTCCAGGCGCGCGCCGGGGAAGGAACCGCACAGGCGCCGGTCGTGCGTCACCACGACCACCGCCCCCTCGTACGCGGCGAGCGCCTCCTCCAGCTCCTCCACCAGGCCCGGCGCCACGTGGTTCGTCGGCTCGTCCAGGACGAGGAGGTCCGCGGGGCGCGTCACCAGGCGGGCCAGCTCCAGCCGCCGCCGCTGGCCCACGGACAGGTCGGCAAGCGGCACCGGCAGGTCCTCCTCCCGGAACAGCCCCAGCGCCATCAGCTCCTCCGCGTGGTCCTCCGGGACACCCGGGCGGCCCGCCGCGTACGCCGCCAGCAGGGGCCGGCGCGACGGCCGCGCGGGCAGCTCCTGCGGCAGGTAGCCCACCCGCGCCGGGCGGCGCACGGTGCCCGCGTCCGGGCGCAGGTCCCCGGCGATCACCCGCAACAGGGTCGTCTTCCCGGCCCCGTTCGGGCCGGTCACCAGCAGCCGGTCGCCCGCCCCGACGGTCAGGTCCGCCACCTCCAGCCGGTCGCCGACGACCACGCCCTCCAGCTCCACCGCCACGTCCTCGATGTGCTCCGCCACCAGCCGGGGCGCGAACCGCAACGGCCGCGGCGGCGCCGGCACCGGCTCGCGCCGCAGCCGGTCCAGCCGCCGGCGCGCCGCGCCGACCCGGCCGGACAGCTTCGCCTCGTGCGACCTCCGGTGCTTGCCGAAGCCCTGGCGCGGGTCCTTGCCCGACGCGGCCAGCCGCTGCCCGGCCGCCTCCACCAGGGCCTCGGTCGCCGCCACGTCGTCCAGCCACTCCTGGTGGTCCAGCTCCCAGCGCCGGCGGGCGGCGGCCTTCGCCGTCCGGTAGCCGGCCCAGCCGTCGCCGTAGCGGGTCACCGCCCGGGTGTCCCGGTCCACCTCCAGGATCGCGGTGGCGACCGCCTCCAGGAACAGCCGGTCGTGCGTCACGGCCAGCACCGTGCCGCGGTGCGCCCGCAGCCGCTCCTCCAGCCAGCCGGTGGCCCGCGCGTCGAGGTGGTTGGTCGGCTCGTCCAGCAGCAGCAGCTCCGCGCCCGAGGCCAGCGCGCAGGCCAGCGCCAGGCGCGACTGCTCGCCGCCGGACAGCGACCCGAGCCGCCGCCCCCGGTCGACGTGCCCGACGCCCAGCCCGTGCAGGGCGGCGTCGACGCGGGCGTCCGCCTGGTAGCCGCCGCGCTCCTCGTACGCGCTCAACAGCTCGCCGTAGGCGGCCAGTTCCGCTTCCGAGGCGTCCGCGAGGGCCGCCTCCGCGTCCCGCAGCCGCCGTTCCATCGCCCGCAGCTCGGCGAGCGAGGCGTCCACGGCGTCCCGCACGGTCGCGGCCGGGTCGAGGTCCAGCGTCTGCGCGAGATGGGCCACCCCGCCGGGGAAGCGGACCGTCACCTCACCGCCGTCGGGGGCCTCGCGGCCCGCGAGCAGCCGCAGCAGGGTGGACTTGCCGGAGCCGTTCTCCCCGATGACGCCGAGCTTCTCGCCGGGGCGGACGGTGAAGGTGACACCGTCGAGGACGGACCTGTCCCCGTACGCCTTGGAGACGTCCTTGACGGTGAGCTGAGAGGGATCGTGGGCGGAAACACGCATGGTTCTTTCCCTGATGTCCGGGTTCGGGCAGGACGGGGCATGACAGGACGCCTACGCGTCCGCGCCCGGAATCAGAGAAAGAAGTAGTACGAACCCATGCACCCGAGTGTAGGGCGACCCCCGGCCGCGGCTCCACCGGAATAAGCCCGGGGCCGCCGCGGCGGGGTCAGCTCAGGGGGCCCGGGCTCAGGGGGCCCGGGCTCAGGGGGTCCGACGTGAAGTGCCGCACCCGGAGCGGGGCGAGGAGGTACTCGTCCTCGCCCGGCAGGACCACGGCCTGGTCACGCCAGTGCTCACCGGCGTAAGCGGCCAGGTCCCGCTCGCCGCGCCAGCGGCTGACGTACAGCAGCGAGTCGGGCGGCCCGAGCAGCACCTCGTGGTCGAGCAGGCCCGGATGCTGGGCGGGGAACTCGCGCACCGCCGAGACGATCATGTCGCGGAACTCCTCGAACCGTTCCGGACGTACCCGCGCTTCGCTCACCCTGATGATCACGGTCGTCTTCCCTCGGTCGGCCTGCTCGGGACGGTACCGCTCAGACGTCGCGCGCTTCCGGCGCCGGAGTGAGACCCGTCGGGCACGACACTCCCCAGTTGGTCTCGAACGGAGCGTCCAGTGTGACGCCCGTACCGCCGATGCCGCAGTAGCCGTCCGGGTTCTTGTCCAGGTACTGCTGGTGGTAGCCCTCGGCCGGGTAGAAGACGCGGTCGGCGGCCGGGAGGATCTCCGTGGTGATCGTGCCGAACCCGGCGCCGGTCAGCACCTGCTGGTAGGCGTCGCGGGAAGCCTCGGCGGCCTGCGCCTGGGCGGCGGAGTGCGTGTGGATCGCCGAGCGGTACTGCGTGCCGACGTCGTTGCCCTGCCGGAAGCCCTGGGTGGGGTCGTGCGACTCCCAGAAGAGCTTCAGGAGCGTGCCGTAGGAGACGGCCGACGGGTCGAAGACCACGCGGACGACCTCCGTGTGGCCCGTCAGGCCGGAGCAGACCTCCTCGTACGACGGGTTTTGCGTGTAGCCGCCCTGGTAGCCGACGAGGGTGGTCCACACGCCCTCGGCCCGCCAGAACTTCCGCTCGGCGCCCCAGAAACAGCCCAGTGCGAAGTCCGCGACCTCCAGGCCGTCCGGGTAGGGGCCGAGGAGCGGGTTGCCGAGGACGGTGTGGCGGTCGGGAACGGTGAAACCGGGCTCCGGCCGGCCGCGGAGGGCCTGGTCGGGGGTGGGGAGCACGGGGGTGCGGCCGAACAGCATGACGGGTGACTCCTTCGCGGTGGCGGCACCGGGGCCAACGCTCCGGCGCCCGCCCCTATTCCGGCCCGGGTCAGTGCGGGAGCGTCGCCGGGCTGCCGCCGTTCGCCTCGTAACCCGCCACCGCGAGCGCCCGGTAGACCGCGTACTCCGCCGCCGGGTCCTCGTTCAGCGTCCACGGCAGCGCGCCGATGTGGCCGTCCACGTGGACCAGCTGGTGCATGGCCTCCGACCAGCGTTCCGCCCGTACCAGGAAGTGGATCAGCAGGTGGCGGACGTGCGCCAGCATCGGGTCGTCCGGGCGGGCCGAGTGCACCGCGTACAGGGCGCCCTCCATGGCCCGGGACACGACCTCCGTGCCGTAGAAGTCCCGCACCAGCGCCACCTCGGGCAGGTGCTCGAAGACGGCGAACAGCGGCAGCGCGGCGAGGAGCGAGCCCTGCGGGGCGCGCGCGGCGGCCGCGGTCGCGAACCGGTCCGCGTCCTTGCGTGAACCGTGCCACTTCTCGCACCAGTAGTGCAGGGCAGCCAGGTGCGCGCCCATGTGCTGCGGCGCGCGATCGATGATCTTCGCCCAGACCTGGTCGAACCGCTCGTGCGGATAGCCGAGCCCACGGGCGACGGCCAGTTCCACGATGTACGGGACGGGGTCGCCGGGCGCCAGCAGCGCCGCCTGCTCGCAGACCGCGCGCGCCTCCTCCAGGATGATCCGGAAGTCGTCCGTACCGGCCGACGACGACCGCCACGCCTGCTGCACCAGGAACTCGGCGTGCACCGCGGCCCCGCCCGGGTCCTTCGGCTTCTCCGCACGCCAGGCCCGCAGCCACGCGCCGCCCTCGCCCGGCCGCTGCGCCAGCTCCAGCGACGCGGCGCCCGCGAAGGCCTGCACCCGCTGCCAGCGCACCTCGCCGTCCTTGTCGGTGCCCGCCAGCAGCTGCGACGCGGCCCGCCAGTCCTGGGTGCGCTGCACCACGTCCAGCACGTCGAGGAGGTCCTGGTCCGGCCCCGGCATCCGCAGGTCCAGGTGCTCCTGGCGCACGAAGCCGTACGCGCTCGGGTCGGCGGCGTCCGGCGAACCGGGCGCGACCAGCCGGATGCCGTCGCCACCACGGCGGCGCATCAGCCAGGGCACGACGATCACGCCGATCAGGCCCATCGCGAACAGGAACCACAGGATCTCCATGCGCCCATTGTCCCGTACCCGTCCGGTGTCCCCGACGGTCCGGTGCAAGGCCGTGCGCCCCGAACCGTCCGGCGACCGGAAAGCGTCCCGTGCGAGGTGCCCGGCCGGGACTACGCTCGGGCCCATGAGCGACGACAACACCCACCAGAACTTCGAGACCCGCGCCATCCACGCGGGCAACACCGCCGACCCGCTGACCGGCGCGGTCGTCCCGCCCATCTACCAGGTGTCCACCTACAAGCAGGACGGTGTGGGCGGCCTGCGCGGCGGCTACGAGTACAGCCGCAGCGCCAACCCCACGCGCAGCGCCCTGGAGGAGAACCTGGCCGCGCTCGAGGGCGGCCGGCGCGGTCTCGCCTTCGCCTCCGGCCTCGCCGCCGAGGACTGCCTGCTGCGCACGCTCCTCGTCCCCGGCGACCACGTCGTCATCCCGAACGACGCCTACGGCGGCACCTTCCGCCTGTTCGCGAAGGTCGCCTCGCGCTGGGGCGTCGAGTGGTCGGTCGCCGACACCTCCGACGCGGCCGCGGTGCGCGACGCGATCACCGACCGTACGAAGGCGATCTGGGTCGAGACGCCGTCGAACCCGCTGCTCGGCATCACCGACATCGAGGCCCTCGCGGGCGTCGCCCGCACGGCGGGCGTCAAGCTCGTCGTCGACAACACCTTCGCCAGCTCCTACCTCCAGCAGCCGCTGGCGCTGGGCGCGGACGTCGTCGTCCACTCGCTGACCAAGTACATGGGCGGCCACTCCGACGTCGTGGGCGGCGCCCTGGTGACCGCCGACGAGGCGCTCGGCGAGGAACTGGCGTACCACCAGAACGCGATGGGCGCGGTCGCCGGGCCGTTCGACTCGTGGATCGTGCTGCGCGGCATCAAGACGCTGGCGGTACGCATGGACCGGCACAGCGAGAACGCGACCCGCGTCGCCGAGATGCTGACCCGGCACCCCAAGGTCACCTCCGTCCTCTACCCGGGCCTGCCCGACCACCCGGGCCACGAGGTCGCCGCCAAGCAGATGCGCAGCTTCGGCGGCATGGTGTCCTTCCGCGTCCAGGGCGGCGAGGAGGCGGCCGTGGAGGTGTGCAACCGGGCCAAGCTCTTCACGCTGGGCGAGTCCCTGGGCGGTGTCGAGTCGCTGATCGAGCACCCGGGCCGGATGACGCACGCCAGCGTCGCCGGTTCGCTCCTGGAGGTCCCGGGCGACCTGGTGCGGCTTTCGGTCGGCATCGAGAACGTCGACGACCTGCTGGAGGACCTGCGCCAGGCACTGGGCTGAGCCGCCGCGCGGGGGTAGCCGAGGCACCGGTGGCCGGGCCGGCGGTCGGGCGTTGGTGGCCGGACCGCCCGCCCGGCCGCCGGACACGCGCCCTCGCGTCACCAGCCCCGGAACGGGGGCGTGACGCCCGACGGCGGCGTCCGCCATGGTTCGGCCACCGACGCCCAGACCGTGAAGGCGACCGCCGCCGCCGTGAGGAGCACCCACAGGGCGCGGCGCAGCAGCCGTGCCCGGTGCAGGGCGCGGGTGCCGCGGCTGACCGCGCGGGGGAGCAGGTCCGGCGGGACGTGGACGTGCGCCGGGGCGTCGAGGAGGCGGCGGACCTCGTCCTCCTTGCGGTCGTAGCCGTTCACGACGCCCTCCGCAGCACGGTGACCGCCCGCGTACACGTCGCCCGCACCCGGTCCACCGGGAGGCCCAGCAGCGCCGCCGTCTGTTCCTCGGCGACGCCCTCGTACAGGCGCAGCACGACGACGAGCCGTTCCAGCGGGGTCAGCGGCGAGAGCAGGCCGCCGCGCGGGCGGTGGAAGCGCCGGGCCGCGCGGGCGAACCGGCTGGCCAGTTCCCGGCGGGTGAGGTCGTACGGGTCCTCGCCGCGCAGCCGGTCCCAGCGGGCGTACGTGGCCGCCAGCGCGGCGGTCAGCAGGGCCTGGGCGCGGGGGGCGCGGCCGGGGGGCTCGGTCGTCAGGAGCGTGGCGGCGTGCAGCAGCCGGCCCGCCGCGCCCGCGACGTAGGCCTCGAAGTCCCGCTCCCGGGCGTGGGCGAGCCGTACCGGGGCCGGATGCCGTCGCCGCTCGTCCACGTCCTCATATCAGGCCAGGCGCCCGGCCCGGGTCAAGAGGCGGGAGCCGCCTCCGTCTCCCGCTCGGCCGGGGGCAGGCCGGCCTGCCGGGCGGACAGCGCGGAGTTGAAGCGGGTGAGCAGCGTGCAGAACGACTCGCGCTCCGCCTCCGTCCAGCCCTCCGTCACCTGCGCCATCAGGTCGCGCCGCGAGGAGCGGACCTCCTCCAGGCGGGCCTGGCCGCGCGGCGACAGCTGGAGGACGACGGCACGGCCGTCCTCCGGGTGCGAGGTCCGCTTGACCAGTCCGGTGTCGACCAGCGGCGCGACCTGGCGGGTGACGGTGGACGAGTCGATGCCCATCCCCGCCGCCAGCGCCTTCACCCCCATCGGGCCCTCCTGGTCGAGCCGGTTGAGGAGCAGGTAGGCGGCGCGGTCCATGGAGTTGCGGAGCTGACCGGTGCCGCCGAGGCGGGTCTGCTCGGCCCGCCGGGCGAAGACGGCCACCTGGTGCTGGAGCGCGTCGAGGAGACCGTGGTCGCCCGGGGGCTCGGGGGCCGTCCCGGGGGAGACAGGCGCAGGAGTCGTCATGTCCTGAGATGTGGGCATGGCTGCGGGGCTCTCTCGTGCGGTGGTGGTCGGTTGGTGGGGGACAGAGTACGCGGCCCGGTGCGCCTTGGGACCGGCGCTGCCCAAACGTGATGAGCGGGAACCGGGGCTCGAGCCGGGGTGCGGGCTGAGCTGCGAGACTTGCCGTCATGAGCTTCGGTACGCCTTACCCCTCACACCCGCTGATCCTCGACGACGTCCGCGGGGCGCAGAAGATGCTGTCCGGGGTGGCCAGAGTGACCCCCATGGAGGGCAGCCGGCACCTGTCGCGGCTGGTGGGCTCGCCGGTGCACTTCAAGTGCGAGAACCTCCAGCGGACCGGGTCGTTCAAGCTGCGGGGCGCGTACGTGCGGATCTCGGGGCTGCGCCCGGAGGAGCGGGCGGCCGGGGTGGTGGCGGCGTCGGCGGGCAACCACGCGCAGGGCGTCGCGCTGGCCTCGTCGCTCCAGGGCGTGCGGTCCACGGTGTTCATGCCGGTCGGCGCCCCGCTGCCGAAGGTGGCGGCGACGCGGGAGTACGGGGCGGACGTGCGGCTGCACGGGCACGTCGTCGACGAGACGCTGGCGGCGGCGCAGGAGTACGCGCACGACACGGGCGCGGTGTTCATCCACCCCTTCGACCACCGCGACGTCATCGCCGGACAGGGCACGGTGGGGCTGGAGATCCTCGAACAGTGCCCTGAGGTGCGGACGATCGTCGTCGGGGTCGGCGGCGGCGGGCTGGCCGCGGGCATCGCGGTGGCGGTGAAGGCGCTGCGGCCGGACGTGAAGGTGATCGGCGTGCAGGCGGAGGCCGCGGCGGCGTACCCGCCCTCGCTCGCGGCGGGCCACCCGCTGGCGGTCGACTGCTCGCCCACGATGGCGGACGGCATCCAGGTCGGGCGCCCCGGGGACGTGCCCTTCGGGATCGTCCGGGAGCTGGTGGACGAGGTGCGCACGGTGTCGGAGGACCGGTTGTCCTCGGCGCTGCTGCTGTGCCTGGAGCGGGCCAAGCTGGTCGTCGAACCGGCAGGTGCGAGCCCGGTGGCGGCGCTGCTGGACGCGCCGGAGACCTTCGCCGGCCCGGTGGTCGCGGTGCTGTCGGGCGGGAACGTGGACCCGCTGCTGATGCAGCGCATCCTGCGCCACGGCATGGCCGCCGCCGGCCGCTACCTGAGCCTGCGGCTGCGCCTGCCGGACCGGCCGGGCGCCCTGGCGAACCTGCTGGGCGTGCTGTCGGTCACCAACGCCAACGTCCTGGACGTCGGGCACGTACGCACCGACCCCCGGCTCGGGCTGACGGAGGTGGAGGTGGAGCTGCACCTGGAGACGAAGGGGCCCGAGCACTGCGAGGAGGTCGCCTCGGCGCTGCGCGCGGCGGGATACACGGTGCTGTCCTGACGGACCGTGGGCCCGACAATTGCCGGGCGCCGGGCGCCCGGCATCCCTACGCTCAGGGGTAGCGATTCACCCATCCCATGGGAGACCCCACATGCCAGGCGCAATTCACGCCGAAGGTCTGGTGAAGACCTTCGGCGACGTACGGGCTCTGGACGGCGTGGACCTCGACGTCCCCGAAGGGACCGTTCTGGGGCTGCTCGGCCCCAACGGTGCCGGCAAGACCACCGCCGTGCGCGTTCTCACCACCCTGCTCCGACCCGACAGCGGCAAGGCGGTCGTGGCGGGCATCGACGTCCTCAAGCATCCCAACGAAGTCCGCCGGGCGATCGGCCTGTCGGGCCAGTTCGCAGCCGTGGACGAGTACCTCACCGGCCGCGAGAACCTCCACATGGTCGGCCAGCTCTACCAGATGTCCAGCAAGGCCGCGAAGGTCCGCGCGGCCGAGCTGCTGGAGCGGTTCAACCTCGCCGACGCCGCGGACCGGACCGCCAAGACCTACTCCGGCGGCATGCGGCGCCGTCTCGACCTCGCCGCCGCGCTCGTGGTGTCGCCGCCCGTGATGTTCATGGACGAGCCGACCACCGGCCTCGACCCGCGCAACCGGCAACAGCTGTGGGACGTCATCCAGGACCTCGTCGCCGGCGGCACCACCCTGCTGCTGACCACGCAGTACCTGGAGGAGGCCGATCACCTGGCCCACGACATCTGCGTGGTCGACCACGGCAAGGTGATCGCCCGCGGCACGGCCGACCAGCTCAAGGTCCGCACGGGCGGCGAGCGCGTCGAGGTCGTCGTCCACCGGCCCGACGAGATCGACCCCGCCCGCGCGGTCCTCGCCGGATTCGGCAAGGGCGAGGTCGCGGTGGAGACGCACACCCGCAAGCTCACCGTCCCCGTCACCGGCGGCGCCAAGCTGCTGGCCGAGGTCATCCGTGAACTGGACTCGCGCGGGGTCGAGATCGACGACATCGGGCTGCGCCGCCCGACCCTCGACGACGTGTTCATCTCGCTGACCGGCCACGCCGCCGAGCTGGCCGACGAGGAGAACGGCGACGCCGGCACCCGGCGCAAGGGAGACCGCAAGAACGACCGCAAGGGCGACGGCAAGAACGACCGCAAGGGCGACAGCGGGGATCACCGGAAGAACGACGGTGGGGATCACCGCGATAACGACTGCGAGGAGGCCGCGAAATGAGTGCCGTGTCCGACACCGCCCCACGGCTCGCCGCCCCCAAGCCGCGCGGCGGCATCGCCCAGTCGATCGCCGACTCCCTCGTCGTCGCCCGGCGCAACCTGATCCGGATGTCCAGGATCCCGGAGATGGTGATCTTCGGACTGATCCAGCCGATCATGTTCGTGGTGCTGTTCAGCTACGTCTTCGGCGGCTCGATGAACATCGGCGGCTCCACCGACCCCGACGTCTACCGCAACTTCCTGATGGCCGGCATCTTCGCCCAGACCGTCACCTTCGCCACGGCCGGCGCGGGCGCGGGCATCGCCGACGACATGCACCGGGGCCTGATCGACCGGTTCCGGTCCCTGCCGATGGCCCGCGGGGCGGTCCTCACCGGGCGTACGCTCGCCGACCTCGTCCAGACCGCGCTCACCGTCGTCGTCCTCGCGATCGTCGCCCTGCTCGTCGGCTGGCGCATCCACGAGGGCGTGCCCAAGGCGATCGGCGCGTTCGCGCTGCTGCTCCTGCTCGGGTACGCGTTCTCCTGGATCGGCGCCCTGATCGGCCTGTCGGTGCGGACGCCCGAGGCGGCCACGTCCGGCGGGCTGATCTGGCTGTTCCCCGTGACGTTCGTGTCCAACGCGTTCGTGGACTCGTCGCAGATGACGCCGTGGCTCCAGCACGTCGCCGAGTGGAACCCCTTCAGCGCGACCGTGCAGGCCTGCCGCGAGCTGTTCGGCAACCCCGGCGTCTCGGAGTCCACCGCCTGGCCGATGCAGCACCCGGTCTGGGCCTCGGTCATCTGGTCGGTGGTGATCATCGCGGTGTTCCGCACGCTGGCGGTGCGCAAGTACCGCTCGGCGGCGTAACACGCGAGAAGGGCCGGGCCGCGCGTCGTGCGCGGCCCGGCCCTTCGTACGTACCGGCCGGGCGGCCGGCAGGGCGTGTACGGGGCGACGGGCGGACGGTCAGCCCGAGTAGGGCTTCGCGTCGAGGATCTTCACCGACGCCTTCTTGCCGTTCGGCAGCTCGTACTCGGCGTCCTCGCCGACCTTCTTGCCGTTGACGCCCGAGCCGAGCGGCGACTGCGGGGAGTACGTCTCGATGTCCGAGCTCGCGTACTCGCGCGAGGCGAGCAGGAAGTCCAGGGTGTCGTCCGGGTCACCGTCGAACGCGATCGTGACCACCATGCCGGGCGCCACGACGCCGGTCTCCGCGGGAGCCTCGCCCACCTTCGCGTGCTCCAGGAGCTGGGTCAGCTGGCGGACGCGCAGCTCCTGCTTGCCCTGCTCCTCCTTGGCCGCGTGGTACCCGCCGTTCTCGCGCAGGTCGCCCTCCTCGCGCGCAGCCGCGATCTTGGCGGCGATCTCGGTTCGCGCGGGACCAGACAGGTACTCCAGCTCGGCCCTGAGCTGGTTGTACGCCTCCTGGGTGAGCCAGGTGACGTTGTCGCTGGTCTGGGTCACAGGTGCTCCTCGTCGGTACTGGATATACAAAGCATCGCCCTACCCAGAAGGATTGTGCCTTCCTGGATGGGCGAAACCACGAGCCTAACAATTTCGGCGGGGAAGGGGGAGGACGAAAGCCTCGGAATCTACGTCCGCGCAGGTCACGAGGTGAACACGGACGGGACGGGTGGCGCGTCTACTGCGCGGAGCAGCCGAGCAGCTCCACGCTGGTCGCCTGTGCCGTCGTACGTACGGTGACGACCTCGTCGATCCGGTCGTCGGCCTGGTCGAAGCGGACGTCCTTGTGACCCACCTCGCGGCCGTCCTCCGCGAGGGCGCGCAGCGTGCAGGAACCCCGCGCGTCCCGGTCCTTGCGCACCTCCAGGTGCGCCTGCACCCGGTCCTCGGCCGAGACGTCGAACTTGATCATCTCGGCGCTGAGGCTCTGGCCCGCGACGTAGTCGTAACCGAACCAGCCGACCAGGGCGAGCATCGCGACGCCCAGCACCGAACCGACGATCTTGAGCTTGCGGTCGGCGCGCTCGTCCGCCGAGCGGCCGTAACGGCCTTCGGGGAGCCCTTCCCGCACCGCGCTCATGATCGTTCCTTTCCTGGGCCGGACGGCGGAATTTTCCGCCCCCCGATTCCGTCACTATAGAAGCCGCCTGATGTGACCATTCATTGAGGATCGAGTCTTGACTGAGCAGCTGCGACTGATGGCCGTTCACGCCCACCCCGACGACGAGTCGAGCAAGGGCGCGGCGACGATGGCCAAGTATGTGTCCGAGGGGGTGGACGTGCTGGTCGTGACCTGCACCGGGGGCGAGCGCGGCTCCATCCTCAACCCGAAGCTCCAGGGCGACCCGTACATCGAGGAGAACATCCACGAGGTGCGCCGCAAGGAGATGGACGAGGCCCGCGAGATCCTCGGCGTCAAGCAGGAGTGGCTGGGCTTCGTCGACTCGGGCCTGCCCGAGGGCGACCCGCTGCCGCCGCTCCCGCAGGGCTGCTTCGCGCTGGAGGACGTCGACAAGGCCGCCGGACGGCTGGTGAGGTCGATCCGGGCGTTCCGTCCGCAGGTCATCACCACGTACGACGAGAACGGCGGGTACCCGCACCCCGACCACATCATGACCCACAAGATCACGATGGTGGCGTTCGACGGCGCGGCGGACGCCGAGAAGTACCCGGAGTCGGAGTTCGGCCCGCTCTGGCAGCCGCTGAAGGTCTACTACAACCAGGGCTTCAACCGTCCGCGCACCGTCGCCCTGCACGAGGCGCTGGAGTCCCGCGGCCTGGAGTCCCCGTACGGGGAGTGGCTGAAGCGCTGGGAGGAGTTCGAGCGCGTCGAGCGGACGCTGACCACGCACGTCCCCTGCGCCGACTTCTTCGAGATCCGCGACAAGGCGCTGATCGCGCACGCCACGCAGATCGACCCGGACGGCGGCTGGTTCCGCGTCCCGATGGAGATCCAGAAGGAGGTCTGGCCGACCGAGGACTACGAGCTGGCCAAGTCCGTGGTGGGTACCTCCCTCCCCGAGGACGACCTCTTCGCGGGCGTCCGCGACAATGCCTGACATGAGCGCACACCTGGCACTGACCCAGCTCGTCCCGTTCGCCGCCAAGGAACTCGACGAGAACAAGGTGACCCCCGGCGTCCTCGGTTTCATCGTCTTCGCGGTCATGGCCGTGGGCGTATGGCTGCTGATGAAGTCGATGAACCGCCACATGGGCAAGGTCGACTTCGAGGAAGCCCCGGAGGCCCCGGACGCCCCCGGAGCCCCGAAGGCCCACGCGGCCACCGCACCGGACACCGGCAAGGGCGCCCGCTAGGGACCCGTTAACCCGGCGCGGCCCCGGCGGGGGCGGTACGCGGCGGGGTGCTGGGCCCAGGGCCGTGGGCCCGCGGACACGCCGGCGGAACCGGGCGCCCACGCCCGGGGCCGCCGGCTTTCGGGCTCCGGGCGCGAGGCACGTCGCAGCGGCGGTGCGGTTCGTAGCCGCCCGGGTACGCGACGGCTCGGGTACGCGCTGTGGTGGGTGCCGCGGCGCTGCGGCGCCGGGTACGCGGTGGCCAGCCCGGGCACGCGACGGCTCGGGTACGCGTCGGGCGGCGCCGCGGTGCATCCGGACCCCGCTGTGGTGGGTGCCGCGGCGCCGGGTGCCGCGTACGCGGCGACCGTGCGCGGCGGCCCCGTCTCCGCGACGGCCCGGCCGGGCCGGTCCGGCCGCCGAGCCGGGCGTCATGGGGTGGTGAGGGCGTCCGGGTCCGTGGGGACGCCCATGACTTCCCGGGCGTGGCGGCCGGGGGTGAGGCCCAGGGGCCAGGCCTGCCAGGGCGCTTCGAGGCGGACGCCCCGCTCCAGGACCAGGGACCAGGCGGGCAGGGCGTCCTCCAGGCGTGGGTCGCGGGCCGGGTGGCCGGCGGCCGCGAGGGCCGTCAGCTCCTCCTGGGCGACGACCGTGCCGACCTCCACCCCGCCCGGCGAGGCGTACGGCAGCATCGTGCACCGCAGGAAGCGGGCCCAGTCCGCGCCGCGGAGGTCGCCGTACGAGCCGAACAGGCCGTTCGCCTCGTCGCACAGGGCGAGCGCCTGCGGGGCCCGGCCGTTGCCCGCGTCGATGACCGCCAGCTCCAGGCACGTCCAGGCCTCGCCGTGGGCCACGCCGATACGGCGGAAGTCCGCGCGGGCGTCCACCAGCAGCTGGCGGGCGAAGCCCGAGTTGCGGAGGTTGCCGGTCCGGGCGGCGCGCTGGTCGCGGGTGGCCCGGCCCGCGTGGTGGCGGGCGCACGCCAGGCCGTACACGTCCCGCATGCGGGAGAACATCGCGCGGGCCCGCTCCAGCTCCCGTACCGCCTCGTCGGTGTCGCCCCGGTCCTCCAGCGCCTGGCCCAGGTAGTACAGCGTCCAGGCCTCCCCGCGGGCGTCCTCGTTGTCCCGGTGCCGGGACAGGGCCGTACGCAGCTGCTCGGCCGCCGGGGCCGGGTCGCCGTCGACCAGGCGGGCCCGACCCAGCTGGGTCAGCGCCCAGGCCTCACCGCGCTCGTCGTGCGTCCGCCCGTACAGCTCCAGCGCGGCCCGCAGCTCCTCCTCCGCCCGCGGCACGTCGCCCATCCGCAGGCCGACCTGGCCCAGCTGGAAGTGCGCCCACGCCTCGCCGTGCAGCGACTCGGCCTCCCGGTGCAGAGCCAGCGCCGTGTCGAGCAGCCCGAGCGCCTCCGCGAGCCCCGCCCGGTCGCGCTCCACCGCCGCCAGGGCGTGCAGCGTCCACGCCCGGTCGGCCGCCAGCTCCGGCGGCGCCTGGAGCGCCAGCGCCTCGCGCAGCCGGGCGGCCGCCTCCGGCAGATTGCCCTGGTGGTGCAGCGTGATGCCCAACGAGCACAGCGCGAGCGCCGCCCCCGCGTCCTGATGGGCCTCCTGGTACTGCGACACCACCGAGGTCAAAGTCGTCCGCGCCGTGTCCAGCTCGCCCAGCTGGCGTGCCGCGATGCCCGTGCGCCACCGCACCAGCAGCCCCTGGTCCACCTGCTCCGTCAGCTGCTGGAGCTCGCCCAGCCGGTGCAGGTCGCCGCGCAGCAGGCAGTAGTCGCACAGCGCGCCCAGCAGGTCCAGCACCGTCTGCCGGCCCACGCCCTCCGCGCCGCGCAGCGCGGCCGTGATGAACGCCGACTCGTCGTCCAGCCAGCGCAGCGCCGCGTCCAGGGACACGAAGCCGTGCCCGTCGAACCGGGCGCCGTGGCCGGCGCGCGTGGACATCTTGCCGTCCACCATACGGATCACCGAGTCGGCGAGCTCCGCGTGGTTGCGGATCAGCCGCTCCTGCGCCGCGGCGACCGCGTCCGCGTCCTCCTCCTCGCGCAGCCGGGCCGCGGCGAACGCCCGTACCGCGTCGTGCAGCCGGAACCTCTCGCCCCGCACCTGGTCCAGCAGCCCCGCCCGGGCCAGCTCCCGCAGCCGCTGCCGCCCCTCCTCCTGACCCGCCGCCAGCAGCGCCGCTGCCGCCGCCGCACCGAGGGACGCCCGGCCCGCCAGCGTCAGGCGCCGCAGCAGCCGCCGCTGGTCGTCGTCCAGGTCCGTGGCGTAGCACGCCGCCAGGGCCCGCTCCACGGGGCCGCCCGGCCGGTCCGCCAGCAGCCGCACCACCTCGCCCACCGGCCGAGTGCCGGCCGCTGAGCCCGCCACCCGCAGCGCCAGCGGCAGCCCCGCGCACAGCTCCCGCAGCCGCTCCATGGCCTCCGCGTCGTACGGACCGGGGCCCGGGCCGCCGGCCGACTCCCGCAGCAACTCCTCGGCGCCCGCCACGTCCAGCCCGCCCACCGGCAGGTGGTGCACCCACGCCGGGGCGTCGTCCCCCAGCTCCAGCGGCTCCCGCGCCGTCACCAGCACCAGACCGTCCGAGCGCTCCGGGATCAGCGTGCGGACTTGGGCGGCGTCGTGCGCGTCGTCCAGCACCACCGTCACCGGCAGCCCCGTCAGGTGCTGGTGGTACGCCTCGGCCAGCCTGCGCACCTGCTGCTCCGCCGGCGACCGGTCGCGCGGGAGCAACCGCTCACGCGGCGCCCCCAGCCGGTTCAGCAGGTGCAGCAGCGCGTCCCGCGTCGTGAGCGGCGGCTCGTCGCCGCCCGCGCCGCGCAGGTCGACCAGGCACGCCCCGCGGAACAGGTCCCGCAGCCGGTGCGCCGCCCGGACGGCGAGGGCGGTGCGCCCCGCGCCCGGCTCGCCGTGCAGCACGACCACCACCGGCCGGGTCTCGGGCGAGGCCCGGGCCGCCCGCACCCACCGCTCGATCGTCTCCAGCTCCGCCCGCCGCCCCGCGAAGGGCGCGTCCGGCTCCGGCAGGTGCCCGTAGGACCGCTCCAGGGTGGCGCGCCGGCGGGCCATCGCGCTGCGGTCCAGCCCACGCAGCTGTGGCGCGGCCGCCGGCTCCGGCTGCTGCACGGCCGCGGCCAGGACCCGCTGCTGGTCCAGGAACGGGCGGATGCCCCGTACCTCCAGGGCCGTCAGCCACTGGAGCCGCAGCTGCTCCGGCCCGCCGGGGCGGCCCAGCGCCCCGGCGCGGCGGTGGGCGGCCGGCCAGTGCGCCGCCGTCGCCCGGACCACGGTCGCCGCGGCGCCGGCGACCGCGACCACTGCCCCGGCGCCCAGGGCGGTGCCCGCCGCGGTACCGAGTGCCAGGTCCGCGCCGGTCGCCGCCACCGCCGCGACGGCCGTCACCAGGGCGGGCGCCCCGACGGCCTGCCGGCTGAACCGCTCGGACAGCGGCGGGGCGCCCGCCTCCGCCTCCTCCAGCGCCGCCCTGTACGCCGCGTACTCCTCGGCGGAGCTCTCCGCCAGCGTGTCCAGCGCGTCCCGGCCCCGCGACAGCAGCGCCCCCGCGTCGGCCCGGCCGCCCGAGCGGCGGACCTCCTCCTCCACGGCGCGCGCCAACAGCCGCTCGGCCTCCGCGCGATGGTCCTCCCGCATCCCGGTCCCGCTCGTCCGCGCCGTCCGACTCATCCGCGTCCCCCTCCGCCGGTGATCACTCCCGGGACAAGTGTCCGCCGCACGGCTGTTCGGCGCGAGGCCTGTGGACAACCTGCCGACGCCCGAGGCGGGTGGTACCCGCATCCGGCAGGATGGGTGGTATGCCGAACCGACTGGCCCATGAGACGTCCCCGTACCTCCTCCAGCACGCCGACAACCCGGTCGACTGGTGGCCCTGGTCGGGCGAGGCCTTCGAGGAGGCCCGGCGGCGCGGGGTGCCCGTGCTGCTGAGCGTCGGGTACTCCAGCTGCCACTGGTGCCACGTCATGGCGCACGAGTCGTTCGAGGACGAGACGACCGCCGCGTACCTCAACGAGCACTTCGTGCCCGTCAAGGTCGACCGGGAGGAGCGGCCGGACGTGGACGCCGTGTACATGGAGGCCGTGCAGGCGGCCACCGGTCACGGCGGCTGGCCGATGACGGTGTTCCTGACGCCCGACGCCGAGCCGTTCTACTTCGGGACGTACTTCCCGCCCGCGCCCCGCCACGGCATGCCCTCGTTCCACCAGGTCCTCCAGGGCGTCGCGGTCGCCTGGGCCGACCGGCGCGAGGAGGTCGACGAGGTCGCCGGGAACATCGTGCGGGAACTGGCGGGGCGCTCGCTGGCCGTGGGCGGGGCCGGCGCGCCCGGTGAGCAGGAGCTCGCGCAGGCGCTCCTCGGGCTCACCCGCGACTACGACGACCGGCACGGCGGCTTCGGCGGGGCGCCGAAGTTCCCGCCGTCCATGGTGGTGGAGTTCCTGCTCCGCCACCACGCCCGCACCGGTGCCGAGGGCGCCCTCCAGATGGCCGCCGACACCTGCGAGGCGATGGCCAGGGGCGGCATCTACGACCAGCTGGGCGGGGGTTTCGCCCGCTACGCGGTGGACCGTGAGTGGGTGGTGCCGCACTTCGAGAAGATGCTGTACGACAACGCCCTGCTGTGCCGCGTGTACGCCCACCTGTGGCGCGCCACCGGCAGCGACCTGGCCCGCCGGGTCGCCCTGGAGACGGCCGACTTCATGGTGCGCGAACTGCGCACCGCCGAGGGCGGCTTCGCCTCCGCGCTCGACGCCGACTCTGACGACGGCACGGGCAGGCACGTCGAGGGCGCCTTCTACGTGTGGACGCCCGCGCAGCTGCGCGACGTCCTGGGCGAGGAGGACGCCGCGTACGCCGCGCAGTACTTCGGCGTCACCGAGGAGGGCACGTTCGAGGAGGGCTCCTCCGTGCTGCAACTGCCGCAGGGCGCCGGGGTGGTGGACGCCGAGCGCATCGAGGGCATCCGGCGGCGGCTGCTCGCCGCCCGTGACGAGCGGCCCCGGCCCGGCCGCGACGACAAGATCGTCGCCGCCTGGAACGGGCTGGCGATCGCCGCGCTCGCCGAGACCGGCGCCTACTTCGACCGCACCGACCTGGTCGAGCGGGCCACGGAGGCGGCCGACCTGCTGGTACGGCTCCACATGGACTCCGGCGCGCGGCTCACCCGCACCTCCAGGGACGGGCACGCCGGTGCCAACGCCGGAGTGCTGGAGGACTACGCCGACGTCGCCGAGGGCTTCCTCGCGCTGGCCGGCGTGACCGGCGAGGGGGTGTGGCTGGAGTTCGCCGGCTTCCTCCTCGACCTCGTGCTCGACCGGTTCACCGGCGAGGGCGGCGCCCTCTACGACACCGCGCACGACGCCGAGCAGCTGATCCGCCGCCCCCAGGACCCCACCGACAACGCCACCCCGTCCGGCTGGACCGCCGCGGCCGGGGCCCTGCTGTCGTACGCGGCCCACACCGGCTCCGAGGCGCACCGCACCGCCGCCGAGGGCGCCCTCGGCGTGGTCAAGGCCCTCGGGCCGCGTGCGCCCCGGTTCATCGGCTGGGGCCTCGCAGTCGCCGAGGCGCTCCTCGACGGCCCGCGCGAGGTCGCCGTCGCCGGGCACCCGGACGACGAGGCCGCCCGGGCCCTGCACCGCGCGGCCCTGCTCGGCACCGCTCCCGGCGCCGTCGTCGCCTTCGGTGTTCCGGACGGCGCGGGCGAGGAGTTCCCGCTGCTCAGGGACCGCCCCCTGGTCGACGGGCGGCCCGCCGCGTACGTCTGCCGGCACTTCACCTGCGACGCGCCTACCACGGATCCGGACGATCTGGCGGGCAAACTGGCCAACTGACGCCGGATACACAGTTTTTGCCCGGACACCTCCTGACTGTCAGTCTCTGCCTCTATTCTCGTCGGACAAAGGAGTGGAGACTCCACGCACGTTCTGGGGAGGGCGTGTGTGGACGTTGAACGAGGGCGTCGACGGCCAGGGGGGTCCTGCCGCGATTCGCCCCTGACATGTCTCTTGGGGAACGACCGCGCCACGGTGGCGTGCCGCCGGTGACCTCACCGGCCCGCGCACCTGCGTACGCCGTGGCGCGGCCGATGGGGGGAGTCTTTCCGTGCTCATTTCCGTGTCCGTCGCCGCCATATCGCTGGCGCTCTTCTGGATGGCCGCCTTCACCCTGTGGTGGCAGATGCACGCCTGGCGTACGCCCGAGACGCTGGCCGCCACCCGCTTCGAGAGCCCCGACGGGCAACAGGGGCTGTCCTTCTCGCTGTTGCTGCCCGCCCGCCACGAACAGCTCGTGCTGGAGCACACGATCGACCGGCTGCTGGAATCCAGCCACCGGGACTTCGAGATCATCGTGATAGTGGGACACGACGACCCGGAGACCGCCGAGGTCGCCGACCGGGCCGCGGCCCGCGACCCCGGTCGCGTGCGCGTCGTCGTCGACACCCACGAGACCAAGAACAAGCCCAAGGCCCTGAACACCGCCCTGCCGTACTGCCGGGGCGACGTCGTCGGTGTCTTCGACGCCGAGGACCAGGTCCACCCCGAGCTGCTCGCGCACGTCGACCACGCCTTCACCGCCACCCGCGCCGACGTCGTCCAGGGCGGCGTCCAACTGATCAACTTCCACTCCAGCTGGTACTCCCTGCGCAACTGCCTGGAGTACTTCTTCTGGTTCCGCTCCCGACTCCACCTGCACGCCGCCAAGGGCTTCATCCCGCTCGGCGGCAACACCGTCTTCGTCCGCACCGACGTCCTGCGGGAGGCCGGCGGCTGGGACCAGAACTGCCTCGCCGAGGACTGCGACCTGGGCGTCCGACTGTCCAGCACCGGCAAGAAGGTCGTCGTCGCGTACGACGCCGACATGGTCACCCGCGAGGAGACCCCCGGCACCCTGATGAGCCTGCTCAAACAGCGCACCCGCTGGAACCAGGGCTTCCTCCAGGTGTACCGCAAGAAGGACTGGCGCCAACTGCCCACCCTGGGACAGCGGATGCTCGCCCGCTACACCCTGATGACCCCGTTCATGCAGGCCTTCACCGGGATCATCATCCCGCTCAACGTGGCGATCGCGCTCTTCCTCGACGTGCCCATCGGCGTCGCCGTCATCACCTTCCTCCCCCTGCTGACGGCCATGGTCACCTTCGTCTTCGAGATCGTCGGACTGCACGACTTCGGCAGGCAGTACGGGCTGCGGGTGCGCTTCGCGCACTACCTGAAGCTCATCGCCGGCGGCCCCTTCTACCAGGTGCTGCTGGCCGGCGCGGCGGTCCGCGCCGTCTGGCGCGAGCAGCGCGGGCGCAACGAGTGGGAGCTCACCAGCCACGTCGGCGCCCACCTCGTCCGTGAGGAGGCCGCCCGGTGACCGCCACCCTGCCCGCGGCCCCCGCCGCCCCCGAACCCTCCACCGCCCCCGCGCGCCGCGGCAGCCGACAGCTCGTCACCCGGCCCGTGGTGCGCTTCCGCAGCTCCCGCCCCGACCTGCTGCTGTGCGGGGTGCTGCTCGTCGCGATCCTGGTCGTCCAGGGCTGGAACATCCAGCAGTACCCCACCCTCAGCGACGACGAGGGTACCTACCTCGCCCAGGCCTGGGCCGTGCAGAACGGCCGGGGACTCGCCCACTACACCTACTGGTACGACCACCCGCCGCTCGGCTGGATGCAGCTCGCCGCCCTCACCTGGATCCCGTCGCTGATCGCCCCCGACACGATGACCGTCGCCTCGATGCGCCTGGCGATGCTGCTGGTCAGCGCCGCCTCCGCGGTGATGCTGTACGTGCTGGCGCGCCGCCTGTGGCTGCCGCGCTGGGCAGCGGGCCTGGCCATGGTGCTGTTCGGGCTCTCCCCGCTGTCCGTCGTCCTCCAGCGCGAGATCTTCCTCGATAACCTCGCCGTGATGTGGATCCTGCTGGCGTTCTGCCTCGCCGCCTCACCCAGCAGACACCTCTGGCACCACTTCGGGGCCGGGATCGCCGCCGCCGTCGGCGTCCTCACCAAGGAGACGATGCTCGTCGTCCTGCCGGCGCTGCTGGTCACCATGTGGCGCCACAGCCACCGCGACACCCGCAAGTTCGCCGTCACCGGCGCGATCACCGCCTGCGCCCTGATCGGCTTCTCCTACCCGCTGTTCGCGCTGCTCAAGGGCGAGTTGCTGCCCGGCGACGGACACGTCTCACTGTGGGACGGCATCACGTACCAGATGAGCCGTCCCGGCTCGGGCTTCATCCTCACCGAGGGCACCGGCTCCAACGGGGTGCTCGACTCCTGGCTCTACTACGACCGGGTCCTGCCGGTCGGCGGCCTCGTCGGCGCCGCCCTGCTCCTGGCCACCGTCAGGTGGTCGGTCACCGCGCGGGCGCTGGCCGGACCCGCGCTCGCCGTCGCCGTCCTGGCGCTCGTCGCGATGCGCCCCTCCGGCTACCTGCCCGCCATGTACGTCATCCAGGCGCTGCCCTTCCTGGCCCTGGTCCTGGCCGGCGGCGCGGCGAGCGTCGCCCACGCCGTCCTGCGCAAGGGCCGCCGCACGCCCGGCCTCCTGCCGGTCCGCCGCGCGGTTGCCGTCCTGCTCGCCGCCTCCGCCGCCGCGTACATCGCCCCCCGCTGGTACGAGGGCGACCGCACCGCCATGACCGCCGACGCCAACGCCCCCTACCGGGCGGCCGCCGCCTGGCTCGCCGCCGAGGTTTCCGACCCGGCCCGCACACGCGTGCTCGTCGACGACGCGCTCTGGCTCGACCTCGTCCACGCGGGGTACGAACCCGGGCTCGGCGTCATCTGGTTCTACAAGGCCGACCTCGACCCGGCCGTGACGAAGACCCTGCCCCACGGCTGGCGCGACATCGACTACGTCGTCGCCTCCCCGACCGTGCGGCGCGACGCCCGTGACCTGCCCCGTGTGAAGGCCGCCCTGGAGCACTCGGCGCCCGTCGCCACCTTCGGCGAGGGCGAGGAACGGATCGAGATCCGAAGGATCACCCGGGACGGGACCACCACCGGGGACGCCCGCGCCGCAGACCGCGACAGCCGAGCGGAGGCCCCGTGACCATCCAGCCCACCGGCGCCGAACACCTCGCCCCGGCCACCGGCGACGTGCCCGAGCCGGGCGCCGTCACCGTCGTCGTCCCCACCTTCAACGAGTCCGCCAACGTACGGGAGCTGCTGCGCCGGATCGCCGCTTCCGTGCCCGACCGGCTGCCCTGCGAGGTGGTGTTCGTCGACGACTCCACCGACGACACCCCCGCCGTGATCGCCGACGCCGCACGCGACTGCCCCTTCCCCGTCTCCGTCATCCACCGCGACACCCCCGACGGCGGCCTCGGCGGCGCCGTCGTCGCCGGGATCGCGGCCGCCACCTCCGACTGGGTCGTCGTCATGGACGCCGACCTCCAGCACCCGCCCGCCCTCGTGCCCGACCTCGTCGCCACCGGCGAGAAGGAGGGCGCCGACCTGGTGGTCGCCAGCCGCTACCTGCCCGGCGGCAGCCGCGCCGGGCTCGCCGGCGGCTACCGCGTCGCCGTCTCGCGCGGGGCGACCTGGCTCGCCAAGGGACTGTTCCCGCGCGCCCTCGGCGGCATCAGCGACCCCATGAGCGGGTTCTTCGCGATCCGGCGCGGCACCGTGACCGCCGCCGCGCTCCGGCCGCTCGGCTACAAGATCCTGCTGGAGCTGGCCGTGCGGTGCCGCCCGGAGCGCGTCGCCGAAGTGCCGTTCGTCTTCGAGGAGCGCTTCGCCGGCGAGTCCAAGTCCACCGCCCGGGAAGGCCTGCGGTTCCTGCGGCACCTCGTCGGGCTGCGCACGGCGTCGCCGCTCGCCCGCATGGTGGTCTTCGGACTGATCGGCCTCACCGGCTTCGTACCGAACCTCGCCGCGCTGTACCTCCTGACCGGCGCCGGGTTGCACTACCTGCCCGCCGAGATCCTCGCCAACCAGTTCGGCGTCGCCTGGAACTTCCTCCTCATCGAGGGCCTGCTGTTCCGCGACCGCCGCCACCACCGTCACTGGGCCGACCGCGCGGGGCGCTTCGCGCTCCTCGCCAACGCCGACCTCGTCCTGCGCATCCCGCTGATCGCCCTGTTCGTCGGGCAGCTCCACATGGCGGTCCTGCCCGCCACCGCCCTCGCGCTGCTGACCACCTTCGTCCTGCGCTTCGCCGGCACCGAGGCCCTGGTCTACCTGCCCCGCAGAGCGCGCACGGCCCGCACGCGTACGGCCCGCACAGGAAGGAAACCCCGGTGAAACCGACCTCGGTCCCACGAACCCGAGCGAAACCGACCCCGGTGGGAAGGACACCGCGCCGGCGCCGCAGAGCGGCCCTCCTCGCCGTCGGCGCCATGACCTCCGGCCTGCTGCTGGCCGCCCAGCCGCCCGCGGCGGCCGGGATCAACCTCATCAAGAACCCCGGCTTCGAGAATCCCGGCACCGGCGCCGACACCATGCCCGCCTGCTGGTCCCGGTCCGGCTGGGGCGACAACGACTTCACGTTCACCACGACCACCGACGCCCACTCCGGCACCGCCGCCATGAAGGTCGAGCTGACCCGCCGCACCGACGGCGACCGCAAGGCCCTCATCACCGAGTCGGCCGCCTGCGCCCCGACCGTCACCGCCGACCGGCAGTACGACCTGTCCCTCTGGTACAAGTCGACGACGCCCGACGCGGCGATCACTCTCTTCCGGCACGACACGACCGCCGGCTGGCAGTACTGGACCGACCTCAAGACCCTCCCGCTCGAAGGCGCCTACACGCGCGCGGAGGTGCGCACCCCCGTCGTGCCGCCCGGCACCGACCGGATCGCCTGGGGCGTGTCCGTCTTCGGCACCGGCAGCGTCACCACCGACGACTACGTGATGGAGGAGGTCACCCCGCCCGCGCCCGAACCGGAGTGCACCGGCACCGCCGAGGAGTGCGCCAAGGGCAAGTGGGAGGTCCTCCCCACCAAGAACCCGGTCCGCTCCATGCACTCCGTCGTCCTCCACAACGGCAAGGTGCTGCTGATCGCCGGCTCCGGCAACAACCCGGAGATGTTCGAGGCCGGCACCTTCACCTCCGCCGTCTACGACCCGGCCAACGGCTCGTTCAAGACCATCCCCACCCCCGTCGACATGTTCTGCGCCGGCCATGTGCAGCTGTCCGACGGCCGGGTGCTGGTGATGAGCGGCAACAAGGGCTATCCGTCCGCCGACGGCACGATCGGCTACCAGGGCCTGAAGGACTCGTACGTCTTCGACCCGGCGACCGAGACGTACACCAGGACCAACGACATGAACGGCGGCCACTGGTACCCGTCGGCGACGATCCTCGGCAACGGTGACGTCATCTCCTTCGGCGGCCTGAAGGAGGACTCCACCGGCAACGTGACGGCGGAGAAGTTCTCCGCCACGCAGCACAAGTGGCTGCCCATGAACGAGGTCAACCAGACCTGGTCGTACTGGGGCCTGTACCCGTCGATGATCCTCATGCAGGACGGGCGGCTCTTCTACTCCGGCAGCCACACCTTCGGCAACGGCACCCCGGGCACGGGCGCGTCGATCTACGACTACGACGCCAACACCATCACCGACGTCCCCGGCCTGCGCAACAAGGACCAGCGGGACGAGTCGGCGAGCGTGCTGCTGCCGCCCGCGCAGGACCAGCGGGTGCTGACCCTCGGCGGCGGCAACAACGAGACCAACCCCGTCGCCAACCGCCTCACCGACATCATCGACCTCAAGCAGCCCAGCCCGGCCTATGTGGCCGGCCCGCCCATCCCGCACGGCCTGGTCGACCAGGGCACCGGCAAGCGCCCGCAGACCGGGGCCGAGGGCAAGATGTACGTCTCGGCGGTCCTCCTGCCCGACGGCACGGTCCTGGAGACCGGCGGCGCGCTCCACGACCGGGCCGACCCGGTCTACGAGGCGTCGATCTTCGACCCGGCGACCGACACCTACCGGGCGGGCATGGCCGCCGACCCGGTCCCGCGCGGCTACCACTCGTCGGCGTTCCTGCTGCCCGACGGCCGGGTGATGGCGGTCGGCGACAACCCGGGCAACGGCACCTACAACCACGACGTGTCGATCTACACGCCGCCGTACCTGCTCAAGGGCCCGCGCCCGCGGATCACCTCCGTGATCGACGGCCGCTGGAACTACGGCGACACCCAGCGGATCACCGTGGACCGGCCGATCGCCAAGGCCGAGCTGATCCGCCCGGCCGCCGTCACCCACTCCTCCGACCCCAACCAGCGGTTCGTCGACCTGCCGCTCTCGGTGATCGACGACCGGACGATCGACCTCAACGTCACCGGCAACCCCAACCTCGCCCCGCCCGGCTGGTACATGCTCTTCGCGGTCGACGCCAACGGCGTCCCGTCCGTCGCCGAGTGGGTGCACCTGGGCGGACCGGCGGCCATGGCGGCGGAGGCGGAACGGTCGGCGCACGTCCACGACTTCGCGGACGACCTCACGGCCGCCCCGAAGAAGCGGCTGAAGAAGCGCGACTCGGTTCCGGTCAGCCCGCGCGTCGCCGGGTGCGACCGGCACTACGGCACGGCCGGGGTGTGCGTACCGACCGTCTTCCCGAAGGAGGTGAAGGCGACGGCCAAGGCCCGCTGCGAGTGGCTCGCCCGGCACGACTACGGGCGGCTGAAGGTCAACGGCAAGGACGACCCGCTGCGCCTCGACCCGAACCGGGACGGCACGGCCTGCGGAAAGGGGGACGTCCCCGGGATGACGCTGCCGGCCACGCCCAGGGGCGCGGCCACACCCCCGGCCGCACCGTCCGTCGCGCCTACAGAACGGGGCCGCCCCTGAGCGCGTCCAGGGTGCGGTGCACGAGCGCGACCAGGTCGTCCCGCTGGTCGCGCTCGGCCCAGTAGATCAGCGCCTCCCGCAGGGCGCCCATCACGGCCGCCGTGAAGACCCGCACCTCCAGGTCGTCCGCGCCCCGGCCGGTGCGGGCGGCCAGCACCCGGGACAGCGACCGTGAGGTCCCGGCCATCGTCTCGGTCATCCGGGCGCGTACGGCCGGGACCTCCACCATCAGGCGGGCGCGCTCCCGGGACCGCTCCGGCTCGTGCTCCAGATGGGCGGCCACGGCCCTGGTGATCACGGACCGGAGGGACTCCAGCGGGTCCTCGCCGGGCGGCCGCCGCCGCAGCGCCTCCTCCATGACCAGGTCGTACTCGTCGGTGAGGACGATGTCCTCCTTGGCGGGGAAGTACCGGGACACCGTGCTGGGCGAGACCTCGGCCGCCTCGGCGATCCGCTCGACGGTGGTCGCGTCGTACCCCTGCTCGGAGATCAGCCGGTAGGCGGCCCGGCGGATCGCGGTCCGGGTCTTGAGCTTCTTGCGCTCCCGCAGCCCCAGGGGCGGCCGGTGCGCGGACAGCGGATCGAGCCCCGAGAGCGGATCGGCGCCCGGGAGCGGATCGAGCGGGGACAGGGGTGCGGCGGCCATGTGGCTCATTGTCGGCCATCCCGGCCGCCGCCCGGCCCTCAGCCGTGCCGGTAGGCCACCAGCGAGATGCCGACGTAGTGGGCGATGAACGCGGCGAGCGTGAGCGAGTGGAAGACCTCGTGGAAGCCGAACCACCGGGGGGAGGGGTTGGGGCGCTTCAGTCCGTACACCACACCGCCCAGGCTGTAGAGCAGCCCGCCGACGACCACCAGGACGAGCACCGCGATGCCGCCCTTGCGCATGAAGTCGGGCAGGAAGAACACGGCCGCCCAGCCCATCGCGATGTAACACGGCGTGTAGAGCCAGCGCGGGGCGCCGACCCAGAACACCCGGAAGGCGATGCCCGCCACCGCCGCCGCCCAGACCGCCCACAGGAGCACCCGCCCGGTGGAGTCGGGGAGCAGGAGCAGCGTCAGCGGGGTATAGGTGCCCGCGATGATGAGGAAGATATTGGCGTGGTCGAGCCGCCGCAGCACGGCGGTGGCGCGCGGTCCCCAGTCGCCCCGGTGGTAGAGGGCGCTCACTCCGAACAGCAGGCAGGCGGTGACGACGTAGATGCCGCAGGCGATCCGGGCGCGCGTCGAGTCGGCGAGCGCGGTGAGGACGGTGCCCGCGACGACGACGGCGGGGAACATACCGGCGTGCAGCCAGCCGCGCAGCCTCGGCTTCACCGGTGGCGGGTCTATCTCGGTCACTTCGGAGGCGGCCGTAGTCATGCCGGAAATGCTACCGACGCCTCCGTAGGGAGCGGGATCGAGTGGCCATGCTCACGTGAGAGGCCCTCTGGACATATGCGCACAAGACACGGATGATCAGATGAGTGCGGTCGGCACCGGATGAGCGCCAGAGGTCCATGCAACGAAGCATCCGGGTCGCAGCCCCCACGGGGCAGACAACCCAAAACCCCTCTACAAGGAGCAATCGTGGCGCGCGGTAATGCGGCTCCCACCACCGTCCCCACCAACCACCAGGAGCTGATCTCCTGGGTCGACGAGATCGCAAGCATCACGCAGCCGGACAACGTCGTCTGGTGTGACGGTTCAGAAGCCGAGTACGAGCGCCTGTGCGAGGAGCTCGTCGCCAAGGGCACGTTCCGCAAGCTCGACGCGATCAAGCGTCCGAACTCGTACTACGCCGCGTCCGACCCCACCGACGTCGCGCGCGTCGAGGACCGCACCTTCATCTGCTCCGAGAAGGAGGAGGACGCGGGCCCGACGAACCACTGGAAGGCCCCGGCCGAGATGAAGGACGTCTTCGCCGGTGAGAAGGGCATCTTCCGCGGCTCCATGAAGGGCCGCACGATGTACGTCGTGCCCTTCTGCATGGGCCCGGTCGGCTCGCCGCTCTCCGCCATCGGCGTCGAGATCACCGACTCCGCGTACGTCGCCGTCTCCATGCGCACCATGACCCGCATGGGACAGGCCGTCCTCGACGAACTGGGCAGCGACGGCTTCTTCGTCAAGGCCGTCCACACCCTCGGCGCCCCGCTGGCCGAGGGCGAGCAGGACGTCCCCTGGCCCTGCAACTCCACCAAGTACATCTCGCACTTCCCCGAGAGCCGCGAGATCTGGTCCTACGGCTCCGGCTACGGCGGCAACGCCCTGCTCGGCAAGAAGTGCTACGCCCTGCGCATCGCGTCCGTCATGGCCCGCGACGAGGGCTGGCTGGCCGAGCACATGCTGATCCTCAAGCTCACCCCGCCGCAGGGCGAGTCGAAGTACGTCGCCGCCGCCTTCCCGTCCGCGTGCGGCAAGACCAACCTCGCGATGCTGGAGCCCACGATCTCCGGCTGGACCGTCGAGACGATCGGCGACGACATCGCGTGGATGCGGTTCGGCGAGGACGGCCGGCTGTACGCGATCAACCCCGAGGCCGGCTTCTTCGGCGTCGCGCCCGGCACCGGCGAGCACACCAACGCCAACGCCATGAAGACCCTGTGGGGCAACGCGGTCTTCACCAACGTCGCGCTCACCGACGACAACGACATCTGGTGGGAGGGGATGACCGAGGAGGCGCCGAAGCACCTCACGGACTGGAAGGGCAACGACTGGACCCCGGACTCGGACACCCCGGCCGCCCACCCCAACGCCCGCTTCACCGTCCCCGCCTCGCAGTGCCCGATCATCGCGCCCGAGTGGGAGGACCCCAAGGGCGTGCCGATCTCGGCCATCCTCTTCGGCGGCCGCCGCGCCACCGCCGTCCCGCTGGTCACCGAGTCCTTCGACTGGCAGCACGGCGTCTTCCTCGGCGCCAACGTCGCCAGCGAGAAGACCGCCGCCGCCGAGGGCAAGGTCGGCGAGCTGCGCCGCGACCCGTTCGCCATGCTGCCGTTCTGCGGCTACAACATGGGCGACTACATGGCCCACTGGATCAAGGTGGGCAAGGGTGCCGCCGACCAGTCCAAACTGCCGAAGATCTACTACGTCAACTGGTTCCGCAAGAACGACGCGGGCAAGTTCGTCTGGCCCGGCTTCGGTGAGAACAGCCGCGTCCTGAAGTGGATCGTGGAGCGCCTGGAGGGCAAGGCCGAGGGCGTCGAGACGCCGATCGGCATCCTCCCGACGCGCGAGGCCCTCGACACGGACGGCCTCGACATGCCGCAGGAGGACCTCGACTTCCTGCTCAAGGTCGACACCGAGGTCTGGCGCGAGGAGGCCGCCCTGGTGCCCGACCACCTCAACACCTTCGGCGACCACACGCCGAAGGAGCTGTGGGACGAGTACCGCGCCCTGGTCGCCCGCCTGGGCTGACCCGGCACGACTTCGCGGCGGGTCAGCCCGACATCCGCCCTGACCTGTGGGTTCACGAATGACCCGCCGCGATGCGATCGGCCCCCGAAGCCCCCTCAGGCTTCGGGGGCCGACCTCTTCGCACGCCCGACACGCCGACATGTTTTCGAACCCGTGTGCACAAGCTGTGTACGGCAGTTACCTTTCCCTCACGTGCCCCTCTGCTCACACGGAGGGGTCAACCATGCCTGTGGGGGGTTCAGTTGAGTACGTCCGTACGCTTGATCACCACATCCGCGCTGGTCGCCGCGCTCGCCCTCGGTGCCGCCGCGCCGGCGACGGCGGCCGCGCCCGCGGCCGTGACCGCCGGTGACGCCACCGCCGGACCGGGCGACATCGTCGCCAAGCTGCCGATCTCCTCGTACTCGGCGCTGGCCGTGGACTCCGTGCACCAGCGGGTCTACGTCGCCGACAAGCGCTGGTACGCCAGCGACAAGGGACAGGTCCTCGTCTACGACTTCGAGGGCCGCCGGGTCGCGACCCTGACCAGCACCCAGCCGGTCTCCGGGCTCGCGCTGAGCGCCGACAGCGCGACCCTGTACGTCGGTGAGCGCACCGGCGTCGCCGCCTACGACACCACCACGCACCAGCCGGCCGGCCGCACCCCGGCCTACGAGGCGAACTGCGGGCGGGAGCTCGCCTTCTCCGGCGGCAGGCAGTGGCTCACCCGGGGCAACGCCACCTACGAGTCCGAATGCGCCTACGCCGCCCACGGACTGGACTCGATCAACGGCAGCGCCTACGACGTCAGCGGCTGGAGCGTCACGGGCCGGATGCTGCTGGAGGCCGGCCCGGCGGCCGGGAACCGCCTGTTCATGGGCCAGGCCAGGAACGAGAAGGCCCTCGACCCGGCCCTGACGTCGTTCGACACCGGCGGGGAGACCCCCGTGCGCGGCGCCTCCCGCCGCTTCGCGGACACGGAGGGCAAGGGCGGCCTGGACCTGAAGGACCTGGCGGTCAGCCCGGACGGCCGGCGCCTCGCGGTCGCCGACGCCGCCCACGGCACCCGGCTGCTGGACGCCGGTGACCTGTCCGACGCCCCGGTCCCGTACCAGCCGCTGCCCGAAGGGGCGGTGGCCTCCGCCGTGGCCTTCGGCGGCGACGGGAAGTACGTCGCGCGGGGCGCATCCGCGAGCGGCTCCACGCCCGACCTGCTGATCCAGCCCGCCGACCCGGCCGACGGCACGACCGCGCTCGAATTCGCCTACGAGGGCGACCTCGACGGCAACCGGGTCGTCCCGCGCGGCCTCGAATGGTCCGCGGACGGCTCCCGGCTCTTCGCGGTCACCACCAACGCGGCCGGCAGCGCCTTCTGGCTCCACATCGTCCGGCCGCCGGCCGCCCAGTACGACGCCCGCTTCACCGGTGGGCTCACCTCCACCCCCGGGCAGGCCGTCGTCGGTGAACCGGTCGGCATCCGCGGCCGCCTGGAGCTGGACGGCCCGGCGCCCGCCGAGCCGGTCAGGGTCACCGCCGTACGGACGGACGCGGACGGCACCCGCAAGCTCGCCGCCGCGGAGGTCGCCGCCGACGGGACGTTCACCGTGCTCGACGTGCCCGCGCGGGTGGGGGAGTCGACGTACACGCTGTCGTTCCTCGGTGACCTCACCCACCGCCCGGCCGAGGACGTCGCCCTCACGGTCTCCGTGGCGAAGGCGCCGAGCGCGATCACGCTCACCGCGCCCGCCGAGGCCGTCAAGGGCGACAACCTGGAGATCACCGGCAAACTGACCGCCCAGGGCCGTCCGCTTCCGGCCGGGATCACCCTCGCCGTCCAGCGCACCGACCGGCAGGGCACCGGCGCGCTCACCTCGGCGGCGGTGGCCGCGGACGGCACGTTCCGGATCAACGACCTGGCGCGGGTGCGCGGCCAGGTGACGTACACGGTGAGCTACGCGGGCGACGACGTGCACGCGGCGTCCACCGCCGAGGCGACCGTACGCGTGCGCCGCTGACGCGGGGCGCCGAAGCGTGGCAACCCGGTCCGCGCCCTCCCCGGGCGCGGACCGGGGCCGTTCAGAGGGCGCCGACGGGACGGAGCTCGTCCAGCGCGGCGGTGTGCGCGTCCATGCGCTCGGCGGCGAGGATCGCGGCGGCGGTGTCCGCCCGGGAGGCGGCCACGACCAGGGCCCGGCCCGCCAGGGTGTGGGCGCGGCGGTGCAGTGCGACCGGATCGGCGCCGGTGAGGCCCGCGTGCCGGGCGGGCGGGGCGCCGCGCAGCCGGGCGACCTGGTGGGCGATGCGGTCCGCCGCCGCCTCGTCCCCGAGCTCGTCGGTCACGGCGAGCAGCGCGGAGAGGTGCCCGGCGAGCTGGATGTCCAGCTCGGCCTCGCGGGAGCGGTGCGGCCCGCGGTCGGGTGCGTCGTCGGCCATCCGGTGGACCGACTTGGTGCGGATCGGTTCGTACATGGCGGACGGCCTCCTGCTCCTCGACAGGAGACCATCCTACATTGGATCGTGTCTAAAGTTAGTGCTGGCCGTAACCGTCCAGGAAGGTGCCGATCCGGGTCACCGCGTCCGCCAGGTCCGTGGCGTTCGGCAGTGTGACGATCCGGAAGTGGTCCGGCTCGTGCCAGTTGAAGCCCGTGCCGTGCACCACCATGATCTTCTCGGCCCGCAGCAGGTCCAGCACCATCTGCCGGTCGTCCTTGATCTTGTAGACGTTCGGGTCGAGCCGCGGGAACAGGTACAGCGCGCCCTTCGGCTTCACACACGTCACGCCCGGGATCTGCACCAGCAGGTCGTACGCCACGTTCCGCTGCTCCAGCAGCCGCCCGCCCGGCCGCACCAGCGCCTCGATCGACTGCCGCCCCTGGAGCGCGGCGGCGATCGCGTGCTGCGCCGGCATGTTGGCGCACAGCCGCATGTTGGCGAGGATCGTCAGCCCCTCGATGTACGACGAGGCGTGCGCCTTCGGCCCGCACACCGCCATCCAGCCGCTGCGGTAGCCGGCCACCCGGTAGTTCTTCGACATGCCGTTGAAGGTCAGCACCAGCAGGTCCGGCGCGATCGCCGCGGTCGGGGTGTGCGTGGCGCCGTCGTAGAGGATCTTGTCGTAGATCTCGTCCGAGCAGACGACCAGGTTGTGCCGCCGGGCGATCTCCGTCAGCCCCCGCAGCATCTCGTCGTCGTACACCGCACCCGTCGGGTTGTTCGGGTTGATGATGACCAGGGCCTTGGTCCGGTCGGTGATCCTGCGCTCGATGTCGGCGAGGTCCGGCATCCAGTCGGCCTGCTCGTCGCAGCGGTAGTGCACCGCCGTACCGCCCGCGAGGGACACCGACGCCGTCCACAGCGGATAGTCCGGAGCCGGTACGAGGACCTCGTCGCCGTCGTCGAGCAGCGCCTGCATCGCCATCTGGATCAGCTCGGAGACGCCGTTGCCGAGGTAGATGTCCTCGACCGACAGGGGGATGCCCCGGGTCTCGTAGTGGCTCATCACCGCCCGGCGGGCCGACAGCAGACCCTTGGCGTCGCCGTAGCCGTGCGACTCGCCGAGGTTGCGGAGCATGTCCTCGAGGATCGCGGGCGGGCACTCGAAGCCGAAGGCGGCGGGGTTGCCGGTGTTCAGCTTCAGGATCCGGTGACCCGCGGCCTCCAGCCGCATCGCCTCCTCGAGCACCGGGCCGCGGATTTCGTAACAGACGTTGGCGAGCTTCGTGGACTGGATCACCTGCATGTCGCGAGCTTACGGCGGCCACGGAAGGGGCGCCTCGTGTTTTGTGCCACTTCGCCCCGCCCGGGGGCGCCCTTGATCGCCCCGCCCCGGGGCGGGATCATCGGCGGATGGCCGCTCTGCGACGTTTCGACGGGTACGGCGTACTGATCACGGGCGCGGCGCGCGGAATCGGCGAGGCGACAGCGCGCAGACTCGCCGGCGAGGGCGCCCGGGTGCTGCTCGCCGACCTCGACGAGAGGCTCGCCCGTGAGGTGGCGGACACGATCCCCGGGGCGGTCGCGTACGGCTGCGACGTCGCCGACCGCGCGGCCGTCGACGCGGCGGTCGCCCACGCCGTGGAGGCGTTCGGCCGGCTGGACGTCCTGGTCAACAACGCCTTCGCCCGCACCCCGGACGAGCCCCGCCTCGAGGACGAGGCCGACGAGGTCTGGCAGCGGTCCCTGGACGTCACCCTGATCGGCGCCCTGCGGTGCGCCCGGGCCGCGCTGGGACACCTGGCGGCGTCGGGGCGCGGCGCGATCGTCAACATCGGGTCGGTCAACGCCGAGCAGGCCTTCGGCGGCCACGCGTACAGCGCCGCCAAGGGCGGGCTCAGCTCGCTCACCCGTACGCTCGCCGCCGACGCGGCCCGGCGGGGCGTCCGCGTGAACCAGGTCAACCCCGGCACGATCCGCACCCGCGGCTGGGCGGGCCGGGAACGCGAGCTGGAGGCCCTGGCGGACCGGGTCTACCCGCTGGGCCGAGTGGGTGAACCCGAGGACGTCGCGGCGGCGGTCGCCTTCCTGGCCTCGTCGGACGCGTCCTGGGTCACCGGGACCACGCTCCGCGTCGACGGCGGCCTGCTCGCGGTGAACGCGGCCTTCGCGCAGGTCCTGGACGACGCCTGACGCGGCGCGCCCCGCTTCGGTCGCGGCCGGTGGGTACGGTCGGGGCCCCTCCGGGCTCACCTCCTCGCCGTCGGCGGGGCGCCCACCTACTCCTGTGGCCGTATCGAGCCGCCGATCGGCTGCGGGGGCGACCCTGCACGGCCCCTTCTCGCCGTACGCGAACACAGTGCGGCCCGCAGCCGGCGTACGGCCCGGGCCGCGGCCGTGCAGGGTCGCCCCCGCAGGCGCTGGCGGCGATAGATGGGTTCGAACTGTCGAGACCCAAGGCCGCCGGCGCCGAGGAGGTGAGCCCGGAGGGGCCGCGGCCCCCACCCACCGGCAGCCCACCGAGCCGCACGGGAGCGAACCGGGAACGGGCACCGCCCCGGTCCCACGGGCGCGCCCGATAGGTTGGCGGGTCATGTGGGCAATGAGTGCCGCCGGGTGTCGGTGGGTGGGGGTGGCCGGGGCGGTCGGGGTGGCCGCGGGCGGCTGGGTGGCGGGGACGCTGCCGGCCCGCGATCCGTGGGGGATCTGGGTGCCGCATGGGCCGGGGGCCACCGTGGCGGCCGGCGTCGTCGCGTACCTCGGCCTGACGCTCCTCGTCGCCGCATGGTGGGGCTACGGCAGGGCCGGGGCGTCCGTACGCCACACCCTGGCGACGCTCGGCTGGTGGACCGCGCCGATGCTCCTCGCGCCGCCCCTGTACAGCGCCGACGTCTACAGCTACGTCGCCCAGGGCGCGATGGTCCTGGAGGGCCACGACGTGTACGGCGCCGGGCCCTCCGTACTGGATCCGGCGGGCCTCGGCGGGGACGCCGCGGCGAGCGTCGGCGGGAACTGGACGGACACGCCGGCTCCGTACGGGCCGGTCTTCCTGATCCTGGCGCGGGCGGTGACCTGGGTGACGGGCGGGACGATCGTGCCGGCGGTGCTCGGTATGCGGCTGATCGCCGTGGCGGCGCTGGCGCTGACCGTGTGGGCGCTGCGGCGGCTCGGGCGGTCCTCGCCCGGCGGGGAGGGCGGCGCCCTGTGGCTCGGCGCGCTCAACCCGCTCCTGCTGCTGCACGTCGTGGGCGGGATGCACAACGACGGGCTGATGATCGCCCTGATGCTGGCGGGCGTGGTGCTCGCCCGGCGCGGTGGGCGCGGCGACTGGGTCCTCGGCAGCGTGCTCGTCGGGCTCGCGATGATGGTGAAGTCCCCGGCGGCCGTGGCGCTGCTGTTCATCGGCGTGATCGCCGGGCGCGCGGCGTCCGGCCGGCCGCTCGCGCACCGGGTGGTGAAGGGCCTGCTGGGGCCGGGGGTGGTCGCGGGAGCGGTGGCCGTGGGCGCCACGCTGCTCGCGGGGACGGGTTTCGGCTGGCTGCGTACCCAGAGCGTCGCCGGATCGATCCACACCGCCTTGTCGGTCACGAGCGACCTGGGGCTCGCCCTCGGTGAGCTGGCGCACCTGGTGCTGTCCACCGACCCGGACCCGGTCAAGGCCGCCGTGCAGCGCCTGGGCCTGGCCGCGGCCCTCGCGCTGATCGCCCACCTGGCCTGGCGCTGCGCGCACGGCCGTCTCGACCCGGTGCACGCGCTGGGCCTTGCCCTCGCCGCCCTGGTGGCCCTCTCGCCGATGGTCCAGCCCTGGTACCTGCTGTGGGGCGTGGTCACGGTCGCCGCCGCCACGGGCGCCCGGGACGGCAGGGCGGTACGGGTGCTGGCGGTGCTGTCCGCGGCCCTGGTCTACGAGACGGCGCCCTCGGGCAGCACCCCGGCGTACGGCTTCGCCCTGGCGGCCGTCGTGTGCGTCGCCGGCGTGCTGCTGCTGCGCCGGGAGGCGTCCGCCGCCGGGGAACCGGGCCGGGTGCCCGGCCCGCGGACGGCCGAGTGGACGGCGGCACCGGAGTCCGGTCGGCTCAGGTGATGTCCCGGCGCACGAAACGCCAGGCCGCAGCCGCCAGCACCGGCAGCAGATAGAGGGTGAGACCCGCGAAGGCCTGGGTGGCCGTCGTCCCCTCACGCATCGCCGCACAGGCGATGTCGCCGACGCAGTCGGTCCGCTCGACCGCCATGAGCAGCCGTTCGTTGAAGACGGCGAAGACGATGGCCGAGAGGTGGAGCTCGGTCAGCGCGGTTGCGTAGTCCTGGACCAGCCGTTCGGCCACGACGAGGTAGGCGAGGGCGATGCCGAGCGCCGTCGTCAGGCTGCGCGTGAGCATGCCGAGGCCGTAGCCGATGGCGGCCACCAGCCCGATGAGGAGCGCGCCGCGCAGGGCGATCGCGGCGAGGACGGTCCAGTAGTGCGTGTCGGCCCCGGCCAGGGTCCCCCTGACGTGGGCGACGACGACCAGCAGCGGTACGAGAAGTGTCGCGGCCAGGAGGGACAGCACCGCGGAAACGGCCGTCACGAGCAGCCCGCGCACGGCGAACAGGCGGAACCGGCGGGGTTCGGCGGCGGCCAGGGTCAGCATGACGCGCGAGGACCAGTCCCGTCCGCCGCTGAAAACCCCCAGAACGAGGGCAGCTACGGCGAGCCCCGAGCCGATCGCGCGCAGATCCACGAAGGACGCCTTCACCATCTGGTAGCGGGGGTCGTCGAAGAAGTAGTCCGGTGAGAGCTTCTCCCAGGTGCCGGCGGGCCGGCGTACACCGTCCGCCGCGTATCTGCGGTGTGCCTCCTCGGCCGCGCTCCAGGCCGCGGACATGTCCGTGTGGTGGCTGGTGAAGGCCGCGGCGCAGTAGAGCAGGAGCAGCGGCGCCAGCGCGTAGAGGAACCAGCGCACGGGACGCGGGGTCAACAAGTGCCGGATCTCGGCCCTGACCAGCCGGGAGAGCGGGAGCGGCCGGGCGCTGGGCGGGTTGTCGGTGGCCGGTGGGAGTACGGTCGTCATCAGCCGAGGTCCGTTCTGAGGGAACGCCACAGGGCGAGCGCGAGGACCGGAACGAGGTACAGGAGTACGCCGACGAAGCCGTCCGCGGCCGTCAGGTCCACGTGCGCCGCTTCGCAGCCGGGCCCGGCGAAGCAGTCGGACCGCTCCATGGGGATCACCGGTTTCTCGTTCAGTACGGCGAAGACGAGGCCGCTCATGTCGTACTCGCTCAGCCGCGGCCCGCGGTCGGCGAAGACGCGGCCCGCGCTCGCCAGGTAGAGGAAGGCCAGGGCGAGCGCGATCGACGTCCGCCGGGTGAGGGTCGCCAGGGCGTGGCCCAGCAGGCAGAGGAGGCCGACGAGGACGACACCGCGCAGCAGCTGACTGGTCAGCGCGGCCCAGAAGGCTCCGTCCAGCCCTTGCGGCACCCCTCGGAAGGCCGCCGCCACCAGGAGGAGCGGGACGAGCAGGGCGCCTGCCGCGGCGGTGACGGCGGCGGATAGTCCGGTGACGAGCAGAGCGCGGGTGGTGAACAGGCGGGCCCGGCGGGGCTCGGCCGCGGACAGCGTGAGCATCACACGGGAGGACCAGTCCGTGCCGCCGCTGAAGATGCCGAGGAGGACGGCACCGGCGGCCAGGGCCGTGATGAGCGTGCGCAGGTCGCCGAAGGCGAGCGTCTCCATCACGTACCGCGGGTCGTCGAAGAACTGCCGGGGGCCGATCCCGGCGCTGGTGGGGAGCCCGAACTCGACCACGTCGGCCTGGAACTGCCGGTAGCGTTCCTCGGCCCGGTGCCACGCGTTGGAGGCGTCGGCGTCGTGCAGCAGCAGTTTGGACAGGCCGAAGGCCACGACGGCGACCGGGAGCAGGACGGCCGTGAGGCGCGCGGCGCGCGGCGCGAGGAGCCGGTGCAGCTCGGCCCGGGCGAGGCGGCGCCAGGGCAGCGGCCGGGCAACGGTCACAGGGCGCGGCGGTGAGTCAGTCGCCATCGGCGGCGCTCCCGGTGGCGGGCTGTGCCGCATCGGCCTTGCGGATGGCGGTGATGTAGACGTCCTCCAGCGACGCCTGTCGTACCCGCAGTTCCTCCGGGTACAGCCGGTGTTCGGCCAGCAGCTTGACGAGCCCCGCGTCCCGGCCCGGGGCGCCGTCGACGTGCAGCTCGGAGCCGTGCGGGCCTGCGGCGACGGTCACGGTGAGGCCGGCGCTCTCCAGGACGGACCTGGCGGCGGAGACGTCCTGGATGCGGACGACGGTGCGGACGGCGCCGCGGTCCAGCAGTTCGCTCACGGGCGCGTCGCAGATCACCTTTCCATGGCGGACGATCGTGACCCTGTCGCAGACCATCTCCACCTCGGCGAGGATGTGTGAGGACACCACGACCGTCATCCCCCGCTCGTCGCGCAGACGGGTGAAGAGTTCTCGCATGTCCCGCACCGCCTCGGGATCCAGGCCGTTCATCGGTTCGTCGAGCACGAGGAGTTCGGGCGCGGCGAGCAGGGCGCCGGCGACGCCGAGGCGCTGTTTCATCCCCAGCGAATAGCCGGAGAAGGGCCGTCGTGCGGCATGGGTCAGGCCGACCAGCTCCAGCACTTCGGCCACGGCCCCGGCACCGACGCCGTGCAACTCGCCGAACAGCCGCAGGTTGTGTTCCCCGGACAGGGACGCGGTGAAGGCGGGCCCCTCGATGAGAGCGCCGATCCGGGGGGCGACGAACTTCTGGCCGGCCGGCAGCTGGTGTCCGAAGGCCTGGATGGTGCCCGCGTCGGTTCGTACAAGCCCGAGGAGCGCCTTGAGCGCCGTGGTCTTGCCCGAGCCGTTGGGTCCCAGCAGACCGACGACGGAGCCGCGCGGGACGGTCATGGAGAAGCCGTCCAGCGCGGTCTGCCGACGGCCGAGGGAGGTGCGGAAGCGCTTGACGACGCTGTCGAAGCGGACGAGCTCGCAGGCGGGTCCCTCCTCCACCGCCGTGGACCCGTCCGTCATGACGCCGCCGGAGTCGCCGTCGCACCGACCCTGCCCGTGGTGGGCTCGGTGTACGTGATGGCGCAGTAGCCCCGGCGGTTGCCGGCGTTCCACGACCGCTCGTCGTACGCCATGAAGTGGAGCCGTACACGGGAGCCCTGGGCACCGGCGGTGATCGGATCGAGCACCGGCCGGCAGGCGATGCGCAGCTTGTCGGCGAGCGCGCGGTCGCCGGGGTAGGTCGCCGTCGCGGCGTCCGGGAGGACGGTGGTGGAGATGATCTCGAACGCGTGCGGATCGGCGCAGTCGACGGTGCCGACCTCCTGATCGGCACTCACCTCTCCGTAGTGGTTGGAGCACGTCCCGGGCCCGAGTTGCGCGTACGGCACGGGCGTTCCCCGCGGCAGATGCTTCATCGCCTCGAACGGGTTTTTCGGCGGGGGGCCCTGCGCCGCGTCGTCGTGACCGTGCTGCTCGGTGGTCGCGCAGCCGACGACGACCGCCGCCGCCGCGGCGAGAGCGGCTGCCAGCCGGAGGAGAGGTGCACGGCTCATGACTTCCTCGCTTCACGCATCGACGGGGTGCTGCCCGGGTGAGGCCGAGTGGCCTCACCCGGGCGGTGGTCAACGGGATGGTGCTCAGCAGATCTTGGTGCCGTAGTAGCTGTCCCGGGTGTCCCCGTCGTCGCCGCCGTTGTTGTCCGCGTACCAGTCGACCACGAGGTTGCCGCCGGTGTTGGCGTATCCGCCCACGTAGTGGTTGCCGGTGCGGTGGGTGTGGCCGGAAGCGCGACTGGGCGCCTCGGCTCCCCGGTTGCCGTTGATGGTGATCGTGCCCCAGTCGCAGCGCATGTCGGCGTGCGCGGTCGAAGCGGTTCCCCCGACGAGAACAAGGCCGGAAAGCGCGGCCGCGGCGGTGCCGAGAGCGCCGATACGGCGCAGGTTCTTCTTCACGACGTTTCCCCTCCTAGAACGTTTGTTCTAAACCTGACGTGCGGGATCACCGTAGGCAGCGCGCGAGTTGACGGGCAACGGAGAAATCGGTGGCCCTGGCCGAAACGGGCGGGCGGGGTGAGGGCGTGGCTGCTGACGGCGATGATCCGCTTGTGCGCTGCGTGACCGGCTCACCGGCCGGGGTGGGTTTCACGACCGCAGAAGCCGTGAGGGGCCGGTGTTGATCGCGGTGCGTGACCGCCTGGGTACGGACCTGCCTGCGTCGAAGCCGTCGCAAAAGCCACCTACGAGAGGAGGTGGAACCGTGGGAGGCGGGCGTACGCCGGTCAGGAGACGGGCGTACGCCGGATCGCGCGGCCCGCGAGGGTGTCCGTGCGGCGGCCGTCCCGGATGACGAAGCGGCCGTCGATCAGGACGTGCGGGATGCCGGACGGGAGGGTGCGGGGGGCTTCGAAGGTGGCGCCCGCGGCGACGGTGGCCGGGTCGAAGAGGACCAGGTCGGCGCGGTGGCCCTCGCGGACCAGGCCCCGGTCGGGGAGGCGGAGGCGGGCGGCGGGGCGGGAGGTGAGGTGCGCGACCGTCTCCTCCAGGGACAGGACGCCCAGGTCGCGCGCGTAGTGCCCCAGGTAGTGCGGGAAGGTGCCGTAGGCGCGCGGGTGGGGCTTGGTGCCCTGGAGGATGCCGTCGGAGCCGCCGGTGTGGACGCGGTGGCGCATGATGGCCCGGACGTTCTCCTCGTGGCCGACGTGCTGGAGGATCGTCGTACCGAGCCGGTCCTCGACGAGGAGGCGGCGGGCGGTGGCCCAGCCGTCGAGGCGGCGGCCGGTGAGGCCGGCCAGGCCGGGGGCGGTGACGCCCGAGATCTCGACGGTGTTCCAGTCGACGGGCACGCCGTGGCAGCCGTCCGAGCCGGTGACCTCCAGGTGGTGGCGGATCCGGTCGGCCGTCGCGTCGTCCCGCAGGCGGGCCAGGACCGCTTCCGGGCCGCCCTCGCTCGCCCAGCTGGGCAGCAGTGCGACGAGCGTCGTGCAGCCGGGGGTGTAGGGGTAGGTGTCGAGCGTGATGTCGGCCCCGCCGGCCAGCGCCTCGTCGAGCAGGGCGAGCAGTTCGGGCGCCCTGCCCTCGTTCTCACCGAAGTTCATGGTGGCGTGCGCCAGGTGCAGCGCGCAGCCCGCCTCCCGGGTGAGGGCGACCATCTCCTGGTACGCCGCGAGGGCGCCCGCGCCGTAACTGCGGTGGTGCGGGCAGTAGTAGCCGCCGTGAGCCGCCACGACCCGGCACAGCTCGGTCAGTTCGGCGTCCCGCGCGTACATGCCGGGTGTGTAGGTGAGGCCGGACGACATGCCGACGGCGCCCTGCTCCAGGCCCTCGGCCACGAGCCGCTTCATCCGGGTCAGTTCGGTGGCGGTCGGCGGCCGGTCCTCCCAGCCCATGACGTACGCGCGGACCGTGCCCTGCGGGACGAGGTACGCGGCGTTGACCGCGATGCCCCGCCCGCCGAAGTTCCGGTCGAGGCGGTCCAGGTACTCACCGACGGTCCGCCAGTCGAACCCGACGTCGGAACCGTCTCCGTTCCAGCCGGTGATGGCCCTGCGGACCTCGTCCAGGGTGCGGTCGTCGGCCGGCGCGTACGACAGGCCGTCCTGGCCCAGCACTTCGAGCGTGACGCCCTGCGCGGCCTTGGCGCTGTGGTCCGGGTCCCGGAGCAGCGCGAGGTCGCTGTGGGCGTGCATGTCGATGAAGCCGGGGGAGAGGGCGAGCCCCTGCGCGTCCAGCACGTGCGAGCCGGTCAGCGAGCGGTCGCCCTCCCGGCGGATCGCGGCGATCCGGCCGCCGGCGAGGCCGACGTCGGCCCGGTACGACGGGCCGCCGGAGCCGTCCACGACGCGGACGTCCCTGATGACGAGGTCCATGCCGGCCGCTCCTAGAAGAAGGTACGGATGAAGTCGGTGACCGTGCCGTCCGCCTCGACCACCGGGATCAGCTGCCACTTGTCGAACGACGTGCAGGGGTGCGACAGGCCCATGCCCACCCAGTCGCCCACCTCCAGCCGGGCGCCGTCCGCGGTCTCCAGCCAGGCGTGCTGGTCCGACAGGCGGCTCACGGTGATCCCGTCCGCCGGGCGGACCGACCCGTCGCGCGCGGAGCGGACGACCTGCGCCTCGGGGAGGTGGAGGTCGTACGCCGCGTCGCGCTTGCCCGCGTTGACGAAGGCCTGGTCCGGTGTCGGGCGGGACACCACCTGGGCCCACAGGCGGAACGCGGGCTGGAGCGCTCCTTCGCCGGGGACCCGGTTGAAGGGGGTGAGGTTGCGGTACTGGCCGTCGTCGTGGGACACGTACGCCCCGGAGCGCAGCAGCTTCAGCACCGGGCGGGACAGCGGTGCGAGTTCAGCGAACACCTCGGCGACCGTGTCGAACCAGGCGCTGCCGCCCGCGCTGACGACGATCTCGTCGAGGCCGTCCGGGAAGCGGCCGTCCTTGTCGAACGCCACCGCGAGGCCGGTGAGCCGCTCCAGCCACGCCCGCACCCGTTCCGGTGTCGCGTCCGGGACCTCGCCCTCGTAGCCCGCGACGCCCACCAGGCGCAGGGTGCGCGTCGCGGCGACCGCGTCCGCGACGGCGGCGCAGTCCGCGTCGGTGCGCGCCCCGGTGCGCGCGCCGTCGCCCGCGCCCAGCTCCACGACGACGTCGACCGGGCGGGAGGCGCCCGCGCCGGCCAGCGCCTGGTCCATCAGCTCGACGCCGCGTACGGAGTCGACGTAGCAGATGAAGCGGAAGTCCGGGTCCCGCTCCAGCTCGGCGGCCACCCAGCGCAGGGCGGCGGCGTCGACGACCTCGTTGGCGAGGAAGATCCGCCGGACGCCGAACGCCCGGTAGACGCGGGCCTGGTGGGGTACGGCCGCGGTGATCCCCCACGCGCCGTGCGCGACCTGCCGGTCGAACAACTGGGGCGCCATGGAGGTCTTGCCGTGCGGGGCGAAGGCGAGGCCGTGCCGCTCGGCGTAGGTCTCCAGCAGCGCCAGGTTGTGCTCCAGCGCCTCGGCGGACAGGGCGAGGACGGGGGTGGTGAAGCCGCCGGTGAAGAGGTCGCGGCGCTGTGCGGCCAGTTCGCCGACGGTCAGGCCCTCGGCGTCCAGGGGAAGCCCTTTGAACCGGTGGTCGACGGGCTCCCGGTCCAGGTGCTCGGCCTTGAGGTGCATGGCCACCCTCTCCATCTGTTGCATTCTGTGCAACGGTCATTGCGTATATCGCTCAGTGGTGTCTAACATCCGGCGCAATGCCGGGTCAATGGATCCGGCGGACCCAGTGAGGAGCCCCCAGCGTGACCGCAACCGACGTCATCTGTCTCGGTGAGTCCATGGTCACGTTCCTGCCGTCCCGGCCCGGCCGCCTCGCCGACGTGCCGTCCTTCGCCCGCGCCATCGGGGGCGCCGAGTCCAACGTCGCCTGCGCGCTCGCCGCGGCGGGCCACCGCGTCCGCTGGGTCAGCCGCGTCGGCGCCGACGGCTTCGGCGACCACCTGGTGGACGCCGTCGCCGCGTACGGGGTCGACACCACCGCGGTGCGCCGCGACCCGGACCGCCCGACCGGCGTCTACTTCCGCACGGCCACCGACCGCGCCACCGACACCCACGAGGTCGTCTACTACCGGGCCGGGTCCGCCGCCTCCGCCATGTCGCCGCGGACGGTGCCGTACGAGGACGTCGACGACGCCCGCGTCCTGCACCTGTCCGGGATCACCGCCGCGCTCTCCGACGACTGCCTGGCCCTGATGCGCGCGCTCACCGCCCCCCGCCCCGGCCGCCCCCTGGTCTCCTTCGACGTCAACCACCGGGCCGGGCTGTGGCGCGGCGCCGACCCCGCCGTCCTGCTGGACCTCGCCCGGGGCGCCGACCTCGTCCTCACCGGTGACGACGAGGCGGAGGCGGCGTGGGGCCTGCGCGGCGCGGCGGCCGTCCGGGAGGCGCTGCCGCAGCCGGCCGTGCTGGTGGTCAAGCACGGGGCGCGCGGCGCGACCGTGTACGCCCGCCGCGCGGACGGGGAGCCGGACGCCGTCACCTTCGCCCCCGCGCCCCGTGTCGACGTCGTCGCGCCCGTCGGCGCCGGGGACGCGTTCGCCGCCGGGTTCCTGTCGGCGACGCTCCGCGGGCTCGACCACACCCGGCGCCTGCGCCACGGGCACCTCATGGCCGCCGCCGCGCTCACCGTCCCCGGCGACCTCGGCGACCCGCCCGCCACCGCACACGCCGACCGCCTCGCCGGACTCGACGACGACGCCTGGGGGAGACTGCACCTCGGCCCCGGCTGGACACGGACCGGGGAGGACCAGGAGGTACGTACGCCATGAGCCAGACCGTCGACCGCGCGCTGAGCATCCTGCCGCTGCTCGCCCGGGGCCCCGCCGACCTCGGGCAGGTCGCCGACGCCCTCGGCGTGCACAAGTCGACCGCGCTGCGGCTGCTGCGCACCCTCCACGAGCACGGCCTCGTCTACCGCCAGGAGGACCAGCGCTACCGCCTCGGCGCCCGGCTGTTCGCCCTCGCCCAGGAGGCCGTCGAGAGCCTCGACATCCGCGAGATCGCGCACCCCCACCTCGTCGCGCTCAACGAACAGACCGGCCACACCGTGCACCTCGCCGTCCACGAGGAGGGCGAGGTGCTCTACATCGACAAGGTCGACAGCCGCTACCCGGTGCGGATGTACTCGCGCATCGGCAAGCCCGTCGCGATCACCGTCGCCGCCGTGGCCAAGCTGCTGCTCGCGGACCTGCCCGAGACCGAGCGCCGCGCCCTGGCCGGGAAGCTCGACTACCCCATGTACACGTCCCGTTCGATCCCGAACGCCGCCGCCTTCCTCCAGGAACTGGCGACCGTGCGCGAACAGGGCTGGGCCACCGACCTCGGCGGCCACGAGGAGTCCATCAACTGCGTCGCGGCCCCCGTCCGCGGCGCCGACGGCCGGGTCGTCGCCGCCATGTCGGTGTCCGCGCCGAACGTCGTCGTCACCGCCGACGAACTCCTCACCCTCCTGCCGCTGGTGCGCCGCACCGCCGACGCCATCAGCGGGGAGTACTCCGGCACCACCCCACCCAAGGAAGCACACCCATGAGCGAGAAGACCGCGATCACCCCCGCCACCCACACCGCCCCGCCCGCGAAGTTCTCCCACGGCGTGCGCAAGGGCAACATCCTCCAGGTCGCCGGCCAGGTCGGCTTCCTCCCCGCCGTCGAGGGACAGGCCCCGACCCCGGCCGGCCCCACCCTGCGCGAGCAGACCCTCCAGACCCTGGCCAACGTCGAGGCGGTCCTGAAGGAGGGCGGCGCGAGCTGGGACGACGTGATGATGATGCGCGTCTACCTCACGGACACGGCGCACTTCGCCGAGATGAACGAGATCTACAACGCGTACTTCGCCGGCCTGACCGTCGCCCCCGCCGCCCGCACCACGGTCTACGTCGGTCTCCCCGCCGGTCTGCTCATCGAGATCGACGCCCTCGCCGTCCTGGACTGATCCCCCTGCACCAGCCGCCGCACCACGGCACGGCGCCCCACCCCCGGGCGCCGTGCCGCGATCCGCCCTGCCCGAAAGAGTCCCCACATGCCCGTGCACACCGGAGGCCTGCTCCTCCTCGTCGACGGCACCGCCGGTCTCCTCACCGTCGCAGCCCTCGGCATCGCCCTCCTCCTCTTCCTCATCATCAAGGTCCGGCTCCAGCCGTTCGTCGCGCTGCTCGCCGTCTCCATAGCCGTCGGCCTCGCCGCCGGGCTGTCCGTCACCGAACTGTTCGGCACCGTCCAGAAGTCCGCCGCCACCTCCGTCGTCGAGGCCGGCATGGGCGGCATCCTCGGTCACGTCGCGATCATCATCGGCCTGGGCACCATGCTCGGCGCGATCCTCGAAGTGTCCGGCGGGGCGCAGGTGCTGTCCTCCCGGCTCCTCGGCCTGTTCGGCGAGAGGCGGGCGCCGCTCGCCATGGGCCTGACCGGCCTGATCTTCGGCATCCCGGTCTTCTTCGACGTCGGCATCTTCGTCCTCGCGCCGATCGTGTACGCCGCCGCCAAGCGGTCCGGCCGCTCGGTCCTCCTCTACGCGATGCCGCTGCTCGCGGGCCTGTCCATGACGCACGCGTTCCTGCCCCCGCACCCCGGCCCGGTGGCCGCGGCCGGACTGCTGCACGTCTCGCTCGGCTGGGTCATCCTCATGGGCGTCGCCGTCGGCGTCCCCGCGGTCCTCGCCGCCTGGGGCTACGCCGCCTGGATCGGCGAACGGCTCTTCGTGCCCGTACCGGAGGACATGCTGGAGGCCGCCGAGCAGGCCAGGGCCGAGGTGGCCCGGGAGCGGGGCGGGGAGTCGGAGGCGCCGGTGGCGCTGTCCACCGTCCTCGCCGTCATCGGCACGCCGCTGGTCCTCATCCTCGCCGCGACGTTCTCCTCGATCGCCCTCGAACCCTCCACCCTCCGCTCGGTCGTGGAGTTCTTCGGCAACCCGTTCGTGGCGCTGACGATCGCCCTGGTGCTGGCGTACTACGTGCTGGGCGTCCGGCGCGGCTGGACCCGCGGGTCGCTGGAGTCGGTGTCCACGCGGTCCCTCAAGCCGGTCGGCAACATCCTGCTCGTGGTCGGCGCGGGCGGTGTCTTCGGCGCGGTCCTCAAGGCCGGCGGCGTCGCCCAGGCGCTCTCGGACACCTTCAACGGCATCGGCCTGCCGGTGATCGTGCTCGCCTACCTGATCGCGCTGGTGCTGCGGGTCGCCCAGGGCTCGGCGACGGTCGCGATCGTCACGACGGCCGGCATCGTGCTGCCACTGGTCGAGCACGGCGACCACTCGCAGGCGTTCCTGGCGCTGGTCATCATGGCCATCTCCGCCGGGTCGATCTTCGCCTCGCACGTCAACGACGGCGGGTTCTGGATCGTCTCCACGTACTTCGGCATCTCCGAGCGCGACACGCTCAAGTCCTGGACGGTGCTGGAGTCGGTCCTGTCGGTGGCCGGCTTCGCCGTCGCGGCGGGTCTGAGCCTGGTGGTGTGACACGTGGACCGGCGCGGTACGGCGGTCTCCCGACGGCGGTTTCCCGCCGTACCGCGCCGGTCCGTACCCGTCAGGCGCAGTACTGCTGTTCCTTGCCGATGGACCGGTACATGCAGTCGGCGTTCTCGATCAGTTGCAGCACCGCGTCACGGTTGCGGCTCGTCTCGCGCTCGATGACCTCGTCGGGCGGGTAGAAGCCGCCGCCCGAGGCGGAACGCGGGTACATCTCGAAGGTGTACCCGAAGATCTTGTGCGCGCCCCACAGGTAGTCGTCGATGGACCCGTCGGTGATGTAGAGGTCGCTCGACTGCTCGGGCGTGTAGCCGTTGCTCGCGGCCATCTTGCGGCCGACGGTCGCGAAGGCGTCGCGGTCGTCCTGGGTGAGGCCGGGGGCGGTGTCGCTGTAGGTGTAGCCGTACGGCCACAGGACCAGCTCGCTGTACGTGTGGAAGTCGATGCCCGCCCTGATCTGCTGCTTGCCGCCGACCACCCGGGAGCGGACGAAGTCGGAGACGACCTTCACCTCGGGGGCGGACTCGGCGGCGCGGCCCCGGTAGGTGTCGGAGCCCGGGGAGCCGGAGGAGCCGCCGCAGCAGCCCCACTTGAAGTCCCAGTTCCGGTTCATGTCGGTGCCGATGTACGACGAGCCGGAGTTCGGCTGCCGGTTCTTGCGCCAGCTGCGGTACGAGCCGGAGGCGATGTCGTACTCGCCGCCGTCCGGGTTGAGGTCCGGCACGATCCAGATCTCGCGGTTGTTCACGGCGCTGGTGACGCGGGGGTCGGAGCCGTAGCCGGCGCCGAGTTCGCGCAGCAGGTACAGCGCCATCTCGACCGTGAGGTGTTCGCGGGCGTGCTGGTGGTGGGTGAAGAGGACCTCGGGCTCGTTCTCGTCGGTGGCCACGTTGTCGCTGATCTTGATGGCGACGATGTCGCGCCCCTGGTACGACTTCCCGATGACGCGGCGGCTCATGATGCCGGGGTACTGCTGGAGCCGCTGGGTGATCTCCGCGTTCATCTCCGCGTAGTTGTGGTAGCGCGCGTCGGCGGAGGGGAAGTCCATGGCGCCGAGCGCCGTGCCGCCCTGGCCGCGGTCGGGCGGGGCGGGCAGGGCCTCCAGCCGGTGGCCGAGGGCGCGCAGCTTCCGGGCCTGTTCGGCGTTGGCGCTGACGACGACCGCGTGGCCACCGGCCTCGTCGACGGAGGCGCCGGTGGCGGCGAGCGCGGTGCGCTCGGCGGGGGTGGACGGGCCATGGATCTCGTACTGCCGGACGACCTCCTCCGCGGCGGCGGCCGGGGTGGCGGCCACGGGCGGCGCGGCCGTCGTCGGGGTGGCGGTGAGCGGTGCCGCGACGGCGAGGGCCAGCAGGGCCGTCAGGGCGGCGGACCTTCTGCCGCGTATGCGGATGCGCATGGATGTCTCCTGCGGTGGGGGGCACGGGGTGGGTCTCCCCGTGCGACGCATCGTCCGGCCGTGGCATGAGCGCGTCAAGTACGTCTCCGGCCGCGCCGCGCCACGCCGCCCCCCGTACGACCCCTTGCGCGATCACCACGCGCCGCGCTTTGGTGTCGTGACGTCGTGTGACCAGGGGACGAGCGAAAGGCGGCACACGCATGGCAGACACCGCGCGACAGGGCGAGACCGAGGGAACGGCCGGGCCCCCGCTCCGCAAGGCCAGTTGGCGTTACATCGGTCCGGGCATCGTCGTGGCCGCGACCGGGGTCGGCGCCGGCGACCTCGTCGCCACGCTCATCGCGGGCAGCAAGTTCGGCTACACGCTCCTGTGGGCCGCCGTCATCGGCTGCCTCGTCAAGATCTCGCTCGCCGAGGCCGCCGGCCGCTGGCACCTGGCCACCGGCCGCACCCTCTTCGACGGCTGGCGCAGCCTCGGCGCCTGGACCACCGTCTACTTCGCCGGGTACGTCGCCGTCTGGGGCTTCGTGTACGGCGCCGCCGCCATGTCCTCCAGCGCCCTGCCCCTCCAGGCCCTCTTCCCCGGCGTCATGGACCTCAAGTGGTGGGCCGTCCTGTGCGGCCTCGGCGGACTGGTCTTCGTCTGGTTCAACCGGTACGCCGTCTTCGAGAAGGTCATGACCCTCCTCGTCGGCGTCATGTTCGTCGTCACCGTCTACCTCGCCATCCGCGTCACCCCGCACCTGGGCGAGGCGTTCGCCGGACTCGCGCCCGTCCTGCCCGACGGCTCGCTGATCTACACCCTCGGCCTGGTCGGCGGCGTCGGCGGGACGATCACGCTGGCCGCGTACGGCTACTGGGTCAACGCCAAGGGCTGGACGGACACCTCGTGGATGAAGGTGATGCGGCTCGACAACCGCGTCGCCTACATCACCACCGGCATCTTCGTCGTCGCCATGCTCTTCGTCGGCGCCGAGCTGCTCCACTCCTCCGGCGTCGCCCTCGCCAAGGGCGACAAGGGGCTGCTCGACCTCGGCAAGGTCCTGGAGGACCAGTACGGCGGGGCCACCGCCAAGCTGTTCCTCATCGGGTTCTTCGCCACCTCCATCACCTCCCTCATCGGCGTCTGGCACGGCGTGAGCCTGATGTTCGCCGACTTCGTCAGCCGCTTCCGCGGCCGGGAGCCCGCCACCGGCGAGGCGGTGGCCGCCGGCACCCGGGAGAAGTCGCTGCCCTTCCGGGCCTACCTGCTGTGGCTGACGTTCCCGCCGATGTCCCTGCTCTTCCTGGACCAGCCGTTCGGCCTGGTCATCGTGTACGGCGTCGTCGGCGCCTTCTTCATGCCGTTCCTCGCCCTCACCCTGGTCTGGCTCCTCAACTCCTCCCGCACCCCGCGCGAGTGGCGCAACGGATGGCTCAGCAACGGGGTCCTGGGCGTGGCGGGGCTGCTGTTCCTGGTGCTGTGCGTGGAGCAGGTGCGCGACCTGCCCTGGTAGCGGGCGGGCAGGGTCCCGTTGGCCATACTGGGGGCATGACGACTCCCCCCGGATTCGGCCCCCCGATACCCGTACAGCCGCCGTACGGCGCGCCGCCCGCGCCGTACGGCGCCCCGCAGCAGCCGCAGTACGGCACCCCGCAGCAGCCGCACTACGGGGCGCCCGCCGGGGGGCCGGAGTTCGTGGCGCACGACCGGCGCAACTCGGTGATCGTGGACGCGAACGGGGTGGCCCTGGAGGTCAACGGCCACACCATGGACTTCCCGTGGGCGGGCGTGGCCGCCGTGCACCACGCGCCCTCCCCGCACGGCGCCGTCCTCATGGTGACCGTCACGCACCCCGGCGGCCTGCGCTACGAGTGCCGGGTCGACGCCAGGCGCAAGGCCCAGCTCCACCAGTGGCTGGCGGAACTGGGCCCCGTCCTGCACCACTACCTCGCCCACCGGGGCTGACCCCTACGGCAGGTTGTGCACGTGCGGGCCGACCGCGTTCGACCAGGCGTTGCCGGCCGTGGCGTCCCAGTTCGTGGACCAGGTCATCGCCCCGCGCAGCGCCGGGTAGGTCTTCGACGGCTTGAAGGAGCCGCAGCCGGTGCCGCGCGTCAGGCAGTCCAGCGCGTTCTTCACGATCTGCGGGTCGACGTAGCCGCTGCCGGCGCCGCGGGTCGAGGCGGGGACGCCCAGGCCGACCTGGGAGGCGTCCAGGCCGCCCTCCAGCTGGATGCAGGCCAGCGCGGTCAGGAAGTCGACCGACCCCTGGGAGTACACCTTGCCGTCGCAGCCCAGCATCGAGCCGCTGTTGTAGTACTGCATGTTGACCACCGTGAGGATGTCCTTCACGGCCAGGGCCGTCTTGAAGTACTCCGTTCCGGTGTTCTGCATGTCGATGGTCTGCGGCGCCATCGTCAGCACCATGCCCGGCCCCGCCTTCGCCGACAGCTGGCGCAGCGCCTTCGTCAGGTAGGTGGAGTTGATGCCGTGCTCCAGGTCGATGTCGACGCCGCTGAAGCCGTACTCCTGCATCAGGGCGTACGCGCTGTTCGCGAAGGCGGTCGCGGAGGCGTCACTGTTGATGGTGACGTTGCCCTTCTCGCCGCCCACCGAGATGATCACGGACTTGCCGGCGGCCTTCTTCGCGGCGATGTCGGCCTTGAAGTCGGCGAGCGAGGCGTAGCCGACGGCCGGGTCGAGGTTGAAGACGATCTGGCCGGGCGTCGCGGTCGAGTCGGCGAACGACACGGCGATGATGTCGTACTGCGCCTGCACGTCCCGCAGCTTCTGCACGGTGGCGCCGTTGTTGAAGTTCTGCCAGTAACCGGTCACCGCGTGGCGGGGCACGGCCGGGTTGGGGTTCTGCCCGCCGGGTGAGGTCCGGGCGGTGACGGTCGCCGACTTCGCCGACTCCCCGGCCGCGTTGGTGGCGCTGACCTGGAAGCCGTACGAGGTGTTCGCCGCCAGTCCGGTCACGGTCGCCGACGTCCCGGTCACCGTCTGGACCCGGGTGCCGTCCCGGTGGACGTGGTAGCCGGCCGCGCCGGGGACGGGGTTCCAGCTGAGGGCGACGGACGACGAGGTCACCGTGCCCGCGGTGAGCCCGGCGGGCGTGGCGGGCACCACCGGGTCGGGGTCGCCGCCGCCTCCGCCGTCCGGTCCGAAGACGGAGACGTCGTCGGCGTAGTAGGCGGACTGCCCGTACCAGCCGTGCGTGTAGACGGTCACGGACGTGGTGCTCGCGCCGGTGGTGAAGCGGGTGGACAGCTGCTGCCAGCCGGCCGAGCCGGGCGTCCAGGTCGAGACGTCCGTCGTCCCGGTGCCGCTCGCGCCGAGGTACGCGTACCCGCCCTGCACCCAGGCGCTGAGCGTGTACGTGGAGTTGGGCCTGACCGTCACGGTCTGCGCGCAGCGGGCATTGTCCTGGCCGCCCGGTGTCGCCCGGAGCGCGGCGGTCCCGCCGTGCACGGGAGAGGAGACGGTGGCGCCGCTGCCGGCCGAACAGGTCCAGTTGGCCAGGCCGGACTCGAAGCCGGCGTTCCTGGCGACGTTGACGTCGGCGGCGTGCGCGGTGCCGGCCGCCGTGCCGGTGAGGGCGAGCCCGGCGCCCACGGCCAGCGCCAGGGTCCCGGCGAGCCGGCGGTCGTGTCGTCTGCGTGCGCCACGGGGAGAGGGGTCCACGTGCTGCCTCCGGTGGGGGAGTCGGGGAGGTGCTGGGGAACGGTGGCCACCGCGTTTCCGTAAAACTGGTCCAGACCAATCAACTTGTCAAGACCTGTGGAAAGAAACAGGAGTTAACCACTGACGCCTTCGTCCTGATTGGTCACCCGAGCACCGTCCACGCATTGCGATCGGGCGATCTGAAAGCTGTTCTCTGCCCCCGGAGACGTGGCTAAAGTGCGGGTGGGCAGGAGTGAGCGTGGAGGAACGGGCAGAGCAGGTGTCTGCGGTTCGCCGGTGTCCCGGTGGCCGGAGCTGAACGGGGAACAGCGTGCCGACCGCAATTGCCGTCACCAGTGCCGACCTGGTGCTACCACCGACCGACCACCAGACTCCCACGGCCGCCGTGCTGGCGTCCCCCGACGCGCAGCCGCTGGACGCCGCGATCGCGGACATGCAGGTCATGGTCGAGCGGCACGGGTACGTGATCGCCCTCTACCCGTCCTCCCTCCCCGCGCCCCACGAACGCCGCCTGCACACCGTCCGGTCGGTGCTGGAGAGCGACCGCGTCGCGCTGCTGAAGCTCGACCTCCCGCCGCTCGGGGTCGCCGTCCTCGTACGCCAGTTACGCCAGCTGTCGGTCTGCGACTTCAGCGCCGGTGTCGTCGCCTCCGCCGCCCGGCTGCTGTCCCACTACATCTACGCCGGAGCCCTGCTCAGCACGGTCACCCGGCTCGACCGCGTGCCCGTCGGCCTGAAGTCCCACGCCAAGTCGTGGGTGCCCGGCTCCCAGTTCGGCGTCCTCGCCAATCCGGCGCCCCAGCTCATCAAGGTCGGCACCGGCGAACAGCTCGCCGGCCCCGAGTTCGGTACGCGGCTGGTGCTGGCGCGCGGCCAGCTCGCGTCCGACTGGGTCACCGAGTCCCTCGCCCCCGCCTGGCGCGTCCAGGACGTCGTGGACTGTCCGCTCCCGGCCGGATCCCCGGCGTGGTGGGGGACCGCGAAACTCGTCGAGTTCGCCGCCTTCCTCCCCGACATCTCGGTGCTGTACCAGCTCGTCGCCTCCGTGCGGCGGGAGATCTGCTCCTGGTGCGGAACGGACCTCATAGGAGACCGCTGCGGCTTCTGCGCGGCCCCGCTCGTACCGCCCGAGCACAGCCAGGGCACGGCATGAGCGCCATGAGCCCCACGAGCCTTATGGGCCCCGTAAGCCTTATGAGCTCCGTGAGCCTTACGAGCCCCGTAGGCCTTATGAGCTCCCGAACCTGGCACCCGCACCCGTGTCCGTCCCGCCCGCGTCCGTCACGCCCACGTTTCCCCGCGAGGTCACCCCGCCCATGAATTCACGCCAGCGTCGCGGAGTCATTCTGCTGCTCCTCTCCCTCCTGTGCGCCCTCGGCGCGTTCGCCGGTGTGGTCACGGTGATCAGCGACGTGAATTCGAAGGTCGGCCCCGAGGTCGACGCGTACGAACTGAAGGCCGACGTCGCGGCGTACACGTCGCTCCAGCCCGCCCAGTTCCGGAAGATAAGGATGCCCGAGCGCTGGCTCTCCGGGAACGCCGTCACCGACCTCACCGTCGTCAAGGACAAGATCGCGGTCACCGACCTCAAGAAGGGCTCGCTGCTCCAGGAGGACATGATCGCCAGAAGGCCCGCCCTGGAGAGCGGCCAGCAGGAGATCGCCATCATGATCGACGCCGCCACCGGCGTCGCCGGCAAGATCACCGCAGGCTCCCTGGTGAACATCTTCGCCACGTTCGACGACGACGACCGAGGGAAGGACGCCGTCGCCGAGTCCCGCATCATCGTCGCCAACGCCCGGGTCCTCGACGTCGGCAAGCTCACCCCGCTCGACGGCAAGCGGGACGACAACCGCGGCGTCGGCATGCGGGAGGCCGTGCCGATCACCTTCGCGCTCAGCACCACCGACGCCCAGCGCGTGGCGTACGCCGAGTCGTTCGCCGAGCACGTACGCCTCGCCCTGCTGCCCCGCAACAGCCCCACCGTCCTCCGGCCCGGCGAGGGCAGCTACACGCTCGACGAAGACAGGAACAAGTGAGGGCCGGATGACCACACGCATCCTCCCGGCCGTCGGCGACGCCGACGCCGCCCGATCCATCACCACCCTCCTCAGCCAGCTCCCCGACACCGAACCCGCCGCGCCCGTCGGCGACTCCACCTCGCTGATCGACACCCTGGCCCGGCTCGCCGCCGAGTCCCTGGACGAACTGCCCGAGGTGGTCCTGGTCCACGAGCGGATCGGACCCGTCCCCGCCCTGGAACTCGTCCGCGAGGTCGCCCTGCGCTTCCCCGCGGTCGGCGTCGTCCTCGTCACCGCCGACGCCGCCCCCGGCCTCTACTCCGCCGCCATGGACTCCGGCGCCCGCGGCCTCATCGGCATGCCCCTGTCGTACGAGGAGCTCGCCCAGCGCGTCCAGTCCGCGGCCGCCTGGTCCGCGGGCGTACGGCGCCACCTCGGACAGGGCGGCGACGTCTTCACCGGGCCGGGCGGCCGGGTCGTCACCGTCAGCGGTGCCAAGGGCGGCGTCGGCACCACCGTCACCGCGGTCCAGCTCGCCCTCGCCGCGCGGGCGTCGGGGCTGAGCGTGGCGCTCGCGGACCTGGACCTCCAGTCCGGCGACGTCGCCTCCTACCTGGACGTGCAGTTCCGCCGGTCCGTCGTGGACCTCGCCGCCATCCAGGACATATCGCCCCGGGTGCTCCAGGACGCGCTGTACGCCCACCAGTCCGGCATCGCCCTGCTGCTCGCGCCGGGCGAGGGCGAGCGCGGCGAGGACGTCACCGACCGGTCGGTCCGCCAGATCGTCAGCGCCCTGCGCAACCGCTACGAGGTCGTCGTCGTCGACTGCGGAACCCAGCTCAACAGCGCCAACGCCGCCGCCATCGAGATGGCCGACACCACGCTGCTGCTGGTCACCCCCGACGTGGTGGCCGTGCGCGCCGCCAAGCGGATGGTCCGGCTCTGGGACCGGCTCCAGATCCGCAAGGCGGAGGAGACCGTGTCGGTGGTCAACCGGCACATCCGCAACTCCGAGATCCAGCCGCCGCTCGTCGAGAAGATCACCGGCACGCGCGTCGCACGGACCGCCGTACCCGCGAATTTCAAGGAGCTCCAGTCGGTCGTCGACGCCGGCCGGATGCAGGACCTGGAAGCCAAGTCCTCCGTCAAGCAGGCCCTGTGGGCGCTCGCCGGCGAACTGGGCATCGTGAAGGCGCCCGAGGGGGAGAACAGGCACGGGAAGTTCCGCGGCGACCGGGGCTCGGTGGGCCTCCGGCGAGCGCGCGGCAAGTAGCCGGAGGGGGCGGGGGTGGGTCATGGAACGCCGTTACGGAAGTGACCGTGGGCAGGTCGCGGTCGAGTTCACCGGGATGGTCCCGGTCGTCCTCGGCGTGATCGTCCTGCTCTGGCAGGCCGCCCTCGTCGGCTACGCCTGGTCGCTGGCCGGCAACGCGGCGGACGAGGCGGCCCGGGCCGGGACGGTCGGCGGGGCCGGCGCGTGCGCCGCGGCCGCGCAGGGCAGCGTGTCCGGGGCGTGGTCGGTCGCGGCCGAGTGCGGCGAGGGCGGCGACCTGTACACGGCCTCGGTCAAGGTGAACATCCCCGTCCTCTTCCCCGGCTTCGACGTCCCCGTACCGGTGACCGGCACGGCGGCCGTGGCGAGGGAGGGCGACGAATGACCCGGTACGCGAGGCGGCGGCGGTCCGTGGCGGGGAAGGGGCGCCGCCCCGGTGACGCCGGCCAGTCGGCTGTGGAGTTCGTCGGCTGGGTCACGGTCCTGCTGATCGCCGCCCTCGCCGCCGTGCAGCTCGGGTTCGTGGCCTACGCCGTCCAGCAGGCGGGTACGGCGTCCAGGGCGGCGGCCCGGGTGGCGTCGCAGGACCCGACAGCGGACGCGGGGGCCGCCGGAGCGGCGGCGACGAGCGACTGGCTCGGCACCGGCGTCACCGTCTCCGGGGCCGGCGGCGAACAGGTCACCGCCACCGCCACCGTCCCCATCCCCTCCGTCATCCCGCTCTTCGGCTTCCCGGACGCGCGGAGGTCCACGACCATGCCCGTCACCACGCCCGCCACCGACTGAGGAGACGAGAGCGACATGAGTCTGCGGGCGCGCATCAGCAGTCCCGAGCCGGCGGGCGGCAAGGGCGAGGACAACCACCTCGTCGGCGTCTACCGCGTCAAGCTCCTGGAGGAGATCGACCTCGCGGAGATGTCCGCCCTCGCGGCGGCCGAGCGCCGCGCCCGGCTGGAACGGGTCCTCGGCCACATCATCAGCCGTGAGGGCCCCGTCCTGTCCTCCACCGAACGCTCCCAGCTCATCCGCCGGGTCGTCGACGAGGCCCTCGGGCTCGGCATCCTCGAACCGCTCCTGGAGGACGCGTCCATCAGCGAGATCATGGTCAACGGCCCGGAACAGGTCTTCGTCGAGCGGCGCGGACGCCTCGAACAGCTGCCGATGCGGTTCTCGTCCACCGAGCAGCTGATGCAGACCATCGAGCGGATCGTCTCCACCGTCAACCGCCGCGTCGACGAGTCAAACCCCATGGTCGACGCCCGGCTCCCCTCCGGCGAACGCGTCAACGTCGTCATCCCGCCGCTGTCCCTCTCCGGCCCCGTCCTCACCATCCGCCGCTTCCCGCGCGCCTTCACGCTCCAGGAGCTGGTCGCCCTCGGCTCGCTCGACGAGCACATGGTGATGCTGCTCGCCGCGCTCGTCCGCGCCAAGTTCAACGTGATCGTCTCCGGCGCCACCGGCACCGGGAAGACCACCCTCCTGAACTCGCTGTCCGGGCTCATCCCCGAGGGCGAACGCATCGTCACCATCGAGGACTCCGCCGAACTCCAGCTCCAGCAGTCCCACGTCATCACCCTCGAAGCCCGCCCGCCCAACGTCGAGGGCAAGGGCCGCGTCACCATCCGCGACCTCGTCCGCAACTCCCTGCGCATGCGCCCCGACCGGATCATCGTCGGTGAGGTCCGCGGCGGCGAGACCCTCGACATGCTCCAGGCCATGTCCACCGGCCACGACGGCTCCCTCGCCACCGTCCACGCCAACAGCGCCGAGGACGCCCTGATGCGGCTCCAGACCCTCGGCTCCATGTCGGAGGTCGAGGTGCCGTTCGTCGCCATCAAGGACCAGATCAACAGCGCGGTCGACGTCATCGTCCAGCTCACCCGGCACGCCGACGGGACGCGCAGGATCACCGAGATCGCGATCGTGGACTCGCACGGCCGGGAGGAGTACCGGATCGCCACCGTCTGCCACTTCGCCGCCCAGCCGATGGCCGCCGACGGGCGCGTCCACGGCCACTTCGTCCACCACCCGCTCCCGCTGCGCGTCGCCGAACGCCTCTACCTCAAGAGCGAGGCGGTACCGGCGGCGTTCGGCGTGGCGCGGACCGACGAACACCTCGCGCTCCGCCGCGCGACGACCATCTGACCGCCTGACCGACCCCTACCTGCCTGACCGCCCGCCCGACCCCTACCCGACCGACCGCCCCGGACTGGACCCGCCACCATGGACAACCTTCCGCTCCTGACGCTCGGCGTCACGCTCCTCGCCTGCGTGCTGGGCGTCGCCGGCGTGCGCGTGTACGCGTCCGGCAAGGCGCAGCGCCAGGCCCTCGTCGCCCGGATGACCCAGACGGGGCAGCTCCCCGCCGGCGGCCGGCGCCGCCGCTTCGTACGCCTCGACCGGCGCCTGCGCGCCACCCGCCCCGGCCGCCGCCTCGAGCGCAGGATCGCCGCCACCGGCCTGGACCTCACGCCCGGCGAGTACGCCGTGTACGCGGCCGTCGCCCTGCTCGGCGTGTACGCCGTCGCCGCCGCCGTGTTCGCCCCCTTCTTCGGCGTCCTCGCCGCCCTCACCGGCCTGTGGGGCGCCGCCGCGTTCCTCAACTGGCAGCGCCAGAAACGCACCGAGGCGTTCATCGGCCAGCTCCCCGAACTGACCCGCGTCCTCGCCAACGCCACCCAGGCCGGGCTCGCGCTGCGTACCGCCATCGCCATGGCCGCCGAGGAACTCGACGACCCGGCCGGCGAGGAGCTGCGCAAGGTCGCCGACCAGCTCGCGATCGGCCACAGCCTGGACGACGCGCTCGGCGACCTCGCCGACCGCCTGCCCTCCCGCGAGCTGGTCGTCCTCGTCTCGACGCTCGTGCTGTCCAACCGGGCCGGCGGCCAGGTCGTCACCTCGCTGCGCAACCTCACCAGCACCCTGGAGGAGCGCAAGGAGACCCGCCGCGAGGTCGTCACCCTGCTCTCCCAGGTCAAGGTCACGGCCTTCGCCCTGCCCCTGCTGGGCCTCGGCTTCCTGCTGATGATCAACGGCATGGCACCCGGCGCCCTCGACCGGATGACCGGCTCCGCCGCCGGCCAGATCGGCTCCGTCCTCGCCTTCGGCCTCTACGCCGTCGGCTTCGTCCTCATCCGCCGCCTCTCCCGCATCCGAGTCTGAGGAAGGAGACACCACATGGGCCTGTTGTACGCGGCCGTCATCGGCCTGTCCGTGTACGGCGTCTTCCACGGCGTCCGCATGTACCGGGCCGACGCCAGACTCCCCGGCGACCTCGTCCTCGCCCTGGAGGTCGGCGCCACCCGCACCACCGCCGTCGGCTCCGGCGTCGACCGGCTCGGCATGCGCTGGGCGCCCGCCGTCCTCGGGATGATGGGCGCCAAGCGGGTCGACGCGCTGCGCCGCCGCCTCGACATGGCCGGCAACCCCGGCGGCATGACCGTCGACCGGTACGCCGCCCGCCGCGCCGTCTACGGCCTCCTCGGCATCCTCGCCGCCCTCGCCATGCTGGCGCGCGGCCAGACCGTCGTCGCCGTGGTCGTGCTGCTGTACGGCCTCACCTGGACCGACGTCCTGCTCCGGCTCGCCATCCGCCGCCGCAAGGACGACATCGAGCGCACCCTGCCCGACTTCCTGGACGTCCTCGCCGTCGTCGTCTCCGCCGGGCTCGGCTTCCGCCAGGCCCTGGAACGCGTCGCCGACAAGTACTCCGGGCCGTGGGCCGACGAACTGCGCATCACCCTGCGCCAGATGGACATGGGCGTCAGCCGCCGCGACGCCTTCGACCAGCTGCGCAGGCGCAACGCCTCCGAGCAGGTCTCCATGTTCGTCACCGCCCTCCAGCAGGGCGAGGAGCTGGGCGCCCCGATCGTCGACACCCTGATCCAGATCGCCAACGACATGCGCCGCACCGACGCGCAGAACGCCCGCCGCAGCGCCGCCAAGGCCGTACCGAAGACCACGCTCGTCGTGACGATGGTGATGCTGCCCGCGACCATGATCCTGATCGCGCTGAGCTTCTACTACGGCTCCGGCGTGGACTTCGCGGACCTCATCGGCGGGTGACGCCATGACCCTGCGGACATCGGATCCGCCGTCCCTGCCCCTGCAGGTCAACGCCCTCCAGGCGCTGTGCCGCCAGGTGTTCGGCTTCCGCCTCGCGATGATCGTGCTGGCGTCGCCGTTCGCCCTCGACGGCGCGGCTCCCGGCATCGGCACCTGGCTGGTGGGTGCCGCCGTCCTCATCACCTTCATGGTGTCGTACGTCGTGCTGCGCGACTGGGAGCGCTTCGGCCGCATCCTGCTGCGCCACCCGGTCGTTCTGGTCGGTGACATGCTGTTCGGCGCCCTGCTGCTGGCCACCGCGTCACCCGAGTCGACGCTGGCGTACGTCACCATCTGCACGCCGCTGCTCGCCGGCCTGCTGTACGGCTGGCGCGGGGCGGCGTTCTTCGCCGTCCTCCAGTCGCTGCTCCTGCTGCTCGCGTACGGCGTCAGCAGGGAGGTGGCGGTGGAGCCGTCCTCGCTCCTCTTCCCCGGCCTGTGCGTGATCGCCGGGGCGGCCGGCTCCGCCCTGCGCGGCCTGATCCTCGACTTCGGCGCCGCGAGCCAGGCCCTGACCGAGGCGCGGGCCCGGCTCGCCGCCGGCGGGGCGGTGGAGGCCGAACGGGCGCGGCTCGCCCGCGAGATGCACGACTCGGTCGCCAAGACCCTGCACGGCCTGGCGCTGGCCGCCGACGGCCTGGCGGCGGGCGCGGGTCACCGCGACCCGGAGACGATCCGCGACCAGGCGCAGCTCGTCGCCCGTTCCGCCCGCCGCGCCGCCGCCGAGTCCCGTGAGCTGCTGGCCGACCTGCGGCGCGAGTCGGGCCTGGACGCGGGGGTGGACGTGGCCGCCGAACTGGCCGCCCGCGCCGACGGCTTCGCTCGCCGCCATGGCGTACGCACCGCCTTCCACCCGCTCGGCTCCACCCCGCCCCGCCTCCCGTACGCGGTGGCCCGCCACCTCCTCGCCATCGCCTCGGAGGCCATGGACAACGCCCACCGGCACGGCCGGCCCACGTCCATCACCGTGTCGGCGGGCGTGACCGGCGACGTCCTGACGCTGCGCGTGTACGACGACGGCCGGGGCCTGCCCGCCGGCACGACGCTCGACGACCTGAAACGGGCGGGCCACTTCGGCCTCGTCGGCATGGTGGAGCGCGCCGCCTCGATCGGCGCCCGCCTGCGCGTCGGACGCGGCCGGGCCGCGAAGGGCACCGAGGTCCGCCTGGAACTGCCGCTCCGGGCGCTGGAGAGGGAGGGTGCACCGCCGTGCCTGAGCAGCTGCGAGTGATCGTCGCCGACGACAACCCCGTGGTCCGGGCCGGGCTGGCCGCGCTGCTGTCCGGCCGCGGGGACATCGAGGTCGCCGCCCAGGCGGCGGACGGCCGCGAGGCGTACGAGGCGGCGGTACGCCACCGCCCGGACGTCATCCTCCTCGACGTCCGCATGCCGAACGTCGACGGCCTGGCCGCCCTGCCCCACCTGGCCGGCCTGGCCCCGGTCCTGATGACCACGTACAGCCGTGAGAGCGCCATCGTCCACGAAGCGCTCGCCCTCGGCGCCCGCGGCTACCTCGTCCACGGCGAGTTCACCGCCGACCAGCTCGTCGACGCGGTCCGCGACGCCCACCTGGGCCGCCCGCACTTCACTTACACGGCCTCGAACGCCCTGCTGGCCACGGTACGGGCGCAATATGCGTCTGCAATGTCTGCCAGGTCGGCAACTTCCTTCGGGATGCGGGACTTCCCCCAAACCCCTTCGCAGCAGCAAGCGAGTGTGGCACATTCATTACTGAGCCAACGGGAGGTGGAGGTGATGGACCTGATCGCGTCGGGCATGACCAATCAGCAGATCGCCGCCACGTGCTTCATCAGCCAGAAGACGGTGAAGAACCACATCAACCGCATCTTCACCAAGCTCAACGCCGAAAGCCGAGGGCAGGCCATCGCCATCTGGCACGGCCTGTCCCACTCCCAGGGAGGCCCCACCCATGGCTGACCACCTCCCCGACCTCCCCGATTGGGCCCCCCATTGGGCCCCCAGGCCCACGCCCACCCCACTCCCCGCGCCGTACGTTCGCCCCAACGACCCGTACCAGCCCGGAGGAGACCACCATGCCGAGCACCATCCTGAAGGCCGCTACCCAGGCCAAGGTGTACGTGGGCACGTGGGCCAACACCACCGCCACGGCCCTCAAGCGCCGCGGCGACCGGGGACAGGGAGCGGTGGAGTACGTCGGGATCATCATTTTGGTGGGCGTGATCATCGCGGCGGTGGTGGGGTCGGGCGTGGGGGACACGATCGCCGCGGGGCTGCTCGCGCGCGTTACCGCGATCGTCGGTGGCGGCTGACACCGGCTTTCCCAGGGACGCGCGACTCAGGGCAGGCTTCGCCCCTCTACATTTTCGTAGTGGCGAGCCTGCTCTTTCTCGCGCTCGCGTTCTTCGCGGTGGGCCAGGCGGGTGCGACGCGCAATGGCGCTCAATCGGCGGCGGACGCCGCAGCGCTTGCGGCGGCCCGGGAGCAACGGGACAGCTTCGACCTGACCATCGATGATCTGGATGACCTACTGAACGGCGTCCTGATTCCCGGAGGCTCGGGTTGCGGAGCCAGTCAGGGCTATGCCGGGCAGAACGGCGCCGATGTGACGGGCTGCGCGCCTCTGTACGACGGCCGCTGGGGCTCGACGGTGAGCGTGTCGTCACAGAAGCCGGTGGGGGACACCATTCTTCCGGGCACCGACAACCTGACTGCCAGCGCACAGGCAACGGCGATCGTCGTGCCCCGGTGCAGTTTCGAGCCCACCGAGGATGCCGATTCGCCCTCGCCGGGGTCGCTGGACTGCGAGGGTGATGTGACGGATCTGGATCCGACGCTCCTCCCGGACATGTCCGACCTCTTCGACGTCCGGCTCGCCGAGGACTGACCGCGAATGAACGTAAGGAATGGCACTCATGAGTAATCGGTACGGGACGGCCGCCCGCAGAGCGGCGGCCGGGGCGACCGCCGTCGCCCTGGCGGTGCTCCTTTCGGGCTGCGGCGGTGATGGCGGCCAGGGCGGTGATGAAGGGGCGAAGGCACCGGAGAGCGCGGGCCGCTCCTCCTCGTCGCCGGCTGGCCAGGACACGCCCACGGCGGATGGCGGGTCCACCGTTCCGGACACCAGCACCACTCTGACCACCATCAACGGCAGCAATGGGTTCCAGTTCGTCATCCACACCGCTGTCAGGGACCAGGGCGGCTTTCTCACCGTCACGGGAAGTCTGAAGAACACCTCGTCCAAGATGCTGATCGCTCCACCACAGTGGAGCGGGCAGGAAGTGAACGTCAAGCAGACGGGCCCGTCCCTCGCCGGGATGACCCTCTTGGACAAGACGGAGAAGAAGCGCTACTACGTACTGCGCGACACCGAGGGCTACCCGTTGACAACCACCGGCGTGACCTCGGTAAAGGCTGGCGAGACCATCGCGATGTTCGCCCAGTTCCCCGCACCGCCTGCCAACGTCACCCAGGTGGACATCCAGATTCCGCAAATGCCGGTCGCGACGATCGAGATCTCCTGATGCGCACCCCCCACCGCACCCCCGCCGCCTCCCTGCTCGCCGTCGTCGTACTGCTCACCGGTGCCCAGCTCACCGCCGCCCCCGGGGCGTACGCCGACGACATCCCCAGCACTCCGCCGGGCACCGAGTCGACGCTGCCGCCGCCGGAGGTGGACGGGAACTCGCCCGGCCTGAAGATGCGTGACGGGGCCACCCTCGCGCCCGCGAAGGTGTTGCCGCTCATCTCGATCGTCGAGTCCGAGGGCGGCGAGGAGCGGCGCGAGGAGACGAGCTCGAACCTGAAGTTCGCCCTGCAGGCGGAGGTCCTGTTCGGCAAGGACAGCGCCAAGCTGACCCCCGAGGCCAACTCCCGTATCGCCACCATCGCCGAGGAGATCAAGAAGCAGAACGCCACGAAGATCCGCGTCTTCGGCTTCACCGACAACCTCGGCTCGTCCGCGCACGGCGACGTGCTGTCCAAGCAGCGCGCGGACGCCGTGCACAAGGTGCTGGCGCCGCTGCTGACCTCGCCCGGATCGGGCGGGATCACGTACGAGATCCGGGGTTACGGCGAGCAGTACCCGATCGCCGACAACAGCACCGAGGAAGGCCGTAAGAAGAACCGCCGAGTGGAGGTGTCCTTCCCGCGCGGCTGAGCCGGCGCGCCCCGGGCGAGGGCGGGCCGAGGTCGTCCACCACCGCAGCAGCCGTTGTCAGACCCGACTGGCAGGGTGCCCCACCATGGACACCTCTGCGTTCTGGACCATCATTGAGGCCGCCCGCTCGGCCGGCGGGCCGGACCGGCCTTTCGGCGAAGCCCTGGTCGATGAGCTGGCCGCCCTCACGAAGGACGGCATCCTCCGCTACCAGGAGCGCTTCGACGAGGTTCATGACGCGGTGTACCGATGGGACGTGTGGGCCGCCGCCTATCTCATCGGCGGCGGCTGCTCGGACGACAGCTTCATGGATTTCCGCGCCGGCCTGATCGCGCTGGGCCGTGACTGGTACGAGAGGGCGGCGGCTTGTCCGGACAGTCTTGCCGAGCACCCGGCAGTGATCGCCGCTGCCGATGTGTACCGCGACGAGGCCCTTTTCTATGAGGAGGTCAACTACGCCGCCAGTGAGGCGTTCGAGCGCATCGCCGGCGATGGTGAGGACTTCTACGAGGCATGGGACGCGTACAGAGCCTCACAGGGCAGTGCCGAAGAGGACTCCGACTCTGAGGACATGGGCGAAGACTTCGACTTCGATGACCCTGACGAGATGCGGCGTCGACTCCCGCGGCTCAGCGCTCTCTACCTTCGTGAGACGTCGTCGCCATGCACCGCATCGGCGGGGGACAGAGGTGGTGAGGGCTGGGGCCAGCCCCCGCATTGAACCGGGTGTCAGCAGGATGGGCGAGGGGTGCGGTGGACCGGCACGCTGGAGCAGGAAGGGCACAGGCGGCAGAAACAGGAGCGACCGGTGAATGCACGTGCGAGGGCTGCGGCGTTGTGGGCGGGGATCCTCGCGGTAGCGGTGTCAGGGATCTTCCCGGCAGCCGCGGCCGCGCCCCCGGCGGAGCGGGCGTCGGCCGCGCCGCCCGCCGGTCTCCAGGAGGCCGTCGAGCAGACGGTCGCGGACGGATTCCCGGGTGTCGTGGCCTATGCCAGGCGCGGAGAGAGGGAGTCACGGGTGGCGGCCGGGCTCGCGGACACGGCGAACGGCCGGCGCGCCCGGCCGGACCAGCGGTTCCGTATCGCCAGTAACACCAAGTCGTTCGTGTCGACAGTGCTTCTGCAATTGGAGGGCGAAGGACGGCTTTCCCTCGACGACAGCGTGGAGAAATGGCTGCCCGGCGTGGTCCGGGGGAACGGCAACTCCGGCAGGGCCATCACCATCCGGCAGCTGCTCAACCACACCTCGGGCGTCTACGACCCCACCGACGAGCCGAACTTCTTCGCCCCATACCTGGAGCGCCACGAATGGGGTTACGTCTACACCCCTCGGGAGGTGATCGCCCGCGCCGTCCGGCACAAGCCGCTCTTCGCGCCCGGCAGTGGCTGGTCGTACTCCAATACCAACTATCTGCTCGCCGGTCTGGTGATCGAGGCGGTCACACGTCACAGCGCGCCCTCCGAAATCCATCGGCGGATTCTCGCCCCTCTCGGCCTGAAGGACACGTCCTTCCCGCTGACCGACCCGGCCATTCACGGCCCTCATCTGCACGGGTACGACCTCACGGGGCGCGATGTGACCCGATTCAGCCCGTCGTACGACTGGACCGCCGGCGCCATGATCTCCACGGTCGACGACCTGGCGCGCTTCCACCGGGCCCTGTTCACCGGCAAGCTGCTGCGCCCCGCCCAGCAGCGTGAACTCCTGACCACGGTGCGGTACCCCGGCGCGCCGGCGTACGGACTCGGCGTGCAGCGCAGGGACGTGCCATGCGGCTCGGAGCCGGAGACCGAGCCGATCAGTACCTGGGCGACCGACGGTGGCGGACCCGGCTTCATCAGCGTGTCTCTCACCACCGCGGACGGTGACCGACAGCTGGTCCTCGCCGGCAACGTCTACGACCTTGGCGCGGACCTGAGGGATGAGCCGCCCGTCCCGCGAAGCAAGGGGCTGATGGAGGCGCAGACGGCAGCCCTGTGTGACTGAGGCGGTGCCACAGGGGCGGCAGGGGCGGCAGGGGGCGGGAGGCAGGACCGGACCGCGTGCGTGTGCCAGTCCCGCCCCGTCCCGCCCCATCCCGCCCCGTCGAGGTCAGTTCTTGACCGGCCACTCCAGAGGCTCCGCGTGGAAGCCCTGCATCAGTTCCACCGCGGCGGCCTTCTGGCCCTCCGGGATGAGGAACGCGGTGCAGATCTTCTCCGACTGGCCCGCGTTCAGCTTCTTCTCGGAGTCCGGCTCCTGGCAGTTCGGCCACTTGGCCTCGCCCATGAGGACGAGGAGGGCGCGGGTGCGCTGCCCCTTGTCCGTCCGGACGACCAGGTCGTCGTCCATGTCGCCGACCTCCATGGCCTTGCCGCTCTTGTGCGTGAGCGTCGACCACACGTAGACCGGCACCTGGGGGCCGTCCTCCTTGTCCTCCTCCAGGCCCGAGCCGGCCATGTCGGCCTTGGTGCCCGTCTGCACCTTGGTCGGCGTGACCGTGTACGTGGCACCGGACGAGGCCTTCATGTCGCTCTCCTGCGCGGGGCTGGCCTCCCCCAGGACGAACGTCCGCTTGCCCTCGTCCGAGGCGCCCTGGGAGGACCCCTCGGAACCGGCACCGCCGCTCCGGTCCTTCCTGCCACCGGAGCCGGAATCGTTGCAGCCGGTCAGGGCCAGTGCCAGGGCCAGGGCGCCGGCCGCCACCGGCACGGTGCGCGTCCACGTTCGCATGTCTTGCTCGCTTTCCCGTTGGGTGTTACGCCCCCGATCCTGTCAGGTCCCTGGCAAGGGTCGGCCCCTGGGTTCCGGTGCGGCGAAGCCCGGCGGGTGACACCGGCGGATGACCCCGGGCCCCCAGGATTCGGCACCTAGGATCCGGAAAAGGGGGAGGGGAGCAGGGGAGCCGGCAGAGAGGACGGACCATGAGGCGCGTCGTGCGGGGCTTCTGGGGGCCCAGGCCCGAGTCGGAAGAGGAGCTGGCCGTCCGCTGGAGCATGTTCCTGACGCGGCTGCGCGAGATCGCCGCTGACGTCTTCGACGCCTGGGAGCCGATCGGGGAGGCGACCGACCCGGAGTCCCTCGCCGCGTACCTGCGTGAACGCAATGCGGGTGACGACTGGTCGGACCGCGAGGGCTACGCCCTGGCCCTGTCCACACCCGCCGAGAACCCCGCCCCGCACCCCGTCGAGGTGACCGTGAGCGGCACCGGGGGAGGGGTGTCGGAAGACCTCCCGATGAGCGTGGTGGTCACGATCACCGGCCCCGGGACGGCGTCCGTCCCGTACGCCGAGGTGCTGCGCGCCCTCGCCGAGTCGTGGGACGCCGACTGGGGGGAGGTGACGGAGACCGAGCTCCAGCTCGCCCTGGGGGAGGACGGCCGCGAGCCGGGACAGCCGTGCGTCGGCTGGGCGGGCTACCTGTCCGAGCATCGCGCCACGATCCTGACCCAGGCGCAGGCGCAGGCGCAGGCGCAGGCGCAGGCGCAGGCGCAGGCACAGGCACAGACCCAGGCGCAGCAACCCGGGACGGGAGCCCCCGCGGTGCACGCCCTGCCGGGCAAGGCGGAGCCGACGGAGCACGGCGGGCTGCTGCTGGACCTGACCGGAACCGCCGCGGACGTGGCCGGGCTGGTCGCCGTCAACCGGGTCGTCCGCGCCACCGGCGCCCTGGAGGCGCTGCCCCGCCCCATGGACAGGGCCAAGCTGTGACGGCCACGGGCACCCCCTTCGACGTGTCCGCGGTCCTCGCCGCCGTCGACGACCTGCTGGGCATGTCCGTGCCGTCGAGCGGGCCCACGGCATGGGAACCGGGACAGGCGGAGGGCTGGAGCGCCAGCCACGGTGACGGGTTCCGGCTGCGACTGCTCTGGAAGAGCCGCGCCTACACGGAGGTCCCCGGCTCCGAGCGGGACGCCGCGCGGGAGGAGGCCGCGGAGTACCTCGCCGCCCTCAAGGAAACCCTCGACGAGCGGTGGGGCGAGCACCGGGTGGTCGGCATGGGAGCGTTCGCGCGCGGCGAGGTCGACGAGGAGTCGGTGCCCCCGCTCTTCGACGAGCTGCGCACCTTCGCCCTGTACGAGGACCTGTTGGTGTGGGGCCCGGTCGGGTCGGATCACGGGCCGCGCTGGGTGGCCGTGACCGTCGGGCAGTGCGACGAGGGAGCGCCCCACCTGATGGTCGCGGGCGTCAGCGCCGTGCCGATCGAGGAGCTGCCCGGCGGCTGACTGTCGGTGGCGACCGCGATAATCGAGCGCATGTCCCCGCACGACGATCGTCCCGCCACCGCAGCCCCCGCCCTCTGGGGGTACGCCGCGGTGCGTGCCGTGGGGCTGGTGGTCCTCGTGGTCGCCGCCGCCGTGGCGGGCGAGGACGCGTGGCACCGGCTGAATGGCCGCTGGGACTCCGTCTGGTACGCGCGGATCGCCGGGCACGGGTATGGGCACGAGGTCACGCTCGCCGACGGCAGCGTCCACTCCGACCTGGCGTTCTTCCCGCTGCTGCCCGCCCTGGAGCGGGGACTGTCGGTGGTCCTGCCGATCGACGTCGCGACGGCCGGGCTGATCGTGTCCTGGGCGGCGTCGCTCGGCGCCGCCTGGGGGATCTACGCGGTGGGGGCGCGGGTCGCCGGGCAGCGCGCCGGGGTGGTGCTGGCCGTGCTGTGGGGCGTGTACCCGACGGCGTTCGTGCAGTCGATGGCGTACACGGAGACGCTGTTCACGGCGTTCGCCGCCTGGTCGTTGTACGCGGTGCTGCGCGAGCGGTGGGTGGCGGCGGGCGTGCTGTGCGTGTGCGCGGGTCTGACGCGGCCGTCGGCAGCGGCGCTGATCGCGGCGATCGGCATCACCGCGGTCATGAGCGTCGTCCGGGAGCGGCGGATCGACGTCAGGACGGCCGCGGGCGTGCTGATCGCGCCGCTGGGCTGGCTGGGGTACGTGGTGTACGTCGCCGTGCGGCGGGGCAGCGCGACCGCGTACTTCGAGGTGCAGGCCGCGTGGGGCAACAACATCGACGGGGGCGTGGCCCTCGCCCGGTTCGTGTGGGAGAACCTCACCGGCCCGGTGCCGCTCGCCGGGGTGGGCCTGCTGGCGGCGCTCGCGCTGGTGGGCTGGCTGGTGTGGCTGTGCGTCAGGCAGCGCCAGCCGCTGCCGGTCCTGGTGTACGGGATCGCGATCGTCGTCATCGGGCTGGTCGGCGCCGCGTACTTCGGGTCCCGGCCACGGCTGATGATGCCGGCGTTCCCGCTGCTGCTCCCGGCGGCGGTGGCCCTCGCGCGGCTGCGGGACCGGCCCCTGGTCGTGGTGCTGGCGGCACTGGCGCTGGCGTCGGGGGCGTACGGGGCGTTCACCCTGCTGGGACCGGGCCCGCCGTGATCGTCAGGAGGGTGCCGGGCCGGACGCCCCAGCTCCGCATCGCCCCCGCCTCGGCCTCCAGGACGTGACGGGCGCGCGGGCGGGGCATCCCGAGGCGGCCGGGCACCATGGTGACCACGTCCACGACGCGCAAGTCCCGGTCCAGGTACGCCACGTCGATGGCGAACCGCATCCGGAAGGTGTGGACGCTGTTGCACGGGCTGAGCAGCAGCGCGCCCGCGATGCCGTCCCGGCCCAGCAGGCCACGTCTGCGGGTGCCGTAGGACGCGGCGATCTCGACGGGCACGGAGACGTCCCGACAGGTCAGCAGGCCGGTGCCGTTGCGCCAGGTGCGCGGGTTCCCCATGGGGGACGACCGTAGCGTGGGCCCGGGCGCGGCGGCAGTGGGCCCGTGGGCCCATGACCGGCCCGGCCGGCCCGCCTAGGGTCGGGCGCGTGTACGCCACGCTGATCGCCGTCGCCGCCCTGTGGGGCGCCGTCACCGGCCTGCTGGTCCCGCGCGCCGCGTACCGCCTGTCCGTGGAGCCGGACGAGCCGTGGCGGGACGCCTGCCCCGCCGGCCACCCGTTCACGGGCCCCGCCCGCGGCTGGCTCGGCCCCCCGCGCTGCGCCCGCTGCACGGCGCCCGCACCGGCGGCACCCCCTCGCCCGCCCGCCGACCCGCCGACACGGCCACCGGCCGACGCGGCGACACGGCCACCGGCCGCCCCGCCCGCCCAACCACCCGCCGGCGTCCAGCCGCCGCACCCGATCGCGTTGCCGCCCACCCCGGTGACGGCCGCGACAGCGACCGTCACCGCGACGGTGCCGACGGTCACCGCTCTGGTCTGCGGGGCGCTCGCCGCCGCGACGGGGCCGCGCCCGGAGTTGGCGGTGTGGCTGGCGGCGGCCCCGGTCGCGGTGCTGCTGGCCCTGGTCGACCGGGCCGTCCACCGGCTGCCGGACCGGCTGACCCTGCCGCTCGCCGCCGGGACGGCCGCCCTGCTCGGGGTGGCCGCGTCGGTGCCCGGGAGCGCGGGCGCCTGGCCGTCCGCGCTGCTGGGCGGTCTCGCGCTGGGCGCGGGCTACTTCGGGCTGTTCCTCCTGAACCCGAGCGGCATGGGCTTCGGCGACGTGAAGCTCGCCCTGGCGCTGGGCGTCGCCCTCGGCTGGTACGGCTGGGGCGTGCTGTTCCTGGGCGCCTTCGCCGGTTTCCTGCTGGGGGCGGCGTACGGCTTCGGCCTGGTCGCGCTGCGCCGGGCCACCCGCAAGAGCACGATCCCGTTCGGCCCCTTCATGATCGTCGGCGCCCTGGCCGGGGTACTGCTGGGCGCCCTCTCCACGACCTCCGCCTCCTGAGCAACCACCCCCGAACCGCCGCGGGTGACCGCCAGGAGGGGGAGATTCCGTACCCCGCCGACAGCACCACGGGCCACGACCGGAGCCGCGCCGGGCCCGCGGCCTAGCATGCGGGCGCATGCGGACATTTCCTGACAATAGTCCCCAATCCGGTGACGGAGCCCTCCGGAGCGCCCCACCCGCCGCCCCTCCCACGCCGCCGGAGGCCTCCGACCCGGCGGCCGCGACGGCCGGCGCGACGGCCGACCGCACCGCGCCGGGGCGCGGCCCGCGGGGTCGGCTGCCGGCGGCGCTGCTTCCCTGGGGCTGGGCCGCGGTGCTCTTCGCGCTGTACGCGACGGTCGCCGTGCGCCGCCACCTCCTGCTCCGCACCACCGGCTACGACCTCGGCATCTTCGAGCAGGCGGTACGCGCCTACGCCGAACTCCGCGCCCCCGTCGTCCCGTTGCGCGGCGAGGGGTTCAACCTCCTCGGCGACCACTTCCACCCCCTGCTCGCCGCGCTCGCGCCGTTCTACCGGCTCTGGCCCTCCCCGCTGTGCCTGCTCGTCGCCCAGTCCGCGCTGCTCGCCGTCGCCGTCGTCCCGCTCGCCCGCTGGGCCGCCCGCGCGCTCGGCCGCCGCCCGGCCCACGCCGTCGCCGTCGCGTACGGGCTGAGCTGGGGCATCGCGTCGGCCGCCGCCTTCGACTTCCACGAGGTCGCCCTCGCCGTACCGCTCCTCGCCTGCTCGCTCGAAGCGCTGGCCCACCGGCGCTGGCGCGCCGCGGTCGCCTGGGCCGCGCCGCTGCTCCTGGTGAAGGAGGACCTGGGGCTCACCCTCGCCGCCGTCGGCGGGTACATCGCGCTGAAGGGCGGGAGCGGCGCCCGCCGCCTCGGGCTCGTCACCGCCGCCGCCGGGGCCGTCGGCTCCTTCGTCGAGATCAAGCTCCTGATGCCCGCCTTCCACCCCCACGGCGGGTACGCGCACGGCGGCAACCTCTCCGAGGGCTACGGTTCGCTGCTCAGCACCCTCGCCCACGCCCCGCTCGACGCGCTGCGCCCCGACGTCAAGGCCATGACCCTGGTCCTGGTGTTCGCGCCGTCCGCCCTGCTCGCGCTGCGCTCGCCGCTCTCGCTGATCGCCGTGCCGACGCTCGCCTGGCGGATGATGTCGGACAACGGTTTCCACTGGGGCACCGCGTTCCACTACAGCGCCGTCCTGATGCCGGTCGTCGTCGCCGGGCTGATCGACGCGCTGACCGTCTGGCGCCGCACCGGCCACCCGCTCGCCTCCCGCCACGTCCGCGCCTCGCTCGCCACCGTCCTCGCGGTGACCCTGGTGATGCTGCCGTCCTTCCCGCTCGCCCAGCTGGCCCAGCGCGCCACCTGGCGCGGCACCCCGCACGTCGGGGCCGCCCGCGCGCTGCTCGCGCGAATCCCGGACGGCGCGACCGTGGCCGCCTCGAACCGGCTGGTCCCGCAGCTCACTTCCCGCTGCACGGTCGTCGTCTTCCCGACGTTCCCGGTGGAGGGGAAGCTCTACCAGTACGACAACAAGCGCCTCCCGCCGCCCACCGCGCAGTGGATCGTCCACGACCGGCGCGCCCCGGAGGCCTGGCCGTACAAGACGGGGCACTGGCCCTACCCCATCGAGCGGCAGGAGGCCGAGCTGGCCGCCGCGCAGGAGCGCCACGGCTACCGGAAGGTCGCCGAGCGTGACGGCATCACCCTGCTGCGGCGGGGCTGAACGCCACCGGCGCGGCCCGTCCGCCCTCCCTCCGGCGGGCCGTCAACGCGGCGCCCTTCCGGCGGGGTCCCCCTTGGGAAGTACACGGCGGCCGCCGGGGCCTGGTGCGGGCACGGGCCGGATTCCCTGCTCCGGGCCCGGTCCCGGCCGGGGCCCGGCCCGGTCACGACCCGGGCTCCGCGAGGCCCCGTTCTTTCGGAGCGCATGTGCGGCATGTCGTGGCACGCAGCATCACTTACGAAGGGTTATGGTGGAAACCCCCCCCTCGGGCCGGTCCGTATCCCCCCCACGGACCGGCCCGTTTTCTTTTCCACCCGTCAGGGCCCCTCGTCAGGCCCGCCCGTCGGGCCCCGCCAGGACCCCGGCAGACCCGTCGGGGCGCGCGGTCCGTCAGCTCCGCGCGGCCCAGATGTTGGTGCCGGCGGTGTCGACCGCGTACGAGTCGATCTCCTTCAGCTCCTCGTCCGTCAGCGGCGGACCGGCCAGCGCGGCGATGTTCTCCTCGAGCTGCTTCACGCTCGACGCGCCGATCAGCGCCGACGTCATCCGCTCGTCCCGCAGCACCCACGTCAGCGCCAGCTGCGCCAGCGACTGGCCGCGCCGCCGGGCGATCTCGTCGAGGCCGCGCAGCCGCCGGACGACCTCCTCGGAGAGCAGGCCCGGGTCCAGGGACTTGCCCTGGGTGGCGCGCGAGCCCTCGGGGATGCCTTGGAGGTACTTGCCCGTGAGCAGGCCCTGCGCGAGCGGCGCGAAGGAGATGCAGCCCATGCCCTGCTCCTCCAGGGTGTCGAGGAGCCCGTCCTCCTCGGTCCAGCGGTTGATCATCGAGTACGAGGGCTGGTGGATCAGCGCCGGGACGCCCATCTCCCGCAGCAGCCGGGCCGCCTCGGCGGTCTGCGCGCCGCTGTACGAGGAGACGCCCGCGTACAGCGCCTTGCCCTGCTGGACGGCGGACGCGAGGGCGCCCATCGTCTCCTCCAGCGGGGTGTCCTTGTCGAAGCGGTGCGAGTAGAAGATGTCCACGTAGTCGACGCCCATCCGCTTCAGCGAGGCGTCCAGTGACGACAGCAGGTACTTGCGGGAGCCCCACTCGCCGTACGGCCCGGGGTGCATCAGGTAACCGGCTTTGGTGGACAGGACCAGTTCGTCCCGGTACGGCGCGAGGTCCTGGGCGAAGATCTTGCCGAAGTTGGACTCGGCCGACCCGGGCGGCGGCCCGTAGTTGTTCGCCAGGTCGAAGTGCGTCACGCCCAGGTCGAAGGCGCGGCGGAGGATCGCGCGCTGCGAGGCGAGGGTGCGGTCGTCGCCGAAGTTGTGCCACAGGCCCAGCGAGACGGCGGGGAGTTTGAGCCCGCTGCGACCGGTACGGCGGTATTCCATGGCGTCGTAGCGGTTGCCGGCGGGGCGGTATGCGGGGGAATCAGTCACGCCTCTCTCCTTATCACGGACTTGTGACAGACCGGGTTGGGCCGCCGTGACCCCCGCGCAGTAATGTGGCGGCTTCGGGGACAGCCGCGGTGCGCCGGGAGCGAGCGGTGCCGCTTCCCCCTGTCTCCCTGGGCCGACGCCGTGGCGGGCCCGTCAGCAATCGAGAGGTGAAATCGGTGAACTTGCGCGACCTGGTGTACAGGCTCTACGCACGCCGGGTGGAGGGCCGCCTCGACCACGCCCAGGTGCCCAAGCACATCGGCGTCATCCTCGATGGGAACCGCCGCTGGGCGAAGGCGTCCGGAGGCACTCCGGAGCAGGGGCACAAGGCCGGCGCGAGCAAGATCCAGGAGCTGCTGGGCTGGTGCGCCGAGACGGACGTCGAGGTCGTCACGCTCTGGATGCTGTCCACCGACAACCTCAACCGGCCCGAGGAGCAGCTGGTGCCGCTCCTCGGCATCATCGAGAACGCGGTCCGCGACCTCGCCGCCGACGGCCGGTGGCGCGTCCACCACGTCGGCACGATGGACCTGCTGCCCGCCCGTACGCAGGCGGTGCTGAAGGAGGCCCAGGAGGCCACCCGCGACCGCACCGGGATACTGGTGAACGTCGCCGTCGGCTACGGCGGCCGCCAGGAGATCGCGGACGCGGTCCGCTCGCTGCTGCTGGAGCACGCCGACAAGGGCACGAGCTTCGAGGAGCTCGCCGAGATCGTCGACGTCGAGCACATCTCGGAGCACCTGTACACGCGCGGGCAGCCCGACCCGGACCTGGTGATCCGCACCAGCGGCGAGCAGCGCCTGTCGGGCTTCATGCTCTGGCAGAGCGCCCACTCGGAGTACTACTTCTGCGAGGTCCACTGGCCGGCCTTCCGCAAGGTCGACTTCCTCCGCGCGTTGCGCGACTACGCCGCCCGCCACCGGCGCTACGGCACCTGACGGGCCGTTCCCCGGAGGTCCGGGGAAGACGCGCCGAGGCGGGTGGACGGCCCCGTCACCCCACGTTCACCCACCCGTCGTCATATGCCATGGCATGGCGGCGGGCGTTCGAGGGAATACCCCTTCCAGTGCGAGCGGCACGCCAGCCCGCTCGCCCGGGAGGCCCTTTGCACCAGGACGACCGTGCAGGACACGCACGGACGACGCGGAGGGCCGGAGCTCGGCCCGCGCATCGTGGCCAGAGCCCGGTCCCATCCCCCCGCGACGCCGTCGAAGTCGCACCCGACCTCACCTGAGGGGGTAGGTCCTTCCGTGGTGAACAGCACAAAGCGCCGCAACGACAGGCGCACCTACGTTCTCGACACCAGCGTCCTGCTGGCCGATCCCGGCGCCATGGCCCGCTTCGAGGAGCACGAAGTCGTGCTCCCGATCGTGGTCGTCACGGAGCTGGAGGCCAAGAGGCACCACCCGGAGCTGGGCTACTTCGCCCGGCAGGCGCTGCGCCTGCTGGACGACTTCCGGATCCGGCACGGCCGCCTCGACGCCCCGCTCCCCGTCGGGGACTTCGGCGGGACCCTGCGGGTCGAGCTCAACCACTCGGATCCCGGCGTGCTCCCGGCCGGCTACCGCCTCGGTGACAACGACTCACGGATCCTGGCCGTCGCGCGCAACCTCCAGGCCGAGGGGTACGACGTCACCGTCGTGTCGAAGGACCTGCCCCTGCGCATCAAGGCGTCCTCCGTGGGCCTCCTCGCCGAGGAGTACCGGGCGGAGCTCGCCATCACGGACTCCGGCTGGACCGGAATGTCCGAACTGACCCTGTCCGCCGAGCAGGTCGACCTGCTGTTCACGGAGGAGAGGCTGTACGTCCCGGAGGCGGCCGAGCTGCCCGTGCACACCGGGCTGGTCCTCCAGTCCGAGCGGGGCAAGGCGCTCGGCAGGGTCACCGCGGAGGGGAACGTCCGCCTGGTCAGGGGCGACCGGGAGGCGTTCGGCATCCGCGGCCGCAGCGCCGAGCAGCGGATCGCGCTCGACCTGCTCCTGGACCCGGACGTCGGCATCCTCTCGATGGGCGGCCGGGCGGGCACCGGCAAGTCGGCGCTCGCGCTGTGCGCCGGCCTGGAGGCGGTCCTGGAGCGCCGGCAGCACCAGAAGGTGATGGTCTTCCGGCCGCTGTACGCGGTCGGCGGCCAGGAACTCGGCTACCTCCCGGGCACCGAGGCCGAGAAGATGAGCCCCTGGGCGCAGGCGGTGTTCGACACGCTGTCGGCGGTGGCGGGGCGCGAGGTCATCGAGGAGGTGCTGAGCCGGGGCATGCTGGAGGTCCTCCCGCTCACCCACATCCGGGGCCGCTCGCTGCACGACGCGTTCGTCATCGTCGACGAGGCGCAGTCCCTCGAACGCAACGTCCTGCTGACCGTGTTGTCCCGTATCGGGGCGAATTCCCGAGTCGTACTGACGCACGACGTGGCGCAGCGCGACAACCTCCGGGTCGGCCGGTACGACGGAGTCGTCGCCGTGGTCGAGAAACTGAAGGGGCATCCGCTCTTCGCGCACGTCACCCTGACCCGCTCGGAGCGTTCGCAGATCGCCGCCCTCGTGACCGAAATGCTGGAGGACGGTCAGATTTAACGCCCCAAATCCGACATGGAATTGGCGCCGCCCGGCAAAGCGCGAGAGCTTAGCCGGGCGGCGCCGTGCTGTGCGACGCAATCCGCAAAACTCCTGGGACGGCTGGGGTGTGAGCTTTCACACGCAGCGAAGAATTGCCTTGCGGTATCGGCTTCCGGCAGAGTCTTGCTTCCGTCAGGCCCCGCATACGGCACACCTGTCATCACATGACACAACTCAACAGTCGCTCGCCGTATGCCGCCCGCAGCACCACGCGGCTCTCCCGCAAGGGAGTTGCCCACCGGGCCCGCGTCCCCCGTGACCCAGCAGTGGGGGGACCAGTGTCAGGGGCAAGATTTTCGCCCGTGAGGTCACCTAAGCGGGCGATGCTGGAAGGAAACCGTGTGAGCCGGATCTCGGTCCGGGGATTCGCGGTGGCTTCGGCCACTGCGGTCACCACCGTCGGCGCCGTCGTGGGCGTCGCTTCGGGCGACACCCAGCCCTCGAACGACAACATCGAGGCCGCTGCCGCCGACGCGACCCTCCTCGCGGACATCCCTGTCGGCCAGCAGGCCCAGGTACAGGTCTCGTCGCTGACGCAGCAGGCAGAGGCCCAGGCCGCCGCCGCGGACTCGGCGGCGCAGAAGTCCGCCGAGGAAGCCGCGCGCATCCAGGCCGCCAAGGACGCCCAGGCCAAGAAGGCCGCCGCGGACGAGGAAGCCGCCAAGGCCGAGAAGGCCAAGGCGGAGGAGGAGCGCAAGCAGCGCGAGGCCGAGGAGCGGGCCAGCCGCGACGAGGTCCGCAGTGCCTCCAGCTTCGCCCCGCAGTCCTCGTACAGCGTCTCCGAGGTCCAGGCGATGGCCCGTCAGATGGTGCCGGGCGACCAGTTCCAGTGCTTCAGCAACATCGTGGACCACGAGTCCACCTGGAACTACCGCGCGCAGAACCCGTCCTCGGGCGCGTACGGCCTGGTCCAGGCGCTCCCCGGCTCCAAGATGGCCTCCGCCGGCGCCGACTGGCAGACCAACCCCGCCACGCAGATCAAGTGGGGCCTGAACTACATGAACGAGCGCTACGGCAGCCCCTGCGGCGCCTGGGACTTCTGGCAGGCCAACAACTGGTACTAGGCCCAACCGGGTCGTACCGGGCCGCGCCACCGGCTCAACTCCGCGGAGCCCCTCACCGTCCTACGGTGAGGGGCTCCGTGCGTGTACCGTCGGGGCCGTAACTCCCGGGGGGAGTGGTGGGGGGAAGAGAGAAGATCATGTCGAAAGTGCCAGGGTGGCTCGGCAGACTGGGAGCCGGCCTGACCCGGATGGGACAGCGGTTGGACGAGCGCCGAGCCGCGGGCGAGTCCGGGCAGGAGCCCGGCGACGAGCCGGCCGCCGTACCGGACAGCGTTCCCGCGCCCCCCACGTACGCCCCCGCCGTCGCCGCACGGCCGGATCCTGTCGACGCCATCCCCTGGGGGATGCGGGTCGCCGCGGAGGCGGGCTGGCGGCTGCTGGTCCTCGCGGGCACCCTGTGGGTGCTGATGAAGGCCATCAGCGAGGTCCAGCTGGTGGTCCTCGCCTTCGTCGCCGCGTTGCTGATCACCGCCCTGCTCCAGCCCACCGTGGCCCGGCTTCGGACCTTCGGCCTGCCGCGCGGGCTCGCCACGGCCGTCACCGCCATCACCGGCTTCGTCATCATGGGGCTGGTCGGCTGGTTCGTCGTCTGGCAGGTGATGGACAACCTGGGCGACATCTCCGACCGCGTCCGTGACGGCATCGACGAACTCAAGGCGTGGCTGCTGGACAGCCCGTTCCACGTCACCGAGCAGCAGATCAACGACATCGCCAAGAACCTCAGCGACACGATCGGGACGAACACCGAGGAGATCACCACCGCCGGCCTCCAGGGCGTGACCGTCATGGTGGAGATCCTCACCGGCATCCTGCTGACGATGTTCTCCACGCTCTTCCTGCTGTACGACGGCAAGAAGGTGTGGACCTGGTGGCTGAAACTGGTCCCCGCCCAGGCCCGTCCCGGCGTCGCGGGCGCCGGCCCGCGCGCCTGGCGCACCCTCACCGCCTATGTGCGCGGAACGGTGATCGTCGCGCTGATCGACGCCATCTTCATCGGCCTCGGCATCTACTTCCTCGACGTGCCGCTCGCCGTGCCGCTGGGCGTGTTCATCTTCCTGTTCTCCTTCATCCCACTGGTCGGAGCGGTCGTCTCGGGCGCGCTCGCGGTGATCGTCGCGCTGGTGACCCAGGGCGTGTTCACCGCGCTGATGGTGCTCCTGGTGGTGCTCGCGGTCCAGCAGATCGAGGGCCACGTGCTCCAGCCGTTCATCCTGGGACGCGCGGTACGGGTGCACCCCCTCGCGGTCGTCCTCGCCGTCGCCTCGGGCGGTCTGGTCGCCGGGATCGGCGGCGCCGTAGTGGCGGTCCCGCTGGTCGCCGTCACCAACACGGTTGTCGGCTACCTGCGCGCGTACAGCCAGGAACAGGCGCTGCGCGCCGCCCCCGTGGCGCACGGGTCCACGGTCCACAACGGAACCGGGACGCCGCCCGCGAAGGGGGACGCGCCCCGGGAGGGCGAGTGATATCCGAGCCGGAACTCGTGGGCGGCGACGGGGACGCGCCGATACCGCCGCCGTACGGTCCGCCGCCGTACGGTCCGACGCCGCCCGCCGGCGACGCCCCGGCGGAGGACCTCCCGGGCGGAGGCGGTGAGCGGCGGGCCCGGCCGCCCTGGCTGTGGGCGCTCGGCGGCGTCCTCGTGTCCTCGGCCCTCTGGGCGGGCGGACTCTACGCGTACCAGGCCATGGGGCCCTCGCTGGGCGGCTACCGCACGAGCGACAACCTGTGCGACGCGGCGGACCTGCCGGCGCTGCGGGCGAAGTACGGCGAGCGCGCCGAGGGTACCGACGAGGGGCAGAACCGGCACGAGGCGCTGGACCAGGCGCTCTGCTCGGTGACCCTGTCCGCCGCCGGCGACGACGACGGCCCGGGGTACGGCATCGACGTCACCTACGACCTGCACAAGGTGACCGACCCGGGGCCGGAGTTCGAGCCGTTCGCGACCGGCTCCGGCTGGGACGGGTGGGACTGGAAGCCCGTCGAGGGTCTGGGGGAGCGGGCGTTGTTCGCCCAGGACGACGAGGGGTACGCCGCACTGCGCGTGCTGGACGGGCAGGCGGTGCTCAGCATGATGTTCAGCGTCCAGGCGGAGTACGACCCGGACCAGGAGGATCCCCCGCCGGGGCCCGACGCCTCCGCCACACGCGGGGTCAAGGACCTCATGGTCAAGGACATGAGGACGCTCATGGCCGAACTCAAGCGCTGAACGGCCGGGCGCGGGCGACCCGCGCGGGCGCACGAAAGCGGGCGCACGAAAGGGGGGCCCACCGGATGGTGGGCCCCCCTTCACGGGCGCCGGGGACGCGGGCGGACTACACCGCCGGGACGGCCTCGGAGAGGACGGCCTCGGCGTCGAGCGTCGCGCCGACCGCCTGGATCACCGAGGCGATCTTGAACGCCTCCTGGACCGTGTCGCGGTCGACACCGGCCTTGCGCAGCACCTGCTCGTGCGAGTCGAGGCACATGCCGCAGCCGTTGATCGCGGAGACGGCGAGCGACCACAGCTCGAAGTCGACCTTCTCCACGCCCGGGTTGCCGATGACGTTCATCCGCAGACCGGCGCGCATCGTCCCGTACTCCGGGTCGGAGAGCAGGTGGCGCGTGCGGTAGAAGACGTTGTTCATCGCCATGATGGCGGCGGCGGACTTGGCCGCCTGGTACGCCTCGGGCGAGAGGTTCGCCTTGGCCTCGGGCTCCAGCTCGCGCAGGACCTTCGGCGAGCGCGAGGCGATCGCGCAGGCCAGGACCGTGCCCCACAGCTGCTGCTGCGGGAGCTCGCTGTTGCCGATGACCGAGCCGAGGTTCAGCTTCAGGTCCTTGGCGTAGTCCGGTATGGCGGACTTCAGCTCGTCGAGGGCCATGTCACTCACCGGCCAGGAGCTTGACCGGGTCCAGGGTCTCTTCGCCCGACTTCCAGTTGCACGGGCACAGCTCGTCGGTCTGCAGGGCGTCCAGCACCCGCAGGACCTCCTTGGGGTTACGGCCGACGGAGCCGGCGGTCACCATGGTGAACTGGATCTCGTTGTTGGGGTCGACGATGAAGACGGCACGCTGCGCGAAGCCGTCCTCGCCCTCGACGCCGCAGTCGCGCATCAGCTCGTGCTTCGAGTCCGCGAGCATCGGGAAGGGCAGGTCACGCAGGTCGGCGTGGTCCTTGCGCCAGGCGTGGTGCACGAACTCGGAGTCGCCGGAGACGCCGAGGATCTGGGCGTCACGGTCGGCGAACTCGTCGTTCAGCTTGCCGAAGGCGGCGATCTCGGTGGGGCAGACGAAGGTGAAGTCCTTCGGCCAGAAGAACACCACGCGCCACTTGCCCTCGTAGGACTTGTGGTCGATCTGCGCGAACTCCTTGCCGCTCTCCAGCGACACACAGGCGGTCAGGTCGTACGTGGGGAACTGGTCACCGACAGTGAGCACACGCTCTCCTTGCAGCAGGGAAGTCCCTTTTGAGGTCTTCCGTGAGGGTTGGACGGAGCCCCAGCATGGCACGGCGTGCATTGATCAGTGAAATAGCTAGACTGGGTCGTGTTGATCGAAGGTGGTTATCAGTGGTGTCCATATATAAGGGTAAGCAGCCCAGTCTGGCCCAGCTCCGGGCGTTCGCGGCGGTGGCCGAGCACCTGCACTTCCGGGACGCCGCAGCCGCGATCGGCATGAGCCAGCCGGCCCTCTCGGGCGCGGTTTCGGCCCTCGAAGAGGCACTCGGTGTCCAGTTGCTGGAGCGCACGACGCGCAAGGTGCTGCTCTCGCCGGCGGGCGAGCGGCTCGCGGTGCGGGCCCGGGCCGTGCTGGACGCGGTCGGGAAGCTCATGGAGGAGGCCGAGGCCGCGCACGCGCCGTTCACCGGCGTGCTGCGGCTCGGGGTGATCCCCACCGTCGCGCCCTACCTGCTGCCGACCGTGCTGCGACTGGTCCACGAGCGGTACCCGGCGCTCGACCTCCAGGTCCACGAGGAGCAGACCTCGTCCCTGCTGGAGGGACTGGCCGCCGGGCGGCTCGACCTGCTCCTCCTCGCCGTCCCCCTGGGCGTACCCGGTGTCACCGAACTGCCCCTGTTCGACGAGGACTTCGTCCTGGTCACGCCCGAGGACCACTGGCTGGGCGGGCGCACCGACATCCCCCGCGACGCGCTGCGCGAGCTGCGGCTGCTGCTCCTCGACGAGGGGCACTGCCTGCGCGACCAGGCGCTCGACATCTGCCGCGAGGCGGGGCGCGAGGACGGCGCGGCGGTCACCACCACCGCAGCCGGCCTGTCCACGCTGGTCCAGCTGGTCGCCGGCGGCCTCGGGGTGACCCTGCTGCCGCGTACTGCCGTGACGGTCGAGACCGGTCGCACCGACCACCTGGTCACCGGCTGGTTCGCCGACCCGGCCCCCTCCCGCCGCGTCGCGCTCGCCATGCGCACGGGCGCCGCCCGCCAGGCCGAGTTCGAGGAGCTGGCGGACGCGCTGCGCGAGGCGATGCGGGCCCTCCCGGTCCGGGTGCTGGGGGCCGAGGGCTGATCCGCGGGCCTGATCCGGGGCGGTGATCCGGGGTCGTGATCCGGGGTCGTGTGGGGGGTTCTGATTCGGGTCCCGGTGGTCACTCCGTACGCAGGCCGTCCGGGCGCATCATCCGCCACAGCGGTGGCAGGCTCAGCAGGGTCACCGCCATGATCAGCGCCGCGCCGACCCCGGTGACCGGCCAGAAGACCCCCCAGTCGGTCACGCTCTTGCCGATCATCCGCAGCAGCAGGCAGCCCAGTCCCAGCCCGCCCGCGACCGCCAGGACCATGCCCAGCGCGACCGGTACGGCGGTCTGCCACAGCACCGACCAGGCCAGCGTCGAGCGCCGCGTACCGAAGGCGACCAGCACCGACAGCAGCCGCCTGCGGTCGCGCAGCTGCTCCACCATCGACACCAGCAGGGAGACCGCGACCAGCGCCATCGTGAGCGTGGCGCACGCGAACACGCCCTGGCGGACACTGGTGAAGCGCTGGTCCCGCTCCATGTTCTGGATCGTGTCCACCTGGATGAGCGGGCTGATCCCGGCGGCGGCGTTGCGGGCGTGCTCGGCCGCGTCCGGCACGGCCGGGTCCAGGACCGCCCACGCGGCCAGGGTCGGCCGGTCCAGCGTCCGGGCGTCGATCGCCGACGGGGTGGCGAGAACGCCGAACGCCCCCCAGCCCATGGGGTCGCGCCGTCCGTCCACCGTGCGGGCGTCGCCCGGAACGCGCCACAGCAGCGGCGTCCCGCCCTCCCCGCGGAGGTCGACCGTGGCCCCCGGACGGGCCGTCTCGGCCAGGTAGGCGTCGTCCGGGCCGTCCCCGCCGGGCGCCCGCGCGATGAACACGTCGCCGTCCCGGCACGAGGGCAGGTGGGCCAGTTCCCGCAGCGACGGGCAGTCGGCGACCGTGAGCGAGGTGGAGGGGGCGAAGTCCTCGCCCGCGCGGACCGGACCGGGGCGCCGTACCGACGTCTCCAGGATCGCGCTCACCCCGGTGACGCCCTTCGCCGCCGACAGCTCGCGGATCAGCTCACGCGGTTCGTCCGCCCCGTTCCCGTGGCCGCGCAGGCTGAGCTGCGCGCGCGCCTCGTCCATGTTCGTCGGCCGCATGAAGTCGCTCTGCACCGCGCCGAACAGCATCTGGAGCGCGATCGCCCCGGCCGCCGCGACCACGATGCCGCTGACCGCCCTGGCCGCGGTGCCGCTGCCCATCTGGAGCCGGCGCACCGCCAGCTGCCACGGCACCGGGCCGCCCCGCAGCCACCGCACCACCGTCTCGGTCAGCCACGGCAGCAGCGTCGTCACCCCGGTCAGCGCCAGCAGCGCCCCCGCCGCGACCGGCGCCACGTCCAGCGACGTCTCCGCGAACGTCACCGGCCCCGCCGCCAGGAGCAGCGCCAGACCGGCGACCACCAGCAGCAGCCGCCACCACACCCGGCGCGGCCGGGGCGTCGACTGCCGCGCGACCCCCAGCGGTTCGATCACCACACCGCGCAGGGCCACCAGCGTCACCACCACCGCGCACAGCGGCACCACCACGCCCACCAGCGCCGCCAGTGCGGGCACCGGAGTGACGTCCGCCGGGAACGCGTTGACGTCCCACACGGTCACCCGCCCCGCGAACAGCCGCGCCACGGCGAACAGCCCGGCCCCCACCAGCAGCCCCATCAGCGCACCCTCGAGCGACTCGCCCGCGGCGATCCGCCGGGTCGTCGCCACGTCCGCGCCGACCAGCCGCAGCGCGGCCAGCCTGCGGTCGCGCTGCTCGCCGCCGAACCGGGCGGCGGTGGCGACGAAGACGAGCACCGGCAGCAGCAGCACCACGCACGCCACCACGATCAGCAGCAACAGGAAGGCGCTGGAGGGCCGGTCGGCCCCGACGTTGTGGCCGAAGGCGGCGGCGCGTCCGTCCGCCGTCGCGGCGGTGAGGTCGCCGCCGTACGCGTAATAGACCAGCTCCCCGGGCCCGACCAGCCCCTCCTCGCCGATCCCGCCCCCGGCGTCGTACGGCAGGCGCGCCTTCAGCAGCGCGCCCTCAGGCGAGGCCAGCAGCCGGCCGAGGGCCGGTGACACCACCATCTTCCCGGGCCCGGGCACCGCGTCCACCCCGGGCGGTGCGGGCGCGCCGGCGCCGTCGGGACGCAGGAGCATCCCGCGCACGGGCCGGTCGTGGAAGAGCGTGGAGGTGGCCGCGTAGAGGAAGGAGCGGTCCGAGCGGGGCGCGTCGGACTCGCTGGAGGTCAGGTCACGGGCCTGATGGCGGGCGTCGCGCCCGTCGAGGACGCTCGGTACGGACGCGGCGAGCAGCAGCAGCGTCACCCCGGCGCCCACCCCGAGGGCGGTCAGCACCGTCCGCACCCACCCGGCCCGCCCGCCGGTCACCGCGAACCGCGCACCGAGGAGGAGGTCGCGGATCATACGGCGCCCCCGGCCCGCCCTGCCGAAACCCCCGGCCCGCCGGCTCGCGCCGCGCGGAGCCGTACGGCGCGGGCGCGTCCGAGGGGCCGCCGCGTCGCCGCGTGGGGCGCGGCTGGGGGCGGCGCCGGGTGGTGGGGGCGGGTGGCCGTGGCTGGGCGCCGGGTCGTGGGACCGCCCGGGTTTCGCGGCGTCACCGCGCGGCGCGTGGCCCGCGGCGCCGGCCGGGCGGGGCGGGGCGGCGTGCGCGGGGTCATCGGGCGGGTGCCAGGTCGCGTATGCGGCCGTCACGTACGACGACCTCGCGGTCCGCGTACGCGGCGACGCGGGCCTCGTGCGTGACGAGGACCACCGCCGCGCCGGTGTCCCGGGCGGCGTCACCGAGCAGCTGCATCACGCGCTCGCCGTTGAGCGAGTCGAGGGCGCCGGTCGGCTCGTCGGCGAAGACGACGCGCGGCGCCGTGACGAGCGCGCGGGCCACGGCGACGCGCTGGGCCTGGCCGCCCGACACCTCGCCGGGGCGCTTCCCGCCGACGTCGGCGGCCTCCAGGCGCTCCAGCCACGCGAGGGCCTCGCGCTCGGCGGGCTTGCGGCGCCGCCCGTTCAGACGGAGCGGCAGGGCGACGTTCTCGGCGCAGGACAGCTCGGGGACGAGCCGGCCGAACTGGAACACGAACCCGAACTCGCTCCGGCGCAGCGCGCTGCGCCGGGCGTCGGACAGGGCGGTCAGGTCGCGGCCGTCGTAACGGACGGTCCCGGTGTCGGGGCGGACGATGCCGGCCAGGCAGTGCAGCAGGGTCGACTTGCCGGACCCCGAGGGGCCCATGACCGCGACGACCTCGCCGGCGCGGACGGTGAGGTCGACGTCCACCAGTGCCGGGGTCGGGCCGTACGCCTTGCCGATCCGCTCGGCCCGCAGCAGCGCGGTCATCGCGCGGTCCCGCCGACCGCTTCGGCGAGCTGCCCGAGCCGGGCGGCGGTCAGCTCCAGCCAGCGGAGGTCGGCCTCCAGGTGGAACAGGGCGTGGTCGCAGATCAGCTGGTCGGCGAGGTCGCCGTCCTTCTTGCGCCGGGTCAGCTCGCGCATCAGCCGCAGGTGCTCGGCGCGCTGCGTGTCGAGCAGCTCGGTGGCGCTGCGGCCGGTGAGCAGGGCGAGGACGACCTTGGTGTAGAGCGTCGACTGGAGGTACGGCTCGGGCTTCTCGGCCTGGGTCAGCCACCGCTCGACGTCGGTGACGCCCGCCTCGGTGATCGCGTACCGCTTCCGCTCGGGGCCTTCGCCGGGTTCGATGCCCTCGACCTCCACGAGGCCGTGCTTCAGCAGCCGGGACATGGTCGAGTAGACCTGCCCGTAGTGCAGGGGCCGGTCCTGGCCGAACCTCGCGTCGAAGGCCCGCTTGAGGTCGTAGCCGTGCCGGGGGCCGGATTCCAGGATGCCGAGGAGGGCGTGACCGATGGACATGGCGGCGACTCTACCCGGCGCGTATACACGGGATGTATAGAGGAGGGTTTGCGCCCGCCCCGCACGGTCACCCGCACCCGTCGCCCCGCACCGTCGCGCTGCGGTGCGGGGCGGGGCGTTCGGGGCGGGCCGTCAGCCGGGCGGCTCGGGGTTCTTCGGCGGGCGGCCGCGGCGGGGCAGGGGGCCCGGCGCCGGCGGGAGGCGGCCCGCGTCGGAGAGGGCCTTGCGCAGCAGGAACTCGATCTGGGAGTTCGCGCTGCGCAGCTCGTCCGCCGCCCAGCGCGCCAGTGCCTCGTACACCGCCGGGTCGAGGCGCAGCAGCACCTGCTTGCGCTGGCGGCGGTCCGGCGGCGGCGTCACTGGTACAGCGTGCCCGTGTTCAGCACCGGCTGGGCCGCCCGGTCGCCGCACAGGACCACCATCAGGTTGGAGACCATCGCGGCCTTGCGCTCCGGGTCGAGCTCCACGATGTCCCGTTCCTCCAGCCGGTCCAGCGCCGCCTCGACCATGCCGACCGCGCCGTCGACGATCTGCCGCCGCGCGGCGACGACCGCGCCCGCCTGCTGGCGCTGGAGCATCGCGGACGCGATCTCCGGGGCGTACGCGAGGTGCGTGAAGCGGGACTCGATGATGCGGACGCCGGCCGCCTTCACGCGCGCGTGGAGCTCGGCGGCCAGCTTCTCGGTGATCTCCTCGGCGTTGCCGCGCAGGGACAGTTCCGCCTCGTCGTGCGCGTCATAGGGGTACTCGATCGCGATGTGCCGTACGGCCGCCTCCGTCTGCGTGGAGACGAACACCCGGAAGTCGTCGACCTCGAACATCGCCTGCGCGGTGTCCTCGACCCTCCACACGACCACCGCGGCGAGCTCGATCGGGTTGCCGTACGCGTCGTTGACCTTCAGCACCGGCGTCTCGTGGTTGCGCACCCGGGTCGAGATCTTCATGCGCGAGGTGAACGGGTTGACCCAGCGCAGCCCGTCGGTGCGGATCGTGCCCCGGTACCGGCCGAAGAGCTGCACCACCCGGGCCTCGCCGGGCGCCACCATGTTCAGCCCGCACATCGCGAGGAAGGAGGCGATCACGACCAGGACCCCGGCCACGATCAGTGCCACCTTCAGGCCCGCCGAACCGCTGGCCGCGCCCGCGACCACCATGCAGACACCGGCCGCCAGGCCGGCGAGGCCGAGCAGCAGGGCCAGCCCGCCGCCGATGCTCTGCGCCGCGAACTCGCGTACGCGTGGCGCGGGCATGTCGGGCAGGTCCTCCGCGAGTGCGGCGCGGTCGGCGCGGTCGTTCGTCGTCATGGTCGTCCCCGTTCCCTCGTCGCCGGCCTCGTCCGGCCGGTCTAGCAAAGTGATATCACTTTAATGCACGCAGCAACCCTTGGCACCCCTGAGGAGTCGGTTCCCTAGAGACGGGTGCTCATTGTCACGTCCGGAAAAGACCGGATCCGTTGAGCTTTGTCAGTACCCGTGGTGTTAGTTTGCTGAGCTGATTTGCGTATCGGGCAGAGCGGAGCGACGGAGCGATGGGTCGAGCGGTAGCGCGACAGGCGCGGGAACGCGGGGCGCGCGGGGCGAAGACCGAAGGCGGGGGCATACGCCGCTTCTTCACGTGGAGGAAGCTGCTGGGCACCTTCTTCGGACTGTGCCTGCTCGCGATGGGCGCGTTCTACGTCGTGTACCTGCTGGTCCCGGTGCCCTCCGCCAACGCCCAGGCGACGATGCAGAGCAACGTCTACCGGTACAGCAACGGCAAGATCCTCGCCCGTACCGGTGAGATCAACCGCGAGATCGTCGGCCTGGACAAGATCCCGGACGACGTGGAGAAGGCGTTCGTCGCGGCCGAGAACAAGACCTTCTACCAGGACTCCGGCGTCGACTTCGTGGGCACCGCCCGCGGTGTGCTGAACACGCTGCGCGGCCAGGGCAAGCAGGGTGGCTCGACCATCACCCAGCAGTACGTCAAGAACTACTACCTGGACCAGGACCAGACGGTCAGCCGCAAGCTCAAGGAGCTGGTGATCTCCCTCAAGGTCGACCAGCGCATGAGCAAGGACGACATCCTCGCCGGCTACATGAACACCAGCTACTACGGCCGCGGCGCCTACGGCATCCAGGCCGCCGCGCGGGCCTACTACGGCGTCGACGCCGAGAAGCTGACCGTCTCCCAGGGCGCCTACCTCGCCGCCCTCCTCCAGGCCCCCAACCAGTACGACTGGGCCATCGCCAGCCCCACCGGCCGCAAGCTCGCCACCGAGCGCTGGAACTACGTCCTGGACAACATGGTCGAGGAGGGCTGGCTCGACCGGTCGAAGCGCGCCGGGCAGAAGTTCGCCGTCCCGCAGAAGCCCAAGGCCGCGCCCGGCATGGAGGGGCAGACCGGCTACCTCGTCGCCGCCGCCAAGCAGGAGATGGTCCGGCAGGGCATCAGCGAGGAGGACATCGACGCCGGCGGCTGGAACATCACCCTCAACATCGACGAGAAGCGCCAGAAGAAGCTGGTCAAGGCGGTCGACGAGCAGCTGGAGGACCGTCTCGACCGCAAGAACAACAAGGTCGACGCCACCGTCCAGGCCGGGGCGACCTCCGTCGACCCCAAGACCGGCAGCGTGGTCGCGCTGTACGGCGGCGCCGGCGCCACCGAGCACTGGATGTCCAACGCCACCCGCCGCGACTACCAGCCCGCCTCCACGTTCAAGCCTCTTGTCTTCGCCTCCGCCCTGGAGAACGGCGCCACCACCCAGGACGGCGACGAGATAGGCCTGAACACGCTCTACGACGGCACCAGCCGCCGCCCCGTCGAGGGCAGCGACACCCCCTTCGGCCCCGAGAACGAGGACAACCGCAGCTACGGGCCCGTCACCGTCCAGCAGGGCATGAACAAGTCGATCAACTCGGTCTTCGCCCAGATGATCGTGGACGCCGACCCCTCCAAGGTGAAGAAGACCGCGCTCGCCCTCGGGATGAAGGACGACGAGAGCTTCGTCGAGCAGCCCGCGATGTCCCTCGGCACCATGGGCGCCTCCACCTGGGACATGGCGGGCGTGTACGCCACCCTTGACAACCACGGCAAGAAGGTGACGCCGACGATCGTGAAGTCGGCCGAGCACAAGGACCGCACGTTCGAGCGGGTGGAGCCGCCCGTCGGCGAGCGGGTCATCAGCCGCGAGAGCGCCGACACCGTCACCCACGCCCTCACCGGGGTCGTCAGGAACGGCTCCGGCCACGAGGCGAACACGTCCGCCTACCAGGCGGCCGGCAAGACGGGCACCTCGGAGAACAACAAGTCGGCCTGGTTCGCCGGTTACACGCCCGAGCTGACGACGGTCGTCGCCCTCTTCGGCGAGGACGCCGACAAGGGCCGGCAGGTCACCCTCACCGGTACCGCCAACTCCGGCCGCGCCAACGGCGGTGGCTTCCCCGCCCGCATCTGGGCCGACTACACGCTCGGCGCCCTCGGCGGCGGCTCCGACGCCCGGTTCGACCTGGACCTCGCCGAGACCGCCCCGCCCGAGCCGACCGAGACCGAGTCGCCCACCGAGGAGCCGACCGAGACCGAGTCGCCCACGGACGAGCCGACCGAGACCGAGTCGCCGACCGAGGAGCCGACCGAGACCGAGTCGCCCACCGAGGAGCCGACCGCGACGCGCACGCCCCCCACGCCCCCGACCCGCACGCCGACGGACGACCCGACCGAGGGCGAGACCGGCGGGAACAGCGGCGGTGACACCGGCGGCGACGGCGGGGACGGCGGTGTGACCGGCGACCCGGGCGGCGGCGACACCGGAGGCGACCTGAAGCCGCCGAAGCCATGACGCAAGACGTGACGTGACACGACGACGGTGGCCGGGCCCCTGAGGAAGGGGCCCGGCCACCGTCGTCACCTCGTTCCGCCGACGCGCCTCAGATTCGCGTCGGCAGCTCGAACCAGACCACCTTGCCGGTAGACAGCCGGGTCGCGCCCCACCGCCGCGCCAGCCGGTTCACCAGGAACAGCCCGCGCCCGCCCTCGTCGGTGTCCCGGGCCCTGCGCTGGCGCGGGAGCTGCGGGGCGTCGTCACCGACCTCGCAGCGCAGCACGTCCGTCCGCAGCAGCCGCAGCGTCACCGGCCGCTCCGCGTACCGGACGGCGTTGGTGACCACCTCGCTGACCAGCAGCTCGACGCTGTCGGACAGCTCCTCCAGGTCCCAGCGGGCCAGCGCCCGCCGCGCCAGGCGCCGCGCCCGGCCGGGCGCCTGCTCCTCCGGCTCCAGGAACCAGTAGGCGACGTCGCTCGGCGCGATGCCGTCGAACCGGGCGGCGAGCAGCGCGATGTCGTCGTCCCGGTCGCCCGGGCCGAGCATGTCCAGCACGTCGTCGCAGAGCGCCTCCAGCGGCGGCGAGTGGTCCGGGCCGGTCAACTGGGCGGTGGCGGCCAGCCGTTCGCGCAGCTGCTCTATCCCGGTCCACACGTCGCGCAGCCGCGACTCGACGAGCCCGTCGGTGTAGAGGAGCAGGGTCGCCCCGGCCGGGGCGTCCAGCTCGACGGCCTCGAAGTCCACTCCGCCCACGCCGATGGGCGCGCCCGGCGGGACGCGCAGCACCTCCGCCCGGCCGCCGAGGTGGAGCAGTATCGGCGGCGGGTGACCCGCGTTGGCGATGGTGATGCGGTGCGCGACCGGGTCGTACACCGCGTAGAGGCAGGTCGCCATGCGGTTCTCGCCGAGCCGCTGGGCCTGCTCGTCGAGGTGGTGGAGCACCTCCTGCGGCGGCAGGTCGAGCCCGGCGAGGGTCTGCGCGGTGGTCCGCAGCTGGCCCATGATCGCGGCGGACGTCATGGAGTGGCCCATCACGTCGCCCACGACCAGCGCGACCCGGCTGCCGGGCAGCGGGATGGCGTCGTACCAGTCGCCGCCGACCCTCGCGGTCTCCGCCGCCGGGAGGTAGCGGGAGGCCAGCTTGACGCCGGTCGGCTGCGGCAGGTTCTCCGGCAGCATGGTGCGCTGCAGCTCGTCGGCGATGTAGGCCTCGCGCCCGTACAGCACGGCCTTGTCGATGCCGAGCGCCGTGTGCGTGGCCAGCTGCGCGGCGACGAGCAGGTCGTTCGGCTCGAACGGCGGCCGGTCGGGGCGGCGCAGGAACACGGCCGCGCCGATCACCCGGCGCCGGCCGCGCAGCGGCGCCAGGATCGCCCGGTGCCCGGACGGTACGCAGCGCCCGTCGCCGAGCAGTTCGGGCAGCGCGGCGCGGGCGGCCGCCGAGTCGCCGAAGACCGGGCGTACGCCGCGCAGGACCTCCGCGAGGGCGCCGCCGGCCTGCACCTCGCACAGCTCGGCCGCCGGGCCGAGGTCGAGGCCGGTGTCCGGGTCGGCCGCGGACAGGCCGAGTTCGGAGTCGTCCTCCGTTAAGCGCAGCCGGTCGGTGCGGCGCAGGCGCAGGACGAACGGGTCGACGGGCCGCTCGTCGCCCACCGGGAGCGGGTCGCGGAGGTAGACGAGGATCGCGTCGGAGAACGTCGGCACGGTGGCCCGGCACAGGCCGAGGACGATCTCGTCGAGGTCGATGCCGCGGGCGATCCGCCGCGTGGCGGCGCCGACGAACCGCAGCCGGTCGCCCTCGCGCCTGGCGGCCATCACCGGCTCGTGGCCCGGGCCCGCGGCGGCTCCGGCCTGCGCGGGCAGCCCGCCGAGCGGCGTCGCCACACCGGTGGGCACGCCGACGCCCGGCCCGGGGGCGGCTCCGCTACCGGGCGGGGAGCCCTCCGGACCGCCGCCGTGTCCCGGGCCGTGCCCGGAGCCGGTCCCGCCGCCACCGCCGCGGCCGCTCCCACGGCCACCGCCGGGGCCGGACCCACCGCCGGACCCGTGCCCACCGCTGCCCGCGCCGGTGGTGTGGGCGGAGGCGCCCGTGGCCTGCCCGGCGGCTCCGGCCGGATGCCCGCCGGGGCGCCCGGGCGTACCGGCGGTGCCGGCGGTGCTCCCGCCGGTGGTGTCCGTGGTGCCGCCGGTCGTGCCGGGGGTGCTCGTCGTGCTCCCGGCCGGGCGCGCGGAGGCGTCGCGGGCCGTTCCGCCGGGGCCCGCCGGTGCGGCGGCCGTCCCGGACGGGGCGGTGGACGGGGCGCCGGGGTGCGGGGCGGAGGACGGGGCCGCGGCGGCGCCGGCGCAGGGCCCCGGGGCGGGCGCGGGCGCGGTCCCGGGCGGCGCGGCGGGGGACGGGGGCGTCTCCCGCCGTGGCCGGGTGCGTTCCTGCGGCCGGGCAGCGAGAGGCTGCCGGCCTTCGTGGGAGGTGGGATGCTCCGTCACGCGTGGGATTCCGTCCGTCCGGGCCGGTGGTGCGATGCGATCGCTCTGTCAGGCGCTATACCCGCTCCGGGAGCGGCGCCGACAAGGGGTGACGGATCCGGGCACGGATCAGGCACGGTCCACCCCCTCATGGATGACTTACGGTCAGTTCCTGGTCTCTGCTCAGTCGTTCCTGCTCCGCGAATGTGCGGAGGACGATCCTACGTTTGCACCCCTGGGGCGCATCAAGGGTCTCACGGAGCCGTGTGCGCCGGGGTGTGATCCCAGTCCGCGGGCAATTCCGGAACCGTCCAGTCCGGGTCCGGTCGCCAGTGCTCCCAGCCGTCCGCGAACGGAGCGCCCCAGGCGCGGATCACCTCGACCGCCGCCCGCCCGGCCTCCCGCACCCGCCGGGCCTGCGCCGGGCCCACCAGGCCGCTGCGCTGCGCCTGGGCGAACTCGTCCTCGTCCCGCCACAGCCAACTGCGATCGGGGTACACCGAGATGTCCAGGAAGTGGTCCACGGAGTCCACCCCGTCCGCCCATCGGGTGCGGGGCTCCTCCAGGTTGACGTACCAGCTGCGGAACTGCCAGCCGTGATCCCAGAACAGCCACACCGACCAGGGTTCACCCGGCCGGGCCAGCTTCAGCACGCCTGTGCCCTCCCACCGGGTGCGCACGGTGGTGCGGGGGGCGGTGTACCGGGTGGCGAGCGGCTCCTCGTGGACGGGGGTGCCGTCGGCCAGGACCGGCTTGACGCACTCCGTGCCCGGCGCCATCCACACGGCCAGCAGGTCGTCGGTGTCCTCGACGACCGTCACGGGCCGGCAGATGTGGATGTGACCGCCGCCGTTGTCGCGGTAGCGCCACAGGATCCGGGCGCCCGGCGCCCAGTGCGCGCCGCCGGAGCGCGCCCCTCTCCCTGTCGTCGTCTCGGCTGTCATGCGCAGATCTTAGAGGTGCCCGCCGGGCGCCGCCGCGACACAGATCACGTCAAACGGGCGCCCGCGGCCCACGAAACGCCAGGTCAGGGCCGGGTCATACGCAGGACGTCCAGGGCCTCGTCGAGCTGCTGGAGCGTCAGGTCGCCGCGCTCCACGTACCCCGATGCGATGACGACCTCGCGGATGGTCCGGCGTTCCGCCAGGGACTTCTTGGCCACCTTCGCGGCCTCCTCGTACCCGATGTACTTGTTGAGCGGCGTGACGACGGAGGGGGACGACTCGGCGTACTCGCGCGCCCGCTCCACGTTGGCGGTGATGCCGTCGACCGTGCGGTCCGCCAGCAGGCGCGAGGCGTTGGCGAGGAGCCGGACCGACTCCAGCAGGTTCTTGGCGATGACGGGGAGCATCACGTTCAGCTCGAAGTTCCCGGCGGCGCCGGCCGTCGCGACCGTGGCGTCGTTCCCGGTGACCTGGGCGGCGACCATCAGGACGGCCTCCGGGACGACCGGGTTGACCTTGCCGGGCATGATCGAGGACCCGGGCTGGAGGTCGGGGAGGTTGATCTCGGCGAGCCCGGTGCGCGGCCCGGACGCCATCCAGCGCAGGTCGTTGGAGATCTTGGTCAGGGACACCGCGATCGTACGGAGCTGTCCCGACGTCTCGACCAGCCCGTCCCGCGCGCCCTGCGCCTCGAAGTGGTCGCGGGCCTCGGTCAGCGGCAGCCCGGTCGCGGCGGCGACCTCGGCGATCACGGCGGCGGCGAACCCGGGCGGGGTGTTGATGCCGGTGCCGACCGCCGTGCCGCCCAGCGGCAGCTCGGCCAGGCGCGGCAGCGACGCGCGCAGCCGTTCGGTGCCGTACCGGACCTGTGCCGCGTAACCGCCGAACTCCTGACCGAGGGTCACCGGGGTGGCGTCCATCAGGTGCGTACGACCGGACTTGACGACGTCCGCGAATTCGGCCGATTTCCGCTCCAGGGCGGCGGCCAGGTGGTCCAGCGCCGGGATCAGGTCCCGGGTCACGGCGGCGGTGGCGGCGATGTGGATGGAGGAAGGGAACACGTCGTTGGACGACTGGGACGCGTTGACGTGGTCGTTGGGGTGCACGGCGTCGGGCCGGCCGAGGCGCCCGGCGAGCCGCTCCCCGGCCAGGGTGGCGAGGACCTCGTTCATGTTCATGTTGGACGACGTGCCGGAGCCGGTCTGGAAGACGTCCACGGGGAAGTGCTCGTCCCACCTGCCGCCGGCGACCTCCTCCGCGGCCTCCTGGATCGCGGCGGCCCGCTCCTCGTCCAGGACGCCGAGCCGCGCGTTGACCTTCGCCGCGGCGGCCTTGATCCGGGCCAGGGCCTCGATGTGGGCCCGCTCCAGACGCTGCCCCGAGACGGGGAAGTTCTCCACCGCCCGCTGGGTCTGCGCCCGCCATTTGGCGTGGGCGGGGACGCGCACCTCGCCCATGGAGTCGTGCTCGGTCCGGTAGTCAGTCTCGTCCGTCATGGTCGTCGAACCTCCTGGATAAGTTGAGCACTTGTCTTGTTCCGCGTATTCCCAAGCCATGTACCGGCCAGTAAAAACCGTGGGTAACCCCACTTCCAGGAGGCGCAATGACGCGCACCGGTACCAGAGCCCGGTTCGGACTCCGATGTACGGTCGCGGCGGCCGCCGCGCTCGCGACCACCTTCGGCGGGATGACCGCCCAGGCCGCGGCGGACACCGCCACCGTCACCGCACCCCGTACCGCCACCGCATCCGTACCACTGCCGCCCGAGCTGGAGGCCATACGCGCCGCCGAGGCCACCAAGCTGTACGGTTCTCCCGCCGAACGGCCGCTCGCCGAACGGAAGACCGGCCTGATCTCGCTGGGCGACAGCGAGATCTCGGGCGAGGGCATCGGCACCTACGAGCCCCCGACCAACGGCCCCACCAACTGGTGCCACCGCTCTCCCCAGGCGGCCATCCACCGCACCGGCATCCCCGCGGACGTCACCTACAACGTCTCCTGTTCTGGGGCGTCCACGCCCAACATCCGCATCGGCGGCAGCAAGCAGCACGCGGACGAACTGGTCCAGAGCGACAACCTCGCCATCAAGGCCCGCAACACCCGCATCAAAATGGTGCTGCTGGTGGCGGGCGCCAACGACGACCTCCAGTTCGGTCCCGTGATGACCGACTGCGTCCTGCGCTTCATCACCTTCCAGGGCCCGTGCGAGCCCAAGTACGCGCCCGGCTGGCAGGCCCGCGTCGACAACCTCGTACCGAAGGTCGAACAGACCATCCGCGACCTGCGCACCGTGATGACCGACGCCGGGTACGCCGACGGCGACTACAAGCTCGTCGTCATGGGTTACCCCAGCCCCATCGGCCCCGACTTCCACGACAACCCGAACTTCCCCGGCAAGATCGCCTGCGGCGGCCTCGGCTACGACTCCGACACCGTCTGGGGCCGCAACACCGCCGTACCCGCCTTCGAACGCGGCATGCGGCGCGCGGCGGCGAACACCGGAGCCGTCTACCTCGACAACTCCCGGCTCTTCCACGGGCACGAGGTCTGCATGGACGACTCGTGGGCGCGCGGTCTCTACATCGACCTGTCCAAGCCGGGCCTGCCGGACGCGAACTCCGTCCGCCAGTCCTTCCACCCGAACGCGGCCGGGCACGCCGCCTTCGCCTCCTGCCTGACCCAGCTCCACGCGACGGACGTCCGCGAGGCGAGCTGCGCCGACCCCGCGTCGACGGGCAGACCGGAACTGCTGCCGGGCGCGTGGGACGACAAGTTCGCCCCGCTGCGCGGCGAGGCCACCGGCACCTGCCTCGATGTCGCCGGGTCGGTCACCCGCAACGGCACGGCGGTCGGCGGCTGGGACTGCCACCAGGGCCGCAACCAGGACTGGTGGTACGACCCGGCGCGCGGCTCCCTGCACACGGCGCTGACCCACGACCGGTGCCTGGACGTGCCGGGCGGCGCGTACGAGGCGGGCAAGGCGCTGGTGGTGTGGAACTGTTCCGGCGCCGCCAACCAGCGGTTCGTCCGCCAGGACGGGACGATCCGCCCGGCGGCGGCGACCGGCCTGTGCGTGACGCTGGGCGCGGCCAGGGACCCGCTGCGGCTCCAGGCCTGCGACGGGACGGCGAAGCAGCGGTTCGCCTGAGGCACGCGTACGTACCCGTGCACGCGCGCGTGGACCCGGCCCGGGCCCACGCGCGCGTGGCTCACGCCAGGCCGGGGCCGCGCACCGGGATGGAGGTGAACGTCGGAGCCGGGGCCGGGTCCTGGAAGAAGTCGTTGCCCTTGTCGTCCACCACGATGAACGCCGGGAAGTCCTCGACCTCGATCTTCCAGACCGCCTCCATGCCGAGCTCCTCGTACTCGACGACCTCGACCTTCTTGATGCAGTCCTGCGCCAGGCGGGCGGCCGGGCCGCCGATCGAGCCCAGGTAGAAGCCGCCGTGCGTGCCGCACGCGTCGGTGACCTGCTGGGAACGGTTGCCCTTGGCGAGCATGACCTTGGAGCCGCCCGCCGCCTGGAACTGCTCCACGTAGGAGTCCATCCGGCCGGCCGTCGTCGGGCCGAAGGAGCCGGAGGCGTACCCCTCGGGCGTCTTCGCCGGACCGGCGTAGTACACCGGGTGGTCCTTCAGGTACTGCGGCATCTCCTCGCCCGCGTCGAGCCGCTCCTTGATCTTGGCGTGCGCGATGTCGCGCGCCACGACCAGCGGACCGGTCAGCGACAGCCGGGTCTTCACCGGGTACTTGCCCAGCTCGGCCAGGATCTGGTCCATCGGCTGGTTGAGGTCGATGCGGACCACGTCGCCTTCCTCGGCGAGCTGCTCGTCCGTCGTGTCCGGGAGGAAGCGCGCCGGGTCGGTCTCCAGCTGCTCCAGGAAGACCCCCTCCGCGGTGATCTTCGCGACGGCCTGGCGGTCCGCCGAGCAGGACACGGCGATCGCGACGGGGCAGGACGCGCCGTGCCGGGGCAGCCGGACCACCCGGACGTCGTGGCAGAAGTACTTGCCGCCGAACTGCGCGCCGATGCCGATCTTCTGGGTCAGCTCGAAGACCTTGTCCTCCAGCTCCTTGTCCCGGAAGCCGTGGCCGAGGACCGAGCCCTCCTCCGGCAGCTCGTCCAGGTAGTGCGCCGAGGCGTACTTCGCGGTCTTCAGCGCGTACTCGGCGGAGGTGCCGCCGACGACGATCGCCAGGTGGTAGGGCGGGCACGCGGCCGTCCCCAGGGAGCGGATCTTCTCCTCCAGGAACCGCATCATGGAGGCCTCGTTGAGGACCGCCTTGGTCTCCTGGTAGAGGAACGACTTGTTGGCGGAGCCGCCGCCCTTGGCCATGAAGAGGAACTTGTACGCGCCGCCGTCGGTCGCGTACAGCTCGATCTGGGCGGGGAGGTTGGTGCCGGTGTTCTTCTCCTCCCACATGGTGAGCGGAGCCATCTGCGAGTAGCGCAGGTTCAGGTTCTTGTACGCGTCGTGGATGCCGTGCGACAGGGCCTTCTCGTCCTCGCCCTCGGTGAGGACGTTCTGGCCGCGCTTGCCCATGACGATCGCCGTGCCGGTGTCCTGGCACATGGGCAGGACGCCGGCGGCCGCGATGTTCGCGTTCTTGAGGAGGTCGAGCGCGACGAACTTGTCGTTGGCCGAGGCCTCCGGGTCGTCGATGATCTTGCGCAGCTGGGCGAGGTGCGCCGGGCGGAGGAAGTGCTGGATGTCGTGGATCGCCTCTTCGGCGAGCTTGCGCAGCGCCTCCGGCTCGACCTTGAGGAACGTACGGCCGTCGGCCTCGAAGGTGGAGACACCCTCGGCGGTCACCAGGCGGTAGGGCGTGGTGTCCTCTCCCAGCGGGAGCAGATCGGAGTACTGGAACGCAGGGTTGGGCGGGCGGGAGACAGGGGGCATTGCGGCCATTCCTCACTCGGCAGACAGCGGCACGGCCTCCATTGGCCGACGCGCCCACAAGCGTAGAACGCCCGGCGCCGCCCGAACCTGTGAGGTAAGGCTCAGTTGCCGGGACGCAGTGCGCCGGTTCGTCGTGGCGCCGGTTCGTCACGCCGACCCCTGGTCGCGATGTATCGCGTTTCGCTAGGCTGAGGACGTGGACCTCGAAAAGCAGCCTCAGAAGCCCGTCGCGCCCGCCGAACCCGCGCTCAGGGCCTCGGACGCCGACCGGGACCGGATCGCGGACATCCTGCGGGACGCCCTCGCCGAGGGCCGGATCGACGCCGAGGAGCACGGGGAGCGCATCGACGCCGTCTACCGCGCCAAGACCCTCGGCGAGCTCGAACCCCTCGTGCGGGACCTGCCCGCCGCGCGCCCGCGGGCCGAGCCGTCGCAGCGGTCGTACGTGCCCGGGTACGCGCACGAGGGCGAGGGCGGCGACCCGGCCGCCCCGGCGGACAAGCTGGTCGCCGTCTTCTCCAGCAGCACCCGCAAGGGCCGCTGGCGCGTCGGGCGGCGGACCAACGCCTTCGCGGTCTTCGGCAGCGTCGAGATCGACCTGACCGAGGCGATCTTCACCCAGCGCCTGACCACGATCAACGCCGTGTCGGTCTTCGGCGCCATCGAGGTGCGCGTCCCCGAGAACGTCACCCTGCGCGGCGCCGGCACCGGCGTCTTCGGCGCCTTCGAGGTGGCCACCCTGGAAGCCGCCGACCCCGAGGCCCCGGTCGTGGTGATCAACGGGTACGCCGTCTTCGGCGCCGTCGAGGCGCGTCCCAAGGCGGGCCGGCGCATCGCCGACCTCCACGCCAAAATGCGTAAGCACCTTGGGGGTTGAGGCGCCGTGCCCCGATCCGGCCGGTCGGATTCCGCCCCTCGGACCGGAGGGCCACGCAGTGCATAGGCACGCGCACAGCGGGTAGGGCTTGCTGCATCGTCTCTCGCTCGCGAAGCCGTCGTCAGGAGTAGACCGTGCTGCAACTGCCGCCTCAGCCCCTCCAGGTCGCCGCCGCCGCCACCTCCCAGCGTCTTCCGGCGCGGGAGGACCAGGCCGGTCCGTGGCACACGGAGGCGGTGTGCCGCCGGGACGAAGCAGGCTTGTTCTTCGCCCCGTCAAAGGAGCCAACGGCCGCCCGGCTGGCGCGCGAGGAGGCCGCGAAGCGGGTCTGCGCCCGCTGCCCGGTCATGGTCGAATGCCGGGAGCACGCCCTGCTCCAGCCGGAGCCGTACGGCGTGTGGGGCGGGCTGACCGCGGCCGAGCGGCGCGTCGTCCTGGCCCGCCGCCGGCGCCGCGAGGTGGAGCTGAAGAAGGCCGCCTCGACCGGCCCGCGCATCGCCGCCGCGGGCTGACCCGGCACGCCGACCCGGTACTGGGCGGCCGGCCCGGCCGCACGGAGAGGGGCGCTCCCACCGCACATGGGGGCGCCCCTCTTCGTACGCACCGCACTGTCCGGCGCGTGTGGCTGGCGGCGCGTACCGCTCCTCGCGCGCCGCGTCGTACCGGACTACTTCGCGCGGTCGAAGTCGATCTGGCTGTACGCGCGCAGCTTCGACAGCCGGTGCGTGGAGTCGATCTGCCGGATCGTGCCCGACTTGGAGCGCATGACCAGGGACGAGGTCGTCGCCGTCTCCGCGCGGTAGCGGACCCCGCGCAGCAGCTCGCCGTCCGTGATGCCGGTCGCGACGAAGAACACGTTGTCGCCGCTGACCAGGTCGTTCGTGGACAGGACGCGGTCCAGGTCGTGACCCGCGTCGATCGCGCGCCCGCGCTCCTCGTCGTCCTTGGGCCACAGCTTGCCCTGGATGACGCCGCCCAGGCACTTGATCGCGCAGGCGCTGATGATGCCCTCGGGCGTACCGCCGATGCCCATCAGCAGGTCCACGCCCGTGCCCTCGCGCACCGCCATGATCGAACCGGCCACGTCGCCGTCCGAGATGAACCTGATGCGCGCGCCCGTCTCGCGGATCTCCTTGACGATGCCCTCGTGGCGCGGACGGTCCAGGATGACGACGGTGACGTCCTCGGGCGAGGAGTGCTTCGCCTTGGCGACGCGGCGGATGTTCACGGACACCGGGGCGTTGATGTCGACGTAGTCGGCGGCCTCCGGGCCGGTGACGAGCTTGTCCATGTAGAAGACCGCGGACGGGTCGAACATGGTGCCCCGGTCGGCGGCGGCCAGCACGGCGATCGCGTTGGGCATGCCCTTGGCGGTGAGCGTGGTGCCGTCGATCGGGTCCACGGCGATGTCGCACTCGGCGCCGGTCCCGTCACCGACCCGCTCGCCGTTGAACAGCATCGGGGCTTCGTCCTTCTCGCCCTCACCGATCACCACGACGCCGTTCATGGAGACCGTGGAGACGAGGGTCCGCATGGCGCGCACCGCCGCGCCGTCGGCGCCGTTCTTGTCGCCGCGGCCGACCCAGCGGCCGGCGGCCATGGCGGCGGCCTCGGTGACCCGGACCAGTTCGAGGGCCAGGTTGCGGTCGGGAGCCTCGGGGGAAACCTCGAGCTCGGACGGCAGATGGTTGTCGGTCATCGGAACGCACCTTTCTGTACGGCGACGGCCGCAAGTGAAGAGGGTGCTGCGACTCTATCGGTAGGTCGACATATTGAGCAGAGGGGCCCACGTATGAGCAGGCCACGCTGATGCGACCATAGGGGGCGTGGCAGGTATGCGTGGCAAGCAGACAGTGCGCGGGATGTTCCAGTCGATGGCGGTCATCTGCGCCGCGGCGGGCGTGATCTATCTCTTCATCCCGCACGACGAGAAGGCCGACCCGATCAGGGCGGTCGACTACCGGGTCGAGCTGGTGACGGCACAGCGCGCGGCGCCCTACCCGGTGCTGGCGCCGGAGGGGCTCGCGAAGGACTGGACGCCGACCTCGGTCGCGTACGACCGCGAGGAGGGCAACGCCTGGCACCTGGGCTTCCTGACCCCCGACCGGCAGTACGTGGCGGTGGAGCAGTCGACGGCGGCGTCGGGGAAGTACATCGCCGGGGTGACCCATGACGCCCGGGACACGGGCCGCACGCAAGCGGTCGCGGGCCGGGCCTGGCAGCGCTGGGAGGGCCCCAAGTACGACGCCCTCGTGCTGCGCGACAAGGGCGTCACGACGGTCGTGACCGGTACGGCGACGTGGGAGCAGCTCGCGCGCATGGCGTCGGCGCTCCGGCCGGCGGAGGTCCCGGGGGCCACGGGTGCGCCCTCGGCCGCGGGTACGCCGCCGGTGACGAACGCGCCCTCGGCCCCGGCCACGCCCTGACCGCTCCGCACGGGCGGACGGACGAACGGCGACGGCCCCCGGCACCTGATCGAGGTGCCGGGGGCCGTCGCCGTGTCCGGGAAGTGCGGGGACCGCGCGTCAGACGGTGGTGATGACCTCGTCGTACGCCAGGCGCGGGGAGCGGGGGAACGAGGCGTCCTCGCCCGGCTTGCCGATGTTGACGATCATCAGCGGGGTGTGGTCGTCGTCGAGGAACTCCTTCTGGACGCCCGGGAAGTCGAAGCCGGTCATGGGGCCGGCGGCGAGGCCCGCGGCGCGCACGCCCACGATGAAGTACGCGGCCTGGAGCGCGGCGTTGAGGCCGGCGGACCGCTCGCGGACCGGGCGCTCGGCGAAGAACGCGTCCTTGGCCTGCGGGAAGTGCGGGAACAGGCCGGGCAGCTCCTCGTGGAACTCGTTGTCCGCGGCGAGGATCGCGACCAGCGGGGCGGCCGCGGTCTTGGCGCGGTTGCCCTCCGCCATGAGCGGGGCCAGGCGCTCGCGGGCCTCCGCCGAGCGGACGAGGACGATGCGCAGCGGCGTCTGGTTGAAGGCGGTCGGGCCGTACTTCACCAGGTCGTAGATCGCCTGGACCTGCTCCTCGGTGACCGGCTCGTCGGTGAAGGTGTTCGCGGTGCGGGCCTCACGGAAGAGAAGGTCCTGGGCGGCGGGGTCAAGAACGAGGGACATGCTGCGTACCTTTCGAGCGTGCTCGAGTGTGCAAAGGATCAAGCGATGTGCTCCACCGTACGCCCGAGATAGGTTAAGTTTCAACTAAACCGCGCCCAAGCGGTCCGTGAGCCCCGTCACACTCCGATTCCGGAGGGTCACTCCTCCTGGCCGGCCGGAGCCTCCTGCTCGGCCAGCGCCGCGTCCAGCCGGGCGCGGGCGCCCTCCAGCCAGCGGCGGCACACCTTGGCCAGCTCCTCGCCCCGCTCCCACAGTGCGAGCGACTCCTCCAGCGTCGTCCCGCCCGCCTCCAGCCGGCGCACGACCTCGATCAGCTCGTCGCGCGCCTGCTCGTACCCGATCGCCGCTTCCGTCGTCTCCGCTGCCATGCCCCCCACCCTACGGGCGGGGTACGACATCGCCGGCGGCCACGCGCACCGGGAACTCGCCCTCCGCGACCCGCGCGCGCAGCTCCTCGTCCGGCGCCACCTCCTCCGCCGACCGGACCACCGACCCGTCCGCCCGCTGGAGCACCGCGTACCCCCGCTCCAGCGTCGCCGCCGGGGAAAGTCCCACCACGCGCGCGTGGGTGTGCCTCAGCTCGGAGTCCGCCCGGTCCAGCAGGTGGCCCAGGCAGCGGCGGCTGCGCGCCAGCAGGGCGTCCACCTCCCGCTCCCGCTCCTCCACCATCCGCCGCGGGTGCTCCATGACGGGCCGGGCGAGCGCGTGCGTCAGGCCCCGCTCCTCGCGGTCGAGCAAGCCCCGCACCGTACGCAGCGCGCGGTCCCGCAGGCCCCGGACCCGCTCCAGCTCCTCGCCCACGTCCGGGACGACCTTCTTCGCGGCGTCGGTCGGGGTGGACGCCCGCAGGTCCGCCACCAGGTCCAGCAGCGGCGCGTCCGGCTCGTGCCCGATGGCGGACACCACCGGCGTACGGCACTCGGCGACCGCCCGGACGAGCTGCTCGTCCGAGAACGGCAGCAGGTCCTCCACGCTGCCGCCGCCCCGCGCGACGACGATCACGTCCACGTCCGGGTGCTCGTCCAGCTCCTTCACCGCCTGCACCACCTGCGGCACGGCGTGGACGCCCTGCACCGCCACGTTCCGCACCTCGAAGCGGACCGCCGGCCACCGGCGCCGCGCGTTCTCCAGCACGTCCCGCTCCGCCGCTGAGGCGCGCCCGCACACCAGGCCGACCAACCGCGGCAGGAACGGCAGCGGCCGCTTGCGGTCGAGCGCGAACAGCCCCTCCGCGCCCAGGGACCGCTTCAGCATCTCCAGCCGGGCCAGCAGCTCGCCGATCCCGACCGGCTTCATCTGCGCGGCCCGCAACGACAACTGCCCCCGCGGGGCGTACCACTCCGGCTTCGCGTGCACCACGACACGGGCGCCCTCGGACACGACGTCCGCGACCGCGTCGAACACCTGGCGGTAGCAGGTGACGCTGACGGAGATGTCGTACGACGGGTCGCGCAGCGTCATGAACACCACACCCGCGCCCGGCCGCCGCGACAGCTGGGTGATCTGGCCCTCCACCCAGACGGCACCGAGCCGGTCGACCCAGCCCCCGATGAGCCGCGACACCTCACCGACGGGCAGGGGAGCTTCGGCAGACGTATTCAGACCCATGCAGGCGAGCGTACGCGCCACGACCGACAACGCCCCCGGCCCCGCGAGGCCCGCCCGGGAAGCCCTCGCCCGGGACGCTACGCCGCTCCGTTCCGCCGCCCCCACTGCACCGCCAGCACCACCAGGCCCACCGCCAGCCACAGCGAACCCACCACCAGGGCCGAGGTGGCCGCCTCGACGATGACGGCGACCAGGATCACCGCGCCCACCACCGGCAGCACCACGTGCCGCAGCCGGTCCGGACGCGCCCCCGTGCCCGACCTCCGTACCGCGAACCACCCCACCACGCTCGCGTGCAGCAGGACGAACGCCGTCAGCGCCCCGATGTTGACCACCGACACCAGGTGGTCCATCCCGTCGTCGCGCCGCGCCGCCCACACGGCGGCCACCATCGTCACCGTGGCCGCCAGCAGCAGCGCCACGCGCGGCACCCCCGCGTCGGTGCGCGCCAGCACCCCCGGCAGCCGCCGGTCGCGGGCCATCGCGAACAGCAGCCGGCCCGCCGCCGCCTGCCCCGCGAGCGCCGCGAACGCCGCACCGATCGCCTTGCTCGTCGCCACCAGGTCGTGCAGCCAGCCCCCGACGGAGGCGTCCACGGCGTCGTAGAACGCCGAACCCTGCCGCGCCGGCTCCGCCGCCAGCTCCGCCGACGACACCGGCTCCAGCAACGCCACCAGGTACGTCTGCGCCACGAACAGCACACCCGCCAGCGCCATGCAGAACAGCACCGCCCGCGCCACCCTCGCCGAGCCCCCCGTCACCTCCTCCGCGAACGACGCGATCGCGTCGAAGCCCAGGTACGACAGCACCGCCACGGACACGGCGCCCAGGACCGCGCCCAGGGAGAAGCCGGTGTCACCCGTCAGCGGCGACAGCCAGCCGCGCTGCGCCCCGTCCCGTACCAGCACCACGACCGCCGACACCACGAACACCAGCAGCACGACGATCTCCATCGCCAGCACCGCGAAGCCGACCCGCGCGGCCGCCCGCACGCCCCACAGGTTGAGCAGCGTCGTGAGCACCACCGCGAGCACGGTCCACACCCACCGGTTCACCGCCGGGACCAGCGCCTCCATGGCGATCCCCGCGAAGAGGTACGCCACGGCCGGGATCAGCAGGTAGTCGAGCATCGCCATCCACCCGGCGACGAAACCCGGCCCCTCGCCCAGCCCCTTGCGCGCGTACGCGAAGACCGACCCCGCCTGAGGGGCCACCCGGACCATCTGGGCGTAGCTGAATGCGGTGAACGCCATCGCCACCGTCGCCACCAGGTAGACCAGCGCGACGGCCCCGCCCGAACGGGCGTCCAGGGTGCCGAAAATGCCGACCGGCGCCATAGGGGCGATGAAAAGCAGCCCGTAGACGACGAGGTCGCGGAAGCCCAGCTCCCTCCGCAGCCCGCTGTGCCCGTCGGTCTCCCGCGTCCTGGTGGTGCCGGTCATGCCCACAGTCTCAGCCACCTGGCGGATCTTCGGCCGCTCATACACGCCCTTACGATGGGAACCATGACTGCTACGCCTGCCAGCCCGTCGTCCGACAAGCGCGTGCTCCTCGCCGCTCCGCGTGGTTACTGCGCGGGCGTGGACCGTGCTGTGATCGCCGTGGAGAAGGCCCTGGAGCAGTACGGCTCGCCGATCTACGTCCGGCACGAGATCGTGCACAACAAGTACGTCGTACAGACCCTGGAGAAGAAGGGCGCCATCTTCGTCGACGAGACGGCGGAGGTCCCCGAGGGGTCCATCGTCATGTTCTCGGCGCACGGTGTGGCGCCGACCGTCCACCAGGAGGCGGCCGAGCGCAGGCTCGCGACGATCGACGCGACCTGCCCGCTGGTGACCAAGGTCCACAAGGAAGCGGTCCGGTTCGCGAACGAGGACTTCGACATCCTCCTGATCGGCCACGAGGGCCACGAGGAGGTCATCGGCACCTCCGGCGAGGCCCCGGACCACATCACGCTGGTCGACGGCCCGGACGACGTCGACAACGTCACCGTCCGCGACGAGTCGAAGGTCGTCTGGCTCTCCCAGACCACCCTGTCGGTCGACGAGACCATGGAGACGGTCGACAGGCTGAAGGAGAAGTTCCCGCAGCTGATCTCCCCGCCGAGCGACGACATCTGCTACGCCACCCAGAACCGCCAGATCGCCGTCAAGCAGATGGGCGCCGAGGCGGACCTGGTCATCGTCGTCGGCTCGAAGAACTCCTCCAACTCCGTCCGGCTCGTCGAGGTCGCCCTCGGCGCCGGCGCCAAGGACGCCCACCTGGTGGACTTCGCCGACGAGATCGACGAGGCGTGGCTGGAGGGGGTCGCCACGGTCGGTGTCACCTCCGGCGCGTCGGTCCCCGAGGTGCTCGTCGAAGGGGTCCTGGAGTGGCTGTCGCAGCGCGGCTTCGAGGACGTGGAGCTGGTGAAGTCCGCCGAGGAGTCGATCACCTTCTCGCTGCCCAAGGAACTCCGCCGCGACCTGCGCGCCGAGGCCGCCGCCCTGCAGGAAAAGCAGTAACCGTCAGCGCCGCACCGTAACGTTGGGTCCATGAACGTCTTCGGAGTGGACATCGGCGGGTCGGGCATCAAGGGCGCTCCCGTGGACCTGGAGCGCGGAGATCTGGCCGAGCCCCGCCACAAAGTACTGACACCGCACCCCGCGACACCGGACGACGTCGCGGGGTGCGTCGCCGAGGTCGTCGGCCATTTCGGCTGGTCGGGCCCCATCGGCGTCACCTTTCCCGGTGTCGTCACCGGCTCCACCGTCCGTACGGCGGCGAACGTCGACAAGAGCTGGGTCGGCGTCGACGCGGCCGCCCTGCTGGGCGACCGGCTGACCGGGATGCCGATCACCGTCCTCAACGACGCCGACGCCGCCGGGATCGCCGAGATGACCTTCGGCGCGGGACGCGGCCGCAAGGGCGTGGTCGCCCTGCTGACGTTCGGCACCGGCATCGGCAGCGCCCTGTTCATCGACGGCAAGCTCGTGCCCAACACCGAGCTGGGCCACCTGGAGCTGGACGGCCACGAGGCGGAGAAGCGCGCGTCGACGAAGGTCAAGGAGGACAAGGACCTGAGCTGGGAGGACTGGGCCCACCGCGTCCAGAAGTACCTGGCCCATGTCGAGATGCTGTTCTCGCCGGAGCTCTTCATCGTGGGCGGCGGAGTGAGCCGCAAGGCGGAGAAGTTCCTCCCGCTGATCAAGCACGTCCGCGCCGAGATCGTCCCGGCGGAACTCCAGAACAACGCGGGCATCGTCGGCGCGGCGATGGCGGCAGGCGCCCGCTGACACGCGTGACGGCCCGGGGCCGGATGGCGCTGGGCGGGACGGTGCCGGGCCGGATGCGCGCGGCCGGGCGCGGTGGTCCGCCCGGTACCGATGGCCCGCCCGGGTCAGCGCTCGGGGACGCGGGCGGCGGGGGCGGTGGTGCGCTGACGTCGCCCCATCAGGCGGATCTTGCGTACGGAAGTGATCAGGCCGGCGACCAGCGTGCCGCCGTACAGCCAGCCGGCGTGGACGGCGAGCGCGGTGACCACGGCCATGATCCGGCCGCCGAGGCCCTCCGTGCCCCCGGCGATCGGCACGACGCCCACGGCGAACGCGATGGGGACGCTGATCGGAGCGGTGACCAGGTCCGCGGACCGCACCCAGAGCGCGGTCAGGGCGCTGACGGGCAGGAAGAGCAGCCCGTACACCAGCGGGGAACCGTCGAACAGCAGCCGGTCCAGGCACCCGAGCACGAACATCGACGCGGCGGCGAACAGCCCGGCGCCCAGCCCGGTCAGCCGGGGCGAGGGCAACCTGCGCAGGGCGAGGACGACGGGCGGTACGGACCGCCGCCCGGGCCCGGCACTCGGCCGCCTGGGGCCGCCGGCCGGTTTGCCCCCGGGCCCGCCCCCGCCGGGCCCGCCCCCGCCGGGGCCGCCCGCCCCACCGGCCGGCCGGCCGCCGCCGGGGACGACGCCCGACACGCCGCCGGGTGTCGTCCGGCCGCCCGGTCTGGCCGGTGGCCGCGCCGGACGTGCCCCGACGGGGCGTACGCCCGCGCCGTCGACGAGCGCGCCGGAGGGCAGGGCGCCCGGCGACGGTGCCGACGCGGCCGGGGTCACCGGGCCCGCCGGCGGCTGCGGCCGGTCCCGGCGCTGAGGGGGACTGTTCCTGTGCTGGTCCACCCGGACAACGTAGGTCGCGGGGGGCCGGGAGCCCGGCATCGGACACGCGCTTTGGACGACCTTGGCCAAGAGTTCGCCCAACGGCCGCCGTCACTGCCCGGTCCGCCACGCCCGTAAACTGGGGGGTCGGCCCACCATCCTCACTTCTAGGGAAGTCGCCAACGTGTCGCTCACGATCGGAATCGTCGGCCTGCCGAATGTCGGCAAGTCGACCCTGTTCAACGCCCTGACCAAGAACGACGTGCTGGCGGCCAACTACCCGTTCGCCACCATCGAGCCCAACGTCGGCGTCGTCGGCGTCCCCGACAGCCGCCTCACCAAGCTGGCCGAGATCTTCTCGTCGCAGCGCGTCCTGCCGGCCACGGTCGACTTCGTCGACATCGCGGGCATCGTGCGCGGCGCGAGCGAGGGTGAGGGCCTGGGCAACAAGTTCCTGGCGAACATCCGCGAGTCCGACGCGATCTGCCAGGTCATCCGTGCCTTCAAGGACGAGAACGTCGTCCACGTCGACGGCAAGGTCTCGCCCAAGGACGACATCGAGACGATCAACACCGAGCTGATCCTCGCCGACCTCCAGACCATCGAGAAGGTCCTGCCGCGCCTCCAGAAGGAGTCCCGGATCAAGAAGGACGTCGCCCCGAAGGTCGCGGCGGTCGAGGCGGCCAAGGAGATCCTGGAGAAGGGCGACACCCTCTTCTCGCAGGGCATCGTCCAGGGCTCCGAGAAGGCCGAGCTGCTGCACGACCTGCACCTGCTCACCACCAAGCCGTTCCTCTACGTCTTCAACGTCGACGAGGACGAGCTGACCGACGACACCTTCAAGGACGAGCAGCGCGCCCTGGTCGCCCCGGCCGAGGCGATCTTCCTGAACGCCAAGCTGGAGGCGGACCTCGCCGAGCTCGACGAGGAGGACGCCATGGAGCTCCTCCAGTCCGTCGGCGCCGAGGAGCCGGGCCTCGCCACCCTCGCCCGCGTCGGCTTCAACACCCTGGGCCTCCAGACCTACCTGACGGCCGGCCCCAAGGAGTCCCGCGCCTGGACGATCAAGAAGGGCGCGACGGCCCCCGAGGCGGCCGGTGTCATCCACACCGACTTCCAGAAGGGCTTCATCAAGGCCGAGGTCATCTCCTTCGCCGACCTCGTCGAAACGGGCTCCGTCGCCGAAGCCCGCGCCGCCGGCAAGGCCCGCATGGAGGGCAAGGAGTACGTCATGCAGGACGGCGACGTGGTGGAGTTCCGCTTCAACGTGTGACGGCTCGTCAAAACCTGTGCCCGACCCGCTTGTTGGCGGGCCGGGCACAGGTTTCTGTCCGCGGGGAGCTTCGCCCCGCGATGTGGGGCATTGACAAGTCTGGTCGGCGTGAGACTGCCTCAGACCTTGACGACCTCCACGGCAGAGCCGCACAGGAGTGTCAGATCCTCGGGGTCGGACGTGAGGACCGTGACCGGCCGGGGTGCGTTACGGGCGATGACGGCGAAGGCGGCATCGATGGCGTACTTGTGGCCGTGGAGGTGATGGGTGCGCAGAAGCGCGGCGGCCTGGTCGGTGACCTCCTTGGTGACGTCATGGACGTCGACGCGGGAGAGGACCCACTTGATGCGGGCCGGGTGGATGCGCTCGTAGTCGGCCTCAAGCGTGGTCATGGCGCTGGTGGCGACGCGGACGCCCTCCTCCGACGCCGCCTGGACCAGGGCCACCACGGTGCGGTCCTTGCGGTAGAGCTTCGAGAGTCCTTCGCTGTCGAGCAGGAGGGTGCCGGGCATCAGGCGGCGGCCCCGCCGGCCTGCCGGTGGTCGTGGCGCAGCAGCGCCCGGGCGGCCTCGACCTCCTCGCGGGTGAGAGCTTCGTTGTCGGTCTCGAAGTCGACGACGATCTCCCGCAGCTTGTCCATGGCGACCCGCTGTTCGAGTGCCTCGGCGACGTAGGCGGAGAAGCCGCCGGGGCCCACGTGGGCGCGTACGGCCTCGGCGAGGTCCTCGGGCAGGCTGATCGAATACTTCCTGCTACCGCTCATGGTGCCGATCCTACCGGCGGTCGTAGGAGGTCGCGACTGTAGACGGATACCCGTCATGGATCGGTGCCCGCGATGGGAGGATGCGGGGACGGTGCGAGAGGGGCGGGAAGCGTTGGGGCGTGGCGAGCGGGACACGGTCGCGAGGGGGGTGCGACTCCACGAGGCGGCGCAGGCAGTGGCCGGTGACCACGCCAGGGCGGTCGAGGCGGTGCGGGCGGCGCTGAAGCCGATTCACGACGCGGCGGTCACTCGCGAGCTCGAGGCCATTCCCGTCGCCAGGCTGCAGGACGTCACCGAAGGACGACTGCGGCTGGGGAACGTCGAGAAGAACGGCCTTGGCACGGTGGGGCGTGTTCTCGAAGCGGGGCCCTATCGGTTGCGGCAGATTCCCGGTGTCGGGCAGCGCACGGTCAACCAGATCCTTGCTGCTGCTCGCCGGCTTTCCGAAGCGGTGCACGAGACGGTGGCCGTCCACATTGACGTGGGCCGGCCGGAGCCGAGCACTACCGCGCTCGTCATGGCCCTGCACGTACTGGTGGAGGCCGGCCCGGACGCCCGGCGCGCGGTGGACCGAGCCGCAGCCCTGTCGGAACGGCTGGGCCCGTTGCTGGTCGACGCGAGGCCCGCCACCGGGCGTTTCAGGATGCTCCTGGCCGGCCAGGAGAGGAAGGCGCGTGCCCGGGCGGCGGTCGCCGAGATCCGTTCACTCGTGGACGAAGCAGAGCAGGCCGACGTGCCTGAGCTGCTCGCCCAAGCCTCGGTGGACCTGCTACACGGATCTACGTCCGACGTCGCGGCATGGGTGGACTTCGAACTCCGCTCCGCGGAGTACTACAGCCTGCTCGCCGAGATCTCCGGGCGACTGCCGGACGCGGCAGCCGCCGAGGGGTTCTTGCCGGAGGAGATCGCCGAGCGGGTACGGACGCAACAGCTCGACGACTCGCATCGGCGGGTCTCCCTGCGCGGCTACCAGGCGTTCGGCGCGAGGTTCGTCCTTGCGCAGCGCAAGGTGATACTCGGCGACGAGATGGGTCTCGGGAAGACCATCCAAGCGATTGCCGTGCTGGCGCACCTGGCCGCCGAGGGGCAGAGTCATTTCATGGTCGTCTGCCCGGCGAGCGTTCTCGTGAACTGGACACGGGAGATCGAGGCCCGCAGCGCCCTTCGCGTCATGGTGCTCCACGGCCCCGACCGGCACTACGCGTTCGCCGACTGGAAGGGGCGGGGCGGGGTGGGGGTGACCACGTACGACGCACTGCGCGGATTTCCGGCGCCGGGCGGCGGGGAGGTCGGACTGCTCGTCGTCGACGAAGCGCACTCCGTGAAAAACCCGAAGACCAAGCGGTCCCAGTCGGTCGGCCTATGGGCGGAGCGTTGCGAGCGCACCCTTTTCATGACCGGAACTCCGATGGAGAACCGGGTCGCGGAGTTCCGCAACCTGGTCCAGATGCTCGACGGCGACGTCGCGGACTCGCTCGGCGAACGGGACGCGTTGGCCGGATCGGTCGCCTTCCGCAAGGCCGTGGCCCCGGTCTACCTGAGGCGCAACCAGGAAGACGTGCTGACGGAACTCCCGAGCCTTCAGCAGACCGACGAGTGGGAGGAACTGAGCGCTTCGGACGAGGAGGCGTACCGCGAAGCCGTGCGCGCGGGCAACTTCATGGCCATGCGCAGGGCCGCGTACATGCGCCCCGAGAGGTCGGCCAAGCTGGACCGGCTGCGCGAGATCGTTCAGGAGGCTGGCGAAAACGGGCAGAAGACAGTGGTCTTCTCCAATTTCAAGGACGTGCTGGGCGTGGTGAAGGATGCCCTCGCGGCCGGAACCGCCAGCGCCACTCCGGTGTTCGGTCCGCTGACCGGCGGCGTCCCGGCCCAGCGTCGCCAGGAGATCGTCGACGACTTCGCCGGGGTCTCGGGACCAGCGGTGCTCCTGGCGCAGATCCAGGCGGCCGGCGTCGGCCTCAATATGCAGGCTGCCTCCGTCGTCATCATCTGCGAGCCGCAGATCAAGCCGACGATCGAGCACCAGGCCGTGGCCCGGGCCCATCGCATGGGCCAGGTCAGGTCGGTTCACGTGCATCGTCTACTCGCCACCGGGGGAGTGGACGAACGCATGGTGAAGATGCTGGAGGAGAAGACCCGCCTGTTCGATGCCTACGCCCGCCGTAGCGCCGTGGCCGAAGCCACCCCGGACGCGGTCGACGTGTCGGACACCGAGCTGGCCCGCCGGATCGTCGAGGAGGAACAGGCACGTCTGGGTATGACGGACGAGAGGCTCATGTCGGCCGAGTGAGGGTGTCCTCCAGTCCGCAGCCAGTCCGCAGGACACCCGTAGACGGCCGTCGGGAGCCACGCTGTCAACGAGGAACCTCAGGTCAGGGCGCTGCGCGGGCTGTCTCCTCCATCGCTGACATGGTTCGTACGATGCCAGCGGGAGGCCCGGTGCATCGCGGACGGCAGCGCGGCTGCGACGTAGGAAGCGCACTTCATCGGTGGTGACCCGGTCGGGGACGATGTCCCGCTTGAGAACGTGATGTTCGTCGACGCGTGTTCGCCGGGTTCTCGTCCTGGCAGGATTCGAGGCGGTTCTTCCACCGCGGTAATGGGGTGGCGTTCCGGGTTGTCGGGATGGGCCGTGTCGGCGTCCTGGGAACAGTGCAAAGGCGCGAGCGTCCATGACGCGCCGGGCGACCTGGACTTCGAGCACCCGGGCGTGGGCTCCCAAGGATGCGGATAGGCGAGTTGTCCAAGCGAACGGGCGTGAGTCCGCGCTCACTGCGGTACTACGAACTCCGCAGTGGCTCCCTCCTCAGCCTTGCGACCGCACGCTCCCCCACGCTCGGCTGCGCTCGCGCGGGGGGACCCCCATGACGCCGCCGGCCCCGCCCTCCGGGCGGACGACGCTACTTTGAAGACACTCCCTAGCCCACCAGCCGGTACGAGGCGGCCACCCCGAGGAAGACCAGCGCGGCCAGCGTGCTGCACGTGTAGTGCAGCCGGCCGGTCACCCGCCACCAGCGCCGCCGCCAGGCGAGGAAGGCGCACACGACCATCGCGCCCGTGGTCGCCAGCGCGATGCCGGTCAGCGCCGGGACCGCGGCCAGCAGCGGCGAATCACCCACCATCAGGGTGCGGTTCAGGGCGTTGGGGTCGGCGGCCAGCAGCAGGAAGCAGACCGTCGCCGCGGTGATCAGCGCACCGGACGTCCACAGCAGCAGCTTGGCGGCGCGTGCCCCGGCCGGCGTGCCCGGCGAGCGGCGGCGCACCAGGGCGAGCACCGGCAGGGCGAGCACGGTGAGGGCCAGGAAGGCCAGCGAGCCGAGCAGTGCCCGCTGGTGCAGCGCGGGGGAGAGGTACCAGGGCAGCCGCTCGTACGAGACGGAGGTCTCGGAGGCGACCGACAGGCGCCCGTCGCGGAAGGCGATCCGGTCCTGGCCGCCCCGCTCCTGGAAGAGCCCCGGGCTCAGCTGCACCCAGTGCCGCTCGCTCACGGCGGGGTCACGGGACAGCCCGGTCGTGGTCAGCGTCGCGCCCTCGCCCGCGCTCACCCGGACCGAGCCGATCAGGGCGCTGACCCGGGTCAGCTCCGAGGAGCTGGTGCGCGTCGAGCGGTACTCGCCCTCGTACGGCGTGACGTCGGCCCGCGAGGCGGACACGCGGGCGCCCGCGGCGGAACCGAAGTGGGCGGCGAAGCGGTCCACGACCTCCTGCCCCGCGTAGGAGGCGACGCCGTCCTCGCCGTCGCCGTTGTAGACGACGTAGACCGCCGCGTCCCGGTCCGGCAGCAGGGCCAGGTTGCCGTGGAAGCCGGGCAGGTCGCCGTCCTTGACCAGCATCCGCTGCCCGTCGCGGACGCGCTCCTCCAGGACGTAGCCGAGGCCGGGCAGCCGGTCGTCGTTGCCGAACTGCCGCTTCAGCAGGGCGCCGGCCGAGCGCTCGGTGAGCACCGGGCCGCCGCCGTCGAGCAGCGCGCCCAGCAGCCGGCCCATGTCGGCCGCCGTGGTGACCGCGCCCGCGCCGGTCGGCGACCAGTCGCCGTACTGCCCGTCCTGGGCCCGCTGCCGGCCGCCCTCCGGACGGTGGCCGCGGGCGAGGTCCGCCGCGATCGCCGGGGCGTGCGGCTGCGCGAAGCTGGTGCGCGCCATCCCGAGCGGCCGCAGCACCGACCGGTCCAGGTACGTGGCGAACGGAGTGCCCGTCACCGTCTCGACCAGGTAACCGGCCAGCGCCACACCGTAGTTGTCGTAGCTGGCGACCTCGCCCGGCGGACGCACCCGGCGCGGCTGGTGCGCGGCGAGGCTCTCGCCGAGCGGGCGCACGTCCTCGGGCCGGGTGGCGGCGCTCCCGATGATGCTGTTGTCGAAGCCCGCCGTGTGCGTGAGGAGATCGCGTACCGTCACGGGGTGCCCCGGATACGTGTTCCGCACCTTGAAGGCCGTGAGGTAGCGGTTGACGTCCGCCGACAGGTCGAGGCGACCGCGCTCGACCTGCTGCATGACCGCGACGGCCGTGAACAGCTTGGCGTCGGAGGCCAGGAAGAACCCGGTGCGCCGCGGGTCCACCGGGGTCCCCGCGGCGGCGTCGGCGACGCCGTACCCCTTGGTGAGGACCGGCCGGCCGCGCTCGAGCACCACCACGGACGCGCCGGGGATCCGGTGTTCGGCGAGCTGCCGGCGCACCAGCGCGTCGACGGCTCCCGGGAGCCCGGACGCGGCGGGGGCCTCCGCCCGGACCGCCGCCGGCGTGGCGGCGGCCGCGGTGCCGGTGCCACCCGCCAGGAACAGCGGCACGCAGAGCGGGAGGAGCAGGTGCCGCAGTCGCAGTCGCAGTCGCATCGTCATGGATACAGTCAAGTCGTCACGACGAGGGCGAAACAGCCACCTCGGTGGCGTCCCGGGGGGGACCTGGGTACACCATCGCGGACGGGACGCACGTCCCCTGCGCACGGCCTCCGCATGGAGAAGACTCGGGGCATCACCACGGCAGGGAGCCGTGCACAGAGGGGAATGGGACGACCGTGAACAAGCTGAACATCCGCACGGGCCTCGGCGCCGTCGGCAAGGGAGTGCCGGTCCTCGGTCTCGCGATCGCGGAACTCGTCCTGTTCTGCCTCTTCCTGACGGCGGTTTCGCTCGTCGGCATCGGCCTGGGCGTCCTGCTCGTCCCGGCGCTCGCCGTCGCCGTACGGTCCGTGGTCAACGCCTCCCGGGGGACCGCGGAGCGCTGGTCGGGCCGAGCGATCGAGGAGCCGTACCTCCCCGCCCCCGCCCCCGAGCCCGGTCTCAAGGGCCAGTGGCAGCGCACCCACTGGGTGCTCACCGACCCGGCGACCTGGCGCGACCTGGCGTGGATGCTGGTGAACCCGGTGGCCGGCGTGGTCGTCGCCCTGCTGCCCCTCGCGCTCGTCGTCGGCGGGATCGGCGGCATCCTGATGCCCGCCATCTACCGCCCGATCGCCGACGCCGGCACCAACTACTACCTGTGGGTCCAGATCAGCGACCTGACCTCCGCCTGGTACTGCGCCGCCCTCGGTGTCGCCGTCCTCGCCGCCGGTCTCGTCACCGGCCCCGCCCTGCTCCGCGCCCACGCCTCCCTCGCCCGCACCCTGCTCGCCCCCACCCGCACCGCCCAGCGCGTCCGCCGCCTCACGCACAGCCGCAGCGAGGCCGTCAGCAGCTCCGCGGCCGAACTGCGGCGCATCGAGCGGGACCTGCACGACGGGGCGCAGGCCCGCCTGGTGGCCCTCGGCATGAACCTCGGGGTCGCCGAGCAGCTCCTCAGCAAGGACCCGGAGGCCGTGCGCGCCATCCTGGCCGACACCCGCAAGGCCTCCGCCGCCGCCCTGACCGAACTGCGCGACCTCGTCCGCGGCATCCACCCGCCGGTGCTGGCCGACCGCGGCCTCGCCGACGCGGTGCGCGCCCTCGCCATGGACAGCCCGCTCGACGTCACGGTCAACGCCGACCTGCCCGGCCGCCCCGACGCGCCCGTCGAGTCCGCCATGTACTTCGCCGTCGCCGAGGCCCTCGCCAACGCCGCCAAGCACGCCGCACCCGACTCCGTGAGCATTGACCTCTGGTACGAGGCCGGCGCGCTGCGCGGCCAGGTCATCGACGACGGCCGGGGCGGCGCCGACCCCTCGCGCGGCACCGGGCTGCGCGGCATCGAGCGCCGGCTCGCCGCCTTCGACGGCCTCCTCGCCATCAACAGCAAGCCGGGCGGACCGACCACCCTCACCATGGAGCTGCCGTGCGCGTTGTCCTAGCCGAAGACCTCTTCCTGCTGCGGGACGGCCTCGTCCGCCTCCTGGAGTCCTACGACTTCGAGGTGGTCGCGGCCGTGGACACCGGGCCCGCACTGCTCCAGGCCCTCCTCGAGCACGAGCCGGACGTCGCCGTCGTCGACGTCCGGCTCCCCCCGACGTTCACGGACGAGGGCCTGCGGGCCGCCCTGGAGGCCCGGCGCCAGGTTCCCGGCCTGCCGGTCCTGGTCCTCTCCCAGTACGTGGAGCAGCTCTACGCCCGGGAACTCCTCGCCGACGGCAGCGGGGGCATCGGCTACCTCCTGAAGGACCGGGTGTTCGACCCCGACGGGTTCGTGGACGCGGTGCGCCGCGTCGCGGCCGGCGGCACCGCGATGGACCCCGACGTCGTCGCCAAGCTCTTCGCCAAGGAGCACCACCGGGACGGCCCGCTCTCCCGCCTCACCCCGCGGGAGCGCGAGGTCCTCGGTCTGATGGCCGAGGGCCGCTCGAACGCCGCGATCGCCCAGGAACTGGTGATCACCGAACGCGCGGTGATCAAGCACACGTCCAACATCTTCACCAAGCTCGACCTGCCCGTCTCGGAGGCCGACAACCGCAGGGTCCTCGCGGTCCTCGCGTACCTCAGGTGAGGCCACCCCGAGCGCCCGGCGCGGGGCGGGCGGGGCCGGCCGGGCGGGGCGTCAGACCGTGAGCGTCACCTCGTGGATCTCGTCGGGGGCGTGGCCCGTGCGTTCGTGGATGCGCTGGACCGCGTCGGCCGAGGGGCCGGTGGACAGGCAGTAGACCGTGCCCGACTCCGGGTCGGCCCAGGCGTGCTCGAAGTGCACCCCCTCTTCCTCCTCTATGGCGAGGTCCGCCCGGTGCGCCTCGCTGAGCTGGTCGGACGTGATGCCCTGCATTCCTCGGTGGACGTCCATGTACGTGCCCATGGGTTCCGCACCTCCGGCCGTGCTGTTCGGTTTCGGCCCCTCTTCCATGCTGCACCCGCGGGCCTCAGGTGGCGCGCGAGCGGGCGAGGCCCGTCTTCGCGCCCGCGCCGCAGAGGGGGACGACCGCGGTGCCGGGGCGGGGAGCGGCGGTGATCGCCGCCCAGCAGGCCACGCCCGTCGGCTCGACGAACAGTCCCCGGGCCGCGAGGTCGAGCTGGGCGGTACGGATCTCGTCCTCCGTCACCGTGAGGAACGTGCCGCCCGACTCGCGCACCGCGCGCAGGATCTGGGCGGCCCGTGGGGGGTTCGGGATGGCGATGCCCTCGGCGAGGGTGGACCGCACCGGGGCGGGCGTGGAGGAGGGCGCGGGTGCGGGCGAGGACGCGGGCGCGAGCAGTTCGTCCGCGCCCGCGTGGAAGGCCTCCGCCAGCGGTGCCACGGCCCGGGCCTGCACGGCGACCAGGGCGGGGCGGGCCGGGACCAGCCCGTGGGCGTACAGCTCGGCGGTGGCGAGTGCGGCGCCCAGGAGCAGGGTGCCGTTGCCGACGGGGACGACGAGCGTGTCGGGCAGCCGCCCGCCCAGGTCCTCCCACAGCTCGTACACGTACGTCTTCGTGCCGTGCAGGAAGTACGGGTTGAAGACGTGCGAGGCGTAGAAGGTGCCCGGTTCGCCGGCGGCCGCGCGGGCGGCCCGCGCGGTGGCCTCGCGGCCGCCCGGGACGCGCGTGAGCCGGGCCCCGTGCGCGCTGATCTGTTCCAGCTTCCCGGGCGCGGTGCCCTCGGGCACGTACACGGTGCAGTCCAGTCCCGCGCGGGCGCAGTACGCCGCGACGGCGGTGCCCGCGTTGCCGCTGCTGTCGGCGATCACGCGGCGCGGTTCCAGGCGGCGGGCGAGCTCGGCCAGCATGACGGCGCCGCGGTCCTTGAACGACAGGGTCGGCATCAGGAAGTCGAGCTTGGCCGAAACCGTGTCGGTGAGGCGGACGAGCGGGGTGCGGCCCTCGCCGAGCGAGCAGGACGGGTCGGCGAGCGGCAGCGCCTCCTCGTACCGCCACAGCGAACCGGCCCGGCCGGCGAGCCGGGCGAGAGGGACGGGGGCGGCCGTGAAGTCCAGGTCCCAGGGGCCCCGGCAGGAGGGACAGCACCAGGTCGCGGAGGAAACGGAAGATCCGGTGCCGCACCGGGAGCAGACATAGCGCGCCGAAATGGTCATGAGGGCGAGCATGTCAGTTGTATGGCAAGGGTGTTACCGACGCGTCAGGACTCTTGTGGGATTCCTATGGATCGGTCAATCTTTCGCTCGGCGGGCGCATTCGGGCAAGCCGCGTACCCGGCGGCGTAATTGTCATGCCCCTGCCGCAAACCCCCACAGCAACGCACCACCCGATGAGGAGGATCCCTCACATGTCAGTGATGCGTACCCCGCGGCGAAGACTGGCCGCAGCCGGCGCCACCGTCGTCGCCGCCCTCGCGCTCGGCACCCTTTCCGCCCTCCCGGCCACCGCGGCCGAGGCCGCCCCGGAAGGCGTGATCGAGAACGCCGGAGCCCCCGGCGCCATCGCGGGCAGCTACATCGTCACCCTCGACGAGTCCGCCGCCGACGCGGAGACCAAGGCGGGCAAGGCGATCGCCACCCGCTACGGCGCGAAGATCGAGAAGACGTACACCGCCGCCCTCAACGGCTACGCGGTCGAACTCTCCGAGGCGCAGGCGAAGAAGCTCGCCGCCGACCCGGCCGTCGACTCCGTCGCCCAGAACCGCGTCTTCACGGTCACCGGCACGCAGCCCTCGCCGCCGTCCTGGGGCCTGGACCGGATCGACCAGCGCGCCCTGCCGCTCAACCAGAGCTACACCTACCCCGAGCCGGCGGGCGAGGGCGTCACCGCGTACGTCATCGACACCGGCGTGCGCATCACGCACAGCGACTTCGGCGGGCGGGCCTCCTACGGCTTCGACGCCATCGACAACGACAACACCGCGCAGGACGGCCACGGTCACGGCACGCACGTCGCCGGTACCGTCGCCGGGTCCGCCTACGGCGTGGCCAAGAAGGCCAAGGTCGTCGGCGTCCGGGTGCTCAACAACTCCGGCTCCGGAACCACCGCCCAGGTCGTCGCGGGCATCGACTGGGTCACCCGCAACGCCGTCAAGCCGGCCGTGGCCAACATGAGCCTCGGCGGCGGCGTGGACACCACGCTCGACACCGCCGTACGCAACTCCATAGCCTCCGGCATCACCTACGCCATCGCCGCGGGCAACGACGGCCGTGACGCCTCCAACTCCTCACCGGCGCGCGTCACCGAGGCCATCACCGTCGGCTCCACCACCAACACCGACGCCCGCTCCAGCTTCTCCAACTACGGCAGCCTGGTGGACATCTTCGCCCCGGGCTCCTCGATCACCTCCGCGTGGAACAACAGCGACACGGCCACCAGCACCATCTCGGGTACGTCGATGGCGACCCCGCACGTCGCGGGCGCCGCCGCCCTGTGGCTGGCCGGCAACCCCTCGGCCACCCCGGCGCAGGTCGCCACCGCCCTCACCTCCGCCGCCACCACCGGCGTCGTGGGCAACCCGGGCAGCGGCTCTCCCAACCGCCTGCTCTACGTGGGTGACGGCGGGACCACGCCGCCTCCCGGCAAGCGCTTCGAGAACACCGCCGACTTCGCGATCAACGACAACGCCACCGCCGAGTCGCCGGTCACCGTCAGCGGAGTCGCGGGCAACGCCCCGGCGGCCCTCCAGGTGCCCGTGAACATCGTCCACACGTACATCGGTGACCTCCAGGTGCAGCTCGTCGCGCCCGACGGCACCGCGTACACGCTCAAGGGCTACGGCACCGGCGGCAGCGCCGACAACATCAACACCACGTACACGGTCAACGCCTCGTCCGAGGTCGCGAACGGCACCTGGAAGCTGCGGGTGAGCGACAACGCCCGCTACGACACCGGCAAGATCGACTCCTGGGCCCTGCAGTTCTGACCAAGGCTGAAGAGGTGCGCGCACAGTGACGAGGGGTGGTCGCCGGCCTGGCGACCACCCCTCCCTCTTCCGTCCGTGCACCGCCCGCGTACGATGCGCCAGCCGCTCAGGCATTCGATTCAGCGCGTCCGCGACAGGAGCACCGAGAACCGTGGAACCGTCCTCCCAGGGCTGGCCTCCGCCCCAGCGGCACCCCCAGGTGCCCCCGCCGTTCTACGGCACGCCGGGAGGGCCCCCGCCCGCGCCGAGGGTGAACGGGCTGGCCATCGCCTCCCTCGTCACCGGCATCGTCTGCCTGCTGCCGCCGCTCGGGCTGGTCCTGGGCGGGTTCGCGCTCGGGCAGATCAAGAGGCGGGGCGAGCGGGGCGTCGGGCTGGCCGTCACCGGCATGGCCCTCTCCCTGGTCAGCACGCTGCTGGTGGTGGCCGGGATGACGACGGGCGCGTTCCGCGACGTCTACGACGGCATGCGGGACGTCACGGACGAGGTGTCGCGCACCCGCTCGACCTTCGACCTGCGCAAGGGGCAGTGCTTCAACAGCCCCGGCGGCGGCATCGAGGCGGTGGCAGAGGACGTGAGGATCGTCGACTGCGCGAAGCCGCACGACGGCGAGGTGACCGGTTCGTTCACGCTCACCGAGTTCACGAAGTGGCCCGGCGACAAGCCCATCGAGCCGATCGCCGAGAAGCGCTGCGAGGCGCTGGGCAGTGCGTACGCGCTGGACGGCTGGGCCGTGCCCGAGACCGCCTGGGTGTACTACTACCAGCCGAGCAAGCAGAGTTGGGCGCTCGGCGACCGCGAGGTGACCTGCGTCTTCGCGGCCGAGAAGGGCAGGCTCACCGGCTCGGCGCGCAGCGACGCGGAAACCCTGGACGCGCACCAGCTCGCCTTCCTCCTGTCGGTCAACCGCATCGACGCGGCCCTCCTGGAGGAGCCGGACGCCGACGTGGAGGAGGACCGGGAGGGCAACGCGGCGTGGGCCCGCAAGGTGTCGTCGACGCTGGGCGGCACGATCGCCGAGCTGCGCGGCCACCGGTGGCCGGCCGGTGCCCGGGCTCCGGTGGCGGAGCTGGCGAAGGAGCTGGAGGCGGCCCGGAAGCACTGGGCGAAGCTCGCGGCCGCCCCGGACCCGGACACCTTCTGGACGCACTACGAGCCCGCTTACGACGCCCTTCCCCCGGACCTGGGTGCGAAGGCGCGCGGCGCCCTGAAGCTGGACGTCACCCCGCCGTCGGACGCCACGGACAGCAGCGCCTGAGGGACGCGGGCGGTCGTGACGGGCCGCGATACCCACGGTGAGCTGGGGTTCAAACGGCGGTCATCACTTCGAGTGAAACCTTGGCCCATGCTTGCGGTGAACAACCCACGGTTGCGACTCTGTTGCTGTCTGTCAACCTGATGGGAGTGCCCGTGACCTTCGGTGAGCAGCCCGCCTATCTGCGCGTGGCGAGCGATCTCCGGGAGAAGATCGTCAGTGGCTCGCTGCCTCCCCACACCCGGCTCCCCTCGCAGGCCCGCATCCGCGAGGAGTACGGCGTCTCGGACACCGTCGCCCTCGAGGCGCGCAAGGTGCTGATGGCCGAGGGGCTCGTCGAGGGCCGCTCCGGGTCGGGGACCTACGTCCGGGAGCGGCCCGTCCCGCGCCGGGTCGCCCGCTCCGGGTACGGACTGACGACCGGGGCCAGCCCCTTCCGGCAGGAGCAGGCGGCCGAGGAGGCGCGCGGCACCTGGGAGTCCAGCAGCGAGCAGGAGCCGGCGAGCGCCGCCGTGGCCGAGCGCCTCGGGATCGAGCCGGGGGAGCGCGTGATGCGCACGCGGTACGTCTTCCGGGACGCGGGGGAGCCGATGATGCTCTCCACCTCCTGGGAGCCGCTCGCCGTCACGGGGCGCACGCCGGTGATGCTGCCCGAGGAGGGGCCGCTCGGCGGGTGCGGAGTGGTCGAGCGGATGGCCGCCATCGACGTCGTCGTGGACAACGTGGTGGAGGAGGTCGGGGCGCGGCCGGGGCTCGCGGAGGAGCTGCTGACGCTCGGGGGCGTGCCCGGCCACGTGGTGATGGTGGTGGAGCGGACGTACTACGCGTCGGGGAGGGCCGTGGAGACGGCGGACGTCGTCGTGCCGGCCGATCGCTACCGGATCTCCTACCACCTGCCGGTGCGGTGACCGGCGGCCCCTGACGCCTTCTCCCGGCCCGACGGCGCGCGGCTTCCCGCGCAAGGGGGTGCACCCGGCCGGGTGCGCCCCCTTTCCGCATCGGTTTGCTGGCCGGATGCGTACCTCTTCGTGAAAACACGTATCCGCTCAGTAAAGGTCAGGCGTAAGCTCAGGCATATGCGGAATGCGGTTTCGTGGGGAAGCTTAGAAGCGTGCAGGCCGGCGGAGGGTGAGGCGTGATGAGCGAAGGTGGCGCGGTCCTTCCCTGGCTGGTGATCCGGCAGGACGACAACGGCAACCACTACCGGGTGGGCAGGTACGCGACCAGGGACGAGGCGCAGAAGATCGCCGACAGTCTCGACGCGCGCGGGCAGCGGCAGCTCTACTGGGTGGAGCGGGTGGGTCAGCCGGCGGGCTGACCGCGCCGGGGCGCCGGTGGACCACGGGTTACGCTCCGGCGCATGACAGATCGTGTGGTGGTGGCCGGCGCCGTTCTCGACCAGGGGCGGCTGCTGGCCGCACGCCGGAGCGCCCCTCCCGAGCTCGCCGGCCGCTGGGAACTGCCCGGGGGCAAGCTGGAGCCGGGGGAGACCGCGCAGACGGCGCTCGTGCGCGAGCTGCGCGAGGAGCTGGGTGTGGAGACGGAGCCGGTGGAACGGATCCCCGGCGAATGGCCGCTGGCGCCCGGTTACGTCCTCCAGGTGTGGACGGCCCGGCTCGTCTCCGGTGAGCCGCGCCCGCTGGAGGACCACGACGAACTCCGCTGGCTGTACCGGCACGAACTGGACACGGTCGACTGGCTGGATCAGGACCGTCCCGCCGTCGCCGAAGCGGCTCTCCGGCTGCCCGCCGGCGCGGAGGGCTGACTGCCGGCGCGGAAGGCCGACCGGTCCGGACACGCCGCCCGCTCCCCGGGCGGGCCGGCTCCGGCGCACCCCTCGGCGCGCCGGCGGGCGCGGAGCGCGAGACCGCCGCGTACGCCGTTCGTGCCACGATGCGCCCACAGCGGAGATAGTCCGCCCCGAATATCGGGTATGTGCTGATTAACCCACCGAAACCGGACGTGGGTCTGCCGCTGGTTCGCCGCTGGGTCTGGGAAGTGGTCGGCGTGATCGACACCGAAGGCGAGTGCGCCGAATGGATCTTTCCGGCTGAGCTCGACACCGTGCGCACCGCCCGCCACGCGGTCCGCGACACCCTCCGCGCCTGGGGCCTGGACCCGGCGGTCGGCGATGTGACCGTGCTGCTGGTGAGCGAGCTGGTGACCAATTCCCTGCGCTACGCCTCGGGTCCCATCGGCGTCCGGCTGGTACGGCTCCGCCCCGGCGAAGAGCCCTTCCCGGCCCTCCCCGGGCTGCTCGTCGAGGTGTCCGACCCGCTGCGAGACGGGCCGCTGGAACGGACCGCCGGCCCGGACGACGAGGGCGGGCGGGGGCTCCAGCTGGTAGCCTGCTCGGCCCGTCGCTGGGGGACCCGAAAGGGCAGGTCGGGCAAGACCGTGTGGTTCGAGCTGGCCCTGCCTGGTTAGAAGAGTGAAGGGACAACGATCACCTACGGGCTCGGCTCAAAACGAACGAGACCACCCTGTGATCGTGAACGGCGTGCCGCCGGGGGCCGTAGTGCTGAATACTGCGGGAATGGCCGGTCCGGTGCGGTGAGCTGGAGGGGACGGTCGCGTGAGCGAGATACCTGAGACGGCGAACGGCGTCGTGTGGCAGAGCAGTCCGCCTGGCTCGATCTACGACTACATCAGAGTCGCCTCCTTCTCGATCGGCCCCGACGGGCTGGTCGACCAGTGGAGCCTGCGGGCCGCCGACCTGTTCGGCATCACCGCGGAGCAGGTCAGGGGCAAGGACCCGGTCGAGGCGTTCATGCCGGCCGAGCTGCGGCCGCGTGGCCACCGCAAGGTCTCCGAGATCCTCGACGGCAAGGAATGGACCGGACTGGTCCCCTTCCGGACGCCGGGGGAGCGCGGGGCGCGCGGGATCGCCGAGGTCTACGTGATGCCGAGCGAGACCGAACGCGGGGAGCGGGCGGCGCTCTGCATCGTCGTCGACGTCCGCGTCCTGCGGCGGATGGAGACGGATCTCGCCGCTTCACAGGCGATTTTCGGTCAATCCCCGTTCGGTTTCCTGCTGTTCGACACCGACCTCACGGTCAGGCGCGCCAACCAGCGCTTCGCCACCGTCTTCGGCGGCTCCGCCGACGAGCACCGCGGCCGCACCGTGCACGACTACCTCCCCCGCCCCGAGGCCGAGCGGATGACCGCCGCGCTCCGGCGGGTGCTGGAGAGCGGCGAGTCCGTCACCGACCTCCAGATCACCGGCGCCGTCCCCGGCGGCTCCGAGCGCCGCCACTGGTCGGTCAACCTCTACCGGGTGCACAGCGGAACCGGCCGGCCCGTCGGCGTCGCCGGGCTCGGGACCGACGTCACCCGCCGTCAGATCGCCGCCCGCGAGGCGGCCAGCGCCCGGCGCAACCTGGCCCTCCTCAACGAGGCGGGCGCCCGCATCGGCAACTCCCTCGACCTGGAGACCACCGCCCGCGAGCTCCTCGACGTCGCCGTACCCGGCTTCTGCGACCTCGCCTCCGTCGACCTCTACCAGGGACTGCTCACCGGTGACGAGGCACCGCCGGGCAGGGCCGACGGAAGCAGCGCCGAACTCCGCCGGGTCGCCTTCGCCAGCGCCGTGTCCGACGCCCCGCTGGTGAACCCCGGCGCCACGCTGATGAGCACCGGCGCCCCGCCGGCGCAGCGCGTCGCCCCGCCGGCGCTGCCCGGCACGCCGCTCGCCGGCTCCGGCCCCGCGCTCACGGGCCCCGGCGCCACCCCGGGATGCTGCGAGGCGGCGCCCATCGACATGGGCGCCATCCACCGGTACCCCTTCAACTCGCCCTGCGCGGAGGCCCTGCGCACCGGGCGCCTGCGCAGCATCCCCGGCGCCGACGGCAGCCTCGTGCAGTCCACGCTCGTCGTGCCGATGGTCGCGCACGACACCGTCGTCGGCCTGGTGCAGTTCTCCCGCACCAAGGGCAGCGAGCCCTTCGGCGAACGGGACCGGGCGCTCGCCGTCGAACTGGCCGCCCGCGCGGCGGTCTGCATCGACAACGCCCGCCTCTACCGCCGCGAGCACGAACGGGCCCTGATCCTCCAGCGCAGCCTCCTCCCGCCCGGCGACCCCGAGGCCGCCGGCCTGGACATCGCCTGCCGCTACCTGCCCGGCAACACCGCCACCGAGGTGGGCGGCGACTGGTTCGACGTCATCCAGCTGCCCGGCCACCGCACCGCCCTGGTCGTCGGGGACGTCATGGGGCGCGGCCTGCGGGCCGCCGTCGCCATGGGCGAACTGCGCACCGCCGTACGGACCCTGGCGCAGCTCGACCTGGAGCCCGCCGAGGTGCTCTCCCACCTCGACGAGATCGCCCGCGGCCTCGGCACCCCCACCGGCGGCGGACAGGCCTCGCGGCCCGCGGCCTCCAGGACCCGCGACCCCGAGCTGTCCGAGGTCTACCTCGCGACCTGCGTCTACGCCGTGTACGACGCCGTCACCCGCCGCTGCACCTTCGCCAACGCGGGCCACCTGCCGCCGGTGCTCGTCGAGCCGGGGGAGCCCGCGCTGATGCTGGACGTCCCGCCCGGGATGCCCCTCGGCGTCGGCGGCGAGCCGTTCGAGGAGGTGGAGGTCGACCTCCCCGAGGGCGCCCTGCTCGCCCTGTACACGGACGGGCTCGTCGAGTCCCGCGACCACCCGCTCGACGAGGGCATGGAGGCCTTCCGCAGCGCGCTGACCGACCCGGGCCGGCCCCTGGAGGACGTCTGCGACCACGTCCTGAGCACCCTCGACACCCGGCACGGCGAGGACGACATCGCCCTGCTGATGGCCCGTATCCAGGGCCTTCCGGCCGAGGCGGTCGGCGACTGGCGGCTGCCCCGCGAGCCCCGCTCGGTGGGACGCGCCCGGGAGCTGGCCCGCGCCCAGCTGACCGCATGGGACCTCGAACCGCTCGTCGACACGGTCGAACTGCTCGTCAGCGAACTCGTCACCAACGCGCTGCGCTACGGCGAGGGCGAGATACGGCTCCGGCTGCTGCTCGACCGCACCCTCGTCTGCGAGGTGTGGGACGCGGGGCTGGTCCAGCCCCGGCGGCGCCGGGCGCGCGACACCGACGAGGGCGGCCGCGGCCTCCAGCTCGTCGGTCTGCTCAGCGCCGGCTGGGGCTCCCGCCGCACGCCACGCGGCAAGACGGTCTGGTTCGAACTGCCGCTCCCGGACGGTGACGCGCTGACGGAACCCACCGTCGACCAGCTGCTGAGCATGTTCTGAAGCCCGGCCGCCGGTCCTCCCACGCCTGCTGCCTCTGTCACGTGGGAACGTCCGGCGCGTCGATGAGCGCGGAGCCGGAGGTCACTCGCGGCCGCCACCGCCCAGCCGGCCGCGGGTGCCCCGGCCGCCGAAGCGACCGGGCCCGCCGCCGAGGAGGATCCCGCCGAGCACCGCCCCGCCCACCCCGTCCCCGTACCCGGAACCGCCCCCGCCGCCGTACCCGTCCACGTCCTGCTCGGCGAGGCTCCGCGCCTGCCGGGCCAGCACGTCCGCCTGCCGGGCCTCCGCCGGCGCACCCCGCACGTCCGCCGCGTCCGCCTCCGCCAAAGCCAGGGCCCGCTCCAGCCGCCGGTGCGCCTCGGCCAGCCGGGTGCGGGCCCGCGCGCCCACCGCTTTCCGGTGCGTCGTGACGTAGTCCGCCGCCGCCCCGACGCTTGCGCGGGCCGTGAGCATCGCCGGTTCCAGCAGCGCCCGCGCCCGCCGCGTGTCCCCTTCCCCCTCCCGTGCGCCCGCCAGGGCCTCGTCCAGGGCGGCGTCCGCCTCCTCCACCCGGCGCAGCGCGTCGATCGGGTCGTACCGCCCGGCCTCCACCGCGGCGCGCACGGCCGCGACGACCGACTCGGCGCGCGCGGCCCGGCCCCGCAGGTCCGCCGCCGGCACGCCCGCCGCCGTCCCCCGCAACAGCCCGCCGGCGTCGGCGAGATCGGCCTCGGTGTCCTCGAGGGCGGTCGGCAGCCGGCCCGCGGCCTCCGCCAGCTCCGTGGCCCGCCGGTCCACGGCGTCGACGAGCCGCGCCGCCTGGTCGAGGGCGGCCTCGGCGGCCCGTACGTGGACGGCCGCCGCGGCGTGGTCGTCCCGCGCCACGGCGTCCCGGGCCCGCTCCAGGTGGGCGGAGCCGAACTCCAGGCGGTCCCGGGCCTGGTGCACACCGCCCGCCACCGGGGCGGCGGCCGTGTCCGCGTACCGTTCGCGCATCGCCCCGAGCGCGGCGTCCGCGAGGTCCGCCCGGCCGCTCACCTCCCGGTACGCCGACTCCGCCGCGGCGAGCGCCCGCGGTGCCGTCCGCCCTTGGCGTACGCCACCGCCTCGGTGAAGGGCTTCGCCGCCTCTTCCCCGCACTGGGCGACGGCGAACCCCAGCTCCTCCTCGCTCGTCCGCACGGCGTCGTCGGTGTCGACGAGCACCCGCTGGGCGCGGGCGTCGAGCTCGCCCGTGGACGGTGTCTCCGGCGCCGGGGCCGCCCAGGGCCCCCGCCCGCCGTGCGGAGTGGTGCGGGTCGCGGCCCGCCGGCGGCGCTTGGTGTACGAGTACGCCGCGACGGCGCCGACCGCCACGACCAGGGCCACCGGGAGCACCAGGTCGGCCCCGGGGGTGCTCCCGCCACCGGGGTCCGCCGGGCCGGGGGTGAGGGACGGCGTGGGCACCGGCCGCCCGGCGAGCACGGCCTCGTATCCGTGGGCGGCGCCGATCGCGGCACCCGCCCAGTCGTCGCGCCGCGGCGCCGGCTCGACGGCCGTCCGCGCGACCTCGACGAGCCCGGCCGGGGTGAGGCCGGAGGCGGGGCCGGCGGAGTGCGCGTACCGCCGGTCGTGCGTCGTCACGGCGAGCAGGACGTCGTCGGCGCCGAGCCCGTTCCTGGCCGCCGTGGTGTCCGTCCGGTCCTGCGGGGGGATTCCGGAGAAGTCCCGGACGCGGACGACGAAGGGCTGGAGGCGCCGGGTGTCGTAGAGCCGTTCGAGGGCCGCGGACACCTCGCGCTCACGCCCCTCCAGGGCGGCGACCGTGTCGGTGATCCGTCCCTGCCGGAACAGGTCGACCGGGTCGTCGGCGCGCGCCGCCTGCCCGCCGGGCAGGACCGGCCACCACGCCGCCACCAGCGCGCCGAGCAGGACGGTGAGGAAGGTCCGGGCGGCTCTCCGCGTCACATTGGTGAGGCTATGACCTGGTTCGTACGTGCGCGACCCGGCGCTTTTCGTCACTGTCAGTGGCCGCCACTAGGGTGGAGATCGTTCGGCACCGCTGACGGGGGGATGCAAGGTGGACGTGCGCGCGTGGTGGGGCAAGGTGGCCGGCCGGCGGCTCGGGTGGCCCGGGCGGATCGCGCTGGGGCTGGTGCTGCTGGTGGTGCTGCCCCCGCTCGCCGCCTGGGCGGCGCTGCGGATGAACTACGCGGGGGACCTCCAGGACGGCACCAAGACCCGGGGCAAGGACGCCATATGGCTCGGTCACGCCTGGGTGGACGGCCGGAAGAAGGACGCCGACCTCGCCGCGTTCGCCGCCCGCGTCAAGGGCACCGGCATCCGGGACCTGTACGTCCACGCCGGCCCGCTGGAGCACGACGGCACCCTGCCCGCCTCGCGGTACCCCTGGGCGCGGTGGCTGATCGACTCCGTGCACCGCACGATGCCGGGGATACGGGTGCAGGCGTGGCTGGGTGACGTACTCGCCACCGAGGGGCCGGACGGGCTGGTGCTGGAGCGCGCGGAGTCCAGGGCGGCCGTCGTCCGCTCCACGCGGCAGATCCTGGACGCGGGCTTCGACGGGGTCCACTTCGACCTGGAGCCCCTGCTCTCCGGCGACCGCCACTACCTCTCGCTCCTCGACGACCTCGGCGAGGTGACGCGGGCCCGTAAGGCGCCGCTGTCGGTCGCCGCCCACCAGATCGACCCGCTGCCGGCGGCCCACGCGGTGAACGGCGCGCTGAGCGGCAGCGAGAAGTGGTGGTCGCAGGAGTTCTTCGGCGAGGTGGCCCGCCGGGTCGACCAGATAGCCGTGATGTCCTACGACACCTGGATGCCGCTGGAGGGCATGTACGGCGGCTATGTCGCCCAGCAGACCTCGCTCGCGCTGGAGGTCACGCCCGAGGACACCGACCTGCTGATGGGCCTGCCCTTCTTCCACGAGGACGACTGGGGCCACCACGAGTCGGCGGAGACCGTCGCGGCCGCGGTCCGCGGCACCCGGCTGGGCCTCGGGCGCACGGACCGTGACCGCGAGCGGTTCGGCGTCGCGCTGTACGTCGACTTCGCGGCGAAGGAGGAGGACTGGGCCGCCTACCGGTCGGGCTGGCACTAGCTGTATTCACCCCTGGGGCGGGTGCCGCCCGGCACCGGCCGGCGGCAGCGGGCGCCGGGCGTCACGTCCTCCGGCGGGTGATCTTGTTGCCGAGCCAGACGAGCGGGTCGTACTTGCGGTCCACCGCCCGTTCCTTCAGCGGGATCAGCGCGTTGTCGGTGATCTTGATCTGTTCGGGGCAGACCTCCGTGCAGCACTTGGTGATGTTGCAGTAGCCGAGCCCGTGCTCCTCCTGCGCCGTGCGCTTGCGGTCGAGGCCCGCGTCGGCAGCCGCGTCCAGGGGGTGCATGTCCAGTTCGGCGACGCGCATCAGGAAGCGCGGCCCGGCGAAGGCCGGCTTGTTCTCCTCGTGGTCCCGGACCACATGGCAGGTGTCCTGGCACAGGAAGCACTCGATGCACTTGCGGAACTCCTGCGAGCGCTCCACGTCGATCTGCTGCATCCGGTACTCACCGGGCGCCACGCCCGGCGGCGGGACGAACGACGGCACCTCCCGCGCCTTGTCGTAGTTGAACGACACGTCCGTCACCAGGTCGCGCACGACGGGGAAGGCCCGCAGCGGGGTCACCGTGATGACCTCCTCCCGCGTGAACACCGACATGCGCGTCATGCACATCAGGCGCGGCCGGCCGTTGATCTCCGCGCTGCACGAACCGCACTTGCCCGCCTTGCAGTTCCAGCGCACCGCCAGGTCGGGCGCCTGGGTGGCCTGGAGCCGGTGGATGATGTCGAGGACGACCTCGCCCTCGTTCACCTCGACGGTGAAGTCCTCCAGGCCGCCGCCGTCCGTGTCGCCCCGCCACACCCGGAAGCTCGCGTCATAGCTGGTCACTCGTAGAGCTCCTCTTCGGCGAGGTACTTGACCAGCTCCTCCTTGTCGAACAGGGCGAGCAGGTCGGAACGGATGGGTTCGGTGGTGGTGCGCTCCAGGGCGATCTGGCCCTCGGCGGAGTCGGGCCCGGCGATGCGGCACAGCAGGTTCGTCCGCCGCCACTCGCGCTCCATGGCCGGGCAGTCCTCCCGGGTGTGCCCGCCCCGGCTCTCCGTGCGCTCCAGCGCCGCGCGCGCCACGCACTCGCTGACCAGCAGCATGTTCCGCAGGTCCAGTGCCAGGTGCCAGCCGGGGTTGAACTGCCGGTGCCCCTCCACACCCGCGCCCCGGGCGCGCAGCCGCAGCTCGGCCAGGGTCCGCAGCGCCTGCCGCATCTCCTCCTCGCGGCGGATGATGCCGACCAGGTCGTTCATCGTCTGCTGGAGTTCCTGGTGCAGGGTGTAGGGGTTCTCGGGCCGTCCGCCCGCGCCGTCCGCCGTCCCGCCGCTGAACGGGCGCAGCGCCTCCGCGGCCGCCGCGCGGACCTGGGCGTCGGGCACCGCGGGCCGCCCGGCCGGGCCGCTCGCGTACCGGGCCGCGTACAGCCCGGCGCGGCGGCCGAACACGAGCAGATCCGACAGCGAGTTGCCGCCGAGCCGGTTCGAGCCGTGCATCCCGCCGGCGACCTCACCGGCCGCGAACAGCCCGGGGACGCCGACCGCCGCGGCCGTGTCCGACTCGACCGCGACACCGCCCATCACGTAGTGGCAGGTCGGCCCGACCTCCATCGCCTCGGCCGTGATGTCGACGTCCGCCAGCTCCTTGAACTGGTGGTACATCGACGGCAGCCGGCGCCGGATCGTCTCGGCCGGCATCCGGGTGGACACGTCCAGGAACACGCCGCCGTGCGGTGAGCCGCGGCCCGCCTTCACCTCGGAGTTGATCGCGCGGGCGACCTCGTCGCGCGGCAGCAGCTCGGGCGGGCGCCGGTTGTTGTCCGGGTCCTCGTACCAGCGGTCGCCCTCCTCCTCGGACTGGGCGTACTTCTCCCGGAAGACGTCGGGGATGTAGTCGAACATGAACCGCGCGCCCTCGGAGTTGCGCAGCACCCCTCCGTCGCCGCGCACCGACTCCGTGACCAGAATGCCCTTGACCGACGGCGGCCAGACCATGCCGGTCGGGTGGAACTGCACGAACTCCATGTTGACCAGCGGGGCGCCCGCCAGCAGCGCGAGGGCGTGCCCGTCGCCGGTGTACTCCCAGGAGTTGGAGGTCACCTTGAACGACTTGCCGATCCCGCCGGTCGCCAGGACGACCGCCGGCGCCTCCAGGACGAAGAAGCGGCCGGACTCGCGCTCGTAGCAGAAGGTTCCGCAGACCCGGCCCTCGTCGTCCTTGAGGACGCGGGTGACCGTGCACTCCTGGAACACCTTCAGGCGGGCCTCGTAGTCGCCGGTCTCGCGGTGGTCCTCCTGCTGGAGGGAGACGATCTTCTGCTGGAGCGTGCGGATCAGCTCCAGCCCGGTCCGGTCGCCGACGTGCGCCAGGCGCGGGTACTCGTGGCCGCCGAAGTTGCGCTGCGAGATGCGGCCGTCCTCGGTGCGGTCGAAGAGGGCGCCCCAGGTCTCCAGCTCCCACACCCGGTCCGGCGCCTCGCGCGCGTGCAGCTCCGCCATCCGCCACTGGTTGAGGAACTTGCCGCCGCGCATGGTGTCGCGGAAGTGGACCTGCCAGTTGTCACCGGCGTTGACGTTGCCCATGGAGGCGGCGATGCCGCCCTCGGCCATCACCGTGTGGGCCTTGCCGAACAGGGACTTGCAGATGACCGCCGTACGGGCACCCCGCTCGCGCGCCTCGATCGCCGCCCGCAGCCCCGCCCCGCCGGCGCCGACCACGACGACGTCCCACTCCTGCCGTTCCGCTTGCGTCATCGATGCACCTTTTCCTAGAAGAAGCGCGGGTCGGCGAAAGCGCCGACGGCGAGCAGGTACACGTAGAAGTCGGCGAGCGCGACGCTCAGCAGCGAGGCCCACGCCAGCTGCATGTGACGTGCGTTCAGCTTGCCGACCCAGCCCCACAGCCGGTAGCGGACCGGGTGCCTGGAGAAGTGCTTCAGCCGGCCGCCGACGATGTGCCGGCAGGAGTGACACGACAGGGTGTACGCCCAGATGAGCGCGATGTTCACCAGGAACACCAGCGTGCCGAGGCCCATGTGGCCCCACTCGTACGACGCGTCGCGGAAGGTGAGCACGGTGTCGTAGGTGAGGATCCCGGCGACCGGCAGCGCGGCGTAGAAGAAGTACCGGTGGATGTTCTGGAGGATCAGCGGGAAGCGGGTCTCACCGGTGTACGCCTTGTGCGGCTCGGCGACCGCGCAGGCCGGGGGCGACGCCCAGAAGCCCCGGTAGTAGGCCTTGCGGTAGTAGTAGCAGGTCAGCCGGAAGCCCAGCGGGAAGATCAGGATCAGCAGGGCGGGGGACAGGCCCCACCAGCTGCCGAAGATCTCCCAGTTCGGGCCGCCCTTCATGGGCTCACAGTTCTCGGCGAGGCAGGGCGAGTAGAACGGCGAGACGTACGGCGCCGCGTAGTAGTCGCCGTTCGCGAACGCCCGCCAGGTCGAGTAGACGACGAACGCGAGCAGTCCGGCGGCGGTGGCGGCGGGGGCGAGCCACCAGCGGTCGGTGCGCAGGTGGGCCGCCGAGATGGTGGCGCGTGACGGGTCGTGGACGCCACCGCGGCCCGGGCGGGCGGCGGTGGCGGGATCGGTACCGGAGGGTGGTTGTTCGGTGCCTGTGGCCAACGGGGTCTCCTGGGGCACGCACCGGTGGTGGCGCGTGCCGGTGGTCGGGGTCGGGTGCCGGTCCGGGTGCGCGCCGCGCCCGGCGTACCGCCGCCGCGCGGGCGCCCGTGCCGGGCGGTGGCGCGCGGCGGCCCCGCTCGCGGGCCCGCGGACCCCGGTGCGGGGCGGCCGGCCCGCCCTGACCCGCCACCCCCGTCAGGGGGCTCGGCGGTCCCGCGCGCCCAGGCCCTCGTCGTCCGAGTCGGTCCACAGGGAGCTGTCGTACGGCGTGTCCGAGATGGTGACCAGCCCGTCGGTCCGGCCGGCGCCCATCGGTACGGGTGTCCCCTCACGCTGCCGCGCCAGGTTCCGTTCCAGCTGGATGACCGAGCGGGCCAGCTCCTCGAGGCGGCGCTTGACCTCGGTCAGATCGTCTTCGAGTGACATGAATTGCCCTCACTTCCGCAATAGCGGGTGGCAAACACGCGCCTGAGAGTGTCGCGCGTCACATCCCCCATTGTGAAGCCATGTGCACGGATTCCACTCTTCCGGGCCTTGGGCCGCACGGGTGGTGTTCGCGCGCCGTGCCGCCGTGTCGCCGCCGCGGGGCCGTCCCGGTCGTTTTCAGTGTATGGGCAATAGGTGTGATCATCTCTAAATTCCACAAAACAGGACGAAGAGGTATAAGCCATGTCCCACGTCGGCACCCCTCGGGGGAGGACATGCTCCCGGGGCCCCCGTTCCAGAAGGCTCCGGTCCGCCGTCCTCCTCACCACCGGCGTACTCGCCATCTCCGTACTGAGCGGCTGTGACTCCCCCGAGGCGGAGAGCCGGGCCGAGGCCGTCCCGCAGGACATCGCCGGCACCGCCCGCGACAAGGTCGCCGACGGCGGCACCCTGCGCTGGGCGGTCGACGCCATGCCCACCACCCTCAACGCCTTCCAGGCGGACGCCGACGCCACCACCACCCGCATCACCCAGGCCGTCCTGCCCACCCTCTTCACCCTCGATGACCGCGGCCGCCCCCAGCGCAACCCCGACTACCTGGAGTCCGCCGAGGTCGTCGAGCGCGAGCCCAAGCAGGTCGTCCTCTACAAGCTCAACCAGCAGGCGGTGTGGAGCGACGGCCGCGAGATCGGCGCGGCCGACTTCGTCGCCCAGTGGCGCGCCCTCAGCGGCAGGAACGCCGCCTACTGGACCGCCCGCAACGCCGGCTACGAGCGCATCGAGAAGATCGAGCGCGGCGCGAGCGACCTGGAGGTCCGGGTCACCTACGACAAGCCGTACGCCGACTGGCGCGCGCTGTTCTCGCCGCTGTACCCCAAGGACGTGATGGCGACCCCGGCCGCCTTCAACGACGGTGCCCGCACGAAGCTGGCCGCCTCGGCCGGCCCGTTCCAGTTCAAGGGCGTCGACGCCGCCGCCGGCGGCACGGCGACGCTCGAACGCAACCCGCGCTGGTGGGGGCAGCCGGCCAAGCTCGACTCGATCGTCCTGCGCGCCGTCCCGCGCGCCGCCCGCGCCGACGCGCTCGTCGCGGGCACCGTCGACCTCGCGGAGGTCGACGCCGCCACGGCCGACCGGATCACCCGCGCCGCGAAGAAGGCCGCGCACGGCGCGTCCGCGTCACCGGCCGCGGGCCCCGACGCGGCCGGGGCGCGGCTGGAGGAGAAGGCCCGGCTCGCGGCCGAGGCGCGGCTCAGGAGCCGGCTGGGCGCCGCCGTGTACGCGGCCCAGCAGAAGGCGCTGCGCGGCTACGTCGTCCGCACGTCGCTGGAGCCCGCCTACACCCAGCTCGCCCTCAACGGCGAGAGCGGCCCGCTCGCCGACGAGCGGGTGCGCCGGGCGGTGGCCCGCGCGCTGAACCGCCAGGAGCTCGCCGAGGCGGTGCTGGAACCGCTCGGGCTCCCCGCCCACCCGGTCGGCAGCCACCTCGCGCTCGCCGGACAGCCGGCGTACGCCGACAGCAGCGGCGCCCTGGGCGGCGAGGACACCGAGGAGGCCCAGGAACTGCTGGCCGACGCGGGCTGGACCCGCGGCGGGGCCCGCAAGCCCGCCGCCCCGAAGGCCGGCCCCAAGGCGGGCGCCTCGGCGTCCCCCGCCGCGAACCCGTCCGCCGCGAAGCAGCCCGCCACGGGCGGCAAGAACGGCGGCAGCGACGACGTACCGTCCGACGAGGGCCTCTACATCGTGGGCGACGACAAGCCCGCCATCGGCGGCAGGCCCGCCATCGGCGGCAACGACGCCCCCGAGGGCACCCACGTCCTCGCTCCCGCCCCGGCAGCCGCCGCCCAGGGCGTCGCCCTCCACCGCCAGGCCGAGGAGCAGGCCGGGAGCCGCGCCGACTCCGAGACCGGCACCGCCGCCCAGCCCAAGGCCCACGGCGGCGGCGCGCCCGGCGCCTACGCCCCCCGCGGCACCGCCGCCCCGGCCGCTCCCGCGCCGGCCTCCTCCGCCGCCCCGGCCGGCCCCGCGGGCGACGCGGCCGCCGGCCCGCTCGGCAAGGACGGCGAGTCGCTGACGCTCCGCTTCGTCCTGCCCGCCGGTGCGGACTCCGCGTCCCTGCGGACCGTCGGCGACAAGATCTCCGCGATGCTCGGCCGGATCGGCATCGGCACCGAGATCGTCAAGGTCCCGGACGACAGCTACTTCAAGGACCACATCGCCTCCGGCGCCTACGACCTGGCCCTCTACTCCTGGCCCGGCACCGCCTACCCCGCCACCGACGGACGGCCCATCTTCGCCAAGCCCCGCCCCGCCGCCGACGGCTCACTGCTGGTGGAGCAGAATTACACCCGGGTCGGCACCGACCACATCGACCAGCTCTTCGACCAGGCGGCCGCCGAGCTGGACGAGAAGGCGGCCCGCGACCTGGTGCGGCAGGCCGACGCCCGGATCTGGGCCGCGGCCGGTTCCATCCCGCTCTACCAGCGGCCGCAGCTGGTGGCGGCGAAGCCCGCGGTGGTGAACGCCGGGGCGTTCGGATTCGCCACCCCGCGCTACGAGGACATCGGCTTCCAGCGGAAGTAAGGGCAACCTCAGAATCCGCTCAAGTCCCTTGCCCGCCGGTGTCACCGGCGGGCAAGCTCACGTCCGGACCATGACCCGGGCCCACCCACCGCACCACCCCACCCCAGCGCCACCCCGCACCACCGCGGCACCCTCCGTTAAACACCTGTTCGATCTTCTCCGGACGGGCCGGGAAGCCTTGCGCGCCTCGGCCCCGTACCATGGACACAGCCGTGGCGCGTCCGCCCGGCGGGCGTACGAGGAACAAAGAGACGCCGCACCCACGATCCGAGAGAAGCGCAAGCCACTCATGCCCACGCGCCACGACATCCGTAACGTAGCCATCGTCGCCCACGTAGACCACGGCAAGACGACCATCGTCGACGCCATGCTCAAGCAGGCCGGCGCCTTCGCCGCCCACCAGCTCGACTCGGTCGACGACCGCATGATGGACTCGAACGACCTGGAGCGTGAGAAGGGCATCACGATCCTCGCCAAGAACACGGCGGTGAAGTACCACCCCAAGGACGGCGGGGCCCCGATCACCATCAACATCATCGACACCCCCGGCCACGCCGACTTCGGTGGCGAGGTCGAGCGCGGCCTGTCGATGGTGGACGGCGTGGTGCTGCTGGTGGACGCGTCCGAGGGCCCGCTGCCGCAGACCCGCTTCGTGCTCCGCAAGGCCCTCCAGCGCCGGATGCCCGTCATCCTGTGCATCAACAAGACGGACCGCCCGGACTCCCGGATCGACGAGGTCGTCAACGAGACCTACGACCTGTTCCTGGACCTGGACGCGGACGAGGACCAGATCGAGTTCCCGATCGTCTACGCCTGCGGCCGTGACGGCATCGCCTCGCTGACCAAGCCGGAGGACGGCACCGTCCCGGCCGACTCCTCCAACCTGGAACCGTTCTTCTCCACGATCCTGGAGCACATCCCGGCCCCGGTGTACGACGAGGAGGCCCCGCTCCAGGCCCACGTCACCAACCTGGACGCCGACAACTTCCTCGGCCGTATCGCGCTCCTCCGCGTCGAGCAGGGCGAGCTGCGCAAGGGCCAGACGGTCGCGTGGATCAAGCGTGACGGCACCATCGCCAACGTCCGCATCAGCGAGCTGATGATGACCGAGGCGCTCACCCGCAAGCCGGCCGAGGTGGCGGGCCCCGGTGACATCTGCGCCGTGGCCGGCATCCCGGACATCATGATCGGCGAGACGCTGGCCGACCCGGAGAACCCGGTCGCGCTGCCGCTGATCACGGTCGACGAGCCCGCGATCTCCATGGTCATCGGTACGAACACCTCGCCGCTGGTCGGCCGGGGCGCCACCGGCAAGGGCGCGGACAACAAGGCGGCCGTCAAGGACCGCAAGGTCACCGCCCGCCAGGTCAAGGACCGCCTCGACCGCGAGCTGATCGGTAACGTCTCGCTGCGCGTCCTGGACACCGAGCGCCCCGACGCCTGGGAGGTGCAGGGCCGCGGCGAGCTGGCGCTGGCCATCCTGGTCGAGCAGATGCGCCGTGAGGGCTTCGAGCTGACCATCGGCAAGCCGCAGGTGGTCACCAAGGAGGTCGACGGCAAGGTCCACGAGCCGGTCGAGCGCATGACCGTCGACGTGCCCGAGGAGCACATGGGCGCCGTAACGCAGCTCATGGGCGTCCGCAAGGGCCGCATGGACAACATGTCGAACCACGGCTCCGGCTGGGTCCGCATGGAGTTCGTGGTGCCCTCCCGCGGCCTGATCGGCTTCCGTACGGAGTTCCTGACGCAGACGCGCGGCACGGGCATCGCGCACTCCATCCACGAGGGCCACGAGCCGTGGTTCGGCACGCTCCAGACCCGCAACAACGGCTCGCTGGTCGCCGACCGCTCCGGCGCCGTCACCGCCTTCGCGATGACCAACCTCCAGGAGCGCGGCGTGCTCTTCGTCGAGCCGGGCACCGAGGTGTACGAGGGCATGATCGTCGGCGAGAACTCCCGCTCCGACGACATGGACGTCAACATCACCAAGGAGAAGAAGCTCACGAACATGCGGTCGTCGTCGGCCGACTCGTTCGAGGCGATCGTCCCGCCGCGCAAGCTGTCGCTGGAGCAGTCCCTGGAGTTCTGCCGCGACGACGAGTGCGTCGAGGTGACCCCGGAGGCCGTCCGCATCCGCAAGGTGAACCTGGACCAGCGTGAGCGCGCCCGCGCCGCCTCGCGCGCCAAGAACGGCTGACCCACCCGGCGGCGGCAGCCACGGCCGGTCTCCGGCCCCGGCCGCCCGCCCCGGCTCCCGAGCCGTCAACTCCCCGTCCTGGAAGGGGTAATTCCCTTCCGCGGCGGGGAGTTTTCCATGCGGCCGCGCCCTTCGCCGCCCGGTGGCGGGCCCGCCCGCGGACCCCGGCCGCGGGGGCCGCCCGCCGGGGTGAGGGGGAGCCGCACGTCAACGTGTTTTCCCTGCCGAAGCGTCCGCATATCGACCGTCGCTCTCCGGAACATGTGTTAACGGTCCGTTTCGCGGGTGTCTGTCTGTGCTCGCTTTGTCCGGATTTCGGTCTTCGGCCCCTTGGTGATGTTGCCAAAACGAGACCCTTTAAGTGTGGTTTACGGCCCGGACGTACTTAATAGTTGGCTCCATTGAGCTCGGGTCAATGGGTCACGCGCTGTGGGGAGCGCCGACTCACGAGCACACTCGGGGCACTTGGGTCATCGCCGTCAGGGGTGTCGGCATGCCACTTCGAAGTGCCCTTCTCGTAGTGACAAGTGGACTCATGAGGAGGAACCCATGCGCGGTGCCAAGAGCGCCAAGTGGGTCGCGGGCGCGATAGTCGTCGCCCTGGCAGCCACGGCTTGTGGCGGTGGCGGTAGCGAAGGCAAGGGCGGGGGCGCCCGTCAGGTCGTGATGGAGCTCGGCGAGCCCCAGAACGGTCTGATCCCGTCGAACACGTACGAGTCCGAGGGCTCCGAGGTCATGAACGCCCTGTTCACCGGCCTCGTGAAGTACGACGAGAAGAATGAGGCCCAGCTCGACCTGGCTTCGTCGATCGAGACCAAGGACAGCAAGGTCTGGACGATCAAGCTCAAGGACGGCTACACGTTCCACAACGGTGAGCCCGTCACCGCGCAGTCCTTCGCGGACGCCTGGAACTACGGTGCCAACCAGGCGAACACGCAGGAGACGAACCCGCTCTACAACAAGATCGACGGGTACGCCGACCTGAACCCGGGCGAGGGCAAGAAGCCCGCGACCGACAAGATGAAGGGCCTGAAGGTCGTCGACGAGAAGACCCTCGAGGTCACGCTCACGGCGCCGTTCTCCGCCTTCAAGACCATGCTGGGCTTCAACGCGTTCTTCCCGCTGCCGAAGGCCTTCTTCAAGGACCCCAAGGGCTTCGAGACCGCGCCCATCGGCAACGGCATGCTGAAGATGGACGGCAAGTTCGTCCGCAACCAGCAGATCAAGACCGTCAAGTACGACAAGCACCCCGAGGCCAAGCAGCTCAAGATCGCGGGCGTCACGTTCAAGATCTACAGCAGCCAGGACACCGCCTACCGTGACCTGCTCGGTGGCCGCGTCGACATCATGGACACCATCCCGACGTCCGCGATGACGACCGCCTCCAAGGACCTGGGCGACCGTTACATCCAGGGCACCGACTCGGGCGTCGGCTACATCGGCTTCCCGCTGAAGTACAACAAGGCGTACGCCAAGCCGGAGATCCGCAAGGCCATCTCCCAGGCGATCGACCGCAAGGCGATCACCGAGAAGATCTTCGTCAACACCCGTACGCCGGCGGACGACTTCATCAACCCGCTGGTCCCGGGCTACCGCAAGGGCGCCTGTGGCCCGGCGTGCGACTACGACCCCGCCGCCGCCAAGAAGGCGTTCGACGCCGCGGGCGGCCTGCCGGGCAACAAGATGGAGCTCGGCTACAACGCCGACGGCGGCCACAAGGAGTGGATCACCGCCGTCGCCGGCCAGCTCGAGAAGAACCTCGGTGTGACCGTCACGGTCAAGCCGTTCGAGCAGTTCCAGGCCATCCTGAACGACCTCGGCGACAAGAAGTACAGCGGCGCGTTCCGCCTGGCGTGGTCCATGGACTACCCGCACGCGGAGAACTACCTGCGTCCGATCTTCTCCGAGGACGCCATCGAGCACGGCTCCAACTACTCGGGCTACGTCAACCCGCAGGTCGAGAAGCTCCTCGACCAGGGTGACACGGCGACCACCGAGGACGCCGCGGTCAAGGCGTACCAGCAGGCCGACGACATCCTCCTCAAGGAGATGCCGTACGTGCCGGTGTACTTCTACAAGCTGAACGCCGGCCTCAGCAAGAACCTCAAGCCGGGCGTGCGGATCGACAACATGACCCAGATCGACTGGACCACGGTCAACCCCGCCTGACGGTAGAGAGGGTCTCCTCCCGGAGACCCTGACAGCAGTGGGGGTGACGGGGTTACGCCCCGTCACCCCCCTTCTGCCGTCCCGTTGTCGATTACCCCTCACCCGGGGCGGGGCCCGCTGGTGTGCCCCTCCCGGTATCCGTACAACTGGAGACCTGATGGGTCGTTATGTGATCAGGCGTCTTCTGCAGGCGATACCCGTACTGCTCGGCGCGACAATACTTCTCTACTGCCTCGTCTTCCTGCTGCCCGGTGACCCCATCCAGGCACTGGCCGGCGAGAAGAAGGCAGACCCGAACATCGCAGCCATCCTGCGAGAGCAGTACCACCTCAATGACCCGCTCTACCAGCGGTACTGGTACTACCTCTCCGGTGTGCTGACCGGCGACTTCGGCACCGACTTCACCGGTCGCGAGGTGTCCGAGATCATGAGCGAGACCTTCCCGGTCACGCTCAGACTGGCCGGTATCGCCTTCCTGGTCGAGGCCGTCGTCGGCGTCGTCGCCGGTGTCTTCGCGGCGCTCGGCCGCGGCAAGTTCCTCGACAACCTGGTGCTGCTCTCGACCCTCCTGCTGGTCTCCATCCCGGTGTTCGTCCTGGGCAACGTGCTCCAGCTGGTGCTGGGCGTGCAGTGGGCGCTCGTTCCGATCTCCTACGACGCCGAGGACATCACCACCCTGATCCTCCCCGGCGTGGTGCTGGGTTCGGTGTCCCTCGCGTACATCGCGAGACTGACCCGGACCAGCATGATCGAGACGATGCGCTCGGACTACGTGCGCACCGCCACCGCCAAGGGCCTGAGCCGTCCCCGCGTGATCGTCCGGCACGGACTGCGCAACGCGCTGATCCCGATCGTCACGTACCTCGGTGTCGACCTCGGCGCCCTGATGGGCGGCGCGATCATCACCGAGCGCATCTTCAACATCCCCGGCATCGGCGGCACCCTCTACCAGGCCGTGTACCTGCGTCAGGGCACCACCGTCGTCAGCATCGTGACCGTGCTCGTGCTCGTCTACATCGCCGCGAACCTGCTCGTGGACCTGCTCTACGCCGTGCTCGACCCGAGGATCCGCTATGCCTGAGAACACCTCCACCACCGTTGAGGAGAGCGAGGCCGTCAAGACGGCCACGCCCGGCGGTCCCGTGCGGACCAAGGAGGACAAGCCGGAGCGGGTCGCCAGCATGTGGAGCGACGCGCGTCGCGACCTGATGCACAACTGGGTGTTCCTGGTCTCCGCCGTGCTGATCGTCTTCCTGCTGGTCATGGCGGTCTTCCCGCAGCTGTTCACCAGCCAGGACCCGTACTCCAAGGGCTTCTGCGACCTGGCCAACTCGGTGACCCCGCCCAGCGGCGCCCACTGGTTCGGCTACGACGTCCAGGGCTGCGACATCTACGCCCGGACGATCTACGGCGCCCGCAACTCGATCATCGTCGGTGTCCTCACCTCGGTGCTGACCACGCTCGCCGGCGGTGTCCTCGGCATGGTCGCCGGTCTGCGCGGCGGCTGGCTGGACGCCCTGGTGTCCCGCTTCACCGAGATCTGGTTCGCCATCCCGACCCTGCTCGGCGGTCTGCTCGTGCTGGCGATGCTGGGTTCCGGCAACGTCGTCACCGTCTCGCTGATCATGGCCGTGCTCGGCTGGCCGCAGCTGTTCCGCATCATGCGCGGCTCGGTGATCACCAACAAGCAGAACGACTACGTGATGGCCGCCCGTGCGCTCGGCGCCGGCGGCTGGCGCATCGCGATGCGCCACATCCTGCCGAACGCGCTCGCCCCCGTGATCGTGGTCAGCACGATCAACCTCGGCGTGTACATCTCGGCCGAGGCGGCGTTCTCGTACCTCGGCATCGGTGTCCAGGCCCCGAACATCTCCTGGGGCCTGATGATCAGTGACGGCCAGGACCGCTTCCTGAGCGCCCCGCACATGGTGCTCTTCCCGTCGCTGTTCCTGAGCATCACGGTCCTCGCGTTCATCATGCTCGGCGAAGCAGTGCGCGACGCCCTCGACCCCAAGCTGCGCTAGGAGGGCGTACGTTGACCACCATCGACAAGCAGACGAGCGCGTCCGGCGCCACCAGCGCCCCGAACGCCCCGCTCCTCGAAGTGCGCGACCTGCACGTGGAGTTCCACACCCGCGACGGTGTCGCCAAGGCCATCAACGGCGTGAGCTACAGCGTCGACGCCGGTGAGACCCTCGCCGTCCTCGGCGAGTCCGGGTCCGGCAAGTCGGTCACCGCCCAGGCGATCATGGGCATCCTCGACATGCCGCCCGGCCGGATCCCCAAGGGCGAGATCCTGTTCCACGGCGAGGACATGCTCAAGATGTCCGCCGAGGAGCGCCGCAAGATCCGCGGCCGCCGGATCGCGATGATCTTCCAGGACGCGCTCTCCGCGCTGAACCCGGTGCTCACCGTCGGCTACCAGCTCGGCGAGATGTACCGCGTCCACCTGGGCATGTCCCGCAAGGACGCCAAGGCCAAGGCGATCGAGCTGATGGACCGGGTGAAGATCCCGGCCGCCGCGGCGCGGGTGAACGACTACCCGCACCAGTTCTCCGGCGGTATGCGCCAGCGCATCATGATCGCCATGGCGATGGCGCTGGAGCCGGACCTGATCATCGCGGACGAGCCGACCACCGCGCTCGACGTGACCGTCCAGGCCCAGGTCATGGACCTGCTCGCGGAGCTCCAGCGCGAGGAGAACATGGGCATGATCCTCATCACCCACGACCTGGGTGTGGTCGCGGACGTCGCCGACAAGATCGCGGTGATGTACGCGGGCCGGATCGTGGAGAACGCCCCCGTCGGCGAGCTGTACAAGCGCCCGGCGCACCCGTACACGCGTGGCCTGCTCGACTCCATCCCGCGCCTGGACCTCAAGGGCCAGGAGCTGTACGCGATCAAGGGCCTGCCGCCCAACCTGATGAAGATCCCCTCGGGCTGCGCCTTCAACCCGCGCTGCCCCAAGGCGGACGACATCTGCCGTACGGAGATCCCGGCCCTGGTGCCGGTGACCGAGCAGGACGGTGGCGAGCTGCCGGGCCGCGGCAGCGCGTGCCACTTCTGGAAGGAGACGATCCATGGCTGAGCTCAGGAAAGAGGACGAGGCCGTGGACGCGACCCCGAACGTCACCGAGGTCGAGACGGTCGACGTGGCGAGCGAGACGGCTTCCGTCGCGGCCATCGAGGCCCCGGTGGAGCGCGGCGAGCCGATCCTCCAGGTGCGGGGCCTGGTCAAGCACTTCCCGCTGACCCAGGGCATCCTGTTCAAGAAGCAGGTCGGTGCGGTCAAGGCCGTGGACGGGGTCTCCTTCGACCTCTACCAGGGCGAGACGCTCGGCATCGTCGGCGAGTCCGGCTGTGGCAAGTCCACCGTCGCCAAGCTGCTGATGATGCTGGAGAAGGCGACCGCGGGCGAGATCTTCTACAAGGGCCAGGACATCACCAAGCTGTCCGGCCGGGCGCTGAAGGCGGTCCGCCGCAACATCCAGATGGTGTTCCAGGACCCGTACACCTCGCTGAACCCGCGGATGACGGTCGGCGACATCATCGGCGAGCCCTTCGAGATCCACCCCGAGGTGGCCCCGAAGGGCGACCGGCGCCGCAAGGTGCAGGAGCTGCTGGACGTCGTCGGCCTGAACCCCGAGTACATCAACCGCTACCCGCACCAGTTCTCCGGCGGCCAGCGCCAGCGCATCGGCATCGCCCGCGGCCTGGCCCTCAACCCGGAGATCATCATCTGCGACGAGCCGGTCTCGGCGCTGGACGTCTCGGTGCAGGCGCAGGTCGTCAACCTGATGGAGAAGCTCCAGGACGAGTTCAACCTCTCCTACCTCTTCATCGCGCACGACCTGTCGATCGTCCGGCACATCTCCGACCGGGTGGGCGTGATGTACCTGGGCAAGATGGCCGAGGTCGGCACGGACACCCAGATCTACGACCACCCGACGCACCCCTACACCCAGGCGCTGCTGTCGGCGGTCCCGGTGCCCGACCCGGACGCCCGCGAGGGCCGGGAGCGGATCATCCTCACCGGCGACGTGCCGTCGCCGGCGAACCCGCCGTCCGGCTGCCGCTTCCGCACCCGGTGCTGGAAGGCGCAGGACAAGTGCGCCACCGAGGTGCCGCTGCTGGCGATCCCCGAGCGCTTCCAGGGCTCCGACAGCCCGGCCGCGCACGAGTCGGCGTGCCACTTCGCCGAGGAGAAGGACGTCGTCCACGCGGCGTGACCCTCCGGTACGCAGCTGAGGGCGCCCCGGGCCGTGACGGCCCGGGGCGCCCTCACGCGTGCGGGTGGTGCGGCGCCCCGCACGCCGAGGGTGCGGGTGCCACTCGTACATCGGGGTGGTGCGGTGACCTCACGCATGCGGGTGGTGCGGCGCCCGGACGGCCCGGATCAACGTGCGCGATCACCCGGTATGCGGTGATATGTGGGCCTAGGCCGGACCGGACCGAGGACCCCACGGGAGGCACCCATGCGCCGAGCCACCACGCACGCCAAGTGGGCCGCATGCGCGGTGGCCGTCGCCCTCGCGGCGACCGCCTGCGGCGGCGGCAACGGTGCCGGGGGCGCCGACGGGATCGTCAGCTCCTCCTGGGGCGACCCGCAGAATCCGATCGAGCCGGCCAACACCAACGAGGTCCAGGGCGGCAAGGTCCTCGACATGCTCTTCCGGGGCCTCAAGAAGTACGACCCGAAGACCGGCGAGGCCAAGGACATGGTCGCCGAGTCCATCACCACCACCGACTCGAAGAACTTCACCGTCACGCTCAAGCCCGGCTGGAAGTTCAGCAACGGCGAGGCGGTCACGGCCAAGTCCTTCACCGACGCCTGGAACTACGGCGCCCACGTCGACAACAAGCAGGCCAACTCGCCCTTCTTCAGCGACATCGTCGGCTACGACGACGTCCACCCCGCCTCCGGTCCGGCCAAGGCCAGGACCATGAGCGGGCTCGTCGTCAAGAACGACCGCACCTTCACCGTCGCCCTGAAGGAACAGTTCTCCACCTGGCCCGAGACCCTCGGCTACCAGGCGTTCATGCCCCTGCCGCAGGCGTTCTTCACCGACCACGACGCCTGGCTCGCCAAGCCCGTCGGCAACGGCCCCTACACCGTCGAGTCCTACACCCGCGGCAGCGGCATGAAACTGCGCCGCTGGGACGGCTACACCGGCGAGGACAAGGCCCAGAACGGTGGCGTCGACCTCGTCGTCTACACCGACAACAACACCGCCTACACCGACCTGATCGCCGGGAACCTCGACCTCGTCGACGACGTCCCCGCGCAGCAGCTGAAGAACGTCGAGAGCGACCTGGGCGACCGCTACATCAACCAGCCCGCCCTCATCATCCAGACCCTCGTCTTCCCGCTCTACCGGCCCGAGTGGAACAAGGCGGGCATGGAGAAGGTCCGCCGGGGCCTGTCCATGGCGATCAACCGCGACGAGATCACCAAGCAGATCTACCAGGGCACCCGCACCCCCGCCAAGGACTGGACCTCACCCGCCCTCGGCGCCGACGGCGGCTACAAGGACATCTGCGGCGACGCCTGCCGTTACGACCCCGCCCAGGCCAAGCGGCTGATCGAGGAGGGCGGCGGCCTGCCCGGCGGCAAGGTGACGCTCACCTCCAACGTCGACACCGGCTCCCACCGCGCCTGGATGGACGCCGTCTGCAACAGCGTCAACAACGCGCTGGGCAAGGGCGCCGTCTGCACCGTCAACCCCATCGGCACCTTCGCCGACTTCCGCAACCAGCAGACCACCTTCAAGTTCAGCGGGCCGTTCCGCTCCGGCTGGCAGGCCGACTACCCGCTCATCCAGAACTTCCTGGAGCCGCTCTACTACACCGGCGGCTCCTCCAACTACGGCAAGTTCAGCGACAAGGAGTTCGACGCCCTCGTCGACAAGGCCAACAGCGAGGCCGACCAGGCCGCCGCCGTCAAGGACTTCCAGGCCGCCGAGCAGATCCTCGCCGAACAGATGCCGGCCATCCCCCTCTGGTACCAGAACGGCAGCGCCGGCTACTCCGAGCGGCTCTCCGACGTCACCCTCAACCAGTTCAGCGTCCCCGTCTACGACCAGATCAAGGTCAGCTGACCCCAGCGATCCTCCGGAGCCCTCATGGGACGCTATGTGATCCGGCGGCTGCTCCAGATGATCCCGGTGTTCATCGGCAGCACGTTCCTCATCTTCCTCATGGTGTACGCGCTCGGCGACCCGGTCGCGGCCCTCTTCGGCGACAAGGCGCCCGACCCCGCCACCGCCGCCCGCATCCGCGCGGACCTCCACCTCGACCAGCCGCTGTGGAAGCAGTACCTCCTCTACATGGGCGCCATCTTCCAGGGCGACTTCGGCACCGCCTTCAACGGCCAGCCCGTCACCGAACTGATGGCCTCCGCCTTCCCCGTCACCCTGCGGCTGACCATCGTCGCCATCGTCATCGAGATCGTCATCGGCATCACCCTCGGCGTCGTCAGCGGCCTCAAGCGCGGCCGCCCTCTCGACACCGGCCTGCTCGTCCTCACCCTCGTCGTCATCTCCGTCCCCACCTTCGTCTCCGGCTACCTCCTCCAGTTCCTCTTCGGCGTCACCTGGGGCTGGGTACGCCCCTCGGTCTCCTCCGACGCCCGCATCGACGAACTGATCCTCCCCGGCGTCGTCCTCGCCCTCGTCTCCCTCGCCTACGTCACCCGCCTCAGCCGCACCTCCATCGCCGAGAACGTCCGCGCCGACTACGTCCGCACCGCCGTCGCCAAGGGCCTGCCGCGCCGCCGGGTCATCACCCGCCACCTGCTGCGCAACTCCCTCATCCCGGTCGTCACCTTCATCGGCGCCGACATCGGCGCCCTCATGGGCGGCGCGATCGTCACCGAGCGCATCTTCAACATTCACGGCGTCGGCTACCAGCTCTACCAGGGCATCCTGCGCAACAACGCCCCCACCGTCGTCGGCTTCGTGACCATCCTCGTGATCGTCTTCCTGGTGGCGAACCTGCTCGTCGACCTGCTGTACGCGGTCCTGGACCCGAGGATCCGCTATGCCTGAGCCCGACCCGTACGAGAACCCCAAGGAGGCCGTCGCCCCCACCGGCGCGGGCGGCGCCATGGACCTCGCCATGAGCGAGGCCGAGACCCTGCGCGGCTCCACCGGCAAGCCCCGCAGCCTCTGGTCCGACGCCTGGCACCAGCTGCGCCGCAACCCCGTCTTCCTCCTCTCCGCCGCCCTGATCGTCTTCCTCGTCCTGATCGCGATCTGGCCGCAGATCCTCACCAGCGCCGACCCGCTCCGCTGCGACCTGTCCAAGTCGCAACAGGGCTCCGCCCCCGGCCACCCCTTCGGCTACGACACCCAGGGCTGTGACGTCTACACCCGCACCGTGTACGGGGCGCGCGCCTCCATCACCGTCGGCGTCTGCGCCACCCTCGGCGCCGCCCTGCTCGGCAGCCTCCTCGGCGGGCTCGCCGGCTTCTACGGCGGCTGGTGGGACGCGCTGCTGTCCCGGATCGCCGACGTGTTCTTCGGCATCCCCGTCGTCCTCGGCGGCCTGGTCTTCCTGTCCGTCGTCACCAGCTCCACCGTCTGGCCCGTCGTCGGCTTCATCGTGCTGCTCGGCTGGCCCCAGCTCGCCCGTATCGCCCGTGGCTCGGTCATCACCGCCAAGCAGAACGACTACGTCCAGGCCGCCCGCGCCCTCGGCGCCGGCAGCGGCCGGATGCTGCTGCGCCACGTGGCGCCCAACGCCGTCGCACCCGTCATCGTCGTCGCCACCATCGCCCTCGGCACGTACATCGCGCTGGAGGCGACCCTGTCGTTCCTCGGCGTCGGACTGCGGCCGCCCACCGTCTCCTGGGGCATCGACATCTCCAACGCCGCCCCGCAGATCCGCAACGCCCCGCACATGCTGCTGTGGCCGGCCGGCGCCCTGAGCATCACCGTCCTCGCGTTCATCATGCTCGGCGACGCGGTGCGCGACGCCCTCGACCCCAAGCTGCGGTAGGTCCACCATGCTGCTCGAAGTGCGCGACCTGTACGTGGAGTTCCGCACCCGTGACGGGATCGCCAAGGCCGTCAACGGCGTGACGTACTCCGTCGACGCCGGCGAGACGCTCGCCGTGCTCGGCGAATCGGGCTCCGGCAAGTCCGTCACCGCCCAGGCCGTCATGGGAATCCTCGACATGCCGCCCGGCCGGATCACCGGCGGCGAAGTCCTCTTCCAGGGCCGGGACCTGCTGAAACTCAAGGAGGACGCCCGGCGCACCGTACGCGGCGCCGAGATGGCGATGATCTTCCAGGACGCGCTGTCGTCCCTCAACCCCGTCCTCAGCGTCGGCGACCAGCTCGGCGAGATGTTCACCGTCCACCGCGGCATGTCCAGGAAGGACGCCCGCGCCAAGGCGATCGAGCTGATGGACCGCGTCCGCATCCCCGCCGCCCGCGAGCGCGTCGGCCAGTACCCGCACCAGTTCTCCGGCGGCATGCGCCAGCGCATCATGATCGCCATGGCGATGGCGCTGGAACCGGCGCTCATCATCGCCGACGAACCCACCACCGCCCTCGACGTCACCGTCCAGGCGCAGGTCATGGAACTCCTCGCCGAGCTCCAGCGGGAACTCGACATGGGCCTCATCCTCATCACCCACGACCTGGGCGTCGTCGCCGACGTCGCCGACCGGATCGCCGTGATGTACGCCGGGCGGATCGTCGAGACCGCGCCCGTCCACGACATCTACAAGGCGCCCGCCCACCCCTACACCCAGGGCCTGCTCGACTCCATCCCGCGCCTGGACCACAAGGGACGCGAGCTGTACGCCATCAAGGGCCTCCCGCCGAACCTGACCGCCATCCCGCCCGGCTGCCCCTTCCACCCCCGCTGCCCCCGCGCCCGCGACGTGTGCCGGACCGACGAACCGCCGCTGTACCAGGTGTCCGGCGACCGGCGCAGCGCCTGCCACTTCTGGGAGGAGACGCTCGATGCCTCCTCTTCTTGAGGTGCGCGACCTCGTCAAGCACTACCCGCTCACCCGCGGCATCCTCTTCCGCAAGCAGATCGGCGCCGTCAAGGCCGTCGACGGGGTGTCCTTCGCCCTCCGGCCCGGCGAGACGCTCGGCATCGTCGGCGAGTCCGGCTGCGGCAAGTCCACCGTCGCCAGGATGCTCGTCAGTCTGGAACGGCCCACGTCCGGCCGGATCCTCTACAAGGGCGAGGACATCACCAAGCTGTCCGGCCGGGCGCTCAAGGCCGTGCGCCGCAACATCCAGATGGTGTTCCAGGACCCGTACACCTCGCTCAACCCGCGGATGACGGTCGGCGACATCATCGGCGAGCCGTACGAGATCCACCCCGAGGTGGCCCCCAAGGGCGACCGGCGCCGCAAGGTGCAGGAACTGCTGGACGTCGTCGGGCTCAACCCCGAGTACATCAACCGCTACCCGCACCAGTTCTCCGGCGGCCAGCGCCAGCGCATCGGCATCGCCCGCGGCCTCGCCCTCCAGCCGGAGGTCATCGTCGCCGACGAACCCGTCTCCGCCCTCGACGTCTCCGTCCAGGCGCAGGTCGTCAACCTGATGGAGAAGCTCCAGGACGAGTTCGGCCTCAGCTACGTGTTCATCGCCCACGACCTGTCGATCGTCCGGCACATCTCCGACCGGGTCGGCGTGATGTACCTCGGCCGGATCGTCGAGACCGGCACCGACCGCGAGATCTACGACCACCCCACCCACCCGTACACCCAGGCACTGCTCTCGGCGGTCCCCGTACCCGACCCCGAAGCCCGGGAGCAGCGCGAGCGGATCCTGCTGGCCGGCGACGTGCCCTCGCCCACCGACATCCCCTCCGGCTGCCGCTTCCGCACCCGCTGCTGGAAGGCGCGCGAGCGGTGCGCGACGGAGGTGCCGCTCCTCGCGGTCCCGGCGGCCTTCCGCGACACGGACACCCCGGCCCGGCACGACTCCGCCTGCCACTTCGCCGAGGAACGCCACGTCGTCCCCGGCGACGCGCCGCGGTGACCCGGCCGGGGCGCGCCAGGCACCCCGGGCCGGTCACCGTTCCCTACGCCAGGCCCAGCGACCGCTTCAGGAAGTCCACCTGGAGCAGCAGCAGGTTCTCGGCCACCTGCTCCTGCGGCGTCATATGCGTCACGCCCGTCAGCGGCAGCACCTCATGGGGGCGGCCCGCCGCCAGCAGCGCCGACGACAGCCGCAGCGTGTGTGCCGCCACCACATTGTCGTCCGCCAATCCATGGATGATCATCAGCGGCCGGTGCGGGTTCTCCGGAGCCGACAGACCGTCGTCCGTGATCAGCGAATTCGCCGCGTACACCTCCGGCGCCTCCTCCGGCAGCCCCAGGTACCGCTCCATGTAGTGCGTGTCGTACAGCCGCAGGTCCGACATCGGCGCACCCGCCACCGCCGCGTGGAACACGTCCGGCCGCCGCAGCACCGCCATCGCCGCCAGGTACCCGCCGAACGACCAGCCCCGCATCGCCACCCGGCCCAGGTCCAGCGGGAACCGGTCCGCCAGCCCGTGCAGCGCCTCGATCTGGTCGTCCAGCGTCAGCGTCAGCCGGTCCTTGACGGCCTTCTCCCAGCCCGGCGAACGCCCCGGCGCGCCCCGCCCGTCCGCCACCACCACCGCGAACCCCTGCTCGGCGAACCACTGCGACGTCAGGTGCGGATTGTGCGCGGCCACCACCCGCTGCCCGTGCGGCCCGCCGTACGGATCCAGCAGCACCGGCAGCGGACCGTCGCCCTCCCGGTGGTCCCGGGGCAGCAGCACCGCGCACGGGATGCGCCGCGGACCCGACTCGGTGAGCGTCAGCCGCGGCGACAGCCCCGGCCGCTCCGCGTACGACACCACCTCCGCCACCGGCTTGCCCTCCCGCAACACCCGCACCGTCGTCCCCGGCTCACCCGGCCGCGCCGACGCCAGCACCGTCACCGCGCCCGACCGGACCGCCGCGTGCACACCGGGCCCGTCCGAGACGCGTTCCACGCCCAGCTCGTTGACCCGGTACACATGAATCTCGCCAATTTCCGGCTCCGCGGCCTCCTCGCCCGCCGACGCCGACACCAGCACGTCGTTCTCGCCCACGTCCAGCACCGCCCGCAGGTGCAGCTGCGGGCCCGTCAGCGTCCGGTCGCCGACCGCCAGCACCCGCGCCCCGCCCTCGTCGGCGATCCGCACCAGCCGCCCGTCCGGCGCCCACGCGGGCACCCCGCCGAGCAGCTCCAGCCAGTCCGGGTCCTCGTCGACGTGCACCGTCCGGGTCGACCCCGTCGCCGGGTCCACCGCCAGGTACAGCTGGGTGCGCTGGTCACGCGCCTGCACCAGCAGCAGCGGCGCCCCGCCCGAGGACCAGTGCACCCGCGCCAGGTACGGGTAGCGCGCCCGGTCCCACTCGACCTCCGTACGCGTACCGTCCAGGCCCAGCAGACACAGCGACACCTCCGCGTCGGCCGTGCCCGCCGCCGGATAGGCCACCTTCACCGGCTCCCGGTCCGGATGCGCCGGGTCGGAGATCCACCAGCGCTGTACGGGAGCGTCGTCCGCCCGCGCGACCAGCAGCCGGTCCGACTCCGGCGACCACCAGAACCCGCGCGAGCGGCCCATCTCCTCCGCCGCGACGAACTCCGCCAGCCCGTAGGTGACGTGCTCGCCCTCCGGCTCGGCCAGCGCCCGGTCGTCACCCCCGCCACCGGCGTCCGTCACCCGCAGGGCGCCCCCGTTCACATACGCGACCAGCCGCCCGTCCGGCGAGGGCCGCGGATCGATCACCGGTCCCGGTACGCGCAGTTCCCGCGCCGTCCCGGCCCGCAGCTCCGCCACGAACAGCCGCCCCGACAGCGCGAACGCCGCCAACTCGACGGCCCCGTCCACCGCGTACCCCACGATGCCGCCCGCGCCTTCCCGGCTGCGTTCCCGGCGCGCCCGCTCCTCGGGCGACAACTCCTCCTCCGCGCCGCCCAGCAGGGCCTCCGGGTCGGCGGCGACCCGCTCCCGCATGCCGTCGTCCAGGTCCAGCACCCAGAGCCGGTTCGCTCTGTCGGTACCGGAGGGGGAGCGGAGGAAGACGACCCGGGAGCCGTCGGGAGAGACGGTGAACGCCCGGGGAACACCAAGGGAGTAGCGCTGAGTCCGTGCGTACTGGCGAGGGAATGAGAGCTGTTGCCTGGAGGTCATACGACCGAAACTAGCGGTCGTGCGCCCCCATGTGCTGCCGTGCACCGATCGATGCGTGGGAACGGATAGTTATGATCCGTAGCACCGGGTGGGTATGTACCCTCCGGCACGTGCGCCCTGCCCGTCCGGAACGAACACGTATGGAGGTGAACCGCCGTGGCACTCTCGATTTCGGCGGTGGTGCTGCTGGCGATCGTCGTCTTCCTGCTGATCCGGAAGTCCGGCCTGAAGGCCGGCCACGCGGTCGTCTGCATGCTGCTCGGCTTCTACCTGGCGAGCTCCTCCATCGCCCCGACCATCAGCGAGCTGACCACCAACGTGGCGGGCATGATCGGCGGCCTCAAGTTCTAGGCGCCACGTTCTAGGGTGTCCGTATGACGGAACTCCCCGCCCGTCGTCTGCTCCTGGTGCACGCGCACCCCGACGACGAGTCGATCAACAACGGCACCACCATGGCCAGGTACGCGGCCGAGGGTGCCCTGGTCACCCTGGTGACCTGCACACGCGGCGAGGAGGGCGAGGTCATCCCGCCCGCCCTCGCCCACCTGGCGCCCGACCGGGAGGACCGGCTCGGACCCCATCGCGTCGGCGAACTGGCCGACGCGATGAAGGAGCTGGGCGTCACCGACCACCGCTTCCTGGGCGGGCCCGGCCGCTACCGCGACTCCGGGATGATGGGCGCCGAGCAGAACCACCGCGACGGCGCCTTCTGGAACACGGACGTGGACGACGCCGCCACCCACCTGGTCGAGATCATCCGGTCCGTCCGCCCCCAGGTCCTGGTGACGTACGACCCGGACGGCGGCTACGGCCACCCCGACCACATCCAGGCCCACCGCGTCGCCGTGCGCGCCGCCGAACTGGCCGCCGAGCCGGCCTTCCGCCGCGACCTGGGCGCCCCCCACCGGATCGCCAAGACCTACTGGAACCGGGTGCCGCGCAGCGTCGCCGAAGAGGGCTTCGCCCGGCTGCGCGCGGCGAACGTGTTCCCGCGGGCGGGCACCGTCGGCGACGTGCCGGGCGTCGTCGACGACGAGCTGGTCACGACCGAGATCGGCGGCGCCGCACACGCGGAACGGAAGGTGGCCGCGATGCGCGCCCACGCCACGCAGATCGCCGTCGAGGGGGACTTCTTCGCCCTCTCCAACGGTCTGGGCCAGCCCGTGTTCGCCACGGAGTACTACCAGTTGGTCCAGGGCGAGCCGGGCGCCCCGGCCGGCCGGCGGGAGGACGACCTGTTCGCCGGGGTGACGTCATGAGCGGCACCGCGCAGGCCGGGCGCGTCGCCGGTTACGCGGGTCTCTTCCTGCTCGGGATCGTGGTCGGCCTCGCCGGGGCACTGGTGCAATCGGCCTGGTTCCCGGGCGGGTTGCTGCTGGCGCTCACCGCGTGCGCGGGACTCTTCTACGGCGGGATGCGGGCGACGGGCACCCAGGTGGGCGTGCTCGTCCCGGGCGGCGGCTGGCTCGTCGCCGTGGTCCTGCTGAGCCTCGGCCGGCCGGAGGGCGACCAGCTGTTCTGGGGCGGTGTCGCCGAGCTGGTGTATGTCCTCGGCGGCATGGTCGTCGCTGTGATGTGCGCCACGATCCCGCGGCTCCCGCATCGGGACGGCCGAACCGGGTCACCCGGCATGTGACGTGCCCTGACTTGGGCCGGAATGACCGATCGGGTTCGCCCGGTCGTGGGATACCCGGCGGCGGTGGCCAGTATGGTGGTGCGCGCCGCCGAGCGCCCGCACGTGTAAGAGCGGGCGGCGGAGCCAACCGGGAGAACCTGCTTTGAGTCGTGAAACTGACAGTTCGTCCTCCGGCCCCCAGGGGCGCGGCGGAGCCGCGTACCCCTCGGGGACACCGCCGTACGGATCGCGCCAGTATCCGTCGCTGCACCCGACGCAGGACGCGACCGAGGAAGGCGCCGGAGCCGCCGCCGAGCCGGACGAGCCCAGGACCGAGACCACGCTGACCACCCGCATCCGGATCAACATCCCGGGCTCGCGGCCGATCCCGCCGGTCGTCGTGCGCAAGCCGGTGACCGAGACGGACGGCGCCGCTTCCGCCGCCGGGACCGACGCGGGTGCCGCCCCAGCACCCCGGCCCGCCGCGGAGCGCCGGCCCGCCGCCGAGGCGCCGAAGCCCGCGCAGGAGCCGCCGGCCCCGGCCGCCGCCGCGGCCCCGGCGGACGAGAAGCCGACCAGCGACTGGTTCGCCCCCCGCAAGCCCCCGGCCCCCGCACCCGCCCCGGCGCCCGCCGCCGGTCCGCCGGCCGGTGCGGCGCCCTCCGTGCCCGCGCCCGCCCCGCGGGCCGACGCCCCGCGCCCGCACAGCTCCCTCGCCGATCTCGCGGCCGACACGGGGGCCCCCGGCCGCCCGGCGCCCGGGAACGGCCCGGCGTACGGGACCGGCCCCGCGCAGCCCAGCGGTCCGACGACCGGGCCGGTGACCGGCGGCATGGGCGCCGTGCCGTGGATGTCCGACGACACCGCCGTACTGACGCCCCAGCAGCCCGCGCCGGAGCCGGACTTCGAGCCGTCGTACGACCAGGGCCCGCCGCCCGGCGGGCACGTCTCGGGCGACACGCTCACCAGCGGCATCCCGGTGGTCACGCCGGAGCACCGGGCCGCCTCGCCGTTCCCGGTCTCGGGCCCGGCCCAGGTCGCCGCCGACCGCGGCCCCGCGGGCTACCCGGACCCCTCGGGGTACGAGGACCCCGAGCCCGCCGCGGCGCCCCCCGCGCCCCCCGCCCCGGCTCCCGCGCCCGCCCCGGCGGCGGCCGCCCGGCCGCAGAAGAAGGGCCGCTCCAAGCTGGTCCTGCTCGGCGTGGCGGTGGTCGCGCTGACGGGGGTCGCCTACGGCGCCGGTCTGCTCCTCAACCACTCCGAAGTCCCCAAGGGCACCACCGTCCTCGGCGTCGACATCGGCGGCGGCACCAAGGAGCAGGCGGTCCAGAAGCTCGAAACCGCCTTCGGCGACCACGCGTCGGCCCCGCTCCAGCTCGACGTGGGCGGCAAGAAGGTGCAGCTCGCCCCGGACAAGGCCGGCCTGTCCCTGGACGCCCAGGAGACCGTCCGCGCCGCCGCGGGCGCCGACTACAACCCGGTCTCCGTGATCGGCTCGCTCTTCGGCGGCGAGCGGGTCGCCCAGCCGGTCATCCCGGTCGACGAGGAGAAGCTGGGCGTCGCCCTGACCGACCTGGCCGGCACCTCCGGCTCGGTCACCGAGGGCACCATCAGGTTCGAGCCGGGCGAGCCCGTCGCCGTACCCGGCAAGGCGGGCAAGGCGCTCGACGTCCAGCGCTCCATGATCTCGGTACGGGACGCCTACCGCGCCCAGGTCGAGACCGGCCGGACGAACCCGGTCGAACTGCCCGTCGCCACCAGGGAACCCACCATCACCCAGGCCGAACTGGACCGGGCGATGAAGGAGTTCGCCGAGCCCGCGATGTCCGGCCTCATCACCATCCGGGCCGGGGGCAAGGAGATCCAGTTCGGCCCCGACCGGTCCCTGCCGAAGATCCTGTCCATGAAGCCGATCAACGGCCGCCTGATCGAGGTCTACGACAAGAAGGCGATCGACGAACTCCTCGACGGCGTCTTCGACGGCATCACGATCACCAAGGGCGACGGCAAGCAGCACCAGCTCTCCGCCGACGACGTGGCCCACGCGATGCAGACGGCCCTGCGCGGCAAGACCCCCGCCGAGCGCACCGAGACGATCGAGCTCAACCCGCAGGGCTGACCCCGGCCCCGCGACCGGCCCCCGCACCCCTGAGGGACGGGGGCCTTTCGGGTTCAATCCCGGCGCCTCCGGCATGCCCGGGCGGCGCCGGGGTTACCGGTGCGGACATGACCGCTCGGCTCCGCCTCCGTACCCTCTCCGTCGCCCTGGCCGCCGCCGTCGCGGCGGGCCCGCTCCTCACCGCCTGCGGCGAGGAACGCGCGCCGCGCCCCGCGGCCGCGCCCTCCCCGGTCGGCAGTCCCGCCGGCACCGCGTCGCCGCCCGGCCAGACGCGGGACCAGGCCGAGCGGAAGGCCCTGCTCGGGGCCACCGAGGTGACGTGGGACAAGGCGGCCGCGACGGCGGTCGCCGAGGTGCCGCGGGGCAAGCTCGCCGACATCGAGCTGACCTGGGCGCGCCCCGCCTCCGGCAGCCCCAGCCCCGCGGGCAGCCCCGGTACCGGCGCCCGCACGCCCGAGTGGGAGGCCACGGTCGCCGCCCAGGACGGCACGGCCCACGCCGTCCGCGTCGACGCCGTCTCCGGCAAGGTGACCTCCTCGCTGACCGACCCGGACCAGGACGCCGAGGACAAGCAGGAGTGGGCCGCCCGGCTCGGCGCCGCCACGGTCACCCCGCAGCAGGCCGCCCAGACGGCCACCGGCCGGACGAAGGGCACCGTCAGCGCCGTCCAGCTGGACGACGAGGTGTGGTCCGTCGACGTCGTGACGACGAACGACTGGAACAAGACGACGTACGACGTCGACGCCCGGACCGGCAAGATCGTCCGCGAGCACGTCGACCGCGACTGACCGCGGTCAGTTCAGGCGGGCCCGGGCCGCGCGGGCGCGGTGGCGGACCGACTCCGCGACGCTCGGCTCGACGGGGTCGACGACCTCCGCGTAGGCGTCCATCTCCGCCGCGCCCGTCAGGAAGTCGCCGCGCTGGACCAGCAGCTGGGCGCGCTCGAACCGCAGCCGGGCCGGGTGCGCCGGGAGCAGCAGGGACAGCTCGACCGCCCACAGGGCCACGTCCGAGCGCTCCGGGCGCACGGAGGCCCAGGCGCGGATGTTGTTGAGGATCCGCTGCACGATCTGCAACGGGTCGGCGGGGGCCAGCATGGAGGGGCTCAGCCGCTCCCCGGTCGCCCCCGCCACCAGCAGCTCGGCGTCCGCCCCGGTCAGCGCCCGGCCGCCGGCGAACGGGTCGGCCAGCACCCGCTCCTCCGGGTCGCCGAACCCGACCACGAAGTGCCCCGGCAGCGCCACCCCGTACACCGGGGCCCCGGCCCGCCGCGCGACCTCGATCCACACCACCGACAGCAGGATGGGCAGCCCCCGGCGCCGGTCCAGCACCTCGTGCAGCAGCGACGACTCCAGGCGCTGGTAGTCCGCGGGGGTGCCGTGGAAGCCGTACCGCTCCCCGAGGAGGCCGGTCAGCGCGCCCACCCACGCGCGCGGGGAGCGCAGCCCGTACGGCAGCAGGCCCGCGAGCCGGTCGAGCTCGATGTCGGCGGCGTCCATCCCGGCCTGCCCCAGCCCCGGGTCGGCCTCCGCGCCCATGAGCAGGCACAGCGTCGCGAGGTCCGGCCGCTCCTCGCGGACCTCCTCGGCGAACCGGTGGCGCCACTCCGTGGTGTGCATACGCGTCACGTACCCGCTTCGGGCGATCGGAAGTGGTGGTACAGGTGGTGGACGGCGAAACCCATCCCCTCGTACAGGGCGAGGGCGCCGTCGTTGTCCGACTCCACCTGGAGCCACGCCGCCGACGCGCCCTCCTCCAGCGCCCGCCCGGCCAGCGCCGCCATCACGGCCGTGCCCAGCCCCTGCCTGCGGGACGCCGGGTCCACCTCGACCGCCATGAACCCGGCCCACCGCCCGTCCACCACGCACCGCCCGATGGCGGCGGGCAGATCACCGGCGCCCGGCACGGTGGCGAACCACACCGAGGGACCGGCCCCCAGAACGTGCCGCACGTGGGGGCCGGCGGCCGCAGAGCGGTTGTAGCGGCCCAGCCACGCCTCGTCCACAGACCGGGACAGCCGTACGCCCTCGGCGGGGCGGTCCCCGATCGGCGCCAGCGCCCCGATCCGCACCTCCGCGGTGACCTCCCGGCGCCAGCCCCGCTCCTCCAGCGCCGCGCACAGCAGCTCCTGCGTGCCCTCCGCCCCGGTCGCCGTCTGGACGTACGGGGGCAGGCCCCGTTCCTCGTACCAGGCACGCGCGCGTGCCAGCGCGTCGTCCAGCGGCATGCCGGGATCCCCGAGCGGCAGCACCGAGTTCGCCCGTCGGGTGAACCCCGAGGCCGCCCGCAGCGTCCACTCGCCGAGCGGCTCGCTCTCCACCGGCTGCCAGGCCCGCGCGGTCACCCGCGCGAGTTCGCCGAAACCGGCGGCGGGACCCCTGCGGCGGGCGGGCACCGCGGGCACGACCTTGCCCGCGACCAGCGACGATTCCGGCATACGGACGGTCTCACCGGTCCGGCGTGTGATCACCACCACACCTTCGTTCCATGATGTGAGAACACCAACCGTGTCGGTGAACTTCTCCGGAAGGGCTCCAGGGTCGCTCAACCGGCGGACGGACACTCTTTTCCCCACGTCAGAAGGGGTGATACGGACCTCCAGCCGTCCGCCCGCAGTGAATTCCACAGCTGTGTCAGCCCCTCCTGTTCGGTTCCGTCCCAAGAACGGAGATACTAGGGGCGGGCATCGACGACGCCGCGCTCCCGCGCACACAGCCCTACCGAGGAGGAACGACCAGCGTGACCTACGTCATCGCGCAGCCTTGTGTCGACGTCAAGGACAAGGCATGCATCGAGGAGTGCCCCGTCGACTGCATCTACGAGGGCCAGCGGTCCTTGTACATCCACCCGGACGAATGCGTCGACTGCGGTGCTTGTGAGCCGGTCTGCCCGGTCGAGGCGATCTTCTACGAGGACGACACTCCCGAGGAGTGGAAGGACTACTACAAGGCGAATGTCGAGTTCTTCGACGACCTCGGCTCGCCCGGTGGTGCCTCGAAGCTCGGCCTGATCGAGCGCGACCACGCCTTCATCGCCGCCCTGCCGCCGCAGAACGGCTGATCGCACACCCTCGGTCCCGTACGGCCCCGCCGCTGTACGGGACCGACGCGTTTCACCCTCCGTACGAGAAAGCGAGCACCGTGTCCTCCCCCGTCTCCTCCCGCCTCCCGGTCTTCCCGTGGGACAGGCTCGAGCCGTACAAGCAGACGGCCGCGTCCCACCCGGACGGCATCGTGGACCTGTCCGTCGGCACGCCGGTCGACCCGGTTCCCGAGGTGATCCGGCGGGCCCTGGTGGACGCCGCGGACTCGCCGGGCTATCCGACGGTGTGGGGGACGCCGGAGCTGCGCGACGCGCTCACCGGCTGGTGCGAGCGGCGCCTCGGGGCGCGCGGCTTCGCCCACACCAACGTCCTGCCGGTCGTCGGCTCCAAGGAGCTGGTGGCCTGGCTGCCGACCCAGCTGGGGCTGGGCGCCGGCGACACGGTGGCCTACCCGCGGCTCGCCTACCCGACGTACGAGGTCGGCGCACGCCTCTGCGGCGCGACGCCGGTGGTGTACGACGACCCGACGGAGCTGGACCCGGCCGGGCTGAAGCTGCTGTGGCTGAACTCGCCGTCCAACCCGACCGGCAAGGTCATCCCCAAGGACGAGCTGGTCCGGATCGTCGCCTGGGCGCGCGAGCACGGCGTGCTGGTCTTCAGCGACGAGTGCTACCTGGAGCTCGGCTGGGAGGCCGACCCGGTCTCCGTGCTCCACCCCGACGTGTGCGGCGGCTCGTACGAGGGGATCGTCGCCGTCCACTCGCTGTCGAAGCGCTCGAACCTGGCCGGCTACCGCGCCGCGTTCGTCGCGGGCGACGCGGCCGTGCTCGGCGAGCTGCTCAAGATCCGCAAGCACGGCGGCATGATGACGCCCGCGCCGGTGCAGGCGGCCACGGTCGCCGCGCTCGGCGACGACACGCACGTCGCCGAGCAGCGGGCCCGGTACGCGGCCCGGCGCGCCGCGCTGCGCACCGCCCTGGAGGCGCACGGCTTCCGCGTCGAGCACAGCGAGGCGAGCCTGTACCTGTGGGCGACCCGGGACGAGGCCTGCTGGGACACGGTGGCCCACCTGGCGTCGCTCGGCATCCTGGTGGCGCCGGGCGACTTCTACGGCCCGGCGGGGGAGCGGTTCGTGCGGGTGGCGTTCACGGCCACCGACGAGCGGGTCGAGGCCGCGGTCAAGCGCCTGGGCTGAGACGTGCGAAGGGCCCGGGGAGGGATCTCCCCGGGCCCTTCGCACGTACGCCTACTGGCCGAGCGCCGGAAGGGTGTTCACCGGCAGGCCGCCGCCGAGCGCGTCGGTGGGCGCGGCGCCCGCGGCCCCGCCGACCAGCTCGCTGGCGTTGCCCGCCGCGTCACCGGCGGCCTTCTGCGCGACCGGGGTGGTGGCCTCGCCCGTCTCGGCGACGGTCTGGCCCGCGGCGGGCACGGCCTGCTGGACCGCCTGGCCGCCGGCCTGGCCGACCATGCCGGTCGAGCTCTCGGAGGCGCCGCTGAGCGTCTCGGTCGCCGAGGCGGTGTCGAGGCTGCTCACGCCGCCCAGCTCGGGGGCGTTGGGAAGGTCCACGGCGCTCGCGGAGCCGGCCGCACCGACCACGGGAGCTGCGCCCGCTGCGAGCAGCAGCGCGGCACGGGCGATCCGACGGGTCAGGGGGAGGGACATGGTGCTCCTTCGACGGGAGAGGTCGTTGACTGTGGTGCCTGTCCGACGATCGGACGCTGTGACAACCGGTCGGAGGGCGGGGAAGGTTGCGGTGGGCAAAGGTAAAGAGTTGGTAATGCGTCGCATTATCGGTCCGCCGTAAACCCGGGCAAACGAGCGAATTCCCAGAGTCCTGAGGAACCGTCACTTCCCTTTGCTCGCAAGGCAATTGGCGCCGGGAGGGGCGCCCCTGGCATGAGCCCCGGCGGCGCGGGGCGCCATGCACCCGACGGGTGAATTCCCGTACACGCGCCCGACCGGCTTCCGCACCCGCCGGACGGCCGGGCGGGGCCGTGCAGGGTCGCCCCCGCAGGGGACCGGCGGCGTTACCGGGGCTCCCTGACGCGTGACCCGAGGCCGCCGGCCCCGAGGAGGTGAGCCCGGAGGGGCCACGCCCCCACCGACGGCGCCCGCGCCTGCGTCACCCGACGACGCCTACCCGGCTCACCCCGCGACGCGGATGCGGACCTCGTCCGCGGGCGAGGAGCCGTCCGCGGGGCGCCAGCCGTCCTCCGAGCGCTCCACGCTCCAGACCCGGCCCGCGTACGAGACCTCCGCGAGGCCGAGCGCGTCCGCCCGGGCCACCGCCCACTGCGCCAGCTCCCACCCGGCGCGCGACCCGCCCGCCGACGTCGCCCCCTCGGGGCCGGCCGTTCCGGCGGCCCGTGCCCCCACCGGTACGGAGATGTCGGGCGCCGCACCGCCCGGCGGCAGCGCGCCGAACGCCCGCTTCAGCTCCGCCCGCACCTTCGCCGGGTCGCCCGCCGGCACCGGCCCGCTGCCGGCCGTGCACGTCAGGGACGCGGGCGAGCGCCCGGTCAGGGCGGCGGCGAGCAGCGCGGCGTCCGGCTCGTGCTTCGCGTACGCCTGCGGGAAACCGCTGCGCTGCACCCGCTGCGCCGCGACGGTCAGCGGCAGCCGCGAGTAGCCGGGGACCTTGGCGAGGTGGTCGTAGAACTTCCCGGCGGAGAACACCGGGTCGAGGATCTGCTTCTCGGTGCCCCAGCCCTGCGACGGGCGCTGCTGGAACAGGCCGAGGGAGTCGCGGTCGCCGTACCGGATGTTGCGCAGCGCCGACTCCTGGAGGGCGGTCGCCAGCGCGATGGTGACGGCCCGCTCCGGCATCCCGCGGGACGTCCCCACGGCGGAGATCGTCGCGGCGTTGGAGGCCTGCTCGGGCGTGAACCGGTAGGTGCTGTTCCCGCCGCCCACGACGCAGTGCGGGGCGTCCTTGCCGCCCGTCACGTACTGCACGACGACGTACGCGACCAGCGCCAGCAGGACGGCGAGCGCGACGGCGATCCTCGGTCGGCGAAGGCGGGTGGACTCGGACACGGAGCCCACCGTACTGGAGGCCGCGTTAGGCTCGGCACCATGTCCGAGACCACGCCCGCCACCACGCTGGACCTCACCCAGGACGGTCCGGCGCTCACCGCCGCGCTCGTCGACTTCCCGTCGGTCAGCGGCACCGAGAAGCCCCTCGCCGACGCCATCGAGCAGGCCCTGCGCGCCCTGCCGCACCTGACGGTCGACCGGTACGGCAACAACGTCGTGGCCCGGACCCACCTGGGCCGGCCGGAGCGCGTGGTGCTGGCCGGGCACATCGACACCGTGCCGATCGCCGACAACGTGCCCTCGCGGCTCGACGAGAACGGCATCCTGTGGGGCTGCGGCACCTCCGACATGAAGTCGGGCGTCGCGGTCCAGCTGCGCATCGCCGCGACGGTCCCCGCGCCCAACCGCGACCTGACCTTCGTGTTCTACGACAACGAAGAGGTCGCCGCCCACCTCAACGGCCTGGGCCACGTCGCCGAGGCGTACCCCGACTGGCTGGAGGGCGACTTCGCGATCCTCCTGGAGCCGTCCGTGGGCGAGGTCGAGGGCGGCTGCCAGGGCACGCTCCGCGTCCACCTGCGCACCAAGGGCGAGCGGGCCCACTCCGCGCGCAGCTGGATGGGGTCCAACGCCGTCCACGCCGCCGCGCCCATCCTCGCGAAGCTGGCCGCCTACGAGCCGCGCCGCCCGGTGATCGACGGACTGGAGTACCACGAGGGCATGAACGCGGTCGGCATCCAGGGCGGTGTCGCCACCAACGTCATCCCGGACGAGTGCACCGTGGTCGTCAACTACCGCTACGCCCCCGACCGCTCCATGGCGGAGGCCGAGGCGCACGTCCGGGAGGTGTTCGCGGACTGCGGCGTCGACGAGTTCGTCGTGGACGACCACACGGGCGGCGCCCTGCCCGGACTGTCGCACCCGGCCGCGGCGGCGTTCATGAAGGCCGTCGGCGGCACCGCGAAGCCCAAGTTCGGCTGGACCGACGTGTCCCGCTTCAGCGCCCTGGGCGTGCCCGCGGTGAACTACGGCCCCGGTGATCCGCTCTTCGCGCACAAGCGGGACGAGCACGTCGCCGTCGACAGGATCACCCACTGTGAACGGCGACTGTACGACTGGCTCACTGCCTGACCTCCGTAATTTCGCCTTTTGTCACGTGCGTCGTCCTACCCTGAGCGGGAAACGATGTTCAGCGGAGGGAGCGGATCATGGGCAACCCCGAGGCCGAGGCCGAAGGACTGCGTGCGCTGGCCGAGCAGCGGCTGGGGCCGGTGCTGCGCCGCCGGGAACAGGTACAGCCCGGCACCACCGATCAGCGGCTGCTGGACACGGCGGGCGACTCCGAGTGGGTCCACACCGACCCCTGGCGCGTCATGCGCATCCAGTCGGAGTTCGTGGAGGGCTTCGGCGCGCTCGCCGAACTGCCCAGCGCGATCAGCGTCTTCGGCTCGGCCCGCACCCCGGCGGGCACGCCGGAGTACGAGGCGGGCGTGCGGCTCGGCCGGGCCCTGGTCGAGGCGGGCTTCGCGGTGATCACGGGCGGCGGCCCGGGCGCCATGGAGGCCGCGAACAAGGGCGCGCGGGAGGCGAAGGGCGTCTCGGTGGGGCTCGGCATCGAGCTGCCCTTCGAGCAGGGCCTGAACCCGCACGTCGACATCGGCGTCAACTTCCGCTACTTCTTCGTGCGGAAGACGATGTTCGTGAAGTACGCCCAGGGCTTCGTGGTCCTGCCGGGCGGGCTCGGCACCCTGGACGAGCTGTTCGAGGCCCTCACGCTCGTCCAGACGCGCAAGGTCACCCGCTTCCCGATCGTGCTGTTCGGCACGGAGTACTGGTCGGGACTGGTCGACTGGCTGCGCGACACGGTGATCGCGCAGGGCAAGGCGTCGGAACGGGACCTGCTGCTGTTCCACGTCACGGACGACGTGGACGAGGCGGTCGCCCTGGTCACCAAGGAGACCGGCCCCAACATCCCCGAGACGCCGTAGGTCGTGTCCGTAAAGTCTCGCCTGGCCCGCCCTCCGGGCGGACGCCGATACTTTCCGGACACTCCCCAGGACCGCCGGGCGCGCGGCCCGCTACGCCAGGCCCCGGCGGGCGACCGCCGGGGCGCGGTGCCCCGCGATGGACGCGACCATGTCCAGCACCTGCCGGGTCTCGGCGACCTCGTGGACGCGGTACACCCGGGCGCCCAGCCACGCCGAGACGGCCGTGGTCGCCAGGGTGCCCAGCACCCGCTCCTTGACCGGCCGGTCGAGGGTCTCGCCGACGAAGTCCTTGTTGGACAGCGACACCAGCACCGGCCAGCCCGTCTCCGCCATCTCGCCGAGCCGGCGCGTCGCCTCCAGGCTGTGCCGGGTGTTCTTCCCGAAGTCGTGCCCCGGGTCGATCATGATTCCGTCGCGGCGCACGCCCAGCCCGGCGGCGCGCTCCGCGAGGCCCAGCGTGACCCGCAGGATGTCCGCCATCACGTCGTCGTACGCGACCCGGTGCGGCCGGGTGCGCGGCTCCGCGCCGCCCGCGTGCGTGCACACCAGGCCCGCGCCGTACCGCGCTGCGACCTCGGCGAGCTTCGGGTCCACCCCGCCCCACGCGTCGTTCAGCACGTCCGCGCCCGCCTCGCAGACCGCCTCGCCGACGTCGTGCCGCCAGGTGTCGACGCTGATCACCACGTCGGGGAACCGGCGGCGGACCTCGGCCACGAAGCCGACCGTGCGCCGGGCCTCCTCCGCGGCGGTCACCTCCTCGCCGGGGCCCGCCTTCACCCCGCCGATGTCGATGATCGCGGCACCCTCCGACACCGCCTGTTCGACGCGGGCGAGCGCCGGCTCGTCGCGGAACGTCGCCCCCTGGTCGTAGAAGGAGTCGGGCGTCCGGTTCACGATCGCCATGATCACCGGCTCGTGCGGCCCGAATTCACGCCGTCCCAAGCGCAGCATCCCGTTTGTCCTCCTCGCGATCCGTCGCCTGCGACCTTAACGGTCGGTGGCGCATGGCACGATCGGCAGCGTTGGGTTTTGGCTCCCGGTGGAGAGGCACGGTCGTGTTCTGGTTCTTGGCTCTAGCGATGGTCGTGGTCGTCGCCGCGGTCACCCTCGCCGTGATCGGCGGAGGGGAGAGCGAGGTGCTCCCCGAGGTGCCGGCCGAGCACACGGTGGACCAGCTGCCGCTGACCCGGCCCGTCGACCGCGCGGACGTCGACGCGCTGCGGCTGCCGCTGGCGCCGCGCGGCTACCGCATGGCGGAGGTGGACGACGCCCTCGGCAGGCTCGGCGCCGAGCTCGCCGAGCGGGACGCGCGGATCGCGGAGCTCCAGGCCGCGCTGGAGGACGCCCGGGCGGGTGCCCCCGCGGGCCGGGCGGCCGGGGACGCGCCCGGCGGGGCGGGCCACGACGCGTACGACGACGGGGACGCGTACGACCAGGACCCGTACGACGAGGAGCCGTACGACGGGGACGCGGACGGCGGGGAGCGGGGCCGGTGACCGGCCAGGCCCTGGCCGGTCCGGACGGGAAGCCGCGCTGCCCCTGGGGGCTGGCCACCGAGGACTACGTCCGCTACCACGACGAGGAGTGGGGCCGTCCCGTCCACGGCGACGACGCCCTGTTCGAGCGGCTCTGCCTGGAGGCCTTCCAGTCGGGCCTGTCCTGGATCACGATCCTGCGGCGCCGCGAGGGCTTCCGGCGGGCGTTCGCCGGTTTCCGGATCGCCTCGGTCGCGGAGTTCACCGACGCCGACCGCGACCGGCTCCTGGCCGACACCGGCATCATCCGCAACCGCGCCAAGATCGACGCCTCTATGGCCAACGCGCGCGTCCTGGCCGGCTGGGCGCCCGGCGAGCTGGACGCCCTGATCTGGTCGTACGCCCCGGACCCCGCCTCCCGCCCGGTGCCCCGCACGCTCGCCGACGTCCCCGCGGTCACCCCGGAGTCGGCGGCCCTGTCCAAGACGCTCAAGAAACAGGGCCTCCGCTTCATCGGCCCCACCACGGCATACGCGCTGATGCAGGCCTGCGGCCTGGTCGACGACCACCTCGCCGACTGCGTGGCGCGAGGCGCGGCCACCACCTGACCCCGGGGGTCAGCGGCCGAGGTACTTCGGCTTCTCCTTGGCGAGGAAGGCCTGGACCGCGATGCCGTGGTCCTCGGAGGCGCCCGCCTTCGTCTGGAGCTCGTCCTCCTTCTCCAGCGCCTCGTCCAGGGTGTGGGACGCCCCGTAGGCCAGGGACCGCTTCAGCGCCGCGTACGCCAGGGTCGGGCCCTGCGCGAGGGTGCGGGCGACGGCCCCGGCCTCGGCGGCCAGGTCCGCCGCCGGGACGAGCTTGCTGGCGATGCCCAGCTCGTACGCCTCCCGCGCCCCGATCGAGCGCGGGAAGAGCAGCAGGTCGGCGGCGCGGCCGGGGCCGACCACCCGGGGGAGCGTCCAGGAGACGCCGGAGTCGGCGGTGAGCGCCACCCCCGCGAAGGAGGTGTTGAAGGTCGCCGTGTCGGCCACCACCCGGTAGTCGGCCGCCAGCGCGAAACCGAGACCCGCCCCGGCCGCGACACCGTTGACGCCGGCGACGACCGGCTTGGGCATGCCGGCGATGGCGCGGACGATCGGGTTGTAGTGCTCGCGCACGGTGCTCATCGTGTGCTCGGTGCCCAGCACCGAGAGGTGCTCCTTGAGGTCCTGGCCCACGCAGAACGCCTTGCCCGTCGCGGTCAGCAGGACCGCCCGTACGGCGGTGTCCTCCGCGGCCGCGACGAGGGAGTCCCGCAGGTCGATCTTGGCCGCGGTGTTCATCGCGTTCATGGCGTCGGGCCGGTTGATGGTGATCGTGGCGAGTCCGTCGGCCACCTCGTACAGCACGGTGTCGGCCATGGCAGGGGTCCCCTTTGCGGCTCCGTCGATGATGTCCCGCCCAGCATGGCGGAGATCATCGCGCCGGAACACTGTGACCTGCGTCAAAGAATGCCGGCCCCGGTCGCGGTGTGCGGTGGCGAAGTATCGCAGGCGTATCGCCGAAATGGACGGTTTTGCGAGAGCGCGTTGCGCAAGCGATGCCGACCGATGTTGGTCATCGGGTCCTGCCATGCGGGATAATGACCTGGAAGCAATGTGTTCGATGCCGGTGATGCGTGCCCATGCCAGAGGGCCGTCGGCGACGATGAGCTGGTTTCAGGAAGGGGAACGAGCATGGCGGCCATGAAGCCGCGGACGGGCGACGGCCCGCTCGAGGTGACCAAGGAGGGGCGGGGCATCGTCATGCGCGTTCCGCTCGAAGGCGGCGGTCGGCTTGTCGTCGAGCTGACTCCGGACGAGGCCGACGCGCTCGGCGACGCACTCAAGAAGGTCGTCGGCTGAGGCGGAACGCCCCCTGTTTTTCCGGAAGGCCCCGGTGCGGTACGCGGCGACGCGACCGGACCGGGGCCTTTCGTACGTCCGTCAGCCGCCCCGCCGCACCGCGCACAACAGGCCGTCGCCCACCGGCAGCAGCGCCGGCAGCAGCTCCTGGCTCTCCCGCACGGTGCGCAGCAGCTCGCGGACTCTGAGCACCTCGGCGGGCTGGGCCGCCGAGTCCACCGTACGGCCGTCGGCGAAGACGCCCTCGAAGCAGACCAGGCCGCCGGGCCGCAGCAGGCGCAACGATTCAGCGAGGTAGTCCAGGCACTCGGTGCGGTCCCCGTCGCAGAAGACCAGGTCGTACCCGCCGTCCGCCAGGCGCGGCAGCACGTCCAGCGCCCGGCCCGGGATGAAACGGGCCCGGTTCCCCGCGAAGCCGGCCGCCCGGAACGCCTGCTTGGCGAACTGCTGGCGCTCCGGCTCCAGGTCCACCGTGGTCAGGACGCCGTCGGGGCGCATGCCCTCCAGCAGGTAGATGCCGGACACGCCCGTGCCCGTGCCGATCTCCGCCACCGCCTTGGCGTCCGCCGTGGCCGCCAGCAGACGCAGCGCGGCGCCGGTGCCTGGCGACACCGAGGGCAGCCCCGCGTCCCGGGCCCGGTCCCGGGCCCAGCGCAGCGCGTCGTCCTCGGCGACAAAGGCGTCGGCGAACGCCCAGCTCGTCTGCCGGTTGGCGGTAATGACCCTCTCCTGTCCCCGTAGTTGGCGCAACGGTGACTGTAGCCGTTCGGGCCCGGGAACCCGCAGATGGGACCAGGCGTTGTGAAGGGGTGGGGGGAGCACATGGATCAAGAGCCGAAGACGGTCCCAAATTCACGTAAAGATTCTTATCCGGAGCTAACGGGCGAGGTGGCTATGGTAGGGGCTCCACTGGACACCACCAGAGCCGACAGGGGAGGTGCGGCTGCGCCTGTGGATCGGGGAGGAGTGCTGCGGCGCCTTCTCAGGTCGGCGGGTGAGCCGAAATCCGTGACCAACACCGCTGACCGTTCCATGCCCGCCGACTTCGCACCCACCACCGCGACCTTCGCCCCGGATGCGGATTCGCAGGCGTGGACTCCGCCCTCGTGGGAGGAGATCGTCAGCACGCACAGTGGCCGGGTCTACCGCCTCGCGTACCGCCTGACCGGCAATCAGCACGACGCCGAGGACCTCACCCAGGAGGTCTTCGTCCGGGTGTTCCGCTCGTTGTCGACGTACACGCCCGGCACGTTCGAGGGCTGGCTGCACCGCATCACCACCAACCTCTTCCTGGACATGGTGCGCCGCAAGCAGCGCATCCGGTTCGACGCCCTCGGCGACGACGCGGCGGAGCGGCTGCCCAGCCGCGAGCCGTCGCCCCAGCAGGTCTTCCACGACACGCACTTCGACGCCGACGTGCAGCAGGCCCTCGACACCCTCGCGCCCGAGTTCCGCGCCGCGGTCGTCCTCTGCGACATCGAGGGACTGTCGTACGAGGAGATCGCCGCGACCCTCGGCGTCAAGCTCGGCACCGTCCGCAGCCGCATCCACCGCGGCCGGTCCCACCTGCGCAAGGCCCTCAAGCACCGGTCGCCCCAGGCGCGGGCCGAGCAGCGCACCCTGGCGGTCGTGGGCGGGGAGGGCGGACCCGCGTGAGTGGCACAAGTCCGACCCCCGCGGAGCAGCACCTGGGGGACCGTCTCGCCGCGCTCGTCGACGGCGAGCTCGGTCATGACGCCCGCGAGCGGGTCCTCGCCCACCTGGCGACCTGTCCCAAGTGCAAGGCCGAGGCCGACGCGCAGCGCCGGCTCAAGAGCGTCTTCGCGCAGGCCGCGCCCCCGCCGCCCTCCGCAGGGCTGCTCGCACGCCTCCAGGGGCTGCCCGGGGGCGCTCCGGGCGGTGACGACGACCGGGGCGGACCCTTCGGACCGGGCAGCGGCTTCGGAGTGAGACCCGGCGCCTTCGGCTATGCCGGAGGGCCCGACAGTGCGTTCCGCATCCACGAGGTGGGACGCCAGGAGGCCGAGCGCTCCCCGTGGCGCGGCCGCCGGTTCGCGTTCGCGGCGGCCAGCGCGGTGTCGTTCGCGGCGATCGCCCTGGGCGGCGCGCTGCCCACGGCCGCCACGGTCGACGCCCGCGGCGACGGCACGGGCAACAACGTCACACCGCTGCGGTCGCCCGGCCAGACCCCGTCGGGCGCGGGCACCGGCGACAGCAACCGCCGCCGCGGCGGAGGAAGTGGGCCCGTGAAGGCGACGGACCGGTCGGTCCCGCCGCTGTCCGCCGTCCCGCTGCACGCGGTGCAGCGCCCCGGAGCCCATCCCTTTCTGTCGGCGTCCCCGCTCAACGGGGTGAGCGCGTTGAGCGGCACGCACCCCGCCCCGCTGATACGCCCCGCGGGGCTGGCGTCGCACCTCGCCACGGCCTCCGGCACCGCGCCGGCCGCCGCCCCGTCACCCAGCTCGCTCCCGCTGCCCGGGGGCCGCTGACCGGCTCTCCCCTGCGCGGTGACCACCGGACCTGGTTGAATCCTGCGCAGGGGCGTCCCGAGGGGGCGCGGACGGGCACGCAGCGGGGAGAACATGGACGACGGTAAGCCCACGGAGCCGAAGCCGAAGTGGTGGAGCCGCCCCGCGCGACACGCGGTGGCGTCGCCGGAAGCGGACACCCCCGCGCACGGCACCCCGGCCGACGGCATCCCCGGCACCCCCCAGGTGCCCGCACCGGCCCCCGAGCCGGCCCCGGTCCCGGCACGCCCGCAACCGCTGCACCAGCCCGACGAGTACCGCACCCCGCCCTACGGCGAGCCCGGACCGTGGGCGCCCGCCCCGCCCGTACAGCGGCCGGGGCCGACCCCGGCGCAGGGGACCGCCGTCCCGCCCGCGTACGGCACGCCGCCCCCGGCCGCACCGCAGCCGGGCACCCCGCAGCCGGGCACCCCGCAGCACCACCAGCACGCGCAGCCCGCCGTGCCGCCGCAGGCGCCCCCGCCGCACCCCCCGCAGCCCCAACCACAGCCGCAGCAACCGCAGGCGACGCAGTGGCTCCAGTACGACCCCTGGAGCACTCCCGGCGGGCCGCGGCAGCCGCTCACGCACTCCGGCGGCCCCGTGCCGCACGCGCCGCGCAAGGGGCGGCGCCGTGGCCTCGCCGTCGTGGCGGCCCTGCTCTTCGCGGGCCTCACCGGCGTGCTCGGCGGCGGGGTCGGCGCGTACATCGAACGGCACGGCGGTCTCACCACCGTCGAACTCCCGCAGGCCGGCGCGGACGAGGAGGGCCGGGCTCCCGACAGCGTCGCCGGCATCGCGGCCAGCGCCCTGCCCGGCGTCGTCACGCTGCATGTGAGCGGCGGCGGCGAACAGGGCACCGGCACCGGATTCGTCCTCGACGAGCGCGGCCACATCCTCACCAACCACCACGTGGTCGACCCGGCCGGCACCTCCGGTGACATCACCGTCACCTTCAGCGGCGGCGAGACGGCCGCCGCCGAACTGGTCGGCAAGGACAGCGGCTACGACCTCGCGGTCGTCCGGGTGAAGGGCGTCTCCAACCTGCGGCCGCTGCCGCTGGGCAACTCCGACAACGTCCGCGTCGGTGACCCGGTGGTCGCCATCGGCGCGCCCTTCGACCTCCAGAACACGGTGACCTCCGGCATCATCAGCGCCAAGGAGCGGCCCATCACCGCGGGCGGCGAGAAGGGCGACGGCAGCGACATCAGCTATGTCGACGCCCTCCAGACCGACGCCCCGATAAACCCCGGCAATTCGGGCGGCCCGCTGCTGGACTCCAAGGCCCGCGTCATCGGCATCAACAGCGCCATCCGCGCCGCCGACAGCGGCTCCGGCGCCGAGGGCGGCCAGGCCGGTTCGATAGGGCTCGGCTTCGCCATCCCCGTCAACCAGGGCAAGCGCGTCGCCGAGGAGCTCATCAACACCGGCAAGGCCAGCCACCCCGTCATCGGCGTCAGCCTCGACATGAAGTACAGCGGCGACGGCGCCAGGGTCGGCGACAAGGCGCAGGACGGCGGAGCCTCCGTCACGCCCGGCGGCCCGGCCGCCAAGGCGGGCGTCCGTCCCGGTGACGTCATCACCCGGGTCGACGGCCAGCGCGTGCACAGCGGCGAGGAGCTGATCGTCAAGATCCGTGCGCACCGGCCCGGCGACCGGCTGCGGCTGACCCTGGAGCGCGGCGGCAAGGAGCAGACCAGGACGCTGACGCTGGGTTCCGCCTCCGGTGGCTGAACGTCCACCCGGAGGTCACCGCGGGGCTGCCGGGAGGTACCACCCCGGCAGCCCGGCCAGGTACCGTGTTACGGGCCCCGGACCCGGGCGTGAAGGAGCGGCAAGGTGTTCAATGACATAGGCGCACTCGAGCTGGTGGTGCTCGTGGTCCTTGCCGTGCTCATCTTCGGCCCCGACAAGCTGCCGAAGGTCATCCAGGACATCTCGGGCTTCATCCGCAAGATCCGCGACTTCTCGGAGAACGCGAAGCAGGACATCCGCAGCGAGCTGGGACCGGAGTTCAAGGACTTCGAGTTCGAGGACCTGAACCCGAAGACGTTCATCCGCAAGCAGCTGACGGAGAACGAGGACCTGAAGGAGCTGCGCAGCAGCTTCGACCTCAAGAAGGAGATCAACGACGTCGCCGACGCGGTCAACGGCCGCGAAGCCGACGCGTCGGTCCCGGCCGCGGTGAACGGCCACGGGGGCACGGACCTGCTGAAGAAGGGCGACAGGCCCGGCCAGGGCGAGCGCCCGCCGTTCGACGCCGACGCCACCTGAGCCGACGCCGACGCCACCTGAGTCCGACGCCACCTGGGCCCTCCCGCGCCGCCCTTCCGGAAAGAGCTCCCGCGAGGTGGCTATCCTCTCCATCTGTCCGGTTGCGAGAACGCCCGTCGGGGCGCGCCGCACCGGACTCCACGGATCGAGGAGGCGGCCGGGCAGATGGAGACGACGAGTCGAGTAGGGGCGCAGGGTGCCGCACCCGGCACCACGTCGACGCCCGAGGCGACCGGGACGCCCGAGGGGGTGCCCGCGGCCCGGCGTGACGTCGACGGTTTCCTGCGTGCGTCGTTCCCCTGGTACGGGCTGGACGAGGCGTTCACGGGGCCGCGCTGGCTGATGCAGGTCGGCACGTCCGCCGACGGCACGGTGCAGCACGGCGCGATCGGCCACGGGGACGAGCCGTCGATACGGCCTGACCGGCTCGACCCGGCCGGGGCGGACAAGGAGCGGTTCGCGGCCGTGGTGACGGTCGCGGCGAGCCCGGTGCGCCGCAGCGGGGACGGCACGGGGGTGCTGGACGCCACCAGCGTGTCCTCCGCCGCCTGGCTGGCCGGCTCGGGGCTCCTCGCGTACACCTGGCCGCCGCAGCTGGACCACGCGCTGCGGGACGACTGGCTGGACCAGCAGACCGAGGCCGCCTTCGAGCTGGCCGACGACCTGGAGGGCGGGGAGTGGTCGACGCTGTCGCTGCCCGTCGACGGCGCCCCGACGCCGTTCCACTACCGCGAGTCCGAGTTCGGCTGGGTACTGGCCGGCTCGACACCCGGTGGAGTCCATCTGGGTGCGTACGGACGGGGGATGAGCGCGTACGGCCTGGGCTTCGCGGTGGTGCGGGACATCGCCGCGTACGCGTAGGGCACACGTACGGAACGCGGAAGGGGCGCCGCTCGGTGAGCGGCGCCCCTTCCCCGTGCGCGGTGCTCAGAACTTGTTGCGCGGGGTGATCCCCAGCGACATGCCGGACAGGCCGCGCTGACGGCCGCCGAGCTTGCCCGCGATGGTGCGCAGGGCCGCGCCCGCCGGCGAGTCGGGGTCGGACAGGACGACCGGCCGGCCCTCGTCGCCGCCCTCGCGCAGCCGCACGTCGATCGGGATCGAGCCCAGCACCGGGACCGTGGCGCCGGTGGTCTTCGTCAGCCCGTCGGCCACCTTCTGCCCGCCGCCGGTGCCGAACACGTCGACCATCTCGTCGCAGTGCGGGCAGGGCAGGCCCGACATGTTCTCGACGACGCCCACGATCTTCTGGTGGGTCTGCACGGCGATGGAGCCGGCCCGCTCGGCGACCTCGGCCGCCGCCTGCTGCGGGGTGGTGACGACCAGGATCTCGGCGTTCGGCACGAGCTGCGCGACGGAGATCGCGATGTCGCCGGTGCCCGGCGGCAGGTCGAGCAGCAGGACGTCCAGGTCGCCCCAGTACACGTCGGCGAGGAACTGCTGGAGCGCGCGGTGCAGCATCGGGCCGCGCCAGACCACCGGCGCGTTGCCGGGGGTGAACATGCCGATGGAGATGACCTTCACGCCGTTCGCCGACGGCGGCATGATCATGTTCTCGACCTGGGTCGGGCGGCCGTCGGCGCCCAGCATGCGCGGGACGCTGTGGCCGTAGATGTCCGCGTCGACGACGCCGACCTTCAGCCCGTCGGCGGCCATGGCCGCCGCCAGGTTCACGGTCACGGACGACTTGCCGACACCGCCCTTGCCGGAGGCCACCGCGTACACCCGGGTCAGCGAGCCGGGCTTGGCGAACGGCACCTCGCGCTCGGCGGTGGTGCCCCGCAGCGCGGCGGCCAGCTCCTTGCGCTGCTCGTCGCTCATCACGTCGAGCGTCACGTCGACGCCGGTGACGCCCGCCACCCCGGAGACGGCCTCACTCACACGGGTGATGATCGTCTCGCGCATGGGACAGCCGGAGACCGTGAGGTAGACGGTGACGGCCACCGCCCCGTCCGCACCGATGTCCACCGACTTGACCATGCCGAGTTCAGTGATCGGTCGGTTGATCTCGGGGTCGTTCACCGTCGCCAGTGCTTCGAGCACCGCGTCTTCCGTAACCATATGGAGATGGTACGGCGCCTCACCCGGCCTCCGGAAAGCCCTGTCAGCGGTCGGCTTCGTCACTCCCGTGCGCACCCCCGCGCGGGAATAGATCCCGGTGGCCGTCCTCGCGCTCGTGGAGCTGCTTCACCAGGTCCTCCAGCTCGGAGCGGATCCAGTCCCGGGTGGCCACCTCTCCCAGGCCCATGCGCAGCGCGGCGATCTCCCTGGTGAGGTACTCGGTGTCGGCGATGGACCGCTCGTTCTGCTTGCGGTCCTGCTCGTGGGTGACCCGGTCGCGGTCGTCCTGCCGGTTCTGCGCGAGCAGGATCAGCGGGGCCGCGTAGGAGGCCTGGAGCGACAGCATCAGGGTCAGGAAGATGAACGGGTACGGGTCGAACCGCAGGTGGTCGGGCGCGGAGACGTTCCACAGCACCCACACCACGATCGCGCCCGTCATCCACACCAGGAAGCGGCCCGTGCCCAGGAAGCGGGCGATCCGCTCCGACAGGCGCCCGAAGGCCTCCGGGTCGTACGCCGGCAGCAGCCTCGGCCGCCGCACGCGCGGCTGGTCCAGCCGGATCCGCGGCGCCGGGGGCAGGGGCCGCTCGGGCGCACGCTCAGACGCCATGCGCGGCCTCCTCCGCGTCGGGGGAGAACTCGGTCTCGCGCCAGTCCTCGGGCAGCAGGTGGTCCAGTACGTCGTCGACGGTGACCGCGCCGAGCAGGGAGCCGCTCTCGTCGACGACCGGGGCGGCGACCAGGTTGTAGGCGGCGAGGTAGCTGGTCACCGAGGGCAGCGGGGTGTCCGGGGCGAGTGGCGCCAGGTCCGTGTCCGCGATCGCCGAGACCAGGGTGAACGGCGGGTCGCGCAGCAGCCGCTGGAAGTGCACGGTGCCCAGGTACTTCCCCGTCGGCGTCTCGTCGGGCGCCCGGCACACGTACACCTGCGCGGCGAGGGCGGGGGACAGGTCCTGCTGGCGCACCCGCGCCAGCGCGTCGGCGACGGTGGCGTCGGGCCGCAGCACGATCGGCTCGGTCGTCATCAGGCCGCCGGCGGTGCGCTCCTCGTACGACATCAGCCGGCGTACGTCGGCGGCGTCGTCCGGCCGCATCAGGGTCAGCAGCCGCTCCTTGTCCTCCTCGGGCAGCTCGGACAGCAGGTCGGCCGCGTCGTCCGGGTCCATGGCCTCCAGGACGTCGGCGGCCCGCTCCTCCTTCAGCTTGCCGAGGATCTCCACCTGGTCGTCCTCGGGCAGCTCCTCCAGGACGTCGGCCAGCCGGTCGTCGTCGAGGGCGGCGGCGACCTCGGCGCGGCGCTTGGGCGTCAGGTGGTGCAGGACGTTGGCGAGGTCGGCGGGCCGCATCCGTTCGAAGGTGGCGACCAGGCTCTCGGCGCCCTGTCCGTGCTCCTCCAGCGAGAAGCCGGTGACGGCCGACCACTCGACGGTGAGGGTCTCCCCCTTGCGGCGCAGCGCCCCGCCGCCGCCCCGGCGGACGAAGACCTTGTCGATCTCCCAGTCGCGGCGGGCGGGCAGCTGCTGGATCGCGACGTCGAGGACGGTCACCTCCGCACCGTCCTCCACGAGCCGGACGCGGCGGTCGAGCAGCTCGCCGAGGACGAGCCGCTCGGTGGGGCGCTGCTCGAAGCGGCGCACGTTGAGCACGCCGGTGGTGATGACCTGACCGGACTCGACACCGGTGACCCGGGTCATCGGCAGGAAGATCCGGCGCCGGCCGATCCCCTCCACCACCAGGCCGAGGAGGCGGGGCGGGCGGCGGGCGACGCGGAGCATCGCGACGAGGTCGCGGACACGGCCGACCTGGTCGCCGTTGGGGTCGAACACCGGTACCCCGGCGAGGTGCGAGACGAAGATCCGTGACGCGCCGGCCGCCATGCCACACACCTCCTCGTCCGCCCGGATCCAGTGCTTTGTGCCGGTTCAGGCTAGCCCGTCATGGTGCGGTACGCCCAGGTGGAGCGTCCGGACGGCTCCCTTCCGATCACCTCCGGCGGCCCGGGTACGCTGCGGTCTGCCAACCCCCCACGGTTTGATGAGAGGCAGTGCGCTGGTGACCCTTCTCGCCCCGGCTTCGCGCGCCCGCCGGGCCGCCCTCCCCGTCGCGCTGTGCGCCGGGCTGACCGTGGTGCTCACCGCCTGTGCCGGTGAGGAACCCGACCCGGACGCGGGCACGAACGGGGTGGGCAAGCTCTCCGCCACCGCGATCGAGGCCAAGGCGCGGGCGGCGGCGGGCGCGGCGACGGCGGTACGGCTGTCGGGGACGCTGGTCAGCAAGGGCGGCACGTACGAGCTGAACATGCGGCTGAACCGGACCGGCGCCGCCGGCTCCGTCGTCACCAAGACGTCCACCTTCGAGCTGCTGCGGGTCGGCGACACGCTGTACCTGAAGGCCGACGCGGACTTCTGGGCGAGCGACGACGACTCCGGCGGAGAGAAGGACGACTCCGGTGAGGAGGCGGCGGACAAGCTCGACGACAAGTACGTGAAGGTGCCGCAGGACGACCCCTCGTACAAGCAGCTGCGCGGCTTCACGGAGATGAACGTCCTGCTCAACGGCCTGCTGGAGCTGCACGGCGACGTCGTCAAGGGTGACCGTTCCAAGATCGGCGGCGTGCGGACGATCAAGGTCGCGGGCGGTGCGAAGGGCGAGGGCGGCACCCTCGACGTGTCCCTGGAGGGCACGCCCTACCCGCTCCAGTTCGCCCGTGGCGGCGGCGCGGGCCTGGTCGTCCTGTCGGACTGGAACAAGGCGGTCCCGCTGACGGAACCGTCCAAGGACGAGACCCTCGACTACGGCCGCGAGCTGCCCCGTACCAGCGACTGACCGGACCGGCCGCGGCCGGTCAGCGGCCCCGGCGCTTGAGGAGCAGACGGGGCAGCGCCGCCGGGACGGGCCGCCGGGTGGTGACCGGGGTCGGCAGCGGCACCGCGGCCAGCGAACCGTCCGGGTGGGCGGTCGTGGCGCCCTGCGGGGTGAGCCGCAGCACCCGGCACTCGCGCGCCCAGCGGTCGGTCATCGTCTCCGCGTCCGGCGCGTTCAGCCGCTTGCCCTTCAGCTCCGCGACGGCCGCGTCCCACGGCTCGGAGCCGGGCGCCAGCTCGGTCACGCCCGCCGTCCAGGCGACGAGACGCCCGCCCTTGTCCTTACTGCGTACGGTCACCTCGGCGGTGGAGCCGTCCGGCAGCCCGGGCAGCGGCTGCTCGCCCGGACCGTCGCCGACGACATGCGCCGCGCCGTCGAGCCACACGTGCCACAGCGCCCGCGCCGGGCCCCCGCCCCGAACCCAGATGAGGCCGGACTTCTTGGTGGCCTCCTCGACGAGGGCCTGCTCGAGCGTCGCGTCTGTCATGTCCGGCAGCTTAGCCACCGGCGTCCGCCACCGCCGTCCGCCACCGGCCGCGGCCGGTCGTGCCGCGGCCGTTCCGGCCCTACAGCCAGCCGTTGCGCTTGAGGGTGCGGTGGATGGCGAAGCAGATGCCGATGATCCCGGTGAGGACCATCGGGTAGCCGTACTTCCAGTGCAGCTCCGGCATGTGGTCGAAGTTCATGCCGTACACCCCGCACACCGCGGTGGGGACGGCCACGATCGCCGCCCAGGAGGTGATCTTGCGCATGTCCTCGTTCTGCGCGACCGTCGCCTGCGCGAGGTTGGCCTGGAGGATCGAGTTCAGCAGTTCGTCGAAGCCGATGACCTGCTCCTGGACCCGCGCCAGGTGGTCGGCGACGTCCCGGAAGTACTTCTGGATGTCGGGGTCCACCAGCCGCATCGGCCGCTCGCTCAGCAGCTGCATCGGCCGCAGCAGCGGCGAGACCGCCCGCTTGAACTCCAGCACCTCGCGCTTGAGCTGGTAGATCCGCCCGGTGTCGGCACCGCGCGTGGAGCCCTTCGTGGGCGGCGAGAAGACGTCGATCTCGATCTGGTCGATGTCGATCTGCACCGCGTCCGCGACCGCGATGTAGCCGTCCACCACATGGTCGGCGATCGCGTGCAGCACCGCCGACGGCCCCTTCTCCAGCAGCTCCGGCTCGCCCTCCATTCGGTGGCGCAGGTTGCGCAGGGAGCCCTGCCCGCCGTGCCGGACGGTGATCACGAAGTCCCGGCCGGTGAAGCACATCACCTCACCGGTCTCGACGACCTCGCTGGTGGCCGTGAGTTCGGCGTGGTCCACGTAGTGGATCGTCTTGAAGACGGTGAACAGGGTGTCGTCGTACCGCTCCAGCTTGGGCCGCTGGTGGGCGTGGACCGCGTCCTCCACGGCCAGCGGGTGCAGCCCGAACTCCGCTGCGATGCCCGCGAATTCGGCCTCCGTCGGCTCGTGCAGCCCGATCCAGGCGAAGCCGCCGCCCTCGCGCACCTGCCGCATGGCCTCGCGGGGCGTGAGGCAGGCGTCGGTCGTGTCGTCCTTCAGCCGGCGGCCGTCGCGGTAGACGGCGCAGTCGACGACCGCGGTGGACGTCGACGGGTCGCGGGTCGCGTCGTAGGAGTTGTAGGTGTTGTAGGGGGAGCTGCTCTTGCGCAGGGACGGGCGGACCGCTGCGCGCAGGTCACGGATCATCGACATGGCTGGCTCCTTCACGGAGAGGCCGTCGCGGGGCGTGGCACAGCCCGGAATGGGGACGTGGCGTTCCTTACGTCCGCAAAGCGGGCGGCACCGCGGGATCGCGGTGACGGCGTTCGCTACAGACAGGCAAAAACGGTGTGCTCTTCCGTCGTGCGAATGGCCGTGACCTCACACTCACGCCCATGAGGGGCGGGCGGGAGCAGGCAGCTGAGATGCCTCTCAGGTCACAGAGAAAAGCCGCGGGCGGAAGAGCGGTTGGTACTGCACGGTCGACTTCGATCCACCGCAGCCCCACCTCCTCCAGCCGGTCCCCCGTGGGGGATGACGTGTCGCCGGGACTCGAGAACACGCTCGGCGTGCTGTCCCGGCCAGCAGACGGCCAACACTATCAGCCGACTGGGAGTCAATCCCTTACTTTGCCCCTTCCATACGCGTTCTATGCTCCCCGCATGGGAGAAGTTCTTGCTCTGGTCGAGGCCCGGTTGCGTACCGCCCTCGGTGAACCGGACGCGCGCGCAGCGGTGACGTTCCTCGGCACCGACCGCATCGAGGTGCTGCGGTTCGCGGACGCCGAGGCGGGTCTGGTGAGATACGCCACCCTCGGGATGTCGGCGCAGCCGATGACCGACCCGACCGCCGCGCTCGCCGACCCGGTCAAGGGCCCCCGCGCGGAGCTCGTGCTGTCCGTGCGGGCGGGGCTCGCCGACACGGACAAGGCGCTGCGCCCGCTGGCGGTGCTCGCCGCCTCGCCCCAGGTGGAGGGCGTGGTCGTGGCCCCGGGCGCCTCCCTGGACACCGGTGAACCGCTGTGGCCCGGCGCCCCGTTCACCTCCGTCCTGGTCGCGGAGCCGGGCGGGCTGGTGGAGGACCTGGAGCTGGACGCGCCGATGGACCCGGTGCGGTTCCTGCCGCTGCTGCCGATGACGCCCAACGAGGCGGCGTGGAAGCGCGTGCACGGTGCGCAGGCGCTCCAGGAGCGGTGGCTGACGGCGGGCACGGACCTGCGCGATCCCCTGCGCGGGTCCGTGACTCTCGCCTGACGCACGTCAGTTGGCCGCGAGGGCGGGGCTTCCCGCCTCCGGTGCGCGGTGTTCCTCGGCCTCGCGGGTGAGCGAGCGCCGGCGCGCCACGACGATGCCGGCGCCGACCGCTGCGGAGGCGCCCGCGACGACGAACGGCAGGTGGACGTCGCTCCACTCCTCGATGCGCGGGGCGAGCCAGGGCGCGGCGGCGGCCGCGAACCAGCGCACGAAGTTGTAGCCGGCGCTCGCCACCGGGCGCGGGGCGTCCGACACGCCGAGGGCCAGTTCGGTGAAGACGGTGTTGTTGACACCGATGAAGGCGCCGGACAGGACGGTGCACACGACGGCCGTGGTGTGGTCGCCGTAGCCGAGGACGACGACGTCGGCGGCGAGCAGCAGGAGCGAGGCGCCCAGCACCCTCAGCGAGCCGAAGCGCTCCTGGAGGCGCGGCGCGACCAGCACGGAGAACACCGCGAGCAGCACCCCCCAGGCGAAGAACACGGCGCCGGACCGGTACGGCGTCATGTCCAGCACGAACGGCGTGAAGGCGAGCACGGTGAAGAAGGCGTAGTTGTAGAAGAACGCCGACGCGGCGACGGACGCGAGCCCGCCGTGGCCGAGCGCCCTGAGCGGGTCCAGCAGCGACGTCTTGCGGGCGGGCCGCGGCTGGTCCTTCAGGAACGCGGCGATGCACAGGAAGCCGATCGCCATGAGCGCGGCCGTGCCGAAGAACGGGTAGCGCCAGCTCGCGTCGCCCAGGACGGCGCCGACCAGCGGCCCGCAGGCCATGCCGAGGCCGAGGGCCGACTCGTACAGCAGGATCGCGGCCGCGCTGCCGCCGGCCGCGGCGCCGACGATCACCGCGAGCGAGGTGGAGACGAACAGCGCGTTGCCGAGTCCCCAGCCGGCCCGGAAGCCGACGAGTTCGCCGACCGAACCGGACGTTCCGGAGAGGGCGGCGAAGACGATCACCAGCGCGAGCCCCGCCAGAAGGGTCCTGCGGCCGCCGACGCGGCTGGAGACGAAGCCGGTGACCAGCATCGCGACGGCGGTGATCAGGAAGTACGAGGTGAACAGCAGCGACACCTGGCTGGGTGTGGCGTGCAGGCCCTGGGCGATGGACGGGAGGATCGGGTCCACGAGCCCGATGCCCATGAAGGCGACGACGGACGCGCCGGCGGTGGCCCATACCGCCCTGGGCTGCCGCAGGATGCTGCCGGCCCCCTCGTCGAACGGATCCTTCTCTCGCATGCCCGCTCCTCCGCGTACGTTCCGGTGGACTGATAGTTGGTAGATACACATATTAAGTTAGTCGGGCTAATGAGTGCAAGATGCACTTATATTGGCGGGCGGAAGCGGCACACCGGAGGGGTGATCGTCCTTGACGGGGCGACGGCCGGGGAGGACCGTTGAACCCTATGAGGGGCGAACCCAGTTGCCCGAAGTGCGGAGGCCGGGTCAGAGCGCCCGGTCTGTTCTCCGACTCGTGGCAGTGCGACCTGCACGGCGCCGTGCAGCCGCTCCAGCCCGTGATACCGCCCAGCGTCGAAGCGCTCGGAGTCGTCACCCACCGGGCGCGGGTGCCCGTCTGGATGCCCTGGCCCCTGCCGGTCGGCTGGCTGTTCACCGGCGTCGCGTACGCGGGGGACGACCGCAGCGGCGGCCGCGCCACCGTCGTCGCCTGCTCCGGACCCGGCCCGCTCGGCGGCGTGGGCGAGCTGCTGCTCGTCGCCGAGGAGCTGGGCGTCGGCCTCGGCGCGCGGTACGCCGGCATCGACGGCCCCGACCCCGGCCCCCACATGTGCACGGGCACCCGCCCGCAGGCCAAGGTCCACGCCGCCGGCCGCCCCACCCCGCTGTGGCACGTCAGCGACGCCCCCGAGGACCGCGCGGTCTTCGCGGGGGAGGCGCGGGGGCTGTGGCTGTGGGCCGTCGTCTGGCCGGAGAAGTCCGGTCTGCTGATGTACGACGAGCTGGTCCTGACCGACCTGCGGGAGGCCGGCTCCGAGGTGGAGCTGCTGCCCTGCGGCGCCCTCAGCCCGAGGCTGCTCGGCTGATGGCTCCCCGGCCCAGGGCTGACGGCGGTAGCCGGGGCGGAGGCCGGGCGCGGCGCGTGAGGCGCGGGCGGGTGTGCGGGGCCGCGGGGACGGGCAGGAGGTGATCACCGGTATCCTTGAGCGTCCCCCGTCCGTCCGCGAGCCCTGGAGTCCCGTCGTGCGCATCGACCTGCACACCCACTCCACGGCGTCCGACGGTACGGACACCCCCGCCGAACTCGTGCGCGCCGCGGCCGCGGCCGGGCTGGACGTCGTCGCGCTCACCGACCACGACACCACACGCGGGCACGCCGAGGCGAAGGCCGCACTGGCGCACCTCGACCGGGAGCTGACACTGGTCACCGGCGCCGAGCTGTCGTGCCGGATCGACGGCACCGGCATGCACATGCTCGCGTACCTCTTCGACCCCGACGAGCCCGAGCTGGCCCGGGAGCGCGAGCTGGTGCGCGACGACCGCGTCCCGCGCGCCCACGCCATGGTCGGCAAGCTCCAGGAGCTCGGCGTGCCGATCACCTGGGAGCGGGTCGCCGGCATCGCCGGTGACGGGTCGGTCGGCCGGCCGCACATCGCCGAGGCGCTCGTCGAACTCGGCGTCGTCCCCAGCGTCTCCGACGCCTTCACGCCCCAGTGGCTCGCCGACGGCGGCCGGGCGTACGTCGACAAGCACGAGCTCGACCCGTTCCTGGCGATCCGGCTCGTCAAGGCGGCCGGCGGCGTCACCGTGTTCGCGCACCCCGGCGCCGCCAAGCGCGGCCGCACGGTGCCCGAGTCGGTGATCGCGGACCTCGCCGCGTACGGCCTCGACGGCATCGAGGTCGACCACATGGACCACGACGAGGCGACGCGCGCCCGGCTGCGCGGCCTCGCCGCCGACCTGGGCCTGCTGGTCACCGGCTCCAGCGACTACCACGGCACCCGCAAGACCTGCGGCCTCGGCGACCACACCACCGACCCCGAGATCTACGGCGAGATCACGCGCCGCGCCACCGGCGCGTTCCCGGTGATGGGCACGGGCGGAACGCGCGCCTGAACCCCTGACGCACCCTCCGTCACCCGAACGCCCGCGAGAGCGGCGAACGCCGCGCGGGGGCGCCCGTCGGCCGCGTGAGGCCGCGCACGTCCGTGTGAGTCCCGTACGGCCATGAGTGCCCGTGCGAGTCCGTGCACGTCCGTGCGCGCCGCCCGCGTCCGGGCGCCGCGCGCGACCGGAGCCGCCCGGTCCCCGGGGGGCCGCCACGGTGCACGGCCGGCCCGCCGGCCCGTGCGCGTCCACGCCCCCGCGGCCCGCCCGGCCACCGCACGGTCACCGTGCGCCCCCGTCCGACATCCCCCGTACCACCCACTCCCCGCAAGGCATCACTGTGTTCGACGTCGCCGTCTTCGGCTCCCTCTTCCTCACCCTGTTCGTCATCATGGATCCCCCCGGGATCACCCCGATCTTCCTGGCGCTCACCTCCGGGCGCGCCACCAAGGTCCAGCGCCGGATGGCCTGGCAGGCCGTCGCGGTCGCCTTCGGCGTGATCACCGTGTTCGGCATCCTGGGTCAGCAGATCCTGGCGTACCTGCACGTCTCCGTTCCCGCGCTGATGATCGCGGGCGGTCTGCTCCTGTTGCTCATCGCCCTCGACCTGCTGACCGGCAAGACCGACGAGCCGAAGCAGACGAAGGACGTCAACGTCGCCCTCGTCCCGCTCGGCATGCCGCTCCTCGCCGGCCCCGGTGCGATCGTGTCGGTGATCCTCGCGGTGCAGCACGCGGAGGGCGTCAGCGGCCAGGTCTCCGTCTGGGCCGCCATCGTCGCCATGCACGTCGTGCTGTGGCTGACCATGCGCTATTCGCTGCTGATCATCCGGGTCATCAAGGACGGCGGCGTGGTGCTGGTGACCCGGCTCGCCGGCATGATGCTGTCCGCGATCGCGGTCCAGCAGATCATCAACGGCGTCACCCAGGTCGTCCAGGGCTCCTGACCCGGCCCGGGCGGACACCACTGCGCCCCCGTGCGGATTCCGGCTGCCTGAGCGCCGGAGTCCGCGCGGGGGCGCGGTGTGTCAGAGCGTCGTTCCTGTTACGAGGCCGAGGTCCCGGCCGGGCGGATCCAGATGCGCTGGCCGATCGAGGCGGCCTGCTGCACGATCCGGTTGACGGAGGCGGCGTCCACGACGGTGGTGTCCACGGGCGTGCCGTCGACGTCGTCGAGTCGCAGAATCTCGAAGCGCATGGGCTTCTCCCTTCGTCCTGAGTTGATCCTCCATGAGGAGAACTGGGTGTTGTACGAGTTCCAACGGCATGTAGGGGGCAAACATTCCCTACGCTAACGAAAATTTTCGAGCGTCTAAGGATCTAGGGGTGGATGGTGGCGGGCACGCCCCCGGAGCCGGACAATGAGCCCCGTATGAACGACGACCCGGGCACCACCCCCGCACCCACCCTCACGGAGCTAGGCGCCCGTCTGGAGCGCACCAATGAGCTCCTGGAACGCATGCTCGCCGAGGTCGCCAAGACGCCCTCGACCCACGCCATCTTCGTCGACGCCGGTTACGTCCATGCTGCGGCCGGGTTGCTGGTGGCGGGCACCGAGGACCGGCGCTCCTTCGACCTGGACGCGGAAGGGCTCATCGAGGCCTTCATCGACAAGGCCCGCACCATCTTCGCCGACAGCCGGCTGCTGCGCGTCTACTGGTACGACGGCGCCAGGCGCCGCATCCACACCCCCGGACAGCAGGCGATCGCCGAACTCCCGGACGTCAAGGTCCGGCTCGGCAACCTCAACGCCAACAACCAGCAGAAGGGCGTCGACTCCCTCATCCGCTCCGACCTGGAGTCACTGGCCCGCCACCGCGCCATCAGTGACGCGGCGCTCGTCGGCGGCGACGAGGACCTGGTGTCGGCGGTCGAGGCGGCCCAGGGCTACGGGGCCCGCGTCCACCTGTGGGGCATCGAGGCCGCGGAGGGGCGCAACCAGGCCGAACCCCTCCTCTGGGAGGTCGACAGCACCCGCACCTTCGACCTCGACTTCTGCCGCCCCTACGTCACCCGGCGGCCGGTGACGACCTACGAGAGCGAGGGCGAGCCACCGCCGTCCCGCGACGAGGTCCGCGCCCTGGGCGCGCGGATCGCCGCGACCTGGCTGGCGGAGCGCGGAACCGACGCGATGGCCGAGCTGCTGCCCGGCCACCCCTACCTGCCCGGCCCGGTGGACCAGGAACTGCTCGTCGAGGCGGAACGGCTGCTGAGCCGCTCCCTGCGCGGTCACGCCGTGCTGCGGCGATCACTGCGGGACGGCTTCTGGCAGCACCTTCAGTCGCGGCTCTGACGCTCCGCGCAGGCGTTCCAGAACCGCGCCACCGCCAGCGCGGTCTCCACCGGCCGGTCGGTGTTCGGCGAGTGCTCCGCGCCCTCGACGCGTGTGCGGTACGCGGCCAGCCGGCCCGCCATCGCGTCGAGGAGCGGCACCGGCCACGTGTCGTCCCGTACGCCCGAGATCACGTGCACCGGCAGCGGCGGGCGCAGGGCGGCCAGTTCGTCGACCCGGTCGGGCTCGACGGTCAGCCCGCGGCCGGTCGCCAGGAGCTGCGCGGGGTTGTGCAGCAGCCAGCGGCGCCGGAGGTCCTCCCGGTTGCCGCCCGCCTCGTCCGCGTCCTCCGGCGGGTCGAGGGCCCGCATCGCGTCCCACACCTGGTCCATGGACATCACCGCGAGCGCGTCGCTCAGCAGCTTGATCTTGTCCTGCTGCGAGGGCGCGACCTGGGCGGGCCCCGACGACATCAGCGTGAGCGAGGCGAAGGGCGTGGCGTCGAGCAGGACCGCCGCCCGGGCGATCTGGCCGCCGAGGGAATGGCCGAGCAGATGGACCCGGCCCGCGCCGAGCACCGCCGCCTGGGCCAGTACGTCACGCGCCAACTCGTCCTGGCTGTAGGCCTGTTGGTCGGCGGGGCCGGGCGTCTCGTACTGCCCGCGGCCGTCCACGGCGACGGCACGGTACCCGGCGTCGGCGAGCGGTTCGAGCATGGCGATGAAGTCCTCCTTCGACCCGGTGAACCCGGGCAGCAGGAGGGCCGTGCCCTTGGGCTCCGTACCGTCGGCGGGCACCGCGTCCAGCACGGCGAACTCGCCGCGGGACGTGACGAGGGCGTAGGCACGGGCGCAGCGGGGCGGGGTGAAGGTCGGCGGGCGGCTCATGGCACGAGGCTAACGGTGCCCGGGCCGGGCCGCGGACAGGGCGACGGCCCCGCCCCCACGGAGGGGGCGGGGCCGTCGATCGAACGGTCGGCGCGGGCCGTCAGCTCTCGGACTGAGCGGCAGCGGCCGCGGCCGCGGCGGCCGCAGCGGCAGCCGCCTTCGGCGCCAGCCGGCGCCGGGGCCTCTCGGCGACCTCGACGATCGGTTCGGCGGCCTTGCGGGTGCGTCGGCGGGGCTTGGTCTCGGTGGCCTCGGCGGTCTCCGGGGTGGCCTCGACGACCGGTTCGGCTGCCTTGCGGGTGCGGCGGCGCGGCTTGGTCTCCGTGGCCTCGGCCTCCGGGGTGGCGTCGACGACCGGTTCGGCGGCCTTGCGGGTGCGTCGGCGGGGCTTGGTCTCCGTGGCCTCGGCCTCGGGGGCGGCCTCGACGATCGGCTCGGCGGCCTTGCGGGTACGGCGGCGGGGCTTGGTCTCCGTGGCCTCGGCCTCGGGGGCGGCCTCGACGACCGGCTCGGCGGCCTTACGGGTGCGGCGGCGGGGCTTGGTCTCGATGACCGGCTCGGCGGCCTCGGCGGTCTCCGGGGCGGCCTCGACGACCGGCGCGGCGGCCACGGCCTCCGCCGCGGGGGCGCCCGCACGGGTGCGGGTGCGGCGACGGCGCGGCGTACGGGGCTGCGGGGCCTCCTCCGAGGCGGGAGCCTCGGGGGCCACCGTCCCGGCGGTCGCCGTCGCCACCTCCTCCGCGGCCACGGCGGAGCCGCCCCGCGTACGACGGCGCTGACGCGGCGTACGCGTACGCTCCGGGCGCTCCTCCGAACGCTCCGTGCGCTCCGGGCGCCGGCCGCGCGAGCCGCGGCCGCCGGTCTCGCCGAGGTCCTCGACCGCTTCCGCGTCCAGACCGGCACGGGTCCGCTCGGCACGCGGCAGGACGCCCTTCGTGCCCTCCGGGATGTCCATGTCCGCGTACAGGTGCGGGGACGTCGAGTACGTCTCGACCGGGTCGTTGAAGTCCAGCCCCAGCGCCTTGTTGATCAGCTGCCAGCGCGGGATGTCGTCCCAGTCGACCAGCGTGACGGCGATGCCCTTCTTGCCCGCGCGGCCGGTGCGGCCCACGCGGTGGAGGAACGTCTTCTCGTCCTCGGGCGACTGGTAGTTGATCACGTGCGTGACGCCGTCGACGTCGATTCCGCGGGCGGCGACGTCGGTGCAGACGAGCACGTCGACCTTGCCGTTGCGGAACGCGCGCAGCGCCTGCTCGCGGGCGCCCTGGCCGAGGTCGCCGTGGACCGCGCCGGACGCGAAGCCACGCCGCTCCAGCTGCTCGGCGATGTCGGCGGCCGTCCGCTTCGTACGACAGAAGATCATCGCCAGCCCGCGGCCGTTGGCCTGCAGGATGCGGGCGACCATCTCCGGCTTGTCCATGGAGTGCGCGCGGTACACGTGCTGCGCGATGTTCGCGACGGTCGCGCCCTCGTCGTCCGGCGAGGTGGCGCGGATGTGGGTGGGCTGCGACATGTAGCGGCGGGCCAGGCCGATGACGGCGCCCGGCATGGTCGCCGAGAACAGCATGGTCTGGCGCTTCGCCGGAAGCATGTTGATGATCTTCTCGACGTCGGGCAGGAAGCCCAGGTCGAGCATCTCGTCGGCCTCGTCGAGGACGAGGGCCTTGACCTTGGACAGGTCCAGCTTGCGCTGGCCGGCCAGGTCGAGGAGACGGCCCGGGGTGCCGACGATCACGTCGACGCCCTTCTTCAGGGCCTCCACCTGCGGCTCGTAGGCCCGGCCGCCATAGATCGCGAGAACGCGGACGTTACGGACCTTGCCAGCGGTGAGCAGGTCGTTGGTGACCTGGGTGCACAGCTCGCGGGTCGGGACGACCACCAGCGCCTGCGGGGCGTCGGTGAGCTGCCCGGGCGTGGCCCGGCCCGCCTCGACGTCCGCGGGGACGGTGACGCGCTCCAGCAGCGGGAGGCCGAAACCGAGGGTCTTGCCCGTGCCGGTCTTGGCCTGGCCGATGACGTCGGTGCCCGAGAGGGCGACCGGGAGGGTCATCTCCTGGATGGGGAAGGGGGACGTGATGCCGACGGCTTCGAGGGCCTCGGCCGTCTCGGGAAGGATCCCGAGCTCTCGGAAAGTCGTAGTCAGGGTGCTGCCTCTTCTGTGAGACGCGGCATGAGGCGAACGCTGGGGGTCTTACCGTGCCGGTGACTCCGGCCGCAGTCCGACAAGAACACAGCCGGGTGGCACGGGACCACTGCCGTCGCTCGAGCGTCATACCGCTGAGGGCCCCTCATGTGCGGCTCTTGCGCACGGAGGGCTGTCGGGTCGGAGCCGATCGGGCCACCGACCGGGCATCCTCATTCATGAGATGACCCACCGAGTACGTACGAACATGACTGCATACTCAGCAGGCGCAATACCACTGTACCCCGGATCCGCGCAGGTGTGTTGGGCCAATTCATAAGGAGGGGGAGGTCACAGTGGATGACCAGGCCCTTCGGGCACGTGGCGGGCGGGCTATTGTGCGCTTCATGGAGACGCCTGACAACGCCGCCGCTTCCGCCGCCGCCACCGAAGAACCCACCGGGATCGCCGCCCAGAACTGGGCCGCGGCCTCCGCGGAGCCCCAGTACCGCGCCGCGGTCGTGGACCTGCTCGGCGCGCTCGCGTACGGGGAGCTGGCGGCCTTCGAGCGGCTGGCCGAGGACGCGAAGCTGGCGCCCACGCTCGCCGACAAGGCCGAGCTGGCGAAGATGGCGTCGGCCGAGTTCCACCACTTCGAGCGGCTGCGGGACCGGCTGACGGCCATCGACGCCGAGCCGACGGCCGCGATGGAGCCGTTCGCGAAGGCGCTCGACGACTTCCACCGCCAGACCGCGCCCTCCGACTGGCTGGAGGGCCTGGTCAAGGCGTACGTGGGCGACTCGATCGCCAGCGACTTCTACCGCGAGGTCGCCGTGCGGCTGGACTCCGACACCCGGGCGCTGGTGCTCGCCGTGCTGGACGACACCGGGCACGGCAACTTCGCCGTGGAGAAGGTGCGCGCCGCGATCGAGGCCGACCCGCGGGTGGGCGGCCGGCTCGCGCTGTGGGCGCGCCGCCTGATGGGCGAGGCCCTGTCGCAGGCCCAGCGGGTGGTCGCGGAGCGCGACGCGCTGTCGACGATGCTCGTCGGCGGCGTGGCGGACGGGTTCGACCTGGCGGCGGTGGGCGAGATGTTCTCCCGCATCACCAAGGCCCACACCAAGCGGATGGCCGCGCTCGGTCTGGCGGCCTGACGGGACGGCGCCTCGCCCCGCGCCGCCCGGCCCGGTCGGGTCCGGGGGCGCGGCGCCCGGTCAGGTCTGGGTGGCGCGGCGGAGGCGGCGCGTCGGGCGCAGCAGCAGCGAGAGCACGACCGCCGCGACGGCCACCGCCCCCAGCAGGGTGCCCAGGGCATAGCCCGGGCCCAGCGCGGCGTGCGTGATCAGCGAGCCGAAGAGCGCGCCGAGCACGCCCGCTCCCAGGACCACGCGGCGTGACGGAAGCCTGTCGGTGAGCCGGTGGGCGGCTGCCCAGGACAGTGCGAAACCCAGCACGACAGAGCCGAAAGCTTCCCAGAACACGCGGATCACCTCGCGAACGGCGGGGCGGGCAAAACGGTCACAGCCCGTACTACCCGATGCGCGTGGAACGCAATCCTGCTCGTGGGGCACGCGAAAGGCCCGGCGGGATCACCCGCCGGGCCTTCACGTCGTCCTGTCCGTACAGCTCAGAGAGCTCGGAACAGCTCAGAGAGCCCTGAACGGCTCAGAGAGCTCTCAACAGCTCAGAGAGCACCGAAGCCCACACGCGGCTTCGCCGGCTCGCCGATCTCGACGTAGGCGATCCGGTCGGCCGGCACCAGGACCTTGCGGCCCTTGTCGTCCGTCAGGCTGAGCAGCTGCGACGTGCCGGCCAGCGCGTCGGCCACCGCCCGCTCCACCTCCTCGGCGGACTGCCCGCTCTCCAGAGCGATCTCCCGGGGCGCGTGCTGCACGCCGATCTTGACCTCCACGGCTATGTCCCTCCGAACGGTCAGCGTTGCGCGGTCAGCCGCGCCGTACGCTGCACACATTAGCCCGGAGAGACGACACCGATCATCAGTGGGATTCCGAGCCGTGCAACGGGAAGCCGGCGATGCCGCGCCAGGCCAGGGACGTCAGCAGCTGCACCGCCTTCTCACGGGGGATCGTCGACTCGCTGGACAGCCAGTACCGGGCGACCACCTGCGAGACACCGCCCAGGCCCACGGCGAGCAGCATCGACTCGTCCTTGGACAGTCCCGTGTCCTCGGCGATGACGTCCGAGATCGCCTCGGCGCACTGGAGCGAGACCCGCTCCACGCGTTCGCGCACCGCCGGTTCATTCGTCAGGTCGGACTCGAAGACGAGCCGGAAGGCGCCGCCCTCGTCCTCCACGTACGCGAAATAGGCGTCCATGGTGGCCGCCACGCGCAGCTTGTTGTCCGTGGTGGAGGCGAGCGCGGTGCGCACGGCCTGGAGCAGCGACTCGCAGTGCTGGTCCAGCAGCGCCAGGTAGAGCTCCAGCTTCCCCGGGAAGTGCTGGTAGAGCACCGGCTTGCTGACGCCCGCGCGCTCCGCGATGTCGTCCATCGCGGCCGCGTGGTACCCCTGTGCGACAAACACTTCCTGGGCGGCGCCCAGGAGCTGGTTGCGTCGGGCTCGGCGCGGCAGGCGCGTGCCCCGCGGGCGCGCCGCCTCTGTCTGCTCGATGGCTGTCACGCCGCCTCCCAAAATCGATCCTTGCGCGCTGTGCGCCGCGTCCGCCATCGTACTTTTGGGTAACCCGGCTGTGCGCGGTGCGAGCGCAGAATTTCACGTACCGGACGCCCCGGGTAGCCGGAGATTCAACGTTAAACCGACCAAATCAGCGGTAGTCGTCCTCGTCCTGGTCCACCACGCGGGTCTGCTCGGCCGCGTCGGCCGGATTGGCCACGGCCGGATCGACGCGGGTGAGCGGATCGTCGCCGTGCTGCTGCAGCTCCCTGTGCTGCTCGGCCGCGTCGGCCTCCGGCGTCTCCTCGTCCAGCGCGACGCTCGCCTCGCCGTTCTCGGTCGTCTCGAAGGTCTCCGGGTCGGTCGGATCGACGGTCATGGGCTCCCTTTCCCTGGGCTGTGCCAGGTTTTTCTGGGCTTCTGGGGCGAACCGCCCTCTGGTACGAGCCTAGGAGGTACCCCTCCCCGGCGCTATGCGATCTGTGACGGCGAACACACCGGAGCCCGCGTGATCGTCTCGTAACATTGCCGCATGTCTTCGACCGAGCTGCCGGAATCCATCGCCGCCACCGCGGCGGGACCCCGGGTGAGCGCCGTACGGATCGCGGAGGGGGAGCGACTGCGCTGCGTGACGCTGCCCGGACTGACGCTGAACGTGCGCTACCGGCCGTCGGACCGCACCGGACTCCCGCCCGCGCTGTACGTGCACGGGCTCGGGGGCTCCTCGCAGAACTGGTCGGCCGTGATGCCGCTGCTCGAGGACGTCGTGGACGGCGAGGCGGTCGACCTGCCCGGCTTCGGCGACTCCCCGCCCCCCGACGACGGCAACTACTCCGTCACCGCGCACACCCGCGCGGTCATCCGGATGCTCGACGCCGGTGATCGCGGGCCCGTCCACCTGATCGCCAACTCGCTGGGCGGCGCGGTCGCCACCCGGCTCGCCGCGGTCCGCCCGGACCTGGTCGCCACGCTGACCCTGATCTCGCCCGCGCTGCCCGAACTGCGCGCCCAGCGCGGCGCCTGGCCGACGGCGCTGCTGGCGCTGCCCGGCGTCGCGTCCCTCTTCACCCGGATGACCAGGGACTGGACGGCGGAACAGCGGGTGCGCGGGGTGCTCTCCCTCTGTTACGGCGACCCCGGGCGAGTCACCGACGAGGGCTTCCGCAACGCCGTGGAGGAAATGGAACGGCGCCTGAGGCTCCCCTACTTCTGGGACGCCATGGCACGCTCGGCACGTGGCATCGTCGACGCGTACACCCTGGGCGGTCAGCAGGGGCTGTGGCGGCAGGCCGAGCGGGTGCTCGCGCCGACGCTGCTGGTGTACGGAGGGCGCGACCAGCTCGTGTCGTTCCGGATGGCGCGCAGGGCCGCGGCGGCCTTCCGCGACTCGCGGCTGCTGACACTTCCGGACGCCGGGCACGTCGCGATGATGGAGTACCCCGAGACGGTCGCCCAGGCCGTACGGGAGCTGATCCACGAGACCGGCCACGGGAGCCACCGGACCGGCCACGGCAAGAGCCGCGAAACCGGCCACGGCAAGACGCACGAGGCCGACCACGAGACCGACCACGAAAACAGGAGCTGATCCGGGGCGTGGGACGACACAGCCGCAAAGGCCCCGCACCTCAGGGCTCTGATCAGGCCCGAGGTGCGGTGCGCGAGGGGGCGCGCGCCGGCGGGCGCCGGCGCAAGAACTCCGCGGCGCCCGCAGAACCGCAGCACCACCAGGGCACGCCGCCGGCCGGGGCGCAGCAGCCCGTGCGGGGCGGCCACCCGGAGCACAGCGAGCAGGGCGGCGGCCGGGGCGAGGGCCGGTACGGAGACTGGCACGGTGTCCCCGTCCGCCCCACCGGCCCCACGGGTCCCACCCGGCCCGCCGGGTCCACCCGCCCCGAAAGCCCCGCCGGTCCCGGGGGTCCGGTGGGTGCCGCGGGTCCCATGAGGCCCCCTGGTCCCTCGGACGCCACCGTCCGCACCGGTCCCATGAGGCCCGTCGGCCCCGTGAACCCCTCGCACCGCACGAGCCCCTCCGGTCCGTCGGGTGACCCCAGCGCCTCCGGTCCGGCGACCGGTGTGGGCGCGGGCGCCCGCATACCGGGACCCCGGCGCGAGTTCGTCGAGGCGTTCGACGACAGCGGGTACGGCCACCCTCCGCGCGGCACCGGCCACGCCGGGGGCGGCCGTCCCGGTCAGGGACCCGTTTCCGCGCCCGGCGAGGCCGGCACCCCCGGCGCGTCCGGGTCGGGTGGGTACGAGGAGCCGGACGGCGACCGGAAGACCGGCCGTCCGGGCGGCGCCGGCAAGGGACGTACGTTCACCGGCATCGCGGCCGCCGCCGTCACTACCGTCCTCGCGGTCGTCGTGGCCGGGCAGGTCACCGGCGCCGGGGCGGACGCCACCGACGCCCGCCCGCCGGGCGAGGCGGCCGGGCGCGCGGACGGCGGCGCGGCGGAAGGCGGCGCCGGGGCGGCCCGCTCCGACCGTTCCGACCAGCGCGCAGCACCGCCCGGGGCCGCGCCGCCGGCAGCCCGGCCGACGTACGCGCAGCTGATGGCGAAGCGGTTCCCGCTGGACCCCAAGCTCAAGGGCACCGGCGCGTTCGCGGCCGTCCCGGGCGTCGACAAGGCGCCCGGCAAGGGGGACAAGGTCCGCTACCGGATCGACGTGGAGAAGGGCCTCGCGCTCGACTCCACCCTGTTCGCGCGCGCCGTCCACGACACGCTGAACGACGAGCGCAGCTGGGCGCACAACGGTGCCATGACGTTCGAGCGGGTCTCCAGCGGTGAGGCCGACTTCGTGATCACGCTGGCGAGCCCCGGGACCACCGGAGTGTGGTGCGCCAAGTCGGATCTCGACACCACCGTCGACAACGTCTCGTGCGACTCCGCCGCCACCGAGCGCGTGATGATCAACGCCTACCGGTGGGCACAGGGGTCGGCGACCTACGGCCCCGACGCGATGCTCGCGTACCGGCAGATGCTGATCAACCACGAGGTCGGCCACCGGCTGGGGCACAACCATGTGAACTGCCGCACGCCGGGCGCCCTCGCGCCGGTGATGCAGCAGCAGACCAAGTCGCTCGCGGTCGAGGGCATCGAGTGCCGCCCCAACCCCTGGGTCTTCCCCGGCGGCTGACGGGCCGAACGGCCGGCCCTCTCCTCCTGTAGCTCGTCGAAACGCGACGAGGGCAGGAAAGTTACGAGCTTTCACCCCTTCCGGTGGCGCGACGGACAACCGTCCGTCGCGCCACCGGTATATCCGCTTACGTTCTTCCCGCTGTGAGCCGCCGGACCAACGGTGGCCGCACACAAGGGAGATCGGGGGTGTACTCGTGCGGATCGGACTGCTCACCGAAGGCGGATACCCGTATACGACGGGTGAGTCCAGGCTCTGGTGCGACCGGCTCGTGCGCGGGCTCGCGCAGCACGAATTCGACGTCTACGCGCTGAGCCGCAGCGCCCGGCAGGAGGACGCCGGCTGGGTCCCGCTCCCGCCCCAGGTGCAGCGCGTGCGGACCGCCCCGCTGTGGGGGCGCGAGGACGACGGGTGCGCCGGCCGTGGCGGGCGTGGACGGCGCGCGGGGCGCGCGTACGGCAGGCGTGAGCGCCGGCGCTTCGCCACCTGCTTCGCCGAACTCGCCGCCGCGGTCTGCCGCACCCCCGAAGCCCCCTCCCCGGACGCCGCTCCCCGGGACGCCGGTTCCCCGGGCGCCGGTACCGCCGACGGCACGCCCCGTGGAACGGACCTCGCGGCCGGCGCGGGCGCGGGCACCGGCCCGGGCACCGGCAGCACGACCGGCTTCGCCGAGGGGCTGTACGGGCTCGCCGACCTCGGGCGTGAACACGGCGGCCTGTCCGCCGCCCTCCGCTCCCAGGACGCCGTCCGCCTCCTGGAGTCCGCCTGCCGCGCGGGCGGCGTGCGCCGGGGCGTGCACGGCGCGACCCTCCCCGACCACCTCGCCTTCGCGGCCCGGGTCGAGCGTGCGCTGCGCCCGCTGTCCCTCGACTGGTACGGCGAGGACGGCCTGGGCGCGGTCGACCTGTGCCACGCGGCCTCCGGCGGTACGGCGGCCCTCCCCGGCCTCCTGGCCAAACGCTTCTTCGGCGTCCCGCTGCTGGTCACCGAGTACGGCGTGCAGTTGCGCGCGCACTACCTGTCGGCCGCTGACGCGTCCCTGAGCGCCCCCGTGCGCGCCCTGCTCGCCGCCTTCCACGGCTGCCTGGCCGCCGAGGTCTACCGGCAGGCCGCCGTCATCACCCCCGGCAACACCCACACCCGCCGCTGGCAGGAGAAGTGCGGCGCCGACCGCGCCAAACTGCGCACGGTCTACCCGGGGATGGAGGCGGAGCGGTTCGCGGCGGTCGGCGAGAGCGGTGACGGCGGTGACCCGCGCACCCTGATGTGGGTGGGGCGCATCGAGCCCACCAAGGACCTCGTCGGCCTGCTGCACGCCTTCGCCGACGTACGGAGGGCGGAGCCGGAAGCCCGCCTGAGGATCGTCTCCACGCCCTCCCGCGACGCCGAGTCGGCGACCTACCGCACCCACTGCGAGGGCCTGGCCGCCCAGCTCTTCCCCGACGAGGCCACCGACGCGCACGCCGTGGGGGACAACCCCGTCTCCTTCGAGGACCTCGGCAGTCCGTACGCGCCGGACCTCGCCCACGCCTACGCCGCGGCCGGCGTGGTCGTCCTGTCCAGCGTGGTCGAGGGCTTCCCGCTCGGCCTGGTCGAGGCCATGCTGTGCGGGCGCGCCACCGTCTCGACGGACGTCGGCGCGGTCGTCGAGGTCATCGGTGGCACAGGACTGGTCGTGCCCCCGCGCAATCCGCGGGCGCTCGCCGACGCGTGCCTGTCGCTGTTGCGCGACCCGGCGCGACGCGAACGGCTGGGCGCCGCCGCACGCGCCCGCGCACTCGAATTGTTCACCGTCGAGCAGAACCTCGCGGCATTTCGCGGCATTTATCTGGAGCTGATCTCCCAGGCCCCCGTCCACCGCGACGCCGAGGGCGTCGGCGCGGACGGCGAGCCCCTGCCCTTCGCGCACCCGGCCGAGGCCTACGTACCGGGGCACTGGACCGGACGCGGCTCGGGCGGCGCGACCACCCCCGCGTGGGCCGCCGCGGAACAGGGAGCGGCCCCGGGCGCGTACACCGCCACGGCCACGCGCCCCGGCGCGCCCACGCCCCCGCCCCCCGCAGCGGCGCCCCCGGCCCCCGTGCCGGCCGCGGCCGTCGACAGCATCCCGGTCGTCGCCTCGCTGCCGGTCGCGGCCTCCTTCCCCATCGCCGGGAAGGTGGACGGCCATGTCTGACGGAGGCACCCCGGCACCGGGCAGCCGCGCGCCGGGCGCCGCTCCGGGCGCCCTGCCCGCCCGGAGCACGCACGCCTGGCGCAGCCACGCGGAGGCCCTCCTGTCGAAGCCCGCGCCCGGACCCGCCGACACGCCCACCACTCTCGGCGACGGCGCCGGGCGGGAGCGCGCCGGGGGCGGCGGCCCGGTGGCCCGGCGGGGGCCCGCGGATCCGGTGAAGGCGCTGCTGCACCGGCACCGGGAGCTGTGCGAACGGGCGGTCGACCCCCTGGAGATCGCGGCCGGGCTGGAGGCCCACGGGGTCACCGACCGCACCGCCGCCCGCTTCCGGCACCGGGACGTGTTCTCGCTCGCCGAGGAGCTGTACGCGCGCGTGCCGCGCGGTGATGACGGGACCCGGGCCCGCTCCGCCGCCTCCGCCCCCGGCGCCGACGGCCCGTGGAGCGCCCGGACCACCCTGCTCGCCCTCCTCCCGGGGGCCGTGGGCGCCCTCACCGTGGCCGGTCTCGCCGTGACGGACGGGCCGCTGTGGGCGGCCGTCGGCGTGGCCGGGGCCCTGGCACTCGCGGTGGCCCTCACCGCCGGGCGCACGGCAGCCGGTACGCACCCGGCGGCCGGCGCGCACACCGCGGCGGGCACGCGCGCGTGGACCGGGTTTCTCCTCCTGTACGCCCTGTTCGGTGACGGCCTCCTGGAGCAGCTCGTGGCCGGCGGCCCCGACGGGCCCTGGCCGGTGGACGCCCCGCCGCTGCTGGGCCTGGCGCTCGCCGCCCTTCCCGCCGACGGGTGCGCCCGGCTGTACGCCGCCCGGGCCCGCCGCAGGCTCGCCGACAGCCGGGGCCTGGCCGACTTCGCCGCGCGCAGTCGCCCCCTCCTCCTCGGAGCCGTCGCGCTGTACACGACCGTCCTCGCCGGGCTGCTCGCGCTCGTCGGCGCCGCCCTCGGCCACGGCTCCGTCAGCGGCGGCGCCCTCGCCCTCGGCGTCCTCCTCTTCCTGGCCCGGCTGCTCGCCGTCCACGGCTTCCCCGGCGGCGCCGCAGCCGGACTGCTCGGCGCGTGCGCCGTCGAGGCCCTGGCCTGCGCCTCGGTCCTCGCCGCCCGCCTGCCGGGCTGCGACCGGCTCGCCCGCCCGGTCGAGGCCGCCCTCGCCGGCTGGGGCCCCGGGGCCGTACCCACGCTCGCGTGCGGCGGGGCCGCCCTCGCCCTGCTGGCGTACGCCACCGCCGTACTCGCCCGCGCCTCCGCCCACGCGGACACCACGACCTGACACCCGGTCGCCGCCCGCACCCACCCCTTCCACCGGCACACATCCCCGCAAGGAGACAACGGACATGATCCCCCCAACCCCCGCAACGGCCACTCCGCGCGAAGGGGGCGCGCGATGAGGGTGCTGCTGCTCGGTGCCAACGGCTTCATCGGCCGGTACGTCGCGGACCGGCTGCTCGCCGACCCGGCCGTCCACCTGACCGCCCTCGGGCGCGGCGACGACGCCGACGTACGCTTCGACCTCGCCGGCGGCAGCCCCGGCGCGCTCACCCGGTTCCTGGACGCCGTCCACCCCGGCGTCGTGATCAACTGCGCCGGCACCACCCGGGGCGGGGCGCGCGAGCTGACCCGGCACAACACGGTCGCCGTCGCCACCGTCTGCGAGGCGCTGCGCCGCAGCGGCTGCGGCGCACGGATGGTCCAGGTCGGCTGCGCCTCCGAGTACGGGCCCTCGCAGCCCGGCTCGTCCACCGCCGAGGACGCCGTCCCGCGCCCCGGCGGGCCCTACGGCGTCTCCAAGCTCGCCGCCACCGAACTGGTCCTCGGCTCCGGCCTGGACGCGGTGGTCCTGCGGGTGTTCTCGCCGGTCGGCCCCGGAACGCCCGCCGGGTCGCCGCTCGGCCGGCTCGCCGAGGCCATGCGGCGCGCCATGCAGACCGGTGACGGCGAGCTGAAGCTCGGCGGCCTGGGCGTCCAGCGCGACTTCGTCGACGTCCGGGACGTGGCCCGCGCGGTGCACGCCGCCTCGCTGTCGGCGGCGCAGGGCATCGTCAACATCGGCACCGGCCGGGCCGTCCGGCTCCGTGACGCGGCCGCCGTCCTGGCCCGCGTCGCCGGGTACGCGGGCTCCCTGCACGAACAGGACGCGCCCGGGGGCAGGCCGGCCCTGTCCGCCGTGGGCGCCATGGCGTCCATCGGGGCCCAGCGGGGCGAGAGCGGCCCGGAGCACCTGGCCCCCGCGCCCCACCCGTACCCCGACGGCTGCGGCAGCTGGCAGCAGGCCGACGTGCGCACCGCGCGGGACCGGCTCGGCTGGCGCCCCCGCATCAACCTCGAGGAGTCCCTGGCCGACATCTGGATGGAGGCGGCGTGCCGCATCTGACCCGCAGGGACACGGGCATCTCCGCGACCGGCGCGGAACGGCTCGGATTCGGTGTCCCCGGCTACGCCCACCCGCTGCTCGCCCCCGTCGAGTGGGCGGAGCTGACCCGCCCGGGCACACCGCTGCACTGGGCCGTCCTCAACGTCGCGGACGGCCCCGGCACCCGGCCCGACCCGCACTGCCTGGAGGCCGCCGGACGGCTGCGCAACGCGGGCGTGCGGGTGCTGGGCCACCTCGACCTCCGGCACGGCTCCCGCCCGTTCGCCGAGATCGTCTCGGACGCGCACCGCTTCCTCGACTGGTACCGGGTGGACGGCTACCTGCTGGACCGCTGTCCCACGGACCGGGCGGACCTCGCCGGCGTACGGCGCGTCACCGCCACGCTGGAGGTGGTCCTGGAGCACGTCGACGGGGGACACCTGGTGCTGGGGCACGGCCGCCACCCCTGCCCGGGGTACGCGGAGATCGCGGACCAGCTGGTGACGTTCTCCGGTCCATGGGCCGAGTACCGGTGGTCACAGGTCGCCCAGTGGACGGCCGACCATCCGCCGGAGCGGTTCGTGCACCTCGTCCACGGGGTGCCGCGCACCCATCTCGACGAGGCGATGCGCATCGCGCGCTGGCAGGGCGCCGGGACGATCTTCTTCACCGACCGGACCGGTGACCGCGCCGGAGGGCGGACGGGGCAAACCAACCCATTCGCGGCTCTGCCCGGCTACTGGGACGAAATCGTCTCGCAGATCGGACCGGGTGTCTCGGAATGAGGAGGGCCGTGGCAGTGTTACGGAAGAACAACCGTACTGACTACCGACCAGCAGTATTGATGAGGTCTCCGTGTCGCTGCCACCCCTGGTCGAGCCCGCCGCCGAGCTCACCGTAGACGAGGTCCGCAGGTACTCCCGCCACCTGATCATCCCTGACGTCGGGATGGACGGGCAGAAGCGGCTGAAGAACGCCAAGGTGCTCTGTGTGGGCGCCGGTGGCCTCGGGTCCCCCGCCCTGATGTACCTCGCCGCGGCCGGCGTGGGCACGCTCGGCATCGTGGAGTTCGACGAGGTCGACGAGTCGAACCTGCAGCGCCAGATCATCCACAGCCAGTCCGACATCGGCCGCTCCAAGGCCGCCTCCGCGCGCGACAGCGTGCTCGGGATCAACCCGTACGTGAACGTGGTCCTGCACGAGGAGCGGCTCGAGGCCGACAACGTGATGGAGATCTTCGGCCAGTACGACCTGATCGTCGACGGCACGGACAACTTCGCCACGCGCTACCTGGTCAACGACGCCTGCGTCCTGCTGAACAAGCCGTACGTCTGGGGTTCGATCTACCGCTTCGACGGCCAGGCCTCGGTCTTCTGGTCCGAGCACGGCCCGTGCTACCGCTGCCTCTACCCGGAGCCCCCGCCGCCGGGCATGGTCCCCTCCTGCGCCGAGGGCGGCGTGCTGGGCGTGCTGTGCGCGTCCATCGGCTCCATCCAGGTCAACGAGGCCATCAAGCTCCTCGCGGGCATCGGCGACCCGCTGGTCGGCCGCCTGATGATCTACGACGCCCTGGAGATGCAGTACCGCCAGGTCAAGGTCCGCAAGGACCCGGACTGCGCGGTCTGCGGCGAGAACCCGACCGTCACCGAGCTCATCGACTACGAGGCCTTCTGCGGCGTCGTGTCCGAGGAGGCCCAGGAGGCGGCGCTCGGCTCGACGATCACTCCCAAGCAGCTCAAGGAGTGGATCGACGAGGGCGAGAGCATCGACATCATCGACGTCCGGGAGCAGAACGAGTACGAGATCGTCTCGATCCCCGGCGCCCGCCTGATCCCGAAGAACGAGTTCCTGATGGGCACCGCGCTCCAGGACCTTCCGCAGAACAAGAAGATCGTCTTGCATTGCAAGACGGGCGTCCGCAGTGCGGAAGTCCTCGCCGTGCTCAAGTCCGCGGGCTTCGCGGACGCGGTGCACGTCGGCGGCGGCGTGATCGGCTGGGTCAACCAGATCGAGCCGGAGAAGCCGGTCTACTAGTCCTGGACCTGGCGGCACGGCACAGAACGGCACGACAGGGGGCCGGATCCGAACGGATTCGGCCCCCTGGTCGTTCCCGTCGCGCCCGGCGTCTCAGGTGCAGGTCTTGCCGCTCGCCGGGACCTCGCCGTCCAGCAGGTAACCGTTCACCGTGTCCCGCACGCAGGCGTTGCCGCTGGTGTACGCGCCGTGCCCCTCGCCCTTATAGGTGAGCAGGACGCCGACGCCGGCGCCCAGTTCGTCCGCCATCTTCTTCGCGCCCTCGTACGGGGTCGCGGAGTCACCCGTGGTGCCCACGACCAGGATCGGGCCGGAGCCCTTGGCGCTCGCCTCCGGAGTGGCGCTCTCGCCCTTCACCGGCCAGTCGGCGCACCAGCCGGCCGTGTCCCAGGCCATGAACTCGGCGAAGACCGGCGAGATCCTGCGGAACTCCGGCAGCAGTGCCCTGGCCTCGGCGGCCGTCGGGCGGCTGCTGCTGTCGGCGCACGAGATGGCCCGCTGGGAGTGCGACTGGGTGCCGTAGGTACCGTCCGGGCTCCGGTCGTTGTACATGTCGGCGAGCTGGAGCAGGGAGTTGCCGTCGCCCGACTCGGCGTCCTTCAGGCCCTCGGTGAGATAGGACCACATCTGTTCCGAGTACAGGGTCTGGGCGATGCCGGTGAGCGCCAGGCTCTGGGTCAGCTCGCGGCCGTCGTCCGTGGGCAGCGGCTCGCGGTCCAGGCGCTCCAGCAGGGCCGTCACGCGCGCGTTGCCCGCCGTCGCGCCCTCACCGGTGGAGGCGAAGTAGTTGTTCAGCGCCCGCTGGAAGCCGATGGCCTGGTTGCGGGCGTGCCCCGCGGTGTCGGCGCTCGGGTCGACGACCGCGTCCAGGACGGTCCGCCCGACGTTCCTGGGGAAGAGGTGGGCGTACGTCCCGCCCAGCTGGGTGCCGTAGGAGAAGCCCATGTAGTTGAGCTTCTTGTCGCCCAGCACGTGCCGGACGAGGTCCAGGTCCCGCGCGGTGTTGGTCGTGGTGACGTGGGGGATGACCTTGCCGGACCGCTGGGCGCAGCCGGCGCCGAAGTCGGCCCCGTCCTTCAGGAAGGCGGCCTCCTCGGCGGACGTGTCGGGGGTGAGGTCGATCCGCGCCAGGGCAGCGGCCTGCTCCTCGCTGTCCCGGCACACCACACCGGAGCTGCGGCCCACCCCGCGCGGGTCGAACCCGACCAGGTCGTACCGGTCGCCCAGTTCCTGGAACTGGTCCGCCGTGCCCGGCATGGCGGCCACTCCGGAGGCGCCGGGGCCGCCGAAGTTGAACAGCAGCGAGCCGACGCGGCGGTCCTTGTCGCGGGCCTCCTTGCGGATGAGGGCGACGGAGAGGGTCTCACCGCCCGGCTTCGCGTAGTCCAGAGGGACCTTCACGTCCGCGCAAGCCCACTCCGGGCCGGGCTCCTCGCCGCCCTCCTGCGCCTCGCAGGCGCGCCAGTTCGGTTTCTGGCCGGTGAGCGCGGCGGGCAGGGAGGCCATCGCGGCGCCCTCGGACGCACCGCCGGTCCCGGTGCCGCCCGTGCCGCCGCCCGTGTCGCCGCCGCTGTCGCAGCCGGTGAGCACCCCGGCCGCCAGCGCCGCCGCGACCACCAGGCCTCCGGCCCGTACCCGCATGGACATGTGTCCCCCCAACTCCTGTGCCGGACATTCATCCTAGGCCGGGCCGCCGACAGCGCCGCGGGCACACCGTCTCCCGTCACCGCGGGCACACCGTCTCCGCGCGCTACGGGCACACCGTCCCCAACGGGGGCACCTTGCCGTCCAGCAGGTAGCCGTCCACGGCGCGCTTCACGCACGCGTCGCCGCTGTTGTACGCGCCGTGCCCCTCACCCTCGTACGTCAGCTCCACGCCCACGCCCTTGCCGAGCGCCGTGGCCATCGCCTTGGCGCCCGCGAACGGCGTGGCCGGGTCGCCGGTGTTGCCGATGACCAGGATGGGCGCCGAGCCGGGCGCGCTGACGTCCGGGTGCGCCCAGGTGCCGGGAACGGGCCACTGCGAGCAGCTGATCAGGCCCCAGCCCAGGAACGGCCCGAAGATCGTCGAGGCTTTGCGGAACTCGGGGAGCTTCGCCTTCGTCTCGGCCACGGTGAACCGCGCCTTGTCGTCGACGCAGTTGATGGCGGCGTTGGCCGCCTGCAGGTTGCTGTAGGAGCCGGCCTGGTCGCGGCCGTTCATGGAGTCCGACAGGGCGAGCAGCAGGCCGCCGTCGCCGCCGTCGGCCTCGTCGAGCCCCTGTTCCAGGTAGGGCCAGAACTCCTTGGAGTACAGGGCCTGTGCGATGCCGTTGGTGGCCTGGGACTGGGTGAGCTCGCGGTCCCCGATGCCGGTGATGGGCTTCTTGTCGAGCTTGGCGAGCAGGGCGGAGACGTGGGCCTCGATCTCCTTGACGCTGCCGCCCGGCAGCTTGCAGGCGTCGCCGCGCCGTACGCAGTCCTCGGCGAAGTTGTCCAGCGCGAGCTGGAAGCCCCTGGCCTGGCCGAGCGCGCCCTGCTCGGCGGTGCTGTTGGGGTCGACCACGGCGTCGAAGACGGCGCGCCCGACGGTCTTGGGGAACAGGTGGGCGTAGACGCCGCCCAGTTCGGTGCCGTAGGAGATGCCGAAGTAGTACAGCTTGGGGTCGCCGAGCACCTGGCGCATCAGGTCCAGGTCGCGGGCCGCGTTCTCGGTGCCGACGTGGGCCAGTTCGTCCCCGGAGTTCTCCTCGCAGGCGGCGGCGAACTTCTTCAGGCCGTCCTGGTAGGCCTGTTCCTCGCGCGCGTCGTCGGGCGTGGAGTCCAGGGCGAAGAACGCGTCCAGCGCCCGGTCGTCCTCGCACTCCACGCCCACGCTGCGGCCGACGCCGCGTGGATCGAAGCTCACCAGGTCGTAGCGGGTGCGCAGGGTCTCGTAGTCGCCCGCGAAGGAGGGCAGGGCGGTGATGCCGGAGCCGCCGGGCCCGCCGAAGTTGAAGATGAGCGAGCCGATCCGCTTCGCCGGGTCGGACGCCTTGGCCCGGATGAGCGCCAGCTCGATGGTCTCGCCGTCCGGGTCCGCGTGGTCGAGCGGGGCCTGCATGAAGGAGCACTCCCACTTCGCGCCGCCGGGCAGCGGGGAGGGGGCGGTGCCGGTGCCCTCCTGGACCGTGGGCGCCGGGCACGCCTCCCAGGTCAGCTTCTGGGTGGCGAGGTCCTTGGGCCGGTCCGGATCCCGGCCGCCCTGGTCACCGTCGCCGGAGCAGCCGGCGGCCATCAGCACGGTGGCGGTCGCGGCGGCCAGCACGGAGGCGGACCGGGTCGCGGTCCGCCGCGCGGTCCGCCGTGCGGTCCGCCGTGCGATCTGGCCGGCGCGCGCGGCGGACCGCCCTGGGGTGGGGGTGACGGCGGTCCGGGCGGCGCGGAGGGTCATGCGTCCATGGTGCGCCCGGCTCCCTCCCGGCGCCCGTGACGAGGTCCATGCGGGTGGCCGTACGCGGGCACGCGCGCGTGGAGCGCGTTACAGGGCGCCCTTCCTGGTCAGGAAGTTGAACGAGAACCACCCCGGCAGCACCGGCAGCCACAGCGTCATCAGGCGGTAGAGGAGGACGGCGGGTGTCGCGACCTCCAGCGTCATCCCGCCCACACCCACCAGGCCGGCGATCAGCGCACCCTCCACGGCGCCGACACCGCCCGGGGTGGGCGCCGCCGACCCCAGGGCGTTGCCGGCGAGGAACACCACGGCGAGGCTGGCGTACGTCAGCGGCTGCGCCCCGTGCGAGAACGCCCGGATCGACGCGTCCAGGCACAGCACGAACGCACCCGTCAGCAGCAGCATGCCGCCGATGCCGGTGAGCAGCTTCACCGGCCGCTGGAGCACGTCCAGCATGCGCGGCACCACGCCCGCGAACAGCGACCGGAGCCGGCTGGAGACGAACTTGCGCAGGCCCGGGACGGCCGTGACCACCAGGACCAGCACCGCGACCGTGAGCAGGCCCGCGATCACCGTCCTGGAGGGGGTGAAGTCCTGGGTCTTCTCCGTCCCCGTCAGGTAGCCGAAGGACAGCAGCAGCAGGATGTGCGCGCCCAGCCCGAACAGCTGCGACGCCCCGACGCTGGCCACCGCGAGGCCGGGCCGTACCCCCGAGCGCTGGAGGAACCGGGTGTTGAGGGCGACACCGCCGACCGCGGCCGGGGCGACGATCTTGACGAAGGACCCCGCCACCTGGGCGACGACGGTACGACCGAAGGACACCCGCTCGGGCACGAAGCCCAGCAGGCTCATCGCCGCCGCCACGTAGCTCAGCGCGGAGAAGAACAGCGCCGCCGAGATCCAGGCCCAGTCCGCCTCGGCGATCGTGGACAGCGACAGCGGCGCCTCGGCGATCTGCGAGAGCAGGAAGTACACGGCGATGGCACCGGCGATGAGGCTGATCAGCGTCCGCGGCCGGATGCGCTCCAGCCGTACCGGCTCCACCGGGGCCTGCGGCCGGATCAACAGGACCTGCTGGCGGATCTGGGCCAGCAGGTCCTCCTCCCGGACCTCGTCCATCGCCTCGTCCAGGGCCCGCTTCTCGGCCTGCTTGTGGGCCCGTACGGCCTTGCGGTCGGCGCGCTTCTCCTCGTCGCTCTTCTCGGCGTGGCCGTCCAGCCGGGCCTGCTTGGCCGCCTCGGAGGCGGCCAGCACGGCCTCGCGCTCCCGCTGCGAACGCTCCCGCGCGAGCCGGCGCAGCGTGGCCCGGGTGGAGCGGCTGAGCGCGATCGGCTGGAGCAGCGGCAGGCAGTCGGCGACCTTGTCCGGACCGAACACCTCGACCGCCGCGGCCACCGCCCGCTCGGCGCCGACCCGCAGCCCCAGCGTGGTCAGGAGCTGCGCGATGTCCATGCGCAGGACCAGGTCGCCGGCGGCGATCTCCCCGCCCCTGAGGTCGGTGACGATCACCTTGCCGGAACGATCCACCAGAAGGGCGTCACCGGTCAGCCTGCGGTGCGCGATACGCCGCGACTGGAGCGCCTTCACCTGCTGCCAGGCGCCCCGCACGACCTCGTCGGTGAGCTCCTCGTCGTCCAGCGTGTCCAGCGAACGGCCGCCGAGGTGCTCGTACACCAGCATCACCGCGTCCGGGCCGAGCTCGGAGGTCGCGATCAGCTTGGGCGCGTTGGCACCGGCGGCGATCGCCGCGTACGCCAGCAGCGCCTCCTGCTCCAGGGCCTGGCGCAGGGACTGCAGGGAGCGGCGGGTGGTGATGCCGCGCAGGGTCATCCGGCGCCACACCCGGTAGAAGAAGCCCTGCGCCTGCTGCTCGCGGTCGACGACCGTGACGTCCAGCGGCGGGCCCTCCTCCAGCGTGACCAGGTAGCGGCGGCCGCGGTCGCCCTGCTCGGCGGAGTCGCTGACGTCCTCGGCCCGCATCGCGGTGACCGGCCGGAAACCCACGTGGCGCAGGCCCGCCAGCAGCGTCTGGCCGGTGGGCCGCACATTGGGGGAGCCGACCGCGTACAGCGTGCCGTAGGCGACGGTCCAGCCGATCAGGACGGTCAGGATGATGGAGAACGGGGTGGTGTAGTCGGCGACCAGCATCGCGAACGCGTCGAGCAGCAGCACCACCCACAGCGACACCCGCCACCGCGGCCTGCGGGCCATCCCGACGGCCGTCATATAGGCGATGACGGGAGCGAGGTACCCATGGACCGGGTCGGACAGCCCCCCGCCGGCCTGGGGCTGCGTCAGCGCCTCCTGGATCGTGCCGGGGGCGGCCCTCGCCACCCACAGGTCGGTGGCGAGGGTGACGCCGTGCGCCAGTACGGCGGCCAGGACGCCGTCCGCGATGCGCAGCCCGTCCCGCTTGATCAGCCGTTCGATCGCGAAGGCGACCGGGACGAGGAGGACGGCGATGCTGGAGACGAGCCCGGCGATCTTGACGAACACGTCCGGGGCCTGGCCGGTGCCCTTGCTGATGTCCTCTTCCAGGCCGGTGGTGGTGGCGTGGGCGAAGGCGGCGATGGCGATGACGACACCGATCGCGAGGATGCCGACGAGCAGGCGCAGCAGGTCGGACGGCCGGTGCACGCGGGCGGCGAGAAGCGGCTCGTCACCGGAGACGCGGTCGACGTGCCTGTCCGCGTTCACGCACACCGTCTCCTTCGTCTCCTTCGTCTTGTTCATCTCCATCGTCTCAGGAGGCCCCGAAGTGCTCGCCACTCCGGGAAGCCGCACATCCCGCCCCTTCTGCGTATCCGTGTCTTGTTGATCTCGTATCACCGGTCACCGCCCGGAAGATGGTGGCACGACCGGGCGGCGCGGGGGGCCATCAGGGTGCATTGCCCGCGTTGTCGGTGGTGTGGTGCAGGATGGACCGGGTGAGTGCTGAGGAGCTTCCGGAGTACGCGGAACGGGTGCTGGAAGTCGCCGAGCTGATCCCGGCCGGCCGGGTGATGACGTACGGGGACGTCGCCGAGTGGCTCGGCGAGGGCGGCCCGCGTCAGGTGGGCCGCGTCATGACGCTCTACGGCGGCGCGGTGCCGTGGTGGCGGGTCGTACGGGCCGACGGGCGGCTCCTGCCGGGCCACGAGCTGCGCGCCCTCGACCACTACCGTCAGGAAGGCACCCCGCTGCGGCAGGCCTCGCGCCACGCCGACGGCCACCTGCCCCGCCTCGACATGCGGCGCGCCCGCTGGGACGGCGCCGAGGTTCCGGCATGCGGCGACGGCGGCTCCGACACCGGGGCCGGAGGCGGTGACGGGGGCTCCGGCGACGGTGCGAGTGCGGTGGCTCACAGGTGACAGCTTCCGGCATCCGGGGGCGCGGCAGGCGGGGCGGGCAGGGCGGACACCATGGGCACGACCGTACGGAGTACGCGTAACGTCGTCCCGCGTGGCGTGCGCACCGCACCTCCCACCCAGCATCCTCAGCACCAGCACACCCACCAGGACCGGCGATCCACGTGAGCTCCTCCTCGATTACCACCGGGCGTACGCCGACTCGCGGGCGGACCCCCGGCGCGTACCGACTGGTGCGTACCCCGCCGGCGCCCGCGAGCCCCCCTCTCCTGGACGCGTCGCAGCGTGCCGTGGTTGACCACGCGGGCGGCCCGCTCCTGGTCCTCGCCGGCCCGGGCACCGGCAAGACCACGACGCTGGTGGAGGCGGTCGCCGCCAGGATCGCCCGGGGCACCGCGCCCGAACGGATCCTGGTGCTCACCTTCAGCCGCAAGGCGGCCGTGGAACTGCGCGACCGGATGGCGGCGCGCATCGGCGGGACGCGCGCCCCCCAGGCGACCACCTTCCACTCCTACTGCTACGCCCTGATCCGCGCCCACCAGGACGCCGACCTCTTCTCCGAACCGCTGCGCCTGCTGTCCGGCCCCGAGCAGGACCTCGCGGTGCGCGAACTGCTGGCCGGTCAGCTCGACCTGGAACGCGAGGGCCTGGCCCGCATCCACTGGCCCGACGAGCTGCGCGCCTGCCTGACCACCCGCGGCTTCGCCGACGAGGTCCGCGCGGTGCTCGCCCGGTCGCGCGAGCTGGGGCTCGGCCCCCGCGCGCTCGCCGACTTCGCCGCACGCACCGGCCGGCGGGACTGGTCGGCGGCGGCCGCGTTCCTCGCCGAGTACCTGGACGTCCTCGACATGCAGGGCGTGCTGGACTACGCCGAGCTGGTGCACCGGGCGGTACCGCTGGCCGGCTCGGCGACCCTGCCGCGGTACGACGCCGTGTTCGTCGACGAGTACCAGGACACCGACCCGGCCCAGGTCCGGCTGCTGCGGGCGCTTGCCGGCGGCGGGCGGACGCTGTACGCGTTCGGCGACCCCGACCAGTCGATCTACGCGTTCCGCGGCGCCGACGTGGGCGGCATCCTGAACTTCCCCGGCACCTTCCGGCGCGCCGACGGCACCCCCGCCCCGGTCGCCGTCCTGAAGGTCTCCCGCCGCTCGGGCGCCGCCCTCCTGGCCGCCACCCGGCTGCTCACCGGCCGGATGCCGCTGACCCGCCTGCCCGCCGACCGGGTGAGGGCACACCGCGACCTGACGGCGGTACGGGACGGCGGCCGGGTCGAGACGTACACCTTCCCCACCCCGTCCACCGAGGTGGACAACATCGCGGACATCCTGCGGCGCGCCCACCTGGAGGACGGCGTGCCGTGGAACGACATGGCGGTCCTGGTCCGCGCGGGCGGCCGCTCCCTCCCCACCCTGCGCCGCGCCCTCACGTCGGCCGGTGTGCCCGTCGAGGTGGACGGCGACGACGTCCCCCTCCGCCACGAACCCGCGGTGGCCCCGCTGCTGGCCGCCCTCCGCGCGGCGGCGGCCCCGGAGCCCGCGGCGACCCCGGAACCCGCGGCGGGGAAGCCGGACGCGCCGGAGGAGCCGGACGCGCCGGGAGAGCCGGGAGAGCCGGGCGCGGCGGACGGCGACGACACCGGCGGCGTCCCGCCCCGGCTCGACACCGAGACGGCGATCAGCCTGCTCACCTCACCCCTCGGCGGCATGGACGCCGCCGACCTCCGCCGCCTCGGGCGGGCCCTGCGGGACGAGGAGCGGGCCGGGGGCAACAAGGTGCCGCCGCCCTCCGACGTCCTGCTCGCCCGCGCCCTCGCCGAACCCGAGCGGCTCGTGGCCCACGACCCGTCCTACGCGCGCGGTGCCCAGCGCCTCGGCGACCTGCTGCGGCGCGCCCGCGAACTGCTCGCGGGCGGCGGCACCGCCGAGGAGGCCCTCTGGCTCCTGTGGAACGGCACCCCCTGGCCCGCCCGCCTCCAGCGCTCCGCCCTGCGCGGCGGCGCCGCCGGCCGCAACGCCGACCGCGACCTCGACGCCGTGTGCGCCCTGTTCGACACGGCCGCCCGCGCCGAGGAGCGCACCGGCGGCCGCGGCGCCCTGAACTTCCTCGAGGAACTCGACGCCCAGGACATCGCCGCCGACACCCTCTCCCGGCGGCCCGTCCGCCCCGACGCCGTACGCCTGATGACCGCCCACCGCTCCAAGGGCCTCGAATGGGGCCTGGTCGTCGTGGCCGGCGTACAGGAAGGCCTCTGGCCCGACCTGCGCCGCCGCGGCTCCCTCCTGGAGGCCGACCGCATCGGCCGCGACGGCATCGCCGAGCCGCTCACCCCCGGCGCCCTCCTCGCCGAGGAACGCCGGCTGTTCTACGTGGCCGCCACGCGCGCGCGTGACCGGCTCGTCGTCACCGCCGTCAAGGCGCCCGCCGACGACGGCGACCAGCCCTCCCGGTTCCTCACCGAGCTGGGCGTCGAACCGAAGGACGTCACCGGCCGGCCCCGCCGCCCGCTCGCCGTGGCCGCGCTCGTCGCCGAACTGCGCGCCACCACCGTCGACCCCGACGCCTCCCCGGCGCTGCGCGACGCCGCCGCCCGGCGCCTCGCCCGGCTCGCCGCGCTCACCGACGACGAGGAGCAGCCGCTCGTCCCCGCCGCCCACCCGTACCGCTGGTGGGGCCTGTACGAGCCGACCCGCGCGGCCGTCCCCCTCCGCGACCGCGACCGCCCCGTGGCGCTGTCCGGCAGCGCCCTCGACCAGCTCGCGAACACCTGCGCCCTCCAGTGGTTCCTGGGCCGCGAGGTCAAGGCGGACGCCCCCGCCACCGCCGCGCAGGGGTTCGGCAACGTCGTCCACGTCCTCGCCGACGAGGTCGCCTCCGGCCGCACCCCCGCCGACCTCGCCGTACTCATGGAACGGCTCGACTCCGTGTGGGACGCGCTCGCCTTCGACGCGCCCTGGAAATCCGCCCAGGAGAAGGAGCACGCGCGCGTGGCGCTGGAAAGGTTCCTGCGCTGGCACGTCATGGACCGCGGCGGTCGCGCTCCCGCCGCCACCGAGCACGACTTCGACGTCACCCTGGAGGCGGGGGAGTACGAGGTGCGGATCCGGGGCTCCATGGACCGCGTCGAGGCCGACGAGCACGGCCGCGCGTACGTCGTCGACTTCAAGACGGGGAAGTCCGCCCCCACCAGGGACGAGGTCGCCCACCACCCGCAGCTCGCCGTGTACCAGCTCGCCGTCCGCGAGGGCGCCGTCGACGACGTCTTCGACGGCCGCCGCCCCGAGCCCGGCGGCGCCGAACTCGTCCAGCTGCGGCAGGCCGCGCCCAAGAAGGAGGGCGGCGAGCAGCTGCCCAAGGTGCAGGCCCAGGAGCCGCTCCACGGCGAGTGGGTGGGCGATCTGCTGGCGACCGCCGCCGGGCGCGTCCTGGACGAACGGTTCACCCCCTCCACCGGCAAGCACTGCGACCACTGCGCGTTCCGGGCCTCGTGCAGCGCCCGCCCCGAGGGCCGCCACATCGTGGAGTGAGGACCGCCGCGGGGACGGGCGGGGGACTGTCAGTGGGGCCGGTTAGCCTCATTGACCGTGACCACTCGCCTCACCGACCCCGAGCAGCTCAAGGAGCTTCTCGGCATCCCGTTCACCCCGGAGCAGACGGCCTGCATCACCGCGCCGCCCGCCCCGCAGGTCATCGTGGCCGGAGCCGGCTCCGGCAAGACGACGGTGATGGCCGCCCGGGTGGTCTGGCTGGTCGGTACGGGGCAGGTCGCCCCCGAGCAGGTCCTCGGCCTCACGTTCACCAACAAGGCCGCCGGCGAGCTGGCCGAGCGCGTCCGCAAGGCGCTGGTCCGTGCCGGAGTGACCGACCCCGACGTCATCGACCCGGACGATCCGCCGGGGGAGCCCCGCATCTCCACGTACCACGCGTTCGCCGGGCAGCTCCTCACCGACCACGGCCTGCGCATCGGGCTGGAGCCCACCGCCCGCCTCCTCGCCGACGCCACCCGCTACCAGCTCGCCGCGCGCGTGCTGCGCGAGGCACCCGGCCCGTACCCGGCCCTCACCAAGTCCTTCCCCACCCTCGTCAGCGACCTCCTCGCCCTGGACGCGGAGCTGTCCGAGCACCTCGTCCGCCCCGCCGACCTCCTCCGGTACGACTCCGGCCTGCTCACCGCCCTCGCCGGCGCCCGCCTCAGCAACGCCGACCTCCGCAAGGTCCCCGAGGCCGCCGGCGCCCGCCGCGAGCTCACCGACCTCGTCGTCCGCTACCGCGCGGCCAAGCGCGAGCGCGACCTGCTCGACTTCGGCGACCAGATCGCCCTCTCCGCCGAGCTGGCCCTCACCCGCCCCGAGGCGGGGGCGATCCTCCGGGACGAGTTCCGGGTCGTGCTCCTCGACGAGTACCAGGACACGTCCGTCGCCCAGCGGCTCCTGCTGTCCGGGCTCTTCGGCGGCGGCACGGGACACCCGGTCACCGCCGTGGGCGACCCCTGCCAGGCGATCTACGGCTGGCGCGGCGCGTCCGTCGCCAACCTGGACGACTTCCCCGAGCACTTCCCGTACGCGGACGGCACCCCCGCCACCCGCTTCTCCCTCAGCGAGAACCGCCGCAGCGGCGGTCGCCTCCTGGACCTCGCCAACGGGCTCGCCGAACCCCTGCGCGCCATGCACGCGGGCGTGGAGGCGCTGCGCCCCGCCCCCGGCGCCGAGCGCGACGGCACCGTCCGGATCGCGCTGCTGCCCACCCAGGCCGAGGAGATCGCCTGGCTGGCCGACTCCATCGCCCACCTCGTCCGCACGGGCAAGGAACCGGGCGACATCGCGGTCCTGTGCCGTACGGCGACCGACTTCCCCGAGATCCAGGCCGCCCTGGTCGCGCGGGACGTCCCCGTGGAGGTCGTGGGCCTGTCCGGGCTGCTGCACCTCCCGGAGGTCGCCGACCTGGTCGCGGTCTGCGAGGTCCTCCAGGACCCGGGCGCCAACGCCTCCCTCGTACGCCTGCTCACCGGGCCCCGCTGGCGGATCGGCGCCCGTGACCTGGCGCTGCTGGGCCGGCGCGCCCGGCTGCTGGTGCACCGGTCCAGGGACGGCGGCGACACGGACCCCGACGAGCGGCTGGCCGCGGCCGTCGAGGGCGTGGACCCCTCCGAAGTGGTCTCCCTCGCGGACGCCCTGGACACCTTCCTCGAACCGGCGGGCCAGGACGACGGCCTGCCGTTCTCCGCCGAGGCGAAGGTGCGGTTCGCCCGCCTCGCCACCGAGCTGCGCGACCTGCGCCGCTCCCTGGCCGACCCCCTCATGGACGTCCTGCACCGCATCCTGGCCGCCACCGGCCTGGAGGTCGAGCTGTCCGCGTCCCCGCACGCCCTGGCGGCCCGGCGCCGCGAGACCCTCTCCAACTTCCTCGACGTCGCGGCCCGTTTCGCGTCCCTGGACGGCGAGGCGACGCTGCTGGCCTTCCTGGGGTTCCTGCGCACCGCCGCCCAGTACGAGAAGGGCCTCGACAACGCCCTGCCGGGCGGCGAGAACACCGTGAAGGTCCTCACCGCGCACAAGTCCAAGGGCCTGGAGTGGGACGTCGTCGCCGTCCCCGGGCTGGTCACCTCCCAGTTCCCCAGCACCAGGTCCCGGGAGTCCTGGACCGCTCAGCCGCAGGTCCTGCCGCACGCCCTGCGCGGTGACGCCCCGACCCTCCCCGGGATCGAGGACTGGGACGCCCGGTCCCTCACGTCCTTCAAGGACGCCATGAAGGCCCACCAGCACACCGAGGAACTGCGCCTCGGATACGTCACCTTCACCCGCCCCCGCACCCTCCTGCTGGGCTCCGCCCACTGGTGGGGCCCCTCCCAGAAGCGCCCGCGGGGCCCCTCCCCGTTCCTGCACGCCCTGTACGACCACTGCGCGGCCGGCTTCGGCGAGATCGAGGCCTGGGCGGACGAGCCGGCCGGCGACGCCGAGAACTCCATGCTGAAGGAGTCCACGGCCGACCAGGCCTGGCCCCTCCCGCTCGACCCCACCTCGCTGGCCCACCGCCGCGCGGCCGCCGACAAGGTCCTGGAGCACCTCGCCTCCCTCTCCGAGCCCGGTACCTCCCCGGCCGGCGAGGACGAGGCCCTCCACGCGCGCGTGGAGGCGTCGAGCGCGGACGGGCAGGGCTCCGACCCGACCGGGCGGGACGCCGACCGCGAGCACCCGGACCCCGACGAGCCGTGGCCGGACGAGCCCTGGCCCGACCACGAGCCATGGCCCCACGAGGACGAGCCGTGGCAGGACGACGAGCCGTGGCCCGGCGACGCCCCGGACCGGGCCGAGGACGGAACCCCGGGCCGGGCCGCGGGCCGGGCCGAGGACGGAACCCCGGGCCGGGCCGCGGGCCGGGCCCAGGATCGTGCCGCGGACCGGGACGCGGGGGAGACCGGACACCCCGGCGCCTCCTCGCCGCACGTGCCCGGCCCGCGTCACGGGAAGCCCGACGACGCCTCCGCGCCCGCGCCCGTACCCGCGCCCGCCACCGGGCCGGGGGAGCGCCTGACGCCCGAGGAGTCCCGTACCGTCGCGTCCTGGGACCGCGACCTGGACGCCCTCACCGGCGAGCTGCTGCGCGCCCGCGCCACGACCCGGGACGTCCTCCTCCCGGCGTCCCTGTCCGCCTCCCAGCTGCTGCGCCTGGCCGCCGACCCCGACGGGTTCGCCCAGGAGCTCGCCCGCCCCATGCCGCGCCCGCCCCAGCCCGCCGCCCGGCGCGGGACGCGGTTCCACGCGTGGGTGGAGGCCCGCTTCGAGGAGCTGCCCCTGCCGATGCTCGGCCCCGACGAGCTGCCCGGCGGCGAGGTGTACGCCGACGAGCCGGAGATTGCCGACGAGCGGGACCTGGCCGCACTCAAGGAGGCGTTCGAGAACACCGAGTACGCCCGCCGCACCCCGCACCGGGTCGAGGCACCGTTCCAGCTGGAGCTCGCCGGCCGGGTGGTCCGGGGACGGATCGACGCCGTGTACCGCGACACCGACCCGGACACCGGGGCCGTGACATATGAGATCGTCGACTGGAAGACCAACCGCTCCCGCACCGCCGACCCCCTCCAGCTCGCGGTCTACCGGCTCGCCTGGGCCGAGCAGCACGGGCTGCCGCCGGAGGCGGTGACGGCCGCCTTCGTGTACGTACGCACGGGTGAGGTCGTCCGCCCGGCGGACCTGCCCGGACGCGCCGGGATCGAGCGCATCCTGCTCCGTGGGACGGCCGACGGCGACACCCCGGACGCCGGATAGGCTCGGGGGCATGAGCGACACCCCGGACAGCGCCGTCCACACCGTACGCACGTACACGGAGCAGCACCGTGCGGCCTTCCTCGACGACCTCGTCGAGTGGCTGCGCATCCCGTCCGTGTCGGCGCAGCCCGAGCACGCCCCGGACGTCCGGCGCAGCGCCGAGTGGCTCGCGGGGAAGCTCAGGGAGACCGGCTTCCCGGTGGCCGAGGTCTGGGAGACCGAGGGCGCCCCGGCGGTCTTCGCCGAGTGGCCCGCCGGCGAGGACGACGCGCCCACCGTCCTGGTCTACGGCCACCACGACGTCCAGCCCGCCGCCCGCGAGGACGGCTGGGACACCGACCCCTTCGAGCCGGTGATCCGCGGGAACCGGCTCCACGCGCGCGGTGCCGCCGACGACAAGGGCCAGGTGTTCTTCCACACCCTGGGTGTGCGCGCCCACCTCGCGCTGACCGGCCGCTCCGCCCCCGCCGTCAACCTCAAGCTGCTCGTCGAGGGCGAGGAGGAGTCCGGTTCGCCGCACTTCCGGGCGCTCGTGGAAGGCCACCGGGAGCGGCTCGCCGCCGACGCCGTGGTCGTCTCGGACACGGGCATGTGGTCGGAGACGACGCCCACCGTGTGCACGGGCATGCGCGGCGTGGCCGACTGCGAGATCGAGCTGTACGGCCCCGACCAGGACATCCACTCCGGTTCCTTCGGCGGCGCCGTCCCGAACCCCGTCACGGCCGCCGCCCGGATCGTCGCCGCGCTCCACGACGAGGACGAGCGCGTCACGATCCCCGGCTTCTACGACGGCGTCACCGAGCTCACCGACGCCGAGCGGGCGCTGATCGCGGAGCTGCCCTTCGACGAGAGTTCCTGGCTGGCGACCGCGAAGTCGTACGGGACGCTCGGCGAGGCCGGCTACTCCACCCTGGAGCGGGTCTGGGCCCGCCCCACCGCCGAGGTCAACGGCATGGGTGGCGGCTACCAGGGCCCCGGCGGCAAGACGATCGTCCCGTCCTCCGCCATGCTGAAGCTGTCGTTCCGCCTGGTGGCCGGCCAGGACCCGTACGCACTGGAAACAGCCGTGCGCGACTGGGTCGCCGCCCGCGTCCCCGACGGCATCCGGCACAAGATCACTTTCGGCGCGCCGACCCGCCCCTGCCTGACGCCCCTCGACCACCCGGCGCTCCAGTCGGTCGTACGGTCGATGAGCAAGGCCTTCGACGGCGCGAAAATCCGTTTCACCCGTGAGGGCGGTTCGGGCCCCGCCGCCGACCTCCAGGACGTACTGGCCGCGCCGGTCCTGTTCCTGGGCATCTCCGTACCGTCCGACGGCTGGCACGCGCCGAACGAGAAAGTCGAGCTGGACCTGCTGTTCAAGGGTGTGGAGACCGTCGCCCACCTGTGGGGCGACCTGTCCGGCGCGCTGCGCTAGCGCCGCGGCGCTAGCGCAGCGCGCCGGACGGACACTCCGCACAGACACCCAGGGAAACCCATCCACCGGGGGAGTTGGAAGCACCAGTGAGCACCATCAGTAACGAGGCCGGGCACCTGCCCGCGCCCGGGCAGCGGCCCGAAGCGGACCACCAGCCCGAGGACGACCGCCGCCACGAGCCCGACCACCGGCCCGGGCCCGACCGTCGTCACGAGGCCGCGTACCGGCACGAGGCAACACTCCGGCCGATCGGCCTCACCGCCCCGAGCGGCATCGACCGTGCCGCCCACCACCGCCTCGACGAGGCCTGGCTCGCCGCGGCCTGGAGCCACCCGACGACCCGCGTCTTCGTCGTGTCCGGCGGTCAGGTCCTGATCGACGACACCCCCGACGGCCGCACCGAACTGGTCATGACCCCCGCCTTCGAGGCGCCCGTCACCGAGACCCACCGCTACTTCCTGGGCACGGACACCGACGGCGTCAGCTACTTCGCCCTCCAGAAGGACTCCCTGCCCGGGCGCATGGACCAGTCCGCGCGGCCGGCCGGTCTGCGCGAGGCAGGCCTGCTGCTGTCGCCGCGCGACGCGGGCCTGATGGTGCACGCGGTGGCGCTGGAGAACTGGCAGCGGCTGCACCGCTTCTGCTCGCGCTGCGGCGAGCGCACGGTGATCGCGGCGGCCGGCCACATCCGCCGCTGCCCCGCGTGCGGCGCGGAGCACTACCCGCGCACCGACCCCGCCGTGATCATGCTGGTGACGGACGAGGAGGACCGGGCGCTGCTGGGCCGGCAGGTCCACTGGCCGGAGGGCCGCTTCTCGACGCTCGCGGGCTTCGTGGAGCCTGGCGAGTCCATCGAGCAGTCCGTGGCACGGGAGGTCTTCGAAGAGGCCGGAGTGACGGTCGGCGAGGTGGAGTACGTCGCCAGCCAGCCGTGGCCCTTCCCGTCCAGCCTCATGCTGGGCTTCATGGCCCGGGCCACGTCCTCGGAGATCAACGTCGACGGGGACGAGATCGAGGAGGCCCGCTGGTTCTCCCGGGAAGAGCTGCGGGCCGCGTTCGAGTCCGGCGAGGTCCTTCCCCCCTACGGAATCTCGATCGCGGCCCGTCTCATCGAGCTCTGGTACGGCCGGCCGCTCCCTAAGCCCGGGACCCTGGCGTAACGCCGCGGACCCTGGCGTGAGACCGGGGACCCTGGGCGACCGGCGTGGCGCCGGTCGGCGGTCAGGCGCCGATCTTCTGCTTGACCTGGGCCAGCGAGGGGTTCGTCAGGGTCGTCCCGTCCGCGAAGAGCACGGTCGGGACGGTCTGGTTGCCCCCGTTGGCCTTCTCCACGAACGCGGCCGACTCCGGGTCCTGCTCGATGTTGATCTCGGTGTACGCGATGCCCTCGCGGTCCATCTGGCTCTTCAGCCGCCGGCAGTAGCCGCACCACGTCGTGCTGTACATCGTCAGGCTGCCCTGCATCGTCTGCGCTCCTCGGGTTCGCTTCGGGGGGTCGGGTGCCTCGGGGCACCAGGAAGCAGAACGTACAGGTCTCCGCCACCATTCCCGCATTAGTACGACCGCGAAGCCGGCCCTGTGGACAACCGTCCCGCCGGTCTCCGGCGACCTGGCAGCATGGCAGGGTGACATCAGCAACGCACTCCACTCTCTTCCCGCAGGCCCCGGGACCGAGCCAGTTCCCGGCTCCGCCCGCGGACGCCGACGCGGTGCTCGACGGGCTGGACCCCGAGCAGCGCGCGGTGGCGACCGCCCTGCACGGCCCGGTGTGCGTGCTGGCCGGCGCCGGCACGGGCAAGACCCGCGCGATCACCCACCGCATCGCGTACGGCGTCCGCGCGGGCATACTCCAGCCCAGCAGCGTGCTGGCCGTCACCTTCACCAACCGCGCCGCGGGCGAGATGCGCGGCCGGCTCAGGCAGCTCGGAGCGGGCGGCGTCCAGGCGCGCACGTTCCACTCGGCAGCCCTCCGGCAGCTCCAGTACTTCTGGCCGAAAGCAGTCGGCGGCGAGCTGCCGCGCCTGCTGGAGCGCAAGGTCCAGCTCGTCGCCGAGGCGGGAGCCCGCTGCCGCGTCCGCCTCGACCGCAACGAGCTGCGCGACGTCACCAGCGAGATCGAATGGGCCAAAGTCACCCAGACCGTCCCCGCCGACTACCCCGCCGCCGTCGCCAAAGCCCTCCGCGACGCCCCGCGCGACCCCGCCGAGATCGGCCAGATCTATGCCATGTACGAGCAGCTCAAGCGCGACCGCGGAGCCATCGACTTCGAGGACGTCCTGCTGCTCACCGTCGGCATCCTCCAGGACCGGCACGACATCGCCGACCGCATCCGCGGTCAGTACCAGCACTTCGTCGTCGACGAGTACCAGGACGTCTCACCGCTCCAGCAGCGCCTGCTCGACCTGTGGCTCGGCGACCGCGACAACCTGTGCGTCGTCGGCGACGCCAGCCAGACGATCTACTCCTTCACCGGCGCCACCCCCGACCACCTGCTGAACTTCCGCACCCGGCACCCGAACGCCACCGTGGTCAAACTCGTCCGCGACTACCGCTCCACCCCCCAGGTCGTCCACCTGGCCAACGGACTGCTCGCCCAGGCCCGCGGCCGCGCCGCCGAACACCGGCTGGAACTCGTCTCCCAGCGCGCCCCCGGCCCCGACCCCGTCTACGCCGAGTACGGCGACGAGCCCGCCGAGGCGGAAGGCACCGCCCGCCGCATCCGCGACCTGATCGCCGCGGGCGTCCCCGCCGGCGACATCGCCGTGCTCTACCGGATCAACGCCCAGTCGGAGGTCTACGAGCAGGCCCTCGCCGACGCCGGCGTGCCCTACCAGCTGCGCGGCGCCGAGCGCTTCTTCGAGCGCGCCGAGGTACGCGAAGCGGGAGTGGCCCTGCGCGGCGCCGCCCGGGCGGGCGGCAACGACTCCCTGCTGGACGACGCCGAGGACCTGCCCGCGCAAGTGCGGGCCGTGCTGTCCACCAAGGGCTGGACCAGCGAACCGCCCGCCGGCTCCGGTGCGGTCCGCGACCGCTGGGAGTCCCTCGCCGCACTCGTCCGGCTCGCCGAGGACTTCGCCCGCGCCCGCCCCGGGGCCACGCTCGGCGACCTCGTCGCGGAACTCGACGAACGGGCCGCCGCCCAGCACGCTCCCACCGTCCAGGGCGTCACCCTCGCCTCACTGCACTCGGCGAAGGGCCTGGAGTGGGACGCCGTCTTCCTGGTCGGCCTCACCGAGGGCATGATGCCGATCACGTACGCCAAGACCGACGAGCAGGTCGAGGAGGAGCGCCGCCTGCTCTACGTGGGCGTCACCCGCGCCCGGCTCCACCTCTCGCTCTCCTGGGCCCTCGCCCGCGCCCCGGGCGGCCGCGCCTCGCGCCGCCCGTCCCGGTTCCTCAGCGGACTGCGCCCCGGCTCCACCGCGCCGGGGGCCCGCCCCCCGTCGGCCGGTGGCGGCGGCGTCGAGCACGCCCGCGGCACGGCGGCGGGCACCCGGCGCGGGCGCCGCGGACCGGTGCGGTGCCGGGTGTGCGGCGCGACCCTCACCGACGCGGGCGAGATGAAACTGATGCGCTGCGAGGACTGCCCCTCCGACATGGACGAGGCGCTGTACGAGCGGCTCCGGGAGTGGCGCGCGGACCAGGCCGGACGGCTCGGGCAGCCGCCGTACTGCGTCTTCACCGACAAGACCCTGATGGCGATCGCCGAGACCGTCCCCGCCACCGACGGCGAGCTGGCCCGCATCTCCGGCGTCGGCGCCCGCAAGCTCGACCGGTTCGGCGCCGATGTGCTCGCCATCTGCGCAGGTCAAGAGCCTGGCGAGGGGGACGGGGAGGACTGATCCAAACTCGTCGAAAAAATAGTTTGCGCCCGCCCCGGGAAGCCCCATAGGTTCTTAACCACGGAAACAGCGGCTTCTCCGAAGCCCTGGCTTCGTGCTGTACTTATCCGAATACGTGCGGGACCGGTTCCGACCGACCCCCCTTGAGACGCCGAGAGGAGGCGATTCCAGTGATCAGCATCTACAGCAGCTCCGCCAGCACCACCGCCAAAATGACCGATCGCGCGGTCGTCTCCACCTGCTCGCTCGGCCTCTCCCGTTCGCTCATCGCCACCGGTCTGCCCGGCTTCGCCGCCGTGCGTCCTGCCACCCTCCTGGCGGCTCTCCCCGTCCGGGAGCGCAATGAGCGACCGACCAAGGCACTGGAAGCAGGAGTAGCAGCAGGCAAGGCCGTTCAGGCCTACGCCTTTGCGGCGACCGGTGCCGAAACCAAGACGCAGACGCAGCAGCACCACTCGATGTGGGCCTTCCGTGGGCTCGAACCCTGGAGTGATCCAGCCTGATCCATGATCAGGCCGGCGCCTTCAGGGCCGCGGAACCCCACCCGGGATCCGCGGCCCTTCTGTTTTGCCCGAACGGGCGAAGCGGAGCGAAGGAGCCTCGGGACGACGCAGTACCCGGTACCAGCCCACCGGCCAACAGGCCGGACCGACCAGACGAGGAAAACCACACCGTGCAACTCGAAGCGCACGCCCCGTCCGTACCGCCTTCCGGAACGATCTCCCCGCCCGTCCCCACGGAGGACCAGACCTTGACCCCCCTCACCGCGCTCACCGCGCTCGACGACGCCATCGAGAACCTCGGCGTACCCGTCCCCTGCCGCTCGTACGACCCGGAGGTCTTCTTCGCCGAGTCGCCGGCGGACGTCGAGTACGCCAAGTCCCTCTGCCGCACCTGCCCGCTGATGGAGGCCTGCCTCGCGGGCGCCAAGGAGCGGCGCGAGCCGTGGGGCGTCTGGGGCGGTGAGCTCTTCGTCCAGGGTGTGGTCGTCGCCCGCAAGCGGCCCCGTGGCCGCCCGCGCAAGAACCCGGTCACGGCATGAACGTCCGAGCCGGAACCATCGACCGCCCCCTCACGCACGATCCCCAGAAGCAGGCCCCGATGACCTCTTCCGCCAGCGAGCCGTCCGGCTCCGCCACCCCAGCCTTCAGCACCACCGGCGCGACCGTGTCGCGTCAGAACAGGAACCGTGAGATGCAACTCATCCAAGAAGCCTTGGCCCGAGCCCATATGCACGACCGCATGCGGGAAGCCGACGCGGAACGCCAGGCCATGCGCCTGGTCGCCGCCCGGCGCATGCAGCGTCGCGCCGAGCGCGTGTCGATGCGCGCCCGCCGCGCGCTGGCCATGGCCGTCATGAACTAAGTGCCCAGCCGGCACTGATCACCCACCGGGGACCGGTCCTGACGGGCCGGTCCCCGCGGTGCGTGGCGCGTGGCCCGAGCCACCGGGCGGAGTTATCGTCTCGTAGTGAACGAGCGGACTTCTCCCCCCGCGCAGCCGACTGCGCAGAGTGTGGTGTGCTCCCGCTGCGGCGCGACCGCCGACAGCCTCCCGGTGACCTGGACCTGCTCCGTCGAGAACGGCACCCGCCTCTACTTCTGCGACGACTGCGCCCGGGAACACCTCAGAGCCATCGAGAGCAGACTCGACTCCTCCTGGTGGTAGGGCCCCGCCCCCCTCCCCCTCCCCGCCCCTCCGCCTACGTGCTGCGCCCCGGTGCCGTCCCCGGGCCAGGCCACGCCAGACCAGGCCGAGTCCGACCGGGCCGAATCGGACCAGGCCGCGTCGGACCAGGCCGCGTCGGACCAGGCCGAATCGGACCAGGCCACGCGTCGGACCAGGCCACGCGTCTGGCCGTGCCAGGCCGGGGCCGGCCACGGGCAGACCCTGTCGGCCAGGCCGGGTGCGGGCCGGTCGGGCCACGCCGTGCCGGCCCGGTCAGCCCCAGTCCGACCCCCGTCAGGCGTGTGCCTCCGCGGGTGCCGGATCCGCGTCGCCTTCAGGTACGAAGCCGGGCAGCCACGACTCCAGCTCGTCCCGCAGTCGTACCGTCGCGTTCAGCTGGCACAGCACGCCGATCGTGCTCAGCGTCACCCGGTGGATCAGCAGGTACGACGGCGGCAGGTTCAGCTGCTTGCCCAACTGGTGCGCCGGTGAGCGCACATCGGCGATCCGTGCGGCCTGGCTGCGTATCCAGTCCCGGGTGAAGGTGAACTCGTCCGCCTGAGCCGGCTCGATGATCGGCAGCAGGTACTCCAGCACCGCGTCGGGGTCGAGGTCGATCGTCTCCTTGACGAAGCCCTCCTCGCGGAGCAGTTCGTACACCCCCTCCGCTTCGCCCTCCAGGGTCATCCGCAGGGAGGCCCCGATGGTCTCGGGCAGGCCGCCCGGCAGCCGGTCGACGGTGCCGAAGTCGAGGACGCCGAGCCGCCAGCCCGCCACGTCCTCCTGATCGTCCCCGGCCGGCAGCAGCCGGAAGTTCCCCGGGTGCGGGTCCGCGTGCAGCAGGCCGGTCCTGGCCGGCCCCGAGAAGAGGAACCGCGCGAGCAACTGCCCCGCCCGGTCACGCTGCTCCGGCGTACCGTCCGCGATGACGTCCGCCAGGGGCGTGCCGTCGATCCACTCGGTCACCAGCACCTGGTCGGACTGGTGGACGACACCGGGCACCACCACGTCCGGGTCGTCGGCGAACTCCTCGGCGTGCTTCCGCTGGGCCTGCGCCTCCAGGCCGTAGTCCAGCTCCTCGGCCACTCGGTCCCGCAGCTCCGTGATCAGCGGCTTGATGTCCATGCCCGGCACCAGCGGCCCCAGCAGCCGGGCGAACCGGCTCAGCTGCGCGAGGTCCGACAGCAGCGCCTCGCCCGCGCCCGGGTACTGCACCTTCACGGCGACCCGGCGCCCGTCGTGCCACACGGCCCGGTGCACCTGACCGATCGAGGCGGCGGCCGACGGCTTGTCCTGGAACTCCAGGAACAGCTCGCGCCATCCTTCGCCCAGCCGCTCCTCCAGCACCGCGTGGACCGTGCGCGTCGGCATCGGCGGAGCCGCTTCCTGGAGCTTGGTCAGCGCCGCCCGGTAGGGGCCCGCTATCTCCTCCGGCAGCGCGGACTCGAAGACGGACAGTGCCTGCCCGAGCTTCATCGCGCCCCCCTTCAGCTCGCCCAGCACCTTGAAGAGCTGGTCCGCCGTGCGCTGTTGCAGCTCCCGGGCCACGATCTCCGCGGACTTGCCCCCGATCCGCTTGCCCAGCCCCCACGTGGCGCGGCCGGCGAAGCCCAGAGGCAACGAGGCCAATTTGACGGTACGGGTTACCGCCTTCCGGGGAAGATCAGACATACGCCCCTCCAAGTCCCAGCCTGCCGTGCCGCGTTTGCCCTCGGCGTCGCTTCGTCGACCGCGGTTACCCCGTCATTGTGTCCTGTTCGCTCGCGGGCCCCGAGGCGTGCACCCCCTCGGTGCGCCGGGCCGCCCCACAGGGGCAGGCGACGTGGGGCGACATCCGCTCCGCGCGCCACTCCAGCAACGGCAACGACGCCTCCCACCGGGCGCCGGTGCTCGCGGGCAGTTCCCCGTCCAGGAACGACAGGGCGTGCGCCGCCGCCAGTCCCGCCACCGCGGCGGCCAGCCCCTGGTCGCACGCCGGCACCCGGTTGTGCCGGCCCGAACGCCACTGCGCCAGCATCCGCGGCCACACCGGATCCCGGTCCGCGCGCCCCAGCTCCACACACCCCGCGCAGGCCGTGCCGCCCGGCAGCACCAGCGGACCCACCACGCCCGTCGCCTCGATCACCCCCGCGTACAGGTGCGGCGTGCCCGTGGCCACCCACTCGTCGGCGGGCACCGGATCCGGGGCGTACGCCCCGAGACCGTCCCGCGGCGCGACCACCACCAGCGACAGCCCGGGCTCCGAGCCGGCTTCCCTGCCCGCCCGCGCCCTCCGCGGCACCCGTCCGCCCGGCGCCGACCGCCCCACCAGCCGCCGGGCGGCCGTATCGCGCCGCTCACCGACCGCCTCCTCGGGCAGCCCGCCGGGCGTCACGTCCCACGGCTCGACGCATTCGCCGTCCAGCACCTCCACCCGGCCCACCCCGGCGGCGGACAGCAGCGCGGCGACACTCGCCCCCACTCGTCCGGCGCCCCTGACCTGCACCCGCATCGCCCGCCGCGCCGCCAGCCTGCGCGCCGCACCGCCCGGTTCGCGGTGCACGACGGACAGTGACGCCAGGTCGGCGCGCAGCCGGTCGTGCGCGCCGTCCTCCCTGCGCAACGCATCGGCCGCCGGATCGCCGGCCGCCGAGTCGTCCAACAGCCCCGCCTCCGCCAGCCGGTCCAGCAGCGCCTCCATCCGCCCGTCCGGCAGCCCCAGCGCCCGTGCTTCCTCCCGCAGCAGCGCGAGCCCCCGCGTCCCGTCGAACAGCGCGAGCAGACTGCCCGTCGTCGTGTCCATGGGACCGACCACCACCGCGTGCGCCGGTGCCGCCCCGAACTGCACGAACTGCAGATTCCGCCACGCACGCCGCAGCGCGGGCTTCACCATCGGATGCATATCCGCCCCCGTGATCCTCGTCGACGATCTTCGTCGAGAAGCCGCCGCCGGTCCCTCGTCGATCTCCCGGGGACAGAATGCCCGGCGGCGGCGGAGGCTCAGGAAAGTTGTCCACAGGCAGGGTGTATTAGTCGTTCAAATGGTGCAGGCTGTGGACGGATCGGAGGCGAACCGTTCCGGGGGCGGGACTTCCCGCGCTGACAGCGGGTAACGTCGGGGCCGTGCCCGCCGACCCACAGCGCAGTCCGACGAGCGACTCTCCCCGCCGTACCGGGACGAGTGCGGTCGAGGTGCGCAGGAGCCCCCGGCGCAACAGGACCGTCTCCGCCTACCGCGAGGGCGACCGGACCGTCGTGCTCATTCCGGCCCGGATGTCGGAGGCTGAGGAGCGGCGCTGGGTGAGCGTGATGCTCGACAAGCTCGCCGCCCAGGAGAGCAAACGGATCCTCGGCGACGCGGAGCTGACCGAGCGCGCGGAGCGGCTGTCCGCCCAGTATTTCGAGGGCAGGGCGCGGCCGGCGTCGGTCCGGTGGGTCACCAACCAGAACACCCGGTGGGGTTCCTGCACCCCGGCGGAGGGCAGCATCCGGCTGTCGCACCGTCTCCAGGGCATGCCCGAGTATGTCGTGGACTACGTCCTCGTGCACGAGCTGGCGCACCTGCTGGTTCCTGGCCACGGACCCCGGTTCTGGCGGCTGCTGGAGGCCTACCCCCGCACCGAGCGGGCGCGCGGCTACCTCGAAGGAGTCGCCGCGGCGGGCCGCTTGCCGCACCTCCCGGCCGGTCGCGGAGAGTGACACCAGTCGCTCGCGGAGAGTGACATTCACCGATCCTGTACCGAAACCGTCCCGACTTGGCTCATTGTCGTCGCCAGCCGTTAGCCTGGCGCGACGCATTCGAAAATTCGGGATGGGGGACGGTCGTTACGCATGGCCAGGGAATTCCAACGGGGCCACAAGGCCAAGATCAGCGATCTCACACCCGGAACCGATCTGTACGTGGGAGTGCAGATCGCCGCTCCAGGTCTGACCTTTGACATCAGCTGCTTCGGACTCGACGCCAATGAGCAGCTCTCGGACGACCGGTATTTCATCTTCTTCAACCAGCCGAAGTCGCCCGAGGAGTCCCTCCAGTTGCTCGGCGCGCAGGCCGGTGACACCGAGTCCTTCCGCGTCACGCTCGACCGCGTCCCGCCGCAGATCCACAAGCTCTCGTTCACCGCGACGATCGACGGCGCGGGCCAGATGTCCCAGGTGGGCCCCGGGTACATCCGGATCGTGGCGGGCGGCGAGGAGGTCGCCCGGTACGCGTTCGACGGCTCGGAGTTCAGCACCGAGCGCGCGGTGATGCTGGGCGACTTCTACCTCAAGGACGTCTGGCGGTTCGCCGCCGTCGGCCAGGGCTTCGACGGCGGACTGGAGGCGCTGCTGAAGAACTTCGGTGGCGAGGTCGCCGAGGAGGAGCAGGCCGCCCCGCAGCAGCCGCAGGCCGCGGCGCCGTCCTTCGCCCCGCCCGCGTTCGGCGCCCCGGCCGCGCCCGCCGCGCCGCAGGCCCCGCAGTCTCCGCAGGCCCCGCAGCCCGCCCCGTCGTTCGGCGCCCCCGCCGCTCCCGCTCCAGCTCCGGCTCCCGCGCCGGTGCAGCAGCCCGTGCACACCGCGCCGACGCTCGCCGCACCGATCGCAGCGCCCGCACCGGCCGCGCCGACCCCGCCCGCCCCGCCGTCGCCGTACGGCCAGCCGCCTCAGCAGCCCCACCAGCCGCAGTACGGCCAGGTGCCGGGCCAGACGCCCCCGCACGGCGCCCCGGCGCCCTACGGGCAGCAGCCCCCGGCGCCCGGCCCGTACGGTCAGCAGCCCGGGCAGCCGTACGGCCAGCCCTACGGCCAGCAGCCGCCCCTCGGCATGCCGCCCGGCGGAGCCCCTCAGGGCGTGCCCCAGGGCATGCCGCAGGCCGGCCCCGGACTCGAGGCCGCCCTCCAGAAGTACCGCGAGACCGCCACCGGGCAGCGCTGGACGCCGCAGAACCAGCAGCTCATGCGGGTTGACCTGGCCATGGGCGGCACGCCCGTCCTCGCCCGGCAGGGCAGCATGGTCATGTACCAGGGCAAGGTCGACTTCAGCTACAAGGGCGCCGGTTTCTCCGGCCGCATCGTCGGCAATGCCACCGGCCAGGAGATGCAGCTGATGCGCTGCACCGGCCGCGGCCAGGTCTTCCTCGCCGAGGAGGGCGCCCACCTGCACCCCATCGAGCTCCAGGGCGACGGCATCTGCGTCTCCGCCGAGAACGTCCTGGCGTTCGACGAGACGCTGCAGTACGAGGTCCGCCGCATCGAGGGCCACGGCATCCCCGGCGGGGCACTGTTCACCATGCAGTTCCAGGGCTCCGGCACGGTCGTCGTCAAGACCCGCGGCGTCCCGGTCGTCCTGCCCGTCACCCCGACGACGTTCGCCGACTGCAACGCGGTCGTCGCCTGGTCGTCCGCGTCCCAGGTGATCCTCTCCAGCCAGGTCCGGCTGCGCCGCAACGCCTACCCCGGCCACAGTGGCGAGACCGTCAACCTGCAGTTCCGGGGAGCCCCCGGCAACTTCATCGTCGTCCAGCCCTACGAGGTCTGAGGGAGCCCGAACAATGAACCAGCAACTCGCGGGCTTCGCCCCGACCCCGGTCGTGGCCCGGATGGAGAACCACGGCCGTCACATGCTGAAGGTCGCCATGGCCTCCGGCCAGGACCTGTACGCGCGCACCGGCTCCGTCGTGTCCTACGAGGGCTTCGTCCAGTACGAGCCCAACCCCCCGGCCGTCCGCCAGATCGCCTCCCAGTGGGTGACGGGCGAGGGCGCCCCCGTCATGAAGTGCTCCGGCGACGGTCTGCTGTACCTCGCGGACTACGGCGCGGACGTCGTCGTCATCAACCTCAACAACGACGCGCTCTCCGTGAACGGCACCAATGTGCTGGCCTTCGACGCACACCTCCAGTGGGGTGCCGAAAGGGTCAAGGGCATGGCCAAGTTCGCCGGCCAGGGCCTGTGGAACGTCCAGTTCGCCGGCACCGGCTGGGTCGCCCTGACCTCGCGCGGCACCCCGATCGTCGTCGACTGCGGCCGCGGCGAGGACGAGACGTACGTCGACCCCGACGCGCTGGTGGCCTGGTCACCGGCGCTCAAGGTCAAGGGCAAGCGCAGCTTCAAGGCCTCCTCCCTGATCGGGCGGGGCAGCGGAGAGGCGTACCAGATGGCCTTCTCGGGACAGGGCATCGTCGTCGTACAGCCGAGCGAGGACAGCACGGACCGCCTGCGGGTCCGGGGCTGAGGGGGAGCGAGAACACACCATGCAGAGCCCGCTTTTCAGCCACACCGAACAGCAGAGCCAGGAGCGGTACGTCGTGCAAAACCCGCAGCTCCTGCGGGTCGCCCTCACCGGCCACGACGACGTCCTCGCCCGCAAGGGCGCCATGGTCGCGTACCAGGGGCTGATGGACTTCGACGGCGAGTACCAGAACAACAACCAGCGCCGCGCCCGCGCCAACACCGGTGAGGGCCTGGACCTGATGCGCTGCTCCGGGCAGGGCACCGTCTACTTCGCCAACCTGGCCCAGTACATCCACGTCGTGGACGTCGACAACGAGGGCCTGACCGTGGACAGCGCCTACGTCCTGGCGCTGGACTCCGCGCTGCACACCGAGGTCATCGCGGTGGACAGCCAGTACGGCATCTCCGGCTCCGGGAAGTACCAGCTGAACATCTCCGGCCGGGGCAAGGTCGCGCTGATGACCTCCGGCCAGCCGCTGATGATGGACGTCACCCCGGACAAGTACGTCAGCGTCGACGCGGACGCGATCGTCGCCTGGTCGACGTCGCTGCGGGTCCAGATGCAGGCGCAGACGCACTCGTCCAACGTGCGCCGCCGCCGCGGCAGCACCGGCGAGGGCTGGGAGCTGAGCTTCCTGGGCCAGGGCTTCGCGCTCGTCCAGCCCAGCGAGGTCATGCCGCCGCAGGCCGCTCAGATCGGCCAGGGACTCGGCGCGCAGTTCGGCGTGGGGCAACAGGGCGCGCACGCGCAGAACCAGAACAACGCCTGGAACTGAAGCCTTCGCACCGACGCCGGGTGCCCGTGCCGGCTCCGGACGCCCGTAAGGGGCGGTCGCCATGGCGGCCGCCCCTTACCCGTGTCCCGCGCTACAGCGTGGCCCGGGCCGCCTCCACCAGCCGCACCACCGACGCGTCGGCCACGGCCGCCACGTCCTCGTAGGCGAACCAGCGCAGGTCCAGCGACTCGTCACTGATCGCCGCCACCGCGTCCGGCGGCGCGATTGCCACGTACTGCAGGTCGAGGTGCCAGTGGCAGGGCGCCGGGATCGCGTGCCGGTCCAGACGCGCCGGACCGCCCGGGAGCAGCGTCAGACCGGGGATCCCGGACTCCTCGGTGGCCTCGCGCAGCGCCGCCCCGGCGACCGTCTCGTCACCGGGCTCGCAGTGGCCGCCCATCTGCAGCCACATACCGAGCTTCTTGTGCAGGGTCAGCAGGACCCGGCCGCGGCCCGGATCGACCACCAGCGCGCTGGCCGTCAGGTGCCCGGCCCCACAGGCCTTCCATATGCCGTCCGGGTGGGCCGCCAGGTGGTCGAGATAGACCTGGCGCAGCTCCGGCTGCTCCTCGTACCCCTTCAGTACGAGGACGGCGTCGTCGTACAGGCTCACTTGTCGGAGTCGTCCTCACCCTGCTCGCGCTTCCCCGGGCCCTGCTCCGGCTCGTCACCCTGGTCCCGCTTGCCGCCGCCGGCGGCCTCGCCGAGCATCTTGTCGAGCTCCGAGAAGTCCAGGTGCTCGCGGTGGACGAAGCCGTCCGGGTCGTCCAGGTCGGACGCGGTGGGCAGCATGTCGGGGTGCTCCCACAGGCCGTCCCGGCCGTCGACGCCACGCGCGTCCGTGAGCGACGCCCACAGCCGCGAGGCGTCCCGCAGCCGGCGCGGCCGCAGCTCCAGGCCGATCAGCGTCGCGAACGTCTGCTCGGCGGGACCGCCCGAGGCGCGCCGGCGGCGCAGCGTCTCACGCAGCGCGTCAGCGGACGTCAGGCGGCTCTTGGCGGCCTCGTGCACCACCGCGTCCACCCAGCCCTCGACCAGCGCCAGCGCCGTCTCCAAGCGCGCCAGGGCGGCCTTCTGCTCCGGCGTGTCCTCCGGCTGGAACATGCCCTGCTGGAGTGCTTCCTGAAGCTGCTCGGGGTTGGACGGGTCGAGCCCGCCGACCGCGTCCTCCAGCTTGCCGGTGTCGACCTTGATCCCGCGCGCGTACCCCTCGACCGCGCCGAACAGGTGCGAACGCAGCCACGGCACATGGGCGAAGAGCCGCTGGTGGGCGGCCTCGCGCAGCGCCAGGTACAGCCGCACCTCGTCCTGCGGCACGCTCAGGTCCTTGCCGAACGCCGCCACGTTCAGCGGCAGCAGCGCGGCCTTGCCGGCCGGTCCGAGCGGCAGCCCGACATCGGTCGAACCGACCACCTCGCCGGCCAGGGCGCCCACGGCCTGCCCGATCTGCTGCCCGAACATGGCGCCGCCCATGGAGCGCATCATGCCGATCAGCGGGCCCGCCATGGCCTGCATCTCCTCGGGCAGCACATTGCCCATGGCCGCGCCGACCTGCTCGGCGACCGGGTCCACCAGCTGCTGCCAGGCCGGCAGCGTCGCCTCGACCCACTCCGCGCGGCTCCACGCCACGGCGGTGCCCGCTCCCGAGGGGAGGGACGTCACGCCGTCCAGCCACAGGTCGGCCAGGCGCACGGCCTCCTCGACGGCCGCCCGCTCGGCGGGACCCACACTGGCGTCCTTGGTGCCGTCGGGCGTGCCCTGCGAGACCGTCTGGCGGGCGATCTGCTTGGCCATGTCCCAGTTGACGGGACCGCCCTCATAGCTCAGCATCTGGCCGAGCTGCTGGAAGGCCGCCCCCAGGTCCGAGGGGTTCAGCGAGCCGAACATCGCGGCGAACGGGTTGTCCCCGCCGCCCGGCATGCCGCCGAACCCGAAGGGATTGCCACCGGCACCCTGGCCACCTTCGGCAGGTCCCTTCTTCTTGCCTTCGTCGCCGTCCTCCGGCTCCTCCGGCGGAAGGCCGAATCCGAATGGGGAGTCACTCACGGGGTTCCTCGGCTCGTAGGGCCGCCGGCTTCCTGCCGGCGGCGGCTGCCCGACAACACCACCAGCGTAGACATCCGAGCCGGATGCGGGCTCGGTGCTCCACCGGCTGACGGCCTGCGGCAGGATGGACGCCACCTGGTACGTACGCGTCATACACGTACGTACTGAAGACAACCGCTGGAGACGCCCGGTGAGTTCCCCAGATCCACAGGTTCGCGCAGCGCGAAACCACTCAACCCAGTCCGCCGGCCGCGGCCCCGTCGTCGCGGTCACCGGCGCCGCGTCCGGTGTCGGAGACCTGCTCGCCCGCCGCCTCGCCGCGTCGGGGGAGGTCAAGCAGGTCGTCGCCATCGACGAGCGGCGCGGCGACCTCTCAGAGGCGCAGTGGCACGTCCTCGACGTGCGGGACCCGGCCATCGCCGAGAAACTGCGCGGCGCCGACGTCGTCGTGCACCTGGCGCTCGACCTCGACCTGGAGACCGACGCCGCCGCCCGTACCGCGTACAACGTGCGCGGTACGCAGACCGTGCTGACCGCCGCGGCGGCCGCCGGGGTCCACCGGGTGGTGCTGTGCACCTCCGCCATGGTCTACGGGGCGCTGCCCGACAACGACATCCCGCTCTCCGAGGACGCCGAGCTCCGGGCCACCGCCGAGGCCACCGGTGTGGGTGACCTGCTGGAGATCGAGCGCCTGGCCCGCCGCGCCCCCCGCGCGCACCCCGGCCTGAACGTCACGGTCGTGCGCCCCGCCGTCCTGGTGGGCGGTACGGACACGGCCCTGACCCGGTACTTCGAGTCGCCCCGGCTGCTGGTGGTCGCCGGATCGCGCCCGGCCTGGCAGTTCTGCCACGTCGAGGACCTGGTCAGCGCGCTGGAGTACGCGGCGCTGGAGAAGGTCGAGGGCGAGTTCGCCGTCGGCTGCGACGGCTGGCTGGACCAGGAGGAGGTCGAGGAGCTGAGCGGAATCCGCCGCATGGAGCTGCCGTCCGCCGTCGCCCTGGGCGCGGCCGCGCGGCTGCACCGCATCGGGCTCACGCCGTCGCCCGCGGGCGACCTCGCCTACACGATGCACCCGTGGGTGGTCAGCGTCGGGCGCCTGCACGACGCGGGCTGGCGGCCGCAGTGGACCAACGAGGAGGTCCTCGCCGCGCTCCTGGAGGAGGTCGAGGGCCGCCACACGGTCGCCGGCCGCCGCCTCGGCCGCAAGGACGCCACGGCGGCGGGCGCCGCGGGCGCGACGGTCGCCCTGCTGGGCACCGCCGCCCTGGTACGCCGGGCCCGCAAGCGCCGCGGTCTGTAGGCGCCGGGTCCGTGTACGTGGTGGTGCGCGGCGGCTCCGGCGGCCCTGTAGGAGGCTCCAACGCGCGCGTGGCCGGGCCGGTCGAAAACGCTATTCCGCGATGTCAGTCCCGTGCGGCACGATGGGACGTATGGCACCCACGTACGACCACCCCGGCGAGCGCGCGGCGGCGGACCCGATCCGGCTGCTGGCGGTCCGCGACACCCCGCTCTCCCTCGACGAGGTCTTCCGGGCCGTCGGCGACGACGCGGCCGGCGGGACGGCCCTGTTCGTGGGCACCGTGCGCAACCACGACGGCGGTGCCGACGTCGACGCGCTCGGGTACTCCAGCCACCCCACCGTCGAGGCCGAGATGCGCCGCGTCGCGGAGAAGGTCGTCGCCGAGTACCCGGTGCGGGCGCTCGCGGCGGTCCACCGCGTGGGCGACCTGACGGTCGGGGACCTGGCCGTCGTGGTCGCCGTGTCGTGCCCGCACCGCGGGGAGGCGTTCGAGGCGTGCCGCAAGCTGATCGACGACCTCAAGCACGAGGTCCCGATCTGGAAGCACCAGCGCTTCTCCGACGGCACCGAGGAGTGGGTGGGAGCCTGCTGACCGGATCCGGACGGTGAGCAGACGTCCGATTTGCGTAACCCGACCCCTGGCGTGAGCGTTGAACCGGTGGATGGTTAATCTGCTGATCAGTTCGTGGGTGTGCTCAACAGGGGACGGGAGGTCGCGATGGCAGTTCTCATCTGGTTGCTGATTCCGCTGTTCGCTGCCATCGGCGCTGCGATATGGGGAGGCTGGGCCTCCCGCGACCGGACCACCGGCGACGTGGCGGAGCTGGCCGGTTACGCCCGCTTCCGCGAGGTCATGGAGAAGTCCCACTCGGGCAGCGGCACGGCCTGACCCTCCGCCCGCCACGCCCCGCCGGAGTCCCCCCGGACGGACCGGCCCCGAGGGTGCACGGACAGGCGCGTCCCGTACTGTCGTTCCATGCCACGCCGCACCGCGACGATGCTCGCCTCCACCCTCGTCCTCATCGCGCTGCTCTGCGCAGGCGTGTTCTTTCCGGTGCCGTATTCGGAGATGAGCCCGGGGCCGACGGTCAACACGCTCGGCGATGCCGACGGCGAGCCGGTGCTCCAGATCTCCGGGCACAAGACCTACCCCACGTCCGGGCATCTCAATATGACGACGGTCAGGGTCACCGGTGCGGACTACAGGATGAACCTGGTCGAAGCGGTCTACGGGTGGCTGGCCCACGACAGCGTGGTGGTGCCGCACGACACGCTCTATCCGAACGGCAAGACCGAGGAGGAGTCGACCCAGGAGAACGCCGAGGAGTTCAGCCAGTCCCAGGAGAGCGCGAAGGTCGCCGCCCTCGGACAGCTGGGCATCCCGGTCGCCTCCCGGGTGATCGTCTCCTCCGTCCAGAAGGACAGCCCCGCCGAGGGCACGCTGCACGCGGGCGACGTGATCAAGGCCGTGGACGGTACGCCGGTCAAGGCACCGCAGGACGTGGCGAAGCTGGTCACCAAGCACAAGCCCAAGGAGGACGTGGTCTTCACCATCGTCCCCGCCAAGGACGCGGCGGCCGCGGAGAAGGCGGGCCGGGAGCCCACCACGACCGAGCGGGTCACGCTGGCGACCAAGGTGTCCGAGGAGGGGGACCGGGCGATCGTCGGCATCCAGGCCGGGACGGACCACACCTTCCCGTTCACCGTCGACATCAAGCTCGCCGACGTGGGCGGCCCGAGCGCCGGCCTGATGTTCTCGCTGGGCATCGTCGACAAGCTGACCCCTGGCGACCTCACCGGCGGTAAGTTCGTCGCCGGCACCGGCACGATCGACGAGACCGGCAAGGTCGGCCCGATCGGCGGCATCGACATGAAGCTGGTCGGCGCCCGGAACGCGGGCGCCAGGTACTTCCTGACGCCCGCCGACAACTGCGCCTCGGCGGCTGCCGACACGCCTGACGGACTCACGCTGATCAAGGTGAACACGATCAAGGACGCGGTGGCGTCCCTGGAGAAGGTCCGCAAGGGCGTCACCACCGGCCTCCCGAGCTGCTCGACAGCCGGCTGACCCCGGCACCGCGGGCGACCGGCCCGGGGCCGCCCCAGGGGCCGTGACGGGCCCGTGGGCGCCGGAGCGTCGGTCCGCCACGTCGGGCGGCCGTGACGCCGCGCACCGGAGCGTCGGGTCGCGCGCGGCCGGTCAGGCGCGGGCCGGCCGGCTCCACGGCGAAGCCAGCCGGTCAGGACGACCCCGCCCGGCCAGGCCCGTGCCAGGCGGCCGCCCGGTTACGCCCAGGTCGGGTCCTGCCCCGCCCGGCCAGGACCACGCCCGCGCCCCGGGCCAGGGCCCGGTCAGGCCCACGACCACGCCCCCGGTCACGGCGGGTCGCCCGTCAGGGCAGCGCGGGCCAGCCGGGGGCGCCCGGGAGGGGCGCCCGGCCGAAGCGGCAACCGGAGGCCCCGCCCCTCCGCCCTCAGGCGAAGGTCGCGGCGAGGGCTTCGGAGAGGCCGGGGACGAGGTCGGCGCCGGTGAGGACTTCCGTGGGGGAGTCCTTCTCGCGCAGCCTGAGCGCCGACTCGCGGGCGCCGTCGCGCAGGACCGCGACCGTCATGCGGACCTCCTGGCGGTCCGGGTGGGCGGCGACCCACTTCGCCAGGGCCGCCTCGTCGAGACCGTCCGGGACGGAGGCCTCGGCGGACGGCGGGAGCATCAGCCGCTCCACCGTCATCGCGCAGCCGGTCACGGCGTCGGGCCAGGCGATGGTGCCGAGGAACTCGTCGAGGGGCTGGCCGGCGGGGATCTCGTCCTGCTCGATCGGGGTCAGCGGGGCGGCGGCCTCGTCGCCGTCGAGGCCGAGCTGGGCGGCCAGGTCCGGCTCCTGGGAGCGCAGCCGCGCGGTGTCGACGAGGGCGAAGAGCCGGGCCGGCTGGTCCCAGCCGAGGCCGGACGCGTACTCATCGATCTCGAGCACCGCGCGGGTCAGCGGGCCGGCGGCCATCGGGGGGCCTGAGGGAGAAACGTTGGACATGGTCAATATCCTGCCTCCTTTCGACCCGGAGGCGGGAACTAGGTAAAGCCTCAGTAAGTTGCATGAGTGGGCTCTACCATCGCTGGGCCTGCTTCACCACACGACCGCGAACTCGAGGGGCGCACGTTGGCTTTCCAGATGCCGGACCGCGGCGGAGGCCCGACCGGGCCACGGATCAGAGTCGGCCGGCCGTCCCGGCGGGCCCGCACCCTGCTCATGACACTGGGCGTGCTGGCCGTGCTGGCCATGCTCTTCGTCATGTTCGCCGGGTTCTGGACGGACTGGCTGTGGTACAGGTCCGTCAACTACTCGTCCGTCTTCACCACCACCCTGTGGACCAAGATCGGCCTGTTCGCCGTCTTCGGTCTGCTCATGGCGCTGGCGGTCGGACTGAACATCTGGCTCGCGCACCGGCTGCGCCCGCCGCTGAGCGCCATGTCGCTGGAGCAGCAGAGCCTGGACCGGTACCGGATGGGACTGGCCCCGTACAAGAAGTGGGTGCTCCTGGCGATCACGGCCCTGGTCGGGCTGATCGCGGGCGCCTCCGCCTCCGGGCAGTGGCGCACCTGGCTGATGTGGGTCAACGGCGTGCCCTTCGGACAGAAGGACCCGCAGTTCGGCCTGGACGTGTCGTTCTTCGCGTTCGACCTGCCCTGGTACCGGTTCCTGCTGGGCTTCGGCTTCGCCGCGGCCGTGCTGTCGCTGATCGCCGCGGCCCTGACGCACTACCTGTACGGCGGGCTGCGCATCACCAGCCCCGGCGCCCGCGCGACCGCCGCGGCGACCGGGCACCTCTCCGTCCTGCTGGGCGTCTTCGTGACGCTGAAGGCCGTCGCGTACTGGCTCGACCGGTACGGCCTGGCCGTGAAGTCCAGCGACTTCAAGGCGACGGGCAACTGGACGGGCCTGCGGTACGTCGACGCCAACGCCTACCTGCCGGCGAAGACCATCCTGTTCTGCATCGCCGCGATCTGCGCCGTGCTGTTCTTCGCCACCCTGTGGCGCCGCACCTGGCAGCTCCCGGTGATCGGCTTCGGTCTCATGGTCCTGTCGGCGATCCTGATCGGCGGGCTCTACCCGGCGATCGTGCAGAAGTTCCAGGTCCAGCCGAACGAGCAGGCCAAGGAAGCGCCGTACATCGAGAAGAACATCGACGCGACGCGCAAGGCCTACGACATCGACCGGACGAAGGCGGAGAACTACTCCGGCAAGTCCACGGTCAAGGCGAAGGACAAGCTGCGGGCGGACTCCGACGCGGCCGCCAGCTACCGGCTGGTCGATCCCAACATCGTGTCGCCGACCTTCCAGCAGCTCGAGCAGCGGCGGAAGTACTACCAGTTCCCGACCACGCTCGACGTCGACCGGTACCAGGGCAAGGACACGGTCATCGGCCTTCGTGAGCTCAACATCAAGGGCATCCCGAAGCGGAACTGGATCAACGACCACTTCACCTACACCCACGGCTACGGCGCGATCATGGCCACGGGTACGGCGACGGACGCCAACGGCTCCCCGATCTTCACCGAGTCCGGGCTGCCGACCACGGGCCAGACCCCGAAGTACGAGCAGCGGATCTACTACGGCGAGAAGACCGAGCAGTACTCGATCGTCGGCGGGCCGCAGAAGGAGCTCGACTACGAGGAGAACGGCGAGAAGACCACCAGCTACAAGGGCAAGAGCGGGGTCAACCTCTCCAACACCTTCAACCGGGCCGCCTACGCCGTGGCGTTCAGCGAGCCCCAGATCCTGTACTCGGGCGCCATCGGCGACGGTTCGCGGATCCTGTACAACCGCACGCCCAAGCAGCGCGTCGAGGCGGTCGCGCCCTGGCTGACGATCGACGGCGACGCCTACCCGGCCGTCATCGACGGGCGGATCCAGTGGATCGTCGACGCCTACACGACGACCAACGGCTACCCGTACGCGTCCCGTACGACGCTGGGGGACACCACCACGGACTCCCTCACGGCCAACAACCAGACCCGCGCGGTGGTCGCCCAGCAGAACCAGGTCAACTACATCCGCAACTCGGTGAAGGCCACCGTCGACGCGTACGACGGCACGGTGAAGCTGTACCAGTGGGACACCGAGGACCCGGTCCTCAAGACCTGGATGAAGGCCTTCCCGGGCACGGTCGAGCCGAAGAGCGCCATCAAGGCCGACCTGCGCGAGCACCTGCGCTACCCGCAGGACATGTTCAAGGTCCAGCGTGAGCTGCTGACCCGGTACCACGTCCAGAACGCCGCCCAGTTCTACAGCGGCAGTGACGCCTGGCAGGTGCCGGACGACCCGACGAACAAGGACGGCAACGCGGTCCCGCCGTACTACCTGAGCCTGAAGATGCCCGGGGAGACGCAGCAGCAGTTCTCGCTGACGACGACGTTCACCCCGAACGGGCGGCCCAACCTGGGCGCCTTCATGGCGGTCGACGCGGACGCCAACAGCAAGGACTACGGCAAGATCAGACTGTTGCGGGTCACCTCGGACGTGCCGGGTCCGGCGCAGGTCCAGAACAAGCTCAACAGCCTGCCCTCCGTGGCCCAGTTCGTCCGCGACCTCAAGGGCGCCGACTCCGACATCCAGTACGGCAACCTGCTGACGGTGCCCCTGGACGGCGGTTTCCTGTACGTGGAGCCGATCTACGCGCAGGGCCGCAACGCGCTCTATCCGCTGCTGCGGAAGGTGGCGGTGTCGTACGTCGACGCGGACCAGCCGGAAGGTGACACGACCAAGGACACCACGGTGTTCGAGGACAACCTCGCCAAGGCGCTGAACGCGGTCTTCGGGGTCGACGGCGAGACGCCCACCACCCCGCCGCCGAGTGACCCGACCAAGCCGCCGGTCACCGGTGAGGCCGCGCTGCAGCAGGCGATCGCGGACGCGCAGAAGGCGTTCGCGGACAGCGAGGCCGCGATGAAGAAGGGCGACTGGACGGCCTACGGCAAGGCGCAGGACGAGCTGGCGGCGGCCCTGCGGCGGGTCGCCGAGGCGGACGCCCAGCGCAAGTCGGACGCCGGCAAGAACGCCGACAAGCCGGCGGCCGGTGCGGACACGCCCGCTTCGGGCTGATCCCCGGTGGTGCCTCCTGCCCGTCCTCGCGGGCGGGCGGGAGGCCCTCCACCTCGTGATACGGTGGTGACACAACGACGCGGGGTGGAGCAGCTCGGTAGCTCGCTGGGCTCATAACCCAGAGGTCGCAGGTTCAAATCCTGTCCCCGCTACTGAAAGCAAGGGCCCGGATCCTTCCAGGATCCGGGCCCTTGTCGTGTGCGCGGCGCACGTGGCTCATGTGAATAACGGCCCTGACGGGGGCAGTTGAGCTGAGACGTGTTTGACTTGTCTCCCTGTGGGCATGTCGACAAAACGCTGAAGTGACCTCACTGGCTGCGGTATACCAGGTGTACGTGGGTAGCAGGTGGTGCGACGATGGGAATTATGGGGGACAGGGCAACTCTGTTGGAGACAGGGCGGTTTGTGCAGCGGCACACCGATAGCGCCGCAGATGTGATGAGCGCTGCCATGGAGACCACCGCCATGGACAGCGCGGAGACCGGCGACCCCGTCGAGATCGAGGAGCGCCACCGCCGCGCCGCCGAGAACGGCGACACCGCCGCCATGAGCGTCCTCGGAGCCCTGCTGCTGCGGCGCGGTGACCTCGACGCCGCCGAGCCGCACCTGCGCGCCGCCACCGCCGACGGCGACCGGGCCGCCGCCAACAACCTGGGTGTCCTCCTCCACCAGCGCGGTTACGCCGACGAGGCCGCCGGCTGGTGGCGCATCGCCGCCGTGGCCGGCTCCGCCGCCGCCGCCCACGCCCTGGGCCGCCACTACCGCGAGCGGGGCGACGAGCCGGCCGCCGAGTACTGGCTGCGCCAGTCCGCCGAGCAGGGCCACGCCCTCGGCGCGTACGCCCTGGCCGACCTGCTGGAGCACCGCAGCGACGTCGGCGCCGAGCGGTGGCTGCGCGCCGCCGCCGAGCAGGGGCACCGCGAGGCCGCGTACCGTCTCGCCCGCTCCCTGGAGCGCACGGCACAGGCGCAGGCCACCGACGACACCGCTGCCGCCGTCACTGCCGCGACCGCGCCCGCCACGGCTCCCGTGACGGGCGGGGAGACCGCCGAGCAGTGGTACCGGCAGGCGGCCGCCCGGGGCCACCGCCGCGCCGCCCTGCACCTCGGGGCCATCCTCGAACGGCGCGGCGAGCTCAAGGAGGCCGGCCGCTGGTACCTGACGTCCGCGAAGGACGGCGAGTCCCGCGCCGCCTGCGCGCTCGGCTTCCTGCTCCGCGACGCGGGCGACGAGGAGAGCGCCGCCGTCTGGTGGCTGCGTGCCGCCCAGGACGGCGACGGCAACGCCGCCAACGCGCTGGGTGCCCTGCACGCGGCCCGCGGCGAGCACCAGACGGCCGAGCGCTGGTACCGCGCGGCCACCGACGCGGGTGACGTCAACGGCGCGTACAACCTCGGGCTGCTCTTCGCCGCGCAGAACCGCGTCGCCCAGGCCGAGCAGTGGTACCGCCGCGCCGCCTACGCGGGGCACCGCGAAGCCGCCAACGCGCTGGCCATCCTGCTCCTCCAGGGCGGCGACCCGAACGGCGCCGAGCCGTGGTTCTCCAAGGCCGCCGAGGCGGGCAGCGTCGACGCCGCGTTCAACCTGGGCATCCTCTACGCGGGTCGCGACGACGACGTGTCGGCGCTGCGGTGGTACGAGCGGGCCGCCGCGGCCGGTCACACCGAGGCCGCGCTCCAGGTCGGCATCGCCCGCCTCCGCGACGGCGACGAGCAGGAGGCCGAGCGCCACCTGCGGTGCGCGGCGGGCGGCGGCAGCGCCGAGGCCGCGTTCCGTCTCGCCACCGTGCTCGACGCCCGGCAGGCCCCCGCCGGCCCGCCCGCGCTCGGCGAGCCGCAGGCGCCCAAGAGCGAGTGCGAGGAGTGGTACGAGCGGGCGGCCGAGCAGGGGCACCGCCGTGCGCAGGTGCGCGTCGGCATGCTGGCCGCCGCACGCGGGGACACCGCGGAGGCGGCCCGCTGGTACCGGGAGGCCGCCGACGCGGGCAGCCGCAACGGCGCCTTCAACCTGGGCCTGCTGCTCGCCCGTGACGGCAACGAGCGCGAGGCGTCCCTGTGGTGGACCCGCGCCGCCCGCGCGGGGCACGGCCGGGCCGCCCTGCGCCTGGCGCTGCTCGCCGCGCGCCGGGGCGAGCTGACCGAGGGCCGCCGCTGGTGCGCCCGCGCCGTCGAGCTGGGCCCCGCGGAGGTCGCCGAACGGGCCGCCCGGCTCAGCGAGGCGCTGCACCAGGAGCTGACGGCCTGACCCCGGGTGCCGGAACCGAGGGCCCGCTTATCGATTTGCGCAGGTCCACGCCGTCCCGTAAGGTTGTGTTCACCGACGCGGGGTGGAGCAGCTCGGTAGCTCGCTGGGCTCATAACCCAGAGGTCGCAGGTTCAAATCCTGTCCCCGCTACTGAAACCGAAGGCCCGGATCCTTGAGGATCCGGGCCTTCGGCGTTCCGGTCAGTCACCTAAGAGGGACGCACAGGCCCACGGAAAAGCCCCCGGGACGCTCGCCGTGGCGTGCGTCCCGGGGGCTCCGTCACGTCGTACGGAAGGAAAGCTCAGGCGGAGGCGCAGTTCGGGCAGACGCCCCGGTAGGTGACCTCGACGTCCGAGATCGAGAAGCCGAAGCGCTCGGTGTCGGGGAGGTCCGCCAGGGGGTTGCCCGTGGGGTGGACGTCCCGGATGGCGCCGCACCGCGCGCACACCAGGTGGTGGTGCGGGCGGTGGGCGTTCGGGTCGTACCGCTTGGCGCGGCGGTCCGTGGAGACCTCCAGGACCTCGCCCAGCGTCACCAGCTCACCCAGCGTGTTGTACACCGTCGCCCGCGAGATCTCGGGGAGTCGCTCCACCGCGCGGGCGTGCACCTCGTCGGCGGTCAGGTGGACGTGGTCCCCGTCGAGGACCTCGGCCACGACCCGCCGCTGTGCGGTCATGCGCCAGCCGCGTCCGCGCAGTCGTTCCAACAGGTCACTCATGCCAGCCAGCGTAACAGGGCCGAGGCACAAGTCCGAACAGGTTCGGCTTTGGATGTGAGCTTGACTTAGACAAAGTCCATTGTAGGATCGGGAACGGCTCTGGCCACAGGACAGGACTCGCAGGACAGTGCAGGACACACGCAGGAGGCGCACGTGACGCAGGGACCGCTCACCACGGAGGCCGGCGCGCCGGTCGCCGACAACCAGAACAGCGAGACCGCGGGCGTCGGTGGTCCGGTTCTGGTCCAGGACCAGCTGCTGCTGGAGAAGCTCGCCCACTTCAACCGCGAGCGCATCCCGGAGCGCGTGGTCCACGCGCGCGGTGCCGGCGCGTACGGCACCTTCACGGTGACCGCCGACGTCACCCCGTACACCCGGGCGGCGTTCCTCTCCGAGGTCGGCAAGCAGACGGAAACGTTTCTGCGCTTCTCGACCGTGGCGGGCAACCTGGGTGCCGCCGACGCCGTGCGCGACCCGCGGGGCTTCGCGCTGAAGTTCTACACCGAAGAGGGCAACTACGACCTCGTCGGCAACAACACCCCGGTGTTCTTCATCAAGGACGCCATCAAGTTCCCCGACTTCATCCACACCCAGAAGCGCGACCCGTACACCGGCTCCACGGAGGCGGACAACGTCTGGGACTTCTGGAGCCTGTCGCCCGAGTCGACGCACCAGGTGACCTGGCTGTTCGGCGACCGCGGCATCCCGGCGAGCTATCGCCACATGGACGGCTTCGGTTCCCACACCTTCCAGTGGAACAACGAGGCCGGCGAGGTCTTCTGGGTCAAGTACCACTTCAAGACCGACCAGGGCATCAAGTGCCTCACCCAGGACGAGGCCAACAGGCTCGCGGGTGAGGACCCCGACTCCCACCAGCGGGACCTGCGCGAGGCCATCGAGCGCGGCGAGTACCCGTCCTGGACCGTCGGCGTGCAGATCATGCCCGCCGCCGACGCCGCGACGTACCGCTTCAACCCGTTCGACCTCACCAAGGTGTGGCCGCACGCCGACTACCCGGTCGTCGAGATCGGCAAGCTGGAGCTGAACCGCAACCCGCGGAACGTCTTCGCCGAAGTCGAGCAGTCGATCTTCTCCCCGGCGCACTTCGTGCCCGGCATCGGCCCCTCGCCCGACAAGATGCTCCAGGGCCGGCTCTTCGCGTACGGCGACGCCCACCGCTACCGCGTCGGCATCAACGCCGACCACCTGCCGGTGAACCGCCCGCACGCCACCGAGGCGCGGACGAACAGCCGGGACGGCTTCCTGTACGACGGCCGCCACGCGGACGCCAAGAACTACGAGCCCAACAGCTTCGGCGGGCCGAACCAGACCGGTCGCCCGCTGTGGCAGCCGGTTCCCGTCACCGGTGTGACCGGCGACCAGGAGGCGCCCATCCACGCCGAGGACAACGACTTCGTCCAGGCGGGCAACCTCTACCGCCTGATGACGGAGGAGGAGAAGGAACGCCTGATCGCCAACCTGTCGGGCTTCATCGCCAAGGTCTCCCGCGACGACATCGCCCAGCGCGCGATCGACAACTTCCGCCAGGCGGACGAGGACTACGGCAAGCGGCTGGAGGCCGCGGTCCAGGCCCTGCGCGGCTGAACAGCACTGGATCGCTTGTCGTAAGGCAGAGGGCCGGCTCCCGTCGCGGGGGCCGGCCCTCTCGCCGTACGGCCGCAGGGGCCCGGTCGGCCGTCCGGCGCGCCGGCTACCCGGCGGTCAGGCTGGCCTCGCGCAGCCGCACCGGCGCCCAGCAGCGGATGATGTCGCGTACGGAGACGATGCCGACCGGCCCGTCGCCGTCCAGCACGATCAGGTGCCGGAAGCCGCCGTGGGCCATGGCCTGGGCGGCTTCCGCCAGGGTCCAGCCCGGCGCCGCGAAGACGACGTCGGTGGTGGTGTGCGCTCCGGCGGTCTCCCGGTCGGGGTTCTGGCCGGCTCCCACGGAGACGAGGATGTCGCGCTCGGTGAGGATGCCGAGGCCGCTTCCGTCGTGGTCGAGGACGACCGCCGCACCGACGCGGCGCGCCGCCATCAGTGCGGCCGCCTGGCGGAGGGTGTGTGCGGGGCCGATGGTGAGGACCACCGTGCTCATGGCGTCACGGACGAGCATGGGCGTAAGCCACCTCCTTGGTGAATCCCCATGAGAAAGGATTCACAAGTTCACAAGCGGGGGGACTCTCAGAGTGGCAGCCCGCGAGGCCCTCAACAAGGGGTGTGCACCACCTGGCGCGCACGCGCCACTACGCGAGGTGACGGCCGTTCAGGTGTCCGAGCAGTTCCTCGTGCAGCAGCCCGTTTGACGCCGCCGCGTTGCCGCCGTGCGGGCCCGGCCGCCCGTCGAGGCCGGTGTACATGCCGCCCGCCTCCTGGACGACGATCGCGGGCGCCGCCATGTCCCACAGCGAAAGCTCCGGCTCGGCGCAGAGGTCCACCGAACCCTCCGCCACCATCATGTACGGCCAGAAGTCGCCGTAGCCGCGCGTCCGCCAGCACGCGCGCGTGAGGCCGAGGAAGCCCTCCAGCCGCCCCTGCTCCTCCCAGCCGCTCAGCGAGGAGTACGCGAACGAGGCGTCCGACAGCTCCGCCACCTTCGACACGTGGATCCGCGTCGCCGACGTCAGGCTGCGCCCCGTGTACGCCCCCAGCCCCTTCGCGGCCCACCAGCGGCGGCCCAGGGCCGGCGCCGACACCACGCCCACGACCGGCTGGAAGCCGCCGGGACCCGCCTCCATCAGCGCGATCAGCGTCGCCCACACGGGGACCCCGCGCACGTAGTTCTTGGTGCCGTCGATCGGGTCGATCACCCAGCGGCGCGGGCCGGTGCCCTCGACGCCGTACTCCTCGCCGAGGACCGCGTCCCGTGGCCGGGCCCGCTGGAGGTTGCCGCGGATCAGCTCCTCGGCCGCCTTGTCGGCCTCGCTCACCGGGGTCATGTCCGGCTTGGTCTCGACCTTCAGGTCCAGCGCCCGGAACCGGTCCATGGTGGCGGCGTCGGCGGTGTCCGCGAGGACGTGGGCAAGACGCAGATCATCGTGGTAATCGGCCATGCGCCGACTCTATCCCGGTGGTCCTGCCACCCCGGCGGCGCCTATTGACAGGGTGTGGCCGCACGTCAACTCTGAGCGCAGAGCCGAGCCGACGGCCCGGGAGGCGACGATGCCCACCACACGCGAAGCACTGCTGAACGCCGCGCAGGAGGCGCTCGCCCTGCTGCCCTGGCCGGCGGTCCGGATGGTCGACGTGGCGTCCGCCGCCGGGGTCTCCCGGCAGACCCTCTACAACGAGTTCGGCAGCAAGGAGGGCCTCGCCCGCGCTCTGGTGCGCCGTGAGGCCGACGCCTACCTGCGCGGTGTCGAACGCGCCCTGGCGGTCCGGTCCGACGCGGCCGGGCGGCTGGTCTCCGTGGCGGAGTGGACCGTCGGGCAGGCCGCCGCGCGGCCCCTGCTGCGGGCGCTGCTCACCGGCTGCTGGGGCGACCGCCTGCCGGCGCCGCGCCCCGCCCCCGTCCGCTCCCGGGTCCTGGCCGGCGCCCCCGCGCAGCGCCGTGCCGACGCGGGCGCGCCCGCCCCGGGCGAACTGCTGGCGGCCGTACGGGAGCGGTCCCGGGCGGCCCTGGCGCGGGCCGGCGGCGATCCCGGCGCGGAGGTGTGCGAGCTGGCGGTGCGGCTGGCCCTGTCGTACGTCGTCGCGCCGGGCGTACCGGAGGAGTCCGGTGGGCCGGGGCTGGAGGCGCTGCTGCGCGGCCTGCTCGGCGTCAGTGCGACGAGCCCGACAGCTGAAGTCCGATGACCCCGAGGATGACCAGCGAGATCGAGATGATCTTCAGGGTGGACACCAGGTCACCGAGGAAGATCATGCCGTAGATGGCGGTGCCCGCCGCCCCGATGCCGGTCCACACCGCGTACGCCGGACCCACGTCCAGCTTCCGCAGCGACAGCGTCAGCAGACCGAAGCTGCCCAGGGCGAAGCAGGCGAACGCGACCGTCGGCCACAGCCGGGTGAAACCGTGCGACAGCTTGAGGCAGACCGCGAAACCCGTCTCCAGGAACCCGGCGACAATCACCAGCAGCCACGCCATCGTCCGTGCCTCCCGCGTCAGTGACCTCGGTGAGTGATGTCGGTGACTGCTTCGTGTCACTTGGTGCGATTATGCACTTACCCACCGGCACCGATCGCGCACGGGCGCGCCTCAGTCGCCCTCGCGTCGCTCCCGGGTGGCGAGAAGTCGCCGCAGTGAATACAGCCGGGCGGGGTCGGCGTGCCCCTCGGCCACCCAGGCGTCCAGCCCGCAGTCCGGCTCGTCGTGGCTGCACGCGCGCGGGCAGTTCTCGGTGCCCGGCTCCAGGTCCGGGAAGGCGTTGATCACCCGGGACGGGTCGACGTGGTGCAGCCCGAACGACCGTACGCCCGGAGTGTCGATCACCCACCCGTCCGCGCGGTCCAGCGGCAGGGCCAGCGCCGAGGTGGTGGTGTGCCGGCCACGGCCCGTCACCGCGTTGACCAGGCCGGTGGTCCTCCGGCGGTCCTCCGGCACCAGCGCGTTGACCAGCGTCGTCTTGCCGACGCCCGAATGGCCCACGAACGCCGTGGTGCGCCCGTCCAGGTGCTCGCGGACCCGGTCGGCGGCGGTGTGCCCGTCGTACAGCTCGTCCTGGCTCGTCACCACGTACGGGATGTCCAGCGCGCCGTACAGCTCCAGCAGCTTCTCGGGCGGGGCCAGGTCCGACTTGGTGAGCACCAGCAGTGGCTCCAGGCCCCCGTCGAACGCGGCGACCAGGCACCGGTCGATCAGCCGGGGCCGGGGCTCGGGGTCGGCGAGCGCGGTCACGATGGCCAGCTGGTCCGCGTTGGCGACCACGACCCGCTCGAAGGGGTCGTCGTCGTCGGCGGTGCGGCGCAGCACCGAGGCGCGCTCCTCGATGCGCACGATCCGCGCGAGGGTGTCCTTCTTGCCGGACATGTCACCCACCAGGGAGACCCGGTCACCGACGACGGCCGCCTTGCGGCCCAGCTCGCGGGCCTTCATCGCCATGACGACCCGGTCGTCGACGAGGCAGGTCAGCCGGCCGCGGTCCACGGTGAGGACCATGCCCTCGGCGGCGTCCTCGTGCTTGGGGCGGATGTTGGTCCGCGGCCGGTTGCCCTTGCGGTTGGGGCGGGAACGGATGTCGTCCTCGTCGGTGTGCTTGCCGTAGCGGCGCATGTCGTCAGGCCTCGAGCATTCCGGTCCACATCCGCGGGAAGTCCGGAAGGGTCTTCGCGGTCGTCGCCACGTTCTCGATCTCCACGCCCCGGACGGCGAGGCCGATGACCGAACCGGCCGTCGCCATCCGGTGGTCGTCGTACGTGTGGAACACCCCGCCGTGCAGCGGGCGCGGGCGGATGTGCAGGCCGTCCGCCGTCTCCGTGACGTCGCCGCCCAGCTCGTTGATCTCCTTGGTCAGCGCGGCCAGCCGGTCCGTCTCGTGCAGGCGCAGGTGGGCCACGCCGCGCAGGGTGGACGGCGAGTCGGCGAGGGCCGCGACCGCCGCGATGCCGGGCGTCAGCTCGCCGACCTCGCCCAGGTCCACGTCGATGCCGTGGATCGTGCCCGTACCTGTGAAGGTGAGGCCCTGCTCGGTCAGCTCGCAGGAGCCACCCATCTCGGTGAAGATCTCCCGCAGCGCGTCACCGGGCTGGGTGGTGCGCTCCGGCCAGTCGGGAACGGTGACCCGTCCGCCGGTGACCAGCGCGGCGGCCAGGAACGGCTGCGCGTTGGACAGGTCGGGCTCGACGGTCAGGTCGCGGCCCAGCAGCGCCGAGGGGGAGACCCGCCACACGTTCGGCTCGCCGCCCGTCTCCGGCTCGTCGACCTGGGCGCCCACCGCGCGCAGCATGTCGACCGTCATCCGGATGTGCGGCATCGAGGGCAGCGTGGCGCCCGTGTGCCGTACCTCGACGCCCTGGTTGAAGCGCGGCGCGGACAGCAGCAGGGCGCTGACGAACTGGGACGACGACGAGGCGTCGATCTCCACGGAGCCGCCCTCCAGGGCGCCCGCCCCGTGCACCGTCAGCGGCAGCGAGCCGCGCGCGTCGTCGTCGATCCGGGCGCCCAGGACGCGCAGGGCGTCGATCACGCCGTGCAGCGGCCGCTCGTGGGAGCGCGGGTCGCCGTCGAAGCGGACCGGGCCGGCGGCGAGCGTCGCGACCGGCGGGAGGAAGCGCATGACCGTGCCCGCGTTGCCGACGTCGACCTGCGCGGGACCGTGTAGGCCCGCGGGGATGACGCGCCACCGCTCGCCCGTGCCGTCCGGGCCCACGCCCTCCTCGATGCCGACGCCCATGGTGCGCAGGGCCTCCGCCATCAGCAGGGTGTCGCGCGAGCGCAGCGGATGCCGCAGCCAGCCCGGCTCGGAGGCGAGCGCGGCGAGCACCAGGGCCCGGTTGGTGACCGACTTGGACCCGGGCACGGTGACGGTCGCGTCCACGGCTCCACTCGCGTACGGGGCCGGCCAGAGATCGAGCTGTGCGGGTGTTTCGGTCATGCCCCTCACTTTAGACGGGGCAGGTGGTCACGGCCGATCACAGGCCGAGCAGCCAGCGACCGCCACCGATCAGGGAGCACAGGGTGACGGCGTGGAAGAAGAACAGCCACAGGGCGGCCGGGACGTTCGTGAGCCGGGCGAGCTGGTCCGCGTCCGAGTCCGGCGCCCCGCCGTGCCGCCGCTTGCGCTGGAGCTCGAAGACCGGGCGTACCCCGCCCAGCAGCAGGAACCACACCGCGCTGTACGCGAACGCCGCCTGCACGTCCGGCTCCGTCAGCCACGACACCAGCAGGAACGCCGCCCCCGACAGGACCACGGTGAGCACCCCGTACGCGTTGCGGATCATCACCAGCATGGCGATCAGCAGCGCGGTGGCGATCCAGAGCAGCAGGGTGATCCGGTGGGCGGCCAGCAGCCACGCCCCGCCCAGACCGAGCAGGGACGGCGCCGTGTAGCCCGCGGCCGCGGTCAGGATCATGCCGAGCCCGGTGGGCCTGCCCCGGCTCACGGTGAGACCGCTGGTGTCGGAGTGGAGCCTGATGCCGTCCAGGCGGCGGCCCGTGAGCAGGGCGATCAGCCCGTGACCACCCTCGTGGGCGATGGTGACCGCGTTGCGCGCCACCCGCCACACCGGGTGCGGGACGGTGACCACGAGGGCCGCGACGGCGGTGACGACGACGAGCCACAGGTCCGGGGCGGGCTGGGTACCGAGGAAGTCGGTGCTGGCCATTTTCTCGGACGGCTCCTCATGGTGTCGGTGGCACGTGGCAGTGTTGGCAAGTATGTGCGGACGTTATGCGGCGAGTCGTCGGCCCGAGGATCTGACCGGACTCTTCCAGATAGAGAAATGGGAGCCGAAGGAGACCCTGGCCCCCGATTGGAACGTGGCCCCCACCAAGGAGGTGTACGCGGTCCTCGAACGCCCCCTCAAGGACAAGGACGCGGATCCGGACCGTCCGGTTCGGCAGCTGCGCGTCCTCAAGTGGGGCCTGGTGCCGTCCTGGTCGAAGACCCCCGAGGGGGCCGCACGGATGATCAACGCCCGCGCGGAGACCCTGCACGAGAAGCCGTCCTTCAAGCGGGCCTTCGCCCAGCGCCGCTGCATCCTGCCCGCCGACGGCTATTTCGAGTGGGTCACCGGTGCCGCCGAGCGGCAGCTGGAGGAGCAGGGCAAGAAGAAGCGCCCCCGCAAGCAGCCGTACTTCGTCACGCCCGCCGACGGGGCCGTCTTCGCCATGGCCGGGCTGTACGAGTTCTGGCGCGACCCCACCCTGCCGCCCGACCACCCCCAGGCCTGGTGGGCCACCTGTTCGGTGGTCACCACCGACGCCGACAAGGAACCGCTGGGCGTCGCTCCCGCCGAGGGACCGCACGCGCTGGCCGACATCCACCCGCGGATGCCGCTGATGCTGACGCCCGACCGGTGGGACGCCTGGCTGGACCCGGCCCGCACGGACACGGACGACCTGCGCTCCCTGCTCACCCCGCCGCCCTCCGGCCTGATGCGGGCCTACCCGGTGGCCACCGCCGTCAGCAACGTCCGCAACAACGGCCCCGAACTCCTGGAGGAGATCGCCGCCCCCGAGGAGGGCACGCTCTTCTGATCCGGGGCTCCACCCGAGGCTTGACCCGGGGCTGCACCCGAGGCTTGACCCGGGGAGGGGCCGTGCCTCCGGCCCGGACGGACGGCAGGATGTCCGGGTGACCACCACCGACACCGTCCCGACCGGCCTCGGAGACGCCCGCATCACCTGGTACGAACCGGGCGGCGCCGCCCGCCTCGTCCTGGCCCTCGGCCACGGCGCGGGCGGCGGCGTCGAGGCCCGCGACCTCCAGGCCCTCGCCGCCGCCCTCCCCGCCGCCGGGGTGACCGTCGCCCTCGTGGAGCAGCCCTGGCGGGTCGCCGGCAAGAAGCTGGCCCCCGCGCCCAAGCGGCTGGACGAGGCCTGGCGCGACCTGTGGCCCGCGCTCCGCGCGGCCGGCCCGCCCGTGGTGGCCGGCGGGCGCAGCGCGGGCGCCCGGGTGGCCTGCCGCACCGCGGGCGAGCTGGGCGCCCGCGCCGTACTGGCTCTGTCCTTCCCGCTGCACCCGCCGGGCAGGCCGGAGAAGTCGCGGGCGGACGAACTGCTCGGCGCCGGGGTGCCCACGCTCGTCGTTCAGGGCGGCAACGACCCGTTCGGCGGGCCGGCCGAGTTCCCGGCGGGGGACCACGAGCTGGTGGAGGTGCCCTTCGGCGACCACGGGTTCGCCGTGCCGAAGCGGGCGCCCCTCACCCAGGAGGACGCACTGGGGGTGATCACCGGCGCGGTGCGCGCGTGGGTGGAGGGCCTGCGGTGATACCCGGGTGAACCGACACCGGCGGACGGGAATGACGGAGGACCCGCGCGGTGTTGTGACGGGCGTCGGTGAGATCGCAAGAGCCAGGAGAGGGAGTCCGTCGCATGGGTTCGACCATCTGCCCGAGCCGGTCGCAGGCAGCCAGCGAGCTGGACTGGACCGTGCTGCCGGCGGCCAGGACCGCCCCTGGCCTGACGGGCCGCACACCGGGTGGGAAGAATCGGAAGTACCTGTCCCCGGAAGGTCGACTATTCTCCGATTCGAGCGGGTCCGCACTCGGTCTCGCCGCCGCAGCGCTGGAGGAGGTGGGTCCGGTCACTGGGACCGACACAGGGACCGACGACGGCCACGAGGAGACGACGGCCGAGCGCAACGCGCGTTTCGAGCGCGACGCGCTGGAGTACCTCGACCAGATGTACTCGGCGGCGCTGCGCATGACGCGCAACCCCGCCGACGCGGAGGACCTCGTGCAGGAGACGTACGCGAAGGCGTACGGGTCCTTCCACCAGTTCCGCGAGGGCACCAACCTCAAGGCGTGGCTCTACCGGATCCTCACCAACACCTTCATCAACTCGTACCGCAAGAAGCAGCGTGAGCCCCAGCGCAGCGCCGCCGAGGAGATCGAGGACTGGCAGCTCGCCCGCGCCGAGTCGCACATGTCCACCGGCCTGCGGTCCGCGGAGTCCCAGGCGCTGGACCACCTGCCCGACTCCGACGTGAAGGAAGCCCTCCAGGCGATCCCCGAGGAGTTCCGCATCGCGGTCTACCTGGCCGACGTCGAGGGCTTTGCGTACAAGGAGATCGCGGACATCATGGGGACACCCATCGGTACGGTGATGTCCCGGCTGCACCGTGGCCGCCGCCAGCTGCGCGGCATGCTCGAGGACTACGCCCGCGAACGCGGCCTGGTCCCCGCGGGCGCCGGAAAGTCGACGGACAACGGGAAAGGCTCGGGCTCATGAGCTGCGGAGAGCCGCACGAGACGGACTGCTCGGAGGTCCTGGACCACCTCTACGAGTTCCTCGACCGCGAGATGCCCGACAGCGACTGCACCAAGTTCGAGGTGCACTTCGAGGAGTGCTCCCCGTGCCTGGAGAAGTACGGGCTGGAGCAGGCCGTGAAGAAGCTGGTCAAGCGGTGCTGCGGTCATGACGACGTCCCGTCCGACCTGCGCGCCAAGGTCATGGGCCGCATCGAGCTGATCCGGGCGGGCGAGACCGTGCCGGACCACGACGTCACCGCGTCCGGGACGACCCCCGTCGCCGACGCCTGACCCACCCCTCCCGCGCCGGCCCCTCCCGTGCGCCGGACACGGCCCCCCGGGAGCCGGGGCGGTGGCACCGGGCCCCGTTTTCCGGACCCCATGCCCCCCATCACCCGAAGGTGCTAATCGGTTTCGTCCCGCCGCCGCACCGGAGCCAACTCGTTAGCCTGACGATCCACTTGGTCGACGAAAGCCGACGAGAGGCCGACGAGGCGGCGGGAGACGGTGGTGGGGATTCCGGTGGCGGCGCGCGCGCTCATCGCGGGAGCCGTGGTGGGCGCCGTCGCGTGCGCACTGCCGGCGCTCGCCCCCAGCGCCACCACCCCCTGGTCCTCCCTCGCACTCCTCGCCGCCCTGTACGCCGTGAGCGAGTGGCCCGCCCGCTGCCCCTTCCTCACCAGAGCGCTCGGCCCGGGCTCCGTCCCGGTGGGTGCCGGATCGTTCCTTCCCGTCCTGCTCGCCGCCGCCCTGCTGCTGCCTCCCGCCGCGGCCGCCCTCGTCGCCGTCCCCGGCGCGCTGGTCTCCCACGTCGAACAGCGCCCCGCCCCGCCGCGCCGGATCTGGCGTGCCGCGCAGCTCGGACTCGCCGCGTGGGCCGCCGCCCACACCGCCGCGCTCCTGCACGGCCCCGCCGCGGTGGCCGCGTCCGACTTCCCTGACGTCCTGCTCCCCGGCGGGGCCGCCGCGCTGGTCTTCTGCCTGGTGGTCACCGCCCTGGACGGCGGCATCCTCGCGGCGGCCGAACCCGTCCCGGCCCGCACCGCCTGGCGCGGCCTGCTGCCCCGGTCGCTCGCCCCGCACCTCGTCCACGGGCTCGCCGGGCTGATGATGGCGGTGCTGTGGCGCAGCCCGTACGGCTGGCCGGCGGCGCTCTTCGTACTGCTGCCGATGTACATCTCCTGCTGGATGTACGCCCAGTACCACCGGGAGCGCGCCGCGCACCAGGCCACCGTCCGGGCGCTGGTCCAGGCCGTCGACATCAAGGACGCCTACACCCGGGGGCACAGCGAGCGGGTCGGCCGGGCCTCGGTGCTCATCGCCCGCGAGCTCGGCATGGACGAGTCCCGGCTGGACGTCATCCGCTTCGCCGGCATCCTCCACGACGTCGGCAAGCTCGGCGTCCCGACGCGGGTCCTGCGCAAGGACGGGCCGCTGACCCGCGAGGAGCGGCGGGTGATCGAGCTGCACCCGGAGTACGGGCACGAGATCGTGCGCGGCATCGGCTTCCTCGGCGAGGCGCGCGCGGCGATCCTGCACCACCACGAGCGGATGGACGGCAGCGGCTACCCGTACGGGCTGAGCGGTGACCGGATCCCGGAGACGGCGCGCGTGGTCGCCGTCGCGGACGCGTTCGACGCCATGACGTCGACCCGCTCGTACCGCAGGGCGAGGCCGGTGCCGGTGGCCGTGGCGGAGCTGGAGCGGTGTGCGGGGCGGCAGTTCGACCCGCGGATGGTCCGGGCGCTGGTGCGCGCGCTCGACCGGTACGGCTGGCAGACGGCGGTCACGGCCGACGAACCGGCGCGGGCGGGCGACGCCCCGCGGGGCCGCCGCGACCTCCCGGCGGGGCGGCGCCCGGCCCCCGGCCAGGTGTGGGGCGGCGCCCGGTGAGCGCGGAGCACCGGCCGGCGCCCGGCCGCCCCTCCCGAACCCGCACCCGGATCCGGACGCGCGCCCGCACCCCTGCCGGGCAGCCGTTCCCGGCGTTCGCGGCATGGATGCTGCCGCACCTCACCGCCGGTGCCGCGGCGGTGGCCGGCCTCGGCTGGACCCTGTGGCACGGCGTCGCCGAGCCGGGCACCGCCCTGGCCTTCGGGGTCCTCGTCACAGTGGGCGAACTGGTCCGCCGGGACACCCGGACGGAGCCGGGGGTGCGGGAGCCCGCGCCCCTCGCGGCGGCCGGAGCGCTGGCGTACGCCCTGCTCGGGGAGTCCGCCGGGACGCCGACCACCCACGGCGTCGCCCAGACCGTCGCCGTCGTCGTCGCGGCCGCCCTCGTCGGAGCCGTACCGCAGGTGGCCCGGGGGCGGGGGCCCGCGTCCGCGCAGGTGACCCGCCGGGTGCTCACGGCCGGCTTCGCGGCCCTCTGCTTCCAGCCCCTGTACAACTCGGGCGCCCTGATCGGGGCCGTGGGGCGCGGGCCCGCCTACGCGCTGTTCCTGCTGCTGCTCCTGGTGCTGACCGCCCTGTGCGACGCGGTTCTGACCGCCCTGCTCGTGCGCGCCCGCACCGGCCACCCGTACGGCCCGCTCCTGCGCGACGAACTGCGCGCCCTGCTCGGCATCGGCTCCGCGGTGTGCGCCACCGGTGCCGTGATGGCCCTGGCGGTGGCCGTCGCTGGGCTGTGGGCGCTGCCCGTGGTCTGCGTACCGCTGCTGCTGACCCAGCTGTCCTTCCGCCGCTTCGCCGGCGTCCGCGACACCAACCGCCAGACCGTCTCGTCCCTGGCGCGTGCCACCGAGATCGCCGGGTACACGCCCCCCGGACACGCCCACCGGGTGGCGGCGCTCAGTCACGTGGTCGGACGCGAGCTGGGGTTGTCGGGACCCGACCTGACCGTTCTGGAGTACGCCGCACTGATGCATGACATCGGACAGCTGTCCCTGGTGGACCCGGTACCGGCCGGCGCCACCGCACGCCTGCCACCCGGCGAGCAGCGCCGTATCGCGCTGCTCGGCGGCGCCGTCGTCCGGCAGACCGGTGCCCCGGCGGCCGTCGCGGTCGTCGTGGAGCGGCAGGCCGACCCGTACCGGGAGCAGCCGCTGCCCGCGCGGATCGTCCGGGCCGTGAACGCGTACGACGAGTTCTCCAGGGAAGGCGCGGGTCACGCGGACGGGGCGCTGTACGCCCTGGAGCGGCTCCGGCAGGACACCGCGCGGGACTATCACCCGAACGTGGTGGAGGCGCTCGCCAGAGTCCTCGCCCGGGGCGGCGTCACAGGGGTGGCGCCTGGGTAACCCATGGGTAATGAGCGGGCGTGCGACCCGGCATGGTTGGATGCGAACAAGAGGGTGTCCGGGGGCAGAGACCTTCAGCGACCGGCAGACCGGCAGGCGGGAATCGTGAGGATCTTCGGGAAGGTACGGCATCGGCCCTCCGCCTCGTGGCGGCAGGCCACCGACCGCGCGTTCACGCTGATCGGGGACGGGCGGTACGAGGACGCGGGCGCGTTGCTGACGCGTGCGGCGGACCTGGAGCCCTGGCTCTCGGAGTCCTGGTTCAATCTGGCGCTCCTGCACAAGTTCCGGCACGACTGGGAGCAGGCGCGCACCGCGGGGCTGCGGGCCGTCGCGCTGCTCGACAAGGAGACCGGCGCCCCCGACTGGTGGAACGTCGGGATCGCCGCCACGGCGCTCCAGGACTGGCCGCTGGCCCGCCGGGCCTGGCAGGCGTACGGGCTGAAGGTGCCCGGGGCGGCCGCGGCCGGCGGGGAGCCGACCGGGATGGAGCTGGGCAGCGCCGCCGTACGGCTGTCGCCGGAGGGCGAGGCCGAGGTGGTGTGGGGCCGCAGGCTGGACCCGGCCCGGATCGAGGTGCTCTCCATCCCGCTGCCCTCCTCGGGGCGCCGCTGGGGCGAGGTCGTGCTGCACGACGGGGTGCCCAACGGCGAGCGGACGACGTCGGCCGGGCACAGCTTCCCGGTGTTCGACGAGATCGAGCTGTGGGCGCCGTCACCGGTGCCGACCTGGGTGGTGCTGCTGGAGGCGGCCACCGAGGCCGACCGGGACGCGCTGGAACGGCTGGCGGCCGACGCCGGGTTCGCCGCCGAGGACTGGTCGTCGTCGGTGCGGCTGCTGTGCCGGGCGTGCTCGGAGTCGCGGATGCCGAGCGCCGAGGGCGAGGGCGAGCACCTGGACCCGCACGACCACAGCGAGCCGGGGCACCCCGGGCCGCTGGGCCACCGCTCGCCGGGCGAGCTGTGGGTGCCGGAGCGGGAGTGCGGGATCGCCGCGCCCGCCGGTCTGGTGCGCGGTCTGCTGGACGGCTGGGTGGCGGACAGTCCCGACAGCCGGGAGTGGCGGGATCTCGAGGAAGTCTGCTGACTCCTGCCCGTAGGCTGTAGGGCACAGGGCGTGTGCTGGAAGGGCACCGCGCCGGCATCGGTACCCAGGGAAGGCGCAGAAGCGGACATGGCGCAGCAGGAGACGGCTCAGCAGGTCGACGACGAGGGGTTCGTCGTCGACACGGAGGACTGCGAGGAGCGCGAGCGCGCGTACCGCGAGCGCGGTACCTCCCGTCCGATCACGGTGGTCGGCAACCCGGTGCTGCACAAGGAGTGCAAGGACGTCACCGCGTTCGACGACGAGCTGGCGCGGCTCGTCGACGACATGTTCGCCAGCCAGCGGACGGCGGAGGGCGTGGGCCTGGCGGCCAATCAGATCGGCGTGGACCTGAAGGTCTTCGTCTACGACTGCCCCGACGACGAGGGCGTGCGGCACGTGGGCGTGGTCTGCAACCCGGTGCTGGAGGACCTGCCGGCGGACCGCCGCGTCCTGGACGACTCCAACGAGGGCTGCTTGTCCGTGCCGACGGCCTACGCCTCGCTGGCCCGCCCCGACTACGCGGTGGTGCGCGGCCAGGACGTCCAGGGCAACCCGATCAAGGTGCGCGGCACCGGGTACTTCGCCCGCTGCCTCCAGCACGAGACGGACCACCTGTACGGGTACCTGTACATCGACCGGCTGTCGAAGCGGGAGCGCAAGGACGCGCTGAAGCAGATGGCCGAGGGCACGCCGCGCTACCCGGTCGTGCCGAACGACTGAGCCACGAGCCGGTGAAGGCCCCGTTCCGGTGACCGGGACGGGGCTTTCGCGTTGCCGTCATTGGGCGGACGAATGACGTCTCCGGCCGCCCTGTTGACGCGCGTGGACGGCTCCGGCCAGGCTCGGACGACGCAGTCGCCCACCGGATGGAGGCCCGATGCCGGGACGGTTCGCACGACTCCTGCTCTCGCTTGTCATGCTCGCGTCTACAGCGGTGGCGGGGGTGGTCGCCACCGCCGGCACCGCCCACGCCGACGGCTGCTACACCTGGTCACGCACTCTCACCCAGGGCGCATCCGGCGCCGACGTCACCCAGCTCCAGATCCGGGTCGCCGGCTACCCCGGAACCGGCGGCGTCCTCGCCGTCGACGGCCAGTACGGCCCGGCGACCACCGCTGCGGTCAAGCGCTTCCAGACCGCGTACGGGCTGGGCGCGGACGGTGTCGCCGGCCCCGCCACCTTCAGCAAGCTCTACGCCCTCCAGGACGACGACTGCACGCCGGTCCACTTCTCCTACGCCGAGCTGAACGACTGCAACAGCACCTGGGCGGGCGGAGCCGTCAGCGCCGCGACCGCGAAGTCCCACGCGCTGCGCACCATGTGGAAGCTGGAGGCCCTGCGGCACGCCCTCGGTGACCAGCCGATCACCGTCACCAGCGGGTTCCGCTCGCACGCCTGCAACGACGCCGTCGGCGGGGCGTCCGGCAGCCGTCACCTGTACGGGGACGCCGCCGACCTGGGAGCCGGACCGCACTCCCTGTGCCGGCTCGCCCAGCAGGCCCGCAACCACGGCTTCAACGGCATCCTCGGCCCGGGCTACCCCGGGCACGGCGACCACACCCACCTCGACCACCGGGCGAGCCGCTTCTGGTCCGCCTCAAGCTGCGGCATCTGACCGCCGGGCCGCGCGGCGGGCGGCGGCGTGCACCGCCCAGCCGGCCGCCGCGCCGACCGCGTACCACAGCAGGTCCGGGGCGTGGAACGACGTCCCGAGGACCAGCGGCGCGATCCGGCTGTGCGCGGCCAGCGCGGCCGGAACGCCCGTCAGCTGGAACAGCTCCACCGCGCACGACAGCCCGAAGGCGGTGACGGCCGCCGCCACCGGCCGCAGCCGGGGCGCGGCCAGCACCACCAGGGCGGCGACCAGCACGGTGTACAGCACGTCACCGGCGTACCCGGGGACGCCCGTCGCCGCGGACCTGGCACCCAGGCCCGCGGCGACGGTCAGCACGGCCGCCCCGGCGGCGGCGAGCCGGGTGGCGCCGAGGCCCGTCAGAAGTCCTCGTCGAGGTCGACGGAACCTTCCACGGCCACCTGGTAGGCGGACGGGCGGCGCTCGAAGAAGTTCGTCAGCTCCTGGACGCCCTGGAGCTCCATGAACGAGAACGGGTTCTCCGAGCCGTACACCGGGGCGAAGCCCAGGCGCGTCAGGCGCTGGTCGGCCACGCACTCCAGGTACTGGCGCATCGACTCGGTGTTCATGCCCGGCAGGCCGTCACCGCACAGGTCGCGGCCGAACTGCAGCTCCGCCTCGACGGCCTCCTTCAGCATGTCGGTGACCTGCTGCCGCAGCTCGTCGTCGAAGAGCTCCGGCTCCTCCTTGCGGACGGTGTCGACGACCTCGAACGCGAAGTTCATGTGCATGGTCTCGTCGCGGAACACCCAGTTGGTGCCGGTCGCCAGACCGTGCAGCAGGCCGCGCGAGCGGAACCAGTACACGTAGGCGAACGCGCCGTAGAAGAACAGGCCCTCGATGCACGCGGCGAAGCAGATCAGGTTCAGCAGGAACCGGCGGCGGTCGGCCTTCGTCTCCAGCCGGTCGATCTTCTCCACCGAGTCCATCCAGCGGAAGCAGAACTGCGCCTTCTCGCGGATCGACGGGATGTTCTCCACGGCCGCGAAGGCCGCCGCGCGGTCCTCCGGGTCGGGCAGGTAGGTGTCGAGCAGCGTCAGGTAGAACTGGACGTGCACGGCCTCCTCGAACAGCTGCCGCGACAGGTACAGCCGCGCCTCGGGGGAGTTGATGTGCTTGTAGAGCGTCAGCACCAGGTTGTTCGCGACGATCGAGTCGCCGGTCGCGAAGAACGCCACCAGCCGGCCGATCAGGTGCTGCTCGCCGGGGGTGAGCTTGGCGAGGTCGGCGACGTCGGAGTGGAGGTCGACCTCCTCCACCGTCCAGGTGTTCTTGATGGCGTCCCGGTAGCGCTCGTAGAAGTCCGGGTAGCGCATCGGGCGCAGGGTCAGTTCGAAGCCCGGGTCGAGCAGGTTCTTCTCGTTGTTCGGAATGGTCATTACTGGCAGGCCTCGCAGGACTCGGGGTTTTCCAGGGAGCAGGCGACCGCGTCCTCCGGTGTCGCCTGCGCGGGTACGGGGACGCTCGCGCGGGCCGCGGCACGGGCGATCCTGGTCGCCGGGCGCGAGCGCAGGTAGTACGTCGTCTTCAGGCCCTGCTTCCAGGCGTACGCGTACATCGACGACAGCTTGCCGATGGTCGGCGTCTCCAGGAACAGGTTCAGCGACTGTGACTGGTCCAGGAACGGGGTGCGGGCGGCCGCCATGTCGATCAGGCCGCGCTGCGGGATCTCCCACGCCGTGCGGTACAGCTCGCGCACCTCGGCCGGGATCCAGGTGAAGCCCTGCACCGAGCCGCTGGCCTCGCGCAGCGCCTCGCGCGTCTGCGCGTCCCACACGCCGAGCCGCTTCAGCTCGTCCACCAGGTAGGAGTTGACCTGGAGGAACTCGCCCGACAGCGTCTCGCGCTTGAACAGGTTGGACACCTGGGGCTCGATGCACTCGTACACGCCCGCGATCGAGGCGATGGTCGCCGTCGGCGCGATGGCGAGGAGCAGCGAGTTGCGCATGCCGACGGTGGCGATCCGCTTCCGCAGCGCGTCCCACCGCTCCGGCCAGTTCAGCTCCACGTCGTAGTGGTCCGGGTGCAGCACCCCGCGGGCGGTACGGGTCTTCTCCCAGGCCGGCACCGGGCCGTTGCGCTCGGCGAGGTCGGCGGACGCCTCGTACGCGGCGAGCATGATCCGCTCGGCGATGCGCGTGGACAGGGCCCGCGCCTCGGGGGAGTCGAACGGCAGCTTCAGCTGGAAGAAGACGTCCTGGAGGCCCATCGCGCCCAGGCCGACCGGCCGCCACCGGGCGTTGGAGCGGCCCGCCTGCTCGGTCGGGTAGAAGTTGATGTCGACGACCCGGTCGAGGAACGTCACCGCCGTGCGGACGGTCTCGTCCAGCCGCTCCCAGTCGATCGAGTCACCGGACACGAAGGCGCCCAGGTTGACCGAGCCCAGGTTGCAGACGGCCGTCTCCCCGTCGTCCGTGACCTCCAGGATCTCGGTGCACAGGTTGGAGGAGTGGACCGTGTGGCCCGGCTCGGCGGTCTGGTTGGCCGTGCGGTTGGAGGCGTCCTTGAACGTCATCCAGCCGTTGCCGGTCTGCGCCAGGGTGCGCATCATCCGGCCGTACAGCTCGCGCGCCGGCATCGTCCTGCGGGCCAGCCCCCTGGCCTCGGCGGCGCGGTACGCGGCGTCGAACTCCTCGCCCCACAGGTCGACCAGCTCCGGCACGTCGGCCGGCGAGAACAGCGACCAGTCGGCGTCGGCGTTGACCCGGCGCATGAACTCGTCCGGGATCCAGTGCGCCAGGTTCAGGTTGTGCGTACGCCGGGCGTCCTCACCGGTGTTGTCCCGCAGCTCCAGGAACTCCTCGATGTCCGCGTGCCAGGTCTCCAGGTACACGGCCGCCGCGCCCTTGCGCCGCCCGCCCTGGTTCACGGCCGCGACGGAGGCGTCCAGCGTCTTCAGGAACGGCACGATGCCGTTGGAGTGCCCGTTGGTGCCGCGGATCAGCGAACCGCGCGCCCGGATGCGGGAGTAGGACAGGCCGATGCCGCCCGCGTGCTTGGAGAGCCGCGCGACCTGGTGGTAGCGGTCGTAGATCGAGTCCAGCTCGTCCAGCGGCGAGTCCAGCAGGTAGCACGAGGACATCTGCGGGTGGCGCGTACCGGAGTTGAACAGGGTGGGGGAGGAGGGCAGGTAGTCGAGCCGGCTCATCAGCCGGTACAGCGCCGTCACGTCGTCCAGCGCCCGTACCGAGTCGTCCTCGGCGAGGCCCGCCGCCACCCGCATCATGAAGTGCTGCGGCGTCTCGATCACCTTGCGCGTGATCGGGTGGCGCAGCAGGTAGCGCGAGTAGAGCGTCCGCAGCCCGAAGTAGCCGAACCGGTCGTCGCCCTCGGGGTCGACGGTCGCGTCCATCCGCTCCGCGTGCAGCTCGACGAACGCGGCCGTACGGTCGGCGATCAGGCCCTCGCGGTGCCCCACGGCGACCGACGCCGTGAACGACACGGCGCCCTGTCCCGCCGCCTCCTCGGCGATGGTCCGGGTCAGCAGCCGGGCCGCGAGCCGGGAGTAGGCGGGGTCCTCCGAGATCAGCCCGGCGGCCGCCTCGGTGGCCAGCTCACGCAACTCCGCCTCGTCCGAGCCGGCGTGCCGGCCCCGCAGCGCGGCGGCGGCGACCCGGCCCGGGTCGGTGTCGGGCAGGTCGGCGGTGAGGTCGGTCAGGGTCCGCAGCAGCGCGGTCCCGGGTCCGTCGCTTCCGTCGCTCTCGATCGCTGAAACCGGATCGGCTGGCGCGATGGTCACGTGGGGGCTCTCCCTCGCTCGGCTCGGGGCCACCGCGGACGCGGGCGGGGGAGCGGGCACGCCCGGGCACACGGGGGCGCAGGGCACCGCGTCCACCGGCCCACTCCGCGAGACCCGGACGTCTGGGCACCCGGACCGGACGGACCGGGTGCGCTGTCGGCAGGTCTTCGGACTCGTACGTACACAAAGGCACACCAACACACCGTTGCGGGACAGTTCCGGATTTCCACCGGATTCCCCTGCGGCGACAGCGAGGACGAGCATACATGTGGGGGGCGCCCGTTGAGGAACCCCCCACATGTTGTGTCGCCGGAGTGTTAGAGGGACAGCGCGTATGTGGCGAGAGTGACGCCCGGGACCGGCTGCCAGTCCCGTTCCGGGGTACGGGCGAAGCCCAGCCGGTCGTAGATCCGGTGCGCCGCCCGCATGGACTGCTGGGCCGACAGCACCAGCCGGCGGCACCCCCGCACGGCCCGCGCCCGCTCCACGCACGACCGTACGAGCGCCTCGCCCGCGCCCCGCCGCCGCGCGTCGTGGGCGACCGCCAGCATCCGCAGCTCCGCCTCGCCGTCCCGCGCGAGCTCGGCCCACGGCCCGCCGCCCGCCGGGACGAACGTCACCCCGCCGAGCACCCGTTCGTCCGCCCCGACGGCGACCAGCACCTCCGCCCCGGCGGCCCGCCGGGCCACGTCCCGCAGCTCGATCAGGTACTCGTCGCTCTCCCCGAAGGCCAGCAGGCCGTCGCCGAGGTACGCCCCGGCCGTGACCTCCGCGAGCGCCCGGTGTTCCGCCGGTCGTACCGCCCTGATGGTGATGTCCATGGGGCCAGAGTGCACAACGAACGGGCCGCCGCGCCTCCATGGCGGAGACGTGACGGCCCGTCGTACGCGGATGGGTCAGTGCACGGTCAGTGCCCGGCGCCCTCGGTGACCTTCGGGAGCTCCACCTTGACGCCCGGGTCGCCCGCGTCGGCCGTGTAGTCCTCGGGGGACGTCTCGTCGACGCCGTCCGGGGCGTTGACCGCCTTCAGGACGAAGGTGAGGACGACCACGACCACGGCGTTGAGGACGAACGCGGTGAGGCCGATGTAGCCGATCTCGCCGATGCCGGGGATCTCGGCGGACGAGCCGCCGAAGTGCTTCTGCGTGGGGCTCGCGACCCCGTACGCCGCCGCCGTGCCGTAGATCATGCCGACCGCCCAGCCGGCCAGCAGCGCCCAGCGGTGGAACCAGCGGGTGAACAGGCCGCCCACCAGGGCCGGCAGGGTCTGGAGGATCCAGATGCCGCCGAGCAGCTGGAAGTTGATGGCGACCGTCTTGTCCATGGTGAGGACGAACGCCAGCGCGCCCACCTTCACCAGCAGCGACACCAGCTTGGACACCTTGGTCTCCTGCTCCGGGGTGGCGTCCGGCTTCAGGAAGTCCTTGTAGATGTTGCGGGTGAACAGGTTCGCCGCGGCGATGGACATGATGGCCGCCGGGACCAGCGCGCCGATGCCGATGGCCGCGAAGGCCACGCCCGCGAACCAGTCGGGGAACATGTTCTCGAACAGCTGCGGGATGGCCAGCTGGCCGTTGTCCACCTTCACGCCCGCCGCGATCGCCATGAACCCGAGCAGCGCGAGCAGGCCCAGCATCAGCGAGTACAGCGGCAGGATCGTGGTGTTGCGGCGGATCACGTCACGGCTGCGCGAGGACAGCGTCGCCGTGATGGAGTGCGGGTACATGAACAGCGCCAGCGCCGAGCCGAGCGCCAGGGTCGCGTACCCCCACTGGCCCATCTCCGGCGGTACCAGCGAGCCGCGCGGCTTGTCGGTCGCCGGGTTGATCTGCGCGTACGCCTCGCCGGCCTTGCTGAAGATCTCGTCGAAGCCGCCGAGCTTGATGGGGATGTAGATGATCGCCACCGCGATGACGATGTAGATCAGCGTGTCCTTGACGAAGGCGATCATCGCGGGCGCCCGCAGCCCGGAGGAGTACGTGTAGGCCGCGAGGACACCGAAGGCGATCAGCAGCGGCAGGTCCTTGATGAACCAGTGCGTGTTCTCGCCGCCGCCCACGCCCATCACGTCCAGCACCGCCTGGATGCCGACCAGCTGGAGCGCGATGTACGGCATGGTGGCGAGCAGACCGGTGAGGGCCACCGCCAGCGACAGGCCCTTCGAGCCGAACCGCCCGCGCACGAAGTCCGAGGTGGTGACGTACCCGTGCTTGTGGGACACCGACCACAGGCGCGGCAGGAACGTGAAGATCAGGGGGTAGACGAGGATCGTGTACGGCACGGCGAAGAAGCCCGCCGCGCCCGCCGCGTAGATCGCCGCCGGGACGGCGACGAAGGTGTACGCCGTGTAGAGGTCGCCGCCCAGCAGGAACCAGGTGATCCAGGTGCCGAACGATCTGCCGCCCAGGCCCCATTCGTCCAGGCTGTGCTCGTTCTCGGCCTTGCGCCAGCGGGAGGCCAGGAAGCCCATCACCGTGACGGCCAGGAAGAAGAAGATGAAGACGGCGAGTGCGACGCCGTTCACGCCGTCCTTCACTTCGACGCACCTCCCTGCGCGGGCACGCCGGCCGAGGACTCGGTGCGCGCCTTGGCACGGGCGCGCTGGTCACGGTGCCACAGCTGGTACGCGATCATGGTCAGCACGGTCGATATGACGACCCACGCCATCTGGTACCAGTAGAAGAACGGGATCCCGATGAACGACGGGTCGGTCTTCGCGTACGAACCGACCCAGAGCATCGCCACGAACGGAGCGAGCAGGCAGAGCGCCACCACCACCCGCAGGGGGGTGACCACTGGTTGTTTCTCCTGTGTCATACGGCGACTCCGTCCCCTTGCTGATCACGTGGCGTAATGCGCACGCAATCTAGGGGACCGTCATGCCGCATGGAACCCCCGTCCGGATAACGGACGGGTCTCGTACGGGTATCGGCGTGCCCGGGGCCTTCGCCTAGCCGTTGGGGCGCTTCAGGCGGGCCACGAACTTGTACCGGTCGCCCCGGTAGACGGAGCGCACCCATTCCACCGGTTCGCCGTTTCCGTCCAGGGAGTGGCGGGAGAGCATCAGCATCGGCAGGCCGACGTCGGTGCCGAGCAGCCCCGCCTCGCGCGGCGTCGCCAGGGACGTCTCGATGGTCTCCTCCGCCTCGGCCAGGTGCACGTCGTACACCTCCGCGAGGGCCGTGTAGAGCGAGGTGTACTTCACCAGGGAACGCCGCAGCGCCGGGAAGCGCTTGGCCGACAGGTGCGTCGTCTCGATGGCCATCGGCTCGCCGCTCGCGAGGCGCAGCCTCTCGATGCGCAGGACCCGCCCGCCGGCCGAGATGTCGAGCAGCCCGGCGAGGGTGTCGTCGGCCGTGACGTACCCGATGTCCAGGAGCTGCGAGGTGGGCTCCAGGCCCTGCGCGCGCATGTCCTCGGTGTAGGAGGTGAGCTGGAGGGCCTGGGAGACCTTCGGCTTGGCGACGAACGTGCCCTTGCCCTGGATCCGCTCCAGGCGGCCCTCGACGACCAGTTCCTGGAGCGCCTGCCGCACGGTGGTGCGGGAGGTGTCGAACTCGGCGGCCAGGGTGCGCTCCGGCGGGACGGGGGTGCCCGGCGGCATCGTCTCCGTCATGTCCAGCAGGTGCCGCTTGAGCCGGTAGTACTTGGGCACGCGCGCGGTGCGGGTGGCTGCCCCGCCCTCGGTCTCGGTGCCGCCCCCATCCGTGGCCATGGCCCGCCTTCCCGACTCCTGTGCTGTTGCCGTCACCGGCTCCTCCGTCTGTTGCGGCTCACATGGTGGCACGGACCGGTCACGGGTCGTCGCCCTGCCTCAGGTGTCGGTCCGGTAACGGACCCGACTGCCCTTCTTATACACCCTTGACACCCCTAAAGGTCTAGGCCAAGCTCCGGGTTACTGGTCTAAACCACTAAAGGCCAGGTCCCAGTCCCACGGGCAGCACGGGCAGTACACCGGTATGGCTTCGCGGTGGGGGCAGGGTTTGCAGGCATCCCTGAGGAGGGTGGCGTGAAGCGCAAGCTCATCGCGGCGATAGGCGTCGCGGGCATGATGGTCGGTACCGCCGCGTGTGGCTCGGACGACGGCAAGGGGGGCGGCTCCGACGCGGGCGGCAACAAGACCCTCACCGTCTGGGTGATGGACGGCTCGGCTCCCGACGCCTGGATCAAGAACGTCAACAAGGAGTTCGAGGCCAAGCACAAGGGCGTCAAGGTCAAGGTCGAGATCCAGCAGTGGAACGGCATCCAGGAGAAGGTCACCACGGCCCTCTCCGAGGACGCCCCGCCGGACGTCATCGAACTCGGCAACACCCAGACCGCCGGCTACGCCGCCACGGGCGGCCTCGCCGACCTCACCGAGGACAAGGCCAAGCTCGGCGCCGACGGCTGGAACAAGGGCATGCTCGCCTCCAACGAGCTGGACGGAAAGCTCTACTCCGCCCCCTGGTACGCCGCCAACCGCGTCGTCGTCTACGACAAGGCCGCCTTCAAGAAGGCCGGAGTGACCCCGCCGAAGACCCGCGCCGAGTGGATCGCCGGCCTGAAGAAACTCAAGGCGTCCGACGCCAAGACGCAGCCCATCTACCTGCCCGGCCAGAGCTGGTACGTCTACGCCGGCTTCGTCTGGGACGAGGGCGGCGACCTCGCGGTCAAGGACGGCGACAAGTGGAAGGGCAGCCTGTCCTCGCCCGAGGCCGTGGCCGCCATGAACTTCTACAAGGAGCTCCAGTCGTACTCGACCGCTCCGAAGGACAAGGACGAGGCGACCCCGCAGCAGTCCACCGACATCGTCCCCAAGGGCGGCGTCGCGTCCTGGATCGGCCTCGGCTGGGAGGCCGGCGGGGCGATCGACGCGATGAAGAAGGCCGGCAAGACCGCCGACTTCGGCTACTTCCCGATCCCCGGCAAGAGCGCCGACAAGCCCGGCTCCGTCTTCTTCGGCGGCTCGAACCTCGCGGTGTCCGAGCGCTCGCAGAACCAGGACCTGGCCAAGGAGTGGCTGGCGCTGGCCGCCGGCAAGACGCACATGGCCAAGTACGCCGAGGCCACCCAGGGCGCGCTGCTCCCGAACAACGACGCGGCGCAGTTCAAGCCCGCCGCCGGCTCGTTCGCCGAGGCGATGGCCAAGGCCGCGTCCGTCGGCAAGATCACCCCGGTCACCCCGGGCTGGGCGAACGTGGAGACCGCGCCCAACCCGATCAAGGACTACATGACCAAGGTGCTCAAGGGCGAGGACGCCAAGAAGGCCGGCGAGGCGGCCGACAAGGTGATCACCGAGCGCGTCAACCAGCAGTAGCCGCCCCCGCCGCGGGCCGCCCCAGGGGTGCGGCCCGCGGCACTCGTCACAGCCGCCCGGTGGGGCGACCGGTGACCCCACGCCGGTCGCCCCACTGGGCCCACCACCCGGTCAGCACAGAACCGCGAGGAAGAAGACCATGACCGTGGACTCCCAGGGAGCGGTGAGCACCGCTTCCACGGACGCGCCCGGGAGCGCGGCGGGGACGTCGAAGACCCCGCCGCCCCCGGCCGGCCCGAAGAACGTCCCGAAGCCTCCTCGCGGCAGACGCTCCCTGCCCGGCGGGGTGCTGCCCTACCTGCTGATCGCCCCCGCCGTCCTCTCCATGGCGGTGCTGCTGCTCTACCCGCTGATCCGCAACGTGGTCCTCTCCTTCCAGCAGGTCGGCCGGCGGGAACTGATCACCCGCAAGCCCGAGTGGACCGGCGTCGAGAACTACACCGAGCTGCTGGGCGACTCCCAGTTCTGGACCGTCGTGGTCCGCAGCGTCGTCTTCACGGCCGCCAACGTCGTCCTGATCATGGCCCTCGGCACCCTCATCGGCCTGCTGCTCAACCGACTGGGCAAGAAGATGCGCCTGGTCCTGTCGCTGTCGCTGATCCTCGCCTGGGCCATGCCGATCGTCGCCTCCGTCACCGTCTTCCGGTGGCTGTTCGACGAGCAGTTCGGCGTTGTCAACTGGCTGCTGCGCACGCTCGGCCTCTCCGGCTACGAACAGCACAACTGGTTCGAGACCGGCTTCTCCACCCTCGTGATCGTCATGATCCTGCTGGTCTGGGGCTCCATCCCGTTCGTCGCCCTCAACATGTACGCCGCCCTCACCACCGTCGGCAGCGAGCTGTACGAGGCGGCCAAGATGGACGGCGCGAACGGCTGGCGCACCTTCTGGTCCGTGGTCTTCCCCAACCTCAAGCCGTTCTTCCTGATCACCACGTTCCTGGAGATCATCTGGATCTTCAAGGCGTTCGCCCAGGTCTACGCGATGAACCTGGGCGGCCCCGACCGGGGCTCCGAGACCCTGCCGGTGTTCGCCTACATCGAGGGCCAGGGCCAGTTCCACTACGGCGTCGCCGCCGCCATCTCCGTCCTGACCATCGTGATGCTGATCGCGGCCATGTCCTTCTACTTCCGCCTGATCCTGAAGCAGGAGGAGGAGCAGTGAGCACCACCACCGCCACCCCGGCCGCCCCCGCCACCGGCACCCCCCGGCCCCCGCAGCAGCTCCGCCGGAGGAAGCCCCTGCGGCCCGGGACCGTCGCCAAGAACCTCGCCGCGCTCGTCCTCGCCGTGGTGTTCGTCTTCCCGGTCTACTGGATGCTCAGCTCGTCGCTGAAGCCGCAGTCCGAGATCCTCAGCAAGGACCCGGTCTTCCTCTTCGTCCCGACGCTCGAGAACTACCCGACCGCCACCGGCGTCGACCTGTTCTGGACGTACGTGGCCAACAGCCTCACCGTCACGGTCGGCGCCGTGCTCCTCGCCCTGCTGGTCGCCCTGGCGGCGAGCTTCGCCATCGCCCGGATGCGGTTCCGCGGCCGCAAGGGCCTGGTGCTGGGCGTGATGATGGCGCAGATGGCCCCCTGGGAGGTCATGGTCATCGTGATGTACATGATCGCCCGGGACGGCGACATGCTGAACAGCATCCCGCTGCTCACCGCGATCTACTTCGTCATGGTGCTGCCCTTCACCATCTGGACCCTGCGCGGCTTCATCGCCGCCGTCCCGGTGGAACTGGAGGAGGCCGCCCAGATCGACGGCTGCACCCGCGGCCAGGCCTTCCGCAAGGTGATCTTCCCCCTGCTGGCACCCGGCCTGATGTCGACCTCGCTCTTCGGGTTCATCACCGCCTGGAACGAGTTCGCGATGGTCCTGATCCTCAACAAGGACAAGGCCGCGCAGACCCTCCCCCTGTGGCTGACCCAGTTCCAGACGGCGTTCGGCAGCGACTGGGGCGCCACCATGGCCGCCTCCACGCTCTTCGCCCTGCCCGTCCTCATCGTGTTCCTCTTCCTCCAGCGCCGGGCCGTCGGCGGTATGACCGCCGGCGCAGTGAAGGGATAACGGCACCCCATGACGACCCTCGTACGCGGCGCCTCCCCGACCCTGGTCAGGGACGCGCTCACCGTCCTCCAGCCCGGCTTCACCGGCACCACCCCGCCCGACTGGCTGCTGCGGCGCGTCGGTGAAGGCCTCGCCTCCGTCGGCCTGTTCGGCCGCAACATCACCTCCCCGGACCAACTCGCCGCGCTCACCGCCCGGCTGCGCGCCGAGCGGGACGACGTCCTGGTCGCCATCGACGAGGAGGGCGGCGACGTCACCCGCCTGGAGGTGCGCACCGGCTCCTCCTTCCCCGGCAACCTCGCGCTCGGCACCGTCGACGACACCGCCCTGACCCGGGCCGTGGCCGCGGAGCTGGGCCGCCGGCTCGCCGCCTGCGGGGTCGACTTCAACTGGGCGCCGTCCGCGGACGTCAACTCCGACCCGGACAACCCGGTCATCGGCGTACGGTCCTTCGGGGCCGACCCGGAGCTCGTCGCGCGGCACACCGTGGCGTACGTCGAGGGACTCCAGGGCGCCGGAGTCGCCGCGTGCACCAAGCACTTCCCCGGCCACGGCGACACCAGCGTCGACTCGCACCTCGCGATGCCGAGCATCGATGTGGAACTCGCCACACTCCACGCCCGTGAGCTGGTACCTTTCCGCGCCGCCGTCGCAGCGGGTTCCAAATCGGTGATGAGCGCGCATATCCTGCTTCCCGCACTCGATCCGGACCGCCCGGCGACCCTGAGCCCGCAGATCCTCACCGGTCTGCTGCGCCAGGAGCTGGGCTACGAGGGCCTGATCGTCACCGACGGCATGGAGATGCAGGCCATCGCCTCGACGTACGGCATCGAGCGCGGCTCCGTCCTCGCACTCGCGGCGGGCGCCGACGCCATCTGCGTCGGCGGCGGCCTGGCGGACGAGGAGACCGTCCTGCGCCTGCGCGACGCCCTCGTCGACGCGGTACGGACCGGTGAACTGCCGGAGGAGCGGCTGGCCGACGCGGCGGCGCGGGTGCGCGCGCTCGCGTCCTGGACCCAGGCGCACCGGGCCAGGGGGGCCACGACGGAGCCGGGCGCGGCTTCAGAGGAGGGGACCGCGCCCGGCACCGACATCGGCCTGGTGGCCGCCCGCCGGGCGCTGCGGGTCACCGGCCCGCGCGAGCCGCTCACCGCGCCGGCCCACGTCGCCGCCTTCACCCCGGTCGCCAACATCGCGGTCGGTGACGAGACCCCGTGGGGCGTCGGCCCCGAGCTGGCCCGCCTCCTGCCCGGCACGACGACCGGCGCCTACGCCTCCGACGCCGCCGTCGAGAGGGTGCTGCGGGACGCGGGGGAGCGGCGGATCGTCGCGGTCGTCCGGGACGCCCACCGCCACGCCTGGATGGCCGGAGCCCTGGACGCGCTGCTGGCGGCCCGCCCGGACACGGTGGTCGTCGAGATGGGCGTGAACCAGGCGCCCGCCCGCGGCGCTCTGCACGTCGCGACGCAGGGGGCGGCGCGGGTGTGCGGGATCGCGGCGGCGGAGGCCATCACCGGCGCGGTCTGAACGGACGTACACACGGGGGCCCGGTTCCGACAGGCGGAACCGGGCCCCCGCGGCGTGCCGTACCGGCTCCTACAGGCCCTGCCAGGTGGGCTTGTTGGCGTAGGTGTGGCGGAAGTAGTCCGCGAGCTTCAGCCGGGAGGCGGCCGCCTCGTCGACGACCACCGTGGCGTGCGGGTGCAGCTGGAGCGCGGACGCCGGGACGAGGGCGGCCACCGGCCCCTCGACGGTCTGCGCCACCGCCTCCGCCTTGCCCTCGCCGGTGGCGAGGAGGACGAGGTGGCGGGCGTCCAGGATGGTGCCGATGCCCTGGGTGATCACGTGGTGGGGCACCTGCTCGATGTCGCCGTCGAAGAACCGCGCGTTGTCGACGCGGGTCTGCTCGGTCAGCGTCTTGATGCGGGTGCGGGAGGCGAGCGAGGAGCACGGCTCGTTGAAGCCGATGTGGCCGTCGGTGCCGATGCCGAGTATCTGGAGGTCCACGCCGCCCGCCTCGGCCAGCGCCCTGTCGTACGCCTCGCACGCCGCCTGGACGTCCTCGGCGGAGCCGTCGGGGCCCATGAAGGCGTCGGGGCCCAGGCCCAGCGGCTCGACGACCTGGCGCAGCACGGTGGAGCGGTACGACTCGGGGTGACCGGCCGGCAGCCCCACGTACTCGTCGAGCTGGGCGATCCGGGCGCGCGAGACGTCCACGGCGCCCGCCCGGACCTTGGCGGTCAGCGCGGTGTAGATGGGCAGCGGGGTGGAACCGGTGGCCACACCGAGCAGAGCGTCGGGCTTGCGGCGCAGGAGGCCGGCGATGCCCTCGGCGATGAGCTCGCCGCCCGCCTCGGCGTTCGGGACGATGACAACTTCCACGCTGGGCCTGCCGATCTCAGAGAACGTATGTGGTATAGACCAATCTACCAGAACGGGTCTGTGGGCAGGAGGCTTCCCGAGTACCCCGCGTGCGCGTGAATCGCACGTGAACGGGGCTCCGCGCCCGGACGGCGGGCGGGGGAGGGGGGAGGGGCGGGGGCCGGAGGAATCGCCCGGAAAAACCCGCGGGCCGCGGCGCCAGGACGGGACCCTCAGCCCGTCCGGCACCGCAGCCCGGAGTTGCCCGGCCGTCGGGTGTGCGGTCCCGCGGCCGTGGGGAGGACTCGGCGCAGTCAGGGCAGAGAGCGCCGGGTACCTCGATCCACCCTCCTGTGCGGGGAGGGCGGAAGCTTTACTTGTGCATTGTGGACTAGACCAATCTAGCCTGTCCATCGGCGTGCGATCGATAATCCATCGTCCATACTCCCTCACCCACCGGCAGAACACCAGGCTCGCGCTCGCGGGTACGCTCGCACACGTGCCCTCCATGAACGACCTCGTACGCCAGCACACCGCTCTGAGTGAGTCCGACCTCGAGTGGCTCCACCTGCTGGTCTCGGAGTGGCAGCTGCTCTCCGACCTGTCCTTCGCCGACCTCGTGCTGTGGGTCCCGACCCTCGACGGCACCCGGTACGTCTCCGTCGCCCAGATGCGGCCCAACACCGGGCCCACCTCCTACCAGGACGACATGGTCGGCCACCTCGTCCCGCGCGGCCGCCGCCCGCTGCTCGACGCCGCGCTCGACGAGGGCCGGATCGTGCGCGAGGGCGACCCCGAGTGGCGCGAGGAGGTCCCGGTCCGGGTCGAGTCCATCCCCGTACGCCGGGAGGGCCGCGTACTGGGAGTGATCGCCCGCAACACCAACCTGCTCACGGTCCGCACCCCCAGCCGGCTGGAGCTGACCTACCTCCAGTCCGCCTCCGACCTCGCCCAGATGATCGCCGCCGGCACCTTCCCCTTCCCCGGGCAGCAGGTCGACATGGACGCCTCGCCGCGCGCCGGCGACGGACTGATCCGGCTCGACGCGGACGGCGTCGTCCAGTACGCCTCGCCCAACGCGCTGTCCGCCTACCACCGCCTCGGCCTCGCCGCCGACCTGGTCGGCCAGCCTCTCGGCCAGATCACCGCCGAACTCGCCCCCTCCCGCGGCCCGGTGGACGAGGCTCTGGTCAAACTTGCCAGTGGGTACGCCCCGCGGGAGGCGGAGGTCGAGGGCAACGGCGGCGTCATCCAGCTGCGCGCCATCCCGCTCAAGCCCAAGGGGACCAGGATCGGTTCCCTGGTCCTGCTGCGGGACGTCACCGAACTGCGGCGCCGCGAACGCGAGTTGATCACCAAGGACGCCACCATCCGGGAGATCCACCACCGGGTGAAGAACAACCTCCAGACCGTCGCCGCCCTGCTGCGGCTCCAGGCCCGCCGGATGGACTCCGACCGGGGCCGCGAGGCGCTCAACGAGGCGGTGCGGCGCGTCGGGTCGATCGCCATCGTGCACGAGACGCTCTCGCAGAACCTGGACGAGCGCGTCGAGTTCGACGAGATCGCCGACCGGGTGATCTCCATGGTCGCCGAGATCTCGCCCGGCAAGGTCACCTGCCGCCGCAACGGCCGCTTCGGCATCCTCGACGCGGAGGTCGCCACCCCGCTGTCCATGGTGCTCACCGAGATCCTCCAGAACGCCCTGGAGCACGCCTTCGCACCGGCCGAGCAGGGCACGGTCGAGGTCTCCGCGGTGCGCGGCGACGCCCGGGCCCGCGAGGCCCGGCTCCTGATCACCGTTCAGGACGACGGCCGGGGCCTTCCCGAGGGGTTCGACCCCCAGCGCGCCGGCAACCTGGGCCTCCAGATCGTACGGACCCTGGTGGAGGGGGAGTTGGGCGGCACGTTCGACATGCAGCCCGCGCCCGAGCGCGGCACCCGGGTGGTCCTGGACATCCCCGTACAGCCGCAGAAGTAGCGCGCGGGCCGGCGGCCGGGCGCCGCCACGGGAACAGCAGCGAGCCCCGGACCGTGGGAGACGGTCCGGGGCTCGAACGCTTTGGGTTACTACTGCTGCGCGCTGCGGCTCGGGAGGCGGGTCAGTGCGTACACGCTGTACGCGCCGCCTGGCTCAGGCTCGTAGCGGTGGCGTCGCTCAGGCGCTGGCGTTGCGCGCCCGGTTGCGGGCGGCGCGGCGCTTCATCGCGCGGCGCTCGTCCTCGCTGAGGCCACCCCAGACGCCGGAGTCCTGGCCGGACTCGAGCGCCCACTGCAGGCACTGCTCCATGACGGGGCAGCGTCGGCAGACAGCCTTGGCTTCCTCGATCTGCAGCAGCGCAGGACCGGTGTTGCCGATGGGGAAGAACAGCTCGGGGTCTTCCTCACGACAAACGGCGTTGTGACGCCAGTCCATGGCTGCTACCTCTCCTTGGTGTTGCATGCAAGTTGCTTGTGAATGTGAACGCTTTCACGAATCCCTCAACAAGTGAAGGGCCGAACGCCAGATGAACTGGTGTGGTCCTGGATTTGAGGAGGGGTTCTGGCTCTCAGTGGAGGCCGGTGTTGCGGGCCGTCCCGATCGCCATGTAGAGATTCGCAAACCTCGGCTGCGGATACAACCCCTTCTGGAAAGTTTTTTTTGATTCCTCGGTGTCGGCTAGGTCACAGCCGTACTTCTATGGGGTGGACCCTGGCCCATACGTTCGAGATAAAGGACCGAAGGCCCTTCCACTCACACAATCACACGCAGTGCACGACGAACGCCTGTGAACGTCACGCTGCTACGGAGACCCAGGTGGTCGCCGTCCATCTGGAAGGGCAGCGGCACCTTCGAATGCAAGGTGAAGTCGGTCAGGTCGTGCAGTGAGAGGGCGTGCTTCCCGTGCGGGCCGCGCTCCGGGCTGGACGTCAGCAGCTGGGTCGCGTAACGGGCCACCGACGCGGTCGACAGCCGGCTGAGCGAGAGCACGTCGAGCGCCGTGTCGAAGGACGCCTCGGGCGACGCGTACACCGGACGATTGCCCAGGTAGGTCCACGGCGCGGTGTTGCAGACTATCGACAGCGAAAGATCGTGCACGGGGTCGTGGCCCGGCCGCTCCAGGGTGATCACCCCGTGTCTGCGGCGCGGCTCGTCCAGGAACTGGCGCACGGCCTGCCGGATGTACAGGGCGTGCGTCGACCGCTTGCCGCGCTCCCGCTGCTGTTCGACCCGGCCGATCACCCCCGCGTCGAACCCGAAACCGGCACAGAACGTGAACCACCGGGCCGGAACCGACTCGTCCTCCGTACCCGGAGTGCCGGCCGCGAGACCCAGACCCACCGTGCGGTCCCGTCTCTCCCGCAGCGCGTCCAGCAGCGCGCCCGTCGCCTCGACCGCGTCGTTCGGCAGGCCCAGCGCACGGGCGAACACATTGGTGGAGCCGCCGGGCACCACCGCGAGGTGCGGCAGCCGGTCCGGATCGGGGCCGTGGTGCAGCAGACCGTTGACGACCTCGTTGACGGTGCCGTCTCCACCGAGAGCCACGACCAGCTCGATGTCCCGCGACTCGGCGGCCCGGCGGGCCAGCTCCCGGGCGTGACCCCGGTGGGCGGTGGTCACGGCCTCCAGCTTCATCTCGCTGGCCAGCGCGTGGATCAGTACGTCACGGGTGCGGGCACTGGTGGTGGTGGCTGCCGGATTGACCACGAGGAGTGCGCGCATGCCCGCCAGGTTACCTACCGAGCGGTACCCCGGCCCAGCCCCGGCCCGGTCCGTGGACACGCCCGGCGGCTACCCTGCCAGGGTGAGCAGTACGCAGCAGACCCCCGCCGACACCACGCCTCCCGCCCCGCGCCCCGCCAGGGTCACCGCCGCCGCGGCGGTGGCGGGCCTGGAGGCGCTCGCCCTCATCGCCGGAGGCGTCTACCTGCTCGTGACGAGTCTCACGGGCCGGCCCGACGACCTGACCCAGGCCCTGACCGGCGGCGCCACGCTCATCGCGCTCGGGGTGATCCCGCTGCTCGCCGCCCGGGGCCTGCTCCGGTGCCGCAGCTGGAGCCGCGGCCCGGCGATCATCACGCAGCTGATGGCCCTCCCGGTCGCCTGGACGCTGCTCCAGGCGTCGAGCGCGGCCATCCCCGCCGGCATCGCCCTGGCGGCCGCCGCCGTCACGGGCCTGGTGCTGCTGCTGCACCCGGCGACCACCCAGGCCCTGGGCATCCGCGGCCGGGCCCAGTAACCCCGCCCGGAACGGGTCACTCCGGCGAGGTCACTCCGGAGAGGTCACTCCTCCACGAGGAGCTTCTCGCGCAGCTGCGCGAGCGTACGGGCCAGCAGCCGGGAGACGTGCATCTGCGAGATGCCGACCTCCTGGGCGATCTGCGACTGGGTCATGTTGCCGAAGAACCGCAGCAGCAGGATGCGCTTCTCGCGCGGCGGCAGGTCCTCCAGCAGCGGCTTGAGGGACTCCCGGTACTCGACGCCCTCCAGCGCCTCGTCCTCCGCGCCCAGGGTGTCGGCCACCGCCGGGGACTCGTCGTCCGTGTCCGGCACGTCCAGCGAGAGCGTCGAGTACGCGTTCGCGGACTCCAGGCCCTCCAGGACCTCCTCCTCCGAGATGCCCAGGCGCTCGGCCAGCTCGTGCACGGTCGGGGAGCGGCCGTGCAGCTGCGACAGCTCGGCGGTCGCCGTCGTCAGCGACAGGCGCAGCTCCTGGAGCCGGCGGGGCACCCGCACCGCCCAGCCCTTGTCGCGGAAGTGCCGCTTGATCTCGCCGACGACCGTCGGGGTCGCGTACGTCGAGAACTCCACGCCCCGGTCGGGGTCGAAGCGGTCCACGGACTTGATCAGGCCGATGGTGGCGACCTGCGTCAGGTCGTCCAGCGGCTCGCCGCGGTTGCGGAAGCGGCGCGCCAGGTGCTCCACCAGCGGCAGGTGCATCCGCACGAGCCGGTTGCGCAGCTCGGCCCGCTCGGGCGAGCCGTCCGGCAGCGTGCGCAGCTCGATGAAGAGAGCCCTCGCGCCACTGCGGTCGTTCGGATCGTGGTGGTTGTGCTGCTGCTGGTTCATCCGGTCCGCCCGCTCATCCAAAAGACCGTCCACCGGGTGCGGCCGCGCCTGCTGTTCCGGGATCGAGCTCAGTGCCCGCGGGCCGCGCTCCTCGTCTCGCACCGGACCGTCCCCGTTCCTCACGCCGGCCCGGGTCCCGCGCCGCGCTGTTTGTACAGGCTGATGGAGACCGTCCGGTCGTCGGCGACGGACGAGTCGACCTTGCCGGCCAGCGCCGAGAGCACCGTCCAGGCGAACGTGTCACGCTCCGGCGCCCTGCCGTCGGTCGTGGGCGCCGACACCGTGACGTCCAGGGAGTCGTCGATGAGACGGAACACGCAGCTCAGCACCGAGCCGGGAACCGCCTGCTGGAGCAGGATCGCGCACGCCTCGTCGACCGCGATGCGCAAGTCCTCGATCTCGTCGAGGGTGAAGTCCAAACGCGCCGCGAGGCCGGCCGTGGCCGTACGCAGCACGGACAGGTAGGCACCCGCAGCGGGCAGCCGGACTTCCACGAAGTCCTGGGTCCCGGGCTCGCCTGCGATCTGGGACACCCTCACCTCCAAGGTGGCACAAGCTCTTTCGGGGCTCGGGGAGGGCAGATCCTCCCGGAACCGTGCGGTACGCAGGTATGCGTAGTCCGCCGTGACGCTATCGCGATCCATGGTGCCCTGTCGCAGAGACCCCCGGTCCAGCGACTGTCACTCATGGTAAGCATATGAGTACGCTCTGTGGCTAGAGGTCTGCGGGGCCCAATCGCGAGAAACCGGCGGAGGGTTGACGTACCCAACCGTCACACGATCGAACCGTCGACGAAGCACCATCGCCACTTCTCCCCGGGTTCGAACGTCCGCATCACGGGGTGCCCGGTCTCCTCGAAGTGCCGCGTGGCGTGCCGGCCCATCGAGGAGTCGCAGCAGCCGACGTGCCCGCACAGCAGGCACAGCCGCAGCTGCACCGGGTGCGTGCCGTCGGCCGCGCACTCCGGACAGGTCTCCGACCGCGGTGCGGGCTCGGGTCGTGGCAGTTCGGCCAGGTGCTGACACTCGCGCATGATGGCCAGGTTACTGAGGGGAGTGGGGAGACGATGGACGCACTGTCACTGGTGGCGCTGGTCGCGGTGAGCGCCGTGATCGCGGGCGCGGCCCGCCGGACGCCCGTGCCGGCGCCGCTGCTGCTGGTGGCGGCCGGGCTGGCCGCCGCGTACGTACCCGGAGTGCCGGACTACACCCTGGACCCGCACATCGTGCTGCCGCTGGTCCTGCCGCCCCTGCTGCACACGGCCGCGCTGGAATCCTCTTACCTGGACCTGCGCGCCAACATCCGGCCCGTGGCGCTGCTGTCGGTTGGCTACGTGCTCTTCGCGACGCTCGCCGTGGGCTACCTCGCGTACCTGATGGTGCCGGATCTGCCGCTGACCGCCGCGCTCGTCCTGGGCGCCGTGATCGCACCGCCGGACGCGGTCGCCGCCACCGCCATCGCCCGGCGGCTCGGGCTGCCGAGCCGGATCACCACGATCCTCCAGGGCGAGTCCCTGGTGAACGACGCGACCGCGATCACCGCCTTCAAGGTGGCGCTCGCGGCGGCCGTCGGCGCAGGCGTCAGCTGGGCCGGGGGGATCGCCGAGTTCGCCGTCGCCGCGCTCGGCGGCATCGGCGTCGGACTGGTGCTGATGGTGCCCATCCACTGGCTGCGGCGCTCCCTGCGCGAGCCGCTGCTCCAGAACACCCTGTCCCTGCTGATCCCGTTCGTCGCCTACGCCGCCGCCGAGCACGTCCACGCCTCCGGCGTCCTCGCGGTCGTCGTCGTCGCCCTGTACCTGGGGCACCGCTCCTGGCAGGTCGACTTCGCCACCCGGCTCCAGGAGGAGGCCGTGTGGAAGATGGTCGCCTTCGTGCTGGAGACGTCCGTCTTCGCCCTGATCGGGCTCCAGCTGCCGCACGTGCTGCGCGAGCTCGGCGGGTACGGCACCGGCGAGGCCGCCCTGTACGCGGCCGGGGTCTTCGCCGCGGTCGTCGTCGTCCGGTTCGTCTGGGTCTTCCCGGCCACCTACCTGCCGCGCGCGCTGTCGCGGAAGGTGCGGGAGCGGGAGGCCGGTGTGACGTGGTCCTCGCCGCTGATCGTCGGCTGGGCGGGCATGCGGGGCGTGGTGTCACTGGCGATCGCCTTCTCCATCCCGGTCGCCACCGCGGGGGAGGCGTTCCCCGCGCGGAACCTGGTCCTCTTCCTGACGTTCACCACCGTGATCGGCACCCTGGTGGTGCAGGGCCTCACCCTGCCGCCGCTGATCCGGGCGCTGAAGCTGCCCGGCCGGGACGTACAGGCCGAGACCCTGGCCGAGGCCCAGGCGCAGAGCGAGGCGTCACGGGCCGCCGAGCAGCGCCTGGACGAACTCCTCGCCGACGAGCGCAACACCCTGCCCGGGCCCCTCGCCGACCGGCTGCGCACCGTCCTGGAGCGCCGCCGCAACGCCGTCTGGGAGCGGCTGGGCGCCGCCAACCCGGTCACCGGGGAGTCGGCCGACGACACCTACCGGCGGCTCGCGCGGGAGATGATCGGAGCGGAACGCGAGGTGTTCGTCCGGCTCCGCGACGAGCGGCGCATCGACGACGAGATGATGCGGACGCTGCTGCGCCGCCTGGACCTGGAGGAGGCGGCCGCCTACCGGGAGGCGGCCGACGGCTGACCGGATCCCAGAGGGGCCGGGCCGTCGGGGCGGCCGGTGATCACCGCCGCGAGGGCGGTGCCCGGCGGGAAGGCGCCCTCCTCGGCGAGGGCCACGAGCCCGTACAGCATTTTGGCGACATATATGCGCTCGATGGCGAGTCCGTGCCGCACCCCGAAGTCGGCGGCGAACGCCTCCAGCGCGGGCGCAGTACGGGCGTAGCCGCCGAAGTGGAACCGCTCGTCCAGCCTCCAGTCACCCGCCGGCCCGCCGAACGCCGCCTCCTGGAGCCCCCGTATCTCCCCGCCCAGGAACCCGCCCTTCAGGACCGGGACGCCCACCGTCCTGCGATCCGCGCCCAGCCCGGCCGCCAGCCCCGCGAGGGTGCCGCCGGTGCCGCACGCGACCGCCGCCACGTCCGCGCCCTGCGCGCGCAGCTCCCGGCCCAGCTCGGCGCAGCCGCGCACCGCGAGGGCGTTGCTGCCGCCCTCCGGCACGACGACGCTGTCCGGGGCGGCCTCCCGCAGGAGGCGGGCCAGCACGTCCGGGTCGCCCTTCGCCCGGTACGTCGCGCGGTCCACGAACAGCAGCCGCATCCCGTCCGCCGCGCACCGCGCGAGCGACGGGTTCAGCGGCCGGCCGGCGAGCTCCTCGCCGCGCACCACCCCGGTGGTGGGGAACCCCAGCAGACGCCCGGCGGCGGCCGTGGCCCGGAGGTGGTTGGAGTAGGCGCCGCCGAAGGTCAGCACGGGACGCCCGGCCGCGGCGGCCAGGTTCGGCGCCAGCTTGCGCCACTTGTTGCCCGGCAGGTCCGGGTGGATCAGGTCGTCGCGCTTGAGCAGCAGCCGCACGCCGTGCCGGGTGAAGCGCTCGTCCTCGACCGGCTCCAGGGGGGAGGGGAGCAGCGGGTCGAGGGAGGACGGACCGAGCGCGTTCACCCGGCCATTGTCATGCCAGGCGCTCCGCCACGCGTGCCCGCATCGACTTCATGGAGAACCCGCGCGGATCGACCTTGCCCGGCTGCCACTCCAGGTGGCCGATGACGGACCGGGCGGTCCAGCCGTGCCGGCGGCAGATCGCGGCCGCCGCCTTCTCGATGGCCAGCAGCTGCGCCTCCGGCCACGGATCCTTCCCGTCGCCGAGGTTCTCGCACTCGAAGCCGTAGAAATGGGTGTTGCCGTCGACGTTCGCCTGGTTGTCGGGCGGCAGCGGCCGTTCGGCGATCACGGCGCGCAGGACGTCGCGGTCGCCCTTGCCGGCGTGGTTGGAGCGGCCGTACCCGACCAGGTGCACACGGCCGTCCTTGGTGATCACGCCGTGGCAGAGCGGGCCGGGCAGCCCGGCGCGGCCGTCGCGGCAGAGCCGGACGGTCGTGGCGCTGCCACTGGTGACGGTGTGGTGGATCATCACGCCGTGGACCGGCCCCCAGGGGCCCTTGTGATTGCGGTTGTGGGTGCGCCAGTCGCCGACTTCGACGACGGTGAGGCCTTCGTCGCGCAGCGCGTCGAGAAAGCCGTTCGCGGACATGGGTGGGGCCACGCCGCCTCCTTCGGTTCGTTCCTGTGCCGGTTCTACCCATGAGGTACGGACGCGGCGCCCGGCCGACTCGGTGTTCGTACCGCGTGCGAGCCGATCCGGTCAGTCGGACCCGCGGCCGGGGAGTCAGTCCTGGGGCTGTGGAGGCAGGGGAAACACACGTCATGCCCAGTGGGTGAAGATCCAGTCTCGCTCGTTTGTGTAATGGCGCCGGTACGGAACGTGCTGAAAGGCTTTTCCTCTGAAGGTCGGACAGTGATCGAGAGGGATGTTCATGTCGGTTGGTTCGGTTGGCGAGGAAACCCGCTCGGAGCAGGCGTCGCCGCAGCAGAGTCTCGGTACCGCCGCCGCGCGGAACCTGGCGACCACCACCAAGTCGGTTCCGCAGATGCAGGAGATCACCTCCCGGTGGCTGCTGCGGACGCTTCCGTGGGTGCAGGTTCAGGGCGGTACCTACCGGGTGAACCGGCGGCTCAGCTACTCGGTGGGCGACGGGCGCGTGACGTTCGTGCAGACCGGCGAGCGGGTCGCCGTGATCCCGAACGAACTGCGGGAGCTGCCCTGCCTGCGCACCTACGAGGACGACGCGGCCCTCACGGAGCTGGCACAGCGGTGCACGCAGCGGGAGTTCGCCGCCGGAGAAGTGATCGTCGAGGCGGGCGGGCAGGCCGACCGGGTGTTCCTGCTGGCGCACGGCAGGGTCGAGCAGGTCGGCACCGGCCCGTACGGCGACGAGGCGGTGCTCGGCGTCCTCGCCGACGGCGCCTACTTCGGCGACGGGTGCCTGGCCGACCGGGACGCCACCTGGGAGTGGACCGCCCGCGCCGCCACCGCGTGCACCGTCCTGGAGCTCACCCGCGCCGACGTCACGAACCTCGCGGAGCGCGCCGAGTCGCTCGCCGGCCACCTGGCCGCCCTGGCGTCCCTGCCCCACCAGCGCACCAACACGCACGGCGAGAAGGCCATCGACCTGTCGGCCGGCCACGTGGGCGAGGCGGTCGTCCCGCACACGTACGTCGACTACGAGGCGGCCCCCCGCGAGTACGAACTGAGCGTCGCCCAGACCGTGCTGAAGGTCCACAGCCGCGTCGCCGACCTCTACAACCAGCCGATGAACCAGACCGAGCAGCAGTTGCGGCTCACGGTCGAGGCGCTCCGCGAGCGCCAGGAGCACGAACTCATCAACAACAAGGAGTTCGGGCTGCTGGCCAACTGCGACTACGGCCAGCGGCTCCAGCCGCACGACGGCGCGCCCAGCCCCGACGACATGGACGAACTGCTCTCCCGCCGCCGCGGCAGCAAGATGTTCCTCGCCCACCCGCGCGCCATCGCCGCCTTCGGCCGCGAGTGCAACAGGCGGGGCCTGGTCCCCGGTTCCGTCGACGTCGCGGGCCACCAGATCCCGGCCTGGCGCGGCGTACCGATCTTCCCGTGCAGCAAGATCCCGGTCTCCGACGCCCGTACGACCTCGATCCTCTGCATGCGTACCGGCGAGGACGAGCAGGGCGTCATCGGCCTCCACCAGACCGGCCTGCCCGACGAGATCGAGCCGAGCCTCTCGGTCCGCTTCATGGGCATCGACGAGCAGGCGATCATCTCCTACCTGGTCACCGCCTACTACTCGGCGGCGATCCTCGTGCCCGACGCGCTCGGTGTGCTGGAGAACGTGGAAGTCAGCCGCTGGAGGTGACGCCCCGGCGAGGCGGCCCGGGTGCGGTGAGGCGGACGGCCGGTGCGGGGCCGGGACAGGGCCCGGCGCCCGGTCGTGCGCGGGCGCGCCCGCCGGTTCGCCGCATCCGCTCCGTCCGCCGTGACGCGGTGCGTGTGATCCGTGCAGTCCGCGCCGGCGTCGTCGCGCCCCTGTGCCCCTCGCTTGTTGCCCGTTGCCCGTTGCCCAAGGAAGTGATTGTGACCAGCACGGATATCGCGACGGCCGAGGGCCGGGGCGCCGTGGTGCTGCTCGACCGCACCCGCAGCGTCGTCACCCCGCAGCTGCGCTCCACCGTGGAGACCCTGCCCGGGTCGATACGGCGGGTGGCCATGTACCACTTCGGCTGGGAGCAGCCCGACGGCACGCCCGCCACCGGGCAGGCCGGCAAGGCGATCCGGCCCGCGCTCGTGCTCGCCGCCGCGCGGGCCCTCGGCGGCGACCCGCACACCGCCGTCCGCGCGGCCGCCGCGGTGGAGCTCGCGCACAACTTCACGCTCCTCCACGACGACATCGTCGACGAGGACCCCACCCGCCGCAGCAGGCCCACCGCCTGGGCCGTCTTCGGCGTGCCGGACGCCCTCATGGCCGGGGACGCCATGCTCGCGCTCGCGTTGCGGCTGCTCGCCGAGGACCGGCACCCCGCCGCCGCGACCGCCTCCGCGCGGCTCGCCGCCTGCGTGATCGAACTGTGCGCGGGCCAGCAGGCCGACTGCGCCTTCGAGGGCCGGGAGCCGCACGAGGTGACGCTCGACGAGTGCCTCGGCATGGCGACCGCCAAGACTGGCGCGCTGCTCGGCTGCGCCTGCGCCATGGGCGCGCTGTACGCGGGCGCTGACCCGGAGCAGGTCGCGGCGATGGACGCGTTCGGGCGGGAGGCGGGCCTGGCGTTCCAGCTGATCGACGACCTGATCGGCATCTGGGGCGACCCGGAGTGCACGGGCAAGCCCGCGGGGGCCGACCTTGCGGCCCACAAGAAGTCGCTGCCGGTGGTCGCCGCGCTCGCCTCCGGCACCGCCGCCGGCGCCGAGCTGGCCGAGCTGTACCGGCGGCCCGCACTGGACGCCGCCGACGTGCGGCGCGCGGCGGACGCGGTGGAGCGGGCGGGCGGCCGCGACTGGGCGCAGACGGAGGCGGCCGACCGGATGGCGCGGGCGGTGCAGCAACTGTCGCTGGCGGTACCGGACCTGACGGCGGCGGGTGACCTGCTGGCGCTGGCGGAGTTCGTGACCAGGCGTACGCGCTGACGGGGCGGGGGCGGGGCGCATGGTCGCCCCGTACCCGTACCTCCCCTGAGGGTCACCGGGGCGCGAGGGTCACCGGGGCGGGACGACCGTGTTCACGACCCGTTCCACGATCTGGTCCAGCTGCTCGACCGACAGCACTCCCGGCAGGGTGAAGTGCTCCAGCAGCACGCCCGTCATCGCCAGGTAGAGCATCAGCACCGTGTCCTCGTCCCCGGGCAGTCCGGCGTCCTGGTGGAAGCGGACGTTCTCGTCGAACTGGACGCGGACCGCGCGGGTCAGTTCGGCCTGGAGGGCCGGCCGGCGGGTCGCCTCCAGCCGTAGCTCCAGCATCGCCAGGTAGCCGGTGCGCTCGTCGTCCATCCGCCGCACCAGCCACTTCATCAGCTCGGTGACCAGCTGACGGCTGGGCTCCGGCCGCATGGCCTCGTCGACCTTCTCGGGTGCGGGGACCATGCGCGCGGTGATGCGGGAGCCCGCCTGGGTGAGCAGGTCGTCGCGGTTGGCGAAGTAGTTGGACGCCGTACCGGCCGGGACCCCGGCTCTCGCGTCCACGGCACGGAAGGTCAGCCCGCGGGCCCCCTCACTCGCCAGGACGTCGATGGCGGCGTCCAGCAGCGCCGTTCTGCGTTCCGGGTTCCTCGCCATACGGCGGCCTCCTCGAAAAAGCCCCTTGCGTAACCACTACACGTGGAGCACTATAGCTGTCGTGGTTGCGCGCCGCAGCCGCTACGACCAACGATCAACCGTCCCGGGGGGACCTCTTCATGCGCAAGCTCACTTACTTCGTCGCGTGCTCGATCGACGGCTTCATCGGCGACCCGAACGGCGACGCCAGTTCCTTCTTCCAGTTCGTCAAGGACGACTTCCTGCACTTCATCACCACCGAGTACCCCGACACCGTCTCGGAGGAGGGGCGGCGGATACTCGGGCTGGAGAGTGCGGAGAACAAGCACTTCGACACCGTCGTGCAGGGCCGCGGGAGCTACCAGCTGGGGCTCGACGCCAACATGCCGAGCCCGTACGGCCACCTGCGCGAGCTCGTTGCCTCGCGCACCATCGAGAAGTCCCCGCACCCCAACGTGGAGATCGTCACCGAGGGCCTCGTCGACCGGATCCGAGAGCTCAAGGCGGAGGAGGGCGGCAAGGACATCTGGCTGTGCGGCGGCTCGCAGATCGCCGGCGAGCTGGTCGACGAGGTCGACGAGCTCGTGATCAAGACGTACCCGCAGGTGTACGGCTCCGGGATGCCGATGTTCGGCTCCGGCTTCGCGATCGCGGACTTCGCGCTGGACTCCGTCCGCGCCTTCGACGACGGCATCGTGGTGCGCTGGTACAGCCGGAAGCGGTGACCCCGGTCCCGTGGTGAGCCGGGCCGCGCGGCGCCGCCCGATCCGCGCGGCGGGGCCCGATCCGCGCGGCGGGGCGTCGCGGCGCGGCGGGTCGTTGCGCCCGTCGGCGAGGCCCGTCCGCCCGGCGCGGGCGGGCGGCCGGCGGGCGAGCGACCCGACCCGGGCAAGAGCGTCAAGACCGGTCCAAGTCCGGCTCCCGGGGTGACCGGCCGCACGTCGGAGGCGGTCTACCGCTACAGTCCGCGCCATGTCATCGGAGTCGACGGAAGTCTGGACCGGCTGGTACCGGGACCGCCGCGGTGCGGAATCGATCGTGATCGCGACGGACGGGCGGCGGATCGCCACCCGTGTCAGGGGCGTGGAGTACGCGGGCGCGAGCCTCGACGGGCTGCGCGCGGCGGAGGAGAACGGCGGCCTGCCCTTGGCCGGCTGTGTGCTGGAATGGGACCTGCCCCTGCCGGTCCTCACCGACGGCGCCGCCCAACAGGCCACGCTCAGCTGTCTGTTGGCGCTGGGTGAAGCCCTGTCCGACGGCTCACCCGAGCGAGTGGATCTTCAGCTCACCCTGCACTGCGGGGGAGCGGCGTACGAATCGGGCCTGGCCGGTGGCGACTTCGACCAGGCCCTCGACCGCATCCTGCGCCAGCTGCCGCCCGGCAGCCGGTTCGGCCGCAAGCTCCTCGCGGACGCCGGGGCGGCGGCCTGACGAACCCCGACGGGCCGGGCGCCGTACGGCACCCGGCCCGCGGGTCGTGCCGGGCGGTGTTACGAGACCTTGGCCACGGCGGCGGCCAGACCGTTCCGCCACAGCGCGTCGACGCGGGAGCGCTCCTGCGCGTTCGGCTGGGCGTTCTGGCAGGACGTGCCGGGGCCGCCACCGGACATCAGCTCGCTGCACGGACCGGAGTAGTGGTCGGGCAGGCCGAGGACGTGACCGGTCTCATGGGCGGTGACGCGGGTGGAGTTGTACTGCTGGTTCTGCCGGTAGTCGAGGAAGATGTAGCCCCGCCCGTGCCCGTCGGTGCTGGCGTACGAGCCGCGCGAGTCGTTGCCCTCGTAGTACCGGAAGTCAGGGTTGCCGCCCTCCTGCAGCTTCACGTTGTTGACGGAGCTGTTCCAGATCTGGGTGGAGCGGGCTATCTGGGTGCGGAAGCTCGGGGCGCCCGTCGCGGAGTAGACGACGGTGACGGCCTGCGCGCCGGGGGTGGCGGCCCGCTTCTCGGCCACCGACTCCATGACGGCCGCGAAGAAGGCCCGGTTGGCCTTGGCCTCCTCGGCGGAACCGGCGTACGCGGCGGGGGATGCGTACGCGGCGTAGGAGGACGACGCCGCCGGTGCCACGGCCGGGGCCGGTGCCGCGGTGGCGGTCGCGGCCGGTACGGCTGCCAGTGCCGCGGCCAGGCTCACGGCAGCGGCCAGCACGGTCTTGGGGTGTCTCATGGGGGGCTCCTCGTGATGCTGAACGGCTGGGTGGGCCGTTCGGTTGGGGAGAGTGTCGAGGAGCGGACGGCCGGTGCGGATGATGTCAACGGGCGATAGAACCGGCACATCACGTCGTTCAAGTCCCCTGCCGTGTCTAGTGGTACGACCGTCAACCGTCCTACTCTCGGCTCATGGAGCTGGAGGTGAGACACCTGCGCGCGCTGTGCGCCATCGCGGACACGGGCAGCCTGCACAAGGCGGCGCGTCAGCTCGGCGTCAGCCAGCCGTCCCTGACGACCCAGCTGCGGCGCATCGAACACGCGCTCGGCGCCGAGCTGTTCGCCCGTGAGCGGACGGGCTGCCGGCCCACCCCGCTGGGCCACGCCGTCCTCAGCCGGGCCCGCCCGCTCGTGGCCGAGATGGCCGTCCTCGTCACCGAGACCAGGGCCGCCGCGGCCCGCGCCGACGGTGCCCGGCTGCGCGTCGGCTCCACCGCCAGCCGGGCGCTCGCGGGCTGGCTGCGGCGGCTGCGGGGCCGGCTGCCCGGCACGGACATCACGCTGCACATGGACGTCTCGGCGGGCGCCCTGCTGCGGGCGCTGGCGGCCGGGCGGCTCGACGTGGCGTTCGTCCACGAGGTCGAGGGGTGCCCGCTGCGCGTGCCGGAGGGACTGGAGCGGCGCGTCCTCGTGGAGCGGGAACCGCAGTTCATCTCCATGGCACGGGACCACCCGGCCGCCGCCGCGCCCGTCGTGGAGCTGGCCGACCTGGCCGCCGACCGCTGGATGGTCGACCCGACCGTGGACGGCGAGTGGGACGGGCTGCGCCGGGTGCTCGGCGCGGCCGGCATCGACCCGCCCGTCCTGCACGGCGACTACCACACGGCCACGTCGCTCATCGTGGCGGGCGAGGTGGTGGCCCCCTGCCAGCCGACGTCCGGGCCGCGCGACGACATGGCGATACGCCCGTTACGGGGCGACCCGCTGGCCGTGCGGCTGCTGCTCTACAGCCGCCCGGGAACGGACACCGACCCGGGGCTCGCGGAACTCGCGTACGCCGACCTGGCCGCCGCGTACCGCGAGGTCGCGCTGCGCACCTCGGCGTACCGCCAGTGGCTGCTGCGCCACGGCAGCCCGCTGGCCCAGGCGGCCTGACCCCCACGAAAGGCGCCCATGGGCCCCCTCACCCTCACCGACGGCGAGATCGTGCTGCGCGAGTGGACCGACGCCGACGTCCCCGCCATGGCCGAGCTGTTCGACGACCCCGCGGTCGCCCACCGCACGCCCCTCGCCAGTCCCTTCGACGAGGCCGCGGCGACCGCGTACCTGACGATGATCCGCCGCACCCGCGCCGACGGCACCCGGCTGCACCTGGCGATCACCCGGGACGGCGGCACCCCGCTGGGCGAGGTCCTGCTGGGCGTCACGAGCGGCGCCATCGGGTACGCCGTGGGCGCCGCCCACCGCGGCCAGGGCCTCGCGCACCGCGCCACGCGCCTGCTGACCGCCCACGCCCACGCCGTGCTGGGCCTGCGACGGGTGATCCTCCAGATCGAGCCGGACAACGCCGCCAGCACGGCCGTGGCGCGTGCGGCCGGTTTCCGCCCCACCGGCGAACCGCCCGCGACGGTACGCAGCAACGGCCGCCCCCACACACTCCTGACGTGGGCGCACGACGCCGCATACGCGCCCGGCGCCACCCCTTGAGCGCTGTCCCTTGAGCGCCGGCCCTCGAGCCCTACCCCTTGAGCGCGTCCAGCGTCGCCCGGGCGTCGGCCTCCAGCATCGCGCGGATCTCGTGCTCGGCCGGCGGGGCGGCCTTGTCGTCGGGGCCGCCGCCGAACCAGCTCCAGCGCATCTCGAACGTGAACCAGCCGTCCCGCACGGCCAGCGTCATCGCGCCGAGCGCGGGCTTGTCCGACCCGCGCCGCTCGGTCACCACGTACGCCTCGTCGCCGTATCCCTTGAGCGGCTCGGCCTCGTACGTGTACGTCTTGTCCGTCCTGTCCTCGTTGGCCAGCTGGAGCGAGGCGAACTCGCCCGCCGGGTCGGTCACCTTGTGCCATTCGGCGCTGGTGGACACGAAGACGCTGCTCAGTGAGTTCTCCCCGGCCTTGGGGTCTTCGAGGCTGCGGCCGCAGTAGCTCTGGTCGATCGCCTTCTGCTGGGAGGCGAAACGATTGTCCGAGTCGCTCTCCTCCACGGTGTACCGCTTGCCGAACGCCTTCAGGGGCGTGCTCTCGCACAGGTTCTCCTGGTACTGGTGCCCCGCGAAGTCCGCCTCGCCCCCGGACCCGAGGGTGCCCGTGGCGAACAGGGCACCCGCCCACACCGCCGAGGCCACCACCACACCCCCGAGCGCCCACACCCACCCCGGCACCCGCCTCCGCCCACCCGGCCCACCCGGCCCACCCGCGGGAGCCCCGAACGGCGCCGGCGGCACCTGCCCGTAGGGCGGCTGGGGCTGGGCGTACGGGTTGGGCTGCTGCGGCGGAACGTTCGGGTACGGGCTCTGCTGATACGGATTGGGTGTCGACATGCCCGCAAATCTACCGGCGCCCGCCCACCCTCAACGCCCCGCCCGCCAGAGCGGGATGACGGGGGAGGGAGCCCGGAACGTACGGAGCCCGGGCCGGGGCCGCGTACGACACCTCAGTCCCCGACGGGCAGGAGCTGCACCACGCCAACCAGCACGTTCTCCTCGCCGGCCTCGGCGTGGACGGCGCGAACTCTCCAGCGACCAGGGGGCAGCGAAACCCGCGCCTGAGCGGGGAATCCACCACCCGGGTACTCCGTGTCCAGCACATCGCCTGCTACGGCGGAGTCCATGAGGACGGCGGGACCGTCCGTGACCCACGTCCCGCACTCCTCCCACGGGGTGGCGGGATCTGCGAGGACAGTTTCGGCCACGGCCCTGAGCCCGGTTTCGGAGGGGGCGGCGAGCCGGCGGAGGAAGGCGTGATGCTCAGGCACGTAACAGGTGGTGGCGGGCTCGTCCCCCAGGACCAGCGCCCCCGCCCCCTCCTCGCCGACGGCGATCACCGCAGCCAGATCGTCCACCGCGCAGGCCCTGTCGTAGTCGTCCGGACCGTCCCCGTCCGCCATGACCATCCCGCTCTCCGTGCACCCACGCCATGTATCCAGCGCGGAGACCGGAAGCACGATCAAGGGACCACCCATCGACTCCACCCAGTCGAAGGGGGCGCGTGACGTCACGGCTGCGAGGGGCGAGGAGGCTCTCATGGCGGCAGTGTGCACTCAGGCACTGACAATGCCGGCGTCAACGGCATGCTCCGCCCGGAGCACACAACCGTACCCAGTGGCGCTGGAGGTCGACCTCGGCGACCACCACCGCGATCAGCTCGCCCTCGCGGACGAGTTGGGCAGGGGTATCAAAGGGCTCGTCGGTCAGCTCTGAGATGTGAAGGAGCCCTTCGACCTCCGGAGCGAGCCGCACGAACACGCCGAAGGGGATGATCTTGGTGATCCGACCTGTGACGACGCGGCCGACCTGGTCCGAGAAGCGGATGAGTGGATCTTCCTGCAGGGCTTTCAACGAGAGGGTGACCTGGCCGGATCGCGTTTCGGCGACAATCACCTCCGCCTTGATCCGCTGGCCGGCTTTGACGGCTTCCGAGGGATGGTCGATCCGAGACCACGTCAGGTCTGGCACTCGGATGAAGCCGGTACATAAGCCATCATCTCCACCCGACTCCGGGAAGCCTCACCTTGAGGAATCCGACCCACCTGGCCTTTTCGGCCCTGTCATCCGCAGGCCTCACGAGGACATCGGCTCCCTCGAACCCGACGACCTCCACCCTTCTCACGGGACCCGGCTGGAGCTTATTGAGCAGAGATCGCACGCGAGCGTAAGGAACTTCAATTGGCACAAGGGCGAGCCTAGATCGAACTCCGTTCAGAGCGTGCCCGTAATCGGTGCGGCGGACTGCGACGACCTCGCGCCCGTGGCGCTCAGCCGCGTGGAGGCTGCCCTGGCAGCATCCTCGTTTGCCGTCGGTGAGATCACCCCCGTGGCGGCCAGGACCCGTCCAGCAGTCGGGCCGCGGATTCCTCAGAGGGCTCGGGAGATCCAGCTTGGGAGCTGGATCTCCGAAAGCGCAAGGTGGCCTCCGCCTACCTCAAGTACGGTGAATCGGCATGATCGAATCCGAGATTGAGATCAGCGAGGGTCTGGTCCGCGACTTGCTTCGGGAACAGCATCCGGACCTGGCCGAGTTGCCCATCCGGGAAGTGGCGGGCGGCTGGGGCAACCAGATGTGGCGCCTCGGTGACGAGTTGGCCGTCCGGATGCAGCGGATGGACACGAGCCCCGATCTGCAGCTCAAGGAGCGGCGGTGGCTGCCGACTCTGGCCGCGCGCCTGCCGCTGCCGATTCCTGTCCCCCTACGGGACGGTGTGCCCTCCGAGCGCTTCCCCAAGATCTGGACCGTCATGACATGGGTCGAGGGCACGCCGCTGGACCACGGCTCGATCACTCGCGGCGACCACGCGGCCGAGACGCTGTCGGGTTTCCTCAGGGCGTTGCACGTGGAGGCGCCCGCCGACGCACCGACCGCTTCGGACTTCGGCGCTCACCCCAAGGACTGCACGGACGGCTTCGAGCACTTCTTCCAGGATGTTGCCCCTGCCGACCTTGCCGACGAGATCCGTGAAGTCTGGGGTGAAGCGGTGGCGTCCCCGGGGTGGGAAGGCCCACCGGTGTGGGTGCACGGCGACCTGCATCCCGCGAACGTCGTCGTCGCAGACGGGACATTGGCGGGTGTCGTCGACTTCGGCGCACTCGTCGCCGGCGACCCGGCGTGGGACCTCGCGGCCGCCTGGCTGCTCCTCCCCGCGGGCGGCGCCGCACGGTTTTTCAACAGCTACGCGCAGGCGGACGAGGCAGCGGTGCGCCGGGCGCGCGGACTGGCCGCAATGAGGAGCCTGTTCCTGATGGCGATGGGCCAAGCCGGGGATCGCGGCCTGCCTGGCGGCAAGCCGAACTGGGGGCCCGCAGGCCGGTCCGCGCTTGATCGTGTCCTGAAGGGCCTTTGACGTCGGCGTGGCTCGACGGGGCCTCCCCGGCGGCCATGCACGTGCCGACCGGTAGTCCCGCACCAGACGCCGGTGGGCGGTCAGCCGCGACAGCGTCCGCTCGCCTCGCCTACTTCCAGCCCTCGAGCGATACCTGGGGCCCGTCATTGAGGTAGCGGTGGAGGGCGCTGGCCATGGTGTCGACGAACGCCTCGGGAATGGCGGTGGCGTCGACCCACCGGACCTGGGAGTGCTTGTGGGGCTCGCGGTTTTCGGGTTCGCCGGTCCATGCGTGGGCTGCGAAGACGACCGTGAGGAAGCCGTTGGGGGCTTCGACGCCCCAGGCGCCGTGGATGATGTGGGCGACCTTGAGGGACTCGGGCTTCACCGTGAGGCCGGTCTCCTCGTAGAGCTCGCGGACCGCGGTTTCGGTGATGGGCTCGCCCGGCTCGCTCTTGCCGACGGGGAGGTCCCACATGCCCTGGGCGAACTTCGCGTTCTCGCTGCGCTGGAGGAGGACGACACGGTTGGTGGCCTTGTCGTGGACGATGACGGCCGCGACCAGCAGGGTCATTGATTCGAGCGCCGGCTTGAGGGCTTGGGAGCGGTCGTCGGTCTGCTGGGCCACGGTGTTCCCTTCGTCGGGCGGGTTGTTGGGCATGTTAGGCGAGGGCCTCGCGTGCGCGGCGGGCGAGATCGGCGGCGCCGGGAACGCGGCGGCGCTGGTAGACCGCGAGCGTGGAGCGGATCGAGGTGATCGCCTTGCGGGTCCGGTCGGAGGTCATGCCCTCCATGAGGACCAGGGCCTGGGTCCAGGCGGCGACGGCTTCGTCGGCGCGGGCCTGGGCGGCGAGGCTGTCGCCAAGGTCGGCGTGGGTGAGGGCGTGGACACGCTTGTACTTCGCGGGGTCCCAGCGGGTGAGCGCGTCCCGGTGCTGCTGTTCCGTGCCGATGTGGTCGGCGAGGTCGGTCAGGGTGCGGGCGGTGTGGCTGGCCACGGTGCCGGCGGCGGGGCCACTCACGCGGGAGTAGCTGGGCTGGGGACCGTCCTCGCGGAGGAGGGCGTCCTCGGCGGCGAGCAGGGCGCGCGCGGCCGATGAGTTCTCGTCGGTGGCGGCGTAGGCGCGGGCGTGGGTGATGTGGAGGAGGGCCTCGGTCTGGCCGTCGACGTGGCCGAGGCCGCGCCGCAGGGCGCCTTCGACGAGGTCGACGCAGTGGTGGGGCTGCTTGAGGCTGAGAGCCTGGTGGGCGAGGGCGCGCATCATCCAGGCGGCGTGGCCGTGGGGGTTGGCTTCGCAGGCGAGCTTGTAGCCGACCTGGTAGTAGCGCTGGGCGGCGCCTTCCTGGCCGAGGCCAGACCGCACCCGGACCGTCACGGGCGCCGGGTTGCGGCGGTCGTGCGGGCCGGGTGCGGACGGGCGGGCCGGGTGAAGGCTCAGGCCTTCTTGGTCTCCCAGAAGATCTTGTCGATCTGCGCGATGTAGTCGAGCGCCTTCTGGCCCGTCGCGGGGTCCTTCGAGCCCTTGGCCGCCGAGAGCGACTTCAGGGTGTCGTTGATGAGCTGGTGCAGCTCCGGGTACTTCTCGAAGTGCGGCGGCTTGAAGTAGTCGCTCCACAGGACGGAGACGTGGTGCTTGGCGAGCTCCGCGCGCTCCTCCTTGATGGTCGTCGCGCGCGCCTGGAAGTGCGCGTCGTCGTTGGCGGCCATCTTGTCCTGGATGGCCTTGACCGACTCGGCCTCGATGCGGGCCTGGGCCGGGTCGTAAACACCGCAGGGGAGGTCGCAGTGCGCGCTGACCGTCACCTTCGGGGCAAACAGGCGGGAGAGCATTGAGCTGTCCTTCCTCGTGATCGTCTTCTCAGGTGGGACATTACTCCGTGGCAGGCGGCTTTTCGCGGGTGCCCCCATGGGCTTACGACAAAAGTCCAGGGTGACCATGGGACTCGTGGAGGAAGGTCCAGGACGGTCCAGGAGGTGTGCCGGATGACGGAGCAGGGGCGCGAGCCCGAGCGGGGGCCGAGGGCGCCGTTCGGGGTCGCGGAGGTGACGGGGCCGTCGATGGTGCCCACCCTGCACCACGGTGACCAGCTGCTGGTGCACTACGGGGCGTCGGTGCGCGCCGGGGACGTGGTGGTGCTGCGGCATCCGCTCCAGCAGGACCTGCTCATCGTGAAGCGGCTGGTCGGGCTGCGGGACGGCGGCTGGTGGGTGCTCGGGGACAACCGGTCCGCCGAGGCCGTGGACAGCCGGGCCTTCGGCCCCGTACCGCCCGAGCTGGTGCTGGGGCGGGTGCGGGCGCGGTACCGGGGGATCCGGCCGGGGCGTCAGCGGTCGGTCGGCGTGGTGCTCTCCTGGCTGGTTTCGGCGGTGCGGCCGGTGCTCGCGGACCGTTCCGTCTCCAGGCGCTTCCGGGCCCGGTAGGCGGCGACGTTCGCACGGGTCGCGCAGCGGTCCGAGCAGTAGCGGCGGGACCGGTTGGTGGAGGTGTCGAGGTAGGCGTTGCGGCACGGGGCCGCCTGGCACAGGCCGAGCCGGTCGACGCCGAACTCGGTCAGGTGGAAGGCCAGGCCCATCGCCGCGATCGCCGCGTACCCGGCGGTGGCGTTGGACGGGTGGTCGGCGAGGTGCATGTGCCAGCGCGGCCGGCCCTCGTCGTCCAGGATGTCGTGGCCGGAGATCTGCGGGCTGACCGGGAACTCCAGCAGCAGCGAGTTCAGCAGGTCCACGGCCTGCGTGTGATCGCCGGCGTCGGCTGCGGTGAAGACCGCCCGCAGCCGCGCCCGTACCGAACGGAACCGGGTGACGTCCGCGTCGGTCGCGCGCCGCGCCATCTGCGAGGCCTCGCCGAACAGGTCGCGCACCACCTCCACGGAGGTCAGGGCGTCCTTGTTGCGCGCCGGCTCCTCGGTGTTCACCAGACGTACGGCGTAGTCCGAGTAATAGGCCAGTTCCACTTGTAGTCCTTACGGCGACGGTCTAGGGTCGGACAGCGAACTTGTAAGAGACAGGTCTGATACGAGGGTATTACGGAGGGTGGGGTTCGTGGTGGCGGAGACGGCGGCGGGAACGGACTGGCGGGCCTGGCAGGACAGCTGGGACCGGCAGCAGGAGTGGTACATGCCCGACCGCGAGGAGCGGTTCCGGGTGATGCTCGACATGGTCGAGGCGTTCACCGGCCCCGCGCCGAGGGTCCTCGACCTCGCGTGCGGTACGGGAAGTATCACGAAGCGGCTCTTCGACCGGTTCCCGGACGCCGTCAGCACCGGCGTCGACCTCGACCCCGCGCTCCTCGCGATCGCCGAGGGGTACTTCGCCGGCGACGAGCGGGTGACCTTCGTCCGGGCCGACCTCACCGACCCCGACTGGGTGCGCGCGCTGCCGTACGACTCGTACGACGCCGTCCTCACCGCCACCGCCCTGCACTGGCTGCGCACCGAGCCCCTGACCGCGCTGTACGGGCAGCTCGCCGGCCTCGTCCGGGAGGGCGGCGTCCTCATGAACGCCGACCGCATGCGCGACGGGACCACGCCCCGCATCGACGCCGCCGAACGCGCCCACCGGCACGCCGCCATGGACCGGGCCAAGGCCGCCGGCGCCGTCGACTGGGCCGCCTGGTGGGAGCTGGCCGCCAAGGACCCGGTCCTCGCCGCGCCCACCGCCGAGCGGTTCGCCCTCTACGGCGAGCACGCCGAGGGCGAGACCCCGTCCCTGGACTGGCACGCCCGCACCCTGCGCGCGTCCGGCTTCGCGGAGGCCCGGGCGGTGTGGTCCTCGCCGTCGGACGCGCTGGTGCTGGCGCTGAAGTAGCCGCGGGACGAGAGAAGGGGCGGTACGGGATTCCCGTACCGCCCCTCCGTGTGCGGCCTAGAGGACCTTCGACAGGAAGGCCTTCGTCCGCTCGTGCTGCGGGTTGGTCAGGACCTCGCGCGGGTGGCCGGACTCGACCACCACACCGCCGTCCATGAACACCAGCGAGTCGCCGACCTCGCGGGCGAAGCCCATCTCGTGCGTGACGACGACCATCGTCATGCCCGACTCGGCCAGGTCCCGCATGACGTCCAGGACGTCACCCACGAGCTCCGGGTCGAGCGCCGACGTCGGCTCGTCGAACAGCATCAGCTTCGGCTCCATCGCCAGCGCACGGGCGATCGCCACGCGCTGCTGCTGGCCGCCGGAGAGCTGGGACGGGTAGTTGCCGGACTTGTCGCCCAGGCCCACCCGGTCCAGCAGCTTCAGCGCCCGCTCCCGGGCCACCGCCTTGGACTCGCCCTTGACCTGGACCGGCGCCTCCATGACGTTCTCGACGGCCGTCATGTGCGGGAACAGGTTGAAGCGCTGGAACACCATGCCGATGTCCCGCCGCTTGAGCGCGACCTCGCTGTCCTTCAGCTCGTACAGCTTGTCGCCCTTCTGCCGGTAGCCCACCAGCTCGCCGTCCACGTACAGGCGGCCGGCGTTGACCTTCTCCAGGTGGTTGATGCACCGCAGGAAGGTCGACTTGCCCGAACCCGAGGGGCCGATGAGGCAGAACACCTCACCGGGTGCCACCTCCAGGTCGATCCCCTTGAGGATGTGGGCCGTGCCGTAGGACTTGTGCACGCCCTCGGCCTTCACCATGGCGGTCGTCATCGCGCCACCTCCGGGCGTCGCAGGGTCGACAGATTGGCCTTGACCTTCTGCCACGGGGTCTGGGGGAGCGCGCGCAGCGAACCACGGGCGTAGCGGCGCTCCAGGTAGTACTGGCCGACGCTGAAGATGCTGGTCAGCGTCAGGTACCAGAAGGAGGCCACGAACAGCATCTCCATCACCGCGTACGTGCGGCCGGAGATGATCTGGGCACTGCGGAGCAGGTCCGGGTACGAGACCACGGCCACCAGTGACGAGGTCTTCAGCAGGTTGATGAACTCGTTGCCGGTCGGCGGGATGATCACCCGCATCGCCTGCGGCAGCACGACCCGGCGCATGGTCTGCGTCTGGGTCATGCCGAGCGCGTGCGCGGCCTCGGTCTGGCCCTGGTCGACGGACTGGATGCCGGCCCGGACGATCTCCGCCATGTAGGCGCCCTCGTTGAGGCCCAGTCCGAGGAGTGCCACGACCAGCGGGGTCATGACGTCCGTCATCTCGTCCTTGTAGATGAACGGGATCTCGAAGATCGGGAAGATCAGCGACAGGCTGTACCAGAGCAGCAGCTGGACGTAGACCGGGGTGCCGCGGAAGAACCAGATGAAGAGCCAGGAGACGCCACCGGTCACCGGGTTCTTCGACATCCGCATCACGGCGAGCACGACGCCGAGCACCAGGCCGATGACCATCGAGATCACGCTGATCATCAGCGTCCGGCCCGCACCCGCGAGGATGTTGCCGTCGGTGATGTAGTCGCCGACCGTCGCCCAGCGGACGTTGCCGCCCGCGAAGGCGGAGACCAGCCAGACCAGGATCGCGAGGACGAGCGCGCCGCTGACGTAGCGCCCGTAGTGGCGGACGGGTATCGCCCGGATCGGCTCGGAGGAGTCGCCGTCCTCCTTGGCGACGCGCGGCGTACGCCCGGAGCCACCGGCGTCTCCTGCGTCCCCGGCCGTGGGCTCCTTGGTGAGCGTGGCCGCCCCCTTGGCGTCCGCGGGCGCGGCGCCCTTGCCGGCGGCGGCCGCGTCCTGGGGGGCTCCGCCCTTGGCCGTGCCGGGGGTCGCGTCGGCCACCGGGACGGCGTCGGCCACCGGGGTGGCGTCGGCGGGCTCGGGGGTCTCGGCGGTCTCGGCGGCGACCGGACCTGCCTGGGCGGGTACGGCGGGCGCGGTGCCCTTCGTGTCCGTGTCCGAGGCCGTGTCCGTGGCCACGGCCTTGGACGTGACCGAGTTCGCGGTCGTGACCGAGTCCCCGGCCGTGACCGTCTCGACGGCCTCGGCCGCGGCGGCGGCCGTGGCGGCCGTCTCGGTGGCCTCCGCCGCCTTGGCGGCAGCGGTCGCGGCCGTCGTGGCCCGCTTGGCCGGGGCCTTCTTGGCGGCCGTGGCCGACTTGGCCGCCGACTTGGTCGCCGTCGTCTTCCGCGTGGTGGCGGTCTTCTTGGCGGCCGTGGTCTTGCGAGGGGTGGTGGCCTTCTTGGCCGCCGTCTTCCTCGGGGTCGAGGTCTTCTTCGCGGCGGCGGTGCCGGCGGCGCCGGTCGTGTCGCCGCCGGTGCCGGCACCGGTGCCCGAGCCGGTACCCGTGCCCGGGTCCTCGGAGGGGGTGCCGGAGGACCCGGGGTTGAGCTTTTCAGTCACGATGACTGCCTTTCACACAGAGCGCGGGTGGATCACTTGCCGCCGTTGATCACGGCCTTGTCGATCGCACTCTGCGAGGCGCCCCACTTGTCCAGGATCTTCTTGTACGAACCGTCCGCGATGATCGCGTCGAGCGCTTCCTTGATCGCGTCCCGCAGCTGGGCGTTGCCCTTGTCGACGGCGATGCCGAACGGGCCCGCGTCGACCGGCTCGCCCGCCACCTCGAAGGCGTTGCCGGCGTCCGCGGTCTTCGCCACGTGCACGGCGACCGGGTAGTCGTTCAGGTCGGCGTCCGCACCGCCCGACTTCACCCGCACCTGCGCCTCGGCGTCCGTGTCCGGGGTCTCGATGGCGATCTTGGCCTTGCCGTCCTTCTCGCACTTCGCGGACTGCGCCTTGGCGGCGTCCGCGTACGTCGTGCCGAGCTGGACCGCGACCTTCTTGCCGCACAGGTCGTCGAGGGTCTTGATGCCCTTCGGGTTGCCCTTCTTGACCAGGATCGCGGTGCCGGACTGGAAGTAGTCGACGAAGTCGACGCCCTTGCCGGTCTTCTTGCCCTCGTCCAGGCCCTGCTGGCGGTCCTTGTTGTCCGTCATGCCGGACATCACGAGGTCGACGCGGCCCGAGTACAGGGAGCCGACCAGACCGTCGAACTTGCCGTTCTCGAACGTGAACGTCACGCCCAGCTTCTTGCCGAGCGCCTCACCGATCTCCGGGTCGATGCCGACGATCTTGTTGCCGTCCATGGACTCCATGGGGGCGTACGCGGCATCGGTGCCGACCTTGATGACACCGGACTTCTTGTACTTCTCCGGCAGCTTCGCGAACAGCGGGGCCGAGCTGCCCTGGGAGGCGGAGCCCGAGTCCTTGGCCTGGCCGGCCTCGGTCTGGTCACCGCAGGCGGTCAGCAGCATGGAGCCGGCGACCGCGATCGCGGCGACCGCGGCTATCCGGGACGTCCGGGGCGTCCCGGTCTTCGCGGCGGTCGTACAGCGGGTGGTGCTTGCGGTCATGGTCGGGTTCCTCCGGCGGGTGAGGGAGTTGCCAAAGCAGTCGCGCACGCACCATCGGGTGTCGCAACCGCGTGTGATTACGGCATCTTGCCATTCGGACTAGCCCAAACAGGGGGGCCCGCATGTCAAAATCGGATAACGGGAGACCCCCGAACCCCAACAGGCCGGTACATCAGGGCCGGACCTTCTTCGGGGTTGCCTTCTTCCAGCCGGAAAATCTCCGGTTGATCTCGTCATTCGGACGCGATAGCAGCCGCAAAACCGGTCTCGTGCGGACTTGTCCCTAAATCCGGCCATGAGTCATGTGACCGGACCCACGCTCTTCGCGGGGTCGAGGCTCATATGAGATACCGACTCGTCGTCGGAGCGGTCCGTCCGGTAAGAAGGATCCTTACACCCCTCATCCGGGGCTCAGGGCGCGTGTGCGGCGCGCCCGACGCGTGCGTACCTCCCCTGCCGGGCGGGCCAACCGCCTTCCGCAGGCACGGACGCGGTGCCCGCCCACCCCTCCTCAACCAGGAGTGGCCACCCTCGAACGAAATGACTTAAGGGGTCAACAAATGGCAGCGGAGATCGTCAATCCTCGCAGCGACAGTGACAACGGCACCGAGAGTGCCGACGAGCCCTTCGATCCGGCGTTCGCGCTGCATCGGGGCGGCAAGATGGCCGTCCAGGCGACGGTTCCCATCCGGGACAAGGACGACCTGTCCCTCGCGTACACCCCCGGCGTCGCCAAGGTGTGCAGCGCCATCGCCGAGCAGCCCGAGCTCGTGCACGACTACACCTGGAAGTCCCAGGTCGTCGCCGTCGTGACGGACGGTACGGCCGTGCTGGGACTCGGTGACATCGGCCCGGAGGCCTCCCTCCCGGTCATGGAGGGCAAGGCGATCCTCTTCAAGCAGTTCGGCGGCGTGGACGCGGTGCCGATCGCGCTCGCCACGACCGACACGGACGAGATCGTCGACACCGTCGTCCGCCTCGCGCCGTCCTTCGGCGGCGTGAACCTGGAGGACATCTCGGCACCCCGGTGCTTCGAGATCGAGCGCAAGCTCCAGGAGCGGCTCGACATCCCGGTCTTCCACGACGACCAGCACGGCACCGCCGTGGTCACCCTGGCCGCCCTGCGGAACGCCGCCAAGCTCACCGGCCGCGGCCTCGGCGACCTGCGCGCCGTGATCTCCGGCGCGGGCGCGGCCGGCGTGGCCATCGCCAAGTTCCTGCTGGAGGCCGGCCTCGGCGACGTGGCGGTCGCGGACCGCAAGGGCATCGTCAGCCGGGACCGCGAGGACCTCACCTCCGTCAAGCGCGAGCTGGCGGAGCTCACCAACCGCGCCGGGCTCTCCGGCTCGCTGGAGAGCGCGCTGGCCGGCGCCGACGTCTTCATCGGCGTCTCCGGCGGTACGGTGCCGGAGCCGGCGATCGCGTCGATGGCGCCGGGCGCCTTCGTCTTCGCGATGGCCAACCCGAACCCGGAGGTCCACCCCGACGTCGCGCACAAGTACGCGTCGGTCGTCGCCACCGGCCGGTCGGACTACCCGAACCAGATCAACAACGTGCTCGCGTTCCCCGGCATCTTCGCGGGCGCCCTCCAGGTGCGGGCCTCCCGCATCACCGAGGGCATGAAGATCGCCGCAGCCAACGCGCTCGCGGACGTCGTCGGTGACCAGCTCGCCGCCGACTACGTGATCCCCTCGCCGTTCGACGAGCGGGTCGCCCCGGCGGTCACCGCCGCCGTGGCCGCCGCCGCCCGCGCCGAGGGCGTCGCCCGCCGCTGACGCCCGGCCGCCCGGCCTGGTCCGGTTCGCCCGAGGGCCCCGTGCCGCGCTCCCCCCGAGGGACCGCGGTGCGGGGCCCTTCGGCGTGCACGCGCAGCGGCCCGCCCCGTACCGCTTGGACTTTCCCGGCCGGTCCTTGGACCGCCCGCCCGGTGTTCGCCGCCGCTCTTCCGGGGGTTCATGCGGGCCTGGTGTGATGCACCGCGCCGAGCCACACACCACGCAACAGCAGGACACAGGAGGCGCGTGTGAACCTGGTCGTCAACGGAGACGCCGAAAGCGGCCCCGGGGGTACCGCCCAGCCCGTCGGGACCGTCACCGGCTGGAAGATCGCGCAGGGCGCGCCCGCCCTGATCGCTTACGCCCTCGGCCAGGGCTACCCCACCGTCTCCGACCCCGGGCCCGCCCGGCGCGGCAGCCGGTTCTTCGCCGGCGGCGACGCGCCCCGCACCGCCCTGACGCAGGACATCGCCCTGCCCGCCACCGGACCCACCGGCCACCCGGCCGTCGACGCCGGCCGGGTGCGGTACGCGGTGACCGCCTGGCTCGGCGGATACGCCTCCCAGGACGACGGCGCCCGGCTGTCGGTGGAGTTCCGGGACGGCAGGGGCACCCCGGTCGCGCTCAGCGTGCTCGGACCGGTCACGGCCGCCGAGCGCAAGGGCCGCACGGGGCTGCTGGAGCGCACCGCCGGATCGCTCGTGCCGCCCGGCGCCCGCAGCGCGCGGCTGCTCCTCGTCCTCACCCGCACCGGCGGCGGCACGTCGAACGACGGCTACGCGGACGGGATCACGCTCACGCTCAACGAGGCACCGGCATGAGGCTCGACCGACGCAACCTGCTCAGGGCGGCGGCCGCCGCCGGTGCGCTGAACGTGGCCTGGCCGCTCAGCGCCGGCCTCTCGCCCGCCCGCGCGCGGGAGGCCGCCGAGGCGCTCGGCGCCGACTACGACCCGGCGCCCTTCACCCTGGGCGTCGCCTCCGGCGACCCGCAGCCCACGAGCGTCGTGCTGTGGACGCGCCTCGCGCCCGAGCCGCTCGCCGCCGAACAGGACCTGCCCGAGGTCGTCGAGGTCGGCTGGGTGGTGGCGGAGGACCGGGAGCTGCGCCGGGTCGTGGCCCGCGGCACGGCCCCCGCCTCCGTGACGCTCGGCCACAGCGTCCACGTACCCGTGAACGGGCTGGCGGCCGGGCGCCAGTACTGGTACGCCTTCACCGCGCTGGGGAGGACGAGCCGGGTCGGCCGGACGCGGACCGCCCCCGTCGGCAGCGTGTCGCGCGTACGGTTCGCCGCCGCCAACTGCCAGGCGTTCCACGACGGGTTCTACGCCGCCCACCGGGGCATCGCCCGTGAGGACGTCGACTTCGTCGTCCACCTGGGCGACTACATCTACGAGCACGGGCCGGTCGGCGGCGACCACGTACGGGACCACGAGGGGCCCGCCGTGCTCACGCTCGCCGACTACCGCCGCCGGCACGCCCTCTACAAGGGCGACGCCTCGCTGCGCGAGGCACACGCCGCCCACCCCTGGTTCCTCACCTGGGACGACCACGAGGTCGTCAACGACTACAGCGGTACGGGCGGCGGGGCGCCGTTCCTGCGGCGGCGGGCGGCCGCGTACCAGGCCTGGTACGAGAACATGCCGCACCGCGACGGCGGCGAGTCCGCGCTGCCCGACCCGGTGATCCACCGCGCCCGCCGCTGGGGCGACCTGCTGGAGCTGACCGTCCTCGACCTGCGCTCCCACCGCTCCGCGCAGAACCTGCCCGACGGCACCATCCTGGGCGCCGCCCAGAAGTCCTGGCTGAAGAGCGGCATCGACCGCGCGCCCGACTCGTGGCACGTGTGGGCCAACTCGATCATGCTCAGCCAGCTGCGCCGCAGCCCGGGCGGGTCGTACATGTTCACCGACCAGTGGGACGGCTTCCTCGCCGAGCGCAAGGAGGTGCTGAACCACGTCCACACCAGCGGCCTCGAAGACCTCGTCGTCATCACCGGCGACTGGCACTCCGCGTTCGTCGACGACATCCGGACCGACTTCGACGACACGTCGTCCCCGCTCGTCGGTACGGAGTTCACCGCCCACTCGGTGACCTCGGGCGCGTACGACGCCGCCTGGAACGCGACGAACGGCCCCCGCATGGGCCGGGCCAACCCGCACCTGAAGTACTTCGAGGGCAACCGCTACGGCTACGACGTCTACGAGGTGACGCCCCAGCGGTTCAGCGCCCACATGCGGGTCATCGCCGACCGCCGCGACCCCGCCTCCCCGGTCACCACCCTCACCAGCTTCCACGTGGACCGGGGCACGGCCGGCTCGTACGAGGACCCCGCCACGAAGAACAGCCCGGCCCAGTGGCGCCGCGACTGAGAGGGCACCGGGCGGACGTCCGACGCACATCACACCGGTGCGCGGTACCGCCGCGCACCGGTGGCGCCCTAGGGTCGGGGCCATGTTCGCTGCCTATGCCGCCCGAATCGACCGCGACCAGCCCCTGAACGGCCTTGAGCTGGGCGAACGCCCCGCCCCCGAGGTGCGCCCCGGCTGGACCACCGTCACCGTCAAGGCCGCCTCGCTCAACCACCACGACCTGTGGTCGCTGCGCGGGGTCGGCCTCGGCGAGGACAAGCTGCCGATGATCCTCGGCTGTGACGCCGCCGGCCTCGACGAGGACGGCAACGAGGTCGTCGTCCACTCCGTCATCGGCCAGTCCGGCCACGGCGTCGGGCCCGACGAGCCCCGCTCGATCCTCACCGAGCGCTACCAGGGCACGTTCGCCGAGAAGGTCGCCGTACCCAGCTGGAACGTGCTGCCCAAGCCGAAGGAGCTGTCCTTCGCCGAGGCCGCCTGCCTGCCGACCGCGTGGCTCACCGCGTACCGCATGCTGTTCACCAACGCGGGCGTGCGCCCCGGCGACTCGGTGCTCGTGCAGGGTGCGGGCGGCGGTGTCGCCACGGCGGCGATCGTGCTCGGCCGCGCCGCCGGCCTGCGGGTCTTCGCCACCAGCCGCGACGAGGCCAAGCGCAAGCGGGCGGTCGAGCTGGGCGCGCTGGAGGCGTACGAGCCGGGTGCCCGGCTGCCGCAGCGGGTGGACGCGGTGATCGAGACCGTCGGCGCGGCCACCTGGTCGCACTCGGTCAAGTCGCTGCGGCCGGGCGGCACCCTGGTGATCTCGGGCGCGACGAGCGGCGACCGGCCCTCGCACGCCGAACTGACCCGCATCTTCTTCCTGGAGCTCAGGGTCGTCGGCTCGACGATGGGCTCCAAGGACGAGCTGGAGGACCTGCTGGCGTTCTGTGCGACGACCGGGGTGCGGCCGGTGATCGACGAGGTGCTGCCGCTGGACCGGGCCCGGGAGGGCTTCGAGAAGATGGCCGCGGGCGACCTCTTCGGAAAGATTGTCCTCAACCCCTCTTGATGGACCGTCAGTTCCGCTGATGGGATCTCCGGCACTGCCGTCCGTGCCGGAGGTCCCGTATGCGCACCCTCGCCCTCGCACTCTCCGCCGCCCTGCTGACCCTCGCCGCCCCCGCGGCCCCTGGTCCCGCCCCGGCGCTCTCGGCCCCGGTCGCCGCCGAGCCCGGCATACCGCGTCTCACCGACGACCGGGGCCGCGTGCTGACCCTGCGCGGCTGGAACGTCGAGGACAAGACCAACCGGGGTGACGCGGCGCTGTCCGCCATCACCGAGAAGCACTTCCGCGACATGCGCGCCCGGGGCTTCAACTTCGCCCGGCTGCTGGTCTTCTGGGACGACCTGGAGCCGGTGCGCGGCCGGTACAGCGAGAGGTACCTCCGCAGGATCGAGCGGATCCTGGACTGGGCGGAGCGGTACGACGTCCACGTCCTGATCGATGCCCACCAGGACGTCTTCGGTCCCGCCTTCGGCCACCGCGGCATCCCCGGGTGGGCCACCCGCACCGACGGGCTGTCCTTCACCCCGCACCCGGACGACTGGTTCGCCGAGTACTTCGAACCGGCCGTGCAACGGGCCTTCACGCACCTGTACGAGGACGAGGACCTCAGGCGCGCCCAGGTACGCATGTGGCAGGTCCTGGCCGGTCGCTACGCGCACCACCCGGCGGTGCTCGGCTACGACCTGATCAACGAACCGATGGGCGAGCTGCGCGCGGGCGAGGACCTGCCGGCCGCGGCCCGCCGCATCGAGCGCGACCACCTCACCCCGCTGTACAACCGCCTCGCGGACGCCGTCCGTTCCGTCGACCGGGACAACTGGCTCTTCGTCGAGCCGACTCCGATCGTCGGGGAGGGCGTGCCGACCGGCCTCGGCCGGATCGAGGACCCGAAGGTCGTCTACGCCCCGCACTTCTACAACACGGCGATGGAGGCGGGCGCGGACTACGACCCCTCGGCGGGCTGGATCGAGGCGTACGAGGCCGCGGTGACGGCGTACCCGAAGGAGTACCGGGTGCCGGTCGTGGTGGGGGAGTGGGGCCCGCTGAACAACTCCTTGCCGAACATGGGCCGTTTCTACCGCGAGGCGCTGGCGTCGCTGAACCGCTACAGCTCCGGCTGGGCGGGTTACGTCTGGTGCTACGGCGGCGGCTACTGCGCGGTGGACGCCACGGGCGCCTGGCGCACCAACAAGGAACAGACGGCAGCCCCGTACGCGGAGGCGGTGGCGGGCCGCGTCGTCGAGCAGGGCCCGTCCCGCCTGACCTACGTCGCCGGTCGCGGCGGTGTGACGGAGCTGTCCCTGCCCTCCGCCGCGGCCGGCTGGCGGGTCACGCTGGAAGGGCGGGCCCGGCTGGTCCCGAGCCCGCCCGGCCGGGTGGCGGTGCGCGCGGTCCCGGGCGGCCGGGTCACCGTGACGGTGACCCGGCGTGACGGATGAGCGTCCGGCCCGGCGCGGGTCGGCCCTTCCGGAGCTGCCGGTCAGCCTTTGCGCAGGTGGACGGCCACCGTCTCGGCCACGGTCACCGTCCGGTCGTAGTCGGGGTCCGTCGCGCTCGCCCGGGCCTCGACCTCGACGTCACCGCGCTGGAAGGGCACGTCCCCGGAGGGAACGGCCGCGGCGGTCCAGGCGACCGGTGCGCCCGGCGCGCAGGCCACGGACGTGGCGTACGAGCCGCGGATGATCTTCCGCTTCTTCACCTGGGTGACGTCGCCGGTGACGTCGACCCGCACCGGCTTGTCGCAGCTCACGGTCCCGTGCAGGACCGCCTTGCCGTTCAGCGCGTTCGCGGTGCCGTCGAGCGCGACGGCGAGCCCGAGTCCGAGTTCGGCCGGCGGGGCGGGGTTGTTCACGTGGATCTCGCCGCGGGCGGCCGTGGTCCCGCCCTCGCAGTGCTGCTCGAAGGTGGCGTCGAAGCTCTTCACGTACCCCTGCGGGCCGAACTCCAGGGCCGCGATGGTGAAGGTGCCGGTGAGGGTGTTGCAGCCGCGCCCGTTGCCGCCGAGGGAGAGCCCGGGGCCGGCTTCGTTGAACGGGTGGCGGGTGGCGTCGGTGTACGTCCCCGGCGCCAGGGCCTTGCCCGTCGGTGCGGAGAAGTCCAGGTGCCACCAGTCGCCGTTGACGCCGTCGACGGCGACGGACACGGTCCGGTGGTCCTCGGAGCCGGTGATGGTCAGGCGGTCCTGGGAGGCGGTGGAGTAGGCGTAGGACTGGCCGCCGCTGACCCAGTCGCCCTCGTCGCCGGAGAAGGCGAAGGTGCCTTCGGTGACCGGCTGGGCGTGTGCCGCGGGGCCGGCGACGAGGCCGGTGGTGCCGGTGGCCATCGCGAGGGCCAGGGCGAGGACGGCGGTGAGGCGCGCGACGGCGCGCCGGGGTGTGCTCGGTCTCATGGGTGATCCCCCCTGAAGAGATGCAGGCGTGGGGAGTGTGGCAACCGGTGGTGCGGGGGGACAACCACGTTTCAGGAGAAGGTTGTTGATGTTTCAGCCAACCCTTACATGTCAACCAGGGTTGACTCTACGGGGGTGTCAACGTAAGTTGACATCATGACCGAAGCAACCGATCTCGCCGCACGCGCGGGTGACAGCGATCCCCGGGTCGGCCTCCGGGCCGTGACCGCGCTGCGGCGGCTGCTGGAGCGGCTCGAAGCCGTCCACGTCCGCAGTGCCCGGGCCCAGGGGTGGTCCTGGCAGGAGATCGCCGCCGAGCTGGGCGTCAGCCGGCAGGCCGTCCACAAGAAGTACGGGAGGCATTGATGTTCGAGCGATTCACCGACGCGGCGCGGAGTGTCGTCAAGGGAGCCGTGGTCCACGCGGAGCGGGCGGACGCCGACCGCGTCACGGAGGAACACCTGCTGCTCGCACTGCTCGACCTGGAGGGCACGCCCTCGTCCCACGCGTTCGCCGCGCTGGGGGTCACCGGCCGGCGGGCCTCGGTGGAGTCGGCCCTGGCGGAGGCCCGGCGCCGCGGCGGCCTGACCCGCGCGGACACGGACGCGCTGGCTGGCCTCGGTATCGACGTCACGGAGATCGTCTCCAAGGTCGAGGCTACCCACGGGGCCGGCGCGCTCGCGGGTGGCCGCAGGCCCAAGCGGCGGTGGACGAGCCACCGGCCCTTCACCCGCCCGGCGAAGGACGTGCTGGAGCAGTCCCTCCGCGTCGCCCTGGGCCGCGGCGACCGCCACATCGGCGACGAGCACCTCCTCCTCGCCCTCGCGGCCCGCCCCGGCGTCGTCGCGGACGTCCTCGCCGACCACGGCGCCACGTACGGGGCGCTGGACCGGGCCTTCTCGGCGGGCCCGGGCGAGGCGAAGGCCGGCTGACGCAACGGCGACCCGGGGGTGGCGTGCGGTGCGACGCGCAGGTGCCGGCCGCGAGCGGTGCCGTGCCGCGAGCGGTGCCGTGCCGCGAGCGGTGCCGTGCGCGGCGCACTCCGCCGGTGTGTGCCGGGTGCCGGGTCCTACGGCGGGGGGCGGGCCTCGACGGCACCCGCCCCCGGCCGGGTTCACCCCTCCGGGGCGCGGCGCTCAGTCCCGCGTCGTGCGGAGGAGCGCCGTGATGCGGCCCGCCGCGGTGGCGAGGTGGCGGCGGGCGTCGGCGAGCTGGGCGTCGGTGACGCCGTGGTCGCGGGCCGCGTCGCGGACGTCGTCGCGGAAGCGGTCCAGCAGGCGCTCCAGGTCACGTGACGGGTCGCCGGTGCCGCCCTCGTCGTGGGCCCACGACGGTGTGTCGACCGGCTCGGACTTCCCGTACGGCCCCCAGGGCGTGGCCGGTGCGGCGCCGCCCAGCAGGCCGCCCAGCCGGCCGGCGAGGTCGGCCAGGCCGTCACCGCCCCGCATCACGTGCTCCTGCACCTGCTGGGCCAGCCGCTGCATCTCGCGGCGGGCGGCGTCCTGCGCGTCCTTGGCCTGCTGCCGCGCCCGCTGGGCGTCCTCGCGGGCACGCCGCGACTCGTCCCGGGCGCGCCGGGCCTGGTCCTTCCACTCCTGCTTGGCCCGGCGCCACGTCGCCCACTCGTCCCCGCCGGGCGGCGGCGTGTGCCGGGACTCGCCCGCGGCGGCCCGCATCTCGCTGCGCAGCGTGCCCGCCGCGCCACGCACGTCGTCACGGATCTCGGCGGCGAGTTCGGCGACCGAGTCGCGGATCTCCCGCTCCAGGTCGGCCAGTTCACCGCTGCGCGCGGCGAGCTCCTCGCGCCCGGCGGCGGTGATCGAGTACACCTTGCGGCCGCCCTCGGTGGCGTGCGTGACCAGGCCCTCGGCCTCCAGCTTGGCCAGCCGGGGGTAGACCGTGCCGGCGGAGGGCGCGTACAGGCCCTGGAAGCGTTCCTCCAGGAGCCGGATCACCTCGTACCCGTGGCGCGGGGCCTCGTCGAGGAGCGTCAGCAGGTAGAGGCGGAGCCGTCCGTGCGCGAAGACGGGGGACATGTCAGAGCACCTTTCCGGTGGGGGCTTCCTCGGGCCGGCGGAGGAGCGCGATGGAGCCGGAGACCGTGGTGGCCCTCAGCCTGCCCTTGCCGTCACCGAGCGTGCCGGTGATCTTCTTGGCGCCCCACTGCCCGGTGACCCGCAGGTCGTCGAAGGCGCTGGAGACGGCGCCGCCGGTGGTCTGCGCCTCCACCCGGGCGTTCGCGGGGTGGGGGAGCCGGATGGCGACCGAGCCGGAGACGGTGGTGAGCCGGATGTCGGTGGGCTCCTCGGCCGGGTCCAGGTCGATCACCACGTCACCGCCGACCGTGTCCGCCTGTACGGAGCGCCCGGCGCCCTCGACGACCGTGAGGTCGCCCGACACGGAGTGGAAGCGGAGCCCGCCGGTCACGGCCTGGGACTCGACGTTGCCACTGACGGTGTCGGCGCGCACCGGGCCGGAGAGGCCGACGAGCGTGGTGTCGCCGCTGACCCCGCGGACGGTCGTACGCCCCCGGACGCCCGAGACGACGGCCTCGGCGCCGACGGAGCCGACCTCCACGTCCGCCCCGGCCGGAACGGCCAGGGAGACGACCGCGCTGCGCTGCCAGCCCTGGGGGTCGAGCCAGGTGAGGAGGTTCTGCCACGGCAGGTCCGCGTAGGCCACGGTCAGGGTGGAGCCCTCGCGGGTGACGATCAGCGGTGGTCCCTCGACGTCGGAGATCTCCAGCCGCGCGGGGCCCTCGTCGGTGCCCACGACGTTCACCGTCCCGCCCACGAGGCGCACGTGGACGGCGGTCACGGGTTCGTCGTCGAGGGTCATCTTCGTCGGCTCGGTGACGGACCACTCCGGCATGGGGCCTCCCTGGGACAGGACGCGACACGCAACATATCGCGTCTCCTTGCAGCACACGATATATCGCGGGCTTGGGAAGTCAAGAGCGTCGGAACCGGACAAATTGCCCTAGCGTATGGCGCATGAACGCGACTTCCGTGGGCGCGCTGCTGTTCTGCCGGGCCGACCGCACCTCCGTAAGGCCCCCGGCCCTGCTGCTGCGCGAGCGGCTGCTCCTCGCCCCGGCCGGCCCCGACTGGAGCGTGCTCGTCCCCGAGGGCGCGCCGTGGCGCGAGGGCGCCGAACCGGTCGACCGGGTCGTCGCGGGCTGGGCCGGAGCCCTCACGGTCGGCGTGACGTGGCCGGTGGTGGCCCTGTGGTGGGACACGGACCGGGCGGGCTGCGTCCTGGCGACCGGCTTCCGCCGCCCCGTCGGCTACACCTGGCTCGCGGACGGCACCCCCGTCGGCGAGGACGAGGCCATGCACACCTTCGCCGAGCGGCTCGGGCTCGACCCCGTCATGGACGCCCGCGACCTCGAACCCCTCACCCGGCCCGACGAACTCGCCGACGCCCCCGCCCGCCTGCTGGGCCTGGCCGCGGTACTCGCCCGGCACGGCCTGACCCTCCCGCCCGGCCTCGTCCCCGGCACGCCGGCCGTCCTGCTGTGGGCGGCCGCCCGGGAGCGGGGCGCGGAGCAGCTCGAATGGCAGGGCTGGCTCGACGCCGTACGCAGCGAACTGGACGCCGTCGAGGAGGGCCCGCTCGGCCCCTGGATCTGCGGCCCCCGCGCCCGCGCGCTCGCCACCGCCCACCTCGCGGCCGGGCTCCCGCTGCTCGCCTGGGCGCTCACCCGCCGCAGCCCCGGCTGGGCCGCCACCGCCACGCTGCTGGTCACCCAGGGCGCTCTGGGCCTCGCCTACGACCGCCTGCGCACCCGCTCCCGGGCCCCCCGGCCCGGCCCCGCGGTGACTACTCGGCGGTGACTACTCGTCCTCGTCCTCGTCGTCGAGGCGCGCCAGCCAGGTGGCCAGCCGCTCGACGGGGACCTCGAAGTCGGGGTTGAGGTCGACGAACGTACGGAGCTGCTCGGCGAGCCACTCGAAGGTGACCTCCTCCTCGCCGCGCCGCTTCTCCAGCTCCTCGATGCCACGATCGGTGAAGTACAAGACCTGCTCCCGGATGCCTGCTCGGTGTTCCCTCCCAGGGTATGGCGTCCCCCGCGAGGGAAACGCCCGAGGGCCCGGCTCCGCGCGATGCGGAACCGGGCCCCGGGGGGTCGTACGGGTACTGCGGGTCAGGCGTCGAAGACCTCGTTGACCAGCTGCACCTGCTCGGCCTGGTGGCGCTTGGCCGAGCCGACCGCCGGCGACGAGCCGTGCGGCCGCGAGATGCGGCGCAGGCGCTCGCCGTGCGGGATGTCGGCGCCGACCGCCAGGTCGAGGTGGTCGATCAGGTTGAGCGCGATGAACGGCCAGGCACCCTGGTTCGCCGGCTCCTCCTGGGCCCACAGGTACTTCTCGGCGTTCGGGTACTTGGAGATCTCGGCCTGGAGCTCCGCACCCGGCAGCGGGTACAGGCGCTCCAGACGGATGATCGCCGTGTCCGTGACACCGCGCTTGACCCGCTCGGCCTCCAGGTCGTAGTAGACCTTGCCGGCGCAGAAGACGACCTTGCGGACCGCGCTCGCCTCGACCGAGTCGTCACCGATCACCGGACGGAAGCCGCCGGTGGTGAACTCCTCCACCTTCGACGCGGCGGCCTTCAGGCGCAGCATCGACTTCGGCGTGAAGACGATCAGCGGCTTGTGGTGCGGGTTGTGCACCTGCCACCGCAGGAGGTGGAAGTAGTTCGACGGCAGCGTCGGCATGGCGACCGTCATGTTGTTCTGCGCGCACAGCTGGAGGAAGCGCTCCGGGCGGGCCGACGAGTGGTCCGGGCCCTGGCCCTCGTAGCCGTGCGGCAGCAGCAGCGTGACGCCGGAGGTCTGGCCCCACTTCTGCTCGGCGGAGGAGATGAACTCGTCCACGACCGTCTGCGCGCCGTTGACGAAGTCACCGAACTGCGCCTCCCACATGACCAGCGACTCGGGCCGCGCCAGGGAGTAGCCGTACTCGAAGCCCATCGCCGCGTACTCGCTGAGCAGCGAGTCGTAGACGTTGTAGCGGGCCTGGTCCTCGGAGAGGTACTGCAGCGGGGTGTAGTCCTCGCCGGTCTCCTGGTCCACCAGCACCGCGTGGCGCTGGCCGAAGGTGCCGCGGCGGGTGTCCTGGCCGGCGAGCCGGACCGGGGTGCCCTCCATCAGCAGCGAACCGATCGCCAGGGTCTCGCCCATGCCCCAGTCGATCGTGCCGTCCTCGACGGAGGCGGCGCGGCGCTGGAGCTGCGGCATCAGGCGCGGGTGCACCTTGACCCGGTCGGGGATGTTGACCTGCGACTCGGCGATCCGCTTCACGACCTCCTGGGAGACCCCGGTGGTGACGGAGACCGGGAACTCGGCCTGCGCCTCGGGGCTGTGCGCCGGGCCGGGCTGCGAGGTGGCCTCGCGGACCTCCGCGAACACCTTCTCCAGCTGGCCCTGGAAGTCCTGGAGCGCCTGCTCCGCCTCTTCCAGCGTGATGTCGCCACGACCGATGAGCGACTCGGTGTACAGCTTGCGCACCGAACGCTTCTTGTCGATCAGGTTGTACATCTGCGGGTTGGTGAACTGCGGGTTGTCGCCCTCGTTGTGACCGCGGCGGCGGTAGCAGATGAGGTCGATCACGACGTCCTTGTTGAACGTCTGGCGGAACTCGAAGGCGAGGCGCGCCACGCGCACCACGGCCTCGGGGTCGTCGCCGTTCACGTGGAAGATCGGCGCCTCGATCATGCGGGCCACGTCGGTCGCGTACATCGAGGAGCGCGACGACTCCGGGGCGGCGGTGAAGCCGACCTGGTTGTTGATGACGATGTGGACCGTGCCGCCGGTGCGGTAGCCCCGCAGCTGCGACATGTTCAGCGTCTCGGCGACGACGCCCTGGCCCGCGAAGGCCGCGTCGCCGTGCAGGGCGACGGGCAGGACGGTGAAGTCCGTGCCGCCCTTGTTGATGACGTCCTGCTTGGCGCGGACGACACCCTCGACGACCGGGTCGACCGCCTCCAGGTGCGAGGGGTTGGCGACCAGCGAGACCTTGATCTGCTCGCCGTCGAGACCGGTGAAGGTCCCCTCCGCGCCCAGGTGGTACTTGACGTCGCCGGAGCCGTGCATCGACTTCGGGTCGAGGTTGCCCTCGAACTCGCGGAAGATCTGCGCGTACGACTTGCCGACGATGTTCGCCAGGACGTTGAGCCGGCCGCGGTGGGCCATGCCGATGACGACCTCGTCGAGGCGCGACTCGGCCGCCGAGTCGATGACCGCGTCCAGCAGCGGGATGACGGACTCGCCGCCCTCCAGCGAGAACCGCTTCTGGCCGACGTACTTGGTCTGGAGGAACGTCTCGAACGCCTCCGCGGCGTTCAGCCGGCGCAGGATGCGCAGCTGCTCCTCGCGCTCCGGCTTGGAGTGCGGGCGCTCGACGCGGTCCTGGATCCACTTGCGCTGCTTGGGGTCCTGGATGTGCATGAACTCGATGCCGGTGGTGCGGCAGTACGAGTCGCGCAGCACGCCGAGGATGTCGCGCAGCTTCATCATGGACTTGCCGCCGAAGCCGCCGACGGCGAACTCCCGCTCCAGGTCCCAGAGCGTCAGGCCGTGCTCGGTGATGTCCAGGTCGGGGTGCTTGCGCTGGCGGTACTCCAGCGGGTCGGTGTCGGCCATGACGTGGCCGCGGACCCGGTAGGAGTGGATCAGCTCGAAGACGCGCGCGGCCTTGGTGACGTCGTCGTCGTGCGACGCGTCGATGTCCTTGAGCCAGCGGACCGGCTCGTAGGGGATGCGCAGCGACTCGAAGACGTCGTCGTAGAAGCCGTCCTCGCCGAGGAGGAGGTTGGAGACGATCCGGAGGAACTCGCCGGAGGCGGCGCCCTGGATGACCCGGTGGTCGTACGTCGACGTGAGGGTCATCACCTTGGAGATGCCCAGCTTGTTCAGGGTGTCCTGGGAGGTGCCCTGGAACTCGGCCGGGTAGTCCATCGAGCCCACGCCCATGATGACCGACTGCCCGGGCATCAGGCGCGGCACGGAGTGGACGGTGCCGAGGCCGCCGGGGTTGGTCAGCGAGACGGTGACGCCGGTGAAGTCGTCCATCGTCAGCTTGTTGTTGCGGGCGCGGCGGACGATGTCCTCGTACGCCTGCCAGAACTCGAAGAAGCCGAGCGTCTCGGCCTTCTTGATGCCCGCGACGACCAGCTGGCGCTCGCCGTTCGGCTTGACCAGGTCGATCGCCAGGCCGAAGTTCACGTGCTCGGGCTTGACCAGGACCGGCTTGCCGTCCTTCTCGCCGTACGAGTAGTTCATCGACGGCATGGCCTTGATCGCCTGCACCATCGCGTACCCGATGAGGTGCGTGAAGGAGATCTTCCCGCCCCGGGCGCGCTTGAGGTGGTTGTTGATGACGATCCGGTTGTCGAACAGCAGCTTCACCGGGACGGCGCGGACCGAGGTGGCGGTCGGCAGCTCCAGCGAGGCGTTCATGTTCTTGGCGACCGCGGCGGCCGGGCCGCGCAGCGGCACGTACTCGGGGCCGGAGGGCGCCTCACCGGCGGGCGCGGCCTTGGCGGCGGGCTTCGCGGCGGCGGGCTTGGCGGCCGCGGCGGCCGGCTTGGCCGGGGCGGCGGGCTGCGCGGCGGCCGGCTTCGCGGCCGGGGCCTGGGCGGCGGGCGCGGAGGCCGGGGCGGCGGGCGCCTGGGCGGCAGCGGCCTGTGCGGGTGCCGCTGCGGCCGGCTGCGCCGGGGCCTGTGCCGGGGCCGGGGCCTGGGCGGCGGGCGCGGTGCTCGCAGCCCCCGCGGCTACGGCACCCTCGCCCGCGGGCTTGTCCGCCGAGCCGGACGGGGCGCCCGGCTTGTAGTCGGCGAAGAAGTCCCACCAGGCACGGTCGACCGAATTGGGGTCCTGGAGGTACTGCTGGTAGATCTCGTCGACGAGCCACTCATTGGCACCGAACGCGGCGGCAGGGTTCGAAGATCCCTGCCCGTCCTGGTCGGTCGAGATACTCGAGTTACTGGGGGACTGAGACGACACGGCGGCAACCGCCCTCTTCCGCTTCACAAGGTGATGGACAGCGGAAATAAAGGCTACGCCTCCCTGGCCGGGACGTGCAGGCCGGGCGGGCCATCGTCGCGTAGATCACATCTGAGGACGTGTTTCGGCGCTATTAATGGCGGGAAACAAGCGTGGTTGCCCTGCGAATGGGTAGGAGGTCGCGCGGCTGCGGCCGGGACTTGCGCGCAACCGTGACCGCGTCCTGCCCATGTCTACGCAGAACGAGCCCCTCCGGTTCGAACCCTACGTCAACCCCGGGGCTTCGGGATCCCCGGAAGGGTGACCTGAATCCGGCATCCACGTGCGGATTCGGCCACGCCGATACGTCCGCCGTGCAGATCGACCGCCCAGCGGGCGATCGCCAGCCCCAGGCCCGTACCGCCGTCGCTGCCCGGACCGTGCGGCGCGTCGACCCCGCCCCGGTTGAACCGCTCGAAGACCTTGTGCCACTCCGACTCCGGAATGCCCGGGCCCTCGTCGACGACCTCCAGGTCCAGCGACTCCGGCTGCCGGCCGCGCCGCGCCCGTACCGTCACCCGGCCGTGCGGCGGCGAGTGCTTCACCGCGTTGTCGATCAGGTTCGCCACCACCTGGTGCAGCCGCTCGCTGTCCGCGTGCGCGGTCAGCTCCGGCGGCGACACGTCCAGGTGCAGGTGCACGTCGGTGCGGGTGTGGCTGCCGGAGCCGGAGCTCAGCCCGCGCTGCGCGGCGGCCAGGTTGGCCTCCTTCAGCACGCCCGACAGGTACGGCCACACCTCGAAGCGCCGTGCCCGGAGCGGTACGACACCGTTGTCCAGCCGTGACAGGTCCAGCAGCGTCTCCACCAGCCGGCCCAGCCGCTCCGTCTGCTTCAGCGCCGTGCGCATCGTCTCCGGATCGGCGGCCGAGACGCCGTCCACCACGTTCTCCAGCACCGCGCGCAGCGCCGCGATCGGCGTGCGCAGCTCGTGGGAGACGTTCGCCACCAGCTCCTTGCGGTGCCGGTCCACCGCCTCCAGGTCGTCCGCCATGCGGTTGATCGTGCAGGCCAGGTCGCCCAGCTCGTCCCGGCGGCCGGCGCCGCGCACCCGGCGCGTGTAGTCGCCGTGCGAGATCGCCTTCGCCACCGTGTTCATCTCGTCCAGCGGGGCCGTCAGGCCGTGCGCCACGAACTGGGTGATCAGCAGCGTGGCGATCACCGAGAAGACGGTGATGAAGCGCAGCTCGGTCTCGGTGCGCAGGGCCACCATCAGCAGCCCGGTCGTGATGAAGACCGAGACGACGACGAGTGAGCCCAGTTTGGTCTTGATCGAGATGGCGATCGAGACCGGGCGCAGCCGGGACCGGAGCGATCTCATGGCGCGGGCGTCTCCAGTGCGTAGCCGACGCCGTGGACCGTACGGATCCGCTCGGCGCCGATCTTGCGGCGCAGCGCCTTGATGTGGCTGTCCACGGTCCGGGTGCCCGACGCGTCCGCCCAGTCCCACACCTCGGCCAGCAGCTGCTCGCGCGAGAGGACCGCGCGGGGCGTGTTCGCCAGGCAGACCAGCAGGTCGAACTCGGTCGGCGTGAGGTGGACGTCCTCGCCCCTGACCCGGACGCGCCGCTGCGCGTGGTCGATCTCCAGTTCGCCCAGCCGCAGGATGCCGCTGCGGGGCGTGACGGCCGCCTGCGCGGCCCGCTCCACGCGCCGCAGCAGGACGTGGACGCGGGCGGCGAGCTCCCGCATCGAGAACGGCTTGGTCATGTAGTCGTCCGCGCCCACACCGAGACCGACCAGCATGTCCGTCTCGTCGTCGCGGGCCGTCAGCATCAGGACCGGCACCGGCCGCTGGGCCTGTACCCGGCGGCACACCTCCAGGCCGTCGAATCCCGGCAGCATGATGTCGAGGACCATGAGGTCCGGCTGCCACGCCTCGGCGGCGTCCACGGCCGCCGGGCCGTCGGTGGCCGTCTGCACCAGGAAGCCCTCGGCCCGCAACCGGGCGGAGATGGCCTCGACGATGGTGGTGTCGTCCTCGACGACCAGCACGCGGCGCTGTGTTCCCGGCGCGACCGCCGTGCCGGTGTTGCTGGTGTGTGTCTGCTCCATCGCCCCGCCCCTGTCGCGTCCTGCGCGAGCGTGTAGATCCGTGTGTTCGGTCAGCAGCGTAAAGGCACCGACCGCGTCCCGGCTACGCAGGGCGAACGGCGAGGTGGACCACGTCCGGTACGCCCCGGGCAACCGGGACCTCTTCGGTTCTTACCCCGCTGAATCCGGCATTCCGCAATGACTCTTCGAAATCGGCGGACGGCCGGGCCGACCAGACGGCGAGCACTCCACCGGGGTTCAGCCTGGCCGCGCAGGCCGCCAGACCGGCCGGCGAGTAGAGGCTGTCGTTGTCCTCCGTGACCGTCCAGTCGGGGCCGTTGTCGATGTCCAGGCACAGCGCGTCGAAGGTGTCGGGGGATCCGTGCACGTACGCGACGAGGTCGCCGTGGACCAGCACCGTGCGCGGATCGGCGAGCGCCTCGCCGGAGATGCGGGCGAGCGGGCCCGAGCGGTGCCAGTCGATGATCGCCTCCTCCCGCTCGACCACCGCGATACGGCCCCACGCGGGCTCGGCGGCGGCGTGCGCGAGCGAGAACCCCACCCCGAGCCCGCCGACGAGCACGGCGGGGTGCGGCCGCGCCCCGAGCGCCCGGAGCGCGGCGTCGACCAGCAGCCGCTCGGACCGGCCGTCGGAGGTGTCCATCAGGAACGTGCCGTTGGCGATGATCTCGAAGTCCGCGCCGCGCCGACGCAGCACCACCTCGCCGTACGGCCCCACGCGGCGGTCGAGCGTCACGGGGTCGGGAACCGGTGTCGTCGGGGGCGTCGTCGCCTGTGTCGTCGCAGCCATGATCCTGAGCGTAGCGACAGCCGCCGGGCGGGGGCCGGGTCTTTTCGCGCTGCCCGGGACGCCGGCTTCCGCACCGCTGCTGACGGGGCTTCATGAACGCCTCCGCCGTTTCTGTGACGCAGGTCATGGACGCGCGCGGACATGATCGCGTTGGGTGGGGCAAGCATGATCCGGGGGCTGTACGGGGGATTCGTCGGCAACAGGAAAGGGCGGCCTCGCGTGCACCAGCTCCGGACGCGCGGTACGGACGACGGCGTCGAGCTGCTGAGGGGCATCCCGCGGCAGCGCACGGCCATGGCCACGGCCGGTGGCGACGGTGCCGCCGTGGTGGCCGCGCCCGGACGGGTGCCCGGGTGGCGCCGGGCGGGGCGGTTGCTGCCCACGCCGACCGGAACGCCGTTCACCTTCGGCTACACCCTGGTCCTGCTCGCCACCTCCCTGTTCGACGAGTACGGCGACCCCGCGACCGTCAGCGGGCTGCTGCACGCCTCCAGTACGGACGTGGCCCATCTGTCGCGCACGCCGCTGCTGGTGCTCGCCGCCAGCGCGCTGTGGGTGGCGGGCGGGTTGTTCTCGCCGTACGCGATCGGGTTCGTCTTCGTCCTGACGGCGCTGGAGCGGCGCATCGGGGCGTGGCGGGCGGCCGCCGTGTTCCTGCTGGGGCACGTGGTGGCGACGCTCGCGACGGAGATCCCGGTCGCGCTGTCCGTCCTGGCCGGGCACCTGCCGGGCACGTCCCTGCACCGGCTCGACTACGGCATCAGCTTCGGTCTGATGGCCTCCGTGGGCGCGCTGGCCGGACTGCTCGGCCCGGTGGCGCGCGGATCCGTACTGGCGTGGGTGTCCCTGATGCTCCTTCAGGACCTGGTCGCCTTCGAGGACCCCCTCACCAACTGGGGCCACCCGCTGGCCCTGGTCGTCGGCGTCGCCTGCTGGCCGCTGCTGCGCCGGACGACCCGTACCTAGCTCCCCTTACCTGGCTCCGTACGATCCCGGTCAGCGCTCCGTACGATCCCGGTCAGCGGTCCCTGGTACCGCCAGCCCAGCGCGCCGTAGAGCGCCCGGCCGTCGGTGGTCGCGGCGAGGACGCCGGTCGTGGCGCCCGCGCGGGCGCCGGCCGTCTCCAGGGTGCGCAGCACGGCGCGGCCGAGCCCCCGGCGCCGGTGGCCGTCGTACGTCTCGACCTGGTCCACGACCGCCGTGGCGCCGGTGGGGGCGATCTGCCCGCGGGCGGCGAGGGTGCCGTCGGGCGCGAGGATCCGGACCCGGTAGACCCCGTCACGGGTGGCGGTCTCCGTCGCGTACCCGTCCGGGAGGGCGGGGGCGGCGGTGGCGCGCAGCGCGGTGAACATCATGAACCCGGGGTCGTCGGGCACGGTCCAGCCGGGGGTGATCCAGCCGGCGGCCCGCTCCGGTGCGGCGAGGATCTTGAGCCAGGCGCCCGGCTCCGTGACGTTCTCGCACAGCTTGCGCACGGAGACCTCGTCGGGCTCCGGCAGGACGTGCCGGAAGACGTGGTGCGGCAGGCCGACGTCGATGCGGTAGCCCCACGGTTCCTCGACGGCGGCGGGCGTGCCGCGGGAGACGGTCCATCCCGCGACCCACGCGGATGTAATGGTTGCAGAGTCCATAGGTCTATTACATCCGGCGATTGGGTGCGGCGCCAGAGGGTTTCTGTGTGTCAAATGGTGACAAACGGGGCATTGTTGGGCACTCCTTGATTCGCCGACGACGAGGTGGCCGGGTACCGGCGCCCGTCGCGCGGACCAGAGATCGAAGGAGAAAGAACGCAGCATGAAGACCATGAGCAGCACCCTGAAGCGGCTGGCCGTCCCGGCCCTGGTCGCGGGCATGGCCCTTCCCGTCGTCCTCGCGGCGCCGGCGACCTCCGCCGAGGCGGGTGCCACGGTGACCCGCTACAGCGGGGTCGTCACCCTCAACGCCCGCACCGGCGTGGAGAACCGGGTCACCTTCTCCGCCAACGCGGCCCGCGAGCTGGTGGTGCGCGACACCTCCGGTCTGAAGGTGGGCCCGGGCTGCCGGCGCGTCGGGACCGACGGCACCTCGGCCGTCTGCGGTTCGCTCTCCGCGGTCACGCAGGTCCGCGCGATGCTCCGGGACCGGAACGACGCCGTACGGGTCGGCGTCGCAGAGGCGAGCGTCATCGACGCGGGCAACGGCCGGGACTTCGTGCAGACCGGCGCGGCGAACGACACGATCAACGTCCGGGACGGCGAGGGCGGCGACCGGGTCGAGACCTGCGGCGGCGGCACGAACGACACCTTCTTCGCCGACGCGGCCGACGTCATCCCCATGAGCTGCGAGGTCCGGTTCTTCGACTAGCCGACCAGGCTTCCGGTCGTCGCAGGCCCGGCGGTTCTCGTCCCGCCGGGCCTGCGGCGTGCCCGGACGCGCCCGGGCACGCCGTGGAGGTCAGGGGCGCGGCGCCTTCACGCCGTGCGCCGCCCGGTACTCCGCCGCCAGCCACGGCCCGAGGTCCTCGATGAGCGCGCCCAGCACCGTGGGGTCCGCGGCGGCCGGGTGCCGGCCCACCCGGACGGCCGTCCGCATCTGCGCGGCCCGCCGCGGGTAGTAGCCGCCGAACACCGCCGCCATCTCGTCCAAGTCGCTCGTCCAGTCGCCCCAGCGCGGCATCACCAGCGTGAAGCCGGTACGCACCAGGTGGCGGCCCACCCAGCGGCCCAGCCGCCCGCGCTCGGCGTCCGTCGTGGCCTCGGCCAACCGCCGCCGCCAGCGCGGCAGGAGCAGCGCGAGGTCGCCGTTCGTCTCGCGGGCGAGCAGCGAGGTGGGCCGGTAGCGGGGCAGCCGCCCGGCGAGGTCCTCGCCCAGCAGCGGGGTGCACAGGCACGCGACGAAGAAGCCGAGGTCGTACCGTTCCCGCTCGCTCAGCAGCGTCCCGGAACTCGTCAGCAGGGTCCCCACGCCGTCGATCTGCGGGAAGCGGCGGTCCAGTCCCGCCTCCAGGTCCCGGACGGCCGCCCGGTCGGCCTCCGCCGGCTCCTCGCGCAGCGCGACCAGCAGGTCGAGGTCGGAGACCCCGACGGTGGCGGTGCCGCGCGGAATGCTGCCGTAGAGGTACGCGCTGTGGAGGAGGGCGGGGCCGAACGTCTCCGCGAGGCACGCGCGAGCCGCCTCCACCACCGGCGCGAACGCCTCGGGCACACGGTCGAGCGCGCCCTCGCGGGCCAGGGTTCCGTCCTCGTTCAGCACGGGCTCCACTCTGCCCGCACCGGGCCCCGAGTGATGATCGCTCAGAGCGAACAGTGCGCGGGGAACACCCGGGCGGTCATGAGCATTGAGTCAGTACAGCTCAACTTGACTGCCGAAGGGGAGATCATGGCTTCGACGTCCTCACCGCTCACCCTGCCCGTGCTGCCGCTCGACGACGAGGTCGTGCTGCCCGGGATGGTGGTGCCGCTGGACCTGTCCGACACCGAGGTGCGCGCCGCGGTGGAGGCCGCCCAGGCCGCCGCCCGGTCGTCGGGGGCGCCGGGCAAGCCACAGGTGTTGCTGGTGCCGCGCATCGACGGGACGTACGCGGGGACCGGTGTCCTCGGCACCGTCGAGCAGGTGGGGCGGCTCTCCGACGGCGACCCCGGCGCGCTGATCCGTGGCCGTGGCCGGGTGAAGATCGGCGCCGGTACGACGGGGCCCGGTGCGGCCCTGTGGGTGGAGGGAACCACCGTCGGCGAGTCGGTGCCCGACCCGCTGCCCGGCGCGGTCGCCGAACTCGTCAAGGAGTACAAGGCGCTCGCCACCAGCTGGCTGAAGAAGCGCGGCGCCTGGCAGGTCGTGGACCGGGTCCAGCAGATCGACGGCGTCTCCGCCCTCGCCGACAACTCCGGCTACTCGCCCTTCCTGACCGCCGCTCAGAAGGTGGAGCTGCTGGAGACGGAGGACCCGGTCGCCCGTCTGAAGCTCGCCACCGAGCAGCTGCGCGAGCACCTCGCCGAGCAGGACGTCGCCGAGTCCATCGCCAAGGACGTCCAGGAAGGCGTCGACAAGCAGCAGCGCGAGTTCCTGCTGCGCCGTCAACTCGACGCCGTACGCAAGGAGCTGCGCGAGCTCAACGGTGACGGGGACGGCGAGGAGTCCGACGACTACCGGGCCCGCGTCGAGGCGGCCGACCTCCCCGCGAAGGTGCGCGAGGCCGCGCTCAAGGAGGTCGACAAGCTGGAGCGGTCCAGCGACCAGAACCCGGAGACCGCCTGGATCCGCACCTGGCTCGACACGGTGCTGGAGATGCCGTGGAACGAGCGCACCGAGGACGGGTACGACATCAAGGGCGCCCGGGACGTCCTGGACGCCGAACACGCGGGCCTGGAGGACGTGAAGGAGCGCATCACCGAGTACCTCGCGGTGCGCAAGCGGCGTGCCGACCGGGGCCTCGGCGTCGTCGGCGGGCGGCGCGGCGGGGCCGTCCTCGCCCTGGTGGGGCCGCCCGGCGTCGGCAAGACCTCGCTGGGCGAGTCCGTCGCGCACGCGATGGGCCGCGGCTTCGTCCGGGTCGCGCTCGGCGGCGTACGCGACGAGGCGGAGATCCGGGGCCACCGGCGTACGTACGTGGGCGCCCTGCCGGGCCGGATCGTACGGGCGATCAAGGAGGCCGGGTCCATGAACCCGGTGGTCCTGCTCGACGAGATCGACAAGGTCGGCTCCGACTTCCGGGGCGACCCGGCGGCGGCCCTGCTGGAGGTCCTCGACCCGGCGCAGAACCACACCTTCCGCGACCACTACCTGGAGGTCGAGCTCGACCTGTCGGACGTGGTCTTCCTCGCCACCGCCAACGTCCTGGAGGCCATCCCCGAGGCCCTGCTGGACCGCATGGAGCTGGTCCGCCTCGACGGCTACACCGAGGACGAGAAGGTCGTCATCGCCCGCGACCACCTCCTGCCGCGCCAGCTGGAGCGGGCGGGCCTGGAGCCCGGCGAGGTGACGCTGGACGAGTCGGCGCTGCGCAGGCTCGCCGGTGAGTACACCCGCGAGGCGGGCGTGCGGAACCTGGAGCGGTCGGTCGCCCGGCTGCTGCGCAAGGTCGCGGCCCGGCACGAACTGGGCGAGCAGGAGCTGCCGTACACCATCGGCGCGGACGACCTGCGCGGGCTCATCGGCCGGCCGCACCACGTGCCCGAGTCCTCCCAGGACCCGGCCGAGCGCCGCACCTCCGTGCCCGGTGTCGCCACCGGACTCGCGGTCACCGGCGCGGGCGGTGACGTCCTGTTCGTCGAGGCGTCGCTGGCCGACCCCGAGACGGGCGCGGCCGGGCTGACGCTGACCGGCCAGCTCGGTGACGTGATGAAGGAGTCCGCGCAGATCGCGCTGAGCTTCCTGCGGTCGCACGGCGCCGAACTGGAGCTGCCCGTCACCGGCCTGAAGGACCGGGGCGTGCACATCCACTTCCCGGCGGGCGCGGTGCCCAAGGACGGCCCGAGCGCGGGCATCACCATGACGACGGCCCTCGCCTCCCTGCTGTCGGGGCGGCTCGTCCGCGACGACGTGGCGATGACGGGCGAGGTGTCCCTGACCGGGCGGGTGCTGCCGATCGGCGGGGTCAAGCAGAAGCTGCTGGCCGCCCACCGGGCGGGCATCACCACGGTGATCATCCCCAAGCGGAACGAGGCGGACCTGGACGACGTCCCGGCCGAAATCCTCGACAAGCTGGAGGTCCACCCGGTCACGGACGTCCGGCAGGTCCTGGAACTGGCCCTCGCCCCCGCGAGGACGGAGGTTCCCCTGGCCGCCTGACCCCGAGCCCCGGGGTCCCTGTGACCCCGGGGCCGCCTGGGCTCCGGGCCCGGCCAGGGCCCTGGGCCCCGCCGCAGCCACTCCCGTGACGGGGCCTCAGAGGCGGGCCGGGGCCGGCGGCGCGGGGGTCGCCGCGGCCTTCACCGCGCGGTCGTACAGGGCGCGCGTCCTCGCGTCGAAGACGACCGCCGTCGACTCCGTGTCCGTGTCCCCGCCGCTCAGGACACCGATCAGGCGGCCGTCGGCGAGCCACGGGCTGCCGCTCGTACCGTCGAAGAAGCCGTCGCACTCCATCCGCATCGACCCGGCCAGGTCCGGGTCCCTGCGGGTGTCGGTGGTGCACGTGACGGGCGTGCCGTCCGGGTTGTGGTCCGCGTTGGGGTAACCGGTCACCGTCACGCGCCGCTCGGGGCCGGACGTCCAGTCGGGCCGGGCCGCGCCCACCACCTGTTGCACCTGGCGGCCCCGGCTGTCGGGGTCCAGCGTCAGGAACGCGTAGTCGTGGGCGTCCGCGTCGTCACCGGCGGCCTTCCACGCGTCGGCCACCTGCACCGTACGGACCTTCCACGTGCCGTACGGGGTCCGGCCCGCGCCCTTGCCGCCGTAGCCCGGGGCGAACGAGAAGTCCGAACTGGCCGAGCCGTCCGCGTACACGCAGTGCGCGGCGGTCGCGACGACGTTGCCGCGCGGGCTGTCCACCACGCTCGCGGTGCACCAGTGGCCGTCCTCGTCCAGGAGCACCCCGACCGTCGGCAAACCCGCGGACGCCGCCGCCGAACGCTGCGGCGCCGGCTTCCCGCTCGCGACGCCCCCGGGCGAACCGCCCGCGCGCGGGGCCGAATGGGACGCGCCCCCGCACGCGGTGGCGGTGGTCACGACGGCGACGATCCACAACAACGGCCTCTTCCAGCGCATACCGCACATCCTTGCCCATCGCCCGGCCCGTCATCCAGCCATCCCCGCGACGCCGCCCGCGCCCCCGCCTGGAACCGGGTCCGGGCCCCCAGCGACTCCAGCAGCCCGCTGATCCGCCGCCGTGCCGTGTGCACATGGACGCCCAGCCGGCGGGCGATCGCCTCGTCCTTCAGCCCCGCCGCGAGCAGCGCCAGCAGTTCGCGCTGCGGCTCGGGCAGGGCGGCCCCCGGCCCGGGCAGAGCAGTCCCGGCCCCGGCCCCCGTCCCCGTCCGGGTTCCGCTTCCGTCCGTGGCGGGCAGCGGGACGGCCCGCTCCCACACGGCCTCGAACAGCGGCAGCAGCACCCCGCACAGCAGCCCGTCACCGATCACCAGCGCGGTGGCCCGCGGACCCGCGGCGTCCGTCGGTGGCAGCAGCGTCACGCGCCGGTCCACCGCCACCAGCCTCGCCGGGACGTCCGCCGCCACCCGCAGCCGCAGCCCGCGCCCCACCAGGCCGGACAGCGCCCGCACCCGGTCCGGGTCGGCGAGCCCGGCCCGGTCCAGCACCGCCCGCACCTCCACGCCCCGCGCCAGCAGCGACTCGACGTCCAGCGCGGTGAAGGGAGGGCGGTCCAGGATCACGACCTCCCGTTCCGCCCCCTCCAGCAGCCGCCCGGCCCGCTCGGCGACGGCCCGCCCCGTCACCACCTCGACCCGCCCCCGGTCACCCCCGGGGGCGTCGGCGTCCCCCGCGAGCCGGTCGGCGGCCAGCCGCAGCCGCGCCAGCTCGGCCGACCTCAGATGCAACTCGGCCTGGCGGCGGTGGATCAGCGTACGGATGGCGGCGGCGGGCGCGGCCGGGTGCGGCAGCGCGTCGCTCTCGCAGGACGACGGGTGGGGCGGCCGGGCGAAACCGTGCTCGACGAGCCGTTCCAGCGCCTCGTCCAGCTGCGTGCGCGGCAGGTCGAGCAGCCGCGCCAACTCGTCCGCCCCGTCCGCCTGTTCCCGCAGCAGTGCCTCGTAGGCGCGCTGCTCCGTCCTGCCCAGGCCAAGAGTGGTCAGTTCTCCCTGGATCATGCGTCGGATTCTCACTCCGTCTTCACAGGCCACACAAGTGTGCGTGTCCACTTCTCAACCCCTCCCGTCCGTTGCCGCCCCGCCGGGACCACGGCTTGCATGGCCATGACCACCTGAACGGCTGACCAGCACGTGGGAGGGGTACGGACTGTGCGCAAACCCAGCACGCCCGGCACAACCGGCACGCATTCGGTGAGATCCGGCATACGGGCCGGGGCCCGGGGAGCGGCGCTGCTCGCCGCCGCAGGGCTTCTGATCACCGCGGTTCCGGCCTCGGCGGCGACCCCGCCGGCCACCGAACCGCCCGCCGACGTCATCCCGGGGGCGACCACCGAGACGCCCGCGCTCGTCGACGGCATCCGGGAAGCGGCCGACGCCGGAGCCCGCCCGGCGGACGCGGCGCGCGAGCACCTCGCCGCCAGGGAGAGCCGTTACAAGATCGCCGAACCGGGGCGCGATCTCGCCCCCGTACAGACGCTGAAGCGCGGTGCGGAGGAGACCGTACGGCTCCAGCAGAAGCACAAGGGCGTGCCGGTGCTCGGCGGGCAGTACGTCGTCCGGATGGAGACCAAGGGCGGCAAGCGGGTCGTCACCGGCACCTCCGGCAAGTACTTCACGGACCTCGCGACCGGTGTGACGCCGACCGTCGCCGAGGAGGTGGCGGTACGCCGCGCGGTCTCCGCGACGCAGAGCAGGCTCGGCGGCCACCGGCTGGCGCTCGCCGACGCGCGGCGGGCCGAGAAGCGCGAACAGCCGCTGCACGGCACCGCCGGGGGCCTCGTGGTCATCCCGCGCGGCGAGGGCGTCCTCACCTACCACGTCACCGTGCGCGGCACCCACCCGCTGACCGGCGCGCCGGTGCTCCAGCACGTGTACGTGGACGCCCGGGCCGGGTTCCCGGTGCTCCAGTACAGCGGCATCAAGACGATCACCCCGCCGAAGGCCCCGACGGGCAAGGCCCTGTCCGCCAAGGCCGCGACCGCCCGGGCGGCGAAGGCCCCGGCCGACGACCCGGCCGCCCCGCACCCGGGCATGGCGGGCAGCGGCACGCTGCTGAACGGCACCAAGGTGGACCTCGACGTCCGCAAGGCCGCCGACGACCGGTATGTGCTGGCCGACCACGCCCGGATGGCCGCGGGCAGCAAGAACGCCCTCACCACCTGGGACGCCCGCGACAAGGACGTCTCCGAGGTGCTGGGCGGCTGGCCCGCCGACCTCAAGGAGTTCGGCTCGCCGACCCCGCAGTTCGGCGCGGACGCCACGGACTCGGGCGCGGTCGACGCGCACTGGGCGGCCGGGCAGGTCTACGACTACTACAAGCGGCACCACGCGAGGGACGGCCTCGACGGCCGCGGCTCGGCCGTCAACTCGCTCGTCGGTGTCACCCAGTTCGGCATGCCGTACGTCAACGCCTTCTGGGACGGCACCAAGATGGTGTACGGCTCCGGAGACGACGACTACAAGCCGCTCTCGGCCGACCTGGACGTGGTCGGCCACGAGATGACGCACGGCGTCGTCGAGAACAGCGCCAACCTGGTCTACGCGGGCCAGTCCGGCGCCCTCAACGAGGCCGTCGCCGACTACTTCGGCAACGCCATCGACGTCACGCAGTCCGGCATGGCGATGGACCACCCCGAGTCGGGCCTGATCGGCGAGGACCTGTGCCGTACGGCGGCGCCCCGCGCCTGCGCGCTGCGCGACATGAACGACGGCGCCACCACGTCCAAGAACTTCCTCGGCGCCACCTTCGGCACCGACAACGGCGGCGTGCACCTCAACTCGACGGTCTTCTCCGGCGCGCTGTGGGACATGCGCCAAGACCTGGGCGCCGAGCTGGCCGACCGGATCGTGTACAAGGCGCTGACCGAGTACATGACCCCGCTCGACGGCTTCACCGACGGCCGCAACGCGGTCCTCGCCGCGGCGAAGGACCTGGGCGTCACGGGTGCGCGGCTGAACGTCGCCAAGCGGTCCTTCAACGCCCACGGCATCGTCGCCGGCTGGGAGGACGCCCTGGGCGTCGACTCCGACGAGCTGTTCGGGAAGCTGAACATCTCCGGCACCGGTGTGCAGGCGGGCGGCGGGTGGTGGACGGTCGCCAAGTCCAACGACGACGGCACCGAGCCGTACTCGGTCTACGCCGGGCGCGCGGACGGCAAGGGCGCCCCGAAGCTCATCAGCCCCAATGACGGCCGCTACCACGTCTACCCGGCCACCGACGGCAAGACGGTCGTCTGGGCGGCATACGGTGCGGCGAGCGTGGACGTCCTGTCCCGGCCGATCGCGGGCGGGCCCATCAAGAGGCTGTACACGTCCACCACCACGGACGTCGGCGGCCTGCGGGTCGACAACGGCGTGACGGTGTTCGAAAGCCTCGGGTTCTTCACCCGCCACGTCGTCCACCTGCGCCCGGGCGACACCAAGCCCACCTACGTGGACGGCAACGACGACGACGTGCTGACCGCGCTCCCGTCCATCGCCCACGGCCGGATCGCGTACGCCAAGCTGTACCCGGAGGGCGGCGACTACCGCCTCGGCGTGGAGCTCCTGGACCTGAAGACCGGGAAGAAGACCCTGACCGAGCGGCTGGACGAGCCGCAGACTGTGGGGCAGACCGGGCTGAACGGCAGCAACGTCTTCTGGCTCACCGAGAACAACGTCGCCGACGACGGCCGGATGGGCATCCGCCGGGCGAACCTCGACGGCACCGGCACGTACGACATCAGCTCCGAGCACAAGCCGGGCGCGCTGATCGCCTCCGACCTGACGGTCTCCGAGACGGCGGTCACGGTGAACGCGACGCTGCCGGACACCCAGTACCGCAACGAGACCCTGCCGAAGAACTGGCAGCTGACCACCGACGGCAGCCGCCAGGAGCGGGTCTCCTGCAACCGGGGCGAGCAGCTCTCCCCGGCGGCGCTCGACGGCACCAAGGTCGTCTGGATCGACGGTACGACGGGCTGGACGAACCTCGTCACCCGCGACCGCCCCGCGGGCCGCTGCGGCTGACCCCTCCCGCTCACCGCTTCCCCCAGGAACCCCCCGGCGCCCCTCGGCGCCGGGGGGTTCCCCGTCGCGGACGAGGGATTCGGTACGGCCGGTGGTCCGTGCCTGCGAAATACTGAACGTTCGGAGCCGGAGAAGAGCCGGGGCAAGCGCGCGAGGGGTATGGACGTGCAGGAGAGTCAGACGGACACGGAACACGGCGACGAACCGGGCGCCGGAACCGGCGACGAACCGGGCGCGGACCACGAATACCTCGCCCTGGAAAGGGAGTTGTCCGTCTTCCTCCGGCGCGCCCGCGCCTCGTCCGGCGAAATGGCCCGCGAGGTCCACCCCGACCTCGAACCCGCCGCCTACGGCCTCCTCGTCCGCCTCGACGAGGCCGGCACCCAGCGCGCCACCGGACTCGCCGGGTACTTCGGAGTCGGCAAGGCCACCATGAGCCGCCAGCTGCGCGCCCTGGAGGACCTCGGGCTCGTCGCCCGCGACCCCGACCCGGCCGACGGCCGCGCCTCCCTCGTACGCCTCACCGACGAGGGCCGCGACCGCTTCCGCCGGGTACGCGACGCCCGCCGCGCCCGCTACCGCCGCAAGCTCGCCGGCTGGGACCGCGCCGAGGTGGCCGAACTGGCGCGGCTGCTGCACCAGCTGAACGCCGGCTCCGAGAGCTGACACCACCCCAGGCGGGTGCGGGGCGGCGGGCGACATTTTGCGAAGTCCATAACGGACGGCCCGTGGCCGGAAGCGCACCCTCCCCTTCATCATCGACCGATGATCAAAAACGCACTCGGCATCGTCCTCGCCGGCGCCACCGCCCTCGTCGCGCCCGCCCCACCCGCAACACCCACCGCCCACGCCGCTCCCGCCCACGCGAGCGACTGGCAGCGCGTCGGTGACGGCATCACCTCCGGGATCAGCGGCATCGCCGTCGACCGCGTGGACGACGGCACCGCGGACCTGCTCGCCGTGCGCGACAACAAGAAGCCCGGCGAGAACCGGCTCGTGGCCCTGCGCGTGCGCCCGGGCGCCGAGCCGCGGGTGCGCCCCGTCGCCTGGCCGGGGGAGCAGCCGGTGGACCTGGAGGCGATCGACGCCGTACCGGGCCGGCCGCACGAGTACGTCGCGCTCGCCAGTGACGGCACCGCCCACCGGATCCGCTGGGAGCGCGGCCAGGCCGCCGTGCGGGTCCTGGCCTCGTTCTCCGTGCCGGGCGTGTCGCGGGACGACAACTACGAGGGCTTCGCGCTCGCCGCCGCCCCGGGCGGGAGGACCGTCGCGGTGTGGGCCGACCGGGGGCAGGACGAACGGCCCGCGACCCTCTCGGCGGCCCGCTGGGACCCGCGCGGCAACACCTTCGGCCGGCCGGTCTCGGCGGAGTTCCGCGTCCCGTACCCGGCGCGGGCCGTACGGCACATATCCGACGTGGAGGTCTCCGCCACCGGCCGGGTGACGGTCTCCTCGGCGTCGGACCCCGGTGACGACGGCCCGTACGACTCGGCCCTCTTCGACGCGGGCCGCGTGGCCGGCGGCCCCGGCGACCACGTCCGCCTGACCGTGCACGGCTCCCCGCGCCGGCTCGCCACCTTCCCGGGCCACAAGATCGAGGCCCTCGCCTGCCTGCCCCGCTCCCGCGCGGGCCTCGTGGGCACCGACGACGAGAACGGCGGCGGCTCGCTGACCGCGACCGCCACGGGCGTCTGCCGCCCGTGACCCGGTGAGCCCCGGCGGGCAGGGGTGGAGGCCGGGGCCGGGGCGGCGCCGTCAGATCTCGACGTGCACCACCGTCGCGTCGTCGTGCCTCTTCCAGCGGTACGCGTACGAGGACGACGCCTCCAGCTCCCGCACCCGGGCGATCAGCCCGCGCGGGCCCTCCTTGTCCACCACCGCGAAGCAGTCCGCCCAGTCGCCCATCCCGAACACCTCCGTCCAGCGCGTCGCCCCGTCCGTCATGGCGACCAGCGCCCGCACCTCCGCCGCCGGCACCCGGCCCGTCACCGCGCGGGCGGCGACCTCCGGATCGGCTGCGGCGGTGAAGAAGCCGCCCTCCTTGTTCCGCACGGTGCTGTCCGTGATCGCGTGGGACGCCAGCGAACCCGGCGGCAGGCGGTCGAGCCGGTCGTCCACCACCGCCCGTACCGCCCCCTCGGGCGACTGGAGCAGCAGGACGGAATCGGCCAGCACCAGGTACTCGACACTCACCGCACTCCAGCGCGCCAGGACCACCGTCGCCTGGGGCGTACGGACGTGAGAAAGGTCACACGAGTCGCGGTGAACGTCGGCGGTGCGCCGGATTGCCTCCGACAGGATCTCGGCCAGCGTCAGCTCCGGGCGTGAACCGGACAGTTCGGTCAGGGCGCCGCCCAGTCTCGCGGTGTACCAGGGCACCGAGTGCACACAACCGTCATCGTCGATCGGAGGTGTGACCCCGTCCAGCACCACCAGCGTGCCGCCCTGGCCGGACGCGGGTACCGCCACGGAGGCCCAGTCCTCGTTGGGGCGTTCCGGCGCGCCCGGGACGGAGGAGATCGCGGTCTGCATGGACCCAGTCTGCATGACTTCTTCACGCCACCCACAGAAGGCCGGAATTGGCCTGTACAGGCAGGTCAGCTTGCCTGTAGGCGCCGGAACCCGGCCCTCCGGCGAGGTGCGGGCGGGCATCCTGCCAAAGCCCGCGTGGATCTTTCAACCCATCGGGCCGCGCACCCGCCCGGCACGTGCCCGGGGGAGTTGTTCGCCAACTCAGGAGTGTTGTTCACTCGTTCGGGTGGCGGAGTGGCCGACGTATGCCTCCTCCCAGAACGGCGCTGGGATGGTCGAGGCCGTACCAGGGGTTGGGGGGCTGATCGCCATACGTGACCGGTCGTCACCTCTGCTTCATGGGCGGACGAGTTCAAGAATGTGAGCACCGGTGCAGAAGCGCAGTGAGACTCCCGGCGACCCTCAGGCACCGGGCGGCCGCCGCGTACGCGTGCGCAGCCGGCTCGTCGTCGGCGTCGCGCTGGTCGGCATCACCGTCGTGGGCGCCGGCGCCCCGGCCGTGCTCGCCGCCTCCGGCGACCTCAACGACTCCCAGCGGCTGGTCACCCTCGCCGAGCTGAACCGGCAGGCGGTCACCCTCGCGCACTCCCTCGCGGACGAGCGCGACGAGGTCACCGCGTACATCGCCGGAGGGCGCCGGGCCGGGAACGGCGACGAAGCGGCGGACGGGAACGGGGCCGGGACCGGGACCGGCGGTGACGGAGCCCAGGGCGCCGACGCGGCCCAGGCGCCCTCCCTCGACGCCACCCACCGCGCCCGCGTCGACCGGCAGATCGACGAGATCCACGCCGACGCCCCCGCCGGTCTCCGCCGCGAACTCGCCACCCTCCCCGACATCCGGCGCACCGCCGTCACCGGCAAGGGCACCGCCCTGGAGGCGCACCGGGCGTACAACGAGGTCATCGGCAACCTCCAGGCCCTGGCCGCCGAGCTCGCCGCCAAGACCCCCGCCCGCGCCGCCGACGCGGGCTCCGGCACCCGCGCGCTCACCGAGCTGGGCCGGGCCGTCGACCAGGCCTCCGCCACCCGCGGGCTCCTGCTCGGCGCCCTCGCCGTCCCCGGCGCCAAGAAGTCCGAGCTGGTCTACGACCCCCTCACCGGCCGGTACGTCGAGCCCGCCGACCCCGCGGGGGACGCGGCCGACCGCACCCGCGACGCCCTCAGCGCCGCCGCCCACACCGCCCGCGTCCGCGAGCGGGCCGCCCTCGCCGACTTCGACCAGGACGCCCCGCCCGCCGCCCGCGACTCCCTCGCCGCCACGGTCACCGGCCCCGACGTCAAGAGCGCCGAGACGTACCTCACCCGCCTCACCGACCAGCCCGAGCTGTCCGAGAGCGAGCGGAAGACCGACCGGGCGAAGCTCCGGGCGGCCCTCACCGCCCGCGTCGAGCAGATGCGGGGCGTCGAGTCCTCCCTCGCCACCGGCGAGGTGCGGCGCATGGAACAGCTCCGCGACGACGACGTCACCGCACTCGAACTGAGCATCGCGCTGCTCGGCGGCTGCCTGCTCGTCGCGATCGGCGTCTCGACCGCCGTCGCCCGCACCCTCACCCGGCCGCTCGCCGTCCTGCGCATCGGCGCCGCCCGCCTCGCCGAGGCGCCGCAGACGGAGGAACCGGTCCGGTTCACCGGCCGCAACGACGAGTTCGCCCAGGTCGTACGCTCCCTCAACACCCTGCACGGCAAGCTGGCCGACCTCGGTGCCCGCGCCGGGAAGCTCGACGCCGAACGCGACGACGCCGTCGCCGCCCGCGAGGCCCTCGTCGCCGAGCTCGCCGCCCGGCGCACCGAGCTGCGCGACCGCACCGCCGAGACCCTCGCCGAGCTCGAAGCCCTGCGCGGCAGCGTCCACCACACCTTCGTCAACCTCTCGCTGCGCACGCTCGGCCTCGTCGAACGCCAGCTCGCCGTCATCGAGAAGCTGGAGGAGCGCGAGCAGGACCCCGAGCGGCTCGGCACCCTCTTCAAGCTCGACCACATGGCCACCGTCATGCGGCGGCACAGCGAGAACCTCCTCGTCCTCGCCGGCCACGAGCACAACCACGCCCACCAGGGCCCCGTCCCGCTCGTCGACGTGCTGCGCGCCGCCGTCAGCGAGATCGAGCGGTACGAACGCGTCACCATCCAGTCGCTGCCGCCGCACGCCTACGTGGCCGGGTTCGCCGCCGACGACCTGAGCCACCTGCTCGCCGAGCTGCTGGAGAACGCCACGTCGTTCTCGCCGCCGGACGCGAAGGTCCAGCTCTCCGGCTGGCTGCTGGAGAGCGGCGAGGTGATGCTCTCGGTCGAGGACGAGGGCATAGGGATGACCGAGGGCCGGCTCGCCGAGCTGAACGCCCGCCTGGCCGACCCCGAGGCCCGGCCGGAGCCGGACGCCGACCGGGACGGCGAGGGCCTCGGCATAAGGGTGACCGCGCTGCTCGCGGCACGGCACGGCGTACGGGTCCAGCTGCGCGACCAGAAGCAGGGCGGCGTGACGGCGGTCGTCGTCCTCCCGCCCGCGCTGCTCCCGGACGCCCCGCCGACCGCCCTGCCCCCGTCGGTCGCCGTCGCGGGCACGGCGCCTGCGCTGAACCTGCCGGGTTCGGTCGCCGAGGCCAACTCCAACACCCTGCACGGTGCCCGCACGGCCCGCGACCCGCTGGTCGACGCCGCCGAGGCGACGCTGCGGGCCGACGCGGCGGAACCCACCGAGGCGCCCGCGCCGGAGACGGACCAGCCGGAGACGGAACAGCCGGAGACGGAACAGCCGGAGGGCGACGAGCCCGCCGGTCCCGAGACCACCCTTCAGGTCCGCGCCCCGCGCGACCCGGAGCGGGAGTCCGAGCCGGAGCCCGAGCCGGAGTCCAAGTCCGAGCCGGAGCCCGAGCCCGAAACACACGAGCGGGCCGACGCGCACGACACCGCCGACGCGCACGACACCGCCGACACGCACGACGACGACGGCGACGAGTCCGGGGCGGCACGCGCCCACGAGCCCAAGTGGGAACGCGTCACCGACAAGGGGCTGCCCAAGCGGACGCCCAAGGTCGTCGAGCCGACCGCGCCGCGCGCCGAGCGCAAGGGCGGGGTCGACGCCGAGGCGCTGCGCCGCCGGCTCGGCGGGTTCCACCAGGGCGCCAAGGACGGCCGCCGCGACGCCGAGGCCGAAATCGCGGAGAACACCCAGCAGACGGAAGCGGTACGTACCGAAGAGACGGGGGACACAGTCGAGGAGGCACGCAGTTGAGTGCGAGGACCGGCAGTACCACCGGCACGGCGACGTTCGGACTGAGCAGCGAGGCGAAGAACCTGCACTGGCTGCTCGGCAACCTGGTCGAGGAGGTGCCAGGGGTCCGCTCGGTCGCCGTCGTCTCGTCCGACGGGCTCCTGCTGCTGTCCTCCGACCCGGCGGACCGCGGAAGCACCGCCGCGGCCGGGGAGGCCCGCTCCGACGGCCCCCGCGGCGCCGCCGCCGACCTCGCCACCATCGTCTCCGGCATCGGCAGCCTCACCATCGGAGCGGCGAAGCTCATGGACGGCGGCTCCGTCAAGCAGACGATGGTCGCGATGGAGGAGGGCAGCGTCTTCGTCATGTCCATCAGCGACGGCTCCCTCCTCGGCGTACACGCCACGCCCGACTGCGACATGAGCGTCGTCGCGTACCACATGGCGCTCTTCGTCGGCCGCGCCGGACACGTCCTCACACCCGAACTCCGCAGCGAGCTGCGCAAGTCGATGGAGAGTGCCGCATGACGTCCGCATCCGCCGCCGGCCGGCTGCCGGTCCGGGGCGGCGGGCGCCGTCCCGCCCGCGTCCGCCCCTACTCGCTCACCGGCGGCCGCACCCGCTTCGGTCACGTCCTGCTCGTCGAGACGTTCGTCGCCGCGCTCGAAGCGCCCGGGGAGCGCAGGGAACTGGCGAACGGCGGCCTCACCGCGCGCGTCATGCCGGAGATGCGGGCCATCGTCGAGATCTGCCGCCGGATGCGTACCGTCGCCGAGATCTCCGCGCTGCTGAAGATGCCCCTGGGGGTCGTCCGGGTGCTGCTCAGCGACCTGGCCGACCAGGGGAGGATCCGCGTGTACGGGACCGGTCACGGCACCGGCCAGCCCGACCGCGCACTGCTCGAAAGGGTGCTGAGTGGCCTCCGCCGTCTCTGAGATAGCCGTGGACGAGGACGGGGCGCAGCCCTGGCAGCTCGACCACACCCGCGCCCCCATCGCGACCAAGGTCGTCGTCGCGGGCGGCTTCGGTGTCGGCAAGACGACCTTCGTCGGCTCGGTCTCCGAGATCACCCCGCTGCAGACCGAGGCGCTGATGACCCGGGCCAGCGAGGACACCGACGACCTGGCGGCGACGCCCGACAAGCTCACCACCACCGTCGCCATGGACTTCGGGCGGATCACGCTCGACGACGACCTGGTGCTGTACCTGTTCGGGACGCCCGGGCAGCAGCGGTTCTGGTTCATGTGGGACGACCTGGTGCGCGGGGCGATCGGCGCGGTCGTCCTGGCCGACACGCGGCGGCTGACGGACTGCTTCCCGGCCCTCGACTACTTCGAGAGCTGCGGCCTGCCGTACGTCGTGGCGGTCAACCACTTCGAGGGGACCGAGCTGTTCGAGGCGGAGGACGTGCGCGAGGCGCTGACCGTCCCCGAGGACGTACCCGTAGTGATCATGGACGCCCGGAAGCGGATCACGGTGGTCGACTCCCTGCTGGCGCTGGTCGCCCGTGCCCTCGAAACCACCCCTGAGTAAGGAAAAGAGACCCTTCGATGCGGAAGATACTCATCGTCGGAGCCGGGCAGTCCGGTCTCCAGCTCGCCCTCGGACTCCAGTCGCGGGGGTACGAGGTCACCCTGATGTCCAACCGCACGGCGGACGAGATCCGGACCGGCCGGGTCATGTCCACGCAGTGCATGTTCCACACCGCGCTCCAGCACGAGCGGGACCTCGGCATCAACTTCTGGGAGTCCCAGGCCCCGCGCATCGAGGGCCTCGGCGTCTCGGTCGGCGCGCCCGACGGCTCGCGCCCGGTCGACTGGGTCGGCAAGCTCGACGGGTACGCCCAGTCCGTCGACCAGCGCGTGAAGATGGCCGGCTGGATGGAGACCTTCTCGCAGCGCGGCGGCCAGGTGGTGATCCACGGCGCGGCGGTCTCCGACCTGGACTACTTCTCCCGCACCTACGACCTGGTGCTGGTGTCCGCCGGCAAGGGCGAGCTGGTGTCGATGTTCGGCCGGGACGCCTCCCGCTCCCCGTACAGCGAGCCGCAGCGCGCGCTGGCGGTCGCGTACGTCCACGGCCTCGGCCCGCGCCCCGAGCACCCCGACTTCGACGCGGTCCGCTGCAACCTGGTGCCGGGCGTGGGCGAGCTGTTCGTGATGCCGACGCTGACGACCAGCGGCCGGGCGGACATCCTGTTCTGGGAGGGCATACCGGGCGGCCCGCTGGACGTCTTCCAGGGCGTCAAGGACCCCTCCGAGCACCTGGCGCTGACGCTGGAGCTGATGGAGCGGTTCACGCCCTGGGAGTACGCGCGCGCCACCAAGGTCGAGCTCACCGACGCGGGCGGCACCCTCGCCGGCCGCTACGCCCCGACCGTCCGCAACCCCGTCGGCCGGCTCCCCGGCGGCGGCCTGGTCCTCGGCGTCGCGGACGTGGTCGTGGCCAACGACCCGATCACCGGCCAGGGCTCCAACTCGGCCTCCAAGTGCGCGGCGTCGTACCTGTCGTCCATCGTGGAGCACGGCGACGGGCCGTTCGACGAGGCGTGGATGCGGCAGACCTTCGACCGCTACTGGGACACCGCCCAGCACGTCACCAAGTGGACCAACGCCATGCTCGGCGTCCCCCCGGAGCACGTCCTGAACCTCATCGGCGCCGCGGGCGGCCTCCAGCCGGTCGCGAACCGCTTCGCCAACGGCTTCAACGACCCGGCCGACTTCGAGAACTTCTTCTACGACCCGGAGAAGACGGCCGCCTACCTGGCGTCGGTCACCGAGGGCTAACGACACTCGGCCAGTCTGGCTGGATTGCTCGTCGCACTGACCAACTGCCGTGCTATGTCGACCATGGTCGCCAGCTGAGGACTGCCGGCTGCCCAACCACCATCGGTTGGGCAGCTGTTTGTCCTACTTTGCCACCACGACGCCCTATGTGCCATCGCTGTATCGCGCGGCCGAATCTCTCGTCCACGGTCGGCTACAGCAACACGCGCATCGTGGCCATACCGGCTGGTAGTTCTCGTTTTCTCCTCCGGACCCACTCCATGAGGGGCTAGCCTGCTGCCTGACAGCTGTGAGAGCAGCCATTCCTCTTGGGAAAACGCACGGGGGCATGCTGATGGACCGCGTCACCAAAGTCTACTTGGACACGTTTCGGCAAGAGCAGTCGATCGAGTCGGCGCCGGAATCTACTGCCTTTGAGCTGTTCGCTGACTACTGTGTCATCTCTGATGCTTACGATGATGAATTCAATGTCACCGATGTCCATACAGGCGGCGGAAATGATCTGGCCATTGATGGAATCGGCATCATCGTGAACGGGACACTCGTTAACTCGACGGACGAGGTCGTCGGAGTGCTAGGCGTCAGCGGCTCGCTGGACGTGACGTTCTGCTTCATTCAGGCCAAAACGTCGAGCAAGTTCAGCGGAGATCAGATTTCAGGATTCTTCGATGGTGTCGACGAATTCTTCGAAGAGTCGATCAGTCTCCCGGTCAATACTGAAGTCGCCAAGTGCCGCGATATCATGCAGGTTATTTATGAGAGCAGTCTTAAATTCCGCAGAGGGAAGCCACAGTGTCGGTTGAACTACGTTACGACGGGCCAGTGGAAGTCTGACGACTACTTGGCCGCCAAGATTCGCGGACGGGTTAACAAACTTAAAGACACGGGTCTGTTCTCGGATGTTGTGTTCACTCCGATGGGGGCGGACGAACTGCATGCCAGTTACTTGCGCACAAAGAACAGCGTAACGACTGAGTTTGTCTTCCCTGGGAAGGTTCTTCTGCCGGACATTTCTGGTGTAGCAGAAGCGTACCTAGGTGTTCTTCCAGCAAAGGAGTTCATCAAACTATTGACGGACCATGCTGGAAATATCCGGAAGTCCTTGTTCAACGACAACGTGCGCGACTTCCAGGAGTACAACTCCGTAAATGCAGACATTCAGAAGACGCTGCGCGATGACTCTTCTAAGGGTCGTTTCGTTGTTCTGAATAATGGTGTAACTATTGTTGCTCGCGAGCTTTCCACCACGCGTGATAAGGTTGCGATTTCCGACTATCAGATCGTGAACGGCTGTCAAACCAGCCATGTTCTTTTTGAGCAGCAAGAATACTTGACGGATGAAATTTAAGTTCCATTGAAAATTGTCGCGACGCAGGACGATGACGTAGTCAATTCGATTGTGACCGCAACGAATCGGCAAACGCAAGTCACCAACGAGGATCTGTTTGCTCTCGGCGCCTTTTCCAAGAAGTTGGAAAGTTTTCTTGCCTCTTACAGCGATGTGGAAAAGCTCTATTACGAGCGCCGGTCCAAGCAGTACAATGCCGTCTCCGGTATCAAAAAGGTCCGGATTATTACCAAGTCTCAGCAAATTCGCTCATTTGCTGCTATGTTCCTGGATGAACCCCATAGGGCTATTAGCTACTATGGGGATCTGCAGACTCAGGTTGGGGAGCGAATTTTCAACCCTGCGCACAAGCTCGAGCCTTACTACGTGGCCGCCTATGCACACTTCAAGCTGGAATTCCTCTTTCGTAACGGAGGCATCCCCGTTCAGTACAAACCAGCCCGATATCAGCTACTCATGGCGCTCCGGTACATCGCTGGCGGCTTGGAGATGCCGAGCCTGAACGCTAACAAGATGGAGGGCTATTGCGCGGGCATCTGCTCCGTACTGTGGGACAACGGTCGAGCCGTTGCTGCCTTCGAGGCGGGAATTGATGCTGTGAATAGGTCACTCGAGGGGGCAAAGCTGACGCTTGACGTGGCAAAGACTAGGGTTTTCACCGACTCGATCAAAAGTACACTTGGCCTTCCCATTCGAAGGGACCCAACGGCCAGTTAGTCATCAACTAGGGATACAGCCTCGTGAGCATGTGCGATCTTGTCGATGCGCTGGGCGAGGTCGAAGTCGGCAAGTGTCAGCTTGTAGCCGGCGTCGTGCGTGGTGACCGTGAAGCGGACGTGGTCCCAACGCAGGTCGATGTCCGCGTGGTGGCTGATGAGCCGTTCGATGTCGGCGACGTGCACGATCATGGCGACGCCGCCGTGATACCGGATGCGGTAGGCGGCTGTGATCGAGTCACCGACGCGTCGCCAGTTCGGCACATTCTCCAGGTGCGTGGCGATCTCCGCCTCGCTCAGTGGGTCTGCCACCGTCACTCCCCATCGGTCACCGGCGCCAGGACCTCGGCGAGATCCCGGCCGACCCGGGCATCGTGCCATGGGCGCACGGCACGTTCCAGGGTGGCCAACTCCCGAGCCATGCGCGCTGAGCGGGTCTCGACCGCGATCTCGACCCCGGGCCGAGCGATCTCGAGGGCCAGCTCCGGCTCGCGCGCATGCGCGGCGGCGGTGGCGTAGCGCGCCAGGTAGACCCCACGGTCTCGTCGTGCCGTCTCCGGTACGAGTGCGAGGACTTGCGGCCAGAGAGCGACGGCCTCCTTGCCGAGCCCCAGCCTTCCGTAGCACGTCGCCCTCTGGACCTGCAGGTAGCCGGGCGTCCGCCTGCAAGCGTTGCCCCAGGGGAGGTCGTCTTCGACGCGTGGGAGTAGTCCATCGGCGTCATCGATGAGCCGGTCGACGGATCTGCGATCGCCGTTGAGGCTCGCGCCGTGGGCCTGCTGTTGCAAGGCCATGATCCTGACCTTCGGTACGAGTCGCTCGGATTCGTCGAGGACGGCCTCGCAGAGGTCGATGACAGCCGGGCCGTCACCGAGGTCGGTCCGCACCTGGGCCTGGTTGACCAGGCTGTAGCCGATCAGCTGGCGATCGCGCGAGCGCACGGCGATTTCTTGAGTAACCCCTCGCCAAAATGCAGCCGCTTCGAGGTCGCCGGCGTCCTGGTAGAGCCAGCCGACGAGTGCGGCATAGGCGGCACCGACGCGGAGGAGGCTCCGCCGGGTCTCACCCTGTGCGGATCTGATCAGCTTGTCGATGAGTTGGTACTGGGCGGACACCGTTCCGATGAGGTCATGCGGGCCGAGAAGCATGTCGGCGCGGTAGTGGCCCTCCAGTTGCTGCTGGAAGTAGTCGACGAGTGCCGGATCCACATGCTGGCGGGTGTTCGGTCCCGGTACGAGGGCGGCGGCCGTCACGGAGACGAAGGTGTGTCGCAGCACATCGACCTCCGCGTGGTGCTCGGGCCGGATCCAGCCCGGCGGAGTGGTGAATCCGAGGTCCTCCGGCCACTGTCCGAGGGCATCGTGCAGCACGATCGCGGTGTCCTGAGACGGCCAGCCCGGCCGTGCGCCCTCCCAACGTCGCCACGTGCGCGGAGAAACCGCGAAGTGCCGATCTGCCAAGAGCCCTTGGCCGTGTTCGGACAGGTTCGCAGCGGCTTGCTCAACGGTGCGCCAGCCGCGGCGCAGACGCGCGGCACGCAATGCGTCGTTACGGCTCATGCTGCCAGTCTGCGTCGCCACTGAGCGCCCTGTCGGCCACGGCCGTCACGTGGCCGTCCATGGCCACCCGATGACCTGTATTCCCATCACCGATGACGACCATCATCGAGTCGCGGAGGCAGGGGCGTTCGGTATTCGGCCGGAATGCTCCCGCGGGAGTGATAGGGGAGCGACTCATGATGACGATCAAGGTGTACCGCGTGGCCCAGGACGGCACCCGGCGAGTGATCCGCGAGGAGCGGGAACTTGGTGTCGCCGAGGTGACCCGGCAGTGCGCCCTGTGCGGGTCGGGCGAGCGACTGCGCGTGGTGGCGGTGAGGGGCGGGATGGACGTCCTGGCTTGCCCCACACACGCGCCCGGTCTGGCCGCGCCGCTGGACGACAACTTGTCTGCACTGGCCTGGTACCAGAGCAAGCGCCGGGCACACCTCAAGGAGGCACAGATGAACAGCATGACGGCCGACGGAGGCAAGCACGGCGGGGAGCCGTCCGACAAACCGTGGGCGCCACCGCCCGCACCGCCGTCCCCCGACGGATTCGGTCCCAGCAAGCAGTGCGACGGGAGCTGATGTGGCGACCGACCCAAGGGATGGGCGGGGGCACGCCGCGCTCGTGGAGCACCTCTACGGACGGGGTCTGCTCGATGAGACCTGGCGAGCCGTGTGGCACGCCGTTCCCCGGGAGCCCTTCATTCCCCGCCAGGTATGGCGACAGGGCCTCCTCACCTGCGAGCCGGTTACCACCGAGGCGGAGCGGCTCGCGCTCATCCACTCGGACGAGCCGGTCGTCCTCCAGGTCGACGACGGGAAACCGGACGAAGCGGGCATCGCCACGTCGAGCAACTCGCAACCGTCGATGGTTGCCCGCATGCTGCGGCTGTTGCTCGTCGAAGACGGTCAGCGAGTGCTGGAGATCGGCACCGCGTCCGGGTACGTCGCCGCGCTTCTGTCACGGCGGCTGGGGGACGCACTCGTGCACAGCATCGAGATCGATGCCGGCCTTGCCCATCACGCCGTCGCCGTACTCCGCGCGGCCGGGTACCGGCCGAACCTGGCCTGCGGGGACGGTGCAGAGGGCTGGCCGGACCAGGCCCCTTTCGACCGTGTCATCTCCACATGCGCGCTGCGGCACATCCCGTACCCATTGGTACGGCAACTCGGCGCGGGTGGTGTCCTCGTGGCACCGATGGACCGGGACTTCTGGAGCGGAGCTGTCGTTCAGCTCACGAGTGGCGGGCAGGGCACCGCATCGGGCCGGTTCCGGGGCGAGGCGTCGTACATGCCCATGCGCTCCCACCGGCCGCCGGCCCCCGCGCCCGTCGACAGGGCGTCGGCTCGGTCTATCCGGACGAGCGTCGACCCGTACCAGCTGCTGACACTCGGGTTCGCGTTGTACGCCGGTGCGCGTCTGCCCGGGGTGCGTATGGTGCACGCCGAGCAGGAGACGGGAGTGCAGGTGTGGTTGCAGGACCGCCACGGGAGCGCCGCCACCGCCAGCACGGGCGGGGAGGCGTACGAGTACGGGACCCGCGACCTTTGGCAGGAGGTGGAGCGCGTGTACGGGGAGTACGCCGCTCTCGGCTCCCCGCCGGCTGAGGACTTGGGGCTGTCGGTGGGGCCGCACGGGGAGCGGGTGTGGGTGCACCACCCTGAGCGGGTCATCGGGCCCCTGACCTTCGCTCGCTAGCAAGTGCGGGCGCTTCCACCGGGCTGCCCGGACCCTCTTTTACTCGCCCCGCCGGGCGCACCAGGTACACGTCGACGGGGTCCTCGGACTCGAGGGTGAAGCCGTGGCGGCTCGTAGAGCCGACGGGCGGGGCTGCCACGCAGGACGAGTTCGCGGACCGTCCGGACGAGGGAGGTGTGCCGGGGGGAGAAGGTGTCCCGCAGGCGCTGGCGCACCCGGTGCGCGTCGTAGCGTCCGAGGCGTTCCAGGTCCGGGCGCATCACGGTGGCCCGCAGCTCCGCGAGGGCCTCGACGTCCTGCGGCGTCGCGGGGAGCAGTGCCCAGTCCGTCGTCCCGCTCGCCCCGTTCATGGCCGGAGTGTGGCAGGCGGTGTCAGGCGGTGCCCGGCGCCCGGTTGAGGCGGGTGCGGACCGCGAGGGCGGCGGAGGCGATGACGGTGAGGCCGCCGAGCACGGTGGACCAGGTGACGTCCTCGTGCAGGAGGAGGGCCGCCCAGGAGATGGTCATCACCGGCTGGACGAGCTGTATCTGGCTGACCTGGGCCATCGGGCCGATGGCGAGGCCGCGGTACCAGGCGAAGAAGCCGAGGAACATGCTGATCACCCCGAGGTAGGCGAAGGCGGCCCAGGCGCCGGGGGTGCCGGCCGGGGGGTGCTGGGCGGCCGAGTAGGCGGTGAGGGCGACCATCAGGGGCGCGGAGAGCACGAGCGCCCAGGAGATGGTCTGCCAGGCGCCGAGCTCCCGGGAGAGGAGGCCGCCTTCCGCGTACCCGACGCCGGCCGCGAGGACCGCGACGATCAGGAGCAGGTCGGACCAGTGGAGGCCGCCGGACCCGCCGCCCCGCAGCGAGGCGAACCCGATCGCGGCGAGGGCGCCGGCGGCGGCCATGAGCCAGAAGCGGGCCGGGGGCCGTTCGCGGGTGCGCAGGACGGCGATGACCGCGGTCGCGGCCGGCAGGAGCGCGATGACCACGGCGCTGTGCCCGGCCGACGCGGTGGTCAGGGCGAACGAGGTCAGGAGGGGGAAGCCGGCGACCACGCCGCCGGCGACGACCGCGAGCCGGGCCCACTGCGCGCCACGGGGCGGCCGCTGCCTCGTGACGGCCAGCGCGACGGCGGCGAGGAGCGCGGCGATCACCGCCCGGCCGGAGCCGACGAACAGCGGGGACAGCCCGCCGCCACCGACCGCGACACGGGTGAGGGGGACGGTGAGGGAGAAGGCCGCCACCCCGAGGAGGCCCCAGCCGAGACCGGTACGGGCCGGGGATAGCACCTGTGGCTCAAGCAGAGTAGCGCTACTGTTGTCGTTCATGAACAACGATAGCAGTGCGAGGATCGTCGCCGACCTCGACGCCTGGATCGCGAGCGCCGCACCGGGCGCCAAGCTGCCGTCCACCCGCACCCTGGTCACCCGGTACGGGGCCAGCCCGGTCACCGTGCAGAAGGCGCTGCGGACCCTCGCGGCGCGCGGCGCGGTGGAGAGCCGGCCCGGTGTGGGGACCTTCGTCCGGGCGGTCCGCGTGGCGCGCCCCAACGACTACGGGTGGCAGACCGCGGCCCTCGGGGCGCCCCCGCACCGCGGTCCGCAACTGTCCACCGCTCTGCGGACCTTCCCCAACGACGTGATCGCGCTGCACGCCGGCTACCCGGACCGGGAACTGCTGCCCGAGCGCCTGGTCCGGGCCGCGTTCACCCGCGCCGCCCGCGGCGACGCCGCCGTGAACCGCCCGCCGGCCGCGGGACTGCCCGAGCTCCAGGCCTGGTTCGCCACCGAACTCGGCACGGTGACACCCGCCGGGACCGCCCCTCCGGCGCCGAGCGACGTCGTCGTCCTCCCCGGCAGCCAGAGCGGGCTCACCACCACTTTCCGGGCCGTCGTCGGCGCGGGCCGGCCGCTGCTGGTGGAGTCGCCGACCTACTGGGGCGCGATCCTGGCGGCCGCCCGGACCGGCGTACGGGTCGTCCCCGTCCCCAGCGGACCCGACGGCCCGGACCCCGACGAGCTGGCCCGCGCGTTCCGCCAGACCGGGGCCCGCGCCTTCTACGCCCAGCCGAACTTCGCCAACCCCACCGGCGCCCGGTGGTCGCCCGAGCTGGCGGACCGGGTCCTGGACACCGTCCGCGGCCACGGCGCGTACCTGATCGAGGACGACTGGGCGCACGACTTCGGCATCGACGCGGAGCCGGTCCCGCTCGCCACCCGGGACGACAGCGGGCACGTCATCCACTTGCGGTCCCTCACCAAGAGCGTCTCGCCGGCCGTCCGGATCGCCGCGATCACCGCGCGCGGGCCGGCCCGCGAACGCATCCTCGCCGACGCGCAGGCCGAGTCGATGTACGTCAGCGGTCTGCTCCAGACCGTCGCGCTCGACGTCGTCACCCAGCCCGCCTGGCGCACCCATCTGCGGGGCCTGCGCCACCAGTTGGCCGCCCGGCGGGACCTGCTCGTCGGCGCGCTCCAGGAGCACGTCCCCGACGCCCGGGTCGAGGCGGTGCCCCCGGGCGGGCTCAACCTCTGGGTCCGGCTGCCGGACGCCACCGACCTGGGGCGGCTCGTCGCGGACTGCGAGGCGGCCGGCGTGGTCGTCGCCGCCGGTACGGAGTGGTTCCCCGCCGAGCCGACCGGGGCGTACCTCCGTCTCAACTACTCCGGCCCCAACCCCGGCGCGTTCCCCGACGGCGCCCGCCTCCTGGGGCGGGCGCTCGCCCGGCAGCGGTAGGGACCGCAGGCCATCAGCCCTCGTCGTTCCCCTCGTCCGAGCCGCCCGCCGCGCCGGCGGGGAGCTCCGGCGGGGTGTAGGAGCGCAGCGGCCGGGCCGCCGGGTCGGGGCGGACCGCGCCGAGGAGCGGGTTGGCGGCGATGGGGGAGACCTTGACGCGGGCGCCGGGGCGCGGGGCCTGGATCACCTTGCCGTCGCCGAGGTAGATCGCCACATGGGTGGCCCGGGGGAAGTAGACGACGAGGTCGCCGGGGCGCAGGGAGCGCAGCGGCACCTTCGGCAGGGTGCGCCACTGCTCCTGGCTGGTGCGGGGGATGGCGCGGCCGGCCTTCTCCCAGGCCCGGGAGGTGAGCCCCGAGCAGTCGAACGACTCCGGGCCCTCGGCGCCCCAGACGTACGGTTTGCCGATCTGGTCGGCGGCGTACGCGAGGGCGTCCTCGCCCAGGCCGGAAGGTGTGCGGGCGCCTTCGAGCTCGCCGGTCTCCAGGAGTGCGCGCTGGGCGTCGGCCGTCTCCGTCTCCTCCAGGGCGGTCAGCTCCTCCACCTCGTCGTCCGACAGCGCGGCGAGGGTCTCCTCCACCTCCTTCAGCCGGGCGGTGACGGCGTCGCGCGCCTCCTTCCGCTGCTCGGCGAGGGTCTGTTCCCGGTCCAGGGCCCGGCGGGACGCCGTCGCCAGCTCGTCCGCCCGCTTCTCGCCCTTCTCCAGCCGGGTCACCAGCGCCGCCTGTTCGCGGGTGGCGCGCCGGAGCAGCAGGTGCTGGTCCAGGGCGTGGTCGGGGTCGCGGGCGAGCAGCAGGCGCAGGGGGGAGGAGAAGTCGCTCCGGCCCTGGTACTCGGCCCGGGCCAGCCGGCCGGCCTCGGCGCGGGCGCGGGCGAGGGAGTCGCGGGTCCGGGTCAGGGAGCCGGTGAGCTCCTTCGTCTCGGCGGTGAGGGTTTTCAGCGCCTCCTCGGTGGCGTTGTACGTCTCGGTCGCCTCCTCCGCCTGCTGGTACAGCGTCCGCAGCCGGGCCAGCAGCTCCGGTACGCCGGCCGGGACCGCGGACCCGGACGCGGACTGGAGGGCGGACTCGGGGGCGGCGGACTCGGGGGCGGCGAGCTCGGGCGCGGCCGGCTCGAGGTCGGCCGGACCGGGGGCCGCCGGCTCGTCGGCGGGCGGCTCGGGCGCGGCGGTCGCGGGGGCGGCGGGCAGCGTGGCCAGCAGCGCGATCACGGCGGCGGCGCGTACCGAACGCCGCAGTCTTCCTGACATGTCATCACCTCCGCTCCCACTATGGAGCGGAGGTTGATATGACTAGCGCATTAACTGCGTGAGGGGGCGGATCGGGCCCCCGCGGTCACCCGTCCTGGCTACTCCACCGGCAGCCCGTAGAACGTCCGGTCCCGGCGCACCACCACACCGGCCGCCCCGGCGGCCAGCACGCCGTACCCCGCCGGTGTCTCCCGGCCGCCCGGCTCCCGCACCCCGGCGTCCTGGAACTTCCACAGCCGCCGCCCGTCGCCCGCCGCGAACGCGGTGACCTGCGCACCGTCCGCCGCGAGCAGGGTGCGGCCGTTTCCGCCGACCGTGACGTCCGGCAGGTCCCCGCCCGCCGCTGCCTCCGTCACGCGTCGCCAGCGCGCCCTGCCGGTCGCCGCGTCGACCGCGTACACCGTCTGGGAGCGGTCGGCGACGTACAGCGTGCCGCCCCGCACCTGGGCGCGGCCGAAGCCGGAGCCACCCGCCAGCCGCCACAGCGGGCGACGCGTCCGCGTGTCGAAGGCCTGCAGGCCGCCCGCCACCGCCGCGTACAGCCGCCCCGACCCGTCACCCGCCACCGCACCGCCCGGCACCGCCCCGCCGAACGGCCGGAACCACTGGCGGGCGCCGGTCGCCCGGTCGTGCGAGGAGAAGAGGGCGAGCCCCTTCGCGGCCTTGACCTGAGCGGCCGTCAGCGAGCGCGGGTCCTGTCGCACGACGAGGGCGTCCGGCCGCAGCGCGAGCACCTCGTAGGCGGCGGGGAACGGGGGCCGCCCGTTGGGCACCTGGATCCGCCACAGCTCCTCGGACCGGGCGACGTCGTACGCGACGAGGTACGTGCGGCTCGCGGCGGTCCCGGTGAACCAGACCACCGTGCCGGACTGCCCGGCGACCGCCGCCGGACGCAACCCGCCGGTCGGCGTCACCCGCCCGCGCACGGTGCCGTCCTCCGGCGACAGGAGCCGGAACCCGTCGGCGCCGACGACCAGCAGCGGGCCGTTCCCGACGGCCACGGCGGGGTGCGCGGACGCCGCCTCGGCGCGCTGCCACAGGCGCCGTCCGGTGGCCAGGTCGACGGCCGTGGTGTGGGCGTCGGAGGTGAGGACCAGCGTCCGGTCCCGCCACACCGCGGCGTTCAGCGTGGTCCCGGCGCCCGCCGGGTGCTCGTACGCCCAGCGGGGCCGCGGCGGCACCCCGGCGACGGCGGGACGCGGCCGGGCGGCGGGCTTGGCGTCGGTACGCCGCTCCTCGCCGCCACCGGGGGCGAACGCGAGGACGCCCCCGCCTCCGAGGACGGCGCCGGTCACCCCGGCGGCCAGCCCCGTGAACAGCCCGCGCCGGGAGGTTCCGGCACCGCGAGGCGGAGCGGGCGCCGGCGGCGACGGGAACGGCACCGGCAGGGCGGGCGCCGGTGCCGCCTGCGCCCGCACCGGCGGGGCGGGCGGGAGCAGCACCCCGCGCACGTCGGCCGCCTCGCGCGGCCGGGCCACGGCCGGTTCGGTGGTCCCGGCGTCCCTCCGCCCCTGCCGCCCCACCCGCACGGTCCGCCCGTCGAGGTCCGCCCGCGGGTCCTGTCCGGCGGAACCGGTTTCCAGCAGCGCCGCCACCTGCCCGGCCCGGTCGTCCAGTGCCGCGCGCAGCGGGTCCGGGAGCCAGCCGTCGGGGGCGGGGGGCGAGGCGTCCTCCGGGGCCAGGGCCGCCGCGGCCTCGCCGGCCGTGGGGCGGTCCTCCGGGGACTTGGCGAGGCACCGGGCGATCAGGGGGCGCAGCTCCCGCGGGACGGCGCCGAGGACGGGTTCGGCGTCCGCGATGGCGGCCGCGTCCGCCAGCGGAGGGGTGCCGGTCGCGGCGTACGCCAGCAGCAGCCCCAGCACGAAGACGTCCGACGGCGGACCGGGCTCGTGCCCGGCGACCTGCTCGGGGGTGAGGTAGCCGAGCCGTACCGACAGCCGGCCGGCCGGGCCGGCACTGGCGGACTCGGCGGCGCCCAGCGGGCCGAACGCGGTCAGCCGGGGCCCGTCGGCCGCCAGCAGCACCGTCCCGGGGGCGAGGCCGTGGAGGACCGTGCCGGTCGTGTGGGCCCGCGACAGCGTCTCGGCCAGCCCCGCGCCCAGCACCCGTACGGTCCGCGCGAGCAACGGCCCGGCGAGGGCGACCGCTTCGCCGAGGGTGAGCGCGGGCACGTAGGGGGTGGCCGTCCACAGCGGCGGGCGGTCGAGGGCCGCGGCGAGCATCTCGGGCACCCGGCCCCCGGCGAGCCGCTCCGCCGTGCGCGCCTCGGTGGCGAACCGGCGGCGGAACGCGGCCAGTTCCGCCAGCGCGGCCGGGGCGACGGTGAGCAGCACCGGCGTCCCGTCACCGTCCCGGCCCAGATACCGCACCGCGCTCGCCGACCCGGCCAGCCGGGCGAGCACGGTGTACGCCCCGCAGCGGCGCGGGTCACCGTCCCCCAGGGGTGCGATCGGCTGGAGCGGCGACGACGGGTCCATGCGGAAGCTCCCCCTCTGGCGGCACGGCGGCGCGAATGCCCGTGATCCTACGACTTCCGTGACCAGGGCCACTTCAGCTCGCGCCGCTCGCGGCCCTCGGGCGCGTACTCGTACTTCCAGCCGCGCTGGAGCCCCAGCCGCCTGCTGTAGCCGGCCGGGACGCGGCGGTAGGTGTGGACGGTCGCCGGGCCGCCGTCGCCGTCCGGGACCGGCACGGTGTACCACTTGGGCGGGTGACCGGTCATGCCGGTCAGCACGGGCAGGGCCCGGCCGTCCAGGGGGCCGCCGTGGAAAGGGGTGTTCTCGCTTCTCACGCAGCCAGTGTCACAGCAGGTGCGCGCCGTCGCCCACCACGGGCAGCACCCGGCGTGCCAGGGTGCCCACCGGGCCCTCCGCGGTCTCCTGCGCCAGCAGCACCGCCACCGCCCCGGCGGTCTGCTCGTCGGTCGAGGCGGTCGCCGTCAGCAGGGCGATCAGATGGTCCACCAGCCAGGCGCGCAGGTCCGCCGCGGGCGGCTGCTTGTCCTCGTCCAGCCAGATGAGGGACGCCGCCTCGACCGCGGCGATCCAGGTGCGCACCATCATCCGCAGCCGCGGCCCCGGGTCCGGTACGCCCAGGTGCAGCAGGACCTGCTCGGCGGCGGCGCGCCGCACCTCGTCGACGATCGCGGAGGTCCGGGACGTCTCGGCGACGCTGCCGCCCTGGAGCAGGGCGCTGAACCCGGCGTCGTGCCCGTCGACGAAGGCGAGGTACCGGTCGAGGACGCGGGTGAGCCGCTCGGTCGGCGGGCCCACGGCCGGTTCCGCGAAGCACAGTTCCAGCACGTCGGCGGCGGACCGCAGGGCCGCCTCGTACAACTCCTGCTTGCCGCCCGGGAAGTAGCGGTACACGAGCGGGCGCGAGACGCCGGCCGCCTCGGCGACGTCGTCGAGGGAGACCTCGTCCGGCGCCCGGTGCGCGAAGAGCGAGAGGGCGACGCCGAGGAGCTGGGTGCGGCGCTCCTCGACGCTGAGCCGTCGGTACGCGGGTGCGGGCGTGGCGGCACTGGTCATGCCCGCAGCGTAACTCCGCCCCGTGCCCGGTGGTGGCGGGCTTCAGGCGAGGAGGCCGGAAGCCCGCCACAGCCTGCCCCCGAGGCCCTGGAGCAGGCCGACGTCGTCGAGGAACTCCGTCAGCCGCCGGGCGCCGGACTGCATGACCTCGCGGCGGTGGCCGCTCGCCTTGACCTGGGCGACCGCCTGGCGCCGGTCGAGGCCGACGTTCTCGTACACCTGGGGGTTGACGAAGCAGACGGAGAAGACCCGGGCGGCCTCGCCGCAGCTGACCCGGGTGAGCTCCCGCTCCCAGCGCGGGGCGGTGACCATCTGGCGGCGCAGCTCCTCGCGGGCGTACCGCACGTGGCGGGCCTCCTCCACCACGTGGATGCGGGTCACGCCGCGCACCAGGGTCTGGACGCGCTCGTCGGGGAAGGTGAGGCGCTGCATCCAGTCGAGGATCTCCTCGCCGAGCAGCGTCGAGGCGAACGAACCGGGGGTGGTGGACACGGTCTTCAGCACGCGCGCCATGTTGTGGTAGACGCGAGGCACCCGGTACGCCGGTGCCCCGCCCTTCTGGATCATCCTGGCGAACATCATGGAGTGGCGGCACTCGTCCGCGATCTCGGTGAGCGCGTACCGCACGTGCTGGCTGGTGGCCGACTTGTCGTAGATGTGGCGGACCAGGAGCTGCATCAGGATGATCTCGAACCATATGCCGAGCGAGGCGAGGGACGCGGCCTCGTGGCGGGCCAGGTCCATCCGCTGCTCCTCGGACATCCGGCGCCACAGCGGGGTGTCGTAGAGGGAGACCAGCTCCGGCGGCCAGAACCACTTGCCGTCCTCCAGCGGCGCGTCCCAGTCGAGCTCCTTGTCGGGGTCGAAGGAGTGCTTGGCGCTGGACTCGAGCAGACGCTCGGCGACCTGTTCGCGGTCCCGCAGCGGGCCGAGCGCGTCGCGGAGCAGACGCAGGTCGCGTTCGGGCACGGTCGTCATGTTCTGGGCACCTCGCGCAGTTGGCGTTACTGGGGGTCATCCCTTATGAGACTGCCTGTCAGCAAGAGCGTCAATCCCCTGTGCCCGACTTGTTGACCCGGCGTCTACCAACGTGTGAGCCTGCCAACTACCCGTCAGCGCACAGGCGAAGGAGCCGTCCGTGTCGACGCACGACCTCTACACCAAGGATCCGGGAGAACCGGTCTGGCAGGTCCCGGCCACCGGCTCGGCCCGCTTCAGCTGGGACTACGACGACGGCCGCGACCGGCTGCTCGCCCTCTACCAGAAGGGCAAGGACAAGCAGTGGGACGGCGCCCGGCGCATCGACTGGGACCTGGAGGTCGACCCGTACGACCCCCTCGGCACCCCGGACGAGGCGCTGACCCTGTACGGGACGCGCCACTGGGCGAAGATGACCGAGAAGGACAAGGGCGAGCTGCGCAGGCACTACGCCTCCTGGCAGTTCAGCCAGTTCCTCCACGGCGAACAGGGCGCGATGATCTGCGCCGCCCGGATCGTCGAGTCCGTCCCCGACATGGACGCCAAGTTCTACTCCGCCACCCAGACCATGGACGAGGCCCGGCACGCCGAGATATACGGCCGCTTCCTGCACGAGAAGATCGGGATGCTCTACCCGATCAACGACAACCTCCAGGGCCTGCTCGGCGACACCCTCCGCGACTCCCGCTGGGACATGCCCTACCTCGGCATGCAGGTCCTCATCGAGGGCCTCGCCCTCGCCGCGTTCGGCATGATCCGGGACACCACCGACAAGCCGCTGCCCAAGCAGATACTCGCCTACGTCATGCAGGACGAGGCCCGGCACGTCGCCTTCGGCCGCATGGCGCTGCGCGACTACTACAAGCAGCTCACCGACGCCGAACTGCGCGAGCGCGAGGAGTTCGTCATCGAGGGCTGCTACCTCATGCGCGACCGGCTGCGCGGGGTGGAGGTGCTGGAGAACTTCGGCATCTCGAAGAAGGAGGCGGCCGAGTTCTCGGAGGAGTCCGAGTTCCTCCGCCTCTTCCGCAAGCTGCTCTTCAGCCGGATCGTCCCCTGCGTCAAGGACATCGGCCTGTGGGGCGAGCGGCTCCAGAGGGCGTACGTCGACATGGGCGTCTTCGACCTGGGCGACTCCAGCCTCGACCTGCTGATGACCCAGGACGAGGAGATCGCCGAACAGCTCGACCGCGAACGCTTCGCCACCGAGGAGGCCGAGCGGGTCGCCGAGGTGACGGAGGCGATCACCGAGGGCGGCTCGTGACCGTGCTCGCGGGCCCGTGACGTAGCCTGACGGGCATGACCATGCCGCCTCCGCCCCAGCAGCCGACCGGTCCGTACGGCGCCCACCCCGGTCCCTACGGCGGCGGCCCCCAGCCCGGCCCCTACGGCGCCCAGCCCGGCCCGTACGGGGGCGGCGCCCAGCCCGGCTTCCCGCAGCAGTACCCCGGACCCGGCCCCTACGGCGCCGGACCCGTGCCCGGCCCGTACGGCGCGCCGCCGCCCCGCAGGAAGCGCACCGGCCTGGTCGCCGGGCTCGTCGCCGGGTCGCTCGTCCTCCTCGGCTGCCTCGGCTACGGCGTCACGATGCTCCTCGACGGCGACGACAGCCCCTTCCCGGCGGCCACGCACAAACTCGTCGTCCCCCAGCTGCTCGTGGACGGCGAGTACAAGCTCGCCCAGGACATGTCGGGCACCGAGGGCAAGAAGATCCTGGACACCACCCACAGCCCCCTCGTCCGCACCGAGGGCGCCGCCGTGGCCCAGTACACCGCCGAGAAGGACGGCCAGGTCAAGGTGCTGGTCGTCTCCGGGCTCTACGGCCAGATCAAGAAGCCGGACCAGCAGCGGCGGGCGATGCTCGACGGCGCGGGCACCGCGAAGAGCGCCAAGGTCGAGACCCCGCCGAAGGACGTCACCCCGGCCGGCTCGGACGTCACGGTGGAGTGCCAGGTGCTCACCGACACCGACAGCGCGGTGAGCTTCCCGATGTGCGCCGTGGGCGACGAGAACATCACGCTCTCGGTCGGCGTCGTCGACGCGCTGTCCGCCGGGCAGCAGGGCGCGGCACCCGACCTGGCGAAGGCCGCCGAGCTGACCCTGAAGGTCCGCAACGAGATGCGCACGCCGATCGGCTGAGCCCCGGTCACCGCACCGGCGGCGCCACCGCGCGCCGGTGCGCGCCGAGCCGCTCGGCGTCGCGCCGCTCCTCCTCGCGCAGCGCCGCCTCCATCACCGACCGGGCGATCGGCGCCGCGCTGCCACCGCCGCTGACGTCCTCCCGGTTGGCCGACGCGTCCTCCACGACCACCGCCACCGCCACCGCGGGCCGGCCCGTGCCCGGTCCCTGCGCCCAGCCGATGAACCACGCGTACGGCGTGCCGGTGTTCCCCACCCCGTGCTGCGCCGTGCCGGTCTTGCCGCCGACCCGTGCCCCCTCGATCGCCGCGTTGCTGCCCGACCCGCCGTCGACCACGGACACCATCAGCTGTTGCAGCCGCAGTGCGGTCGGCGGCAGCATCGCCTGCCGGTACGTACGGCGCACGTGCTGCGCGACGGTGTCGCCGTCCGCCGTCGTCGTCCGGTCCACCAGGTGCGGCTGGGCGATCTCGCCGCCGTTGGCGACCGCGGCGGCCACCAGCGCCATCTGGAGCGGGGTCGCCGTGGTGTCGTACTGCCCGATCGCGGAGAGCGCGAGCCGGTCCAGGGTCATCTCGGTGTCGAAGTTGGACCTCGCGACCGCCGACGGGACGCGCAGCGAGGCGTCGTTGAAGCCGAACCGCGCCACCGCGTCGAGCATCCCCGCCGCCCCCACCCTCACCCCGAGATGGGCCATCACGGTGTTGCACGACCAGCGGATCGCGTACGCCAGCGAGGCGTTGCCGCACCCCTTCGCCTCGTTGGGGAGCACCGTCCGCGTCCCGGGCAGCAGATACGGCTCGGGCGCGTCCGTCGGAGCGTCCACGTCCGTCACGACGCCCGCGTCCAGCGCCGCGGCCGCGGTCACGATCTTGAACGTGGAGCCGGGCGGATAGGTCTGCCGCAGGGCCCGGTTGAGCATCGGCTGGTCCGGCGCCGCGTTCAGCCGGGCCCACGCCGCGGCCACCTCACGGCCGGTGCCGGACAGCAGACCCGGATCGTACGACGGGCTGCTGACCAGCGCGAGGATGCGCCCGCTGGACGGCTCGACGGCGGCGACCGCGCCGCGCCGGCCGGCCAGCCCCTCGTACGCGAGGCGTTGCAGCGGCTCGCGGACGGTGGTGACGACGTTTCCGCCGGCCGGCCGGGTGCGGCCGAGGTCGTGGACGAACGGGAAGGGCGCCAGCATGGGACTCGTACCCGACAGGACCGGGTCCTCGGCGTTCTCCAGCAGGGTGGTGCCGTACGTCTGCGAGGCGAGCCCGGTCACCGGCGCGTACAGGGGGCCGTCGGTGTACGTCCGCTCGTGCCGCAGCGGCTGGCGCGTGTCCTTCGACCCGGTGACCGGGACGCCGTCCACGACGATGTCGCCGCGAGGGTCGGCGTAACGGGCCATGACCACGCGCCGGTTGGCCGGGTTGCGGTCCAGCTCCGGCGCCTGGAAGACCTGCACGCGGACGGCGTTGACCAGCAGCGCGGCGAGCAGGAGCAGACACAGCGCAGCGGCGTGCCGGATGCAGCGGATCACCGCACCTCCTCCACCACGGGAAGGACGGCGCCGGGCGGGGCGCCCCGCGGCTCGGGCGCGCGGGCGGAGTCGCTGAGGCGGATCAGCAGGGCGACGATGATCCAGTTGGTGACCACCGACGAACCGCCCTGCGCCAGGAACGGCATGGCCATGCCGGTCAGCGGGATCAGGCCCATCACCCCGCCCGTGATGACGAACACCTGGAGGGCCGGGATCGAGGAGAGCCCGGTGGCCAGCAGCCGGCCGAACGGGTCGCGCAGCGCGAGCCCCGTCCCGAACCCCCGCGCCACCAGCAGCGCGTACAGCAGGAAGACGGCCGTCAGCCCGGCCAGCCCCAGCTCCTCGCCCGCGGTGGCCAGGATGAAGTCGGACTTCGCGGCGAACCCGATCAGCACCGACTCGCCCAGCCCCAGCCCCGTGCCGAGCATCCCGCCGGCGGCGAACGCGAACAGCGACTGGGCGAGCTGACCTGGGCCCCGGCCCGCCTCGATGGAGGCGAACGGGTGCAGCCAGTCCTCCACCCGGCCGTGGACGTGCGGCTCCAGCCCGCCGACCACGAACGCCCCGGCCGAGGCGAGCAGCAGCCCGACGGCGACCCAGCCGGTGCGGCCGGTGGCCACGTACAGCAGGATCACGAACAGCCCGAAGAACAGCAGCGAGGTGCCGAGGTCCCGCTCCAGGACGAGGACGCCCACGCTGACCAGCCAGATCGCGACGATCGGCCCGAGGACGCGCCCGGTCGGCAACTGCACGCCCCACACGCGCCGGCCACTGTACGCGAGGGCGTGGCGGTTGGCCGCGAGGTACGCGGCGAAGAAGACGGCCAGCAGGATCTTGGCGAACTCGCCGGGCTGGAAGGAGAACCCGCCGATCCTGATCCAGATCTTCGCGCCGTTGACCGCCGGGAAGAAGATCGGCACCAGCAGCAACAGCAGCGCGGCGGCGACCGACACGTACGCGTACCCCTGCAGGGTCCGGTGGTCGCGCAGCAGCACGACCACCGCGATGAAGAACGCCACGCCGAGCGTGGACCACACGAGCTGGGTGGGCGCTGCGTGGTCGTCGGGGGTCTCCAGGTCGAGGCGGTAGATGAGGACCAGCCCGAGTCCGTTGAGGAGGACCGCGATGGGCAGCAGCAGGGGATCGGCGTAGGGGGCGCGGAACCGTACGGCGAGGTGCGCGAGGAGCGCCAGCAGCCCGAGCCCCGCCCCGTACGCGGCGGCGTCCGGCGGTACGGCGCCGCTCCGGGCGAGGCCGACGTCGACGTAGCCGAGCACGGAGATGAGGACGGCGCCGACGAGGAGGGTCAGTTCCACGCCTCGGCGCTTTGCGGTCATGGTCCGCAACGTAGCAACGGTTATCCGTCATGTCGGACATGACACGGTTGGCGGTCCGCCGGACCGGGCCGTGCCCCTTCCGTCAGCCGGGCGGTGCCGCCGGGAGCGTCAGGCGGGCTTCCGCGCCGCCTTCGGGGGCGTTGCGGAAGAGGAGCTCCGCACCGATCACCGACGCCTGGCCCGCCGCGATCGTCAGCCCCAGCCCATGGCCCTTGCTGCCGCTCTCCGTCCGGAACCGCTGCGGCCCGTGCTCCAGGAGGTACTCCGGATACCCCGGCCCGTGGTCGCGGACCGTCACCGCCGGGCCGTCCACCGTCAGGGCGACCGGCGGGCGGCCGTGCTTGTGGGCGTTGGCGACCAGATTGCCCAGCACCCGCTCCAGGCGCCGCCTGTCGGTCTCCACGCGCGCGTCCCGGACGATCCGCACCTCCGTCGCGGTGCCCGACGCCCGCACCACCCGCTCGGCCAGCGGGCCCAGCTCGTGGACGTCCAGGTCGACCGTCTCGGTGCGGGTGTCCAGCCGGGAGATCTCCAGCAGGTCCTCCGTCAGCGCCCGCATCGCCTTCACCCGGTCCCGCACCAGCTCCGCGGGCCGGCCCGCCGGCAGCAGCTCGGCCGCCGCGGACAGCCCCGTCAGCGGAGTGCGCAGCTCGTGCGCCACGTCCGCCGTGAAGCGCTGCTCGCTCAGCAGCTTGCCCTGGAGCGTGGACGCCATGGTGTCCAGCGCGCCCGAGACCGTCGCCACCTCGTCCTCAGGGTGCGCCGGGTCCCTGGTCCGGGGGTCGTTGACGCGGGCGTCCAGATCGCCCGCGCTGATCCGCCGCGCCACCTGCGCCGTCAGGTGCAGCCGCCGGGTCACGCGGGTCACCGCGAAGGAGCCGACCAGCAGCGTCGCGCCGATCGCCAGGACCGAGGAGCCCAGGATCGCCTTGTCCAGCCCGCTGATGGTGCTCGCGCTCAACGAGTAGTCCACCCGCACCGCGAGCGCCCGGCCGTCGGCGGGCCCGGCCGCCCAGATGGTGGGCCGGCCCTCCGGGTCGTCGGCCACCACCGTGCCGCGCTCGCCCCGGACCGCCAGGGCGCGCAGGCCGGACGGGATGCCGTCCGGGTCGACGCCCGCGTACCGCGGCAGCGGCTCGCCCGCCTCGTACGCGCGCGTGACCTCCTCCAGCCGGTCGAGCGCCTTCTCACGCGCCGTGTCCACGGTCTGACGGGTCACCGACACGTGCACCAGCGCGCCCAGGAGCGCGGCCAGCGCACAGCACATCACCGTGATGAAGACCCCGGCCTTCCAGGTCAGCGTGGCCATCCAGGCCGGCGGCCGCAGGCGCCGCATCAGGCACCGCCCGACGGCGACGGGGACGGGGAAGGTGACGCGGACGGGGGCGACGGGGACGGCTCCGGCGGCGCCGGCTTCACCCGGACGATCTCGTCGCGCGTCGGCAGCAGCGTCCGCTGCCGGCCGTCCCACGACCAAGCGGTCCGGTACTCGTACCCCGGGATGCCCGCCGAGACCACGCGCACGACCAGGTCCCGGCCCGCGAGCTGGACGCCCACGACCTGGTCGACGGTGGACATGATCCGGGTCAGGCCGCCCTTCTCCGGCATGTACACCCGCAGCCCGGTCTGCTGCTCCGGCATGCGGATGCCGACGATCAGCTCGTCCTCGCCGTCGCCGGTGAGGTCCCGGTAGTACGGCGCCATCACCGGGCACCGCCGCGGCGAGCGCGCGCACTCCCGGATCGCCGTCGCCGTCTCCGCGTACATCCCGTCCGGGCCGCTGTACTCCTCGGGGTGCGCCGCGACCTCGGCCTGGACGACGGCGACCGGGTCGACCCGGTGGACGTCACCGCCGGGAACCCTGACGCCCGGCACCTGGGCACTGTCGCTCTCGCCGTAGTCGTACGGCGGCGCGGTCACCGGGGGCATGTCGGGCCACAGCCGCACCGGGCCCACGGCCGTCGGGGTGGGGCCCGCGCTCTCGAGCCCGCCCGCGTCGTCGCACCCGGACAGCAGCGCCGACCCCAGCAGGGCGGCCACCGCCGTGCCGGGCAGCAGCAGCGCCGCGTACACGGCCGGGCGGTGCGGACTCACGGGGCTCCTGACGGGCGCGGCGCCCGGGGGCGGCGGGGTCGGTCGGTCTTCCCGTAAACCTTATTCGTACGGAAGTCCTTTTTGTCGACCCGGCCCGTCCCCACGGGCCCCGCCGGCCGTCACGACACCCGCGAGCCGCCCGGCAGCAGGGCGTCGGCCCGCTCCCGCGAAATCCGTTCCTCCGCACCGCAGAACGTGCACTGCGTCAGGTACGACCTGGACACCGGGAACAGCGGCACGAAGAACAGCGTGAACTTCGTGGTCCTCCTCCGCAGGGCGTGCGCGGCGGAGTTGCCGCACCGGCCGCACACCAGCGTCAGCACCGCCAGCTGCCGCAGGTACCCCTTCGTCCCGAAGATGATCATCCGGCGGTCTCCTCTCCGGAGTGGCCCGTCGCCCGCCGGCACAGCGCCAGCAGCCTCTCGTCCTGGTGGACGTCGTGATCGCCCGAGGTGCCCTCCGACCCGTTGTGCCGCCGCGCCCGCGCCAGCTCCGCCCGCAGCAGCGGCGCCGCGTCCGCCGGCAGCCGCCCCAGCTCCGCGAGGCACTCGGCGATCCGCACCCGGGTGTGACGGTTCTCCTTCCAGGCTCCCACCAGCACCGGCAGGGCCTCGCCGGCCTCCCCGGTCACCCGGGTGAGCGCCACGGCCGCGTCGACCCGCAGCCACACCCCGGGCGCCGCGAGGCACGCCCGCAGCTCCGGAACCGCCGCCCCGGCCGCCCGCCCCAGCGCGCCCACCGCCCAGGCCGCCTCCCGGCGGTGCGTCGCGTCCGGCGCCAGCAGCAGGGCGCGCAGCCGCGGCAGCACGGCCGCCGTGTCCCCCTCCACCGCCCCCAGCGCACGCGCCGCCGACGTCACCACCGCCACCGAGCGGTCGTCCAGCAGGTCCCGCAGGTCGCCCGCCGCCCCGGCCGCAGCGGGACCGAACGCGGTCAGCGCCCGCAGCGACGACTCCACCACCCACTCCCGGCGGAACGAGGGCGCCCCGCGCAGGACGCGCAGCACCTCCGGCAGCGCCTCCGCCGCGCCCAGGTGCGCCAGCGCCAGCAGCAGCGGCCCGGCCTCCTCCGCGAGCGTCTCGTCCAGCGGCAGCCGGCCGAGCCGGTGCCGCAGCGCGGGCACCAGCGGGGCGCCGGCCGCGCCCAGGTGCGTGATGGCGCGGGCGAGCCGCCCGTCCAGTCCGGGCCGCTCCAGCGCCCGGGCCAGCGCCGGTACCGCCCGCGCGTCACCGGTACGGGTGAGAGCCAGCAGGGCACTGCCCACCACCGGCCCGCCGTCCGTCCCGTACGTGCCGCCCGTTCCGTACCGGCCGTCCGGCCCGTACCCGCCGGCCGCCCGCTCCGGCGCCCAGAGGTCCGCGCGGGCCGACTCGGCCGCCACCCTGGCCGCCAGCGCGTCCGCCGCCGGGCGGGCCACCTCGAACAGGGTCTCCAGCCACGTCACGGCGGCCTCCCGCAACCGCGGGTCGGGGTCGTCGACCTGCGCCCCGACGAGCCGCACCACCTCGTCGTACGCCCCCCGCCACGTCCGCACCAGCCCGCCGCACATCCACACCGCGTCCGCCCGCTGGCCCCGGTCGGGGCTGCGCAGCTGGGCGGTGACCAGCGCGATCCGGTCCTCGACGCGGTCGTCGAGTGCGCCGTGCAGGGTCCGGAGCAGGTCGTCGGCCCACGCCGAGCCGCGTCCGGCGCGCTGCTCCTCGCGCGGTTCGCGCAGCCGGCCCACCAGGGTGGGCGCCCCCGGCCGGTACTCGGCCGGCTCGGCCGGGTCGGCGAGGCCGGAGACGTCGGGCAGGCCGCCGAAGGCGGCAAGGTCGGCCAGATCGGCGACGTCGCTGGGGCCGGGGAAACCGGGGAGGCCGACGAGACCGCCCAGATCGGCGAAGTCGGTGAGGGCGCAGAGCTCGTCCAGGCCGGCCGAGTGCACCGGACCTCCGCCCCCCGCACCTCCACCCCCCGCACCGCCCGGCAGCGGACGGCCGCCCGGTGCGGGCCACTCGCCCCGGCCCGGCCCCTCGCCCCGCCCCGGTGCCTCCCGCACCCGGGCCAGCAGCTCGGTCACCGTCGCGACCACGTCACCGGGGAGCCGCGCGGGGGCGCACCGCGCGAGCTGGGCGAGGGCCGCGAGGCGCAGCGCCGGGTCCTGCGCGGCGCCCGTCAGCCAGCCGAGCCAGTCGGCGGTCTCGTCCCGGAGCGACTCGTACCGCAGGGCGATCCGGCCGACGGCCTCCACCAGCGCGAGCCGCACCTCGGTGTCGGTCTCCACGGTCAGCCGCTCCCGCAGCAGCACCAGCACCCGCGCCGGGTCGCCGTGGAGCGAGGCGAGGGCGCCGGGGGCGGCCAGCCGTACCTCCCGGTCGTCGTCGCCGACGAGCGCGAGGAACACGTCGGCGCCCGCCGCGACGGCCGCGGCCGCCATGGCGTAGTTCGCCGCGTCCTCGAACTCCTCGTCCTCGGGGTCGAGTTCGTCCAGCTCGTCGTCCCCGCCGAGGTCGATGCCGCCGATGCTGGTCAGCAACTCGACGACGCACCCGCGGTCCTGGACCTCGGGGGTGGCCACCAGCTCCAGCAGGAAGGGAATGCAGGCGAGCGTCGAGTCGTACACATCGCCCTGGTGGTGCACCGTGCCGTACATGCCGTCGAGCGCGACCTCGCGCTCCACCGGGTCGGGGGACGCGAGCCCGCGCAGCAGCTCGGGCACGTCGTCAGCCGGACCGTAGGCATGACCCAGCGAGGCCCAGTCGACCTCGTCGATCCCCGTGAACATGCCGTCCCTCCCCGCGAACACTGCACTTGGGGGCAATAGTGCACCACACCACCGGGTGCCGTGCCCCGGCAATCGGACACCCTCCGCCGCCGTTCCCGGGCCGTGCCCCGCCCGTCCCTTGCCCCCGTGAGGCACGCCTGTTCCCATGGGCGTGGGGGTGATGGGGATGACCGCACTGCGTGTCACGACGGCGGGGCCGGGCGGCCGCGACCGGCTCTGGGTGAGCCTGCCGGACGGCCGGGGCGTGGCGTGGTACGACCGCGACACCGGCCGGGTCAGCCTGCTGTCCGCCGCGTACGAGGCGGAGGTGCTGGCGGCGCTCGCGCCCTTCGTCAGCGGCCGGGTCACGGTCGGCCCGCCGCCCGTGCCCACCGCCTCCGACCTGGCGCGTCTCGCCCTCCACCCCGACGACGACCTGGCCCCCAACCGCCCCGGCGAGACCCTGCACACGGTGTGCGGGGGCGAGGGGCCGGGCCGCCACCGGACCTTCGGGCGCCGGGACCCGAGGCCCGCGGAACTCGCCGCCCGGCAGCGGATCGGTGACGCGCTGGACGGGCTCGGCGGGGCCGGCTGGCGGGTCCTGCACTGCGTGCCTCTGCCGGGCTCCGCCCTCATCGACCACCTGGCGATCGGCCCGCCCGGCGTGTTCGCGGTGGGCACGGTGGCGGCCCGGGGCCGCCGGGTGCGGATCGCCGGCCCGGCGGTCGCGGTCGGCCGTGCGGAGCCGCGACCGCGGGTGCGCGCGGTGCGCCGGGACGCCGAACGGGCCGCACATGCCCTGGCCACGGCGGTGCGGCCGGTCCTCGCGGTGGACGGCCCGGGGCGCCTGGAGGTGGCGCCGGGCCTCGACGGCGTACACGTGCTGCGGGACGGCGAGATCCCGTCCCTCGCGAGGCTCGGTGGTGTACTGAAACCGGCGGACGTGGAATCCCTGTACGCGACGGCGCGGGACCGCCGGACGTGGCGGGTGGCCTGAAATCGGTCCCGCCGTCAGGCCGGGTCCTTCAGTCGCAGCACCGTGGTGACGGTGTGCCGGGTGGTGCCCGTCGCCACCTCCGCCCTCAGCTCCGGCGGTACGGAACGGTAGGGCACCTCGCCGAGGCCGACCGCCATGGCCGTGCCCGCCCCGCCGGCGGTCAGCGCGGAGAGCGCGGTGCCGGCGCGGGCGCGCAGGGCGGGCGGCAGGGGGCTGGAGACGACGGGGGTGTCGTCGTCGGGGAGGACCAGCACCAGGGAGGCGGGCCGCGCCTGCGTCCCGGTGAACCCGACCACCACCGCGTCCCGGGTGTCGGTGTGCCGCAGCTTGCGCCACGCGCGCGTGCCGGCCTTGTAGGGCTGGTCCAGGCGCTTGACGACCAGCCCCTCCACCCCGATCGAGGGCAGCGTCTCGTACCAGGTGGCGGCCAGCTCGGGGTCGGTCGTCATGGGGACGGGCTGGATCGGCGGGCCGAGGTCCGCCAGCAGCGCGACCAGCCGTTCGCGGCGTACCGCGTAGGTCCGGGGACGCAGGTCGGTGCCGTCCGCCGCGAGCACGTCGAAGGCGGCGTACGAGGCGGGCAGCCGCCGCGCGAGCCCGGGTGCCCGGCCGGGGGTGGCGGCGGCCCGGCCCTGCACGGCGGCGAAGTCGGTCCGCCCCTCCCGCCAGACGACCACCTCGCCGTCCAGCACCGTGCCCTCCGGCAACGCGTGCGCGGCCGCGGCCAGGTCGGGGAAGGCGGCGGTGACGATCCGCCCCGAGCGGGCCTGGAGGACCACCCCGTCGCCGCCGCGGAAGACCACCATGCGGTGGCCGTCGAACTTCGGCTCGTACGCCAGCCCCGGCTCGCGCGGCAGCGCGCCCACCGTCCGCGCGAGTGCGACCTTCACCGGCGGCCGCGGCATCACGGCAGCGGTCCCGCCCGGTCCGGGTCCAGCAGCGGTGCCAGCAGGTCCCCGTGGTCCCGCAGGCGCGGCGCCATGTCCGCGAGCAGGAAGACCAGCCGCGAGGGGTCGCCGCACGCCTCGACCTCCTCCCAGGTCACCGGCGCGGAGACGGCCGGCTCGCGGCGGGCGCGCAGCGTGTAGGGCGCGGCGGTGGTCTTGGCGGCGTTGTTCTGGCTGTGGTCGACGAACACCTTGCCGGGGCGCAGCGTCTTGGCCATCCGGTGCACGACCAGCGCCGGGAGGTCCTCCTCCGCCTCGACGGCGAGCTGTTTGGCGTACGCCTGGACCCGCTCCGAGGGGGCCGGTACGAGCGGCACGTACAGGTGCATGCCCTTGGCACCGGACGTCTTGGCGTACGCCTCCAGACCATCCGCCCCGAGGCGCTCCCGCAGCCAGAGCGCGACCCGGCAGCAGTCCACCACCGTGGCGGGCGCGCCGGGGTCGAGATCCAGGACGAGCCGGTCGGCGACCGCGGGGGTATCGGCGAGCCACTGGGGGGTGTGGAACTCCACGACCAGGTTCGCCGCCCACATCAGGGAGGGCAGGTCCTCGACGATCACCTGGTGGGCGTTCTTGTCGTCCGACCGGGGGACCAGGGCGGTTTTCACCCAGGAGGGTGTGCCGGGCGGCGGGTTCTTGGCGAAGAACTGCTGGCCGTCCGGCCCGTCGGGGTACCGCAGGAAGGACAGCGGGCGCCCCCGGAGATGCGGGAGCAGCTGCGGTGCGACGGTGGCGTAGTAGTGCAGGATCTCGCCCTTGGTCGTCCCGGTGGCGGGGTGGATGACCTTCTCCAGGTTGCTGAGCGCCAGGCGCCGCCCCTCCACCTCCGTGATCGGCGTCATACGATGAGAATCCCACGAATCGGGACGAAAGGGATGAATCGTGCGATCCATCTGGAATGGCGCCATCTCATTCGGTCTGGTCAGCATCCCCATCAAGCTGGTGAACGCGACCGAGAACCGGTCCATCTCGTTCCGGCAGGTCCACACGGAGGACGGCGGCCGGATCCGCTACCGCAAGGTGTGCGAGCTGGACGGCGAGGAGGTGTCGGCGGACCAGATCGGCAAGGCGTACGAGGAGGCCGACGGGACCATGATCCCGATCACCGACGAGGACCTCGCCTCGCTGCCGCTGCCGACGGCCAAGACGATCGAGATCGTCGCCTTCGTCCCCGCGTCCCAGATCGACCCGCTCCAGATCGACGCCGCCTACTACCTGTCCGCGAACGGGGTGCCGGCCGCCAAGCCCTACACACTGCTGCGGGAGGCGCTCAAGCGCAGCGAGCGCGTCGCGATCGCCAAGTTCGCCCTGCGCGGGCGCGAGCGGCTCGGGATGCTGCGGGTCGTCGACGACGTCATCGCCATGCACGGCCTGCTGTGGCCGGACGAGATCCGCCGCCCCGAGGGCGTCGCCCCGGACACCTCGGTGACCGTCCGCGACGCCGAACTCGACCTGGCGGACGCCCTGATGGACACGCTCGGCGAGGTCGACATCGAAACGCTCCACGACGACTACCGCGCGGCGGTGGAGGAGATGATCGCCGCCAAGGCGGAGGGCGCCGAGGTCCCCGCGCCCAAGGAGGAACGGCCGGGAGGCCAGGTCATCGACCTGATGGCCGCGCTGGAGAGCAGCGTACGGGCGGCTCGCGAGGCGCGAGGCGAAGGCGAGCCGGACGCGTCCGTGCACGAACTGCCCGGCCGCAAGAAGGCCGCCGCCCGCCCCAAGGAGAGCGGCACGAAGAAGTCCACGGCGAAGACGGCCTCCACGGAGAAGAAGGCGGCCCCGGCGCGCAAGTCCACGGCGAAGACGGCGAAGAAGACGACGGCCAAGAAGTCCACCACGAAGAAGGCCCAGCCCCGCAAACGCGCCTCCTGACGCCCGGCACCCGCTCCGCTCGTTGTGGGCAATCGCCCCGCAGGGCGGCTCCCACCCCCCGTTGTGGGCTCACCTCGCTGGGCTCCCAACCCACCCCGTTGTGGGCAGTCGTCCCGCAGGGCGATGGGGGTCCCCCCTGCTCGAGCGAAGCCGAGAGCTTGGGGGAGGGTGGGCACAACGGGACCGGGGCGGTGCCCTGTCCCGGTTCGCCCTGGGGCGGTGCTCGTTCTCGGTTCGCCCGGGGGCGGTGCCTGATTCCGGTGCGGCTCGGTGGGCTGCCGGTGGGGGTGGGGCGTGGCCCCTCCGGGCTCGCCTCCTCGGGGCCGGCGGCCTCGGGTTACGGGGACGGGAGCCCCGGTAACGCCGCCGGTCCCCTGCGGGGGCGACCCTGCACGGCCCCGCCCCGGGCCGGATGCCGGGTGCGGGATGCCTGCCCGCAACGGGTGGTGGGACCCGGCGGGCGCGTCGTTCGAGCGGCTACCGTCGCCGGCAGGGGGACCGTGGTGGGGGGACGAACGACCCGCCGTGGGGCCTCCGTCGTCGCCGCGCTCCGCCGGAGGGGCGCGGCAGCACCGTCTTTCAGGCCCTCGACGTCAGGAAGTACGCATGAATTCGCCCGCACCCCGTACCCCGCCCGGCGCCCCCGCCCTCCGCGTCGACCTGCTCACCAAGGAGTACCCGCCCGAGATCTACGGCGGCGCCGGGGTCCACGTCGCCGAACTCGGCCGGGAGCTGCGCGCGCTGGTGGACCTGCGGGTGCACTGTTTCGGGGAGCCCCGCACCGAGCCGGGGGTGACCGCGTACCGGGAGCCCGTCCTGGCCGGGGGCGCCAACGCGGCCCTGCGCACGCTCGGGGTGAACGTGGAGATGGCCGCCCGCTGCGAGGGCGCCGACGTGGTGCACAGCCACACCTGGTACGCCAACGCCGCCGGGCACCTGGCCAAGACCGTCCACGGCGTGCCGCACGTGGTGACCATGCACAGCCTGGAGCCGCTGCGCCCCTGGAAGGCCGAGCAACTGGGCGGCGGTTACGCCCTGTCGTCGATGGTGGAGCGTACCGCCGTCGAGGCCGCCGACGCGGTCGTCGCCGTCTCGCACGGGATGCGCGACGACATCCTGCGCGTCTATCCGGACGTCGACCCCGCCCGCGTCCACGTCGTGCACAACGGCATCGACACCACCGTGCAGCGGCCGGACCACCGGGTGGCGGCCCTGGAACGGTACGGCGTCGACCCGACCCGCCCGATCGTGCTGTTCGTCGGCCGGGTCACCCGCCAGAAGGGGCTGCCGCAACTGCTGCGCGCGGCCTTCGAGCTGGACCCGGCCGCCCAGCTGGTGCTGTGCTGCGGCCAGCCGGACACCCCGGAGATCGCCGCGGAGACGGCCGCGCTGGTGGAGGAGCTGCGCCGGGTGCGCGGCGGGGTGGTCCGTGTCGACGGCATGCTCGACCCGGAGTCGCTGCGCCAGTTCCTCACCCACGCGTCGGTGTTCGTCTGCCCGTCGCTGTACGAGCCGATGGGCATCGTGAACCTGGAGGCCATGGCGTGCGGCACGGCGGTGGTCGCCACCGCCACCGGCGGCATCCCGGAGGTCGTCGCGGACGGCGAGACCGGGCTGCTCGTGCCGATCGAGCAGCAGCGGGACGGGACCGGTGCGCCGCTGGACGAGAAACGATTCGCCTCGGACCTGGCGGCTGCCGTCAACGAGCTGCTCGCCGACCCGGCGCGAGCCGCCGCCATGGGCGCGGCGGGGCGCACCCGGGCCGAGGAGCGGTTCGGCTGGCAGGAGGCGGCGCGCCGGGTGCACGCCCTGTACCAGGAGGTGTGCGAGGCCTGAACTCCCCTGCGCGGACCTCATGTTGTCGCGCCGGAGTCTTTGACCCCGCCGTACCGGGCGCCGCTAGCGTCGTCGGCATGTCCCACGCGCCGCACACAATCCGCACCGCGCTGGTCACCGGCGGCAACCGGGGGATCGGCCTGGAGGCCTGCCGCCAGCTCGGCCGGGCGGGCCTCGACGTCGTCCTGGCCGCGCGCGACCCCGAGCGCGGCCGGGCGGCGGCCGAACGGCTCACCCGGCAGGGGCTGTCCGTCCGGTTCGAGCAGCTCGACGTCACCGACGGCGACAGCGTCAGGGCGTGCGCCAAGCGGCTCGACGCCGCCGGGGTCGAGGTCGACGCCCTGGTCAACAACGCCGGTGTCTACCCCACCGAGGGCTTCTTCTCGCTCGCCGAGGAGACGATGCGCCGCGCCGTCGACGTCAACCTGATGGGGGCGTTCCACACCTGCCGGGCCTTCGTGCCGGGCATGGTCCGCCGCGGCCGCGGCCGGGTGGTGAACGTCTCCTCCGGCCTCGGCGCGATGACCGACAACGTGCCTTCCCCGGCCGCGTACGGCATCACCAAGGCCGCGCTGAACGCGCTCACCCTCGTCGTCTCCGCCGCCGCCCCGCCGTCGGTGAAGGTCAACGCCGTCTGCCCCGGGTGGGTGCGCACCGACATGGGCGGCTCGTGGGCGCCGACGAGCGTGGAGAAGGGCGCGGACACGGTCACCTGGCTGGCGCTGCTCCCGGACGACGGCCCGAGCGGCGGATTCTTCCGCGACCGCCGGCGGATCCCGTGGTGACCGGCCCCGTCCACGGGTGACCGGCCCCGCACACACGAAGGGAAGCACCGATGAAGACCACCTCCAGTCGCCGCGGGCGCCGTACCGCGGCCATCGTGGTCGCCGCCGTACTGATCTTCGGCGTGGCGGCCGCGTTCAGCAGCGACTACGTCCAGGCCGCGGCGAGCGAGGCGATGCGCTCCACGCCCGAGGCGCACGAGCCCAAGGCGCTGTCGTCCCTCGATCCGGCCGTGCGCGCCTACGTGGACGCGGTGGACGCCGGCGACGCGGACGCCCTGGCCGCCGCCTTCCACGAGGACGGCACCGTGACCGACACCGGACGCCGCTTCCAGGGCCGTGACGCGATTCGCGCGTGGGCGGCGGACGAGGTGATCGGCGGCAGGGTCACGGTGCTGGGCAACACCCCGGGAGCGGACGGCTCGACCGTGCTGCTGCGGTTCGACCCCGAGGGCCTGCTCGCCGGCTTCCGGGCCCACTACGCGTTCACGGTGAAGGACGGCCTGATCCACCGCGTGTCCATGAACTACGCCTGACCTTCGACGTCTCCAGGGAGAAATGTCATGAGAAAGCGCCTGATACCGCCGGTCGTCCTCACCGCCGCGCTGCTGCTGGGCACGACCGCGTGCTCCGACGGCGGCGGTGACGGCGCGAACGGGGCCGCCGCGCGGGCCACGCCCAGCGACACCGTCTCGAAGGTCCAGGAGTCCCCGGCCGGGTCCCCGTCCGCCCCCGCCCCCGCCGCGGCCGACGCCGACGCCGTGGACCCCGCCGCCCAGGCGTACGTCGACGCCGTGGCGGCGGAGGACCTGGACGCCCTGGTGGCCGCCTTCCACCCGGACGCCGAACTCACCGACGTGGGCCGCCAGTTCTCCGGCCACGACGAGATCCGCCGCTGGGCGGACAACGAGGTCATCGGCGGCAGGCTCACCGTCCTGAAGAACACCCCCAAGAGCAACGGCACCACCCTCCTCGTCCGCTTCGCCCCCGGCGGGTCCGGCGGCTTCGAGGCCAACTACGAGTTCGACGTCCGTGACGGACGCATCGCGAAGCTGAACCTCCAGTACGCCTGACCCCGCAAACCCCGCAGCAGAAGGGCTCCCGCATGAGCACCGCAACCGGAACCGGCACCGGGCCGGGCCCGACCCGCAACAAGGCGGCGCTGGCCGCGCTCGGCCTCGGCGCGTTCGTCATCGGGACCGCCGAGCTCGTCATCGTCGGCGTGCTCAGCCTGATCTCCGGTGACCTGGACATCTCCGTCAGCACCGCCGGCCTGCTGGTCACGGCGTACGCGCTCGGCGTCTCCCTCGGCGGCCCGGTCGTGACCGCCGCCACCATCAGGCTGCCCCGGCGCACCCTGCTGTGGGTCGCCCTCGCCGTCTTCATCGCCGGCAACCTGGTCGCCGTCTTCTCCGCGGCCTTCGGCCTGCTGCTGGCCGCCCGCGTGCTGTGCGGCGCCATCCACGGCCTCTACCTCGGCGCCGCGTCCACCGTGGCCACCGGGCTGGTGCCGCCGGAGCACCGCGGCCAGGCCGTCGGCCTGGTCTTCGGCGGCATCTCCGTCTCCACCGTCATCGGTGTGCCGCTCGGCACCCTGATCGGCCAGGCCCTCGGCTGGCAGGCCACCTTCGGCAGCGTCGTCGTGCTCGGCGCGCTCGCGCTGGTCGCCACCCTGCTGTGCGTGCCGAAGGTCGAGCACGGCACCGCCGACGGGCTGGGCGCCCAGGCCCGGCACGCCTTCCACCCCCGGGTGCTGGCGATGCTGGCGGCCACGGTCCTGCTGATGGGCTCCCAGTTCATCGCGTTCACCTACCTCACCCCGTTCCTGGAGGACGTCACCGGCATCTCGGGCGGCGCGGTGGGCGCCTTCCTGCTGATCTTCGGTGTGTTCAGCGCCATCGGTACGTTCGCGGGCGGCCGGTTCGCCGACATCAACGCCTCGGCGACGCTCCTGGTGGGCAACCTCGTCGTGATCGGCGCCATGGCCGCGCTGTGGGCGTTCGGCTCCAACGCCTGGCTGGTGGGCCTGGCCCTGGCCGGCTGGGGCATCGTCGGGTTCGGTGTCACGCCGTCCTTCCAGCTGCGGGTGATCTCGCTCGCGGGCGAGGGCGCCGACCTGGCCGCGACGCTCGGAGCGTCCGCCGCCAACGTGGGCGTGGCCGCGGGCGCGGCGGTCGGCGGCTGGGCGCTGGCCGCCTTCGGTACGGGCGAGGTGCCGGTGGTCGCGCTGGTCGCCGCGGTGGTCGCGCTGCCCGTGGTCTGGGCCACCCGCTTCCTGAAGGTGCCGCGGGAGCCGGGCTCCGGCCCGGCCCCGGCGAAGACGGAGGCGGCGGCGGACGGCGTCGGCAACGTCCCGGCGGCGACGGCCGGCTGAGGAGACGGCGCGGAATCGACGAACGGCGGGGAGACCGGGTGAACGCACCCCGGTCTCCCCGCCGTCCGCGTCACAGCCCGGTCACGTCGGCGATGGTGAACGGGAGCTCGGCCGTACCGCCGGCCATCTTGTCGAACTGCGAGCGCACCACGTACAGGTGACTGTTGCGGCGCACCAGCGTGGTCGGCATCTCCAGCGTCGCGTCGACGACCTGGCGCTCCACGGTGAACGAGGTGGCGCCGGCGTTCAGCCTCAGCCGGGACAGGGTGTCGTTGCCGTACTGGGCGAGCCACACCTTGCCCGACTCCAGGTGCAGCCCGTCGCCGTATTTGAGGCTGACGGTGCCCGTCACCTTCTGCATCGCGCCCGATCTGAGGTCGATCCGGTACAGCCCGCCGCCGGCGGAGTCGACCGTGAGCAGGTAGCTGCCGGTCGCGTCGGCCTCGATGCCGTTGAGCGTCACGGTCTTCGCCGGCTGCGGCGGTATGACGCCGGTGAGGTTGTGCGCGGTGGTCAGCGTGGAGCCGCCGCCCCCGGCGTCGATCGCCGACTTCAGCTGCGCCGGGGTGACGCGGTACACGACGGCCAGGTAGGAGTCGGTGATGTACGCCGTCCCGTCGGGCGCGATGTCCAGGTCGTTGAGCAGGGAGGACTCGGGGGAGGGCACGGCGAAGTGCGCGAGGCGCTTGCGGGTGGCGAGGTCGTAGACCATCACTCCCTTGGGGTCGGTGACCCACAGGCGGTTCGACGCGTCGACCTTGAGTCCGGCCGCCGTGGTCCGGCCGTCGGTGCCGTCCGGCAGGAACACCTCGGCCGCCTGCTGGCCGGCCGGGGTGCGGAAGATCGCGCCGGTGGCGTACGAGCCGACGTAGAAGTCGCCGGTCTTGCCGTCCACGGCGATGCCCTCGGGGAAGGCGCGCGGGCCGGGCAGCGTGAAGGCGGTGCCCGCCTTGTACTTGGCCTCGGCGCCGTCGTCCTCGGCGACGGCCGTACCGGCCATGCCGGTGAGGGTGAGCAGTCCGGCCAGCGAAAGCCCCACGGCCGTCAGGGAACGGAAAGGACGCATGCGGTGCACGTGTGTCTCTCTTCTCTCGAAGGGCGGCTTCGGGCCAATCCGCCCAGGTGCGAGAGACCTTATGTTTGGGACCGCCCGTACCGGCCGGGCCGAAATGCGCCCAGGAAAACCTGCCCGGCGGCCGGAAAGCTGAGGTGGGAGCGGGAGTTGACGCCGGAAAACCCGCCGATTTCCGGTGGCCGAGAACTTCCAGACTTTCTCATGTCAAGTGCGGATTTTGCCGTTCCATGGCCGGAGCCCGGACGTCCGGAAAGCGGCGGGCCCGGCCGTTCCGCGCGGACGACTTCATGATGTCGAGGCGTACTTTTTGACCCGTGCCCCCAGGTCGCCGTTACCTTCACGACCATGTCCACGGAAGCCATTCCGGAGGTCACCCGGGAGTCCGGCGACGACGCACCGCTGGATGACAAGGCGCGGGTCACCACCCTGGAGCTCTTCTTCGACCTCGCGTTCGTCTTCAACTTCACCCAGCTCGCCCGGGTCTTCAGCGACCGCATGAACCCCGAGGGGGTCCTGCAGATCCTGCTGATCTTCTGGCTGCTGTGGTGGATGTACGGCGGGTACGCCTGGCTCACCAACCACGTGCCGCCGCACGGCAAGCACCAGCGGCTGCTGCTGCTCCTCGGCATGGCGTCGTTCCTGGTCATCGGGCTCACCACACCCAACGCCTTCCGCGGAGACGGCGTCGCCTTCGGCGTCGGCTACCTGCTGATCGTCAGCGTCCACGCCGCGCTGTTCGCGTTCAGCGGGCCGAAGGCCGCCCGGAACATGCTGCGCATCGCGCCCTTCCACATCACCGGGGCCCTCCTGATCATCTGGGCCGGGTTCCTCGACGGGGCGCCGATGTACCTGTGCTGGGGCGGTGCGGTGCTGCTGGAGGTCCTGGCCCCGGTGATCACCGGCGTGTCCGGGTTCGACCTGAAACCCGGACACTTCGTGGAACGCCACGGACTGCTGATGATCATCGCCCTGGGGGACTCGTTCCTGGCGCTGGGCATCGGCACCGACGGCGCTCCCGCGGGCCTGTCCGTGGTCACGACGGCCGTGCTCATCTTCGTCATCCCGGCCTGCCTGTGGTGGGTGTACTTCAACGAGTCCGAGAAGGCGCGGCGCGCCGAGGTCGCCCTGGAGCGCCAGGACCCCACCACCCGCTCGCGCATGGCGCTGTCCGCCTTCTTCTACGCGCACGTCCCGATGCTGCTGGGGCTGATCCTGATCGCCGCGGCCGTGAAGAAGACGATCGCGCACCCCTTCGCCGAACTGCCCCTCGCGCCCTCGCTGTCGCTGGCCGGCGGCGTGGCGCTCTACCTGGCGGGCATCGCCTGGTTCCACGGGATCCTCAAGATCGGCCCGCAGCGGTTCCACTTCGCCGCCGCCGCGCTGGCCTTCCTCACCGTGCCGGCCGGCCACCTCGGCGCCGCCGTCGCCGAGGTGATGTCCCTCGGCGCCCTGATCGTCTGCGCCCTGTTCATCGAGCACCGGTGGACCAAGCAGTCGGGCCACACCTGTTACGCACCCACACAGAATCTGGAGGTGGTCGGCCGATGAGTACCACGGCGGACCGGCTTGACGTCATCGACACGTGCACCCGGATGGGCTGGTACACCGACCAGCGCGACTGGGACGCCCTGGAGCGGGTGTTCACCGACGAGGTCCGGCTCGACTACACCAGCCTCAACGGCGGTGAGCCGGCCGTCCTGCCCGCCAAGGACCTGGTGGCCGCCTGGTCCGGGCTGCTCGGCAGCTTCACCGCCACCCAGCACGTGTTCAGCAACTTCCTCGTCGACCTGGACGGTGACGCGGCGGTGTGCACGGCCATGTTCCAGGCCACCCACCGGATGCCGAACGAGCACGGCGGGCCGCTGTGGACGCTGGGCGGCCACTACCGGTTCGGGCTCGTCCGCGGCGGCGACGGCTGGCGCGTCGCCGACGTCGTGATGACCGCGACCTGGGCGGACGGGAACCAGCAGCTCCTGACCCTGGCCGCCGCGAAACCCGAATAGTCCGCGGCCGGATATCAGGAAGTCGGCGGCACCTTGTTGGTGAGCGGCCGGAAACGGAACCACTATCTTCTGGGAATTCTCTCGGGCTTATCGAGGAGTACACATGAGTGACCTCACAGAAGCGACCCGCCTGGTCGCCCGGCGCTGGTTCGGCGCGCTCGCCTCCGGGGATTTCGAGACCTGTCTCGGACTGCTCGCCGACGACGTCGAGTGGATCAACTACACGCCGGTCCCCGGCTACAACGACGACATGAAGTGGATCGGCACGATCCGCGGCCGTGACGCGGTCCTCGCCAGCCTCCAGGTCTTCACCGGGGAATGCGAGGTGAAATTCGAGAACCTCGTCGACCTGGTCGTGGACGGCGACAAGGCGGCCGGTGTCATCCACGAGCAGTCGGTGGTCCGGAACACCGGACTGGAATTCGAGATCGAGTTCGTCCAGTGGCTCACCGTCCGCGACGGGAAGATCGTCCGCTGGAAGTCGTACACCGACCCGTCCACGATCGTCCGCGCCCTGCGCGGCGACACGTCCGGGCAGGTGGCCGCCTGATGAGCGCCGACCTCATAGCGGCCGTCCGCGACCGCGACACCGCCAACGTGTCCGGACTGCTGGCCGCCGGCGCCGACCCCTCCACGCGGGAGGCCGCCACCGGCCTGACCGTGCTGATGATCGCCGCCGGACAGGCCGACGCGCCGAGCGTGCGCGCGCTGATCGGCGCGGGCGCCGACGTCCACACCGCCGACACCCGCGCCGGGGCGACCGCCCTGCACAAGGCCTGCCAGGGCGGCAGCCTCGACGTGGTGCGGGCGCTGGTGGAGGCGGGCGCGTTCGTCGACGCCGTCGCGCCCACCACCGGGCACACCGCCCTGATGGACGCCCTCTGGTACAAGTACCCGGACATCGCCGCGTACCTGCTCGCCAAGGGCGCCTCCCTCAAGGTGTACACCCACTACGGCTTCTCGCTGGAGCAGCACTTCGCGTACGAGCTGAACGTCAACACCTTCGGCAAGGACAAGCTGCTCCAGGCCGAGCGGCACCTCGACGCGCGGCGCGCCGCCGACGAGGCGGCCGTGGCCCGCCAGGAACTGATGGCCGCCACCACCGAGGGCGACACCGAGCGCGTGCGCAAGCTGCTGGACGGCGGCGCCGAGGTCGACGAACGCTTCCCCGTCCTGGGCGGGTTCAACGACTGGCACACCCCGCTGCTCGTCGCCTCCCGCGACGGCCACGACGAGATCGTCACGCTGCTGCTGGCGGCGGGCGCGGACGTCAACGCGGTGGAGCCGACGTTCGGCGCGGTGCCGCTGCACAAGGCGGTCTACAACGGCCACGCCGGCATCACGGCCCAGCTCGTCGCCCGCCCCGGCATCGACCTGGACTTCCAGGGCGCGACCAACGGCTACACCCCGCTCCACGACGCGCTGTGGCACGGCTACGAGGAGTGCGCCCGCACCCTCGTCGGCGCCGGCGCCCGCCTCGACCTCGTCGGCCACGACGGCAGGACGCCGCTCGACCTGGCGACCGAGGTGTTCGGCGCCGAGCACGCGCTCACCGCACTGATCCGCGACACCGACGGGAAGTGACCCCATGCTGTTCTACGTCCAGATGAAGTGGAAGCACGAGGGCCGCATCACGCTCGACGAGCTGTGGGAGCTGGAGCAGGAGGAGGCCGCCCACGCCCAGGAGACCGTCGACTCCGGCTTCTGCGTGGGGATCTGGAAGGTGGCCGCCCAGAAGCGGGTCATCGCCATCATCGACTCCCCGGACGCCGAGGAACTCGACCGCACGGCCCTGGGCCGCCTCCCGATGCGCGAGTACCTGGAGTTCGAGCAGGTCTGGCCGCTGCGCGACTACCTGGGCTTCGCCGAGGACGTCAAGCAGCGCTACAAGGTCTGACCGGCCGCCCCCCACCGCCCCCCACCCGCACCGGGGGCTTCGCCCCGATCCCCGGTCCGGGGCCGCGCCCCCGACCCCGGGCCCGGCCCCGGACCTCCCGCGGGGCGCCCGCCCCGCCCCCACCCACCACCCCGTCAGGAGAATGACCGTGACCGAGGCACCCGGCCAGCGGACCGTACGCGACGAAACGCTGGACGTCCTGCGCCGACTGGGGCTGACGACCATCTTCAGCAACCCCAGCCACACCGAGATGAAGCTCTTCGAGGCCTGGCCCGACGACGAGTTCCGGTTCGTGATGGGCCTGCAGGAGGCGTCCGTCGTCGGCATGGCGGACGGCTACGCCCAGGCCACCGGCGAGCCGGCCCTCGTCATCATCAACGGCGGCCCCGGCCTCGCCAACGCCATGGGCAGCGTCTACACCGCCGCGTCCGCCAAGACCCCCATGGTCATCCTGGGCGGCCAGCAGGCCCGCAAGATGCTCCTGGGCGACCCGTTTCTCATCGCCAAGGACGCCACCCAGCTGCCCAAGCCGTACATCAAGTGGGCCGCCGAACCCGCCCGCCCCCAGGACGTCCCCGCGACCATCGCCCAGGCGTACCGGATCGCCAGGCAGGCGCCCCAGGGCCCGGTCTTCGTGGCCGTCCCCGAGGACGACTTCGTACGCCCCGCCGACCCCAATCCGGTCCGCATCCCCACCGTCGTGGACGCCACCGTCCCGTCCCCCGCCGCCCTGGACCGCATCGCCGCCGCCCTCAACGGCGCGCGGCGCCCCGGGCTGATCGCCGGCGGCCCGGTGGACGCGCAGGGCGCGCGCGGCGCGCTCGTCGAGCTGGCCGAGAAGCTCAACGCCCGCGTCTGGGGCGCCCCCGTCTGGAACCGCGGCGCGTTCCCGGAGGACCACCCGCTGTTCGCCGGCGTCCTGCCGCCCATCCCCGAGCTGATCAACGAGCGGCTGGCCGCCCAGCACGACGTGGTCGTCGTGTTCGGCGGGCCCGCCTTCACGCTGTTCACCTCCTGGGACCTGTTCTCCACCGCCCCCGCCGACCTCGACAAGAGCCCCCGACCCACGCTCACCGAGGACGTGGAGTTCCTGCACGTCACCGACGACCCGCAGGCCGCCGCCGCCACCCTGGCGGGCACCGCCTTCGTCGCCCGACCCGGCGACGTCGTCACGGCCCTCGTGCCGCTGGTCGAGCAGCGGGAGCGGGTCGCGCTCGCCCCGGTGCGCGAGCCCGTGCCCGTACCGGAGCCCACCACGCCCCTCACCCAGGCGTACCTGTTCCACCTGCTGTCCAAGGAGCTGCCCGAGACGGCGGTCCTGTTCGAGGAACTGCCCATCGCCCGGGCCGACTTCCACGAGCAGATCCCGCTCGGCGCCGGCAACGGCTACTTCGCCACCGCGAGCGGCGCCCTCGGCTTCCCGTTCGCCGGGGCCGTCGGCTACGCCCTGGCCCGCCCGGACCGGCGCGCCGTGGTGGTCGTCGGCGAGGGCTCCGCCCAGTACACCCTGCACTCGCTGTGGACCGCCGCCCAGCACAACCTGCCGGTCACCTTCGTCATCCCCGACAACGCCGGCTACCTGTCGCTGAAGTACTACCTCCAGGACCAGAAGGCCTGGGAGAAGGGGTACGACCTCAGCGGCGTCGACATGGCGCAGCTGGCCCGCGGCTTCGGGGTGCGCGGGGAGCGCGTCGAGACGCCCGAGGGCCTCCAGGAGGCGCTGCGGGAGTCGCTGAACGCCGACGGACCCGTCCTGCTCGACGTCGTGGTCGCCGACCCCGGCCTGTTCCGCCTCTGACCCCCCGGAGACCCCATGACCACCGCACCCGGCGTCACCGCACACCCCGAGGGCAAGGTCGTCCACCACCCGGCGGGCACCGGCCCGACGTACTGGTTCGGCGACGCGATCTACACCTTCAAGGCCACCCGCGAGAACACGGGCGGCTCCCTCACCTTCGCCGAGGCGTCCGTCCCGCCCGGCGGCGGCCCGCCGCCGCACATCCACCCGCACGCCGACGAGGCGTTCTTCATCCTCAACGGCGACATCGAGTTCCTCAACGGCGAGAAGACGTTCACCGCCCACGACGGTGACTTCGTCTTCGTGCCGCGCGGCACCCGGCACCGCTTCCGCAACGTCGGCCTGCACGTCAGCCGCATGCTGTTCCTGTTCACCCCGGCGTACCTGGAGAACTTCTTCATGGAGATCGGCCAGGAGGCCCGCGCGGGCGAGGCGCCCCTGCCGCTCACCCCCGAACAGAAGCAGCAGATCGTGGACTTCGCGCCCCGCCACGACCTGCACCTCGCGCCGTGACGCCGGCCGTGATGCGGGCGGCCGCGTTCGACGCGTTCGGCGGCCCGGACACCCTCCGCGTACGCGACCTGCCCGTGCCCGTCCCCGGCGAGGGCGAGGTGCTGGTCCGCGTCCACGCGGCGGGCGTCAACGCCATCGACCGGGCCACCCGGGCCGGGCGCGGCGTGGGCGTCGAACGGTTCCCCGCCGTGCCCGGCTGGGACGTCTCGGGCACGGTGGCCGCCACCGGCCCGGGCGCCCGGCGGTTCACCGAGGGCGACGCCGTGTTCGGCATGCCGCGCTTCCCGGCCCTCGCCGGCGGGTACGCCGAGTACGCCGTCGCCCCGGAGACCGAACTCGCCCGCAAACCGGACGCGGTCGGCCACGTGGTGGCAGCCTCCCTCCCCATGGTGGGGCTGACCGCCTGGCAGACCCTCTTCGAGCACGGCGGGCTGCGCCCCGGGCAGCGTGTCCTGGTGTCGGGCGCGGCCGGGGGAGTCGGGCACATCGCGGTCCAGCTGGCCGTGGACGCGGGCGCCGAGGTCATCGGCACCGCGTCGCCCGCCCACCACGACTTCGTCCGCTCCCTCGGCGCCCACCAGGCCGTCGACTACCGGACCGTGCCCCTCCAGAAGGAGGTCGCGGACGTGGACCTGGCGGTCGACCCCATGGGCGGGCCGGAGTTCTACCGGCTCCTCGACGTGCTGCGCCCCGGCGGGATCGTCGTCACCCTCAAGGGCGAGGAGGCCGACCACCGGCAGACCGCCCGGGCCCACGGCGTGCGCGCCGGCTTCACCTACGTGCACCCCGACGGCCCCGTCCTGGAGCGGCTCGCCGCCCTGCTCGAGGCCGGGAGCGTCCGCCCCGAGATCCAGCGGGTCCTCCCGCTGGAGGAGGCGGCGGCCGCCCACGCGCTCGGCGAGGACGGCCACGCCCGCGGCCGGATCGTCCTGCACCTGGACGGAGCGGCCTCGTGATCCTGGTGACCGGAGCCACCGGCCACGTCGGGGCCGAACTCACCGGCCTGCTGGCCGGCGCGGGCAGGCCCGTGCGCGCCCTCGCCCGGAAGGCCGCCGAACCGCCCGGGGGCGCGGAGGCGGCCGTCGGCGACCTGAACCGGCCGGAGAGTCTGCGCCCCGCGCTGAAGGGCGTCCGCGCGGTGTTCCTGCTGCCCGGCTACGCGGACATGCCGGGCCTGCTCGCCGAGTGCGCCGCCGCCGGGGTGGAGCACGTGGTGCTCCTCTCCAGCATCGCCGCCCCCGACGGCGACATGGACAACGCCATCTCCCGGTTCATGATCCTGTCCGAGGAGGCGGTACGCGCCTGTGGGCTGCCCTGGACGATCCTGCGGCCCAGCGGCTTCATGTCCAACACCTTCCAGTGGACCGCGCAACTGGCGGCCGGGGACGTGGTGCGCGCACCCTTCCCCACCGTCCCGGTCGCCATGATCGACCCGTACGACATCGCGGCCGTCGCCGCGCACGTCCTGCTCGACCCCGGCCACCACGGCCGCGCCCACGCCCTCAGCGGGCCGGAGCCGCTGCTGCCCGCCGACCGGGTCCGGGTCCTCGGCGAGGTCCTCGGGCGCCCCCTGCGCCTCGAGGGCCTGAGCGACACGGAGGCCCGCGAGGAGATGACCGCGAGCGGTACGCCCCCCGAGTACGTCGAGGCCTTCTTCCGCTACTACGCGGACGGCACCCTCGACGACTCGACGGTCCGGCCCACGGTCGCCGAACTCCTCGGCCGGCCGCCCCGCACCTTCGCCCAGTGGGCCCGCGCCCACGCCGACACCTTCCAGGAGAAGCCATGAGCACCGTGGAGACCGTCAGGTTCAAGCTGGTACCCGGCACCGACACCAGCGACTTCGAGGCCCTCGACCGGAAGGTCGAGAACGACTACATGGCCAAGCGCCCCGGCTTCCTCGCCCGCGAGGTGTCCCGCAGCGACGACGGCGAGTACCTGGTGATCGTCCACTGGGCCACCCCCGAGGACGCCGACGCCACCATGCGGGGCTTCTTCGCCGCCGCCGAGACCCAGGACTTCCTCGCGGCCGTCGACAAGACCACGGTTCAGTCGGGCCGTTACGCCCGCGTCGCGCACTGAGCGCACCGGACCAGCGCGAAGGGCGCCCGGCCCGCCCGGGCGCCCTTCGCCTTCCCGGACCCGAGGAGCGTCCCCCATGACGGACGGCCGGTTCCTGCTGGCCCTCGCCTGCCTGCTGCTGCTCACCCGGGCCGCCGGACTGCTCGCCCGCCGGGCCGGCCAGCCCGCGACGGTCGCCGAACTGGCGGCCGGACTGCTGCTCGGTCCCTCCCTGCTCGGCGCGGTCGCCCCCGGCGTGCACCGCTTCCTGTTCGGGCCCGACGTCCTGCCCGCCCTGGGCGCCCTCGGCGAACTGGGCCTGGTGCTGTACGCGTTCGGCATCGGCCGGCACCTGGCCGCACCGGCGGGGCCCACCCGGGCGGCGCCCGCGGTGGCCGCCGTCAGCACGGTGTCCGTGCTTCTCCCGCTCGCGTCCGGAGCGGTGCTCTCGCTCGCCCTGGACGGCGCCCACAGCGGCCCGCGCGCCACCCCCCTGGCCTCCGCCCTGTTCCTGGGCTGCGCCCTGTCGGTCACCGCCCTGCCGGTCCTCGCCCGGCTGCTGGCCGACGAAGGGCTCACGGACACCCCGGCGGGCCGGATCAGCCTCGCGTCGGCGGCCGTCGGGGACGCGGCGGCCTGGGGCGTCCTGACGACCGCCCTGTTCGCCGCGGGCGCCCTCGGCACCCACCAGCTGGTGCCGGCGGCCGCCGCTCTGGTGGCGGTCGCCGTCCTCCTGCGCACGCGGAAGGGCACCGCACGCCACGGCACCGCAGATGACGGCACCTGGCGCCACGGCACCTCACGCCCCGGCACCTCACGCCACGGCACCGACCTCACCCTGACCGTCGCCGGCTGCGCGCTCGCCGCCGCCGCGACCTCCGCCACCGGCCTCCACCAGCTGCTGGGCGCCCTGCTCTTCGGTCACCTGTGGGGCCGCCGCCACCCGGCGACGGCCGGCCTGCCCGCGCTCCAGGGCCTCGACACCGTCACGGCCGCCGTCCTGCTGCCCTGCTTCTTCCTCGGCTTCGGCCAGCGCCTCGACCTCGGCGCGGGCCCCTGGGACGTCCCGCTCGTCGCGGCCCTCCTGCTGACCGCCGTGCTCACCAAGACGGTGGGGTGCGGGGCGGCGGCCGCGCTCGCCGGGCTGCCGCGCCGGGAGTGGCTGCGGATCGGGGCGCTGATGAACTCCCGCGGCCTGACCGAGATCGTCGTCATCTCCGTCGGGTACGAGGCCGGGCTCATCGACCGCGAGCTGCTGACCGCCCTGACGGTGGTCGCCCTCGCGACCACCGTCATGACCGTCCCGGCACTGCGCCTGGCGGACCGGATGGCCGCCGGGCCTCAGTCCGGCACCGGCACCGGCTCGGGTTCGGCACCCGCCACCGGCAAGGAGGGCGCGCCCCGCCGCTGAGCCCGCCGGCCCGTCAGCCACATCGCGGCCGGCTCGGTGAACCGGGCGGCCACCGGCCCGAAGACCACCAGCAGCAGGACGTACGCGGTCGCCAGCGGGCCGAGCGCGGGCTCCACCCCGGCGGCGACCGCGAGGCCCGCGATCACGATGGAGAACTCGCCGCGCGCCACCAGCGCACCGCCCGCCCGCCACCGGCCGCGCTCGCCGATCCCGGCCCGCTTCGCCGCCCAGTACCCCGTGCCGATCTTCGTCAGGGCCGTCAGCAGCGCCAGCACCAGCGCGGGCAGCAGCACCGGCGGGATCGTCGCCGGGTCCGTACTGAGACCGAAGAAGACGAAGAACACCGCGGCGAACAGGTCCCGCAACGGCATCAGCAGGTGGTGGGTGTTCTCCGCGACCTCACCGGACAGCGCGATGCCGACCAGGAACGCCCCGACCGCCGCCGACACCTGGAGCTCCTGGGCGAACCCGGACACCAGCAGCGTCAGGCCCAGCACGACCAGCAGCAGCTTCTCCGGGTCGTCGCTGGAGATGAACCGCGAGATGTGCCGCCCGTAACGCACCGCGGCGACCAGCACCACACCGACCGCCCCCAGCGCGATGGCCAGGGTGAGCCCGCCGGCGGCCCAGCCGGCGCCGGCCAGCAGCGTCGTCAGGATGGGCAGGTACACGGCCATCGCCAGGTCCTCCAGGACCAGGACGCTGAGGATGGCGGGCGTCTCCCGGTTGCCGATCCGCCCCAGGTCGCCGAGCACCTTGGCGATCACCCCGGACGACGACACCCAGGTCACCCCGGCCAGCACCACCGCCGCCACCGGGCCCCAGCCCAGCAGCAGCGCGGCCGCCGCGCCCGGCAGCGCGTTGAGCACGAAGTCCACCAGGCCGGCCGGGGCGTGCGTGCGCAGGTGCCCGACCAGGTCCCCGGCCGTGTACTCCAGCCCCAGCATCAGCAGCAGCAGGACGACACCGATCTCGGCGCCGATCTCGATGAACTGCTCGCTGCCGCCCAGCGGGACGATCCCGCCGTGCCCGAAGACCAGACCGGCCAGCAGGTACAGCGGGATGGGGGAGAAGCGGACCCGCGCGGCGAAGCGGCCGAGCAGCCCCAGGGCCAGCACGACCGCACCGAACTCGATCAGGAACACGGCGGAATGCACGGCGTCACTTCCGCTCGAGGATGGCGTGCGCCGCGTCGACGCCCTCGCGGGTGCCGATGACGATGACCGTGTCCCCGCCGCGCAGCCGGAACTCCGGCCCCGGCGACGGGACGGGGTGCGCGCGGCGCATCACGGCGACGACGGACGCGCCCGTCGCGGTGCGCATCTTCGTCTCGCCCAGCTGCCGCCCGTTCCAGTACGAGTCGCCGGTCACCGTGACCCGTTCCGCGAGGAGCCCGAAGTCGCTGGTGTGCAGCAGGTTCGGGTTGTTGTGGCTCGGCAGCAGCGACTCGGTCAGGGTGAGCGCCTCCGCGCCGGTCAGCCGCACGGACAGGCCGCACGAGTCGGGGTCGTCGTCGTGGTGGACGTTGAGGGTGCGGGTGCCGTCGCGGTGGGCGACGACCGACAGGGTGTCGTGCCGGCGGGTGGTGAGTTCGTACTGCACGCCGATCCCGGGCAGCGGGGTCGTCCTCAGTCGCGGTGCGGGCATGGCGGGTCGCCTCCTTCTCCAGTCGTGGTCAGCTGTTCGGGCGGAGCCAGACGGCGCCCAGCGGCGGCAGGGTGATCTCCGCGCTCGCGGGCAGCCCCTGCCAGGGCACCTCCTCGGCGCGGACCGGCCCCGGGCCGGTCACCCCGCTGCCGCCGTACGCCGCCGCGTCGGTGCTGAGCACCTCGGTCCAGTCGCCGGCCGACGGCAGGCCCACCCGGTAGCCGGGGCGCGGGTTCGGCTGGAAGTTGAAGACGCACACCAGCGGCCCGCCCGACGCGCCGTACCGCAGGAACGAGTACACGTTGTCCTGGGCGGCGTCCGCGTCGATCCAGCGGAAGCCCTCGGGCCGGGTGTCCCGGCTCCACAGCGCCGGGTCGGCGAGGTAGTGCCGGTTGAGGTCGCGCACCAGGTCGCGGACGCCCGCGTGCGGGGCGTGCCCGGTCAGCGACCAGTCCGGGCCGTGGTCGTGGGACCACTCGGTGTCCTGCGCGAACTCCTGCCCCATGAACAGCAGGTGCTTGCCGGGGAAGGCCCACATCCAGGCGAGGTAGGCGCGCAGGTTGGCGAACCGCTGCCACCGGTCGCCGGGCATCTTCCCGAGCAGCGAGCCCTTGCCGTGCACCACCTCGTCGTGGCTGACCGGCAGCAGGTGGTTCTCGGCGTACGCGTACATCGACGCGAACGTCATCGCGTGGTGGTGGTACTGGCGGTGCACGGGGTCGGTGGCCATGTACGACAGCGAGTCGTGCATCCAGCCCATGTTCCACTTCAGGCCGAAGCCGAGACCGCCCTCGTCGGTGGAACGGGTCACGCCGTCCCAGGCCGTGGACTCCTCGGCGACGGTCACGACACCGGGGCAGCGGCGCTGCACGGTGGCGTTCATCTCCTGGAGGAACTCGACCGCGTCGAGGTTCTCCCGCCCGCCGTACGCGTTGGGCAGCCACTCGCCGTCCCGGCGCGAGTAGTCGAGGTAGAGCATGGAGGCGACGGCGTCCACCCGGATGCCGTCGACGTGGAACTCCTCGCACCAGTACACGGCGTTGGCGACCAGGAAGTTCCGCACCTCCTTGCGCCCGTAGTCGAAGACGAGCGTCCCCCAGTCGGGGTGCTCGCCGCGCCGCGGGTCGGGGTGCTCGTACAGCGGGGTGCCGTCGAACCGGGCCAGCGCCCAGTCGTCGCGCGGGAAGTGCGCGGGCACCCAGTCCACGATCACCCCGATGCCCGCCTGGTGCAGCCGGTCCACCAGGTACCGGAAGTCGTCCGGGGAGCCGAGCCGGGACATGGGCGCGTAGTAGGAGGTGACCTGGTAGCCCCAGGAGCCGCCGAAGGGGTGCTCGGCGGGCGGCATGAACTCCACGTGGGTGAAGCCCAGCCCCTTGACGTACGCGGGCAGTTCGCCCGCCAGCTCCCGGTAGCCGAGCCCGGGCCGCCAGGACGGCAGGTGCAGCTCGTACACGCTCATCGGCGCGGCGGTGGCGTCCGGCCGGCCGCGGCGGCGCATCCAGTCGCCGTCGCCCCAGCGGTGGCCGGAGACGTGCACGACGGACGCGGTGCCGGGGGCCGGCTCGGCCGCCGAGGCCAGCGGGTCGGCCTTCTGGATCCAGCGGCCGTCGGGCGTGAGCAGCTCGTACTTGTAGCGGCAGCCGGGCCCGGCGCCCGGGACGAACAGCTCCCACACCCCGCTCGCGCCGAGCGACCGCATCGGATGGGCGGCGCCGTCCCAGTGGTTGAGGTCCCCGACCAGGCGCACGGCACGCGCGTCCGGCGCCCACACCGCGAACGCGGTGCCCCGCGCCCGGCCGTGCCCCGACTCGTGCTCGCGGACGTTCGCGCCGAGGACCCGCCACAGCTGCTCGTGCCGGCCCTCCCGGATCAGGTGCAGGTCCAGCTCGCCGAGCGTCGGCAGGTAGCGGTACGGGTCGTCGTAGGTGTGGGTCCGGTCCCCGTAGCGGGCCGTGACCCGGTAGTCGGGGAGGTCCCGCCCCGGGAGGAGGCCGGAGAAGACACCGCCGCCCTCGTGGGCCAGCTCGGTGAGCGTCCCGCCCGCCGGGCCGGTGAGCGTCACGGCGTCGGCCAGCGGGCGCAGGACGCGCACGGTCACCCCGGCGGGGCCCGGATGCGGGCCGAGGAGCGCGTGCGGGTCGCTGACCTCGCCGGTGGTCAGCCGCTTGAGGTCGGTCGCCGCCAGTGCGGGCGTCGCGGTCAGGTCGCGGGTCACGACGTGGTCCCCCCGTGGGTGAAGACGTGCGCGACCTGCTCGCGCGGGTCGAGCCGTACGTAGTTGGTGCGCCCCCAGGTGTAGGTGGCGCCGCCGGCGGAGAGCGCGTCGCGGACCGTGAACGTCTCGGACCGCTCCAGGCCCAGCGCGGGCAGATCGAGCGAGACGGTCGTCTCGCGGACGGTGTGCGGGTCGAGGTTGAGCACCACGAGCACCCAGTCGTCGCCGTGCCGCTTCGAGAAGCAGACCACCGCGTCGTCGTCGGCCCGGTGGAAACGCAGGTTGCGCAGCTGCCGCAGCGCCGGGTGGGCGCGGCGCACCTCGTTGAGGGTGCGCAGCAGCGGCGCGAGCGACGTGCCGGCCGCCTCCTCGGCGGCCCAGTCGCGGGGCCGGTACTGGTACTTCTCCGAGTCCAGGTACTCCTCGCTGCCGGGCCCGGCGGCCACGTTCTCGCACAGCTCGAACCCGGCGTACACGCCCCAGGCCGGGGAGGCGGTGGCCGCCAGGACGGCCCGCACCGCGAACGCGGGACGGCCGCCGTACTGGAGGTAGGCGTGCAGGATGTCCGGGGTGTTCACGAACAGGTTGGGCCGCAGGTAGGCCGCGCTCTCCTCACCGCCGAGCCCGGCCAGCTCCGACAGGTACGACTCGACCTCGTCCTTGGAGTTGCGCCAGGTGAAGTAGGTGTACGACTGGTGGAACCCGACCCGGGCGAGGGCGTGCAGCATCGCCGGGCGGGTGAACGCCTCGGCGAGGAACAGCACGTCCGGGTCGGTGGCGTGCACCGCGTCGATCAGCCGCTCCCAGAACGCCACCGGTTTGGTGTGCGGGTTGTCCACGCGGAAGATCCGCACCCCGTGCGCCATCCAGTGCCGCAGGATCCTCAGGCACTCGTCGTGCAGCCCGTCGGGGTCGGTGTCGAAGTCGATCGGGTAGATGTCCTGGTACTTCTTCGGCGGGTTCTCCGCGTACGCGATCGAGCCGTCGGCCCGGTGCCGGAACCACTCGGGGTGCTCCTTCACCCACGGGTGGTCCGGGGAGCACTGGAGGGCGAAGTCCAGCGCCACCTCCATGCCCAGCTCCCGCGCCCGGGCCACGAAGGCGTCGAAGTCGGCGAGGGTGCCCAGGTCCGGGTGGACGGCGTCGTGCCCGCCGTCCGCCGAGCCGATCGCCCACGGCGACCCCGGGTCGTACGGGCCCGGGGTGAGCGTGTTGCCCGCGCCCTTGCGGTGCGCGTCGCCGATGGGGTGCACCGGCGGCAGGTACACCACGTCGAAGCCCATCGCGGCCACCGCGTCCAGCCGGTGCGCCGCCGTGCGGAAGGTGCCCGAGCGGGGCGGTTCCAGGTGCCCGTCCGGCCCCGGCCCGGCCGGCACGACCGCGCCCTCGGAGCGGGGGAAGAACTCGTACCAGGAGCCGTACAGGGCGCGTTCGCGGTCCACCCGCAGCGGCAGCTCGCCCGACGAGGTCACCAGCTCGCGCAGCGGCCGGGCCGCCAGCAGGCCGGTCACCACGGGGGCGAGGGCCGCCGCGTGCCGCTCCGCCACGGGCAGGGCGGTGTCCCGCAGCCGGGCCGCCGCCTCCGTCAGGGCGGCGCCCCCGCCGGCGCCGAACGCCCCCGCGGCCCGCTCCAGCAGCAGGGCACCCTCCTCGAGGACCAGCTCCACGTCGATGCCCGCCGGGACCTTCACCTCCGCGGCGTGCCGCCAGGTCGCCACCGGGTCGCTCCAGGCCTCCACCCGGTAGGTCCAGTCGCCCTCCCGGTCCGCCGACACGGGTGCCGTGTACCGGTCGGTGCCGGGCGCCGTGGGCCGCATCGGCGTCCACGGCCGGGGCTCACCGTCCGGGCCGGTCAGCACCACGCCCGCGGCGACCGCGTCGTGCCCCTCCCGGAACACGGTCGCGCTCACCTCGAACACCTCGCCCGGCACGGCGCGCGCGGGCCGCCGCCCCCCGTCCACGCACGGCCTCACGTCCACCACGGGGATGCGCCCGACGGTGGGCACGTGTTCCGTCCTGACCTGCATCGTCATGCCTCCTCGCACCCGGGGTGCGGTCGCTTGAAGTGCCGGGGTCACCGGCGTATCGCGGTGGTGCCGTTGCTCACGGCGGAGATGATCCGGCGGTAGCCCGCCACCAGCGGGTGGTGCGGGTACGCCGGGCTGAAGAGCCGCTCACCGGCGAGGGACGCCATCTCCGGGGCGTACGGCAGGACGGCCGTGATGCCGGTGGCGTACGCGGACTCGACCTCCTCGCGCATCCGGTCGTCGACCACGCCGTCCGGCACCATGCTGAGCGCCACGCTCACCCGTACGCAGCCGAGCCGGCCCGCCAGCGCCATCGTCTCGGCGGCGCCCGCGAGGTCGAGCCGGTCGGCGCGGGTGACGATCACCAGCGCGTCGGAGCTGGCCATCGCCGTCACGGTCTCGTTGTTGAACCCCGCGTGCGTGTCGAGGAGCAGCACGTCCAGGGCCAGGAGGTCGATCAGCCGGTCGAAGCCCTCCCGCAGCAGGCCCACGTCGTAGCCGCGCCCCATGATCTCGTTGATGCCGGCCGCCCCGCTCCTGGCGGGCACCAGGAAGACGCCGTCGTGGCCGGTGTCGTCCCGGCACGGGTAGGCGGCGTCCTCGATCTCGCAGTGCCCGACCAGGTAGTCGGCCAGGGACCGGCGGGCGGTCATGGGCACGGTGTCACCGAACATCAGGTCCAGCGCGGGCGTCTGGATGTCCGTGTCCACGAGCGCGACCCGGCGGCCCCCGGAGGCCAGGAGCAGGGCGAGGTTCGCGGCCGTGCTGGACTTCCCCGTACCCCCTCGGTAGGAGTGCACGGTGATGATCTGCGACATGGATCCCATCCGGTGAGTCGGGTCAATCGGTCTGGTTGTCGTCCGGCAGGCGCCAGTGGACGGCCATCATGGTGATGTCGTCCGACTGCTCGGACGGGCCGACGAACTCGCTCAGCACCCCGTCCATGTGGTCCAGCAGCTCCTCCCCGCGCACCACCGCCCGCGCCAGCTCCGTCAGGAGCTGCTCGTCGCCGAAGAACCGCCCCGACATCGAGCGGGCCTCGGTCACCCCGTCGGTGTAGACGAACAGGGTGTCGCCGGGGCCGATCTGCGCGTACCCCAGCGAGAAGGTGCCGTCGGGGATGACCCCGACGGCCGGCCCGGTCGGCTCCAGCAGCACCGGGTCCTTGCCCTCGCCGCTCACCAGGACGGGCGGGTTGTGGCCGCCGTTGATGTAGACGAGGTTGCCGGTCAGCGGGTCCAGGACGCCGAAGAACATGGTGGCGAAGTAGCCCTGCCGGATGTGGTTCCTGGTCAGGTAGTTGTTGGTGCCCACCACGGCGTTGAGCAGCGGGGTGGCGCCCACCACCGGGATGGCCCGGCTCTGCTCGCGCCAGCCGGTGTCCTCGCCCAGCAGGTCGGCGGCGATCAGGCTCTGCAGCCCGCTCTGCTCGGCGGTGTGCCGCAGCAGGCTGCGGATCAGCGCCATGAACAGGGCGGCGCCGACGCCCTTGTCGCAGACGTCGGCCACGACGAGGGCGAGGCGCCGGTTGTTGACCAGCTCGAACACGTCGTAGAAGTCGCCCGCGACGGTCCGGGCGGGCCGGAAGCGGACGTGGATCTCCCAGCCGTCCGGGTTGGGCAGCGCATCGGGCAGGAAACCCATCTGGATCTCCCGGCCTATCTCCAGCTCCCGTTCGTAGCTGAGCAGTTCGGCGCGGGCGGTGACGTCCTCCATGGTCCGGGTGAAGTTGGCCCGCTCGTGGCAGTCCCGCAGCCGGGCCCGCACCAGGTCCGGGTAGAACGGCGGCACCAGGTAGTCCGACCCGGCGTGGATGTGGCTGCCCAGCAGGTGCAGGTCGTTCTCGGCGAACGCCACCACCGTCGGCCGCTGGCCCTCGTCGTCGAGCCGGCGCGCCACCGCGCGGACGGTGTGCGGCGACAGGCCGGCGTACGCCAGCAGGACCTCGGTGGTGGGCAGCTGGCCGTGCTGGACGACCAGCACGTCCGCGGGGGTGCGGATGCGCACCACGGCGCCCACGCTGTCCAGAGCCCTCAGCAGCTCCGGCGGCGCGCTGCGGTGCTCGTCCAGCAGCAGCACATTGGTCTGGAGCATGTCACTCATCCCGTCCCGGGGCCGGCGGCGCGGGCCGGCCGGCGCATCACGAGCGTGCTCACGTTGCGGCCCGCCACCAGCTCGTACTCGAAGGAGTCGACCGCGGTGAAGGCGAGGAAGACGCCGAGCCCGCCGATCTGCCGCTCGGCGAGCGGCACGTCGAGCGCCGGGGCACGCATGCCCTGGCGCGGGTCGAAGGCCGGGGCGTCGTCCTCGAAACGCACCCACACCTGGTCGGGGTCGATGCCCCCGTCCACGGAGATCTCACCCGTGGCGCCCCGGTAGCCGTGCATCACGATGTTGGTGGCGAGCTCGTCGGCGGCCAGCCGCAGCCGGTACAGGGAACTGTCCGGCAGCGCGGCCCGCGCCCCGAGCCCCAGCACGAACTCGGCCACCCGGTCCAGGCACGCCAGCCGCGCGGGGATCCGCAGCGCGCCCGGGACGCACGAGGCGGGCGGCGCGCACGAGGTGGGCGCGCCGGACGGCGACGACGGTGACGCGGCACCGGAGTCGAGCGCCATGTCTCCTCGCCCCCTCAGGCGTCGATCAGGTCGATGCTGTGGTCGAAGCCGGCCAGCCTGATCGTGTGGGCGACCGGCTCGGTGGCGCCGACGACGGCGATCCGGACGTCGTCGCCCATCTTCTGGCGGGCGAACACCAGGGACCGCAGCCCCGCGCTGGACATGTACGCCAGCTTCTCGGCCCGGATCACCAGCTCGATCGACCCGGTCGCGGCCGCCTCGTCGATCGTCTCGTGGAAGCGCCCGGCGCTGGAGGCGTCCAGCTCGCCGGCGAGCTCTATCGTCGCGACCCGCTCGTTGACCCTGAGCCTCACGTCGAACGTCACGGTGCCATCTCCTTGTCGGTGGTCGGTACGGGGCGGCCCACGAGGACCACCGCCGAGTGCGGGCCCAGGTGGTAGCGCCCGGGGTGCTCCAGCAGGGGCTCCTGGCCCAGCGGGTGCATGCCGTACGGCATCAGGGCGCCCGTGTCGGCGAACAGGTGCCAGGCCTGGCCGTCCGGGAGCTGCGGGAGTTCCATGTCGTGGGGCTCCCAGTGGGCGTTGACGGCGACGTACACGTGGTCGTCGGGCACCCCGCCCTTGGCGTGCCGGCCGCACCGCATCAGGGCGACGACCCGGCAGTGGTCCGACCAGTCGGGGTGCCAGGCGCGGACCCCGTGCCAGCTGACGTCCGGGTAGCCGCTGCCCATGGAGTCGACGCCGCGCGGGTGCTCGGTGTTGCGCAGCACCGGGTGGGCGTGCCGGAAGGCGATCAGGCCGCGGGTGAACTCCAGCAGCTCGGCGTTGGCCTCGACGAGACCCCAGTCGAACCACGACAGCTCGTTGTCCTGGCAGTAGGTGTTGTTGTTGCCGAGCTGGGTGCGGCCCACCTCGTCACCGGCCAGGATCATGGGGACACCCTGGCTGGTGAGCAGGATGACCAGCAGGTTCTTCATCTGGCGCATCCGCAGGTCCCGCACGTGCGGGGAGGCGCTCGGGCCTTCCTCGCCGCAGTTCCAGCTGTGGTTGTCGTTGGCGCCGTCGTTGTTGCCCTCGCCGTTGGCCTCGTTGTGCTTGCCGTTGTACGAGACGAGGTCGTTGAGGGTGAAGCCGTCGTGCGCGGTGATGAAGTTGACGGACGCGGCGGCTCCGCGGCCCCAGTACAGGTCGGGGGAGCCGGCCATCCGGGTGGCGAGTTCGCCGGCGACGCCCGGCTCGCCCTTGATGAACTTCCGTACCGCGTCACGGTACTTGCCGTTCCACTCCGACCAGCGACCGTAGTTGGGGAAGTGCCCCACCTGGTACAGCCCGGCGGCGTCCCACGCCTCGGCGATCAGCTTGGTGTGCCGCAGGACCGGGTCGTACGCGAGCTGTTCCAGCAGCGGCGGGTTGGGCAGCGGGGTGCCGTCCGGGGCGCGGTCCAGGATGGCCGCCAGGTCGAAGCGGAACCCGTCGATGTGGTACTCGGCGACCCAGTGGCGCAGGCAGCCCAGCACGAAGTCCCGCACGACCGGGTGGTTGCAGTTGACGGTGTTGCCGGTGCCGCTGAAGTTGTAGTACTGCCCGTCGGGCGTGAGCATGTAGTACGTGGCGTTGTCGAGCCCGCGGAACGAGATCGTCGGCCCGTGCTCGTTGCCCTCCGCGGTGTGGTTGAACACCACGTCGAGGACGACCTCGATGCCCGCCCGGTGCAGCTCCCTCACCAGCGACTTGAACTCGTCGGCCTGCATGCCGAACCGTCCGGTGGCGGCGTAGCCGGCCTTGGGCGCGAAGAAGGAGACGGTGTTGTAGCCCCAGTAGTTGTGCAGCCGCTCCCCGGTGACCGGGTTGCTGCGCGGGTTGTCCAGCTCGTCGAACTCGAACACCGGCAGCAGCTCGACGCAGTTGACGCCCAGTTCACGCAGGTAGGGGATCTTCTCCCGCAGTCCCGCGTACGTCCCCGGCGCCGTCACCCCCGACGAGGGGTGCCGGGTGAAGCCGCGGACGTGCGTCTCGTAGATGACGAGGTCCTCGGTGGGGATCCGCAGCGGGGTGTCGTCGCCCCAGTCGAAGTCGTCGTTCACCACCTGGGCGCGGTAGGGGTAGACGTCGTTCCAGTTCGGCTCCCGCCCCCACACGTCCCGGCCCGACACGAGCCGGGCGTAGGGGTCGCTGAGCACCCGGCGGGCGTCGAAGCGGTCACCGGTGACCGGGTCGAAGGGCCCGTCGGCGCGGAAGCCGTACTCCAGGTTCTCCAGGTCGAGCCCGAACACCGTCATCGCGTACACGCTGCCGGTGCGGAACTCGGCCGGGAAGGGCAGCTCCGCGGCCGGCTCGGGCGCGCCGCGCTCGAAGAGCACCAGGCTCATCGCGGTGGCGCGGTCGGAGTAGACCGAGAAGTTGACGCCGCCCGGCACCGGGGTCGCGCCGTACGGGAAGGGCCGCCCGGCCCGTACCCGGTGACCGGCGATCCGGTGGGTCGGGTAGGCGTCGACGCGTTCGCGCATCTCCGTGACGTCCCGGGGGCTCATCGCGCCGCCCGCTCCAGCTCGGAGTCCACGTCCTCGCCGATCCGGAAGAAGTCCAGGAACCCGGTGGCGCTCATGACGAACGTGACCTCCTCCGACAGCCCGACGAGGGTGATCCGCGCGTCCACCTGCTGGGCGCGCCGGTGCACGATCAGCAGGGTGCGCAGCCCGGCGCTGGAGACGTACGAGACCCGGGTGAGGTCGACCAGGACCTCGGCGCCCTGCCGGATGAACGGCAGCAGCTGGGCCTGGAGGCCGCCGGAGGTGGTGCTGTTGATCTCTCCGTCGAGGGCGATGACGGTGGTGTCGCCCTCGGAGCGCGAGGTGACCTTGACGGTCATCCGGACACCTCCGTCCGGCCCGCGGGAGCCAGCCGTACCCGGACCTTCACCCGGCCCGAGGTCTCCGGGAGCGTCACGGTCAGGGCGTCGGCGTCGAAGTCGGTGTGCGGCTCGCCCTCGACGTCGACGGACTCGATGCGCACCGAGCCGGCCGGCAGCAGGTCGGGGGAGACCCGCAGCACCCGGCCGTCCAGGACGGACGGGTCGGGCTTGAACCAGAAGTCCATCGCGTTGCCGCCGGCCAGCAGGTTGTTGTAGACGGCGGCGAGGTAGCACAGCTCGGCGGAGTGGTACATGCTCATCGAGTGGCTGCCCTTGAGCCGCTCGACGCCCAGCAGGTACGGCAGACCGCTCGCCAGGGTGTTGAAGTAGACGGCGCCCTCGTCGTGGTCGAGGAAGAAGGCGTTGTAGAAGGACTGGGCGTCCCGCGCCTCGTCGCGGAAGTCCTCCCGCCCGGTGATCCCGTGCAGGATCAGGTACGCGAGGATCGCCTGCTCCTGCTGCCACCAGGCCTTGCGGTCGTGCCAGGCGAAGCGGAAGTGCTCCTCGCCGTCCCGCCTGATCCGCTCGACCACGTCGTACCAGCCGCCGCGCTGCCGGTCGCCGCCGACGTCGGGCATGGTCTCGCCGATGGAGGCCGCCGTCTCCAGGTACTCGGCCTTCGGGCGGAGGCTGTGCATCCGCATCAGGTTCCAGGCGATCTTCAAGTTGTGGCCGACGACCGCCCGGTTCTGCTGCCAGCCGTGGGTGGTGTCGTGCGACCAGTCCTGGTGGAAGCGCTCCTGCACGAAGGGGCTGTTCTTGGGGTCGGGGAAGCGCTCGACGATGGTGTCGAAGGTGTACTCCAGCATGTCGGCGTAACGCTTCTCGCCGGTCGCCAGGTAGAGGTTGATCAGATAGGCGGGGGCGTGGTCGCCGACCGAGTTCCAGTTCTTGCGGGCCTGGTTGGGGCCGAGGGACTCGTGGTGCGGGCTGAGCAGGATGGGGTCGATGTGTGAGAAGTAGCCGCCGTGCTCCGGGTCCAGGTAGAAGCGGTCGAACAGCCGGAGGGTGGCGTCGGCGTCATTCTTGATCCGCGGGTCGCCCGTGATCCGGTACGTCTGGACCGGCCCGGCGAGCGCGTAGATCTGCTCGTACGCCGGCAGCGCGTCGTAGTCGTCGGAGAACTCCGACGTGAACAGCTTCTTCTCGATGTCGCCGTCGATCGACAGCCCGTGGTACCAGTAGACGACGTCCTCGTCGGAGTCCACGAACCGCATGTGCTCGCGCAGGTACTCGGTGCCGCGCTCGGCGACCTCCAGGTACTCGTCCTCACCGGTCAGCAGGAACGCCGACGCCATGCCGTACACCAGCCGGGAGATCGTGTCGGTCTCCTGGACGTGGCTCGCGGTCTTCTCGCCGCCGAGACGGATCTCGGTGCGGTACTGCCCGAAGTCCACGGGGCCGTCGCCGAACTGCGCCTTGCGGTAGAACGCGGCGATCTCCTTGATCTGCCGCACCCACCAGCCCGCCTCCTCGAAGCGGAAGTCGTCGCCCTGCCGGCCCACGAAGATCAGCCGCTTGGCCTCGAACCGCAGCCGCTCCTCGGAGGGGTAGAACACGCCGTACGCCAGGACGAACGTGCCCTCCTGGAGCATGTCGTCGATGTGGCCCGAGGCGTCCTGGTACGGCTCGCCCAGGTTGTGCAGCAGCTCCGCGCTCGGGTCGCCGTCCAGGGATATCCGGAACTCCGTGCCGCCCGGGGTGACCACCCGGACGACCCGGGCCTCGCGGTCGAACCCGGTGACCCGGCCGGCGACCGTGTCGGAGAAGGTGAAGTTCACGGTGTCGGAAGTGGTGGACATGTCGTTCACGCCCCTCGCAGCACGAGCTCGTCGATGATGGTCCTGGCGAACAGATGGCAGTGGTCGCCCGTCCTCGCCGTGACCAGGTCCCCGTCCACGACGACGTCCTGGTCCACGTAATTCGCGCCCATGTTGCGGACGTCGCCGATGAGGTTGTTGTGGCAGACCACCTTGCGTCCGCGGACGACGTACGGGATCGACGCGGCCAGCCACATGCCGTGGCAGATGATCCCCTTGACCACGCCCGACCGGGCGAACGCCCGGCGCAGCAGGTCGGTGGCCGGCGCGAGCCGCTCGACGTCCTCGGTGTAGCGCAGCCGGTCGGCGACCATGCCGGACGGCACGATCAGCGCGCCGTACTCGCGCAGCCGCCGGTCGTCCAGGTCCTCCAGGCTGCGCGTCACCGTCAGCGGCGCCCGGTACTCGTGGCCGGTGAAGGTGATCGACTTGTTGCCCCACAGCCGGGTGAGGAAGTCGACCTGGGCCCCCTCCTCGGCGAACCGGCGCTGGTAGTAGGCGATTTCGGGCTCGTAGAAGTCGCTCTCGGTCAGGATCGCGATCCGGGCGCCGGTGAGCACACCGTCGCGTGACGGAACGTCAGGCACGGTTTCCCCCTTCAGTGGTCCGCAGGTCGATGAGGAACGGCTTGTCGTCGGCGAGCATCCGCTTGACCGCGAACGCCACCTGCTCGTGGTCGTCGACGCGCAGCGCGTCGACGCCGAACCCCTGGGCGATCCCGCTGAAGCCCAGGTCCGGACGGGACAGGTCGAACGGGGTCGGGTGGGCGTGCTCGGGGATGTCCCGCTCCCGCCAGTACTGCTCGATGTTCAGGTCGAGCAGCTTGTAGCTGCGGTTGTTGCAGATCACGAACTTGGCGCCGATGTCGTGCCGGACCGCCGTGTACAGCGCCTGGAACGTGTACATCGAGCCGCCGTCGCCGGTGAAGCCGATGACGGTCTTGTCCGGGTGCGCCAGCTTGATGCCCAGCGCCCCTGGGATCCCGACGCCCAGCGAACCGCCGCGGGTGGAGAACCAGTGCCCCGGCAGCCGCCCCGGCAGGTACGCGTTCAGCGGCCCGGCCGCCGTCAGCGCCTCGTCGAAGACCATCAGGTCGTCGGGCGCCTGCCCGGCCAGCTCGCGCAGGAAGTGGTGCAGCAGCGAGCCGTCGTCCTCGGGCCCGGCCGGCTGCTCACGGCGGCGCGACTCCAGCCGCCCGGACGCCAGCGCCCGGTCCTCCGCCGACAGCCGGCCGTCCAGTTCGGCGGCGAGAGCGGCGAGCGTGGCCTTGGGGTCGGCGACCAGGCCCAGGGTGACCGGGTGGTTCTTGGCGATCTCGTACCCGTCGAGGTCGATGTGGACGATCTTGGCGTCCTGGCGGAACGGGTTGTCCAGCACCGGGAACACCTCGCCGAACACATAGGTGCCGACGATCAGCACCGCGTCCGCGTCCTTCACCGCCGCCCGGCTCACCTCGCCGAACATGTGGCCGAGCTGCCCCCGGTAGAGCGGGTGCCGGGCGTCCAGGTTCACCTCGGAGAAGTCCATGCCCCACACGTCGGCGCCCAGTTGCTCGGCGACCCGCACCAGCTCCGCCTGCCCGCCGGACGCCGAGACGCCGTCGCCCACGATGACGATCGGCTTCTCGGCGCCGGCCAGCAGCCGCGCCGCCTGCTCCACCAGGGAGGGCACCGGCAGCGAACGGGTCTCCAGGAACGTGCTGGGGACGACCGGCTCGGTGTTCACCGCGTCCAGGACGTCCATGGGCAGGGAGACGAAGACCGGACCGCGCGGCGGCGTCATGGCCATCTTCATGGCCCGCCGCAGCACCCGCAGCACCGAGTCCGGGTCGGTCACCCGGGTCGCGTACTTGGTGACGGGCTCCGCCATGGCGACCAGGTCGGCCGCCATCTGGGCGTCCATCGCGTCGTACTTGACGCCCGCCTCGCCGGCGATGACGACGAGCGGCGAGTGACCCCGCCTGGCCTGGTAGAGCATGCCGATCGCGTTGCCGAGACCGACGCCGCTGTGGAGCTGGAGCAGCGCCGGACGGCCGGTGGCGCGGGCGTACCCGTCCGCGATGCCGGCGGCGACCGTCTCCTGCAGGGTCAGGATGTACTGGAGGCCGTCGTACTCCTCCAGCGCGTCCAGGAATCCCTGCTCGACCGTTCCTGGATTGCCGAACATATAGGGAATTCCATCGGCGAGGAACTGCTCGATGATCGCCGCATTGCCCTGCCTGGCCATGTCTTCCTTCTCTCGTCTCTCGTCTCTGAACGCTCGTCTCTCGGCTCTCGTCTTTCGGCGAACAGCCCGGCGAATTACCAGCCGAAGCGGCGAAGTCCGTCCTCGAGAACCTCGACGATCTTCTCGCCGGTGAGATACGAGTCCGGCGTCGAACGCCCGGTGATGAACGGGTAGTCCACGATCACCGACGTTTCCTTGCCGAAATTGCCGTGGTAGCGGCCGTCCGGTCCGGTGGCGTCACGCAGGATGTACTCCAGCGGGTACGGCGGCGGCCCCATGACGAAGTCGGTGCCGAGGAACCCGGTCCCGTCCTTGTAGTCGTACTCCTTGCAGTGACCGGTGACGTGCTTGCCCCAGATGATCGACTTCCGGTCCTCCCAGTCACGGGCGAACGCGAGCGGGGCGACGCCGTAGCACTCGGCGGCGATCGGCTTGCCGGCGCGCAGGAAGGCCAGGATGATCTCGTGCACCCGCTCGTTGTTGGCGAGGTCCACGATCGGTCCGGAGCCGCCGACGATCAGCAGCGCGTCGTACTCCTCCAGCTCCTGCGCCACCACGTCCACGGCCCGGTGGTAGGCCTCCAGCTTGCGGAGGTAGTCCTCGTCCGCCGTGTACGGGCGCTCGGGCACCCAGGCGCCGATGTCGATCGGGTCGGCCAGCCGGTCGGACTCGTCGACCTGCCGGGTCAGCTTCGCGACCTCCTCGGACGTCACCGACTTGCCCAGCGGCGGGTCGATGTACGTGGGGTCCATGCTCGGCGGCAGCGCGTGCGGCCGCCTGCCGGTGGGGGTGGCGAACACGACCTCGTAGCCGCGCTGGTCGAAGTGGTGCAGCGGCCCGACGAGCTCCTCGCCCCAGTAGCCGTACTCCGACAGAATCACGAGGATCTTCTTGGCGTTCCTTCTGGCCACGCCTGCTCCTTCGGTAATCGGTGGGCGGATCAGCGGCAGTGCGGCCGGTCAGCGGGGCTCGGGGCCGATGATCCAGTTCTCCCTCACGGCGAGGGAGAACACGTACTTCGGGTCGGCGACCTCCGCGCGGGCGGCCGCGACCTCGCCGGTGAAGTACGGCGAGTCCAGCGCCGCCTTCAGCGCGTCGACGTCGTCGAACCAGAGCTGCTCGACGCTGTCGAAGGAGGCCTCGCCGAAGACGTAGGCGCCGTCCACGGTGTGCGCGTGCAGGTAGCGGCGCAGGCCCGGCGTGGCGCCGACGACCGACGCGTACGGTCCGAGGGTCCGCTCGCGGTACTCCGCCAGGTCCAGGCCCGGCCGGCGCTTCATCAGGACGGTGAGCTTCACCCGGTCCCGGCCCTCGGCGCGCGCCGGGGCGGGAACGACCTCGTGCGCCGTGGTGTCGACGACGATGGTCTGCCAGAACGCGGCCCAGTTGGGCTCGTCGAGCCGGGCGCCCTGGAGGAACTCCTCCGTCTGGAGCGAGGCCAGCTGCTCCTCGCCGTTCGCCAGCCAGATCTCCGCGATGCCCTGGTGGGGCAGGGCGGGCGTGCCGAGGTCGGCGCCGGTCTCGACCCGGGTGTCGACCAGGTACTTGCGGATCTGCGGGATCTTCGCGGCGTACTTCACCGCGTGGACGTCCACCCAGTAATCCTGGAACTCCTGGGCCGTCATTCCCGGCTTGGGCGCCGCCAGAATGAACTGATGAATCATGGGGAATCTCCTTTTCGGCACCGCGCGGCAGGGCGCATGGAAATGCCACATTTCCGGGATGGTGCTCCGCCATCATTGGCGGCCGTGCACACGGGCGGCAAAGAACCTCCGCCGACTTCCTGAACTGAGGTTCGGTCAGTCCGCTTTCAGTTCCGGAGGGTGCAGGAAATAGTGCGCGGCGGACGCCGCCTGCGCGCCCTCGTGGACGGCCGCGGCGACCTGGTGGGAATGCAGGGAGGTGACGTCCCCGGCTGCGTACACACCGGGAACCGAGGTCTTCTGCTCGGAGTCGACCACGATGTAGCCGGCGGGATTGAGGCGTACGCCGAGGGCGCGGGCGAGCGCGGTCTCGGGGGTCGCGCCCTGGATCGAGAACAGCGCGTCGAGCCCGAGGCGCAGCCCGCCCCGGGTGACGACCGCCCGCAGTTGGCCGTCCGCCCCCTCCACCTCCTTGATCCGGTCGTGGACCACCTCGACGCCCGCCTTGGCGAGCCGGCGGTGAAACGTTTCGCTGATGTCGTCGCGGTGGCTGTTCGTCAGCAGCCGCACCCGGTCGGTCAGCGCGTGCAGCTGCATCGCCTCACCGGCGGCCGCGTCGGTGTGCCCCACGACCAGGATGCTGCGGCCCCGGTTCTCGTAGCCGTCGCAGGTGATGCACCAGAACATCGAGCGCCCCACGTACGAGCGCCAGCCGGGGAAGTGCGGGAAGTGGTCCAGCACCCCGGTCGCCAGCAGCACCGCCCGCGCCCGCCACACGTGCCCCTGGGAGCGCAGCGCGAAGCCGCGCTCCGCGTCACCCCCGACCGCGGTGACCAGGTGGTGCGCGATCCGCGCGTTGTCGTACCGCGCCAGCTGCTCGGCGGCGAGCCCGCGCAGGTCGACGGTGGCGATCCCGCCGGGGAACCCCAGGTAGTTGTGGTTGACCTGGTGGTGCGTGGACCGGCCGTGCCCGGTGTCGAAGACCAGCACGCGCCGGTTGTACCGCGCCAGGTAGATCGCGGCGGACAGCCCGGCGGGCCCGCCCCCGACCACGGCGACGTCCACGGCGTCCACGGCGTCCCTGTGTGCCGCGTGCACGCCGCTCACCCCGCCGACCGCTGCCGGCCCGCGAGCCGGCGCACCGCGGCCATCGGGATGGAGAGCCACTCGGGGCGGTTGTGCGCCTCGTACACCGCCTCGTACACCGCCTTGTCCGCCTCGAAGGCCCGCAGCAGCACCGGCTGGCTGCGCGGGTCGGTGCCGCCCGCCGCGGTGTACCCGTCGCAGAACGCCCGTCTGTTGTGCACCGCCCACGCCGAGGCGCGGCGGGCGAGGCGGGTGCCGTGCAGGTTCTGCGGCGACTGGTCGCCCGGCGGTACGCCGAGGACGGCGGCCAGCGCGTGGTGCGCGGCGTAGTCGAAGGACCGCAGCATGGACGCGATGTCCCGCAGCGCGGGCTGGAGCCGCCGCCGCTCCTCCTCCGGCTGCCCCGGCTCGCCCTCGAAGTCGATCACCACCCAGCCGTCCTCGCCGCGCAGCGTCTGCCCCAGGTGCAGGTCTCCGTGGATGCGCTGGACCAGCAGCGGGGCGTGGCCGCGCTTGGCGACCTCCCCGAGGTCCTGGTGCACCGCCCGCAGCTGCCGGGCGAACGGCAGCAGCGCCGGCACCTGGTCCACCGCCGCCTCCAGCCGCCCGGTCAGGACGGCCACGAGCTCGTCCACCTCCGCCGGGCCCAGCTCCCGGGTCTCCAGCTGCCCCGCGAGCGCCGCGTGCACCCGGGCGGCCGCCCGCCCCAGCCCGTGGGCCTCCTTGGCGAACCCGCCGAGCGGGGCGACGCTCTCGCACTCGCCGACCACACAGGCGCGGGCCTCCTCGACCGCCGCGGCCCAGCCGTCACCCCGGTTCGGCACGAACTCCTGGAGGATGCCGAGCGTGATCCCGCCGCCGGGCGCGGACGCGGACGTCCCCACCCAGCCGAGCGGCGCCGCGCTCGGCACCCCGCCCGCGCGCCGCAGCGCGGTCAGCATCTCCACCTCGGCGTTCGGCCCGGGCACCACGTGCCGCAGCACCTTGAGCATCATCCGGCCGCCGAACGCGATGGAGGTGTTGGACTGTTCGGCCGTGAGCACCGCCGCCGACAGCCCGGCGGGGATCTCCGCGCCGGGCACCCGGTGGAACTCCACCGGGCCGGACGGCTCGCCCGCCGCGATCAGCGCGAGCAGCCGCCCCATCAGCTCGGGGTCGCCGGTCGCCTCGTACAGCAGCGAGGGCCCGCTCGGTCCGATGACCGCGTCGGCGAGGTCCACCGGCACGTCCGGGCGCTCGCCGACCAGCAGCTGGTACCACTCGTCGTGCTCGGTGCGCACGACGACCAGCAGCAGCCGCGGGCCGTCCGCGCACAGCGTCTCGACCAGTACGGGCTCCACGTCGGGCGCGGCCCGGTCCTTGCCGCCGAACCAGCGCTGCCGGGCCAGCCAGCCGGGCAGCAGGCGGTGGAGGTCGGCGGCGATCCGCCCGGTCTCGGTCACGTCCGTGGACACGGTCATGCGGCGGACACCTTCGCGCTTCGGGGGACGGAGAACTCGTGGGCGGGGCCGCGGTCGGCCCGGGACAGGACGGTGATCGCGTGCGCGAGGGACACCATGGTCATGTGGTGGTGCCAGCCGCGGAACGAACGTCCCTCGAAGTCGCGCAGGCCGAGCCGGTCGCTCACCTCCGCCTGGTCGCGCTCCACGCGCCGGCTGAGCATCGCGGTCCGGTAGACCGTGCCGAGCCGGGGCCGGGACAGGTTGGACAGCCAGTACTCGCTCGGTCCGCGCCGCCCCGGCCTCCCCCACGCGCCGAGGAGGACCAGCTCCTGCCGGCCGTCCCGGCCGCCGCCCGGGGAGCGCAGCCGCACCCGGGTGGAGCCCACGGAGGTCGCCCGGACGACACCGGTGCGATGGTCCAGCCACTCGACGGGCATGCGGTTGCGGCTGAGGGCCCCCGTCAGGCCGCCGTCCGGACCGGTGGCGGCCGGGGCGGTCGTGGCGGTCGCGGTGCCCGGGCCCCGGCCGGGGGAGCGCAGCGGCTCCAGCGCGGTGTGCGACATGGCCGGATCCACCCGTACGACGAACGGAATCTGACGGTCCGACAGTTCGGCGCACACGGGGTGCGGCGCGGTGTCGCGCAGGTCCATCACCACGGGCCGCGCGGGCATGTTCCACTCGTCGGTCATCCGGGCGACGGAACGGATCGCGCACTGCTCCGGCGGACAGGACCCGACATGCTCCGGGATGGAGGCGCGCCGGCGCATCTCGGGCTCGTCCGTCCAGCACTCGGGCAGCGCCAGCCACCAGTCGACGGGGCTGCTGAGCTGGTCGGACGCGAGCCACAGCCCCATGCCCTGCTGGCAGTTGACGATGCGTCCGAGCTGGGCCACGAACTGCCGCTCGACACCCACCGAGTGCCGGCCCACCTTGGTGATCACCAGGGGCCGCACCACCCAGGCGCGCGGCTCGGTGTGCCGGTGGAGGTGGCGGGCCATTTCCCGCCGCACCGGCACGCAGTCCCACGGGGACTTCGTAATGAATTGGTACAGGCTCTGTTCCACGCCACCGCCCGCGTTGCTGGCGAGGGCCCGCATGGTCTTCTTGCCGTCGACCGAGAGGAGACCCCTCACATACAGCTCACCCCACCGGCGCTGGTCGCTCCGGGGAATGGAAGCGAGCGTCCGCGCGAGAAACTCGGTGAACCGTGCGGGGGAAAAATCCTCGGGCATATTCAGGTCTTGTTCCACGACCGTTACCCAGCTCTCTCCACAGAAGTCTACGTCGGGTCCGGAGCAAATCGGCCAGCCGGTTTTTTCCTTCAATTCGGAAGCCGCGGAAGCGGAATTCCGGCAATCGGACACCGGAAATCGGACGCGGACCGGCGGAAACGGGCCGTCGGAAACGGGCCGTCGGAAACGGACCGTCGGACACGGGCCGCCGGACACCGGGTCAGGGACACCGAATTGCGGACACCGGGTCATGGGCGACGGGTCACGGACACCGGAGCCGGCGCGCGAGTGCGGCGGAACGGCACCGCTCTCGCACCGCCGGCCCCGGGCCCGGCCCCGTCGCCTCGGGGGATGTGGGCGGCGGGGCGGTGACGGGGGTGGGGGGATGGTCCGGCCCGCCCCCGTCGGTCTCGGATACGGCCGCCGCCCGGATGCGGCCGCCGCCCGGAGCGTGCCCGTCAGGGCGTGCCGGCCCCGGTCAGCGGCTCCGCTCCAGCTGGCGGTCGGCGCCGAGCCGGGTGAACAGCGGCGCCCAGTCGGTCGGCGTCTCGCCCAGCTCGTTGTACATCTCGAAGGTGCGGCCCACGGCGGCCGGCGAGTTCAGCGCCTGGAAGCACGCCTCGGCCACCGCCGTGCGCGACACCCAGCCGTCACCCCGGTCACCCTGCTCCAGGCGCACCCGGTTGCCGGCGAAGCCCTCGTCCGTGAGCCAGCTGGGGCGTACGACCGTGTAGGGCAGCCCCGACTCGCGTACCGCGTCCTCGCCCCGCAGCCTCCAGTCCAGGAGCCTGCCGTACGCGTTCATGGGGTGCTCGCGCCGCGTCACGAAGATCTGGCTGACCAGCACGACGTGCGGCCGTTCCCCGTGCTCGGTGGCCGCGGCCAGCACGTTGCGCACCCCGTCGTACATGGTCGTCTCCGGGCTGTCCGGCCCCGAGTCGGCCGTACCCGGCTCGACGCTGAACACCACGGCCGCGCAGCCGCGCAGCGCGGTGACCAGCGAGTCGGCGTACCGCACGTCCGCGCGGTGCTTCTCCACTCCGAGCGGCAGCCGGCCGCGTTCCGGATGCCGGCTCACCACCCGTACCCTGGTGCCTTCTTGAAGCAGGCGGCGGGTGACCAGACTGCCCAGCCGGCCCGCACCTCCGATAACCGCTACGGGACTCCGCATGGTCCCCTCCAGGAGTGATCCGCCGCCGCCTACACCCATGTGAGGATGTCCTCGGCGCTCTTGAGTTCCGTTTCCGCGGGCACCCCGGTCATCGCGGGCACCCTGAGCCGCGGGTAGACGCTCACCCCGCAGAACCGTGACCCCGGCCAGAGCATGGCGCCGTCGCCGATGGCCGAGAAACGTTCGAGCCGTGCCGGCCGGGTCCGCTCGGAGCAGACCTCGGCCATGGGTCCTATGTACGAGTCCTCGATCTCGGCGTACGCGCCGACGACCGCGGACTCCCCGACGGCCGACCGGACCACGGCGGCGCCCTCGCGGACCTCGGCCCCGTCGCCGATGTCCGCGTGGTCCAGCCGCACGCCGGGCCCGATCTCCACCTCGCGGCCGATCCTGACGCCCGGCCCGATCACCACCGAACCCTCGTCGATCTTCTGGGCGAGGGTGGTGCCGGTGACGTCGTCCTTGGTCCGCAGGCTGCTCTCGTGCACCCAGGCGCGCGGCGACGGGACGTCGGGCTGTCTCATCAGCCGGTTCATCTGCTCGTACGCGCCGTCGAGTACGAGCCCCAGGGTGTGCAGGTAGTCCGGTACGTTGCCCAGGTCGCCGAGCCTGCCGATGGCGTGTGCCGCCACCGGCAGGCCCCGTGCCGCGAGCCACGGCAGCAGGTCCTGACCCCAGTCGAGCCTCTGGTAGCTCTGCCGGAAGAGCTCCGGCTCCCGGGCGAGCAGCCGCAGCCGGGCGCAGTCCACCAGGTACATCCCCGCGTTGGTGGGCAGGGTGACCCCCGCGTCCACCGCGGTGCGCGGGAACAGCTCACCGAGCCGCGCCCGGTCGGGCTTCTCGACGAAGCCCTGGACCAGCCCGCCGTCGTCGGTGCGCATCACCCCGTACTTGCCCGCGATCTCGTCGGCCGTGCGCCGCACGGCGGCCACGGTCACCAGGGCGTTCCGCCCGGTGTGCGCCGCCTCCATCGCCCCCAGGTCGAAGTCGAAGAGCGAGTCGACGGGGAGCACCAGGGCCCGGCCCTGCAGGTCCCACTGTTCGAGGTTGTGCAGGGTGGCGCCGGCCGAGCCGACGTTGTACCGGTCGAAGCGCGAACGCGAGTAGGTGATGTCCACCCCGTAGCGCTCGCCGTGGCCGAGCAGGAGCTTGATCTGCGTACGGTTCTCCAGGCCGTGGGTCACCACGTAGAAGCGGCGAATCCCCTGCTCGCGGCAGGCGTCGACGACCCACTCCACCAGGCGGCGCCCGGCGAACGGGATCAGCGCCTTGCTGCGGATGTGGTCGGGGGACTTGAGCGTGATGGGCTTCGCCCGCTCACCCCGGCCGCCGGCGAGGAGTATGCCGACCGTTTCCCGGTTCGTGTCCGTACTCATGCAGCGCCCCCCTCGATTCGGGCGATTCACCCACGCCCAGGATTCACATCGCTGATATCCGGTGTTCCGGTCGGCCCCCCGGCCGCCCGGCCGCTCTCTACCAGTCGTCGTCGGGGTGCTGGGTCTTCACGGTCGCCTGCACGGTGGCGGAATTCGATCCTCCGAAGGAAGTGGCGAGCTCCTGCCCGCCGAAGCCCAGGATCACTGCCAAAGCCACCGCGAGGAACGCGGGTATGGAGATTGCCTTCTGTTGCATTTTCCCTCCCCTGGCTGAAAGGCCCCTCGGCCTCTCGCCACGAGAAGAATGCCGTATGCGACCACCGGAATGGTTGATTGAGTAGCATCATGATCACGCAATGCAAGAATCGGAAGGAGAGGCAAATGTGCACAAATTCGGACTTAGCCCCTCATTCGAACGTCACCAAGCTGTGCGATCGCGGTTTGGAGGTCTACCGACGTGCTCTGCTCCATGGTCCGGTTTCCGAGGAAGTGCCCCCATGCCTCCTCCGGCTGGGCCTGATGCGGCCGTTGGCCGAAACACCGGCATTACTGGCAGCCGTCCCTCCGGATATAGCGGGCCGCGAACTGACCCGGCCCATAGAACGCGAAGTGCTCACCCACCAGCACACCATCGCGGCCATCCGTGACTCGATCACGGCGGCCGAGACCGTCTACCGCGCCACCCGCCAGGCCACCTCCGGATCCGTACGCCTCCTCCAGGGGGCGGAAGTCATCCAGGCCGCCCTGCGCCAGGCCGCCGAAGCCTGCCGCGAAGAACTGCTGACCTGTCAGCCCGGCGGCGGACGCGCCCCCGAGAACCTCGCGAGATCCCTGTCCCGGGTCCTCGCCATGCACCGGCGCGGCGTCAAACAGCGCACGCTCTACCAGCACACCGTGCGCGCCCACGGCCCCACGCTCGCCTACATCGAGCAGGCCACCGCGTCAGGCGCCCAGTTCCGCACCATCAACGAGGTGTTCGACCGGCTGATCATCTACGACCGCACCACCGCGTTCATCCCGGACCCCCGCCACGAGCTGCGGACCGCGGCGCTCGCCATCGACCACCCGGCGATCGTCCACTACCTGGCCAAGGTGTTCGACCACACCTGGGAACGCGCCGAAGCCGTCAGCATCACCCAGGAGTACGCCCGCCCCCCGCTCATGACCGACGAGACCCGTCGTGCCGTGCTGCGCCTGATGGTGGAGGGCTACACGGACGCGGCCATCGCCGGCCGCCTGGGCGTGAGCCCGCGCACCGTCTCCACCCACATCAAGAAGGCCTCCGACCTCCTGGGCGGCCGGAGCAGGGCCCATCTCGCCTACCTCCTCGCCCAGTCCGACCTCCTCGACGCCGACCACGGTTGACGCGGAGAACCGGCCCGGCGACCCTTGCACCAGGCCCGCCACCCCCCACACCCGCACCACACCACGCGCGTCCGGATCCGGAGGCGGAACCCGACGACCGCCAGGAGCACCCGGTGCACACCCCGCGACCCCGACCCGCCCTCCCCGGCCCCCTGGTCGACCCCGCATGGCTGACCGCACACCTGGGCGCGCCCGGCCTCGTCGTCCTCGACGCCTCCGTGGGGACGCACCGCGGCTCGCCGCACCGCGTCCCCGGGGCACGCCCCTTCGACCTCGACGGACCCCTGTCCGACCACACGAGCCCCCTGCCCCACACCATGCCCGCCCCCGCCGCGTTCACCGCGGAACTGCGCGCCCTGGGCCTCGACGACACGAGCACGGTCGTCGTGTACGACGCCGCCGGCGTCTACTCCAGCGCCCGCGCCTGGTGGATGCTGCGGGCGATGGGCTTCGACCGCGCCGCGGTGCTCGACGGCGGCCTCCCCGCCTGGACGGCCGCGGGCCACCCGGTGGAGCCGCTCCCCGCCCGGTACACCGGCCCCCACGGCGACTTCACCGCCCGCCCCCGGCCGGGCCTCCTGGTGGACAGCGCCCACGTGCGCGCCGCCCTGGCCGACCCCGCCGCCGCCGTCCTCGACGCCCGCACCCCCGCCCGCTTCACCGGCACGGCCCCCGAACCCCGCCCGGGCCTGCGCGGCGGCCACATGCCCGGCGCGGTCAACCTCCCCTTCGGCGACCTCCTCGACGAGACCGGCCGACTGCGCCCCCCGGCCGACCTGCGCGCCCACCTCACCGCCTCGGTCGGCACCCGCCGCACCCTCACCTTCACCTGCGGCTCCGGCGTCACCGCCTGCGTCCTCGCCCTCGCCGCCGAACTCGCCGGCTACGACGACACCGCGGTCTACGACGGCTCCTGGAGCGACTGGGGCCGGCCGTCGGAACTGCCGGTGGCGACGGGGGCGTAGCGGACCGGCCGAACGGGACGTCACGGACACGCCGTAGGTCGTGTCCGTCAAGTCTCGCCTGGCCCGTGACGCCCTGCACGCACTGTCGCCGCGTTGTCGTCGGTCGCCATGGCTCCGCCATGTCTCCCTCCTCCGCCTTGCGACAGCACGCACCGGACGCCACGGCCCCCGCCCTCCGGGCGGACGCCGATACTTTCCGGACACGCCCTAGTCGTCGACACCAAGATCGGCGCGCATCGCCCGCTTCATCTCCCCCACGTACGGCCAGACCTCCCGGTGGAACTCGCCCTCGAGGCCGGCCAGTTCTTCGGCGTGGTCCGCGGGAGCCGCACCGTACTCCCTGAGCGTCCCGTACGCGGCGTTCAACCGTGACTTGGCGGCGCCGGACGCACGCGACACCGCATCCGGCGCGATCATCTGGGCTTCCGCGTAGCAGTCCCGGAAGGACAGCCGGGCCGCCTCCAGGTTCTCCAGGGACGCGTCACTGTCCTCGCCCCGCCGAAGGGCGTGGAGGTGACTGGTCATCGCCGTCAGGTACTGACGCGCGGCGGTGTTCAGCGAGATGTAGCAGGCGCGCCGCCGCTCAAGGCTCTCGCGCTGCCGTTCATCGGCCCGCTCCACCCGTAGCAACTCAAGAGCGTGATCGCGCTCCTCGCGACGCTGCTCCGCCGCGGCCCGCAGTTCCATCCGCTTGGTGCGGTCGGCACGGTTCTGCGTCAGCAGCGCCGCCCCCAGCGTTCCCGCCACACCCACGACGGCGATCAACAACCCCACCCAGCCGGCGCCCACGCCGCCCCCTTCCCCGAGGCCGGAAACCTCGCCCCACACCCGGGGAGGGTACGACAGGGATCCATACCGGCGCCGTAGTAGCCACCTTTTTGTGGGTACTTGGCCCCAGGCGCCGAACGGGCGAGGCTGGTGAGCAGGCGGCCGGGGGGCCGTCGGAGCCGGACGGGGAGTGGGGTGCCGAAGTGACGCGTCAAGAGGCCGACTGGGCCTCGGCGAGCTTCTCCAGGCGGCGGTGGCCCCAGTCGGAGAGCGGAGCCAGCATCTCGGAGAGCTCCCGGCCGAACGCGGTCAAGGAGTAAACGGTCTTCAGCGGAAGCACGTCGTGCACCTCCCGGTGCACCAGCCCATCGGTCTCCATCTCGCGGAGGGCCTGAGTCAGCACCTTCTCGCTGAGGCCCGGCAGCCGCCGGCGGAGCTCGCCCGGGCGATGGGGACCGGATTCCAGCAGCCAGAGCAGGGCGGTCTTCCACTTCCCGTCGATGACGGCGATCGCGGCGGTCACGCCACAGACATCCGGATCCTGGGCCCGACTGCGAGTCATCTCCTTCCCCCTTCTTCTCTTGCTCACATGTATACGGGAGTTGAGTCATGCCTGCACACACGCAACAGTCCGACGTCACCGTCCTCGGCCTGGGACCGATGGGCCGAGCCCTGGCACGCGCGTTCCTGGACGCCGGCCTGCGCACCACGGTCTGGAACCGGACGCCGGGCCGGGACACGGAGTTGGTGGCACGGGGAGCGGTCAGCGTCGGATCGGCCGAGGAAGCGGTCGCGCGAGCACGCTGACCGTGGTGTGCGTGGTGAACTACGACGCCGCGGACACCGTCCTGCGGCGCGAGGAGGTCACGGACGCGCTCAGGGGCCGCACGGTGGCCAACCTCAGTGTTGACACCCCGGACCGGGCCCGGGACGCCGCGGCATGGGCGGCCGAACACGGTGTGTGCTACCTGGACGGTGCGATCATGACGCCGACCACGACCATCGGCACCCCGGACGCGGTGTTCCTCCACAGCGGCCCCGAGGACCTCTACCGCGAGCACCGGCCCGTCCTGGAGGCGCTGGGCGGCACCCACACCCACCTCGGCGAGGACATCGGCCGGGCGGCGGCGTACGACATCGCGCTGCTCGACATCTTCTGGACCGCCATGACGGGCTACGCCCACGCGATGGCGGTGGCACGGGCGGAAGGGATCACCGCACGCGAGTTGGCGCCCTTCGCCAAGGGCATCGGCGACCTCCTCCCGCCGAGCTTCGTGGAGCTCGCGGACGACGTGGACAGCGGAACCTTCTCCGGCGAGGACAACCCCCTCACCTCGGCGGCCTCGTCCATGGCCCACATCGTCCACACCTCGGAGGCCCACGGCATCGACGCCCAGGTGATGCGCGCGGCGGAAGGCCTGGCCCGCCGGGCCATCGGACGGGGCCACGGCGCCGACGGACTCATGCGGATCACGGAGATCATGGCGCGCTGAGACGCCCTATCCCGGCCGCGTGTCGCGCCATACGGCTGCCGGGCCGCACCCGCCCGCGCAAAACACGAAGACCCCGGCCTCAGCGCTACCGCTGGTGTCGGGGTCTTGGGCACCTCATACAGGGTGCCCCCGGCAGGATTCGAACCTGCGCACACGGCTCCGGAGGGCATTGATAGTCAGTACTTGCGGGTGCGCCTGACCTGGGCAGACCTGCTGGACAGATCAAGAGCCCACGCGCTTCACACGCTACTCACGCGCCGGGGCGCCGATTTCGCATGCCGCGTAACACGATTCGGCACCCTCTGATGCCTGCGCACGGGTCACCGCTTGCGGCCCCTGCCGGCCTTCTTCCGCTCCGCTTGCCCTCGCTTCGTCCAGTCCCCCTGGTGCCGCCAGCATCTGGAGGTGTTTTTCATGGTCAAGTTCGAGCAGCGACCTCCGCTCTTAAGGGGCCAACCGCACTTGCCCTGCTTCCAATCACTCACGACGCCCCCTGTCCTCGGCTCCGGATCCCACAGAGTGGGGCGGCGGCCAGTCATGCGGCTAGAGCGCACGAACGGCGCCCCGTGACACTTCGGGCGCGCGGGAACCCACAGGCTTCCCAAGTCTGAGTCCCGTGCGGGGCCGTTCACCTGCATTCACCGAATCAGCGTTCGACTGGTCATGCAATGTCCGGTGCGGGTGCGACAAGCACTTGACCGGATCAGCCCCCAATGACTACGTTCCGTCGATACAATGTGACCGCTCCAGTGAGTGGTTCAAAATCAGGGGGATTCGTGCGCCTTTCTTCCATGCATGCTCAGGGCTTTCGCAGCCTCCAAGATGTGTCCCTGATTGATTGCGGCGAGCTGAACGTCTTGATCGGCAAAAATAACTCCGGAAAATCCAACCTGCTCTCTGCCGTCAGAATCTTTTTTGACTTCTTCAGTTCGGGGGGTGAAGTTGTAAGTATCTCTCCAGCGATTTGCCGCAGTACTGATTGGAATAGGCAAAGTGCCGAAAGGGTTGTGACGCTAGATGCCCAACTGTCGCTAAATGAGCAGGAAATTGCTCTTCTTAAAGAGGACATCGCAGCTGAAGCTGCCCAGCTGCGCAACGCTCTATTCACCTCGACACATGAGGTCGGTATTGCAATCACCCTCACTTTCGATGGGAGGGATCAGCCGGTTGGTTATATTAGTAGAATTGCCTTCGTTTCCGACAATGCGGAAGGCAACGTAATTTTCGCTATGGAGGAGCAGTCCGCCTCTGAGATCGCCCTAAATGTTCGTCGGGTTACTCAGGCAAGGGAGGAGATGGAGGCGCTGAACATTGGCATGGAAGGGATTCGCGACGATGAATTCCGCATGGCTAAAGATGTCGGCGTTACCTATGCCCTTCGATCTCGCCGCACAAGCCTTTCGAACTCGCAAATTCGTATGCTAGACCAAGTCTTTAAGAACTCCTCAACTCCTGAGGAATTCACTCAAATCTGCCGCAGTAAGGTATCTCAACTCACGACCGAGATCGAGTCAGTAGAGCATGCGGAGATTGGCAATCCCGTCCGGATTTTTTCAGGTGAGGCGACAACCGTACCAAACTACGTCACCAACCTCATCTCGCGAATTTCCGAATTGAGGGTCCATCATCTTTCCGAGCAGCGCAATCCGATTGGACCGGCAGAAGCAAGTAAGATCCTCAGGCTCAAAACAAGTCGGGGCCAGGGGGCTGTGCTCAACGACATTCAATCTGTGGTTTCTACCTTGCTCGGAGTGCAGATTGACGCCTTTAGCTCGGACGATAATCCACGCCGTAGCGGTCAACCAGTCGCCGAACTCGACGTCGATGACTTCCTGGTACAAGTTAATGGGTCAGGAGTCAGAGAGGCGTTGCGCCTCATCCTGGACTACGAATTTGAGAAGCCTCAAGTGTTGCTTGTGGAGGAACCGGAGGTCCATCTGCACCCGGCGCTGGAGACCGCTCTGATGCAGTACCTGCGGAACGTTAGCGAAAAGTGTCAAGTTTTCCTAACTACCCACTCAACGAACTTCTTGGACGTCGGCGCTCTCAAGAACGTGTATATGGTCTCTAGGGCGCCGCAAACAACGGTGAATCTACTTAATGTCTCGGAAGCCGAGGAGGCCATCCCTCAAGAACTAGGAATCCGCCTTAGTTCACTGTTTATGTATGATCGCCTTATCTTTGTCGAGGGGCCTTCGGACGAGCAGATCCTACGGATCTTTGCGGAGACGCTGAAGGTTAGTCTTGGTCAGGCATCCGTAGGCTTTGTTACCACTGGGGGGGCAAGAAACTTCACCCACTTTGCAACTGCTTCAACCCTTTCCTTCTTGGGCAAGAGAAACGTGCGAACAACGTTTCTATTGGATCGAGATGAAAGGAATAGCGTCGAAATTATAAAATTGCAGGAGCAGGTCTCCGGCGTCAGCGAGCTCGTAGTCCTGGAAAAGCGGGAGTTGGAGAACTATCTGCTCGACGCACGCACGTTGTCACGGTACTTGGCCATCCGGACGGACGGTGCGGTACAAGTCTCGCCTGAACAAGTACAGGAAAAGATCGACTCGGCGTGTGAAGAACTTCGCGCGGTAGCTATCGAAAGGCGGGCGCTTAAGGAAATCTGCGCCCCCATCTTCCCGCGGCGTGAAGGGGTGATCCACCGCGATGTGGAAGAGGATTTTCTCACAGCTGCCTATCGAGAGATCGATGAGGTCATCGCTTCTGTGCAACAGCTTCGACAAAAGATGGAGGAGACGCTGAGGCGGGCTGCGGGTGACGTGGAATCCCGATGGGCCTCCAGTAAGGCTGATCTCATCCCGGGTGACGAGATCCTAAAGCTTATCTTTCGTGGCTACGGTCTCTCGTTCAATAAGCGGAAGGATTCCGTAAGGATCGCATCCGTCATGACGGAGGGGGAGATCCCAAGAGAAATGGCGACTGTGATTCGAGGTTTGGTGGCATAGGGGTCGTCTGCCTTGGAGGGCGGCTAGCTGCTTGCAAGTCAAGTGCGAGCTGCCGTGGACGAGGGTGCTGCGGGCACTGCCATGACCCAGGCGTCACCGAGGTGTCTGCTGCCCCTCGGCGACGCCCGGGTCGGCGGTCCGTTTCACTCACCCAGCGCCTGTAGGTGCTCGGCGAAGCTCTCTACAAGGCTTGCCAGCACAGCCTTGCCCTTCTCTGCTGTGGCGTACGAAGGGAACCCGATGACACCGGTCTTGGTGTACGCCTTCATCCCTTGAGTGAGGAGGAACGGCCGTTCGCCCCCATCGTGGTCTGCGGTCTCGTAACCGGGGCGCACGAGGGAGGGATCCGCATGCAGCAGGATTGAAGTTTCGATCTCCCCCGCGTGCATGTCGTCGTAGGAACTGCTGACCAGTCCTGCGTGCTGCCGAGCCCGCTTCCATTCGTGACTCTGCGGGAAGAGCCCCATCCGTGCTTCGGTGACGTTGGCCTCCTGCACGATATTCGAGAGCACGTAGTTCCCGCCGTGGGCGTTGACCAACACGAGCTTCCGGATGCCGGAGGTCTCCAGGGACTGAGCGATGTCAGTGATCACGGCATGAAGGGTGCGGGCGCTGATGCTGACCGTGCCCGGCCATGTGCCGTGCTCGTGGCTACACGCGATGCTGATCGGTGAGAGCGGGAGTACCGGGTGGGCAGTGGCCAGCTCGCGCGTGATGATGCACGCGATCGCCGTGTCGGTGATGAGCGGTAGATGGGCGCCGTGCTGCTCATACGACCCGACCGGGAGTATGGCTACGCGCGGGGCTTGTTCCTGTACCTCGACAGTGGTGATCGTGGGAAGCACGTTCACGGTCTCCTTTGTGTGGGTCACGTCCCTCTCATACTCCCCAAGAGACGATTCAGTTCAGCGATCTCTACGAGCTTGCCCCACGGAGTGAGGTGGGACTGCAAGCGCCCCAGTTCGGCGAGGATGCGGGCGGAGCCGGTGGTCTGGGCAATGGCTACCGCTTGGGAAGCCGCGTTGTAGGCGCCCTCTACGTCTTCGAGCTGCGCATACGCTGTGGCCAGGCGTGCCAGGCAGAGTCCGCGGTCCCTCTGCTGTTCGGCCGGCCAGTGGGTCAAGCTCGTCTCCAGGGTCTCCACCGCTTCGTGCGGGCGTTGAAGCTGAATCGCACAGTTCGCCGCCTCCATCTCGACGTAGGCGACGGAGCAGTACCCGGCGAGGCCATCGCTGTCACCCTCGCCCTTGTCCGCGATGGCTCGAGCTTCATCGAGCGCGCGGGCACAATCGTCGGCCTGCCCCAGGAGCGCGTGCGAGTTGGCTCGAGCCCGGAGAGCAACTGCCTGCACCTGGTTGGGTAACTTCCGTGCCTGCTTCAGAGCAGCATTGGCGAGCCCGATCGCGTAGCCCGCCTGCCCGGCCTCCGCCGCGATGTTGCTGCGTCGCTGGAACACGTAGGCACTCAGGACTGGGTCGTCCAGTTCGGACGCGTAGTCGAGGGCCCGGTTCGTCCAGAGCATCGCTAACTCGGAATCACCAGTGTCCTGGTGGAGCCAGCCGAGGAACTCCGCGTAGCGGGCACCGACCCGGACGACGTCCTCTCGGAGCGGACCTGAGGCCTCCTTGCACAGCTCCTCGATCAGTGGCACCTGACTCTGCACGGCAGGCACCAAGAAGCGCGGCCCTACAAGGGGCTCAGCTTGCGCGTGCTGGATGAACACCGACTTCAGGTATCCCAGGACCTCAGGAGTCGCCGTCGGTGATGGGATTTGGAGGCTTGTCTGCCGGGGCAGGGCATCTAGCTGGGACGGAGCGGTTTCCAGGGCTAACCCAAGCTCGGCGCGAGTTGCCTCGTAGACCTCGCTGAACAGCGCCTGGTAGTCCGCCCCGGGTTCCCGCCGGCCGTTCTCGAACATCGACACCTGTGTCTTCAGGCTGGTTCGGGAGGGCAACTCCATGCCAAGGCGTTCTGCGGCATCCTCCAAGGCGTCCATTAACTGGGCTTGGGACCATCCCCGAGCCACGCGGGCGGCCTGCAACTTCGTCTTCATCGCTTCCCCAGGCGTCAGGCGATGTGGCGGACACTCATCATGACAATAGGGCGTCTGACATGGGGAGTTAACAGGTAACAGCGCGCGGGTGTTAACCCTGTCCACTGCGCAGCGGCGCGGATTGCGGCCTACTGGTTCTCGTCAGGACGGCGGGATCGCTCGGCTTCCAGTCGTTCGATCCGGTCATGAAGTTCGGAGAGCTGGGAGGTGACATGCGTCAGTTGGTCCTGGAGTTCACGCAGCCCCAAGGCCGTCTGTTGGGCGGTTGGGTCACCCTTCTTCGGGTCGAGCACGTACGTGCCGCTGCCTTGACGGCCGAAGACAAGGCCGTCCTCCGCCAGTTGCTTGTAGGCGCTCTGCACCGTCATGAGCCCGACGCCCAGATGTTTGGCGAGACCCTTGGCACCAGGGAGCTGTCCGCCTGGCGGGTAGACGCCCCGAGCGATGGAGTCTCGGAACTTGGCCGCGATCTCCTTGGCGGTCGGGGGCTTTTCAGGCTTCCAGTCCATGTCTAGAGCCTATCCGACCTAGGTCACCTTCCTTGGCTTGGTTGGGAGAGGGGTTGACCCATCAAAGCGACCTAGGTAACTTTCTCTTCGGCGGGTTACCTAGGTAACCCACTCGCAGCTCCGGCAGGGCCCCGTGGAGACGGGAGCCCCTCAGGGCTACCGCGCCTGTCGGAAGTGATCGGTCCTTGAGAACTCAACAGCGTGACGAGATTGATCGACGGGGGTGGCGCCCCGTCCCCGTGGCGGCCGGGTGATGACCGTCGTGACCGCACCGCCTGTCGAAGACCCTGGCGGGTCTTGTGCTGGCTTGCGGTCGGGACCGCCCCGATGGTCGTAGGCCGGGTTCGACTCCCGGCCGGGGCGCTGCGGCAAACAGGCCGCCTTAACAGAGGAGAGGCGACATGCGCCGGATCACCAATTCCCGCCACGTCAATGTTGACCAGGTCGGCACTGACGTCGAGTACAAGGGCGAGCCGCACCGCATCACGGATGTTGGCGGCAACTACTTCACGCTGGTCCGTCACCGCGACGGATGGGCTCAGAACGTCAGGATCACCGACGTCAACGGCCGCTGACACCACCGCCCCGATGGTTGTAGGCCGGGTTCGACTCCCGGCCGGGGCACCGCCCCGCCGCACACGCGGAACGGGGCCTTACGCCGGAACGGTCGCCTGTCACCACAACACCGCGACCGCCCTCGGCTCTCCGTCCCTTCGACAAGGAGTGAGTCATGCGTACGTACATCGGCACGCGCCAGGTGCTGGACGCCGCCGAGTTCGCCGAGCTGGCGCTCGGTATGGAGGAGCTGCCGGCCGGGATCGACCGGGACCTGTTCCGGGGCCCCCTCGCCCCCGAGTCCGCCGAGGAGCGGGCGGCCCGTCTGGACGTGGCCCGTGAGGTCATCGCCGAGCTGGCCGCTGAGGGTGAGGCCGGGGACGAGGTCGCCGGGTGGGACGCGCTGTACGCCGACGCGCTGACCCGCACGGTGCCGTTCCTCCGTGCTGCCCGCACCGCCGGCCGTTCCGCCCATGCCGGGGAGGTAGCGGCATGAGCCAGACCATGAGCGCTCTGGCTGCCGCGCTTCCGCTGGCGGCCGGGTGGTCAGTGCACAGCCTGCGACTGCGGCGCCGGATCGAGGTCGCGCGCCGTGACCCGCTGACGAACCTGATGCGGCGTGAGGCGTTCGAGGCCCGTGCCGGGCGCGAGCTGCGCAAGCACCTCACGGCGGTGGTGGTCATCGACCTGGACGGCTTCAAGGCCCTGAACGACACCCACGGTCACGCGGCCGGGGATGTCGGGCTGGTCATCGTCGCCGCGCGGCTGAACGACTGGGCGGTCCGCATGGGCGGATGTGCGGCGCGCCTGGGCGGTGACGAGTTCGCCGCCGTGGTCACGGCCGCGCACCCGGTGGATCTGCTGTCGGGGCTGGAGGACCTGCACGAGACGCTGTGCGAGCCGTTCACCTTCGACGGCGAGCCGGTAGAGCTGGGCGCCTCGATCGGCGCGATCCGCCACGAGGACGAGTTGGCCGGCACCCTGCCCGCGCTGATGCGCAGGGCGGATGAGGCCATGTACGTGGCGAAGGAGTCCGGGGGTGGCTGGTACGTCGCCGAAGGGCTCGACCCGGTACGGGACACGGTCAACGGCCGCCGCGCCGGGCGCCCGGGCACTGGCCGGGAGGTGGCGTGATGACCGGCCGCAAGCCGCTGACCACCGCGCAGAAGGTCGTTCTGACGGCTGCGTTCGTGCCCATGCTCGCTACCGGCATCGCGGGTGGCTGGGGCACGTACAGCAACATCAGCCGCGCCTACGGTTCCGGTACCGCTCTGGGAGCGGTGGCGGCCGGTGAGGGCGCGACCGCTGTCCTGGCGCTGGTGCTGCTCGGGCTGACCATGCTGGGGCAGTCCTCGCCGTGGATCATCCGGGTGGGCCTGTGGGCTCTGCCGGCTGCCGCGTCCGTCATGGCCGCGATGGCCGCCGACGACCCCGGCCGCACCGTGATCTACGCCGTGACGCCCATGGGCATGTGCGTGTCTGCGGAGGGCATGGCGTTCCTCGCTCGTCGCATTGTCGTCCACCAGGACGGCCACGATGCCGAGGCAGCGGCGAAAGCGGCTGCCGTGGTGCGGTCCCTGGCCTACCACCAGGCCCGTGCCGCGAACCATCCGGACAAGCGCGTCAAGAAGCGGTCGGTGCGCAAGTCATGGCGGCTGGCGCGGAAGGTCGGTCTGGGGGATGAGTCGTTGGACGGTCGGCTGCTGGACATCCAGCGCGAGCGCATCACGCACGGCGCGGACGCCGCCCTGTCGGGCATGTTCTCCGTCGCCGCCCCTGGCGAGCGGCTCGCCATCGCGACAGGCCAGCCGCAGTCTCACACCGACATCGCAAATCATGATGAAACGGTAGAGGAGCCTGCAAATCGGTTGGGGTCTGACCTGCATGAGTCGACCCCCGAACCGGGGCCGACAGTCCCCGATTCGACCACTCCTGAGGAACTGGCCCGGGAACGGGTCCTGGAGGGTCTGGGGCTGCCGACCGAGGCGCCGAAGTCGGTGCCGGTGAAGTCGGTCGCTGCTGTGCAGTCGGGTCCGCGCCGGGCGACCGGTCGGGTTCCTGAGTCGGCCCGCAGCACCCGGCCGACCCGCAGCCCTCAGGAGCTGCTGGACGAGGCCCGCACGGTCACGGCCGACTGGCCGGACGAGGGGCTGACGGCTGACGCGATCCGCAAGGCGGTCCGTACGTCGGCCGCCAACGGACGCATGCTGCGCGACAGGCTCAAGGCCGAACGCGCCGGGGGCACTGAGGCGTCGGCCGCATAATGGCCGCCCGCCGACGCCTGTACGACCCGGCTGGCGAGCGGTACGGCATCCCCACCTTCCCCTGGCGGGTGGCCCCGGACGGGCTGGCCACACGTCGTCAGCTCCGCGCCCGCGGCTTGCGTCCCGGCGGGCAAGAGGTTGCCGCGCAAGTGCTCTGGTACTCGCGCCGCTACCGGCGCCCGGGCCGTAGCCCGATCCGGGTCGCCTACCTGTACCGCCTCGACCTGGCGAAGCCCGTCCGGCCGATGACGCCCGCGAAGTGGGCGGCGCTGGCCAAGGCGAACGCCGCTCAGCGCCTCTGCCCTGAGTGCCGGCGGGATGCCGGATACCGCATTCCGACCTCACTCGGCATGTGCGTGAGCTGCGCTGACGCGCCCCAGCTCGCCGCCTGAACGAATCTCAGCGGGGCCCGGAGGGTCGACCGACCAAAGCGCCGTCCGGGCCCCTTCCAACCCCTCCCGTTTCCGGAAGGAAGTCAGCAGTGAACCACGACGACGAGAACGAACTGTTCAACCGACTGGAGGCCGACATGGCCGCCAACTCGGGTGCGGAGGTGGTGGACCTGGACAAGGCCCGGGCCGCCCGCGAGTCGGCCGACCCGACCGCCCGCATCATGGTGGATGGTCCCCAGCAGAAGGGCCCCGGGTACCTGGGGCGGCTGGCCGGGGCCAAGCGCCGCCAGGTCGTGCCCGAGTGGCTGAAGTCCACGGCCGAGCTGAAGACGGCAGCCGGTTGGGTAGCTCGCCACTACGGCCACATGGCCGGGTATCACGCTTTCCGCTCCCCGGCCTACGCCGCCCGCCTGACCTTGCAGGCGCCGCGCGGGGCGGCGAAGGTCCTGGGCGGCACGATGCGGTGGGTCGCCGACAAGGAGGGTGAGCCGGTACGGCTGGCGATGGTGCAGAAGGAAGACGCCGCCACCTACCTCAAGCTCTCCCGCCAGCGCGACGGCCGAGTACGGCTGCGCACCCTCGTCGTGGTCCTGGCCTCGTTCATCGGGCTGGGGGCGGCGCTCGCGCTGTACGTGCTGGCCCCGGCCTGGCTGATGACGGTGTCCGTCAGCGCCGTGGTGTTGGCGCTCGGCTACGCGGGCCAGGCGGAGGACGCGCCGGTGATCAACCGGGCGGTGGAGCTGCCCAAGGCGCAGAAGCTCACTAGCGACATCGTGCTGCGGGCGCTGGCCGCGTTGTCGATTTCGCAGATCAACCAGGCGATCGCCAAGGGCCGGGACGGGTTCGTGTTCACCTCCCCGATCACCCGCGACGGCCCCGGCTGGCGCGCGGAGGGTGACCTCCCGTACGGCGTGACCGTCTCGGACGTGATGGACCGCCGCGACCGGCTCGCCTCTGGTCTGCGCCGCCCGCTGGGCTGCGTGTGGCCCGAAGCGGTGCCGGACGAGCACACCGGACGGCTCGTGCTGTGGGTGGGGGACCAGGACATGTCCAAGGCCAAGCAGCCCGCCTGGCCGCTGGCCAAGTCCGGGTCGGTGGACCTGTTCAAGCCGGTGGCTTTCGGCACTGACCAGCGCGGACGCTGGGTGGAAGTCACCCTCATGTACATCGCCGGCGTCATCGGCGCTATCCCCCGCATGGGCAAGACGTTCCTCCTGCGGCTGCTATTGCTGATCGCTGCTCTCGACCCCCGGGCCGAGCTGCACACCTACGACCTCAAGGGCACCGGCGACCTCGACCCGGTGGGGGAGAAGTGCTCCCACCGCCACCGCGCCGGTGAGGACGACGAGGACATCGAGTACGCGATCCAGGACCTGCGGGCGCTCCGGGAGGAGCTGCGCCGCCGGGCGAAGATGATCCGCTCCCTGCCCCGGGACATCTGCCCGGAGTCCAAGGTGACGTCAGAGCTGGCCAGCAAGCCGAAGCTCGGGCTGCACCCGATCGTGATCGGGGTGGACGAGTGCCAGGTGTGGTTCGAGCACCCCAAGTACGGGGCGGAGTTCGAGGAGATCTGCACCGACCTGGTCAAGCGCGGTCCCGCTACGGGGATCTCACTGCTGCTGGCCACTCAGCGGCCGGACTCCAAGTCCCTGCCGACCGGGATCAGCGCGAACGCCTCCAGCCGGTGGTGCATGAAGGTCATGGGCCAGATCGAGAACGACATGGTCCTCGGTACCAGCTCGTACAAGCGCGGTGTGCGGGCGACGATGTTCGCGTGGGGCGACAAGGGCATCCACTACTTCGTCGGTGAAGGATCGGACGCCCGCATCGTTCGCAGCGTGTATGTGGACGCGGTCATCGCGGAGGCGATCGCCTCCCGGGCCCGCAAGCTCCGCGAGGACGCCGGCACCCTGACGGGGCACGCCGCCGGGCAGGCCCCGGAGGTGGACGTCGCCGCGTCGTACGACCTGTTGCGCGACCTGCTGGCCGTGGTCCCGGTGGAGGAGCCGAAGGTGTGGAACGAGATCGCCGTCACGCGCCTGGCGGAGCTGCGGCCGGAGGTCTACAGCGGCTGGGAGCCGGAACAGCTCACCTCCGCGCTCAAGCCGTACGGCGTCCCCACGGGCCAGGTCTGGGGCAAGACCGAGGACGGCAAGGGCGCCAACCGGCGCGGCTTCGAACGCGCCAAGCTCACCACCGCGATTGCGGAGCGTGACGGAAAGCGGGACGCGAGCTAGGTGGAGATCGTCGCTAGACCTAGCGGCCATGCCTGCTAGGTCTAGCACCCCCGCTAGCGACCCATATACGCGCTGATCAGCCCGCTAGTGCCTAGCGGGCTCCCCCTCCCGCACCCCGAAACCGCCCCTGGAGGCCCTTTGTGACCCTCATAGCCACCGCTAGCCTCCTGACCTTGCTGTTTACGCTCAGTTACGCCGGGCTGTGTGCCGCCAGCCCGTTCGGCAACTGCCGCAAGTGCAAGGGCTTCGGCTACGCGCTCAAGAAGGACCGGCGCGGACAGCTCAAGCCGGGCAAGACCTGCCGCCGCTGCCGGGGCGACCGCAAGCGCATCCGCATCGGCCGCCACCTGTTCAACGTCGCCATGCGCATCCACCGCGACGGCACCCGCTAACCCCACCTGAAGGAGGCCCTCATGGGCATCACCATCTCCGCCGTAGCGCTCTTCGGGCTCGTCCTGTTCTTCCTGCTGCGCTCCAAGTCCCTCGGCTACGGCTCGGCGTTCGTCGCCATCATGTTCGGCTTCTTCCTCGCCTCCACCGGCGCGTCCGGCCCGATCAACGAGCTGACCGCCGCCGTCGTCAACGCCATCCCGGACTTCTGAGGAGCCGAGCCGTGAACGAACCGATCGTCGCCCGTCACTGGCTCGCGCTGGCCGCCCCGAAGGCTGCCCCCGCCCTGGCTACGTCCACCGTGCTGATCCTGGGGCGGATCTGGAACGCCAACGGCGCCGAACATTCCGTCGGCAACGCGGCCTTGATGGTCGTGCTCGCGGCCGGGGCCGCGACCGCCGGCGCATTCGCATCGGCCGGACGGGCGGGTGATCCGGTCATCGCCGGGACCGCGTTCGCCACCTCCGGAGCCCTGGCCCTGGCGGGGGTTGCCGGGTACGCGGACGGGCTGTCGCTGCCGCTGCTGCTATGGGCGCTGGCGACCACGGTCGCCTACGGGCTGGCCGCCCGGTACTGGCGCACCGACCGCCGCGAGCACGACGCGTACGAGCGGCGTACCGCCGAGCGGCGCGAGGAACACGCGCACGTCGAACGCGTGGAAGCCCTCCGGGCGGGGGCGCAGATCGAGGTGGCCCGTGAGGGCGCCGCATACGCCGAAGCCCTGGCCGCCGCGCTCACCGCTCGGGCGGCGCTGCCCGGCTTCGACCCCGCTCAGCTCACCCGTGCCGGGCTGCCCGAACTGCCCGCCACCGACACCACCAAGGAGGACTGGTGATCTCCCGTCTGCTGGCCCGTAAGTGCCTCGCGGTCCGCTAATGGCGCGGCTGGGTCGCCACCCGGCGCGGCGGGCGTCAGATCGGCCCCCGCCCGATCCTCGCCCTGCACCGCACACCGGACCCGGACTGCCTCGACTGCGGCGGCAGCGGCGAGGTGGAGTGCGGCGTCTACGGCGAGGACGAGCCGGACTGGACCGACTGCGACTGCGCGCCGTTCCTGCCCCTGGCCTACCTGTGGCTGCCCAAGCCCCCCGCCTGGCTCCGCCACCGGCGCACCGCGCACGACCCGTGGTGCACCGACCCGGCCTGCGCCCACAACAAGCCCCCGGTCTGATCCGAAAGGAAGCCATGTTCGAGATCCGAGTCATCTGCACCCCGGTCGAGGCCGACCGCGTCACGCGCGAACTGGCCGCCGCGTTCACCACCGGAGCCGTACGCCAGCACCCCACCCGCGACGGGGAGCGCACCCGCCTGTACGTCACCGCTGACCACAAGCCCGCCGGACAGGGGCCGACGCCGGACGAGGCGTACGCCAAGGCGCCCAGCATCGTCAGCGAGATCGGGTGGACCGCCCAGGCCGCCCGTGACATGCGGCGCGGCGGGCAGGACGAGCGGGAGTTCTGGCTGCGTAAGGCGGCGCTGCTCGACCGCATCGCGCTGGACGACGAGAAGGCCGGCGCCCACGGGGACGCCAGCACGCTGGCTCGCCGGGCAGGTCGCCGCCTGATGGAGCTGGACGGCGCCGAGACCAGCGCCACGTGCGACGCGCGCGGCTACGTCCGCCAGCAGTACGCCGCCTGGACCAAGCGGGAGCAGCGCGCCGAGCTGGTGGCCGCCGGGCGCTGCCCGAACTGCCGCTGGCCCGCCTACCAGTGCAATTGCGCGGAGCACCCCGACGCCTAGATACGCCCGGGGCGGTCGCCTGTCACCACAACACCGCGACCGCCCCGGCTCTCCGTCCCTTCGACAGAAACAGGAGAACCCCCAGCATGACACCAAACGCCACCACGGCGCTGCTGCGCGCCGCCCTGGCCGCCGCTGAGCGCGGCTGGCCCGTCTTCCCCCTCCGCCCCGGGGACAAGCGCCCCGCCGGGCACCCGGAGCGCGACTGCCCCCGCACCGGCCGGTGCGAGAGCGGGCACCGCACCCCCGAACAGCGCGCCACCCTCGACCCGCAGCACATCACGGCGTGCTGGCAGGCGGCCCCGTACAACGTCGGCATCGCTACCGGCCCCGCCCAGCTCGTGGTGGTGGACCTCGACATCCCCAAGGACGAGGCCGACACCGCCCCATCCGAGTGGGCGGGGCTGGGCGCGGCGGACGGGCTGGACGTGTTCGCCGTGCTGTGCGAGCGCGCGGGGGAGCGGCTGCCGACCGAGACGTTCACGGTGCGCACTCGCCGTGGCGGGCAGCACCTGTACTTCACCGCGCCGAGTGAAAAGCGGCTACGCAGCACGGGCGGCAGCCTGGGGTGGAAGGTCGACACCCGGGCCTGGGGCGGGTACGTGGTTGCTGCCGGCAGCATCGTGGGCGGAGCACCGTACGAGATCATTCACGACGCCCCCGCGGCCCCCCTCCCTGCGTGGCTCAGTGACCTGCTCACCCGGAAGCCCGCACCGGCTCCGATGCCGCTGTCGGAGCTATCGGCCCGGATGCGCAACGCCACCGCCTACAGCACCACCGCGCTGCGGGGGGAGCTGGAAAAGGTGCTGTCCGCCCGCCAGGGCGGTCGTAATCGTGCTGTGTACTTCGCCGCCTACGCCCTCGCACGGCTCATCCGCACCGGCGACCTCACGGAAGCCGACGTGACCGGTGAGCTGATGAGCGCGGGTCAGTCCATCGGCCTGCCCGCCGCCGAGTGCCGCACCGCCATCCGCTCCGGTCTCGCCCGAGGCGGCGCGGTGGAGGTGAGTGCGGCATGAGCACACAGCCGATGGACAGCTCCGAGCTGTGGGCCTTCTTCGACGCCCAGGACGCGCCCGAGGGGACTGGGGAGGCTCCGTGGGAGGAACCGATCCCGCTCACCGCCCGCCGGGAACTGCCCGCGTTCCCCACGGAGGTCTTCCCGGCCTGGCTGGGCGACTACGTGCGCGCGGTCGCCGAGGAGACGCAGACACCGGTGGACATGGCCGGGGCCCTCGCGCTCGCGGTGCTGGGCACGGCTGCCGGTGGCCGCGCCGTGGTGCAGGTCCGGGGCCGGTGGCGGGAGCCCACGAACGTATTCGTGGTCGTCGCACTGCCGCCGGGCAACCGCAAGAGCGCGGTGTTCAACCTGATGGCCAACCCCCTCTACCGCTGTGAGGCGCTGCTGGTCACGCAGTCGGCCGGACGCATCGTGGAAGCGGAGATCACCGCCCGCCTGGCCAAGGAAGTCGCGGAGAGCGCGGCAGCCAAGGCGGCCCGCGGCGCGGACGCTGACAAGCGGGACGAGCTGGTAGCGGAGGCCATCAGCCTGGCTCAGGCTGCGGAGTCGGTCACGGTGCCCGCGAAGCCTCGTCTGCTGGCCGATGACGCCACCCCGGAAGTCATCGCCTCACTGCTGGCCGAACAGGGCGGCAGGCTCTCCGTCATGTCGGCGGAGGGAGGGATCTTCGACATCATCGCCGGTCGCTACTCCGGCACACCCAACCTGGACGTGTTCCTGCGCGGGCAGGCAGGCGACCGGCTGCGGGTGGACCGCCGGGGCCGTGAGGAGTTCATCGAGGCCCCCGCACTGACCATGGGCCTGACGGTGCAGCCGGGTGTTCTGGAGGACATCGGCCGCATCAAGGGAGCCGATGAGCGGGGCTTGCTGGCCCGGTTCCTGTACTCGTTGCCCAAGTCACTGGTGGGCTACCGCAAGGTACTGACCGAGCCCATTCCTGACGCGGTGGCCGCGACTTACGAGGAGCACGTCACCGCTCTGACCATGTCCCTGACGGACTGGACAGACCCGGCCGTACTCCAACTCTCCCCGGAAGCCGGGGACGTGCTGGTGGCGTTCGAGAAGCGGCAGGAACCCCGGCTGCGGGAACGCGGAGGAGATCTCGCCCACGTCCAGAACTGGGCGAACAAGCTGGGCGGCGCCACGTGCCGCCTGGCGGGCCTGCTGCACCTGGCCGCGCACCCCAGCAACGGGCACACCGAGCCCATCAGCGCGGACACCATGCGCGCGGCGGTGAAGCTGACCGACTACTTCACCGGCCACGCCCTGGCGGTGTTCGACCTCATGGGCGCCGACCACACCGCCGCCCGCGCTCACGCGGTGCTGGAGGTGCTGCGCGCCCAGCAGTGGAGCGAGGTCAGCAAGCGCGACCTCATGGTGAAACTCTCCCGCGCCGAGTTCCCCACGGTCGCCGACCTCGACCCCGCGCTGAACCTGCTGGAGGACCACGGATACATCCGCTGCCAGCCCGTCCAGCGCAGCGGAGGCAGGGGCCGGCCGCCTTCTCCGCGCTACCTCATCCACCCCCAGCTGGCCGACCCGACCGCCTGAACCCCCGCCACAGAAACCACAGAATCACAGAAACAACCCCGCCCCGCCGCTGACCACCAACAGGCCCCGCAGCTGCGGTTGGACGGCTGCCACAGAAACCCACAGAAGCCCCACACAAATACGAGCCCACCCCGGGCCCCTTATTTCTGTGGGACTTCCCGTGATTTCTGTGGCAGCCCGCCCCGACCCCTCCGCAGCGCCGTTCATGCAGGTCAGCGACCCCGCCCCGGGTTTCTGTGTATTTCGTGGTTTCTGTGGCGGCCCTCAGGCGCTCGTCTCCCCCCGCCCGTGCCTCTCACCAAGGAGGAGTCGTGGCCAAGCCCCGCGACGAGATGTTGTCCATTCCTCAAGTCATCGAAGAGATCGGAGTACCGCGAGCGACGTTCTACCGCTGGCGGCAGCTCCGCAAAGGCCCTAGGGCCATCAAGCTCCCGAACGGTGCGGTGCGCATCCGGCGCTCAGAACTGGACCGCTGGATAGCGACGCTGGAGGAAGCCGCGTGAACCATCGCAACACCAACCGGACGGGCTCCCCCGATGGCGGGGGCCCGTCCGGGCAAGAGCACAACCTGTCCACCGATGTCCGTGTGTGGAACGTCAGCAAGGTACGCAGCAAGAAGGCGCCCTACCAACTCCGTTGGAAGGTGGCGGGCAAGGTGAAGACGGCAAGCTTCACCACCGTTGCCCTGGCCGATACCCGCCGTTCGGAACTCCGGCAAGCCATGCGTAAAGGCGAGGCGTTCGACGTGGTCACCGGCCTGCCAGAGTCCGAGCTACGGGCTGCCATAGCGAGAGAAAGTCAGCGGCCTGATCCTTCGTGGTGGGACTTCTGCCGGGAGTACATGAACGCTCGGTGGCGTACGACCGCAGCCAAGACCCGCGAAGGGCTCGCGGACAGCCTGGCAACGGTGGCGCTCGCCTTGATGGGCGAGGGTGCGAAGGCACCCACGTTGGAGGAAGTACGGCTGGCTATGCGATGGGCGGTCGTACCAGCCCATAGGGGCGAAGAGCCCCCGCCCGAACTGGAGGCCGCCTGCACGTGGCTTTCTAATCGTTCCCTTCCTCTGTCCGCCCTGACCGATCCGAAGGTGCTCCGGGACGTCCAGTACCGGCTCTCATTCAAGCTGGACGACGCTCCGGCGGCCGGCGAGACGTACAAGCGGCGGCGCCGAGGCTTCAACACCGCCATGGAGTACGCCATCGAGTCGGGCTACCTGGATGAGAACCCGCTCGCCAAGGTGAAGCGGTCGGGCTCTCAGGCGAACGACACCGTGGACCCGCGCGTCCTGGTGAACCCCACCCAAGGTATGGAACTTCTCACCGCCGTGTCGTACGTCGGCTCCGTCCACCGCAACCGAGGACGTCGGCTGATGGCCTTCTTTGCCTGCCAGCTCTACGCGGCGCTGCGGCCGGCGGAAGCGGTCGGGCTGCGGGAGAAGGACTGCTACCTGCCCGAGCGGGGGTGGGGCACTCTCACCCTTCGGGAAACCCGTCCGGTCTCCGGCAAAAAGTGGACCGACTCAGGACAGCGTCACGACAAGCGAGGGCTCAAGTCACGTGAGGCCAAGGCCGACCGTCCCGTGCCCATACCGCCGCTGTTGGTCATGATGCTTCGAGACCACATCAAGGAATTCAGTACAGCGAAGGACGGCAGGCTTTTCGCCAACGAACGCGGTGGTGTGCTGGGCACCTCCAGCTACTGGAGGGTCTGGCAGGAAGCACGGCCCATCGCCCTTCCACCGGACAAGGTGGACTCCCCACTCGCGCACCGGCCCTACGACCTCCGGCACACCTGCATCACCAACTGGCTCAATGCAGGTGTGCCGGTGGCGGAGGTTGCCCGTCGTGCGGGCAATTCCCCAGAGGTCATTCACCGCCGGTATGAAGGCTGTATCGACGGCCACGAGGAGCTCAACAACAAGAAGATCGAGGCCGCCATGGGATGGAGGGAGGGGCAGGATGAGCCCAGCAAACGAGGCTAAGCCGCTCACCCCTCGGAGGTATCGGCCTCCTCTTCCTCACGACGGCGGGCTCCGCTGATCCTCTTGAGGCACCAGCAACCGATCGTGATCGCCAAGGTGGCGGCGCAGCTGCCGAGGAACTCAGGTAGGGCTGCGCGCAAGATTTCGCCCAAGTGCTAGTAGACGCGCGATTGGCCCTGTTCACGCGTCGGCTCCTTCCATGGAGAGGGGATACTTCTGGAGGCCGGGGCCGCTGGCTCCAGGGGCGCCCCTCTCCAACGCGCCACTTCCGCCCAGCACCGAGGTGATCAGCCTCGGCCTCTCTGGCGGCAGCAGCAGTTTGCCGGGCGACGGGTCCCTTGTGCGACCGGTTCGCTGGGACACGCGGAAACCCACTCGCCCCTCACTCGCGACCAGTGAGTAGGAACGACGAAGAGCCGGACCCAGTGGGAATGGGTCCGGCTCTCAATGTCTGGCACATGTGCTGGTCAGCGGCTTGATCACGCTGTTCCGGCTTCTGTGCCCCCGGCAGGATTCGAACCTGCGCACACGGCTCCGGAGGCCGTTGCTCTATCCCCTGAGCTACGGGGGCGTGTCCGTCGCGGTGGTGTTGCTCGCGGCGACGGGTAGAACACTACCAGCTCCCGAGCGGTGCCTGTGAACAGGTATTTACGGGTGGCGGGGCGGGTGGGGTCGCCCGTGTGGGGCGGAAGTGGGGAAAACCCGGACGCAGGGCTGGGACTCGACCTACTCTCGAGTTGTGTCAGGCGTGTCCGGCCGGGTGCTCGTCGTGGACGACAACAGGGTCATCCGGCAGCTGATCAGGGTCAACCTCGAGCTGGAGGGCTTCGAGGTGGTGACCGCGGCCGATGGTGCCGAGTGTCTGGACGTCGTCCACCACGTCCGTCCCGACGTGGTGACCCTCGACGTCGTGATGCCACGCCTCGACGGGCTCCGGACCGCCGAGCGGCTCCGGGAAGACCCGCGGACCAGACACCTGCCGGTGGCGATCGTCAGCGCCTGCACGCAGTACGAGGTGGAGAGCGGGCTCGCCGCCGGGGTGGACGCGTTCCTCGCGAAGCCCTTCGAGCCGGCCGACCTCGTACGACTCGTGCGCGGACTGCGGCACCGGGAGATCGCTCCGCCCCTCGACGGCCGCCGGGGCGCCGGGCACGCCGGGAGCGCCTGGAGCTGAGACCGAGGCCACCGTGCTCCGGGCGTGACCGCATCGCGAAACCGGTTCCGCCCCTGGCCGGGTCCTCCCATACGCTTGTCCCGTGACCCCCGCCGATCTCTCGCTCACCGTGCAGGACGCCGTGCGTCGCGCGGTGGGCGAAGGTGCGCTGCGGGCGCTGACGCGGGTGCCCGAGCGCGTCAAGGTGGAGCGGCCCCGGCCGGGCGGCAGCGGGGACTGGGCCACCAACGCCGCGCTCCAGCTGGCCCGCGAGGCCGGGATGGAGCCGCTCGGGGTGGCCCGGGTGCTGAAGCCCCGGATCGCCGAGGCGGACGGAATCGCGCGCGTCGAGATCACCGGCCCCGGGTTCCTGAACATCACCCTGGCCGGCCGCAGCCGCCGCGCCCTCGTGCGGGACGTCCTGGACGCGCGCGAGCGCTACGGGCACGGCACCGCGCTCGAAGGGCGCGCCTTCCGGCTGAGCCACCCCGGCGACGTACGCGCCACCGTGTGGGCCGACGCCGTACGCGGACTGCTCGCCGCCCAGGGCGCGGACGTCCACGACGGCGCCGCCGAGACCCTCACCCTCCGCCCCGTCCCCGTCACCTACGACGTCCTCGCGCTCGGCCCCGACGCCGCCCGCTGGGCGCTGCTGCGGCCCGCCGCGCACGACCGGGCGCTCGGCCCCGACGGGCTGCTGACCCAGAGCGAGGCCAACGGGCTGTTCACCGTCCGGTACGCCCACTCCCGGGCGCGCGCCCTGCTCCGCAACGCCGCCCAGCTCGGCATGAGCCCGGCGTACGACGACGAGGCCCCGCTCGACGCCCAGACCGCGTACAAGGACGAAGCCCGGCCCGGCGTGACGCCCCCGCACCAGAACGACGCCCCCGCCTCCCGCCTCCTCACCGCCCTCGGCGACCACCCCGCCGTCCTGGAGGCAGCCGCCCGCCACCGCGCCCCCGACCGGGTCGCCCGGCATCTGGAGGTCACCGCCGACGCGCTCCTGGGGTTCCAGCACACCGTGCTGCCCCTCGGCGACGAGAAACCCTCGGCCGCCCACCGCTCCCGGCTCGCCCTCGCCGAAGCCGCCGGGACGGTGCTGGCCGGCGGCCTGGCCCTGCTCGGCATCAGCGCCCCTGACTACTTGTGAGAGAGACATGAGCCGTTCCGCACACCCCGCCGGGCCCCGTCACGCCGATGTCCTGCCCGAGGGGCACTACGCCGCCCCGCCCGCCGACCTCAACCGGCTCGACGAGAAGGTCTGGGCCCGGACCGTCACCCGCGACGGCGACGGCGTCCTGACCGTCGGCGGCATCAGCGTCACCGACCTGGCCGAGGAGTTCGGCACCCCGGCCTACTTCCTGGACGAGGCCGACTTCCGGGCCCGCTGCCGCGCCTGGGCGGAGGCGTTCGGTCCGGACGCCGACGTGTTCTACGCGGGCAAGGCGTTCCTGAGCCGTGCCGTGGTGCGGTGGCTGAAGGAGGAGGGGCTCAACCTCGACGTCTGCTCGGGCGGAGAGCTGAGCACCGCGCTCGACGCGGGCATGCCCGCCGAGCGGATCGCGTTCCACGGCAACAACAAGTCGCCCGAGGAGATCGAGCGGGCGGTGCGCGCCGGCGTCGGCCGGATCGTGCTGGACTCGTTCCAGGAGATCGCCCGGGTGGCGCACATCGCGCAGGGCCTGGGCACGCGGCAGAAGGTGCAGATCCGGGTGACGGTGGGCGTCGAGGCCCATACGCACGAGTTCATCGCCACCGCGCACGAGGACCAGAAGTTCGGCATCGCGCTGGCGGGCGGGGAGGCGGCGGAGGCGGTCCGGCGGGCGCTGAAGCTCGACGGGCTGGAGCTCATCGGCATCCACTCCCACATCGGTTCGCAGATCTTCGACACCTCCGGCTTCGAGGTGGCCGCGCACCGGGTGGTCGGGCTGCTGAAGCAGGTCCGCGACGAGCACGGCGTCGAGCTGCCCGAGATCGACCTCGGCGGCGGCCTCGGCATCGCGTACACCTCCGACGACGACCCGCGCGAGCCGCACGAGATCGCCAAGGCGCTCAGCGACATCGTGACGAGGGAGTGCGCGGCCGCCGGGCTCGCGACGCCGCGCATCTCGGTCGAGCCGGGCCGCGCGGTCGTCGGCCCCACCGCGTTCACGCTCTACGAGGTGGGCACCGTCAAGCCGCTCGCCGGCCTGCGGACGTACGTGAGCGTCGACGGCGGCATGTCGGACAACATCCGCACCGCCCTGTACGACGCGGAGTACTCGGTGTCCCTGGTGTCCCGGACGAGCGACGCCGAGCCGATGCTCAGCCGGGTCGTCGGCAAGCACTGCGAGAGCGGCGACATCGTGGTCAAGGACGCGTTCCTGCCGGCCGACCTCGCGCCGGGCGACCTGATCGCCGTCCCGGCCACGGGCGCGTACTGCCGCTCCATGGCCAGCAACTACAACCACGCCCTCCGGCCGCCCGTCGTCGCGGTGAAGGACGGGGAGGCGCGCGTGATCGTCCGGCGTGAGACAGAGGAAGATCTTCTGCGTCTCGATGTCGGCTGATGAAATAGATGTCTCATAATCCGGACGGAAGGGAGAAACTTCCGTCCGGTGAGTGAGACTGTCCACACCGTAGAAGTATGAGAAGTGAGGTCGGATGATGCGTACGCGTCCGCTGAAGGTGGCGCTGCTGGGCTGTGGAGTGGTCGGCTCAGAGGTGGCGCGCATCATGACGACGCACGCCGACGACCTCGCGGCGCGCATCGGCGCTCCGGTCGAGCTCGCCGGTGTCGCCGTCCGCCGGCCCTCCAAGGTGCGTGAGGGCATCCCCGCCGAGCTCATCACCACCGACGCCACCGCCCTGGTCAAACGCGGGGACATCGACGTCGTCGTCGAGGTCATCGGCGGCATCGAGCCCGCCCGCACGCTGATCACCACCGCCTTCGAGCACGGTGCGTCCGTGGTGTCGGCGAACAAGGCGCTGCTCGCCCAGGAGGGCCAGAGCCTCTACGCCGCCGCCGAGCAGCACGGCCGGGACCTCTACTACGAGGCGGCCGTCGCCGGCGCCATCCCGCTGATCCGCCCGCTGCGCGAGTCCCTCGCCGGCGACAAGGTCAACCGGGTGCTGGGCATCGTGAACGGCACGACCAACTTCATCCTCGATAAGATGGACACCTCCGGGGCCGGCTACTCCGAGGCGCTCGACGAGGCCACCGCCCTCGGGTACGCCGAGGCCGACCCGACCGCCGACGTCGAGGGCTTCGACGCCGCCGCCAAGGCCGCCATCCTCGCCGGAATCGCCTTCCACACGCGCGTGCGCCTCGACGACGTGTACCGCGAGGGCATGACCGAGGTCACCGCCGCCGACTTCGCCTCCGCCAAGCGCATGGGCTGCACCATCAAGCTGCTCGCCATCTGCGAGCGCGCCGCCGACGGCGGGTCCGTCACCGCGCGCGTGCACCCCGCCATGATCCCGCTCAGCCACCCGCTGGCCTCGGTGCGCGGCGCCTACAACGCCGTGTTCGTCGAGGCCGACGCGGCCGGCCAGCTGATGTTCTACGGGCCCGGTGCCGGCGGTTCGCCGACCGCGTCCGCCGTCCTCGGCGACCTCGTCGCCGTCTGCCGCAACCGCCTCAACGAAGCGACGGGACCCGGCGAGTCCGCGTACACCCAGCTGCCCGTCAGCCCCATGGGCGACGTGGTGACGCGGTACCACATCAGCCTCGACGTGGCCGACAAGCCGGGCGTCCTCGCCCAGGTCGCGACGGTCTTCGCCGAGCACGGCGTATCCATCGATACGGTGCGCCAGCAGGGCAAGGACGGCGAGGCGGACCTCGTCGTCGTCACCCACCGCGCGCCCGACGCCGCCCTCTCCGGGACCGTCGAGGCGCTGCGCAAGCTCGACACCGTGCGCGGTGTCGCCAGCATCATGCGGGTCGAAGGAGAGTAACCAGCAATGACTCACCAGTGGCGCGGAATCATCGAGGAGTACCGCGACCGGCTGCCGGTCACGGACACCACCCCGGTCGTCACGCTCCGTGAGGGTGGCACGCCGCTCGTGCCCGCGCAGGTGCTCTCCGAGCGCACGGGGTGCGAGGTCCACCTGAAGGTCGAGGGCGCCAACCCCACCGGCTCCTTCAAGGACCGCGGCATGACCATGGCCATCACCCGGGCCAAGGAGGAGGGCGCGCAGGCCGTCATCTGCGCCTCGACCGGCAACACGTCCGCCTCGGCGGCCGCGTACGCCGTGCGGGCGGGCATGGTGTCCGCCGTCCTGGTGCCGCAGGGCAAGATCGCGCTCGGCAAGATGGGCCAGGCCCTGGTGCACGGCGCGAAGATCCTCCAGGTCGACGGGAACTTCGACGACTGCCTGACGCTGGCCCGCGCGCTGTCCGACAACTACCCGGTGGCGCTGGTCAATTCGGTCAATCCGGTCCGTATCGAGGGCCAGAAGACCGCCGCGTTCGAGATCGTGGACATGCTGGGCGACGCCCCCGACATCCACGTCCTGCCCGTCGGCAACGCCGGCAACATCACCGCGTACTGGAAGGGGTACACGGAGTACGCCGCCGACGCGGTCTCCACCCGTACGCCCCGCATGTGGGGGTTCCAGGCCTCCGGCTCGGCGCCCATCGTGCGCGGCGAGGTCGTCAAGGACCCGTCGACCATCGCCACCGCGATCCGCATCGGCAACCCGGCCTCCTGGAACCACGCGCTGGCCGCCCGGGACGAGTCGGGCGGTTTCATCGACGAGGTGACGGATCGTGAGATCCTGCGCGCCTACCGCCTGTTGGCCTCGCAGGAGGGCGTCTTCGTGGAGCCCGCGTCCGCCGCTTCGGTGGCCGGCCTCCTGAAGGCCGCCGAGCAGGGCAAGGTGGACCGGGGGCAGAAGATCGTGTGCACCGTGACCGGAAACGGCCTGAAGGACCCCGACTGGGCGGTCGCCGGAGCGCCCCAGCCGGTCACCGTGCCGGTCGACGCGGCCACCGCCGCGGAGCGGCTCGGCCTGGCCTGAGCGCGACCGGGCGCCGGCCGGACCCCACCCACGGGGCCCGGCCGGACGCCCCGGGACGGGCCAGGCGGCGACCGCCGCACGGCTGCGTAATCTGGCCGAAAATCGCAACCCGCACGGCGTCCCGCGCGGAAGCACGGCATCGCCCGCGACACGCATCGTGCGCCTCCTGTGCGCCCTATGTCGCCACAGAACCTTCCTTCGATAGGCTGTACCGAACCCGCCCCGCCGCATATGCCGCGGTGCTGTCGCCGTCGATGCCGCTGCGGCCCACGGGTCTTCGTACGTCTCGTCATCCCCGAACCTTCGAACACCCTCGCAACACCCCCACGGAAAACCCACGCGACACCTCGTCGTCAGATTCAAGGAGAGTCATCGAGCGATGGCCGGTCCCGCGTTCCGCGCCGCCGCCGTCCGGGTGCGCGTCCCCGCCACCAGCGCCAACCTCGGCCCGGGCTTCGACGCCCTCGGCCTGTCGCTGGGGCTGTACGACGACGTCGTCGTCCGGGTCGCCGACTCCGGACTGCACATCGACATCGCCGGAGAGGGCGCCGAAGCCCTCCCGCGCGACGAGAGCCACCTGCTCGTACGCTCCCTGCGCACGGCGTTCGACCTGCTCGGCGGGCAGCCGCGCGGCCTCGAAGTCGTCTGCGCCAACCGCATTCCGCACGGCCGCGGCCTCGGCTCCTCCTCCGCCGCCATCTGCGCCGGCATCGTCGCCGCCCGCGCCGTGACCATAGGCGGCGACGCCCGGCTCGACGACGCGGCGCTCCTCGAACTCGCCACCGAGATCGAGGGCCACCCCGACAACGTGGCCGCCTGCCTGCTCGGCGGCTTCACCCTCGCCTGGACCGAGGGCGGCGCCGCCCGCGCGATCAGGATGGACCCGGCCGATTCCATCGTTCCGGTGGTTTTCGTCCCCGGGAAGCCCGTCCTCACCGAGACCGCCCGCGGCCTGCTGCCGCGCACCGTCCCCCACGTGGACGCCGCGGTCAACGCCGGCCGCGCCGCCCTGCTCGTCGAGGCCCTGACCAGGCGCCCCGAGCTGCTGCTGGCCGCCACCGAGGACCGCCTCCACCAGGAGTACCGGGCCCCCGCGATGCCGGAGAGCGTCGCGCTGGTGAACCGGCTCCGCGCGGACGGCGTTCCCGCGGTCATCTCCGGCGCGGGCCCCACGGTGCTCGCGCTCGCCGAGGACGGCACGGCGGACAAGGTCGCGCGACTGGCCGGCGAGGGCTGGGCCGCCAACAGGCTGGCCCTCGACGGCCCGGGCGCGAGCGTTCTGCCGCTCGCCCCGTAGTACACGGTTGCCGGTGTTGGAGAGGGGGAATGTTTGTTGGAGCCGGTAGTGTTAACCTCGAATCTGCACCCGACGTCTTTGTGGCGCGGTGCTGAGTGTCCCCATCCGGGACCACCGTTCTTCCGGGAGCCTCCTCCACTGCCAGAGCAGCCTGCCTGAGCAGTTTCGAGCACGCTCCGGAACCGGCGCGCGACACCCCTCGCTTTCCCAGGAGCGGGCCGAGCAGGGGGCCTCGGGCCGGACCCAAGCACGTTATTTCTTCTCCGCCGCACCCGGCGGGACCACCGCCCCGGCACGGTTCACCGATCAAGGACCGCTGTCGGACAGCACAACCGGTCGCCGAGCCAGAAGGCCGACGTCCGCTCCAGGGAAGGACCCTTCGTGAGCGACACCACCGATCTGATGGGCGTGACTGCCGACAACAGTGTCGACACCGCCGCGCCCGCCGCAGGTGCTGCCACTGGCACCACGTCACGGCGCCGCCGCTCCGGCACCGGCCTCGACGGCATGGTCCTGGCCGAGCTGCAGCAGGTCGCGTCAGGCCTCGGCATCAGGGGCACCGCGCGGATGCGCAAGAGCCAGCTGATCGAGGTCATCAAGGAGGCGCAGGCCGGAGGCGGCGCCTCCGCGCCCAAGACCGCCGACGCGGCCGGTGCCGCGGAGACGAAGCCGAAGCGGCGCGCCACCTCCAAGGCCCGTACGGGTGAGGACGCCGCCGACAAGCCCGCGGGCAAGGCCGCCGACAAGGCGGACAAGGCCGGCAAGGGCGTCGAGAAGGCCGCCGACAAGGCCGTGGCGCAGCAGCAGATCGAGATTCCCGGTCAGCCCTCCCCGAAGGCCTCGGCGCCGTCCGAGCAGGGCGTCGCCTCCGGTGACGACCAGCCCGCCGGCGAGCGCCGCCGCCGCCGTGCCACCGCACCCGCCGGCAGCCCCGAGGGCGACGTCCGGACCGAGGTCCGCACGGAGGCCAGGACCGAGACCAAGGCCGACGGCCAGCCCGAGGGCAAGGCCGACACGGCCACCGACACCGCCGAGGGCAGCCGCCGGGACCGCCAGCGCGACCGTGGTGACCGCGGCGGCGACCGCGGCGACCGCCGGGACCGTCAGCGCGACCGCCAGCGCGACCGCGGCGGCAAGGGCGACGACCAGCAGGGCGGCCAGCGCCAGCAGCGCCAGGGCGGCCAGCAGGGCGGCCAGGGCGGCCCGCAGGACGACTTCGACGACGAGGGCGGCCGTCGCGGCCGCCGCGGCCGCTACCGCGACCGCCGTGGCCGCCGTGGCCGCGACGAGTTCGCGAGCAGTGAGCCGCAGGTCTCCGAGGACGACGTCCTGATCCCCGTCGCGGGCATCCTCGACATCCTCGACAACTACGCGTTCATCCGGACCTCCGGCTACCTGCCGGGCCCGAACGACGTGTACGTCTCCCTCGCCCAGGTCCGCAAGAACGGCCTGCGCAAGGGCGACCACATCACCGGTGCCGTGCGCCAGCCGAAGGAGGGCGAGCGCCGCGAGAAGTTCAACGCGCTGGTCCGCCTCGACTCGGCCAACGGCATGGCCGCCGACTCGGGCCGGGGCCGTCCGGAGTTCAACAAGCTGACCCCGCTCTACCCGCAGGACCGCCTCCGCCTGGAGAGCGACCCGGGGGTGCTGACCACGCGGATCATCGACCTCGTGTCGCCGATCGGCAAGGGCCAGCGAGGCCTGATCGTGGCCCCGCCGAAGACCGGCAAGACCATGATCATGCAGGCGATCGCCAACGCGATCACCACGAACAACCCCGAGTGCCACCTGATGGTCGTCCTCGTCGACGAGCGTCCGGAAGAGGTCACCGACATGCAGCGGTCGGTCAAGGGCGAGGTCATCTCCTCGACCTTCGACCGCCCGGCCGAGGACCACACCACCGTCGCCGAACTGGCCATCGAGCGCGCCAAGCGCCTCGTCGAGCTGGGTCACGACGTGGTCGTCCTGCTCGACTCCATCACCCGCCTGGGCCGCGCGTACAACCTCGCGGCGCCCGCCTCCGGCCGCATCCTGTCCGGTGGTGTCGACTCGACCGCGCTCTACCCGCCGAAGCGCTTCTTCGGCGCCGCGCGCAACATCGAGGACGGCGGCTCGCTGACCATCCTGGCCACCGCGCTGGTCGACACCGGCTCGCGCATGGACGAGGTGATCTTCGAGGAGTTCAAGGGCACCGGCAACATGGAGCTCAAGCTCGACCGGAAGCTCGCCGACAAGCGCATCTTCCCGGCTGTCGACGTCGACGCGTCCGGTACGCGCAAGGAGGAGATCCTGCTCGGCAGCGACGAGCTCGCCATCGTCTGGAAGCTGCGCCGGGTGCTGCACGCGCTCGACCAGCAGCAGGCGATCGAGCTGCTGCTCGACAAGATGAAGCAGACGAAGTCGAACGCCGAGTTCCTGCTCCAGATCCAGAAGACGACCCCGTCGGCCGGAAACGGCAACGACTGACGTCGTATCAACTGAGCGGATGGACCGCCCCGTCACTTCGGTGACGGGGCGGTCCGTTTTTCACGGAATTCTCACCAGCAACTGGTCAACCTGTACTTGACAGGCGTAACATCACCCCATCGACGTGGGGGGATTCCACCGCGCGGCACCGGCCGAGACCAGGGGGGTTTCCGGCGTGCTGCCCGTACAGCAGTGATGCCCCGCCACCGTCATGGATTCTTCCGGCGTGGCGGTCGCGCTGCGCCGGGTCGACCCAAGGGGTTTACTCAGTGCAGATACGCACGCGCGGCGGCCGTCACCGGCGCCGTATGACACTGGCTCTGCCGGCCGTGGCCGCCGTCGTCGCCCTGGTGGGAACCGGAATCGCGGTCAGCGGCTCGGACTCGGCCGAGGCGGACGAGGCGCCCCGCATGAGTGCGCTGCCGTCGCCGGAGCAGACCGAGTCCCAGCAGGAGTTGGCCGAGAACGTCGCCGACGCGATGCAGGCCGACGTGAAGAGCTCGCGGCCCCTCGTGAAGCAGCCGGACGACTCCGTGGAGAGCGCGGCGCCCAGTGCCCGCATCATCGGTGGCCAGACCACCACCATCTCCACCGCTCCCTGGATGGCGCAGCTCCACTTCTTCGACAGCACCGGTGCCGGCTACTTCTGCGGTGGTGCGGTCATCGCCCCGACGAAGATCCTCACCGCGGCCCACTGCGTCAAGGGCATCAAGTGGTACGCCCCGGAGAACGCGGTCGTCGTCGGCACCGACCAGCTGCCGACGGGCAAGGACCTGCACGGCGGTGAAGCGTTCGGCGTGAGCCGCCAGTGGCACCACCCCCAGTACGACGACTACTCCCTCGACAACGACGTCGCCGTCCTGACGCTGAACCGGCCGACCACCGTCAAGCCGCTGCCGCTCGCCCAGCCGTCGGACGGCGCGCTGTACCAGTCCGGCCTGGACGGCAAGGTGTACGGCTGGGGCCGCACCAGCTCCACCAACCCCAACAGTGCCTCGCCGACCCTCAAGGTCGCCGACGCCGACATCGTCTCCGACACCAACTGCGCCGCCGCGTACCCCGACGGCTTCGTCAAGGGCCACATGCTCTGTGCGGGCGCCGCGCCGACGGGCAGCGACGAGACCAGCGAGACGACCTGCAACGGTGACTCCGGCGGCCCCCTGGTCGTCGGCGGCAAGCTCGTCGGCGTGGTGTCGTGGGGCGACGAGAACTGCTCCGCCGAGGGCAAGTACGGCGTGTACGCCAAGCTCTCCACGTACTCCGCCCCGGTCCAGGCCCGTACCGACGACGCCAACCTCAACCGCGACCACACCGCCGACCTTCTGGCGCGTCGTACCTCGGACTCCACCCTGTTCGGCTGGACCTCGAAGGTCACCTCGATGAGCCGGACGCTCAACCTCGGCAAGCAGTCCGCGATCAACCTGATCACCCAGGGCGACCTGAACCGGGACGGCGCCCAGGACCTGCTCTACCGCTACACCAACGGCGACGTCTTCTGGTCGTACGGCACCGCCACGCCCAAGCTCATCGCCAAGGCGTGGGGCAAGCACAAGGCGATCCTCACCCCCGGTGACGTCACCGGCGACGAGCTGCCCGACATGGTCGCGGTCGACTCGGCCGGCGTCATGCGCGTCTACCCGGGCCGCGGCAACGGTGGCTTCAACGCCCCCGTCTCCGTCGGCAGCGGCTGGGGCAAGTTCTCGATGATCCGCGGTCACGGCGACTTCACCAACGACGGCAAGGCCGACATCTTCGCCCGTGACACGACCGGCAAGACCTACCTCTACAAGGGCACCGGCGTCGCCACCAAGCCGTGGGCCGCGCCCGTCCTCGTCGGGGCCTTCGGCTCGATGAACGCCCTGGCCACCACCGGTGACGTCAACAGCGACGGCGTCGCCGACGTCCTGGCCCGCGACACGGCCGGCAAGATGTGGCTGTACCCGGGCAACGGCAAGGGCGGCTTCCTCGCCCGCAAGGACTTCGGTTCCGGCTGGCAGGCGTACAACCTCTTCGGCTGACCCTCGCCACCGCGCCCCCACGGGCGGCGCGCATGCGATGTTCGCCACGTCCGGGGCGGTTCCGAAAGGAGCCGCCCCGGTTTCGTGTCCTCCGGAAAACCGCTGGTGGGGCGCCTTCCGTGCCCGTCGCGCCAATGCGCGGCGGGCACGGCGTGCTCTTAAGACCTTCTTAGACGGCCGTGCAACCCTTTGGGCCGCTTCCCCGTCTCACAGGCCACACAGCGCCTGATCACCACAGCTGGGGGTAGCGGTACCAGCGAGGACTGAGGAGAACATGGCCGAGCAGGGCAGCAAGACCAGCCGAATACGCGCCACCGGACGCCGTCGACGGCAGTCCGGCAAGGGCCGCAAGGCGCTCACCGTCGCCGCCTGGTCCGCCGCCGGACTGGTCCTGGTCGGCGGGTGCGGCTTCGGCTACGTGTACTTCACGCTCAACGGCAACATCGAGAGCGTCGACATCAACGCGGCGCTGCGCGACGACGACCGCCCGCAGGACGTCGACAACGGGTCGATGGACATCCTCGTCCTGGGCTCGGACTCCCGTTCCGGCGCCAACGGCGAGTACGGCAGGGACGAGGGCGCCGCCCGGTCCGACACCGCGATGATTCTGCACGTGTACGAGGGCCACAAGAAGGCCAGCGTCGTCTCCGTACCGCGCGACACGATCATCGAGCGCCCCGACTGCACCGACAAGTCCGGCGGGAGCGTCCCCGGGCAGCGCAAGGCCATGTTCAACACCGCGTACGAGGTCGGCGGCCCGGCCTGCGCGGTGAAGACGGTCGAGAAGATGTCCGGCATCCGCATGGACCACTACATCGAGGTCGACTTCAGCGGCTTCAAGAAGCTCATCGACGAGCTCGGCGGCGTGGAGATCACCACCACCAAGCCGATCAAGGACAAGAGCAGCCACCTCGACCTGCCCGTCGGCACCCACACCCTCGGCGGCGAGCAGGCCCTCGGTCTCGTCCGCACCCGCAAGGGCGTCGGCGACGGCAGCGACCTCGGCCGCATACAGCTCCAGCAGGCCTTCATGAAGGCCTTCATCGAGCAGGCGAAGAGCGTCGGCGTCTTCACCAGCCCCAAGAAGCTGTGGAACCTCGCCGACACCGCCACCAAGGCGATCAAGCCCGACTCCGAGCTCGACAGCGTCAAGGAGCTGTCCGACTTCGCGGGCGGACTGAAGCAGCTCGGCGCCGACGACGTCCACATGATCACGCTCCCGGTACGGTACGACCCGGCCGACCTCAACCGCGTCGTCCCGCTGAAGAACCAGTCCCAGCAGGTCTGGGCGGCCCTCAAGGCCGACCGGCCGATCCCCGCCTCGGCGACGAAGGACGCCGCCACCGGCAGCGCCGCGGGCGTGGTCAAGTAGCCCGGAATAGATTCGGCCACCCCCCGGTTTTGGGAGATACGGCCGGTCCTGGCAGACTGGTACGTCGGCCCCGGTTCACGCACGCGCAGCCCGCACGAGCGACCCGGCGCCCTCCCGAAACTAGGAGACACCTTGAAGCGCGAGATTCACCCCGAGTACGTCGAGACGCAGGTCAGCTGCACCTGTGGCGCGTCGTTCACCACCCGCAGCACGATCCAGAGCGGCGCCATCCGCGCCGAGGTCTGCTCCGAGTGCCACCCGTTCTACACGGGCAAGCAGAAGATCCTCGACACCGGTGGCCGCGTGGCCCGCTTCGAGGCCCGCTTCGGCAAGAAGGCTGCCGCCAAGTAGCGAGCCACTGCGCCGGTCTCCGGCCGCCCCGCCTGACGGGGTGGCCGGGACCGGCGCTTTGCCGTCTTCCACAGCAGCCATTTCGCGATACCAGGAGCCCGGAGATGTTCGAGGCGGTCGAGGAACTGATCGGCGAGCACGCCGATCTCGAGAAGAAGCTTGCCGACCCGTCGGTCCACGCCGACCAGGCCAACGCCCGCAAGCTCAACAAGCGCTACGCCGAGCTGACCCCGATCGTCACCACGTACCGCTCCTGGAAGCAGACCGGCGAGGACATCGAGACGGCCCGCGAGTTCGCCGCCACCGACCCGGACTTCGCCGCCGAGGTCAAGGAGCTGGAGAAGCAGCGCGAGGAGCTGACCGACAAGCTGCGGCTGCTGCTCGTCCCGCGCGACCCCAGCGACGACAAGGACGTCATCCTCGAGGTCAAGGCCGGCGCGGGCGGCGACGAGTCCGCCCTGTTCGCCGGCGACCTGCTGCGCATGTACCTGCGGTACGCCGAACGCGTCGGCTGGAAGACCGAGATCATCGACGCCACCGAGTCCGAGCTGGGCGGCTACAAGGACGTCCAGGTCGCCGTGAAGACCAAGGGCGGCAACGGCGCCACCGAGCCCGGCCAGGGCGTCTGGGCCCGGCTGAAGTACGAGGGCGGCGTGCACCGCGTGCAGCGCGTGCCCGCCACCGAGTCGCAGGGCCGCATCCACACCTCCGCCGCCGGTGTCCTGGTGACGCCCGAGGCCGAGGAGATCGACGTCGAGATCCACGCCAACGACCTGCGCGTCGACGTCTACCGCTCCTCCGGCCCCGGCGGCCAGTCGGTCAACACCACCGACTCCGCCGTCCGCATCACCCACCTCCCGACCGGCATCGTCGCCTCATGCCAGAACGAGAAGAGCCAGCTCCAGAACAAGGAGCAGGCCATGCGCATCCTGCGCTCCAGGCTGCTCGCCGCCGCCCAGGAGGAGGCCGAGAAGAACGCCGCCGACGCGCGCCGCAGCCAGGTGCGCACCGTCGACCGGTCCGAGAAGATCCGGACGTACAACTTCCCGGAAAACCGCATCTCGGACCACCGGGTCGGCTTCAAGGCGTACAACTTGGACCAGGTGCTCGACGGAGAGCTCGACCCCGTCATCCAGGCGTGTGTCGACGCCGACTCCGCGGCCAAGCTCGCCGCCGCCCAGTGACACCCGCCGCCCCGTAACGACCGACCGCACCACACACACCCGCTCAGCCCGGAGGACCAGCGTGCAGCAACATATTGGGGGGCGACCCCCAAGCCCTCGCAGTGTGCTGCTTGCCGAGGTGGCCCAGGCCACCCAGCGGCTGGCCGACGCGGGCGTGCCCTCCCCGCGTTTCGACGCCGAGGAGCTCGCCGCGTTCGTGCACGGCGTCAAGCGGGGCGAGCTGCACAACGTCAAGGACGCGGACTTCGACGCCCGCTACTGGGAGACCGTCGCCCGCCGCGAGGCCCGCGAACCGCTCCAGCACATCACCGGGCGGGCGTTCTTCCGGTACCTGGAGCTCCAGGTCGGGCCCGGCGTCTTCGTGCCGCGCCCCGAGACCGAGTCGGTCGTCGGCTGGGCCATAGACGCCGTACGGGCCATGGACGTCGTCGAGCCGCTCATCGTCGACCTGTGCTCCGGCTCCGGCGCCATCGCGCTCGCCATGGCCCAGGAGGTGCCGCGCTCGCGCGTGCACGCCGTGGAGCTGTCCGAGGACGCCCTGGTGTGGACGCGGAAGAACGCCGAGGGGTCCAGGGTCACCGTCCACCAGGGCGACGCCCTCACGGCCCTCCCCGAGCTCGACGGCCAGGTCGACCTGGTCATCTCCAACCCCCCGTACATCCCCCTCACCGAGTGGGAGTACGTCGCGCCCGAGGCCCGCGACCACGACCCGGAGATGGCGCTCTTCTCCGGCGAGGACGGCCTCGACACCATCCGCGGCATCGAGCGCACCGCCCACCGGCTGCTGCGCCCCGGCGGCCTCGTCGTCATCGAGCACGCCGACACCCAGGGCGGCCAGGTCCCGTGGATCTTCAACGAGGAGGCCGGCTGGGCGGACGCCGCCGACCACCCCGACCTCAACAACCGCCCGCGCTTCGCGACCGCGCGCAAGGCGACGCCATGACAGAGCACGTGTACGAGGAGGCCCCCTGATGGCACGGCGATACGACTGCAACGACGCGACCGACCGCACGACCGGCCTGCGTGAGGCCGCGTCCGCCGTCCGCCGCGGCGAGCTCGTCGTGCTGCCCACCGACACCGTGTACGGGATCGGTGCGGACGCCTTCAGCGGCGAGGCCGTCGCGGACCTGCTGGAGGCCAAGGGGCGCGGCCGCAACATGCCCACCCCCGTGCTGATCGGCTCCCCGAACACCCTGCACGGCCTCGTCACCGACTTCTCCGAGCAGGCGTGGGAGCTGGTCGACGCCTTCTGGCCCGGCGCCCTGACGCTGGTCGCCCGGCACCAGCCGTCGCTCCAGTGGGACCTCGGCGACACCCGCGGCACCGTCGCCATCCGCATGCCGCTGCACCCCGTCGCCATCGAGCTGCTCACCGAGGTCGGCCCGATGGCCGTCTCGTCCGCCAACCTGACCGGGCACCCCGCGCCGGAGGACTGCGACGCCGCGCAGGGCATGCTCGGCGACTCCGTGTCCGTGTACCTGGACGGCGGCCCGACCCCCGGCATCGTCCCGTCGTCGATCGTCGACGTCACCGGCGAGGTCCCGGTCCTGCTGCGTGCGGGCGCCCTGTCCGTCGACGAGCTGCGCAAGGTGGTACCCGACCTCGAGGTGGCCAATTGACCGCCCCTGAGGGGCGTGGCATAGGCACGGATAACGCGTTCCGCATCCTCCACGTCAGCACCGGCAACGTCTGCCGCTCGCCCATCACCGAGCGGCTGACCCGCCATGCCCTGTGCGACCGCCTGGGCGACCCGATGGGCGGCGGCCTGATCGTGGAGAGCGCCGGCACCTGGGGCCACGAGGGCGCCCCCATGGAGGCCAACGCCGAGATCGTCCTCGCCGACTTCGGCGCGGACGCGAGCGGCTTCGTCGGCCGCGAGCTGCTCGACGAGCACGTCATCCGCGCCGACCTGGTGCTGACGGCGACCCGCGACCACCGCGCGCAGGTCATCTCGATGGGCCACTCGGCGGGGCTGCGGACGTTCACGCTGAAGGAGTTCACCCGGCTGGTCCGGGCGATAGATCCGGCCACGCTGCCGGACCCCCGCGACGACGGCATGGTCGAACGCGCCCGCGCCCTGGTCCGCGCCGCCGCGGCGCTGCGCGGCTGGCTCCTCGCCCCCAGCGCGGACGCGGACGAGGTCAACGACCCGTACGGCGCGCCCATCACCTTCTTCCGCTCCGTCGGCGACGAGATCAACCAGGCCCTGGACCCGGTGGTCACGGCCCTGACAGGGGTGCCGACCCGGCATTGAGCCGTGGCGCCCGCCCCGCAGCACGCGTGGCGCCGGCGGGGCGTTTCGGTGGGGGCGGGCCTACATTGGGGGTGACGGGGCCCGTCCACGCCTGGAGCCACTGATGCCGGTCACCGCTGCCGCCGAGGTGCGGACGACGAGAGATGCGTACGAGGCGGATGCCGACGTCCTGCGACGGCGGGATCCCGAGATCGCCGACGTCCTGGCGGGGGAGGGGGCGCGGCAGGCCGACGGCCTCCAGCTGATCGCCGCCGAGAACTTCGCCTCGCCCGCCGTGCTCGCCGCGCTCGGCTCACCGCTCGCCAACAAGTACGCCGAGGGCTATCCCGGCGCCCGCCACCACGGTGGCTGTGAGTACGCGGACGCCGCCGAGCGGATCGCCGTGCGGCGGGCCACCGAACTGTTCGGGGCCGAGCACGCGAACGTGCAGGCGCACTCCGGCTCCTCCGCCGTCCTCGCGGCGTACGCGGCCCTGCTGCGGCCCGGCGACACCGTGCTGGCGATGGGCCTGGCGTACGGGGGCCACCTGACGCACGGGTCGCCGGCGAACTTCTCCGGCCGCTGGTTCGATTTCGTGCCGTACGGCGTGGACGCCGAGTCCGGGCTCATCGACTACGAGCAGGTCCGGGCCCTCGCGCACGAGCACCGCCCGAAGGCGGTCGTGTGTGGCTCGATCTCGTACCCCCGGCACATCGACTACGCCGCGTTCCGGGAGATCGCCGACGAGGTCGGGGCCTGCCTGATCGCGGACGCGGCGCACCCCATCGGGCTGGTGGCCGGCGGCGCGGCGCCCAGCCCCGTCCCGTACGCCGACGTCGTCTGCGCGACGACGCACAAGGTGCTGCGCGGTCCGCGCGGCGGTCTCCTGCTGTGTGGCGCGGAGCTCGCCGAGCGCGTCGACCGGGCGGTGTTCCCGTTCACGCAGGGCGGCGCCCAGATGCACACGATCGCCGCCAAGGCGGTGGCCTTCGGGGAGGCGTCGACGCCGGCGTTCACGGCGTACACCCATCAGGTGGTGGTCAACGCGCGCGCCCTCGCCGACGCGCTCGCGCAGGAGGGCTTCGCGGTCACCACGGGCGGCACCGACACCCACCTGATCACGGCCGATCCGGCGCCGCTGGGCGTCGACGGGCGGGTCGCCAGGGCCCGCCTCGCCGCCGCGGGCATCGTGCTGGACACCTGCGCCCTGCCGTACGGGGACGGGCGCGGCATCCGGCTCGGCACGGCGGCCGTGACGACCCAGGGCATGACCGCCCCGGACATGGAGCGGATCGCCGCCCTGTTCAGCGCGGCGCTGCGGCAGGAGGACCCGGAGGCGGCCGGAACGGCCGGGAACGTGCGCGGCGAGGTGCGTGAACTGGCCGACCGCTTTCCCCCGTATCGGGGGTAGAAGGAGCCCGTGCAACCGTTCGCCGCCCCCTGGTGTCCTCGACCATGGGGACAGCAGAGCTAGGGTGTGGGGCTGAGATGGCCAGCGATTCCTGTGGGGCAGCCCGTGCGTGATTACCTGCTGACGCTCTGTGTCACGGCCGCGGTGACCTATCTGCTGACCGGTCCGGTGCGGAAGTTCGCCATCGCGGCCGGAGCGATGCCGGAGATCCGCGCCCGCGACGTGCACCGAGAACCGACGCCGCGGCTCGGCGGCATCGCCATGTTCTTCGGGCTGTGCGCGGGGCTGCTGGTCGCGGACCACCTGTCCAACCTCAACAGCGTCTTCGAGCTGTCCAACGAGCCCCGGGCGCTGCTCTCCGGGGCGGCCCTGATCTGGCTGATCGGCGTCCTGGACGACAAGTTCGAGATCGACGCCCTGATCAAGCTCGGCGGCCAGATGATCGCCGCGGGCGTGATGGTCATGCAGGGTCTGACGATCCTGTGGCTGCCCATCCCCGGTGTCGGCACGGTCGCGCTCACCCAGTGGCAGGGCACCCTCCTGACGGTCGCCCTGGTCGTCATCACCATCAACGCGGTGAACTTCGTCGACGGCCTCGACGGCCTGGCCGCCGGCATGGTGTGCATCGCCGCCGCCGCGTTCTTCCTGTACGCCTACCGGATCTGGTACGGCTTCACGATCGAGGCGGCCGCCCCGGCGACGCTGTTCGCGGTGATCCTCATGGGCATGTGCCTGGGCTTCCTGCCGCACAACATGCACCCGGCGCGGATCTTCATGGGCGACTCCGGCTCGATGCTGATCGGCCTGGTGCTGGCCGCCTCCGCCATCTCGATCACCGGTCAGGTCGACCCGGACGCGCTGAAGATCTTCGAGGGTTCGACCCGTGAGGCCACGCACGCCGCGCTGCCGGTCTTCATCCCGCTGCTGCTGCCGCTGACCATCATCGCGATCCCGGTGGCGGACCTGGTGCTGGCCATCGTGCGCCGTACCTGGAACGGCCAGTCGCCGTTCGCGGCCGACCGGGGCCACCTGCACCACCGGCTGCTGGAGATCGGGCACTCGCACAGCAGGGCGGTGCTGATCATGTACTTCTGGTCGGCGCTGATCGCCTTCGGCACCCTGGCGTACTCGGTGCACTCGGCGTCGATGTGGATCGTCCTGGTGATCGTGGCGCTGAGCGCGATCGGGCTGGTGCTCCTGCTGCTGCCGCGCTTCACCCCGCGCGCCCCGCGCTGGGCGGAGTCGTTCGTCCCGCCCCGCTACCGCCGTCGCGCGGTGCGGCCGGCGGAGCCGGAGCAGGCGCCCGGGTCGTCGTCCGAGACCGGTGACGAGGAGCCCGTACCGGTGCCGGCGGGGGTCAACGGGGCGACCGCGCTCAGTGCCCTTCCCGAGCTCCACGACCGGCGGAAGGCCGGAACGCGCGGTTGACGTCGGGCTCGGTTCGGTCCATTACCAGACAAACCAGCCCGCTGTCGCGCACACACGCGCGGGGTCACTCTCATGTGTGAGAGTTGGCACACCTCTGGGTAAAGACCTCATCAAATAGTTTGTGATACCGTTCACGAGACCCGGCGACAGAGCCGAAGGACCGTAGTGCGACGGTTCCTCAGCCCCGAGAGCACGCCTCGGACCGGGCTTACGCTCGTCCATGACGACACCACTGCCCCCACCAGCAAGCGGAGATGCCGCCATGCCGTCCACTGACGTCCGCACCCTCCTGCACACCGCCGTACCCACGCTTGTCGCCGGCGCGATCGCGACCGTCGTCAGCGGTGTGGTCGCCGGTGGACAGGGAGCGATCGGTGCCGTCGTGGGGACGCTCGTGGTCGTCCTCTTCATGGGGATCGGGCTGGTGGTGCTCCAGCGGACCGCAAAATCTCTTCCGCAGCTGTTCCAGGCCATGGGGTTGATGCTCTACGTGGCCGAACTGCTGCTGCTGTTCATGTTCATGGCCCTGTTCAAGAACACCACGCTGTTCGAGTTCAAGGCCTTCGCGTTCACGATCGTCGGGGCGACCCTTGTCTGGGTCGCGGCTCAGGCCCGCGCCCACATGAAGGCCAAGATCCTTTACGTGGACGACCCGTCTGACAAGGGCTCGAAGCCCGAGAAGACGGGCCCGTCGGCGTGAGGGGTAGGGCCGGGATAAACGCGCGTTCGCGATGCTGCTATCGTCCGGTGCCAACTGCGGCACTGCGGGCGCGGCCGACCGAGCTGACGCCTGTCCCAGCGCGAGGCTCGACGCCGAACCGCCGCCCCCCCATCCGTAAGACCAGTCCAGTGCCGACCCGCGGCTGCGTGCCGCGCCGACACAACGAGGTTGCCGTACCTATGCGCCACGCTGAAGGAGCCCGCGGTGAGTGCTGACCCGACGCAGGTGCTCGCTTTCGAGACCGACTGCCACATCTTCGACGGTTGTGGTTTTCCGGGCCCGGGCCTGCACTCGTTCATGTTCGAGCCGCTCTGGGGCAACGCCGACGGCGACGGGCTTTACTTCAACAAGGTGATGCTGCTGGCCCTGCTCGGCAGCATCATCATCGTGGCCTTCTTCTGGGCGGCCTTCCGTAAGCCGAAGATCGTCCCCGGCAAGCTCCAGATGGTCGCCGAGGCGGGCTACGACTTCGTCCGACGCGGCATCGTCTACGAGTTCATCGGCAAGAAGGAGGGGGAGAAGTACGTCCCCCTGATGGTGTCCATCTTCTTCTTCGTCTGGATGATGAACCTCTGGTCGGTCATCCCGGTCGCGCAGTTCCCGGTGACGTCGATCATCGCCTACCCGGCTGCCATGGCGGCGATCGTCTACATCCTGTGGATGACCCTCACGTTCAAGAAGAACGGCTTCGTCGGCGGACTCAAGAACCTCTCCGGCTACGACAAGTCCCTCGGCCCGGTTCTGCCCCTGGTGATGGGCATCGAGCTCCTCTCGAACGTGATCCTGCGGCCCTTCACCCACGCAGTACGACTCTTCGCGAACATGTTCGCCGGCCACACGCTGCTGCTGCTGTTCACGATCGCGAGCTGGTACCTGCTGAACGGCATCGGCATCGCCTACGCGGGCGTGTCGTTCGTCATGGTCATCGTGATGACCGCCTTCGAGCTTTTCGTGCAGGCGGTCCAGGCGTACGTCTTCGTCCTCCTGGCCTGCAACTACGTGCAGGGCGCGCTCGCCGAGCACCACTGAGCCAACCTGCCTCACCGCCCCAACGTCCGGTGGCCAACCCCCATCGGTTCTGAAAGAGAAGGAAGAACTGGCATGTCCCAGACCCTTGCTGCTGTCACGGGCTCCCTCAGCTCGGTCGGTTACGGCCTCGCCGCCATCGGCCCCGGCGTCGGCGTCGGCATCATCTTCGGCAACGGCACCCAGGCCCTGGCCCGTCAGCCCGAGGCTGCCGGTCTGATCCGCGCCAACCAGATCCTCGGCTTCGCCTTCTGTGAGGCGCTCGCCCTCATCGGCATGGTCATGCCGTTCGTCTACTCCTGACCGAGTAGCGACGACCAGCCTCTTAGACGAAAGGCACTGATGTGAACCTCGCCATGATCCTGGCGCAAGAGGGTGAGAAGGAGAATCCCCTCATCCCGCCGTGGCCTGAGGTGGTCATCGGTCTGATCGCTTTTGTCATCGTCTTCGCGTTCCTCGCCAAGAAGCTCCTCCCGAACATCAACAAGGTTCTGGAAGAGCGCCGCGAGGCCATCGAGGGTGGCATCGAGAAGGCCGAGGCGGCTCAGATCGAGGCCGAGAGCGTTCTGGAGCAGTACAAGGCCCAGCTCGCCGAGGCGCGGCACGAAGCTGCCCGTCTGCGCCAGGAGGCGCAAGAGCAGGGCACCGCGATCATCCAGGAGATGAAGGCGGAAGGCCAGCGCCAGCGCGAGGAGATCATCGCGGCCGGCCACACCCAGATCGAGGCCGACCGCAAGGCCGCGGCGACCGCGCTGCGCCAGGACGTGGGCAAGCTCGCCACCGACCTGGCCGGCAAGCTGGTCGGCGAGTCCCTCGAGGACGTCGCCCGCCAGAGCCGCACCATCGACCGCTTCCTCGACGAGCTCGAGGAGAAGGCCGAGGCCGCCCGATGAACGGAGCGAGCCGCGAGGCACTGGCTGCCGCGCGCGAGCGTCTCGACGCGCTGACCGACAACACGTCGGTCGACGTGGCGAAGCTCGCCGGTGAGCTGGCCGCCGTTACCGCGCTGCTCGACCGCGAGGTGTCGCTGCGTCGGGTCCTGACCGACCCGGCGCAGGCCGGCGAGGCCAAGGCCGCGCTGGCCGAGCGACTGCTGAGCGGTCAGGTGGGCGGGGAAGCCGTCGACCTGGTCTCCGGCATGGTCCGGTCCCGCTGGTCGTACTCGCGTGACCTCGTCGACTCCCTCGAGGAGCTGGCGAACACCGCGGACCTCACCGCGGCGCAGAAGGGCGGCACGCTCGACGGCGTCGAGGACGAGCTGTTCCGGTTCGGCCGGATCGTCTCGTCCAGCACCGAACTGCGGGCCGCGCTGACCGACAAGTCGGCCACCGCGTCCGCCAAGAGCGAGCTGCTGCGCAGCCTGCTCGGCGGCAAGGCCGACCCGGCCACCGAGCGACTGATCGTCCGTCTCGTCACCCAGCCCCGGGGACGTAGCCTGGAGGCGGGACTCGAGTCCCTGTCCAAGCTCGCCGCGGCGCGCCGGGACCGGATGGTCGCGGTCGTCACCTCGGCGGTGCCGCTGAGCGACCAGCAGAAGCAGCGTCTCGGCGCGGTACTGGCCAAGCTGTACGGCCGCCAGATGCACCTGAACCTGGACGTGGACCCCACGGTCCTCGGCGGGATCTCGGTGCGGGTCGGTGACGAGGTCGTCAACGGCACCGTCGCGGCCCGGCTGGACGAGGCGTCCCGACGCCTGGCCGGCTGACCAGCACCAAACAGACAAAGCGTTACCTACGGCCCGGTTGGGCCGTGCAGAGGATGCAGAAGTTCTGGGGGGAGCCCCCAGATCCCCCAAAGAAACTTCGGGCCCAACAAGGAGAGCAGGGAACCCAGATGGCGGAGCTCACGATCCGGCCGGAGGAGATCCGGGACGCGCTGGAGAACTTTGTCCAGTCGTACAAGCCGGACGCGGCCTCGCGCGAGGAGGTCGGTACGGTCAGCCTTGCCGGCGACGGCATCGCGAAGGTCGAGGGTCTGCCCTCGACCATGGCGAACGAGCTGCTGAAGTTCGAGGACGGCACCCTCGGCCTCGCCCTCAACCTCGAGGAGCGCGAGATCGGTGCCATTGTCCTCGGTGAGTTCAGCGGCATCGAGGAGGGCCAGCCGGTCACCCGCACCGGCGAGGTCCTGTCCGTCGCCGTCGGCGAGGGCTACCTGGGCCGGGTCGTCGACCCGCTCGGCAACCCGATCGACGGTCTCGGCGAGATCGCGACCGAGGGCCGCCGCGCCCTCGAACTGCAGGCACCCACGGTCATGCAGCGCAAGTCGGTGCACGAGCCGATGGAGACCGGCTACAAGGCCGTCGACGCCATGACCCCGATCGGCCGTGGTCAGCGTCAGCTGATCATCGGCGACCGCCAGACGGGCAAGACCGCCCTGGCCGTCGACACGATCATCAACCAGCGCGACAACTGGCGCTCGGGCGACGTGAACAAGCAGGTCCGCTGCATCTACGTCGCCATCGGCCAGAAGGGCTCCACCATCGCGTCCGTGCGCGGCGCGCTGGAGGAGGCCGGTGCCCTGGAGTACACGACCATCGTCGCCGCCCCGGCGTCCGACCCGGCCGGCTTCAAGTACCTGGCGCCCTACACCGGCTCCGCCATCGGTCAGCACTGGATGTACCAGGGCAAGCACGTCCTGATCATCTTCGACGACCTGTCGAAGCAGGCCGACGCCTACCGCGCCGTCTCCCTGCTGCTGCGCCGCCCGCCGGGCCGCGAGGCCTACCCGGGTGACGTCTTCTACCTGCACTCCCGTCTGCTGGAGCGCTGCGCCAAGCTCTCCGACGAGATGGGCGCGGGTTCGATGACCGGTCTGCCGATCGTCGAGACCAAGGCCAACGACGTCTCGGCGTTCATCCCGACCAACGTCATCTCCATCACCGACGGCCAGTGCTTCCTGGAGTCCGACCTGTTCAACGCCGGCCAGCGTCCGGCCCTGAACGTCGGTATCTCGGTCTCCCGTGTCGGTGGCTCCGCCCAGCACAAGGCCATGAAGCAGGTCTCCGGCCGGCTCCGTGTCGACCTGGCCCAGTTCCGTGAGCTGGAGGCGTTCGCCGCCTTCGGTTCCGACCTGGACGCCGCGTCGAAGTCGTCGCTGGAGCGCGGCAAGCGCATGGTCGAGCTGCTGAAGCAGCCGCAGTACCAGCCGATGGCGACCGCCGACCAGGTCGTGTCCGTCTGGGCCGGTACCACGGGCAAGATGGACGACGTCCCGGTCGTGGACATCCGTCGCTTCGAGCGCGAGCTGCTGGACTACCTGCACCGCGACCACAAGGGGCTCATGGACTCGATCCGCGAGGGCGGGAAGATGTCCGACGACACCCTCACGGCCGTGGCCGACGGCATCGCCGCGTTCAAGAAGCAGTTCGAGACCTCGGACGGGAAGCTGCTGGCCGAGGACGCCCCGGCCGCCGCCAACGTCTCGAAGTGACGACGGAAGGGACCTGACTCATGGGAGCGCAGCTCCGGGTCTACAAGCGTCGCATCAAATCCGTCACGGCGACCAAGAAGATCACCAAGGCGATGGAGATGATCGCCGCCTCGCGCATCGTCAAGGCGCAGCGCAAGGTGGCGGCCTCCACGCCGTACGCGACCGAGCTCACCCGCGCGGTCACCGCGGTGGCCACCGGGTCGAACACCAACCACCCGCTGACCACCGAGACGGACAACCCGACCCGGGCCGCCGTGCTGCTCGTTACGAGCGACCGCGGTCTGGCCGGCGGCTACTCGTCCAACGCCATCAAGGCCGCGGACCAGCTCACCGAGCGGTTGCGCGGCGAGGGCAAGGAGGTCGACACGTACATCGTCGGCCGCAAGGGTGTGGCCTACTACGGCTTCCGTGAGCGCAAGGTCGCGGACTCGTGGACCGGCTTCACCGACAGCCCGAGCTACGCGGACGCCAAGGCGGTCGCCGCTCCGCTCATCCAGGCCGTCACCACGGAGACGGCCGAGGGCGGGGTCGACGAGCTGCACATCGTCTTCACCGAGTTCGTGTCGATGATGACGCAGATGCCCGTACAGAACCGGATGCTCCCGCTCAGCCTCACAGCAACATCAGCGGCTGACGCCGCGGGGGCCGCGGAGCAGACCGGATCCAAGGGCGAGATCCTTCCGCTGTTCGACTTCGAGCCGTCGGCCGAGGACGTCCTCGACGCCCTGCTGCCGCGGTACGTCGAGAGCCGTGTCTACAACGCGCTGCTGCAGGCCGCCGCTTCCGAGCACGCTGCCCGCCGCCGCGCGATGAAGTCGGCGACCGACAACGCCGGAGACCTGATCAACAGCCTCTCCCGGCTTGCCAACGCGGCCCGCCAGGCCGAAATCACCCAGGAAATCAGCGAGATCGTCGGTGGCGCGAGCGCCCTGGCCGACGCGACCGCGGGGAGTGACAAGTAATGACCACCACTGTTGAGCCGACCGCTCCTGCTGGCGTGGCCACTGGCCGCGTCGCGCGGGTCATCGGCCCGGTTGTCGACGTGGAGTTCCCCGTCGACGCGATGCCCGAGATCTACAACGCGCTGCACGTCGAGGTTGCCGACCCGGCCGAGGACGGCAAGAAGAAGACGCTGACCCTGGAGGTCGCCCAGCACCTGGGTGACGGCCTGGTCCGCACCATCTCGATGCAGCCCACCGACGGCCTGGTCCGCCAGGCCCCGGTGACCGACACGGGCAACGGCATCACCGTCCCGGTCGGCGACTTCACCAAGGGCAAGGTGTTCAACACCCTCGGTGAGGTGCTGAACCAGCCCGAGGAGAACGCCAACGTCGGTGAGCGCTGGCCGATCCACCGCAAGGCCCCCGACTTCGACCAGCTCGAGTCCAAGACCGAGATGTTCGAGACCGGCCTGAAGGTCGTCGACCTTCTCACCCCGTACGTCAAGGGTGGAAAGATCGGTCTGTTCGGTGGTGCCGGTGTCGGCAAGACCGTGCTGATCCAGGAAATGATCATGCGTGTCGCCAACCTCCACGAGGGCGTCTCCGTCTTCGCGGGCGTCGGTGAGCGCACCCGTGAGGGCAACGACCTCATCGCGGAGATGGAAGAGTCCGGCGTTCTGGACAAGACCGCCCTGGTCTTCGGCCAGATGGACGAGCCCCCGGGCACCCGTCTGCGCGTCGCCCTGGCCGGTCTGACCATGGCGGAGTACTTCCGCGATGTGCAGAAGCAGGACGTGCTCTTCTTCATCGACAACATCTTCCGGTTCACCCAGGCCGGTTCCGAGGTGTCCACCCTGCTCGGCCGTATGCCGTCCGCGGTGGGTTACCAGCCGAACCTGGCCGACGAGATGGGTCTGCTGCAGGAGCGCATCACCTCGACGCGTGGTCACTCGATCACCTCGATGCAGGCGATCTACGTCCCCGCGGACGACCTGACCGACCCGGCCCCGGCCACCACCTTCGCCCACCTCGACGCGACGACGGTTCTCTCCCGTCCGATCTCCGAGAAGGGCATCTACCCGGCCGTGGACCCGCTGGACTCCACGTCCCGGATCCTGGACCCGCGCTACATCTCCGAGGACCACTACGCCGCGGCCACCCGCGTCAAGGGGATCCTGCAGAAGTACAAGGACCTCCAGGACATCATCGCGATCCTCGGTATCGACGAGCTGGGCGAGGAGGACAAGCTCGTTGTCCACCGTGCCCGTCGCGTCGAGCGCTTCCTGTCGCAGAACACCCACGCCGCCAAGCAGTTCACCGGCGTGGACGGTTCGGACGTGCCGCTCGACGAGTCGATCTCCGCGTTCAACGCGATCTGCGACGGTGAGTACGACCACTTCCCCGAGCAGGCCTTCTTCATGTGCGGTGGTCTCGAGGACCTCAAGAAGAACGCCAAGGAGCTCGGCGTCTCCTGAGTCCCGTGACTCGTGAAGGGGGGCGGGTCTCGTCCCGCCCCCCTTCGTACGCCCTGCTTGACCAAGGGGCCCGGCGTTCGTGCGCCGGGCGTCCTACTAGACTTATGACCCAACACCCGGCACACGCCGGGTGGTGACCCGAGGAGCCACCCTTGGCTGCTGAGCTGCACGTCGAGCTGGTCGCCGCGGACCGGAGTGTCTGGTCCGGCGGGGCCACCCTGGTCATCGCGCGCACCACGTCCGGCGACATCGGCGTCATGCCCGGCCACCAGCCGCTGCTGGGTGTGCTGGAGTCGGGCCCGGTGACCATCCGTACGAGTGAGGGCGGGACCGTCGTCGCCGCCGTGCACGGCGGTTTCATCACGTTCGCGGACGACAAGCTGTCGCTGCTCGCCGAGATCGCCGAGCTGGCGGACGAGATCGACCCCCAGCGCGCCGAGCGTGCGCTGGAGCGCGCCAAGGCCGAGTCGGACGCCGCCGCCGAGCGGCGCGCCGATGTCCGGCTGCGCGCGGTGGCGGTGCGATAGCACCGCCCCGACAGTTGTGCCCTCAGCCGCGGCCCGGTCTGGAATCATCCAGACCGTGCCGCGGCTGAGGTCGATGCAGGTGCAGGGTGTTATTTCGTTGAACGAACGATGCGAGGAGGTCGGTGGAGATGTTCCTCGCTCTGCTGGTGAGCGCCCTGGTCGTCGCCCTGGTGGTGATCGGGCTCTTCGTGTTCGGACTGCGCCGGCGGCTGATCCAGCGCTCCGGCGGCACCTTCGACTGCAGCCTGCGCTGGACCGTCCCCGAGGAGGGTGACGCCGCCTCCCGGACCACCGCCGGGGCCCCCTCGGGCAAGGGATGGGTGTACGGCGTCGCCCGCTACAGCGGCGACCGGGTCGCCTGGTTCCGCGTCTTCTCGTACGCGCCGCGGCCGCGCCGCATCCTGGAGCGCTCCGGCATCGAGGTGCTCGCCCGCCGGATGCCCGAGGGCGAGGAGGAGCTGGCGCTGCTGTCCGACTCGGTGGTGCTGGGCTGTCTGCACCACGGGCGCCGGGTGGAGCTCGCGATGAGCGAGGACGCGCTCACCGGCTTCCTCGCCTGGCTGGAGGCGGCGCCTCCCGGCCAGCGGGTCAATGTCGCATGAATAAAGGCGCCCCGCTGGATGGGGGTACCCCCGGGCGAAGCCTGGGGGAGGGTCAACGTGGCGTGAGCACCGGCATACCGCGCGTGGGAGCGGGGGAGTGCCACGTCTGGTTCGCCGAAGCGGTCGGCGCCGTCCGCGTACCCGGGCTGCTTGAGCTGCTCGACGACCGGGAGCTGGCCCGCCACGACGCCTTCGCCCGGGAACAGGACCGCGCCCTGTACCTGACCGCGCACGCGCTGGCCCGCGAGGTCGTCGCCGAGCAGCTGGGCATGGGTCCGCGCGAGGTGCGGTTCGTCCTGGAGTGCCGCCACTGCGACCGGCCCGAGCCGCACGGGAAGCCGGGGCTCGCCGGATCGCCGCTGGAACTGTCGCTGTCGCACTCGGGGAGCCGGGTGGCGGTCGCGCTGTCGCTCGCCGGCCCGGTCGGTGTGGACCTGGAGGAGATCGCCGCGGGCGACCGGGCGGCGGAGCTGGCGCCGGCGGTGCTGTCCACCGCGGAGCGCGCCGCGCTGGAGCGGCTGCCGGAGGCCGAGCGGGCGGCCGGGTTCACCCGCTACTGGGCGCGTAAGGAAGCCGTGCTCAAGGCGACCGGTGACGGGCTGATGGTGGAGCCGGCCCGGCTGACGGTGAGCGCCCCGGAGGAGCCCGCCGCGCTGCTGGCCTGGGACGACCGGAAGGAGCCGCACCTGCCGGTGCGGCTCCAGGACGTCGACCCGGGCACCGGCTACCGGGCGGCGGTCGCCGTCCTGGGAGCCGAGTGCACCGTGGTGCGCCACGATGCGGCGTACGGCGGGGACGGCACGCTGTACCGCCCCCGCCCTCAGTGACTACTTCAGGCCGTTGCTGATCGCGCCGACCAGTTCGCCGTTGGCGGTGTCACCGCTGAACTCCCAGAAGAACGCGCCGCCCAGGCCCTGGCTCTTCGCCCAGCCCATCTTGGACGTGACCGTCGCCGGGGTGTCGTAGCTCCACCAGTTGGTGCCGCAGTGCGCGTACGCGGTGCCCGCGACCGTCCCGTTGGCGGGGCAGGAGTTCTTGAGCACCTTGTAGTCCTCGATGCCCTGCTCGTAGGTGCCCTGCGCCGGACCCGTCGCGGTGCCGCCCGGCTCCTTCTGCGTGACCCCGGTCCAGCCCCGGCCGTAGAAGCCGATGCCGAGCAGCAGCTTGGCGGACGGCACGCCCTTGGCCTTGAACTTGGCGATCGCCTCGGCGGAGTTGAAGCCCGCCTGCGGGATGCCCGGGTAGGAGGTGAGCGGGGAGTGCGGGGCCGTCGGGCCCTTCGCCGCCCAGGCGCCGAAGAAGTCGTACGTCATCACGTTGTACCAGTCGATGTACTGTGCGGCGCCGCCGTAGTCGGCCGCGTCGATCTTGCCGCCGGGGGAGGCGTCGGCCGTGACGGCGGCGGTGACCAGGTTGTTGGCACCGAACTTGGCGCGCATGGCCTTCATCATGTTCGTGAAGGCCGCCGGGCCGCTGGTGTCACAGGACAGACCGCAGGCGTTGGGGTACTCCCAGTCCAGGTCGATGCCGTCGAAGACGTCGGCCCAGCGCGGGTCCTCGACCAGGTCGTAGCACGACTGGGCGAAGGCGGCCGGGTTCTGCACGGCCTGGCCGAAGCCGCCGGACCAGGTCCAGCCGCCGAACGACCACAGCACCTTGATGTGCGGGTACTGCGCCTTCAGCTTGCGCAGCTGGTTGAAGTTGCCGCGCAGCGGCTGGTCCCAGGTGTCGGCCTTGCCGTCGACGGACTGGTCGGCGGTGTACGCCTTGTCGTAGTCGGCGAACGCGTCACCGATGGTGCACTTGCCGTTCTGGACGTTGCCGAAGGCGTAGTTGATGTGGGTGATCTTCTGTGCCGACCCCGACGTCACCAGGTTCTTGACGTGGTAGTTGCGGCCGTAGACGCCCCAGTTGGTGAAGTAGCCCAGGTTCACCTTGCTGCCGGGGCCGGGGCCCGGGCCCGGGTCGGTGCCGCCGCCGGTGGTGCGCACCTTCACCGAGGCGCTGGCCGGGCCGGTCTGGTCGGCCGTGTCGCGGGCCTGCACGCTGTACGAGTAGTCGGTGCCGGCGGTCAGGGCGGTGTCGGTGTACGTCGTGCCGGTCACCGTGGCGACCTTGGCGCCGTCGCGCAGCACGTCGTAGTTCTTGATGCCCTTGTCGTCGGTGGCGGCGCTCCAGGTGAGCTTCACCGAGGTGTCGGTGATGCCGGACGCGACGGGGGCGCCGGGCGCGGAGGGCGCGTCGTCCCCGGGGACGCTGCCGCCGTCGCAGGAGCCGCCGTTGAGCTTGCAGTTGGCGGGGCTGCCGGGGCCGGAGCCGTTGAAGCCGAAGGAGACGGAGGCGCCGGGGGCGAGGGTGCCGTTCCAGCCGACGTTCTTCGCGGTCCAGTGGTCGCCGTTGTTGGTGACGGTGGCGTCCCAGGCGGAGGTGACCTTGGTCCCGGCGGGGAAGTCCCACTCGACCGTCCAGGAGGACAGCGCGGTGGTGCCGGTGTTCTTGACCGTCCAGGATCCGCCGAAGCCGGAGCCCCAGTCGGAGGTCTTGGTGTACGTGGCGGTCGCCGAGGAGGCGGCCTGGGCCGGGGAGGCGAGGCCGACCATGGCGGCCAGCGGGAGCAGAAGGGCGGTGAGTCCGGCCGTGGCTCTGGCGCGGACTCCCGTTCTGCGCGGTGGTGCTTGAGTGCTCAAGGGGTGCTCCTCAAGTAGCGGACGGACACGGTGGGGGTCGGGCGTCCGTGACTCCGTGAAAGGTGCGCGCGCCGTGAGCGTAGGAAGGTCTGGACCAATCGTCAATAGGTCCAGACCATAGGTGGGAGGTTCGTTCAGACGCCCAACTCCTGTGCCAGCACCGCCGCCTGCACCCTGCTGCGCAGCTCAAGCTTCCCCAGCAGCCGGCTCACATGGGTCTTCACCGTCGCCTCCGCCATCTCCAGACGCACCGCGATCTCCGCGTTCGACAATCCCTCACCCACGCACGACAACACCTCCCGCTCCCGCCGCGTCAGCACGTCCAGCACCGACGGATCCGGCGCGCCCGCCCCGCGCACCGGCCCCGGCGGCGCGGCGAACTCGGCGATCAGCCGGCGCGTCACCGCCGGGGCGATCAGCCCCTCACCGCGCGCCACCGTCCGCACCGCCTCGATCAGGTCCTTCGCCTCCGTGTTCTTCAGCAGGAACCCGGCCGCCCCGGCGCGCAGCGCCCCGAACACGTACTCGTCCAGGTCGAACGTCGTCAGCACCAGGACGTCCGCGAGCTGCTCGCCCACCACCAGCCGGGTCGCCGACACCCCGTCCAGCCGGGGCATCTGGATGTCCATCAGCACCACGTCCGGCCGCAGCTCCCGCGCCAGCCGCACCGCCTCCTCGCCGTCCCCGGCCTCGCCGACCACCTCGACGTCGGGCGCGCTGCCCAGGATCAGCACCAGCCCGGCGCGCACCGCGCCCTGGTCCTCTGCCACGAGTACGCGCACACGTGGGGTTCCGGTCATGCCGACGGCTCCTTGTCGTCCTCCGCCACGGGCAGCTCCGCCCGTACCCGCCAGATCTTCTCCGGCCCGCCCGGCGGCCCCGGCGCCGGACCCGCCTCGAACACGCCGCCCAGCAGCGCGATCCGCTCCCGCATCCCCACCAGACCCGCCCCCGACCCCGGCGCGCGGGGCCCCGGCCGGACACCGAAGGGGCTCGTCACCTCGACGGTCAGTCCGTGCCCGGCCGACCGCAGCGTCACCGTCACCCCGCCCGGGTCCGCGTGCTTGAGCGTGTTCGTCAGCGACTCCTGCACGATCCGGTACGCGGCCAGCTCCACGGGTGCGGGCAGCGAGGCGTCCGCCGCCCGCTCGTCGGCCAGCCGGAAGGTCAGACCGCTGGCCGAACCGTTCATCCCGGCCTGCCGCACCAGGGCGTCCAGACCGTCGAGCGTCGGCGCCGCGGCCGGTTCGTCGTGGCCGCTGCTGTCCCGCAGCAGGCCGATCAGCCGGCGCATCTCGGCCAGCCCGTCCACACTGTTCTCGCGGATCACGCCCAGCGCCTCGCGCGAGGTCTTCGCGTCGTCGAGGGAGAGCGCGGCGGTCGAGTGGATCGCGATCGCCGACAGGTGGTTGGCCACCATGTCGTGCAGCTCGCGCGCCATCCGCGACCGTTCCGCGATCACCGCCTGCCGGCGGTCCATCTCCGCCAGCAGCGCCGTCTGCTCCGCCCGCAGCCGGGCCGTGTCGGCGGCCTGACGGTGATTGCGGACCACCGCGCCCGTGATCGCGGGGAAGAACGTGATCAGTGCCGTCACCACACCGATCAGCAGCGCCTCCGGCTCCCGGAACCAGGCCAGGAACCCGAGCGTCACCGCGATCGTGATCAGCCCCGTCGTCACCGGGATCCGGCGGGCCGAGGCGGGCGGCCCGTACACCACGGCGGCGTACACGATGTCCGCGAACATCACCACCGTCATGATGTTGCCCCGGGTGAGCTGGTCCGCGACGACCGCGAGCGTGCCGACGACCAGCGCCGTGCGCGGCATCGTCCGGCGCACCAGCGCCAGCGCGGTCACCACGAACAGCGGTACGAGCACCACCGGTCCGTCCAGCGGCACCTCGCCGCCCGGCCCCCGCGCGTGGAGCCCGAACGACCACAGCAGCAGGCCGCAGGCCAGCCCGGCGGCGGCGATCAGCACGTCGTCGCGATACGTACGGGGAAGTCTCACCCGTCCATCCAACACGCTGGGTGCCGCCCCGACCTCCCCGTGCGGGCGGAACGCCGACTACATCGAAAGATGCAGTACGGATTCGTCAGCGGCGACGACGCACCGGCGCCCGGCGGCCGGGAGCCTGGAGGAGCAACGAAAGGAGAGTGCCGTGGTCGTCGCGCTCATCGTGATCTGCGAAGTGGGGTTCTGGGTGCTGCTGGCCGCCGGCCTCGCCACCCGCTACCTGCTGAGAATGCCCCGCACCGGCGCCGCGCTGCTGCTGTGCGAGCCGCTGCTGGAGGTCGTCCTGCTGGTCGTCACGGCGATCGACCTCAAGAACGGCGCCGACCCGAGCTGGAAGCACGGACTGGCCGCGCTGTACATCGGCTACACCGTCGGCCACGGGCACCGGACCGTGAAGTGGCTCGACGGCCACGCCGCGCACCGCTTCGGCGGCGCCCCCCGGCCGGTCCCGCCGCCCCGCTACGGCATGGCGCGCGCCCGGCACGAGGGCCGGATCTGGCTGGGCACGCTGCTGGGCGCGGGCGTCGCGACGCTCCTGCTGTGGCTCGCGATCCTGTACGTCGGCGACGCGGGCAGCACGGGCTCGCTGGAGAGCTGGATCGGCACGGCGTGGCGGGCGGCCGGCATCCACGGCGTGATCGCGGCGTCGTACGCGATCTGGCCCCGCAGGGCCCCGGCCCCGGACCCCCGCGAACCGGTCACGGCCGACCGCCACTGAGCACCGCCGTGCCCCCACCCACCGCCCCGCACCCGGCGACGTACCCGGGGTGGGGCCGTGCAGGGTCGCCCCCGCAGGGGTTGGCGGCGTTACCGGGGCTCCCTATCCCCGTAACCCGAGGCCGCCGGCCCCGAGGAGGCGAGCCCGGAGGGGCCACGCCCCACCCCCCACGCACCGCCCCGGAGCGAACCGAGAACAGGCACCCGCCCGGTCCCGTTGTGCCCACCCTCCCCCAAGCTCTCGGCTTCGCTCGAGCAGGGGGGACCCCCATCGCCCTGCGGGACGATTGCCCACAACGGGGGGTGGGAGTTCCGGGACGATTGCCCACAACGAGACCGGCGGGGGCGATTGCCCACAACACGACCAGCGTGGCGTCAGCGTTCGCCGCCCGGGACCCACAGGATGTCGCCGACTTCCTTGTTGGCCGTGCGGGCCAGGATGAAGAGCAGGTCGGACAGCCGGTTGAGGTACGTCGCCGTGAGGGCGTTCATCGTCTCGCCGTGCACTTCCAGCGCCGCCCACGTCGAGCGCTCGGCGCGCCGGACGACCGTGCACGCCTGGTGCAGCAGGGCCGCGCCCGGGGTGCCGCCCGGGAGGATGAAGGAGCGGAGCTTCTCCAGCTCCTCCAGGAACCTGTCGCAGTCCGCCTCCAGCTTGTCGACGTAACCCTGCTCCACCCGCAGCGGCGGGTACTTCGGGTCCTCGACCACCGGCGTCGACAGGTCCGCGCCCACGTCGAACAGGTCGTTCTGGACGCGGACGAGGACCTTGACGACCTCCGGGTGGAGGTCGCCCAGCGCGATCGCGGTGCCGATGACCGCGTTGGCCTCGTTGGCGTCGGCGTACGCCGCGATCCGCAGGTCCGTCTTGGCCGTGCGGCTCATGTCGCCGAGTGCCGTCGTGCCTTTGTCGCCGGTGCGGGTGTAGATGCGCGTCAGGTTGACCATGGGGTCAGCCTAGTTACGCCCCGGCCCTCCGGAACACTCGTGTGCCCACCGTCACGGCCAGTGCGGCGAAACCGGCGGAGACGAGCACTCCGTACAGCATCGTGGGGCCGGCGTACTCGCCCACGTACGCCGCGCGCACCGCGTCGACCATGTAGCGGAAGGGCATGAGGTGCGACAGCACGTCGAGCCAGAACGGCGCCAGGGCCATGGGCAGCATAAGGCCGGACAGGAGCATCGCCGGCATGCTCACGGCGTTGATGACCGGCCCGAACTCCTGCGGCTTGGAGATCTTCAGGGCTATCGCGTAGGACAGGGACGCCATCGCGACCGTGAGGGCGGCGGCGAACGCGAAACCGATCAGAATGCCGGCCAGCGGGGCGCGCAGCCCCATGACCACGGCGGCGAGCACGAGCAGCACGGCCTGGACGATGAAGACCGCGGTGTCGCGCAGGACCCGGCCGAGCAGCAGCGCGAGCCGGCTGACGGGGGTGACGCGCATCCGCTCGACGACCCCCATCTCGTTCTCGATGATGATCCCGAATCCGGCGAACGACGCGCTGAAGAGACCGAGCTGGAGGAGGAGGCCGGGAACGAGGATCTGCCAGGAGTCGCCTTCGGCGCCGAGCGGTAGGTCGGTCAGCAGCGGGCCGAAGAACACCAGGTAGAGCAGGGGCATCAGGAGGCCGAAGAGCCACTGCAGCTTGGAGCGGACGGTCTGGCGGGCGTACCGCCCGAAGACCAGCGCGGTGTCGTGGAACAGCACGGGAGCTCCTAGATGGCCACGGGGGCCGCGTCGACGGGCGCGGGTCCGCGTCCGGTGATGGCGAGGAAGGTGTCCTGGAGGGACGCGGCGGCCGATCCGGCGTACCGCTCCTTGAGCGCGGTCGGGGTGCCTTCGGCGACGACCGCGCCCTTGTCGACGACCACGAGCCGGTCCGACAGTTCGTCGGCCTCGTCGAGGTAGTGGGTGGTGAGGAAGACGGTCATGCCGTGGGTGTCGCGCAGCCGGCGCACCAGCTGCCACAGGTCGGCGCGGCTGCCGGGGTCCAGGCCGGTGGTGGGTTCGTCGAGGAAGAGGATCTCGGGGCGGTGCGTGAGTCCCATGGCGATGTCCAGGCGTCGCCGCTGGCCGCCGGAGAGCGCCGCACAGGGGCGGTCCAGCAGGGCGTGGAGGTCGAGTTCGCGGGCCAGCTCGTCGGCCCGGGCGGCCGCTTCGGCCTTGGACAGGCGGTAGAAGCGGCCCTGGGTGACCAGTTCCTCGCGTACGGAGATGCTGAAGTCGACGCCGCCGGACTGGGCGACGTATCCGATGCGCTGCCGGACGCCTACAGGGTCGGCGGCCAGGTCGCAGCCCGCTACGGTGGCGGTGCCGCCGGTCGGCGGGAGGAGGGTGGTGAGCATGCGCAGGGTGGTGGTCTTGCCCGCTCCGTTGGGGCCGAGGAAGCCGAGGATCTCGCCCGCTTCGACGGCCAGGTCGATGCCGCGGACGGCTTCGACGGGGCCGCCGCGGGTGCGGAAGGTGTGGGCCAGTCCGGCCGTTTCGATGATGGGCATGCCAGTAGGAAAACAGAGTCACTGAAACTTTGCAACGACTCCAAGTTTTAAGCGTCTCCAGAAAGCTAGGATGAAGGCATGGCGGTGACCGAAGGCCTGAGGGAGCGCAAGAAGCGGCAGACCAGGCAGCACATCTCCGACGTGGCCACGGGGCTGTTCCTGGAGCGCGGGTTCGACGCCGTGACGATCGCGGAGATCGCCAAGGCGGCCGACGTCTCCGTCAACACGGTGTACAACTACTTCCCCGCCAAGGAGGACCTCTTCCTCGACCGCGTCGAGGACGTCATCGACCGGCTCTCCCGGTATGTACGCGGCCGCCGGTCCGGTGAATCCGCCGCCGCCGCGGTCCTGCGTGAACTGCGTGCGGCCGTCGTGGGCCAGTCGCCCGCGATCGGCCTCTTCGCCGGCTGGGCCGACTTCATGCGGGTCATCACCGACGCCCACGCGCTGCGCTCCCGCCTCTGGGCGATCCAGCACGAGGTCCTCGCGGACCTCACCACCACGCTCGCGCAGGAGACCGGCGCCACGGACGGCGACCCGATGCCCACCCTCGTCGCCGGGCAGCTCTCCTGGATCCACGGCACGCTCATGGGCTGGATCGGCACCGAGATGGTCAAGCGGCGGGACGTCGCCGAGGTCGCCCGCGAAGCGCTCGGTCTGCTCGACGAGATGGAGGAGCTGATGGGGCGCAAGGTGCTGGAGTACGCCGTGAGGCCGGCCGAGTGACCCGGCTCACGGGCGGCCGGCTCACCCCGCGGCCCGTATCGATGTGATGTCCGTCATCTGAGACGTGACGCGCATCTCTTCGGCGCCACAGTGCCGTGCGCGCCCGCTAACCTCCGCGAAGAGCCGAATTGTAAACGGGTGTTAAGGGGAAGATCGTGGCCAGGAAGCTCGCCGTCATCGGGGCCGGACTCATGGGGTCCGGCATCGCGCAGGTCTCCGCCCAGGCGGGCTGGGAGGTCGTGCTGCGCGACGTCACCGACGCCGCCCTGACCCGCGGCACCGACGGCATCAAGGCCTCGTACGACAGGTTCGTCGCCAAGGGCAAGCTCGAAGCCGCGGACGCCGAGGCCGCCTTGGCCCGCATCACCACGACCACCGACATGGAGGCCGTCGCCGACGCCGACGTCGTGGTCGAGGCCGTCTTCGAGAAGCTCGAGGTCAAGCACGAGATCTTCCGTACGCTCGACAAGCTCGTACGCGACGACGCCGTCCTCGCCTCCAACACCTCCGCCATCCCGATCACCAAGATCGCCGCCGTGACGGAGCGCCCGGAGCGCGTGGTGGGCACCCACTTCTTCTCGCCCGTGCCGATGATGCAGCTGTGCGAGCTGGTACGCGGCTACAAGACCAGCGACGAAACCCTCGCCACCGCCCGCGAGTTCGCCGAGTCGGTCGGCAAGACCTGCATCGTCGTCAACCGCGACGTCGCCGGCTTCGTGACGACCCGTCTCATCAGCGCCCTGGTCGTCGAGGCCGCGAAGCTGTACGAATCGGGCGTCGCCTCCGCCGAGGACATCGACATCGCCTGCAAGCTGGGCTTCGGCCACGCCATGGGCCCGCTCGCGACCGCCGACCTCACCGGCGTGGACATCCTGCTCCACGCCACCGGCAACATCTACACCGAGTCCCAGGACGAGAAGTTCGCACCGCCGGAGCTGATGCGCCGGATGGTGGACGCGGGTGACATCGGTCGCAAGAGCGGGCAGGGCTTCTACAAGCACTGAGCCGTCTCGACCCCCTCACCATCACCCCTCGGGGTGAATTCGGTATCGGTTCGCTTACAAGGCGCAACTGGTCCGGCGGTGAGGCAGTCAGTTGTTGCATAGAAGTACGTGACGACGAAAGACGCAGACGACGCACTCTCGGGGAGCGCATATGCACATCAGGGGCGACCACGCCGAGCTGGTCGTCGGGGGCCGCCTCGACGTCCGCAGCGCGGCGGACGCCCGTACGGTCCTGCACTCGGCCGTCGACGACGGAGCCGGCGACCTGGTGCTCGACCTGACCGGCCTCGACTCCTGGGACGCCACGGGCCTCGGGGTCATCATGGGCGCCCACCGGCGAGCGGGCCGCTGCGGCCGCCGGCTGGTGCTGCGGGGCGTACCGCCCCAGATGCAGCGCCTGCTGGTGGCCACCCGGCTGCACCGCATCCTCGCCATCGAGGGCGGCATCGCCGCCGAAACGTTGCCCCGGGTGTAACGGAAAGAGCACGGCCCACCGCAGCATCAAGCGCGTAATCCTCACAAGAAGGTGACGTCTTGGGCGCCGTGCCACCCCGGCTCTTCATTCATACTGAGCGAACGTCTAGGGTTCGGTCGCCTGCCGAATGACGGACCCACCCGGCGGGCACCGGACCAGAAGCGACAGCGGGCGTGCGACAAGGCCGGGAGGGGCTTTTCCGCGCACCACGCTTTTGGGGGCTTTCACCATGGACCCGATCAACCGGGGACCGGAAGACTTCGGCCACGACGACGGCCGCCCGCGCACCCCGCGCGACGGCGGCCCCGCGCACGCGTTCGGGCAGGGCGGCACCCCGCCGGGCCCCGCCCGCACCACCCAACTCGTCTCCGGCGACCTCCTGCTCACCGTCAACCCGATAGACGGCAGCGAGATCGAACCGTGCCCGCCCGGACGCCTGCCCGAACCGCCCGGCCGCCGCACCCCCGAGGAGCGCGCCGAGCTGTCCCGCACGTCCGGCCCGCCCGTACCGCCCGGCCCCGCCGCTCCGCCACTGCCGCTCCTGGAGCGCCAGGAGGAACGCGAGCGGCTCGTCCGGCTGCTGTCCCGGGGCCGCTCCGTACGCCTCACCGGCCCGGCCGGCTCCGGGCGCACCGCGCTGCTCGACGCCGTCGCCGCCGACTGCGCCGACCTCGCCCCCGACGGTGTGGTCCGCCTCTCCGGCCACCACCGCACCCCCACCGAGCTGCTGTACGAACTGTTCGCCACCGTGCACCGCTCACCGGCCCACCGCCCCGACCGCGCCGGGCTCCAGGCCGCCGTCCGGGGCATCGGCGCCGTCGTCGTCCTGGACGACCTGGAGTTCGGCGGCGCCGCGCTGGACGAGCTGCTCGACGCCACCCCCGAGTGCGCGTTCCTGCTCGCCGCCACGCCCGACGTCGCCGCGCCCACCGCCGACTGCCCCCTCGAAGAGGTCTTCCTCCCCGGGCTGGAGCGCGGCTCCGCGCTGGAGCTGCTGGAGCGCGGTGTCGACCGCGCCCTGACCGACGACGAGGCGAACTGGGCCGGCGACCTCTGGTTCGAGTCCGAGGGCCTGCCGCTGCGCTTCGTCCAGGCCGGCGCCCTGCTGCGGCAGCGCGACGAACTGCGCGCCGGCCCGTCCGGCGACGACGACGAGGACAGCGTCTTCACCGACGTCCGCGAGGCACCGCTGCCGACCCTCGGCGACGGCGCGGCGCCCGCCCCGGTGCTGGCGTCCCGGCTCTCCGAGGCCGCCCGCGAGACCCTGCGCTTCGCGGTCGCGCTCGGCGGGGAGGTGCCGCACCAGGCGCACCTGCCGGCGCTCGTCAACGACACCCACGCGGACGCCGCGCTCGGCGAGCTGCTGCGCTGCGGGCTGCTGACCCCGGTCGGCACCCGCTACCGGCTCGCCCCGGGGGTCATGGCCCAGCTCGTGGCCAAGGGCTACGACGAGGGCGCCGCCGGCCGCGCCCACACTGCCGCCCACCACTACGCCTGGTGGGTCGGCCACCCGTCGGTCGGCACCGAGCGGGTGGCCGTCGAGGCGGACGCCGTACTGGCCGCGCTGACGGCGCTCGTGCAGGCCGCCGCGGACGCCGGCGGGCCGGGCCAGGGCGGGTCCGGTGCGGGAGCGGCCGGGGCGGCGGACGTCTTCGGCGGGCCGGCCGCCGACGCCGCGGACGACGAAGACCCCTCCCGCGGCGGGGGCGACGCGGAGGACGAGGAGGAGTACGCCGCCACCGCGGTCGCCCTCGCCCGCAGCGCGGCGCCCGCGTTCGCGGCCGGGTTGCAGTGGGGCGCCTGGGAGCGGGCGCTGCGGACCGGCGCGGAGGCCGCGCGGCACGCGGGCGAGGTGGCCGAGGAGGCCTACTTCCACCACGAGTTGGGTGTGCTCGCGCTGTGCGCCGGCAACCTGGACCGGGCCCGCGCCGAGCTGGAGGCGTCCATCGCCATGCGCGGTGCGCTCGCCGACAAGCGCGGCACGGTCGCCGGCCGGCGCGCCCTGGCGCTGGTCGCGGACCGGGAGCGCGGGGCGCTGCCGGGCGGCCGGACGGCGTCGGGCGAGGAGGTGCCCGCGGCGCGGTACGAGGAGTCGGCGTCCCCGCCCGGTGGTGTACCGGCGGGCGTGCCGCTCCAGAAGGCCGCGGGCCTGCCGGGGATCGGCGGCGGGGCGGCCGAGACGCTCGTCGCCCACCAGGAGCCGCCCGCCCCGGAGGCCCGGCCCGCGGCGCGGCGCACCATCCTGTCCGGCGCCCGGCGCAACCTGGTCGCCGCGGGCGCGGGCGCCGTACTCGCGGCGGTCCTGGGCACGATGGTGACCCTGGGAGCGACCTCCGGCGGCGGCGAGAACGGCAAGGACGGCACGGGCCGGGTCACGTCCGACCAGCCGGCCGGCGGGGACAGCGGGAGCGGTGGCGCCGACGCGGACGAGCCCGGGCAGGGCTCCACGCGGGACCCGGGCGACGGGGGTGGCGACAGCGGCGGCACGGGCGGCTCCGGTCCGGGTTCCGGCACCTCCGGCGCGCCCGGTTCGGCCGATCCCGGCGAGACGGGCACGGGCACCCCGTCCACCCCCTCGGGCGACCCCTCCGCCGCCACGGGCGGGACGACCACGGGCGGCGGTTCCCCGACCACGACGGGCGGCAGCTCGTCGCCGGCCACGGGCGGCAGCGGCTCGCCGACCACGGGCGGCAGTTCGTCCCCCACGACGGGCGGCAGCTCGTCCCCGACCACGGGTGGCAGCAGCTCGCCGACCACGGGCGGCAGCTCGTCGCCCACGACGGGCGGCAGCTCGTCGCCGACCACGGGCGGCACGGACCCGACGGGCGGTTCGACCACCGGTGACCCGAGCGGCGGGTCCACCACGGGCGACCCCACGGGCGGTTCGACCACGGGCGACACCACCGGTGGCTCCACCACGGGTGATCCCACGGGCGGCGGCGCCGGGGGCGGCACGAGCAGCGGCGGCACCGAGACCGGCGGGGCCGGCGGGGCCACCCAGAGCGCACCCGCCACGAGCAGCGGCCCGTCGCCGAGCGGGACGGACGCCTGACCCCTCGCACGGACGGCGGCCCCGGAGGAGACCGGGGCCGCCGTCCGCGGAGGAAAAAGGCTCAGAAGAGCCGCAGCTTGTCGTCCTCGATGCCGCGCATCGCGTCGTAGTCCAGCACCAGGCATCCGATGCCCCGGTCCGTCGCGAGCACGCGCGCCTGGGGCTTGATCTCCTGCGCGGCGAAGACGCCCTTCACCGGCGCCAGGTGGGGATCGCGGTTCAGCAGCTCCAGATAGCGGGTCAGCTGCTCCACGCCGTCGATCTCGCCGCGCCGCTTGATCTCCACGGCCACGGTCGTGCCGTCCGCGTCGCGGCAGAGGATGTCGACCGGCCCGATGGCGGTCGGGTACTCACGGCGGATCAGCGTGTACCCGTCGCCGAGTGTCTCGATCCGGTCGGCGAGCAGCTCCTGGAGGTGTGCTTCCACGCCGTCCTTGATGAGGCCGGGGTCGACGCCCAGCTCGTGCGACGAGTCATGGAGGATTTCCTCCATCGTGATGATCAGTTTCTCGCCCGCTTTGTTCACGACCGTCCAAACACGGTCGTCGCCCTCCTTGAGGGTGCACGGCGGCGACATCCAATTGAGCGGTTTGTACGCCCGGTCGTCGGCATGGATGGACACGCTGCCGTCAGCCTTGACCAGGATCAGACGGGGTGCGGAGGGCAGGTGGGCGGTGAGCCGGCCCGCGTAGTCCACGGAGCAGCGGGCGATGACGAGACGCATGGTCGGCAACGCTACAAGACGCACGCTCTTCCGCGCGATTCGGTCCTAAACTCCCCAACTCCCATGGCCGGTTGTACACCCAATCTCCTGGTGCGCTCCGGACAGCGCGCTTACCGTGGAAGCGGGAGGTTGTCGCTCGTGCACGCAGCGTGTCGTGCGGGGGGCGTCCTCCCTCCCTGCCCGTAAGGCCCCGGGGTCCCGGGGTCGCGAGAGGAGAACCCATGTCGCTCGACGTCTCACCGGCGCTGTTGGAACAGGCCGAGCGAGGCGAGGTCGACGAAGCCGACTTCGTCGACTGCGTCCGGACCTCCCTGCCCTACGCATGGGAGATGATCAGCTCTCTGGTGGCCCAGCTGAAGGTGGACGGTGGTGCGTTCGCCGACAACCAGACGCCGCCGCCGGACGAGCAGGCGCGCGGCCAGCTGCTGCGCGCACTGGCGAGTGACGCGATCCGGGGTGCGCTCCAGCGGCACTTCGGCGTCCGTCTGGCGTTCCAGAACTGCCACCGCGTGGCGGTGTTCCCGCTGGACTCCACGGTCGACGAGCGGCTCGCCCGCTTCACCTCCGTACGAGCCCAACTGCTGAACCAGTCGCCGACCCTGCGCGACTGCTGACGCCCGGGCGTGTCTTTTGGATCAGCCCGGCACGGTCCGAAAGACAGGCCCTGGGGGAGTGTCCGGAACCTCGCGCTTCGCGACACGACCTGGTGCTGCCGCTCCGTATCGCGGGAGGCGCGACCGGTGCAGGGGCGGCAGCATGGTGGCCGTCAGTCCAGCCGGGGGGCCACCTCCGCGCCCAGCCGCCGGACGTTCTCCTCCGTGGCCGCGACGTCCCCGGAGCCCTCGACGAGCAGAGCGAAGCGCGTGATGCCCGTACGCTCCGAGGTCGCCGCCAGCCGGTCCGCCGCCACCCGGGGCGAACCCACCGGGTGCAGCCGGCACAGCAGTTCGGTGTACGCGACGGGGTCACGCATCGTGCGGTGCCTGCCGTCGACGGTGACATGGGCGTCCAGCCCCTGTTTCAGCCAGCCCGGCATCGCCTTGAGCAGCGTCTCCGCCGCGTCCTCGGTGCGGTCGGCGATCTGCGCCACACCCGCCGACACGTGCCCCGCCGCGGCCGACGCGACCGCGTCCTGGGTGTGGCCGGCGGCCAGCGCCTCGCGCCGCCACAGGGCCACCACCTCGGCCTTCTCCTCGTCCCCGCAGTGCATCCCGAGCAGCATCGGCAGGCACCGCTCCGCCGCGAGCCGCACGCTCCGCGGGGAGGTGCAGGCCACCACCGTCTCCAGGGCGGCGTCCCCGTCGAGCAGCTCCTGCGGCCTGGGTACGACGGCGACCTCGCGGAACCGGTGGCGCGGCCCGTCCCCCGAGACGCGCGGCTCGCGCAGCCAGCGCAGCAGCAGGTCCAGCGATTCGGGGAAGCCCGACTCGTACGCCTCCAGGCCCGCGCCGAACACCTCCAGGTCCACCCACGGCCCGCCCCGGCCCACGCCCAGCGTGAACCGGCCGCCGGAGGTGACGTGCAGCAGCGCGGCCTGCTCGGCGAGCGCCACCGGATGGGCCGTCGGCAGCACGCTCACGGCCGTCCCCACCCGGATGCGGCGCGTCCGGCCCAGCAGCAGCGCGGCGAGCGTCACGGCGGACGGACACACGCCGTACGGCACGAAGTGGTGCTCGGCCAGCCATACCGAGTCCAGTCCGGCCTCCTCGGCCACCTCCGCCGACCGCACCGCCCGGTGCAGCGCCTCCCCCTGGCCCTGGCCGGGAAACTGGGCCGCCAGTACAAAAGTTCCCACACGCATCGCCTTATGCCTCCTTGACCGGCCGACGCGGCTCCCCTCACCGGCATCAACGTCTGGCAGGTGCCAAAGGCAACGGCCCGGCGGCAAGTTGTTGCGATTTTCCGGTAACTCGTACCGCTCACCCCCGCCGGACCGCACGACCACCCACCGTCGCGGGTCTTAGGCTGGACGGGCACATGTCCGCGCTCCGCCCCAGTGAGGTGTTCCGTGTCCCCGCGCCGCAACCGCCCCCGTGGCGGCGAGAAGCCGAACGAGAACAGCGGCGAGTCGGGCGACCGGTACGGGGGGTTCCAGCGCACCGAGTCCTGGCAGGGCGAGGAGTGGTCGGTCCGGCAGGTGGCGGGCGCCGCCGCCGGCGGCAAGCGGTACCGCTGCCCGGGCTGCGACCAGGAGATCCCGTCCGGCGTGCCGCACGTGGTGGCCTGGCCCGACTACGGCGGCGTGGACGACCGGCGGCACTGGCACAAGGCGTGCTGGAACGCGAAGGACCGCCGCACCACGAAGGTGCAGCGGTCCCGCAACGCGCCCCGCCACTGAGCGGCGGCGCGGGGCGCGTCCGGCTTGATTTCTCCATCTGTTCTGCCTGTACCGGACTCGAGGACCGGTGGATCATCGAGGTGAAACGGTCGGCGACAGGGACCGGCAGTGACGCCACCGGCGGGGGACGACGACGTCCGACTGGCGGGATGACGTCATCTTCCGCAGCGTAAACGGAGCGCCCGTGACGAACCTTCAGCCCTATGACATCGATGCCGTCCGCGCGCAGTTCCCCGCCCTCAAGGCCGGGTCCGCGCACTTCGACGGCCCGGGCGGCACCCAGATACCGCAGCCCGTGATCGACGCGATGGTGGACGCCCTCTCCGACCCGCTGTGCAACCGGGGGAGCAGTACCGCGGGCGAGCGCAACGCGGAGGCGATCGTCGTGTCGGCGCGCCGGGCGCTCGGGGACTTCCTCGGCGCCGACCCGGGCGGCATCGTCTTCGGGCGCAGCTCCACCCAGCTCCTCTACGACTTCTCCCGCACGCTGGCCAAGACCTGGCGGCCGGGCGACGAGGTGGTCGTCAGCCGCCTCGACCACGAGGCCAACATCCGGCCCTGGGAGCAGGCCGCCCAGGCCGCCGGGGTCACCGTCCGGTGGGCCGACTTCGATCCGGCGACCGGCGAACTCACCCCCGACCACCTGCGCCAGGTGCTCTCCGAGCGCACCCGTCTGGTCGCGGTCACCGCCGCGTCCAACCTGATCGGCACACGCCCCGACATCCGGGCGATCTCCGAGCTTGCCCACGGCGTGGGCGCCCTGCTGCACGTCGACGCGGCCCAGCTGAGCGCGCACGCCCGCGTCGACCTCGACGCGCTCGGCGCGGACTCCCTCAGCTGCTCCGCGTACAAGTTCCTCGGACCGCACCTCGGGGTCCTCGCGGCCCGTACGGCGCTGCTGGAGACGCTCAGCCCCGACAAGCTGCTCGCCTCGACCGACGCCGTTCCCGAGCGGTTCGAGCTCGGCATCCTGCCCTACGGCGTGCTCGCCGGCGTCCGTGCGACGGTGGACTTCTGGGCGGGGCTCAGCGGTCTGCGGCCCGCCGACGCCCCCCGGGCCGACCGTCTGACGGCGGCGCTGACGGCGGTGGAGGAGCACGAGGACCGGCTCCGAGTGCGGCTCGAAGGGGGCCTGGCCGCCCTCGGGGGCGTCACGGTGCACTCGCGGGCCGCCTTGCGGGCGCCCACCCTGCTGCTCACCTTCCCGGGCCACGACCCGCGCGAGGTGCACCGCCATCTGGCCGCCCGGGGTGTCGACACCGGGGTCGGGACCTTCTACTCGGCGGACGCCGCCCGGCGCCTCGGTCTGAACGAGGAGGGCGGGGTGCGGGTGGGCCTGGCGCCCTACACCTCCGAGGAGGACGTCGACCGGCTGCTGGAAGGGCTCGCCGCGCTGCCCGGGCTCGAGTCCGGCGCCGGCCGGCGGCTCGCCGGGCACCTGTGATCCCCGGCCGGCGAGGAAATTCCGCCGTGCCGATCCCCAAGGAACGGAAACCTCAATGAGCGAGATCGTGCTGGACGACGTCTGGATTCGTCAATTCGTGCCCGCGCCCACGGGTGCGACGCCGCTGGTGTGTTTTCCGCACGCCGGCGGATCGGCGAGTTATTTCCGTCCGCTTTCCCAGTCCCTGAAAAACAGGGCCCGGGTTCTCGCCGTGCAGTACCCCGGCCGGCAGGACAGGATCAGCCACCCTTTTCTGACGACGATCAGTGAATTCGCCGACGCCGCGTACACCGCGCTCGAACCACTGCTGAAAGAGCCCGTCGCCTTCTTCGGTCACAGCATGGGCGCGGCCATCGCCTTCGAAGTGACGAACAGGATGCGGGAGCGGCTCGGCACGGCGCCTTCGACGCTCTTCGTGTCCGGCCGGCGGGCGCCGTCCAGGGACCGGGAGAGCCGTATCCATCTGCTCGACGACCAGGGCCTGGTGGAGGTGCTGCGCAGTCAGAGCGGTACGGACGCGCGCATCCTGGAGGACCGGGACGTGCTGCGCATGATCCTGCCGCCGCTGCGCGCCGACTACACCGCCATTGAGACCTACCGGTACGACCCGGCGCGTCCGAAGCTGGACTGCCCCGTCGTCGCCCTGGCGGGTGTGGACGACGAGACCCTGACCGCCGAGGAGGCGGGGGCGTGGGCGGAGCACACGACCGGGCCGTTCACCCTGGAGACGTTCACCGGCGGGCACTTCTACCTGGCGGAGCACATCGACGAGGTCGCCGGCGTCGTGGACCGCGAGCTGCCGCGCCGGTAGCCGGGCGCGCACGCCACAGGGCGTACCGGAGGATTCGGTCCTCCGGTACGCCCGTGGTCGTGCTGCGCGTCGTGCGGGCCCGGCCCCCCACGGGCGGTCGCCCGTGGGGGGCCGGTGGCCGTCCCGCGCGGCGGGCGGGGACGGCCACCGGCCCCGGGGTCCGCTCAGCCGGTGGGCGCGTCCGCCCCGTCCTCGGCCGGAGCGGGCTCCAGGCCGAGGCCGTCGCCGCCGGCGAGCATGTCCTCGATGACGCGGTGGAAGTGCGCGATGATGCACTCCCGCTTGCTGAGGATGTTCGTCCGGTACGCGGAGGAGTGCGTGGTGGCGGCGACGTCGGTCCACTCGTCGATGTCCTGCTGGACGACCGCCTTGTAGATCTCCCAGAAGAAGTCGACCTGCCGCAGGTACTCGGGGTCGTCGTTCTCGTCCGTCTCGTAGCGCAGTTCCCACGCCTCGAACCGGGTCTTGGTGACGCCCAGCGGCACGGCCCGGAAGACCTGGGTGTGCAGGGCCTGGCAGTTGGCCACGGCGGTGGGGAAGAGCTGGTAGTTGCAGATCGCGTAGCGCGTGTGGTCCAGGGTCCGCAGGAGGTCCTCCAGCACGCCGAGGAAGGGGACGAAGTACATGCCGTTGCGGCCGTGCACGTGCATCGTCGAGTGGCGGGCGTCCTTGGCCTCCTTGCCGCCCATGCCGTGCAGCGCCTGTGCGTGGTAGTACTCGCTGAAGGCGTCGATGGCGACCTTCCAGTTGACGTCGACCTCCCACTCGACCTTCTCGACGAGCTTCATGTCCTCCATGCGGAAGGCCGCCAGGTCGTCCCGCACCTCGGGGGCTATCCAGTCCTTCAGCGGGCCGGCCACCCCGGGGCCGGCCAGGACCGCCCACACCCAGCCGCCCCACTCGTCGACGTCGACGGCCGGGGAGCAGAGGCCCGCCAGCATGGTGGCGTCGAAGTCGGGCCGGTCCGGGACGCCGGTGACCCTGCCCTCGGTGTCGTACGCCCAGTTGTGCCACTTGCAGGTGAAGCGGCGGGCTTTGGTGCCGCTCTCGGCGACGATCCGGGCACCCCGGTGCGCGCAGACGTTGTGGAAGCCGTCGAGGCCCCCGTCCTCGCGCCGGGTGATGACGATGCTCTCGCCGTGGCCCTCCCAGACGTGGTGGTCGCCCGGCTCGGCCACCTGCTCGGACCGGCAGATGATCTGCCAGCTGCGATTGAGGACCTTGATCCGCTCCTGCTCGTAGCGCTCGGGGTCGCGGTAGACCTCGGCGTCGAGAGTCGTGGGGCCGATGGCCGGAACGCCGGGGACGCCGGGGCCGAAGCGGGCGGGCAGGTTTCCTCGAGTGGGCTGGAATACCACGGTCGACCTCCGTCGGGTCAGTGCAATTTCCGGGTGTGTGTTCCGCGTCGGCGGGAAAGGACGGGAAGCAGGGCGGAGGTGCGCACAGAGCGATACGCGAATTTCCCCCGACGGGCAGGCTAGCCCTGGCTGTCAAGATAACTCAAGTGGCATCCGGATCGGTGGTCCCGAAGTGGTGGCGACGGGCTGACGGAACACAAATGGAATTCACTGTTCCGGATTTCTGTGGTTTCGCCGCCGGTTCTGCCTGTTCCGGCACTTCCCCGGCGTGGAGGCTTATGGACAAGGATTCCTTGCCATGCGGTCACCACGGGGGACGAGGTTTTGGTGAGCACAGAGGACAAACTCCGCGGCTATCTCAAGCGAGTCACCGCGGAGCTGCTGGAGACCCGCGAGCGTCTGGAGGCCGTCGAGAGCGGTGAACCCGTCGCGATCGTCGGGATGGCCTGCCGCTTCCCGGGCGGGATACGGACCCCCGAAGACCTCTGGCGGCTGCTGACCGCCGGCGGGAACGTGGTGTCCGGCACCCCGGACGACCGCAACTGGAACCTCGACGAACTCACGGTGCAGGGTCCGGACGGCACGGACACCCTGCGCACCTTCGGCGCCTTCCTCGACGACGCCACTGACTTCGACGCGGACTTCTTCGGGATCTCGCCACGCGAAGCGGTGGCCATGGACCCCCAGCACCGGCTCCTGCTGGAGACCGCCTGGGAGGCGCTGGAGCGGGCCGGAATCCCGGCCGACTCCCTGCACGGCAGCCGCACCGGCGCCTATATGGGGATCATCAGCGGCGACTACGCCGCCCACCTCACCGCCTCCGGCTCCGCCGGTCTGGACGGCTACTTCATCAACGGGGCGGGAGCCGCCTTCGCCTCCGGCCGCATCGCCTACACCCTCGGCCTCCAAGGCCCCGCCGTCACCATTGACACCGCGTGCTCGTCGGCGCTGGTCGCCCTGCACGACGCGTGCAGGGCGCTGCGCGGCGGCGAGTGCACCACCGCCCTGGTGGGCGGCGCGGCCGTCGTGTCGACCCCGGCGATGCTGGTCGAGTTCGGCCGCCAAGGAGGTCTCGCCCCGGACGGGCGGTGCAAGCCCTTCGCCGCCGGCGCGGACGGCACCGCCTTCTCCGAGGGTGTCGGCGTACTCGTCCTCGAACGGCTCTCCGACGCCCTGCGCGCCGGGCACGAAGTGCTGGCGGTTGTCCGGGGGACGGCGGTCAACCAGGACGGCGCCTCCAACGGCCTCACCGCCCCCAGCGGCGCTGCCCAGGAGCAGGTGATCCGCCAGGCCCTCGCAAACGCCCGGCTCACCCCCGACCAGGTCGACGCCGTCGAGGCCCACGGCACCGGAACCACCCTCGGTGACCCGATCGAGGGACAGGCACTGCTGGCCACCTACGGCGCTCAGCGCCGGGCCGGACGGCCCCTGCTGGTCGGTTCGGTGAAGTCGAACATCGGCCACACCCAGGCCGCGGCCGGTCTCGCGGGCGTCATCAAGACGGTGCTCTCCCTCCGCGCCGGTGTCCTGCCGGCCAGCATCGGCATCGACGAACCGACCCCGCACGTCGACTGGGACTCCGACGGCGTCGAACTGCTTCGGCGAAACACGCCGTGGCCCGATACCGGGGCGCCGCGCCGCGCCGGGGTCTCCTCGTTCAGCCTCAGCGGAACCAACGTTCACGCGCTGATCGAACAGGCGCCCCCGAGCACCCGCACCGACGTCGACCCCGCCGACCGCCCCGCGCCCGTCGCCACGCCCCTGCCCGCCGTCCCCTGGCTGCTGTCCGCCAGGTCCGCTCCCGCGCTGCGGGCCCAGGCCGCCCGGCTGCTCGACCACCTCGGGACCGAACCGGCCCTCGCGGACGCCGACATCGCCCTCACCCTCGCCACCGGCCGCTCCGCCCTGAAGCACCGCGCCGTCGTCGTCGGCGCCGACCGGCGGCAGCTCACCGCCGGGCTGACGGCGCTCGCGGCGGGGGAGACAGCACCGCAGCTGGTCCAGGGCGTGGCACCGGCGGCCGGCGGCCGGTCCGGCGCCGTCTTCGTCTTCCCCGGCCAGGGCCCCCAGTGGGCCGGCATGGGGAGGAGGCTGATGGACACGTCCCCCGTCTTCGCCGCCCGGGTGCGCGAGTGCCTCGACGAGTTCGACCGCCACCTCGACTGGTCGCTCGTCGACGTGCTGCGCGGAACGCCGGGAGCCCGCGCCCTGGACGAGGACGAGGTCGTCCAGCCCGCCCTGTTCACCATGATGGTCTCCCTCGCGGCGCTGTGGGAGTCCTGCGGCGTCCGGCCCACCGCGGTGGTCGGCCACAGCCAGGGCGAGATCGCCGCTGCCTGCGTGGCCGGGGCGCTGTCCCTGCCCGACGCCGTACGGATCGTCGCCCGGCGCAACCGGCCCATCAGGGCCGCGATCACGGGCCGCGGCGGTATGGCCTCGCTGCCCCGCGCGGTCGCCGACGTCGAGAAGCTGCTGGAGCGCTGGGACGGACGGCTCACCGTCGCGGCCGTCAACGGCCCGGCGGCCACCGCGGTCTCCGGTGACCTGGACGCCCTGGACGAACTGCTGGCCGTCTGCGAGGCCGAGGGGACGCCCGCGCGCCGCATCCCCATCGACTACGCCTCCCACTCCGCCCACATCGACGACGTACGGCGCGAACTCCTCGACACCATCGGCACGTTCCCGACGGGCGAGCTGAGAGTTCCCTTCTACTCGACCGTCACGGGCGGCCCCCTCGACGGCGCCGCGCTGACCGCCGAGTACTGGTTCGAGAACCTGCGCCGCCCCGTGGACTTCGCGGGCGCCGTGCGCGCCCTCCTCGCGGACGGGCACCGCACCTTCGTCGAGTGCGGCGCCCACCCGGTGCTGACCTACGGCCTGGAGGAACTCCTCCAGGAGGCGGGCGCCGAGGCGACCGTCGTCCCGAGCCTGCGGCGCGACGAGGGCGGACCGGACCGCTTCCTCACCTCGCTGGGCCTGCTGCACGCGGGTGGCGGCCCGGTCGACTGGCACGCCCTCCTCGCGGGCGGCGGAGCACGTCACGTACCTCTGCCCACCTACGCCTTCCAGCGGCGGAGGTTCTGGCTCGACGCCCCCGCCCCGTCCGCCGGGGACGTCCGGGCCGCCGGGCTGCACACCGTGGACCACCCGCTGCTGGGCGCCACCGTCGACCTGGCGGACGACGCGGGTGTGGACGGCGCGGCCGTCCACACCGGGCGGCTCGCGGCCGGGATGCACCCCTGGCTCGCCGACCACGCCGTCGCCGGCACACTCCTGCTCCCCGGCACCGCCACCGTCGAACTCGCCGCCCACCTGGCCGCCCGCACGGGCCCCGGCAGCGTCGAGGAGCTCATGCTGCACGCACCGGTCGTCCTGCCCGACGAGGGCGCCCTCACCCTCCAGGTGGCCGTCGGCTCCCCGGACGACTCCGGCCGCCGGGCGCTCACCCTGTACTCCCGCCCCGAGGACGGCCCCGCCGGTTCGCCGTGGACCCGGCACGCCCAGGGGACCCTGCGGCCCGAGGAGACCGCCCGCCCCGAAGGCGGCGCCTGGGACCAGCTGCGCGGCGTCTGGCCGCCGCCCGGGGCAATCCCGGTGGACGTCGACACCCTGTACGGACGGCTGGCCATCCTCGGGCTGTCGTACGGCCCCGCCTTCCGCGGACTGCGCGCCCTGTGGAGGCGCGGCGACGAGCTGTTCGCCGAGGTCGCCCCGGAGACGGCCGCGCTCACCGACGCGGCGGCCTTCGGCCCGCACCCCGCCCTGCTCGACGCCGCCCTCCACGCCGTGCTCGCCGACCGGCTCGACCGGGAGCCCGGCCCCGCGCCCCTGCGGCTGCCCTTCGCGTGGCGCGGCGTCACCGTGCACCGCACCGGCCCCACCGCCCTGCGGGTGGCCCTGCGCCATGAGGGCGACGAGCTCACGCTGCTGGCCGCCGACACCACCGGCACGCCGGTCGTGTCCGTCGAGGGGCTCACCGTACGGCCCGTCACCGCCGACCAGCTGCGGGCCACCGCGGACGCCCACCGGGACGCCCTCTTCCGGCTCGACTGGACGGCCGCCACACCGGCCGGCCCGGTGACCCGCCCCGAGCGGTGCGCGGTGATCGGCGGCGCCGGTGACCCGGCCCGCGCGTCCGGCCACCCCTACGCCGACCTCCCCGCGCTCCTCGCCGCGACCGGGGCCGGGACCCCGCCGCCGGAACTCGTGTTCGCCCCGGTGGCTCCCGTCACCGCCGCCGACGACGACGGGCAGGGCGGCGACGGTACGTCGCCGGACACGGCCGCGGCGGTCCGGTACACCACCGACCGGGTGCTCGGGCTCGTCCAGGAGTGGCTCCGGGACGACCTCCTGGCCGACTCGCGGCTGGTGGTCGTCACCCACGGCGCCGTGGCGCCGGCCGGCGACACGACCCCCACGGACCTCGCGGGCGCGGCGGTGTGGGGCCTGGTGCGCTCCGCCCAGGCCGAACACCCGGGGCGGATCGTCCTGGTGGACGCGGCCGGACCGGACCCGGTGGCCGCCGAGACGCTGACGGCGGCCGTGGCGACCGGTGAACCGGAGACGGCCGTCCGGGCCGGCACCGTCCTCGTGCCCCGGCTCGTACGCGTCCCGGCCGCACATGCCCCCGCCCCCGCCGAGGCGGACGGCCGGGGCACCACCCTGATCACCGGCGGCCTCGGCGTGCTCGGCGGCCTCGTCGCCCGGCACCTGGTGGCGGAGAAGGGCGTACGCGACCTGCTGCTCGTGGGCCGCAGGGGCACCGCCACGCCCGGCGCCGACGCCCTCGTCGCGGAACTCACCGCCCTGGGCGCGCACGTCACCGTGGCCCGCTGCGACGTGGCGGACCGCGACGCGCTCGCCGCGCTGCTCGCCTCCCTGCCCCCTGAGCGGCGGCTCACCTCGGTCGTCCACACGGCCGGTGTGGTCGACGACGGCATCGTCACCTCACTGACCCCCGAGCGCCTCGACCGCGTCCTGCGCCCCAAGGTGGACGCGGCGCTCAACCTGCACGAACTCACCCTCGGACACGACCTCACGGCGTTCGTGACGTTCTCCTCGCTGTCGGGCGTGCTCGGTCGCGCGGGCCAGGCCAACTACGCGGCGGCCAACGCCTTCCTGGACGCCCTCGCCCGGCACCGCCACCGGCTCGGCCTGCCCGCCACGTCGCTGGCGTGGGGCCTGTGGGACGAGAGCAGCGACATCACCGGGGACCTGGACGAAGCCGGCATGCGGAGGCTCGCGGCCCCCGGCATCGTCGCCATGCCGGCCGAGGAGGCCCTGGCGCTCCTCGACGCTGCGCTCGACGCCGCGCACGTCCACGACGCGCCCGAACTCGTCACCGCCCGCCTCGACCTCCCCGCGCTGCACGCCGCGGCCCAGGCCAGCGGTGTGCCGCCGGTGCTGCGCTCGCTCCTGCGGGTGCGGCCCGCCGCACCCGGCCGGGGCGGCGAGGGATCCGGCACCGGCGCGGACACCGACGGCCCCCTGCGTGACCGGCTCGCGGACCTGCCGGCCGCCGAACGGCTCGACGAACTCGTGGCGCTGGTCCGCGCCAAGGTGGCCGCCGTCCTCGGCCACGACGGGACCGGCGGTGAAACCGTCGACGAGGACCGCCCGTTCAAGGAACTGGGCTTCGACTCGCTCACCGCGGTCGAGCTGCGCAACCAGCTCGGCACGGTGACCGGCATCCGGCTCCCCGCCACCCTGGTCTTCGATTACCCGACCCCGGCGGCGCTCGCCACATTCCTGGACACCCACTTCCGGGACGGGAAGGCGGCGGCGAACGGGCCGGGCACGCCCGGCGCCCCGGCCGCCGAGGGTGCCGTCCACGAGGCCCTCGACAACCTGAGCGCGACCCTGTCGGCCACCACGCTGGACGACACCGCGCGCGAACACCTCGTGGCCCGGCTCAAGGAGCTGACGCGCACGTGGTCCGGAGCCCCCGGTTACCACGCCGCCCCCCTGGAGTCCGCCACACCGGAGGAACTCTTCAACCTGCTGGACGAACAGCTCGGGAACGCGTGACCGTGCCCCGACCCACCAGGCCGTACGACACATCATGTGGGAGTGAGACTGCATTGGACACCTCTTCCGACTCGCTGGTCGAGGCGCTTCGGGCTTCGCTGGTCGAGAACGAGCGGCTTCGCCGGCGACACGAGCAGTTGACCGACGAAGCCGGTGAACCGCTGGCCGTCGTCGGTATGGCCTGCCGGCTCCCCGGCGGCGTCAGCACCCCCGAGGGCCTGTGGCGCCTCGCCGCCGAGGGAAGGGACGGCGTCGGTCCGTTCCCCGACGACCGCGGCTGGGACACCGAGGCGCTCTACCACCCCGACCCGGCCCACCCCGGCACCTCGTACGTGCGTGAGGGCGGCTTCCTCCACGACGCGGGCGACTTCGACGCGGCCTTCTTCGGGATCTCGCCGCGCGAGGCGATGACCATGGATCCGCAGCAGCGGCTGCTGCTGGAGTGCTCCTGGGAGGCGCTGGAGCGCGCCGGGCTCGACCCGAAGACGCTCGCGGGCAGCGACTCCGGCGTGTTCGTCGGCCTCATGTACCACGACTACCTGGGCAACACGAGCTCCGGCAGCCTCGCCTCCGGACGGATCTCCTACACCCTCGGCCTGTCCGGCCCGGCCATGACCGTCGACACCGCCTGCTCGTCGTCGCTCGTGGCACTGCACCAGGCGGGCCGCGCTCTCCGCTCGGGCGAGTGCTCGCTGGCCCTCGTCGGCGGCGCCACCGTGATGGCGACGCCGCAGGCCTTCGTCGAGCTGTCGCGGCAGCAACTGCTCGCCCCCGACGGCCGGTGCAAGCCCTTCTCCGCCGCCGCCGACGGCGCCGGCTGGTCCGAGGGCGTCGGCGTCATCGCGCTGGAGCGGCTGTCCGACGCCCGGCGCCTGGGGCACCGCGTCCTGGCGGTCGTCCGCGGTTCCGCGCTCAACCAGGACGGCGCCAGCAGCGGCTTCAGCGCCCCCAACGGGCCGGCCCAGCAGCGCCTGATCCACCAGGCCCTGAACGAGGCCCGCCTGACGCCGGCCGACGTCGACGTCGTCGAGGCGCACGGCACCGGCACGACGCTGGGCGACCCGATCGAGGCGCAGGCCCTGCTCGCCACCTACGGGCAGCACCGCCCGGAGGACCGCCCGCTGCTCCTGGGCGCACTGAAGTCGAACGTCGGCCACACCCAGGCGGCGGCCGGTGTCCTCGGCGTGATGAAGATGGTCCTCGCCCTGCGCCACGGCCAGGTGCCCGGACTGGTGCACCTGGACGCCCCCACCCCGCAGGTGGACTGGTCACAGGGTGCCGTCGAACTGGTCGCCGAGACCCGCCCGTGGCCCGAGACCGGCGCCCCGCGCCGAGCCGCCGTGTCGTCGTTCGGCATCAGCGGCACCAACGCGCACGTGATCCTGGAGCAGGCGCCCGAGCCGGAGGCGCCTTCCGCCGACGCCCCCGCCGCACCCGCGGACGACCGCCCGCTGCCCTGGACGCTGTCGGCCCGTTCCGCCGCCGCCCTGCGCGACCAGGCCGCCCGCCTGCTGGAGTTCGCCGAGGCCGACGAGGACGCCGCACCCGCCGACGTCAGCCGTGCCCTCGCCGCCCGCACCGTCTTCGAGCACCGCGCCGTGCTCGTGGCCCGGCACCGCTCCGAGTTCCTCGACGGATTGCGCGAACTCGCCGCCGGCGGCCAGGACGCCGCCACCGTGACCGGCCGGGCCCGCACCACCGGCCGCACCGTGTTCGTCTTCCCCGGTCAGGGCTCGCAGTGGGCCCGCATGGGGGTCGAACTGCTGGAGACCGAACCGGTCTTCGCCCGTGAGCTCCAGGCGTGTGACGAGGCCCTGCGCCCCCACGTCGACTGGTCGCTGCTCGACGTCCTGCGCGAGGAGCCCGGCGCGCCCGGCCTCGACCGGGACGACGTCGTCCAGCCCGCCCTGTTCTCGGTCGCCGTGTCGCTGGCCGCGGTCTGGCGCGCCCGCGGGGTCCGGCCGGACGCCGTGATCGGCCACAGCCAGGGCGAGATCGCCGCCGCGTACGTGGCAGGCGCGCTCAGCCTCCAGGACGCGGCCCGTGTCGTCGCGCTGCGCAGCCAGGAGATCGTCCGGGTCATGGCCGGCGGTGGCGGCATGGCCGCCGTCGCACTGCCCGCCGGGGAACTGGCCGACCGGCTCGCGCCGTGGGCGGGCCGCCTGGCCGTGGCCGCCGTCAACAGCCCCACGTCCTCGGTCGTCGCCGGGGAGGCCGCCGCCTTGGACGAGCTGGTCGAGCAGTGCAAGGCCGACGGCGTGCGCGCCCGCCGGGTGCCGGTCACCTACGGGTCGCACACCCCGCAGGTCGACGCGTTGCGCGAGGTCCTGCTGAAGCGGCTCGCCCCGGTGCGCCCGCAGCGCTCCAAGGTGCCGTTCTTCTCGACCGTCACCGGCGACTGGCTGGACACCGTCGGCGCCGACGCCGACTACTGGTTCCGCAACCTGCGCCGACAGGTCCGGTTCGCCGACTCCGTCGCAGCCCTCGCCCGTCAGGGCTTCGACTCCTTCATCGAGGTCAGTCCGCACCCCGTGCTCGTCCCCGCAGTCGAGGAGACGCTCGCCGGCCAGGACACCCCGTTCTGCGCGCTGGGCACGCTGCGCAACAACCGGGGCGACCGCGCCCAGCTGCTCACCGCGATGGCCGAGGCGTACACCGGCGGTGTCGCCGTGGACTGGCCGTCGGTGCTGCCCGAGGGATCCGGTGCACCGGCCGAGCTGCCGACGTACCCGTTCCAGCGCAAGCGGTTCTGGATCAACACGGTCACCTCCGGCGACACGGCGGACGAGCCGGACGCCCTCGCCGCCCTGCCGGAGGAGGACGACCGGGACGAGACCCGCGCCGGGCTCCTGACCGGGACGGCGGAGGAGCGGCACGCCGCCGCACTCGACCTGGTCCTGCGGACCGTCGCGGCGGTCCTCAAGCACGGCTCGCCCGACGACATCGCGGTGGACGGCGCGTTCCTCGACCTCGGCTTCGACTCGCTGACGGCGCTGGAGGCCCGTAACCGCCTCAACCGGGCGACCGGGCTGAACCTGCCTGTGGGTATGGTGTTCGAGCAGCCCACACCGGCGCACCTGGCCCGGTACGTCGCGGAACAGGTGGCCGAGCGCGCCGACGGCGGCACGCCGGACGACGGCCTGCTGCGCGTCGCCGCCGAGCGGCGCCGGAACGGGGCCGCCGAACGCCTCCCGCTCTCGTTCGGCCAGCAGCGCCTGTGGGCCCTCGACCAGCTGGTGCCCGACAGCCCCGCCTACAACGTGGTGATGGCGCTGCCCCTGGCGGGTGCGCTGCGGCCCGAAGTGATGGAACGGGCCGTCAACGAGGTCGTCGGACGGCACGAGGTGCTGCGCACCACGTTCCCCAGCGCCGACGGCACGCCCTGGCAGGAGATCGCCCCCACCCTGACCCTGCCCGTCCCGGTCGTGGACGTCCCGGGGGCGACCGCCGAGGAGCGGGAGGCCGCCTACGAGCGGCTCGTCGCCGAGGAGGCGCGGCACGTGTTCGACCTCGCCCGGGGTCCGCTGACGCGCGTGACGCTGTTCCGGCTGGGCGACGACGACCACCGGATGGTCGTCAACCTGCACCACATCATCGCCGACGCGTGGTCGGGCGGTGTCTTCGGCCGCGAGATCGAGGCCGCCTACCGGGCCTTCGCGGAGGACCGGGCTCCGGCACTGCCCGCGCTCCCCGTCCAGTTCGCCGACTACGCTGTGTGGGAGCGCCGCTCCCTGGACGACGACCGGCTCGCCGCCCGACTCGCGAACCTCCGCGCGCTGCTGGGCGACGTCACCGCCGGCTCCAGGCTGCCGACGGACCGGCCGCGCCCGGCCGTCCAGCGCTTCCACGGCGGTGCGACCAGCTTCCGGGTGGAAGGGGAACTGGCCGCCGCGCTGCGCTCCTTCAGCGCCGAGCGCGGGGTGACGCTCTTCACCACACTGCTGTCCGCGCTCAAGGTCGTCCTGCACCGCTACGCGGGCGACACCGGTGACAACGGCGACGTCGTGGTCGGCAGCGCGATGGCGAACCGCCAGCACGAGGCCGTCCAGGACCTGATCGGCTTCTTCGTCAACACGGTCGTCCTCAAGACCGGGCTGGGCGACGACCCCACCGTGGCCGAGCTCCTCGGCCGGGTCGGCGACACGGTCAAGCACGGCTTCGAGTACCAGGATGTCCCCTACGACGCCCTCGTCGCCGAGCTGAGCCCGGAGCGCGGCGCTTCCGCCAACCCGCTGTTCCAGGTCGTCTTCGACATGAAGCGGCACAGCGGGAACTCCGGACCCGGCGGTGCGGCCTTCGCCGACGTGATGGAGGTCCACAACGGCACCGCCAAGTTCGACATCGAGATCTCGGTGACCGAGCTGCCCGACGCGCTGCTCGTGGACGCCGAGTACGACAGCGACCTCTTCGACGACGCCACCATCGAGCGGCTGCTCGGTGGCTACCGGGTCCTGCTGGAGGCGTTCACGGGATCACTCGAGCGACGGGTCTCCGAACTGCCGGTCCTGCCGCCGGAGATCGAGCACCGCATCCTCGTCGAGTGGAACGACACCGACCGCCGGTACCCGGACGAGCAGATCCGCTGCCTGCACACCCTGATCGAGGACCGGACGGACCGCACGCCGGACGCCGTCGCGGTGACCTTCGAGGGCGAGGACGTCACCTTCGCCGAACTCGACCGGCGCGCCAATCGGGTGGCCCACCGCCTGCGGGAGATGGGCGTCGGCCCCGACCAGCCGGTGGCCATCTCCGTGGAACGGTCGGTCGAGATGGTCGTGGGTCTGCTCGGCATCATGAAGGCCGGCGGCGCCTACCTGCCCATCGACCCGACCTACCCGCGCCAGCGGGTGGAGTTCATGCTCTCCGACACCGACCCGGGCATCCTGCTGACCCAGCGGCACCTGGCCGACCGGCTGCCCGAGCACCGGGCGCGGACCCTGCTGCTCGACCGGCCCGAGGAGTTCGCCGACCAGCCGGACACTCGCCCCGCGAACACCGCCGGCATGGACGACCTGGTGTACATGATCTACACCTCGGGCTCCACGGGCCGCCCCAAGGCGGCGATGATGACGCACCGCGGCGTGGTGAACCGGCTGCTGTGGAAGCAGGAGTACTACGGTCTGACGCCGGACGACCGGGTGCTGCAGAAGACCCCGTTCAGCTTCGACGTGTCGGTGTGGGAGTTCTTCTGGCCGCTCATGACGGGCGCGCGGATGGTCGTCGCCCGTCCCGAGGGCCATAAGGACCCGGAGTACCTCTCCACCCTCATCCAGGAGCACGGCGTCACCACCCTGCACTTCGTCCCGTCGATGCTGAGGGTCTTCCTCCAGCACCCGGGGATCGAACGGTGCACCTCGGTCACCCGGGTGATCGCCAGCGGTGAGGACCTGCCCGCCTCGTCGATCCGGGGCGTCCACGACCGGCTGCCCGCCGCGACCGTGTACAACCTGTGGGGTGCGACGGAGTGCTCCGTCGACAGCACCTGCTGGGAGTGCCCGCGCGACCTGGGCGACGGCCCGGTGTCCATCGGCACGCCCATCGCCAACACGCAGATCTACATCCTGGACCGCAACCTGCGGCCGGTCCCGATCGGCGCGGCTGGCGAGGCGTTCATCGGCGGTGTCGGCGTGGCCCGCGGCTACTACAACCGGCCCGAGCTGACCGAAGAGCGGTTCATCCCCGACCCGTTCTCCCACGAACCCGGGGCCACTCTCTACCGCACCGGCGACCTGGCGCGCTTCCTGCCCGACGGGTCGATGGTCTTCCTGGGCCGCACCGACTTCCAGGTGAAGGTGCGCGGCATGCGCATCGAGCTGGGGGAGATCGAGGCGGGGCTGCGCGAACACCCGGCCGTGCGCGACGTGGTCGTGATGGCCCGGGAGATCTCCGCCGACGCGCAGGACAAGCAGCTCGTCGCCTACGTCGTCCCCGAGGACGACGCGCCCGGCCTCCCCGTACCGGCCGGCGCCGGTGAGGAGGAGCGGCTGACCGAGCTGGGCCGGTGGCTGACCACCGAGGCGGGCACGTTCCTGCGCGACCGGGTGCCGGAGTTCATGGTCCCGTCGGCGATCGTCGCCCTGGCGGAGTTCCCGGTCACCGCCAACGGCAAGCTGGACCGCGGCGCGCTGCCGCTGCCGCAGCGCGGGGTGCGGCCGACCGAGAAGGTCGTCGCGCCGCGCACCAGGTACGAGGAGCAGCTGGCGGAAATCTGGGCGGAGGTCCTGGGCCTGGACGAGGTCACCGCCGACCGGGGCTTCTTCGCCCTGGGCGGTGACTCCCTGATCGGGATCCAGATGGTCAGCCGGGCCACGGCCAAGGGCATGGCCCTCACACCCCAGGACGTCTTCCAGAGCCCGACGATCCAGGAGCTCGCGGCGCTGGCCGAGTCGCGCGGTCCGGTCAGGGCGCGGGCGACGGTGGAGCGTGATGCGCGCCTGCTGGAGTGGGCGCGGTCCCTCTACCCGGACGCGGCGGACGCGTACCCGGCCACCGGGATGCAGTGCAACGCGCTGGAGTACGTGGACCAGGCGCCGGACTCGGGCGTCTACATCACTCACCAGCGATTCCAGTTCCAGGGGCAGAAGCTGGAGCCGGTCGCGCTGGAGAAGGCGTGGCAGTACACCATCGAGCAGTTCCCGTCCCTGCGGTCGAGCTACGTGCGGGACGAGGACGGCCGGTGGATCCAGGTGGTCCGCACCGGTGTGAAGATCGGTTTCGAGGTGTTCGACCTGCGGGCGGCCACGCCGGTGGAGCAGGAGCGCCGGATCGCGGCCTTCATCGAGGCGGAGCGGCGGCGCGGTTTCCACGGGCTGCTGCCCAAGACCCGGCTCGGCCTGTTCAAGCTGGCCGACGACCGGTGGGAGTACATCCACTTCTTCACGCTGCTCGCGCAGGACGGCTGGAGCGCCGCGATGATGGTCCGGACGCTCCTGGACACCTACGAGGCCCTGTCCTCGGGCCGTGATCCGCTGGTCATCCCGCCGTCGGCCGCCTACGGAGACTTCTGCCAGGAGCAGTCCGAGAGGGACATGAGCGAGGCGGAGGACTTCTGGCGCGGTCAGCTGGAAGATGTGTCGCTGCCGGGCGCCCCGATCACCCTGCCGGCCGGGGAGCGGCGCGCGGACGTCGCGATCCCGGTCCAGCAGGAGTTCGTGGCGGTGTCGGACGAGGACGCCGCGGCCATCACGGACCTCGCCCGCGGCAACGGACTGAGCGTCAACAGCGTGGTCTACGGAGCCTGGTCGCTACTGCTGGCCGCTATCACGGGGTCCGACCGGGTGGTCAGCGGTGCGCTCATGTCGGGGCGCAGCACCACGTCGGTCGACGTGGACCAGGCGGCGGGTCTGATGTTCAACATCCTGCCGGTGGTCACCACGGTGGATCCGGATGCTGCCCTGCTGCCCTGGCTGACCGGGATCCAGGACCGGATCAAGGCCATCAGCGACTACGAGTACGTGAGGCCGGCGGCGCTGAAGGAGCTGGGCCGGCTACCCGCGGGCGAGCCGCTGTTCGAGAGCTACGTCGTCAACGAGAACGTGCCGGGAATGATCGCGGGGCTGGGCCGGCTGATGTCGGTCCTGGGGGCGGCGACCCCGGTCCAGGTCCTGGCGCAGACCGAGCACCCGCTCAGGATCGAGATCCACTTCACCGACCAGTTCTCGGTGATCGCCGCGAACCACCGGTCCGGGTACTTCCCGGACGGTGCGGTGGCCCGTTGGCTTCAGGAGTACGTGCATCTGCTTTCGGCCATCGTGGCCAATCCTGAGCGTTCGGTCGGCGATTTCGTGGCGGAGTACACCAAGCGGATTGGGGCTGTCAAGTGAAGTCCCCGTAAAGGATGCGGGTTTGGCGAGTTCGGGCCCAAGAATCGGGTACCAAGATCCAGAGGTGCCGTGTTAGGGTCGATCTCGCCAACACAAATCACGTTGTTCCCCCTCGGTGGCTGGTTCAAGTGGCCCCGAGGGGGGCTCACGGGGAGAACTACGTGATATCTCGCATTGTCATGCATCATCGTCCTGCGGAAGAGCTCGCCTCACTGTTGCGTCTGCTTCGTGAGCAGGCCGGGATGACGCAGGAAGAACTGTCCTTCAGTTCCGGTCTGAGCATTCGGACGATTTCCGATCTGGAACGGGGCCGCACCACCACGCCGCAGCGGCGGTCGATCGCCCTGCTGGCCGACGCGCTGTGCATCGAAGGGGACTCGCTGGAGCACTTCCGGCAGGCGGCGAGGGGGCGTTCGGTCGCCCAGTGCCCGTCCTGCTCCGCTCGGCTCCAGTTGGACGAGCTGATCGGGCAGAAGCGTTCCGCTTGATCCTCCAGTCATGGTCCCGTGGTTCACCGGCCGCGTCCGGTGGCCGGTGAGCCGTTCATTCCGCTTCGGGTAAAAACCTTTCCATATCCACTTTCTTTTTCCTCACCCGCCGTCATGCGTCCCAGGCTGCCCGGGTGATTGGTTCGGTGTTCCGTGCGGCGTGCCGGAATGCGCTTTCGGGATGCGTCTGATTAACGGGGGAGACAATGGCTGACGAGCAGAAGTACGTCGACTATCTGAGGCGCGCGACGGCGGAGATACAGGACCTGCGGCAACGTCTGCACACGGCGGAAAACCGGCTCCCGGAGCCCGTGGCAATCGTAGGAATGGCATGCCGGTATCCGGGTGGAGTGGCTTCGCCGGACGACCTGTGGCGGCTGGTGACCGAGGGGCGCGACGCGGTGGCCGAATTCCCCGGTGACCGGGGCTGGGACGTCTCGGGCATCTACGATCCCGACCCCGACGCCGTCGGCAAGAGCTACGTCCGGGAGGGCGGTTTCCTCCAGGACGCCGCCTCCTTCGACGCCGGGTACTTCGACATCAGCCCCCGCGAGGCGCTGGCCATGGACCCCCAGCACCGACTGCTGCTGGAGTGCTCCGCCGAAGCCGTCGAACGCGCCGGCATCCGGCCGGACACCCTGCGGGGCGGCCGCGTCGGCGTATTCAGCGGCATCATGTCCTCCGGCCCGTCCACCGACACCGCCAGCATGGCCGCCGGACGCGTGGCCTACGCCTTCGGCCTCGAGGGCCCGGCCGTCGTGGTCGACACGGCATGCTCCTCGTCGCTGGTCGCCCTCCACGTCGCCTGCCAGGCACTCGCCGACGACGACTGCTCGCTCGCCCTGGTCGGCGGGGCCACCGTCATGACGACCCCCGACACCTTCGTCTACTTCAGCCGCCAGCGCGGACTGGCCACGGACGGCCGGTGCAAGTCCTACGGCGCGGGAGCCGACGGCACCGGATTCGCGGAAGGGGTCGGAGTGCTGCTCGTCGAGCGGCTCTCCGACGCCCGCCGCCTCGGCCACCCCGTCCTCGCGGTGATCCGCGGCTCGGCCGTCAACCAGGACGGCAGATCCAACGGCATCACCGCCCCCAACGGCCCCTCCCAGCAGCGGGTCATCCAAGGCGCCCTCGACCGGGCCGGCCTCGGCCCGGCCGACGTCGACGTCGTCGAGGGCCACGGCACCGGCACCCGCCTCGGCGACCCCATCGAGGCACAGGCCCTCCTGGCGACCTACGGCACCGGCAGGCCCGCCGGCCGCCCACTGCTGCTCGGGTCCGTCAAGTCCAACATCGGCCACACCCAGGCCGCCGCGGGCGTGGCCGGCATCATCAAAATGGTGCAGGCCATGCGCCACGGGACCGTCCCGCCCACCCTGCACGCCGACGAGCCCTCACCCCAGGTCGACTGGACCGTCGGCGACGTCCGGCTGGTCACCCTGAGCCCCGTGCCCTGGCCCGAGACCGGCCGGCCCCGCCGAGCGGCCGTGTCCTCCTTCGGACTGAGCGGCACCAATGCCCACGTCATCCTCGAACAGGCCCCCGAGAGTGCCGGGCCCACACCCACGCGGCCCCACATCGACACCGCCCCCTGGATCCTGTCCGCCCGCACCGAGGAGGCCCTGCGCGCCCAGGCCGCCCGGCTGCGCGCCTGGGCCGACGACCACGAGGACGCCCAACCCGCCGACGTCGCCATGGCCCTCGCGACCCGCCGGACGGCCATGCCGGTGCGCGCGGCCGTCCTCGGCACCGACCGGGCCGACCTGCTGCGCGGACTCGACGCTCTCGCGGCCGGCGAGGCCGACACCCACGTCGCCGGCGTCCGGGCACGCCGACAGGGCGGGCTCGCGGTGCTGTTCACCGGCCAGGGCGCCCAGCGGCCCCGCATGGGCCACGAGCTGTACACGGCGTACCCCGTCTTCGCCGAAGCCCTCGACGAGGTGTGCGCCGCGTTCGCCCCCCACTTCGAACGGCCTCTGAAGACCGTGCTGTTCGCCCGACCCGACACCGCCGACGCGCGTCTCCTCGACCGCACCGCCTACACCCAGGCGGCGACGTTCGCCCTCGAAGTGGCCCTGCACCGGCTCACCGCGAGCTGGGGTCTGCGCCCGACCCTCCTGGCGGGGCACTCGATCGGTGAACTGACCGCGGCCCACATCGCCGGCGTCTGGTCCCTGCCCGACGCGGCGAAGGTGGTCGCCGAACGCGGACGCCTGATGGACGCCCTGCCCGCCGGCGGCGCCATGGTCGCCGTCGCCGCCCCCGAACAGTGGGTGCGCGACCTCATGGCCGCCCTGGGCGCCGACGTGAGCATCGCCGCCGTCAACGGGCCCTCCGCCGTGGTCGTGTCGGGCGAGGACGCGCTCGTCGACAAGGTCGCCGCCGCCTGCCGCGCCGAAGGCGTACGGACCAGGCCCCTGCGCACCTCGCACGCCTTCCACTCCGCGCTGATGGAGCCCGCCCTGGAGGCGTTCTCCGCCGTCCTGTCCTCCGTCAGCTCCCACGCGCCCCGCCTGCCCGTCGTGTCCAACGTCACCGGCGAACTCCTCACCGCCGAACAGGCCCGCTCACCCGAGTACTGGGCCGCCCACGTCCGCGGCACCGTGCGCTTCGCCGACGGCGTCCGCACCCTGCGCGCACAAGGCGCCGCCCGGTTCCTGGAGATCGGCCCGGACACCGCGCTCACCCCGGCCGCCCAGGACACCCTCGCCGGGGTGGACGACACCGGTGACGCGGTGTTCGCCGCCCTCCTGCGGCGCGGCCGCGGCGAGACCGGCACCGTGCTCGCCGCCCTGGCGCGCTTGCACACCGACGGCGTCACCGTCGACTGGGACGCCGTCTTCGACGGCCACCCCGACCCCGGGCTGGAACTGCCCACGTACGCCTTCCAGGGCAGCCGCTACTGGACCGCCCCGCACCAGGACACCGTCGACGCGGCGGGACTCGGCCTCACCGCCGTCCGCCACCCCTTCCTCCGGGCCGCCGCCGAACTCCCGGCATCCGAGGGCATGCTGCTCACCGGCAGGATCTCCGCCGAGACCCAGCCCTGGCTCGCCGACCACGCCATGTGGGGCACCGCCCTGCTGCCCGGCACCGGACTCGTCGAACTGGCGGCACGCGCCGGCGAGGCCGCGGACTGCCCCGCCGTCCGGGACATCACCCTGCACGCCCCGCTGCTCGTGCCCGCCGACACGGCCGTCCACCTTCGCGTAGCCCTGTCGGCCCCGGACGGGGAGGGCGCCCGCGCGCTCACCGTCCACTCCCGCCGCGAGGACGCCCTCCCCGACGACCCCTTCGAGCTCCACGCCTCCGGGACGGTCACCCCCGAACCGGACACCGTCCCCGACACGGCCGGGCTCACCGGCGCATGGCCGCCGGCAGACGCCACCGCCGTCGACATCGACGGCGTGTACGAACGGCTCGCCGCACGCGGCTACGACTACGGGCCCGCGTTTCAGGGCGTCCGTGCCCTGTGGCACCGGGACGCCGAGGTGTTCGCGGAGGTGTCCCTGCCCGAGGCCCGGCACGAGGAGACCGGCGGCTTCGTCCTCCACCCGGCCCTCTGGGACGCCGCCCTGCAGTCCCTCGCCCTGGTCGGTTACGACGAGGCCGACGGCGAGACACGACTGCCGTACGCCTGGCAGGACGTGGCAGTTCACGCCCGGGGCGCCGTCGCCCTGCGGGTCCGGATCGTCGCCGCCGACGAGGAGACCCTGTCCCTGACCGCCGTCGACCACGCGGGCCTCCCCGTGGTGACCGTCGACAGGATCCGGCTGCGCGAGGTGGCGCCCGACCAACTGGTCGCTTGCGACACGACGGACGACGCCCTCTTCCACGTGCAGTGGGCCCCCGCCGACCCGCCGCCGCCCCGTGAGGGCTCCGCCCGCCCGGCGGGCCCCTGGGCGGCACTCGGCGCCGACGACGTACGCCTCTCCGGAGCGCTGCGCGCCCAGTGGGGCGACGGCTCCTGGCACCCCGACCTCAGCGCCCTGCGCCGGTCGCTCGACGCGGGCGCCACCCCGCCCGCCCTGGTCGTGCTCACCCACACCGCCCCGGACGGCACCCCGGCCGACCTGCCCGCCGCCGTCCGGCACGCCGCACTCGCCACGCTCACCACCCTCAAGGACTGGCTGGCCGACGAACGGCTCGCCGCCGCACGGCTCGTGGTGGTCACCCGGGGCGCCGTGGGCGACGCCCCCGCCGACCTCACCGGCGCCGCGGTGTGGGGCCTGCTGCGCACCGCCCAGACCGAGCACCCCGACCGGTTCGTCCTCGTCGACACCGACGGCACCGAGGCGTCGGCCCGCGCCCTGCCCGGCCTCCTCGCTCTCGAAGAACCCCAGGCGGCGCTCCGCGACGGCGAGCCCCTCGTGCCCCGCCTGGCCCGCCCCGCGCCCACCGGAGCCCCGGCGGCGCCGGCACCCGACCCGGCCGGCACCGTCCTGGTCACCGGAGCCCTCGGGGCCCTGGGCGCCGCCCTCGCCGAGCACCTGGTCGTCCGGCACGGCGCCCGCAGGCTCCTGCTCCTCAGCCGCCGCGGCCCCGCCACCGAGGGTGCCGCCGAACTGGCCGCAAAGCTGCGGGACCTGGGAGCCGAGGTCGAGATCGCCGCGTGCGACGTGTCCGACCGCGCCGCGCTGGCCGCCGTCCTCGACGCCGTACCGCAGGACCGGCCGCTCACCGGAGTCGTCCACGCCGCCGGTGTCCTCGCCGACGGCATGCTCGAGACGCTCACCGAGCGCGAGCTGCAGGACGTCCTGCGCCCCAAGGTCGACGCCGCCTGGAACCTGCACGAACTGACCCGCGGCACGAACCTGCGGTTCTTCTCGTTGTTCTCGTCGCTGTCCGGCACCCTGGGCGGTGCCGGACAGGCCAACTACGCCGCCGCGAACGCCTTCCTCGACGCCCTCGCCGCCCACCGCCGGCAACACGGACTGCCCGCCCAGGCCCTGGCCTGGGGAGCCTGGGAGGCCGACGGGGGCATGGTCGACCGGCTAGCCGAGGCCGACCGCGCCCGTGCCGCCCGCGTCGGGCTCACCGCGCTGACGACCGACGAGGGCCTCGCCCTTTTCGACCTGGCCACCGGCACCGGCGAAGCCGCCCTCGTGCCCGCCCGCCTCGACGTCAGGGCGCTGCGCCGGCTGTTCTCCCGCGCCGAGCAGGTGCCGCCGCTGCTGCGGGGCCTCGTCCGGCTCCCCAGGGCCAGGACCGCCGAGCGGTCCGACCAGTCCGCCGCGCTCCGCGCCCGGCTGGCCGACCTGCCGGAGCAGGACCGGGCCCGCGAGGTCCTCGCCGTCGTACGGGAACACGTCGCCGCCGTCCTCGGGCACGCCGGCCCGGCGACCGTGGTGGTGGACCGCGGGTTCCTCGACCTCGGGCTGGACTCGCTCACCGGCATCGAGCTGCGCAACCGGCTCGACGCGGTCAGCGGACTGCGCCTGCCCTCGACTCTGATCTTCGACTATCCGACACCGCAGGCCGTGGCGGACTGGCTGGCCGGGCGCATTATGCCCGCGCCCGCCACGGACACCGCCGAAGCTGACAAGCCCGGGGGCGCCGCCCCCGCGGACCGCCGCACCTCCGAGGCCGCCGAGGCAGCGGAGCACGCCATCAAGAACATGGACGCCGAGGAACTGGTGCGGCTGGCGCTCGGTCGCAACGGCTCGTGACCGGCGCAGGAGCAATGTTCCCAAGACCGGGACTGTAGCCAGCCCGGCACGAGGCCACGGGGGATAAGGCAATGACGAGCAGTACGTACGCACCGACGGTCACCTTCCAGAGTCTGAAGACCGCCGACCGGGTGGCGCCGGGCCGGCACGTCCTGGGCAGGGTCGACTTCACGCACGAACCGTCGGACCCCGGCACGGACGCCGGGCACCCGGTGGTCGGCATCCAGATCGCCAGATCCGTGGAGGAGGGGTTCGCCGAAGTGTGGACCTCGCCCCGGCCGGTCCGGGCGGGCCGGTCGGGCACGCTGTCCTACGCCGTGGACGGCGAGTTCCTGTTCTGCGCCGCGCGCATACCGGAGAGCGACGACTACGTCGACGCCACCGAAACCGCCTACACCGAAGCGGTCGAACTGACGCGCACCCTCGGCTACGGCCGGCTCTACCGCGTGTGGCACTACATCAGCCGCGTCAACGAGGAGAACGCGGCGGGCCTGGAGGTCTACCGGGAGTTCTGCGTCGGCCGGGCCCGCGCCCTCGAACGGTACGGAATGACCGACGACATGCCCGCCGCGACCGTCATCGGCGCGCACGGCGGAGGCATCGTCCTCTACTTCCTCGCCTGCCGCGCCGGCACCCAGGTCAACATCGACAACCCGCGCCAGGTGCCGCCTTACCACTATCCGAGCCGGTACGGCCCCAAGGCCCCCAACTTCGCCCGCGCCACCTATCTCGCCCAGGACGGCGGCGGCGAACAGCTCTACGTGTCCGGCACCGCCGGCATCCTCGGCCACCGCACCATGCACCCCGGCGACGTGGAGGCGCAGTGCCGGCTGGCCCTGGACAACATCGCCCACGTCATCGGCGGCAGGAACCTTTCCGTGCACGGCATCGGACGGGGCTGCACCCTCGACGACCTGCGCGCCGTGAAGGTCTACGTCCGCCACCAGTCGGACATCGCCCGCGTCGAGAGGATCTGCCGAGAGGCCCTCTCGCCGGCCGTCGACATGGTGTTCCTCAACGCCGACATCTGCCGCGCGGACCTGCTCGTCGAGCTGGAGGGCATCGTTGTCCGCGACCACGTCTCGAACCTCCGGCACACGCCCGAGTGGGAGCACCTGCCCGCCGGACAGCAGCCGCAGTGGGGCGACCACCCCGCCTACGAGCGGGTGAAGGCCACCCTCACGGCCGCCCCGCCCCTCGTCCTTCCCGGCGAGGTCCGCGAACTGCGCGACCGGCTCGCCGAGGTCGCCGCCGGCGAGGCCCACGTGCTTCAGATCGGGGACTGCGCGGAAAGCTTCTACGAGAGCACTCCCGACCACACCCGGGCGAAGATCGAAGCCCTGGACGCACTGGCCGGACGGCTCGGCCACCACACCGGGCGCGGCGTCGTCAGGATCGGCCGCATCGGCGGCCAGTACGCCAAGCCCCGCTCCACCCCCTTCGAAGTGGTCGACGGCGTCGAACTGCCCGCCTTCCGCGGCCACATGGTCAACGCCGAGGGCCGGTCCCCCGAGGCCAGGAAGCACGACCCCGTCCGCATGCTGTGGGCCTACCACTTCAGCGACGAGGTCCAGCGGACCCTGCGCGGCCACCGCGGGGCGACCCTGCACGGTGTCCACCCAGGCCCCTGGTCCAGCCACGACGCGCTCGTCATGGACTACACCGGCGCACTGGTACGCGTCGACGAGGCCACCGGCGACCGATTCCTCGGCTCCACCCACTACCCGTGGGTCGGTGAACGCACCGGCGACCCCGGCCACGCCCACGTCGCCCTGCTCGGCTCGGTGATCAACCCCGTCGCCTGCAAGATCGGACCCCGCTCCACACCCGACGGTGTCCTCGCCCTGTGCCGGGCGCTCGACCCGCACCGGGAACCCGGACGGCTCACCTTCATCGTCCGCATGGGCAGCGCCGACATCGGCACCCTCCTGCCCCCGGTGGTCCGCGCCGTCCGCGACGCCGGCCACCCCGTGGTCTGGCTCAGCGACCCCATGCACGGCAACACCGTCAAGCTGCCCTCCGGCATCAAGGTGCGCCACCTCGACCACCTCGTCGACGAGGCCCTCCGCTTCCGCGACATCCTCCGCGCCCACGGCCAACACCCGGGTGGGCTGCACCTGGAGACCGCCGCCGAGGACGTCACCGAGTGCATCGGCGGGCCGGTCCACGGCCCGGACGACGTCGAACGCCACTACACGACGCTGTGCGACCCCCGGCTCAACAGCGAGCAGGCCGCCCACCTCGTCGACCGCGTCTTCGGACCGGCCTGACGCCACCCGCCCCGGCGGGCGAACCACCTGAATGACCGAGAACGACACCGAGGGAAGTGCTGAAGTGCTGCGCAGCGATCTGATCCGGCCGTTGCACGAACTGCTGCGGGACCAAGCCGAGCGGCTCGGCGGCAAGACCGCCTTCTCCGACGCCCGGCGCAGCGTGGACTACGCCGAGCTGGAACGCCGCACCGCGTGGCTGGCCGGACACTTCCGCACGCTCGGCCTGGACCGCGGCGACCGCGCCGCCATCCACCTCGACAACGGCGTCGACATGGTGGAGAGCTACCACGCGATCGCCAGGGCCTCCGGCATCGGCATTCCAGTCAACCCCCGCACCAGCGGCGACGAACTCGACCACATCCTCACCGACGCCGGCGTACGCCTCCTCGTCACCGACCCCGCCCGCCTCGACGACATCCGCGCGCTGCTGCCCCGCCACCCCGGCCTGATCGTCGTCGTCACAGGCGACACCCTGCCCGCGGGCTCACCCTCCGGCACGGTCTCGTTCACCACCCTGGCCACCACCGAACCCACGCGGCCCGCCCGGGACGACCTCGGCCTCGACGACCCGGCCTTCATGCTGTACACGTCCGGGACGACCGGCCGCCCCAAGGGCGTGCTGTCCACCACGCGCAACTCCCTGTGGACCGTCGCTGCCTGCTACGCGCCGACGCTCGGCCTCTCGGGTGACGACCACGTCCTGTGGCCGCTGCCCCTGTCGCACTGCCTCGGCCACCACCTCGGCGTGCTCGGCGTCACCGCCGTCGGCGCGACCGCCCACATCATGACCGCCTTCTCGGCGGGCGAGGCACTCGAACTGCTCACGACCCGCGACTTCACCTTCCTCGCCGCCGTCCCGGCCATGTACCACCAGCTGGTGGAGGCGGCCCGGGAACGCGGCACCGGTGTGTCCGACACGCTGCGCGTCTGCCTCACCGCCGGCTCCGTCGCCTCCGAGCCCCTGCGCGCCCTGGTGCGGGAACGGTTCGGCGTCGACCTGCTCGACAGCTACGGCACCACCGAGACCTGCGGCCCCATCACCGCCAACGCACCCGACGGCCCGCGCGTGCACGGCTCCTGCGGACGCCCGCTGCCGGGACTGGAACTCCGGCTCGTCGACCCGCGGACCGGCGAGGACGTCCCCACCGGCCAGGAGGGCGAGGTGTGGGTACAGGGACCGAACGTCATGCTCGGCTACTACGACGGTGCCACCGGCACCGCCACGCCCCCCGCGGACGGCTGGCACCGCACGGGCGACCTGGCGTGCCGCGACGCGGACGGCTTCCTCACCGTCACCGGCCGGATCAAGGAGCTGATCATCCGCGGCGGCCAGAACATCCACCCCGGCGAGGTCGAGGAGGTGCTGCGCCAGGTCCCCGGCGTCGTCGACGCCGCCGTCGTCGCGGTGCCCCACGACGTCCTCGGGCAGGTCCCGGTGGCTCTCGTCGTACCGGGCCCCGACGGCGTCGACGCGCCGCGCCTGTTCGCCGAGTGCCGCACCCGGCTGTCGTACTACAAGGTCCCCGAGGAACTCCACACCGTCGCTCGCATCCTGCGGACTCCCTCAGGCAAGATCGTCCGGGACGCCCTGCTCGACCAGCCGCGCCGGCTCCTCGCCACCGGTACGGGCACCGTCGACGGCCTATTCCGCCTGGACTGGGTACCGCTGCCGGACAGCGGAAGCGCCGACACCCGCGCCTGGGAACTGCACGGCGGGAGCCCGGAGACCGCCGAGGGCGACCCGGCCGTCGTCCGGCCGCTCGGCGACCCCGCCGACCTGGCGGACGGTGTCGCCGCCCGCCTCGCGGACCTCGCCGACGAGACGGGCCGCACGGACGAGGGGAACCCCCCGGCGCCGTCACGGCTCGTCGTCGTGACCCGGGGCGCCGTGGACGCGGCGTTCCAGACCGGCCCGGTGGCCGGAGAAGCATGGTCCCGGCTGAGGTCCCTCCAGACCGCGCACCCCGGACGGCTCGTCCTCGTCGACCTCGACGAGGACGCCATCACCCCCGACGCCCTGCGCCGGCTCGTCGAATCGGGCGAGCCTCGGATCGCCGTCCGCGCGGGCGACGCCCTCGTCCCACGGCTCGCCCCGGCGGCCGCACCCCACACGGCCGTCCCCCGCCTCGACCCCGACGGCCTCACCGTCGTCACCGGCGCACGGGGGACCGTGGGCGCCGCCGTCGCCGAGCAGCTCGTCACCGGTCACGGCGTACGCCGCCTGCTGCTCACCGACCGGGACAGCGAGGGCCTCGCCGCGCTCACCGCCGAACTGACCGCCCTCGGTGCCGACGTCCGCACCACCACCGACGCGGTGGCCGACTTGGACGGCCCGGTGACCGCGCTCGTGCACGCCGCGCCCATGGCCGACGGCCCGGACCCGGACGACACGCACGCCCTGCACGCCTTGTACGAGGCCGCCGGCGGCAGCGGCCTGCCCGCCCTCGTGGTGATCGCCCCACTGACCACGGCCCTCGGCGCCGACGGTCAGGACGCCGGCGCGTCCACCGCCTCCGCCGCCGCCCTCGTCCGCGCCCACCGCGCCCATGGCGGCACCGGCGCCCTGCTCGCCACGGCCGCCTGGGCCGACGGTGACGAAACGGCGATCCCCGTCCGGGACGGACTGGCCCTGTTCGACACCGCCCTGACCGGCCCGGACACAGGCCTCCTGGCCCCCGGCCCGGCCCGGCCCGCGGCCCACCTCCTCCTGCCACCGCGCGCGGCCGACACCGCGGACGACTGGACGGCGCCCGACGCCTCCGTACGCGCCCGGCTCGCCCACGAGCTGGAGCCGCTCACCGACGCCGCGCGTCGGGCGGCACTCGTCGAGCGCGTCGTGGCCGCGGTCGTCGCCGTCCTCGGCGACAACGCGCCCACGACCGTCGCCGCGGACCGGGCCTTCAAGGAACTCGGCCTGACGTCCCTGACCGCGGTCCGGCTGCGCAACCGGCTCGTCGAGGCCACCGGTCTCGCCCTTTCCGCCGCCGTCGCCTTCGACCACCCCACCCCCGAAGCGCTGGCCCGCCACCTCGCCGCCGAACTGACGGGTACGCCCGCCGACACCGCCACCCCCGCGTCGCGTCGCCCCCGGCCGGCCGACGACGAGCCGATCGCGATCGTGGCCATGGGCTGCCGCTACCCGGGCGGCATCACCTCCCCGGAGGACCTGTGGAGCCTCGTCGTCGAAGGCCGTGAGGGCATCGGCGAGTTCCCCGCGAACCGCGGCTGGGACCTCGCCGCGCTGTTCGACACGGACCCGGACGCACCCGGTACCTGCTACACCCGCCACGGCGGATTCCTGCACGACGTCGGCGACTTCGACCCCGGCTTCTTCGGCATCGCCCCCGGCGAGGCCCTCGTGATGGACCCGCAGCAGCGGCTGCTGCTGGAGGTGTCGTGGGAGGCGTTCGAGCGGGCCGGCATCGACCCGGTCTCGCTGCGCGGCAGCCGCACCGGCGTCTGGGCCGGTCTCATGCACCACGACTACGCGGAGCGTTACGAAGGCGTTCCCGAGGAGCTGGAGGGCTACCTCGGCACCGCGGCGGCCGGCAGTGTCGCCTCCGGCCGCATCGCCTACACCCTGGGCCTGGAGGGCCCGGCCGTCACCGTGGACACGGCGTGCTCGTCGTCGCTGGTCGCCCTGCACCAGGCGGCACAGGCGCTGCGGCAGGGCGAGTGCGACCTCGCCCTGGCCGGCGGCGTGGCGGTCATGGCCTCGCCGCAGGTGTTCCTCGACTTCTCCCGCCAGCGGGCGCTGTCACCCGACGGCCGGTGCCGTGCCTTCGCCGCCGGTGCCAACGGCACCGGCTGGTCCGAAGGCGCCGGCATGCTCCTCCTGGAGCGGCTCTCGGACGCGGTCCGCAACGACCACCCCGTGCTCGCGATCGTCCGGGGATCGGCCCTGAACCAGGACGGTGCGTCGAATGGTTTGACGGCGCCGAATGGTCCGTCGCAGCAGCGGGTGATCCGTGAGGCGTTGGCGGGTGCGGGGTTGTCGGTGGTGGATGTGGATGTGGTGGAGGCTCATGGGACGGGGACGTCTTTGGGTGATCCGATTGAGGCGGAGGCGTTGCTGGCGACGTATGGGCGTGGTGATCGTGGGCGTCCGGTGTTGTTGGGGTCGTTGAAGTCGAACATCGGGCATGCGCAGGCGGCTGCGGGTGTGGGTGGTGTGATCAAGATGGTGATGGCGATGCGTGCGGGTGTGGTGCCTCGGACGTTGCATGTGGATGCGCCGTCGCCGCATGTGGACTGGTCGTCGGGTGCGGTGGAGTTGGTGACGGAGAACGTCGCGTGGCCGGGGTCTGTTGGGGGTGTGCGTCGGTCTGCGGTGTCGTCGTTCGGGATCAGTGGGACGAACGCGCATGTGATTTTGGAGTCGGCGCCGGGGGTGGAGTCGGTGCCTGGCGCTGCGGAGTCGGTGTCTGGTGGCGGGGAGTCGGTGCCCGGTTCGGTGCCGGGTGTGGTGCCGTGGGTGGTGTCGGGGAAGTCGGCGGGGGCGCTGGATGCGCGGCTGGTGGCCCTGGGTTCGGTGGGTTCGCCGGTGGGTGCGCGGGGCCGGGTGGATGTGGGTTGGTCGTTGTTGGGTCGGTCGGTGTTTGGTCATCGGGCGGTGGTGTTGGCTTCTGCTGAGGGTGTGGTGGAGGCGGCGCGTGGTGTGGTTGATGGTGTGGGTCGGGTGGGGGTGTTGTTCTCGGGTCAGGGTGCTCAGCGTTTGGGTATGGGCCGGGAGTTGTATGGGCGTTTCCCGGTGTTTGCGGGGGTGTTTGATGAGGTGGTGGGGCGGTTTGATGGTTTGCGTGAGGTGGTGTGGGGGTCGGATGCGGGGTTGTTGAGTCGGACGGGTTGGGCTCAGCCGGCGTTGTTTGCGGTTGAGGTGGCGTTGTTCCGGTTGGTGGAGTCGTTGGGTGTGGTGCCGGAGTTTGTGTCGGGTCATTCGATTGGTGAGGTGGCTGCGGCGCATGTGGCGGGGGTGTTGTCGCTTGAGGATGCGTGTGTGCTGGTGGGGGCGCGTGCGCGGTTGATGGAGGCTCTGCCGGAGGGTGGGGCGATGGTGGCGTTGGGTGTGTCTGAGGCGGAGGTGTTGCCGCTGTTGGGTGAGGGGGTGTCGATCGCTGCGGTCAATGGTCCTGAGGCTGTGGTGGTCGCGGGTGATGTGGGTGCGGTGGAGGGGGTGGTTGCTGCGTTGCCGGGGCGGAAGTCGTCGCGGTTGCGGGTGTCGCATGCGTTTCATTCGCCGTTGATGGAGCCGATGTTGGCGGAGTTCCGTGCGGTGGTGGAGGGGTTGTCGTTCTCCGAGCCGCGTATGCCGTTGGTGTCGAATGTGACGGGTGGTGTGGCTGGTCCTGGGTTGGTGTCGTCGCCGGAGTACTGGGTGCGGCATGTTCGGGAGGCGGTGCGTTTCGGTGATGGGGTGCGGGCGCTTGCCGATGCCGGGGTGTCGGTGTTTTTGGAGCTGGGTCCTGATGGTGTGTTGTCGGGGATGGCGGCGGGTGTGGTGCCGGGTGTGGTGACGGTGCCGGTGTTGCGGAAGGACCGGTCGGAGGAGCAGGCGTTCCTGTCGGCGCTGGGGCGGTTGTTCACGTCGGGTGTCGCGGTGGACTGGGGGGTGTTGTTCGAGGGGACCGCCGCCACCCGGGTCGACCTGCCCACCTATCCCTTCCAACGCCAACGCTACTGGCTCGAAGCACACGGCACCGGATCCGGCGATGTGCGCGCGACGGGCATGTCCGCCGCCGGGCACCCCCTGCTCGCGGCGGCCGTCGAACTGGCCGACGACGGACGCGTACTGTTCACCTCCCGCCTGTCCCGGGCGACCCACCCGTGGCTGGCCGAGCACACTGTCGGCGGCCGGGCGATCGTGCCCGGAGCCGCCTTCGTCGAGATGGCGGTGCGGGCCGGCGACGAGGTCGGTTGCGCCACCGTGGCGGAGCTGACCCTCAGCTCACCGCTGACGCTCGCCGAGACCGGCGCCGTACGGATCCAGCTGACGGTCGACGCGCCGGACGACTCCGGCCACCGACGGTTCGGCGTGTTCGCGCAGGAGGAGGGCCAGGACGACACCTGGACCCGGCACGCCGAGGGCGTCCTCGGGCCGGAGCCCGCGGACGACACGTTCACACTGGCGGGCCAGTGGCCCCCGCAGGGCGCCGAACCCGTCGAGCTGACCGGACTGTACGAACGCCTCGACGCCCAGGGGTACGGCTACGGTCCGCTGTTCCAGGGCCTCAAGGCCGCCTGGCGCGGGCGGGACGGCGAGGTGTTCGCCGAGGTCGCCCTGCCCGACGGGGCCGACGTGTCCGAGTACGGCATCCACCCGGCACTCCTCGACGCCGCCCTGCACACCACCCACACCCGAGAGCCGGGGACGGAACTGCGCCTCCCGTTCTCCTGGACCGGGGTCAGCCTCGCCGCCGCGGGCGCGTCCCGCCTGCGGGTCGCCCTCACCCCGGTCGGCGACGGCGACACCGTGTCGCTCCGGCTCGCCGACCCGGCCGGCCAGCCCGTCGCCTCCGTGACGTCGCTGACCCTGCGCGCCGGCACCACCCCGCAGGCAGGCGGTGCCGGGGCCACCGCGCCCCTGTACGCGATCGAGTGGACGTCCGCGCCGACGGCCGGCACCGGGGGCGCACCCGCCACCTGGGGCGAGGCCACGGACACGGCCGGGCTCGACGCGCTCGCCGCGGCCGGACCCGTACCGGACGCCGTCCTGGTACCGTGCCCGCCCCTCGGCGGTCCCCTCGCCGAGGCCGCCCGTACCGCCGCCCACCGTGCGCTGGCGCTGATGCGGCACTGGCTGGCCGACGACCGGTTCGCCGCGTCCCGCCTGGTGTTCGTCACCCGCGGGGCCATGGCCGCCGCCTCCGGCGAAGAGGCGGGCGACCCGCCCAACGCCGCACTCTGGGGCCTGGTCCGCTCGGCGCAGACCGAGCACCCGGACCGCTTCGTCCTGGTCGACGGCGAACCCGGCACGGAACCCGAACGCCCGCTCCTGGCGGCCGCGCTCGCCACCGGTGAGCCGCAGCTCGCCTTGCGCGACACCTCCGTCCGCGTACCCCGTCTGACGCGCACACCGCGCGCGGAGACCGGGCGTACCCACCTCGACCCCGAGGGAACCGTCCTCGTCACCGGGGCTACCGGGGCGCTCGGCCGGGTCATCACCCGCCACCTCGTCACCGCGTACGGCGCCCGGCACCTGCTGCTGGCCGGCCGCCGGGGCTCCGACGCCCCCGGCGCGGCCGGTCTCGTCTCCGAACTGGAGGACCTCGGCGCCCGCGTCACCCTGGCGGCGTGCGACACCGGCGACCGGGACGCGGTCGCCGCCCTCCTGGCCGGGATACCCGCGGCACACCCGCTGACCGCTGTCGTGCACAGCGCGGGAGTCCTCGACGACGGCGTACTCGCCGCCCTGACCCCCGACCGCATCGACGCCGTCATGCGCCCCAAGGTGGACGCCGCCGTCAATCTGCACGAACTGACCGACGGCACGCCCCTCGACGCGTTCGTCGTGTTCTCCTCGGTGTCGGGCGCCCTCGGCGGGGCGGGCCAGGCCAACTACGCCGCGGCCAACGTCTTCCTCGACGCCCTCGCCGAGCACCGACGCGCCATCGGACTGCCCGCGACCTCCATCGCCTGGGGGCTGTGGGCTGAGCACGGCGGCATGGCCGGCGCCCTCGCCGAGGCGGACGTCAAGCGGCTGAAGCGTTCCGGGATCACCCCGCTGACCACGGACGAGGGACTCGCGCTCTTCGACGCCGCGCTCCACGGGGACCGCGCCGCGGTGGTCGCGGCGCGCATCGACACCGCCGCACTGCGCGCCCAGGCCACCGGCCCGGTGCCCGCCGTACTGCGCGGCCTGGCGCCCGCACCCGCCCGCCGCACCGCGAGCGGCGGCGACACGACACTGACGCAGCGCCTCCTCGGCCTGCCCGAGCAGGCACGGACCGAGACGGTCCGGGAACTCGTCGCCACGGAGGTCGCGACGGTACTCGGCAGGGCCGCGCTCACCGCGGCGGACGCCGACCGGTCCTTCGGGGACCTCGGCTTCGACTCGCTGACCGTGGTCGAGCTGCGCCACCGGCTCGCCGCCGCCACCGGGCTGCGGCTTCCCGCGGCGGTCGCCTTCGACTACCCGACGGTCGCCGCGCTCGCCGCACACATCCGCGACGAATTGACCGGCACGGCCCTCCCGGCCACCGCGCCCGCCGCACGGCCCGCCCGGGCCGCCGACGACGAGGCGATCGCGATCGTGGCCATGGGCTGCCGCTACCCGGGCGGGATCGAGTCCCCCGACGACCTGTGGAACCTGGTCCACGAAGGTGTCGACGCGATCGGCGAGTTCCCGACCGACCGCGGCTGGGACCTCGGCCGTCTCTTCGACGACGACCCGGACACACCCGGGACCTCCTACGCCCGCCACGGCGGCTTCCTGACCGGCCCCGGTGACTTCGACGCGGAGTTCTTCGGGATGAGCCCGAGGGAGGCACTGGCCACCGACCCGCAGCAGCGGCTGCTGCTGGAGGTGTCGTGGGAGGCGTTCGAGCGGGCCGGCATCGACCCGGTCTCGCTGCGCGGCAGCCGCACCGGCGTGTTCGCCGGCGTGATGCACCACGACTATGTGTCGCGGCTCGGTGGGGTGCCCGAGGAGCTGGAGGGATACGTGAGCACGGGGACCGCGGGCAGTGTCGCCTCCGGCCGCGTCTCCTACACCTTCGGCTTCGAGGGTCCGACCCTGACCGTGGACACGGCGTGTTCGTCGTCGCTGGTCGCCCTGCACCTGGCGGCGCAGGCGCTGCGGCAGGGCGAGTGCGACCTCGCCCTGGCCGGCGGCGTGACCGTCCTCGCGTCACCCGAGACCTTCGTCGAGTTCTCCCGCCAGCGCGGCCTGTCCCCGGACGGCCGGTGCCGTGCCTTCGCGGCGGCCGCCAACGGCGTCGGCTGGTCCGAGGGTGCTGGTGTTCTCCTGCTGGAGCGGCTGTCCGACGCCGTGCGCAACGGGCGCCGGATCCTTGGCGTGGTGCGCGGCAGCGCGGTCAACTCCGATGGTGCGTCGAATGGTTTGACGGCGCCGAATGGTCCGTCGCAGCAGCGGGTGATCCGTGAGGCGTTGGCGGGTGCGGGGTTGTCGGTGGTGGATGTGGATGTGGTGGAGGCTCATGGGACGGGGACGTCTTTGGGTGATCCGATTGAGGCGGAGGCGTTGCTGGCGACGTATGGGCGTGGTGATCGTGGGCGTCCGGTGTTGTTGGGGTCGTTGAAGTCGAACATCGGGCATGCGCAGGCGGCTGCGGGTGTGGGTGGTGTGATCAAGATGGTGATGGCGATGCGTGCGGGTGTGGTGCCTCGGACGTTGCATGTGGATGCGCCGTCGCCGCATGTGGACTGGTCGTCGGGTGCGGTGGAGTTGGTGACGGAGAACGTCGCGTGGCCGGGGTCTGTTGGGGGTGTGCGTCGGTCTGCGGTGTCGTCGTTCGGGATCAGTGGGACGAACGCGCATGTGATTTTGGAGTCGGCGCCGGGGGTGGAGTCGGTGCCTGGCGCTGCGGAGTCGGTGTCTGGTGGCGGGGAGTCGGTGCCCGGTTCGGTGCCCGGTTCGGTGCCGGGTGTGGTGCCGTGGGTGGTGTCGGGGAAGTCGGCGGGGGCGCTGGATGCGCGGCTGGTGGCCCTGGGTTCGGTGGGTTCGCCGGTGGGTGCGCGGGGCCGGGTGGATGTGGGTTGGTCGTTGTTGGGTCGGTCGGTGTTTGGTCATCGGGCGGTGGTGTTGGCTTCTGCTGAGGGTGTGGTGGAGGCGGCGCGTGGTGTGGTTGATGGTGTGGGTCGGGTGGGGGTGTTGTTCTCGGGTCAGGGTGCTCAGCGTTTGGGTATGGGCCGGGAGTTGTATGGGCGTTTCCCGGTGTTTGCGGGGGTGTTTGATGAGGTGGTGGGGCGGTTTGATGGTTTGCGTGAGGTGGTGTGGGGGTCGGATGCGGGGTTGTTGAGTCGGACGGGTTGGGCTCAGCCGGCGTTGTTTGCGGTTGAGGTGGCGTTGTTCCGGTTGGTGGAGTCGTTGGGTGTGGTGCCGGAGTTTGTGTCGGGTCATTCGATTGGTGAGGTGGCTGCGGCGCATGTGGCGGGGGTGTTGTCGCTTGAGGATGCGTGTGTGCTGGTGGGGGCGCGTGCGCGGTTGATGGAGGCTCTGCCGGAGGGTGGGGCGATGGTGGCGTTGGGTGTGTCTGAGGCGGAGGTGTTGCCGCTGTTGGGTGAGGGGGTGTCGATCGCTGCGGTCAATGGTCCTGAGGCTGTGGTGGTCGCGGGTGATGTGGGTGCGGTGGAGGGGGTGGTTGCTGCGTTGCCGGGGCGGAAGTCGTCGCGGTTGCGGGTGTCGCATGCGTTTCATTCGCCGTTGATGGAGCCGATGTTGGCGGAGTTCCGTGCGGTGGTGGAGGGGTTGTCGTTCTCCGAGCCGCGTATGCCGTTGGTGTCGAATGTGACGGGTGGTGTGGCTGGTCCTGGGTTGGTGTCGTCGCCGGAGTACTGGGTGCGGCATGTTCGGGAGGCGGTGCGTTTCGGTGATGGGGTGCGGGCGCTTGCCGATGCCGGGGTGTCGGTGTTTTTGGAGCTGGGTCCTGATGGTGTGTTGTCGGGGATGGCGGCGGGTGTGGTGCCGGGTGCGGTGACGGTGCCGGTGTTGCGGAAGGACCGGTCGGAGGAGCAGGCGTTCCTGTCGGCCTTGGGGCGGTTGTTCACGTCGGGTGTCGCGGTGGACTGGGGGGTGTTGTTCGAGGGGACCGCCGCCACCCGGGTCGACCTGCCCACCTATCCCTTCCAACGCCAACGCTACTGGCTCGAAGCGTCCCGCTCCCAGCGGAGCGACGTGCACTCGGCCGGTCTGGAAAGCACCGGACACGCCCTGCTCGGCGCGGCGGTCGCGCTCGCCGGCTCGGGCGGGCACGTGTTCACCGCCCGGCTCTCGATCCGTGAACACCCCTGGCTCGCCGAGCACCGCGTCGGCGGCGTGGTTCCGTTGCCCGGCGCGGCGCTCGTCGAGTGCCTGGTCCGGGCGGGGGACGAGGTGGGTTGTGGCACGCTCGAGGAGCTGGTGATCGTCTCGCCGGTCCTCCTGCCGGAGGACGGGGAGGTCCAGCTCCAGGTGTCGGTGGGCGCGGCCGCGGACGACGGACGGCGCGCCGTCACCGTCCACGGGCGCGGCGGCGCGCTGGAGGAGTGGACCACGCACGCCACGGGCACCCTGGGCGCCGAGCCGCGGGAGCCGGCCGAGGACGGGCGGCTGCTGTCGTGGCCGCCCGCCGGGAGCGAGCCGGTCGACGTGGCGGGACTGTACGAGGAGCTGGCGGCGACCGGTCTCGAGTACGGGCCGGCGTTCCGCGGCATCCGCGCCGCCTGGCGGTGCGGCGACGAGGTGTTCACCGAGATCGAGCCGCAGACCGCTCCCGACACGGCCGGCTTCACCCTCCATCCCGCGCTGATCGACGCGGCCGTCCACTCGGCCGCGCTGGTCGGGCCGGTGGCGGAGGCGAAGCTGCCGTTCTCCTGGAACGGTGTCACCGTGCACGCCGGGAAGGCGTCCGCCCTGCGGGTACGAGTCACCCCCACCGGCACGGACACCTTCGCCGTGCTCGCCACCGACGGTGGCGGCCGGCCGGTGCTGACGGTCGACTCCCTCCTCGTACGGCCCCCAGCCGCCGGGAGCGCGACGCGCACACCGGAGCACCTGTACCGCCCCGAGTGGGTGGAGGTCGCCCCGAGCGGCGGAGCGGTCCCGGTGGACGGCGGTGGCTGGGCCGTGGTCGGCGAGGACCTGTTCGGCGTGGCCGAGGGGCTCGGGACCGAGGTGGCGCGTTTCGCGGACCTCTACGGGCTGGGCACGGCGATGGACGAGGGCCGGCCGGCTCCCGCCGTGGTCTTCGTCCCCGTCCCGGCGTCCACCGGTGCGCTGGAGGCGACCGTCGGCACGCTCGGGACGATCCAGGCCTGGCTCGCCGACGCGCGGTTCAGCGAATCGAAGCTGGTGTTCCTCGGTCACGCCGCGACAACCGGCGCCCCCGGTGACACGGTCGCCCCCGGTCTCCCGGAGGGGCAGGGCGGGTCCGACGCCCTGGCGGCCGCCGCCGCCTACGGCCTCGTACGGACGGCCCAGACGGAGCACCCGGGCCGGTTCCTGCTGCTGGAACTCGACCCCGCCGAAACGCCGTCCGCGCCCCTGCTCGCCGGTGCCGTCACCCTCGACGAGCCGCAACTCGCCCTGCGCGGGGAGGCCGTGCTGGCACGGCGCGTGGTCCGCGCCCGCACGACCGACGCAGCGGCGCCGGACTGGGGCGACAGCGTGCTGATCACCGGCGGCACCGGGACACTGGGCCGCCTGGTCGCCCGGCACCTGGTCACCGCGTACGGGGTCCGCCGCCTGGTGCTGGCCGGCCGCCGGGGCCCGGACGCGCCCGGCGCCGCGGAACTCGTGACTGAACTGACCGCGCTGGGGGCCGACGTCACCGCTGTCGCTGTGGACCTCACCGACCGGGAGGGCGTCGCGGCCCTGCTCGCCGCCCATCCGCCGACCGCCGTCGTGCACGCGGCCGGGGTCGTCGCGGACGGCACCGTCGAGTCGCTCACCGCGGACGACGTCGCCACCGTCTTCCGGCCGAAGGTCGACGTGGCCGCGCACCTGGACGAGCTGACCCGGGACCGCGGGCTGAGCGCCTTCGTGCTGTTCTCGTCGATCGCGGGTGTCCTCGGCGCTCCCGGCCAGGGCAACTACGCGGCGGCCAACGCCTACCTGGACGCGCTGGCCGAACGGCGGCGCGCCGCCGGCCTGCCGGCCACCTCGATCGCCTGGGGCCTGTGGGAGGAGTCCAGCGGGATGACGGAGGGGCTGGCCGATCAGGACCGGCGCCGGATGTCCTCCGCCGGTGTCCTGCCGATCCCCAGCGGCCAGGGACTCGCCCTGCTGGACGACGCGCACGCGGCGGGCGCGCCGGTACTCGCGGCGATGCGCCTGGACCTGAACACGCTGCGGTCCCGCGCCCTGGAAGGCACGCTCCCCGCCCAGCTGCGCGATCTCGTGCCGGTCCGCAACCGCCGTACCGCGGCGGCCGGGTCCGGGGACGGGCCCGCCCTCGCCCGCCGCTTGCGCGGCCTGCCCCCGGCGCAGCGCACCCAGGCGATGGTGGCGGCCGTGGTCGCCGAGACGGCGGCCGTGCTGGGGCACACCGGGACGGGCACCGTGAAGGCGGGGCGCGACTTCAAGGAGCTGGGCTTCGACTCGCTCACCGCGGTCGAGCTGCGCAACCGGCTCGCCGCGGCGACCGGGCTGCGGCTCCCCGCCAGCATCGTGTTCGACCACCCCAACCCGCGGGCGGTCGCCGAGTTCCTGCTCACCGAGCTCGAACCGGCCGCCGGCAGCGGCACGGCGACGGAGCCCGAGGTCCGTGAGGTACTCGCCGGGATCCCGCTGGAACTGCTGCGTCAGGCCGGACTGCTGGACAAGCTCCTGGAGTTGGCGGACGGTCCCGCGACCGGCGCCCTGGAGGTCCAGGACGACGTCGGCGCCGGCCCCGACACCCCCGACCCCCGCCGTACCGAAGACCGGATCGACTCGATGGACGCCGACGACCTGGTGGCCATGGCCCTCGGGCACGACGCCTGACGCCCCGTCGCTGAAGAGGATGGAACATGACGAACTCCGACAGCCGGATCGTGGAAGCGCTGCGGGCGTCGCTCAAGGAGACCGAGCGGCTCCGTGAGCAGAACCGCGAGCTCGTCGCGGCCGCCACCGAACCGATCGCGATCGTTGGCATGAGCTGCCGCTACCCGGGTGGCGTGTCCTCGCCCGAGGACCTGTGGCGGCTCGCCGAGAGCGGTGCCGACGCCATCGGCCCCTTCCCCGACGACCGCGGCTGGGACCTGGCGAACCTGTTCGACGACGACCCCGACAGCAAGGGCCGCACCTACGCCCGCGGTGCCGGGTTCCTGACCGGCGTGGCCGACTTCGATCCGGCCTTCTTCGGCATATCACCGCGGGAGGCCACGACGATGGACCCGCAGCAGCGGCTGCTGCTGGAGGCGTCGTGGGAGGCCGTCGAGCGGGCGCGGATCGACCCCGTCTCGCTGCGCGGCAGCCGCACTGGCGTCTTCGCCGGCATCATGGCCAGTACGTACGGGATGCGGCAGCTGATGGCGCCGGGCGGGGCCGGCGAGTACGAGGGCTACCTCGGCAACGGCAGCCTTGGCAGCGTCACCTCCGGCCGGGTGTCGTACACCCTGGGCCTGGAGGGTCCCGCGGTCACGGTGGACACCGCCTGCTCGTCGTCACTCGTGGCGATCCACCTGGCGGCGCAGTCGCTGCGCCGGGGGGAGAGCACCCTCGCGCTCGCCGGTGGCGCCACGGTGATGTCCACGCCGTCGCTGTTCATCGAGTTCAGCCGGCAGCGGGCGATGTCGTCCGACGGGCGCTGCAAGTCCTTCTCCTCCACGGCCGACGGCACCGGCTGGTCCGAGGGCGTCGGCGTGGTGCTGCTGGAGCGCCTCTCGGACGCCCGGCGCAACGGGCACCCCGTGCTGGCGGTCCTGCGCGGCTCGGCCGTCAACCAGGACGGCGCGTCGAACGGCCTGACCGCGCCCAACGGGCCCGCGCAACAGCGGGTGATCCGGGCGGCGCTGGCCGACGCGGGCGTGCCGTCCACCGGGGTGGACGCCGTCGAGGCGCACGGCACGGGCACCCGCCTGGGCGACCCCATCGAGGCGCAGGCCCTGCTGGCCACCTACGGGCAGGGGCGTGAAAGGCCGCTGTGGCTGGGCTCATTGAAGTCGAACACCGGACACACGCAGGCCGCCGCCGGGGTCGGTGGAGTGATCAAGATGGTGCAGGCGATGCGGCACGGCGTCCTGCCCCGCACGCTGCACGTCGAGGAGCCCACGCCGCAGGTCGACTGGTCGGCCGGTGAGGTACGCCTGCTGACCGAGCGCACCCCGTGGCCCGAGGTCGACCGGCCGCGCCGCGCAGGCGTCTCGGCGTTCGGCGTCAGCGGCACCAATGCCCACGTCATCCTGGAGGAGGCCCCCGCGGACGCCCCCGCGGCCACCCCGTCGGCCGCCGCGCCCGGGCCCCGGCCCGCGCCCGCCTCCGTATCCGCTTGCCCACCAGCGTCCGACTCCGCGGCGGGTACGCCGGTCCTGTGGCCGCTGTCCGCGTCCGACGGCGCCGCGCTGCGCGGGCAGGCAGCACGGCTGGCCTCCTGGCTGGCCGGCTCGGACGCCGAACCGGCCGACGTCGGATGGTCCCTCGCCACCACCCGGGCCGCCCTGGATCACCGTGCCGTCGTCATCGGCGAGGACCGGGCGGAGCTGCTCGCCGCGCTCACGGCCCTCGCCGACGGCGACACCGGCGCCGCCGGTACCGTCACCGGCCGCGTCACCGAAGGCGGCGTGGTGTTCGTCTTCCCCGGCCAGGGCAGCCAGTGGGTCGGCATGGGCCGCGAACTGGTCGCCGAGTCACCCGAGTTCGCCGCTTCGATGCGGCGGTGTGCCGACGCGCTCGCCCCACACGTGGACTGGGACCTCATGGAGGTCCTCGGCGACGAGGAGGCGCTGCGGCGCGTCGACGTCGTACAGCCCGCCCTGTTCTCCGTGATGGTGTCCCTCGCGGCGCTGTGGCGCGCCCACGGCATCGAGCCCGCCGCCGTCGTCGGCCACTCCCAGGGGGAGATCGCCGCCGCGCACGTCGCCGGCGCGCTCGGCCTGGAGGACGCCGCGCGGGTGGTGGCCCTGCGCAGCCAGGCCATCGCCGCCACCCTCGCCGGACACGGCGGCATGGTGTCCGTGCCCCGCTCAGCCGAGGACACCGCCGCGCTCATCGCCTCCTTCGGCGCCCAGCTCACCGTCGCCGCCTGCAACGGCCCCCACAGCACCACGGTCGCGGGGGACGCCGAGGCGGTCGAGGAACTGCTCGCCCGGTGCGAGGAGCAGGGCGTACGGGCCCGGCGCGTACCCGTCGACTACGCGTCCCACAGCAACCACGTCGCATCCCTGCACGAGCGGCTGCTGAAGGAGCTGGACGGGATCCGCCCGCAGCGGCCCGCCGTCCCGTTCTACTCCGGTCTGACCGGCGCCCTCCTCGACGAGACCCCGCTGACGGCGGCCTACTGGTACGAGAACCTCCGCAACCCGGTCGAGTTCACCCGGGCCACCGAGGCGCTGCTCGACGACGGCCACCGGCTGTTCATCGAGTGCAGCGCCCACCCCGTCCTCACGGCCGCCCTCCAGGACACGGCGGACCGTGCGGACACGGACGCCACCGTGCTCGGCTCCCTCCGGCGCGACCGGGGGGGCCGTGACCGCTTCCTGACCTCACTCGCCACCGCGTACGTCCACGGCGCCGAACCGTCCTGGGCCGCCGTCCACGGCCGTGGCCGCCGACCGGTCGACCTGCCCACGTACGCCTTCCAGCGGCAGCGGTTCTGGCTCGCCGGGCCCGTCGTCACCGGTGGTGACGCCGCGTCGCTCGGCCTGGACGCCCCCGGACACCCCCTGCTGGGCGCGGGCACCGCCCTGCCCGGCTCGGGCGGCTACCTGTTCACCTCCCGGCTCGCGCTGAACGCCCAGCCCTGGCTGGCCGACCACGTGGTCCACGGGGTGACCGTCCTGCCGGGAACGGCGCTGGTCGAACTGGCCGTGCGGGCCGGAGATCAGGTGGGGCACCCGGTGGTGGAGGAGCTGACGGTCCTCGCACCGCTCACCGTTCCCGCCACCGGCGGCGTGCTGCTGCGTGTCACGGTGGACGGCGGCCCGGAGAACGGCGGCCCCGGCGACGGGGCGACCGGCGGCACCCGCGCCCTCCAGGTCCACGCACGCCACGAGGACGAGCCCGCCGACGGCCCCTGGACCCTCCACGCCACCGGCACCCTGGGGCGCGACGCCGGGACGGAGCCGGTGCACCTGCGGGCCTGGCCGCCCGCGGCCACCGAACTTGACGTCACGGGCCTGTACGGGTCGCTCCAGGACACCGGCCTCGACTACGGCGACGCCTTTCGCGGCCTCGGCCGGGTCTGGCGCTCCGCGGACGAGACCTTCGCCGAGGTCACCCTCCCCGAAGAGGTCGGCCAGGACGGTTTCGTGCTGCACCCGGCGCTGTTCGACGCCGCGCTGCACGCCGTCGCCGCCGGAGGCCCGGCCGGTGGGACGGACGGGCCGGACCCGCGGGCCGCGGCGCCGTCCCCCCTGATCCCGTTCGTCTGGTCGGGCGTCCGCCTGCACGCCGGGAACGCGCGGAGTGTGCGCGTACGCCTCACCAGGACGGCCGAGGACACGCTGGCCATCGACGTCTGCGACGGCGAGGGCGCCCCGGTCGCCTCCGTCACGTCGGTGGTGGCCCGCCCTCTGGACCCGGCGCGGCTGACCGGCCCGGGCAGGGCCACCTCGCCCCTCCTGCCCTACCGGCCGCACTGGCAGCCGGTGCCCGTACCGCGGCAGCCGGCGGACCTGCTCCTGGTGGACGACCTCGACTCCGTACCCGCACAGGGCGCCCCGGACCACATCGCCGTCCGGCTCGCCCCCGACCCCGCGGCGGCGCCCGCCGACGCCGCCCGGACCCACACCCACCGGGTACTCGGTCTGCTCCAGCGCTGGGCCGCCGAACCGCGCTTCGCCGACGCACGCCTGGTCGTCGTCACCCGTGGCGCGGCCGGTGACGACGCCACCGACCCGGCGCAGGCCGCGGTGTGGGGTCTGGTGCGTTCCGCGCAGTCCGAACACCCCGGACGGTACGTCCTCGTCGACGAGGACCCCGGCGCGGACGAGGGGTCGCCGGCACTCGCCACCGCCGTGGCCACCGGCGAACCACAGCTGCTCGTCCGCGACGGCGTACCGCACGCCCCGCGGCTGCGCCGGGCCGATCCGCCGACGGCCGGGGAACGCCCGCTCGCCGGCCCCGACGGCACCGTTCTGATCACCGGCGGCAGCGGCGGCCTCGGCAGGCTGCTCGCCCGGCACCTGGCGACCCGGCACGGCGTGCGCCACCTCACCGTCCTCTCGCGGCGGGGCCCCGCCGCACCGGGGACGCGGGAACTCGCCGCCGAACTGGCCGCGTCGGACACGGCCGTGACCTTCGTGGCCTGCGACGTCTCCGACCGTGCCGCCCTGACCGCCGCCCTGGACTCCCTCGACCGACCGCTGCACGCGGTCGTCCACGCCGCGGGAGTCCTGGACGACGGGGTGATCGAGGCGCTCACCCCGGACCGGATCGACACCGTCCTCGCCCCTAAGGCCGACGCCGCCGCCCACCTGGACGAGCTGACCCGCGACCACGACCTGCGGGCGTTCGTCCTCTTCTCCTCCGTGGCGGGCATCGTCGGCGGCCTCGGGCAGGGCAACTACTCCGCCGCCAACACCTTCCTGGACGCCCTCGCGACCGCGCGGCGCCACTGCGGCCTGCCCGCGACATCCCTGGCGTGGGGGCTGTGGGAACAGGACGGCGACATGACCGCGCACCTCGGCACCGGCCGGCGCGACCGGCTGGCCCGGGGCGGTCTGCTGCCCCTCACCGACGAGCAGGGCCTCGCCCTGTTCGACGCGGCCCTCCTCGCCGACGACGCCGTCCAGGTCCCCGTACGCCTCGACCCCAGGGCCCTGCGGGACGGCGACGGCCTGCCGCCCATCCTGCGGGACCTGGCGGCGTCCCCGGCCCGGCGCACCGCCGCGTCCGCCGCGTCCGGCGGCCCCGGCCTCGCCGAGCGGCTCGCGCAGCTCCCGCCGACCGGACGGGAACAGGCTCTCGCCGACCTCGTGTACGCGGAGATCGCCGGCGTACTCGGCCACGGGACGGGGCCGGTGGACCCGGCACGGCCCTTCAAGGACCTCGGCTTCGACTCCCTGACCGCCGTCGAACTGCGCAACCGGCTGACCGCCGCGACCGGCCTTCGACTGCCGACGACGCTGGTGTTCGACCACCCCACACCGGCGGCGCTGCTCGCCTCGGTCCGCACCCGGCTGCTGGGGGAGGCGCCCGCGCCCTCCGAGTCCCTGCTCGCCGAACTCGACCGGATCGACGAGGCGTTCGCCGCCATCGAGACCAGCGGTGAAGAACGGTCGGTGCTCACCGCCCGGCTCCAGACACTGCTGGCGAAGTGGCGGGCGGGCGGCGACGCCGAGGACACGACCGACGCGCGGGGCGCGATCGAGAACGCCAGCGACGACGAGATGTTCGCGCTCATCGACACCAAGATCGGTACGGCCTGACCTACCGCAGCACAGAGAGGAGTGAGGCCGCCGTGCGCGTCGTCTTCACATCGTTCGCCCTGGCCGCACATTTCCTGGGCCAGGTCCCGCTCGCCTGGGCGCTGCGCGCGGCCGGGCACGAGGTCCGGGTCGCCAGCCAGCCCTCGCTCACCCGCACCATCACCGCGGCCGGCCTGACCGCCGTGCCGGTGGGTGACGACCACGCCTGGCAGGAGGCCATGGCGGCCACCGGGGCCGACGGCACCGGGGAGGACTGGGACGCCGTGCTGGACCTCGACCCGGCCCGCCCGGAAGTCCACCACTGGGAGGTGCTGCGCGCCGTCCAGGCCCAGACCACCGAACGGTTCCTGGCCCCCGCCAACAACGACTCGATGGTGGACGACCTGGTGGCGTTCGCCCGCTCGTGGCGGCCGGACCTGGTGCTCTGGGAGCCGTTCACGCCCGCCGGGGCGATCGCCGCCGAGGCGGTCGGGGCGGCCCACGCCCGGCTGCTGTGGGGCGCGGACCTCTTCCTGGACCAGCGGCAGGCCTTCCTGCGCGAGCTGGAGCACCGGCCCGCCGCCCAGCGCCGGGACCCGGCCGCCGACTGGCTCGGCGGGCTGCTCGACCGATACGGGCTGGTCTTCGACGAGCGGATGCTCCGCGGCATGTGGACGGTCGACCAGATGCCCTCCGGCATCCGGCTGCCGCTCGACGGGCACACCGTGCCGATGCGCTACCTGCCGTACAACGGCACGGCCGTCGTCCCCGACTGGCTGCGCGAGCCGCCGGCCCGGCCCCGGATCTGCCTCACCCTCGGCATCACCGGCCGGGACGGGGCCGACTTCCTCGGGGTGCCGCTGACCAAGCTGTTCGACGCGGTCGCCGACCTCGACGCGGAGATCGTCGCCACGCTCGACGCCACCCAGCGCGAACAGGTGCCGAACCTGCCGGACAACGTGCGGGCCGTCGAGTTCGTACCGCTGCACGCCCTCCTGCCGACCTGCTCGGCCATCGTCCACCACGGCGGTGCGGGCACCTGGTCGACCGCGTGTGCCTCCGGCGTTCCGCAACTCATATTCCCCTCCGTATGGGACGACTTCTATCGGGCGCGGCGCACGGCCGAACTCGGCGCGGGAATCGTCATCCAGCCCAAGGAACTCACCTCCGAGGGACTGCGGAAGAGCCTGCGGCGCCTTCTGGAGGAACCGTCCTTCTCGGACGGGGCGGAACGCCTGCGCCGCGACATGGAGGCCGATCCGGCTCCGAGTTCCGTCGTACCGCTGCTGGAGAAGCTCACGCTGGAGAACCAGGAATCCGGCTGGTGATCCGGTGACTTCCTCCCGCGGCCGGAGCGGAGGAGGGGCACAGCGAAAGAGAAGACTGCAACATCGACCGAGAACATCGGAAACGGGGCTTTGGTGTCATGCGTGGAATTCTTCTGGCAGGCGGAACAGGATCGCGGCTCTGGCCGCTCACCCTGACGGTGTCGAAACAACTGATACCCGTCTATGACAAACCCATGGTCTACTATCCGCTGTCCACGCTGATGATGGCCGGGGTCACCGAGGTGCTGATCGTCACCACCCGCAGGGACCAGGACCAGTTCCGGCGGCTCCTCGGCGACGGACATCAGTGGGGCATGGACCTGCAGTACGCCGTGCAGGACCGGCCCGGCGGCATAGCCGAGGCGTTGCTGCTCGGGGCCCGCTTCATCGGCGACCAGCCGGTGGCGCTGATCCTCGGCGACAACATCTTCCACGGCAACGGACTGGGCACCAGGCTGTCCGAGAACAAGGGCCTGACCGGGGCCCGCATCTTCGCCTACCCGGTCGCCGACCCGTCCCAGCTGGGAGTCGTGGAATTCGACGAGTACGGCAAGGCGATCTCCCTGGAGGAGAAGCCGGCGCGGCCCAAGTCCCGTTACGCCGTACCCGGCCTGTACTTCTACGCCCCCGACGTCGTCGACATCGCGGCAGGACTGCGCCCCAGCGCACGCGGGGAACTGGAGATAACCGCGGTCAACGAGGAGTACCTGAGGCGCGGAAACCTTCAGGTGACCGTGCTCGACCGGGGCGCCGCCTGGCTCGACACCGGAACGTTCGAGGCGCTGGTCCAGGCCTCGGAATACGTGAGAGTGGTGGAACAGCGTCAGGGTCTCAAGATAGGCTGCGTCGAAGAGGTCGCATGGCGAATGGGCCTCATTGACGACGCCCAACTGCGCATTCTCGCGGGGCGTCTGCTCAAAAGCGGTTACGGCGATTATCTCCTGGACCTGCTGGGGCGGCCCAACGGCCCCCACGAGGAAACCGGAAGGCGCATGCGGACCGCCGCGGGGGCGGTCCTGTGAACCGGCGCGTCCCGCACCCCCACCTTTCGACCACGGCCGACGGTTCTCCGGCCACGCACGAACCCAACGAAACACGAGGAGTACCCGTGACCACCTATGTCTGGGACTATCTGCCGGAGTACGAGAAGGAGAAGGCCGACATCCTCGCCGCCGTCGAGAAGGTGTTCTCCTCCGGCCGCCTGGTCCTCGGCGACAGCGTCCAGGGCTTCGAGCAGGAGTTCGCCGGCTACCACGGGGTGGGCCACTGCACCGGTGTCGACAACGGCACCAACGCCCTGAAGCTCGCCCTGGAGGCCCTCGGCGTCGGCCCCGGCGACGAGGTCATCACCGTCTCCAACACGGCGGCTCCCACCGTCGTCGCCATCATGGGCGCCGGTGCGACCCCCGTGTTCGTGGACGTCCGCGAGGAGGACTTCCTCATGGACACCGACCAGGTCGAGGCCGCGATCACCCCGCGCACCAAGGTGCTCCTGCCGGTCCACCTCTACGGCCAGTGCGTCGACATGGCGCCGCTGCGGCGGATCGCCGAGAAGCACGGGCTGAAGATCCTGGAGGACTGCGCCCAGGCGCACGGCGCCCGCCACCACGGCAGCCTCGCCGGCACGATGAGCGACGCCGCGGCGTTCTCCTTCTACCCCACCAAGGTCCTCGGCGCGTACGGCGACGGCGGCGCGGTGATCACCGCCGACGACGAAACCGACCGCGCCCTGCGGCAGTTGCGCTACTACGGCATGGACAAGGTCTACTACGTCGTCCGCACCCCGGGGCACAACGCTCGGCTGGACGAGGTGCAGGCCGAGATCCTGCGCACCAAGCTCGCCCGCCTCGACAGCTACATCGAGGGCCGCAACGCGGTGGCCCGGCGCTACGAGGAGGGCCTCGCCGACCTGACCGGCCCCGGCCGCCTCCAGCTGCCCGCCACCAACGACGGCAACACACACGTGTACTACGTGTACGTCGCCCGCCACCCGCGCCGCGACGAGATCATCGAGGCCCTCAAGGCCCACGACATCTCCCTCAACATCAGCTACCCGTGGCCGGTGCACACCATGTCGGGCTTCGAGCACCTGGGTTGGCCCAAGGGTTCGCTGCCCGTCACCGAGAGGCTGGCCGGGGAGATCTTCTCCCTGCCGATGTACCCGTCGCTGCCCGAGGCCGTGCAGGAGAAGACCATCGCGGCCCTCCGCGACGTCCTGGCCGCCCTGTGATCACCCCATCGGAAGGAACGACCACCATGCAGGTACAGAGCCTGGCCATCGAGGGCGTCTTCGCGTTCACGCCGCCCGTGTACAAGGACCACCGGGGCCACTTCTCGTCCCCGTACCAGGACGCCGCTTTCACCGGCGGCGTAGGCCACACGATCTTCCCCGTCCGCGACATCAGCCACAACGTCTCCGCCCGCGGCGTGCTGCGCGGCGTCCACTTCAGCAAGACCCCGCCCGGGCGCGCCAAGTACGTCTACTGCCCGCACGGAAAGGTGCAGGACTTCCTGGTCGACCTGCGCCTGGGCTCCCCGACGTTCGGACAGTGGCTCACCACCGAGCTGAGCGGTGACACCTGCAAGGCCCTGTACGTTCCGGACGGCGTCGGCCACGCCTTCCTGTCGCTTCAGGACGCCTCCATGATCGTGTACGTGATGGCCGCCGGTTACATACCGGAGAACGAGTACGCGATCAGCCCGTTCGACCCGGAGCTGGGCCTGGCCCTGCCCGACGGCTTCGACTTCGCCCAGTCGGAGCGGGACAGCGTGGCGCCCACCCTCGCCGAGGCCAAGGAGCTGGGCATGCTCCCCACCTACGAGGACTGCCAGAAGGTCGAGGCCGCGCTGTGGGGATGACCACCCCGCTGATCACCCTGCTCGGCGCGACCGGCTTCATCGGCTCCGCCGTGCTGCGTGAGCTGGCCGGTGAGCCGGTGCGGGTGCGGGCCGTCTCCCGGCGGCCCGCACCCGTCCCCGCCGGCGCGCGCGCCGACATCGAGGTCCGCGCCGCCGACCTCACCGGCCCCGGCGAAGTGGCCGCGGCCGTCGACGGCGCCGACGTCGTCATCCACACCGTCCTCTACAGTGCCGCCACCTCCACCTGGCGCATCGAGGACGGCGACACCGAGGCCGAGCGGGTCAACGTCGGCCTGGTCCGCGACCTCGTCACCGCCCTCGCCGACCGGGGCACCGGTGCGCGCGCCACGGTCCTGTTCACCGGCACGGTGGGCCAGGCGGGCCCGACCGGGGGCAAGGTGCTCGACGGCACCGAGCCGGACCGGCCGTCGGGGGAGTACGACCGGCAGAAGCTGGCCGCCGAGCGGCTCCTGCTGGCCGCCCACGCCCGTGGCGTGCTGCACGGCACCTCCCTGCGGCTGCCCACCGTGTTCGGTTCGGGTCCGGACTCCACCGCCGACGACCGCGGCGTCGTCTCGGCGATGACCCGCCGGGCGCTTGCCGGTGAGCCGATCACCATGTGGCACGACGGCACGGTCCGCCGCGACCTGGTGTACGTGGACGACGTGGCCCGCGCCCTGGTCGCCGGCGCCGGACGCCCCGAGGCACTCGCCGGCCGCCACTGGCTGGTGGGCACCGGTGTCGCCCGGCCGCTCGGCGAGGTCTTCCAGCAGGTCGCCGACCTGGTCGCGGCGCACACGGGCAAGCCGCCCGTGCCGGTGCTGTCCGTGGACCCGCCGGGCCACGCGGATCCCGGCGACTTCGCCGACATCGCCGTCGACGCCTCGGCGTTCCGCGCCGCCACCGGCTGGAGCCCGCGCACCCCGCTGGAGGAGGCGCTGCGCCGCACCGTCGCCCACCTGGCGGACGTGCGGGGACGGCAGGCGTCATGAGCGCCGGCACCGCCGTCCCCACCCGCCTGCGCCCCCGCGTGGAGCAGTCGCTGTCCGCCCGGCTCGCCCGGTCGGCGGCCGCCACGGGCGGCGGCTGCCACCTGCGGACGGACCAGGTCGCCGGCTGGCTGGCCGAGCGGGCCCGCGCCCACCGCTTCCGGGTGGAGCGCGTTCCGCTCGACGGCCTGGACGGATGGTCCTTCGCACCGGGTACGGGCGACCTGCGCCACCACACCGGCAGGTTCTTCTCCGTGGTGGGGCTCGCGGTCACCGTGGGGGAGGGGCCGGTGCCCGAGTGGCGCCAGCCGATCATCCACCAGCCGGAGGTCGGCATCCTCGGCATCCTCGCCAAGGAGTTCGACGGGGTCCTCCACTTCCTGGTGCAGGCCAAGATGGAACCCGGCAACCGCAACCTGCTCCAGATCTCGCCGACCGTCCAGGCCACCCGCAGCAATTACCAGCGGGTCCACCAGGGCTCCGGCGTCGCCTACCTGGAACACTTCACCGACCGGAGCTCGGGGCGGATCCTCAGCGACTCGCTCCAGTCGGAGCACGGCGCGTGGTTCTACCGCAAGGTCAACCGCAACATGCTGGTCGAGACCGAGGCGGACGTTCCGGTCGCGCCCGACTACTGCTGGCTGACCCTGGGCCAGATCGGGGAGCTGCTGCGGCTGGACAACGTGGTCAACATGGACGCCCGTACGGTCATCTCCTGCTTCCCGGTCGCGGAGCCCGGCACGGGCGCGCTGCGCTCCGACACGGAGCTGCTCTCGTGGTTCACCGCGGAGCGGGCCCGCCACGAGGTGGAGGCGCGGACGATACCGCTGGCCGACGTCGACGGCTGGGAGCGTGACGCGCACGGCCTCGCCCGGCCCGACGGCCGCTACTTCCGTGTCACGGGGGTCGCCGTCGAGGCGGGCAGCCGCGAGGTCACCGGCTGGTCCCAGCCCCTGATCGAGCCCTGCGACACGGGCGTCGCCGCCTTCCTGTACCGCGTTGTCGACGGTGTACCGCACCTGCTGGTCAACGCCAAGATGGAGGCCGGCTTCCTCGACAGGGTCGAACTGGCCCCGACGGTCCAGGCCACACCGAGGAACTGGCAGCACCTGCCGCGCGAGCGGCGTCCCGCGTTCCTCGACACGGTTCTGGCGGCGGCGGAGGAGGGCCGGGTCCGCTATGAGGCGGTCCACTCGGAGGAGGGCGGTCGGTTCCTCAACGCCGAGATCCGGTACATGTTCGTCGAGGCCGACGACACCGTAGCCCCGCTGGACCCCGGGCCCGGCTACCAGTGGGCGACGCCGGACCAGTTGAGCGCCCTGTCCTCGCACGGCCACTACCTGAACGTCCAGGCCCGGACGCTGCTCTCGTGCGTCAACGCGGGCGCCGTGCGCCTGTGAGCGGGAACCGCGTACGAGCGGGCGCCGCCTGTCGGGAACGACAGGCGGCGCCCGCTGTTCATCCGGCCGGTGCGAGGCGGGCGGCGCCGCCGAGCAGCGGCTCCCACCAGTATTCGTTGTCGCGGTACCAGGCGATGGTGTCGGCGAGCCCCTCGCCGAAGGGGATGAGGGGCTCGTAGCCCAGCTCCTCGCGACTCCTGCCGATGTCGAGCGAATAGCGCCGGTCGTGTCCCTTGCGATCGGCCACCCGTTCCACGAGTTCCCACCCCGTTCCGGTGGCGCGCAGCAGCTCTTCGACGAGCTGGAGATTACTCATCTCCTGACCGCCGCCCAAGTGGTACACCTGCCCGGCCCGCCCGTGTGAGAGCGCCAGTCCTATTCCCCGGCAATGGTCACTGACATGGAGCCAGTCGCGCACGTTCCCACCGTCTCCGTAAAGGGGAACGGAATTACCGGCGAACAGCCGGGTGATGAAAAGGGGAATCACCTTTTCCGGGAACTGGTAAGGGCCGTAGTTGTTCGAGCAGCGCGTGATGACGACGTCCATGCCGTGTGTGCGGTGCTGCGCGAGCGCCATCATGTCGGACGCGGCCTTGGAGGCGGCGTACGGCGAGTTGGGCGCCAGCGGCTGCCCCACCGGCCACGACCCCTCGCTGATCGACCCGTACACCTCGTCCGTCGAGACGTGCAGGAACCGCCCCACGCCGTGCCGGCGGGCCGCGTCCAGCAGGACCTGCGTGCCGAGCACGTTCGTGGTGACGAACGGCCCGGCGTCGGAGATGGACCTGTCCACGTGCGACTCGGCGGCGAAGTGCACGACGGCGTCCTGCCCCGCCATGACCTCGTCCACGACCGCCGGGTCGCAGATGTCGCCCCGCACGAACGAATAGCCCGGCATGCCCGCCACCGGATCCAGGTTGGCGAGGACTCCGGAATAGGTCAGCTTGTCCAGTACGGTGACCTGTGAAGCGGTGAGGGCGAGGGAGCCCTTTATCAATTGGCGTACGAACTCCGAGCCGATGAATCCGGCTCCGCCGGTTACGAGAATACGCATTGTGCAGAGTTTAGGGCAGTGCGGCGCCCAGAAAAAGGCCGACGGCGGGAATTCCGCAGGAAATGTGTGTGCCCGACGTCCTCCCGGATCGCCGCGCCGGGGAGGAGCCGGCCCGTGCGCCGGGCCGGCCCGCCCGGATCACACGTCGCGCCGCTCCGTGGCGAAGAACGCGCCGGCCAGCATGACGGCGGTCACGCCGCTCAGGATCCACAGCGGCGTCCAGCCGTGCGGGCCCCCCTCGGTCAGACCCGTCTCGCTGTAGAAGGCGATGAGCAGGCTCGGCACCGAGTACTGGAACAGGAACTCCTGCACCTCCGGCATCGAGGACATGAACATGCCGGCCACCAGCGGGAGCAGCATCAGGCCGATCATGATGGTGATCGCCCCGGCCGAGTGGCGGACCAGCGCGCCCACGGCCATCGCGAACAGGCCGAGCACCGCCGTGAACAGGCCCGCACCGAGCGTCGCGCGCACCCACTGCTCACCGGTGGCGCTGCCCCCGTCGAGCATCGCGCTCTGCATCGCCGCGACCAGGGCCGCCGTGATCGAGGTGACCACCAGGGTGACCAGGAAGAAGACGATGGCCTTGGCGGCCAGCACCCGGCTGCGGCTCGGGCACGCCGTCAGCGTCGTACGGATCATGCCGGTGCCGTACTCGGACGAGATGGTCAGCACGCCCAGCGTGACGACGCAGATCGAGCCGAGCAGCACGCCGTTGAAGCCCAGCCCGAGGACGGGCTCCCCGCCCATGTCCGTGTCGGTCGCGTTGATGGCGACGACGGCGAGCAGCCCGACGCCGACCATGAGCAGGACCATCACGCCGAGCGTCCACATCGTGGAGCGCACCGAGCGGATCTTCGTCCACTCCGAGGCGAGCGCGTCCCCGAGGTGGGCGCGGCGCACCGGGATGGGGGAGGTGTACTGCTGCTGCTGGTAGGGGGCGGTGGTCATCGGGCGTCCTCGCTCTTGCTCAGGTCTGCGGGGGCCGCGGCGGGCGCGGGCGGCGCGGCGGGGGCCTGCACGGGCGCCGGGGGGCCGGCGGGCGGCGCGGGCTGCTGGGCCGGCGGCGCGGGGTGCTGCTGTCCGGCCGCGTACGGGTTCTGTCCGGGCGGCGGCGGGGCGTACCAGCCCTGCTGCGGCACGTCCGGGACGGCGACCTGCTGCGGGGGCGCGTAGCCCATCGGGTCCGGCTGCTGCATCAGGCCGGCCCGCTGGTCGGTCGTCGAGCGGTAGTCCACGGCGCCCTGGGTCAGGCGCATGTACGCCTCCTCCAGCGAGGCCTGGTGCGGCGACAGCTCCCAGACGCGTACGTCGGCCTCGTGCGCGAGGTCGCTGATGCGGGGGAGCGGCAGCCCGGTCACGCGCAGGGCGCCGTCCGGCTCCGAGAGGACCTGGCCGCCGGCCTCGGCGAGCACGCCCATGAGCTTGTCCCGCTGCGCGGGGTCGGTCTGCGGCGTACGCACCCGCGCGAAGTCCGCGGAGTTGGCCGAGATGAAGTCCTTGACGCTCATGTCGGCCAGCAGCTGGCCGCGGCCGATGACGATGAGGTGCTCGGCGGTGAGGGCCATCTCGCTCATCAGGTGCGAGGAGACGAAGACCGTCCGGCCCTCGGCGGCCAGCGCCTTCATCAGGTTGCGCACCCAGAGGATGCCCTCGGGGTCCAGGCCGTTGACCGGTTCGTCGAACAGCAGCACCTGCGGGTCGCCGAGCAGCGCGGCGGCGATGCCGAGGCGCTGCCCCATGCCGAGCGAGAACCCGTTGGACCGCTTGCGGGCCACGTCCTGGAGGCCGACGACCCCGAGCACCTCGTCGACGCGGCGCGCCGGGATGCCGGCGAGCTGCGCCAGCGACAGCAGGTGGTTGCGGGCGGTGCGGCCGCCGTGCACGGCCTTGGCGTCGAGCAGGGCGCCCACCTGCCGCGGCGCGTTCGGCAGCTGCCGGAAGGGGTGGCCGCCGATGGTCACATGGCCGGACGTCGGCCGGTCCAGCCCGAGGATCATGCGCATCGTCGTGGACTTGCCGGAGCCGTTCGGTCCCAGGAAGCCGGTCACGGTCCCCGGCCTCACCTGGAAGGAAAGGTTGTACACGGCCGTCTTGGCGCCGTAGCGCTTCGTCAGGCCGACTGCCTCGATCATTCTCCAGCCCCATCGACAGGTGTTCGCGTCGTCGGGCCCGCGGCACGCTGACGCAGGACCCCCGTAAGAGGTAAGAGGGTATCCGCACCTTGACGGTTCCACCGAAGGTCGGGAACAGATGGGACCGGGCCGTTACGCGTCCCGCCGCTTCAGCACCACGTACCCGCCGGCCAGGGCCGCCACCACCCACAGCGCCATGATCCCCATGCCGCCCCACGGGCTGTACGGTGCCGGATCGCTGCCCAGCGCCCCCGGGACCACCTGCATGATCGTGGAGCCGGCCTGGTCGGGGAAGTACTCGGCGACCTCCTTGGCCTTCGGCACCGCCGAGAGGATCTGGGAGATCAGGAAGAAGAACGGCACCAGGATGCCCAGGGACAGCACGGTCGAGCGCAGCATCGCCGCCACGCCCATCGAGAACACCGCCATCAGGCCCATGTAGAGACCGCCGCCGATCACCGCGCGCAGCACGTTCTCCTCGCCGATGCCGGTGCGGTGCTCGCCGAGCAGGGCCTGGCCGAGGAAGAAGGTCAGGAAGCTGGTCACCAGACCCACGACGAGGGCCAGCGCCCCGCCGACCGCGATCTTGCTGAAGAGGAAGGACGCCCGCTGCGGCACGGCAGCCAGCGACGTGCGGATCATGCCGGTGCTGTATTCGGTGCCGACCACCAGCACGCCGAACACCACCATCGCCAGCTGGCCCAGCAGCATGCCGGAGAAGCTGACGACGGTCGCGTCGAAGGTGGCCTGCTCGATCTCGGGCATCTCCTCGAAGGTCTCGTTCACCAGGGCGGACAGGGCCGCGCCCATGGCGACGGTGACGACCAGCGCGCTGGCCAGGGTCCAGACGGTCGAGGAGACCGTACGGATCTTGGTCCACTCCGACCGGAGGACCGCGGGTGCCGACGCCATCGTCAGACCTCCTTCTGCCACTGGGGCCCGGGCGCGGAGTGGGCGTGGTACTCCACCGACGCCGCCGTCATCTGCATGAACGCCTCCTCCAGCGAGGCCCGCTGGGCACTCAGCTCGTGCAGCGTGATCCCGTGGCGGGCCGCCAGGTCACCGATCCGCTCGGTCGTCGCGCCGTCGACCTCCAGCGTGCCGTTCGCGGCGTCGACCGCCGTGAGCCCGTCGTCGTGGAGCGCGTCGCGCAGCTGCTCGCGCTGAGGGGAGCGCAGCCGTACATAACTGCGGGAGTTCTGGTGGATGAAATCCGCCATCGAGGTGTCCGCGAGCAGCTTGCCCTGCCCGATCACGATCAAGTGGTCGGCGGTGAGGGCCATTTCGCTCATCAGATGGCTGGAAACGAAGATCGTCCGGCCTTCGCCGGCCAGCGCCTTCATCAGATTGCGGATCCAGTGAATTCCCTCGGGGTCCAGACCATTGACGGGTTCGTCGAACATAAGGATTTGCGGGTCACCCAGGAGAGCGGCGGCGATTCCCAGCCGCTGACCCATACCCATCGAAAAACCTTTCGGTTTCCTCCGGGCCACGGCCGTGAGTCCGACGAGGTCCAGCACCTCCGGGACCCGTCTCTCCGGAATGCGATTGGACTGCGCCAGGCACAGCAGGTTGTTGTACGCGGTCCGCCCGCCGTGCAGCCCGCGTGCCTCCAGCAGGGCGCCGATGTACTTCAGCGGCTCGTCGAGCTCCCGGTAGTGCTTGCCGTCGATCCGGACCGTGCCGCTGGTCGGGTGGTCCAGACCCAGCACCATCCGCATCGTGGTCGACTTGCCCGCCCCGTTCGGACCGAGGAAACCCGTCACCACGCCGGGGCGGACCTGGAAGGAGAGATGGTCGACCGCCGTCTTCTTGCCGAATCGTTTCGTAAGCCCCTCGAGCTCGATCACCCGACCACGCTACGGGCGCCCGCAGCGGCCCGCCACCGGAATGACACGCCTTTCCGGCCGCACACGCGCGCGCACGCGCCCCGGAGAGGACGCGGCCGGAAGACGGGAAGGGCCCTGCAGGGCCCACGCGCGCACGTCCGTTCCGGATGTGCGCGTCGTGGGCCCCGCAGGGCCCTCAGCGCTTACAGGTGACTAGCGGGTCTGCTGCGCCGGGACGCCGCGGGAGACCGGCTCGTCGTCCGCCGGGGAACCGGCCGCGGCCACGGCCGCACCCGTCAGCGTCGCCAGCATCTCGCGGACGTTCGTCAGCTGGGCGTTGATCGAGTCGCGACGGTTCGTCAGCGCCGCCAGCTCGCGCTCCGATTCGCTGCGGATACGATCCGCCTTGGCGTTCGCGTCCGCCACGATGTCCTCGGCCTGACGCTGCGCCGTCTCCACCGTCTGACGGGCCCGGCGCTCCGCGTCCGTGCGCAGCTTCTCGGCCTCCAGGCGCAGCTGCTCCGCCCGGTGCTCGATCTCGGCGAGACGCTTCTCCGCCTTCGCCTGGCGCGACGCCAGGTCACGCTCGGACTGCTCGCGCCGCTTGGCGAGGTTCGTCTCGAAGTCGGCGGCGGCCTGCGCGGCCTTCGCACGGGTCTCCTCGAAGAGGGCGTCCGCCTCCTCGCGCTTGGACTGCGCGTCCTTCTGCGCCTCGGCGCGCAGCGAGTTCGCCTCGCCCTGGGCCTTCTCGACGATCCGGACGCCCTCGTCCTCGGCCTTCGCCTTCCGCTCCGCCGCGAACGACTCGGCGTCGTTGCGCACCTGCTGCGCGGCCGACTCGGCCAGCTCACGGTGCTGCTCGGCGGCGCGACGGGCCTCCTCGCGCAGGTCCTTCGCCTCCTCCTCGGCGAGGCGGAGGATCTTCTCGACGCGCGCACCCAGACCGGCGTACGACGGCTCGGCGTCGCTGACCTGGGCCTGGGCGTTCTGCGTCTCGAGGTGGAGCTCCTCGATGCGCTTTTCCAGAGAGGTGATTCGGGCCAGAGCACTGTCTCGGTCGGCGACGAGCTTGGTAATGCGGTCATCCACCTGACCGCGGTCGTAACCACGCCGCACGAGCTCGAAGCCGAAGGGGGAGGAAGTGTCGCTCATGGGGTTCCTGTCGAATGAGACCGGTGAGGTGTTAGGGGGAATCCTAGGGGTCCACGCGGCGTGTCTTCGAGCGGATGCCCGTTCAAACCGGAGAATGTCCAGCCTTTTGAGTGGCTTACTCGTCGGTTGACTTGCCACTCGAACGGGTAACCCCCGCGGCCGCGGTGGCCTTGACCCCGCCCTCCTTCGTACCCCCCGTGGGAGCCTCGAAAGATTCCAACGCCTCCAGTACGTCCTGGACACGGGAGATCTCGGCCTGGATGTCCTCCCGGCGGCGCACCAGAACCTCCAGCTCCCGCTTCCCCTCGGAGATCATCTTCCCGGCCTCGCGCTCCGCGTCCGCCTTGATCTTCTCCGCCTCGCGGGTCAGCGTCGCCTTCTTCTGCTCCGCCTCCTTCAGCAGCCCCTCCGCCTTCTTCACCGCCGAGATCCGGACCTTGCTCGCCTCCGAATTCGCGTCCGCCAGCAGCTCCTTGGCCTTCGCCTCCGCCTCGGCCCGCTGCTCGGTCGCCGCCTTCACCAGCTTGTCGACCCGCTCGCCCGCCGACTTCATCTGCTCCGCGCTCTCCCGGCGGGCCCGCTCGTGCAGCTCCTCGATCTCCGCCTCGGTACGCCGGCGCAGCTCCTCCGACCGCTCCCTTATGGCCGTCGCGTCACCACGCGCACCCACCAGCAGCTCGTCCGCGTCCGTACGGGCCTTCTCCACCAGCGAGTTGCCCTCGACGGTCGCCTCCGAGACGATCCGCTCCGCCTCCTTGCGCGCCGCGCCCACCATCGTGTCGGCCTGCGACTCCGCCTCGGCCGTGGCCCGCAGCGCCTCCTCCTGCGCCTTCGCGACGAGCTGGTCGGCCTGCTCCGCCGCGTCCGCCCGCCGCTTGGCCGCCGCCTCGCGCGCCTCGTCCACCACCCGGTCCGCCTCGGACCGCGCCTCGGAGCGCAGCTGCTCGGCCGCCGCCTCCGACTCCGTGCGCAGCCGCTCCGCCTCCGCGCGGATCCGCTCCGCGGCCTGCTGCGCCGAACCGACGGTCTCCGCGGCCTCCGCCCGCAGCCGCTCCGCCTCGCCGGTCGCCTCGGCCACCAGCCGCTCGGCCTCCGCCGTCGCCTCCGCGACCAGCCGCTCCACCCGCTCCGCGGTCTCCGCGCCGATCCGCTCGGCCTCGCCCGTCGCCTCGCCGATCAGCTGGTCCGCCTGCTCGGCCGCGTCCGCGCGCCGCTTGTCTGCCGCCTTCCGCGCCTCGTCCAGGACCTGCTCGCCGTCCGCCCGGGCGGCCGCCCGCAACTCCTCGGCCCGCGCCTCGCCGTCCGCCTTGACCTGCTCGGCCTCCGCGCGCAGCCGCGCCGCGTCCCGCTCCGCCGTCGCCAGCAGCTCGGCCGCCTCGGCGGTCATCCGCTCCGACTCGCCCGTCGCCTCGCCGACCAGCCGGTCCGCCTGCTCCGCCGCCTCCGACCGGATGCGGTTCGCGTCCTCCCGGGCCTCCGCCCGCGTCCGCGTCGCGTCCTGCTCCGCCGACGCCAGCGCGTCCGACGCCTCCGTCCGCATCCGCTGCGCGTACTCGGCCGTGTCCGACCTCAGCCGCTCCGACTCCGCGATCGCGTCCGCCATCGTGCGCTCCGCGAGCGCCTTGGCGGCCTCCGCCTCCTCCTGGGCCCGCTGCCGGACCCGGCCGGCGTCCTCCGCGGCCCGCTCCCGCTCCGCGTACGCGTCGGAACGGACCCGGTCCGCCTCCTCCTGCGCCTCGCCGCGCGTGCGCTCCGCGACATGCTCGGCCGCCGACCGCAGCCCGGCGATCTCCTCCTCGGCCTGCTCGTGCAGCCCCGCGACCGCGTCCCGCACCTGCTGCGCCGTCTGCTCGGCGGCCGACACCATCTCGGTCGCCCGCCGGTCCGCCTCCTCGACCAGCCGCTGCGCCTCGGTCTGCGCCTCCTCGACCCGCTTGCGCGCCGACGCCAGCAGCTCCTCGCTCTGCTCGCGCGCCCGCTCCCGCTCCTGGTCCGCCTCGCCGCGCGCGGCACCCAGCGTCTCCTCCGCCTCGCGGCGGCGCCGGTTCGCCTCCTCCCGCGCGGCGGCCAGCTCCTCGGCCGCCTCGGCCGTGACCCGCTCGGCGGCCGCCTGCGCCTCCGCCCGCACCCGGTCGGCCGACTCCTGCGCCTCCGACTTCAGCCGCTCAGCCTCCGCGGCCGCCTCCGTGCGCAGCCGCACCGCCGCGTTCTCCGCCTCGGCACGGGCGCCCGACGCGTCCGCCGCCGCCTCGGTGCGCAGCCGCTCCGCCTCCTGCTCGGCCTGCGCCTGGAGCGTACGGATCCGCTCGGCGGCCTCGCCGCGCTGCCGCTCCGTCTCCTCGGCGGCCTCGCGGCGGATCCGGTCGCCCTCCGACCGCGCGTCGGACAGCGCCTGCTCGGCCGCGGAGAGACGGGCCTCCGCCTCGGTGTGCAGCCGCGTCAGCTCCTCGGCGGCCTCCGCCTGCCGGGCCGCGATGCCCCGCTCGGTCTCCTCGCGCAGCTCCGCCGCGGCCAGTTCGGCCGCCGCCCGCACCGACTCCGCCTGCTCCTCGGCGTCCGCGCGCAGCCGGTCGGCCTCCTCGCGGGTGCGCTCCAGCGTCTCCTCGGCCTGCTTGCGCAGGGCGGTCGCCCGCTCGATCGCCTCGGTGCGGACCCGCTCGCTCTCCGCCGCCGCCCCGGTCCGCAGCTCGTCCGCGTCCGCCTTCGCCTTGGTCAGCAGCTCCTCGGCGGTCTTCGCCGCCTCCTCGATCTGCTGGACCGCCTCGCGCCGCGCCTCGCCCCGGATCCGCTCACCCTCGGAGATCGCCTCCGCCCGCAGCTGCTCGGCCTCGCCCCGCAGCCGGCGCGCCTCCTCCTGGAGCCCGACCGTCTTGGCGCGGTACTCCTTGGTGTCGTCCTTCGCGGCGCCCTTGAGCTGCTCCGCCGTGTCGTGCGCCTCGGCCCGCAGCCGGTCCGCCTCGGACTCCGCCTCGCGGCGGATCCGCTCCGCCTCCTCCGACGCCTTGCGGGTGGTCTCCTGCGCGTCCTCCGACGCCTTGGACAGGACCTCCTCGGCGGTACGGGCAGCCTTCGCGAGCTGCGCCGCCGAATCCTCCGCCGCCGCCGTACGCGCCTTCTCGGACGCCTCCGCGACCAGCTTCTCCGCCGCCGCGCGCGCGTCGGCCAGCGCCTGCTCGGCCTCCGCCTTGAGCGCCTCGGACTCCTTCGTCGCCTCCCCGACCAGCCGGGCGATCTCCGCCTTCGCCGTACGGGTGCGCTGCTCGGTCTCCGACTCGGCGCTCGACAGCCGCTTGGCCGCCGACTCACGGGCCTCCGCGACGACCTTGTCCGCCTCCGCGCGGGCCTCGCGCAGCCGCTCCTCCGCCTCGGCCATCCGCTGCTCGGCCGACCGGCTCAGCTCGGCCGCCTGCTGACGCGCCTGGTCCGACTCGGCGGTCGTCGCCGTACGCAGCTGCTCGGCGTGGCTGGTGGCCTCCTGCGCCTGCGTCGACGCGGCGTTCAGCAGCCGCTCGGCGTCCTTGCGGGCCCGCAGCAGGATCGCCTCGGCCTCCGCGCGGGCCGTCTCGGTCTCCGCGCCCAGCCGCCGGCGCGCCTCCTCCGCGAGCCGGGTGGCCTCCGCGCGGGCCGCGGCCAGGGACTGCTCGGCCTCCGCGCGGGACTCCTCCATCAGTCGGCGGGCCTGCGCCTCGGTGCGGGCCCGCAGCTGCTCCGCCCACGCCACGTTCTCGTTGACGTGCGCCTCGACCGTCTGGCGGCGCTCCGACAGCTCCTGGTCCAGCCGCTGGCGCCGCTGCACCGCCTCGGCGTGCAACTCGGCCTGCAGACGCGCCTGGTGCTCCGCGTGCTCCTGCAGTATCCGCTGCGTCTGCGCCCGGGCCTCGCGCAGCTCCCGCTCCGCGTCCGAGCGCAGCTGCTCGGCCTGGACCTGGGCGTTCCGCAGCAACTGCTCGGCCTGGTAGCCGATGTCGGCGTTGTCGTACGCCGGCCGGGACGCGATCGTGCGGCGCGCCTCATGGAGCTTGGCGCGCAGCACCTCGACCTGGTAACCGAGGTCCTCGGCGTGCTGGACGGCCTTCTCCCGCTCGGTCTTCAGCCGGTCCATCTCGGCCTCGAACCGCGAAAGGTGGTCGTCAGCCCGGTGGCTCTCCTGGCGTTCGTAGCCCCGCACTGCGCGGTCCCATCCGTCCCCTGGTCGCAACACTCTTGGTACGAGCACCGTTCGCCGGCGAACGGCCCCCCGGGGAATGGTGTCAGATCGAGTGGCTCGACCACGACGGCGCGGCACGGCCCCGTTCCGGCCCCGGCCCGGAGCCGCCCACTCTACCGGGCCGGGAATCGGGAGGTCAGTGCTCCACCGAGGTCAGTGCTCCGCCGAGGACGTCCCGGCGGAGGTGACGAGTTCGGTGAGGACGCCGTGGCAGTCCTTGGGGTGGAGGAAGGTGATGCGGGAACCCATGGAGCCGATGCGGGGCTCGTCGTACAGCACGCGCACGCCCTTGTCCCGGATCGAGGCGGCGTCCCCGTCGACGTCCGCCGTGCCGAAGGCGATGTGGTGGACGCCCTCGCCGTTCTTGGCGAGCCACTTGCCCACGGCGGAGTCCTCGCGGGTCGGCTCCAGGAGCTGGAGGTAGGAGGCGCCGCCGTCGGAGGTCTCGTTGATCTTCAGCATGGCCTCGCGCACCCCCTGCTCCTCGTTGACCTCGGTGTGGAACACCTCGAAGCCATACGTGGCACGGTAGAACTCGACGGTCGTGTCGAGGTCGAAACAGGCGATTCCGATGTGGTCGATTCGCGTCAGCATGGGACCAGTGCAGCGCGGTGGAGGTGGTTACGCAACGTGCGCGCCGTCACACCGGCTGCCCGGTGACCAGGACACGTACCGCTCAGTACATTGGCGGTAAACCCTCGTTCACTCTCCACATCCAAGGGGCCGTGCCTCATGTCTGGAACGACCGGTACCACCTCAGTCATCGTCGCGGGCGCACGCACGCCCATGGGCCGCCTGCTCGGCTCGCTGAAGACCTTCTCCGGCGCCGATCTCGGCGGCTTCGCGATCAAGGCCGCCCTCGACCGGGCCGGCATCGGCGGCGACCAGGTCCAGTACGTGATCATGGGCCAGGTGCTCCAGGCCGGCGCCGGCCAGATCCCCGCCCGCCAGGCCGCCGTCAAGGCCGGCATCCCCATGAACGTGCCCGCGCTCACCATCAACAAGGTGTGCCTCTCCGGGCTCGACGCCATCGCCCTCGCGGACCAGCTGATCCGCGCCGGAGAGTTCGACGTCGTCGTCGCCGGCGGCCAGGAGTCCATGACCAACGCGCCGCACCTGCTGCCGAAGTCCCGCGAGGGCTACAAGTACGGTGCGATCGAGATGATCGACGCCATGGCGTACGACGGTCTCACCGACTCCTTCGAGAACATCGCCATGGGCGAGTCCACGGAGAAGCACAACACGCGCCTCGGCATCGCCCGCGAGGCCCAGGACGAGATCGCCGCCCTGTCCCACCAGCGTGCCGCCGCCGCGCAGAAGAACGGCCTCTTCGAAGCCGAGATCACGCCCGTCGAGATCCCGCAGCGCAAGGGCGAGCCGGTCGTCTTCAGCAAGGACGAGGGCATCCGCCCCGAGACCACCGTGGAGTCGCTGGGCAAGCTCCGTCCCGCCTTCTCCAAGGACGGCACGATCACGGCGGGCACCTCGTCGCAGATCTCCGACGGCGCCGCGGCCGTCGTGGTGATGAGCAAGGCCAAGGCCGAGGAGCTCGGCCTGGACTGGATCGCCGAGATCGGCGCCCACGGCAACGTGGCCGGCCCGGACAACTCGCTCCAGTCCCAGCCGTCGAACGCCATTCGGCACGCCCTGAAGAAGGAGGGGCTGGACGTCTCGGATCTTGACGTGATCGAGATCAACGAGGCGTTCGCCGCCGTCGCCGTCCAGTCAATGAAGGACCTCGGTGTGTCCCCGGAAAAGGTGAACGTCAACGGCGGCGCGATCGCGCTCGGCCACCCCATCGGCATGTCCGGCGCCCGCGTCGTCCTCCACCTCGCGCTGGAGCTCAAGCGGCGCGGCGGCGGCACCGGCGCGGCGGCACTGTGCGGCGGCGGCGGACAGGGCGACGCGCTGATCATCCGCGTTCCCGGCAACGGCAAGTAGACCTCGCTGCGAGTAAGGAGCGGTGCAACTGATGGTGGACGTCCCCGCACTGGTCGCCCAGGCACGGGAGGGCCGGCCCCGGGCCGTGGCCCGGCTGATCTCGCTCGTGGAGGGGGCGTCCCCGCAGCTCCGTGAGGTGATGGCGGCGCTGGCACCGCTGTCCGGCGGCGCGTACGTCGTGGGCCTCACCGGCTCACCCGGCGTCGGCAAGTCGACCTCCACGTCGGCGCTGGTCAGCGCCTACCGCAAGGCCGGGAAACGGGTCGGCGTGCTCGCCGTCGACCCCAGCTCGCCGTTCAGCGGCGGCGCGCTCCTCGGAGACCGGGTCCGCATGTCCGACCACGCCTCCGACCCCGGCGTCTACATCCGGTCCATGGCCACCCGGGGGCACCTGGGCGGGCTCGCCTGGGCCGCCCCCCAGGCGATCCGGGTACTGGACGCCGCCGGATGCGACGTCGTGCTCGTCGAGACCGTCGGTGTCGGACAGTCGGAGGTCGAGATCGCCTCCCAGGCCGACACCTCGGTGGTGCTGCTCGCACCCGGCATGGGCGACGGGATCCAGGCCGCCAAGGCCGGAATCCTCGAGATCGGCGACGTGTACGTCGTCAACAAGGCCGACCGCGACGGCGCCGACGCGACCGCCCGGGAGCTGAACCACATGCTCGGGCTCGGCGAGTCCCGCGGCCCCGGCGACTGGCGGCCGCCCATCGTCAAGACCGTCGCCGCGCGCGGCGAGGGCGTCGACGAGGTCGTCGAGGCGCTGGAGAAGCACCGCGCCTGGATGGAGGAACGGGGCGTCCTCACTGAACGCCGCCGCGCCCGGGCGGCCCACGAGGTCGAGACCATCGCCGTCACCGCCCTGCGCGAGCGGATCGGCGACCTGCACGGCGACCGGCGCCTGGACGCGCTGTCCGAGCGCATCGTGGCGGGCGAGCTGGACCCGTACGCGGCGGCCGACGAACTGGTGGCGGGGCTGACGGGGCGGTAGCGGCGCGCCTGCCCCGCGGTTCGTGCGTTCCCCTTGTGCGTTTCTCCTGTGCGGGACGCCCGGCCGGTGTCCCGATCTTTGTGGCTTCTGCCTGTACGGCGGTCCGGCGGCGTGCGGCAAGACTGCTGCGCGGGCCCGGCAGGACCGACGACGCACAGGGGAGCAGCAGCATGAGCGTGCAGCAGTACGACCGGATAGGCGAGGCGTACGAGGGCTTCAAGGCCCTGCCGCTGGAGCGGTACGTGGTGGTGCCCGGGTTCCTGGCCCTGGTCGGGGACGTCAGCGGCAAGTCGGTCCTCGACCTCGCCTCCGGCACCGGCTTCTACAGCCGGGAGTTCAGGCGGCGCGGCGCGACGGACGTGCTGGGCATCGACATCTCCGGAGAGATGGTCGCCGTGTCGCGGGCCATCGAGGAGCGCGAGGGCCTCGGCGTGCGCTACGAGGTGGGCGACGCGGCCGAACTGCGGTCCTTCGAGGAGCCCTTCGACATCGCGCTCGCCGTCCAGCTGTTCAACTACGCGGACGACATCGCCACCACGGAGCGGATGTGCCGCAACGTCCACCGGAGCCTCAAGCCCGGCGGCGAACTCTTCGCGCTGAACCAGTCGCCCGACTTCCGCTTCGACGGGCCGACGCCGGAGAAGTACGGCTTCCGCAGCGAGCTCACCGGCGAGGAGGGCGAGACCGGCCCGCAGGTCCGCACCACGGCGCTGCTCGACCCGCCGGTCTCCTTCGTCGCCAACCGGCCGCGCCGCGACGTCTACGAGAAGTGCCTGCGGGCGGCCGGGTTCAGCGAGCTGACCTGGGTGCCGCTGGAGGTGTCGGAGGCGGGCCTGCGCGAGTTCGGCGCGGACCACTGGGCGGACTACCACGCCAACCCGCCCCTGGAAATGCTCCACTGCCGCGCCTGACCCAACCCGGCTGCGGTCAATCGCCCCGCAGGGCGGCTCCCACCCTCCCCGTTGTGGGCAGTCGTCCCGCAGGGCGATGGGGGTCCCCCCTGCTCGAGCGAAGCCGAGAGCTTGGGGGAGGGTGGGCACAACGGGACCGGGTCGGTGCCTTGTCCCGGTTCGCCCGGTGGGCGGTGCGGATACGCACGGTGGGTGTGGGGCGTGGCCCCTCCGGGCTCGCCTCCTCGCGGTCGGCGGGGCACCCATGCATGAAACGGTGCCGTATCTCGCCGCCGATCCGCTGCGGGGGCGACCCTGCACGGCCCCGCCCCGGGTACGTCGCCGGGTGCGGGGCCGTGGGGGCGTCAGTCGTCCTGGTCGTCCGTGTCCTTGTCCTGCGTCGCCTTGGCCGTCACCGCGTCGACCGTCCAGTCCTGCGTCTTGCCGTCCTTCGTCAGGACCTCGACGTCCCAGGCCTGCTTGCCGTTGTCGTCGCCGTCCAGGTCCAGGGACACGACGGTGCCGTGGCTCGCGGCCGCCTTCAGGGCCTGCTCGGCCGTGACCTTGGGGGCCTTGACGGGCGCGTCGTCGTCGCCCGTGGCGGCGAAGGCGGCCGCCGTGCCGCCCGTCAGGAGGGCCGCCGTGGTGACCGTGGCGATGATCAGGTTGCGCTTCATGTGATGGGCCTCCGTTGAGGTCGTGCGTTCGGTACGACAACCACGGTGCCGACGGCTCGCTGAACGCAGCCTGAAAGCGGCTGAAGGCTTCTTCAGGTTCCGTTTGGGACCCTGATCGCATGCGTCTGTTGATCGTGGAGGACGAGAAGCGGCTCGCCCTGTCGCTCGCCGCCGGGCTGCGCGCCGAGGGGTTCGCCGTGGACGTGGTCCACGACGGGACCGAGGGCCTGCACCGCGCGGGGAGCGGCGCGTACGACCTGGTGGTGCTGGACATCATGCTGCCCGGGATGAACGGCTACCGCGTGTGCGGGGCGCTGCGGGCGGCCGGGCACGACGTACCGATCCTGATGCTGACGGCGAAGGACGGCGAGTACGACGAGGCCGAGGGGCTGGACACGGGCGCCGACGACTACCTGACCAAGCCGTTCTCGTACGTGGTCCTGGTGGCGAGGGTGAAGGCCCTGCTGCGGCGGAGCGGGGGCGTGCCCTCGCCGGTGCTGAAGGCGGGTGCGGTGAGCGTGGACACGTCGAGCCGGCGGGTGTCGGTGGGGGACGAGGAGGTCTCGCTGACGGCGAAGGAGTTCGCCGTGCTGGAGCAGCTGGCCACCCGGGCGGGCGAGGTGGTGTCGAAGGCGGAGATCCTGGAGCACGTGTGGGACTTCGCGTACGAGGGCGACCCGAACATCGTCGAGGTGTACGTGAGCACCTTGCGGCGGAAGCTGGGGCCGGGCGTCATCACGACGATGCGCGGCGCCGGGTACCGGCTGGAGGAGCGGTGAGTTCCGTCCGCGCGCGCACCGCGCTGGGGGCGACGCTGGTGGTGGCGCTGGCCCTGGTGGTGGCGGGCGTGGCCCTGCTGAGCGTGCTGCGGGGCAACCTCGTGGACCAGGCGGGGCTCCAGGCGGAGGTGTCGGCCCGGTCGGTGGCCTCGCAGGTCGCGGGCGGCACGCCCTTCGGGGGGCTGGACCTGCCGGACGACACCGAGGAGCACCCGGTGCAGGTGGTCGACGAGCGGGGGCGGGTCGTCGCCGTGGGGGACGACGTCGAGGCGATCTCGGGCACCGGGAGTACGGGCACGAAGGCCGTGCCCGGGGGCGGGGAGGCCGGCACGGGGGAGGTGTCGGAGGACGTGGACTACTCGTCGGGGGACGTCACCGTCGACGGTGAGACCGCCGCGTACCGTTTCGCCGCCGTCAAGGCCGACGGGCCGCAGGGCGAGGTGACCGTGTACGCCGGGGCGCCGCTCGCCGCGGAGGAGGCGACCGTCTCGGGGGTGCGCGACGCGATGCTGGCCGCGCTGCCGCTGCTGCTGCTCGTGGTGGGCGGCGTGACCTGGCTGGTGACCCGGCGGGCGCTGCGGCCCGTGGAGGGCATCCGGCGGGAGATGGCGGCGATCACGGCGTCGGAGGACCTGACGCGGCGGGTCCCGGAGCCGGCGACGCGCGACGAGGTGGCCCGGCTGGCGCGGACGACGAACGAGACGCTGGCCGCGCTGGAGGCGAGCGTGGAGCGGCAGCGGCGGTTCGTCGCGGACGCGTCGCACGAGCTGCGCAGCCCGATCGCGAGCCTGCGCACCCAGCTGGAGGTCGGGGCGGCGCACCCGGAGCTGCTGGACGTCCCGGGTGCGGTCGCCGACACCGTGAGGCTCCAGCAGCTCGCCGCCGACCTGCTGCTGCTGGCCCGGCTGGACGCCGGGGAGCGCCCGGGGCGGGGGCGGGTCGATGTGGCCGCCCTGGTGCGGGAGGAGGCCGCGCAGCGGGCGGGCGGCCGGGTGCCGGTGCGGGTCGACGCGGGGGAGGCCGGGGTCGACGGGTCGCGCGGGCAGTTGGCGCGGGTGCTGGGCAACCTGCTGGACAACGCCCAGCGGCACGCGGAGTCGGCCGTGGAGGTGACCGTGCGCCGCGAGGGCCGGCACGTCGTGCTCACCGTCGCGGACGACGGGGCCGGCGTGCCGGAGCCCGAGCGGGAACGGATCTTCGAACGGTTCGTACGCCTCGACGACGCCCGCAGCCGCGACGAGGGCGGCGCGGGCCTTGGCCTCGCCATCGCCCGGGATTTGGTCGTACGGCACGGCGGCACGCTGACCGTGCGCCGGGCGCCGTCGGGCGGGGCGCTGTTCGAGGTGCGGCTGCCGGCGGGCGGGTGAGGGCGCCGTTACGGTTTGCCGCGCCGGCCGCGGAGCTGTTCGGCGATGGGTTTGAGGGACTGGCGCAGGGCGTCCAGGGCCTGGGGGTCCAGCAGGTCGATGAAGTGCTTGCGCACGGAGTCGACGTGGTGCGGGGCGACCTTCTGCATGGTCTCCATGCCCTGCTCGGTCAGGACCGCGTACAGCCCGCGCCGGTCGGACTCGCAGTTCTCCCGGCGTACCAGCCCCGCGTTCTCCATCCGGGTGATCTGGTGGGAGAGCCGGCTCTTGGACTGGAGGGTCGCGGCGGCCAGGTCGCTCATCCGGAGGCGGCGGTCGGGCGCCTCCGAGAGGTTGACCAGGATCTCGTAGTCGTTGTTGGTCAGGCCGAAGGGCTGGAGGTCCTTCTCCAGCTGGTACGTCAGCAGCCTGTTGACGTCCAGATAGGTGCGCCAGGCGCACTGCTCGGCATCGGTCAGCCAGTTGGTGGCCGTCTCGGTCTCCATGTATGGATTCTACCTAAGAAGTTGAATTCTGGACGAATGAGGGTCGGTGACGCCGGGCACGCCGGCCCCCCGTCCTCGCGTCCGTGCCGGGTCAAGGGCGCAGACGTTCGAGGGCGTCACACTCCGCAGACTACCGCTCACAGCCCGAAGCGACGCTGGAGGTCCCCCAGCTGTCCGGGAAGGCGCGGTGCCGACCCGTGCTGTCCCTGGCCGGATCCCGCCCCCGGGACGCCCGCCTCGTGCGGGACGGTGCCCGTCGCCCGCTCCGGCATCAGCGCCTCCGTCGACTGGAGCAGCACCGTTCCGGCGCCCACGAACTCGAACTGGTGCTCCTCGCCCGACGCGCCGCCGATGCCCGTCAGCGCCCGCAGGCCGCCCATGACGCCCGTCATGTAGCCGTGGTCGTAGTGGTGGCAGGGGGAGGGGCAGTCCGCCCAGCCGACCAGGGCCTGCGGGTCGACCCGCAGCGGGGGCTCCATGAAGACGACCGGGCCGTTGGAGGCCGCCACGAACTTCCCCGTGCCGATCAGGGTGAGGAAGCCCGGCACGATCGACTGCTTCAGGGCCAGGGAGGGCTGGTACGCGAGGAGGTTGCCGGCCCGGATCGTGAGGTTGCCCTCGTCGAGGTCGAAGGAGTTCACGTCGAACGCGCGGTCCGCGAGCAGCATCTTGCCGCTGCCCTCCGCCACCACCCAGTCGCTCGCGTGGAGCGGCGAGTGGAAGCTGGAGCGCACCAGCCGGTCCAGCCGGCCGTGACCGATGCCGTTGAAGTCGATGCGCCCGTAGTAGGCGATCATCTTGCCCTTCTGGAGGAACCACTGGGAGCCCTTCAGCTCCACGCAGAAGGTGTACGCGTTGACGTTGTCGTCGCTCGGCAGGGTCGAGGGATCGTGAATGACGGGCGTGCTCACAGCTTCTCCTCCGACGCCTGGACGTACACCGCACCACTGCCGCTCAGCTCCAGCTGGAACGCCTCGCCGGAGCCGCGCCCCACCATGTCGCGCCAGCCGAGCGCGGTGGAGAGCTTGTTGCGCACGTCGCCGTGGTGGGCGACGTACGCCTGCGGGTCGACGTGCACCGGGCGGCCCGGGGTGATGGGCAGCTCGATCACGCCGCCGTGGGCCATCACGGCGACCGCGCCGTGGCCCTTGAGGGTGGTGGTGAACAGGCCCTGGCCGGTGACCTGACCGCGCACCATGCCCATGACGCCGCCCTGCGAGCCCATGAACATCGTGCCCTGCTGGAGGGTGCCGTCGAAGGCCAGCAGGCGGTCGGCCTCGACGTACAGCGTCTCGCCGGAGAGGTTGACGACCTGGATGTGGTGGCCGCCGTGCCCGAACATCACCGTGCCGCTGCCCTCCACCGTCATCAGCGGAGTGGCCTCGTCGGCGACGCGCCGGCCGATCATCGACATCACGCCGCCCTGGCCGCCGGCCATGTTCGGCGTGAAAGTGACGTCCCCGCGGTAGGCCAGCATCGCGCCACGCTGGCTGAACATTTTCTGTCCCGGCGAGACGGTCGCCTCGACCATCTTCGGATTGACCTCACGGAACGGCATCAGACGTCCCCTCCGACCGTGTTGCGCTCGCTGGGCTGGACGTACACCAGGCCGTCGCCCTCGAAGCGGATCTGGAACGCCTCGCCGCCGCCCTCGCCCATGAACGTGCGGAAGGTCACACCGGACTGGAAGTTCTGCTGGAGGTTGCCCTGGTGGGCGATGTACGCGCCGGGGTCGACCGACAGCGGGTACTGCGGCGTCACCCGCAGCACCACGGCCTGGCCGTCCGACATGAGCGCGGCCTGCCCGGTGCCCTCGACGGTGGTGGTGAACAGCCCGGTGCCGGTCGCCCCGCCGCGCAGCCCGGTGAAGCTGGTGCCGGTGCGCAGGGAGGCGTCGGCGCACAGCAGGTTGCTGGACTCGACGTACAGCTTGTCGCCGTGCAGGGACACCAGGTTGATCTCGGAGGCGCGGTCGGCGAAGTAGCAGGTCCCCTGCCCCTTCACCTCCATCATCTCCATCTGCTCGCCGGTGAGGCGCCGGGTGACCATCCCGCGGATGCCCTCACCGCCGCCGGACATCTTCTTGAAGGCCATCTGGCCGTCGTACGCGACCATCGAGCCGTTCTTCGCTTTGACGGCGTCGCCGGTCAGGTCGACGGCGAGCACTTTGCTGCCTTGGAGTCGGAACGTTGCCACGCGACGACGGTATCCGGTGGCCCGGGGGCGCAGACAGGTCCCTGAGGAGGATCCGGACCCTGATAACGGGCGGGCAAAGCCGCCTGTCACAATGAACGGGTCGCTTGTGCATCCATTCACAAGATCGTGCGCGGGCGACAGTCGCCCCCCGACCGACGCCGAAGGTGCTGCCTCGTGGACATCAAGACCGCCGCCTCCCTCCACCGCCTCCGACTCGTCTCCGCCCCGGAGGCCGTGTCGTTCATCCTGCTGCTCGTCTGCTCGGTGCTGAAGCGCACGACGGAGTTCAACGCGGTCCCGGTCATGGGCGCGATCCACGGCGTGCTGTTCGTCCTGTACGTGCTCTTCTGGCTGGACGCCTGGAACCGCACCAAGTGGGACCTGAAGACCGGCGCGCTCTACTTCGTCCTCTCCGTCGTGCCCTTCGGCGGCTTCTTCGCCGACCGCAGGCTCCGGCGCGCCGCCGACGACGCCGTCATCGCCTCCCGCGCCCGCCGCGAGGGCACGGTGAACGCATGATCGTCGCCTTCTCCGTCACCCCGCTGGGCGTCGGCGAGGAGGTCGGCGAGTACGTCGCCGACGCGGTGCGCGTGGTCCGCGAGTCGGGCCTGCCGAACCGCACCGACGCGATGTTCACCTCCGTCGAGGGCGAGTGGGACGAGGTCATGGACGTCGTGAAGCGAGCCGTCGCCGCGGTCGAGGCGCGCGCCCCGCGCGTCTCGCTCGTCCTGAAGGCCGACGTCCGGCCGGGCGTCACGGACGGCCTGACCGCCAAGGTCGAGACGGTGGAGCGCCACCTGTCCGCCTGAGCACCCCACCGAGAACCCCGGTCCCGCGCGGACCGGGGTTCTTCGCGTCCCGGACCCGGCCGAAACCCCCGGAGCCGCCGTCCCGCCCCGGCCCGCACAGAAACGCCCGCTCGGACGACTCCAGTCGACACACCGCCACATCTCCACTTTTGTGGGGTTATAGCGACCCGCTCGACAGCTGGAGGCACCGTGCGGCCGGAAGGCTACGACTACGAGACCTACAGCCGCCTCGCCGGTCCCCTGACGGAACCGGACCGGACGGCCTACCAGGTCCAGTACCGCAGTCTGCTCGCCCAGGAGCCGCACCGAATACGCGCCGTCCTGCTGATGACCCTCGCCCCGGTGCTCTCGGCGGTGCTGCTCGTCTACCTGGTCTGGCCCACCCACTGGACCGAACGCGAGGGCGGCGACCTGTGGCTCGTCAGGCTCGACGCCGTGATGCTGGTGTCGATCGGGCTCATCTGCCTGTTCATGCTGATCAACGTCGTCTCCATCGCCCACGCCACGATGGTCGCCCGCGACCCCGTACCCGTCTCCCCGGAAACGGGCACCCGGGTCGCCTTCCTCACCACCTACGTACCGGGCAAGGAACCCCTCTCCATGGTCCGCGCCACCCTCGAGGGCGCCGTCCGCGTCACCCACGCCGGACCGCTGGACGTGTGGCTGCTGGACGAGGGCGACGACGGACAGGCCAAGGCGCTGTGCCGGGAACTGGGCGTGCGCCACTTCACCCGCGCCGGCGTCCCCGCCTGGAACCGCCCGAAAGGCGTCCACAAGGCCAGGACCAAGCACGGCAACTACAACGCCTGGATCGCCATGCACGGCGACGAGTACGACTTCTTCGCCTCCGTCGACACCGACCACGTACCGCTGCCGAACTTCCTGGAGCGCACCCTCGGCTACTTCCGCGACCCCGACATCGCCTTCGTCGTCGGCCCGCAGGTGTACGGCAACTACACGGCGCCCGTCACCAAGGCGGCCGAGTCCCAGCAGTTCCTCTTCCACGCCCTGATCCAGCGCGCCGGCAACCGCTACCACGCCCCCATGTTCGTGGGCACCAACAACGTCGTACGCGTGTCCGCCCTCCTCCAGATCGGCGGGCTGTACGACTCGATCACCGAGGACATGGCCACCGGGTTCGAACTGCACCGCACCACCAACCCGCTGACCGGGCGCCTGTGGCGGTCCGTCTACACGCCCGACGTCCTCGCCGTCGGCGAGGGACCCGCCTCCTGGACCGACTTCTTCACCCAGCAGCTGCGCTGGTCGCGCGGCACCTACGAGACCCTCCTCAAGCAGTACGGGAAGGGGTTCTTCCGGCTGCCCCCCGGCCGCCTGCTCAACTACACGCTGATGCTCGTCTACTACCCGATGACGGCGGTCAACTGGTTCCTCGGCGTGCTGTCCTGCGTCCTGTTCCTGTGCCTGGGCGCCTCCGGCACGCAGGTGTCGTCCTCCGTCTGGCTGATGCTCTACAGCGACGCCGCCGCCCTCCAGATCGGCCTCTACCTGTGGAACCGCCGCCACAACGTCTCCCCCCACGAACCGGAGGGGTCCCGCGGACTGGCCGGGATGGCGATGTCCGCGCTCTGCGCGCCCATCTACCTCAAGTCGCTGGCAGCGGCCGTGCTGCGCACCGACGGGCGGTTCGTCGTCACGCCCAAGGGCGGCGAGGCGAGCCCCGACCGGCCGGCCACCTTCCGTATCCACCTGTCCTGGGCGGGTGTGCTCGCCGCCTCGCTCCTCGCCTCCGTGGTCCTCGACCACACGCACGCAGCGATGCGCACCTGGGCGCTGCTCGCCCTCGCCATCGCGCTCTCGCCGGCCGCCGTGTGGGGCTGGGGCGTGCTCCAGGAGCGCCGGGACCGCGCCCGGCTGCGCGCCCCGGAGCCGGGGCCCGTGCCCGTGGTGACGACGAAGGTCACGCCGGAGAGGGGCGACGAGCCCGAGCCCGCGTTCGCGACGACCACAGGAGGGAACTGACCCATGGCCTACCGGCCGTCGAAAAAACTGAAGAAGACCCTGCTGGGAGGCGGGGCGGTCCTGCTGCTCGCCGGTCTGAACGCACCGGCCGCGCTCTCCTTCGCCCAGGAGAAGTACCACGCGTACAAGATCTCCCAGCCCGGCTACAAGGCGAAGTACGGCTCCTGGCAGCAGCTCGACGTGCCCGGCGACTTCCGGCTCAACGCCATCCACGCCGCCCTCCTCCGCACCGGCAAGGTGCTGCTCATCGCGGGCTCCGGGAACAACCAGAAGAAGTTCGACGCGGGCACTTTCGAGACCGTCCTGTGGGACCCGGTCAAGAACACCTACAAGAGGATCCCGACCCCGGAGGACTTCTTCTGCGCGGGCCACAGCCAGCTGCCCGACGGCCGGCTGCTGGTGGCCGGCGGCACCGCCCGCTACGAGGTCCTCGACGGCGCGGTGAAGCGCGCCGGCGGCGGCATGCGCGTCAAGAACGAGAGCCCGGACCGGGCCGTCACCCTCAAGAAGGGCACCGTCTTCCGCTCGCCCACCGGCGTCGAGTACGTCTCCAAGTTCGACGTGACCGTGCCGAAGGCGAAGCGCGACTTCAAGATCTCGTACTTCACCAGCGGCCAGATGAAGCCCTGGGAGACCAAGGTCACCGCCGCCGAGGCGCGGGTCTTCGTCGAGGCCCGCAAGGAGGGCCCCAAGGCGCTGACCACCGAGGCCGCCCAGTACAAGGTCCTCGGCCTCAAGGGCAAGGACGCGAACAACGTCTACGGCATCGCCCAGAAGCTCACCACCGAGAAGCAGGACTTCCAGGGCATCAAGGCGGCGTACGAGTTCGACCCCAAGGCCGAGAAGTACGTCCCCGTCGCGCCCATGAAGGACGCCCGCTGGTACCCCACCCTGGTGACGCTCCAGGACGGCAAGGTACTCGCCGTCTCCGGCCTCAACGACGTCGGCGACGTCGTACCGGGCGACAACGAGATCTACGACCCCAGGACGAAGAAGTGGACCAAGGGGCCCTTCCGCTACTTCCCGACCTACCCCGCGCTCTTCCTCACCCAGGGCGGCAAGCTCCTCTACACCGGCTCCAACGCCGGTTACGGGCCCGCCGAGAAGGGCCGCGTGCCCGGCCTGTGGGACCTGAAGAAGAACACCTTCCAGGAGATCGGGAACATCACCGACCCCGACCAGCTGGAGACCTCCGCCTCCCTGCTGCTGGCGCCCGCCCAGGACCAGAAGCTGATGGTGCTCGGCGGCGGCGGGGTGGGCGAGTCGCCCCTGGCCACCGGCCGCACCGCGCTCATCGACCTCAAGGCGCCCCGGCCCGCGTTCCGCAACGGCCCCTCCCTGCCCCAGGGCACCCGCTACCTCAGCAGCGTGCTCCTCCCCGACGACACCGTCTTCACCACCGGCGGGTCCGAGAAGTACCGGGGCCGCAGCGGCAGCGACATCCTCAAGGCGCAGTTCTACCTCCCGGCGAGCAACTCCTTCCGGGAGGCCGCCGAGCCGACCGTCGGCCGCAACTACCACTCCGAGGCGCTGCTGCTGCCGGACGGGCGGGTGGCGACCTTCGGCTCCGACCCGCTCTTCGACGACAAGGACAACACCAAGCTGGGGACCTTCGAGCAGCGCGTGGAGATCTTCACCCCGCCGTACCTGCACGGTGGCGGCGCCGAGGCCCGGCCGGTGCTCGGCACGGGCCCCGACAGGCTCGACCGCGACGGCCGGGCCACCTTCCGCACCAAGGACGCCTCCCGCATCACCAAGGCGCGGCTGATGCGGCCCAGTGCGGTCACGCACACGACGGACGTGGAACAGCGCTCGGTCGAGCTGGGCCTGACCAAGGGGAAGGGCACGGTGACGGTGCGGGCGCCGCTGGACAGGACCCTCGTCCCGCCCGGTTGGTACATGCTGTTCGTCGTGGACGACGCCGGCCGGCCGTCGGTGGCGAAGTGGGTCCAGGTGGCGTGAGGGCCGGACGGTCGCTCAGCCCGCCGTTCGCCCGCCCGGGTGGCCGACTCGTGGCGGTCGGCCGGTCGGCCGGTGGGGCGGGGTGGCGGCCGGGGCGCCGTGACCGCGGGCCGGGGCGCCCCGCGCCCCGCGCCGTCAGGCCTTGGCGCGGCGCGCCAGGCCCAGGGCGTACTCCGGCCACCAGGTCCCGGCCGCCGGGCCGCCCCGGCAGGTGCCGTCGGACTCGCCCGGCCGCTTGATCCACAGGTAGGCGTCGACCCGCTCGTCACCGGTGTCCTCGGTCGGGGGTGTGCCGAGCGCCCGGCCGGGCGGGTTGCACCACGCCTCCTCGCCGTCCCCGGCGAGCGGGCCGGCGCCGTTGCGGCTGGTGTCGACGATGAAGTGGGCGCCGCCGAGCAGCGCGGACAGCTGGGCCCCGAAGGCGGTGACCGACGTGGTGGTCTGGAAGTTCGACACGTTCAGCGCGAAGCCGTCCGCCTCGGTGAGGCCGGCCCGCCGCAGCGGCTCCACCAGCTTGCCCGGGTCCTTGATCCAGGCGGGGTTGCCGGCGTCCAGGTACACGCGGGTGTGCGGCTGGCGCTTCAGGCGGCCGACCGCCTCGGCGAGCAGCCCGTAGCGCTCCTCGTGGTACTGCGCGGGCGTGCAGCCGTCCACCATGTGCGGCACGGCGTCCGGCTCCAGTACGACGACGGCGGGCGCGTCGCCGATGGCCCGGGCGAACTCGCCGATCCAGTCCCGGTAGGCCTCGGCGCTCGCCGCCCCGCCCTTGGAGTACATGCCGCAGTCGCGGTGGGGGATGTTGTACGCGACGAGGACGACCTTCTGCTTGCCGGGCGCCGCCCCGCGTACGGCCCGCCGGATGTCGGGCGCCGGACCGTTCCAGGCGGGCCACTGCGCGGCGGGCCGTTCGGAGATCCGCCGCAGCAGCTTGGCGTCCCCGGTCCGGCCCTGGGCCTCGTACTCCTCGACCTGGCGGGCGGCGGGGCTCTGCGGGTCGGTCCAGTAGGGCGAGCCCTTGGCGGGTGCCGCGCGGCCGACGGGCTCGTGGGCGGGCCCCTCCTTGCCCTGGGCGCCGGCGTCGCCGGGGGGCGCGCAGCCGGCGGCGGTCAGCGCCAGGGCGCAGGAGGCGGCCGCCAGGTGAAGGGTGGTGCGTACGCGGAGCGATCTGCGGCCGGACATCCAGCCCCCTCGTGTGGCGGTGAACCAGTGACAAACAGACCGGGCAATCGTGACATAACAGACACAAGCCGCTGGGCTGCGACACCGGGTCGCGGCGGCCCGGGGACCGAACCGCGAGACGGGGCTGACCAGCATGTGACCAGTCGGTAAGGTCGACGGCGTGCCGAAACCGCTCAGTCTCCCCTTCGACCCCATCGCCCGTGCCGACGAGCTCTGGCAGCGCCGCTGGGGGCCGGTCCCCTCCATGGGCGCCATCACCTCGATCATGCGCGCACACCAGATCCTGCTCGCGGAGGTCGACGCGGTGGTCAAGCCCTACGGCCTGACCTTCGCCCGGTACGAGGCGCTGGTGCTGCTCACCTTCTCCAAGGAGGGCGAGCTGCCGATGTCCAAGATCGGCGAGCGGCTGATGGTCCACCCCACGTCGGTGACGAACACGGTGGACCGGCTGGTGAAGTCGGGGCTGGTGGCCAAGCGCCCCAACCCCAACGACGGGCGCGGCACCCTCGCCTCCATCACCGACAAGGGCCGCGAGGTCGTCGAGGCGGCCACCTCGGACCTGATGGCGATGGACTTCGGCCTCGGGGTGTACGACGCCGAGGAGTGCGGCGAGATCTTCGCGATGCTGCGGCCGCTGCGGATCGCGGCGCACGACTTCGAGGAGAAATGACCCGCCTGGTGGAGGGGGTCCCGCGCGAAGATCGCCCGGAACGGGCGGTTACGCTCGTCGTCATGAAGAGGAGCGTGCTGACCCGCTACCGGGTCATGGCCTATGTGACCGCCGTCATGCTGCTCGTGCTCTGCACGTGCATGGTGTTCAAGTACGGGTTCGACACGGGCGAGGACGTGACCTTCATGGTCTCGCAGGCCCACGGCGTCCTCTATATCATCTACCTGATCTTCGCCTTCGACCTGGGTTCCAAGGCCCGGTGGAAGTTCGGAAAGCTCCTGTGGATCCTGCTCTCCGGCACGATCCCCTTCGCCGCCTTCTTCGTGGAACGCCAGGTCACGCGGGACGTCGAGCCGCTGCTCGCCGGTGACGCCGCGCCCGCGCCCGCCAAGGCGTAACGACCTCCGAGACCGCCGTACGGCACGCGTACGGCGGTCTCCCATCGACATTTACTAGGACGTCCTAGTAAATTCGACGGTATGGACGCTGACGCCATCGAGGAAGGCCGCCGACGCTGGCAGGCCCGTTACGACGCCGCCCGCAAGCGCGACGCCGACTTCACCACGCTCTCCGGCGACCCCGTGGAGCCCGCCTACGGGCCCCGGCCCGGGGACACCTACGACGGCTTCGAGCGGATCGGCTGGCCCGGTGAGTACCCCTTCACCCGCGGCCTGTACCCGACCGGCTACCGCGGCCGCACCTGGACCATCCGCCAGTTCGCCGGCTTCGGCAACGCCGAGCAGACCAACGAGCGCTACAAGATGATCCTCGGCAACGGCGGCGGCGGCCTGTCCGTCGCCTTCGACATGCCGACCCTCATGGGCCGCGACTCCGACGACCCGCGCTCGCTCGGCGAGGTCGGCCACTGCGGCGTCGCCATCGACTCCGCCGCCGACATGGAGATCCTCTTCAAGGACATCCCCCTCGGCGACGTCACCACGTCGATGACGATCAGCGGCCCGGCCGTCCCCGTCTTCTGCATGTACCTCGTCGCCGCCGAACGGCAGGGCGTCGACCCGGGCGTCCTCAACGGCACCCTCCAGACGGACATCTTCAAGGAGTACATCGCCCAGAAGGAGTGGCTCTTCCAGCCCGAGCCGCACCTGCGCCTCATCGGCGACCTGATGGAGCACTGCGCCCGCGACATCCCGGCGTACAAGCCGCTGTCCGTCTCCGGCTACCACATCCGCGAGGCGGGGGCGACGGCCGCGCAGGAGCTGGCGTACACCCTCGCCGACGGCTTCGGGTACGTCGAACTGGGGCTCAGCCGCGGCCTCGACGTCGACGTCTTCGCGCCCGGCCTGTCCTTCTTCTTCGACGCCCACGTCGACTTCTTCGAGGAGATCGCCAAGTTCCGCGCCGCCCGCCGCATCTGGGCGCGCTGGATGAAGGAGGTCTACGGGGCGAAGACGGACAAGGCGCAGTGGCTGCGGTTCCACACCCAGACCGCCGGCGTCTCCCTCACCGCCCAGCAGCCGTACAACAACGTCGTCCGCACCGCCGTGGAGGCCCTCGCGGCCGTCCTCGGCGGCACCAACTCGCTGCACACCAACGCCCTCGACGAGACCCTCGCCCTCCCCAGCGAGCAGGCCGCCGAGATCGCGCTGCGCACCCAGCAGGTGCTGATGGAGGAGACCGGCGTCGCCAACGTCGCCGACCCGCTCGGCGGTTCCTGGTACGTCGAGCAGCTCACCGACCGCATCGAGGCCGACGCCGAGAAGATCTTCGACCGGATCAAGGAGCGGGGCCTGCGCGCCCACCCCGACGGGCGGCACCCCATCGGGCCCATCACCTCCGGCATCCTGCGCGGCATCGAGGACGGCTGGTTCACCGGCGAGATCGCCGAGTCCGCCTTCCGCTACCAGCAGTCCCTGGAGAAGGGCGACAAGCGGGTCGTCGGCGTCAACTGCCACGAGGGCTCCGTCACCGGCGACCTGGAGATCCTGCGGGTCAGCCACGAGGTCGAGCGCGAGCAGGTGAAGGTGCTCGGGTCGCGCAAGGCCGCGCGGGACGACGCACGGGTGCGCTCCTCCCTCGACGCGATGCTCGCCGCGGCGCGCGACGGCTCCAACATGATCGGGCCGATGCTCGACGCCGTACGGGCGGAGGCGACGCTCGGCGAGATCTGCGACGCCCTGCGCGACGAGTGGGGCGTCTACACGGAGCCGCCCGGCTTCTAGGGCGCGTCCCTCTGTCGCGCCGATAGGGTGCGCCCATGGCAGGCCTCCCCGTACCGGTTCCCGGCGTCGCCGTCCGCTACTGGTTCGTGGGGGCCTGCGGGCCGTTCGCCCTGTTCGACGCCGACTTCGAGCCGCCGGGACCGGACGGGGAGAGCGAGTTCCTCAACCTGGTCCCGGCGAAGCTGCTGCCGCCGGAGTTCGTCGCGCCTCTGTGGGAGGGCATCCTGGCCGGGCTCGGCGGCACCGCGGCCGCCGTCCTGCTCACCCACGGCCGGTACCACGAGGTCGACTCCTCCGAGTGGGGCTTCCGGCGGGCCGGCGAGATGGCCGGCCGGGCCGCCCTCGTCCGGGCGGGGCTCCTCCCGCCGGAGGAGGGCCCGCCCGCCCGGTACGTACCGGCGCCCGGGACTACGGGAGGTCGGCGTCGCCACCCAGGTTCGCGATGAGACGGCGCAGGACGTTCACGGCGGCCGCGTACTCCTCGGCGGGGATCCCCGCGTGCGTCCGCGCGTGCACCACGGCGTTCCGCTCCCGGGCGCGGGCGCGGCCCGCCTCGCCGGCGGCCGTGAGCGTGAAGGTGCCCTCCGGCGACTCGGCACGCAGGGCGCCGACGACGGCGCGGTACGCGAGACCGGTACACGCCCCGGCGGGCTGGGCGGCCAGGTCCCCGGTCGAGTACTCCGTGATCGTGGTCATGACCGCACCGTAGGAACTCGACTGCGCGTGAGGTCAAGGGCGGGCATGCTGGACGGATGACCTTCACCATCAGGGAAGCCGGCGCCGGCGACTGGCCCGCCATCTGGCCCTTCTTCCACAAGATCGTCGCCGCCGGCGACACCTTCACCTTTCCGCTCGACCTGGGGGAGGAGGAGGGCCGCGGCTGGTGGCTGCTGGCCGCCCCGAACCGCACGGTCGTCGCCGTCGACGACGAGACCGGCGCGGTCCTCGGCACCGCCAAGATGAACCGCAACCAGGCCGGCAACGGCGGGCACGTCGCCAGCGCCAGCTACATGACCGACCCCGCGCACGGCGGCCGGGGCATCGGCCGGGCGCTCGTCGAGCACACGCTGGAGTGGGCACGGGAAGCCGGCTACCGGGGCATGCAGTTCAACGCGGTCGTGGAGACCAACACCCACGCGGTCCGGCTGTACGAGCGGCTCGGGTTCCGGATCGTCGGCACGGTCCCGGAGGCCTTCCACCACCCCACCGCCGGGTACGTCGGACTGCACGTCATGCACCGCCCCCTGTGACCGGCCTCGGCGACGCGGGCAGCGTCAGCCGGAACAGCGCGCCACCGCCCGGCGCCCGCTCGGCGGTCAGCTCGGCGCCGTGCGCCCGGGCGATCTGACGGGCCATCGCCAGCCCGAGACCCGAACCGGGCAGGGCGCGCGCCGACTCGGCCCGGTAGAAGCGGTCGAAGACGTACGGCAGGTCCTCGGCCGCGATGCCCGGGCCGTGGTCCCGTACCGTCACCTCCCGCCCGGCGAACTCCACTTCCACGGGTGCCCCGCCGGGCGGGCTGAACTTGGCCGCGTTGTCCAGCAGGTTGGTGAGCAGCCGCGACAGGCGGGACGGTACGCCCGGCAGGGTCACGGCCGCCCCGGCGTCGTCGATCCGGAGCGTGAAGGCGACCTGCGGCCAGTGCCTGCGCGCGGTGCCCACCGCGTGCTCCAGCAGCGCCGCCGGGCGCACCTCCTCCACCAGCGGCCGCGGCTCCTCGTCCCGCGCCAGCTCGATCAGGTCGCCCACCAGGCCGGTCACCTCGCGCAACTGGCGGCCCAGCGCCGCCGACGCCCGCTCCCGCTGCGCCGGCGACAGCCGCTCGCCCTTCGCCAGCAGCTCCACGTTGGTCCGCAGGGCGGTGAGCGGGGTGCGCAGCTCGTGCGAGGCGTCCGCCACCAGGCGCCGCTGGGCCGTCACCGACCGCTCCAGCTCGTCCAGCATGGTGTTGAACGTCCCCGCCAGCCGCGTCACCTCGTCCTCCCGGCCGGGCGGCCCCTCCGGCAGCTCGATCCGGTGCCGCGGGTCGCGCGTCGCGGCGATCCGCTCGGCCGTCGCGGTGAGCCGGGCGACGGGGGCGAGGCCCGTGCGGGACACGCCGTAGCCCAGGGCCGCCGCCAGCACCACCCCCACCGCTCCCACCCCCGCGAGCAGCCCGGCCGCCTGCCGGACGCCCTTGGCGACCGTGTCGGCGCGCAGGGCCACCTGAAGGGCCCTGCCCTCCCCGAACGTCGTCGTCAGCATCCGTGCCGGATACCCGTCCGCGAGCGTGATGTTGCTGTAGTACGGGGCCCGGCTCCCGGCGGCGACCTCCCGCACCGGCTCGGCGACCGGCAGGACGTACCGCCCCGGCGGGTCGTCCTGCGCCCGGGCCGGGACGATCTGCGCGCACGCCGGCGCCGACAGGAACCGGCACTCGCCCGCCAGCACCCCGGGCGGCTCGCCCCGGTCCGCCTGCGTCACGCGCGTCGCCGACTGGGTCAGGCTCAGGTCGAGCTGGTGGTACATCGCGTACCGGATGACGAAGAACGCCGCCGCGCACACCCCCACGGCCACCACCGCGACGGCCGCCGAAGCCGCCACCGCCAGCCGGGTACGCAACGGCCGCCGCCTCCGCCACCGCGCCCCCAACCGCCGCCGGGCACTCACCGGACACCCCCGTGCCACCTGGACCCCGCACCCGCCGGAACGTTCCCGGTGGGGCCGCCCGCCCACGTGCCCGCGTTGCCGCCGACCCGGGGCGCCGGCCGGTTCAGTCCCGCGAGCACCGAGGCCCGCGCGGCGCACCCCGCCGCGCACCCCGCCACGCGCCCCGCCGCGCTCATGACTCGTCCAGCCGGTAGCCGACGCCGTGCACGGTGTGGACCAGGCGGGGTTCGCCCCCGGCTTCCAGCTTGCGGCGGAGGTAGCCGACGTACACCGCGAGTGAGTTGGAGTCCGGGCCGAAGTCCTGGCCCCACACCCGCTCCAGGATCACCTCGCGCGGCAGTACCTGGCGCGGATGGCGCAACAGCAGGTCCAGCAGCGCGAACTCGGTGCGGCTGAACTCCAGCTGGCGCCCCGCCCGTGTGCCCGTCCGGGTCGCCGGGTCCACCACCAGGTCCCCGAACGACAGCCCGGCTCCGGGGCCGCTCGGCTCCGGGGCCGTACGCCGCAGCAGCGCCCGTACCCGTGCGCTCAGCTCGTCCAGCGCGAACGGCTTCACCAGGTAGTCGTCGGCGCCCGCGTCCAGCCCGTCGACCCGCTCGCTCACCGAGTCCAGCGCGGTCAGCACGATCACGGGCGTACGGTCGCCGAGCGCGCGCAGCCGCCGGCACACCGCCAGCCCGTCCAGTACCGGCATCATCACGTCCAGCACGATGACGTCCGGCTGCCAGGCGGCCACCTCCGAGAGGGCCGCCAGACCGTCCGCCGCGCCCCGGACCTCGTACCCCTCCACCGTCAGGCCGTCCTCGACGGCCGCCCGCACCTCCGGATCGTCGTCGACCACCAGGGCCTTCGCTGCACTCATACGGCACACCCTGCCAAAGCCGCCTCTTAGAACCCTCTTAGGCCGGTCCGGAACCGTCCCGGTCCATGCGCACACCACTCTCGGTCGTGATCGGTGCCGGCGGCACCGGCGGCCACATCTACCCCGGCCTCGCCATCGCCGACGCCCTGCGCCGGGCCGCCCCCGACGCGGTGATCTCCTTCGTCGGCACGACCCGGGGCCTGGAGGGCGAGCTGATACCGGCCGCCGGCTACCGGCTCCACACCGTCGACATGATCCCCTTCGACCCGGCGCTGGGCGCCAAGCGCTACCTGCTGCCCGCGGCCCTGCTGCGCTCGGGCGCGCAGGTGCGGTCCATCCTGCGCGGCCAGGGCGCCCAGGTGGCCGTCGGCATGGGCGGCTACCCGAGCGCGCCCGTCATCCTGGGCGCCCGGATGGCCGGGCTGCCGAGCCTGATCCACGAATCCAACGCCGTACCGGGCCGCGCCAACCAGTTCGCCGCCCGCCTCACCCCGCACATCGCGGTCGCCTTCGACACCGGCCACCTCCACGGGGCCGTCACCACCGGGATGCCCATCGCCGCCTCGCTGGCCGCCCTCGACCGGGACGCGCTGCGCCCGGCCGCCCGCCGCGCCTTCGACGTCCCCGAGGGGCGGCGCCTGGTGCTGTTCAACGGCGGCAGCCTCGGCGCCCGCCGCCTCACCGAGGCCGCGCTCGGCCTCGCCGACCGGTGGCGCCACCGCCCCGACGTCCACCTGCTGATCAAGACCGGTCCGGCCGCGCTGGACGACACCCGGCGCGCCCTCGCCGGCAACCCCGTCGCCCGCGCGGTGCCGTACCTGGACCGGATGGACCTCGCGTACGCCGCCGCCGACCTGGTGGTGTGCCGGGCCGGGTCCGCCACCGTCGCGGAACTCGCCACCACCGGCGTGCCGGCCGTCCTCGTGCCCTACCCGCACGCGCCGGGCGACCACCAGACGCACAACGCCCGCGTCCTCACCGACGCCGGCGCCGGCCTGCTCCTGCCCGACGTGGAGACCACCGCCGACCGCCTCGCCGCGCTCGTCGAGCCGCTGCTCGCCGACCCGGCCCGGCTGGCCTCGATGAGCGGCGCCGCCGCTCCGGGCCCGCACGCATACGCCGCCGACCTGCTCGCCGAGCGGGTCCTCGACCTCGCCACCCGCACCACGCCCCACACCAAGGAGTACGCAGCATGAACTGGTCCGGCCGCACCGTCCTCGTCACCGGCGCCGAAGGCTTCATCGGCTCCACCCTCGTCGACCTGCTCGTCGAACGCGGCGCCCGCGTCCGCGCGTTCGTGCACTACAAGCCGTACGGCGACAAGGGCAACCTCCGCCACCGCATGGACGACGTCGAGATGATCGCGGGCGACGTCCGCGACCCCGGCCGCGTCATGGACGCCGTCGCCGGCTGCGACACCGTCTTCCACCTGGCCGCCCTGATCGGCATCCCGTACAGCTACGACTCGCCCGGCGCGTACGTCCAGACGAACGTCACCGGCACCGAGAACGTCGCCGAGGCCTGCCGCCGGCACGCCGTGCGGCGCCTGGTGCACACCTCCACCAGCGAGGTGTACGGGACCGCCATCACCGCCCCGATCGGCGAGGACCACCCGCTCCAGCCGCAGTCGCCGTACTCGGCGTCCAAGATCGGCGCCGACATGATGGCGCTGTCCCACTGGCACGCCTTCGAACTGCCGGTCACGGTGGTACGCCCGTTCAACACGTACGGGCCGCGCCAGTCCGCCCGCGCGGTCATCCCCACGATCCTCGCCCAACTCCACTCGGGTGCCCGCGAGATCAGGCTCGGCTCCCTCGCCCCGACCCGGGACTTCACCTACGTCACGGACACCGCGCGCGGATTCCTCGCGCTCGCGGAGTGCGACCGGGCGCTCGGCGAGGTGGTCAACCTGGGTACGGGCGAGGAGATCGCCATCGGCGACCTGGCGCGCCGGCTCATCGAGGCCTCGGGGCGCGACGGTGTCGACATCGTCGTCGACCCGGCGCGACTGCGCCCGTCGGGCAGCGAGGTGGAGCGCCTGCTGTCGGACAACACCCGGGCCCGCGACTGGGCGGGCTGGCAGCCGGAGATGTCCCTGGGGGAGGGCCTGAAGCGGACGTCGGAGTGGATCGCGGACCACCTCCACCTCTTCGCCGCCAACCGCTACCAGGTCTGAGCCACGACCGGTCCGGGGCGGCGGGGCCCGCGGCGGCCGGAGCGAGCCGTCAGGTGCGGGCCGCGGCGCCCAGGCCGCCCAGCAGCAGGGCGGTGAAGCGCTGGACCCAGTCCGCGTCGACGGGCTCGGCGCTGACCAGCGCGCGGTGGACCACCGCGCCGGCGATCACGTCGAAGATCAGGTCGTCGGTGCCCGTCGCGGACGCCGGGCTCGCGGGCAGCTCACCGCGGGCCTGGGCGCGCTCCCGCCCCGCCAGGACGAGGCGCTTCTGCCTCTCGACGATCAGGGTGCGGATCCGCTCGCGCAGCGGCTCGTCGCGGGTGGACTCGGCGATGACGGCCATCAGCGCCGTCTTGGTCTCCGGCCGCTCCAGCAGCGCCGCGAACTGCACGACCACGCCCTCGATGTCGGCCATCAGGCTGCCGCGGTCGGGCAGTTCCAGCTCGTCGAAGAGGACGGCGACGGCGTCGACGACCAGCTCGTTCTTCCCGGCCCAGCGCCGGTAGAGGGTCGTCTTGGCGACCCCGGCGCGGCCGGCGACGTCGCCCATCGTGAGCTTCGACCAGCCCAGCTCGACCAGGGCGGCCCGGGTCGCCGTCAGTATCGCGGCGTCGGCCTCCGCCGAACGGGGGCGGCCACCGGTGCCGCCACGGCGGCGCGAGGGGCTGGAGCTGATGCACATGACGGTCGACCATACCGGCGAGTACGCCCGGTGTTACCGGCCCGTACATGTGAGGCAGTTCACCTCCCCGTGCGGCCCCCGGGCGCCTGGGATCGGGGTTACGCTACGAGGCGTAGCGAAAGGCTTTGAGCGGCCCAGAGCGACAACCACAGGCGCCAGGGTGGGGACCCAGTGCCGAAACATCTGCTGGATCGCGTACGTCCGTACGCCCCGCACACCGGCGGGGGGCGCCCGGGCGGCCGCGGTTCGGCCATGGCTTAACGGTTACGCGCGCGGAAGGGGGAGGATGTACCCATGCAGCCTAGGAACATGTCCATGAGCGGCGTCGTCGACCTCGCCGCGGTGAAGGCGGCCGGAGAGGCCAAGGCGAAGGCGGAGCAGGCGCGCGCCCAGGCCGCCCGGGAGGGCGGCGGCGGAGCGGTGCCCCCGTCGGCCCTGGTGATCGATGTAGACGAGGCGGGCTTCGAGCGCGACATCCTCCAGCGCTCCACCGAGGTGCCCGTCGTCATCGACTTCTGGGCCGAGTGGTGCGAGCCGTGCAAGCAGCTCGGCCCCCTGCTGGAGCGACTGGCCGCCGAGTACAACGGCCGTTTCGTCCTCGCCAAGATCGACGTCGACGCCAACCAGATGTTGATGCAGCAGTTCGGTATCCAGGGGATCCCGGCCGTCTTCGCGGTGGTCGCCGGTCAGGCGCTGCCGCTCTTCCAGGGGGCGGCGCCCGAGGCGCAGATCCGCCAGACCCTGGACGAACTGATCCGGGTCGGCGAGGAGCGGTTCGGCCTCACCGGCATCGTGGTCGACCAGGAGGCGCCCGGCGCTTCCGCCGAGGCCCCGGCGCAGCCGGCCGGCCCGTACGACACGCTGCTGGAGGCGGCGGTGCGGGCGCTGGACGCCAACGACTTCGGCGGGGCGATCCAGGCGTACAAGAACGTCCTCGCCGACGACCCGGGCAACACCGAGGCCAAGCTGGGCCTCGCCCAGGCCGAACTGCTCTCCCGGGTGCAGGGCATGGACCCGCAGGTCGTCCGCAAGAGCGCCGCGGACGACCCCGCCGACGTCCCCGCCCAGCTCGCCGCCGCCGACCTGGACCTGGTGGGCGGTCACGTGGAGGACGCCTTCGGCCGGCTCGTCGACACCGTGCGCCGTACGGCGGGCGACGACCGCGACACGGCGCGGGTGCGGCTGCTGGAGCTGTTCGAGGTGATCGGCCCCGACGACCCGCGGGTCACCAAGGCCCGTTCGGCGCTGGCGCGCGTGCTCTTCTGACGCACTGACCCCACCCCCGGACGCCGGTGATTTGGCGACACAGTGACAAAACGCGGCCGTGCTTTACCAAAACTTGGTAAACACGGCCGCTGTTACTTGCAGTAAATCAACGCCCGCTTTATGTCCGGCTTTTGCCGAGGAAATCCGGTTCTGTCGAACCGGTCGGTAGCACCCTGTGTACCCGGGCGACATCACCCTGTCGTGGCGTGGTTATCCACCCGTTACTAGCGAGTAACGAACCCCCTTGTGTCGACGGCGTGAATGCACCACGATCGGCCACGCTCGGTCCAATCCCGTACCAGCCCGGCAACCAGCCGCGCTCACGGGAGCGGATCCCCACCGAGCGGGCCGGCGACCTTGCCGCCGGCTCCGGACAGGGGGGTTCCTGCCCAACCGGCAGGGCCTGTCCAAGCAGGGTTGCGCGAAGGCGTGGCCAGTGGTTGTCGCTCGGGGGTGATCGCCGGTGATTCGGACGCGGCTCGCGCCTGATCTACGGGCGCTCTCCTTCCCGAGGACGTAGCACTTCTCCCATCCCAGGACGGGCCCGGGGCCCATCCGGAGATGTACGTCCGAGAAGGAGGAAATCTATGAAGTCCCAGGTTCGCGGTGGGACCAGATGGAAGCGGTTCGCCGTAGTCATGGTGCCGAGTGTGGCCGCGACGGCCGCGATAGGCATCGGCCTGGCCCAGGGAGCGCTGGCGGCATCGTTCAGCATCTCCGGCCAGGAGTTCAAGGTTAAGGCCTCTGAACTCACCGGTACCAAGTTCGTCCAGTACGGCAGCTACGCCGAGGGCAAGACCCTCAAGGGCGAGAAGTTCGCCGCGCCGGTGGCGGTGTCGGGCTTCAAGACGGCCACGATCACCAACATGTGCCAGTCCGTCGTGACGCCGCACGTGCCGCTGATCGGTACCGTCAGCCTGGAGCTGAAGGCCGGTACGGGCGCGGAGAAGGTCCAGGCGGAGGACATCTACCTGGATGTCTCCGACCTCGAGGCCGACGCCGAGTTCAAGAAGATCGACATCGGCGTTGCCGCCGGTTCCCTGAAGAAGAACGACACCGACCCCGGCATCCAGCCGGGTACCGAGGCGAGGGCCAACCCCTTCGGTTTCGGTCAGCGCGCCGACGAGGTGACGCTGCGGAACGTGGAGCAGAAGGCGTGGGCGACCACGGCCGGCACGTTCAAGCTGCCGGACCTGAGCCTCAAGCTCCACCGTGGCACCAAGGAGTGCTTCCAGGACTAGCACTCGCCGGGCGGGTGGGAACGCGCATGGCGAGCCTGCCCGTCCGGGCCACTACTCCCTTCTTCTCTCTTTTCCAGCACCACCGCTTCCAGGGAGCTGTTTTCCATGAGCGCCGAGTCCACTGGTTCCCGCGGATTCACCTACTGGCGGCTGCGCTTCCGCGCGTGGCGGGGCAACCGGCCTTTCTGGGGCGGTCTGTTCACCATGATCGGCGGCCTGCCGATCGCCTACCTTCCGTACGCCGACCTCCGACTCGGCAACATGACGATCGCCATGGCGACCACGGCCGGTGCCGGCTCGCTGATCATCGGCGTCCTCCTGGTCACGCTGGGCCTGACGATGTGGTTCCACTCCGTCGTCCGGGTGTTCGCGGGGGTCGCCGCCATCGTCCTGGCGCTCGTCTCCCTGCCGGTGGCCAACATCGGAGGGTTCCTCATCGGCTTCCTCTTCGCCCTGCTCGGCGGCGCCCTGTCCGCCTCCTGGGCGCCGGGCACGCCGGTGGACAAGACGGCCGAACCGGCCGAACCGGCCGAGGGGGACGGCGAGCGGGCCGACGAGTTGTCGGCCGTGGCCCCGCAGAGCAACGCGACCGACAGCACGATCGACGCCAACGGCGGGAGGAACAGTGCGGGGTGACGAGATACAGCCGGCGATGAGAAAGGGGCCGCGGCACGCGGCTCCGAGGAAATCGCTGCTGGCCAAGATCCAGGCACCGGCGGGCAAGGCGATGGCCCTTGCCGCGATGCCCACCGCCGTACTCGTCGGCCTCGGTATGACGCCCAAGCTCGCCCTCGCCGACGAGAAGGACATCCCCTTCGCGCCCGGCCCGTGCGTGACGCGCTCCGACGAGCCGTCGGAGTCCGAGAAGCCCGAGCAGCCCGAGAAGCCTTCGGAGTCGGAGTCCCCGGCGCCGAAGCCGTCCCCGAGCGACTCCGGGAAGCCCGCGCCCGACGAGGAGAAGCAGCCGGAACCCGGCGCCGGCCCCTCCGCGGACGAGACGGACGAGGCGGAGAAGGACACCACCGAGCCGAAGACCGGCGTCACCAAGCCGCCGGCCACCCCGAGCCCGGCGCCCTCCGACACCCCGGCGCCCACGCCCACGGAGACCAGGAACCCCCTGGACCCGCTGGGTGTCGGTGACGCCATCAAGGACATCTTCGACGGCCCGGACGAGGAAGAGGAGCCGGCGGCCACCCCGTCGACCACCGCCCCCTCCGCGGAAGCCCCCGCCCAACCGCCCGCGGACGAGCCCTCCACCGAGCCGTCCACCGAACCGTCGTCCAAGCCCGCGGAGAAGCCGGCCGCGAAGGACGACGCGACGGACAAGGCGACCGACGAGGCCGACGGGGCCGTCGACGAGGCCAAGGAAGCGATCAAGGACGCCGCCGACAAGGCGGGCGCCGAGGTCGAGGAACTCCCCGAGGACGCCAAGGGACTCGACCCCACGAAGGACGAGGACATCCCGGAGGGCGCCAAGCCCCGCTTCCCGTGCCCGACCGCCGACCCCGAGGCCCTCGCCGCGGCCGAGCTGGAGCCCGGCATCCCGCTGCTCCCGGACGAGCCGTGGCGGCTGGAGAGCACCAAGCTCACCCTGCGCGGGCTGGACTACCACGGCATCGTGGAGGTCAAGACCTACGGCGGCAAGGTGAAGAAGGTCCTCAAGTTCACCGCGGACGAGGTCGACATCAAGGACCTCCACCAGCTCACGGTCCACTCCGACGGCCACACCGGCCACGTGAAGTCCCGCCCGGGCTCCGAATCCACCATCAGGGGCGGCACGGTGACGATGTACACGGAGGAGCTGAAGGGCAACCTCTTCGGCCTCATCCCGATCACCTTCAGCCCCGACTCGCCGCCCCCGCTGAACGTCCCGTTCGCGTTCTTCACCGACGTGAACGTGAAGCAGGCGGGCCAGTTCGGCGGCAACCTGACGGTGCCGGGCCTGCAGAACTTCGTCGAGGGCTGAGCCAAGGCCCGTGAACCGGCCCGACCGGTGCGGACGGGAGGGGCGCCGCGAGGAACACCGAGGGGCGGTGCCCCGGTTCTGGTGAGAACCGGGGCACCGCCCCTTTTCCTATGCGCACGTCAGCCGAGTGATTCCCCGGCCGTGCGGCGGATGCGCTTGGTACGACCCGAGGCGGCCAGCGCCCGCAGCACCGTCGCGTCGTCCGACTCGGTGGCGAGGCGGAGCTGGAGCCAGTCGCTCCAGGCGTCGATCAGCTCCGGCACGCCCGCCGCGGCGAGTGCTCCGGACCGGAGGTCCTCCAGCACGCCCAGCTCCCGCACCCGGCGCTCGCTGAAGCCACGCACCTCCGGCGCGAGCGCCTGGACCCAGGCGTCCCGCTCGGTGCGCGGGAGCCCCTCCAGGGCCTCGCCGACGACTCCCGAGGCGAGCGCGCCGTCCGGTTCGGCGGCGACGGCGGCCAGCAGGGCCGGCCGGGCCGTCTCCGCACCGAGCGCCGCCCGGTACAGCTCCCAGCGGGCGTGGCCGTCGGAGGCGTCGGACAGGGACCTGCCGAGGTGCTCCTCCAACTGCCGCAGGGCGGCCCGCAGCTCGGCGGGCGGCTCAGCATCCGCCATTTGCCTTGTGCCTTTCCATGGCGACCCGGATGTTCTCCCTGATGGTACGGATGTTGTTGTCGACGACCGCCTTCTGGAGGCGGGAAAGTTCCGGCTCGTCCTTCAGCGGCCTGCCGTTCTGACCGATACGGACCTCGCCGCCCTTGCCCTTGACGTGCGCGTGCGGCGGGGCGTGGTCGTTGGAGTAGATCTGGATGGTGATGCCGTTCTGGTTGACGATCGTGCCGACGCCCGGGTACTCCGCCGCAGCCGCCGCGCGGGCCGTGAGGGCCCCCGCCGGAGCGGCGAACGAGGCACTGCGTACCGCGGCGGGCTTGGGCTTCACCGGGCAGGCCTTGCCCTTGCCCTGCTTGGCGTCGTCGATGATCTTGCGGAACTTGTCGAGCGTCCGCTTGGCCTTGACGGAGTTCTCCAGGAAGCCGCCGATGCCGCTCGCGACCCGGACGACCGCCTTGCCGACCGACCACGCCTTCGCGACGGGCACGGCCTTCACCAGCGTCCACAGGCAGCTCTCGATGTCGAACTCGCCGAAGCAGCGCTCGAGGTCGCGGTAGCCGATCTCCTCCAGGAGGATCTCGCCGCCGTTGGCCTTCAGCCAGTCGATGACGCCCTGGCCGGCCAGTGCCTTGGCGGCACGGAAGTCCGCGACGCACTCCTCGCCGCACTCCCGCCGCAGCAGCTCCTCCTCGTCGAGGGTGAGGTCCGCCCCGGTGTCGCCGCCGTTGGCCTCGAGCCGCTCCTTGACGGCCTGTCGCTCCCGCTCGCGCTCCTCGGCCTCGGCCCGGTCGGCGGCCTTGTCGGCCTCCGTGGCGTCCTCGACCGCGTGGGTCGCGGCGGTCTCGGCGGCGGTGGCGTCCGTCTCCGCCTGTGTGGCGGTCGCCCGTGCGCTGCCCGCGTCCTTCTCGGCCGCCGTGGCGTTGGCCCGGGCGCCGGCCGCGTCACGCTCGGCGTCGGTGGCCTCCCGGTCGGCGGCTGCCGCCTCCGACTCGGCGTCGTTCGCCGCGAACGAGGCGTGCATGGCGTCGGCGCCGGCCTGGGCGTCGTACTTCTGCGCGTTGGCGTCGGCCTTCTTCGCGGCGGCCGCGGCCTTGTCGGCCTCGGCGGCCGAGGCGCGTGCCGCGGCGGCGAACTGGAGCGCCTTGGCCGCGTCCGCGGCGGCGGCGGATGCCGCCTGCGCCGCGATCTTGGCGTCACCGGCGGCCTTGTCGGCGAGCGCCTTCGCCTCGGCTGCCGCCTTGGCGGCCTCGTCGGCCTTGGCCTTGGCGGCGGCGGCCTGCTGCTCGGCCATCGTCTTGGACGTCTGGCCCACCAGCACCGCGAACGCCGCGGAGGTGTCGGTCTCGCGGTACGGACCGCCGACGGTGATGGCCTGGTTGGCGGCGACGGTCACGGCCTTCGCCGCGTCCCGGGCGCCGGCGGCGGCCTGGCCCGCCGCGTACGCGAATCCGGCCGTCTTGGCCGCCCACGCGGCCGTCTTGACGGCCTCCGCCTGCGCGGCCGTGGCCTCCTGCCGCGCCTTGACGGCGGCGGCCTGGGCCTTCTTCGCCTCGGCCTCGGCGTTGCGGGCGTTGACATTGGCGGCGGCGGCCGCGTCGATGGCCTCGGCGGCCGCGGCGTGCGCGGTGGCCGCTGCGGCGCTCGTGGTCATGTAGGCGGACCACGCCGCGTCGGCCGCCGCGCGGGACCGCGACGCCGCGGCCTGCGCGCGGGTGGCGGCCGAGCGGGCGTTCACCGCGGCGGTGGAGGCGTCGTTGGCCGCTGCCCGGGCACGGCTCGCCGCCCCGGTGGCCTCGTTCGCGGCGGTGCGGGCCGCGGTCGCGGCCTGTCGCGCCTCGCCGGCGCTGCTGGTGCCCTCCGCCGCGGCGGCGGCCGCTTCCAGCGCGGAGGCACGTGAGGCCTTGGCGTCCTTGTCCCGCTCGGCGGCCTCGGCGTTGGAGCGGGCCAGGGCCGCGCGGGCCTCGGCGGCCTCGGCGGCCTCGCGCTGCTCCGCGGCGGTCGCGCCGGCCGCTTCCGCGGAACCGCGGGCACGCCCGGCCGCGTCGCGCTCGGTCTGGGCGCGCTGCGCCGCAGCGGCGGCCTTCTGCCGCTCGGAGGTGGCGTTGGCGTGCTCCCGGACCGCGTTGGCCTTCTCCGCCTCCGCGATCGCGCGCTGGCGCTTCGCCTCGGCGGCGCCGGCCTTCGCGGTCTGTTCGGCGGCCTCGGCCGTCGCCTGGGCGTTCTTCGCCTTGGTGGCGTTGGCGGCGGCTTCCTTCGCCTGGGCCTCGGCGGCCGTGGCGGCGGCCTTCGCCTGGGCGGCGGCCTCCAGGGCGGCGGCCTTGCGGAACTCGGTGTTGAGCGCGTGCGCCTGGGTCTGGCTCAGGGCGTAGAGCGCGCCGCTGTTCGCGACGGTGGCCTTGGCCGCGTTGGACGCGGTGAGGGCCGTCTTGGCGGCGGCCTGGGTGGCGGCGTACGACGCCTTCGCGACCTGTACGGACTGCTGCGCGTACATCAGGCCGCGGCCGCGCGGCACCTTGGCCTGGTCGGCGATCGTCCAGGCGGCGGCCTGCTGGGCGGCGGCCTTGTCGGCGGCCGTCTTGGCGCGGGTCACCGCGGCGTTGGCCACGGTCACCTGGGTGGCCGCGGCGGCGCGGGCCGCGTTCAGGTCGGCGGTCGCCTTGGTGAAGGCGGCCGGCTTGGGGTAGTCCAGGGCGTCCTTGTTGGCGAGCCAGTGCTTCTGCCAGAACAGGATCTGGTCGGCCTGCCAGGCCTGCCGGATGCCCTCGATCATCGCGTCGGTGGCGGTGCGCAGTTCCTTCGCCGCCGCCATCTCGGCGGTGACGATCTCCTTGCGCTGCGCCGCCTGGGACGCGTACTCCGCCTCCCACTCGGTGTAGGCCTGGAGCACCACGCCGGACAGCGCGCGGTAGTGGTCGACGGGGTTGGCGCTGTCGCAGCCCGCCCAGGCGAGCTTCAGCGCCTCCACCTCGGAGCGGAACTCCGCCGAGTCCGGCTCGGGGGTCTTCGTCGGGAAGCCGCCGAAGCGCAGGAACGTCGCGATGTCGTTGGCCGAGCCGGGCTTCTCGTTCGGGTAGCCGAACAGCTCGATGTCCGCGAAGGGCTTGTACGCCGTGGCCCAGGGGTCGTCCGGCGTCGAGAGGGCGTCGAAGACCTGCCTGGCCTTGTCGAGCGACGGCTTGCCGGGCCGGGGCGTGGGGTCGTCCCACGTCTTGTAGTACAGCTCCGGCTGGTCGCGCAGGGTGAAGGCGAGGATCTCGCCGCCGAACTCGGGCGCGTGGTAGTCCCGGCCGCCGAACGAGTTGACCGCCGCGTACGGCTTGTTGGTGGTGTCGAGCTTGGCCTGGCGGTCCCGGAACGTGGTGGCGTAGGCGAAGCCCGCCTCCTTGTCCCGGTCCTGGGCCTGGCCGAGGGACCCGAAGCTCCAGTCGGCGACGACCTTGCGCAGCTCGGCCTCGCTGCCCGCGAGCTTGTCGCGGGCGTGGGTCTTCATCTCCGGGCCGCCGTAGTGGACGGCCCGGGCGACCTGGCAGCGGTCGCCGCGGTTCATCGCGCCGAGGCTGATGCGCAGCGTGCGCTCGTAGGGGTTCGTGGGGTGGTCGCCGGGCTCCTCGGCGGCGGCCGGGACGGCCGTCACGAGGCCGCCCAGGACCGCGGCCGTGGTCGCCAGGACGATGCCCGACGTCAGGGTCTTCGCCGGACCGGCGCGTCTGCCGCGCCGTCGTCCGGGCAGGGACATTCTTCGCACGTCACATGCCTGTCTGATCGACAAAAGGGATGAGCCCGGGAGGGACTGCGAAAGTGGTCCGTCGTCATGGACGCGGGCATGCCAAAACATGCACGGTGGTCGCTGGAGGGGGCCTGCCCGCCCGGCCCCGCCGGTCGGTACGCCCCTGGTCTCGTGTGCTCCCCACACACGGTTTCCCCCTGCCTTCCCCCCGAAGGCCCGGCGATCATTACATGTCCTTCACCACCGTGGGAAGAGCGAACTTACCGCCGGTACGCCGCCCGCGCCGCACCCTCCGTTTACTGCCGTTGCGGCCCAAGTGCCCTGGCGGCCCAGGTGCTTTGACCCTCCGTTTGTGGAGAACGCCCCGGCGCGGGGAATCGCTGCGAACGCGAAGGGCGGTGGCCCCGGTCCGTGGTCTCCCACGGGCCGGGGCCACCGCCCCTGCTGATGAACGGGCGCCGTCAGGCGCGGGTCTCGCCGCCCAGGTGGTGGACGCGGACCATGTTGGTGGTGCCCGGGACGCCGGGGGGCGAGCCGGCGGTGATGACCATGGTGTCGCCCGCGTTGTAGCGCTGGAGCTTCAGCAGCTCGGCGTCGACGAGGTCGACCATCGCGTCGGTGTTGTCGACGTGGGGGACCACGAACGACTCGACGCCCCAGCTCAGGGCGAGCTGGTTGCGGGTGGCGACCTCGGTGGTGAAGGCGAGGATCGGCTGCTGGGCGCGGTAGCGGGAGAGGCGGCGGGCGGTGTCGCCGGACTTGGTGAAGGCGATGAGGGCCTTGCCGTCCAGGAAGTCCGCGATCTCGGCGGCGGCGCGGGCGACCGAGCCGCCCTGGGTGCGGGGCTTCTTGCCGGGGACCAGGGGCTGGAGGCCCTTGGAGAGCAGCTCCTCCTCCGCGGCGGTCACGATCTTCGACATCGTCTTGACGGTCTCGATCGGGTACGCGCCGACCGACGACTCGGCGGAGAGCATGACCGCGTCCGCGCCGTCCAGGATCGCGTTGGCGACGTCGGACGCCTCGGCGCGCGTCGGGCGGGAGTTGGTGATCATCGACTCCATCATCTGGGTCGCCACGATCACCGGCTTGGCGTTGCGGCGGCACAGCTCGATGAGGCGCTTCTGCACCATCGGCACCCGCTCCAGCGGGTACTCCACGGCGAGGTCGCCACGGGCCACCATCACGCCGTCGAACGCCATGACGACGTCCTGCATGTTCTCGACGGCCTGCGGCTTCTCGACCTTGGCGATGACCGGCACGCGGCGGCCGACCTCGTCCATCACCTTGTGGACGTCCTTGACGTCGTCGGCGTCGCGCACGAAGGACAGGGCGACCAGGTCGCAGCCCATCCGCAGCGCGAACCGCAGGTCCTCGACGTCCTTCTCGGACAGGGCCGGGACGTTGACGGCGGCACCCGGCAGGTTGATGCCCTTGTGGTCGGAGATGACCCCGCCCTCGACGACGATCGACTTGACGCGCTGGCCGTCGACCTCGATGACGCGCAGCTCGACGTTGCCGTCGTTGATCAGGATCTGGTCGCCCTTGGAGACGTCGCCGGGCAGGCCCTTGTACGTGGTGCCGCAGATGGACTTGTCGCCCGGGACGTCCTCGGTGGTGATGGTGAACTCGTCCCCGCGGACCAGCTCGACCGGTCCCTCCGCGAACGTTTCCAGACGGATCTTCGGGCCCTGGAGGTCGGCGAGCACGCCCACGGCGCGGCCGGTGTCCTCGGCGGCCTGGCGGAGGCGGTGGTACCGCTCCTCGTGCTCAGCGTGGGATCCGTGGCTCATGTTGAAGCGGGCCACGTTCATACCGGCCTCGATGAGAGCTTTCAGCTGCTCGTACGAGTCGACGGCGGGGCCCAGTGTGCAGACGATTTTGGAACGGCGCATAAGGCGGATCCTATCGGTTTGTTTCACTGCGGAATATTCCGTCTGGTGGAATGTACAAATGGGCGGACCGGCGCTCAATCGTGGCGCGAACTCGGGCTCAATGGGCCGGCGAAGTGACCAGTGAGTAGGTCTGCTGCGCGATTTCCAGCTCCTCGTCCGTCGGCACCACGGCGACCGCCACCCGGGCGTACCCGGGCGAGATCAGCCGGGGCTCCGGCGAGCGCACCGCGTTCAGACCCGCGTCCACCGCCAGGCCCAGCTCCTCCAGGCCCGCGACGGCAGCTTCCCGCACCGGGGCCGCGTTCTCGCCCACACCCGCCGTGAACGCCACCGCGTCCACCCGGCCGAGCACCGCGTAATAGGCGCCGATGTACTTCTTCAGCCGGTGGATGTAAATGTCGAACGCGAGCCGCGCCCGCTCGTCGCCCTCGTCGATCCGCCGGCGGATCTCCCGCATGTCATTGTCGCCGCAAAGCCCCACCAATCCGCTCTTCTTGTTCAGCAGGACGTCGATCTCGTCGGACGACATTCCGGCCACCCGCTCCAGGTGGAAAACGACCGCGGGATCGACGTCGCCGGAGCGGGTACCCATCACGAGCCCCTCCAAGGGGGTCAGTCCCATCGAGGTGTCCACGCACCGGCCGCCCGCCACCGCCGACGCCGAGGCCCCGTTGCCCAGGTGCAGCACGATCACGTTCACCTCGGACGGGTCCTTGCCCAGCAGCCCCGCCACCCGGCGCGACACGTACGCGTGGGAGGTGCCGTGGAAGCCGTACCGGCGGATGCGGTGCGCGTCCGCGGTCTCGGTGTCGATCGCGTACCGCGCCGCGTACTCCGGCATCGTGGTGTGGAACGCGGTGTCGAACACCGCCACCTGCGGCAGGTCCGGGCGCAGCGCCCGCGCGGTGCGGATGCCGGTGATGTTCGCCGGGTTGTGCAGGGGCGCGACCGGGACCAGGCGCTCGACCTCGGCGAGGACGTCGTCGTCGATGACCGTCGGCGCCGAGAACCTCAGCCCGCCGTGCACCACCCGGTGCCCGATCGCGGCCAGCTCGGGCGAGTCCAGGCCGAGGCCGTCCGCCGCCAGTTCCTCGGCGACCGCCTTCAGGGCCGCCGCGTGGTCGGCGACCGGGGCGGTGCGCTCACGCTTCTCCCCACCGCCGTCCGTCAGCGGCGTGTGGACCAGGCGGGACGTTTCCTCGCCGATCCGCTCGACCAGCCCGACCGCGAGACGCGCACCGTCGCGCATGTCGAGGAGCTGGTACTTCACCGACGAGGAGCCGGAGTTCAGGACGAGGACACGGGTGGGGTCGGTCACGGGTGCGGTGCTTTCTGTCGTCATCTCAGGCGGTGGGCTGGGACTGGATCGCGGTGATCGCGACCGTGTTCACGATGTCGCTGACGAGGGCCCCGCGCGACAGGTCGTTGACCGGCTTGCGCAGGCCCTGGAGGACGGGGCCCACGGCCACCGCGCCCGCCGAACGCTGCACGGCCTTGTAGGTGTTGTTGCCGGTGTTGAGGTCCGGGAAGATCAGCACCGTGGCCTGGCCGGCCACCTCCGAGCCCGGCAGCTTCGTCGCCGCGACGGACGGCTCGACGGCCGCGTCGTACTGGATCGGGCCCTCGATCCGCAGCTCCGGGTGCGCCCCGCGCACCAGCTTCGTCGCCTCGCGCACCTTGTCCACGTCGGCGCCCGAGCCCGACGTGCCGGTCGAGTACGACAGCATCGCGATCCGCGGCTCCACGCCGAACCGGGCCGCCGTCGCCGCCGACTGCACGGCGATGTCGGCGAGCTGCTCGGCGTTCGGGTCCGGGTTGACCGCGCAGTCGCCGTACACCAGCACCTTGTCGGCCAGGCACATGAAGAAGACGGAGGAGACGATCGAGGCGTCCGGCTTGGTCTTGATGATCTCGAAGGCCGGCCGGATCGTCGCCGCCGTCGAGTGGACCGAGCCCGACACCATGCCGTCCGCCAGGCCCTCCTGGACCATCAGCGTGCCGAAGTAGTTGACGTCCGACACCACGTCGTACGCCAGCTCCACGCTGACGCCCTTGTGGGCGCGCAGCTCCGCGTACCGCTCCGCGAAGCGCTGGCGCAGCTCGCTGGTGGCCGGGTCGATCAGCTGCGTGTCCTTCAGGTCGACGCCCAGGTCGGCGGCCTTCTTGCGGATCACCTCGACGTCGCCCAGCAGCGTCAGGTCGCACACCGAGCGGCGTACGAGGACGTCGGCGGCGCGCAGGACGCGCTCCTCCGCGCCCTCCGGCAGCACCACCCGGCGCCGCTCCGCCCGCGCCTGCTCCAGCAGCGCGTGCTCGAACATCATCGGTGTGACCCGGCCGCTGCGCGCCAGCGAGATCCGCTTCAGCAGGTCCCCGGTGTCCACGTGCCGCTCGAACAGCCCCAGCGCGGTCTCGGCCTTGCGGGGCGTCGCCGCGTTCAGCTTGCCCTCCAGCGAGAACAGCTCGGCGGCCGTCGGGAAGCTGTTGCCGCTCACCGAGACCACCGGGGTGCCGGGGGCGAGCCGCCCGGCGAGGGTGAGGATCTCCCGGCTCGGCCGCTCGTTCAGCGTGAGCAGGACGCCCGCGATCGGCGGCGTCCCGGCCGAGTGCGCGGCCAGCGCCCCCACCACCAGGTCGGCACGGTCGCCGGGGGTGACCACCAGGCAGCCGGGGGTCAGGGCGTTGAGGAAGTTCGGCAGCATGGCGCCGCCGAAGACGAAGTCCAGGGCGTCGCGGGCGAGGCCTGAGTCGTCGCCGAGCACCACCTCGGCGCCCAGCGCCTGGGTGATCTGCGCGACCGTCGGCGCGGACAGCGCGGGCTCGTCGGGCAGGACGTAACAGGGCACGGGCAGCCGGGACGCGAGGCGTTCGGCGAGGGCGTCGCGGTCATCGGGCGCCACCCGGTTGGCGACCATGGCGAGGACGTCGCAGCCGAGGCTCTCGTACGCCCGGAAGGCGTTGCGGGTCTCGGCGCGCACCGAGTCGGCGTCCTGGCCCTTGCCGCCGACCACGGGTATCACGGGGGCGCCGAACTCGTTGGCGAGCCGGGCGTTCAGCGCCAGCTCCTCGGGCAGCTGCGTGGCGTGGAAGTCGGTGCCGAGCACCAGGACCACCTCGTAGTCCCGGGCCACCCGGTGGAAGCGGTCGACGAGCTGGGCGACGAGTTCGTCCGTGCCCTTCTCGGCCTGGAGGGCGGACGCCTCCTGGTAGTCCATGCCGTAGACGGTGGCCGGGTCCTGCGACAGCCGGTAGCGCGCCCGCAACAGGTCGAACAGCCGGTCGGGACCGTCGTGCACCAGCGGCCGGAACACCCCCACCCGGTCCACCTGGCGGGTCAGGAGCTCCATGACTCCCAGCTCCACGACCTGTCGGCCGTCCCCGCGGTCGATCCCGGTCACGTACACGCTGCGCGCCACGCAAGCTCTCCCGTCGAATACATGTGTGAACAAAAAACCCTATGAGGGTGGCGATACCCCCTTGACAATACCCCCGTCGCTGGGTAGAGCGCCCCCCGGGCGCCTGGCCTGCGGAGACGGGGGAACCCGGGCGCCACAAGCCCTCCGCGGGCCTCACGCGCAGGCGCCGTGAGCACGAGCCGGACGCCCGGCGTGGGACAATTCGGAAAGGCTCACCCGTACCACTACTGAGCAGGAGACACAGCGCGATGCGTATCGGAGTTCTCACCGCAGGCGGCGACTGCCCCGGCCTGAACGCCGTGATCCGGTCGGTCGTGCACCGCGCCATGACGGGCCACGGCGACGAGGTGATCGGCTTCGAGGACGGGTTCAAGGGCCTCCTCGACGGTCACTACCGGCCGCTCGACCTGAACGCGGTCAGCGGCATCCTGGCCCGTGGCGGCACCATCCTCGGCTCCGCCCGGCTGGAGCGCGCGCGGCTGCGGGAGGCGGCCGAGAACTGCGAGGAGATCCAGAAGCGATACGGCATCGACGTCCTCATCCCCATCGGCGGCGAGGGCACGCTGACCGCCGCGCGGATGCTGTCGGACGCCGGGATGCCAGTGGTCGGCGTGCCGAAGACCATCGACAACGACATCTCCTCCACCGACCGCACCTTCGGCTTCGACACGGCCGTGACGGTGGCGACGGAGGCCATAGACCGTCTGAAGACCACCGCCGAGTCCCACCAGCGGGTGATGGTCGTGGAGGTCATGGGCCGGCACGCCGGCTGGATCGCCCTGGAGTCCGGCATGGCGGGCGGCGCGCACGGCATCTGCCTGCCCGAGCGGCCCTTCGAGGTCGACGACCTGGTGAAGATGGTCGAGGAGCGGTTCTCGCGCGGCAAGAAGTTCGCGGTCGTCTGCGTCGCCGAGGGCGCCCACCCGGCCGAGGGCTCGATGGAGTACGAGAAGGGCGCCATCGACCAGTTCGGCCACGAGCGGTTCCAGGGCATCGGCAACCGGCTCGCCGCCGAGCTGGAGAAGCGGCTGGGCAAGGAGGCCCGGCCGGTCATCCTGGGCCACGTCCAGCGGGGCGGCGTGCCGACCGCGTACGACCGCGTCCTCGCGACCCGCTTCGGCTGGCACGCGGTGGAGGCCGCCCACCGCAAGGAGTTCGGCAACATGACGGCCCTGCGCGGCACGGACGTGGTGATGGTCCCGCTCGCCCACGCCGTGACGCGGCTGAAGACGGTGCCGGAGAACCGTATGTACGAGGCGGAATCGGTCTTCTGACCCGGCCTCCCCCGGTCCGCGCCGAGCGGCCCCGGTCACCACCCCCGTGGGTGATCGGGGCCGTTCGGCTTTTCCACTCTTGAGCCGGGCCGCGGATTCGACAAGGCTTGCGCTTGTCCGGGACATGTCCCAACTCCGTCCGGACGCCACTGCGGACAGCAGGGAGGACAGGCACATGGCCGACCGGGAACTCGCTCCCGACCCCGGGGAGGTGGGCGACGCCGCCGACTTCGTCGCACGGCTCCAGGCCCTCAAGGACCGGTCGGGGCTGACCTTCCGGGAGCTCTCGGCGGCGGCGGAGGCGGCCGGCGACGTCCTGCCCCGCTCCACCCTGGCGAACATGCTCGCCCGCACCACCGTGCCGCGCGAGGAACTCCTGCTCGCGTTCGTCCGCGCGTGCGGCGCCGGCCCCGCGGCCCAGGAGGCCTGGCTCGCCGCGCGGGACGAGCTGCTGAGACGCGGCGGCCCCGGTTACACGGACGACGGCCACGCGGGCACGGACGACGAGCACGCCGGTACGGACGGCGGGCGCGACGGAGACACCGGCGAGGACACCGACGACAGCCCCGTCCTCTCCTGGCCCGGCGACCTGTCCGCACCGGCCGCCGGGGAAGGGGCGGGCGGCGCGGGCTCCGGCGGCGCGCCCGACGGGCACCGGGCGCCGGGGTGGCGGCGGACGGCCGTGCCGGTGGTGGCCGTGGTCGCGCTGGTGACGGCCGCCTTCACGGTGGTGGCGTTCCTGCTCGGCGACGACCCCGGCCGCCACATGTCCGGTGGCCCGGTGACCGCGCCCGCGGCCGGGCCGGTGAACTTACGCGCCCTCCACTCGGGCCTGTGCCTGAACGAGCGGCCCGGGCAGGAGAGCGGCCAGGTCTACCAGGTGCCCTGCGAGGAGGCGGTGGTGCCGCGCTACTCGCTCGAACCCCTGGACGGCGGGCTGTGGCGGCTCCGCTCGGACCATCCGGACTACGGGCCCGGCTGCTCGGGCATCGCGCCGGAGGTCGCCGAGGAGGACGGGGCGCCGCTGGTGGACCAGGAGTGCGGCAGACGGGGAGCACGGGAGGCGTTCCGCGTCGAACCCTTCGAGGGCGACGGAGGCGCTGCGGGCCACCGGATCCGGCCGGCGCACTCGGAGCTGTGCCTGGAGGTGCGCGACGCCTCCGCCGAACCGTGGGCGGACGTCGTCCAGCGGGCGTGCGACGGCGACGGCGAGGGACAGCTCTTCAGCTTCGACCCGCGCCCCGGGGTGGGGGCGCTCGGCGCCCGGGCTACAGCCGGGCCAGCTCCCAGAAGTGGTCCACGATCCGCGCCAGGTACTGCCGGCCGGCCTCGCCCCCGCTGTCGCCGGTCACGTCGGAGCCCCAGCTGTTGGTCGCCACCATCCGCGCCTGGTAGTCGGCGTACAGCTGCTGGAGCACGGCCTCCAGGTGGTGGCGGTCCATCGGCAGCAGCTTCGCCGCCGGCTTGACGTACGCCTGCCAGCGGGTCGTCGCCGCGCTGCGCAGCATGTCCGCCAGCTCCTCGTCGCGCCCCGTCGCGGTGATCAGCTCGCGCGGGCCGAGGGACAGCGCGTCGGCGAGCGCGGCGGTCTGGCGTTCGTTGCCGCGCCAGCGGCCCGACTCCTCCATGCGCAGGTACGCCTTGGCGTCGAGGCCCACGCGGCGGGCGAGGTCTCCGGGGGCGATGGCCCGCGCCATCCGGTGCTCGCGCAGGGTCGTGGCCGCGGCGAGCAGTTCGCCGGGGGAACACCACAGGACGCCGGCGAGGGCGGTGAGTTCCGTGGCGTCGGGTGCGGCGACGCCGCGCTCCCAGGCGATGACCGTTTCGGGCGGTACGCCGAGGCCGTACTGGGCGCGCAGGCCGTAGGCGACGTGCGCGGGGGCCATACCCAGCGCCTCACGCAGTCGGCGCGCGGCGAGGGCGTTGAACGGTGGGGACGGGGGAGAGGGCTGCACGCCGCACACCGTAGAAGCAGAGGGTCACATATGGCTACGGTCGGTTCACCCAAGGCCAAAAATCGTAGGAACGTCCAGTTGCGCCCACTAGCGTCCTACCTGTCGGTAATTTACCCCGTCCCGGCCCCGGACGGCAGCCAGCGGTACTGGAGCTCCGGGCGCCCGACCTGGCCGTACTGCGGACTGCGCTCCGCCCGCCCCGAGGTGACCAGGTGCTCCAGGTAACGGCGGGCGGTGATCCGCGAGATGCCGACCGCGGCCCCCGCCTCCGCGGCGGTGAGGCCGGATTCCGACGCACGCAGGGTGCGGGTCACCACGGCCAGCGTCGGGGCGCTCAGGCCCTTGGGGAGGGCGGCCGGCTGCGGGGTGCGCAGCGCGGCGAGCGCCCGGTCCACCTCCTCCTGGCCGGACGCCTCACCGGCGGCCGCCCGGAACTCGGCGTACCGGGTGAGCCGGTCGCGCAGGGTCGCGAAGGTGAAGGGCTTCAGCACGTACTGGACGACGCCGAGCGAGACGCCCTCGCGGACGACCGCCAGGTCGCGGGCGGAGGTGACGGCGATGACGTCCGCGTGGTGGCCGGCGGCGCGCAGCGACCGCAGCAGGTGCAGGCCGTGGCCGTCGGGCAGGTACAGGTCGAGCAGGATCAGGTCGACGGCCGTGCGTTCCAGCAGCCTCACGGCGGCGGCCCGCGAGTGGGCCACTCCGACCACCGTGAAGCCCGCCACCCGTCCCGCGTACAGCGCGTGCGCGTCCGCCGCGACCGGGTCGTCCTCGACGACCAGCACCCGGATGCCCGCCCCGGGTCTCCCGGTCACGGCGCCTCCCCCTCGCCGCCGGCCGTCACGCCGGCCGTCGCTCCGGCCGGTCCCGCCGCCCGGTGACCGCCCAGCGGCAGGCGGACGGTGAACGCGGCGCCCCCGTCCGGGCCCCGGCCCAGCTCGATCGTGCCCCGGGCGCGCCGCGCGGCCTGGCGCACGAGGGCGAGCCCGAGCCCCCGGCCGGGACCGCGGGTGGACCAGCCGCGTTCGAAGACGGCGTCGTGGTCGTCCGGGCCGACGCCCGGGCCGGAGTCGGCGACCCGCAGCAGCAGCTCACCGCCGTCGCCGTCCGCCCGCGCGGTCACCGTGACACGGGCGGCGTGCGTCCCGCGGGCGGCCTCCAGGGCGTTGTCGATCAAGTTGCCCAGGATCGTCACCAGGTCGCGGGCCGGGAGCGCCGGCGGCAGGACGCCGTCGTCGATCCGGCTGTCGGGCGTCAGCACCAGCTCCACGCCCCGCTCGTTCGCCCGGGCCGCCTTGCCCAGCAGCAGCGCCGCCAGCACCGGCTCGCCGACCGCGTCGACCACCCGGTCGGTGAGCGCCTGCGCCAGCTCCAGCTCCGCCGTGGCGAAGTCGACCGCCTCGTCCACGCGCCCCAGCTCGATCAGCGACACCACCGTGTGCAGCCGGTTCGCCGCCTCGTGCGCCTGCGAGCGCAGCGCCTGGGTGAACCCGCGCTCCGAGTCCAGCTCGCCCGACAGCGCCTGCAACTCGGTGTGGTCCCGCAGGGTCACCACCGTTCCGCGCCGCTCACCGCCCACCACCGGCCGGGTCGACACCACCAGCACCCGGTCGGCCGTCAGGTGCAGCTCGTCCACGCGCGGCTCGGCGCCGAGCAGCGCGCCGGTCAGGGATGCGGGCAGGCCCAGCTCCGCCACCGGTGTGCCCACCACGTCGTCGCCGAGCCCCAGCAGCTCCCGCGCCCCGTCGTTGATCAGCGCGATCCGCCGCCGCCCGTCCAGCATCACCAGGCCCTCGCGCACCGCGTGCAGCGCGGCCTCGTGGTAGTCGTGCATCCGGCTCAGCTCCCCGGCGTTCATCCCGTGCGTGTGCCGCCGCAGCCGTGCGTTGATCACGTACGTACCGGCGCCGCCGAGCGCCAGTGCCGCGCCCGCCATCCCGAGCAGCGCGGTGACCTGCTTGCCCAGCTGCTCACTGATCCGGTCCACGGTGATGCCCGCGCTCACCAGGCCCACCACCCGGCCCCGGTCGAACACCGGCGCCACCGTCCGCACCGAGGGCCCGAGCGTCCCCCGGTAGGTCTCGGTGTACGTCTCACCCCGCTGGGCGGCGTCGATGTGCCCCAGATACGTCCGGCCGATCTCGTCCGGCTCCGGGTGCGTCCACCGGGTGCCGTCCGGCGCCATGATCGTCACGAAGGTGACGCCCGGGTCGCCGGTGAGGGAGGCCGCGTACGGCTGGAGCGCGGCCGTCGGGTCCTTGGAGCGGGCGGCGTCCACCACCGACGGGGAGCGGGCGACCGCCGTCGCGGTGGCCGTCGCCTGCCGGCGCGCGGTCTCCTCGGCCTGGTCGCGGTCGTCGGCGTACGCGAAGAGCGCGCACCCCGCGACGACGGCGGCCACCAGGACCACCTGCATCGCGAAGAGCTGGCCCGCGAGGCTGCGGGGGCGGGGTCGGGGGCGCGGGAGACGCATGGGCCAAGTCTGCCTGTCCGGAAACGTGTGAACGAAAGGTACGCAACGGTGACCGCCGTCACCAGGTGAGAGATGGTCTCCGGGATCCACAGGGACAGTGGAGCCACTCACCGAGGAGGACCCCGTGGCCGCACGACGGGACCGTACCCACTATCTGTATCTGGCCGTCATCGCGGCGGTCGTACTCGGCATCGCCGTGGGCTTCGCCGCCCCGGGCGTGGCCGTCGAGCTCAAGCCGCTGGGCACCGGCTTCGTGAACCTGATCAAGATGATGATCTCGCCGATCATCTTCTGCACGATCGTCCTGGGCGTCGGTTCGGTCCGCAAGGCCGCCAAGGTCGGCGCGGTCGGCGGGCTGGCGCTGGGCTACTTCATGGTCATGTCGACCGTCGCCCTCGCCATCGGCCTGCTCGTCGGCAACCTGCTGGAGCCGGGCGCGGGCCTGCGCCTGACGGACGAGGTCGCCGCCGCGGGCGAGAAGCAGGCGTCGGGGGCCAGTGAGAGCACCGTCGACTTCCTCCTCGGGATCATCCCCAAGACGCTGGTCTCCGCGTTCACCGCCGGCGAGGTCCTCCAGACGCTGCTGGTCGCCCTGCTCGCGGGCTTCGCGCTCCAGGCGATGGGCAGGTCCGGCGAACCGGTGCTGCGCGGCATCGGGCACATCCAGCGGCTGGTCTTCCGCATCCTCGCGATGATCATGTGGGCGGCCCCGGTGGGCGCGTTCGGCGCCATCGCCGCCGTGGTCGGCGAGACCGGCCTGGACGCGCTGAAGTCGCTCGCCGTCATCATGATCGGCTTCTACATCACCTGCGCCCTGTTCGTCTTCGTCGTCCTCGGCGCCCTGCTGCGGCTGGTCGCGGGGGTGAACATCCTGAGCCTGCTGAAGTACCTGGGCCGGGAGTTCCTGCTGATCCTGTCCACCTCCTCCTCCGAGTCCGCGCTGCCGCGCCTGATCGCGAAGATGGAGCACATGGGCGTGAGCAAGCCCGTCGTCGGCATCACCGTCCCGACCGGCTACTCCTTCAACCTGGACGGCACCGCGATCTACCTGACGATGGCCTCGCTGTTCGTCGCCGAGGCGATGGGCAACCCGCTGTCGCTCGCCGAGCAGATCTCGCTCCTCGTCTTCATGATCATCGCGTCGAAGGGGGCGGCGGGCGTCACCGGCGCCGGTCTGGCCACGCTCGCCGGCGGCCTCCAGTCGCACCGCCCCGAACTGGTCGACGGCGTCGGGCTGATCGTCGGCATCGACCGCTTCATGAGCGAGGCCCGCGCGCTCACCAACTTCGCGGGCAACGCGGTCGCCACCGTCCTGGTCGGCACCTGGACCAAGGAGATCGACAAGGCGCGGGTCGCCGAGGTCCTCGCCGGCCGCGTCCCGTTCGACGAGAAGACCCTCGTCGACGACCACGCCCCGGCGACGGGTGACGCGGACGACGCCGACGGCCTCCCCGACCAGCGCGAACCCGCCAAGGTCTGACGCCAGGACCGGGCGGGACCGGGCCCGGCCCGGGCACCGGACCGCGCGGCGGCGCACGCCCCGCGCGGTTCGGCGCTTCCGGACCGTACCGCCGGTAACGGGGGACGTGTCATCGTAGGGGCCAACCTGGCATGTGCATGAAGGGACCCTCCATGGCACGTCTTCCGGCACTGCTCGCCCTGACCCTCGCCCTCACCCTCGGCTCCGTGACCGCCTCCTCCGCCGCGCAGGGCGACGACCTGCGGGACGTGGTCGTCGTCGGCAACAGCGCGGACGGCACGGTGAGCTTCATCGACGCCCGTACTTACGAGAACCTCGGCTCCCTCGACGTCGTCCCCGACCTCGACGCGATCCTCGCCGGCATGGACCCGATACGCCGCGCCGCCTACGAGATCGTCAAGCAGCAGGCGGGCGGCGACAAGTTCGTCGACGACGCCCACCTCTCGCCCGACGGCCGCACCCTCTACGTCTCGCGCGGCAACCTCGGGGACGCCGCCGCCTACGACATCGCGTCCGGCCGCCAGCTCTGGCGCACGCACCTGGACGGCCTCAAGGCCGACCACGCCGCCCTCTCCCCGGACGGCCGCACCTTCGTCGTCTCCGCCATCACGGCCGCCAAGTCCCAGGCCCTGGACGCCGCGACGGGCCGCGTCACGGGAGAGTTCGCGACCGGCACGTACCCGCACGAGAACATGTACTCGGCGGACGGCAGCCGCATCTACAACATGTCCATCGGCATCACCTCCTTCCCCAAGGCGCTCAACTTCCTCAAGGGCGCCAAGCAGGTGACGGTCGCCGACGCCAGGACGTGGAAGGTGCTGCGCACGTACACCTTCGACAAGGGCGTCCGCCCGGCCGTGATCACCCCGGACGGCAGGACGATGTACGCCCAGCTCTCCTACCTCAACGGGTTCATCGAGTACGACCTGGACGCCGGACGCACCGTACGGACCGTCGAGATGCCGTTCAGCGCGGCGGGCGCGGCCCTGAAGCCCGACGACTACCCGCAGAACTCCGCCCACCACGGCATGGCCATGAACGGGGCGAACGACAAGCTCTGCGTGGCGGGCACCATCGACGACTACACGGCGGTCGTCTCCCGCCCCGGCCTGACCACCGACGGCTTCGTCCACTACGAGCCCGGCGCCCTGCCCTACTGGTCCCTCACCGCCCCCGGCGGCACGCACTGCTTCGTGACCCTCTCCAACCGCGACGAGGTGTCGGTCGTCGACTACCGCACGGCCGAGGAGGTCGCCCGGGTGAAGGTCGGCGACTACCCGCAGCGCGAGCGGGCCGGGAAGGTCGCGGCCGACGCGCTGCCCGGACTGGACCGCTGACCCCTCAGGCGTCCAGCGACTCCACCAGCTCCACCGCCCGCCCGGCCGGCATGCCCGCCGAGATCAGCATCGTCTGCGCGGCGGACCGGCCGGCCAGGTCCGCCGCGAGGGCGCCCGCGTTCACCGCCTCCATCAGCCCGAACAGCACCTGCTCGTGCACGTACGCGAGGGCGGTGGCGGACAGCGGGGAGGCGAACACGCCCTCGTCCAGGCCGCGTCGCAGCACCGCCGCGCACGCCTCGCGCACCGGGGTCAGCCGCTCGCGGATGACCTCCATGGTGACGCTCCGCTGGGCGAGGGCCACCAGCAGGCGGTAGCGGTCGGCGATCTCCCACACGGCGAGCGTGGCGCGGGCCACCGCCTCGGCCGGGTCGTCGACGCCCGCGCGGGCATCCGCGTGCGCCCGGGCCACCGACTCGATCGCGCTGTCGACCAGTGCGGCGATCAGCGCCTCACGGCTGGGGAAGTGCCCGTACACGGTTCTGCGCACCACGCCCGCCGCGCGCGCGATCTGGTCCATGGAGGCGTCCGGGTCCCGCAGCAGCTCGGTCAGGGCCACCTGCTCGATGCGGCGCCGGTTGGCATCGGCTCGTCCAGAAGTCACGCCCTCATTTTGCACATGGCTGTGCAGTCACGTAACTTGCACAGCAGTGTGTAATTGCACACGGCTGTGCAAAAAGTGTCGCTGGAAGGGTGGACCGAACCGTGCGTCTCGTCATGAACGAGCCGGTCGAAAGGATGGACCGGGCGTATCCGAAGCGCTGGTGGGCGCTGCTCGTGCTGTGTCTGAGCCTGCTGATCATCGTGATGGCGAACACCGCCCTCACCGTCGCCGCGCCCGACATGACCAAGGACCTCGGGCTGAGCAGCTCCGACCTCCAGTGGGTCATCGACGGCTACACCGTCCCCTACGCGGCGCTGATGCTGCTGCTCGGCGCGATCGGCGACAAGTACAGCCGGCGCGGCGCCCTCGTCCTCGGCCTCGTCGTCTTCGGCGCGGGCTCGGTCGCCGGCTCGCTCGTCGACTCCTCCACGGGCGTGATAGCCGCCCGGGCGGTGATGGGCGTCGGCGCGGCGATGATCATGCCCGCCACGCTGTCCCTGCTCGCCGCGACCTTCCCGCGCGCCGAGCGCGCCAAGGCGATCGTGCTGTGGACCGCCACCGCCGGTCTGGCCATCGCCGCCGGGCCGCTGGTCGCGGGCGCGCTGCTGGAGAACCACGGCTGGGCGTCCACGTTCCTGATCAACGTGCCGGTCGTCGTGCTCGCGATCGCCGGCGCCTTCGCCCTCGTACCGCCGTCGAAGGCCGCCCGGCACGGGCGCATCGACTACGTCGGCGGGCTGCTGTCCGTCGTCTGGACCGGCGCCCTCGTCTACACGATCATCCAGGGCCCGCACTTCGGCTGGGACGCCAAGGCCGTCACCGCCGCGGTCGTCGCGGGCGCCGGACTGGTCGCGTTCGTCGCCTGGGAACTGCGCCACCCGCGCCCCGTCCTGGACGTCCGCCGCTTCCTGAACCGCGGCTTCGCCGGCTCCAACCTGGCCGTCGCCCTGTTCTTCCTCGCCGTCTTCGGCGCCTTCTACTACCTCACCCAGCACCTCCAGTTCGTGCTCGGGTACGACCCGTTCGACACCGGTGTGCGGATGCTGCCGCTGGCCGGCGCGGTGTTCGCCGGCTCGGCCCTGACCGGCTACCTCACCCCGCGCCTGGGCATGAAGGTCACGGTCACCGCCGGCATGGCGCTCGGCACGCTGGCCCTCGCCCTGCTGACGCGGGTCGACGCGGCCTCGGCGTACGGGGACTTCGTCGCCCCGCTGGTCGTCCTGGGCCTCGCGATCGGCCTCGCGCTGTCCCCGTGCACCGACGCCATCATGGGCGCCTTCCCCGAGTCGGAGCTGGGCGTCGGCGGCGCGGTCAACGACACCTCGCTGGAGCTCGGCGGCTCGCTCGGCATCGCGCTGCTCGGCTCGGTGCTGGCCTCCTCGTACTCCTCGCACCTCGCCGACGCCACCGAGGGCAGCGGCCTGCCCGCCCAGGCCCTCGCCACCGCCCAGGACTCGGTCGGCGCCGGGTACGCCGTCGCCCACGGCATCGGCGAGAAGGCCGCCCACGCCGCCCCCGGGCAGGCCGCCCAGCTCGCCGAGGGCGCCCGCCGGATGACCGACGCGGTGGGCTCCGCCTTCGCGGACGCGGTCGCCCACACCAGCCTCGTCGGCGCGGCGATCCTCGCGGCCGGCACGGTCCTGGTGGCCGTCCTGCTGCCGGGCCGGAAGGCCCGCGCGGAGGCGGAGGCGAAGACCGAGGACCGCGAGCCCGAGCTCGTCTGACCCCGGCGCCGCCGGGCACCGACCGCTGGGTCCGTGACGTGCCGCCGGGGGGCCGCACGTCACGGACCGAGCAGCTCCAGCTCCCGCTCGTCCAGCACCAGGTCCACCGCCGCCGCCGAGTCGCGGACCGATTCCGGGCGGCTCGCCCCCGGGATGGGGACGACCACCGGCGAGCGGGCCAGCGCCCACGCGAGGGCCACCCGCTGCGGGCTGACCCCGCGCTCCCGCGCCACCCGGTGGAACGCGCCGAACCGGGGGTCCGCCTCCTGGGCGGACACGCCGTCCAGCGAACTGCGCGAGATCCCGCCGAGCGGGCTCCACGGCAGGAACGCCAGCCCCAGCTCGGCGCAGAGCCGCACCTCGGGCTCGCTGTCCCGCACGGCGGGGGACCAGCGGTTCTGCACGGCGACCAGCCGGTCGCCCAGGACCTCCCGGGCGAGACGGATCTGCGCCACGTCCACGTTCGAGACGCCCGCCGCCCGGACGGTGCCCGCGTCCAGCAGGTCCCGGAGCGCGCCCAGCGACTCGGCGTACGGCACGGCCGGGTCCGGCTTGTGCAGCTGGTACAGCCCGATCGCCTCCACCCCCAGCCGCCGCGCCGACGCCTGCGCGGCGCGCCGCAGGTGGTCCGGGTGGCCGTTGACGGTCCAGCCGCCGTCGGGGGTGCGGCCCCGGCCGCCCTTGGTGGCGACCAGCACCCGGTCGCGGTCGCCGCCGTACGCCGCGAGGGCGCGGGCGACGAGCAGTTCGCCGTCGCCGGGCGCGCCGTCGTCCGGGGCGTGGTACGAGTCGGCCGTGTCGATCAGCGTGACGCCCGCGTCGAGTGCGGCGTGCACCGTCGCCACCGCACGGGCCTCGTCGGGGTGGCCCTCGATGGACAGGGGCATCGCGCCCAGCCCGACGGCTCCCACCGCGACGTCCCCCACGTACCTCACGCCCGGCCCCCGAGGGTCTCGGCGACGGCCCGCTCCAGCCAGTCGGATGTGTGCAGGAAACGGTGCCCGAGCGCCGTGGCCCGCGCGTTGTCCATGGCGTAGGCACGGCGGAAGGAGAGCGGCGACACCTCGCCCGACTCCACCTCTTGGAACACCGCCCGGCGGCCGAGCCGCGCCTCGACGGCGGCGCAGACCTCCACGGTCGTCAGGGGGCCGTGGGACGCGGCGTTCACCGGCCCGGTGAAGTCCCGCTCCGCCGCCCACGCCAGGAACGCGGCGATCTCCTCCACGTACACGTACGTCGCGGGCCGGTTGACGGCGGGCACGGCGATGGGCCGCCCCGCCCGTATCCGGTCCGCGTAGTGCGCGAGCCGGCCGGTGAAGTCGTCGGCGCCGCCCAGCACATGGGCGACGCGCACGGCGGTGAACGCCAGGGCCGCGTCCCGCGCGAACACGGCCTCGGCCTGCCGCTTGCCCTCCCCGTAGGACAGCTCCGCGTCTAGGTCGACGGCGATCGTACGGGCGTCGAAGGCGTCCTCGCCGACGGGCCGTTCGGCATCCTCCTCCGCGTACACCTCGACCGTCGAGGTCATCAGATAGCGCCCGGTGCGCGGCCCGAGGACGCGCCGGGCGACGTCCGCCTGGCGCGGGGTGTAGCAGACCTGGTCGACGACCACGTCGAAGGTGCGCGCGCCGAGCGCGTCCGCGAGGGCCCGCTCGTCGTCGCGGTCGGCGATCAGGTGGCGGGCGCCGGCCGGCGGTGCGGACGACCCGCGGTTGACGACGGTGACGTGGTGACCCGCGTCCAACAGCCGTTGTACGAGACGCTTTCCGAAGTACCGGCTGCCGCCGATCACACAGGTTTCTGGCATGGGCACCAGTGTTACGGTGTCGGGCCGCGGCCTGAAGGGGGAACCATGGGAGATGCGGCCGTCGCACCCAAAGAACAACGGCATCCGCGACCCGTCGCCGACGGAACGACTGCGGTGGCCTTCGACGCCCTGGACCGGCAGATCCTGGAGCTCGTCCAGACCGACGGCCGCATCAAGCTCAGCGAGCTCGGCCGGCGGGTCCGGCTCAGCCCGGCGGCCGTCGCCGAACGGGTCCGCCGCCTGGAGGCGGGCGGCGCCATCACCGGGTACGGCGCGCACGTCTCGCCCGCCCGGCTCGGCTATGGCATCCAGGCGTTCATCCGGGTCAACCCGCACGGTGGCTACACCTTCAAGCACCCCAGGACCCTGGAACTGCTGGCCCGCCCCGAGATCCTGGAGGCCCACCACGTGGTGGGGGAGGACTGCTGGATCCTGAAGGTGGCGGTGACGGACACGGTGCACCTGGAGGACGTGCTGGAGCAGACGTCGGCCCTGGGCCGTACGACGACGTCGGTCGTGCTGTCGTCACCGGTGCCCCGCAAACCGCTCCTGCCCTGACGTGCGCCCGAACGCAGAACACCCCGGTCGATTGACGACCGGGGTGTTTCTTCGCGTATATTTGATTGTTCGTGTGCGGGCCGGAAATGCGTGCTCAGCAAAACGCACACGGAAGTTCAATAAACGCACGGTATCGCGTCAGGAGTTGGATTGTCAACCGAGGAATATCGGAAAGAGCAGCAATTCATCTACGAGCTCTACGCGCGACTCGACCACCTGAGGGGCCAGGCCGAGGCCGCCGTACGGTCCGCCCTCAAGGACATGGGGACCGGGTTCCAGGCGCGGCTGGAGCGGGATGTGCTGGTCGCCGAGCAGTCCGGGCTCCTGGCCGCGTTCGACGCGGGGGAGAACGGGCTGTGTTTCGGGCGGCTCGAATTCCGGGACGGCCGCGACCACCACATCGGCCGGATCGGCATCCGCGAGGACGACGAGGAGCGCACCCCGCTCGTCGTGGACTGGCGCGCCGACATCGCCCGGCCGTTCTACCTGGCCACCGGGTACGAACCGATGGGGCTGCGCCGCAGGCGCCACATCACCACCAAGGGGCGCGACGTCACCGCCCTGCACGACGAGATCCTCGACCTCACCGACACCACCCGTACCGGCCATGAGCACCGCGACGCCGACGAGGTGCTGCTCGCCGCGCTCGACGCCGCCCGCACCGGCCGCATGAGCGACATCGTCCAGACCATCCAGGCCGAGCAGGACCGCATCATCCGCGCCCCCCACCAGGGCGTCCTCGTCGTCGAGGGCGGGCCCGGCACCGGTAAGACCGCCGTCGCGCTGCACCGGGCCGCGTACCTGCTCTACGCCTACCGCGAGCAGCTCGCCCGCCGCGCCGTCCTCATCGTCGGACCCAACCCCGGCTTCCTCGGCTACATCGGCGAGGTGCTGCCCGCGCTCGGCGAGACCGGCGTGCTGCTGGCCACCATGGGCGAGCTGTTCCCCGGGGTGCGCGCCACCGGCACCGACAGCCCCGAGGCCGCCGAGATCAAGGGCCGCGCCGGCATGGCCGACGTCCTCGCCCGCGCCCTCAGGGACCGGCAGACCGTGCCGCCCACCGAGGCGCCCATCGAGATCGACCACGACGACTACGGCACCCTCCTGCTGGACCGGAACATGGCCGAGGACGCCCGCTGGGACGCCCGCGGCACCGGCCTGCCGCACAACCTCGCCCGGCCCCGCTTCGCCTTCCGGATCATCGACGCCCTCACCGACCAGCTCACCGAACGGCTCGGCGGCGACCCCTTCGGCGGCCCCAACCTCCTCGACCCGGCCGACATCACCCAGATGCGCAAGGAGATCGCCGCCAGCCCCCACGTCCACGCGGCCGTCGAGGAGTTGTGGCCCACCCTCACCCCGCAGGCGTTCCTCGCGGACTTCCTCGCCGAACCGGACGGCTATCTCGCCGACGGCGAGGCCGAGTTCGTACGGCGCGCCGGCGGCCCCTGGACCGAGGCCGACGTACCGCTCCTCGACGAGGCCGCCGAGCTGCTCGGCGAGGACGACACCGCCGCCCGCGCCGCCGCCGAACGCGAGCGCAGCGCCCGCATCGCCTACGCCCAGGGCGTCCTGGACGTCAGCTACGCCTCCCGGACCTACGAGTTCGAGGACGAGGAGTCGGAGGTGCTCGGCGCCCACGACATCATCGACGCCGAACGGTTCGCCGAGCGCCACGAGGAGGCGGACCACCGCAGCGCCGCCGAACGCGCGGCCGCCGACCGGACCTGGGCGTTCGGGCACGTGATCGTCGACGAGGCGCAGGAGCTCTCCGCGATGGCGTGGCGGCTGCTCATGCGGCGCGTCCCCACCCGCTCGATGACGCTCGTCGGAGACCCGGCCCAGACCGGTGACGCGGCCGGCTGCGGCTCGTGGCAGGACATCCTCGGCCCCTACGTCGGCGACCGCTTCGAGCACGTACGCCTCGGCGTCAACTACCGCACGCCCGCCGAGATCATGGAGGTCGCCGCGGCGGTGCGGCGCGCCGAGGACCCGGACTTCGTCCCGCCGCGCTCGGTGCGCGCCACGGGCGTGGCGCCCTGGGAGACGACCACCGACGACCTCGCGGCCGGGGTGGCCGCCGCCGTGCGCCGCGAGCAGCCCGCCGAGGGGCGGCTCGCCGTGATCGCCCCGGCCGGCCGGCTGGAGGAGATCGGGCGGGCACTCCCCGGGGCCGCGCACGGACCCGACCCCGACCTCACCCGTCCGGTCGTCCTGCTGGAGCCGCGGCAGGCGAAGGGCCTGGAGTTCGACACGGTGATCGTCGCCGATCCGGACGCCATCCGCTCCGGCGGCCCGCACGGCGTCAACGACCTGTACGTGGCCCTGACCCGCGCCACCCAGCGTCTCGGAGTCGTCCGCCCCGCCGGGTGAGCCCGGCGGGGCGGACGGCCCGCGGTCAGGCGGGCCTGAGCCACACGGTCGCCAGCGGCGGCAGCGTCAGGCGGACGTGCCCGTCCTCCGTCTTCACCGGGTCCGGGTTGCGCACCCCGCTGCCGCCGAACTCCGCCGCGTCGGTGTTGAGGACCTCCGCCCAGGCCGCGATCCGGTCCGGCACCCACAGCCGGTACTCCTCGCGCACCACCGGCGAGAAGTTGCTCACCGCGAGCAGCGGCGCGCCCTGCGCGTCGTACCGCAGGAAGGCGAAGACGTTGTCGTCGGCCGCGTCGCCGAGCGACCACTGGAAGCCCTCCGGGACGGTGTCCCGCTCCCACAGGGCGGGCGTCGCCGCGTACGCCGTGTTCAGGGCGCGCACCAGGTCCCGCACGCCCCGGTGGTCGCCCGCCGAGTGGTAGTCGTCCCCGGTCAGCCACCACTCCGGGCCGTGCGCCTCCGACCACTCGGCGCCCTGCGCGAACTCCTGCCCCATGAACAGCAGTTGCTTGCCCGGGTGGGCCCACATGAAGCCCAGGTAGGCCCGGTGGGTGGCGCGCCGCTGCCACCAGTCGCCGGGCATCTTGGTCACCAGCGCCTGCTTGCCGTGCACCACCTCGTCGTGCGAGATGGGCAGCACGTAGTTCTCGCTGTACGCGTACACCATCGAGAACGTCATCTCGTTGTGGTGGTACTTGCGGTGCACCGGCTCCTTGGAGACGTACACCAGCGAGTCGTGCATCCAGCCCATGTTCCACTTCAGCCCGAAGCCCAGGCCGCCGCTGTCGGTGGGCCGGGTGACGCCCTCCCAGGCCGTGGACTCCTCGGCGATCGTCACCACGCCCGGGCAGCGGCGGTAGACGGTGGCGTTCATCTCCTGGAGGAAGGCGACCGCGTCGAAGTTCTCCCGCCCGCCGTGCTCGTTGGGCACCCAGTCGTCGCCCTCGCGGGAGTAGTCCAGGTACAGCATCGAGGCGACGGCGTCCACCCGCAGGCCGTCGATGTGGAACTCCTCGCACCAGTACACGGCGTTGGCGACCAGGAAGTTGCGGACCTCGGTGCGGCCGTAGTCGAACTCCAGGGTGCCCCAGTCGGGGTGCTCGGCCCGCCGCGGGTCCGGGTGCTCGTACAGCGGGGTGCCGTCGAACCGGGCGAGCGCCCAGTCGTCCTTCGGGAAGTGCGCCGGCACCCAGTCGACCAGGACACCGATCCCGGCGCGGTGACAGGCGTCGACGAAGAACCGGAAGTCGTCGGGCGTGCCGAGGCGGGCCGTGGGCGCGTAGAAACCGGTGACCTGGTAGCCCCAGGACGGACTGTAGGGGTGCTCGGCGACCGGCATCAGCTCCACGTGCGTGAAGCCGAGGTCCTTGACGTACGCCGGCAGCTCCTCGGCCAGCTCACGGTACGTCAGCCCGGGGCGCCACGACGGCAGGTGCACCTCGTAGACGGAGAACGGGGCCTCGTGGACCGGCCGGTCGCCCCGGTGCGCCATCCAGTCACCGTCCCGCCACGTGTAGTGCGAGGCCGTGACGATCGACGCCGTCTCCGGCGGGCACTGGGTGCGGCGGGCCATCGGGTCGGCGCGCAGCGAGCAGTGGCCGTCGGGGCCCGTGACGGCGAACTTGTACAGCTCGCCCTCGCCCATGCCGGGCACGAACAGCTCCCACACCCCGCTGCGCCCCAGCGACCGCAGCGGCAGACCGGTGCCCGCGTCCCAGTAGTTGAACGCGCCGACCAGCCGCACCCCGCGCGCGTTCGGCGCCCACACCGTGAAACGGGTGCCGGTGACGCCCTGGTGGGTCATGGGCTGGGCGCCCAGCGCCTTCCACAGCTCCTCGTGCCGGCCCTCACCGATCAGGTGCAGGTCCAGCTCACCGAGCGCGGGCAGGAAGCGGTACGGGTCGTCCGCCTCGACGACACCGGACTCGTAGGCGACCCGCAGCGTGTAGTCGGGAACCTCGGACAGCGGCAGCACCACCGAGAACAGCCCGTCACCGTCGTCGTGCATCTCGGTGCGCACCCCGTCCACCAGCACGGCGACGCTCCGGGCACACGGGCGCAGCACCCGGATCGCGATGCCGCCGCCGACCGGGTGGGCGCCCAGCAGGGCGTGCGGGTCGTGGTGCTCGCCGGCGAGCAGCCGCCCCCGGTCGGCCGCGCCGAGCGGCGCGGCGGGGACGCCCTCCTCACCGGTGCGGGGGCGGGGCGTCGCGCCGGGCGGCGGCACCGGCAGGGCGGTGGCGTCCCCCACGGGGGTCGGCTTGACGGCCGGGGCCTGCTTCGCGGCCGGGGCGGCGGGGTTGCGGGTGGGACGACGGGGGGTCACGGGGGTGGGCCTCCTCAACGGGGTTCACTTCACGGAGTGGTGGTCTGGGCGGCCAGGCGGCGGATGGCCGCCATCGGGACGGGGAGCCAGTCGGGGCGGTGCCGGGCCTCGTACAGCACCTCGTACACGGCCTTGTCCGTCTCGTACGCGCGCAGCAGCGCGGGCTCGTCGCGCGGGTCGGTGCCCGAGCCCTCGGCGTACCCGGTGCAGTAGGCGTCCCGGCACCGCTCGGCCCAGTCCGGGTTCCCGGGGGGAAGGGAGCGGGCCGCGTAGTCGAAGGAGCGCAGCATGCCGGCCACGTCGCGCACCGGCGGCTGGGGGCGGCGGCGCTCGGCGAGCGGCTTCGCGGGCTCACCCTCGAAGTCGATCACCGACCAGTCGCCGTCCTGGGTGCGGAGGATCTGGCCCAGGTGCAGATCGCCGTGGACCCGCTGGGCCCGCCACAGCCCGCCGTCCCGCCCCGCCCCGCCGACCGCCTCGAAGGCGGCGCGCAGCCCGGGGACGAACGGCATCAGCGCGGGAACGGCCTGCGCGGCGGCGTCCAGCCGGCGGCTCATCCCGTGGACCAGGTTCTCGGTCTGCGGGCGGCCCAGCGCCACCGTCGGCAGGGCGTCCGCCAGTGCGGTGTGGACCTCCGCGGTGGCCCGGCCCAGCGCCCGCGCCTCGGCGGTGAAGGCACGCCCGGCGCCCAGCGCGTCCAGGGCCAGCTGCCAGCCGTCCTGGGACCCGCGCAGGTACGGCTGGAGCACGCCCAGGGTGCTGGCCTCGCCGCGGCCGTTCCCGGTCTCGTACCAGGCGACGGGAGCCGGCACCCGGGCGCAGCCCGCCCTGGCGAGCGCGAGCGGCAGCTCCAGGTCCGGGTTGGCGCCCGGGTAGACCCGGCGGAACACCTTCAGGATGTACGAATCCCCGTACACCAGCGAGGAGTTGGACTGCTCGGCGTCCAGCACGCGGGGCGTGAGGCCCTCCGGGATGGCGACGGTCCGGGAGAACCGCAGCGGGCCCAGCGGGCCGGGGGTGCGCAATCGTTCCAGCAGCAGCGCCGCGAGCCGCGGGTCGCTGAGGCCCTCGTAGACCGTGCGCCCGGCGAGCGGGCCGTCCTGGACGCGTCCGATCCGCGCGGACGCGAGCCGGTGCGGCAGGTCGTGCCGCACGCCCAGCAGCAACTGGTAGCAGTCGCCCTGGGCGGCGGTGTTCAGGCCGGGCTGCTGTACCCGTACGAGCAGGTGCAGCAACCCGGGCCCGGTGGTGTCGAGCGGGAGCAGTTCGGTCACCGAGACGAGGGCGAACCCGGTGACGGGGCGCCCCTTCCCGGCGAACCAGCGCTGGCGTGGCAGCCAGTCGTGCAGGAGGGGCACCAGCGACGGGAGCAGGGCGACCGGGGCCCGGGCGGTGGATGCGGTCTCCGACATGGCAGCGCGTCCTTTCCCCGGGCACTACGAAATGCACAGAACATGCAGAGTGTCCCGGAATGCGGCGAGTGCTGTCCGGCTGTGCGGGACGTGTCGGGCGGGGATGGTCGAGATAGACCCGAATCGACGTATGAGGGGGAGAGTGCCCAGGGCGGGGCGACGGAAACGCCCCGCCCCGATGTCTCACCCCATCCCGGCCGCCCGGCCCGGCGCGTCCGCTGACACCGCGTCGGCCGCGGTGGTGCGGGCGGAGGCGCCGGGCGTCCGGTCCGGTGCCGTGACCCCGGCGGCCGGCCGCGGGGCGTGCGCCCCGGGAACGGCGGCGCCGGGTGCCGCGGCGGTGACGCCCGCCTTCGCCGCCGGGTGCACCGCCCCGCCCGTCCCCGTGCCGACGGCCTGGTCCGCCGTCCGGGTGAGGGACGCCGGCACGGCTACGGCCGCCGCGCCGGGTGTGCCGGGCACGCCCGGGACCGTTCCGGACTTCGCGGGGGTCACCGGCGCGGTCGTGGCGAGGGTGGCCTCGGTGACCGTGGTGCCGGAGCCCTTGGCCCCGCCCGGCTTCGCCGTGTCCTTGCGCAGGCGGAACCAGTAGAAGCCGTGCCCCGCGAGGGTGAGCAGGTACGGCCATTCGCCGATCGCGGGGAAGCGCACCCCGCCGATCAGCTCCACCGGGTGCATCCCGTTGAACCGCCGCAGGTCCAGCTCGGTCGGCTGCGGGAAGCGCGAGAAGTTGTGCACGCACATCACCAGGTCGTCCCCGTACTCGCGCAGGAAGGCGAGGACCGCCGGGTTCGACGACGGCAGCTCGGTGTACGAGCCGAGGCCGAAGGCCGGGTTCTGCTTGCGGATCTCGATCATCCGCCGCGTCCAGTGCAGCAGCGACGACGGCGACGCCATCGACGCCTCGACGTTGGTGACCTGATAGCCGTAGACCGGGTCCATGATGGTCGGCAGGTACAGCCGGCCGGGGTCGCAGGAGGAGAAGCCCGCGTTGCGGTCGGGCGTCCACTGCATGGGCGTGCGCACACCGTCGCGGTCGCCGAGCCAGATGTTGTCGCCCATGCCGATCTCGTCGCCGTAGTAGAGGATCGGCGAGCCGGGCAGGGACAGCAGCAGCGCGGTGAACAGCTCGATCTGGTTGCGGTCGTTGTCGAGCAGCGGGGCCAGCCGCCGCCGGATGCCGATGTTGGCGCGCATCCGGGGGTCCTTGGCGTACTCCGCGTACATGTAGTCGCGCTCTTCGTCCGTGACCATCTCGAGCGTCAGCTCGTCGTGGTTGCGCAGGAAGATGCCCCACTGGCAGTTCGCCGGGATCGCCGGCGTCTTGGCCAGGACTTCGGAGACGGGGTAGCGCGACTCCCGGCGCACCGCCATGAAGATGCGCGGCATGACCGGGAAGTGGAACGCCATGTGGCACTCGTCGCCACCGGCCGCGTAGTCGCCGAAGTAGTCGACGACGTCCTCCGGCCACTGGTTGGCCTCGGCGAGGAGCACGGTGTCGGGGTAGCCGGCGTCGATCTCCTTGCGCACCCGCTTGAGGAAGTCGTGGGTGGCCGGGAGGTTCTCGCAGTTGGTGCCCTCCCGCTGGTACAGGTAGGGCACGGCGTCCAGGCGGAAGCCGTCGATGCCCAGGTCGAGCCAGAAGCGCAGCGCGGACATGATCTCCTGCTGCACGGCCGGGTTCTCGTAGTTCAGGTCGGGCTGGTGCGAGAAGAACCGGTGCCAGTAGTACTGCTTGCGGACCGGGTCGAACGTCCAGTTGGACGTCTCGGTGTCGACGAAGATGATCCGCGCGTCCTGGTACTGCTTGTCGTCGTCGGCCCAGACGTAGTAGTCGCCGTAGGGGCCGTCGGGGTCGCTGCGGGATTCCTGGAACCACGGGTGCTGGTCGCTGGTGTGGTTCATCACGAAGTCGATGATCACTCGCATGCCGCGCTGGTGGGCGGCATCGACGAACTCGACGAAGTCGGCGAGGTCGCCGAATTCGGGCAGTACGGAGGTGTAGTCCGACACGTCGTAACCGCCGTCCCGCAAAGGGGACTTGAAGAACGGCGGGAGCCAGAGGCAGTCGACCCCGAGCCACTGAAGATAGTCCAGCTTGGCGGTGATGCCCTTGAGGTCGCCGACGCCGTCGCCGTTGCTGTCCTGGAACGAACGCACCAGAACCTCGTAGAAGACGGCTCGTTTGAACCAGTCGGGATCACGGTCCTTGGCCGGGGTGTCCTCGAACGTGTCGGGGACGGGCTCGTTGACGATCATGATGTGGGTGACCCTCCGATCGGCGGGGACGGTCGCAGGACGAGGATGTGCGCGGGCGTGACGCCCGGCTCTAGGCGCACATAGTTGGCCCTGCCCCAGTGATAGGTCTCACCGGTGAGCTCATCGCGCACCGGCACGGTCTCGTGCCAGTCGAGGCCGAGTTCCGGCATGTCCAACGAGACCGTCGCCTCGTGGGTGTGGCGCGGGTCGAGGTTGACGACCGTCAGAACAATGTTCGAGCCCGCGCGCTTGCTGTACGCGAGGACGGCGTCGTTGTCGGCGTGGTGGAAGTGCACCGAGCGCAGCTGCCGCAGGGCGGCGTTGCGGCGCCTGATCCGGTTCAGTCTGGTGATCAGCGGGGCGATGGTACGGCCCTCGCGCTCGGCCGACTCCCAGTCGCGCGGGCGCAGTTGGTACTTCTCGGAGTCGAGGTACTCCTCGCTGCCCTCCCGCGCCGGGGTGTTCTCGCACAGCTCGTACCCGGCGTACACGCCCCAGGTCGGGGACATCGTGGCGGCGAGGACCGCCCGTGCCTCGAAGGCGGGGCGGCCGCCGCGCTGGAGGTAGGCGTGCAGGATGTCGGGGGTGTTCACGAAGAAGTTCGGCCGCATGTAGGCGGCCGCGTCCCCGGACAGCTCGGTGACGTACTCGGTCAGCTCCTGCTTGGTGTTGCGCCAGGTGAAGTACGTGTACGACTGCTGGAAGCCGATGGCGCCGAGGGTGTGCATCATCGCGGGCCGGGTGAAGGCCTCCGCCAGGAAGATCACGTCCGGGTCGGTCTTGTTGATCGTCCCGATGACCTTCTCCCAGAACACCACGGGCTTGGTGTGCGGGTTGTCGACGCGGAAGATCCGTACGCCGTGGGCCATCCAGTGCCGCAGCACACGCAGCGTCTCGCGGACGATGCCCCGCATGTCGCGGTCGAAGGCGATCGGATAGATGTCCTGGTACTTCTTGGGCGGGTTCTCCGCGTACGCGATGGTGCCGTCGGGGCGGTGGTGGAACCAGGCCGGGCGCTTGGTGACCCACGGGTGGTCGGGGGAGCACTGGAGCGCGAAGTCCAGGGCGACCTCCAGCCGCAGTTCGCGCGCCCGTTCGACGAAGGCGTCGAAGTCCTCGAGGGTGCCCAGGTCCGGGTGGACGGCGTCGTGGCCGCCCTCGTGGGAGCCGATCGCCCACGGCACACCGACGTCGCCGGGGCCGGCCGTCAGGGTGTTGTTGGGGCCTTTGCGGTGGGTGGTGCCGATGGGATGGATGGGCGGCAGATACACGACATCGAACCCCATCGCGGCGATGGCCGGAAGTCGCTCGGCGGCCGTGCGGAAGGTCCCCGAGACGAGTCGTCCCCCCTCGAACCGGGCCCCCTCCGAGCGCGGGAACATCTCGTACCACGAGCCGAACAGCGCCCGCTCCCGCTCCACGAGCAACGGCAACGGCCTTGAGGAGCTGACCAGTTCGCGCAGCGGGTGGGCGGCGAGCGCCTGGACGGCCTCCGTGCCGAGCGCGGCGGCGAGCCGGTCCGCGGGGGAGCGCCGTTCGTCGCGCAGGGCGTCCACCACGGCGAGCACGGCCTCGCGGCCCTCGCTCTTCGGTACGCCGTCGGCGGCCCGTTCGTGCAGGGCGGCGCCCTCGGCGAGGACGAGGTCGGTGTCGATGCCGGCCGGGACCTTGATGCCGGCGGTGTGGCGCCAGGTGGCGATCGGGTCGCTCCAGGCCTCGACGGTGTAACTCCACCGCCCTTCGGCCGTTGGGGTGACCTCGGCGCCCCAGCGGTCGGTGCCGGGGGCCAGTTCGCGCATCGGGGTGAACGGGCCGGGGTGCCCGGCCGGGTCCGTCAATACCACGTTGGCCGCCACGGCGTCATGGCCTTCGCGGAACACCGTGGCCGTAATCTGGAAGGTTTCGCCGACCACCGCCTTGGCGGGCCTTCTGCCGCAGTCGACGAGCGGGCGTACATCGAGAACGGGAATGCGACCAATCAGCGAGTTCACGGCATCACCTGAGGGTTGCGTACGGGGTATCGCTCTTTGTACTTGCTCGGTTGGCGAGTGGCGACGCGCAGGCGTCACCGCTCCTGTCCCGGTTCACTCGGGTGGGCGGGTACCGGAGGAGCCCTACCCACACCCTTCGGGTGGGCAATCCGGCGCGTTGTTAACTACTCAGGCGTAAGCGAACACGAAAGGAACCGGCCCCGTTCGGGTGGAAAACGGTGGCCGGTTCTCGCTCGGGTGTGTCCAGTGGCGTTCAGGTGAGCGTCTGGGCGTCCTGCTCCTCCGGGTCGTTCGCCCAGATCTGCCACGGCTGCCGCGACACCCACTCGTCGGCCGGGGTGGGCGTCACCGACAGCACCCGGGCCGACAGGCCGTCGTCACCCGCCATCAGCAACGGCTCGTGGCCCGCCGCCATGTAGTGGTAGATGCCCGCCACCCCGGCCGCCGCGACCGGGCCGACCGCCTGCGCGAGCCCCTGTTCGAAGATGTGCGGCGCCAGCGCGCGGTAGCGCACCGTGCGCCCCAGCCCCCGGCCGAACGCGTCCGCCAGCTCATCACCCGTCAGCGCCCGTACGCCGCCGATGTCGTACGTCCGCCCCTCCACGCCGTCCACCGTGAGCGCCGCGTACACCGCCCGCGCCAGGTCCCGGTGCGAGAGCCACGCCGCCGGCACGTCGGCCGGCAGCGGGTAGGCGAGGACGCCGTCGTTGACCAGCGCCGGGCCGTTCCACGGACTGAACAGGTTGTCCAGGTAGACCGGCGGGCGCAGCACCACCAGCGGCACCCCGCTCTCCCGCAGCACCTCCTCGGCGATCCGGCGCGTCTCGAACGCCGCCACGTCGGTGGCCGACCGCGGCACCCGGGTGTTGGCGTTGTAGACCAGCCGCCGCACCCCGGCCTCCACGGCCGCCTCCGCGACGTTCCGGGCGTACGCGCGCACCCGCTTCGCCTCGTACACCAGCGGCATCACCACCGCGGCGTGGGTGGCCCCGGTGAACAGCTGGCGCACCGCCTCGGCGTCGCCCAGGTCGCCCGTGGCGCACGAGACGCCGGGCAGCGGGGGCCGGTCGCCCTCGGGACGGCGGGAGAGCGTACGCACCCGGTGGTCACGCTCGGTCAGCAGACGGGCGACCGCGCCGCCCTGGAAGCCGGTCGCTCCCACCACCGCGACCCGCATCTGATTCTGCTCGGACATCTGCTCCGACATATGCCTGATTGGCCCTTCGATAGGGTGTGACTGCTGCCATGACGGCTCCTCTCAGGCTGGCGGCGGCGGCTTTGGCCGATCAATTAACAATTCGGGGCGGGGGTTGAAGGATCGTCCATGGACACCGTGCGCACCGAAACAGGGAACGACGACCGGCACGACGACGACCTCCTCAGTGAGCTGTTGCAACCGTTGCGCCTCACCGGCGTTTTCGACAGCCGGTGGCACGCCCGCGCCCCCTGGGCGATCGAGGGGGACGCCGAGCCGGGCTGCGCGATCCTCCACTACATCGTCCAGGGCACCTGCTGGATCACCGCCGAGGACCAGCCGCCGCACGAGCTGCACGCCGGTGACCTGGCCGTGTTCCCCACCGGGACCGCGCACCGGCTGTCCGACCGGCCCGACCGGCAGGGCGTACCGCTCAAGGCCGTCCTGCCCGAGCGGCAGCCCGGCACCTCCAGCGAGATCCGCATCGGCGGCACCGGCCCGGAGAGCCGGCTGCTGTGCGCCGGCCTGCACTACGACGCCAGCGCCGCCACCGGTCTGTACAAGGCGCTGCCCTGGGCGCTGGTCCTCGACGGCTCCCAGGTCCGTCGCGAACCGCTGCTGCGCGACACCCTGCGCCTGCTGGCCACCCCCGACCGGCCCCTCGGCCCCGGCGACCGGCTGATCACCCTGCGGGCCTTCGAGATGGCGCTGGTGCTCGCACTGCGCCCGCTGCTGCGGGAGTTCGCCGAGAACCCGGCCTCCCTGCCCGTGCTGCGCCACCCGGGGGTGAGCAGGGCCCTGGTGATGATCGCGACCCGGTACGCCGAGCCGTGGACCATCGAATCGCTGGCCCGGGAGGTCGGCATGTCCCGCTCCGCGTTCACGGCCGCGTTCCGCGCGCTGGTCGGCGAGGCGCCGGCGCGCCACCTGACCGGGCGGCGCATGCAGGAGGCCGCGCGGCTGCTCGGCGAGACGTCGCTGCCCCAGTCGGCGGTGCCCCAGCGGGTCGGCTACCAGAGCGCGGTGGGTTTCCACCTTGCGTTCCGCAAATGGTTCGGCGTCACTCCGGGTGAGTACCGGGCCGGGGCCGCGAGCGCCGCGTAATGGTTTCCGGCCGAGGACTGGCCGGTTCTTAAAGACCATTGGACGGACGTTCATTGCCGGAGGTGTGGACCAACGGACAAGCTCTGCTGCGGCAATGGCATCCGCAAGAGGAGAAAAGGTGACGAGGTCCGGGCACGACTATCTGGCGTCGCTGCGCGACGGCCGGGAGATATGGCTCGACGGGGAACGGGTCGGGGACGTCACCTCGCACCCGGCGTTCCGCAACACCGCCGCCTCGATCGCCCGGCTGTACGACCTGGCGCACGACTCCGCGCACACGCCCGTCCTCACCCAGGGCGGTGTCCACCGCGCCTACGCGATCCCGCGCTCCTACGAGGACCTCGTCGCCCGCCGCGAGGCGTACAAGGTGTGGGCCGAGGCGAGCTTCGGCTTCCTGGGCCGCACGCCCGACTACATGGCGGGCGGCGCGGCGGGCTTCGCGGCGCTGCCGGCCCTGTTCCGCACGGAGTCCTACGACGGCTCCGCCGCGGCCCTCGCCTACCACCGGCGGCTCGCCGAGGGCGACCTGTACCCGACGTTCACCCTCACCAACCCGCAGACCGACCGCACCAGGTCCGCCTCCGAGCAGGAGGAGGACGACCTGGTGGTGCGGGTGGTCGCCGAGAAGGACGGCGGGATCGTGGTGCGCGGCGCCAAGATGATCGGCACGGCCGCGGTCTTCGGCAACGAGGTGATCGTCGGCACCATCGAGCCGCTCGCCCCGCAGGACGTCGACCACGCGGTGTGCTTCTCCGTCCCGGTCGGCACGCCGGGCCTGAGGTTCCTCTCCCGGACGTCCTACGAGGCGCGGGCGCGCAGCGTCTTCGACAACCCGCTCTCCTCCCGCTTCGACGAGAACGACGCCCTGCTCGTGTGCGACGACGTGTTCGTGCCCTGGGAGCGGGTGCTGACCTACCGGAACGTCGACGTGTCGTTCCGGATGTGGTGGCAGACCCCCGCGTACCTGAACTTCGTGCACCAGGCCGCCACCCGGTTCTGGACGAAGCTGGAGTTCCTCACCGGCGTCGCCATCCTGATCACCAAGGCCAACAACACCTACGAACTGCCGCCCGTCACCCAGGCCATCGGCCGGCTCCTCGGCAAGGTCGCCCAGGCCAAGGCGTTCGTGCTGGCGGCGGAGGCGTCGTACGAGGAGGTCGACGGCGGGCGGGGCGGTGTCGCGCCCGGCAAGGACATCTCGTACGCCCAGCGCATCATGGCGGGCGAGCTGTACCCGCGGGCCGTGCAGGAGGTGAAGCTCCTCGCGGGCGGCGGCCTCATCCAGCTGCCCGCCTCCGGCGAGGACCTGCTCCACCCGGAGATAGGCCCCCTGGTGCGCAAGTACATCCGCTCGCCCGGCACCCCCGCCGAGGACCGCGTGAAGCTGCTCAAGCTGGCCTGGGACGCGCTCGGCTCGGAGTTCGCCGGCCGCCACGAACAGTACGAACGCTTCTACCACGGCGCCCCGCACGTCCACCTCATGCAGCAGGCGTGGGAGGGCGGCGCGCCCGCCTGCGAGGCGCTGGCCCGGACCTGCCTGGACGGCTACGGCCTGGAGCGCACCCGATGACCGCGCCCGCGCGGCTGCGCGCCGCCGATCCGGGGCAGTGCGCCCGAGGGGGCCGGGCGGTCCGCCCTCCCCGCGGTCCGCACCCGGCCGTCCCGCCCGTCGTCGTCCCGTCCGTCGTCACGTCCGCCGCCGACCCGGGCTGGACCCGCGCCGAGGGCGACCGATGAGCGGCCCCGGGGGACCACGGGGCACCCAGGGTGCGCTGGGCCTGCTGGCCGCCACCCAGCTCCTCATGATCATGGACACGGCGATCGTCAACGTCGCCCTGCCGTCCGTCGGCGACGACCTCGACGCCGGCTCCGCCGCCCTGTCGTGGGTGGCCAACGCCTACCTCATCACCTTCGGCGGGCTGCTCCTCCTCGGCGGCCGCGCCGCCGACCTCCTCGGCCACCGCCGGCTGTTCACCGCCGGGCTCGCGCTGCTGGCCGCCGCCTCCGCCGCGGGCGGCCTCGCCCCGTCCACCGGCGCCCTGATCGCCGCCCGCGCCGCCCAGGGCGCCGGTGCCGCACTCGCCGCGGCGGCCGCGTTCGCCCTGCTGCTCAACCACTTCCCGGACGGCCCCGCCCGGCACCGGGCGCTCGGCGCGTTCGCCGCCATGGGCGGCCTCGGCGGCGTCCTCGGCACCGTCCTCGGCGGTGTCCTCACCGACCTGCTCGGCTGGCGCTCCACCTTCTGGCTGAACGTGGCCGTCGCCGCGGTGCTCGGCCTGCTCGCCCTGCGCCTCCTGGACGGCGGCACCCGCGGCGCCGAGCCCGGCTTCGACCTGCTCGGCGCGCTCACCGCCACCGGCGGGCTCGGCCTCGTCGCCTACGCCCTCGTCGGCCGCAGCCTGCCCGCCGGTGCCGCGGGGCTCGCCCTGCTCGCCGCCTTCGCCGTCGTGGAGACCCGCGCCGCCCGGCCGCTCGTACCGCCCGCCGTGCTGAAACGGCCCGCGCTGCGCCTCGCCGGCGGCCTCGGCGCCCTCGCCCAGATGGCGCTGTTCCCCATGTTCTTCCTGGTCAGCCTCTACCTCCAGACCGTCCTGGAGCAGTCCCCGCTGGCCGGCGGCCTCGGCCTGCTCCCGCTGTCCCTGGTCGTCGTCGCCACCGCCCCGCTGACCGGCCGTCTCATCCGGCGCCTCGGCCTCGGCCGGACCATGACCGCCGGCTTCGCGCTGCTGTTCGCCGGCATGCTCTGGCTCGCCCTGTCCCTGAGCGCGCACGGCACCTTCGCCACCACCGTCCTCGCACCCAGCCTCGTGCTGGGAGCCGCCCTGCCGCTGGTCATGGTCACCACCAATGTGGCCGCCGCGGCAGAGGCCGCGTCAGAGGAGACCGGCCTGGCCTCCGGGCTGATCAACACCAGCCAGCAGTTCGGATCCGTCCTGGGCCTGGCCGTGCTCGTGGCCGTGGCCACCACCTGTACCGGCACGGCCACACCCCAGGCCGAAACCGCCGGCTTCCAGGCGGCGCTGCTCGTCGGCGCCGCCTTCGCCGCCGCGGCCGCACTGCTGTCCGTACGGCTGCGCCTGCCCGCGCCGGCACCGGCGACGCCACGCCAGGACCGGGTGGGCGACCCGCGGTGACCGCCTGACCAGCGGCCCGCGCCACTCCCTTATCCACACTGCCCGAGGGGGGCATCCCGTTGACCCTGTACGACCTCGTCGCGCCCGGTCCCGACACCTGTGCCGAACCGCGCTACCGCATCACCGAGATACGCGACGCCGACCCGCTCGGCGCCGACGCGCTGCTCGCCGCGCTCCCCGCGATGAACCGGGACGCCGACGTCCCCGCGCTGACCGTCGCCCTGCGCGCCCTCGTACCCGAACCCGACCGGGTCGCCGAGTGGTGCGTCATCGAGGCGCTCGCCGCGATGCGCGACCTCGGCATGCTGCTCGGCTCCCTCAAGCGGCACGGCGTCCAGCCGCTCGCCGTCGTCCCCGAGGTCCTCCCCGTACTGGAGGAGCTGGCCCGGCGCACCGACATGGTGCCCCGCGACACCGTGCACCACTACACCGCCTGGAACCCGCTCGGCCCGCGACAGCGGATGTACACCGGCCACGAGATGGAGGGCCACCTCCAGGAAGCCGTCCGGATGGTCTTCCCCAGCCTCGTCGCCGCGCTCGACACCTGCGGCCAGCTGGCCCGCCTCGAACCGTACGACCCCGGATTCGCCCTCGCCCTGGACCGCACCGCGGACCACGTCCAGGCGATGGTGGACTCCATCGACTTCACCGTCGCCAACGTGTCACCGGCCTACTTCGCCGGCACGCTGCGCCCCTACTTCGAGGAGATCGACGTCGCCGGCCGCGACTACCTCGGCCCGGCCGCCGCCCAGGTGCCGCTGTGGCTGGTCGACCTGACGGTCTGGCAGTGCGACCGCTCCCACCCCGCCTACGACGCCTTCCTCGCCGAATCGGTCGAGTACAGCCTGCCGTCCTGGCGGGCCTTCCACGCCACCCACCGGGGCGGCGTCTCCGCCGTCAGCAAGCTGTCCGCCGCCCTGAGCTGGGAGACCGTCCACCGGCTGCCGCTCCCGCTCGTCCAGTCCGCCCACTCCCTGGCGCGGGTGCTGCGCATCCTCAAGACGTTCCGCGCCCGCCACATCGGCATCGCCCGCAAGGCCTACAGCGACGAGCTGCGGATGTACGACCAGGGCAGCGGCGGCGCACCGGTCGCGCTGCTGCGCTCCGTGCTCGACCTGACCAGGGACAACGAGACGCTGGTGCGCCACGCCATGGAGCGCCCGCGCCCCACGGCCGCGTGAGGGGGACCGCCATGACCCCGCACGTCCTCATCGCCGGCGGCGGCATCGCCGGGCTCACCGCCGCCCTCGCCCTGCACGCCGCCGGGTTCCACCGCGTCACCGTCGCCGAGGCGGCGAGCGAGATCCGGCCGGTCGGCGCCGGGCTGAACATCATGCCCAACGCCGTGCGCGAACTCGACGCGCTGGGGCTCCTCGACACGCTGGAGGCCGACGCCGTACGCACCCGGGAACTGCGCTACTACCACCGCTCCGGCGCCCTGATCTCCCGCGAGCCGCGCGGACTGCGGGCCGGCTACCACTGGCCCCAGCTCTCCCTCCACCGCGGCCGGCTCCAGCAAGTCCTCGCCGACGCGGTACGCCACCGGCTCGGCCCGTCCGCCCTCGTCACCGGCGTCCGGGTGACCGGCCTGGAGCAGCTGCCCGACGGCCGCCCGCGGGTGCGCCTCGCCCACCGCGAGGGCACCAGGGGCGGGCGGGCCTCGCTGGAACCGGACGTCCTGATCGGCGCCGACGGGATCCGCTCGGCGGTCCGCGCCGCCCTCAACCCCCGCGAGGGCGAGCCGCCCTGGAACGGGCAGCTGGTGTGGCGCGGCGTCTCCTGGCTGGACACGCGCCGCGCCGGAACGTTCATGTTCGTCGCCGGGGACGACCGGCAGAAGGCCGTCGTCTACCCGATGGCCGAACGGCCCTCCGGGGAGGTCCTCGTCAACTGGGCGCTCGCGATGCCCGCCGACAGCATCGCGCCGACCGTCCGCCGGGGCGACTGGAACCGGGCCGTCCCCGTGACCGACGTCCTTCCCCACTACGAGGGCTGGGAGTTCGACGGGGTCAGCGTCCCCGGCGTCCTGTCCGCCGCCGAGGCCGCCTACGAGTACCCGATGGTCGACCGTGAGCCCCTGCGCCGCTGGAGCCACGGCCGCACCACCCTCATCGGTGACGCCGCCCACGCCATGTACCCCATCGGCTCCAACGGCGCCACCCAGTCGATCATCGACGCGCGGGCCCTCGCCCACGCCCTGCACCACCACCCCGACCCGGCGGTCGCCCTCGCCGCCTACGAGGCCGCGCGGCGCCCCGCCATGACGGAACTTCAACGCGCCAACCGGAGGCTCGGCCCCGAGATCGTCATCAATCTGGCCCACCAGCGCGCCCCCGGCGGCTTCACCCGCGTCGACGACGTGATCTCGCCGCGGGAACGGCGCGAAATCGCCGCCCGGTACGCCACGACCGGCGCGTTCGACCCGGAAACGGTCAACGCGGGCTCCCCGTACGAGGTGTCCGTGCGCACGCCCTGAACGCGCCCCCCTGAGTGCGCCGTGGTTACAGAGGGCGGGGTGCCGATAACGTCGGAGAGTGAAGGCGGACGCACAACGCCCGTGCGTTACGCCCCGATACGTACCTGCCCTGCGAAGGTGGAACACGTGAAGGCAATCCGTCGATTCACCGTGCGCCCCGTCCTCCCCGACCCGCTGCGGCCGCTCAGCGACCTCGCGCGCAACCTGCGCTGGTCCTGGCACGCCGAGACCCGTGAACTGTTCCAGGCCGTCGACCCCGAATGGTGGCGGGCGGCCGGCGGCGACCCGGTCCGGCTGCTGGGCTCCGTGTCCGCCGCCCGGCTCGCCGAGCTCGCCCGCGACCGGCGCTTCCTGCGCCGCCTGTCCGCCGCCGCCGACGACCTCGACGACTATCTGCGCGGCCGTCGCTGGTACCAGAACCACTCCCTCCCCGACGGCGACCTGCCCGCCGCCGTCGCCTACTTCTCACCCGAGTTCGGCGTCACCGCCGCCCTGCCCCAGTACTCCGGCGGACTCGGCATCCTCGCCGGCGACCACCTCAAGGCCGCCTCCGACCTGGGCGTACCGCTCATCGGGGTCGGCCTGCTCTACCGCCACGGCTACTTCCGCCAGTCGCTCTCCCGGGACGGCTGGCAACTGGAGCACTACCCGCTCCTGGACCCCAACGAGATGCCCGTCAGCCTGCTGCGGCGGACGGACGGCACACCCGTACGGGTCTCGCTCGCCCTGCCCGGCGGCCGCTGCCTGCACGCCCACATCTGGGTGGCCCAGGTCGGCCGCGTACCGCTGCTGATGCTCGACTCGGACGTCGAGGAGAACGGCCCCTCCGAGCGGGACGTCACCGACCGGCTGTACGGCGGCGGCAGCGAGCACCGGCTGCTCCAGGAGATGCTGCTGGGAATAGGAGGTGTCCGGGCGGTACGCGCGTACTGCGAGCTCACCGGCCATCCCGCGCCCGAGGTGTTCCACACCAACGAGGGGCACGCCGGTTTCCTCGGCCTGGAGCGCATCCGGGAACTGAGCGAGGAGGGCGTCGAGTTCGACGCCGCCCTGGAGGCCGTCCGGGCGGGCACGGTCTTCACCACCCACACCCCCGTCCCGGCCGGCATCGACCGGTTCGACCGGGACCTCGTCGCCCGCCACTTCGGCGACGGGGCGGAGCTGCCCGGCGTCGACGTCGAGCGCATCCTCCAGCTGGGCAGGGAGACCTACCCCGGCGGCGAGCCCAACCTCTTCAACATGGCCGTCATGGGCCTGCGCCTCGCCCAGCGCGCCAACGGCGTGTCCACCCTCCACGGCGCCGTCAGCCGCGAGATGTTCGCCGGCCTGTGGCCCGGCTTCGACCCCGACGAGGTGCCCATCACCTCCATCACCAACGGCGTCCACGCCCCCACCTGGGTGGCGCCCGAGGTGTTCCGGCTCGGCGCCCGCCGGATCGGCACCCAGCGGGCGGAGGACGCGCTGAGCGTCGGCGGCACCCAGCGGTGGGACGCCGTGGGCGAGATCGCCGACGCCGAGATCTGGGACCTGCGGCGCGAGCTGCGCGACCAGCTGGTGACGGAGGTGCGCACCCGGCTGCGCGCCTCCTGGCGGCAGCGCGGCGCCGGGTCGGCCGAGCTGGGCTGGATCGACTCGGTCCTCGACCCCGACGTCCTCACCATCGGGTTCGCCCGCCGGGTCCCCTCGTACAAGCGGCTGACGCTGATGCTGCGGGACCGCGACCGGCTGACGCAGATGCTGCTCCACCCGGAGCGGCCGGTGCAGATCGTCGTCGCGGGCAAGGCCCACCCGGCCGACGACGGCGGCAAGCGGCTGGTGCGGGAGCTGGTGCGGTTCGCCGACGACCCGCGCGTGCGCCACCGGATCGTGTTCCTGCCCGACTACGGGATGGGCATGGCGCAGAAGCTGTACCCGGGCTGCGACGTCTGGCTGAACAACCCGCTGCGCCCGCTGGAGGCCTGCGGCACGTCCGGGATGAAGGCGGCCCTCAACGGCTGCCTGAACCTGTCCGTCCTCGACGGCTGGTGGGACGAGTGGTACGAGCCGGACTTCGGCTGGGCCATCCCCACCGCCGACGGCCCGACCACGGACGAGGACCGGCGCGACGACCTGGAGGCCAACGCGCTCTACGAGCTGATCGAGAAGCGCGTCGCGCCCCGCTTCTACGACCGGGGCGCGAACGGGCTGCCCGAGCGGTGGATCGAGATGGTCCGCCGGACGCTCGCCAACCTGGGCCCCAAGGTGCTCGCGGGGCGCATGGTGCGGGAGTACGTGGAGCGGCTGTACGCCCCGGCGGCCCTCGCGCACCGGGCGCTGGACAGGGACGCCGCCGGTGAGCTGGCCGCGTGGAAGGCCCGGGTGCGGGCCGCGTGGCCGCGCGTGGCGGTCGACCACGTGGAGGTGGACGAGGCCAACGGCGTCGCCGAGCTGGGCTCCACCCTGGCCCTGCGCGTCCGGGTCGCCCTCGGGGACCTCCAGCCGGAGGACGTCGAGGTCCAGGCGGTCGCGGGCCGGGTCGACACCGACGACCGGCTCCGGGACGCCCAGACGGTGCCGCTGAAGCCGGCGGGCGGCCCCGACCAGCAGGGGCGCTGGGTGTACGAGGGCCCGCTCACCCTCGACCGGACCGGCCCCTTCGGGTACACCGTCCGGATACTGCCCACCCACCGCCTGCTCGCCGCGGGCGCCGACCTCGGGCTGGTCGCCATGCCGACGCAGGCCACCGGGGAGGGCGCGGGCGTCCTGATGCGGTAGCCGGAGCGGTCTTCCCGGCTCGTCGCCCCCTCCCCTCGTGGGGGGCGACGGGCCGCGCGCCGTACAGACTGCCGCCCGCGCCGGGCCGGGGACATCGGCCGGGGAACCGATCCCGCCTCGGCCGTTCGGCGGAGGCCGCGGGTGACACGACGAGCCGCCCGGGGGATGCCCCCGGGCGGCTCTGGTGTTCGTGTGCGCCGGCCTCTTACGGGAAGGTCAGCTTGAACCCGTTGATGTAGCCGGTGTCCTGCCGGGCCCGGTCCTGCACCCGCAGCTTCCAGCTGCCGTTGGCGACCTCGCTGGAGGCGTTGACCGTGTAGGTGGCCTTGACGTTGTCGGCCGAGTCGGAGGAGCTGAACGGCTTCAGGTTGTAGACGGAGCCGTCCGGCGCCACCAGGTCGACGACCAGGTCACCGCGCCAGGTGTGGACGATGTCGACGTCGACCTTCAGGGCGGAGGGGGCGTTGCCGGTGACGCCGGTGACGTTCACCGCGGAGGTGACGGCCGCGCCGTTGTCCGGGATGGCGACGTCCGCGGTGTTCTCGAAGACCTTGCCGGTGCCCGGGTCGCCGCCGCCGGGACGGGACCCGACGTTGATGCCCGCCCAGGCGTGCTCGACGGCCTTCACCTCGGGGCTGTTCGCGCCGTACAGCTCGGTGGCGACCGCGACGGTGCCGGTACGGGCGGCCGCGTAGTTGGTCGTCGAGGTGAACTTGGTGGTGAGCGCCTTGTACCAGATCAGCGCGGCCTTGTCCCGGCCGATACCGGTGACGGGCAGGCCGTCGGAGGTCGGCGAGTCGTAGCTGACGTCGTTGATGGTCTTGGCGCCGCTGCCCTCGGAGAGCAGGTAGAACCAGTGGTTCGCCGGGCCCGAGGAGTAGTGGACGTCGATGCCGCCGATGCCGGAGTACCAGGCGTCCTTCGACGAGCCGTCCTTGCTCGGCTTGTCCATGTAGCGCAGCGGCGTGCCGTTGCCCCGGATGTCGATCTTCTCGCCGACGAGGTAGTCGCCCTTGTCCTGGCCGTTGTTGGCGTGGAACTCGACCGCGGCGGCGAAGATGTCGGAGGTCGCCTCGTTGAGGCCGCCCGACTCGCCGCTGTAGACCAGCTTGGCGGTCGAGGAGGTGATGCCGTGGGTCATCTCGTGGGCGGCCACGTCGATGGACGTCAGCGGCTTGGCGTTGCCCGCGCCGTCGCCGTACGTCATGCAGAAGCAGCTGTCGGTCCAGAAGGCGTTGACGTAGTTGTTGCCGTAGTGGACGCGGGAGTACGCGCCGACGCCGTCGCCCTTGATGCCGGACCGGCCGTGCACGTTCTTGAAGTAGTCCCAGGTGACCCCGGCGCCGAAGTGGGCGTCCGCGCCGGCCGTCTCGGCGTTCTGCGGGGTGCCGTCGCCCCACGTGTCGTCGGGCCCGGAGAACAGCGTCCCGGTGCCGGAGGTGCCGCGGTTGAGGTTGTACGTCTTGTGGTTGCCGCGGCCTGTGTCGGTCAGGGTGTACGAGGGCGCGGTGCCCAGCGTGACCTGGCCGCTGTACTGGGTGTTGCCCGTGCCGGTGTGGACGGCCTGCCACTCGAAGAGCTTGGCGCCCGTGCCGGCGTCGGTGACGACGTGCAGCTCGTTGGGGGTGCCGTCGTGCTGGAGGCCGCCGACGACGGTCTCGTAGGCGAGGACCGGCTTGCCCTGGGCGAGCCAGACCACCTTGCGCGGGGCGCGCTCGGCGTCGGTGGCCTTCGAGCCCTCGGCGCGGGCGGCGCTCAGCGCCTGCTTCTCGGCCGCGGCGGGGGCGATGTCCGCGGTGGTGTCCACACCCTTGAGCTCGGCGCGGGTCGCCTTGCTGACCGACCGGGTCTTCCCGGCCTTCGTCTCGGACACGACGAGGTCGCCGCCGAGGACGGGGAGTCCGGCGTAGGTGCGCTCGTAGCGCGTGTGGGTGGTGCCGTCGCGGTCCTGGACGACGTCGCGGACGGCGAGCTTCTCCTGGGCGCCGAGGCCGAGTTCCCTGGCCGTCTGCGCCTTGCCGGCGTCGGCGGCGCGTATCAGCGCGGTGCGCTGCGCGGGGGAGAGGTCGGCGGGCAGGGCGCCGGGGTCGGCCTTGCCGGCCGTCTGCGCCTTCGGGGCGGTGGTGCCGGGGTCGGCGGCGGTGGCGGCACCGGTCTGCACGCCGACGGCGAGCATGGCGGCGGCGGCGATCAGGGCACCGGTCGCGGTGGCGCGACGGCTGGGCGTGGGTCTCACGCGGACTCCTTTTGCGAGGGGGGTACCGGACGGCTGGGTGGGGCCGACCGGGCGGAGCAGCCTGAACAAGCGCGGAACACGTGCTGATCGAACAAGGGAACACGCGTCGAACTCGTGGTGCGGAGAACGGGGTAAGAGTGGCGCCGGAGGCGGCTCCCTGTCAGGAGCGCGTCAACAGATTGGCCGGAAATCGTCCGTTGCCCGAAAAGTCATGTTCGTTAAGCGGACGTTTCACCCTGCGCCCCCCGGCCCCGTCCGCCACCCCGGCCCGCCCGGCAACGGCGGGACTTCCGGGGCCCCGAGCGCCGTTCCCCCGTGTGAACGGCGTGTGACGCGAGCACGGCACGCCCCTACCGCGGCCCGCCCCGGCCCGTGCGGGGATCCGGCCAGCCGCACACCGGTCCGCGCACGGCCGCCCCCCTCGGCGGCCGTACGCGGACCCGGCTAACCGCTACAGCGCCGCCGCCGCCTCGTACGGGAAGCGCGCGAGCGGTGCCTCACGGTCGAAGAAGGTCTTGGCGCGCAGCAGCGCCGCCTCGTCGCCCCGCACCTGACCGGGCCGCGAACCGTTGCCGAACAGCACGCCGCCGAAGCGCATCCCCATGTACGCCGCCGAGTTGTTGAGGGTCGTCAGCATGCCGTCGGCCACGACCTCCTCCTCGTGCGCCATCACCGTCACGCCCCACAGGGTGCGGCCCGCCATCCGCTCCTTGAAGTCCGAACCCGGCGCGGTCAGCCAGCCCGACCAGTAGTCCAGGTAGCGCTTGGTCTGCGCCGAGACCGTGTACCAGTACAGCGGCGAGACGAGGACGACGTCGGTGGCCGCCAGGGTCGCGCGCCGCAGGTCCTCCTCGGTCTCCCCGGCCGTCCAGGTGCCCGTGTCGTGCCGCCCGTCCTCGAAGTCGGGCAGCACCAGCCCCGACAGGTCCACCCAGCGCTGCGGTATGCCGGCCGGCAACTGCTCGGCGGCGGCCCGCGCCAGGATCTCGGAGTTGCCGTCGGCGCGGGAACTGCCGAGGACGAAGAGGAACGAGCGGTCGGTGCCGGGTGCTGCCGTCTCGGTGGTCATGTCTGCTCCGCTCTCGTGACGCCGCCGGCGCCGGTGATCAGGTCTCCCTCACGCCAACTCCATGCACGTGCACGGATATTCCGGGGAGTTCCCGGCGAGCTTCCGGGGAGCCGGTCACCCGGCCAGACTCTCCCGCCACGCCCGGTGCAGCCCCGCGAACCGGCCCTCGCCCCGGAGCAGCTCCGCCGGCGAACCGTCCTCCACGACACGGCCGCCCTCCATCACCAGCACCCGGTCCGCGATCTCCACCGTGGACAGCCGGTGGGCGATCACCACCGCCGTCCGGCCGTTCAGCACCGTGTCCATGGCCCGCTGCACCGCCCGCTCACCGGGCACGTCCAGGGAACTGGTCGCCTCGTCGAGGATCAGCACCGCCGGGTCGGCCAGCAGCGCCCGGGCGAACGCCACCAACTGGCGCTGACCGGCCGAGATCCGGCCACCCCGCTTCCGTACGTCGGTGTCGTAGCCGTCCGGGAGGCCCGCGATGAAGTCATGGGCGCCGATCGCCTTCGCGGCCCGCTCGATCTCCTCGCGCGTGGCGTCCGGCCGCCCGAGCGCGATGTTCTCCGCGACCGTCCCCGAGAACAGGAACGCCTCCTGCGTCACCATCACCACCCCGCGCCGCAGCTCCGGCACGGCCAGGTCCCGCAGGTCCACGCCGTCCAGCAGGACCCGCCCCCCGGTGGGGTCGTAGAACCGGGCCAGCAGCTTGGCGAGCGTCGACTTGCCCGCGCCCGTCGAACCGACCACCGCGACCGTCTGCCCCGCCGGGATGTCCAGCCCGAAGCGCGGCAGGACCTCGCCGCCCGTGCGGTACCCGAAGCGGACGTCCTCGAAGACGACCGCACGGCCCGGGACCCCCGGCCGGGACGGGGGCAGCGAGCGGGGCGAGGCGGGCTCCAGGACCGTGGGGGTCTGCGCCAGCAGCCCGGCGATCTTCTCCAGCGACGCCGCCGCCGACTGGTAGGAGTTGAGGAACATCGCGAGCCGGTCGATCGGGTCGTACAGCCGGCGCATGTACAGCACCGCCGCCGCCAGCACACCGAGCGCGAGCGTCCCCGTCGCGACCCGGTAGGCGCCCCACAGCACCATGCCGGCGACCGCCGTGTTCGCCACCAGCCGGGAACCCACGACATAGCGGGCCATCTCCAGTATCGCGTCGCCGTTGCGGCGCTCGTGGCGGTGGTTGAGCGCCTGGAACGCCGCGTCGTTCGCCCGCTCCCGCCGGAAGGCGCGCACCGGCCGGATGCCGTTCATCGTCTCCGCGAACTTCACGATGACGGCCGCGATGGCCGTCGACCGCGCGCTGAACGCGACCGCCGCGCGCCGCCGGTAGAGCCGGACGAGCAGGTACAGCGGGAGGAAGGAGGCCACCGCCACCGCGCCGATGCCCAGGTCCAGCCAGAGCAGGAGCACCGAGATGAAGGCGAACGACAGGAGGACCCCGATCAGCTCCTGGAGCCCCTCGCCGAGCAGCTCCCGCAGCGACTCGACGTCCGTGGTGGAGCGCGAGATCAGCCGGCCGGAGGTGTACCGCTCGTGGAAGTCGATGCTCAGCGCCTGCGCGTGCCGGAAGATCCGCCCGCGCAGGTCGAGCAGGACGTCCTGGTTGACGCGCGCGGAGGTGCGGATGAACGCGTACTGGAAGACCCCGGCGCCCACGGCGCACACCGCGTACCCGGCCGCCACCGCGACCAGCGGACCGTGGTCCCCCTGCCGCAGGGCCGGTACGGCACGGTCGATGGCGTACGCGACGAGCAGCGGACCGGCCTGCACGGCGGCCTGCTGGAGCAGCAGCAACAACGCGGCCAGCCCCACCCGCGCCCGCCGGGGCGCCAGCAGCGACCGCAACAGCCGCCCCGTGGCGCCCGCGTCGACGGGCAGGTCGTCCCGGTCGAACGCGTCCGCCCCGCCGCGGCGCACCTCGTCCGGGCCGGGCGTACCGCCCCCGGTGACGGGTGCGCCGCTCGTGCCGGGCGTGCCCCCGACGCCGGGCGTGTCGCTCGTGCCGGGTGTGCCCGGCGTGCCGATCGTGTCCGTCATTCCGCACCACCCGTCGTCCCGGCGCCCGACATCAGCCAGGCGTACTCCCGGCTGTCCCGCAGCAGTTCCTGGTGCGTGCCGACCGCCGTGACGCGGCCGCCCGAGAGGAGGGCGACGCGGTCGGCCAGCATGACCGTGGAGGGGCGGTGGGCGACGACCAGGGCGGTGGTGTCGCGCAGCACCTCCCGCAGCGCGGCCTCGACCAGCGCCTCCGTGTGGACGTCCAGCGCCGACAGCGGGTCGTCCAGCACCAGGAACCGCGGTCGGCCCACCACCGCCCGGGCCAGGGCCAGCCGCTGCCGCTGACCGCCCGACAGGCTCAGCCCCTGCTCGCCGACCTGCGTGCCGGTGCCGTGCGGCAGGTCCCGGACGAACCCGGCCTGGGCCACCTCCAGCGCCCGCCCCAGCTCGGGCCCGCCCGCGCCGCCGGGCCCGGCGCCCATCAGCACGTTCTCGCCGACGCTCGCCGAGAACAGGGTGGGCTCCTCGAACGCCACCGACACCAGCTCCCGCAGCCGCTCCCGGGGCATGGCCGCCACGTCGACCCCGTCCAGCAGGACGCGCCCGCCCGTCACCTCGTGCAGCCGTGGCACCAGGGCCGTCAGGGTCGTCTTGCCCGAACCGGTGGCACCGACCAGCGCCATGGTCTCGCCGGGCCGGACGACCAGGTCGACCCCGTCCAGGACCGGCGGCGCGCCCTCCGGCGCGTCCGGATAGCGGAACGAGACGTTCTCGAACCGCAGCCCGCCGGGCCCGGACGCGGGGACGGGCGGCACGGCACGGGAGCCCCCGTCGTCCTCCTCCGCCTCGTCCATCACCTCGAAGTACCGCTCCACCGACGTCGCCGCCTCCTGGCTCATCGCCAGCAGGAACCCGATCGACTCGACCGGCCAGCGCAGCGCCAGCGCCGTCGACAGGAACGCCACCAGCGTCCCGGCGGACAGCGCCCCGTCCGCCACCTGGACGGTGCCCAGCACCAGCGCGGCCCCGATGGCCAGTTCGGGCACGATCGTGATCACCGCCCAGATGCCCGCCAGCAGCCGCGCCTTGCCCAGCTCCGTGCCCCGCAGCCGCTCCGCCAGACCACCGAACGCCTCCGCCTGGCTCCGGTGCCGGCCGAACCCCTTGATGATCCGGATGCCGAGGACGCTCTCCTCGACGACCGTCGTCAGATCACCGACCTGGTCCTGGGCCCGCCGCGCCACCAGCGAGTACCGCGACTCGAACAGCGAGCACACCACGATCAGCGGCGCCACCGGCAGCAGCAGCACCAGGCCCAGCGTCCAGTCCTGCACCAGCAGGACCCCGCAGCCCACCACCACCGTCACCCCGTTGACGAACAGGAACGTCAGCGGGAACGCCAGGAACATGCGGATCAGCGACAGGTCCGTCGTCGCCCGCGACAGCAACTGGCCCGACGCCCACCGGTCGTGGAACGCCACCGGCAGCCGCTGGAGGTGCCGGTACAGGCCGGCGCGCATCGCGGCCTCGACCCCGGCCAGCGGCCGCGCCACCAGCCACCGCCGCAGGCCGAACAGCACCGCCTCCGCGACCCCGAGCGCCAGCACCACCAGCGCCCCGAACCACACCCCGCCCGGCTCCCGGCGGGCCACCGGGCCGTCGACGATCCACTTCAGCACGAGGGGGATGACCAGTCCCAGGCAGGACGCCACGACGGCGACCACCGCCGCCGTCCCGATCCGCGCCCGCACGGGGCGCACGTACGGCCACAGGCGCAGCAGCACGCGAACAGTCGAGCGGTCCTTGGTCGTTGCATCCGGTTTCGGCATCAGGAGCGAGACTACGGTTCGGCACTGACATCGCTCACGCGGTTTTCCCCCGGACCGGCGGACGGTCGTACCCGCGCATCAACCGATCGGCCGATGCCGGGTGGAGCGGGACGGCCGATGTGCCGGCCCCCGCCCCACCGGCACGCTCGTCCCATGACGAAGACCCCCATGATGGAAGTGACCGGGCTGCGCAAGGCCTACGGCGGCAGGACGGCCGTCGCGGACGTGTCCTTCACCGTCGCCGAGGGCGAGGTGTTCGGCATCCTCGGCCCCAACGGCGCGGGCAAGACCACGACCGTCGAGTGCGTCGAAGGGCTCAGGACGCCCGACGCCGGCACCGTACGCGTCGCGGGCCTGGACCCCGTCACCCACCACGACGAGGTCACCCGCGTCCTGGGCGCCCAGCTCCAGCAGAGCGAGCTCCAGCCGAAGATCACCGTCCGTGAGGCGCTGGAACTGTACGCCTCGTTCCACGAACGCCCCGCCGACTGGCGAGTTCTCGCCGAACGGCTGGGCCTCGCCGAAGGGCGCGTCCTCACCACCCGGTTCGCCAAGCTGTCCGGCGGCCAGAAACAGCGGCTGTCCATCGCCCTCGCGCTGATCGGCGACCCGCGCGCGGTCGTCCTCGACGAGCTGACCACCGGCCTGGACCCGCGCGCCCGCCGCGAGACGTGGGAGCTGATCGAGGACGTACGCGACAGCGGTGTCACGGTCCTGCTCGTCACCCACTTCATGGAGGAGGCCCAGCGGCTCTGCGACCGCGTCGCCGTCATCGACCAGGGGCGCGTCGCCGCGCTCGACACCCCCGCCGGGCTGATCCGCCGCGCCACCGTCTCCACCGTCATCTCCTTCACCCCCTCCGCCCCGCTCGACGACCGCGAACTGGCCGCCCTGCCCGGCGCCGTGTCCGTCCGCACCGCCGACGACGGCGGCATCGCCATCGAGGGCACCGACGAGACCGTCAACGCCGTCGTCTCGCTGCTCGCCCGCCACCGCATCACCGCCCGCCGGCTGCGCGTCACCGAAGCCACCCTGGACGACGCCTACCTGGCCCTCACCAACGGAGCCGACCGATGAGCCGACCGATGAGCCGAACGATGAGCCGACCGATGAGCCGACCGATGAACAGCACCGTCCTGAAGACCGAGGCGCGCCTCTTCGCCCGCGAACCCGGCTCCCTGTTCTGGGTGCTCGTCTCCCCGGCCCTCCTCCTGGTGATCCTCGGGCTCATCCCCTCCTTCCGGGAACCGTCCGACGACCTCGGCGGCCTCCGCGTCATCGACCTGTACGTACCGATCTCCGTGCTCTTCGCCCTGATCATGTCCGGACTCCAGGCCATGCCCCCGGTCCTCACCGGCTACCGCGAGCGCGGCATCCTGCGCCGCATGTCCACCACCCCCGTCCGGCCGTCCGCCCTCCTCACCGCCCAGCTGACCGTCCACGGCGCCGTGGCGCTGCTGTCCGCCGGCGCGGTGATCGCCGTCGGCCGGACCGCCTTCGGCGTACGCCTCCCGCAGCAGCCCGCCGGATACCTCGTGGCGCTGCTCCTCGCCGTGGCGGTCGCCCTCGCCCTCGGCGCCACCGTGTGTGCCGTCTCCCGCACCCAGAAGGTCGCCACGGCCGTCGGCTCGGCCGTGTTCTTCCCCACGATGTTCACCGCCGGCGTCTGGGTGCCCGTCCAGGTCATGCCGGACACCCTGCGGAGCATCGTCCACCTCACCCCGTTCGGCGCCGCGTCCGAGGCACTGGACAACGCGGCGGCGGGCGGCTGGCCCGGCTGGACCCACCTGGGCGTGCTGGCCCTGTGGACCGCGCTGCTGACCTGGGCGGCGGCCCGCTGGTTCCGCTGGGAGTGAGCCACCGCGAGAATGCCGCCATGACGACGACCGTCGAGGAACGATGGGACCAGTTCTTCCGCTGGGGCCCCTACGCGCTGCTGGCCCTCGCCACCGCCATCGGCGCGGCCACCGCCCACTTCTTCATGACGCGCACCGAGGTGTACGCGGCGGGCGGCCTCCTGGCCGCCACCGTCGCCCTCCAGCTGTGGCAGGGCGCGCCGGAGCCCGGCCACACCGCCCGCGGCCAGGTGTACTTCACCGCACGGACCGTGCTCGCCGCCGCCCTGACCTGGCTGAACCCGCTGTTCGCCATCTTCGCCGTCATCGGGTACTTCGACGCCGCCCGGCTGCTGCCCGCCCGGGTCACCCGCGCCGGGCTCCTGGCCACCGCCGTCACCATGGCCGGCTCCCAGTCCGGCGGGCTGCCGCCGGCCGGCCTCGTGCAGTGGCTGCTGTTCGCGGCCCTGCTGGTGCTCAACGTCTGCCTTGCCCTGCTCTTCGCCCACCTCGGCGACAAGGAGGCCGAGCGGACCGCCGAACGCTCCGCCACCATCACCGAGCTGGAACGCGCCAACACCCGCCTGGAACAGGCCCTCACCGAGAACGCGGGCCTCCACGCCCAGCTCCTCGTCCAGGCGAGGGAAGCCGGCGTCGCCGACGAGCGGCGCCGGCTGGCCGCCGAGATCCACGACACCATCGCCCAGGGCCTGACCGGCATCATCGCCCAGCTCCAGGCCGTCACCGCCACCCAGGACCCCGACGCCGCACGCCGGCACCTGGACCGCGCCACCGCGCTGGCCCGGCACAGCCTGGGCGAGGCCCGCCGCTCCGTGCACGACCTCGGCCCCGCCGCCCTGGAACACGGCAGCCTCCCCGACGCGCTGCACAAGACCGTCACCACCTGGTCCGAACGCACCGGCGTAGCCGCCCGGTTCACCGTCACCGGCACCGAGGAGGCCCTGCACGACGAGCTGGCCGCCGGCCTCCTGCGCATCGCCGAGGAGGCCCTCGCCAACACCGGCCGCCACGCCCACGCCTCCCGCGCCGGCGTCACCCTGTCCTACATGGGCGACGAGGTCACCCTCGACGTACGCGACGACGGACGCGGCTTCGACCCCGCCGCCCTGCCGCCCCGCTCCCGCACCGGCGGCTTCGGCCTCGACGGCATGCGCGCCCGGGCCGCCCGCCTCGCCGGCTCCGTCTCCGTCGAGTCCGAACCGGGCGCCGGTACGGCGGTGTCGGCTCGCGTACCGTTGGTGCCCCATGGCTGACCCGGCACGCACCATCACGCTCCTGATCGTCGACGACCACCCCGTCGTACGCGACGGCCTGCGCGGCATGTTCGCCACCGAACCCGGCTTCCAGGTCCTCGGCGAGGCCCCGGACGGAGTACGGGGCGTGGAGAGCGCGCTGCGCCTGGACCCCGACGTCGTCCTGATGGACCTGCGCATGCCCGGCGGCGGCGGCGTGGACGCCATCCGCGAACTGACCCGCCGCGGCGCCCGCGCCAAGGTCCTCGTCCTCACCACGTACGACACCGACTCCGACACCATCCCCGCGATCGAGGCGGGCGCCACCGGCTACCTCCTCAAGGACGCCCCGCGCGAGGACCTGTTCACCGCCGTACGGGCCGCCGCCGACGGCCGCACCGTGCTCTCGCCCGCCGTCGCGACCCGGCTCGTCGGCGCCGTCCGCTCCCCGGCCGCACCGGGAGGCCCCGGCGAGGCGCTCTCCGCCCGCGAACGCGAGGTCATCGCCCTCGTCGCCCGCGGCACGTCCAACCGCCGCATCGCGGCCGAGCTGTTCATCAGTGAGGCGACCGTCAAGACCCACCTCACCCACATCTACGCCAAACTGGACGTGGCCGACCGCGCCGCCGCCGTCGCCGTCGCCTACGAACGCGGCATCCTCGGCCGCGGCGACGGCTGACCCCGGCCCTAGGGCGTGTTTCGAAAGTCCCGTCTGGCCGGGAACGCCTGGCACGCACCCTCGCGGCGTTGTCGGCCGTCGGCGCAGCCCGCTGCGCTCTCCGACCTCCGCCTTGCGATCGCACGCACCAGACGCCCCCGGCCCCGCCCTCCGGGCGGACGACGCTACTTTCGAAACACGCCCTAGCCGCGCACCCTCAGCAGCAGCACCGACCTCGCCGGCACCTCCACCACCTCCCCGCCCGGGTGCACCGTGCCCGGCGCCTCCGCCTGGTCCTCCCGCGCCGTGTCCACCACCAGCTCGTACGCCTCCGCCCACGGCGCCCCCGGGAGGCGGAAGTCCACCGGCTCGGCGCCCGCGTGCAGGACCGCCAGGAAGCTGTCGTCCGTGACCGGCTCCCCGCGCGCGTCCCGCCCCGGGATGTCCCGCCCCGACAGGTACATCCCGATCGTCGCGGTACGCGCGTACCAGTCGCCCTCCGTCATCTCCGCGCCCGCCGCCGTGAACCACGCCAGGTCCCGCAGCCCGTCCGCGGCCTGCGGGCGGCCCGAGAAGAACGCGCGGCGCCGCAGCACCGGGTGGGCGTGCCGCAGCGCCAGCAGCCGGGACGTCAGGTCCAGCAGGCCGCGCGGCCCGGCCCGTTCCGGGAGGGACCAGTCGACCCAGCCCAGCTCGTTGTCCTGGCAGTACCCGTTGTTGTTGCCGCCCTGTGTGCGGCCCATCTCGTCGCCCGCCACCAGCATCGGCACGCCGGTCGACAGCAGCAGGGTGGTCAGCAGGTTCCGCACCTGCCGTCGCCGCAGCGCGTTGACCGCCGGGTCGTCGGTCTCGCCCTCGGCGCCGCAGTTCCAGGACCGGTTGTCGTTGGTGCCGTCCCGGTTGCCCTCCCCGTTGGCCTCGTTGTGCTTCGCCTCGTAACTGACCAGGTCGCGCAGCGTGAACCCGTCGTGGGCCGTGATGAAGTTGACCGACGCGTACGGCCGCCGCCCGCCCCACGCGTACAGGTCGCTCGATCCCGACAACCGGTAGCCCAGGTCCCGCACGTCGGGCAGGGCGCCCCGCCAGAAGTCGCGCACCGCGTCCCGGTAGCGGTCGTTCCACTCCGTCCACAGCGGCGGGAACGCCCCCACCTGGTAGCCGCCGTTGCCCACGTCCCACGGCTCGGCGATCAGCTTCACCCGCCGCAGCACCGGGTCCTGGGCGATCGTCGCCAGGAACGGCGAGAGCATGTCCACGTCGTGCATCGACCGCGCCAGCGCCGCCGCCAGGTCGAACCGGAACCCGTCGACGCCCATCTCCGTCACCCAGTAGCGCAGCGAGTCGGTGATCAGGCGCAGCACGTGCGGCTGGACGACGCTCAGGGTGTTGCCGCAGCCCGTGTAGTCGGCGTACCGGCGGGCGTCGGCGGCCAGCCGGTAGTAGCCGCGGTTATCGATCCCCCGCAGCGACAGCATCGGGCCCAGCTCGCTCGCCTCGGCCGTGTGGTTGTACACCACGTCGAGGACGACCTCGATGCCCGCCGCGTGCAGCGCCTTCACCATCCGCTTGAACTCGCCCACCTGCTGCCCCGCCGTGCCCGACGCGCTGTACGCGGCGTGCGGCGCGAAGTAGCCGATCGAGTTGTAACCCCAGTAGTTCCGCAGGCCCCGCCGCAGCAGGTGGTCCTCGTGCGCGAACTGGTGCACCGGCAGCAGCTCCACCGCCGTCACCCCCAGCGACACCAGATGCTCGATCGCCGCCGGGTGCGCGAGCCCCGCGTACGTGCCCCGCAGCTCCTCCGGGATGCCCGGATGCCGCATCGTGAAGCCCCGCACATGGACCTCGTAGATGACCGAGTCCGCCCACGGCGTCTTCGGCCGCCGGTCGTCGGACCAGTCGTCGTCGTCATGGACCACCACGCCCTTGGGGACGAACGGCGCCGAGTCCCGCGTGTCGCGCACGGTGTCCGCGACCTGCTGCTCCGGCCAGTCCCGCACGTGCCCGTACACCTCCGGCGGCAGCCGGAAATCACCGTCCACCGCCCGCGCGTACGGATCCAGCAGCAGCTTCGCCGCGTTCCAGCGGGCCCCCGTCCACGGGTCCCAGCGGCCGTGCACCCGGTAGCCGTACCGCTGCCCCGGTCGCACGCCCGGGACGAAGCCGTGCCAGATCTCGTGCGTCAGCTCGGACAGCGGGAGCCGGGTCTCGGTGCCGTCCTCGTCGAACAGGCACAGTTCCACCGCCTCAGCCCCGCCCGCCCAGAGCGCGAAGTTCGTCCCCGACGCCCCGCCCGGCCCGGCCCGGAAACGGGCCCCCAGCGGGGTGGGCGCGCCCGGCCACACGGGTGGGGCGGGCCTGCCGGAATCCCGGGGCGACCCGTGCGGCCCCGGTCGCCGTGCCCCCGCGGAGGCGGGCCTCCCGTCCAGCAGTGCGTCACCCACCGCACGCTGCACTGCCTGCTGCTCGGCTGCGCTCGACACCTGCCGGCCTCCCGCGGCTCCCACATCATGGCGGCTCACTCGCCGCGAGGCCGCGGCGTCCCTGCCGCGGCCCCGCGCTTGGTCCTGCACATGGTCCTGCACCTGTTCTGCCCGGATGGCCCGCATCCCAACATGACCCGCACTCACGTTTCCCCTGGAGGGTGGCACTCGTTGGTCGCATCGTGAGACACGTACTGAAGCGGGCAGGGCTCGGCATCGCCGCTGCCATGACATGTGCAGGGCTGATGGCGGGGCTGGCCGGGTGCACCAGTGACGGGGGTCTGGACATCGGCATCGGCGGCAAGGGGCGGTCGCCCGAGGACACCATCCGGGTGACGCCGGACGACGGGGCGAAGGGCGTCGCCCCCGACGGCAGGGTGGAGGTGCGCGTACCGAGCGGGCGGCTGGAACGGGTCAAGGTGGTGAAGGTCGAGGACTCCCAGCCGGTGGAGGTGCCCGGCGCGATCTCCGAGGACGGGCTGCGCTGGCGCCCGGCGGCCGGGGCGCGGCTCGCGCTGGCCGCCAAGTACAGCGTGGACGCCGTCGCGCTCGACGCGCACGGCAGGCGGTCCGCCCGGCACACCACGTTCACCACCGCCGTGCCCGAGCACCGGTTCATCGGCTACTTCAAGCCGGAGAACCGCTCGACCGTCGGCACCGGCATGATCGTCTCCTTCGGCTTCAACCGGCCGATCGAGAACCGCGCCGCCGTCGAACGCGCCATCCGGATCACCTCCCGCCCGGCGGTGGAGGTGTCCGGCCACTGGTTCGGCAAGGAACGCCTCGACTTCCGCCCCCGCGCCTACTGGCAGCCGGGCACCGAGGTCACCGTCGACCTGCGGCTGCGGGACGTCGAGGGGGCGCCCGGGGTGTACGGGATCCAGCACAAGACCATCGGGTTCACCGTCGGCCGCTCGCAGGTCTCCCGGGTGGACGCGGAGAAGCACACCATGGAGGTGCGGCGGGACGGCGAGCTGGTCAAGACGCTGCCGATCACGGCCGGGGCGCCGAAGACCACCACGTACAACGGGAAGATGGTGGTGACGGAGCTGTTCGACGTGACGCGGATGAACGGGGCCACCGTCGGCTTCAAGAAGAAGGACGGCAAGGGCGAGTACGACATCAAGGACGTACCGCACGCGATGCGGCTGACCGACTCGGGGACCTTCCTGCACGGCAACTACTGGGCGCCCCGGTCCACGTTCGGCACCGCCAACGTCAGTCACGGGTGCGTGGGGCTGCACGACGAGAAGGGCGGCAGCGAGGACTCCCCGGCGGGCTGGTTCTTCGAGCGGACGCTGATCGGGGACGTCGTGGAGGTGGTCAACTCGACCGACCGGAAGGTGTCTCCCGACAACGGCCTGGGCGGCTGGAACATGGACTGGGCCCACTGGAGGGCCGGGTCCGCCCTCCGCTGAGTCCGGCGGCCCTCCGCCACCCCCGCACGTTCCGGCACGGTCCGCCCCGGACCTGGACACGTTGGGACTGAATGGTGACATTCGCGGGCGCTCCGCAGCGCCCGCGGTGTGATTATCTATCGCGGTGCACGCGCGAGTCGCGGCGTGCGGGGGTGCGGGCCGTGGCGGGGCCAGGCCGTGCGAGGGGAGAACACCGAAGTGGACGTGCAGCCGATATCGGGGGCGTCGGCCGGGGCGGGCAGGAGCGGATCCGGGACGGGCAAGGGGCTGCTGGCCCTGCTGCTGGGGGCGTTGCTGCTGCTGGTGACGGCGTGCGGGGGCTCGGACTCCGCGAGCGGCGGCGAGGGCGGGGAGAAGCCCAAGGGCGGCGACGCGGTGAAGAACGCGGCCTCGCAGGCCGTCGTGACCGTCGCGCCCAAGGACGGTGCCGCGTCGGTCGCCACGAGCGGCGCCCTGAAGGTCACCGCCGAGAAGGGCAAGCTGACCACGGTCACGGTCGCCGACTCCAAGGGCAACCGGGTCGAGGGCAAGCTGGCGGGTGACGGCGCGAGCTGGGAGCCGGTACGGCACCTGGCGGGCGGCACCAAGTACAAGGTGCACGCGGTCGCCGAGGACGCCGAGGGGCGCGAGTCGGCCAAGGACACCACCTTCACGACCCTCGTACCGAAGAACACCTTCATCGGCCACTACACGCCGGAGGACGGTTCGACCGTCGGTGTCGGCATGCCGGTCTCGATCAACTTCACCCGTGGCATCACCGACCCGGGGGCCGTCGAGAAGGCCATCAAGGTCACCGCCGTGCCGTCCGTGCCGATCGAGGGCCACTGGTTCGGCAACGACCGCCTCGACTTCCGCCCCGAGAAGTACTGGGCCGCCGGCACCAAGGTGACCGTGCAGCTGAACCTGGACGGCGTGGAGGGCCGCCCGGGTGTGTACGGCAAGCAGCAGAAGACGGTGACGTTCACCGTCGGCCGCAGTCAGGTGTCCACCGTCGACGCGAGCGCCAAGACCATGAAGGTCGTCCGCGACGGCAAGCTGATCAAGACCATCCCGATCACCGCGGGCGCGCCGTCCACGACGACGTACAACGGCCAGATGGTCATCAGCGAGAAGTACAAGGTGACCCGGATGAACGGCGCCACCGTCGGCTTCGGCGGCGAGTACGACATCAAGGACGTCCCGCACGCGATGCGCCTGTCCACCTCCGGCACCTTCGTGCACGGCAACTACTGGGCCTCGCGCTCCACGTTCGGCTCCGCCAACGTCAGCCACGGCTGCGTCGGACTGCGGGACGTGCGCGGCGCCTACGACGGGAAGACCCCGGCCGCCTGGTTCTACAACCAGTCGATCATCGGTGACGTGGTGGTCGTGAAGAACTCCAAGGACAAGCAGATCCAGCCCGAGAACGGTCTCAACGGCTGGAACATGCCGTGGTCGGAGTGGATCAAGTAACACTCCCGGCGCGTGGGCCCGGTGCTGTGACGGACAGCACCGGGCCCCTTGTCGTTAACGGCGGCTAACCTGCCCGTATGACAGTCACTCTCGAAGTCTCCGAAGGCGTCGGCACCATCCGTCTGGACCGCCCGCCCATGAACGCGCTGGACGTCGCCACCCAGGACCGGCTGCGCGAGCTCGCCGAGGAGGCGGCCCGCCGCGACGACGTCCGTGCCGTGGTGCTGTACGGCGGCGAGAAGGTGTTCGCGGCCGGCGCGGACATCAAGGAGATGCAGGCGATGGACCACGCGGCCATGGTGCTGCGCTCCAAGGGCCTCCAGGACGCGTTCACCGCCGTCGCCCGCATTCCCAAGCCCGTCGTCGCCGCCGTCACCGGGTACGCGCTGGGCGGCGGCTGCGAGCTGGCGCTGTGCGCCGACTTCCGCATCGCCGGCGACAACGCCAAGCTCGGCCAGCCCGAGATCCTCCTCGGCCTCATCCCCGGCGCGGGCGGCACCCAGCGCCTCGCCCGCCTCGTCGGGCCCTCCAAGGCCAAGGACCTCATCTTCACCGGACGCCATGTGAAGGCCGACGAGGCCCTGACGATGGGGCTCGTCGACCGGGTCGTACCGGCGGCCGAGGTGTACGAGCAGGCGCACGCCTGGGCCGCGAAGCTGGCCCAGGGGCCGGCGCTGGCGCTGCGCGCGGCCAAGGAGTCCGTCGACACGGGCCTGGAGACGGACATCGACACCGGTCTGACCGTCGAACGCAACTGGTTCGCCGGGCTGTTCGCCACCGAGGACCGGGAGCGCGGAATGCGCAGCTTCGTGGAGGAGGGCCCGGGGAAGGCCAAGTTCCTGTAGCGGGGCGCGAGTTCAGCCCTGCGGGTGGTTTAGGGCAGCCTTAAAGGGGTCTTAAGGCTCTGGCGTCGTCCGCGCGGGCCACCCTTTCGGGCCAGTCGTATCACCGCAGGTCACACCCGCTTTTCGCACCGCCGTGTGCCGCTGTCATATGCCGGACGGCGCCCCGGGACGGGTACGCCCCGGGGCGCCGAATCCGCGGGAACGGCCACGCGGGCCCGGCCGGGCGGCCATCATGGTGGGCATGGCGGGGCTGGAAGGTGTGGAGCAACCGGGGCAGCGCGGCGGCGCTACCGCCGCGCGGTGGGTACCCGCCGCGGAGGACGAGCAGGCGCTCAAGGCGCTCGAACTGTTCGGCAACCCGACGGAGGACGAGGTGCGGCTGCCGTCGCGCCCCGAGTCCGCCGCGACCGCCCGCCGGCTGACGCAGTGCGTCGTGCTGCGCCAGTGGGGCCTGACCCCGCAGATCGCCGAGCACGCGGTGCTCCTGGTCTCCGAGCTCGTCGGCAACGCCGTGCGGCACACCGGGGCGCGGGTCTTCGGGCTCCGGATGCTGCGCCGTCGTGGATGGATCCGGATCGAGGTGCGCGACCCCTCCCGCGGGCTCCCCTGTCTGATGCCGGTGCACGAGCTGGACACCAGCGGCCGCGGGCTCTTCCTCGTCGACAAGCTCTCCGACCGCTGGGGCGTGGACCTGCTCCCGCGCGGCAAGACCACCTGGTTCGAGATGCGCGTCTCCGACCGCTGACGCACGAAAGCCCCCTCGCGCCGTGGGTGCGGCGCCTCGGGGGCTTCCCTGGTGGGCGGCGTGGGGGGTGTGTCCACGTCCGCCGGGACGACCTGGCCCGGGTCAATGGGGGTCGTGTTCTCCGACTATCGCAGACAGGGGGCCATGCCACCAAAAGAGCAAACCGTCCCAAAATCAGCAAATCGGGCCAGCTGGCGAATGAATCGCAGGTGAGATGGGCCACGGGCCTCGCAAACCATGAAGAAATATGGGATCCGGCGAGTGAATCAGTGACTGGTGCGGGAATTCCGCCCGGCCCGCCCTGTCGCCGGGGGAGCGGACCGCGCGGCCCGGCGCCCTAATGGGGCGCGTGACGACGCTGCACCTGACGAGACGATCGAAGACCCTCCTCGCGGCCGCCGCCCTGCTCGCCGCCGCCGCGGCGCTCCCCGGGTGCGGCACCGGCGGCGACCGGCCCGAGGCGCGCGGCAGCCAGGCCGCCGCCCCCCTCTCCGTACCGCGGAAGGCCGCCCCCGCGGGGCTGCCGGGCATGCCACCCGTCCTCGACCCGAAGGACCTCTACGCGGCCGACCGCCCCGGCCGGCTGTCCCCGGTGGTCAAGGGCTTCCCGTCCCGGGTGTACGTCCCCAACACGCTGTCCAACACCGTCTCGGTCATCGACCCCAAGACGTACAAGGTGATCGAGACCATCCCCGTCGGGGTCCAGCCGCAGCACGTCGTGCCGTCCTGGGACCTGAAGACGCTCTGGGTCAACAACAACCGGGGCCACACGCTCACCCCCATCGACCCCGCCACCGGCAAGCGGGGCAAGGACGTCGACGTCCACGACCCGTACAACCTCTACTTCACGCCCCACGGCAAGTACGCCGTCGTGATGGCCTCCCTCGACCGGGAACTCGTCTTCCGCGACCCGCACACCATGGAGCGGCGCCACACCGAACCGGTCTCCTGCTACGGCGTCAACCACGCCGACTTCTCCGCCGACGGCCGGTACTTCATCGTCAGCTGCGAGTTCTCCGGTGAGCTGCTCAAGGTCGACACCGAGCGGATGAAGGTCGTCGGCCAGCAGAAACTGCCCTTCCAGGGCGCCATGCCGCAGGACGTGAAGATCTCACCGGACGGCAAGACCTTCTACGTCGCCGACATGATGGCGCACGGCGTGTGGGTGCTCGACGGCGACTCCTTCGCCACCCCGCGGCTCCTGCCCACCGGCAAGGGCTGCCACGGCCTGTACGTCTCGCGCGACTCCAGGGAGATGTACATCCCCAACCGCGGCGAGGGCTCCGTCTCCGTCTTCGACTTCGCCAAGAACAGGCTGACCAAGAAGTGGTGGCTGCCGGACGGCGGTTCGCCGGACATGGGCGGCGTCTCCGCCGACGGCAAGGTGCTGTGGCTGTCCGGCCGCTACGACTCCGAGGTGTACGCCATCGACACCACCACCGGCAAGCAGCTCGCCCGCATCCCGGTCGGCGGCGGCCCGCACGGCCTGGCCGTCTACCCCCAGCCCGGCCGGTACTCCCTCGGCCACACCGGCGTCTTCCGCTGACACCCGGCGTCTTCCGCTGACACGCCGCCGATCGGGTGAAGATCCACAGCGGTGGGCCGCCCGGCCGACAGGGTGATCGCCGTGATCACACCTCGCCTGCGGCGCCGCGCCGCCCTGCTCGCCATGTCCGTCGCCGCCGTGCTCGTGCCCGCGGCCTCCACCGAGGCCACCCCGTCCACCGGGACCGCCTCCGCCGTCGCCACGGCCGCCCCCGCCGCCCCCGCCTCCGCCGTCCCCGCCTTCGCCGTCGCGGCGAAAGGCCCGGCGAGCTGCCCCGTCGTCGAGGACCGGCTGTACCCGGCGGCCGACCGCAGGGTCGACCCCGACCGGATCACCCCCGCCCCGTCCTGGCGGGCCAACTGCAAGCAGCTCTACCGTGCCGACAACCGCCCGCCCGCGGTGATCTTCGAGCAGGGCTTCCACCCGAAGGCGCCGCTCGACGGCCAGTACGACATCGAGAAGTACGTCCTGGTCAACCAGGACTCGCCCTACGTCTCGACCTCCTACGACCATGACCTCTACAAGAAGTGGAAGAGCGGCTTCAACTACTACGTGGACGCCCCGAAGGGCGTGGACGTCAACAAGACCATCGGTGACACGCACAAGTACGCCGATCAGGAAGAGGTCGCCTTCCCCGGCGGCATCGCCCGCAAGCACATCGTCGGCGCCTGCCCGGTCGACCTGGTGAAGAAGACCGAGATCATGACGGAGTGCGAGGACAACCCGCACTACGAGCCCTGGCGCCGCTGACCCCGCCGCCCTGCCCGTCCCCACCCCTGCCGATGAGCCACCACCCCTGCCGATAATCTGACCGGCGTCAGTTATGCACCAAGAAGGGGTGGACCAGTGGCGGACATCGAGGCGGCACGCAAGGCGTTCGAGCGGTACGACGTGAACGGGGACGGCCGCATCACGGCCGCCGAGTACAAGAGCGTCATGGCGCAGCTCGGCGACTTCAACGTCACGGAGACCGTCGCCCAGGCCGTGATCAACTCGCAGGACGGCAACGGCGACGGGCAGCTCACCTTCGACGAGTTCTGGGCGCACCTCAACAAGGCGTGACCGTAGACACCGAAGACGGCGCCGTCCGGCGATCCGGGCGGCGCCGCGCGCTGCTCGCAGCCGGCGGGGCCGTCGCCCTGGCGGTCGCCGTGTCCGGCGCGGGCGTCGCCGCGCGCGGCACGGGGGAGCTGCACATCCCCGCCGCCGGGGCGACGACCTGCCTGCGCGTCGCCGTGTTCGCCGCGCTCGCGGTGCACCTCGGCGAGCTGGCGGGCGTCCGGCTGGCCGGCCCGGGCGCCCTGCCGCGCGCCCTGTCGCTGTGGGCCGCCCTCGGCGGGGCCGCCGCGTCGGCCGGGCAGATCGCGCTGCTCGCCGACGTCAGCGGCCTGGATCTCACCGCCACCTACGGCACCCGGGACGGCGGGCTGCTGCTGGCCATGGCCAACGGCTTCGCCCTGGCGGCCGGGTGCGTCGCGCTGGGCCGCCCCGGCTGGGCGGCCGCCCCGCTGGCCCTGGTGGTCGGTGCGGAGGCGATGCGCGCCCACCCCGAGCCGTACACCCCTGAACTGGGCATCGCCCTCACGGTGGTCCACCTGACGGCCGCCTCCCTGTGGGCGGGCGGCCTGGCGTACGTGCTGCGGACGATGCGGCTGCGCCGGGGCGGCCGGGACGCGCTGGCCCGCTACGCCCGCCTCGCCGGCTGGCTGTACGTCGCGCTCGCCGTCACCGGCACCTGCTCCGCGCTGCGCCGCCTCCCCGCCGACGTGGTGGTCACGACGGCGTACGGGAGGCTGCTGCTGGCGAAGCTGGCCCTGGTCGCCGTGGCCAGCGCGCTGGCCGTCACCGCCCGCCGCAGGCTGCGCCGCGCCGGTGACGCCACGACCCCGGCCCGCGCCGAGCTGGCGGTGCTGGCCCTGGTCGTCGTGGTGTCGGCGCTGCTGACGGTGGTGCCCGACCCGCACTGGGTCAGCCTGCGCCTGGGTCTGCGCTAGGGCGTACTCCCTAGGCCCGGCGCCTCCGCCAGGCCCGGCGCCCCGGGGAAACGTTCCGGCGGGGAGCCGGGCGGCGGCGGGTCAGCACTCGATGATGTTCACCGCGAGACCGCCGCGCGCGGTCTCCTTGTACTTCACGCTCATGTCGGCGCCCGTCTCCTTCATGGTCTTGATGACCTTGTCGAGGGAGACCTTGTGGCTGCCGTCGCCGCGCATCGCCATGCGCGCCGCGGTGACCGCCTTGACCGCCGCCATGCCGTTTCGCTCGATGCACGGGATCTGCACCAGGCCGCCCACCGGGTCGCAGGTCAGGCCCAGGTTGTGCTCCATGCCGATCTCGGCGGCGTTCTCCACCTGCTCCGGGCTGCCGCCCAGCACCTCGGCGAGCGCGCCCGCCGCCATCGAGCACGCCGAGCCGACCTCGCCCTGGCAGCCGACCTCGGCGCCGGAGATGGAGGCGTTCTCCTTGAAGAGCATGCCGATCGCGCCCGCCGCGAGGAGGAAGCGGACCACGCCGTCCTCGTCGGCGCCCGGGACGAAGTTCATGTAGTAGTGCAGGACCGCCGGGATGATGCCGGCGGCGCCGTTCGTCGGGGCGGTGACCACCCGCCCGCCCGCGGCGTTCTCCTCGTTCACCGCCATCGCGTACAGCGTGATCCACTCCAGGGCGAGCGCCTGCGGGTCGCCCTCGGAGCGCAGCTTGCGGGCGGTGTTCGCGGCGCGGCGGCGGACCTTCAGGCCGCCGGGCAGGATGCCCTCGCGGGACATGCCGCGCGAGACGCAGGCCTGCATGACCCGCCAGATGTCGAGCAGACCCTCGCGGATCTCCTCCTCGGTGCGCCAGGCCTTCTCGTTCTCCAGCATCATCGCCGAGATCGACAGGCCGGTCTCCCCGGCGAGGCGCAGCAGCTCGTCACCGGTCCGGAACGGGTACTTCAGCACCGTGTCGTCGGGGACGATCGGGTTCTCGCCCTGCACGGCCGCCTCGTCCACCACGAAGCCGCCGCCGACCGAGTAGTACGTCTTCTCCAGCAGGACGGCGCCGTCGGCGTCGTACGCCCACAGGGTCATGCCGTTGGCGTGGTACGGCAGCGCCTTGCGGCGGTGCAGGACCAGGTCCTCGTCGAAGTCGAAGCCGATCTCGTGGGCGCCCAGCACGTTGAGGCGCTTGTCGGCCTTGATCCGCTCGACCCGCTCGTCGGCGGTCTCGACGTCGACCGTGCGGGGCGAGTCGCCCTCCAGGCCCAGCAGGACCGCCTTGGGGGTGCCGTGGCCGTGCCCGGTCGCGCCGAGCGAGCCGTACAGCTCCGCCCGGACGGAGGCGGTCGGGACCAGCAGGCCCTCGTTCTTCAGCCGGCGGGCGAACATCCGGGCGGCGCGCATGGGGCCCACCGTGTGGGAGCTGGACGGGCCGATGCCGATCGAGAACAGGTCGAAGACCGAGATGGCCACGGGGTACTCCTTGGTGGGAAGACGTCGCTGTCTGCCGGGGTGGTGCAGGGACAACGCGATGGGGCGTGGGGCGGGGGATGCGGCGGGTGGGGGGAGGCGGGGGCAAGGGACGGGGCACCGCACCCACTCTTCAGTGTGCGCGGTGCCCCGCAGTCCAGTCTGTTACGTACGTAACGTCTATGAATATTACAGACCGGGGTAAAGGGGGTGCTTCGCGGCGAGGGCGGAGACCCGGGCCTTCAGCGCGTCCGCGTCGTAGGACGGCTTCAGCGCCTCGGCGATGATGTCGGCGACCTCGGCGAAGTCCTCCGCCTGGAAACCGCGCGTGGCCAGGGCCGGGGTGCCGATCCGCAGACCCGAGGTGACCATCGGGGGCCGCGGGTCGTTCGGGACCGCGTTGCGGTTGACGGTGATGCCGACCTCGTGGAGCCGGTCCTCGGCCTGCTGGCCGTCCAGCTCGCTGTCGCGCAGGTCGACCAGGACCAGGTGCACGTCGGTGCCGCCGGTCAGGACCGAGACGCCGTGCTCGGTGACGTCCGGCTGGACCAGGCGCTCGGCCAGGGCGCGGGCGCCGTCCAGGGTGCGCTGCTGGCGCTCCTTGAACTCCTCGCTCGCCGCGACCTTGAACGAGACCGCCTTGGCCGCGATCACGTGCTCCAGCGGGCCGCCCTGCTGGCCGGGGAAGACCGCGGAGTTGATCTTCTTGGCGAGGTCGGCCGTGCACATGATCACGCCACCGCGCGGGCCGCCCAGCGTCTTGTGGGTCGTGGTGGTGACCACGTGGGCGTGCGGCACCGGGTTGGGGTGCAGACCGGCGGCGACCAGGCCCGCGAAGTGGGCCATGTCGACCATCAGGTACGCGCCGACCTCGTCCGCGATCCGGCGGAAGGCGGCGAAGTCCAGCCGGCGCGGGTAGGCGGACCAGCCGGCGACGATCAGCTTCGGCCTGGACTCCTTGGCGAGGCGCTCGACCTCGGCCATGTCGACCTGGCCCGTCGCGTCGTCGACGTGGTAGGCGACGACGTTGTAGAGCTTGCCGGAGAAGTTGATCTTCATGCCGTGGGTCAGGTGACCGCCGTGGGCCAGGTTCAGGCCCATGATCGTTTCGCCCGGCTTGAGCAGCGCGAACATCGCGGCGGCGTTGGCCTGGGCGCCCGAGTGCGGCTGGACGTTGGCGTGCTCGGCCCCGAAGAGCTCCTTGATGCGGTCGATGGCGATCTGCTCGACCACGTCGACGTGCTCGCAGCCGCCGTAGTAGCGGCGGCCGGGGTAGCCCTCGGCGTACTTGTTGGTCAGGACGGAGCCCTGCGCCTCCATGACCGCGACCGGGGCGAAGTTCTCCGAGGCGATCATCTCGAGGGTGGACTGCTGACGGTGGAGCTCGGCGTCGACGGCGGCGGCGACGTCCGGGTCCAGCTCGTGGAGAGGGGTGTTCAGAAGCGACATCGGAGAGGGTCCTTAGCTGCCGGAGAACGCGGTGTACTCGTCGGCGGAGAGCAGGTCCTTCGGCTCCTCCGCGACACGAACCTTGAAGAGCCAGCCGCCCTCGAACGGGGCGGTGTTCACCAGCGACGGGTCGTCGACGACGTCCTGGTTGGCCTCGACGACCTCGCCGGTCACCGGGGAGTACAGGTCGCTGACCGACTTGGTCGACTCCAGCTCACCACAGGTCTCACCCGCGGTCACCGTGTCACCGACCTCGGGGAGCTGCACGTACACGACGTCGCCGAGGGCGTTCGCCGCGTGCTCCGTGATGCCGACCGCCGACACGCCGTCCTCGGCGGCCGACAGCCACTCGTGCTCCTTGCTGTAGCGAAGCTGCTGGGGGTTGCTCATGACGCAAATTCTCCTGTACGCGGGGGAGTGCTGGTGCACGGGGTGGACGGGGTGGACGGACGGGTGGTGCGGGCGGTCACTTCTGGCGCTTGTAGAAGGGAAGCGCAACGACCTCGTACGGCTCATGAGTACCGCGGATGTCGACGCCGACCCCCTCGGTGCCCGGCGCGGCGTGCGCGGCGTCCACGTACGCCATGGCGATCGGCCGGCCCAGGGTCGGCGACGGGGCGCCCGAGGTGACCTCGCCGATCACCTTGCCGTCCGCGACCACGGACATCCCGGCGCGCGGCACCCGGCGGCCCTCGGCGATCAGGCCCACCAGCTTGCGCGGCGGGGCGATCTGCGCCCGCTCGGCGGCGGCCGTGAGGGCCTCCCGGCCGGTGAAGTCGCCCTCCTTCTCGAACTTGACCACCCGGCCCAGCCCCGCGTCGAACGGGGTCAGGGCCGTCGTCAGCTCGTGCCCGTACAGCGGCATGCCCGCCTCCAGGCGCAGCGTGTCGCGGCAGGACAGCCCGCACGGGATCAGGCCCACCGGGGCGCCCGCCTCCAGCAGCGCCCGCCACAGCTGCTCGGCGTGCCGCGGCTCCACGAACAGCTCGAAGCCGTCCTCGCCCGTGTAACCCGTACGGGCGATCAGCGCGGGGACGCCCGCGACCGTGCCGGGCAGACCGGCGTAGTACTTCAGCCCGTCCAGGTCGGCGTCGGTCAGCGACTTCAGGATGCCGGGCGACTCCGGGCCCTGGACGGCGAGCAGCGCGTACGCGTCGCGGTCGTCGCGCACGACGGTGTCGAAACCGCCGGCGCGGGCGGTGAGGGCGTCCAGCACGATCTGCGCGTTGGAGGCGTTGGCGACGACCATGTACTCGGTCTCGCCGAGCCGGTACACGATCAGGTCGTCGAGGATGCCGCCGTCCTCCTGGCAGATCATCGTGTAGCGGGCGCGGCCGACGCCGACGCTGCCGATGTTGCCGACGAGCGCGAAGTTCAGGAAGTCCGCTGCCTGCGGCCCTGTGACGGTGATCTCACCCATGTGGGAGAGGTCGAAGAGTCCGGCCTTCGTACGGACGGCGTTGTGCTCGTCGCGCTCGCTCCCGTACCGCAGCGGCATGTCCCAGCCCGCGAAGTCGGTCATGGTCGCGCCCAGCGCACGATGCACGGCATCGAGGGCGGTCAGGCGGGGGGCAGTGCTCATGGATGTGGCTCCCAGGTCCCAGGGCGGGCATGGCTCGAAGACGATCCTCCCCATCTGTCATCGGAACCTGAGAGGTTCACCGTGACCTCGGCGTACGCCGTACGCGCGGTCCTCGGCTTGCACCTTGGGTGGAGCCGCCGGGGCGGCCCGCTTTTCAGATCTGCCTCATCCACGCGGTACGGGGCCTGAGAGATTCAAGGGAGGAACTTGCTCCTTCGGCGCCCGGGCGGACCCGGAACTCTCCCGCGCGGATTCAAGCGGCCGGTATGCGGTTGTGGCGCACGAATGTGCGTCGGCGCGCACATCATTGCACGCGGTGTCCCCTCGGCAAATCGCTTGTGACTTATTACCCTTTCTTTACACTTCTTGGGCAAGGGTCGGGTCAACCGACCCAGGGATCCGGCAGGGGTTCTAGCAGGGGGAGTAGCGATGACGTTGCAGCACAGCGGGGCGTACGCGACCACCACGGGAGTGCCCGCACAGCCCGGTCTGCCCGCGCGCGGCCGGGCGGCCGCGACGCCCGCCCTGCCGGTCGTGCGCGACCTGCGGGACCGGGACGGGCGCTGCCCCCGGGCGCTGACCTTCGCGCCCGGCGACCTGGTGGTCGTCTCGGGCCTGCCCGGCAGCGGCAAGTCCACCCTGATCGCCCGGACGGCCCAGGGCCTCGGCATCGACTCGCAGGACGCCCGGGAGCGCTGGGAGCGCCGCGTGCCCGGCCTCCTGCCGTACGCGGTCTACCGCCCCCTCGTCCGGCTCGCCCACTACGGGGGCCTGTGGCGCACGCTGCGCTCCGGGCGGAGCGTCGTCGTCCACGACTGCGGCACCCAGGCCTGGGTGCGGCGCTGGCTCGCCCGGGAGGCCGCCCGGCGGGGCCGCGCCCTGCACCTGGTCCTGCTGGACGTCACCCCCGGCACCGCCCGGGAGGGCCAGCGCGAGCGGGGCCGCGGCGTGTCCGGGTACGCCTTCGGACGGCACCGCCGCGCGGTGGGGCGCCTGGTGCGGGACGCGCAGCGGGGCGTCGTGCCGCGCGGGTGCGCGTCAGCGGTCCTGCTGGACCGGCCCGCCGCGTCCGCGCTCACCCGGATCGCGTTCCCCTGATCCGCCGCCCCGCGGCCCCGCGTTAGGGTGCTGCGGGCAGCGACAGGCACACGCGGGGAAGGACCAGGAGCACCAGTGGACACTGCATGGCCGGGCAACGAGCTCGAAGAGGTGCTCGCCGCCTCGCTCGGCAACCCCGCGGCCGGCGGCCGCCTCGTCGAGGTCCTGGGCCGCAGCCACGTCTGGGTGCCCCTGCCGAACGGCGGCGCACCCGACAGCCGCGACCTGGACCTGCCCACCCTGGACCTCGACGGGCAGGTCTACGTGCCGGTCTTCAGCTCCGAGGCCCAGTTCGTCGCCTGCGCCGGCGCCCACATGCCCTACGCGGTCGCCCCGGCCGTCGAGTTCGCCCGCGGCCTGCCGCCCCAGGTCGGCATCGCCGTGAACCCCGGCGGCGCCGTCGGCGCCCCACTGCCCCCGCTCGTGGTCGCCGAGCTCTGCCGCGCCGGACGCACCCCGCTCGACGGCCCGGCCAGCGGCGGCCGGGTGCGGCTGTTCGAGCCGGACTGGCAGGAGGACCCGGTCGGCCTGCTGTCCGCCGCCTCCGCCGAGTTCGACGCCACCGGCACGGTGCTGACCGCGCGCCGCTGCCTCGCGAGCGTCGAGGGCGACAGCCCGTCCCTCTTCATCGGCGTGCAGCTCTCCTCCTGGGAGGGCGCCGAGCGCAACGTACCCATGGACGCCCTCGGCCGGGCGCTGGGGCGGGCCCAGGCGGCGGTGCCGTGGCCGGTCAACCTGGTGCTGCTCGACGTCGCACAGGACCCGGTGGCCGACTGGATGCTGGAGAAGGTGCGGCCCTTCTACCGGCGCGGGCACGCATAAGCTGGTCGGGTGGACGGAAGAGGGGCGGGACCCAGGGTGAGCGCGTCAGGCACCGCGGCGGCCGGAGCGGCGGCCGGACAGGTCGAGCACATGCTGAGCCAGGTGACGCCCGGGCGCCACGACACCTACGAGGCACTCCTGCACGCCCTCGCCGAGGGCCGGCTGTGGATGCTCCTCTGGCACGGCCGGGCCGGCTCGCCCGACGCCCAGTACGGCAACATGGAGGTCGACGGCCTCGGGTACGCCCCCTGCGTCACCTCCGCCCAGGAGCTCGCCGTCTCCGGCTGGAACCGCGCCCACGAGGTCGTCGCCGGCCGTGACATCGCCCGCGCCCTCTACCCCGACCACTGGGGCGTCTGGCTCAACCCGCACGCCCCGGGCGGCGGGGTCGGCATCCCGTGGCCCGACCTGCGCCGGATCGCCACCGGCCTCGACCGGATGCCCGCGGGCCCGCTGAAGCTGTCCGAACCGGGCATCCAGCTCCCGCAGTTCTACGCCCTGCTCACCCAGAACGCCCACCGCACGCCCGCCGTCCGCGCGCTGCGCCGCGCCTGGGTCCAGCCCGCCCTCGGCACCCCGTACCTCGCCATCGGGCTGGACCTGTACGACACCGGCCAGGGCTCCGTCGACGCGGTGCGCGCCATGATGCAGCAGTCCATCGCCGCCGTCCCCGACGGCCTGCCCGTCTCCACGGTCGCGATGTCCGACGAGCACGACCCGGTGGCCATGTGGCTCCGGGCGAACGCCCGCCCCTTCTACGACCGCGAGGCGCACCTCACCGCGCCCGTCGTGCCCGGTACGGGGTACGGCTACCCGCCCCGCGGCTGACCTCCCCGCCTGTCCGTTTTCGCCTGTCCGTTTCGCTTCCATAGCGGCCGAGTTGGTCCGCTGAGCCGCCCGTCGCGTCCGTATAGCGGAAGCACACGACCCGCATCACGGTTGCGCAAACATTCGTGATGGGGTCTGGCGGGTGATCGTGAACCCATTGAAGACTCCCCCCAACCAGGGGTGGTCGCACATGCGTGCAGCGCAATGTCACACATGCGTCCGGCGTATCCGCGTACTCCCCTGAACGGGCCGCGCCGCAGATCCGGGCGGTCCGTCGAGCACTGCCGGCGACCGTCGGCACGGGCGAGCACGAGGGACGATGACCGCACCCATTGAGACCACCGGATCACAGGCCGAGGCGGCGCCGGAGGCCGTACTGGCAGGCGTCAAGTCCAAGCAGATCGAGGGCCGTTCGCTCGGCCAGATCGCCTGGACCCGCTTCAAGCGGGACAAGCTGGCCGTGACCGGCGGAGTGATCGTCGTCCTGCTCATCCTGATCGCCCTGCTGTCCCGGCCGCTCCAGTCCCTGCTGGGCCTGGACCCGAACGCCTTCCAGCAGGACCTGGTCGATCCCAACACCTCGCTGCCCAAGGGCGGGTTCGGCGGGATGAGCCTGGACCACCCGCTGGGCGTGGACCCGAAGTTCGGGCGCGACATCCTCGCCCGGATCCTGGAGGGCTCCTGGGTCTCGCTGGTCGTGGCGTTCGGCGCGACGATCCTGTCCAACATCATCGGCGTGGTCCTCGGCCTGGTCGCCGGGTACTACGGCGGCCGGGTGGACACCGTCGTCAGCCGGCTGATGGACACCTTCCTGGCCTTCCCGCTGCTGCTGTTCGCCATCGCCATCTCGGCGACGCTCCAGGGCGGCGCCTTCGGCCTGGAGGGCCTGCCGCTGCACATCGGCGTGCTGATCTTCGTCATCGGGTTCTTCAACTGGCCCTACATGGCCCGTATCGTGCGCGGCCAGACCCTGGCCCTGCGCGAGCGCGAGTTCATCGACGCCTCGCGCGGGATGGGGGCGAAGGGCCCGTACATCCTCTTCCGCGAGCTGCTGCCGAACCTCGTGGGGCCGATCACCGTCTACGCGACACTGCTCATTCCGACCAACATCATCTTCGAGGCGTCGCTCAGCTTCCTCGGCGTCGGAATCCAGCCACCGCAGGCCTCGTGGGGCGGCATGCTGAGGGAGGCCGTCAACTTCTTCCAGGTCGACCCGCAGTTCATGCTCGTCCCCGGCCTCGCGATCTTCATCACCGTACTGGCCTTCAACCTGCTCGGTGATGGCCTCCGGGACGCTCTCGACCCGCGCAGCCGCTGACGCCTGCCACGTCTTCCGCGGCGGCCGCACCACCGGCCGGGACCGTACCGGCACGTTTTCCGAATACAAAGGGGAGTTCGACGAAAATGCGAAGGTCAGTAGTGGCCGCTCTCGCGGTCGTCAGCAGTGCCAGCCTGCTCGTCTCGGGCTGCAGCAAGGCGGACGACGGCACCTCGAGCGCCAAGGGCAACGCCAAGGCGAACGCGGCGACGACGGGTGTCGTCAACGTCTCGGACCAGAAGGGCGGCACGGTCACCTACGCGATGGCCGACGCCCCCGAGTCGTTCGACCCGGGCAACACGTACTACTCGTTCATCTACAACTTCAGCCGGCTGTACGCGCGTCCGCTGACGACCTTCAAGCCGGGCCCCGGCGAGAAGGGCAACGAGCTGGTCCCGGACCTCGCCGAGAGCGTGGGCGTGCCGAGCGACGGCGGCAAGACGTGGACGTACAAGATCCGCAAGGGCGTCAAGTACAGCGACGGCACCCCCGTGACGTCCAAGGACGTCAAGTACGCGGTCGAGCGGTCCAACTTCGCGCGTGACGTGCTGTCGAACGGCCCGAACTACTTCCAGCAGCTCCTCGACGACCCCGCCAAGTACAAGGGTCCGTACAAGGACAAGAGCGAGAAGGGCCTGGCGTCCATCCAGACGCCGGACGACCACACCATCGTCTTCAAGCTCAACAAGCCCTTCGCGGACTTCGACTACCTGGTCAGCGCCCCGCAGACCGCCCCGGTCCCGAGGGCCAAGGACAAGGGCACGGACTACACCAAGTCCGTCCTGTCGTCCGGCTCCTACAAGTTCGAGACGTACAAGGACGGCCAGCAGGTCGTCCTGGTCCGCAACGAGCACTGGGACGCCAAGACCGACCCGCTGCGCAAGCAGTACCCGGACAAGATCGTCCTGAACCTCAAGGTCAACCAGGCCACCATCGACAAGGACCTGATGTCCGGCGACCTGATCGCCGACCTCAAGGGCGGTGGCGTCGACGCCCAGACGCAGGCCCAGGTCATGGCCAAGGACGACCTGAAGGCCAACACGGACAACACCTACGGCGGCCGGCTCGTCTACACGGCCATCAACACCCAGGTGGCGCCGTTCAACAACGTCGAGTGCCGCAAGGCCGTCCAGTACGCCATCGACAAGGTGTCCGTGCAGACCGCGATGGGCGGTCCGATCCGCGGTGACATCGCCTCCACGGTGATGCCGAACGACCTCCCGGGCCACGAGAAGTTCGACCTGTACCCGACCGAGGGCAACAAGGGCGACGTCGCCAAGGCCAAACAGCACCTGAAGGCCTGCGGCAAGGAGAAGTTCTCCACCTTCATCTCCGCGCGCGCCGACCGCCAGCCCGAGATCGACGCCGCCACCGCGGTCATCGAGGCGCTGAAGAAGGTCGGCATCGACGCCAGGATCAAGCAGTACCCGTCGTCGAAGTACTTCTCCGACTACGCCGGTGTCCCGTCCTTCACCAAGAAGGAGAACATCGGTCTGATGATGATGCAGTGGGGTGCCGACTGGCCCACCGGCTACGGCTTCCTGCAGCAGGTCGTGCACGGGAAGGCCATCGGCCAGTCCGGCAACACCAACCTCTCCGAGCTGAACGACCCGGCGATCAACAAGCTGCTGGACGAGGCCATCGCCAACACCGACGAGGCCGCGCGCAACGCCGCCTACATCCAGGTCGACAAGAAGGTCATGGAGCAGGCGGCCATCGTCCCGCTGTCGTACTTCAAGGTCCTCAACTACCGCTCGCCGCACGGCACCAACATGGCCGCCTCCGCGGCCTGGAGCGGCCAGTACGACTACCTCAACATCGGCACCACGAAGAAGTAGCCCCGGAAGGCAGGTGAAGGCATTGGTGCCCGCGGGCCCCCGCATCCTCGGTGCGGCCCGCGGGCACCGGCGCCGGTCCCCGTGATCTCGTACCTCATCCGCCGACTGATCGCGGCAGTGATCCTGCTGCTGGTCGTCACGGCGGTCACCTTCGGCATCTTCTTCATCCTGCCGAAGCTGGCCGGCCAGACGGTCGATCAGCTGGCCCAGCAGTACATCGGCAAGAACCCCACGCCCGCGGACATCGCGGCGGTCAAGCGCAACCTCGGCCTCGACGAGCCGGTCTACGTCCAGTACTGGGACTTCGTCAGGGGGATCGTCACGGGCGCCACCTACGAGCGGGGCCCCACCACCGTCCAGTGCGACGCGCCCTGCTTCGGCTACTCCTTCAAGACCAACCTCGAGGTCTGGCCGCAGCTCGTCGACCGGCTCCCGGTCACCATCTCCCTCGCGGTCGGTGCCGCGGTGCTGTGGCTGGTCGCGGGCATCGTCGTCGGCGTCATCTCCGCCCTCAAGCCCGGCTCCTTCTTCGACCGGGCCGCCATGGGCGGCGCGCTGGCCGGCGTCTCGCTGCCGATCTTCTTCACCGCCCAGCTCTTCCTGCTGCTCTTCAGCTACGAGCTGGAGATCTTCGGCCGGACGTACGTCCCGTTCACCGAGAACCCCTCGCAGTGGGCCAACACCCTCTTCCTGCCGTGGTGTTCGCTCGCCCTGCTGTACGCGGCGATCTACGCCCGCCTCACCCGCTCCGGGATGCTCGAGGCGATGAACGAGGACTTCATCCGCACCGCCCGCGCCAAGGGCATGCGGGAGCGGCGGGTCGTCGCCAAGCACGGCCTGCGGGCCGCGCTCACCCCGATCGTCACCGTCTTCGGCATGGACATCGGCCTGCTGCTCGGCGGCGCCGTGATCACCGAGTCGGTGTACTCGCTGCACGGCATCGGGGAGTACGCGGTCAAGTCGATCACCGACAACGACCTGCCGCCGATCCTCGGCGTCACCCTGCTCGCGGCGTTCTTCGTCGTCTTCCTCAACCTCGTGGTTGACCTTCTGTACGCCGTCGTCGACCCGCGCGTGAGGGTGTCATGACCGAACTGTCCAAGACCGGCGCCGTGGTGGAGGACCGCCCCGGCACCACCGAGCCGCGCGCCTTCCTCGACGTACGCGACCTCAAGGTCCACTTCCCGACCGACGACGGCCTCGTGAAGTCCGTCGACGGGCTCTCCTTCCAGCTGGAGAAGGGCAAGACCCTCGGCGTCGTCGGCGAGTCCGGCTCCGGCAAGTCCGTCACCTCGCTCGCCATCATGGGCCTGCACCGGCTCGGCGCGCGCGGCAAGAACGTACGGATGAGCGGGGAGATCTGGCTCGACGGCAAGGAGCTGGTGAGCGCCGACCCGGACGAGGTGCGGCGGCTGCGGGGCCGCGAGATGGCGATGATCTTCCAGGACCCGCTGTCCGCGATGCACCCGTTCTACACGGTCGGCAACCAAATCGTGGAGGCGTACCGCATCCACAACAAGGTGTCGAAGAAGGTCGCCCGCACCCGGGCCATCGAGCTGCTCGACCGCGTCGGCATCCCCGAGCCGGGCAAGCGCGTCGACGCCTACCCGCACGAGTTCTCCGGCGGCATGCGCCAGCGCGCGATGATCGCCATGGCGCTGGTCAACAATCCCGAGCTGCTGATCGCCGACGAGCCGACGACCGCGCTGGACGTCACCGTCCAGGCGCAGATCCTCGACCTGATCCGCGACCTCCAGAAGGAGTTCGGCTCGGCGGTCGTGATCATCACCCACGACCTGGGCGTGGTGGCCGAGATCGCCGACGACATCCTGGTGATGTACGGCGGCCGGTGCGTGGAACGCGGTCCCGTCGACACGATCTTCTACGAGCCGCAGCACCCCTACACCTGGGGCCTGCTCGGATCGATGCCCCGGATCGACCGGGACCAGACCGACCGGCTCATCCCGGTCAAGGGCCAGCCGCCGTCCCTGATCAACGTGCCGGACGGCTGCGCCTTCAACCCGCGCTGCCCGTACGCGGACGTCCCCAAGGGCGGGATGACCCGCACCGAGCGCCCGGAACTGCGTGAAGTCGGCTCCGGCCACTTCTCCGCCTGCCACATGGGGCAGGAAGAGCGCACGCGGATCTGGACCGAAGAGATTGCGCCGAAGCTGTGACCAACGAACCGACGCCTCACCAGGCCGGCCCCCTGCTCAAGGTCGAGGGCCTGGTCAAACACTTCCCCATCAAGAAGGGCCTGCTCCAGCGGCAGGTCGGCGCCGTCAAGGCGGTCGACGGCATCGACTTCGAGGTCCGCCGCGGCGAGACCCTCGGCGTCGTCGGCGAGTCCGGCTGCGGCAAGTCGACGATGGGCCGGCTGATCACCCGGCTGCTGGAGCCCAGCGGCGGCAGGGTCGAGTTCGACGGCACCGACATCACGCACCTGAAGACCGGCGGGATGCGGCCGTTCCGGCGCGACATCCAGATGATCTTCCAGGACCCGTACGGCTCGCTGAACCCGCGCCACACCATCGGCTCCATCGTCTCGGCGCCGTTCCGGCTCCAGGGCGTCGAGCCGGAGGGCGGGGTCAAGAAGGAGGTCCAGGGCCTCCTGGAGCGGGTGGGCCTGAGCCCCGAGCACTACAACCGCTACCCGCACGAGTTCTCCGGCGGCCAGCGGCAGCGCATCGGCATCGCGCGCGCCCTCGCCCTGAAGCCGCGTCTCGTCGTCGCCGACGAGCCGGTCTCGGCGCTGGACGTGTCGATCCAGGCGCAGGTGGTCAACCTGCTGGACGACCTTCAGGACGAGCTGGGCCTCACATACGTGATCATCGCCCACGACCTGTCGGTCATCCGGCACGTCTCGGACCGGATCGCCGTGATGTACCTCGGCAAGATCGTGGAGCTGTCGGACCGCACGTCGCTGTACGAGGCGCCCATGCACCCGTACACCAAGGCCCTGATGTCGGCCGTGCCGGTGCCCGACCCGAGGCGTCGCGGGGCCAAGAGCGAGCGGATCCTGCTGAAGGGCGACGTGCCCTCGCCGATCGCCCCGCCCAGCGGCTGCCGGTTCCACACCCGCTGCTGGAAGGCGACGCAGGTCTGTACGGTCCAGGAGCCTCCGCTCCTGGAGCTGGCCCCCGGCCGGCGCGTCGCCTGCCACCACCCGGAGAACGCCCCGGACCAGGCCCCGGGCGACCCGGTGCTGGCCTCGGCGGGCGAGGCGATCGAGATCGTGTCCGCCACGAAGGCGCCCACGGAGGAGCCCGCGGAGACGACCACGGAAGAGCCTGCGGGGGCGCGCACCGAGGCGCCCACGGAGGCGCCTGCCCCGGTCATCCCGGCCCCCGCCAAGGAGCCGTCCCCGGACGACGAGGACCCGAAGAAGCTCTGACGGGCAGGGGGGTGGCTTGCAGGGGGTGGCCCGCAGGGGTCACCCCCACAGGGCCGGCCGCCGTGGGGCGCCGCCCCGGGGGCCGGGTCAGCGGGACGGTTCGCGCAGCACGCGCTCGCGGTCCGCGACGTACTGGTGCGGGGCGAACGCGGTCAGGGCGGCGACGATGGCGCGGCGGCGCTCGTCGTGGCGGGCGCGGCCGAGTCCGAGTCCCTCGTTGTGCAGGGTCACCAGCTGCGCGGACGTCGTGGGGCGGTGCGGCCGGACCTGGAGCCTGCCGTGGTGCAGGACCACGAAGCGGATACCGCCCCAGGGGAACAGCTCGCCGCTCCCGGTGGTGATGCCGTGCTCGTCGATCCGGAGCCGGCCCAGCCGCGCGTTCGCGGCGGCGCCGGCGAAGAGGGACACGGCCAGGGCGAGCGCGGCGCACGTCAGGAGCCACCCGGCCGACGCGTCGCCGGTCAGCAGGGCCCCGCACACGGTGACCAGGGCCGTGGGCACCAGCGCGGTCAGCAGGACCCGCCCCACGCGCGCCCCGCGCTCCGGTGCCAGCTCCAGTGCGTACCCCACGCCGTCCCCCTCGTCCGTCACAGCGCCCGCAGGTTAACAGCGGCGGTGCCCGGCCCCGGCGTGCGGGGGCGGCGGCCGCCGCGCGAGCCTGCACAATTGGGCGGTGCTCCAGGACTTCTTCACCCCCTCCGTGCAACACGCGCTCGACCTCGCGGGCATCTTCGTGTTCGCGATCTCCGGCGCCCTGCTCGCCGTGCGCAAGAACTTCGACGTGTTCGGCATCGCCGTCCTCGCCGAGGTCACCGCCCTGGGCGGAGGGCTGTTCCGGGACCTCGTGATCGGCGCGGTGCCGCCCGCCGCGTTCACCGACCTCGGGTACTTCCTCATGCCGCTGGTCGCCACGGTCCTCGTCTTCTTCCTGCACCCGGTGGTGGAGCGGACCCAGGCCGCCGTGAACGTCTTCGACGCCGCCGGGCTCGGCCTCTTCTGCGTCGCGGGGACGACCAAGGCGTACGAGTACGGGCTGGGGCTCACCTTCTCCGCCGTGCTCGGGCTCGCCACCGGCGTCGGCGGGGGCGTCCTGCGGGACGTCCTGGCCAACGAGGTGCCGTCGCTGCTGCGCTGGGACCGCGACCTGTACGCCGTGCCGGCCATCGTGGGAGCCACCATGGTCGCGCTGTGCATCAAGTTCGAGATGCTGAACCCCTTCACCAGCACGCTCGCTGCCGTGACCACCTTCGTCCTGCGGCTGCTGGCCATGCGCTTCCACTGGCGCGCCCCGCGCGCGTGGAACCGCCGCTCCATCGCGACCGAGGAGCAGCTCCCCGGGAAAGCTACCGCTTAGTAATTTCCTGTTGTACTGTGCCGCCATGGACAGCGAGTTCGACCGCGACACCGCGGTGACCCTCCGGGAGCCCGGCGTCTACGACGCGGAGCTCTCCGCCGGCTGGACGATCATCCAGGCCGTCAACGGCGGCTATCTGCTCGCCCTGCTCGGCCGTGCGCTCGGCGAGGCCCTGCCGCACCCCGACCCGTTCACCATCTCGGCGCACTACCTGACGCCGTCCGTGCCGGGCCCCGCCGTGATCCGGACCGAGACGGTCCGCGCCGGCCGCACGCTCTCCACCGGCCAGGCCTCGCTCTTCCAGTACGCGGAGGACGGCACCGAGGTCGAGCGCATCCGGGTCCTCGCCTCCTACGGCGACCTGGACGCCCTCCCCGACGACGTACGGACGACGGCCAAGCCGCCCGCCATCCCGCCCCGCGAGCACTGCCTCGGCCCCTCCGACGGCCCGGCGCCCATCCCCGGCTCGTCGGCCATCACCGAGCGGCTCGACATCAAGCTCGACCCCACCACCCTCGGCTGGGCCGTCGGCGCCCCGTCCGGCAAGGGCGAGATGCGCGGCTGGTTCGGCCTGGCCGACGGCCGCGAGCCCGACCCGCTGTCCCTCCTGCTCACCGTGGACGCCCTGCCCCCGACGTCCTTCGAGCTCGGCCTCACCGGCTGGACCCCGACCGTGGAGCTCACCACCCACATACGGTGCCGTCCCGCCCCCGGCCCGCTGCGGGTCTCCATCACCACCCGCAACCTCGCGGGCGGCTTCCTGGAGGAGGACGCCGAGGTCTGGGACAGCGCCGACCGGCTCGTCGCCCAGTCCCGCCAACTGGCGCGCGCCCCGCGGGGCTGAACTCCCGGGGCCCGCGGCCCCGAACGCCGAACGCCGAACGCCGAGCGCCGAGCGCCCCGGCGCCTTCCGTCCACCGGAGGCGCCGGGGCGCTTCGTCTCGCGCCGGCACCACCGCCGGCCGGACGGCGGGTCAGTCCAGCCAGTGGCGGCGGCCCAGGCCGACCAGCCGCAGCCGGCGACGGGCGGTGCGCGCCACCCCGTCCCACGCCGCCTCGGGCGTCGCCAGGAACGCCGAGGCGGTCATCACCATGTGGTCGACGTACAGCCCGGCGAGCATGAGCAGGTCGTCCCGCTCCCACCCCTCGCTCTCGGGGTGCCCGGCCAGCTCGTCGGCCACCTCCCGGGCGAACCGGTCGAGTTGGCCGCCGATCGCCTCGCGGACGGGCGCCACGCCGCCGTGCCGTTCCCGCGCGATGAACCGGACGTGTGCGGGGTACCCGCGTACGAGCCCGGCGATCAACTCGACGGTGGCGGCGATCCGTTCGTCGCCGTCACCCGTGGTCGCCAGGGTCGTGCGGATCGTTCCGTGCAGGCTGCCGAGGGCCTCGTCGACAAGGGCGACGCCGAGGTCCGCGGTGTCGCGGAAGTGCCGGTAGAAGGCCGCCGGCGCGACGCCGACCGCGCGGGTCACCTCGCGCAGGCCGAGGCTGCTCAGGCTCTGCTCCTCCAGCAGGCCGAGGGCGGCGTCCAGGAGCGCCTGACGGGTCTTCTCTTTCTGGGCCCGGCGGATCCCGGAGGTGTGACTCATGCCATTCAGTAAACAACCGTTCTCCGGACCGCTCCAGTCATGGGCGCCGCTAGACTGGGTAGTCAGTGAACAAGTGTTCATCCATGTTCGCCAACGTGTTCGTCGATCGGGAGGTCATCGAATGTTCTTCATCGTCGCCGCCCTGCTGATGCTGGGGGTCGTCCTCGGGACCGTGGCCCACGTGCCGGTCCCAGTCACGCTCGTCGCCGCGGGCGTCATCGGCACCTGGCTCCTGATCTTCGCCATCCGGGAACGACAGCACCGCTGAACCCCCGTGCACCGCTGAGACCGCCGAGGACCGCTGAGGAGGCCGTCATGGAACTGACCACGTCCACCCCGCGAACCCGCACCGCCGCCCGCACCCGCCCCCGGACCCGGGACCGGATGCGCGACGCCAACTCCATGGCCGTCGCCGCGTTCGTCCTCGGCCTGGTGGGCCTGCTGGTGATGAACATCCTGCTCGGGCCCATCGCCATCGGGCTCGCCGCCCTGGCCCTCAAGCGCGGCACCGTCCGGCGCGGCCGCGCCCTGCTCGGCCTCGGCCTCGGCGTCGCCGACCTGGTCGTCCTGGCCGCCCTGGTCACGGCGGACGGCACCGTGTCCTGGAGCATCGCCTGATGGGCCCCGCGGCGATACGGCCGGTACGGCGCTGAACCCCGGCCCCCGGGAGGCTCGTAGAATCGTCGCACCATGGCTTACCTCGACCACGCCGCGACCACTCCGATGCTGCCGGAGGCGATCGAGGCGATGACCGCCCAGCTCGCCGTCACGGGCAACGCGTCCTCGCTGCACGCCGCCGGCCGCCGGGCCCGCCGTACCGTCGAGGAGGCCCGCGAGGCCCTCGCCGAGGCACTCGGCGCACGCCCCAGCGAAGTCGTCCTGACCTCCGGCGGGACGGAGGCGGACAACCTCGCCGTCAAGGGCCTGTACTGGGCCCGCCGGGACGCAGACCCGCGCCGCGTCCGGGTCCTGGCCAGCCCCGTCGAGCACCACGCCGTCCTCGACGCCGTGCACTGGCTCGGCGAGCACGAGGGCGCCGCCGTCGAGTACCTGGCCGTCGACCGGCACGGACGCGTGCACCCCGAGGCGCTGCGCGAGGCGATCGAGCGCGACCCGTCGGACGTCGCCCTGGCCACCGTGATGTGGGCCAACAACGAGATCGGCACCCTCATGCCGGTCCGTGAACTGGCCGAGGTGGCGCAGGAGTTCGGCGTCCCCCTGCACTCCGACGCCGTCCAGGCCTTCGGGCAGGTCCCGGTCGGCTTCACCGGCTCGGGCCTCGCCGCGATGACGGTTTCCAGCCACAAGATCGGCGGCCCCTACGGCATCGGGGCGCTGCTCCTCGGCCGCGAGCACAGCCCCGTGCCGGTGCTGCACGGCGGCGGACAGGAGCGCCACGTCCGCTCCGGCACGCTCGACGTCCCGGCCGTCGCCGCCTTCGCCGTCGCCGGGCGGCTGGCCGCCGAGCGCCGCGAGGAGTACGCCCGCGACATCGGCGCCCTCCGCGACGAGCTGGTCGACGCCGTCCGCACGGCCGTCCCGGACGCCGTCCTCGGCGGCGACCCGGCGCCCGAGGGCCGCCTGCCCGCCAACGCCCACTTCACCTTCCCCGGCTGCGAGGGCGACTCGCTGCTGCTGCTCCTGGACGCCCAGGGCATCGAATGCTCCACCGGCTCGGCCTGCACGGCCGGCGTGGCCCAGCCCAGCCACGTCCTGCTGGCCACCGGCACGGACCCCGACCTGGCGCGCGGCACGCTGCGCTTCACGCTCGGCCACACCTCGACCCGCGCCGACGTCGAAGCGGTCGCCAAGGCCATCGGCCCTGCGGTCGAACGGGCCCGGACGGCGGGCCTCAGCTAGCGGACGTACGCGGGCCGCCGGCCGCGGCGTCCCGCACCAGCTTCATGTACCGGTCCCAGTCCCAGTGCGGCCCCGGGTCGGTGTGGTCCGTGCCCTCCACCTCCACATGGCCGATGATGTGCTCACGGTCCACCGGTATCCCGTACCGCGCGCATATCCCGGCCGTGAGCCGCGCGGACGACGCGTACATGGCGTCCGTGAAGTCCTGGGGCCGGTCCACGAACCCCTCGTGCTCGATGCCGACGCTCCGCTCGTTCATGCCCCGGTCGCCCGCGTGGAACGCCACGTCCAGCTCACGGATCATCTGCGCGACGTGCCCGTCCTTACGGACGACATAGTGCGTCGCCGCACCGTGGCCCGGGTCCTTGAAGACCTTCAGGGCCGTCGGATAGTCCCCCTGGACGACATGGATGACGACCCGGTCGATCGTGAAGTCGTCGGGGCGGTCGGCATACCGCCAGTTCGCCCGCGAAGCCGCCGTCCACTGCGCGCCCACGTGGTCCAGCTCACCCTCCACGCGGTCCTTCTCCACCCCCGGCACCCGGTACCAGGCGCGCCGCAGCTCGTCGCGCGCCAGCACCGCCCCGCCCACGACGGCCGCACCGCCACCGATCAGCACCGCACGGCGCCCGACCGGTTTCGTCCCCCGCCTCTTCTCACCCATGTGATCGTCAACGCATACGCACGCGAGCATGGTTCCCGGGGCCCGTACCCTGGTAGGGCTATGACTCAGACTCCCCAGCGCCCCCTCCGCGTGCTCGCCGCCATGTCCGGCGGCGTGGACTCCGCCGTCGCCGCCGCCCGCGCCGCCGAGGCGGGCCACGACGTCACCGGTGTGCACCTCGCCCTGTCCGCGAACCCCCAGTCCTTCCGCACCGGCGCCCGGGGCTGTTGCACCATCGAGGACTCGCGCGACGCCCGCCGCGCGGCCGACGTCATCGGCATCCCGTTCTACGTGTGGGACCTGGCGGAGCGGTTCCGGGAGGACGTCGTCGACGACTTCGTCGCCGAGTACGAGGCCGGGCGCACCCCCAACCCGTGCCTGCGCTGCAACGAGAAGATCAAGTTCGCGGCGCTGTTGGACAAGGCCCTCGCGCTGGGCTTCGACGCGGTGTGCACCGGCCACTACGCGACGGTCGTGACCCGCGAGGACGGCACCCGGGAGCTGCACCGCGCCTCCGACATGGCCAAGGACCAGTCGTACGTCCTCGGCGTCCTGGACGAGAAGCAGCTCGCGCACGCGATGTTCCCGCTGGGCGACACCCTCACCACCAAGGACGAGATCCGCGCGGAGGCCGAGCGGCGGGGTCTGGCCGTGGCGAAGAAGCCCGACAGCCACGACATCTGCTTCATCGCGGACGGTGACACCCAGGGCTTCCTCGCCTCCCGCCTGGGCCGGGCCGAGGGCGACATCGTCGACGAGTCCGGGGCCAAGGTCGGCACCCACGAGGGCGCGTACGGCTTCACCATCGGCCAGCGCAAGGGCCTGCGCATCGGCCACCCCGCCCCGGACGGCAAGCCCCGGTACGTGCTGGACATCTCGCCCGTGAACAACACCGTCACCGTCGGCCCCGCCGAGGCACTCGACGTCACCGCCCTCACCGCCATCAAGCCCCGCTGGTGCGGCACCGCCCCCTCCGGCCCCGGCGGCTACACGGCCCAGCTCCGCGCCCACGGCGACGAGACCCCGGTCACGGCCTCCCTGGAGGACGGCGAGCTGCACGTCACCTTCCAGGAGCCCGTCCGCGGGGTCGCCCCCGGCCAGGCGATCGTCCTCTACGACGGCACCCGGGTCGTCGGCTCGGCCACCATCGCCACGACCACCCGCCGGGCGACGGTCGGCGCCTGACCTCCGGTACGCGCTGGTCCGGTACGCGCGCGTCAACCCGTGTACCGCTCCGCGTCGCCCCCGCCAACCCCCGCCCCATCTGCGTAAACGCCACGATCCGTACGGAACGTGACTGTACGCGGGGCGGGGTGGCGTGCGGAGATGGCGTGCGTGACGTACGCGGAGAGCGGGGCACGGACCCCGGGCCCCGGAGCGGGCACCCTCACACACAGCGGCGGGCCGTGGACCAGTGCCTCCGGCACCGCCGCAGCCCTGCGCACCAGCACCGAGAGCAGCCGCCGCGCCCTGCGCCCCGCCCACGAGGGCACAGCGGCGGGCGGGACGGGCCTCACATCGGTGGCGGCGCTCAAGACCGTCCTGACCTCCTGGGAGGAACGCCTCGCCGCCGTACGGGACGAGTGCGACCACCTCACCGGCACCCTCGCCCGGGTCGCCAAGGAACTCGGCGAGACCGACACGGCGGTGGCCCACGCGCTGGGCGGCGTGCCCCGGCAGGGCGGCCGGCCCCAGTGACCGGAACCACGCTGACCTGGCAGGCCTTACGGGACCTGAAGCCCGGCGCGTTCGAGGTCGCGGGCGACACCTGGCACGCGGTGTCCGGCCGCTCCGGCGCCGACCGCGCCCGGGTCGACCGCCTGATGACCGCGAGCCTGCGCGAGACGCAGCGCGGCGAGTCGGCCGGGGCGGCCCTCGCCCGGCTCCAGCGGCTCAGCCGCAACTACCACTACCTGCACACCGAGTGCGGCCTGTTACGCACCGCCCTGAACGGCCTGGCCGCCGATCTCGCCGAACCGCAGCGGCAGTTGCGCCACGCGCTCGACGAAGCGGCCGAACTGCGGTTCACCATCCACGACGACGGCTCCGTCAGCTACCCGGCCGGCACCGCCGCCACACTGGTGGGCCGGCAGGACACCCCGGGCGGCCGGGCCCACGCCAGTGGCCGCCTCCCCCTGGACCCCGCCCCCGGCCTCGGCGCCCCGCCCCCGCCGGTCGCACCGCTCAACCCCAACGCCGAGAAGGCCCAGGCCATCGCGGACCGCATCGCCCGAGCCGTCCGGTCCGCCGCCGACATCGACCACCGGTACGCGCGGACCCTGCTCCGGCTCCAAGCCGCCAAGGGCCTCGACATCACCGCCGCGACCCTCGCGGACGTCGCCCGCGACACGGCCGGCGTCCGCGCGGCTGCGGGACGGCACCTCGGCGCCGCCATCCCCGCGGACGGCTCGCCGGCCGAGCTCAAGGCCTGGTGGGACGCCCTCCCCGAGGAGCAGCGCCGCGAGTACCTCGACATCGCCCCCGACCTCATCGGCAACCTCGACGGCATCCCCGCCACCGCCCGCGACGAGGCCAACCGCAGGCTCCTACCGCTGCTCATTGGCGAACTGGCGCAGCGGGACGACGACGGCTCCCGCACGAAACTGGAGGCGCTCCGGATGCTCCAGGACCGGCTCAGCCGGCCGAGCGACCCACCGATGTACCTCCTCGGCATCGGCGACGAGGGCAACGGCCGCGCGATCGTCTCCTACGGCAACCCCGACACCTCCCGCCACGTCTCCGCCTACGTACCGGGCCTGGGCACCAGGCTGAACGGCGAGTTCGTCGAGGACACCATGAAGCGCGCCGAGGACACGGCGATCGGCGCGCGTGACGTGGACCCTTCCAGCGCGTCCATCATCTGGCTCGGCTATGACGCGCCGCAGCTACTGGACGTCATGGCCGAAGGAGATGCTCAGCGGGGAGCCCCGGCCTACAACTCCTTCATGTCGGGACTGGACGCCACGAATGAGAACCGGGACCCACACCTCACGGCGATCGGCCACTCGTACGGTTCACTCACTGTGGGCAAGGCAGCGACGGCGTCGGGTGGCATCCCCGGGGTCGACGACATCATTTTGCTGGGAAGCCCGGGCGTAGGGACGCAGAGGGCGGAGGACCTCGGCGTCGGCAGGGAGCACGTGTTCGTCGGAGCGGCCGACAACGATCCGGTGACCCACCTGCCCTCGAAGGATGAGATCGCCCTCGGCGGGCCCGTCGGAGTGCTTGCTACCCGCGATCTTCTGGATGAGGGCAACGACGACGTCTACTTCGGCAAGGATCCCGCCAGCGAGGCGTTCGGCGCACAGCGCTTTCTGGTGGCCGACGGGCCGGGCATGATCCGAGACGGTGGGGGCTTCGACGCCCACTCCCAGTACTTCACACCCAAGAAGGACATGGCGTCTGCGGCGAACATCGCAGCCATCGTTGGAGGGCGCTCTCAGGACCTCATCAGGGAGGAGCACCGGTGATGCGCCTGACGCGGGCAATTCTGTCCGTCGCGATTGGGGTGCTGGTTGTCGGCTGCGAGGCCACGGAGGGAAGCGTGAAGGACGGAAGGCCAGCAGTCATGAACATGCAAGAAGCGGCGGATCGTGCCGATGACATGCTGGACGCGACGATTGCTGCAGTGGTACCGGAGCTTCACTGGGCGCACCACAACACCACGGCCGGCAGTTGTGACGTCTCTCGACGGAGGAAGATCATGACGGTCGTCTCAGCGGAGCGCCGAGGCAACTTGCTGGGTGTCGTCGAGCGCTACTGGACGAAGAGTGGCTTCGCCATCACGGCAGTACGCAAGAGCAAGGACCGGCCTGCCGTTTTCGCGGTGTCACGCGACGGCTTCGGCATCAGCCTGATCTTCGGTTACGCGGGGCAGGCCACCCTCGAAGTCGCCACCCCCTGCGTCCAAAAATCCACCGTCGCCCCGCCCAAGTCCCCGCCCAACGGCCCCGCGTACCCCCTCGGTCAGATCCCCACCCCCAACGTCCGCTCCGCCTTCTGGTCCGCCGAGGCGCCGCTTACTCGGCCGTGAAGAAGGCCGTCAGCGACGGGGCCAGGACTTGGGGGGTGACCGCGTGGGTCTGGCCCGTGAGGGTGCTGTGGCGGGCGTTCGGGAGGGCGTGGGCCACCGCGCGGGCGGTGTCGCGCAGCCACGCGGGGCTGGCGCCGCCGTCGATGACCAGGACGCGCGCGGTGACGGCGGCCAGGCGTGCGGCGGGCACCAGGCTGTCGCCGAGCACGGCGTGGTCGTACGGCAGGGTGTGCGCCAGCGCTTCGAGCGCCGGCCACTGGGGCGACGCGCGCAGGCCGGCGAGCTCCGCGGCGGGCGTGTCGGACAGGAAGAGCGCGAGCGCGTCACCGCGGCGCCCGTCCGCCAGGAGCCGTCCGAGCCGCTGGGCGCGCTCGGTGAAGCCGTCGCGGGCGGCCGGGTCGGTGTCGTACGGAGGTTCGTAGACCGACAGGCGGGTGATCGGCAGCCCGGCCGCCGCCGCCTCCAGGGCGAGCGCGCCGCCGGAGGACGTGCCGTGCACGGCCGCGCCGCCGCCCGCCGTGGCGATCACGGCCGCCAGGTCGTCGACCTCCCGCTCGACGGCGTGACGAACGGGCGGGCCCGCCCCGTCACCGCTGTCGCCACGGCCCCGCCGGTCGTAGGTGTACGTGGTGAAGTGCGGCGCCAGCAGCCCGGCGAGCGCCGCCTCGCTCGCGCGCGTGCCCAGCGCCCCGCTCACCAGGACCAGCGGCGGACCTTCACCGCGCCGCTCGTACGCGAGGAGGGTGCCGTCGCCCGATGTGACCGTTCCGCGGTTCTCCATGCAGGGGCAGACCGGTGCCGGCCGCGGAACTCATCGCTCGGCCTCAGACGACTTCCGCTTCGTAGAAGCAGAGGTGGTCCTCGATCTCGGCGACCTCCGGCTTGGGGTCGGGGTACGCCCAGACGGCGTCCTCCGCGCCGGGCAGCGACCAGTAGGACGCGGTGCCCTTGAACGGGCAGTAGGTGTGGGTGCCGGAGGGCGTCAGCAGCTCCGTACGGACGTCCTGAGCCGGCAGGTAGTAGCGCGGGGGACAGCCCGTCTCGCGCAGGACGAGCGGTCGCCGGCTCTCCGCGACCACGTGACCGTCGTGGACCACGCGTACGTGCTCGGTGCCCTGCTCGATGGTGATGCGGTGTCCAGTCGTCATGACCGTGCAACGGCCCGCCCCCGCCGCGCCATTCCCTAGGTCACTCCCTAGGGTGGCCGTATGAACATCTGCGTCTTCCTGTCGGCCGCCGATCTCGATGAGCGCTACACCGTCCCCGCCCGCCAGTTCGCCGAATTGCTCGGCAAAGGCGGGCACACCCTGGTGTGGGGCGGCAGCGACACCGGATTGATGAAGGTCGTGGCGGACGGCGTCCAGGAGGCGGGCGGGCGGCTCGTCGGCGTGTCGGTGGACTTCCTGGCCACCAAGGCGCGGGCGGGCGCCGACGAGATGGTCTTCGCCAAGGACCTGGCCGAGCGCAAGGCGCGCATGCTGGCCGTGTCGGACGCCGTGGTGATCATGGTCGGCGGCACCGGCACCCTCGACGAGGCCACCGAGATCCTGGAGCTGAAGAAGCACGGCAAGCACACCAAGCCCGTGGTCCTGCTCAACGCGGCGGGCTTCTACGACGGGCTCAAGGAGCAGTTCCGGCGGATGGAGGCGGAGGGGTTCCTGCCGCTGCCGCTGACCGACCTGGTGTTCTTCGCGGAGGACGGGGTCGCCGCGCTCGCGTACCTGGAGGAGAGCGCCGGGATCAGGTGACCGCCGTCCGGATGCGAGCATGGCCGTATGGCTACACACATGATCACCGGGGCGGGTTCCGGCATCGGCGCGGCCGTCGCCCGCCGCCTGCACGAACGCGGCGACGACCTCGTACTGCTGGCCCGTGACGCGGGGCGCGCCAAGGAACTGGCCGCGGCCCACCCGGGCGCCCGTACGCTCGTCGGCGACCTGGCCAACGCCGACCGGCTGTCCTGGGCCTTCTCCCACCAGACGCTGCCCGACCGGCTGGACTCGCTGCTGCACATCGCGGGCGTCGTCGACCTCGGCCGGGTCGGCGATCTCACCACCAAGGCCTGGCGGAGCCAGCTGGAGGTGAACCTCATCGCGCCGGCCGAGCTGACCCGGCTGCTCCTGCCGCAACTGCGGGTCTCCCAGGGTCACGTCGTGTTCGTCAACTCCGGCGCCGGGTTGAACGCCCACGCCGAGTGGTCCGCCTACGCCGCCTCCAAGCACGGCCTCAAGGCGCTGGCCGACTCGCTGCGCCAGGAGGAGCACGGTTCCGGCGTGCGCGTCACGTCCGTCTACCCGGGCCGTACGGCCAGCCCGATGCAGGCCAAGGTGCACCAGCAGGAGGGCAAGGAGTACGACGCCTCCCGCTGGATCGACCCCGAGTCGGTCGCCACCGCGATCCTGACCGCGATCGACCTGCCGCGCGACGCGGAGATCAACGACCTGAGCGTGCGGCCGGGGCGATGAGCGGGAACGACGACTTCAGCTGGGGCCCCGCGACCGGGGTCGGGTCCATGCCGGGCGGCGACGCGCGCGAGGCGGCCAGGACCGTGACGGGCACCTTCGAGGACTTCCCGCACCTGGCGGAGCTGCCCGCCCGCGGGCCGGGCGCCGACATGATCGGGCGGACCATCGGCCTGCTCGTCGAGATGTACGCGCACGTGGAGCCGAGCGGCTGGCGGGTCAGCGACCGGCCGGGCCGGGACACCCGGCGGGCCCGGTCCTGGATGGGCGAGGACCTCGACGCCCTGGAGGAGTTCACCCAGGGGTACGAGGGTGTCGTGAAGGTCCAGGCGGTGGGGCCGTGGACGCTGGCCGCCGCCCTGGAGCTGCGGGGCGGAGAGGCGGCCCTCGGCGACCCCGGCGCCTGCCGGGACCTGACGGCCTCGCTGGCGGAGGGGCTGCGCGGCCACCTCGCGGAGGTGCGGCGCAGGATCCCGGGCGCGCGGGTGGTGCTCCAGCTCGACGAGCCGTCCCTGACCGCCGTGCTGCGCGGGCAGGTGCGCACCGCGAGCGGCTACCGGACCCACCGTGCCGTGGACCGCCAGGTCGTGGAGAGCGCGCTGCGGGACGTGGTGGCGGTGAACGAGGGGCACGGGCCCGTGATCGTGCACTCGTGCGCTCCGGACGTGCCGTTCGCGCTGCTGCGGCGGGCGGGTGCCGCGGGCATCTCGTTCGATTTCGGGCTGCTCACCGAGCGTGACGAGGAGCAGATCGGCGAGGCGGTCGAGGGAGGCACGAGGCTGTTGGTGGGCGTCGTCGAGTCGACCGACGTCCCATTGTCAGACCCTGCCGGTAGCGTCATGGGTGTCAGGACGCTGTGGCGCAGGCTGGGGCTGTATCCGGGGACTCTCGCCGAGTCCGTGGTGGTCACCCCGTCGTGCGGGCTGGCGGGTGCCTCGCCCGCGTACGCCCGTGCCGCGCTCGCCCACTGCGTCACGGCGGCGAGATCGCTCGCGGACAACCCTGAGTGACGTCAGTGACGGAAGGAAAGACGGTGGCTGTCGAACAGCAGGATGTCGTGCCGGCGGAGGCACGGGACAAGCACGCGCAGCTGGCCGAGCAGGTCGAGGAGCACCGCTTCCGGTACTACGTGAAGGACCAGCCGGTCGTCAGCGACGCCGAGTTCGACAGGCTGCTGCGCTCGCTGGAGGCCCTGGAGGAGGAGTATCCGGAGCTCCGGACGCCCGACTCGCCGACCCAGAAGGTCGCCGGGGCGTACGCGACGGAGTTCACGGCCGTCCAGCACCGCGAGCGGATGCTGTCGCTGGACAACGCCTTCGACGACGAGGAGCTGGCCGGCTGGGCGGACCGGGTCGCCAAGGAGGTCGGCACCTCGGGGTACCACTTCCTGTGCGAGCTGAAGGTCGACGGCCTGGCGGTCAACCTGACGTATGAGAAGGGGCGTCTCACGCGCGCGGCGACGCGCGGCGACGGCCGCACCGGTGAGGACATCACGCCGAACATCCGCACGATCTCGGACATCCCCGAGCGGCTGAAGGGTGACCGCATCCCGGATCTCGTCGAGATCCGGGGTGAGGTCTTCTTCCCGATGGAGAAGTTCCAGGAGCTGAACGCCCGCCTGGTGGAGGCGGGGGACAAGCCCTTCGCCAACCCGCGCAACGCGGCGGCCGGTTCGCTGCGCCAGAAGGACCCGAAGGTGACCGCCACCCGGCCGCTGCACATGGTGGTGCACGGCATCGGCGCGCGCGACGGCCTGGAGATCGCCCGGCTGTCGGAGGCGTACGAGCTGCTGCGCGAGTGGGGCCTGCCGACGGCCCGGCACAACAAGGTGGTCACCGACATCGCGGGAGTCCGCGCCTTCATCGAGTACTTCGGTGAGAACCGGCACTCGGTGGAGCACGAGATCGACGGTGTGGTCGTCAAGCTGGACGAGATCCCGCTCCAGGGCCGGCTCGGCTCCACCTCGCGGGCGCCGCGCTGGGCGATCGCCTGGAAGTACGCGCCGGAGGAGGTCAACACCAAGCTGGTCAACATCCGCGTGGGAGTGGGCCGCACCGGCCGGGTCACGCCGTACGCGCAGGTGGAGCCGGTGACGGTGGCCGGCTCGGAGGTCGAGTTCGCCACCCTGCACAACCAGGACGTGGTGAAGGCCAAGGGCGTCCTCATCGGGGACACGGTGGTGCTGCGCAAGGCCGGTGACGTGATCCCGGAGATCCTGGGCCCGGTGGCGGACCTGCGGGACGGCACGGAGCGGGAGTTCGTGATGCCCTCCGAGTGCCCCGAGTGCGGGACGCCGCTGCGGCCGATGAAGGAGGGTGACGTCGACCTGCGCTGCCCGAACGGCCGTACGTGCCCCGCGCAGTTGCGTGAGCGGTTGTTCTACCTCGGTGGCCGCAAGTGCCTGGACATCGAGAACTTCGGGTACGTCGCGGCGGCGGCGCTGACCAAGCCGCTGGAGCCGTCCGAGCCGCCGCTGGTGGACGAGGGCGACCTGTTCGACCTGACCATCGAGCAGCTGCTGCCCATCAAGGCGTACGTCCTGGACCAGGACAGCGGCCTGCCCAAGCGGGACCCCAAGACGGGCGAGGAGAAGATCGTCACCGTCTTCGCCAACCAGCAGGGCGAGCCCCGGAAGAACGCGCTGGCGATGCTGGAGAACATCGCGGCGGCCAAGGAGCGGCCGCTGGCCCGGGTCATCACGGGGCTGTCGATCCGTCACGTCGGCCCGGTGGCGGCGGAGGCACTGGCGCGCGAGTTCCGCTCGATCGACCGGATCGAGGAGGCGAGCGAGGAGGAGCTGGCGGCCGTCGAAGGGGTCGGCCCGACGATCGCGGCCTCGCTCAAGCAGTGGTTCGAGGTGGACTGGCACCGCGAGATCCTCCGCAAGTGGCGTGCGGCGGGGGTGCGGATGGAGGAGGAGAGCTCCGGCAAGGACGAAGGGCCGCGCCCGCTGGAGGGGTTGACCGTCGTCGTGACCGGCACGCTGGAGAACCACACCAGGGATGGCGCAAAAGAGGCGCTCCAGAGCCGGGGAGCGAAAGTGACCGGTTCCGTTTCGAAGAAGACGTCCTTCGTGGTTGTTGGTGACAACCCTGGTTCCAAGTATGACAAGGCGATGCAGCTGAAGGTTCCGGTTCTCGACGAGGACGGCTTCCGTACGCTGCTCGACCAGGGGCCGGACGCGGCGCGTGAGGTGGCGGTTCCGGTCGAACAGTAGGCCGGTAAATGCCGTACGGGGCTCACCCGTTCGGCGCATACCAGATGGATAAGGGTGGCCGGGTCTCATTCGGGCAAGACCAGTAGAGCGCCGCCCGTTGAAGCCTTTCGCGGCCTACTGTTGAGACGGCGCGTGTCGTGCCCGGCCGGGGGTGGGATTCCGGCCGTGCCGGCACGACAACGGGCCATAGCGTGGCAACGGCACCGCCGGCTGTGAGAGGGACGGAATGAAACCGACCGAGAGTGCCGCCCCGGTCTCACGGCCGCGTGCGTACGCGGCCACGGGCATCGCCTCCATGCTCCCGAACGTCGTCGTGGCGGTCGCCGCCTTCGTCCTCACGGCCGGACTGTGGGGCGCCGCGCGCGGCGGGCACGCGCTCTTCCCCGGCTCCACGACCGGCTGGTCGCTCGCCGTGCTCACCGGCATCGTCGTCGGACACCTCGTCGCGCTCGGCCGCGACCGCTGGTGGGGCGGCACCGGCTCGGGCGCCGCGCTCACCCTGGCCGTACTGCTCCTGTACGGCTGGGTGCCGGCCGGACTGGTCAGCCTCGCCGTCGTCGTCCTCGTCGGGGTCGCCCGGCGCCACCGCTGGCGGCAGGGACTGCTGCACGGCGCCGCGGACGTCCTCGGCATAGGGGCGGCGGCCCTGGTCCTCGCCGCGTTCGGGGACGTGCCGACGGTCGAACGGCCGTGGCGGCCGCTCGAATGGGGCATCGAGGCGGTACCTGAAGTGGCGCTGGCCGCCGCCGCGTACCTGACGGTGACCCGGCTGCTGCTGTGGTACACGCTGGCCCCGCAGGCTGGGGGACTGCCCACGGCCGCCCGCACCGCGCTGCTGCGGCAGGGGCTCGTGGCGGTCGCCCTGCTCGGCATCGCGCCGCTGATCTGCGTCGTCGCGGTGGCCCTGCCGGTGATGCTGCCGCTGTTCGCCGTGCCGCTGATCGCCCTGGACTCCACCCTCTGGATCGCCCGCGCCCGGGCGGAGGAACAACTGCGCGACCCGCTGACCGGTCTGCCCAACCGGCAGTGGCTGCTGGAGCGGACCTGGTCGGCGCTGGAGGAGGCGGAGGGCGAAGGTCTCCGGGCCGCCCTGGTGCTGATCGACCTCGATCGCTTCCGGTCGGTCAACGACACACTCGGTCATCTGGCCGGTGACCGGCTGCTGCTGCAGATCGCCGACCGGCTGCGGCTGGCCCTGCCGCGCGACGCGGAGGCCGCACGGCTCGGCGGCGACGAGTTCGCCGTCCTGCTCCCGGTCGCCGACTCCACGACCAGCGCCCAGCGGGTGGCCCGGCAGCTCGTCGCCGAGCTGTCCTCGCCCCTCGACCTCGACGGACTCACCCTCGTCCTGGAGGCCAGCGCGGGCGTCGCCGTCTTCCCCGACCACGCGCTGGACGCGGAAGGCCTCCTCCAGCGGGCCGACGTCGCCATGTACCAGGCCAAGCGGGACCGCACCGGCGTCGAGGTCTACGAGTCCAAGCGCGACTCCAACACCCCCGACCGGCTCGGCCTCCTCGGCGACCTCCGGCGCGCCCTGGACGCCGGGGACGTCGAGCTGCACTACCAGCCGAAGGTCCGCTTCGACGGACACGTCGCCGGGCTGGAGGCGCTGGTGCGCTGGGTGCACCCGGAGCGGGGCAAGGTGCCGCCCGACGAGTTCATCGCCATCGCCGAGTCCTCAGGGCTGATGCCGCACCTCACGGAGTACGTCCTGGAGACGGCGCTCGGCCAGGTCGCCAAGTGGCGCGCCCAGGGCCTCTACGTCCCCGTCGCCGTGAACGTCTCACCGCGTGACGTCCACACCCCCGGCTTCGCCGGCGCGGTCGCCGCGCGGCTGGCCCGCCACGGGGTGCCGCCGGGCGCGCTCCAGCTGGAGATAACGGAGCACGTCCTGCTGGAGGACCCGCAGCGCGCCGCCGACACCCTGGCGGGGCTCACCGGCCACGGCGTGAAGATGTCCCTCGACGACTTCGGCACCGGGTACTCGTCGCTGGTCCACCTCCGCCGCCTCCCGGTGAGCGAGCTGAAGATCGACCGCTCGTTCGTGGCCCGGCTCGCGGTGGACAACGAGGACGCCGAGATCGTCCGCTGCACCGTCGACCTGGCCCACTCGCTGGGCCTCCTCGTCGTCGCCGAGGGCGTCGAGGACGACGAGACCTGGGAGCGCCTGCGGGACCTGGGCTGCGACGCGGTGCAGGGCTGGCTGGTCGCCGCCGCGATGCCGCCGGCGGAGACCACGGCGTGGCTCCGCGCCCGGGGCGAGGCCGGCTGGCACCGCCCGCCCCGTGAGCTGCCGCCCGCGCCGCAGGACGCGGACCAGGTGGTCCAGTAACCGCCCCACCACCCACGGTCCCGCAGTCGGCGACGTACCGGGGTGGGGCCGTGCAGGGTCGCCCCCGCAGGGGACCGGCGGCGTTGCCGGGGCTCCCTGCCTCGTAACCCGAGGCCGCCGGCCCCGAGGAGGCGAGCCCGGAGGGGCCACGCCCCCACCCACCGGGGGTCACCGCACCCAAGGCACCGCCCCGCGGCGAACCGGGAACGGGCACCGCTCCGGTCCCGTTGTGCCCACCCGTCCCGCCCTGCGGGACGATTGCCCACAACGGGCGGGGGCGGAGGCGGGAGGGGAGCCGCCCAGCGGGCGAGCCCACAACGGGGGGTGGGCGCCGTCCTGCGGGACGATCGCCCACAGCGGAGGGGCGGCCGTTTCACGGGCAGGGGGCGCGGCCCCATAGGATTGGGCCAAAACCATCACACTCACCCCTGAGGATCGCTGCATGCCTGGCATCACGCGCGAGGAGGTCGCCCACCTCGCCCGGCTGGCACGTCTTGAGCTGAAGGACGAAGAGCTCGACCACTTCGCCGGACAGCTCGACGACATCATCGGCGCGGTCGCCCGCGTCTCCGAGGTCGCCGACCAAGACGTACCCCCGACCTCCCACCCGCTGCCGCTGACGAACGTCATGCGCGCGGACGAGGTCCGTCCCTCGCTCACCCCCGAGCAGGCGCTCTCCGGCGCGCCCGCCCAGGAGCAGCAGCGTTTCAAGGTGCCGCAGATCCTGGGGGAGGACTGACCATGGCCGACATCATCAAGCTCACCGCCGCCGAGATCGCGGAGAAGATCGCGTCCGGCGAGCTCACCGCCGTCGAGGTCACCGAGGCCCACCTGGCCCGGATCGAGGCCGTCGACGAGAAGGTGCACGCGTTCCTGCACGTCGACCGCGAGGGCGCCCTCGCCCAGGCGCGTGCCGTGGACGAGAAGCGGGCCAGGGGCGAGAAGCTCGGCCCGCTCGCCGGCGTACCGCTGGCGCTCAAGGACATCTTCACCACGAAGGACATGCCGACCACGGTCGGTTCGAAGATCCTCGAGGGCTGGCTCCCGCCGTACGACGCGACCCTGACGACGAGGCTGAGGGCCGCCGACGTCGTGATCCTCGGCAAGACCAACATGGACGAGTTCGCCATGGGGTCGTCGACGGAGAACAGCGCGTACGGGCCGACCGGCAACCCGTGGGACCTGACCCGGATCCCCGGCGGTTCGGGCGGCGGTTCGAGCGCGGCGCTGGCGTCGTACGAGGCGCCGCTGGCGATCGGCACGGACACGGGCGGTTCCATCCGCCAGCCCGCGGCCGTCACCGGCACGGTCGGCGTCAAGCCGACGTACGGCGGGGTGTCCCGCTACGGCATGGTGGCGTTCTCCTCCAGCCTGGACCAGGGCGGGCCCTGTGCGCGTACGGTCCTGGACGCGGCGCTGCTGCACGAGGTCATCGCGGGCCACGACCCGCTCGACTCCACGTCGATCGACGCCCCGGTGCCGCCGGTGGTGGAGGCCGCGCGCAACGGCAGCGTGGCGGGCATGCGGGTCGGCGTCGTCAAGCAGTTCCGCGGCGAGGGCTACCAGGCCGGCGTCGTCCAGCGGTTCGACGAGTCGGTCGAGCTGCTGAAGGAGCTGGGTGCCGAGATCGTCGAGCTGGACTGCCCGTCCTTCGACCTGGCGCTGTCGGCGTACTACCTGATCGCCCCGTCGGAGTGCTCGTCGAACCTCGCGCGGTTCGACGGCCTGCGGTACGGCCTGCGGGTCGGCGACGACGGTTCGAAGGCCGCCGAGGACGTCACGGCGCTGACCCGTGAGGCCGGCTTCGGCGACGAGGTCAAGCGGCGCATCATGCTCGGTACGTACGCGCTCAGCTCCGGCTACTACGACGCGTACTACGGCTCGGCGCAGAAGGTCCGGACGCTGATCACGCGGGACTTCGAGAAGGCTTTCGAGCGGGTCGACGTGATCGTCTCGCCGACGACGCCGACCACCGCCTTCCCGATCGGCGAGCGTGCCGACGACCCGATGGCGATGTACCTCGCCGACCTGTGCACCATCCCGACCAACCTGGCCGGCAACGCCGCCATGTCGCTGCCCTGCGGCCTGGCGCCGGAGGACGACCTGCCGGTCGGTCTGCAGATCATCGCCCCCGCCATGAAGGACGACCGCCTCTACAAGGTCGGTGCGGCCGTCGAGGCCGCCTTCGTGGAGAAGTGGGGACACCCGCTGCTGGAGGAGGCTCCGTCGCTGTGAGCGCACTGACCAAGGCCAAGGGCTTCAAGAAGTCCCGGGCCGGAACGTATCTGTCCATCGGCACCACCGCCTTCGGCGCGCTCAGCGTGGTCAAGCAGGCCCGGAAGGCGCGTGGCGAGAGCGACACGCTGCTGCTGCTCGACGCCGTCGTGTCGGCCGCCGCGATCGCGACCGGCCTCGCCATCCTGGTGCGCGAGCTGAAGCGCATCGGTGACGACGACGTCCTGTTCGGCTGAGAGGGAAGTTCCATCGTGACCGTCATCACCGAGCTGGTGCCGTACGACGAGGCCCTCGCCGCCTATGACCCCGTCATGGGGCTCGAGGTGCACGTCGAACTCGGCACCAGGACCAAGATGTTCTGCGGCTGTTCCACCGAGCTGGGCGCCGAGCCCAACTCGCAGACCTGCCCGACCTGCCTCGGCATGCCGGGCTCGCTCCCCGTGGTCAACGCGGTCGGCGTCGAGTCCGCCATCAAGATCGGCCTCGCGCTGAACTGCGAGATCGCCGAGTGGTGCCGCTTCGCCCGGAAGAACTACTTCTATCCGGACATGCCGAAGAACTTCCAGACCTCGCAGTACGACGAGCCGATCGCCTTCAACGGCTATCTGGACGTCCAGCTGGAGGACGGCGAGGTCTTCCGCGTGCAGATCGAGCGCGCGCACATGGAGGAGGACACCGGCAAGTCGACGCACGTCGGCGGGGCGACCGGCCGTATCCACGGCGCCTCGCACTCGCTGCTGGACTACAACCGGGCCGGTATCCCGCTGATCGAGATCGTCACCAAGCCGATCGAGGGCGCCGGTGAGCGCGCGCCCGAGGTCGCCAAGGCGTACGTCGCCGAGCTGCGCGAGGTCATCAAGGCGCTGGGCGTCTCCGAGGCCCGTATGGAGATGGGCCAGATGCGCTGCGACGTGAACCTGTCGCTGCGTCCGCACGGCACCGAGAAGTTCGGTACGCGTTCGGAGACGAAGAACGTCAACTCGCTGCGGAGCGTGGAGCGTGCCGTGCGCTTCGAGATCAGCCGTCACGCGGGCGTGCTGAACGCGGGCGGCACGATCGTCCAGGAGACCCGTCACTTCCACGAGGAGGACGGCTCCACGACGTCCGGCCGGGTCAAGGAGGAGGCCGAGGACTACCGGTACTTCCCGGAGCCCGACCTGGTGCCCGTGGCCCCGTCCCGTGCGTGGGTGGAGGAGCTCCGTCAGGGGCTGCCCGAGCTGCCGCGCGTGCGCCGCAACCGGCTGCGCGAGGAGTGGGGCGTCTCCGAGCACGACATGCAGTCCATCCTCAACGCGGGCGCGGTCGACCTGATCGTGGCCACGACGGAGGCGGGCGCCCCGTCGGACCAGGCCCGCAAGTGGTGGATGGGCGAACTGGCCCGGAACGCCAACGAGTCGGGTACGTCCCTCGACGCGCTGCCCATCACCCCGGCGCAGGTGGCCCGGGTGGCGGAGCTGGTGGCGTCCGGCGACCTCAACGACAAGCTGGCCCGCCAGGTCATCGAGGGCGTCCTCGCGGGTGAGGGCGACCCGGACACGGTCGTCGAGAAGCGGGGCCTGAAGGTCGTCTCGGACGAGGGCGCGCTGGGTGCGGCCGTGGACGAGGCGATCGCCGCCAACGCCGCTGTCGCGGACAAGATCCGCGGCGGCAAGGTGGCCGCGGCCGGCGCCCTGGTCGGCGCGGTCATGAAGGCGACCCGTGGCCAGGCGGACGCGGCCCGCGTGCGCGAGCTGATCCTGGAGAAGCTCGGCGTCGAGGGCTGACGCCGGGCGCCCGAGTCGGCAGTGCTCGGCCCCCGCACCCGGTGGGTGCGGGGGCCGAGTCGTGGACCGGCGGTCCCCGCCACCGGGGGGAGGGGAGTGGCGGGGACCGGGTACCGTCCCGTGGGGGGAACTGCGGTGCTTCTGCCCCCGACTTCCGGGCTCATGCCCACCTGTCGTGGAGTTGCCAGACAGGCCCGCCCCTTACCGGGGCAAGGGGTGCGAAGGGGACGGGTCGCTTGGACTCTCCGTCACGACCCTTGGACATTCACCGCGCTGTCGTCGCCAGGTCTTTCCGCCGACATCCGCGCTCACTACCGTCCCGGCCGTACCACTCAATGGAACGCGGTCGGACCATTGAGCCGTCGACGGGAGGTCGAGCGTGTCACCGGACGATTCGCGGCAGAGGGACGCTTCGAGGCAGGGGCGCGTGTCGCCGCAGCGCGACGTGTCGCGCCGGAGTGTGCTGGCGCTGGGCGGAGGTGCCCTGGGCGCCGCAGCGGCGGGTTCCCTGCTGCCGCCCTCGCTCCGGGCCGCGATGGCCGCCGCTCCGCCCTCCGGCGGACTGCGGGCGGTCAGGCACGTGGTGGTCCTGATGCAGGAGAACCGTTCCTTCGACCACTACTTCGGCACCCTGCGTGGCGTCCGCGGCTTCGGTGACCGCAACGCCGTCGAACTGCCCTCCGGCAAGCCGGTGTTCGAACAGCCGGGCCCACTGGGCCGCACCGTGCTGCCCTTCCCCGTCCGGGACGCGGCCGTTTCGCAGGAGAAGGACCTCCAGTACATCGGCGACCTCGACCACTCCTGGGGCGGCGGCGCCAAGGCGTGGCGCGACGGGTGGATGGACGGCTGGGTCTCCGCCAAGACGGCCGCGACGATGGCGTACTACGACCGCCGTGACCTCCCGCTGCACTACGAGCTCGCCGACACCTTCACCATCTGCGACGCGTACCACTCCTCGATCCACACCTCCACCAGCCCCAACCGCAACCACCTGTGGAGCGGCTGGACGGGGTACGAGGCCGACGGCTCGCGCGCCGTCACCAACGCCGCGTACGCCGAGGACACCCACCCCGGCTACCCGTGGCCGACCTACGCCGAGCGCCTGGAGCAGGCGGGCCGGACGTGGAAGACGTACACGGAGTGGGAGAACTTCACCGACAACAACATCGAGTTCTTCACCACCTTCAAGGAGATCGCCCGCAAGGCGCTGGCCGGCACCGGCGGCCACACCTTCATGGAGTCCTTCTACGCGGCCGTGCGCGACACCGCGGACCCGGCGGAACGGGAGCGGCTGCTGACCGCCCTGGAGGACGGCGTCGCCACGCTGACCGCCCGGGAGCGGTCGCTGTTCGAGCGCGGGCTGCGCCGGGTCGAGACCGGCACCCTGGCCGACGCCTTCCGCGCCGACGTGGCGGCGGGCACCCTGCCCGAGGTCTCCTACCTGGTGCCCTCCGCGATCGACTCCGAGCACCCGGGATCGTCCTCCCCGATCGCCTCCGCCACCCTCGTCTACAAGGTGCTGGACGCCCTCGGCTCCCATCCGGACGTCTGGCGGCACACCGTCCTCCTGATCAACTACGACGAGAACGACGGCTTCTTCGACCACGTCCCGCCACCCGTGCCGCCCGCCGGTGACACCGACGAGCGGTGGAAGGGGCTGCCCACCGGGCTCGGCATCCGGGTGCCGCTGCTCGTCGTCTCGCCCTGGACGGTCGGCGGCCACGTCTGCTCCGAGGTCTTCGACCACACCTCGGTGATCCGCTTCCTGGAGGTCTGGACCGGAGTCCGGGAGCCCAACATCACGCCGTGGCGCCGCCGGGTCACCGGCGACCTGACGTCCGCGTTCGACTTCCGGCGCGGCCGCCCGCGACCGGAGGTGGAGCCGCCCGGTGCCGTTCCGCCGTTCACCGGCCGCTGGCGCCCGCGGCCGCCGGCCGAGCAGCGCATGCCCGTCCAGGAACCCGGCACCCGGCCCGCGCGGCCCCTGCCCTACCAGCCGGACGCGCACGCGCGCGTGGCCGGGGACGCCCTGGTGGTCACCCTCCGGAACACCGGACGGGCGAGCGCGCACTTCGCGCTGTATCCGTACGCCGGTGAGTTCCCCGTCCCGCAGCACCAGGACGTAAGGGGCACCGAGCAATGGAGGGTGCCCCTTACCCGCGCCGGACGCGACGACGGCGCGTACCGCTTCACGGTCACCGGCCCGAACGGCTTCCGCCGCGAGTTCGCCGGCCCGGCGGCGGGCGGTGCCGAGGTCACCTCGCGGATCGACGCGCAGGAGCGCGACCTGCACCTGACGCTCACCGCCACCGGTGACGCGCCGGTCACCTTCACCGTCCGCCCCCTCGGCTACGTCGACGAGGACGACCTGGCCGACTGGACCCGCCGGGTCATCGTCAGGGCGGGCCGCAGCCGTACCGTCGTGCACTCCGCCGCCGACGCGCACGGCTGGTACGACGTCGAGATCACCGGCCCGGACGGCTTCCGGCGGCGGCTGATGGGCCACATCGAGAACGGACGCCCCAGCGTCTCCGGCTGAGCCGCACCCGGGCACCGGGACGCCCGGCCTGTGAGTATCGCCACGAAAGGGACAAACGATCTCTTTAGGCTGCCAGAGTGGCGGTACGTAGGTCATGCGTTCTTTGCGGGCAGTTCCCGATAAAGAGCACGCACCACTCAGGGAGCACACCCGTTGGCAGCCATCGCCCGATGGTGCATCACGCACCGCCTCGCCGCCGTCCTGCTCTGGCTCCTCGCCCTGGTCGGTGTCGCGGCGGCCTCCGGGGTCGCCGGTTCCGCGTACTCCAACGACTACGACGTCCCCGGCACCGAGTCCGGCCGGGCCGCCGCGCTCCTCGAGAAGAACTTCCCGAGCCAGGGCGGCGACTCCGACACCATCGTCTGGCACACGACCCAGGGCAGCGTCCGCGCGGCCGCCGTCCAGGACCGGATGACGGACGTGCTCGACGAGGTCGCCGGGCTGCCCGGCGTCGCCTCCGTCACCGGCCCGTACGACCCCGGCACCGGCACCGGCACCGCCGCCGCGCCCGCCCAGAGCCCCGCCCAGGGCGCGGCCACCGGCGGCTCCGCCGCCCCGGCCGACGGCGCCGCACAAGGGCCCGAGGTCACCTCCGCACCCGGCAGGATCAGCGAGGACGGGCGTACCGCCTACGCCACCGTCTCCTTCGACCGGCACGCCGACGAGATCCCGCCCGCGCAGATCGAGGCCGTCGTCGACACCGTCCGCGCGGCGGCGGACGACCGCGTCCAGGTGGAGCTCGGCGGCAGTGCCGTCGGCGTCACCGAGGCCCCTTCCTCCCACACCGCCGAGATCGTCGGCGTGGCCGTCGCCGCCGTGGTCCTCTTCCTCGCCTTCGGCTCCCTCGCCGCGAGCCTGCTCCCCATCGCCACCGCCCTCGTGAGCGTCGGCACCGCCTACGCGGGCATCGGGCTGCTCGGTCACGTCATGACCGTCGCCGACTTCGCCCCCATGCTGGGCCTGCTCATCGGCCTCGGCGTCGGCATCGACTACGCGCTGTTCATCGTCACCCGCCACCGCAAGGGCCTCAAACGCGGCCTGCCGGTCGCCGAAGCCGCGCGGAACGCCGTCGCCACCACCGGCCGGGCCGTCGTCTTCGCCGGCGCCACGGTCTGCATCGCACTGCTGGGCATGCTGATACTGCGGCTCGGCTTCCTCAACGGCGTCGCCGTCGCGGCCTCCCTGACCGTCGTCCTCACGGTCGCCGCGTCCGTGACGCTGCTGCCCGCGCTGCTGTCGTTCATCGGCATGCGCGCGCTGTCCCGCCGCGAGCGCGCCCGGCTGATCGAGCACGGTCCGGAACCCGAGCTGCCGACCGGGTTCGCCGCCCGCTGGTCCGCGTTCGTCGAACGGCACCCCAAGCTGCTCGGCGCCGTCGCCGCCGTGGTCATGGTGGTCCTCGCCCTGCCCACGTTCGGCCTCCACCTCGGCACCTCCGACCAGGGCAACAACCCGGCCGGCTCCACCACGCGCCAGGCCTACGACCTGCTCGCCGACGGCTTCGGCCCCGGCGTCAACGGCCCCCTCACCCTGGTCGCCGAGCTCGACGGCGCCGACGACCGGCTCGCCCTCGCCGCGCTGCCCGGCACCCTGCGCGCCACCGACGGCGTCGAATCGGTCGGCCCGGTCACGTACAGCGGCGGCGGCGACACGGCGGTCCTCACCGTCGTACCGGAGTCGTCCCCGCAGTCCGAGCAGACCAGCGACCTCGTCGACCGGCTGCGCGCCGACGTCCTGCCGGCCGCGGCGGACGGCACCTCCCTCGACGTGTACGTCGGCGGCGTCACCGCCGGCTACGACGACTTCGCCCAGGTCATCGTCGGCAAGCTGCCGCTCTTCGTGGGCGTCGTCATCGCCCTGGGCTGCCTGCTGCTCCTGCTCGCCTTCCGCTCGATCGGCATCCCGCTGAAGGCCGCCCTGATGAACGTGGCCGCCGTGGCGTCGGCCTTCGGCGTGGTCGTCGCGATCTTCCAGTGGGGCATCGGTACCGAACTGCTGGGACTCGGCCGGGCGGGGCCCATCGAACCCTTCCTGCCGGTGATCATGGTGTCGGTGCTCTTCGGGCTGTCCATGGACTACCAGGTCTTCCTGGTCAGCCGGATGTACGAGGAGTGGCTGGAGACCGGGGACAACAGGCGGGCCGTCCGCGTGGGCCTCGCCGAGACGAGCCGGGTCATCAACTCCGCCGCCGTCATCATGATCGCCGTCTTCCTCGCGTTCGTCCTCTCCGGCGACCGGGTCATCGCGATGTTCGGCATCGGCCTCGCGGCGGCCGTGGCCCTGGACGCGTTCGTCCTCCGTACGCTCCTGGTCCCGGCCCTCATGCACATGCTCGGCGGCGCCAACTGGTGGCTGCCCGGCTGGCTCGACCGCCTCCTGCCCCGCATCAGCATCGAAAACCCCGAGTGCCGCGATCCCGATCATGCGAAGATCCCGTGGCAGCGCGCGAGCGACGACGGACAGCTCGTGCCGTGAGCCACGGAGGGCACGACGGTGTTCGCGATATCCCTGGGTGACGACGGAGCGGAACTGCGCCCGCTGGAGCCCTGGCGGGCCGAGGAGTACCTGGCCCACATGGACCGGGGCCGGGACTACATCGGCCGGTACGTCGCGCTCCCGACCGTGTGCACCGACCTCGTCTCGGCGCGGGCGTTCCTCCAGGCGTACGCCGACAAGGCCGCCGCCGACACCGGCCGCATCCTCGGCATCTGGCTGGACGGGACCCTCGTCGGCGGCGTCCTGCTGCGGGTCATGGACGTCGCCGCCGGCACCTGCGAGGCGGGCTGCTGGCTGGAGCCGTCGGCGGCCGGCCGGGGGCTGGTGACCCGCGCGGTCCGCGTCCTGATCGACTGGGCGCTGAACGAGCGCGGGCTGCACCGCGTCGAGTGGCAGGTCTCCTCGGCCAACACCGCGAGCATCAACGTCGCCAAGCGGCTCGGCATGACCAAGGAGGGGGTGCTCCGGGAGAGCTACCCCTACCGGGGCGTCCGGCACGACATGGAGGTCTGGTCCGTGCTCGCCCCGGAGTGGCGCGCGGCACAGCCGGACGCGCGTTAAGGGCCCTCTCAGAAACGGCACCTAGCGTGCCGCGCATGAACCCCACGACGACCAAGACCGACAAGGGCGCCGCCACCGGGGCCACCACCGGCGAGGAGACCACCGCGACCGCTCCCGGGACGGAGCCCGTGGCGGGGACGGCCGCCGACGCGCCGGAGCACCAGCCCGCGTACGACGACGAGCACGCGGCCGAGTTCGACCAGGAGCAGCGGGACGACGACGGCGAGCCGGACGACCGGGACGGGCCGGGGGCGCGGGCCGGGCTCCGGACGGGGCCCGGCACCGGCCTCGCCTCCGCCGCGGCGGCGGTCGTCGCCACGGCACTCGGCATCGCCTCGCTGACCGGCACCTGGCTGGGCCGCGTCGCCTCCGAGCGCGAGACGCTCATCGGGCAGATCACCACCTCGCAGACCGGCTCGCCCGCCCAGCAGATCTCCGAGATCTACGGCGACGCCTGGCACACCACCGCCCTCGTGAACGGCCTGTTCGCCCTCGTCGCGGTGATCACCGGCCTCGTCGTGCTCTCCCGCTCCCGGCGCCCCCTGTGGATCCGCGCGGTCGCCCTCGCCGGAGCGGTACTCGGAGGCCTGGGACTGCTGCTGTCCGCCGGCATGTACGCCGACCTCTTCCTGCTCCTGCCCTCGACCGGCTCCTAAGGCTGAGGACACTGCGAAGGTTCCTGAGGCGGGGGTTTCGCGACACGACTTAGGCGCGTTCACGGCCGGCTGAGTCCTCCGTGGGCGCGCCTAAGGACCCTCCCGCCGCGCGAATGCGGCAGTCTCCCGATGCGCCGCGACCCCCTGGGGCGCGAGAGTCGAGGCATCAGCGAAACGCCCCGACACACCAGGGAGAACCAGATGTTCACCTACGAGCTCCAGCAGGCCCTGCACGCCGACCTCGTTCGCGAGGCCGACACCCAGCGGCTGCTCAACCTCGCCCGCTCCGCCCGGAAGTCCCGCTTCGCCCTCGGCCGCCGGTCCGGCGCACACGCCCCCGAAGGGCGGGTGAACACCGAACACGACCGCTTCGTCACGGCCGCGTGAGCGACGGGGGGCGCGGGACATGGACGTCGTGCCGATAACCGGTGCCGCGCTGTCACACCCCTGTGCGATGCTCGGCACCGTGGAGAACAGGTCCGTCAGTCCGGTGTTCGTCGGCCGAGCCGGTGAAATGACCGCACTCACCGAAGCGCTCTCCCGCGCCACCGCGGGAGAGCCCCAGGCGTTGCTCGTCGGCGGCGAGGCGGGCGTCGGCAAGACGCGCCTGCTGGAGGAGTTCCTCGGCGAGGCGTGCTCCCAGGGCGCGGTCGTCGCCCTCGGCGGATGCGTGGAAATCGGCGCGGACGGCCTGCCGTTCGCACCGTTCTCCACCGCGCTGCGCGACCTGCGCCGCAAGCTCCCCGACGAACTGGCCGCCGCCGCCCGGGGCCAGGAGGGCGAACTGGCCCGGCTCCTGCCCGAACTGGGCGACGCGGCGGGGCCCGAGCCGTACAACGAGGACAGCACCGCCCGGCTCTTCGAGCTGACCGTCCGCCTCCTGGAGCGCGTCGCCGCCGACCGCACGGTGGTCCTCGCCCTGGAGGACCTGCACTGGGCCGACGCCTCCACCCGGCACCTGCTCGCCTACCTCTTCCGCACCCTGCACCGCGGCCGGCTCGTCGTCGTCGCCACCTACCGCGCCGACGACATCCACCGCCGCCACCCGCTGCGGCCGCTGCTCGCCGAGCTGGACCGGCTGCGGACCGTTCGCCGGATCGAACTGCCCCGGTTCACCCGCACGGAGGTCCACCGCCAGCTCACCGGCATCCTGGCCGCCGAGCCCGCCGCCGCCCTCGTCGACGACATCTTCCGCCGCTCCGACGGCAACGCCTTCTTCGTCGAGGAACTCGTCGTCTGCCAGGAGAGCGGCTGCGCGTCCGGCGGGCTCAGCGAGTCCCTCCGCGACCTGCTCCTCGTGCGCGTGGAGCGGCTCTCCGAGGACGCCCAGAAGGTCGCCAGGATCGTCGCCGAGGGCGGCTCCACCGTGGAGTACGGCCTGCTCGCCGCCGTCGCCCGGCTGCCCGAGGACGACCTCATCGAGGCGCTGCGCGCCGCCGTCAACGCCAACATCCTGCTCGCCGTGCCCGACGGCGAGGGCTACCGCTTCCGCCACTCCCTGGTGCGCGAGGCGGTCAGCGACGACCTGTTGCCCGGCGAGCGCTCCCGCCTCAACCGGCGGTTCGCCGAAGCCCTGGAGGCCGACCCCGGTCTCGTACGGGCCGACGAGCGCACCACCCGCCTCGCCAGCTACTGGTACCACGCGCACGACGCCGCCAAGGCGCTGCCCGTCGTCCTGAGCGCCGCCGTCGAGGCCCGCAAGCGCCACGCCCACGCCGAGCGGATGCGGCTGCTGGAGCGCGGCCTGGAGCTGTGGGACGACGTGCCCGAGGAGGTACGCGCCTCCCTGCGGCCCATCGACTACGCCGACGCCTACCCCGCGTGCGGCTGCCCCGAGACCACCCCGCTGCGCTACCTCGACCTGCTGGCCGAGGCGGCGGTCGCCGCGCGCCTGTGCGGCGAGCGCGAGCGGGCCCTGAAGATCGTCAAGCGTGCGCTGCGCCTCCTCGACGAGGACGCCGACCCGTCCGGCGGCGCCGGCGGCAAGGACCCGCAGCGGGCGGCCTGGTTCTGGACCGAGCGGTCCAAGCTCATGTCGAACCTCGGCCGCGGTGACGGCTGGGCCGAACTCGCCACCGCGCAGGACCTGGTGCGCGGTCTGCCGCCGTCCGCCGTGCACGCCAGGGTCCTCGCGGTCGCCGCCGGGTGGGGCATGCTCCACGCGCCCGGCCCCGAGAGCCTGGCCGCCGCCGAACGGGCCGTCGAGTACGCCCGCCTGGTCAAGGCCGAGGCGGTCGAGCTCAACGCCCGCCTCACCCTCGGCGGACTGATGGTCGACGCCGGTGACATCGAGGCCGGTCTGCGGGAGATGCACGCCGTCCTGGAGCTGGCCCGCGAGTCCTGCGTGCGCCACGAGGCGGGACGCGCCTACGTCAACATCCCCTCCTGCCTGGAGGCCGTCGGGCGGTCCCGGGAAGCGGTCCGGATCGCCGAGGAGGGCCTGCGGTACTCCCGCGAGTGCGGCCTGCGCGACAACGAGGGCTGGGTCCTGACCAACCTGGTCGAGTCGCGGATGTCACTGGGCCACTGGGACGAGGCGAGCGAGGGCGCGCACCGGCTCCACCGCATCGCCTACAGCACCAAGCCGCGCGGGGGCGCGCATCTGCGGCGCGCCCACCTCGCCTGGCTCCGCGGCGAACTGTCCACCGCCGCCGAGCACTTGGCGCAGGCCCGGGACGCCTACGGCAAGCACGACCCCATGGTGCAGTACCTGCTGCCGCTCGCCCAGGTCCAGCTCGGCCTCGCCGCCGGGCATGGCCGGCTCGCGGACGTGCGGACCGGGCTGGCCGACGCGGCACGGGACGGCTTCCCGGTCGGCAGCCAGCGGTACGCCTGGCCCCTGCTGCTCACGGCCGCCACGGCTGAGGCGGAGGCGCGCGGGCTGCCCAGCGCGGAGGAGGGGCGCGCCGAGGCGCTGGAGCTGATCCGCACGTACGCGAAGCGGCTCGCCACCCCGGTCCCGGTGTGGCAGGCGCACGCCCTGTTCGTCGGCGCCGAGCTGGCCCGCGCCGAGGGACGGGACGACCCCGACCGCTGGGCGGAGACCGTGGTGGCCCTCGGCCCGCTGGAGCGCCCCTACGAGCTGGCCCGCGCCCGGCACCGCTGGGCGGACGCGCTGCTCGCCCGGGGCGGCCACCGCGACCGGGCCGGTGAGCTGGTGCGCGAGGCGCACATGGTCGCCGTCCACCTGGGCGCCCGCCCGCTGCGGGAGGACCTGGAGCTGCTGGCCGCCCGCGCCCGCCTGTCCCTCCGGGCCCCGGTGGCCGCCGAACCGGAGCCGGACGACGAGGGCTTCGGCCTCACGCCCCGCGAGCAGGACGTGCTGCGGCTGGTCGCGGTGGGCCGCACCAACCGCCAGATAGCCGAGGAGCTGTTCATCTCCCCGAAGACGGCGAGCGTCCACGTCTCCAACATCCTCGGCAAGCTCGGCGTCGCGGGCCGCGGCGAGGCGGCCGCCCTCACCCACCGCCTCCGTCTCCTCCCCGAAGTCCCCGCCTGACGGTTCCGCCGGTTCCCGCACCGGGGCGGGCGCGGCGCCCGGTCAGGCGTCCGGGGCCGCCGTGCCGCCCCAGCCGTGTCGCGCCCGGGGCCGACGCGGCGGCCACCGCCCGCGCCCGCCTCCCCCCGTCAGGCCTCCGGAGCCGGCGTCCGGGGCGGGACGCGGACCGTGACCGTGCCGGAGGCGAGGTCTATGGGGCCGCGGGCGGGGTCGGTGTCGCCCAGGTCCTCACGGGTGAGCTCCAGCCGCCGGAGCTCGTCGTCGGTGTGCTTGCGGCCCGGGGCGAAGAGTTGTTCCAGCACGTTGAACACGGTTTGCCGCCTCTCACTTCACCTCCAGCCGGAGGATCTTGTCATCGCCCTTCTCCGGTGTGCCGCGGCCGTCCGTCTCGCTGGTCACGAGCCAGACCTGGTCCCCGCCGGCCGCGAGGACGGTGCGCAGCCGGCCGTACCGCTCCTCCAGGAACGGCTGGGGGTCGGCGGAAGGTTCCGCGCCGGACAGGGGGATGCGCCAGAGCCGCTCGCCCCGCAGGCCCGCCATCCACACCGAGCCCTCCGCGACGGCGATGCCGCTCGGGGAGGCGTCGGCGGTCTTCCACTGGGCGACCGGGTCGACGAATCCGGACTCGCTGCCCCTGCCCTCCACCTCGGGCCAGCCGTAGTTCTTGCCGGGCTGGATCAGGTTCAGCTCGTCCCAGGTGTTCTGCCCGAACTCGGCCGCCCACAGCCGCTTGTCCGCGTCCCAGGCCAGCCCCTGGACGTTACGGTGCCCGTACGAGTAGACGACCGAGTCGGCGGTGGGGTTGCCGTGCACCGGCTGGCCGTCCGGGGTCATCCGCAGGATCTTCCCGCCCAGCGAGTCCTTGTCCTGGGCCAGGCCGGTGTCGCCGGTCTCGCCCGTGCCCGCGTACAGCATCTTGTCGGGGCCGAAGGCGATCCGCCCGCCGTTGTGGATCGTGCCCTTGGGGATGCCCCGCAGCACGGTGTCGGGCGCACCCAGCTGCTGGCCGGCCGGCTTCTTCTCGTCGTACAGCATGCGGGCGATGCGGTTGTCCGACTCGGTGGTGAAGTACGCGTACACCTGGTGGTCCGAGGCGAAGTCCGGTGAGACCGCGAGACCCAGCAGGCCGCCCTCGCCCGCCGGCGCGACCCCGGGCACCGAGCCGATCACGGTCTTCGCGCCGCTCTCTCCGTCGACCCGGGTGATCGTGCCCTCGTCGCGCGAGGAGACCAGCAGGTCGCCGTCCGGGAGGGCGGCCAGGCCCCACGGCGACTTCAGGCCCTCGGTGAGAGTCGACACGACCTTCACCGAGCCCTTGGCGGGCGGCGCGGACGGCGTGGACGGGGAGGCGGCGGGGGAGGGCGGGGCGGCGGCGGAGGCGGGAGGCGAGCCGGCGCTGGCGCCGTCGACCGGCGGCGCCCCGCCCTCCGACGAGCACCCGGCCACCAGGAGCACCAGACCAGCGGCCAACACGGCCGTCACAGCAGGACGTTGCACAGTTCCGATCCCTTCAACGGCGGTGTGAGCCGCGTGTCCACCCTTGATACACCGCTCGGGGCGCGGAATCAGTCCCACGACCCCAGGGCCGGCGGCAGCGACGCGATCTCGGCCAGGTCCTCGGCCGTCAGCGACAGCCCGGCCGCCCCGGCGTTCTCCACGGCCCACCGCTCGTTCTTCGTGCCCGGCACCGGTACGACGTGCCGGCCCCGTCCCAGTACCCACGCCAGCGCGACCTGTGCGGGCGTGACGCCCGCCGCCTCGCCGCCGTGCCGCCGCGCGACCCGCCGCAGCCCCACCACGAGCGGCTGGTTCGCGGCCATCATCTCGGCCGTGAACCGGGGGTGCCGCGCCCGCAGGTCCTCCGGCTCGAAGCCGCCGCCCGGCGTCAGCGTCCCGGTCAGGAACCCGTTGCCCAGCGGCATCGCGGCCAGGAAGCCCACGCCCCGCGACTCGCACCAGGGCAGCAGCCGCCGCAGCGCCTCCGGCGACCACACCGACAGCTCGGCCTGCACCGCGCTCACCGGGAACACCTGCTGCACCCGCTCCAGCTGCCGAATCGTTCCCTCGTACAGGTCCGCGGCGGGTGTCCCCGGCGCGGCCCGGCGCGGGGAGCGCACCGCCATCGCGCACAGGCCCAGCGCCCGCACCTTGCCGGCCGTCACCAGGTCCGCCATCGCGCCCCAGGTCTCCTCGACCGGGACCTCCGGATCGGCACGGTGCAGCTGGTACAGGTCGATGACATCGGTCTGGAGCCGTCGCAGGGAGGCGTCGCACGCCCGCCGCACATACCCCGGCCGCCCGTTGGCCACGATGTGCTGGTCGCCGACGAGCAGCCCGCACTTCGTCGACACGAAGGCGTCCGCCCGCCGCTCCTTGAGCACCCGCCCCAGCAGCAGCTCGTTGGTGAACGGCCCGTACATGTCCGCCGTGTCCAGCAGCGTCACCCCGGCGTCGAGCGCGGCGTGCACGGTGCGCACGGAGCGGTCACCGCGCTGTCGCGAGGCGCTGTAGGCCCAGCTCATCGGCATGCAGCCGAGGCCGACCGCCCCCACTTCGAGCGCCGTCGCCCCGATCGTCCTGCGCTCCAACTCCCCGTACCCCTCCTCGTGCCGCTCCCCAAACTAACCTCCTGACCATGACTGCTGACGTGTGGCTCCCCATTCCGGCCGGCGAGATCGCCGGGCTCCCCGACCCGGCCGGCTCCAGCCTGACCTACCGCTTCTGGGACGGCGGCCCGGACTTCCCCGCGGACCCGGCCGACTGCGTCTTCTACGTCGTGCCCTACATGAAGGGCACGGAGATCGCGGTCCGCCCGATGGCCGCCATGACCTCCGTACGCGTCGTGCAGACCCTGTCGGCGGGGACGGACCACGTGACGCCCGGACTCGGCTCCCTGCCGCCCGGCGTGGCCCTGTGCAACGCGAAGGGCGTCCACGAGGCGAGCACCGCCGAGCTGACCCTCGCGCTGGTCCTCGCCTCGCTGCGTGGCATCCCCGGGTTCGTCCGTGGCCAGGACCGGGAGGAGTGGCGGGCCGGCTTCTACCCGGCGCTGGCCGACAAGTCGGTCCTGATCGTGGGGTACGGATCGATCGGCGCGGCCATCGAGGACCGGCTCGCGCCCTTCGAGTGCGCGCGGGTGGCGCGCGTCGCGCGCTCCGCACGTGCTACCGAGCGCGGTCTTGTGCAGGCGCTCACCGATCTGCCCGCACTCCTCCCGGAGGCGGACGTGGTCATCCTGTCCACGCCCCTCACGCCCGACACCCACCACCTGGTGGACGCCGCCTTCCTGGCCCGCATGAAGGACGGAGCGCTGCTGGTGAACGTCGCCCGGGGTCCCGTCGTCGACACCGGGGCGCTCCTCGCCGAGGTGGGAAGCGGGCGCATAACGGCCGCGCTCGACGTCACCGACCCCGAACCGCTGCCCCAGGGCCACCCGCTGTGGCACGCTCCCGGCGTGCTCATCAGCCCCCACGTGGGCGGCTCCACGTCCGCGTTCATGCCCCGCGCGAAGCGCCTCGTCGCCGGACAGGTCACCCGGTTCGCCGAGCGCGCGCCGTTGCTGAACACCGTCCTGACCACGGGCTGAACACGCTCCGGAGCCATATCGGCGCCGTGTGTGCGCATAACACTGATGATCGTCACGGAGCGTAGAGCACCCCTGTCCCTGAGTGACGATCCTGGTGTATCGTCCCGATCTGGGGGCCGCGTCGAGCACGAACCGGCGCAGGGGAGCAACGTGATTGCCGATCAGAATCCGAGGGGGGCGACGGGTGATGCACGGTCGATGGGCAAGCGAACCGACGCGACGGGGCAGCCGGCTGCGACCCCCGACGGCGTCCCGGCGGACGAAGCGGCAGCGGCCGGCGCCGCACATCCCGGCACCACTGGCACCGGCACCACTGGCACCGCCGCCACTGGCACCGGCGGCGCCCCCCGGACCCGCGGCGCCCGCGGCACCGGCCGCGCCCCGGCGGCCCCACCGCTCCGAGCCGCTCACGGAGGTGGCGTCATGAGCGCCCCGGGCGTGCTCGTCGAGCGGCCCGCCGTCACCAAGGGCACCCCCGGAGGCTCCGGCGGCGCGACCGCCGCCCGCGGCGGCCCGGACAACGGCTCGGCGGGGCTGAGGTGCCAGCTGCTCCTCGCCGTCCTGTGCGGCGGGTACGCCGCCGGGGCGGCCGTCGGCTGGGGCTCCGAGAAACTGGCCCTGATCATGGGCGACTTCGGCCTCAGCGCCGCCGCCCTGATCGCCTCCGTCTCCTGCTTCCTCTACGCACGTACGCGTGGCAGCCGGTTCCGGCCCGCCTGGCTGCTGTTCGCCTTCTCCTCCGCGATGGCGGCGGGCGGCAACGCCGTCTGGGGTTGGTACGAGGTCGTGCTCGGCAGGGACGTGCCGCAGCCGTCCGTCGCCGACGTGTTCTTCCTGCTCTTCGCACCACCCGCGATCGTCGGCCTGCTCGTCCTCGCCAAGCGGCCGGTCACCCGGGCCGGGTGGATCTGCCTCGCGCTGGACTCCTGGCTGATCGGCGGTTCGCTGCTCACCCTGTCCTGGAGCCTCGCCCTCGCGCACACCGCCCGGTTCGACGGCGAGAGCGTCGCCCGGGCCGCGCTGTCGCTGGCGTACCCGCTGCTGGACATCGTGCTGGTGAGCATGGTGCTCGCGCTGCACTTCCGGCGCTCCCACACCAACCGCTCCGCCGTCCACACGGCGATCGCCGCGCTCGCGCTGACCGTCCTGTGCGACGCGCTGTTCACCTCGCCCCTGCTGCGCGAGCACTACAGCTCCGGCCAGCTCCTCGACGCCGGCTGGTTCGCCGGCTCACTGCTGCTGGCCTACGCCCCCTGGGGCGCCCGCCGCGTCCCGGAGAGCCCCGCCCCGCCGCGCGGGCCCCGTCAGCCCAGCCGTCCCATCGCCGGGTCGCTGGCCGCCCTCACGCCCTACCTGGCGGCCGCGGTCTGCACGCTCGGCATCCTCTACAACGTCATCGAGGACCGCACGGTGGACCGCGTCGTCGTCTTCACCGGATGCACAGTCGTGCTCGCCCTGGTCGTACGTCAGGGGATCATGCTCCTCGACAACATCGCCCTCACGCACGAACTGGCCCAGAAGGAGAACCACTTCAGGTCCCTGGTGCAGGGCTCCAGCGACGTCATCATGATCGCCGCGCCGGACGGGGTGCTGCGCTACGTCAGCCCGGCGGCGTCCGGGGTGTACGGACGGGACGCGGACGAGCTCATCGGCTCCGAGCTGGCCTCCCTCATCCACCCCGAGGACCTCGGCGGCGTCGTCCACGAGGTGCGGCGGTTCCTCGCCACGCCGCCGTCCGAGGAGCCGACGACCCGCATCGAGTGCCGCTTCAGGTCCGGCACCGGCGACTGGCTCAACGTCGAGTCCACCGTCAACCGCCACCAGGGCGGCCTGATCTTCAACAGCCGGGACGTCACCGAACGGGTCCGCCTCCAGGCCCAGCTCCAGCACAACGCGGAACACGACCCGCTCACCGACCTCCCCAACCGCGCCCTGTTCACCCGGCGCGTCCGCCAGGCGCTCAGCGGGCGCCGCGCGGGCGACGCGGGCACGGCCGTGCTCTTCATCGACCTGGACGGCTTCAAGGGCGTCAACGACCGGCTCGGCCACCAGGCGGGCGACGAACTGCTCATCCAGGCCGCCCGCCGGCTCCAGGACTCCGTACGGGCCGGGGACACCGCCGCCCGGCTCGGCGGCGACGAGTTCGCCGCCCTGATCCTCGGCGACGGCAGCCGCGACCCGTCCGCCCGCGAACCGCAGGTCCAGGAGATCGCCGACCGGCTGCGGCTCACCCTCTCCCAGCCGTACCGGATCGAGGGCCAGGAGGTGCGGGTCGCCGCGTCCATCGGCGTGGCCTTCGCCGAGGCCGGCATCGGCGCCGGGGACCTCCTGCGCAACGCGGACCTCGCCATGTACCGCGCCAAGGCGGGCGGCAAGAACCGCGTCGAGCTGTACGCGCCCCAGATGCAGTCCGACGTCGTGCGCCGCACCGAACTGACCACCCGCGAGCGCACCACCGCCCAGGACGACGAGTTCGTCCTGCTGCACCAGCCCGTGGTGGACCTCGCCACCGGCCGGATCGCCGCCGTCGCCGCCCAGGCCCGCTGGCGCTCCGCCCAGGGCATCCTCTTCACCCCCGCCGAGTACCTCCGGGTCGCCGAGGACGCCGACCGCGGCGCCGAGGCGGGCGGCCGGCTCCTCGAAGAGGCCGTCGAACAGGCCGCCGAGCGCGCCGCACTCGGCCACCACGTGCCGGTCTCGGTGCGCTTCCCGGCCCGCAGGCTCGTCGACCGGTCCATGCCGCTCGGTACCGTCGAAGCGCTGCTGACCAAGTACGAGCTGCCCTCCGGTTCCCTGATCGTCGAGCTCTCGGAAAGTGACCCGCGCATCTCCTTCGACGAGCTGGAGCAGCGCCTGGCCGCTCTGCGCAGACTCGGCGTGCACATCGCGCTCGACGGATTCGGCAGCGGATACGCGGCGATCAACGCGCTCCGGCGGCTCCCGGTCGACATACTGAAACTGGACAGGGGGCTGGTCGAGGGCGTCGTCGAATCGGCCCGGCTCCACAAGATCACCAGCGGGCTGCTCCGCATCGCCCGCGACCTCGGCATGGAGTCCGTGGCCGACGGCGTCGACGTACCGGAGCAGGTCCTGGCGCTACGCGCGATGGGATGCACCCATGGGCAGGGCATGGCCTTCTCCGGCCCCCTGGACGAGTACCGGCTCCGCCGCGCCCTCGACCGGGACCACTTCCCGGTGCCCGGCCAAGCCGCCCTCCCGGCGTTCACCGCGAGCGTCCGCGCCAGGGCCCTGGGCGCCCTCCCCGGCGCCCTCCGCAGCGCCCTGCCGGGCATCCTCCCGAGCGGCGTCGCGAGCACCGCGTCCGGCGCCGCCCCGGCCGCCCCGCCCGACCCGCTCCCCGGCCCCCTCGCCGGCGGCGCCCCCGGTGACGGGCCGGGCGCCCTCCCGGGCGGGCTCTCCAGCACCGTGCCCAACGGCGTCCCGATCGCCCGCCCGAGCGCCCTTCCAGGGATGCGCGTGCCCCATCCGCTTCGCTCACATAATGAGACTCGCGTCCCACCCACTTGACACTGACGGTGCGCCGGAGGGAGGGTCAATGCCATGCGCACCCGAATTCTCGTACTTGGAAAGCGCGTCGGCTGAGCACGGCCCGATGACGGCCCTGCAGACCCACACCGGCGCGCTCCCCTCGCTTGCCTCACGGCACGAGGGGTTTTTTGTTGCACTGGCACCTGCCAAACCAGCTAAACCCTCGCGAAAACCCTCAGCTTCGAGAAGAGAATGCCGATGACCGAGCAGGCCACCGGGGCCCACCATCCGCAGCCGCGGGCCCGTACCGGCGGACAGCCCTCCGCCACCGTTGAGCACGTCACGGGTGCGCAGTCCCTCATCCGTTCTCTCGAGGAAGTGGGCGCCGAGACGGTCTTCGGCATCCCCGGCGGCGCCATCCTCCCCGCGTACGACCCGATGATGGACTCCACCCGGGTCCGTCACATCCTCGTCCGCCACGAGCAGGGCGCCGGCCACGCCGCGACCGGCTACGCCCAGGCGACCGGCAAGGTCGGCGTCTGCATGGCCACCTCCGGCCCCGGAGCCACCAACCTGGTCACCCCGATCGCCGACGCGCACATGGACTCCGTCCCGCTCGTCGCGATCACCGGCCAGGTCGCCTCCAAGGCGATCGGCACGGACGCCTTCCAGGAGGCGGACATCTGCGGCATCACCATGCCGATCACCAAGCACAACTTCCTGGTCACCAAGGCCGAGGACATCCCGAGGACGATCGCCGAGGCGTTCCACATCGCCTCCACCGGCCGCCCCGGCCCCGTCCTGGTCGACATCGCCAAGGACGCCCTCCAGGCGAAGACGACCTTCAGCTGGCCGCCGCAGCTCGACCTGCCCGGCTACCGCCCGGTGACCAAGCCGCACGCCAAGCAGATCCGCGAGGCCGCCAAGCTGATCACCCAGGCCAAGCGGCCCGTCCTGTACGTCGGCGGCGGCGTCCTGAAGGCCGGCGCCACCGCCGAGCTGAAGGTCCTCGCCGAGCTGACGCAGGCCCCGGTCACCACCACCCTGATGGCCCTGGGCGCCTTCCCGGACAGCCACCCGCTGCACGTCGGCATGCCCGGCATGCACGGCGCCGTCACCGCCGTCACCGCGCTCCAGAAGGCCGACCTGATCGTCGCCCTCGGCGCCCGCTTCGACGACCGCGTCACCGGCAAGCTGGACAGCTTCGCGCCCTTCGCCAAGATCGTCCACGCGGACATCGACCCGGCCGAGATCGGCAAGAACCGCGCCGCCGACGTCCCGATCGTCGGCGACGCCCGCGAGGTCATCGCCGACCTGGTCCAGGCCGTCCAGGCCGAGCACACCGAGGGCAACACCGGTGACTACAGCGCCTGGTGGAAGGACCTCAGCCGCTGGCGCGACACCTACCCCCTCGGCTACGACCAGCCCGAGGACGGCAGCCTGTCCCCGCAGCAGGTCATCCAGCGCGTCGGGCAGCTCGCCCCCGAGGGCACCATCTACGCGGCCGGCGTCGGCCAGCACCAGATGTGGGCCGCCCACTTCATCGACTACGAGCAGCCCGCCACCTGGCTGAACTCCGGCGGCGCCGGAACGATGGGGTACGCCGTCCCGGCCGCCATGGGCGCCAAGGCCGGCATGCCGGACCGCACGGTCTGGGCCATCGACGGCGACGGCTGCTTCCAGATGACCAACCAGGAACTGGTCACCTGCGCGCTGAACAACATCCCGATCAAGGTCGCGATCATCAACAACGGCGCCCTCGGGATGGTCCGCCAGTGGCAGACCCTCTTCTACAACCAGCGCTACTCCAACACCGTGCTGCACTCCGGCCCCGAGGCGGACGGCAAGCAGCCCAGCGCCGGCACCCGCGTCCCGGACTTCGTCAAGCTGTCCGAGGCCATGGGCTGCGTCGCCCTGCGCTGCGAGAGCCCCGACGACCTCGACAAGGTCATCGCCGAGGCCAACGCCATCAACGACCGCCCGGTCGTCGTCGACTTCATCGTCCACGAGGACGCCCAGGTCTGGCCCATGGTCGCCGCCGGCACCTCCAACGACGAGGTCATGGCCGCCCGCGGTGTCCGCCCCGACTTCGGCGACAACGAAGACGACTGAGAGAGAGCTGAGTCAAGAACATGTCCAAGCACACGCTCTCCGTCCTGGTGGAGAACACGCCCGGCATCCTCGCCCGGATCGCCGCCCTGTTCTCCCGCCGCGGCTTCAACATCGACTCGCTCGCCGTCGGTGTCACCGAGCACCCCGAGATCTCCCGCATCACCATCGTGGTCACGGTCGAGGACCTGCCGCTGGAGCAGGTGACCAAGCAGCTCAACAAGCTCGTCAACGTCCTGAAGATCGTCGAACTCGAGCCCAGCGCCGCGATCCAGCGCGAACTCGTCCTGGTGAAGGTCCGCGCCGACAACGAGACCCGCTCGCAGATCGTCGAGATCGTCCAGCTGTTCCGCGCCAAGACCGTGGACGTGTCGCCCGAGGCGGTCACGATCGAGGCCACCGGGTCGAGCGACAAGCTCGAAGCCATGCTGAAGATGCTGGAACAGTTCGGCATCAAGGAGCTCGTCCAGTCCGGCACGATCGCCATAGGGCGTGGCGCCCGGTCCATCACGGACCGCAGCCTGCGGGCCCTGGACCGTTCCGCGTAGCGAGACCCCTCACCTTCCCCATCGCTCCCCGCCGTACGGTGGGACGCAACATCAGCACACCAAGGAGAAACCCAGTGGCCGAGCTGTTCTACGACGACGACGCCGACCTGTCCATCATCCAGGGCCGCAAGGTCGCGGTGATCGGTTACGGCAGCCAGGGCCACGCCCACGCGCTGTCGCTCCGTGACTCGGGTGTCGACGTCCGTGTCGGTCTGCACGAGGGCTCCAAGTCCAAGGCGAAGGCCGAGGAGCAGGGCCTGCGCGTCGTCACGCCCGCCGAGGCCGCGGCCGAGGCCGACGTGATCATGGTCCTGATCCCGGACCCGATCCAGGCCCAGGTCTACGAGGAGTCCATCAAGGACAACCTGAAGGACGGCGACGCGCTGTTCTTCGCCCACGGCTTCAACGTCCGCTTCGGCTTCATCAAGCCGGCCGCGAACGTCGACGTCGCCCTCGTCGCCCCCAAGGGCCCGGGCCACCTGGTCCGCCGCCAGTACGAGGAGGGCCGCGGCGTCCCGGCGATCGCCGCCGTCGAGCAGGACGCCACGGGCAACGCGTTCCAGCTGGCGCTGTCGTACGCCAAGGCCATCGGCGGCACCCGCGCGGGCGTCATCAAGACGACCTTCACCGAGGAGACCGAGACCGACCTGTTCGGCGAGCAGGCCGTGCTGTGCGGCGGCACGTCCGCCCTGGTCAAGGCGGGCTTCGAGACCCTGGTCGAGGCCGGCTACCAGCCGGAGATCGCCTACTTCGAGTGCCTCCACGAGCTGAAGCTGATCGTCGACCTGATGTACGAGGGCGGCCTGGAGAAGATGCGCTGGTCGGTCTCCGAGACCGCCGAGTGGGGCGACTACGTCACCGGCCCGCGGATCATCACGGACGCCACCAAGGCCGAGATGAAGAAGGTCCTCGCCGAGATCCAGGACGGGACGTTCGCCAAGAACTGGATGGACGAGTACCACGGCGGCCTGAAGAAGTACGACGAGTACAAGACGCAGGACTCCGAGCACCTGCTGGAGACCACCGGCAAGGAGCTGCGCAAGCTCATGAGCTGGGTGGACAACGAGGAGGCGTAAGCCCCGCGCGGCGGGTCCGGACATCACGTCCGGGCCCGCCGGTCCGCATTGGACCGCGTGTCCAACCACGGACGGGTGATCCTTCCGCCATGGCGGAAAAGATGCCACCCACCGCCACTACACTTCACGACAACATACGCGTCAGGCCCACAGCGTCGTGCGTCTTCCACGCGGCAAGCCCCCTCCACCGCATGCGGCCGTCGGGACGGCCGTCCGCACTGGACTTGTGAGGACCCACGTGAGCTCGCATCTTCCCAAAAAGCCGGTCGTACTGATCGCCGAGGAGCTGTCGCCCGCCACGGTCGACGCCCTCGGACCCGACTTCGAGATCCGGCACTGCAACGGTGCCGACCGGGCCGAGCTGCTGCCCGCGATCGCGGACGTGGACGCCGTCCTGGTGCGCTCCGCCACCAAGGTCGACGCCGAGGCCATCGCCGCCGCCGGCCGCCTCAAGGTGGTCGCCCGCGCGGGCGTGGGCCTGGACAACGTCGACGTGTCCGCCGCCACCAAGGCCGGCGTGATGGTCGTCAACGCGCCGACGTCCAACATCGTCACCGCCGCCGAGCTGGCCTGCGGCCTGCTGGTCGCCACCGCGCGCAACATCCCGCAGGCCAACACCGCCCTGAAGAACGGCGAGTGGAAGCGCAGCAAGTACACGGGCGTCGAGCTCAGCGAGAAGACCCTGGGTGTCGTCGGCCTCGGCCGCATCGGCGTCCTGGTCGCCCAGCGCATGTCCGCCTTCGGCATGAAGATCGTCGCCTACGACCCCTACGTCCAGCCGGCGCGCGCCGCGCAGATGGGCGTCAAGCTGCTGACGCTGGACGAGCTGCTCGAGGTCTCCGACTTCATCACCGTCCACCTGCCGAAGACCCCCGAGACGCTCGGCCTGATCGGCGACGAGGCGCTGCACAAGGTCAAGCCGACCGTCCGCATCGTCAACGCCGCGCGCGGCGGGATCGTCGACGAGGCCGCGCTGTTCTCCGCCCTCAAGGAGGGCCGGGTCGCCGGCGCGGGCCTCGACGTGTACGCGAAGGAGCCCTGCACGGACTCCCCGCTGTTCGAGCTCGACCAGGTCGTCTGCACCCCGCACCTGGGCGCGTCCACGGACGAGGCGCAGGAGAAGGCCGGTGTCGCCGTCGCCCGTTCGGTGCGCCTCGCCCTCGCCGGCGAGCTGGTCCCCGACGCGGTCAACGTCCAGGGCGGCGTCATCGCCGAGGACGTCAAGCCGGGCCTGCCGCTCGCCGAGCGCCTCGGCCGGATCTTCACCGCGCTGGCGGGCGAGGTCGCGGTCCGGCTCGACGTCGAGGTGTACGGCGAGATCACCCAGCACGACGTCAAGGTGCTGGAGCTGTCCGCGCTGAAGGGCGTGTTCGAGGACGTCGTCGACGAGACGGTGAGCTACGTCAACGCGCCGCTGTTCGCGCAGGAGCGCGGTGTCGAGGTCCGGCTGACGACGTCGAGCGAGTCCCCGGACCACCGCAACGTGGTCACCGTCCGCGGCACGCTCTCGGGCGGCGAGGAGGTGTCGGTCTCCGGCACCCTGGCCGGTCCCAAGCACCTCCAGAAGATCGTCGCCGTCGGTGAGTACGACGTGGACCTGGCGCTCGCCGACCACATGGTCGTCCTGCGGTACGAGGACCGCCCGGGCGTCGTCGGCACCGTCGGCCGCATCCTGGGCGAGGCGGGCCTCAACATCGCGGGCATGCAGGTGGCCCGCGCGGTGGAGGGCGGCGAGGCGCTCGCCGTCCTCACCGTCGACGACACCCTCCCGCAGGCGGTGCTCACGGAGGTCGCCGAGGAGATCGGCGCCACGTCCGCCCGCCTGGTGAACCTCACCTGACGGTTCGTACGACCCTCCGGAACCGGCTCGGTGCCTCGGCGCACCGGGCCGGTTCCGTGCGTCACAGCCGAGCCGCCTTGAGGGCCATGTGGAGCAGGAGGCGGTCCTCGCCGTCGTCGAGGTCCAGCCCGGTGAGCTGCTCCACGCGGGAGAGGCGGTAGTAGAGCGTCTGGCGGTGGATGCCCAGGGCCGCCGCGGTGCGGCCCGCCTGGCCCGCGCTGTCGAGGAACACCTCGGCGGTGCGGGCCAGTTCCGTGTGGGCGGGGGACAGCAGGGTGCGGACCGCCGGGTCGTGCGGCGGGACCGCGGGGAGCGCCGTCAGCAGGCGGTACGGTCCGATCGACGCCCAGCGGGCCAGTGGCCCGAGCCGGGGCTGGGCCCCGGCCGCCCGGGCGGCGGACGTCGCCTCCCGCCACGCCGCGCCCAGGTCGCCGACGCCCCGCCGCGGATCGGCCACCCCGACGACGGGGCCCCCGCCGCGCACGGCCCACGCGGTCGTCGGCGTGGCGCCGGCCGGGGCGCCGCCCGCCGCGTCCCGGAGGCGGTCGGCCGCCGTGAGCGCCGGGGTCAGGGAGTCCGCCGAACGGAGCCGGATCAGGGCGGCGAGCCCGTACCCCCCGCCCTGCCCCTGCTCCGGTCCCGGCCACGGCACCGTGCACAGGGCCGCCGCGCCGGGGGCGGTGCGCGGGGACGGGGTGCCGGGGGCCGGCCAGGGGGCGACGCAGAGCAGGGCGTGCAGGCCGTCCGCGTCCCGGCCCAGTGCCGTGCGCAGGGCGGTGAGCGCCATGTCGTACTGCCAGCCCCGCTCGGCCGTCAGCACGGCCCGCAGCTCCCGCGACAGGTCGGCGTCCGCCCGCTCCTCGTCGGCCAGCAGGGCCCCGATCCGGGTCGCCACCTCCATGGCCGCCGCCAGCCGGCCGGGCGGGGGCCCCGGGTCGGCGTCCAGGAGCCACACGTACCCGAGGACGACGCCCCGGTGGCGTACCGGGAGGCAGATCCGGCCGCGGTGGACGCCCGCGTCCGGGGCGGCGGGGATGCGGACCGGGCCGGTCGCCCGGGTGATGCCGAAGCCCTCGAACCAGGACCGCACCGCGGGGGTGGACTTCCGGGTGAGGATCGAGCGCGTCCGGACGGGGTCCATGGCGGTGTCGTCGTCACTGTCGTGGGCGCCGAAGGCGATCAGCCCGAAGTCGCGGTTCTCCAGCGTCGCCGGGGCGCCCAGCAGCGCCGAGATCTCGTCCACCAGCTCTTGGTAATCGGCCTTCACCCGGACATTCTGCCACCGGTTCAGACATCTGTATGAGATGCGGGGCACGGATGCGTGACAGCTGTCGATGGCCCGGCATCCGAGCGATCCTTAGGTTTCACGGTGGTTCTCCGTGCCGTCGTGGAATGTTCCGCGGCAGCCCCCTTCCATCCGTGTTCCGTGGAGGTGCCCCGTGCTGGGTCCCGTGATCCTTGCCGCGTCGCGCAGTGACAAGATGCGCCGCTTCGTCTCTGCCGCCCCGGGCACCAAGCAGGTCGTCGGCCGCTTCATCGCCGGCGAGACCGTCGAGCAGGTCGTCCCGATCGTCCGGGAGACGACGGACAGGGGCCTGGAGGTCACCCTGGACGTGGTCGGCGAGGACATCACGACCCGCCAGCAGGCCTACGACGCCCGCGACGCCTACATGGAGCTCATCGAGCACCTGGAGGACCTCGGCCTGGGCGCCCGGGCCGAGATGTCGGTCAAGCTGTCGATGTTCGGCCAGGCGCTGGAGGGGGGCCACGAGCTGGCCCTCGCCAACGTCCGCCCGGTCGTCGAGGCGGCCGCCGCCATCGGCACCACGGTCACCCTGGACGCGGAGGACCACACCACCCTCGACTCGATGTTCGCCATCCACGAGGAGCTGCGGAAGGACTTCCCGCAGACCGGCTGCGTCATCCAGGCGTACCTCTTCCGCACCGAGGAGGACGCCCGTCGCCTCGCCGCGAACGGCAGCCGGGTGCGTATCGTGAAGGGGGCCTACAAGGAGCCCGCCTCCGTCGCGTACCAGGACAAGGCGGAGATCGACAAGGCGTACGTCCGGATCCTGCGGATCCTGATGGAGGGCGACGGCTACCCGATGATCGGGTCCCACGACCCGCGACTCATCGCCATCACCCAGGAGCTCGCCCGCCGCGCAGGGCGCAAACTGGACGAGTACGAGTTCCAGATGCTCTACGGGATCCGCAGCGACGAGCACGTGCGGCTCGCCGCCGAGGGCCACCGGATGCGCGTCTACACCGCGTACGGAACCGACTGGTACGGGTACTTCATGCGCCGCCTCGCGGAGAAGCCGGCCAACCTGCTGTTCTTCGTCCGCTCGATGATCACCAAGAACTGAAGGAGTTACGGAACTCATGGACGCTGTGACCCAGGTCCCCGCTCCGGTCAACGAGCCGGTTCACACCTACGCCCCCGGCTCGGCCGAGCGCACCCGCCTCGAGGCCAAGCTCAAGGAGCTGTCCGAGAACCCGATCGACCTCCCGATGACCATCGGCGGCGTCAAGCGGATGGGCGGCGGTGAGCGGGTGAACGTCGTGCAGCCGCACAACCACGCCAAGGTCCTCGGCACCTTCGCCGGCGCCACGCAGGCGGACGCCCAGGACGCCATCGACGCGGCCCTCGCCGCCGCCCCGGCGTGGCGCGCGATGTCCTTCGACGACCGCGCGGCGATCATCCTGCGCGCCGCCGAGCTGCTGGCCGGCCCGTGGCGCGAGACCATGGCCGCCTCGACGATGCTCGGCCAGTCGAAGACCGTCCAGCAGGCCGAGATCGACACCCCGTGCGAGCTCGTCGACTTCTGGCGCTTCAACGTCAAGTACGCCCGCGACCTGCTCGCCGAGCAGCCGCCGGCGAACTCCCCGGGCGTGTGGAACCGCCTCGACCACCGCCCGCTCGAGGGCTTCGTCTACGCGATCACGCCCTTCAACTTCACCGCCATCGCGGGCAACCTGCCCACCGCCCCCGCCCTCATGGGCAACGTGGTGGTCTGGAAGCCGTCCCCGACGCAGACCCACGCCGCCGTGCTGCTGATGGAGCTGCTGGAGGAGGCCGGCCTGCCCAAGGGCGTCATCAACCTGGTGACCGGCGACGGCATCGCCGTCTCCGAGGTGGCCCTGCACCACCCCGAGCTGGCCGGCATCCACTTCACCGGCTCGACCAAGACCTTCCAGCACCTGTGGAAGACGGTCGGCAACAACATCGAGAAGTACCGGGGCTACCCCCGCATCGTCGGCGAGACCGGCGGCAAGGACTTCGTCGTCGCCCACCCCAGCGCCGACCGCGCCATCCTGAAGACCGCGCTGACCCGCGGCTCCTTCGAGTTCCAGGGCCAGAAGTGCTCGGCGTCCTCGCGCGCGTACATCCCGGCCTCGATCTGGAACTCCGGCTTCAAGGAGGAGTTCGCGGCCGAGGTCGACGGCATCCGCATGGGTGACGTCACCGACCTGTCGAACTTCATCGGCGCCGTCATCGACGAGCGGTCCTTCGCCAAGAACAAGGCCGCCATCGACCGCGCCAAGGCCGACCCGTCCTGCACGATCGTCGCCGGCGGCACCTACGACGACTCGGTCGGCTACTTCGTCCGCCCGACGGTCATCGAGTGCACCGACCCGGACAACGAGGTCTTCACCACCGAGTACTTCGGGCCGATCCTCGCGATCCACGTCTACGAGGACGACCAGTACGACGCCATGCTGGAGCAGATGGAGTCGGTGTCGGCGTACGCGCTGACCGGTTCGGTCATCGCGGGTGACCGCGCCGCCGCCGCGCACACCATGGAGAAGCTGCGGTACGCCGCGGGCAACTTCTACATCAACGACAAGTCGACCGGCGCCGTCGTCGGCCAGCAGCCCTTCGGCGGCGGCCGCGCGTCCGGCACCAACGACAAGGCGGGCGCCCCGCAGAACCTGATGCGCTGGACGCTGACCCGCGCCATCAAGGAGACGCTGGTCCCGCCGACGGACTACACGTACCCGCACATGGGCTGAAGCCCCCGGCAGGGGTGACGTCCGTCCCCTTGAGCCCCGCCCCCGTCCCGGCCCCCACGCCGGACGGGGGCGGTTCTCGTGCGCGTACCGCACGAAGATCCGCCGCCCGGACCCGCCCCGGCCCCCTCTGGGGGGCCGTGCCAGGCGTTCACGGCCGGACGGGACTCCCGAGCCCTCGGCGCGGCCGTGAGCTGGCGTCAGTTTGCGGGGCCGCCGAGCGGTTATCCGCAGTGCATGGCTGACACGAACAAGACTTCGACGACCAAGACCGCCTCGCGGGCCGCCACCGCGACCAAGGACCGGGCGCAGGACGGCGCCAAGAACGCGCGGAGCACGGCGCAGGACGCCGCGAAGTCCGCGTCCGGGGCCGCGCGCAGCGGCAAGGAAACCCTCGCCGGGATCGGCGGGGCGACGACCGAGAAGGCGAAGTCCGCCGCCAGGACCGTCCAGTCGGCGGTCAGCACGGCGGCCGGGCAGACCGTCGGCAAGGCGGGCGTGGCCTGGACGCTGGTGAAGGCCCGAAAGGCCATCGCGGCCGGTGCGAGCGCCGGTGTGGTGACCGTGGTGGCGTCCTCGTACGCCCTCGGTCGCCGGGCCGGTCTGCGGCAGCGCGGCCCGCTGTCCCGGCTCACCGGCGGACGGCTCTGAGCGCGGGCGTCCGCGAGGGGCGTGACGGGGGCGCGGCGGTGGGACGCCGGCGATGGCCGGTTCACCACCCCGCGCCCCGTCGGCGCTGCCAGAGTGGCCCGTATGACGACCCGTATCACGGACTCCCCGCGTACCGCCCACACCTATGAGCTGGCCCCCGAGACCCTCGCCGGGATACGGGCGCTGCTCGACGCCGCCTTCGACGGTGACTTCTCCGACGAGGACTGGGACCACGGGCTCGGCGGCGTCCACGCCTACGTCGAGGACGAGCACGGGATCGCCGCCCACGGCAGCGTGATCATGCGCCGGGTGGCCCACGCGGGCCGCTCGTACCGGGTCGGGTACGTGGAGGCGGTCGCGGTACGCGCCGACCGGCGCCGGCAGGGGCTGGGCGGCCGCGTGATGGCGGCGCTGGAGGAGGTCGTCGACGGGGCGTACGCGTTCGGCGCGCTGTCGGCGTCCGACGAGGGCGCCGAGCTGTACCGGGCGCGCGGCTGGCACCTGTGGAACGGCCGTGTCGAGACCTGCGGCCCGGACGGGGTGCGGCACCTCCCGGACGAGGAGGACTCGACCTATCTGCGCCCGGCGGACGGCCGGCCGCTGCCGGTGGCGGCGGCGGGCGCGCTGCTCTTCGACTGGCGCGACGGCGACGTTCTGTGACCGGGGCTGGAGTCCCGGTCGAGTCTCCGTCTCAGATAGTAGGAAGTCCGAGTAATTGTGGAGACAGACGCTCCGGAACCGCTTAGCTTTGTAGGAGCCGAACGTCTCGCTCCATCGGGCGATTGGCGGAAGAGAGCGCCCGGCCCCCGGCAGGCAACCCCTGCGGCCGCGCTCCCCGCCCTTCCGGCGCCCTCGCATCCTCTGATCTCCAGGAGTGGATCGTCATGGCCGCTGAGACCGCCGTCCGCCGTGTCCGTCACACCGCCCCCCGCCCCTCCGAGGCGGAGCGCCGCAATGCCGCCGCCGCGCTCCAGCGGGCCCTCGACCGCCGGGACAACGGCGGCGACACGGGCCACTGAACCCGTCCGGCCCACCAGGACCCGACACCGGCTCGAGTCCACATAGTGGAAAGCTCATGTCAGGCAATGGGACGCGGAGTAGGGTGCGGACATGTCTCGCAGCATCAATCTCGCAGTGGTTCCCGGTGACGGCATCGGCCAGGAGGTCGTGGCCCAGGGCCTGAAGGTCCTTCGCTCCGTCCTCCCGCAGGATGTGAAGCTGGAGACCAAGGAGTACGACCTCGGTGCCCGGCGCTGGCACCGCACCGGGGAGACCCTCCCCGACGCGGAGCTGGAGGCCCTCAAGGCGCACGACGCCATCCTCCTCGGCGCGATCGGCGACCCGTCCGTCCCCTCCGGCGTCCTGGAGCGCGGGCTGCTCCTCAAGCTCCGCTTCGCCTTCGACCACTACGTCAACCTGCGCCCCTCCAAGCTCTTCCCGAGCACGGCCACCCCGCTGGCGGGCCGCCCCGACATCGACTTCGTCGTCGTGCGCGAGGGCACCGAAGGCCCGTACACCGGCAACGGCGGCTCCCTGCGCACCGGGACGCCCGCCGAGGTCGCCACCGAGGTCAGCGTCAACACGGCGTACGGCGTCGAGCGCGTGGTCCGGGACGCCTACGAGCGCGCCCAGGCCCGCCCGCGCAAGAAGCTGACGCTGGTCCACAAGAACAACGTGCTCGTCTACGCCGGCCACATGTGGAAGAAGATCTTCGACAAGGTCGGCCAGGAGTACCCCGAGGTCACCACCGACTACCTGCACGTCGACGCCGCGACGATCTTCTTCGTCACCCAGCCCGAGCGCTTCGACGTCATCGTCACCGACAACCTCTTCGGCGACATCCTGACCGACCTCGCCGCCGCCGTGACCGGCGGCATCGGCCTGGCCGCGTCCGGCAACATCAACCCGACGGGCGAGTTCCCGTCGATGTTCGAGCCCGTCCACGGCTCCGCGCCCGACATCGCGGGCCAGGGCAAGGCCGACCCCACCGCGACGATCCTGTCCGTCGCGCTGCTGCTGCGCCACCTCGGGTTCGAGACCGAGGCCGCCCGCATCGAGGAGACGGTCGCCGCCGACCTGGCGGAGCGGGACGGCGCCGCGCCGCGGACGACGGACGAGATCGGCGACGCGCTCGCGGTACGCGTAGCGAGCTGACCCGCCGACTGAGGAACACCACACAGCCGCCGGGTCGCACACGGACCCGGCGGCTTCTCCTGTGCGGCCCCGGGTGCCACCATCAACCCTGGACCGCACTCCAGCCGTTTCCTTGCACGGGCCGCGCGAGCGATAATCGAACGCGGGGCCGCGGCATGCGGTAAAGCTCGGACGTCCAAGCAGGTGCAGCGGCGTGAGCGCGGTCCGTCACACACAAACGGTGAAGGACACAGCACTCATGACGACGACGCCCACGATCGAGCTCAAGCCCTCCTCGAACCCGCTGTCCGACGCGGAGCGCGAGGCGATCCTGGCCAACCCCGGATTCGGCCGCCACTTCACCGACCACATGGTGACGATCAAGTGGACGGAAGGGCGCGGCTGGCACGACGCCCAGCTCACGCCGTACGCGCCGCTGTCGGTCGACCCGGCGAACATGACCCTGCACTACGCGCAGGAGATCTTCGAGGGGCTGAAGGCCTACCGCCGCCCCGACGGCTCCGTCTCCATGTTCCGGCCCGAGGCCAACGCCGAGCGGTTCCAGGCCTCGGCCCGGCGCCTGGCCATGCCGGAGCTGCCGGTCGAGACGTTCGTCGCCGCGTGCGACGCGCTGGTCCAGCAGGACCAGGCCTGGGTGCCGCCGCACGGCGGTGAGGAGTCGCTCTACCTGCGGCCGTTCATGATCGCCAACGAGGTCGGCCTGGGTGTCCGCCCGGCCAACGAGTACCTGTTCCTCGTGATCGCCTCACCCGCCGGCGCGTACTTCCCCGGCGGCGTGAAGCCCGTCTCGATCTGGCTGTCCCAGGACCGGGTCCGCGCCGTCCCCGGCGGCATCGGCTTCGCCAAGACCGGCGGCAACTACGCCGCGTCGCTGCTGGCACAGGCCGAGGCCGCCGCCAAGGGCTGCGACCAGGTGGCCTACCTCGACGCGGTCGAGCACAAGTGGGTCGAGGAACTCGGCGGCATGAACCTGTACTTCGTGTACGGGGGCCGGGACGGGAAGCCGACGAGGATCGTCACGCCCACCCTGACCGGCTCCCTGCTCGCCGGCATCACCCGTGACTCGCTGCTCCGGCTCGCCCGCGACCTCGGGTACGAGGCCGAGGAGGCCCGCGTCTCGATCGACCAGTGGAGGAGCGACACCGAGAACGGCACGCTCACCGAGGTCTTCGCCTGCGGCACGGCCGCCGTCATCACGCCGGTCGGCACGGTCAAGTCGGCCGGCGGCGAGTGGACCCAGTCGGGCGGCGAGCCCGGCGAGGTCACCCTGAAGCTCCGCGAGACGCTGCTGGCGATCCAGACCGGCGCCCAGGCCGACCCGCACGGCTGGACCCACCAGGTCGGCTGATTTCGCCGGGGCTTCCCGGTGTGCGTCGTACGGCAACGCCCGTGCCTCCCGCTCGACAGGCACGGGCGTTCCGCGTCGCCGCGCGTCAGGGCGCGGCGGTCTCGGGGGCGGGAGCCACGAGGGCGCCCGGGGCGGGAGCGGCGGCCCGGGCGCCGGCCGTCAGCGCGGCGTACACCGCGCCGCCGACCAGGCCGGACAGGACGAAGCTCAGGTCGACCCCGCCGGTCAGCGCCGGCAGAGGCCCCTCGTACAGCGGCGTGGAGACGCCCGCCAGGCCCACCGCCGCGCCGAGCGCCCAGGACGCCGTGGCGCGGGGGTGCCAGCCGGCGCGGAACCAGTAGATCCCGCCCTTCGCCCGGCGGTTGTAGACCTGGAGCGCCTCGGGGTCGTAGCGGCCGCCGCAGCGGACGTGGCCGATGAGCGTGATGACCGCCCAGGGCGTACCGATCGCGGTCAGCAGCAGCACGAACGACGTCATCGCCGCCTGCGCGTCCCACGCGAAGTGGCCCGCGAAGACGAACGCCGTGGCGACGGCCGCCACCACCAGGGTGGCCGTGGCGCGGGACGCCCGCGGCACGATGGCGTCGAGGTCGAGGCCCATCGAGTAGAGCATCAGGCCCGCGTTACCGACCGACCCGGCGCCGGCCGCGACCAGGAGCGGGAGCAGGTACCAGGGCGCCGCCGTGGCGACGAGCGGCCCCGCGTAGTCCAGCCCCGCCCGCGCGGCGAGCGCGGTGAACGTGCCGAACAGCTGGGGCAGCAGGAGGCCGAGGCACAGCCCCAGGCACGTGGCCCGCAGCACCCGGCGGGGGCTGTGCCGCTCGGGTGAGACGTACCGCGTGTAGTCGCCGAGCAGGGTGATGAAGGCGACCGGCCCGCTCAGGCCCGCCGCCACGGCGGACAGCAGCCAGGTCGGCCAGAAGGAGCCCAGCAGGTACGGGGTGTCCGCCACCGGCGCGGCGGTGAAGTCCCCGGCGTAGGCGAGGACGCCGAGCGCGAGGATCAGCGTCATGCCGACCGCCAGGTACCTGCTGATCCGCAGCAGCAGCCGGTAGCCGAACACGGCGGCGGCCACGGTGCAGCCGGCGAGCAGGACGTACACCAGGGTGTGCGCCGCCGGGCCGGTCGGGACGCCGAAGAGCCGGGCGAGGGTACCGAGCACGACGTCGCCGCCGATCCACAGGGTCAGCGCCGTGTAGCCCAGCGACAGCAGCAGTCCGACGACCGAGCCGACGAGCCTGCCGCGCACGCCGAAGAACGCGCCGCTGGACGTCGACAGGTTCGTCGCCGTGCGCAGCGAGACCAGGGCGAGCGGGGCGGTGAAGGCGACACCGACGACCGTGCCGGCCAGCACCGAGGTGACCGCCGGCCACAGGCCCAGCCCGAAGGACACCGGCAGCCACCCGAACACGATCACGCCGAGGCACAGGTTCGAGCCCAGCAGGATCGAGACCAGGTCCCGCGGCCCGCTGGTGCGTTCCGCCTCCGGGATGGTGTCGACTCCGCGCTGTTCAATCGGCATGGGCGTCTCCCCGCTCTGCTCGTCGACTTTAGAGTGACGCTCAATGTGACCCATGCTCGCCAGTCCCGTCAATGGTTCCATCGCTGGATTTCTATGGTTAGAGTGTTGCTCAAACAGGAGGTGTGGTGACGTGCGACTGACCCCCACGGAGCGCGACCGGCTGCTGATCTTCGGCGCCGCCGAACTCGCCCGGGCCCGCCGGGCCCGCGGTCTGCGGCTCAATGTCCCCGAGGCGACCGCCCTGATCGCGGACACCGTCTGCGAGGCGGCCCGCGACGGGCGGCGGCTCGCCGAGGCCATCGAGGCGGCCCGCTCGGTGCTCGGCCCCGACGACGTCCTGCCCGGCGTCGCCGACGTCGTGACCGAGGTCCACGTGGAGGCCGTCTTCGACGACGGCTCCCGGCTCGCCGTGGTCGCCGACCCCATCGGCGGGGGCGGCCAGGAGGGCGACGCGCCCGGCGCGCTGCTGCCCGGGCCGATGCACGCCGACCCCGAGCCCTCGCTGCGGCTGCGCGTCACCAACACCGCGAGCGTGCCGGTCTCCGTCACCTCGCACTACCACTTCTTCGAGGCCAACCCGCGGCTCGACTTCGACCGCGCCCTCGCCTACGGCATGCGGCTCGCCGTCCCCGCCGGGTCGTCCGTGCGCTTCGGGCCGGGCGAGAGCGAGGAGGTCGGGCTGCTGCCCATCGGCGGCGACCGGATCGCGATCGGCTTCGCCGGCCTGGTCGACGGACCGCTCGACGCGCCCGGCGCCCGCGAAGAGGCGCTGCGCCGCGCCGCCGCCTGCGGCTACCTCGGCGTACCGGACACGACCGACCAGGAGGTCCAGCGATGAGCCGCCCCGGAGGCCACCCCGCCGAAGCGCGCCGCCTCACCCCCCACGAGTACGCCGCCACCCACGGCCCCCGCGCCGGCGACCGCGTCCGCCTCGGCGACTCGGGCCTCACCGTCCGCGTCGAGTCCGACGCCCAGAAGCCCGGCGACGAGTTCCTCGCCGGCTTCGGCAAGACCGCCCGCGACGGACTGCACCTCAAGGCCGCCGCCGTCCGCGAGACCTGCGACGTCGTCATCAGCAACGTGCTGGTCATCGACGCCGTCCAGGGCGTCCGCAAGGTGTCCATCGGCATCCGCGAGGGCCGCATCCACGCGATCGGCCGGGCCGGCAACCCCGACACCCTCGACGGCGTCGACGTCGTCGTCGGCACCGGCACCTCCATCGTCTCCGGCGAAGGCCTCATCGCCACCGCCGGAGCCGTCGACACCCACGTCCACCTGCTGTCGCCGCGCATCATGGAGGCCTCGCTCGCCTCCGGCGTCACCACGATCATCGGCCAGGAGTTCGGCCCCGTCTGGGGCGTCGGCGTCAACTCGCCCTGGGCGCTGCGCCACGCCTTCAACGCCTTCGACGCCTGGCCCGTCAACATCGGCTTCCTCGGCCGCGGCTCCTCCTCCCACGACGCGCCCCTGGTGGAGGCGCTCGCCGAGGGCGGGGCGTCCGGCTTCAAGGTCCACGAGGACATGGGCGCCCACACCCGCGCCCTGGACACCGCGCTGCGGGTCGCCGAGGAGTACGACGTCCAGGTCGCCCTGCACAGCGACGGCCTCAACGAGTGCCTGTCCGTGGAGGACACCCTCAAGGTGCTGGAGGGGCGCACCATCCACGCCTTCCACATCGAGGGCTGCGGCGGCGGGCACGTCCCCAACGTCCTGAAGATGGCGGGCGTCCCCAACGTCATCGGCTCGTCCACCAACCCCACCCTCCCCTTCGGGCGGGACGCGGTCGCCGAGCACTACGGAATGATCGTCTCCGTACACGACCTGAAGACCGACCTGCCCGGCGACGCGGCCATGGCCCGCGACCGGATCAGGGCCGGGACGATGGGCGCGGAGGACGTCCTGCACGACCTCGGCGCGATCGGGATCACGTCGTCGGACGCGCAGGGCATGGGCAGGGCCGGCGAGACCGTACGCCGGACCTTCGCCATGGCCGGGAAGATGAAGGCCGAGCTGGGCCCGCTGGAGGGCGACGGGGACGGCGACGACAACGCCCGCGTCCTGCGCTACATGGCCAAGCTCACCATCAACCCGGCGATCGCCCACGGCCTCGCGCACGAGGTCGGCTCGCTGGAGGTCGGCAAGCTCGCCGACGTCGTGCTGTGGCGGCCCGAGTACTTCGGCGCCAAACCGCAGCTCGTCCTCAAGTCGGGCTTCCCCGCGTACGGGGTCGTGGGCGACCCGAACGCCGCCACCGACACCTGCGAACCCCTGGTGCTCGGACCGCAGTTCGGCGCCTTCGGGGCCACCGCCGCCGACATCTCCGTGGCGTTCGTCTCCGGCGCGGCGGCCCAGGCCGGCAACGACCTGATGCCCACCCGCCGCCGCCGGGTCGCCGTACGCGGCACCCGCGGCATCGGCCCCGGGAACCTGCTCCTCAACTCCCGCATCGGCCAGGTCGGCGTCGACGGCCGCACCGGGCTCGTCACCCTCGACGGCGACCCGGTCCGCTCCGACCCCGCCGACTCCGTCTCCCTCAACCGCCTCTACTTCCTCTGAGGACCCACCCATGAGTACCTTCCGCATGCCCGCCGAGTGGGCCCCGCACGAGCGCACCTGGATGGCCTGGCCGGGACCCAACCCGACCTTCACCAACGACGAGGAGCTGCGCGAGGCCCGCGAGGCATGGGCCTCCGTCGCCCGCGCCGTACGCCGCTTCGAGCCGGTCACCGTGGTGCACGCCCCCGGCGACCAGGCGTCCGCCCGCGAGCTGCTCGGCCCGGACGTCGACCTGGTCGAGCGGGACCTGGACGACGCCTGGATGCGCGACATCGGCCCCACCTTCGTCACCGACGGCGAGCGCCTGGCCGCCGTCGACTGGGTGTTCAACGGCTGGGGCGCGGCGGACTGGGCGCGCTGGGAGCACGACGCGAAGATCGCCCGCCATGTCGCGGACGCCGTCGGCGTCCCCGTGCACACCTCGCCCCTCGTCAACGAGGGCGGCGCCATCCACGTCGACGGCGAGGGCACCGTCCTGCTCACCGACACCGTCCAGCTCGGCCCCGAGCGCAACCCCGAGTGGACCCGCGAGCAGGTCGAGGCGGAGATCCACGCCAAGCTCGGCACCACCAAGGCGATCTGGCTGCCGCGCGGCCTGACCGGCGACTACGGCATGTACGGCACCCGTGGCCACGTCGACATCGTCGCCGCCTTCGCCCGCCCCGGAGTCGTGGTCGCCCACACCCAGCCCGACCCGTCCCACCCCGACCACGAGCTGTGCAAGGCCAACGTGGACCTGCTGCGCAAGCAGACCGACGCCAAGGGCCGCCGCCTGGAGGTCGTCGAGGTCCCGGCCCCGACCGTCCTCCAGGAGGACGGCGAGTGGGTCGACTACTCCTACATCAACCACTACCTCTGCAACGGCGGTGTGGTGCTGTGCGCCTTCGACGACCCGCGCGACGAGATCGCCGCGGGCATCTTCCGCCGCCTCTTCCCGGACCGCACGGTCACACTCGTCGACGCGCGGACCATCTTCGCGGGCGGCGGCGGCATCCACTGCATCACCCAGCAGCAGCCCAGGGTCTGAAGCGGAATCGGACCGGGCACGGCGGATCAGGTACAACGTACGAGTGAACGAACCTGCCACGACACCGGCCGCCCGGCGGCGCAACACCGCGCCGCCCCGGGAGGAGGTCCTCGCCGCCGCCATGGCGACCATCGCCGAGCGCGGGCTCGACGGGCTCACCATGGCGGGCCTCGGCCGCGAGGTCGGCATGAGCAGCGGGCACCTGCTCTACTACTTCCGCACCAAGGACGAGCTGCTGCTCCAGACCCTGGAGTGGAGCGAGGGCCGCCTCGGCGCCGAACGCCGCGCGCTGCTCTCCCGCCCCGCCCCGGTGCGCGAGCGGCTCGGCGCGTACGTCGACCTGTACGTGCCCGACGGCCCGCGCGACCCGCACTGGACGCTCTGGCTGGAGGTCTGGAACCGCTCGCAGAACGCCGACGACGACGCCCGCGCCCGCCAGGCGGCCATCGAGGGCGCCTGGCACCGCGACCTGGTCGCCCTGCTCGCCGAGGGCGTCTCGCGCGGCGAGCTGCGCCCCATGGACCCCGACCGCGTCGCGGCCCGGCTGCGCGCCCTGCTGGACGGCTTCAGCGTCCACGTGGCGGTGGGCATACCGGGCACGGGCCGGGACGCGGTCCTCACCCACGTACGAGAGTTCATCGAGGACGGCCTCGTTCCCTGACGGCCGTCCGGCCCCGCCCGCCGGCGGGGCCGACCGCATCGTGAGACCCGGGTCCACCGGCCTTCACATCTGTGGCAGACTTCCGGACGTGCTTGCTACCACCATGATTATGGGCAGCAGCGCGCCGGTCCGCAGTGACCACTGAATCGCGGCAGAACCCCCGCGGCAGTGGACACCGTGTCTCAGACCCGCGCGCAGACCTCTCGCACCCGCGAGGGGTCTTTTCGTTTTCCGGCCCCACCACGGCCGGGAACGGCGGCGCGCGAGAATGGGGGCAGGTGGATCCAGGGAGCCCGGAGCCACATCCGACAGGAGCCAACACAGTCATGACCACGGAGACCGACAGTCTTCACAGCGCCGCCGGCGCCGCCGCCGTCGACGACAGTTTCCACGTCTTCGACACGACGCTGCGCGACGGCGCCCAGCGCGAGGGCATCAACCTCACCGTCGCCGACAAGCTCACCATCGCCCGGCACCTGGACGACTTCGGCGTGGGCTTCATCGAGGGCGGCTGGCCCGGGGCCAACCCCCGCGACACCGAGTTCTTCGCCCGCGCCCGGCAGGAGATCCGCTTCAAGCACGCCCAGCTCGTGGCGTTCGGCGCCACCCGCCGCGCCGGCGGCACCGCCGCCGAGGACCCCCAGGTCAAGGCGCTCCTGGACTCCGGCGCCCCCGTCATCACCCTGGTCGCCAAGTCGCACGACCGCCACGTGGAACTCGCGCTGCGCACCACGCTCGACGAGAACGTCGCCATGGTCCGCGACACCGTCACCCACCTGCGCGAGCAGGGCCGCCGCGTCTTCGTCGACTGCGAGCACTTCTTCGACGGCTACCGGGCCAACCCGGGGTACGCCAAGTCCGTCGTCCGCGCCGCCGCGGAGGCCGGTGCCGACGTCGTCATCCTGTGCGACACCAACGGCGGGATGCTCCCCGCCCAGATCCAGGCCGTCGTCTCCACCGTCCTCGCCGACACCGGCGCCCGCCTCGGCATCCACGCCCAGGACGACACCGGCTGCGCCGTCGCCAACACCCTCGCCGCCGTCGACGCGGGCGCCACGCACGTCCAGTGCACCGCCAACGGCTACGGCGAGCGCGTCGGCAACGCCAACCTCTTCCCGGTCGTCGCCGCCCTGGAACTCAAGTACGGCAAGCGGGTGCTCCCCGAGGGGGCGCTCAAGGAGATGACGCGCATCTCGCACGCCATCGCCGAGGTCGTCAACCTGACCCCCTCCACCCACCAGCCGTACGTCGGCGTCTCGGCCTTCGCCCACAAGGCGGGCCTGCACGCCTCCGCGATCAAGGTGGACCCCGACCTCTACCAGCACATCGACCCCGAGCGCGTCGGCAACACCATGCGGATGCTGGTCTCCGACATGGCGGGCCGCGCCTCCATCGAGCTCAAGGGCAAAGAGCTGGGCGTCGACCTCGGCGGAGACCGCGCCCTGGTCGCCCGCGTCGTCGAGCGCGTCAAGGAGCGGGAGCTCAAGGGCTACACGTACGAGGCCGCCGACGCCTCCTTCGAGCTGCTGCTGCGCGCCGAGGTCGAGGGCCGCGCCCGCCGCTACTTCCGCACCGAGTCGTGGCGCGCCATCGTCGAGGACCGCCCCGACGGCACCCACGCCAACGAGGCCACGGTGAAGCTGTGGGCCAAGGGCGAGCGGATCGTCGCCACCGCCGAGGGCAACGGCCCGGTCAACGCCCTGGACCTCGCCATGCGCGCCGGCCTGGAGCGGATCTACCCCCAGCTCGCCAAGCTGGAGCTGGTGGACTACAAGGTCCGCATCCTGGAGGGCAAGCACGGCACCCAGTCCACCACCCGGGTCCTGATCACCACGTCGGACGGCGAGGGCGAGTGGGCGACGGTCGGCGTGGGGGAGAACGTGATCGCCGCCTCCTGGCAGGCCCTGGAGGACGCGTACACCTACGGTCTGCTGCGGGCGGGCGTGAACCCGGCGGAATAATCCCTCCTACTCGGTTCTGGCTATATGTCCCCTTTACCCCCATTTGGGGTAGCGTCGGTGGTATGAGGACCAGGCCGTTCACTCTCCTGTCGGTCGTGGCGGGGCTGACGCTCCTGCTGCTCCTGGCCCTGGCTCCCGGCGCGGGCGCCAGGGACACGGGGCTCCAGGGTGCGGCCGAGGCTCTGAAGCAGGGCCCGGTGTACGTCCACCCCGACGCCGCCGATCAGCTGCCGAAGGCCGAGGCCGACGCCCTGGCGGACAAGATCCGGGACGCCGACAAACCGGTCTTCGTGGCGGTCCTGCCCGCCACCGCGGAGTTCCCGCAAGCGGGCCTCCTGCAGAACCTCCGCACCCAGACCGGCATCACCGGCCTGTACGGCGTACGCCTCGGCGACGCCTTCGCCGCCGGTGCGGACCGGGCCGTGATGACGAACCAGGCCGTCCAGAACGTCGTCCAGTCCGTCCGCCAGCCCGGCGTGGACGCCGGCACCGAGCTGAACAACTTCGTCGACCAGGCCCTCCCGCAGGCCCGCGGCGAGGCACCCGCCTCCTGGTCCGGCGTCCCCGGTGAGCGCGCCCCGGTCGCCGGACTGATCACCGTCGGCGCCCTCGCCGCCGCGGGCGGCGCCGCCGCCCTCACCGTCACCCGCCGCCGGCGGCTCGGCCGGCAGCGCCAGGAGCAGGAAGCCCTGGAGAAGCTGCGGGTCGTCGTCGACGAGGACATCACCGCGTACGGCGAGGAACTCGACCGGCTCGACTTCCACCCCGCCGAGAAGGGCGCCGACGACGCGATGCGCGCCGACTACGAGCGCGCCCTCGACTCGTACGACAAGGCCAAGTCCCTGATGGGCCAGGCCCGGCACCCCCATGACGTACGGGGCGTGACCGAGGCCATCGAGGACGGCCGGTACGCGCTGGCCGTCCTGACCGCCCGCCGCGAGGGCCGCCCGCTTCCCGAGCGGCGGGCACCCTGCTTCTTCGACCCGCGCCACGGCCCGGCCGACACCGAGGTGGAGTGGGCCCCGGCCGGCGGCGCGGCGCGCGAGGTGCCGGTCTGCGCGGCCGACGCCGCACGGCTCGCCGAGGGGCAGGACCCGATGACGCGCACGGTCGAGACCGAACACGGCCGCCGCCCCTACTGGGAGGCGGGACCGGCGTACGGGCCCTGGGCCGGCGGCTACTTCGGCGGCGGCCTGCTGCCCGGCCTGCTCATGGGCACCATGCTCGGCACGATGCTCTCCACCCCCGCGTACGCGGGGGAGTACGGCGGCGACGGGTACGAGGGCGGCGACTTCTCCGGCGGCGACTTCAACGGCTCGGACTTCGGCGGTGGCGACGGCGGCGGGTTCGGCGGCGGTGACTTCGGTGGCGGCGGCTTCGGCGGAGGCGACTTCGGCGGCGGCGGGTTCTGACGTGCCCGACGCCGACGACCCGAGGGACCAGCTCGCCGACGCCGTGGCGGGCTGGGCCGCCGCGATCGTGTCGAACGACGCCGAACGCATCGGCGCGTACATGGCCGACGACTGGGTCATCGTGTCGGACACGGGCGTCTCCACCCGTGACCACTTCCTCACCCTCGTCGCCTCCGGCGACCTCACCCACTCGGCGATGGAGCCGGTCGGTGAACCGCGCGTCCGCGTCCACGGCGACACCGCCCTGTTCACCGCCCGCGTCGTGAACACCGCCCACTACCGAGGCGAGCGGTTCGACGCCGACGAGTGGACCACCGACGTCTTCATGCGGCACGACGGCCGCTGGCGGTGCGTCCTCAGCCACATCACCTCGGCCGCACCCGACTGAGCGACTGAGCCGGCGTACCCCATAATCGCGGGATGCCCCCCAGCACCACCCCCGTAGACCTCACCGGCCGGGACCGGCTCCCGTCCCTCACCGGGCTGCGGTTCTGGGCGGCCCTGCTGGTCGTCCTCTACCACCTGTCCCGGCAGGCCGGGGAGATCCCCGGCGTCAGCGCACTGGCCTGGTACGGCCGCAGCGGGGTGACGTTCTTCTTCGTCCTGTCCGGCTTCGTCCTCGCCTGGACGTACGACGGCAGGCGCGTCCCCGTGACGGTGTTCCTCTGGCGCCGCTTCGCCCGCATCTGGCCCCTGCTCGCCGCCACCACCGCCCTGTCGGTGGCCGCCTGGCTCGCCCTCGGCAAGGCGGTCACGGCGAAGGCGGTCGCCGCGACCCTGCTCCTGGTCCACGCCTGGGTGCCGGACCCCGTCGTGCTGCGCGGCGGCAATCCGGCCGCCTGGTCCCTCAGCGACGAGGCGTTCTTCTACCTCATCTTCCCGCTCCTCATGGCGCTCCCCGCCGTCCGCTCGGTGCGCGGCAGGCGGTGGATCGCGGGCGTGTGCTGCGTGGCTGTGGTGGCGCTGTGGCTGTCGGGAGCCCTGCTCGACGACAGCGGCACGCGCGCGTGGGCGCTGGACTACCTGCCCCTGACCCGGGTGCTCCAGTTCCTCCTCGGCGTGGTGACCGGCCTGGCCGTGGCACGCGGATGGCGGCCCCCGCTCGGCCTGTGGCCCGCGATCGCCCTGGTGCTCGGCTGGCACCTGGCCCTCGTCCCCTGGTCGGCCGCCGTCCCCGACGCCCTCTGGTACAGCCCGTACACCGCCTCCCACCTGCTCGTCACGCCCCTGTTCGCCCTCCTGGTGGCCGCGGCCGCGCAGGCGGACCGCGACGGCCGGACGACCGGCCTCGGCGGTACGTGGACGGTACGGCTCGGACACTGGTCGTACGCCTGGTACCTGCTCCACGAGATCGTGATCCGCGTCCTCGCCGGCCGCGTCCACGGCACGCTCACGCTCTGGCTCCTGGTCCTCGCCACCAGCCTCGGCCTCTCGGCCGCCGCCTACCACTGGCTGGAGCACCCGCTGGAGCGGTGGCTGCGGGCGGTGGGCCCGCGCGCCGGTCAGGCACCGGCGTGGAGGTGGCCCGCCCAGAGCGACGGCGTGCCGGGGAAGTCGTCCCGCAGCGCGAGGACGGACGTGCGCAGCGCGGCGGCGGACCGGGCGCAGTCCAGCCCGCCCGGCCCCGACAACGCCCGGTAGAACCCGTCCGCGATCCGCCCCGACATCTCGTCGTCGGCCTCCCACAGGGTGCCCACCACGTGCCGGAACCCGGCCAGCTGGAACGCGCTCGTCAGATGGATGGCCTCGTCCAGCAGGTCGGCCGCGGCGGTGTACGTCGTCCGGCAGGCCGACAGGTACGCCAGCTCCGCCCCGTCGAGCGCCACCGCCGCGACCCCGGCGACCGTCAGCGGACGCGTCAGGTGGTCCCCGAGCAGCAGCCGGCCGAGCGACGGGTCGGCGGCATCGGTGACGGCATGACAGGCCAGGTGGACGAAGCGCGCCCCGGCGAGCGCGGCGAGGACCGCCGTCCGGGTCGTCGCCCCGGAGAGGATCACCGGATCGGGCAGCACCGCCGCGACCGCCGCCGCCTCCTCCGCGGCACCCGCCAGCGGCGGGGCGCCCGGCGTGTCGGGCATCGAGACGATCAGCGACCGTCCCGGCCCGCCGCCCGCCGCCCGGGGCCGCCGGGCGTGCCGCAGCGCGCGGATCGTCGGCGTGTACGAGGAGACGACCCGGTCCAGAACCGTACGGTCACCGCGCCCGGCGACGGACTCGGCGTGGTGGCCGGCCGCGTGCAGCGGCAGTGAGCCGAGCAGACCGCCGGGAGACCACCACACCCGGGGCGGATCACCGCCGTCGCCGGAGCCGGGGCCGATCCGCAGCGCCGTCAGGACCGGCTCGGCGGCCACGTCCCACAGCCACCCCAGGATGCCGCTCAGCGTCCGCTGCGCCTCCTTCTGCGTACGCCAGTCGCCGTCGGGGTCGCCGGCGACCGTGAGCGTACGGTGGAACAGGTCGGCCTGTGCGGCCAGTTCGGCGTACACCAGGCCGGGGAGCGGCAGGTGGCGCACGCCCCCGCCCGTGACCAGGAGGGCGTCGCACCGCGCCGGGTTGCAGGTGAACACCACCACCGGCCCCTCCTCGGCCGTGGCCAGGAGGCTCGCGGTGTCCGGCGGCCGGGCGAAGGAGTCGAAGCCCTCCAGGGCACGGATCTCGTCGATGGTGGCGGTGAGTTCGGCGGCCGCGCGGGGCCGGTCCGGAGCCCCGCTGCTCTTCCTGTCCTCACTCTCCTCGCCGCCCTCGCCGTCGAGGGTGTCGCGCAGGCGCACGAACCGGTCGGCGAGCACGGGGTGCCGCCGCCTCAGCTCGGAGATGTCCCCGCGGGTCTCCAGCCGTTGGCTGAGGAGGACGGCACGGCCCAGCTCCACGGACCGCAGCGCCCGCGGCCAGGCGTCCGGCAGGAGCGGCAGGTGCCGCAGGTCCGGGTGGCGCTGCTCACCCGCGTCGAGGGCCACGGCCGCGGTGAACGTGACCAGGTCGGACAGGTTCTTCACGGCGTGCTGCTGGTCGACGCGTGCGATGCGGCGCGGGGCGACGAGCGGGATGAGACCCACCGCGTACTCCAGCAGGTCGTGCGCCCACAGCACGTCCAGCGGAACGAGCGTCAGGCCCGCCGCCCAGGCCGAACGGACGCGCTGCGAGGGCGGCAGGCTCTCGCTCCGCGCCGCCGTGGTCAGGTCGTTGACCGCCTCGACCATGGTGAAGGGGATCACCGGGCGCCCGGTGAGCGTGCTGAACATCGTGTGCAGCTCATCGGGTTCGAGCGCGTCGGCCCGTTCCTTGCGGGCGATCCCCAGGTTGTGGTGGAACGCGCCCAGGGCCGCGTGGCCGGGCGGGGCGAGGTCGATCAGGCGCCGGCACAGGGCGACCAGCTCGTCCGCGTCGACCTGGCCCGGACGGCGATGCCGTTCCTCGATCAGCGCGGCGACCAGGGCGGACAGCGTGGGCAGCGCCCCCGGATCGTGTTCCCCGGCCGCGTCGGCGGCCCGCCGGGCGACCACCAGGGCCTCGTCCAGATCGTCCGGTCCGCCGCCGAGACGGTAGCGGCGCAGGAGGGCGCTGCTGAGTCCGGAGAGCACGATCGCCTCCTCCTCGTCGCAGTCCTCCGCCGCCCCGCGCAGCAGGGTGACGGCCTCGTCGAGCTCCGCCCGGTCACCGGTCCGCTCGGACCGCTGCGCGAGCGCGAACCCGAGGCCGTGCAGATCCCGGGACGTCAACGGCGCCCCGGAGGAGTGCAGGTGACGCAGTGTCCGTACGGCTTCGTCCAGGTCGTCGAGGCCACCGGTGCGCGCGCCCCGCTCCGCCAGGGCCGTGCCCAGGACGTACCGGGCGTTCACCGCGCCCGGGCCGTCGGGCGCGTCGTCCCCGACCGCCCGGACCGCCTCGCGCCCCAGGTCCACCGCCTCGTCCAGTACGGGAAGTTCGGCGGTGTGCTGGAACAGGGCGCCCAGCGACAGAACGAGCTGCACCAGCACCTCGGGCCGTCCGGCGTGGTCCTCCGGAACGGCCGCCAGCGCGGCGCGCCCCGCGGCCACCGACTCGTGCAGCGCGCCGAGCCCCTGACCGGCCCGGTACCGCGCGCGGTGCACCTGCGTGGCGAGGGCGCCGAACAGCAGCACGGCACCCGGGGACGGCGCCTCCCGGACGGCGGCCGACCGCAGCAGCTCCGCCGTCTCGGCCAGGTCCTCCGCGCGCCGGGTGAGCGTGTACCGCGACCACAGCGCCCGAGGCAGCGCCCTGGTGAGTACCGCGCGGAGGTGGGGCGGGGCCCGGTGGCCGTCCCGGTCGGCGAGCCCCTCGCGGATCACCGCCACGGCCCGCTCCACGTCACCCGCCGTCACCTTCCGGTCCACGCGCTCCAGGAGGGCGACACCCAGCTTGCGCAGGACCTCCCAGCGGAGGGACACGTCACCGGGCACGAGGGCCAGGGCCCGCTCGTTGGCGTCGACCACGGCGTCGAGGTCGCCCGGCCGGGCGTCGTGCTCGAAACGCAGCCAGTGCGCATGGCCCAGCCGCAGGAGGCAGTAGGCGCGTTGCGGGGCGCCATGGCTGTCCGGGAAAGCGGCCGCCAGCGCGGTCCACTGGCCGATCGACTCGTCCAGGTCCGCGACGTCCCCGCCCTCCCGGAACCGGTGCTCCAAGGACTCGGCGACCGCCTCGTGGCCGTACGCGCGCAGACCGGGGTGGTCGAGGACCGCGCGGCCCGCCGCCGCCAGCTCGTCCCAGCGGTGCTCGTCCCGGGCGCGCCCGACCCGCTCGGCCAGCAGGGACAGGAGCAGCCCCGCCATGGCCTCCCGGTGCTCGGGCGGCAGCGGGGCGTCCAGTGCGGCGCCGCACGCCTCGAACGCGGCCCGCAGGTCGCCGGCCGAGCCCGTGAGCCCGTGCCGGCGGGCCAGCGCGATGGCGAGGTTCGCCCGGGCCGCGTGCCCCGTCTCGTGGCCGGCCGGGGTGACGCGGACGGCTCGGCTCAGCAGCCCGATGCCCTGGAGCAGGGCGCCGGCGTCCCCGAGCGTGTTGTACCGCTCGTAGAGCACCGACCCCAGCCCGACGAGGTGCACCCCGTACCGGGCGTTCCCGGGGTCGGCGTGGTCCAGCAGGAACCAGCACCACCGGGCGAGCCCGGACAGGTTCCCGTCCACGTCGCCGCCCAGCGCGAGCACGTCGGCCACCTGGGACGCGACGTGCGTGGCGTACGAGTCGGCGATCTCCGTCCTGAGCCCCTCCGGCACCAGGTACAGCCGGTCCGGCAGGAACTGGGGCGCCAGCAGCCGTACCGCCTCGTCCAGGTCCTCCTGGGCGCCGTGCCGCAGGTGGCGCCACCAGTGGAGCCGGCCGAGGGCGACCGCCGCCTGCTCGTCGTCCGGGTCGGCGGCCACCAGCCGGGCGAGGCCGTCCATCAGTGCCGGATCCGGGTCGCCGGCCGGCACCGGGCCCCCGTCCGGCGGCAACTCCTGGAGCGCGCGCACCGCCCGCCTCAGCAACTCCGTGCGCACGTCCCGGTACAGCCGCCGTGAGTCGTCCACCGATGCCCCCAACAGCCGCCCCGCCACGCCCCGTTCATGCATGATGCCCTGGAAGGACCACGGCACGGGAGGAGTCGGGATGACGGGTGACGAGCCGACCGCACGGATCCGGCGCGGACTGGCGTACGTCTGCGAACGCCTGGACGCACTGCGGGAACACCTGACCGAGCTGGGTCGCGCGGACGAACTGGACCGGCTCACCCGGGCCGTCGTCGACGGAACCGAGGACCCCGCCGCGCTCCTCGAGACCGTCGACCGCATCGTCCGCGCGGACGGTGACCCCCGCGGCGCGTACGGCGCGCGGGCCCGCACGCTCCACGAACCGTGGCCCCTCGGCGTGGGAACCCCCGACGAGGCCGACGTCGCCTTCCTCTGCCCGCTGGACGCCTGCGCCCGGGTGGAGTGGGCGGAACGCACGATGACCGCCGCCCCGCGGTGCCGCATGAGCGGGGCCCAGCTGCGCTGGGTGAAGCGCTGACATGGGCGGCCTCCTCACCGAGCTGGGCAAACGCCTCGCCGAGCGGTGGATGACCCTCCTGGTGCTCCCCGGCGCCCTGTTCCTGGCCGCCGCGTTCGCCGCCCGGACCCTCGGCCACGCCCACGCCCTGGACGTCGGCCTGCTGGTCCGCGAGGCCCAGGCGTGGCGCCCGGCCCCGGGCGCCGGAGCCGGCACCCGCCTCGCGGTGCTCCTGCTGGTCGTGGCGCTGCTGGCGGGGGCCGTGGGCCTGGTCGCCCAGATGCTCGGCTCGCTGGTGGAACGGCTCTGGTACGCGGCCGACTGGGAGTCCTGGCCCCGCCCCGTGCGCGCCCTCGCCCGGTGGCGGGTCGCCCGCCGTCGCCGGCGCCGCGCCGACGCCGTGGCCGCGTACGAGGGCGAGCGCCGCCGCGCCGGTGAGCTGCTGGCCGCCGGGGCGCCCGGCAGCAGGGTCGACCTCCGGCCCGCCAGGCTCGCCGTCGCCCGGGTCTCCCCGGAGGAGCCGCACCGCCCCACCTGGTCCGGTGACCGGATGCACGCGGTCGCCCTCCGTCTGGACCGCGACCTCGACCTGGACCTCGCCACCGTCTGGCCCGCCCTCTGGCAACTGTTGCCGGACGCCCCGCGCCAGCAGCTCGAAACGGCGCGCGACGCGCTCGACCGGGCCACCACCCTGGCGGCCTGGGCGGTGCTGTACGCCGCGCTCGCCGTCTGGTGGTGGCCCGCCCTGCCCGTCGCCGCCGCCACCTACGTCACCGCCAGGCTCCGCATCCGCGGCGGCGCCGAGTCCTACGCGGCGCTCGTCGAGGCGACCGTCCACGTGTACGCCGCCGAGCTGGCCGAACGCCTCCACATCCCGGTGACCGGCCTCCTCGGCAGGCGCACCGGCTGGGAGATCACCTGCGTCCTCCAGGGCAACCGCCACCTCATCGACCTCACGGCACACCAGCCGCAGTGAGCCGGGCGCGCCCCTCAGCCCCCGCCCTCAGCCGTCGACGAAGGTGAGGCTGGTGGCGTCGTACCGCGTCCCCGCGACCCGCTCCGGCGGCGCGGCGGCCTCGATGGCCGCGAGGTCCTCGGCCGACAGCTCGACGTCCAGGGCCGCGAGGTTCTCCTCCAGGTACCGCTGCCGCCGCGTGCCGGGGATCGGCACGACGTCCCCGCCGCGGTGCTGCACCCAGGCCAGGGCGAGCTGCCCGGCGGTGACCCCCTTCGCCGACGCCAGCTCCTCCAGCCGGGCGACGATCGCCAGGTTCCGGTCGAGGTTGCCGTCGGCGAACCGCGGCTGGGTCCGCCGGATGTCGTTCGCGGCCAGCCCGTCGACCGAGCTGTACCGGCCGGTCAGGAAACCGCGCCCGAGCGGCGAGAAAGGCACCAGCCCGATGCCCAGCTCACGGCAGACCGGGGCGATCTCCGCCTCCAGGTCGCGGGTCCACAGCGACCACTCGCTCTGCAACGCCGCGATCGGGTGCACCGCGTGCGCCCGCCGGAGGGTCCCCGCGCCCGCCTCGGACAGCCCGAGGTGGCGCACCTTCCCGGCCGCCACCAGCTCGGCCATCGCGCCGACGGTCTCCTCGATCGGAACCTCCGGGTCGACCCGGTGCTGGTAGTACAGGTCGATGTGGTCCACCCCGAGCCGCCGCAGCGACGCGTCGCACGCCTCCCGGACGTACGCGGCGTCGCCCCGGATCACCGTGGGCTCGCCCAGCCGGTTGGCGAACCCGAACTTCGTGGCCAGCACCACCTCGTCACGGCGCCCCGCGATCGCCCGCCCGATCAGCTCCTCGTTGTGCCCGGCACCGTAGAAGTCGGCGGTGTCCAGCAGGGTCACCCCGAGATCGAGCGCCCGGTGGATCGTCGCGACCGACTGCGCCTCGTCCGCCTCGCCGTACGCGTGGCTCATCCCCATGCACCCCAACCCCTGCGCGGAAACCGCCAGTTCGCCGAGGTGCCGGGTGGGTACGCCGTTCATGCTGATGCCTCCTGGGCGTCGATGCCGTATGCCCAGGACGCTATTTGTTGGAGCGCGCTCCAAGTCAAGCGCATGGCCGCACGCGAAGGGGCCGGGCCGGCGCTTGCGCGCACCGACCCGGCCCCAAAGGCGGCTTGTCTCAGCGGCCGTCGGTGACGACCTGATTGGCCGGCAGCCAGTGCCCGGTCAGCTCGCCCGCCGAAATCCGGCACATGGCACGGCCGTTCACCACCGCACGGCGGTCGAACGAGAACGTCTGCGCCGCCTCCGCCTTCAGCGTCCGGGTCGTACCCGCCGCGTTGACCCCGAAGTCGTACGCGATGACCTCCCGGCCCGCCGGGATGGTCAGCGTCCGCGGCGCCCGGTAGGTGAACGGCTGGTGCTCACCGCGCAGGAAGACGTTCGGCCACGCCTCGCCGATCCACATGCCCTTGTAGGCCCCGGCGCTGATCCGGTACCAGATACCGGCGCCGTTGATGCGGCGCCGCTTGTCGACCGGGGCCTGGGTGGCCTTGGCGAAGGTGACCTTCTTCGTGCCGAGGATCTTGTCGAACCCGGTGCGGGCCTTCTCGTTCTCGTAGTACTCGCCGGTGTCTTCCTTGACGCCGCTCTTATTCGTCACGACCTTGGTGTCGACCCGGTAGAGCGTGTAGGTGCCCTTGCCGATGGCGATCACCGACCCCGGCTTGACCCCAGACGGCGGGACGTCGTCGATCAGCGTATCCATCTGGTGAGCGAACACGGAGCTGTTCGTCTGCCAGTGCATCTGCATCCACAGGGTGATGTGGTGGTGGTGGTACGTGGGCGCCGGGATGCGGTGCGTCTGGCAGTAGTACGAGAACTTCCGCTCGTTGCGCAGCAGCGGGAAGTAGCGCGCCATGGTGGTCGCCGACCCGTCGTACAGCTGCGCCGCCAACTCGTTGCCGGTCAGCTGGTAGTAGTCCCAGAGCCCGAACATGGCGAAGATCATGCCGTTGTACGTGTAGTCGCCGGTGCCCGGCGTCTTGAACGGGTACTCCTGGATCCACAGGTAGCCGGAGCGGTCCTTGTTCACGACCCAGGGATAGGCGTTGTCGGCCCGCAGCAGCGAGGCGAACGCGCCGTTGGCGGCCGTGGTGTAGAGGGTGCGCTCCTGCTCGGTGATGCCGTCCAGCATCGCGAGCTGGGCGAAGAGGCTGATCGCCTCGCCCTGCGCCATGCCCGAGTACCAGGGCGCCTTGTAGGCGACACCACTGTGCTCGGCGTGGGTGTAGTCCCACGGGTAGGGGAAGTACCAGGCGCCGCGCGTCTGGACCCGCTTGGTAATCAGACGGTTCGCCTGGTCCTTGGCCCGCTTGAGGAACAGCGCCTTGCGGGTCGGGTTCGTCTCGGTGCGGTAGCTGGCGATGCAGCCGAGACCGAACTGGATCTGCCCGACGGGGTGGTCGTAGCCCACCGGACCTGGCTTGGGGGGACTGGTGACCTTGGTGGGCTTCCAGTACATGTACACACCCTGGGTGTTCAGGTGGTACACCGACGACAGGGGAGGGGTCACGTTCTCCCAGGCCGTCGGCCGGTTGCGCCAGGGCCGCAGGCTCTCGGGGAGGTCCTTGACCATCGTGAAGCCGGCCCGCTTGAACTCGAACGGCAGGGTGGTCGGTATGTCCTTCTCGACCACCCGGGGGTCCGGCTTGCCGTCCGCGTACGGGATGCGGCGGGGCGTGCTCGGTACGGAGGCGTAACCGTCGTCGAGCGGGTCCGGCAGCGGGGGCAGGGGCATCTGGTACGCCCCGCCGGTGCCACCGGGCACGCTCAGCGCCAGCGACCGCGGCATGTTGCCGAACGGGTCGGGCGTCGGCTTGTCGAAGACGCCCGTCGCCACCGCGGTGAACGTCCCGCCACCGACGACCGCCGCACCGGCGGCGGTGCCGCCCGCCAAGCGTATGAACCGTCTACGGCCGACGGCGGCACGCCTCTTACCGGACATGACTGTGTACCCCCCAAGGGCAGTTCAATGGTGAATGTGGATCGTATGTGAAAAGTGAGAAGATCCCATAGTCGGATCCGTGTGATGCCGCCGACTGGCCAAATCCCGGCTTATAGCGGCGTGCTGGCGTCGGTGAGGTGTCGGAATTCCGCCGCTTGGGATCAGGCCCGGCCGGCACCCTGCCCATCGGCGGTGACGCTCGTGGCGGCGACCCAGTAGCCGGTCAGCGCTCCTGCGGTGATCCTGTACATCGGCCGTCCGTTGACAATCGACCGGCGGTCGCTGGGGGCGTTGGACGGGGTGGCGAAGGAAACCGTCTTGATGGACGCCGCGACCCCGTCCTCCGTGAACCGGTAGACCTCCACGGCCTCGTTCCCGCCGGGAAACGTGAGGGTGCGCTGCGGCCGGTACACCGTCGCCAGGTACTCACCCCGCAGGAATGAGGTGGGCCACACCTCACCGACCCACCACCCGGCATAGGCGCCCGCGCTGATCCGGTAGTAGATCCCGCGCCCCTGGATGCGGCGCCGCATGGAAGCCGGAGCCTGAGTGGCCCGGTCGAAGGTGACCTTCTTCACCTCCAGCTGGGCGTCCTCCTTCGCCTTGTCCCAGCCGCCGTCGGCCTTCGTGTCGAGCCGGTACAGGGTGTGGGTGCCCGCGGCGAACGCGACCGTCGACCCCTCGCGCAGGAAGGGGGAGGGGAAGTCGTCGGTGAGGACGTCGGTGTGGTGGGCGAAGTCCGGGCTGCCGGTCTGCCAGTGGAGCTGGCGGAAGAGGTTGATGTGGTGCTGGTGGTAGCTCGGCGTCGGTATCCGGTGGGTCTGGCAGTAGTAGGAGTGCCAGCGGACGTTGCGCAGCAGCGGGAAGTAGCGCGCGATGGTGGTCGCGGAGCCGTCGTACAGCTGCGCCGCCAGTTCGCTGCCGGTGGCGACGTAGTAGTCCCACAACCCGAACATGGCGAAGATCATGCCGTTGTACGTGAAGTCCCCCGTGCCGGGCTGCGCGCCCGGGTACTCCTGGATCCACAGGTACCCGGAGGAGTCCTTGTGCACGGACCACGGGTAGCCGTCGTCACCACGCAGCAGGGAGGCGAAGGCGGCGTCGGCCGCCTGGCGGTACAGGGTCCGCTCCTCCTCGGTGACGGCGTCGAGCTGGGAGAGCTGGACGAACAGGCTGATCGCCTCGCCCTGGGCCATGCCGGAGTACCAGGGTGCCTTGTAGGCGACGCCGCTGTGCTCGGCGTGCACCAGGTCGAACGGGTACGGGAAATACCACGCCCCACGGGCCTCGACCCGCCGGTCGATCAACCGCTTGGCCTGCGCCTTCGCCCGGGTGAGGAACAGCGCCCTGCGGGTGGCGTCGGTCTCGGTGCGGAAGCTGGTGATGCACCCGAGCGCGAACTGGATCTGCGTGACGGGCTGGTCGTAGCCGGGCTTGCCGAACCCGTCGCGTACCTGCACGACACCCTCGGCGTCGAGAAACTGCTTCTCGGTGTTCGGGGAGAGGTCCTCCCACCGCTTGGGCCGGTCCCGCCACGGCCGCATCGCCTCCGGCAGGTCCGTCACCACCCGGTACCCCGACTGGTTGAACGCGAACGGCAGGGTGGTGGGGACGTCCTCACCGCCAACCCGCCCCGAGGGCGCGCCCTGCGCGTACGGGATTCGGCGGCTCGGCCGCGAGATCCGCGCCCCGTCCATCTGGTCCGGCAACGGCGGCAGGGGAGCGTCCCCGTTCACCCTCCGCGGCACGCTCAGTGCCAGCGACCGGGGCATGCCCCGCAGCGGATCGGCCGCCGGAACGGGCGCGGCGACCGCGCTCGCGGCCCCGGCGAACGTCCCGCCGGCGGCGACGGCGACACCAGCTGCGGCGCCCTTCGCGGCCAGGCGTATGAGGCCACGGCGGTCGATGCCTGAGCGGGTTTCGGACATGGCAGTGCTTCCCCTCGGTTTTGTGTGGTGCGGTACGCGACGAGGCAGGGGTGCCCGCCCACGACGGACACCCCTGCCTCGGAATGGTCAGTTGTAGGAGCCGAACAGCTTGGTGTTGCTGAAGGACCAGGCGCCGGCGTTGGAGGTCCAGCCGGCCAGACCGCCGTTGAACATGGCGTCGGACCTGGCGGTCCAGGTGATCATCTGCACCTTGTCGTCCGCCCGGTGGTTCATGACGGCCAGGTCGTCCCGGCCGTCACCGTTGTAGTCACCGGTCACCATCTTCAGGCGCGACACGTCGTAGTTCTTGGCGCCGTCAAGGGTCACCTTGGCCGAGCCGAACTTGTTCTTCCCGTCCACCTTCTCGAACAGCATGGTCGAGGTGCGGTCGGCACCGTCGTCGTAGCTGTACCAGACCAGGACGTCGTCGTGGCCGTCACCGTCGAAGTCACCGGCCTGCGGAATGGCGTTGTCCCAAACCCAGTCCGTGCTCTCCCACCAGGGCAGGCTCGGGTCCGAGAAACCGCCGTTGGGCAGGGTGCCGAACACGTAGGTCTTCAGGCCCTGCGTGCCCTGCTTGTAGAACACGCTCAGCTCTTCGCGACCGTCGCCGTTGAAGTCACCGGTGACGAACTTGGTGCTGGACCTGGCCCACGAGTTGGCGGGCGCCTTCCACGACGCGAACGGCGTGTTGAAGGTGCCGCTCGGCTTGGACGTGAAGGTGAACAGCTTGGTCTCGCCGGTCGCCGCATTGGCCGACCACACCGCCATGTCGTCACGGCCGTCACCGTTGAAGTCGCCGGCCTGCGGCGTCATGTACGAGATGTGGAACTCGCCACCGGGCAGCGCCGCCCACGCCTGCACCGGGTCGGCGAACGTGCCGTCGGCCTGGCCGAGAGCAACGTACGCCGTGACGCTCGCGTTGCTGTTCCCGTGGAGAGTGGCCATGTCGGCCCGGCCGTCGCCGTTGAAGTCACCGGCGACGTTCTTCATCGCCGACTCGTTCCACTTGTCGGTCGATGACGTGTAGGACTTCACCGGAGCACCCAGCACACCGGCCTCGGTCGTACCCTCCTTCGGCTTCGCCAGGAACGTGTACATCGCATCCGACACCGCCGGCTTCGGGAACGCGTACCAGGCACCGACGTCGCTGCGCCCGTCCCCGTTGACGTCGTGCCGGACCACGGTGTTGCTGGACCACAGCGACTGCTGCTGGGCGTTGTACACGACCAGGTTGCCCCGGTCGGTCAGCACCAGCTTGCCCCCGGCCGCGGACGTCTTGGACTCCCACAGCGTGGCGGTGTCGGCGGCGTTGCGGACGACGAGGTTGCCGTCGGTGCCGAATCGGGCAGTCGCGCCCTCGTTGCCTGCGGTTTTCGTCGACCAGAGGACCCTTCCAGCCTTGGAGACGAAAGCCAAGTCACCGTTATCTTGCATGGTCACGCTGCCGGAAGCAGAGACGAGGCTGTCCCCCGGCCGTAGCTGCTGGCCCGGGTCCAAACGCGACCTGACCTTGATGCTGTCGACACGTGCGGCTAGCGCGTCCGTGCGTGTCTCCGTCTCGGTCTCGCCGAAACATCCACGCTGCCAAAAGCGGCTATTAATGCCCACTAGTTCCAGCTCGCCATCCCTTTGGCGCAGAACTGGTCCGCCAGCATCTCCCTTGCAGAGCGAGTCGGCGGCGGTCCTCCCGCTGACGGAGAGCGAGTCAGCCGCGAGAGAGTCCAGCTGGAAGCTCGCGGTGTGAAGGCGGTTCGGAACCCACTCGGTCTTGGTCCGACCGTAACCAGCTACTTGCAGCACCTCGCCAGCGGCCGGTGGTGTGGCGGCTATGGAAACGGGCGTGATGCCGGTGGTCGGAACGGCGAGGCGGGCCATGACGAGGTCACGCCCTTCCCTCGGCACAAGGTAGTCAACATGACTGACTTGACCGCCGGTACCCGAGAGGTCCGCGCGGCCAATGGTCGCGGTCGTAGCCAAAGCTGGCTTACCCGGCGCAAGCGTGGATCCCTCTGCCTCAAAGCAGCTGCTTGCAGTGAGCAGCCACTGGGAGGCAACCAGCACACCGGTGCATGCCCGTGTGTTGTCGCCTGTGCCAATCTCCAGCCTTGCCGTGAACGCGAGACCGTTGTCCGTGATAGCAGGCCCAGTAGCGGCCTGAGCTGAGGGGCCACAAAGGGCACCGGCTGTGATTGCGGTTACAAGTAGCCCCGATCTCCACTTTGGGCGGGGGCGTATCCCAGACACGTGTCTTTCCCTGTCCATTCTCTTTATGAATGCAGTGCTAACGTGGATCAACCGGTCACCCGGATCTCAACCAGAGTCGAGGGGGTTCCGCCCGGGATGCCCTCACCGACGCTCTTGAAGGCGTCCTTGGGCACGTTGACAGTTTGCGTTTCCCCTCCTGCGGTGAGGTCGGCGTCGATCGAGTGGGACGTGGTCTCCAAGCCCCATACCTCTGTCAACTCCATGGTGATGTAACCAGTGGTGGTGCTAGCCTGGAAGCAAATGTCCCCCGCTCGACTCCAGACCTTGATCTCGTTCGGAGAGGTGCCGCAATCAGCGAGGAGGACGCGGCCGTCACCACGCAGTAGTTTGATTCCCTTTTGCTTGAAAATGGTTTCTGCGCCAGGGTAGTTGTAGTCCTCTACTCCGGAGGGCGGATTGCCGTCGGCCGCGGCCAGTGCGGTAAGTCCGAAATCTCTCCCTTGGTCTTGAGAGTCTGCGAAGAACAGGAGCGCGGCTGCAGCGGTGACAGCTCCAAGTGCTCCGGTCAGCATGAGCTTTCGCGCGCGAACTATCACGCGGGGTTTCCTTTCGCGGAATTGGTCGACGTGCTGCCTGTCGGCCGGAAGGCCCTGGTCAAGGGGCAGGTGCAAGCTACCACTTCGCTGAACGGCCCTCGGGCCATTGACAGACGTGCAGCGTTCGGCCACTGGTAGGCGCCGACATGGGTTCGGTGGCCCCGAACGAGCGCGCCCCTGAGTGCTCAACGACAGGTGTAGACCTCGGACACACCTGGTCCATCTCGGGCGCACCGCCCTGAACATGGGATGATGTCGGCGGTGGCCGGCCCTGGAGAGTTCGTGCAATCGGTCGTCGACGGTGCGGACACTGTCGGACGCGTCGAGGACACCGGGGAGGGGCAGCGGGAGCGTTGGCGGTGGCTCCTGTCGTAGCAGTGCTGAGGTCACGGGTTCCGCCGCACGGTTTCGGTCGAATCCATTCAGCACGGGCGCTGCTGCGGACGGCGCAGCGATGCCCCCGGTGAGGCCGGTGACCTGGGTCCTAGGGCTGGCGAATGCGGTTCGACGAGAGGGAGTCCTCAGTCCTCGACGGCGGGGACCCGTTGATAGGGAGCCGGAGACGAGGTGGCCGAATGCAGCACCGATTGCTGGCGGTTCGCAAGGCCACCTGTAGATATGCTCGCTGCGCCGAAGGACGGCGGCCGACTGAAGGATGTCGGCGAGCGAGAAGAGTTCCCTTGATAACAAGTTTCTGGCCGAGAGGCATGGCGAGACGGGTCGCACTCGTAGTGCGCGCCCTGAGCCTGGGCCTGTTGCCTCTGGTGTTCCTGGCAAGCCTTCTCGGACCCACAGCAGCCGAGGCCGATGAAGCCCCGGGCAGCGTTGCCGCCAGCGCCGTCTCCCCCACTCACCGGGGCCTGGTCGTGGACTTGTGGAAGTCCGGAGGGCCTGGGGTCAAAGCTGCTGCCGAAGCAGCCCTGACGGGCACCGATCAGGATGTCATGCGCTTCCTAAGCGCGGTGGGCGAGGAGTCGCTTCAGGACAAAAGGGTGTCTGCGGCGCAGATCGCCAGTCTCGGTGGGACCGCCACCCTGAGAGCCGCCCGTGCGGCACTGGCGGGCACACCTGCGGACCTTCAAAAGTTTGTAAGCTCCGGCTGGCAGACACCCTTTCATGAGGATCAACGGGTTCGCGTAGCCCAGATCATCGCCACCGGCGGTCGCGGGGTGCAAATATCGGGCCGAGCCGCCCTGGATGGCACTTCCGAGGACGTCAGGCGGTTTCTGGAGGAAAGCCAGTACACACAGCGGGACCAGGATGAGCGGGTCCAATTGGCACAGGTTCTGAGCGTCGGTGGGCCCAACGTACGCCAGGCCGGGCGGATTGCCCTGAACGGGACTCCAGACGACATCCGGGAGTTCCTGGTAGTCGGCCAGTACGTCGCCCGGGCGCGCGACCAAGAGCACGCCACTGTTGCCCAACTTGCCGAACAGGCCCGCGAAGCCGGCCGCCAGGCCGCGAAGGAAACCTCAGCGGCCAAGGAGGCCTCCGCCCGTGCGGTCGCCGCTTCGCAGCTCGCCAAGGAAGCCGCCGCGAAGGCCGCCGCCGAAGCCCTGGCCGCGAAGGAAGATGCCTCTGACGCCGCAAGCGCGGCCGGACGCGCGGCCTCCGCCGCCGCGCAGGCCGCATCCGCCGCTCAGCAGGCGATCGACTCAGCCCGCGCGGCCAACAACTCGGCACGCATCGCAGCCAACGCCTCCGTCCAGGCAGCCTCCGCAGCCGCAGGGGCCGCCCAAGCCGCTTCTCGCGCCCGCAGCGCGGCTGCAGCTGCAGCCACCGACGCCACGAACGCGGCCGCTGCGCGCCAGGCCGCAGAAGGCGCGCGCACTGCGGCGAAGGGCGCCAGACTCGCCGCTGACGCCGCCGACCAGGCCACGATCGCTGCGACCGAGGCCGGCAACGCCGCAAAAGCTGCTGCCAGCGCCGGCCTGAACGTCAACGCAGCTGCCTCCGCCGCCCAGGACGCCAGTGGCGCCGCCAATATCAGCGGCGCCAAGGCCGCCGAAGCCAAGGCCGCTGCCGACGCAGCAAGGCGCCACGCCGCCGAGGCCACCCGCGCAGCCAATGCCGCGGAGGCTCTCGCACGAAAGTCCGCAGCCGCGGCAGCAGAGGCACGTGACTCGGCCAACTCAGCGGCCGGACACGCCGAGGCTGCCGCCAAGGCCGCGGACGAGGCAGCTGACCACGCTGGAGACGCCGCCGTCGCCGCAACGCAGTCCACGGCGCACGCCAACGCCGCACAAGTGGCTGCCAATGCCGCAAGCTCGGCCGTCGACAAGGCCAAGAATGTCTTCGCCCTAGCCCGCGAAGTTGAGGTCGAAGAGCTACGCGTCCGCACGAACGAGGGCATCGAGCACGCCAAGGACCTCAGAACTGAGGATCTCCAACTGCACACCGACCAGGACCGGGCGGTGCAGGAGACAAAGGACCGTCAGGCAGAGGCTCAGCGGCTAGCCACCGAGGCCGCCCAGCCCGACATCGACATCCCCACCGTGGTCGCGAAGGGCCGCAAGCTCGCCCTGCTCATTGCGAAAGGCGGTGAACCCTGGAGCCGAGCCGCCGCCGAAGCGGCCCTGGGCGGTGACGACACCGTCGTCATTGGGTACGTCCGCAACGGCTGGAAGAGCGCCCTCCAGCAGGACGAGCGCAACCGGCTGGAGTACCTCGTCGAGGAGAGCGCACTGTCCTCGGTGCGTACCGCCGCTTTGGAAGCCCTCAAGGGTGACGCCAACGCCGTGTCGGCGTTCCTGACCAGCGGCCAGTACCAGGCCGCGGCAGCGGAGCTGCGTGTCCACATCGCTCAGATCATCGCCACCGCGCAGTCCGGCGGTCAGCGCGAAGTCGAGGAGAAGGGCCGGGCCGCTCTGAACTCGGGTGACGTTGGTCGGTACCGCGAGTTCATCGCTACGGGTCAGTACACGGCTCGCCACAGGGACGAGGAGGTGATTGCCGCACAGCTGATTGAAAGCGGTGGCCCGGAAGTCAAGGCTGCGGCACGCATAGCCTTGAACGGCCCGGCCGGGCAGCTTCACAACTTCATCGAGGCGGGGCAATACAGAGCGAAGCGCAAGGATCTCCTCGCCGCCACGCATGCCCACCAGGTCCAACAGTTGATCTCTGAGGCGGCAGCCATCGCCGCCAAGGCACAGAGGGACGCCGCCGAGGCGCAGCGGGTAGCCGCGGTTGCCCGCAAGGCCGCCGCGGAAGCGGACGTGTACGCCAAACAGGCCACGGCTTCTGCCGCAGAGGCCGATCGCTACGCCGCGCAGGCCGACGAGTCCGCTAAGAACGCCGAAGCCTCCGCCGCGAACGCTGCCGAATCCGCCCGCAAGGCACGCAGCGCCGAAGCGTCCGCCCATCGGGCCGCAACGGACGCTGAGACCTCCGCGGCCGACGCGGTGATCTCGTCGCAGATGGCCTATGCATCCGCGTCCAGCGCCTGGCACGCCGCAGACCAAGCCCGCGCTTCCGCTGTCGCGGCCGGCAAGGATGCCGAGGCAGCGCTGAAAGCCGGTGTCGACGCCTTCGCCATCGCAGTCGCCAAGCTGAAGGAGGAGGAGGAAGCCCGCAAGAGTCGGCTGACTGATCCCGAACGCCAGGCGATGGAAAGGAAGCGCACCTGCGGAGTCCTCAATTGCGAAACGGGGCCCGACCCGATTTTCCACTGCGACAAGAGGCCTGTAGCCGACGGACTTTGCGCCTCATACCGCTGGGCCAAGGAAGGCAGCGATCTTTTCTGGCGGGTCACCAAGGACCTTTCCGGACTTTCTCAGCTGGAAGAGTGCATGTCGTTCCGCCCCGGAGAGTGGAACAAACTGTGGGACTGCGGCGACCTAATGAAGGACGTCACCGTCAACTCCAAGCTGCGCCTTCTCAAGGAGGCGTACGACTTGATCCGCGATGCTCAACGAGTGGGATGTACGAAGTGCTTCCCTGCCGGCACAAAGGTGCTCATGAGTGACGGAGCCACCCGGAACATTGAGGACGTCAGAGCAGGTGACACAGTCCTCGCTACCGAGCCGGTGACCGGGGCGACAGGCCCGCGCACAGTGGCCCGCCTCATCGTCACCGAGGACGACAAGTTGTTCAACGAGCTGATCCTCGCCACCTCGAAGGGGCCGGAGAAGCTTACGGCGACCCACGAACACCCCTTCTGGAGCCCATCGAAGCGCGCCTGGGTGCCTGCTGACGACCTCCTTCCCGGGATGACCCTGCTGAGCGCCGACAAGACCCCTGTCACCGTTCAGAGTAATCGTTCCTTCACGCGGCACGCGCGAACGTACAACCTCACCGTCACCGATTTGCACACCTACTATGTTCTGGCGGGTGATGCCCCGGTCCTCGTTCACAACGCCGATTGTGACGATCTTGGTGACGACTGGACTCCTCAGCCGGTAGACAAGATCGCGTACAGCAGCGGCTGCGAGAAGTGCGCCATCGATATCATCGGACGGTTGGGCGGAGGCCAGGTCTACCGAGCCAGAGGGCCGGGCGGCCTGGGTCTTTGGAAGTACCGAGACGTGCAGACCGGCTGGAGTCAGCACTACTTCGTGGTGCACAACGACCGAGCCTACGACGCGTGGACAGGACGGCACGGCGAGCCGTTCGACGAGTACATGGCTCAATGGGAGGATGCGAGTGAGACGGTGCAACTGACACGGGGCAGCCTATTCTGGGACCCGGACCTCAACGGGTATCGGTTCAGGGAGACAGGATGAGCGCTGGACTTCGCATGGACCTCATCTTGCGAAACGTGAAATTGAGGCCCGCGATGGCGGGCCTGGATGGTTCCTTCTCTCAGTACGTTGCCTTTCTCCAGGGGATGGACACAGGCTCGCGTCTCCACGGCCCCGGCCTCCTCGAGGAGTTCCCGGAGTGGCTGGCAGCCAGGACGGGGTATGGCGCCAACCTGCCCTGGTGGAGCTTGATCCTCATCGTCGTCTTTCCCGGCTGGGATGCGAGCCGACCAGCGGGGACCATGAGTGCGGCCGAGGAAGAGGCAGCCGTGGACGGCCTGTTCCAGCTGCTGGCCGAGTTCCTGGGCATAGGCCTGGAGAAACTGGAACAGTAGGAGTCACCGCTTCGTGACGGATCGCAAGACCCCACCGTTCTGCTGCGGTGGGGTCTTGCGCGTTCTACCGCGGATCAGTGCATAGACCGCAGTCTCAGTGTCATTGGTGCGGATACACCGTCTCGTTCACCGAGCAGAGATTTCGAGGAGTCGGGCACGGGCGAAGGCCTTAAGTGGCACGTGGTCCAGCTCCAGCCGACGACCTTGGTGGGAACCGGGTAGTGGCCACCCGGGACCCACCTCGGTTCGGCTTGGGGTGATGTGGCCCACTGGGTCTCCTCTTGACTGGAGGCATAGCGGCAGCCGCCCGCCCAGTCCGGAGTCCGCGCGTGAGCGGCGCGGCGACCTGTCTGGCGGATGGCGCCAACTGACAAGCTAGGTGCGGAGCCCTGGCGAGATCGTGTGGTGCGAGTTCGTACAGTGACGGTATGTCACGTACTTTCGAGGATCTTGTCGCCGAGGCGGACGCCGCCGACGTCTCCGGCTGGGACTTCTCCTGGCTGGACGGCCGGGCGACCGAGGAGCGCCCCTCGTGGGGGTACCAGCGGCTGATGGGCGAGCGGCTGGCCGGCGCGTCCGCCGGGCTGGACATCCAGACGGGCGGCGGCGAGGTCCTGGCGGGCGCGGCGGCGTACCCGCCCACCATGGTGGCCACCGAGTCCTGGCCGCCGAACGTCGCCAAGGCCACCGGCCTGCTCCACCCGCGCGGAGTGGTGGTGGTCGCGGACCCGGACGAGCCGCCGCTGCCGTTCGCGGACGGGGCGTTCGACCTGGTCACGAGCCGGCATCCGGCGACGGTGTGGTGGACGGAGATCGCCCGGGTGCTCCGGCCGGGCGGGACGTACTTCGCGCAGCACGTCGGGCCCGAGACGGTCTTCGAGCTGATCGAGTTCTTCCTCGGCCCCCTCTCCGGCGACCTGCGGCGCAAGCGGCACCCGGACGAGGAGACGGCCCAGGCGCGGGCGGCGGGGCTGGAGATCGCCGACGTGCGCATGGAGCGCCTGCGCATGGAGTTCTTCGACGTCGGCGCGGTCGTCTACTTCCTGCGGAAGGTGATCTGGACGGTGCCGGGCTTCACGGTGGCGGAGTACCGGCAACGACTGAGGGACCTGCACGGCCTCATCGAGGCCGAAGGTCCCTTTGTCGCTCACTCGTCCCGGACGCTCATCGAGGCCCGGAAGCCGGTCACCGCGCGTTCTTGATCGCGGAGATCTCGAACGTCAGCTTGATCTTGTCGCTGACCAGGACGCCACCGGTCTCCAGCGCGGCGTTCCAGGTCAGGCCCCACTCGGAGCGCAGCAGCTCGGCCTTGCCCTCGAAGCCGACGCGCTCGTTGCCGAAGGGGTCCTTGGCGGCGCCGTTGAACTCCAGGTCGATGGTGATCGGCTTGGTGACGTCCTTGATCGTGAGGTCGCCGGTGATGCGGTAGTCCGTGCCGCCCAGCGCCTCGGCGCTCGTGGAACGGAAGGTCATCAGCGGGAACTGCTCGGCGTCGAAGAAGTCGGCGCTGCGCAGGTGGCCGTCACGGTCGGCGCTGCCGGTGTCGATGGACGCGATCTTGACGTCGATGGAGGCGCTGGAGGCCGCCGGGTCGGTGCCGTCGAGGTTCAGGGTGCCCTCGTACTCGGCGAAGGCGCCCCGGACGTTGGTGACCATGGCGTGGCGGGCGGTGAAGCCGATGCCGCTGTGTGCCGGGTCGATGGTGTACGTCCCGGTCAGGGCGGCCAGGGCCGGGTCCACGGCGGTGTTGGTGGCGGCGGTCGCGGTGGCGGTGCGGCTGAAGATACCCATGGTGACGATTCTCCTTCGGTGGCGTTGTTTAAGCTTCAACGAAACCCACCGTAGACCTATTCCGTTCAACTTTCAACCACATCGCTCGCGGAAATCGTGCTGACACGTCCCGACCGGCCTGGCTAAGATCACCGCGATGAACACCTCCTCGTACGGAATGGGGGACTCGTTCGCGCAAGGTGAGTGCTGATGGCGCTCCACCCCGCGACCGGGATTCCGACCCGCCTCCTGATGTGGCAGCGCGTCCGCGAGTACGCCGTGCCACCGTCCATGATCGAGACCGCGACCGCCCGCAGGGCCGCCGGCGACTGGGCGGGCGCTGCCGCCGCCGCCCGCGTCGACATCGACCTCGATCTGCGCGCCGTGCGCCACCGCCACGGCACCGACCTGCTCACCCGCCTCCGCGCGGACCTGCGCCGCCTGGCGCCCGACCTGCTGCGCTGGCACATGCCCCGGACCGCCCCCGACGGGCGGCTCAGACCCGGCCTCACCGTCACCCTGGCCCGCTACGGCGCCGCCGACCTCGTCGTCCGCACGCCACCGGCCCGGGCCGACGCCGGACAGCGGATGTCCCTGGCCCTCTGGTCGGGGCCCGGCCGCCACACCCCCCACCCCCACCCGCACCCCGACCGCCGCTTCCGGCTCGACCTGCACCGGCACCTCTGGGACGCCACACGCAGCGGCGAGCTGGCACGCCACCACCACGACCACAACGGCCCGTGGGCCCACCGGGGTTGGGCCGCGGCGGCCGAAACGCTGCTGCGAACCGAAAGCCGCGGCGCCTTCACCGTACGGCTCGCTCCCCGCAGGGCCGGGGTGTACGAACTCGTCGCCCCCGACGACAGCCACGCACCCACCTACCGGCCGCTCGCCGAAAGGCCACCGCCCCACGAGGTCGCGGCGCTCCCGGTCCTCCCGGAGGCGGCGGCCCGCGTCCTGCCGGACCTGGAGCTGCTGCGGCACGGACTGCTCACGACCGACCGACTCCACCCGCTCGTCGCCACCGCACTGCCCGTGCGCCCGGAGGCGGTCATCGCACCCACCCTCCGCGACCCGCACCGGGTGGAGTGCCGCGGTGAGATCCACCGGATCGCACTTTGCGACGGCGTACTGACGGCGGTCGACCACGACCCCGCCCAACTCCGCCGCGAGGAACTGCTGGTGGCACTCGGAGGGCCGCCCCTGCCCTGCCTGCGGGCGATCGACGCGGTCCACCGCAACCCGGAGGCACTGCCCGCCGTCCGCGAGCGGCTCCGCCACGGCGACGTCACCGGGGCGCTGGCCGTCGTCGAGGGGCTGCTCGGCCCCCGTGCCGTACTGCGCGACGGCCCGCTCCGCGACGAGCTGGAGTCGGCCGCCGCCCGCCGCGTCGACCACGGGCTCTTCCGCTCCGGCCTGACCGACGACCACCCCGCCGCCACCGGCCACCGCCCACGGCTCGACCGCCGTACACCGCTCCCCATCCGTCGCAAGCGGACCAGCCGAACCCGACCCCGTACCGGCGCGACCTCCTGAGACCTCCGGTCCGCAGCCGCCGGACGGCCGGGGCGGGGCCGTGCAGGGTCGCCCCCGCAGGCGTCGGCGGCGTCGACACGGCTCCCTCACTCGTCACCCGAGGCCGCCGGCGCCGAGGAGGCGAGCCCGGAGGGGCCACGCCCCACCCCCACCGGGCTCCGCGCCACCTCAAGCCTCGCTCCCTTCTCACACACACCCAGGTGATCCCATGACGACCACGAACACGACCACCCAACTCGCCCTCGCAGGCGACCTCCTCACCCGCCTCCGCGAGACCACCACCGAGCCGCGCCCCGACGAGCAGCTCGAGGCGCTCACCCTCGCGGTCGCCGCAGACCTCCCCGTACTGCTCTGGGGCGAGCCGGGCATCGGCAAGACCGCCGCCCTGACCCAGCTCGCCACCTCCCTCGGGCTGCCGCTGACCACCGTGATCGCCAGCGTCCACGAGCCGTCCGACTTCTCCGGGCTCCCGATCGTGGGCGACGACCCGGCGGTGCAGGGCGTGCCGATGGCACCGCCGCAGTGGGCCGTCGACCTCGTACGGGCCGGAAAGGGCCTGCTCTTCCTGGACGAGCTGTCCACCGCCACCCCCGCCGTCCAGGCCGCGCTGCTGCGGGTCGTCCTGGAGCGGAAGGTGGGCGCGCTCCAACTGCCGCCGGGCGTACGGATCGTGGCCGCCGCGAATCCGCGCGCGTCGGCGGCGGACGGGTGGGAGCTGAGCCCGCCGCTGGCCAACCGGTTCGTGCACCTGTACTGGGTGCACGACCGGGACGTCGTCGTGCGCGGGCTGGGCGGCGTCTGGCCCCGGGCGGAGCTGCCCCGGCTGGCCCCGGACCGTCTGCCGGAAGCCGTGGCGTACGCCCGCCGCGCGGTGTGCGGCTTCCTGGAGGCCCGCCCGACACTGATCCACCGGCTGCCGAGCACCGAGACGCGGCGCGGCGGTGCCTGGCCGTCGCCCCGGAGCTGGGAGGCCGCCCTGACCCTGCTGGCCTTCGGTACGGCGGCCTCCGTCTCCCGGGACGTACTGGCGCTGCTCGTACGGGGCGCCGTGGGGGACGGGCCGGGGCTCGAACTCCTCGCCCACCTCGACCGGATGGAGCTGCCGGACCCGGAGGCGCTGCTCGCCGACCCGCCCTCCGCCGAGCTCCCGGAGCGGGGCGACCTGCGCCAGGCGGCCCTGGAGGCGGTGATCGCGGCGGTCGGCGCCCGGCCGGAGCGGGAGCGCTGGGAGGCCGGCTGGGCGGTCCTGGTACGGGCGCTGGAGACCGGCGCCCCCGACCTGCTGGTCGCCCCCGCCACGACGCTGGCCGCGCTGCGGCGCGACGACTGGGAGGTGCCGGCGGCCATGGACCGCCTGGCCGCCGTCGTCGGTCTCGCCCGCCGCGCCGACCGGTCGCTGGCCCGGGCCACGGCCGAGGGCACGCCCCGATGACGCCCCCGGCCCCGCGCCCCGGCCCGCCCCCGGCGAACCGCCCCGCACCGACCCCCGCACCACCCCCCGCACCCCGCCCCCTGCCGCGCCCCATGGCACCACCCTCACCACCCCACCCCGTCCGGGCCACCGTGCCGGGCCCGCCGGGCCAGCCGGGCCAGCCGGGTCGACCGGGGCTCACGGACCCGCCCGGTGGCCCGTCCGGCGGCCCGGCCGACACCCCCGTACTCCCCCTGGACCTGGAGAAGCTGATGGCCGCGCGGCTGCACGCGGCCAAGGCCCGCCCTTACCTCGCCGACGCGCTGTTCGCCCTGCACGTGGTGGAGGACCGGTCGGTGCCGACGATGGCGGTGGACGCGCACTGGCGCTGTTACGTGTCGCCCGCCTACGTGGCGCGCATGCCGGTGGAGGAGCTGGCGGGCGTCTGGGTGCACGAGGTGTCACACCTGCTGCGGGACCACCACGGCCGGGGCGAGCGGTACGCACGGGAGCACGAGGCGTACGGGCCGTTCGAGCGGCTGCGGCGGAACATCGCCGCAGACTTCGAGATCAACGACGACATCTACGGTGACGGCCTGCCCCGGCCGACCGGCGCCGTGCTGCCGTCGCTGTTGCGGCTGCCCACCGGGCTGCTGATGGAGGAGTACCTGCGTACGGCGTCGATGTCCGGGCTCTCCCCGGACCTGGCGTGGCTGGACTGCGGCGGTGGCGCGGACGGCCAGGGGCGGCCGTGGGAGCTGGGGGCCGACGGGGCGCGGGGGCTCACCCGGCAGCAGCGGGACGCGGTCCGCTTCCGGGTCGCGGAGGGGATCAGGGGCCGGCCGGGCGAGGCGCCGGAGGGGTGGCGCAGGTGGGCGGACGAGGCGTTCCACCCGCCGCAGCCGTGGCGGAGGTTGCTGGGCGCGGCGGTCCGCTCGGCGGCGGGCGCGCCGGGGGTGGGCGAGGACCACACGTACCGGCGCCCGTCCCGCCGCGCGGCCACGCTCCCCGGGGTGGTCCTGCCGAGCCTGCGCCGCAAACCGCCCCGGGTGTGCGTGGTGATCGACACCTCGGGGTCGGTGAGTGACGCCGAACTGGGCGGCGCGCTGCTGGAGGTGGCGGCGATCTCGCGAGCGGTGGGCGGGCGGCGCGATCTGGTGTCGGTGGTGTCGTGCGACGCGGCGGCCCGGGTGGCGGTCCCGCTGTGCCGTGCGGAGAGCATGGCGCTGATCGGGGGCGGGGGAACGGACCTGCGGTCCGGTTTCACCCGGGCGCTCCGCTCGCGCCCCCGCCCGGACGTGATCGTCGCGCTGACGGACGGGCAGACGCCGTGGCCCTCGGCGCAGCCGCCCTGCCGCACGGTCGTCGGGCTGTTCCCGCGCCCCGCCGGACCGGTCGACGAGGACGACCCGGACTACCGCCCGGAGGGCCCGCCGCCGTGGGCGCGGGTCGTCACGATCGGCTGAACGCCCCTGCGACGGTGTCCCGGTGTGTCGGGGCGGTAAAGATCCCTGCCTTCGTCGGTGGCCGTCCCGGCGCACACTTATGCTGCCGTGAGCACATCAAGATCACCTGCGAAAACCAACGGGGACATGAACAAGTACACAGTGATGGCCGCCGGTCTGGTCCTGTCGCTCGGGCTCGTCGCGGGCTGCGGCTCGTCCGACGGCGAGGAGCCCGCCGGCGCACCGAAGAACAACGGCTCGGCCGGTTCCGGAGGTGCGGCCGGTTCCGGCGGCGGCGCCGCGCCTCAGGGGCCGGCCTACGGCGGGCCCGCGGTGCCGGGCCTCGCCGCCAAGGCCGCGTGGAGTCTGGCCGGCGCCAACGCCAACGCCATCGACCTGGGCGACACGTTCCTCTTCGTCAAGGACGCCGAGGGCGCGTACGCCCTGGGTGAGAAGTACGGGACGGACGACCCGATCGACGGCTCGGTCGGCACCCTCCACTTCAGCAACGACCCCGAACCGGTCACCCTGGAGTTCCGGGACGTGAAGACGGGCGAGGTGCGCAAGACGCTCAAGGTGACGACCGACCGGGTGGCCGCCACCACGTGGCACGACGGGGTCCGCGCGGTGGCGGTGTTCGCCGGGGCGACCACGGAGTCCGACGGCCTGAGCGCGGAGAAGACCACCACCACGGTCACCGTCTACGGCAGCGACGGCACCGAGCTGGGCAAGGCGCAGCGCGAGGGCGACAAGTTCCACGTCGCCGAGGGCCACGTCATCGAGCAGGACGGCGACGAGAGCCTGAAGCTGACGCCCATCGACGGCGGAGCGGCCCGGAAGGTCACCTGCACCGGCCAGCTGGCGTCGTGCTCGTACGACCCGCGCAGCAACCAGATCGACGGCAGCCAGGCCCACGCCCCGCTGATCACCGGGAAGTACGCCTTCCACGTGGAGAACGCGTCCAACTACGAGAACAAGCCGGAGCAGCTCGTCATGACGGAGCTGGCCACCGGCAAGAAGGTGTGGAGCACCGCGGACGTCACCCCGCCGGCGGGCGTGGAGCTGACGGACGGCAAGCGGACCACGGGCAACCTCCGTGTCATGGAGGTCCGCGACGGCAAGATCCTCACCGCGTGGGGCGTCAGTGCCTTGTCGCCCGACACGTGGGTGACGGCGACGTACGACCTCGCGAGCGGCAAGCAGCTCGGCGGCTCCACGACGTACTCCTACGCCGACAGCCCGCACGACACCGTCGACATGGAGGGCCGTTCGGTGCTCTCCCCGGACCGCACCCTGGCCGCCGCGGAGACGAAGGACGGCACGGCCGTGTGGCAGCCCGCCGACGGCAAGGAGGTCTGGAAGCAGAAGGAGGAGGAGAACGCGATGCAGCCGCTGCGGTTCTCCCCGGGCGGGGTGCTGTACGGCGTCACGAAGGAGGACCAGTTCAGCGAGACGGTGTACCTCGCCGTCGACGGCAGGACGAAGAAGGTGCTCGCCAAGAGCCTGCCGGAGGAGTACGTCCCGCTGTTCTCGCGGTCTGGGTACGGCTACATGAGCACGGAGAAGGGCTTCTTCGTGTTCCCGCCCGCCGGCTGACCGGTACGGCCGGGCCCGCCGCCCCGGCCGGGGCGGCGGGCGACAGGGCCGGCCGCCGTCAGCCGGCCGTCACTGGACCGTCAGGGGGACGCCGGGCGCCAGTGCGGCGGCGATGTGCTCGGCGACCACTTCCGCCGTGTTGCCGTCGGGCGTCGTCGCGGTCTGCGTGGCGGTGACGGCGATGGCGAGCCGCTGGGACGGCAGGTACGCCTTGATCGCCGCGTAGCCGGAGAACGACGGGTTCTGGACCACCCAGCCGTTCACCACGAGGACCCCGAGCCCGAAGTGGTGGTCCTTGGTCTGCTTCAGACAGACGGTGGCCGGGCAGGTCTTCGTCGCGCGGCCGAGGCCGACCGTGCCCGGGTCGAGCAGGGTGCGGTAGGCGTGGCGCGACAGGAGTTCGCCGCTGCCGATGCCCTCGGCCGACCGCGCCAGGTCGCAGATGTGGCTGGTGATGACGGCGCCGGGCGCGGTGGTCCAGGAGGGGTTCCAGAAGGTGGACTCCTCGTACAGTCCGCGATCGGACGTGAAGGCGTGCAGGACCGGGCCCGGGATGTCGGGGGTGAAGCTGTTGCGGGTGTCGTGCAGCCCCAGCGGCCCGGTGACGCGTTGCCGCACCAGTTCGTCCACCCGGGTGCCGGTGATCTTCTCCAGCGCGGCGACGAGGAGGACGAAGTTGGCGTGCGAGTAGCTCCAGTTGGTGCCGGGCTTGTACCAGAGCGGGTGGCTGAGGGAGTAGCCGACCAGCTCCTTCGGTGTCCACTGGCGGAAGGGGTGCGCCTCCAGTACGGCCCCGAACTTCGGGTCGGTGACGTAGTCGTGCAGGCCGCTGGTGGCGCTGCCCAGCATCCGCAGGGTGATCTTGTCTGCGTGCGGCAGGCTCGGGAGCCAGCGGTCCACGGTGTCGTCGAGACCGACCCTGCCCTCCTCGACCAGTTGGAGGAGGACCGTGCCGAGGTAGGAGAACACCACCGAGCCGGCCCGGAAGTGCATGTCCGGCGTGGCCGGGACGTTCGTCATGGACTCGCCGAGCGCGTCGGTGACGATCTCGCGCCCGTCGTCGACGACCCGTACGTTCACGGCTTTGAGCCGGAGTTCGCCCTTGGCCTTGCGCACGATGTCCATGACCCGGGCGGCGTCGCCGCGGAGGGGGCCCTCGGTCCTCACGCACTCGGGGCCGCCGCGCCCGTCGGGCTTCGCGGCCGACGCGGGCGGGGCGGCCGTGGCCTGGAGCGCGGCGGCGAGGAGGGCGGCGGACAGGAGGGCACCGCAGGCGCGGACGGTGGTGCGCGTACGGGAGGAGGTGCGTGTCATGCCCGCACTATGGGGGGACGAATGTCGCGATGGCTGACAAAACGCCTGTACGCTCCGGCAACCCGCCCGTGTGGGGCAAGCTCTTCGCCCGGGGAGAACCTCGGCGCTCCCAGGCCCTCCCCGAGGCCCCCCGCGCCGCTACGACCCGACCGTCAGTGTGAAGCGGCGCGGGTTGCCGTCGTGGGCGGCGCCCGAGACGTCGGGCCGGCCGTCCGGGCGGACGTCGTCGTACGGGAAGGCGTACCCGATGGGGGTGTTGGCGTGCACCACGCGCGCGTAGTGGTTGGTGGACGGGTCGCGGTAGTAGTCCGAGGGGGCCGGGCCGTTCGGCTGGTCGGCGTGGGTGAGCAGCGTCGTCCGGTTGAAACCGGCGGCGAGCCGGGCGAGCAGCGCCTTGCGGTCGTCGGAGTCGCCGGGGTTGTTGGCGAAGGGCCCGTGGTTGCAGGTGAAGACGTCCTTCGAGGTGGGGCGGTTGAAGGTGTGTCCGCCGCTGAAGGTGAGCACGTCGCCGTTCACCCGGCCGGCCCGCACGCCGCGCCCGCCCTGAAGGTCGATGCGCAGGTCGGTGGTGCGGTATTTCTGCCAGACGCGGTCGATGTAGCCGGTGAAGGCGTCGCGGAACGGCATCTGGTCGGGGCGGTCGAAGTACGGCGCCATGAGGTTCTGCGGTGAGATGACCCGCAGGACCGAGCCGTTGCCGGACCGGACCACCAGCTTGTCCCAGGGCCGGCCGTCGCGCGACGCCTGGGCGGTGAGCCCGTCCGCGATCCGCTGGAGGGCGCCGGACGGCAGCGGGGCCACCGTGTGGGTGGCGTCGCCGGTGAGGGTGAGGCCGATGGGCAGGGCGGTCACCAGGTCGACGTAGCTGATGTTGGCGTACAGCTGCTGCGGGTTGAACGTGAACTCGGCGAACGACCAAACGCGGCCGTGGTTGGGGTCGGACGGGGTGGCGAAGGCCGGCTCGACGAGGGCGGGGCCGGGGTTGAGGAAGAAGTCGAGCCTGTTGTCGCGTACGAAGTAGACGCGGGCGCCGTACATCTGGGGGAGCGTCAGTACGACGGGGCCGGCACCCGCCGGGCGCAGCGGTATCGCGCAGTCGACGGGCAGTGGGGTCATCGGGGCGGCGGGGGACTCGGGGCGGTAGACGCCGCCGCCCGGGCGCAGCAGCACCCAGCGGCCGGTGCCCTGCTCGTGGCCGGTCACGTAGGCGCGGACGGTGCCGGGCAAGGACCGGTTCTCCAGGGCCAGTTCGCAGGTCGCGGGCGCGGCGGAGGCCGTGGCGCCGGCGCGCAGTCCGAGGGCGGTGGCCGCGGCGGCGGCGGCCGTGCCGGTGAGGAGGGCGCGGCGGGGGATGCGTGAGGACATGGGGGCACTCCCGGGGTGGGTGGGGGGTGGGTGCCGCTCACTCTGGCGCCGCTCACCATGGGCGTCAAGAGATGCGACTGAGAGCGCTCTCAGATTTCTTGTTCCTTCACAACTTGACGGCTCTTGACGCCAGTTGGACTAACGAAGGGCGTGGTTGGACTGGCGTCGCCGCGCCGGGTCCGTTCCGTTGACGGTGCTGTGAGGCGACCGCTACGCCAGTGGCCATGTCGCCACGATCCCGCTCGCGCCGCGCGGCGGCCGCCCTCGCCGCAGCCTCCTCCGCCGTGTTCGCCCTGGCGGTGCCGGCCACCGCCGATCCACCGCCCCCGGCCCCCGGCCAGGACCTGCTCATCGGCTCGCCGCAGCTGTCCGTCACCGTCGCCCGGGACTTCCCGCGGGTCGTCTCGTACACCGACCGCGCGAGCGGGGCGCGGCTCCTCGGCAGTACGAGTCCGGTCACCGCCGTCACGCTCAACGGCACGGCGTACCCGGTCCGGCTCACCGCCGGTCCCGTCGTCACCGCCACGAGCGCCCGCTACACGCTCGGCTTCCCCGGCCTGCCGGGTGTCACGATCGACGCGTCGCTCACCGTCTCCGGCCGGGCCACCACGTTCAGGGTGACGGGCGTCCGGGACACCGCCGGCTTCCGGGTCGGCACCATCGACGTACCCGGGCACGACCTGGTGTCGGTCGGCTCCACCGAGCCCGGCGCCGCCACCGCCTTCACCCGGCTGGACCCCGACTCGACGCGTACCGCCGACGTCTTCGGCACCGTGACACCGGACACGCCCACCGACCCGGCGGCGGTCGGGGCGAGCTACGCGATCGTCAACACCGCCGCCCTGGCCGCGGCCGTCGAGTCGAACTCCAGCTACGACACGCCGGCCGGGCCCACGAACGGCGACGACGCCCGCTTCTGGCACCAGGCCCGCAGGGCGGCGGACGGCAGCGTCCGCGTCGGCGTCCGGTCCGGGCAGTGGACCCACCGGGGCGCGGGCGCGCCCGCGCCGGAGCGGGGCGGCGACCTGCCGTGGGCCAAGGTCGTGGTCACCCCGGACGTCAACGGTGACCGGCGGGTCGACTGGCAGGACGGCGCGGTGGCCTTCCGGACGATCGGCGTCCGGGCGCCCGGCGGCGCGCGCACGCCGGACCGGGTCGTCACGCACATCCCGTTCAACTTCGCCAGCCAGGCCACCCACCCCTTCGCCCGCACACTCGACGACGTCAAGCGGATCTCCCTGTCCACCGACGGGCTCGGCCAGCTCGCGGTGCTGAAGGGCTACGGCTCCGAGGGCCACGACTCCGCCCACCCCGACTACGGCGGCAACTACAACAAGCGCGCCGGAGGCCTCGAAGACCTCAACCACCTCCTCCGCAACGGCAAGAAGTGGGGCGCCACCTTCGGGGTGCACGTCAACGCCACCGAGTCGTACCCGGAGGCGCGTGCCTTCAGCGAGACCCTCGTCGACAAGAACAAACCCGGCTGGAACTGGCTCAACCAGAGCTATTACATCGACCAGCGCCGGGACATCAACAGCGGGGACCTGCCCCGCCGTCTCCAGCGGCTGCGGAACGAGACCGACCCCAATCTCGGCTTCCTTTACATCGACGTCTATTACACGCACGGCTGGATCGCGGACAAGACCCTCCAGGCCGTGCGGGCGCAGGGCTGGAACGTCGCCACCGAGTGGTCCGACACGTTCGAGCGGGCGTCCCTGTGGTCGCACTGGGCCAACGACCTGGACTACGGCGGGGCGACGAACAAGGGCCTCAACTCGCGGATCATCCGGTTCATCCGCAACGGCGAGAAGGACGTCTGGAACGACGACCCGGTCCTCGGCCGGACCGCCCTGGAGGAGTTCGAGGGCTGGACCGGCGAGACCGACTACCCGGCCTTCCTCGCCAACGTCTGGCGGAACAACCTGCCCGCCAAGTACCTCCAGCGGCAGAAGATCATGCGCTGGAACGGGAACCACATCACCTTCACCGGCGGGGTGCGCGGCACCGTCGAGGACGGCAGGCGGACCTTCTACGACCACGGCCGCAAGGTCCTGGACGGGGACCGGTACCTGCTGCCCTGGGACGGCGGGAAGAAGCTGTACCACTACAACAGGGCCGGTGGGACGAGCACGTGGCGGGTGCCGCCGGGCACGTACACGGTCCACCGGCTGACGGACAACGGGCGGGTCGCCGCCGGGACCGTACGGGCCGGGAAGGACGGCCGGATCACGCTGACCGCCACCGCCGGCCAGGCCTACGTCCTGTACCCGCGCCGGGCGCCCGCGCAGCCACCCGTACGGTGGGGCGAGGGCACCCCGGTCGGTGACCCGGGCTTCAACGACGCGCGGCTCGGCGCCTGGACCACCACCGGGGCGGTCGCGCGCCACACCGACGAGCGGGGCCGCAACAGCGCGGCGCTCACCGGCCGGGGCCGCGCCGGGATCGCCCAGCGGATCACGGGGCTCACCGAGGGGAAGCGGTACAGCGCGTCCGCCTGGATCGAGGTCGAGCCGGGCGAGTCACGGCGTACGACCCTGACGGCCGGAGCCGCGTCCGTGACCGTCGAACGCTCCACGGTCCCGAACCGGATCGCGGCGTCCGACTGGCACGGCACCGCGATGCAGCGCGCCAAGGTCCACTTCACGGCGCCGGACAGCGGTACGGCGACCCTGTCGGTCACGGCGGAGGGCGGCAGCGGCGCCCGGGTGCGGGTGGACGACGTCCGGGTGGTGGAGAACGCGCCGGCCGTGCGGAAAGGAAGTCCGTACGAGGACTTCGAGGCCGTCGACCAGGGCTGGGGGCCGTTCCTGAAGGGCGACGCGGGCGGCACCAACGACCCGCGCACCCATGTGAGTCAGGTGCACGCCCCGTACACGCAGGCGGGCTGGAACGGCAAGCTCGTCGACGACGTCCTGGACGGCCGCGAGTCCCTGAAGTCCCACGACGAGAACGCGGGCCTCGTCTACCGCACGGCACCCTGGACGGTGCCGATGGAGGACGGGCACCGCTACCGGGTGGAGTACGACCACCAGTCGAGCCACGCGGGCGCGTACGAGTGGGTCACCGGGTACGACCGGCTCACCGAGGGGGCCGCCCGCCCGACCGAGACCCGCCGCACCCCGATCGGCGAGCAGCGGACCACCGGCCGCTTCGCCGAGACCGTGACGGCGGGCTGCGGCGACACCTGGACCGGGCTGCGCAAGCGCGAGGGCGCCCCGGACGGCGCCGACTTCGTCCTCGACCGGTTCACCGTCACCGACCTCGGCCCGGTCGCCGACTCCGAGCGCCCCGCGTGCGGCACGCTCGCCCTCGCGGCCGGCGCCGCCCTGGAGCCGGGGCGCGCGAACGAGGTCACGGCGACCTTCACCAACGACGAGACGACCGCCGTGAGCCCGTCCGTCACGCTCACCCTCCCGGAGGGCTGGACCGCCGAACCGGCCGGCCCGGTCACGCCCGGCGCGGTCCGCCCGGGCGGCCGAGGGACCGCGACCTGGCGGGTGACCCCGCCGTCGGACGCCCCGTACCGGACGTACCGGCTCGACGTGGCCGCCGCGTACACGGCCGGGGGCGCGGCGCGGACCGTCACCGCCACCGCCCCGGTGCGCACCCTGCCGCCCCCGCCGGTCACCGACGCCTGGGCGAGCGACCTGGACTGGGCGTCCGCCCGCAGCGGCTGGGGCCCGGTCGAGCGGGACCTGTCCAACGGCGGGACGGCGGCGGGCGACGGCACCCCGCTGCGGATCGGCGGGGTGGCGTACGCCAAGGGTCTCGGCACCCACGCCCCGGCGACCGTGCGCTACTACCTGGGCGGCCGGTGCACGGCGTTCACCGCCGAGGTCGGGGTGGACGACGCCCAGACAACGCGCGGGAGCGTGCGGTTCACGGTCACGGCGGACGGGACCGAGAGGGCCGCCTCCCCGGTCCTGCGGGCGAGCGACGCCGCCTGGTCCCTGAGCGCGGACGTCTCGGGCGCCGCGTACGTGGGCCTGGCCGTCGGTGACGGCGGCGACGGCAACGGCAACGACCACGCCGACTGGGGCAACGCCCGCTTCCACTGCGGATGACCACCAACGCACCGGGCCGGCCCGTGCCCACCGCCCACCCGCACACGGCCGACGAACCGGGGTGGGGCCGTGCAGGGTCGCCCCCGCAGGGGTTGGCGGCGCAGGCCGGGCTCCCTTGCCACGTACCCGGGGCCGCCGACCCCGAGGAGGCGAGCCCGGAGGGGCACCGCCCCCCCACCGGCGGGCGCCGTCACCCCACCGGCAACAGACACCGCCCGACACCGCAACCACCGCCCACACCACTGCCATGCTGCCGTTGACGCCACACCCCCCGGGAGGCTCTCCGTGCCACCGACACCACCCCACTGGTCCCGCCGCACCTTCCTCACCGCCACGGCCACCGCCGCCGCCGCAACATCAACCACAGCGATGGGACTCGCCGTGCCCGCCCAAGCCCACCCCCCGACCCACCCCCCAATCCACCCTCCAACCCAGACCCCCGCCGACGACTTCGAGACGCTGCGGCTGCGCTGGCTCGGCCTCCAGCTCGGCACCGGCTACGACCCGGCCGCCGAACCGTACGCCTCCCGCCTCGCCGAGACGGGGGACCTCGCCGCCCGGTACCGCGCCTCCATGGCACCCACCGCCACCTCGCTGTGGCCCGGGTACGCCTTCGACCCGCCCTCCGGGATCACCCAGAGCTACCACCGCCTGTGGACCATGACCCAGGCCTACGCTCAGCCGGGCACCGGTCACACCGGTGACCCGGGGCTCCTCCGCGACGTCCTCACCGGCCTCGACCATCTCTCCGCGCGCGTCTACAACCCCACCACCACCCGCTACGGCAACTGGTGGGAGTGGCAGATCGGCAGCCCCCGCCTCCTGATGGACATCGTCGCCGCCCTGTACGACGCCGCCGGCCCCGCCCGGGCCGAGGCGGCCTGCGCCGCCGTCGACCACTTCGTCCCCGACGCCATGCTGGGCGACTACAGCGGCACGTCCACCGGCGCCAACCGGGTGGACCTGTGCCGGTCGGTGGCCCTGCGCGGCGTCCTCGGCCGCAGCCCCGCGAAACTCGCGCTGGCCCGGGACGCGCTCTCCCCGGTCTTCCCCTACGTCACCAAGGGCGACGGGCTCTACGCCGACGGGTCGTTCGTCCAGCACACCTGGGTCCCCTACTCCGGTACGTACGGCCAGGTGATGCTCGACGGGCTGGGGCGGCTGTTCGCGCTGCTCGCCGACTCGCCGTGGGCCGTCACCGACCCCAACCGGCAGGTCGTCCTCGACAGTGTCGAACGGGCCTACGCGCCCCTCCTGTACAACGGCCTGATGATGGACGGCGTCAGCGGACGTGCCATCAGCCGGGGCATCCTGCGCAACGACCCGCGCGGCACCCTGCGCGGCGACCACTTCCACGGCCAGGGCATCATCGCGGCCATCGCCCTCCTCGCCGGCTGCGCCTCCGCGGCCGAGCGCGACCGGTGGCACGCGCGCGTGAAGGGCTGGATCGAACGGGAGACGGTCAGCCCCGTCCTGACCGCCCCCCAGTTCGGGGTAGCCGACCTCGCCCGGCTCCACGCCGTCGCCGCCTCACCCGTGCCCGCCGCGCCCGAACCGGTCGGCCACACCCTGTTCGCCGCCATGGACCGGGCCGTGCACCGCCGCCCGGGATGGGCGGCCGGCATCTCCATGGCGTCGGAGCGGATCGCGTACTACGAGTGCGGCAACGGCGAGAACCCGCGCGGCTGGCACACCGGCGCCGGAATGCTCTACTGGTGGGGCCCCGGCGCCGCCCCCGGATCCGCCCCCGCCCTCGGCGCCGACGCCCAGTACACCGACTGGTTCTGGCCCACCGTCGATTTTTACCGGCTGCCCGGTACGACGGTCTCCACCAAGCGGCTGCCCGACCGCGCGGGCGGCGAGTGGGGCGTACCGAAGCCGGCGGTCCAGTGGGTCGGCGGGGTCACGGACGGCGAGTTCGCCGCCGTCGGGCAGCACCTGAAGGGCCTCGGCTCCACCCTGGAGGCCCGCAAGTCCTGGTTCTGCGCCGCCGACACGATCATCTGTCTCGGTGCGGGGATCTCCTGCGCCGACGGCGTCCCCGTCGAGACGGTCGTCGACAACCGGAACCTGGGGGAGGCGGGCGACGCACGGTTCACCACCGGGCCCGGCTCGCGCTGGGCCCACCTGGAGGGGCACGGCGGCTGGGTCTTCCCCGGCGGGGCGGCGGGGCTCCGCACCCTGCGCGAGGACCGCACCGGGGCCTGGCGCGACATCAACACCACGTCCACCACCGAGCGCCGCACCCGCCGCTACCAGACCCTCTGGCTCGACCACGGCACCGATCCGGCGGACGCCTCGTACGCCTATCTCCTGATGCCGGGCGCGGCCCGCCGGACGGTGGCGGCACGCGCGTACGACCCGCACTGGCTGGAGGTCCTCGACAACACCGCCGCCGCCCAGGCCGTCACCGTCCCCTCGCTGGGCCTGACCGCCGCGAACCTCTGGCGGCCCGGTACGGTGGGGCCGCTGACCGCGAGCGCCCCGGCGAGCGTCCTCGTCCGCCGGCGCGGGCGCACCGTCACGGTCCGTGCGAGCGAGCCGCCCCGCACCGGACGCCCCCTGGAGATCACCTGGCACCACCGGGTGCGCCGTGTCGTGGCCCACGACCCCTCGGTCGAGGTCCTCGCGACGGGCCGCCTCCTGCGGCTGCGGATCGCTCCCGGGACGGCGGGCGCGGGCCACGGCTGCACGGTGATCACGTGACCCGGCCGCACGGGGCCACCTGCCCACCATCCGGCCCAGCCGCACGGTGACCATCTGAGCCTATTGTGGGATCTCCACAACCGCCGGGGGTCCCACGCTGGCACTAGGGCTGCACCGCGGCGCGGTTCTGTCCAGGGCTCACAGCAGATGGGTCGGGAGACTGTGCAGAGTCGACTGCGGATTTTCTTGGTCGACTTCGTAGGGTCGATGCATGACCGTTGTGGACGAAACCCAGGGCGAGCCGACCGATGCCCGTGGGCGTGTGGCCGAGCTGCACGCCCTGCGCGAGGAGGCCCTGCGCGGCCCGAGTGACCGGGCGACCGAGGCGCAGCACGCCAAGGGCAAGCTGACCGCCCGTGAGCGCATCGAGCTGCTGCTGGACCCGGGCTCGTTCCAGGAGGTCGAGCAGTTGCGCCGGCACCGGGCGACCGGCTTCGGCCTGGAGAACAAGCGGCCCTACACCGACGGTGTGATCACCGGTTGGGGCACGGTCGAGGGCCGGACGGTCTTCGTCTACGCGCACGACTTCCGGATCTTCGGCGGCGCGCTGGGCGAGGCCCACGCCACCAAGATCCACAAGATCATGGACATGGCCATCGCGGCCGGTGCGCCGCTGGTCTCCCTCAACGACGGCGCCGGCGCCCGTATCCAGGAGGGCGTCTCCGCTCTCGCCGGCTACGGCGGCATCTTCCAGCGCAACACCCGCGCATCGGGCGTCATCCCGCAGATCAGCGTGATGCTCGGCCCGTGCGCGGGCGGCGCGGCCTACAGCCCGGCCCTGACGGACTTCGTCTTCATGGTCCGCGACACCTCGCAGATGTTCATCACCGGCCCGGACGTCGTCAAGGCGGTCACCGGCGAGGAGATCACCCAGAACGGCCTCGGCGGCGCGGACGTGCACGCCGAGACGTCCGGCGTGGCGCACTTCGCGTACGACGACGAGGAGACCTGCATCGCGGAGGTCCGCTACCTCCTGTCGATGCTCCCCTCCAACAACCGCGAGAACCCGCCCGCGCACCCCAGCGACGACCCGGCCGACCGTCGCTCGGACGTCCTGCTGGACCTGGTCCCCGCGGACGGCAACCGCCCCTACGACATGGCCAAGGTCATCGAGGAGCTCGTCGACGACGGCGACTTCCTGGAGATCCACGAGCGCTGGGCCCGCAACATCATCTGCGCCCTGGCCCGCCTGGACGGTCAGGTCGTCGGCATCGTCGCCAACCAGCCGCAGTCGCTGGCGGGCGTCCTGGACATCGAGGCGAGCGAGAAGGCCGCCCGCTTCGTCCAGATGTGCGACGCGTTCAACATCCCGATCGTCACACTGCTGGACGTGCCGGGTTTCCTGCCGGGCGTCGACCAGGAGCACGGCGGGATCATCCGGCACGGCGCGAAGCTGCTGTACGCGTACTGCAACGCCACCGTGCCGCGCATCAGCCTCATCCTGCGCAAGGCGTACGGCGGTGCCTACATCGTCATGGACTCGCAGTCCATCGGCGCGGACCTCACCTACGCCTGGCCGACGAACGAGATCGCGGTGATGGGCGCCGAGGGCGCGGCCAACGTCATCTTCCGCCGCCAGATCGCCGACGCCGAGGACCCCGAGGCCATGCGCGCCCGCATGGTCAAGGAGTACAAGGCCGAGCTGATGCACCCGTACTACGCCGCGGAGCGCGGTCTGGTCGACGATGTCATCGACCCGTCCGAGACCCGTTCCGTGCTGATCGCCTCGCTGGCGATGCTCCGCACGAAGCACGCCGACCTGCCGTCCCGCAAGCACGGCAACCCGCCCCAGTAACAGGAGCCTCACGTGACCGACACCAACCTGCTCCGCGTGGAAAAGGGCAACGCCGACCCCGAGGAGCTCGCGGCCCTCACCGCGATCCTGCTCGCCCGCGCCTCCGCCGGCCCGGCGGCCGGCCCGGCCCGCCGCGTCCGCTCCACCGCCGGCTGGCGCCGCCTGGAGCGCCAGTCCGGCTTCCGCGCCCCGCATTCCTGGCAGGGCTGAGCCCACCGCGGCCCCCGCACCCCGAAGGGCCCCGTACCGCTTCCGGTACGGGGCCCTTCGCCGTACCGTCCCCGTCAGACGCGCAGAAGCCCGCACACCATCGGGTGTGCGGGCTTCTGCGTCGGCGGAACCTACCGCAGGCGGGCCATCAGCGCGTGCTCCACGAGCGTGATCAGCGCGCTCTTGGCGTCCGCGCGGTGGCGGGCGTCGGTGGTGATGATCGGGGTGTCGGGGCCGATCTGAAGGGCCTCGCGGACCTCGTCGGGCGTGTACGGCTGGTGGCCGTCGAAGCCGTTCAGCGCGATCACGAAGGGCAGGCCGCTGTTCTCGAAGTAGTCGACCGCCGGGAAGCAGTCGGCGAGACGGCGGGTGTCCACCAGCACGACGGCGCCGATCGCGCCGCGGACCAGGTCGTCCCACATGAACCAGAAGCGGTCCTGACCGGGCGTACCGAAGAGGTACAGGATCAGGTCCTGGTCCAGGGTGATACGGCCGAAGTCCATGGCGACCGTGGTGGTCGTCTTGTCGCCGGTGTGGGTCAGGTCGTCGATGCCCGCCGACGCAGACGTCATGACGGCCTCGGTACGCAGCGGGTTGATCTCCGAGACGGCGCCGACGAACGTGGTCTTGCCCACGCCGAATCCGCCCGCCACCACGATCTTCGCGCTGGTGGTTGAGCGGGCTGCACCGCCGCTAGAGCTTGCGAAGTCCACTGAGCACCCTTTCGAGCAGTGTCACGTCTGGCTGGCCGCCGGCGGACTCGTCGCCGCCGGGCTGGTGGATGGCGACAAGTCCGGCCTCCGCCAGGTCGGCGACGAGGATCCGGGCAACGCCGAGGGGGATGGAGAGGAGTGCCGAGATCTCGGCGACCGACTTGATCTCGAAGCACAGCCGGCAGATCCGCTGGTGCTCGGGCAACTGCCCTTGCAGCCGGGACGGATCGGCCGTGGTGGACACCAGCGCCTCGATGGCGAGCTGGTACCGGGGCCTCGTCCGGCCGCCGGTCATGGCGTACGGACGGACCAGCGGATTGTGGTTGCCCGACGTGGGCGCGGACTCCGGGCGCCGTCGCTGCTGCTGCACCGGCTGGGTGCGCGGCGCCTGCGGCTGGACGTAACCGGGGTTCGGCTGCGGCTGCTGGTACGGCTGCTGCGAGCCGCCCTGACCGCTCGGTGCCGAGGGGAAGTTGAAGCGGTTCTGGGCGTTCTCACCCTGCGACTGGTGCGCACCGTCGTATGGGTGGTGTCCGCCTGGGGGTGTTGCCACTTTTCCTCCTCGACTGCCGTTCACCGGTTCCATGTCCCTGTGGAGCCGCGCCACCGCACCCTATGGTGCGGTGGCGAGAAACGCACGGTCTGTTTGCTAGTTGAGAAGACTTCCCTGGAGCTCGGCGCGCAGGTCCGGGGTGAGGACACTGCCCGCCCGGTCCACCAGGAGGGCCATCTCGTAGCCGACCAGACCGATGTCGGCGTCCGGGTGGGCGAGGACGGCCAGCGAGGATCCGTCCGAGATCGACATGATGAAGAGGAAGCCGCGCTCCATCTCCACCACGGTCTGGTTGACCGCGCCGCCCTCGAAGATCCGCGACGCCCCCGCGGTCAGCGACGTCAGTCCCGACGCCACCGCCGCGAGCTGGTCGGCACGGTCACGGGGGAAACCCTCGGACATCGCCAGCAGGAGTCCGTCGGCGGAGACCACCACCGTGTGGGACACCCCGGGGGTGTTGTCCACGAAGTTGGTGATCAACCAGTTCAGATTCTGCGCCGCCTGGCTCATCGGGCTCACACTAACGCTCCTGGTTGTAGGTACTACCCGGGCCGAGGCCCGATCCGTTCGTGTCCGTTCCCGCGTTGCGTCCCTGCTGGACACCGCGCCGCAGGTTGCTCAACCTGCCACGCACGTCCTCAGGGGCGCGGGAGACCTGTGGGCCGCCCTGCGGGGTCTGCTCCGCCGTGCCCTCGACCAGGTTGGCCTTGGGAACGCGCCGCGGGAGCCCGGACGGAGTGACTCCGCCGGCCTTGGGCTCGCGGAGCTTCTCGGCCCGCTGCCAGCGCTCGTCGTTGGTCGAGCGCCAGCCCTCGGAACCGCTGTCCTCGCCCTTGCTCTGCGAGACCCGCTGGACCGGCTGCGTCCGCTCCGCCTGAGGAGCCTGCTGCTGCGGGGCCGGAGCCTGCTGCTGGCTGCCGCGGCGCGGCAGGCCTGCGTCGGTCAGCTCGTGACCGCTGCTCGCGGTGGGGCCCGAGGAGAAGCCTACGCGCTCGCGGCCGTTCGCGGGAGCGCCCTGGGCAGATTCCGATTCCGTCCCGTACCCGGAGTCGTAACCGCCCTCGTACGAGCCCTGCTCGGACCAGTCGCCCTGGTGGGACCGGTCGTCGAACTGGCTGTCGTACTGCGGCTGCTGGGTCTCCTGAGCCGGAAACGCGGATTCCGCATAGGACTGCTCGGGGTACTCGCCGGAGGCATAGTCACCCGCCGGGTACTCACCCGTCGCGTAGTCCGTCCCCGCGCCGTACTCCTGCTGCTGTTGCTGCTGCGGGTAGCCGTCGTAGCCGTCCTGCGCGTACGCGCCCTGCTGCTCGTACTGCTGCTGCTCGTAGCCGTACTGCTCCCGCTGGTGGTCCTGCTGCTCGTAGCCCGGCGCCTGCTGCTCGTACGCGGGGGCCTGCTGCTCCTCGGCCACCTCGTCGCGGAACAGGGCCCGCTCGCCCTCGCCGCCCTGGAGCTGCGCGCCCAGCGCCGCACGGCGCTCCTCGCGCAGCCGGGAGCGGCCCACCGGGTCCAGCGTGTTGCCCTCGCCCGGCGCCGGCTCGTACCGGGAGTCGTCGAAGCCGAGCTCCGCGGCCGTCCGCATCGGCGCCGCCTCGAACGCCTGCTGCTCCGGGATGATCTGCGAGACCGTGAAGTCGTCCTGCATGCCCGGCTCGCCACCACCACCGTGGGTGATCGCGTCCGGGAGCATGACCAGCGACGTCGTACCGGCCTGCTCGCCCGAGGGGCGCAGCTGGACGCGGATGCCGTGCCGGTCGGCCAGGCGGCCGACCACGAACAGGCCCATGCGCTGCGAGATCGCGGCGTCCACGGTCGGCGGGTTGGCCAGCTTGTGGTTGATGTCGGCGAAGTCCTCGGCGGTCAGGCCGATGCCCTTGTCGTGGATTTCGATCATCACGCGGCCGTCCGGGAGACGGGTCGCGGTGACGCGCACCTTGGTCTGCGGCGAGGAGAACGTGGTGGCGTTCTCCAGCAGCTCGGCCAGCAGGTGCACGAGGTCGGTCACGGCCTGGCCGTGGATCTCCGACTCGGGGACACCGGTGAGCTCGATGCGCTCGTACTGCTCCACCTCGGAGGAGGCGGCGCGCAGCACGTCCACCAGCGGCACCGGCTGGTTCCAGCGGCGGCCGGGCTCCTCGCCCGCGAGGATGAGGAGGTTCTCGCCGTTGCGGCGCATACGGGTGGCCAGGTGGTCCAGGCGGAAGAGGTTCTCCAGCTGGTCCGGGTCCGCCTCGTTGTTCTCCAGCTCGGTGATCAGGGTCAGCTGCCCCTCGATCAGCGACTGGTTGCGCTGCGACAGGTTGGTGAAGATCGCGTTGACGTTGCCCCGCAGCAGGGCCTGCTCGGCGGCGAGCCGGACGGCCTCGCGGTGCACCTGGTCGAACGCGCGGGCGACCTCGCCGATCTCGTCCTGGGAGTCGATCGGGATGGGCTGTACGCGGGTGTCGACGCGGCCCGGGTCGGTACGGGAGAGCTGGTCGACCAGCATCGGCAGGCGCTGCTCGGCGATGCCGAAGGCGGCGCTGCGCAGACGGCTCATCGAGGTGCTCATCTGCCGGGCCATCATCCCGGCCAGGATGAACGCGGCGAGCAGGGCGACGACGACGATGGCGCCGTTGATGATGGCGTCGGTCTTGGCGTCGCTGGAGATCTCGGCGGCCTCGGCGACCGCCTTGTCCACGAGCTCGCTGCTGACCTCGCCGTAGCCGTCGTACTTGGACGAGGAGGCCGGGAGCCAGGTGTCGACGGAGATGCCCTTGGCCTTGAGCTCCTTGAGCGCGTCCGGGTCCTCGGCGGTCCCGATCTCCCGCGCCATCGGCGTGAGGACGGAGCCCTTCTCCTTCGGCAGGGTGATGCCGGCGGCCTGGAGCCTCTTGTCGCCCTCGGCGGCACGGCGCTGCATGACCGCCGTCAGGTTGTCCAGGTCCTCCTGGCTACCGGCGGACAGGAACTCGCTGAGCGCGATCTGCTCGAGGTAGTTGTACGAGTTGAAGGCCTTGGACTGCTCGGCGAAGACCGCCTCGTCCTGGCTCGGCCGGACCAGCATGTGCGTGCCGATCGAGCGCTGGAGGGACTGGGCCGCCTGGGCGAGCTGAACGGCGTAGACCATGCGACCGTAGGAGGTGACGTTGCCGGTGCCGAGCCCGAGCTCGTTGGCGAACTCCATCAGGTAGTGCTGGACCTTGACGTACCCGTCCTGGGTGCCCAGCGGGTCCTGGGCCCTGGTGTAGGCATTGTCGCGGGTCTCCTCGATGCCCGGCTCCGCGGCCCGGAACAGCTGGAGCCGGCGCTCCAGGCCCTGGCCCTCGGGCAGGTCCGCCGCCGCCTCGTCGAACTTCTTCTTCGCGGCGTCGGTCGCGGCGTAGTGCTTGGTGACCTCGTCGGACTCCCGGTCGGCCTGGCTCTTCGCCTTGAGCAGCGGATCGGCGGTGAGGTCGCGCTCGTTGAGCAGCGCCTGGCCGTACTCCGAGGCGGCGCGCACGAGGAGCGCCGTCTTCTCGGCGTCCTGCGCCTCGCGCCAGGTGTCGATGGCCGTCTTCACCTGGAAGCCGCCCATGACGAGCCCGACGAGCACGGGTATGAGGAGGATGGCGTTCAGGCGGGTGGCCACGCGCCAGTTGCGCGGGGACAGCTTGCTGGAGCTGCCCGTACCGCCCTTGCCGCCGGAGGCGGATGGGGTTCCGGGCGTATCGGCAGGCGGCGCCACTGTGCGTGCGGGCGGGGTGAAGTTGCCCCGCGCCTGCTGCTCTGCGGCGCTTTTCGTGCTTCGCCTCACTCGACCAACAACCTCTCGGCGCCGGCACCTACGTCGTGCCGTTTTTTCTGTTTCAGGGCCGTACTACTCGGGAGTTCGTCGCATTGCAGCACGTAATGCGGCCGCGTTCCAAACCCCTCGACCGGATCGTTACCAGTGGTACAGACCTCAGATAAAACGGGCATAAAGAGCGAGCCCCGCCAAAAGGCGGGGCTCATGTGCGCACAGTGGCACCATACGGATGCGTCTCGTGTCCGACGCCCCGCAATTCTCTGTCGAAACGTTATGAACACCCAGGCCGACCGTGTCAAAAGACACACTCGGTCCCTGTTTGCTTCTACAACAACTGCCGTATGCCGACGACTACTTGAGCCGGGCCATCAGAGCGTGTTCCACCAGCGTGATCAGCGCGCTCTTGGCGTCCGCGCGGTGGCGGGCGTCGGTGGTGATGATCGGGGTGTCGGGGCCGATCTGAAGGGCCTCGCGGACCTCGTCCGGCGTGTACGGCTGGTGTCCCTCGAAACCGTTCAGCGCGATCACGAAAGGCAGACCGCTGTTCTCGAAGTAATCCACCGCCGGGAAGCAGTCGGCGAGCCTTCTCGTGTCGACGAGCACGACGGCGCCGATCGCGCCGCGGACCAGGTCGTCCCACATGAACCAGAAGCGGTCCTGACCGGGCGTACCGAACAGGTACAGGATCAGGTCCTGGTCCAGGGTGATACGGCCGAAGTCCATGGCGACCGTGGTGGTCTTCTTGTCACCGGTGTGCGTGAGGTCGTCGATGCCCGCGGAGGCGGACGTCATGACGGCCTCGGTGCGCAGCGGGTTGATCTCGGAGACGGCGCCGACGAACGTGGTCTTGCCCACGCCGAATCCGCCCGCCACCACGATCTTGGCGGAGGTGGTCGAGCGCCCGCTCCCCGAACCGCCGCTAGAGCTTGCGAAGTCCACTGAGAACCCTTTCGAGCAGCGTCACGTCCGGCGTTCCGCCGGCCTCTCCATTGCCCGGCTGGTGGATCGCCACCATGCCCGCCTCCGCCAGGTCGGCGACGAGGATCCGGGCGACGCCCAGCGGCATCGACAGGAGCGCCGACACCTCCGCCACCGACTTCACCTCACGGCACAGGTGGCAGATCCGCTGGTGCTCGGGAAGCAGGCTTCCCAGGTGGGCCGGGTCGGCCGTGGTGCTGACCAGCGCTTCTATGGCGAGCTGGTAGCGCGGCCGGGTCCGGCCGCCGGTCATGGCATAAGGCCGGACCAGCGGCTGGTCGCCTTCAACACCGTACCCGGCGTCCGTGGGGACGCCGTACGGATCGTGAGAGGCGGGGGGCGGGGTCATGAGGAATCCTCCAGTGACAGCAGGTGGTCTGCCTGTCGTCTGACTGGGCCGGTGGGGGGCCGGAGGGGGCGGCCGACGATGAACAAGACGTGAGGGGAGGTGCGAATGGGGCGTACCCGCCTCAGTGGAGCAAACTGCCCTGCAATTCCGCTCGCAGGTCCGGGGTGAGGACACTGCCCGCACGGTCGACGAGCAGTGCCATCTCGTACCCGACGAGGCCGATGTCCGCGTCCGGGTGCGCGAGTACGGCCAGGGAGGAACCGTCCGAGATGGACATCAGGAAGAGGAAGCCGCGCTCCATCTCCACCACGGTCTGGGCGACGGAGCCGCCCTCGAAGATCCGGGACGCCCCCGCGGTCAGCGAGGTGAGTCCGGACGCCACGGCCGCGAGCTGGTCGGCGCGGTCGCGGGGAAAGCCTTCGGACATCGCCAGCAGAAGCCCGTCGGCGGAAACCACCACCGTGTGCGACACCCCGGGGGTGTTGTCCACGAAGTTGGTGATCAGCCAATTCAGGTTCTGGGCCGCCTGGCTCATCGGTCTCAACTAACGCTCCTGCTGGTGAGTGGGGCCGGTGTGGAAACTGCCCGTGGTGGAGCTGCCTGCCTGACGCCCCTGCTGGATGCCGCGGCGGAGGTTGGTCAGGCGGCCGCGTACGTCATCAGGCGCACGCGAGACCTGCGGACCGGACTGGTGGGCCGACTCCTGCGCGGTTCCCGGTACCAGGTTGGCACGCGGGACCCGGCGGGGCAGGCCGGAGGTGGTGACGCCACCGGCGGCGGGCTTGCGGACCCGCTCGGCCTGGCGCACCAGCTCGTCGTTGGGGGAGGTGCGCCACGAACCGGTCGTGGCGGCCGGGTCGGTGCCCGTACCGGCGTTCGGGCCGGCGCCCTGCGCCTGGCCCTGCGCCTGACCCTGCCCCTGGCCGGTGCCCTGGCCGTCGCGGCGCGGAGGCAGCGACGGTGCGGGGCGCGACGGCGCGGGACGGGACGGCTGCGCGGGCTGCGGCGAGACGGCCGGGAGCGGCGCGGTCTGGTCGTGGGCCGGGTACGGGCCGGTGCCGCCCTGCTCGGGCCGGGGCTGCTGCTGGTGCGGCTGCTGCGGCTGCTGGGCCTGACCGTTCTGGTGGAACCAGTTGGTCTCCAGCGTGTCGTACAGCGGCGTACGGCCGTCCCCGGCGCCCGGCGCGGGAGGCAGTGCCTCGGGCTGCGGGCGGCCGGCGTTGTGGTCCGGGCGGGCGAACTGGGCCGTGGACGCGGGGTCCTGGTGGCCGAGGGGGTCCGCCGACGGGCGGGCGTACTGCCCGGTCGTCTCCGGTTCGTCGTGGCCGCGCGGCACGTCGGCGCCCCAGCTGGTGGTCTGGGGGCGCTGGGGGCGCTGCGGCTGGACGGGCTGCTGCGGCTGGGCCGGCGCCTGCTGACGCTGCGGGTCCTGCGGCTGCTGCCGCGGCGGCTGACCGGGCTGCTGCGGGCGCGGCCGGCGCTGCTGCGGGGCGCCCGGAAGCTCGGCGCGGGGACCGCCGGAGGGCGGCAACTGCTGCTGGCCGGGGCGGCCGTCGCGCTCGGCGGGGCCGCTCTGCCAGACGTCGGAGCGGGTCGGGATGCCGTTGTCACCCGTACCGCGGTCGCCACCGCCGAAGGCACCCGCGACACCGGCGCCCTGGCGCTGCGGGTCCTGCGGCTGCTGCGGCTGCTGGGGCCGGCCCGCCGGACCGCCCTGGCCCAGACCGCCCTGGCCGAGACCCTGACCCTGGCCGCCCTGGTTCTGGCCGTGACGGCCCGAACCACCCTGGGGCGCACCCGGCTGGCCGCCCTGCGGGCCGCCCTGCCGTGCGGGGGCGTTGTTCTGGCCGGGGAGCGCCGGGCGGGACCCGGAGCCGGCGCCGACCTGGCCACGGGCACCGCCGGCACCCGCGCCGGCGGCCAGGCCCTGGCGTCCCGCGGGAGCACCGCCGGGAGCGCCGGAGCCGCCGGGCAGGCCCGGGCGTCCGCCACCGGCCGCGCCGGGACCGCCGGTCAGCCGGCCGCCGGGGCCGGACGGACCCTGCGGCGCGGCGCCCTGGCCGCCCGGGCCGGGCTTGCCGGGAAGCTTCTTGCCGCCCTGGGCGACGTCCACCGGGAGCATGACCAGCGCGGTCGTGCCGCCCGAGTCGGAGGGACGCAGCTGGATGCGGATGCCGTGCCGCAGGGACAGGCGGCCGACCACGAACAGACCCATGCGCCGGGAGACCGACACGTCCACGGTGGGCGGCGACGCGAGCCGCTCGTTGATCGCGGCGAGGTCCTCGGGCGACAGACCGATACCGGTGTCGTGGATCTCGACGAGCACCCGCCCGTCGGGCAGCGCGTGACCGGTGACCCGGACCTTCGTCTGCGGCGAGGAGAACGACGTGGCGTTCTCCAGCAGCTCGGCGAGCAGGTGCACGAGGTCGTTGACGACGCGGCCCGCGACCTCGGTCGCCGGGACGGAGGCCAGCTCGATGCGCTCGTACTGCTCCACCTCGGAGGCGGCGGCACGGAGCACGTCGACGAGCGGGACGGGCCGGGTCCACCGGCGTCCCGGCTCCTCGCCCGCGAGGACGAGCAGGTTCTCACCGTTACGGCGCATACGCGTGGCGAGGTGGTCCAGCTTGAACAGCGAGGACAGCTGGTCCGGGTCGGCCTCGCGCGACTCCAGCTCGGAGATCAGCGACAGCTGGCGCTGGATGAGGCCCTGGGACCGGCGCGAGAGGTTGGTGAACATCGCGTTGACGTTGCCCCGGAGCAGGGCCTGCTCGGCGGCGAGGCGGACCGCCTCGCGGTGCACGTCGTCGAAGGCCGCGGCCACCTGGCCGATCTCGTCCCGGGAGTGCACACCCACCGACTCCACGGAGGTGTCCACGTCCTGCGGGTCGGCCTCGGACAGCTGCTTGACCAGCTCGGGCAGCCGCTCCTGGGCGACCTTGGTCGCCGTGTCCTGGAGCCGCCGCAGCGACCGGATCATGGAGCGGGCCACCACGAAGGCGCCGACCAGGGACACACCGAGGACGAGCAGGATCAGCGCACCGTTGATGATGGCGTCGCGCTGCTCCTCCTGGCGCAGTTCACGGGCGGTGCTGTCCATGTCGCCCAGCAGGGACGCCTCGATGGTGTCCATCACCTGCATCTTGGGCGCGGAGGCGTCGGTCCAGTCGAGGTGGTTGCGCGGTTCCTGCTGCTTCAGGCCCTCGTCGGTGCGGAGCACCGCGTCCGCGTAGGCGTCGGCCTGGGCGATGGAGGGGTTGTTCGGACCGAGGGGCGCCAGCAGCTCCGCCGGGTCGCCGCCGAGGGAGGCGTAGATCGCCTCGAACGAGGAGAGGGCCTGCTCCTCGTTCTCCCGGGCGGCCGCGCCGTACTCGCGGTCGTTCGGGTCCATCGTGCGGGTTTCCTTGTTGGTGGCCGGCAGGGCCGCCGCGATGACCGCGCGCTGGATGGAGGCGTACTCCTTGGCGGACGAGAACGCGGCCAGCGCGCGGGTCCGCTTGATCATCTCCGGGTTGCTGGTCGCCTGGGCCATGTCCTGGGACAGGCTCAGCAGCGAGTTGATCAGACGGTTGTAGCGCTCGACCGTCTGGAAGTCCTGGGAGTCGCCCTTGTAGGCGCCGTTGCGGATGCTGCCGAGCCGCACCACCTGGTTGGCGATCTGGCTGACGTTGTTGCGGATGCTCTGCAGGGCCTCGTCGCCCTGGGTGTCACCGATGTCGTTGGTGGCGTCGATGAAGGCGTCGCGTGCGCGGTCCGCCTCCTTCTGCTGCTCGGTGATCTTGATGTGGCTGGGGGGGATGCCATTGGACAGAGGACCGGCCGTCAGGTCGCGCTCCTCCTGGAGCGCCTGGGCGAGGTTGGTCGCCTCCTGGGTCAGCTTGGTCAGCAGCTGCATGTGATCCAGCTGCTCCATGTCGTTCATGGACTCGTTGATACGGATGCCGCCCAGGGTGGTCGCGGCGACCACGGGGAGGGCGAGCAGGGAGACCAGTCGCGTGCTGATGCGCCAGTTGCGCAGGGCTATTCGCGAACCGGCGTCGGTCGGGCCCTTCACGGTCGGCGTGGCCGCCGCCGCCTTCGCGCCCTTGGCGCCCCTGGCGCCCCTCATCGTCCTGGACTTCCCGGCCGGGGGCGTGGCGTCGCCGCCGCCCTGTCCGGCGCCCGGACGTCCCGAACGGTCGCCACTGTCACCGGCGGCTGCCGCCGGTCCCGGGTTCTGGGTGTGCTGGGTGGAGGAGCCGCGGTCGGTCCCGCCGCGCGGCTCCTGCTCCGCCGCAGCTTCCCCTCGGCCCTGGCGGGCCTGGGGAGACCCGTTGCCATCCCTCTTGAAACGTCCCTGCACTAGCGTCGCAACCTCTGGACCAGGCGTCCCGCCGCGCGAACGGACAGGACGGTGTCGGCGTCGTGGAGCGCGAGCGCGCCCCAGTGGTGGTCGTGAGTGACCGGCGCAGATCCCCCTTCCTCACCGCCGCTCGGCGCTGTGTTGCGCCCCAGCGCGCCGGTCTGGAATCCGCGGCGGTGCGTGGAATTCCAGCACAGTGCCGGATCTCCAACAAGGCCGACGGGTTGCCCCCCAGTCGGGGTGACGGGGCGTGAGTGGCGAGTCACCGGCCGTAGAAGCCGATCAGGGAGGAATCGGACGTTCGCAGACGAGTCGCTGGTGAGGTCGTCGGGGGTGGTGGGTGTCCCAGTCGCGATGATCAGCAGCGGAATGGCGCATTCAGGGCCGCAATGTCCGTTTGATCCACCCAGTTCGGCCGCCCGCTATGCCCGAATCGTCACCGTAGGCGTGAGCAAACTCACATATAGATCGTTGTCATCTACCATCAATCGCGGGGAATCCCATGTTTAGCCTGACGCTTTACACAGTGAAAGCTCTGTCAACCTAGGCGCCCCCGGCGGCGCCCGCACCACGAGGTCGTACACCACCGATGAAGACGACGATGACCATCCGCAGCATCGCCAACCCCCGCCGCACCACCCTGATGCACCTGGCCGACGCCGGCGAGCTGGACCAGGGCGTGCGGCTGGAGCACTCGGTGGACCTCCCCGCCAGCACCGCCAACCCCCGGCGCACGACCCTGATGGACGCCCCGGCGCCGGCCACCCGCTGACACGGCGGGCGGCGCGCCCCTCCCGCGTTAGCCTGGAGCGTCAGACTCCAGCCAGCGGAAGTTAGGGGCGCCGCATCCCGTGCGCATCGCCAGGTTCTCCATCGACGGCAACGTCGCCTTCGGCGCGGTCGAGGGCGACAGCGCCCCCGGCGAGAAGGACGGTCTCGTCCTCGACATCATCAAGGGTATTCCGTACGGCGACTTCGAACTCAGCGGCACCAAGGTCCCGCTGAGCAAGGTCAGGCTGCTGCCCCCCGTCCTGCCCAACAAGGTCGTGGCCATCGGCCGCAACTACGCGGAGCACGCCGCGGAGCTCGGCCACGACGTCCCGGACGTCCCCGTCGCCTTCTTCAAGCCCACCACCTCGGTGATCGGCCCGGGCGACGCGATCGAGTACCCCTCCTTCTCGAACGAGCTCCACCACGAGGCGGAGCTCGCCGTCGTGATCGGCCGCATGTGCCGCGAGGTCCCGCGCGAGCGCGTCAAGGACGTCGTTTTCGGCTACACCTGCGCCAACGACGTCACCGCGCGCGACGTCCAGCAGCGCGAGAAGCAGTGGGCCCGCGCCAAGGGCTTCGACACCGCCTGCCCGCTGGGCCCCTGGGTCGAGACCGACCTCGACCCCTCCGACGTCACCATCCAGTGCACCGTCAACGGGGAACAGCGCCAGCTGGGCCGCACGAGCGACATGGTCCGCTCCGTCGAGGACCTGGTCGTCCACATCACCGAGGCCATGACGCTGCTCCCGGGCGACGTCATCCTCACGGGCACCCCGGCCGGAGTCGGACCGCTCAACGTCGGCGACGAGGTCGCCGTCACCATCGAAGGCATCGGCACTCTCACCAACAAGGTGATCAAGCGTGGCTAACGCGATCCGCGTACGTTTCTGTCCCTCGCCGACCGGCAACCCCCACGTGGGCCTGGTCCGCACCGCCCTGTTCAACTGGGCCTTCGCCCGGCACAACCAGGGCACCATGGTCTTCCGCATCGAGGACACCGACGCGGCCCGCGACTCGGAGGAGTCCTACCAGCAGCTCCTCGACTCGCTGCGCTGGCTCGGCCTCGACTGGGACGAGGGCCCCGAGACCGGCGGCCCCCACGCCCCGTACCGCCAGTCGCAGCGCATGGACATCTACCGGGACGTCGCCGACAAGCTGCTCGCCGGCGGTTACGCGTACCGCTGCTACTGCACCGCCACCGAGCTCGACGAGCGCCGCGAGGCCGCCCGCGCCGCCGGCAAGCCGTCCGGCTACGACGGCACGTGCCGCGACCTCACCGACGAGCAGAAGGCGGCGTACGAGGCCGAGGGCCGGGACTCCATCGTCCGCTTCCGGATGCCCGACGAGCCGATCACCTTCACCGACCTCGTCCGGGGCGAGCTCACCTTCACCCCGGACAACGTCCCGGACTACGGCATCGTCCGCGCCAACGGCGCCCCGCTCTACACGCTCGTCAACCCCGTCGACGACGCGCTGATGGAGATCACCCACGTCCTGCGCGGCGAGGACCTGCTCTCCTCCACCCCGCGCCAGATCGCCCTCTACAAGGCGCTGATCGAGCTCGGCGTCGCCAAGGACATCCCGGCCTTCGGCCACCTGCCGTACGTCATGGGCGAGGGCAACAAGAAGCTCTCCAAGCGTGACCCGCAGGCCTCCCTGAACCTCTACCGGGAGCGCGGCTTCCTCCCCGAGGGCCTGCTCAACTACCTCTCCCTCCTCGGCTGGTCCTTCTCCGCCGACCAGGACGTGTTCACCGTCCCCGAGATGGTCGCCGCGTTCGACATCGCGGACGTCAACGCCAACCCGGCCCGCTTCGACCTCAAGAAGGCCGAGGCGATCAACGCCGACCACATCCGCATGCTGGACGTGAAGGCGTTCACCGCCGCCTGCGAGCCCTGGCTGCGCGCCCCGCACGCCCCCTGGGCGCCGGAGGACTTCGACCAGGCCGCCTGGGAGGCCATCGCCCCGCACGCCCAGACCCGCCTGACCGTCCTGTCCGACATCACGGCCAACGTCGACTTCCTGTTCCTCCAGGAGCCGGCCGAGGACGAGGCGTCCTGGCAGAAGGCCATGAAGGAGGGCTCCGACGCCCTGCTGCGCACGGCCCGCGCCAAGCTGGAGGACGCGGACTGGACCAGCCCCGAGTCGCTGAAGAACGCCGTCCTCGCCGCCGGCGAGGAGCACGGCCTCAAGCTCGGCAAGGCCCAGGCCCCCGTCCGCGTCGCCGTCACCGGCCGCACGGTCGGCCTGCCGCTCTTCGAGTCCCTGGAGATCCTCGGCAAGGACCGCACGCTCGCCCGCATCGACGCCGCGCTGGCCAAGCTCACCGCGTAAGCCGAGCCCGGAAGGGGGCGGCCACCGGATCTTCCGGTGGCCGCCCCCTCCGGCGTTCCCCGGTGGACGGCGCGGACAGCATCCCGGCGGTACCGTCGCCCCATGCCGATCCGCGCCGTCCTCTGGGACATCGACGACACGATCTTCGACTACGCGAGCGCCGACCGCGCCGGGATGCGGCGCCACCTGCGGGCCGAGGGGCTGGCCGACGGGTACGCGTCGGTCGACCACGCCCTCACGCGCTGGAAGGAGCTCACCACCCTCCACTGGCGGCGCTTCGAGGCCGGGGGCGTCGGCTTCGAGGAGCAGCGGCGGGACCGGGTGCGCGACTTCCTGGGGGCGGCCCTGACCGACACGGAGGCGGACGCCTGGTTCCAGCGGTACCTGCGGCACTACGAGGCCGCCTGGGAGCTGTTCCCCGACACCCTGCCCGCCCTGGAGCTGCTGGCCGCCGACTACCGGCACGCCGCCCTGTCGAACTCCTCCGTCCACAACCAGGAGCGCAAGCTGCGCGTGCTCGGTGTGCGGGACCGGTTCGAGGTGCTGCTCTGCGCCGCCGAGCTGGGCGTGGCCAAGCCCGACCCGGCGGCCTTCCACGCGGCCTGTGACGCCCTCCGGCTGCGCCCGGCGGACGTGGCGTACGTCGGTGACCACCCGGACATCGACGCCCGGGGCGCCGTCGAGGCGGGGCTCACCGGCATCTGGCTGGACCGGCGCGGGACGGGCGGGAGGCCCGAGCTGACGACGATCACGGGCCTCGACCAGCTCCCCGGCCTGCTGCGCGGCGATACCCGTTTTGGAGCCCCGGACTCCTTCGGGTAATGTTCTTCCTGCGCCGAGGGAAGCGAGCCGAAAGGCCGGGACCCGGAAGCGTAACCCGAACAAAATCCCCACCGGGGGTTGCGTTTTGGTGGCCTATGGTGTAATTGGCAGCACGACTGATTCTGGTTCAGTTAGTCTAGGTTCGAGTCCTGGTAGGCCAGCTCGCAGAGCTTATCTGCATCGCGGATGGCATCCGCAAAGCCCCCGTTGTGTAGCGGCCTAGCACGCCGCCCTCTCAAGGCGGTAGCGCCGGTTCGAATCCGGTCGGGGGTACAGATCCTTCCCGCGAGATCGTCTGGGTCGCACCCATGATCTCGATGCAGGATCGCTAGGGCCCCCGTTGTGTAGCGGCCTAGCACGCCGCCCTCTCAAGGCGGTAGCGCCGGTTCGAATCCGGTCGGGGGTACCAACTGGTCTAAACCACCAGTGGCCTATGGTGTAATTGGCAGCACGACTGATTCTGGTTCAGTTAGTCTAGGTTCGAGTCCTGGTAGGCCAGCGGATCTTCACTGATCTCGCCCCCGTTGTGTAGCGGCCTAGCACGCCGCCCTCTCAAGGCGGTAGCGCCGGTTCGAATCCGGTCGGGGGTACGCACAGAGGAAGCCCTCCCCAGCAGGGGAGGGCTTCTTCGCGTGTACGCCAGGGGAAGAGCGAGAAGGAACAACTCCGGCCCACCACTGCGGCGTTGAAGCGGTGGGCCGGGAGTCGGCAGCAGGTACGGAGGGTCAGCCGGAGCGGCGCAGCGCGTCCGACAGGCGGGCGGCGGCATCGATGACCGCCTGGGCGTGCATCCGGCCCGGGTGGCGGGTCAGGCGCTCGATCGGCCCCGACACCGACACGGCGGCCACCACGCGGTTCGAGGGGCCCCGCACGGGCGCCGAGACCGACGCCACGCCCGGCTCGCGCTCACCGATCGACTGGGCCCAGCCACGGCGCCGTACGCCCGACAGGGCCGTCGCCGTGAAGCGGGCGCCCTGGAGGCCCCGGTGCAGCCGCTCCGGCTCCTCCCAGGCCATCAGGATCTGGGCCGACGAGCCGGCCTTCATGGTGAGCGTGGAGCCGACCGGCACGGTGTCCCGCAGACCGGACAGCCGCTCCGCCGCGGCGACGCAGATGCGCATGTCGCCCTGGCGCCGGTAGAGCTGCGCGCTCTCCCCGGTCACGTCACGCAGATGTGTCAGTACCGGTCCCGCCGTGGCCAGCAGGCGGTCCTCACCGGCCGCGGCGGCGAGCTCCGCCAGCCGCGGGCCCAGGATGAACCGGCCCTGCATGTCCCTCGCCACCATCCGGTGGTGTTCCAGTGCCACGGCAAGGCGATGTGCCGTGGGTCGTGCGAGCCCTGTCGCCGCGACCAGCCCGGCGAGGGTGGCCGGACCGGACTCCAGGGCGCTCAATACCAGAGCTGCCTTGTCGAGAACGCCGACGCCGCTAGAGTTGTCCATGCAACGATACTCACGTCTCACTCTGTGAAACGCAAGTTCAATTTCTCCAGGAACTTGCCACCCTGTACGTACGGACCGACGACCACCGGGTCCGATGTCGACGTCCAGCACGTGAAACGTGGGATTACGGGCGTGGGCCCACAGATCTCTAGAGGAGCCGGCACACCACGTCGGCCGGAGGGAAAGCGATGGGTAGGACTCTCGCGGAGAAGGTCTGGGACGACCACGTCGTCCGGCGCGCCGAAGGCGAGCCCGACCTGCTCTTCATCGATCTGCACCTGCTGCACGAGGTGACCAGCCCCCAGGCCTTCGACGGCCTGCGCAAGAGCGGCCGCCAGGTGCGGCGGCTCGACCTCACCATCGCGACCGAGGACCACAACACCCCCACCCTCGACATCGACAAGCCCATCGCCGACCCGGTGTCCCGGGCGCAGCTGGAGACGCTGCGGAAGAACTGCGCCGAGTTCGGTGTCCGCCTGCACCCGCTGGGCGACGTCGAGCAGGGCGTCGTCCACGTCGTGGGACCGCAGCTGGGCCTGACCCAGCCGGGCACCACCGTGGTCTGCGGCGACTCGCACACCTCCACGCACGGCGCTTTCGGCGCGCTCGCCTTCGGCATCGGCACCTCCCAGGTCGAGCACGTCCTGGCCACCCAGACGCTGCCCATGGCCCGCCCCAGGACCATGGCCATCACCGTCGACGGCGAGCTGCCCGAGGACGTCACCGCCAAGGACCTCATCCTGGCGATCATCGCGAGGATCGGCACCGGCGGCGGCCAGGGATACGTCCTGGAGTACCGCGGCGCGGCCATCGAGAAACTGTCGATGGAAGCCCGCATGACCATCTGCAACATGTCGATCGAGGCCGGCGCCCGCGCGGGCATGATCGCCCCGGACGAGACCACCTTCGCCTACCTCAAGGGCCGCGACCACGCGCCCGAGGGCGAGGACTGGGACGCGGCCGTCGCGTACTGGAAGACCCTGCGGACCGACGACGACGCGGTCTTCGACGCCGAGGTCGTCATCAACGCCTCCGAGCTGGCCCCCTTCGTCACCTGGGGCACCAACCCCGGCCAGGGCGCACCGCTTTCCGCGTCCGTCCCCGACCCGGCTTCGTACGAAGACGCTTCGGAGCGCCTGGCCGCCGAAAACGCCCTGAAGTACATGGGGTTGACCGCCGGGCAGCCGCTGCGCGACATCAGGGTCGACACCGTCTTCGTAGGCTCCTGCACCAACGGGCGCATCGAGGACCTGCGCTCCGCCGCCGGCATCCTGGACGGCCGCAAAGTCGCCGACGGCGTACGGATGCTGGTCGTCCCCGGCTCGGTCCGGGTCGCCCTCCAGGCCGTCGAGGAGGGTTTGGACAAGGTCTTCAAGGAGGCCGGGGCCGAATGGCGGCACGCGGGCTGCTCGATGTGCCTGGGCATGAACCCCGACCAACTCGCGCCGGGCGAGCGTTCCGCGTCCACCTCGAACCGCAACTTCGAGGGCAGGCAGGGCAAGGGCGGCCGCACCCACCTGGTGTCGCCGCAGGTCGCCGCCGCCACCGCGGTGCTGGGCCACCTGGCCTCGCCCGCCGACCTGTCCGAAGCCCCCGCGACCGCCGGAGTCTGAGCAATCATGGAAGCTTTCACCACCCACACCGGCCGGGCCGTCCCGCTGCGCCGCAGCAACGTCGACACCGACCAGATCATCCCGGCGCACTGGCTGAAGAAGGTCACCCGCGACGGCTTCGAGGACGGGCTGTTCGAGGCCTGGCGCAAGGACCCCGAGTTCGTCCTCAATCGTCCCGAGCGGCAGGGCGCCACGGTCCTGGTCGCCGGCCCCGACTTCGGCACCGGCTCCTCGCGCGAGCACGCCGTCTGGGCGCTGCAGAACTACGGTTTCAAGGCCGTCATCTCCTCCCGCTTCGCCGACATCTTCCGTGGCAACTCGCTGAAGAACGGCCTGCTCACCGTCGTTCTCGACCAGGACGTCGTGGACGCCCTGTGGGCGCTGACCGAGGCGGACCCGCAGGCGGAGATCACGGTGGACCTCGAGGCGCGCGAGGTGCGCGCCGAGGGCATCACCGCCGCCTTCGAGCTCGACGAGAACGCCCGCTGGCGGCTGCTGAACGGCCTGGACGACATCAGCATCACGCTCCAGAGCGAGGCGGACATCGCCGCGTACGAGGCGAAGCGCCCGGCGTACAAGCCCCGCACCCTCCAGGTCTGACACCTGGCGGACCCTCCCCGTTCCACCCTCCGGTGCCCCCGGCCGATCCCCGGCCGGGGGCACCGTCGTGTGCGCCCGCCGTCCGGCCGCCGAGGGGTGCCCAACTCCGCCGCGCGAACCGTCGGGACGATGGCCGAAAGTGCCCTTGCCCGCCGTCCCGGGGGAGGCCCGAGGGGCCATCCGGCTGACATCCCCGACGCCTCTCCGCACCCCCTCCCGAGCCTCCCCGGACGGGCTCCGGATCGGCGCAACTGCCGTACATACAGGGGGAATTGCGGGGTAGGGGCCGGTCGGTGGGCGGAGGCGGCCGCCGGCCGTGAAACCCTGCTCCGGCAGGCCAGTTGCCCCCTACGGAGGCGACAACTCGCCCCAGATGGCACAATCGGTGCATGGAACGCGACAGCCAACTCGAGCTCTATCAGGCCGTCGCAGTCCGACTGAAAGAAGCGCACGCCCGAGTGCGCTCACTGCAAGTCCCGGAGGGCGTAAGGATGGCGCTGTCCCGGAAGCTGCTGGCCATCACGGCCGTGGCGAAGCACGATCTCGCACGCGCCGCAAGGCGGCTGGACCGGTTGATGAAGGACCTCGACGAGGGCCGATTCCCTGAAGGGGACTGACACTCGAACTCCGCGGCGGCCGACTTCGTTGCGGCACTAGGGTGATTAGCCCGTTTCGTGTTTGATTTGCGGTATATATCTGCCTAACGTGCGAAAAGCTTGAACACTTTCGTTCCGGCAATGTCTCCGAAGGGGAAGACGTGAACAAGGCGCAGCTCGTAGAAGCGATTGCCGACAAGATGGGCGGCCGCCAGCAGGCCGCCGATGCTGTCGACGCGGTACTCGACGCGATCGTCCGTGCCGTGGTCGGTGGTGACCGGGTCTCGGTCACCGGCTTCGGATCTTTCGAGAAGGTCGACCGTCCGGCCCGCTACGCCCGCAACCCGCAGACGGGTGAGCGGGTACGGGTCAAGAAGACCTCCGTTCCGCGCTTCCGTGCCGGTCAGGGCTTCAAGGACCTGGTCAGCGGCTCGAAGAAGCTCCCCAAGGGTGGAGAGGTCGCCGTCAAGAAGGCCCCCAAGGGCAGCCTTTCGGGCCCGCCGGCCACCATCGCCAAGGCCGCCGGCAAGAAGGCCGCCGCCAAGAAGACCACCGCCGCCGCGGCGAAGAAGGCCACGGCCAAGAAGGCCACCCCGGCGAAGAAGACCACGGCGGCCGCCAAGAAGACCACGGCGAAGAAGACCACCGCCACGGCCAAGAAGACCACCGCCAAGAAGGCCACCCCGGCCAAGAAGGCCACCACCACCGCCGCCAAGAAGACCACGGCGAAGAAGACCGCGCCGGCCAAGAAGACCACGGCCAAGAAGGCGCCCGCCAAGAAGACCACGGCGCGCAAGACCACCGCCAAGAAGACCGCCTCGCGCAGCAAGTAAGCGGCACGAGGCCCCAGGGCCACTCACGCGCCGGGCCGGGCTCCCCCGAGAGGGAGCCCGGCCCGCGGTGCGTCAGAACGTCTGCAGCGTCACCAGCGTGATCCGCAGGGCGTCGCCCCGCCCCTCCGTCTCGATGCGCACCCGCTGCCCCGGCCGCAGCAGCCGCAGCCCGCCCGCGTCGAACGCCTCGGCGGAGAAGTCCACCGGGGTGCCGTCGTCGAGCAGCACACTCCCGCTGCGGGATTCGGGGTCGTACGTGTACGCGGTCGCCTGCATGGACGGCAGCTTATCCGGCCGCCCCGTTCGCCGTACGGACGTCCGCCGCCCACCGCTCGGCCGTACGCGGACCCACCCCCAGCTCCAGCGCGGCCCGCAGATCGTCACCCGTGTCCACGTCCCGGCGCACGGAAGGCACGTCGGCCAGCCGGATTTCCACCGCCCCCGACAACAAATGCCGACGCCGGGACGCCCCGCCGAAAGCCGGACGCAATTCCGTTCCCGGACCGGCCGAGAGCAATGTCGTGCCGATATCGGCGGCGTCCGCGAGAAAAGCCCGCCGGAATTCCGACGCGACGGCCAGCACCCGCGTGAGTTCCGCCGGCCGCAGCGCCGGGAGATCCGCGTTCAGGGTCGCCACCGGTGCACCGGGGCGCCGCGCGCGTACCGCTTCCGCGCCGTGGGCCATCGCCGCGTTGAGACCGGCGCCCGGAACGTCCGGCACGATCCGCGCTCCGAGCGCTCCGAGCGTCAGCGCCGCCACCGGATCGTCCGTGACGACCGACACATCCCGCACCGCCGGGCAGGCCAGCGCCGCCGCCACCGTGTCCTGCGCGAACGCCAGCGCCAGCCGCGGACGCGCCAGGGCGCCGACGGCACCGGCGAGCCTGCTCTTGGCCCGGGCGAGCGGCTTCAGCGGGACCACCAGGGACCAGGAGCCGGTCGGGTCGGCGTTCGTGGCGGGCTCTCCTTCCGTGCGGCGGCCACGCTCCGGCGGCACGCCCCCGGTACGGCGGGCCGCGCCTGCCGGGCCCCATTGTGGCGCGGCACCGGCGTGACCCGGGGCCGCGGTGTCCGGGGCGGGGCGTACGGTGTTCTCGACAGACCAGGGGCCTGGGGCGACACTTGACCCCCGGCCGGCCAGTCCCAGAGGAAGGTGTCCGAGTGTCCCGCCGCAGAATCGGCTTCTGGTACCGCCTGGCGGCGGTCATCGCAAAACCACCGCTGGTGGTTCTGTTCAAGCGGGACTGGCGGGGAATGGAACACATTCCGGCCGACGGCGGATTCATCACCGCGGTCAACCACAACTCGTACCTCGACCCGCTGTCGTACGCGCACTACCAGTACAACACCGGACGGGTTCCGCGCTTCCTGGCGAAAGCCGCCCTGTTCAAGAGCTCGTTCGTCGGCATGATGCTGACCAACACCGGACAGATCCCCGTCTACCGGGAGACGACCAACGCGCTGGACGCCTTCCGCGCCGCCGTCGCCGCCATCGAGCGGGGCGAATGCGTCGCCTTCTACCCCGAGGGCACCCTCACCCGCGACCCCGACATGTGGCCCATGGCGGGCAAGACCGGCGCGGCCCGCGTCGCCCTGCTCACCAAGGCGCCCGTCATCCCGGTCGCCCAGTGGGGCGCCAACTTGGCGATGCCGCCGTACGCCAAGCAGGACAAGCTCCGCCTCTTCCCCCGCAAGACCCTCGTCGTGCAGGCCGGCCCGCCCGTCGACCTCAGCCGGTTCTACGACAGGGAACCCACGCCCGAGGTGCTGCGCGAGGCGACCGAGGCCATCATGGCCGCGATCACCTCCCTCCTGGAGGAGGTCAGGGGCGAGAAGGCCCCCGCCGCGCCGTACGACCACCGCAAGGCCCGCCTCGAACAGCGGCGCAGGGCCGCAGGGGAGGAAGCGAAGTGACACGCCCCGACACGGCAGCCCCGGCGGGCCGCCCCGTCAAGGCAGCCGTATTCGGCACCGGATCCTGGGGCACGGCCTTCGGCATGGTGCTCGCCGACGCGGGCTGCGAGGTGACCCTCTGGAGCCGCCGCCAGGAGCTCGCCGACGCCATCAACACCACCCGGGTCAATCCCGACTACTTCCCGGACACCCGGCTCCCCGAGTCCGTGCGCGCCACCACCGACCCGGCGGAAGCCGCGCACGACGCCGACTTCACCGTCCTCGCCATCCCCTCCCAGACCCTCCGCGGCAACCTCGCCGCATGGGCGCCCGAGCTCGCCCCGGGCACCGTCCTCGTCTCCCTGATGAAGGGCGTCGAACTGGGCACCGCCAAGCGGATGAGCGAGGTGATCCAGGAGGTCGCCGAGGTGCCCGGGGAGCGTGTCGCCGTGGTCACCGGGCCCAACCTCGCCAAGGAGATCGTCGCCCGCATGCCCGCCGCGGCCGTCGTCGCCTGCCGCGACGAGACCGTCGCCCGGCGCCTCCAGGCCGCCTGCCACACCCCGTACTTCCGCCCGTACACCAACACCGACGTCGTCGGCTGCGAACTGGGCGGCGCGGTGAAGAACGTCATCGGGCTGGCCGTCGGCATCGCGGACGGCATGGGCCTCGGCGACAACGCCAAGGGCTCCCTCATCACCCGCGGCCTGGCCGAAACCACCCGCCTCGGGCTGGCGATGGGCGCCGACCCGCTGACGTTCTCCGGCCTCGCCGGCCTCGGAGACCTGGTCGCCACCTGCTCCTCGCCGCTCTCCCGCAACCACACCTTCGGCACCAACCTCGGCAGGGGCATGACCCTCCAGGAGACGATCGCCGTCACCAGGCAGACCGCCGAAGGCGTCAAGTCCTGCGAGTCGGTGCTCGATCTGGCCCGCCGCCACGACGTCGACATGCCCATCACGGAGACCGTCGTCGGCATCGTCCACGAGGGCAAGCCGCCGATGGTGGCGCTCAAGGAGCTGATGTCACGCGCCGCCAAGCCCGAGCGGCGCTGACACCGAACAGACGACCGCTCGGTCGCTGACGCAACCGGAGGGAACAGGTACGCTCATCGCGATATGAGCAGCGAGAACCTCCCCACCAGCACAGGGCGCAAGCCGCGCGTGGCCGTCGTCTTCGGCGGCCGCAGCTCCGAGCACGCCATCTCCGTCGTCACGGCCGGTGCCGTCCTGCGCGCCATCGACCGGGACGCGTACGACGTGCTCCCCATCGGCATCACCACCGACGGCCGCTGGGCGCTGACCGCCGACGACCCGGAGCGGATGGCGATCGCCGACCGCACGCTGCCGACCGTCGCCGACCTGACCGAGTCCGACGAGGGCAGCGTCGTCCTGTCCGTCGACCCCGGCAGCCGTGAGGTCGTCTACAGCGAGCCCGGCGCCGTACCGAAGGTCCTGGGCGACGTCGACGTCGTCTTCCCGGTGCTGCACGGCCCCTACGGTGAGGACGGCACCCTCCAGGGCCTCCTGGAGCTCGCCGGAGTGCCCTACGTGGGCGCCGGAGTGCTCTCCTCCGCCGTCGGCCAGGACAAGGAGTACATGAAGCGCGTCTTCGTCTCCTTCGGGCTGCCCGTCGGACCCTACGAGGTCATCCGCCCCCGCGAGTGGGAGCAGGATCCCTCCGCCGCCCGCGAGAAGATCGTCGGCTTCGCCGCCGAGCACGGCTGGCCGCTGTTCGTGAAGCCCGCCCGCGGCGGCTCCTCGATGGGCATCACCAAGGTCGACGACCTCTCCGGACTGGAGGACGCGATCGAGGAGGCCCGGCGCCACGACCCCAAGGTCATCGTCGAGTCGCTGCTCACCGGCCGCGAGATCGAGTGCGGCGTACTGGAGTTCCCGGACGGCCCCAAGGCGTCCGTACCCGCCTGGATCCCGCCCGTCACCGACCACGACTTCTACGACTTCGAGGCCAAGTACATCGACTCCGCCTCCGGCGTCGTCCCCGCCCCGATCACCCCGGAGCAGACCGCCGAGGTGCAGCGGCTCGCCGTCGCCGCGTTCGAGGCGGCGTCCTGCGAGGGCCTGGTGCGCGCGGACTTCTTCCTCACCGACGAGGGCGAGTTCGTCATCAACGAGATCAACACGCTGCCGGGCTTCACCCCGATCTCCATGTACCCGCGCATGTGGCAGGAGAGCGGCGTCAGCTACCCGGCCCTCGTCGACCTGCTGATCCAGGCCGCCCTGCGCCGCCCGACCGGCCTGCGCTGACCCGCGCCGGGTCCGAGGGGGCAACGGGCCCGGCGGGGCTACAGGCTCGGGGGGACGGCCTTCTTCACGGCGGGCGCCAGGTCCGTCAGCGGGGAGGCGTCGTGCGCGAACCGCTCGTCCAGCGACACCTCCACGTACGCCTTGCGTGACGTGGAGGTGAAACGCGGGCCGTCGCCCTCCCGCGGCTCCGTCAGCCAGCCCACACCGTCCACCTCCGCGCCCAGCGCCTCCTCGTCGCTCATCGCGGGGGGCCGGGGCACGCCGCAGCGCAGTACGATCGCCCCGTCGCCCCACCCGGCGGTCAGATCGGAACCCGGCTCCGGATCGCTCCGGCCGAGTCCCGCGACGGTCTCCGGAAGCTCCTCGTGCAGTGCGCCGCACAGCGCGGCCTCTGCCGACGGCGGGCTGGGAACCGGGACGGACGCCGTCGCGTCCGTCGAGGAACAGCCCGCGGCCGCCAGCAGGACGGCGGCGGCCACGACGGGCAGGGCGGGCAGGCGGCGAAGCCGGTGCGAAGACGTCACCGGCTCAGGGTAGACGGGGGCTACAGGTGAACGACGGGGCAGGTCAGGGTCCGTGTGATCCCGTCCACTTGCTGGACCTTGGCGACCACCATGCGGCCCAGCTCGTCGACCGTGTCGGCCTGGGCGCGCACGATCACGTCGTACGGACCCGTGACGTCCTCGGCCTGGATCACCCCCGGGATCTTGGAGATGGTCTCGGCGACCGTCGACGCCTTGCCCACCTCGGTCTGAATAAGGATGTACGCCTGTACCACGGAACCTCCAGGGCGGCCACGAGGATCTTGTGGAGAAGAAAGGGACGCCACGGTACCGCGTCGCCGCGGGCAGCGGGGAGACCCGCGCGGCCGGTGGCGCGCGAGGCCGCCGCACGAAGCACCGAGTTGACGGTGTTGACGGTCTACTTGACGGTACCTACAGCAGTGACGGGTCGCGACCGCAACCGCACTGGGGCAGAAGGGGCACAGCGATGAAGGGCACTGTCGGCGAGTTGGGGGAGTTCGGGCTGATCAGGGAGCTCACTTCCCGGCTCACCTCCACCCCGGCGGTACGGATCGGGCCCGGCGACGACGCCGCGGTCGTGGCCGCACCCGACCGGCGCGTGGTCGCCAGCACGGACATCCTGCTCGAAGGACGGCACTTCCGCCGCGACTGGTCCACCGCCTACGACGTCGGCCGCAAGGCCGCCGCGCAGAACCTCGCGGACATCGCCGCCATGGGCGCCGTACCGACCGCGCTGCTGCTCGGCCTGGTCGTCCCCGCCGAACTCCCGGTCACCTGGCCCACCGAGCTGATGGACGGGCTGCGCGACGAGTGCCAGGTCGCCGGCGCCGCCGTCGTCGGCGGAGACGTCGTACGCGGCGACACCATCACCGTCTCCATCACCGCCCTCGGTGACCTCCGCAACCACGAACCGGTCACCCGGGGCGGGGCCCAGCCCGGCGACGTCGTCGCCTACACCGGCTGGCTCGGCTGGTCGGCCGCCGGATACGCCGTCCTCTCCCGCGGCTTCCGCTCGCCCCGCGCGTTCGTCGAGGCCCACCGCAGGCCCGAGCCGCCCTACCACGCGGGCCCCGCCGCCGCCGGACTCGGCGCCACCGCCATGTGCGACGTCAGCGACGGCCTCATCGCCGACCTCGGGCACATCGCCGAGGCCAGCAAGGTCCGCATCGACCTGCGTTCCGGCCTCATCGACATCCCCACCCAGATGAACGACATCGGCCAGGCCGTCGGCGTCGACCCCATGCAGTGGGTCCTCACCGGCGGCGAGGACCACGCGATCGTCGCCACCTTCCCGCCCGACGTGAAACTGCCCGCCCGCTGGAAGGTCATCGGCGAGGTCCTCAACCCCTCCGCCCTGCCCCAGGTGACCGTCGACGGCGCGCCCTGGCACTCCACGGGCGGCTGGGACCACTTCGGGGAGGGCGAGTGAGCCACCAGGCGCTGCCGGACGTCCTCCCGGAGGTTCTGCCGAACGTCCTGACCGTCGCCGGGTCCGACTCCGGCGGCGGCGCCGGCGTCCAGGCCGACCTGAAGACCATGCTCGCCCTCGGCGTGCACGGCATGAGCGTGATCACCGCCGTCACCGCGCAGAACTCGCTGGGCGTCCAGGGCGCCTGGGAACTGCCCGTCGAGGCGGTACGGGCCCAGTACCGCAGCGTCGTCGACGACATCGGCGTACAGGCCGTGAAGACCGGCATGCTGGCGTCGGCGGCGCTGGTGGAGACCGTCGCGGAGCTGCTCGCCGGGACGGACGCGCCCGTGGTCGTCGACCCCGTCGGGGTGTCCAAGCACGGCGACCCGCTGCTGGCCGCCTCCGCGCTCGACTCCGTACGCGAGCGGCTGCTGCCGGTCGCCACCGTGGCGACGCCCAACCTCGACGAGGTGGCCCAGCTCACCGGCGTGACCGTCGAGACCGAGGCGGACCTGCGCCGGGCCGCCGCCGCCGTCCTGGAGTACGGGCCGCGCTGGGCGCTCATCAAGGGCGGACACCTCGCCGGGGACGCGGTGGACCTCCTCACCGACGGCACCGAGGAGCACTGGCTGCGCGCCCCCCGGCACGACAACCGGCACACCCACGGGACGGGCTGCACGCTCGCCTCCGCGGTCGCGGCGGGCCTCGGCAAGGGCCTGACGGTGCCGGACGCGGTACGGCAGGCCAAGGAGTACGTCACGGGCGCGATCGCGGCCGGCTTCTCCCTGGGCGGCGGGATCGGCCCCGTGGACCACGGCTGGCGCCTCCGCTAGCGGACGGGGCGGACGGGGCAGGGCGGGGGGCGTGGCCCTCGCCCCGGCCCCGGGGCGAGTACGCGCGGGCACGCGCGGGTACGGCAAAAAGCCGGTCCACCGAGGTGGACCGGCTTATAAGGCAACCGCAGGGGCTGCGCTACGACGAACCTCGTCGGCGTTAGCGCGAGACCTTGCCGGCCTTGATGCACGAGGTGCAAGCGTTGAGGCGCTTCGGCGTCCCACCGACCACGGCACGAACGCGCTGGATGTTCGGGTTCCAGCGACGAGACGTACGGCGGTGCGAGAAGGAGATGTTGTTGCCGAAGCCCGGCCCCTTGCCGCAGACGTCGCAGTTGGCAGCCACGGGTCACTCCAAAGACTTCAGATGCATTTACAGTGAAATCCGGCGAGCCGGAATCAGATCTGGTGACTGAAGTGGCGTTGCCGGGGGAATGGCCCGACTCTCATCGGGCAACCGGAGCAGCATACAACGACTGCTCCCGTTCAACGAAACTACCACGGTTCGCCCGGCCCCCGCCCCGCCGCCGGACGCCGCCCGGGGTCTACGCTGCGGAGCAGTCAGCGCTGCTCAAGGAGGACACCAGGTGCCGCAGACCCTGCCGCAGGCGCTCGATTCCGCAGTGGTCCGCAGCTGGTGCACCCTCGCGCTGGAAGCGCTCGGCCGGGAGCGCGAGGAGATCGACGCGATCAACGTCTACCCGGTCGCGGACGGGGACACCGGCACCAACCTCTACCTGACCGTCGAGTCCGCCGCCCAGGCGGTCGAGGCCGTCTTCGCCGCCATCGAGACCCCCGAGTTCGCCGACACCGTCCGCGCCATGGCGCACGGCGCCCTGATCGGCGCCCGCGGCAACTCCGGCACCATCCTGTCCCAGCTCCTGCGCGGCATGAGCGAGGTCCTCGCCGAAGGACGTGACGGACACCACCTGGCCACGGCCCTGCGCAGGGCCTCCGGCTCCGCCCGGGAAGCGGTCGCGCACCCCGTCGAGGGCACGATCCTCAGCGTCGCGGCAGGAGCGGCGGGCGCGGCGGGCGACGCCTGCGCGGCGGGCGACGAGGACGTGGTCGCGGTCGCCCGGGCCGCGTACGCCGGGGCCCGGGCGGCCCTGGAGGCCACCCCGGCCCAGCTCGCCGTCCTGGAGCGGGCCGGCGTGGTCGACGCGGGCGGACGCGGGCTGGTCACCATGCTGGGCGCGCTGGTCGAGACGGTCACCGGGGAAGCGCCCGCCCGGGGCCCCCGCGCGCCCCGGGCGGCGGCACCCGTGCCCGAGCCCTGCGCGGACGCCGGGCCCGCCTACGAGGTCATCTACCTGCTGGAGGCCGACGACACGGCCGTGGCGCGGCTGCGCGACCGGCTCGACGCCCTCGGCGACTCCCTGGTCGTGGTCGGCGGCGACGGCCTGTGGAACGTCCACGTCCACGTCGACGACGCCGGAGCGGCGGTCGAGGCGGGCGTCGAGGCGGGGCGCCCGCACCGCATCCGGATCACCCACTTCGGTACGTCCGGTACGGGCGCGGCGCCCGAGGAACGCGCGGGGCGCGCCGTGGTGGCCGTCCTGCCCGGCGAGGGGCTCGCCCGCCTGTGCGCCGAGGCGGGTGCCACGACGGTGCTGGCCCGGCCCGGCGAGCCCCCGGCCAGCGGCGAACTCGTCGACGCCATCCGGCGGGCCCACGCGCGCGAGGTCGTCCTCCTGCCGAACGACGCCGCCCTGCGGCACACCGCGGCGGCCGCCGCCGAACAGGCGCGTGCGGAGGGCGTCCGGGTCGCCCTCGTCCCCACGCGCGCCGCCGTCCAGGGCATCGCCGCGCTCGCCGTCCACGAACCGGAACGGCGCTTCGACGAGGACGTCGTCGCCATGACCGCGGCCGCGGGCGCCACCCGCTACGGCGAACTGGCCGTCGCCGAGCACCAGTCGTTCACCTCGGCCGGCGTCTGCCAGGCGGGCGACGTGCTGGGCCTGATCGACGGGGACGTCGCCGTGATCGGTCAGGACGTGGCGACCATCGCCGAGACGGTGCTGGACCGCATGCTGTCGGCCGGCGGCGAACTGGTCACCCTCGTCGTCGCCGACGACGCTCCGGCGGAGTTGGCGGCGCACCTGGAGGCCCACGTCCGCGAAACCCACCTCGCCGTCGACACGGTCACCTACCCCGGCGGCCCCGGCGCCCCCCTCCTCCTCATCGGCGTCGAGTAACCCCCGCCTTGACCGGTCGCCCCGCGGGGCTCGCTCCTGACGCGTTGTGGCACCGCCCCACCCCGGTACGCCGCCGCCTGCGGACCGTTGTCGGTGCCGTGGTGTGCAATGGGAGACGTGTCAGCTCTCGACGAACCACTGAAGAAGCAGCTCGGCGCCGCCACCGCCAAGGTGATGGCCGAGCACCTCGACCTGCACACCGTCGGCGACCTGCTCCACCACTACCCCCGGCGGTACGCCGAGCGCGGCGAGCTCACCACCCTCGCCGACCTGCCGCTGGACGAGCACGTCACGGTCGTGGCCCGGGTCGCGGACGCCCGTGTGCTGACGTTCAACGGCGCCAAGGGGCGCGGCCAGCGGCTGGAGGTGACCATCACCGACGGCAGCGGGCGGCTGCAACTGGTCTTCTTCGGCAAGGGCGTCCACAAGCCGCACAAGGACCTCCTGCCCGGCACGCGCGCGATGTTCGCCGGCAAGGTGTCGGTGTTCAACCGCAAGACGCAGCTCGCCCACCCCGCGTACGAGCTGCTGCGGGGCGAGGACGGCGAGAGCGCCGTGGACAGCTGGGCCGGCGCCCTCATCCCGATCTATCCGGCGACCACCAAGCTGGAGTCCTGGAAGATCGCGAAGGCGGTCGACGCGGTGCTGCCCAGTGCCCAGGAGGCGCTCGACCCGCTGCCGCCGACGCTGCGCGACGGGCGCGGGCTCATCGGGCTGCCCGACGCGCTGCGCAAGGTCCACCGCCCGCGGACCAGGGCCGACGTCGCCGAGGCCCGGGACCGGCTGAAGTGGGACGAGGCGTTCGTCCTCCAGGTCGCGCTGGCCCGGCGGCGGTTCGACGACGCCCAACTGCCCGCGCAGGCGAGGAAACCGGTCCCGGGCGGACTGCTCGACGCGTTCGACGCGAAGCTGCCGTTCACCCTCACCGAGGGGCAGCGGAAGGTGTCGAAGGAGATCTTCGACGACCTGGCGACCGAGCACCCCATGCACCGGTTGCTCCAGGGCGAGGTGGGTTCGGGAAAGACCATGGTGGCGCTGCGGGCGATGCTCGCCGTGGTCGACGCCGGCGGCCAGGCGGCCATGCTGGCGCCCACCGAGGTCCTCGCCCAGCAGCACCACAGGTCCGTCACCGAGATGATGGGCGAGCTGGCCGAGGGCGGCATGCTGGGCGGTGCCGAGCGGGCCACCAAGGTCGTGCTCCTCACCGGCTCCATGGGCGCCGCGGCGCGGCGGCAGGCGCTGCTGGACCTGGTGACCGGCGAGGCGGGCATCGTCATCGGCACCCATGCGCTGATCGAGGACAAGGTGCAGTTCCACGACCTGGGGCTGGTCGTGGTGGACGAGCAGCACCGGTTCGGCGTGGAGCAGCGCGACGCCCTGCGCGGCAAGGGCAAGCAGCCCCCGCACCTGCTGGTCATGACCGCCACACCGATCCCGCGCACGGTCGCCATGACCGTCTTCGGCGACCTGGAGACGTCCGTACTGGACCAGCTGCCCGCCGGGCGCTCGCCGATCGCCAGTCATGTCGTGCCGGCCGCCGACAAGCCGCACTTCCTGGCCCGCGCCTGGGAGCGGGTCCGCGAGGAGGTGGAGAACGGCCACCAGGCGTACGTGGTGTGCCCCAGGATCGGTGACGAGGAGGACGAGAAGAAGAAGGCCAGGGACGAGACGGCGGACAAACGGCCCCCGCTGGCCGTGCTGGAGGTCGCCGACCAGCTCGCCAGGGGCCCGCTCGCCGGTCTGCGCGTCGAGGTGCTGCACGGCAGGATGGCGCCCGACGACAAGGACGCCGTCATGCGCCGCTTCGCCGCGGGCGAGGCCGACGTGCTGGTCGCCACGACCGTCATCGAGGTCGGCGTCAACGTCCCCAACGCCACCGCGATGGTGATCATGGACGCGGACCGGTTCGGGGTCTCCCAGCTGCACCAGCTGCGGGGCCGCGTCGGCCGCGGCTCCGCCCCGGGGCTCTGCCTGCTGGTCACCGAGATGCCGGAGGCGAGCCCCGCGCGCGGCCGGCTGTCCGCCGTCGCCGCCACCCTGGACGGCTTCGAGCTCTCCCGCGTCGACCTCGAACAGCGCCGGGAGGGAGACGTCCTCGGGCAGGCCCAGTCCGGTGTGCGCTCCAGCCTGCGCATGCTCGCCGTCATCGACGACGAGGAGATCATCGCGGCCGCCCGCGAGGAGGCCGTGGCGGTGGTCGCCGCCGACCCCGGCCTCGAACACCTCCCGGAGCTGCGCACCGCTCTGGACGCCCTCCTCGACCAGGAGCGGGAGCGGTATCTGGACAAGGGCTGAGCCCATATCGTGGACTCATCAGCACCGGAAGGACCACAGATGACCCGCGTGATCGCCGGCGCGGCTGGCGGACGCCGCCTGGCCGTGCCGCCGGGCAACGGCACCCGCCCCACCTCCGACCGGGCGCGTGAGGGGCTGTTCTCCACCTGGGAGGCGCTCCTCGGGACGCTCGACGGCATCCGCATCGCCGACCTGTACGCCGGGTCCGGCGCCGTCGGCCTGGAGGCCCTGTCGCGGGGCGCGGCCCACGCGCTGCTGGTCGAGGCCGACCAGCGGGCCGTCCGTACGGTCCGGGAGAACGTGCGGGTGATCGGCCTGCCCGGCGCCGAGGTCCGCGCCGGGAAGGCCGAACAGATCGTGACCGGGACGGCGCCGGCCGACCCGTACGACGTCGTCTTCCTCGACCCGCCGTACGCGGTCTCCGACGACGATCTTGGCGAGATCCTCCTCACACTCCGCACCAAACGCTGGCTCGCCGACGACGCGCTCGTCACCGTGGAGCGCAGCACCAGGGGCGGGGAATTCCGCTGGCCGGACGGTTTCGAACCACTGCGGGCCCGTCGCTACGGCGAGGGAACGTTTTGGTACGGTCGCGCCGCCTCTACGTGCGAAGACGCACGATGACCGGTTCGGAGAGCGAGGGACTTCAGTTGCGCCGCGCAGTCTGTCCGGGGTCGTTCGACCCCATCACCAACGGGCACCTCGACATCATCGCCCGCGCCTCCAAGCTGTACGACGTGGTCCACGTCGCGGTGATGATCAACCAGTCCAAGAAGGGACTGTTCACGGTCGAGGAGCGGATGGACCTCATCCGCCGGGTCACCGCCGAGTACGGCAACGTCACGGTGGAGTCCCACCACGGTCTGCTCGTCGACTTCTGCAAGGAGCGCGACATCCCCGCCATCGTCAAGGGGCTGCGCGCGGTCAGCGACTTCGACTACGAGCTGCAGATGGCCCAGATGAACAACGGGCTGTCGGGCGTGGAGACGCTCTTCGTGCCCACCAACCCGACCTACAGCTTCCTGTCCTCCTCGCTGGTCAAGGAGGTCGCCGCCTGGGGCGGTGACGTCTCCCACCTGCTCCCGCCGGTCGTCCACCAGGCCCTGGTCCAGCGCCTGGGCGAGAAGTGACGGACTGACTGCCCGTCACCCGGTGTCGGGGTGCCGCCGACTGGCCTTACAGTCGTCCCGTCCGTCTCCATCCCGGCTGTAGAGAGTGGCGAGCACACGGTGGACGTGCAGAAGAAGCTCGACGAGATCGTCGAGACGGTCGCGAGCGCCCGTTCCATGCCCATGTCGGCCTCCTGCGTGGTCAACCGCGCCGAGCTGCTCGCCATGCTCGACGAGCTGCGCCAGGCCCTGCCGGGCTCGCTGGCCCAGGCCCAGGAGCTGATCGGCGGCCGTGAGCAGCTGGTCGAGCAGGCCCGCCAGGAGGCCGAGCGGATCATCGAGGCCGCCCACGCCGAACGCGGCTCGCTGATCTCGGACACCCAGGTCGCGCGCCGGTCCCAGGAGGAGGCCGACCGCATCCTGGCCGACGCCCGCCGGGAGGCCGACGAGATCCGCGCCGAGGCCGACGACTACGTCGACTCCAAGCTCGCCAACTTCGAGGTCGTCCTCACCAAGACCATCGGCTCGGTCGACCGGGGCCGCGAGAAGCTCCTCGGCCGGGGCCCCGGCCTGGACGACCAGGGGTACGCGGACGAGGACGCCCCCGAGTACAGCGCCGACCCGCAGACCCTGGTCCGCCGCGCGGACGACTACGTCGACGCCAAGATCAGCGCCTTCGAGGCCGTACTGACCAAGACCCTGGAGGCGGTCGGCCGCGGCCGGCAGAAGCTGCACGGCCGGATCGCCACCGACGACCTCGGCGCCCACATGGCCGCCCAGGACGCGGCGGCCGGCGGCAGGCAGCACACCAGCGACGCCGACTACCTCGCGGGCCTCGCCGAGCTGGCCGACCCGGTGCCGCAGCCCGCGCAGGGCGTCCCGCCCGTCCAGCAGCCCGCCGCCGCCCACATCCCGGCCCAGCAGCCCGACCCGTACGCCTACCAGCAGCCCCACGACGCCTACGGCTACCCGCAGGACCCGTACGCCTACCAGGGCTACGACCAGGGCCAGGGTCATGGCCAGGGCTACGCGCAGCAGGGTTACGGGTACGAGCAGCAGCCCGCACAGCCGCAGCCCCAGTCGCAGCAGCAGGGCGGGGCGCTCGACGAGACCAGCTTCTTCGACACCAGCATGATCGACCTGGAGCAGCTGCGCCGCTACGAGCAGGGCCACGGCCAGGGGCAGGGGCACTGACCGGAGCGGATTGGGCTGTGAGCGAAGCGTCCAGTATCCTGGCTCTTCGGTCGCGAGTACGTCCGCGATCCAGCGTGCCCGCGTAGGCGTCACTGCGACGCCGGGCCGCCCCCCACACGATCCGAAAGCAGGAAGAGCCCTGAGTACGCGCCTCGACCACCGCAACCCCCTCGTGTTCGACACGCACGAGCTGGGTCGGCGTCCCGGTGCCCTCCAGCGGCTCTCCCGCAGCGTCGAGGCCCCCGCGGACCTCGGCATCGACGGAGTCATCGGCGTGCCCGAGGGCTCACCCGTCGAGCTGGACCTCCGCCTCGAGTCGGTCATGGAAGGGGTGCTCGTCACGGGCACCGCCCGTGCGTCGGCCGAGGGGGAGTGCGTAAGGTGTCTGGAGCCGCTGCGCCAGGAGGTTGCGGCGGACTTCCAGGAAATGTTCTCGTACCCCTCCGACAGCAGCGATGCCCGGGGCCACCGCAAGGAGGCCGCGGACGACGATGCCGAGGACGACGAGGACATGACCCCGCTCGAGGACGGCATGTTCGACCTCGAGCCCGTGCTGCGTGATGCGGTGGTGCTCGCACTGCCGATGCAGCCGGTGTGCCGGGAGGACTGCGCCGGGCTGTGCGCCGAATGCGGTGCCAGCCTGAACGACGACCCGGACCACCACCACGACGCCGTCGACATTCGTTGGGCGGCACTGCAGGGACTCGCCGATTCACTCGGGACCGGTGAGAAGGACAACATGGGCGGCGCCGAAGCGGGCGTCGACGAGAAGCAGGAGAAGTAGCCGTGGCTGTTCCGAAGCGGAAGATGTCGCGCAGCAACACGCGCCACCGCCGGTCGCAGTGGAAGGCTGCGGTCCCCACCCTGGTTTCGTGTGAGCGTTGCCAGGAGCCGAAGCAGCAGCACATCGCGTGCCCCGCTTGCGGCACGTACAACAAGCGCCAGGTCCTCTCGGTCTGAGCGGGCTGGTGAGAGGCACCGTGTCTAGCCACAAAATGGCGGATGACGCCAAGAAGCAGGCGGAAAACACGGCCTCGTCCCACACGCTTCTGGAAGGGCGGCTCGGGTATCACCTCGAGTCCGCCCTTCTGGTGCGTGCGCTGACCCACCGTTCGTACGCGTACGAGAACGGCGGTCTGCCCACCAACGAGCGGCTGGAGTTCCTCGGGGACTCCGTGCTCGGCCTGGTGGTCACGGACACGCTGTACCGCACCCACCCCGACCTGCCCGAAGGCCAGCTGGCCAAGCTGCGGGCCGCGGTGGTCAACTCTCGTGCGCTGGCGGAGGTCGGCCGCGGCCTCGACCTGGGCTCCTTCATCCGGCTCGGCCGTGGTGAAGAAGGCACCGGAGGCCGGGACAAGGCATCCATCCTCGCCGACACCCTGGAAGCGGTGATCGGCGCGGTCTACCTCGACCAGGGCCTCGAAGCGGCGTCCGAGCTGGTGCACCGGCTCTTCGACCCGCTGATCGAGAAGTCCTCGAACCTCGGCGCCGGCCTGGACTGGAAGACCAGCCTCCAGGAGCTGACCGCGGCCGAGGGCCTCGGCGTTCCGGAGTACCTGGTCACCGAGACCGGACCGGACCACGAGAAGACCTTCACTGCTGCTGCCCGCGTCGGTGGTGTCTCGTACGGCACCGGCACCGGCCGCAGCAAGAAGGAAGCGGAGCAGCAGGCGGCGGAGTCCGCCTGGCGGGCCATCCGGGCCGCCGCGGACGAGCGGGAGGCGGCGGCCAAGGCCGCGGCCGAATCCGCCGCGGACGCGGGCCGGGAGGCCGGCGACGGCTCCGAAGAGGCCGCCGACGCCTCTTCGGCCGCCGGAGCCCGGCAGACCACGGCCTGAGCCATTCGCTTCTGACCCCGCCGCACACCCAGTGCGGCGGGGCTTTCCCATGACCCCGCGCGCCCATGGCCCCCGCGCCATGTCCTGCGCACCCGCGAGCCCGTGAAGGAGCCCCGTGCCCGAGCTGCCCGAGGTCGAAGTCGTACGACGGGGCCTGGAGCGCTGGGTCAGCGGCCGGACCGTCTCCGACGTCCAGGTCCTGCACCCCCGCGCCGTCCGGCGGCACCTCGCGGGCGGCCCCGACTTCGCCGCCCGGCTGACGGGGCACCGCTTCGGCGTCGCGCGGCGGCGCGGCAAGTACCTGTGGCTGCCGCTGGAGGACACCGACGCGTCCGTGCTCGGGCACCTCGGCATGAGCGGGCAGCTCCTCGTACAGCCGGAGGCCGCGGCGGACGAGAAGCACCTGCGGATCCGCATCCGCTTCGACGACGGGCTCGGGACCGAGCTGCGCTTCGTCGACCAGCGCACCTTCGGCGGGCTCTCGCTGCACGAGAACACCCCCGACGGGCTTCCCCTGGCGATCGCGCACATCGCGCGCGACCCCCTGGACCCCGAGTTCGACGACACCGCCTTCCACACGGCGCTGCGCCTGCGCCGTACGACGGTCAAACGCGCCCTGCTCGACCAGTCGCTGATCAGCGGTGTGGGCAACATCTACGCGGACGAGGCGCTGTGGCGCGCCCGCCTCCACTACGACCGCCCCACTGCGAGCCTGACCCGGCCCCGCTCCGTCGAGCTCCTCGGACACGTCCGGGACGTGATGACGGCCGCGCTCGCGGTCGGCGGCACCAGCTTCGACAGCCTGTACGTCAACGTCAACGGCGAGTCGGGCTACTTCGACCGGTCCCTGGACGCGTACGGCCGCGAGGGCGAGCCCTGCCGACGCTGCGGCACCCCGATGCGCCGCCGCCCCTGGATGAACCGCTCTAGCTACTTCTGCCCCCGCTGCCAGCGCCCACCCCGCCTGACCCCGCCCCGCACGGCGTCCTAGGGCTCCGGCCGCGAGCCTTGGGGCGCCGGCGGCCCGCCGGAGGCAGGCTGGTTCGATCGCCGCATGAGCGACGCAGCGGGGCGCGGCTCTCGCTCTCTCAGCCACGGGCACGGCCGCGGCCGTCGCCTACCTGATCTTGCTCTCCACCCACCCGGACCTGCCGGTTCAGAAGTAGGCCGGGGAGCGGCGACGCGGTGTCAGAAGCCGAAGTTCTGCGTCCACCACGGGCCGCCCTCGGCGAAGTGGACGCCGACGCCGAGGCGGGTGTAGTCGCAGTTGAGGATGTTGGCGCGGTGGCCGTCGCTGTTCATCCAGGACTCCATCACGGCGGCCGCGTCCGCCTGGCCGCGGGCGATGTTCTCCGCCGCGAGGCCCTGCACGCCCGCCTTCGCCGCCCGGTCCCAGGGCGTCGCCCCGTCGGGGTCGGTGTGCGAGAAGAAGCCGCGCTCCGCCATGTCCCTGCTGTACGCGCCGGCCAGGGACGCGAGGCCGCGGGACGCCTGCACCGGGCTGCAGCCGACCTTGGCGCGCTCGGCGTTGACCAGGGTGAGGACCGCGGCCTCGGCGGCCGTCTCGCGGCTGTTGTCGGACGGGGCGGCGGGGGAGGAGGGGGCGACGGGGGCCTTGGGCGGCGCGGTGGTCCGCTCGGGGGTGGGCGTGGGCGTGGCCGTACGGCTGGGGGCCGCGCTCTTGGCGGCCGTCTTCTGGGGAGCCGGGGCGGCCGGCGCCTTCGTCTTCGGCGGCTGCGTCTTCTTCGGCGGCGCGGAGGAGGACGGGGCGGACGGCGTGGACGGCGACGGCGCGGGCGCCTTGGAAGGGGCGAGCGACCGCTCGGCGCTCCGGCTCGCCGGGGTCGAGGGGCGCTCGGGCGTGGTGCTGGCGCCGCCCTGGGCGTTCAGCTCGGGCAGGTCACCGGCGTGGACGCGCTCGGCGGAGCCGCTGTCGCCGACGGTGAAGGTGTCGCCACCGGGCAGCAGTCCGGAGGTCACGGCGACGGCACCCACCGCCATGGCGGCGGAGGCGCCGAGCAGCCCGGTGCGGACGGGTACGGTGACCCGCTTCTTCCGGTGGCGTCCCATGTGCTGTGCCTTCCTGCTTCGACGTCTGGTCATGTACGTCAAGGTCATTCGCCTCGCTCGTCCGAACGGGTGAGGCTCATGTCGACGGGACTGTACGCCATGACGCCTGGGGGAGAAGTGCTCCGAGTGCTTTTGGCCGGTTAGCGTGCAGCCATGAACGAAGACGCACGGCTCACCGCCTGGGTACGCGGCCGAGTACAGGGAGTGGGCTTCCGCTGGTTCACCAGGGCGAATGCTCTGGAGATCGGAAAGCTCACCGGCTTCGCCCTCAATTTGGAGGACGGCAGGGTGCAGGTCGTCGCCGAGGGCCCGAGTGAGAATTGCCACCGTTTGCTGGAGTGGCTTCGCTCCGGCGACACACCCGGCACGGTCGACGGAGTCACCGAGATCTGGGACGCCCCGCGCGGCGGCTATGACGGCTTCGCCATCCGCTGACGATGTTGGTCGTCGCATCGGCGCCGGTCAGGGCGCCGGGCCCGGCCGTCGCCGCCGCGGGCATGTGCGTACGGCAGAAATGACCTGGTGGTTGCCAAGAATCGCTTGCCGTGCCAGGCTGCGCGGGTAAGGATGATCCAAAGGGTCCTGGAGGATCGTCCGCACGCCCCTGGGCACCGCAGTGAGAGGCGCCGCCGCACCGGTTCGCGGCCGCGGCCCCCCGGTTGGCCCACGATGCCGGGCGTGATCGTGTTGACCGTCAAACTTTTTGGTGAGACTCTGGAAGCCCCGCGCACCTTAGCTGTTTGGCAGTGAGAACCGCAGCGGCACCAAGCACTGCCGGACACCGCGGGTGCGAATCCCTCACGACCCACACCGCTTCGGTCGGTCATTCAGTGTGGAGGACCAAAAGTCATGGCAAAGGCGCTTCTCGGTTATGTCGGCGGTTCCGACCCGCGACTTCTCGCCGAGATGCGACGGCTTCAGCAGCGCGTCCAGGACCTCGAGTCCGAGCTCGTTCGGATTCAGTCCGAGAACGACGCGCTGAACGCCGCCGCACACAGCGAGTCGCTGCTCGACGGCATCGACATCGACGTACCCAAGGCGGAGCCTGCGCTCACCTGATCCCAGCCCCCATCGGCACAGCCCGTCACCGGAACCTGTAGGTCACGGGCAGGGTGAGAAACACTCTCGCTGGATATGCAAGGGACGCTTCGGCGTCCCTTCTTTCTTTTCCCTTCCCCCGGCCGTCATCCCACGGCCACTGATCCTTGACCTCTGATCTGCCCTGCGCATTCATGGGTCAAACGGGAAGCGGCAGGTAGAGTCCTGGGGCGTGCACCTCAAGGCCCTGACCCTGCGTGGTTTCAAGTCGTTCGCCTCCGCCACCACCCTCCGGTTCGAACCGGGAATCACGTGCGTCGTGGGGCCCAACGGCTCGGGCAAGTCCAATGTGGTGGACGCGCTCTCCTGGGTCATGGGGGAACAGGGAGCCAAGTCGCTGCGCGGCGGGAAGATGGAGGACGTCATCTTCGCCGGGACGACCGGCCGGCCGCCGCTCGGCCGCGCCGAGGTCTCCCTCACGATCGACAACTCCGACGGCGCGCTGCCGATCGACTACGCCGAAGTCACCATTACGCGGATCATGTTCCGGGGCGGCAGCAGCGAATACCAGATCAACGGCGACACCTGCCGGCTGCTCGACATCCAGGACCTCCTCAGCGACTCCGGTATCGGCCGGGAAATGCACGTCATCGTCGGGCAGGGCCAGCTCGACTCCGTCCTGCACGCCGACCCGATGGGGCGCCGGGCGTTCATCGAGGAGGCCGCCGGCGTCCTCAAGCACCGCAAGCGCAAGGAGAAGGCGCTGCGGAAGCTGGACGCGATGCAGGCCAACCTCGCCCGTGTACAGGACCTCAACGACGAACTGCGCCGGCAGCTCAAGCCACTGGGCCGGCAGGCCGCCGTGGCGCGGCGGGCCGCCGTCATCCAGGCCGACCTGCGCGACGCCCGGCTCCGGCTGCTCGCCGACGACCTCGTACGCCTCCAGGAGGCGCTGAGGACGGAGATCGCCGACGAGGCCGCGCTGAAGGAGCGCAAGGAGCGGGCGGAGGCCGAGCTGAAGGCCGCCCTCACCCGGGAGGCCGGCCTGGAGGACGAGGTGCGGCGTCTCTCGCCCCGGCTCCAGCGGGCCCAGGCGACCTGGCACGAGCTGTCGCAGCTGGCCGAGCGGGTGCGCGGCACGGTCTCCCTGGCCGACGCGCGGGTGAAGAGCGCCACCGCACCACCGGTGGAGGAGCGGCGCGGACGCGACCCCGAGGACCTGGAACGGGAGGCCGCCCGCATCCGCGAGCAGGAGGCGGAGCTGGAGGCCGCGCTGGAGGCGGCCGAGCGGGCCCTGGAGGACACCGTCGCCCACCGCGCCGAGCTGGAGCGGCAACTGGCGGTGGAGGAGCGGCGCCTGAAGGACGTGGCACGGGCCATCGCCGACCGGCGCGAGGGGCTGGCCCGCCTCAGCGGGCAGGTCGCCGCCGCCCGCTCGCGCGCCGCCTCCGCCCAGGCCGAGATCGACCGGCTGGCCGCCGCCCGCGACGAGGCCCAGGAACGGTCGGTCGCCGCGCAGGAGGAGTACGAGGCGCTCCAGGCGGAGGTCGACGGGCTGGACGCCGGTGACGCCGAGCTCGCCGAGCGGCACGAGGCGGCCAAACGGGAGCTGGCCGGGGCGGAGGCCGCACTGAGCGCCGCGCGGGAGGCCGCCACCACGGCGGAACGCAGGCGGGCCGCCCTGGCCGCCCGGCACGAGGCGCTGGCGCTGGGCCTGCGCCGCAAGGACGGGACGGGCGCCCTGCTGGAGGCCGCCGCCCGCCTGGACGGCCTGCTGGGCCCGGCCGCCGAACTGCTCACCGTGACGCCCGGCTACGAGGTGCCGGTGGCCGCGGCCCTCGGAGCCGCCGCCGACGCGGTCGCCGTACGGGACCCGGCGACGGCGGCCGAGGCGATCCGGCACCTGCGCAAGCAGGACGCGGGCCGGGCGGCCCTGCTGCCGGCCGGCCTGCCGGGCGAGCCCGGGGACCAGCCCCGCGAGGCGGGCCGGACGTACGCCGCCGACCTGGTGCGGGGGCCGGAGGAGCTGATGCCGGCCGTGCGGCGCCTGCTGCGGGACGTCGTGGTCGTCGACGGCCTGGAGGACGCCGAGGACCTGGTGTACGCGCGCCCCGGGCTGGTCGCCGTCACCGCCGAGGGCGACGTCCTCGGGGCGCACTTCGCGCAGGGCGGGTCGGCCGGGGCGCCCAGCCTCCTGGAGGTGCAGGCCTCCGTCGACGAGGCCGCCGCGGAGCTGGCCGAGCTGGCCGTACGGTGCGAGGAGCTGGCCGCCGCCCAGGCCGAGGCCACCGGGCGGCGCCGGGACGCCGTCGCGCGCGTCGAGGAGCTGGCCGAGCGACGCAGGGTCGCCGACCGCGAGAAGTCGCAGGTCGCGCAGTCGCTGGGGCGGCTCGCCGGGCAGGCGCGCGGCGCCGCGGGTGAGGCCGAGCGGGCCGCCGCGGCGGCCGCCCGCGCCCAGGAGACCCTGGAGAGGGCCACCGGGGAGGCCGAGGAGCTGGCCGAGCGGCTGCTGGTCGCCGAGGAGTCGGGCCCCTTCGGAGACGGCGGGGACGAGGAGCCCGACACCTCGGTGCGCGACCGGCTCGCCGCGGACGGGGCGAACGCCCGCCAGACGGAGATGGAGGCCCGGCTCCAGGCGCGTACCCACGAGGAGCGGGTGAAGGGCCTGGCGGGCCGCGCCGACGGACTGGACCGGGCCGCCCGCGCCGAACGGGAGGCACGCGCGCGTGCCGAGCAGCGCCGCGCCCGGCTCCGGCACGAGGCGGAGGTCGCCGCGGCCGTCGCCTCCGGGGCCCGCCAGCTCCTCGCGCACGTCGAGGTGTCCCTGGTGCGGGCCGACCGCGAGCGGGCCGCCGCCGAGGAGGCCAGGGCGGCGCGCGAGCAGGACCTGGCGGCGGCCCGGGCCCGGGGACGGGACCTGAAGGGCGAGCTGGACAAGCTGACCGACTCGGTGCACCGCGGGGAGGTGCTGGGCGCCGAGAAGCGGTTGCGCATCGAGCAGCTGGAGACCAGGGCGCTGGAGGAACTGGGCGTCGAACCGGCGGCCCTGGTGGCCGAGTACGGGCCGGACCAGCCCGTTCCGCCGTCGCTGCCGGCCGAGGGGGAGGAGCTGCCCGAGGATCCGGAGCACCCGCGGAACCAGCCGAGACGTTTCGTCCGCGCCGAACAGGAGAAACGCCTGAAGTCGGCCGAACGGGCGTACCAGCAGCTCGGGAAGGTGAATCCGCTGGCGCTGGAGGAGTTCGCGGCGCTGGAGGAGCGCCACCAGTTCCTCTCGGAGCAGCTCGAAGACCTGAAGAAGACGCGGGCCGACCTCCTTCAGGTGGTGAAGGAGGTGGACGAACGCGTCGAGCAGGTCTTCACGGAGGCCTTCCGCGACACGGCGAGGGAGTTCGAGGGTGTGTTCTCGCGGCTCTTCCCGGGCGGCGAGGGGCGGCTCGTCCTGACCGACCCCGACAACATGCTCACCACGGGCGTGGACGTCGAGGCCCGCCCTCCGGGCAAGAAGGTCAAGCGGCTGTCGCTGCTGTCCGGTGGGGAGCGGTCGCTGACGGCCGTCGCCATGCTGGTGTCGATCTTCAAGGCGCGACCGAGCCCGTTCTACGTGATGGACGAGGTCGAGGCGGCGCTGGACGACACCAACCTCCAGCGGCTGATCCGGATCATGGAGGAGCTCCAGGAGAGCTCCCAGCTGATCGTGATCACCCACCAGAAGCGGACCATGGAGGTCGCGGACGCGCTCTACGGCGTGTCCATGCAGGGCGACGGGGTGTCGAAGGTCATCAGCCAGCGCCTGCGCTGAGCTGGGGTACGCCCGCAGCCGACTCCGGCTGGGCAGTGGTGACCAGCCCCTGACCAGTTGTTTCATTTACTGAACGCAAGCCCGACACGCCGTGCCGGAAGATTCGTGGTCCGAAGACTCTTGACTTCGAAACTTGAAGGCATAGTCTCTGCAACGTTGCTTTTACCTTCAAGTGGTGGGCGGCGTGAAGTTGTGCGCCACTTGAAGGGCTCGCCCCCCATGCCCGGCGACGGCGCCGGGTACCAGGAGTTCACGTGACCAGCACCGCGCAGCCGTCGCCGTCGGGGGCCCGAGAGGCCCATCCCGACCACCTCGGCCATGTCATCTTCATCACGGCCGCCGCCGCGATGGGCGGATTCCTCTTCGGCTACGACAGCTCCGTCATCAACGGCGCCGTCGAGGCCATCCGCCACCGGTACGAGATCGGCTCCGGCACCCTCGCCCAGGTCATCGCCATCGCCCTGATCGGCTGCGCCATCGGCGCAGCGACCGCCGGCCGGATCGCCGACCGCATCGGCCGTATCCGCTGCATGCAGATCGCCGCCGTCCTGTTCACCATCAGCGCCGTCGGTTCCGCCCTGCCGTTCGCCCTCTGGGACCTCGCCATGTGGCGCGTGGTCGGCGGCTTCGCCATCGGCATGGCCTCCGTGATCGGCCCCGCGTACATCGCCGAGGTCGCCCCCGCCGCCTACCGCGGCCGCCTCGGCTCCTTCCAGCAGGCCGCGATCGTCATCGGCATCGCCGTCTCCCAGCTCGTCAACTGGGCCATCCTCAACATGGCCGACGGCGACCAGCGCGGCGAGATCGCCGGCCTGGAGGCCTGGCAGTGGATGCTCGGCGTCATGGTGATCCCGGCCGTGCTGTACGGCCTGCTCTCCTTCGCGATCCCCGAGTCGCCCCGCTTCCTGATCTCCGTCGGCCGCAAGGACAAGGCCAAGGAGGTCCTCTCCGAGGTCGAGGGCAAGGGCGTCGACCTGGACGCGCGCGTCGCCGAGATCGAGAACGCCATGCGCCGCGAGCACAAGTCGACCTTCCGTGACCTGCTCGGCAGCCGCTTCGGCTTCCTGCCCATCGTCTGGGTCGGCATCGGACTGTCCGTCTTCCAGCAGCTCGTCGGCATCAACGTCGCGTTCTACTACTCCTCGACGCTGTGGCAGTCCGTGGGCATCGACCCGTCGAGCTCGTTCTTCTACTCGTTCACCACGTCGATCATCAACATCATCGGCACCGTGATCGCGATGGTCCTGGTGGACCGGGTCGGGCGCCGTCCGCTCGCCCTCGTCGGCTCCGCCGGTATGGCGATCGCCCTCGCGTTCGAGGCCTGGGCCTTCTCCGCCGACCTCGTCGACGGCAAGCTGCCCGAGGCGCAGGGCGTGGTGGCCCTGATCGCCGCCCACGTCTTCGTGCTCTTCTTCGCCCTCTCCTGGGGCGTGGTGGTCTGGGTCTTCCTCGGCGAGATGTTCCCCAACCGGATCCGCGCCGCCGCCCTCGGCGTCGCCGCCTCCGCGCAGTGGATCGCCAACTGGGCCATCACCGCGAGCTTCCCGTCCCTGGCGGACTGGAACCTCTCCGGCACCTACATCATCTACACGGTCTTCGCCGTGCTCTCCATCCCCTTCGTGCTCAAGTACGTGAAGGAGACCAAGGGCAAGGCGTTGGAGGAGATGGGCTAAACCCCGCTGCCCCTCTCCTCGATCACGGAACTGCCCCGGTTCAGGCCCCGACGGCCTTGAGCCGGGGCAGTACGTGTTCCCCCAACAGGTGCAGCGAGCGCCACCCCTCGTCCACCGGCATCCCCCCGCACAGCGGATGCAGCACGAGACTCCCGGCGCCCGGCGCCAGGCACTCCCCGGGCGTCACCACCCGGTACACCCCCTCCGCCCGCAGCTCCTCCACCGTCGCCGCGCGCGACCGCACCGCCGACGTCACGCCCGCCGACTGCCACGAGGCGTACGTCCGCGCCTCGTGCAGGAAGTGCTCCCCGTACAGCGCCCAGGTGCGGTCGGGGTCCTCCGACAGGTGCAGCAGCCGCGTCAAGGCGGCCGGCATCACGCAGAAACCCTCCGTCCCGTACGCGGCACGCCGCTCGTGGTAGTACGCCTCCAGCTCCGGCAGGTGCGCGCTCGGGAAGAACGGCAGCCCCAGCCGGGCCGCGCGCCGGGCGGCGGGCCGGGACGAACCGCCCACCAGCAGCGGCGGGTGCGGCCGGGTGTACGGGCGCGGGGTGACCCGTACCGTACGGCCCCGGTAGGGGAACTCCTCGCCCGTCCAGGCCCGCAGCACCGTCTCCAGCAGCAGGTCCTGGAGCTTCCCGCGCCGCCCCCAGTCCACGCCGTGCGCCGCGTACTCCTCCGGCCGGTAGCCGACGCCCGCGACCGTCACCAGCCGCCCCTGCGACAGCAGGTCCAGCACCGCGACGTCCTCCGCCAGCCGCAGCGGGTCGTGCAGCGGGCCGATCACCGCCGAGACCGTCACGGCGATCCGGCGGGTCGCGCCGAACACCGCCCCGGCGAAGACGAACGGGGACGGCAGCCAGTTGTTGGAGGCGCCGTGGTGCTCCTCCGTCTGCACCGTGTCGACGCCGATCCCGTCGGCGTACGCGGCCATCTCCAGCGCCGCGCGGTAGCGGCCCGCCAGGGCGTCGGGAGCCGCACCGGGGGCGACCAGGTTGAACCGGACCACTGTGTACACGACACGTCCCCCTCCGCCGGACGGAAGACCCGGCGAAGGGGGACGTTAGCTGACGATGCGTCAGATGCAAAGGGTGGCCGACGCGGCCTCGGGCTCGGGGTCGTCCGCCCTCGCCGGCCGGGCGGGGCGCGGCAGCACCGCGTACAGCACGGCCGCCACCACGATCGTCACCAGCCAGCCCAGACCGTTCGCACCGATCCACGAACCGGCCAGCGGCCCCGAGAACCAGTCCACCTTGGTGAACAGCAGCCCCACCACCAGCGCCACGCCCCACGCCACCATCGCCGGCCACGCGAAACCACCGCGGTACCAGTACGCACTCGTCCGCGAGGTGTCCATCAGCGCCTCGCCGTCGTACGACCGGCGGCGCAGCATGTCCACGCCGAAGACACCGATCCACGCGGAGAACGCCACCGCCAGCAGCGTCAGGAACGAGATGAACGACCCGATGAAGCTGGTCGCCACCACCATCAGCAGGAAGCCGAAGACCAGCGAGATCACCGCGTTCACGCTCACCGCCCAGGTGCGCGGCACGTTGATGCCCAGCGTCTGCGCGGTGAACCCGGCCGAGTACATCGACATCGAGTTGATCAGCAGCATGCCGATCAGCGCGATCACCAGGTACGGCACCGAGATCCACGCCGGCAGCAGCTCACCGATGAACGACACCGGATCCTGCGCGGACGCCAGGCTCGGCGTCGACACCGCCATCACCGCGCCCATCAGCACCATCGGCAGCACCACGATGCCCGCGCCCCCGACGGTCGACCCGACGACCGCCCTGGACGACGCCGTACGCGGCAGGTAGCGGGTGAAGTCCGGACCGGAGGGCACCCAGCTGATGCCGCCCGCCGCGATCGTGCCGATCCCCGCGACCATCATCGCCGTCGACCCGGCCGGCCGGGCGAACACGGCGCTCCAGTCGGTGTTGGCGACCAGATGGACCAGCACCAGGACCGAGAACGCGCCGAACAGGTAGGTGGACCACGTCGAGCACACCCGCAGCGCGTTGATCCCGAGCCCCGAGACCAGGAACGTCGCCGCGACGAACAGCAGCAGCGTCACGATGATCAGTGGGGTGCTGCTCTCGATCCCGAAGAGCAGATCGAGCACCGTGAGCACGGCGTACGCACCGGTCACCGCGTTGATCGTCTCCCAGCCCCACCGGGCCACCCAGATCAGCGTCCCCGGGAAGAGGTTGCCGCGCTGCCCGAACACCGCACGCGACAGCGCCATGCCGGGGGAGCCGCCGCGCTTGCCCGCGATCGAGATCACGCCCACGATCCCGTACGACAGGACCGGCGCGGCGATCGCGACCGTCAGCACCTGCCAGAAGTTCAGCCCGTTGGAGACGATCAGGCCGGCGCCCATGGTGAGCAGCAGCACACTGATGTTCGCCGCGACCCAGGTGGGGAAGAGCTCCCGGACGTGACCGGTGCGCTCGGCATCGGGGACGGGTTCGAGACCGCGGGTCTCTATGGCGCCTTCGGCGTCGGAGGCGTGGGGCATGGGTCAGCTCCGTGCGGGGAGGAGGGGGAACCCGACGATCGTACGTTCCTCCCCAAAGAGGTCCAAACAGGGGCCACGGGCCCCGGTGCACGCTCCGGGACCGCTCGTCGTGGCGGTCGTGGCCGATACTGGACGGGTTATGGAAATCGTCATCCTTGCTGTAGTCATCGCCCTGGTCGCGATCGGCGCGATCAGCGGACTCGTGGTCGGCAGCCGCAGAAAGAAGAAGCTGCCGCCGCCCGAGGCGCCGCCGGCCCCGCCGACCATCACCGCTCCGCCCGCCGAGCCGCACGTCGGCGAGGAGGCGGAGACACCGCGGGAAGAACCGCGCCGCACCATCGAGGAGGTCGGCCTCCCGACGGCCGAGGAGGCCCTGGAGGCCCCCGCCGCCGTCGAGGACCCGCTCGTCGCGGCCCCGCCCGCCCCCGAGATCGAGGTCCCGGAGCCGACCGCCGGCCGGCTCGTCCGGCTGCGCGCCCGGCTCGCCCGCTCGCAGAACAGCCTCGGCAAGGGACTGCTCACGCTGCTGTCGCGCGAGCACCTCGACGAGGACACCTGGGAGGAGATCGAGGACACGCTGCTGACCGCCGACGTCGGCGTCACCCCCACCCAGGAACTGGTCGAGCGCCTGCGCGAGCGGGTGAGGGTCCTCGGCACGCGTACGCCGCAGGAACTGCGCACCCTGCTGCGCGAGGAACTGCTCACCCTGGTCGGCACCGACCTGGACCGCACCGTCCACACCGAGAGCGACCTGGACACCCCGGGCATCGTGATGGTCGTCGGCGTCAACGGCACCGGCAAGACCACCACCACCGGCAAGCTGGCGCGCGTCCTGGTCGCCGACGGCAAGTCCGTCGTGCTCGGCGCCGCGGACACGTTCCGCGCCGCCGCCGCCGACCAGCTCCAGACCTGGGGCGAGCGGGTCGGCGCGCGCACCGTGCGCGGCCCCGAGGCGGGCGACCCGGCGTCGGTCGCCTACGACGCGGTGAAGGAAGGTATCGCCGAGGGCGCCGACGTGGTGCTCATCGACACGGCGGGCCGGCTGCACACCAAGACGGGCCTGATGGACGAGCTCGGCAAGGTCAAGCGCGTCGTCGAGAAGCACGGCCCGCTGGACGAGATCCTCCTCGTCCTGGACGCCACGACCGGCCAGAACGGACTCGTGCAGGCCCGCGTCTTCGCCGAGGTCGTCGACATCACCGGCATCGTGCTCACCAAGCTGGACGGCACCGCCAAGGGCGGCATCGTCGTCGCGGTCCAGCGGGAGCTGGGCGTCCCGGTGAAGCTGGTCGGACTCGGCGAGGGCCCGGACGACCTGGCCCCCTTCGAGCCGGAGGCGTTCGTCGACGCCCTGATCGGGGACTGACCCCCTGGGGACCCCACCACGACGAAGCCGCCGGGGCGGCACCTCACGAGAGGTGCCGCCCCGGCGGCGTTCGACAACCCGCGTCCCACGGGCCCGCTACATGCCCGACCGGTGGCAGATGTACGCCAGCGTGCCCAGCAGCAGCCTCGCCTGCGGCGGGGCGCCCGCGTCCAGGGTGGGCGGGCGCAGCCAGCGGCAGGGGCCCAGGCCCGCGTGGTCCGACGGAGGCGCCGTGATGTGGGCGCCCGCACCCGGACACCGCAGGTCCAGGTCCGCGTCGTCCCACCCCATCCGGTACAGCAGCCCCGGCAGCTCCGCCGCCGCCCCGGGCGCCACGAAGAACTGCGCCCGGCCCGTCGGCGTCACGCACACCGGGCCCAGCGGCAGGCCCATCCGCTCCAGCCGCACCAGCGCCCGGCGCCCCGCCCGCTCGGCGACCTCCAGCACGTCGAACGAGCGGCCCACGGGCAGCATCAGCGCCGCGCCCGGGAACTCCGACCACACCTCGGTGACCGTGTCGAGCGTCGAACCCGCCGGCACCTCGGGCGCGAAGCCGAGCGGATGCGCCCCCGGGGCCGGGCAGGACACGTCGCCGCAGGAGCAGCGGCCGGAGGCGGCCCGGGCGCCGGGGACCACGTCCCAGCCCCACAGGCCGGTGTACTCCGCCACCACGGTGCACTCCGTGGCGCGGGCGCCGCGCCGACGCGAGCCGGACAGGATGCGGGTGCCGCCGATCGTGAAGCCCATGTCCCCTCCAACGGTGGAACTCGCCGGTGGTTACGACCCGGAGTTCCCCCGTGACCCTGTGTCGCCGCCGCGCTCCCACGGGCGGCGCACGGTGGTGCACGAGGTGGTGCGGCCCGTGGCGCGCGCCTGCACATGCCACCGTCCGCCGACTCCCGATCGTCGTAGTGTCAAGTGAATCGCGCCTGGCGGCAGGGGAGTTCATTCGAAGGGGTGGCGAATGGTGGCGTTTATGGAAACGGCCTCGCCGGACGGGTGATCGTAGGATTACTTTCAGTGCACGAACCCCCGGGGTAGAGGCCTCGCCGATGGGTATGCCGCAGGCAAGCCGGTTTCCTGTTCGAAGGGTGCAACCTCCGGACGGGCAACCACCTTTGACGGCATGCTGATACGGGTTCGCGCAACGGTGATCAGCGGATGGGGGCGTTCCAGTGGGCGGCAGTGGCGCAGACGGTACGAATGCCGGGAAGCGCCCGAACGAGCAACTGAGCTCGTGGTTCGTGCGCAGCGGCTGGTCCAAGGGCGAGCTGGCGCGCCAAGTGAACCGCCGGGCGCGCCAGATGGGCGCACACCACATCAGCACCGACACCTCACGGGTACGGCGCTGGCTCGACGGCGAGCAGCCGCGCGAGCCCATCCCGCGCATCCTCTCCGAGCTGTTCTCCGAGCGCTTCGGCAGCGTCGTCGCCGTCGAGGACCTCGGCCTGCGCACCGCGCACCAGTCACCCTCGGTGTCCGGCGTCGACCTCCCCTGGGCGGGCCCCCAGACCGTCGAGCTGCTCAGCGACTTCTCCCGCAGCGACCTGATGCTCGCCCGGCGCGGCTTCCTCGGCACCTCGCTCGCCCTGGCCGCCGGCCCCGCCCTCATCGAGCCCATGCAGCGCTGGCTCGTCCCCACCCCGGCCGCCGAACCGGCCCGCGCCGAACCGGCCGCCCCGCGCCGCCCCACCCGGCTCTCCCGCGCGGAGCTGGACCTGCTGGAGTCCACCACCGTCATGTTCCGCCAGTGGGACGCCCAGTGCGGCGGCGGCCTGCGCCGCAAGGCGGTCGTCGGCCAGCTCCACGAGGTCACCGACCTGCTCGGCGAGCCACAGCCCGCCGCGACCGCGAAACGCCTGTTCAAATGCGCCGCCGAACTGGCCGAACTGGCCGGCTGGATGAGCTACGACGTGGGCCTCCAGCCCACCGCGCAGAAGTACTTCGTGCTCGCCCTGCACGCCGCCAAGGAGGCCGGCGACAAGCCGCTCGGCTCGTACATCCTCTCCTCCATGAGCCGCCAGATGATCCACCTCGGCCGCCCCGACGACGCGCTCGAACTGATCCACCTCGCCCAGTACGGAAGCCGCGACTGCGCGACCGCCCGGACCCAGGCCATGCTGTATGCGATGGAGGCCCGGGCGTACGCCAACATGGGCCAGCCCGGCAAGTGCAAGCGCGCCGTGCGCATGGCCGAGGACACCTTCGGCGACGTCGGCTTCGACGACGAGCCCGACCCCGACTGGATCAGCTTCTTCTCCGAGGCCGAACTCAACGGCGAGAACGCCCACTCCTACCGCGACCTCGCCTACGTGGCGGGCCGCAGCCCCACCTACGCCTCGCTCGCCGAACCGGTGATGCACCGGGCCGTGGACCTCTTCTCCCAGGACGAGGACCACCAGCGGTCGTACGCGCTGAACCTGGTCGGCATGGCCACCGTGCACCTCCTCAAGCGCGAGCCCGAGGAAGCCACCAGGCTGGCCGAGTCCGCCCTCGGCGTCGCCCGCCGCATCCGCTCCGAGCGGGTGAACACCCGGCTCCGCAAGACCGTCGACACCGCCGCCCGCGACTTCGGCGACGTACCCGAGGTGGTCCGGCTCACCGACGTCCTCACCGCCCAGCTGCCCGAGACCGCCGAAGCGGTCTGACCCGCCACGGCCCGGGCGCACACCCGGGCCCACCGGCCCGTTCCGGCCACGATCCCGGACCCGGCCGCACCACCAGACCCCGGCCGCGACCGTCACCCCGTACAGCCCGACTCGGCTCCCCCATTGCCAGGTCAACAGGGTGACAGTCGCGGCCGGTCCGTGACGTGCGGCGAGGGTACTCCCGTTACATGCGCGTGACCCAGCGGTTCATGGCGGCGTAACACACGGGCGCTCTTCGTCACTGCGGCGAAACATCGTGCGGCATCGACGGAAACCGCGCTGCGCGAATCTCTGGCTCACAACCGGCCACCCCTCAAAGCCGCGCAAGCCCGGCTCCGCCCCGCACAGGCCGTACCGACGACGAGGAGACGCCGATGCCCCCAGGCATCACGACCCTTGCCGCAGACGCACCCACGCTGTCTGCCGCCAACACCGGGTTCATGCTCATCTGTTCCGCCCTGGTGATGCTGATGACACCGGCCCTCGCCTTCTTCTACGGAGGCATGGTCCGCGTCAAGTCCACCCTCAACATGCTGATGATGAGCTTCATCAGCCTCGGGATCGTCACGATCCTGTGGGTGCTCTACGGCTTCAGCATCGCCTTCGGCACCGACTCCGGCTCCGTCGTCGGATGGTCGTCCGACTACGTCGGCCTCAGCGGCATCGGGCTCACCGAACTGTGGCCCGGCTACACCATCCCGGTGTACGTCTTCGCCGTCTTCCAGCTGATGTTCGCGATCATCACCCCCGCCCTGATCAGCGGCGCCCTCGCCGACCGCGTGAAGTTCACCGCCTGGGCGCTGTTCATCGCCCTGTGGGTCACCGTCGTCTACTTCCCCGTCGCCCACTGGGTCTGGGGCACCGGCGGCTGGCTCTTCGAGATGGGCGTCATCGACTTCGCCGGTGGCACCGCCGTCCACATCAACGCCGGCGCCGCCGCCCTCGGCGTCATCCTGGTCATCGGCAAGCGCGTCGGCTTCAAGAAGGACCCGATGCGCCCGCACAGCCTGCCGCTGGTCATGCTCGGCGCCGGACTGCTCTGGTTCGGCTGGTTCGGCTTCAACGCCGGCTCCTGGCTCGGCAACGACGACGGCGTCGGCGCCGTCATGTTCGTCAACACCCAGGTCGCCACCGCCGCCGCCATGCTCGCCTGGCTCGCATACGAGAAGATCCGCCACGGCGCCTTCACCACCCTCGGCGCCGCCTCCGGCGCGGTCGCCGGCCTCGTCGCGATCACCCCCGCCGGCGGCTCCTGCTCCCCGCTCGGCGCGATCGCCATCGGCGCCGTCGCGGGCCTGCTGTGCGCCATGGCCGTCGGCCTGAAGTACAAGTTCGGCTACGACGACTCCCTCGACGTCATCGGCGTCCACCTCGTCGGCGGAATCGCGGGCTCCCTGCTGGTCGGCCTCTTCGCCACCGGCGGCGTCCAGTCCGAGGCCAAGGGCCTCTTCTACGGGGGCGGCCTCGAACAGCTCGGCAAGCAGGCCACCGGCGTTTTCGCCGTCCTCGCCTACTCCCTCGTCGTCTCCGCGCTGCTCGCCTTCGCCATCGACAAGGTCATGGGCATGCGCGTCAGCGAGGACGATGAGGTCCGGGGCATCGACCAGGTCGAGCACGCCGAGACGGCGTACGACTTCAGCGGCGCCGGCGGCGGTGCCGGCTCGCGCAAGACCCTCACCGAGCCCCTGCCCGCAGCGCCGAACAAGAAGGTGGACGCATGAAGCTCATCACCGCGGTCGTCAAGCCGCACCGGCTCGACGAGATCAAGGAGGCCCTCCAGGCCTTCGGCATCCAGGGCCTGACCGTCACCGAGGCCAGCGGCTACGGACGCCAGCGCGGCCACACCGAGGTCTACCGCGGCGCCGAGTACACCGTCGACCTCGTCCCCAAGATCCGCATCGAGGTGCTGGTCGAGGACGAGGACGCCGAACAGCTCATCGAGGTGGTGGTGAAGGCCGCCCGCACCGGCAAGATCGGTGACGGAAAGGTGTGGAGCGTCCCCGTCGAGACGGCCGTACGCGTCCGCACCGGCGAACGCGGCCCCGACGCACTGTAGAGACGGCACGGCAAAGGAGCCCTTGGGTGACGAGCACCGATGTGACAGGCGAGAACTCGGGACCCAGCGGCTACGCGGCGGCCCGGCTGCGCCTCCTGACCGGAGAGGCGCCGCCCGGGCCGCCGCGCCGTACCGCCCTCGCCCGGCTCACCGACGACTGGCTGGCCGCCCTCCACACCGCCGCCGCCCCGCCCCGCGGCACCGCGCTCGTCGCCGTCGGCGGCTACGGACGCGGCGAACTCTCCCCCCGCAGCGACCTCGACGTGCTCCTCCTCCACGACGGCACCGCCGACCCCGCCACCGTCGCCGCCCTCGCCGACCGCGTCTGGTACCCCGTCTGGGACCTCGGCATCGCCCTCGACCACTCCGTCCGCACCCCCGCCGAAGCCCGCAAGACGGCCGCCGACGACCTCAAGGTCCAGCTCGGCCTCCTCGACGCCCGCCACATCGCCGGCGACGCCGGACTCGTCGCCGCCCTGCGCACCACCGTCCTCGCCGACTGGCGCAACCAGGCCCCCAGGCGCCTGCCCGAACTCGGCGAACTCTGCCGGGACCGCGCCGAACGCCAGGGCGAACTCCAGTACCTCCTCGAACCCGACCTCAAAGAAGCACGCGGCGGCCTGCGCGACGCCACCGCACTGCGCGCCGTCGCCGCCTCCTGGCTCGCCGACGCCCCGCGCGAAGGACTCGCCGAAGCACGCCGCACCCTCCTCGACACCCGCGACGCGCTCCACCTCGTCACCGGGCGGACCACCGACCGCCTCGCCCTCCAGGAACAGGACCAGGTCGCCGGTGAGCTGGGCGTCCTCGACGCCGACGCGCTGCTGCGCCAGGTCTACGAGGCCGCCCGCACCATCTCCTACGCCGGCGACGTCACCTGGCGCGAGGTCAACCGCGTCCTGCGCGCCCGCTCCGTACGCCCCCGGCTGCGCGCCATGCTCGCCGGAGGCAAGGCCCAGCCCCCGCGCACCCCGCTCGCCGAGGGCGTCGTCGAGATGGACGGCGAGGCCGTCCTCGCCCGCACCGCCCGCCCCGAACGCGACCCCGTCCTCCCGCTCCGCGCCGCCGCCGCGGCCGCCCAGAACGGCATCCCCCTCTCCCTGCACGCCGTACGCCGCCTCGCCGCCACCGGCCGGCCCCTGCCCGAGCCCTGGCCCGCCGACGCCCGCGAACAACTCGTCACCCTGCTCGGCGCCGGCGAGTCCACCGTGCCCGTCTGGGAGGCGCTGGAGGCCGAAGGGCTGATCACCCACCTCGTCCCCGACTGGGAACGCGTCCGCTGCCGCCCGCAGCGCAACCCCGTCCACACCTGGACCGTCGACCGCCACCTCGTCGAGACCGCCGTCCGCGCCTCCGCGCTCACCCGCCGCGTCGGCCGCCCCGACCTCCTGCTGGTCGCCGCGCTCCTCCACGACATCGGCAAGGGCTGGCCCGGCGACCACTCGGTGGCCGGCGAGACCATCGCCCGCGACGTCGCCGCCCGGATCGGCTTCGGCCCCGCCGACGCGGGCGTCCTCGCCACCCTCGTACGCCACCACCTCCTCCTCGTCGACACCGCCACCCGCCGCGACCTCGACGACCCGGCGACCGTCGAGTCCGTCGCCGCGGTCATCGGCTCGCCCTCGACCCTGGAGCTCCTGCACGCCCTCACCGAGGCCGACGCCCTGGCCACCGGGCCCGCCGCCTGGTCCTCCTGGCGCGCCTCGCTCGTCGCCGACCTCGTCAAACGCGTCGCGGGCGTCCTCGCGGGCGACGCCCCGCCCGCCGCCGAGCCCGTCGCGCCCACCGCCGAGGAGGAACGCCTCGCCGTCGAGGCCCTCCGCACCGGCGAACCCGTCCTGAGCCTCCGCGCCGAGCACCCCTTTGACCAGCCGGAACCGGAACCCGTCGGCGTCGAGCTCCTCATCGCCCTCCCCGACCGGCCGGGCGTCCTGCCCGCCGTCGCCGGGGTCCTCGCCCTGCACCGGCTCACCGTCCGCTCCGCCGACCTGCGCGCCGTCGACCCGCTCGAAGCCCCCGGGGCCGCCGCCGTCCTCGTACTGAACTGGCGCGTCGCCGCCGAGTACGGCTCCCTACCGCAGGCGGCCCGGCTCCGCGCCGACCTCCTCCGGACGCTCGACGGGTCCCTCGACATCCGCGCCCGGCTCGCCGAGCGGGAGGCCGCCTACCCCCGCCGCCGCGGCGGCACGGCGCCCCCGCCACGCGTCACGGTCGCCCCCGCCGGGTCCGCGCTCGCCACGGTCATCGAGGTCCGCGCCCAGGACGCACCCGGCCTCCTCCACCGCATCGGGCACGCCCTGGAGGGCGCCGGCGTCCGCGTCCGCAGCGCCCACGTCTCGACGCTCGGCGCGAACGCCGTGGACACCGTGTACGTCACCGGCGCCGACGGCTCCCCGCTCCCGGACGCGCGCGCGGTGGACGTCGCCCGGCAACTGGAACGCGCGCTGGCCTGAGGCGCCGCTTCCGGCAGGCGGGGGGACGCAGTTTCGGCGGGCGGATACCCTGGGGGGCGAGTGTCCGCCCGACCCCTACACCCGAGGATCCGCGACCGCCGTGTTCGATACCCTCTCCGACCGCCTTGCAGCGACTTTCAAGAACCTCCGAGGCAAGGGCCGCCTCAGCGAGGCGGACATCGACGCCACGGCACGTGAGATCCGAATCGCGCTGCTGGAGGCGGACGTCGCCCTGCCCGTCGTCCGGGCCTTCATCAAGCAGGTCAAGGAGCGGGCGCTCGGCGCCGAGGTCTCGCAGGCGCTGAACCCCGCCCAGCAGGTCATCAAGATCGTCAACGAGGAGCTCATCGGCATCCTCGGCGGCGAGACCCGCCGGCTCCGGTTCGCCAAGAACCCGCCGACCGTGATCATGCTGGCCGGTCTCCAGGGCGCCGGTAAGACCACCCTCGCCGGAAAGCTCGGCAAGTGGCTCCAGGGCCAGGGGCACGCCCCGCTCCTCGTCGCCTGTGACCTCCAGCGCCCCAACGCCGTCAACCAGCTCTCCGTCGTCGCCGAGCGCGCGGGCGTCGGCATCTACGCCCCCGAGCCGGGCAACGGCGTCGGCGACCCGGTCCAGGTCGCCAAGGACTCCGTCGAGTACGCCAGGACCAAGCAGTACGACGTGGTCATCGTCGACACCGCCGGCCGCCTCGGCATCGACCAGGAGCTGATGCGGCAGGCCGCGGACATCCGCGACGCCGTCAGCCCCGACGAGGTCCTCTTCGTCGTCGACGCCATGATCGGTCAGGACGCGGTCAACACCGCCGAGGCCTTCCGCGACGGCGTCGGCTTCGACGGCGTGGTGCTGTCCAAGCTCGACGGCGACGCCCGCGGTGGTGCCGCCCTGTCGATCGCGCACGTCACCGGCCGCCAGATCATGTTCGCCTCCAACGGCGAGAAGCTGGACGACTTCGACGCGTTCCACCCGGACCGCATGGCGTCCCGCATCCTCGGCATGGGCGACGTCCTCTCGCTGATCGAGAAGGCCGAGCAGACCTTCAGCCAGGAAGAGGCCGCCAAGATGGCCTCCAAGCTGGCGAGCAGCAAGGGCAAGGACTTCACGCTCGACGACTTCCTGGCCCAGATGGAGCAGGTCCGGAAGATGGGCTCCATCTCCAAGCTGCTCGGCATGCTCCCCGGCATGGCGCAGATGAAGGACCAGATCAACAACATCGACGAGCGGGACGTCGACCGCACCGCCGCGATCATCAAGTCCATGACGCCGGGTGAGCGCCAGGACCCGACGATCATCAACGGCTCCCGCCGGGCGCGCATCGCCCGCGGTTCCGGCGTCGACGTCAGCGCGGTCAAGTCCCTGGTCGAGCGGTTCTTCGACGCCCGGAAGATGATGTCGCGCATGGCCCAGGGCGGCGGGATGCCGGGCATGCCGGGCATCCCGGGCATGGGCGGCGGGCCCGGCCGGCAGAAGAAGCAGCAGAAGCAGGCCAAGGGCAAGCGCAAGAGCGGCAACCCGATGAAGCGGAAGGCCGAGGAGCAGGCCGCCGCGGCCCGCCGCGAACAGGCCCAGCAGGGCGGCGCGTTCGGCCTCCCGGCCGGCCAGCCGGGCCAGGACTTCGAGCTCCCGGACGAGTTCAAGAAGTTCATGGGCTGACCCCCGGGGCCCCCGCCCCGCACCCGGCGACGTACCGGGGTGGGGCCGTGCAGGGTCGCCCCCGCAGGGGTTGGCGGCGCAGGCGCGGCTCCTCTACTCGTAACCCAGGGCCGCCGACCCCGAGGAGGCGAGCCCGGAGGGGCCACGCCCCCACCCACCGGGGGTGGGACCAGGCACCCGCCCGCAGGCGAACCGGCACGAGGCACCGCCCCGCAGCGAACCGGGACCAGGCGCCGCCCCGGTCCCGTTGTGCCCACCCGTCCCGCCCCAGCGGGACGATTGCCCACAACGGGTGGGGGTGGGAGCCGTCCTGCGGGACGATTGCCCAAGACGAGACGCACCAGGCTCCGGGTGTGTCCGTAATGCCGGTTACGGTCACCTCTCGCATCATGGCACCGTGGCCAATTCCGTACCCCCGCGCGACCGCACCGATCAGCCCTGGCGTTCCGAGGGCGCGCCGCCGCCGTCCCCGCAGCGCAGGAAGACACCCGGCTGGGTCTGGCTGCTCCTCGCGGCGCTGGCCGTGTTCGGGCTCACCAACCTGGCCCTGTCCTACTTCGGCGACGGCGACGAGCGCTCCCTGTCGTACACCGAGTTCAGCAGGCAGGTCTCGGACGGGAACGTCGCCAAGATCTACTCCAAGGGCGACGCCATCGAGGGGGAGCTGAAGGACAAGCAGCGGTTCACCACCCAGCGGCCGGCGTTCGCCGACGACGACCTCTGGGCCCAGCTGACGAAGCAGAAGGTCACCGTGACGGCCGAGCCGGTCGTCGAGAGACCGAGCCTCCTCGCCAACCTGCTGTACTCGCTGGCGCCGATCCTGCTGCTCGTCGTGCTGTGGCTGGTGGTCGCCCGGCGGATGCGGGGCGCGGGACTGGGCGGCGCGGGCGGCATGCTCGGACGCAAGGCCCCGCCGAAGCCGGTCGAGCTGGAGGTGGGCGGGCGGACCACCTTCGCGGACGTCGCGGGCATCGACGAGGTGGCGGGCGAGCTCAACGACGTCGTCGACTTCCTGAAGAACCCGCAGGCCTACCGGAGGATGGGCGCCAAGATGCCGCGCGGCGTGCTGCTCTCCGGCCCGCCCGGCACGGGCAAGACGCTGCTGGCCCGGGCCGTGGCGGGCGAGGCGGGCGTCCCGTTCTTCTCCGCGTCCGCCTCCGAGTTCATCGAGATGATCGTGGGCGTCGGTGCCTCCCGCGTACGGGAGCTGTTCAACGAGGCCCGCAAGGTCGCCCCGGCGATCATCTTCATCGACGAGATCGACACCATCGGCCGTGCCAGGGGCGGCGGCGCGGCCATGGGCGGGCACGACGAGCGGGAACAGACGCTGAACCAGATCCTCACCGAAATGGACGGCTTCTCCGGTTCCGAGGGCGTCATCGTGATCGCGGCCACCAACCGCGCCGACGTCCTGGACCCCGCGCTCACCCGGCCCGGCCGCTTCGACCGCATCGTGCACGTCAGCCCGCCCGACCGGGACGGCCGGGAGGCCATCCTGCGGATCCACACCCGGGACATCCCGCTGGACGGCGAGGTCGACCTGGCGCACGTCGCCCGGACGACGCCGGGCATGACCGGTGCGGAGCTGGCGAACCTCGCCAACGAGGCCGCCCTCCTGGCGGTCAAGCGCCGCCAGCACACCGTGACCCGGTCGGACTTCTCCGACGCGCTGGAGAAGGTCCAGCTCGGCGCCGAGCGCGCCCTGGTCATGCCCCTGGAGGAGCGGCGCCGTACCGCGTACCACGAGAGCGGGCACGCGCTGCTCGGCATGCTCCAGCCGGGCGCCGACCCCGTCCGCAAGGTCACCATCGTCCCGCGCGGACGGGCCCTCGGGGTGACCCTGTCGACGCCGGACGCCGACAAGTACGCGTACACGGAGGACTATCTGCGCGGCAGGATCATCGGGGCGCTCGGTGGCATGGCGGCCGAGCACGTCGTGTTCGGTGTGATCACCACCGGCTCGGAGAGCGACCTGGAACAGGTCACCAACATCGCGCGGGGCATGGTGGGCCGCTGGGGCATGAGCGAGCGGGTCGGCCGGCTCAGCGCCATCCCCGGCGACGCCCAGCAGGCGTACGGCCTGTCTGCCGCGCCCGCGACCCTGGACGCGGTGGACAAGGAGATGCGCCACGTCGTCGACGAGTGCTACGAGAGCGCCTGCCGGCAGCTCCAGGAGCACCGCGCCAGGCTGGACGCCCTCGCGGCGGCGCTCCTGGAGAACGAGACCCTGGAGGAGGAGGCGGCCTACCGGGCCGCGGGCATCACCCGCCTGGGCAAGGAATGACGGCGGGCCCCGCTCCTTCGGGAGCGGGGCCCGGCCGGTGTCCAACGGGTCAGGGGATCCGGGCGACCAGGTAGCGGAACACGTTGGGCATCCACACCGTCCCGTCGGGGCGTACGTGCGGGTGGAGGGCCTCGGTGACCTCCTTCTCGACCGTCGCCTGGTCCGACGCGGCCACCGCCGGGTCGAACAGGCCGGTCGAGAACAGCCCGCGCACGGCGCTGTCCATGTCGGCGTACCCGAACGGGCACGCCACCCGTCCCGAGCCGTCCGGCCGCAGGCCCGCCCGCGCGGCGACCTCCTCCAGGTCGTCCCGGAGGGCCGGGCGCCAGGCCGCCCCCGTGCGCAGCCGCTCGGTCAGCCGGCCCGCCACCCGGAGCACCGCCGAGGTGGCGCACCGCTCCGGCGGACCCCAGCCCGCCAGCACCACCGCGCTGCCCCGCTCCGCCAGCCGGACGGCCTCCGCGAGCGCGGGGCCCAGCCCGTCGGAGTCACCCTCGGTGCATCCGATCGGCTGGAAGGCCGTGACGAGGTTGTACGCCGGACGAGTGGGGTCCGCCGCGTCGGCGGGCCCGCCGTACAGCAGCCGCGTTCCGCCGCAGCGGCTGGACTCCCGCCCGCTCGCGTCGGGGAGCAGCCGCTCCCGTGCCAGGTCCACGCGCGCGTGATCCGTGTCGATGCCCGTGACCTGCGCGCCGCGCGCGGCGGCCATCAGCAGGGCGAGGCCGGAGCCGCATCCGAGACCGAGCAGCCGCGTACCGGTACCGACCTCCAGATGCTCGTACACCGCTTCGTAGAGCGGGACCAGCATCCGTTCCTGGATCTCCGCCCAGTCGCGGGCACGGCCGGGCGCGTCCGAGGCCGGAGGCGCCGAGGCCGGGTGGGGGTGGTGCTGGACGAGCATAGGTGTCATCGAAAGCGCCCCAATCCGCCGAGAGGTCCATCTGTGCGTCTGTGCCCTGATTGACAGCCCCCGTGTACATGCGCTCGCACTCCCCGTAGCCAGGGAACTCCGCATCCGCCCCCAAGTCCAGGGGTCGGGGCGCAATGCTTGCGTGCCCCGGTCGTGCGCCCCCGAGTGCGGCACGAACCACCTCCATAGTGGGGGCGGTTCGTGATTCCCGCCATGCAAGTACCGCGGACCGGACCCCGCCGGCCGCTCTGGCCTGCGGGAAGAACCGGAGCCGCGGGACCGGCTCCGGGGCGGTGGCGCGGCCCCGTGACGGTCCGGGTACTGTCGGCTTCGGCAGCCTTGGGCGGGCGGCGCGCGAAACCCGTTACGCGCCGGGGCGTACGCGCCGCTACGTACCACCTTGTTGGGAGCTGCGCCGCTTCTCCGCAGATCAGCGCACTGGCCCTCGTCAGGACGCATCAACGGCAACTGACGGGTACGTGCAAATTATTTGGGATGCCCCGGAATGGAACCCGGGGGCACCTCGGCTCGTTGTCACGACGTGAGCACGACACCACCTGTTCTCGCCGCAGAGCTGGCACAGGCGTGGGCCGACATTCAGCGGCACCACCCCGAGCTGCCCGATCTCGCCGCGCCCGAATCCCTGATCGGAGAGTCGTCGTCCGCCTGTGGCGCCGAGCTCTCCTTCGAACGACTGCTCCACGAGGCAGTCCACGGCATCGCCGCCGCCCGAGGCGTCCGCGACACCTCCCGCGCCGGCCGCTACCACAACCGCAGATTCCTGGCGATCGCCGAGGAGATGGGCCTGGACCACTCCGAGGAGCCGCACCCCAGCAGCGGCTTCTCCCTGGTCACGCTCAGCCCCGAGGCCAAGCGCCGCTACCGCCCGACCATCGAGCGGCTCCAGCGGGCCCTCAAGGCGCACACCGTCGCCACGGCCTCGGACACCAAGCGCTCCTTCCGCGGACCGGCCGCCCGGCACGGCTCCTCCGGAGGTGGCGTCCGGGTCAAGGCCGTGTGCGACTGCGGCCGCAACGTACGCGTGGTGCCCTCGGTCCTCGCGCAGGCGCCCATCGTGTGCGGCGGCTGCGGGAAGCCCTTCCGCATCCCGGAAGCGGTGGGCGCGGCGAGCTGACCGCACGTGGTGTGGCACAATGGCTAGCTGTACTCGACAGTCGCACAGGACCCCTCTCTCCTCCGGCTGACGCGTCCATCGGGCACTCGAGTACCGCAACCCCACGCGGCATCCCGTTGTGCCCAACCACGTCAAGACCAGGAGACACCACACCAGTGGCAGTCAAGATCAAGCTGAAGCGTCTGGGCAAGATCCGTTCGCCTCACTACCGCATCGTCGTCGCCGACTCCCGTACCCGCCGTGACGGCCGGGCCATCGAGGAGATCGGCCTGTACCACCCGGTGCAGAACCCGTCGCGCATCGAGGTCGACTCGGAGCGTGCGCAGTACTGGCTGTCCGTCGGCGCCCAGCCGACCGAGCCGGTCCTCGCGATCCTGAAGCTCACCGGCGACTGGCAGAAGGTCAAGGGCCTGCCGGCCCCGGAGAAGCCGCTGCTGGCTCCGGCGACCAAGGAAGACAAGCGCGCCTCCTTCGACGCCTTCGCCAAGGCGCTCGAGGGCGACGACGCGAAGGGTGAGGCCATCACCCCGAAGGCGAAGAAGGCCGACAAGAAGGCGGACGAGGCCGAAGCCGCGTCCACCGAGTCGACCGAGGCCTGAGCATGCTCGAGGAGGCTCTCGAGCACCTCGTGAAGGGCATCGTCGACAACCCCGACGACGTGCAGGTCGCCTCGCGCAACCTGCGCCGCGGGCGCGTGCTGGAGGTCCGGGTCCACCCCGACGACCTCGGCAAGGTGATCGGCCGCAACGGCCGTACCGCCCGCGCCCTGCGTACCGTCGTGGGTGCCATCGGCGGCCGCGGTATCCGTGTCGACCTCGTCGACGTGGACCAGGTCCGCTGATCAAGTTGGCAGTTATTGCGTGAAAGCGCCGGCGCGGGCCGGGGAGGGCTTCGGGCCCGCCCCGGCCCGTCGTCGTTCCCCGTAAGTCGTCCTGTTAAGGAGAGGCAGTGCAGCTGGTAGTCGCACGGATCGGCCGCGCCCACGGCATCAAGGGCGAGGTCACCGTCGAGGTGCGTACGGACGAGCCCGAGCTGCGGCTCGCGCCCGGTGCCGTACTGGCCACGGACCCGGCCTCCACGGGACCGCTGACCATCGAGACCGGCCGGGTCCACAGCGGCCGGCTGCTGCTGCGCTTCGAGGGCGTCCGCGACCGCAACGCCGCCGAGGCGCTGCGCAACACCCTGCTCATCGCCGACGTGGACCCCGACGAGCTGCCCGAGGAACCCGACGAGTACTACGACCACCAGCTGATGGACCTGGACGTCGTCCTCGCCGACGGCACCGTCATCGGCCGGATCACCGAGATCTCCCACCTGCCCTCGCAGGACCTGTTCGTCGTGGAGCGGCCCGACGGCACCGAGGTCATGATCCCGTTCGTCGAGGAGATCGTCACGGAGATCGACCTCGGCGAGCAGAAGGCCGTCATCACCCCGCCTCCCGGCCTCATCGACGACCGCGCCGAGATCGCAGGGTCCCGTGAGGAGGACGGAGCCTGATGCGGCTCGACGTCGTCACGATCTTCCCCGAGTACCTGGAACCGCTGAACGTCTCCCTCGTCGGCAAGGCACGCGCGCGCGGCCGGCTCGACGTCCACGTGCACGACCTCCGGCAGTGGACCTACGACCGGCACAACACCGTCGACGACACCCCCTACGGCGGCGGCCCCGGCATGGTCATGAAGACCGAGCCCTGGGGCGACGCCCTGGACGACGTCCTGGCGTCCGGCTACGACGCCGGGGCGCACGGACCGGTGCTGGTCGTCCCCACCCCCAGCGGCCGCCCCTTCACCCAGCAACTCGCCGTCGAACTCTCCCGGCGCCCCTGGCTGATCTTCACCCCCGCCCGGTACGAAGGCATCGACCGCCGCGTCACCGACGAGTACGCCACCCGCATACCGGTGTACGAGGTGTCCATCGGCGACTACGTCCTCGCCGGCGGCGAAGCGGCCGTCCTGGTCGTCACCGAAGCCGTGGCACGCCTGCTGCCCGGCGTCCTCGGCAACGCCGAGTCCCACCGCGACGACTCCTTCGCCTCCGGCGCCATGGCCAACCTGCTCGAGGGCCCCGTCTACACCAAGCCGCCCGAGTGGCGGGGCCGCGGCATCCCCGACGTGCTGCTCAGCGGGCACCACGGCAAGATCGCCCGGTGGCGCAAGGACGAGGCGCTCCGGCGAACCGCGCGCAACCGGCCCGACCTCATCGAACGCTGCGAGGCGTCGGCGTTCGACAAGAAGGACCGCGAAACCCTCTCCCTGCTGGGCTGGGCCCCCGAACCCGGTGGCCGATTTTGGCGCAGGCCCCAGGACGTGGAAGAATAGGCCGCTGCTGTACGTCCGGCGTGCGCCCCTGCCACAGGGGGACACGACGCCCGTCCGACGCGATCAGCACCCCTTTTCTCATTTCGACATTCCGTTGATGACCTGTGGCATCAGCGAGGAAGCAGACACACATGGCTCACGTGCTCGACGCCGTCAACTCCGCCTCCCTGCGGACCGACGTCCCGGCGTTCCGTCCCGGTGACACCGTGAACGTCCACGTTCGCGTCATCGAGGGCAACCGCTCGCGTATCCAGCAGTTCAAGGGCGTCGTCATCCGCCGCCAGGGCGCCGGCGTCAGCGAGACGTTCACCGTCCGCAAGGTCTCCTTCTCCGTCGGCGTCGAGCGCACCTTCCCGGTGCACAGCCCGATCTTCGAGAAGATCGAGCTCGTGACCCGCGGTGACGTCCGTCGCGCCAAGCTCTACTACCTGCGTGAGCTGCGCGGCAAGGCCGCGAAGATCAAGGAGAAGCGCGACAACTGAGCCCCGGCTCACCCCGTCGCGCCTCGCTTCGGACGGAGCGTCACAGGAGAGCCGGATACCATTCGGCTCCGATGGACATCGAAGCACAGCACTCAGAGCGCGGCCGTTCCTCCGACCCGGAGGAGCGGTCGCGCTCCGTGCTTCTCCGGCGGCGGTTCTGGCTGGCCGGCTGCGCCGGCGCGGTCCTGCTGCTGCTGTTCAACCACTTCGTGATGCAGCCCTTCCAGATCCCCAGCAGGTCGATGGAGCCCACCCTCAAGACCGGGGACCGGGTGCTCGTCAACAAGGTGGCGTACCGTTTCGGTTCCGAGCCGGCCCGCGGCGACCTGGTCGTCTTCGACGGCACCGGGTCCTTCGTCCAGGAGGCCCCGGAGCGCGACCCGGTGGCCGGACTGCTGCACGGGGCGGCCGCGGCACTCGGCCTCGCCGAACCCGCCGACACCGACTTCGTCAAGCGCGTCGTGGGCGTGGGCGGCGACCGTGTGACGTGCTGCGACAAGGGGGGAAGGGTCGAGGTGAACGGCGTACCCGTGGACGAGCGCTACCTGTACCCGGGCGACGCGCCCTCACAGGTGCCCTTCGACATCGTGGTGCCCGAGGGCGCCCTGTGGGTCATGGGGGACCACCGCAGCCAGTCGCGCGACTCCCGCGACCACCTGGGCTCGCCGGGCGGCGGCATGGTCCCCGTGGACCACGTCATCGGCCGGGCCGACTGGATCGGCTGGCCGTTCGGGCGCTGGACGGAGCTGGAGCCGGCGGGTGCCCTGCGTGACGTACCGGAGGCGGGCGGGGCGGGCGGGGGCCATGGGTAACCGGGGCAGGCAGGGCAACCACCGGGCCGATACGCGGCTGCCCACCGGATCCCGGCCCACCGACGGCGGCCGGGCCCTGCCCGGACGCGCGGAGCGGCGGAAACTGGCCCGGAAGGTGCAGCGCCGGCGGCGGCGCTCGGCCGTCAAGGAGGTACCTCTCCTCATCACCGTGGCACTGCTCATCGCGCTGGTCCTGAAGACCTTCCTGGTGCAGGCCTTCGTGATCCCCTCCGGTTCCATGGAACAGACGATCCAGATCGACGACCGGGTGCTGGTGGACAAGCTCACCCCGTGGTTCGGCTCGAAGCCGGAGCGCGGGGACGTCGTCGTCTTCAAGGACCCGGGCGGCTGGCTGCGGGCGGAACAGACGCCCAAGAACGACGACCCGGTGATCGTGAAACAGGCCAAGCAGGCGCTGACGTTCATCGGCCTGCTGCCGTCCGAGGACGAACAGGACCTGATCAAACGGGTCGTCGCCGTCGGCGGCGACACCGTCAAGTGCTGCGACGCCAACAAGAAGGTCACCGTCAACGGCGTACCGCTCGACGAGCCGTACCTGAACCCGGGGGACGTCCCCTCCACCATTCCGTTCGAGGTGAAGGTGCCGGCCGGGCGGATCTTCGTCCTGGGCGACCACCGGTCCAATTCGGCCGACTCGCGGTTCCACCTGAACGAGGCGTTCCAGGGAACCGTCTCGGAGGAGGAGGTCGTCGGGCGGGCGGTCGTCATCGCCTGGCCCCTGGCCCACTGGAGCGAACTGGACGAGCCGGACACCTTCGCCTCCGTGCCGGACGCGCGGACGGGGACTGCGGCCGCGCGCGGCGCGTCGCATAGTGTGTCCTCTCGGAATGTGAACGGATTGTCCGGGCTCCCGACCCCTGCGGAACTCCCGCTCGTTATGGGAGTGGTGGGCCTGCCCCTGCTGTGGGGCCGGCGGTTGCACGGAGTGAGGAGTGGATGTGGGGGATTTGGCGGTCGGCGCACGATCCGGACACGACGAGCCCGAGGAGAGGCCCGACCGGTTCGGGAAGCCCTCCTCTTCCGGTCCCGCGGAAGAACCCCCGACCGGTCCGGATGAGGCCGCGGCCGACAGCACCGACGACGGCGGCCCCCGGCAGCCCGCGAAGCCGCGTTCCTTCTGGAAGGAACTGCCGCTGCTGATCGGTATCGCCCTGCTGCTGGCACTGCTGATCAAGACGTTCCTGGTGCAGGCGTTCTCGATCCCCTCGGACTCGATGATGAACACGCTCCAGCGGGGCGACCGGGTCCTGGTCGACAAGCTGACCCCGTGGTTCGGCTCCGAGCCGGAGCGCGGCGAGGTCGTCGTCTTCCACGACCCGGGCGGCTGGCTGGAGGGCGAGCCCACTCCCGACCCCAACGTGATGCAGAAGTTCCTGAGCTTCATCGGACTGATGCCGTCCGCGGAGGAGAAGGACCTCATCAAGCGGGTCATCGCGGTCGGCGGCGACACCGTCAGCTGCAAGAAGGGCGGCAAGGTCGTCGTCAACGGCAAGCCGCTGGACGAGACCTCGTACATCCATCCCGGCTCCACCCCCTGCGACGACGAGCCGTTCGGCCCGATCAAGGTGCCCGAGGGCCGTATCTGGGTGATGGGCGACAACCGCCAGAACTCCCTCGACTCCCGCTACCACCAGGAGCTGCCCGGCAGCGGCACGGTCGCCAACGACCAGGTCGTGGGGCGCGCGATCGTGGTGGCCTGGCCGGTCACCCGCTGGTCCACGCTTCCGGTGCCGGACACCTTCGACCAGCCGGGACTGAACGCGGCCGCGGCCTCCAAGGCGGTCGCCGAGATGGCCGGCCCGGGCGCGCTGGGCCTGGCCGCCGCGGTGCCGGTGGTCCTCTGGCGCCGCAAGCGGCGCGACGGCTGACGCGAGGGCTTGCGGGCCCGTTGCAGGAAGCGGGTCCCGCCCGGCTGCACCCACCGCACCCTGCTCCGAGTCGCGGGGCGCTCGCCCGAGGGCATACCGCCGGGTAGGGCCGCGCGGGTAGGGTGCCGTCCCAGATCGTCGATCTCCGAGGTGGGGAGCGCTGGGATGGGCACGAACGACACGACGGACGGCGGCCGCGGCCGCCTCGGCAGCGTGCTGTCGGGGCTGGCCGTGGCCGTCGGCTGTCTGCTCCTCCTCGGAGGCTTCGCCTGGGGAGCGCTCACCTACCAGCCCTACACCGTGCCGACCGATTCGATGTCGCCGACCGTCGAGGTCGGGGACCGGGTGCTGGCGCAGCGGATAGACGGGGCCGATGTCCGGCGCGGGGACGTCGTGGTCTTCCAGGACGCAGCCTGGGGCGATGTGCCGATGCTCAAGCGGGTCGTCGCCGTGGGCGGTGACAAGGTCGCCTGTTGCGATGCGGGAGGCCGGCTCACGATCAACGGCAAGCCCGTCGAAGAACCGTATCTCCGGTCCGGGGGCCCCGCTTCCACGGCGACCTTCTCCGTCGCGGTGCCCGAGGGACAGCTCTTCCTGCTCGGTGACGAGCGCATGGGTTCGCAGGACTCCCGCGTCCACCTCCAGGACCCCGGGCACGGCGCGGTGCCGCGCGGCGCGGTGAGCGCCCGGGTGGACGCCGTGGCGTGGCCGCGGACCGCGATGGTGGACCGGCCGCAGGCGTTCGCGCCCCTGCCCGGCGGTGTGTCGCGGCCCGGCCCGGTGAAGCTCGTGGTCGCGTCGGTGGTAGCCGGGTCGGTACTGATCCTGGGCGGCGCGGCGTACGGGCCGATCGCGCGGCGGCTGTCCGGGACGGGCCGGACGCGCACCGGGGCGGGTACGCATGGCTGAGGACGCCCCGCTGGAGGGTGACCGGCACCCGGCCGGGGACATGCCCCTGCGGCGGGTGGCCCGGGTCGTCCTGCTCGACCCGCAGGACCGCATCCTGCTGCTCCACGGCTACGAACCGGACGACCCGTCCGACACCTGGTGGTTCACCCCCGGCGGCGGCGTCGAGGGCGACGAGACCCGGGAGGAGGCCGCGCTGCGCGAGCTGGCCGAGGAGACCGGTCTCACGGACGTGGAGCTCGGCCCGGTGCTGTGGCAGCGGGTCTGCTCCTTTCCCTTCGCCGGGCGCCGCTGGCACCAGGACGAGTGGTACTACCTGGCCCGTACGACCCGGACGGAGGTGGCCCTCGGCGCGCTCACGGAGCTGGAGAGCCGCAGTGTCGCGGGGCTGAGGTGGTGGACCTCCGCCGAACTGTCGGCGACGCGTGAGACGGTGTACCCGACACGACTCGCCGAGCTGCTGCGCACGCTGCTCGACGAGGGACCCCCTGGCAGGCCGGTGGTCCTCGCCCCGGAAATCGTCTAGGGGCGCGGGAGACTGGCGCACAATGGGGGGACGCACGGCTGAAGGGGAACATGCCATGAGCGCCGAGGACCTCGAGAAGTACGAGACCGAGATGGAGCTGAAGCTCTACCGGGAGTACCGCGATGTCGTCGGTCTGTTCAAATACGTGATCGAGACCGAGCGTCGTTTCTACCTCACCAATGACTACGAGATGCAGGTGCACTCGGTGCAGGGCGAGGTGTTCTTCGAGGTGTCCATGGCGGACGCGTGGGTCTGGGACATGTACAGGCCGGCACGGTTCGTCAAGCAGGTGCGTGTCCTGACGTTCAAGGACGTGAACATCGAGGAGCTCAACAAGACCGACCTGGAGCTCCCCGGAAGCTGACCCCGAGGGCCGCCGACGGGGCCGGAAGCCGACTCCGGGCCGCCGACGGGGCTGACCCCGGGCCGGTCGCCGGTGGCTGTTCACCGGTGTGGGTGACGGAGTTATCCCCAACCGGCCGGTTGTCCACCAAGATCCACAAGCCCGGCGCCGACGCGTCACAGTCGGTGCCGGAGGTGGTGCCGAATGAACGCGACGGGGGCACTCGGGCGGTACGGCGAGGACCTGGCGGTCCGCCGGCTCGGTGAGGCGGGGATGGCGACGCTCGCCCGGAACTGGCGGTGCGGGCGGGCCGGGGAGATCGACATCGTCGCCCGTGACGGTGACACGGTGGTCATCTGCGAGGTCAAGACCCGCAGAGGGGGCGGATTCGAGCACCCCATGGCGGCGGTGACCCCCGCCAAGGCGGAACGGCTGCGGCGACTGGCCGCGTGCTGGCTCGAACGGCACGGCGGGCCGCCGCCGGGCGGACTGCGCATCGACCTGGTCGGGGTGGTGCTGCCCCGGCGCGGCGCGCCCGTCGTCGAGCACGTGCGAGGGGTGGCCTGATGGGGTTCGCACGGACGTGCTCGGTGGCCCTGGTCGGCGTCGAAGGAGTGGTCGTCGAGGTCCAGGCGGACCTCGAACCCGGCGTTCCGGCGTTCACCCTGGTCGGCCTCCCTGACAAGAGCCTCACGGAGAGCCGCGACCGGGTGCGGGCGGCGATCGTCAACTCGGACGCCGAGTGGCCGCAGAAGAAGCTCACGGTCGGACTCAGCCCGGCCTCCGTACCCAAGGGGGGTTCGGGATTCGACCTCGCCGTCGCAGCAGCGGTACTCGGCGCGGCGGAGCGCGTCGACCCCAGGACGATCGCCGACCTCGTCCTCATCGGTGAGCTGGGGCTCGACGGGAGGGTCCGGCCCGTGCGCGGGGTGCTGCCCGCGGTGCTCGCCGCCGCCGAGGCCGGCTACCAGCAGGTCGTCGTCCCGGAGCAGACGGCCGGAGAGGCCGCGCTGGTGCCGGGCGTCTCCGTCCTCGGCGTCCGGACCCTGCGGCAGCTGATCGCCGTCCTCGCGGACGAACCCGTGCCCGAGGAGGAACCGGACGAGGCCGGGCGGCCCGACGCGATACTGGCCGGGCTGTTCGTCCCCGGCGCCGGTGTCGGCACCGGGCTGAGCCCCGACCCGGCCGACGGGCCCGACCTCGCCGACGTCGCCGGGCAACGGCACGCGCGCCTCGCTCTGGAGGTCGCCGCCGCCGGCGGTCACCACCTGCTGCTGTCCGGCCCGCCCGGCGCCGGCAAGACGATGCTCGCCGAGCGACTGCCCGGCGTCCTGCCGCCTCTCACCCGCCAGGAAGCACTGGAGGTCACCGCGGTCCACTCGGTGGCGGGCCTCCTGCCACCGGGCGAGCCCCTCGTGCGCCGGCCGCCGTACTGCGCGCCGCACCACTCGGCGACCATGCAGTCCCTCGTCGGCGGCGGCAGCGGCCTGCCCCGGCCCGGAGCCGTCTCGCTGGCGCACCGCGGCGTGCTCTTCATGGACGAGGCGCCCGAGTTCTCCGGCAAAGCGCTGGACGCCCTGCGACAGCCCCTGGAGTCGGGACACGTCGTGGTGGCGCGCAGCGCCGGCGTCGTACGGCTGCCCGCCCGGTTCCTCATGGTGCTGGCCGCCAACCCCTGCCCGTGCGGGCGGCACACCCTGCACGGGTCGGGCTGCGAATGCCCCGCGTCGGTCATCCGCCGCTACCAGGCCCGGCTGTCGGGGCCGCTGCTCGACCGCGTCGACCTGCGCGTCGAGGTCGAACCGGTGACCCGCGCCGACCTGCTCGCCCAGGGCGGGCGCGGCGAATCCACCGAAGCGGTCGCCGCCCGCGCCCTGGAAGCCCGGGCACGTGCCGCCGCCCGCCTCGACGGCACGCCCTGGAACGTCAACTGCGAAGTGCCCGGCCACGAGCTCCGCACCCGCTGGCAGGTCGCCCCCGGCGCCCTCGCCACCGCCGAACGGGACATCGAACGGGGCCTGCTCACCGCGCGCGGCCTGGACCGGGTCCTGCGCGTCGCCTGGACCCTCGCCGACCTCGCCGGCCGCGCCCGCCCCGGCCCCGACGACGTCCAGCTGGCACTGGAGTTGCGCACCGGAATCGCCCGGGGCGTACCCCTGGCGGTCGGCCAGACGCGGTGACCCGGTCGACCCGGTCTGGTGCGCGCGGTCCGCCCGTCCGGTGCGGGGGCGGGGCGGCCGGGGGTGGGGGCCGGGTGGGGGTGTGTGGTGAGGGTGGCCCGGTGGGGTGGGACGGAACGGGTGGTAGTGGGGGAGTGGGATGAACCAGAGGGTGACCGAGGGAGAGCGACGGGCGCGGGCGGCGTTGACGCGGGTCGTCGAACCGGGTGATGAACACGGCGGACGGTGGCTGCGCGAGCTGGGAGCGGAGGAACTGTTACGGCGGCTGACCAGTGCGCGATACGAGGCCGATGCGCTCACCGGGGCGAGCGAGCGGCGGATCCACGGCTTCCGGCTGCGGGCGGCGCGGGCCGAGCCCGACCGGGACCTCGCGGCGGCCGAGGCGTGCGGCGCGCGGCTCGTCGTACCGGGCGACCCGGAGTGGCCCAGCCAGCTCGACGACCTCGGCGACGCCCGCCCCGTCGGCCTGTGGGTCCGCGGCCGGCCCGACCTCCGCCGCTGGGCGCTGCGCTCCGTCGCCGTCGTCGGGGCCCGGGCCTGCACGCCCTACGGGGCGCACATGGCGGCCACCCTGGCCTCCGGGCTCGCCGAGCGCGGCTGGGTCGTCGTCTCCGGCGCGGCCTTCGGCGTCGACGGCGCCGCCCACCGGGGCGCGCTGGCCGCCGCCGGGGCGACCGTCGCCGTGCTCGCCTGCGGGGTCGACGTCGCCTACCCGCGCGGCCACGCCGGGCTCATCGGGCGCATCGCCGAACAGGGCCTGCTCGTCGGCGAGTTGCCGCCGGGCGCCCACCCGACGCCGAGCCGGTTCATCCTCCGCAACCGGGTGATCGCCGCGCTCACACGGGGCACCGTCGTCGTCGAGGCCGAGTACCGCAGCGGCTCCCTGGTGACCGCCCGCGCCGCACAGCGACTCGGCCGGTTCACCATGGGCGTCCCCGGACCCGCCACCAGCGGGCTCTCGGCCGGGGTGCACGAGCTGCTGCGCGGCGAGGCCGAGCTCGTCACCGACGCGGCGGAGGTCGCCGAGCTGATCGGCGACATCGGTGACCTGGCCCCTCCCCGGCGCGGACCGGTCCTGCCCAGGGACCTCCTCGACCCGCTCAGCGCCCGGGTGCTCGAAGCCCTGCCCCCGAGGGGCCGGACCGCCGCCGGCACCGACATCGCGCGTGATGCCGGGACCACCGTCGACGAGGCGCTCGGCAGGCTGTACGAACTCCACTCCCTGGGGTTCGTCGAACGCCACGGCCAGGACTGGCAACTGACCGCCGAGGCCGCACGTCGCCCGAACGCCCGGCGAGGCGGTGCTTGACCCGCAGCATTCGGGTGACAGGGTGAAGCCGATGACCTTCGCAGCTCACTCGGCGCCGCCCGGGGGGCCGACGCCCGCGCAGTCGGCCTCACGGGCCCCATTCGAAGATGCGGCCGACGGCCCGCCCCCACGGAGTCACGATCCGGCGGCCTTCGCTCACTGCGACGCCGCAGTCACGCTACGCTCACCAGAATTAAGCCCCCCGCACCCTGGCCGTCCCGGCCCCCTCCCCCCGTCCCCCCTCGCACTCAGCAGAACGGCTCAAGGCGACGCATGCCCCAGCACACCTCCGGGTCCGACCGCGCAGCGGTGCCCCCCGCTGCCCGGGGCACCGTGCGCCCGCCCGCACCCTCGTCACTCGACGAGCTGTGGCGGTCGTACAAGGACACGGGCGACGAGCGGCTGCGGGAACAGCTGATCCTGCACTACTCGCCGCTGGTGAAGTACGTCGCGGGCCGGGTGAGCGTCGGCCTCCCCTCCAACGTCGAGCAGGCCGACTTTGTGTCGTCCGGGGTCTTCGGCCTCATCGACGCGATCGAGAAGTTCGACATCGAGCGGTCGATCAAGTTCGAGACGTACGCCATCACCCGGATCCGCGGCGCGATGATCGACGAACTCCGGGCCCTGGACTGGATCCCCCGCTCCGTACGGCAGAAGGCGCGGGCCGTGGAGCGCGCCTACGCCACCCTGGAGGCCCAGCTCCGGCGCACCCCCTCGGAGGGCGAGGTCGCGGCCGAAATGGGTATCGCGCTCGAAGAACTGCACGCGGTTTTCAGCCAGTTGTCCCTGGCGAACGTCGTCGCCCTGGAGGAGCTGCTGCACGTCGGCGGTGAGGGCGGCGACCGGCTCAGCCTCATGGACACCCTGGAGGACACCGCCGCGGACGACCCCGTCGAGGTGGCCGAGGACCGCGAGCTGCGGCGGATGCTCGCCCGGGCCATCAACACCCTGCCCGAGCGCGAGAAGACCGTGGTCACGCTGTACTACTACGAAGGCCTCACCCTGGCCGAGATCGGCAACGTCCTCGGCGTCACCGAGAGCCGCGTCAGCCAGATCCACACCAAATCGGTCCTCCAGCTGCGCGCGAAGCTGGCCGATGTAGGACGCTGACGTCGAACGGCCGGTCGTAGAGTGGAGCCGTGCCCAGGATTCGAGCGGCCTCCGTGGCCGAGCACCGGACCATGCAGCGCGGCGCCCTGCTGGACGCCGCGCGTTCCCTGCTGTCCGAAGGCGGTACGGAGGCGCTGACCTTCCCCGCCCTCGCCGAGCGCACCGGCCTCGCCCGGTCCTCCGTCTACGAGTACTTCCGCTCGCGCGCCGCCGTCGTCGAAGAGCTGTGCGCCGTCGACTTCCCCCTGTGGGCGGCGGAGGTCGAAGCGGCGATGCAGCGGGTGGACAGCCCGGAGGACAAGGTCGAGGCGTACGTGCGCGCCCAGCTGGACCTCGTCGGCGACCGGCGCCACCGGGCGGTCGTCGCCATCTCCGCGAGCGAACTCGACGACGGCGCCCGCGAGAAGATCCGCGCGGCGCACGGCGGACTCGTCGCGATGATCGTCGAGGCGCTGGCGGAGCTGGGACAGGAACAGCCGCGGCTCGCCGCGATGCTGCTCCAGGGCGTGGTCGACGCGGCGGTGCGCCGCATCGAGCTCGGCGCCGCGGAGGACCCGACGGCCATCGCCGAGACGGCCGTGTCGATGGTGCTGCGGGGCGTGCGGAGCGCGGGCGCGTAGCGCGGCGGGCGGTACGGTTCCCGGCCGCGGGGCGGTGCCTGTTCCCGGTTCGCTGCGGGGCGGTGTCTTGGGTGCGGTGACCCCCGGTGGGTGGGGGGCGTGGCCCCTCCGGGCTCGCCTCCTCGGGGCCGGCGGCCTCGGGTTACGGGATAGGGAGCCCCGGTAGCGCCGCCGGTCCCCTGCGGGGGCGACCCTGCACGGCCCCACCCCGGTCGTACGCCGGGTGCGGGACGGTGGGTGGCACGGCCCACCCCGGGCGCGTCGCCGATTGCGGGGTGGTGGGTGGTACGGGTACGCCCGGGGGTGTCGCCGGGTCAGGGGGGCGTGAGGGGGAGTAGGCGGGAGGGTGGGCGGGGGAGCAGGGTCAGGGGGTTGAGGTAGGTGTCGCCGCGGCGCAGGCCCCAGTGGAGGCAGACCGGGGCGCAGTGGGACGGGGGTCCCGAGACGACCGCCACGAGCTGGCCCGCCGTGACCTCGGTGCCCGGGCGGACCAGGGGGCGGACCGGCTCGTAGGTGGTGCGCAGGGGCGGGGTGCCGGTGGAGGGGTGCGTGATCGACAGGACGCCCCGGCCCGCCACCGGGCCCGCGAACGAGACCCGGCCGGCCGCCGCAGCGCGGACCTCCGTGCCCGGCGGGGCGGCGAGGTCGACACCGCGGTGGCCCGGCCCGTACGCCGAGGCGGGAGGCTCCCAGCCGCGTACGACAGCGGGGCGCGGCGGGCCGACCGGCCAGGTGGCGGTGAGGGCCGTGAGGACGGACAGGGCGAGGGCGAACGCGGTGGAGTACATGCGAGGACTGTGGCCCGGGCGTACGCCCCCGCGATGATCATGGGCGCGATCTGTGGACGACCGGCCGGTTGTGGACAGCGCCGTCACCCGGCGCTGCCGGGGTCCCGTACACTTCTTCTGGCGACCCGGGCCACCGGGTCGACTTCGCACGCCCCGCCATCACCCTCAAAAGTCGTGGCAGCGCTCTTCGGTCCATTCGTGGCACAGCGCGTCGGGGCGTCAGGACATAACCGAGAACCAAGGAGATACGGCCATGGCCGTCGTCACGATGCGGGAGCTGCTGGAGAGCGGCGTCCACTTCGGTCACCAGACCCGTCGCTGGAACCCGAAGATGAAGCGCTTCATCTTCACCGAGCGCAACGGCATCTACATCATCGACCTGCTCCAGTCGCTGTCGTACATCGACCGCGCCTACGAGTTCGTCAAGGAGACCGTCGCGCACGGCGGCTCCATCATGTTCGTCGGTACGAAGAAGCAGGCCCAGGAGGCCATCGCCGAGCAGGCGACGCGCGTCGGCATGCCGTACGTCAACCAGCGCTGGCTGGGTGGCATGCTCACCAACTTCTCCACCGTCTACAAGCGCCTTCAGCGTCTGAAGGAGCTCGAGGCGATTGACTTCGAGGACGTCGCCGCGTCCGGTCTCACCAAGAAGGAGCTTCTCGTGCTGTCGCGCGAGAAGGCCAAGCTGGAGAAGACCCTCGGTGGTATCCGCGAGATGCAGAAGGTGCCGAGCGCCGTCTGGATCGTCGACACCAAGAAGGAGCACATCGCCGTCGGTGAGGCGCGCAAGCTCCACATCCCGGTCGTCGCGATCCTCGACACCAACTGCGACCCCGACGAGGTCGACTACAAGATCCCGGGCAACGACGACGCGATCCGCTCCGTCACCCTGCTCACCCGCGTGATCGCCGACGCCGTCGCCGAGGGCCTCATCGCCCGTTCCGGCGCCGCGACCGGCGACCAGAAGCCGGGCGAGAAGGCCGCCGGCGAGCCGCTCGCCGAGTGGGAGCGCGACCTGCTCGAGGGTGGCGAGAAGAAGGCGGAGTCCGACGAGGCCGCCGAGAAGCCGGCCGAGACCCCGGCCGCCGAGGCCCCGGCTGCCGAGGCCGCCCCGGCCGAGGCTCCGGCCGCGGACGCCGAGCAGGCCTGACCCTTCAGGTTCGGATCGACGGCGGGGGTGCGCCTTGCCCCCGCCGTTCACCCGTAGATCTTCCAGACTTCGAGAGAGACTTACAGATCATGGCGAACTACACCGCCGCTGACGTCAAGAAGCTCCGCGAGCTCACCGGCGCCGGCATGATGGACTGCAAGAAGGCGCTCGACGAGGCCGACGGCAACGTCGACAAGGCCGTCGAGGCCCTGCGCATCAAGGGCCAGAAGGGCGTCGCCAAGCGCGAGGGCCGCTCCGCCGAGAACGGCGCCGTCGTCTCCGTGCTCTCCGACGACAACACCTCCGGTGTCCTCGTCGAGCTGAAGTGCGAGACGGACTTCGTCGCCAAGGGCGAGAAGTTCCAGAGCGTCGCCAAGGCCCTCGCCGAGCACGTCGCCAAGACGTCCCCCGCCGACATCGAGGCGCTGCTCGCGTCCGAGATCGAGGCCGGCAAGACCGTCCAGGCGTACGTCGACGAGGCCAACGCCAACCTCGGCGAGAAGATCGTCCTCGACCGGTTCGCGCAGTTCTCCGGCGGTTTCGTCGCGGCGTACATGCACCGCACCATGCCGGACCTGCCCCCGCAGATCGGTGTCCTCGTCGAGCTCGACAAGGAGAACGCCGAGGTCGCGAAGGGCATCGCCCAGCACATCGCCGCCTTCGCCCCGAAGTACCTCTCCAAGGACGACGTCCCGGCCGAGGTCGTCGAGGCCGAGCGCCGCGTCGCCGAGGAGACCACCCGCGCCGAGGGCAAGCCCGAGGCCGCGCTCCCGAAGATCGTCGAGGGTCGCCTCAACGGCTTCTTCAAGGACGCCACCCTCCTGGGTCAGCCGTACGCGCTCGACAACAAGAAGTCCGTCCAGAAGGTCCTGGACGAGGCCGGTGTCACCCTGAAGCGCTTCAGCCGCATCAAGGTCGGCATCTGAGCGGGTACGCGCTCGACACGGGATCCCGCTAGGGTTTTCCCAGTGGACGGTCGGTCGCGTCAGCGCCGGCGGCCACAGATCTGACGAGGAGGCCATTGCCGTAGGGACAACAGCACCCACCGGCAATGGCCTTCTTCGTATGTGCACGAGGAGATCTCCATGAACCAGGGCGCCGCACAGGGCGACGACAACACCGGTAAAAATGTCGCCGGTCGCTTCATGCTGAAGCTGTCCGGCGAGGCGTTCGCCGGCGGTGGGGGCCTCGGCGTCGATCCCGACGTCGTACACGCCATCGCGCGCGAGATCGCCGCGGTCGTCCGCGACGGCGCGCAGATCGCCGTCGTGATCGGCGGCGGCAACTTCTTCCGCGGCGCGGAGCTGCAGGTACGCGGCATGGACCGGGCCCGCTCCGACTACATGGGCATGCTCGGTACGGTCATGAACTGCCTCGCCCTCCAGGACTTCCTGGAGAAGGAGGGCATCGACTCCCGGGTCCAGACCGCCATCACCATGGGGCAGGTCGCCGAGCCGTACATCCCGCTGCGCGCGGTCCGCCACCTGGAGAAGGGCCGCGTCGTGATCTTCGGCGCGGGCATGGGCATGCCCTACTTCTCCACGGACACCACCGCCGCCCAGCGCGCCCTGGAGATCGACGCGGAAGCCCTCCTGATGGGCAAGAACGGGGTGGACGGGGTCTACGACTCCGACCCCAAGGCCAACCCGGACGCGGTGAAGTTCGACGCGCTGGAGTACGGCGAGGTGCTCTCCCGCGACCTCAGGGTCGCCGACGCCACCGCCATCACCCTCTGCCGCGACAACAACCTCCCGATCCTCGTCTTCGAGCTGCTCGCGGCGGGCAATATCGCCCGGGCCGTGAAGGGTGAGAAGATCGGCACTCTCGTGAGCGACCAGGGCACCAGGACCTGATCCCGGGTCCCCAGGGGTGCCCCGCGAGGGGATGGACAAAGCCCTGCCGGTCGGACACCGTGCAGGGGACACACGCGACGCAGGTTCCGCAGCCCTTTGTACGCCGGGCCTACTCATAGACACGCAGGAGCAAGTGGTGATCGAAGAGACCCTCCTCGAGGCAGAGGAGAAGATGGAGAAGGCCGTCCTGGTCGCCAAGGAGGACTTCGCCGCGATCCGTACCGGGCGTGCGCACCCGGCCATGTTCAACAAGATCGTGGCCGACTACTACGGTGCCACGACGCCGATCAACCAGCTGGCGTCGTTCTCCGTGCCGGAGCCCCGCATGGCCGTGGTGACCCCGTTCGACAAGAGCGCGCTGCGCAACATTGAGCAGGCCATCCGCGACTCCGACCTGGGCGTCAACCCGAGCAACGACGGCAACATCATCCGTGTGGTGTTCCCCGAGCTCACCGAGGAGCGGCGCCGCGAGTACATCAAGGTCGCCAAGGGCAAGGCCGAGGACTCGAAGATCTCCATCCGTTCGGTGCGCCGCAAGGCCAAGGACGCCCTTGACAAGCTGGTCAAGGACAAGGAGGCCGGCGAGGACGAGGTGCGCCGCGCGGAGAAGGAGCTCGACGACACCACCGCGAAGTACGTCACGCAGGTGGACGAGCTGCTCAAGCACAAGGAAGCCGAGCTGCTCGAGGTCTGATGAACGACTCTTCCTGGGGGGCCCCGCCGAGAGGCGGTCAATGGGGTCCGCCCGACCAGGGGCACCACCCGGGGTTCGCTCCGGCAGCCCCGGCGGGTCCCGCCTACGACGGGCATGAGGCGCAGCAGACTCGGCCCATGCCCATCGTGCCCGACGTTCCCGCCGGTGGCGACACCGGTGGAGGCCAGGACGACCGCGACCGGGGGACCGCTCCGCTGAGCGGTCCCCTGTTCCGTGACGAGCTGCCGCAGCGGCCGGACCAGCCGTGGCAGCCGCACGGACAGCCGCGGCAGGACCGGTCGCCGCAGCCGGAGAATCCGCAGGAGCCCATGCCCAGCCCGCAGTCGGGAGCGCCGCAGCCCACGGAGCTGCCCGGTCCGCCGAGGAAGCAGAAGAAGCGGGCCGGCCGGGACCTGCGGGCCGCCATAGGGGTCGGCGTGGGGCTCGGCGCCGTGATCGTCGCGTCGCTCTTCGTCGTCAAGGCCGTGTTCGTCGGTGTGATAGCGGTCGCCGTCGTGGTCGGGCTGTGGGAGCTGACGTCCCGCCTTCAGGAGCGCAAGTCGATCAGGGCTCCGCTCGTGCCGCTGGCCGTGGGCGGCGCGGCCATGGTCGTGGCCGGGTACGTGCGCGGGGCCGAGGGGGCCTGGGTCGCCATGGCGCTCACCGCGCTCGCGGTGCTCGTGTGGCGGATGACCGAGTCGCCCGAGGGTTACCTGAAGGACGTCACGGCCGGTGTCTTCGCCGCGTTCTACGTCCCGTTCCTCGCGACGTTCGTGGCGCTGATGCTCACCGCGGACGACGGTCCGTGGCGGGTGCTGACCTTCCTCGTCCTGACCGTGGTCAGCGACACCGGCGCGTACGCGGTCGGCTGGCGGTTCGGCAAGCACAAGCTGGCGCCGCGCATCAGCCCGGGCAAGACCCGCGAGGGGCTCCTGGGGGCGGTGGCGTTCGCCATGGCGGCGGGCGCGCTGTGCATGGAGTTCGCCATCGACGGCGGCACCTGGTGGCAGGGCCTGCTGCTGGGCCTCGCCGTCGCGGCCAGCGCCACGCTGGGCGACCTCGGCGAGTCCATGATCAAGCGGGACCTGGGGATCAAGGACATGGGCACCCTGCTGCCGGGGCACGGCGGCATCATGGACCGGCTGGACTCGCTGCTGCCGACCGCTCCGGTGGTGTGGCTGCTGTTCGTGATCTTCGTCGGAACAGGCTGAACCGCCGTCCGGTTACCCTGGAAGGGCTCGTCGCATCGAGGCGGCGGGCCCTTTCGGCCCTGCGGCACCGCGCGGGGATCATCCGGTGAGGTCTCCCGGCTCACGTACCGCGGCCTCGTCTTTACTGAGGAGTACCAGGTCATGCCACGCCCCGCACCGGGAGAGCTCACCTTCGTCGCCCCGCGCGGAGCGAAGAAGCCGCCGCGACACCTCGCCGATCTGACGCCCGCCGAGCGCAAGGAAGCCGTCGCCGCGATCGGTGAGAAGCCGTTCCGGGCCAAGCAGCTCTCCCAGCACTACTTCGCGCGGTACGCGCACGACCCGGCCGCCTGGACGGACATCCCCGCCGCGTCCCGCGAGAAGCTCGCCACGGAGCTGCTGCCCGACCTGATGTCGGTCGTACGGCACATCTCCTGCGACGACGACACCACCCGCAAGACCCTGTGGCGGCTGCACGACGGCACCCTCGTCGAGTCCGTCCTCATGCGGTACCCCGACCGCGTCACCATGTGCATCTCCTCGCAGGCCGGCTGCGGCATGAACTGCCCGTTCTGCGCCACCGGCCAGGCGGGTCTCGACCGGAACCTGTCGACCGCCGAGATCGTCCACCAGATCGTCGACGGCATGCGGGCGCTGCGGGACGGCGAGGTGCCGGGAGGACCCGCGCGGCTGTCCAACATCGTGTTCATGGGCATGGGCGAGCCGCTCGCCAACTACAAGCGCGTCGTCGGCGCCATCCGCCGCCTCACCGACCCCGAGCCGGACGGGCTCGGGCTGTCGCAGCGCGGCATCACCGTGTCCACCGTCGGTCTCGTCCCGGCGATGCTGCGCTTCGCCGACGAGGGCTTCAAGTGCCGCCTCGCCGTCTCGCTGCACGCCCCGGACGACGAGCTGCGCGACACCCTCGTCCCGGTCAACACGCGCTGGAAGGTCCGGGAGGTGCTGGACGCCGCCTGGGAGTACGCCGAGAAGTCGGGCCGCCGCATCTCCATCGAGTACGCCCTCATCCGCGACATCAACGACCAGGCCTGGCGCGGCGACCTCCTCGGCCGCCTCCTCAAGGGCAAGCGCGTCCACGTCAACCTGATCCCGCTCAACCCGACGCCCGGCTCCAAGTGGACCGCGTCCCGCCCCGAGGACGAAAAGGCGTTCGTCGAGGCGATCGCCGCCCACGGCGTACCCGTCACCGTCCGTGACACCCGCGGGCAGGAGATCGACGGTGCCTGTGGACAGCTCGCGGCCACCGAGCGGTGAGCTTGTAGTCTGACCTCGAACACATCTCCATATTCCGACAGGGGAGCGCCACAGCGCTGAGAGTGCGGTGACCGTCAGACCGCAGACCCTCTGAACCTCGCCCAGGTCATTCTGGGTAGGAAGTTCGGTCGTTACTCGAGCTGTTGCGCCCCGACCGCCGCACGTCCGCGGCGGTCGGGGCCGCGTCTCTTCCTGGTCATACCCAGGAGGAATCTCAGTGAGCACCACCAAGAAGATCGCGGTCGGCGCCCTCGCCGCCGCGCTGGGCGTCACCACGCTCACCGCCTGCGGCGGCGACTCCGGCAAGGACGCCGGCGACGGCGGGACGAAGCCGAAGACCGTGACGCTCGTCAGCCACGACTCCTTCAACGCCTCCCCGGCCGTCCTGAAGGAGTTCACCAAGCAGACCGGCTACACCGTCAAGGTCCTCAAGAGCGGCGACGCGGGCGAGGCCGTCAACAAGGCCGTCCTCACCAAGGGCGCCCCGCAGGGCGACGTGTTCTTCGGCGTCGACAACACCCTGCTGTCCCGCGCGCTCGACAACGGCATCTTCGACCCGTACGAGGCCAAGGGCCTGGACCGGGTCCCCGACGCCGTACAGCTCGACAAGGACAAGCACCGGGTCACGCCCGTCGACACCGGCGAGATCTGCGTCAACTACGACAAGAAGTACTTCGCGGACAAGAAGCTGGCGCCGCCGCAGACCTTCGACGACCTCGCGAAGCCCGCCTACAAGGACCTCCTCGTCGTCGAGAACCCCGAGCGCTCCTCGCCCGGCCTCGGCTTCCTGCTCGGCACGGCCGCCCGGTACGGGGACGACGGCTGGCAGGACTACTGGAAGAAGCTGAAGGCCAACGGCGTCAAGGTCGCCGACAGCTGGGAGCTCGCCTACAACCAGGAGTTCTCCGGCTCCGCCGGCGGCAAGAAGGCCAAGGGCGACCGGCCGCTCGTCGTGTCCTACGCCTCCAGCCCGCCCGTCGAGGTGCTCTACGCCGAGCCGCGGCCGGCCGAGGCGCCGACCGGCGTCTCCACCGGGACCTGCTTCCAGCAGACCGAGTTCGCGGGCCTGCTGACCGGCGCGAAGAACGCCGAGGGCGGCAAGGCCCTCATCGACTTCATGATCGGCAAGAAGTTCCAGGAGGACATGCCGCTCCAGATGTTCGTCAACCCGGTGGCGAAGGACGCCAAGCTCCCCGCGCTGTTCACCGAGCACGGCGCCAAGGTCGCCCGGCCGCACACCGTCGCCCCCGAGAAGATCGCCCAGAACCGCGAACAGTGGATCCAGACGTGGTCCTCGCTCGTCCTGAAGTAGGCACCGTCAAACGCGGCGCGCTGCGGGCGGGGCTCATGGCCCTGCCCGTGGCGTTCTTCGCCGTCTTCTTCGCCTACCCCGTCGCCGCGATCACCGGCCGCGGGCTGAGGACGGACGACGGCACCTGGCAGCTCGGCCGGATCGGCGACGTCCTGACCCGGCCGGACATCCTCGACGTCCTGTGGTTCACCACCTGGCAGGCGCTCGCCTCCAGCGCGCTCACCCTGCTGATCGCCCTGCCCGGCGCATACGTCTTCGCCCGCTTCTCCTTCCCCGGCAAGGGACTGCTGCGGGCCGTCGTCACCGTGCCGTTCGTCCTGCCGACCGTCGTCGTCGGCACCGCGTTCCTCGCGCTCGTCGGGCGGCGCGGACTCCTCGACGAGCTGTGGGGGATACGGCTCGACGCCACCGTGTGGGCCATCCTCCTGGCGCACGTCTTCTTCAACTACGCGGTCGTCATCCGGACCGTCGGCGGCCTCTGGTCCCAGCTCGACCCGCGCCAGGAGGAGGCCGCCCGGGTGCTCGGCGCCTCCCGCTTCGGCGCGTGGCGGCGCGTCACGCTCCCCGCGCTCGGGCCCGCCGTGGCCGCCGCCGCGCTGATGGTGTTCCTCTTCTCGTACACCTCCTTCGGCATCGTCCAGATCCTCGGCGGGCACGCCTTCGCCACGCTGGAGGCTGAGATCTACCGGCAGACCGCGCAACTGCTCGACCTGCCGACCGCCGCGGTCCTCACGCTGGTGCAGTTCGCCGCCGTCGGCGCCATCCTCGCCGTCCACGCCCGCACCGTCCCGCGCCGGGAGGCCATGCTGCGGCTCGTCGACCCGGCCCTGACCGCCCGCCGTCCCCGCGGCACCGGCCAGTGGGCGCTGCTCGGCGGCGTCCTCGCCTCCGTGGCGCTGCTGCTCGTCCTGCCGCTCGGCGTGCTCGTCCAGCGGTCCTTCGACGGCGGGCTCGGCTACTACCGGGCACTCCAGGAGGTCGACGCGGGCGGCACGTTCCTCGTCCCGCCGGCCGAGGCGATCGCGAACTCCCTCGAGTACGCCCTCGCCGCCACCGCGATCGCGCTCCTGATCGGCGGGCTCGCCGCCGCCGCGCTCACCCGGCGCGCCGGGCGGCTGGTGCGCGGCTTCGACGCGCTGCTGATGCTGCCGCTCGGGGTGTCCGCCGTGACGGTCGGCTTCGGGTTCCTGATCACACTCGACGAGCCGCCGCTCGACCTGCGCTCCTCCTGGATCCTCGTACCGCTCGCCCAGGCCCTCGTCGGCGTGCCGTTCGTCGTCCGCACCATGCTGCCCGTGCTGCGCGCGGTGGACGCCCGGCTGCGCGAGGCGGCGGCGGTGCTCGGCGCCTCGCCGTGGCGGGTGTGGCGGGAGGTGGACCTGCCGCTGGTGCGGCGGGCGGTGCTGGTCGCGGCGGGGTTCGCCTTCGCCGTGTCGCTGGGCGAGTTCGGCGCGACCGTGTTCATCGCCCGGCCCGACAACCCGACCCTCCCCGTCGCCGTCGCCCGGCTCCTCGGCCGCCCCGGCGACCTCAACTACGGCCAGGCCATGGCCCTTTCGACGATCCTGATGGTGGTGTGCGCGGTGGCCCTGCTGCTGCTCGAACGTGTCCGTGCCGACCGCTCCGGGGAGTTGTGACCATGCTCGCTCTGAAGGACGTGACCGTACGCTTCGGGTCGCGCGTCGCGGTCGACACGGTGTCCCTGGACGTCGCCGACCACGAGATCGTGTGCCTGCTCGGCCCCAGCGGCAGCGGCAAGTCGACCCTGCTGCGGGTCGTCGCGGGACTCCAGCCGCCCGACGCCGGCACGGTCCTCCTCGACGGCACCGACCAGGCCGGGGTGCCCGTGCACCGGCGCGGCGTGGGGCTCATGTTCCAGGACCACCAGCTGTTCCCGCAGCGGGACGTGGGCGGCAACGTCGCCTTCGGGCTGCGCATGCGCGGCGCGGCCCGCGACGAACAGGCCCGGCGGGTCGCCGAACTGCTGGACCTCGTCGGGCTGCCCGGCGCCGAACGGCGGGCCGTCGCCGCCCTGTCCGGCGGCGAGCAGCAGCGCGTCGCCCTCGCCCGCGCCCTGGCCCCCCGCCCCCGGCTGCTGATGCTCGACGAGCCGCTCGGCCAGCTCGACCGGGGCCTGCGGGAACGCCTCGTCGTCGAGCTGCGGCAGCTGTTCGGGCGGCTCGGCACCACCGTGCTCGCCGTCACCCACGACCAGGGCGAGGCGTTCGCGCTCGCCGATCGCGTCGTCGTCATGCGCGACGGGCACATCGCCCAGAGCGGCACGCCGCTGGACGTCTGGCAGCGCCCCGCCTCCGAGTTCGTCGCCCGCTTCCTTGGCTTCGACAACGTGGTCGAGGCGACGGTGACCGGCGGGGCGGCCGACACCGCGTGGGGCCAGATCCCCGTGCCGGCCGGGTCCGCCCCGGGCACGGTCCGGGTGCTGGTGCGGCCCGCGGGCGTACGGCTCGGCGACCCCGCCGACGGCCTGCGGTGCACCGTGGAAGGGCGCACCTTCCGCGGCCACCACGTGGCGGTACGGCTCCGGCCGGAGACCGGCCCGCCCCTGGAGGCCGAGTGCGCGCTGCGGGACGCGCCCGCGGAGGGGGCGGTGGTGGGCGTGACGTTCACGTCCGACGAGGTCGTCGTCCTCGGCTGACCGGCCCCGTATCGGGGAGACGGCCGTCACTCCCCGTCCGGTACGTCCCGCACCGCCGCCGACAGGTCCAGGACCGCGCAGGCGCCCCCGTCCTCCGGGTTGGTGAACGCCAGCCGCGCGCCCAGCACCCGGGCCTGGCCCGCCGCGATCGTCAGGCCGAGGCCCAGCCCCTTGCCGACCGCGCTGGTGTGGAACCGCTGCGGCCCGTGCGCCAGCAGCTGCTCGGGAAAGCCCGCGCCCCGGTCCCGTACCCGCACCACCCCGCGGTCGACCTCCACCACCACCGGTCCGGCGCCGTGCCGCAGCCCGTTGCTCACCAGGTTCGTCAGCACCCGCTCCACGCGCCGCGCGTCCGTCTCCACGAACGCCTCGGCAACGATGTCGAGACGGACCGCGTCGCTCTCCGCCGCGCGCACCGCCCGCCGGGCGAGCCCGCCCAGCTCCACCAGCCGTACGTCCGCCTCCTCGCGCCCGTTGTCCAGCCGGGCGACCTCCAGGACGTCCTCCATCAGGTCCCGCATCCGCGCGACCCGCTCCTTCACCATCGACTCGGCCCGGCCGTCCGGGAGCAGCCCCGCCGCCGCGACCAGCCCCGCCACCGGAGTGCGCAGCTCGTGCGCGATGTTCGCCGTCACCTCGCGCTCCGCGCGCAGCCGCTCCGCCAGCGCGTCCGCCATGGTGTTCACGGCCCGCGTGAGCGTGGCGATCTCGTCCCGCCCCGACTGCGGAAGCCGCGCGTCCAGGTCACCGCCGGTGATCTGCTCCGCCCGCCGCGCCGACAGCCGCAGCCGCCGGCCCAGCCGGGTGGCCAGCAGCAGCCCGGTCAGGGTCGCCACCGCCGTACCCACCACACCCGCCCGCAACATGCCCGCCTGGAGCTCGTCGGACAGCGGGTCCTCGAACCGCTTCAGCACCAGGATGTCGTCGCCCACACCGGTGGCCGCCCAGATCCGGCGGTGGTCGCCGTCCTGCTGCACGTGCGTGGCACGGCGGCCGGCCAGCACCGTACGGCGCAGCTCCTCGGGCAGGTCCGCCGGGTTGATCTCCAGCCCGAACCGGGCCTGGCCGCTCTCCGTGTAGAGCCGCTCCGCCAGCAGGAGCCGCTCCATGGCCTGGTCGCGGGCCCGGTCCTCCATCAACCGCGGCACCTGCACCCCCGTCACGATCGCGGCCAGCGCCGCGGTCGCGGTGATGGTGGCCCCTATCGTGAGCCGTAGCCCCATGTCTCATCCCCCCGCCGGGAGTCTACGAGGCAGCCGGTCAGCCGACGTGGGCGAGTTCCCGCGGCTCCTCCTCACGCGGGTCCGGCGACGGCTGCCCCTCCGGCTCCCCGAACCACGCCACCGCGACCGCGCCCGCCACCGCCAGCACGAAGCCCAGCACCGCGAGCCACGCGAACCCCGGCCGTGACGCGTCCCCCAGCCACAGCACACCGATCGTCCCCGGCAGCACCGTCTCGCCGACCACCAGCGCCGCCGTCGCCCCGTTCACCGACCCGATCTGGAGCGCCACCGTGTGCAGGTACATCCCGCCCACCCCGGCGACGAGGATCGCGTACAGCGCCGGGTCCGCCAGCAGCGCACCCGGGTCGAACGGGTCGACGCCGTTCAGTACGCGCACCCCCACCCCGAGCGCGCCGAAGCCCAGCCCGGACAGCAGACCGGCCAGGATCGCCGCCCGCGCGCCCAGCAGCCGCACCACGACCGTCCCGCCCACCATCAGCACCAGCGACACCGCCAGCAGCCACCAGTGCGTGGCGATCGGCGTGTGCCCGCTGCCCTCCGGCCCCGCAGCCGTGGCCAGCAGCACCAGCGCCGAGCACACGACGCCGATCGACGTCCACTCCGCGCGCGTCAGCCGGATCCCCAGCAGCCGCACGCTCAGCACGGCGGTGATCACCAGGTTCGCGCTGATCACCGTCTGGGACAGGAACAGCGGCAGCATGCGCGCGGCCAGCGCGCCCAGCCCGAACCCGACGAAGTCGAGGACCGTACCGACGATGAACTCCCACGTCATCGCCGCCTTGGCGGTCGAGGACAGGGACGGCCCGCCGTGCGCGGTCGTCAGGCCCGCCGCCGCCTCCCGGCGGGCCGACTTGCGGGAGCCGACGGCCTGGAGGACCGAGCCCGTGCCGTAGCAGATCGAGGCCGCGACGGCCGTCAACAGTCCTATGAGCACGTGCGGCTCCGTTCCTCGGTAGGTGACGTACGTCTGCCAGACGGAAGAACGGGCCCGGACGTTGCCTCCGTCAGGCCGGCCGGTCGCGACCGGGGAGCACCAGCCCCAGCTCGTACGCCAGAATCACCGCCTGCGCCCGGTCCCGCAGGCCCATCTTCGCGAAGAGCCGGTTGATGTGGGTCTTCACGGTGTGGTCGGTGATCGTCAGCGACTGCGCGATCTCGGCGTTCGACAGGCCCCGGGCGATCAGCACCAGCACCTCCACCTCCCGCGCGGTCAGCCCGTCGACCGGTCTCGCCGGCAGCACCCCCGACCGCTGGCGGGCGAACTCGGCCACCAGCCGCCGCGTCACGCCCGGCGCCAGCAGCGCGTCACCCCGCGCGACCACCCGTACCGCGTGCAGCAGCTCAGGGAACGTCGCGTCCTTCAGCAGGAACCCGCTCGCCCCCGCCGCGAGCGCGTCGTACACGTACTCGTCCAGGTCGAACGTCGTCAGCATCAGCACCCTGGTCGCCCCGCCGGACGCGGCGAGGATCTCCCGGGCGGCCTGGATGCCGTCCATGTGCGGCATCCGGATGTCCAGCAGCGCCAGGTCGGGCCGCCGCTCGGCCGCCACCCGCACCGCCTCCGCCCCGTCCTCGGCCTCCCCGACCACCCGGATGTCGTCCTGCGTCGCGAGGAGGTTCACGAACCCGGTTCGTACGACGGCCTGGTCGTCGGCCACCATCGCCCTGATCACCACGGAAGTTCCGCCCTTATCCGAAAGCCGCCGTCCGGACCCGGACCGGCGGTGACGCTCCCGCCGAGCAGCGCGGCCCGCTCCCGCATCCCGGCCAGACCATGACCGGCCCCGTCCGGCTCACCGGCCGGCCCCGGCCCGTCGTCCGTGACGCTGATCGTCAGCCGGTCCGCCCCCCACCCGACGTCCACCACCGTATGGGCTCCCGGAGCGTGCCTGCGCGCGTTGGTCAGCGCCTCCTGGACGATGCGGTACGCCGACAGCTCCCAGCCGGCCGGCAACACGACACGATCGCCGCCCACCCGCAGCTCGGCACTGCCGCCCACCGCCCGGTGCTGGGCGACCAGTTCGTCCAGCCCCGCGAGCGTCGGCTGCGGCGCCGTCGCCACCCGGCCGTCCGTCCCGGTCCGCAACACGCCCAGCAGCCGCCGCAGTTCCGTCATCGACGAGCGGGCCGTCCCCGCGATCTGCTGGAGCGCGTCCCGCGCCTGCGGGGACAGCCCCGGAGTGGTGTACGTCGCGCTCTCCGCCTGCACGGCGATCATCGACACCGAGTGCGCCACCACGTCGTGCAGCTCCCGCGCGATCGCCGCCCGCTCGGCCTCCGCCGCCTGCCGCCGCTCCATCCCCAGCAACCGCTCCTGCGCGGCGGCCCGTTCGTCACGCGCCTCCTCACGCGCGCGTACCGCGTCGCCCGCGCTCACCGCGCCCAGGACCACCACCGTCAGCAGCAGCGTCTCGGCGTACAGGCCCCGGTCGAACCGGTCGGCCACCGCGAGGGCCGGGTTCCCGATCGGCGGCAGCCCGGCCCACTTCTGGATGTGCACCAGGTTCACCCCCAGCGACGCCAGCGCCCCCGCGCCGACCAGCACCGCCGGATGCTGCACCCGGTGCCTGCCCAGGGTGTAGAGCCCGGTCACCCCGCTCACCATCGTCACCAGGTACAGGCTCAGGTGGGCGCCGAAGCCGATGAACGCGGCGGCGACCGTCAGCAGCGCCACCTCGGGGTGCGACCGGCGCCACATCAGCGACGCGGAGGACACCAGGATCGCGCCCGCCACCCACACCGACCCGGGGAACAGGACCAGTTCCACCACCGTGCAGCCGGTGAGGACGCACCCGGAGACCCAGGGGTACGCGGGGGACGCCACCGCGCGGCGCAGCGTTCGGACGAGCACGTTCATGCCCCCGATTGTGGCGGGGCGCCGGCGGGGAGCGCGTCGGAGCACGGGTTGATCCACCGCCCGCCCCTCATGCCACAGGTGGAGCCGGAAGACCGGATCCACGTCTGACGCCCCCGGCTTCGGCCGTTCCTAGCCTCGATCACATGATCGGGTGGAGCGGAACCAGAAGCCTCTGGACTGGATGTGCCGCCGTCGCCGGAGTGCTCGCAACGGTGTCGGACCTGGCACCGCACCGGGTGTGGGGACTGTCGGCGGCACTCGGCTACGCGGCGGCCGCACTGCTGGCCCGGCACCCTCGGCCGGCCGTCCGCGCCGCGCTGCTGGGCGCCGTCGCCGTGCCGCTGGCCCTGCTGGCCGCGACCGGCCGCGGCCAGCTGGAGGTCTCCGTCGTCGAGCGGTCCGGCGCCCTCCTGACGGCGACCGGAGTCCCGTACGCCCCGGAACCGGGCGGGCTCGCCGACTACAACCCGTACCTGCCGGGGATGGCCGTCCTCGGGGCGCTCCCGGGCGACCCGCGGTGGTGGACGGGCGGGGTGCTCGTCGCGTCGCTGGCCGCGGCGGGGGTCGCGCCGCGGGTGGTCGCCCTGGTGGCGGCCTGCCCGCTGGTCGCCCTCCCGCTGGCCGTGGGCGGTGTCGACCTGCCGGCCGCCGGCCTCATGTGCCTGGGCCTGGCGCTCGCCGGGCGCGGCCGGGCGGGGAGCGCGGGCCTCGCCCTGGGCGCGGCGGCGGCGCTCAAGTGGACGGCCTGGCCCGCGCTCCCGGTAGCGGTGGCCCTCCTGGCCGCCCGGCCCCACCCACGGTCACGCACCCGGCGACGTACCGGGACGGGGCCGTGCCCACCACCCACTGCCCCGCACCCGGCGACGTACCCGGGGTGGGGCCGTGCAGGGTCGCCCCCGCAGGGGACCGGCGGCGTTACCGGGGTTCCCTGCCTCGTAACCCGAGGCCGCCGGCCCCGAGGAGGCGAGCCCGGAGGGGCCACGCCCCCACCCACCGGGGGCCACCGGCACGAGGCACCGCCCCGCAGCGAACCGACGACAGGCACCCACCCGGTCCCGCTGTGCCCACCCTCCCCCAAGCTCTCGGCTTCGCTCGAGCAGGGGGGACCCCCATCGCCCAGCGGGACGATTGCCCACAACGGGTGGGTGGGGTGGGGGCCCCAGCGGGACGATTGCCCACAACGAGACCGGCGGGACGACTGCCCACAACGGACGGGGTGGGGAGCCGTCCCGGTGGAACGGCCGTCGGCGGCCGGGGGCCGGCGGGGGGCCGCCCGGTGCGCGGCCGTGGCGGTGGCCGTCGCCGGCGTGCTCACCCTGCCCGTCGCGGCGTGCGCGCCGGCGGCCGTGTACGAGCACGTCGTCGCCTTCCCGCTCGGGCTGGCCGGGACCCCGTCGCCCGCCGCGAGCCCCTTCCCTGGCCGGCTTCTCGCGGCGTACGTGCCCGGCGGCACCGTCGTCGCGGCCGGGCTGCTCACGGTGAGCGCCGTCCTGCTGGCCGCGTCACTGGTCCTGCGCCCGCCCCGGACCGTCCCGGAGGCGGCCCGGCGGCTGGCGCTCGGACTGGCGCTCGCGACCGCGTTCATGCCCGCGTCCCGCTTCGGCTACCTCGTCCACCCGCTCGTCCTGCTCGTCTGCCTCAAGGGGATCCCGTGCACCGTCACCGTACGCTCGTCGTCACCAACGACTTCCCGCCCCGGCAGGGCGGCATCGAGACGTTCGTGAAGGCGGTGGCGGACCGCTTCCCGCCCGGCGGCGTGGTGGTGTTCACGTCGTCGGAGGAGGGCGCCGCCGCGCACGACGCCGCCCTGCCGTACCCGGTGGTCCGGGAGCGGACCGGGATGCTGCTGCCCACGCCGCGGGTGACCGCGCGGGCGGTGGCGCTCGCCCGCGAACACGGCTGCGACAGCGTGTGGTTCGGGGCGGCCGCCCCGCTGGGCCTGATGGCCGGCCGGCTGCGCCGCGAGGCGGGGGTGCGGCGGCTGGTCGCCACGACGCACGGCCACGAGGTGTGGTGGGCCCGCACGCCGGGTGCCCGGACGCTGCTGCGCCGCATCGGCGCCGGCGTGGACGTCGTCACGTGTCTCGGCGCGAGCACCCGGGCGCCCATCGCCACGGCGCTCGGACCGGACGTACCCCTGGCGAGGCTGGTGCCGGGCGTGGACGCCGGCGCGTTCCGGCCGGGCGGCGACCCCGGCCCCGTACGCCGCCGGTACGGCCTGGGCGACGCGCCCGTCCTCCTGTGCGCCGCCCGCCTGGTCGCCCGCAAGGGGCAGGACACCCTGATCCGTGCCCTGCCGGGGGTCCACGCGCGCGTGCCGGGCGCCCGGCTGCTGCTGGTGGGCGCAGGACCGTACGAGAACCGGTTGCGGCGCCTGGCAGAGGAGTACGGCGTCACCGGCTCGGTGGTCTTCGCGGGCGGCCGTCCGCACGCCGCGCTGCCGCCCTTCTACGCCGCGGCCGACGTGTTCGCGATGCCGTGCCGGACCCGCAGGCGCGGTCTGGAGGTCGAGGGGCTCGGCATCGTGTTCCTGGAGGCGGCCGCCGCGGGGCTCCCGGTCCTGGTGGGCGACTCGGGCGGCGCTCCGGACGCCGTACGGGACGGCGAGACGGGCCGGGTCGTCGACGGCCGGGACGTCGCCGCCGTCACCGCGGGGCTGGTGGGGCTGCTGACCGACCGTGGGGCGGCCGCCGCGATGGGGGCGAAGGGCCGCGACTGGGTCCGGGAGGCGTGGTCGTGGGACCACACCTGTGCCACCCTGGCGGGCCTGCTGCGGTAGCCCGCCTCAGCGGCGGAGCAGCGCGCAGACGAAGTCCTCCTCAACGCCCCGCAGGCGCTTCAGGAGCTGCGGGCTCAGGGTCTTGTTGGTCTGGGTGTTGAGGGAGACCGTGATCGACCGGGTGCCGTCGGGGGTGGCCGCGGCGAACTGGGTGTAGCCGGGGAAGTTGCCCGTGTGGCCGTGGACGGTGCCGCAGCGGGTGGTGTACCGGAACAGCGCGAGTCCGGCCTGGTTGCGGCCGGGCCCGGCGGGCTCGGAGGCGCCGTCGATCCACGCCGTCTGCTGCTTGCGGACCGTGGGCGACAGCAACCGGTCGCCCGCGTACGCGCGCATGAAGGCGTTGAGGTCGGCAGGGGTGGCGACGATCCCGCCGGAGGCCCAGACGCCGGACGGGCTCAGGACGGTGCTGACGTCCTCCGGCGGCTGTCCCGGCTCGACGGCGTACCCGTGCAGGTAGGGCTCGGGGAGGCGGTAGTCGCGCGGGAGGCAGGTGTGGCGCAGCCCGAGCGGCCGGTACACCAGCCGGCGCAGCAGCTCCTCGTACGGGACGCCCGTCGCGGCCTCCGCCATCAGGGCGACGGCGATGTTGTCGGAGTTGTCGTACCGGTAGCGCGAGCCGGGCCGGAACATGAGGGGCTCGTCGGCGACGAAGTCCAGCAGCGACCGGGGGTCGAGCTCGCGGCGGGGGTCGGACGTCAGCAGTTCCTGGAACTCGGGGCTCTCGGTGTAGTCCGGCAGCCCGCTGGTGTGGTGGAGCAGCTGACGGAGCGTCACCTTGTGCCAGGCGGCGGGCAGTCTCGGCAGCCGCTCGCCGATCGTGTCGTCGAGCCGCAGCTTCCCCCGCTCCACGAGCTGGAGCGCCACGGCGCCGCTGTACGCCTTGGAGACGCTGGCCAGACGCATGTGGTCGCCGGCCCTGGGCGGCCGTCCGGACTCGACGTCCGCCACACCGGCCCGGTAGACCCGTACGTCCCGGCCCCGCTGCAGGACGGCGATCGCTCCGGGCGGCCCGTCCGGGCGGTTCACCAGTTCCTGGAGGGCCGTACGCAACGCGCGGTCCTGGTCGGCGGGTTCCGTCGCGCGGGACGGGCCGGAGAGCAGCCCGACGGCGCACGCTCCGGCGGCGACCAGGGCGGCGCCGAGTCTCAGCCGCGTGCGGACGGGTCGGGCGGGCGCTGCGTGCATACCGGCGTACCTCCTGGACGTGCCCGGGCGCGCGCCGGTCCTTCGCCGGCGCGCTCAGGGCCAGCATCGGGCGGCCCCGCCGGGGGCGCCCGTCCTATGGTCCATCCGGCTCCACGGGCGGGCGGTGCGCGGTGAGGGCACGCACAGTGGGCGGCAGCCGTGCGGACCCCGGGAGAGGACGTGGAACCGAAGCAGGCGGACCGATTCGTCCAGCACGCCGTGCTGCTGACGGTGACGACCGGGATGATCGAGGCGGTCAGTCTGCTCGCCCTCGGTCCGGTCTTCACGGCCATGCAGACGGGTGACGTGCTGTTCCTCGCGTTCGGGGCGGTCGGCGAGGGCGGGCTGTCCCTGTCGGCCCCGGTCGCCTCGCTGAGCGCGTTCGCGGTGGGCACGGCGGTGGGCGCCCGGATGGAGACGCGGCTCCAGTCGCACCGGCACCGCTGGTTCCGGCTCGCCCTGGCCGTGGAGGCGGGCCTGATCTGCGTCGCCGCCCTCACCGCGTGGGACCTGCCGCGCTCGGGCGGGGTGCCGACCGCACGGCACGTGGCGGCGACGGCCGTCCTGGCGCTCGCCATGGGCATCCGGGGCGTCACCGCGATGCGGGTGGCCGTCCCGGACGTGCCGACCACCCTGGTCACGCGGACGATGACCGCGATGATCGGCGGTTCGGTGGTCGGCCACGACGCCGCACTCGGCTACGGCAAGCGGGCCGGGCTGCGCCGGGTCGCGTCGATCCTGGCGATGTTCGCGGGCGGTGTGATCGGTGCGCTCCTGCTGCGGGCCGGCCGGTCGGCGACCGTGGTGCTCTTCGCCGCGGCGGCGATGGTCGTGGCGGTGGCGGTCCTCCACCTCACCCGCACGCGATAACCCGCCCACCGTGCCCCGCGCACCGTGCCCCGCGCACGGTGACCCACCCGCGGCTGCCCGACCGGCCTCGCGCTCAACGCCGCCTCGCACGGAGCACCGCCTCGCACGGAGCACCGCCTCACACGGAGCGCCGCCTCACGCTCAAACGCCGCGCCGCCTCGCGCTCAGCGCTCGCCGAGCCTGCGCAGCGCCTCCGGGGCTTCGTCCACGCTGTCGACGAGGGCGATTCGCGGTTCCATGGACCGTCCCGCGGCGAGCGCCTGGAGCAGCGGCCAGGCGGGCAGGCGCTCGGTCCAGTGGGCGCGGTCGACCAGCACCATGGGTGTCGGCTCGCCGCGCGACTCGTAGTAGTTGGGGGTCGCGTTGTCGAAGACCTCCTGGACGGTGCCGGCGGCGCCGGGGAGGAAGACCACGCCCGCGGTGCAGCGGGCCAGCAGCCCGTCCTCCCGGGTGGCGTTCGCGAAGTACTTGGCGATGTGGGACGCGAAGGCGTTCGGCGGCTCGTGGCCGTAGAACCAGGTGGGGATGCCGACCGAGTCGCCGCCCTCCGGCCAGCGGGACCGCACCTCGAAGGCCACCCGCGCCCAGTCGCCGACGGAGGGGACGAACGACGGTTCCTTGCCGAGCAGCAGCAGCGCCTCCTCCAGCATGCCGTCGCGGTGGGGCGCGGCGTACGCGCCGAGGTTGGCCGCCTCCATGGCGCCCGGCCCGCCGCCCGTCGCGACGGTCAGCCCGGCGCGGGCGAGGCTCCGGCCGAGGCGGGCGGCTCCGGCGTACGCGTCCGAGCCGCGTGCCATGGCGTGACCGCCCATCACGCCGACGACCGGCGCCCCGGCGAGGTGTTCGTCCAGCGCGTCGGAGACGGCGTCGTCGTGGACGGCGCGGAGCATCGACCCGAAGATGTCGCCGTCCGACATCGTGCGCTGGAACCAGGCGTAGGTGAGCGCGTCCGGTGTCCGCTCGTACCCCTGCTCGGCGAGGCCGGCGAACAGTTCGCCGGGGGAGTAGAGCAGTCCCCGGTACGGGTCGAACGGCAGGTCCGGTACGGGCGGGAACACGAGCGCCCCCTCGGCCCGCACCTTCGCGGCGGCCTCCGGCTCCATGCGGCAGCCGAGGAAGACGGCGGCCGTCATCGGCAGGGCGAGCAGCGCCTCCGTACGGCCCGTCAGGTCGACGGACTGGAGCCGGTACCCGACGAGGCTGCCGCGGGCGGCCACCTCGTCGAACTCCTGGAGGGTCTCTATCTCGCGGTCGTGGCCGTGCCGGGGTGTGTGCGCCATGCCGCCACGATAGCCACCCCGCCCCCGGTCCGGACGGGGACGTCAGCCCCGCAGCGGCAGGGCCGCCAGTTCCGCCACCGCCCAGGTGAGGGGGGCGAACACGGCCAGCAGGGCCAGGGCGCGCAGGGCGACGGCCAGGCGCAGCATCCGGGCCGAGGCGCCCAGCCGCAGCAGGGCGTCCTTGGTGCTGACGCGGGTCTGCCGGGATTCGAGCGCCGCGGTCAGCAGGGTGGCGGTGGTGCACGTCATGACGAGCGCCGCGCCGAGCCCGGTCAGCGGCCCGAACGGCTGGGCGCCGCCCGGCTCGTACAGCGTCGTCACCCCGATCGTGGCGGAGGCGACCGCGCACGCCACGCCCAGCGGGCGGCCGATGCGGCGTGCCTCGTCCATGAGGGCGCGCCCCGCGAGCAGCCGGGTGACGCCGGGCCGGAAGGCCTGGAGGAGGCGCCCGGTGAGGTGGGTGAGGCCCGGCCCGGCGACGGCGAGGCCGACCGCGGTGAGCGCCCAGCCGGCCAGTACGCCCGCCGGGCCGCCGCCGAGGCCGCCCGGCAGCGGGAGGGCGGCCGCGCCGCCGGTGGCGCCCTTGGCGGTGTACGTCTCGATGGCCACGCCGAGCGCGATGAGCGAGACGCCCCAGGGCAGTCCGCCGGGGGCGGCCGCGGGTGTGGTCTCGGCGGTGTCGGGGTCGTCGTCGAGGACCGCCTTGCGGCGTGGCCGCAGCGTGAGGGCGGCGCCGAGGGAGGCGACGGCCGGCACGAGGGCGAGCAGGGTCAGCGCGGCGGCCAGCGGCAGGGGGTGGCCGGCGCCGAGCAGGTCGGCGGAGGCGCCGTCGAAGGGGAGGCCGGTGAGGTCACCCCGCAGGTGGAGGAAGACCAGCAGGGCGACCGCCGAGCCGAGGGTGCAGGACACGGCGGTCGACGCGGCGGCGACCGCGGCGAGCCGGGCGGGGCCGAGGCCGATGGCCGACAGGCCGGGGCGCGGCCGGGTGGCCGGGTCGGTCCGGGCGACGGCGACGGCGAAGTGCACGGTGGCGGCGAGCGGCAGGGCGCACCAGGCGAGGCGGGTGAGGGCCGCGCCGGAGTCGCCGGGGTGCCCGACCGCGTACCCGAGGGTGCACAGCAGCAGGAAGCCGACCCCGGCGGAGGCGGCGGCGACGAGCAGCCGGCGCAGCAGCACCAGGGGGTGGGCGCCGCGGGCTAGACGGAGAGCGAGCACGCGTCGCGGCCCTCCGCCCCGTTGAGCTGCACGGAGTTGACGCGCCGCCCGTCGAGCAGGTGCGCGGTGCGGTCGGCGAGTGCCGCGACCTCGGGGTCGTGCGTGGCGAGCAGGACGGTGATGCGGTGCGAGCGGGCGGCGGCGGTGAGGGTGCGCAGCACCTGGGCGCCGTCGGCGCGGTGGAGGGGCGCGGTGGGCTCGTCGGCGAACAGCAGCGACGGCATGGTGACCAGGGCGCGGGCGAGGGCGACGCGCTGGCGCTGGGCCTGGAGGAGGTCGTGGGGCCGCTTGCGCGCGCACTCGCCGGCGTCGAGCCGCTCCAGCCAGTCGAGGGCGGCGGCCTTGGCGGCGCGGCGGGAGGTGCCGCGCAGCATCAGCGGCAGGGCGGTGTTCTCCCAGGCGGTCAGCTCGGGCACGAGGTCGGGCTCGGGGCCGATCCAGCCGAACCGTTCGCGGCGGAGCCGTTCCCGCTGGAGGGCGGTCATGGTGTGGACGGGGGCGCTGTTGAACCAGACTTCGCCCTCGCGGGCGACGAGCCGGCCGGACAGGCAGCGCAGAAGTGTCGTTTTTCCGCTTCCGCGCGGGCCGGTGACGGCGAGGATCTCGCCCTCGCGCACGCCGAGGGAGACACCTTGAAGCGCGGGGGAGCCGTTGTGGGAGTGGTGCAGGGCGCGTGCCCAGAGCACGTCGTTGTCCGGCGGGGCCACCATGGCGTACACCTCGGTATCGGTTCTGATGTGTCGTTTCCCCGTACGGTGTTCCCCCGTACGGCGGAACGATGGTAGGGCGGATCGGTCACAGGAACCGTAGGGATTGGCGAGGCGGCTGTCCGGACAGCACACGGCCCGGGTCCGCCCATCTCACTCGGATGGGGCATGACCCGGGCCGCGTTCAGCCTACGATCGGACGATCACGCCGAGGGTTACAGCTTCGTCCAGGCCTCGGTGAGGGTGGCCCGGAGGATCTGCTCGATCTCGTCGAACGTGGACTGGTCGGACACCAGCGGCGGCGCCAGCTGGACGACCGGGTCGCCGCGGTCGTCGGCGCGGCAGTACAGGCCGTTGTCGAACAGCGCCTTGGAGAGGTACCCGTACAGGACGCGCTCGGTCTCCTCGTCGTTGAACGACTCCTTGGTGACCTTGTCCTTGACGAGCTCGATGCCGTAGAAGTAGCCGTTGCCGCGGACGTCGCCGACGATCGGCAGGTCGTGCAGCTTCTCCAGCGTGGAGCGGAAGGCGCCCTCGTTGTCCAGGACGTGCTGGTTGAGGTTCTCGCGCTCGAAGATGTCGAGGTTGGCGAGGCCCACCGCGGCGGACACCGGGTGGCCGCCGAAGGTGTAGCCGTGCAGGAAGGTGTTGTCACCCTTGTAGAACGGCTCCGCGAGGCGGTCGGAGATGATGCACGCGCCGATCGGGGAGTAGCCCGAGGTCATGCCCTTGGCGCAGGTGATCATGTCCGGCACGTAGCCGAACTTGTCGCACGCGAACATGGTGCCGAGGCGGCCGAAGGCGCAGATGACCTCGTCGGAGACGAGCAGCACGTCGTACTGGTCGCAGATCTCGCGCACGCGCTGGAAGTATCCGGGCGGCGGCGGGAAGCAGCCGCCGGCGTTCTGCACCGGCTCCAGGAACACCGCGGCGACGGTCTCCGGGCCCTCGAAGAGGATCTGCTGCTCGATCTGGTCGGCGGCCCAGCGGCCGAAGGCCTCCGGGTCGTCGCCGAAGAGCGGGGCGCGGTAGATGTTGGTGTTCGGCACCTTGTGCGCGCCGGGGACCAGCGGCTCGAAGGGGGCCTTGAGGCCCGGCAGGCCGGTGATGGACAGCGCGCCCTGCGGGGTGCCGTGGTAGGCGACCGCGCGGGAGATGACCTTGTGCTTGGTGGGCTTGCCCACCAGCTTGAAGTACTGCTTCGCCAGCTTCCAGGCGGTCTCGACGGCCTCGCCGCCACCGGTGGTGAAGAAGACCTTGCTCAGGTCACCGGGGGCGTGGTGCGCGATGCGCTCGGCCAGCTCGACGGCCTTGGGATGGGCGTAGGACCACACCGGGAAGAAGGCGAGCTCCTGGGCCTGCTTGTAGGCGGTCTCGGCGAGCTCGGTCCGGCCGTGGCCGGCCTGGACCACGAACAGGCCGGCGAGGCCGTCGAGGTAGCGCTTGCCCTTGTCGTCGAAGATGTAGGTGCCCTCGCCGCGGACGATGGTCGGGACGGGGCTGTTCTCGTACGACGACATGCGGGTGAAGTGCATCCACAGGTGGTCGTAGGCGGTCTTGGAGAGGTCCTTGCTCACGGCTATCGGGTTCCCCACATATAGGTCTGCTTCTTGAGCTTGAGGTAGACGAAGCTCTCGGTGGAGCGCACGCCGGGGAGTGTGCGGATGCGCTTGTTGATCACATCCAGGAGGTGGTCGTCGTCCTCGCAGACGATCTCCACCATCAGGTCGAAGGAACCCGCGGTCATCACCACGTACTCGCATTCGGCCATGGCCGTCACCGAGTCCGCGACCTGCTCCACGTCACCCTCGACGTTGATGCCGACCATCGCCTGACGGCGGAAGCCGACGGTGAGGGGGTCGGTCACGGCGACGATCTGCATGACGCCCTGGTCGAGGAGTTTCTGGACGCGCTGCCGTACGGCCGCTTCGGAAAGGCCGACGGCCTTGCCTATCGCGGCGTACGGGCGGCGCCCGTCCTCCTGGAGCTGTTCGATGATCGCCAGGGAGACGGCGTCGATCGTCGGAGACGATCCGTTCCCGGCCCTGGGGTCTGCGCTTCGACTGGCCACACCTTCACTGTGCACCGAGTCTCGTCACTCGCGCAACCCCAGATCGAGGAAATCCGTTGTTTGGGACTTCCGATCCCACCGAATCCGAAGTTCTGGGGCGTCGGGCCTGTCGGAATCGTCGACTCAGCGATTAGGGTGGGGGTGTCCAGTACTTGGACACTTGGGTTACCGAGCACCACGAGACCGACAGGAGGGGTGGCAAGTGACCACCGAGCTGCGTCGTCTGCGCAACTACATCAACGGGGAGTTCCGGGACGCCGCCGACGGACGGACCATCGACGTGGTCAACCCGGCCACCGGCGAGGTGTACGCCACTTCTCCGCTCTCCGGCCAGGCCGACGTCGACGCCGCCATGGACGCCGCCGCGGCCGCCTTCCCCGCCTGGCGCGACACCACGCCGTCCGAGCGCCAGAAGGTACTGCTGAAGATCGCCGACGCCTTCGAGGAGCGCGCCGAGGACCTCATCGCCGCCGAGTCGGAGAACACCGGCAAACCGCTGGAGCTCACCCGCACCGAAGAGATCCCCCCGATGGTGGACCAGATCCGCTTCTTCGCGGGCGCCGCGCGCATGCTGGAGGGCAAGTCCGCCGGCGAGTACATGGAGGGCCTGACCTCCATCGTCCGCCGCGAGCCCGTCGGCGTCTGCGCCCAGGTCGCGCCCTGGAACTACCCGATGATGATGGCCGTGTGGAAGTTCGCCCCGGCGCTCGCCGCGGGCAACACCGTCGTCCTCAAGCCGTCGGACACCACCCCGGCCTCCACCGTGCTGATCGCCGAGATCATCGGCCAGATCGTCCCCAAGGGCGTCTTCAACGTCATCTGCGGCGACCGCGACACCGGCCGCGCGATGGTCGAGCACCGGATCCCCGCCATGGCCTCCATCACCGGCTCCGTGCGCGCCGGCATGCAGGTCGCCGAGTCCGCAGCCAAGGACGTCAAGCGCGTCCACCTGGAGCTGGGCGGCAAGGCGCCGGTCGTCGTCTTCGAGGACACCGACATCGACAAGGCCGTCGAGGACATCTCCGTCGCCGGCTTCTTCAACGCCGGCCAGGACTGCACCGCCGCCACCCGCGTCCTCGTCCACGAGTCCATCCACGACGAGTTCGTCTCGGCCCTGGCCAAGGCCGCCGCCGGCACGAAGACCGGTCAGCCGGACGACGCCGACGTGCTGTACGGCCCGCTGAACAACGCCAACCAGCTCAAGCAGGTCAGCGGCTTCATCGACCGCCTCCCCGCCCACGCCAAGGTCGAGGCGGGCGGCCACCGCGTCGGCGACAAGGGCTACTTCTACGCCCCGACCGTCGTCTCCGGCCTCAAGCAGGACGACGAGATCATCCAGAACGAGGTCTTCGGCCCCGTCATCACCGTCCAGTCCTTCCGCGACGAGGACCAGGCCCTGGAGTACGCCAACGGCGTCGAGTACGCCCTGGCCTCCTCCGTCTGGACCAAGGACCACGCCCGCGCCATGCGCATGTCCAAGGCGCTGGACTTCGGCTGCGTCTGGATCAACACCCACATCCCGCTGGTCGCGGAGATGCCGCACGGCGGCTTCAAGAAGTCCGGCTACGGCAAGGACCTCTCGGCGTACGGCTTCGACGACTACACGCGCGTCAAGCACGTGATGACCTCGCTGGGCTGAGGGCCCTCACGAGCGGGCGGGCGGGCCGGGGTTCCTCCCCCGGCCCGCCCGCCGCGTCGTACCGCCCCCGTCAGGGGGTGACGCGGTTGAGCTCCTCCCGGCGGACGTCCTTCGGGCGGTCCGTCCGGTCGGTGTACAGCCGCCCCTCGCCCGCCGGGGTGAGCACCATCGAACCGCGCACCGGACAGCCGGACGTGGCCGGGACGAGCGGGCCGAGGACCAGCCGGTCGGTGTGGGCGCCCGCGAGGACGCCCTTCCACCGGCACCCCTTGGCGGAGCCCGCGCCGGTCGCGGTGACGACCTCCTTGCCGATCGTGTTCTGGGCGATGGTCAGCCGCAGCCCGTCGGCCGCCGGCCGCGTCGCCAGCTCCCAGGTGCCCAGGAACTTCGGGTGCACCGGCGCCCTGCTCGTCTCGGCGGGCCGCAGCGTCGTCGACACACCCCGCGACTCCCACCGCAGCGTCCCGTCCGGCTGGACCGTGAACGTCTGCTCCGGCGACGGCTCGGCGCAGGCCGCCGCGTCCGCCGGCACGCTGTTCGTCCTGCTGCCCGCCCCCAGGACGATCTTCTTGTCCTCGGCGGAGACCAGCGGCGCCCGGCTCTGGCACACCGCGTACGGCAGGGTGTACGTGACGGTGGCGACCATCTCCCGCTTCTCGCCCTGGACGATGTCGAAGCGCCCCTGGAACTCGCCGTCCGGGCCCGCCGCGACCGAACCCTCCCACGCCCCCAGATAGGCGTCCGGCACCGCGCCCTCGATCTCCCTGATCTCGGGCGTCTCCTTGTCGTCCCCCGCGAGCCAGCCGATCAGCATGAGCAGCAGGACCAGCATCACGGGCAGCCCCACCACGATGCTCAGCACGATCGCCGTGATCTTCCCGCCGTTCCCGGACCGGGCGGCCGGCGGTGCCGGGGCGGGAGGGTACGGGCCGGTCGGGTGGGTGGGCTGCGCGTACGGATACCCGTGGTGCGGCTGGGGCACCGGCGGCGGGGTCTGGAACGCCGTCGGCCCGTACGGCAGCCCCACCGGCTGCGGCTGCGGCCGCTGCTGCGGCACCGGGGCGTGCGCCGGGGCGGGCAGCTCGGCGTCCAGCAGCCGCGCCGCCCGCTGGCCCAGCTCCGCGAGCAGGGCGCCCGGCAGCCACGCCCCGGCCGGCTCGGAGTCCCGCGTCGCCTCGATCAGCTCCGCCACGGACGGCCGCCCCGCCGGGTCCTTCATCAGGCACGCCCGCACGAGGCCCGCCAGCCTCGGCGGCACGCCCTCCAGGTCGGGCTCCTCCTGCACGATCCGGTACAGCAGGCTGTGGACCCCGCTCTCGGCGCCCCCGAACGGCGTCCGCCCCGTCGCCGCGTACGCGAGGACCGCCCCCAGGCAGAACACGTCCGACGCCGGCGTGATGCCCTGACCGAGCACCTGCTCCGGCGACATGAAACCGGGCGAGCCGACGACCGCGCCGGTGCGGGTGCGGACGTCACCGGACGCGCTCTGCGCGTCCAGCGCCCTTGCGATACCGAAGTCGATCACCCGTGGACCGTCCACCGTCACCAGGATGTTGGACGGCTTGAGGTCGCGGTGCACCAGCCCCACCGAGTGGATCGCCTCCAGAGCCTGGGACAGCCCGCTCGCCAGCGCGCGCACCGATGTCTCGGGCAGCGGACCGTGGTCCTTGCCGACGACCTCAGAGAGCGAGGGCCCCGGGATGTAACCGGTCGCCACCCACGGCACCGCCGCCCCGGTGTCCGCGTCCAGCACCGGCGCCGTCCACCGGCCGCCGACCCGCCGCGCCGCCGACACCTCCTGCGCGAACCGCTGCCGGAACTCGCCGTCCTGCGCCAGCTGACGGAGGATCAACTTCACGGCGACGGTCCGGCCGCCCTCGCTGCGCGCGAGGTAGACGCGGCCCATGCCTCCCTCGCCCAGCAGGCCCAGGAGGCGGTACGGACCTATCCAGGCGGGGTCTTCAGCGCTGATCGGTTCCACCGTCGGATCTTCGCACAGGGACCGGCCGGCACCCGCGCGGAGGGCCGGAAGCGCAATACCGGGACCCCCGTAAAGGGCCGGTAAACCCCGGCGTACGCTGCGGACATGAGCGAGTCTCGCGCCCTCTTGCGGCGTATACGTGCATGGTTGGTGTTCTTCATCGTCTGTCTGGTCCTGAGCGGAGTGACCGCGTTCCCGCTCGTCACCGAACTGCACCTGATGCAGGACGCCCTGAACGGCTGGGCGTCCCCCCTCGCCGACGCGTTCCCCGGCCTCCAGGAGTGGATCGAGCGGGTCCGGACCGGCCTCGACACCGCCGACGAGCGCTTCCCGTTCCTCCTCTACGGCACCGACTGGCTCGCCTTCGCGCACCTCGTCATCGCGGTCGCCTTCTACGGGCCCTACCGCGACCCGGTGCGCAACATCTGGGTGATCGAGTTCGGCATGATCGCCTGCGCCGGGATCATCCCCCTCGCCCTGATCTGCGGCCCGATCCGGGGCATCCCCTTCTGGTGGTCGGTCATCGACATGTCCTTCGGGGTCTTCGGGATCATCCCCCTGCTGGTGGTGCACCGCATGATCAAGCGCCTGGAGGCGCTGACCGCGCCCGTGCTCAGCGCGCGAACGCTGCCCGTGTGATCCGCTCGGCCACCGGGTTCCCCTCCAGGCCCTTCGCGTCGGTGGAGTTCACCGAGTACACCAGGGTGCGGGAGAGGTCTCCGGTGGCCGCGATCATGGTGTTGTAGCCCCACCGCCCGCCGGTCTTCAACCACAGCACCCGGCCGTCCTCCGCCTCGTACCGTTGCAGCCCCGCGCTCATGGTCGCGCCCGGCACACCGGCCGGCACGGTGAACATCTCCTTCAGCAGCGGGCCGCGCACCACCTCGCCCCGGAACAGCGCCAGCAGGAACCGCTCCAGGTCCGCCGTCGTCGACACGAGGTCCCCGGCCGCCCAGGCCTCCGTGACCCCCCACACCGTCACGTCACGCAGCTCACTCGCGCCGTCCGCCAGCGGGAACACCTGGTAACCGTGGTTGTGCGGCCCCCGGATCCGGGGCGAGGCGCCCGGGAAGTACGTGCCGCGCAGACCCAGCGGCCGCAGGATCCGGCGGGCCACCTGGTTCTCGTACCGGTCGCCGCTCACCCGCTCGATCAGCAGCCCGGCCACCGTGTAACCGATGTTGCCGTACCGCTGCACCTCACCGGGCGGGGCGACCCGCTCCTTCGCGGTGGCCGAGGCGACCGTCGCGCGCGGGTCACGGACGTCGAAACGGTGGGCGTACCAGTCGTGGACGTCCTTGCCCGGCACGTCGGCGCCCGGCATCCCGTGCGTGTGGTCCAGCAGCTGACGCACCTTCACCTTGCCGTACGCGGCCGGGATCAGGTCCGGCAGGTAGTCCCGGACGTACCCGTCGAGGTCCACCTTCCCCTCCCCGGCCAGCTGGAGCACCACCGCCGCCGTGAACACCTTCGTCACCGAACCCGCCCGGAACCGGCCGGCCGGATCCGCCGGACGGCCACTGCGCAGGTCGTGCACGCCCGCACTGCCGCGCCAGGAGCCGCCCGTGCCGCCGACCCGCACCAGCGCGGCGGTCGCGTCGTCATCCGGGAGCCCGGCCAGCGCGGCGGCGTCCGGGCCGATGTGCGCCCGGGACGCGGCGGCGGGCTCCCGGGCGCCCGCCGGGGCGGCGAGGGGGCCCGCCGCGACGCCGAGGACGAGCGCGGCGGCGAGCAGGGCACGGGTACGGGTGTTCATGGGCAACTCCTGGGAGACGAACCGGCGTTGTCGGATGCGTCTCCCATCCTGCTCACCGGCGCGCCCAGCGGCAGCACGGTCAGCGCCGTCAGCCCGTACGCCGCCCACGTCGCCTCCGGCAGCCGGGGGTCGCGCGGCACCACGAACGGCATGGTGACCGCCGCCAGCACCAGCAGCGCGATACCGGCGTCCACGGCCCACGGCGGCAGCGCCCTCGCCCACCGCGCGGCCCCGGACGTCACGGCTTGCGGGCGACCGCGCCGAACTGCGCCACCTCCACCGCCGTCGCGCACCGCCAGCTCGCGCACGACACGATGCCCGGCTCCAGCACCTCCAGACCGTCCAGGAACGACGCGAACTCCGCCCGGCCGCGCGCGGTGATGGGCGGCGTCGCGTTCCTGTTCCAGAACTCCATCGCCTCCGCGTTGCCCCCACCGCCCAGCTCCAGGGTCGGGTGGGTCAGCACCAGGTGACTGCCGGACGGCATCGCCGCCATCAGCGTCCGCACGATCGACCGGGCCTCGTCCGTGTCCAGCACGAAGTTGAGGATGCCCAGCATCATCACGGCGACCGGCCGGCCGAGGTCCAGCACCGGCCGGACGGCGTCCAGGATCCGCTCCGGCTGGTGGGCGTCCGCGTCGACGTACTCCGTCACGCCCTCCGCGGAGCCGGTCAGCAGAGCCCGGGCGTGCGTGAGGACGATCGGGTCGTTGTCGACGTACACAACCCGCGCGTCGGGCGCGATCCGCTGCGCGACCTCGTGCGTGTTGTCGGCGGTCGGCAGGCCCGTACCGATGTCCAGGAACTGCCGGACGCCCGCCTCACCCGCCAGATACGCCACCGCCCGGCCCAGGAACGCCCGGTCCGCGCGGGCGACTTCACCGATGCCCGGGTACAGGGACACCACCTGGTCGCCGACCTCGCGGTCGACCGGATAGTTGTCCTTCCCGCCCAGCCAGTAGTTCCAGACGCGGGCGTTGTGCGCGACGTCGGTGCGGATCCTGCCTGCGGTCACGTACGGCTCCCCTTCAGCACGGCGCTCAGCGCGTCCACCCGGTTGGTGGTGATCGAGTCCACCCCGGCGGCGATCAGCCTACGCATCGTCCTGCGCGTGTCGGCCGTCCACGCGGAAACCAGCATCCCGTCCCGGTGCACCCGCTCGGTCAGCTCCCGGTCCACCAGCCCGAAACGGTAGTTGAGCCAGCGCGGCGCGACCGCCGCCAGCAGCTCCGGGCGGGGCGGGGCCAGGGTCGTCCACGTCAGGGCGATCTCGGCGCCCGGATCGGCGGCCCGGACGAGCAGCATCGCGGCGGCACTGGAGCAGTAGTACACCCGGTCGGCCGCGCCGCACTCGTGGACCGTGTCCACGACCGCCCGCACCGACCGCTCCGTCGCCCCCGGCAGATCGAGCATCACCCGGTGCCCGCCCAGCTCGCCCAGCGCCGCCTCCAGCGAGGGCACACCCCGCTCCCCGGTCAGCGCCCGCACCTCGTCCCAACCGACCGCGTCCAGCGGCCGCTCGACGCGCCACAACCGCTTCAGCGAGTCGTCGTGCAGCAGCACCGGGACGCCGTCACGGGTGAGCCGCACATCGATCTCGACCGCGTCCGCCCCGCGCGCGACCGCCGAACGCAACGACGCCAGCGTGTTCTCGCGGACGCGGTACGGGTCGCCCCGGTGCGCCACGACCGTGACGGCACCCATCAGCGGCGCAGCCACTCGGTGGTGTAGCTGTCGATCTCGGCGGCGATCCGCGCCTTGCCCGCCGGGTCGAGGAACGACGCCTCGACGGCGTTCTTGGCCAGCTCGGCGACGCCCCGCTCGTCCAGCCCCAGCAACCGGGCCGCCACACCGTACTCGTGGTTGAGGTCGGTGCCGAACATCGGCGGGTCGTCGGAGTTGATCGTGACGAGCACGCCGGCGGCCACCATCTCCTTGACGGGGTGCTCGTCGATGTTCGCGACCGCACGGGTGGCGATGTTGGACGTCGGGCACACCTCCAGCGCGATGCGGTGCTCCGCGAGGTACGCCAGCAGCTCCGGGTCCCTTACGGAGCTGGTGCCGTGCCCGATGCGCTCGGCGCCCAGCTCCCTCAGCGCGTCCCAGACGGTCTCCGGACCGGTCGTCTCCCCGGCGTGCGGCACCGAGCGCAGCCCGGCGGCGATGGCCCGGTCGAAGTACGGCTTGAACTGCGGGCGCGGTACGCCGATCTCGGGACCGCCCAGCCCGAACGACACCAGGCCCTCGGGCCGCAGGTCCACCGCGAGCCGCGCGGTCTCCTCGGCCGCCTCCAGCCCGGCCTCGCCCGGGATGTCGAAGCACCAGCGCAGGATGACGCCCAGCTCCCGCTCCGCCGCGACGCGGGCGTCCTCGATGGCCGCCATGAAGGCCTTCTCGTCGATGCCGCGCCGGGTGGAGCTGAACGGCGTGATGGTGAGCTCCGCGTACCGGATCTGCTGCCGGGCCATGTCCCGGGCGACCTCGTACGTCAGCAGCCGCACGTCCTCCGGCGTGCGGACGAGGTCCACGACCGACAGGTACACCTCGATGAAGTGCGCGAAGTCGGTGAAGGTGAAGTAGTCGACGAGCGCCTCGGGGTCCGTGGGGACCTTCGAGTCGGGATGGCGGGCCGCCAGTTCGGCGACGATCCGGGGCGAGGCCGAGCCGACGTGATGCACGTGCAGTTCGGCCTTGGGCAGCCCCGCGATGAAGGGGTGCAGATCGGTCATCGGAGTCCTCCGTGTGCGGGCTGGTCGGGGATCATCGTAGGTCGGCCGTTAGCATGGCCGGACGCAACGGGGGAGGGCCCATGTCAGAGCGAAGCGACTCGAACGATCCGTGGGCTCCGCCGGAGAGCCGGCAGCCCGAACCCTCCCCCTACCAGCCGCCGACCGCGCCCGGCGTGCACGACCAGCCGACGATGACCTCGGTACCGGGCGAGCTGCCGCCGCCCCCCATGGCTCCCGGCACCTACGGCTATCCGGCCCCCGCGCCGCCCGCAGCGTCGTACGGCTACCCGGGCTACCCCGGCTACAGCGCCTACGGCCAGTCCGGCTGGCAGCAGGCCCCGGCCAACGGCATGGGCATCACCGCGCTCGTCCTCGGCATCATCTCCGTAGTGCTCTTCTGCGCCTGGGGTCTGGGCGTCGTGCTCGGCATCCTCGCGCTGATCTTCGGCATCATCGGCCGCAAGAAGGCCAACCGGGGCGAGGCGAACAACCACGGCATGGCGCTCGCCGGGATCATCCTCGGCGCGGTGGGCATCGTGATCGGCGGTACGGTCCTGGCGTTCATCATCTGGACGGTCGCGACCGAGGCGGGCCGCGACGCGTACGACGACAACTCCGACAACGACCCCTTCGGCACGTCTCTCACCGTCCCGCGCTGACGCGTCCACCCGCACCCGGCGACGTACCCGGGGTGGGGCCGTGCAGGGTCGCCCCCGCAGGGGACCGGCGGCGTTACCGGGGCTCCCTACCCCGTAACCCGAGGCCGCCGGCCCCGAGGAGGCGAGCCCGGAGGGGCCACGCCCCCACCCCACCGGGGGTAACCGGCACGAGGCACCGCCCGCAGGCGAACCGGGAACAGGCACCGCCCCAGTCCCGTTGTGCCCACCCTCCCCCAAACTCTCGGCTTCGCTCGAGCAGGGGGGACCCCCATCGCCCAGCGGGACGACTGCCCACAACGGGACGGCGGGGTGGGAGCCCCAGCGGGACGACTGCCCACAACGCGCCGGGAGCGAGCCCAGCGGGACGGTCAGGGCGAGCGCAGCGTGGCGCGGGCTTCCATGAGGGCGAAGCCGAGGAGGTTGAGGCCGCGCCAGTGGGCGGGGGTGTCGGCGCGGGGGTCGTCGGCGGCCAGGCCGATGCCCCACACGCGGTCCACCGGGCTCGCCTCGACCAGGACGCGGTCGCCCGTCGCCAGCAGGAATGCCCGCAGCTCCGGGTCGGAGGCGAACTTGTGACGGCTGCCCTCCACCACGATCCCGAACCGCTCCCGCTTCCATATCGTCTCGTCGAACCCGCGCACGAGCCGCCCCGCCTTCTTGGCGAGCGCGGGGTCCGGCGCCTCGAGGGCCTGGCGCTCGGCGTCGGCGTCGCCGAAGAGGCGGGCCTTGGCGGCCATCATCCAGTGCTCGGCCGTCGCGTACGACACGCCGTCGACGGTGAACGGCGACGGCCACCACTGGCTCAGGCAGCTCGCCCCGATCGTCCCGTCGCGCTTCGGCGTGTGCCCCCAGAAGTGCAGATACTTGACACGCTCACCCGTGCTGACCTGCTCGATCAGCTCGTGGATCTTCTCCATGCACGCCAGTCTGGCAGTCACCACTGACACTCCGTACGGAGATTCCCGCCCTCACCCGACACATGGTCGACCGATTCCGTCGCTTAACCAAAAGGCAACAACGGAATCACTTGTTGCTCAGGTACTCCTCTGCCAGGATCGGCACTCAATTCGAGCCGGGACAACGGAGAGCGTCATGGACAACCGCTTCCAGGGACTCGACCGCTTCGCGGCCGGGGCACAGTACATCGGCGGGCGGCTGCGGCCGGGGACCTCGGGACGCGGGCACACGGTCGTCGACCCCGCGACCGGGGAGAAGGTCCTCGACTACGAGCTGGCCTCCACCGCCGACGTGGACGCGGCCGTCGCCGCCGCCCGTGACGCGCTGCCCGGCTGGGCGGGCGCGACCCCGGGCGAGCGCTCCGACGCGATGCACCGGTTCGCCGCGCTCCTGGGCGAACGGGCCGAGGACCTCGCGCACGCCGAGTCCCTCCAGTGCGGCAAGCCGATCAAGCTGACGCGCGAGTTCGACGTACCGGGCAGCGTGGACAACACCGCGTTCTTCGCGGGCGCCGCCCGGCACCTCCAGGGCCAGTCGGCCGGCGAGTACAGCGGCGACCACACCTCCTACGTCCGCCGCGAGCCCATCGGCGTGGTGGGCTCCATCGCCCCGTGGAACTACCCCCTCCAGATGGCCGCCTGGAAGGTGCTCCCGGCCATCGCCGCCGGCAACACCATCGTCCTGAAGCCCGCCGAGCTCACCCCGCTCACCTCGCTGATGTTCGCGCAGGCGGCCACCGACGCGGGCATCCCCGACGGCGTCGTCAACATCGTCACCGGCGCCGGGCGGGACGCGGGGGAGCACCTCGTCGGGCACCCGGACGTCGCCATGACGTCCTTCACCGGCTCGACCGCCGTGGGCAAGCGGGTGGCCGAGATCGCCACGTCCACCGTCAAGCGGCTCCACCTGGAACTGGGCGGCAAGGCGCCCTTCGTCGTCTTCGACGACGCCGACCTGGAGGCCGCCGTGCACGGCGCGGTCGCCGGGTCGCTGATCAACACGGGCCAGGACTGCACGGCCGCCACGCGCGCGTACGTCCAGCGCCCGCTGTACGACGCGTTCGTCTCCGGCGTCGCCGACCTGATGGCGACGATCCGCATCGGCGACCCGTTCCAGGAGGACACCGACCTGGGCCCGCTCATCAGCCACGCCCAGCGGGACCGGGTCGCGGCCTTCGTGGACCGCGCCCGGGCGTACGCGACCGTCGTCACCGGCGGTGTGGCGCCGCACAACGACGGCGCGTACTACCGGCCCACCCTGATCACCGGCGCCGCCCAGGACAGCGAGATCGTCCAGGCGGAGATCTTCGGCCCGGTCCTCGTCGTGCTGCCCTTCGACAGCGACGACGAGGGGCTGGCCCTCGCCAACGACACGCCCTACGGCCTCGCCGCCTCCGCCTGGACCCGTGACGTGTACCGCGCCGGACGGGCCACGCGCGAGATCAAGGCCGGCTGCGTCTGGATCAACGACCACATCCCGATCATCAGCGAGATGCCGCACGGCGGCTACCAGGCGTCCGGCTTCGGCAAGGACATGTCGGCGTACTCCTTCGAGGAGTACACGCAGGTCAAGCACGTGATGTACGACAACACGGCGGTCGCCCGCAAGGAATGGCACCGCACGATCTTCGGGGACCGATAGACCTCAACGGCCCGCTTCGGACGGCCCGCTTCGAAAGGCACAGCGCATGGAGCAGTACCAGCCCGGCCGCCTCTCCGCGGCACAGCTCACCGCGATGCGGCGGAGCCTGACGAACGGACGGGGAGCCCTCACCCGCCGTTCGATGCTGCGCGCCACGGGCGCCGGGGCGCTCACGCTGGGCGGTCTCGCCGGCTTGAGCGCCTGTGGCATCCCGCCGGCCGCGCGCGAGGGCGACGGTCCCGCCTCCACCGACCACTCCGCGAAGGAGAAGCAGCTCAACTTCTCCAACTGGACGCAGTACATCGACATCGGCGAGGACGAGAAGCAGCGTCCGAGCCTGGAGGCGTTCACCAGGCGCACCGGGATCAAGGTCAAGTACACCGAGGACATCAACGACAACGTCGAGTTCTTCGGCAAGGTCAAGCCGCAGCTGGCCGCCGGCCAGGACACCGGCCGGGACCTGATATGCGTCACCGACTGGCTCGCGGCCCGCATCATCCGGCTCGGCTGGGCGCAGAAGCTCGACCCGTCGAACCTGCCGCACGCGTACGCCAACCTCTCCGCCCAGTTCCGCCGCCCCGACTGGGACCCGGGCCGCGCCTACTCGTACCCCTGGACGGGCATCTCCACGGTCATCGCGTACAACAGGAAGGCCACCGGCGGCCGCAAGGTCGACTCGGTCACCCAGCTCCTGGACGACCCGAAGCTCAAGGGGCGGGTCGCGTTCCTGTCCGAGATGCGGGACTCGGTCGGGATGACCCTGATCGACATGGGCAAGGACCCGGAGAAGTTCGGCGACGCCGACTTCGACGCGGCGATCGGCCGCCTCCAGAAGGGCGTCGACACCCAGCAGATCCGCCGCTTCACCGGCAACGACTACACCGGGGACCTCGCCAAGGGCGACATCGCCGCATGTCTCGCCTGGGCCGGTGACGTCATCCAGCTCCAGGCGGACAACCCCGACATCCAGTTCGCGATCCCCAACGCCGGCTACATCACCTCCAGCGACAACCTGCTGGTGCCGGCCAAGGCCCGCCACAAGGCGAACGCCGAGAAGCTGATCGACTTCTACTACGAGCTCCCCAACGCCGCGAAGCTCGCCGGGTACATCAACTACGTCTGCCCGGTGGACGGAGTGCGCGACGAACTCGCCAAGATCGACCCCGCGCTGGCGGCGAACACCCTGATCCTCCCGGACAAGGCCATGGCCGCCAAGTCCCGGGCCTTCCGCTCCCTCAGCAGCGAGGAAGAGACGGCGTACGAGGAGAAGTTCGCCAAGCTCATCGGCGCCTGAGCACCCCGGCGCGCACGCCCCCGGCGCGCACGCCCCCGGCGCGCACGCCCCCGGCGCGCACGCCCCGGGGCGCCCCTGCACCCCCCTCGCGCCCCTGCCCTCGCGCCCCTGCCCAGCGCACCGACCCCGCTCCCGTTCCCCGTCGCCCTTCGCCCCCCGACACCCCTGGGATCGCAACCCCATGACTGACACGACGCACACCGGTGGCGACGTCCGCCTGTCCGGCATCAGCAAGTCCTACGGCTCCTTCACCGCCGTCCATCCGCTCGACCTGACCGTCCCGCAGGGCTCCTTCTTCGCCCTCCTCGGCGCGTCCGGGTGCGGCAAGACCACCACCCTCCGCATGATCGCCGGCCTGGAGGACCCCACCACCGGCACCGTGTTCCTCGGCGACACGGACGTCACCGACCTGCCGCCGTACAAGCGGCCGGTCAACACGGTCTTCCAGTCGTACGCGCTCTTCCCGCACCTGAACATCCACGAGAACGTCGCCTTCGGCCTGCGGCGGCGCGGCATCAAGTCGGTGAAGAAGCAGGTCGGGGACATGCTCGACCTCGTACAGCTCGGCGACAAGGCGAACCACAAGCCGCACCAGCTGTCCGGCGGCCAGCAGCAGCGTGTCGCCGTCGCCCGCGCGCTCATCAACCACCCCCAGGTGCTCCTCCTCGACGAGCCGCTCGGCGCCCTCGACCTCAAGCTCCGCCGCCAGATGCAGCTGGAGCTCAAGCGCATCCAGACCGAGGTCGGCATCACCTTCGTGCACGTCACCCACGACCAGGAGGAGGCCATGACCATGGCCGACACGGTCGCGGTGATGAACGGCGGCCGGGTCGAACAGCTCGGTGCGCCCGCCGACCTCTACGAGAACCCCCGCACCACCTTCGTGGCCAACTTCCTCGGCACCTCCAACCTCATCGAGGCGGAGGTCGCCGAGGCGGGCACCGAGATCGTCGTCACCGCCGGCGGGGGCAAGCTGCGGCTGCCGGCCGGCCGGTGCGTCGCCGACACCCGTACCGGCGGCAAGCTGCTCGTCGGCGTACGCCCCGAGAAGATCACGCTCGCCCACGCCGACGACGCGGGCGCGATAGCCGACGGCCGCAACAAGGTCACCGGCCGGATCGTCGCCACCTCCTTCATCGGCGTCTCCACCCAGTACGTCGTCGACGGCCCCGCCGGCACCGGCCTCCAGGTGTACGAGCAGAACGTCGAACGCGACGCGCGCCTCGCACCCGGCGCCGAGGTCGTCCTGCACTGGAACCCGGCCCACACCTTCGGCCTGGACGCGGCCCAGGACATCTCCGCCGGCGTGGAGAAGGTGGAGGACGCCACGTGACGATCACCGACACCCCCCGGGCGTCCGAGGCCCCGGCCCCGGAGCCGCCGGCCGTACGGACCAGGGGCGCGCGCAAGCGGCTCGTCCCGTACTGGCTGCTCCTGCCCGGCATCCTGTGGCTGGTCGTCTTCTTCGCCCTGCCGATGGTGTACCAGGCGTCCACCTCCGTGCAGACCGGCTCCCTGGAGCAGGGTTTCCAGGTCACCTGGCACTTCGCGACCTACTGGGAGGCCTTCACCGAGTACTGGCCCCAGTTCGTCCGGTCCCTGTTGTACGCCGGCACCGCCACCGTCCTGTGTCTGCTGCTCGGCTACCCGCTCGCGTACCTCATCGCCTTCAAGGCGGGCCGCTGGCGGAACCTGCTCCTGGTCCTGGTCGTCGCGCCGTTCTTCACCAGCTTCCTCATCCGTACGCTGGCGTGGAAGACGATCCTCGCGGACGGCGGCGCCGTCGTCGGGGCCATGGACGCGCTGCACGTCCTTGACGTCACCAACTGGCTGGGCTGGACCCAGGGGGACCGCGTCCTGGCCACGCCGTTGGCGGTGGTCTGCGGTCTCACGTACAACTTCCTGCCCTTCATGATCCTGCCGCTGTACACCTCCCTGGAGCGGATCGACGGCCGGCTGCACGAGGCGGCGAAGGACCTGTACGCCTCGCCCGCCACCACCTTCCGCAAGGTGACCTTCCCGCTGTCCATGCCGGGCGTCGTGTCGGGCACGCTCCTGACGTTCATCCCGGCGAGCGGCGACTACGTCAACGCCGAGCTGCTCGGCTCCACGGACACGAAAATGGTCGGCAACGTCATCCAGTCGCAGTTCCTGCGGGTACTGGACTATCCGACGGCGGCCGCGCTGTCCTTCATCCTGATGGCCATCGTGCTGATCATGGTCACCGTCTACATCCGCCGGGCCGGAACGGAGGACCTGGTCTGATGCGCTGGCTCCGCAAGAACCTCGTCGTCGTCGCGGGTCTGCTGACCCTCGCCTACATGATCCTGCCGAACATCGTCGTGATGGTGTTCTCGTTCAACAAGCCGGCGGGCCGCTTCAACTACGCGTGGCGGGAGTTCTCCGCCGACGCCTGGCGGGACCCGTGCGGCGTCGCCGACCTGTGCGGGTCGCTCGCGCTGTCGCTCCAGCTCGCCGCCTGGGCGACCCTCGGCGCCACCGTGCTCGGCACGATGATCGCCTTCGCGCTCGTCCGCTACCGCTTCCGGGCGCGCGGCGCGGTCAACTCGCTGATCTTCCTGCCCATGTCCATGCCCGAGGTCGTCATGGCCGCCTCCCTCCTCACCCTGTTCCTGAACATGGGCGCCGAGCTGGGCTTCTGGACGGTCCTGATCGCCCACATCATGTTCTGCCTCAGCTTCGTCGTGGTGGCGGTCAAGGCGCGGGTGATGTCGATGGACCCCCGCCTGGAGGAGGCCGCCAAGGACCTGTACGCGGGGCCCGTGCAGACCTTCCTGCGGGTCACCCTGCCGATCGCCGCCCCCGGCATCGCGGCCGGCGCCCTGCTGGCCTTCGCGCTGTCGTTCGACGACTTCATCATCACCAACTTCAACGCGGGTTCGACCGTCACCTTCCCCATGTTCGTGTGGGGCTCGGCGCAGCGCGGCACACCCGTACAGATCAACGTCATCGGCACGGCGATGTTCGTCATCGCGGTACTGGTGGTCGTCGCCGGCCAGGTCGCGGCCGGCCGGCGCAGGCGCACCGCACAACAATGAGTTCCTGAGGGAGTTGGAAACCATGGCCCCAGCCGCCATGCGTACTGCTGCACGATCACTCTCCGACGCCCAGCCCGTCGCCTTCTGGCTGGAAGACCCCGGCAAGCCCGCTCCGCTGCCCGCCCTCACCGGCACCGAGCACTGCGACCTGCTGGTCGTCGGCGGCGGCTACAGCGGCCTGTGGACCGCGCTCCTCGCCAAGGAGCGGGACCCGTCGCGGGACGTCGTCCTCATCGAGGGCCGGGAGGCGGGCTGGGCCGCCTCCGGCCGCAACGGCGGCTTCTGCGCCGCGTCCCTCACGCACGGCTTCGGCAACGGCCTCGCCCGCTGGCCCGGCGAGCTGGCCGCACTGGAGCAGATGGGCGCCCGGAACCTCGACGCCATCGAGGCGGCCGTCTCCGCGTACGGCATCGACTGCGACTTCGAACGCACCGGCGAGCTCGACGTCGCCACCGAGCCGTACCAGGTGGCGGAGCTGACGGAGGTGTACGAGGAGGCCGGCCGCCTCGGTCTCGCCGGCGACCTGGAGCTCCTCGACCGCGACGCCGTACGCGCCGAGGTCGCCTCGCCCACCTTCCTCGGCGGGCTGTGGGACCGGCGCGGCGTCGCCATGCTGCACCCGGCCAAGCTGGCGTGGGGCCTCAAGCGGGCCTGCGAGGACCTCGGGGTACGCGTCTACGAGAACACCCGCGGCCTGGAGCTCGCCCGCGCGGGTGCCGGCATGGCCGTCCGCACGCCCTACGGGCGGATCTTCGCCCGCAAGGTGGCGCTCGGCACCAACGTCTTCCCGTCGCTCGTCAAGCGGGTGCGCTCCTACACGGTGCCCGTCTACGACTACGCGCTGATGACCGAGCCGCTCAACGACGAGCAGCTCCGGTCGATCGGCTGGAAGAACCGCCAGGGCCTCGGCGACAGCGCCAACCAGTTCCACTACTTCCGGCTCTCCGCCGACAACCGGGTGTTGTGGGGCGGCTACGACGCGATCTACCCGTTCGGCGGTCGGGTGACCGCCGAGCACGACCACCGGCCGGAGACGTACCTGAAGCTCGCCGGGCACTTCTTCCACTGCTTCCCGCAGCTGGAGGGCCTGCGGTTCAGCCACGCCTGGGGCGGCGCCATCGACACCTGCTCCCGCTTCTCGCCGTTCTTCGGCACGGCCCACCAGGGCCGGGTCGCCTACGCGGCGGGGTTCACGGGGCTCGGCGTGGGCGCCACCCGGTTCGGCGCGGACGTGATGCTCGACCTGCTGTCGGGCGAGCGGACGGAGCGTACGGAGCTGGAGATGGTGCGCACCAAGCCGCTGCCGTTCCCGCCGGAGCCGATCGCCTGGGCGGGCATCGGGCTGACCAAGTGGTCGATGGCCCGCGCGGACGCGAACGGCGGACGGCGGAACCTGTGGCTCAAGGCGATGGACCGGCTCGGACTCGGCTTCGACAGCTGACCGCCCGGCACCGGCCCGGATCCACGGGTCGGTCGGTTTCGCGTCGGTTTCGCGCCGGGTGTGCGCCCCCTAACCCCCCTTCACCACCACGATGAGTGGCGTACCCGCGTCATGACCCGCATCCGCCCGTCTCTCTGTGAGTGAACGCACTGTCCGGAGGGGCAGGCACGGAGACGGAGGCAGCGGGCGATGACTGGTTCGGGGGCGAAGGCCGCGGTCGAGTGGCTGGCAGCGGGGGCGCCGGATCCCGGCGCGTGCCGGTGGGAGTGGGAACGCAACGGCGTCGCGCTCCTGCCGGCGGGCCGGCGCTGGGACGTACTGATCACCCCGGCGGAGCTGGGCCACGCCACGCTCGACGTGCTGTGCCGGCTCGTCGACCGGCCGGGCCCGGTGCTCGCCGACTCCGGCGACGCGCGCCTGGGCTTCTTCGTCCCCGCGGGCACGGCCCCGCGCTGGGTGGGCACCGGCATGCGCGCCGCCGGCCGGGGCACCTGGATCGCCGTCCCGCACCCGGGCCGGGCTACGGGCGCGGCCCGCTGGCTGGTGGCGCCGGACGGCTGGGGAACCCTGACCGACCCGGCGCTCCTGGAGCTGGCGATGCACGAGGCGGCCGCGCGCCTGCCCAGGCGGCAGGGGCATCCGGACGGGCGGGGTCAGGAGCCGTGAGGCGCCCGCGTCAGGAGTCCTGGCCCTCGCCGGCCGTCCGGCGGGAGCGCCGGGCCAGGAGCACCGGGACGGGGGCGAACAGGCAGGCACTGGCCAGCACGTCCAGCGGCCAGTGGTAGCCGCGCAGCACCAGCCCGGTGCCGGTCGCGACCGTCAGCAGCACGGCGACGGGCAGGAGACGCCGGTGCACGAGCAGGGCCGCCCCGCAGTACGCCACCAGGGCGGTCGCCGTGTGCCCGGACGGGTAGTAGCCGGTGGCGGGGGTGAGCGGGCCGACCCGGTCCACGAGCAGTTTCAGCGGCACGACCAGGGCCGGGACCAGGGCCATCGCGAGCCCGGCGTACAGCGCCTGGGCGCGGCGGCCGCGCCACACCGCGTACGCCATGGCGGCCAGCAGGACGGGGAGGGCGACCTGGAGGTTCCCGAGGTCGGCGAGCAGCTCGGTCAGGGGGGTGGGGCCGGCGCCGGCGAGGGCGCGGCTCGCGCGTTCGTCCAGGCGGGTGAGGGGGCCGTCGGCGACGACCTGCCAGGTCACGACCGCGAAGAGCGCGACCGGCAGTGACAGGAGGGCCAGGCGGGTCGGAAGGGGAAAAGCCGGCCGCCCCGGAACAGGGGGGGTGGTTCCGGGGCGGCCGCCAGGACCGGTGCGCCGCGCGCCCCGGGGGGTGTGGGGCGGGCGACTGTCCGATCGGTGAGGAGACCCGGAGCCAGAGGCTCCGGTGGTGTGCGCGAGGGCACGGCCGGGACGTCGCTGGGGAGGCTTCGCCACGGCATCGCCCGCAGTCACCTGCGAGCGGGGTGTTTCTCTCATCTGCAGAAACCGTACGGCAGAGAATGGGGGGCCGACAGCCGGATCCCGATCCCGCCATCGGCCCCCCACCGGTTCTTCACAACCGGTCGCTCCGCGTCACAGACCGGCGAACGCGCTTTCGATCACGTCGAGGCCCTCGTTCAGGAGTTCCTCGCCGATGACCAGCGGCGGCAGGAAGCGCAGCACGTTGCCGTAGGTGCCACAGGTGAGGACGAGCACGCCCTCGGCGTGGCAGGCCTTGGCGAGCGCGGCGGCGGCCTCCGGGTTCGGCTCCTTGGCCGCCGGGTCCTTGACGAGCTCGATCGCGATCATGGCGCCGCGGCCGCGGATGTCACCGATGATCTCGTGCTTCTCCTGCATGGCGGTGAGGCGGCCCTTCATGACCTCCTCGATGCGCTTGGCCTTGCCGTTGAGGTCGAGCTCCTTCATCGTCTCGATGGCGCCGAGTGCACCGGCGCAGGCCACCGGGTTGCCGCCGTACGTACCACCGAGGCCACCGCCGTGGACGGCGTCCATCATCTCGGCGCGGCCGGTGACGGCGGCGAGCGGGAGGCCGCCCGCGATGCCCTTGGCGGTGGTGATCAGGTCCGGGACGACACCCTCGTCCTCGCACGCGAACCACTGGCCGGTGCGGCAGAAGCCGGACTGGATCTCGTCCGCGACGAAGACGATGCCGTTGTCGTTGGCGAACTTGACGATCGCGGGCAGGAAGCCCTTGGCCGGCTCGATGAAGCCGCCCTCACCGAGCACCGGCTCGATGATGATCGCGGCGACGTTCTCGGCGCCGATCTGCTTGGTGATCTGGTCGATCGCCTGCGCGGCGGCCTCGGGGCCGCAGTTCTCCGCACCGGTCGGCCAGCGGTAGCCGTAGGCCACCGGCACGCGGTAGACCTCGGGCGCGAACGGGCCGAAGCCGTGCTTGTACGGCATGTTCTTGGCGGTGAGCGCCATCGTCAGGTTCGTACGGCCGTGGTAGCCGTGGTCGAAGACGACGACGGCCTGGCGCTTGGTGTACGAGCGGGCGATCTTGACCGCGTTCTCCACGGCCTCGGCGCCGCTGTTGAACAGCGCGGACTTCTTCGCGTGGTCGCCCGGCGTCAGCTCGGCCAGCGCCTCGCAGACCTCGACGTAACCTTCGTACGGCGTGACCATGAAACAGGTGTGCGTGAACTGCTCCAGCTGGGCGCTCGCGCGGCGCACGACCGCCTCGGCGGAGGCGCCCACGGAGGTCACGGCGATACCGGAACCGAAGTCGATCAGGCGGTTGCCGTCCACGTCCTCGATCACGCCGCCACCGGCGCGGGTCGTGAAGACCGGCAGCACGGAGCCCACGCCACCCGCCACCGCGGACAGACGGCGGGCCTGAAGCTCCTGCGACTTCGGGCCGGGAATGGCGGTGACGACGCGGCGCTCCTGCGGGATATCGGTCATGCGGGGCTCCTGGGGTGGGGTCTTTCGGACGCTACTTCTCTTTCTTCCGCAGGCTAGGCGCGAGGGAGGGGGGCGGGCATGCTCCGTTAGGGAGTGGTCGGTGCCGTGTCCTTGTCCGGGACGGACATAGAGGAGGTGGCGCGTCCCCCGTACGGCACCGCACCCCGCCCGCACCTCCCCGCCCGGGCGGACGGCGGCGGGGCGGGGCAACGGGGGCGTCCACGCACTAGATTGACGGGTGCACAGGCAGGCGCGACCCGGCTGGTCAGGGGGCAGGGGTTCATGGACACCGACGGTACGTACGAGGCACGGCGCAGCCACGTCGGGAAGCCGCCCGTGCCGCCCCCGCCCCGGCACGCCCCCGAGCCCGCCGGCGGCGGCACCGCCCAGTGGCTCCGCGCGCCCCGCCCCGCGGCCGAGCCGGGGGTGTGGCGGTTCGGGCACCGGCCGCGCCCCGAGGAGGAGCCGGAGGCGGTGCCCGCGCGGCGGCTGTTCGCGGGCGCGGTGATCGCCCTGCTCAGCGGCTGGCTCCTGTGGTCCCTGCTGTGGAACGGGTACCTGGGCTACTACTGGCTGTGGCCGCTCCTCGTCCTCACCCCCGACGAGTGGCGCACCCAGCCCGGCACGTGGGCCACCGCCAGCTACGTGTACTACGCCCTCGTCGGCGGCGGCCTCCTCGTCTTCTTCGCCCGGATCGGCCACGTCCCCGAGATCTGGCGCCGGTACGCCCGCAAGAAGGACACCCCGCCCCCGCCGCCCCCACCGGGCGCCGACCCCGTCGACTGGCCCGAACTGCGGGACGCCGGGCTGACCGAGGCCGCCCAGCGGCTCGCCGAGGCCACCCGGTCCGGGGCGCTGCGCGACGTGGACTACGCCCGCATCCGGCGCGCCTGGCAGGGCGTGCGGACGCATCCGGACCGGCTCGCCGCGTTCACCGACGCCGTGCGCGTCCACGGGCCCGCCGCCTGCGCGCACCCCTCGGGCGTGCGCGACCTGCCGGTGCGTACCGCCGCGCACGACCTGGCCACCGCCCAGGTGCGGATCGGCACCGCGGCCGACCACCCCCGCAACCCCTACGCCCGGCGGACCACCGGGGTCGCCCTGGAGCCCGCCGTGCTGGGCACCTCGCTGGTGGCCGTCGGGCCCGCCGGGTCGGGCAAGACGGTCCGGCTGGTCCGCCCGGTCGTGGAGTCGCTGTGCCTCCAGGCCCTCGCCAACCGCGCCGCCGTCGTCGCCGTGACCGCGCACGGCAGCGCCCTCGCCCCCGACCAGGCCTTCGACGTGATCGTGTCCGTCGGCCGCCCCGACTCCAGCCACGACCTCGACCTCTACGGCGGCGCCGACGACCCCGACGAAGCCGCCCGGATGCTGGCCGAGGCACTGGTCGGCGACCTCGTCCCCGACAGCCGCCGCGCCGCGACCGCCCTGGCCCAGCTCATCGGCCCCTACCGCGTCGCGCACGGCCACTTCCCCGCCGTGCCGGAGCTGCGCGAACTGCTCGGCGGGGCGCCGGGCGCGCTGGCCGCGCTGCGGGAGGCCGTCGCGGACGACCCGGCGCAACTGCGCGAGCTGGACGCCCGGCAGCGGCAGGCCGAGCGTGGCGACGACGTCGGAGTGCTGCTCGCGGAACGGATCGCGTTCCTCGACCGCCCCGCCTTCGCCCGCTTCTTCACCACCGGTCCCGAAGGGCACCGCTTCTCGCTGCGCGCCGTCGAGCACCCGCTGCGGGTCCGCGTCGACCTGCCCGAGCGCGGGCACGCGGAGGCGTCGCGGATCGTGGCGCGGCTGCTGCTGGCGCAGTTCACCGAGGCCGCGCTGGGCCGCGCGGACCGGTCCCTGTTCGCCTGCCTGGTCCTGGACGACGCCACGTACACGGTGACCGCCGACTCCGTACGCGCCGTCCAGCGGCTGCGTTCCGCCAACGCGGGTGTCGTCCTGGCGCTGCGGACCCTGGAGGACGTGCCGGAGGCGCTGCGCGGACCGCTGCTGGGCGCGGTGGGGTGCAGGATGGCGTTCGCCGGGATCGCGTCCTGGGACGGCGGGCGGTTCGCCGAGACGTGGGGCACCGAGTGGGTGCAGACCCGCGACGTGACCAACCGGCAGATCATCTCCGACGAGCCGCTCACCAAGGCGCTGCACTTCATGCGCCGCCTGGTCACCGGCAAGGCGGCCACGGCCGAGGCGGTGACCGTGCGGGAGGTCGAGCGGCAGCGCTGGTCCGCCTCCGACCTCGCCCACGCGGTGCCTCCCGGGCATGCCGTACTGTCCCTGACGGGCGTCCGGGGGGAACACGTCCCTCCGCTTCTGGTCGACCTGCGGACCTGACGCTCCACGACAACCTGGCAGAATTGAAGCGAGTCGTTCATACGGGACGGCGTAAAACCCTTCCGTGACCCCCTTCCGAAAGTCCGACGGACCCGCCATGCCGCTCACGCTCGCCTCGCTCGTCCAGCACTCGGCGCTGAAGCTCACCGTCCGCGCCGGGGAGGACCGCCTCGAGACGCCCGTGCGCTGGGCGCACTCCAGCGAGCTCGCCGACCCCGTCCCCTACATGGAGGGCGGTGAGCTGCTGATGGTCACCGCGATGAAGCTCGACGCGGAGAACCCCGAGGCCATGCGCCGCTACGTCAAGCGGCTGTCCGACGCCGGGGTCGTCGGGCTCGCGTTCGCCGTCGGCGTCAACTACGACGAGACCCCGCAGGCCCTGGTGGACGCCGCCGGTGACGAGGGCCTGCCGCTGCTGGAGGTGCCGCGCCGCACCCCGTTCCTCGCCATCGCCAAGGCGGTGTCCGCGGCGGTCGCGGCGGACCAGTACCGGGCCGTGACCGCCGGGTTCGAGGCGCAGCGGGAGATGACCCGGGCGGCCCTCGCCGAGGGCCCGGCCGCGGTCGTGGTGCGGCTCGCCGCACACGTGGACGGCTGGGCCGCGCTGTACGACGCGTCCGGCGCCGTCCTCGCCGCGGCGCCCGACTGGGCCGCCCGCCGCGCGGCCCGCCTCACCCCCGACGTACAGCGGCTGCGCGAGCGCGCGGCGCCCGCGAGCGCGGTGGTCGGCGGCACCGACGACCGCGTGGAGCTCCAGTCGCTCGGCAGCGGCCGCCGGGTGCGCGGCGCCCTCGCCGTCGGCACGGGCGCGCCGCTCGGAACGGCGGAACGATACGCCGTCCACTCCGCCATCGCCCTGCTCACGCTCACCACCGAGCGCTCCCGCTCCCTCCAGGCGGCCGAGCAGCGGCTCGGCGTGGCGGTGCTGCGCATGATGCTGGCCGGCGAACCCGACCACGCCAGGGCGGTCGCCGGAGACCTGTACGGGGGCCTGCTCGACGCCCCGTTCCGGCTGCTGATCGCCGAACCGGCCCCCCAGGCCGACCGCGACCCGGCCGCGGAAGCGCCGCTCGGCGCACTCGCCGAGTCCTTGGAGGCCGCGGCTGCCAGCACGGGCGAGGCGGTGCTGGCAGTGCCCGAGGGGAACGAGCGGCTGGTGGTCCTCGCGGGGGACGGGGGAGCGGTGGCCGGGGCCTGCGAGACGTACGCCGCGCAGGAGGCGGAGGAGGCCGGGGTGATGATCGGCCTGTCGGCCCCGACCGGGCCCATCGCCGCCGCGACCGCCTACAAGCAGGCCGAACAGGCGCTGTCGGTGGCCCGCCGCCGGGGCCGCGCCCTGGTCGAGCACGAGGAGCTGGCGGCCGGGTCGGTCCTGCCCCTGCTCGCCGACGACGCGGTGCGCGCGTTCGCCGACGGCATGCTGCGGGCGCTGTACGAACACGACGCGACCGGTCGCGGCGATCTGGTCGCCTCCCTGCGCGCCTGGCTCTCCCGCCACGGCCAGTGGGACGCCGCCGCCGCGGACCTGGGCGTCCACCGGCACACGCTCCGGTACCGCATGCGCCGCGTCGAGGAGATCCTGGGCCGCTCGCTGGACGACCCCGACGTACGAATGGAGCTCTGGCTGGCCCTCAAGGCGACGGGCGGCGCCCCGACGCCCTGACCCCCACCCGCGACCCGCAGCCGGCATCCGACCGGCGGTGCCGGTGGGCGGCGGACACTGCCGGTGGATGGGGGGCGTGGCCCCTCCGGGCTCGCCCCCTCGGGGCCGGCGGCCCTGGGTGACGGGAAAGGGAGCCCCGCCGAAGCCGCCAACCCCTGCGGGGGCGACCCTGCACGGCCCCGCCCCGGGTACGTCGCCGACTGCGGGCCGGCGGGTGGGGCGCGGCCACCGAAAGCCGGATCCCTGCCCGCATCCGGGCAAAATCATTGCCGTTCCACCCGGCAACTCCCTAACCTCCGGTGCATGACAAGCCCCGCCGCGGATCCCGCCCCCACCCCCGCCGCCCCCGCCACCTCCGACCGCGCCCGCCGCCCGCCGCGAAAGCCGGCCGCCCGCCGCATCACCGGTGCCGTGTGGGCCGCGCTGGCGATCGTGTACGTGGTGTGGGGGTCCACGTACCTCGGCATCCGGGTCGTCGTCGAGACCATGCCGCCCTTCCTCTCCGCGGGCGGCCGTTTCGTCGTCGCCGGCGTGCTGCTCGCCGCGCTGCTGGCCTGGCGGAAGGGGATCGGCGTCCTGAAGGTCGCGCCCCGGCAGCTCGCCTCCGCCGCCGTCGTCGGACTGCTGCTGCTCCTCGGTGGCAACGGGCTCGTCGTCCTCGCCGAGACGTCCGTCCCCTCCGGGCTGGCCGCCCTGCTCGTGGCGATCGTGCCCGCCTGGGTCGTCGTGCTCCGTACCGTCTTCGGGGAGCGGCCCGGCGCCGGCGCGTACGCCGGGGTCCTCCTCGGCCTCGCCGGGCTCGCCGTCCTCACCCTCCCCGGCCTCAGCGGCGAGGTGCGGATCGGCGGGGTGCTCACCGTCGTCGTGGCGTCCGTCCTGTGGTCGGCCGGGTCCTTCTCCGCCTCCCGCATGCCGATGCCCGCCAACCCCTTCACGGCGAGCGCGTACGAGATGGTCGCCGGCGGCCTCGGGTGCCTGCTCGTCGGCCTCGTCCGCGGCGAGCACCACGGCCTGGAGCTGGCCGACGTCTCCGCCCGCTCCTGGACCGCGTTCGCCTACCTCGTCCTCTTCGGCTCGCTGATCGCCTTCACCGCGTACGCCTGGCTGCTCCAGACCGCCCCGCTGTCCCTGGTCGCCACCTACGCCTACGTCAACCCCGTCGTCGCCGTCGCCCTCGGCGCCCTCATCCTCGGCGAAGCCGTGACCTGGCCCATCGCGCTGGGCGGCGCCGTCGTCGTGGCCGGGGTGTGCCTCATCGTCAGTACGGAACGGCGAAACTGAGCCCCGGCACCACTCCATCCCGGACAAGCGACCGCGCGGCCGACCGGCCCTACCGTGTGAGCAGAGGAAGCCCCCACCCCGCACAGCTTCGAAAGGGCCGGATTCACTCATGACTGCCACCGCCTTCTGGCTCGCCGGCCGCCAGGCCACCGGCGAGACCGCCTTCGACGTCACCTCCCCCTGGGACGGCCGCACCGTCGGCCGGGTGAGCGTGCCCACCGAGGCCCAGGTCGAAGAGGCCGTGGCCGCCGCCCACGCGGTGATCGACGAGTTCGCCGCCACCCCGGCCCACGTCCGCGCCGCCGCCCTCGACCACGTGTCGAAGCGGCTCGCCGAGCGCACCGAGGAGATCGCCCAGCTGATCTCCGCCGAGAACGGCAAGCCCATCAAGTGGGCCCGCGGCGAGGTCGGCCGCGCCGTCTCCGTGTTCCGCTTCGCCGCCGAAGAGGCCCGCCGCTTCAACGGCGGCGAGGCCCAGCGCCTCGACACCGACGCCGGCGGCACCGGCCGCCTGGGCCTCACGCGCCGCTTCCCCAAGGGCGTCGTCCTCGGCATCGCGCCGTTCAACTTCCCGCTGAACCTGTGCGCCCACAAGATCGCCCCGGCCATCGCCGTCGGCGCGCCCATCATCCTCAAGCCCGCCCCGGCCACCCCGCTCTCCGGTCTGATCCTGGGTGAGCTGCTCGCCGAGACCGACCTGCCGGCCGGCTCCTGGTCGATCCTGCCGGTCACCAACGACCGCATGCCGGCCCTGGTCCAGGACGAGCGCCTGCCCGTCATCTCCTTCACCGGCTCCGACAAGGTCGGCTACGCCATCCAGGAGTCCGTGCCGCGCAAGCACTGCACCCTGGAGCTGGGCGGCAACGGCGCCGCCGTCGTCCTCGGCGACTGGTCCAGCGAGGAGGACCTGGACTGGGCGGCGACCCGCATCGCCACCTTCTCCAACTACCAGGGCGGCCAGTCCTGCATCTCCGTCCAGCGGGTCATCGCCGACGCCTCCGTCTACGACCGCCTGGTCGCCAAGGTCGTCACCGCGGTCGAGGCCCAGGGCACCGGTGACCCGTCCGACGACTCCACCGACGTCGGCCCGCTGGTCAGCGAGGACGCCGCCAAGCGCGTCGAGGCCTGGGTCGACGAGGCCGTCAACGCCGGTGCCGGGCTGCTCACCGGCGGCAAGCGCGACGGCGCCACCTACGCCCCGACCGTCCTGGAGAACCTGCCCGCCGATGTCACCCTCGCCTGCGAGGAGGTCTTCGGCCCGGTCCTCACCCTCCAGAAGGCCGACGGCGAGGCCGACGCGTTCGCCAAGGTCAACGACTCCAAGTTCGGCCTCCAGGCGGGCGTGTTCACCCACGACCTCCAGACCGCCTTCCGCGCCCACCGCGCCCTCGAGGTCGGCGGCGTGATCATCGGCGACGTCCCGTCGTACCGCGCCGACCAGATGCCGTACGGCGGCGCCAAGCAGTCCGGCGTCGGCCGCGAGGGCGTGCGGTTCGCGATGGACGACTACACCTACGAGCGCGTGCTGGTCCTCACGGGCCTGGCCCTGTAACCACACGTCACTCGTACGGCCCAGACCGGCGGCCGGAGCCCACTGTGCGGGGGCTCCGGCCGTCTTTTCGTACCCGCCGCGATCGGGTAATACGGTCGGGTAGCACCGGTCGGTAGGACCACCGGCCGGCCGCCCCCGAACGCGGCGAGGTGAGCCCACCATGTCCGGCCCCCACCACAAGCCCAAAGTCTCCGAGCGCGAAGCCCGCCAGGTCGCCGAGGCGGCCCGTGAACAGGACTGGCGCAAGCCCAGTTTCGCCAAGGAGCTGTTCCTGGGCCGCTTCCGGCTCGACCTGATCCACCCGCACCCGATGCCCGCCACCGAGCAGGCCCAGCGGGGCGAGGAATTCCTCGCCAAACTCCGCGACTTCTGCGAGACCAAGATCGACGGTGCCCTGATCGAGCGGGAGGCCCGCATCCCGGACGCCGTGATCGACGGTCTCAAGGAGATCGGCGCCCTCGGCATGAAGATCGACACCAAGTACGGCGGCCTCGGCCTCACCCAGGTGTACTACAACAAGGCCCTGGCCCTGGTCGGTTCCGTCAGCCCCGCCGTCGGCGCCCTGCTCTCCGCCCATCAGTCGATCGGCCTACCGCAGCCGCTCAAACAGTTCGGCACGCCCGAGCAGAAGGAGACCTACCTCCCCCGCCTCGCCCGGACCGACATCTCCGCCTTCCTGCTCACCGAGCCCGACGTCGGCTCCGACCCCGCCCGCCTGGCCACCACCGCCGTCCCCGACGGCGACGACTACGTCATCGACGGCGTCAAGCTGTGGACCACCAACGGAGTCGTCGCCGACCTGATGGTCGTCATGGCCCGCGTACCGAAGTTCGAGGGCCACAAGGGCGGCATCACCGCGTTCATCGTCGAGGCCGGCTCCGAGGGCGTCACCGTCGAGAACCGCAACGCCTTCATGGGCCTGCGCGGCCTGGAGAACGGCGTCACCCGCTTCCACCAGGTCCGCGTCCCCGCCGCCAACCGCATCGGCCCCGAGGGCGCCGGCCTGAAGATCGCCCTCACCACGCTCAACACCGGGCGCCTGTCCCTGCCCGCCATGTGCGTCGGCGCCGGCAAGTGGTGCCTGAAGATCGCCCGCGAATGGTCCTCCGTACGCGAACAGTGGGGCAAGCCCGTCGCCGCGCACGAAGCCGTCGGCGCGAAGATCTCCTTCATCGCCGCCACCACCTTCGCCCTCGAAGCCGTCGTCGACCTCTCCAGCCAGATGGCCGACGAGGACCGCAACGACATCCGCATCGAAGCGGCCCTCGCCAAGCTGTACGGCTCCGAGATGGCCTGGCTCATCGCCGACGAACTGGTCCAGATCCGCGGCGGCCGCGGCTACGAGACCGCCGAGTCCCTCGCCGCCCGCGGCGAACGCGCCGTACCCGCCGAACAGCTCCTGCGCGACCTGCGCATCAACCGCATCTTCGAGGGCTCCACCGAGATCATGCACCTGCTGATCGCCCGGGAGGCCGTCGACGCCCACCTCGCCGTCGCCGGCGACATCATCGACCCCGACAAGACCCTCGGCGACAAGGCGAAGGCCGGCGCCCAGGCCGGTGTCTTCTACGCCCGCTGGCTGCCGAAACTCGTGGCCGGACCCGGCCAGCTGCCCCGCGCCTACGCCGACTTCCACCCCGCCGGCCACGCCGACCTCGCCACCCACCTCCGCTACGTCGAGCGCACCTCCCGCAAGCTCGCCCGCTCCACCTTCTACGCCATGTCCCGCTGGCAGGGCCGCATGGAGACCAAGCAGGGCTTCCTCGGGCGGATCGTCGACATCGGCGCCGAACTGTTCGCCATGAGCGCCGCCTGCGTACGCGCCGAACTGCTGCGCACCACCGAGGCGCACGGCCGCGAGGCCTACCAGCTCGCGGACGTCTTCTGCCGCCAGTCCCGCATCCGCGTCGAAGAGCTGTTCGGCCGCCTGTGGAGCAACACCGACGACCTCGACCGCAAGGTCGTCAAGGGCGTCCTGTCCGGCACCTACAGCTGGCTGGAGGACGGGATCATCGACCCCAGCGGCGACGGCCCCTGGATCGCCGACGCCACCCCCGGCCCCACCACCAGGGAGAACGTCCACCGTCCCATCCGCTGACCAGCCCGTGAGACGCGCGGCGCCCACCCGCCCCCGGACGGCAGGATGGGCGCCGTGACCGTCATCGACATCCCCGGCTCCAAGTCCGTCACCGCCCGCGCCCTCTTCCTCGCCGCCGCGGCCGACGGCACCACCACCCTCCTGCGCCCGCTGGTGTCCGACGACACCGAGGGGTTCGCCGAAGGACTCACCACCCTCGGGTACGCCGTCGACCGCACCCCCGACGCCTGGCACATCCAGGGCCGCCCCGCCGGGCCCCCCGCCGGCACCGCCGACGTCTACTGCCGCGACGGCGCCACCACCGCCCGGTTCCTGCCCGCGCTCGCCGCCGCCGGACACGGCGACTTCCGGTTCGACGCCTCCGCGCAGATGCGCCGCCGCCCCCTCGGCCCGCTCACCGAGGCCCTGCGCACCCTCGGCGTCGACCTCCGCCACGAGGACGCCGAGGGCCACCACCCGCTGCGGATCGCCGCCGCCGGCATCAAGGGCGGCGCGCTCACCCTGGACGCCGGCCAATCCTCCCAGTACCTCACCGCCCTGCTGATGCTCGGCCCGCTCACCGCCGAGGGCCTCACCATCACGGTCACCGACCTCGTCTCCGAGCCGTACGTCGAGATCACCCTCGCGATGATGCGCGCCTTCGGCGCCGAACCCACCCGCGACGGCCACGTCTTCACCGTCCCGCCCACCGGCTACCGCGCCACCACCTACGCCATCGAGCCCGACGCCTCCACCTCCAGCTACTTCTTCGCCGCCGCCGCGCTCACCGGCCGCGAGGTCACCGTCCCCGGCCTCGGCACCGGCGCCCTCCAGGGCGACCTCGGCTTCACCGACGTGCTGCGCCGCATGGGCGCCGACGTCACGATCACCGACCGCGCCACCACCGTCCGCGGCACCGGCCGCCTGAACGGCCTCACCGTCACCATGCGGGACATCTCCGACACCATGCCCACCCTCGCCGCCCTCGCGCCCTACGCGGACGGCCCCGTACGCATCGAGGACGTCGCCAACACCCGCGTCAAGGAGTGCGACCGACTGGAGGCCTGCGCCCAGAACCTCCGCCGCCTCGGCATCACCGCCACCACCGGCCCCGACTGGATCGAGATCCACCCCGGCACCCCGGCCCCCGCCGAGATCACCACGCACGGCGACCACCGCATCGTGATGTCCTTCGCCGTCACGGGCCTGCGCACCCCCGGCATCTCCTTCGACGACCCCGGCTGCGTACGCAAGACCTTCCCCGGCTTCCACGCCCACTGGAAGCGGTTCACGTCCCCCGCATAGGGACGCCGGGGTCCGGGCGCGGCGCGGATGCGGCAAGAATGGGGGCATGAGCGACAGCCCAGCCCCCCTCGCAGACCCGCACATCGCCTTCGACCCCTCCGAAGGCCGCCGGGACATCGTCGTCCTCGGCTCCACCGGGTCCATCGGCACCCAGGCCATCGACCTGGTGCTGCGCAACCCCGACCGCTTCCGCGTCACCGCCCTGTCCGCCGCCGGCGGCCGGGCGGCGCTCCTCGCCGAGCAGGCCCGCCGCCTGCGGGTGCGGACGGTGGCCGTGGCGCGCGAGGAGGCGGTGCCCGCGCTGCGGGAGGCGCTGGCGGAGCAGTACGGCTCCGAGCCGCTGCCCGAGATCCTCGCCGGGCCGGACGCCGCCACCCAGGTGGCGGCCTCCGGCTGCCACACCGTGCTCAACGGCATCACCGGCTCCATCGGCCTCGCGCCGACGCTCGCCGCCCTCGAAGCGGGCCGCACCCTCGCCCTCGCCAACAAGGAGTCGCTGATCGTCGGCGGCCCGCTGGTGAAGGCCCTCGCCAAGCCGGGCCAGATCATCCCCGTGGACTCCGAGCACGCCGCGCTGTTCCAGGCGCTGGCCGCCGGCACCCGGGCCGACGTCCGCAAGCTGGTCGTCACCGCGTCCGGCGGCCCCTTCCGCGGCCGTACGAGGGCGGAGCTGGACCACGTCACCCGCGAGGACGCCCTCGCCCACCCCACCTGGGCCATGGGGCCGGTGATCACGGTCAACAGCGCGACGCTCGTCAACAAGGGCCTGGAAGTCATCGAGGCGCACCTGCTCTACGACATTCCCTTCGACCGCATTGAGGTGGTCGTCCACCCGCAGTCGTATGTTCACTCGATGGTTGAGTTCACCGACGGGTCCACCCTCGCCCAGGCGACGCCGCCCGACATGCGCGGCCCGATCGCCATCGGCATCGGCTGGCCCGAGCGCGTCCCGGACGCCGCGCCCGCCTTCGACTGGTCCACCGCCTCCACCTGGGAGTTCTTCCCCCTCGACACCGAGGCCTTCCCCTCCGTCGGGCTCGCCCGGCACGTCGGTGAGCTGGGCGGCACGGCCCCGGCCGTCTTCAACGCGGCCAACGAGGAGTGCGTGGAGGCCTTCCTCGCCGGGCGGCTCCCGTTCAACGGCATCATGGACACCGTCACGGCGGTCGTCACCGAGCACGGCACCCCCACCGAGGGAACCTCCCTCACCACGCAGGACGTCCTGGAGGCGGAGACCTGGGCGCGCGCCCGGGCCCGTGAACTGACGGCGAAGGCGACCGCGGAGGCCCGCGCATGACACTTCTGTTGACGCTCCTCGGCATCGCGCTCTTCGCGGTCGGGCTGCTCCTCTCCATCGCCTGGCACGAGCTCGGCCACCTGTCCACGGCCAAGCTCTTCGGCATCCGCGTCCCGCAGTACATGGTGGGCTTCGGCCCCACCCTCTGGTCGCGGAAGAAGGGCGAGACGGAGTACGGCATCAAGGCCATCCCCGCCGGCGGCTACATCCGCATGATCGGGATGTTCCCGCCCGGCGACGACGGCCGCATAGAGGCCCGCTCCACCTCACCGTTCCGCGGCATGATCGAGGACGCCCGCTCGGCGGCGTACGAGGAGCTCCAGCCCGGCGACGAGACGCGGCTGTTCTACACGCGCAAGCCGTGGAAGCGCGTCATCGTCATGTTCGCCGGCCCGTTCATGAACCTGATCCTCGCCGTCGCGATCTTCCTCGGCGTCTCCATGACCTTCGGGTACGCCACCCAGACCACCGAGGTCGCCGGCGTGCAGAAGTGCGTGATCGAGCAGAGCGAGAAGCGCGACACCTGCGCCAAGGGCGACCCGGTGTCGCCGGCCCACGCCGCCGGACTGAGGACCGGCGACAAGATCGTCGCGTTCGACGGCAAGCCCGTCGACGACTGGGCCACGCTCTCCGAGCGCATCCGCGACACCATCGGCCCCGCCGACCTCACCGTCGTCCGCGACGGCCAGGAGCTGACCCTCCACCCCACCCTCATCAAGAACCTCGTGGTCCAGAAGGACGCCGACGGGGAGGTCGTCGCCGACAAGTACGTGGCGGCCGGCTACCTCGGCTTCGCCGCCAAGACGGAGATCCTGCCGCTCAGCTTCGGCCAGTCCGTGGACCGCATGGGGGACATGATCGAGAACGGCGTCGAGTCGATCGTCGCGCTCCCGACCAAGATCCCCGACCTGTGGAACGCCGCCTTCAGTGACGGTGAGCGCAAGGCGGACTCCCCGGTGGGCGTCGTCGGCGCCGCCCGGATCAGCGGCGAGGTGATGAACCTGGACATCCCCACCCAGAACATCATCGCCACGTTCCTGACCCTGCTGGCCGGCTTCAACCTCTCCCTCTTCCTGTTCAACATGCTGCCCCTGCTGCCCCTGGACGGCGGGCACATCGCGGGCGCCCTCTGGGAATCCGTACGCCGCAACGTGGCCAAGCTCTTCCGGCGCCCCGACCCGGGCCCGTTCGACGTGGCCAAGCTCATGCCGGTCGCCTACGTCGTCGCGGGCGTCTTCATCTGCTTCACCCTGCTCGTACTGGTCGCGGACATCGTCAACCCGGTAAAAATCTCGTAGACCCACGGCGTACGTACGCGTGAACGACAACGGCCGGACACCCCGCGGTGTCCGGCCGTGTCATCGAGGGCCTGTAACCTCGAAGCCGGAGCCCGCCGATCTCGGGACCTCGATCCACACCTTGGGGTTGCACAGCAGATGACCGCGATTTCTCTCGGTATCCCGTCCGTTCCGACCAAGCTGGCCGACCGCCGCGTCAGCCGCAAGATCCAGGTCGGCTCGGTGGCCGTGGGCGGCGACGCGCCCGTGTCGGTGCAGTCGATGACGACGACGCGCACCTCCGACATCGGTGCCACGCTCCAGCAGATCGCCGAGCTGACCGCGTCCGGCTGCCAGATCGTCCGCGTCGCCTGCCCCACGCAGGACGACGCCGACGCCCTCTCCACGATCGCCCGCAAGTCGCAGATCCCGGTCATCGCCGACATCCACTTCCAGCCGAAGTACGTCTTCGCCGCCATCGACGCGGGCTGCGCGGCCGTCCGGGTCAACCCGGGCAACATCAAGCAGTTCGACGACAAGGTCAAGGAGATCGCCAAGGCCGCCGGCGACGCGGGCACCCCGATCCGCATCGGCGTCAACGCGGGCTCCCTCGACCGCCGCCTGCTGGAGAAGTACGGCAAGGCCACCCCCGAGGCGCTCGTCGAGTCGGCCCTCTGGGAGGCGTCCCTGTTCGAGGAGCACGGCTTCCGCGACATCAAGATCTCGGTCAAGCACAACGACCCGGTCGTCATGGTCAACGCCTACCGGCAGCTCGCCGCCCAGTGCGACTACCCGCTGCACCTCGGCGTCACCGAGGCCGGCCCGGCCTTCCAGGGCACCATCAAGTCGGCCGTCGCCTTCGGCGCCCTGCTCTCCGAGGGCATCGGCGACACCATCCGCGTCTCCCTGTCGGCCCCGCCGGCCGAGGAGGTCAAGGTCGGCATCCAGATCCTCGAATCCCTCAACCTCCGTCAGCGTCGTCTGGAGATCGTGTCCTGCCCGTCGTGCGGGCGTGCCCAGGTCGACGTCTACAAGCTGGCCGACCAGGTCAGCGCGGGCCTGGAGGGCATGGAGGTCCCGCTGCGCGTCGCGGTCATGGGCTGCGTCGTCAACGGTCCGGGTGAGGCCCGTGAGGCCGACCTCGGTGTCGCCTCGGGCAACGGCAAGGGGCAGATCTTCGTGAAGGGCGAGGTCATCAAGACCGTCCCCGAGTCCAAGATCGTCGAGACGCTGATCGAAGAGGCGCTGAAGATCGCCGAGCAGATGGAGAAGGACGGCGTGACCTCCGGCGAACCCGCCGTCACCGTCAGCTGACGCCACTACCGCCCCGCACCGGGGCGTACCGCCCCACCCACGGCCCCGCACCCGGCGACGCACCGGGGGCGGGGCCGTGCCGCACCACCCACGGCCCCGCACCCGGCGACGCGCCCGGGGTGGGGCCGTGCAGGGTCGCCCCCGCAGGGGACCGGCGGCGTTACCGGGGCTCCCCTACCCGTAACCCGAGGCCGCCGGCCCCGAGGAGGCGAGCCCGGAGGGGCCACGCCCCCCACCCACCGGGGGTCACCGGGCCGAGGCACCGCCCGCAGGCGAACCGGGAACGGGCACCGCCCCAGGGCGAACCGACGACAGGCACCGCCCCGGTCCCGTTGTGCCCACCCGTCCCGCCCTAGCGGGACGATTGCCCACAACGAGACCGGCAGGGTGCTTGCCCACAACGGGGCCGGGGACCCGGCGGGGCACCCGCCCACAGCGAGCCCAGCTGGGCACCCGCCCACAGCGAGCCCAGCTGGGCACCCGCCCACAGCGAGCCCAGCTGGGCACCCGCCCACAACGGGGCGGGGTGGGCGCCCCTGCGGGCGAGCCCGTAACGGGAGGGCGGGCGAGACGGGGCTCCGCCCCACCGGCCGGGCCGGGAGCGCGCCGTTCCGCCGTGAGGCGCTCGCGCTGGCCTGCCGTTCGCGGCGGGTCGCCAGGTACAGTGCCAGGACCCGTATGGAACGCATGGTGAGGCCCCCTCGTGTTGACGCAGACCACCACCCGGGTCCTCGAGCCCAGCGACCTCGGCGCCGCGCTCGCCGTGCTGGAGAGCGAGCCCGTCGACAACGCGTTCGTGACCTCCCGCGTGCAGGTCGCGGGGCTGGACCCGTGGCGCCTCGGCGGCGAGATGTGGGGCTGGTACACCGACGGCCGTCTCCGCTCGCTCTGCTACTCCGGCGCGAACCTGGTCCCGATCTGCGCCACCCCCGAAGCAGTCCGCGCGTTCGCGGACCGCGCCCGCCGGGCCGGGCGCCGCTGCTCGTCGATCGTCGGCCCGGCCGAACCGACGGCCCAGCTGTGGCGGCTCCTCGAGCCGAGTTGGGGCCCCGCCCGGGACGTCCGCGCGCACCAGCCGCTGATGGTGACCGACCGGCCGTCCCCGGACGTCGAGCCCGATCCGTTCGTCCGCCGGATCCGCAAGGACGAGATGGACGTGATCATGCCGGCGTGCGTGGCCATGTTCACGGAGGAGGTCGGCGTCTCGCCGATGGCGGGTGACGGCGGCCTGCTTTACCAGGCGCGCGTCGCGGAACTCGTCGGCACCGGCCGCTCCTTCGCCCGCATCGAGGACGGCAAGGTCGTCTTCAAGGCGGAGATCGGCGCGGCGACCCCGCAGGCCTGCCAGATCCAGGGCGTCTGGGTGGCGCCCGAGTACCGCGGCCGGGGCCTGTCGGAGACGGGTATGGCGGCGGTGCTGCGGTACGCGCTCGCGGACGTCTCGCCGGTGGTCTCGCTGTACGTCAACGACTACAACCTGCCGGCCAGGGCCGCGTACCGCCGCGTCGGGTTCCAGGAGGTCGGCGCCTTCATGAGCGTGCTCTTCTGATCCGCTTGTAAGGTTCGGTCGCATGGATGACGTCGTGGTCCGACCGCTCGACCTCGCCGCGCACGTGGACGCCGCGCTCGCGGTGCAGGCCCTCGCCTTCGGGCTGTCCGAGGACGAGGTCGCGGTGCGCCGCCACATCGTGCTGCGCCATCTCCAGAGCCCGGGGGCGTGCGCCTACGGGGCGACGACGCCCGCCGGGCGGCTGGTCGGGTTCGTGTACGGGATGCCCAACGATCGTTTGCACTGGTGGTCGACGGTGGTCCAGCCGTATCTGGTCCGGGAGGGCCACGGCGGCTGGCTGGACGATTCCTTCGTCATCACCGAGCTCCACGTGCACCCCGGTTTCCAGGGCCGGGGCGTGGGCCGTGAGCTGATCACCACGATCACTGACGCCGCCGAGCAGCCCCGGTCGATCCTCTCCGCGATCGACGTGGAGAATCCGGCCCGGTTCCTCTACCGCGCCCTGGGCTACCAGGACCTGGCCCGCCGGGTGCATTTCCCGAGCGCCGCGAAGCCGTACGCGGTGATGGGCGCGCCGCTGCCGCTACCGCGCCGGGCGGGGTCCGCCGGGCGGAACTGATTTCCGCCGACAGCCGCCCCGGAGCTAACCTCCTAGCCATCACACTTTTCACCGCAGGAGAGTTTCCCATGGCCCAGGCCCAGGTCCAGCGCATGTCCCGGTTGATGGTCAAGACACTGCGCGACGACCCGGCGGACGCCGAGACGCTCAGCCACAAGCTGCTCGTTCGCGCCGGTTACGTCCGCCGCAACGCCGCGGGCATCTGGTCGTGGCTGCCGCTGGGCATGAAGGTCCTGGAGAACGTGTCGCGCGTGGTGCGCGAGGAGATGGACGCGATCGGCGCGCAGGAGGTCCTGCTGCCCGCGCTGCTGCCGAAGGAGCCGTACGAGGCGACGGGCCGCTGGAACGAGTACGGCGCCGAACTGTTCCGCCTCCAGGACCGCAAGGGCGGCGACTACCTCCTGGGCCCGACCCACGAGGAGATCTTCACGCAGCTGGTCAAGGACCAGTGCACGTCCTACAAGGACCTGCCGGTGATCCTCTACCAGATCCAGACGAAGTACCGCGACGAGGCGCGTCCCCGTTCGGGCATCCTGCGCGGCCGTGAGTTCCAGATGAAGGACTCGTACTCCTTCGACACCACGGACGAGGGCCTGGCGGAGTCGTACGCGCTGCACCGCGAGGCGTACATCAAGATCTTCGACCGGCTCGGCCTGCGCCACAAGATCGTTTCGGCGGTGTCGGGCGCGATGGGCGGTTCCGCGTCGGAGGAGTTCCTGGCCCCGGCCGCCGCCGGTGAGGACACCTTCGTCTACTGCCCGAACTGTGACTACGCCGCCAACACCGAGGCCGTCACGTTCAAGCAGCAGCCCGAGGACCCCGCGGCGCACGGCCCGGTCGAGGAGCTGGACACCCCCGACACGCCGACCATCGAGACCCTCGCCGCGCACCTGGACGTCCCGGCCTCCCACACGCTGAAGAACCTGCTGGTCAAGGTGGACGGCGAGATCGTGGCCGTCGGTGTGCCCGGCGACCGCGAGGTGGACCTCGGCAAGCTGGAGGACCACCTGGCCCCGGCCACCGTCGAGCTGGTCACCGCGGAGGACTTCGAGGGCCGCGACGACCTGGTGCGCGGCTACGTCGGCCCGCAGGGCCTGGACAAGGTCCGGTACCTCGCCGACCCGCGCGTCTCGTCCGGCACGGCCTGGATCACCGGCGCCAACAAGCCCGGCAAGCACGCGAGGAACGTCGTCGCCGGACGTGACTTCGAGGTCGACCAGTACCTGGACGTCGTGGTCGTGGAGGAGGGCGACCCCTGCCCGAACTGCGGCTCCGACCTGAAGATCGACCGCGCCATCGAGATCGGCCACATCTTCCAGCTGGGCCGCAAGTACGCCGACGCCTTCCAGCTCGACGTCCTTGGCCAGAACGGCAAGCCGGTCCGCGTCACCATGGGCTCGTACGGCATCGGCGTCTCCCGCGCGGTGGCGGCCCTGGCCGAGCAGCACGCCGACGAGCAGGGCCTGTGCTGGCCCCGCGAGATCGCCCCGGCGGACGTGCACGTCGTGGCGGCCGGCAAGGCGCTCCAGACGGAGCTGGCGCTGGACGTGTCGGAGAAGCTGAAGGCGGCCGGCCTGCGGGTCCTGGTGGACGACCGGGCTGGGGTGTCGCCGGGCGTGAAGTTCACGGACGCGGAGCTGATCGGCGTACCGAAGATCCTCGTCGCGGGCCGCCGTTCCGGTGAGGGCGTTGTCGAGCTGAAGGACCGCCGCACCGGTGAGCGCGAGGAGCTGACGGTCGACGAGGCGATCGCCCGCCTCTCGGCGTAACGCGCGCACGCGCCACTCCGCACCGGGCGCCGGGCCCACGCGTCCCGGCGCCCGGTGCCCGGCCCGGAGCCGCCCGACGCACGCGTCACCGTCGCCCGGCACCCCGTTCCGAGCCGCCCGCGCCCGTGGCGCTCCGCGCCGTCGCGCTCCGCGCTCAGATGCAGCCCGCCGTACCGGCGTCGTCGTCCCGTACCTGGGGCGCCGGCGCCGCTGCCGTTTCGCGGGGCGCGTCGACCAGGTCGTGCAGGTGGGGGTCGTGGACGTGCAGCGACGGCTGCTCCGGGGCGGCGTGCCGCCGGTCCGGCGAGGCCGGCGAGGCCGAGGCCGAGGCCGACGGGTCCTGCGCGGCCCGCTCCAGGAAGCGCAGCAGCTCCACCGGGAACGGGAGCACCAGCGTGGAGTTCTTCTCGGCGGCGACGGCCACGATGGTCTGGAGCAGCCGCAGCTGGAGGGCGGACGGGGTGTCCGACATGACACCGGCCGCCTCGGCGAGCTTCTTCGACGCCTGGAGCTCCGCGTCCGCGTTGATGACCCGGGCCCGCCGCTCGCGGTCGGCCTCGGCCTGGCGGGCCATGGAGCGCTTCATCGTCTCCGGCAGCGAGACGTCCTTGATCTCGACCCGGTCGATGGTCACGCCCCACTCGACGGCCGGGTTGTCGATCATCAGCTCCAGCCCCTGGTTGAGCTTCTCCCGGTTGGAGAGCAGGTCGTCCAGGTCGCTCTTGCCGATGATGGAGCGCAGTGAGGTCTGCGCGATCTGGGAGACCGCGAACCGGTAGTCCTCGACCCGGATGATCGCCGCCGCGGCGTCCACGACCTTGAAGTAGATCACCGCGTCGACCCTGACTGTGACGTTGTCGCGGGTGATGCCGTCCTGGGCGGGCACCGGCATGGTGACGATCTGCATGTTCACCTTGTGCATCCGGTCGACGAACGGGACGACCATGGTGAACCCCGGTGCCCGCACACCGCTGCGGAGCCGGCCGAAGCGCAGGACCACGCCCTTCTCGTACTGCTTGACGACCTTGGCGGCCGCCGCGACGTAGACGAGGGCGGCCGACCCCAGCACCGCCGCCGTTACCAGCAGTTCCTCGACCATGACAGCCCTCCCGTCCAACCGGGTGGTAGGGATGCTTTACGCCCAATATCGCACCAATCGGGCGATAACACCTATAGGGCTGAACGGGGAGTGCGGGGGAGCCGTCCCTACAGCCAGCCGGCGAACTCCAGCAGCAGCTCGCCGTCCTGCCGCCGCCCCGCCGCGAGGGCCCGCGTACCCGACTCCACGGCCCGGAACAGCGTCCACCCGCGCAGCCGCTCACGGTCCACGTCGAGCGAGTCGGCCAGCTTGTTCACCCGGCGGCGGCCCGACGCCGCGCCCGACGCCGCCGCGACGAGGTCCTCGACCCGGTCCCGGACCAGCCGGGCCAGGTCGTACGCCCGCTCACCGACGAGCGGCTCCGGCCCGACCGCCAGCCACGGCGCCCGGTCACCGGCCAGCACCTTGCCCTGGCGGAAGTTGCCGTGCAGCAGCAGCTCCTCCGGGGCGTCGGCGACGAGCCCGTCCCGCGCGTCGAGCGCCGCCGCCACCAGCCCGGCCGTCTCCGCGTCCTTCGCCGCCCGCATCGCCTCCGCCTGCCGCGCGGTCCGCTCGGCGACCGACTCGAACCCGTGGCCCTCGGCCGGCGCCACCCACAGCTTGCGCACCGTGCCCGCGGCCTCCAGCAGCGCCTTCGCCTCGGGCAGCGAGCGCAGGCTCACCTCGGTGTGGAGCCGCTCCAGCAGCAGGTCGGGACCCGCGCCGTCCAGCGGCCGCACGGCGCCCCAGCCGTCCCAGTGCGTGAGCGCCGCCCGCTCCAGGTCGGGCGCGGCGAACGGCGGCGCGACCTTCAGCGCGGCGGGGGTGCCGTCCGGCAACGTGACGAGCACGACCAGGCTGCTGCGCCCGCCCGGCGCGATGACCCGCTCGACGTCCAGACGCCGCAGGTCCACCGCCTCCCGGGCGAGCTCGGGCAGCCGGGCGAGCCAGTCGCCGGCGGCCGCGTCCCCGTACGTCTCGCCGAGTGCCCGCACCAGTCGCTGTGGCGCTTCAAAACCCATGCGTGCGTTGTTCCCTCTCGGAGCCGCGGCTCACAGTGGCCGGGGCTCGCGTTCCTCGTGGACCGGGCTCAGCTCCGCTCGGCGAGCCCAGGAAAGGCTACGCCGGTGCCGCGCCAGCGGACCGCCCGCACCGCTGCTTCCCGCAGCGCGCTCGCCGCCTCCCGCCGCAGCGGGCCGTCCGTGGCCCGTACGAGGTCGGAGTAGACGCCCGCGACGCGGTCCTCCAGTTCGGCGGCCAGCCGTACGGCCGCGGCCGCGTCCGGCACCGGGAACGGCAGCGTGTACGCGGCGGCGGACGCGGCGGGCTTCCCGCCCAGCTCGCGGACCGATCGCGCCAGCGCGTCCCGCCGGGCCCGGTGCGCGGCGTACGCGGCGCTCGCCTCCGCCGCGCGCGTGTCGCCGATCCGGCCGCCGACGACCCCGTACCCGTACACCGCGGCGTGCTCGGCGGCCAGCGCGGCCTGCGCGGCTTCGAGGGCCTTCCCGTCCGGGGCCTCACCGGTCACGGCCGCCTGCTCGTTCATGCCGGGCTCCCCTCGCCGGTCAGGAGGTACGCGTGCGTGGCCTTCGCGGCGGCGACGGACGCGAGCAGCCGCGCGTACTCGGGCGGTGCGCCGAGCAGGGCCGCGGCGTGCGCGTCGGCGGCCCGCCGTGCCGCCGCGGCCAGCTCCGCCACGGCGGCGACCGGGTCGGCGGGCACGGGGGAGGGGGCGGTGGAGGCGCCCGCGCGGGCCGGGGCGTCCGCCGGGGCGCTCGGGGCCGGGGGCGAGCCGCCCGGCGCGAGCGCCGTGACGTGCGCCGCCACGGCCGCGCGCAGCGGCGCCAGCCGGGCGGCCAGCGAGGGGTGCGCGGCGAGGACGTCGTCGTACCGGGTCAGCAGCGCCGTGCTCGTCGCCGCCGACCGGCGCCGCAGGGCGGCCTCGGCGCGGGCGGCGGCGCGCTCGGACGCCGGGGCCGTCCCCGTACCGCCCGGTCCGCCGGGTGTGCACGCGCCGAGCACACCGGCCGCGGCGACCGCGCCCGTCGCGACGAGGGCGCGTCTGCGTGTCGTTCCCGTGGACCCCACGCGTCACTCCTTCCGCCGTGAACCGCCATGACCAGCACGATCCGAAGATCACCGCAGGCGAGCGTACCCGCGGCCCGTCGGGAGGTGGACGGCAACACCCCCCGCGACCGGATACCCTTTGGTCTGACACGCGACGATCCCACAACAGCACACGCGGCCGAGGAGTCACCCGGATGAGCACCACCCAGAGCGAAAGGCTGCGCGGGCTGCTGGAACCGCTGGTCAGCGCAGAGGACCTGGACCTCGAGGAGATCGAGGTGTCCCGGGCGGGCCGGCGGCGGATGCTGAGGATCGTCGTGGACTCGGACGAGGGCGTGGAGCTCGACGCCTGTGCCGAGCTGAGCCGCGCCATCTCCGAGAAGCTCGACGAGACGGACGCGATGGGCGACGAGGAGTACGTCCTCGAAGTCAGCTCGCCGGGCGCGGACCGCCCGCTGACCGAGCACCGCCACTACGTACGCGCCACCGGCCGCCTGGTGAAGTTCCAGCTGCACGAGAGCGGCGAACTGGTGGCCCGCATCCTCTCCGTGGACGACGAGGGCCTCGATCTCGAGGTGCCGGGCGTGAAGGGGCGCAAGCCCACCGCCCGCCGCGTCGCGTTCCCGGACATCGCGAAGGCGCGCGTGGAGATCGAGTTCAACCGCAAGGACAAGAAGGAAGAGGAGGCGTAGCCGTGGACATCGACGTGAAGCTCCTGAGGGGCTTGGCACAGGAGAAGGAGATCGCCTTCGACCTGCTGGTCGAGGCCATCGAGTCGGCCCTCCTCATCGCCTATCACCGCACCGAGGGAGCCCGCCGCCACGCCCGTGTCGTGCTGGACCGGCAGACCGGTCACGTGACGGTGTGGGCGAAGGAGGACCCGGCGGACCTGGAGGAGGGGCAGGAGCCCAAGGAGTTCGACGACACGCCGTCGGACTTCGGCCGCATCGCGGCGAGCACCGCCCGCCAGGTCATCCAGCAGCGGCTGCGCGACGCCGAGAACGACGTGACGTTCGGCGAGTACGCCCGCCGCGAGGGCGACATCGTGGCCGGCCAGGTGCAGCAGGGCAAGGACCCGAAGAACGTCCTGGTGAAGCTGGACGACAAGCTCGAGGCGATCCTGCCGGTGCAGGAGCAGGTGCCGGGCGAGGACTACACCCACGGCCTGCGGCTGCGGACCTACGTGGTCCGGGTCGCCAAGGGCGTGCGCGGTCCGTCCGTCACCCTTTCGCGTACGCATCCCAATCTGGTGAAGAAGCTGTTCGCGCTGGAGGTCCCGGAGATCGCGGACGGTTCCGTCGAGATCGCGGCGATCGCCCGCGAGGCCGGACACCGCACCAAGATCGCGGTCAGGTCCACCCGTTCGGGCCTGAACCCCAAGGGCGCCTGCATCGGCCCGATGGGCAGCCGGGTACGGAACGTGATGGCCGAGCTGCACGGCGAGAAGATCGACATCGTCGACTGGTCGGACGACCCGGCCGAGATGGTCGCCAACGCGCTGTCCCCGGCCCGGGTGTCCAAGGTGGAGGTCGTCGACCTCGGTGCCCGGTCCGCCCGGGTGACCGTGCCGGACTACCAGCTGTCGCTGGCCATCGGCAAGGAGGGGCAGAACGCCCGCCTGGCCGCGCGCCTGACCGGCTGGCGGATCGACATCCGCCCGGACACCGAGCAGCCGGCCGACGACCAGGGCTGACCCGCTACGGGGAACAAGAACCCGCCATGGTCACGTTGCGCTATGGCGAGATCACGACAACAACCGTTCGATTCTTGCCCCAAAGGGGTGAGGTCGGTGCGGGGAGGTAGACTTAAACGTGTCTGGCCGGACGCATGCCCGCGCCTGCCCTGAGCGAACCTGTGTGGGGTGCCGGGAGCGAGCGGCCAAGCGCGATCTGCTGCGGATCGTGTTGATCAAGGGCGAGTGCGCCCCCGATCCACGCGGTACGCTGCCCGGCCGGGGTGCTTATGTGCATCCCGCCTCGGTCTGTCTCGACCTGGCGGTCCGCCGCCGGGCGTTCCCCAGGGCCCTCAGGGTCCAGGGACCGCTCGACCTGGCGGACGTCCGCCGGTACATCGAGCAGTCGGCACCGTAAGAAGAAGTACGGCACGGAACACCGTGCGGTCAGGTACCTCGCGAGTTGGAAGTAGGTCGAGATTGCGATGAGCACTCGATGAGTACGCGATGAGTACGCCCATGAAGTAGCGACGGTCCGGCGGTAACCCGGACCTAAAAGGAGCGAAGTGGCTAAGGTCCGGGTATACGAACTCGCCAAGGAGTTCGGTGTGGAGAGCAAGGTCGTCATGGCCAAGCTCCAGGAACTCGGTGAATTCGTCCGTTCGGCGTCTTCGACCATCGAAGCGCCGGTTGTACGCAAACTGACCGACGCGCTGCAGGGGCCCGGCGGCAACGCCGGCAAGTCCGCAGCGAAGCCCGGCGCGCCCCGCAAGGCCGCGCCTGCCAAGCCCGCCGCGCCCTCCCCGGCGCAGGCGGCACGTCCCGCCGCCCCGAAGCCCGGCGCACCCGCGCCGAAGCCGGCGGCGGCCGAGAAGCCCGCGGCGCCGGCCCCCGGCCCGCGGCCCACCCCGGGTCCGAAGCCCGCGGCGGCGCCCAAGCCGGCGCCCGCCTCGCCGGCTCCGGCCAACCCGGAGTTCACCGCGCCCCCGTCGGCCCCGGCCGCCGGTCCCCGGCCCGGTGCCACGCCCGGTCCCCGTCCCGCCGGCCGCCCCCAGGGCGAGCGCGGTCAGGGCGGCGAGCGCGGCGGCCGCCCCGGCGGCGCCCCGCGCCCCGGTGGCGAGCGCCAGGCCCCCCGTCCGGGTGCCCCGCGTCCCGCGGGCCCGCGCCCGGGCAACAACCCGTTCACCTCTGGTGGCTCCACCGGCATGGCGCGCCCGCAGGCGCCCCGTCCGGGCGGTGCCCCGCGTCCCGGTGGCCCCGGTGCCCCGGGTGGTCCGCGTCCGCAGGGCGCCGGTCAGGGCGGTCCCCGTCCGCAGGCCGGTCCCGGCGGTCCCCGCCCGACCCCGGGCGGCATGCCCCGTCCGCAGGCCCCGCGTCCGGGCGGTGGCCCCGGCGGCAACCGCCCGAACCCGGGCATGATGCCGCAGCGTCCGGCTGCCGGTCCCCGCCCCGGCGGTGGCCCCGGTGGCGGTCGTGGTCCCGGTGGCGGCGGTGGCCGTCCCGGCGGCGCCGGTCGTCCCGGTGGCGGCTTCGCAGGTCGTCCGGCCGGTCCCGGCGGCGGTGGCGGCGGCTTCGCCGGCCGTCCCGGCGGCGGTGGCGGCGGTCGTCCCGGTGGTCCCGGTGGCGGTGGCGGCGGCTTCGGCGGTCGTCCCGGCTTCGGTGGCCGACCCGGCGGCCCCGGTGGCCGTGGTGGCACGCAGGGCGCGTTCGGCCGTCCCGGCGGTCCGGCGCGTCGTGGCCGCAAGTCGAAGCGGCAGAGGCGCCAGGAGTACGAGGCCATGCAGGCCCCGTCGGTCGGCGGCGTGATGCTGCCCCGCGGCAACGGCGAGACCGTTCGCCTGTCGCGCGGTGCGTCCCTCACCGACTTCGCGGAGAAGATCAACGCCAACCCGGCGTCGCTCGTCGCGGTCATGATGAACCTCGGCGAGATGGTCACCGCCACGCAGTCCGTCTCCGACGAGACGCTGCAGCTGCTCGGCGACGAGATGAACTACCAGGTTCAGATCGTCAGCCCCGAGGAGGAGGACCGCGAGCTGCTCGAGTCCTTCGACCTCGAGTGGGGCGAGGACGAGGGCGGCGAGGAGAACCTCGCGTCCCGTCCGCCGGTCGTGACCGTCATGGGTCACGTCGACCACGGTAAGACCCGACTGCTGGACGCGATCCGCAAGACGAACGTCGTCGCGGGCGAGGCCGGCGGCATCACGCAGCACATCGGTGCGTACCAGGTCGCCACCGAGGTCAACGGCGAGGACCGCAAGATCACCTTCATCGACACCCCGGGTCACGAGGCGTTCACCGCCATGCGTGCCCGTGGTGCGAAGTCCACCGACATCGCGATCCTCGTGGTCGCGGCCAACGACGGTGTGATGCCCCAGACGATCGAGGCGCTGAACCACGCCAAGGCGGCCGACGTGCCGATCGTGGTCGCGGTCAACAAGATCGACGTCGAGGGTGCCGACCCGGTCAAGGTGCGCGGTCAGCTGACCGAGTACGGCCTGGTGGCCGAGGAGTACGGCGGCGACACCATGTTCGTCGACATCTCCGCCAAGCAGGGTCTGCACATCGACTCCCTGCTGGAGGCCGTGATCCTGACGGCCGACGCCTCGCTCGACCTGCGGGCCAACCCGGAGCAGGACGCGCAGGGCATCGCCATCGAGGCCCACCTGGACAAGGGCCGCGGCGCCGTCGCGACCGTCCTGGTCCAGCGAGGCACCCTGCGGGTCGGCGACACGATGGTCGCGGGCGACGCCTACGGCCGCGTCCGCGCCATGCTCGACGACAAGGGCGAGAACGTGGAAGAGGCGGGTCCCTCGACCCCGGTCCTCGTCCTCGGCCTCACCAACGTCCCGGGCGCCGGCGACAACTTCCTGGTGGTCGACGAGGACCGTACGGCCCGTCAGATCGCCGAGAAGCGTGCCGCCCGCGAGCGGAACGCCGCGTTCGCCAAGCGCGTGCGCCGCGTCTCCCTCGAGGACCTGGACAAGGTGCTCAAGGCCGGCGAGATCCAGCAGCTCAACCTCATCATCAAGGGTGACGCTTCCGGTTCCGTCGAGGCGCTCGAGTCGTCGCTGCTCCAGCTCGACGTCGGCGAAGAGGTCGACATCCGCGTCCTGCACCGCGGTGTCGGTGCGGTCACGGAGTCGGACATCGACCTGGCGATGGGCTCCGACGCCATCGTCATCGGCTTCAACGTCCGCGCGGCCGGCCGTGCCGCGCAGATGGCGGAGCGCGAGGGCGTCGACGTCCGGTACTACTCGGTGATCTACCAGGCCATCGAGGAGATCGAGGCGGCCCTCAAGGGCATGCTCAAGCCGGAGTACGAAGAGGTCGAGCTCGGTACGGCGGAGATCCGCGAGGTCTTCCGCTCGTCCAAGCTGGGCAACATCGCGGGTGTCCTCATCCGTTCCGGCGAGGTCAAGCGCAACACCAAGGCGCGCCTCATCCGCGACGGCAAGGTCATCGCGGAGAACCTCAACATCGAGGGTCTGCGCCGGTTCAAGGACGACGTCACCGAGATCCGCGAAGGCTTCGAGGGCGGTATCAACCTCGGAAACTTCAACGACATCAAGATCGACGACGTCATCGCGACGTACGAGATGCGCGAGAAGCCGCGCGGCTGATCCAGCAGCGGCAGCCGGGGCCGGTCGGCGGAAGTATTTCCGTCGATCGGCCCCGGCCGTTGCGTGTACGGTTCTTGGTGTCCCTGCCAAGCGGTTGGCGGGGCACTGAACCCGAACCGGCGGGACATCCGGGCACACATGTACGTGGGGACCCTGTCCTTCGACCTGCTCCTCGGCGACGTACGGTCGCTGAAGGAGAAGCGCTCCGTCGTCCGCCCGATCGTCGCGGAACTCCAGCGGAAGTTCGCGGTGAGCGTGGCGGAGACCGACTCCCAGAACCTCCACCGGCGGGCCCGGATCGGTCTCGCGGTGGTGTCCGGGGACGTCGGGCACCTGACGGACGTGCTGGACCGGTGCGAGCGCATGGTCGCCGGCCGGCCCGAGGTGGAGCTGCTGTCGGTACGACGGCGCATGCACACCGATGAAGACTGAAAGCGCGTGCCGCGCTGCGGCATGAGTGACGAACGTAGGACGAAAGAGGAGAAGGACCGGTGGCCGACAACGCGCGGGCCCGCAAGCTGGCCGATCGCATCCAGGTCGTGGTCGCGGAGACCCTGGACCGGCGTATCAAGGATCCGCGACTGGGCTTCGTGACCATCACGGACGCCCGCGTCACCGGCGACCTGCGGGAGGCCACGGTCTTCTACACGGTCTACGGCGACGAGGAGGAGCGGGCCGCCTCGGCGGCGGCCCTGGAGTCCGCCAAGGGCATCCTGCGCTCCGAGGTGGGCAAGCAGACCGGTGTCCGCTTCACGCCCACCCTGACCTTCGTGCCGGACGCCCTCCCGGACAACGCCCGCACCATCGAGGACCTGCTCCACAAGGCCCGGGCCAAGGACGAGGAAGTGCGCGAGGTGTCGACCGGCAAGACCTACGCCGGCGAGGCGGACCCGTACCGCAAGCCGGAGGACGAGTCCGAGGACGAGGACGGGCACGGGCGCGAGGGCGAAGCCTCGGAATGACACAGCACAACAGGACGCCCGACGGGCTTGTCATCGTCGACAAGCCGTCGGGCTTCACTTCGCACGACGTCGTCGCCAAGATGCGCGGGATCGCCCGGACCCGCCGCGTCGGACACGCGGGGACGCTCGACCCGATGGCGACCGGCGTACTGGTCCTCGGCGTCGAGAAGGCCACCAAGCTCCTCGGTCACCTCGCACTGACCGAGAAGGAGTACCTCGGCACCATCCGCCTCGGCCAGGACACCGTCACCGACGACGCGGAGGGCGAGATCACCTCGTCCACCGACGCCTCCCGGGTCACCCGCGAAGCCGTCGACGCGGAGGTCGCCAAGCTCACCGGCGACATCATGCAGGTGCCGTCCAAGGTCAGCGCCATCAAGATCGACGGCAAGCGGTCGTACGCCCGCGTCCGGGGCGGCGAGGAGTTCGACATCCCGGCCCGCCCGGTGACCGTCTCCTCCTTCCGGGTGTACGACATGCGCGACGCCGTCGCGGAGGACGGCACCCCCGTCGTCGACCTCGTCGTCTCGGTCGTCTGCTCCTCCGGCACCTACATCCGCGCCCTCGCCCGCGACATCGGCGCCGGGCTGGGCGTCGGCGGCCACCTCACCGCGCTCCGGCGCACCCGCGTCGGCCCGTACAAACTGGACACCGCGCGGACGCTGGACCAGCTCCAGGAGGAGCTGACCGTCATGCCGATCGCCGACGCCGCCGCGGCGGCGTTCCCCCGCTGGGACGTCGACGAACGACGCGCCAAGCTCCTCCTGAACGGCGTACGCCTGGACATGCCCGCGTACGACACGGCCCCGGTCGCCGTCTTCGGCCCGGAGGGCCGGTTCCTGGCGCTGGTCGAGGAGAAGAACGGCAAGGCGAAGAGCCTGGCCGTCTTCGGCTGACGGGGACGGGGACGGGCGCGTTCTTGGGCTCACGCCCACGGGCGGGCCGGGTTCGGGCTCGGCCCGGTGGGCCGGGCCCGGCTCGGCCCGCGCGCCTGGGCCCGGCTCGGCCCGGCTGGTCCGGCGCGCCTGGGTCCGGCTCGGCTTGGTGGGACCCGGCTTGGTCCGGCTCGGCTCGGTACGGCGTGGTCCTGTGCGCCCGGTTCAGCTCGGTCGGCCGGCGGACGCCACCGGTCGGGGCCGGTGGTGGGGCTGCGGGCCGGACCTGGGGATTCATCGTGGAGCGGGCAGCGGGTGGTTGCCGGTCTCCGGGCCGGGACACCCCCCGCCCGCTCCACGATCCCCCTCTTCAAGGGTCTATCCGCCCGGGACACCGGATTCACCCGGTTGGCCAGGCGCTCGGAGTGAATGGCGGGAGCACTCGGGGGCGCTTTTCCCCGGCGTCCTTCTCGTGGTGATCAACACCGTCCTACCGTCGAACCATGGAACGCGGGGAACGGGCGACGCTGGTGCGGATCTCTGATCCGGCGGGCCGGACCCGCGGGGCCGGCTTCGTCGCCGATCACGAGGGCACGGTCGTCACCAGCCACGAAGCCGTGGACGGGCTCGTACGGGTCGTGGTGCGCGCACCGGGCGACGAGCGGGGCTTCGTGGCCGAGGGCGACGCGATCGTCCCGCTGCCCGAGGCCGACCTGGCGCTCATCCGCACCGAGGGGCTCGCCGTCGAACCGCTGCCGGTCGCCGGCCGGGGGCGGGTCGAGGAGGGGACGTACGTACGGATCGCCGCCCGGGGCTGGCGCGAGGCGCGGGTGCTCGGCACCGCGCGGGTGACCTACACGGCGGCCGACCGGTTCCACCTCCTCGGTGACGCGCTGGAGCTCGCCATCGGCACCGAGGGGCGCGAGGCGCTCAGGCTCGGCGGAGAAGCCGCGGGCGGGCCCGTGCTGGACGCCGAGACCGGCACGGTGCTCGGCGTGCTCGGCACCGCGCTGCACGCCGGGCACCGGGCCGCCGGGCTCGCCGTACCGCTCGCGCGGATCGCCGCCGCCACGCCCGACGGGCCGCTCGCCGCGCTGCTGCGCCGCAACGCCGCCACCGTCCCCGCGTACGGCGACGACCTGAACCTCGCCGGCGCGCTCCACCTCACCGCCACCACCGGCACGCCCCCGGGCGGACCCGGCGCCTGCCCCGAACCGGTCGAACGGCGCGCCGTCACCCGGGAACTCGACACGTTCGCCGGGTCGGACGCCGTGGCGTTCGCCCTCGTCGGCGACCCCGGCAGCGGCCGCACCACCGAACTGCGCGCCCTCGCCCACCGCCGCGCCCGCGACGAGGCACCCGCCCCCACCCTCCGGCTGCGCGGCGCCGACCTGCGCGCCGACGACACCTCCCTCGCCGACGCGGTCACACGGGCCCTGCGGCAGGCCGGCCGGATCGTCGCCTGCTCCGGCGCGCCCGGCGACATGGGCACCGCCACACCCGCACGGGTGGCACGCCTCGCCCGCGACTGGGGCCGCCCCCTGTTCGTCCTCCTCGACTCCCCGGAGGAGATGCCGCCCCTCCTGGCGCACCGGCTCGCCGAATGGACCACCGGGACCGTCGCCTGGCTCCGCGCCCACCACGTCCGGCTCGTCGTCGCCTGCCGCCCCGAACACTGGGAACAGGCCGGCGCCCTCTACCCCGCCGGGGCTCTGTACCGGCCCGGGCGCCCCGCGTGGCGGCTCCCCGACGCGCTGCGCATCGGCGACCTGTCCGGGCGTGAGGCCCGGAGGGTGCGCGAACACCACGGACTGCCCGTCGACGCCCTCGCCGCCGACGACGCCCGGCACCCCCTGGCGCTGCGGCTCCTCGCCGACGTACGCGACGCCCTGCCCGGCGGCGAACCCGGCGGCGAACCCGGCGGCGAACCCGGCGACGAACCAGGCGGCGTACCCGGGCGGTCCGGGCGGCACGAGGTGTTCGCCGCCCACCTCGACCTGACCTGCCTGCGGATCGCCGTCCGCGTCGCCGCCGCGTCCCGGCCCCCGCTGCGCGGCACCGCGGTACGGCGGCTCGCCGCCCGGGCCGCGGGCCGCGTCCACGAGGCCGCCCGCCGCTGCCTCGGGCCCGGCCAGGGGGAGCTCGACCGGGAGGCCTTCGAGGAACTGTTCCCCTGGGCGACCGGATGGGCCGCCGCCGTCCTCACGGAGGGCCTCCTCGTCCCGGCCGGCGGCGGCTACCGCTTCGCCCACGAAGAGGTCGGCGACTGGATCCAGGGCGCCCACCTGGACCTCGACGCGGCACTCGACGCACTCGTCCACCGCGACGCCCCGCAGGCCCTGCCCGTCCCGCGCCACCGGATGGGCCCCGTCCTCCAGGCACTGCTGCTCCTCGACCGCGTCCACGGACCCGCCGCCCTGGCCACCCGCCTGGAGGGCCTGGTCGACGCCCTCGACCGGCCCGCTGACGCCGACGCCGCCTGGTGGGCGAGCCGGCTCCTCGCCGAAACCCTCCTCAGACTCCCCGACGTACGGCCCTGTCTGGGCGTGCTGCGACTCCTCGCGGAACGCCTCACCACCGCGGCGGGCCACGGCGGGGGCCTCGCGGAGTCCGGGCCTGGATTCGAGGAGTTCGGGCCCTGGTTCTGGGAACGGCTCCGGCTCGGCGAGGACGACCGCGTCGACCTGCTGCGGCGCCTCGTACCCGCCGACGGGCCGCCCGGCACACGCGACCAGCCCCGCTATCTTGACGCCGTCGCCGTACGCCTCGCCGTCGACCCCCGCGGCGTACAACCCCTGCTGTGCCGCTGGTTCACCGACGAGCGGCCGCTGCCCGCACAACCCGGCGCCCAGGTGCGGCCGACCGTCGCCGGCGCCGCGCAGGCCCTGCTCTACACCCACCGCGACCTGGCCGTCGACGACCTGTGCGAGGCGCTCGTCACCACCGCCCACCCCCGCGCCGACGAACTGCTCGCCACCCTCGCCGAGGACGAGCCCGCCGCGCTGTGCCGGGCCGTCGACCGGTGGGCCCACGACGACACCCGGCCCGGCCGCCGCGTCGCCGCCGCCGCGTACGGCAGGGTGGCCGCCGCCCACGCCACCACCGACACCGACCGCGAGCTGCTCCGGTACGCCGCACTCGCCCTCCTCGCCCGCCCCGGCGACCAAGCCCTGCACGGCACGGCCCTCGGCCTCCTGGTGACCGACCGGCACAGCCGCGGCCACCACCTCCGCCAGGCCCTGGCCGCCTTCCGGGCCGGCGACCCCGGGCTGCCCCCGAGCACCCTCGCCGCCGCCCTCACCACCCACCCCGAGCCGGTCCTCGCCGCCTTCCGCGCCCGGCTCCTGGCCGGCGGGCCGGACGCCGGCGCCGTACTGGAGGAACTCGCCGCCGTCCGCACACCCGCCCTCGCCCGCCGCGCCGCCGCGCTCGTCCGCGCCTACGTCCACCACCACCCCGACGGCGCCGCCCACGCCGCCCACTACGTCGACCGGCGCCTCGAGCAGGGCCCCTCCGCCCGCGCCGTGCTCTTCCCGCTCGTCAGCGACCTGCTGCGGGGCTGCCCCGTGGAGGTCCGCGGCGCACTCGCCCCCGTCCTCGCGGCACCCGGCACCCGCGCGTCGCGCCCCCTGCGGGACGAGCTCCTCGACGTACTCCTGGAGTACGAGCAGTACGAGCGCCGCGACCTCGCCGTGCTCGACGCGCTGCTGCGGGCGGCCGCCCTCGGCGCCGGGCGGCGGCCCGAGGCACGCACCCGTGAGCTCGTCCACCGCACCGGGCTGCTCCTCGTCCGCACCCCCGAGGGCGCGACCTGCTTCGACCGGCGGCTCGTCGAGCTCGCCCGCGAGGCGCCCGGATTCGCGGAACTGGTCGCCGGATGGCTGCGGCAGGCCCCCGCGGACTGGGCCTTCGTGGTCGGCCCCAGCGCCCGCCGCACCGTCGAGAACCTGGGCGGGCCCGACCACCCGCCGGTGCGTCCGCCCGCTCACCCCTCGGTCCATCCGCCGGTCCATCCGATGCCGATGCGGGCCGGGAGCCTCGGGCATGGCAGTCTTAGACCTGCGTAAGAGGTCAATGACGTACACGGGTTCGGGCGAGGAGCGGTCACAGTGCAGCGCTGGCGTGGCTTGGAGGACATCCCCCAGGACTGGGGGCGCAGCGTCGTCACCATCGGCTCCTACGACGGAGTCCACCGCGGACACCAGCTGATCATCGGCCGGGCCGTCGAACGCGCGCGCGAGCTGGGCGTACCTGCGGTCGTCGTCACCTTCGACCCGCACCCCTCGGAGGTCGTCCGCCCCGGCAGCCACCCGCCGCTGCTCGCCCCGCACCACCGGCGCGCCGAGCTGATGGCCGGCCTCGGCGTCGACGCCGTGCTCGTCCTGCCGTTCACGGCCGAGTTCTCGCAGCTGTCGCCCGCCGACTTCATCGTCAAGGTCCTCGTCGACAAGCTGCACGCCCGCGCCGTCATCGAAGGCCCGAACTTCCGCTTCGGCCACAAGGCGGCGGGCAACGTGGACTTCCTGCGCGAGATGGGCGGCACATACGACTACGAGGTCGAGGTCGTCGACCTGTACGTCCGCGGTGAAGCGGGCGGCGGCGAGCCCTTCTCGTCCACCCTGACCCGGCGGCTGGTCGCCGAGGGCGACGTCGAGGGCGCCGCCGAGATCCTCGGCCGGCCCCACCGCGTCGAGGGCGTCGTCGTCCGCGGCGCCCAGCGCGGTCGCGAGCTGGGCTACCCGACCGCGAACGTCGAGACCCTGCCGCACACGGCCGTCCCCGCGGACGGTGTGTACGCCGGCTGGCTCACGGCGGCGGGCGAGCGCATGCCGGCCGCGATCTCCGTCGGTACGAACCCGCAGTTCGACGGCACGGAGCGGACCGTCGAGGCCTACGCCATCGACCGCGTCGGCCTCGACCTGTACGGGCTGCACGTCGCGGTCGACTTCCTGGCGTACGTACGGGGCCAGGAGAAGTTCGCGTCGATCGAAGCGCTGCTGGAAGCGATCGGCGCGGACGTCAAGCGCTGCCGCGACCTCACCTCCGGCCGGTAGGCCAAGTCGTTCCGCCGGTCTCGTTGTGGGCAGTCGTTCCGCAGGACGATGGGGGTCCCCCCTGCTCGAGCGAAGCCGAGAGCTTGGGGGAGGGTGGGCACAACGGGACCGGGGCGGTGCCTGTTCTCGGTTCGCCCTGGGGCGGTGCCTCGGGCCGGTGCCGGTCGGTGGGTGGGGGCGTGGCCCCTCCGGGCTCGCCTCCTCGGGGCCGGCGGCCTTCGGTTACGAGTAGGGGAGCCGAACTTGCGCCGCCGGTCCCCTGCGGGGGCGACCCTGCACGGCCCCGCCCCGGGTGCGTCGCCGGGTGCGGGACGGTGGGTGCCGGTCAGGGCGTGCCGTGGACGTGGCACGCCGCCGCGCGGCCGCGGCCGTCGAGGACCGGGAGGTCCCGCGTACGACACGCCGAGGCGAGGCCCGCGCGGTCCGCCTCGCCCGACGCCAGGACCTGGCAGCGCGCGTGGAAGCGGCAGCCCGGCGGGACGCGGGACGGGTCCGGGGGCTCGCCCGCGAGGACGACGGGTGGGACGGGCGACTCGGGGAGGACCGAGAGGAGCGCCTGGGTGTACGGGTGGCGGGGGGCCGACAGGACCTCCTCGACCGTGCCGGTCTCGACGATCCGGCCCAGGTACATCACCGCCACCCGGTCGGCGATGTTCCACGCCAGGCCCAGGTCGTGCGTCACGACCAGCGCGGACAGGCCCAGCTCGTCGCGCAGCCGGAGCAGGAGGGCGAGGATCTCGCCGCGTACCGAGGCGTCGAGGGACGCCACCGGCTCGTCCGCGACGATGAGTTCGGGTTCGAGGACCAGCGCGCCGGCGATGACGACCCGCTGCCGCTGGCCGCCGGACAGTTCGTGCGGGTAGCGCAGGAAGAAGCGTTCCGGGGGCCGCAGGCCGGCGCGGGCGAGGGCGGACGCGACGGCCGTGCGTTCGTCGCCCGGCGAGCCGTGGATCCGCAGGCCCTCGGCGACCGCGTCGTACACGGTGTGCCGCGGGTTGAGCGAGCCGCTCGGGTCCTGGAGGACGAGCTGCACGCGCCGGCGGTACGCCTTGAGGGCGCCGCTCCGGTACGAGAGGGGCGCGCCGCCGAACGTCACCGAGCCGGACGTGGGGCGGACCAGGCCCAGCAGGGAGCGGGCCAGGGTCGTCTTGCCGCAGCCGGACTCGCCGACGAGTGCGACGATCTCCCCGGCGCCGATGTCGAGGTCGACCCCGTCCACGGCACGGGCGGGCGGGGCGCCGCGCCGGGCGGGGAAGGTGATGTGCAGGCCGGAGGCGGTGAGGAGGGGCTTCACGCGGGGCTCCCGGGCGTCAGGACGCAGGCGGCGCGGTGCCCGGGGGCCGCCTGGACGAGGGGCGGGTCCTCGGACCGGCACGTCTCCAGGGCGGACGGGCAGCGCGGGTGGAACGTACAGCCGGGCGGCAGGGCGGCGGGGTCGGGCGGGTCGCCGGGCAGGCCGCGCGGGGCGAGCCGGGAGGCCGGGTCGCCGATGCGGGGGAAGGCGGCGGACAGGGCGCGCCCGTAGGGGTGCCGGGCCGCGTCGTACACGTCACGGGCCGGGCCCTCCTCGACGATCCGTCCGGCGTACATCACCGCGAGGCGGTCGCACGTGTCGGCGAGGACGGCGAGGTCGTGGCTGATCATGACGAGGCTGATGTCCTGCTCGGTGACGAGGCGTTCCAGCAGCCGCAGGATCTGCGCCTGGATCATCACGTCGAGCGCGGTCGTCGGTTCGTCCGCCACGATCAGCCGGGGGTCGCAGGCCAGGGCCATCGCGATCATCACGCGCTGGCGCTGGCCGCCGGACAGCTCGTGGGGGTAGGCGGAGGCGCGGGAAGGGGGCAGCCCGACCTGTTCCAGCAGGGCACCCACCCGTTTGCGGGCGGCGGCCGCTGAGGCCTGCCGGTGGACGAGGAGCGGCTCGGCGATCTGGTCGCCGACGCGGTGCACGGCGTTGAGCGAGTGCATGGCGCCCTGGAACACGATGGACGCGCCCGCCCACCGCACGGCGCGTAGCCGGCCCCACTTCATGGTCAGGACGTCCTCGCCGTCCAGCAGGATCTCGCCGCTCAGTCGGGCGGTCGCGGGCAGCAGGCGGAGCATCGCCAGGGCGAGTGTCGACTTGCCGCATCCCGACTCACCCGCGATGCCGAGCTTGCGGCCGGGGTCGACGGTGAGGTCCACTCCGCGGACGGCGGGGACGGCGGTGGGTCCCGCGCCGTAGGTGATGTGCAGGTCCCTGATCGTGAGGAGGCTCAACGCCCCACCCCCAGCCTCGGGTTGAGCACGGACTCGATCGCCCGCCCGCACAGGGTGAAGGCGAGGGCGACCACCGCGATCGCGATCCCGGGCGGGGCCAGGTACCACCAGTGCCCGGAGGAGACGGCGCCCGCCTCGCGCGCGTCCTGGAGCATGCCGCCCCAGGAGACGACCGTGGGGTCGCCCAGGCCGAGGAACGCGAGGGTGGCCTCGGTGAGGATCGCCGTGGAGATGCACAGGGTGGTCTGCGACAGGACCAGCGGCATGACGTTGGGCAGGACGTGGCGGCGCATGACGTGCCCGTGGCCGCCGCCGAGCGCCGTGGCGCGCTCGATGTACGGGCGGGACTCCACCGCGATCGTCTGGGCGCGGACCAGGCGCGCGGTGGTGGGCCAGCTGGCGATGCCGATGGCCAGGATCACCGTCCACATGCTCCGCGACATGACGGTGGCCAGCACGATCGCCAGCACGAGCGACGGCATCACCAGGAACCAGTCGGTGACGCGCATGACGACCGTCGAGAACCAGCCGCCGTAGTGGCCGGCGAGGACGCCGATCAGGGTGCCGATGGCGACGGAGAGCGCCGCCGCGAGCAGTCCCACGGTGAGGGAGATGCGGGCGCCCCAGACGAGGAGGCCCAGCAGGGGGCGCCCGAACTGGTCGGTGCCGAGCGGGAATCGGGTGCTCGGTGACTCCAGCGCCGTGCCGGGCGCGTCGGTCACGCTCTGCACGTCCCCGCCGACCAGGAGGGGCGCGGCGAGCGCGGCCAGTGCGATGAGGGCGAGGGCGCCGAGTCCGTACAGCCCGGCGCGCTGCCGGCGGTACTGGCGCCAGAAGCGGGCGGCCGACTCCCGTCGCCGGGCCCAGGAGAGGGAGGTGCGCGGTGTGGAGGTCATCGGCCCACCCGGGGGTCGAGCAGCGGGTACAGCAGGTCGGCGAGGAGGTTCATCACGATCATCGCGCCGGCGAACACCACGAACAGCCCCTGGACGAGCGGGAGGTCCGGCACGGACAGCGCCTGGTAGAACAGTCCGCCGAGGCCCGGCCAGGAGAACACCGTCTCGACGAGGATCGACCCGGCCGCCACGTGCCCCAGGTTGATGAAGATCATGGTGACGGTGGGCAGCAGGGCGTTGGGTACGGCGTGCCGGCGGCGTACGAGGTCGTCGCGCAGGCCCTTCGCCCGGGCGGTCGTCAGGTAGTCGCCGCCCATCTCGTCGAGCAGCGAGGCGCGCATCACCAGCAGCGTCTGCGCGTATCCGACGGCGACCAGCGTGAGGACGGGCAGCACCATGTGGTGGGCGACGTCGAGGACGTGACCGAAGCCCGTCTCGGTGCCGGACTCCATCCCGCCCGTCGGGAACATGCCGGGGACCGGGCCGACGCCCACCGAGAAGACGATGATGAGCAGCAGCCCGAGCCAGAACGACGGGACCGACCAGAGGGTCAGCGCCACGCCGGTGTGCAGCCTGTCGCCGGGGCTGCCGTGGCGCCACGCGGAACGGGTGCCGAGCCACAGACCGATCGCCGAGTAGAGGACGACGGCCACACCGGTGAGCAGGAGCGTCGCCGGGAGCTTGTGCGCGATCAGTTCGCCCACGGGTGCGCGGAACTGGTACGACGTGCCGAGGTCGCCGGTCAGGGCCTTGCCGCAGTAGTCGGTGAACTGCTGCCACAGCGGCAGGTCGAGGCCGAACTGCCTGCGCAGGGTGGCCATTTGCTCGGCGGAGGTCGGCATGCCGTGCGTCATGGCCCTGACCGGGTCGCCGGGGACGATACGGAAGAGGAAGAAGCTGGTGACGAGCACGGCGAACAGGGAGACCGCCGCGCCGCCCAGCTTGCCCGCCAGGTAGCGCGGATAGCCGCTCGTCGTGGTGCCCGGGCGCCGCGCCACCTCGGCGGGCGGGCCGACCGTCGTCGTCACCGGCTACTCGCGGTCGTCGGCGGTGGAGCGGCGGCGTACGGCGACCCCGGCGGCCACGGCGACGAGGACGACCGCTGCGGCCCCGATCCCGATCCACATGCCGGTGGGCGCGCCGCCGTCGTCACCCGTGCCGCCGGTGGCCGGCTCGGCGGACCACCAGCTCCAGTAGCCGTCCTGGCCGTAGATGTTGCCGCCGTCCGACGGCATCGTGGTGATCGACTTGATCTGGTCGGTGCGGTAGGCCTCCACCGCGTTGGGGTACGCCATGACGTTCATGTACCCCGTGTCGTACAGCCGCGACTGCAACTGGCGCACGAGGTCGGCGCGTGCGGCGGGGTCGTACTCGACCGCCTGCTTGGCGTACAGCTCGTCGTACTTCTTGTCGCAGATGAAGTTGTCGGTGGCGCCGGTGTCCTTGGGGGTGGCGGGCAGCGCCGCGCAGGTGTGGATGGACAGGACGAAGTCGGGGTCGGGGTTGACGGACCAGCCGTCGAAGGCGAGGTCGTAGTCGCCCTTGGCCCACGGGTCGGAGACGTTGTCCAGGCAGTCGACCTTCAGTCCGATGCCCAGCTCGCCCCACCACTCCTGGAGGTACTTGCCGACCGCCTTGTCGTGGGGGTCGGTGGCGTGGCACAGGATGCGGAAGTCGAGCGGCCTGCCGTCCTTGCCGACGCGCTTGCCGCTGCCGTTCTCGCGGTATCCGGCCCGGTCGAGGAGCCGCGCGGCGGCGGCGGGGTCGTGGCTGACCTTCTGCGCGGGTGCCGGCTTCCAGAAGTACGTGCCGAAGCGCGGCGGGATGTAGCCCTCGCCCTCCACGGCGTGGCCCTGGAAGACCTTCTCGACGATCGTCTCCCGGTCGACGGCCTGGAACAGCGCCCTGCGCACCGCCGGGTCGAGCAGGGCGGGGTGACCGCTGCCGAACTTCTTCCCGTCCCGCGCGCGTGCGCCCGGGTTGGTGGCGAGGGCGAAGAAGCGGCGGCCGGGCGCGTCGTTCACCCTGATGTTCCCGGCCGACTTCAGCGACGCGGCCTGGGCGGGGGTGAGGTTCGGCACGAAGGAGACCTCGCCCTTGCGCAGGGCGGCGACGGCGGCGTCACCGTCCTTGTAGTAGCGCAGCACCAGCTCGTCGAACTTCGGCGCACCGCGCCAGAAGCTCTTGTTGGGTTCGAGCTTCACGTACTGGTCGACCTTGTAGTCGGTGATGACGAACGGTCCGTTCCCGACGATCGGGAACTGCTTGTCGTTGTTGAACTTCGAGAAGTCCCCGACCTTCTCCCAGATGTGCTTGGGGACGATCGGCACGTCGAGGGCGGTCATCGTCGCCTGCGGCTTCTTCAGCTTGATGACGAGCGTGCGCGGATCGGGCGCGGTGACCCGCTCGAAGTTGGCGGTGAAGCTGCCGTTGGCGGTGGCGGCGTTCTCGTCCGTCATCATCGTGTTGAACGTCCAGGCGGCGTCCTCGGCCGTGGCCTGCTTGCCGTCGGACCACGTGGAGTCGTCGCGGATGGTGTACGTCCACGTCAGTTTGTCCGGCGACGGCTTCCAGGCGGTGGCGAGGCCCGGGATGGTGCGGGCGTCCTTCGCGTCGTAGTTGGTGAGGTACTCGTAGGTCAGCCGGTGGATGCTGGTGGAGACCAGCCGCTGGGCGAGGAACGGGCTCAGGGAATCCACACTCTGCGACACGGCGACGGTGAGGACGGACTTGTCCTTGCTCCCGTCCCCCTCGTCCGCCTGCGCCGGATGGCCGAGGGCGAGTGAGGTGGCGGCTATGCCTGAGGCGAGAAACACGCGGAGGGAGCGGTGTGGAGCCATGGTGACCATGAGGTTGACCTCGCGTCGATCTTGGGGCGCCAGCTGGTGAAGGAGGTGTACCAGCGGAGAACGAGCCGCGTCAACGGAGCGTCGACGGTGCGTCAGAAGCGTTCTGTGCAGGGGGAATAGGGCGAGGGCCCGCACCGTGGACAACGGTGCGGGCCCTCATTGGTCCAATCCTCTGACGCGCTACTGCTGAGGGGCTGGCGGCGCCTGCGGAGGCTGCTGCGGGGGCTGCTGCTGCGGCCACCCGGGGTGCGGCTGCTGCTGCGGGTGAGGATTCTGTGTGGGTTGGGGCTGGGGGTGCTGGGGGGAGTGGGGTGCCTGGGGAGCTTGGGGTGCCTGGGGGTGCTGGTGTTGCGGGGGGTGCTGCGCGTTCGGCGCGTTCTGCGCCGGGGGCATGGGCTGGCCCGGCTGCTGGTACGGCTGCCAGCCCTGCGGCGGTACGCCGGGCTGCTGCGGCGCGTACGGCTGCCCCGGGTACGGCTGCTGGCCCGGGTACGGCTGCCCGGGCATCGGCTGCTGCCCCGGCATCGGCTGCTGACCGGGTACGGGCTGCTGTCCCGGTACCGGCGGCGCCATCTGCGGAGGCACGGAGCCCTGTCCGTCGCCGGTCCACAGCCCTTGCGCCTGCTGCGCCCGGGCGAAGTCCTCGGCGACCATCGCGGAGAGGTTGAAGTACGCCTCGCGCGTCTTCGGCCGCATCATGTCGAGGTCCACCTCCGCGCCCGCGGACAGGTGCTCGTCGAAGGGCACCACGATCACACCGCGGCAGCGTGTCTCGAAGTGCTGCACGATGTCGTCGACCTTGATCATCTTTCCGGTCTCCCGGACACCCGAGATCACCGTGATGGAACGCTGCACCAGGTCCGCGTAGCCGTGCGCGGACAGCCAGTCGAGCGTGGTCGACGCGCTCGACGCACCGTCGACCGAGGGGGTCGAGATGATGATCAGCTGGTCCGCGAGGTCCAGCACACCGCGCATCGCGCTGTAGAGCAGACCCGTCCCGGAGTCGGTGAGGATGACCGGGTACTGCTTGCCCAGCACGTCGATCGCGCGCCGGTAGTCCTCGTCGTTGAACGTCGTCGAGACGGCCGGGTCCACGTCGTTGGCGATGATCTCCAGACCGGAGGGCGCCTGCGAGGTGAAGCGGCGGATGTCCATGTACGAGTTCAGGTACGGGATGGCCTGGACGAGGTCGCGGATCGTGGCCCCGGTCTCGCGGCGCACGCGGCGGCCGAGCGTACCGGCGTCCGGGTTGGCGTCGATCGCGAGGATCTTGTCCTGCCGCTCGGTCGCCAGGGTCGCGCCGAGGGCGGTGGTCGTCGTGGTCTTGCCGACGCCGCCCTTGAGCGAGATGACGGCGATCCGGTAGCACGACAGCACCGGCGTACGGATCAGTTCGAGCTTGCGCTGCCGCTCCGCCTCCTCCTTCTTGCCGCCGAGCTTGAAGCGGTTGGCGGCGGAGGGGTTGCGGCTGGACTTGGCCTTCTGCTTGTTGTTGCGCAGCAGGCGGTCGGACGACAGCTCGACGGCCGCCGTGTAGCCGAGCGGCGCTCCCGGTACGGACCGCTCGCGCTGGTCGTGCTGGACGGACGTCGGCCAGGCGGCGCCGGTCCGCGGGTCGACGGGCGGCTGCGGGGCGTTCGGCTGCGGAGCGTCCGGCTGCTGGAGGTGGGGCGGCTGGGGCTGGTGGGGCTGCGCCTGGTGCGGGTGGTGCGGGTGCTGCGGGTGCTGCGGGTGGGGCTGGTGCGGGTTCGGCTGCCCGGGGTGGGGCTGCTGCGGGAACCCGTACCCGCCCTGGGGGGCCGGAGCCTGCGGTGCCGGAGCCTGCGGAGGCAGCGCACCGCTGGGCCCGGGCTGCGACGGCTGCTGCACCGGCTGCGGCTGCCCCGGGTGGGGGAAGCCGTACCCGCCCTGGGGCTGGCCGGGCTGGGGGAACCCGTAGCCGCCCGCGGGCTGCGCCTGGGGCTGTGCCTGGGGCTGGCCGGGGTGCGGGAAGCCGTACCCGGCCTGCGGGGGCAGCGGTGCGGCGGGCGGCTGGGCCTGTGCGGGGGCGGACGGGACCTGCTGCTCCGGTGACGGGACCTGCGGGGCGGGCCACTGCGGCGCACCCGCCGGCGCGGCCGGCTGGAACGCGGGCGGCAGCGGCGGTAGCTCGGCGCCCTGCTGGCCGGGCACCTGCGCGGGTGCGGCCGCCCACGGCTGCACCGCCTCGGGCACGGGCGGCTGAGCCTGCGCGGGCGCGGCTGCCTGCGCCTGCACCTGCTCGGGGGCGGGCGGCGGAGTGTCCTGCGGCGGGGTGTCCTGCGGAACGGCGTCCTGGGGGGCGGTGCCCTGCGGTGGGGCGTCCTGCGGCGGGGTGGGCTGGGGTGCGGGGTCCTGGGGTGCCGGGTCGGTCACCGTGTCGGGGGTGCCGTCCGTCGGCTCCTCCACCGGGGCGTCCGCGCCGGCTTCGGCCGCGCCCGTCTCGGCGGCCGTCCCTTCGGAGGCGTCCGTCCCGGTGCTGCCGGCGGCAGCGTCCGACGGGGCCTCGGAGTCGCCGGGGTCCCCGGAGTTCGCGGACGAACCCTCGGCCGCCGCCGACTTCGCCGCCTCGCGCTCCGCGATCTCGGCCATCTCGCGCTTCAGCGCGGCCGGGGAGAAGCGCATGGTCGCGCCGCTCTCCACGTCCCCGCCCCCGAAGGGCTGCGGTGCCTCGTCCGCGGGCGCGGACGTCTCCGCGGGCTCGGTGGCGGCGACCGGGGCCGCGGCGGGGGGAGTGGGGGGAGCGGCAGGCGGGGCCGGCGCCTCCGGTACGGGTGCGGGCTCGGCGGGCGCCGCCGGGGCCGGCGTACCGGACCCATCGGACGCATTGGGCACAACGGGCGCAACGGGGGCGTCCGGCGTCCAGTTCGACTCGAAGCCGCCGTCGTGCGGCGCGGGCGGCGGCCCCGGCACGGCCACCGGCGTCGCCCCGTGCGGCGGCGGGGGAGGCGTGGCAGGTGTGGCAGGCGTCCCGCCGCCCGACGTGTCACCCGCGTTCTGCGTGTACCAGGCGGGCGGGGTGTAGTCGATGGTGAACTCACCCGTCATCTCGGCGGGATCCGCGTCGGACTCCTCGACGGGAATGTTCCAGCTCCCGTGGATGTCGTCCCGATCGCCGTTCACTTTGCCTCCTGGTGTGGTCGAGCACCCTTGTGCCGTCGTGGGTGGGGGCCACCGTTGTTCCGATCGGCCCGGCTCTCCCCCGGGGGCGCGGCGGCATCACCGCCGGCCGTACCGCGCCCCCACCCACCCTAATCGCCAACACCACCCGCCCGGCAGGCCCGCCCGTCGTCGCCCTCCCGGCCCCGCCCCCGGTGCTGCCCTCATGTGACCCCGATGCGGCGGAGCGTGAGGGCCGGGGGGCGTGGAAACGGGCGCAATGCGGTGGAAGCCGGCGGAAGTCGGGCGCCCGATCCGATCGGCGTACGCTCCCCAACGATCGGGTCTCGGCCGCAGCGGGACGTGAGCGCGCCGGGCCGGGCGCGACGCCGGGCGGGCGGGGTGCGTCAGTTCAGGTCGAACTCGCCGTCCCGCGCACCGAGCACGAAGGCCTCCCACTCGGCCTCGGTGTACCGCAGGACGGTTTCCGGTTCGAGGGACGAGCGCATGGCGACGGCGCCGCCCGGAAGGTACGCGATCTCCACGCGTTCCTCGTCCGCGCTCGTACCCGGGGCGCCGTGCCACTCGACGCCGGAGATGTCGAGTGCGTACAGCGCGTCCTTCTCCTCTGCGCTACCCATCACGGTTCCCTTCACTTGCGGCCAGGCTGAACGGACGGGCGTGGACAAACGCCCTGTGGCGGCGCGTAGTTGTGTGCAGCCCAAGCGTCACCACGGGCATCCTAGGCCAGCTCAGCGCCGTGGGAGGGAGTGCTTCCGCGGATCGGTGCCCCAGCGCGCGGCCGCGCGCGTACCGCGTCACCCGGTGGAGGGAGGCGCGACAGGCGCCGCCGGTCCACCCCGCGGTGGTGAGCCCGGCCCATGGTGCTGACTCCGGCCCGCCGCCGGTCAGGCCAACCCGCCGCCGGTCAGGCCAGCCCCCCGCGGTCAGGCCAACCCGCCGCGGTCAGGCCGACCCGCCGCATTCAGGCCAGCGGCCGGTCCGGCCCGCGCCGGTCCGCCCCGCCCTGGTCGGCCCCGCTCGCGGTCAGTCCATCCGCCGGGGCATGCCCAGCAGGCCCGACTCCGCGTCCGTGGCACTCGTCATCACCCAGTGCCGCTCCCGCCCGGCGCACCAGAGGGTGACGCCGTCCGCCAGGGTCGGCAGTGCCTCCGTCTCCGTCGGGTGCAGGCCGAGTATCCGGCCGATCTGCTGGGCCTCCTGCGGCGACACCCGCTGGACGCCCACGAGCGTCGACGTCCGCATCAGCCGGGGTGCGACGGGGCTCAGGTAGGGCAGCAGCGTGAGGACGGACTGCCATGGCGACGACACCACGCGTCCGCGCGGCGGCCGCATACCGCAGTCCCGTACGACGACGACCGGGCTTCCGACGGTCGCCCCCATGGGCGGGACGCGGCCCACGTCGTGCAGGGTGACGCAGTCGAGCCCGGCGCCCGCGGACTGCGACAGGGTGGTCCACTCCCGCGGGCGTCCCGTCTCCACGGCCACCCGCGCCCCGGTGCCGGCGGCGCGCAGGGCGAGCACCTGCGCCGTCCACAGACCGCCGATGAGGAGTACGTCGTAGGGGGTCGAGCGGTGGAAGCCGACCAGCTGGGGGCGGCCCTCCGCGTCGTCGCCGATGACCACGCCGTCGTCGCCGACGGGCAGGGGCAGCGCGCCGAGGTGGTCGGTGACCACGCTGTGCCCGGCGTGGCCCGGGCCGAACAGGCCCCGAAGGCCGCGGGATGCGCGGGCGGCGCGCGATCCGCGGGAGCCGCGTGCGGAAGCCGTGCGGGCCATCAGCGGCCACCTCCCAGCGGCAGCGTCGCCAGCACGCCCGGCAGCTGTTCGCGGTCCAACCGCTGGAGGCCCACCTTCGCGGCCCGGGCGGCCTGCTCCAACGCGCGCCGCACGCCGACGAGTTCGGTGTCGGAGCCGCCGGTGATGCGGATGTGGCCGCGGACGTTCGTCGCGCCCTGGCGGGTGCCGCGGCGCAGGGTGAAGCTGACCGTGGTCGCGTACGCCGGTACGGAGGTGAGCAGCGACACCAGCTTGGGCAGCGGCGTCGCGCCCCGGCCCAGCTCGGGCCAGCGGCCGACGGCGTACGTGGTGTGCCAGCGGTCGTCGCACCGCCACACCCGTGACGTCTCGGCCGTACGGCGCTGCGGTGCCGCTCCGGGCTGGGACGCCCGCGCCGCGAGCCGCGGATTCGCGCAAGCGGCTGTGGCGATGGTGGAGTTGAGCTCCTCCTGGTCCAGGACGGCGGCCTGGAAACCGGCCCCGGTCATCCGGCTCGCCACGTGGTCGGCGGCGCGCACCAGGCAGCGCTGCGCGCCCTCGACGCCGCCGCCGCGCGCCTTGACGGCCTCCGCGCACAGCTCCGGGTCCAGCTTGAGGGCCACCCAGGTCATGCGCAGCGCGGGCGCCCCGGTCCGCTCGTGCAGCGGTGCGTACGACAGCCGCGCCACGGCCTGCTGGGGCAGGTGCGGAGCGGGGGCCGGCCGCACCTGCTGCACCAACTGCACGGATTCCAGAGCGATGTCGTCGACGGCGAGGGCGTCGCCGAGTACCGAAAGGGGCAGTGCGCGGGCGCCGGAGGCGGGGCGCAGTCCGGCTCCCTGGGCCTCGATCCGCACGACCGCGGTCAGGAAGGTCCCGTCGCCCAGCATGCCGACGGTGCGGCGCTCGCGGTCGACGTAGGGGAACGGGCGGAAGCCAGGGACGCTCTCCGCGACGCTCGCGAGCGTGGGGTCGGCGTCGGGGGTGGGGACCGTGGCGTTGCGCCTGCGGGAGCGGAGGGCGAGTGCGGTGGACAGCCAGTCCTGAAGTGCCTGGCCGCGGCGGCGGATCACGGCGAACAGGACGAGGAGGCAGGCGGCGGCGCAGGTGGGGACGAGCCAGAGCCCGCCGAGGGCGACTCCGGTCGCCGCCAGTGCGAGCGCCGCCTCCACCAGGACCAACTGCCGCAGCTGGAAGGGTCCGACGCGGCTGGTGCGTGCGAGGGGGCGCAGTGTGGTCGTCGCGGGGATCTCCCGAACCGCGGACGCGGACCGGGCGTTGGGTCTGTCGTCGGGCCGGCCGTTGCGTCGTGCGTCGCCGTTGCGGGTGTTGCCGCGGCCGCCGCGAGGCCCGTTGTCACCGCCGCCACGTGCCGTGTCGCTGCCGCCGTTACTCCGTTGCCGTCGGGAAGTGCCGGGGGCCCGTTCGGATGTCCGCCCACTTCGCGCGCGCGTCGCCGTACCCATCGCCGCGTTGCCCCCTCGTGTCCGCAATTGCCAAATTCTCATGGGCGTTGACCGGGCGATCACCCTACCTGAGCGGGGAGACGCAAGCGCCAGCAGGCATAGTAGTGCTCGGTGCGACGGCAGCGGTTTTCGATGCGTGTGGGAACCTGGTCGCCCAGAGGGGATGAGGGGCAGCGGACAAATGGCATCACGACGGGACGAACTCAACGCCTATACCTTCGCAAAGCGGAGGCTTGTTGCGCAGTTCGTGCAGCCGAACACCACCGGCTCAGAGGAGGGCGCTCCTCGTCCGCTGCGAGCGGTGCTGCCGGGAGCCATCGTCGGCGCGGTGGTCCTCGCCGTCTTCGCGGCGTGGGGCATGTTCAAGCCGGTGGCGCCCAAGCAGTGGGACACCCCCGGTGAGAACGTCATCATCGCCAGCAAGTCGACCACGCGGTACGTGGTGCTGAAGACCGGCGACAAGAAGCAACTCCACCCGGTCCTCAACATGTCCTCGGCGAAGCTCCTGCTGCTCCCCGACAAGGGCAAGGTCATCAACGTCGACGAGTCGGTGCTCGACAACGGCAAGATCCCGCACGGCGCCACCCTCGGCATCCCCTACGCCCCAGACCGGCTGCCCGACGCCAAGGAGGCCGGCGCGGCCAAGCGCTGGGCGGTGTGCGAACGCCCCGGAGAGGGCGGCCGGGCCATCCAGAAGGCCGCGTTCGTCTTCGCCGACCGCGAGGAGAACAGGACCGAGGGCGCGAGCCGCCTGCGCGGTGGTGAACTCCTGTACGTGGAAGGCCCCGACAAGGCCCGCTACGTGGTGGACGCCGGGGGCACCGCGTACCCGGTGAAGAAGGACGAGCTGCTCCTGCGTCAGCTGGTCGGACAGGGCCGCGCCGCCCAGCGCGTGTCCGCCGCCTGGCTCGACACCCTCCACCGGGGCGACACCATCACCTTCCCCACCGTCCCCGGCCAGGCCGGCGAGCCCGCCGGAGTACCCGGGCTGCTCGACGACGACGACAACGAGGTGGGCACGGTCCTCATCGCCACGGACGGCACGAAGAAGCAGCACTACGTCGTCCTGAAGGGACGGGTCGCTCCTGTCTCCGACTTCATGGCCAAGCTCCTCCTCAACAGCCGTGAGCTGATCGGCCTGGGGCAGGCGGGGCAGGCCAAGTCGGTCAGCGCCGGTGCCTTCGAGCCGGGCGAGGCGTTCGGCGACGACAAGAAGTGGCCGGAGTACGCCCCCAAGCCCGTCAACGAGGCCGGCATCGCCGACGGCAGCCGCAACACCGTGTGCAACGTGCTCCGCGAGGTCGACGGCGACACCGGAGCGACCACGCTGAGCACCTGGGCGGGCAGCGACTTCCCCGCCACCCTGCCCACCGGTTCCAGCAGCGCCTACGTCACGCCCGGGTCGGGCCAGTTGTTCCGGCAGTTCAAGGGCTCCACCACCGACTCGGGCTTCCTCTTCCTCGTCACCGACACCGGCCTGCGGTACGCGATGCAGTCCAACGGCGACAGCGCCACGGCCGACGCGGGCATCGGCTCGTCCGGCTCCAAGGAGGAGAAGCGGGCGCGCGAGCAGGAGGCGCAGCAGGCCCAGAACCGGCTCGGCTACAAGGGCGTGGACCCGGTACCGGTGCCCGCCGCCTGGTCGACCTTCCTGCCGACCGGCCCCCGGCTGTCCACCGGCGCGGCACGCCAGCCGCAGGGATCCTGAGGGCGGGACGGCGCACATGACCCACACCCACCCCTACGGCCGCCTGGTGACGGCCGCGGCCGCCACCGCGCTGGCCCTCGTCACCGTGCCCGCGCCCCCGGCCGTCGCGGACGACAGCACCCAGTGCACCTTCCCGGGCAAGAAGTACGAGGGCCGCCCCTGGGCGCTGCAACGCGTCCTGCTGGACGAGCTGTGGAAACAGTCCACCGGCAAGGACGTACGGGTCGCCGTCATCGACACCGGCGTCGACGTCAAGAACCCGCAGCTGACGAAGGCCGTCGACAGCAAAAGCGGCATCAACCTGATTCCCAAGGGCATCAAGGACGAGAACGGCAACAAGATCGAACGCGGCAAGGAGGACGGCACCACGGACACCGTGGGCCACGGCACCAAGGTCGCCGGCATCGTCGCCGCCCGCCCGGCCAAGGGCACCGGCTTCGTCGGCCTCGCGCCCGACGCCACGATCATCCCGATCCAGCAGAACGACGCCGACGGACACGGCACCGCCGAGACCCTGGCGACCGCCATCAGGCACGCCATCGACGAAGAAGCCGACGTCATCAACATCTCGCAGGACACCGCCAAGGCGGTGAAGCCCGCCCCGGCCCTTCAGGAAGCGGTGGACGCGGCCCTGGCCGAGAACATCGTGGTCGTCGCCTCGGCGGGCAACGACGGCCTCGGCGGCAACGTCAAGGAGACGTACCCCGCCTCGTTCGACGGAGTGCTGGCCGTGGCCGCCGCCGACCGCAACAACGAACGCGCGGCCTTCTCGCAGTCGGGCGACTTCGTCGGCGTCGCGGCACCGGGCGTCGACATGGTCTCCACCGTCCCCGGCGGCGGCCACTGCGCGGACAACGGCACCAGCTTCTCCGCCCCGTACGTGGCGGGCCTCGCGGCGCTCATCAAGAGCAAGCACCAGGACTGGACGCAGAAGCAGATCGTCGCCCAGATCCAGCAGACCGCCGAGCGTTCGGTCGCCGGTCACGACCGGCTCGTCGGCTGGGGCGTCGTCGACCCGGTCCGCGCCCTCACGGAGGACGACAAGCCCATCGAGGCCCCGGTCGCCCACGAGGGCGTCACCCGCGCCGAAGCCCCCACCCCCGCCGAACTCCACCTCGGCGAAACCCCCGACCAGCGCAACGCCCGCCTCGCCACGTACGTGGTCATCGGCGGCGGCGTCCTGGTCGCCGCACTCGCGGGCGTGGCGGTCGCCCTCCGCGACTCCCGACGCCGCGCGAGACGCGTTGCACGGTTGCAGGCGCACGGCGGGCAAGTGGAGTGACGGGTAAGGCGCTTGGGACTGTCGTACCCAAAGATTAGAGTGACAACGACACTGAGTGTCAGCTGAAGCAAACGGGGAGGATTGAGCATCGTGCTCGACGGAGTGGTGTACGGGGGCAGTCGTGGCAGGTGACCTCCGGCGCGGAGTTGGCGCGCTGACGACGTTCCAGAAGACCGTGAACACGCTGCTGACGGAGTTCGAGGGCGGCGCGGGCGGCAATCGCCAGGTCGCCATGGAGCGTGTGACCCGTAGTTCGCTCGGACACGCCGAGAGCATCAACTTCGCCGAGGCGAACGACTTCTTCGACCAGTACAACCGCGTTCACACCGCGCTGGTCCGCTTGTCCAAGTCTCTGGGCGACCAGATCGAGATGCTCCGCATCGCCGTGCACGCGGCGGACGTCGGCTACGACAACGTCGACGAGGAGAAGCGTCGGCGATTCCACGAGATCAAGGCCCGTCTCAGCAAGGAGTACGACGCGGCGGAGCGGGCGAAGGAGCAGGAACAGGCCAAGACCAAGGCGCCAGGGCCGAAGCTCCAGGACGGCACCAGCGGCACGACGGGTCTGGAGTGACCACTCATGGGTGAAGAAAAGCAGTCGAAGCCGTTGACGCCCGAGCAGCAGGCGAAGGACTTCACGGACAAGCAGCAGGCGCAGCACAACGGCATCGTCAACGAATTCGTCGCCACCGACGTGTTCGAGCGGACCTCCAGCCTCCTGGACGGATTCTTCCGCGGCGGTAAGGCCGGAGACAGCCTCTACGGCAGAACCGACTTCGAGGATGCGCAACTCAACGCCATGCTCGACCTCCTCGACAGTGCGAAACCGGCAGACCTGGAAGCTGCTTCCGTAGTCCTCAAGAACGCCACGAAGGCCCTGAACCAGGCGGCGAAGGACCTGGCATCCGCCGTCGCCGCGCCGGACTGGAAGGGCGAGGGCGCGGAGTCCTTCCGCTCGTACGGTGCCGGGATCGCCGACTACGCCTACAAGCTGGCCACGTTCGCCAATGTGGCGGGGACGCAGATGGAGGTCGCCAGTATCGGCCTGACCTCGGTACGCAACTCCAAGCCGCCCCGCGACGGCCGAGCCGAGAAGAAGCCGCCCGAGGCATTCACGGCGGCGGAGCGCAGACAGGACAACCAGGAGTACCAGCAGGCGCTCGAGGCGGAGAGGAACCGCCAGGAAGCCATCAACCAGATGAACCGCCTGGCCTCCTTCTACGCGGTCTCCAACACCAATCTCGCGGCCCAGGAGTCTCCGCCGGTACCGAAGCCGCTCTCGGCGGCGGTGCCGGCGCCGCTGGGGCGAGTCGACGAGCGGACGGCGGGCACCGGTCCGACCAGCGCTGAAGGGGCGCGTGCAGCTTTCACAGGTCCTGATACGGACCGCGGAGAAGGTGGCACGGATGACGGTGCGCCGCGAGTGGAACTCACCGACAAGCCAAGGGGCGTCGTCGGTCCGAACACGTCCGTGCAGATCGACAGCGTGCTGACGCCTCCCGCCCCCACGCCGGCGCCGGCCCCCGTGACGCAGCCCCCGCAGACCGGCCCGACCGGACCGGTCACCGGCAACCCGCCTCCCATGCCGACGAACTTCGGTCCCGTACGTCCCGCCCCGTCCCGCGCCCAGGGCACGCCCGCTGTGCCCCGAGGCGGTGGCGGCCAGGGCAAACCCACGCTCGGTCGCTCTCCCGTCACGGGGACCGGCGGGCCCGGCCAGACCGGGCGTACCGGCCCGGCAGTGGGTCGGGCGACACCCACGAACGGGCCGACGTCTTCGACCGGGCGTTCCGCCGGTCCTACGGTCGGACGCCCGGGGATGCCCGGCGCGCAGCAGGCGACCGGCCGCCCCGCGACGGGGGGCGGCAATCCCGTGACCGGGCGCCCCGGCATGCCGGGACAGACCGCCCCCGGGCGTCAGGGCGGCACGGGCACCCCTCGTGCCGGTCACTCGAACGGGATCGTCGGTGGCACGCCCCAGCGCGCGACCAACGGCTCCACCACCGGACCGCGCATTCCCCGGGCCACGGTCATCGGCGCGGAGGGCGCGACCACGGGTCGTACCGGGGCGGCTAGGCCCAGCCAGTCCGGCGTCATCGGTGCCCAGGGCAATAGCCCCGTACGTCCCGCAGGACGAGGCACGCCCAGCGCGAACGGCATCGTCGGAACCCCGCGCGGCGCCGCAGCGGGCCCTGGCGGCGGTGGTCGTCCGGGACAGCGCCAGTCCCGTGACGACGAACAGGAACGGACGGGCTCCAGCCGCCCCGAGTACCTGATCGAGGACGAACAGACGTGGGCAAGCCGGCGGCGAGGCGCTGTGCCCCCGGTGATCGACTAGCCACTCGCACGTTTCGGAAGTCAGGAAGACGCCAGCAATGAGCCAGCAACTCAGGTGCAAAGCGCCGTACAGCGGCAGGCGACGCGGAGTGCTCTGCGCCGTAGCCGCGACTGCCGCTTGGACGGTGGCCTTCAGTGGCTCCGCAACGGCGGCGACGATCACCGACCCGCAGTCCAAGCAGTGGTACTTGGACGCCATGAACGCCGAGAAGATCTGGAAGTCTGCCACCGGTGACGGCGTCACAGTCGCGGTAATCGATGGCGGAGTCAATCCTTCGACCCCGTCGCTCAGAGGCCAGGTCCTCAAAGGCGTGGACTTCACGGGTGTCAAAGGTGAGGCTTCGGATGACCTTGACGGTCATGGGACGTCGATGGCCGAGCTCATTGCTGGTACGGGCAAAGGCGGCGGCCTCAAGGGTCTGGCACCAGGTGCCAAGATCCTTCCGTTTCGAGTCTCGGACACTGAACTCCAGAACAAGGAGCGGGTGAACGCTTTCGATATGCAGCAGGCGATTCGTGCTGCGGCGGACAGCGACGCGAAGATCATCAATATATCCCTGGCTGGCGACTACTACAGCAGTGAAGTGCGCGACGCGGTGGAATACGCCCAGATGAAGGGCAAGTTGCTCTTCGCAGGCGCTGGTAACAACGCCAAGAAGGGAAACAAGGAGCAGTACCCGGCCAGTTACCCCGAGGCCATCGCTGTAGCCGGCTCTGGACCCGATGGCAAGGTGGCGGACTACTCGCAGCACGGTGACACGATCGACATTGCGGCCCCGGCCGACGACATCCCGGGCTGGTGCGACCAAAGCTTCACGAACTACTGCGACGGAGATGGCGGCACCAGTTCCGCCACCGCCATCGCCTCCGCCACCGCCGCCCTCATCTGGTCGAAGCATCCTGACTGGACCGGCAACCAGGTCCTTCGTGTGATGTTCGAGTCCGCCGGGCGAGGCAAGGACTGGGAGCCCGGGTCGGTCAGCAGGTACCTCGGCCACGGCATCGTCCGCCCCGGTGCCCACATCAACCGGGGCCTCGGCAAGCCGGGGGACCCGGACATCACGCCGCTCACCAACGAGAGGGTCGGCCCCCCGCAGGCCTCCAAGGCGCCTTCCGCACCGGCTTCGTCACAGCCGAAGGAGGGCGGCAAGCCCGGCTCGGACGCGGTCGCGGCGGGCTCCAGCAAGGACGCGGCCAAGCAGTCCGACGGTGACGGCACGTCGGTCCTCGTCATCGGCGCCGTAGCGGCGGTGGCCGTCCTCGCGGGAGCGGCGTACGCGATCGTGCGCCGGCGGCGCACCGCCTGACCAGGGCGGCCAGGCGGCCCGCCACCATCAGACTTCACCTCTCACCACCCGGTGAAGCACAACCCAGCAAGTCACACCCGTAGTTCAGAAGGGAAACGCAACCGTGTCACAGGGCCAGCGGCTTTCAGACAGCCAGGTAATCCAGCTCGAAAGGCACCTGCTCGAGAAGTTCAACTCGATCAAGGGTCAGCTCCAGCAGATCCAGGGCACGATCGACAGCCTCGAGGGCCAGTGGAAGGGTATTGGCGCCGGGGCCTTCAACGTGAAGCAGCAGGAGATCAACACCTCCATGGTGGGTCTCGGCAACATCCTGGCGAAGTTCCTCGAGGGCCTGAGCGCCTCCCGGAAGATCAAGGACGGCACGGAGGACGAGGTGCTCGCCGCGGTGCAGAGCATCAACGTCGACCTCGGTGTCGGCACCGCTGCTCCGAAGTCGAGCTTCAGCAGCTACTGAGTCGCCAAGGTGCTTCCGCCTCAGGCAGCCGGAAGCCGAATGACAACAACACGTGAGATGAGGGAATCATGGGTATGAACTCCGGCGACGAGCTGGTCGTCAAGTACGACGGCCTCGACATCGCGGCGACGACTCTCGGCAACCAGGCCAAGAAGCTCGAGCAGGACCTGCGGGACGTCAAGACGGCCATGGCCAGCGTGGCCGCGGGCTGGGAGGGCGCGGCTCACGAGGCGTACGTCCAGGAGCAGATCAAGTGGGACAAGGAAGCCGCTGACATCCACCAGGCCCTCATGCAGATCGGCCAGGTCGTCGCGCGCGCCGGCGGTGACTACATGGGCGGCGACAAGAAGGCCGCCAGCTACTTCGCATAAGTGCCGCGCAGGAGCGGCAGTTCAGGGTGGGCACGCGCGGGAGGTGCCCACCCTGTCTCTTGTCCATCAGCGGCGAACGGGGAAGGCGATGAGGGATCCGCCCCGCGTGTCGAAGACGCGGTTGCCGTCGCCGGCGTACGCATGCGGCAGGACGCCCGTCCCCCAGTAGGTGAAGAGCTCGGTACCGGAGCGGGTGTCGACCGCCCTCAGTGGGTCGTCCTTGATGCCGCCGACCCACACCGTGCCGCCTTGGACGACGGGCGGCAAAACGTTGTTGTGGCTGAGCGGGGAATACAGATCCCACTGCTCCTTACCGTTGTCCGCCCGCAGGCGAAAGAGATTGTGGTCGGTGGCGTACAGCTCGTTGCCACGGATGGTGGGAGGCCCCCAGAGACCGCTTCGGGCGGGGCGGCTCCAGAATTCCTTTCCGTCGGTGAGCGCACGCGAGGAGAGGGTGCTACCACCGAGATAGACTTTGTCGCCGACGATGGCGGGTTTGACCGCTGACGTACTCTGGCCGTCAATGCTCCAGACCGCCTGACCGGTGGTGGCGTTCAGCACGGCCAGGTGGCCGTCCGACGGGGAGAGGACCAGCCGGCCCGCCGAGGCTGCTGATGCGGGAGGCTCGACCGCGGACGTACGCACGGGCGTGGGTACCGACCAGAGCACCTCACCTGTGGTGGCGCGGACGGCGGACAGTTGTCCCTCCTTGGTCATGATGTACACCGCGTGACCGTCGGAGGTCAGGACGTTTTGGGCGGAGAGGGGGACCGACCACACCTCCTCGCCGGTCGAGGCGACGAACGCGTACAACGACCCGTCATAGTCCGCGGCGACGAGCAGGCGATCGGCTGCCGTGATGTAGCCCGCGAGCGGCACTATGCCGGGGACTTTCCACTTCTGCTTTCCGTCGGAGACTCTGTAAGCCACAAGCCCCGTGGTGTCCGAGGCGAGGATCACCACGTCCCGGACCGGGAGAGGGGCCGGCGAATCGGTGTCCACCCCGCTGACCGGGCCCCACAGGGGGGCGATCTCTCCATTCGGTTCGAGCAGGGGAGCAACCGGCCTTGTCGCGGCTGCCGGGATGACCCTCTTCTTCGGCGGCGCGGGATCGCGCAGCGCCCACCAGGCCCCCGCTCCCGCCACCCCGAGAGCGGCGCCTCCACCGCCCAGGAGGGCCAGCAGGCGGCGGCGGTTGGGTGCGGCGGTGGCGCCGTCGCTTGGCGGGAGTGCCGCCGCGAGCGACATGGCGGTCGCCTCACGCCGTCTGATCTCTTCGGCGAGAGGTCCCCGGCGCCAGACACGTGCAGCCCCCCGACCCGCGAAGGCTCGCACCACCTGGGCGGGGAGCGGCCGCAGGGCCGGGTCCTTCGCCAGGCACGGCGTCACCAGGGGCCGTACGGCTTCGGGAACGCGCCGCAGCTCCGGGACGCCGTGCACGACCTGGTACTGCACGGCGGCCGCGTGCGGGCCGTCGTAGGCGCGGACCCCGCTCGCCGCGTACGCCAGCAGAGCGCCCAGTGAGAAGATGTCGGCCGCCGGTCCGACGCGCTGCCCGAGAACCTGCTCCGGTGCACCATAGCCGGGGGTGACCGGGACCTGGCCCGTCGTGGTCAGCGTCAGTCCGTGTTCGGGACGGGCGATGCCGAAGTCGATGACGCGTGGCCCGGTCGAGGTCAGAACGATGTTCGAGGGCTTGAGGTCGCGGTGGATGAGGCCCGCCGCGTGGATGTCCTGGAGGGTACGGGCCACTGACGCTGCGAGGACACGGACCGTGGCCTCGTCCAGCGGGCCGTGCGCGACGATCGCGTCCTCGAGCGTCGGGCCCGCCAGGAACTCCGTGGCGATCCAGGGACGGCCGCCCTCCACCTGAGAGCCGAGGACCCTCGCCACGCCGGTGCTGGTCACGGCCTGTGCGGTGACCGCCTCTCGTACGAAGCGCTGAGCCAGATGCTGATCGTGGGAGAGCTCTGGGCGCAGGACCTTGACTGCCGCGGTGCTCCCTGCGCTGTCGCGGCCGTAGTAGACCTTGCCCATTCCGCCCTCACCCAGGGTGCCGAGGAGCCGGTAAGGGCCGAGGCGCAGGGGATCGCCTGTGCTGAGGGGGATCATCTGTACGGCTTTCTCATTCGAGAGGCAGAGCGGTCATGTCTGATGCGTCGGCGTAGATGAGGCGTCCACTGGCCTCGTGCGCCAAGAACTGGATGGGAGAGCTCTCGTACACCCACGCCGACTTGTGACTGCGAAGGTGGATGGCGCTGATGCCCGTACTGACCTTGGCGTAGACGTACTTCGTCCCGACGACCGGTGGGTGTTGGAGGTCGGGGGTCTCGTTCTTCGTCAGGTCTTCCTGTTCCTCCCACAGGAGTCCGCCAGTAACGGCATCGAGCGCGACGAGGCCACGAATTCCTTCGGCCGCGTAGACCACACCGTTCTTCACGGTCGGGGGGCCATAGCGCCAGTTGCTCTCCGCATCGTGGATGACGTTGCGGTTGTCCCCGAACCGCCAGGCCACCTCTCCGTCGGAGAGCCGGAGGGCCCAGACGTGCCTGCCGGCCACATAGACGTGTCGAGCGTCCACAGCGAGGTGATCGTGGACGTCCTGCTTATCGTAGTCGTGTGTCCACGGCAGGTACGTGTTCCAGGCCTGCTGACCGGTACGGAGGTCGACGGCGAACACCCGCATGTCGCTGCTGGTGGCATTGGGGTCCGGGTCCTCCCTCTCGTACCTGAAGAAGACCAGAAGGTTGCCGACTGCGCGGACGGCGTAGCCACGGTCGGAGGGATTTACCTGCCGCACACTCCGCTCCCAGAGCTTCCTGCCGGACCGGATGTCGATCGCCAGGACGAACCAGTCGTCGGCCTGCTTGAGTGTGGTGTCGTGGCCCGGGACGTTCTTCCTGGCTGCCATGCACAGCACGCCGCGGGCCGCGATCAGGGCCACCGAATCTTCGTAGAAAGGGACGAAGCCGGGAATGCGCGCGACACGGCGATGCGGGGTCCCGTCGAAAAGGGTGAAGGCGTGCACGGACAGGGTCTTGCCGCCCTCGTCGGGGAAGTAGGTGCCGTACAACATGGTGCCGTCCGAAGTGAACTGGTGCGACTGGAACACCACCCCGTGCGACGACCACAGTTCCTTGCCGTTCGTGGCACTTCGGGCGACGAGCGTACTGTCCCGCCAGGTGACGATGTTGTCGCCGACGGGCAGCAGAAGGGGGCGCTCCCCATAGGTCACGCCGCGGGCGGCCCGCCAGAGCTCCGGAGGACCGCTACGGGCCGGGGGCTTTGCGTCGCTCGTGTCGTCGGACCGCTGACCGCCGAACCAGGCCCACGCGCCCGCCCCCGCCGCGCCCACCCCCACCAGCGAGCCGCCGGCCAGCGACAACAGCGTCCGCCGGGACATGCCGGGGCGGGCCGGGGTCGGGGCGGTGTAGGGGCCCTCCTCCGGGGCCGGCAGGCGGTACGGCTGGTACTGCCAGACCTCCGACGCACGGCGGCCGATGTCGCCGAGCAGCCGGGCCGGCAGATGGTCGGCGAACTCGCCCCGCCCGTCATGAAGTTCCGCCACGAGCTGCGCCGTGGTGGGCCGCTGGGAGGGGTCCTTGGCCAGGCACCGGCCGAGGACCGGGACCAGATCGTTCGGTACGCCGGACAGGTCTGGGTCGGCGTACCGGACGCGGTACAGGAGGTCGGCTGGCTGGCCGCTGCCGAAGGGGCCGTGGCCGGCGGCGGCGAAGATGAGGACCCCTGCGAGGGCGAACACGTCGCCTGCGGGGGTGTGCTCCTGCCCGGTGGCCTGCTCCGGGGACATGAACGCGGGGGTGCCCGCGGCGGCACCGGTGCGGGTGAGGCGGTCGTCACCGGCGGCGCGGGCGATGCCGAAGTCGATGATCTTGGGGCCGTGAGCCGTGATCATGACGTTGGAGGGCTTGAGGTCCCGGTGCACCACGTCAGAAGCGTGGAGCTGGGCGAGCGCGCCGGCGAGGGCGGCGCCGACGGCCCGGACGGACGTCTCGGGCAGGGGACCGCAGAGGGCGACGGCCTCGTCGAGGGGCGGGCCGAGGACGTACTCGGTGGCGAGCCAGGGCGTTACCGCGCGGGGATCGGCCTCGACGACGGTGGCCCCGTGGTGGCCGCCGATGATGCGTGCGGCGTCGGTCTCCAGGTGAAAGCGGGTGCGTGCGGCGGGATCGGCGGCAATGCCTGCGTGCATGGTTTTGAGGGCGACGGTGCGCCCGCCGGCCGAGCGCGCCAAATAGACCGTGCCCATGCCGCCGTGGCCGAGGCGGGCAACGAGACGGTGCCCACCGATCTCGCCGGGATCGTCATGGGTCAGGGGCGTAGGCATCGGCGTCAGGTCCTGGGGCTGGTATCGGTGTGGGGGGCGGGAATTTCGGCCGAGAGGAGTTGCGCCGACTGGCGCGCGAGTGCTGCGATCACCCTGCCGGGCAGCCAGCCCTGCGGCATCGGTGACGCCGGTGAGTCCAGAACCGTCGGCGTCGGGGCTGCCGAGGCCGGTGCCAGCACAGTGCGCACCTCGTACGCCGTGGGGCGGGCGGCCGCGTCCCGGGCGAGGCAGCGGGGGACCAGAGACCGCAAGGAGTCAGGCAGTTCGGAACGGTCCGGGACGGTGTGGCCGGTGGCCGCGTACGCCAGCACGGCACCCAGTCCGTAGATGTCGCCGGGGGGCTTCGGCCGTCCGCCCGCCGCCATCTCGGGCGCCAGGCTGCCTGGTTCCAGTCCAGGACGGCCACTGCGCCGCTCGCCGTCTGGGGCGGCTGCGCGTACCGCTCCGAAGCAGGTCAGCCGCGGCCCGTCCCAGGCGAGCAGCACCGCGGCGGGGGAGACGCCCGCGTGGGTGACGCCCGCCGCGTGCGCCCCAGCGAGGCTGTCGGCGAGGGCGACACCCAGGGCTCGTACGCTGTGCTCGGGCAATGGCCCGCCATGTACGGCCAGCGCCACGGGCAGGGGCAGCAACGGGAGGTACGGCGTGGCGTACCAGGACGCGTCCGCGGCGGTCGACACCTCGGTCACGGGCAGGACCCAGGGCAGGGCGAACGCGTCGCGTGCTGCCAGCGCCTCGACGAGGAACCGGCCGGGATCGATCCCGTCGAGCGGCGCGCTGACCAGCACCGTGCGTGCGCCGTCCGCGCTGCGCGCCACGAACCGGCGCTCGGGCGCGAGCGGGTGCCCGGGGCCGGCCGGATCGAGCCGGGTAATCAGCTGATACGGGCCGATGTGGCGGGGGCCGTTGCGGGAGGGCCGATCCGTGCGCCCTCGTTCCATCTGCGAATCCCCCTTGAGCATGAACGATCACCGGAGCCTACCCGGAGCACGTGACCAGGCTCGGGGTGGCTCGCATGTTCGACACCGGCGACGTCACTGGTGTGCAGCGCGTCGAGCCGGTGCGTACGGCGGGCGCCAGCAGGGTGCCCGCCTGGGCCCGCTTGCGCACCGAGGGCGGCAGGGCGCCCACGCCTCATCGAGACCCGGTGGGCGGCGCAGACCGCGGCCCTCGGCTGACTACGAGGTGCCTGCATCACGCCGGCACCCGTTCCCACGCTCGACCGCCTTGGTGTACGCCGGCATCAGGCGTTCCATCGCAGGCCTGTCACCCCGGTCGGGAGCGAACACCTGGACCACGGTGAACAGGTTCTGCCCCGGGTGGGTCGCGTCGGCGCAACCCTCGGCCCTGCCCACTGCTCCGGTGGCGGAGAAGAGGTACTTCCCGCCGTCCGTGGCTTCTCCGGGCTCCACCTTGGCGTGTACCGCGGCCACGTCGCTGACGCTGTCGCCCTCCCGCCACCAGATGCGGCTGGCCGTGAAGGCGACTTCCCCGTCCACGAGGACGCTGCAACGCTTCGTCCCGCCGGAGGGCGACTCCCGCCGGGTGGAGAGTTCTCCCGGGGGCAGGAAGGGCGAAAGCAGAGCGGGGTCCACGGCGACCCCGCACAGGGCTTCGGGGGCGGCATACTTCCGCTCTTCACCGTCTGTGTTCGCACAGGATGACAGTGCGGTTCCCGCAGCGATGGCTACTGCCAGAAGCGCGAGTTCCCGGGGAACCAGCCCCCCTCTCGCTCGGAGGCTCTGAAGCCGTTCCGCGCACCGGTGCGCGCCCACTCTCCCACGTCCTCAAGGTCATCCCTCGTGAAGATCAACCGAAGGGCGAGCGCCCTGGCCGGTCGTACACCGGCCAGGGCCTGCCCGTGATCGTCGCGCCGGCCGTCAGCCGCCGTTGCTGGGAGGTGACGGGACCGGAGTCTCCGCGGACCAGAACGGGGACTTGATGTACGGCAGCCCCTTGGCCTCCGGGGAATTCGGATCGAGCGGCTTCCTCGGGGGTTCGGTCACCTCGGACTCCGTCACGCAGGGCGAGGAGACACTGAAGAAGGCCTGCCCTTCGTCGCCGATCTTCACCGTGACCTCGAAGTCTTCCGGCGTCCGCGCGAAGATCGCCGGACTTTCCTTGCTCGGGCGCACGGTGGTGATCTCGTAACCCGCCTTCTTCCAATGACGCTCGACGACCCCCATGAAACTGCCGCGTCGCTCCGCGGAGATCACGGTCATGACGTGCCGACGGCGAATGACCTGGCCCGTCCCTGTGGCGTCGTTCTTGAAGTCGGTGCAGATGGGATCGCCGGAGGGACCGCGCTGCGTTTCCACCGGGGGCTGGATTGCCGCGAAGGTGTCGTCCAGGATCTTTTCCGCCCGGTCGCCTGCCTGCTGCATGTTCACGTTCTTCGCTTTTCCCTTCGCGCCGTTCTCGTCGCCATCACCCATCAGACCGCAGCCGGACAGGGTGAGCAGGGCCAATGCCATGGCCGCCGTTCGGTATTTCATCGATGCTTCTCCGGGACGACATCTTGGGGATTGCCCGCGACGACCGCGGCGATGTTCTCAGCCGACACGCGGTCCTTGTCAGGGTTGAAGTAGTTGGAGTGGGCGGGTGTGGGACCCTCGCCGTCGATGAGCGGCCGTGGGCCGTCATCCACCTTGAAACGGTTGGCCCCGAAGGCCTCGCTGGCCGGGTCCTTGCCGAACCAGATGTCATCGTCCCCCTGGTCGGCGATGTCGCCGGCCAGGTACGACAGCAAGGGGCCACCTCCCATGAACACGCCCGCAGCGGTGACCTCCTTCTTGGAGGGCAGCATCGTGACGGGGTCGTTCTCGGCGGCGCCCACGTACACGTGCTCCTTGCCCACCCCCAGGTCCTCCGCCTTGTCGACGCCGACACCGGGGCTGCCGAGCAGCACGATGTCGTCCGCGCCGGGAATGCCGCCGGCCTCCTGCGTGGCGGCCCCGACCACTCGCGAGCCGTAGGAGTGCCCGATGGCGGTCATGTGCGGATCGTCGTGGTCGTTGGTGGCGGCCAGACCGCTCATGAACGAGTTGTACGCGGGAGCGCCCTTCTCGGCCCGTTCGGGGGACATCACCTCGGTGTTGGAGAGAAGGGTTTCGGCGTCCACGCCGCCGAGCTGCGGTGGGTCGTAGCCCAGCCACACGATGGCGGCACTGGAGGAGTCGTTCTCACGGGACAGAACGGCCGTGTCGTACGCCCGCTTCACGTCGTTCCTGGCGAAGTCGGCGTCCAGCGCCGTGCCCAATCCGGGCACGTACGCGGCGACGTTCTTCGACGTGTCGGGATTGCCGAAGGCCACCGCGGCCCGGCCGGTGCCCTCGTCGCCGATGCTGAGCAGCAGCATCGGCGGCTCCTTCGGGTCGCTCAGGCGCTTGGCGGCGTACTCGTCGAGCTGCGTCCGGATCTCCTTCAGCCCCCCGAGCCGGGCCTCGGCCGTCTCCCCGTCCTTGCCCTCGAACTTGGCGATCAGCAGGTCGAGGTTCTCCCGGTTGGCCTCGTCCCGCACCACGGCCGGGATGCCGTCCAGGTTGCCGAGGACATCGGGGTAGCTCGCCAGGAACTCCTCGCGCTGCTCAGGGCTCAGCTTGTCCCACCACTCCTTGCGCTCGGAGGGCGACTTGTCGAGCGGGATCTCCTCCTTCATGAACTTGTGCGATGCCTCACGCACGGCGTCCATGTCGGCCGCCGCGTCCGCCCAGGTCTTCTCGTCGACGGTGAGACCGTCCGCCGCCTTCAGCTTGCTCAGCGTCCGCTGGTACCGGTCGTCCGTCTCGCGGGCGTCGCGCACCGCCACGGCGATGCGGTCGGCTATGTCCTGCGCCTTGGCATGATGCGGGTTGGGGTTGATCAGCCCGCCGTTGCCCGGCCCGTACAGGCCGTTCTTCCCGGGCCCGTACAGCCCGTTGTTGCCCGGCGTGAGCATCCCGTTGTTGCCGACGACCTTGCCGCCCGGGACCGGCTGGCCGGTCAGCTCGTTCTTGCCGCCGGCCGGGTAGTCGATGCTGCCGTCGTCATGGACCGTGTACGCGTTGGCGGCCGCGTCGGCCAGTGCCTCCTTCAGCCGCCGCTGCGGCGAGGCCAGCTCCATCGCGAGCCCCGCGACCGCCGTACGGACGAGACCGCACTCGGTCTTGACGTACTCGTAGTTGCTGCTCAGCCGCTTGAACCTGCTGACGGCCGACTTGGCGGACTCGCTCTGCTGCGTCTTGGACAGCGTGCCGCTCATGTCACCGTCGACACGGGTCTGCGCCGCGTCGGCGTGCCGGGAGGCCGCCCCCCAGCTGTCGGCGGCGGCGTCGAGCTCCGTCAGCTTCAGGTCCCGCAGCTGCTGCCACGTCAGGGACGAGGTCACTTGTCCTCACCGACCTTCGGCGTCTTCACACTGTCCGCCTTCGCGCCGGTCGCGGTGTCCACCCCGCCCAGGTCCTTCGGCACCTGGCGCAGCTTCGGCTCCAGGGCGTCGCATTCGTCAGCCACGGACTTCAGCCGGTTCTCCCACGACGTGAGGACGGTCTTCAGCTCGGCGAGGCTGGCGAGCCCCTCCAGACCGCCCGCCATCCCGGCGTGCCCCTTCCCCAGCGACGTCTTGGACGTGCCGGTGCTGACACCCAGCTCGTGAGCCGTCGTGGCGGCGCTGTTCCACGGCTTCGCGGAGTGCTGCAGGTCCTGGCCACCGGCCGGCGTACCACTGCCCCCGCTGCCGCCCCGGTCGGCCGGCAGCTGGTTGAGCTGCATCTGTGCCGAGTGGCGCTCGGCGGCCGACGCCTTCAGTTGGTCCCATTCGTCCCAAGCCATCCGTATGTCTCCCCGTTCGGTGTTCGTCCGTGGTCGCCGGTGTGCCCGCCGACCACAGCACAGCGTCGTCCCTGTCATGGACGCGCGGTTCACAGTTCACGCAATCGTTCCAGGACCCGTCCGTGCCCGGGGCGGCGGAACACTCCGCCGCCCCGATCAAACCGCCGTCTCCGGCAGGAGACCCGTCTGCACCAGCGGATTCCCCCGCTGCCGGGAGGCGTAGACGCCCCGGCCCGCGGGCATCGGGCGCATCCGGACGCCGCCGAGCACGTCGCCTTCCTGGGGGTCGCCGGACAGGAGCACGCCCTGGGCGCCGAGTTCCATCATCCGCTGCATGAAGGGCTCGTACGCGGCCCGGCTCGCACCGGCCGAGTTGCGGGCGATGATGAAGCGGACGCCCACGTCACGCGCGAACGGCAGGTGCTCCGTGAGCTTGGCCAGCGGGTTGCCGCTCGACGTGGACACCAGGTCGTAGTCGTCGACCACCACGTACACCGACGGGCCGCGCCACCAGCTGCGGTCGCGCAGCTGCTGGGCCGTGACCTCGGCGGAGGGGGTGCGGCGCTGCATCAGGTCGGCCAGCGCGTCCACGTGGTGTTCCATGTTGTTGGACATCGGGACGTACTCCGCCAGGTGCGACGCGGGGGTGACGTCCAGCAGCGCGCGGCGGTTGTCGATGACGAAGAACTTGGCCGAGTCCCCGTCGTACCGCTCGCACAGCTGCTTGATGAGCAGGCGCAGCAGGTTCGACTTGCCCGACTCGCTCTCGCCGAACACCAGGAAGAACGGGTCGCGCTCGAAGTTGACGTAGACCGGCTCCAGGTTGTTCTCGTCGATGCCGAACGCCACACCGCGCTGCGGGTCGGCGAACCCGGACGGGAGGTTCTGCGCCGGCAGCTCACGCGGCAGCAGACGCACCTTCGGCGCGGCCGGGCCGGTCCAGTGGCGGCGGATCTCCTGCGCCATGACGGCGGTGGCCTCGGCCAGGTCGCTGTCGGAGTTGATGCCGTCGATCCTCGGCACGGCGGCCATGAAGTGCAGCTTCTCCGGGATGAGACCGCGGCCCGGCACACCGGTCGGCACGTTGACGGCGATCTTCCGGTCCACCTCCGAGTCCATCGTGTCACCCAGCCGCAGTTCCAGCCGGTTCATCAGGTGGTCCTTGATGTTGGAGCGGACCTCCATCGAACGCGACGCGGTGAGGATCACGTGGACGCCGTAGCCGAGGCCGCGCGCGGCCATGTCCAGGACGGCCGGTTCGAGGCCCTCGTAGTCCGAGCGGAAGGTGCCCCAGCCGTCGACGACGAGAAAGACGTCACCCCAGGGCTGGTCCGTCACAGAGATCTCGCCGCGGGCCCGCAGCTTGCGGTACGTGGCGATGGAGTCGATCCCGGCGCTGCGGAAGTACTCCTCGCGCCGCGCGAGGATGCCGTACACCTCGGCGACCGTGCGCCGCACCTTCTCCGGGTCGAGCCGCGACGCCACCCCGCCCACGTGCGGCAGCTCCGCCATCGCCGACAGGCCGCCACCACCGAAGTCGAGCCCGTAGAACTGGACCTCCAGCGGGGTGTGCGTCAGGGCGAAGCCCGCGATGAGCGTGCGCAGCAGCGTCGACTTGCCGGACTGCGGGCCACCCACGATCTGCATGTGACCGGCCGCGCCGGAGAAGTCCCGGTACAGGACGTCCCGGCGCTGCTCGAAGGGCTTGTCGACCACCCCGAGGGGGACGACCAGCCGGCCGGCGCCCTCGAACCCGGGCTGCGTCAGCCCGCGGCCCTCCACCCCGGCGAGGCCCGGCAGGAGCTCGTCCAGCGGCGGCGGGTTGTCCAGCGGCGGCAGCCACACCTGGTGGGCCTCCGCGCCACGGCCCTCCAGCCGCCGCACGATCACGTCGAGCACGGAGTCGGCGAGCGCGTCGTCCTCCGCGCCCCGCGCCTCGGGGACCCGCGGCCGGGCGGCCGGCTCGACGTAGCGGACGGGCACGGGCGCCGCGGTGAAGGGCACCGGCCGACGGTCCACGGGCAGGGGGCCGCCCGGGACGGCGGCGTGCTGGTTCGCGCGGTAGACGCCGGAGACGTACGCCGCCTTGAACCGGACCATCTCGTCCGTGCCGAACTTCAGGTACCCGGACCCGGGAACGTTGGGCAGCTGGTACGCGTCGGGCACACCGAGCGCGGCCCGCGACTCGGCCGCGGAGAAGGTCCGCAGACCGATCCGGTACGACAGGTACGTCTCCAGGCCCCGCAGGCGGCCCTCCTCGAGCCGCTGCGACGCCAGCAGCAGGTGCACGCCGAGCGACCGGCCGATGCGGCCGATCTGCACGAACATCTCGATGAAGTCCGGCATGGCGGTGAGGAGTTCGCTGAACTCGTCGATGACCAGCACGAGTGACGGGATCGGCTGGAGCGGGGCTCCGGCGGCGCGCGCCTTCTCGTAGTCGTGGATGTTGGCGTAGTTGCCCGCGTCGCGCAGCATCTCCTGGCGGCGGTTCAGCTCACCGCGGATGGAGTCGCCCATGCGGTCGACCAGCGTCAGGTCGTCGGCGAGGTTGGTGATCACGGCCGCGACGTGCGGCATCTGGGACATGCCGGCGAAGGTCGCACCGCCCTTGAAGTCCGCGAGGACGAAGTTGAGCGTCTCCGACGAGTGGGTGACCGCGAGTCCCAGCACCAGCGTCCGCAGGAGTTCCGACTTTCCCGAACCGGTGGCGCCCACGCACAGGCCGTGCGGGCCCATGCCCTCCTGGGCGGCTTCCTTGAGGTCCAGCATCACCGGGGAGCCGTCCTCGCCGACACCGATCGGCACCCGCAGGCGCTCCGACTGCGACCGCGGCCGCCAGGTGCGGCTGACGTCGACGGAGGCCGCGTCACCCAGGTTGAGCAGGTCGGTGAAGTCCAGGTTGGCGAGCAGCGGCTCGTCGTCGTCCGCCCCCGAACCCACGCGCAGCGGGGCGAGCTGGCGGGCGAGCGCCTCGGCGGCCTCGAGGCTCAGCCGGTCCGGCACCCCGTCGTAGACCAGCCCGTGGCTGGACTCGAGCCGCAGACCGTCCCGGTCGACGGTCACGGACAGGCCGCCGCGCGGCCCGTTCAGGTCCCCGGGCACGACCTCGATGATGGTCACGCCCTGCAGCCCCTCGGGCGTGGCGAGCGCGGACATGGGAGGGATCGACTGGCCCTCCAGGACGACGACGATGTGCGGCTGGTCCAGCAGCGGCTGCCCGCCGAAGCGGGGGCGGCCCTCCAGACGCGCGGCGAGCATGTCCTGGAGGTCCCGCGCGTCCGTGGTGATGAGCCGCCGGCTGCCCGCGCCGTCACCGGCGCCCGGCGCCTGGACGTGCGGCAGCCACTTGGCCCACTCCCACTGCGCGGCGGTGGCGCTGCCGGTGGCGATCACGAGGACCAGGTCCTCGGGGGAGTGCAGCGCGGCCAGCGAACCCACCATCGCGCGGGTCGCCGAACGGGCGCACTCCTCCTCACCGCTCACGGTCACGTGGTAGAAGGCGCGCAGCGACACGGCCATCGGCAGGCCGTCGAGGGTGCCGTGGGCCGAGAGGAACTGCTGCATGGCGCCGGCCGCGAGCGGCTCCAGCTCGTCCACGGGGGCGGTCTCGGGGGCCACGAGCGGGGTGGCGAGCTGCTGGCTGCCCAGCCCGATGCGTACCTGCCCGAAGTCGTCGTCGCCGACGCGCCGTTCCCACACCCGGCTCCCCTCCGCGACCAGCGCCCACAGCTGCTCGGGCGACGGGTGGAGGTAGAACTGCGCGTCACGCTGCAGGTGCGCGGTACGCAGCACCGAACGCCGGGTCTGCGTCAGGTACTTGAGGTAGTCGCGCCGCAGGTCGGCGAGCTGCCCCTGGGTCCCGCGCCGGTAGCGGACCATCATCGCGATGGCCATGGCGACGGTCGACGCGATCATCACCATGCCCATGATGCGCATCACGGGGTTCGGCGTCATGAAGAAGAAGACGACCGATCCGCCCATGCCGAGGGTCGGCAGAAGCTGCATCAGGACGCCCTCCTGCTGTCCCCGCGGCAGCTCCGGCGGCGGTTGCAGCTGCACCGGATCGCCCGGTACCTCTGAGGGCAGGGCCCGTGGTGGGCGCTTGACGACGATCTGACTCACAGCTCACCAATTCCCTTGCCGGACGGAAATGTTCCTATCGGCGCCCCCGTGGCGACGGGCTCCATCCGCGGAGGGGATCCTACTGGCGGTGGGGGTGGCGGGTGGGCGGTAGGGTGGCGCGGCGAGCTGGCGCGTGCGTGAACCAACGCAAATAAACGGGTCGAACCGGCCCGCGACTCCGCCGCCGGCGAGCCGGGGGTCACGGTGATCCACGGACGACGTCCCACCGACGGCCGTCCCTGGACGCGGCGTTGGGGAACACAACGTTCCAGGAATACCCGTTTCACGAACACCACGCTTCACGAACACAAGCGCCACACGCACAACGCACCACACGCACAACGCACCACGCGCACAACGCACCACCCGCGCACAACGCACCACGCGCACACCACGCACGAGTACGGTCCATAAGCCTCATAGGCTTCATGAGAACCAGCAGAACCACGAGGGGGAGCAGCAGGTGAGTATGACGGCCTCAGCCGCGGCCACCGGACCCGGTCACGCGACCACCGGCACTGGTCACGCGGCTCCCGGAAACGGTCACGCGGCTCCCGCGGCCCCGGCCGCCGGCGGTACGGGCTTCTGCCGGGTCACCGTCGTCGCGCCGGACGGCCGTATCGACGTCGCACTGCCCGAGGACATCGCCGTCGCCGACCTGTACCCGGAGATCCTCCGGCTGTCGGGCCAGAGCCCCGCGGCGGGCGCCCCGGTCGGCTATCACCTGGTACGGCGCGACGGCACCGTGCTCGACGGCGCGCGCTCCCTCGCGGCGCAGCGCATCCTCGACGGCGAGCTGCTGTCCCTGCGGCCCTTCGCCGAGTCGCTGCCGCCCGCGGTCTTCGACGACGTCTCCGACGCCGTCGCCTCGGCCGTCGCCCGCGACCGCACCCTGTGGACCGACGACCTGATGCGGGGCGCGGGCCTCGTCGGCGGCTCGGTCCTGCTGGTGCTGCTCGCCTTCGTCCTGTGGTCGGCCGACCCGCGGCACGACATGCACGGGCTGCCGGGCATCCTGGCCGCGGTCAGCGGGGTGCTGCTGCTCGCGCTGTCGGGCGTACGTGCCCGGGTGTACGACGACCGGGGCTCGTCCGTGGCGCTGGGCGTCGGCGCGATGGTGAACGCCGCCGTCGCCGGCGCCGGACTGCTGCCCCCGGCCGCCGGGCAGGGCAACGGCAAGCTGCAGTTCCTGCTCGCGTGCGCCGCCGTGCTCGTCGTCGCCGTCGTCCTGACGCTCGTCGCCCCCAGCGGTGACGGACCCTTCGTCGCGTTCGTCTTCGCGGCCGGTACCGGCGTCCTCGTGACCTTCGTCGCGATCCTCACCGCCATGACCCCGTCCGAGACGGCCGCCGTGTGCGCACCGTTCGGCGTCGGCGCGCTCGCCTTCCTCCCGGGCCTGTCCACCCGCTTCGCCCGGCTGCCCATCGGCTTCGAGCCGCCCCGTACCGCGGCCGGCGGCTACGGCGGCGACCCGGAGCCCCAGGGGCCGGTGGACGCCGAGCGCATCGCGGCCCAGGTACGGCGCGGCCACGAGCTGCTGGTCGGCCTGGTCGGCGGCTGCGCGCTGGTCACCGTGGGCTCCGCCGCGGTGCTCGGCTTCTCCGACAGCGTGTGGGCCCAGCTGCTGGCCCTCGCCACCGGCGTCGCCATGCTGATGCGCGCCCACCTCTTCCGCTACACGGCCCAGGTCGGCTGCGCCCTCGCCGCGGGCCTCGGCGCCCTGGTCCTGCTCGGCCTCGGCCTCTGCCTGAACCCGCCCGCCGAGCTGTGGCGCGACGCCACGGCGGCCGACATCCGTACGGTGTGGCTCGCCGCGGCGGTCGCCGGGGTCGCCGCGCTGATCACCGCGATCGGCCTGATCGTGCCGCGCAAGGGCGTCACCCCCTTCTGGGGCCGTTTCCTGGAGATCGCGGAGACCTTCGTCCTCCTGACGCTGCTCCCGCTGTGCCTCGCCGTCTTCGGCGTGTACCACGCGATCCGCGCGATGACCTCCTGACCCAGGCGGGGGCGGAGGCGCGGAGGGCCGGGCGGACCGAGCGGGCTGGTACGCTGTGTGACGGCCGTTTGTGTACGCGCTCCCGGATCCTTCTGGAAGCAGCGCTCATCGGACCTTCGCCTCCGAGTCACGGAAGCTCCCCTGAGACCAAGACCAGGGGCACTCGCGGGCGCATCGAACACCAAGAGGAGTACCGAGTGTCTCTCGACGCCGCTACGAAGAAGCAGATCATGACCGAGTTCGGCACCAAGGAGGGCGACACCGGCTCCCCCGAGGTCCAGGTCGCGATGCTCTCCCGCCGCATCTCGGACCTGACCGAGCACCTCAAGACCCACAAGCACGACCACCACTCCCGTCGTGGTCTGCTGATCCTGGTCGGCCAGCGCCGCCGCCTGCTGCAGTACCTGGCCAAGAAGGACATCCAGCGCTTCCGTGCGCTGGTGGACCGCCTCGGCATCCGCCGTGGTGCGGCCGGCGGTGCCAAGTAAGACGCCGTGAAGGGAGCGGTTCCCACGCTTGAGGGGGCCGCTCCCTTTGCCGTACATACGGCTGCACAATGCGGTACGAGCCGCGGTACGAGCCGCGGTAGAGCCGCTGTACATGCGGAGTGTCGCCTCCACTTTGTAGGCTGGCTTACACAACGCCATTCCGGTTAAGCGACACCGGAAACGCGACAACTGCATACAGGAGAGGTGCACCGGCGCCGTCGCCGGTCCTCGGTAGTGGCCCCCGGGAGAGATCACCCCGGGCGCTTCGATCGAAGACCGGCCCCGCACACACGGCGCACTTCTCCGCCCCGTCCCCGCGCCACACGGGCGCGGCGGGACGCAAAGACGACACACAGACGAACAACGGAGAATTCGCTTTGGTGGAGAACGAGACCCACTACGCCGAGGCCGTCATCGACAACGGCACCTTCGGCACCCGCACCATCCGCTTCGAGACGGGCCGCCTGGCCAAGCAGGCCGCCGGTTCCGCCGTGGCGTACCTGGACGACGACACCATGGTGCTGTCGGCGACCACCGCCTCCAAGAAGCCCAAGGACCAGCTCGACTTCTTCCCCCTGACGGTGGACGTCGAGGAGCGGATGTACGCGGCCGGCAAGATCCCCGGCTCCTTCTTCCGCCGGGAGGGCCGTCCCTCCGAGGACGCCGTCCTCACCTGCCGCCTGATCGACCGGCCGCTGCGCCCCTCCTTCAAGAAGGGCCTGCGCAACGAGATCCAGATCGTCGAGACGATCATGGCGCTCAACCCCGACCACCTGTACGACGTGGTCGCGATCAACGCCGCCTCCTGCTCCACGCAGCTGGCCGGCCTGCCCTTCTCCGGCCCGATCGGCGGCACCCGTGTCGCCCTGATCAACGGCCAGTGGGTCGCGTTCCCGACGCACACCGAGCTCGAGGACGCCGTCTTCGACATGGTCGTCGCGGGCCGTGTCCTGGAGGACGGCGACGTCGCGATCATGATGGTCGAGGCCGAGGCCACCGAGAAGACCATCCAGCTCGTCAAGGGCGGCGCCGAGGCCCCCACCGAGGAGGTCGTCGCCGCCGGTCTCGAGGCCGCGAAGCCCTTCATCAAGGTCCTCTGCAAGGCCCAGTCGGACCTCGCCGCCAAGGCCGCCAAGCCGGTCGGCGAGTTCCCGGTGTTCCTCGACTACCAGGACGACGTCCTGGAGGCCCTGGCCAACGCGGTCAAGACCGAGCTGTCGCAGGCGCTCACCATCGCCGGCAAGCAGGAGCGCGAGACCGAGCTGGACCGCGTCAAGGAGATCGCCGCCGAGAAGCTGCTCCCGCAGTTCGAGGGCCGCGAGAAGGAGATCTCCGCCGCGTACCGCGCGCTGACCAAGAAGCTGGTCCGCGAGCGCGTCATCAAGGACAAGGTCCGCATCGACGGCCGTGGCCTGACCGACATCCGCACGCTGGCCGCCGAGGTCGAGGCCATCCCGCGCGTGCACGGCTCGGCGCTCTTCGAGCGTGGCGAGACCCAGATCCTGGGCGTCACCACCCTCAACATGCTCCGCATGGAGCAGCAGCTGGACACCCTCTCCCCGGTGACCCGCAAGCGCTACATGCACAACTACAACTTCCCGCCGTACTCCGTCGGTGAGACCGGCCGCGTGGGCTCGCCCAAGCGCCGCGAGATCGGCCACGGCGCGCTCGCCGAGCGCGCCATCGTGCCGGTGCTGCCGACGCGCGAGGAGTTCCCCTACGCGATCCGCCAGGTGTCCGAGGCCCTCGGCTCCAACGGCTCGACGTCCATGGGCTCCGTCTGCGCCTCCACCATGTCGCTGCTGAACGCCGGTGTGCCCCTCAAGGCCCCCGTCGCCGGTATCGCCATGGGTCTGATCTCCGAGGAGGTCGACGGCAAGACGCACTACGTCGCGCTGACCGACATCCTCGGCGCGGAGGACGCCTTCGGCGACATGGACTTCAAGGTCGCCGGTACGAAGGACTTCGTCACCGCCCTCCAGCTGGACACCAAGCTGGACGGCATCCCGGCCTCCGTCCTGGCCGCGGCCCTCAAGCAGGCCCGCGACGCCCGCCTCCACATCCTCGACGTGATGATGGAAGCGATCGACACGCCGGACGAGATGTCCCCGAACGCCCCGCGGATCATCACCGTCAAGATCCCCGTGGACAAGATCGGTGAGGTCATCGGCCCCAAGGGCAAGATGATCAACCAGATCCAGGAGGACACCGGCGCCGAGATCACGATCGAGGACGACGGCACCATCTACATCGGTGCCCAGGTCGGCTCGCAGGCCGAGGCCGCCCGCGCCACGATCAACGGCATCGCCAACCCGACCATGCCGGAGGTCGGCGAGCGCTACCTGGGTACGGTCGTCAAGACCACCACCTTCGGTGCGTTCGTGTCCCTGATGCCCGGCAAGGACGGCCTGCTGCACATCTCGCAGATCCGCAAGCTCGCCGGTGGCAAGCGCGTGGAGAACGTCGAGGACGTGCTCGCGGTGGGCGCCAAGGTCCAGGTCGAGATCGCCGAGATCGACCAGCGCGGCAAGCTCTCCCTCATCCCCGTGATGGCGGACGAGGACGCCGCCGAGGGCGAGAAGAAGGACGACGCCGACCAGTGACGTCCCGTAGTTCGAAGGCGACGGCCCGCACCTCCCCGGAGGCGCGGGCCGTCGCCCGTACCCAAACGCTCCTCAAGGGCAAGGACGGCATCGGCACGGTCCGCCGCACGACCCTGCCCGGCGGCCTGCGCATCGTCACCGAGACCCTGCCGTCCGTACGCTCCGCCACCTTCGGCATCTGGGCGCACGTCGGCTCGCGCGACGAGACGCCCTCCCTCGGCGGCGCCACGCACTACCTGGAGCACCTCCTCTTCAAGGGCACGCACCGGCGCAGCGCCCTCGACATCTCCTCCGCGATCGACGCGGTCGGCGGCGAGATGAACGCCTTCACGGCGAAGGAGTACACCTGCTACTACGCGCGGGTGCTGGACACCGACCTGCCGCTCGCCATCGACGTGGTGTGCGACATGCTCACCGGCTCGCTGATCCTCCAGGAGGACGTCGACGCCGAGCGCGGCGTCATCCTCGAAGAGATCGCGATGACCGAGGACGACCCGGGCGACGTCGTCCACGACCTGTTCGCGAAGACGATGTTCGGCGACACGCCGCTGGGCCGCCCGGTCCTCGGCACCGTCGACACCGTCGAGGCCCTCACCGCCGACCGCGTGCGCCGCTTCTACAAGAAGCACTACGACCCCACGCACCTGGTCGTCGCCGCCGCGGGCAACATCGACCACGCCACGGTCGTACGCCAGGTCCGCCGCGCCTTCGAGAAGGCCGGCGCCCTCACCCGTACCGACGCCGCCCCGGTCGCCCCGCGCGACGGCCGCCGCACCATCCGCACCGCGGGCCGCGTCGAGGTCCTCAGCCGCCGCACCGAGCAGGCGCACGTCGTCCTCGGTGTGCCGGGCCTCGCCCGCACCGACGACCGCCGCTGGGCGCTCGGCGTGCTGAACACGGCCCTCGGCGGCGGGATGTCCTCCCGCCTGTTCCAGGAGGTCCGCGAGAAGCGCGGCCTGGCGTACAGCGTGTACTCGTACACCTCCGGCTTCGCCGACTGCGGCCTGTTCGGCGTCTACGCGGGCTGCCGGCCCAACCAGGTCCACGACGTCCTGCGGATCTGCCGCGACGAGCTGGACCGGGTCGCGGGCGAAGGCCTGACCGACGACGAGATCGAGCGGGCGATCGGCCAGCTGAAGGGCTCCACCGTCCTCGGCCTGGAGGACACCGGCGCGCTGATGAACCGCATCGGCAAGAGCGAGCTGTGCTGGGGCGATCAGATGTCGGTCGACGACATGCTCGCGCAGATGTCGGCCGTGACGCCCGATGATGTACGGGAGGTGGCCGCCGAGCTCCTCGGGCAGCGCCCGTCGCTGTCGGTGATCGGGCCCCTGAAGGACAAGCAGGCGGACCGCCTCCACACCGCGGTCGCGTGACCGCGGCCGCGAGACGGAACCCGGACGGAACCGAAGGAAGTACGAGCATGAGCAGCAAGCTGCGGGTCGCGGTCATCGGCGCCAGGGGACGCATCGGCTCCGAGGCCGTACGCGCCGTCGAGGCCGCCGACGACATGGAACTGGTCGCGGCCCTCGGCCGGGGCGACAAGTTGGAGACGCTCGCCGAGAAGGGCGCCCAGGTGGCGGTGGAGCTCACCACACCCGCCTCCGTCATGGGCAACCTCGACTTCTGCGTACGCCACGGCATCCACGCCGTGGTCGGCACCACCGGCTGGACCGAGGAGCGCCTCTCCCAGCTGAACGGCTGGCTGGAGGCCTCCCCGGAGACCGGTGTGCTCATCGCGCCGAACTTCTCCATCGGCGCCGTCCTCACCATGAAGTTCGCGCAGATCGCCGCGCCGTACTTCGAGTCGGTCGAGGTCGTCGAGCTCCACCACCCGAACAAGGTGGACGCCCCCTCCGGCACCGCCACCCGCACCGCCCAGCTCATCGCCGCCGCCCGCGCCGAGGCGGGTCTCGCCCCGCAGCCGGACGCCACGGCGACGGCCCTGGACGGCGCGCGCGGCGCGGACGTGGACGGGGTGCCGGTGCACGCGGTACGGCTGCGGGGCCTGCTGGCCCACCAGGAGGTGCTGCTCGGCGGCGAGGGCGAGACCCTGACCGTCCGCCACGACTCGCTGCACCACAGCAGCTTCATGCCGGGCATCCTGCTCGGCGCGCGCCGCGTGGTGACCACCCCCGGGCTCACCTTCGGCCTGGAACACTTCCTGGACCTGGGCTGATCACGTCATGCGCGCCAAGATCACGTACTTCGTCACGGCAGCCGTCCTGGTCGTCTACTTCGTCCTGGTCGGCAGCCGCGGCGTGATGCTGATCCAGCAGGGCACCGCGCTCACCGTCACCTTCGGCTGCGCGGTGCTCGTCCTGCCGGTGATCGGTGTCTGGTTCCTGTGGAAGAACACCCAGTTCGTCACCAGGGCCAACCGCCTGGCCGCCGAGCTGGAGGCCGAAGGCGGCCTGCCCGTCGACGAGTTGAGGCGCACCCCCGGCGGGCGCATCGACCGCGACTCGGCCGACGCCGTCTTCGCCGCGCGGCGCGCCGAGACCGAGGACTCGCCGGACGACTGGCGCTGCTGGTTCCGGCTCGCCGTCGCCTACCACGACGCCCGCGACACACCGCGGGCCCGTAAGGCGATGCAGCGCGCGATCGCCCTCCACGAGGGCGGGCGCCGGGGCGCCGAGCCGGTCAGGAACTGACCGCGTACTCCGCGCTCCAGGCCTCGACCGTGTCGGCCGCCCGGTCGAACGCCTCGACCCGGGACAGGAAGTCCGCGTTGTGGTCGGTGAGCAGCGGGAGCTGCTCACCACCCTTGCGTACGACGACCAGGGCCTGGCCCTGCACGGTCCTGGGCAGCCCGAGCCACCGCACGGGCTGCTGCACGGTGCGTACGCCGCCCGACTGTGCCCACGCGAGCGTCGTCGTCCGGAAGAAGCCGACGCGCCGCAGGCCGTGGCGGCTCACCCAGGTGCCCACGCGCAGCATCCGCAGCGCGCCGACGATCACCACCGCCGCCAGCCCGAAGCACACGGCGGCGGCCGGAAGCCCGCCCGCGAAGGCGATGATCATGGTGGCGAGCAGCATGAACGACGCGAGCAGCAGGGCTAGCGCCGCCGCCCCGACCCGCCAGGGCCCCGGGCGGTACGGCCGGCGCCACTGATCGTGGTCGTCGAACGGCAGCGCGACGTCGTCCTCGGTGTCGAAACCACGGTCGGCCGTCAGGAAGGGCAGGGGCACGGCTGGTCCTCACTCATACGCACGCTCGATGGGCTGTGCCGGGTGAGGCTACCCAGCGGTTCGGCGACCGGCCACCTCAGGGTGGCCGTACGGGGCACGGCCCGGGTCAACGCCCGTGGGACGCCTCGGACTGCTGACCGTGACCGGTGCTCGCGGGGCCGGCCTCCATCGCCGGAAGGCCGAAGAGCAGCGACCCGACCAGACCGGCCACGACGGTCAGCCCGATCAGCGTACGACCGGTGACCTCGGAAATGCTCGGACGCTGCCGAGCCGGGGGAGTGACGTTACTGCGGAAGCGGTCGGCCTCGGCGACGAACGCGAACGGGACTGCCTCACGCCGGCGGAACATGTGAGAACCCTCCTTGGGAACGGGTGGTGGACGCTGCTATGGGGTGAGACGTACGAAGCAGCGGTTTGGTGCCCCTCTCGGTGCCCGAATCCAAGGGATTCATGTGCTGTCGGTGCCGGGCCGTAGAGTGGGCGCCGCCCCGAGCGACGCAACTGGAAGGACCGCGCCGGTGACCGACACCCCCGCCGAAGACCTCAAGCCCAGCTTCCGCAGCGATGTGACCGTCGAGCTGGTCAAGCACAGCGCGGCCGACTCCGATGTCCTGTGGGCGGCGCGTGTCTCCACGGCCGGCGAGCAGTCCCTGGAGGAACTCCAGAAGGACCCCGAGCGCTCCAAGGGGCTCATCAACTACCTGATGCGGGACCGGCACGGCAGCCCCTTCGAGCACAACTCCATGACGTTCTTCGTCAGCGCCCCGATCTTCGTCTTCCGCGAGTTCATGCGGCACCGGGTGGGCTGGTCGTACAACGAGGAGTCGGGCCGCTACCGGGAGCTGGAGCCGGTCTTCTACGTCCCGGACGCCTCCCGCAAGCTCGTCCAGGAGGGCCGCCCCGGCAAGTACGTCTTCGTCGAGGGCACGCGGGAGCAGCAGGAGCTCGTGGGGCGCACGATGGAGGCGTCGTACGTCCAGGCGTACGAGGCGTACCAGGAGATGCTCGCCGCAGGGGTCGCCCGCGAGGTCGCCCGCTCGGTCCTCCCCGTCGGCCTGTTCTCCTCGATGTACGCGACGTGCAACGCCCGCTCGCTGATGCACTTCCTCGGCCTGCGCACCCAGCACGAGCTGGCCAAGGTCCCCTCCTTCCCACAACGTGAGATCGAGATGGTCGGCGAGAAGATGGAGCGGGAGTGGGCCCGGCTGATGCCTCTCACGTACGCCGCGTTCAACGCCAACGGCCGCGTCGCTCCGTAGTCGTCCCAGGTCAACGCGCGGTACAGATGTACGGATCATCCGCCCGAAGTGTCCGTATTGCGGCGCTTCGAGAAGTTCATCTAGGCTGATCAAACGGACCCGGCACTGCTTGAACCCCCGAGCAGGCAGTGCCGGGCTCCACCTTCCTCACGTCCCCCGAGGGGGCCCGGCGGGCAGAGCAGCGAGTAGCGTGTTACCCATGGCTCCGATCTCCACTCCGCAGACCCCCTTCGGGCGGGTCCTCACCGCGATGGTCACGCCCTTCACGGCGGACGGCGCACTCGACCTCGACGGCGCTCAGCGGCTCGCCGCCCACCTGGTCGACGCAGGCAACGACGGCCTGATCGTCAACGGCACCACCGGCGAGTCCCCGACCACCAGCGACGCGGAGAAAGACCAGCTCGTACGGGCGGTCCTGGAGGCCGTCGGCGACCGGGCCCACATCGTCGCCGGCATCGGCACCAACGACACCCACCATTCGGTCGAGCTCGCCCGCGCCGCGGAGCGCGCCGGCGCACACGGCCTGCTCGCCGTCACGCCGTACTACAACAAGCCCCCGCAAGAGGGCCTCTTCCGCCACTTCACGGCCATCGCGGACGCCACCGGCCTCCCCGTGATGCTGTACGACATCCCCGGCCGCAGCGGCGTCCCGATCGACACCGAGACGATCGTCCGCCTCGCCGCCCACCCGCGCATCGTCGCCAACAAGGACGCCAAGGGCGACCTCGGCCGCGCCAGCTGGGCCATCGCCCGCAGCGGCCTCGCCTGGTACTCCGGCGACGACATGCTCAACCTGCCGCTGCTCTCCGTCGGCGCCTGCGGCTTCGTCTCCGTCGTCAGCCACGTCGTCACCCCCGAGCTGCGCGCCCTGATCGACGCCCACCTCTCCGGCGACGTACAGAAGGCCACCGAGGTCCACCAGCGACTGCTCCCGGTCTTCACCGGCATGTTCCGGACGCAGGGCGTGATCACCACCAAGGCCGCCCTCACCCTCCAGGGCCTCCCCGCCGGGCCCCTGCGCCTGCCGCTCGTGGAGCTCTCCCCGGAGGAAACCGCGCAGCTCAAGATCGACCTCGCCGCCGGCGGGGTACAGCTGTAGCAACAGACTTCATAACTGAATACGAATCGAACATCAGACAACAGCAAGTGCACGAATGACATACGCGCCACGTGCCTCACTGGTACGTGGCGCGTGTGGTGAGGAGAGTCTTTTGAGTCATCCGCATCCTGAACTGGGCGCGCCCCCGAAGCTGCCCAAGGGCGGCCTGCGCGTCACCCCGCTCGGCGGTCTCGGCGAGATCGGCCGGAACATGACCGTCTTCGAGTTCGACGGCCGCCTGCTGATCGTCGACTGCGGCGTGCTCTTCCCCGAGGAGGAGCAGCCCGGCATCGACCTGATCCTGCCGGACTTCACCAGCCTCAAGGACCGCCTCGACGACATCGAGGGCATCGTGCTCACGCACGGCCACGAGGACCACATCGGTGGCGTCCCCTTCCTGCTCCGCCTCAAGCCGGACATCCCGCTCATCGGTTCGAAGCTGACCCTCGCGCTCATCGAGGCCAAGCTCCAGGAGCACCGGATCCGTCCGTACACCCTGGAGGTCCTGGAGGGCGACCGCGAGCACCTCGGCCCCTTCGACTGCGAGTTCGTGGCGGTCAACCACTCCATCCCGGACGCCCTGGCCGTGGCCATCCGCACCCCCGCGGGCATGGTCGTGCACACCGGCGACTTCAAGATGGACCAGCTCCCGCTGGACAACCGGCTCACCGATCTGCACGCCTTCGCGCGCCTGAGCGAGGAGGGCATCGACCTCCTCCTGTCGGACTCCACGAACGCCGAGGTCCCGGGCTTCGTCCCGCCCGAGCGCGACATCTCGGGCGTCATGCGTTCGGTCTTCGCGAGCGCGCAGAAGCGCATCATCGTGGCCAGCTTCGCCAGCCACGTGCACCGCATCCAGCAGATCCTCGACGCGGCCCACGAGTACGGCAGGCGCGTCGCCTTCGTCGGGCGTTCCATGGTCCGGAACATGGGCATCGCCCGCGACCTGGGCTACCTCCGCGTACCGGCCGGCCTCGTCGTCGACGTCAAGACCCTCGACGACCTGCCGGACCACGAGGTCGTCCTCGTCTGCACGGGCTCCCAGGGCGAGCCGATGGCGGCCCTGTCCCGGATGGCCAACCGCGACCACCAGATCCGGATCGTCCAGGGTGACACCGTGATCCTGGCGTCCTCCCTGATCCCGGGCAACGAGAACGCGGTCTACCGCGTGATCAACGGCCTGACCCGGTGGGGCGCCAACGTCGTCCACAAGGGCAACGCCAAGGTCCACGTCTCGGGCCACGCCTCGGCCGGCGAGCTGCTGTACTTCTACAACATCTGCCGCCCGAAGAACCTGATGCCGGTCCACGGCGAATGGCGCCACCTGCGCGCCAACGCCGAGCTCGGCGCCCTCACCGGCGTCCCCAAGGACCGCATCGTCATCGCGGAGGACGGCGTCGTCGTCGACCTCGTCGACGGCAAGGCCAAGATCGTCGGCAAGGTCCAGGCGGGTTACGTGTACGTCGACGGCCTCTCGGTCGGCGACGTGACCGAGGTCCACCTGAAGGACCGCCGCATCCTCGGCGACGAGGGCATCATCTCCGTCTTCGTGGTGGTCGACTCCACGACCGGCAAGGTCGTCGGCGGCCCGCACATCCAGGCACGCGGCTCGGGCATCGAGGACGGCGCCTTCGACGCGGTCATCCCGAAGGTCCACGAGGCCATCGCCCGGTCGGCCGCGGACGGGGTGGCGGAGCCGCACCAGCTCCAGCAGCTGATCCGCCGCACGATCGGCAAGTGGGTGTCGGACACCTACCGCCGGCGCCCGATGATCCTCCCCGTGGTCGTCGAGGTCTGACGACCCGCCAGGCCGCACCCGGAGCGGGGCCCCTCGATTTGCATCGGGGCGCCCCGCTCCAGTACGTTTACGGCTCCGCCCGATCGGGAACCCGGCACATCTCTGTGCCTCGCAGGGTGCCCAGGAAGCGGCGGGAATTCCGACTCAGAATCTCTGATAAAGTCGGATCAGCCGAAAGGCAAAGGCCCTCCAACGGCCACCGGAAACAGAATCCGAACCGGAAACGGAACGGAAAAAGGATCTGGTAGGGTTGGAAACACGAAATACCGAAGGGAAGCGCCCGGAGGAAAGCCCGCAAGGGTGAGTACAAAGGAAGCGTCCGTTCCTTGAGAACTCAACAGCGTGCCAAAAATCAACGCCAGATTAGTTGATACCCCGTCCATCCAACGGATGGTCGAGGTTCCTTTGAAGAAAACACAGCGAGGACGCTGTGAACCGAGGGGACTATTCCTCCCCTCCGGTTCCGCTCAACGCGAGTGTCAACCCGATCACGGGTAAACATTCACGGAGAGTTTGATCCTGGCTCAGGACGAACGCTGGCGGCGTGCTTAACACATGCAAGTCGAACGATGAACCCACTTCGGTGGGGGATTAGTGGCGAACGGGTGAGTAACACGTGGGCAATCTGCCCTTCACTCTGGGACAAGCCCTGGAAACGGGGTCTAATACCGGATACGACCACTGAAGGCATCCTCAGTGGTGGAAAGCTCCGGCGGTGAAGGATGAGCCCGCGGCCTATCAGCTTGTTGGTGGGGTAATGGCCTACCAAGGCGACGACGGGTAGCCGGCCTGAGAGGGCGACCGGCCACACTGGGACTGAGACACGGCCCAGACTCCTACGGGAGGCAGCAGTGGGGAATATTGCACAATGGGCGAAAGCCTGATGCAGCGACGCCGCGTGAGGGATGACGGCCTTCGGGTTGTAAACCTCTTTCAGCAGGGAAGAAGCGAAAGTGACGGTACCTGCAGAAGAAGCGCCGGCTAACTACGTGCCAGCAGCCGCGGTAATACGTAGGGCGCAAGCGTTGTCCGGAATTATTGGGCGTAAAGAGCTCGTAGGCGGCTTGTCACGTCGGATGTGAAAGCCCGGGGCTTAACCCCGGGTCTGCATTCGATACGGGCAGGCTAGAGTGTGGTAGGGGAGATCGGAATTCCTGGTGTAGCGGTGAAATGCGCAGATATCAGGAGGAACACCGGTGGCGAAGGCGGATCTCTGGGCCATTACTGACGCTGAGGAGCGAAAGCGTGGGGAGCGAACAGGATTAGATACCCTGGTAGTCCACGCCGTAAACGTTGGGAACTAGGTGTTGGCGACATTCCACGTCGTCGGTGCCGCAGCTAACGCATTAAGTTCCCCGCCTGGGGAGTACGGCCGCAAGGCTAAAACTCAAAGGAATTGACGGGGGCCCGCACAAGCAGCGGAGCATGTGGCTTAATTCGACGCAACGCGAAGAACCTTACCAAGGCTTGACATATACCGGAAACGGCCAGAGATGGTCGCCCCCTTGTGGTCGGTATACAGGTGGTGCATGGCTGTCGTCAGCTCGTGTCGTGAGATGTTGGGTTAAGTCCCGCAACGAGCGCAACCCTTGTTCTGTGTTGCCAGCATGCCCTTCGGGGTGATGGGGACTCACAGGAGACTGCCGGGGTCAACTCGGAGGAAGGTGGGGACGACGTCAAGTCATCATGCCCCTTATGTCTTGGGCTGCACACGTGCTACAATGGCCGGTACAAAGAGCTGCGAAGCCGCGAGGCAGAGCGAATCTCAAAAAGCCGGTCTCAGTTCGGATTGGGGTCTGCAACTCGACCCCATGAAGTCGGAGTTGCTAGTAATCGCAGATCAGCATTGCTGCGGTGAATACGTTCCCGGGCCTTGTACACACCGCCCGTCACGTCACGAAAGTCGGTAACACCCGAAGCCGGTGGCCCAACCCCTTGTGGGAGGGAGCTGTCGAAGGTGGGACTGGCGATTGGGACGAAGTCGTAACAAGGTAGCCGTACCGGAAGGTGCGGCTGGATCACCTCCTTTCTAAGGAGCATCTAGATTCCGCAAGGAATCCAGAGCCACTACGTCGGCAAACGTCCGACGGTGGTCAGCTCATGGGTGGAACGTTGATTATTCGGCACGGTTCGTGAGGGTCACTAGTACTGCTTCGGCGTGGAACGTGAACCTGATCTGATCGTGCCGGGCACGCTGTTGGGTGTCTGAGGGTGCGAGCGTTGCTCGCCCTTCTGCGATGCCGGCCCCAGTGAACCTGTTCGTCTTGTACGGCAGGGTGATGGGTGGCTGGTCGTTGCTTGAGAACTGCACAGTGGACGCGAGCATCTGTGGCCAAGTTTTTAAGGGCGCACGGTGGATGCCTTGGCACCAGGAACCGATGAAGGACGTGGGAGGCCACGATAGTCCCCGGGGAGCCGTCAACCAGGCTTTGATCCGGGGGTTTCCGAATGGGGAAACCCGGCAGTCGTCATGGGCTGTCACCCACTGCTGAACACATAGGCAGTGTGGAGGGAACGAGGGGAAGTGAAACATCTCAGTACCCTCAGGAAGAGAAAACAACCGTGATTCCGGGAGTAGTGGCGAGCGAAACCGGATGAGGCCAAACCGTATGCGTGTGATACCCGGCAGGGGTTGCGCATGCGGGGTTGTGGGATCTCTCTTTCACAGTCTGCCGGCTGTGAGACGAGTCAGAAACCGTATGAGTAGGCGAAGGACATGCGAAAGGTCCGGCGTAGAGGGTAAGACCCCCGTAGCTGAAACTCATGCGGCTCGTTTGAGAGACACCCAAGTAGCACGGGGCCCGAGAAATCCCGTGTGAATCTGGCGGGACCACCCGCTAAGCCTAAATATTCCCTGGTGACCGATAGCGGATAGTACCGTGAGGGAATGGTGAAAAGTACCGCGGGAGCGGAGTGAAATAGTACCTGAAACCGTGTGCCTACAAGCCGTGGGAGCGTCGCACAGAGACTTGTCTCTGTGTCGTGACTGCGTGCCTTTTGAAGAATGAGCCTGCGAGTTTGCGGTGTGTTGCGAGGTTAACCCGTGTGGGGAAGCCGTAGCGAAAGCGAGTCCGAACAGGGCGATTTAGTAGCGCGCTCAAGACCCGAAGCGGAGTGATCTAGCCATGGGCAGGTTGAAGCGGAGGTAAGACTTCGTGGAGGACCGAACCCACCAGGGTTGAAAACCTGGGGGATGACCTGTGGTTAGGGGTGAAAGGCCAATCAAACTCCGTGATAGCTGGTTCTCCCCGAAATGCATTTAGGTGCAGCGTCGTGTGTTTCTTGCCGGAGGTAGAGCACTGGATAGGCGATGGGCCCTACCGGGTTACTGACCTTAGCCAAACTCCGAATGCCGGTAAGTGAGAGCGCGGCAGTGAGACTGTGGGGGATAAGCTCCATGGTCGAGAGGGAAACAGCCCAGAGCATCGACTAAGGCCCCTAAGCGTACGCTAAGTGGGAAAGGATGTGGAGTCGCAGAGACAACCAGGAGGTTGGCTTAGAAGCAGCCACCCTTGAAAGAGTGCGTAATAGCTCACTGGTCAAGTGATTCCGCGCCGACAATGTAGCGGGGCTCAAGCGTACCGCCGAAGTCGTGTCATTGCAGCATACGGGCCAACGCCCGCTGTGATGGGTAGGGGAGCGTCGTGTGCCGGGTGAAGCAGCCGCGGAAGCGAGTTGTGGACGGTTCACGAGTGAGAATGCAGGCATGAGTAGCGATACACACGTGAGAAACGTGTGCGCCGATTGACTAAGGGTTCCTGGGTCAAGCTGATCTGCCCAGGGTAAGTCGGGACCTAAGGCGAGGCCGACAGGCGTAGTCGATGGACAACCGGTTGATATTCCGGTACCCGCTTTGAAACGCCCAATATCGAACCAGGCGATGCTAAGTCCGTGAAGCCGTTCCGGACCCTTCGGGGAAAGGAAAGTGGTGGAGCCGACGGACCAGACCTGTAGTAGGTAAGCGATGGGGTGACGCAGGAAGGTAGTCCAGCCCGGGCGGTGGTTGTCCCGGGGTAAGGGTGTAGGCCGTGTGATAGGCAAATCCGTCACACGTTAAGGCTGAGACCTGATGCCGAGCCGATTGTGGTGAAGTGGATGATCCTATGCTGTCGAGAAAAGCCTCTAGCGAGTTTCATGGCGGCCCGTACCCTAAACCGACTCAGGTGGTCAGGTAGAGAATACCGAGGCGTTCGGGTGAACTATGGTTAAGGAACTCGGCAAAATGCCCCCGTAACTTCGGGAGAAGGGGGGCCATCACTGGTGAGAGCACTTGCTGCTCGAGCTGGGGGTGGCCGCAGAGACCAGCGAGAAGCGACTGTTTACTAAAAACACAGGTCCGTGCGAAGCCGTAAGGCGATGTATACGGACTGACGCCTGCCCGGTGCTGGAACGTTAAGGGGACCGGTTAGCTCCATTTCGGTGGGGCGAAGCTGAGAACTTAAGCGCCAGTAAACGGCGGTGGTAACTATAACCATCCTAAGGTAGCGAAATTCCTTGTCGGGTAAGTTCCGACCTGCACGAATGGCGTAACGACTTCTCGACTGTCTCAACCATAGGCCCGGTGAAATTGCACTACGAGTAAAGATGCTCGTTTCGCGCAGCAGGACGGAAAGACCCCGGGACCTTTACTACAGTTTGATATTGGTGTTCGGTTCGGCTTGTGTAGGATAGGTGGGAGACTGTGAAGCTTGGACGCCAGTTCAGGTGGAGTCGTCGTTGAAATACCACTCTGGTCGTGCTGGATGTCTAACCTGGGTCCGTGATCCGGATCAGGGACAGTGTCTGATGGGTAGTTTAACTGGGGCGGTTGCCTCCTAAAGGGTAACGGAGGCGCCCAAAGGTTCCCTCAGCCTGGTTGGCAATCAGGTGTTGAGTGTAAGTGCACAAGGGAGCTTGACTGTGAGACCGACGGGTCGAGCAGGGACGAAAGTCGGGACTAGTGATCCGGCGGTGGCTTGTGGAAGCGCCGTCGCTCAACGGATAAAAGGTACCCCGGGGATAACAGGCTGATCTTCCCCAAGAGTCCATATCGACGGGATGGTTTGGCACCTCGATGTCGGCTCGTCGCATCCTGGGGCTGGAGTCGGTCCCAAGGGTTGGGCTGTTCGCCCATTAAAGCGGTACGCGAGCTGGGTTTAGAACGTCGTGAGACAGTTCGGTCCCTATCCGCTGTGCGCGTAGGAATATTGAGAAGGGCTGTCCCTAGTACGAGAGGACCGGGACGGACGAACCTCTGGTGTGCCAGTTGTTCTGCCAAGGGCATGGCTGGTTGGCTACGTTCGGGAGGGATAACCGCTGAAAGCATCTAAGCGGGAAGCCTGCTTCGAGATGAGTATTCCCACCTCCTTGAGAGGGTAAGGCTCCCAGTAGACGACTGGGTTGATAGGCCGGATATGGAAGCCCAGTAATGGGTGGAGTTGACCGGTACTAATAGGCCGAGGGCTTGTCCTCAGTTGCTCGCGTCCACTGTGTTAGTTCTGAAGTAACGAACTCCCACACCCCCTGTTTGTTTGGGGTGGCTGGTTGTAGTTCGGATATCTTCATAGTGTTTCGGTGGTCATAGCGTTAGGGAAACGCCCGGTTACATTTCGAACCCGGAAGCTAAGCCTTTCAGCGCCGATGGTACTGCAGGGGGGACCCTGTGGGAGAGTAGGACGCCGCCGAACAATCATTGTGGGAAAGCCCCGCACCTTCTGGTGCGGGGCTTTCCTGCGTTTTACAGCCGTGTCGGCGCGGCCGTCAGCCCGGTTAGGCGAAACCGTTCGTTCGGGGTATGCTTTATCTCGTTGCCGAGGGGAAAGCCCGAAAGCGACAAGCTGGCCCCTATAGCTCAGTCGGCAGAGCGTCTCCATGGTAAGGAGAAGGTCAACGGTTCGATTCCGTTTGGGGGCTCCACAACGAGAAGGCCCCCGCCCTAGTGGCGGGGGCCTTCTTCGTTTTCGTACGGGGAAACCGCCCTCAGTCCTGGTGGGGCTCCGGGACGCGCATCGCGAGGATGGCCATGTCGTCGGAGGCCGGCTCCGCGGCGAAGCGCTCGACCGCGCGCAGCACGCGGGCGGTGACCGCGCCGGCCGTCAGGCCCGTACACGTGGTGAGGACCTCGGTGAGGCCGTCGTCGCCGAGCATGCGGGTGCCCTCACGGCGTTCGGTGACGCCGTCCGTGACGCATAGGAGGACGTCGCCCGGGTCGAGGGTGACCGTCTGCTCGTACAGCTCCAGGTCCTCCATGACGCCGAGCAGCGGCTGGGGCTCCGCGGCGGGCTCGACCGAGCCGTCCTGGCGGAGGCGCAGCGGGAGCGGGTGACCGGCGCAGACGACCTTGAGGAGGGCGCTGCCGTCCTCCTGGGGCCACAGCTCGCCGTAGAGGAGCGTGAGGAAGCGGCTGCGGGCGCCCTCGTCGAGGATCGCGGCGTTCAGGCGCTCCAGGACGGCCGGGCCGCCGAAGCCCTCGCGGGCCAGGAGGCGCAGGGCGTGGCGGGCGAGGCCGGTGACGGCCGCCGCCTCCGGACCCGTACCGCAGACGTCGCCGATGGCGAAGCCGTACGCGTTGTCGTGGATGGGGAACAGGTCGTAGAAGTCGCCCCCGACCTCGTTGCCCTCGCCTGCCGCGCGGTAGATGACGTCGACCTCGACACCGGGGACCTGGGGGAGGCCCGGGGGCAGCAGGCTGCGCTGGAGGGACTGGCTGATGGCCATGCGCTCCGAGTACAGGCGGGCGTTGTCCAGGGCGAGGGCGGCCCGGCGGGAGAGGTCCTCGGCGAGCTCCAGGATCTCCTGGCGGAAGTGGTCGTCGGACGGCTTGCCCAGGGTGAGCATGCCGATGACGCGGTTGCGGGCCACCAGGGGCAGGACGACGGTCTCGCCGCCGACCGCCGAGGCCGTGGCCAGCGTCGTACCGATCCCGGAGGACAGCGGCGAGGAGCCGAGGCCCAGCTCGCGCATGGAGGTGCGCAGGGCGGCCTGGTGGGCCGCGTCGGCGGGGGCCGTCCAGACGCGGGCCCCGGGGGAGGGCACCGGCTCCGGCGGGGGGATCTTGGAGAGCAGGGCCTTGAGGCCGTCGATGCGCTCCTCGTCCTCGTGCAGGACGTAGGAGAGGTACGGGTCGGAGGTCGGGTCGGCGATCGTGTAGACGGCGCACCAGGTCGCGAGGGTGGGGACCGTCATCTGGGCCATGAGGGCCAGCGTCTGGTCGCGGTCCAGGGTGCCGGCGAGGAGGTCCGAGGCCTCGACGAGGAAGCTGAGGGAGCCGCGGCGGAGGCGTTCCAGCTCGCCGAGGCGGGCGGACTCGACGGCGAGCGCGATGCGGTCGGCGGCGAACTGGAGGCGGAGGGCCTCCTCGTTCGCGTACCGCCCGGAGGCTTCGGCGGCGACGCCGAGGGAGCCGGTGAGGCGGCCCTCGACCTTGAGGGGGACGGTGACGACCGAGCGCATGCCGGTGCCGTTGAGGAGGGGTACGGCGCCGGGGACGGCCGCGAGGTCCTCGTGGACGGCGGGCATGCGGGCGCTGGAGTAGCGGCCGGTGCCGGCGGCCTCGACGGGGACGCGGGCGAAGCGCTGGCGCGCGGAGGGCAGGCCCGTGGTGGCCCGCACTTCCAGTTCGGTCTCGTCGTCGGTCGCGAGGAGGAGGAAGGCGGCGTCGCCGTCGAGCATGTCGCGGGCGCGTTCGACGGTGCGCTGGAGGAGCCCGTCGAGGTCGTCGGGGGCGGGGGAGCCGATGAAGACCTCGAACGGGTCGGTGGAGCGGCTCTCGCCGCTGGAGTCGACGGGCGTGCGCGGGGGCGACTGGAGGACGGCCCGTTCGTAGTCCCGTACGAGCAGGCAGACCGTGGAGGGCTCGCCGTTGGTGTCGCGGACGCGCAGGTGGGAGGCGTACACGGGGATGACGCGGCCGTCGGTGCCGCGGATGCCGTAGCTGCCCTCCCAGCGGGAGAGGCGCAGGGCCTCGGCGATGCCGGTGCCGATCCCCGGGGTGTGCGGCCAGGCGGCGAGGTCGCCGATGGGTTTGCCGACGACCTGGTCGGCGGTGTACCCGAAGAGGCGCTCGGCGTCCTCGTTCCAGGCGGTGATCGTGCCGCTGCGGTCGATCTGGGCGACGGCGACGCGGATCCGGTCGTCGGCGACGGGCAGGAGCTCGTTGGGCAGGGCCGGGCCGGCGGAGCGGGTGCCGACGGGGCGCTCGGGGAGGTCCAGCTGGAACCAGACCTGCTTGCGGGTGGGCGAGTACTCGACGCCCCAGCGGGCGGCCAGGGCGGCGCAGAGGAGGAGTCCGCGGCCGTTCTCGCGGTCGGGGCTGCCCAGGGAGTGGCCCGTGCCCTGGAGGGGGACCTCGCGCTCCGGGTAGAGGTCGGCGACCTCGATGCGTACGCCGTTCTCGGTGCGCAGGCAGAGGACGTCGGCGGCGGTGCCGGCGTGGATGACGGCGTTCGTGACGAGTTCGCTGGTCAGGACCACCGCGTCGTCGACGACGTCGGTGTACCCCCAGCCCTGGAGGGTGTCCCGGACGAAGGCCCGGGCGGTCGCCACGGACCGTCCCACGGGTTCGAAGGTGGCGGCCGCCCGAGCGGTGATCACAGAACTCCTCGTACGCGTCTCGACGCCCGGCTCTGCCATGATCGGCCCTGCCCCTCCCCGTTGCCCGGTGGTCGTGCAGCGTCGCGCCGCCCCTGCCGGGCGGACCGGGGCGGTTGGACAGCCGGATGCCAGGTTACTTACCTTCGCTGTCCGGGCGGATGGTGGTCACCGCTGTTTCCGTCCCCCGAGCGTGGGGACGTTATGCGAAGCTGCCGAACTGTTATGGCCTGGTTCTGTCGTGGTGAAACACTGGGAAGGCTTCCGAGCGGCAGTGGGAGCGGCAATGCCCGAGCAGTACGGTCAACCCCTTCGGGAGGGACACGGTGGAGTCTGGCGTGACGGCGCGGGGCGGTAGCACGCGCGCGAAGGGCGGACGGTCCCGGAGCGGTGGGACCGTCGAGGTGGACGCCGCCGCCCTGGAGCGGCTGCTGGCCGCCCTGGTCTCGATGCGTGACGGGAACTTCCGCAAGCGGCTGACCGTGACCGGTGACGGGGTGATGGCGGAGATCTCCGCCGTCTTCAACGAGGTCGCCGACCGGAAGCTGCACCTGACCGGGGAGCTGTCCCGGGTCCGGCGGATGGTCGGGCGCGAGGGCAAGCTGTCCGAGCGGCTGGAGGTCGGGGCCAGCGAGGGCGCGTGGGCGCAGGCCATCGAGGCCGCGAACGCGCTGGTGGACGACATGACCCGGCCGGTGTCCGAGGTCGGGCGGGTGCTCTCCGCGGTCGCCGAGGGTGACCTCGAGCAGCGGATGGAGCTGCGTTCGGAGGGTACGGACGGGGCGGCGCGGCCGCTGCGGGGCGAGTTCCTGAAGGTCGCCCGGACGGTGAACAACCTGGTCGACCAGTTGTCGGCGTTCACCGACGAGGTGACGCGGGTGGCGCTGGAGGTCGGTACCGAGGGGAAGCTGGGCGGCCAGGCGCAGGTGCGCGGGATGTCGGGTTCGTGGAAGGACCTGACGGATTCCGTGAACACGATGGCGTACCGGCTGACCGCCCAGGTGCGTGACATCGCTCTCGTCACGACGGCGGTCGCCAAGGGTGATCTGTCGCGCAAGGTCACGGTGCACGTGGCCGGCGAGATGCTCCAGCTGAAGAACACCGTGAACACGATGGTGGACCAGCTGTCGTCGTTCTCCTCCGAGGTCACCCGGGTGGCGCGTGAGGTGGGCACGGAGGGCGAGCTGGGCGGCCAGGCCGAGGTGCCGGGTGTGGCCGGGGTGTGGAAGGACCTGACGGACTCCGTCAACACGATGGCGGGGAACCTCACCTCCCAGGTGCGGGGCATCGCGGAGGTGACGACGGCGGTCGCGAACGGTGACCTGTCGCAGAAGGTGACGGTCAGCGCGCGGGGCGAGGTGGCGCAGCTCGCCGACACGATCAACCAGATGACCGAGACGCTGCGGACGTTCGCCGACGAGGTGACGCGGGTCGCGAGCGAGGTCGGCGCCGAGGGGCTGCTGGGCGGTCAGGCGCAGGTGCCGGGTGCGGCGGGTACGTGGAAGGACCTGACCGACTCGGTCAACACGGTGTTCCGGAACCTGACGACGCAGGTGCGGGACATCGCTCAGGTGACGACGGCGGTGGCGAACGGCGACCTGTCGCAGAAGGTCACCGTCGATGTGGCCGGTGAGATGCTGGAGTTGAAGAACACCGTCAACACGATGGTGGACCAGCTCTCCGCGTTCGGTTCCGAAGTGACCCGTGTGGCACGGGAGGTTGGTGTCGAGGGCCGGCTGGGTGGTCAGGCCGAGGTGCCGGGTGCGGCGGGTACGTGGAAGGACCTGACCGACTCGGTGAACACGGCGTTCCGCAATCTCACCGGTCAGGTGCGGGACATCGCGCAGGTGACGACGGCGGTGGCGAACGGCGACCTGTCGCAGAAGGTCACCGTCGACGTCGCGGGCGAGATGCTGGAGCTGAAGAACACCGTCAACACGATGGTGGCGCAGCTGTCGTCGTTCGCGGACCAGGTGACGCGGATGGCCCGGGACGTGGGTACGGAGGGCCGGCTGGGCGGCCAGGCGCGGGTGCCGGGGGTCTCGGGCACGTGGAAGGAGCTCACCGACTCCGTCAACTTCATGGCGGGCAACCTGACGTCGCAGGTGCGTCAGATCGCGCAGGTGACGACGGCGGTGGCGCGGGGTGACCTGTCGCAGAAGATCGACGTGGACGCGCGCGGGGAGATCCTGGAGCTGAAGAACACCATCAACACGATGGTGGACCAGCTGTCCGCGTTCGCGGAGCAGGTGACCCGGGTGGCCCGCGAGGTGGGCACGGACGGGCGGCTCGGCGGGCAGGCGCAGGTGCCGGGCGTCGCCGGTGTGTGGCGGGACCTGACCGACTCGGTGAACGGCATGGCCGGGAACCTCACCGCGCAGGTGCGCAACATCGCGCAGGTGGCCACGGCGGTGGCGCGGGGTGACCTGTCGCAGAAGATCGACGTGGACGCCCGGGGCGAGATCCTGGAGCTGAAGAACACCCTCAACACGATGGTCGACCAGCTGTCGAACTTCGCCGAGCAGGTCACGAGGGTGGCCCGTGAGGTGGGGACCGAGGGCATCCTGGGCGGTCAGGCCGAGGTGCAGGGCGTGTCCGGCACCTGGAAGGACCTGACGCAGTCCGTCAACTCGATGGCGAACAACCTGACCTCGCAGGTCCGCAACATCGCCGAGGTGACGACGGCGGTCGCCAAGGGCGACCTGTCGAAGAAGATCACCGTCGACGCGCGCGGCGAGATCCTCGACCTGGTGACCACGGTCAACACGATGGTGGACCAGCTGTCGAACTTCGCCGACGAGGTGACCCGGGTGGCCCGTGAGGTGGGCACCGAGGGCATCCTCGGCGGCCAGGCCCGGGTGCGGGGCGTGACCGGCATCTGGAAGGACCTGAGCGACAACGTCAACGTGATGGCCAACAACCTCACGTCGCAGGTGCGGAACATCTCGCGGGTGTCGTCGGCCGTCGCCAACGGCGACCTGACGAAGAAGGTGACGGTCGAGGCGCGCGGCGAGGTCGCCGAGCTGGCCGACACCGTGAACACGATGGTGACGACGCTGTCCTCGTTCGCCGACGAGGTGACGCGGGTGGCGCGCGAGGTGGGTACGGAGGGTGAGCTGGGCGGTCAGGCCCGGGTGCCCGGCGTCTCGGGGACCTGGAAGGACCTGACCGAGTCGGTGAACTCGATGGCGTCCAACCTGACGGGCCAGGTGCGCCAGATCGCCACCGTCACCACCGCCATCGCCAAGGGCGACCTCACCAAGAAGATCGACATCGATGCCCGGGGCGAGATCCAGGAGCTGAAGAACACCATCAACACGATGGTCGACCAGCTCTCGTCGTTCGCCGAGGAGGTCACCCGCGTCGCCCGTGAGGTGGGCACCGAGGGCATCCTCGGCGGCCAGGCGCGCGTGCGGGACGTCGACGGCACCTGGCGCGACCTGACCGAGTCGGTGAACGAGATGGCCGGGAACCTGACCCGGCAGGTGAGGGCGATCGCGGCCGTCGCCACGGCGGTGACGCGCGGCGACCTGAACCTCAAGATCGACGTCGACGCGGCGGGCGAGATCCAGGTCCTCCAGGACAACATCAACACGATGATCGCGAACCTGCGCGACACCACCCTCGCCAACGAGGAGCAGGACTGGCTGAAGGGCAACCTGGCCCGTATCTCCGGTCTCATGCAGGGCCGGCGCGACCTCGACGACGTGGCCTCGCTGATCATGAGCGAGCTCACCCCGGTCGTCTCGGCGCAGCACGGCGCGTTCTTCCTGGCGATGCCGACCGGCGGCGGCAACGAGATCGGGGCGGACGAGGACGGCTCGTACGAGCTGTGCATGCGCGGCAGCTACGGCTACTCGGCCGGGTCGATGCCGACGTCCTTCCGGCCGGGCGAGACGCTGATCGGCACGGCGGCCGAGGAGAAGCGGACCATCCAGGTCAATGTGCCGCCGGGGTACCTGAGGATCTCGTCGGGGCTCGGCGAGGCGGCCCCGGCCCATGTGGTCGTGCTGCCGGTGCTCTTCGAGGGCAAGGTCCTCGGTGTGATCGAGCTGGCGTCGTTCCAGCCCTTCACGCAGATCCAGCGCGACTTCCTCAACCAGATCGCCGAGATGATCGCGACGAGCGTCAACACCATCAGCGTCAACACCAAGACCGAGGTGCTGCTGAAGCAGTCGCAGGAGCTGACGGAGCAGCTGCGGGAGCGGTCGGCCGAGCTGGAGAGCCGGCAGAAGGCGCTCCAGGACTCCAACGCCGAGCTGGAGGAGAAGGCCGAGCTGCTGGCGCAGCAGAACCGCGACATCGAGGTGAAGAACACCGAGATCGAGGAGGCCCGGCAGGTGCTGGAGGAGCGGGCCGAGCAGCTCGCGGTGTCCATGCGCTACAAGTCGGAGTTCCTGGCGAACATGTCGCACGAGCTGCGTACGCCGCTGAACTCGCTGCTCATCCTGGCGAAGCTGCTGGCGGACAACGCGGACGGCAACCTGTCGCCCAAGCAGGTCGAGTTCGCCGAGACGATCCACGGCGCCGGCTCCGACCTGCTCCAGCTGATCAACGACATCCTGGACCTGTCGAAGGTCGAGGCGGGCAAGATGGACGTCAGCCCGACCCGGATCGCGCTGGTGCAGCTCGTCGACTACGTGGAGGCCACCTTCCGGCCGCTGACCGCCGAGAAGGGGCTCGACTTCTCGGTGCGGGTCTCGCCGGAGCTGCCCGCGACGCTGCACACGGACGAGCAGCGGCTGCTCCAGGTGCTGCGGAACCTGCTGTCGAACGCGGTGAAGTTCACCGACAGCGGGGCGGTCGAGCTGGTGATCCGGCCGGCCAAGGCGGACGTGCCGCAGTCGATCCGGGAGCAGCTGCTGGAGGCCGGTTCGCTCAGGGACGCGGAGGGTGACCTGATCGCCTTCTCGGTGACGGACACCGGGATCGGCATCGCGGCGAGCAAGATGCGGGTGATCTTCGAGGCGTTCAAGCAGGCGGACGGCACGACCAGCCGCAAGTACGGCGGTACGGGCCTCGGGCTGTCGATCAGCCGGGAGATCGCCCGCCTGCTCGGCGGTGAGATCCACGCGGCGAGCGAGCCGGGTCGCGGCTCCACGTTCACCCTGTACCTGCCGCTGCACCCCACCGAGCTGCCCCCGCAGGGGTACGGGCACGGGCACGGCCCGGAGCTGCACCAGCACCCCGAGGACGGCGCCCTGGACGTGCACGGGCTGCCCGGCGCGGGCACCGGCGCGGACCGTTCCGACCGGCGCTCGGGCTCGGGAGCCCTTTTCCGGCACCGGCGGCGGGCGGCGCTCGGCGCGGCGGAGCAGCGGACCGCGCTGCCGGGCCGGCCGGGTCAGCAGGGCCAGCCGCAGCCGGGCCGGCCGGGTCAGCCGGGTCCGGCGTCGGGTGCCGGCGGGGCCACGGGCGGCTCCGGGGCCTCTGAGGTTCCGGCGGGCGCCCAGGCCGATGCCGAGGCGTGGCAGGAGGCCGGGGAGCCGAGGCGCAGCTTCGATTTCCACGGCGAGAAGGTGCTGATCGTCGACGACGACATCCGCAACGTCTTCGCGCTCACCAGCGTGCTGGAGCAGCACGGCCTGTCGGTGCTCTACGCGGAGAACGGCCGCGAGGGGATCGAAGTCCTCGAGCAGCACGACGATGTGACGGTCGTGCTGATGGACATCATGATGCCCGAGATGGACGGTTACGCGACGACGACGGCGATCCGCCGGATGCCCCAGTTCGCCGGCCTGCCGATCATCGCGCTCACCGCGAAGGCGATGAAGGGCGACCGGGAGAAGGCGATCGAGTCGGGGGCTTCCGATTACGTTACGAAGCCGGTGGATCCGGATCATCTGCTCTCGGTAATGGAGCAGTGGATGAGCGGAGAGTGAGCGGAGACAGCGGGAATGCTGGCAAGTTGCTGACTGACTGTGCTCGAAAGCGTGTGAGGAAGCGTGATTCGGGGAACCTTCTGGTCTCCCACCGCGTTTCCGCTACGTGCACAGTGACATCGCGGTGACAGGGTGTGGTGACAGGCGGGGTGCGGCTACCATGACCGGCACAAGGACGGACGGCGCAAGGGAGTCGTCCCCTGGGGCGGCGCCCGGCCAACTGCCGGGGCGAGGAGGACGGGCCATGGTGCAGAAGGCCAAGATCCTCCTGGTCGATGACCGACCGGAGAATCTGCTGGCGCTGGAGGCCATCCTCTCTGCGCTCGATCAGACGCTGGTGCGGGCATCGTCAGGGGAGGAGGCGCTCAAAGCGCTGCTGACGGACGACTTCGCGGTCATTCTGCTGGACGTCCAGATGCCAGGAATGGACGGTTTCGAGACCGCCGCGCACATCAAGCGTCGGGAACGGACACGGGACATCCCGATCATCTTCCTGACGGCGATCAACCACGGCCCGCACCACACCTTCCGGGGCTACGCGGCCGGGGCGGTCGACTACATCTCCAAGCCCTTCGACCCCTGGGTGCTGCGCGCCAAGGTCTCGGTCTTCGTCGAGCTGTACATGAAGAACTGTCAGCTGCGCGAGCAGGCCGCGCTGCTGCGCCTCCAGCTGGAGGGTGGCGGACAGGGCGGCACCGTCAAGGAGTCCGCGGGACTCCTCGCGGAACTGTCCGCACGGCTCGCGGCAGTTGAGGAGCAGGCGGAGGCCCTCTCCAAGCAGCTCGACGACGACTCGGCGGACGCCGCGGCCGTCGCCACCGCCGCGCACCTGGAGCGCAAGCTCACCGGGCTGCGCAGGGCGCTGGACGCGCTCGAGCCGGGTACCGGCAGCGGCGGCCCGTCCCCGCTGCCGCCGCAGAACTGACCGCCCGCCCGCGCGGCACGGACGCGGCCGTCCCTCGCCCGCGCGGGCGTTGAGCTTGCGTCAGCTCCGCGCGACGCCTCCGACGACACGAACGGGTGAAGCGGTGGGCACACGTGTCCACCGCGCCCCACACCGGTAACCTCACCACCATGGCCTCACGTACGTCCGGCAAGGGTTCCCAGGGCACGGCGGGCACCGCGAAGCCGCGCGCCGGCCGTACGACCGGCGCCGCCAAGAAGGCGGTCCCGGCGAAACCCCCCGCCCGCGGGACCGCTCCCGTGAAGGCGGCGAAGCCCGCCGCCAAGTCCGCGCGCAAGGCGCCCGCCCGCAAGGCGGCCGTGAAGAAGGTCCCGCCGAGGGCGGCGCCCTCCCCGACGGCCGGCGTGTACCGGCTGGCGCGCGCCCTGTGGCTGGGCCTCGCGCACGCGGTCGGCGCCATGTTCCGGGGCATAGGGCGCGGAGCCAAGGGACTCGATCCGGCCCACCGCAAGGACGGCCTGGCCCTGCTGCTGCTCGGCGTCGCCCTGATCGTCGCCGCCGGCACCTGGGCCAACCTCAACGGGCCGGTCGGCGACCTGGTCGAGATGCTCGTGACCGGCGCCTTCGGCCGGCTCGACCTGCTCGTCCCGCTCCTGGTGGGCGCGATCGCCATCCGGCTGATCCTCCACCCCGAGAAGCCCGAGGCCAACGGGCGGATCGTCATCGGGCTGTCCGCGCTCGTCATCGGCGTGCTCGGCCAGGTCCACATCGCGTGCGGTTCGCCCGGGCGGGACCTGGGAAGCGAGGCCGTGCGCGACGCGGGCGGGCTGATCGGCTGGGCCGCCTCCAAGCCCCTGGTCTTCATGATGGGCGAGGTCCTCGCCGTCCCCATGCTGGTGCTCCTCACCGTCTTCGGGCTCCTCGTCGTCACGGCCACGCCCGTCAACGCCATCCCGCAGCGGCTGAAGGCGCTCGGCGTCCGGCTGGGCGTCGTCGAACCCGCCGTCCACGAGGCGGGCGCGGACGACGAGCGGTACGACGAGCAGTGGCGCGAGGCGCTGCCCGCCCGGTCACGGCGGCGCGGCGCCGGAGCGGGCGCCGGGGCGTACGAGCCGTACGACGCGGACGAGGCGGAGGAGGAGGCGCTCACCCGGCGCAGGCGCCCCCGGAAGGCGGCCGGCGCGGCCTCCGCGCCCCAGGACCCCGACTTCGACCGGCCCATGGACGCGGTGGACGTCGCCGCGGCCGCCGCCGCCGCGCTGGACGGCGCCGTGCTGAACGGCATGCCGCCCTCGCCGCTGGTCGCCGACCTCACCCGGGACGTCACCGGCGACCGGGAGCGGGACGCGCACGAGGCACGGGAGGCGCACGGGACGCGGGGGACGCGGAAGTCCCGGGCGGGCGGTGACGCCGGCTCCGTACCGCCGGCGCGGGAGGAGCGGACACCGGGCGGAGGGCTCGTACCGGACCTCACCAAGCCGGCCCCCGTCCGCGACGAGCCGGAGGGACTCCCGGCGCGCGCCGAGCAGCTCCAGCTCTCCGGGGACATCACCTACGCCCTGCCGTCCCTCAACCTCCTGGAGCGCGGCGGGCCCGGCAAGACGCGCAGCGCCGCCAACGACGCGATCGTCGCGTCGCTGACGACCGTCTTCTCCGAGTTCAAGGTCGACGCGGCGGTCACCGGCTTCACACGCGGCCCGACGGTCACCCGCTACGAGGTGGAGCTCGGCCCGGCGGTGAAGGTCGAGCGGATCACGGCGCTCACGAAGAACATCGCGTACGCGGTCGCCAGTCCCGACGTACGGATCATCTCGCCGATCCCGGGCAAGTCGGCGGTCGGCATCGAGATCCCGAACACCGACCGCGAGATGGTCAACCTCGGCGACGTGCTGCGCCTCGCGGACGCCGCCGAGGACGACCACCCGATGCTGGTGGCGCTCGGCAAGGACGTCGAGGGCGGCTACGTGATGGCCAACCTGGCGAAGATGCCACACATCCTGGTGGCCGGCGCCACCGGCTCCGGCAAGTCGTCGTGCATCAACTGCCTCATCACCTCGGTGATGATAAGGGCGACCCCCGAGGACGTCCGGATGGTGCTCGTCGACCCCAAGCGGGTCGAGCTCACCGCGTACGAGGGCATTCCGCACCTGATCACGCCGATCATCACCAACCCCAAGCGGGCCGCCGAGGCCCTCCAGTGGGTGGTGCGCGAGATGGACCTGCGCTACGACGACCTCGCGGCCTACGGCTACCGGCACATCGACGACTTCAACGCCGCCGTCCGGGCCGGCAAGGTCACACCGCCCGAGGGCAGCGAGCGCGAGCTCCAGCCCTACCCGTACCTCCTGGTCATCGTGGACGAGCTGGCCGACCTGATGATGGTCGCGCCCCGGGACGTCGAGGACGCGATCGTCCGCATCACCCAGCTCGCCCGGGCGGCCGGCATCCACCTGGTCCTCGCCACCCAGCGCCCCTCGGTCGACGTCGTCACCGGGCTGATCAAGGCGAACGTGCCGTCCCGGCTCGCCTTCGCCACCTCCTCGCTCGCCGACAGCCGGGTCATCCTGGACCAGCCGGGCGCCGAGAAACTGATCGGCAAGGGCGACGGCCTGTTCCTGCCCATGGGAGCGAACAAGCCCGTCCGCATGCAGGGCGCGTTCGTGACCGAGGAGGAGGTCCAGGCGGTCGTCCGGCACTGCAAGGAGCAGATGGCCCCGGTCTTCCGGGACGACGTCACGACCGGGACGAAGCAGAAGAAGGAGATCGACGAGGACATCGGCGACGACCTGGACCTGCTGTGCCAGGCCGCCGAGCTGGTCGTGTCCACCCAGTTCGGCTCGACGTCGATGCTCCAGCGCAAACTGCGCGTCGGCTTCGCCAAGGCGGGCCGGCTCATGGACCTGATGGAGTCGCGGAACATCGTCGGCCCCAGCGAGGGGTCCAAGGCGCGGGACGTCCTTGTCAAACCGGATGAGCTGGATGGAGTACTCGCTGTCATCCGGGGGGAGTCGGAGTCGTAGGACTCTCACTCGTTAGGGAACCGTGAGCAACCGTTTCCTCCTTCCGTACGTCAAGTTGGAGGGAGAGGCGGAAAATGGTTGTACCGCTTCTCGGGCGCGCGGCCATTCCGATGGCGTACAAACTGCGTCCGCCCGGTTGCCCCACCCTTTCGTACCACCCATAGACTGAACCTCCAGCAGGTGGTTACACGCTCGAAAGGCGCCCTCGTGTCCATCGGCAACTCCCCCGAAGACGACCGGCCTTCGACCCCCGACGCCCCCGACGTGTCCGATGCCCCGGACGCCGGCGATGTCACGGATGCCCGTGATGTCACGGACGGCTCCGACGCTCCCGAGGACGACCGGCCCTCGATCGGCCGTGTGCTCCAGCAGGCACGGATCGACGCCGGCCTGACGGTCGAGGAGGTCAGCACCTCCACCCGCGTCCGCATCCCGATCGTGCACGCGATCGAGGAGGACGACTTCTCCCGCTGCGGCGGCGACGTCTACGCCCGCGGCCATGTCCGCACGCTCGCGCGTGCCGTCGGTCTCGACCCGGCGGCCCTGGTCGAGCGGTACGACGCCGAGCACGGCGGCCGTCCGGCGCCGACGCCCGCCGCACCGCTGTTCGAGGCCGAGCGCATCCGCCCGGAACGGCGCCGGCCCAACTGGACCGCCGCCATGGTGGCCGCGATCGTCGCGGTGATCGGCTTCGTCGGCTTCACCCTGTTCAACGGCGACGGGGGCGGCGGCTCCAAGGCCAACAACGTCGCCGAGGGCCCCGCGCCCGCGCAGAAGCCCAGCGGCAAGGCGAAGCCGCCCAAGGCGGTCGCCCCGCCGCCGGCGCCGTCGGAGAGCGCCATCGCGGCCGTCCCCAAGGACAAGGTCACGGTCCGGCTCACCGCGACCGAGGACAAGAGCTGGATCTCGGCCAAGGCGCGCGACGGCAAGCTGCTCTTCGACGGGCTGCTGCAGAAGGGCGACTCCAAGACCTTCCAGGACGACGAGCGGCTGGACCTCATCCTGGGCAACGCCGGCGCGATCGAGCTGTTCGTCAACGGCAAGAAGGTCGAGGACGAGTTCGAGGACGGCCAGGTCGAGCGGCTGTCGTACACCAAGGGCGACCCGCAGGTCGGGTGAGCCGGCCGTCCGGTGGTCCGGTCGTCCGCGGGGGTGGGAGCGGGCGGCGGACCACCGTGTCGGGTGGTTTCGGCGGCGGCGCGGCGGGGGGCTGGCCCCGGCGGAGCCGGGCGTGACCCCTGAGCGACGGGGGTGTCGCCGGGACGAAGTAGTCTTGAGTCCATGCCCGAACGCCGTACCGTCGCCCTTGTCACTCTTGGCTGCGCCCGTAACGAGGTGGACTCGGAGGAGCTCGCAGGCCGCTTGGCAGCGGACGGCTGGGAGCTCGTCGAGGAAGCCGCCGACGCGGACGTCGCGGTCGTCAACACCTGCGGCTTCGTCGAGGCCGCCAAGAAGGACTCCGTCGACGCCCTGCTCGAAGCCAATGACCTGAAGGACCACGGCAGGACCCAGGCCGTCGTCGCCGTCGGCTGCATGGCCGAGCGGTACGGCAAGGAGCTCGCCGAGGCGCTGCCCGAGGCCGACGGCGTGCTGGGCTTCGACGACTACGCCGACATCTCCGGCCGCCTCCAGACCATCCTCAGCGGCGGCAGCGTGGAGGCCCACACCCCGCGCGACCGGCGCAAGCTGCTGCCGCTCAGCCCCGTGCAGCGCCAGCAGGCCGCCTCCGACGTGGCCCTGCCCGGGCACTCCCAGGAGCCCGCGCCCGCCCCGGCCCCGCAGGACCTGCCCGAGGGCGTCGCCCCCGCGTCCGGGCCGCGCGCCCCGCTGCGCCGCCGGCTCGACACCAGCCCCGTCGCCTCGGTGAAGCTCGCCTCCGGCTGCGACCGCCGCTGCTCGTTCTGCGCCATCCCGTCCTTCCGCGGCTCCTTCGTCTCCCGGCGCCCCAGTGACGTCCTCGGCGAGACGCGCTGGCTGGCCGAGCAGGGCGTGAAGGAGGTCATGCTGGTCTCCGAGAACAACACCTCGTACGGCAAGGACCTCGGCGACATCCGCCTCCTGGAGACCCTGCTGCCCGAGCTGGCGGCGGTCGACGGGATCGAGCGTGTGCGTGTCAGCTACCTCCAGCCCGCCGAGATGCGCCCCGGCCTCATCGACGTCCTGACGTCGACCGAGAAGGTCGCCCCGTACTTCGACCTGTCCTTCCAGCACTCCGCGCCCGCCGTGCTGCGCTCGATGCGGCGCTTCGGGGACACCGACCGGTTCCTGGAGCTGCTGGACACCATCCGCGGCAAGGCACCCCAGGCCGGTGTGCGGTCCAACTTCATCGTCGGGTTCCCCGGCGAGCGCGAGGAGGACTTCGCCGAGCTGGAACGCTTCATCACGCACGCGCGGCTCGACGCGATCGGCGTGTTCGGCTACTCGGACGAGGACGGCACCGAGGCCGCCACGTACGAGGGCAAGCTCGACCAGGAGGTCGTCGACGAGCGGCTCGCCCACCTGTCGCGCCTCGCGGAGGAGCTGACCGCCCAGCGCGCGGAGGAGCGGCTCGGCGAGACCATGGAGGTACTGGTCGAGTCGGTGGACGGGACGCCGGGCGGGGAGGGCGCCGTCGGCCGCGCCGCGCACCAGGCGCCCGAGACCGACGGCCAGGTGCTCTTCACGACCACCGAGGGCCTGGTGCCGGGCCGGATGGTCACGGCCAAGGCCGTCGGCACGGAGGGCGTCGACCTCGTCGCGGAGTGTCTTGAGGAGGCGGGCAGATGACCGGAGCTCCGGCATCCGCGGCGGGCGGTACGGGTAGGCCGGCGCCCGGCGGCAAGCTGGGCGCTGCGGCCGTCAATCAGGCCAGCCTGTGGAACATCGCCAACATCCTCACCATGGTGCGGCTGGTGCTCGTGCCGGGCTTCGTGGTGCTCATGCTCCAGGACGGCGGGTACGACCCGGCCTGGCGCGCCTGGGCGTGGGCGGCGTTCGCCGTCGCGATGATCACCGACATCTTCGACGGCCACCTGGCCCGCGCGTACAACCTGGTCACGGACTTCGGCAAGATCGCCGACCCGATCGCCGACAAGGCGATCATGGCGGCCGGTCTGATCTGCCTGTCGGCGCTCGGGGACCTGCCGTGGTGGGTGACCGGAGTGATCCTCTTCCGTGAGCTGGGCATCACGCTGATGCGGTTCTGGGTGATCCGGCACGGGGTGATTCCGGCCAGCCGCGGCGGCAAGATGAAGACCCTGGCGCAGGGGACGGCGGTCGGAATGTATGTTCTGGCGCTGACCGGTCCACTGGCGACGCTGCGCTTCTGGGTGATGGCGGTGGCCGTTGTGCTGACGGTCGTGACGGGCCTCGACTACGTGCGGCAGGCGGTGCTCCTGCGACGTCAGGGACTCGCGGTGGAACGTGCGGAACGGGCGCGGGAGCGCTCCGAGACGGAGTCGGGACGATGAAGGCGGCAGCGCGCGCTCTGGCCCTCCTAGCGGAGCGTGACCAGACGGTCGCTGTCGCGGAGTCGCTCACCGGTGGCCTGGTGGCGGCGGAGCTGACGTCCGTGCCCGGAGCGTCCGCCTCCTTCCGGGGGTCCGTCACGGCCTACGCGACCGCCCTCAAGCGGGACCTGCTCGGCGTGGACGCGGACCTCCTGGCCCGGCGCGGGGCCGTGGACGCGGCCGTCGCGCTGCAGATGGCGGCGGGTGTCCGGACGCGGCTGGGGGCCGGCTGGGGGCTCGCGACGACCGGCGTCGCGGGGCCCGAGGCGCAGGACGGACAGCCGGTGGGCACGGTGTTCGTGGCCGTCTGCGGGCCGGTCGGCGGGCCCCTGGAGGCGGGGAAAGTCGCGGCACTGCGATTGAACGGCGACCGTGCGGAAATCCGTAGAGAGAGTGTACGGAGCGTGCTGGAACTGCTCGTGGGCGAACTCTCGGGGAATGCGCGGGCACAGGATACGGAACAGAACGGGGGGAACTGATGTTTGCAGCCCTGAGTGAACACGTCATCGCTCCCCGCACGGCCGCAGCGCGAGGCGGTACGGTGGGGCGTGAAGGATGCGGCTACACGGTCCGAGGAGGGAGCCACCGATGATTCTGCTCCGTCGCCTGCTGGGTGACGTGCTGCGTCGGCAGCGCCAGCGCCAGGGCCGTACTCTGCGCGAAGTCTCCTCGTCCGCCCGAGTTTCGCTCGGCTATCTCTCCGAGGTGGAGCGGGGGCAGAAGGAGGCTTCCTCCGAGCTGCTCTCCGCGATCTGCGACGCGCTTGACGTACGGATGTCCGAGCTCATGCGAGAGGTGAGCGACGAGCTCTCGCTGGCTGAGCTGGCCGAATCGGCAGCGGCGAGTGAGCCGGTGCCGGCCGCGGTACGCCCGATGCTCAATTCTGTGTCCGTGACGTCGGTGGCTGGTGTGCCGACGGAGCGGGTGACCATCAAGGCGCCCGCGGAGGCGGTGGACGTCGTCGCCGCCTGAGCACTCCGTGTGCGGAATGTGCACGTTTTGAGCTGAGCCCCGGTCGGGTACACGAATGGCCGACCGGGGCTTTCGTTTACCTCGAATGCCCGTTTTAGGTCATATGTGTAATGGTGGTCGGGCGTGCGCTCCCGCCGCACGCCGGAAAACGGAGGATTCGGAATGTCTGTCGTCAAGAGCCCGCTGTCCGACGCCGACCTGAAGGTCGTCGGTGAGGCCCTGCAGGGTGCCCTGGTCGACGCGGTCGACCTGTCCCTGGTGGCCAAGCAGGTGCACTGGAACGTGGTCGGCCCGCGCTTCCGCTCGATCCATCTTCAGCTCGACGAGGTCGTGGCCACCGCCCGGCAGCACTCCGACATCATGGCGGAGCGTGCCTCGGCGTTGGGCATCACCCCGGACGGCCGAGCCGGCACCGTCGCGTCGAGCACGGCGATCAAGAACGTGCCGTCCGGGTGGATCAAGGACGACGAAGCGGTCAGGATCATGGTCGACGCCCTGGTGACCGTCGTCGGCCGCCTGCGGGAGCGGATCGAGGCGACCGACAAGCCCGACCCGGTGACCCAGGACCTGCTGATCGCCCTCACCGCCGACCTCGAGAAGCACAGCTGGATGTTCCAGGCGGAGAGCCGTCAGGCGGACAACCCGTAACCCCGCCGGGGCGCGGTGCCGGCACCGCCGGGCGAGAGCCCCGCTTGCTGAAACGGAACGGACGGGAGGGTGTACCGAGACCCGGCGCGCGCCGGACGCGCGCAACGGTACGCCCTCCCGTCATGTGATCGCGCCGGTCTAGCGTCGACCGGAGGAGGCGGCCATGGTACGGCGACGGGTTCCCCTGCTGGCACTCGCGCTGGTGCTGGGCGGGCTGTGGTGGTGGGCGGTGCTGAGGCTGGTCCTGGCGCCCGGCCAGACGGGGCTCGTCGAGGGAACCGTGGCCGCGGGCGGCTGGGGGCTGAGCCTGCTCCCCGTCCATGTGGCGTCGGCCCGCACGGCGTCCGGGGCGCGTGCGGGATCCGGGGTGGCGGGCGTGCTGCGGGAGCGGCTGCCGGGTGTGCTGCCGGGGGCCGCGGGTGCGTGGTCGGAGGTGGCGGGCGCGTGGTCCCGGGGCCGTGCCCCGGCCGGGACACGGACGGCTCCGGCGTGGCGGCGGCCGCTTCGCGTCGTACGGCTCACCAGGGCATGGCTACGCCGCCGTTCGGGCGGAGGATCTGACCCGTCGTGAACGACGAGGCGTCCGAGGCCAGGTGGAGCACCGCGTGGGCGACGTCCTCCGGCTCACCCACCCGGCCGAGCGGGGACATTCGCGCCATGGCTGCCTCGACCCGCGGCTGCCGGTCGGCCTCGTGGCGTTCGGTCATGGGCGTGCGGATCCAGCCAGGAGCGACCGCGTTCACCCGGATGCCGTGCGGGCCCGCTTCCGTGGCCAGCGTCCGGGTGAGCTGCACCACGGCGGCCTTCGAGACGCTGTAGCAGAGCAGGCCCGGGCTCGCCGCGTCCACCGCGCCGGACGCCATCGTGATGACGGAGCCGCGGACGCCGTGCGCGACCATCGAGCGGACCGCCTCCTGGCAGGCGTACAGGACTCCCCTGAAGTTGACCGCCAGGACGCGGTCGAGGTCCTCGTCCGTCGTCTCCAGCACCGTGCTGGTGTGCATGACCCCCGCCACGGCGGCCATGACGTGGAGCGGTCCGGCCTCGTCCACGGCGGCGCGGAGAGCGGCGCGGTCGGTGACGTCGAGGGTGTGGGCGTAGGCGGGAGCGTGGCCCTGTCCGTGACCGCGTTCGGTGATGGTGGTCAGCGTCCGGCGCAGTCCCGTCTCGTCGCGGTCCGCGCAGTGGACGGTGGCGCCCGCCCGGGCGAGCAGTACGGCGGTGGCGCGGCCGATGCCGCCGGCGGCCCCGGTGACGAACGCGGTGCGGCCGGTGAGGTCGTACGGCTGTGACGGCGGGAGGGCCATTCCGTGACGGTAGACGGGATCTGACGGGTCGTCAATCAGTGTGCGGTCACGGACCATCAGGCTGCGGTCACGGACCCGGGCCGGACTGGCAGCCCGGGCACCAGTAGGAGAGCCGGTCGCGTCCCAGCTCCTCCTTGCGGCGGATGAGGGCGCCGCAGCGGTAACAGGGCTTGTTCAGACGGCTGTAGACGTACAGCCTCCGGTCGGCCCGGTCGTTGGTGAGGATCGTCCGCCGGTCGAAGCGTTCCTTGTTCGCCTCCAGGAGGCGGTGCGCGGTGGCCACCAGCCGCTCCGGGACCCCCGGCGCCAGGTCGCCGACCGGGAGCCAGGGCGTGACCCGGGCCATGAAGGCCAGTTCGCACTTGTAGACGTTGCCGATGCCCGCGAGATTCCGCTGGTCCAGGAGCGCCTCGCCCAGCGGCCGGGCCGGGTCGGCGCACAGCCTGCGCACCGCTTCCTCCGCGTCCCAGTCGGGACCCAGCAGGTCGGGGCCGAGGTGGCCCACGACGTTCGGCTCGTCGCTGGTGCGGATCAGGTCCAGGACGGGCAGGCGGTAGCCGACGGCGGTGTGCGTGGCGGTTCCGAGGATGGCCCTGATCTGGTGGCCGGGACCGCCGTTCCAGCGCTGGTCGGGGGTGAAGACCCGCCAGGCGCCGTCCATCTGGAGGTGCGAGTGGAGGGTGAGGCCGCCCTCGATGCGGGTGAGGAGGTGCTTGCCGCGCGGGGTGACGTCCAGGAGCGTCCGCCCGGTGAGGTCGGCGGTGGCCAGACGGGGGACCCTGAGGTCGGAGCGCGTCAGGAGCCTGCCCGCGAGCGCTGCGTGCAGGCGGTGGGCGGTCAGCCAGATGGTGTCTCCTTCGGGCATGGGTCCATGATGCGGGACGGGGCGGGTGGGGTGTGCGGGGCGGCTCGCACGGGGTGGTGTGGGGGCGGGTGCGTACGGGGTGGGGCGCGGCGGGGCGGGGCGGTCACGCGCGTAGGCGCAGGCCTCGTGGCGTCGCGTGGAAACCGGCCGCCTCCAGCGAGCGGGAGAGGGGTGACGTGAGGGCCGCGGCTCCATTGATCCGCTCGACCGTGACGGTGCCGAGGGAACCCGCCCGGGCGGCCGTCGCGAGGGCGTCGGCGGCGGCCTGGAGGGCCGGATCGTCCGGCTCGGTGGGCCAGGAGAGCACGGTCTTCCCGCCGCGCTCCATGTAGAGCGTCAGCTCGCCGTCCACGAGGACGACCAGGGATCCCGCCTTGCGGCCCGGCTTGTGGCCGGCGTCGGTGGGCGGCTCGGGCCAGGGCAGGGCCGCACCGTACGCGTTGGCCGGGTCGGCGGCGGCCAGGACCACGGCGCGCGGGGCGGCGGACGTGTCGGCGCGGTCGCGCGCGTTGGCCGCCGCCCGCAACCGGTCCACGGCACCGTCCATGGCGAACTGGGCGGCTCCCAGACCCTCGACGACATAGCCGCGACGCGCCTGTCCGCTGTCCTCGAAGGCCGACAGGACGCGGTACGTCGCCGAGAAACCGCCCTCCACGCCCTCGGCGGCCACCGCTCCGCGCGTGACCACGCCGTGCCGGTCCAGCAGGGTCCGCGCCAGCGCGTGGGCGCGGTGGGTCGGCTCCGGCTCCTGGGGCGGGAGGAGGGCCCAGCGGCCGCTGACGGTCGGCGGGCCGGAGCGGGACGCCGTACGGGCGGCCGCGCTCAGCGTGCCGTACCGGCCGCGGGGGACCGTGCGCTTGGCGCGGTGGGCGGTGGAGCCCGCCGTACGGCCGGAGCCGAGCAGGGCGCGCAGCGGCGCCAGGGTGTCGTTGGTGAGCCGGCCGGACCAGGCCAGGTCCCACAGGGCGTCGGCCAGCTGGGGGTCGGTGGCGTCGGGATGCGTGGTGGCGCGGACCTGGTCGGCGATCTGGCGGAAGAACAGGCCGTATCCGCCGGAGAGGGCCGACAGGACCGACTCGTGCAGGGCGGTCGGCTCCAGCGGGTGCGGCGGCGGCAGCAGCAGGGGAGCGGCGTCCGTCAGGTAGAGCGAGACCCAGCCGTCCTTCCCGGGCAGGGCGCCCGCGCCCGCCCACACGACCTCGCCGGTGGTCGTCAGCTCGTCGAGCATGCCGGGGCTGTACCCCGCGACGCGGGACGGGAGGACCAGCTTCTCGAGGGCGGAGGCGGGGACGGGCGCTCCCTGGAGCTGCTCGACGGCACGGGCGAGACCGTCGATGCCGCGCAGGTTGTTGCCGCTCAGGTGCTGCCACTGAGGGAGGAACGTGGCGAGCGCGGCCGGCGGGACCGGCTCCACCTCGTGCCGCAGGGCGGCGAGCGAGCGGCGCCGCAACCGGCGCAGCACCGCCGCGTCGCACCACTCCTGGCCGATGCCCGAGGGGTGGAACTCACCCTGGACGACGCGGCCGGCGGCGGCCAGGCGGTGCAGGGCGCCGTCCGTGACGGCGGTGCCCAGGCCGAACCTGGCCGCGGCGCCGGTGGAGGTGAAGGGCCCGTGGGTGCGCGCGAACCGCGCGAGGAGGTCGCCGAGCGGGTCCTTGACCGGCTCGGTGAACGCCTCGGGGACGCCGACCGGCAGGGCCGTGCCCAGGGCGTCGCGCAGACGGCCCGCGTCCTCCACGGCCGCCCAATGCTCGCCGCCCGCGACCCGGACGCGAATCGCGCGGCGGGTCCTCTCCAGCTGCCTGGGCCAGTCCGGGTCGGCGCCGCGCTCGACCAGCTCGGCCTCCGTGAGCGGGCCGAGGACGCGCAGCACGTCGGCGACGCCCTCCACGTCCTTGACGCGGCGGTCCTCGGTCAGCCACTGGAGCTCGCCCTCCAGCTCGGCCAGCACGTCGGCGTCCAGCAGCTCCCGCAGCTCCGCCTGGCCCAGCAGCTCGGACAGGAGCCGCGAGTCCAGCGACAGCGCGGCGGCCCGCCGCTCGGCGAGCGGCGAATCGCCCTCGTACAGGAACTGCGCCACGTAACCGAACAGCAGCGAGCGGGCGAACGGGGACGGCTCGGGGGTCGTCACCTCGACCAGCCGGACGCGGCGGGACTCGATGTCCCCCATCAGCTCCCTGAGCCCCGGCACGTCGAACACGTCCTGGAGGCACTCGCGGACCGCTTCCAGGACGATCGGGAAGGAGCCGAACTCGCTCGCCACCTGGAGCAGCTGCGCGGCGCGCTGGCGCTGCTGCCACAGCGGCGTGCGCTTCCCCGGATTGCGGCGCGGCAGCAGCAGGGCACGAGCCGCGCACTCGCGGAAGCGGGACGCGAACAGCGCCGAGCCACCGACCTGGTCGGTGACGATCTGGTCGACCTCACCCTTGTCGAACAGCACGTCGGCGGCACCGACCGGGGCCTTGTCGTCGTCGTACTCCAGACCGGGGGCCGCCGCCGGGTCCTGGTCGAGCAGGTCCAGGCCCATCAGGTCCGCGTCGGGCAGCCGCAGCACGATGCCGTCGTCGGCGTGCATGACCTGGGCGTCCATGCCGTACCGCTCGGTGAGGCGGGCGCCCAGCGCCAGCGCCCACGGGGCGTGCACCTGCGCGCCGAACGGCGAGTGCACCACCACCCGCCAGTCACCCAGCTCGTCCCGGAACCGCTCCACCAGGATGGTCCGGTCGTCCGGCACATGACCGCACGCCTGGCGCTGCTCGTCGAGGTACGCCAGGACGTTGTCCGCCGCCCAGGCGTCCAGGCCCGCCGCCAGCAACCGCAGCCGCGCGTCGTCCGCGGCCAGCGAACCCACCTCACGGAGGAACGCCCCCACGGCCCGCCCCAGCTCCAGCGGCCTGCCCAGCTGGTCGCCCTTCCAGAACGGGAGCCTGCCCGGCACACCGGGCGCGGGCGAGACCAGCACCCGGTCGCGCGTGATGTCCTCGATGCGCCACGACGAGGTGCCCAGGGTGAACACGTCGCCGACCCGCGACTCGTACACCATCTCCTCGTCGAGCTCGCCGACCCGCCCGCCGCCCTTCTTGGGGTCGGCGCCCGCCAGGAACACCCCGAACAGGCCCCGGTCGGGGATCGTGCCGCCGGAGGTCACGGCCAGACGCTGCGCCCCCGGCCGGCCCGTCACCGTGCCGGTGACCCGGTCCCACACCACGCGCGGACGCAGCTCCGCGAACGCGTCCGACGGATACCGCCCGGCGAGCATGTCCAGGACGGCGGTGAAAGCCGACTCCGGCAGCGACGCGAAGGGAGCGGCCCGCCGGACCAGGGCCAGCAGGTCGTCGAACTGCCAGGAGTCCAGGGCGACCATGGCGACCACCTGCTGGGCCAGGACGTCCAGCGGATTGGCCGGGACCCGCATCGACTCGATGGAGCCGGAACGCATCCGCTCGGTGACCACGGCCGCCTGCACCAGGTCACCCCGGTACTTCGGGAACACCACACCCGTGGACACCGCGCCCACCTGGTGCCCGGCGCGGCCGACCCGCTGGAGGCCGGAGGCCACGGACGGCGGCGACTCGACCTGGACGACCAGGTCCACCGCGCCCATGTCGATACCCAGCTCCAGGCTGGAGGTGGCGACCACCGCGGGCAGACGGCCCGCCTTGAGGTCCTCCTCCACCAGGGCACGCTGCTCCTTGGACACCGAGCCGTGGTGCGCCCGGGCCAGCACCGCGGGGGCGCCCTTCGCCGCACCCGACTGCGCCATCACCTCGGCGGGCGTCTGGTCCTCGGGCATGGGCTCGCCGGTCGCCCGCTCGTAGGCGATCTCGTTGAGCCGGTTGCACAGCCGCTCCGCCAGCCGCCGCGAGTTGGCGAAGACGATCGTCGAACGGTGCGCCTGCACGAGGTCGGCGATCCGCTCCTCGACGTGCGGCCAGATGGACGGCTTCTCCGCGGGGCCCCCGGCGTCCGAGGCGGGTGAGCCGCCCAGCTCGCCCAGGTCCTCGACCGGCACCACCACCGACAGGTCGAACTCCTTGCCGGAGGCGGGCTGGACGATCTCCACCTTCCGCTGCGGGGACAGATAGCGGGCGACCTCGTCCACCGGGCGCACGGTGGCCGACAACCCGATGCGGCGGGCCGGGCGCGGCAGCAGCTCGTCGAGCCGCTCCAGGGAGAGCGCCAGATGGGCGCCCCGCTTGGTGCCGGCCACCGCGTGCACCTCGTCCAGGATCACCGTCTCGACGCCGGCGAGCGCGTCCCGCGTGGCGGAGGTGAGCATCAGGAACAGCGACTCGGGTGTGGTGATCAGGATGTCCGGCGGCCTGGTGGCGAGCGAGCGCCGCTCCGCGGCCGGGGTGTCGCCCGAGCGGATGCCGACCCGCACGTCCGGCTCGGGCAGGCCGAGGCGGACGGACTCCTGGCGGATGCCGGTCAGCGGACTGCGCAGGTTGCGCTCCACGTCGACGGCCAGGGCCTTCAGCGGGGACACGTACAGCACGCGGCAGCGCTTCTTCGGCTCGGCGGGCGGCGGCGTCGACGCGAGCCGGTCCAGGGAGGCGAGGAAAGCGGCCAGCGTCTTGCCGGACCCCGTCGGCGCGACGACCAGGACGTCCGAACCCTCACCGATCGCCCGCCAGGCGCCCTCCTGGGCCGCGGTGGGCGCGTGGAAGGCCCCGGTGAACCAGCCGCGGGTCGCGGGGGAGAACGAGTCGAGCGCAGTTCCGGCCATGTGCTCCATCGTGCACCCCGCCACTGACAATCCGGGGCGGCGCCGCCCACCCGGCCCGTCCAGGACGTGGACGGCCAGGCCGGCGGCGCGTCCGCCGGACGCAGAATGGAGGTATGGCGAGCAGGCGGGAGGGCGCGCGGGACAGCGAATGGGCCAGGCACTGGCAGTACCCCGGCGTGCCGGGGCTCGATCTGCTGCGCGCCCGCTACGTCCGCCACTCCTTCACGCGCCACAGCCACGAGGGGTTCGTCCTCGGTGCCGTGCGGCGCGGGGTCGAGGACGTGGTCATGCCCGGGGAGACCATCCGTGCCCGGCCCGGCACCGTCGTCATGATCAACCCGGAGGTTCCCCACTCGGCGCACGCCGGCGTCCCCGAAGGCTGGTCCTACGCGACGCTCTACCCGTCGTCGACCCTGGTCGCGGCCATCGCGGAGGAGGAGACGACCCTGCGCGGCACCGCCGGCTTCGGCGAGACCATCGTCGAGGACGAGGACACCGCCCAGCTCATCCGCGCCGTGCACCGGGCGGCCGAGGAGGGCAACGCGCTGGCCGCCGACAGCGTCCTGCGGGTGGCCGTGGCCCGGCTGCTGCACCGCCACGGGCAGTCGCTGCCCCGGCGCGAGCCGCTCGCCACCGGAGCCCGTACGGCCGCGCTGGCCCGGGAACTCCTCCAGCAGCGGATGGCCGAGCCGCCGTCCCTGGAACAGCTGGCGCGGGAGCTCGGCACCAGTCCCTTCGCCCTGCTCCGCGGCTTCAAGGCGGCCTACGGCATGCCGCCGCACACCTGGCTGACCAACGCGCGCGTGCGCACCGCCCGGCGCCTGCTGGAGAGCGGTACGCCACCGGCCGCGGCCGCCGCCGCGGTGGGCTTCACCGACCAGCCCCATCTCAACCGTCACTTCTCCCGGATCGTCGGGGTGCCGCCGGGCGCCTATCAGCGCGAGCGCGCAAGAACGTACAAGACCGTGGAACCGCCCGGTCCGTAACGTCGGAGCGTGCCAGAACAGACAGCGGCCGTACCCGCTCCGGCGCAGGCCAGCACCTTGCGTACGGAGCCGATACGTCCCGAGCCGACGCATGACGAGACCTTGAGCACCGAGCCCCTGCGCAGTGAAGCCGAACCCGGTCGGGCCGGACCCGGACACGGAGAGCCCCGCCGGGCCGAACCCGCCCGTGGTGGATCCGGCCACCGGGGGCCGCACCGCGCGGGACCCCGGCCGGCGGGAACCGACCGTCCCGAGGCGGAGGACGCCGAGCCGGACCGCGACGCCGAGCCGGACCGCGACGCCGAGCCGGACCGGGACGCCAAGCCGGACCGGGCCGTCGTCCGTGACGCGCTCGGCGTGGGGGTGGCCGTCGGCCTCTCCGGCTTCGCCTTCGGCGTGACCTCGGCCGGCGCCGGTCTCGACCTGCTCCAGACCTGCGCCCTGAGCCTGCTGGTCTTCACCGGGGCCTCGCAGTTCGCCCTGGTCGGGGCGCTCGCCGCCGGCGGCAACCCGTTCACCGCCGCAGCGGGCGCCTTCTTCCTCGGCACCCGCAACGCGTTCTACGGACTGCGGCTGTCCCAGCTCCTCGCCCTGCCCCGGTCCGTGCGGCCGTTCGCCGCGCACTGGGTCATCGACGAGACGGCGGCCGTGGCGCTGGCCCAGCCCGGCCGCAGGGCCGCCCGTATCGGCTTCACCGTCACCGGTCTCACGCTCTACGTGCTGTGGAACCTGACCACGCTCCTCGGGGTGCTGGGCGCCGAGGCCATCGGCGACACGGAGGCGTGGGGCCTGGACGCCGCGGGACCGGCCGTCTTCCTCGCCCTCCTGGCGCCCATGCTGCGCGGCACCACCGAGCGGGCCGTCGCCGCGATCGCCGTCGTCCTGGGGCTCGGATTCCTGCCGGTGCTGCCCGCCGGAGTGCCGGTGCTGGCCGCGGCGCTCGCCGCCCCCCTCGTGCTGTGGTTCCGGGGCCGCGGGGCCGGCCACGCACAGGAGGACGGGACCGGACGCCGGGAAGAGAAGGGAACGGACCGATGACCGTGTGGATCGCCATAGGGCTGACCGTCGCCGGCTGCTACCTCCTCAAGCTGGCCGGGCTCCTGGTGCCCGCCGGCACCCTGGAGCGGCCGCTCGTCCAGCGGCTGTCGGCGCTGCTGCCCGTCGCCCTGCTGGCGGCACTGACCGCGCAGCAGACGTTCAGCACCGACAGCGCGCTCGTCCTGGACGCAAGGGGAGCGGGCATCGCCGCCGCCGCGCTCGCCCTGGTGCTGCGCGCACCGCTGCTCGTCGTGGTCGCCGCCGCGGTCGCGGTCACGGCCGGGGTGCGGGCCCTCGGCGGCTGACGGCCCGAACCGTCGCCACGCGTGCCGCGGGTCAGTCGCCGATCGGGCGGCCGTGCGCCCGCAGCGTCCGCAGTGCCTCGACGGTCACGATCGGCCGCCATTCCAGGGCCGGGCCCGGTGCCCACCGGCGCCACCTGAGGGGCCAGCCGCCGTCGTCCTCCTGACCGGCCGCGAGGTGGTCCAGGGAGCGGGCCATCTCCTCGTCCGTGAACCAGCGCCGGGCCAGAGAGCCGGGCACGCGCGCGTAGTCGTGCGGGAAGTGGTGCTCGCCCGGCGCGTATCCCGGGGCGACCGGCTGGTCGCCGGCGCGATCCGGATCCAGGACCACGAGCCGCTGGACCCGCACCAGGCGGCCGAGCCGGTCCGCGGCGGCCTCCGCACGGGCCCGGTCCGGAACGCCGTCCAGGAACGCGACGGCGGCCTGGATCTCGTACGGGTGCGACGTCTCCAGCGCGTCCACGGCGGCCCAGCAGAAGTCCGTGGCACGGAACAGCCAGGCGTGCCAGACCTGGTTGCGGTGGAGCAGCCCGACCACCGGGCCGGTGGCCAGCAGGTCGCTCGGCGGAGCGTCCACGACCGGGAGGAACGGGGCGACCGGATAGCCCCGGATCGAGGGGTGGAGCGCGGGCAGGGCCCCGTCGCGGGTGGACACCTCCGTGAGGAAGCGGCAGACGCGCTCCGCGCGCAGCCCGCCGCAGCGGCCGACGGAGTCCAGCACCCGCAGCGCGTGCGCGGTGTGCAGCGGCTGGCTGACGGGTCCGCGCAGATCCGGTTCCAGAGCGTGACCATAGCCCCCGTCCTCGTTCACGTACGCGCTCAGCGCCGCCTCCACCGGGTCGGCGTCACCGCCGAGGAAGTGGTGGGCGAACCGCCGCTGTTCGAGAACGCGGGCGGTCAGCCAGATGAACTGCTCGGCGCGCGAGAGGGGAGTGCCAGCCATGCTCCGACGGTAGGGCGGAACGGGCCGCCGGGAAGGGGCATGGGCGGGGCTGCACTCTCAGGGCGGGATACTCGAGGCATGCGGTTGACGATTTTCTGGGAGCGGATGGCGGACCACTTCGGTGAGGGGTACGCGGAGTCCTTCGCTCGGGACCATGTGATGTCTGAGCTGGGCGGCCGGACGGTGTACCAGGCGCTGGACGCGGGGTGGGAGGCCAAGGACGTGTGGCGCGCGGTCTGCGCGGCCGTGGACGTACCCGCCGACAAGCGGTGACGCGGTGGCGCGGTGGCGCGTGAAGCGGTCACGCGGCGGGGCGGGGCGGACCGGTGAGACCGCGACGGCCGGGCTGGTCGGCCGATTGTCGCAGCCGTGCGCGAGACTTGCCCCGTGGCCCCGACTGACGAGACCGATACGACGACCAGCGAGCCGGTGACGGGCGAACCCGCGCCCCCGGCCACGGACGCGCCCGCAGTGCCCCCGAGCAGGAGTCCGGAGCCACCGGCGACCGCGCCGGCCGGCGGTGCGGTCCCTCCCGCCCCTCCCGCTCCCCCCGCCCTTCCGGCCCGGATGCCCCGCTGGCTGCCGAGAGCCATGGTCCTGGCGCTCGCCCTGTACGCCTGCTTCCAGCTGGGCAGTTGGGCGTTCCACCAGCTCATCTCCCTGCTGATGAACATCCTGATCGCGTTCTTCCTGGCCCTGGCCATCGAGCCGGCAGTGGGGCGGATGGCCGCCCGGGGGATGCGCCGCGGGATCGCCACCTTCCTGGTGTTCTTCGCGATCATGGGGGCGGGCATCGGGTTCGTCGTCCTGCTCGGATCGATGCTGGCCGGCCAGATCGTCGAGATCGTCGAGGACTTCCCCCGGTACCTCGACTCGCTGATCAACTGGATCAACCACACCTTCCACACCGAGCTGTCCCGGGTCGAGGTCCAGGACAGCCTGCTGCGCTCCGACTGGCTGCGGAAGTACGTGCAGAACAGCGCGAGCGGAGTGCTGGACGTCTCCGCGACCGTCCTCGGCGGGCTGTTCAAGCTGCTGACCATCTTCCTGTTCTCGTTCTACTTCGCCGCCGACGGCCCACGGCTGCGCCGGGCCCTGTGCTCCGTCCTGCCGCCCGCCAAGCAGGCGGAGGTGCTGCGGGCCTGGGAGATCGCCGTCGACAAGACCGGCGGCTACCTGTACTCGCGCGGTCTGATGGCGCTGATCTCCGGCGTCGCCCACTACGTCCTGCTGGAGTTCCTGGCGGTGCCGTACGCGCCCGCGCTGGCCGTGTGGGTGGGCCTGGTCTCGCAGTTCATCCCCACGATCGGCACGTACCTGGCGGGCGCGCTGCCGATGCTGATCGCGTTCACCGAGAACCCCTGGTACGCGCTGTGGGTGCTCGGGTTCGTGGTGGTCTACCAGCAGTTCGAGAACTACGTGCTCCAGCCCAAGCTCACGGCGAAGACGGTCGACATCCACCCGGCGGTGGCCTTCGGGTCGGTCGTCGCGGGCACCGCGCTGCTCGGCGCGGTGGGGGCGCTGATCGCGATCCCCGCCGTCGCCACGCTGCAGGCGTTTCTCGGCGCCTACGTGAAGCGGTACGACGTGACGGAGGACCCCCGGGTGCACGGTCACCGGCGGCACGGCGAGGCCGTGCTGGCCCGGGTGCAGCGGGCCCTGCGGGCGAAGAAGGAGAAGGAACTGGGCGCCGCCGCGACCCCGCCGCCCGACGGCGCCTGAGCCGGCCGGCGGGGCCGGGAGGGGAGCGGCGACGCACCGGTGTGGCTCGCTTGACAGTAAAATCGAACATCCATTCTTATGGGGTTCCGGCCCGGAAACACGGGAGCGGCGAGGTGTCGGCCGCCGGGTTATCCACAGGTCGGAGGGACGTCGGGGCCCATTGTCAGTGGCAGGGGTTAGCGTCTTTGACGTGAAGCGATCGACTCAAGCAAATCGGGTGGAACCCATGGCAGGAACCGACCGCGAGAAGGCGCTCGACGCCGCGCTCGCACAGATTGAACGGCAATTCGGCAAGGGCGCAGTGATGCGCATGGGCGAGCGGTCGAGGGAGCCCATCGAGGTCATCCCGACCGGCTCGACCGCGCTCGACGTCGCGCTCGGCGTCGGTGGCCTGCCGCGTGGCCGTGTGGTGGAGATCTACGGCCCGGAGTCCTCGGGCAAGACGACCCTGACCCTGCATGCCGTGGCCAACGCGCAGAAGGCCGGCGGCCAGGTCGCGTTCGTCGACGCGGAGCACGCCCTCGACCCCGAGTACGCGCAGAAGCTCGGCGTCGACATCGACAACCTGATCCTGTCCCAGCCGGACAACGGCGAGCAGGCGCTGGAGATCGTGGACATGCTGGTCCGCTCCGGCGCGCTCGACCTGATCGTCATCGACTCCGTGGCCGCGCTCGTGCCGCGTGCGGAGATCGAGGGCGAGATGGGCGACTCGCACGTGGGTCTCCAGGCGCGTCTGATGAGCCAGGCGCTCCGGAAGATCACCAGCGCGCTCAACCAGTCCAAGACCACGGCGATCTTCATCAACCAGCTCCGCGAGAAGATCGGCGTGATGTTCGGCTCGCCGGAGACCACGACCGGTGGCCGGGCCCTGAAGTTCTACGCCTCGGTGCGCATCGACATCCGTCGTATCGAGACCCTCAAGGACGGCACCGAAGCGGTCGGCAACCGCACCCGCTGCAAGGTGGTCAAGAACAAGGTCGCGCCGCCGTTCAAGCAGGCCGAGTTCGACATCCTCTACGGCCAGGGCATCAGCCGCGAGGGCGGCCTGATCGACATGGGCGTCGAGCACGGCTTCGTGCGCAAGGCGGGCGCCTGGTACACGTACGAGGGCGACCAGCTGGGCCAGGGCAAGGAGAACGCCCGCAACTTCCTCAAGGACAACCCGGACCTCGCCAACGAGATCGAGAGGAAGATCAAGGAGAAGCTGGGCGTCGGCGTCCGCCCCGAGACCCCGGCGGCCGAGCCCGCCGCGGACGCGACGGCCACGCCGGCCGCGGACGAGTCGGCGAAGTCGGTCCCGGCCCCGGCGGCGAAGGCCACCAAGGCGACCAAGACCGCGGCCGCCAAGGCCTGACCCCGTGGTCAGGCGCACCGAATGGCCGGGTGACAGCGCCGACTCGTCGAGGGCCGAGAAGGAGCTGTCGCCCCAGGATCCGGCTGAGCGGGCGCGGGCGATCTGCCTGCGCCTGCTCACCGGGACCCCGCGCACCCGCAAGCAACTCGCGGACGCGTTGCGCAAGCGCGAGATCCCCGACGACGTCGCCGACGAGGTCCTCTCCCGCTTCGAGGACGTCGGCCTGATCGACGACGCCGCCTTCGCGGGAGCGTGGGTGGAGTCCCGGCACCACGGCCGGGGCCTGGCCCGCCGTGCCCTCGCGAGGGAACTGCGCACCAAGGGGGTGGACGCCGAGCTGATCGACGAAGCGGTGGGTCAGCTCGACTCCGAGCAGGAGGAGGAGACGGCCCGGGAGCTGGTCGCCCGCAAGCTCCGCGCGACCCGCGGCCTGGACCGCGACCGCCGCCTCCGCCGCCTCGCGGGCATGCTCGCCCGCAAGGGCTACCCGGAAGGCATGGCCCTCCGGGTCGTGCGGCAGGCGCTCGAAGCCGAGGGCGAGGACACGGAGGACCTCCCCGAGGGCCCCTGACCGACCAGCCGGCCGACCGGCCGCTCCGCCCCGGCCGGGGCTCCCTCGGCTCGGGTTCCCGGGACCCTGGCTCGCTCGGCCCGGGCTCCGTCGGCTCGGCGCCGCTCGGGGTGCGTGCCGGCGGCTGGATGCGCGGCGTCTGCTGCGTCGCCCGGTCACGTCGCCCGGCCAGGCGCCCGGGGCTCGGTCACCGCTTCCGGGACCGGCCTGTCGCCCGGTCGCGGTGCCCGGCTTTGAGACTCGCGCGTCGCCCGGCTCGGCGCCGCTGGGGTTGTCGTGCCGGCGGCTGGGCGCCCGGCGCCGGTAGCGTCGCCGACCCGACGCCCGGCCCTGCGCCCGGCCCGACGCCCGGCTCGGCGCCCAGTTCCGGTACCGGCCCCGGGCTGGGCGTGCGCTGTGGCGCGGCGCCTGTCGGCTCGGTACGTGTGGGGTGACCGGCCCGGGCCGCCCGCTGGTTCGGACCGGGCTGCCTAACCGGTCCGGGGGCCCTGGGGCTTGCCGCTCGGGCGCCGGTGGCCGCGGTGCCAACGGCCACCGGCGCCGCGGTTCACCCGACGGGAGTCGTGACCGGCAGGCCCGCGGCTCGCCAGGCCTGGAAGCCGCCGATCAGGTCGGTCGCCCGGTGGAGGCCCAACTGGTGCAGGGAGGCGGCCGCCAGGGAGGAGGCGTAACCCTCGTTGCACACCACCACCACGCGCAGGTCGTGGCTCACCGCCTCCGGGACGCGGTGGCTGCCCAGGGGGTCGAGGCGCCACTCCAGCTCGTTGCGCTCGACGACGAGTGCGCCGGGGATCAGCCCGTCGCGGTTCCGCAGCGCCGCGTACCGGATGTCCACCAGCAGGGCGTCACCCGCCGCGGCCGCCGCGTGCGCCTCCGGCGGAGCCAGCCGGTCCAGCCCGGACCGGACCCGTTCCAGCAACTCGTCGATGGTCACTGCCAGTCCTCCGGACGCTCGACCTGCTCCAGCCGCAGTACCGGACCGGTCCGGCTGAAGCGCCGGATGAGCGGCAGCGGCGGGTAGTAGGCGTGCACCGACACCGCGTGCTCGGCCGTCGACTCGTTCAGCACCTCGTGCACATGGTGCCTGCCGAAGGCCCGCCCCTCGCCCGCGCGCAGCAGGCGCCGGCGGTCCACGCCCTCGTCGAGTTCGAGCGACCGCCAGCCACCCGAAGGCAGCCGTACGGACAGGGAGTTCTCCTTCAGGGCGCCGTGCGCGGTGGCGAACGCGCCGACCGACTCGGCGTGGTCGTGCCACCCGGTGCCGGTGCCGGGAGGCCAGCCGATGAGCCAGGCCTCGCTGCCGCCGGGGCCGTCGAGGCGCACCCAGGTGCGGCCCTCCGGGTCGAGGGGAAGGGCAGAGGTCAGTTCGGTGTCGGCCGCGATGCGGCGGACGAAGTCGAGGAGTTGGGCAGCGGTCGGCGCCGCCGCCCCCGCCTCGCGTACGGAGGCGGGAACAGACTGGGACTGAGACACGGGAAACCGTCCTGAGGTCCTGGGACGTGAAGTCGCGAAAGACACGCGCAGGCCGGGTCGGGACCGGGGGCCGACGGCTGGGCGCGCGGAGGAAAGGGCGAGTTCAGCAGGACCTGCGACACACGCAGCCCGCGTAGCGGACCAGGTCCATGTGGACCCTCCGCCACAGGCGTACGTCGGTGCCAGTCATGATCGGGAGTACAGCACGGACTCCCGGTCCCGTCAATCGACGGCAGCGCCCCTCATGTGACGTCCGCCGTCCGCCCGCTGTGCTCGTCCGACGGCGCGCCGCCCCGTACCGCCTCGGCCGCCGCCAGCAGTTCCGCGGGGTGGACGCCGCCGAAGGCCGCCGCCAGATGACCGTCGGGGCGCACCAGCAGCACGGTGTGCGCAGCCGCTCCCGGGTACGCCTCCGTGACCAGCACCTCACCCTCGACCGGGAGCGCCGCCACCGCCTCCACCAGCCGGGGCATCACCCCCGCGGACATCCAGTGACGCCGGTCCCACACCCCCGTGCCCGGCGCCACCAGCACCGCCAGGAGCCGGCCGCGTCCGAGCCGGTCCCGCAGCCGCGCGGTGGTGCCGTCCTCCGGAGCCGTGACCCGTACGTCCGCGACCGGCGCACCCAGCGGCGTACCGACGCTCGTGTGCGCCTCGGCGTGCAGGGGCGCGAGGGGGGAGTGCGGGTACGCGGGCGGCGCGCCCAGTGGTCCGCGCCCCACGTGCCCGTCGGTCAGCAGCGTGTCGTGCCCGCCGCTCCGCAGGTACGTCCGCAGTCCGCCCGCGCCGCGCAGCACCGGCAACGACTGGTCGGCCGCCCGCAACCGGGCCGCGACCGCCGTGCGACGCTCCGCCTGGTAGCTGTCCAGCAGTACGTCGGAGGCGCCGTGGTGCCAGGCCAGCGCCAGCTTCCACGCCAGGTTCTCGACGTCCCGCAGCCCCTCGTCCAGCCCCTGCGTGCCGAGCGCGCCCAGCAGATGGGCCGCGTCCCCGGCCAGGAAGGCGCGGTCCACCCGCCAGCGCTTGGCGAGCCGGTGGTGCAGCGTGTAGACGCCCGTGTCGACCAGGTCGTACGTCGGTGTCGTTCCCTCGCACCAGCCGGCCAGCGTCTCGCGGATCCGGGCGACGAGCGCGTCGGGCGTCACCAGGTCACCGCGCGGCGGCAGCAGCCAGTCCAGCCGCCACCCGCCGTCGGGCAACGGCCGGGCCGTCACCTCCTCGCCCGCGCCGCGCCAGGGCGGCTGGCGGTGCAGCAGGGCCTCGTCCGGCCAGGGGAGTTCGACGTGGAGGGTGGCGACGGCGTGCCGTTCGACGGCCGTGCGCCCCGGGAATCGGACGCCCAGCAGCTTGCGCACGGTCGAGCGGGCCCCGTCGCAGCCGGCCAGGTGGCTGCCGCGCCACCAGGCCGCCTCGGGGCCGCGGGTGTGCGCGGTGACGCCGTGCGCGTCCTGCTCGATGCCGTCCAGGCGGCTGTGCGTGACCACCCGCACCAGCTCGGGGTCCGCCAGTTCGCTGATCGCCTCCCGCAGCCCGCGCGTCAGGGCGTGCTGCGGAACGTGCAGCGGGGAGGGGGCCTCCGGGCCGAACTCGACGTGCCGCAACTGCTGCCGGCGGCGCATCGCCCGCCAGCCGGTCCAGCGCGCCCCCTCGTCCCGTACGGTGGCGCAGCCGAGGCGCTCCACGAACGCGGCGGTGTCCGGGCGCAGTACGGCCGTGCGGGCGGCGCGCGGTTCGTCCTTGCCGGGGCCCTCGTCCAGGACGACGCTGGGTACGCCCTGCGCGGCCAGGGCGAGCGAGAGCGCCAGCCCGACGGGGCCGGCGCCGACCACGATCACCGGGTCCACAGTGTGACTCCTGAGACGCGGACAGACACGCGGTGAGCAGGGGAAACCCGGGGGAGTGCGGCTGGGGCCCGACGCGACGTGATCACAGAACGTATGCAACCCACTGCGAGTGCTTGCGTCAAGTGACGAGGGCAGCGGCGCGACCGCCACTGCCCTCGTTCAACGCTTATGACACCCGGATGATGTCACAGACCGTCAAATCTTGGGATCTCCGCCCCCACCGGCACCACCGTCGGCTCCGCCCGGGGCGCCGGGCAGGCCGTGGGCGGCCGCGTTGCCCGCGTCACCGGCGAGCACGGCGACCGTTCCGGCCGCGTCGGGCGTCTTGATGCCGGTCTTGGCGCGGCGGCCGCGCTTCTCGATCCAGGTCGCGAGACCGGACAGGGCCAGGCACATCGCGACGTAGATGACACCGATCACCACGATCGTCGACACGTACGGGTACATGCCGTTGACCTGCGTGTTGGAGGCGATCAGCCGGGCGGTCTGGAGCAGCTCGGGGTACAGGATGATGAAGCCGAGCGAGGTGTCCTTGAGGGTGACCACCAGCTGGCTGATGATCGTCGGCAGCATCGCCCGTACGGCCTGCGGGATCAGGACCGTCGTCATGACCTGCGTCTTGCTCATGCCGAGCGCGTACGCGGCCTCGCGCTGGCCCTTCGGCACGGCGTTGACGCCGGCGCGCAGCACCTCGGCCTGGACGCAGCCGTTGTAGATCGACAGGCCGACCGCCAGCGCCCACATCGAGTAGTCGGTGAGGAAACCGACCCACACGGCGTAGATGGTGATGAGCAGCGGGATGGACCGGAACAGCTCGATGAAGCCGGTCGCCAGCCACCGCACCGGCTTGTGGTCGGAGAGGCGGGCGACCGCGAGCAGCACGCCGAGCACCAGCGAGCCGACGGCCGCGATGCCGAACGCCTTGAGGGTGGCGAGGACGGCGTCGGCGATGTTCTGCCGGATGCCCGCGTAGTTGAAGATGTCCCACATCTCGGGGGCGAGGTGCCCCTTGTCGCTCAGCCGCATGATCGTGACGCCGAGCAGCGCGGCGATGGCGAGGGTGCCGACGACGGCGTAGATGCGGTTGCGGACGACGGCCTTGGGGCCGGGGGCGTCGAAGAGAACGCTGGCGCTCATCGGGCGACCTCCATACGGCGCTCAAGGATGCGGAAGACGCCGCTGATGGTGAAGGTGACCACCAGGTAGGCGAGGGAGACCCAGATGAAGATCGGGATGATGTCGTATCCCTCTTCGCTCATCAGCTTCTGCCAGCCGAAGAGTTCGGTGACGCTGAAGGCGCCCGCGATGGCCGAGTTCTTGGTGAGGGCGATGAGGATCGAGCTCATCGGCGGCAGCACGGTGCGGGTGGCCTGCGGCAGCACGATCAGCCGCAGCGTCTGCGAGAACGTCATGCCGAGCGAGCGGGCCGCCTCGGCCTGTCCCAGCGGCACCGTGTTGATGCCGGAGCGGACCGCCTCGCAGATGAAGGAGGAGGTGTAGAAGCCGAGCGCGATCGATCCGAGGACGAAGGCGCTCATGCCCGGGAACAGGATCTCGGGGACCACGAACGTCGTCACCAGGAACAGCAGCGTCAGCGGCGTGTTGCGCAGCAGGGTGACCCACGCGGTGCCGAACCAGCGCAGCGGCGGGACGGGGGAGACCCGGAAACCGGCGATGGCGACACCGAGGATCAGCGCGATGGCCGTGCTGACGGCGGTGATCGACACGGTTCCTATGAAGCCGTCGCGGAACTCTGAGAAGTGGTCGAGCAGTACGTTCATGGGGTCTCCGCGTCGGAGGTCAGCGGCTGGCGGTCAAGGTGCGTGTGGGGCGGGGGCAGTGCGTGCGCCGGACGCGCCGGATGGGCCCGGTGCGTACAAGCGCGGCGTAAGCGCGGCGTACGAGCGAGGTACGTGCGACACGGCACGACACGACACCCGCCCCCGCACCGGGCAAGGGGCGGAGCGCCCCGTACGCGTCAGGTACGGGGCGCTTCGTCGTGAAGCGGGACGGTCAGTAGCGCTCGAGCGCCGGCGGCGCGGTGTAGTCCGAGCCGGACAGACCCAGGGTGGCCTCGTAGATCTTCTTGTACGTGCCGTCCTTGACGCCCTTGTCCAGGGCGTTGCTGACCGCGTCGCGCAGGACCTTGTCCTCCTTGTCCATGCCGACGCCGTACGGCTCCTTGGTGAACGGCTTGCCGACGACCTTGAGCTTGCCGGGGTTCTGGGCGGCGTAACCCTTGAGGATCGCGTCGTCCGTCGTCACGGCGTCGACCTGCTTGGTGAGCAGCTGCTGCACGCAGTCCGAGTACTTGCCGAGCTCGGTGGTGTCGGCGCCGTACTGCGGCTTCTTGATCTCCTGCAGCGGCGTGGAGCCCTTGATGGAGCAGACCTTCTTGCCCTTGACGGCGTCCGGGCCGGTGATCGAGGTGTCGTCCTTGCGGACCAGAAGGTCGGCGCCGGCCAGGTAGTACGGACCCGCGAAGCCGACCTGCGCCTTGCGCTTGTCGTTGATCGTGTACGTACCGACGTAGTAGTCGACCTGGCCCTTGGAGATGGCCGTCTCGCGGGTGCTGGAGTCGACCGTCTTCCACTCGATCTGGGACTCGTTGAAGCCCAGCTCGGCGGCGATCATCTTGGCGATCTCGATGTCGAAGCCCGAGCGCTTCTTGGTGGCCTGGTCCTCGAAGCCGAGGTACGGCTGGTCCGCCTTGGAGCCGACGATCAGCTTGCCGCGCTTCTTGGCGGCCTGGAAGGCGGGCGAGCCCTTCAGGTCGACGTTGGTGGCGACGACGTACTTGGGGAGGGCCGGGGCGTTGGTGGCGCCGGGCTGGACGCCGGCCGGCTTGTCACCGGCGGAGCCCTCCTTGCCACCACAGGCGGTCGCGGACAGCGCGAGCACAGCAACGGCCACGGCGGCCGTCTTGCGGAGCTTCATGGTGAACATCCCTTATGTCGTGGTTCGTTGGTCGTCATCGCCGTTGGTCACCGGCGGGACCCGTCAGTGGTGAAGGATCTTCGACAGGAAGTCCTTGGCCCGGTCGCTGCGCGGGTTGCTGAAGAAGTGCTCCGGCGTCGCCTCTTCGACGATCCGGCCGTCGGCCATGAAGACGACCCGGTTGGCGGCGGACCGCGCGAAGCCCATCTCGTGGGTGACGACGATCATCGTCATCCCGTCCCGCGCCAGCTGCTGCATGACCTCGAGGACCTCATTGATCATCTCGGGGTCGAGCGCCGACGTGGGCTCGTCGAAGAGCATCACCTTCGGGTCCATGGCCAGCGCACGGGCGATCGCGACGCGCTGCTGCTGTCCGCCGGACAGCTGTGCCGGGTACTTGTCGGCCTGCGAGCCGACGCCCACCCGGTCCAGGAGCGTCCTGGCCTTCTGTTCCGCGGCCTTCTTGTCCGCCTTGCGGACCTTGACCTGGCCCAGCATGACGTTCTCCAGCACGGTCTTGTGCGCGAAGAGGTTGAACGACTGGAAGACCATGCCGACGTCGGCCCGCAGCCGGGCGAGCTCCTTGCCCTCCTGGGGCAGCGGCTTGCCGTCGATGGTGATGCTGCCGGAGTCGATGGTCTCCAGGCGGTTGATGGTGCGGCACAGCGTGGACTTGCCGGACCCGGACGGCCCGATGACGACCACGACCTCGCCACGGGCGATGGTCAGGTCGATGTCCTGGAGCACATGCAGCGCGCCGAAGTGCTTGTTGACGTTGCTCAGCACGACCAGGTCGCTCGCCGTCGGTACGGCGTCCTCCGCGCCCTTGGTCACTGACACTCCGCTCATCGGCTTCTTGCTCCGTCCTGCTCGGTTGGAGAGGACACTAAGCACGTGGTGCGACCAGCGTCATTACATCTGAGCGGAAATTGAGGATAACGATCCGGCTGCAACCGGACACTATGCGTGAACGGGACGGCACGGGAGGGCGGCGAGGAGAACGGGTGCATAACGGAACCCCGCCCGCGGCCGGAACCCTCTTGACTGGCGGGCCGCTCATCGGCGTTCATGCCCAGGTGGCCGTTTGGTCACCCGAGTGATCGCACCTTCGGAAGGGGGCCCATTGAGACTGCTGCTCGTCGAGGACGACGACCACGTCGCCGCCGCCCTGTCCGCGATCCTCAAGAAGCACGGGTTCGACGTCACCCACGCCCGCAACGGCGAAGAGGCGCTCCAGGCCGTGCTGCCCGCCGCCAACGCCGGACGCGCCCCCTTCGGCGTCGTCCTCCTGGACCTCGGCCTGCCCGACCAGGACGGCTACCAGGTGTGCGGCAAGATCCGGAAGCTCACCACCACGCCCGTGATCATGGTGACCGCGCGGGCCGACGTCCGCTCGCGCATCCACGGCCTCAACCTGGGCGCCGACGACTACGTCGTCAAGCCGTACGACACGGGCGAACTGCTCGCCCGCATCCACGCCGTCAGCCGGCGCTCCGCCCCGGACGCCGACGACGCCGGCAACGGCGGTACGGGCGGCGGCAACGGCGGTACGGACGAGGCGGCGCCGCTGCGCCTGGGCGCCGTCACCATCGAGCTGCCCACCCGCCGGGTCACCGTGGCGGGCGCGGAGGTCCAGCTCACCCGCAAGGAGTTCGACCTGCTCGCCCTGCTCGCGCAGCGCCCCGGCGTCGTCTTCCGCCGCGAGCAGATCATCAGCGAGGTCTGGCGCACCAGCTGGGAGGGGACCGGCCGCACCCTGGAGGTCCACGTGGCGTCCCTCCGCGCCAAGCTGCGGATGCCCGCCCTCATCGAGACCGTGCGCGGCGTCGGTTACCGCCTGGTCGCGCCGGCCGCGTAACGTCCCGGCGATCCCGTGCGCACCCGGCTGCTCCCGTTGCTCCTCGTCCTCATGGCGGGCGTGCTCCTCGCGCTCGGGTTCCCGCTCGCCGCCGCACTCGCCGCCGCCCAGCAGCAGACCGTCGTCGTCGACCGCATCGACGACACCGCCCGCTTCGCGGCGCTCGCCCAGTTCGTCACCGAGCGCGGGCCCGGCATCGACGAGCGGCAGTCCACCCTCTACGGCGAACTCGTCCGCTACCACGAGGTGTACGGGATCGAGGTCGGCGTCTTCTTCCGCGACACCACCGCCATGGCCCGCGCCCCGAAGGACTGGGACGTCCCCGCGAGCGGCGAGCCCCGCCGCGCCTTCCGCGAGGCGCTGCTGGGCCGCCGCAGCCACGACCCGCCGCAGGTGTGGCCCTGGCAGCCGAACGCCCGGCTCGCCGTCGCCTCACCGGTAGTACGGGACGGGGACGTCGTCGCGGTCGTGCTCACCGACTCGCCCACCGGGCAGCTGCGCTCCCGCATCCTGCACGGCTGGCTGCTGATCGCGGCCGGTGAGGTCGCCGCGATGCTGCTGGCCGTCGGGGCGGCGTTCCGGCTGACCGGATGGGTGCTCAAGCCCGTCAAGGTCCTGGACGCGGCCACCCACGACATCGCGACCGGCCGGATGAAGTCCAGGGTCGCGGCGGCCGGTGGCCCGCCGGAACTGCGGCGCCTCGCCCGCTCGTTCAACGAGATGGCCGACAACGTCGAGGAAGTGCTGGAGCAGCAGCGGGCCTTCGTCGCCGACGCCTCCCACCAGCTGCGCAACCCGCTCGCCGCGCTGCTGCTGCGCATCGAGCTGCTGGCGCTGGAACTGCCGCCCGGCAACGACGAGATCGCCTCCGTACGCACCGAGGGCAAGCGCCTGGCGCAGGTCCTGGACGACCTGCTGGACCTCGCCCTCGCCGAGCACGCCGCCGCCGATCTGCGGCTCACCGACATCGGCGAACTGACCGGCGAACGCGTGGCCGCCTGGCGGCCGCTCGCCGACGAGAAGGGCGTCCGCCTCACCGGCCGGGGGACCGCGGTCACCGCCTGGGCCGACCCGGTGGCCCTCTCCAGCGCCCTCGACGCCGTCATCGACAACGCGCTGAAGTTCACGCCCGCCGGCGAGGAGGTCACCGTGACGGTCGCCGCCGACGGCGACACCTCCACCATCGTGATCACGGACGGCGGCCCCGGCCTGACCGACGAGGAGCTGGCCCGCATCGGGGACCGCTTCTGGCGCAGCAATCGCCACCAGAACATCAAGGGCTCGGGCCTCGGCCTGTCCATCTCGCGCGCCCTGCTCACCGCCGGCGGCGGCTCCCTCACCTACGCCCACCACGAGCCGCACGGCCTGCGCGTCACGGTCACCGTCCCGCGCACCGCGCCGGACGCGTGAGGGTCGGACGGCGGTCGAGGCGGTACGCGGTGCACGACGACGGCCCGCCGGTCTCCCGGCGGGCCGTCGAGTTGTGACGCACCCGTGCACCGCGTGATGTCACACGAGCCGGAGCGCGGTGTTCACGGGCCGGTCCGTAAAGGTCACCGGGGCACCGGCGTGAACATGGTGCTCGGCTGGTACCAGTTGCTGCACTCCCTCACCTTGGCACCGGCCTTGCTGGTGATGTCGGCACACGCGCGCCACCAGTAGTCGCCGTACTTGGTGGTCTCGGTGTGCGCGACCCACCCGACAGCCGCCTTCTTGCTGTGCGGGCCGGTCCAGGTGGCCGGGTTGGGGCCCTCCGTGGCGCGCTCGAACCACACCTCGGAGGCCCTACCCTGCTTGGTCACCTCCGCGTACCCGAACATGTCCTTTTCCGGCCGGCAGTAATTCCACACCATGCCCATGCGGGCTTCGGTCCGGTAGTCGTACTCCTGCCGGAAGCCGTTGAACGGCTTACCGGCGTTCTTCTCGCACTCCTCCTCGATGGACGTGTTCTGCGGCGGCGCGGTCGTGGCGGCCGCCTGGACCGTGCCGATTCCCATGACGCAGACAGTGGCGGCCGATGCGGCCAGAACGCGACGAAGCACGTCGTTCCCCCTAGGACTGATGGGCCGGATTTCGGATTCCCGCCCCCGATTCTTCGATGGCGTCTACATCCGGTCCAGGAGGAAAGGCCAGCAGAAAAGCCCGGAGCGCCATCGATCATTTCAAGCCGACGGAATTCAGAATTCCGTGCGACGGAGTCCGTGAGCCCCTCCGCGTCCCGTCCCGCCGCTCAGGGCTTGACCGACCGGTAGTAGCGCCGCGCGCCCTCGTGCAGGGGCAGCGGGTCGGTGTAGACGGCCGTGCGGAGGTCGACCAGCTGGGCGGGGTGCACCTCGCGGCCGATCCGGTCGCGGCTCTGGATCACCGTGCGGGTGAAGGCCTCCGCCAGCGCCGGGTCCGTACGGTCGGTGGTGACGAGCAGGTTGGCCACGGCCACCGTGTCGACCGGCCGGCCCTCCTGGGAGAGGGCGTACGCGTCGGCGGGGATGACCGCCGAGCGGTAGTAGCGGCCGCTGCCACCGCCCTCGTGCACCCGGTTGACCAGGTCGTCCTGGAGCGGGACGAGCCGGATCGGGAAGCGCTCCGAGAGCTTCTGCACGGCGCTGGTGGGCAGCCCGCCCGACCAGAAGAACGCGTCCAGCTTCCCCTGCTCCAGCAGGGTCGGCATCGTGTCGATCCCCGCCGACACGGGCTCGATCCCCGTCTCGGGGTCGACCTTGGCGGCCTGGAGCAGCCGGTTGGCGATCAGCCGTACGCCCGACCCCTCCTGTCCCACGCCGACCCGCAGGCCCCGCAGGTCACCGGTCGACCGCACCTTGGAGCCCCTGGGCACGATCAGCTGCACGTAGTCGTCGTACAGCCGGGCGCAGCCGCGCAGGTCGTACGCACCGGGCCGGCTGTCCCGGATGTACGTGGCCACCGCGTCGGCCGTGGCGATCGTGAAGTCCGCCTCCCCGGACGCGAGCCGCTCCAGGTTCTGCCGGGAACCCTCGCTGTCGAGCAGCTGTATGGCGACGTCCGGCACCTGCCGCCCCAGCGCCTCCTCCAGCAGCTCGCCGTAGCGCTGGTACACCCCGGTCGGTACGCCGGTGCTGAAAGTGACCTTCCCGCGCGGCGACGGGTCACCGGCGGGAACCAGCCACCACAGGAGCAGGCCGAGCACCGCGAGACCCACCGCCCACGCCTGAAGGGCGCGGCGGCGGCCGATACGGGACAGGGCCTGGAGCATGGCGCGATCCTGCCAGCTCACTCCCGGTGCTGACCAGGCCCGGCGGACAACGGTTCGGGCACCGGACCCACCGCGGCCGGTGCCCGGACGGGGGCCGGCGCCCGGACGGCCGCGACGGCCCGGCCCCGGCCGGCGTCCGGGAACCCGATCGGCGGCGGCCCGTCGCGACCTCCCGTTCCCCCGCCGCGTTAGGGGTGCCGAGAGTGCTCTTGAGAGTGCCGAGAGTGCCGCCGCGAGACGACCGCTGGAGCCCCCGTGACCACGTGCAGCGTTCCCCTGACCCCCGTGCCCGGGCCGCGTGGCCTGCCCGTGCTGGGCAACCTCCCCGAATTCGGCAGGGACCCGCTGGCGTTCCTGACCCGGCTGCGGGACGAGTTCGGGGACGCCGTCCGCTGGTCGCTCGGCCCCCGCCCGAGCCTGTTCCTGTCCCACCCGGAGCACATCGCCGAGCTGCTGGGCGCGCGGGAGCGGGCGTACGACATCCTCGACATCGGCTGGGCGTTCAAGCGGGTCGTCGGCCAGAGCGTGATCATGAGCAAGGGCGAGGACTGGCGCCGCAAGCGCTCGCTCGTGCAGCCGACCGTCCGGCCGCGCCAGGTCAGGGCGTACGCCGCCACCATGGTCGACTGCGCCCGCTCCGCCGCCGACGGGTGGCGGGACGGGGACCGCGTCGACGTGCGCCACCAGATGGCACTGATCACCCAGCGCGTGGTGCTCCGCTGCCTCTTCGGCAACGACCTCGGTGACCGGACACGGGCGCTCGCCGACGCGATGAACGTCGCCGAGCAGGTCATCGGCGCCGAGCTGCGCGGCATGAGCCTCTTCCTGCCCGGCTGGGTCACCACCCCGGCGCGGCAACGGCTGCGGGCGGCCGTGTCCACGATCGACGCCGAGGTGCACCGGCTGATCCGCGCACGCCTGCGGGAGGGCCGCCCCCAGGGCGGCGGGGCCGAGGCGGGCCGTGACGACCTGCTGAGCCGGCTCCTCGCCGCCCGCGACGAGCAGGGCCGCCCGCTGTCGCCCCGGGAGGTGCGCGACGAGGCGGTCACCCTGTGGGCGGCCGGTCACGAGACGACGTCGACCGCCCTCACCTGGACGTGGCACCTGCTGTCGGCGTCGCCCTCCGCACGGGACCGCCTCGAAACCGAACTCGACCGCGTCCTGGGCGGGCGGCCGCCCACCATCGACGACCACGACCGCCTCACCTGGACCCAGCAGATCGTCAAGGAGGCCCTGCGGCTCTACCCGCCCGCCTGGCTGCTCGCCGGTGTCGCCCGCGAGGGCGCCACCCTCGGCGGTACGCGCCTCCCGGCCGGGACCGTCGTCTGGTGCAGCCCGTGGACCACCCACCGCGACCCGCGCTGGTTCCCGCGGTCCACCGAATTCCGCCCGGAACGCTGGGACGGCGACAGCCCCGACCCCGTACCCGACCACGCCTGGTACCCCTTCGGCGGCGGTCAGCGCACCTGCCTCGGGGCCCGCTTCGCCCAGGTGGAGGCCGTCCTGGTCCTCGCCACGCTCGCGCAGCGCTTCCGCCTCGACCTGCCGCCCACGCCGGTGACGCCCCGGGCGGCCCTGCTGCTCCAGCCGTCGGCCCCGCTGCTGGCCACCGTCCGCGCCACCGGGCGGTGACCGGAGGCGGCCACCCGCGTCGTACGGCGTGGCCACCCGCGTCGTACGGCGTCAGGGCGCGTCGGCCCCGGCGGCCGGGCCGGCGGCCGTGACGGCGGGACGGCCCTCCTCGGTCCCGTGGGCGTGGAGGTCGCCTCCATGGGCGCCGATCCTGTCCTGCGGGCGCCGGACCACCAGGTAGGCCAGCCCGGCCAGGACGATCACGGCGGTGCCGATGAGCCCGGCCCACACCTGGTACCAGGGCGCGCTCGGCGGGGCGAGGATGGCCCGTGGCCAGCAGACGTTGACGACCTCGAAGCCGGTCCACAGCACGGCCAGCGCGTTGAGGAACGTACCCTTGCGCCCCTGCCGGACGTGGCCGGACGGGACCCAGGTGCCGCGCAGGCGGGCGACCAGGGCGGCCAGCGCGGTCAGGAAGAACGGCAGGAAGGTCGCCGCCGTACCGAAGGCGATCAGGCTGCCTATCGCGGTGGCGTCCAGGCCGAGCAGCAGGGCCGTCCCGCTGACCAGCGTGGAGGCGACCAGGCCCCCGATCGGCGCCCGGCGCCCGTTCACCTTGCGGACGTGACGTGAGAAGGGGAAGACGCCGTCCCGGGCGAGCGAGTACAGCCCGCGCGCCGCGCCGCCCTGGGACGCCATGGCGCAGGCCAGGAACCCGACGAGGACGACCGCCACGAAGGGCTTGTCCGACCACGAGCCGAAGGAGTGCACCACGGCGGTCGTCACCGGGTCGGCGTCCTCGCCCAGGACGACCCGCTCGGGGGCGGGGTGCGCGAGGGCGACCGCCATCGCGTTCAGGATCACGACGACACCGACGCTCAGCAGCGCCCACCACATGGCGCGCGGCACCTGCCGCCCCGCGTCCCTGGTCTCCTCGGCCGTCGAGACGCAGGCGTCGAACCCGATGAACGCCCACCCGGCGACGGCCACGGCGGCGAGGAAGGCCAGTGCGGTCGACCCGCCCGACAGGGCTTCGGCGCCCATGGTGTCCGTGAACAGGACGAAGTCGTGGTCGCGGAAGAAGAGCAGCAGGGAGAAGCCGACCAGGACGGAGGCGACGGCCTCGGCGCCGATGCCCAGGGACACGATCAGGCTCAGGACACGGATGCCGTACGCGTTGACCAGCATGCAGCTCAGCAGGATGCCGACGGCGACCGCCACCATGGCGCCGGGCGAGGGCGTGATCCCGAAGAGCGCGAAGACCCAGGGGGAGGCCAGGTAGGCGACGGTCGTGTTGCCGAACATCACGGCGAACTGCCACACCCAGCCGCCCATCCAGCCGAAGGCCGGCCCCAGCAGACGGCGGCCCCACTGGTACGGGCCGCCCGCCAGCGGCCACTGGGACGCCAGCTCGGCGTACACGTTCACGACCAGGCACTGGCCGGCCAGCACCACCGGCAGCGCCCAGATCCAGGCGGGTCCCGCGACCGTCGTGCCGACCATGGCCACCGCGTAGAGGGCCACCACCGGCGAGACCACGGCGAAGCCCATGGAGACGTTCCCCAGAACGCCGAGGCTGCGGCGCAGCTCCTGCCGGTAGCCGAGCTCGCCCAGGCGGGCGGCGTCGGCGTCGCTGTCGTACGGCTGGGTCATGGTCACCTCGTGGCGCTAAATCTAACGTTGTTAGGTATCGGGTGCGGGGAACGTAACGCGCCACTGGCCGAATGGGAACCCCTCCCGCCCGGTAACCTGGCGCCGGAACGAGGGGGAGCACCGCGATGGGCCGACCGAGCCAGCCACTGCTGAGCCGCGAGAGCATCGCGCGCACCGCCCTGGAACTCCTTGAGGAGCTGGGCCCTCAGGCCCTGACCATGCGGGCGCTCGCCCAGCGCCTGGGCGTGCGCGGCGCGTCGCTCTACCACCACGTGGCGTCCAAGGACGACCTGCTGGACGCGGCGCTGGAGCGCATCAACGAGGACATCGACCTCGGCCCGCTCGACGACCCGCGGTGGCGCGAGGGCATCGCCACGTACGCCCGCGGCTACCGGCGCGTCTACCTGCGCCACCCGCACATGATCGCCCTGGTGGCCCGGCGCCGCGTCGAGGCCGACAAGGCCCTGCGCGGCTACGACGCGCTCATCGCCGCCCTCGTCCGGGCCGGCTGCACCCCCGCCGGGGCGGCCGAGGTCGCCGCCGCCCTCGACTACCTGGTCCTCGGCTCGGCCCTGGAGACCTTCACCGCCGGTTTCACGCGGACCCCGGACGGCTACCGCCCCGCCCACCCCTCCCTCGCCGCCGCCCTGGAGGAGGCCGCCGCCGAACCGTCCGGCCTGCCGGGCCTCGACGACCGCGGCTTCGAGACGGGCCTCGCCCTCCTCCTCGACGGCCTCGCCGCCCGTATCCAGCAGGGCGGGCCGGCCTGACCCCTTACCCTTGACGGGTGAGCGGTAACGACGTGGCTGGCGGAGTAGTGGACGGTTTGAAGACGTACGAGGTACGCACCTACGGGTGCCAGATGAACGTTCACGACTCCGAGCGCCTGTCCGGCCTACTGGAGGACGCCGGATACGTCCGCGCCCCCGAGGGCGCCGACGGCGACGCCGACGTCGTGGTCTTCAACACCTGCGCGGTCCGCGAGAACGCCGACAACAAGCTGTACGGCAACCTCGGCCGCCTCGCCCCCATGAAGACCAAGCGCCCCGGCATGCAGATCGCCGTGGGCGGCTGCCTGGCCCAGAAGGACCGCGACACCATCGTCACGAAGGCGCCGTGGGTCGACGTCGTCTTCGGTACGCACAACATCGGCAAGCTGCCGGTGCTCCTGGAGCGCGCCCGCGTCCAGGAAGAGGCGCAGGTCGAGATCGCCGAGTCGCTGGAGGCCTTCCCCTCCACGCTGCCGACCCGGCGCGAGTCCGCCTACGCCGCCTGGGTCTCGATCTCCGTCGGCTGCAACAACACCTGCACCTTCTGCATCGTCCCGGCGCTGCGCGGCAAGGAGAAGGACCGCCGCCCCGGCGACATCCTCGCCGAGATCGAGGCCCTGGTCGCCGAGGGCGTCTCCGAGATCACCCTCCTCGGCCAGAACGTCAACGCCTACGGCTCCGACATCGGCGACCGCGAGGCCTTCAGCAAGCTGCTGCGCGCCTGCGGGAAGATCGAGGGCCTGGAGCGCGTCCGCTTCACCTCCCCCCACCCGCGCGACTTCACGGACGACGTCATCGCCGCGATGGCCGAGACGCCCAACGTGATGCCGCAGCTCCACATGCCGCTCCAGTCCGGCTCGGACACCGTCCTGAAGGCGATGCGCCGCTCCTACCGCCAGGACCGCTTCCTCGGCATCATCGGCAAGGTCCGCGACGCCATCCCGCACGCCGCCATCTCCACCGACATCATCGTGGGCTTCCCCGGTGAGACGGAGGAGGACTTCGAGCAGACCATGCACGTGGTGCGCGAGGCGCGCTTCGCGCAGGCCTTCACCTTCCAGTACTCCAAGCGGCCCGGCACGCCCGCGGCGACCATGGACGGGCAGATCCCCAAGGAGGTCGTCCAGGACCGCTACATGCGCCTGGTCGCCCTCCAGGAGGAGATCTCCTGGGAGGAGAACAAGAAGCAGGTCGGCCGCACCCTCGACGTCATGGTCGCGGAGGGCGAGGGCCGCAAGGACGGCGCCACCCACCGCCTCTCCGGCCGCGCCCCCGACAACCGCCTGGTCCACTTCACCAAGCCGGAGCAGGAGGTGCGCCCCGGCGACGTGGTGACCGTCGAGATCACCTACGCGGCCCCGCACCACCTCCTCGCCGAGGGCCCGACGGCCGCGGTACGCCGCACCCGCGCGGGCGACGCCTGGGAGAAGCGCAACGCCGCGCAGGCGGCCAAGCCCGCCGGCGTCATGCTCGGCCTGCCCCAGATCGGCGCCCCGGCCCCCCTCCCCCCGGTCACGGGCGGCTGCACGGTCGGCTGACCCGGCGGGCGGTGCTCCGGCCGCGGTACGGGGCCGGCCCGGACAGCTGTCGCGGGGGTGGCCTTTCTGCGGACGCTGCGCCCGGACGCCTGCACCCCCTGCCGTCGTGCGTCCGTACGGGGGTCGGCCTTGCCCGGCGGCCGGCCCCGCTCCGGGGGCGGCGCCTCCCGCCGACCCCCGCACCGCACCGCACCGCATGCGAGCGGTCTGCGGGCGCTGGGCCTTGCCGCTCGTCCCACCGGATACGCTGCGGATCATGCTTGTCGCCGCCGCCGTCTGCCCCTGTCCGCCGCTCCTCGTCCCCGACGTCGCCGCCGGGGCCGCGCCCGAGCTGGACGGGGCGCGCACGGCGTGCTCCGACGCGCTCGCGGTGCTCGCCGCCTCCCGGCCCGACCGACTGGTCGTGATCGGCCCCGGCGCGGGGGAGGAGCCGGAACGGTACCCGGCGGGGAGCGCGGGGGACTTCCGGGGCTTCGGCGTGGACCTGGACGTGCGGCTGGGCGAGGGGCCCGGCGGCGGCCGGCCGCTGCCCGCGTCGCTCGCCGTGGGCGCCTGGCTCCTGGGGCGTGCCGGATGGGCGGACGCCCCGGTCGAGGGCCTCGCGGTGGGCGAGCGGCTCCCGGCCGGGCGCTGCGCCGGTGCGGGCCGCGAGCTGGCGGCCGAGGGCGACCGGCTCGCCCTCCTCGTGCTGGGCGACGGCAGCGCCTGCCGCACCCTCAAGGCGCCGGGCTACCTCGACGACCGCGCCGCCGCCTTCGACGAGGGGGCCGCCCGGGCCCTGGGCGCGGCCGACACGGACGCCCTGGCGGCGCTGGACGAGCATCTCGCGCACGAGCTGAAGGCGGCCGGGCGGGCGCCCTGGCAGGTCCTCGCGGGCGCGGCCGGGGACGCGGGCCGCGCGGGCCTGGAGGGGCGTCTGCTGTACGAGGGCGTCCCCTACGGCGTCGGCTACTTCGTCGCCGTCTGGTCGTAGCGGGTGGCCGGCCGGACCGACCCCTGATGCGGGACCCCGACGCAAGACGGACGGCCGCGAAGCACGGGCATCGTGCTTCGCGGCCGTCCGTCGTGCCGTGGCCGGCTGGAACGAGGTCAGGAGGCCGGCGGGGCCGGTGGCGGCGGCGTACCGCCGTCGTCCTTGTGGGCGATCCGGCCCAGGTCGTGTCCGTAAAGTCTCGCCTGGCCCGCCCATGGGGCACCTTCCCCCGGAACAGCCGTCGTACGGGACCTCAACTACGGGCGCTCTCGCCGGCCTCGTTGTCCGCCGCCTCCTCGGCCGACTGCTGCTTCGGAATGTCCACGGCCTCGGCGGCCGCCGCCTCCTCCGGTCGTCCCGTAGTCTCGGCCGACTCCGACGGCGTCACCGCTTCCGGCTCCGACGCCTCCGGCTCCGCGTCCTGGGGCTCCTCCGCCAGAGTGGCGGCCGCAGCCGGCTCCTCTACCGGGGCCTCGGACTTCTTCCTGCGAAACCGTGAAAACACGCCCATATCTACTCCAAAGCGTCCTCGTGTGGGCGAAATTCCGCGCCGTCCGGAGCGTCCCATTGCGTCGCCCGGTGGAGCCGGTCCGTAAACCGGCGGTCGGAACCTCGCAACAGGCAACGACCCCGATGTCGTGCCGTCACGTCACTCGTTCGGGGGCGGGTGCTCAGGTTTGCGAGACTGGGACGGTGAGAAGCGCAACTCCCGCCCCGCGGGTCATCGCCGTCGTCGGCCCCACGGCGGCCGGAAAGTCCGATCTGGGCGTCCACCTCGCCCAGCAGCTGGGCGGCGAGGTCGTCAACGCCGACTCCATGCAGTTGTACCGGGGGATGGACATCGGCACCGCCAAACTGACGCCCGGGGAGCGCGGGGGAGTCCCGCACCACCTCCTCGACATCTGGGACGTCACCGAGGCCGCCAGCGTCGCCGAGTACCAGCGCCTGGCCCGCGCGGAGATCGACCGGCTGCTCGCCGCCGGCCGCACCCCCGTCCTCGTCGGCGGCTCCGGGCTGTACGTACGCGGCGCGATCGACGCCCTGGAGTTCCCCGGTACCGACCCGGCCGTCCGCGCCCGCCTGGAGGCCGAGCTCGACGAGCGCGGCTCCGGCGTCCTGCACGCCCGGCTCGCCGCCGCCGACCCCGAGGCCGCCCGCGCCATCCTGCCCAGCAACGGCCGCCGGATCGTCCGGGCCCTGGAGGTCATCGAGATCACCGGCAGGCCCTTCACCGCCAACCTCCCCGGTCACGACTCGGTGTACGACACCGTCCAGATCGGCGTCGACGTCGAACGCCCCGAACTCGACGAACGGATCACCACGCGCGTGGACCGGATGTGGGAGGCCGGGCTCGTCGACGAGGTGCGGTCCCTGGAGTCCCGGGGGCTGCGCGAGGGCCGTACCGCCGCCCGCGCGCTGGGCTACCAGCAGGTGCTCGCCGCGCTCGCGGGGGAGTGCACCGAGGAGGAGGCGCGCGCCGAGACCGTGCGCGCCACCAAGCGCTTCGCGCGCCGCCAGGACTCCTGGTTCCGCCGCGACCCGCGCGTCCACTGGCTGAGCGGCGCCGCCGCCCACCGCGCGGAACTTCCCGATCTGGCGCTGACGTTGGTCGAACGAGCGGTTACAGCCTGATCACGTGATGGCATCGGGACGCCCTGCCCGTCATCGCGGCGGTCGGGGGCGTGCCATCATCGAGCATCGATCGACCAGTGGAATCCGAGTGGGGAGGGCGCGTGGCGATGGAGGCCGGCCCTCGCGACAGAGAAGACCAGGAAGCACCGGACAACACGCAGGTGGCCAGTGACGCACCGGGCCTGAGCCCGGACGGTCCCGACCTCAACGAGGACGGGACCCCGGAGATCGCCCCCGACGAGGTCGAGGTCGAGCTGCGCCCGCAGCGCAAGCTGCGCATCTGGCAGCTCGCCCCCATCGTCGGCCTCGCCGTGATCGGCTCACTGATGTTCGGCTTCCCGCTCGCCTTCGGCTCGGGCGACGGCGGCGCGGTCCTCGCGATGCTCGGCCTGCTGCTCTGCGGCTGCGCCGCCGGCTGGGGCATGATGGCCGCCCGCCGCGTCGGCTACACCTGGCCCGGTCTGCCCGCCCGCGGCTCCGGCGAGCGCCCCGACTGGCGCGTCATCGCCCTGTACGTGGTCGGCGTCGCCGTCCCGGTCGTCCTCGCCGTCTGGCGCGTCGCCCGCCTGCGCTGAACCCCGGTGCGGCCCGGACCGACCGGCCGGTTGTCACCGCCCGCCCGTACGATTGACCGCGTGACCACCGAATCCAGGAACAGCGCGCCCATCGCCTTCCTCAAGGGGCACGGCACCGAGAACGACTTCGTGATCGTGCCCGACCCGGAGAACGCCGTCGGCCTGCCCGCCGCCGTCGTGGCCCGCCTGTGCGACCGCAGGGCCGGCATCGGCGGCGACGGCGTGCTGCACGTGGTCCGGTCCGCCGCCCACCCCGAGGCGCGGCACATGGCCGACGACGCCGAGTGGTTCATGGACTACCGCAACGCCGACGGCTCGGTCGCCGAGATGTGCGGCAACGGGGTCCGCGTCTTCGCCCGGTACCTCCAGCACGCCGGACACGTCACCGCCGGCGACCTGGCCGTCGCCACCCGGGGCGGCGTCAAGCGCGTCCACCTCGCCAAGAACGGCGACGTCACCGTGTCCATGGGCCGCGCCCGGCTCCCCGAGGACGGCGTCACCGTCACCGTCGGCGCCCGCAGCTGGCCCGCGCGGAACGTGAACATGGGCAACCCGCACGCGGTGGCCTTCGTCGAGGACCTCGGCCACGCCGGGGACCTGTACGCCGAGCCGCCGTACACCCCCGCCGCGGTCTACCCGGACGGGGTCAACATCGAGTTCGCCGCCGACCGAGGCCCCCGGCACCTGGCCATGCGCGTCCACGAGCGCGGCGCCGCCGAGACCCGCTCGTGCGGCACCGGCGCGTGCGCGGTGGCCGTCGCGGCGGCCCGGCGGGACGGCACCGACCCCGCCGAGACGGGGACCCCGGTCACGTACACCGTGGACGTCCTCGGCGGCAGGCTGGTGATCACCGAGCGCCCCGACGGCGAGATCGAGATGACCGGGCCCGCGGTCATCGTCGCCGAGGGCCACGTCGACCCGGCCTGGTTCGCCACCACGCTCGTCTGAACGTCCGACACGGCCGCCGCGCAACCTTCGCTCGAATGGGTGATCCGTTTCACGCTGAGCGAGAGCGGGTCGGCGCTACGTGGTGGGCTCGGTAGCATCAAGCACCGGCCCGGCGGGCACGCCTTGCCCGCCCCACCGCCGGTCGACGCCGTCGGAGGTGCCCATGAGCGCAGAGGCCACCAACCTGAGTGCAGAGGCCACGAACCCCGCGCCCAGCCGTCGGCGCGGCCGCCCGAGGATCGACCTCCGGAGGCTCGGCCGCGCCGCACTGCTCGGCCCCGGCACCCGGGACCGGCTGCCCGACGCCATCAGCCACGTCGCCGAGGCCCACCGCGCCCACCACCCCGACGCCGACCTGGCCGTCCTGCACCGCGCGTACGTCCTCGCCGAGCTCTCGCACCGGGGCCAGTTCCGCAAGAGCGGCGAGCCGTACATCACCCACCCGCTCGCCGTCACCCTGATCCTCGCCGAACTCGGCGCCGAGACGACCACGTTGACCGCCTCCCTCCTCCACGACACCGTCGAGGACACGGACGTGACCCTCGATCAGGTCCGCGAGGAGTTCGGCGAGGAGGTCTGCTACCTCGTCGACGGCGTCACCAAACTGGAGAAGGTCGACTACGGCGCCGCCGCCGAGCCCGAGACCTTCCGCAAGATGCTCGTCGCCACCGGCAACGACGTCCGCGTCATGTCCATCAAGCTCGCCGACCGGCTGCACAACATGCGCACGCTCGGCGTGATGCGCCCCGAGAAACAGGCCCGCATCGCCAAGGTCACCCGCGACGTCCTCATCCCGCTCGCCGAACGGCTCGGCGTACAGGCCCTCAAGACGGAGCTGGAGGACCTGGTCTTCGCCATCCTCCACCCCGCCGAGTACGAGAACACCCGCGCCCTCATCGCCGGCAACGTCACCGCCGGGGACGCGCTCGCCGTCATCGCCGACGACGTCAGGGCGGTGCTCAGGGACGCCCGCATCCCGGCCGAAGTGCTGGTCCGGCCACGCCACTTCGTCTCCGTCCACCGCGTCCGGCTCAAGCGCGGCGACCTGCGCGGCACCGACTTCGGACGGCTGCTCGTCCTCGTCCAGGACGACGCCGACTGCTACGGCGTGCTCGGCGAACTGCACACCTGCTTCACCCCGGTGATCTCCGAGTTCAAGGACTTCATCGCCGCGCCCAAGTTCAACCTCTACCAGTCCCTCCACACCGCCGTCGCCGCGCCCGACGGAGCCGTCGCCGAAGTCCTCATCCGCACGCACCAGATGCACAAGGTCGCCGAAGCCGGCGTCGTCGCCCTCGGCAACCCCTACGCCGCGCCGGCCGACACCGTCGACTGCCCGGGCGACGACGGCGAGCGCATCGACCCCACCCGGCCCGGCTGGCTCTCCCGGCTGCTCGCATGGCAGCAGGCCACCCCCGACCCGGACACCTTCTGGACCTCGCTCCGCGCCGACCTCGCCCAGGACGGCGAGATCACCGTCTTCCGCCCGGACGGCGGCACCCTCGCCCTGCCGGCCGGCGCGACGTGCGTGGACGCCGCGTACGCCCAGTACGGCGAGGCGGCCCACACCTGCGTCGGGGCCCGCGTCAACGGCCGCCTCGCGGCGCTCGGGACCGTCCTGAACGACGGGGACACGGTGCAGCCGCTGCTCGCCCGGGGCGAGCCGGGCACGGACGAGCACCGGACGACGACCTCCGGACCGGAGACCTCCGCCGGACCGGACACCCCCGCACGCCCCGGGCCCGCGCACCCGGACCCGGTCCCTCAGGGCGCCGTCCAGCCCGACCCCGCGTCGGGCCCCTCGCCCGACTGGCTGGAGCACGCCCGCACCCCCGCCGCGCGGATCGCCATCACCGGCTGGCTCGCCGCGCACCCCGAGGGCGTGCGCGTCCCGGCGGCCGCGCCCCGCCGACGGACCACCACCATGAGCGCCGACCTCCCGGCCATCCGGCACCCCGCCGCCGACGCCGTGGTGGCCGACCTCCCCGACGCGCCCGTGCGACTCGCCCGCTGCTGCACCCCCGTGCCGCCCGACGCGGTCACCGGCTTCCCGGTACGCGGGGGGAACGTCACCGTCCACCGGGTCGGGTGCCCCGCCGTACGGAGCATGGAGGCGGCCGGGCGGGTTCCGGTCGGCGTGCGGTGGGGGGAGGCGGCCGAGTGCCGGGTCACCCTGGTCGCGGAATCGTTCGGGCGGCCGCGTCTGCTCGCCGACCTGACGGAGGCGATCGCCACGGCAGGCGCCGCGATCGTCTCGGCCACCGTCGAACCGCCCAGCGAGCAGCGCGTACGGCACACCTACACGCTCCAGCTCACCGACGCCGCGGAGCTCCCCGCGCTGATGCGCGCCATGCGCGACGTACCGGGCGTCTACGACGTCACCCGCGCCCAGCACCCCGCCGTCGCCCCCGGCTGCTGACCGCCCCCGCAGCCGTGCGGCCGCCCGAGTCCGTTCGGGTGCGCGGGGCGCGCGCCGTCGCGTTCCGGGCGCGGGGCGCTGGTAGCGGTTGCTCCATGTCCCTCACATCGCGTGCACCCCGCACCGCTCGCACCGCGCGCACCGCGCGACGCCTCCGGGTGGCCCTGGTGGCGGCTGCCTCGGCCGGCCTGATCGGGGCGGCCCTGCCGTCACCCGAGCCGCTCGGCATCGGAGACCCGCTCTTCCCGCAGCTCGGCAACCCCGGGTACGACGTCCTCGCCTACGACATCGCCCTCACCTATAGGGGTGACAACACCAAGCCGCTGGACGCCGTCACCACGATCGACGCGCGGGCCTCCGACCGGCTCGACCGCGTCAACCTGGACTTTACGCACGGCACCGTCCGCGCGGTCGAGGTCGACGGCCGGCCCGCCGCGTTCGCGCTGAGCGGCGAGGACCTGGTCGTCGAGCCGTCCCGGCAGGTCGGGCCCGGCGAACGGCTCCGGATCACCGTCACCCACACCAGCGACCCCTCCGGCCCCAGGAACACCGGCGGCTGGGTCCGTACCGCCGACGGCCTGGCGATGGCCAACCAGGCCGACGCCGCGCACCGGGTCTTCCCCGGCAACGACCACCCCGCCGACAAGGCGTACTTCACCTTCCGCGTCACCGCGCCCAAGGACCTGACGGTGGTCGCCAACGGGAGGAACGTCGCCCGGTCGCTCAGCGGGGACATCCGCACCTGGACGTACCGCGGCGCCCGCCCCATGGCCACCGAGCTGGCCCAGGTGTCCATCGGGCGCTCCACCGTGCTGCACCGGACCGGTCCGCACGGGCTGCCCGTGCGCGACGTCGTACCGGCCGCCGACGCCGCCCGCATGGAACCCTGGCTCAAGCGGACCCCCGCCCACCTGGAGTGGATGGAGCGCAAGGTCGGCCGCTACCCCTTCGAGACGTACGGCGTCCTCGTCGCCGACGCCGACACCGGGTTCGAGCTGGAGACCCAGACGCTCTCCCTCTTCGAGCGCTCCCTGTTCACCCGCGGCGGGCTCCCCAAGTGGTTCGTCGAATCGATCATGGTGCACGAGCTGGCCCACCACTGGTTCGGCAACAGCGTCTCGCCGCGCCGGTGGGCCGACCTGTGGCTCAACGAGGGACACGCCACCTGGTACGAGGCGCTGTACGCGGAGGAGACGGCCAAGCAGCCCCTGGAGCGGCGCATGCGCCAGGCGTACGCCGACTCCGACCGCTGGCGCGCGGCGGGCGGGCCGCCGGCCGCGCCGAGGCCCCCCGCCGCCGGCCAGAAGATCAGCCTGTTCCGGCCCGTCGTCTACGACGGCAGCGCCCTGGTCCTCTACGCCCTGCGGCAGGAGATCGGCAAGGACGCCTTCGAGCGGCTCGAACGGCGCTGGGTCTCGCAGTACGCGCACGGGACGGCGAGCACCGCGGACTTCGTGCGGCTCGCCTCGGAGGAGGCCGGCCGCGACCTGACCCCCTTCCTGGAGGGCTGGCTGTACGGCGAGCGCACCCCGAAGATGCCCGGCCACGCGGACTGGCGCAGCACCGCGCCGGTCAAGGGGTCCACGAAGGCCCCGGCGCCCGCCGCCAAGCGCTGACGGGGCGCGGGGGACCCCGGCCGCCGGGCCGAAAACCCGGTGACGGGCCCGGCCGCACCGTGCGACCATCGACGGGTCGGCGGCGCTGCCGGGCCCCTCGCATGCCGGGGGACCGCCCCGGGAATGATCCTGGGGAGTGACGCGTTGTAGCCGACGAGCCGCCCGGCCCGCCGTGGGCCGCCCCGATCCGGGAGTGGACACGACGTACCGGGCAACCACGACTCCGAGACGTAAGGATCCAATGACCTCCTCTTCATCCCCTTCCCAGGACGCGCAGAGCTTCGCGGACAAGAACCGCACCGAGAGCCTTCGGGCCGATGCCCTGATGGAAGAGGACGTCGCCTGGAGCTTCGAGGTCGACGGAGAGCGGGACGGCGACCAGTTCGACCGCTCCGAGCGCGCCGCCCTGCGGCGCGTCGCGGGCCTCTCCACCGAGCTCGAGGACGTCACCGAGGTCGAGTACCGGCAGCTGCGCCTGGAGCGCGTGGTGCTGGTCGGCGTGTGGACCTCGGGCACGGTGCAGGACGCCGAGAACAGCCTCGCGGAGCTGGCCGCGCTCGCCGAGACGGCGGGTGCGCTGGTGCTCGACGGCGTGATCCAGCGCCGCGACAAGCCGGACCCGGCCACGTACATCGGCTCGGGCAAGGCGAACGAGCTGCGGGACATCGTGCTCGAGACCGGGGCCGACACCGTCGTCTGCGACGGTGAGCTGAGCCCCGGCCAGCTGATCCACCTCGAGGACGTCGTCAAGGTCAAGGTGGTCGACCGGACCGCCCTGATCCTCGACATCTTCGCCCAGCACGCCAAGTCCCGTGAGGGCAAGGCGCAGGTCGCGCTCGCGCAGATGCAGTACATGCTGCCGCGGCTGCGAGGCTGGGGCCAGTCGCTCTCCCGGCAGATGGGTGGCGGCGGCGGTGGCGGCATGGCCACCCGTGGTCCCGGTGAGACCAAGATCGAGACGGACCGGCGGCGGATCCGCGAGAAGATGGCGAAGATGCGCCGTGAGATCGCGGAGATGAAGACCAGCCGTGACCTCAAGCGGCAGGAGCGCCGTCGCAACAAGGTCCCGTCGGTCGCGATCGCCGGGTACACCAACGCCGGCAAGTCGTCCCTCCTCAACCGGCTGACGGGCGCGGGCGTGCTCGTGGAGAACGCCCTGTTCGCCACCCTCGACCCGACCGTGCGCCGGGCCGAGACGCCCAGCGGCCGCCTCTACACCCTGGCGGACACCGTCGGCTTCGTCCGGCACCTGCCGCACCACCTCGTCGAGGCGTTCCGCTCCACCATGGAGGAGGTCGGTGACTCCGACCTCATCGTGCACGTGGTGGACGGCTCGCACCCGGCGCCGGAGGAGCAGCTGGCCGCCGTGCGCGAGGTCATCCGCGACGTGGGCGCGGTGGACGTGCCCGAGATCGTGGTGATCAACAAGGCGGACGCCGCCGACCCGCTCGTACTGCAGCGGCTGCTGCGCATCGAGCGGCACTCGATCGCGGTGTCCGCGCGGACCGGCGCCGGGATCGATGAGCTGCTGGCCCTGATCGACGCCGAGCTGCCGCGGCCGAAGGTGGAGATCGAGGCGCTCCTGCCGTACACCCAGGGCGCGCTGGTCTCGCGGGCGCACGCGGAGGGCGAGGTGCTCTCCGAGGAGCACACCCCCGAGGGCACCCTCATCAAGGCGCGGGTCCACGAGGAGTTCGCCGCGCTGCTGGCGCCGTACGTGCCCGCCGCCCACTGACGGGCACGGCCCGCTCGGCCGGCTGAACGCTCGGCGCGCACCCGTGAACGGCGCTTGGCCCGCCCCCTCCTCGCGAGGGGGCGGGCCAAGCGCCGTTGGTCGCCGACGCTCATGCGCCCGGCGGCGGGGCTACCTGCCCGCGAACTTGTCGCTCATCATGGTGTAGATCTGCTCCGCGCCCCGGTCCAGGCGGGGGCCGGCCAGCCAGCCCGCCGTCACCGGGCCGATGGACGTGTTGGACACCAGCGCCAGCTTCTTGCCCGGCTTCTCGATGAACCAGCCGCCGCCGGAGGAGCCACCGGTCATGGTGCAGCCGATCCGCCACATCGTCGGCGTACCGGGCGACAGGGTGAGGCGCCCCGGACGGTCCACGCACTTGTGCATCAGCGCACCGTCGTAGGGCGGGGCGGCCGGGTAGCCCCAGGCACCCATCGCCGGGATGCTGGCCGCCTCCGGGGCGTCGAAGTCGACGTCGAGCGCGACGCCCACCGTCTCCTCCAGGGACTTGGTGCCGTTCTCCGGCTTCACGTGCATCACGGCGTAGTCGTACGGCGCGCCCTCACCGCCGGTCGGGCCGCCCTGGTCGATCCACTCGCCGGAGGTCGCGACCCAGTCCGCCCAGTAGACGCCGTACGGGGCGACCTCCCGCGGCGCGGCCTTCTCCAGGGTGGCGGGGGACTTGCCCAGGTCGTTGTACGCGGGCACGAAGGCGATGTTGCGGAACCAGCCGCCCGACCGCCCCGCGTGCACACAGTGGCCCGCCGTCCACACGAGGTTGGACTTGCCGGGGTTCTTCGGGTCCTTGACGACGGTCGCGGAGCAGACCATCGAGCCTTCCGGGGAGTCGAAGAAGACCTTGCCGACCGGGGCGGCGTTCTCGTGGTACGGCTTGCGCTCCGCCTCCGCCCGCACCGGCCGCGGTTCGGGGTCGGTGGCGCCCTGGTCGCCCGTGGCGGCACCGGTGGCCATCGTCTTCTGCGGGGACGTGGCGGACTGCATCCGCTCGGGCTTCCAGAGCCCTTCGATCACCGGGTTGACGAAGTCCTTGGCCTCACGCAGCCAGGTGTCCTTGTCCCAGTTCTTCCACTCGCCGTTCTTCCACTTCTCCGGGTCGACGCCGTGCTCCTTGAGCTTGTCGGCGATGTCCTTCGGAAGCGTGGCGCCGTCACCCTGTCCGCCGCCCTGGCCGTCGGCGGGGCTCGCCGGCGCGGGCGTGCCGGTCGCCTTGTCCTCGGTGGGACCACAGGCGGTGGCCGTCAGCGTGAGAGCCGCCACCAGGCCGGTGACGGCCAGGAGCGGACGTATGGATCGCATGGTTACGATTCCCCCTGAAACGCTTGTGCTGTGCGAAATGCCATGAACCTGTCACGCAAAGGGGCGGCCCTCCGGGACCGCCCGCGTGATGCGCCCCCACTCTATGCCGCCGCCGTCCGGGGCAACCGCCCCCGACGGCGACCTGCACGGAGTCTCCAGACCTGCACGGAGTCTCCACCGGAGGGGCGGCAGGGGCGGTTGCGGCGGGCGGTGTGCCCGCCCCAACCGCCCACCCCCGCCCTCCGCGTACCGCCGCCGCGTACCGCCTCCGCCGTCTACCGGCCCGCGAACTTCTCGCTGACCTCTTCGTAGATGCCCTTCGCCTCGTCGCCCAGGCGCGGACCGGCCAGCCAGCCCGCCGTCACCGGGCCGATGGAGGTGTTGGACACCAGCGCGGGCTTGCCGTCCTTGCCCTGCGCGACCCAGCCGCCACCGGAGGAACCGCCCGTCATGGTGCAGCCGATGCGGTACATCGTCGGCTGGTCCGCCCGGAGGGACAGCCGGCCCGGCTTGTCCGCGCACTGGAACATCTGCTGGCCGTCGAACGGCGGCGCCGCCGGGTACCCGGTCGCCTCCATCTCGGCGATCCCCGAAGCCGCCGGGGCGGCGAACTCGACCGGCAGGGCCGAACCCACCGTCTCCTCCAGCGACTTGCCGTTGCCGCCCTTCTCCGGGGTCACGTGGATGACCGCGAAGTCGTACGGAGCGCCCTGGCCACCGGTGGCGGCACCCTGGGAGATCCACTGCTCGGAGGTCTGCGCCCAGTCGCCCCACCACACGCCGTAGGGGGCCATCTCCTCGCGGGTCGCCCGCTCCAGCTCCGCGCCCTTCTTGCCGCTGTCGTTGTACGCGGGGACGAACGCGATGTTGCGGTACCAGCCGCCGTTCTTACCGGCGTGCACGCAGTGGCCCGCCGTCCACACCAGGTTGGACTTGCCCGGGTTCGCGGGGTCCTTCACCACGGTCGCCGAGCAGACCATCGAGCCCTCGGGTCCGTCGAAGAGGACCTTGCCCGCCTCCGGCACCGCGGAGTGGAACGGCGCCTTCACGGCCTGGGCCTCGACCGGCTCGGGCGTCGGGTCCGTCACACCCTCGTCACCGTCGATGTCCCCTTCCTCGACCGGCCGTTCGGGCTGCTCGGCGTCCCGCATCCGGTCCGGGTCCCACAGGTCCTCGATGATCGGGTTGACGTAGTCCTTGGCCTCACGCAGCCACGTGTCCTTGTCCCAGTTCTTCCACTCGCCGTTCCTCCACTTGTCCAGATCGATCCCGCGCTCCTTGAGCCGGTCCTTCAGATCGTCCGGAATCGTGATCTTGCCGTCCTGCGTCGGGCTGGCGGCAGCGGTCGGCGCCCCGCCCGCGTTGTCGTCGCCGGGGCCGCAGGCCGTGGCGGTCAGCGCCAGCGCCGCGGCGACGGAGGCTGCGGCGAGCAGCGGACGAATGGGTCGCATGTCGTGATCCCCCTGGGAACTTCGTGACCGGGCACGTCTGTACCCGGCCGTACTGGGCCGTTCGGGCCGGACTTCAGCGCTCCGCACTCCGGAACGTCCCGGGTGCGGCCGGCCACCACTATGCCGGTGCCGTTGGGGACGGCGTCCGGCAGGGCCGCGGTTCCGGGGCGTTAAGGATCTTCGCGGCGCCCGTGATCCGGAAGAGATGTCGTCGTTGGTACGTACGGGGGACACAGGGCCGGGGCTCATCGCGGCCGTGTGGCGGTACGAGCAGCGCACCGATGAGTCACACAACCGTTACCGGGAGGACCCGAAGCCGTGGCCGTGACCGAACCAGCCCCGGTGGCGCCGACGTCCGCGCACGAAGGAATCCTGCGGCGCCAGTCGCTGCGCGAATCGGCCGCCCGCACCTACGCGCGCTCCCTGCCCATCGTCCCGGTACGGGCACGCGGGCTGACCATCGAAGGGGCCGACGGGCGGCGGTACCTGGACTGCCTGTCCGGCGCGGGCACGCTGGCCCTCGGGCACAACCACCCGGTGGTGCTGGAGTCCATCAAGAAGGTCATCGACTCCGGTGCCCCGCTGCACGTCCTGGACCTGGCCACCCCGGTCAAGGACGCCTTCACCACCGAGCTGTTCGGCACGCTGCCCCGGCAGCTCGCCGAGGACGGCCGGATCCAGTTCTGCGGCCCGGCCGGCACGGACGCGGTCGAGGCGGCGCTCAAACTGGTGCGCAACGCGACCGGGCGCGCCGGTCTGCTCGCCTTCACCGGCGCGTACCACGGCATGACGGCCGGCGCGCTGGACGTCTCCGGCGGCGCCACCGACGTACGGGTCACGCGCCTGCCCTACCCGTACGGCTACCGCTGCCCCTTCGGCGTCGGCGGGGAGCGCGGCGCCGACATCGCCGCCCACTGGACCGAGAGCCTCCTGGACGACCCCAAGTCCGGCGTCCCCACCCCGGCCGGGATGATCGTCGAACCCGTCCAGGGCGAGGGCGGCGTCATCCCCGCGCCCGACAGCTGGATGCGCCGGATGCGCCGGATCACCGCCGGCCGCTCCATCCCGCTCATCGCCGACGAGGTGCAGACCGGAGTCGGCCGCACCGGCGCCTTCTGGGCGGTGGAGCACAGCGGTGTCGTCCCCGACGTGATGGTCATGTCCAAGGCCATCGGCGGCTCCCTCCCGCTGGCCGTCATCGTCTACCGGTCGGGCCTCGACGTCTGGCAGCCCGGCGCCCACGCCGGCACCTTCCGCGGCAACCAGCTCGCGATGGCGGCCGGCGCGGCCACCCTCGCGTTCGTACGCGAGAACCGGCTGGCCGAGCGGGCGGCGACGCTCGGCGCGCGCATGCTGGGCCAGCTCCACGGCCTGGCCGCCGCCCACGCCTGCATCGGGGACGTCCGCGGCCGGGGCCTGATGATCGGCGTCGAGCTGGTCGTCCCGGACGCCGCCGCCGACGTACCCCCGCCGGCTCCGGCCCTCGCCGCGGCCGTCCAGCGCGAGTGCCTCGAACGCGGCCTCATCGTCGAGCTCGGCGGCCGACACAACGCGGTCGTACGCCTCCTCCCTCCGCTGACGATCACCGACGAACAGGCCGTGGCCGTCCTCGACCGCTTCGCCGACGCCCTGGACGCCGCCGAACGCGCCTCCTCCCGCACCGCCTCCCCGCACGCGGCCTCGTCCCCCACGACCTCCTCCGCCGCGACCGCCTTCGGACCGTCCCGCTGAACCCGGACCTCCTCACCAGAAAGACCCCGCCGTGAACCCCACTCCCGTGCCCGAAGCCCCCGGAGCCGACGGCCCGCCCATCGTCCCCGGCAGCGTCCCCGGCAGTCCCCGTCCGGTCGAGTCCACGACCGTGCCGCGCCAGCACGCGGGAGGGTACGAAGACCTGCCCGCCGCCCAGCCCGGCCCCGCGCACGCCGAGCACCCCGACCCGCTCGACGACCCGGACGCGCACCGCGCCGCCGACGCGGCGACCGTCGAGAACCTCCTCCGCTGCTGGGCACGGGAGACCGGCCTCCCCCAGCCGCCCGGCAGGACCCTGCGCGTCCCCCTCCACGCCAGCGGCGCCGCCCTTCTCGTCCCGGTCCACTACTGGTCGCCCACCGGCTGGCACCGCTTCGGCAGGCCCACCCTCGAAGGCGCGCCGCCCACCGCCCCGCCCGTGGACGCGGTGACCGTCGCCGCCCTCATCGGCCGCGAGTCGGCGACGCCGGGCGGCGACCACGGGGCAGCCCCCGCCGCGGACCGGGGAGAGGGCGCCGACCTGGTCGGGAGGGTCGCCGACTCCACCCGCCGCACGGCCGGGTTCATCGCCCACCGGCGCGCGCACCCGGGCCCCGCCCACGACGCCGACCTCTTCCTCACCGCCGAACAGTCCCTGCTGCTCGGCCACCCCCTCCACCCGACGCCGAAGAGCCGCGAGGGCCTCTCCGACGCCGAAGCCGCCCGCTACGCGCCCGAGTCGTGCGGCTCCTTCCCGCTGCACTGGATGGCCGTCGACCGCTCCGTCCTGGCGACCGACTCCGCCTGGACCGAACAGGGCCGCCCCCGCAGCGCCGGGCACCTCACCGCCCGCCTCGCCGGCGGCGACCTCGCCCTCCCCGGCGACACCGTGGCCCTGCCCCTGCACCCCTGGCAGGCCCGCGACCTGCAGCACCGCCCCGCCGTCGCCGCGCTGCTCTCCGCCGGCCTGCTCCACGACCTGGGCCCCCACGGCGAACCCTGGCACCCCACCTCCTCCGTCCGGACCGTCCACCGGCCCGGCGCCCCCGCCATGCTGAAGCTGTCCCTCGGCGTACGGATCACCAACTCCCGCCGTGAGAACCTGCGCAAGGAGCTCCACCGCGGCGTCGAGGTCCACCGGCTGCTGCGCACCGGCCTCGCCGAGGAGTGGCAGGCCGCCAACCCCGGCTTCGACATCGTCCGCGACCCGGCGTGGCTCGCCGTGGACACCCAGGACGGCGAACCGGTCCCCGGACTCGACGTGATGCTCCGCCACAACCCCTTCGGCCCCGGGGACGACGCCGTCTGCGTCGCGGGCCTCACCGCCCCGCGCCCCTGGCCCGGGAACCTCCGCATGCGGTCGCGCCTGGCCGTCATCGTGTCCCGGCTCGCCGCCCGCACGGGCCGCCCCACCGGAGCCGTCGCCGCCGAGTGGTTCCTGCGCTACCTCGACCAGGTTGTCCGCCCGGTCCTCCGGCTCGACGGCACCGCGGGCGTGGCCCTGGAGGCCCACCAGCAGAACACCCTGGTCCTCCTCGACCCCGACGGCTGGCCCTGCGGAGGCCGCTACCGCGACAACCAGGGCTACTACTTCCGCGAGTCCCAGCGCGCCGCCCTGGAACGCCGGCTGCCCGGCATCGGCACGCGCAGCGACACCTTCGTCCCCGACGACGTGACCGACGAACGGTTCGCGTACTACCTCGGCATCAACAACGTGTTCGGCCTCATCGGGGCCTTCGGCGCCCAGCGCCTGGCCGACGAACGGCTCCTCCTCGCCGCGTTCCGGCAGTTCCTCACCACCGCCACCCGTCTCGGCTCGCCCCTCCCGGCCCGCCTCCTGGAGAGCCCGACCCTGCGCTGCAAGGCCAACCTCCTGACCCGGCTGCACGGCCTCGACGAGCTCGTCGGCCCCGTCGACACCCAGTCCGTGTACGTCACGATCGCCAACCCCCTGCGCAGCTGACGTCCCCCGCCCCGCCCGAACCGCCGAGAGGACAGCGCCCGTGCCTCCCACCGACGCGAGCTCCGACACCGGACCCCGTGCCCCCACCCCGGCCGGGCCGGGCACGGAGGACACCCTGGAACTCCGGCTGCCCGACGAGCTGATCGCGCTGTTCCGCCCGGACGAACCGGTCACCGGGCCCGAGCCAACGGCCGACGGTGCCGACGGGACCGGCGGGGCCGGTGCTGCCGACGGGGTCGACGACCTGCTCGACACCGTCGCCGGCTGGGCCCCCGCCGCCACCTCCCTCGGCTCCTTCCGACTCGTCCCCGTACGCCTCGAACGCGACCTCGCGCTGATCAGCCGGTGGATGAACGACCCGGCGGTCGCCGCGTTCTGGGAACTCGCCGGGCCCCCGTCCGTCACCGACGCCCATGTGCGGGCCCAACTCGACGGCGACGGCCGCAGCGTGCCCTGCCTGGGCGTGCTCGACGGCACACCGATGAGCTACTTCGAGATCTACCGCGCCGACCTCGACCCGCTCGCCCGCCACTACCCGGCCCGTCCGCATGACACGGGCGTCCACCTGCTCATCGGCGGAATCGGCGACCGCGGCCGGGGCGTCGGCACCACCCTGCTCACAGCGGTCGCCGACCTCATCCTCGACCACCGCCCGCGCTGCGCACGTGTCGTCGCCGAACCCGACATCCGCAACGCGCCCTCCGTCTCGGCGTTCCTGAGCGCCGGCTTCCGCTTCTCCGCCGAACTCGACCTCCCCGACAAGCGAGCTGCCCTGATGATCCGCGACCGCGCCCTGCGACACCTGCTGTGAACCATCCGCTGCTCCACATAACCGCTCGACCCGCATCGGTTCCACCCGGAGGAGTGCCCGTGCCGAAACCCCCTGCCACCCCCGACTCCGCCGAGCCGCCCGCCGCCCCGTCCACCGCCCCGCCCGAGCTCAACCCACGGGCCTGGGCACGCGCCTCCCGCGACCTGCTCGCGAAGATGCTCGGCGAGTTCGCGTACGAAGAGGTCATCGCACCGGCCCCGCTGCCCTCCGCCCCGGACGCGCCCTCCGCCCCGGACGCCCCCTCCGGTCCGGACGCCCCCTCCGGTCCGGCCGGGGGAGACGGCTCCCGGCAGGCGCGGTACGCGCTGGAGGTCGACGACGGGTCCGTGCTCACCTTCGCCGCACGCCGGACCGCGTACGGCAGCTGGCGGGTCGACCCCGGATCGATCACCCGCGACGGGCAGCCCTTCACCGACCCGCTCGACTTCCTCGTACGAGCCCGCCGGACCCTCCAGCTGGACGGCGCCACGCTCGGCCACCTCCTCCGCGAGCTGACCATCACGCTCGCCGCCGACGCCCGGCTCGACCACACCGCGCTCCCGGCCGGCCGGCTTGCCGACCTCGGGTACGCGGAACTCGAGGGCCACCAGACCGGGCACCCGTGGATCGTCTTCAACAAGGGCCGCATCGGGTTCTCCGCCTCCGACGCCGCCCGGTGGGCACCCGAAGCGCGCCGCCCCGCCCCGCTGCCCTGGATCGCGGTCAGCACGGCGCTCGCCGCCTACCGCGGCGTCCCCGCGCTCCACGCCCCCGCCGACCTGTACGGCCGCGAACTCGGCCCCGCCGCGCACGACGCGTTCGACGCCGTGCTCCGGGCCCGCGGCCTCGACCCCTCCGCGTACCTCTACCTGCCCGTGCACCCCTGGCAGTGGGACGAGGTGCTGCTGCAGCTCTACGCCCCCGCCATCGCCGAGGGCGCGATCGTCCCGCTCCCGTCCGACGGCGATCTCCGGCTGCCACAGCAGTCCATCCGTACGTTCCTCAACATCAGCAGGCCCGACCGGTTCAGCGTCAAGCTGCCGCTGTCCGTCCTCAACACCCTGGTCTGGCGCGGGCTCCCCACCGAACGCACCCTCGCCGCGCCCGCCGTCACCTCCTGGGTCCACGCGGTGCGCGACGCGGATCCGTTCCTGCGCGACGCGTGCGGGGTGATCCTGCTCGGCGAGGTCGCGTCCGTCACGGTCGAGCACCCGCTGTACGACCACCTCCCCGAGGCGCCGTACCAGTACAAGGAACTTCTTGGCGCGATCTGGCGCGAACCGCTGCGCCTCCCGCCCGGCGAACGGGCCCGCACGCTCGCCGCCCTCCTCCACACGGACGCCGAGGGCCGCTCCTTCACCGCCGAACTGGTGGCCCGGTCGGGGCTGACCGCCGACGCGTGGCTGCGGCACCTGTTCGGCGCCCTGCTGCCGCCCCTGCTGCACTTCCTCTACCGCTACGGCACCGTCTTCTCCCCGCACGGCGAGAACACCATCGTCGTCTTCGACGACCATGACGTCCCCGTCCGGCTGGCGATCAAGGACTTCGTGGACGACATCAACGTCAGCGCCCACCCGGTGCCGGAACACGACACGATGCCGGACGACGTCCGGGAGGTGCTGCTCACCGAGGAACCCGGGTTCCTCACCCAGTTCATCCACTCCGGGCTGTTCGTCGGCGTCTTCCGCTACCTGGCGCCGCTCTGCGAGGAACAACTGGGAGTACCGGAGCAGGACTTCTGGTCACTCGTACGGGCAGAGATCCTCCGCCACCAGGCCCGCTTTCCGGACCTCAAGGACCGCTACGAGCTGTTCGACCTCCTCACGCCGCGCATCGAGCGCCTCTGCCTCAACCGCAACCGGCTGCACCTGGACGGCTACCGCGACCGGGCCCAGCGCCCCCACGCCGCCGTCCACGGCACCGTCCCCAACCCGCTCGCGTGATGCGCCATGATCCGGTCGTCGTGATCCGGTGGTCGGTTGTCCGGTCGTCAGTGATCCGGTCGTCCGTGATCCGGCTGTCAGTGGCGGGCCGTAGGGTGGACGGGCTATGACGAAGCCATCCCTCCCCGAGCTCCTCCACGCCGCCGTGTCCGCCGTCGGCGGCGTGGAACGGCCAGGCCAGGTCACCATGGCCGAGGCCGTCGCGCAGGCCATCGACGACGGTTCGCACCTGCTGGTCCAGGCCGGCACCGGCACCGGAAAGTCGCTGGGCTACCTGGTGCCCGCGCTGGCGCACGGGGACCGGGTCGTGGTCGCCACCGCGACGCTGGCCCTCCAGCGCCAGCTCGTCGAGCGCGACCTGCCGCGGACGGTGGACGCGCTGCATCCGCAGCTGCGCCGCCGCCCGGAGTTCGCCATGCTCAAGGGCCGGTCGAACTACCTCTGCCTGCACCGCCTCCACGAGGGTGTTCCGCAGGAGGAGGAGGACGGCCTCTTCGACCCGTTCGAGACCGCGGCGCCCACCAGCAAGCTGGGCCAGGATTTGCTGCGCCTGCGCGACTGGTCGGACGACACCGAGACCGGGGACCGGGACGACCTGACGCCCGGTGTGTCCGACCGGGCCTGGTCGCAGGTGTCCGTCACGTCGCGGGAGTGCCTGGGCGCGTCGAAGTGCGCCTACGGGGCGGAGTGCTTCGCCGAGGCCGCGCGGGAGCGCGCCAAGCTCGCCGACGTGGTCGTCACCAACCACGCCCTGCTCGCGATCGACGCGATCGAGGGCGCCCCGGTGCTCCCGCAGCACGAGGTCCTGATCGTCGACGAGGCGCACGAGCTGGTGTCCCGGGTCACCGGGGTCGCCACCGGTGAGCTCACGCCCGGCCAGGTCAACCGCGCGGTGCGCCGGGCGGCCAAGCTGGTCGACGAGAAGGTCGCCGACCAGCTCCAGACGGCCGCCGAGGGGTTCGAGCGGCTGATGGAGCTGGCTCTGCCCGGGCGCCTGGAGGAGGTCCCCGAGGACCTCGGATACGCGCTGATGGCGCTGCGGGACGCGGCCCGTACGGTGGTCTCGGCCCTCGGTACGACCCGCGACAAGTCCGTCCAGGACGAGGACGCGGTCCGCAAGCAGGCCAGGGCCTCGGTGGAGACCGTGCACGACGTCGCCGAGCGCATCACCCAGGGCTCCGAGTACGACGTCGTCTGGTACGAACGGCACGACCGGTTCGGGGCCTCCCTAAGGGTGGCGCCGCTGTCCGTCTCCGGCCTGCTGCGCGAGAAGCTCTTCTCCGAGCGGTCGGTCGTCCTCACCTCCGCCACGCTGAAGCTCGGCGGCGACTTCAACGGTGTCGGCGCCTCCCTGGGCCTGCCGCCCGAGGGTACCGTCGGCACGGAGGACGAGGACGTGCCGGTGTGGAAGGGCATCGACGTCGGCTCGCCGTTCGACTACCCGAAGCAGGGGATCCTCTACGTCGCCAGGCACCTCGCCACTCCGGGCAGGGAGGGCAGCCGCGGCGACATGATGGACGAGCTCGCCGAGCTGGTCGAAGCGGCCGGTGGCCGCACGCTCGGCCTCTTCTCGTCGATGCGGGCGGCCCAGGCCGCCGCCGAGGAGCTCCGTGGCCGGCTCGACAGGCCCGTGCTGCTCCAAGGCGAGGACACTCTCGGTGAGCTGATCAAGAACTTCGCGGCGGACCCGGAGACCTGTCTCTTCGGCACGCTGTCGCTGTGGCAGGGCGTGGACGTCCCGGGGCCGAACTGTCAGCTGGTGGTGATGGACCGCATCCCGTTCCCCCGGCCCGACGACCCGCTGATGAGCGCCCGCCAGAAGGCGGTGGAGGAGGCGGGCGGCAACGGCTTCATGGCGGTCGCGGCGACGCATGCGGCGCTGCTGATGGCGCAGGGCGCCGGCCGTCTGGTCCGTGCCACGGGCGACCGCGGAGTGGTCGCCGTCCTGGACCCCCGCCTGGCCACCGCGCGGTACGGCAGCTACCTGCGGGCCTCACTGCCCGACTTCTGGTACACCACGGACCGCAACCAGGTGCGCCGCTCACTGGCCGCGATCGACGCCGCCGCGAAGGCCGCGGAGGCGTAACCGTAAGGGTCGGGGACACAGGTAGGGCCCCGGGACCGGCGCAGTGGGTCCCGGGGCCCGGTCGGGGCCGGCGCGCTGTCACACGCGCCGCAGTACCGCCACCACCTTGCCGAGGATCGTGGCCTCGTCGCCGGGGATCGGCTGGTACGCCGCGTTGTGCGGGAGCAGCCACACGTGGCCGTCCTCCCGCTTGAAGCGCTTGACGGTGGCCTCGCCGTCCAGCATCGCGGCCACGATGTCGCCGTTCTCCGCGACCGGCTGGCGGCGCACGGTCACCCAGTCGCCGTCACAGATCGCGGCCTCGATCATCGAGTCACCGACGACCTTGAGGACGAACAGCTCGCCGTCACCGACCAGCTGGCGGGGGAGGGGGAACACGTCCTCGACCGACTCCTCGGCGAGGATCGGGCCACCGGCCGCGATGCGGCCGACCAGCGGAACGTACGACGCGGCGGGCTTGCCCGTGGTGTCGGTCGGCTGGGTGCTGGGCTGGTCGGACCCGCGGACCTCGTAGGCCCTGGGGCGGTGCGGGTCCCGGCGCAGGAAGCCCTTGCGCTCCAGGGCCATCAGCTGGTGCGCGACCGACGAGGTGCTGGACAGGCCCACGGCCTGGCCGATCTCCCGCATCGACGGCGGGTAACCGCGCCGCTGCACCGAGTCCCGGATGACCTCGATGACCCGCCGCTGCCGGTCCGTGAGCCCCGAGCTGTCCGCCCGGATGCCTGGAGGTCGTCCGGGCAGCGAGCGCGTGGGCTTGGCGCCCTCCGCGGTCGTGGTCGCTTCATTCATGGCATGCACCGGCTCGAGTCGGCTCTGGGAGCGGTCCTGGGCAGTGATGGTGGCACTGTCTGCGGTGGTGGTCACGTCGGCGGCCCCTCTCGAATGGTCTCCCTAGCTGGACAACGGTAGTTGCTTTCGAAAGGTTGCGCCAAACACACGTTCGAGTGAAAAATCAGAGATTGGCTTACATGTGCGTGTGACTACGTGTATGTGCGATCACTCACCGATACCCGTCGACACCCGCGGACACTTCCGGGCCGCCTCGGCCGAGCCGGGCCGCCCCGGTCCCGCCCGCACACCGTAACGTTCCGGCGTCGCGCCCCGGCAGGGGCCCCGGGGCGGGCGGGGTGCGGTCGTCGTGCGGCCGTTCCCGTGGGCCGCCAGTGTGTCACCGCCGCCCCCGGAAGCCGTGGCGCCGCGCGTCTCCCGTAGGCTCTGGGGCGATCCCCGATCCCGCCGCGCGCGACACGCGCTGGGTGCAGCGTGCTCGACTGAACCCCAGATCTAGTGGTGGGATTGGCCCGGCCGCCCACAAGTTGTGGTCCCCGGTCTGGTGGGGGCGTGGCCATCGCCTATGCTTGTGGCTGCTTCGAGGGGCCCGGAGATCCGGGCCTTGACGAGGCTATTCAGTCGTGCTGTGAAGGAGGGTTGGGAGATGCACTGCCCCTTCTGCAGGCACCCCGACAGCCGTGTCGTCGACAGTCGCACCACCGACGACGGGACGGCGATCCGCCGCCGCCGCCAGTGCCCCGACTGCTCCCGCCGTTTCACCACGGTGGAGACCGCGTCACTCATGGTGATCAAGCGCAGCGGGGTCACCGAGCCCTTCAGTCGCACCAAGGTCATCTCCGGGGTGCGCAAGGCGTGCCAGGGGCGGCCGGTCACCGAGGACGCCCTCGCCAAGCTCGGCCAGCGGGTCGAGGAGGCGGTGCGCGCCACCGGCAGCGCGGAGCTGACCACTCATGACGTCGGACTGGCCATACTCGGTCCGCTGCAGGAGCTCGACCTCGTCGCGTACCTGCGCTTCGCGTCCGTGTACCGGGCGTTCGACTCACTCGAAGACTTCGAGGCGGCCATCGCGGAGCTCCGCGAGCGGCGGCCCCCGGCGGAAGGCGGCGAGAACGGCGTGACCCCAGGGGTCCCCGTTCCCGCGAGCGCCGCCGACTGACCGTCCGGCCCGGCGAGGGGCCGGCGATCAGCCGCCGAGCGGCACGTGACGTGCCGGCGGACACGGCGTGCCGGCCGGCGGCAGGTGTGGGCCGGCAGGACGTATCGGCGGACAAGACGTGTCACGGGTGCTGTGCGTGGTGCCCGGGACGACAGAACAGAAACCGTGCCTTGGGAAGATCTGGGCACTTGAGGGTGTTTTTGCCCGTATATGGGAGGCGGCATGACAGAGACGGCGAGCGGCCCGGCACGAGGGTCCCGTACCAAGGGGTCCAAGGTGAGCAAGGGTCTGCGTATCGAGCGCATCCACACCACCCCCGGCGTGCATCCGTACGACGAGGTCGTGTGGGAGCGTCGTGACGTCGTCATGACCAACTGGCGCGACGGCTCGGTCAATTTCGAGCAGCGTGGCGTCGAGTTCCCCGACTTCTGGTCGGTGAACGCGGTCAACATCGTCACCAGCAAGTACTTCCGCGGGGCCGTCGGCACCCCGCAGCGCGAGACCGGTCTCAAGCAGCTGATCGACCGGATCGTGAAGACGTACCGCAAGGCCGGTGAGGACTACAACTACTTCGCCTCGCCCGCCGACGCGGAGATCTTCGAGCACGAACTGGCCTACGCCCTCCTGCACCAGATCTTCAGCTTCAACTCCCCGGTGTGGTTCAACGTCGGCACGCCGCAGCCCCAGCAGGTCTCCGCCTGCTTCATCCTGTCCGTCGACGACTCCATGGAGTCGATCCTCGACTGGTACAAGGAAGAGGGCATGATCTTCAAGGGCGGCTCCGGCGCCGGCCTGAACCTCTCCCGCATCCGTTCCTCCAAGGAACTGCTGTCCTCCGGCGGCAACGCCTCCGGCCCGGTCTCCTTCATGCGCGGCGCCGACGCCTCCGCCGGCACGATCAAGTCCGGTGGCGCCACCCGCCGTGCCGCCAAGATGGTCATCCTCGACGTCGACCACCCCGACATCGAGGACTTCATCGAGACCAAGGTCAAGGAGGAGGAGAAGATCCGCGCCCTGCGCGACGCGGGCTTCGACATGGACCTGGGCGGCGACGACATCACGTCCGTCCAGTACCAGAACGCCAACAACTCCGTCCGCGTGAACGACGAGTTCATGAAGGCCGTGGAGTCCGGCGGGAAGTTCGGCCTGCGCGCCCGTATGACCGGCGAGGTCATCGAGCAGGTCGAGGCCAAGGCGCTGTTCCGCAAGATGGCCGAGGCCGCCTGGGCCTGCGCCGACCCCGGCATCCAGTACGACGACACGATCAACCACTGGCACACCTGCCCGGAGTCCGGCCGCATCAACGGCTCGAACCCGTGCAGCGAGTACATGCACCTGGACAACACCTCGTGCAACCTCGCCTCCCTGAACCTGATGAAGTTCCTGAAGGACGACGGCTTGGGCAACCAGTCGTTCGACTCGGTGCGCTTCGCCAAGGTCGTCGAGCTGGTCATCACCGCGATGGACATCTCCATCTGCTTCGCCGACTTCCCGACCCAGAAGATCGGCGAGAACACCCGCGCCTTCCGCCAGCTCGGCATCGGCTACGCCAACCTCGGCGCCCTGCTGATGGCCACCGGCCACGCGTACGACTCCGACGGCGGCCGCGCGCTCGCCGGCGCGATCACGTCGCTGATGACCGGCACGTCCTACAAGCGCTCCGCCGAGCTGGCCGCGGTCGTCGGCCCCTACGACGGCTACGCCCGCAACGCCGAGCCGCACAAGCGCGTCATGAAGCAGCACGCCGACGCCAACGCCAAGGCCGTCCGCATGGACGACCTGGACACCCCGATCTGGGCCGCCGCCACGGAGGCCTGGCAGGACGTGGTCCGCCTCGGTGAGAAGAACGGGTTCCGCAACGCCCAGGCGTCCGTCATCGCCCCGACCGGCACCATCGGCCTGGCGATGTCCTGCGACACCACCGGCCTGGAGCCCGACCTCGCGCTGGTCAAGTTCAAGAAGCTGGTCGGCGGCGGCTCGATGCAGATCGTCAACGGCACCGTGCCGCAGGCGCTGCGCCGCCTCGGTTACCAGGAGGAGCAGATCGAGGCGATCGTCGCCCACATCGCCGAGCATGGCAATGTGATCGACGCGCCCGGCCTGAAGACCGAGCACTACGAGGTCTTCGACTGCGCCATGGGCGAGCGTTCCATCTCCGCGATGGGTCACGTCCGCATGATGGCCGCCATCCAGCCCTGGATCTCCGGCGCCCTCTCCAAGACGGTCAACCTCCCCGAGACGGCCACCGTCGAGGACGTCGAGGAGGTCTACTTCGAGGCGTGGAAGATGGGCGTCAAGGCGCTCGCGATCTACCGCGACAACTGCAAGGTCGGCCAGCCCCTCTCCGCGAAGAAGAAGGAGCAGGAGAAGGCCGAGGTCACCGAGAAGGCCGAGGAGACCATCCGCGCGGCGGTCGAAAAGGTCGTCGAGTACCGTCCCGTGCGCAAGCGCCTCCCCAAGGGCCGGCCCGGCATCACCACCTCCTTCACGGTGGGCGGCGCCGAGGGCTACATGACCGCCAACTCCTACCCGGACGACGGTCTCGGCGAGGTCTTCCTCAAGATGTCGAAGCAGGGCTCCACGCTCGCGGGCATGATGGACGCCTTCTCCATCGCCGTCTCGGTCGGCCTGCAGTACGGCGTGCCGCTGGAGACGTACGTCTCGAAGTTCACCAACATGCGCTTCGAGCCGGCCGGTATGACGGACGACCCGGACGTGCGGATGGCGCAGTCGATCGTCGACTACATCTTCCGCCGCCTGGCGCTCGACTTCCTGCCCTTCGAGACCCGCTCCGCGCTCGGCATCCACTCCGCCGAGGAGCGCCAGCGCCACCTGGAGACCGGCTCGTACGAGCAGTCCGTCGACGACGTCGAGGTGGACGTCGAGAGCCTCGCCCAGTCCGCCCCGCGCCAGCAGGAGGCCCCGAAGGCCGTCGCCTCCGCCGCCCCGGCGAAGGCGGAGGCGCCCGCCCCGCAGCAGGCGCACACCTCGGCGGAGCTCGTCGAGATGCAGCTGGGCATCAGCGCCGACGCCCCGCTGTGCTTCTCCTGCGGTACGAAGATGCAGCGCGCCGGTTCTTGCTACATCTGCGAGGGCTGCGGCTCGACCAGCGGCTGCAGCTGAGTTGACCGCTTGAGGTAAGGGGCGTTGGCCATGGGCCGGCGCCCCTTACCCGTCCCGGCGGACGCCGAGGTCGCCTTCCGGCGGACGTCGCGGCCAAAGCTCAGGCCGGTTCGGCGCCCATGAGCGCGGTGAACGCCTGCGGGTCGGCGTCGAAGCCCCGGACCGCGCGGCGCCAGCCCCAGCCCCCCGTACCGTCGCGGAGGAACTCCACGACCGTCACGGCGGTGGCGTCGCCGAGGTCGGCGAAGTCGTAGCGGTCCAGCTCCTGGTAGCCCTCCTTCACGAGGACCAGGGCGTTGTCGATGTCGCCGAACGTCGTACGGCCGCCGCCCTGCTGTATGGCCACGCCCACCAGCACGCGCCCGTAGGCCGGTGACAGGCGGTTCAGCTCCAGCGTCATGGCCTCGTCGAAACCGAAGCCCTGCCCGGTGCTGCTCTCCCGCTGGAGGGTGATGGTCCCGTCCGGGGAGCGGCTGCCGAAGTGCACCAGGTAGGCGGGCGCGCCATGCGGCTCCTCGACCCGGTAGACGGCGGCGATGATGTCGAGGTCACGGTCCGGGGCCCCGGCGGCGCTCGGGTCCCACTTGAGCGTCACCTCGACCTTGCCGACCCCCTTGTTGGCACTGCTCAACGGCTTCCCCTCTCTCGTACCGGATGGGCCAACTGCCCGTCGCACACGGCTGTTTGCCCATGGTGTCACGCGCGCTCAGTGCGGGATCCGGCGTGCGGGACGCTGCCGGGGCAGCTCGTCCCGGAAGGCCTCGATCCGGCTGCTCACCTGGCGGATCAGATGCGTGTCCTCGATGCGGTCCAGGTACAGGCAGCGCCGGGCCACGCCGTCCAGCTCGAAGGCGAAGTACATCGCCATCAGGGGGTTGATGAACAGTTCACTGCCACGGGTACGGGACGTGAACCGTACGTCCCCGAAAGAGCCCTGTACGGCGGCCGCTATGGAGCCGTTCACGATGCTCGGGAAGTCGGGCGTACGGCTCTGCGCGTGGGCCACCGCGTCCAGGTAGAGAGCACCCTCCCGGGTCGTGCGCGGGACGGAGAAGGCACCCAGATAGGCGCCGTCCCGCTCCAGGGCGGCGATGTTCTCCAGGACCAGGCCGTGGCTGACGCCGTGGTACGCGTCCACGCCGAAGCCGATCGAGGCGATGAGGCGTTCGGGCACCTCCAGGCCGGCCACCGCGGCGACGCTGGCCAGGTCCTCCTCCGGGGTGCCGAGCCCGGACTCGTCGCCCCGCATGAGGATGTCCGTCCCGCCGTCGACGAGGACGACCGCGTCGATGGCGTAGTGCTCGACGAGGGCCCGGTACGCCGCGCGCAGCGGCCGCACCCCGACGCGGGTGAAGGCGTGGACGGTGCTGGGGTACCCGTGCAGGGCGAGCCACTCGGCGAGGGTCCGCTCCGGGAAGTACGCCTGGTGCGGCGCCGACCGGGGCGTGACGACCGCGACGTCGGGCGCGAGCCAGTCGTCGAGCGGCAGTCCCTCGACGGCGCTGAAGGCCAGGTTGGCGAGGTGGACCTCCTTGCCCTGGTGGCGGAGGGACAGCGCCAGCGGAAGCCCGGCGTAGATGTCGAAGCCGCCGCCGGCACCGGCCACCAGGATGCGCTCGGCGGACTCCAGGCGGGCGAAGAGCGGGTTCATGTGCAGCGCGGTCATCCGCACATTGTGCGGGGGCGCGTGCGGGCCGTGGCCGGACGTGTGTGCCGGTGCCCGTTGCCGGTGGGGGTGCGGTGTGTGCGAGACCGGGACCGGCGCGGGGTCCGGCGCCGTACGATGGCGCGGTGCTGGTCAAGTGGATTCGCTGCACCGTGGTGGACCGTCGTGGGTTCGAGCGGGGACAGCGGAAGTGGGCGGGGCTGCTGGGTGAGCCGGGATTCCGTGGGCAGGGGGGCGGTTGGAGCCGGACTCGGCCCGGGGTGGCCCATGTGTTCACCTTCTGGGAGAGCCGGCCCTTCTACGACTCGTTCATGGCGCGCTCGCACGACCGGCTGGCGGCGGCGCAGTCGGGCACGTACAAGGACATGCGGGTCAAGCTGTTCGATCACCGCTTCGACGTGAAGCTGGGGTTCGAGCCCCGCTTCACCGACGCCGACGTCGTCCGCGTCGCGAACAGCAGGATCCACGAGGAGCGGGTCGAGCACTACGCGCTGATGCAGGAGAAGGTGTGGAACCCGGCCATGGCCGGCTCCCCGGGGATGCTGCGCGGACTGTTCGCGGAAGCCCCGGGTCATGAGTTCCTCGTGCTGTCGATGTGGCGCTCGGCGGCCGAGCACGGCAAGTACCGCGCGGAGCGGGTGGAGCGGCTGGCGCTGCGCGCCCAGATCGAGGCGGACGTGGCGGCGTTGACGGGCGACGTCGTGGACCTGGAGTCGGCCTGGACGGTGTGACGCGCCCCGGAGTGGATCGTGGGACGAGGGCGGTGTGGGCCGGGTGTGCCGGATACGCCGGGTGGCAGGTCCGAGCCGGGTGTGCCGGGTGTGCCGGGTGGCGGGTCCGAGCGGGGTATGCCGGATGGCGGGTCCGAGAGGGGGTACGCCGGATGGAGTCGGCTCACCCGCCCGGCTGAGCCCCGCCGGGACGCCCGACCTAGGGTCGTGACATGGCACGACCGCGGCGCATCGTTCTCGTACGGCACGGCGAATCGGAGGGCAACGCCGATGACACCGTGTACGAACGCGAACCCGACCACGCCCTGCGGCTCACCGACCTGGGCCGGCGCCAGGCGGAGGAGACGGGCGAGCGGCTGCGGGCGTTGTTCGGGGACGAGCGGGTGAGCGTGTACGTCTCCCCGTACCGCCGCACCCACGAGACCCTCCGGATGTTCCGGCTGGACCCGGACCTGGTGCGGGTCCGCGAGGAGCCGCGGCTGCGCGAGCAGGACTGGGGGAACTGGCAGGACCGGGAGGACGTCCGGCTCCAGAAGATCTACCGGGACGCGTACGGCCACTTCTTCTACCGGTTCGCGCAGGGTGAGTCCGGTGCCGACGTGTACGACCGCGTCGGGGCCTTCCTGGAGAGCCTGCACCGCAGTTTCGAGTCGCCCGACCACCCGCCGAACGTCCTGCTGGTCACGCACGGCCTCACCATGCGCCTGTTCTGCATGCGCTGGTTCCACTGGACGGTCGCCGACTTCGAGTCGCTGGCCAACCCCGGCAACGGTGAGACGCGGACACTGCTGCTCGGGGAGGACGGGCGGTACGCACTGGACCGGCCCTTCGTGCGCTGGCGCACCCCCGAGCCGTACGGCACCCCGATAGAGTGGCAGGGCGATGACCGCTGATTCCTCTTCCGCCCGGCGCTTCGAACGCGCGCTCGCCAGCCTGCGCGGCCTGGCCGTGGGAGACGCCCTGGGCTCCCAGTTCTTCGTACCCGCCAACTATCCACTGCTGAAGCGGCGCGAGCTGCCGCCCGGGAGCTGGCAGTGGACCGACGACACCGAGATGGCCTGCTCCGTGCTGGCCGTTCTCGCCGAGCACGGCCGTATCGACCAGGACGCGCTCGCCCGCTCGTTCGCCGAGCACCACGACTTCGACCGCGGCTACGGACCCGCCGTCAACCGGATGCTGCGGCTGATCCGCGAGGGCGGTGACTGGCGGGAGCTGGCGGCCGGCCTGTTCAAGGGGCAGGGCTCCTGGGGCAACGGCGCCGCCATGCGGATCGCCCCGCTCGGCGCCTGGTACGCCGACGACCCGGAGCAGGCCACGCACCAGGCCGAGATCTCCTCGTACACCACCCACCAGCACCGCGAAGCCGTCGTGGGCTGCATGGCCGTCGCGGCCGCCGCCGCCCTCGCGGCGGATCCGGCGGGGCCGCCCAAGCCGGAGGAACTGCTCGACGGCGTCGTGGCGCTCGTGCCGCGCAGCGCGGTCGGCGCCGGGCTCCGCCGTGCCCGGGACATGCTCGACTACGGGGACGCGGCCACGGTCGCGGCGGTGCTCGGCAGCGGCCGGCGCACGAGTGCGCACGACACGGTGCCGTTCGCGCTCTGGTCGGCCGCCCGCGCCCTGGGCGACTACGAGCGGGCCTTCTGGACCACCGCGCAGGTCGGCGGGGACGTCGACACCACGTGCGCCATCGCCGGGGGCGTCGTGGCCGCCACCGCCGCCGGGGCGCCGCCCGCCGCCTGGCTGGACCGGACGGAGGCGCTGCCGGCCTGGGTGCCCGGGGAGCTGCCCGGGGGACCGTCCGGGGGGCTGCCCGGCGGAGGGTCTGGTCCGGGGGCCGGTCGCTGACAGGGCCCGTTCGACTGTCACGGTCCTGCCACAGGGTGGGGGCCGGGCGGGCGCGGGGCTGGTTCCGGACTACTCTGTCGGCCACATCGCCGCACTGATCATGACAAGCGTGCGCTGACCAGACGCCGGGCCCCGACGCCGCCGCCGCTCCAAGGCGCGCGGGTCCCGGTCGGGAGGGGGTCCCGTGCCAGACACGCCGTCCGATACGCCACCGCCGTCGGCCGATCCGCAGCCGTCTGCTTCGGCCGATGCGCAGCCGTCGGCGGGGGAGCCGTCACAGCAGCCTGTGCCGTCGCAGCCGTCGCAGCCGTCGCAGCCGTCGCAGCAGCCTGTGCCGTCGCAGCCGGCCGATCCGCAGCCGTCGGCGCCCGGACCACAGACCCCGGCCGCCCCGGCCCCGAAGTCGCCCCCGGCATCCGTCCCAGGGGCGGCCCCGGCCCCGGCGGACGGCCCGCCCGCTCCGCAGCAGGTGCTCGCCGACGGCCGTGCCCGTGCCGGAGCCTCCCCGTGGGCGCCCGGAACGGCCGCCCGGGCGGGGTACCGGGTTCCGCCGCCGCCGGTCGAGACCTGGCTGACGCGCATACGTTCGCGCCCGCCCGGCCCGATACCCGCCGCCGCCCTCTGGTCGGCCCTGGCCACCGCCGTACTCAGTGCTCTGCTGCTCGGTGACGGTCTCGGACTGAACCTGCTGCTCGTCGCCGTACCGGCCACGCTCACCGCCTACTTCGCCGCCGTGGCGGCTGGCCGCCGCATCCGGCCGTGGACCGCGGTCTGGGGGCTGGGCGGCCTCGCCCTGCTGGTGGTACCCGCCCTGCTGGACGCCGGCTGGCCCACCTTCCTCGCCGTCGTCTCGGCCCTGGGCCTCGCGTCGCTGGCCCTGCACGGGAGCCGCGGCTGGCGCGGCATCCTCCTCAGCCCCCTCGGCCTGGTCGACTCGATCGGGCCGGGCGTGGCGTGGGCGTGGCGCGGCATGCGGGAGCGGGCCGGTGACGCCCACGGCCGCGTGGGTCCGGTGCTGCGTACGACCGCCGTGGCCGTGGGCCTGCTGGTCGTGTTCGGCGCGCTGTTCGCCGGGGCGGACGCCGCCTTCGCCGACCTGCTCGGTGCGCTTATGCCGGACGTCTCGGTCACCGAGGGGCCCTGGCGCTTCCTGCTGTTCGCTCTCGGGCTGGTGGGCGCGCTCGCCGTCGCCCGTACGGCGGCCGCGCCGCTGCGCTGGGACCGCCTGAAGGCCCGCCCCGGCCGGCCGCGCGCCCGTCTGGAGTGGGCGCTCCCGCTCATCGTGCTCAACCTGCTCTTCGCGGCCTTCAACGCCGTCCAGCTCGCCGTGTTGTTCGGCGGGTACGAGAAGGTGCTGAGCCAGACCGGTCTCACCTACGCCGCCTACGCCCGCCAGGGCTTCTGGCAGCTCCTCTGGGCGACCCTGCTCACGCTCGCGGTCATCGCCCTGGCCCTCCGCTGGGCGCCCCGCGACGGCGCCCGCGACCGCACCCTGGTCCGTTCCGTGCTGGGCACCCTGTGCCTGCTCACTCTGGTGGTCGTGGCCTCCGCCCTGCGCCGGATGGACCTGTACGTCGACGCGTACGGGCTGACCAGGCTGCGGGTCTCCGTGGCCGCCGTGGAACTGTGGCTGGGGCTCGTCCTCGTGCTGATCATGGCGGCCGGTCTGCTCGGCGCGCGCCGGCTGCCCCTTCCGCGTGCCGTCGCGGCGAGCGCGGCGGCCGGTGTCCTGACGTTCGGGCTGATGTCGCCCGACGCGCTCGTCGCGGAGCGGAACGTACAGCGCTACGAGCGGACGAAGAAGATCGACGTCGGCTATCTGGACGGCCTGTCCGCCGATGCCGTGCCCGCCCTCGACCGGCTGCCCGAGCCCCTGCGCTCCTGTGCGCTGCGGAACATCGCACGGGACCTGGACGCCGGGGAGACGCCCTGGTACGCGGTCAGCCTGTCCGAAACTCGCGCCCAGGACATCCTCGAGCGGCGCGGTGTCTCGGTCACGGGCTACTCGTGCACGCCGCAGCGCGACCGGTTCCGTGACAGTGACGAATTCGACGACGTTGACGAGTTCGATCGGTACGACTACTAGGACGACGCGGTCGCGACTGCGAGAACGCGGCAACCGGCTCCCCGGGCCTACGCAGTTGCGGACCGCCCGGGGCCCGCCGTCCCCGCCTCCGGATAGCGGCCGCCGGGCCGCCCGGACGTCCTCATTCCCCGGTCTCGGCAATTCGCACCTGTGATGCTGTGGCGGCGGCGGATCGTCCGAGTGCGCTCTCGGATGGTCACCAGTACGCCAAATGGTGAAACATTTCGATCACGGGCGCTGTGTTTTGCGTATGCGTAAGCGAATCCCTTGCGCCGGTGGTCGCGAGCGTCTGCGGCCGGCCGTGATTCCGCTCGGGTGGTCGCGGCCGTGGCTCTGGGTGGGGCGATCGCAATCCGGGTATCGCGGGCGGGCTCGGGCGGCGTAACCTGTCTGGCGCCATGCCGTACGAACCACCCACCCACACCGTCGAGCGCTCGATCAGAGCGACCACCGGCGCAAAGATCATCGCCGGAGTCGACGAGGTCGGACGCGGAGCGTGGGCCGGTCCCGTCACGGTCTGTGCCGCTGTCACCGGACTGCGCCGGCCGCCCGCCGGACTGACCGATTCCAAGCTCATCAGCCCCAAGCGCCGCGCCGAACTGGCCGTGGAGCTGGAGAAGTGGGTCGCCTCGCACGCCCTCGGGCATGCCTCTCCGGAGGAGATCGACGAGCTGGGAATGACCGCGGCACTGCGGCTGGCCGCCATCCGCGCCCTGGACGCACTGCCGGTGCGTCCCGACGCGGTGATACTCGACGGCAAGCACGACTACCTGGGCCGGCCCTGGCAGGTCCGTACGGTGATCAAGGGTGACCAGTCCTGCGTCGCCGTCGCCGCCGCCTCGGTCCTGGCCAAGGTGCGGCGGGACGCGATGATGGCCGAGCTGGAGGGGGAGTCCGCCGAGTGTGCCGTCTTCGGTTTCGGTGACAACGCCGGCTACCCGTCGCCGGTGCACAAGGCCGCGCTCCGGGAATGGGGTCCCACCCCGTACCACAGGCTGAGCTGGTCGTACCTCGACGCGCTGCCCCAGTGGCGGCACCTCAAGAAGGTCCGTATCTCCCCGGAGGCGGCCGAACTGGAAAGCGGGGGCCAACTCGGCTTCGATTTCTGAACGTCCGGCAACGACCCGCCTCACAGCAGGCCGCATGCAGGCGTCGTGTGCACGCATGACCGGTGCACATTGCATGTATGCGCCACCCGCCGGTGCCAATCGCACCGGTGTTTGATAGACATCCCGTTATGCCTCTCATCCCCGAGGAGCCTCAGATTCACGAGAGTGCCCAGGGTCCCCGCGCAACTCCGGCCCCCGGCCGCCCCGCGCCGACCCCCCGACCCGTACCCGGTCCGCGTTCCGCGGCCTCCCCGCGCCCCGGCCGCCCCGGCCCCGGCCCGGCCAGGCCCACGCCTCCGGCCTCGCCGCGCCAGCACGCCGGTGCGGCGCAGCCCCCCAAGCCCCGGGCGGAGAATCGTTCCGCGTCGCGGCCGTCCGCGCCGGCCGCCCAGCCCCAGATCCAGCTGATCCCCGCTCCCGCGGACGGCGCGCTCGACGCCGCCGAGGAAGCGGTGGACCTGCTGCTGGAGGCCGGACGGGCGCCGGGCGACATCCTGGTCCTGACCACCGGTGACCAGCACCCGTGGGCGGCCCACGAGCTGTCGTTCGGCGACGCCCCCTACTGGGCGCAGCACGACGCCCGCGACGACGTGTTCTTCGCGGACGCCGCCGCCGTGGAGCGGGCCTCGACCCGTCCCGTGGTGGTCGTCGCGGTCAACGGCGGCGGCGACGACGCCGCTGCCCGCGCCCTGCCGGCCGCGCTGACCCGGGCGAGCGCCCTGCTGATCGTCTGCGGCGACCCGCAGCGCATCAACTCGGTGCTCGGCGCCGGAGTCTGACCCGTAGGCGGGTCGGTACGTAGGCGGCCCGGCACGCGGGCACCCAGCCGCGTCTGGCGGTGTGCCTGTCGTGCGGTGCACGTCGTCTGGGGCACGCGCCGCTGGGCGGTACCCGCGCCGGACCGCACGCGCGGCGGGCGGCGGTACGCGCGATCGCCATGCGTTGCGTGCTCAGGGCGACACCCGAGCGGGCGCTACCCGGCGGGCTCGCACAATCCGCCGACCTGCCGTGTCAGTGTGCCGCGAGCGGGCCGCGCGCCGTGCCGCGCGTGGGCTGGGGGTGCCCGGTCGGCAACCGTCCGACCGACCGGGCCACGCGCCGCCCCGCACGCGGGCCGGACGACCGCCGGCAACCGTCCGCCCATCGTTCCGCGATGGGCGACCGGGCGGCAGCGGTCCGACCAGGGCGCAGCTCTACAGCGTGGGGCGGGCGCCGCGTCGCCGTTGTCGCGGGCGGGCCGGTGCGCGACAACGGCGACGCTAGGTGTCAGCGCGCCGCGGTGCGCCGCAGGGGCTCCGCCGCGCCGCTCGCCGTGCGCGGCGCCGGGAGTATCTCGTCGGCCGAGGCGTCCGCGAGGTTCCCCGGCGGTGAAGCCGAGTGCGGCTGCCGGCCGCCCCGGCCCTCACCCAGTACCTGCCACCCGCCGCGCGTGAGGGTGATGTAGGCGCCGCAGCGCAGGCCGTGCAGTGTGCACGCGTCCCGCAGCCCCCACATCCACGCGCCGTCCTCCTCCGTCCACCGCTCGTCCCCGTCACGGCAGTACAGCAGGACCGCCGTGCGGGCCGGGGTGCGCCGCCGCAGGTCGTGCGGAATGACCCTGCGGAGGTGTGCGAGCAGGGCGTTGCGGAACTCCCAGCCGTCCGCGAGCGCGGCTCGGCGGGTGAAGGAGGCGCTGGCGGCCAGCCGTTCCTCGTGATCGAGGACGGCGACCACAGCGGTGGCGGGCGTCGGGCGGTGGCGGGCGTGCAGGCCGCTGACGACCTCGCGCGGATTGCGCAGCAGCGGGATTCCGGCCGCCGCCCACTCGGCGGGTTCGAGCATTCGGGCGAGACGGCTGGCGGAGTCGGCAGGCGGGCTGATAGAGGTGGCTGCGGACGAAGCGAATCCGAAGGTCACGGTCCTCCCTTCGCATACGCGCCCACAGAGCGGGCAGGGTCGAGTGAGGGACGCACCGGCACAGCCTTTCGGGACCGCGAACGGACCGTGCGGGGAGCGGATTCCAATTCTTGCTGGCGGAACGGGCAAGCGGCAACGAGCAATTGAGGCAGCTGCCGGTAATGGGCTGGTATGGCACTCATATCCTTCCCCCTGGGCTGCGGGATGACGCGTCCCGTCATCCCTGAACGGCGAGGACCAGCGGAAACACCCCCTCCGCTCCCGCCCGGCGCAGCAGCCTCGCCGCCACGGCGAGCGTCCAGCCGCTGTCCGACAGGTCGTCGACCAGCAGCACCGGGCCGCCTGCCGCCTCCAACTGCTCCGTCAGCTCGGGCGGCACGGTCAGCGCCCGGTGGAGCCCCAGCACCCGTTGCGCGCTGTTGGTGCGTGAGATGCGGAGGTCCGCGGCCTCGGGCACGTACGCGACGGACCCCAGCAGCGGCATCCGGCCCACCTCGGCGATCCGCCGGCCCAGCGAGCCGACCAACTGCGGCCTGCCGTGCGAGGCGACCGTGACGATTCCCACGGGCCGCGGCGGGGCGTCCGGCGCACCGGAGGCCCAACCGCCCGGTGCCTTGGCCCAGTCGGCCAGCACCCGCACCACCGCGTCCACCACGTCGTCCGGTACCGGCCCGTCGGCCGCGCCCGGCGCCAGCATCGGCCGCAGCCGGTTGCCCCAGCCGATGTCCGACAGGCGCCCGAGCGCCCGCCCCGCGAACGACAGCTCCCCGGCGGGAATGCGCCCCTTGAGGTCGACCCCGGCCGCCGGCAACCCGGTCGGCCACATCTTGCGCGGTTCCACCTCCACGCCCGGCCGGCCCAGCTCACCGCGCGCGGCGTCGAGCGCCGCGGCGGACACCTTGGCGTCGAAGCGGGAGCCCGCGCAGTTGTCGCAACGGCCGCACGGGGCCGCCTCCTCGTCGTCCAGCTGCCGCCGCAGGAACTCCATCCGGCACGCCGTCGTCGACGCGTAGTCACGCATGGCCTGCTGCTCGGCCTCCCGCTGTCGCGCCACCCACGCGTACCGCTCGGAGTCGTAACGCCAGGGCTGTCCCGTGCCGGTCCAGCCGCCCTTCACCCGGTGCACCGCGCCGTCCACGTCGAGGACCTTCAGCATCGTCTCCAGACGGGTGCGGCGCAGCTCGACCAGCGGCTCCAGGGCCGGCAGGGACAGGGGGCGGTCGGCGTGCGCCAGCACGTCGAGCGTCCGGCGCACCTGCTCCTCGGGCGGGAAGGCGACCGAGGCGAAGTACTGCCAGATCGCCTCGTCCTCCTTGCCGGGCAGCAGCAGCACCTCCGCGTGCTCCACACCGCGGCCCGCCCGGCCCACCTGCTGGTAGTACGCGATGGGGGAGGAGGGCGAGCCGAGGTGGACGACGAACCCGAGATCCGGCTTGTCGAAGCCCATGCCGAGCGCCGAGGTCGCCACCAGCGCCTTGACCCGGTTGGCCAGCAGGTCCTCCTCGGCCTGCTGGCGGTCCGCGTTCTCCGTGCGGCCCGTGTACGAGGCCACGGTGTGGCCGCACTGGCGCAGGTACGCCGTGACCTCCTCGGCCGCCGCGACCGTCAGCGTGTAGATGATCCCCGAGCCGGGCAGCTCCCCGAGGTGGTCGGCGAGCCAGGCCAGGCGGTGGGCGGCGTCGGGCAGCCGGAGCACGCTCAGGCTCAGGCTCTCGCGGTCCAGCGGGCCGCGCAGGACGAGCGCGTCCGTGCCCGCGCCGGTACCCAGCTGTTCGGCCACGTCCGCCGTCACCCGGGCGTTGGCCGTGGCGGTGGTGGCCAGGACGGGGACGCCGGACGGCAGCTCGGCGAGCATGGTGCGCAGCCGGCGGTAGTCGGGCCGGAAGTCGTGGCCCCAGTCGGAGATGCAGTGCGCCTCGTCGACCACGAGCAGCCCGGTCGCGGCGGCGAGCCGGGGCAGGACCTGGTCGCGGAAGTCCGGGTTGTTGAGCCGTTCGGGGCTGACGAGCAGCACGTCCACCGTGCCCTCGGTCACCTCCTGCTGGATCGACTCCCACTCCTCGGTGTTGGAGGAATTGATCGTCCGTGCGCGGATGCCGGCCCGGGCCGCCGCCTCCACCTGGTTGCGCATCAGCGCGAGCAGCGGCGACACGATCACCGTCGGGCCGCTGCCCCGCTCCCGCAGCAGCGACGTCGCCACGAAGTACACCGCGGACTTGCCCCAGCCGGTGCGCTGCACGACGAGCGCCCGCCGCTTCTCCGCCACCAGCGCCTCGATCGCACGCCACTGGTCCTCCCGCAGCCGTGCGGTACCGCTGCCGTCCCCGACCAGGCGGGCGAGCACGGTGTCGGCCGCTGCGCGGAGAGTGCTGGGTCCTGCGTTGCTCGTCTGCTCCATGACTCCATGCAACAGCACGGGTCTGACAACCGGCGAACCGGCACGGACCGGCCGGCGGAAGACGGCCCGACACCTCGCGCCGCGCCCGTATACCAGCCGGACGACCTGCCGGCGAGCGCACCGCCGGGCCTGTGGACAACGACGGACCGGGCCGTCCCGCGGGTTATCCACAGGGGTCGACGGGCGGAGTCGTTCGCGGGACCGTCGTGGCCATGAACAAGCACCGCGACACCACCGGACCCACCGACGACCAGCAGCAGATCACCCTGCGCGGCCCCGCCGAACTGGCTGACGCCCTGCCGTACATGATGGGCTATCACCCGACCGACTCGATCGTGATGGTCGCGCTCCACGGTGACCGGGGCCGCTTCGGCGGCCGGGTCAGGCTCGGCATCCCCCGTTCGGTGCGGGAGTGGTCGCCCGTCGCCGAGCAGCTCGCCGAATGCCTCGTCGAAGGATGCGAGCGACGCGGCTCGCGCCCGGACGGCATCGTCGTCTTCGTGTGCCAGGACCCCGCCGAGGGGGAGACCGGCCGTCAGGTCATGGAGCGGCTGCGGCCGCTGGCCCAGCGGCTCCGCACCGCCTGCGGCACCCTCGACGTGCCGGTGTACGAAGCGCTCTGCATCTCCGACGGCCGGTTCTGGTCCTACTGCTGCCCCGACACCCGCTGCTGCCCGCCCGAGGGCAACCCCCTCGCCATGCCCGGTACGTCGGTGATGGCGGCCGCCGCGGCGTACGCCGGGATCCAGGTGCGCGGTTCGCTCCGCGAGATGGAGCGGCCGCTGAGGCCCTGGCCGCACGAGACGGCGGGGTCGGCCGGACAGGTGCGGGCGCTCGACGCCGCCAATGCCGCCCTGGTGCCCAGGATCCTGGGCCTGGAAGGGCGTGATGTGGTGTGCGCGGAGACGATCCGGAGGGCGGAGGAGCTGCTGCGGCGCCTCACGGAGAGCCCGCGGATCGCGGACCCGGTGCTGGCCGACGCCCAGGACGACGCGCTGATCGGCGACGACGAGGCGGCCGCGGTCATCCTCGGGCTCCAGGACCGGCAGACCAGGGACCGGGCGGCGGAGTGGATGGAGGGCGAGGAGGCCGCACCGGCCCTGCGGCTCTGGCGGGCGCTCGCACGCCGTTGCGTGGGAGCCTACGCCGAGCACTCGGCGGCGCCGCTGACGCTGGCGGGCTGGGTCGCCTGGTCCACCGGTGACGAGCCGGCCGCCCGCGTGGCGCTGGGGATCGCGCTGGAGGTCGATCCGGAGTACGTCTTCGCCAGGCTCCTGCACCAGGCCTGCAACGAGGGCCTCGACCCGGAGTCGCTGCGCCGCTGCCTGCGCGAGGAGCGCGACGCGCGAACCGCCGCGGAGGCACGGGCGGCATCCGGTGCGGCGGCCGGACCGGGCACGCGGACACGCACGAGGGGAGCCGGTGCACGGGTCGCCCGCACCAGGGCCGCCGGTGCGGGGGCTTCGGGCTCCTCCGCACTGCGCGCGGCGGGCCGTCGTACGAAGCGGGGGCCGGTACGGGCCCACCCCGGCGCGATGGGCGACAACCGCGGCTCGGCCTCCCGTGCGGCCGGCCCCGCCGAGGTCTCGGCCCGTGCCCGGAGCCGGGCGGCCCGCCGCGGCGGAGGGCGCGGCAGCAGGAGCGGACGGTGACAGCCGTGACCACGGCCCGGGTGGCGCCGTTGCGCAGGGTGTCGGAGTCCCCCGACCCGTGCCGTCGTATCTCCAGCGGCTGTCCGGAGCGCACAGAAGGCCCAGCACACCACCCATGGACTTCACCGTCCCGTCCCCGTCCCCGTCCTCTTCCACCGTTCCGCCGTTCCCCCAGCCGCCGGCCACCGGCAAGGCGCCGCCGGGCCCGGGTCGCGCCGCGGAACTCCCCCCGCTGCACGAGGCCCTCATCTGCGTGGCCCTGCCCTCCTTCGCCGTCTCGGCACGGCACGGCCAGCTCACCGGCCAGGGCGGCCTCGAAGGCGTCTACCACTCGGGCCGACGGGTCCTCTCCCGCTGCCACCTGCGCGTGGCCGGACGGGACCCCGTCACCGTCCAGGGGCGCCTCCTGTCCGCCGGGCGCGCCCGGTTCGTCGCGGTGGTGCGCACGGCCGCCGACCCGGGCCCCGATCCCGGCGTCGGCGTGGAAAGGGTCAGGGACGCCGACGGCACCGAACGGATCACGTTCCGCAGTTCGGTGGGCCGCCCCCTCCGGCTCCCCGTCGAGATCGCCCTCGGCACCGACCTCGCGGACCTGGGCGCCGTCGCCGCCGGCCGGCCCCGCCCCGACCTGCGCGCCACGGTCCACGACTCCGGCCTGCGCTGGTCGGCGCCCGACGGCGGACACGCCACCGTCACCGCCGACCCGCCGCCGAAGGACACCCTCGCCTCCGCCGGGCTGCTGCGGTGGGAGCTGGAGCTGCGCCCCGGCGCCCCCCGCACCATCACCCTCGACGTCCGTGTCCACCTCCCACGCGCCCCGCGGCCGGTGGGCCGGACGGGTGCCCACCACCTTCCCGCCGCCCACGCGGAAGGCGACGACCCACGTGCCGGACGGCTCCTGCGGACCGGCCTCGACGACCTGCGGGCGCTCCTGGTGCGCGACCCGGCGCACCCGGCCGACTTCCACCCGGCGGCGGGCGTTCCCTGGCGCTGCGGCCCCGCCCCCGCGGAAGCCCTGTGGGCCGCCCGTATGGCGCTCCCCCTGGGCACCCGGCTCGCCGCCTCCACGCTGCGCTCCCTGGCCCGCACCCAGATCCCCGGCGCGGGACGGATCCCCGGGCCGATGCGCGACACCGGACCGCACCTGCCGCCCAGCTGCACGGGAACGGAGGCGACCCTGGCCTTCCCCGCCGTGCTGGCCGAGGCGTGGCGCTGGGGTCTGCCGGAGCAGGACCTCGCGGAGCTGCTCCCGGCCGCCGAGCGGTGCCTGCGCTGGCTGTGGACCACCGCAGGGGAGGACGGCCTGCTGCGCGAACCGGGCCCGGCGGGCCTCCAGCGCGCCGAGACCCAGGCGCACGCGCACCGGGCCGCCCTGCTCGGCGCGGACCTCCTGGACGCCTGCGGCAGGCCCGGCGCGGACGACTGGCGCGACTGGGCGCACGCCCTCCGCCGCCGTTTCCGGGAGGACTTCTGGCTCGACGACCCCACCGGCGGCCGCCCCGCCGCAGCGCGCACCCCCGCCGGCCGGCCGCTGCCGCACCTGGGAGGCGGCGCGGCCCACCTCCTCGACACCGGCCTCCTGGGCGGCGGCAGGTTCGCCGACGGCCTGCTCGACAAGGTGCAGACCGAGCAGCTGGCCCGGCTGTTCGGCAGCCCGGCCATGGACACGGGGTGGGGGCTGCGCAGCCTCGGCGCCAAGGAGCCGGCCCACAACCCCTTCGGGCACCGCTCGGGGGCGGTGCGGGTCCACGAGACGGCCGTCGCCGTCGCCGGCCTGGCCGCCGCCGGGTACGACAAGGAGGCGACCTCCCTGCTGCGGGGCCTGCTGGACGCGGCCGAGGCGTTCGCCTACCGGCTGCCCGAGATGTACGCCGGTGACCAGCGCACCACGGACAGCGCGCCCCTCCCGCACCCGGCCGCCTGCCGCCCCGCCGCGATCGCCTCGGCCGCGGGGGTGCACGTGCTCACCGCGGCGACCGGCATCCGGCCCGACGTACCGGCCCGCACGGTCGCCCTGCACCCGATGCGGGGTGCTCCGCTGGGCGAGATCCGGCTGTCCGGGCTGTGCGTGGCGGGCGAACCGTTCGCCGTGCGGGTCAGCCGGACGGGGCTCGGCATGGTCGAGGAGGCCGCGGCCGGTCTCCAGCTGGGCGTGTGACCGGTGTACGCCGTTCGGGTGGGAGCCATCACCGTCGGAAGGGAGGCCGGGGCCCGGTGCGCGGCGGGAAGAAGTGGTGGCCGGGGACAGCGGGGGAGGTGTTTATCGTCAGGCAGACGACTATGATCGCCGCATGTCGCCCTACGACCCGTCGGCCTTCCCGCCCTTCGCCGTGACCGTCGACCTGGTGGTGCTCACGGTCCGCCGCCACGCGCTGTGCGCACTGGTCGTACGCCGTGGGGAGCAGCCGTTCCAGGGGCGCTGGGCACTGCCGGGCGGGTTCGTACGGCCCGACGAGGACCTCGGCGCCGCCGCGGCGCGCGAGCTGGTGGAGGAGACGGGTCTCTGCGCCCACGATCCGGGCAGCCCGCTCCCCGAAGCCGGCAACGGCGCCCACCTCGAACAGCTCGCCACCTACGGCGACCCCGGGCGGGATCCCCGGATGCGGGTGGTCAGCGTCGCCCACCTGGTGCTCGCGCCCGACCTGCCCGCGCCGCGAGCGGGCGGCGACGCCAACAGTGCCCGCTGGGCGCCCGTGGACGAGCTGCTGAGCAAGGAGGGCGGGTTCGGCCGCGAGGGAGAGCAGCCCGCTCCGCTCGCCTTCGACCACGCGCTGATCCTCGCCGACGGAGTGGAACGCGCCCGGTCCAAGATCGAGTATTCGTCCCTGGCCACGGCCTTCTGCCCGCCCGAGTTCACGGTCGGCGAGCTGCGCAGGGTCTACGAGGCGGTGTGGGGCGTGGCCCTGGACCCCCGCAACTTCCACCGCAAAGTGACCGGTACGCCGGGCTTCCTGGTGCCCTCCGGCGGTACGACGACCCGTCAGGGGGGCAGGCCCGCACAGCTCTTCAGGGCCGGAGGCGCGACCCTGCTCAACCCGCCGATGCTGCGCCCCGAGGTCTGACACCCCCGTCCGTCCCCCCAACCCTGCGCCAAAAGTCCGAAATGTCGCGTTATCTTGCTGCGGTACCCGCCCTGCCGCCAAGCGGTTTCCTCTACCGCGGGAGAAGCGATGCTCCAGGCAATCGGACTGACCAGCACCCCCCGCCGTGACCGTCCGCCCGCCGTGGACGACCTGACCTTCGAGGCCCGGCCGGGCAGTGTCACCGCACTGCTCGGTGACACCGGCGCGGGCAAGACGACCACCCTCCGCCTGATGCTCGAACTCGAACCGGGCCGCGGCGTCACGTACTTCCGGGGCCGCCCGCTCCACCGCATCGCCCACCCCGCCCGTGAGGTCGGGGTGCTCATCGGCGACGTACCCGGCCACCCCGCCCGGACCTGCCGCGGCCAGCTCCGCATGCTCTGCGCAGCTGCCGGCGTGCCCGCCTCGCGCGCCGACGCCATGCTCGACATCGTCGGCCTCGCCGAACTGCGCGACCAGCGGCTCGGCACCCTCTCCCTCGGCATGGAACGCCGACTGGGCCTCGCCGCGGCCCTGTTGGGCGACCCGCACACCCTCCTGCTCGACGCGCCGGCCGCCGGACTGTCGCCCCGCGAGAACGGCTGGCTGTTCGGCCTGCTGCGCGCCCACGCGGCCCACGGCGGCACCGTCCTGTACACCACCGACGACCCCAAGGAAGCCGCTCGCACGGCGGACCACGTCGTCACCATCAGCCAAGGGCGGCTGGTCGCCGACCAGGACGCGACCGCCTTCGGCCGCACCAGGCTGCGCCCGCGCGTCGCGGTCCGCACGCCCCACGCCGCCCGTCTCGCCGCACTCGTCAGCCGAGAGGCGCGCGCGGCCCAGCGTTCCGTCGAAGTGGTCACCGAGGAGGGCAACCGGCTGTGCGTCTACGGCAGCGACTGCGCCGAGATCGGTGAGACCGCCTTCCGGCACGGCGTCCTCCTCCACCAACTCGCGGACGAGGTCGGCGACACGGCCCCGCCCCCGGCTCCCGTGCCCCCGAAGGCCACCGAGCCCGCCGCCCCCGCGCCCGTACCCGCCCCTTCGGACGCGGACGCGAATGCGGCGGGACGCTCCGCACCCGTTCTCCTGTCCCGCTCCGGGGCCGAGGCTCCGCACACACCGCAGGCCCCACCCGCACCACCGCTGGCACCCAGGCCCCTGCGCAGACCCGTTCGCCCCCTGAGGTACGAGTTGTGCCGGCTGCTCGGGGTGCCCACGGCGTACCTCGTCGCCGCCGCCGTACTCGTCACGTCCACCCTTCTCGCCGCCTTCCTCGCCCGCACCGGCGGCACCCCGCTGAACGCGGCGCTCGCCGCCTGGCCCGGCTTCTCCCCGCTGCCGCCCGCCGCTTTGGGCGCCGGGCTGCTGGGCGCGCTGTCGTTCGGCGACGAGTACCGCCACCCGGTGCTCTCCACCGGCCGCGGCACCGTTCCGCGCCGCCTCGGCCTGCTCGTCGCCAAGCTCACCGTCACCGCCGTCACCGCCCTCCTGCTGGCCCTCTCGGTGGCGGTCGCCGATCTCGCCGCGCTCCGCCTGCTCTACGGCGGCGAGGCGGTGCCCGTACCGCGAAACTGGGCGGCGCTCTGCATCGGTTGGGCGGGTCTCGCGATCGGCTGCTCCTGGGCCGGCCTCCTGGCCGCCGGGGTGTTCCGGGCGACCGCCGCCGGGATCGCCGCCGTGCTCGCGGTGCCCGTGGTCGTCGCCCCGCTCGTACAAAAGGCGCTCGTGGGACCGTCTGTGCGATCGCTCGCGGGGCTTCCCGCGCGGCTGCGTGAACTCGCCTGGACACAGTGGCCGTACGAAACCGATCGCTTGCTGCTGGCCGCGGCCAGGGTCGTCGCTCAACCGGTCGGCACCGCGCTGGTGTTGTCGGTCACGGTGCTCACGTGCGCTTATCTGTTCACCGGGCTGCGCCGAAGAGCGCGCTGGTAGCCCGCTGTTGACCGGCGGCGACCGGAGCGCTCCAAACGGTCATAACTCCCTAGGAAATTGCCCGGTTCCTTCCGATAAGGCGTCAATTGGAGAGCGGGCGCCGATCACCCTTTCGTGTGCTTTTCACCAAAGACCTCAAGGGTCGTGGAAAGGGCGCCGACAAAGGATGCGTGAGTACCCTTGCGCACACCATGATGACCGCCGCCCGCCCCGTGGAGACCGGCCTCGCGGCCCCGGGCGGACTGGACCGCTACCCCTACGCGGAGGCGCCCGTCGCCGACCGCGTCGGGCCTCCCTCCTGGGACGGCGCCGACACGGAGCTGGGCCGGGTGGGTCGGCGGACGGCCGGCAGCCGCGGCCGCGGCCTGCACGGCCAACTCGTCCAGCAGCTCGGCCAGATGATCGTTTCCGGCGACCTCGGCGCCGACCGGCCGCTCGTCCCCGAGGAGATCGGTCAGCGCTTCGAGGTCTCCCGCACCGTCGTGCGCGAGTCGCTCCGCGTCCTCGAGGCCAAGGGCCTGGTCAGCGCCCGGCCGAACGTCGGCACCCGCGTCCGCCCGGTCAGCGACTGGAACCTGCTCGACCCGGACATCATCGAATGGCGTGCCTTCGGACCGCAGCGCGACGACCAGCGCCGGGAGCTCAGCGAGCTGCGCTGGACCATCGAGCCGCTGGCTGCCCGCCTCGCCGCCGGCCACGGCCGCGAGGACATCCAGCAGCGCCTCGGTGACATGGTCGAGATCATGGGCCATGCCTTCGCCCAGGGTGACGCGATCACCTTCTCGCGCGCCGACGCCGAGTTCCACAGCCTGCTGATCCAGCTCGCCGGCAACCGGATGCTCGAGCACCTCTCCGGCATCGTCTCCGCCGCCCTCCAGGTCTCCGGCTCCCCGGCGATCAGCTGCGACCGCCCCAGCGAGCCCTGCCTGGCCCACCACGCGCGCATCGTCGACGCGCTGGCCGCCGGCGACGGACCGGCCGCCGAGGCCGCCATGCGCCAGCTGCTGACGGTCCACCCCGAGGTGGAGCGGGTCGTCCCCGCCCCGCGCGAGCACTGAGCCGTCCCCCAGCGCGTTCCCCTCGCGTACACGGCGTGTGTCGCCGGGCCCCGGAACCCCGGGGGCCCGGCGCGCCCGGAACATCGGCCCCACCGGCCCCGCGCCGGCCCTCGGCCCCCGGCCCCCACCGGCCCCGGGCGGGCGACACCCGGGCGACACCCCTCCGGGCCCACCGGGCCGACACGCCACCGGCTCGACACGCCACCGCCCGACGGCCACCCGCCCGGCACACCCGCCGCCCGAGGGTCGCGCCGGCCACCGGCCGCCCCTCCGTCCGGACGCCCGCCGCATACGTAGTCCGGCCCGAATCGGGGTAGGCCCGTTCCCAGGCCCCGCCCGGGGCCGCGGGCGAGCGGTGCGAGGCCCGGAGGAGGCGGCGAGGCCCCTTCCTCACCCGGAGGACCGGGGCGAGGAACAGGAGAACCAGGGGAATCAAGGGGAATCAACGGTGAGATCGTGGGTGACCTCCCGGTCTGGGGGTATTTGGATGCATACGGGGTGTGACTCGGGCCACGCGGATTGGGCGTAACGCTCTTCGAAGCCCTGCGATGACCTAAGAGGTGACAGCCGAGGAGGGAATACAGCCGCCGTTCGTGGCGCTGTGTCGCTCCGAGGTTCAGCCCGCGTCGTCGGCACATCCCCAGCCGACGGTCGTCGGCTCCGGCCCGATCATTGGGCGGGGCCGGAAGCCGTTTCCATCGTTCCGAGAGGTTGTTCGTGTCGGCCAGCACATCCCGTACGCTCCCGCCGGAGATCGCCGAGTCCGAGTCTGTGATGGCGCTCATCGAGCGGGGAAAGGCTGATGGGCAGATCGCCGGCGATGACGTGCGTCGGGCCTTCGAGGCTGACCAGATTCCGCCAACCCAGTGGAAGAATGTTCTGCGCAGCCTCAATCAGATCCTCGAGGAAGAGGGTGTGACGCTGATGGTCAGTGCAGCGGAGTCGCCGAAGCGCACCCGCAAGAGCGTCGCAGCGAAGAGCCCGGCGAAGCGCACCGCCACCAAGACCGTCACCGCCAAGTCGGCCGTGACGAAGTCCGTCGCCGCCGCGGCTCCGGCGGCCCAGAGCGAGGACGTGCCGGCCGACGAGGCCGGTACGCCCGCCAAGAAGGCGGCCGCCAAGAAGACCGCCGCCAAGAAGACGGCGGTGAAGAAGACCGCCGCGAAGAAGACCGCCGCGAAGAAGACCACGTCCAAGAAGGACTCCGACGAGGTCGTCGAGGGCGAGGAGCTGCTCGAGGACGTCGCGCCCGGCAAGGGTGAGGACGAGGAGACCGAGGGCGAGAACAAGGGCTTCGTCCTCTCCGACGAGGACGAGGACGACGCGCCCGCGCAGCAGGTCGCCGTCGCCGGTGCCACCGCGGACCCGGTCAAGGACTACCTGAAGCAGATCGGCAAGGTCCCGCTCCTCAACGCCGAGCAGGAGGTCGAGCTCGCCAAGCGCATCGAGGCCGGTCTGTTCGCCGAGGACAAGCTGGCGAACTCCGACAAGCTGGCGCCGAAGCTCAAGCGCGAGCTCGAGATCATCGCCGAGGACGGCCGCCGCGCCAAGAACCACCTGCTGGAGGCCAACCTCCGTCTCGTGGTCTCCCTGGCCAAGCGCTACACCGGCCGCGGCATGCTCTTCCTGGACCTGATCCAGGAGGGCAACCTGGGTCTGATCCGCGCGGTCGAGAAGTTCGACTACACCAAGGGCTACAAGTTCTCCACGTACGCCACCTGGTGGATCCGTCAGGCGATCACCCGCGCCATGGCCGACCAGGCCCGCACCATCCGCATCCCGGTGCACATGGTCGAGGTCATCAACAAGCTCGCGCGCGTCCAGCGCCAGATGCTCCAGGACCTGGGCCGTGAGCCCACCCCGGAGGAGCTGGCCAAGGAGCTCGACATGACCCCCGAGAAGGTCATCGAGGTCCAGAAGTACGGCCGCGAGCCCATCTCGCTGCACACCCCGCTCGGCGAGGACGGCGACAGCGAGTTCGGTGACCTCATCGAGGACTCCGAGGCGGTCGTGCCGGCCGACGCGGTCAGCTTCACGCTCCTCCAGGAGCAGCTGCACTCGGTCCTCGACACGCTCTCCGAGCGTGAGGCCGGCGTCGTCTCCATGCGCTTCGGCCTGACCGACGGCCAGCCGAAGACGCTCGACGAGATCGGCAAGGTCTACGGCGTGACCCGTGAGCGGATCCGCCAGATCGAGTCCAAGACCATGTCCAAGCTGCGTCACCCGTCGCGTTCCCAGGTGCTGCGCGACTACCTGGACTGAGCCGGACCCGCGGCCCCGGTCGCGGCCGGTGGTTTCGTACCAGGCGGAGGGCCCGTTTCCCGAAAGGGAACCGGGCCCTCCGGCATGTCGGCGTGGTGACGCCGCGGGGGTGCGGGGCGTCGCGCACTGGTCGACTCTGGGTGAAGCTGGTTCACCGGAGAGTCAGGAGAGCGCATGCGTCGTCCCATCAGCCGGAAGCGGACCGCCGCCATGGCGGCCATCGTGGCCACGGCCTTCCTGCCGCTCAGTACGCCCGCGCCCGCCGCCGCCGACAGCGTCGTCGTCGGAGGGCAGCCGGTGCGGGCCTCCGACAGTCCGTGGGCCGTGGCCCTCTCCAGCCGTGACCGGTTCGGGGGTACGCGAGCGGGCCAGTTCTGCGGCGGCGTGGTGGTGGCGCCCACGAAGGTGGTCACCGCCGCGCACTGCCTCGGGCCGACGGTGCTCGGTACGGACGTCAAGGAGCTGAGCGACCTCAAGGTCATCGCGGGACGCACGGAGCTGCGGGAGACGGGCGGGCGCGAGATCCCGGTGTCCGCGGCGTGGATCAGCCCTCAGTACGACGCCGACACCCAGGCCGGCGACCTGGCCGTGCTCACGCTGGCGAGCGCCCTGCCGCGTTCGTACGTCATCGAGGCCGCCCGCTCCGGCGATCCGGCCTACCGGCCGGGCACGAACGCCGCGGTGTACGGCTGGGGCGACACGACGGGCGGCGGCTCGTACGCCTACGGCCTGCGCGCGGCGGACGTGCGCGTGCTGGCGGACCACGTGTGCGCGCGGGCCTACCCGGCCGGTGCGGGCGGCGGGGGGTACCTGCCCGCGACGATGCTGTGCGCGGGGGTGGCCGAGGGCGGGCGGGACGCCTGCCAGGGGGACAGCGGCGGGCCACTGGTCGCCCGGGGGCGGCTCATCGGCCTGGTGTCCTGGGGCAGCGGCTGCGGCGAACCGGGAAGCCCGGGGGTGTACACGCGCGTCTCAGCGGTGCTGCCGGCGCTCTGACGGCCCCCGCGCGCGGCTCCCGAGGCCCGCCGGCGCCCGTGGCCGGATCCTCCGGCCTCGGTGACCGCTACGGCCGGGGCGGCCCGCAGAGGGCATGAGAACGGGCGACCTCCCCCTGGTGGGGGTGGCCGCCCATCGGCCGGTCCGGGACCGGCCCCTGGCTCGTCGGGGATGCGAGTGTCAGCGGTCCTCTTCGACTGCGCTCGGAACGGTGGTGAGCCGGTCCGTCTCATCCTGTATTTCCGCGGCGATCTTCTTGAGTTCCGGCTCGAACTTGCGCCCGTGGTGGGCGCAGAAGAGCAGTTCACCACCGCTGGTCAGCACGACGCGCAGATATGCCTGGGCGCCGCAGCGGTCGCAGCGGTCGGCGGCCGTCAGCGGGCTCGCGGGGGTCAGAACAGTAGTCACGTCGCCTCTTCTCTAGCTCGACGAGCTGTCGTACCAGGGTCAACATCCAACCAGGCCGGAAACGTTCCCGCTCGTGGCTTTTCCCTGAAAGTTTTTCCAGGGTGGCTGTCTGCTGCCGGTTGGCGGCGAATGAGCCGTATTGCTGTGCTCTACGGGTTTCGCGTTGCTTGTCTCGTTCAGTCTCGTGCAGCCCTCCCGGCTGGTTGCCGGTTGTTCATGAGGACGTGCCCGGAGCCTAAATGGTTCATGCCTGGAAGGGAACGTGATGTCCACGTCACTCCTTCGAGGGATCGAACACCCTTGCGACTCTGGACTAGCATGAGTTTCCACGTGGGTGGCGTGACAACGGCTCTACCAGGCCTCTGTACCCTCTGACCGGTGACAGACGCCGGGCCCTTACCCCCACGGGCCACTATCCAAATTCAGCGAGGAGCGAACCGCGTGACCGCCGAGACGTCCGTGCCGTCCAGTGCGCTGCTGACCGCAGACCGTGACGGTTCCAACTACACCGCGCGGCACCTGCTCGTCCTTGAGGGGCTCGAGGCGGTTCGCAAGCGACCCGGAATGTACATCGGGTCCACCGACAGCCGCGGCCTGATGCACTGCCTCTGGGAGATCATCGACAACTCCGTCGACGAGGCCCTCGGAGGGTACTGCGACCACATCGAGGTCATCCTGCACGACGACGGCTCGGTGGAGGTCAGGGACAACGGCCGCGGCATCCCCGTCGACGTCGAGCCCAAGACCGGCCTCTCCGGTGTCGAGGTCGTCATGACCAAGCTGCACGCCGGCGGCAAGTTCGGCGGCGGGTCGTACGCCGCCTCCGGCGGTCTGCACGGCGTGGGCGCCTCCGTGGTGAACGCCCTGTCGGCGCGGCTCGACGTCGAGGTCGACCGCAGCAGCTCCACGCACAGCATCAGCTTCCGCCGCGGCGTCCCCGGGATCTTCACCGAGTCGGGCCCGGACGCCCCGTTCGACCCGGGCAACGGCCTGCGCAAGACCAAGCGCGTGCCGAAGACGCGCACCGGCACCCGCGTGCGGTACTGGGCGGACCGGCAGATCTTCCTCAAGGACGCCAAGCTCTCCCTGGAGAACCTGCACCAGCGCGCCCGCCAGACCGCCTTCCTGGTGCCGGGCCTCACCATCGTCGTGCGCGACGAGCGGGACCTGGAGGGGCAGGGCAAGAGCGAGGAGACGTTCCGCTTCGACGGGGGCATCAGCGAGTTCTGCGAGTACCTGGCGCAGGACAAGGCCGTCTGCGACGTGCTCCGGCTGTCCGGGCAGGGCACCTTCAAGGAGACCGTGCCCGTCCTCGACGAGCGCGGGCACATGACGCCCACCGAGGTCACCCGTGAGCTGGGCGTCGACGTCGCCCTGCGCTGGGGCACCGGGTACGACTCCTCCATCAAGTCGTTCGTGAACATCATCGCCACCCCCAAGGGCGGCACCCACGTCACCGGCTTCGAGCGGGCCGTCACCAAGACCATGAACGAGGTGCTGCGCTCCGCCAAGATGCTGCGCGTCGCCGAGGACGACATCGTCAAGGACGACGCCCTGGAGGGCCTCACCGCCGTGGTGACCGTGCGGCTCGCCGAGCCGCAGTTCGAGGGCCAGACCAAGGAGGTCCTCGGCACGTCGGCGGCGAACCGCATCGTCGCCAACGTGGTGGCCAAGGAGCTGAAGGCCTTCCTCACCTCCACCAAGCGGGACGCCAAGGCCCAGGCCCGCGCGGTGCTGGAGAAGGCCGTCGCCGCCGCCCGTACGCGGATCGCGGCCCGTCAGCACAAGGAGGCGCAGCGCCGCAAGACCGCGCTGGAGTCCTCGTCGCTGCCGGCCAAGCTCGCCGACTGCCGCAGCGACGACGTGGAGCGCAGCGAGCTGTTCATCGTCGAGGGCGACTCCGCGCTCGGCACGGCCAAGCTCGCCCGCAACAGCGAGTTCCAGGCGCTGCTGCCGATCCGGGGAAAGATCCTCAACGTCCAGAAGTCGTCCGTCTCGGACATGCTCAAGAACGCCGAGTGCGGCGCGATCATCCAGGTCATAGGAGCCGGGTCCGGCCGGACCTTCGACATCGACGCCGCGCGGTACGGCAAGATCGTCCTCCTCGTGGACGCCGATGTCGACGGCGCGCACATCCGCTGCCTGCTGCTGACGCTCTTCCAGCGCTACATGCGGCCGATGGTCGAGGCGGGCCGCGTCTTCGCCGCCGTACCGCCGCTGCACCGGATCGAGCTGATCCAGCCCAAGAAGGGCCAGGACAAGTACGTGTACACGTACTCGGACAACGAGCTGCGGCAGACGCTGCTCGAGTTCCAGCGCAAGAACATCCGGTACAAGGACTCCATCCAGCGTTACAAGGGCCTCGGAGAGATGGACGCCGACCAGCTAGCGGAGACCACGATGGACCCGAGGCACCGCACCCTGCGCCGGATCAACATCGGTGACCTCGAGGGCGCGGAGCAGGTCTTCGACCTCCTGATGGGCAACGACGTGGCCCCGCGCAAGGAGTTCATCACCAGCTCCGCCGCGACCCTCGACCGCTCCCGCATCGACGCCTGACGGCCCGGCGCGCACGTCCCGGCTCCTATACCGCCCGGAGCCGGGACATCGGCGTCAACATCACCTGATGGGGTGAAGAGCGGCGAGAGAAGAGTCCGGGATGTGCCCGGTCTGCCCATCCTTGTGCACGCGGCCGAAACGGTTCGCCGACAAGGAGAGTTGACCGGTGGAGAACAGGGAAGGGCTCGATGCCGCGGCGATGCGGATCGATGACCCGTGGTACGACGCACTAGCCTCCGGCTGGGGCGAGGTGGACGGCACCGGGGCCGAGGCGCCGCCGGTGCCCGGTCCCGGCCCCGGTCCCGACCTCGGCGGGACGCCGGACGACCGGCGCAGCGCGGCCGACATCTACCTGGAGGTGCAGCGCAGCGCCGCCTTCCAGGAGGTACGCGGGCGCTACCGCCGTTTCGTCGTACCGGCCGTCCTGGCCTTCCTCGCCTGGTACCTGGCCTACGTCGTGGCGGCGACCACGGCGCCGCAGCTGATGTCCCGCCCGGTGGCCGGCGCGGTGAACGTCGCGATGGTCGCGGGGCTCGGACAGTTCCTCACCACCTTCGTCCTGACGTGGGCGTACACCCGCCACGCCCGGCTGCACCGCGACCGTGCGGCCCTCGACCTCCGCTGGGACACGCAGGAGCTCACGCGAGGGGCGGCCGACCGTTGACCGCGGACCACCAGCTACTCGCGCTGCTGCTGTTCAGCGCCTTCATCGCGGGCACTCTGGCGATCACCACCTGGGTGAGCCGCCACCGGCGCGGTTCGGCGGAGGAGTTCTACGCCGGAGGGCGGCTGTTCTCGCCCATGGAGAACGGTTTCGCGATCGCCGGCGACTACATGTCCGCCGCGTCATTCCTCGGTATCTCCGGCCTGATCGCCCTCTTCGGCTACGACGGGATGCTCTACTCGGTCGGCTTCCTGGTCGCCTGGCTGGTCGTGCTGTTCCTGGTGGCGGAACTGGTGCGCAACTGCGGCCGGTTCACGCTCGCCGACGTGATCGCGGCACGGATGCGTGAACGCCCGGTCAGGATCGCGGCGGGAACGTCCTCGGTCACCGTGTCCGTTCTCTACCTGGTGGCACAGATGGTGGGGGCGGGCAGCCTGGTCGCGCTGCTGCTGGGCGGTACGAGCGAGGTCGCGCGCTCATGGACGGTCATCGGCGTCGGCGCGCTGATGGTGATCTACGTGTCGTTGGGAGGGATGCGGGCCACCACCTGGATCCAGATCGTCAAGGCGGTGCTCCTGATGGCCGGCGCGGTCGCGCTCACCGTGCTCGTCCTGCTGCGCTTCCACGGCGACGTCAACCAGCTGCTGACCTCCGCGGCCGAACGCAGCGGCCACGGGCGGGACTTCCTCGCGCCCGGCCTCAGGTACGGCGGCGACTGGACCGCGCGGCTGGACTTCATCAGCCTCGGCCTCGCGCTGGTCCTGGGCACCGCCGGGCTGCCGCACATCCTCTCCCGCTTCTACACCGTGCCCACCGCACGGGCCGCGCGCCGCTCGGTCGTCTGGGCCATCGGCCTCATCGGCAGCTTCTACCTCATGACGATCGTCCTGGGCTTCGGCGCGGCGGCGATCGTCGGCACCGGGGAGGTACGGGCGTCGAACGCCGCGGGGAACACGGCGGTGCCGCTGCTCGCCCTCGACCTCGGCGGCGGAGCCGGCTCGACCGGCGGCACCGTGCTGTTCGCGGTCGTCGCCGCGGTGGCCTTCGCGACGATCCTCGCCGTGGTCGCCGGAATCACCCTGGCCTCCTCGGCGTCCGTCGCCCATGACCTCTACGCCTCGCTCAGGCGACCCGGACGGAAGCGGCGCTACGGCGAAGTCGCCGTGGCGCGCGTCGCGGCCGCCGGCGTCGGGGCCGTCGCCATCGCGCTCGGGCTCCTCGCCCAGGACCTCAACGTGGCGTTCCTCGTCGGGCTGGCCTTCGCGGTGGCGGCCTCCGCGAACCTGCCCGTGCTGCTCTACTCCCTGTTCTGGCGGAACTTCACCACGCGCGGCGCGGTCTGGTCGGTGTACGGAGGCCTCGTCCCGGCCGTGCTGCTCGTGGTGCTCTCGCCGGTGGTGTCCGGGAGCCCCGGGGCGCTCTTCCCCGGCATGGACTTCCAGGTCTTCCCGCTGGAGAACCCCGGCATGGTCTCCATCCCGCTGGGCTTCCTGGCCGGCTGGCTCGGCACGGTCACCTCCCGCGAGGCCCCCGACGAGGCCAGGCACGCCGAGACGGAAGTCCGGGCGCTGACGGGCGCGGGCGCGGTGTAGCAGGGCGGCGGTACCGGACGGGCGGGGGTACGGGAGGGGCGGGGTGGACGGTCGGCCCGGGATCAGGAGGTGGTCAGGGTCAGGAGGCGGCCCAGGTGTAGCGGTGCTCGGGACGGCCGGTCTCGCCGTACTTGAGCGACAGGCGCACCCGGCCGGCCCGCTCCAGCAGCTTCAGGTACCGCTGGGCCGTCTGCCGGCTCACCCCGGCCCGTTCCGCGATCTCTTGTGCGGACAGCGGGCCGTCGGCGGCGCGCAGCACCTTGCGTACGAGGTCGGCGGTGGTGGGGGAGTGCCCCTTGGGCAGGTCCGGTGCCCCCGAACCCACCGACAGCGCGCCGAAGATGCGGTCCACCTCCGCCTGCTCGGCCTCGCCACCGCCGTCGAGCGTGCGCCGGAGCGCCGCGTAGGCCTCGAGTTTGGGGCGCAGGCCCGCGAAGTTGAACGGCTTCACCAGATACTGGAGCGCGCCGTGCCGCTGGGCCGCCTGGACGGTGGCCACGTCACGGGCCGCCGTCACCATGATCACGTCCGTCTGCCGGCCGCGACGGCGCAGCTCCCGTACGACCGCGAGGCCGTTCTCGTCGGGCAGGTAATGGTCGAGCAGGACGAGGTCGACCGGCAGTTCCTCGACGCGGGCGAGCGCCTCCGCCGCGGTGTGGGCCAGCGCGGCCACTGCGAAACCGGGCACCTTGGCGACGTACGCGGCATTGATCTCCGCGACCCGGACGTCGTCGTCCACGACGAGGACGCGGATCACGGCGCACCTCCCGGACCGGTCGGGCGCCCTTCCCCGGCGGGGTCGGCGCCCGAACCCCCGGCGTGCTCGTCCCGCGATGGCTGCCCGGGACCGGCCGGGACGGCCGCCACCTCCGTACCGTCCTCCTCGGCGGTGGCCGTGGCCGTGGCCGTGGCGGTGGCGCGGTCCGTCAGGGCCTCGGGGAGGACGACGGTGAACTCCGCCCCTCCACCCGGGGCCGGTGACACCTGGGCGCTGCCGCCCTGGCGTTCGGCGAGGCGGCGCACCATGGCCAGGCCCAGCCCCCGGCGGCCCCCGTGCGCGGGGAGGTCCTTGGTGGACCAGCCCTCCGTGAACACCAGCTCCCGCCGCTCGGGCGGAACGCCGGGCCCGCTGTCGGTGACCCGGAGCACCGCCGTCCGGCCCTCCGCCCGCAGCTCCACCTCGACGAGCGGCTCCCCGGACCCGGCCGCCGCGTCGACCGCGTTGTCCACGAGGTTGCCCACGACCGTCACCAGCTCGCGCGGCTCGACCAGCCGGTCGGGCAGGAGCGTGCCGGGCGTGAGCCGCAGCGAGACGCCCCGCTCAGCCGCCACCGTGGCCTTGCCCACCAGCAGCGCGGCCAGCAGCGGGTCGTGCACCTTCTCGGTGACCTGCTCGGCCGTCGCCCGGTGCACGCCCACCACCTCGGTGACGTACTCCACGGCCTCCTCGTGCATCTCCAGCTCCAGCAGCCCCAGCAGCGTGTGCATCCGGTTGGCGTGCTCATGGTCCTGTGCCCGGAGGGCGTCGATCAGGCCGCGCGTGGAGTCCAGCTCGCGCCCGAGCCGCTCCAGCTCCGTCCGGTCCCGGAGCGTGGCCACGGCGCCACCGTCGTCCGTCGGCATCCGGTTGGCGATCAGCACCCGGTGCCCGCGCACGGTCACCAGGTCCTCCCCGGTGACCCGCCCGGCCAGCACGTCCGTCGTACGGCCCTCTCCGAGGGCCTCGTCCAGCGGTCGGCCCGTCGCCTCCGGGCCCACGCCCAGGAGCCGCTGTGCCTCGTCGTTCACCAACCGGATCCGCCCGGCCCGGTCCAGCGCCACGACGCCCTCGCGGATGCCGTGCAGCATCGCCTCACGTTCGGCGAGCAGTGCCGAAATGTCCGAGAACGCCAGGTCGTGCGTACGCCGTTGAAGCCGCCGTGAGATCAGGTACGCGGCGAGCGCCCCGACGGCCAGGGCTCCGCCCGCGTACGCCAGCAGGCCCGGGATCGCCGCCAGCAGCCGGGCGCGGACGCTGTCGTACTCGATGCCGACGGACACCGCGCCGACGATCTCACCCGCCGCGTCGCGCAGCGGAACCTTTCCGCGCGCCGAGCGGCCGAGCGTACCGCTGTCGATCTCCATCACCTCCCTGCCCGCGAGCGCCTCGCTCGGGTCGGTGGAGACCTTCCTGCCGACCTGCGCCGGGTCGGTGTGCGACCACCGGACACCCCGCCGGTCCATGATCACCACGTACTCGGCGCCGGTGGCCGTCCGGATCCGCTCGGCCTCCGCCTGGACGGGCCCGGCGGCGTCCGGCGGCGTGCTCGTCAGCTCGGCGGCGACCTCGCCCGACGCGGTCGTCTCCGCGATCGCCAGGGCCCGCCGCATCGCCTGATCGTCGAGCTGGGCGCTCAGCGGCGCCAGGAACAGGCCGGTGGCCAGCGCCGTCACGCTCACCACAATGGTCAGCTGCATCAGCAGCACCTGCGAGAACACCCGCTGCGGCCAGCCGAACCGCAGCCGCCGTGCCACCGGTCCACGCGTCACCGGCCCGCGCGCGACCGGGGGCGCGGCGGAGACGGGCGGTGAGGCGGGCGCGGGAGTCATGCCAGGAACCGTAGACGGAGCCCCGCCCTTCGCGAAATGTCCGGGGTCACGCCCACCCGCCTATCCTGGGGGCCGCGAACCGACCGAGAAGGGTGCCCCTTGACCAGCGCACAGCAGATCCCCGTCGTCGTCCTCGCGGGCTTCCTGGGGTCGGGCAAGACGACCCTGCTGAACCATCTGCTCCGCAGCGCCAGAGGCACCCGCGTCGGCGTCATGGTCAACGACTTCGGGTCGATCGAGATCGACGCCATGACCGTCGCCGGGCAGGTCGGCTCCACGGTCTCCCTGGGCAACGGCTGCCTGTGCTGCGCCGTCGACGCGAGCGAGCTCGACACCTACCTGGAGACCCTGACCCGCCCCTCCTCCCGCCTCGACGTCATCGTCATCGAGGCGAGCGGCCTCGCCGAGCCGCAGGAACTGGTGCGGATGATCCTCGCCAGTGACAACGAGCGGGTCGTGTACGGGGGGCTCGTCGAGGTCGTCGACGCCGCCGAGTTCGACGCCACCCGCGCACGGCACCCCGAGACCGACCGGCACCTGGCCATCGCCGACCTCGTCGTCGTCAACAAGGCCGACCGGGTGGACCCGGCGGAGCTGCGCCGCGTCCACACGGCCGTCGCGGGCCTCGCCGAGCGCGCCGCCGTCGTCGACGCCGCGTACGGCAGGGTCGATCCGGAGCTGCTCTTCGACCGCGCCACGCGCCGGGACGACGAGATCGAAGGGCAGCTCTCCTTCGACGACCTGCGCGAGGACGAGCACCACGCCCACCCGCACGCGGCGTACGACACCGTCTCCTTCACCGCCGACGAGCCGATGCACCCGCGCCGACTGCTCGACTTCCTCGACTCCCGCCCCGAGGGCCTCTACCGCATCAAGGGCTTCGTCGACTTCGGCGCCCTCGACCCGGCCAACCGCTACTCCGTGCACGCAGTCGGCCGTTTCCTCCGCTTCTACCCGGACCCCTGGCCGCCCGGCGCGCAGCGCCTCACCCAGCTCGTCCTCATCGGCTCCGGCACGAACGGCGACGCCCTCCACAAGGCCCTGGACGACTGCCGCGTCACCGGCCCGGACGACACCCCGGAGGAGCACAGCATGTGGGGCGTGCTGCGTTACGTACCGGAGCCCGAGGACGGGGCCGGCGAGGACGATTCATAAGATCGTTCCCGTGAAACGAGGGATGACGCACGGGACACCGCCGACCGGGACCGGGACCGGAACAGGACGCGACCGGAGCGGGCCGTGCGCATGAGCTGGGTCCCGCCCACGCACGTCGAGCGGCAGCTCCACGAGGCGGGGCTGCGCGGGGACGTGCAGGCGCAGCTGCGGGTCCTGGCGGGCGCCGAGCTGTTCATCGGCCAAGTCCGTCACGAGGTCGACGCCGAGCCGAACACGGTCCGGTGGCGCGTGGCGGTGGACCCGGCGAACAGGGGCACGTACAGGCCCTTGTTCACCCGCGGCGTGCTGCCGCCCTGGCGCCCGGACTGGGTGTTCCACGAAGTGACGCTGGGCTGGGTGGCGGATTACCCGTGGTCCGCGCCCGGGCAGTGGCTCGCCGTCAACCCGTTCACCCCGGCCGCGCTGAACCTGCCCGCGTCGCCCCAGGACCGCGCCCTGTGGCGCACCCTGCATGCCGAGGCTGCCGCCGACGCCAAGGTGGTCGAGGCCGACCGCTGCTGTGTGCCGAGCCTGACCGCCCTGCACACCGGGCCGCTCTTCGGACCGCTCGCCTTCGGGCTCGCCTGCGGGGCGCACCTCGCGGTGTCCAACGGCGTGCCCTGGAACGAGGTCGGCACGGTCTGCGGCGACTACACCTCGGAGCGGCGCACGCTGCGCAACTTGTGGGACATCACCGACCACGACGGCTGGCAGCGGCAGACCGCGTTCCTGCTGGACTACAGCAACAGTCCGGCCGAGCCCGAGTACGCGCTGCGCGTGCGCGAACAGCTCCGCAAGAGCATCGGCGAGCTTCCGCCCGCCGACCTGTGGCGCGAGACCGCCGCCGGAGGTTTCCAGGACCGAGGAGCCTCGCCAGCGCTGGTCGCGAAGATGGAGGAGCTGGTGCGCCGCATCATGCGCTACGAGGCGCGGTTCCGGGCGGACGGGCTGCTGGCGGAGGACGGCTGGGTCACCACGGCCTCGGCGTACGACTACGGCAGGGCCGTCAACCTCGCCCGGTGGGGCCTTGCCGCCCGCTACTGCGACCCGCAGCAGGCGGAGCAGACCATCGTCCACGCGGGCGCGCTCGCCAAGGCCGCGTACTCCTCCTGGGAGGGCTTCTCGGCGGGGTACACGCTCGGGAGGGTGCTGCGCTTCGACGGCGAGGAGTATGGGCACTTCTACGTGGAAGCCCTTACCGCCCACCGGCTGCTCACCGACGACGAGGGCAGCCCCTGGCGGAACATCCCCTGGCGCTGACCGGCAGCAGGACCGGCGCGCCCGCCACTCGGCGCGCCCGCTGCTCGGCGGGCGCGCCGGACGCGATGCCCGTTACGACGCCGGGCCCGCCAGCACCGCGACCGGCTTGGGGAGCGGGGTGCCCGAGCCGTCGCGGCGCGGGTCGATCTCCGGCAGGTCCACCGGGGTGCCGTTCTTCTGGGCCGCGCGGGCCGGTGCCGCGCCCGCCCAGGCGAGGACCAGCACGTCCTCGCCCTTCAGGAACCGCTGGCAGCGCACGCCGCCGGTGGCGCGGCCCTTGCGCGGGTACTGGTCGAACGGCGTCAGCTTCGCCGACGTGGCCGCCGTCGGGTCCAGCGCCCCGGACGAACCGGCGGCCGTGAACACCACGGCGTCCTGCGCCGGGTCGACCGCGGTGAAGGAGATCACCTCGGCGCCCGCCGCCAGCTTGACGCCCGCCATACCGCCCGCGGGACGGCCCTGCGGCCGGACCTGGGAGGCCTGGAACCGCAGCAGCTGCGCGTCGGAGGTGATGAAGACCAGGTCCTCCTCGCCCGTGCGCAGCTCGGCCGCACCGACGATCCGGTCGCCCTCCTTGAGGCCGATGACCTCCAGCTCCTCCTTGTTCGCCGGATAGTCCGGCACCACGCGCTTGACCACGCCCTGGCGCGTGCCGATCGCCAGCCCCGGCGACGACTCGTCCAGGGTGGTCAGGCACATCACCGTCTCGTCCTTCTCCAGCGTCAGGAACTCCGACACCTGCGCGCCGCCCGACAGGTTCGGCGCCGACGCCGTGTCCGGCAGCTGCGGGAGGTCGATCACCGACAGCCGCAGCAGCCGCCCGGCGGACGTCACCACGCCCACCTCGCCGCGCTGCGTCGCGGGCACCGCCGAGACGATCGCGTCGTGCTTGGCGCGCCGGCCGCCGCTGTCCGGCAGCGGCTCCCCGCTCGCCGTACGGGCCAGCAGCCCCGTCGACGACAGCAGCACCCGGCAGGGGTCGTCCGCGACCTCCAGGGACGCCGCCGCGACCGGCGTGCCGGCCGACTCCAGCAGGACGGTGCGCCGGTCCGTGGCGAACTTCTTGCCGACGGCGGCCAGTTCCGACGAGACCAGCTTGCGCAGCTCCGCGTCCGACTCCAGGATCCGGGTCAGCTCCTCGATCTCGCTGTTCAGCCGGTCGCGCTCACTCTCCAGCTCGATCCGGTCGAACTTGGTCAGCCGGCGCAGCGGTGTGTCCAGGATGTACTGCGTCTGGATCTCGCTCAGCGAGAACCGCTCGATCAGCCGCTCCTTGGCCTGCGCCGAGTTGTCGCTCGACCGGATGACACGGATGACCTCGTCGATGTCGAGCAGCGCGACGAGCAGGCCCTCGACCAGGTGGAGCCGGTCGCGCTTCTTGCCGCGCCGGAACTCGCTGCGGCGCCGGACCACCTCGAAACGGTGGTCCAGGTACACCTCCAGCAGCTCCTTCAGCCCGAGCGTGAGCGGCTGGCCGTCGACCAGCGCCACGTTGTTGATGCCGAAGGACTCCTCCATGGGCGTCAGCTTGTAGAGCTGCTCCAGCACGGCCTCCGGGATGAAGCCGTTCTTGACCTCGATGACCAGGCGCAGCCCGTGCTCGCGGTCGGTCAGGTCCTTGACGTCGGCGATGCCCTGGAGCTTCTTGGACCCCACCAGGTCCTTGATCTTCGCGATCACCTTCTCCGGGCCGACCGCGAAGGGCAGTTCCGTGACGACCAGGCCCTTGCGGCGCGCCGTCACGTTCTCCACGGACACCGTCGCCCGGATCTTGAAGGAGCCGCGGCCCGACTCGTACGCGTCCTTGATGCCGGACAGGCCCACGATCCGGCCACCGGTCGGGAGGTCGGGACCCGGCACGTACCGCATCAGGGTCTCCAGGTCGGCGCCCGGGTGCCTGATGAGGTGCCGGGCGGCGGCGATGACCTCGCCCAGGTTGTGCGGGGGCATGTTGGTCGCCATGCCGACCGCGATGCCGGACGCGCCGTTCACCAGGAGGTTCGGGAAGGCGGCGGGCAGCGCCACCGGCTCCCGCTCCTGCCCGTCGTAGTTCGGGTTGAAGTCGACGGTGTCCTCGTCGATCGACTCCGTCATCAGGGACGTCGCGTCGGCCATCCGGCACTCGGTGTACCGCATGGCGGCCGGCGGGTCGTCATTGCCCAGCGAGCCGAAGTTCCCGTGCCCGTCCACCAGCGGCAGGCGCATCGAGAACGGCTGCGCCATGCGCACCAGGGCGTCGTAGATCGACGCGTCGCCGTGCGGATGGAGCTTGCCCATCACCTCACCGACGACCCGGGCGCACTTGACGAAGCCGCGCTCCGGCCGCAGACCCATCTCGTTCATCTGGTACACGATGCGGCGGTGGACCGGCTTCATGCCGTCACGGGCGTCCGGCAGGGCCCGGGAGTAGATCACCGAGTACGCGTACTCGAGGAAGGAGCCCTGCATTTCGTCGACGACGTCGATGTCGAGGATCTTCTCCTCGAAGTCGTCGGGCTGCGCGGTCTTCGTGCTGCGGCGGGCCATCGCGGCTGCGGCTCCTTCACCAACAAGGTTGATCTGACGACGCCCATTGTGGACCGTCCCACTGACAACGCCGACCGCGACCCGGAAGAGGGACGCCACGGGGATCCGGGAACTTCGCGGGGTGTCAGTCCGCTTGCATACAGTGGCAGCACTTCCACAGCGGTCCGCGGCAGGGCGCAGCAGCCGCATACAGTGGCAGGACTTCCGCAGCGGCCCGCAGCTGGACTTTTGCACATAGCGATCGAAGGGACGTACATGCCCATGGGTCACACGGCCACAGCCCAGGCCGGCTCCGGCGGCCTGACAGCGACCGAGCACCGCCTGGCCAACGGCCTGCGCGTGGTGCTCTCCGAGGACCACCTGACCCCGGTCGCCGCGGTCTGCCTCTGGTACGACGTCGGCTCCCGCCACGAGGTCAAGGGCCGCACCGGCCTCGCCCACCTCTTCGAGCACCTGATGTTCCAGGGCTCGAAGCAGGTCCAGGGCAACGGCCACTTCGAGCTGGTGCAGGGCGCCGGCGGCTCCCTCAACGGCACGACCAGCTTCGAGCGCACCAACTACTTCGAGACCATGCCCGCCCACCAGCTGGAGCTCGCGCTCTGGCTGGAGGCCGACCGGATGGGCTCGCTGCTCGCCGCGCTCGACGAAGAGTCCATGGAGAACCAGCGGGACGTCGTCAAGAACGAGCGCCGCCAGCGGTACGACAACGTGCCCTACGGCACGGCCTTCGAGAAGCTGACCGCCCTCTCCTACCCGGAGGGCCACCCCTACCACCACACCCCGATCGGCTCCATGGCCGACCTGGACGCCGCCACCCTCGAGGACGCGCGGAACTTCTTCCGCACCTACTACGCCCCGAACAACGCGGTCCTGTCGATCGTCGGGGACATCGACCCCGAGCAGACCCTGGCCTGGGTCGAGAAGTACTTCGGCTCCATCCCCTCCCACGACGGCAAGCAGCCGCCCAGGGACGGGACGCTGCCCGAGGTCATCGGCGAGCAGCTGCGCGAGGTCGTCGAGGAGGAGGTCCCGGCGCGCGCCCTGATGGCCGCCTACCGGCTCCCGCACGACGGCACGCGCGAGTGCGACGCGGCCGACATCGCCCTCACCGTCCTGGGCGGTGGCGAGTCGTCGCGGCTGCACAACCGCCTGGTGCGCCGCGACCGCACGGCCGTTGCGGCCGGTTTCGGCCTGCTGCGCCTGGCCGGCGCGCCGTCGCTCGGCTGGCTGGACGTGAAGACCTCCGGCGGTGTGGAGGTGCCGGACATCGAGGCGGCCGTCGACGAGGAGCTGGCCCGGTTCGCCGCCGAGGGCCCCACCCCCGAGGAGATGGAGCGCGCCCAGGCCCAGCTGGAGCGCGAGTGGCTGGACCGGCTCGGTACGGTCGCCGGCCGCGCGGACGAACTGTGCCGGTACGCCGTGCTGTTCGGCGACCCGCAGCTCGCCCTGACCGCCGTCCAGCGCGTCCTCGACGTCACCGCCGAGGAGGTGCAGGCGGTCGCCAAGGCCCGCCTCCGCCCCGACAACCGGGCCGTGCTGGTCTACGAACCGCTCAGCACCGACCACAGCGACCAGGCAGAAGAGGGGGCCGACCAGTGAGCGACGCCGCTGTGTCCCTGACGTCCATGGACTTCCACCCGCAGCCCACGCCGGGCACCGCCAAGCCGTGGGCCTTCCCCGCCCCCGACCGCGGCACCCTCGGCAACGGTATGACGGTGCTGCGCTGCCACCGCCCCGGCCAGCAGGTGGTGGCCGTCGAGATCTTCCTCGCCGCCCCGCTGGAGGCCGAGCCCGAGGGCCTCGACGGCGTCGCCACGATCATGGCGCGCGCCTTGTCCGAGGGCACCGACAAGCACTCCGCCGAGGAGTACGCGGCCGAGCTGGAGCGCTGCGGCGCCACCCTCGACGCGCACGCCGACCACCCCGGCGTACGGGTCTCCCTGGAGGTGCCGGTCTCCCGCCTGGGCAAGGCCCTCGGCCTGGTCGCCGAGTCGCTGCGCGCCCCCGCCTTCGCCGACAGCGAGGTCGAGCGCCTCGTCCGCAACCGGCTGGACGAGATCCCGCACGAGATCGCCAACCCGGCCCGCCGCGCCGCCATGCAGCTCTCCAAGGAGCTGTTCCCGGCCGACTCGCGCGTGTCCCGCCCCCGCCAGGGCACCGAGGAGACCGTCGCCCGGATCGACGCGGCCGCCGTACGCGCCTTCTACGAGGCGCACATCCGGCCCGCCACCGCCACCGCGGTCGTCGTCGGCGACCTCACCGGCGTGGACCTCGACGCGGTGCTCGCCGACACCCTCGGGGCCTGGACCGGCAACAGCGCCGAGCCCCGCCCCGTACCGGCCGTGACGGCCGACGACACCGGTCGCGTCGTCATCGTCGACCGCCCCGGCGCCGTACAGACGCAGCTGCTCATCGGCCGCATCGGTCCCGACCGGCACGACCGCCTGTGGCCGGCCCAGGTGCTCGGCACCTACTGCCTGGGCGGCACCCTCACGTCCCGGCTGGACCGGGTCCTGCGCGAGGAGAAGGGCTACACCTACGGCGTGCGGGCCTTCGGCCAGGTGCTGCTCTCCGGCCCCGACGGCGGGGCGGCCATGCTCGCCATCAGCGGCTCGGTCGACACGCCCAACACGGGCCCGGCGCTCGACGACCTGTGGAAGGTGTTGCGCACCCTCGCCGCCGAGGGTCTGACCGACGCCGAGCGCGAGACGGCGGTGCAGAACCTGGTGGGTGTCGCGCCGCTCAAGTACGAGACGGCCGCCTCCGTCGCGGGCACCCTCGCGGACCAGGTCGAGCAGCACCTCCCGGACGACTTCCAGGCGCAGCTGTACGCGCGGCTCGCGGAGACGGGCACCGTGGAGGCCACCGCGGCGGTCGTCAGCGCCTTCCCGGTGGACCGTCTGGTCACGGTCCTCGTCGGGGACGCGTCCGAGATCAAGGAGCCCGTCGAGGCGCTGGGCATCGGTGAAGTGACCGTCGTAGGCGGCTGATTGACGCGGCGTCTCCTGACGGCCCGTCCAGGACCCCGGCATCGCCCGATGCCGGGGTCCGCCCTGTTCCGCGGTCCGATCCGGGCCTCGCGAACGGTCCGGGCCCTGTGAACGATCCGTGGCGCCCGAACACGAGCGACGATCCGGCGCCGGGTGAGCCGCTGCCCGCCCCGGTGCCCGGTGCCCGGTGTCCTGGTCTGTGCGCCGGTGGCCGTGGCCTCCTCGCCGGCTCCTTCGCAGGTCTTTTCCGGGCCCATCCATATGTCCGCTTTGTTGCGGAGGCTAGGTGTCTGCCCTGTGGCGTGCGCTACAAAAAACCGTGTCTGTTTGGTGATTGAAAGATCGGCCGCTTAGCGTCTAGTGCGCTGTCCGACCGGAACCCGCCGCACCCGCGGCACCGGGCAGCCATCGCCGAGTCCCCGTCAGGCGCGAGCCTGGGGAGCCGGGGACCCATGAAGTCCCTGGGGTGAATCGGACGCCTTCGCACCCGTGCGGAGGGGCCCGTAGGAGACCTTCCTGCTCCGAACCCGTCAGCTAACCCGGTAGGCGAGAAGGAAGGAAAGGACCAGCCGCTTCATGGCGTTCACCCGTGCCACCGGGAAGCACCGTGCCCCGAGCCGTCTGAGCCGCAAGAGCGCACACGTCGCCGGAGTCGCGGCCCTCGCCACCACCGGCGTCATCGGAACCCTCGCTTCCCCGGCGCTCGCCGCCGCCCCGGACGCCGCTCCGGGATCGCTGGAGGACACCGGCCTCAACCAGGCGGTCATCACGGACACGCTGGCCGACCAGGTCGACGCCCAGGCCGCCGCCCAGGAGCTGGAGGCCCAGGAGGCCGCCGCCAAGGCCGCCGCCCAGGCGAAGGCCGAGGCCGACGCGAAGCGCAAGGCCGAGGCCCGGGTGAAGGCCGCCCGCGACGCCAAGGAGCGCGCCGACCGCGAGGCGGAGCGCAAGCGCCTCAACGCCTTCCAGCTGCCCGTCTCGGGCACGTACGTCAGCACCGGCTACCAGACCGGCGGCGCCATGTGGTCCTCCGGCAGCCACACCGGCATCGACTTCCACGCCGCCTCGGGCTCCCAGGTGGTCTCCGTCGGCGCGGGCACCGTCGTCGAGGCGGGCTGGGGCGGTGCGTACGGCAACAACGTCGTGATCAAGATGAACGACGGCACGTACACCCAGTACGGCCACCTGGCCTCGGTCAGCGTCTCGGTCGGCCAGAGCGTGATGCCGGGGCAGCAGATAGGCCTCTCCGGCTCGACCGGAAACTCGTCCGGCCCCCACCTCCACTTCGAGGCCCGTACCGGCGCCGACTACGGCTCGGACATCGACCCCATCTCGTACCTCCGCTCGCACGGCGTCAACGTCTGACCCACCTCTCTGCCAGCGCGGCGACGGCCCCGGTTCCTCTTCGGACCGGGGCCGTCGTCGTGCCCGGACATCCGCCAGGACGTCTGCCGGACGCCCTGGCGGGGGCTTTTCGGCCAACAGGGCCCCCGATTCCAGGTGCTCGCCGGAATCGCACCCCACGGGAATAGGGTCTTTGCCATAGAGTCACCAATAGAGTTACTCGACAGCTGCTCAACAGAGTCGTTTCGCGCGGAACAATGTGGGGGTTCTGGTATGCGCATTCCGGCGCACTCGGTGTGCACGGCGATCCGCGACGACATCGTCATCGGCGTGTTCGCGCGAGGCAGCCGCCTCACCGAGGAGCAGCTGGCCCGCCGCTACGGCGTCTCGCGCGTCCCGGTCCGCGAAGCGCTGCGCACCCTGGAGTCCGAGGGCTTCGTGACCACCCGCCGCCACGCCGGCGCGTGCGTCGCCGAGCCCACCGAGCAGGAGGCGGCCGACCTGCTGGAGATGCGGACGCTGCTGGAGCCGCTGGGTGCCGCGCGCGCGGCCCAGCGGCACACCGAGGCCCACCTGAAGGTGCTGCGGGGCCTGGTCAGGCTGGGTCAGGAGCGGGCGCGGCGCGGCCCGGGAGAGGACCTCGGGTCGCTGGGCGGCTGGTTCCACGAGACGCTCGCCCAGGCGTGCGGCAGCCCGGCGCTGTCGGCGCTGCTGACCCAGCTCCGGCACAAGATCGCCTGGATGTACGTGGCCGAGGAGCCCGCCCGGCCGGTCGAGGCGTGGGCGGAGCGCGGCGCCATCGTGGACGCCGTGGCCCGCGGCGACGCCGAACGCGCCCGCGCGCTCACCGCCCGCCACGTCGAGCGGTCCCTGTCCGCGTACCGGCTGCGCCGCACGCCGGGGAATGCGGGTGGTGGGACCGTGGTGAGGACTTCGCAACATCGCGTAAACACCGCGAGTGCCCGGAATTAACAGCGCTCCGGTAAAGGAGAGGGAGAAATTCGCACCCGATGAGCACCCAGAGCAATTCCGGGTCCGCCGAAAAGCGCCGAAAGCCCATGCCGCCCCGGACGGACGAAAGCGGAGCCGAACCGCCCGTTTCCGGGAGGACGACTCCGCTCGATGACTCCGCTTGACGACTCCGCTCGGCGCCGGAGAGGGGTCAGACGGTCTCGGGGAGCTCCTCGAGCCCCTCGGCGACCAGCTTCGCCAGACGGTCCAGGGCGGCGTCCGCGCCCTCCGCGTCCGAAGCGAGCACGATCTCCTCGCCGCCCTGCGCGCCCAGGCCCAGCACCGCGAGCATCGACGCGGCGTTGACCGGGTTGCCGTCGGCCTTGGCGATCGTCACGGGGACGCCGGAGGCCGTGGCGGCGCGGACGAAGATGGAGGCGGGGCGGGCGTGCAGGCCCTCGGCCCAGCCGACGTTGACGCGGCGCTCAGCCATGGTGTTGCCCTTCGAGTCTCGGCGGTTGTCTAGACCAGTTGTCGAATCCAGTCTCTCACGTCCCACAGGGTGCTCGAACCGGCCTTCACGGGGCCACGACCGCCGGTCGGCGCGCCTCGCCCCGCGTTGTCCCCCGCGTTGTCCACAGCACCTCCGCGACCGGCGCCCGCACCGTACGCTGGGGCCCATGCGGACCCCGTCGGATCAGCCGGAACACGTGTACCCCGATCACTGGGAGGCCGACGTCGTGCTGCGGGACGGCGGCACCGCGCGGATCAGGCCGATCACCACGGATGACGCCGAACGCCTGGTCAGCTTCTACGAGCAGGTCTCGGACGAGTCGAAGTACTACCGGTTCTTCGCACCCTACCCCCGGCTCTCCGCCAAGGACGTGCACCGCTTCACCCACCACGACTACGTGGACCGGGTCGGCCTCGCGGCCACCGTCGGCGGCGAGTTCATCGCGACCGTCCGCTACGACCGGATCAACGCCCAGGGCCTGCCCGCCACCGCCCCCGCCGACGAGGCGGAGGTCGCCTTCCTGGTGCAGGACGCCCACCAGGGGCGGGGGGTGGCCTCCGCCCTGCTCGAACACATCGCGGCGGTCGCGCGCGAGCGGGGCATCCGGCGGTTCGCCGCCGAGGTGCTCCCCGCCAACAACAAGATGATCAAGGTGTTCACGGACGCCGGCTACACCCAGAAGCGCAGCTTCGAGGACGGCGCCGTCCGCCTCCACCTCGACCTCGAACCCACCGACCGGTCCCTCGCCGTCCAGCGGGCCCGCGAACAGCGCGCCGAGGCCCGGTCCGTGCAGCGGCTCCTCGCCCCGGGCTCCGTCGCGGTCGTCGGCGCGGGCCGCATCCCCGGCGGAGTCGGCCGTACGGTCCTGCGCAACCTCCTCGAAGCCGGGTACACGGGCCGTACGTACGCCGTCAACCGCGCCCTGCCGGAGACGACGACCTCCCTGGACGGGGTGCCCGCCTTCCGCTCCGTCGCCGAGATCGGCGAGCCCGTCGACCTCGCCGTCGTCGCCGTACCGGCCGACCGGGTCCTGGAGGCCGTCGCCGACTGCGGCGAGCACGGGGTGCGGGGCCTGGTCGTCCTGACGGCCGGTTACGCCGAGCAGGGCGCCGGAGGCCGGGAGCGCCAGCGTGAACTGGTGCGCCGGGCACGCTCGTACGGCATGCGCATCATCGGCCCCAACGCGTTCGGCATCATCAACACGGCGCCCGGCGTGCGGCTCAACGCCTCCCTGGCGCCGCACCCGCCCGCACCGGGCCGGATCGGTCTGTTCACCCAGTCCGGTGCCATCGGCATCGCCCTGCTGTCCGGGCTGCACCGGCGCGGGGCGGGCCTGTCGTCGTTCATCTCCGCGGGCAACCGCGCCGACGTATCGGGCAACGACATCCTCCAGCACTGGTACGACGACCCCGAGACCGACGTCGTCCTGCTCTACCTGGAATCGATCGGCAACCCCCGCAAGTTCACCAGGCTCGCCCGGCGCACGGCGGCGGTGAAACCGGTCGTCGTCGTCAAGGGCGGCCGGCACAGCGGCAGCGCGCCCCCCGGCCACGCCGTGCCGGTCACGCGCATCCCCCACACCACCGTCTCGGCCCTGCTGCGGCAGGCGGGCGTCATCCGGGTGGACACGGTCACCGAACTGGTCGACGCGGGCCTGCTCCTCGCCGGGCAGCCGCTCCCGGCCGGCCCGCGGGTCGCGATCCTCGGCAACTCGGAGTCGCTGGGCCTGCTGACGTACGACGCCTGCCTCACCGAGGGGCTGCGGCCCCGGCGCCCGCGCGACCTGACGACGGCCGCCACGCCGCAGGACTTCCGTACCGCCCTCGCCGAAGCCCTCCGGGACGACGCGTGCGACGCGGTCGTGGTCACCGCGATCCCCTGGGTCGGCGAGAACGGGCTGACCGAGTCCGGCGACGGCGAGGTCCTGGCCGAGGCGCTCCGCGCCGCCACCGCGGAGGCACCGGCCAAGCCCGTGCTGGTCGTCCACGTGGAGATGGGCGCCCTCGCCGACGCCCTGGCGGCAGCCACCAGCACGGCCCCACCGGCTCCCGCCACCCCACCACCGACCCCCGCCGCTGCCTCCACCCCACCCGCCGCCGCCCAAGAAACCCCCGCCGCCGAACCCACCACGGCCGACCCCGCCCCGCCCACCCCGCCCCACAACCGCATCCCGGCGTACCCCGCCGCCGAGCGGGCCGTCCGGGCGCTGGCGGAGGCGGTCAGGTACGGGCAGTGGCGCCGTCAGGCCGCCGACCCCGGACGCGTCCCCGAGTACGAGGGCATCGACGAGGCGGGGGCCGCCGCACAGATCGAGCGGGCGCTCGCACCGGAGGCCGACGAGCGGGGCGTCACCCTCGGCGCCGACGCCGCCCGCGAGCTCCTCGGGCGCTACGGCATCCCCGTACGCCCCACGCTCCCCGCTCCCACCCCCGACGACGCGGTCCGCGCCGCCACCGGCCTCGGCTACCCCGTGGCGCTCAAGACCACCGCCCCGCACCTCCGCCATCGCCCCGACCTCGGCGGCGTGCGCCTCGACCTGGCCACCGAGGAGCAGCTGCGCACCGCCTACTCGGAGCTGACCGAGACCCTCGGCAAGCCCGAGGAGCTCCAGCCCGTCGTCCAGGCCATGGTCCCGCGCGGCGTCGACACCGTCGTCCGCGCCGCGATCGACCCCGCGGTGGGCGCCGTCCTGTCCTTCGGCCTCGCGGGCGCGCCCTCCGAGCTGCTGGGCGACACCGCCCACCGCCTGGTCCCGGCCACCGACCGGGACGTCGCCGAACAGATCCGCTCCCTCCGCACGGCCCCGCTGCTGTTCGGCTGGCGCGGCTCCGCACCCGTCGACACCCCCGCCCTCGAAGAGCTGCTGCTCCGGGTGTCACGGCTGGTCGACGACCACCCGGAGATCGTCGCTGTCGGGCTGGAGCCCGTGGTCGTCGCACCGCAGGGCCTCTCCGTCCTCGGCGCCACCGTCCGGCTCGCCCCGCCCCCCGCCCGCACCGACCTCGGCCCGCGCCGGCTCCCCAGCTACTGACGCCCACCGCCACGCACGCCGGGATCGCACGCCGGACGGCACGGCGCACGGGCGTCCCGCGCAGGCACCGCGCCCCCGTAGGATGGAGTCCATGGCGAAGACCGGTACGACGACCACCCAGGGGCTGCGCGCGGCGATCGAGCGCAGCGGCTACTACCCGGCCCTTGTGGCCGAGGCGGTCGAGGCCGCCGTCGGCGGGGAGCCGATCGCGTCGTACCTGGTCCACCAGGAGACCACCTTCGACGCCAACGAGGTGCGCCGGCACGTCACGGTCCTGGTCCTGACGGCCAACCGCTTCATCGTCAGTCACACCGACGAGCAGAACGCCGACACCAGCTCCCCGACGCCGTACGCGACCACTTCCACCGAGTCGGTCAAGCTCGGCCGGATCTCGTCCGTCGTCCTCAGCCGCGTCGTGGCGAACCCCGAGTCGTACACCCCCGGCACCCTGCCGCGCGAGGTCGTCCTCACCATCGGCTGGGGCGCCGTCTCCCGGCTCGACCTGGAGCCCGCCGCGTGCGGCGACCCGAACTGCGAGGCCGACCACGGCTACACCGGCAACTCCACGGCCGACGACCTGAGCCTGCGCGTCAGCGAGGCCGGTGACGGCCCCGAGACGGTGCGGCAGGCCCTCGCCTTCGCCCAGGCGCTCTCCGAAGCCACCGCGGCCACCCGCTGATGGTCCAGCCCGCACACATGGCACCCGCCTGGCCCGACGAACCCGAGCCGCTCGCCCCCGGCACCGCACCCGTGCCCGAGTACGGCTCCGGCTCCCTCGCCGACCTGCTGCCGACGCTCGCCGCCGGTCTGGACGTACCCGGGTTCGAGCACCGCATCAGCGAGCTGACGCCCGCCGACCGCAACTGCGTGTTCCTGATCGACGGCCTCGGCTGGGAGCAGATCAAGGCCCACCCCGACGAGGCCCCGTACCTCACGTCGCTCCTGGGCAGCTCCAGGGGCGGCACGGGACGACCGATCACCGCCGGGTTCCCCGCCACCACCGCGACCTCACTGGCGTCCGTCGGCACCGGACGGCCGCCGGGCGAGCACGGCATGCCCGGCTACACCGTGCGCGACCCGGCCATCGGCCGGCTGATGAACCAGCTGCGCTGGAAGCCCTGGACGCCGCCGCACGCCTGGCAGCCGTACCCGACCGTCTTCCAGCTCGCCGACGCCGTCGGCGTCCACACCGCGCAGGTCTCCTCGCCGACCTTCCGCGACACGCCCCTGACCAAGGTCGCGCTCAGCGGCGGAACGTTTCATGGGCGGCTCACCGGTGAGGAACGGATGGACCTGGCCGCCGGGGAACTCGCCGCCGGTGACCGTTCCCTCGTCTACACGTACTACAGCGAGGTCGACGGCAGCGGTCACCGCTTCGGCGTCGACTCCGACGCCTGGCGCGGCCAGTTGATGTGCGTCGACCGTCTCGTCCAGCGCCTGGCCGAGCAGCTCCCGCCCCGCACCGCGCTGTACGTCACCGCCGACCACGGGATGATCGACATCCCGTTCGACGAGCAGTCCCGCATCGACTTCGACGAGGACTGGGAGCTGAGCGCGGGAGTCGCCCTGCTCGGCGGCGAGGGCCGGGCCCGCCACGTCTACGCGGTGCCGGGCGCCGAGACCGACGTACTGACCTGCTGGCGCGAGGTGCTGGGCGAGCAGTTCTGGGTGGCGAGCCGCGACGAGGCGATCGAGGCCGGCTGGTTCGGCCCGGTGGTCGACGAGCGCGTCCACGCCAGGATCGGCGACGTCGTCGCGGCCGCCCACGACGACGTCGTCATCACGGCGTCGGTCAACGAGCCCAACGAGTCCGCGATGGTCGGCGTGCACGGCTCCATGACGCCCGTGGAGCAGCTGGTCCCGCTGCTCGAAGTCCGCTCGTAACAGCCGTTCCACGGTTCCACCGTTCCCCGTTCCCACCCTCACCCTCAGCCCCCACCTCCACCCCCGTCTCCGCGACCGGACCCGAAAGGCGTCACTTCCCCATGCCCGAGCTGGTGTTCTTCTCCGGAACGATGGACTGCGGAAAGAGCACCCTCGCTCTGCAGATCGAGCACAACCGCTCCGCGCGCGGCCTCCAGGGCATGATCTTCACCCGTGACGACCGGGCCGGCGAGGGCAAGCTGTCCTCGCGCCTGGGCCTGGTCACGGACGCGGTCGAGGCCGCCGAGGGCTTCGACTTCTACGCCTACCTCGTCGCCCACCTCTCCAAGGGCGGCCGTTGCGACTACGTGATCGCGGACGAGGCGCAGTTCCTCGCGCCCGAGCAGATCGACCAGCTCGCCCGCGTCGTCGACGACCTCGAACTCGACGTCTTCGCCTTCGGCATCACCACCGACTTCCGCTCCAAGCTCTTCCCCGGCTCCCAGCGGCTCGTCGAACTCGCCGACCGGGTCGAGGTCCTCCAGGTCGAGGCCCTGTGCTGGTGCGGCGCGCGCGCCACCCACAACGCCCGGACCGTCGGCGGCGAGATGGTCGTCGAGGGCGCCCAAGTCGTCGTGGGCGACGTCAACGCCGGTGACGAGAGCGGGGAGGTGGGGTACGAGGTGCTCTGCCGCCGTCACCACCGGCGCCGTATGACCGCCGCCTCCGCCCGCGCCGCCGCCCTGTCACCCGACGTGCTGCCGGTGCCGGCCGAATGACGCACCGGCCCGGGGGCTCGTGCGTCACGCACCCGCCGACCGTACGAGCGTGAACACCGCACCCTCCGGGTCCGCCACGGTCGCCAGCCGCCCGGCCGGGTCGTCGTACGGCTCCCGGAGCACCCGGCCGCCCAGCCCGGCCACCCGCCGCGCCGCCTCGTCGGTGTCCGCTACCTCGAACCACGTCATCCAGTGGGCACCCCGGTCGCGCGGCAGGGAGGAGCCGATGCCGTACAGCGAGGCGACCGGCCGCTCGTCGACCTTCAGCGTCACCAGGTCCTTCTCGGCCGGATCGCCGGCGTCCAGCTCGTACCCGAACACCGTCTTGTAGAACTTGCTGACCGCTTCCGTCTCCTGCGTCAGCAGCTCGTTCCAGGCGGGCGTGCCCGGCGCGCCCACCACGGCCGTGCCGAGGTGCGCGGCGGCCTGCCAGATCCCGAAGACGGCCCCCGTCGGGTCGGAGCAGATGGCCAGACGTCCCGCGTCCGCGGCACCCAGCGGCCCGACGGCGACCGTCCCCCCGCTGCACCGGATCGCCTCGGCGGTCTCGTCGGCGTCGTCCGTCGCCAGGTACGTCGTCCAGGCGATCGGCAGGTCCTGATCGGCGGGAAGCTGGCCGATACCCGCCACTTCCTTGCCGTCGAGCAGCCCGCGTAGGTACGGGCCCAGCTGTCGCGGACCCGGTTCGAAGCGCCAGCCGAACAGCGCCCCGTAGAACTCCTGCGTCGCGTCAAGGCGATGCACCATCAAGCTCACCCAGCAAGGTGTACCGGGCTTGCGCCGAGTCGCCTCGGTCATCGTCACTCTCTCCTCGGACCATCGTCGTGGCCGTGCGGGGACCGGGCGTGTGCCGTGCCGGTGCGCGCCGCCGGAAGCGGCCGCCGGCGCGCGTCACCGGTGAAGCGCCGGTGACCGGCTGGAGGCCCGGCCGTACGCCCCGTCAGATGCTCGCACCAAGGGCCGCGCGGTGCGTCCCGGCCGCGCCGTGGATTGGCGCGATCCCGCAGGAGGATGCCCGAAAAATCGGCGCCCATCCCTGCCACGGCCTCCGGTCTTCCGGCCGTGCGCCCGGCGCCGCGGCGTCTGCGCGAGGATGGACGTCATGAACCCCATCATCTCGGCACCCGAACTCGTCGACGAGCTGGCCGGCGCGCGCCCCCCGGTCCTCCTGGACGTCCGCTGGCAGCTCGGCGGCCCGCCCGGCCGGCCGTCGTACGAGGCGGGGCACATTCCGGGCGCGGTGTACGTCGACCTCGACACCGAGCTGGCGGGCCCGCCCGGCACCGGGGGCCGGCACCCGCTGCCGGACGTGGCGGAGTTCGGCGCGGTGATGCGCCGCGCGGGCGTCCGCGCCGACTCGCGGGTCGTCGCCTACGACGGCGGCCAGGGCTGGGGCGCCGCCCGCGCCTGGTGGCTGCTGCGCTGGACGGGACATCCGGACGTACGGGTCCTGGACGGTGGCCTCGCCGCCTGGCGGGGCGAGCTGTCGACCGGCACGCCGACGCCCGTGACCGGCGACTTCGCGCCCGAGCCCGGCGCGCTGCCCCTGCTGGACGCGGACGGCGCGGCGGCCCTGGCGCGGACGGGTCTGCTGCTGGACGCGCGGGCGGGGGAGCGGTACCGCGGCGAGGTGGAGCCGATCGACCCCGTGGGCGGGCACATCCCGGGCGCGGTCTCGGCCCCGACCACGGAGAACGCCGACGCCGACGGGCGCTACCTGCCGCCCGAGACGCTGGCCGCCCGCTTCAAGCACCTGGGCGCGACCGACGCCCCGGAGGTCGGCGTGTACTGCGGTTCCGGTGTCTCGGGCGCCCACGAGGTCCTGGCCCTGGAGCTCGCCGGCATCCGGGCCGCGCTGTACGCGGGCTCCTGGTCCGAGTGGTCCTCCGACCCGACCCGCCCGGTCGCCACGGGCCCGGAACGCGGCTAGGGCGTGATTCGAAAGTAGCGTCGTCCGCCCGGAGGGCGGGGCCGAACGTTCCGCCCGGGACCCGGCCGTGTCCCCGGGCGGTCGTTACTCCTGCTTCTTGCGGCGCGTGCCGAAGACGATCTCGTCCCAGCTGGGGACCGCCGCGCGGCGGCCGGGGCGGACGCCGTCCGCCTCGGCCTGACGGTCGGTCGTGCCGGTGAGGCGGTCGCGGTGACCACTCACCGCGCGGGGCATCAGGACGTCCGCGTACGCCGAGCCGGCGCCCGCGGAGGCGGCGGGGGCCGGGGGCTCCTCCGCGTCCGGTTCCAGGTCGGGCTCGGTCGCCGGCGGTTCGACGGCCGGGCGGTCGGGAACGACCAGGTCGCCCCGGAAGCTCGGCACCGCCTCCAGCAGGCTGGTCAGCGAGTCCCGCTCGGGCTCCTCCTCCGGCTCGGGGGCCGGGACCGGGGCCGGGCGCTCGATCTGCCGGTCCAGGGCACGGTCCAGCGGCCGGTCGCGCGGAAGGCGGGCGATGCGCGGGACGAAGGGGAAGCTCGGCTCCTGGACGGCCACCGCGTCGTCGGTCTCGCCGATCAGCGCGCGCGCCTCGTCGTCCACGGCCTGCACCAGCCGCCGGGGCGGGTCGTACGTCCAGCTCGCCGAGTGGACCTCACCGGCCACCCGGTAGACCAGCAGGACTTCCCAGGTGCCGTCGTCGCGGCGCCAGGAGTCCCAGACGACCGTGTCCTTGTCGGCGCCGCGCAGCAGCAGCCGCTCCTGCACCGCCTCGCCCAGCTGGGGGCCGGTGTTCTCGCCGGGACGGCGTACGGGGGTCTTCCGGGCGCGCTCCGCCATGAAGGCGCGCTCCGCGAGGACGGGGCCCTCGAAGCGGCGTACCCGTTCGACGGGGATGCCGGCGAGCTGGGCGACCTCTTCCGCGGAGGCACCAGCGCGTATACGCGCCTGGATGTCGCGGGGGCGGAGGTGGCTCTCCACCTCGATCTCGATCTGGCCGAGGCGGGCGCGGTCGTTGCGGACGGCGGCGCGCAGCCGCTCGTCGATCGGAAGCGTGTACTCCGTGCTGTCAGCAGCCTTCAGCACCAGTCGTGTGCCGTCGTTGGAGACGGCCACGACACGCAGTTCGGGCATGGGGACCTCCCGGGTGGTGCCTGCCGACGTCACCTGCGTCGCTGCTTCCGCTAGTCGAGTGTGGCCTGCCCGGGTGCAGCCTGCCACAACCTTGCCGAGTTGCCCGGCGTGTCGGGCATGGGCCCTGGAACGCCGTTATGGCACGGTTACCTATTCGCAACGCAGGGTGACCGGTGTGGTCACTCTGTGCAGCAGGCGGCCGTGTGGTGCTGCGGCGCCGCCGGAACGAGTGCCGTTTTCGGCCCCCTCCCGTTGGTCCCGGACACCCGAAAGGGATCGGGCTCCAGGGCTCGCCACAGTACTCCATTCGGGCCACCTGGGTGGACCGGCACGCCGCCGAAGTTCTCCCCGCGTACGGCAGTTGAATGCGCTGACCGCTCGTCATACGTGGCGTCCTTCACAGAATCCACAGAAATGGAACTATTCGCTTCGCCCATAAGTCTCCTCTCCTTGCATGCTGGGACAGATGGGTGAACCGATGCTAGAGGTGGACGAGAAGGTGTACACGCGGAAAACCGGGACGAAAGGGGCGCGGGAGGAAAGGGCGCGGAAGGAGAGGAAGCGACTCGACCTGAACGCCGCCCAGGTCGCCGGCAGCGCGGTGGCCGCCGTGGTGGCCGCCAAACTGGCCTCGAAAATGGGCGTGTACGGCACGGTCCTGGGCGCGGGCGTCATCAGCGTCATCGCCACGTGCGGCGGTTCGGTCCTCCAGCAGCTCCTCAGGAGCACGGGAGAGCGGGTACGCGACGTCACGACGCCGGGGACCCGGCCCAGGGCCCGCCGGGCCGCCGTACCGACCAACTCCGGCGGGGAGTTCGGCACGGCCACGACGTACGGCACCCGGGTGCGTGGCTGGAAACGTTCGGCGATCGCGGCGGCCCTGGTCTTCGGCGTGGCCATGGCGGGCATCACCGCGTACGAGCTGATGTCCGGTCAGGACCTCAGCGGCGGCAGGGGTACGACCATCAGCGGCGTCGTGCGCGGGGGTGACCCCGGCCCCCGGCAGCCCGCCACCCCGCCGCCCGGCGACCCGGACCGGGGGACGGACCAGCGACCGGGCCGGGGAACGGACCAGCGGCCGGACCAGCAGGGGACCCCGCAGGAGCAGCCGCAACCGCGCCGTTCCGAACCGTCACGGCCGGGAGACACCCCCACACCCACGCCCACGCCGAGCACCCCGGACCCCGGACAAGGGGACACCGGCGACGGCACCCCGCCGCCGGCCCCGGCGCCTTCGGAACCGGACGGCCCCGCGGCCTCCGCGCCCGCACCGCCGGCCGCCCCCGCCCCGGCCCCGTCCTCCGGCGCGGCCGACGGCCCGGCGCGGTGACCGTCAGGCGCCCAGGACCCGCCGCAGGTAGTCGTTGTCGAACACCCGGTCCGGGTCCAGCCGGTCACGCAGCGCGGTGAACTCACCGAACCGCGGATAGACCTCCGCGAAGTACCCGGCGTCCCGCGTGTGCAGCTTGCCCCAGTGCGGCCGCCCGCCGTGGGCCGTCATGATCCGCTCCGCGGCGGTGAAGTACGACCGGTAGGGAGTGCCCTTGTACATGTGCACCGCGATGTACGCCGTCTCCCTCCCCGACGCCGTCGAGAGGGTGATGTCGTCCGCGGGTGCCGTCCGGACCTCCACGGGGAAGCTGACGCGCAGGGGCGACCGGTCGACCATGGCCTTCAGTTCGCGCAGCGCGCCGACGGCGGCCTCCCGGGGGAGCGCGTACTCCATCTCCACGAACCGCACGCGGCGCGGACTGGTGAACACCTTGTAGGGGATGTCCGTGTACGTGCGCGCGGACAGGGCGCGGCTGGAGAGCTTGGCGATCGCGGGGACGGCCGCGGGCACCGCCCGGCCGACCGAGTTCACCACCTGGAAGAGCCCGTTGGAGAGCAGCTCGTCCTCGATCCAGCCGCTGACCCGCCCGGGCGGGGCGGCGGGCCCCGCGCTGCGATTGTTGCGCTTGGTGTTGCAGTTGCCGGTGTGCGGGAACCAGTAGAACTCGAAGTGCTCGTTCTCCGCGTGCAGCGCGTCGAACTCCGCGGTGACCCGGTCGAAGGTCATCGGCTCCTCGCGCGCGGCGAGCAGGAAGATCGGCTCCACGGCGAACGTGATGGCCGAGACGACCCCCAGCGCGCCCAGCCCGATCCGCGCCGCCGCGAAGACGGCGCGCTCCTCGTCGGTCCCCTTCTCCGAGCAGGTCAGGATGCGGCCGTCCGCCGTGACCAGCTCCAGCTCCCTGATCTGCGCCGCGATCGACGCCGAGTCCCGCCCCGTGCCGTGCGTGCCGGTGCTGATGGCGCCCGCCACCGTCTGCTCCATGATGTCGCCCATGTTGGTGAGCGAGAGGCCCTCCCGCGCGAGGGCCGCGTTCAGCCGCTTCAGGGAGGTGCCGGATTCCACGGTCACGGTCAGCCCGCGCCGGTCGACGCGCCGGATGCCGGTCAGCAGGTCGGGACGGATCAGTACGCCGTCGGTGGCCGCTATCGACGTGAACGAGTGCCCCGTCCCCACCGTCTTGACCCGCAGGCCCTCCTCGGCGGCGCCGCGGACCGTGTCCGCCAGCTCCCGCACCGAGGCGGGACGGGCTTCCCGTACGGGCCTGGCGGACACGTTCCCCGCCCAGTTACGCCACGTGCTGCTGCTCCGGCTGATCCGGGTCCTGCTCGCGCTGCTCACGCTGCCCCTGCCCCTCCCGCGTCGGCACCGGCCTGCGCAGCCGGCGGTACCCCAGGAACGCCACCACGGCCGCGAGCACTCCCGCGACGCCGGGCACCGCGTACCCCGCGGCCGCTCCGTGCGCGTCGACCACCCAGCCGGCGGCCGAGGAGCCGAGCGCCACGCCGACCGCGAGCCCGGTACCCGTCCAGGACATGCCCTCGGTCAGTTTGGTGCGCGGTACGTGGGCCTCGACGAGGGCCATGGTCGTCACCATCGTCGGCGCGATGGCGAGGCCCGCGACAAAGAGCGCCACGGCCAGGACAGGCAGGTTCCCGGCCAGTTGGAGGGGGATCATACTCACGGCCATCGCACACACGCCCACGACCCACCTGCGGGACGGCTCGCCCTTGAGGTGCAGCAGGCCGAAGACCGCGCCCGCCAGGCACGAGCCCAGCGCGTACACCGCCAGCACCAGGCTGGCCGCGGCCTTGTGGCCCGACTCCTCGGCGAACGCCACCGTCACCACGTCCACCGCGCCGAAGATCGTGCCGGTCGCGACGAACGCGGCCACCAGCACCTGCAGGCCGGGGGAGCGCAGCGCCGAACCACCGGTGTGCTGCTCGATCGGATGCGGCTTCGGCTCGGTGGCCCGCTGCGCCGTCAGCCACCAGACACCCGCCGCCAGGAACACGGCGGCCAGCAGCGGGCCCGCCTCCGGGAACCACACGGTCGACAGTCCGATGGAGACGATCGGGCCGAAGATGAAGCACACCTCGTCGACGATCGACTCGAACGAGTACGCGGTGTGCAGCTCACGCGGCGCGCCCCGGTAGATCGTCGCCCACCGGGCCCGGGTCATCGCGCCGATGCTGGGGACGCTGCCGGCGCACGCCGAGAACACAAACAGCGTCCACTCGGGCAGCTCCAGCTTCGCGCACACCAGCAGCCCCGCCACGGCCGCCACCGTGATCAGCGTGGCCGGGCGCAGCACCCGCCGCTGCCCGTACCGGTCGACCAGCCGCGAGACCTGCGGGCCGAGCACGGCGGCCGACACGGCGAGCGTCGCGGAGAGCGCGCCGGCCAGGCCGTAGCGCCCGGTGAGCTGGGAGATCATCGTGACGATGCCGATGCCCATCATGGCCAGCGGCATCCGGCCGATGAAGCCGGCTGCGGAGAACCCCACCGTTCCGGGGGCGGAGAAGATCGCGCGGTAGGGACTGGGCAAGGGGTACTCCGGCAGGTGAGGCACAGGGCGCGCGGCGTAGGGCGTCCGCGTGGCGTAAGGCGTATGGGCAGCCTTCACAGGTTACGTCCGAAAGGGTGACGGTGCACGGCGGTTTCCCGGCTGTCCGACCCTGGTGGCAGGATCGATCCCATGTCCGATGCCATGGCCGACCCCGTGTCCGATCAGCGCGATCCCGCCCCGTACGACGCGCTGCTGCTGCTCTCCTTCGGCGGGCCCGAGGGCCCCGACGACGTGGTCCCCTTCCTGGAGAACGTGACCCGGGGAAGGGGCATCCCCAAGGAACGCCTGAAGGAAGTGGGGCAGCACTACTTCCTCTTCGGCGGCGTCAGCCCGATCAACGACCAGAACCGCGCGCTGCTCGCCGCGCTGCGCAAGGACTTCGCGGACTCGGGCCTGGACCTGCCCGTGTACTGGGGAAACCGGAACTGGGCGCCGTACCTCACCGACACCCTGCGGGAGATGGTCACCGACGGCCGCCGCCGCATCGCCGTCCTCGCCACCAGCGCCTACGCCTCGTACTCCGGCTGCCGCCAGTACCGCGAGAACCTGGCGGACGCCCTGGCCGCGCTGGAGGCGGAGGGGCTGCCGCTGCCCCGGGTCGACAAGCTGCGGCACTACTTCAACCACGCCGGGTTCGTGCGGCCCATGGTCGACGGCGTCCTGGAGTCGCTGGCCCAGCTCGACGAGTCCGTCCGCGCGGGCGCGCACCTGGCCTTCACCACGCACTCCATCCCGACCTCCGCCGCCGACACCTCGGGCCCGGCCGGCGAGCACGGCGAGGGCGGCGCGTACGTCAGGGAGCACCTGGAGGTCGCCCGGCTGGTCGCCGACGCCGTCCGGGACGAGACGGGCGTCGAGCACCCCTGGGAGCTGGTCTACCAGTCCCGCAGCGGCGCCCCGCACATCCCGTGGCTGGAGCCCGACATCTGCGACCACCTGGAGGCCCTGCACGGCGCGGGCGCACCGGCGGTCGTCATGGTCCCGATCGGGTTCGTCTCCGACCACATGGAGGTCCTGTACGACCTGGACACGGAGGCCACCGCCAAGGCCGCCGAGCTGGGCCTGCCCGTGCGCAGGTCGGCCACCGTGGGTGACGACCCGCGCTTCGCCGCCGCCGTCCGGGACCTGGTCCTGGAGCGGGCGGCCGCCGAGCGGGGGACGGCCGTGGAGCGGTGCGCGCTGGGCGCCCTCGGCCCGTCGCACGACCTGTGCCCCATCGGCTGCTGCCCGGCCCGCGCGGAGCGCCCCGCCGCGGCCGGCGCCGACAGCCCGTACGCGTGAGGAGACGCCGTGACCGACCCGCGTGACCCGCTCCTGACCGAACTCCTGGACCTGGCCCTGGAGGCCGGGCGCCGGGCCGGCGCGCTCCTGCGGGACGGCCGCCCGGCCGACCTGGGCGTCGCGGCGACGAAGTCGAGCCCCATCGACGTCGTCACCGAGATGGACATCGCCGCCGAGAAGCTGATCACCGCCTTCCTCGCCGAGCACCGCCCCCACGACGGGCTCCTCGGCGAGGAGGGGGCCGCCACGGAGGGCACCAGCGGCGTCCGCTGGGTCGTCGACCCCCTGGACGGCACCGTGAACTACCTGTACGGCCTGCCGACCTGGGCGGTCTCCATCGCCGCCGAGCGGGGCGGCGAGACCGTGGTGGGCGTGGTCGAGGCCCCGATGCGCGGCGAGACGTTCCGCGCGGTGCTCGGCGGCGGCGCCTTCCTGAACGACCGGCCCGTCCGCTGCCGGCCCGCCCCGCCGCTGGACCAGGCCCTGGTATCCACGGGCTTCAACTACGTGGCCGCGGTCCGCGCCCACCAGGCCGACGTGGCGCAGCGCCTGATCCCCCGGCTGCGGGACATCCGGCGCGGCGGCTCCGCCGCGATCGACCTGTGCGACGTGGCCGCGGGCCGCCTCGACGGGTACTACGAGCGGGGGCTCAGCCCGTGGGACCTGGCGGCCGGCGACCTGATCGCCCGTGAAGCCGGGGCCCGCACCGGCGGACGCCCCGGTGCCCGGCCCTCCGGCGAACTGACGGTGGCGGCGTCCCCGGGCGTCTTCGCCCCGCTCCAGACGCTCCTGGAGGAGTTCGGCGCCTGGCACGACTGACCGGCCCCCGGGCACCCGAACCCGGGCACCGGAACCGGGCAGCGAAAGGCCCCGGCGTCCCGAAGGGGAAGGACGGCCGGGGCCCGCGCGCCGTTCGCCTCTCAGGCGTGCGCTCTCAGGCGGTCGCGGTGGTGACCTCGATCTCCACGCCGTGTTCCGCCGCGAGGCGGTGCAGGTCGTCGAGCTCGGCCTGCTCGACGTCGGCCAGGAAGTCGTCTCCCGTCTCGCGAGCCCTCGTGAGGTCGGTCTCCGTGGCCCTTATGCGCTGCAGCAGTCCTGCGGTGAAAGCGTCCATCGTGCGCCCCCTCGTCATGGGTCGGTGGCACGGGGGTGTGCCGAGGGTGGTGGGTCGATCACGCACTGCACCTCTGGGGCAGAGCGATTTGTGGCGCGCCACATACGGGGCGTGATCTCGGGTGTGCAGTCGTCCTCCCCAGAGGCCTCCGCACGGAAACCTCAACTCATCCGGGAATTCGGTTGATTCCCGGACCGCTCCAGGAGGGTCCGGCCTCCCGCAGGTCGCCTTACAGCCGGTTTACGCGCGTACGGGGCAGGATGGACACGCACAGTCAGTGCGGACGACCTGCCCGGAACCGGGCTCGGAGGAAGGAACAGCGCCGTGCGCGTACTCGTCGTCGAGGACGAGCAGCTGCTCGCCGATGCGGTGGCCACCGGATTGCGCCGGGAGGCCATGGCCGTCGACGTCGTGTACGACGGGGCGGCAGCCCTGGAGCGCATCGGGGTCAACGACTACGACGTGGTCGTCCTCGACCGGGACCTGCCGCTGGTCCACGGGGACGACGTCTGCCGCAAGATCGTCGACCTGGGCATGCCGACCCGCGTCCTGATGCTCACCGCCTCCGGTGACGTCAGCGACCGCGTGGAGGGCCTGGAGATCGGCGCCGACGACTACCTGCCCAAGCCCTTCGCGTTCAGCGAGCTCACCGCCCGGGTCCGGGCACTGGGCCGGCGGACGACGGTGCCGCTGCCGCCCGTCCTGGAGCGGGCCGGGATCAAGCTCGACCCGAACCGGCGCGAGGTGTTCCGGGACGGCAAGGAGATCCAGCTGGCGCCGAAGGAATTCGCGGTCCTGGAGGTCCTGATGCGCAGCGAGGGCGCGGTCGTCTCGGCCGAGCAGTTGCTGGAGAAGGCCTGGGACGAGAACACCGACCCGTTCACCAACGTCGTGCGGGTCACGGTGATGACCCTGCGGCGCAAGCTCGGCGAGCCGCCGGTGATCGTCACCGTGCCGGGCTCCGGTTACCGGATCTGACCGTGGCCACGACACCCGCGCCACCACAGGCGCCCCCGAAGCCGACCTGGGACCCCCGGGACCCCGTGCGCCCCTGGCTGCGGCCGACGATCCGCATACGGCTCACGCTGCTGTACGGCGGGATGTTCCTGATCGCCGGCATCCTGCTGCTGTCGATCATCTACCTGCTCGCCGCCCAGGCCCTGCACATCGGCAGCGAGCTCCCGTTCAAGATCGTCAATGGCCAGGTGACGAGCAACGTCTGCAACTTCCCGGACGAGGCCGGACCCGACGAGTTCAACCGGGCGATGAACTCCTGCGCCAACGAACAGCGCCAGCACGCCCTGGACGACCTGCTGCGGCGGTCGCTGTTCGCCCTGCTGGGCCTGAGCGTCATCGCCTTCGCGTTCGGTTACGCCATGGCGGGCCGCGTCCTGTCGCCGCTGGGCCGGATCACCCGTACCGCCCGCAACGTGGCGGGCACCGACCTGTCCCGCCGGATCGAGCTGGACGGCCCGGACGACGAGCTCAAGGAGCTCGCCGACACCTTCGACGACATGCTCGACCGGCTCGACCGGGCGTTCACCGCGCAGCAGCGGTTCGTCGCCAACGCCTCGCACGAGCTGCGGACGCCGCTGGCGATCAACCGCACGCTGCTGGAGGTGCACCTGTCGGACCCCGGGGCGCCCGTGGAGCTGCACCAGCTCGGCAAGACGCTGCTGGCCACCAACGAGCGCAGCGAGCAGCTCGTGGAGGGCCTGCTGCTGCTGGCCCGGAGCGACAACGAGGTCGTGGAGCGCAAGCCGGTGGACCTGGCGGAGGTCGCCTCGCGCGCCATCGACCAGACCAGGTCCGAGGCCGAGGCGAAGGGCGTGGAGATCCGTGGCGAGCGCGCCCCCGCCACCGTCCAGGGCAACGGCGTCCTGCTGGAACGTATCGCCCTGAACCTGGTGCAGAACGCCGTGCGCTACAACGTGGACGACGGGTGGGTGGAGGTCACCACCGGGACGCAGCCGGGGCAGGCGGTGCTGGTGGTGTCGAACACGGGCCCCGTGGTCCCGGCGTACGAGATCGACAACCTCTTCGAGCCCTTCCGGCGGCTGCGACAGGAGCGCACCGGCAGCGACAAGGGCGTCGGGCTGGGCCTGTCGATCGCCCGGTCGGTCGCGCGGGCTCACGGGGGCCGTATCATCGCGGAGCCCCGCGAGGGCGGCGGCCTCGTCATGCGTGTCACGCTTCCGGTGTGACACGCCGGTCGAGCCGTCCAACGTGTTCGCTTTACGCGGAATTTTCGTGACCCCATCACGGGAGGGCCGTGTGTGATCGATCACAAGGGACCCGTTCCGGCCATCTACTCTCCGTGATCAAGAATTCCCCCGGAAAACCAGGAAAAGTCCGGGTTTCCAGGGGGTCGAATGACGGGAAGTACACGGGGTGGCGCCGATGAGGCGCGGCCTCCGGACCGTGTACGGTCCCGTTCGCCATCCAAACCCGATCACTCTCGAGGGGTCCGGTTGGGTGTCGATTGAGTAACAGACCTTGATGTGAGGCAAAATCTCCGCCTCAGGTCGGGCACAAGTCCGGCCTCTCACGCGTTACGTGCGCTGGAGACACCGCAACCACCCAGAGGGGGAGAGCGACATGGCAACGGATTACGACACCCCACGCAAGACCGACGACGACGTCGACTCGGACAGCCTTGAAGAGCTGAAGGCCCGGCGCAACGACAAGTCGACCTCGACCGTCGACGTCGACGAGTTCGAGGCCGCCGAGGGGCTGGAGCTGCCCGGCGCGGACCTCTCGAACGAGGAGCTGGCCGTCCGGGTGCTGCCCAAGCAGGCGGACGAGTTCACCTGCATGAGCTGCTTCCTGGTCCACCACCGCAGCCAGCTGGCCCGCGAGAAGAACGGCCAGCCGATCTGCCGAGACTGCGACTGAGGTCCGTCGGCCGTGGCAGGCGACACCCCGTCTCGGAAGCGACGCTTCCGGCTCCGTAGGAAGCCGGAGGCGTACCAGGGCGGCACAGGTCCGGCACCAGGCGCCCAGCACGCGCCCGCCGAGCCCTCCGTCCTCCTGCCCTCCCCCGGCGCGCGTGACGACGAGCGGGGCCCCTCGGCCTCGCTCGAGGCAGCCGGAAGGGCGGGGGCGCCGGCCGACCGGACCACGACGTACGGCACGCCCGCCGCGGAACGGCGCCTCGACGCCGTCAGGCGTGGCGTACTCAAGAGCCGCGAGGGCGCCAGGGCGGGCATCGCCCACCTCGCCGACCGGCTCATCGAGAACGCGCCCCGCGTTCCCGTCCGGGACCTCGCCACCCTGCGGCGGCAGTTCCCGGGCCTGACCCCCGAACAGCTCGCGGACAAGCTCATCGCGGGCGCGGCCAACGCCACCTCCACCGTGGGCGCCGGCGTCGGCGCGGCCGCCATGCTCCCCGTACCGCCCGCGATGCCGGCCGAGATGGCCGCCGAGATCACGGGCGTGGCGGCGATCGAGCTGAAGCTCATCGCCGAGCTCCACGAGGTCTACGGACAGCGACCGCCCGGCAACCTCAAGGAGCGCGCGACGGCGTACCTGACCTCCTGGACGGAGGAGCGGGGCATCGACGTCACCAAGCCCGCCACCGTCAACGCCGCCTTCGGCGGCCGGATGAAGCGCGAACTGCGCCAGCAGATCATGAAGCGCATGATGCGCAACCTGCCGAACCTGATGCCGTTCATGGTCGGGGCCGCGGTCGGTGCCGTCATGAACCGGCGCGACACCAAGAAGCTCGCCGAGCGCATCCGCCAGGACCTCCGCAGCCGCCAGGTCCCCTGGGACGCGCTGGACCGGCTGCCGCCGCTGGAGCAGCCGGAGAACCCCAAGGAGATCGGCTTCTAGCGCCGCCCCGACCGGCTGCGCGCCCTGTGCCCGCCCCTACGCCTGCTCCCGCCCCCGGACGGCCGTCAGCGCCGCCGCCAGGGCCTTCGGGTCACGGCTGGACAGGTACAGGTAGGGCGTCGGATCGGCCGGGTCGACGACCTCGACGCGTACCGCCTCCGGGACGTAGCCGCGCAGCAGCATGAACGCGCGCGTGTCCGCCTTGTGCGTGCGCCAGGCGCGCGCCTCCTCGGCGTCCAGCACCTCGGGCTCACCGAGCGCCGACACCGGGATCCGGGCGTCGCCCGCGACCAGCGAGCCCGCCACCACCCGGATCCGGGCCGAGCCGTACGAACTCACGGCCATCGCCGCCAGCGCGCCCGCGAGGATCAGCCCGCCCAGCATGGGCAGCGTGCCCAGCGGCAGCATGATCAGAGCGCCCGACACCCCCACCAGGGCGGCCATCAGCCACCAGGAGCGGGGAGCGGTGAGTCGTTCGTCGTACTGCGGGGCCAAGGCCGTGGCCGGGGCCGGGTCGGAAGCCGCTGCGGAAGGCTGCATACACCCAAGCTTGGCACGGCGCGACCGGTGGCCCACCGCGCGGGTAAGGTCTCCCGCTGTGAGCACTGCACTGACGCCTCCCGCCGACGCCATACCGCCGGTACGGCACCCCGACGCGCCCGCCCCGGGCGAGCTCCTGGGCGCCCACTACGAGCACTGCTTCGGGTGCGGCGGCGGTCAGCCCCACGGGCTGCACCTGGCGGCACGGGCCGGTGAGGGCGTCACGGTGACCGCCGAGTTCACGGTCACGATCGACCACCAGGGCGCCCCCGGCCTGGCCCACGGCGGCGTCCTCGCCACCGCGCTCGACGAGACGCTCGGCTCGCTGAACTGGCTGCTGCGGGTCATCGCGGTGACCGGCCGGCTGGAGACCGACTACGTGCGCCCGGTGCCCGTCGGCACGGTGCTGCACCTGGAGGCCGAGATCACCGCCGTGCACGGCCGCAAGATCTACTCCAGGGCCACGGGCCGGATCGGCGGCCCCGAGGGGGCCGTGGCGGTCCGCGCCGAGGCCCTCTTCATCGAGGTGAAGGTCGACCACTTCATCGACAACGGCCGCCCGGACGAGATCCGCGCGGCGATGGCCGACCCCGACCAGGTCCGGCGCGCCCGCGCCTTCGAGGTGAACCCCTGATGCGTAACCCCGTCGACGTCCTGATCCGCCGCGTGGACCCGGAGGTGCCGATTCCGTCGTACGGGCACCCGGGCGACGCGGGCGCCGATCTCGTCACCACCGAGGCCGCCGAGCTGGCCCCCGGCGAGCGCGCGGTCCTGCCCACCGGGGTGTCCATCGCCCTGCCCGACGGGTACGCGGCCTTCGTGCACCCGCGTTCGGGGCTCGCAGCTCGTTGCGGAGTGGCCCTGGTGAATGCCCCGGGGACGGTGGATGCCGGGTACCGTGGGGAGATCAAGGTGATCGTGGTCAACCTGGACCCGCGCGAGAGCGTCCGGTTCGAACGGTTCGACCGGATCGCCCAACTGGTCGTTCAGCAGGTCGAGAAGGTCCGCTTCCACGAGGTGGCGGAGCTTCCCGGCTCGGCGCGGGCCGAGGGGGGCTTCGGGTCCACCGGCGGTCATGCCGCCACGGAGGGCTGGACGGGTGGGAATCGATACGCTTCGGTCGTATCCGACCGGGAAGGACAGTGACGTGTTCGGACGTCGCAAGAAGAGCGGAGCCGCTGCCGACGCAGCGGGCGAGGCCGAGCAGGTCGTCGACGAGGTCGGCACTGACGACGCGGCGGACAGCGAGCCGCGCCGGGTGAACCTTCCGCCGGCGCCGCGGCCCGACGGCCCCTGGGACGTCTCCGAGGCCCCCAGGCCGGAAGAGGGCCGGGTCGACCTGGGCGGCATGTTCGTGCCCGGGGTCGAGGGCATGGAACTGCGCGTGGAGGTCGCGGGCGACGCGATCGTCGCGGCGACGGTGGTGCTGCGCGACAGCGCCATCCAGCTGCAGGCGTTCGCCGCCCCGAAGAAAGAGGGCATCTGGGGCGAGGTCCGCGAGGAGATCGCCTCCGGCATCACCCAGCAGGGCGGCGTCATCGACGAGGTCGAGGGCCCGCTCGGGTGGGAGCTGCGCGCCCAGGTGCCGGTGAAGCTGCCGGACGGCACCGGTGGCGTCCAGCTGGTGCGGTTCGTCGGCGTGGACGGCCCCCGGTGGTTCCTGCGCGGGGTCATCTCCGGGCAGGGCGCGGTGCAGCCGGAGGCCGCGGGGCTGCTGGAGCAGATCTTCCGCGACACCGTCGTCGTACGCGGCGAGGGCCCGATGGCCCCGCGCGACCCGATCGTCCTGAAGCTGCCCGACGACGCGCAGATGGTGCCCGAGGGCGTCCAGCAGGAGGACCAGGAGTCCTCGCGCTTCTCGGGCGGCATGGGCCAGCTCCAGCGGGGCCCGGAGATCACCGAGGTCCGCTGAGCGCAGGACCCGACGACGGTGGGCCGCACCCGGTACGAGGGGGTGCGGCCCACCGCGCTGTCCGGGTGCGAAGGGTGCGGCCCACCGCGCCGTCCGGGTACGAAGGGTGCGGCCCACCGCACCGTCCGTGCGCGCGCCCATCAGAATCCCGTCAAGACGCCCGGGAACCGACCCCCGTGTCCGGTTTGCCGCAGCCACCGGTCGTAAGGTCTACGCACCAGCAGACGACCACACGAGCACGACAATGGGGCCATGGGACGCGGCAAGCTTCGGATCTACCTCGGTGCGGCACCGGGCGTCGGCAAGACGTACGCGATGCTCTCCGAGGCGCACCGCCGTGTCGAGCGCGGCACCGACTGCGCCATCGCCGTCGTCGAGCACCACGAGCGGCCCCGCACCGAAGTGCTGCTCCACGGCCTCGAACGAATACCGCGCCAGGAGCTTCCCCACCGCGGCACCGTCTTCGCCGAGATGGACGTGGACGCGGTGCTGGAGCGGCGGCCCGCCGTCGCGCTCGTGGACGAGCTGGCCCACACCAACGTCCCCGGCTCGCGCAACGCCAAACGCTGGCAGGACGTCGAGGAACTGCTGGCCGCCGGGATCGACGTCATCTCCACCGTCAACATCCAGCACCTGGAGTCGCTCGGCGACGTCGTCGAGTCCATAACCGGCGTACGGCAGCAGGAGACCGTCCCCGACGAGGTCGTGCGCCGCGCCGACCAGATCGAACTGGTCGACATGTCGCCCCAGGCGCTGCGCCGCCGCATGGCCCACGGCAACATCTACCAGCCCGACAAGGTCGACGCGGCCCTGTCCAACTACTTCCGCCCCGGCAACCTCACCGCCCTGCGCGAGCTCGCCCTGCTGTGGACCGCCGACCGCGTCGACGAATACCTCCAGCAGTACCGCGGCGAGCACAACATCCGCACCACCTGGCAGGCCCGCGAACGCATCGTCGTCGGACTCACCGGCGGGCCCGAGGGCCGCACCCTGATCCGCCGCGCCTCCCGGATGGCGGCCAAGGGCTCCGGCAGCGAGATCCTCGCCGTCTACATCGCCCGCAGCGACGGCCTCACATCCGCGTCCCCCAAGGAACTGGCCGTCCAGCGCACCCTCGTCGAGGACCTCGGCGGCTCCTTCCACCACGTCATAGGCGACGACGTCCCCTCCGCGCTGCTGGAGTTCGCGCGCGGGGTCAACGCCACCCAGATCGTGCTCGGCTCCAGCCGCCGCAAGGCCTGGCAGTACGTCTTCGGCCCCGGCGTCGGCGCCACCGTCGCCCGCGACTCCGGACCCGACCTCGACGTCCACATCGTCACCCACGAGGAGGTCGCCCGCGGCCGGGGCCTGCCCGTCGCCCGCGGCGCCCGCCTCGGCCGCTCCAGGATCATCTGGGGCTGGGCGACCGGCGTCGGCGGCCCCGCCCTGCTCGCCCTGGTGCTCACCCACATCGAGGCGGACCCCGGCCTCGCCAACGACATGCTGCTGTTCCTGTCGCTGACCGTGGCGTCCGCGCTGCTCGGCGGCCTGGCCCCGTCCCTCGCGTCCGCCGCCTTCGGCTCCCTGCTGCTCAACTGGTTCTTCGCCCCGCCCCTGTACCGGTTCACCATCGCCGACCCCAGGAACATCGTCGCGATCGCCGTCTTCTTCGGCGTCGCCGTCTCCGTCGCCTCCGTCGTCGACCTGGCCGCCCGGCGCACCCACCAGGCCGCCCGGCTGAGGGCCGAGTCCGAGGTGCTGTCCTTCCTGGCCGGCAGCGTGCTGCGCGGCGAGACCGCCCTCGACGCCCTGCTCGAACGCGTCCGCGAGACGTTCTCCATGGAGTCGGTGGCCCTCCTGGAGCGCGAGAACGACGTCGAACCGTGGACCCGAGCGGGCAGCGTCGGACCCAGCCCCGTCGCCCGGCCCGAGGACGCCGACGTCGACATGCCCGTCGGCGACCACATGGCGCTCGCCCTGTCCGGCCGCGTCCTGCCCGCCGAGGACCGCCGCGTGCTGGGCGCCTTCGCCGCCCAGGCCGCCGTCGTCCTGGACCGCCAGCGCCTGGTCGGCGAGGCCGAGGAGGCCCGCAAGCTCGCCGAGGGCAACAAGATCCGTACGTCGCTCCTCGCGGCCGTCAGCCACGACCTGCGCACCCCGCTCGCCGGCATCAAGGCCGCCGTGTCGTCGCTGCGGTCCGACGACGTCGAGTGGTCCGAGGAGGACCGCGCCGAGCTCCTCGAAGGCATCGAGGCGGGCGCCGACCGGCTCGACCACCTGGTCGGCAACCTCCTCGACATGTCCCGCCTACAGACCGGCACCGTGACCCCGCTGATCCGCGCCATCGACCTCGACGAGGTCGTCCCCATGGCGCTCGGCGGCGTACCGGACGGCAGCGCCGAGCTGGACATCCCCGAGAGCCTGCCCATGGTCGAGGTCGACAAGGGCCTGCTCGAACGGGCCGTCGCCAACGTCGTCGAGAACGCTGTCAAGCACAGCGCCTCGGCAGCGCCCGTCCTCGTGTCGGCCAGCGCCATGGCCGACCGCGTCGAGCTGCGGGTCGTCGACCGGGGCAGCGGGGTGCCCGACGAGGCCAAGGACCGGATCTTCGCCCCCTTCCAGCGCTACGGCGACGCCCCGCGCGGCGCCGGAGTGGGCCTCGGGCTCGCCGTCGCCCGCGGGTTCGTGGAGGCCATGGGCGGCACCATCACGGCCGAGGACACGCCCGGCGGCGGCCTGACGATGGTCCTCACCCTCCGGGCGGCCGCCACCGCGGCCGCCGCCCCACCTCACGTCCCCTCGCTGGAGAAAGCAGGCCCCTCATGACGCGGGTGCTCGTGGTCGACGACGAGCCGCAGATCGTACGCGCCCTCGTGATCAACCTGAAGGCGCGCAAGTACGAGGTCGACGCGGCGCCCGACGGCGCGACCGCGCTGGAGCTCGCCGCCGGGCGCCACCCCGACGTCGTCATCCTCGACCTGGGCCTGCCCGACATGGACGGCGTCGACGTGATCAGGGGGCTGCGCGGCTGGACCCGGGTACCGATCCTGGTGCTCTCCGCCCGCCAGACCTCCGACGAGAAGGTCGAGGCCCTGGACGCCGGCGCCGACGACTACGTCACCAAGCCGTTCGGCATGGACGAGCTGCTGGCCCGCCTGCGCGCCGCCGTGCGCCGGGCCGAACCGGTCGGCGGCGCCGACGACGGCACGGTCGTCGTCGAGACGGCGGGCTTCACGGTCGACCTCGCGGCCAAGAAGGTCCAGCGCGAGGGGCGGGACGTCCGCCTGACGCCCACCGAATGGCACCTGCTGGAGGTCCTGGTCCGCAACGGCGGCCGGCTCGTCAGCCAGAAACAGCTGCTCCAGGAGGTCTGGGGGCCGTCGTACGGCACCGAGACCAACTACCTGAGGGTCTACATGGCCCAGCTGCGCCGGAAGCTGGAGGCCGACCCCTCGCACCCCCGGCACTTCATCACCGAGCCCGGCATGGGGTACCGGTTCGAGCGCTGAGGCCCTGACAGTGGGGGCCGGTACGCTTTCTGTATGAGTGCAGCACCGCGAACCGAGAAGCAGTCCGGCCGCTTCCGCCGGATGCTCGACCGGTTGTCCAGCTCCCAGGGGGAACTCGAGTCGGAGGAGCTCCGGGAGGACACGCAGGCTTCGGGGTGCATCCGTATCTCGGACTGCGACGACCGGCAGATAGTCAAGGTGACTGGTACCTTGCGCACGGTCACCCTGCGCCCCCGGGCCGGCGTGCCGGCGCTCGAGGCGGAGCTCTTCGACGGCACGGCCCCGCTGGACGTGGTGTGGCTGGGCCGGCGCTCCATCGTGGGCATAGAGCCGGGCCGCAAGCTCATCGCCTCCGGCCGGATCTCCATGAGCCACGGCCGCAGGGTCCTCTTCAACCCCAAATACGAACTCCGACCGCTCGGACAGGAGTAGCCGGTGCCGTCATCCGACAAGCCGACCACCACCGATCAGGACGCCACCCAGGGCGGCGCGCACGATTCCAGGGCCGTGACGGAAGCGGCCCTGTTCGACGCCTTCGGCGGCGTACGCGGAATGGTGGAGACAGTCCTCCCCGGCCTGCTCTTCGTCACGATCTACACGATCAACAAGGACCTGCACCTGTCGGCCATCGCCGCGCTGGGCCTGTCCCTGCTGCTGGTCGTGGTGCGGCTGATCCGCCGCGACACCATGAAGCACGCCTTCAGCGGTGTCTTCGGCGTCGCCTTCGGCGTGGTCTTCGCGATGATGACCGGCAACGCCAAGGACTTCTACCTGCCCGGCATGCTCTACACGCTGGGGCTCGCGGTCGCCTACATCGGCACCACGCTGGCGGGCGTCCCGCTGATCGGCCTGATGCTCGGCCCGGTCTTCAAGGAGAACCTCTCCTGGCGCACCCGCAACCCCGGCCGCAAGAAGGCGTACGCCAAGGCCAGCTGGGCGTGGGGCCTGATCCTGCTCGCCAAGTGCGCCATCCTCTTCCCGCTGTACTGGTGGGCGGACACCACCCAGCTCGGCTGGGTCCTGGTCACCCTGAAGATCCCGCCGTTCCTGCTCGCGGTGTACCTGACGTGGCTGTTCCTCGCGAAGGCGCCGCCGCCGATCGACGTGTTCGCGGAGATGGAGGCGGAGGAGCGCGCCGAGAAGGAGCGCAAGGCCGCCGCGGCCACCGAACCGGCGCCCCCGGCCCAGCAGCCCCACCCCTACCGCGGCGAAGCCTGACGCGGGGGCGGTACCCGGGGCGGCCGGTACGAGCGGACGCCGCCCGGGCCCGAGCGTAGAGAGGCACCGGCCTCGCCGACCCACGCGCCCTGACGTACGACGAGGGGCTCGGGCCATGTGTGGTCCCGAGCCCCTCGTCGTACGACCGACCGGTACGACCGACCGGTACGACCGACCGGAACGACCGGTACGAGCCGGGTCAGCCGGAGGCGTCCTCGCGGCGGACCGAGAGCAGGTCCTCCAGTTGCTCCTCGCGGGCCTGGGCGGCGACGAACAGCAGCTCGTCCCCGGCCTCCAGGGTCTCCTCGGGGCTCGGCGTCAGAACGCGCGAGCCACGGATGATCGTCACCAGCGAGGTGTCCTGCGGCCAGGCCACGTCACCCACCGACGTACCCGTCACCGCCGACTCCGGCGGGAGCGTCAGCTCCACGAGGTTGGCGTCGCCGTGGCTGAAGCGCAGCAGCCGCACCAGGTCGCCGACGCTCACGGCCTCCTCCACCAGCGCCGACATCAGGCGCGGTGTGGAGACGGCGACGTCGACGCCCCACGACTCGTTGAACAGCCACTCGTTCTTCGGGTTGTTCACCCGGGCCACCACCCGGGGCACCCCGTACTCGGTCTTCGCCAGCAGCGAGACGACCAGGTTCACCTTGTCGTCGCCGGTCGCCGCGATGACGACGTTGCAGCGCTGCAGCGCGGCCTCGTCCAGCGAGGTGATCTCGCACGCGTCGGCCAGCAGCCACTCCGCCTGCGGCACCCGCTCCACGGAGATCGCGGTCGGCGCCTTGTCGATGAGCAGGACCTCGTGCCCGTTCTCCAGCAGCTCGCCCGCGATGGAACGGCCCACCGCGCCGGCGCCCGCAATAGCGACCCGCATCAGTGACCGCCCTCCTCAGGACCTTCGGCGAACGCCGCCTCGACCTTCTCGATCTCGTTCGTCCGCATCATCACGTGCACCAGGTCGCCCTCCTGCAGCACCGTCTGCGACGTCGGCAGGACCGCCTCGCCCAGCCGGGTCAGGAACGCGACGCGTACGCCCGTCTCCTCCTGGAGCCGGCTGACCTTGTGCCCGATCCAGGACGGCGACGTGTGCACCTCGGCGAGCTGGACACCACCGCTCGGGTCCCGCCACAGCGGCTCCGCGCCCGACGGCAGCAGCCGCCGCAGCATCTGGTCGGCGGTCCAGCGCACGGTGGCGACCGTGGGGATGCCCAGGCGCTGGTAGACCTCGGCGCGCCGGGGGTCGTAGATCCGGGCGGCGACGTTCTCGATGCCGAACATCTCGCGGGCGACCCGCGCCGCGATGATGTTGGAGTTGTCACCGCTGCTCACCGCGGCGAACGCCCCGGCCTCCTCGATCCCCGCCTCACGCAGGGTGTCCTGGTCGAAGCCGACCCCGGTGACGCGCCGCCCGCCGAAGCCGGAGCCCAGGCGCCGGAAAGCCGTCGGGTCCTGGTCGACGACCGCGACCGTGTGGCCCTGCTGTTCCAGGGTCTGCGCGAGTGCGGCGCCCACTCGCCCGCAGCCCATGATGACGATGTGCACGTCCGCTTACCCCGCACTCCTGGTCGCGCTGCCGACCTGCGAAAACACCCTGCTCACTCTTCTCTCTCAGCCTGCGTGCGGTGTTACCCGATGACGAGCTTATGCCGCCGTCGCGCAGTTGCCCTCATCCGCGGCGGGTGGACCCGGCCGCGGCACCTTTCGGCCACGCGTACGCGTGTACCCGTACGGACGGGCCGCATCGGATCATGCCCCGAACCCTCCGTAGGACGCGGTCGCGGCCCCACCGGTTGCCGCGGAAACCGGCTGGCGGTGGCACGTATCACAGCCTGACGCGCCGGTCGCGCGGCCCAGGCGTTAAGGGAGCGCAAGTTTCCGCGGGAAGCGGGGGTGGTGGGTGGGCGGGGCTCTTTTCCAGCGCTTACGATCCTCTGCGTGTCCAAACTGACCGACGTGCCCAAACGGATCCTGATCGGCCGGGCGCTGCGCAGCGACAGGCTGGGAGAGACCCTTCTCCCCAAACGCATCGCACTCCCCGTCTTCGCCTCCGACCCGCTTTCCTCGGTGGCGTACGCGCCGGGAGAAGTCCTGCTGGTCCTCTCCATCGCGGGTGTGTCGGCCTACCACTTCAGCCCGTGGATCGCCGTCGCCGTCGTCGTCCTGATGTTCACGGTCGTCGCCTCGTACCGGCAGAACGTCCACGCCTATCCCAGTGGCGGCGGGGACTACGAGGTGGCGAACACCAACCTCGGCCCCAAGGCCGGTCTCACCGTGGCCAGCGCGCTGCTCGTCGACTACGTACTCACCGTGGCCGTCTCCATCTCCTCCGGAGTGGAGAACCTCGGCTCGGCGATTCCGTTCGTCGTCGAACACAAAGTCCTCTGCGCCATCGCGATAATCCTTCTCCTCACCGTGATGAACCTCCGGGGAGTGAAGGAATCGGGGAAGCTCTTCGCGATTCCCACGTATGTCTTCGTCGCGGGCGTGTTCATCATGATCGCCTGGGGTGCGTACAAGGGAATCGTCCTCGACGACACCATGAAGGCCCCCACCGCCGACTTCGAGATCCGCCCCGAACACGAGGGCCTCGCCGGTTTCGCGCTCGTCTTCCTTCTTCTGCGCGCCTTCTCCTCCGGCTGCGCCGCGCTCACCGGCGTCGAGGCGATCAGCAATGGCGTCCCCGCGTTCCGCAAGCCCAAGAGCCGGAACGCCGCGACCACCCTCGCCCTCATGGGCGGCCTCGCCGTCACCATGTTCTGCGGCATCATCGGCCTGGCCATGGCCACCGACGTCAAGATGGCCGAGCAGCCGGCACACGACCTCCTCCGGGACGGCGTCCCGGTGGGCGACGGCTACGTACAGAACCCGGTGATCTCACAGGTCGCGGCCGCCGTCTTCGGCGAGCACACCTTCTTCTTCGTCCTGCTCGCCGCGGCCACCGCGCTCGTCCTCTTCCTCGCCGCGAACACCGCGTACAACGGCTTCCCGCTCCTCGGCTCGATCCTCGCCCAGGACCGCTACCTGCCGCGCCAGCTGCACACCCGCGGCGACCGGCTCGCCTTCTCCAACGGCATCGTGCTCCTCGCCGGCGCCGCGATGCTGCTGGTCTGGCTGTACGGGGCGGACTCCACCAAGCTGATCCAGCTGTACATCGTGGGCGTCTTCGTCTCCTTCACCCTCAGCCAGACCGGCATGGTGCGGCACTGGAACCGCCACCTGAGGACCGAGCGCGACCCGGCGCGCCGCCGCCGCATGATCCGCTCCCGCGCCATCAACACCTTCGGCGCCTTCTTCACCGGCCTGGTGCTGGTCGTCGTGCTCGCCACGAAGTTCACCCACGGCGCCTGGGTCGCCCTGCTCGGCATGGTCATCTTCTACGGGACGATGACCGCGATCCGTAAGCACTACGACCGGGTGGCCGAGGAGATCTCCGCCCCCGACGAGCCCAGCGACGACACCGTACGGCCGTCCCGCGTCCACTCCGTCGTGCTCGTCTCCAAACTGCACCGGCCGACGCTGCGTGCCCTCGCCTACGCCCAGCTGATGCGCTCCGACAAGCTGGAGGCGCTCAGCGTCAACGTCGACGCCGACGAGACCAAGGCGCTCCAGACCGAGTGGGAGCGGCGCGGCATCAACGTCCCGCTGAAGGTCCTCGCCTCCCCGTACCGCGAGGTCACGCGGCCGGTCATCGAGTACGTCAAGAACATCCGCCGTGAGAGCCCGCGCGACGCGGTCAGCGTGATCATCCCCGAGTACGTGGTCGGCCACTGGTACGAGCACCTGCTGCACAACCAGAGCGCCCTGCGCCTCAAGGGCCGGCTGCTGTTCACCCCGGGCGTGATGGTCACGTCGGTGCCGTACCAGCTCCAGTCCTCGGAAGCGGCCAAGAAGCGCGCGAAGAAGCGCCAGGACTGGAACGCCCCCGGCTCGGTGCGCCGCGGCCCGGCGGTGGAACGGCCCAAGGAGCCGACGAACAAGAGCTGACCCGGCAGGCACGTAGACTGGAGGGCTGCCGCCGCCTGGCAGCCCCCTCAGCCCTTGGAGTCACCCCCACATGCAGAACGCACCCGAGCCCGAGTCCACCCTCATCGGGGTCGAGTACGAGGTCGAGATCGGCCCCGTCGCGCATGGCGGCCACTGCATCGCCCGTACCGACGAGGGCCGTGTCCTGTTCGTCCGGCACGCGCTGCCCGGCGAGAAGGCCGTCGTACGCGTCACCGAGGGCGCCGAGGACTCCCGCTTCCTGCGTGCCGACGCGGTACGCGTCCTGGAGGCGTCCAAGGACCGGGTCGAGGCGCCCTGTCCGTACGCCGGTCCCGGCAAGTGCGGCGGCTGCGACTGGCAGCACGCCAAGCCCGGCGCGCAGCGCCGCCTGAAGGGCGAGGTCGTCGCCGAGCAGCTGAAGCGGCTCGCCGGCCTCACGCCCGAGGAGGCCGGCTGGGACGGCACGGTCATGCCGGCCGAGGGTGACAAGGTCCCGGCGGGCGAGGTGCCGGCGTGGCGCACGCGGGTGCAGTACGCGGTGGACGCCTCCGGCCGCGCGGGGCTGCGCAAGCACCGTTCGCACGAGGTCCAGCCGATCGACCGCTGCCTGATCGCGGCGGAGGGCGTGAGCGAGCTGGGCATCGAGCGGCGCTCGTGGGAGGGCATGGCGTCGGTCGACGCGATCGCCGCCACCGGCTCGCAGGACCGCCAGGTCGTCCTCACCCCGCGCCCCGGCGCCCGCCTCCCGATCGTCGAACTCGACAAGCCGGTGTCGGTGCTGCGGGTCGCCGAGGACGGGGGAGTGCACCGCGTGCACGGCCGCCCCTTCGTGCGCGAGCGCGCCGACGACCGCACGTACCGCGTCGGCAACGGCGGCTTCTGGCAGGTCCACCCGAAGGCGGCCGACACCCTGGTCCGCGCGGTGATGCAGGGCTTGCTGCCCCGCAAGGGCGACACGGCCCTGGACCTCTACTGCGGCGCCGGCCTCTTCGCGGGCGCCCTCGCCGACCGGGTGGGCGACAAGGGCGCGGTGCTCGGCATCGAGTCGGGCAAGCGGGCGGTCGAGGACGCCCGCCACAACCTCCAGCACTTCGACCGCGTCCGCATCGAGCAGGGCAAGGTCGAGCAGGCCCTGCCCCGCACGGGCATCACCGACGTGGACCTCATCGTCCTCGACCCGCCCCGCGCGGGCGCCGGCAAGCAGACCGTCCGCCACCTCGCCGCGCTCAGCGCCCGCCGCATCGCCTACGTCGCCTGCGACCCGGCCGCGCTGGCCCGGGACGTCGCCTACTTCGCGGAGGCGGGCTACCGCGTGCGCACGCTGCGGGCGTTCGACCTGTTCCCGATGACGCACCACGTGGAGTGTGTCGCCATCCTTGAACCGGCCGCGAAGGGCTCCTGACCTGCGGTTTTGTGCGTGCGCATTATGTGCGTTGTGGGCGTTACGGGCGATATCTTGACGCTGAAATGACGCTCGTGACGCTCATTTGACGCTCGTTCTGATGGGGTGTCACCTAGCTGATCGTGCAGGTAATGCCGGGTGGAAGGCGTGCTCCCGAGGGCTGGCTTTGCGGGAACTTGAAGAAATCTCGGCCGGCTCCGGCGCCGCTGATTGCGGCGGCAGGCGCGCTGTCGCCGTACTTTGGTGGGCCGGACGTCTGACGCAGCAGGTGCTCAGTAGGTGGGGCCGTAGGGGCTCCAGTGCCCGAGGAATGGTCTGAGGTCGTCGGCTCGCGGTTCGGGGACGTCGGGCAACCGGGGCGGTGTGCTCAGCGGGTCGAGGCGCTCGATGGTGGCCGTTGCCCAGCTGATCCATGCTTCGGCGTCGGTTCTCGCCTGCCCCGGCGGCATGGCCTCGGCTCGCGTGCGTACGGCGCTCACGTACTCGGTCAGTCGGGTGGTGCGGCGCCATGTCTCTTCCTGCGCTTCGAAGTGTCTGACGCGGTACGCCTCGGCGTACTGGATGCGGGCTTCTTCCATGGCGGCTTCCCAGCGGATGCGTTTCTGGCGTGCCGCTTCGATCTCGTCCTGGCGCCTGCGTTCAGTGGCCTCGCCGCGGAGCGTGACCTCTTGGGCGATCTCGGCGAGCTGCTCCTCGAGGGAGCGGCCGGGGGTGTCGGCCCACTCGCTCGCCCGGTGCGGCTGGCCGCCGCTGAGGACGAAGCGGAGGCGTTCGGACGGGGTGTAGTCGAAGCGGGGAATCCTGATCCAGGAGTTGTTCTTGGCCTCGGCGAGTTCCTTCTCAGTGGCGACGTGCTCGGTCCGGTCCTGTTCCTGGAGGACAAGGAACCCCACGGTCTGCCCCTGCGCGGTGATGGTGAAGTGGGGAGATGCCCTGCGGCGGCGATGAGACGGGGGAGCGAAGCCGGTCTGTCCCGCCGAACTGGAATGTCCTGCGGCCTCGGCAGCGATGATCAGCGCCTGGACGAGCCGGAGGGCACGTCCTTGGACGGGCTTCGTGAGGCCCAGCGGCTGGGTTTGGCTCTGCATGGCCCGGACCACGGTGTGCGGCCGCGTGAGCCGCGCTGGCACAGGGACGGGTTCGAGGACGGCGAGGCGCCAGGCGGGGGTGTCGACGAGCTTGATCTCGTACCCGCCATCGCACCAGCCCCCGTACAGCTCCTTCGTCTCCGGGACCCTTCCGGACCTGCGTGCCGCGGCGACGCGGGACGGCCACTTCTCCAAGTCCGGACCGCTGCCGCTCTTGACGATCCTGCCGCCGGCCTCCGCGAGCTCTTGCAGCAGCTGCTCCGCGAACGTCACGCGAGGCTGTGAAGGAGGACTCGGCTTCCGCCCGGCGGCCGGAGCCTCCTGCGCTCGGGTGTGCGGCGGCTGCGGAGCGGCGGCCTGGGCCTTCCGCGGGCGTGACCCGCGGGGAGGGTAAGTACCGTGCGCTAGGTAGTGCTGGCCGGCGCTCGTCAGGGCGACGCTCCACCGCCCGCCCTTCCGGGAGACCGTGACCAGGCCCCGGTTCTGCAGTGCCTGACACGTGGTCTTGTAGGAGCTGCCCTCCCAGACGCCAGCAGGGCACCCGGCCCCCACCCATTGCAGCACTGAGAGTTGTCGCTCATTGACCTGCCGCTCCAAATGATCCACCTGCGACTCGAGGAAAACGTATGACGGACGAATTCAGCTCTGACAGTCAATGTTTGGTGCCTGTGACAGATGCGCCCGCAGGGGCATGTGGCGCCTTGTTCTTCCTGCGTCAGCACCCTCCTGGGCAAGTTGCTGGTTTCCAGGATGCACCCGGATATGGGTAGCCAGCCGCTCAGGAACCCCTCATAGCTAGGAGGGCATCACCCTCCGGAGTGTGGTGCGTGCCTGCATCAGTGGGGTGCTGTTCCAGCCTGTCAGCACGGAAATGCCGTGACCGCGGCACCAGGTGGGCACCAGTTATATCAACACTGAGACCAAGTGGTTGAGCGCTGCCGGCGCTGAGGCGACGTAGCTCGTCGACGAGCTACGTCGCCCGCGAGATCCAGGTCGCCGCCGATGCGGTGAGAGTGCTCCGACACACATCACCTGCCACCTCCAGCAGTCTTGGTCCCACCTCCGTGCATCGTCACCCGGGGGCGGCACCGGATGCGCAAGGCACCGCTGGTGAATGCGGGGTCGGTGGCCTTGCTCGACCACACGTAAGCCTCGCCAGGTTGGAGCTGAGCCATCTGCTCTGAGCGCAGCCCAGCGAAGGCAGTGTTGGCCTTCTGGAGGTGCTTCAGCCAGGCAGGCGAGGTGAATTTGTGAAGAATGACATGGTCGGAGAGTTCGATCAGGGAGATCGGCACGGAAGGAGGATCCTGGCTGGCGACCAGGATGCTCATTCCCTTGTGCCGCATCTCGCGGACCGTCTCGACTAGACCGGCGACGAGGTCGGGGCTGTCGATGTATTTGTGGGCCTCGTCGAATACGACCAACTTGTTGAAGTGCTCCTCTTCATCTTGGGCCTCGGCGAAGAGTTGCATGAGGACGACGAAGAGGCCGAGGGCCTCGTCCTTCTCGATGTACTCGTCGCGAAGGTCCACGATGATCAGGCGGCCTGGGCGAATCAGCTTGGTGAGGTGGGCGCTGTCGTCGATGTAATCCTCGGCGAGGTTCAGTCGCTCCTGGGCAAGCTGCTTGACGTGGTCCGGCATACCGGAGTTGGCAACTCCTTGCCGAATAACGTCGAGACTCAGGTTGTTGCGGTTCGCCCGCATGATGCGGGTGAGCTGCCGGATGTACGTCGACTGGTTACCGACCGCTCCCATGAGGAAGCGCCAGTGGGATACCTGGAGCTCGCTAGAGGAGAAGGCCAGTGGCTGAACCTCGATACCAGGGAACTCCTGCCGCCGGTCGGCCACTTGATCGGCGGGGGCGAGCAGCAGGACGTCCGTCAGGGCCTGGGGTTCGGCCCCGTAGCGCTCCTTGAGCACATCGAGCTGTGCGCTGTCGTCGTTTGGCCGAGCCATGGAGGTGAATTCGGGGGCGTAATCCATGGTCCGGCTGTAATGGAACACCACGGTCGCCAGGGGGTGGGGGAGCGCATTGATAGGCGGGGTGGGCAATGTGGCCATCTCGATGATGCTGCCCAGGGTGTAGCTCTTGCCGCCTCCCTGCACGCCGAAGAGGCTGATGGTGTGGGTCTCATAAAGGTCGACAGCGACTTTCCGGCCAGTCACTTCGCCGAGCACGCCGTGCTGCGAGGACGGACGAGTGACACCGAGGAAGATTTCGGGGAGTGCTTCTTGCAAAGTTTTGGCCGGAGTAACGGGGGTGGGCTGGGCGTCGATGGTCGGAGCATTGTGGAAGCCGCGCTGGTCAAGGACGGCGTCCAGGGGGGCCTGGTCACGGAGGGCGGGTAGGGGAGCAGCTGCTTCGATACCAGGTGTGGACTCTTCCGAATCCGGGTTGCTGGCGTGCCCCCGCGGTTCAGCGGAGGTGGGTGCGGAAGCACCATCTGCCTTGGGTGCCGCGCCAACCTCGTCGGCGACGGGCACTGCGTCCCCTTCGCTTGCCGGGCCATCCTCCGACTCCGGAACGCTTGCCGTGTCGGGTGCCTTGAATTCCGCGTCAGGGAGGCGCGGAACCGACAGCTGCAGCAGCGCCAATGTGGGAGCGGTGGCCTCACTGTCCGCCTCCGGAGCGTCCCCGTTCGGCTCCTCGACCAGCGCGTCCGCAGGGACATCCGGCCGCACGGTGGGAATCGCGTTGATCAGTTCCGTGATCAGGTCGTTGCCGATCCGGTGGTACCCCACCCCGTCCTCGTGTTCGCGATCGGTGCCGCTTCGTGCGAGATCGAAGATCAGCCCGCTGCGGGTGAACTCGAGGTGATAGCCGTCATCGAGGCTGTCGAGGAGGGAGTGTGCCGCAGCCCGGGGCATGTGGCCCACGGTGCCGTGGCGTACTGCCCGCTCCAGATAGAAGCGGAGCATGGAGCCTAGGGCGAGGTTCTTGACCGGGCGGTCAACCCGGTCTGGAGTAGAGCGAGCCGGGTCGAAGGATTCGGAGAGGATGGTCTCGCTCTGTCGTAGTTGCTGGGCGACCTTCGTCTTCAGGCGCTGGTAGGCGCCAATGTCGTCGAGCGCCGTATAGCACTTGACCTCGACGAGTCGGCAGGTGATCGTCCGCCGTTGTGCATCGAGGTGGAACAGGGCGAGGTCGCTGCGCTGGAAGGAGAGGGATTCGCCAAGTTCGCGGGACTGGCGGCGGGCTTCGGTGTACAGCTCAGGATGGGCGTCGAGCGGGACGACGACCTGGTTGTGGAGCGCGCCCTGGTAGTCCAGGTAGAGGCGTGCCAGGGAGAGGCCGAGGACCTCGGTGCGCTGGTTAGAGGCGGTTGAGGCCAGTTTGAAGGCGAGGTTTCCGGAGAGCAGCCGTAGTTGCTCGAAGAAGCTATTGAGATGCCGCTGCTCTACGTCGATGCCGTGCTGTTCGGCGGTGGGGCCGAGAAGGTTGCGGAGTTCGTCGACCGAGTTCGAACTGACCATGATCTGGTGACCGAGGCTGCTGTCGAGCGGCGGTGCATAGTCGATGACGTATTCAGGCCGGTCGTGTCGGCCGGCATGATCGAAGTACTCCAGACCGAGGGTGCGGTCGATGGTCACGACCCAGTCGCCGATCCTGTGGGCTTGGTAAAGGAGGGCTCGGTCTTCGTTGTCGAGGGAGAGAACGGTGCAGGGCACGTTGCGCGGTGCCTGCCCTGCGGTGGCGACGTTGGCGGCGGCGCCGGCGAGCAGGCCGGGCAGGCGGCTGAGCAGGGTGGCGAGGTCCTCGGCGTCCTGCGTTGGCAGAGCGGTCCCGTGACGTGGCATAGTCCGCCAGACGATCTGCTGGTCGGTGTCCTCGTAGGTGGCGGACGTCGCCTGGACGAGTCCGTGGACCGGAGCGTGCGCGATGTCGTGACGCCCGACGGAACTGTGCTGTTCGCCGCCGAAGGCGTCGATGAGGACGGTCAGATGGGCGTCGAACTCGCCGGACAGTTCGCTGAACTCCTTAACGGAGCGCACGGAGTAGACGAGTTTCGCGTTCCGGGTGCCGCCCGTCGTGTGCAGGAAGGCCTCCGCTTCGGCAGAGGAGATCTGGGTCTGGGCGCTGAGCAGCTCGCCCAGGGCGGCCGCGGTCTCCGGGGCTTCCGGGTCGGTGACGCACAGCCGGATGTCGTACGTGAGATCGCGGGTGGTGGGACGTCGCTGGAGTTCGAGAAGTGCGTCGGCGACGATCTCGGCTCGGCCGGCATTGACGACGTTCATGACGAGGGTGCGGACGTACGGGTGGAGGCGGATGTACCGTTCCATGCGGTCGGCCAGTGCCGTCCCAGACAGCGCACCGGCTCCGCTGGCGACGCGGGAAGCTGCGGTCGGCAGGTGTAGTGCGGCGGCGAGCTGGCCCAGCAGGCCTCGGGGGTCGGCGGTCTCACTGGGGAGGTAGGTCCCCCAATACGGGGTGAGGTTGTCCACAGCGGCCATGAGGCGTCCGTCCTGGCGGGGGACGGCGAAGGGGAACCCCAGCGGCGAAAGCGCCTCGAGCAGGGAGTCGCGTGCGGCGATAACGTGCCGCTTGTCCGAGCCGTCGAGCCGCTCGCTCCACTCCAGGCCCATGGCTGACCAGCTGGCCAGCCAGAGCGCGCGCAGCGGGTGGGTGGGGGAGACGAGCAGGACGGTGTCGCGACGGCCGAGACCGTCGGTGAGTGTGGCGGCCACGCAGTCGATCTGCTGGATCCGGGCCAGCGCCACGAGCGCGGCCCCCCGCGCATCGTCGCCGGGCCGCTCTGTTTGAAGCGACTGGGCTTCCACCAGTTCGGCGTACGCCTCGGCGTAGCTCACGAGTTCATCGCGTACGCGCTCGAAGTCGACAGCCTCGCTGACCAGGAGTTCGGCCTGCCCCTCCGCGTCGTCACGCCGACCGCTCACGGTGGCGAAGTAGGCGCTGCGAGCGAGGAGGAAGGCGTCGTACGTCTCGGCCGCACGTCCGCTGAGCGCCTCAGCCAGGTCGCCGTCGTCGCTTCCGGACATCTCGGTCGTGCCGTTGGGGCGGAGTATGAGGCGGCGCAGCGAAGTGTCCTCGGGGCGCGCGAGCAGATCCTGCTGGACCTGTACGAGCAGTGGGGAGAGCCGGATCTCAGCGCTTCCCGCTGGGCGGATTCTGGCGTTCAGGGCACGCTGCGGGCTGCGAGGTGACGACGGCTTCCACCTGATGTCGGTCAGCGTGACACGGGACGGGTCTTCCCCGCCGACGAGAGCGTCGAATTGCAGGGACCGGAGTGCCTGCGCGACTCCATCGTAGCGGCCGGCGCTGCGCTCGGGTGGCTCCTCGGTCTCGGCGTCGGGGATGACGTAGAAGCGCTCGCTCTCACCACCGGGCAAGCCATGGGCGCCGGGGGCGACGTCGAGCGGGTCGCCCGAGCCGTCAAGCGGGGTGACGCGGATGTAGTGCCACCCCTCCTCCCAGTCGATCTTGTTCAGTTTGCGCAGTGGTGCCTTGTACTCGGGCTTGGCCCGCGTTCCCCTTGCGACGTGGGCAATCCGCCCGATCGGGCCGCCACCCTCCGAGACGATTTCCACTCGAAAGCGTTCGAGCCCGTCCACCTTGAGTGGCGAGGGCTGGACCGTGAAACGGGCCGTCAGCTCGCGAACGCCCTTCTCGCCGGCGAGGAGGTACGGCTGGCCCACCATTGCCTGGAGCGCCGGATAGGTGCGCTGTTCCTCGACGTTGTCGCCAGCGGCAGGCAGGTCGAGCTCGCGGACGTCGACGGAAACGGTGGCCCGTCGCCGCTCGTCGATGCGCCAGTTCCCGAAGGAGAGCCCCCAGTTCTCCCGGTCAACGACGATGCGGCGCGTCCAAGCCACCGGGTCCTCAAGGCCGCAACGGGTGGCGAACCCGGCGAGCTTGATGGCGAAGTCCGCGTCGTTAAGACCGAGATCGAGAACCCGCTGGCGTTCCGAGCGATTCGACGAGGTCAGCTTGTCGACCAGCCCCCGGTTACGCTCCGCCCGGTCCTTGACCAGAGTGGGGTCGGCGTAGAGCTCGAAGTCGGGGATGAGTCCGAAGTGGTAGACCGCTGCGCCGGCGACCTGCTCACGGAAGCCGTTGATCTGTAGCGTCAGCAGGTAGGTCGCGATCGCACGATCGCTCAGCCGGCGGTCGGTGTTGCGGCGGAGAGCGGCGAGCAGCTCGTCTACTCCCAGACGCAGGCGGTTCGGTACCTGCTGCAGTAGGTGGTCGGCAAGCTGGCCGTATGCGTCGCCGAGCGGAACTTCCTCGAAGGTCGCGATACCGAAGGAGTCCTCGGCACTTACCCGGGTGCCTGGCGGAACGAAGACGAGGAGCGGCCCGGGCAGCACGCCTTCGCCTTCGGTGCGGTTACGGAGCTCGACCAGTTTGGTGCTGGTGACGGCCACATCGTGGAACGGGCGGTCAGGGTTCAGGTCCTCCGCGGTTCCGAGGAGGCATACGGTGGCAGCCGGACCGAGCGCCCCGCGCAGTCGGCGCACCAAAGGCGCCGCAAGATGGGCCTCGACCTCGGTGACGCGCATGCAGTGGCCGGCGCTTCGCTCCCCCACCAGTGTGGCGAGCCGCGGCACGAGGACGCCTTCCAGAGCGTCGCGGAGGTCCTTGGCCGTGATCTCCGTCAGTCCGGTGGCGCTCATCAGGCCCCTGCTCCCGTCGTTGCTTCGGTCCCGATGGTGTACCGGGGGGTGATGGTCTGCGTCAGATAGGCATCGGACATGTCCTGGTAGTAGCCGATCTCACGGAGCCGGTCCAAGAACGCCTTCGCGTTCGAGCGCAGCGCCGCCTGGTCGTCCAGGTGCGCGCCGAAGAAGCCATCGGTGTCCGGCAGCTGGTCGATATAGAGCCCGTACCGGTCGCGCAACAGGCCAAGGAACTCGTCCACTCGCATCGGCGCGGTCCTGAGGTTCCCCGTCTCGTCGTCGCCCTCCCGGAGCAGCGACACCTGGAGGAGCACTTCGAGGAGGCGGGCGTCGAGAACGAACCGGCGCGCAGTTCCGCTGCCGCCGGAGCGTCCGCTGCGGGGCTGCGCGAGCAAAGCGCCGGGCCGGTGCTTGAGGAGCATCGAATCGAGGCAGTCGATGAAGTAGCTGCGGTAGTAGCGCCCTCGGTAGTGCATCAGCATCTCGATGTACTCGTCGAACGGGGAGAGCTCGAGCTGGGTTATCTTCTTCAGCTCGGCGGGCAGATCCTCCTCCTCGTCCCGTACGCGGTTGACCCGCTGTAGGAAGAAGGCATCGCGGTCCTTGGCGTACGACTTGCCGAGCCGTTGCAAGGATTCTTCCGGGGTGAAGTAGTTCCGGCCGGCCGGATAGCTGAGCTTGGTGGTCTTGAGCGCCAGGTGCTCGGAGAACTCGTCGAGCTTCTTCACCTGGTAGGTGGCCTGGATAAAGCGCGAGATCTGCCGGTACCAGATTTCCGCGCTGTGCTCTGCGAGCGCTGCGGCCGGGGTGCCGGGAACCCCTTGGACATCGAGGAAGAGCCGAACCCGGTACGGGCAGCGGTCCGCGGTCTCTTCGCCCTGGTGTCCTGCGCGGCAGGCGGCGGATCCCGCGCCGGCCTCGACCACCGTCGGCAGCAGCTTCAACATTCGCAGGTGGTACAGGGACAGGTGGAAGGCGAAGAGGATCTTCAGGTAGTCCACGAGGACGGTGCGGGGCATGTGGCCCTGGTGGTACAGCAGCCGCATGACGTCCTGGCACAGCTGCTGTGCCGGTTCGGCGCACAGCGGAGGATAGGGCTTGCGTGGCTTGCTGGTGTCGGGGCGGTCCTGCATCTGCTTGCCGGCTTGCTGGACGAGGTGCAGCAGCGCCTGTGTCTCCACGTCGGTGCCCGGGCCTGGAGTGATCTCGCCGGTGGAACGGTCCACGTCTGAGAAGAAGAACTCACGGAGCCCCTTCAGCGCCCCCTCGTTCTCCGCGAGCATCTCGTACAGCTGCTCGTCGGCTCCGTACGGGCGGGACTTGCGGCTGTTGCGGAAGCGGTAGGTGAAGCCGTGCAGCGGCCGTGGGCTGGCCACGGCCTCGGTCGCCTTTCCTCGGTTCACCAGGTCCAGGAGGTGGGTGGACGTCCAGCGCGTGGTGGTCTCCCGGTCAAAACTTTCGAAGACCTCTGGGTGCTCCAGGAACAGCTTGACGAACACGTTCACGTCGAGAGTGTTCGCCCGGCTGATCTTGCTGGGCATTCCGCCGTGCCACAGGCGGGCCAGCAGCGCGGTGAGGACGCGGTCCATGTCCAGCGCCTTATAGTCGATCCGGCTGATGCCCGGGTGATGGAACGTGCCCAGGGATGCGGTCAGCGCCATGTCGTCTCCTCCACCCCTGCGGCGCGCGGACTGGCCACGTCACCGTGGACGGCCGATGCCGTCAGCTCTTCCATGTGCAATACGGAGTCCTTGGTGCGGTGGATCCGCCGTAGGTCATGGCCGTGCGTGGTGAGAATGACTTCCTGGTACGGGACGGCCGCGAGCCGGTTCTTGAAGACGGCGAGAGCGAGCTGCTGCCCCTGCAGATCGGCGACAGAGGGCCGGTAACCGCGTTCGAAGCGCCGCAGTAGCTCGAACAGGTCGAGTCTGATGTCCAGTTCGGCCGTGCCGCCCTGGTTGCTGGCCGGATCCTGGTAGCTGAGACGCAGCGAGGTGCGTCCGGACTCGATGTACGGGGAGGCTGGTGCGGCTCCGGGCTCCAGGCGGAAGCCCTCGGCAGGGAACCGGCGAAAGCTGCGGATGGTGCCGCCGGGTACGTCCCGAACTTTCAGCGCGAGGGCGTCCCCGATGCGTTCCGGGGCGACGAGCCCTTCACCACGGTTAAGCGCCCGCAGGATGGCGTCCCGTTCCTCTGTGCCCGCGTCCGTGGCGTGGGACAGCAGCTCCATGAACTGCAGCACCGAGGGATAGGGGAGCATTCGCTCGGCCCGCTCCTCGTCGTGGAGCTCGAAATAGAGCAGCCGGCGGACCGTGTCCACGTACCGGCGGTGGGCGGCGGCCTGATAAGCGCGTTCGTTGGCCGATCGGCCCAGCAGCGCGAACTCCTGGCGGAGCAGGACGCGGTCGCGGTCTCCACGCCCGTCAACGGTGACCAACGCCCGGTCCTCAAGGAGCCCGACGTAATCGAGCCGTCGGTCCAGCTGCGGCAGGGGCACTGCGGCCACGTCGGCCTCGCGCAGCAGAGAGAGCAACCGATCCCGTTCCCGTGGCGATCCGTCGGGGGTAGGCGGGGATCCGAGATGGGCGGAGAAGTAGAAGCTGTCCAGGACCTGCTGGGTCTCTCCGGCCGCGTACAGCTGGTGGATCTCGGCGCAGTCGCGGCCAGAGGTGAGGGTGTATGCAAGGGCGGAGCGCAGGTCGCGCAGGGTGATGTGGAGCTTCCCGCGCAGCTGGGTCAGCTCGTAGACGCGCCGTAGGCGCCGCTTGGCTTGGGGGCCGGCGGCGGGATGCTGGAAGGTCTGGGCGTTATGCCGGGCATAGCAGACGGCGGCGATGTCGCAGCTCTCGCAGTCCTCCCAGAAGCGGTCGTTCGTCATGCGGTCGAGCATCCGCTCCAGGAGCGACTCCCCGTCCTGGGGCTCCCCGTCAGCATCGAGTGGACGAGCAGTGACATCACGCGCGTTGAGGTTGACGATGGCGACCGACTGCCCGATGGCTTTTCCTGCGAGACCGAGGTTCGTCAGCTTGGCCAGGTGCGGGAAGCGACTGTGGTGGTGGCTGAGGAAGTCGATTAGCCGTCCCTCGTTGATGGCGATCAGCCGGGTCTCGCCCTGGACCTGCCAGGACGACTCGTCGGTTCCGGCGAACGGCGCGAAGAACTCTTCCAGGACGTCGTCGCCGCTGGTCTCGCCCTCGTCCTGGCTCCCGTCGTGATTGGTACGGAAGCGGTGCCCGGCCAGCGTGAAATCGGTGCCGTTGGGGCGAGCAGACTCGAACTCGGCTCCCAGGTCACGGGCGTGCCTCTCGAAGCTCTCCAGGAAGGCGGTCTTGCCGTCGCCCGCATTGCCAGTAACCACGACCAGCGCGTGCCGTCCCTCACGAAGGGCGGGGACGAGTTCTCGGTCCAGCGCTGTCTCGACGTACACGGACATGGTGTGCGGGTCGAGGCCACGGGTGCCCCGGTTACTGCGCCGACTCTGGCTGTAGAGCGTCTGGAGGTGCGCGGCGAACGAGTTGCTGTTCGGCTCGGGCGGGCCGCCCTGGACGTCACCTCCTGCGGCCGGCGGCTCGGGTCGCTGCTGACCGAGCGTCGGTTGCGGTGCCGGCGCGGGGGCGACGCGCACGGACTCCAACGTCTCCAGCGCGTTGAGGAGTTCCTCAGCGGTGTTGAACCGCTCACCTCGATAGGGAGAGATCGCGCGCAGCAGGATTTCGGCGAAACCGGGCGACAGGTCACCGAACCCGCTGAACTCGGTGCGCGGGTCCAGAGGACGTACGCCCGGTGACGGCTGACCGACGCCCTCCCAGGGGTACTGCCCGCCGGTCAGCGCCTCGTACAGGGTGACGCCGAGACCGAACAGGTCACGGTCGGTGTACCCCGGGCCGTCGGCGGGGACCTGGTCCAGGTCGGGCGGGGTGTATCGCGGGCTGGTGTAGGTGTGCCCTTCGGAAGAGTCCGCAGTCTTCGCGATCCCGAAATCGATCAGCTTGACGCCGTCATCGGTCCACAGCAGATTGCTCGGCTTGATGTCGCAGTGCCACACCCCTCGTTCATGGATGTGACGCAACCCGCGGGCCGTGTCGATCGCGAGCCGCAGGACGTCTGCCGCGCCCATCCGCCCGCCCCGGATTACCTCGGCGACGTCCTTGCCATCAACGAACTCGAAGACCAGGTACGGATATTCGTCCGGCGGCATGAGCCGGTCTGCGTCGACCATCGCCACCACATTGGGGTGCCGCGCATCCTGCAGTCGCTGCAGCACGTCTGCCTCGCGGCGCAGCCGCTCCAGGACGGAGTCCCGGTCCCGCAGGACCAGCTTCACTGCCCGGTCGACACTTCTTATCGTGTCGTACACCCGGTAGGCCACACCGAACGAACCCGGACGGCCGAGCCGGTTGCGCACCAGGTACTTCGTGCCGAGCTGGAAATCGGCCGGAAGCTCGCGATAGAACTCCGGGCCTCGCGGAATATCCGATGTCTGTTGCGCAGTGGCAGCGGCCGGAGCCCCAGGGCTGGAGGACGCGCCGATGCGTTTGGCCGGTGCGTTCCGCGCGCCCATGACGAGGTCGAGTCGCCGCAGTGCCTCGACGGCTGTGGGCCGGTCCGCCGGATCCGTCGCGCACAGCTTCTGCAGCCAGTGGGCCAGTTCCACGCGTACCTGAGCTGCTTCGAGCGCGCTGGCCGGCAGCCGTCCGGCAGCGCCAGCCTGCTCGGTAGCAGACGAGAAGGGCAGCTCGCCGGTGAGGAGCTGGTAGCCGATGACGCCGACGGCGTAGATGTCGGCTGCCATGCCCATCGTGGATGGGTCGGTGTGGCACTCGGGCGCCAGATACGCGCGGTCGGCGATCTGGTGAGCTTCCAGGCCTACGGTGTGAGCGCGCCGCTGCGCAGTCTTCGCGTACTCGAAGCCGGTGAGCATCGCCCGGCCGTCTTGGGTGATCAGGACCGTTGACGGGTTCAGCTCGCGGTGCGCGATGTGCCGGTGGTGCGTGTGCGCGAGACCCATCAGGATGTGCCGGATCGTGCGCAACTTTGCGTCGGCAGTCAACGGGTCGGCAGCTCCGGTCAGATGTAGCGCCAGCGCGTGTCCTGGCACGTCGTCGTAGACAGTGACGAAGACGCCCTCGTCGTCATCGGGGAAGAAGTCCCGGACCCCGACGATGTTCGGGTGTGAGGGCAGCTTGCCGAGCGCCTCGTATGCGATGCCGATCCGCTTCTGCTGCAGCAGCCGCTCGGCCTCGGGAGCGTATGGGTCGGCCTTTCGGACCGACAGTCGGACCGTGCCAGAGCCCTGCGGAGCGATGGCGTTCTTGGCACGGTACTCGCGGTGGATGCCGTCGCCGCTCTCCTCGGGCGCAGTCTCTCCGAGCCGCTCGATCACCTCCCAGCTGCCGAACTGCAGCGGACCGGACGGCGGACGGGACGCCCCCTGGACCGTACGCACGATCAACTCGTGGTGGGCGGAGATGTTCGTGTCGAATCGGTTGGTGGCGATGGGGACACGGCTCGCGTCCGCGAGCTGTCCGATCAGGTCTGGCAGCTTGACGGTGTCGCGAGCGTCCAGCTGGCGGGGGGTCCGGTCGACGAGCAGGGCGTCGGGAAAAGGCAGCACCACGAGCGCGTCTGTGTAGAGCCGGGACAGTGGCCGGTGGGCCGTCTCCAGGATCGTCTTCAGCTGCTTGGCGTGATTGCGCAGCTTCGGTAGCGGGGAGCGGAACGGTGCCCGCCGGGACGGATGCCACTTCCGGCCGTCGACCTCGATACGGCCCCGAGTGCCCTTGACGTCGATGACGTATACGGCGTGCCCGGTGACCACGACGAGGTCGACCTCGAACAGCTCGTTCCGGTGGTGCGGAATCTCGACGGAGTGCAGGACCGTCCAGTCGTCGGGGGCATGATCACGCAGGTGCGCGATCACCCTCCGCTCGGCATCGTTGACGGCCTCCCCAACTGCAACGATCCTGGCACCCATCAGCCGGCGGCCTCCTCGATGGCGGTGGTGAGCAGCGCGAGGGCCTTGTCTTCGAGGACGTCGGCGCGGTCGCGGTTTTGGTAGGCGTTGCGGACGATTCCTTCAATTCGCTCACGGTCGTCGGGAGAAGAAATGGGAATCGGCATCTCAGTGACGAGTTCACTGTGGATGCTCTGCTGTCCTCCCCCCGTCAACATGCTCCGAATCAACCTCATTGCCACGGTCGACCGGAAAAAGCTCAAGAGGTATGCGCCCGATACGTCGCCAGTTCCCGAGGTGACGCGCAAGAAGTCCTGGCTGTACGCATGGTGCAGCCATCGCCCGGTCACCAAAGTGGCTTTTCCGAAGAGTCCACTTTCGCTAGGCATGCCGTGTCCCCCGATCATGACCGTCTCGTCGGGGACAAAGGCGCCTGCCGGTGTGTGCTTAAGGCTGATCACTCGGCCATCTTCTGGGCGAATCCACCAGCCTTGCCGCTGTCCGACCAGGAGTCGCCCGCCGTGATCGAGGTCACTGTCTACGCGCTTGAAGATTGGGCCGTATCGCAATTGACCGGCGGAGCAGATATCTCCGAGTGATCGGTGTGGAACAGAAGCCAACTTGGCCTTCAAGCGTTGAGCCCTTTCCCCGTAATTCATTGCTCGCAGCGACAAGGGGGAAAGATGGTTGACTTCGAATCCTAGATCTCGGTCTTCCTGGTGCCATTGATATTCATCGAGTTCTGGCAATCCCGCACTCTTGAAGAAATCTTGCGAGGCGCTGACCAAATCCGCCTGAAAACTGGCACGCAGCCGTGCGCACTCCTCCACCAGGTCATGGATCTGATCCTCGATCTTCGCCTCGAACCGCGGCACCGGGATCCCCGCGATGTGGTGCGGCTCGATGTGCTTCACCGCTGACCCATACACCGACCCGCGTACGAGCGACTCGCCGAATCGACTGAGGAGGAAGGCGTACAGGTAGCCAGGCTTGATCCTCTCTGAATCGGGCTCGACCTTGAGTGTGTCCTGCGACGACCAGCAGTCACCCATGTTGGGCCGGACGTATGCTCTCCGGCCGGCATTAAAACCAGAGCACGAAATGAGGGTCATGCCAGGCTTGAGTCGGAGGTACGACAAGGTTGCAGACTCGGCATCCGACTTCCGCAGGCGGGGCAGCCCGGTGAGATCGGCCGCCATCATGTCCTTCGTGCCCAGGAACGGCACGCTGTGCTCAGGGTCCGTGAGATAGACCCGACGGAACATGGGCCCGTTGAAGATCCCCCCGTTGTGCCCACGTGTCAGGCTCGCCAGCGGCTCCGTCTTCGGCAACTGCTCCAACAGCTTCTTCGTGTTCAACGAGCCCGACACGTAGGGCGAGGCATCCAGCCTCAGCCCCTGCTCCGCGAGCCAGTTGGACATCACCGGGTTGGAGAGGCTCGTGATCTTCACGCGCCCGCCCCCGCGGCCTTGCGCACGTCCACACCCGGCACCGGGTGCTTTGCCCGAAACTCCCAGTACTTCTCCGCGATCACTGGCAGGTCGTTGTCGATGACCGGCTTGCTGCGTTTCAGTGGCCGGGTCACTTCCTTGCCCCGGATCCGGAGCCGTTCCATCACGACCTCCGTTTCCACGATGATGTCCCCGTTGGGCTCACGCTTGTACAGCTCGTTGCCCCGTCGATCGAAGCCGACCTTCTCAGCGACCGCCATGAAGACGGGGTACGGCTTCTCCGTCCCCATCCAGTAGTTGCGCACCTCCTGTTCGGTCTTCCGCTTCAGGAAGAGGAGCGTGGTGAGGATGTTGACATTGGCGTCGACGACGAACGTCTCCACCGGCAGCTCGACGCTCGCGAGCACCCAGCAGTGCTCCAGGATGTACCGACGGATTGCCTCGTCGGTCGGCCCCGGGTTCGACAGGATGCCGTTGGGCAGGACGATGCCGATCCGGCCCCCGGGCTTGACCCATTCGATGGCCCGCTGGATGAAGAGTTGCTCCGGCGCCATGCTCGTCGGCGTGCTGGTACTGCTCGCTTCGACCTCACCGGTTTCCTTGTTCCGTCCCCACGACTTGGCGATGCCGTCACGGAACGAACCGAGGACCGACTCGTCGCTGACTGGGATGTCCGCACCGAACGGTGGATTGGTCAGCAGCACGTCGACGGTCTCGCCGAGTGGGATCACCTTCTTCGCGGGCTCCACGCCCGCCAGGTGTCCGCGTGGGAAGGCGAGGGAGTCCATGTGGAAGACATTGCCTGTTGTCTGCGCCAGCGTCATGATCGCCATGGTCGTCGCGCGCACCAGGAACGGGTCGAAGTCGGCACCAACCAAGTACTTCTCGGCGTACGCCTTGAGTCGGTCGCCGTAGCGCTCGCGCTCCTCGTCCGTGTCGGGGAAGCCGAAGGTGCCGGCTTCCTTCTTCCAACTGTCGCGCAGGTGCTTGAGCGTCGCCTGGAGGAAACCGCCAGTGCCACAGGTCGGGTCGAGGACGGTCTCGTCCTCCTGAGGATCAAGGATTTCCACCATCAGGTTGACCGCGCCGCGAGGGGTGAAGTACTGGCCCCGATCGCCACGCAGATTGGTGCCGACGAGCTCCTGGTACGCGATGCCCTTGGCGTCGACGTCGGTGCCGGTCAGGTCGTACGGCGCGAGCTCACTGACGATGAAGGCGAGCGCCCGGTCGGACAGAGTGATCTCGTCGCTGGGCTTGAAGACGCCCTTGTACTCGGTCTTGACGTCTTCGAAGAGCTCCTTGACGCGGGTGCTGATGGCGGCCCGCCCGTCCTTGTCGAACATCTCCTTCAGGCCGGTCCGGAACCGGCCTCGCCCGGTGCCGCGGCTGACCCGCTCGTCGTACATCTTGGAGAACAGCAGGTAGAGGAACTGCCAGAAGGCGGCGTCCTTCGGCATGCCCTCGTTGCCGTGGATGTAGTTGTGGCAGCGCCGGAAGGCGATCTTGAGCATTTCCGGGTCGGCCTGGCGCAGCCGCTGGTGCGAGGCGACGGTCCGGCTGCCGATGGTGCCATCGGCGACTTCCCAGTCGCTGCGGTCCTCGAAGGTCACGCCGAAGTCGCCGACCACCTTCTTGAGGAAGAAGAAGTCGACGCCGTCCGTCCACATCCCGTCCACGCACTTGGGCCGGTCCTCGTTACCCATCAGCTCCTGGAGCTCGGCGAGGTCTTTCTCCGCCTGCTCCGGCTCCCGGATCTTGACGACGTTCTTTCCGCGCTTGGGTTCCGGCTTGCAGACGACGACCCGGCGCAGGTTCGCCGTGGTGTGCGGCTTCTCGGATTCGAAGATCGCGATGTCGGCCTTCTTGGACCGCTTCCGCGGCGCACCCTCTTCGCTCACCGTGACGGAGAAGTCACGCGCCATGTCGTGCGGGTCGATGCCGTGCTCGTGGACGAGCGCCCGCGCGATGCGCTGCCGGACCTTCTCCTTCGGCGTCTCCTTGATCGCCTTACCAGTGATGTAGTCGACGATCTGGCCCTCTTCCAGAGCCGTGACCTGGGGCTGGGTTTCGTCCGCCGCAGGCTCCGCACCGTCCTCGGGCTGCTGCGGGATGTCCAGGTCCAAGGTCAGTTCCTCCATCAGCGTGCTGCTCTTCTTCCTCGTGCTCAGTGGTGCGGGCGGCGTCTCTGTCAGGCAGGTCCGCGCGTGCGCGATCGCAACCGCCACCTGCGATCCTACGGCCGCCGGAGCACCCTCGACGGCGGTTCCCGTCAGGTGATGCGGCCGTGTACCGAGGGCGCTGCGCGAGCGTATAGCGGGGCACTGACAATTCCGGGGGTGCGCCGTGCGGCACCGGCGCGCCCACCTCCACCTCACGGCCCGAGGGTCAGTCCCCTGCCGGCTCGTCCTCTACGTTCAGCCCTTGCTCCAGCCGCGCAGCCAGCGCCAGGTCGTCCAGGGACCCCTCACCCGGAACGAACCAGCGGAGGGTGCCCTGTACGGACGACGTCACTCCGGACGCCTGCTGACGCATCTCCTTCGCAAGGCCACTGGGTGAGTACCACTCGCCGTCTGCGTGCCACTGCAGCGGGTAGCGGCCGTTGTCGTTGCTCCAGGACGCCAGCGACCGCTTAGCGTCCGCGGCCAGCCATTCCGCCATGTCGCGGCGCTCGGGCTTGCTATAGGGCCGGAACTCCAGCACAGCGCCCTCCGTGATGCGCTTGTTCGTGATCAGCGTCGTGACCGCGTTCACCTGCCGTCCGCGCGTCTCGACTTCTGTGACCTGGTAGTCGTCGCCCAGGGGCGGCGCGTCCTTGCCGGAGTCCAGACCTCGCAGCGCGGCGCGGACGACGCGCTCGATCCGTTCCGTGTTCCGCACCGCGGCGATGATGTGGCTGGACTTCCCGTACTCCTGGTCGATGGCGGAGAGTGACCAGGCGAGGGCGTCCCGTACCAGCTCGGGGACCTTCTTCAGTTCGTTCGGCCAGTAGAAGTCGGGGTCCTCAATGGACCGGGTGTTCAGGCTGCGGTAGACGATGTGGGTGACCAGCAGGTCGCCGTGGAACGCCGCGGCGTCCGCCCGCCACAGGAGTCCGTCGCGAAGCTCTTTGAGCCGGGCTCGCACCGCACGGAGGAGCTGGACCGAGCGCCAGACCCGGTAGGCGTTGGGTGACGAGCCGAAGATCTCCTTATAGGTGTCGTCCTCCCAGAGGCCGGCGAGATTCTGGTCACGTTTCGCCGCCGCCGCGAGCTCGGCGTTCGGGCTCGTGGCAGCCAGGGCTTCGGCCGCCTCCATCATTGAGCAGCCGTGATCGGGCTCTGGCAACGCCTCCCCCCGCTTGATCACGTAGCTGAGATGCAGCATGAGGGCGAAATCATCCCGGAGCTGGACCTGGGCCTGATCAAGCGACTTGAAGTCGCGCTCCTCGATCGGGTTCTGCGTGTTCGTGGTCGTGGTGACCTGGTCACCGAAGCCCGGCGGGCAGTCCTCCAGCGAGATCAGCCGGACCATGACCCTGCCGAACTGGGCGGAATCGGGGTTCGCGGTATACGCCCGGTGGATGGCGCTCACCGTCTGTGCGCCGTTGACCACGCTGACCCCGGTGAGCTGGAAGTCGCCGACCTTTCCCGGGACCGACTTGCCGATAGGCCTGATCGTTTCGCAGAGCATGGTGATGCCGTTGCTGAAGTACCAGAAGTGCTCCGGCTGCTCCAGCAAGGTGTTCCTGATCTTGATGTTGACATCGGTCAGGTCGAGGTTGTCGCGGATGTTGCGGGCGAAGAGGCCACGCCGGTGCTCGCTGTAGAGGTCTGCCAGATCTGGTGCGGTCATGGTCCCGTACAAGGCCTTGTACGGGGTCGACTCCTGGATGAAGCCGTCCAGGCGGACCTTGGTGTCGATCTTCGGAGCGGCTGCGTCGCCGAGGATGGCCCGGTGGAAGTCACGTAGGTCGAGAACCTTATAATCGACCATTTCCTCGACCTGGTTGAACTCCGCGCACTTCTCCTCGATGAGATCGCGGATGCCAGGGTCGAGCGGTGCGGTCCGAAGAAGGGCGAGGACGAGAGTGATCTTTGGGGTGCCGGACTCGTAGGCTCGCTCGATGTCGGGGACGAACAGTTGGAAGCGGCTGTTGAACTTCGAGTACTGGCGGTCGAGCATCATGCTCAGTCCCCGGAACATTCGGTCGACTTCGCTCTCGCCGAAGGCGCCCTTGCCCTGCTCGTGCCACTTGGCCTGCACCAGGCAGATCCTCGGCTGAGGCGACCTCACCTCCACGGCGATGGAGTCAAGACCGCGGTCGTCCTCGCCGTCGAAGACGCTGAGCGCCGCGACGCGGTCGGGACATGGGTGCTCGATCTGCACGGCGAGGGCTGCGAGCCCTCGGCTGAGGAAAGCCTCTCGCTGCTTTGGTTCCTGAGCCCGGGCCTTGTCTGTCATGTCGATGAGGCCGGTGAACCGCTCCTCGATCGCCTTGCGGACGTACCCCACGTGCAGCCTGCTCATACCCACCCCTGTCGATGCGTCAGATCGTGAACACCCTATCCGGGGGATCGCTTGATGCTGATGACAAGTCGCCTGTGAGTGCAGTGGCTTGGAGGCTTCGCTTCGTAATCATGATGGTGGGCTAGGGCGGCCCGGTGGGCCTGCAGTGGGAGGAGCACGTCATGAGCGAGCTGGTCAACCAGATCACGGCACTTGAACGGAAGGTCCGGGAGTCGGACGAGGCACGTCAGGTGGCCGACCGTCTCTGGGACGCTACGGAGGACGTACTCGACGAGCTCCGCTCGCTGGAGTCGTCGTTCTACACCTTCAGCTCCGACATCGACGGATTCATCGGTGACAACGACTACCCGGCGGTTGAACGTGCTGCGTACGAGATCCAGGGCTCTGTTGCTGCCCAGCGCCTCCTTCCGCTTGTCCGCCGTGCCATGCTGCTTCTGGCGGTCCGTGAGGGTTCCTCGCTTCCGGCCCTCGGCGTAATGGAATCCGCCCCAGAGGTTGCACCCGTCGATGCGGCTCATCCGTCGCTCACTTGGGAAGAGCTGATGCAGGATTCGGAGCGGGATCTGGCATCCAGTGAAGAGTCGCTGCGCAAGATCTGGTGCGACGAAGGTGACGAGGCCGAACTCGACGAGCACCTGCACGATGCGAGGTTCGAAGCAATCCGCGACCGGGCGACCCGCGCAGGCCGACAGGTGATCGCGCTCTGTGACTACATTGCCGAGGAACTGGTTCCAGAACTCGTACGCTGCACGGAACAACTCCTCATCGAGGACGCACTTCGCGCTGTCGCGGTCATCGACATCGCGGGCGACGAAGCGCCCAAGGCCTACAAGGTCTACGAGGCGGCGCTCTCCGAACAGTACGAGCAGAGCCCAGGCTCACTGGGAGCGATGGGCGAGCACCTCATGCAGTTCGAGTCGTGGATGCGCTCTCAGTTGTAGGTCACCGTGGAAGGGCCGGTGACTCCAACGGCCGCGACGATCAAATGGGGTGGTCGATGGTGAGCGCGGTGATGTCCTCAATGCCCGTAGGTCAGGATCGCGACGCGGCCCGGCTGTGCGAGCGTGATGGCGCAGGAAGTGGCGTCGATGGCGCAACTTGGGCCGTGCAGCTCGGCTGCACGCCGCTATGCGGCAGCGGACTGGGTGACGGGCTCGACATGCAGCCGGGGCAGTACCCATTCCAAGGCGGCGCCAACCATCCTGAGGTCGTCACCTCGACGAGTGCCGTGGCGTACGTAATCAGTGGAAGGTCGGCGTCGCGGGCATCGTTGAGCCACTCGTGGACCTCGCATTCGCGCTGTGCGGCCTGGTTCAGGCCCTCGCTGTCCAGCGTGGACGCCAGCGCTTGAGCGTTCGCCCCAGCCCTGGAGGAGGTGCCCTCGGTGAGCCTGGCCCGCTTTGCGGTCCTGGGTTGCGGGTCGGCGGAGCTCTGGGTCTTGTCGAAGTCAGCGATCAACTCGTCCAAGTTGTCGCGCTCGCTCTGCCGTCACGTGGTCTTCTCGAGGTATGTGGACATACCCTGCTTGCCGACTGCTCGCGGACCGCTTGGAGGGTGCCGGCCGTCAGGGGCTCCGTGTGATGGCCGGGGAGTGCGTCAAGAGATCGCACGTAGTGCCCATAGTGCCCGCAACGCACATTGATTTAGAGCCCGAATTGCGTCACGTAGGCCGCTGACCTGCTATTTTCGTTGACATGCTTTCCATTGACGTGTTCCCGATGACGCACCATGTGGAGTGCGTGGCGATCCTGGAGCCCGCTACAAAGGGGCTCTGACCTGTGGCTTTCTCGGGTCCTTCAGGTATGGCCGGTGCGCTCGACCTGTTTTCCGAGGTGCATGACGTGGAGCAGGCCGGGTGCCGGACGTACGCTCGTGACCTGCGGCTTCGGTCGATGTCGGGGTAGGTGGGCGCGTGGTGCTCCCGGTCTTCGCATGTCCGCGCCAGGCAGTTCTGACGCTCATGCGACGCTCGCTCTGATGGCGCGTCAGGTTGCGGATGAGGAGTGGTCTGTGCTGCTCGTGAGTCGAGTGGACCGGTGACCGGACTAGGGTCGGCCATGCAGCCAGCACCGACCGCCTCCAGGCCCTGTATGAACTGGCTCTGCGCACCGGGCTCCGCAAGGGCGAACTCTCGCCCTACGTTGGGAAGACCTCGATCTCAACGCCGGTACGGCCAGCATCCACCGCTCCCTCCAGCGCACCCGAACCGGCGGCCTCACCACCTTGCACACCGAGACCCGTGCCTCCGAACGCCGCATCGCCCTCCCGACCGAATGCGTCCATTCCCTCAAGGTTCACCAGGAATGCCAGCAGGAAGAACGCCAGGACGCCGGAATCAACTGGACGGACAGCGGGCTGGTCTTCCCCACCGAGACTGGCGCCCTCGACCCCACCAGTCTCACCCGCCGCTTCGGCCGGCTCCTCAGCCGGGCAGGGCTCCGTCGCATCCGCTTTCACGATCTCCGGCACTCGACTACGCCCTGTTCCTGGAAAAGGGCGTCGACCTCGTCGTGATCAAGGACCACCTCGGCCACGCACGCATCGGCGTCACCGCCAGCGTCTACGCCCACGTACGACTCCGACTCCAACGTGAAGCTATAGACACCCCGGCAACGCCCTCGGCCGGACCGACGACGACTACGAGGACCCACCCGCCCCAGCCGTCGTCCGATGACGTTGCCGTCAGCGTTGCCGTCAAGAACCGCAGAAGCCTCGCCAGGAACACCTGGCGAGGCTTCTCGCTTTTCTCCTGATTTTTCAGCTTCAGTCGGACTCTCGCCAGCGCGTTACAGCACGCTGGCACAGCGCGAACGCGAAGGACCCGAAATCATCCCCGAGCCTCTCCATGCTCTCGCGGTCCACAACTCCGGGGTTCCAAACGAGGACGGGATACTCGTCTTCCTGATTCGCTTGTGAGGAATCGAGGACGACCAGTCCACCCATTCCGTCAAACATCGCAACAATCAGATCGGGTGGCATTCCGTACTGGCTGCGAGCATCCAGGGTTTCCGTTACGGAACCCAATAGTTTCTGCCCCATGGCGGGCGTCTGGTATACGCCAAGAAATTCTTCACCGGCGATATCCCAGGTTCCGAACTCTTCGACCAGGCGGCGGTACGAGGGGGGGAAAGTCACACCCAGATCACTCTCGGCGGTGGCCATCGTCCCTGCGTTACAGCCATCGGCGTGGTTCGCGATGTCATCATTCCCGCGAACCAGCTCGATCAGTCGCTCACTCGCCTCGACAGCGTTCATCATCCACCAAATCCTGCCGCTCGGTCCTTCCAGTACTGGGATTTCCAGGCGTTGAAGGCATCTCGATCGATTCCGCTGGGGATCTTGGTGCCCGCCTTCCAGTGCAGCTGATTGTAGTTCCCGAAGTGCATCGAGTGTGTCACCTCAGCAATCGGCCCGTCCTGTGTCTGGAGCATGTGATGGAGGTTCATCGGCTTGCCGTCCGGGCCCATCGGGGCGAGGCCCTGCTTCATTCTCTTGAGATTGCTTCGACCGTACTTGTCCGCAGGTGAAATAAAGCTCGGATTCACCATATCGTCCCGCTGATAAATGCGCTGGCCGTTGTAGTCGGTCCGCGACCAGAACTGGCAGTTGGAATTGTGAACCAGAATCGGCGTCTCGCCCGCCAGCACATAGTACGTGTGCAGGTCGTCGATCGTGAGGTTGTACGTCGCGGCACGCTTGGTGAAGGGGCGGTTTGCCTGCACGGTGACGGTGGCGCCGGTGTCCGTGAGGAGGGTCATGCCGGCGGTGAGGTGTTGGGCCTCGATCCAGCGTCGTTCGGATGGGGACCAGAAGGGGTGCTCGTATGTTGCGGTGAGCTTCTCAGTGCCCGTGGCGGTCTGGAGCGTGAGTGTATTGAAGCGCTTGTCGTCGTCAGTGACGATCAGTTGCGTGACTTTGCGCGCTTCCGTTTCACCCGTCAGGGGGTTGGTGGCGAGGACGGAGTCCCCGATCTGAATATCCTCAATGTCCTTCGTGCTGCCGTCGGCCAGCAGGACGTCGGTTCCAGCCAGGAAGCACCGGGTGCATGGATTGCCCTTGATGGCCTTGGCGTACCGGGCGCCTGCCATTAGCGGGGTTCTGCCATCCCAGCCGAGAAGCTCACCCCTTTCGTGCATTGGGGCGTGGTATGCCTGCAGGTATGACCAGCAACGCTCGTCTCCATAGACGCTCTGGCAGGCAGAAAGTGCAGCGCTCAGTTGCGCCATCTCACGTTGCTGCGCATCCCGGTAGTCGAGAGTTTTGAGTTTGTACTCGTAGCGGTCAATGTAGGAGGCACGCAGTTTCGGGTTCTTGTCTGCGAACGTCCATGCATCGCCGTCCGAGTCCGTGAATGCGGAGTCAGCCTTGCTCATCCCACCCTTGTTGCGGTTGTCGTGTGACTTTCCACTGTTCTGATTCGGCTGCTTTTCCTTGGCCATGATCGCCGCGGCCTCGGACTTGCACGGGTAGGTGCACGAACTCGTACCGCCGCCGTGGTCCGGCATCAGGCCCGTCGGGTCTGAGTAGGTGACCGGGTTGTTGTTGGCGTAGGTGTAACCATGCAGTTGCTGCGAGTCGGCCAGGTCCATGATCGGGTCGACGCTGATGAAGCGGCCGATCGTGGGGTCGTACTCGCGGGCTCCGATGTGGGTGAGGCTGGTGTCGGCGTCGTTGGTGCCGCCGACGAAACCCTTCTTGCCGGTCCAGCTTGTGGGCTGGGTGCCGCGGGGGGCGCCGAAGATGGTGGTCTTGCGGCGGGTTACAGCCTGGCTTGCGTCGTTGGTGACCTGGGTGGTGCTGGTGTTCTGGTGGTCAGTGAGGATGTAGGTGAGTTTGTTGTTGGTACGCATGGCGACGGTCTTGCCGCCGGCGCTGTAATAGCGGGTGCCGGTCACCAAGCCGACTTTGTCCATTTCCAGCTCGTTGCCGTTGGGCAGGTAGAGCGTGGTGGTGCCGGTGGCATCGCGGCCGATGAGGCGCTGGCCGTCCGTGTCGTACAGGTACGTGGACGTCTTGGTCCCGTCGGTGACCTTGGCGAGATGACCTTCGTCGTCCCAGGCCATGGTCTGGTTGAGAGGGGCCCCGGGGTGGGTGGACTTGCGGGTCTCGGTGTTGCCGCTCGCGTCGTAGGTGTAGGTCGACGTATGAGGGGTCGTCCCCGCCTGCGTCACGGAAGGAAGCCGGTGCTTGCCGGCGGCCGGGACGGCATACGTGCGGACGGTGTCGGCGGTGGGGCCGCTTGCGGTCTTGTGCTGAGTTTCGGTCTTGCGGTTGCCGACGGCGTCGTAGGTGTAGCTGGTCCAATAGGCGTCGGGTCCTCCCACCACAGTGGCGGAGGGGGTGCCGGCGCACTGTTCCCCGGTGTTGGTCCACGCCTCGGTGATACGGCGCAGGGCGTCCGTGGCGAAGCACTGGGTGTCGGTGGTGCGGGTGGCGTCCTGGTCGTAGGCGGTCGCTATCGACGTGATGTTGCCGACCGGGTCATGGGTGTACCGCGTGTCCTCGATGCGCTGGGGCGCGACCTCACGATCCGCGTAGGAGCGGGTCAGCGCGCCGGTGTGGTCGTCGTACTCGCTGGTGGTCCACAGATGGCGGCCGAACTCGCCGTACTCCAGGCGCTGCGGACGACCGTAGTGGTCATACTTGGCGTCTGAGATGAGCGGGTCGCTGTTGGCGTAGGCGGATGCCAGCAGACCACCGGTGTTGTAGTTCGTCACTACGGACTCCGCCGGAAGACCACCGGTTTCCGGGTGCTCTGTTTCCTCGGGCTGCCCAGTGTTGTCGTTGTAGAAGTTGAACCACTCGTAGGTACCCGCCAGTTGTCCCTCGACAGCCGGGATGGTCACCTTGGTGCCGAGAGGCTGATACAGGTCGTTGTACTCGGTCACCTCGCTGACGTAGGCGTTCCCGGCGCTGTAGCGCGTGGCGGCGGTGGGTTGGCCCTTGGCGAGGGTGTCATAGGTCCAGGACGCGAGTGTGGTGGCGCCCTTCTTCAGCGCGGTACGGCGGCCGAGGTCGTCGTAGTCGGTGTGCAGGGTGATAAGACGGGCGTCCTTGACGTCCGTGACACGGTCGCCCTTGTCGTACACAGTGGTCGTGGCGCCCTTGTCGGGGTCGCTGACACTGGTCTGGCGGCCTCGGGTGTCGTAGCCGTAGGTCCACTTCGCACCGGAGGCGTCGGTGACCTGTTCGAGCCGACCGTGCTTGTTGTATCCGTAGGTGGTCGACTGCGACGCCGAGCGGTCGGCGTTCGTGTACTGCTTCAGTTCGACGGTCCTGCCGAGTGCGTCCACGACGGTCGTGGTGACGGTCCCGCCCTTGGGCGGGACGACCGTGGTGGCGTCACCGGTGTAACCGGTCGTGGTGCGCTTGGTCTCGTCACCGAACCGCTTGGCGATGACGGCGGTCGGGCGACCTGAACCGTCGAAGACGGTCTCGGTGGAGGACGGGTACTGCGTCTCCTGACCCGTCACGAGGACGGGCTCGGCGGCTCCCGTCGTGAAGTAGGTGCCGGATGAGAGCCATGCTTCGCCGCGGGTGTTGTAGAACGACTCTGTGATCAGGCGGCCCGCGCGATCAGGGGACGTCTCCTGGGTCTGACGAGCGCGCAGCAGCCCGTCGAAGAAGGCGTAACTCGTCTGGTACTGGCTGTTGTGATCGAGCGTTTTGCTCGTGACGACGACTGGTCCGTCATTGCGTATGAAGTAGTCGAAGACGTGGTTCGGAGCGTTGGGGTACGTGGCCTGAGGCCGGGTCGGGATCCACACCTTGCTGACGCGACCGAGGGCGTCATACGCGGTCGAGGTCACCTTGCCATTGGGGTCGGTGACCTTGGTGGGCTGCCCGCGGAAGGGGTCCAGCGCTGTGGTGACCTTATGGCCCAACGGGTTGGTCACCACGGTCGCGGTCGGTACTTCGCCGGTCGTCGGTGTGTAGGTGGTGGTCGTCGTTTTGCCGTAGGCGTCGGTGGTGGCCAGCGCCCGACCGTACTGGTCGAAGCAGAGCTGGTCGCCGGCAGTTCCACAGGTGGTGGGAGTGGACGTGGTGACGTCGTATCCGCTGCCAGCGCCGTTGATCCGGTCGGTCTTGGTCACCAGACCCTTGGTCGGTGCGGCCCCGAAGACGCCGCCGTCGTAGTAGTTGCGAACGTCGTCGATGACATCCGCCGGTCGGCTCACCGCGGTGCCACAGGGCGCAGCCACGGTGTCAGTACGGGAGACCGCGTTGAGGATCGGGCTGGTGGAGCTGCGGGCGTAGCTGGTGGTGATGCACTGCTCGTCGCCGGTCTTGGCGGTGTCACCGAGATCCGACTGGGTGGCGACCATGCCGTAGGCGTCGAAGGTGCGGGTGGTCTTGGTGGTGCGCGTGCCGCCGGTGACAGCGGTGCGGGCTTCTTCCGCTTCCGTGCCCGTCTGGTAGGCCTCGAGAGCGGGCAGGCCGGCTGCGGTGCGGGACCTGGTGGCGGTGACGGCGGAACGCCAGGGAGTGTATGAGGTGGCGGAGAGCAGCGCTCCGCCATTGCCGTTGTAGGTGGCCTTCTCTCTGACCATGCCGGCGAACTGCTCGCGGTCCGTGACCGAAACCCCGGCCGAGTCCTTCACCGCGACGCCGTCCATGCCGCGGAAGTACCGGGTCTCGGTCAGCGTCTTGCTGTCCAGTCCCGCGCCCTTGCGCGTCTGGACAAGGTGGTAGCCCCGTCCCACGGAGTAGGTTCGGTCATCAGTCTTCGTGAACTCGTCGGTGCTTTTGGCCCACTCGGCGCCGCCTGCGTACGTGTACTCGGTGACGACGTCCGGGGATTCGACGAGGTTGTCGCCTTCGGTGACGCGCTGAACGGCGTAGGAGTTGAACCAGTCCTGTTTGGCCGTCTCGCCTTCGTAGGCCCATTTGACGGGGTAGCAGCGGGTCGTGTTGGTCGCGTCGGCCGGTGGCAGCGCTGCGGCCGTGCAGTCCGGGGCGTAGTAGTCGACGCCGATGGTGCCACCCGACTCGGTGGTGATCTGAGCCATGCGCAAGCGGATGAACGGGGCGAGACCGTCACCGAGCTTGTCCACGCGGTTCGGTTTCTGTACGCCGGTGAAGGTGACGGCAGGCAGCGCGGCGGTGCCCCCTGCCTTGCCGGTACGCGTGATCGACTCCAGCCACATGGGGGTGGAGATGCCGTCACCGGAGGGCGGAAAGTTCTGCTTCAAGGTCCAGGAATCGACGTCCTTGTATGCACCGCCGGTGAGTACCTGGGTGGTGAGAGAGGTGAGTCGCTTCCGGGACCAGAAGCTGGGCGAGTACTTGTCCTTGCACTCTGTCGCCCCGTCCTTGCAGAAAAGGTCGAAGGGGACGTCGGGCCAGTTCTTGGCGTTGGTCTCGTCGAATGTGCCGCAGGAGGTCAGGCAGCGCTCGCTGACGCCGAAGAGGACCTTGCCCATGGGCTTGCCGGTGTACACGGAGTCGGACCGCAGCCCGTAATCGATGTGGTCGAGCCAGCCGCCGCGGGTGTAAGGGGTGACGGTGGCCTTGCCGGTGGTCTCGGAGACGTTCCGACCGTAGTTGTTGGCTTCGGTCTTCCAGTAGTAGGCCATCGCATTGCCGCGCGGGTCGACCACGTAGTCGAGCTGCCACCGCCAGGCTTGCTGACACCAGGCCGCGGCGAAGGAGGCGTTGTAGCACGGTTCGCCGGACTTGTTGCCGAAGACGGGTGCCGTCCAAGTGGAGTTGGACACCGGGTCGTCGGCTGCGGTGCCGTTGTCGCGCCAACCTGGCAGCTTGTTCAGACCGAAGTAGTACTGGGTGCCGTCGGACGTGGTGACCTTCCAGTGCTCACCGACACCATCGACGCCGGCCGTCCCCTTGTCAGGGTTTGACGCGCCGGTCAGCTTCTCGACCTTCTCACCCGAGTCCGAAGCCGGGTGCCAGCCCTTGACACTGTCGTATACGAGCTCGGTGCTCTTGCCGCCGAGTGACAGCGTGGCGTTGTCGTTGTACCAGCACAGGTCACCAACCCTGGTGGTGTTGGTGCTGCCCACCTTGTCGTCGTTGCACGCCTTGTAGCGGCGTTCGATGTAGCCGGGCTGCCATCCCCAGCCGTCACCGATCCAGTCCGCCTGATTGTTGGTGACCGCCGTCCGACCGTCGATGGCCTGTGAGCTGTAGTTCAGCGATATGGAGGGCTGGAGACCGCCGGGGACGGCGGGAACGCCCACCGGATACGACCAGTTGAACCCGCCCGTGGCGTCATCGGCGGTCCACGAGCCCGAGCCCGTAAGGGATGTCGCCTTGTAGTCACCGGTGGGACCCGACGCTTCCGCCGTCGCCGCCAGGACCGTCGTCCCCGATCCCGCAGAAGCGGCTCTTGCGCCCGAAGCAGCGGTGCCAGGAAGCGGCGCGGTCGCATACAGCGTGCTGGACTTCGTGTCGTTCTTCGTCGGCAACGGCTTGCCCGCACGGCATGCGGGCTTGTCCGGAGTGGTCAGCGCGCAGGCTGGAAGCTGGACCAGGCGCAGGCGGGCTGCCCAGTCACCACCGTAAGCGCCCTTGAAGGAGGCGTAGTCGACACGGACGTCGACCTTGCTCGCGGTGGCGGTGGCGGTGGCGTCCGCGGGGGCGAGCGACAACACCAGACCTTCCACGCCGACCTTGCGCGCTGCGGCCTGGGAGGCGACGGTGACCTTCACCTTGCCGACGGCTTGAGCGCCGATGCGAGCCTTGGACTGAGCAGCGCCAAGGAAGACAGGCAGGCCGCCAGCCCGTCGAGGAGTGCGCCCTGCCCCGGTGACCGACTGCAGGAGAACCGTCTCCGAGCCGGCGGTCGGCCAGACGACCTTGGGCGAGGCCCACTTGGAGGCCTTTGTGCCTCTCGCCTTGGTGCCCCCGACGGACACCTTCGTGACCGGCACCGTGGGCGGCTGTCTCAGCTGTGGAAGGTCCGGACCCTTCCCGGCTGCTGCGACAGCCGCTGTTGCCTGCGCAGGTAGCAAGCTCGCTATGACGGCGGCCGCGAGGACCCCAACCCACTTACGCGCGCCGAAACGGCTCACGCCCCACCCCTTATGAAACTGAAACAAAAATTGGAACGACCATAACAGCACATCGGCTATCTGGACATGAGTGCCGTGGCCAATGAGTGGGGAACAGGCCGTTTCCCAGCAATGTCTGATTCTGGCAGCATCTACCCTTGTGGTGGCTTGGTGAAGTGTCGAACTGTGGCTTCAGTCCAGGGTGGTGAGGCGACGCTTGGTCTCATCTGCGCTGTCCGGCTTTACCAGATGTACACAGGTTCATCACGAGTGGTGTACTCCTCTGGATCGCCCGTCGCGGATGTATTGCAAGGTGTGTGGATATAGTTCGGCGCGCAATCCGGACACATCGAATAGGGGGAGAACTGCGTGTCCATACGTAGCAAGGGAGGGAGCTTCCGGAGGCGGCAGGCCGGACTGCTGGCGTTCGCGCTGGCGGGTGGGCTGCTCGCTCCGGGAGTGACGTCCGAAGCGGCCTACGCCAGTTCGTCGGATCACACGCTGGCGCAGACGGCCGACGATCCGGTGGCCGCTGGCTCGCTCAGCGAGGAGGACAAGGCGCTGCAGGACGCTGCAGCCTCTGGGAAACCCGTGGAGTTGGTGTCCGCGCGGACGGAGGCAAGTGACACCTGGGCACAACCAGATGGTTCTTTCTCGGTCAAGCGTCATGGGACAGCGGTACGCGTCTGGCGCCAAGGTGCCTGGGTTCCCTCGGATCCAGCGCTCGTCTTCGCGGCTGATGGTTCCGTCGTGCCCAGAGCGTCCTCGGTCTCGGTGCGGTTCTCCGGTGGCGGCAGCGGGCCCCTGCTGACCGGAGCCAAGGACGGACGCTCCCTGTCACTAGCCTGGCCCAAGCCGCTGCCCAAGCCGACACTGAACGGCAACGTGGCCACGTACCCAGAGGTGCTGGCCGGGGTCGACCTGCAACTGAAGGCGGAGACCGAGGGCTTCTCTCAACTACTGGTCGTCAAGACCGCCGACGCCGCTAAGAACCCCGAACTGGCCAAACTCCAGTTCGCGATGAACACCGTCGGCCTGACGGTCACCAAGGACGCGGACACGGGTGCCCTCGAGGCACAGGATCCGGCCGGGCAGACGGTGTTCACGAGCCCCACCCCTTTGATGTGGGACTCCAGCCGGCCGACGAGCCCTACGATGCGAACCTTGGCCGCCGAGGCGCCGGCGGATGCCTTCGAGCCCGGCGCAGGCGCCGAAGAAGCGCAGATGGGAACCACCGTCACGGGTGACTCGCTGACCATCACGCCGGACCAGGAGTTGCTGACCGGTGCCGGGACCACCTACCCCGTCTACATCGACCCGAGCTGGGCCTGGGGTGAGTGGCAGCACTGGGCCCGTGTCTACAAGGCGTACCCCAACACGTCCTTCTACGACGTCAAGGAAGTCGTACGCGTCGGATACGAAGCCGAGACCGGCGGCAGCGACCGCGTTTCCCGCTCGTTCTTCCAACTCGACACCAGCGACGTAGCAGGGGCCCAGATCAAGGAAGCCACCTTCCGGATCCGCAACACCTGGTCCTGGTCGTGCCAGCCACGCCCCATCGAGCTGTACGAAACCGGTGACATCTCCCGCAAGACGACCTGGCGGAACCAACCGGCCAAGATCGGCGGCGACAACGTCAAGCCACTTGCGACCGTGAATGACGCCAAGGGCTGGAGCAAGGACTGCGCCGCGGGCAACCTCGAGTTCAATGCCACTCCCGTCGTACGCAAGGCGGCCGCCAACAAGGACGCTGGTGTCACCCTCGGCCTCTATGCGGCCAACGAAGAGGACACCTTCGGCTGGAAGAAGTTCGACCCGAAGACCGCCACACTCGAAATCAAGTACAACCACCCGCCCAAGACGCCGACCGGTCTGGGCACTAACCCTCGTACCAGTTGCACCGCCGGGGGAACCATCGGCAACAGCGCGGTGAGTCTGTACGCGAAGACCGACGACCCGGACGGTGGCAACCTCACAGCACAGTTCCAGCTGTTCAGGACGGGCTCATCGACCCCGACAGTCCCCGTTGTCGACACCAGCCTGCCTGCACTGAAGGGGCGCGTCACCACCCTAGTCCTGCCCGCGGAGAAGACCCCTTCCGGCGACTACACGTGGAAGGTGCGCGCAAAGGACCCTGACGGTGCGCTGTCCGCGTGGAGCACGACGTGCAAGTTCAGCCTCGACCGCACTCGTCCCAGTCAACCGCCGCTCATCACATCCGAGGGCGGCAAGTTCCCCAACGGGGAGGACGGCTGGCCGGCGCAGACCGGTCCGGCACGAAGCGCGGGCAAGTTCCTCTTCGCCAACAACGGAGTCAAGGACGTCGTCGCCTACTACTGGTGGACCGACACGAACCCCGAAGTGCGGATGACCCCCGCAGGCGTCGCCTCCGCTCTTGTCACACCTCCCTCATACGGTCCGCACCTGGTGCACGCGTACAGCGTTGACAAGGCCGGCAACCGGTCCGACCAAGCCACCTACCTGTATTACGCCAATCGGGCCGAGGCACGGGACAAGCCGGGTGACCTCACCGGTGACGGGTTCCTGGACATCTGGAGCACCGACATCAACGGGACTCTCCTCACCTACGTGGGCCAGGGGAACCGGGACTTCTCCTCCGCGACCAACGCGGGCGCGAGCTTCCCCGACCAGCAGGTCACATACAGCGGTGACTGGCACCAGGATGGCCGTAACGACCTCATAGCCCTCGAGTACAGCGAGAACAGTCTCAAGAAGGAGCTCGTTGTCTACAGCAACAACGGTGAAGGTAGCATCAACCCGGAGAGCAGACTGCCGCTGAAGGTCAGCTGCCCGGTGCCCACGTCGTCCACCCGCTGCAAGGCAACCGAAACCTGGAACGGGGACGACCACTGGCACAACGCCGAGCAGATCACGACAGGCGGTGACATCAATAGCGACGGCATGGCTGATCTCCTGGTCAAGCAAGGTAGGCACCTGTGGGCCTACTACGGCAGCCGTGGCGCCAGACTCGACGTGACACGCCCGCACGCCATCCTCGTCGGCGCAACCGACTGGGACCGGTTCACGGTCATCGTGGCGGGCGACCTCAACGGAGACAGACTTCCCGACCTCCTGCTTCGCGAGGACGCCTCCGGAGACCTCTACCGCTCCTACGGCAAACCCGACGTCGACGGCACCCTGAACCTCGCCACCTGGGGCACACCGGCCAACCGCGTCAAACTCACGAGTAGCACACACCCCAAGAGCCTCTACCCGACCCTCGGCGTGACCGGAGACCTCGACGGCGACGGTAATGGTGACGGGGTTTTGGACGGCGACGGCATCCCCGACCTGTGGGGGCGCAAGTCCAACAACACCCTCGTGGGCTGGCCAGGGCGTAAAACCGGAAGCGACTACAGCGGCATCGGAGCCTACTTCACCATCGACGGTCCCACAGGCGGTGAGCACATCGCAGCGGGCACGGAGCTCAAGTCAGGCCAGTCAGTGGTCGGCAAGAAGGTCACGCTCACTATGCGCGGTTATGTGAACGACGCAAATCCGGGGGGCGACCTGGTAGTCACCTCTAATGCGGCTCCGTCTCAAGTCCTGTGGTCCACGGACACTCGAGGCCACAAGGGTGCCACCGCGCGAGTGGAGGCGAACGGGAACCTGGCCGTCTACAGTAGTGATGGCAGCACCAAGCTATGGACTGCCGACGTGACCAATGCGGGCGCGGGCTACGCCGTTCTGCAGGACCGCGGAAACTTGGTTTCCTACAACGCCAAGGGGCAAACGCTCTGGAGTAATGGCGCCGGTCCCCGCCACGACTACAATGGCGACGCGCGCAGCGACATCGGTCTGTGGTACGACTTCGATGCGGGGACGGATGCCACGTATACGCTGATGGCCAAATCGGATGGCACCTTCGATCTGCCGATGAAGTCATATGCAGCCGCAGCGGGTGCCTGGGAAGCCAAATACATGAAGTTCGTCACCGGAGACTTCAACGGCGACGGACGTGGCGACATGGCAGCCCTTCAGCCGTCCAGCGACACCAGCCTAAAATTGTGGACGTCGCTCGGTAGGGTGGATGGAGGCTTCGCCGCTCCCTTCGCTTCCTGGAGCGTGCCGCCTGGCGTCATGCACGGCAGCTACATGACACCGCAAGCCGGCGATTTCAATGGGGACGGACGTGATGACATTGCCGTCTGGTACGCCTACCCTGACGGAACCAGCAAGCTGATCACTTACACGGCCGACATCAAGGGCGGATTCAACAAACCCTTCGAATCCTGGACCGCACCTGAGGGAACCTGGCTCAGGGACCGCTGCAAATTCGTCACCGGCGACTTCAACGGAGACGGGCGCGACGACCTCGGCATCTTCTATGGACAAGGTGACGACACCGTCCGCAACCACACCTTCCTCGCCACGGCGGCGGGAGGATTCGCCAAGCCCACCTCATGGTGGTACAGCAGTCACCTGGACTGGGATCTCGTCATCCCCAACGCCGGCGACTTCAACCGTGACGGCCGCGACGACGCCATCCTCTGGGACGACAGAGCTACCACCAGTGACAACGTGTCGACGATCATTGCCGAGTCCCATGAAGACAACAAGTTCGACTCCGCCTACGTTTCGCTGATCGCTGACCCCAGCTGGCAAGTAAACAAGAGTCAGATGGTGATCGGCGACTACAACAGCGACGGGTACGACGACATCGGAACCATGTACCACCAGCCGGATGGTGCCGTGAAGATGTGGACATGGACCGCGAAACCGGACGGAAAGTTCAACGGCGCAAAGCCGAGTGCCTGGATCTACACATCGGACCAGTGGAAATACGAATGGACTCGATTCTTCAAGCCGTACAACTAGCGTGCTGTAGCTCGAGCTTTGCGTAAGTGTGATCACGTCGCCCTGTCCGCAGCCTCGTCGCTGGACAGGGCGACGTTGCGTACCCCGTAGGGTCGGGATGGCCCATACTCAACCCTCTCGCCATGACCATCGGGCCCGGGCGTACCCTGCTCCCCGACCCTGTCAGGTCTGGCAGGGCTGGGGAGGGGAGCCTCATGGGTGAGATGCGCAATCTGGGGTGTGCGCTCGCGGCTTGTGTCGCCGCAGCGGTGGGGATCGGGGTGTACGGCCCGTGGTGGAAGGACGAGCCGAAGCCGCTCATGGGGGAACTGCCCGAACGGCTGGATACGCAGACGATGGCCGTCGTCGTCGGTGACCCGTCCGCGCGCACGACGGTCACCGTGTTCGAAGATCCCCGCTGTGTCATGACGCGGGAGTTCGAGACCTCGGGCAGTGGTGCTCATCTGGTGGAGCTCGCCCGGCAACGCAAGATCAGCGTCGAGTACCGATTCGCGACCTTCATCGACGGCAAGCAGGGCGGTTCGGGATCCAAGAGGGCGGTGGCCGCACTGGGAGCGGCGCTGGACGCGGGGAAGTTCACCGAACTCCACGGACTGCTGTACACCAACCAGCCGTCGACGGAGGCCGTCGACGGGTTCACCGACGACAAGCTGCTGAGCATCGCGAGCAAGATCCCCGGGCTACGCGGCACCACCTTCGACCAGGCCGTCAGGAAGGCGGGCGACAACGACTTCGTCACCGAGGCGGACGAGGCTCACGCCAGGGCGGGATCGCCCGCCACTCCCACCATTCTGGTGAACGGTCAACCGCTCCCCGTCGCCATGGCCGATGCCATCTACGACAAGGACGACTTCGCCGGCATCATGCGCAGCTACGTGGGCTGAGCCGCTGCGGTTGCCGGGTGAGGAGCTGCTGACGCTCGTTGGACGCTCCTCGCCCGCAATCGCACGCCACCCCTTGAGGGAGAGGTCCTCTGACCTGCACGTTTTGCCATTCCGGCTTGCCCTAACATCGTTCCGATGACGCATCATGTGGAGTGCGTGGCGATTCTGGAGCCGGTGAAGTAGGGCCGCGGCCCGACCGCGCCATAAGCTGCTGCGGAGCGGCACGTCACGGGCGGCTGTGCCATCGCACTGGGCCAGTTGTTGGACTGCTGGTCCACGAGCGCGGCCTGCGCCCCACGAGCGGCGGAACCCTCAGGCCTGTCCCCCAGGCCCGTGCACGTGGGTGCGGGCAAGGCCCAGGTGGAGGTGGCGCGAGCGCCTGGAACCCGAGGTCGTCCTCTGAGGAGCACCAGACCTCAGGCCGCGCGCGCCTCACGCCGGTAGCCGCCCGGGGCCTGCCCGTACTCGCGCTTGAAGGCCTTGGCGAAGGCGTACTCGGAGCCGTAACCGGTGCGCGCGGCGACCGTGGACAGCGGGGCTTCGGACTCTCGAAGGAGCCGCGCGGCGGTCGTCATGCGCCAGCGGGTCACGTACGCCATGGGCGGCTCGCCGACCAGGTCGTTGAACCGGCGGGCGAAAGCCGCACGGGAGAGGCCCGCGTGGGCGGCCAGCGACTCCACGGTCCACGGGGCGTCCGGCTTCGCGTGGATCGCCGCCAGGACCGGCGCGACCCCCGTGTCACCGAGCGCGGCCGCCCAGCCATGGGTCTGCGCGGTCCGACCCTGCTCCAGCCAGGCGCGCAGGATGTACAGGAGCAGCGAGTCGATCAACGCGGGCACGATGCCGGCCGAGCCCGGCCGCGGCTGCTCCAGCTCCGCGCGCAACAACCGGATCGCGGAGGCGAGATCGGGGTGCCGGACGGGGTTCGCGGGCAGATGGATGATCTCCGGCAGCTGCCGTACGAGGGGGTGCGGACGGGCCTGGTCGAGGTGGTAGTTCCCGCACAGCAGGTCGGTGCGGGCCCCGTCGCCGCCGACGGTGACCGTGCCGAGCGGGGAGCCCGGACTGAACTGGGACTCCCGCTCGACCTCCGCCGGCGTGGCGGGATGGTCGGCCAGGATGTGACCGCGCCCGTCCCGCAGGAAGACCACGTCGCCCGGTCCCAGCGGGAGGGACGGCTGCGGCGCCGCGTCCTCCAGCGGGACGAGCCAGCACGTACCCGACAGCACCACGTGAAAGCCCGCCCCGGCCACGGGGGGCAGCCTCAGCCCGAAGGGCACACGCCCGGTGGTCCGCACGGAGACGGGTCGGCCGGTACGCATCGAGGCCAGCACCTCGGTGAGGATGTCCAACTCCGCCCCTCTCCGCGGATCTTCCGGTCTTCCTCCGCACTCTAACCCGCCCTGCTCAGGCCACGGTCAGGACGACCTTGCCGCGGGTGCGGCCCGAACCGACCAGTTCGTGGGCCTTCGCCGCCTGTTCGAGCGGGAGCGTCGCGGAGACGTGCGGGCGGATGCGGCCCGCGTCGATCAGGGCCGCGATCGCCTCCAGGGAGGCGTAGTCCGGTTCGACCGAGATCCCGGCGAAGTGGCGGCCCTCGTCCTCGATGCGGGCGGCGAGCTCGGTGTTCCAGTGCTCCATGATGCTGACCAGCGTGCCGCCGGGCCGCAGGACGCTCAGCGCACGCTCGCCCTCGGAGCTGGAGTCGAAGACGACGTCGACGTCCTTGACCGCTTCGGTGTAGTCGGTGGTGCGGTAATCGATGATCTCGTCGGCCCCGAGCTCGCGGACGAAGTCGTGGTTGGCGGCGCTCGCCAGGGCTATGACGCGGGCGCCGCGCGCCTTGGCGATCTGCACCGCGAAGTGGCCGACGCCACCGGCCGCCCGGTGGATCAACACCCGCTGATCCGCGGCGACGTGGGCGGCGTCGACCAGGCCCTGCCAGGCGGTGAGGGCGGCGAGCGGCACGGCGGCGGCCTGCACGTGGTCGAGCGTCGCGGGCTTGCGGGCCACCTGGCGCGAGGGCACGGCCACGTAGTCGGCGTAACCGGTGGCGGCTCGCGGGAAGAACGGCATGCCGAAGACCTCGTCGCCGACCTTGAAGCGAGCACCCGGTCCGGCTTCCTCGACGACACCGGAGATGTCCCAGCCCACACCGAACGGCGGCTCGCCGAGCAGCGGGTAGGCGCCGGAACGCACCGCCACGTCGACCGGGTTGACGCCGCTCGCGTGCACGCGGACGAGGACCTCGCCGCCGAGCGGGGCGGGCTTGTCGGTCTCGGTGAGCTCCAGGACCTCGGGGCCGCCGAAGGACTTCTGGATGACAGCACGCATGGTGAACTCCCTTTCACAATCGTGGAATCGGGGCGAGCGCCCCTCGACTGCCTCCACATTAGGAAGATCGAACGAGCCGCTGAATATCCTCCAGTCTTGGAAAGATGTCCGAGCGTCCAAGCATCCGAGCATCCAAGCGCCCGAGGGGGAGGAGGCGGTCGTCCGTGGCCCCGGTGACGCCGGGTCCGCCTGCGCAGGCCGCTCGGCTGCTCGCAGCGCTCGCTGGGCGCAGCGGGTGTCCGCTCACCGCCGAGACCGCCCTTCCGGCGCGCTTCGCCGCTTCCCGCCCGGGGCGTCAACACCCACACGGCAGTCGACGGCGTGCATTGTCACCGCAGGGGCCTGGGTGAAGCGGTACCCGAGCCGGCCCACGATGGTGCGACCGGTCGACCACTCCGGCAGAGACGCAGACGCAGAAGCCGCGACCGGCGATGGTGTGACCCGCACCCTGGCCACCACGCGACGGTCGCCGCTGGCCACAGCCGCGGCTGCGGTTGGTCGGTGACGACGACAGGACGGGTACGGCGGTAGGCGCCTGGTCGGTCCGCTCGGGGCGATGACGGTGGTTGCTGCTCGAACACGGTGCGGGTGCCAGGTGCGATCCTGCGTGCATGAAGCATCTCGGAGACGCGTACCTGCGCACCTGGACCCTCCGCCTCATGGCCCTCCTCGCAGCCGACATCCAGGATCAGCTCGCCTGGCCGGGCGGGCGTGAGCTGAAGACCAAGGACGTCGTCGAAGAGGTGGAGCTCCTCTGCCGCGTCTCCGAAGAACTCGCGGAGCGCAGCGCATTCGACTCGAAGGCCCTGCGCCCTCTTCGGGTCATCGGCCGTCGCCTCGGAGAGATCGATGGCACCTGCCGCGCCGGCCTCTGGACCAACGCCCTGGCCACAGATCCGGCATGGGACGACATCCGCCGTCTCGCACGCCATGTCCTCCTCACGACTCTGGGCGACTGGCGTCAACCGCTGCCACGCCCCGCGGCCCGCCCCCGGGCGACCACTGAGCCCGTACAGGCGCCTCTCACCACGCCTCCACCTGAAGGGGCGACAGGAAAGTAGTAGGCAGTAGGCTGGAGTCTTACGGTACCTGGCTTGGATCATTAGGGAAGCACGTGAGAAGACGAGCCGGCCTGACCGTCGATAAGATCACGCAGGCCGCTGCCGCCCTGGCCGACGAGGTCGGAATCCAGGCGGTCACCCTCTCGGCGCTGGCCCGTGACTTCGGGGTCAAGGACGCCAGTCTGTACGCGCACGTCAAGAACCTCCAGGACGTACGGACCCGGGTGGCGCTGCTCGCCGCCGAGGAGATGAGCGACGAACTGGCCGCCGCCATCGCCGGCCGGTCCGCGAAGGGTGCCCTCCTGGCTTTCGCCGACGCCTACCGTGCGTACGCTCTGCGCTGTCCCGGACGGTACGCGGCCACGCAGATGAGGCTGGACCTCGACCAGATCGCCGACGCCAAGGGGTTCGTCCGCAACATCGAGCTGACGTACGCGGTGCTGCGGGCGTACGAGCTCGAGGAGCCTGACCTGACCGATGCGGTCCGGTTCATGCGGAGCACGTTCCACGGCTTCATCACCATTGAGGCGACCGGCGGGTTCGGGCACCCCAGGGGTCTGGACGAATCCTGGCGCAGGGTGGTCGAGTCGGTTCACACCGCGCTTGGGCAATGGCCGCGGGGTACTGACTGACACCGTGACGGTGCCAGAGCCCGCGGCGGGATCGACGACCCGTACGCGACGCGGCGCCAGAGGCGCCAGATGCGTCAGGAGCGTCAGAGAAGCGTGTTGAGGAAGCCGGCGAGCTTGGTCCGCAGGCGCTCGACCTTCTCGTCCACCGTCAGCGACTCCTTCATGCGGCCCCCGGGCTGGGCCCGCTTCTTGCCCCGGACGTAGAGGGAGCAGGCGAGGTCGCTGCATACGTACTCGCCCACCGTGTCGTCGCCGTCGCCGCTCTGGCGTGCGCGGCGCGCGGTCATCAGCGTCACCCCGCTCGCCGGGTGCGTCGTCAGGCAGATCGAGCACATCGACTGGTGCCGCAGGCTGCCCCGCTGGGACGGCAGACGGAAGGCGAGGCCCACGAGGCGGCCCTCGTGCTCGGCCACGAGGTAGCTGCGCTGCGGAGCGGCCGGGTCGCGCCAGCCGAGGAAGTCGAGGTCCTCCCACGGCAGTTCGGGGAGACCCCGCGGCGTCGTGAGGCGGGAGGCCTCGCCCTTGCTGCAGTTGACGAACGAGGCGCGGATTTCCGGGTCGGTCAGTTCCTTCATGATCCTGACCGTAACAACATCTATGTACAGTAGGCAATTGCCAAGGGGTCCTAGGTAGAGTTCCGTGCTCCATCCCCTTCATCGTGCGTAGAGAGGCGAAAGCCATGTCCGAGGAGACCAGCACCACGAGCGTCGAGGAGGGGGTACCGGCCGAGCCGCCCGAACAGTCGGAGCGGCTGCCGCAGGCAGGGGGCTCGCCACAGTCGGAGCGCTCGCCCGTCGTCGTGGCACTCGTCCTGGCCCTGGGTGCGTTCGTCGCCCTCCTCGACACCACGATCGTCGGCGTCGCCATGCACTCGTTCACCGAGTACTTCGGCGTCGGCCTCGCGGACGCCCAGTGGGCCTCCACCGCGTACCTCCTCGCGATGTCGTCGGTGATCCCGGCGACCGGGTGGGCGGCGCAGCGCTTCGGCGCGGCCCACACCTGGATCGCGTCGCTCTCCGTCTTCCTGATCGGTTCGCTGCTGTGCGGCACCGCCTGGTCGATGGGTAGCCTGATCGCGTTCCGGGTCGTGCAGGGCTTCGGCGCCAGCATGCTCTTCCCGCTGATGCGGATCATCGTCGTCGAGGTCGCGGGCCGGGCCCAGATGGGCCGCATGATGACGATGATGGCCGTGCCGCTGCTGGTCGCGCCGGTGCTCGGTCCCGTGCTCGGCGGCACGCTCATCCAGGAGCTCTCCTGGCGGTGGGCGTTCTTCCTCAACGTACCGATCATCCTCGCGGTCGTCGTGCTGTCCGCGCGCAACCTGCCCAACTCCAAGGGCGAGGCGCCCGGTCGCCTTGACGTCGCCGGACTGCTCACCATGGGCGGCGGCCTCGTCGCCCTCATCCTCGGCTTCAGCAATCTCGCCAAGGGCACCGCGGCGACGAGCCCGCAGGTCTTCCTGCCGGCCGCGATCGGCCTGGCCCTCCTGGCCGCGCACGGGATCCGGGCCGCCCGCTCGCGCACCCCCGGCGTGGTGGACTTCTCGCTCTTCCGCGACCGGGCGTTCACCGCGTCCACGTCCATCACGCTGCTGAACAACTTCGGCCTCTACGGCGTCGTCGTCCTCGTCCCGCTGTTCTTCCAGCAGGCGGGCGGCAAGGGCCCGTTGGGCGCGGGAGCCATCATGGTGGCGCAGGGCATCGGCACGGCGGTCGCCGTGCTGCTCGTCGGCCGGGTCATCGACACCAAGAGCAACCCCCGCCTGCTCGTGCTCGGCGGACTCCTGCTCGTGGCCGCGGGCCTCACCACCTTCGCCGTGGCCGACACGGGCGAGGTGACCGTCCTGCTGCTCGTCGCTCTGTTCGCGCAGGGCATCGGCCTCGCCCTGGCGTCGTCGCCGATCATGGTGACGCTCTACCACTCGCTGCCGGCCACCAGCGTGCCCGCGGCGACGACCGCGAACGCCGTGTCCCAGCAGCTCGGCGGCGCCGTCGGCACCGCCACCGTCGCGCTGCTCCTGCAGCACTACGTCTACGTGGCCGGTGGCGCCTCGGCCGACTTCAGCGCCGTGTTCTGGTGGGCCCTGCTCTTCGTGGGCCTCACCGCAGTCCCCGCGCTGTTCCTCCCCCCGGGCGCGCCGAAGCAGGCGTGAACCGGCCGTACCTGCGCGGCGTCCGAGGCGGTCCCGCGCTGAACGGGGACTCGCGGCCCGGGGCCGGAGGAGGAGGGCCGTGTCGAGGCCGGCCGAAGACTTCACGCAGGGCACTGGTCTTCCCTGGCCGCTTGGCATCTGCATGAAGTGGGGCGAGTGACCACGCGGGTCTGGGTGGCGGGCACGGACCCGGTCCGCCGCCTCCACCGTCGCGGCTCCGGCCGATGGAGGTACCAGCTGAAGGAAGTACCCGCTGAAGGAAGGACCCATGGACGCGGTCCGTCACGCCCTGCGATCCGAGGGCCATGACAGGACGGCATGGCCTCACCCTGCTCCCGTCCCTGTCGCGTAAGGCAGGGCCGGGGAGGGTCCTATGGGTGAGATGCGCAATCTGGCTGTGCCGTCGTGGCTTGTGTCACCGCGGGCGTGGGGATCGGGGTGTACGGCCTGTGGTGGAAGGACGAGCCGAAACCGCTGGTAGGGCAACTGCCGGAACGATTGGCGACGCAGACGATGGCCGTTGTCGTCGGCGATCCCTCAGCCCGCACGACTGTCACCGTGAAAGCGGCTCCTGACGGTGGCGGAGTGCCTCGCCACGGCCGGGGCCGACGACTGACAACCGTCCGCAGGAGGAGCCGTTTCCCGGATCCAGAGCCACAGAGGGGGGCGGTGTGCCCGTGCCGGTCGGCGTGGTCGTAGCGTCGTGCCATGACCTCTGTCGACGCCACGACGTACCGGTACCGCACCGCCCTTCCCGAGGACCGTGAGGTCATCGAGGCGCTGGACGGCTCGTTCACCACCCGCACCGTCTTCCGGGTGACCGCCGACGACAACGGGTTCGCACTGCGGGAGGTGCCGGTGGACCCGCCCCTGACCAAGGTGTTCCCCGAGCACGAGTCGGGCGGCGACGACGAGGGCGACCCGGAATCCCGCACGTTCGTCGCCCTCGGGCCCGCCGGCGGGCCGGTCGCCGGTTTCGTGACCGTGTCGTACGCCGACTGGAACCGCCGGCTGACCGTCGAGGACATCGAGGTGGCCCCGGAGCACCGGGGGCGCGGGGTGGGGCGGGGGCTGATGGCGCTGGCGGTGGAGTTCGGCCGTGAGCGGGGCGCCGGACACATCTGGCTGGAGGTCACCAACATCAACGCGCCCGCGATCCACGCGTACCGCCGCATGGGCTTCACCCTCTGCGGGCTGGACACCACCCTCTACGACGGCACGCCCTCGGAGGGCGAAACCGCGCTCTACATGAGCATGCCCTGCCCCTGAGCCGAACCCCCCACCATGCCCCCTCAGCCCTCCACCGCGCCGGATCCGCCGCCCGACCGCACAGCCGCCCGCGACCGCTTCGGCATCAGCGCGTGCAGCGCCCACTCCAGGGGTCCTCGCCTCAGGGGCGTCGTGCGGAAGACGAACGCCCAGACGGCGCACGCCACCAGGGACACCCCGCAGAAGGCGCCGAGCGCGGGCCAGCCGTGGTGGGGGTGGAGTTCGGCGCGGGCGACGACGTGGACCGCGTACACCGACAGGCCCATCGTGCCGACGACGGCCAGCGGGCGCAGCAGCGTCTTCAGCTTCCCGCGGCACACCGCGACGGTCAGGCCGAGCAGCAGCAGGCTCGCGCCGATGTTGGCGACCGTCTCGAACGGGGTCTGGCTGTACGGCCCGTCGACCAGCAGCCAGGCCCGTGACGTGCTGGGGATCGCGCCCGCCTGCCGGCCCAGGACGGCCTGGACCGGGTCGGGGGTGTTCAGCGCGTACGCGTGGCTCCGCCCGATCGCCCGCAGCAGCGCCTCGCGTCCGCCGCCCGGCCCCAGCGCCAGCGCGGACAGACCGTGCCCGGCGAGCGTGACGAGCGCGCCCCACCCGAGGAGGCGGCGCGCGGTGCCGGGCCGGCGCAGGTCGGCCAGGCGTCCCAGGGCCATGCCGACGACCACGTACGGGAAGTATGTCAGCCAGGGGTACGCGCCGGACAGCAGCAGCGTGTCGAGCGCGTCGGTGAACCCGGACCAGCTGGTGACCGCCTCGAAGCCGGGGTAGCGCCCGCGGCCGACGACGCGGTAGCCGAAGTACGGGCCCAGGACGTACGACAGGACTGGACCGGCGACCACCGAGACCGCCGCGACCGCGGTCAGGGCCCGGGTGCCCAGCCGGGCGAGCGGTTCGGCGGCCAGGAAGTACAGTGCGAAGAACGTGAGGATCACGGCGATCCCCGACCGCAGTTCCGTCAGCGCCAGTCCCAGCCCCGCCAGCACCGCGCACTTGACGAGCGTCCCGCGCCACGCGCCGGCGGGCTGCGGCCGGGGCCGGGTGCCGCCCCGGGAGAGCGTCAGGGACAGGCCCGCGATCAGGGTGAAGATGGCGGGGGCCCGCCCGTCGAACGCGACCAGCAGGTGGCCCGCGCCCTCCGGCTTGGCGGGCGGACCGATGTGGGCCGCGAACATGGCGAACACGGCGATGGCCCGGGCCACGTCGACACTGATCAGCCGTTCCCCGGCGCGCCGGCCCGGCCCGGCGGCGTCCTCCCGCCCCACCGTGCCCGACGCGTCCGCCGGATCCCCCGTCCCCGCCGGATCCCCCGTCCCCGTCGTACCCGCCGTCCCCGTCGTACCCGCCGTGGATATGTGCGTCACCGTGCTGTCCCGCCCCCGCGCTCTTCCTCGGTCCCCTTGTCCCGTTGTCGGTTCATTTGTATATGCCTGGGCGGGGAACGCACTCACCGGGGTGCGCGAGGACGTCAGTCCGTCGAGCCCTCCAGCCCGTGCCCCAGCCCCGGCGTGAGCGGCAGCTCCACCAGGCCCGTTCCCGGAGTCCCGGCGAACGGCGCCGGGGCCAGCGGCTCGTCCTCGACCAGCAGCGGGCCCACCAGGTCCGGCGGGACCGTGGCGTGGGGCAGGGCGGCCGACAGGTGCGCGGCGGCGAGCGTCGCCACCCCCAGCTCCGGCATCGTGCCGACCTTCACCGCGAGTCCCGCCGTCTCGGCCAGCGCCGCGATCTGCCGCGCCCGGTACAGCCCGCCCACCTTCAGGATCTTGATGTTCAGTACGTCGGCGGCGCCCCGGCGCACCACCTCCAGCGCGTCGTGCGCCGACTGCACCGACTCGTCCGCCATGACCCGCACCCCGCCCCGTGCCCGCAGGGCGGCGAGCCCCTCCAGGTCCCAGCGCGGCAACGGCTGCTCCACCAGGTCCAGTCCGGCGTCCGCGAGCCGGGCCACGGTCCGGGCCGCCTCGCCCGGCGCGTACCCCTCGTTGGCGTCCAGCGACAGCTCCACCGACTCGGGCACCGCCTTGCGCACGGTCGTCACCAGTTCCACGTCGAGCGCCGGGTCGTCGCCGCCCTTCAGCTTGACGTGCCGGAAGCCCGCCGCCGCGTACCGTGCCGCCTCCTCGGCCATCTCGTCGAGCGTGCCGAGCCCCACCACCCATGTCGTCGGTACCGTCCCGGCCACCTGCCCACCGCCCAGCAGCAGGTGGGCCGGCCATCCGGCGGCGCGCCCCGCCAGGTCGTGCAACGCCAGGTCGAGCGCCGCCTTGGCCAGGTGCTGGCCGCGGATGGCGGCGTCCATCGCGGCGTGGGCGCCCGCCAGGTCGCGCGGGTCGCGGCCGACGAGAGCGGGGGCGACGTGCTCGGTCACCGCCGCGCACAGCCCCGCGAGGGTCTCGCCGGTGTACGCGGTCATCGGCGAGGCCTCGCCGAAGCCCGAGGCTCCGTCGGTCGTCCGCACCTCCACGACGAGACTGACCAGGTCGGGGCTGGTGCCGCTGCTGATGACGAACGGCCGGCGGTAGCGGGCACGGACGACCCGGGTGTGGAACGAGGCGATTTTCACGGATGAGCTCCTAGGTTTCGGCCCGGGCCGCAATCCGCGGAACCGGTCAGAGAAGAACCCGGTAGACGATCGGGGGACGGCCGGTCTGCCCCTCCTGACGGCTGCCGGTCGGTACGGCGACGCCCGCCCGCTCCAGGCGCTTGAGGATGCGGCGGGCCGTGCGCTGCTGCACGGACAGGTGCTCGGCGACATGGTGGGCGGTGACGCCCGCGTCCCCGTCCTTCGCGGCCAGCTCCCGCAGCCGGTCCAGGGTCTGCGGGTGCAGGCCGACCCGGCGGGCCAGCAGCGCGGGGCTCTCGGGGAACACCGCGGACTCGGCCTCGGGGCCGCCCGCCCCGGCGGATCCGGCGCCGATCACGATGTCGACGTCGTCCACCATGGACACCACCGCGGCCGCCGGGCCCGCCGCCCGCGCCCGGTTGACGGCCCGTCGGGCCAGCGCCTCCGCCTCCGCCGCCGTACGCCCGAGGCCGAAGCCCACGTGCGCCGTGCCGTGCCGCGCCGCGAGGCCGTCGAGGAACGGGATGCGGGTGAACTGCTCCGTCGCCGTCTGGAGCACCCCGCGCGTGGTCACCACCAGCCGGCGCCCGTCGGGCAGCTCGGCCAGGCTGCCGCCGAGCACGCGTATGTCCTCCGGCAGCCGGTCGTCCCCCGCCGCGCCCGGCAGGTCGACGATGCCCAGCACCACCTGGGCGTCACCGCTGTGCCGCCCCGCCGTGTCGAGGACCAGCGCCTGGAGCGTCGCCAGTATCGAGTGCCGCGACGGGGCGAGCCGCACCGCGTGCGTGTGCTGCTCCAGCACGTGGAACGCCGAGCCCAGACAGGTGATCGCCACCCTGGTCTTCCTCGTGTCGCGCGCGTCCAGGTGGAAGTCGACGACGTCCTCGGAGGTCAGCCCCGGCCGGTACGGCAGCACCCGCACCCGGTCCGTGGGCAGCTTGGCCTCCGCCATCGTCTCCAGCACCTCCTCGCGGCGCAGCGTGTCGATCGACACCCGCGACACGTCGTGCCCCAGCCGCAGCAGTTCGACCAGCGCCCGCAGCAGCGTCGCCCCGTTGTACGGCACGTACATCGCCGGCCGGTCCAGCACGCCCGCGCCGTCGGCCAGCGCGTACGGCACGACGCCGGTGAACAGCAGCGCGTCCGCCCGCGACCGCGCGTCCCTCACCACGGCGACCGTCTCGGCCTCGTGACGGTACGGCAGTGGAAGCAGCCGGGCGGATCCGGCCCGGTCGCCGACGGCGACCACCTTCTGGACGAGGTCCTCGGGACCTATCACGCCGACCGTGAGCGGCATGGTCGGTCTCCGTTCTGCCGGGTGGAGCGATGGGACGTGCGGTGGGAGGCGTGCTCGGGACTGCGGTGGGACGCGTGCTCGGAACTGCGGTGGGACGCGTGCTCGGATCTGCGTTGTGAGGTGTGGTGCGAGGTGCTTCGGGGGTGCGTGGGAGGTGCTGTGGGACTTGCTCGGTGACGCCTGATTGACGGCCGTCGACGGGGGTTCTACTTTCGGCCCAGGCCATAATCGCGTGCTGCCGAGAGGATAATCCCCCGATGCCGCAACGGGAAATGCCGCTGCCCACAGTTCTGGATCCCCGGGGAAGGACGTTCGGCGAGGAGGAACGCGCGGCGGTGCTCCGGGTCCTCGACTCGGGCGTCCTGTGCGGGGCCTTCGGCCGGGAGACCCGGGCGCTGGAGGGCGAGATGGCCCGGCTGTACGGGCGCTCCGAAGCCGTCTCCTGCAGCTCGGGAACCGCCGCGCTGCACCTCGCCGTCGCCGCCGCCGGAGTCGGCCCCGGCGACGAGGTCGTCACCACCCCCATCTCCGACTTCGGCACGGTCGCCCCGGTCGTCGCGCAGGGCGGGCGGGTCGTGTTCGCCGACGTCCGCGAGGAGGACGGGAACCTCGACCCCGACGCCGTCGAGGCGGCCGTCAACCCCCGTACCAAGGCCGTCATCGCCGTTCACCTGTTCGGCGGTGCCGCCGACACGGCCCGGCTGAGGGACATCTGCGACCGGCACGGGCTGCTGCTCATCGAGGACTGCGCCCAGGCCTGGCTCGGTGAGGACGGCGACGGCCGGCTGCTCGGCACCACCGGTGACATCGCCTGTTTCAGCCTCCAGCAGTACAAGCACATCACCGCCGGCGACGGCGGTCTCGCCATCACCGACGACCCCGCGCTCGCCACCCGTATGAAGCTGTTCATGGACAAGGGCTGGGACCGGACGGAGGGCCGCATCCACCGCACCATGGGCCTGAACTACCGCATGACGGAGCTGGTCGCGGCGGTCGCCCGCGCCCAGCTGACGCGCGTCGCCGACGTCGTCGCCCGCCGCCGCGCGAGCGCCCGGCGCCTCGCCGAGGCCGTCGCCGGACTGCCCGGGGTGACGATGCCCGAGCGGCGCACCGGGCACGCCTGGTGGGTCGTCCCGCTGCTCGTCGACGACAACGCCCGCTGGGCCAAGGCGCTGGGGGACCTGGGCGTGCCCGCCCTGCCCGGCTATCTGGAGCGCCCGCTGTACGCCAATCCGGCACTGTCCGGGTACCCGCCGGGCCTGTGTCCTCGCGCCGAGCGGCTCATCGACCGTACGTTGCTGGTTCTGCCGTGGAACGAGGCCTACAGCGAGGACGACGTGGACCGGATCGCGCAGGCGCTGGGGAAGGTCGCCACCTCATGAGCGAGTCGACACGACCGGCGAACGGCTCGGCACAGCGACCGACGAGCGGCTCGACGCAACAACCGGTGAGCGGCTCGGCACAACAACCGACAGGCGGCCCGACGAGCGAGTCGGCGCAACGCACGTACGAGTGGCTCCGGCCCAGCCCCGAGGAGCACATCGGCTGGGACGTCGACGTCCTCTACGGACCGTGGCCGCGCCACCCCCACGACACCGGCCTCGACGAGGTCCGCGCCCATCTGCGCCGGTCGCCCGTCGCGAACGCGCTCGCCCTGTCGACGCGCGGCCCGCTCTTCGACGACGAGGCGGGCAACGCCGAGACGATCCGCGACCTCGACGACTGCCCCGAGCTGCTGCCCGTCGGCACCGTCGACGTACGTGACGCCCTGACCGCCGAGGACCGTCTCGACGAACTGGCCGCCGCCGGGGTCCGCTTCCTGCGGCTGTTCACCCTCGAACAGGCGGCGGAGCCGGGCTTCCCCGGTTACCGGCGCGTGGTGAAGCTGGCGATCGACCGCGGCATGGTGCTGCTCCACGACGGCGACCCGCGCCGCTTCGGGCCGCCGCTCACCGACCGCGGCGCCGACGTGGTCTTCCTCGACCTGCACGCCTACCTGCTGGCCGACTTCCTGCTGATGGCCCGGGACGAGCCCGGTTTCAGGGCCACCACCCGCATGCTGTCCGGCCCCGACTCCATCGAGCGTGCCGTCGACGCCGTCGGCCCGCGTCACCTCGTCTTCGGCTCCCGCACCCCGTTCATGGACATCTCGCCGCAGACGATGAAGCTGCGGTACGCCGACATCTCGCCCGACGACCGTGCCGCCATCGCCACCAAGAACGTCGAGGAGCTGCTCGCCTGATGCCGATCATCGATGTGCACGCCCACGTGGGCCGCTGGCAGTTCCACCTGACGGCCGGCGACGCGGACACCAACATCGCCCAGATGGACCGCTACGGCATCGACCTGCAGATCGTGTCGGCGTCCGAGGCCGTGGTGTACGACGCGCTCGCCGGCAACGCCGCCCTGCGCGAGACCCTGGAGAGCCGGCCCCGGCTGTACGGGTACGCCGTCGTCAACCCCAACCGCGTCGACGAGAGCGCCGCCGACCTCCGCCGCTGCCTGGACACCGGCCGGTTCGTCGGCGCCAAGATCCACACGCACTACCCGGGCCGGATGCCCGGCTGCCGCGAGATGGCCGAGGCCTTCGACGTGGTCGCCGAGGCCGGCGTACCGCTCCTGCTGCACACCTGGGGGCGGGAGGTCACCCTCCTCCCCGAACTGGTGGAGGCCCGGCCCGGACTGCGCGTGATCATGGGTCACGCGGGCGGCGACGCCTGGCGGGAGGCCGCCCACGCCGCGGCCGCCTGCGACCGCCTCTACCTGGAGCACTGCCGTACGGCCACGGACGCGGGCCGTGTCGCGTACGCCCGCGAGGCCGGGGTCCCCGTCGAGCGGATCCTGTTCGGCACCGACGCGACACTGATCGACCCCTGCGTGTCCCTGGGGGTGATCCGGGACGCGCGGTTCACGGAGGACGAGCTGGAGCGAGTGCTGTGGCGCAACGCGGCGGAGCTGTTCGGCCTGAAGGTCGGCACGGCACTGCCACCGGTCGTGTGAGGCGATCCGAACCACCGGACAGGACCACCGGAACAGGAGAGGGACGCATGGAACGCAGGCGACTGCTCAACGCCGGAGCCGGGTTCACCCTGGCGGCAGCGGCGGGAGCGACCATCACCCCCAGCGCGGCGCACGCCGCCACGACACCCCTCGCCGGACCCGCTCCGGCGGACACCGGGAGCACGGCGGCCGGCAGCGGCTGCTCCGGCACCCCGGTCTCCACGTACGGCGTCGCGTCCCTGACGGCGGCGATCGTCGGCACCACCGTGCTGGGCGACCACGCCTACGTCGTCGCCCGCGGGCAGAACCCCACCCTCGTCGGCGAGATCGACCTGACCACCAGAAGACTCAAGAGAACCTTCCGGCTCGACCGGGGCGACGGCGGCTGGGCGGCCACCGTCTCCGGCGGCCAGGTCTACATCGGCACGTACCCCTTCCCCGACGTCCACCGCATCGACCCCGCCACCGGCACCGTCACCCGCATCGGCACCATCGGCCCCGCCGGCGGCTTCGTGTGGTGCCTCACCACCGCCCCGGACGGCACGGTGTACGCGGGCACCAGCCCGCGCGGCGAGGTGTGGGAGTACAAGCCGCAGACCGGCACGCTGCGCAACCTCGGCGCCGCCATGGCGGGCGAGCAGTACGTCCGCGCCATCGCCGCCGACGACAGGTACGTCTACGCCGGCACCCTGCCGCGCGGCTTCATCGTCGCGTACGACCGCGTCACCGGCGTCAAACGGAGCATCACGCCCGAGCCGTACGGCGGCGCGTCCGCGCTCCTCGCCCACGGCGGCCGGGTCCTCGGCTCCTTCGGCAAGTCCGTCGTCGACCTCGCCCCCGACGGCAGCGACGCCCGGGTGATCCCCATCCCGGCGCCCGAACGCATCGGCGACGCCATGACGGTGACCGCGGACGGCACCCTCTACTGCGTCGGCCGCCCGACCGGCACCGTCTACCGGCGCGACGGCGACACGCTCGTCGCGGTCACCGCCCCGGCCACCGGAGACGAGCACCGCGCCCTCGTCCCCCTCCCCGGCGGCCGGATGCTCGGCGCCGTCGGCAGCGGCCGGCTGTGGTGGCTCGACCTCGCCACCAAGAAGTCCGAGGTCGTCGAGCTGATCGACGTCGGCCTGTCCGGCCCCGATCCCGTCCAGTCCATCGCGTACGAACCCGGCGGCACGGTCCACGTCGGCGGGCACTACTCCCTGACGACCCACCGTCCCGCGCACGGCACCTCGAAACGCATCAGGATCCCCGGCGAACCCAAGACGCTCCGGGTGGTCGGCGGCAAGGTGTACGCGGCGATGTACCCGAGCACCGAGTTCCTGGAGATCGACCCCGGCCGCGGCAAGGTCCGCTCCATGGGCTTCATCGACAACGACCAGCAGCGCCCCACCGACATGGCGTACGTCCCCGAGCAGGACCTGCTGCTGGTGGCCAGCGCGCCGCCGGCCGGCGGCCTCAAGGGCGCCCTCACCCTGGTGGAGCGCTCGCGCGGCAGGCTCACCGTCCACAAGGACGTCATCACCGACCAGAGCGTGATGGCCGTCGCCCTGGACGACCGGATCGGCCACCGCACCGCCTACCTCGCCGGGGACACCTGGGGCGGCGGCAGCGTCACCCCGACCCGGCCCAGCGCCACGGTCGTCGCCTATGACGTGCGCAGCCGCAAGGTGCTGTGGGAGGTCACCCCGGTCGAGGGCAACGCCAGCCTCCAGCACATCGAGGTCCACCGGGGCATCCTCTACGGCGTCTACAAGCGGCAGTCGGGCAACTGGTTCGCGATGGACATCGAGTCCCGGACCGTCCTGCGGACCGGCAAGCTCCCCAGCTACGGCGAGATCAGCGTCCACTTCGGCCAGGTGTACGCCTCCGTCTTCGGCGGCTCCGTCTACCGGCTCGGCCCGCTCGACACCGGCGACACCGAGGCCGACCTCGTCCTCGGCGGCCTGGGCGACGGCTGGTACAACCCGCCGCAACTGGCCTGGGAGCGGGCCACCTGGCACGCCTGGGGCGTGTCCACCCGCGCCCTCGCCCGGCTGCGGCTCAACCCGCTGTGCCCCTACGGCACCCCGCCGCAGATCAGCGCCCAGTACGAGGCGATCCTCAAGGGCCGGCTCGCCAACTGACCTTCCGTCAGGCCAGGGCCGGGGCGTCGTCCCCGTCCCGGTGGACGCCCGGCTCCCGGGCGTCCACCACCCCGGTGCCGGCCGCCCGGGCGTCCTCCTCGGCGAGCGCCTCCAGACAGGCGACGACGGCCCGCCGCTCCGCAGCGGGCAGATCCGGGCCGTACGGGTCGTGCGCGGCCTGCTCCGGGATCAGGCCCTCCCACACCGCCGCCCACAGCATCCGCTGCACATAGCCCTCGATGGGCGCGAGGAACGTGGCCTCCGCGAACCGGTCCAGCCGCGCCGACGCCCGTACGAACCGCCCGTGCTCGCCCGCCCGCCAGCTGTCGAGCACCGCGAGCGTCAACGGCACCCGGGCCGCCGCGATCCCCACCAGCGCCGTGTCCGCGCCCCACATCAGCGACGGCCCGAACATCCGGTCCTCGCCCGTGATGACCAGGCGGCCGCTCCCGCCCGCCGCCCGGACGGCGTCCTGACAGGCCATCGCCCGGTCCAGCGTGGCCAGCTTGACGCCCACCGCCGACGGGAGCGCCAGCAGCCGCTCCACCAGCCGCGGCGGGTACGGATAGCCGCCCGCCTCCCCGTGCAGGAAGAACCCCACCACCGGCAGCCCGCTCACCGCCGCCACCCGCTCGTGCAGCTCCACCGCCGCGTCGTCGTCCCCGTCCAGCTGGGCCAGCGGGTACACCATCACCGCGTCCGCGCCGCCCTCCGCTGCGGCCACCGCCATCGCGACCGTCGCGTCCACCGCACCGGCCAGGTCCACCACCCCGGCCCCGCGCGGCACACCGACCCCCGCCACCACCGGCCGCCCGACGGTCTCCCGCCACACCGCCAGGACCCGGCGCCGGTCCTCCTCCGACAGGTACAGCCCCCGGCCCGTGTGGGCCCACACCGCCACCCCGCCGATCGGCTCGGCCGCGATCCGCTCGGCGTACCCGCGCAGCGCGGCGGTGTCCACGACCCCGGCGGCGTCCATGGGGGTCGCCACCGCCGGCAGGACGGTCCCCCGGAGCCGCCGTACGAGGTCCTCGGTGGCCGTCATGGGCACGCTCCCGTCTGTCACGGCGTCATGTCGCGGTGTCCTGCGCGGTGTCCTGCGCGGCGTCCGTCGCGGCGCCTGTCGCGCCGTCTGTCGCGGTCGTCGCCGACACGCTAGCCTTTACGGTCCGGACCGTAAAGGAACGGACACCGAGGGCCACCGAGGAAAGGGACGGCGCTGCGATGCGACTCGGCCTGTACGTCAACCTCTACGCGGACCGCTCCGACCGGCCCCGCCTCGCCGACGCCGTCGAACAGGTGCGCCTCGCCGAACAGGCCGGCTTCACCTGGGCCGTCCTCGGCGAACGGCACCTGCACCGGCCCGGCTACCACGAGGCACTCACCTCACTGGCGTACCTCGCCGCCCACACCGACCGGATCGGCCTCGCGACCGCCGGGCTCATCGCGCCCGTGCACCACCCGGTGATGCTGGCCGAGACCCTCGCCCACATCGACGTCCTCTCCGGGGGCCGCCTCACCGCCGGGTTCGTCCTGGGCTATCGCCCCGAGGAGTTCGCCCTCTACGGCACCCGGCCCACGGAGCGCGTGTCGCGCTTCGAGGAGTGCCTGGAGCTGATCACCCGGCTGTGGACCGAGGACAAGGTCAGCCACGAGGGCCGCCGTTACACCGTCGAGGAAGCCTTCCTGTCGCCCCGGCCCCTCCAGCGGCCCCGCCCTCTCATCTGGAACGGCGGACGCGTCCCCGCCGCCCTGGAGCGCACCGCCTGGAGCTGCGACGGCTGGACCACGTCCTTCAACGAGACCGACGAGGAACTGCCCAAGAAGATCACCGACTACCGCTCCTACCCGCGCGGCCCGCGCTCCCTCGGCGCCGAGGTCATCGTCTGCCGCGAGGGCTACGCCGCCCCGACCACCGCCCGGGCCCGGGCCGCCCTGGAGGGCCCGCTGCGCGGGCTGTACGACGCGTACGGCGACTGGAAGCGCACCTCCGCCGACGCCGCCCGCTACGCCCAGCCATGGGAGGAGATCGTCGCCCGGTCGGTCATCGGCTCGGCCGCCGAGTGCGCCGAACGGATCGGCCGGTACCAGGAGATGGGCGCCGACGGCATCGTCCTGCGCGTCCAGCCGCCCGGCATGCCCCAGGCGGACGCGCTGCGGGCGATCGAGGCGTTCGGCGCGCTCACGTCCTGATCCCTCCCGGCCGTACGGGCGGGCCGGTCACGACCCGAACCAGCGGCGCGCCGGTCACGACCCGAACCGGCGGCGGACCCTTCCGGCCGCGTGCGCGATGTACGCCATCGCCGCCTCGCCCGCCATCAGCATCGGCTGCCGTACCCACACCACGCGCTCCTCCGCCGCCTCGGCGACCGGGCAGGGCGCGGGCGAGGCCACGTACGGCAGCCGGCTCAGCGACCGGTAACCGGCCTCCAGCGGTACGCCCTCGGACGCCATCGCGGACAGGAACTCCGCCTTCGGCCGGCCGCCGAAGGCAGCGGGGTCGTACCGCAGCATGGCCAGGTGCCAGGTGTGGCGCGTCGTGCCGGGCGGTGCGGGCACCAGGTCCAGCCCCGGTACGCCGCCGAGGGCCCCGGCGAGCGCGGCTGCGGCGCCCGCCCGGCGGTCGAGCCAGCCGTCGAGGAGGTCCAGCTGCGGGTGCAGGAGCGCCGCCTGGAACTCCGTCATCCGCAGGTTCCAGCCCGGCTCGGGATGCTCGTACCAGCCGCCCGACGGGCTCCGGCCCACATTGTGCAGCGACCACACGCGCTCGTGGAGCGCCCGGTCGCCGGTCACCACGATGCCGCCCTCCCCGGCCGTCATCGCCTTGCCCGACTGGAAGCTGAAGCACGCGACATCGCCCAGGGAGCCGGCCGGGCGGCCGTGCCGGGCGGCGCCGTGCGCCTGCGCCGCGTCCTCCACGACGGGCAGCCCCAGCGCGCCCAGCGCCTCCGTGCCGGCGGGAGCCCCCGCCAGGTGCACCGCCATGACCGCCTTGGTGCGCGGCCCGACGAGCGCCCCGGCGGCCTCCGGATCGAGGTGCAGGGTCGCCGCGGTGACGTCGGCGGCGACCGGGACGGCGCCCGCGAGCGCCACCGCGGTCGCGCTCGCCACGAACGTGTAGGCGGGCACGATCACCTCGTCGCCCGGGCCGACGCCGAGCGCGCGCAGCGCCAGGAACAGCGCCACCGTGCCGTTGACGGTGCACACCCCGTGGGGCACGCCGGCGCGCCGCGCGAACGCGGCCGCGAACTCCTCGGTGGCGGTGCCGCTCGTGGCTCCCCACCGGCCGCTGTCCAGGACCCGCAGCAGGGCCCGGCGCTGTTCGCCGGTCGGCGGCGGGGGCCAGGCGGGCCACTGTGGAGGCGCGGTCACACGATGCCCTTGAGCAGGGTGTCCATCGTGCCGTGCAGGACCTGCTCCCGGTCCGCCTCCGGCAGGCCGGCGAGCAGCACCCGGCCGAGCCCGGTGCGCAGGTCGAGGAAGACGGCGTCCGAGCCGAACGCCACCCGGCCGGCCCCGATCCCGGCGACCATCCGGACCAGGTGACGTGCCGTCATCCGGGAGCCGCAGGTCTCCAGCACCAGGTCGGGGCAGCGGTCCGCGGCCTCCATCGCGGGGCGCAGCCCTTCGGGGAACAGGCCCGCGTGGCCCATCAGCAGGGGTACGCCCGGGTGGCGCGGCGAGACGGCCGCGAAGTGCCGGGCGTCCGACCAGGGGCTGCCGTGCTGGCTGTGCGCGAGGACGAGCCGCCTCCGCCCGGCCGCCGCCTCGAACGCGGGTGTGTACGCCCGGTCGTCGAGCGCCGTCTCGTGCACCTCGGGGTGGAGCTTGACCCCGATGACGCCGGGGACGTCCAGCAGGTCCCGCAGCCGTTCGGGGGCCTGCGGGTCGTGCGGCTGGTACACGGCCCAGCCGAGCAGCCGGCCGGGGTGCGCCTCGAGGGCCTCCAGCAGCAGGGCGTTCCCGGCGCGGGCGTCGGGGCCCACCGCGAGCAGGTGCGACACGCAGGCGGTGGCGACCCCGCAGCGGTCCATCATGGCGACCAGGCTCTCCGCCGAACCGTCCGGGACGGCGAACGCCGACCAGCGTCCGATGTGCCCGTGCGCGTCGATGACGTCCATGGCGGTGCGTCCGGCCGGGCTCATGGTGCACCGTCCAGGAGCCGCAGCGCGTTGCCGCCGGCGATGAGCGCCGCGTCCGCCGCGGGCAGGTCCAGGGTGTCCAGCAGATACCGGGGCCCGGCGTCGTCGGTGACGGGTGCGCCCGTGCCGAACAGCACCCGGTGGGCGCCGTACCGCCCGGCGACCCACTCGACCTGGCGGTGGCCGCACAGCGTGGAGGTGTCGACGTACAGCGAGGGGTGGGTCTCCAGCAGCTCGGCGAGTTCGCGCAGCGCGCGGTAGCCCGTGCCGGTGAGCACGACGCGCGGCGCGGGCCCGGCCGCGGCCAGCCGGTGCACCTCGCCGGACGTCACCTCGTCCCAGGCGAGCAGCACGGCCGTGCCGTGCGCCGCCAGCTCGGCGAGCAGCCGGTGGGCGTGCGGCCCGGAGAGGGACCAGCCGTGCCGGCGGGGGCACAGGCGCACCAGTGGTGCCCCGCCCGCCCACGGGCCGGTGCCGAGCGGCCCGGGTACGAGGACGGGCACGGGCCGCAGCCTGGGGTCGCCGACGTGGGCCAGCGGGTCGTTGCCGTCGCGCGGGTCGCCGTGGACGGCGTGGGAGTGGACGACGCAGGCCGTGTCGATGCGCAGCCGTTCCAGCTCGGCGACGAGGCCGGCCTCGTCCCTGCTGGGGACGTCGTCGTGGGGGAGGGGACCGAGGGTTCGGTTGACGTCGACGACGGTGGTCATGACTTGAGGCCGCTGGTGGCGATGGAGTCGGTCAGGTACCGCTGGAGCAGGCCGAAGACGAGGAGGCACGGGATGACGGTGATCGTGGCGCCCGCCATGATCTGGTTGATGGTCACGTTCTCGCCCTCCAGGGTGGCGAGCCCGACGGTGAGCGTCCGCATGCCTTCCGACTGGCCGATGACGAGCGGCCACAGGAAGTCGTTCCAGTGCCAGAGGAAGACGAACACGCCGAGGGTGGCGAGGACCGGCCGGATCAGCGGCAGCACGACCGTGGTGAAGACCCGCCACTCCGACGCCCCGTCGATCTTCGCCGCCTCGAACAGCTCGTCGGGCAGCTGCACGATGAACTGCCGCATCAGGAACACGGCCTGCGAGTTGGCGAGGGTCGGCACGATCAGACCCCAGTACGTGTCCACGCCGCCCATCTCGGAGACGAGGATGTAGTAGGGGATCAGGGTCGCCTGGAACGGCACCATCAGCGTCGCCAGGAAAGCCCAGAACAGCACCTCGCGCCCCGGGAAGCGCTTCTTGGCGAACGCGTACCCGGCCATCGACGCGAACAGCAGGATGAGCAGCACCGACACGAGCGAGTAGATCAGCGAGTTGAGGGCCCACTGGGTGATGTCGGCGCTCTCCAGGACGTCCGTGAAGTTGCGCAGGGTGGCACGGGTGACGTCGAAGGCGCCCGGCAGGGTCCGGCCACCGGGTGGTGCGAACGCCACCAGCACCATGACGACGAAGGGGGTGACGGTCACGAACGCGACCAGGACCAGCAGGACCGGCAGCCTCAGCCGCGCCATCAGTCCTCCTCCCTTCCGATGAGCCGGCGCTGAATGAGCGAAAAGACGAGGACGATCAGGAACAGGACGAGGCCGATCGCGCTCGCGTAGCCGAAGTCGAAGAACTTGAAGCCCGAGTCGTAGAGGAAGTAGACGAGGGAGTAGCTGGCCCGCACCGGACCGCCGGCGGTCATGACGTACATCGCGTCGAAAACCTGGAAGGCCTGGATCGCCTCGATGACGAGGACGAAGAAGAGCACGGGTCGCAGCAGGGGCAGGGTCACCCAGCGGAAGCGCTGCCAGGCGCTCGCCCCGTCGATGGTGGCGGCCTCGGCGACCTCGCGGGGAATGGACTGGAGCCCGGCGAGGAGGATCAGCATCGAGTAGCCGAAGCCCTTCCAGGCGGAGGCGGCCGCGATGGAGGGCAGGACGAGGGAGTCGGCACCGAGGAAGTCGACCGGGCCGAGGCCCAGGGCGCCGAGGGCCGTGTTGAGCAGCCCGTCCTCGACCTCGTAGATCCACTTCCAGATGACCGCGGCCAGGACGATGCTCGTGACGTACGGCAGGAAGAACAGCCCCCGGAAGAAGCCGCGCAGCCAGAGCGTCCGGTGCAGGAGCACGGCCGTGCCGAGCGCGAGCAGGACGGTCATCGGCACGTACAGCGCGGTGTAGACGGCGGTGACGCCGAGGCTCTCCCAGAACAGGTCGTCCTGGAGCAGCCGGGTGTAGTTGGCCGCGCCGATGAAGTCCCACTCGCCGCTGAGCCGGTAGTCGGTCAGCGACAGGAACGCGGCACCGAGGGTCGGCCCGAACCGGAACACCAGGAACAGTGCCAGCATCGGACCCACGAATGCCAGCCCGACCAGTGCCTCCCGCCGCCGCACCGGGCTCCACCGCCGCCCGCCCGGACCGCTTCCGGGGCCGCCCGGCGGGATGTCCGCCGGACCGCCCGGCGGCGCCTTCGCCAGGGTGCCGGTCACCGTCACCGTGCCCCGCGAGTCGCCCGTGACGACCGCCGCCGCCACCGCCTCGGGTGCCACCTCGGGTGCCGGTGGCGCACCGGCCGGGGGCGCGCCGTCCCCGGCCGTGCGTCCGTGCCTCGCGGCGGCGCGCTCCGAGGGCTCCGGTTCATCGGGGAACGCCTCGCGCGGTTCGACCTTGCTCAACGCTGACGCGCCAGGAGGTCGTCGCCTTCCCCGGCGGCCGCCGCCAGCGCCTGTTCGGGTGTCTTCTTGCCGGTGAGCGCGGCCTGGATCTCCGGCGTGATGAGCGCCATCAGCTGGCGTGCGGCCGGGTGCGGCTCGCCGGGGAAGGTGTGGGCCAGGGCCGCTTCGTACTCCTTGGCGAAGGGGTTGTCGCTGGCGACCGCGACGTCCGTGCGCGGGGAGAAGAAGCCGCCGGCCTTGCCCATGGACGCGATCTGCGCGGGCTCGGTCATGAAGGCGACGAACTTCTCCGCACCGGCGAGGTTCTTGGTGCGGGCGTTGATGCCGAGGCCGCCCGGCATGCCGAAGCACACTTGCTTGCTGGGACCCTTGAGGGCCGGGCCGACGATCACGTTCTCCTTGCCCCAGGCCGTCCCGGCCAGCACCGCGTCGGAAGGCGTGTTGGTGTAGCCCATGGCGACCTGCCCCTTGCCCAGGGCGTGGTCGGTGAACAGGTTGGCGTTGGTCAGCGCGGACCTGGGCACGCCACCGCTCTTGTAGAGGTCGACGAGGAAGGTGAGCGCCTCGACCCCCTCGGGGCTGTTGAACGCGGTCTTCTTTCCGCTCTCGTCGAAGACCTTGCCGCCCGCCTGCCACAGCAGCGGATAGAAGCTCATGTTGAGCGAGGCCTCGTTGCTCGCGCTGTAGTCGAGGGTGGCGACGCCGGCCTGCTTCAGCTTCGGCGCGGCGGCCCGCAGCGCGTCCCAGGTGGCGGGCGGTTCCTTTATCCCCGCCTTGTCCAGCAGCTTCTTGTTGTAGAGGGTGCTCGTGACGGTGTGGTAGATCGGTGCCGCGTAGACCTTGCCGTCCTGCGTCATGGCCTCGAGCGCCGTCGGCCGGAAGGCGGCCCGGGACTTCTCCATGGCCCGGTCGACGGGCTGGACGGCGCCGTTCGCCTGGAACTGCGGGATCTGGTCGGGGCCGAGGAGCACCACGTCCGGTCCCTTGCCGCTGCCGAAGGCGGTCGCCAGCTTCTGGTCCCGGTTCTCCCAGGGCAACTGCTCGATGGCGAGGTCGACGTTCTTGTGGGCCGCCTCGAAGCCCTTCTCGATGCCGTCCCAGTAGGCGGCATTGGCCTTCGGATCCATGATCACCGGGTACATCCAGACGGTGACCCTGTTCGACCCCGCGCCGCTGTCGGCGCTGTTGCACCCGGCCGCGGTGAGCGCGGTGAGGGTGAGGATCGCGAGAGGAACGGTGGCGCGCTTGAACCCTGTCTTCATGCTGGGCCTCCGGAAGGCCTGTCAAAACCTGGACAGTTTCGGCCTGGGCCGAAAGTAGCTGGGCTGTTTTGCACTGTCAATGCTGCGCGGTCGCGTCGCCCGTGGCCACCCGGCAGGCCACCTCGACCGCACTGGAGCCAGCACCCCACTCATTCGGACGACACGTCACCTCGTGTTGTCCGTGCGGCTTCCGACGAGCCGTCAGCTCGCGGCGGCGGACCCGGGTGCCGCCGCGCATCGTCCCGGTGGGCGGCGGCCCCGCCGACGCCCGTCCCGGACATCCCCCTCGTGTCGCAGTTGGGCCGAACGGGTGAGGGAGGCGAGGATAGGGCCTATGAGTAGGTACGAGAGGTACGACGTCACCGACGAACAGTGGGAGGGCCTGGCACAGGTCGTCCCGCTGCGGGGACGCAACGAGTGGCCCTCCAGGGTCGACCACAGCACGATCCCGCAGGACTACGAGGCCGCCGAGCAGCGCCGCATGGTCGTACTGAGGGTGCAGGTGTTCGCCGACGCGCGGGAGGTCGCCGAGTACCTCGTCGCGCAGATCCCCGTCCTGCTGGACCTGACCGCGGCCGACACGGACGTCGCCAAGCGGATCCTGGACTTCAGCAGCGGCGTCGTCTTCGGGCTCGGCAGCGGGATGCACCGCGTCGACCGGAACGTCTTCCTGCTGGCCCCGGCCGGCACGGAGGTCGAGGGCGCCGCCGCCGCGGCGGTTCCCCATTCCTAGGCGGTTCCCTCATTCGTAGGAGTCGTTCCCGGCCGGAACGGTTCAGCACCGGAAGCCGCTCGTACGGTCCGAGCATGCACGCAACCCGCCCCTCCACGTCCCTGCCGTCCTCCGTCGCGCCGGCCCGCCCGGCCGTCACGGAGCTGCGGCTGTCCGCCTACAAGTCGCACCGCGGCGCCGCCTTCCGGCTCGGACCGGTGACGCTCTTCGCCGGCGCGAGCGGCACCGGCAAGTCGAGCGCGTTACAGGCCTACGAGGCACTCGCCCTGCTCGCCGCCGGAGTCCCCCTCGCCGCCGCCTTCCCCGAGCCCGCCGGGTGCGTGCCGGAACGCGCGGAGGCGGACGCGGAGGGGCGGCGGGGCTTCCGGATCGGCTGCACCGTGGACGGCCCGGCCGGACCGGTGCGCCTCGACCTGGCGGTCCAGGCGGAGCCGGTCCTGCGGATCGCCGGTGAGCGGCTGACGGACGGGGACGGGCGCACGCTGCTCACCACCGCGCTGCGTGACCCCGGCCGGGGCACGGTGCAGGCCGAGTGGCACACCGCGGGTTCCGTGCCGGTCACCCGCGCCCCGCTCCCCGGCGACCGGCTCGGCACGGCGCTGCTGCCGCTGCGGGTGGCGGGCAAGACCGAGGGACAACGCCACGTCCTGGCCGCCGCCGAACAGGTCGTCGTGGCCCTCCGCTCCGTCTTCCCCTGCGACCCGCAGCCCCAGCGGATGCGGACGCCCGTGGTGGCGGGCGACGGACGGCTGCGGCGCGGCTGCGACAACCTCGCGGAGGTGCTCCACCGCACCCGCACCGGCTGCCCGCGCCGGCACGCCAGGCTCGCGGCGGTCGCCCGCTCCGGCTGCGCGGGACCGGTGAGCGCCCTTGACGTGGAGGAGCTCGCCGACGGGACGGTACGGGCGGTGCTGGGCCGTGGCGGGGACGGCGGCACGCCCGTGGAGCGGCTCGGCGAGGGCGAACTGCGCTTCCTGGCCCTCGCGCTCGTGCTGCTCACCGGGCCCGGCGTGCTGTCCATGGACATGGCGGCGGAGGTGCCGCACGCGATGCAGACGCTCACCGTGCTGGCCGACGGGTTCGACCGCGGACTCGACCGGCGCCAGATCCGGGAACTGGCGGCGCTGGCGGCGCAGATCTGTGCGGACGGGCACATCCGGCTGGTGGGGACCGTCGGCGAGGCGGGGGCGAGGGCCGCCCGCGGTCGCACCGGTGTGACGGTGGTAGACCTGAATCCGTGACGGAACTGGATGTGCAGGGATTGCAGCGCAGGCTCGCCGAGTTCGCGGCCTCGCGGGAGTGGCAGCCGTACCACACGCCGAAGAACCTGGCGGCGGCGCTGAGCGTCGAGGCGGCCGAACTGCTGGAGATCTTCCAGTGGTTGACGCCCGAGGAGGCCGCCCGGGTGATGGACGACCCGGAGACCGCGCACCGGGTGGCGGACGAGGTGGCCGACGTGCTGGCCTACCTGCTCCAATTCTGCGGTTCGCTGGGCGTCGATCCGCTGGCCGCGCTGTCCGCCAAGATCGACCGCAACGAGGTGCGGTTCCCCGTCGGACGGCCGCCGGGACGTGCCGCGAGGGCGTCCAACGAGCCCGATCGTCACTCTACGGAGTGATCGACTTATTCACACTGAGCTTCCTGTCCACAGATTTCCGAATTCCCCTGGCTTTTGGGTCCATTCACCTTCACTCTGGGTAGTGAACTGATGGGCGGACAGTCGTACGAACGGGGGCGGCGTACATGGAAGCGGAGCGACTCATCGCGACCGGCCGGCGCGCCCTGGCGGACAGCCGGGTGGCGCTGGACATCGTGGGGGAGGCCTGGCAGGCCCAGCTGCTCGCGCAGGCGATCGGCAGCCACGTCGCGCGGACCGGACCACCGGAGCTGAGGGGAGAGGCGCGGGGGCTCAGCGAGACGGGCAGCCGCGGCGGGGCGAGTCCGGGCCGCCCGGCGCGGGCCCTGCGGCTCACGCACATAGCCGACGTGCGGGCCACGTTGATCAACCTGGGCGCGCTGCTCGGCGAGGTGGGCATCGCCCTGGTCGGCGTCGCCTGCGCCACAGACGAGGAGGGACTGTACTGGCAGTGCATCGAAGCGATCGATGCCGCGGACGAGGCCGGTGACCGGGTCCGGGAGATGGTCCGCCGGCTCGCCGTCCGCGAGCGCGCCAGACCTCCCGACACCGCCGGCTCCTCCGCCGGCCCGGCCTGACGCGTCGCCACTCCCGGCGCGCCGCCCGGGAGCGACCGGGCGCCCGGCGGTCGCGGGGCCGCCCCGGACCCGGCGGTGCGGACCGGGCCCAGGGCGACGCAGGGGGCTCCCGCACGGGCGGGGCGGGCATGGACCCGGGGAGGCGGCGCGCGGCCGGCCCCCGCGTGCGAAGTCAGGGAGCCGTGGAGCCGGTGCCCTGGGCCGGTGCGGGCGGTGAGACGGGGGCGGCGTCCGGGGGCGGGAGGCGGTCGGCCGAGGACTGCAGGTCCGCGTCGAGTCGCGTCAGATCGGCGGTCAGCGCCGCCATCAGCTCCTCCATCTGCTGGAGCAGACCCTTCGGCTGCTCCGGTGCGACCTGATCAGGCACGGCTTCCTGGGACATGGCGGCCTCCTCGGCCCAGGCCCGCCCCGGCGGGGGAGGGCGACGAGAGAACGACGCACCGGCATCCGCCGCCGGCGCGCGGGCCGGGCGGTCCGGCTCCGCCCGAGCCAACGACCCGCACGGGCCGGGGGTCACTGGCGGGGGCGCCCACGGGGCGCGGATCGACGAGGTTCACCCGGCGGGAAGAGGGAGGTTGACGGACGTTCGACGGTGCAGGATGGAGGGATGGATCTTCGAATCTTCACCGAGCCCCAGCAAGGGGCCGACTACGACACCCTGCTGACCGTGGCGAAGGCCACCGAGGACCTCGGCTTCGACGCCTTCTTCCGGTCGGACCACTATCTGCGGATGGGATCCGGGGACGGGCTGCCCGGTCCCACGGACGCCTGGATCACCCTGGCCGGGCTGGCCCGGGAGACCCGGCGGATCCGGCTCGGCACGCTGATGACCGCCGGCACGTTCCGGCTGCCCGGCGTCCTGGCGATCCAGGTCGCGCAGGTGGACCGGATGTCCGGCGGCCGGGTCGAACTCGGCCTCGGCGCGGGCTGGTTCGAGGAGGAGCACAGGGCCTACGGCATCCCCTTCCCCAAGGAGAAGATCGGCCGCCTGGAGGAGCAGCTGGCGATCGTCACCGGCCTGTGGGCGACGGAGACCGGCCGGACGTTCTCCTACGACGGGACGTACTACCAGCTCACCGACTCGCCCGCGCTGCCGAAGCCCGCCCAGGCGAAGGTGCCCGTCCTGGTCGGCGGGCTCGGAGCGCAGCGGACGCCGAGGCTGGCCGCGCGGTACGCGGACGAGTTCAACGTCCCGTTCGCCTCGCTGGAGGACAGCGAGCGGCAGTTCGGCCGCGTCCGGGCGGCGGCCGAGGAGGCGGGACGCAAGCCGGACGACCTCGTGTACTCCAACGCGCTGATCGTCTGCGTGGGCAAGGACGACGCCGAGGTGGCGCGCCGCGCGGCGGCCGTCGGACGGGAGGTGGAGGAGCTCAAGGAGAACGGTCTGGCCGGCTCGCCCGACGAGGTCGTCGAGAAGATCGGCCGGTACGCGGCGATCGGCGCCTCCCGGATCTACCTCCAGGTGCTGGACCTGGACGACCTCGACCACCTGGAGCTGATCTCCTCCCGGGTCATGTCCCAGCTGGACTGAGGCCGTACGCCGACGGCCCCCGTCGCACACGGAAAAGCGCTGGTCGGCAGGTACCCACCCGGCCATACTCGGACGGGTGTTCCTGACGATCAGTACGACCGGTAGCCCACGACGTCCCGCCACCGACCTCGGGTTCCTGCTGCACAAGCATCCCGGCAAGGCGCAGGCGTTCTCCACCTCCTACGGCACGGCGCACGTCTTCTACCCCGAGGCGTCCGCCGAGCGCTGCACGGCGGCGCTGTTGCTCGAGGTGGACCCCGTCGCGCTGGTCCGCCGCGGCAGGGGCAAGGGCCGGGGCGGCGCGCCGGACGCGGCGCTCGCCCAGTACGTCAACGACAGGCCGTACGCGGCCTCGTCGTTGCTGGCCGTCGCGCTCAGCTCCGTCTTCGGGAGTGCCCTGCGCGGGGTGTGCGCCGCCCTGCCCGAGCGGGCCGGCGAGCGTCTGCCGCTGCGGATCGAGATCCCGGCGCTGCCCGCGCGCGGCGGCGCCGACCTGGTCCGCGCGCTCTTCGGCCCGCTGGGCTGGACGTCCGTCGACGCCGAACCGGTGGCGCTGGACGAGCGGTTCCCGCACTGGGGTGCCTCGCGCTACGTGCGGCTGGTCCTCGAGGGCGACCTGCGGCTCGCCGACGCGCTGCGGCACCTATACGTGCTGCTGCCGGTGCTCGACGACGCCAAGCACTACTGGGTGTCGCCCGACGAGGTGGACAAACTGCTGCGGGCCGGCGAGGGCTGGCTGGCGGGCCACCCCGAGCACGCACTCATCACCAGCCGCTACCTCTCCCGCCGCCGGGGCCTGACCCGCCAGGCGATGGAACGGCTGGAGCTGGTGCGGCTGGCCGAGGCCGACGACCTGGACGTCGAGGACGTCGACAACGCCGTCGACGACGCCCCGGACACCGAGGACAGGCCCGTGCCGCTCGCCGAGCAGCGGTGCGCGGCGATCCTCGCGGCGCTGCGCGCTTCGGGGGCGACGAGGGTGCTCGACCTGGGCTGCGGTGAGGGCCGGCTGGTGCAGGCGCTGCTCAAGGACGTCCGGTTCACCGACATCGTGGGTGTCGACGTGTCCGTACGGGCGCTGACGGTGGCCGCGCGGCGGCTGCGGCTGGAGCGCATGGGGGAGCGGCAGGCCGGCCGGGTGCGGCTGCTCCAGGGCTCGCTCACGTACACCGACAAGAGGCTTACGGGCTATGACGCCGCCGTCCTCAGCGAGGTGATCGAGCACGTCGACCTGGAGCGGCTGCCCGCCCTGGAGTACGCGGTCTTCGGGTCGGCGCGGCCCGCGACCGTGATCGTGACGACGCCGAACGTCGAGTACAACGTCCGCTGGGAGACGCTGCCCGCCGGGCACGTCCGGCACGGCGACCACCGTTTCGAGTGGACGCGCGCGGAGTTCCGTACCTGGGCGCGGTCCGTGGGCGAACGGCACGGGTACGGCGTCGAGTTCGTATCCGTGGGGCCGGACGACCCGGAGGTCGGGCCGCCCACCCAGATGGCCGTGTTCACCGCGGCGACGACCACGAAGGAGGAGAAGGCCGCATGACCGGCACCACCACCACCGGCGAGCACCGAGTGCTGCCGGTCACCGACCTGTCCCTGGTCGTCCTCGTCGGCGCCACCGGCTCCGGCAAGTCGACCTTCGCGCGCAAGCACTTCAAGCCCACCGAGGTCGTCTCCTCGGACTTCTGCCGCGGGCTCGTCGCCGACGACGAGAACGACCAGAGCGCGAGCGGTGACGCCTTCGACCTCCTGCACACGATCGTCGGCAAGCGCCTGGCCGCCGGCCGGCTGACCGTCGTGGACGCGACCAGCGTGCAGCAGGAGAGCCGCCGCCAGCTGGTCCGGCTGGCCCGCGAACACGACGTCCTGCCCATCGCCATCGTCCTCGACATGCCCGAGGAGGTGTGCGCCGAGCGCAACGCCGCCCGGCCCGACCGCGCCCACCTGCCCCGCCACGTCATCCAGCGCCACCGCCGCGAGCTGCGCCGTTCGCTGCGCGGGCTGGAACGCGAGGGGTTCCGCAAGGTGCACGTCCTGCGGAGCGTGGCGGAGGCGGAGAGCGCCGAGGTCGTGCTGGAGAAGAGGTACAACGACCTCCGACACCTCACCGGCCCCTTCGACATCATCGGCGACATCCACGGGTGCAGCTCCGAGCTGGAGACCCTGCTCGCCAAGCTGGGTTATGTGGACGGCACCCACCCCGAGGGCCGCACCGCCGTGTTCGTCGGCGACCTCGTCGACCGCGGCCCGGACAGCCCCGGCGTCCTGCGCCGGGTGATGGGCATGGTCGCCTCGGGCGACGCGCTGTGCGTCCCCGGCAACCACGAGAACAAGCTCGGGCGCTGGCTCAAGGGACGCCAGGTGCAGCGGACGCACGGGCTCGCCGAGACGATCGCCCAGCTGGAGGGCGAGAGCGAGGAGTTCCGCACGCGGGTGCGGGAGTTCATCGACGGGCTCGTCAGCCACTACGTCCTCGACGAGGGTCGGCTCGTCGTCTGCCACGCCGGACTGCCGGAGAAGTACCACGGCCGCACGTCGGGGCGGGTGCGTTCCCACGCCCTGTACGGCGACACCACCGGTGAGACCGACGAGTTCGGGCTGCCGGTGCGCTACCCGTGGGCGGAGGACTACCGCGGCCGGGCCGCGGTGGTCTACGGCCACACACCCGTGCCCAGCACGTCCTGGATCAACAACACCATCTGCCTGGACACCGGCGCGGTGTTCGGCGGGCGGATGACCGCGCTGCGCTGGCCGGAGCGCGAACTCGTCGACGTACCCGCCGAGAAGGTCTGGTACGAGCCGGTCAAGCCGCTCGCCACGGACGCCCCGGGCGGGCACCAGGGCCGGCCGCTGGACCTGGCGGACGTGCACGGGCGGCGGGTCGTGGAGACGCGGTACGCGGGCCACGTCGCCGTGCGCGAGGAGAACGCGGCCGCCGCGCTGGAGGTCATGAGCCGGTTCGCGGTGGATCCGCGACTGCTGGCGTACCTGCCGCCCACGATGGCCCCGACGCCGACCTCCCGCGAGGAGGGCTTCCTGGAGCACCCGGCGGAGGCGTTCGCGCAGTACTGCTCCGACGGGGTCGAGCGGGTCGTGTGCGAGGAGAAGCACATGGGTTCGCGCGCGGTGGCGCTGGTGTTCCGAGACGCGGACGCCGCACGCGAGCGGTTCGGCGTCGAGGGCGCGACGGGCGCGCTGCACACGCGCACGGGGCGGCCGTTCTTCACCGACGGTGCCCTGACGGAGCTGGTCCTGGACCGGCTGCGCCGGGCGATCGACGCCGCCGGGCTGTGGGACGAGCTGACGACCGACTGGCTGCTGCTGGACGGCGAGCTGATGCCGTGGTCCCTCAAGGCCTCCGGACTGCTGCGCTCCCAGTACGCCGCCGTCGGCGCCGCGTCGGGCGCGGTGTTCCCGCCGGTGCTCGCGGCGCTGGAGTCGGCCGTGGGCCGGGACGTCGACGTGACCGGCCTGCTGGGCAGGCAGCGCGAGCGGGCGGCGGACGCGGCGGCGTTCACCGAGGCGTACCGGCGCTACTGCTGGGACACGGAGGGGCTGGACGGGGTGCGGTTCGCGCCGTTCCAGATCCTCGCCGGACAGGGGCGCCTCCTCGCGGGCGTCCCGCACGACGAGCAGCTGGCCTGGCTCGACCGGCTGGTGGAGCACGACCCGTCCGGCCTGCTCCAGGGCACGCGCCGGCTCCTCGTCGACACCGGGGACGACGCGTCGGTCCGGGCGGGCACCGACTGGTGGCTGGAGCTGACGGGTTCGGGCGGCGAGGGCATGGTCGTCAAGCCGCTCGGGGCGCTGGTGCGCGACGCGAAGGGGCGGCTCGTCCAGCCGGGCGTCAAGGTGCGCGGCCGCGAGTACCTGCGGATCATCTACGGCCCGGAGTACACGCGCCCGGACAACCTGGCGCGGCTGCGCGAGCGTCACCTCGGGCACAAGCGGTCGCTCGCCCTGCGCGAGTACGCCCTCGGCCTGGAGGCCCTCGCCCGCCTCGCCGACGGCGAGCCGCTCTGGCGCGTCCACGAGGCGGTCTTCGCGGTCCTGGCACTGGAGTCGGAACCGGTCGACCCCCGCCTTTGACCACCCGCCCGCGCTCTCCCGGTCGACCCGCGCCTGCGGCCACCCCCGCCGGCCGGTGCTCACGGAGCTCCGTCCGTGCCGCGCCGGCGGCGGTGGTGGGCGAGCGTCACGGCCGCCCCGCCCCGGCGCCCACCACGTCCCCGTGGTGCCGCGCCGGCGGCGGTGGCGGGGTGGGCGGCACGCGGTACGGAAGGATGTACGAGCGTTCGCTGGGTGAAGGGGGGCTCGCGCGGTGAGGATAAAGGCATGGGATTCCATGTCGATTCCGAGACCGGGCGGCTCCGCCGCGTCATCCTGCACCGGCCCGATCTGGAGCTGAAGCGGCTGACCCCCTCCAACAAGGACGCGTTGCTCTTCGACGACGTGCTGTGGGTGCGCCGGGCCCGGCAGGAGCACGACGGGTTCGCCGACGTCCTGCGCGACCGGGGCGTCGAGGTGCACCTGGTCGGGGACCTGCTGAGCGAGGCGCTGGAGGTGCCGGCGGCCAGGGACCTCGTCCTGGACCGCGTCTTCGACGAGAAGGAGTACGGGCCGCTGGCCACCGGCCACATCAGGGCGGTGTTCGACGCGATGGACACCGCCACGCTGGTCGAGGTGCTGATCGGCGGGATGACGAAGCGGGACTTCCTGGCGGGTCACGCGGAGCCGACGTCCGTCCGCTTCCACGTGATGGACCTGGACGACTTCCTCGTGCCGCCGCTGCCGAACCACCTCTTCACCCGCGACACCTCGGCCTGGATCTACGACGGCGTCTCCATCAACGCCATGCGCTGGCCGGCCCGGCAGCGCGAGACCGTCCACTTCGAGGCCATCTACAAGCACCACCCCCTCTTCACCGGCCCGGAGGCGGGCCCGTTCCACCACTGGTCGGAGGGGCAGGACGACTACCCGTCCACGATCGAGGGCGGCGACGTCCTCGTCATCGGGCGGGGCGCGGTGCTGATCGGGATGAGCGAGCGCACCACGCCGCAGGCGGTCGAGATGCTGGCGCGCGGCCTGTTCGCGGCCGGCTCCGCCCGGACGATCGTGGCGCTGGACATGCCGAAGAGCCGGGCGTTCATGCACCTGGACACGGTCATGACGATGGTCGCGCACGACACCTTCACCCAGTACGCCGGGCTCGGCATGCTCCGCTCGTACACCATCGAGCCGGGCGACGGGCACCGCGCGCTGAAGGTGACCGACCACCCGCCGCAGCACATGCACAGCGCCATCGCCGCGGCCCTGGACCTGCCGGCGATCCGGGTGCTGACCGCGACGCAGGACGTGCACGCGGCGGAGCGCGAGCAGTGGGACGACGGGTGCAACGTCCTGGCGGTGGAGCCGGGCGTGGTCGTCGCGTACGAGCGCAACGTCACCACCAACACCCATCTGCGCAAGGAGGGCATCGAGGTGATCGAGATCCCCGGCAGCGAGCTGGGCCGGGGGAGGGGCGGCCCGCGCTGTATGAGCTGCCCGGTGATGCGCGAGGCCGACCCGGGCTAGCCGGCAGCCCTGGCTCCCCCACCCCCTGCTCCGTATACAAATGTGAAGCCTCGTATAGACTTCCATCGTACCCGTTTTCGGAACCCAGGAGCTTCCATGGCCACCGACCTCACCGGCCGGCACTTCCTCAAGGAGCTGGACTTCACCGCCGAGGAGTTCCGCAGCCTGCTCGATCTGGCCGCCGAACTCAAGGCCGCCAAGAGGGCCGGCACGGAGGAGCGGCGGTTGCGCGGCAGGAACATCGCGCTGATCTTCGAGAAGTCGTCGACCCGCACGCGCTGTGCCTTCGAGGTCGCCGCCGCCGACCAGGGTGCCTCCACCACCTACCTGGACCCGGCCGGATCGCACATCGGGAAGAAGGAGTCCGCCCGGGACACCGCCCGCGTCCTCGGCCGGATGTTCGACGCGATCGAGTTCCGGGGCGACGCCCAGGCCACCGTCGAGGAACTGGCCGCCCACGCCGGTGTCCCCGTCTACAACGGCCTGACCGACGACTGGCACCCCACCCAGATGCTCGCGGACGTGCTCACCATGACCGAGCACACCGACAAGCCGCTGGAGACGATCGCGTTCGCCTACCTCGGCGACGGCCGCTACAACATGGGCAACTCCTACCTGGTCACCGGCGCCCTGCTCGGCATGGACGTCCGGATCGTGGCGCCCAGGTCGTACTGGCCGGCCGACGGGGTCGTCGCCCGCGCCCGGGAGCTCGCCGAGACCAGCGGCGCGCGCGTCACGCTCACCGAGGACATCGCGGAGGGCGTGCGGGGTGCCGACTTCGTCGCCACCGACGTGTGGGTCTCCATGGGCGAGCCCCAGGAGGTGTGGGACGAGCGCATCGGCGCCCTCGCCCCGTACGCCGTGACCATGGACGTCCTGCGGGCCACCGGGAACCCGGACGTCAGGTTCCTGCACTGCCTGCCCGCCTTCCACGACCTGGGCACCGCCGTCGGCCGGGAGATCCACGAGCGGCACGGGCTGACCGAGCTGGAGGTGTCCGACGAGGTCTTCGAGTCGGAGCACTCGGTCGTCTTCGACGAGGCCGAGAACCGGCTGCACACGATCAAGGCCGTCATGGTGGCCACGCTCGCCGGACCCGGGGGCGCGGCGTAGCCCCGTGCGGGTGCCGCCCGGGCATGGCAATACGCCCGATGGGGTGAGTATGCGGAGTGGCGGTTAATATCGGGACACATGGTGGGGTTCGGGCTCGCACGCTCGAACCCCACTTCGCTTGTGCTCGACCTCACGGCTCAGAGAAGAGAACCACCCCATGCGTCCCACCGGACCGCCACGCATCAAGACCCCCGCCCAGCTGATCGCCGACTCCGGTGCGGACCTGGAGGGGCACGGTCTCAAGCGCACCATGGGCCTCTTCCAGCTCGTGTGCTTCGGCGTCGGCGCCATCGTCGGCACCGGCATCTTCGTCGGGCTGTCCGACAGTGTCGCCGAGGCCGGTCCGGCGGTCGTCGTCTCCTTCATCCTCGCCGCCATCACCTGCATCTTCACCGCGTTCTCCTTCGCCGAGCTGGGCAGCGCGATCCCGGTCTCCGGCAGCTCGTACTCCTTCGCGTACGCCACCCTCGGCGAGCGCGTCGCCTTCCTCGTCGGCTGGTGCCTGCTGCTGGAGTACGGCGTGTCCGTGTCCGCCGTCGCCGTCGGCTGGGGGCAGTACCTCAACGAGCTGCTCGACAGCCTCGTCGGCTGGCAGCTGCCCGAGGCGCTCGCCGGCCCGCCCGGCGACGGCGGAACCGTCAACATCCCGGCCGTGATCGTCATCGGGCTCGCCGCCGTCCTCCTGGTCCGCGGCATCCGCGAGAGCGCCCGCGCCACCGCGGTCATGGCCATCGTGAAGATCCTCATCCTGGTCCTGTTCTGCGCGATCGCCTTCCGCGCCTACCAGAGCGACAACCTCACGCCCTTCGCGACGCACGGCCTGGCCGGCGTCACCTCGGGCGCCTCGGTGGCCTTCTTCTCGTACATCGGCTTCGACGCGATCACCACCGCCGGCGAGGAGGTCAAGAACCCGCGCAAGAACATCCCCCTCGCGATCATGATCTGCATCGGGATCGTCACCCTGCTCTACTGCCTCGTCGCCGTCGCCGCCATCGGCGCGCTCTCCGCCGACGAGGTCGCCGACCAGCCCGCCGCGCTCTCGCTGATCGTGGACCGGGTCACCGAGTCCGGGGTCGGCGGCGGCATCATCGCGTTCGGCGCCGTCGTCGCCATCGCGTCCGTCGTCCTGGCCGTGATGTACGGCCAGACCCGCATCCTGATGTCGATGTCCCGCGACGGGCTCATCCCGCACGTCTTCGAGAAGATCTCCCCGAAGACGTCCACGCCCGTGGCCAACACCTGGATCGTCGCCGGCGTGTTCGCCGTGCCGGCCGCCGTCGTCCCGCTCGACGTGGTGCTCAACCTGACCACCATCGGCACCCTCGCCATCATGGTCGCGGTCAACATCGCGGTCATCGCGCTGCGCCGCCGCTACCCGGACACCGAGAGCGGCTTCCGGGTCCCGCTCTACCCGCTCAGCCCGGTCCTGGGCGTCGCCATGTGCCTGTACCTGATCTGGGGCACCGGCTGGACGACCTGGGTGCAGTTCGCCGTGTTCCTGGTCGTCGGGGTGCTGGTGTACGCGCTGTACGGGCGCCGCCACTCGCGCCTGGGCAGGGACCTGGCCCGCGGCGAGGCGGCGGACGGCGGGGTCACGGGGCCCGCAGGTCCGGGAGCGTGAACCAGACGGCCTTGCCGCCGTCGGTGCGCCGGTGCCCGCAGGCGGCGCTGAGCGCGCGTATCAGCAACAGGCCCCGCCCGTGCTCCTGCCAGGGGTCGGGCGGGGTGTCGTCCCACGTGGTGAGGTCGCCGGGCGGCTCGGGGTCCCGGTCGTGGACCTCGACCCGGCAGCCGCCCGCCAGCCGCCGCACCACCAGCTCGATCGGGCCCTTGCCCGCAGTGTGCTCCACGGCGTTCGCCACCAGCTCGGCCGTCAGCAGCTCGGCCGTGTCGCGGTACGCCGAGGCATCCAGGTCCGCCAGTGCCGTCCGTATCAGGGCACGCGCCATGGGCACCGCTGCCGTCGTGTGCGGCAGGGCGATGCGCCAGGACGAGGGGTCGGAAGCTTCGAGCACAGCGGGGTCCGTTCGGTGAAGCCGGTTCCGTTCGGGAGTAGGGGGGCCGGGAGGCGGGGCGGGGACGTCGGCGGAGGGGCGGGCGGGAGCGCGCCGGGCGGGTGGCCGGGACGCGCCTCGGCCGGAGCCGTCCGGGGCGGCGGTGAGAGCGGGGAAACGGGGGACGTGCGGAAGGGGAGGGCGGTAGGGCGGGAGAGACCCGTGAGGTCTGCCCCCCACCTTACGTAGAGCGGTCAGCCGCACCAGAGGCTCCCGCCCACCCAGGGGGAGACCTGTGCCACAGCTATGACAGAACCTGCGTCGGTCACGGACAGTTGTTACCGGGTCACCGCTCAGCGTATCGCGCCTACGTGACGGAAGTCACGTACAAGTGATAGCTTCGAGGGGCAGGCATCTGCGCAGGCAGACCGAGGAGGCCGCACCTCATGAGCCCGTTCATCAGCTCCGCGCCCCGCACCCAGGAATGGCGGCACCTACGGCTCGCCATCGACGACGGCGTCGCCACCGTCACCTTCGCGCGCCCCGCGAAACTCAACGCCCTCACCTTCGGCGCCTACGCCGACCTGCGCGACCTGCTCGCCGAGCTGTCCCGGGAGCGGGCCGTCCGGGCGCTGGTCCTCGCGGGAGAGGGGCGCGGCTTCTGCTCCGGTGGCGACGTCGACGACATCATCGGCGCCACGCTCAGCATGGACACCGCCCAGCTCCTGGACTTCAACCGCATGACCGGCCAGGTCGTACGGGCCCTGCGCGAAGCCCCCTTCCCCGTGATCGCCGCCGTCCACGGGGTCGCCGCGGGCGCCGGCGCCGTCCTCGCGCTGGCCGCCGACTTCCGGATCGCCGACCCCTCCGCCCGGTTCGCGTTCCTCTTCACCAAGGTCGGCCTCTCCGGCGGCGACATGGGCGCCGCGTACCTCCTGCCGCGCGTGGTGGGCCTCGGGCACGCCACCCGGCTGCTGATGCTCGGCGAACCGGTCCGCGCCCCCGAGGCCGAGCGCATCGGTCTGATCAGCGAACTGACCGAGGAGGGCGCCGCCGACACCCGGGCCGCCGAACTGGCCCGCCGCCTCGCCGACGGCCCCGCCCTCGCGCACGCCCAGACCAAGGCGCTGCTGACGGCCGAGCTCGACATGCCGCTCGCCGCCTCCGTCGAACTGGACGCCGCCACCCAGGCCCTCCTCATGAACGGTGAGGACTACGCCGAGTTCCACGCCGCCTTCACCGAGAAGCGGCCGCCGAAGTGGCGGGGCCGGTGAGCCGCCGGGCGCCGGGCGCCCCCCGGCGCGACCCGCGGCCCGGCCGGGCGCTGCGCGTGGCCGTCGTCGGCGGCGGACCCGGCGGGCTGTACGCGGCCGCCCTGCTCAAGCGCCTCGACCCCGACCGGGACATCACGGTGTGGGAGCGCAACGCCCCCGACGACACCTTCGGCTTCGGCGTCGTCCTCTCCGACGAGACCCTCGGCGGCATCGAGCACGCCGACCCCGCCGTCTACGCCGCCCTCCAGGCGGAGTTCGTCCGCTGGGACGACATCGACATCGTCCACCGGGGCCGCGTGCTGACCTCCGGCGGCCACGGGTTCGCCGCCCTCGGCCGCCGCCGGCTCCTGGAGATCCTCCACGAGCGCTGCGCCGCCCTCGGCGTACGGCTCCGCTTCCGCACCGAGGCCCCGCCCGCCGCCGAACTGGCCGCCTCCCACGACCTGGTCATCGCCGCCGACGGCGTGCACAGCCGGACCCGCGAGGCGCACGCCGACGTGTTCGAGCCCCACCTCACCACCCACCGCTGCCGCTACATCTGGCTCGCCGCCGACTTCGCCTTCGACGCCTTCCGCTTCGAGATCGCCGAAACCGAGCACGGCGTGATGCAGCTCCACGGCTACCCGTTCTCGGCGAGCGCCTCCACCGTGATCGTCGAGATGCGCGAAGAGGTCTGGCGCGCGGCCGGGTTCGACGAGCTGGACGAGCAGGAGTCCGTGGCCCGCTGCGCCAAGATCTTCGCCGAGGCGCTCCAGGGCCGGCCGCTCGCCTCCAACCACTCGTCCTGGACCGCCTTCCGGACGGTGGTGACCGGCCGCTGGTCGCACGGCAACGTCGTACTCCTCGGCGACGCGGCCCACACCGCGCACTTCTCCATCGGCTCCGGCACCAAACTCGCCGTCGAGGACGCCCTCGCGCTCGCCGCCTGCGTCCAGGAGCAGCCCGGCCTGCCCGAGGCCCTCGCCGCGTACGAGGCCGAGCGCAGGCCCGTCGTCGAGTCCACCCAGCGGGCCGCCGCCGCGAGCCTCCGCTGGTTCGAGGACCTCGCCGGCCACCTGGACCAGCCGCCCCGCCAGTTCGCGTTCAACCTCCTCACCCGCAGCCGCCGCGTCACCCACGACAACCTGCGGCTGCGCGACCCGCGCTTCACCGACGCCGTCGAGCGCGACTTCGGCTGCCCGCCCGGCACCCCGCCGATGTTCACGCCCTTCCGGCTGCGCGGTCTGACCCTGCGCAACCGGGTCGTCGTCTCGCCCATGGACATGTACTCGGCCGTCGACGGAGTCCCCGGCGACTTCCACCTCGTCCACCTGGGCGGCCGCGCCCTCGGCGGCGCCGGACTCGTCATGACCGAGATGGTCTGCGTCAGCCCCGAGGGCCGGATCACCCCCGGCTGCGCGGGCCTGTGGACCCCCGGCCAGGCCGCCGCCTGGCGCCGGGTCACCGACTTCGTCCACCACCAGTCGCCCGGCACCGCCATCGGCGTCCAGCTCGGCCACTCCGGCCGCAAGGGCTCCACCAGACTCATGTGGGAGGGCATCGACCAGCCCCTCGACTCCGGCAACTGGCCCCTGGTCGCCGCCTCCCCGCTCCCGTACCGCCCCGGGGTCAACCAGGTCCCGCACGAGCTGCACCGGGCCGCGCTCACCGACATAAGGGAACAGTTCGCGGCGGCCGCCCGGCGCGCCGCCCGCGCCGACTTCGACCTGCTCGAACTGCACTGCGCCCACGGCTACCTGCTGTCCGGTTTCCTCTCGCCGCTCACCAACCGCCGCACCGACGCCTACGGCGGCTCCCTGGCCGCCCGGCTGCGCTTCCCGCTGGAGGTCTTCGACGCGGTACGGGCCGCCTGGCCCGGTGAGCGGCCCATGACCGTGCGGATCTCCGCCACCGACTGGGCGCCCGGCGGCACCACCGCCGAGGAGGCCGTCGAGATCGCCCGCGCCTTCGCCGAGCACGGCGCCGACGCCATCGACGTCTCCACCGGCCAGGTGGTGCCCGACGAACGGCCCGAGTACGGCCGCTCCTACCAGACGCCGTACGCCGACCGGATCCGCAACGCCCTCAAGGTGCCCGTCATTGCGGTCGGGGCGATCTCCTCCTGGGACGACGTCAACTCGCTGCTGCTGGCCGGCCGCGCCGACCTGTGCGCCCTGGCCCGCCCCCACCTCTACGACCCGCACTGGACCCTGCACGCCGCCGCCGACCAGGGCTACGAGGGGCCCGGCGCCCCCTGGCCGCTTCCGTACCGCGCGGGCAGCCGCAAACCGCCCACCGGCCGTACGGACGCCCCCAAGCCGCGGCTCAGTCTGACGCCCCGCCCGCCCCGGCCCTGACGTACTCCTCGCCCCTGTCCCGCAGCAGCCCGTGCAGGCCGCCGAAGACGGTGGCCGCCCGGCCGCCCGGCCAGCCCGCGGGCAGCAGCGCGGCCGGGAGGCCCGGGTCGGCGTACGGCAGGCGCCGCCACGAGTCCAGCGCGAGCAGGTAGTCGCGGTACGCCTCCTCGGGTGACGGCTCGCGGGTCGACCAGGCGCGCAGGACCGGCTCGTGCAGGTCCAGGAACTCCTCGTACAGCTTGGCGATCGCCGCCAGGTCCCACCAGCGGCCCACCGCCTCCGCGGTGGCCGGGAAGCCCAGGTGCTCGCCGCGGAACAGGTCCACGTACGGGTCGAGCTGGAGCCGCTGGAGGGTGTGCCGGGTCTCCTCGTACAGCGCGGCCGGGGCGATCCACACGCCCGGGGCCGCCGTGCCGAACCCCAGCCGGGCCAGCCGGGAACGCAGCAGGTGCCGCTTGTGCCGCTCGGCCTCGGGCACCGAGAAGACGGCCAGGACCCAGCCCTCGTCCTCGTGCGGCTCGCCCGCCGCGTAGATCCGCCGGTCACCGTCGTCCAGGAGCTGCCGGGCGTCCCCCGACAGGGCGTACCCGGCCGCCCCGTCGGACGTGCGGCGCGGCTCCAGCAGCCCCCGGCGCTTGAGCCGCGACACGGAGGAGCGCACCGACGGCGCGTCCACGCCCAGCGCCGCCAGCAGCCGGATGAGCTCGGCCACCGGCAGCGGGGCGTTGTCGGGCGTCCGCCCGTACGCGCCGTACAGGGAGACGATCAGGGAACGCGGGGTGTGCTGCTCGGCCACGTGATCACTTTACGGGCGGGTCCGTGGCGTGTCCTCGGCTCGCAGCCGGAACCGCTGCAGCTTGCCGGTGGCCGTGCGGGGCAGGGCGTCCAGGAACACGATCCGGCGCGGGCACTTGTAGGGGACGAGCCGGTCCTTGACGAAGGCGCGCAGCTCCTCGGCGGTGGTCTCGTCACGGGGCAGGCCGTCGCGGAGCACCGTGTACGCCACCACCACCTGGCCGCGCACCTCGTCCGGCCGGCCGACCACCGCCGCCTCCAGCACGTCGGGGTGGGCGAGCAGCGCCTCCTCGACCTGGGGGCCCGCGATGTTGTACCCGGCCGAGATGATCATGTCGTCCGCGCGGGCGACGTAGCGCAGGTAGCCGTCCGGTTCGCGGACGTAGGTGTCGCCCGTGACGTTCCAGCCGTGCCGGACGTACTCCGCCTGGCGGGGATCGGCCAGGTAGCGGCAGCCCACCGGGCCGCGCACCGCCAGGAGCCCCTCCTGCCCGTCGGGCACCGGCTCCCCGCAATCGTCCACCACGCGAGCGTGCCACCCGGGAACCGGTGTGCCCGTGGTGCCGGGGCGGATCGCGGCGTCGGCCGCCGAGACGAAGATGTGCAGCAGCTCGGTGGCGCCGATGCCGTTGATCAGGCGCAGACCGGTCCGGTCGAACCAGGCCCGCCAGGTGGCCTCGGGAAGGTTCTCGCCCGCCGACACGCAGCGGCGCAGCGAGGTGGTGTCGTGGCCGTCGAGCTCGTCCAGCATCACCCGGTAGGCGGTGGGGGCGGTGAACAGCACCGTCACCCGGTGCTCGGCGACGGCCGCGAGGAGCTGTCTGGGCCCGGCCTGCTCCAGCAGCAGCGCCGAGGCGCCCGCCCGCATCGGGAAGATCACCAGCCCGCCCAGCCCGAAGGTGAACCCCAGCGGCGGACTGCCCGCGAACAGGTCGTCGGGGCCGGGGCGCAGCACGTGCTCCGAGAACGTGTCGGCGACCGCCAGCACATCGCGGTGGAAGTGCATGCAGCCCTTGGGGCGCCCGGTGGTCCCGGAGGTGAAGGCGATCAGGGCGACGTCGTCGGCGGCGGTGTCGACCGCCTCGTAGGGCCCGCGGTGGCGGGCGGCGAGGTGCAGCAGGTCGTCGGGCCCGTCGCCGCCGTACGCCGTGACGCGCAGGCCCGGGACCTCGGCCTTCACCAGGTCGTCGACCGCACGTACGTCGCACAGGGCGTGGCTGACCCGGGCCATCTCGCACATCACGGCCAGTTCCCCCGCCCGTGCGCCCGCCAGGACGGTGACGGCGACCGCGCCCGCCTTCATCACCGCCAGCCAGCAGGCGGCCAGCCACGGGGTGGTGGGCCCGCGCAGCAGGACCCGGTTGCCGGGCACGACGCCCAGGTCGTGGGTGAGCGTGTGCGCGATCCGGTCGACCCGGGTGCGCAGTTCGCCGTACGTCCAGACCTGGCCGGCGCCGTCGCGGAAGACGGGCCGGCTCGCGCCGAAACGTTCCACCGTGCGGTCCAGCAGTTCCCTCCCGCAGTTGAGCCGGTCGGGGTAGCGCAGCCCGGGGAGGTCGAAGAGCAGTTCCGGCCACTGTTCGCGCGGTGGCAGATGGTCCCGGGCAAAGGTGTCGCGATGGGCCGAAGGCGTGAGCTCCATGGTTCGCCCCCTTGTCGTGGTGGGAACGCTCATCGAGCGTATCGTTCATGTGACGACAGTCAACGGCCCGCGATAGACGTCTTTGAGGGGGCATGAATGCCCGTATTCTCACTCGATCCCGAGCAAACCGCCCGCTGTGCCGAGCTGCGCGCGACGGCGGCGGAGCGCCTGCGGCCGCTCGCCGACAAGGGCGAACCGGGGCACGTCAACCGCCCGCTCGTCGCCGCGCTCGGCGAACTGGGCCTGATCGGACGCCTCTTCGACGCGGGCGCCCTGGACCTGTGCCTGATGCGCGAGTCGCTCGCCCAGGCCTGCACGGAGGCCGAGACCGCCCTCGCCCTCCAGGGCCTCGGCGCCCACCCGGTCGCCGCCTCCGGCACGGCCGCGCACCGGGCGCGCTGGCTGCCGGAGGTGACGGCCGGCCGCGCGGTCGCCGCGTTCGCGCTCAGCGAGCCGGACGCGGGCTCCGACGCGGCGGCACTCGCCCTGGAGGCGGTGCCGGTCTCCGAGGGCGGCGGGTGGCGGCTGGCCGGTGAGAAGCGCTGGATCTCCAACGCCCCCGAAGCGGACTTCTACACCGTCTTCGCCCGCACCACACCGGGCGCGGGCGCCCGCGGCGTCACCGCCTTCCTCGTCCCCGCCGACCGCCCCGGCCTCACCGGCAGCCCGCTCGACATGCTGTCCCCGCACCCCATCGGCAGCCTCCTGTTCGACGGGGTGCCGGTGTGGCCCGAAGACGTCCTCGGCGAGGTGGACCGCGGCTTCCGCGTCGCGATGACCACCCTCAACCGCTTCCGGCCGAGCGTCGGCGCCTTCGCGGTCGGCATGGCCCAGGCCGCCCTGGACGCCACGCTCGCCCACACGGCGGGCAGGAGGGCCTTCGGCGGCCCCCTGAAGGACCTCCAGGCCGTCGCCCACCAGGTCGCCGAGATGGCCACCCGCACCGAGGCCGCCCGGCTGCTCGTGTACGCGGCCGCGGCCGCGTACGACGAGGGCGCCCCCGACGTCCCCCAGCGGGCCGCCATGGCGAAGCTGCTGGCCACCGAGACCGCGCAGTACGTCGTCGACGCCGCCGTCCAGCTCCACGGCGCCCGCGCCCTGCAACGCGGGCACCTGCTGGAACACCTCTACCGCGAGGTGCGCGCGCCGCGCATCTACGAGGGCGCGACCGAGGTCCAGCGCACCATCATCGCGAAGGAGCTGTACGCCTCATGAGCCTCGAACGCCTCAACCCGGCCGAACTGTCGCCGCCCACCGGCTTCTCCCACGCCGTCACCGCCACCGGTTCCCGCCTGGTCTTCCTCGCCGGTCAGACGGCCCTCGACGGGAGCGGCCGGGTGGTGGGGGAGACCCTGCCGGAACAGTTCGAGACGGCCCTCGGCAACCTGCTGGCCGCGCTCAAGGCGGCCGGCGGCACCCCCGCCGACCTCGCCCGCGTCACGGTGTACGCCACCGACGTCGCCGACTACCGCGAGCGGGCCCCCGAACTGGGCCGCGTCTGGCGCCGCCTGGCGGGCCGCGACTACCCGGCGATGGCCGTGATCGGCGCCACCCGGCTGTGGGACGAACAGGCGCTGGTCGAGCTGGACGGGTTCGCCGTCCTGGACTGACCGGGCGGCCCGGGGGTGTCGTTCACCGGGCGGGGGATTCGTCCCTGTCCGGCCCGGGAACACCCGTCTGCGCGCGGCCACCACGGGAGGCGCGTCCGTCCCGGACGTACGACGCCAGGCCCGCGAGACGGCCGGTGCGCAGCTCGCTCCGGCAGGTGGCCACCGCGTTCCTGCCGCACCCGCGCCACCCGGAGGCGCAGACCCGTACGCGCTGCCCGCCGCTCGTCATCAGCGTGTTCACCGGTGCCAGCGGATCACCGGCCGTCGCCCTGGCCAGCAGCACGGCGGCGGTCAGCGGCAACAGCGCCGCCGCCACGGCCGCACCGGTGTGGGCGACGTTCCGCACGTTGATCCGCCGGGGTGCCTCAGTCCTCATGGACCACAGTTCACCAAGCGCCCCCGGCGCGCGGCATCGGGCGACCTACTCAGCCCCGGGGCCGGGGTACTCATCCCGCGGCGGGTTCGCGCCCGGCCGCCGCCGCGTCCTTCGACGACGAGCGCGGTAGCGCTCCACCGTCCGGCGCTGGACGCCGAGGCGCGCTCAGCCAGGGACTTGGTGGACCCCTTCGCTCGGGTGAGGAGGAATTGCACCCGAGCCTTTGCCGATTTCGGCGCGGTCGCTGCTTCGCAGCGCGTGGCGGTACGTGCCGGCCTCATGCGGGCTGAACATCTCGACGGCCCCGGATGCGACGGCTGCGATTGGATCTACGCGGCGAAACTGCCTGGCTGAGCGCACTCCGAGCGTGTGGTCCCTCGCCAAAGGCCGTTCGATGTTCCGAAGCTGAGCCACGAGGTAAACCGTCATCCCTTGTATTGCGAGCGGTATCCGGCTGGGAGGGTAAGCGTTAGCCGGCCGCCTGCCGACCGGCTCCCGAAGGCATACGCCGACGATTCAGTCCGTGGACGCCGCCGCGTCCTGGCCGCCTTCGACGACTGACCCGCGACAGGTCGAAGATCGCCGCGGGACACCAACCGTGAACTGATGCCTCCGCTCCACGGCAGCTCAGGCCGACCCCGGTGAGGCCAAGAGCGGAAGTCACCGGGTCGTGGGCGACGTCTGGTTGCTGTTGAAGATCCTGTCGAGGTGGTACTGGAGTGCCGCGATGGCAGACTCCGGCGTGCGCTGTCCGACGAGGATGCTGGTACCCATGGTCGCCGTCATGGCAAGCAGGCTGATCGCCTCAGTGCGAGCGTCGGCTCCAGCATCGGCTTGGTCCCTCTCCTGCGCCTGTTGGATCAGTTGGGTGAGGGCGTTCTCGGCGGCGTCAGGGTTGTCGATGAAGGGCTGGGCGGCGAGGGCTTCGTCGGTCACGGACAGGATCGAGTAGGAGCTGTAGAGAAGGTGGAAGGTGCGGCTCTCCTCGTCGGTCGGCAGCGAGGTCAGCAGCAGTGCCTCGATGGTCGCGCGGGCGTCCGGGTCCTGGCCGGCAGCCGCGAGGCGGGCGCCGACGCGGGCGGTGAAGCGGTCGGTGAGGTGTTGGAGGCCGTGGAAGAGCAGTTTTTCCTTGGTCTGGAAGTAGTACTGCACCAGGCGTAGTGAGACGCCCGCCTCGGCGGCGACGTCGCGCATGCCGACCGCGTGCAGCCCCTGCCGTCCCGCGACCTGGATGAGTGCTTCAGCGATCTGGGTGCGGCGTTCATCGTGGTCCACGCGCTTGGGCATCCGTGGTGTCTCCGGCCGTGGTGGGGGTGGATGGGTTACCTGTTCGCCGTCCGGTCCGGCCCGGCGGCACCTTTTCATGGTACCGTCGTATCGCCACTGTGATACGGTCGTATCACAAAGACCGGGACTCACGGAGGTGCCCATGCCCGAGAACGCGCGCCGAACGGGCCGCGACATAGGCCGCTACGTCAATGACCAGCTGCGCGACCGCTACTTCGCCGCATGCGACGTGCTCTACGCGAAGGGCGCACCGATCCGCTCCGAGGCCGACGTGGAGACCAGCTTCGGGACGACTCACGTCTACCGGTACGGCCCCGCGGAGCCGGCGGCCGAGTCCCGCACGCCGGTCGTCCTGATCCACGGCTCGGGCGGCTGCTCCGCGATGTGGTACCCCAACACGGCCGCGCTCAGCGCCGATCGCTGCGTCTATGCCCTTGACACCCCCGGCGACCCGGGCCGCAGCATCCACCGCGAACCGATGTGGCAACCCGAGCGGGCCGCCCAGTGGATGGACGAGGCCCTCGACGCCCTCGGACTCGACAAGGTCCACCTCGTCGGTTCCTCCTACGGCGGCTGGCTCGTCATCAACCAGGCCCACCGCCGGCCCGAACGGCTCGCCTCCGTCACCGCCCTCGACCCGGGCGGGCTGGAGAAGGTGGGGCTCCGCTTCTTCGTCTGGATCTTCGCCAGCCTCTTCGCCACCCTGGCTCCCAAGCGGCCGCGCCCGGCTCTGGCCAAGTGGCTGGAGCAGCCGGTCATATCCGATCCGGATCTGCGCGCCTGGATCCAGGCCGGCGTGAAGGCCTTCCGGATACGCCGTCCCGCTCCACTGCCGCTGTCCGACGCCGAGCTGGGCTCCATCCGCACGCCGTTCTACCTGATCATGGGTAGGCGCAGCCTTCTGGTGCACCCGAAGCGTCAGCTCGAACGCGTTCCTCGGGTGATTCCCGGTGCCCGCGCCGAGATCGTCGCCGCGACCGGACACGGGCCGCAGATCGACCACCCCGACCTCGTCAACGCCCGGATGCTGAGTTTCATGGAGGACATCGACTTCCTTCACCCGGCGACGCCCCGGGGCGTCACCGATGCCTAGTCGGTGAGACATCCGGAACCATTCGCGGGGCGTCATCGGGTGGTGTAACCCATGCGGGCCGCCAGCTGGACCTGGCGCCGCGCATGGTGGAGCGGGCGCGTGCCAAGTGCGCGGCCGCCGGGTTCGCGGGGCGCTTCCTCATCGGGGACGCCGGCGAACTGCCTCGCGAGGGTGAGGTGTTCGGAGTCGTCCTGGCGCGCCACCTGGTGTGGACGTTGCCCGAGCCGGAGGCGGCGTTGCGCGCGTGGGTCGGGCGGGTGCGGCCGGGTGGCCGGCTGGTGCTGGTGGAGGGGCGCTGGCGGGAGGCGGACCGGGACGATGTGCCGTACGTGGCGGGCGCGGAGGCGCTGCCCTGGCGCGGCGGCATCGGGGCCGACGACCTCGCGGCCGCGGTACGCCCTCTGGTGGGTGGGCCCGTGCGCGTACAACGGCTCGACGGGGAGCGGGACTTGTGGGGCGGGGCGGTGACGGGTGAGCGGTATGCGCTGATCGCCCGGGTCTGAACCGGGCGTTGCCGTGTGACGGCGGGGCGGCGGGCCAACCCGGCGGTGCACAAGGGTTGTCAGTGCAATGTCACATTACTATGTTGCACGTCACACGGCAGTGGCATGCACCGATCAAGGCGCCCCTGTCGTGCGTACCGCTGCACGGACCACTCCCCACCTCCCACACAGGAGCCGCACGGTGTCCCAGCGATCCCCAGGCAGTTCACTCCGCCGCCCCCGCCGCAGATCCCTCCTCGCCGCGGCCGTCGTCACCGCGACCCTGCTCGGCGCGGCGGCCCACAGCGCGCCCGGCGCCGGGGCGTCCGAGGCGGAACGGCCCCGTGCCGTGGCCGCCGCCGGTCACGACCCGCGCGACGAGGTCGAGCGCCTCGCCACCGCGCCCGCGTCCGCCCCCAGGCCGGCTCCCGCACCCGGCGGGCGCACCCTCGTCCGGACGCCGGGGCCCCAGACCGCGAAACCGGCGGGGCCCGCCACGTCCGCGCGGGCGGCCGCCGGGTGCACCCTCGACGACGTCACCCGCCTCGACCCGGAGCGGTTCGCCGACTTCCTCGCCGACCCCGCCGTCACCGCCGACGGCTGCCTGCGCGACCTCATCTGGACCTGGGACGCCCGCCTCGCCCCGGTCATGTCCGACGCGCACGTCCAGGCGGTCTCCCGCCGCACATCCGCCCTCGCTCCCATCCACGACGGCAGGAACGGCAGCCACCTGCTGGAGATGCTGACCTACCTGCACGCGGTGGCGTACCACGACTTCTCACGCGGCGAGATCGACGTCACCGACCCGCCCACCACCGAGGCCATGCGCCGCGCCATCCACGCCTTCGGCACGGCGCGCCGCTCCTTCGACGTGACGCGCACCAACGCCGAGTCCCTGCGCGAGGCGCTCTACGCGGGCAGCGCACCCGGGCTGCGCCACTCCCAGCTGGACCTGATCCGCAAGGTCCTGGCCACCATGGACCGGTACCACAACACCACCTACAAGGACCCGTCCTGGGGCGGCGCCGCCCTCGCCGCGCTGTCCGTCAACTACCTGGGCGTCTACCCGGGCAACAAGGACACCGCCTTCCACACCCTCGTCGCCCGCAACACCGCCTACCGCGACGCCTTCCGGAAGTTCGCCGGGTACACCCACCTCAAGGGCACGCCCAACGAGTGGGTCGTGCGCGACGCCCTCGGCGAGTACGGCCGGTTCGGGCAGATCGCGGCACTCAACCCCACGCTCGTGCCGGACCTCGGCGCGCTCCTGGCCCCCGTCGTCCGCGACTTCGGCCACGGCAGCGCCCCCTGGGCGAAGCTCGCCTCCTGGCTCAACTTCTACGAGGCGTGCAAGCCCTACGCGGTCTGCAAGGAGGACATAGAGCAGCGGATCTTCCCCCACCGCTACGGCTACGACAAGGGAGGCATCAAGGTCCGCACCGGCCTCGGCCGCCCCACCGTCGACCAGCTCTACTACGCGAGCAAGCAGGTGCAGGCACAGTTCCACCGGGTCCTCGGCACGCGGGAACCACTGGCGGGGGACACGAACACCAGCCTGAACATCGTGCTGTACGCCTCCCGCGCGGACTACGAGAACTACCACCCGCTGCTGACCGGCATGGACACCGACAACGGCGGCATCTACATCGAGCGCGGCGCGACCTTCTACACGTACCAGCGCCGGGTCCCGCAGGACTCCTCGCTCACCCTGGAGGAGCTGTTCCGGCACGAGTACACGCACTACCTCAACGGCCGGTTCGCCGTCCCCGGCTACTTCGGCGAGGGCCCCTGGTACGAGAACGACCGCACCACGGCCATGGACGAGGGGACGGCCGAGTTCTTCGACGGCGCGACCCGCGACGACGGGATCGCCGTCCGCAAGTCCCTGGTCAAGAGCATCATCGCGGACACGGCGGCCGGCGGTCCGCGGATGAGCGTCGACCAGCTGCTGCACGCCACCTACGCGGGTGACGGCTTCCGCTTCTACTCCTACGCGGGCACCTTCTTCACGTACCTGTGGCACCAACGGCCCGCGCAGCTGCGGGAGATGTACCGGCACCTGCGGGCCGGCGACCCGGCCGCCTTCGACGCCTGGCGCGACCGCCTGGGCCGGGACGCGAGCGTCCAGCGGGAGTACGACGCCTTCCTCGACGCGCAGATCGCGAAGGTCGACGAGCTGTTCGTGCCGGACACCGTGTACACGCCCAACGACCGGCTCCGGGACACCACGGCCGAGGCCGTGCGCGCGTCCTTCGCGGCGGCGACCGGTGTCCTCCCGAGCTGCACCGACAACGGCGACCCGGGTATGCGGCGCTTCCTGTGCACCGGCCGGATCACCGCCCGTCTCACCGACGCGGGCAGCGCCGACCGGGTCTTCCAGGACATGTCCGGGACCGTCGACCGCTTCCTGCTCGACCGGGCGGCCGGCGCCTCCACCAACCTCGCCGACATGAACTGCTCGTTCGGCGAGGTGGAGATCTGGTCCGACCGGCGGGCCGGGACCTCGGACTACCTGTGCGAAGGGCCGCTGCGGAGCTGAACGGCCGTGTCTCCGCCGGGCTTTGGCCCGGCGGAGGCTCTGTACAGCGGCAGTAACATGTGAAATATTACTGCCGTGCCCACGAAACACGTGAGTCATCTGCCGGACGCCGTGATCGTCGGAGCCGGAGTGGTCGGAGCGGCCTGCGCTTACTACGCGGGCCGTGCCGGCCTCACCGTCACCGTCGTCGACCGCGGCCCCGTGGCGGGCGGCACCACCGGTGCCGGAGAAGGCAACCTGCTCGTCTCCGACAAGGAGGCGGGCCCGGAGCTCGACCTCGCGCTGCTGTCCACCCGACTGTGGCGCGAACTCGCCGACGTCCTCCCACCGGAGACCGAGTACGAGCCCAAGGGCGGTCTCGTCGTCACACCGGACGGGGCCGCCCTCACCGCCCTGCGCGCCTTCGCCGAAGGGCAGGCCAAGGCGGGCGTCGAGGCGTACGAGGTACCCGGCGACCGCCTCCACGACCTCGAACCGCACCTCGCGCCCGGCCTCGCCGGCGGGTTCCACTACCCGGGCGACGCCCAGGTGCAGCCCGCCATGGCCGCCGCCCAGCTCCTGCGCGCCTCCCGCGCGCACGTCGTCCTCGGCGCCGAGGTCACGTCCCTGCTCACCGACCGGTCCGGCGCCGTCCGCGGCGTACGCACCACCCGCGGCGACCTCCACGCCCCCGCCGTCGTCAACGCCGCCGGCCCCTGGGGAGGAGCGCTCGCCCGGCTGGCCGGGGTCCACCTGCCCGTACTGCCCCGGCGCGGCTTCGTCCTCGTCACCGAACCCCTGCCGCCCCGGCTGGTGCGCCACAAGGTGTACGCGGCGGACTACATCGCCGACGTCGCCAGCGGCTCGGCCGGCCTCCAGTCCTCCGCCGTCGTCGAGGGCACCCCCGCCGGAACGGTCCTCATCGGCGCCACCCGCGAACGCGTCGGCTTCGACCGGACGCTGTCCACCGAGGCCCTGCGGCGGCTCGCCGCCCAGGCGATCGCCCTGTTCCCCGTCCTCGGCGGCGTACGCGCCCTGCGCACCTACCACGGCTTCCGCCCCTACCTGCCCGACCACCTCCCGGCCATCGGCCCCGACCCGCGCGTACCGGGCCTCCTCCACGCCTGCGGCCACGAGGGCGCCGGCATCGGCCTCGCCCCGGCGACCGGGCTGCTCGTCGCCGCCGCGCTGCTCGGCGAGCAACCGGTACTCGACGTACGGCCGTTCCGCCCCGACCGCTTCGGCGACCGCCCCGGGGACCGCTTCGCAGACCGCCCCGACGACACGGAAGGAGCCGCCCCGTGACACCCGCGCCGTTCACGCTCACCTTCGACGGGCGCCGCATCACCGCCCTGCCCGGCCAGTCCGTCGCCGCCGCCCTGTGGGCCGCGGGCATCCTCGCCTGGCGCACCACCCGGCACGGCGGAGCCCCGCGCGGCGCGTTCTGCGGGATCGGCGCCTGCTACGACTGCCTCGCCACCGTCAACGGCCGCCCCAACCAGCGCGCCTGCCTCCTGCCCGCCCGCCCCGGCGACACCGTCACCACCCAGGAGGGCACCGGACATGACCGCTGACCTCGCCGTCGTCGGCGCCGGACCCGCGGGACTTGCCGCCGCCACCACCGCCGCCGGACTCGGGCTGGACGTCACGCTGGTGGACGCGGGGGCGCGGGCCGGCGGCCAGATCCACCGGCACGCGGCGGACGACCCCCCACCCCGCCCGGTACGCCGGGCCGCCCGGGAGCGCCGCGTCACCCACCTGGCCGCCCACCACGTCTGGACCGTGGTGCCCGACGGCGACACCTGGCTCCTGCACGCCGTCGTGGGCCCCGACGAGGCCCCCGCCACCGTCCGCGCCCGCGCCGTGCTCCTCGCGACGGGAGCGTACGAACGGCAACTCCCCTTCCCCGGCTGGACGCTGCCCGGCGTCGTCGGGGCGGGCGGCGCCCAGGCGATGCTGAAGTCCGGGGGCGTCCTCCCCGGCCGCCGCGTCGTCGTCGCGGGCAGCGGCCCCCTGCTGCTCGCCGTCGCCACCACGCTCGCCGCCGCCGGCGCCCGGGTCCCCGCCCTCGTCGAGGCCGCCGACTACCGCGCCTACGCCCGCCACACCGGCGCCCTCCTGCGCAACCCCGCCAAGCTCGCCCAGGGCGCCCTCCACGGCGGCGCCCTGCTGCGCCGCACCACCCGCCTCCTCACCCGCCACGCGGTCACCGCCGCCCACGGCACCACCCGCGTCGAAGCGGTGACCGTCACCCGGCTGGACGCCCGGTGGCGCCCCGTGCCCGGCACCGGCCGCCGCGTCCCGTGCGACGCCCTCGCGGTCGGCCACGGCCTCGTACCCCAACTGGAACTCGCCACCGCGCTCGGCTGCGTCACCCGCCGCACCCCCGACGGCACCCCCGCCCTGGACGTCGACGCCGAACAGCGCACCTGCGTGCCGGGCGTCTGGGCGGCCGGCGAGACCTGCGGCGTCGGCGGGGAGGAACTGGCCCGCACCGAGGGCGAGATCGCGGCCCACTCGGTCGCGGGGAGCCGCCCACCCCGGGCCGCCGTCCGCCGCCGCGCCCGCCTGCGGGGCTTCGCCGACGCGATGGCCGCCGCCCACCGGCCCGGCCCCGGCTGGACCGACTGGCTCGACGGCGCCACCGAGGTGTGCCGCTGCGAGGAGGTCACCGCCGCCGCGATCCGCGCCTCCGTCACCGATCTGGGCGCCCGGGACGCCCGTAGCGTCAAACTGCTCACCCGCGCCGGGATGGGCTGGTGCCAGGGCCGCACGTGCGGACCGGCCGTCGCCCGCCTGGCGGGGGAGGAGCCGGCGCCCGACCGGCGCCCGCTCTCCTGCCCCGTACCGCTCAGTCAGCTGGCACAACCACCAGGAGCCGAACGATGAACCCGCGTCCCCACCCCTGGCACGGCATCATGGTCGCCACCGCCCTGCCGCTGCGCGACGACCTCACCGTCGACTACGACGCCTACGCCGCACACGTCGCCCGTCTCGTCGCCGAGGGCTGCGACGGCGTCGTCCCCAACGGCTCGCTCGGCGAGTACCAGACGCTCACCGACGAGGAACGCGCCCGGGTCGTCCGCGTCGCCGTGGAGGCGGCGGGCGACGGGGCCCGGGTCATGCCCGGCGTCGCCGCGTACGGCAGCGCCGAGGCCCGCCGGTGGGCGGAACAGGCGGCCGAGGCGGGCTGCGGGTCCGTCCTGCTGCTGCCGCCCAACGCCTACCGCGCCGACGCCGGCGCGGTGCGCGCCCACTACGCCGAGGTCGCCCGCGCGGGGCTGCCCGTCGTCGCGTACAACAACCCCTTCGACACCAAGGTCGACCTGGCCCCCGAACTCCTCGCGCAGCTCCACGGCGACGGCAGCGTCGTCGCCGTCAAGGAGTTCAGCGGCGATGTGCGCCGCGCCTACGAGATCGCCGAACTCGCCCCCGGCCTCGACCTGTTGATCGGCGCCGACGACGTGCTGCTGGAGCTGGCGCTGGCCGGGGCCGTCGGCTGGATCGCCGGCTACCCCAACGCCCTGCCCGCCGCCTCCGTCGCCCTCTACCGGGCCGCCACCGCCCGCGACCTCGACACCGCCCTGCCCCTCTACCGGGCCCTGCACCCACTGCTGCGCTGGGACTCCAAACCCGAGTTCGTCCAGGCGATCAAGCTGTCCATGGACCTCGCCGGCCACCACGGCGGACCGTGCCGCCCGCCCCGTACACCCCTGGCCCCGGACCAGGCCGCCACCGTCCGGGCCGCCACCGAGAAGGTGCTCGCGGAAGGACTCGCCTAACATGCGCACCCGGCACGTGCACCACGCCGTCGACTCGCACACCGAGGGCATGCCGACCCGCGTCATCACCGGCGGGATCGGCCCCGTCCCGGGCGCCACGATGGCCGAACGCCGGGCGTACTTCGCCCGTCACCTCGACCACGTCCGCACCCTGCTGATGTACGAGCCGCGCGGCCACGCCGCCATGAGCGGTGCCATCCTCCAGCCTCCGACGCGGCCCGACGCCGACTACGGCGTCCTGTTCGTCGAGGTGTCCGGGCTGCTGCCGATGTGCGGACACGGCACCATCGGCGTGGCCACCGTCCTCGTCGAGACCGGCATGGTGCCCGTCACCGAACCGGTCACCACCGTCCGCCTCGACACCCCCGCCGGGCTCGTCCGCGCGGACGTACGCGTCGAGGACGGTGCCGCGAAGTCCGTCACCCTCACCAACGTCCCCGCCTACTGCGCCGCCCTCGACCGCCGGGTCGACGTGCCCGGATTCGGCACGGTCACCTACGACCTGGCGTACGGCGGCAACTTCTACGCCTTCGTCGAACTGAAGGCCCTCGGGCTCCCCTTCGACCGGGCCCGCAAGGACGACCTGCTCGCGGCCGGGCTCGCCGTCATGGACGCCGTCAACGCCACCGACCCGCCCGTCCACCCCGAGGACCCGTCCATCGCGGGCGTCAAGCACGTCTACCTCGCCGCCCCCGGCTCCGACGCGGTCCACTCCCGGCACGCCATGGCCATCCACCCCGGCTGGTTCGACCGCTCGCCGTGCGGCACCGGCACCTCCGCCCGGATGGCGCAGCTCCACGCGCGCGGGGAACTGCCCCTCGGGCGCGACTTCGTCAACGAGTCGTTCATCGGCACGCGGTTCACGGGGCGGCTCACCGGCGGGACGACCGTCGGCGGCCTGCCCGCCGTCGTCCCCTCCATCACCGGCCGCGCCTGGATCACCGGCACCGCCCAGTACTTCCTCGACCCCGACGACCCCTTCCCCGCGGGCTTCCTCCTCTGATCCTCTACGATTCCGAGACGACTCCCGGAGGCAGCGCCATGGCAGGCCAGCACCTGAAGAACCTCATCACCAGCCAGGAACGCCTGCGCGACCAGGTGGCCCACGCCCTGCGCGCCGCCCTGATCGCCGGTGAGCTGCAACCGGGCACCGTCTACTCCGCCCCGGCCCTCGCCGCCGACTTCGGCATCTCCGCCACACCCGTGCGGGAGGCGATGCTCGACCTCGCGGGCGAGGGCCTGGTGGAACCCGTACGCAACAAGGGCTTCCGCATCACCGAGGTGAGCGAGCGCGACCTCGACCAGTACACCGAACTCCGCGCGCTGATCGAGGTGCCCACCATCGGCGCCATCACCGCCTCCGCCGACCGGCGGAAGCTGGAGGAACTGCGGCCGGTCGCCGAGGAGATCGTCACCAGCGCCCGCGACCACGACCTCATCCGCTACCTCGACGCCGACCGGCGCTTCCACCTCTCCCTGCTGGCCCTCTCCGGCAACGACCGGCTCGTCGAGACGGTCGGTGACCTCCGCAAGCGCGCCCGCCTGTACGGCCTGACGGCCCTGGCCGAGCGCGGCCTGCTCGTCGCCTCCGCCCAGGAGCACCACGAGCTGCTCGACCTGATGCTCGCCGGGGACGCGGCGGCGGCCGAGGCGTGCATGGCCCGGCACCTGGGCCATGTGCGATCGCTGTGGGCCGAGTCCGACGAGCGCGCCGGAGCGGTGGCCGCCACCGCCCGCTGACCGCCGCTTCCGGCCCGCCGGCCGCCGCTTCCGGCCCGCGCCGGGTGACGTGACGGTCGGTGCGCGCACCCGACGCGCACGGTCACCGATGCGCGACCGGCCGTCCTTGACCGTGCGCGGAGCCCGTACGCATCATGAAGGGGACGACGCCGCACTCGGGGTGCCGGAGGCGATGCGTGTGGTGAACCACCCACTGCGCCGGGCCACGGACCACCGCCCCCGCCCCGTGCCCACCGCGGGCCCCCGCCGGCCCGCCGTCAGCCTGGTGGTCCCGGTACGGGGCACCGGCCGCGCCGCCGCGCGGGACCTGGCGCGACTGCTGGACCAGGTGCCCGCCTGCGTCGAGGAGGTCGTCCTCGCCGGTGACCTGCCGGAGCCCTGTGCCGAGCCGCCCCGCGTCGCCGGGGACCCCGTCCTCCGGCTGGTCCGCCACGCCGCTAGCGGGGCCGGCCCCGGGCGGGTCCCGCACGCCGGGCTGCTCGCCGCCACCGGTGAGCACATCGTGCTGATCGACGCGCACGGCATGTCACCCCGGGAGATCCCGCACTACGTGCACTACCTGGACAACGGCTACGACTTCGTCAAGGGCTCGCGGTTCATCGCCGGCGGCGGCAGCGCGGGTTACCCGCTGGTGCGGCGGGCGGGACACCGCGTCCTGCTGCTGGTCGCCCGGCGGCTGTACGGTCAGCAGCTGACCGACCTCTGGTACGGCTTCTGCGCCTTCCGGCGGGGCTTCCTCGGGCTGCTGGACCTGCGGGCCGACGGCCACGAGCTGGGTGCCGAGATCGTCGCCCACGCCCTGCACAACGGCCTGCGCATCGCCGAGGTGCCCAGCCGGGAACTGCCGCGCCACCACGACGGCTCCCCGCTGCGCACCGCCCGGGACGGCACCCGCATTCTGCGGACGCTGCTGGAGGAACGGCCACGGAACGCACTGCCGCGCCTGATGCCCTCGCCGTCGAAGCTCCTGCCGGTCAACGACCGTGCCGAGCAGGGCGGTTGAGGCCCGGGGCATGGCTGCGCGGGAGCGGCCCGGGGCATAGGGCAAACCCTGGCAAAGGGTGCTTAATGCCCCCATATCTCATTGACTGCCCACAAGGCATGTGCTAAGGCTTGTTTCCAAGGCAGGCATGTCCTGGCACCAGTCGTAGGAAGAGGCCACCGTGTCCTCGATCCCGGCAAGCCGGCTTCCGGCGCCGTCCGCACCTCACCCGCTCCGGCGAGTGACCGACTGGCCTGCCGCCTCCTCCCGCCGCCGTTCGACCGGCGCCCACCCCGACCGTGGCCGCGCCCACCCCGCCCGCAGGGCGTCCGACCGACTGCGCACCGCGACGACGGCGCGGCGCGCGGCGGTGCGCAGGCCCCGCTCGGCACCCCGGCGCCGACGGGCTGGTGTCTCCGCCGCCCGCGTCCCCGGCGGCCGTCGCTCCGGCGACTCCGACGGACCGGACGGCTCGCCCGCCCATCCATGTGACCCCCACGGGCCGAGCCGGGCCCCGACCTCCTCCGGCCCGGCGGCCCGTGGGTCGCGCGCGTGCGCCCCCCGCCGCCCGGACGAACCCCTGGGTCGTGTCCGCCGGACCCCGATTCCTTCCGGACACCCCCGAGGAGGCGACCGCTGATGGTCTCCGTGCCGCCCGTCCGCCCCGGCCGCGCCCCCCTGGACGAGATCCCGCCGTGGCTCACCCGGCCCCCCGTCGACCTCGAACTGATCGTCCCCGCGTACAACGAGGCCCGCCGGCTGCCCTCGACCCTCGCCGACGACCTCGCCTTCCTGGCCGGACGGCCCTGGTCGTCGGCGGTCGTCGTGGTCGACAACGACAGCGCCGACGGCACCCTCGACGCCCTCCGGCCGTTCGAGCACGCCGACGTCCCCCTGTACGGCATCGGGTGCAGCGACCACGGCAAGGGAGCGGCCGTCCGCCGGGGCATCGCCACCTCCTCCGCCCGCTTCGTCGGCTTCGCCGACGCCGACAACGCCACCCCCATCGGCACCCTCGACACGGCCGTCGAACTGCTCGAAGCGGGCGTCTCGGCGGTCATCGCCTCGCGCCGCGCGCCCGGGGCGCACTACGAGGTCGAGCAGTCGGCCGCCCGCCGCTGCGGCGGCTGGGTGTTCCGCCGCCTGACCCGGCTGGCGCTGCCCGGCATCGCCGACACCCAGTGCGGTTTCAAGTTCTTCGACGGCCCGCTCGTCCGCGAGGCCGTCCGCACCTGCCACGTCGACGGCTTCGCCTTCGACGTCGAGATCCTCGCCCACCTCCTGCGCGAAGGACGCACCGTCGTCGAGGTGCCGGTCAACTGGACCGACATCCCCGGGTCCACCTTCTCGGCCCGCCGGCACGGACTGCGCTCCATGACCGACATCATCCGCATCTCCGTATCCCGGTGAACACCATGGACGACACGCCCCCGACGGCCGGCACCACCGCCGAGAACGCCACCGCGCCCGGCTCCGCCGGAACCCCGGTGACCGCACTCGGCCAGCTCAACAGGGCGCACGTCCTGTTCCTCAACTGGCGCGACCCCTCGCACCCGCAGGCCGGCGGCGCCGAGGCCTACTGCTACGAGATCGCCCGGCGGTTCGCCCGCGCCGGGGCGCACGTCACCCTGTTCGCCGCCCGCCACCCCGGCTCCCCGCCCGAGACCGTCACCGACGGCGTCAGGATCGTCCGGGCCGGCGGCACCTTCGGCGTGTACGCCGCCGCCGCACGCCACCTGACGCGCCATCGGCACGCCTACGACGCCGTGATCGACTTCCAGAACGGCATCCCGTTCTTCTCCCCCCTGTTCACCCCCCGCTGGACGGCCGACATCTGCGTCATCCACCACGTCCACCAGCACCAGTTCGACATCCGGTTCCCCTGGCCCGCGAACGTGCTCGGGCGCGTCCTGGAGAAGCAGCTCAGCCGGCGCGTCTACCGGGGCCGGCCCCTGGTCGTCGTCTCCCCGTCGACCCGCGAGGGAGCCCGCCGCGAACTCGGCTTCGACAACCCGATCTACATCGTGCCCAACGGCGGACCGCCCCCCGCCGGGACGCACACCTCGCGCAGCCGGACCCCCGCCATCACGGTCGTCAGCCGCCTCGTCCCGCAGAAGCGCGTCGACCTGCTGGTCCGCGCCCTGCCCGAACTGACCCGCCGCTTCCCCGACCTGCACGTCGACATCTGCGGCGACGGCGAGGAACTCGCCCCGCTGCGCACCCTCGCCGACCGGACCGGCACGTCCGGCTGCGTCGACTTCCACGGCCGCGTCACCGACGAACGCCGCCAGGAACTCCTCTCCCGCGCCTGGCTCACCGTCGTGCCGTCGGTCGCCGAAGGCTGGGGCCTCACCGTCATCGAGGCCAACGGCGTCGGCACGCCCGCCGTGGCCTACGACGTGCCCGGGCTGCGCGACGCCGTACAGCACGGCCGCAACGGCTGGCTGCTGCCCGCCGAGTCGGACCTCGCGCAGGGCGTGGCCGGGGCGCTGGAGGACCTGCGCGAGCCGACCGCCCGTGAGCGTACGGCCGAACGCTGCCGCGCCTGGAGCGCCGCGTTCTCGTGGGACCGCAGCGCCGAACGGCTCGCCGCCGTCGCCGCCGAGGAGATGCGCCGCGTCGACCGGCACCGCCGCTCCCGGCGGCGCCCCAGCGACCTGGCGGTCGCCGCCCGGTTCCGCACCTCCGACGCCGACGCGATGGAGCACGCCCTCGGCAGCCACCTGCGGCAGACCGACAGCTGGAGCCGCCACGGCGACACCTTCCGGCTGCTCCTGCACGGCTGCGACGAGGTCCGGGCCGCGCGCGTCCTGCGACGCCTGGGCGTCGACCGGACCCCGCTGACGCTGGCCCACCGGCAGGAGATCCTCACCGGGCAGGGCGAAGGCCCCGGATGAGCACCGCCGGCCGCACCGCCCTCACCCGCCCGGACCGCCCCGCGCACCCGGACGAGACAAGAGCCGTGCACGGGGCACGCTGGATCGCGGTCGCCTCGCTCGCCGTCGGCGTCCTCAACTACGGGTACGCGCTGCTCCTCACCCGGCTCCTGGACGTCCAGGCCTACGCCGTGTTCGCCGCCGGACAGGGGCTCGTCCTCAGCGTCGCGACCGTCGCCCTCGTCTCCATCCCCTGGGTGCTCGCGCAGGCCCTCGCCCGGGCCCGCACGGACACCGAACGGGCGGAGGCGGTCCGCTTCGCCACCGTCGCCGCCACCCTGGGCGCCCTGGTCACCGCCGCCGCGGTGGCCGCCGTGGCGAGCCGGTTCGCCTCCCCGGCCACCGTCCTGGTACTGGCGGCGGGCACCTTCCTGATCTTCGTCACCACGGTCACCGTCGGATGGCTCCAGGGCACCGAACGGATGCGCACCCTCGCCTGCGTCACCACCGGCGAGGCCGTGCTGAAGGTGGCCGTCGGCCTGCTCCTGGTGTCCGTGCTGGGCCTGAGCGACACCGGCGCCCTGGCCGCCCTCGGCATCGCCGTACTGCCGTTCCTCCTCTGGTGGCCCCGCGGGCTGGGGACCGGCGGCCAACGCCCCCGCTTCGCCGTCCGCGCCTACGGCGACCTGTGGCGCCGGGCCGGCAAGATCGCCGCCCTCCAGGGGCTGGTCGCGCTCCTGTCCACCATCGACGTCGTCGTGATCACCGTCCTGCCCACCGACCGCGCGGCGGCGGCCAGTTACCAGGCCAGCGTCATGGTCGGCCGCATCCCGCTGTTCCTCGCGGGCGCCATCGCCATGGCGTTCCTGCCCGCCCTCGCCCGGCGGAGCGCCGGCACCCCGCTCGCCGCCAGCGCGGTACGCATGTACCTCACCGTCGCCCTGCCGTTCACCGTCGTCTGCGCCACCGCCCCCCAGGCCGTCCTCACCACCGTCTTCCCGGCCGGCTACGCGATGATGAGCACCCTGCTGGTGTTCACCGCGATCTCCGGCCTCGCCGTCGGCGCGCTCACCCTCGCCGCCACCTTCTGCCAGGCCGTCGACGACTTCGGCTGCCTCCGTCAGCAACTACTCGGACTGGCCGTGTACGTCGCCGCCCTCGTCGTCGGCTGGCGCGCCGGCGGAGTCGTCGGCCTCGCGGGAGGCGTCGCCGTCGGCACCCTCGTCGCGACGGTCCTGCTCGTCGGGCGGCTCATCCGCCGGCAGGGCTTCGGCGCCCTCGTACGCCCCTCCCTGGTGGCCCCCCTGCTCCTGACCGCGCTGTTCCTCGCGCTGCGCGGGACGCCGGTGCTCTGGACGGTCGCCGCGACCGCCGTCGGCGCGTACGGAACCGTCCGCTTCCTGCGGCACCGCTCGCCCGCCGAACCCTCCCGGCCGTCCCTGCTGGCCGGGCGGCCCCCCTCCGCGCCCGCGGGAGCCGAGACGGTACGCCTGCTCACCGACGCGGTGTGGCACGGCCTCGCCCGCCGGGCCGACGACCAACTGCTGCGCCGCGCCCTCGTCCTGGCGCAGCGCAACCGGGTCGCCGGCCGCCTCGCCCGCCGCTACCCCGACCGGCTGGCCGGCCCGCTCGCCGACGCCGACCGGGCGAACGACCGGCTCCGCGCCAACCTCGCCGCGGCGACCGGCCTGCTCACCGCCGCCGGTGTCCCCGCGGTCGTCATCCGCGCCGACGCCGACGGCGGCCACGGGCGCGACGACTTCGACCTCGTCGTCCCCGAAGACCGCTGGAGCGCCGCCGACCGCGCCCTGACGGGCTGGTACCGGCACCGGTCCCGGTACTGGCTGGAACGCTCCACCAAGGTCCTCCTGGAGCCGGTGGACGGAGGGCCCGCCGCACACCTGCACCGGACCGTCTCCTGGTACGGCGTCCCCGTGATCCCCACCGGCGACCTGTTCGCCCGCGCCGTCCCGCACCACGGCGACGGTGATCGTGACGGCGGCCGCCGGCTCGTCCCCGACCCGGCGGACCAGCTCCGCATCCGGCTCGCCCACGCACTGTTCCGGAACCAGACCCTGGACCTGTCCGACCTGCTCGCCATCCGCCCCCTGCTCACCCCCGGCGTCACCGCCCGCGCCCAGCGCGCGGCCGAGCGCGAGGGCTGGCCCCTCGCCCTGCGCGCCGCGCTCACCGCGGCCACCGACGCGATCGAGCGGCTCGACCGGGGCCAGACCGTCCGGCTGCCCCTCCCGCTGCCCGTACCCCTGTCGCTGCGCGCGGGCCTGGAGCACGCCGGCGGCCTGCTGCGCTCGGGCAGGCGCGGACCCGCCGCCCGCGAGCTGGCCCTGCGGGTCCCGCTCGTCCTGGCCAAGAAGCTGCGGAGGGCGGACCTGTGAACGCCCGCCCCCGGACCGGCGCCGTCCCGGCCCCGCCCGCCCGGCCGCACCGGCGGCACGTCGTCGTCTCGGTCTACGACGACGTCACCGACGGCCACTACAACGGCGGCGGAGCGGCCGTCATCGGCAAGGTCGCCGACCGGCTGGCCGAGGAGTTCGACATCACCGTGGTGACCGCCGGCCGGCACAGCGGCACCCGCACGGCCGGCGCCGTCCACTACCGCACGCTGCCCGTCCGCCGGGCCGGGCCACGGGCCGGCCAGCTCCTCTTCCAGGCGCTGCTCCCGCTCGTCGCCCGGCGGCTGCCGCACGACCTGTGGCTGGAGAGCTTCACCCCGCCCTTCTCCACCAGCTTCCTGCCCCTCGTCACCCGCGCCCCCGTCGTCGGCATCGACCAGGGACGCACCGGAGAGGCGATGTGGCGCAAGTACCACCTCCCGTTCTTCCTGGTGGAACGGCTCGGCCTGCGCTGCTACCGCGACCTCGTCGTCATGAACGCCGCCGACGCGGCCACCGTCGGCCGCCTGAGCCCCCGGGCCCGCGTCCGGACCATCCCCAACGGCGTCGACCCCCGGCCCGCCGAGGACCAGCACCCCGGCGAGGGAACCCACATCCTCTGCCTCGGCCGCGTCGACACCCGGCAGAAGGGCCTGGACCTGCTGCTCGCCGCCTACGCCCGGGCCCGCCCCGGCCTGCCCCTGGTCCTCGCCGGCAACGGGACCGCCGGGGAGGAGAAGCGCCTCGACGCGCTCCTCGCCCGCCACGGCGACGGCGTGCACCGCACCGGCCGCGTCTCGGGCGCCGCCAAGGAGCGCCTCCTGCGGGACAGCGCGTTCGTCGTGCTGCCCTCGCGCAACGAGACGTTCGGGCTGTCCGCCCTCGAGGGCATGTCCTTCGGCAAGCCCGTCCTGCACTTCGCGCTGCCCACCCTGGCCTGGATGCGCGACGGCGGCGGGGTTCCCGTACCGCCCTTCGACGTGGACGCACTGGCCGACCGCATACGGGCCCTGGCCGCCGACCGGCCGTGGCGCGCCCGCCTGGGCCGCCAGGCGGCCGACACCGCCCGCCACTACACCTGGGACCGGATGACCGACAGCTACCTCGCCCTGGCGCGCGCCCTGCTGGTCCCTCGGCGACCCCCCGCACGGCGCGCACGAGAGGAGGCGACGCGACCATGGGCACCGACCGCACGCGGCCACCCGCCCGGGACGCCGACCACCTGAGGACCGGCCCCCCGGGCACCGACCCCCTGGCCACCGGCGGCCCGATCCCGTACGGCTTCGGCACCGACGGCCTCGGCGGCGACCCGGTCCCGTACGGCCTCGGCGGCGACCCGGCCTCGTACGGTCTCGGCGGCGGGACCGGGACGGACACCCGCACCGGAACCGCCTGGCTCACCGCCGCCGTCGGCGAAGGCCGCCCGCTGGTCGTCCTGTCACCGCACCTCGACGACGCGGTGCTCTCCTGCGGCGCCCTGATGGCGCACGCCCGGCACACCGCGCCCGTCACCGTCGTGACCGTCTTCACCGAGGCCGGGCCACCGCCCTACACGCTCTCCGCCCGCGGCTTCCTGCACCAGAACGGGGCCCGCGACGCCGGGGAGCTGTACGCGTCCCGGCGCGCCGAGGACCGTGCCGTCCTCGAACGGCTGGACATCACCTGGCACCACCTCGGGCTGCCCGAGGGGCTGTTCCGCCGCAAGCCGGACCACGGTTCGCGGCGCCCCCGCCGGCTGGGCGCCCTGCTCCCCGAATCCGCCCACATCTACCCCACCTACCGCCGCCACCTCGCCGCGGGCCGGCTCTCCCGGTTCGACACCGGCACCCTGATGCGCGTCCTCGGTGCCGTGGCGGAGCAGTGGGGGCCGGACCCCCGGCTCCTGCTGGCACCGCTCGCCGTCGGCGGCCACGCCGACCACCTCCTCGTCCGTACGGCGGCCGAACTCAGCCGCCGGCCCGTCGTGTACTACAGCGACTTCCCCTACAACCAACAGCACTCCGTCGACGCCGGGTTCCGGCGGCGCAACGCACCCGTCCCGGCGGTCTGGCGGCGCGGACTGGCCGGCAAGCCCGACCTGATCCGCGCCTACCGCACCCAGGCCGGACTGCTGTTCCCCTCCGGGCAGATCCCCGTCGTGCCCGAGGTGTACGTGTTCCCTGGAGGCCCGCCATGACCGCAACCGTGACGGACCGCACCGGTCCCGCCGCACCACCCCCCGACCCCGTCCCCCCACCGCCCCCGAAACGCCGGCCCGCCGGGGTGTTCGGCGCGGTCCTCGCCGTCGCGTTCGTCCTGACCGCCGGCATGCGCCTGATCGGCGCCGGAAGCTCGACCGACGTCTTCGTCGACGAGGTGATCTACCGCGACCTGGGCGACAGCGCGGCCGACGGCGGATTCCCCCGCACCGACGAGGGCCCGTTCTTCCTCCACCCACCCGGCTTCTTCTACCTCCAGGCCGCCTGGATCCGCCTGTTCGGCCCGAGCGGCGACATCATCGGCGGGGTGTACGAGATCCGCGTGCTCAACGCGCTGCTCGCCGGCGTCACCGCCGTGCTGCTCGTGCTGCTGGTGAAACGGGCGTCCGGATCGCTCGTCGCCGGCTCCGTCGCCGCCCTGCTGTTCGCGTTCGACCCGTACTGCATCCGGCAGAACAACCGGGCCATGCTGGAGACCGAGACGATGGTCTGGGTCCTCGCCGGGTTCCTGGTCCTCCTGCCGCTGCTGCGCGATCCGGCGTGCCGCTGGGCCCGCGGCCGCGCGGTGTTCGCCGGACTGCTCTTCGGGCTCGCCGTGCTCACCAAGGACCACTCCGCCCTCATCACCGTCCTGCCGTTGCTCCTGGCGCTGGTGATCGGCCGCGGGGCGCCCCGGCGGCTGCTGGGGGTCACGCTGGGCGTCACCGCGCTGTCGTACGGCGCGTACGTCGGGCTGGTCACCGCCGCCGGCCACTTCCAGGACTTCTGGGCGGCGAAGACGCAAGGGTTCAACCGCCTGCTCGGCCTCGTCCAGGAGACGGGGTTCAACGCCCACGGCAACGTCACGCTGGCGGAGCGGCTCAGTTCCGAGGTGACCACCTTCGGGCCCACCTACGCCCTGCTGGCCCTCGCGCCCGTCGCCCTCGTCCTGCTGCTGCGCCGCGCCGACGCCGTCCACCGCATGCTGGCGCTGTTCCTGCTGTGCGCGTGCGTCACCCTCGGCTACGCGGTGGCGGGCGGAACCCTGGAGGAGCAGGCGCTGTACCTGCTGGTCGTACCCAACCTGGTGGCGATGCCCGTGGCGTTCGCGGCGCTGGCCTCCCGCCGCACCGCGCCGTCCGCCCCGGCCGACGGCACCCAGCGCGGCCGGCCCCGCCTCCTGACCCCGGTGCGGGTGGTCATCGCGGTGCTCGTCGCCGCCTGCGTGGGCGCCTCGGGCGTCTCGTACGCCCAGGGGAGGGCCCAGTCCGACGACGGGTACGCGAGGCTGAGCGACTACATGGAACGGTACGTGCCGGCCGGAAGCACGGTCGCCGCCGCCGACGGCCTGGCGAACCGCGGCATCACCGGCTGGCTCCTCAAGGACCGCTACCGGGTGGGCAACTGGATGACACCCGCCGAGCGCGAATGGGAGGGCGTCCGCTACCTCGTCGTGCCGTGGAAGGTGGTCCGGGACGGCTACGCCCGGCTGAGCGAGGGCGAGGTGCGCGAGCTCGCCGCCCAGGGCGACCTGCTCTTCGCCGTCGACGGCCCCATGTACGGCACCCTCGCCCTGTACCGACTGCCGTCCGCGGGCCCCGACGTGAACCCCGACCTGCCCGCCCCGCCTCCGGCCGCCCCGCCCCCGCCGGCCGCACCCTCGCCGGCGCCCACCGGATCCGGGACGGGCCCGTGACGGCCGGGCGGCGACGGCTGTTCACCCTGCTCGGCGCGCTCGTCGCCGTAGGAGCCCTGCTCGGCTCCCTCGCCGTCCTCGGGCCAAAGGACCACGGCGAGCGGCCCGCGCACTGGTTCGGCACCCTCCAGACCGACCCGGGCAGGGCGGCCGAGGAGCACGAGCACGGCGTGCGGGTCGCCCACCTGTCCATCGACTGGGACCGCTTCGAGCCCGAGGACGGGACGTTCGACCGCGCGTACATCGGCAGCGTACGGAACGAGCTGCGGGCCCTCACCGAGGCCGGCGCGCTCGTCGAGGCCGGCATCGGCCTCCACCACCCGCCGGCGTGGCTGTTCGAGAAACACCCGGACGCCGCGTTCGTCAACCAGGACGGCAGGCGCAGCACACGCGTCCCCAACATCGTCTTCAGCCGGGCGGTGCGTGCCGAGGCGGCCCAGTACATGACCGGGATCGCCGAGGAGATCGGCATGGAGGACTTCTGGTCCATCCGGATCGGTGTCAGCGAGACCGGCGAGTTCACCTACCCGCCGCCGCTCGACGCCGACGGCGACCGCGGGGAGTTCTGGGCGTACGACGCCAACGCCCAGGCGGCGGCGGGCGCCCCGGGCCGCCCCGCCACCGTCCCGCCCAGCCCGTACCCCGGCTGGCGCCCCGGGCAGCGCACCCTCGACGGCAGGCCCTTCACCACGGCGCAGGTCGGCCGTTGGCACGACTGGTACGTCACCGCCCTCACCGACGCGGTCAACTGGCAGATCCGCACCTACCGTTCACTCGGCCACAGCGCCCTGCTCAAGGTCCTCGTCCCCGGCAAGGGCTACCTGCCGCAGGACCGCGCCCGGGCGACGGCCGAGTACCTCGGCGGGCGGACCGCCGGGCCGCTGATCGGCCGGGGCGCCGGATACTTCCTCACCCTCGGGCGCGTCGAGCCCCGCGATGACGTCCAGATCGTCTCCACGGCCCTCGTCGACGGCTCCGGCACACCGGCCGACAACGCCTGCGCGCCCGGGGACGCGGTCACCGCCCCGCTGGCCGTCAGCGGTGCCGGGAGCGCGAGCGGGGCGGGGAGCGCGAGCGCCGCCGCCGTGCGCCGCTGGTCGTCCGTGCGCTGGGTCGCCGCCGTGGCCGGGCGGGCGGGCTTCCCGGTCAGCGGCGAGAGCGCGGGGCCGCAGGTCTCGCCGTACTACCCCGGCGTCATGGACGTCGCCGCCCGCCAGATGGACTCCTGCGGGCTCGAAGGCCTGATGTGGGCGTTCGACCGGCAGCTGTACGACGGGACGCCCGGCTCCTCGCTGCGGGACTACGCCGAGGTCATCGAACGGTACGCCCGCCCCAGTGCCTGACTGCCCCTGCCTGAACGGCTGTTGGCCGGCCGCCCGGTCAGGGCGACGAGGTGGTGCACAGGGCGACCCCGGTCACGGCGTTGCCGCCGGTCCCGTAGCCGGGAAAGGTCGCCGTCCCGCCGGGCGCCACCGACCGGCAGGGCACCGTGGTGCCGTCGAGGTAGGTGACGGTCACGTCCTGGGCGGAGCCGCAGTCGTTGGTGACGAACGTGTAGCGCCAGCCGCTCGCGTACGCGACGCACGAGGGTGCCTCGCCGCCTGCGGGGAGCGGCGCCGCAGACGCACCGGTCGACGCCGTGAGGCAGACGGCCACGGCGGCGAGCCCGGCGGTGGCCCCGGCTATCGCGACGCGGATTGTTGAACGCGTAAGTGCGAACATCGGTGATCCATCCTTCATTTCTCGAACGCTTGGGTGGGGAGCGTACGGAAGGAGAAACCCCCACCCGTCGGCTTTTCGCCAACGGCGCCGCGTCGTGGGTGTTTCGCGCGCAGGGGGGAGTCCGGCCGCTCACGGCCGCCGCTCGCGGCCGTTCTCCAGCTCAGCGACGTACGGGACCATATGCGGCGCCACCAGGGCGGTAGCGGATCGTATGCGACCGTGGCCAGCGCGGCGGGGTGGCCACGGGGCATCGCGGCAGGCGAGCGGGCACGGCACCTTCGCGGAGCCCACAACGGCTCGAACATGCCGGGGGAAGCGGAGGGCGGACCGCCGGCCCTGCTCCTCCGTGCGTCTTCAGAAAGTGCAGGCCGACAAGGGTGCGTGATCAAGCACGCACGGACCGCGTGTGCGCCTCCGGCGAAGAACCGGCGGGCCGTCCCCGCGCTGCGGTGGGGGAGGAGCACCGCTTCGTTCGCTGTCGACGATCACTCCGCACACACCTCGTGTGACCGCCCCCGGTGGCGAACCGCCCCACACGGGCCCCACGCGCCGTGAACGCCGCTCAGAGGCCGGGGCGTGCCGCCGACGCGCCGGCCGGGGGCGTCACACGTGCCGGATGTTCACTCCCGCCGCCCGCAGGTCCTCGATCACGGGGTTGCCCTGCGGGGCGTCCGTCACCACGATGTCGATCTGCTCGACCGCACAGATCCGGCCGAGCGCCACCCGCCCCAGCTTCTCCGCGGTGGCCACCAGGATGATGCGGCGCGCCGACGCCGCCGCGGTGCGCTTCACATGGACGTCGTCGAGGTTGTACGCCGTGGCGCCGTTGGCCACGTCGATGCCGCAGCACCCGAGGATGAACGTGTCGTAGCGCAGGTCCTCGAAGGTGCGCAGCGCCGTCTCGCCGTAGAACGACAGCTCGCCGGGCCGGACTTGGCCGCCGGGCACGAGCAGGCGGATGCCCTCGCTCTCTGACAGCGCGAACGCCGCGTGCAGCGACAGCGGGGTGACGGTGAACCGGTGCCCCGCCATGGCCTGGGCGACCGCGACCGCGGTCGTCCCGGTGTCCAGGGCCACCGTCTCCCCGTCGTTCAGCAGCCGCACCACCTCGTCGGCCAGCTTGGCCTTGGCGTCGCCACCCACCATGGCCCGCACGGCGTACGGCGGCTCCACGCCGCTGAGCAGGGTGCTCACCGCTCCACCGTGGACGCGCCGCAGCGCTCCCCTGGACTCCAGCAGCTCCAGGTCCCGGCGGATCGTCATCTCCGACGTCTTCGCGGAGCGGGCGAGTTCGGCCACGGAGGCCCGGCTTCGCTCCGTCAGCTGGGACAGGATGAATCGGTGGCGTTCGGCGACATTCATGTCGCTGATTTAACACGCCAACACGTCGACTGCGAGTTTCGGGGCCCGTACCCGTCCGGGTTCCGCCCCGATCTGTACCGATCATGGTTGACAATCTCCCATACCGAGTGTGTACTCACACTCGCCCCGTGTGCTTTCTCTCCACCCCTGGTGAACGGGTGCGGCCGGAGCCCTCCCCGTTTCCGCTCCGGCCGCACCCGCCCGGCGAGTGCCACGGGGCACCGGTACCCGCCGATCAGCGTCCACCGAGCCACCCTCACCCATCTCGTCAGGATCCTCAGGAGGACATCGATGGCCACGCCCGACCAGGCCCTCCCTTCGCGGGAGGACAGCACACCCACGCTGTTCACTCGCGCCGCCCTCGTCGCGTCCTGCGTGGGTTTCGTGGTGATCGGAGGTCTGCAGGCGTTCTACGGGCCGGCCATCCCGGCCCTCCGGGAGCAGTTCGGCATCAGCCCGGCCGTGGCGGGCCTGGGGCTCAGCGCCCACTTCGTCGGAGCGCTCCTGGGCGTGCTGGTCTTCCACCTGCTGCGGGGGAGGATCGGCAACCGGCAGCTGCTCGGCGGCTCCTACGCCCTGATGGCACTCGGCGCGCTCGGCTTCGCGGTGTCGCCCGCCTGGCCGGTGTCCCTCGCCTCGGCGTTCGTCATCGGCCTCGGCTTCGGCGGCATCGACTACGGGCTCAACCAGCTCTTCTCGGTGGGCTTCGGCCGGCGCAGCACCGCGATGCTGAACCTGCTCAACGCCCACTTCGGCATCGGAGCGGTCGCCGGGCCCGCGCTGGTGGGCTGGCTCGGGGCGGAGAACTACACCTGGGTGTTCGGCGGCACGGCGGTCGTCTCGGTGCTGCTGATGGTCACGCTCGGCGGAGTCGCCCAGAAGGAGCCGGCCCCCGAGAGCACCGCGCACCTGGGCCCCGAGCGGTCCAGGGTCCTGCCCATCGTCGCGGCGTTCATCGGCATCTACGTGTTCCACGTGGCGATCGAGACGGGGGTGGGCGGCTGGGAACCGACCCACCTGGAGACCTTCGGCTACGGCGCCGCGGCGGCGGCCACCGCGACCTCCGCGTACTGGCTCGCCATGACCGTGGGCCGTTTCGTCGCCGTGCCCCTGACCCTGCGCTGGTCGGCGCCGGCGATCATCATCACCTGCTGCCTGGGCATGGCGGGCTCCCTGCTCCTGGCCACGATCCCGGCGGCGGCCCCGTACGCGTACATCGGTGTCGGCCTGTTCATCGCCCCCATCTTCCCGACCTGCCTGCCCTGGCTGAACCGCGCGGTGCCGACCGTGGCGAGCGCCGGCGCCTACGTCATCGCGGCCTCCATGATCGGTGGGGTGGCCTTCCCGCCGCTGCTGGGAGTCGCGATCGAGCACTCCGGCGTCCGGGCCGTGCCCGTGCTGCTGTTCGGCCTGGCGATGATCTGCGTCGTCCTCAGCGTGTGGCTCACCAGGGCCGCCCCGGCCGACGCCGACCCCGCCACCACCCCGTCGCCGCTGGCCGAAGCGGTGCCCGCCGATCGGACGTGACCCCATGACCGCTGTGCTCTTCGACATGTTCGGCGTCATCGCGCGCCTCCAGTCGCCCTCGTCCCGCGCCCGCCTGGAGCAGACCGCCGCCGTCGACGGCGCGGACTTCTGGGACGGCTACTGGGCCCTGCGCCCCCCGTACGACCGGGGCGACCAGTCCGCCGCGGAGTACTGGGGCGCGGTGGCCGCGGCGGTGGGCACCACGTTCGACGAGCGGCGCGTCGCCGAACTCGTCGCGGCCGACGTCGCGAGCTGGGGCGAGGTCGACGACGACATGACCGCGTACATCCGCGAACTGGCCGCCGGCGGGACCCGGATCGGTCTGCTCTCGAACATCCCCGAGGACCTAGCGGCGGACTACGAGCGACGGCACCCCTGGCTGCGCCACTTCGAGGTCCTGGCCTTCTCCTGCCGGATAGGCCACGCCAAGCCGGAACCGGCTGCCTACCACTGGTGCAGCAAGACGTTCGGCCTGCCGCCCGAGGACATCGTGTTCGTCGACGACCGTACGGACAACGTCTTGGCCGCCGAGGCCGCGGGGATGCGCGGCCACCGCTTCACGTCACTCGCCGCCCTGAGGGAGGACCTGAGCGACCTGCCCTGAGCCGTACGGGCACCTGAGCCGGCGCTGGGACGGGGGACCTGACACCCCCGCCCAGCGCCTTTGCCGTTTCCGGGGCCGACGAGCGGCGGGCCGGCACCGTCCGAATCCGGACACGGCCGGGTCACGCGCAAGTGAACACTGTCACCGACAAAAATCTCATGGTTCATGTTTGAAATATGCCTCGCGAGCGCACTTCAGGCGATCCGCACACGCGAATGGCGCTCTGCCGAGCATTTTCGGGCAACTGATCGACCGGAACGGTGACGTCGTCCTGCGTCCAGCCTCGCCCGCACGGCCGCGACGGCAGGTCATTTACGCAGGTCAACGGGGTGCAGGAGGAGCGCTTCCCGGCGTCGTGACTCCCGAACGGCGAGAAATAGGTTGACCACGGAATGATCTAGGCGTCGAACAGGGATCCTGTTAGAGTCCAGTTGTCGGGAGCCGGAAGTGCCCACCGCGGCACACCACTCCCGCACACCTCGCGGGACAGCCCATCGGCCCGCGCGACAGACCTGACCAGTCATGCTCACCGACCCACCAGTAGCCATGCGCGGCCACAGCGCAGCGCCGTTGTCCGGGGAAACATGAACAGCGACAGCGATACCCAGGTCGCGCCGGGGGGCGCGCACTGCACAGCCGCACCGCGATGTCACAGGACACCTGTGACCCCGCGGCCCGCCGCGGCACGGCGCCCCACCGCCGTGGGCGCCGGACCGGCGGGACACGTCATCGCCTGACCCGTCCCGGCCCGCCCCGGGCGACGGTCCCGACACCGGTCCCGCTACCGGCACCGGCAGGCAGCCGAACACCGGCGGCCGTACACCGGGCGGCACGCCGGGCACCCACCGGGCCGGTACGCCGGGCACCCACCGCGCCCGTGCACCGGGTCGTCCACCAGGCCCGTACACCGCGGGCCATCCCCTCCCACCCCACGCCTCCGCCCACGGCCGCCCCGGCCTGCGCGGACACCCGGCCATGACCACGGCCACCCGGCCATGACCCGGCCACCCACCCCGTCACACGGCACCACGCGACAGCATGCGCCCAAGAAGGGACCCCCATGGACGTCACAGACGTACGTGACTTCATCTACTACCCCGTCAGCGCCCAGAAGATGGTGCGCGGCGAGGGCATCTACCTCTACGACGAGGACGGCAAGGAATACCTCGACTGCGCCTCCGCCACCTTCAACCTCAGCCTGGGCTACTCGCATCCGGCGGTCATCGCGGCGATGAAGGAGCAGTTAGACCTCTTCACCCACCTGACCTCCTCCATGCAGAGCGACCCGATCAACGGCCTGGTGCGCCGTCTCGTGGAGGTCTCCCCGGACAACCTCACCCGGGTGCACCCCAAGGTCTCCGGCGGATCCACCGCCAACGAGGGCGCCATCAAGATGGCGCAGCACGCCACCGGGCGCTCCGAGGTCATCTCGCTGTTCCGCAGCCACCTCGGGCAGACCATGATGATGACCTCGATGTCCGGGAACGCCTTCCGCAAGGAGCCGTTCCCCTCCCTCTTCCCGCGCACCCTCCAGGTCCCGGACCCGTACTGCTTCCGCTGCTTCTACGGGCAGAAGGCCGGCAGCTGCGGAATGATGTGCGTCGACCGCATCGAGGACTTCCTGGAGTACGCGAGCACCGGCCAGGTCGCCGCGATCGTGGTCGAGCCGATCTCCGGCAACGGCGGCAACATCGTCCCGCCGGACGGCTACTTCCAGAAGCTCCGCGCCTTCTGCGACGAGCACGACATCGTGCTGATCTTCGACGAGATCCAGACCGGAATCGGCCGCACCGGCGAGATGTTCGCCGCCCAGCACTTCGGTGTCGAACCCGACGCCATCACCACCGCCAAGGGCCTCGGCGGCTCCGGCGCCCAGGTCGCCGCGATCCTCACCAACGAGCGCCTGGCGGGCCTGCCGGCCAACCACCACTCCTTCACGTACGGGGCGAACCTGCTCGCGGCCGCGGCGGCCAACGTCACCCTCGACATCGTCCGGCAGCCGGACTTCCTCGCCAACGTACGGGCCACCGGCAACTACATACTCGGCCGTCTCGCCGACATGCGGACCCGCTACCCGGCCATCGCCGACGTACGCGGAGTCGGCCTGATGATCGGCTTCGAGATCGTCGAGCCCGACGGCGAACCGGCCGTGAAGCTCACCAACCACCTGGCCGGCGCGGCCATGCGGCACGGGCTGATCCTGCGGACCTCCCGCTACGGATTCGGCAACGTGCTCAAGATCCGCCCGCCGCTGATCCTCACCCTCGACCAGGCCGAGCTGCTCTGCGACCGCCTGGAGAACCTGTTCCGGGCGGAGCTGTCGTCATGATGAAGGAACTCCTCACCGGCCTCGGCCGGCACGTGCGCGAGGAACTGCTGGCCTACGCGGACCGCGGACTGGCCCGGCAGGTGCACGGCGACTCACCCGGCGGCGACGCCCAGTTCGACGTCGACGAGATCGCCGAGCGTGCCGTACTGGACTACCTGCGGGAGAACGCCGAGATCCCCCTCGCCGTCTACACCGAGGACGGGTCGCTGGTCGAGCTCGCGCCCGACCCCCGGTACGTCCTGGTCGTCGACCCCATCGACGGCACCCGCCCCACCTCCGCCGGCCTGGAGATGGGCATGGTGTCCATCGCCGCGGCACCGCTCACCACCGCCTCACCGACCCTGGCCGACGTCACCGCCGCGCACCTCCTGGAGATCAAGAGCGGCGCCTGGATCTACGGCGACGACGAGGAGGGGCTGTCCAGCTCCGGCTACCGCCACGGGCTGCCGCGGCTCAGCCGGACGACCGACCCGGCGAGGATGTTCTGGTCGATCGAGTTCAACGGCCACCCCATGCACCTGATGAACGCGGCCTACGGGCACCTGGTGGACCGGTCGGCCAACACCGGCGGTGTCTTCGTGTTCAACAGCGCCACCTTCTCCATCTCCCGCATCATCACCGGCCAGCTCGACGCGTACGTCGACATCGGCAACCGCGTGCTGCGCGACCACCCGCGGACCGAGGCCGAGTTCCTGGCAGCCGGGCGCGGATCCATCCTCCACCTCTTCCCGTACGACATCGCCGCCGCGGTCTACCTCGCCAAGCAGTGCGGAGTGACGATCACCGACGCCTACGGCGACGACCTCGGGACCACCGCCCTGCTCGACCTGGACCCCATGAACCAGAAGTCCTGCGTCGCGACCGCCACCCCCGAGCTGCACAAGCACCTCCTGGACGCGATCCGGTGGGACATCCCGGCCACCGCCACCACCCCGACCACGGGAGACACCGCATGAAGGCCCTGATACTCGACGAACGGCGCACCCTCTCGCTCGTCGACCACCCCAAGCCGGAGGCCACCGCCCCCACGGACGTCGTCGTGCGGGTCGTCCAGACCGGGGTGTGCGGCACCGACCGCAGCGTGCTGGTCGGCAAGTTCCCCGCCGAGCCCGGCGTGGTGATGGGACACGAGGCGGTCGGCGTCGTCGACTCCACCGGCTCCGCCGTGACGGACCACAAGCCCGGTGACCGCGTCATCATCAACCCCACGCTCTACTGCGGCGGTTGCCCCACCTGCCTCGAGGGCCACTGGGACTTCTGCCAGAACAAGGCGGGCACCGAGGTCGGCCTCGACCTGGACGGCGCCTTCGCCGAGTACATCCGGCTGCCCCAGCGGTTCATCCACCCCATGCCCGACGGCATGGACTTCGACCGCGCGTCGGTGGTCGAACCCCTGGCCTGCGCCCTGAACAACATCGAGGCGGGCCGCCTCCAGGCCGGTGAGACGGCGGTCGTCGTCGGCGGCGGCCCCGTCGGCGTGGTGTGCGCGCTGGCCGCCCACCACTACGGCGCCCGGGTGCTGCTGACCGAACCCGACCCGTACCGCCAGGAACTGTGCCGCCAGGTGTTCTCCCACACCGACGACGGGCGGGTCAGCGTCCACGCCCCCGACGAGGAGGGCCTCACCGGACGCGGTGACGTCGTGATCGACACCGTCGGCAGCCTGCTCGAACAGAGCATGGAGTACGCCGCCACCCGCGGCCGGGTCGTCGTCATGGGCTACAACAGCAACGCGTCGGCGACCGTACGGCCCCTGGAGATCCTCCAGCGCGGCCTCCAGATCATCGGCGCCGGCGACTACAACAGCAGGCTGTTCCCCAAGGCGATCGAACTCGCCCGGTGGCTGCCGCTGGAGAAGCTGATCACCCACCGCTTCCCGCTGGAGGAGCACGACGAGGCGTTCGCCGCCCTCGCCGCGGCCCCCGGCACGCCGTACTCGGCACTCAAGGTCGTACTCGTCCCGGGACCGGCCGGAGCGCGCGGGTGAACCCTCCCTTCTCCTCCCACCTTCCCGGCCTCGACCGCCCGGTCGTCATCGGCGAGTACCCCTACTACCGGGCCCACCCCGACCGATGGGCCGCCAACCTGCGCGAACTGCGCGGACTCGGCGTCGACGTGGTCTCCTGCTACCTGCCGTGGCGCTTCCACGAGACCGTCACCGACGGGCAGCGCACCTTCGACTTCACCGGAGTCACCGACCCCCAGCGCGACGTGGCCGGCCTCCTCGACGCCGCCGCCGCGGCCGGGCTGCGCGTCCTGCTCAAGCCGGGGCCGTTCATCCACGCCGAGGTCCAGCTCGGCGGCCTGCCGGACCGGCTGTGCACCCCGGACCGCGCCCCCTACGCAGGGCTCCACGGCCGGGCGCTGACCTCCCAGGCCCAGCCGCTGCCCAGCCTGTTCGACCCGGACGTCCGCGACGAGGTCGCCGTCTGGATGCGGGCCGTGGCCGACCGGGTGATCACCCCGGCCCTCGCCCCGCACGGGCCCGTCGTGGCGGTCCAGTTGGGCAACGAGGGCATCTGCGGTGACGCCCACCTGCCGATCACCAGCCAGGACGCCGGCCCGGCCGCACGCGCCGAGTTCGCGAAATGGCTGGCCGGCCGCGGTGTCGGGGACCTGGCGCCCCAGGCGGCGGGCGACGCCGCCCAGTGGCCGCCGGAACTGCGCACACTGTGGTCCCAGTGGGCCGGCCACGCCATCACCGACGTGTGGGACTGGCTTGCCGGCCTCCTTCCGGACGGAGTCGCCAAGGTCGTCAACGTGCCGCTCGCGCCGGTCGCCGGCCCCGAGCCCACCGTCGACGCCTGGGCCGCGCGCACCCGAGCCATCGCCGGCTCCGGACACCACGTGGGCCACACCGAATGGGTGGGCAACCCGAGCGCCGACCCCGAGTCCTTCCGCGCCCACCTGCTCGGCATCCGGCTCGGCCGTACCGACGTCCTCGAAGCCAACTGGGGCTTCACCTGGACGGACAGCGGCTTCGCCGAGGCGCGCGTCCCGGTGTTCAACGCGCTCCTGGCGCTGATGCTCGGCTCCCGCACGGTGAGCGTCTACACGGCGTGCGCCACCTCCACGTGGGGCGCCGACATCGACATGGACGCCCAGGGCCTCCTGGCCGAAGGAGTGGAACCCGCGCTCCACGCCCCGCCCTACTGCCCGGGCGCGCCCGCCACCGAGAACGGCGAGCCCGGCGCCACGGCACAGGGACTGCGGCTGCTCAGCACGTTCCTCGACCGGTTCGGCGGCCACCTGCTGGCCGGGGAACTGGAACGGGACGCCGTCCTGGTCGTCGACCGCGCCCTGCCCGAGGCCGAGGCCTGGACGCCCGGCACGGACACCGCGCTGCGCCAGACCGCCGAAGCCGTCCACGACGTCCTGCTGCGGCGATCCCTCCTGGTCGACCCCCAGTGGCTCGGCGACGACGGCACCGTCCCCGGCGGCACCGGCGGGCTCCCCGTGGCGGTGCTCCGCCCCGGCGACGGCGCGCCCGCGGACCACGCGGTGGCCGAGCGGCTGGAGGAACTGCTCGCGGACGTGCCGTCGGCGGCATGGACCAGCACCGGGGGCCGGGCCGCCGTCCTGCGCCGGACGGACCGGGCTCGGCGCACCGAGTTCGTCGCCGCGTTCAACTCCACGCGGAGCACCGACCGGGTCACCGGACCGGTGGGCGACGAGCGCTGCGAGCTGACCGTCCCGCCCGGCACCGCCGTGGTGGCCGTCCTCACGGACGGCGCCCTCACGGCCTGGCTCACCACCCCCGCGTCACCCGGCGCCCCCGAGCCCGGCCTGACCGTGGGCGGCCGCCCCGCGGAGGACACCCGCATCCTGCCCCCGCACTGAGGCACGGGCCGCCGCCCGCGAACCACGGGCTCCCGCGCCACGGGAGCCCGTGGTCGCCTCACCGGCGAACCGCCCCCGACCCCGACCGCGCGGCCGCCTCCATCGCCACCACGGCCGCCAGACAGGCCGCGGCCGCGCCCATCGAGCCGAGGAACACCCCCTCGAACAGCACGCCGTTCGCCCCCTCGACCGTGCCGTCCTCGTGCACGCAGGACTTCTCGAAGGGGAACGCGGAGGTGCTCAGGTCCCCACACCGGTTCTCCAGGTCCTCGTGGACCACGCTCGCCCGCACCCAGGACACCGCCCACAACACCAGGAAGACCCCCGCGAAGGCGCACACGGCGCCCCACAGCCGGTTCAGCCGGACCTCACGCGCGCTGCTTCCCCTCATGCGCCGGAGCCTAACGGCCCCCGTTGAGTACGGGTACTCATGCCGTCGCCGCCGGCCCGTTCGTACGGTTGCCCCATGAGGAAGACCGCCCCGCTCCTGGCCCTGCTGCTCGCCGCCCTGACGGCCACCGGGTGCTCAGCCCTGGAGACCGACTACCCCTCCGGCGACCCGGAGGTGCTCCACCAGCGGCTGACCGACCGGGCGCAGTGGGCCTACGACGGCATGGCGCTCCCCCCGCACAAGGCGGTGACCCCCTCCACGGTGGACCCTGGTCACAGCTGCATGGCGGGCGGGTTCACCATCGAGGAGTCCCTCCCCGACGTGGTCACCTACGAACTCCGCTGGGAGGTCGAAGGCATCCCCGCCGAAGTCGCCCGCACCACGGAGGCCCGCCTGCGGAAGCGCTTCACCTCCGCGGGCTGGACCGTCACCCACCTGGACAACCGCAAGACCGCGCAGAGCATCCTGTACGGCTTCGTGGTGAAGGACCCGGCGACGGGCGACCAGTTCCACCTGGACTGGAACAACCACACCACCACCCTCTTCCTCACCGGCTACACCCCCTGCGCCCGCGTCCCCCAGGAAGCGGCCGACCACCCGTCACGCGAGACGTGGACCCCGCGAACCGGCTGACGGCCGCGTCATCCTTGTCTCAGATGTCCCGGAAGATCTCGATCTGCGCGCCCACCGAGTTCAGGCGCTCCGCCAGGTCCTCGTAACCCCGGTTGATGACGTACACGTTGCGCAGCACGGACGTCCCCTCGGCGGCCATCATGGCGAGCAGGACGACCACCGCGGGGCGCAGGGCGGGCGGGCACATCATCTCGGCGGCGCGCCAGCGGGTGGGGCCCTCGACGAGGACGCGGTGGGGGTCCAGGAGCTGGAGGCGGCCGCCCAGGCGGTTGAGGTCGGTGAGGTAGATCGCCCGGTTGTCGTAGACCCAGTCGTGGATGAGGGTCTGGCCCTGGGCGGCCGCCGCGATCGCCGCGAAGAACGGGACGTTGTCGATGTTCAGGCCCGGGAAGGGCATCGGGTGGATCTTGTCGATCGGAGCCTCCAGCTTGGAGGGCCGGACGGTCAGGTCCACCAGCCGGGTGCGGCCGTTGTCGGCGGCGTACTCGGCCGTGCGGTCGTGGTCGAGGCCCATCTCCTCCAGGACCGCGAGCTCGATCTCCAGGAACTCGATCGGTACGCGGCGGATCGTGAGCTCCGACTCGGTGACGACCGCCGCGGCCAGCAGGCTCATCGCCTCGACCGGGTCCTCGGAGGGGGAGTAGTCGACGTCCACGTCGATGGCCGGCACGCCGTGCACGGTGAGGGTGGTGGTGCCGATGCCCTCGACCCGTACACCCAGGGCCTCCAGGAAGAAGCACAGGTCCTGGACCATGTAGTTGGAGGAGGCGTTGCGGATGACCGTGACGCCGTTGTGGCGGGCGGCGGCGAGCAGCGCGTTCTCGGTCACCGTGTCGCCGCGCTCGGTCAGGACGATCGGCCGGTCCGGGGTGACCTGGCGGTCCACCTCCGCGTGGTACAGGCCCTCGGTGGCGGTGATGTCCAGGCCGAACCGGCGCAGGGCGATCATGTGCGGCTCGATCGTGCGCGTACCGAGGTCGCAGCCGCCCGCGTACGGGAGTTTGAACTGGCGCAGCCGGTGCAGCAGCGGGCCGAGGAACATGATGATGGACCGGGTGCGGCGGGCCGCGTCCGCGTCGATGGCCGCCATGTCGAGGTGCGCGGGCGGGACGATCTCCAGGTCCATCCCGTCGTTGATCCAACGGGTGCGCACGCCGATGGAGTTGAGGACCTCCAGCAGCCGGTAGACCTCCTCGATCCGGGCGACCCGCCGCAGCGTCGTTCGGCCCTTGTTGAGGAGCGAGGCGCACAGCAGCGCCACGCACGCGTTCTTGCTCGTCTTGACGTCGATGGAGCCGGAGAGCCGGCGCCCGCCCACTACGCGGAGGTGCATGGGTCCCGCGTACCCGAGTGACACGATTTCACTGTCGAGCGCCTCGCCGATCCGGGCGATCATCTCAAGGCTGATGTTCTGGTTCCCGCGCTCAATGCGGTTGACGGCGCTCTGACTTGTGGCCAGCGCCTCGGCGAGCTGCGTCTGCGTCCAGCCGCGGTGCTGCCGGGCGTCACGGATGAGCTTGCCGATGCGTACGAGGTAGTCGTCTGCCATGGGGGCAGGTTATCTCAGATATGAGATGACGCTCGCGTGGGGGTAGGCCATCAGGGTGACAGGCTGTGCGCCGTGGGGTGACGGGGTTCGTAGAGCGGGAGTTCGGCGCCGCTGGGCAGCCGTACCGCCGCCAGCAGGCCCCACCCCTGGTCACTGACCGGCCTTGAGACCTCCGCCCCCCGGTCCGCGAGCCTGCGGAGCGTGCCCTCGATGTCGTCGCACATCAGGTAGAACTCGTGCCGCGGCTCGCCCGGGGTCGGGTGTACGGCGACCTCGGCGGGCGGCAGCCTGAAGATGAGCCAGCCGCGCCCCGCGTCGACCCCGTCGAACCCGAGCACGTCCCTCAGGAACGCCCGGTCGGCGTCCGCGTCCTTGGTGTAGAGGATGACGTGCGCGCCACTGAACATGCTCCGATGCTCGGCACACCGGCCCGCCCCCGCCACCGGTGATCCGCCGTTCGGGGCCCACCGCCCCCGCGCCGTGACTACGGTGAGGGGATGACCCCCACCCCGAGCCCGCCCACCACCTGGAACGCCGACGAGCCGGGAGTCCTGCGGCTCCCCTCCGGGCGCCTGGTCCGCGGCCGTGCGCTGCGCCGGCCGCTCCCCGCGGGCCCCGCGCCCGACTTCGGGGTGTACCTGCTCGGCCGGCAGGCGCCCGCGGTTCCGTGGGAGGCGCGGTGGCTGCGCTGGCCGGACTTCCGGCTGCCCAGTGATCCGGTGCGGGCCCGGGACGTCCTGCGTATCGCGTGGGAGCGCGCCGCCGCCGAGCGCGTCGAGATCGCCTGCGGCGGCGGCCGCGGCCGGACCGGTACGGCGCTGGCCTGTCTCGCCGTACTCGACGGCGTCCCCGGGGACGAAGCGGTGCGCTTCGTGCGTCTCCACTACGACCGGCACGCCGTCGAGACCCCCTGGCAGAAGCGTTTCGTCCGCCGGTTCGACCGCCCCTGAGACACCCGCGGCCCCGCAAGGGTGCCGTGGAGCGGCGGATAGCGTGCCGGTATGACGATCACGACGGCGAGCAAGCGGCGGGTCCTGTACCGGCAGGGCACGGGTTTCTGGCGGATGACGGCGAAGTGGGCTCTGGTCTTCGGGGTCCTGGGCCTGCTGGACGGCGGGCTGCTCCGCTCCTGGGGCGACGGTCTGGTCTGGCTGGTGATCGGCGTCATTCTGTGGGTGCCGTTCGGCATCGGCGTCGTCTGGTACCCGAAGAAGGACCACCTGGTCACGCTGACGACGCGTGAACTGCGGATACGGCGCAAGCGCCTCCCCGTGGAGGAGGTGAACCTGCTCCATGTGGCGCGGCTGTGGCTGGAGGGGCGTTCGACCGCGGACGACCAGCCGGTGCTGGAGTGGCGGCGGTTTGACCGCGTGGTGTGGGTGCCGCTGCTGGACGGCCGGGCGTACGGCGTGGAGTTCCGCGACCCGGCCGCCTTCGCGAAGGTCTTCGGCGCCTTCGCGGTCGCGGCGTGCGGCGGGCCGGAGATCGTCCGCGCGAGGGCCGCGACGGCGAACTATCCCGAGCCGCGCCCGATGCGCGCCCGCCCCGCCGAGGGCGGATCCTGGGCGGATGCCCTGGACATCTTCGACTGAGCACCACACGAACGCACGGCGCCCACGGTGGGCCCCGCCGGTGCCCACGCGAGCCGCCGACAGGACGCACGCGAACCGCCGACAGGACGTACGCGAGCCGCCGACGAGACGCACGAGACCGCCCGCACCCGGCGAACCGCGACCGGCGACGGGGCGTGCCTCGTCGCGGGGCGGGGTCATGTACTAGAGTTATCTCGACATCGAGATATCTGCCGAAAGACGCACCGCAGCCGCGCCAGCCGGTAAGGGTTACCTAACTAAGTCTTACCTTAGCGGATCGGCGAGGAGCCTTCGAGGCAGGATGCGGTAAGAACGCGCACATTGATGAAGGAGACTGTCGTGTCGGCGAACAGCTTCGACGCCCGCAGCACGCTGCGCGTGGGCGACGAGTCGTACGAGATCTTCAGGCTGGACAAGGTCGAGGGCTCCGCGCGCCTCCCGTACAGCCTGAAGGTGCTCCTGGAGAACCTGCTCCGCACCGAGGACGGCGCGAACATCACCGCCGACCACATCCGGGCCCTCGGCAGCTGGGACTCCCAGGCTCAGCCGAGCCAGGAGATCCAGTTCACGCCGGCCCGCGTGATCATGCAGGACTTCACCGGTGTGCCGTGTGTCGTCGACCTCGCCACCATGCGCGAGGCCGTCAAGGAGCTCGGCGGCGACCCGGCGAAGGTCAACCCGCTCTCCCCGGCCGAGCTGGTCATCGACCACTCCGTCATCGCCGACAAGTTCGGCACCGCGGACGCCTTCGGCCAGAACGTCGAGCTGGAGTACGGCCGCAACAAGGAGCGCTACCAGTTCCTGCGCTGGGGCCAGACCGCGTTCGACGACTTCAAGGTCGTGCCCCCGGGCACCGGCATCGTCCACCAGGTGAACATCGAGCACCTGGCCCGCACCGTCATGGTCCGCAACGGCCAGGCGTACCCCGACACCCTCGTCGGCACCGACTCCCACACCACCATGGTCAACGGCCTCGGTGTGCTCGGCTGGGGCGTCGGCGGCATCGAGGCCGAGGCCGCCATGCTGGGCCAGCCGGTCTCCATGCTGATCCCGCGCGTGGTCGGCTTCAAGCTCACCGGCGAGCTGCCCACCGGCACCACCGCCACCGACCTGGTGCTCACCATCACCGAGATGCTGCGCAAGCACGGCGTCGTCGGCAAGTTCGTCGAGTTCTACGGCGAGGGCGTCGCCGCCACCTCCCTCGCGAACCGCGCCACCATCGGCAACATGTCGCCCGAGTTCGGCTCCACCGCCGCGATCTTCCCGATCGACGGCGAGACCCTGAGCTACCTCAAGCTCACCGGCCGCTCCGAGCAGCAGGTCGCCCTCGTCGAGGCGTACGCCAAGGAGCAGGGCCTCTGGCTCGACCCGGCCGCCGAGCCGGACTTCTCCGAGAAGCTGGAACTCGACCTCTCCACGGTCGTCCCCTCCATCGCCGGCCCGAAGCGCCCGCAGGACCGCATCGTCCTGGCGAACGCCGCCGAGCAGTTCAAGCAGGACGTCCGCAACTACGTCGACCTGGTCGACGAGGCGGGCCAGGAGTCCTTCCCGGCCTCCGACGCCCCGGCCATGAGCAACGGCGTGCCGTCCAACCCGGTCACCGTCACCGCCCCCGACGGCACCACCTACGAGCTGGACCACGGCGCCGTCACCGTCGCCGCGATCACCTCCTGCACCAACACCTCGAACCCGTACGTCATGGTCGCCGCCGCGCTGGTGGCCAAGAAGGCGGTCGAGAAGGGCCTGACCCGCAAGCCGTGGGTCAAGACCACCCTCGCCCCCGGCTCCAAGGTCGTCACCGACTACTTCGACAAGGCGGGCCTGACCCCGTACCTCGACAAGGTCGGCTTCAACCTCGTCGGCTACGGCTGCACCACCTGCATCGGCAACTCCGGCCCGCTGCCGGAGGAGGTCTCCAAGGCCGTCAACGACCACGACCTCGCCGTGACGTCGGTCCTCTCCGGCAACCGCAACTTCGAGGGCCGGATCAACCCCGACGTCAAGATGAACTACCTGGCGTCGCCGCCGCTGGTCGTCGCGTACGCCCTCGCCGGCTCCATGAAGGTGGACATCACCAAGGACGCCCTGGGCACCGACCAGGACGGCAAGCCGGTCTTCCTCAAGGACATCTGGCCCTCCGAGGCCGAGGTGAACGACGTCGTCGCGAGCGCCATCGGCGAGGACATGTTCAACAAGTCCTACCAGGACGTCTTCGCGGGAGACGCCCAGTGGCAGGCGCTGCCCATCCCGACCGGCAACACCTTCGAGTGGGACACCGAGTCCACCTACGTCCGCAAGCCCCCCTACTTCGAGGGCATGCAGATGGACCCGAGCCCCGTCACCGACATCACCGGCGCCCGCGTCCTCGCCAAGCTGGGCGACTCGGTCACCACCGACCACATCTCCCCGGCCGGCGCCATCAAGGCCGACACCCCCGCCGGCCAGTACCTCACGGAGCACGGCGTCGAGCGCCGCGACTTCAACAGCTACGGCTCGCGCCGCGGCAACCACGAGGTCATGATCCGCGGCACGTTCGCCAACATCCGCCTGCGCAACCAGATCGCGCCGGGCACCGAGGGCGGCTACACCCGCGACTTCACCCAGGCGGACGGCCCGGTGTCGTTCATCTACGACGCCTCCCGCAACTACATCGACCAGGGCATCCCGCTCGTCGTCCTGGCCGGCAAGGAGTACGGCTCCGGTTCGTCCCGTGACTGGGCCGCCAAGGGCACCGCGCTCCTCGGCGTCAAGGCCGTCATCGCCGAGTCCTACGAGCGCATCCACCGCTCGAACCTCATCGGCATGGGCGTCCTGCCGCTCCAGTTCCCCGAGGGCGCGTCCGCCCAGTCGCTCGGCCTGACCGGCGAGGAGACCTTCTCCTTCACCGGCGTCACCGAGCTCAACGAGGGCCGCACGCCCCGCACGGTGAAGGTCACCACCGACACCGGTGTCGAGTTCGACGCGGTCGTCCGCATCGACACCCCCGGTGAGGCCGACTACTACCGCAACGGCGGCATCATGCAGTACGTGCTGCGCAACCTGATCCGCAACTAAGGGTCGGTACGCGGCGAGGGCCGCACCCCGTCCGACGACGGGGTGCGGCCCTTCTGCGTATCGGAAAGCACACGCACGGCTCAGCGCAGCAGCTCCACCTCCGCCAGCACCGACACCGCGCCCGGCACCAGCCGGTACCTCGCGTACGTCCCCGGCCGGGACACGGTGAACACCCGGGTCTGCCGGTCCCAGGCGAACGACTCGCCCGACCGCCGGTCCAGGTCCGTCCACCGCGTACCGTCCCGCGACCCCTGGAGCACCCACCCCGTCGGGGCCGCGTCCCGCGCCGCCGACGTCAGCGTGTACCGCACCGCCCGCACACCGCCCGCCGGGACCGGCAGCTCCACCCCCTCCATGGAGGCGGACGTCGCCGAGGTGTCGTCGAACAGCTCGCCCGCGCCCGCCAGCACGTCACGCGGCGGCGAGGGCACCTTGTCGTCGCGGGTGAGGGAGACGGGCGCCGCGCCCGGCCCCGTGCCCCACGCCGAGGGCTCCGGCCCCATGGCGAACTCCAGCGTCCCGCCCCGCGCGAGCAGCGCGTGCGGCAGCGCCGTGGACGACCACCGCTCGCCGTTGACCTTCAGCCCCTGCACGTAGACGTTCCGCGCGCTGTTCTCCGGCGCCTTGACCACCAGCGTGCGGCCGTTGTCCATCCGCACGGTCGCCTTGGTGAACAGCGGCGAGCCGACCGCGTACTCCCCGCTCCCCATCACCAGCGGATAGAACCCGAGCGCCGAGAACAGCCACCAGGCGGACTGCTCGCCGTTGTCCTCGTCACCGTGGTAGCCCTGCCCGATCTCGCTGCCGGTGTAGAGGCGGGACAGCACCTCGCGCACCTTCTCCTGCGTCTTCCACGGCTGCGAGGCGGCATTGTACAGGTACGGGACGTGGTGCGCCACCTGGTTGGAGTGCCCGTACATGCCCATCCGCACGTCCCGCGCCTCCGTCATCTCGTGGATGACACTGCCGTACGAGCCGACGAACTCGGGCGAGGCGGTCTCGGGCGTGGCGAAGTAGGTGTCGAGCTTCTTCGCCAGCCCGGCCCGGCCGCCGTAGAGGTTGGCCAGGCCCCGGCTGTCCTGCGGGGCGGTGAAGGCGTACCCCCAGCCGTTGGTCTCGGTGTAGTCGTAGCCCCACACCCTCGGGTCGTACGAGGCCGACGGCACCCGCCACCCGCCCTTGAGGTCCCGGCCCTGGAAGAAGCCGGCCTCCTTGTCGAAGAGCGTGACGTAGGCGCGGGCCCGGTCGCGGAAGTAGGCGGCCTCCTCCCGGTAGCGCGCCTTTCCGGTCTTCTCGTGCAGCACCTCCGCCATCCTCGCCAGGCCGTAGTCGTTGAGGTAGCCCTCCAGCGACCAGGACAGGCCCTCGTGCGTCGCGGTCGAGGCGTAGCCGAGGAACGGTGACGTCTCCATGCCCTTGCGGCCGACGCCCGACGAGGGCGGCACCACCGTCGCGTTCTTCAGCGCCGCCTCGTACGCCGCCTCCGCGTCGAAGTCCACGCCCTTGACGTACGCGTCGGCGAAGGCCACGTCCGACGACGTGCCGGTCATCAGGTCCGCGTAGCCGGGGGAGGACCAGCGGGAGATCCAGCCGCCGTCCTTGTACTGCTGGACGAAGCCGTCCACCAGTTCGCCCGCCTTGCGCGGGGTGAGGAAGGAGTAGGCGGGCCAGGTGGTGCGATAGGTGTCCCAGAAGCCGTTGTTGACGTACACCTTCCCGTCCACGATCTTCGCACCGGTGTGCGTCGGGGTGTCGGGGCCGGTCCGCGGGGAGAACGGGCTCGCGTACCGGTTCTTCCCGCCGACCCTCTCGAAGCCCGAGTTGGGATAGAGGTAGAGCCGGTAGAGGTTGGAGTACAGGGTGACCAGCTGGTCGCGGGTCGCGCCCTCCACGGTCACCCGGCCGAGCAGCGTGTCCCAGGCGTCCTGCGCCCGCTCCCGCACCCGCTCGAACCGGGTGCCGGCCGGGATCTCCGCCGCCAGGTTCCGCTTCGCCTGGTCCACCCCGATCAGGGACGTCGCCATCCGCAGCGTCACGCTCCGGTCGGCGCCCGCGTCGAACCGCAGGTGCCCCTTGACGCCCGCCGACGCCGAGCCGGTGACCGGCGCGTCGAAGACGCCGTACACGAACATCCGGGTCGCGCCGGTCGACAGACCGCTCCTGACGTCCGAGAAGCCGGTGAACGACCGGGTCGCCGGGTCGAGCGTCAGCCCGCCCTCGTCGGTGACGTTGTCGAAGACGACCGACGCGTCCGCGCCCGGGTAGGTGAAGCGCATCATCGCCGCGTGGTCGGTCGGCGTGATCTCCGCCCTGATCCCGTTCTCGAAGGTCACCCCGTAGTAGTGCGGCCTCGCCGTCTCCTTCTCGTGGCGGAACGGCAGCGCCCGGCGCACCCGGTCGGTCTCCGGGGTACCGGTGGCCGCAGACGGCAGCAGCTGGAACGTCTGGCGGTCGCCCATCCAGGGGCTCGGCTCGTGACTGGCGGCGAATGCCTGCACCGTGGGCAGGTTGTCGGCGTTGTTGCCGCGCGCGTACTCGTACAACCAGCTCTTGGACGCCGCGTTGGTCACCGGCGTCCAGAAGTTGAAGCCATGGGGGACCGCCGTCGCGGGGAAGGCGTTGCCGCGCGAGAACGACCCGCTGGAGTGGGTGCCCCGTACGGTCGAGACGTGGTCGGAGGGGCGCAGGTGCCGCTCGGCCGGTGCGGCGCGCCCGATCGTGATGTCGTCGATCCAGCCCTGGAACGTCGCCGGGCCCTTGGGCGAGTCGTACGCCACCAGGATCCGGTCCACCGTCCGCCCGGCCGCCACCGACCCGATTCCGGACGTCACCTGGTTCCACTGGTTGACGTAGAGCCGCTTGGCCGCGCCCTGCCCCCGGGGCGAGAGCGGCCCGCCGTGGCTGTCGGCCGCCCGCAGGTCGCTCAGGTACGTGCCGTCGGTGAACGCCAGGTCGACCGCGACGTGGGTGGCGGGGTAGTGCAGGTCCGTCTCCGGCAGGGACGGGAAGATCCGGTACGACAGCTCGGTGTCGCGCCGCACGGCCGTGTGCACGTCGAAGACCTTGTTGTACGAGTACGCCCGGCCGCCCGGCCGGTGCGTGCCCGCGTACCGCAGCGCCCGCACCCCGGTGAACCCGGCGTTGGCCTTGGCCGTGGGGGAGCCGCCGGGGCCGCGGTGGACGTGGCTGCGCATGTCGGGCGGGACGGGGGTGGAGGTGTCACCGTTCGAGAACTGGACGTCGGCGAGCTGGACGATGTCCGGGGCGCCGTTGTTCGCGGTGACCTCCAGCCGGTAATGCGCGTACTCCGTTGAATTGTCGAAGTCGTACGTCCGGGTCTCGAAGCGCTTTTCGAATGTCTGGCCCTCGCGGGTGTCCAGCACCGTCCAGTCCGTGCCGTCGGCCGAACCCTTGAGCGTCCAGTTCCGTGGGTCGCGCGGGGCGTGGTCATTGGCGGAGGTGAGCGCGTACGTCACCACCTTGACGGGTTCGTCCAGGTCGAATTCGACCCAGGCGGTGGGGGAGAACGTCAGCCATTTGGTGCTCGGCTGGAGGTCGACCAGGTTTTCCTTGGTCTCGCCGGCCCCGCTGTTCTCCCCGCTCGCGCGCAGAGCGGTGACCTGGTCGGTGACGTTCCCCGGTATGCCCGCCGCGAAGCCCCCGTCGACCCCGGACGCCCGCTCGCGGCCGTCGGGTCCCCTCTCCACCGTGTCGCGCCAGTCCGGTGGGCGCTCGTCCGCCTCGAAGGACGACCGGAACTCCGTTCCCGTCGTGGGCGGTTGCCCGGGGAGGGCGAGGGCGGTGGCCGGTGGGGCGCCCGCCGCGAGCAGCGAAGCGGCCGCCACGAGGGCGGCCGTACGGGGGAATCGGTGACGGGTCCTGGGTCCGGACGTGCTGGGCTGTCTGGGCTGCATCCCGCGTCCTGCCTCCTGCCGAAAGCGCGTTGGACAACGTTGTCAGGCAATCTGCGCAGGAACCAGTAGGGAGGTAAGTGGCGCACGGTGTCAAGGGTGTTGACGGTACGGGAAGATCGTATTCAGCCGTTCTGTCGAAACCGGTGGCCGATGAATGCCGACCGGGCGCGGCGGCATTTCCCCGAGGTCTCAACTCGGGAAAGACTGCTGACCAAAGTTGCTTTCGATCTTGCTCAGATGACGAGAAGTGGACTATACCTGTCGGCGTCCGAGTGGCATGGCACGACCGGACTCGCGTGAACACCCAGCACCTGCACGACCCAGCAAATGACCGCGGTGGCGGGGCCCTTCGCCTCAGGCGAGCAGGACGGGCGACCGGTACACCGCCTGAGTCCTGGAGAAGGCGAGGACTTGAGCATGGGATCCACCTCCGCCCGCACCGATGAGGGCCTCGAGCACGAGGGCCACGGCAGCGAGGGCCTCGGTCGTCGCGATCTGATCAGGCGGTCCGCCGCGATCGGCCTGATCACCGTGCCCACCATGGGCTTCCTGTCCTCCTGCGCCACCGGCGGCGGTGGCGGCAACGCCAAGGAGACGAAGGCCCCCGGCGGCCCCAAGTCCGAGAAGAACCCGCTCGGCGTGGCCAAGGGCGCCCCGCTGGAGGCGTTCATCTTCAAGGGCGGCCTGGGCGACCAGTACGCCAAGGACGCCGAGGCCGACTACCGGTCCACCTACGGCGCCGACGTCAAGCACACCGGCACCCAGCAGGTCGGACCCAAGCTCACCCCGCGCTTCGCGGGCGGCAACCCGCCGGACGTCATCGACAACTCCGGCGCCGACCACCTCGACATGAACAAGCTGTCCACCCAGGGCCAGCTCCAGGACCTCGCCGCCCTGCTCGACGCGCCCTCCATGGACGACCCGGCCAAGAAGGTCCGCGACACCATCCACCCGAGCACCATCGAGAAGGGCACGCACGGCGACACGTTCGACGTGCTCTACTACGCCTTCACCATCTACGGCACCTGGTACTCGCAGAAGCTGCTCGCCGACAAGGGGTGGACGTACCCCAAGACCCTCTCCGAGATGGTCACGCTCTGCGGCGAGATCAAGAAGGCCGGCATCGCCCCCTGGACGTACGCGGGCAAGTTCCCCTACTACGTCCACTTCAACCTCTTCGCCCAGATCGCCAAGATCGGCGGCATGGAGAAGTGGATCGCGATCGACAACCTGGAGCCCGGCGCCTGGACCTCCAACGACGCGGTCAAGGAGGTCGTCGAGCACTACGAGGAGCTCGCCGCCAAGAAGTACTTCCTCGAAGGCAGCCAGGGCCTCACCCACATCCAGTCGCAGACCGCCTGGAACAAGGGCAAGGCCGTCTTCATCCCCAACGGCTCCTGGGTCGAGAACGAGGCGGCCCCGACCACGCCCGCCGACTTCGGCATGGCCGTCGGCGCGCTGTTCGACGGCACCGGCGACAAGATGCCGCACGGCACGCTGCGTGCCGAGCCGAGCGAGCCGTACCTGGTCGCCGCCAAGGGCAGGAACCCGGCGGGCGGCATGGAGCTGCTGCGCATCATGCTCTCCAAGAAGCACGCGCAGAACTTCGCGACGAAGGTGAAGTCCCTGACGTGCGTCATGAACGCCACCGAGGGCATGACCCTCTCGCCCGGCCTCGCCTCCGCCAGCAAGGTGTTCAAGGAGGCGGGGGACAACCTGATCAGCCTTCAGCTCCAGGAGTGGTACCCGGCGCTCACCGACGAGAAGATCGGCGGCCTGACCGGCCAGCTGCTCGCCGGCGAGCTGAAGGCCGCCGACTGGATCCGGAAGACGCAGGCGGAGTGCGACAAGGTCGCCAAGGACGACGCCGTCACCAAGTTCGAGCGCACCGCGTGAGGATCGCGGTACGGATCGCCTGACCTGGCAGTCCTACGGGTCCGACACAACGAGGGAAGGGCCGGGGAGCACCATGCAACACGGCAAGTACCGATTCATCGTGGGCTTCCTGGCCCTGCCTCTGATCGTCTACGGCGTCTTCGTCATCTCGCCCTTCGTCCAGGCCTTCCAGATCTCGATGACCGACTGGTCCGGCCTGGTGGGCACCGCGGAGTTCGTGGGCCTGGACAACTTCGCCAAGCTCTGGGAGAGCGACGACTTCTGGAACGCGCTGCGCCACAACGTCTACATGCTGGCGCTCGTCCCCGTGGTGACGCTCGCGCTGGGCCTCTTCTTCGCCTTCATGCTCAACGTGGGCGGCCGGCGCCGGAAGAACGAAGTCGTCACCGGCGTCGCCGGTTCCAAGCTCTACAAGTTCGTCTTCTTCTTCCCGCAGGTCATCTCCATCACGATCATCGCCGTCATCTGGTTCAACATCTACAACCCCGACCCGGACGACGGCATGCTCAACTCCTTCCTGGGCGCCGTCGGCCTGGACGGCCTGCAGAACTCCTGGCTGGGCGAGAAGAGCCTCGCCCTGTGGTGCATCAGCGCGGTCATGGTCTGGGGCCACGTCGGGTTCTTCGTGGTGTTGTTCTCCGCCGCCATGGCCTCCATCCCGCGGGACATCTACGAGGCGGCCCTGCTGGACGGTGCCAGCCGCTTCCACACGTTCTTCCGGATCACGCTGCCGCTTCTGTGGGACACGGTCCAGACCGGCTGGGTCTACATGGGCATCATCGCCCTGGACGCCTTCGCGCTCGTCCAGATCATGTCGGTGAACATGGGTGGCCCGGACGGCGCCACGGACGTGATGCCGCTGCGGCTGTACCTGACGGCATTCCGGGACAGCCAGTTCGGCTACGCCGCCGCCATGGGCGTCGCGATGCTCATCGTCACCATGACCTTCGCCGTGCTCACGATGCGCTTCGCGCGCCGTGAGCGGATCGAGTACTAGGGGTACGGCCGATGACGACCGAAGAGATCGAAACGGTGACCAAGCAGGGGCCCGCCGCGCCCGCCGAGGTCACCCGGCGGCTCGGCCCGACGAGCGGCCGCTCCTCCGAGGGCGGCGTGCTCAACGTCTTCTCCCACGGCATCCTCGTCGTGTGGGCGCTGATGGTGGGCGTGCCGCTGCTGTGGGTGCTGTGGAGCGCCTTCAAGGACAGCAATGGCATCCTGACCGACCCGTGGGGCCTGCCGACGACCCTGCACTGGGAGAACTGGTCCAACGCGTGGGACGACGCGAACATGGGGCAGTACTTCATCAACACGGCGATCGTGGTGGGCGGGTCCGTGGTGGGCACGATGGTGCTCGGTTCGATGGCCGCGTACGTCCTGGCCCGCTTCACCTTCCCCGGCAACCGGTTCATTTACTACTTGTTCGTCGCGGGCATGTCGTTCCCGGTCTTCATGCTGGTCATTCCGCTCTTCTTCGTCCTGCGGGACTTCCCCGGCAGCTCGCTGCTGGCGACGTACCACGGGCTGATCCTGGTCTACATCGCGTATTCGCTGCCGTTCACCGTCTTCTTCATGACGGCCTTCTTCCGTACGCTGCCGACCTCGGTCGCGGAGGCGGCGATGATCGACGGCGCCTCGCACACGCGGACCTTCTTCCAGGTGATGGTGCCGATGGCCAAGCCGGGCCTGATCAGCATCGGCATCTTCAACTTCCTGGGGCAGTGGAACCAGTACCTGCTGCCGATGGTGCTCAATCAGCAGGAGGACAAGTACGTCCTCACCCAGGGCCTGGCGATGATCGCGCTGCAACAGGGTTATGAGAACGACTGGGGCGCGCTGATGGCGGGCATGATGATCGCCATGCTGCCGGTGCTGATCGTCTACTCGGTCTTCCAGCGGCAGGTGCAGTCCGGTCTCACGGCCGGGGCGCTGAAGTAGGCCGCGTCGACAGTCCGCGTCCGTAGTTCGCGTCACGAACCGAAACGGCTCGCCGGTGGAGCAGGAGCTCCCGGCGGGCCGTTTCCTTGTGAACTGCTGCTAAATATCCGATTCCTCCGCATCCAATTCGCTCATCAGAGGCCTACAACGCTCAAGGTCTTGACGGGGACCAACCCAAAAGGCTCAGCTTAGAGTTCACATGTTGGAGAAAACGGCAGGAGTGAGTGAGTCGATGGAGACTCCGGGGTCGCAGACATCTCTGCATCGGGCCAATCTCGAGCGGGTCGTACGCGCCGTGCGCATGGCGGGTTCGCTCACCCAGGCGGAGATCGCCAGGACCACCGGCCTGTCCGCCGCCACGGTGTCCAACATCGTCCGCGAGCTCAAGGACAGCGGAACGGTCGAGGTCACGCCCACCTCCGCGGGAGGCCGCCGGGCCCGCAGCGTCTCGCTCAGCGGCGACGCCGGCATCGTCATCGGCGTCGACTTCGGCCACACCCACCTGCGGGTCGCCGTCGGCAACCTGGCCCACCAGGTGCTCGCCGAGGAGTCCGAGCCGCTCGATGTCGACGCGTCGTCCGCGGAGGGCTTCGACCGGGCGGAAGCCCTGGTCAAACGCCTGATCGCGGCCACCGGCATCAGCCAGGACAAGGTCGTCGGCGTCGGCCTCGGCGTACCGGGCCCGATCGACGTCTCCTCCGGCACCCTCGGCTCCACCTCCATCCTGCCGGGCTGGACGGGGATCAACCCGAGCGAGGAGCTGGCCGGGCGCCTCGGCGTCCCGGTGTACGTCGACAACGACGCCAACCTCGGGGCGCTCGGCGAGCTGGTCTGGGGCGGCGGCCGCGGGGTCAAAGACCTGGCGTACATCAAGGTGGCCAGCGGTGTCGGCGCCGGTCTGGTGATAGACGGGCAGATCTACCGGGGCCCCGGCGGCACCGCCGGCGAGATCGGCCACATCACGCTCGACGAGTCCGGCCCCGTCTGCCGCTGCGGCAACCGCGGCTGCCTCGAGACGTTCACCGCCGCCCGGTACGTGCTGCCACTGCTCCAGCCCAGCCACGGCCCCGACCTCACCATGGAGCGGGTGGTGCAGCTGGCCCGCGAGGGCGACCCCGGCTGCCGCCGGGTGATCGGGGACGTCGGGCGCCACATCGGCAGCGGCGTGGCCAACCTGTGCAACCTGCTCAACCCCAGCCGGGTCGTCCTCGGCGGCGACCTCGCGGAGGCCGGCGAGCTGGTGCTGGGCCCCATCCGCGAGTCGGTCTCCCGGTACGCCATCCCCAGCGCCGCCCGGCAGCTCTCGGTCGCTCCCGGTGCCCTCGGCGGCCGGGCCGAGGTGCTCGGCGCCCTCGCGCTCGTCCTGAGCGAGATGGGCGATTCGACCCTGTTGGAGAACGCTCTCGCGACCGCGAGCCCTGCGTTCACTTAGATAACGGATGGCACCGTTGTCATCTCGTTGTCAATTTACTCCTTGACGGCGACGTGGGGGCCGAGTTGACTTCCTGCCACCTCGGCCGCAACGTCGCGGCCTCGTCAGGGAGGCAACCCACATGAACGCAATGACGCGACGCATCGTCATAGGCACGGCAGCGGTCTCCATGGCCGCTTCCCTCGCCGCTTGTGGCAAGGCGGGCGACGGCGACAGCGCCGGCGGCGGTGGTGGCGACAACAAGACCATCGGTCTGTTGCTGCCGGAGAACAAGACGACCCGCTACGAGACCTTCGACCGCCCGATCATCGAGGCGAAGATCAAGGCTCTGTGCGGGGACTGCAAGGTGCAGTACAACAACGCCGCGCAGGACACCGAGACCCAGAAGAAGCAGTTCGACGCCCTCGTCACCCAGGGCGTCAAGGTGATCATCCTGGACTCGGTCGACTACAAGGCCACCAAGTCCTGGGTGCAGCAGGCCGACAAGCAGGGCGTGAAGGTCGTCGCGTACGACCGCCTCGCCGAGGGCCCCATCTCCGCGTACGTCAGCTACGACAACGAGAAGATCGGCCGCCTCCAGGGCGAGGGCCTGGTCAAGGCGCTGGGCGCCAAGGCCAAGGAGAGCAACGTTGTCATGATCAACGGCTCGCCGACCGACCCCAACGCCCCGCTGTTCAAGAAGGGCGCGCACAGCGTCCTGGACACCGGTGTCAAGAAGGTCGTCTACGAGCAGGACATCCCGGACTGGTCCCCGGACGAGGCCAACAAGAAGATGGGCGCCGCCATCGACTCCCTGGGCAAGGGCGGCTTCCAGGGCGTCTACTCGGCCAACGACGGCATGGCCGGCGGCATCATCACCGCCCTGAAGAAGCAGGGCGTCAAGGTCCCGGTCGGCGGCCAGGACGCCGAGCTCGCGGGTCTCCAGCGCATCCTGTCGGGCGACCAGGCGTTCACGATCTACAAGCAGATCAAGCCGGAGGCCGAGACCACCGCCGAGATCGCGGTCCGCCTGCTCAAGGGCGAGAAGATCGACGACCTCGCGCCGACGAAGGTCGACAGCCTCACCGGTGAGTTCAAGGGCATCCCGGCCAAGCTGTACGACGCGCAGGTCGTGACCAAGGAGAACATCGCCTCCACGATCATCGCGGACAAGGTCTACAAGGCCGCCGACATCTGCACGGCCGAGTACAAGGCGGCCTGCGCCGCCGCCGGCATCAAGTAACCCGCAGAAACGTTACGCCGCGCGCGGCCTGGCCACCCCGTGGTCTGCCCCGCCCCGTACCGGTCCGGCGACCCGCCCTTCCACGCCCCGCAAGCGCGGGCGGGCGCCGGACTCTCCCCGCCCCCGGCACGGCCCGCCCCGCGCGGGTCACGCCCCGGGAGCGGAGGCGGTCAGGGCGACCGGCGGGCGGGCGGGCCGGGGACCACGGCCACCGGTCGGGAGCCCCGGCCGGCGGCACCGGCACCAGGCCACCCGGCCCCCACCGCGTCACCAGGGCCACCAGGGCCACCGGCCCACCCACCGACGACCGGCCCCACGGCCCCCCAGCCCCCCAGGCCACCCTCCCCGCTCCGCGGTGAGACCCGGCCGCCCGGACCCGGAACCGCCGGGACGGTCAGGACCGCGCCGGGGCCACGTCTTCGTGCTCGACGTACCACCATCCCCGCCGGACAGGCGGCGAAGGAGATGATTCACGTGTTCGCTACGCCCGTGCTGGCGTTGCGCGGGGTCTCCAAGCGGTTCGGCGCCGTTCAGGCGCTGACCGACGTAGACCTGGAGATCCACGCCGGTGAGGTGGTCGCCCTGGTCGGCGACAACGGCGCCGGCAAGTCCACGCTCGTCAAGACCATCTCGGGGGTCCACCCCATCGACGACGGCGCCATCGAGTGGGAGGGCAGCACGGTCCGGATCAGCCGGCCGAACGACGCCCAGGACCTCGGCGTCGCGACCGTCTACCAGGACCTCGCCCTGTGCGACAACCTCGACGTCGTCGCCAACCTCTTCCTCGGCAGCGAGCTGAAGAGCCTCTCCGTCCTCGACGAGATCGCGATGGAGAAGCGCGCCAAGGAGCTGCTGGACACCCTGTCCATCCGCATCCCCAGCGTCCGCATACCCGTCGCCGCCCTGTCCGGCGGCCAGCGTCAGGTCGTCGCCATCGCGCGCGCCCTGATCGGCGACCCCAAGATCGTCATCCTGGACGAGCCGACCGCCGCCCTCGGCGTCGAGCAGACCGCGCAGGTCCTCGACCTGGTGGAGCGGCTGCGCGAGCGCGGCCACGGAGTCATCCTCATCAGCCACAACATGGCCGACGTCCGCGCCGTCGCCGACAAGGTCGCGGTGCTGCGCCTGGGCCGCAACAACGGTGTCTTCAACGTCGCGGACACCACGCACGAAGAGATCATCGCCGCGATCACCGGCGCCACGGACAACGCCGTGACCCGCCGGCAGGCGCGTACGGCCACGAAGGAGGACGCGAAGTGAGCGACCTCACCAAGACCCCCGGCGACCCCACCCCCGAGGGCACCACGAACCCCGACGGCACCACGAACCCCGACGGCACCGCCGACGCCTCAGCGGCTCCCGCCGGCGCCGGTGACGCCCCCGCGGCCCCTGTCGCCTCGACGGCCCCTGTCGTTACGACGGCCACCAAGGTGTCCGCCTCCGAGGCGACGGAGCAGTCGGCCGCACCCGTTCCGGCCGTCGACCCGCGCCTCCTCGTCCGCGAGGAGGGCCTCAAGGGCTACTGGACCGAGTTCACCCGCAAGGTGCGCGGCGGTGAGCTGGGCTCCCTGCCCGTGTTCATCGGTCTGATCGTCATCGCGATCGTCTTCCAGTCGCAGAACAGCAACTTCCTCTCCGCCAGCTCCGTCGCCAACATCGCGGTCTACACGTCCGGCCTCGGCATCATGGCGGTCGGCATCGTCTTCGTCCTGATCCTCGGCGAGATCGACCTGTCGGTCGGCTCCGTCGCGGGTGTCGGCGCCGCCGTCTGGGCCGTGCTCAACGTGAGCAACGGCATGAACGACTGGCTCGCCGTCGTGATCGCCGTGCTCTCCGGCCTCGCGCTCGGCCTGCTGCACGGCTTCTTCTTCGCCAAGATCGGCGTCCCGGCGTTCGTGGTCACCCTCGCCGGCTTCCTCGGCTGGTCGGGCCTCCAGATCTGGATGATGGGCAAGGAAGGCTCGATCAACGCGCCGACCGGCAGCGTCGTGGAGCACCTGACCGGCTACTACTTCGAGGACAAGGCCGCCGCGTACGGCCTCGCCGTGGTGGCCGTCCTCGCCTACGCCGCGTCCCTGCTGCTGGACAGCAAGCGCCGCAAGGCCGCCGCGCTGCCCGCCCGCCCCGCGAGCGAGATCGCGCTGCGGGCCGGCTTCGTCGCCGTGCTCTGCTTCGTCGTCGCGTACGTCCTGAACGAGCCCGCCGGCGCCCGCGGCCTGCCGCTCGCCCTGGTGCTCTTCCTCGCCGTGCTGGTCGTCGCCGACTTCGTCGCGCGCCGCACCACCTTCGGCCGTCAGGTGTTCGCGGTCGGCGGCAACGCCGAGGCGGCGCGCCGCGCCGGTATCAACGTCGACCGGGTCCGGATCGTCGTCTTCGGCCTCTCGGGCCTGCTCGCCGCCTTCGGCGGTCTCTTCGTGGCCAGCCTCTCCGGCGGCGCCACCAAGAGCCTGGGCGGCGGCAACACGCTGATGCTGGTCATCGCGGCGGCCGTCATCGGCGGCACCAGCCTCTTCGGCGGCCGGGGCAAGGTCTGGTCGGCGCTGCTCGGCATGATCGTGATCCAGTCGATCCAGCAGGGCCTGAACATGCTCGGCATGGCGTCGGAGATCCAGTACATGATCACCGGCGCGGTGCTCCTCGCCGCGGTCGTGATCGACTCCGTGTCCCGCCGGACCCAGAAGACCGCAGGTCGCGCCTAGTGTGACCGTGTCTGAACATGTCTGAGCAGGTCGGACCGTATCCGACGACACCTGCCCGGAAATGACCAACGTGTGACCATCGCAATGCCCGGCGCCCTCAACCGGCGCCGGGCATTGCTGCGTCTGAGCCAACGGCACGACGTGTAAGGCACCGCCCGATGACCATCACCAGGGGCGGAACATTAGACTCGACCAAATCGGCAGCTCGACCAGCTCAACACGCAAGGAGGCACGGGTGGCTCTGCTGACCCGTATCACGGGCCCGCGCGATCTCGACCGGCTCGCCCCGGAGCAGCTGGACCAGCTGGCCGCGGAGATCCGGTCCTTCCTGGTGGACGCCGTCTCCAAGACCGGCGGTCACCTCGGACCGAACCTCGGCGTGGTCGAGCTGACCATCGCCCTGCACCGCGTCTTCGAGTCCCCGAAGGACAAGATCCTCTGGGACACCGGCCACCAGTCCTACGTCCACAAGCTGCTCACCGGACGGCAGGACTTCTCCAAGCTGAAGATGAAGGGCGGTCTGTCCGGCTACCCGGCCCGCTCCGAGTCCGAGCACGACATCATCGAGAACAGCCACGCCTCGACCGTCCTCGGCTGGGCCGACGGCCTCGCCAAGGCCAACGAGGTGCTGGAGCGCGACGACCACGTCGTCGCCGTCATCGGTGACGGCGCCCTCACCGGCGGCATGGCCTGGGAGGCGCTCAACAACATCGCCGAGGCCAAGGACCGCCCGCTCGTCATCGTCGTCAACGACAACGAGCGCTCCTACGCCCCGACGATCGGCGGTCTCGCCAACCACCTCGCCACGCTGCGCACGACCGACGGCTACGAGCGCTTCCTCGCCCGTACGAAGGAGATCCTCGACCGCACGCCGGTCGTGGGCCGCCCGCTCTACGAGACGCTGCACGGCGCCAAGAAGGGCCTGAAGGACTTCATCGCCCCGCAGGGCATGTTCGAGGACCTCGGCCTGAAGTACGTCGGGCCCATCGACGGCCACGACATCGAGGCCCTGGAGTCCGCCCTGACCCGCGCCAAGCGGTTCGGCGGCCCGGTCATCGTGCACTGCCTGACCGAGAAGGGCCGCGGCTACCAGCCGGCCCTCGCCGACGAGGCCGACCGCTTCCACGCCGTCGGCAAGATCCACCCGGACACCGGCCTGCCGATCTCCACCTCCGGCGCCGACTGGACCGGCGTCTTCGCCGACGAGATGGTCAAGCTCGGCCACGAGCGCGAGGACATCGTCGCCATCACCGCGGCCATGCTCCAGCCGGTGGGCCTCGACAAGTTCGCCAAGGCCTTCCCCGAGCGGGTCTACGACGTCGGCATCGCCGAGCAGCACGGCGCCGTCTCCGCCGCCGGCCTCGCCACCGGCGGCCTCCACCCGGTCTTCGCCGTCTACGCCACCTTCCTCAACCGCGCCTTCGACCAGGTCCTGATGGACGTCGCCCTGCACAAGTGCGGAGTGACGTTCGTCCTCGACCGGGCCGGCATCACCGGCACCGACGGCGCCTCCCACAACGGCATGTGGGACATGTCGATCCTCCAGGTCGTCCCCGGCCTGCGGATCGCCGCCCCGCGCGACGCCGACCAGGTCCGCGCCCAGCTGCGCGAGGCCGTCGAGGTCGACGACGCGCCGACCGTCGTGCGCTACTCCAAGGGCGCGGTCGGCCCCGCCGTCGAGGCGGTCGGCCGCGTCGGCGGCATGGACGTGCTGCGCGAGGCCGGCACAGACACCCCGGACGTCCTCCTGGTCTCCGTCGGCGCCCTCGCGCCCATGTGCCTGGAGATCGCCGGCCTGCTCGACCAGCAGGGCATCTCCACCACCGTCGTCGACCCGCGCTGGGTCAAGCCGGTCGACGAGGCCATGGCGCCGCTCGCCGACCGCCACCGCGTCGTCGTCACCGTCGAGGACAACGGCCGCGTCGGCGGCGTCGGCTGCGCGGTCGCCCAGGCGCTGCGCGACGCGGGCGTCGACGTACCGCTGCGCGACTTCGGCATCCCGCCGCGCTTCCTGGACCACGCCTCCCGCAAGGAGGTCATGACCGAGATCGGGCTCACCGCCCCCGACATCGCGCGCCAGGTCACCGGCCTCGTCTCCAAGCTGGACGGCCGGTACGAGCAGGCGGAGGTCGAGGCCGCCCGCGACTGACGCAGCCGCCGTACCACCGCGCATTGGACCGGTCGGAGTAACCCCAGGGGTTTCCGGCCGGTCCATTCGTGTGAAAGGGGCTCTCAGGGCGGGCGCCGTCCCGCACCTCTCTCGATCATGGGCGGTAGAGGCCGATGGCTACGGAGGTACGCCGGTGAGTATGGGCCAGCAGTCACGCGACACCGGGATGTTCCGGACTAAGAGCGTCGAGCAGTCGATCCAGGACACCGAGGAGCCGGAACACGCACTCAAGAAGTCCCTGTCCGCCTGGGACCTGACGGTCTTCGGCGTCGGTGTCATCATCGGCACGGGCATCTTCGTCCTGACCGGAAAGGTCGCCAAGGAGAACGCGGGCCCGGCGACCGCGCTCGCGTTCGTCGCCGCCGGCATCGTCTGCGCCCTGGCGGCCCTCTGCTACGCGGAGTTCGCCTCCACGGTCCCCGTGGCCGGATCGGCGTACACCTTCGCGTACGCCTCCCTCGGCGAGCTGCCCGCCTGGATCATCGGCTGGGACCTGGTCCTGGAGTTCGCCCTGGGCACCGCGGTCGTCGCCGTCGGCTGGTCCGGCTACGTGCGCTCACTGATGGACAACGTCAACTGGCATCTACCCGCATGGTTGCAAGGGCCCGACGCGGAGGGCGGCACCTTCGACCTGCTCGCCTTCATCCTGGTCCTGGTGCTCACGGCCGTCCTGGTCGTCGGCATGAAGCTGTCGGCCCGCATCACCGCGCTCGTCGTGGCCATCAAGGTCACCGTGGTCATGATCGTGATCATCGCCGGCCTGTTCTTCATCGTGGGCGACAACTACTCGCCCTTCATCCCCAAGGCCGTGACCCCCGAGTCCTCGTCCGGCTGGGACGCCGCGCTCGTCCAGACGATCTTCGGCTACGACCCGACGAACTTCGGCGTCATGGGCATCTTCACCGCCGCGTCCATCGTCTTCTTCGCCTTCATCGGCTTCGACGTCGTCGCCACCGCCGCCGAGGAGACCAAGGTGCCGCAGCGGGACATGCCGCGCGGCATCCTCGGCTCGCTCCTCATCTGCACCATCCTCTACGTGGCGGTCGCGCTCGTCGTGACCGGTATGCAGCACTACACCGAGCTGTCCACCAGCGCCCCGCTCGCCGACGCGTTCAAAGCCGTCGGGCACCCCTTCTTCGGCGGCGTGATCGGCTTCGGCGCCGCGGTCGGTCTCACCACCGTGTGCCTCATCCTGCTGCTCGGCCAGACCCGCGTCTTCTTCGCCATGAGCCGCGACGGGCTGCTCCCGCGGTTCTTCTCGGTCACCCACCCGAAGTTCCGCACCCCCTACCGGCCGACCATCCTGCTCGGCGTGATCATCGCCTTCGTCGCCGGCTTCACCAGCATCGACGAGCTGGCGACCCTGGTGAACATCGGCACCCTCTTCGCCTTCGTCGTCGTCGCGATCGGCGTGATCATCCTGCGCCGCACCCGCCCCGACCTGCCCCGCGCCTTCCGCACCCCCTGGGTGCCCGTGGTGCCGATCCTGTCGGTGGCGGCCTCGCTGTGGCTGATGCTGAACCTGCCCAACGAGACGTGGTTCCGCTTCGCCGTCTGGATGGCGATCGGCATCGTCGTCTACTTCCTGTACGGGCGCTCCCACAGCCGCCTGAGCGGCCGCGGCCGCCCGGCGCGGACCGAGGCCCCGTAGCCCTACCGCAACCGCCGCCGCCCCGTCCGCCGTTTGGGCCGTTCGGGGCGGCCGCTCGTAGAATCGGCGGATGACATCCCCCGCCGGCCAGCACGCGACCGAGACCGAGACCGACGAAGCCCTGCGGGTGCTGGGCAAGGTCTTCGGGTACGACTCCTTCCGCGGCGAGCAGCGGGAGATCATCGACCACGTGGTGGGCGGCGGCGACGCCCTCGTCCTCATGCCGACCGGCGGCGGCAAGTCGCTGTGCTACCAGATCCCCGCCCTGGTCCGCCGGGGCGTCGGCGTCGTCGTCTCCCCGCTGATCGCCCTCATGCAGGACCAGGTCGACGCGCTGCGGGCCCTCGGCGTACGGGCCGGGTTCCTCAACTCCACCCAGGACCTGGACGAGCGGCGGCTGGTGGAGGCCGAGTTCGCCGCCGGGGAGCTGGACCTGCTGTACCTGGCGCCGGAGCGGCTGCGCGTGGAGTCCACGCTCCAGCTCCTCCAGCGCGGCACCATCTCGCTGTTCGCCATCGACGAGGCGCACTGCGTCGCCCAGTGGGGCCACGACTTCCGCCCCGACTACCTCCAGCTGTCCACGCTCCACGAGCGGTGGCCCGACGTGCCGCGCATCGCCCTCACGGCGACCGCCACCCGCGCCACCCACGCCGAGATCGCCGCCCGGCTCAACCTGGACGACGCCCGGCACTTCGTCGCGAGCTTCGACCGCCCCAACATCCAGTACCGCATCGCCCCCAAGAACGAGCCCAAGCGGCAGCTGCTGGAACTTATCCGCGCCGAGCACGCGGGCGACGCGGGCATCGTCTACTGCCTCTCGCGGGCGTCCGTCGAGAAGACCGCGGCGTTCCTCGTGCAGAACGGCATCGACGCCGTCCCGTACCACGCGGGCCTCGACGCCCGGGTCCGCGCCGAGAACCAGGCGCGGTTCCTCCGCGAGGACGGGCTCGTCGTCGTCGCCACCATCGCCTTCGGCATGGGCATCGACAAGCCCGACGTACGCTTCGTCGCCCACCTCGACCTGCCGAAGTCCGTCGAGGGCTACTACCAGGAGACCGGCCGCGCCGGGCGCGACGGCCTGCCGTCCACGGCCTGGCTCGCCTACGGGCTCCAGGACGTCGTCCAGCAGCGGAAGATGATCGACGGCAGCGAGGGCGACGCCGAGCACCGGCGCCGCCTCGCCGCGCACCTCGACGCCATGCTGGCCCTGTGCGAGACCGTCGAATGCCGCCGGGTGCGGCTGCTGGCGTACTTCGGCCAGGAGTCGGCGGCCTGCGGGAACTGCGACACCTGCCTGTCGCCGCCCAAGTCCTGGGACGGCACCATCGCCGCGCAGAAGCTGCTGTCGACGATCGTGCGGCTCAAACGGGAGCGGAACCAGAAGTTCGGCGCCGGCCAGCTCATCGACATCCTGCTCGGCCGCAAGACGGCCAAGGTGATCCAGTTCGACCACGACGCGCTGAGCGTCTTCGGCATCGGCACCGAGCTGAACGAGTCCCAGTGGCGCGGCGTCGTGCGCCAGCTCCTCGCCCAGGGCCTGCTCGCCGTCGAGGGCGACTACGGCACGCTCGTCCTCACCGACACCTCCGCCGACGTCCTCGGCGGCCGCCGCGAGGTCATGCTGCGCAGTGAACCGGAGCGCCCGGCCCGCGCGGCGAAGGCGGCCAAGCGCGCCCCGGTCGCCGACCTGCCCGAGGAGGCGCTCCCGGTCTTCGAGCGGCTCCGCGCCTGGCGGGCGGCCACCGCGAAGGAGCAGGGCGTCCCCGCGTACGTCATCTTCCACGACGCCACGCTCCGCCAGATCGCCACCGCCCCGCCCACCACGCTCGCCGAACTGGGCGGCGTCAGCGGTGTCGGCGAGAACAAGCTGGCCAAGTACGGCGAAGCCCTCCTCGAGGCTCTTGCGGAACCCGACCCGGAGGCCTGACCGCCCGTTGTGGGCAATCGTCCCGCCCCGTTGTGGGCAATCGTCCCGCCGGTCTCGGTGTGGGCAGTCGTCCCGCAGGGCGGGACGGGTGGGCACAACGGGACCGGGGCGGCGCCTTGTCCCGGTTCGCTGCGGGGCGGTGCCTCGTGCCGGTGACCCCCGGTGGGTGGGGGCGTGGCCCCTCCGGGCTCGCCTCCTCGGGGCCGGCGGCCTCGGGTCACGGGGATGGGAGCCCCGGTAACGCCGCCGGTCCCCTGCGGGGGCGACCCTGCACGGCCCCACCCCGGCGCGTCGCCGACTGCGGGCCGGTGAGTGGGGGCACGGCCCCGGAAACGGCCGACGGGCCGCAGGGGGACATCCCCCGCGGCCCGTCGCCTTCGGCGGTTACGCCGGGACGCTCGCCACGCCCTGCGCCAGGAAGCGCTTGCCGTTCACGCGCTCCGAGACGCCCTCGCGGTCCAGGTACGGCGTGATGCCGCCCAGGTGGAAGGGCCAGCCGGCGCCCGTGATGAGGCACAGGTCGATGTCCTGGGCCTCGGCGACGACGCCCTCGTCCAGCATGAGGCCGATCTCCTGCGCCACCGCGTCCAGGACGCGGTCCCGCACCTGCTGCTCCGTCAGGACGGTGTCGCCCTGCTTCAGCAGCGCCGCGACCTCGGGGTCCAGCTCGGGCTTGCCCGAGTCGTAGACGTAGAAGCCGCGCTTGCCCGCCTTGACGACGGCGGCGAGGTTCGGGGAGACCGTGAAGCGGTCCGGGAAGGCGCGGTTCAGGGTCTCCGAGACGTGCAGACCGATCGCCGGGCCGACCAGCTCCAGCAGCACCAGCGGGGACATCGGCAGACCGAGCGGCTCGATGGCCTTCTCCGCGGTCTCGACCGGCGTGCCCTCGTCGATGACGTTCTGGATCTCGCCCATGAAGCGGGTGAGGATGCGGTTCACGACGAACGCCGGGGCGTCCTTGGTGAGGACCGCGGTCTTCTTCAGCTTCTTCGCCACGCCGAAGGCGGTGGCGAGGGAGGCGTCGTCGGTCTGCTCGCCGCGGACGATCTCCAGCAGCGGGAGGATCGCGACCGGGTTGAAGAAGTGGAAGCCGACCACGCGCTCCGGGTGCTGGAGCTTGGAGGCCATCTCCGACACCGACAGCGAGGAGGTGTTGGTGGCGAGGATCGCGTGCGCCGGGGCGACCGCCTCGACCTCCGCGAACACCTTCTGCTTGACCGACATCTCCTCGAACACGGCCTCGATGATGAAGTCCGCGTCAGCGAAGCCCTCGGCCTTGTCCAGGACGCCCGAGACCAGGCCCTTGAGGCGGTTGGCCTTGTCCTGGTTGATGCGGCCCTTGCCGAGCAGCTTCTCGATCTCGCCGTGGACGTAGCCCACGCCCTTGTCGACGCGCTCCTGGTCGATGTCGGTCAGGACGACCGGCACCTCCAGGCGGCGCAGGAAGAGCAGCGCGAGCTGGGAGGCCATCAGACCGGCGCCGACGACGCCCACCTTGGTGACCGGACGGGCCAGGCTCTTGTCCGGGGCACCCGCCGGGCGCTTGGCGCGCTTCTGGACCAGGTTGAAGGCGTAGATGCCGGAGCGCAGCTCGCCGCCCATGATCAGGTCGGCCAGCGCGGTGTCCTCGGCATCGAAGCCCTTCTGGAGGTCCCCGTCCTTGGCCGCCTCGATGATGTCCAGGGCGCGGTACGCGGCCGGGGCCGCGCCGTGCACCTTGGAGTCCGCGATGAAGCGGCCCTTGGCGACGGCCGCGTCCCACGCCTCGCCGCGGTCGATCTCGGCGCGCTCGACGACGATCTCACCCTTGAGGACGGAGGCGGTCCACAGCAGGGACTGCTCCAGGAAGTCCGCGCCCTCGAAGATCGCGTCGGCGATCCCGAGCTCGTAGACCTGCTTGCCCTTGAGCTGCTTGTTCTGGTTGAGCGAGTTCTCGATGATCACCGAGACCGCACGGTCCGCGCCGATGAGGTTCGGCAGGATGGCGCAGCCGCCCCAGCCGGGAACCAGACCGAGGAACACCTCGGGCAGCGAGAACGCCGGCAGGGCCGCCGACACGGTGCGGTAGGTGCAGTGCAGACCGGCCTCGACACCGCCGCCCATGGCCGCGCCGTTGTAGTACGCGAAGGTCGGCACGCCCAGCGACGACAGCCGCTTGAAGACGTCGTGGCCGCCCTTGCCGATGGCCAGCGCGTCCTCGTGGCGCTTCAGCAGCTCGACGCCCTTGAGGTCGGCGCCGACGGCGAAGATGAACGGCTTGCCGGTGAGGCCGACGCCGACGATGGTGCCCTCGGCCGCCTCCTTCTCGACCTGGTCGATGGCGGTGTTCAGGTTCGCCAGCGACTGCGGGCCGAAGGTGGTCGGCTTGGTGTGGTCGAAGCCGTTGTCCAGCGTGATCAGCGCGAACCGGCCCGCCCCGAAGGGCAGGTCGAAGTGGCGTACGTGGGCGCTGGTGACGACCTCGTCCGGGAACAGCTCGGCCGCACCCTTCAAAAGCTCAGCGGTGGTGCTCACTTGCCCTCCCAGTGGGGGTTTTCCCAGATGACCGTCGCGCCCATGCCGAAGCCGACGCACATGGTGGTGAGGCCGTAACGGACCTCCGGCTGCTCCTCGAACTGCCGCGCCAGCTGCGTCATCAGACGCACGCCGGAGGAGGCGAGCGGGTGGCCGAAGGCGATGGCACCGCCGTACTGGTTGACGCGCGCGTCGTCGTCGGCGATGCCGTAGTGGTCCAGGAAGGCCAGCACCTGGACGGCGAAGGCCTCGTTGATCTCGAAGAGGTTGATGTCCTCGATCGACAGGCCGGCCTTGGCGAGGGCCTTCTCGGTGGCCGGGATCGGGCCGTAACCCATGACCTCGGGCTCGACGCCGGCGAAGGCGTACGACACGAGGCGCATCTTGACCGGGAGGTCGTTCTCGCGGGCGAAGTCCTCGGACGCGATGATCGACGCGGTGGCGCCGTCGTTGAGGCCCGCGGCGTTACCGGCGGTGACGTTGCCGTGGACGCGGAACGGCGTCTTCAGGCCGGCCAGCGACTCCAGGGTTGTGCCCGGGCGCATCGGCTCGTCGGCGGTGACCAGGCCCCAGCCCGTCTCGCCCGCCTCGGCGTTGGTGCGGCGCACCGAGATCGGCACCAGGTCGGCCTGGATCTTGCCGTTGGCGTACGCCTTGGCGGCCTTCTCCTGGGAGCGCACGGCGTACTCGTCGGCGCGCTGCTTGGTGATGTGCGGGTAGCGGTCGTGCAGGTTCTCGGCGGTCATGCCCATGAACAGGGCGGACTCGTCGACCAGCTTCTCGCTGACGAAACGGGGGTTCGGGTCGACGCCCTCGCCCATGGGGTGGCGGCCCATGTGCTCGACACCACCGGCGATGACGGCGTCGTACGCGCCGAAGGCGATCGAACCGGCGACCGAGGTCACGGCGGTCAGGGCGCCCGCGCACATGCGGTCGATCGAGTAGCCGGGCACCGACTGCGGCAGGCCCGCCAGGATGCCGGCGGTACGGCCGATGGTCAGGCCCTGGTCACCGATCTGGGTGGTCGCGGCGATGGCGACCTCGTCGATCCGCGCGGGGTCCAGGCCGGGGTTGCGGCGCAGCAGCTCCCGGATGGCCTTCACGACGAGATCGTCGGCGCGGGTCTCGTGGTAGATGCCCTTCGGGCCCGCCTTGCCGAACGGGGTGCGGACGCCGTCGACGAAGACGACGTCCCTGACGGTACGAGGCACGATGGCTCTCCTCCAGGGTGCGGGATGGCACTGCTGCGGGCACGCGGCTAAGCGCGCGCTTGCACGCCCCATGCTACTTACGGGTAACCAGACTGCACAGTCCCCCCGCCCGGAGCGTTGAACGTCACACCGCGTGGCCACGGAAGAAGGGTGCCCCCTCCGACGGAGGGGGCACCCTTCACTGCCGCTCTTACGCCTTCGAGGCGCTCAGCGCACCGACCAGCACCGGTGTGACCTGCTCGACCTGCCAGGACCGCGCCCCGTACCCGGCGAGCGCGCCCGCCACCGATTCGGCGGTGATCTCGGCGGGCGGCTCCCAGCACACCCGGCGCACCGTGTCCGGCGTGATCAGGTTCTCGGGGGGCAGGTTCAGCGCCTCGGCCAGCGCGGACACGGCCGCACGGGCGGCGGACAGCCGCGCCGCGGCCGCCGGGTCCTTGTCCGCCCAGGCGCGCGGCGGGGGCGGCCCCTGCACCTGCTGGCCGGGCTGCGGCAGCTCGGCGTCGGGCAGCGCCTTCGCGCGGTCCACCGCCGCCTGCCACTGCTCCAGCTGGCGGCGCCCCATGCGGTGCCCGAACCCGGGCAGGGCGGTCAGCGCGTGCACATTGGCCGGCAGCGCCAGGGCCGCCTCGACGATCGCGGCGTCGCTGAGGACCTTGCCGGGCGACACGTCACGCCGCTGGGCGATCCGGTCGCGCGCGGTCCACAGCTCCCGGACGACCGCCATCTGACGGCGCCGGCGCACCTTGTGCATGCCGGACGTCCGGCGCCAGGGGTCCTTGCGGGGCGGGGGCGGCGGGGCGGAGGCGATGGCGTCGAACTCCTGGTGCGCCCAGTCCAGCTTGCCCTGCCGGTCCAGCTCCTTCTCCAGCGCGTCACGCAGGTCGACGAGCAGCTCGACGTCCAGCGCGGCGTACCGGAGCCAGGGCTCGGGCAGCGGGCGGGTGGACCAGTCCACCGCGGAGTGGCCCTTCTCCAGGGCGAACCCCAGCACCGACTCGACCATCGCGCCGAGGCCGACCCGGGGGAACCCGGCGAGGCGGCCGGCCAGCTCCGTGTCGAACAGGCGGGTGGGCACCATGCCTATTTCGCGCAGGCACGGCAGGTCCTGGGTCGCGGCGTGCAGGATCCACTCCGCGCCGGCCAGGGCCTCGCCGAGGCCGGACAGGTCGGGGCAGCCGACCGGGTCGATCAGCGCGCTGCCCGCGCCCTCCCGGCGCAGCTGCACCAGGTAGGCCCGCTGGCCGTAGCGGTAGCCCGACGCGCGCTCGGCGTCGACGGCGACGGGGCCGGTGCCGCCCGCGAAGGCGGCGATCACCTCGGCGAGGGCATGCTCGTCGGCCACGACGGGCGGGATCCCCTCACGGGGCTCCAGCAGGGGAATGGGCGTCTCTTCGACCACGCCGTCTGCGACGCCGTCGTCCGGAGGGCCGCCCCCGGTGGTTCGCAGTGCTGTCTCTGCTGCGGTCTCTTGGGCGTCGGTCACCTGTCAAGGGTATCCGTGAACGGCGGGCGCCCGTCGACGGAACGTTCCGTCGACGGGCGCGGGGGTGGTGTGAACCGGTCAGTGGATGATTCCCGTACGAAGTGCCACGGCGACCATTCCGGCCCGGTCGCCGGTGCCCAGCTTGCGGGCGATGCGGGCGAGGTGGCTCTTGACGGTCAGCGCGGACAGGCCCATCGACACGCCGATGGCCTTGTTCGACTGACCCTCGGCGACCAGTCTGAGCACTTCGACCTCGCGGCCGGAGAGCTCCCGGTAGCCGCCCGGGTGGCTCGGGGCACCCGGGGGGCGGCGGTGGCCGAGCCGGGCCGCCGCGGCGCCGATGGGGGCGGCGCCGGGGCGGGTCGGGTGGCCGATGTTCGTGCGCGTACCGGTGACGACGTAACCCTTGACGCCGCCGGCCAGCGCGTTGCGCACCGCACCGATGTCGTCGGCGGCCGAGAGGGCGAGCCCGTTGGGCCAGCCCGCCGCACGGGTCTCGGACAGCAGGGTGAGCCCGGAGCCATCGGGCAGGTGGACGTCGGCAACGCAGATGTCGCGCGGGCTGCCGACGCGGGGACGAGCCTCCGCGATGGACGACGCCTCGATGACGTCACGCACTCCGAGCGCCCACAGGTGGCGGGTGACGGTGGAGCGGACGCGCGGGTCGGCCACGACGACCATGGCCGTCGGCTTGTTCGGGCGGTAGGCGACCAGGCTTGCGGGCTGCTCGAGGAGAACGGACACCAGGCCTCCTGGGAAGGTGCGGCACACAGCCGGCTCGGGGAAGAAGCCGGGCGAACCGTGTTTGAAGGGTCACAGACCTCTTCGGCAGCCCGGGCGCCCGCCTTTAGGGGAAGATCACGATTTAGTGAGTAACAATTGGGGCAATTCGGACAGGCGATCGATCATCCTACGAGCGCCCCGTCCCACGCGGGGCGCCCGCCGTCCGTCAGGACACGCCCCCGCGCGCCGGTTCGGACGCTGCCGGGAGTGCGGTGTGGGCGCGCCGCCGGTGCCCGCAGCCTATGGGCTCACGCCGGTGGTGCGGTCGGGCGCCGGAGCCTCCGGAGGGCGGCGCCCTACGGGTGTTGCGGGCCGCGGCGCTGGGGGAGGGAGACCACCGCCGCGGCGCCCGGCTCCAGCGGGCCCGGCGCGGAGGGCGGGAGGCCACCGATCTGGCAGAGCAGGTCACACCAGGCGGCGAGGTGCGCCGCCGTGTCCGGCACCCCGCCGTGGCCCTCGCGCGGCGTCCACGACGCCCGGATCTCGATCTGCGTCGCCGGGCGGCGCTCCGCGAGTCCACCGAAGTAGTGAGACCCCGCACGGGTGACCGTGCCCGAAGCCTCCTCGTACGACAGGCCGCGCGCCTCCAGCGCCCCCGTCAGCCACGACCAGGACACCTCCGGCAGCAGCGGGTCGGCCGCCATCTCGGGCTCCAGCTCGGCGCGGACCAGCGTCACCAGACGGAAGGTGCCCTGCCAGGCGTCGTGACCGGCCGGGTCGTGCAGCAGCACCAGGCGGCCGTCCGCGAGGTCCTCGTCGTCCTCGACGACCGCCGCCTCCAGGGCGTACGCGTAGGGGGCCAGCCGCTGGGGCGGGCGGGACGGATCCACCTCGATCTCCGGCCGCAGCCGCGCCCCGCGCAGCCCTTCCACCGCCAGCCGGAAGGCGGGCGGGACGGACGTACCCTCCCTGTCGTTCTTTCCTTCGGCGTCGTCGGAGTGATCGGAGAACTGTCCCTGAGCCGCAGCCATGCGGGGAAGAGTAGGCGGAAGGACGGCCTCGCGCAGGGAGGGACACCCTCACCATGCGAGCCGCTTGGCCACACATGCGAAGATTCGGGGCGTGAGTGCCATTGACCGCCCCTCGGGCCAGCAGACGAAGACCTACGACTCCGCGTTCCTGAAGGCGTGCAGGCGCGAGCCCGTGCCCCACACGCCGGTGTGGTTCATGCGGCAGGCGGGACGGTCGCTGCCGGAGTACCTGAAGGTGCGCGAAGGCATCCCCATGCTGGAGTCGTGCATGCGGCCCGAGCTGGTCACCGAGATCACGCTGCAGCCGGTGCGGCGCCACAAGGTCGACGCCGCGATCTTCTTCAGCGACATCGTGGTGCCGCTCAAGGCCATCGGCGTCGACCTCGACATCAAGCCGGGCGTCGGACCCGTTGTCGCCGAGCCGATCCGCACCCGCGCGGACCTGGACCGGCTGCGGACCCTCACCCCCGACGACGTCCGGTACGTCACCGAGGCCATCGGCATGCTCACCGGCGAGCTGGGCGCCACACCGCTCATCGGCTTCGCCGGCGCGCCCTTCACCCTCGCGAGCTACCTTGTCGAGGGCGGACCGTCCCGCAATCACGAGCACACCAAGGCCCTCATGCACGGCGACCCGGAGCTGTGGGCCGACCTGCTGGACCGGCTCGCCGACATCACCGCCGCCTTCCTGAAGGTGCAGATCGAGGCCGGCGCCTCGGCGGTGCAGCTCTTCGACTCGTGGGTCGGCGCGCTCGCTCCCGCCGACTACCGCCGCTCGGTGATGCCCGCGTCCGCGAAGGTGTTCCGCGCGGTCGAGGAGTACGGCGTACCGCGCATCCACTTCGGTGTCGGCACCGGCGAACTCCTCGGCCTCATGGGCGAGGCGGGCGCCGACGTGGTCGGCGTCGACTGGCGCGTCCCGCTGGACGAGGCGGCCCGCCGCGTCGGCCCCGGCAAGGCGCTCCAGGGCAACCTCGACCCGGCCGTCCTCTTCGCCGGCACCGAGGCGGTCGAGACGAAGACCCGCGAGGTCCTCGACTCCGCCGCAGGCCTGGAGGGCCACGTCTTCAACCTCGGCCACGGCGTCCTGCCGACCACCGACCCGGACGCCCTCACCCGCCTCGTGGAGTACGTCCACACGAACACCGCCCGCTGACGGTCCCTACACGGCGGTGACGTTCACCGACGCGATCCGCCCGGCCTCGTCGAACGCCACCGTCACCGGGGAGCCGTTCGGCAGGTCGGCGCCGATCGCGGCGGGCGACGGGCGCTGCGGCAGGCCGTGGTGGGCGAAGTAGCCCTCCACCACCGCGCGCGGCGCCGCGCCGGCGGTCACGCCCGCGCCGGTCAGCAACACCCTCGGCAGAGTGATCGCGTCCGGGGCGGTACGCGGCACCGACGGGTCGTCCGGGACCAGGTACAGCCGGGTGCCCGGCGCGGCCTCCACGCCCAGGTATCCGGCGGCGCCCAGCACTCCCATGGCGCCGAACGCCAGGTGCTCCACCGCCATGCGGGTGTCGGCGAAGCCGGAGAGGTCCACGCCCTCCTCGGTGAACTCCGGCACCCCGGCCCGCGCACCGCGCCGGCGCACCTCCGCCGAGGCGCCCACCACGGGCGCGTCCCCGAAACCGGGGTTGGCCCAGCCCCACAGCCACGAGCCGTCGGACTCGTCGAACGTCCCGAGTATGGAGATCCGCAGATCCCGGCCGCCCTGCCGGTACAGGCACGCGCCGAGGTCCGCGGTCCAGGGGCCGGACGGCATGAAGGCGGTGAACGCCTCGAGCTGCTCCCAGGCCCAGGCGGCATGGGGCTCGGTGGCACGGACGAAGGCGTCGCTGAAAGAAGTGATCATGACGCCGACCCTAAGCCCCGCCCCTGACACCCGGCGCCGCTCCCGGTGCTACGCGCCCGCCTTCCGCACCGCCGCCACCGCCTTGCGGGCCGCCGCCTGCACCGGGTCCCAGACCGGGGAGAAGGGCGGGGCGTACCCCAGGTCCAGGGCCGTGACCTGCTCCACCGTCATGCCCGCCGTCAGCGCCACCGCCGCGATGTCCACCCGCTTCGCCGCGCCCTCGCGGCCCACGATCTGGCAGCCCAGCAGCCGGCCGGTGCGCAGTTCGGCGAGCATCTTCACCGTCATCGGCGCCGCCCCGGGGTAGTACCCGGCCCGGCTCGTCGACTCGACCGTCACCGTCACGAACCGCAGGCCGACCGCGTGCGCGTCCTTCTCGCGCAGGCCGGTACGGGCGATCTCCAGCGAACAGACCTTGCTGACCGCCGTACCGACAACACCCGGGAACGTGCCGTAACCGCCCGCCACGTTCGACCCGATGACCTGACCGTGCTTGTTGGCGTGCGTGCCCAGCGGGATGTGCCGCTCACGGCCCGAGACCAGGTCCAGCACCTCCACGCAGTCACCGCCCGCCCAGATGTCCTCCCGGCCCCGCACCCGCATCGACAGGTCGGTGAGCAGCCCGCCGTACTCGCCCAGCGGCAGCCCGGCCTGTCGCGCCAGCGTCGTCTCCGGCGCCACGCCGAGGCCCAGCACGACGACGTCCGCCGGGTACTCGGCGTCCTCCGTCGCCACCGCCCGCACCCGGCCGTCCTCACCGGTGAGGATCTTGGTGACCTCCGCACCGGCGACCGTGGTGATGCCGAGGCCGTCCATCGCCTCGCGCACCAGCCGCCCCATGTCGGGGTCGAGCGTCGACATCGGCTGCTCGCCCCGGTTGAGGAGGGTCACCTCGTAGCCCCGGTTGAGGAGCGCCTCCGCCATCTCCACACCGATGTACCCGGCGCCCACCACCACCGCGCGCCGCCCCGGCGTGCCGTTCAGTCCGGTCAGCGTGTCGATGAGCGCCCGGCCGTCGTCCAGCGTCTGCACCCCGTGCACGCCCGCCGCGTCGATGCCCGGCAGCGGGGGCCGCACCGGGCGGGCACCCGTCGCGACGACCAGCTTGTCGTAGCCCTCCCACGACTCGGCGCCCGACTCCGCGTCCCGGACGCGCACCCGGCCCCGGTCCGGGTCGAGTTCGGTCACCTCCGTCCGCAGCCGCAGGTCGATGCCGCGTTCGCGGTGCGCCTCCGGCGTACGGGCGATGAGCCGGTCCGGTCCGTCGACGTCGCCCCCGACCCAGTACGGGATGCCGCACGCCGAGTACGAGGTGAAGTTCCCCCGCTCGAACGCGACGATCTCCAGCTCGTCGGGCCCCTTCAGGCGGCGCGCCTGCGACGCGGCGGACATCCCCGCCGCGTCCCCACCGATGATCAGCAGTCTTTCTCGTCCCAGCTGTCCCATGCGGGACACGCTACGTCCCGCGCTCCCGTCACGGCCGTCGGACCGGCCACCACGGGGACGGGGAACGGCGTTTGAGAGAGTGGAGCCATGAACGCGGACACAGGCGCCCCACACGAGCGCGGCCACATCGTCGTCATCGGCGGCGGCATCGCGGGCCTCGCCGCCGCCCACCGGCTGGCCACCGCCGGGCGGCGGGTGACCCTGCTGGAGGCCACCACCACCCTCGGCGGCAAGCTCCGGGCGGGCGAGATCGCCGGCGTGCCCGTCGACCTCGGCGCCGAGTCGATGCTGGCCCGCCGCCCCGAGGCGGTCGACCTGGCCCGCGCCGTCGGCCTCGGCGACCGCCTCCAGCCGCCCGCCACCACCAGCGCCGCCGTCTGGACCCGGGGGGCGCTCCGCCCGATGCCCAAGGGCCACGTCATGGGCGTCCCCGGCGACGCGACCGCCCTCGCCGGGCTGCTGACCGCCGAGGGCCTCGCCCGCATCGAGCACGAGCGGGACCTGCCCCCCGCCGACGCCACCGCCCTCGGCGACGACGTCGCCGTCGGCCGGTTCGTCGCCGACCGCCTGGGCCGCGAGGTCGTCGACCGGCTCGTCGAACCGCTCCTCGGCGGGGTGTACGCGGGTGACGCGTACGCGATCTCGATGCGCGCCGCCGTGCCCAAGCTCTTCGAGGCCGCCCGCGCCCACGGCACCCTCACCGAGGCGGTACGCGCCCTCCAGCGCGGCGCGCAGGCACAGACCGGGCCCGCGTTCATGGGCATCGCCGGCGGCATCGGCACCCTGCCCGGGGCGGTCGCCGACGCGATCACCGCGCAGGGCGGCGAGGTCCTCACCGACACGCCCGTCCACGGCCTGACCCGCTCGGCCCGGGGCGGCTGGGACGTCCGCACCGGCGACCTGGTCCGCCACGCCGACGCCGTGGTCGTCGCGACCCCCGCCTGGTCCGCCTCCGAGTTGCTCGCCGCCGAGTCCCCGTCCGCCGCCGCCGAACTGGCCGCCGTCGAGTACGCCTCCATGGCGCTGGTCACCCTCGCCTTCCGGCGGGCGGACGTGGCCGGCGCGCTGCCCGAGGGCTCCGGCTTCCTCGTCCCGCCCGTCGACGGCCGCACCATCAAGGCGTCCACCTTCTCGTCCCAGAAGTGGAAGTGGACCGGCGAGGGCTCCGGCGACCTCGTCGTCCTGCGCACCTCCGTCGGCCGGTACGGCGAGGAGGAGCACCTGCACCGGGAGGACGCCGAACTCGTGTCCGTGTCCCTCACCGACCTCGCCGCCGCCACCGGGCTGGCCGCCCGGCCCGTCGCCACCGAGGTCACCCGCTGGATCGGCGGCCTGCCGCAGTACCCCGTCGGCCACCTCGCCCGCGTCGCCCGCGTCCGTGACGCCGTCGCCAAGCTGCCCGCGCTGCGCGTGTGCGGAGCCGTGTACGACGGCGTCGGCATCCCCGCCTGCGTCGCCAGTGCCCGCCGTGCGGCGGACGAGATCCTCGCCACGCCGACCCTGGCGCAAGGCACCCTGAGTGACGAGCGAGAATAGCCCTATGAGTGCGCCCGAAAAGATCCCGAACGCCGGTAAGAAGGCGAAGGACCTCAACGAGGTCATCCGCTACACCCTGTGGTCCGTGTTCAAGCTGCGCGACGTCCTGCCCGAGGACCGGGCCGGGTACGCCGACGAGGTGCAGGAGCTGTTCGACCAGCTCGCCGGCAAGGACGTCACCGTCCGTGGCACGTACGACGTCTCCGGTCTGCGCGCCGACGCCGACCTGATGATCTGGTGGCACGCCGAGACCTCGGACGCGCTCCAGGAGGCGTACAACCTCTTCCGCCGCACCCGGCTCGGCCGTGCGCTGGAGCCGGTGTGGTCGAACATGGCGCTGCACCGCCCCGCCGAGTTCAACCGGTCGCACATCCCGGCTTTCCTCGCCGACGAGACCCCGCGCGACTACGTCTCGGTGTACCCCTTCGTGCGCTCCTACGACTGGTACCTGCTGCCCGACGAGGACCGGCGCCGGATGCTCGCCGACCACGGCAAGATGGCCCGCGGCTACCCCGACGTGCGCGCCAACACGGTCGCCTCGTTCTCCCTCGGCGACTACGAGTGGATCCTCGCGTTCGAGGCGGACGAGCTGTACCGGATCGTGGACCTGATGCGTCACCTGCGCGCCTCCGAGGCCCGGATGCACGTCCGGGAAGAGGTCCCGTTCTACACCGGCCGGCGCAAGTCGGTCGCGGATCTGGTCGCGGGTCTCGCCTGACGGCCTCGACCTGACCGACCTGGTGACGGCGGGCGCGGCGGTGTCACGACCGGCCGCCCGTACGTCACCCACCGACCCGGAAGATCAGACGGCGGCGCCCCGCGCCCGCCGCTCCAGCGACACCGGGTCCGGCTCCGGGTGCGGCGCGTGCACAGCGCGCCGCACCCGCGTCTTTTCACCGGTCGCCCGGCCGCCCCGGCGAGAGAGCCGCCCGCAGCTCCGGGTCGTCGAGCGCCTTGAGCCCGCCGATGGCGAGGGCGGCGAGCGGGTCGCGCGTGCCCGCCGTGCCCATCTTCGCCAGCAGGCTCTGCCCGGCCGGGGAGGCCCAGCGGGTGTACGGGTGGACCTCGACGCGCGCGATCACCAGGCACCCGAGGGTGAGGACCAGCGGGAGGGCGAACCAGGCCATCCCCCGGGCGTCCGGGGCGTGTTCGGCCGGCAGCAGCACGACGGTGGCCGCCGCGAGGACCACGGTCAGGACGGCCGCGCCCCGTACGGCCCGCAGCGCGGCGACGATGCCCGACCTGGCCGCGTCCGGGACGGCCAGCCCCGCCGTGACCAGCCGGTCGGCGAGCGCCCGTACCGCGTCGGCGGCCGACGCCGTGGCGCGTACCGCCGCTATCCGCGACTGGCCCCCGGGCCCTATCGCCCCGATCACGGACCGCTCCAGGTCGTCCGCGCCCTCCGGGTCCACCACCGTCGCCCAGCCGGTGTGCGCCAGCCACAGCCGTCGCCGCCGGTGCATCACCACCAGCGCCAGGTCGGTCACCCGCTGGGGGCCGCCGGCCAGGAACGCGGCCTCGTACAGGCTCAGTTCGGGCTCGCCGTGCGTGGTGGCGGGCACCGGCCGCGCGGCCTCGACGGCGGCCAGGCACAGCCGCGCACAGCTGATGGCCGCCGCGGCCCACGTCACCAGCAGGAAGGGGACCCAGAACATGCCGGAGTTGTACGCGAGGCGGGGGGTGCGGCGCCACGGGGTTTTCACGATGTGGACGTACGGTGACCGCTCGTCGTGATCGCCTCCAGGGCGTTCAGGTCCCGCAGGAGGAGGCGCACGACGTCGTCGGCGAGCGCCCGGACGAGGGTGTCGCCGGTGGTGGCGCGGATCTCGGCGGCGGCGGAGAAGAGGGCGCCGTGCTCCTGCCGCAGCATCGCATGGTGCGCCGCACGCTAGCGGGAGGCGCGGCGACCCGGCGGAAGGTTGCCGGGCCTGCCCTCAACTCTTCTGCCACAGTAGTACGTTGGACGGTCGGACGCCGTCAGTCGCCGCCTCCGCCTCCGCCGCCCCCGCAGCTGGACCCGCCACCGCCACCGCAGCTCGACCCGCCGCCGCCCCCACCGCTTCCGCAGCTCGACCCGCCGCTGCACGCGGAGCCGCCTCCGCCGCCGCCTCCGCAGCCTCCGCCGCAACTGGAGCCGCCCGTCTCGGCGCTGGCGCACCACACCGCGACCGTGACACCGGAGAACAGGTCGTCCCGCTCCCGTGCCGTGGTCGACGCGCCCACACCACGGCGCCTCCGTCCGCCGTACATCCGGGCGGCGGCGACCAGTTGCTCCTGGAACACCGGGTCGGGCAGCGCGCCCAGCCCGTTCAGCGCCACCAGGTCTCCCGGCCCGGTCCGGTGCCCCTCCGCCCTGCGGTACGCGGCGAGGGCGCGGCGGCCCGCGCCGGTCAGCCGCCTGCTCGCGACGGCTCCGCAGATCATCGCGATCACCAGGCCGGGGAGCACGGCGGGCAGGACGGTGACCACGAACGGGAACGGGGTGTCACCGAGGTCGGCGGCGGCGAACTCGGCCACGGTCACCAGGATCGACACGGGGAAGAGCACGAAGCAGCCGATCGCCTGCGCGGCGCTCCACCGGCGCCAGGTGCGTCCGGCCGAACGCGGCACGATGAGCCCGCGCGCGGCGAGCCGGTCGCCGATCTCCTGGACCGCCGGGTTGCGCATCGCGGCCAGCCGCACCACGTGCAGCGCACCGCTGGGCGCGGCGGACAGCTCGTGCAGCACGGCGCGCTCGACCGGGTCGTCGCCCACCGCGCGGACCACGTGCACGATGCCCGGTCCGCCGACGGTCACCCGCCCGTTGCCCTGCAGCGAGGCGAGCGCGGAGTCGACGACCCGGGCGGGGCCGCCGCCCAGGAACGCGGCCTCCACCCGGTAGTGGACGGAACCGCCCGGCCCGCGCCGCGAGGCGGCCACGCCCCTGATGAGGAGGGCCGACGAGACGACGACGGCGATGTAGACGAGGATGACGAGGACGTTCACGCGGCCCGCCTCCCCACGAACGCGGCACGGGCGGCGCGCACCAGCCGGGTCGCCCTGCCGGGCGGACGCGCCCCGGCACGGTCCTGCCACCAGGCGGTGAGCCTTTGGCGGGCTCCGGGGTCGTCGGGTCGCCCGGCTATCAGCAGGTGCTCCGCGAAGTCCAGCGCGTCCCGCCGGTAGCCGCCGCGCAGGGGGTGGGCCGCGGCGTACGCGAGGAACGCGTGCCGGTAGCCGTCGCCGAGGATCTCCGGCAGCTCGGGCGCCAGCCTGGCGACCACGCCGGCCCGCTTGCCGGCCAGCGCCCGGCTCTGCACCCGCAGCCGCGCGTGGTCGAACCCCTCGGGCGCGGGCGTCCCGGCCACCAGCGCCGACAGCAGCGCGGCCTGCGCGATCCCCAGCCGCTCCCGCGCCCCGGCCCCGGCATCCGGGCCGGTGCCGCCGGCGGCGGTTCGCGTACCCCGGGCACGGGTCGGCGCACCCGCCACGGCAGCGGCCGCCACCGTCGCGCGGATGGTGGCGAGTTCGCCCGCCAGCTCCTTTGGCGGCGGGAAGTCGTCGTCCCGTTCCAGCAGCACGCCCGGCGGGCTGACCCGGGAGGCGAGGTCCGACAGGACGTCCAGGACCGCGGGCGGGACCGGGTGGGCGTGGGTGTCGTGCCAGACGCCGTCCCGTTCGACGCCACCCGCCACGTGGACGTACGCGATCGCCTCCACCGGCAGCTCCGCCAGCGCCTTCGCCGGGTCCTCGCCCCGGTTGACGTGGTTGGTGTGCAGGTTCGCCACGTCGATCAGGAGGCGGACGCCCGTGCGCTCCACCAGCTCGGCGAGGAACTGCCCCTCCGTCAGCTCCTCGCCCGGCCAGGAGAACAGCGCGGCGATGTTCTCCAGCGCCAGCGGCACCGGGAGCGCGTCCTGGGCGATGCGGACGTTCTCGCACAGCACGTCCAGGGCGTCCCGGGTGCGCGGGACCGGCAGCAGGTGGCCCGCCTCCAGGGCGGGGGAGGCGGTCAGCGGGCCCCCGGCCCGGACGAACGCGATGTGCTCCGTGACCAGCGGCGCCCCCAGGGCCGTGGCCTTCGCCGCCAGCTCCGCGAGCCGCTCCGCGTCCGGCCGGTCCGCGCCGCCCAGGCCCAGCGACACGCCGTGCGGGACGACCGTCACGCCCCGCTCGCGCAGCCGCACGAGAGAGTCGGGGAGGTGGCCGGCGCAGACGTTCTCCGCGACCACCTCCACCCAGTCCACCCCGTCCAGCGCTTCCACCGCGTCCGCGATCTCCGGACGCCAGCCGATGCCGGTACCCAGTTCCCTCATGTCCCCCTCCTCCTGCGTCGGTCGGAAGGGTAATGGCCCCGCAGGCGGCGGCGCGAAACGAAGGAACCGCAGTTCAGAGCTTGATTTGAGGTTACGGACCGGTCATCACGGGCGGGTCGTGTTGATGGCCGTCGGCGGGCCGGGCTGCGTCGAGGGCCGGGACGTGAACGACTGGTCGTTCCCGGTCGGCACCGCCGGCGACGGCGCCGGCGGCAGGTTGCCGTTGGGGGCCGGCGGGCCGGACGGGCTCGCGGTCGCGTTCCCCGCCGCCTCGTTGGCGATCGCGTCGAAGTCGACCTTCCCGGTCGCCTCCAGCATCGTGATGTGGTCCAGCACCGTCTGGTTGGCGTCGCTCGCCAGCTGCCGTATCAGCGCGTTGCGGGTCGTGTGCCGGACCTGGGCGACCAGCGCGAAGACCTTGCCGTGCGCGTTGCGCAGCAGGTTGGCGAACTTGCGCTCGTACTCCTCGCCGCTGGCCGCCGACAGCTCGCGCAGCCAGCCCTGCTGCTGCTCGGACGGCTGGTTGGGCAGCTCCACGCCCAGCTTCGCCGCCACGTCCCGGGCGCGCTGGTCCAGGTCGGAGTGGCCCACGACGAGGTGGTCGCCGGCGTCCTTGATCGCCTGGCTGGGCGCCCGCTCGATCGCCTGCTGGCCGGCGGGCAGTTCCCACAGGCCCGCCAGCCGGACCTTCACCAGGAAGTCACGGTCCGTCGCCGACAGCGGGCCCCACTGGGTGGCCACGGTCGAGGCGTTGAGATTGGCCTGGCCGGTGCCGGAGCGGTCGGCGTACGACCAGACCGGGAACGCGAGCGCCCCGACCGTGACGACGAGGGCCGCGATGATGAGTGCCGTGCCGTTGATGCGTCGCAACAACAAGGTGGTGCCTCCCGAACTGATGGCAGTACTGGGAGGTACGTATACATGGAACGGAACGTTCAGTCGCCCTTGACCGGGAAGTCGGAGACCACGGTGGACGACCCGGGGGCGATCTCCGTGAAACCCGCGTCCCGCACCAACGGCAGCCCGCTCGTGGTCAGTTCGGCCCACCGGTCGGGGTGAACGGTGCGCACCGCGAGCGGGAAGCCGGCGTCCCGCCAGGCCTCGCGGTCCTCGTCCGTCATCGCCCACCACAGCAGCTGGGCGCCGTGACCGACCTGGGCCATCTCCTTGCCGGTCGACATGTGCAGGTCCGGGTTGAGCCACAGCAGCGCCTGCCCGGGGCGCACGTCGGGCAGTTCGCCGGTGTCGTCCAGTTCCGTGCCCGACACCTGGAGCTTGGCCAGCTCCTTGGGCCAGCCGTCCAGGGGCACGGGCGGGAAGACCCGCACCTCGGCCGTGGCGCCGGTGACCGTGATGCCCGGGAGCTGCGAGGCCTTGCGCCACTCCGCGCCGCGCGCCCTGCGCACCACCTTGCGGATCCGTGCGTCCTGCCAGGCGCGCACGGCCCCGGCCCACTCCCCGTCGCCGAGCGACCGGTCGTCGGACAGCATCACCAGCACCGCCCGCGCGGCGGTCTCCAGCGCGTCGGTGCGCTCGGGCGGCTCGGTCTTCTCGACGCGGACGACGAGGGGGAGGACGTACTGGGGTGCGTCGTTGCTGCTCACCCGGCCAGTCTGCCAGGCGCTTCGGACCCCGTTCTTGGCAGAACGGGCGGTTCCGGGACACCATGCCCGCATGAAAAGCGATCTTTTCGCGTCCGAGAACATGGCGCAGCAGGCGACGGTCCCCGGGATGACCCTCCAGAACGCGAAGTCGGTCAAGTACGCCGTCAACGGCGAGATGCACGCCCGGCAGGGATCGATGATCGCCTACCGGGGCAACCTCCAGTTCGAGCGCAAGGGCCAGGGCCTGGGCGGCATGCTCAAGCGGGCCGTCACCGGCGAGGGCCTGCCGCTGATGGCCGTCCGGGGCCAGGGGGAGGCGTGGTTCGCGCACGAGGCGCAGAACTGCTTCATCGTCGACATCGAGCAGGGTGACGCGCTCACCGTCAACGGCCGCAACGTCCTGTGCTTCGACGCGACCCTCTCGTACGAGATCAAGACCGTGAAGGGCGCCGGGATGACCGGGGGTGGCCTGTTCAACAGCCTCTTCTCCGGGCACGGCAAGCTCGCCGTCATCTGCGACGGCAACCCGGTCGTCATCCCGGTCACCACCAACCAGCCGGTGTACGTCGACACCGACGCCGTGGTCGGCTGGAGCGCCCAGCTGAACACCTCGCTGTCCCGCTCGCAGTCCCTCGGTTCGATGATCCGCGGCGGGTCCGGCGAGGCCGTGCAGCTGATGCTCCAGGGCGAGGGCTTCGTGATCGTCCGGCCCAGCGAGCTGACGCCCGAGAAGGCGAAGCAGGGCTGACGCGGGACGGGACGCGTAGGCTCGTACACATGGACGATCCCGATGTGTACGAGGAGACGGCACCCGCCGCCGGGGAGTCCCGGGGCGGGCCGCCGTACGCCGCGTGTGTCCAGTGCCAGGAGCCGACCGAGTACCCGGAGTCGACCAGGGGCATCACCCTGTGTCCGGTCTGCGAGTGGCGGGAGGCCGAGCGCGCCGCCTGCTCCGGCTGACTCCGGTCACCCCGTGCGGCCGGTGCGCCGGTCGTCGGTGCCGTCGATCTCGGCGTGCCGGTCGCCGTACACGTTGCGCACGATGCCGGGCTCGCGCAGGAAGTCGTGCGGGAATCCGAGCGAGACCGCGCTGACCCGGTCGAGCCGCTCGACGGCGTCCGCGTCCAGCTCCACGCCCAGGCACCCGAGGTTGTCGGCGAGCTGGTCCGGCCGGGAGGCGCCGATGAGGGGGACGATGCCGTCCGGCCGGGTGCGCAGCCAGGCCAGGGCGACCTGGGCCGGGCTCCAGCCACCCTGTCCGGCGATGTCCAGCACGGTGGTGATGATCGCGTGCTCCCGCTCGTCCTCCCGCGCCCCGTCGGCGAGGCGGCCCGTCTCGCCGAGGCGGTACTTGCCGGTGAGCTTCCCGGCGGCGAGCGGGGCCCAGGCGAAGACCGTCTGACCGAAGCCGCGGGCCTGGGGGAGCAGCTCGCGCTCGGGGGTCCGGTCCAGCAGGTTGTAGCGCAGCTGCGAGCCGGCGAAGCTCGTCCAGCCGCGCAGCTCGGCGAGGGTGTTCGCCCGGGCGATCTCCCAGGCGGCCCAGTCGGACACGCCGAGGTAGAGCACCTTTCCGGCGCGTACGAGATCGTCCAGGGCGCGCATGACCTCCTCGACCGGGGTGTACGCGTCGCGCGCGTGCACCCACAGCACGTCGAGGCGGTCGGTGCGCAGCCGGCGCAGGCTGGCCTCCACCGACTGGACCAGGTTCTTGCGGTGGTTGCCGCCGGAGTTCACATCGCCCGGGTGGGTCGCGCAGGTGTACTTGGAGGCCAGTACGAACCGGTCCCGGCGGCCCTGGAGGAGCGTGCCCACGACCTCCTCGGAGGCGCCGCCCCCGTAGACGTCGGCCGTGTCGACGACGTTGCCGCCCGCGTCCGCGTACGCGTCGAGGATGCGGCGGTTCACGTCACCGCCGGCGTCGTGGCCCATGGTCATGGCGCCCAGCGCCAGCTCGCTGACCCGCAGCCCGGTGCGGCCGAGCAGTGTGTAGCGCACGGTGTGTCCCCTCGTCGTCCTTGGTCATTCCGGTGCACCGACGCTAGGACCTGGAGCGCACTTCAGCGCAAGTCCGCCCGGGGGTCGCGCCCGGTGGTGGCCATCAGCTCCGAGACCTTGACGAAGCGGTAGCCGCGCTCGCGCAGCTCGGGCACGATGCGGCGGATCGCCCGCTCGGTGACGGGGGCGGCGCTGCGGGTGCAGTGCAGGACCACCAGCGAGCCCGGTGTCACGCCCGCGAGGACCTGTTCGGCGACCGCGTCGGCGTCCGTGGCGAACGCGTCGCCGCCGACCACGTCCCACTGGACGGCGGTCACCCGGGTGGTGGCCAGGGCGCGCAGCGCCTCGTCGTCGTGACAGCCGCCGGGGAAGCGGAAGTACGGCACGACGTTGCGCGCCCCGGCCGTGCGGAACGCGTCGAAGGCGCGGCGTACGTCGGCCGCCATGTCGGGGCGAGCCAGGGTGGGCAGCCCGTAGCAGGGGGCCTTGAAGGCGTGGTGGCTGTAGGAGTGGTTGGCGATCTCGAAGCGCGGGTCGTTGCCGATGGCCCTGGCCTGGTCGGGGTACTCCTCGGCCCAGCGGCCGGTCATGAAGACGGTCGCGTCGACCTTCAGGCGCCGCAGCGTGTCGATGAGGGCGGGGTTGTCGAACCGCTCGCCGCGCGCCGCGCGGGGCCCCTGGTCGGCCGTCATGTCGGCGTCGAAGGTGAGCGCCACGGTCTTGCCCGCCGTCGCGGGCCCGCGTGCGAACACGGGAGTGAGCCCGCCGGGGCCGGGTGCCATGGCCGGGGGCGTCCCGGCGGGGGAGGGGGCCGCGGCCCCGGCCGGCCGTTCCGGCGCGGCGGGCCGTGCGCCGCCGGACGTACCGCTGCCGGACGTACCGCCGCAGCCGGCGAGGACCGCGCAGAGGGCGACCGCGAGGGAGACATTCCGTACAAAAGTGATCACGTGCGGAAAATATACGACGATCGTAATGGTGGGTGCTCTTCGCGCTTCCGTCCGGAGTAGTCCAGCGCGATGTCCCGCCCCGCCCGGGTGATCGTGAGGGAAAACCCCATGTCGAAGGGACGGACGCATGATCGAGGACACCGCCACACGGCCCGTACTGGGTCCGCCCCCCGTGCGGCACTGGCCCGCGCTGGACATCAGCGGCACGGATTTCGACCCGGTGCTCGCGGAGCTGATGCGGGAAGGACCGGTCAGCCGCATCCAGCTGCCCCACGGCGAGGGCTGGGCCTGGCTGGTGACCCGCTACGAGGACGTCCGGATGGTCACCAACGACCCGCGCTTCACCCGCGCGCCCGTCGTCGACGGCAAGGTCACCCGGCTCGCGCCCCACTTCAAGCCCAAGAAGGGCTCACTGGCCTTCGCCGACCAGCCCGACCACAACCGGCTGCGGGCCGCCGTGGCGCCCGCCTTCACCCTGCGCGGCGTCGAACGGCTGCGCTCGCACGCCCAGGACACGCTGGACGGCATGGTGGACGCCCTGCTCGACGCCGGTCCGCCCGCGGACCTGGTCGCCCGCGTCCTGGAGCCCTTCCCCATCGCGGTGGTCTGCGACGTCATGGGCGTGCCCGCCGCCGACCGCGAGCGGATGCACGCCTGGACCCGGCAGATCGTCTCCTCCTCGGGCGGCGCCGAGGCCAGCGCGCGGGCCAAGGACGGCATGTACGGCTGGTTCACGGAGACCATCCGGTCGCGGTACGGCAGCACGGACGAGGACGTCATCTCCCTGCTGGGCGCCGCGGTCGGCCGGGGCGACATCACCGAGGAGGAGGCGATCGGCCTCGTCGGCCCGCTCCAGATCGGCGGGGAGGCGGTCACCGCCAACACCGGCCAGATGCTCTACCTCCTGCTCACCCGCCCGGCCCTCCTGGAGCGGCTGCGCACCGAGCCGGCCGCCCGGCCGCGTGCCCTCGACGAACTGCTGCGCTACATCCCGCACCGCAGCTCCGTGGGGCTCGCCCGGATCGCCCAGGAGGACGTGGAGCTCCACGGCGTGCGGATCAGCGCGGGAGACGCCGTCTACGTCTCCTACCTGGCCGCCAACCGCGACCCGGACGTCTTCCCCGACCCCGAGCGCATCGACCTCGACCGCGCGCCCAACCCGCACGTCGCCTTCGGGCACGGGCCGCACTACTGCATGGGGGCCATGCTGGCGCGGATGCAGACCGAGCTGCTCGTCGACACCCTCCTGGACCGCCTGCCGGCCACCCTCGGCCTTGCCGTCCCGCCCCAGGAGGTGCCCTGGCGGCGCAGCACGCTCATCCGCGGCCCGGAGGGCCTGCCCGTCACCTGGTGACCGCGCGGTTCGCGGTGACCGCGCGGCACCCGGCGCACGGACTCAGGGCCTTTCGTTCGGATCTTGCTGGGCTCGCGTGCCCTGGCACGCACATCTGCGGCGTTGTCGTCGGTCGCCAATGTCCCCCGTAGCCCTTCGGGCACGGGAGGTGCCCCCACCGCAGTGGCTCCCTCCTCCGCCTTGCATCTGCACGCACCAGACCCCGCTCACTGGTCCAGCCTGATCCAAACGAAAGGCCCTAGGCCCAGGGCCCGGTCACCGCGAACGTCGTCCCCGGCGTGTAGCAGTTGACGTACATCGTCCCGCCGTCCGGCGAGAACGTGACCCCCGCGAACTCGCCCCACTCCGGGTCCTCCGGCGTACCGATGTTCTGCGCGCCGCGCGCCATCGCGTACACCTCGCCCCGCTTGGTGAGCCCGTACACGTGCTGCGCGCCGTTGCCGTCCTCGCACACCATCAGGTTGCCGCCGGGCGCCAGGCAGATGTTGTCGGGGGACTCGCCCGGCAGCCGGACGTCGCTACTCGGCCCGAACACGACGACCAGCGTGAGCCGGCGCCGGTGCGGCTCGTACCTCCACACCTGGCCGTAGTGGTCGGCGGCCGAGCCCTCGGCGGCGCGCGCGAAGCTGGAGACGAAGTAGACGGACCGCCCGCCCCAGTAGCACCCCTCCAGCTTCTGGGCGTGCGTGATGCCCCGGGGTCCGAAGTCCTGATGCCGGATGGGCGTCTCGCGCGCCTGGCTGTCGGGCACCGGCACCCACTCCACGCCGTCGAACGCCGTGCCCGTCTCCTGGACGGCCGACAGGTCCGGCACGCCCGGTACGCGCATCGCCTCCAGCGCTCCGCCGGCCCGCAGCGAACCGGTGCCGCCGAGCGGCCTGCGCGGCAGGAAGCGGTAGAAGAGCCCGAACGGCTTCTCGAAGGCGTCCTCGGTCTCGTACACGATCCCGCTGCGCGGGTCGACGGCGACGGCCTCGTGCTGGAAGCGGCCCATCGCGGTCAGCGGTACGGCCCCGGTACGCAGCGGATCGGCCGGGTGGACCTCGAAGACGAAGCCGTGGTCCTTGGTGTAGCCGTTCGTTCCGGCCCTGTCCTCGGTCTCCTCGCAGGTGAGCCAGGTGCCCCAGGGGGTGAGCCCGCCCGAGCAGTTGACCGCGGTGCCCGCGATGGCGACGCGCTCGCCCAGGACGTTGTCGCGGCCGTCCAGCTCCAGCGCCGTGCAGCCGCCCTTGGCCGCCGGGTCGTAGGTCAGGCCACGGGCGGTGGGGACGCCGCGGGCGGCGGTGGCCCGGTTCTCGTGGTTGCGCACGAGGTGGACGCGCCCGCGCCGGCCGGCGAAGGCGCCCATGCCGTCATGGTTGCCGGGCACCCTGCCCTCGCCGGAGCGGAGCGGGTCGCCCTCGCGGGAGAGGACCTTGTAGCGGAACCCCCGGGGCAGGTCCAGCAGACCGGCGGGGTCGGCGACGAGGGGGCCGTATCCCGCGTGGCCCCGGGCGGCGGCGGTGCCGGTGAACAGTTCGGAGAAGGCACCGGTGAAGGCGATCCCGGCGACGGACGCGCCGGTGCGGGCCAGGACCTGGCGTCGAGTTGCGGACAGCCGGTCGGACACTTCGGGTGCTTCGGGCGCTTGTGAGGCTTTGGACGCTTCGGGCACGCGACAACTCCCTGCTGAGGGCCCCCGGGGCGAGCGGCCGAGGGGGAGGACAGGTGACCCGCATGTGTGTACCACGCAGTGTGGTGCACGTGAACCAGGTGAACCATGCGGGTCACGCCGTCCCGTGTACCGGGAGCCTTAGGGCCGTTCGTTCGGATCTTGCTGGGCTCGCGTGCCCTGGCACGCACATCTGCGGCGTTGTCGTCGGTCGCCAATGTCCCCCGTAGCCCTTCGGGCACGGGAGGTGCCCCCACCGCAGTGGCTCCCTCCTCCGCCTTGCATCTGCACGCACCAGACCCCGCTCACTGGTCCAGCCTGATCCAAACGAAAGGCCCTAGACGAGCTTGGCGGTGAGGGTGATCGTCGTCCCGGTGAGCGCCTGGCTGACGGGGCAGTTCTTCTTGGCGTCCTCGGCGGCCGCGGCGAAGCTCTCCGCGTCCATGCCCGGGACCTCGCCCTCCACGGTGAGGTGGATGCCGGTGATGCCCGTGCCCGGCTGGAAGGTCACCTCCGCCTTGGTGTTCAGGCGGGTCGGCGGGTTCCCGGCCTTCGCCAGGCCGCCGGAGAACGCCATGTTGAAGCAGCTGGAGTGCGCGGCCGCGATCAGCTCCTCAGGGCTGGTCTTGCCGTTCGGCTGCTCGGCGCGCGCCGGCCAGGACACCGGGTACTCGCCGATGCCGGAGGAGTCGAAGGTCACGACGCCCTTGCCCTGGAGGAGGTCGCCCTCCCAGACGGTGTGCGCCTGACGCGTGGTGGCCATGGTGGTTCCCTTCGTACGGTCTAAACCCGACTGGCCCAAACCTACTGCGCCACCAGCCCCTTCGCGTCGCGCGCCAGCGCGGTGAGCCGCGAGATCGCCCGGAAGTACTTCTTGCGGTACCCGCCGTTCAGCATCTCGTCACTGAACAGCTCGTCGAACGGCAGCCCCGAGGCGAGCACCGGGACCTCCCGGTCGTACAGCCGGTCGGCCAGCACCACCAGGCGCAGCGCGGTCGACTGGTCCGGCACGGGCGTCACGCCGGTGAGGCAGACCGCGCGCAGGTCGTCGGTCAGCGCGCCGTACCGGCTCGGGTGCACCCGAGCCAGGTGCGCGAGCAGGCTCGGGAAGTCGTCGAGCGACGCGCCGGGCGTGGCGTGCGCCGCCCTGGTCACCTGTTCGTCCGCGTACGGCGCCGGGGCCTCGGGCAGGCCGCGGTGGCGGTAGTCCTCGCCGTCGATGCGCAGCGGCCGGAAGTGCGCGGACAGGCCCTGGATCTCGCGCAGGAAGTCGGCGGCGGCGAACCGGCCCTCGCCGAGCTTGCCCGGCAGCGTGTTGGACGTGGCGGCCAGGGCCACGCCCGCGTCGACCAGCTTGCCCAGCAGCGTCGACACCAGCACGGTGTCGCCCGGGTCGTCCAGCTCGAACTCGTCGATGCACAGCAGCCGGTGCCCGCTCAGGGTGGCCACCGTCTGCTGGAAGCCGAGCGCCCCGACCAGGTTGGTCAGCTCCACGAAGGTGCCGAACGCCTTCAGGGACGGCTCGGCGGGCGTGGCGTGCCACAGGGAGGCCAGCAGGTGCGTCTTGCCGACGCCGTAGCCGCCGTCCAGGTACACCCCGCGCGGTGCGGCGGGCGCGGGCGGCTTCTTCTGGAACCAGCGCCGCCGTCCGGCGCCCGTCGCGTGGGCGCCGCCGAGCCCGGCCGCGAACGAGGCGAGCACCTCGACCGCCTGCGTCTGGCTCGGCTGGTTCGGGTCCGGGATGTACGTGTCGAAGCGGACCGCGTCGAAGCGCGGCGGCGGCACCATCTCGGCGACCAGACGGTCTGCCGGGACGTGCGGCTCGCGGGCGCAGAGGGACAGCGGGGCCGCTTCGGTTATGGCACTGGTCGACACGGTTACTCACTCTAATCGCCGTGCCACACTGCACGACATGCGACGACTGTTCCCTGTGACCGACCAGACAGTCCCCGTCACGGAGGGCGAGTGGTCCCTCGACCGGCTGGCCGAGGCCTACGCGTACCCCGAGCGGGGCCCCTGGCTGCGGGCCAACATGGTGTCGTCCCTGGACGGGGCGGCCCAGCACGAGGGGCGCTCCCAGCCCATCTCGTCCGACACCGACATGCGGATCTTCGGCACCCTGCGGGGCCTGGCCGATGTGGTGATCGTCGGCGCCGAAACGGTACGCCTCGAGGGGTACCGCCCGGCACGCGCGCGTGAGGCCTTCGCCGAGCGGCGGGCGGCGGCCGGGCAGGGCCCCGCGCCCGCGATCGCGGTGGTCAGCGCCTCGCTGGACCTGGACTTCGCCGCCCCGCTGTTCACCGCGCCGCTCGTCCCGACGCTGCTGCTCACCGGCGCGGGCGCGCCGCCGGACCGGGTCCGCGAGGCCGAGGCGGCCGGGGCCCGGGTGATCGTCGCGGGCGACGGCCCCGGCGTGGAGCCGCGCCGGGCCCTCGCCGCCCTGGCCGAGCGGGGGCTGACCCGCCTGCTGACGGAGGGCGGACCGCGTCTGCTGGGGCAGCTGGTGGCGGCGGGCGTACTGGACGAGCTGTGCCTGACGGTGTCGCCGACGCTGACCGCGGGGGAGGCCCAGCGGATCGCGGGCGGGCCGTCGCTGAAGGTCCCGGAGCGGTTCGCCCTCACGTCCCTGCTGGAGGAGGACGGCTTCCTCTTCACCCGGTACACGCGGTCCTGACCAGTCCGGGCAATCATCGGAATTATCCGTTCCGGTTAGCTCCGGGTGGGCAGACTTACTTTCGCAGTCCCCGTGCGGACACGGGGAAGGATGGTTTCCGCAGAAGGGCTCCCAAGTGTTCACAAGCGTTCTGATGATCGAGAAACCGCTGTCGTCCGTGGACGTGGAGTTCGTCACCACCCTCCACGCGGACGAACAGATGTCCTTCATCGTCCTGATGCAGCCGCGCGGCGACCAGGTCGTCCTGCTGCGAGCCATCGACGACGTCGCCCTCGGCGAGCTGAAGGAGGCCGTCAAGGAGGGCGAGGAACCCGAGGGCAAGGCCGCGAGACTCCCGGCCGGAGAGGGCCTGGAGCACTCCCTGCGCGCCCTGCGCGACGCCGGCTGCGAGGCCGTGGGCCAGGTCGTGGAGGACCACCCGCTGGACAAGCTGAAGGCCGTCGTCGACGAGGCCGGCGCCGACGAGGTGATCGTGCTCACCAAACCGCACTACGTCGAGGAGTTCTTCCACCGGGACTGGGCCTCCCGGGCCCGGCACAAGGTCGGCGTACCGGTGCTCAAGCTCTTCGCGCACAACGACGAGCCGGACACCGCACGGCCGGACACCGCATAGGCTGGGCCCCGTCACGCCGCCGCACCCCGGGGAGAACCACCCATGGCACCCGCCCTTCCTGCCGCCATGATTCCTGCCGCCATGGAGCGGCCGCACTTCATCGGCATCGGCGGCGCCGGAATGTCGGGCATCGCCAGGATCCTCGCCCAGCGCGGGGCCGAGGTCGCCGGCAGCGACGCGCGCGAGTCCGAGACCGCCGCGTCCCTGCGGGCGCTCGGCGCGACCGTCCACATCGGACACGCAGCGGAGAACGTCGCCGGGACGACGAGCTGTGTCGTCGTCTCCAGCGCCATCCGCGCCGACAACCCCGAGCTGGCCCGCGCCACCGAGCTGGGCATCCCGGTCGTCCACCGGTCCGACGCGCTGGCCGCCCTGATGAGCGGGCTGCGCGCGATCGCCGTGGCCGGGACGCACGGCAAGACCACCACCACCTCGATGCTCGCCGTCGCCCTCACCTCGCTCGGCCTCGCCCCGTCGTACGCCATCGGCGGCGACCTCGCCGGGCCCGGCACCAACGCCCTGCACGGCGACGGCGAGATCTTCGTCGCCGAGGCGGACGAGAGCGACCGCAGCTTCCAGAAGTACGACCCCGAGGTCGCCATCGTCCTCAACGTCGAGCTGGACCACCACGCCAACTACGCCTCGATGGACGAGATCTACGAGTCCTTCGAGGCCTTCGTCGCCAAGATCCGCCCCGGCGGCACCCTGGTCGTCGGCGAGCACGCCGGCGCCCGCGAGCTGGCCCGCCGGGTCTCCGGCCGCGACGACCTGACGGTCGTCCGGGTCGGCGAGTCGGCCGACTCCGACGCCCGGATCCTCGCCATCACGCCCAAGGGCATGACCAGCGAGGTCACCGTCGCCCTCGACGGCACCGAGCACACCTTCACCGTCTCCGTGCCCGGCCGCCACTACGCCCACAACGCCGCCGCCGCCCTCGCCGCCGGCGCCCGCGTGGGCATCGACCCGGCCGCCCTGGCCCAGGCCCTGACCGCGTACACCGGCGTCGGCCGCCGCCTCCAGCTCAAGGGCGAGGCCGCGGGCGTCCAGGTCATCGACTCGTACGCGCACCACCCCACCGAGATGACCGCCGACCTGGAGGCCATGCGCGGCGCCGCCGGGGACTCCCGCCTCCTGGTCGTCTTCCAGCCCCACCTCTTCTCCCGCACCCAGGAGCTGGGCAAGGAGATGGGCCAGGCCCTCGCGCTCGCCGACGCCTCCGCCGTCCTGGAGATCTACCCGGCCCGCGAGGACCCGATCCCGGGCGTCACCAGCGCCATGATCATCGACGCGGCCCGCGCCGCCGGCGCCGACGTCACCGCCGTGCCCGACAAGGACACCGTCCCGGACGTCGTCGCGGGAATGGCCAAGCCCGGTGATCTCGTTCTCACCATGGGCGCCGGGGACGTCACCGACCTCGGCCCCAGGATCCTGGCCCGCCTGTCGAACTGAGGAGCAGCGGATGTCGTACGACGTCGACAAGCCGGACGAGCAGTGGCGCGCGGAGCTGTCCCCCGAGGAGTACCACGTCCTGCGCGAGGCCGGCACGGAGCGCGCCTTCACCGGTGAGTACACCGACACCAAGACCAAGGGCGTCTACTCCTGCCGCGCCTGCGGGGCCGAGCTGTTCACCTCCACGACCAAGTTCGAGTCCCACTGCGGCTGGCCGTCCTTCTACGACCCGAAGGACTCCGACGCGGTCGAACTGATCGAGGACCGCTCCTTCGGCATGGTCCGCGTCGAGGTCCGCTGCGCCCGCTGCGGCTCCCACCTGGGCCATGTCTTCGAGGGCGAGGGCTACCCGACCCCGACCGACCAGCGCTACTGCATCAACTCGATCTCACTGAGGCTGACCCCGGACGAGGGCTGACGTCGTCCGGGCGGTCCGTGCTGTCCGCCCGGCCCTCGTCCTCCGCCGGGAGGTGGCGGACGAAGGCGAGGCCCGGGCGGCCGTCCAGCTCGATCTCGGCGGTGGGCGTGAAGCCGGTACGGGCCAGCACGGCACGGGAGGCGGGGTTGTCGAGGGTCGTGACGGCCCGCAGGGAGGTCAGCCCGTACTCCGCGCGGGCCAGGGCGCAGACCTCCCGGACGGCGGCCGTGGCCAGCCCGCGGCCGGTGGCGCGTTCGGCGAACCGGTAGCCCAGCTCGGCCGAGCCGTCCGCCACGTCGACCAGGTTGACCCGGCCCAGCACCTCGCCGCCGCTGCCCGGCACCAGGTGGAAGAAGCACGTCCCGGCCGCCTGTTCGGCCAGCAGCCCGGCATGACGTGCGGCGAAGTGCGCGAAGTAGTCGTCACCCCGGTCGGGGACGGACGCGGCGAAGTAGTCCCGGTTCTCCCGCTCGAACGCGAGCAGGGCCTGGGCATGATCGGGCCGGAGACGCTGGAGCAGAGGCATCCCGCGAGACTACCCAACGAGGCCGCACCGCCCGCCGGTTGGGCCCGCGGCGCCGCCGTACACGCGACGCGCCGCCGCCGTACGCGCGACGGGCCCGCCGGGGCGGTCAGCCCGATGGAGCGGGCCCACGCCGACCCGGGAGCACGCGCCGCCGGGCCGGTGCGCCGTACGCGCGGCAGGCCCAGCGGCGCCGGGCCGCTGGGCCTGATCACGGCCGGCCGGTCGTCAGCCGACCGGTTCGTGCGCGCGCCGCGGCGGCACCACGTGCCCGGCCTGCGCCGTGCGCGCGAGCTTCTCGCCCTCGACGTCGAGGTCGGAAGCCGAGCGCGGCCTTGAGAGAAGTCGCCTTGGGTGGTGCCACCATGGCGCCACTTGGCGTCAATGGCAAGTCGTCACCCGGTCCGGGTTGCGCCTTTGGTCCGGGGCGGCTGAGAAAATGACCAGGTAGACCGCGCCTCCGCAGGAATGTGGCGGAGTGGCTCGCGGGCGGCGCCACTTATGTGCCATGATGGCGTCATGGACCTTACGCCCTACGTCGACAACCTCCGGCACGAGCTGGCCGTCGCCGCGGACGCCGGCGGCGACGACGCCCGTGCCCTCGCCGAGCGGCTCACCGCCCCCCTGGAGTCCGCCGCCCGCCTGACCCTGCTCAACGCGCTGTCCGCGGCCATGGGTGAGGTCACGCGGGACTTGGCGCCGGGTTCGGTCGACGTACGGCTGCGCGGACTCGACCCCGAGTTCGTGGTGACACCCCCGCCCGCCCCCGAACCGTTCACGGACACCCGGGAGCCGGTCGCGGCCCCCGCCGCGCCCACGCCGCCGCCCCCGCCCGCGGACGCCGACGACGGTGCCGTGGCGCGGATCAACTTCCGCCTCCCCGCCCACCTCAAGGCCCGCGCCGAGGACGCCGCGGCGGCGGAGGGCCTGTCGGTCAACGCGTGGCTGGTGCGGGCCGTGTCCACCGCCCTCGACGGCGGGGAGCGCGCCGCCCCGCCGGCCCGCGGCAAGGACTCCGGCGGCCGGGGCTTCACCGGCTGGGTCCGCTAGCGCGCCGGCGCGCCGGCCCCACCGGCCGCCCCTGTCACCGGCGGGTCGCCGATCCCGCCGACGTCGGTCACCACCCGCCGCACGGGCGGGATCACCCACCCGAACCAGAGGACGGAACCGCCATGCCTGCTTTCGAGACGCCCGAACCGATCTCCGTCACCCTCGAACTGGAGGCGGGCACCGCCCGCATCACCGCGGGCAAGCGCACCGACACGGTCGTGGAGGTGCTGCCGCGCAACGGATCCGACGACAACGACGTACGCGCCGTGCAGCAGACCCAGGTCACCTGCTCCGGGGGGCGCCTCACCGTCAAGACGCCCAAGAAGCGCTCCCTGTTCGGCAAGCCGGGCTCCATCGAGGTGAGCATCGAACTGCCCGCGGGATCGCACGTCCGGGGCGCCACCGCCATGGGTGGCTTCTTCTGCGAGGGCCGCCTCGGAGACGTCGTCCTCAAGACCTCGTTCGGCGACCTCCAGGTGGACGAGGTGGCCGGCGCCGACCTCAGGACCGACCACGGCGACATCCGCCTGGCCCGCTCGACCGGGGACGTGGAGGTCGTCGGCGCGGGCCGGATCGAGGTCGGCACCGTGGCCGGCGCGGCGACCGTCAAGAACGCCAACGGTGCCACCGAGGTCGCCGAGGTCACCGGCGCCCTGACGGCCGGCGCCGCCAACGGCGACATCTCGGTCGGCGTCGCGCACAGTGGCGTGGGCGCCAAGTGTGCCAACGGCCGGATCGAGATCGGCGTCGCCCACGCCGGGGTCGACGCGGTCTCCGCCAACGGCCGCATCCGCGTCGGCGACGCCACACGCGGCCGGCTCGACCTGCGCACCTCCGTCGGCGACCTCGAGGTGGGCATCCACGAGGGCACCGCCGCCTGGCTCGATGTCACCACGAAGTACGGCGCGGTGCGCAACGCGCTCGGCACCTCCACCGGCCCCGCCGAGTCCGACGAGACCATCGAGGTGCACGCCCGGACCGGGGTCGGCGACATCGTCATCCGCCGCGCCTGACCGCGCCGGTCCGCCCCAGAACGAGGAGGAGCCCTCCATGAGCACCCCGTCGAATGCGCTGCCCCCGTCGAACCAGCCGCACCCGCTGCGCCTCAGCGCCGACCGTGACCGCTGTGCCGGTGCCGGTATGTGCGCCCTCACGGCTCCCGAGGTCTTCGACCAGGACGACGAGGAGGGCCTGGTGGTGCTCTTGAGCCCCACCCCGGGCCCCGAGCACCGGGCGGCCGCCCGGATGGCGGTCGGCCTCTGTCCGGCCGGGGCCATCGCCCTCGACGCCCCGGACCCCGCGGAGCAGTAACGGAGCCGGCGGCCCGCACCCCGCGCGGCGCCCGGGTCGGCCGGGGGCTGACGAGATCAAGACCGGGCGCGGCGCCGGACCGGGGTCAGGCCGGCTGGAGCAGGTCCCAGCGGTTCCCGTAGAGGTCCTCGAAGACCACGACGGATCCGTACGGCTCGTGACGCGGCTCCTCCAGGAACCGCACCCCGGCCGCCAGCATCCGCGCCCGGTCACCGTCGAAGTCCTCGGTGTGCAGGAAGAATCCGACGCGCCCGCCGGTCTGCGCGCCCACGCTCGCCTCCTGCGCCCCGCCGTTGGCCCGGGCCAGCAGCAGCCCCGTGCCGGGCCCGGCGCCCCGGGGCCGCACCACCACCCAGCGCGAACCGTCCCCGCGGTCGGTGTCCTCGACGAGCTCGAAGCCGAGGGCTCCGGTGTAGAAGGCGATGGCCTCGTCGTAGTCACGGACGACGAGGGTGATCAGGGCGATGTGCGGCATACCCCCAGACGTTATACGTATGACAGCGGGCTGACCAGCCGACCGCGCGGCTGCCACACTGCTCCCATGGACCCGCACGTGTTCGCCGAGCTCACCGACCGCGCCCGCGGCCTCGCCGTCCCCGGCACCCGCCGCGTTCTGGGCCTGGCCGGCGCGCCGGGCGCGGGCAAGTCGACGCTCGCGGCCCGGCTGGCGGACCGCCTCGGCGGGCTCGCCGCCCTCGTGCCCATGGACGGCTTCCACCTCGCCGCGGCCGAACTGCACCGCCTGGGCCGCGCCGGGCGCAAGGGCGCCCCCGACACGTTCGACGCCGCCGGGTACGCCGCCCTGCTCACCCGCCTCCGCGCCGCCGAGCCCGGCACCGTCGTCTACGCCCCCGCCTTCGACCGGGCCCTGGAGGAGCCGGTCGCCGGCAGCATCCCGGTCGGACCCGACGTACCGCTCGTCATCACCGAGGGCAACTACCTCCTGCACGACGACGGCCCCTGGGCGGCCGTCCGCCCGCTCCTCGACGAGGTCTGGTTCCTGGAGCTGGACGACCGGCACCGCGTCCACCGCCTGGTGGAACGGCACGTGCGGTTCGGCAAGGACCGTTCCCACGCCGAGCGCTGGGTCAGCGAGTCGGACGAGGCCAACGCCCGGCTCGTGGCCACCGGACGCGGTCGCGCCGATCTCGTCGTCCGCACGGACTGACCGCTCCGGGTGCCCCGGGCGGGCGCGCCCCCGTCCGGCGGAACGGGCTCACGCGTCCGCCAGCACCACGCACGACTCCGGGGGCAGGGTCATCAGCCCGTCCCCGTTCGGCATCTCCACCGCTTCCCAGGACGCCAGGACCCGGCCGCGGCTGCCGAGCGGGATCCTGACGGGCTCCTTGGCGAAGTTGACCGCGACCCGCAGGTCGCCCCGCCGGTACGCCAGCCAGCGGGCCTCCTCGTCGAAGGCCACCCGCACCGCGGCGAGGTCCGGATCGGCCAGGTCCGGCTGGGAGGCCCGCAGCGCGATCAGCTCCCGGTACCAGGCGAGCAGCCGGGCGTGCGGCTCCCGCTCCCGCTCCGCCCAGTCCAGGCAGGAACGGTCCCGGGTCGCCGGGTCCTGCGGGTCCGGCACGTCCTCCTCCGCCCAGCCGTGCTCGGCGAACTCCCGGCGCCGGCCGCTGCGGACCGCCTCCGCCAGCTCCGGGTCCGTGTGGTCGGTGAAGAACTGCCACGGGGTGCTCGCCCCCCACTCCTCGCCCATGAAGAGCATCGGGGTGAACGGGCCGGTCAGCGCCAGGGCCGCCGCGCACGCCAGCAGCCCGGGTGAGCAGGACGCCGACAGCCGGTCGCCCGTGGCCCGGTTGCCGACCTGGTCGTGGGTCTGGGTGTACCCGAGGAAGCGGTGCGCCGGGGTCCGCACCCGGTCGACCGGACGGCCGTGCGTACGGTCGCGGAACGTGGAGTACGTGCCGTCGTGGAAGAACACATGGCCGAGCGTCTTGGCGAGGGCGGCGAGCGGGGCCCGCGCGAAGTCCCCGTAGTATCCCTGCGACTCGCCGGTCAGGGCGGTGTGCAGGGCGTGGTGGAAGTCGTCGTTCCACTGGGCGTGCAGGCCGAGGCCGCCCTCGGCGCGCGGGGTCGTGGTGCGCGGGTCGGCCAGGTCCGACTCGGCGATCAGGAACAGCTCCCGGCCCTGCTCGGCGGCCAGTTCGTCCACGGCGGCCGTCAGCTCCTCCAGGAACGTCAGCGCCCGGGTGTCGGCCAGCGCGTGCACCGCGTCGAGGCGCAGCCCGTCGATCCGGTAGTCGCGCAGCCAGCTCAGCGCGCTGCCCAGCAGGTAGGCCCGCACCTCGTCCGAGCCGGGCGCGTCCAGGTTCACCGCGGCGCCCCACGGGGTGTGGTGGGTGTCGGTGAAGTACGGTCCGAAGGCCGGGAGGTAGTTGCCGGAGGGGCCCAGGTGGTTGTGCACCACGTCCAGCACCACGCCGAGGCCCAGGCCGTGCGCCGCGTCGACGAAGCGCTTCAGCGCCTGCGGGCCGCCGTACGGCTCGTGCACCGCCCACAGCGACACGCCCTCGTACCCCCACCCGTGCCGTCCGGGGAAGGGGCACAGCGGCATCAGCTCCACGTGCGTGACACCCAGGTCCACCAGGTGGTCCAGCCGCCCGGCGGCCGCGTCCAGGGTGCCCTCCGGCGTGTAGGTGCCGACGTGCATCTCGTACAGCACGGCCCCGCGCAGTCCGCGCGCCGGGGGCTCGTGGCGCCAGGCGTACGTGGTGTGGTCGACGAGCGCGCTCAGACCGTCGGGCCCGTCCGGCTGGCGCCGCGACCTGGGGTCGGGCAGCACGGGCCCACCGTCCAGCGCGTACCCGTACCGTGCGCCGTCCCCGGCCTCCACCTGGGCCACCCACCAGCCGTGCCGCTGGGGATCCCGCTCCAAGGGGTGCGACCCCCCGTGGAGTTGGAGCTCGACCCGGTCCCCTGCCTGCGGTGCCCACACCTCGAACAGCACTGGTCATCCCCTCGTCGTCGTGACGCCCCAATCCTGACAAGATCGAGATCGGGAAGCACGACACTTGGCCGAATGGACCACATGCGTCGTCGTACGTGCCGAGCCCCCCGCTGATCACGTACCAAGACCGTACCAACGGGGTCCGACAACGGGGCCCGTCTGGACACTCCGGCCCGGCCGGACCGACAATCAGTCCCGTGACGTCCGCTTTCGAGTCCTACACGCCCCCCGTTCGGCTCTCCGACGCCGAACGGGACCGTGCGCTGGGGCTGCTGAGGGAAGGCGCCGCGCAGGGCAAGCTGTCGCACGACACGTTCCTGCGGCGCATGGAACTGGCCCTGGTCGCCCGCCGCCCCGACGAGCTGGCGGCCCTCACCGCCGACCTCCAGACCGAAGGCCGCTGGTCCAAGCGGCTGTTCGGCGCGGTCGAACGGGCCTCCGCGTTCCATGTGCGGCTGCGCAGGGCGTGGCAGGCGGAGCGGCTGCCCAAGCTGCTCCTCCCGGAGCCGGGCCCCCACCCGTTGCGCATAGGGAGGGACCCGGCCAACGGACTGCGGCTCAGTCACGAGACGGTCTCCCGGCTGCACGCCGAACTGGCCCTGCAGAACGGGATGTGGGTGCTGCGCGACCTCGGTTCCACCAACGGAACCTCCGTCAACGGACGGCGCGTCACCGGCGCGGTCGTCGTCCAGGCCGGCGACATGGTGGCGTTCGGCCGGATGAGCTTCCGGCTCTCCGGCCGCTGAGGCGTCCCCGGGCCATCGGCTTCGCCGTACCCGGTGGACCGTCCCCGTGACGCGTCACAGAAAGTACCGCGCCACAGAATATGCCGCGCCACATATGGTGCCGCGTCGCAGAAAGTGCCGCGTTACAGGATTTCGATGGAATTCACCTTCGGGGGCCGGTTCGGGAAGCTGATGTCCGTCCACCGGTTGATCCTGACGGAATCGCCGTTCGCGTCGTAGTAGATGAGGTCGTTGTTCCCGGTGGAGATCCGGTCGACCCACCAGCCGCCGAAGTCGGTCCGGCCGCGGTTCGCGTAGCAGTCCACGCTGTGGCGTCCGCCGCCGCTGTGCGACCAGATCTTTAAGAAGTTCTCACCGCCACGGCATTCGACATGGTTGATGGCGTACGCGTTGCCGGTCGGCAGCATCATGGTGAACGCGGCCGCGGCGGAGACCGCCACGGCCGCTGAGCGTGCGACCCGCTTCGCTCGTGAAATCACAGGTTCTCCCTGGCTCGAATATCGCCGAATGGCCACTTCGCAACCCTCACGGACAGCGTGGAAAGGTGCCGCGTCGCACGGCTTTTCCGGCGCATCCGCGATTGTTGTCGTGGCCTCGTTTCGTACTGCGACAACGACGATCCTTCGCAACCGCTGTACACGGCAATCGGTTGTGTGGAGCCAGTCCGGAATGCACCCCCGAATGTCCAGATCGATCACGCGTGGCCTCGACTTCGCGTCACCCGGCCTGTTCCGCACCCTCCGTCAGCGGGCGGCGGCTGAGCAGGGCCACCGGACGCGCCGCGAACAGGTCCGCCACGGGCACCTCCCCGCCCCGGAACTCCCGCCCCGTGTCCAGCGCGTCGAACCAGCGGCCCTCCGGCAGGGCCAGGGAGGTGTCGCCCCAGCCGCCGCCCTCGGCGAGCCGCAGCGACAGCCGGGTGACCGCCGTGACCGTCTCGTCCCCACGGGCGAACGCCACGCAGTGTCCGGCCGCCGGGCCGCTCGCCGTCAGCGCCCGGTACGTCCCCGACGCGCCGAACGCCTCCGGGTGGCGCCGCCGGAGCCGCAGCGCCGCACGCGTGACGGCCGTCTTCTCATCCGGCGGCCCCTCACGGAACGGCCGCCGGTTGTCCGGGTCGACGAGTGCCAGGTAGACGCGCTCGGTCTCCTGGTACAGGTCAGGAACGCCCGGCATGGTCAGGTGCAGCAGGGCCGCGCCGAGCGTGTTCGCCCGGACGTGGGGGTCCAGATCGCGGGCCAGCAGGGAGACGGTGTAGAGGCCGGGGCCGGCCGGGCCCGCGTCCACGAAGTCCAGCACCGCCTGCTCGTACGCCGGATCCGGCTCCGTCCAGCTCGTGCGCAGCCCCGCCTCCCGCGCCGCCTTCAGCACCGCCGGCGCCAGCCGGTCCCCGTACGGGTAGCCGAAGCCCAGCGCTGTCTGCCACGCCGCCCACGCGACCTGACCGTCCGGGGCGGGCGTCCGCGCCACGTCGTCCAGCAGCTTCGCCCACCGCTGGGGGCACTCCGACAGCACCGCGATCCTGGCCCGCACGTCGGCGCTGCGCTTGGTGTCGTGCGTGGACAGCACCGTCCCGGTGGCCGGCCAGTCCCGGTCCAGCCGCTCGCAGTACGCGTGGAACTCCGCCGGGTCCACCGCGGGCCTGCCCGGCTCGCCGCCCACCTCGTTCGCCGAGACCAGCGGCGTGTACCGGTAGAACGCCGTGTCCTCGACGGACTTCGCGCGCAACGCCGACGAGGTCTGCGCGAAGCGCGTCAGGAACGCCCGGTGCGCCGGCCCGTCCCCGAGGCGGCCCAGCGCCAGGTCGCGCACCACGTCGACGGCCGCCGCCTCCTCCGGCACCGTGAACGTCGCCTTCGCCTCCTCGGCCGCCTCCGGGGTCAGGACGTCCTCGGCGCCCGGCCCGTAGGGGCGGTAGACCGGCACCCGGATCAGCAGCTCCCGCACGGCGGCGCGCAGCGCCCACGGGGCATGGTCCCGCAGCGCCGGGTCGGCGGCGCAGACGGACACGGCCGTGCGGGTCAGGTACGCGACCTCCGAGGCCAGCTCGTGCGTCACCACCTTGTACGCGGCGCGCCGCGCCGTCGCCTCCCAGTCCCCGCCGCGGTCACCGGCCGGGTTGGCGAAGCGCCGGTAGTGTTCGGCCAGTTCCCCGGCGCCCGCCTCGTCGACGAACAGGCCGTCGATCCGCCGCAGCGCGTCGTAGCCGGTCGTGCCCGCGACCGCCCAGTCCGCGGGCAGCCGTTCCTCGTCGGTGAGGATCTTCTCCACGACGATCCAGCAGTCCCCGCCCGTCGCCCGCCGCAGCCGCTCCAGGTACGCCCCGGGTTCCGCCAGCCCGTCCGGGTGGTCGATCCGCAGCCCTTCGATCACACCGTCCCGCACCAGCTCCACGATCTTGGCGTGGGTCGCCTCGAACACCTCCGGATCCTCGACCCGTACCCCGATGAGGTCGGAGATGGTGAAGAACCGGCGGTAGTTCAGGTCGGTGCGGGCCAGCCGCCACCAGGCCGGCCGGTACCACTGGGCGTCCAGCAGCTCCGGCAGCGCCAGCCCCTCCGTACCCGGCCGCAGCGGGAACTCCTGCTCGCCGTGGCGCAGCGTCCCGCCCTCGACGCGCAGCTCCGCCAGCTCGTCGCCGATGCGGCCCGGCAGCACCGGCAGCAGGACCTTGTCGCCGCCCGCCGCCCAGTCGATGTCGAACCAGCGGGCGTACGGCGACGAGGGCCCGTCCCGCAGCACCTCCCACAGGGCCCTGTTGTGCCGGGGGGCCGCGGCCATGTGGTTGGGCACCAGGTCCACGACCAGGCCGAGGCCGTGGGCGCGGGCCGTGCGCGCGAGGGCCCGCAGGCCGGCCTCGCCGCCCAGCTCCTCGCGCACCCGGCCGTGGTCGGTGACGTCGTACCCGTGCGTGGAGCCGGGGACCGCCTCCAGGACCGGCGACAGATGCAGGTGCGAGACCCCGAGCGAGGCGAGGTACGGCACCGCTTCCCCGGCGGCCGAGAAGGGGAAGTCCGGCTGGATCTGGAGCCTATAGGTGGAGTTGGGCGTCATGCGAACGTACGTACCCGCTTGGGCGGCCTATGTGTCATCGGGTGATGCGATTTACGCCCGACGCCACGTTCCGTCCGGGTGTACGCGTACACCTGTCCGGGCGCACGCGTACACCCGTCCGGGCGGTCAGGCGGGGCGCCGGAGCACCGTCAGGCTGCGGCCGATCAGGGTGAGGCGGTCGCCGGCGGCCACCTTGGCGCCCTGTCCCGGCTCGACGCCCCCGGGCTGGGCGGTGTCCACGACCACCTGCCACTGGCGGCCGTGGTTGACCGGCACCACGAAGTCCAGGTCCTCGGCGCTCGCGTTGAACATCAGCAGGAACGAGTCGTCCCCGATCCGCTCCCCGCGCGGTCCCGGTTCGGAGATCGCGCTGCCGTTCAGGAACACCGACAGGGCCTTGGCGTGGGCCGCCTGCCAGTCGCGCGCGGTCATCTCGTCACCCTCGGGGGTGAACCAGTTGATGTCCGACAGTTCGTCGTGCGTCCCCTCCACCGGACGCCCGTGGAAGAAGCGCCGCCGCCGGAAGACCGGGTGGTCGCGCCGCAGCCACACCATCGAACGGGTGAACTCCAGCAGCGCCCTTGCCGTCTCGGAGTCCTCCTCCGGCCAGTGCACCCAGGCGATCTCGTTGTCCTGGCAGTACGCGTTGTTGTTGCCGCCCTGGGTCCGCCCGAACTCGTCGCCGTGGCTCAGCATCGGCACGCCCTGCGACAGCATCAGCGTGGCGATGAAGTTGCGCATCTGGCGCAGCCGCAGCTCCTCGATCCCCTCGTCCTCGGTCTCGCCCTCGGCGCCGCAGTTCCAGGAGCGGTTGTGGCTCTCGCCGTCCCGGTTGCCCTCGCCGTTGGCCTCGTTGTGCTTGTCGTTGTACGAGACGAGGTCGCGCATGGTGAAGCCGTCGTGGCAGGTGACGAAGTTGACCGAGGCGAGCGGGCGGCGCCCGTCGTCCTGGTAGAGGTCCGAGGAGCCGGTCAGGCGGGACGCGAACTCCGCCAGCGTGCGCGGCTCGCCCCGCCACAGGTCCCGCACCGTGTCGCGGTACTTGCCGTTCCACTCGGTCCACAGCGGCGGGAAGTTGCCCACCTGGTACCCGCCCTCGCCGACGTCCCAGGGCTCGGCGATCAGCTTCACCTGGCTCACCACCGGGTCCTGCTGCACGAGGTCGAAGAACGACGACAGCCGGTCCACCTCGTGGAACTGGCGCGCCAGGGTCGCCGCCAGGTCGAAGCGGAAACCGTCGACGTGCATCTCCGTCACCCAGTACCGCAGCGAGTCCATGATCAGCTGGAGCACGTGCGGCGAGCGCATGAGCAGCGAGTTCCCGGTGCCCGTGGTGTCCATGTAGTACCGGGGGTTGTCCTCGACCAGCCGGTAGTACGACGGGTTGTCCAGGCCCCGGAAGGAGAGCGTCGGGCCCAGGTGGTTGCCCTCGGCCGTGTGGTTGTAGACCACGTCCAGGATGACCTCGATGCCCGCCTGGTGCAGGGCGCGCACCGCCGACTTGAACTCCAGCACCTGCTGGCCGCGGTCGCCCCAGGAGGCGTAAGTGTTGTGCGGGGCGAAGAACCCGATGGTGTTGTAGCCCCAGTAGTTGGCCAGCCCCGCGTCCGCCAGCCGGTGGTCGTTGACGAACTGGTGCACCGGCATCAGTTCCAGCGCCGTGACCCCCAGCTCGGTCAGGTGCTCGATCACGGCCGGGTGGGCGAGCCCCGCGTACGTCCCGCGCAGCTCCTCCGGCAGGGCCGGATGGAGCATCGTCAGGCCCTTCACATGGGCTTCGTAGATCACCGTCCGGTGGTAGTCGGTACGCGGCGGACGGTCGTCGCCCCAGTCGAAGTACGGGTTGACGACGACGGACGTCATCGTGTGCGGCGCCGAGTCCAGGTCGTTGCGGGAGTCCGGCTTGCCGAAGTGGTAGCCGTACACCGCCTCGCCCCAGTCGATGGCGCCGGCGACCGCCCGCGCGTACGGATCGAGCAGCAGTTTCGCGGAGTTGCAGCGCTGTCCCTGCTCCGGCGCGTACGGCCCGTGGACCCGGAACCCGTACCGCTGGCCCGGCATCACGCCGGGCAGGTACGCGTGCCGTACGAACGCGTCGGACTCGCGCAGCTCCACCGCGGTCTCCGAGCCGTCGTCGTGGAGCAGACACAGCTCGATTCGGTCGGCGGCCTCCGAGAAGACCGCGAAGTTAGTCCCGGCGCCGTCGTACGTGGCGCCGAGCGGATACGCCTGTCCCGGCCAGACCTGCATAGATAAGACTCTTCCACTTCTGATCCGGCTGATGGGGGTCACTTGAGCCAGAATCCTCCCCGAAAGTGGTGCCGCGTCCTAGGACTTCGGCCGGTCCTACCGGGTGACCGGGGGGTGCGACGGGCACACTGGCCGGAAATCGCCCTCCGGGTCTGATTCGTCCGATCAGCACACCGCGCGGGTCGCCGGCGGGGACCGCCCGGTTGCCCGGGTCAACCTCGCGTTCCCCGCCGTCGCCCCCGGCCGCCATGGGGGCGCCGTGCCGGTGGACGGAGCGCCGCCGCCGGCGCGGGCCGGGCGGCCCGGCGGGCGGACCATGGTGAATCCGCTCACTCGGGACCGCGCCGGCCCGGGGAACGGGCGGAAGAATCATGGCCGTTGGCGAAGGAGCCTGGGGGATCGGGCTGCACCGCCTCCCGGTCCCGGAGTACCCTTCCTTGATCGTTGGAGACGGGCGTCCAGGAGCAGAAGGCGGTGCGCGGGTGAGCTCGGGAGGGCTGGAGCTGCCCCCAGGTGACTCAGGTCATGAGGGGGACTCCACTGACCCCGCTGATGTCCCGCCCGGCGCGGTCTCACTCGCCCGGCCGATGGAGATCGGTGCGGAACTGGACTGGGGTGCGGAGGCCTGGAGCGAGGTGCGGACCCGCGCCCAGCGCGCCGGACGGGCCTATATCTGGCTGAATCTGGTCGAACAGCGGCTGCGTGCCGTGGTGGCCGCCGTCCTGCGGCCCGTGTACGAACCGGTCCACGGCGACGACTGGGTGGTGGCCGCGGCCGGGCCGGCCGGGCAGGAGTGGGTGCAGCGGGCCGTCGCCGTGCGCGAGGTGTCCCGCCGCAAGGGCTATCTCCTGGACCCGGCGGACGACAACGTTCTCAGCTTCCTCACGCTGCCCCAGCTGCGCGAGCTGATGATCCAGCACTGGCCCTGCTTCGAGCCCTACTTCGACGACCGGCGCGAGGTGGAGCTCGCCCTGGACGAGCTGGAGGTCACCCGGAACGTGGTCTCCCGCAACCGGGCCCTGTCGCGCACCGTGCTCGACCAGTCCGAGCGGGCCTCCGCGCGGCTGCTGGAGATCCTGGGCGGCGGAGCGGGCGTACCGTCCGCGCACCGGCTGCCGGTCGACGCGGTCGAGGACCTCGTCGGGGACCGGTACGCCGACGTCGTCTCCGTCCACCCCGACCGGGTGCGGCTCCAGCGGCAGCTGCCCGCCGAGGACCTCTTCGGCGGGGCGCGCCGGCTCGACGCGATCGGCATAGGCCTGAACCTCCTCGTGCAGAACTTCTCCGGGCGGCGGCTGGTGCGGCTCGCCGAGTCCGGCTGCCGGATACGCCTGCTGTTCCTCAACCCGGCGAGCAGTTCCGTCAAACGACGCGAAAGGGAACTCGGGATCAAAAAGGGCGAACTCAGCCGCTCGGTGGAGATGAACATCCTCCACATGCGGCGCGTGCGCTCCAGGCTGCGGGACCCGGGGGCCTTCCAGATCCAGGTCTTCGACGAGACGCCGCGCTTCACCGCGTACCTCGTCGACGGCGACGGCGCGGACGGGGTGGGAGTCGTCCAGTCCTACCTCCGCCGGGCCCGGGGCATGGAGGCACCGGTGCTGGTGCTGCGCGGCGGCAGGCGACCGGTCGTCACCTCTGGGGCGGAGAGCGACCACGGCCTGTTCGCGACCTACCGCGAGGAGTTCGAGTCGGTCTGGGCCGACTCCCGTCCGGTCTCGTGAGAGCCGCGTCCGAGCGGCGTTGTCAGTGGTGCGTGCGAAGGTGAAAACCCACAGGGGGAGTGCACCGACTGGGGGGCGCACCACAGCATCGCGAGGAGGAGCAGCATGGGCTGGCACGGGGAGACGCTCGTCGGCTTCGATCTGGAGACGACCGGCACGGAGCCGCTCGAGGCGCGCATCGTGACGGCCGCCGTCGTGGAGGTGCGGGGCGGGGAGGCGGTGGTACGCCGCGACTGGCTGGCCGATCCGGGCATCAGGATCCCCGCCCAGGCCTCCGCCATCCACGGCATCAGCAACGAACGGGCCGTGGCGGAGGGCCGCCCGGTCCGCGAGGTCGCCGACGAGCTCGCCGACACCCTCGTCGGGTACTGGACACGCGGCGTCCCGGTCGTGGCGTACAACGCGGCCTTCGACCTGACCCTGCTCAGCGCCGAGTTGCGCCGGCACGGCCTGCCGGACCTCGGCGAACGTCTGGGCGGCGCGCCGACAGGACCGGTCGTCGACCCGTACACCATCGACCGCGCCGTCGACCAGTACCGCCGGGGGAAGCGGAACCTGGAGGCGGTCTGCGCCGAGTACGGCGTGGTGCTCGACGGCGCCCACCAGGCGGCGGCCGACGCGCTGGCGGCCGTCCTCGTCGCCTGCGCGATAGCCGAGCGGCACGCCGCCGTCGCGGCGCTCACCCCCGAGGAGCTGCACCGGCGCCAGGTGGTGTGGTACGCCCGCTGGGCGGCCGACTTCCAGCGCTTCCTGCGCCGCAAGGGCACCCCGGACGCCGTCATAGACCCGTCCTGGCCGCTGCGCGCACTCGCCCCGGCGCCGACCGCGGCCGGCTGAGTCCGCGGGGCGGCTCCCCGCCTCCCCGGTCACCCGAGGAGGGCCACCCGCACGTCAAGCCTCCCGCCCGGGACCGGAGTTCGCCGATGTCAGAACGGGTACCAGCGGACCTCCGCGTCCCCTTCCCGCAGCGAGGCGACCCGGCGGCGGAACTCGGCGAGCGCCTTCGGGTTCGACGGCGCGTGCTGGGCCACCCAGGCGCAGCTCGCGGTCTCCCGGGCGCCCCGGAGCACCCCGCAGCCGTCCCACTCGCGCACGTCCCAGCCGTACGCCTCGGTGAACGCGTCGTGGGCGGCCGGGTCGAGGCCGTAGCGGTCCCGGGCCAGCGCGAGGACCACCAGGTCGTGCTCGCGCAGGTCCACCGAGAACGTCTCCAGGTCCACCAGGACCGGGCCGTCCGGGCCGACGTGCACGTTGCGCGGCAGCGCGTCCCCGTGGATCGGGCCGCGCGGCAGGTGCGGGACGAGCGCGGCCGCCGCCCCGGCGAACCCGTCACGCCGCTCGCGCAGGAACGCCGCGTCCGCCGGGTCGATCGCGTCGCCCGCGAGCCGCAGCCACCGCTCCACCCCGCCCAGCAGTTCGCGGGGCGGCAGCGGGAAGGGCGGCTCCGGGAGGGCGTGGACGCGGCGCAGCAGCGGGGCGAGGTCCCGGGGCTCCGGCGGGCGGACGGCGTCGGGCAGGCGGTGCCAGACCGTCACCGGGTGGCCCTCCACCAGCCGCGGCTTCGGCTCCGCGGCCCGTACGGCGGGCACCCCGGCCTCCGCCAGCCAGGAGGCCACGGCGACCTCCCGCTCGGCCCGCTCCAGCAGCCCGGCGTCCCGGCCCACCTTCACCACCAGGTCGCCGGCGGCGAAGACGGCGTTCTCACCCAGCGCCAGGAGCACCGCGCCGCCCGCGCCGTCCAGCCCGGCGGCGCTCAGGACCTCCCGCGCCCGTACCTCGTCCATCGCGTCCGTCCCTCCCGTGCCCGTGCCGACCGGGCAAAGTCTCGCATCCGCGCACGTTGCCTTGACGAACCGGCGGCCCGTCAGGACGATGACGGCCGGCCGGCCCGACCGCCCGAGGGGGACTGCCCGTGACATCGGTGACCGCCACGAAGCGGAGGACCGGCCAGGGAGCCGGACGTCCGCCGCACCGGCCGCCGGGCCGTCCGGTGGACCACGGGGCCTGGTTCCTCGTCCTGCCCGCCCTGATCCCCATCCTCCTGCTCAGCGTCGGCCCGCTGCTCTACGGCATCGCCCTCGCCTTCACCGACGCCCAGTCCGGGCGCACCCGGGCCACCCAGTGGGTGGGCACCCTGAACTTCCAGGACCTGCTGCACGACACCCTGTTCTGGGAGTCGTTCCGGATCGGCCTCCTCTGGGCGGTCGGCGTCACCGTCCCGCAGTTCCTGCTGGCCCTCGGCCTCGCCCTGCTGCTCAACCAGAAACTCCGCCTCCGCTGGCTCGCCCGGGCCCTGGCGATCATCCCCTGGGCGATGCCCGAGGTGGTCGTCGGCATCATGTGGCGGCTCGTCTACAACCCCGACGCCGGCATCCTCAACGAGACCCTCCGAGACCTCGGCCTCGGCGACGGACGGGACTGGCTCACCTCCCTCGCGACCGCGCTGCCCGCCGTGATCCTCGTCGGCATCTGGGCCGGCATGCCCCAGACCACCGTGGCCCTCCTCGCCGGGCTGCAGAACACCCCGCGGGAGCTCCACGAGGCGGCCGCCCTCGACGGCGCCGGCGCGTGGCGCCGCTTCCAGACCGTCACCTGGCCCACCCTCAAGCCCGTCGCCCTCGCCATCACGGCGCTCAACCTCATCTGGAACCTCAACGCCTTCGCCCTGGTGTACGTGCTCACCGGCGGCGGACCCGGCGGCCGCACCCGCCTGCCGATGCTCTTCGCCTACGAGGAGGCCTTCCGGTACGGACAGTTCGGCTACGCGGCGGCCATGGGCTGCGTGCTGGTCGCCGTCGTCTCCGTACTCCTCGCCGTCCATCTGGTGAGCCGGCTGAAGGGGGACGAATGACCGGCGCCCGCACCCGGGGCCCCGCCCGGGCCGGCCAGTACCTCGCGCTCCTCGCGTACCTGGCCTTCCTCGCCCTGCCGTTCCTGTGGCTGGTCTCCACGGCCTTCAAACCGGCCCGGGAACTCGGGTCCCTGCACCCCACCTGGATCCCCGAGGACCCCACCCTCGCCAACTTCCGGCAGGCCTTCGACGAGCAGCCGCTCCTCCAGGCGGCCGCCAACAGCCTGGTCGCGGCGCTCGGCGCCGCCCTGATCGCCGTGACCGTCGCGACCCCGATGGCCTATGTGATGGCCCGCCGGCGCGGCCGGCTCTCCGCCGCCGCCACCGGCTGGGTCGTCGTCAGCCAGGCGTTCCCCTTCGTCCTGGTGATCATCCCGCTCTTCCTGGTGCTGAAGAACCTGCACCTGATCAACACGCTCACCGGACTGGTCCTGGTCTACGTCACCTGGTCCCTGCCGTTCGCGGTGTGGATGCTGACCGGTTACGTCCGGGCCGTCCCGGCCGAGCTGGAGGAGGCCGCGGCCGTCGACGGGGCGGGCCGGCTGCGCACGCTCTGCTCCGTCACCGCGCCGCTGCTCGCACCCGGCATCGTCGCCACCGCGCTCTTCGCGTTCATCACCGCGTGGAACGAGTTCTTCTTCGCGCTCGTCCTGCTCAAGACCCCGGAGAAACAGACCTTGCCGGTCGTCCTCACCCACTTCCTGGGCGCGGAGGGCGTCGCCGACCTCGGCCCGCTCGCCGCCGCCGCGTTCCTCGCGACGCTCCCCTCACTCGTGGTCTTCGCGCTCATCCAGAAGCGGATCACCGGCGGCATGCTGGCCGGGGCGGTGAAGTCATGACGCGCCGCCTGGCCGTCGCCGTCATGGCCGCCGTCCTCGCCCTGCTGCCGGCCGGCTGCTCGTCGGGCGGCGACGGAGGCGGGCGGGACGCGGAGGGCCGGATCGTGCTCCGGTTCCAGTCGCTGGCCTGGCAGAAGGAGTCCGTCGACGCCAACAAGGAGCTGGTCGCGGAGTGGAACGCGGCCCACCCCGACGTCCGCGTCGACTACGAGCAGGGCAGCTGGGACAGCGTCCACGACCAGCTCCTCACCTCCTTCGAGGGCGGTGAGGCGCCGGACATCATCCACGACGCCTCCGACGACCTCGCGGACTTCGCCCACGGCGGCTACCTCGCGGACCTGCGCCCCCTGCTGTCCGGCCGGCTCAAGGCCGACATCCCGCGCACGAGTTGGGAGACCACCACCTTCGGCGACGGGGTGTACGGCGTGCCGTTCCTCCAGGAGCCGCGCGTCATCATGGCCAACAAGAAGATCCTCGAGGCCTCGGGCGTCCGCCTCCCCACGCCCGTCAAGCCCTGGACCTGGGCGGAGTTCCGGCAGGTCGCCCGCGAGGTGACGGTGACGATGGGGGAGGGGAGGTACGCCGTCGCCTGGCCGCTGAAGGAACCGGTCTCCGTCTCCCTCAACCTCGGCCTGTCGGCGGGCGGGCGGCTCTTCCACCGGGGCGACGACGGCAAGGTCGCCGTCCGGTTCACCGAGGCCGACGCGGTCGTGCCCGGGACCGTCCACGCCCAGATCAACACCGACCGCAGCGCGTCGCGCAGCACGCTCGGCATGGGCGGCTCGGACACCCTCCCCGGATTCTTCGGCGGCACGTACGCGATGGTCCCGCTCGGGTTCTCCTACCGCCAGCAGATCGTCCAGCAGGCCCCCGAGGGGTTCGAGTGGATCGTGCTGCCCGCGCCCGCGGGCGCGGACGGCCCCGCGCAGGGCGTGAGCCCGCAGACGCTGTCGATCGCCGAGGACAGCCCGTACAAGAAGGAGGCCGCGCGGTTCATCGACTTCCTCCTCCGCCCCGCCAACATGGTGCGCCTGGCACGCGGCGACTGGATGCTGCCGACCGGCGCACAGGCGCTGAAGGACCCGTCGCTGCGCACGGCGGAGGACGGCTGGGCGACCGGCACCGCGCTGGCCGGCCATCTCCGTCCCGCGCCCGCGCAGTCGGTGCGCGGCTACCCCGAGTGGAAGGACAAGGTCGCCGCCCCCGCCTACCAGGAGTACTACAGCGGCGCCATCGACGCCGCCGAGCTGGAGGAACGTCTGGTCGACGACGGGAACCTGGTGCTGGCGCGCTACCAGCGGTGAGGGGCCCAGGCGGAAATTAGTTGCACGAGACGTCTCGTCTCGTTAGGGTGCCACACATGACCTCACCCGATCGTGCCCACATCGCCATGTTCTCCATCGCCGCCCACGGGCACGTCAACCCGAGCATCGAAGTGATCCGGGAGCTCGTCGCCCGGGGCCACCGCGTCAGCTACGCGATCCCCGCATCCTTCGCGGACAAGGTCGCCGAGACCGGCGCGGAACCCGTGATCTACACCTCGACCCTGCCGACCGACGACGACCCCGAGGCGTGGGGCACCGAACTGATCGACAACATCGAGCCGTTCCTCGACGACGCCATCCAGGCGCTGCCCCAGCTGGCGGAGGCCTTCGCGGGGGACGAGCCGGACCTCGTGATCCACGACATCACGGGCTATCCGGCCCCCGTCCTCGCCCACCGCTGGGGCGTGCCCGCCGTCGCCCTCTGGCCCAACCTCGTTCCCTGGGAGGGGTACGAGGAGGAGGTCGCCGAACCGATGTTCGCCGAAGTCAAGGCGTCCGAGCGCGGCAAGGCGTACTACGCGCGCTTCGAGGAGTGGCTCACCGGCAACGGTGTCGACACCCACCCCGACCGGCTCATCGCCCGGCCCCGCAAGGCCGTCGTGCTGATCCCCGAGGTGCTCCAGCCGAACGCCGAGCGGGTCGACCGGTCCGTCTTCACCTTCGTCGGCGCCTGCCAGGGCGAGCGCGCCGAGCAGGGGGAGTGGCAGCGCCCGGCGGGAGCGGAGAGGGTCCTGCTCGTCTCGCTCGGCTCGTCCTTCACCAAGCAGCCGGAGTTCTACCGCGCCTGCGCCGAAGCCTTCGGCGACCTGGCCGGCTGGCACGTCGTCCTCCAGATCGGCAAGCACGTCGACCCCGCCGAACTCGGCACGCTGCCCGCCAACGTGGAAGTGCACGACTGGGTGCCGCAGCTGGCGATCCTCCGTCAGGCGGACGCCTTCATCACCCACGCGGGCGCGGGCGGCAGCCAGGAGGGCCTCGCCACCGGCACGCCCATGGTCGCCGTCCCGCAGGCCGTCGACCAGTTCGGCAACGCCGACATGCTGGTCTCGCTCGGGGTCGCCCGCCACCTGCCGATGGCCGACGCCACGGCCGAGGCCCTGCGGGCGGCGGTGCTGGAGCTGGTGGCCGACCCCGAGGTGGCGCGCCGTGCGGAGGACATCCGGCGCCGGATGGCCGCCGAGGGCGGTACGAAGCGCGCGGCGGACCTCATCGAGGCGGACCTCCCGCGCGGAGGCCGCTCGTAGGGTCACCGGACCGTCGCGCGAGGACCGCGGCGGCCGTCCGTTCGTGGACCGTCGCCGCAACAACAGCTCGCAAAACGTCACGTGGCATGGCCATTTGGGCCGTGCCACGCCGCGTTGCCGCAAAAAACGCCGCGCTGGGGTGATTTGTTATTAAGGAAGTTTGTTGAGTAAGTCACGAGTATGTGAAGGCCTTGATCTGCGCGCATCAATCGACCAGGGTTTCGAATCACCCCCCGGTGGATTTCTCACCGGAGGGCAAACCCCCCACACAACTTGATGACGAGGAGACCCCTCTTCATGGCAACTCACAAGCGCGCACGCGGAGTTCGGCTCGCCGCCGCCACAGCTGTCGTCGCCGGCCTCACGGCCTTCGGCGCGGCCCACGCGGGCGCGGCGCCCGCACCCGCACCCGCCGAAGGAACGGTCTACGGCCTCGGGGCCGAAGGCGCCGTCTCCGGCAGCTACATCGTCCTGCTGGACGAGAAGGCGGACAAGGCGAAGCTCGCCGAGGAGTACGGCGGCAAGCTCCAGCGCAACTACACCTCGGCCGTCAACGGCTTCTCCGCCGCCGGCCTGTCGCAGACCGAGGCCAAGCGCCTCGCCGCCGACCCGGCCGTCGCCAAGGTCGTGCAGAACAAGAAGTTCAGCATCAGCGCCACCCAGGACAACCCGCCGTCGTGGGGCCTGGACCGCGTCGACCAGGCCGACACCGCCGGTGACAGCAAGTACACCTACCCCGACGGCGCGGGCGAGGGCGTGACCGCGTACGTCATCGACACCGGTGTGCGCGTCAGCCACAAGGACTTCGAGGGCCGGGCGACCTCCGGGTTCGACGCCATCGACAACGACAACGACGCGAGCGACGGCAACGGCCACGGCACCCACGTCGCGGGCACCATCGCCGGCGCCTCGCACGGAGTCGCCAAGAAGGCGAAGATCGTCGCCGTCCGCGTGCTCGACGACAACGGCTCGGGCACCACCGAGCAGGTCGTCGCGGGCATCGACTGGGTCACCAAGAACCACCAGGGCCCGTCCGTCGCCAACATGAGCCTGGGCGGCGGCGCCGACCCGGCCCTCGACGAGGCCGTGAAGAAGGCCATCGCCTCCGGCGTCACCTTCGGCATCGCCGCCGGCAACGAGTCCTCGGACGCCGGGCAGAGCTCCCCGGCCCGCGTCCCCGAGGCCATCACCGTGGCCTCGTCCACCAAGGACGACCAGCAGTCCGACTTCTCCAACTTCGGCTCGGTCGTGGACATCTACGCCCCTGGCTCGGACATCGCCTCGACCTGGAACGACAGCGACGAGGGCACGAAGACCATCTCCGGCACGTCCATGGCGACGCCGCACGTCGTCGGCGCCGCGGCCGTCTACCTGGCGGGCCACCAGGACGCCACCCCGGAGCAGGTCGCCAAGGCCCTCACCGACGGTGCCACGGCCGACAAGATCTCCAACCCCAGCCAGGGCACGCCGAACAAGCTGCTGAAGGTCGTCGAGTGACCGACGCGGCCCGCTGACCGGCGGCCGCCGTGCCCTCCCCCACGGGGCACGGCGGCCGCCTTATGGTGTGACCATGACGACGAGGTACGCCGCCCTGCTGCGCGGGATCAATGTCAGCGGCCACAAGAAGGTCCCCATGGCACAACTGCGCACCCTGCTCGCCGAACTGGGCCACAGCGACGTCACGACGTACCTCCAGAGCGGCAACGCCGCCTTCACCAGCGCCTCCGGCGCCGACGAGGACACCCTGGCCACCGCACTGGAGGCGGCCATCGAGGAGCACTTCGGCTTCCGCGTCGACTGCCTGGTCCGCGGCGGCCCCTACCTGCGCGCCGTCGCCGACGCGTGCCCCTTTCCCGCGGCCGGGCTCGAAGGCAGGCAGCTCCACGTCACCTACCTCTCCGGGCCCGCCGACCCGGACCGGTTCGCCGGCCTCGACCAGGAAGCCTTCCTCCCCGAGGCGTTCCGGCTCGGCGACCGCGCCGTCTACCTGTACACACCCGAGGGGCTGGGCCGCTCCAAGCTCGCCGAGGCACTCTCCCGCCCCGCCCTCGTCAAGGGCGTCACGGCTACCACCCGCAACTGGAACACCGTCCGCAAACTGGTGGAACTCACCCGCGACTGAGCCCGTCCACCCCGGGCGTCCTACGCGGCGACCGCCCGCAGCCCGGCGGCGCGCGTCTCGTCGTACCGTTCCAGCAGCAGCCGCGCCAGCTCCGGCGACGGGCCGAGCACGTCCGCCAGCACGTCCGCGCCGGCGGCGCCGGCGGCGATCCGCTCGGGCAGACGGCCCGGCGCGATGACGTACGGGGCGACCGCCACCCGGCGGACCCCGTCCTCCCGCAGTGCCCGCACCGCGTCCTCGGTGCGGGGAAGGGATGCGGAGGCGAACGCAGGCCGCACGGCGCACCAACCGGTGTGCCGCAGCTCCCGCGCCATTTCAGCGATCACTGCGATCGCCTCCGGGTCGGTGGAGCCCGCCGAGGCCAGGACGACCCCGGTCGAGCGCTTGTCGGCGGGCGTGAGCCCCGCCTCGTACAGCCGCCGCTCCAGCGCCGCGACCAGCAGCGGCGAGGGGCCCAGCACCGGCGCCTGCCGGATCCGCAGGCACGAGGGCGCCTCCCGCAGGACGGCCGGGATGTCGGCCTTGGCGTGGAAGGCGCGCGTCAGCAGCAGCGGCAGGGCCACCACGTCGCGCACGCCCTCGGCGGCCAGCCGTTCCAGGACGGACGGCACCGACGGCACGTTGAAGTCCAGGAACGCCGTCTCCACCCGGACACCCGGGCGCAGCCGGCCCGCGCGCCGCACCAGGGCGTGCACGGTCGCGGCGTGCCGCGGGTCACGGCTGCCGTGGGCGATGACGAGAAGGACCGGACGGTTCATGACGGAACGCTCAGCTCTTGACGAGGAGACCGCGACGGCGCAGGACCGCCCGCTCCAGGGGGCTGAAGATCAACAGGTCGATGGCGATACCGACCACGAGGATCAGCAGGATCGCCAGGAAGATGCCGGGCATGTCGATGTTGTTGCGGCCGTTCTCCAGCAGCTGCCCCAGGCCCAGGCCCAGTTCGGGCGAGGACGCGATGATCTCGGCGGCCATCAGCGAACGCCACGAGAACGCCCACCCCTGCTTCAGGCCCGCCAGGTAGCCCGGCAGCGCCGCGGGCATCACCACGTGCCAGGCGCCCCGCAGACCGGTCGCGCCCAGCGTCCGCCCCGCCCGCAGGAACAGCGGCGGCACCTGGTCCACCCCCGACACCAGGCCGTTGGCGATCGACGGCACGGCGCCCAGCAGGATCACCGCGAACATCATCGAGTCGTTGAGCCCCAGCCACAGCACCGCCGGCGCCACCCACGCCACCGACGGCAGCGACTGGAGACCCGACAGGATCGGCCCGATCGCCGCCCGGACGAACCGCACCCGCGCCACCAGCAGACCCAGCGGCGTACCGATGGCCAGCGCCATCAGGAAACCGAGCAACGCCCGCGACACGCTCGTCCACAGCACGTCGAGGAGCGTGCCCTCCAGCCACATGGTGGCCAGGCTGTCCCACACCGCGGACGGCGGCGGCAGCTTGTACGCGTCGGTGACCTCGGCCCACACCAGGAGCTGCCACACCACCAGCACCAGCGCCACGGCCACCAGCGGCGGCAGGACCTTCTTCACCAGGACCTCGCGCACCGGCGTCCGGCGCGCCTGCACCGTCTCCAGCGCGTCCAGCCCCGCCTCCAGGCCGGCCAGGTCGTCCGTCTTGGCGACGGCCCCGGTCGTCGTCTCAGTGCTGGCCATGGCGGCGGATCTCCCCACGCAGTTCTTCGGTGATCTCAAGGGACAGCTCCGCGACGGCGGCGTCCTCGATGCGGCGCGGCTGAGGGATGTCGATGCGCCACTCCCGGGCGATCCGCCCGGGCCGGGAGGACAGCAGCACCACGCGCTCGGCCAGCCGCACGGCCTCGCGCACGTTGTGGGTGACGAACAGCACCGACAGCCGCGTCTCGCGCCAGATGCGCGTCAGCTCGTCGTGCAGCACGTCACGCGTGATCGCGTCCAGCGCCGCGAACGGCTCGTCCATCAGCAGCAGGTCACTGTCCTGCGCCAACGCCCGCGCCAGGGCCACCCGCTGGCGCATGCCACCGGACAGCTCGTGCACCCGCTTGCCGTACGCCCCGCCCAGCCGCACCAGTTCCAGCAGCCGCTCCGCCTCACCGCGCCGCTCGTTCTTCGGCACGCCGCGCAGCCGCAGCGCCAGCTCGATGTTCTTGCCTGCCGTCAGCCACGGGAACAGCGCGTGCTCCTGGAACATCAGCGCCGGCCGGCCGCCGGGGGTCTCGATGGACCCCGCGGTCGGCCGGTCGAGCCCCGCCACCAGGTTCAGGAGCGTGGACTTGCCGCACCCCGAGGCCCCCAGGAGGGTGACGAACTCGCCCGGGGCGACATCGAGCGAGATGTCGTCGAGCACCAGCTGCCGGCCGGTGGGTCCGGGATAGGACTTCGAGACGTGCGCGATACGGGCCGCGTGGCTCACCGCGACACGGTCCTCGGCCTTGGCGAAGGTCGTGGCCATGGTCGTCACCTCCTGGGAACGGGGAATCGGGCTGCTGGACGGTTACTTGACGCCGAGACCGGCGTCGGCGACCCCGGGCCTGCCCTCGGCCTTCAGGACCTTGTTGAGCGGCCTCAGGTCGTAGATGCCCTTCAGGTCCGGCTCCTCCAGGAGACCGGCGGCCACCGCGTGACCGGCCTGCGCCCGGAGCGTCGCGGCCAGCGGGTCGTCCACGAACTGGATCGACGGCCACGCCGGGTCGATGACCTTGTCGCCCAGCGGCTTGCCGGTGAGCGCCTCCAGCCGGGCGTTGGCGGAGTCCTTCGCCTTGTCCGGGTTGGCGTTGATCCACGCGTTGGTCTTCACCGAGCCGCGCAGCACCGCCTCGACGACGTCCGGGTGCGCGTCGAGGAACCTCTGCGACACGATGATGTTCGTGATCACGAACTTCTTGTCCGGCCAGAGGGACGACTCGTCGAGGAGCACCTTGGCGCCCTCGCCGACCAGCTTGGACGCGGTCGGCTCCGGCACCCAGGCACCGTCGATCGAACCGGACTTGTAGGCGTCCGGGGCGACCTTGTTCTCGGTGCGGACCACGGAGACGTCGCCCTTGCCGCTCTGGGCGTCGACCTTCCAGCCGCGCTCCTTGATCCAGTTGAGGAACGCCACGTCCTGCGTGTTGCCCAGCTGCGGGGTGGCGATCTTCTTGCCCCTGAGGTCGTCCAGGGTCTTGATCTTCTCGGGGTTCACCACCAGCTTCACCCCGCCGGACGCGGAACCGCCGATGATCCGCAGGTTCTTGCCCCGGGACTTGACGTAACCGTTGATCGCGGGGGAGGGGCCGATGAAGCCGATGTCGATCGAGTCGGCGTTGAGCGCCTCGATCTCGGACGGACCCGCGTTGAAGGTCGACACCTTCAGCTCGGTGCCGCCCAGCTCCTTCTGGATGATGCCTTCCTGGTCCCCGACCAGGGCGGTGGCGTGGGTGAGGTTGGGGAAGTACCCGAGTCTCACCCGGTCGGCGGAGAGCTTCTCGCCCTCGGCCGCCACCTTCTTCTCGTCCTTCGGGGCCTTGGAGCCGTAGCCGCACGACGCGAGCGCGCCGATCAGCAGGGGCAGGGCGGCGGCAACGGCGAGCCCGCGGCGCAGGGCCGCGGTGCGGGACGTGGCAGGCACGGGAGGGGGTTCCTCTCGTCGGTCCGGCTCCCACGTCCCCTGTTCGTCAGGGACGCGGCGGCCGGGAGGTCGGCGGATGTCGGTCTTCGGTGGCCCGGGGGTCACGGACGGCCCGGGCGGGGCGGGGGGCGGCGGTCACCGGACACATCGCGCGACACCCCCGGTCCCCGCGCCGAGGAGGCCGCTGCCCACCCGGCCGCCCTCCTTCGCGAAGGTGGCGTACACGTCGGTCACCATCAGAAGTCCCAGCCCTCCTCGTCCTGCGCGGCGGCGACGGGAGCCGTCGCCGAGGCGAACGCGTCACCGGCCATGCCCGCGGCGAGGGTGGTGCCGTCGGCCGGGTCGATGAGGAGGAACGAGCCGGTACGGCGCGAGTCGGCGTACGTGTCGAGCGCCAGCGGCTCGGCGGTGCGCACCACGACCCGGCCGATGTCGTTGGCGACCAGCTGCCCGGGCGCCGGGTGCTGGGACAGGTCGTCCAGCGTCAGCCGCGACGGGATGTCCTTGACGATCGCCTTGACCGTACGGGTGGTGTGCTTCAGGAGCACCCGCTGCCCGACGGCCAGCGGCTGGTCCGCCACGTGGCACACCGTCGCCACGACGTCCTGCGTGGTCGCCGGGGCGTCACCGGCCGGGGCGAGCAGGTCGCCGCGCGAGATGTCGATGTCGTCGGCCAGCCGGATCGTCACCGACTGCGGCGCCCACGCGATGTCGACGCTCTCGCCGAGCGCGTCGATCGCGGTGATCGTGGAGGTCTTCCCCGACGGCAGCACGGCCACCTGCTCGCCGACGCGGAAGGCACCCGCCGCGATCTGACCGGCGTACCCGCGGTAGTCGGGGTGCTCGGCGGTCTGCGGCCGGATCACGTACTGCACCGGGAAGCGGGCGTGGCAGGCCGTCAGGTCGTGGCTGACCGGCACGGTCTCCAGGTGCTCCAGCACCGTCGGCCCGCCGTACCAGTCCATGTTCGCGGACGGCTCCACCACGTTGTCCCCGGCCAGCGCCGAGATGGGGATCGCGGTGATCTCCGGGACGCCCAGCTCCGAGGCGTACGTGGTGAACTCCTCGGCGATCGCCGCGAAGACGGGCTCCGCGTAGTCGACGAGGTCCATCTTGTTGACGGCCAGCACCACGTGCGGGACGCGCAGCAGCGCGGCCACCGCGGCGTGCCGGCGGGTCTGCTCGACGACGCCGTTGCGGGCGTCGACCAGCACCACGGCCAGCTCGGCGGTGGAGGCACCGGTGACCATGTTGCGGGTGTACTGCACATGGCCGGGCGTGTCGGCCAGGATGAACCGCCGCCGGGGCGTGGCGAAGTAGCGGTAGGCGACATCGATGGTGATGCCCTGCTCCCGCTCGGCCCGCAGCCCGTCCGTCAGGAGCGCCAGGTCCGGGGCGTCCTGGCCACGGCTCAGCGACGCCGCCTCGACCGCCTCCAGCTGGTCGGCCAGCACCGACTTGGAGTCGTGCAGCAGCCGGCCCACCAGCGTGGACTTGCCGTCGTCGACGGAACCGGCGGTGGCGAACCGCAGCAGGGTGGTGGCCGAGAGGTCGGCGAGCTGCTCGCTCGTGGTGCTCATCTCTAGAAATACCCTTCGCGCTTGCGGTCTTCCATCGCGGCCTCGGACAGCTTGTCGTCGGCGCGGGTGGCGCCCCGTTCGGTGAGCCGGGACGCGGCGATCTCGGCGATCACGGCCTCCAGCGTGGTGGCGTCGGAGTCGACGGCACCGGTGCAGGACATGTCGCCGACCGTGCGGTAGCGGATCGTCCGCCGGACCACCGGCTCGCCGTCCTTCGGGCCGCCCCACTCGCCGGCCGTCAGCCACATGCCGTTGCGGGAGAACACCTCACGCTCATGTGCGAAGTAGATCTGCGGCAGCTCGATGCCCTCGCGCTCGATGTACTGCCACACGTCCAGCTCGGTCCAGTTGGACAGCGGGAACACCCGCACGTGCTCACCGGGCGCGTGCCGGCCGTTGTACAGCTGCCACAGCTCGGGCCGCTGCCGGCGCGGGTCCCACTGCGAGAACTCGTCGCGCAGCGAGAACACCCGCTCCTTGGCCCGGGCCTTCTCCTCGTCGCGCCGCCCGCCGCCGAAGACGGCGTCGAACCGGTGCTGCTGGATGGCCTCGGTCAGCGGCACCGTCTGGAGCGGGTTGCGGGTGCCGTCCGGGCGCTCGCGCAGCTTCCCCGCGTCGATGTACTCCTGCACCGAGGCGACGTGCAGCCGCAGCCCGTGCTTCTCGACCGTGCGGTCGCGGTACTCGATGACCTCGGGGAAGTTGTGCCCCGTGTCGACGTGCAGCAGCGAGAACGGGATCGCGGCCGGCGCGAACGCCTTCAGCGCCAGGTGCAGCATCACGATCGAGTCCTTGCCGCCGGAGAACAGGATCACCGGCCGCTCGAACTCGCCCGCCACCTCGCGGAAGATGTGCACCGCCTCGGACTCCAGCGAGTCCAGGTGCGACAGCGCGAACGGGCTGTCGGTGTCGTGGACGTCGGTGACGGTGGTCATCACAGGCCCCTCTCGGTCAGCAGGGCGTGGACCGCCGCGGCGGACTCCTGCACGGTCTGGTTCTGCGACTCGATCCGCAGGTCCGGGCTGGTGGGCTCCTCGTACGGGTCGTCCACCCCGGTCAGGCCGCTGATCTCACCCGCGGCCTGCCGGGCGTACAGGCCCTTCACGTCCCGCACCGAGCACACCTCCACCGGAGTGGCGACGTGCACCTCCAGGTACGCGGTGCCCTGCTGCTGGTGGCGCTTGCGGACGGCGTCGCGGCTGTCCGCGTACGGGGCGATCACCGGCACCAGGACCTGCACGCCGTTCGACGCCAGCAGCTCGGCCACGAAGCCGATCCGCTGCACGTTGGTGTGCCGGTCCTCACGGCTGAACCCGAGGCCCGCCGAGAGGAACTCGCGGATCTCGTCGCCGTCGAGCACCTCGACCCGGCGGCCCTCGGCGCGCAGCCGGTCCGCCAGCTCGTAGGCGATCGTGGTCTTGCCGGCGCTCGGCAGCCCGGTGAGCCAGATGGTGGCCCCAGTCACGTTCTCTTCTCCCACAGTCGTCATCAGCCGTGCAGCCCGCACTCGGTCTTCGTCCGGCCCGCCCAGCGGCCGGCCCGCGCGTCCTCGCCCTCCAGCACGCGGCGCGTGCAGGGCGCGCAGCCGACGGAGGCGTACCCGTCCATCAGCAGCGGATTGGTGAGGACACCGTGTTCGGCGACGTACGCGTCGACGTCGTCCTGCGTCCAGCGGGCGATCGGCGACACCTTCACCTTCTGCCGCTTCTCGTCCCAGCCGACGACCGGGGTGTCCGCCCGGGTCGCCGACTCGTCGCGGCGCAGCCCCGTCGCCCACGCGTCGTACCCGGTCAGGCCCTCCTCCAGCGGCTTGACCTTGCGCAGGGCGCAGCACAGGTCCGGGTTCCGGTCGTGCAGCCGCGGGCCGTACTCGGCGTCCTGCTCGGCCACCGTCTGGCGCGGCGTGAGGGTGATGACGTTGACATCCATGACCGCGTCGACCGCGTCACGGGTGCCGATGGTCTCGGGGAAGTGGTAGCCGGTGTCGAGGAAGACGACGTCCACGCCGGGCATGACCCGCGAGGCGAGGTGGGCGACGACCGCGTCCTCCATGGAGGAGGTGACGCAGAAGCGCGGACCGAAGGTGTCGGCGGCCCACTTCAGGATCTCCAGGGCGGACGCCTCTTCGAGGTCGCGGCCCGCCCGCTCGGCGATGCCCTTCAGCGCTTCTCTGTCCTGAAGCAACGTCATATCGCTTCCCCTCCACCGTCGTTGCGTCGAAGACCCCGGCTGAGCAGCCCGAGGAACTTCAACTGGAAGGCCCGGTTGCACGCCCCGCATTCCCAGGCGCCATGACCCTGCTCGCCCGGGCGCAGGTCCTCGTCGCCGCAGTACGGGCAGTGGAACGGTGCCGCACGCTCGCTCATGACAGGGCCTCCTCGGGGGCGCGCGCCGCCCAGGTGGCGAAGCGTTCGCCGTCCTCGCGCTGCTCCTGGAAGCGGCCCAGGACCCGCTCGATGTAGTCGGGCAGCTCCGCGGCGGTGACCTTCAGGCCGCGCACCTTGCGGCCGAAGCCCGCCTCCAGGCCGAGCGCGCCGCCCAGGTGGACCTGGTAGCCCTCCACCTGGTTGCCGGCGTCGTCGAGGACCAGCTGGCCCTTGAGACCGATGTCCGCCACCTGGATGCGCGCGCAGGCGTTGGGGCAGCCGTTGATGTTGATGGTGATCGGCTCGTCGAAGTCCGGGATGCGGCGCTCCAGCTCGTCGATCAGCGACGCGCCGCGCGCCTTGGTCTCGACGATGGCGAGCTTGCAGAACTCGATGCCGGTGCAGGCCATCGTGCCGCGCCGGAACGGGGACGGCTTGACCTGGAGGTCCAGCGCCTCGAGACCCGCCACGAGCGACTCGACCTGCGCCTCCTCGACGTCCAGGACGATCATCTTCTGCTCGGCGGTGGTCCGCAGCCGGCCCGAGCCGTGCGCCTGGGCCACCTCGGCGATCTTCGTGAGCGTGGCGCCGTCGACCCGGCCGACACGGGGCGCGAAACCGACGTAGAAGCGGCCGTCCTTCTGGCGGTGCACACCCACGTGGTCGCGCCACCGCTGCACCGGCTGCTCGGGCGCGGGGCCGTCGACCAGCTCGCGCTTCAGGTACTCGTCCTCCAGCACCTTGCGGAACTTCTCCGGGCCCCAGTCGGCGACCAGGAACTTCAGGCGGGCGCGGTTGCGCAGCCGGCGGTAGCCGTAGTCGCGGAAGATCGAGATGACGCCCTCGTAGACGTCGGGGACCTCGTCGAGCGGGACCCACGCGCCGAGCCGCACACCGATCTTGGGGTTGGTGGACAGGCCGCCGCCGACCCACAGGTCGAAGCCGGGACCGTGCTCGGGGTGGTTCACGCCGACGAACGCGATGTCGTTGATCTCGTGCGCCACGTCGAGCAGCGGCGAGCCGGAGATCGCCGACTTGAACTTGCGGGGCAGGTTGGAGAAGTCCTTGTTGCCGACGATCCGGCGCTGGATCTCGTCGATGGCCGGGGTGCCGTCGATGATCTCGTCCTCGGCGATCCCGGCGACCGGGGAACCGAGGATGACGCGCGGGGTGTCACCGCACGCCTCGGTCGTGGACAGGCCCACCGCTTCCAGCCGGTTCCAGATCTCGGGCACGTCCTCGATCCGGATCCAGTGGTACTGGACGTTCTGCCGGTCGGTGATGTCCGCCGTCCCGCGCCCGAACTCCTGAGAGATCTCGCCAATGACCCTCAGCTGCTCCGTGGTCAGCCGGCCGCCGTCGATGCGGACCCGCAGCATGAAGTACTCGTCGTCCAGCTCCTCCGGCTCCAGGATCGCGGTCTTGCCGCCGTCGATCCCGGGCTTGCGCTGGGTGTAGAGGCCCCACCAGCGCATCCGGCCGCGCAGGTCGTTGGGGTCGATCGAGTCGAAGCCGGCCTTCGAGTAGATCGTCTCAATGCGTGTCCGCACATTGAGACCGTCGTCGTCCTTCTTGAACTGCTCGTTGCCGTTGAGGGGCGTGAAGTGGCCCACGGCCCACTGACCTTCGCCACGGTGGCGCCCGGTCTTGCGGCGGGCGGTGGCGGAAGCGGGCTTTTCCGGGGTGGCGGCCATGACGATACGTCCTTCGGGACTGCAGGAGGGCGGCTCTGACCTGCACACTCGCGCGCTGCGCAGGAGAAAGCGCGGCGGTGCGCCGGGGGTTCAGAAATTCGGGGATCGCGGTGGTGCTGGGCTGATCAGCTCACCGGACAGATGGCGCTGGACATGCGGCCGAGGTCGACGTGCCGCCGACTCACCAAGGCAATTCCAGCTCGAGACATGACGGAAGCGTGCCACGGGACTTTGGACCCAGTCCAGGTTCGTCCGCGATATGGACATCAGTGTCCCGCATCGTGGACGCGTGTGGTGTGGGTCACTCCGCGGACGCGCGGGTGACCCGACGGGCGTACGAGAAGAGGACTCAGCGCGACGCGAAGGCGCCCGGCCACGGGCCAGGGTTCGCCGTGTCCGGCTCCTCCGTCACCCGGGTGTCGAAGAGGGCGAACCCACGCCGCACATAATTGGCCATCGCGTGCTCACCGTCCAGGGAGCAGGTGTGCAGCCAGACCCGCTTCGTCGGGGTCCGCCCCGGCCAGCGCTCGGCGAGGTCCCAGGCGCGCGCCGCACCGTACGACAACAGGTGCCCGCCGATCCGCCGCCCCCGGAACGCCGGTATCAGCCCGAAGTAGACGATCTCCACGACCCCGTCGTCCTGCGCGTCCAGCTCGACGTACCCCGCCGGCGTCCCCCGGTCGTACGCCACCCACGTCTCCACGCCCGGCCGCCCGAGGATCTCCTCCCACTGCGCGTACGACAGGCCCAGCCGGTCCGTCCAGCGGATGTCCCCGCCGACCGCGCTGTAGAGGAACCTGCTGAACTCGGGCGACGGCACCTCGGCCCGCTCGATCCGCACGTCCCCGGAGGGCGCGGCGGCAGGACGCAGATCGGCGACGGAGGTCTGTTCGAGGGACCAGGTGGTCACGGTGATGCTCATACGCCAAGCGAACCACGCCCGTCCCGGCAGGCACGCACCGCCGGGGCCGTGGAGTGCGGGAGCAGGTCCGCGGGGTCCTCGGGGCGGACCACCTCCACCTCCACCTCCTCGCGGAAGCGGTACGGACGGTGCTCCAGCAGCCCCGCCAGGGTCCGGCGCACCCGGGACATCTCCGCCCGCACCGTCACCGTGCGCGTCGGGTCCCCGAACACGTCGTACGCCAGCTCCGCCGCCGTACGGCCCTCCCGGTGCACGGCCAGCACGAACAGCAGCTCCGTGTGGCGCGGGCTCAGCTCCTGCGTCCAGCTGCCCGCCGCCCCCGACAGCTCCAGCGACCAGCGGCGCGGCCGGCTCACGTCCAGCACCAGCCGGCTCGCCCCGGCCGCCGCCCGCGCCTCCTCGTCCACCAGCCGCAGCAGCCACCCGCCGGGCAACGGTTCCACCGCGCACAGCCCCAGCGACGGCAACCACGCCCGGCCCGCCCCGAACGACGCCGGCAACGGCAGCCGGTCCACCGGCGGCATCCCGGTCACGCCCGCCAGCCACCCGTGCGCGTCCACCACCAGCGCCCGGCCGCCCACCCGGCACAGGACCGGCGCCGCCACCGCCCGCAGCCGCGCCAGCTCGGCGAAGTGCCGGTTGCGCAGCTCCGCCTCCGCGAGCCGCGCCACCGAACTCACCAGCATCAGCGTCGCCGGATGCATCGTCGCCAGCGGCCCGCTCACGTCCACCGCGCCGATCAGCCGCCCGTCCCGGGGATCGGTCAGGGGGGCACCCGCGCACGTCCACGAGTGGTGCGTCGAGACGAAGTGCTCCGCCGAGTGCACCTGCACCGGGCGCCGGGTCACCAGCGCGGTGCCCACCCCGTTCGTACCGACCGTCGACTCCGTCCAGTCGGCACCCGGCTCGAAGCCGTGCCCGTCCGCCTTCCGCAGGACCGGCGCACTGCCCTCGCGCCACAGCACCCGGCCGTCGGCGTCCGCCACCACCATGATGTGCGGCACGGCGCCCGACGCGGCCGAGCAGGACACCAGCCCCTCGCGCAACACCGGCAACACCTCGGCCAGCGGTGACGCGGCGCGCCGGCGCTCGACCTCCTCCGCGTCCAGCAGCCGCGACCGGTGGTCCCGGTCCGGGTCCAGCCCCCTGCGCAGCATCCGCTGCCACGACTCACCTATCTCCGCCCGCGGCGCGAACGGCGCCCGCCCACCCCGCAGCGTCGCGTCCCGCACCCCCTTGAGCAGCAACGCCGCCTCGCGCGTGTCCATCGCGGCGAGCCGCGTCATGTCCACCCTGGTCCGACGCACCGGTCCTCCCCCCTCCTCCCTCACCCGCACCGCTGCAACCCCCTGCAACCCTCGCGGACCCCCGCGCCCCCGTACGACAGTGGTACCGCGACGGGATGGTGCCGTGTCGGCGCAGCACCATCCCGCGCTTCCTCCCGTCAGACCACCGCCCGCGCCCGCTCCACCAGCGACGCGAGGTCCAGGGTGTGCGGCAGCGTGCCAAAGGCCGTGCCCCAGTCGGCGCCCAGGCGCGACGCGCAGAAGGCGTCGGCGACCGCCGGCGGGGCGTACCGGACCAGCAGCGAACCCTGAAGCACCAGCGCCATCCGCTCCACCAGCCGCCGGGCGCGCGCCTCGATGCCGTCCAGGTCCGCCAGCTCGGCCAGCATGTCCTTGATCGCCCCATCCAGCCGGTGGTCCGCGCCCCGCGCCCGGCCGACCTCCTCCAGGAACGCGTTCAGCGCCATGGGTTCGCGCTGGAGCGCCCGCAGCACGTCCAGCGCCTGGACGTTGCCCGAACCCTCCCAGATGGAGTTCAGCGGCGCCTCGCGCAGCAGCCGGGGCATCCCGGACTCCTCCACGTACCCGTTGCCGCCCAGGCACTCCAGCGCCTCCGCCGTCACCGGCGTGCACCGCTTGGTGACCCAGTACTTGGCGGCGGGCACCGCCAGGCGCAGGAACGCCCGCTCCTGCTCGCTGTCGTTGTCGTACGCGGCTGCCAGCCGCATCGCCAGCGCCGTCGCCGCCTCCGACTCCAGCGCCAGATCGGCCAGCACGTTGCGCATCAGCGGCTTCTCGATCAGCACCCCGCCGAACGCGCTGCGGTAAGCGGCGTGGTGCACCGCCTGGGCCACCGCCTGCCGCATCAGCGCGGCCGAACCGACGACACAGTCGAGGCGGGTCGCCGCCACCATCTCGATGATGGTGCGCACCCCCCGCCCCTCCTCACCCACCCGGCGCGCCCACGTCCGGTCGAACTCGACCTCGCTGGACGCGTTCGACCGGTTGCCCAGCTTGTCCTTCAGCCGCTGGATCCGGAAGACGTTCCGCTCGCCGTCCTCCAGCACCCGCGGCACCAGGAAGCAGGTGAGGCCCCCGGGCGCCTGGGCCAGCACCAGGAAGGCGTCGGACATCGGCGCCGAGCAGAACCACTTGTGCCCCGTCAGGAGGTACTCGCCCTGCGCGTCCAGCGGCGCCGCCGCCGTGGTGTTCGCCCGTACGTCGCTGCCGCCCTGCTTCTCCGTCATGCCCATCCCGAACAGCACCCCGGTCTTCGCGGCGGCCGGGCGCAGGTCCTCACCCTCGTAGATCTGCGAGGTCAGCTTGGGCTCCCAGAAGGCCGCGAGCGCCGGGTCGGTGCGCAGCGCCGGGACGGCGGCGTGCGTCATCGACAGCGGGCAGCCGTGCCCCGCCTCCGCCTGCGTCCACACCAGGAACCCGGCGGCGCGCCGGACGTGACCGCCCGGCCGGCCCCAGGCGTTGGTGAGCCCGTTCGTCACCGCGTGGCCGAGGAGCCGGTGCCAGGCGGGGTGGAAGTCGACCTCGTCGATCCGGTGGCCGTACCGGTCGTGGGTGCGCAGCTCCGGCGGGTGCTCGTTGGCGAGGAACCCCCACTCCCGCGCCTGGACGGACCCGGCGGTGGTGCCGAGCGAGGACAGCTCCTGGCGCGCGTCGTCGAGCAGTTCGAGCGGAAGGTGACGTTCCACAGCCTCGGTCAGCGCATGATCGGCGGTGAAGACGTCGTACCCGACCAGGGGCGGAGGCTGGTTGGTCACTGTGTGGGTGGTGGTCGCCATGCGGATACGGTAAGGAGGTGCAGGCAGCAAATGAAACACCCCCGGGGCCACCTCCGTCCCAGGGAAGACTCCACCGGGCCCGGGCCCTCTACCGCAACGTGTCGAAGCGGAGGATGACCTGGCTGCTCCTGAAGGACACCGTCAACTCGTGCATCGAGTACCGGATCCTCGGCCTCGCCGCCGAGGCCGCGTTCTTCACCCTGCTGTCGCTGCCGCCCCTGATGCTGGGTCTGCTGGGTCTGCTCGGCTACATCGACGACTGGACCGACACCACCACCGTCGCCTCCATCGAGCGCAACATCCTCGGGGCGGTCGGCACGGTCCTCTCCGACCGGGGCGTCAACGACATCGCGAAACCCCTCCTCGCCGACGTCACCCACGGCGGCCGCCCCGACATCATCTCCATCGGTTTCGCCATCGCGCTCTGGTCGGGCTCGCGCGCGGTGAACGTCTTCATCGACACCATCACCGTGATGTACGGCCTCGACGGCCACCGCGGCATCGTCGCCACCCGCCTGCTGGCCTTCCTGCTCTACATCATCGCCCTGATCATCGGCGCGGTCGTCCTGCCGCTGGCGGTCGTCGGCCCCGACCGCGTGGTGGAGCTCGTCCCCTGGGGCACCGAGGTCGTCGCGATCCTGTACTGGCCGGTCGTCATCCTGCTGTCGATCGCCTTCCTCACCACGCTCTACCACGTGTCCGTCCCCGTGCGGTCCCCGTGGATCGAGGACGTCCCCGGCGCGCTGGTGGCGCTCGGCATGTGGGTGCTCGGCAGCTTCCTGCTCCGTATCTACCTGACCAGCACGGTCGAGGGCCCCACGATCTACGGCTCGCTCGCCGCGCCCATCGCGGTGCTGCTGTGGATCGGCATCTCCGCCTTCGCGGTCCTGGTGGGGGCCGCGGTCAACGCGGCGATCGACCGCGTCTGGCCGTCGGTCGCCACCGCCGCCGCCCGCGCCGAGAACGAACGGGTCCGCACGGCCGAGGCGGCGGCGCTGGTCGCCCGCGCGAAGGCGGCGGTCGAGGGCCTGGACGACGACGACCCGGACATGCCCTCGGAGTTCCCCGAACGCTGGTCGCGGTTCCTGCCCCCGGACGACGTGAAGTCCCGGCTGCACTCGGCGAAGGACAAGGAACGCGAGCGCGAGCGTGAGCGGGAGCGGGAGAAGGGACGCGAGCGGGACGGGGGCCGGGACGAGGGCCGCGCTCAGGACCGGGACGAGGACCGCCCTCAGGACCGGGACCAGGGCGGGCCCGTCTAGCCTGGGAGGCGTGTACGAGGAACGGCCCTCACGGCTCGACGGCGCCGTCGTCTGGGCCCGCACCGGCGGCCCGGCGGCCCCCTTCTCCGTGCTGCCCGACGGCTGCATGGACCTGCTGTGGAGCGACGGACGGCTGTACGTCGCCGGCCCCGACACCCGGGCGTACGTCCCCGACGACCCCGGCGCCGAGTACGCGGGCGTCCGCTTCGCTCCCGGCGACGCCCCGGCGCTGCTCGGGGTGCCCGCGCACGAACTGCGCGACCGGCGCGTGGACCTCGCCGCCCTGTGGCCCGGCGCCCGCGTCCGGGGGCCGGCCGCACGCATCGGCGAAGCCACCGACCGGGCCGCCGCGCTGGAGGACCTTGCACTGCGGTGCGCCGCCGACGCCCCCCGCCCCGACCCGCGCCTGCGGGCCGTCGCCGACGGGCTGAACGCCGGACGGACCGTCGCCCAGGTCGCCGACGCCGTCGGGCTCGGCGCCCGTCAGCTCCACCGCCGGTCGCTGGACGCCTTCGGATACGGCCCCAAGACGCTCGCCCGCGTGCTGCGCCTCCAGCGCGCCCTCGCGCTCGTCCGGGCGGGCGTGCCGTACGCGCGGGCGGCGGCCGAGGCGGGCTGCACCGACCAGGCCCACCTCGCGCGCGAGATGCGCGCCCTGGCGGGCAGCACGCTGAGCGCCTACGACGCGTCCGCGAACAGGGAGACCCCGCAGCCGTCCGGGTCCAGCACCACCGCGTAGCGCTGGCCCCACACCGCGTCCCACGGTTTCAGGTGCCCCCGGTGACCCGCCGAGACCAGGGCCTCGTACGTCGCGTCCACCGCGGCGGGGTCCGCGCACCGGAACGCCAGGCCGATCCGGTCACCGCCCCGCGGGCGGGTCCACTCCGGGTCGAAGGAGCGCATCACGTCCTCGGTGTCCCACAGCACCCGCATGCCACCGGGCAGGATGGCCTCGGCGTGCGGAGCGGACTCGGCGCCGTCCGGGATCTCCAGGCCGAGACGGCGGTAGAACGCGAGGGAGGCGGCCATGTCGGCGACGACGATCCCGATCGCGTCGAGCTGGGGTACGGGGGTTCGTTCGGTGGTCATACGGCGACGGTAGGCGGGCGCGAGCAGCGGGTCTTGTACGAATCGGACACACCGCCGGGGCCCCGGGAGGTCCACCGGAAAAACCCTTGGCGCGTGCGGCGGGCGGGCCGCTAACCTGGCGCCGTTCCGCCGACCGCGGGACATCGAACCCCTAACGGGAGGTGCGACCGATGGCTGTCAGCGCGATGGGCGTTGCCCACATCCAGACGTTCCGTCACATCCTCCCCGTGGCCACCGGCTGACACTCCTACTCCGCGCTCGACCACTGCGCTCGACGCGCCCGCCGGGGCCGCCCTCCGAAGGGTTCCCCTTGTCTCTCGCTTCCGTTCCGTCCTCCTCCCACACCCTGTCCGCCCACGGCTGGGACAGCGCATGGGAGGCGGCCTTCGCCCCGTACGCCGCCCAGGGGCTCGTCCCCGGACGGGTCGTCCGCGTCGACCGCGGCCAGTGCGACGTCGTCACCGCCGACGGCGTGGTCCGCGCCGACACCGCGTTCGTCACCCCGCACGACCCCCTGCGGGTCATCTGCACCGGCGACTGGGCCGCCGTCGAAACCAGCGGCAACCCCCGGTACGTGCGCACGTACCTGCCGCGCCGTACCGCGTTCGTACGCTCCACCTCGTCCCAGCGGTCCGAGGGGCAGATCCTCGCCGCGAACGTCGACCACGCGATCATCGCCGTGCCGCTCTCCGTCGAGCTCGACCTCGGCCGCGTCGAACGGTTCCTCGCCCTCGCGTGGGAATCCGGCGCCCAGCCGCTCGTCGTCCTCACCAAGGCCGACCTCGTGCCCGACCCCGTCGGCCTGTCGTACCTCGTCCAGGACGTCGAGACCGCCGCGCCGGGCGTCCAGGTGCTGCCGGTGAGCGCCACCAGCGGCGAGGGCGTCGAGGTGCTCGCCGCGGTCGTCGCGGGCGGCACCAGCGTGCTGCTCGGCACGTCCGGCGCGGGCAAGTCCACCCTCGCCAACGCCCTGCTCGGCGAGGACGTCATGACCGTCCAGGCGACCCGGGACGTCGACGGCAAGGGCCGCCACACCACGACCACCCGCAACCTGCTCGCCCTGCCGGGCGGCGGCGTGCTGATCGACACCCCCGGGCTGCGGGGCGTCGGCCTGTGGGACGCGGAGACCGGTGTCGGCCAGGTCTTCTCGGAGATCGAGGAACTCGCCGCGCGGTGCCGCTTCCACGACTGCGCCCACGGGGCGGAGCCGGGGTGCGCCGTCCTCGCCGCCATCGAGGACGGCTCCCTGCCCGAACGCCGCCTCGACAGCTACCGCAAGCTGCTCCGCGAGAACCAGCGGATCGTCGCCAAGACCGACGCGCGCCTGCGCACCGAGATCCTCAAGGACTGGAAGCGCAAGTCCGCGGCGGGCCGCGCGGCCCTGGAAGCCAAACGAGGCCCCCGCGCCCGCTGACGCCTCGTCGGACGCCCCGCGTGACGGTTCCCGCCCGCCGGCGCCCCACCCGTTGTGGGCACTCGTCCCGCTGGGCTCGCTCCCGTCCCTCGCCCACCCGTTGTGGGCAGTCGTCCCGCTGGGTCCCCCCCACCCTGTTGTGGGCAATCGTCCCGCTGGGGCGGGACGGGTGGGCACAACGGACCGGGGCGGTGCCTGTCGTCGGTTCGCCCAGGGGCGGTGCCTGTTCCCGGTTCGCCTGCGGGCGGTGCCTCGTGCCGGTTACCCCCGGTGGGGGTGGGGCGTGGCCCCTCCGGGCTCGCCTCCTCGGGGCCGGCGGCCTCGGGTTACGGGGATAGGGAACCCCGGTAGCGCCGCCAGCCCCTGCGGGGGCGACCCTGCACGGCCCCACCCCGGTACGTCGCCGGGCGCGGGACGGTGGGTGGTGGGCACGGCCCCACCCCGGTACGTCGCCGGGTACGGGATCGTGGCGTCCGAAAACCGCCAGTCCGCGAGGCCGGGGCGGCGGAGACTGGGGGCGTGGACGACGACAGCAGGTACGAGGCGGTCAGCAGCCGGGACGCGCGGTTCGACGGGGAGTTCTTCTTCGCCGTCGAGACCACCGGCATCTACTGCCGGCCCAGCTGCCCGGCGGTCACGCCCAAGCGGTGCAACGTGCGGTTCTACGCCACCGCCGCGGCGGCCCAGCGGTACGGGTTCCGGGCCTGCCGGCGGTGCTGGCCGGACGCGGTGCCCGGCTCCGCCGCGTGGAACGTACGCGCCGACGTCGTCGGCCGCGCCATGCGCATGATCGGCGACGGCGTGGTGGACCGCGAGGGCGTCCCCGGGCTCGCCGGGCGGCTCGGGTACAGCGCGCGGCAGGTGCAGCGGCAGCTCAACGCCGAGCTGGGCGCCGGGCCCGTCGCGCTCGCCCGCGCCCAGCGCGCCCACACCGCGCGGACCCTGCTCCAGACGACCGGGCTGCCCGTGACGGAGATCGCCTTCGCCGCCGGGTTCGCCAGCGTGCGGCAGTTCAACGACACCGTGCGACGCATCTACGGCCGCACCCCGAGCGCGCTGCGCGCGGAGGCGCGGGGAACGGCGGGCGCCGGGGGCGGGGGCGTGCCGCTGCGGCTGGCCCACCGGGGCGCCTACGCGGCCGGTGACGTCTTCGACCTCCTGGTGGCGGAGACCGTCGCGGGCGTGGAGGAGGTCGTGGGCCCGGCCGGCGCCCGCACCTACCGGCGTACGCTGCGGCTGCCGTACGGCTCCGGCATCGCGGCGGTGGACGAGCGGTCGGGCGGCCGGTGGCTGGACGCCCGCATCCACCTGAACGACCTGCGCGACCTCACCGCCGCCGTACAGCGGCTGCGGCGCCTGTTCGACCTGGACGCCGACCCGTACGCGGTCGCCGAGCGCCTCGGCATCGACCCCGGCTTCGGGCTGCGGTCGCCCGGCGCCGCGGAGCCCGAGGAGTTCGCGGTCCGCGCCCTGGTGGGCCGGGCGGAGGCGGGCCGGCTGGTCCGGGCGTACGGGACGCCCCTGGACGTACCGTGCGGCGGGCTCACGCACCTGTTCCCCGAGCCGCGGGCGCTCACCGGCCACGCGACGGCGGGGCCGCTCGCCGCGGCGCTGGCCACCGGTGACCTGCGGCTCGACCCCGGCGCCGACCGGGGCGAGGCCGAGCGGGTCCTGCGCGCGCTGCCCGGGGTGGACGCGCGCACCGCCGCGCTCATCCGGATGCGGGCGCTGGGCGACCCGGACGTGGCACCCGAGGGGGACGCGGACCGCGCGGAGTGGCGGCCCTGGCGCTCGTACGCCACGCGCCTGCTGGCCCGGGGGACGGTCAGCCGGCGAATACCGCACCCGTCCACGCGCCCACGATCATCAGGCACGCGAACAGCTCCACCAGCACACTCGTACCGATCGCCCGCATGACGGTGCGCGTGGACGTCATGGCCGACCGGTGCCCGCCGAGCCGGAGCCGCTCGCACAGGTAGATCCCGCCCACGTACCCCGGCACGGCGCCCACGACCGGCACCAGGACGAACCCGAGCAGGGCGCCGACCCCGGCGTACGCCACCATCCGCCGCGTCACCCCGACGCCCCGCAGCCGGCGCGGCGGGAGGTGCCAGACGACGACCTGCGTCACCAGCATCAGCGCGGTGGAGCCGACGAGCAGCCACCACGCCAGACCGGACTGCACGTGCAGCGACCACCACATCACCGCGGCCCACACCAGCCACGCGCCCGGCACGCCCGGTACGAGCACGCCGAACAGGCCGAGCAGCATCACCAGCCCGGCCAGGAGCAGCTGCCACGCACCCATGGGGCCAGCCTGCCGGACCCTCCCGGCTCCCGCAGGTCAGGCGCGGGTCACCCAGCCGCGCTCACGGGCGTGCCAGCCCAGTTGCAGGCGGGTCGTGACCCCCGCCCGTTCCATCAGGCCCCGCACCCGTCGCTGGACCGTTCGGAGGCCCAGGTCCAGCTGCTTGGCGACACTCGCGTCCGTCAGGCCCGCCAGCAGCAGCGACAGGATCTCCAGGTCCGTCGCGTCCGGGCCACCGGCGTCGTCGTCCCCCGCCCCCAGGCACAGCGGCACCGCCTCCCGCCACACCGCCTCGAACAGTGCCGTCAGCGACTCCAGCAGCCCGCTCGCGTGCACCACGAGGGCCACCGGCTCCGCGTCCGGGCCCGTCAGCGGCACCATCGCCGGCGACCGGTCCGCGACGACCAGCCGCGCGGGGACCCGGTCCGCCACCCGGACCCGTACGCCCGGGCCGAGCGCCGACAGCTCCCCGACCCCGCCCGGCAGCGACAGCGCCTCCCGCTCCACCACCACCCGGCACGCCACCGCGCCCCCCGTCACCGGGACCGCACCGCCCACGACGAGGGCGCACACCTCGTCCCGCGCGCCCAGCAGGAGCTGGCTCAGCCGGTGGTCCACCGCGCTCGCACCGCTCACCACCTCGACCAGATCGGGCACCGCGGGCTCCGCCGCCTCCGCCCGGTACTCCTCCGCCAGCCGGATGGCCGCCAGCTCCGCCTGCTCCAGCCCCTGCCGCTGCCGCGTCAGCAGCGGGCCCAGCGCCACCGCCGGGGGCGCCGCCACCCACCGGCCCGTCCGCGCCGACGACCGGGCGGCGAGGCCCTGCGACTCCAGCCGCCGCAGCACCCGCTCCGTCTCCGGCTCCGGCAGCCCGAGCCGGTGCGCGAGATCGGCGACCTCCGCCGCGCCCAGCCCCACCAGCGCCCGGTACGCCGACTCCTGCCGCTCGTCCAGACCTATCGCCGCCAGCACCCCTGAGAACCCCCTTCTCGCCCCGCAGCGCTCATCATCCCCGACCGCTCTCACTCCGTGGACAGACTGTTTACGATTTGACGAAAGTCATTAGTCTCGAAGAGCGCCCGACCCCCGGACCGGTCCGCCGGGCGTCCTTCCCGTGGGGGGTGGGGCCGCCCGGCGGACCACTTTTCCCGATGCCCGTTTTCGCCACGCGCGCACGGTCGACAATTAAGGGCATGAGCCCACAGGGGGAGACGCCCACCACCGGCGGCGAGGACGACTGGTGGGACAAGCTGTACGACGCCACCGCACCGGACACGGCCCCGGCCGCTTCGGGCGACACCCTCGACGACCGCTTCGACTCCGCCTCGGGCACCGTCGCCGATGGGCCCCCTGGGCGCGGCCGCGCCCCCTGGGAGCCGCCGGACCACCCGCCCGGCGCCCCGCGCACCTTCCCCGGCGGCCCGCCGCCGCCCCGCCTGCCCCGCCCCCGGGTGGAGCACGTCGGCGACGGCCCGCCCACCTACGAGCCCGAGCCGACCGCCCTGCCGCCGGCCCACGCGCACGGGCTGGACCACCTCGTCGCCGACACCGTCCTGGACGGCGCCCGGTACGGGACGTACACGCTGCGGGCCGCGTCCGTACGGGGCGACTCCGCCCGCTACCGCGGTGAACCGCGCCGTGACGCGCTCCTCACCGCCCGCTTCGGCACCGGCGAGACGGCGCTCGTGCTGGTCGCCGTCGCCACCGGCGCGCGCGGCACCGACGGCGCCCACCTTGCCGCCGCCGACGCCTGCGCCCGGCTCGGCGAGGCCGTCGGCCGCAGCCACGGCCGGCTCGCCGAGGACATCCGCGCCGGGCGGCGGCGCGACCTCAAGTCCGGGCTGCACCGGCTCACCGACCGTTCCTACGGCAGGCTCCGCGCCCGCGCCGCCGACTTGGGCCTGACGCCCGGCGAGTACACGGCCGGGCTGCGCTGCCTGCTGCTGACCGCCGACCCCGGCTGCCGCACCCGGATCTTCTTCGGCGTGGGGGACGGCGGCCTGTTCCGCCTCCGGGACGGCGTCTGGCAGGACATCGAACCACCGGTCCCCGAGGCGGCCGCCCTCACCGGCGACCCCGTGATCGGCTACGGCTCGCCGCCCGCCGAGACACCGGAGGGCGACCGGCTGACCATGGACCTCGGCATCCCGACGCCCCCGTCCCCGTACGTCGAGGACCCCGTCCCGCCGCCCGCCGAACCCTTCCGCTTCCGCGCCTCGGTGGCCCGCCCCGGCGACACGCTGCTGCTCGCCGGCCCGGGCCTCGCCGAGCCGCTGCGCGGCGAACCGGCCTTCGCCGAGGAGCTGGCCGGGCGCTGGGCGACGGCCGAACCGCCCGGCCTGGCGCAGTTCCTGGCGGACACCCAGCTGCGGGTGAAGGGATACGCCGATGACCGTACGAGTGTGGCCATCTGGGAGGCGTAACCGCGGGCACCGTGCGTGGATGGACACATGGCCAAACAGAACGTCGCAGAACAGTTCGTCGACATCCTCGTCCGCGCCGGTGTGCGGCGGCTGTACGGGGTCGTCGGGGACAGCCTGAACCCCGTCGTCGACGCCATCCGCCGCACCTCCGGGATCGACTGGATCCAGGTCCGGCACGAGGAGACCGCCGCCTTCGCGGCCGGCGCCGAGGCGCAGATCACCGGCAGCCTCGCGGCCTGCGCCGGGTCCTGCGGGCCGGGCAACCTCCACCTCATCAACGGCCTCTACGACGCCCACCGCTCCATGGCCCCCGTCCTCGCCCTCGCCAGCCACATCCCGTCGAGCGAGATCGGGCTCTCCTTCTTCCAGGAGACCCACCCCGACCGGCTCTTCCAGGAGTGCAGCCACTACAGCGAGCTGATCTCCAGCCCCCAACAGATGCCCCGGCTCCTCCAGACGGCGATCCAGCACGCCGTCGGCCGCGGCGGCGTCAGCGTGGTGTCGCTGCCCGGGGACATCGCCTCGGAGCAGGCCCCGGAGAAGGCGCCCGAGCACGCGCTCGTCACCACCCGGCCGACCGTCCGCCCCGGTGACGAGGAGCTCAACGCCCTGGTCCGGCTCATCGACGACGCCGACCGGGTCACGCTGTTCTGCGGCAGCGGCACGAAGGGCGCGCACGCCGAGGTCATGCAGTTCGCCGAGCGGATCGCGTCCCCGGTCGGACACGCCCTGCGCGGCAAGGAGTGGATCCAGTACGACAATCCGTACGACGTGGGGATGAGCGGGCTCCTGGGGTACGGCGCCGCCTACGAGGCCACGCACGAGTGCGACCTGCTGATCCTGCTGGGCACCGACTTCCCGTACAACGCCTTCCTGCCCGACGACGTGAAGATCGTGCAGGTGGACGTGCGTCCGGAACACCTGGGCCGCCGCTGCAAGCTCGACCTGGCGGTGTGGGGCGACGTCCGCGAGACGCTGCGCTGCCTCACCCCGCGCGTGCGACCCAAGACGGACCGCCGGTTCCTCGACAAGATGCTGAAGAAGCACGCCGACGCCCTGGAAGGGGTCGTCAAGGCCTATACCCGCAAGGTCGACAAGCACGTCCCCCTCCACCCCGAGTACGTGGCGGCGGTGCTCGACGAGATCGCCGACGACGACGCGGTCTTCACCGTCGACACGGGGATGTGCAACGTCTGGGCCGCCCGCTACCTCACCCCCAACGGGCGGCGCCGGATCATCGGCTCGTTCAGCCACGGCTCCATGGCCAACGCCCTGCCCCAGGCCATCGGCGCCCAGTTCACCGACCGCAGGCGGCAGGTCGTCTCGATGTCCGGCGACGGCGGGTTCTCCATGCTGATGGGCGACTTCCTCAGCCTCGTCCAGCACGACCTGCCGGTGAAGGTGGTGCTGTTCAACAACTCCTCGCTGGGCATGGTCGAGCTGGAGATGCTGGTGGCGGGCCTCCCCTCCTACGGCACCACCAACCACAACCCCGACTTCGCGGCGATCGCCCGCGCCGCCGGCGCGTACGGGGTGCGGGTGGAGAAGCCCAAGGAACTCGCGGGCGCGCTCAAGGACGCCTTCCGGCACAAGGGCCCGGCGCTCGTCGACGTCGTGACCGACCCCAACGCGCTGTCCATCCCGCCGAAGATCAAGGCCGAGATGGTGACCGGCTTCGCCCTCTCCGCCGGCAAGATCGTGCTCGACGGGGGAGTGGGCCGGATGCTCCAGATGGCCCGCTCAAACCTCCGCAACGTCCCCAGGCCCTGACGGGCCGACCGGGTCGGGTGGGCGGGTTGAGTTGAGTCGGGGGCCGGGCCGGTTGGGTCGGGAGCGCACCGGCTGGGGCGGGGGACGGGCCGGTACCGTGCGGGGCGCACGGGGTGGCGCACGGCTCGGGCGGAGGGGCGTGCCGTCCGGTGGTGGTCGTCACGCGGGGTGCGTCGCGGCCCACGCGGCCGTCGCCCGGTCGCCGCTCCGCGTGCCCTGTCGCGGACTTACCCCGATGCGCCCCCCTGGCGCCCCCCGGACCGGTGAATCCCAGGCGTGACGGCGCGTAGGCGGGGGCATGCATCCCGTGAACCTGTTCGAGGGGAAGGGCCGACGACGTGCGGGTGGGGGAGATGATGGGGCGTCAGGGAGGGGCTGGACCCGTAACCGACGGGCGGGTCCCCGGAGTGGAGCGGCACGGGCGGCTGGTGCAGTGGCGCCGGCACGTGGGCAACGCCGACCTGGCGGCGGTGCCGGAAGTGCGGCGCGCCCTGCGTGAGCTGCTGCGGCACTGGGGCGAACCGGGCGCGTCGGACGTCGCGGAGCTGCTCGCCAGCGAACTGGTGACCAACGCGCTGATACACACCGAGCACGGCGCGGTCGTCTCGACCACGATGACCCCGTCGACGCTCCGGGTGGAGGTGCGGGACTTCGCCACCTCGCTGCCCACGCCGTTCTGCCCCACCGACGACGACGGTACGCACGGCAGGGGGCTCGTCCTGGTGCAGGCGCTCGCCGACGCGTGGGGGGTGCTCACCCACGGCGTCGGCAAGGTCGTCTGGTTCGAGCTGTCCGGGGGGCCCGCCTGACGACGGGCCCCGCGCCCCCACGGAGCGGTCAGCCGAACTGCTGCTCCAGGTCCTTCAGCTTCCGCTCCAGCGAGTCGAGCCGGGGCAGCGTCTGGGTGTCGTCCTCCGCGGTGAGGTCGACCGTCCGGGGCGGGTCAGTGCCCTTGACGGCCTGGAGGGAGGGCCGGGACCGGGACGGCGAGTGCTTCCGGTCGGATATGGCGGGCTCCGCGACGGACGCCCCGACGGCGGCCGGTGTGGAACCTCCCAGGGCGTTGCCCTGGTTCACGGGCTGGACGTCCACCTGGGTGGCGGTCATCGGCTGGACCTCGACCTGGCGCCCGCCGCGCCCGGCGCCCCAGGCGCGGTGCTGACGGTTGAACGCCCGCAGGCGCGCCCGCTCCATCTTCTGGTGCTCCCGCCGCCGCTCCCGCTCCTGCTCCTTCTGCCGCCGGTCCTCGCGGACCTCGTCCACCGCCTCGTCCAGGGTGCGGACGCCCTCCAGCAGCATCAGGGACCAGGCGCCGAACGTCTCGCGGGGGGCCCGGAGCCACCGTACGATCCGGATCTGCGGCAGCGGGCGGGGCACCAGACCCTGCTCGCGCAGCGCGGACCTGCGGGTCTGCTTCAGCGCCCGGTCGAACAGCACGGCCGCCGACAGCGACATGCCCGCGAAGAAGTGAGGGGCGCCCGCGTGGCCGATGCCGCGCGGCGCGTGCACCCAGTTGAACCAGGCCGCCGCGCCGGCGAACGTCCACACCAGGAGGCGGGAGCCGAGCGCCGCGTCGCCGTGGCTGGCCTCGCGCACCGCGAGGACCGAGCAGAACATGGCGGCGCCGTCGAGGCCGAAGGGGACGAGGTACTCCCAGCCGCCCGACAGGCTCAGGTTCTGCCGGCCGAAGCCGACCAGGCCGTGGAAGGAGAGCGCGGCGGCGACCGCCGCGCAGCAGAACAGCAGCAGATAGGAGGCGGTGCCGTAGACCGCTTCCTTGCGGCGGCGACGCTCCTCGCTGCGCTCCCAGGAGTCGTCGGCCGCGGCCTTCTCGCCGACGCGCCTGCCGCGCGTGAGCACCGCCACCGCCGCCAGGACTCCCACCAGCATCACGCCGCCCGGAAGCAGCCAGTCCAGCGATATGTCGGTCAGTCTCATGCGGTGTCCCTTGCATCGCTCGCGGTAGGGCGTTTCGGCGCCATAGTGGCCGAAGGCCGCCGCGCCCCACGGGCTTTCGGGGCAAGAGAACGCCATCGGGGCCGCAGGGCATACGAATAGGTGCCATCCACTCGAACAGCCGTATGCGCGAAGAGAGTTGAGTTCGATTCACGTCACCCGTGCGGGTGGCGTGGACTCAGCCGGAGGTCACGCGGATGCGCTCAACCTGGCGACACGGTCGGCGTCGCAGGTACGCGGACAGGTGACACAGGTGTCCTCGGGGCGCAGGGTGTAGAAGAGGCAGCAGCTCGCCCGGTCGCGGGTCGGCAGCGGCGTGCCGTCCGGACCGGCCAGCTCACGGAAACCGGCCGTGCCGACGTACGGCTTCGCCGCACCCGACCCCGGCAGCAGCAGAGCCAGCTCCGCCATGGCGCGGGGCTCCTCGCCCAGCAGGTGCCCCACGTACCACAGGCCCTCGACGATCTCGTCGGTCGCCATCCCCCACAGCGCCCGCTTGCCGCGCCGCATCCGCGGCCCGAAGCCGTCCAGGACCGGCCCCAGGTGCTCGGCGACCGCCGCCCGCACCTCGCCCCGCAGCGCCTCCTCGTCCGGTACGACCCGGGCCCCGGGCAGCGCGGCGGCCGGGTCGCCCGGCAGGCAGGCGAACTCGGAGACGCGCACCGTCATCCGCCCGAGCGCCCGCTGGAACGTCACGTCCCCCACCGGCAGGCGCGGCACCCGGCGGTGCAGGAACCACGGCACCGTGATCAGCAGGCAGGCGGGCCAGGCGTACCGGTGCAGGCCGAAGCTGGCCACCACGTCGGGGCGGGCCTGCTGCCCGTAGTCCCGCAGCACCTGCGCGTTGTCCCAGGCGAGGAACGCGTCCAGGGCGGCGCCGCCCGCCGCCAGTTCGTCCGCGCCCACCCAGCCCGCGCCCCGCGGGGCCCGCTCGTCCTCGGCCAGCTCGAGCACCCGAAGCCCCGGGAAGACCTCCGTCAGCCGGGCGTAGGCGTCCGTGACGGGTGAGGCCAGGCCGCGGGCGGCCGTGGGGAGCAGAGCGGGAGCGGGCATGCGGGGGACCACCGAATCGCGATCGTTAGCAGGTAAGCCTTACCTTACCCGATCTGATCGAACTGTGAACGGCGACCCCGTGCGCCTATCGTGCACAGGGGCCCCGTCCGCCGCGAGCCGGGCCCTCTGCACGTACGACCAGGAGGACCCGAGTGGAGCAGGGCAGCACGCGCGACGGCGCCGCGCCGCACGCGGCGGGGCGACCGGAGCCGCACGCCACCGTCCGGGTGCCCGAACAGGCGCGGGGCGAACACACCCACGGCGAGACGCCCGGCCGGACCGGGCCCGCCCGCCCCGTCCAGCGCCACTCCGTACGCGGCCAGGTCCTCGACGCCCTGCGCACCGCCCTCGTCGGCGGCGACCTCATACCCGGCGAGGTCTACTCCGCCCCCGCGCTCGGCGCCCGCTTCGGCGTCTCCGCCACCCCCGTGCGCGAGGCCATGCAGCAGCTCGCGACCGAGGGCGCTGTCGAGGTGGTGCCGAACCGGGGCTTCCGGGTCACCGAACGCACCTCCCGCGAGCTGGCCGAGCTCGCCGAGGTCCGCGCCCTGATCGAGGTCCCCGTCATGCTCCGGCTCGCCCGCACCGTCCCGGCCGGCCGCTGGAGCGAACTGCGCCCCCTCGCCGAGGCGACCTGCGCCGCGGCCGCGCACGGCGACCGCGCCCACTACGCCGAGGCCGACCGCGCCTTCCACCGGGCCGTCCTCTCCCTCGCCGGCAACGAACAGCTCGTCACCGTCGCCGAGGACCTGCACCGCCGCTCCCAGTGGCCCCTGGTGGCCGGCCCCGCGGTCCGGCGCGCCGACCTCGTCGCCGACGCGGCCGAGCACTCCGCCCTGCTGGACGCCCTGATCGCCCAGGACCTCCCGGTCGTCCAGTCCCTGGTCCGCGAGCACTTCACCAGCGCGAAGTGACCGTGCGCGGCGCGGTCTGGGAGGTGGCGAACCGGCTCGGCGTCGTCGCCGGAACGCCCGCCGAACTGCTCGCGGCGCTGCTGGCCGGGCCCCGCCGGACGGTACGGGTACCCCTGCCGCCCGACCACGACCTGGTGCGGAGCCTGCGCGGTCTGGGGTACGTGGACGTGGTCGCCGACGAGGCGCCCGCGCCGCCCCCGCCCGCCGCCCCCGTCGACCTCGGCGACCCGGCCGCCGTCTGCGCGGCCGACCCGGTCCTCGTCACCGAGGCGTACGAGGCCCGGCCCGAACCCCGCGGCGGTCTGCGCCCCGCCTGGCTGCGCGCCGGCCAGTCGCTGGTGCGCGAACAGGACCCCGCCCAGCGGGCCCTCGTCCTGCTCGCCGCCCTGGACGACGGCGCGGACCCGCATGTGGTCCGCGCCCTCACCGAGCGGGCCGCCGGCGCCCCGTGGCGCCTCGTGGACACGTCCCGCGAACGGTGCGCGGCGCTGACGACCACGCCCGACGGGCGGCTCGTGGTGCGCGGGGACCGCGTCCTGGCGGTGGCGTGCCCGGGCGACGGCCGGACCCTCACCCTGGACGAACGCGGCCGCCTGCACCGGGCCGGCCCGGCCACCCGGCTGACGGACGCCGTGGCGGCGACGCTGGCGAGCCACCCCGCCACCGCCCTCGCGGCCCTGGACGGCACGGTCCTGACCGGCGACCGGATGGGCACCGTCCACGCGTTCAGCCTCACCGGGCTGGACCAGTCGGCACTGCACTCCGGCCGCGTCACCGCCCTGACGGCGACCGCGCCCCCGGTGACCGGGCCCGGGGCCGGCGCCCCGCCGCTCGCCGCGTCGGTGGTGGCGTACAGCGGCGGAGCCGACGGCACCGTACGGGCGTGGCGGCCCGGACGTCCGCAAGGCCGGCGTCCGGTGGCGCGGCGTTCCTGCCCGGTCGTCGCCCTGCACGCCGCGGGCGGGCTCCTCGCGGTCGCCTGGGCGGACGGCCTGGCCGAGCTCCGCCACCTCCGCACCGGCCGGACCGTGCCCTTCCGGCCCGGCCCGCGGGTCCGCGCGGTGGCGGTGACACCCGGGGGGAGCCTGGTCGTCGGGCTCGACGACGCGGTGCTGTGCCTGGCCCCGGCGGGGCGCCCGGCGGGCTGACCCGTCCGCGCAGGCGCCGTACCGCCGCGAGTCGCCGCCGGCGACCGGTCCTCAGGCCGCGGCCGTCGGGGCCAGTCGGGCCGCGAGCCAGGTCGGTACGCCGCCGAGCAGCTGGTACAGCCGCCGCGCCTCGGCCCGCAGCCGGGTCGCCTCCGGTTCGGGCTCGGCGTCCGCCAGGGACACCAGTGCCGGGGCCGTACCGACGAGGTAGCCCAGCTCCTCGCGCAGCCGCAGCGACTCGGCGAAGCCGTGCCGGGCCTCGGGCAACTCCCCTTCGCGCAGGGCGAGTCCGGCGAGGTACCGCCAGGTGGCGGAGAGCAGCAGGGTGTCCCCCTGGTTGGTGGCGCCCACGTGGGCGCGGTGGTACGCGGCGCGGGCGGCCTGCGGGGAGTCGCCGAGGTTCTGGGCGATCAGCCCGCGCCGGAGGTCCAGCAGCGGGCGGCCCGGTGCGGACGGGGCGAAGAGCGCCGCCGCCCGTCCGAGCGCCGCGCGCGCCTCGTCGGCCCGGTCCCGTACCCCGAGGAGGGTCGACGCGTAGGCGAGGTAGCCGCGTTCGCAGGCCGCCGCGCCGCGCTCGTCGTCGTCCTGCGCGATCGCCTCGGCCACCCGCAGGGCCTCCTCCGCCTCGGCCCAGCCCTGCTCGGTGTAGAGGCACCGCTCGATCAGCAGCGACGCGCGCTGGAGGGCGACCGCCGGGTCGTCGGCGCCCGGTGCGAGAAGGGCGGCCGCGTCGGTCCAACAGCCGCGCGAGCGCAGCCGCCATACCGCGGTCTGGAGGGGATCGTCGCCTGAGGTCGTTCCGGAACCAGACATGGCGGTATGCGCCACATTGCCCTCCCCGAGCGCGCCATTGAGCTGTTGGGTCCGATGCATCTCAGCACGGAACGGACGCGCGGCCAAGAGGGTCAGGTGAAATGTTTCACAATCCAACTCCCGTGATTTCCGGCCTCGGACGGTCTCCGGCGCGTGGTGCGCTTCCCCCGAAAGAGTGACCCCACGGGGTGCCGCCCGGCGGGCGCGCGGGCCGCCTCAGGTCCCGGACGTCCAGTGGGCGGGGCGGGAGAGCCGCGGCGGGAGGAGTGTGCGGGCGTCGCCGCGGGCGGCGTTGACCTGGGGCTGGGTGAGGAAGAGCGCGCCCCTGAGGTCGGCGCCCGCGAGACGGGCGTCGCGGAGGTCGGCGCCGAGCATGTCGGCCTCGCGGAGGTCGGCGCCGGTGAGGTCGGCGGCGATGAGGTACGCGCCGCGCAGGCTCGCCCCGCGCAGGTCGGCTCCGGTGAGGCGGGCGCCCATGAGGTCGGCGCCGCGGCGGTTCTTCTTCTTGCTCCGCGCGCCCGGGACGCCCGCGCGGACCAGCTCGCCCGTCCGCGACAGGAGGTCGCCGACGAGGCGGCGGTGGGCGTCCAGGTCCAGGGCGGCCAGGCCCTCGGGGGACAGCAGCGTGAGTCGTTCGGTCTCGTCGAGGACGTGGCGCAGCTCGCCGTGCAAGGAGCGCGCGGGCTCCAGCGTCAGCGCCTCGGTGAGGTACGCGAGCAGTTCGTGCAGGTGCCGTACGACGGGGAAGGCGGCGAACATGCGCCCCGCCGTGTCCGGGTGCTGCCGCCAGTCCCGGCCGCCGAAGGTGATCTGGGAGACCTTCTGGCCGGCGCCGAAGCAGTCGTACACCGTGCAGCCGGTGAAGCCCCGGTCGCGCAGCCGTTCGTGGATGCCGCACCGGAAGTCGGCGGCGAGGTTGCCGCACGGCGTGCCGGCGGGCTTGTCGACGGCGAAGTCCGCCGAGGCGGCGAAGGGCAGGGCGACGCAGCACAGGCCGAAGCAGTTCGCGCAGTCGCCCCGGAGGGAGTCCGGGGCGGCGTCCGCGGGGCCGGCCGAGGCCCGCTGGGCGGCCTCGTCCTCGGGGCGGGAGGTGTCCGATCGTCCGGACGTCACGTGGTGGTCCGCTTTCTGTGGGTGGGGGAGCGGGTGGGGGCGGGGCGCCTGGCGTGGCGTCAGGACATGCGCAGCGCCAGGAAGAAGTCCAGCTTGTCCTCCAGGCGGGACAGGTCGCGGCCGGTGAGCTGCTCGATCCGGCCGACCCGGTACCGCAGCGTGTTCACGTGCAGGTGCAGCCGGCCGGCGCAGCGGGTCCAGGAGCCGTCGCAGTCCAGGAACGCCTCCAGCGTCGGGATCAGCTCCGCGCGGTGCCGCCGGTCGTAGTCGCGCAGCGGGTCCAGGAGGCGGGCCGTGAACGCCCGCCGCACGTCGTCCGGGACGAACGGCAGCAGCAGGACGTGGGACGCCAGTTCGTGGTGGCCCGCCGCGCACACCCGGCCCGGCCGCGCCGCCGCGACGCGCCGGGCGTGCCGCGCCTCCTCCAGGGCGCCGCGCAGCCCCTCGGCCGAGTGGACGGGGGCGCTCACGCCCAGGGTGAGGCGCCCGTCGTCGGCGAGGCCCGCCGTCAGGGGGGCGCGCACCGTGGCCAGCAGGGCGTCGGCGTGCAGCCCGGTGTCGGTGCCGGTGGCGGGGCCGTTCTCGTCCTCCGCCGCGGGGGCGCCGCCGTCCGCCCCCGGCGCCGTCGGCAGCGGCACCAGGGCGATGGCCTCGTCGCCGGTGTGGGCCACCGCGATGCGGTCGGCCGAGTCGGGGCCGACCGTCGCGGGGTCGACGAGGATCTCCTCCAGCAGCGACTGGGCGACCGGCCCGGCCTCGATGCCGGGCGCGCCCGCGCCGCCCTCGCCCCACTCGACGCGGGCCACCACGACCTGCCAGTGCGGCGCGGTCCCGAGGCCCGGGAGCAGCACCGGCGCGGCCACCCGGAGACGGGCGGCGATCTCGGCGGGGGCGGCGCCCGTCTGGACGAGTTCCAGGACTTCCTGGGCGAGCCGTCGCCGTACCGTGCGCGCCGCGTCCCGCCGGTCCCGCTCCACGGCGATCAGCTGGGTGACGCCCTGGAGCAGGTCGAGCCGGGCGGCGGGCCAGTCCCCGGCGTCGGCTTCGACGGCCAGCAGCCAGTCGGAGAGCACCGTCTCGCGTACGTCCCGCGAGGCGGGAGCGGCACCGCGACCGGTGTTACGGATCGGGAAGAGCGAGTACGTCGTGCCGCGGGTCACCGCCCGGTGCGGACCGCGCCGCCCGGTGCGGGTGGCGGACAGGTGCTCACCGGCCAGGACGGCGCCGGTCCCGGCCGGCAGCGGCGCTCCGGCGCCGGCGATCTGGCGGCCGGTCGGTGACAACACCCAGGCGCGAAGGTCCAGGTCGGAGCCGAGCAGGTCCAGGACGACCTCGGGGCCGCCGCCCGCCGGTCCGGAGGTCATGAGCCTCCTGTGGCGATCGACGACAGCGGCGAGGTCTCCGGCCCGCTCGCCCGACACCTGTCGAACGACGTACTCCGTGATGGTTGCGAATGCAACGGATTCGTTCACTGCGAACAGGGGGAGCCGGTGGCGCAAACACGCCTGCACCAGGTCGTCCGGGATCGCCCCGAGTTCCGCCTCGCCGGCCGCCATGCCGGCCACCCCGGCGCCCGCCAGGATCCGGACGAACGGCTCGGAGTCCGCCTCGTCCCGCCGCCAGGCCAGCCCGGTGAGCACCAGCTCGCCGCCGGAGAGGTACCGACTGGGGTCCCGCAGGTCCGTCGTCATCACGCCGCGGACCGTGCGGTCCAGCTCGTCCTCGCCGCCGAGCAGCCGCAGCCCCAGCGCATCGGTTTCCAGCAGTGCGCGCAGCCGCATGTGATCGCCGCCGATCTGTCTCGTGGGTGTCTCGTTGTTGCCGGTGAGCCGTGGCCACCGTTTCCGGGGGGAAACGGAGAGGGCACTGCTCCTCGCCTTTCGTTCGAATCTACAAGACGAAGAGGGCGACCAGCCAACTCCTTCATGGTTTCGGTGACTGCACCGGGCGGAGCACCGCTGGGTGTACTTGGGCCACGACGCGTTAACAGCACATGAACACCAAGACGTGGGCCGGCCGTCCCCGAGCCCCGGCGAAGCAACTGATCACGCGGAACCCGGAAACCCGTCGATCGCCAGGATCACGACCCGCCGGACCCACTGATCACCGGATCTAGAAGAGAGCCACTCATGGACTTCCTTCGCCCCGCCAGCTGGGAGGAAGCGCTCGCCGCGAAGGCCGAGCACCCCACGGCTGTGCCCATCGCGGGTGGCACCGATGTCATGGTCGAGATCAACTTCGACCACCGGCGGCCCGAGTACCTGCTGGACCTGAACCGCATCGAGCTGCTCCGCGAGTGGGAGGTCGGCGAGGAGAACGTCCGGCTGGGCGCCTCCGTTCCGTACACCCAGATCATGGAGCACCTGCGGGCCGAGCTGCCGGGCCTGGCGCTCGCCTCGCACACGGTGGCCTCGCCGCAGATCCGCAACCGCGGGGGTGTCGGCGGCAACCTGGGCACGGCGTCCCCGGCCGGCGACGCGCACCCCGCCCTGCTGGCGGCCGGTGCCGAGGTGGAGGTGGAGTCGGTGCGCGGCTCCCGCTTCATCCCGATCGACGAGTTCTACACGGGCGTGAAGCGCAACGCGCTCCAGCCGGACGAGCTCATCAAGACCGTGCACATCAAGAAGGCCGACGGGCCGCAGCAGTACTCCAAGGTGGGTACCCGTAACGCCATGGTGATCGCGGTGTGCGCGTTCGGTCTGGCGCTGCACCCGGACACCCGGACCGTACGGACCGGCATCGGCTCGGCCGCCCCCACGCCCGTACGGGCGAAGGAGGCCGAGGAATTCCTGAACGCCGCGCTGGAAGAGGGCGGGTTCTGGGAGAGCGGCAGGATCATCACTCCCTCGATCGCCAAGCAGTTCGCGGAGCTCGCCTCCGGGGCCTGCAACCCGATCGACGACGTGCGGGGCACGGCCAAGTACCGCCGCCACGCCGTGGGCATCATGGCCCGCCGCACGCTCGGCTGGACCTGGGAGCAGTACCGCGGCACCGGCCGCACCCTTGAAGGAGCTGCATAACCATGCGCGTGAATTTCACGGTCAACGGACGTCCGCAGGAAGCGGACGACGTCTGGGAGGGCGAGTCCCTCCTCTACGTCCTGCGTGAGCGCCTGGGCCTGCCCGGCTCGAAGAACGCCTGCGAGCAGGGCGAGTGCGGTTCCTGCACGGTCCGCCTCGACGGCGTCCCGGTCTGTTCCTGCCTCGTCGCCGCCGGACAGGTCGAGGGCCGCGAGGTCGTCACCGTCGAGGGCCTCGCCGACTTCGCCAAGCAGCGTGCCGAGCACAGCGGCGCGTGCGGCACCGGCGCCTGCGGCTCGGCCGACGGCAAGACCGGCACCTCCCTCCAGGAGGCCCACGGCTGGTCCGCTCGCCCTGCCGACGGGGTCTCCGACTCCCAGACCGGCGAAGGCACCGAGCTCTCCCCGATCCAGCAGGCCTTCATCGACGCGGGCGCCGTCCAGTGCGGCTTCTGCACCCCCGGCCTGCTCGTCGCGGCCGACGAGATGCTGGAGCGCAACCCCTCCCCGTCCGACGAGGACATCCGCGAGGCGCTCTCCGGCAACCTGTGCCGCTGCACCGGCTACGAGAAGATCCTCGACGCGGTGCGCCTCGCCGCCGCCCGTCAGGAACGTCAAGGGCTCCAGGAAGGCGTGGCCTGACCATGTCACAGAACACCCGAGTCGCCGCCGCCCCCGCCGGCACTCCCACCAAGGTCACCCAGGGCTCCCCGACCAAGGGCGGCATCGGCGAGTCCACGCTCCGCCCCGACGGCACCCTGAAGGTCACCGGCGAGTTCGCCTACTCCTCAGACATGTGGCACGAGGACATGCTGTGGGGCCAGATCCTGCGCTCCACCGTCGCGCACGCCGAGATCGTCTCCATCGACACCTCCGAAGCCCTCGCCCAGGCCGGCGTCTACGCCGTCCTCACCTACGAGGACCTGCCCACCGAGGTCAAGAACTACGGCCTGGAGATCCAGGACACCCCCGTCCTCGCCAACGGCCGGGTACGCCACCACGGCGAGCCCGTCGCCCTGGTCGCCGCCGACCACCCCGAGACCGCCCGCCGCGCCGCCGCGAAGATCAAGGTCGAGTACAAGGAGCTGCCCGTCGTCACCGACGAGGCCTCCGCGACCGCCCCCGACGCGCCGCTGCTGCACCCGGGCCGCGACGACCACCACTCCGGTCACGTCCCGCACCCGAACATCGTGCACCGCCAGCCGATCATCCGCGGCAACGCCGACGAGGCCGCCAAGAGGGCGGACGTGATCGTCTCCGGCGAGTACGTCTTCGGCATGCAGGACCAGGCCTTCCTCGGCCCCGAGTCCGGCCTCGCCGTGCCCTCCGAGGACGGCGGCGTCGACCTCTACGTCGCCACCCAGTGGCTGCACTCCGACCTCAAGCAGATCGCCCCCGTCCTCGGCCTGCCCGAGGAGAAGGTCCGGATGACGCTCTCCGGCGTCGGCGGTGCCTTCGGCGGCCGCGAGGACCTGTCGATGCAGATCCACGCCTGCCTGCTGGCGCTGCGCACCGGCAAGCCGGTCAAGATCGTCTACAACCGGTTCGAGTCGTTCTTCGGCCACGTGCACCGCCACCCGGCGAAGCTCTGGTACGAGCACGGCGCCACCAAGGACGGCAAGATCACGCACATGAAGTGCCGGATCGTGCTGGACGGCGGCGCCTACGCCTCCGCCTCCCCGGCCGTGGTCGGCAACGCCTCCTCGCTCGCCGTCGGCCCGTACGTCATCGACGACGTCGAGATCGAGGCCGTCGCCCTGTACACCAACAACCCGCCCTGCGGCGCCATGCGCGGCTTCGGCGCGGTCCAGGCGTGCTTCGCGTACGAGGCCCAGATGGACAAGCTCGCGGCCAAACTGGGCATGGACCCCGTCGAGCTGCGCCAGCTCAACGCCATGGAGCAGGGCACGCTCATGCCGACCGGCCAGCCGGTCGACTCGCCCGCCCCGGTCGCCGAGATCCTGCGCCGCATCAAGGCCCGCCCGCTGCCGCCCGAGCGCCAGTGGGAGACCACCGAGGGCGCCGACGTCCGCGCGCTGCCCGGCGGCCTGTCCAACACCACGCACGGCGAGGGCGTCGTCCGCGGCGTCGGCTACGCGGTCGGCATCAAGAACGTCGGCTTCTCCGAGGGCTTCGACGACTACTCCACCGCCAAGGTGCGCATGGAGGTCATCAACGGTGAGGCGGTCGCCACCGTCCACACCGCGATGGCGGAGGTCGGCCAGGGCGGCATCACCGTCCACGCGCAGATCGCCCGCACCGAGCTCGGCGTCACCCAGGTGACCATCAACCCGGCCGACACCCAGGTCGGCTCCGCCGGCTCCACCTCCGCCTCCCGCCAGACGTACGTCACCGGCGGCGCGGTGAAGAACTCCTGCGAGCTGGTCCGCGAGAAGGTCCTGGAGATCGGCCGCCGCAAGCTCGGCACCTACCACCCCGCCTGGGCCACCGCCGAGCTGCTGCTCGAGGGCGGCAAGGTCGTCACCGACGGCGGCGAAGTCCTCGCCGACCTGGTGGACGTCCTGGAGGACGAGGTCGTCGAGGTCGAGGCCGAGTGGCGCCACCGCCCCACCGAGGCCTTCGACCTGCACACCGGCCAGGGCAACGGCCACGTCCAGTACTCCTTCGCCGCGCACCGCGCGGTCGTCGAGGTGGACACCGAGCTCGGCCTGGTCAAGGTCATCGAGCTGGCCTGCGCCCAGGACGTCGGCAAGGCCCTCAACCCGCTGTCCGTCATCGGCCAGATCCAGGGTGGTACCACCCAGGGCCTGGGCGTGGCGGTCATGGAGGAGATCATCGTCGACCCCAAGACCGCGAAGGTGCGCAACCCCTCCTTCACGGACTACCTGATCCCCACCATCCTCGACACCCCGACCATCCCGGTCGACGTGCTCGAGCTCGCCGACGACCACGCGCCCTACGGGCTGCGCGGCATCGGCGAGGCGCCCACCCTGTCGTCCACCCCGGCCGTCCTCGCGGCCATCCGGAACGCGACGGGCCTGGAGCTCAACAAGACGCCGGTACGCCCCGAGCACCTCACCGGCACCCTGTAGCCCTCCGGGCGGTGCGTGCCTCCCGGGAACGTCACACTTCCACCGCCCGCACCGCCCGGAGCAACCCCCACCCCCCCACCACCCCCACGGCAGTACCGCTCAACCCCCGCACCATCCCGTTCGTCTCGGGCCGTCCCCCGGGTCGTGCAGCCCACGCACCATCCCAAATCCCGCAGTCTTATGCCCCCCCGGCATGCGGGTGCCCCTTTGAACCTTGGGAGTAGGCACCATGACCCAGTCGTCAGTGGAGCCGAAGACCGTCGCCGAAGACGCGGGACCCGGTTCCCGCGTTCCCGCCGGACGGTCTTGGCTCGACCGGTACTTTCACATAACCCACAGAGGATCCACGGTCGCGCAGGAAGTGCGCGGCGGCGTCACGACCTTCATGGCCATGGCGTACATCCTCCTGCTCAACCCGCTGCTGCTCGGCGGCCCGGACGCGAATGGCGACAAGCTCAGCCAGCCCGCCCTGATCACCGCCACCGCTCTCGCCGCAGCGGTCACCACTCTGGCGATGGGTTTCATCGGCAAGGTCCCGCTCGCCCTCGCGGCGGGACTGAGTGTCGCGGGCGTCATCTCGACCCAGGTCGCCCCGGACATGACCTGGCCGCAGGCCATGGGCATGTGTGTCATCTACGGCGCCGTCATCTGCCTCCTGGTGGTCACCGGTGTCCGCGAGATCATCATGAACGCGATCCCCCTGGCGCTGAAGCACGGCATCACCATGGGAATCGGCCTCTTCATCGCGATGATCGGCTTCGTCAACGCCGGCTTCGTCGGCAAGGGCGAGGGCGGCGGCCCCGTCACCCTCGGGGTCGGCGGCTCGCTCGCCGGCTGGCCGGTCGCGATCTTCTCCTTCACCCTGCTGCTGATCTTCATGCTCCAGGCCCGCAAGATCCCCGGAGCGATCCTCCTGGGCATCGTCGTCGGCACGATCGTCTCGGTGACCGCCACCGCGACCGGCCTGATCAACGAGGCCGCCTGGGCCGGCAAGGCGCCCGTCCTGCACGGCAGCGTCGTCTCCATGCCGGACTTCTCCCTCTTCGGCCACGTCGAGTTCGGCGGCTGGGAGAGCCTCGGCTACACCACGGTCTCGATGATCGTCTTCACCCTGGTGCTGGCCGGCTTCTTCGACGCCATGGCGACGATCATCGCCGTCGGACAGGAGGCCAAGCTGGCCGACGCCCAGGGCCGCATGCCGGGCCTGAGCAAGGCCCTGTTCATCGACGGCGCCGGCGGCGCGATCGGCGGTGTGTCCGGAGCCTCCGGCCAGACCGTCTTCATCGAGTCCGCCACGGGCGTCGGCGAGGGCGCGCGGACGGGTCTGTCGTCCACCGTCACCGGCCTGTTCTTCGCCGCGTGCCTGTTCTTCACCCCGCTCACCCAGCTCGTGCCGGGCCAGGTGGCGTCCGCCGCCCTGGTCGTCATCGGCGCGATGATGCTGCAGAACGCCCGGCACGTGGACTGGACCGACTGGTCCATCGCCGTCCCGGTCTTCCTGACGGTCGTGCTGATGCCGTTCACCTACACCATCACCACGGGTGTCGGCGCCGGTGTCATCGCCTACTGCGCCATCAAGGCCGCGCAGGGCAAGTGGCGGGAGCCCAGCATCCTCATGTGGGTGCTGTCCGCGGTGTTCATCTTCTACTTCGCCTCGGGTACCGCGCACTGACGGAACCCCTCACACATCCGCCCGTAAGGAGGCCGACATGCTGGACATCGCCGAGGAGCTCCACCGGTGGGTCGAGCAGGGACGTGACTTCGCCGTCGCCACCGTGGTGGCCGTCGGAGGCAGCGCGCCCCGCCTGCCGGGCGCCGCGCTCGCCGTCGACAGCGAGGGCACGGCGATCGGGTCGGTCTCCGGCGGATGTGTCGAGGGAGCCGTGTACGACCTGTGCCGACAGGCGCTGGAGGACGGCGAGACCGTCCTGGAGCGCTTCGGCTACAGCGACGAGGACGCCTTCGCGGTCGGCCTGACCTGCGGCGGCGTCATCGACATCCTCGTCACCCCGGTCCGCGGCGGGATCCTCCCCGCCGCCGTCGGAGCCGCCGCCGGAGGGGAGGCGGCGGCTCTGGCCCGGATCACCGAGGGCCCGGCCGGTCTCATGGGCCGCGCCCTGCTGGTCCACCCCGACGGCTCGTACGAGGGCGGCCTCGGCGGCCACCCCGAACTCGACCGCACCGCGGCGGGCGAGGCCCGCGCCATGCTCGACGCCGGCCGCACCGGCACGGTCACCATCGGCGAGGACGGCTCGCGCTGCGGGCAGCCCCTGACCCTGCTGGTCGAGTCCAGCGTGCCCGCCCCCCGCATGATCGTCTTCGGGGCGATCGACTTCGCCGCGGCGCTGGTACGGGTGGGCAAGTTCCTCGGCTACCGCGTCACCGTCTGCGACGCCCGCCCCGTCTTCGCCACGCCCGCGCGCTTCCCCGAGGCGGACGAGGTCGTCGTCGAGTGGCCGCACGAGTACCTCGCGCGCACCGACGTCGACGCCCGCACCGCGCTGTGCGTCCTCACCCACGACGCCAAGTTCGACGTCCCGCTGCTCGAACTGGCCCTCAAGCTTCCCGTCGCCTACATCGGCGCGATGGGCTCCCGCCGCACCCACGAGGACCGCAACAAGCGCCTGCGCGAGGTCGGCGTCACGGAACTGGAGCTCGCCCGGCTGCGCTCCCCGATAGGCCTCGACCTCGGCGCCCGGACGCCGGAGGAGACCGCCCTGTCGATCGGGGCGGAGATCGTCGCCGCCCGGCGCGGCGGCAGCGGCGTGTCCCTCACGGGCGCCCACACCCCGATCCACCACGACGGCCCGGACGCCCCCGCCGGACGCATCGGCTCGGTGGCCTGAGGCGCCGGCCGGCTGCCTGAGGCGCCGACCCGGTGGCCTGAGGCGCCGGCCCGGCGGGACGGCCACCGCCCCGGCCTGGGGAAGACCCCAGGCCGGAACCGGGGGAAAACTGTCGTGACCCGTCCGTTATCCGGCGACTACAGTCCGGACCATGGACATCCGAGATGTGCCCGAGGCCCATGTGGACCGGGCCATGGAGCTCGTGTACCTGGTCTTCCACGACAACCCCGACGAGGAGAAGCGCAAGCACCACCGGGAGCTGGTGCTGGCCTGCGAGCGCGTCGGCGCCTACGACGGCGACACCCTGGTCGGGTTCGTCGCCGCACACCGCTTCACCCTCTCCGTCCCCGGTGGTGACCTGCCCTGCCCCGGGCTGACCTTCGTCTCCGTGGCGCCCACCCACCGGCGGCGCGGCGTGCTCTCGGCGATGATCGCCGAACTGTTCCGGCGCGGCGCCCGGCAGGGCCGGCCGCTCGCCGCGCTCTGGGCGTCCGAGGACGCCATCTACGGCCGCTTCGGCTTCAGCCCGGCCATGTACGGGCTCAGCGTCGAGATCGACTCCCGGCGCCCGCTCGGCCTGCGCATCGCCCCCGACGAACGCCCGCTGAGGCTGATCGACCCGGCGGACGCACCCGCCGTCGCCGGGCCGTACCTCGACGCCACCCGGGCCGCCCGCGCGGGCCGCATCGCCCGCGACGCGGAGCGCTGGACCGGCGAATGGCTGACCGAGGAGGCGGAGGAGGACGACGAGCTGTCGCCGCCCCGGATCGTCGCCCTCGGCGCCGAGGGCGACCCCCTCGCCGGGTACGCCGTCTACCGCACCAAGGCGGGCAACGACGACACCGGTACGCCCGGCGTCGTCCGGGTCGACGAGCTGGAGGCGGACGACGCCGCCGCGGCCGCCGCCCTGTGGCGGTACGTGACGTCCATCGACCTCACCGGCACGGTCCGCGCCTGGGGCCGCCCCCTGGACGACCCGCTGCTGCTGTTCGCCGCCGACCGCGACCAGGTGCGGGTCACGGGTGTGCACCCCGGCCTGTGGGTGCGGCTGGTCGACGTCCGGGCCGCGCTCACCGGGCGGACCTGGGCCGCCCCCGTCGACCTCGTCCTGGACGTCCACGACGCGCACCTGCCGGCCAACACCGGCCGGTTCCGCCTCACCGCGGGCCCGGACTCGCGCACGTACGAGCCCACTGGCGACGCCCCCGACCTCACCCTGGACGTCCGGGAGCTGGCCGCCTGCTACCTGGGCGGCACGGAGGTGCGGCACCTGGTGCGGGCGGGTCTCGTACGGGAGCACACCGAGGGCGCCGCCGCCCGCCTGGACGCGGCGCTGCGCACCGACCTGCTGCCCAACACGGGGGACGAGTTCTGACCCGGTCGGCGCGCGGAGCGGCTTTTGGCCGGAGGCGTCGGGAACCCGCCACATCCCCGCCGCGGGCCGGGCGGACCGGTGCGCGGAGCCCGCCCAGCCGGGATGATGGTGCGTCCCCGCGCAGTCCCCGCTGGATGCGATCGGAAAGGTGGTTTCCGTTGCGCACTGTCGGAGTGGAAGAGGAACTGCTCCTGGTGGACCCGCGGAGCGGCGAGCCGCGCGCCCTGTCCGCCGCCGTGCTGGCCGTCGCCGCCAAGGAGAACGCCGGCCGGCCCCACGCCTTCACCAAGGAACTCCAGGAACAGCAGCTGGAGTTCGCCACGCACCCGCAGACCGGTATGAAGGAGCTGGCCGCGGAGATAGAACGCTGCCGTGCCGAGGCCGCCCGGCACGCGGCCGGCGCCGGCGCCGCCGTGGCGGCCCTCGCCACCTCGCCGCTGCCCGCCGGGCCGGCCCTCACCGAAGGCAGGCGCTACCGCTGGATCCGGGAGCAGTTCGGCCTGACCGCCCTGGAACAGCTCACCAGCGGCTGCCACGTCCATGTGTCGGTCGAGTCCGACGAGGAGGGCGTCGCCGTCCTGGACCGGATTCGGCCCTGGCTGTCCGTCCTGCTCGCGCTGAGCGCCAACTCCCCGTTCTGGCAGGGCCACGACAGCGGCTACAGCAGCTACCGCAGCCGGGTGTGGGGGCGCTGGCCGTCCTCGGGCCCCGCCGACACCTTCGGCTCGGCCCACCGGTACCACCAGCAGGTGCGCGAACTGCTGTCCACCGGCGTCCTCCACGACGAAGGGATGATCTACTACGACGCCCGCCTCTCCCGGAACTACCCGACCGTCGAGGTCCGCGCCGCCGACGTCTGCCTCGACGCCTCCACCACCGTCCTCCTCGCCACCCTCAGCCGCGGCCTGGTGGACACCGCCGCCCGGCAGTGGCGCGACGGCGAACCCCCCGCCCGCCACGGCATCGGCCTGCTGCGCGCCGCGGCGTGGCGAGCCGCCCGCTCCGGCCTGGACGACGAGCTGATCCATCCGCTCACCATGCGCCCCGCCCCCGCCGACCGCGTCGTGTACGCCCTCCTCGGCCACATCGAGAAGGCCCTCGACGAGAACGGCGACCTCGCCCACGCCCGCCAGGGCATCGCCGACCTCCTCACCCACGGCACCGGCGCCCACGTCCAGCGCCGCCTGCTCCGCCGCACCGGCAGCCTCCGCGAGGTCGTCGCCGCCTGCGTGCGCCGCACGCTGGAGGGGGCGGTAACCGGCTGAGGGCGGGGCTCCCCGGGGACGGGTCACCTCTCGGGGCGTGCCCCACGCCCCCGGTCGGTCCACCGCACGGGGCGTACCGGCCGGGCCGGCCGTGCGTGCTCCCGCCCCCGGGCGTACCCGGCGGGCGCCCCCACGGCCGCTCGGCCGGCGCCGTGTACGTCACAACAGATCCGGCGCATGATCCGTGGTGCCTCGGGCAGGTGCCGGGCGCCGGGGTCGGCCCGGCGTGTTCGACCTGCCCGGGAGCCGCCGGGCCCGAAGGAGTGACCAGCCGTGTTTCCGCGCCACACCGCCCCCGGGTCGCCGATCTACGACGAGCTCGTCGCCGAGCACGGAGACGTGCTCGGCGAGGCGAGAGCGCTCGCCGAACGCACCAGCCGGGAGGCGGACCGGCTGCTGAGCTGGGACCTCGCGTCCTTCGGGCAGGAGCAGTCCGAGTAGCGGCCCCCGCGCCGCACCGGGGTGCGCCGCCCGGAATGCCGGGATGTGTGACCTGATCCAGGCTGGATACGCGATCAGGCATACGAGAGCAGGCGCAGCACACGGGAGCGATGCCATGGGAACCGAAAGCGCGATGGGCGACGACGTCTACCAGCCGGACGACGCCGAGGGCCGGGAGGACGACGGCATCCTCGACCCCGAGGACACCCTGTCGGACCGGGAGGCGGACCCGTACGACGAGGGCTGGTCCCCGCCCGAGCGGCCGCTCGCCGTCAACCACGTGGGCACCACCGCCCGCGAGCAGCACGAGGGCGAGACGCTCGACCAGCGGCTCGCGGAAGAGGTGCCGGACCCGGCGCTGGGGGAGCCCGACGACTCCAACGGCATCGGTGACCTCCCGGGCGGCGAGGGCGAACCGATCGACGACCAGGTGGGCCGGGACCGGTCCGGCCGGCTCGTCGCGCCGGACGAGGGCGTGCGCGCGGACGAGGAGAAGGACGTCGTCGCGCGGGACGTCGGTATCGCCGGAGCCGCGGCGTCCGCCGAGGAGGCCGCCATGCACACCGTCCCCGACGAGGCCGACGAGACGCCTCGATGACCGCGCCCGACGACCCCGCCACCGGCTCCACCCGGTCGCGGATCACCCTCCAGGTGAACGGGGACGCCACCGACCTCACCGTGGACCACCGGGCCACCCTGCTCGACGTGCTGCGTGAGCGGCTGGGGCTGACCGGCGCCAAGAAGGGCTGCGACCACGGGCAGTGCGGGGCGTGCACGGTGCTGGTCGACGGGCGGCGGGCCAACAGCTGCCTGCTCCTCGCGGTCGCCCAGGACGGGGCCGAGGTCATCACCGTGGAGGGCCTGGCCGCGGGCGGCGAGCTGCACCCGTTGCAACAGGCGTTCCTCGACCGGGACGCCTTCCAGTGCGGGTACTGCACACCCGGGCAGCTCTGCTCGGCCGTCGGCGTGTTCGCGGAGGCGGCCGCCGGGCACCCCTCCCGGGTGACCGACCCCGCGCGGCCGTCCGGCCAGGGCCCGGTGGAGCTGACGCCCGCCGAGATCCGGGAGCGGATGAGCGGCAACCTGTGCCGCTGCGGCGCCTACCCCCACATCGTCGCCGCCGTAGAGGACGTGACCCGGTGAAGCCCTACGCCTATGTGCGCGCCCGGAGCGTCGAGGAGGCGGCCGCGGCGCACGCGGCCCGCCCCGGCGCCCGCTACCTCGCCGGCGGGACCAACCTCGTCGACCTGATGAAGCACGGCGTCGAGACCCCCGACACGCTCGTCGACGTCAGCCGGCTGCCGCTCGACACGGTCGAGGAGCTGCCGGACGGGTCCCTGCGCGTCGGCGCCACCGTACGCAACAGCGACCTCGCCGCCCACCCGCTGGTGCACGACCGCCACCCGGTCCTGTCGCAGGCGCTGCTCGCCGGGGCGTCCGGGCAGCTGCGGAACATCGCCACCACCGGCGGGAACCTGCTCCAGCGGACTCGCTGCCCCTACTTCCAGGACACCGCCAAGCCCTGCAACAAGCGGGAGCCCGGCAGCGGGTGCGGCGCCCGGGACGGCGTCCACCGCGACCACGCCGTCCTCGGCCACTCCCGGCACTGCATCGCCACCCACCCCTCCGACATGGCCGTCGCCCTCGCCGCCCTAGACGCCACCGTCGAACTGCACGGCCCCGACGGAGCCCGCACCGTTCCCGTCACCGGCTTCCACCGGCTGCCCGGCGACCACCCGGAGCGGGACACCGTCATCCGCCCCGGCGAGCTGATCACCGCGGTCGTCGTGCCGCACGCCACGGCCGGGCTCCCGTCCGCGTACCGCAAGGCCCGCGACCGCGCCTCGTACGCCTTCGCGCTCGCGTCCGTCGCCGCCGTCCTCGACGTCGCGGACGACGGGACCGTACGCCGGGTGGGCCTCGCGTTCGGCGGGCTGGCCCACCGCCCGTGGCGGGCCGCGCTCGCCGAGGCGGCGCTGTTGGGGACCGCGCCCACCGAGCGGGCGATCGCCCACGCGGTGGACGCCGAGCTGGGCGCGGCGCAGCCGCTGCGGGACAACGCCTTCAAGGTGCCGCTCGCCCGCAACCTGGCCTGTCGCGTCCTGTCCGAGCTGGCCGCCCGCCCTTGACCTGAACGACCTGGCCGCCCGCCCCTGAACCGGAGGACCGGTATGCACTCCACCCGCCCCCGGGTGCCCGCCGCGCCCGCCCCCGCCCTCGGCACGGCCGCCGAGCGCATCGAGGGGCGCGACAAGGTCACCGGCGCCGCCCGCTACGCCACCGAGCACGCCCACACGCCGCCCGACTGCGCCTACGCGTGGCCCGTCCCCGCCACCGTGGCCCGCGGCCGGGTCACCGCCGTCGACACGGCCGCCGCGCTCGCCCTGCCCGGCACCCTCGCCGTCCTCACGCCCGAGACGGCGCCCCGGCTCGGCGAGCCCGACGACCCGACGCTGAAGGTCCTCCAGGACACCGCCGTGCCGCACCGCGGCTGGTACGTCGCCCTCGCCGTGGCCGACACCCTGGAGGACGCCCGGGCCGCGGCGTCGGCCGTCCGCGTCACGTACGACACCGAACCGCACGACGTCACCCTCACCGAGGACCACCCCGACGCGTACCGCCCCGACCTGGCCAACGGCGGCCAGGCGGCCCACCGTGAACGCGGTGACGCCGAGACGGCCCTCGCCGCCGCGCCGGTCCGGGTGGACGTCACCTACCGCCTGCCGCCGCTGCACAACCACCCGATGGAGCCGCACGCCGCGTTCGCCCGCTGGGACGGCGACGGCGACGGGACGCACCTGACGGTGTACGACTCCAGCCAGGGCGCCCACCCGGTGCGCAAGGCCCTCGCTACCCTCTTCGGCCTCCCCGAGGACCGGGTCACCGTCGTCTCCGAGCACGTGGGCGGCGGGTTCGGCTCCAAGGGCACCCCGCGGCCGCACGCGGTGCTCGCCGCGATGGCCGCCCGCCACACCGGCCGGCCCGTGAAGCTCGCGCTGCCCCGAGGGCACCTCGCGGCCGTGGTGGGGCACCGCGCGCCGACGATCCAGCGCGTCCGGCTGGCCGCCGAACGGGACGGCACCCTCGTCGGCCTGGCCCACGAGGTCACCACCCAGACCTCCCGCGTCAAGGAGTTCGTCGAGCAGGCCGGCGTCCCCGGCCGCGTCATGTACGCCTCGCCGCACAGCCTCACCGACCACCGCGTCGTGCCCCTCGACGTCCCCAGCCCGTCCTGGATGCGCGCGCCCGGCGAGGCGTCCGGGATGTACGCGCTGGAGTCGGCCATGGACGAACTCGCCGACGCCCTCGGGATGGACCCCGTCGAGCTGCGCGTGCTGAACGAGCCCGCCACCGAACCCGACAGCGGCCTGCCCTTCAGCAGCCGCAACCTCGTCGCCTGCCTGCGCGAGGGCGCCCGCCGCTTCGGCTGGGCCGACCGCGACCCCCGCCCCGGGGTGCGCCGCGAGGGCGACCTGCTCACCGGAACCGGGGTCGCCGCGGCGACCTACCCGGTGCTGGTCTCGCCGTCCACGGCCACCGTCACCGCCCGCCACGACGGCGGGTACGACGTCCGCGTCGACGCCACCGACATCGGCACCGGCGCCCGCACGGTCCTCGCCCAGATCGCCGCCGACGCGCTGGGCGTCGCCCTCGGCTCGGTGACGATCGGCATCGGCAGCACCCGCCTGCCGCGCGCCCCGCTCGCCGGCGGGTCGTCCGGCACCGCGTCCTGGGGCTGGTCGGTCCACCAGGCGTGCACCCGCCTCGCGGAACGCCTGGCCCGGCACACCGGTCCGCTGCCCGTCGAAGGCCTGTCCGCCACCGCCGACACCACCGAGGACGCGCGCCGCACCCCGCCGTTCGCCCGGCACGCCTTCGGCGCCCACTTCGCCGAGGTGCAGGTCGACACCGTCACCGGCGAGGTGCGGGTGCGGCGGCTGCTCGGCGTGTACGCCGCCGGGCGGATCCTCAACCCGCGCACGGCCCGCTCCCAGTTCGTCGGCGGCATGATCATGGGGCTCGGCATGGCGCTCACCGAGCACAGCACCATGGACCCCGCCTTCGGCGACTTCGCCGAACGGGACCTCGCCTCCTACCACGTACCGAGCCACGCCGACGTCCCGGACGTCGACGCGCACTGGGTCGACGAGGACGACCCCCACCTCAACCCGATGGGCAGCAAGGGCATCGGCGAGATCGGCATCGTCGGCACCCCCGCCGCCATCGGCAACGCCGTCCACCACGCCACGGGCGTCCGCTTCCGCGAGCTGCCGCTCACCCCCGACCGGGTGCTGACCGCCCTGTCGTGACCCGGACGGGGAGCACCCGTAGGGTGGGGGACCGTGCCACCTTCCTCCCCGCCCGGCGCGGACTTCCGGCCCGTGCTCGACCGCATCGCCGCCGACATCGCCGCCACCCCCGGCCGGGGCCGCCCCGCCGACTACATCCCGCTGCTCGCCGAGGCCGACCCCGGGCGCTTCGGGATGGCCGTCGCGGAACTCGACGGCACCGTGTACGGGGTGGGGGACTGGCGGCAGCCCTTCTCGGCGCAGTCCATCACCAAGGTCTTCACCCTCGCTCTGGTGCTCGCCATGGAGGGCGAGGCCCTGTGGGAGGGCGTCGGGCGCGAACCGTCCGGCAACCCGTTCAACTCGCTGGTGCAGCTGGAGTACGAGAACGGCATCCCGCGCAACCCGTTCATCAACGCGGGCGCCCTCGTCGTCACCGACCGCCTCCAGTCCCTGACCGGCGACGCCTCCGGCAGCCTGCTGGACTTCCTGCGCGCCGAGAGCGGCAACGCGGCCCTCGGCTTCGACGGGCGGGTCGCCGCCTCCGAGACCGCCCACGGCGACCGCAACGCCGCCCTCGCCCACTTCATGGCCTCGTACGGCAACATCACCAACCCGGTGCCGGACCTGCTCGGCCAGTACTTCCGCCAGTGCTCGGTGGAGGCGTCCTGCGCCGACCTGGCCCTGGCCGCCGGCTTCCTCGCCCGGCACGGCATACGGGCCGACGGCTCCACGCTGCTCACCCGCAGCCAGGCCAAGCAGATCAACGCGGTGATGCTGACCTGCGGGACGTACGACGCCGCCGGCGACTTCGCCCACCGCGTCGGCCTGCCCGGCAAGAGCGGCGTCGGCGGCGGCATCATCGCCGTCGTACCCGGCCGCTGCACCCTGTGCGTCTGGAGCCCGGGCCTGGACCACCGCGGCAACTCGGTCGCGGGCGTCGCGGCACTGGACCGCTTCACGACGCTGACGGGGCTGTCCGTGTTCTGACCGGCCGGGCGGCGTCGCCGCGGCCCCGCACCGCGGTGCGGAAGGCGAGCGGGGTGTGGCCGGTGCGGTGGTGGAAGTACTTGCTGAAGTTGGTGGGGCTGGAGAAGCCGAGCTCGCGGGCGACGCGGGCGGCGGGCAGGTCGCTGTGGGCGAGCAGGCGCTTGGCCTCCAGGACCACCCGGCGGTCGATGAGTTCCTTCGCGCCGCCCCCTTCGGCGGCCGTGGTGGCGCGGGTGAGGGTACGGGACGAGTAGCCCAGCGCCCGGGCGTAGTCCTCCACGCGCCGGGTGCGGGAGAAGTGGCGCTCGACGGCCTCACGGAACCGCAGGTGGACCTCGTCCGGCTCGGGTCCCGGGCCGGGGCGGGCGAGGTGGGCGAGGCGCAGGACCAGCACGGCGAGCAGGTGGCGCAGGGCGGCCGTGTGCACCTCCAGGGGCATGCGGCCGAGGGCGCCGAACTCGTACGCGAGGTGGTCGGCGGCCGTACGGAGCGCCGCCGCGTCCTGGGGATCGGGGGTGTGGACCGGCGCGGCCCAGGGATCGTCCAGGCGGGCGGCCGCGGCGGTGGCGGAGTCCAGGAAGTCCGTCTCGAACAGCACCGCGACCCCTTCGGCCGCCCCCAGGTCGTACCACTGCTGCACCTGGCCCGGCCGGACCCACAGCCAGGAGCCGGGGGCGACGGTGTGGTCGGTGAAGTCGACCGCGTGCCGCAGGGTGCCGGCGGTGGGCCCCAGCAGGTGGTGGAAGGCGGGTCGCTGCGGGGTGAGCAGGCTGTGTCGCGGCAGCCGCGCACCGAGCCGGGCGAGCGGCATCACCTCCACCCCCGACGGGACACCCGCCGGGGCGGCGAAGGGGACGTGCCGGATGCGCTCGCCGGCCTCCCGCGCGGCCTGTCGCGTTTTGACCATCATCGGTCGCCAGCGTATCCCCGGGCGGTCCCTACGGCCTCCTACGTTGGAGGTGGCCGGTGAGAACGCCGGCATCGGGTGTCCGGGAGAGTGCATCACGACCTCCCCGGCAGAGGAACAGGAATCCCCCATGAAGATCACGCTTTTCGGTGCCACGGGTATGGTCGGCCGGCGCATCGCCGCCGAAGCGGCGCGCCGCGGCCATGACGTCGTGGCCGTGTCCCGCTCCGGCGTGCTGCCGGTGGACGGGCCCGGGGTGACCGCCCTCGCGGCGGACGCGGGCGCTCCCGAGCAGGTCGCCGGCGCGGTCGCCGGTGCGGACGTGGTGGCCTCCGCGCTCGTACCGCCGCGCGACGGCACCGACCCCCGGGCGCCCTTCACCGCCGTGTACGACGCGTTCCTGGACGGGGTGCGGGCGGGCGGGGTGCGCAGGGTGGCCGTCGTCGGCGGCGCCGGCTCGCTGACCGTGGGGGAGCGGGGCACCGCTCTGATGGACACGCCCGGCTTCCCGGCCGAGTACCGGGGCGAGGCCCTGGCCCACGCCGACCTGCTCGCCGCGCTGCGGACGGTCACCGACCTGGACTGGTCCTACGTCTCCCCGGCCGCGGTGATCGCCCCGGGAGCCCGGACCGGGACGTACCGCCTCGGCGGCGACACCCTGCTGACCGACGCCGACGGCAACAGCACCATCAGCGCGGAGGACTACGCCGTCGCCTTCGTCGACCACCTCGAAGGGGGCGACCACCTCCGGCGCCGGACGTCCGTCGCCTACTGACCCCCGGCGGCGCCCCGTACCCCGCCGCTTCCCCTGCCCATACGAGTGACGTGCCCAGCGCTGTACGGGCGCAAAGCGGGACGGGTCACCGTCGCATTGCGTAGCGTTTCGAGGCGCGGTGAGGGGGCTTGCCGCGCCTCCTGCCCGCGTGTGCGACGACGAGGATGCGTATGGTGACGACGACGGAGCCGGTCGCCCCGGTACCGGTGGCGAAACGCGGCCCGGGGCGGGTCGTGGTGGAGTGGCTCACCACGACGGATCACAAGAAGATCGGGCACCTGTACCTGATCACGTCGTTCGCCTTCTTCCTCTTCGCCGGCGCCCTCGCCATGCTGATGCGCATCGAACTGGCGCGCCCCGGCATGCAGTTGATCTCCGCCGAGCAGTACAACCAGGCGTTCACCCTGCACGGCACGGTGATGCTGCTGCTGTTCGCCACGCCCACCTTCGCCGGATTCGCCAACGCGGTCATGCCGCTCCAGATCGGCTCGCCGGACGTCGCGTTCCCCCGGCTCAACATGCTCTCGTACTGGCTGTTCCTCTTCGGCGGCCTCGTCGTCGTCGGCAGCCTCCTCACGCCCAACGGGAGCGCCGACTTCGGCTGGACGGCCTACGCGCCGCTCAACAACCAGGAACGCTCCCCGAGCCTCGGCGCCGACCTGTGGATCATGGGCCTGGCGCTCTCCGGCTTCGGCACGATCCTCGGGGCGGTCAACTTCATCACCACCATCGTCGGGATGCGCGCACCCGGTATGACGATGTTCCGCATGCCCATCTTCACCTGGAACGTGCTGCTCACCTCGGTGCTGGTGCTGCTCGCCTTCCCGGTGCTGGCCGCCGCGCTGCTGTGCCTGGAGGCCGACCGGCGCTTCGGCTCCCACGTCTTCGACGCCGCGAACGGCGGGGCGCTGCTGTGGCAGCACCTGTTCTGGTTCTTCGGCCACCCCGAGGTGTACATCCTGGCGCTGCCGTTCTTCGGGGTGGTGACGGAGATCCTCCCCGTGTTCTCCCGCAAACCGCTCTTCGGCTACATCGGGCTGATCGGCGCCACCATCGCCATCACCGGTCTGTCGGTGGTGGTGTGGGCGCACCACATGTTCGCCACCGGTGCGGTCCTCCTGCCGTTCTTCTCCTTCATGAGCTTCCTCATCGCCGTGCCGACCGGGGTGAAGTTCTTCAACTGGGCGGGCACCCTGTGGAAGGGGTCCCTCACCTTCGAGACCCCGATGCTGTGGGCCATCGGTTTCCTCGTCACCTTCCTCTTCGGCGGCCTGACCGGTGTCGTCCTCGCCTCGCCGCCGATGGACTTCCACGTCACCGACTCGTACTTCGTGGTCGCCCACTTCCACTACGTGCTCTTCGGCACCATCGTGTTCGCCATGTTCGCCGGATTCCACTTCTGGTGGCCCAAGATGACCGGCACCATGCTCGACGAACGCCTCGGGAAGATCCACTTCTGGACCCTGTTCGCCGGCTTCCACCTCACGTTCCTCGTCCAGCACTGGCTGGGCGCGGAGGGCATGCCCCGCCGGTACGCCGACTACCTCAGCGCCGACGGGTTCACCGCCCTCAACACCCTGTCGTCGCTGGGGTCCTTCCTGCTCGGCCTGTCGACGCTGCCGTTCCTCTACAACGTGTGGAAGACCGCCAAGGACGGCAAGCGCGTCGAGGTCGACGACCCCTGGGGCCACGGCCGCTCGCTGGAGTGGGCGACCTCCTGCCCGCCGCCCCGGCACAACTTCACGACCCTGCCCCGCATCCGCTCCGAGTCGCCCGCCTTCGACCTGCACCACCCGGACATCACCGGCCTGGAGAAGGCGCAGACCGGTGGCCGCCGGGACGTGGTGGAACCGGGCCGCGGTGTCGCGTCCCCGCCCGGCGGCCGGGACGAGCGGGGCGAGGGCCACGCCTGACGGGCCGGTCACACGGTACGGGCGGCCCCCGGCCGCCGGGCCCCGGCCCGGGGTGTCAGCCGCCGTGCGCGGCGCTCAGCGTGCGGACCACCTCGTCGTCCGTGAGCTGCGCGAAGTCGTCGTACCACTGCCCCACCGCCTCGAAGTGCGGTGGCTGGTACAGGTGCACGATCTCGTCCGCCTCCCCGCGCAGCGCCGTCAGCGCCTGACCGGAACACACCGGCACGGCCAGCAGCACGCGCGCCGGGGCGGCGGTGCGCACCGCCCGCAGCGCGGCACGCGCGGTCGCCCCGGTGGCCAGCCCGTCGTCGACGACCAGGGCCGTCCGCCCGGCCACGTCCGGGGCCGGGCGGCCGCCCCGGTACAGCTCCTCCCGGCGGCGCAGCTCCGCCCGCTCCGCGTCGATCCCGGCGCGCAGCCGCTCGGGCGTCAGCCCGAGGATCGCCAGCGCCCGCTCGTCGAAGACCGGGGGATGGTCCCCGACCAGCGCGCCGATGCCGACCTCCGGGTTGTACGGCGCGCCGATCTTGCGGACGACGAGGACGTCCAGGGGCGCGCCCAGCGCCCCCGCGATCTCGTCGGCCACCGGCACGCCGCCACGGGGCAGCGCCAGGACGACCGGGTCCTCCAGCCGGCCCTGCCGCTGCCGCTCGACGAGCCGGGCTGCCAGCGCGCGACCGGCCTCCCTGCGGTCCTGGAAACGCATCGTGCCGCCTCGCTTCCCTGCTCCGGGCCCCGGTCCACCGGGCCGGCACCGGGTACCGGGTGCCGAGTACCCCGCCCGCGCGACGTCTCCCGCCCGGCCGGGCGGGAGACGCCGCCGGTCCCTCAGAGGCGTCCGGGTACGTCGAAGCTGGTGAACGCGGAGCGCTTCGGCAGCCGGTAGGCCTCCCGTCCGGTGACGGCGTTGAGGATCGTGGCGTTGCGCACGGCGCCGATGTCCAGGTTCGGCGCCGAGACGCCGTGGCTGTGGATCTCGGCGTTCGCCACGAAGACACGGCCCGTGACGCCGTCGGCGAGCTCCACGGAGTGGTCCGCGCGCACCCGGGGGCGGCCCCGGGCGTCCCGTGCCAGCAGCCCGTCGACCGGCTCCAGGAAGGCGGGTGTCCGGTTGCGGTAGCCGGTGGCCGCCACCACCAGGTCCGTGGTGTGCTCGAAGGCCTCACCCGTGTCCCGGTGCCGGCAGGTCAGCACCACCCGGCCGGTCGCCGGGTCGACGGCCGAGGACTCCACCGTGATCCCGAACCGCAGCTCCACCTCCGCCGGGCCGTGCTCCAGCTGGCGCTGGTAGAGCAGCTCGTGGATCTCCTCCAGGGTGTCGGTGGAGATGCCCTTGTAGAACTGCCACTGCTCCTTGACCAGCCGGTCGCGCACGTCCTGCGGCAGCGAGTGGAAGTACCGCATGTACGCCGGGGTCGTCAGCTCCAGGTTCATCTTGGTGTAGTCGAGCGGGGCGAACGACGGGGTGCGGGTCAGCCAGCTCACCGCGGGCCCGCCGTCGGTGTTCCGCCCGAGCAGGTCCACCACGACCTCGGCGCCCGACTGGCCGGAGCCGACCACGGTGACCTTGTCCGCGGCCGCCACGTCGGACGTCCGGTACAGGTACGCGGAGGTGTGCAGCAGCCGCGCCTCCGGCAGGGCCGCCAGGGCGTCCGGTACGTACGGGGCGGTGCCGATGCCGACGACCAGGTCGCGGGCGCGCACCCGCAGCCGCGTGCCGTCACCGCGTACGACGTCCACGGTGAAGCGTCCGTCCGCCGCGTCCCACCGGACCTCCTCCGCCCGGTGCGAGAAGCGGACCGAGGGCAGCTTCGCCGCCGCCCAGCGCAGGTAGTCCTCGTACTCGCGGCGCGAGGGGAAGAAGTTCTCCCGCACGGTGAACGTGTAGAGCCGGTCCATGTCGTGCAGGTACGCCAGGAACGACAGCGGGTGGCTGGGGGCGACGAGGGTGACGAGGTCGGCGAGGAAGTTCACCTGCATCGACGCGTCGCGCAGCATCATGCCCCGGTGCCAGGTCAGCTCCGGCTCCTCCTCCAGGACGACCAGGTCCACGTCGTCGACGGTGGAGGCCAGCGCGGCCAGCCCCAGGTTGAACGGGCCGCAGCCGATGGCCACCACGTCGTGTTCCGTGGTGGGGACGGTCTCGGTCATCGGGGCATGTCCTCCTCCGAGCGCGGGTGGACGAGCAGGGCGGCCGTCTTGTCGGGGAAGGTCACCGTCCCCGCGGGCCGGAAGCCCGCCGCCTCGAACGCCCGCAGCGACGGCGCGTTGGTGACGTCCGGCTCGGCGACCACCCGGACGCAACGAGGGTCGGCGGCCAGCAGCCCCTCGGCGAGGGCCCGCAGCAGCGCCCGGCCCAGGCCCTGCCCGGTGCGGGCCTCCTCGCCGATCGCGATGTGCACGCCCAGGTCGTGCGGCAGCTCCGGATAGTGCCCGGCGAGCCGGTCACGGACCACCCGGTACACCTCGATGTACGCGAACGGCGCCCCGTCCCGGTCGATCAGCACCGGCAGGATCGCGTCGCCCGCCAGGTGGCCGGCGATCTCCTCGTACCAGCGTGTCCGCGGCCACGCCTGGTGCCAGAAGGCGTCGATGTGCGGGGACTGCATCCAGCCGTGCACCAGGTCCAGGTCGGCGCCCTCGGCGCGCGCGACCCGGGCCGACCAGGGGGCGGGCAGTAAGGGCAGCGGCGGGCCGGGGACGGTCGCCGCGTCCGGGTGTGCCGGGTGTGCCGAGGTCATACGGAGGCCTCCTGGAGGGGGTTGGGTGCGTCGAGGTACACGGACTGGGCGTCGAGCGGGGCGAGGACCTCGTCGATGCCGTGCAGCCGGGTCAGCAGGTTGCCCTTGCACGGCAGGGAGTCGGCCTCCAGCCAGCGGCGCGCCAGCCGGTCGCCGTCCGGCCCGGCGGCGGCGAGCGCGGGCAGCGCGGCCCGCAGCCGCCCGGCGAGGACGGCGAGCAGGTCCCGCTCGTCCGCCAGGCCGTCGACGGCGAGGGCGCCGACCACCGACAGGGCCTGGTTGCGCAGGAGGTAGTACGACAGCCGGTCGTCGACGAGGGCGTCGTCGACCACGGCGAGCGTGGAGGAGTCGGCGCCCAGTCGCTTCAGCAGGCCGGGCAGGTGGGACGTGGCCAGGTAGTAGCCCTGGTTGTCGCGGAACGTGGAGCCGGTGACCCGGCCCGCCGCGTCCAGCCGGACCAGCGTGTTCTGCTGGTGCGCCTCCAGCCCGATGCCGGTCGCGGCGTACAGGTGCAGCATCGGCACCAGCACCCGGTCCGTGTAGTCGGCCGTCCACCGCTCGGCGGCGCCCGGGCCGAGCGCCGCCACCAGGTCGCCCAGCGCGCTGCGGCCGAGGCCGGGGCGGGGGGCGACCAGGCCCACCAGGCAGCGCAGGTCGGCGATGCCGTCGGGGACCTCCCGCACGGCGACGTCGAGCCCGGTCACGTCCGGGCCCTCCGGGCGGCCCGGTTCGTCGACCGCGATCCAGGCCGGGTCGCGGGTGATGGCGAAACCGGGGTGCGCCAGGAACGTGTCGTCCGCGTACCCCGCGTCCAGGAGCCGGTTGATCTCCAGCCCGCGGCGCAGCTCCGTACGCGTCGACTCCCGCCGGGAGTTGGTCAGCCGCAGGCCCAGCGACAGTTTCAGCATCACGTCGGCGTCCGGCCGGTACACCGTCCGCACACTGGAGGTGGGCCACCACTCGGGGCCCAGCTCGCCGAGCGGCTTCAGGGCGCCGGAGGCGACGAGCGCCCTGACGCGCGGGCGGTGCAGCAGGTCGCGGGCCTGCCACGGGTGCGCCGGAACGAGGATCCGCCCGTCGTCCAGGCGCCGTTCGGCCAGGTCGGCGAGGAGCGCGACGGTGTCCCGGCCCGCCAGCGAGGGGGCGCCCTCGACGGCGTCGTGGGAGACGACCGACTCGTCGGCGGCGAACCAGTGCAGCCGGAACGACCCGCGCAGCTCGGGCGAGAAGGCCCGCGCGTCGTGGTCCGATACGCCGTCGCGGCTCTTGGGCGCCGGATGGTTCAAGTGGCCCAGCAGCAGCGCCTGTTCGGCGTCGAGGAAGCCGTCCACGCCGGGCGGCGGCTCGGGGTGGGCGCGCCGGTCGGCGATGAAGGTGGCGACCCGGCGCACGGATTCGGCGGTGCGCTCCACCAGGTCGGCGACCTCACCGGCCGGTACGCCGCCGGGGCGGCTGCCGCCGCGTACCGCCGCCTCGGTGGACAGCAGCGCGACCGCCGTCACCGGGTCGGCGACCGGGCCGAGCGGACCGCCGGGGCCCTCCAGGCGGGCGGGGGCGAAGCGGTGCCAGCCGGTGGGGGAGCGGTGCGTCACCTCGGTGACCAGGGCGAGCCCCGCCGTGGGCAGCTCGACGCGGAGCGGGCCGGGCGTGACGTCGGTGCCGGTCTCGCGCAGCCAGCACCGCAGCAGCGCCTCGATGTGCGCGTGCTCGGCGGCGCCGCGCGGATCCAGGTCGTGCAGCGGGTCGGTGCGGGTGGTCGCCGTCGTGGTGGTGACGCTCATGCGGCGCCCTCCTCGAAGAGTCGTTCACAGGTGCGGCCGGCGTCGAGGACGGTGTCCACGAGACCGTCGATGTCGTCGGTGGTGGCGGTGGGGTTGAGCAGGGTGAACTTCAGGCACACGCGCCTGGGCGAGCCCGGCCCGTCCGTGGCGGCCTCGGTGCGCCCGATCAGCGCGGTGCCGGACTCCAGCAGCCGTCTGCGCAGGGCGCCGTTCAGCTCGTCGGAGAGGGCCGGGCCGGCGGCGCGGTAGCGGAAGACGACCGTGGTCAGCTCGGCCGGGGCGACGAGTTCGAGCCGCGGCTCGGCGAGGACGCGCCGTTCGGCGTGGCGTGCGAGGCCGTGGCACGCGTCGACCATCCGGGCCATGCCGGTGCGGCCGTACGCGAGCAGCGTGGCGGCGGCCTTCACCGCGTCGGGGCGGCGGGTGGTCTGGAGGCTGCGGCCGAGGAGCCCGTCGTAGCCCGCCTCGGAGTCGTCGACCGGGTTGAGGTAGGCGACCTCGCGGTCGAGGGAGGTGAACGCGGTCGTGTCGGAGACCAGCAGCACCCCGGTCGCGGCGGGCTGCCAGCCGATCTTGTGCAGGTCGAGCGTGACGGAGTCGGCCAGGTCCAGGCCCGCGAGCCGGCCGGCCAGCCGCTGCGAGAACAGCGCGCCGAACCCGTACGCGGCGTCCACGTGCATCCACAGGCCGTGCCCGGCGGCGATCTCGGCGATCTCCGGGAGCGGGTCGACGGAGCCGAAGTCCGTCGTCCCCGCGGTGGCGACCACCGCGACCGGTGTCCGGCCGGGGCCGAGCGAGTCCAGGGCGGCGGCCAGCGCGTCGGGCCGCATGCGCCGGTGCTCGTCGACCGGCACGGGGTGCACGGCGGCCTCGCCCAGGCCCAGGGCGGCGCAGGCGCGGTGGGTGGAGAAGTGGGCGAGCTCGGAGCAGAACACCACCGGTCCGGGCAGCGCCCCGACGCCCTGCTCGCGGGCGTCGATGCCGCGGCGCAGCGCGGTGGCGTCCCGGGCGAGCAGCAGGCCCATCAGGTTGGACAGGGACCCGCCGGGCGTGAGGACGCCGTCGGCGCGCTCCCCGAGCCCGGCCAGCCCGATCAGGGTGCCGATGAGCCAGCGTTCGACGGCCAGGGCCGAGGCGCCGGAGTCGTAGGTGTCCAGGGAGGCGTTGCCGGCGCTCGCCAGGGTGTCGGCGGCGACGGCGACCGCCAGGGACGGCGGCTGGAGGTGGGCGGCGGCCCGGGGATGGGACAGGTCGATGCCGTGCTCGGTCAGCACGGTCGTCAGCAGTTGCAGGGCGGCCTTGGTGCCGAGCCCCTCGGCGGGCAGTCCGGCGGGGCCGAGCGCCCGGGAAGCGGCGGCGAGGACCTCGGCGGGGGTGCCGGGCGGGACGGGGCCGTCGGGGCGGCGGGCCGTCGACGCGGTGTCGACCGCCTCGGCGAGCGTGGCGAGCACCTCGGCGAGGCCCTCGGAGGATCCGGCGAGCACGGAGGGCGGGAACGGGGACAGTGGGGGTCGTGTCTCGGTCAGCGGTGTCACGCCCTGTCTCCTCAGTGCTCGGCCAGCGGGTTGGGGTGCGTGCCGTTCGGGTACAGCGCGTGGCGCAGCGCGCGGTCGGTGTACCGGGTGACCACGATCCGGTCGCGGTTCAGCCCGTAGCGCGGTATCTCGGGGGTGAGCAGGTCGTACTCGGCGAACCGCTCGGACAGCTCGGGGAACCGCTGCTGGAAGTCGAGGATCGTCTGCCGGACCAGCCGCCAGAACGTCTTCTCCGGTACGCCGAGCTGGTCGGCGCAGAGCGGGGCCAGGTAGCGGAAGTGCCCGACGAAGACCTGGTCGACGACGTGCTGCTTGATGATGGAGGGGTGTTTGCGGGGCAGGACGTGGTCGTGGCCGTCCGGCTCCGGCCCGCGTTCGGGCACGTCGGTGAACGACACGCACACGTCGTCCACGAAGTCCTTGAGGTACAGACGGGTCGGGACGTCGTTCTCGTCGTACCCGATCAGGGTGTTCTGCCCGTGCGGGTTGAAGGTGACGCCGTACCGGTACAGCACGTGCATGACCGGCACCAGCAGGGTGTCGAACAGGCGCCGCAGCCACTCCTGGGGGTCGAGGCCGGAGGCGCGGACGAGTTCGGCGACGAACGCGTCGCCGGCGTTGTCGGTGTGGAGGAGGGAGGCGAAGGTGCGTACCCGCTCGTCCGGGTCCTTGGCGGCGGACACCGAGTCGCGCCAGATGCAGCCGAGTGTCTCCAGGTGCTGGTAGGGCGCGTCCTCCAGCTTGGTGAGGTAGGGGTGCCGGACGGTCACCGAGGCGACCTCGCCGAGGAAGACGGTGCGGCACTCCTCGGTCAGGAACGCGTCGCGCTCCACGAGTCCGCGCAGCCACTGGGTGACGACGGGCGCGCCCATGGTGCAGTGGGGCGGGATGCCGCGCCAGACCAGGGTGTTGAGGATCTTCAGCGGGAGTTTGACGTCGTACCGCTCGGGGGTGGTGACGTTGGCCATCGTGCGGATGGACTGGCCGGGCAGGTACGCGTCCGGGCTCTCGCCCAGCGGGACGATGCGGCGCTGCGCCACGTCGGCGGCGTGCAGGGTCTGCACCGCGTGGTCCCACTGCCAGGGGTGGACGGGCAGCCACACGTAGGCGGCGGGGTCGACGCCCGCGTCGTGGAGCACCTGGGTGAAGCGGGCCCGGGTCTCCTCGTCCAGCTCCGCGTCGAGGATGCTGTTTTCGGACAGCTCGGAGGTGCCGCGGAACTCGGCGAGGCCGCGGTGGACGGCGACCCAGAGGAGTCTCAGCGACTGGGCGGACTCGGGGGCGTAGGCGCGGACGTCGGTGGCGGAGAAGCCGATGCGGCCCTTGTTGGCGACGAGGAGGTTGTGCCCGGTCATGCGGCACTCGAGTGCGGTGTGGTCCAGTGCGCGCATCTCGGCCACGGTCTCGCCGCCGTGGGTGATGCGGGCGGCGTCCACGGCCAGGGTGGCGGACAGCTCGGTGAAGTAGGTGGCGACGGTCGAGGGGTCGCTGTCGATGGTCGACGCCGCCTCGATGAGGAACTCCTGCGCGTCCCAGGCGGGTTGGGCGATGGAGTTGCCCAGCATGCTGGTGGCGGTGCGGGTGATCGAAGCGGGGTCGACCCGCAGCCAGCCGAAGGCGCCGGGCGTGGCGCCGAACGCGTACGTCGTGCCGCTGTCCAGGTCGACGCGGTAAGTGCCGTCTCCGGTCTCGACCGCCTTGAGCATGTCCTCGAAACACCACTCGCCCAAGGCCTTGGCGAGAAGTCGTCGATTGGCTTCCCGCCATGCTGCGGGAGCCACATCGGGCAGCGCGGGCACGGGATGGTCGGCGGGGGTGGGCATCAGGCAGCTCCGATGTCTGTCCGGATCATTGCGCTCGAACGTCTGGACGTCCGAGCGGGGTTAGATTAGGTTAGGCTTACCTAAAGGGGCAAGGTCAACTTCAAGCCATGCGGCCGAAGTTGCAGCCTGACGCGCCATCAACTCGCCGCCCGGTCGACCGGCCCTCCCGCTCCCATGGAGGTGATCAGCGGTGCCCTCCCGCAGTCGTACCCCGCGCTGGACCTTCGCCCTGGTCAGCGCCGGCGGCGTGATGATGACCCTGGACGTGACCGTCGTCAACGTCGCCCTCTCCGACATCGCCCGGGACGTCGACGCCGGGCTGGGCAGGGTCCAGTGGACCGTGTCCGCCTACTCGCTGGCGTTCGGCGCCCTGCTGCTCACCGCGGGCGCGCTCTCCGACCGCATCGGGCGCCGCACGGTGTTCACCGCCGGCATGGCGCTGTTCACCCTCGCGTCGGCCGCGTGCGGCCTCGCCCCGGACGCCGGCACCCTCATCGCCGCACGCGCCGCCCAGGGGCTGGGCGGCGCCCTGGTGTTCGCCCCGACCCTCGCCCTGCTGGCCGCCGTGTACGAGGGCGCCCGCCGCCAGGCCGCGATCGCCGCCTTCGCCGCCATCGCCTCCGCGGCCGGCGCGCTCGGCCCCATCGTCGGAGGACTCTTCGTCCAGTTACTGGGATGGCGCTGGATCTTCCTGGTCAACGTCCCCATCGGCGTCCTCGTCGTCGCCGGCGCGCTCACCCGCATGCCCCGGTCGGCGGCGCCCCGCGACGCCCGGCGCCGCCTGGACCCGCTGGGCGCCGCCCTCGGCGTCGGCGCCCTCCTCGCCCTGCACTACCCCCTGGTCACCGGCCCCGAAGCCGGATGGGCCGCACCGCAGGTGCTGCTCTCCGCGGCCGCCGGCGTCGTCCTCGCCGGAGCCCTCGTGGCCAGCCAGCGCCGAGGCGACGGACTGCTCGACATGACCCTGCTGCGGGTCCGGGCCTTCTCCGGCGCCGCCGTCCTGGGCTTCCTCGCCCGCCTCTCCAGCCTCGGCGTGCTCGCCTTCGTCACCCTGTGGCTCCAGAGCACCCACGCCTACACCCCGCTGGAGGTCGGCCTGCACCTGCTGCCCCTCACGGGCAGCCTGCTCGTCGTGGGTCTCTTCGTCGCCCGGCTGCAACGGGTCTTCTCGCCCGACGTCCTGGTCGCCGCCGGGTTCGCCGCACAGGGCGTGGGCCTGGCCGGGCTGGCCGCCGCCGGAGCGGGCGGCGCCCGGCCGGTCACGACCGTCGCACTCGTGCTCCTCGGCATCGGCGGGGCGGTCATCTTCCCGCCCCTGATGGGCGTCGCCGTCGGCGCCGCGCCCGCCGACCGGGCGGGCATGGCGTCCGGCCTGACCAACGCCTGCTACCCGCTCGGCACGGCGACCGGCGTCGCCGTCTTCGGCGCCGTGTTCTCCGCCCGGCTGAGCGACGGGCTCGGCACCGGACCCGACGTCACGGGAGCCGTGCGCGAGGCCGTCGAGACCGGCCGGTTCGACGTACTGGACCCCGCGCTCCAGCCGCTCGCCCGCACGGCCTTCTCCGGCGCGTTCACCGCCGTGTGCCTGGCGTCCGCGCTGGTCTGCCTGCTGGGTGTACTGGCCGCCCGCACCCTCAGGCCCGGCGCGGAGAGCGCCGGCGGGACCGCGAAGCGGCCCCGGTCCCGGATGGCGCGGGCGTCCTGAACGGCCGCCGCCGGAAGGTCACAGCCGACGCAGCAACCACACCAGGTACGGAGCCCCGACCAGAGCCGTGACGATGCCGACCGGGATCTCGGTCGGGGCCAGCAGCCACCGCCCCAGGGCGTCCGACGACACCACCAGCACCGCGCCCAGCACGGCCGCCATCGGCACCATCCGGGCCGTGTTGTTGCCGACGAGCCGCCGGGCCAGGTGCGGGGCGACCAGCCCGACGAAGCCCACCGCGCCCACCGCCGCCGCCGTACCAGCCGCCAGCACCGCGCCCGCGCCGAGGACCAGCAGCCGGGCGCGGCCCAGCTCCAGCCCCAGGGCGCGCGGCAGTTCGTCACCGAGCGACAGCAGGTTCACCGGCCGCGCGGCGACCACCAGCACCACCGCGACCAGCGCGGGCAGCGCCAGCCACACCAGGGCGGAGTAGTCACGGGCGTACGTGCTGCCCGCGAGCCAGCCCAGCGCGGACGAGATGTTCATCTGCGCCCCGACCACCATGATGTTGACCAGCGCCATCGACGTGGCGGCCGCGCCCAGCCCCACCAGCACCACCCGGGTCGGGTCCAGACCGGCGCGCCCGTCCTTGCGGCTTCCCCGCGCCACCAGGACCACCAGCGCGAGCATCAGCACGCCGCCGATGCCCGCGGCGGCCGGCAGCGCCACCAGCGGCGCCGACGGGACCACGAGGATCACCGCGACCGCGCCGAGCGACGCCCCGCCGGTCACCCCCACGAGCCCCGGCTCGGCCAGCGGGTTGCGCACCACCGCCTGCACGGCCGCCCCGGCGACCGCGAGGCACGCCCCGGCCAGCGCCGCCACCAGGACGCGCGGCAGCCGGTAGTCCACCACGGCCTCGGTGATCTGCTCCGCCGACCCGAACAGGGCGGCCCCCAGCTGACTCCAGCTGATCTCCACGTCACCGACGCGCAGCGACACGGCGATCGCCGCCGCCAGCGCCACCAGTCCGGCGCCGAGGGCCACCGTGTAGGCGGGGGCCCGCCGCCGGTCGGACACCACGACCGCGGCGCCCGTGTCGGCGTCGCCGGTGCTCACCCGCCGGGCCAGCGCCATGAACACCGGCCCGCCGATCAGCGCGGTCACCACACCGACCGGGATCTCGGCCGGCTGCGTCGCGGACGGCGACACGATCGCTTGCGCCGCCGCGTCGGCGCCCAGCACGAGCGCCGACGCCAGCAGCGCCGCCATCGGGATCATCGCCGCATGGGTGCGGATGCCCAACTGCCGTACGATCACCGGCGCGATCAGCCCGACGAAGCCGATCGGCCCGGCGAGCGACACCGCCGCCGCGGACAGCAGGACGGCGACCAGGAACGCGGCCGGCCGGACCCGCTCCACCCGTACGCCCATGGCCTCGGCCGTCTCGTCGCCGAGCGACAGCAGGTCCAGCGGACGGGCCAGCAGCGGTGCGACCAGCGCACCGGCGACGACGACCGCGCCGAGCGTCAGCGGCCGTTCCAGACCGGACTGCATCAGCGTGCCGTTGCCCCAGAAGAACAGCCCCCGGGTCGCCTGCACGTCCAGCATCTGGAGGAACTCGGCTCCCGCGGTGCCCGCCAGGGCCACGGTCGCACCGGCGAGCAGCACCCGCCCGGGCGTCATCACCCCGCTGCCGCTGAGCACGTACACCACGGCGACGGCGACGAGGCCGCCGAGGAACGCCGCGCCGCCCGCCGGGACCGGCCCGAGGCTCACCCCGGTGAACGCCACCAGCACCACGGCGAAGTACGCCCCCGCGTTCACGCCCAGGGTGTCGGGGGCCGCCAGCGGATTGCGCGTCGCGCCCTGGACGAGCACACCGGAGACGCCGAGGGCCACGCCGACGACCAGCCCGGTGAGGGTACGCGGCAGGCGGCTGCCGAGCAGGACGTCCGCGGTGCGCGGATCGCCGTTCCCGAGGAGCAGGCGGGCGATGTCGCCGATGCCCACGCCCGAGGCGCCGAGCCCCAGGTGGACCGTGCCGACCAGGCACAGAGCGAGTGACAGGGCGCCGCCCACGAGCACAGCTCGTGGGCGGCGGCCGAGCAGACGGGCGGCGGGTGCGGCCGTCGTCAGTCCGTCCGGGGCCATCAGACCTTCAGAGCCTTGCCGGTCTCGTCGAGGATGTGCAGCGCCGACAGCGGACCGCCGAAGAGCCAGGTGCCCGGGTCGAGCGGCAGGGCCTTGTCGTTCTTGACGAAGTCCAGGCCCTTCCACACCGCGTTGCCGGCGAAGGCACCGGTGAACGGGTTGTCGTTGTCCGCCGCCACGTACAGGAACGTGGCGTCCTTCTCGACCTTCGTCAGACCCTCGACGCCGACGGTGGTCATGCCCCACGTGTCCGACTGGCCCTTCCAGCCGTTCTTCAGCCCGGCCAGGTTGAGCACCTGCGGAGCGATGGCGTCGTCGGTGAGCATGCGGATCGAGGCGGTGCCGTTGGCGGTGAAGCCCTGCGCGAGCGCGTACTTCAGACCGCCCTTGCCCGCCTTGTCGAGCCGCCCCTTGAGGTCGGCGGCCTTCGTGTCGATCCGCCCGCTGACCTCGGCGGCCTTCTCCTCCTTGCCGACCGCCTTCGCCAGCTCGCCGAAGTTCCTCTTCATCGTCTCGAGCTGCGGCTTGGTGGTGTACGTGAACGACAGCACGGGTGCGATCGCCCGGAGCTGCTTGAGGTTGGCCTTCGACCGGTCGTTGTCGATCACGATGAGGTCCGGCTGGAGCGCCCTGATCTTCTCCAGGCTCGGCTCGTTGCGGTCGCCCACGTCGGTGACGCCGCCGGGCAGGGCGGCGCCCTTGGCGGTGATCCAGGTGCCGTACCCCTTGTTGTCGGCGTTGCCCGCGGGCGTGACCCCGAGCGCGACCAGCTCCTCGGTGTACGTCCACTCCAGCGCCACGACCTTGGTGGCGGGCTTGTCCAGGCTCACGCTGCCCTGGGCCGTCTGGACGGTGATCCTGCCGCCGGCCTTGCCCCCGCCGGTCTCGCCGTCCGTGGTGTCGCCGACCGTGCCGGACCCGCATCCCACCGCGGTCAGTAACAGGGCCGCGACGGTTCCGCCGGTCGCGAGGGCGCGCAGCATCTTCTGCATGGTGTCTCTCCTTGGGTGCGGTGGTGCGGGTCGTACGGTGGGTCGGTGCGTACGGGCGGGGCGGGCCGCGGGTGCCGTACGGGTGACGGGTTCAGGAGGCGGCGGGAGCCTGGGACCTCTGGGGGAAGCAGGCGAGGTAGCCGGTGGCCGGATCGCGGACGACGCTGACGCGCAGCCCGAAGGCCCGCTCGATGACCTCGGGCGTGAGGACGTCCCCGGCCGGCCCCGCGGCGGCGACCCCGCCGTCGGCGACGACCACCACGTCGTCGGCGTAGGCCGCGGCCTGCATCAGGTCGTGCAGCACCACCCCCACGGCGATGCCGTGCTCCCGCGCGAGGCGTCGTACGACATCCAGCACCTCGAACTGGTGGCGCATGTCGAGGTACGTGGTCGGCTCGTCCAGCAGCAGCACCCCGGCGCGCTGGGCCAGCACCATGGCCAGCCAGGCGCGTTGTCGCTCGCCGCCCGACAGCTCGTCGAGGCGGCGTTCGGCGAGCGGCGCCGCGTCCGTGACGTCCAGCGCCCAGTCGATCGCCTCCGTGTCGTCCGCCGTGTGGCGGGCGAGGGCGCCGCGGTGGGCGTACCGGCCGTGCCGCACCAGCTCGCGGACGGTCACGCCCGCGGGTGCCTGGGAGGTCTGGGGCAGGAACGCCAGCCGCTGGGACAGGGTGCGGCGGGCGAACGAGCCGAGCGGCGCGTCGTCGACGCGCACCTCCCCGCCGAGCGCCGGGAGCAGGCCCGCCACCGTGCGCAGCAGGGTGGACTTCCCGCAGCCGTTGGGGCCGACGAGCACGGTGATCGACCCGGCCCGGAGCGAGAGGTCCACCTGTTTGAGCACCGGGCGACCGCCGTGCCCGACCTCCAGGTCCTTCGCCACCAGGCGGACGTCACCCATCGACACCACTTTCCTTCCCCCACCGCCGGTCCGACGGCGCCACCATACAACTTAGGTAAGGCACACCTTAGAGGTCTGACCTCAATGGTTCAGCTTGTGACCATGTCGAGATCTTCCGCACCCCCATGCGCCCCCTGACGCACATTCAAGCCACTGTCACGGACTACCACTTGAGGTATAGGGAGAACCATTCTCCACAGGCTTCTGACAGAAAATCAGTGCCCGTGTCGCGTTAGTGTGCGTACGTGAATCTTCATGTGGTCATCGGTTTCGGGCCCGCCGGGGCCGCCACCGCCCGCCTGCTGGCCGGTCAGGGTCACACGGTGCGCGTCATCACCGCTTCGGGCCGCCGCCCCGAGCCGGGCATCGAGCACGTCGCGCTGGACGCGACGGACACCACGCGGCTCACCGAGACCGTCCGGGGCGCCGACGCGATCCACCACTGCGCCGCGCCGCCCTACCACCGCTGGGCCGGCGAACTGCCGCCGCTGGCCGCGTCGGTCTGCGCCGCCGCCGAGTCCACGGGCGCCGTACTGGTCCTCCTGGGCAACCTCTACGGCTACGGCCCCGTCGACCGCCCCATGACGGAGGACCTGCCCCTCGCGGCGACCGGCCCCAAGGGCCGCGTGCGCGCCGCCGTGTGGGAGCGGGCGCGCAGCCTGCACGAGCAGGGCCGCATCAAGGCGGTGGAGGTGCGGGCCTCGGACTTCTTCGGGCCGGGCGTGACCGGCGGCGGGCACCTGGCCGAGCGGGTCGTGCCCCGCGTGCTGGCGGGAAAACCGGTCACCCTGCTCGGCGACCCGGACGCCCCGCACAGCTGGACCTACGTCCCCGACGTGGCGCGGGCCCTCGCCGAGGCCGCCCGGAACGAACGGGCCTGGGGGAGGGCCTGGCACGTCCCGACCGGGCCCGCCCGGTCCGGCCGCGAGATGATCGACCGCCTCGCCGCCCGGGCGGGCACCGGACCGGTCCCGGTGCGCCGGCTGCCGCCGGCCGTCCTGGGCGTCGGGTCGCTCTTCTCACCGCTGCTGCGTGAACTCAAGGAGATCCGCTACCAGTTCGACCGCCCCTTCGTCGTCGACTCACAGGCCGGTGAGGCCGCGCTCGCGCTGGGGGCCACCCCTCTCGACAAGCAGATCGAGGCGACGGTCGACTGGTGGCGCGAACGCCCGGAGCGCCCGGCCGCCGGGTGACGGGTGACGGCCGGGGCGGGGGTCGGCCGCCGCTCACCCGAGGACGAGCGGGAGCCTCCCGGCCATCGCGCCCAGCGCGGTCCGCTCCGCGTCGGTCGGCGCACGCCGGCCCGTTCCGACCAGCAACGCGTCCTCGTCGGAGAACGACGCCGGGAACGCGGCTCCGGCGATCGCCTCCAGCATCTCCCGTGACCGCGCAAGCCCCTGAGGGGGCGGCCCCGCCACGTGCGGCAGGTGCGCGACCAGGTCCAGGTGGTGGAGCGTCCACTCCAGCACGTACGCCGAGAGGAAGTCGCCCGCGGTGAGGACCTGGTCACGGGTGCCGACGCGGGACTCCGGGTCGGCGAGCCGCGCCGCGCGGCCGGCGGCGGAACCGACGTCGTCGAGGTGGAACGTGAGCAGCGACGGCTCCTGGTAGGCGGCGGCCAGCCGGACGACCAGCGCGTCCAGCGGATCGTCGCCGGTCGGCGGCGTCCCCATGACCTCCCAGTAGGTCACCGCGTCCCGGGTCGGCGCCGTCCGCTCGGGCGTCGCCAGGGTGATCAGGACGTCCTGGGCGTCGATCACCAGGTGGCACACCAGGTCCCGCACGAGCCAGCCCGTACAGCCGGAGGGCCGTGCGAAGTCCGCCTCCGCCAGCCCGGCGACCGCGGTGCGCAACGCCGACCACGTGTGTGAGAAGAGGTCCACCCCGGCACCGTAGTGCGCGCCGGGCCGCCTTGGCGACCGGCTTGGGGGCCGGGTTACCGTGCGGGGCATGAACAGCGAGCGTCGCATCACCACACCCCCGCTCCGGCTCCGTGACGTGGTGGGACGCGGGGCGCTGTACGGGCTCGTCTCCGTACCCGTACTCGGCATCGGCTCGTTGTTCGTCACCGACCACCACGACCGGACCACCTTTCTCGCCGTGGCCGGCGGGTTCGCCGCCTCCATGGCGGCGGTCTGCCTCCTGTTCGGGCTCTTCTTCTGGTGGACCTGCGGGGGAGACATCCGGCGCTGCCGCGACTGGCGCACCATCAAGGGCCAGACCGAGCACCTCACCGTCGCCGCCCCGGTCATGGTGCGGATCGGGGTCCTGGCCCTCGTCCTGTTCCCCGGCGCCTTCGGGCTGTACCACCTCGTGGACGCCGCCGCGTACGACAGCTGGCTCCACGGCGGCTGACGGCACGGGCGAGGGCGCTCGTTGTGTCGGTACGCCGTGAGGTCGGTCGCTGGTCACGGGGTCGGCGTGCATGGCCCCGGGCACTGGCGCGGGCCGGCGAAGAACCTCGTGGAGCCGCACGACCCGATCAGCGACCCGCTCCGCGAATCACCCGAACAGCACGAGGCGACAGGCGGAGCCTCCACGGCGCGTCCGTCACTCTGTGTGCATGAGAACGTGGGTACACACGGTGCGGTGGTCTCTACTGGCCGGGGGGCTCTGCGCGACCGCCATCGAGCTGGGTGCGTTTGGGCTCGCGGACGTCTCGAACGCGCTGACGTATGCGGGAAGGCTCAACGGTGTCGCCTTCCTCGCGGCAGCGCTTCTGGAAGTCGCGGCCCTCGTCGCCCTGAACATCCTCAGGAAGGCGGACACGGCGAGCATCTCCGCCGTGGTCGTCCTCGTGGGTGTTCTGGTATCCCTGCTGGCGAACGTGGTTCTGCTCATCCTTCAGCTGGACGGCTGGAGCTACACGCGCTACCTGTGGGTCTGGGCGCTGCTTCTGCCGTGGTCGCTGTGGGCTCTGTGGGAGCTGCACCTCCTGAAGGTGTGGAGCCACGTCCCCCACGCCAAGGGCATCGCGGTGGGTGTGATCATTACCGGCGTCCTCGCCGTCGCCAACTTCGCGTACACGCAGATCTACCAGCCCTATACCTCGAAGGCCATGCTCACGAATTCGGTGGAGTTCGGGAAGGCGACCGTGGTCGACGGGGGTGTCAGTGTGCCGGTGCGCATGCGGACCCGGAACACGGGAGAGGTGGGCGTATACGTCCTTGGCTCCTTGTACCAGGTGAGCGGGCGAAGGCAATCGTTCGTCCCGACTCCGAGGAAGTCGTCGGACTGGTTCCACGACTTCGGCAGTCGGCAGAGGGACTTCATGCGGTACAGCGACGTCAGGGAGAAGAAGTACGAACTCTTTGCACAAGGCCAGTTCATCAGCAGGTCGGGGCCGGTGCACGTGCTGGAGCCCGGCGCGGAGGTGTTGACCGAGAAGATCGTCCAGTTCCCGGCGGGAGCGGACTTCGAGCTGCTGGGCGTCACGGCGAACATCGCCTACGTGCGAAGGGACCGGGTGAAGATCATTGACAACTACGACACATCTGGTCGCACTTCCTGGACCAAGGGGTACAAGTGCTGCTCCGAGGACGTGGCACCGCCGTGGGTCGCCCATGGCGTCCACACCATTCGCTTCCGGTCCCGCATCACGCACAGCAACGCCCTCCTGGAGAACACCAGGGCTCCGCACGACGTCACGCTCTGGTGGGTCCTGACCGAGCCTGCGCTCGAATCCGCCTATGGGCCGGAACTCAGGGCCCTCATCGGGCCGGAAGACGCCCATGAGCACGAGCCGACCCCTACCGAAGTGCGGCAGATGAAGGAGCGGTACGGGCTGGCCCACGCTCCCAGCGGAACCGTGCAGAAGACCGTGGCGGCCCTGCTGAAGCCGGAGTCGGACAGTCGTTGATTCGAGTGCACCGCCGGACGTGCCCTGACGGCCCCGGCCCGGGGCGGCCTCCGCCGCCGTGGACGCTGTCGCGAAGAATTTCCGAACCGGTTGAACGGATCACGCGCGCCGTCCGTATGTAGCTCGGCGCTTCCCCCACGGCAGGTGCGTGTCGAGGGTCGACGCCCCCCCGGTACGCGGCTAGGAGTTGTCATGACACATTCGCAGCGAAGACGCTCAAGACGAGGCAGAAGGACCGTCGTCCTCTCGATGGCGCTGATGTTGGGCGGGGGTGGACTGATCGCGGTCAACTCCTATGCGTCCGCCGGCGAGGGCTGGCTCGGTGGCGAGACCAACCGGACGCGGAGCACCGGTCCCACCGCCTCCACGATCGACTGCCCCGAGGTGGCGAACGGGCTCCCGGACGTCCCGGAGGCCGCGAGGCCCGAGGTCGACCGCGAGCTGGCCACCCTGGACAGCCAGATCACCGAGGCGTACCAGCGGTTCGTGGACGTGAAGGAGCAGGTCGACAAGGACCCGGCGTTCGCCCGGAACTCCGTCCTCGAACCGCTCAAGAACCAGCGCGCGGCGGGTCTGGACCGGATCGCCGTGGCCATCGGCCGGGTGGCGGGGGAGCGTCCGCAAGGGCTCCACGAGATGGCGACCTGCACTCTGAAGACGGACGGCGCCGACGACGCCGGAGCCGGAGCCCGCGGAGGCGGCCAGGAGCAGCAGGACGAGGGCCAGGAGCAGGGGCAGGATCAGGGCCAGAATCAGGGTCAAGGCCAGGGTCAGGGTGGCGGCGGTCAGGCCGGCAACGGTCCGGTCGCCGGCGACTTCGTCGACATCCAGAGCGTCCAGCCCAACGTGCGGAACCCGCAGCAGCGTCGCGGTGCCTCGCGCGGCGTGTTCTCGACCGACTGCGGTGTGAACGAGAACGGCAAGTTCAACCCGGACAACGTCATCGTGGCGCCCGGCGTCAGCAACGGCGCCCACCACATGCACGACTACGTGGGCAACCAGGCCAACGACGCCTTCGCCAGCGACGACGACCTCGCCAACGGGCAGACCACCTGCCGTAACCAGGGCGACAAGTCCACCTACTACTGGCCCGTGCTGCGCGCGCAGAACGGGAAGGCCGAGAACGACGCCGGCGCCGACGGCGGCGGCAAGGACCAGAACGTCGGTGAGATCCTCACGCCGACCGAGGTGACGCTGAACTTCGTGGGCAGCCCGGTCGCCAAGGTGACGGCGATGCCGCGCTTCCTGCGGATCATCACCGGTGACGCCAAGGCCTTCGTCAACGGGAATGCCAACGCCAACGCGTCCTGGAGCTGCACCGGGTTCGAGGACCGGCAGCTGAAGGACAAGTACCCGATCTGCCCGCAGGGCAGTCAGGTCGTCCGGTCGTTCAAGTTCCAGAGCTGCTGGGACGGCCAGAACGCCGACAGTGCCAACCACCGCACGCATGTCGCCTTCGCGGACGGCAACGGCAACTGCCCGGGCGGTTTCCAGGCCATTCCGCAGCTCCAGCAGCGGATCGTCTACGACGTCCCGCAGGGCACGGTGTTCGCCGTCGACTCGTTCCCCGAGCAACTGCACAAGCCGGTCACCGACCACGGAGACTTCATCAACGTCTTCGACGACGGTCTGATGAAGGACCTGGTCTCCTGCATCAACGAAGGACGCACCTGCGTCAACGGCGCCACGGGCAACGCACCGCCCGCCGGTGACGACGCGGGCCCGGCTCCCGACGCCCCGGAAGCCCCGGACGCCCCGGACGAGCAGAACGAGCCGAACGAGCCGCCCGCCGTCCCGGACCAGCAGGACCGTCCCACCGCCGCCCCGGAGGTGAAGGACCGGCCCGCCACCCCTCCGGCACAGCCCGAGGTCAAGGAACAGCCCGCCACCGCCCCGGCCCAGCAGGGCAAGCCCACTCCCGCCCCCGAGCGGCCGGACGCGCCGGCGCCCGCCTCCGGGGACGTACCGGACACGAAGGACGCCAAGGACGCGCCGGAGCCCGAGGGCGCGGGCGCCAAGTCGTCCGCCGCCGCCCCGCCCCGCGAGCAGGACTCGACGGACTCCGGCAGTGGGAACGGAGCCGGGACGAACGGACCCACGGCGAACGGACCGGCGACAAACGCACCCTCGACGACGACGACCGAACCCGCGACGGCCGCACCCGCGGCGAACGAACCGGTGTCGAACGGAGCGGGCACGTCACAGGCCGCGGAAGGCGGACTAGCCTCCACCGGCGCCCAGTTGTGGCCGTCCGCCGCAGGGGCGCTGCTGCTGATCGGCGGTGCCGCGCTCCTGTGGATGGGCAAGCGCCGTGAGCCCGCCACCGTCGGGAGGGGTTCCCGGCGCCGCCGGTGACACCTCGTTACGCCGGTGAGCCGGACACTCGCCGGCCGGGCCGGACCCGTACGTACCACGGGTCCGGCCCTCGGCGTTTCCGCGGACGTACCGGCCGACAGGCCGAGCGGCCGGCGGGGGCGCCCGGAGCCCCTACCGGTAGGTGGCGAGTTCGCCCGCGCGGCGCACGTCGAGCGTGACGCAGTGGAAACCACCGCCGAGGGTCCTGGAGTGGGTGAGCTGCGACGGGATCACCTCCACTCCGTGGCGCTCCAGCTCGCGGATGAGCCCCGTCTGGCGCTTGTCGACGATGGCCTTGCCGGGCGCGATCACCAGGAAGTTCATCCCGATCCAGACGGATGACTTCGGGTGGTCGCCGACGAAGCCGGTGTCCACCAGCTCCGGGCAGACGATCCGGTCCCAACCGCGCAGGAAGTCCGGGAAGTTGTCCTCGGTGACCCGGGCGGGGTTGACCAGCAGGAGCCCGGGGCGCAGCGGCACGATGGTCGAGTCGATGTGGGTGGACGTGTACAGGTTCTCGCAGGGGTGCACCGTGTACTGCGGCCCGAGCACCGACTGGAGCCACCGTGCGCCGCGCTTGTTGCCGCTGTCGGACACCTGGTAGAGCAGGTCCGTACCGAACCTGAGGATATTGGCCGCGTCGAAGGCCGGTTCCAGGTCCCGCAGGCGCTGTCCCGGCGGGGCGGTCGGCTCGTACATGTCGTCGGTCAGCTGGGGCTTGGGCGCCGACAGCCAGCGGGCACCGCTGTCCGAGTACTCCAGGAACAGGTCCTTGTAGGCGAACCCTTCGAGCCACCGGGACCGCAGCACCATGGGGGACTCGATGATCGCGTCGCCGACGGCGAGGAAGCCGTCCCGGGGGCAGTAGTCGTAGAAGCCGTCGGTGCTCCAGTCCGGTGTGGAGACGATCGACTTGTGGTCACGTCCGCCGGGCCGTCGTACGGTCACGCCGAGGCCGGTGAGCAGGTCGGCCAGCGCTTCGAGCTCGGCCTCGGTCTCCTCGGCCACCTGGGCGGGATAAAGGCCGGTCGGAATCTGTTGTGGGTCGTCTATGTCCGGGAATTCCGTGGCGAGCAGGCTCCGATCGACGATCGGCATCCGTGCGCCTTCCATGGTCCCTACGACGATTTCTTCGAGCGGGTCCCATTCCGTGTGGACATTGACCAGGCTCATCGGTTCGTCCCTCTCATGTCGTACGCCGTCGGTGCGGCGTCGGTAAGTCGTCCGAACACCGTGGTGAAGCGATCGAGCGGTAGCGAGGCGTCCTCTCCGGCTCTCCGGGTAAGCGAGGACGGTCGACTCAGACATGGCGTGGATATCCCCCCGGCAACACCGGGTGGCACGTGCAGCGTAATTGATCTACCGCCCGATATGGCAGGCCCACCTCAAGTATGGCTGGAATCGGACTCCAGTCCCGTGGCGTGCCCGCCGGGTGGTCCAGGCCGCCCCGCGGCCCGTGCGCGCCCGGCCGTGGCGGCGCCCGGACGGCGGGCGTGGCGGGGTCTCGCCGCACGTCGTGGTCGGGCCGTCCGTCCTGGCACGGGTACCCGGACATCCGGCACGGGTGATATCGGGGAGTGCGCCGGCCCTGCCGTTCACACCCGGCGTCAACCGGTTGGTGTGAAACTCCAATTGCGGGCCGAAAAGCATCCCCGGTGGCCGGACCGGGTTGACTTGACACTCGCTTAAAACATGAACTAGAACCTCCTAGGTTCGATCTTTGTGCGAAGAGACCCGTTCTGCCCATTGACATCTCCTCGTCACGGGAATGAGCCGCTCGTCCCCAGTAATCGCGCATGAGACAAGGCCGGGAGCGCTCCTCGCCGAATTTTTGATCATGACGCTTTTCCGAGCGTCCGCAGCGCCGTTGCCCGGTCGATGGTGAGACGCTCTGAGGAGCGGTGAGCGACACGACCCATGAGGTCGACGCGTCCAACAAGGGGGAAACCACAGTGCTGATCACATCGGTGGACCGGGGACGACCAGGCGGGCGTCCCCGGCGCCGGCACCGGGCCGCGGGCGGGCGCGTCGGCCGCCCCCGTCCGCGCGCCCTGCCCCGCGCCTCGTGTCGCGGCCCGGCGGTGCCCCCTACGCGCCGGTGATCGGCGCGGTGTCCTCCGCCCCGTAGGCGGTCATCCCCACACCGGGCAGGGCCACCCTGCCCCCCTTCACCCCACCCCCCACTCCCATCCCCCCACCCTTCATCCCCCCACAACCCGTTCTCGTCATGAATCAACACCTTGTTCGCGCTGTTCGTGCTGTTCGCGGTGCGGGATCCCGCTCTGAGCTCGGGCACGATCAAGCTCATGGCCGGTTCCGGTGCCGTCGGTGCATTGGCCGGGTCACTGGTCGCCGGTGTGGCGACCAGACGGTTGGGACTCGGTGCGGCGACGACCTCGTCCGCAGTCGAGCGAGGCTTCCAGCTACCCTCATGGAGGCGGAACAGAATGACCATTCGGGTACTCATCTGCGACGAACTCCCGGTCATCGGCGACGGTTTACGGACGTTGCTCGATGCCGTACCGGACATCGATGTGATCGGTTCGACCGACAACGGCATGGAGGCCATCGTGCTGGTGCGCACCGCACGGCCCGATGTCGTGGTCACCGATCTGACCCTGCGCACCATCTCCGGCCTGGAGATGATCCGCAGGCTCGGAAAAGAGGAAGCGCGCCCCAATATCGTGGTGTTCACGCGCCTGTCCGACGCCGACAAGACCGTCAGCGACGTGCTGCACACCGGCGCGAGCTGTCTGCTCGGCAAGGACGCCAGCCCGCAGGAACTCGTCACCGCGATCCGGGCGGCCGCCGTGGGCCGGACCGTGCTCGCGCCCGACATCGCGCACCGCCTCGTCGAGTGGTTCCGTGAACAGCCGGACAGCGCGGAGCCGGCACCCTGTCCGGAGGTGGACGAACTGACCCCCCGCGAACGGGAGGTGACGCAGATGGTGGCCCGCGGCATGTCCACCGAGGAGGTGGCCCGCGAGCTGACCATCGGCGTCGCCACCGTCCGCACCCACCTCTACCGGGTGCGCACCAAGCTCGGGGCCCGCGACCGCGCCCAACTCGTGTCACTGGCCTACCGTTCCGGACTCATCCAGCCGGCCGGACGCGCCCCCGGCGAGGAGGAGCCGGGCGCACGACAGGACCTCCGGGCGGGCTGACCCCTGCTGAGGCCGGCCGGGCCGGGCGGCGCCGCCGTCGCTGCGGCCGGCCTCACCGCACCTCACCGCACCTCACCGCGACCGGGCCGCCGCCGCGACCTGAGAGCCGGCGGCGCCCCCGCCGGCGGCTCGCCGGGCGCGGTCGAGGCGGGCGGCGCCGGCGAGCCGCCAGAGCGCGGCGGGCTCGCCGTACCGGCCCGCCTCGGCCGCGACCAGCCGGAAGTACCGGTGCAGCCCGAGCTCGTCCGTCATCGCCCGCACCCCGCACGCCTGCATGCACGAGCGCACCACGTCCCGGGCGGTCTCGGCGGCCGTCGCGAGCGCCACCAGCGGCGCCGTTCCGGTCCCGGCGGCCGTCGCGAGGGCCGCCACCGGCGCCGTACCGGTCCCGGCGTCCTGGGAGTCGACCAGCGAGGCGCCCCGGTAGACCACCGCCCTGGTCGCGCGCAGCGCCACCATCGCCCGGGCCAGTGGGAAGGCCACGGCGGGCAGGTCGCGCAGCCGGGTGTCGAACTGCCGCCGGACACCGGCGTGGCGCACCGCGATCCGGTGCGCGCCGTCGGCGACGCCCAGCAGGTAGGCGGCCTGTCGCAGCCGCGCCCGCGCCAGCGGACCCGTGGGCGAGTCGTCCAGCGCCCCGACCACGTCCGCCGGCGTGACCGGCGTGGCCTCGAACCGGACGACCTGCGGCCAGCACCCGGTCCCCGCCGTAAGGCCGGGCGCACCGGGCTCCACCGCCACCAGCAGCGGCTCACCGCCGGCCCGGGCGGCCACCAGGAGCGGCCCGTCCGCGGGGCCGTCGGCGGTGGCCGCGCCGGTCAGGTCCCAGCCGCCCGCCCGGGCCGTCGCCGTCACTCCGGCGCCGACCGGCAGCGCCTCCCAGCCGGCCGACGCGGCGCCACCCGGGTGCCCCAGGGAGGCGGCCAGCGCGTCGGCCCGGTAGGGGTTCCCGCACGCCGCACGGCCGAGTTCCTCGGCGACGACCACCCCGGCCGTCAGGCCGAGACCGAGCCCGCCGGCGGAGGCGGGCCGCTCGAAGTCGGCCGCGCCCAGGCGGTCGAGCACCTCCCGCGCGGGGCCGGAGGGGCCGTCGGCCACCGGGGGGCCGTGCACCCCGGACCGTACGGGGACACCGGCGAGGGCCGTGCGCAACGCCCCGCGCAACTGGACGAGGAGGGGATCGGGGGTGAGGTCCATGTCAGCGCTTCTCCTGTCCCAGGGAGTCGAAGGCGGTCGCCATGATTTGCAGCATCACCTCGGAGGTCCCCGCCGACAGGGTGAGCCCCGGGGCCTCCCGGTAGGCGGAGTCAAGGACCACCGCGGCCGGGGCGCGGTCCGCCCGCTGGCCGGGATCCGGGACACCGGCCGCCCATTCCGCGACGTCCCGGGCGAGTTCGCTGCTGTGGTACTTGGCGACGGCGGCCGTGACGGGATCGACCCGGCCGGAGGCGAGTCCGGTGAGCACCTCCCAGGCGAGGACGTGGTCCGCCGCGAGCGCGCCGTCGAAGCGGCCGATGTGCTCGAGGTGGGCGTCGTGCGTGGATTCCGGATCCCGGTCGGCCAGCGCCTCCAGGGCGGCCTCCAGCCAGCGTTCCGCCTTCAGGAAGTAGTCGAGACCGGTGCGTTCGATGGCCAGCGCCTCGTTGAGCAGCGGCCACCCCTGGTCACGGGCCCCGATGAGGTCGTCACCGGAGACCGGCACCGCGTCGAGGTCCACCCGGTGGAACTGCTCGTCGCTGACGCCGGGGATCACCGACACCGTCACACCGGGGGCGGTCAGGTCGACCAGGAACAGGCTGATCCCCTGGTACTTCCCGGCCCCCGGCGTCGTACGGGCCGCGCACAACCCCAGGTCGACGAAGCGCGTCTTGAGGCTGAACACCTTGGTGCCGGTGAGCCGGTAGCCGTCGCCGTCCGGTTCCGCCACGGTCCGCAGCGCGCCGAGGTCCGACCCCGCGTCCGGTTCGGTGTAGAGCACCGACGCGAACCGTTCGCCCTGGGCCAGTGCGGGCAGGTGCCGGCGCTTCTGCTCGGCGCTGCCCGCCATCAGCAGGAACTGGCCGACGATCTGGATGGTGTTGACGTGCAGCGTGTCCGGCACGCCCGCGCGCACCAGCTCCTCGGCGACGATCGCCGCGTCGGTGAGCGGCCGGTCCGCCCCGCCGAACTCGGCGGGCCAGTGCACGGCGAGCAGTCCGAGCTTGCCGAGCAGGCGGTACAGCGTCCGCATGTCCGGCTCGACGCCGTCCGCGGGCGTGGCGTCCGCCACCGCAGCGCGCACCTCGGCGGAGCGCAGCGCCTGCCGCACGTCCGCCCGGAACCGTTGTTGTTCCTCGGTGAATCCGTACCGCATGTGCGTCTCCTCAGGGGGCGAGCGTCTCTTCGATCGCGGCGACGATCCGGCCCAGCGCCGGTTCCGTGAACAGGGTGTAGTGGTCGCCGGGCAGGCCGCCGGCCCGGAAGGGACCCGTGCACACCGACCGCCACTCCTCCTCCACGGCGGCGCGGCGCGAGGCGGCCAGCAGGGTCACCGGGCCGCCGTACGGGCCCGGCGGGCGGTACGCCTGCAACGCCAGCGCGCACGCCCGGAAGACGTCGTAGCGCCCGGCCAGCTCCTCGTCGCTCAGGGCCGGTTCCACCCCGAGGTCCGTCAGCGCCCGCCTGAGCCCGGCCGGGCCGGCGGCGGGGGCCGGGACCGCGCCGGCCTCCGCGCCGTCCCACCCCGCCAGCCTGGCGACGTCGTGCACGAACCGCCGTCGCACCGTCGCCTCGTCGAGCGGTACGGGATCCTCGTTCCAGGAGGCGTCCAGCAGCACCACCGGTGGCCGCAGCCCGGTGTCGCGCTCCAGCTGCCGGGCGATCTCGAAGGCGAGCACCCCGCCGTAGGACCAGCCGGCCAGGCAGGACGACTCCGGCAGCCCGGCCGCGGTCAGCGCCTTCGCGATCCTGGCGGCGGCCACAGTCATACCGTCCTGCGCGGGTACGGCCGCGTCCCGGGCGTCGGCGGCGAACCCGGCCACACCGACGCCCTCGCGCAGCGCCCGCACCAGCGGCACGTAGCAGAACAGTTCACCGCCCGACGGGTGCACCAGGACCACCCGCGCCGGGCCGGGCGGCCGCATCAGCACCGGCGCCCGGTCGTCGCCCCCCGCGACGTCCGCGACCGCGACCGCACGGCCGCCGTCCGTCGGAGGCCGGGACGACGAAGACCGGGACGACGAAGACCGGTCCGCCTGCGGGGCCGGCCGGTCGCCGTCACCGAGCCGCGCGGCACGGACGGAGTCGATGGTGGCGGCCAGGTGCGCGACCGTGGGCGAGACGAAGAAGTCGCCGAGCGCGACCTCCACGTCGAACCTGCGGTTGATCGCCGACATCAGCTGGGCGGCCTGGAGACTGTTGCCGCCCGCCTGGAAGAAGTCGTCGTGCACACCGAGCCGCTCGTTGCGCAACAGCGGGACGAGCACCTCGCGCAGCAGCACCCGCTCGGTGGCGGTGCGCGGCTCGTCCCCCGACACGTCACCCGCCGCGCCCGGGTCCGGCGCCGGCAGCCTGCGCCAGTCGACCTTGCCGCTGCTGGTGAGCGGCAGTTCGCCGAGGACGACGAAGTACGAGGGGACCATGTACGACGGCAGGAGGGTGCCCAGCCGCTCGCGCACCGACGGCACCCGCTGCTCGTCGATCCCCGTCAGGTAGCCGACCAGGTGCTTGTCACCGGCGTCGTCGGTCCACGGCCGCACGCTGACCGGACCCATGCCGTCGATCGAGGCCAGCGCCGACTCCACCTCGCCCAGCTCGATCCGCAGACCCCGGATCTTGACCTGCTGGTCGAGCCGGCCGAGGAAGACCAGCCGTCCGTCCGGCAACCGCTTCACCAGGTCCCCGGTCCGGTACAGACGCCCGCCGGGCGCGGTGCCGAACGGGTCGGGGACGAACTTCTCCGCGGTCAGCTCGTCCCGGTCGAGGTAGCCGCGGGCCAGCCCCGCCCCGCCGATCACCAGCTCGCCCGGCACCCCGACCGGGACGGGGCGCAGGCCGCGGTCCAGGACGTGCGCGACGTGGTTGGCCATGGGCAGGCCGATCGGCGGGGTGGTGTCCCAGGTGCCCGGGCACTCCTCGACGATCATCGTCACCGTGCACTCGGTCGGGCCGTAGCCGTTGAACAGCCGCCGGCCCGGGTTCCACCGGTTCACCAGCTCACCGCTGAACGCCTCGCCGCCGACGAACGCGATGCGCAGGTCGGCAAACTTCTCCGGCGCCAGCAGCGGCATCACCGTCGGCGGCAGGTCGATGACGGTGATGCCGGCGCGTTCCATCAGCGCCTGGAGCCGGTCGATGGACAGCCGCTCGTCATCGGTCGCCAGACACAGGCGCGCCCCGGTCAGCAGCGCGGAGAACGTCTCGAACACGGAGACGTCGAAGGTGATCGACGCGAACCCGAGCACCCGGTCGGCGGGCGTCAGGCCGAACAGGTCCCGGGTGGAGTCGATGAAGTTGACCACGCCGCGGTGTTCGAGGAGCACCCCCTTGGGCCTGCCGGTGCTGCCGGAGGTGTAGATGATGTACGCGACGTCGCCGGGTTCCGCCGCGAGCGGCGCGTTCCGGTCGGGCATCGCCGCCAGTTCCGCGCGGACGTCGTCCAGGATCACCACGGGCGCGGCGACCTCGCGGACGGCTCCCGCGACCCCGGCGTGCGCGACCACCGCGTGCACCCCCGCGTCGGCGGCGATCTCCCCGACCCGGGCGGCGGGATGCGCCGGGTCGAGCGGCACGTACGCCGCGCCGGTCTTGAGCACCGCGAGCATCGCCGCCGGCAGGTCGGCGTTCCTGCGCAGGCACAGGCCGATCCTCGTGCCCGGTCCGGCACCGCGCTCGCGCAGCAGGGCGGCGAGCCGGTTGGCGCGGGCGTTGAGCTCGGCGTACGTGGTCGGGGTGTCCTCGACGACGACCGCCACGCTGTCGGGCGCCTCGTGGACGCGCGCCTCGAACTCCGCCACGACGGTCGTCTCGCGCACCGGCCGCACCGGTCCGCTGCCGACCCGGGCGAGGAACTCCCGGTCCTCCGGGCTCAGCACGTCCGCGGCGGACAGCGGGGCGTCCGGGGCGGCGGTCAGGGTGCGCAGGAGCCCGTCGTAGTGCCGGGCGAACCTGGCGATGCTCTCGCCGTCGAAGAGACCGGTGTTGAACCCGATGTCCAGGCGCGCGTCGACGCCCGGCGCTGCCGGCTCCTCCACCTGCCAGGTCATGTCGAACCGGGTCCTGCCGCTCCGGACGGTCTCCCGGGTGGTCACCAGGCCGGGCAGGCCGGGCGGGCCGGTCGTGGGCGACGCGTCGCGCGTACCGAACACGATCTGGAAGACCGGTGAGCGCGACGGGTCGGCGGCCGGGCCCACCGTGCCGGCCGGTTCACCGAACGGCACGCCGCCCTGCGCGCGGGCGTCCGACACCGCGTGCCCCACGCGCCGGACCAGTTCCCGGAAGGCCGGGTCGCCGGAGAGGTCCCCGCGCAGCGCCGTGAGCGTGGCGAACGGCCCGATCACCGACGACACGGCGTCGTCCCGCCGGTCGCCGTCCGGTGAGCCGATCACCAGGTCCTCCAGGCCGGAGTACCGGTGCAGCAGGGTGAAGAACGCGGCGAGGAGGACGTCGAACGGGGTCGCGCCCTCCTCCCGGGCCAGTTCCGCCGCCCGCTCCAGGCCCTCGCGGCCGAGGGTGAAACCCGCGGTGTCCCCGGCGAAGGACGGGGTGTCGCCGCGGGGCCGGTCGGTCGGGAACTCCAGCACCTCGGCGCCCGCGAGCCTGTCGCGCAGGCGGGCGGCCCGCTCGTCCGGCCCGCCGTCGTCGAGCCGCCCCCGCTGCCACACCGCGTAGTCGGGGTACTGCACCGGAAGGGCCGGCAGCCGCGGCGCCCCGCCGTCGCGCGACGCCCGGTACGCCTCGGCCAGTTCGTCCGCCAGCAGCCCGAGCGACGAGCCGTCGCACACCAGCCGGTGCGCCTCGAACAGGAACAGGTGGTCGTCCGGCGCCACCCTGATCAACGCGGCACGCCACAGGGGCGACCTGCCCACGTCGAACGGCGCCTCGACCCGTTCCGCGGCGAGCGCCCGCGCGGCGGCGAGCCGCTGCCCGGGCCCCTCACCCGCCACCTCGATCAGCGGCAGCTCGACCCGCACCCGGGGCGCGACCACCTGCACCGGCCCGTCCTCGCCGTCCACGACCGCGGTCCGCAGCGCCTCGTGCCGGGCCACGACCGCGGCCAGCGCCGCCCGCAGCGCGCCCGCGTCCAGCTCCCCGCGCAACCGCAGGCACAACGGCTCCACGTCCGCGGGGCCATCCGGCGCGGACCGGCCGAGGAACCACCAGGTCTCCTGCGCGGACGACAGCGGCGCCGGCCCGGTGTCCCCGCGCGGTACCGGACCCCGCCCGGCCGCCTCCGCCACCTGCGCCTCCAGCAACGCGAGGAACCCCGCGCGGCGCTCGGCGGGCAGGGCGGCGAGACGCTGGGTCATGTCGGTCATCGCAGACTCCTCTCCGGAAGCGGCGCGTCGCTCGCCCCGCCGTCCACGCGGACCGGCAGGTGCGCCAGCTCCGCGATGGCCAGGGACAGCACGTCGACGCCCCGCAGGAAGTCCGACAGCACGATGTGCTCCGTGTCGGCGTGGTCGAGCCTGCTGTCACCCGGGCCGTAGGTCGCCATCGGGATGTCCCAGACCTCCGCGAGGGTGTTCATGTCCGACGTCGCCGTCTTCACCACCAGCCGGGGCTGGGCGTGCAGCCCCCGGATACCGGTCACCAGCGCGCGGACGGCCGGGTTGGCCCGGTCCGCCCGGCAGGCCGCCACCGAGTTCAGCACCTCCAGACGGCCTGCCGGCAGCCGGTCGCGCAACCCGCTCACCAGCCCCTCGACGTCGAACCCCGGCGGGGTGCGGACGCTGAGGTCCGCCGTCGCCGACGTCAGGTCGGCGTTCAGCCGGCACAGCGTCGCGCCCGGCCGGGCGAACGCGTCGTGGCCCGCGTCCGGCCCGAGCAGGTCGACCAGCGCGGCCCAGCAGGCGACGGCCAGTTCGGACGCCTTCGGCTCCGGGTTGCTTGGATGCGTGGCCGGGCACTGGACGGTGTAGCGCAGGTCGAGCTTGCCCTTGTAGCCGATGACCACGCTGGACCAGCCGCTCGGTTCGCCGACGATCAGCGCGTCCGGCCGGTCGTGGGCGGCCCGGATCGCCATCGCGCCGCGCGAGCGCGGGGTCTCCTCCTCGACGACGCCGATCACCACGATCCGCCCGGGGAAGTCCACCGCGCCCGCCGCGGCGCAGATCATCGCCGCGAGCGGACCCTTCGCGTCCACCGCGCCCCGGCCGTAGAGCCTGCCGTCCTCGGAGCGGACCGGGATCTGGCCCGGGACGGTGTCCATGTGCCCCAGCAGCATCAGGGTCGGACCGTCGCCGCGCTCGATCACGCCGATGACGTTGCCCACCGTGTCGATGTGCGCCCGGTAACCCAGGTCCGTCATCGCCTCCGCCAGGAAGTCGGCCAGCGCGCGCTCCTGGTAGGACGAGGACGGTATCTCCAGCATGCCGCGCAGCAGCCCCACGGCGCTCGTCTCGGTGACGTGGCCGGACTTGGTGAATGCCCAGTTCATCGTTGCGCTCGCTCCCGTAGGTGTTCCACGATGCGGTCCGCGACGTCGACCCGGTCGCCGAACGCGGACTGGAACCCGCTGAACTCGACCCGGTGGTTGACCTCCAGCACCAGCAGCCGGCCGTCCCGGTCCTCGATCAGGTCGACACCCGCGATGTCGGTGCCGACGGCGGCCGCCGCGTCGAGCGACAGCTTGGTGATCTCCGGTGTCGCCTCGCACGGCCGGGCCCGCGCGCCGAGCGCCACGTTGGTGCGCCACGACTCACCGGTCCGGTGGACGGCGCCCAGCACCTGGCCGCCGACGACGATCGCCCGGATGTCCCTGCCCGGCTTGTCGATCAGCTCCTGCACGTACGTCAGGTGGGACTGCGGGCCCGGCAGCGCGGCGACGTACTCGAACACGCCCTCCGCGGCCGCGCGGTCGGGCAGCCGTACCACCAGCCGGCCCCACGAGCCGACCAGCGGCTTGACGATCGCCGGGTAGCCGAGGGACTCCAGGGCGTCCAGCGCGGCCTGCGGGGTGAGGCCGAGCGCGGTGCGCGGCGTCGGCACCGCGGCCGCCCGGAGCGCCAGGGTGGTGCGCCACTTGTCCCCGCACACCTCGGTGGCGTCCGCGCTGTTGAGCACCTCGACGCCCGCCGAGGTGAGGCAGCGGGCCGCGTACGTGGCGCGGGCCTGGCCGATCTCCCGGTTCAGCACGAGACTCCACGGCAGGTCACGCTGCCCGGCCAGGAACCACTGGCCGCGCGTGTCGACGTGGTCGAAGGGAACACCACGCCGTTCGAGTGCGTCGAAGAGCCGTTTCTCGTCCGCGCCGACCCTGCTGGCGAGCACGGCGATCCTGCCGTCACCCGGGGGCTTGGATGTCGCTGACACGTGACCTCCGTCGTAGGACCACTGGTTGACCGGATGGCACAACCGGTCTGTCGCGTCCACGGGAGGCTATGGGCGGTCCGGCGGCGGGCGCGTCCGCGACAAGCTCATCCGCGGCGACGCACCGCGTTTACTTCGCGGCCCGGCGACTGCACATGTCGCTTACCCGGCCCGGGCGCCGCTCGTGCCACTCTTGAACCGCATTCCGAATGCCTTTCGCATGAGTTCACCGCACGCTTTCCGGCCGGACGCGCGAGCGCCGTGCCAGACGGAAGGGGAAACCGTGGACGACATATCAGGGCGGATACCGGTGCTCGCGCTCTGGAGCGCGCCGCGCTGCCGTTCCACCGCGTTCGCGCGGATGATGGCGGAGCGGGGAGACCACGTCGTCGTGCACGAACCGCTCTCCCAGGTGGTCGACTTCGGAGAGGTGAAGGTGGGCGACCGGGTCGCCCGGTCGGAGCAGGACGTACTCGCCGCACTGCGGGACCTCGCGGAGGAGAAGAAGCCGGTGTTCTTCAAGGACACCACGGACTTCGCCTACCCGGCGGTGCTCGCCGACCGGGACTTCCTCGCCGGCGCCACGCACACCTTCATCATCCGCCACCCGGACGAGGCCATCGCCTCGCACCACGCGCTCAACCCGGACCTCGGCCGCGACGAGATCGGGTTCGCCCGGCTGCACGAGATCTTCACGGCCGTACGGGCCGCCACCGGCACCACGCCGGTCGTCGTCGACTCGGACGACCTGCTCGACCGGCCGGCCGACACCGTGCGGGCGTACTGCGCGGCGGTGGGCATCCCCTTCCTCGCGGACGCGCTGAACTGGCAGCCGGGGATGCGGACGGAGTGGCAGGCGACCAGCCGGTGGCACGAGTCGACCAGCAGGACGGCCGGCTTCACGCGCGCGCCGGGCCGCGGGGCCGAGAAGGTGGCCGCCGACCCGGTGCTACGGGCCCACCGCGACTACCACCTGCCGTACTACGAGGAGTTGCGGGCCGCCGCACTCCGGCCGTGACCGTCCGGCCGGCAGGGCCCGGCGGAACCACCAGGCGAGAACACCGGACCAGCGATACGGAAATCCGAGGTCGACACGATGCGGATGAACTGTGCGATGCGCCCGCCCGGCATACGAATACAGCCCGGCATACGAATACAGCCCGGCACACGAATACCGGCCGGTACACGAATACCCGTCGGCACGCGAATGCCGCGCGGTACCGGAATACCGGGCGTGATTCCCGTGAGGGGGACCACGTGACGGACACGACGGCGCCCTCCGCCCCCACCCGGCTGTGCGATCCGGTCGACATCTCCGGCCATCGCAACAACACGGCCGTCTCCGCGGCGACGGAGACCAAAGCGGCGGCGTTCAACGTGTGGGGGAACTCGTTCGCCGCCGAATACCTGCCCGCGGGCGGAACTCTCGTCCATATCGCCGGAGTTCCCTTCCGGTTCCCCCCGGTCTGCGACGGACCGGACAACATCCGCTGCGCCGGACAGTTCCTCGACCTGCCCGAGGGCCGGTACGACTGGATCCACGTCCTGGCCGCCGCGGAACGGCGCTGCGAGGACACCGCCGAACTGCACTTCGACGACGGCTCGGTCGACCCGGAGCCGCTGCGGGTCTCCGACTTCTGGTCGGCGCCCGCCTGGTTCGGCGAGGTCAAGGCGTACGAGAGCCCCGTCATGCACTACCCGCACCACGTCCAGCGCAACGTCTCCGCCGTCATGTGGGCGCAGCGGGTGCCCGTGACCCGGCGCGCCGGCCTGACGGGCGTCCGGCTGCCCCGCAACGACGCGCTCCACCTCTTCGCGGTCACCCTGCAACGGGCGGAGGCGGCGGCATGACCGGTGACGTGACGACGAGGACGTACATGATCACCGGCCCGGAACCCCAGTGGTGGTACCGCGACCTGATCAGCTGCCTCCAGGCCACGTTCGGCACGGTGGTGGCACGCGAGGGGGCCGACCCGCTGGCCGTGCTCGGCGCCGGCTGGCGCTTCCTGCACCTGCCCGGCGACGTCAGGTCCGAGGAGTTCTACTACCCGTGCCCGCCCGGCGCGTCCGGCGAGGCCGACCTCGGTGCCGCCCTGGCGCCGCACCACGACCTGCGCGCACGCTGGTGGCAGCCCGCCGACGAGGACGACCTGTGGCGGGAGGTGCGCGACACGCTGACCGCCGACCGGCTGGTCATCGCCGCCGTCGACAACTTCCACCTGCCCTTCCGGCCCGCGTACGGCGACGTGCACGCCGCGCACCTCGTCGTGGTGTACGGCCTGGACGAGGCCCGCGGCCTGGTGTACGTCTCGGACGCGATGCCGCCCGCGTTCCGCGGCGCCGTCCCCGTCGAGGCGTTCCTGCGCAGCTGGGGCTCGGCCAACCCGACCGACGTCCAGGACGCGTTCTTCAGCGACTCGCGCATCGGCAGGCGCTGCCTGGACGTCCGGCTCGACACCCCGCCCCCGCCGCTCACCCCCGAGCTGCTCGGCGGCTTCCTGCGCACCGACACCGACGCCTTCACCACGGCCACCGCAGCCACCTCGGCCACGCAGGCCCGTGCTGGTCTCGCCGGATTCGACGCGTTCGCCGCCGAACTCGTCGAACGGTGCCGAGCCGGGGACGACACCGCCCTGCGCGAGCTGTACCCCTTCGGCTGGGGCATGCAGGCCCAGGCGTCCCTGCACGGCGAACTCCTGCGCCGCTGCGGCCGCACCTGGGGCGACCCGGCGCTCGCCGGGGCCGGACGCGCGGTCGAGTCCGTCGCCCACGCGTGGACCGGGCTGCGGATCACCGGCGCCCACGGCCACGCCGACCCCCGAGCGGTCTCGGCCGACATCGCGCACCACGCCACCGTGCTGCGCGGCCTGTACGCGCGTGCCGTCGACGCCGTGGGCGCGGCAGCCGCACGCCTGTGACCGCGCCCGGCCCGACCACCCGAGACCATGTCGAGAGGACAGTGATGAGCAAGCTGGCAGCGTTCGGCGGTCCCCCGGCCGTGCCGAGGGACCGGCGTCACGTGGAATGGCCGCTGGTCGAGGACGAGGACCGCAAGGCCGTCATCGACGCGCTCGACGGCGCCAGACTGGTGTCCAACTCGGACGGGGAGAACCCGGTCTCCACCCTCGAGGAACAGTGGGCGGGCCGGTTCGGCTTCGGCCACTGCGTCGCGGTGTCCACCGGAACCGCCGCCCTGTCCCTCGCGCTGGCCGCGCTCGGCGTGGGCCCGGGGGACGAGGTGATCGTGCCCGCCCTCAGCTTCATCGCCACCGGGCTCGCGCCGGTGCACCAGATGGCCGTCCCCGTGTTCGCCGACGTCGACCCGGTCACCTTCAACCTCGACCCGGACGACGTGGAGCGGCGGATCACCGGGCGGACCGCGGCGATCATCCCCGTGCACCTGCACGGCGCACCCGCCGACATGGACCGCATCACGGCCATCGCGCGCCGGCACGGCCTCGCCGTGATCGAGGACGCCGCCCAGGCCCCCGGCGCCACCCACCGGGGCCGGCCGGTCGGCGGGATCGGCGACGCGGGCGCGTTCAGCCTCCAGGCCACGAAGAACATCCCCACCTGCGGCGAGGGCGGGCTGCTCGTCACCGGCAACGCGGAACTCGCCGAATCCGTACGCAGGGGACGGCAGTTCGGCGAAGTGATCGAAAGCGGCCGCGAACGCGACTACGTGTCCTACGGCCTCGGCTGGAACCACAAGATGAACGCCCTCCAGGCCGCGTTCACCAGCGCGCAGCTCACCCGGTTCGACGACTACGAGAGCGCGCGGCAGCGCAACGTCGCCGCGTTCCTCGCACGGCTCGCCGAACTGCCCGGGCTGCGGGTGCCGACCGCCGCCCCGGACACCACCCACGCCTGGCACATCCTGCGCTTCCGGTTCGACCCGGCCGCCTTCGGCCTGGACGGCGTACGGCCCCAGGCCCTGCGCTCGGCCCTGCGGCGGCTGCTGCGCGCCGAGGGCGTACCGATGTCGCAGTACCAGCTCATGCCGCTGCCCGACCAGAAGGTCTTCGTCGACCGCGTCGGCTTCGGCGGCGGCTACCCCTGGACCGTGACCGGTGCGACCGGGCCGGCGGCGGGGGAGGACCACCCGGTGGCGCGCGCGGTCATCGCCGACTCGCTCACCCTCCAGAAACGGCACCTCCACCCGGAGTCGGGCGAGCTGCTGCACCTCTACGCGGACGCCTTCGAGAAGGTGTGGGCCAACCCCGACATGGTGGCCACCCTCGCGGGGGCGGCGTCATGACCGCCACCCAGGCACAGGCGCAAGGCACCCTGGAAGCGGTCGCCGCACGCATCCGCTCGCACGTCGTCGACATGTGCGCCGGGCCCGAGGGCGGTCACCTCGGAGGCGCGTTCTCCTGCGCCGATGTACTGACCGCGTTGTACTTCTCGGTGCTGAACGTCGACCCCGAGCGGCCGGACGACCCCGACCGCGACCGCTTCCTGCTCAGCAAGGGCCACGCCGCCGTCGGCCTGTACGCGACGCTCGCCGAACGGGGCTTCTTCCCGGTCGCCGAACTCGCGAGCTACGGACGGCCCGGCAGCCGGCTGATGGGCCACCCGGTCCGCGCGGTGCCGGGCGTGGAGATGCCGACCGGCTCCCTCGGCCACGGGCTCGCGCTGGCCTGCGGCTTCGCCCTGGCCAACCGGTACGCCGGCCGCGACGCGCGCAGCTTCGTGCTGCTCGGCGACGGCGAACTCCAGGAGGGCTCCGTGTGGGAGGCGGCCATCGCGGCCGCGTCGCTGCGGCTGGACCGGCTGGTCGCCGTGGTGGACCGCAACGGGCTCCAGCTGACCGGCGCCACCGAGCGGATCGCGCCGATGGAACCGCTGGCCGACCGCTGGCGCAGCTTCGGCTGGGCGGTGCGCGACGTCGACGGCCACGACCCCGCCGCACTGGCGGACCACCTCTCCGCCGCCCCGTGGGAGCCGGGCCGGCCGAGCGTGCTGATCACCCGGACCGTCAAGGGCCAGGGACTGCCGTTCCTCGCCGGCCGGGCGGCCAGCCACTACGTGACGCTGTCCGAGCGCAACCACGCACGGGCGATGGCCGCCCTCCGACCCAAGGACACCGACGGATGAGCCGCGCGACGCGAGAGGCCTACCGGGACACCCTGCTGCCGCTGCTGGCCCGCCACCCCGAACTGATCTGCCTGGACAGCGACACCGGCCTGTTCAGCGCGGACCACGCCGCGGCGGCCGGCGAGCAGTACCTCAACCTCGGCATCGCCGAGCACAACCTGATGGGCATGGCCGCCGGGCTGGCGGCGTGCGGACGGGTCCCCTTCGTCAACACGATGGCCGCGTTCGCCGCGTCCCGCGCCCTGGAAGCCATCAAGATCGACATCGCGTACAACCGGCTGCCCGTCCGCATCATGGCCACCCACGGTGGTCTGGCCGCCGGCCACCTCGGACCGACCCACCAGGCCCTGGAGGACCTCGCCGTCCTGCGGGTGCTGCCCGGGATGACCGTCGTCGTGCCCGCCGACGCCGCCGCCACGGAGGCGTTCGTCGAACAGAGCCTGAACCTGCCCGGACCGCTCTACGTCCGGCTCGGCCGCAAACCGTCACCCCCGCTGCCCGCGGGTCCGCCACCGGTCATCGGACGGGCGCAGACCCTGCGGCAGGGCGGCGACGTCGTCCTCGCCGCCTGCGGCCCCTACCCGGTGCTCGCCTGCCTCGCCGCGGCGGACGCCCTCGCCGGACACGGCGTCGAGGCCACCGTGCTCAACCTGCACACGCTGCGGCCGTTCGACACCGACACCCTGGTCGCCGCGGCACGGCCCGCCCCCCTCGTCGTGACCGTCGAGGAGCACTGGCGGGGCGGCGGCCTCGGCGGCGCGGTGGCCGAGGCACTGGCCGAGGCGGCGCCCACCCGGGTGCTGCGGATCGGAGTGCCGGACCGGTTCGTCGACACCGTCGGCAACCAGGAACACCTCGTCGACCACTACGACCTGACCGCGGAGCGGGTGGTGAGGACGGTCCGTACCGCCCTCGACACCGCCGCCCTCTCCGGGACGACCATCTGAAAGGACACCTCACATGACCACCATGCAGGCCTGCCCCGAGTGCGAGGACGAGGTGCGGATCAGCGACTCGGCGCGCCTCAACGAGATCGTCGAGTGCGCGGGCTGCCGCAGCGAACTGGAGATCGTGGCGCTGAGCCCGGCGGTGCTCGCCCTCGCGCCCGAAGTCGAAGAGGACTGGGGGGAGTAGTCGTGCACGGACACACCACTCACAACGGGGCGCGGACGTGATCCGCGTCGCCGTGGTCGGCGCGGCCGGCTACATCGGCGGAGAACTGCTGCGACTGCTCATCGGCCACCCCGAGGTCGACGTGGTGGCCGCGGTGTCCTCCCGGTTCCCCGGCAAACGCGTCGACGGCGTGCACCCCAACCTGCGGTCCGCCACCGACCTGCTGTTCTGCACGGCCGACGACGTGGAGGACTGCGACGCGGTCTTCCTCGCCACCCCGCACCGCGCCGCCATGACCCAGGTCGAGCACTGGATCGGACGGGCCAAGCAGGTCATCGACCTCACCGGCGACTTCCGGCTGGACGACACCGAGGTCTTCGAGCGCTACTACGGCACCGAACACGCCGCGCCGCACCTGCTCGGCGACTTCGTCCCCGGGATACCCGAGCTGTACCGGGAGAGCCTGCGCACCGCCGACCTGGTCAGCGTGCCCGGCTGCATGGCGGTCGCCGGCGTGCTCGCCCTCTATCCGCTCGTGGCACGCGACCTGGTCGAGCCGGAGGCCCAGTTCGACGCGCGCACCGGTTCCAGCGGCTCCGGCGCCACCGCCGGCGAGGCCAACCTGCACGCCGAACGCAGCGGAGCCATGCGGGTGTTCGCGCCCACCGGCCACCGGCACGAGGCGGAGATCTCCCGGCACCTCGGGATACGGGCCGCCATGACCGCGACCGGCGTCGAAGCGGTACGCGGCGTGCAGACCATCTGCCACGCCCGCCTGCGCCCCGGCGTCGACAAGTCGGCGGTGCGCAGGGCGTACCGAGAGCAGTACCGGGACGAGCCGTTCGTCCGGGTCGTCGCCCACCAGCGCGGCACCTTCCGCTACCCGGAGCCGAAGATCCTCCTCGGGTCCAACTTCTGCGACGTCGGGTTCGCCGTCGACGAAGAGGCCGGGCGGCTGGTGACCATCGCCGCACTGGACAACCTGATGAAGGGCGGCGCCGGCAACGCGGTCCAGTTCCTGAACATCCGCATGGGCTGGCCCGAGAACCTCGGCCTGTCCTTCCCCGGCCTGCACCCCGTCTGAACCCCGGCGAAACGGAGGCACCGTGACCAGCAGACCGCTGACCGTCGTCAAGAGCGGCGGCAACCCGGCCGTCGACGCCGCGGAGATCTGCGCCGACATCGCCGGACTCGTCGAGGAGGGACAGTCGGTCCTCCTGGTCCACGGCGGCTCCGGCGAGATCGCACGACTGGCCGGGAGGCTCGGCGTCCCGCAACGCACCCTCACCGCCCCGGACCGGGTGTCCACCCGGTACACCGACCCGGCCACGCTGGAAGTGGTCGTCCTCGCCCTGGCCGGCGGGGTCAAACCGCGGATCGTCGCCGAGCTGACCCGGCTCGGGGTGCCGGCCGTCGGCCTCACCGGCCTGGACGGCGGGATGCTCCGGGCCCGCCGCAAGACCGCCGTCCGGGCCGTCGTCGACGGCCGGACGGTCCTGGTCCGGGACAACCTCAGCGGCCGGCTCACCGAGGTGCGCGCCGAACCGGCGCAGACCCTGCTGCGGGCCGGCTACGTCCCCGTGGTCTCACCGCCCGCGATCGACGAGCACGACCAGCCGGTGAACGTCGACGCCGACCGCGCCGCGGCGGCACTCGCCGTGGCGCTCGGCGCCGACCGGCTGGTGCTGCTCACCGGCGCACCGGGCGTACTCGCCGATCCGGACGACGAGACCAGCGTGCTCAGCGGCTACGAGGTGCCGGCGACCGGCGCGCCCGGCCGGTTCGCCGGAGGCGGCATGGCACTCAAACTCGTCGCCGCACGTGAGGCACTGTCCGGCGGGGTCCCGTCGGTACGGATAGCGGACGGGCGGGTGCCCAGCCCCGTCGGCCGGGCCCTGGCCGGGGCCGGCACCACGGTAACCATGACGTGCGCGGGCGCGGCGACCACCGGCCCGTACGAGAGGGAGCACCGAACATGACCGAACCAAACGGCGGACCGGCCGTGTGGCAGGGCGGCACGGTCTGGCTGACCGGACTGCCGAGCGCGGGGAAGACCACCCTCGCGCGGGGCCTCGCCGAGCGGCTGAAGGCCGAGGGACACCGGGTCCAGGTCCTCGACGGCGACGAGGTCCGGGCGGCACTCTCCGCGGAACTCGGATTCTCGAAGGAGGACAGGGACACCAACGTCCGCCGGGTCGGCTACGTGGCCGCGCTGCTCGCCGTCCACGGCGTCACCGTACTGGTGCCGGTCATCGCCCCCTACGCGGTGTCCCGCGCGGCGGTGCGCGACCTGCACGCCGCGCAGGGCGTCCCCTGCCTGGAGGTGCACGTGGCGACCGCGCTGGAGACGTGCGCCGACCGGGACGTGAAGGGCCTCTACGCCCGGCAGGCGGCCGGCGACCTCCGCGGCCTCACCGGCGTCGACGACCCCTACGAGGCACCGGTCGACCCGGACTTGCGGATCCACACCGAGGACCACACGGTCGAGGAATCGATCCGGCACCTGCGGGCGCTGCTCACCGCTCGAGGGCTGTCGTGACCCCCGTCGCCCGGGCCGCGGCCGGCGCACCGACCGGACCCACCGGCCCCAAGCCCCCGCCCGCGGTGTCCCCGCTCACCCACCTGGAGACGCTGGAGGCCGAGGCGGCCCACATCTTCCGCGAGGTGGCAGGCGAGTTCGACCGGTCCACGCTGCTGTTCTCCGGCGGCAAGGACTCGATCGTCATGCTGCACGTGGCGCTCAAGGCGTTCGCCCCGGCGCCGCTGCCCTTCCCGCTGCTGCACGTGGACACCGGCCACAACTTCCCCGAGGTGCTCGCCTACCGGGACCGGATCGTCGCCCGGCACGACCTGCGCCTCGACGTGGCGTCCGTACAGTCCTACATCGACGACGGCACGCTCCGCGAACGCCCCGACGGCACCCGCAACCCGCTGCAGACCCTGCCCCTGCTGGACGCCATCCGCGACGGCCGGTTCGGCGCCGTGTTCGGCGGCGGCAGGCGCGACGAGGAGAAGGCGCGCGCCAAGGAACGCGTGTTCAGCCTGCGCGACCAGTTCGGCGCCTGGGACCCGCGCCGCCAGCGGCCCGAACTGTGGCAGCTCTACAACGGCCAGCACGAGCCTGGTGAACACGTCCGGGTCTTCCCCCTGTCCAACTGGACCGAACTGGACGTCTGGCAGTACATCGAGCACGAGGGCATCGAACTGCCCGAGATCTACTTCGCGCACCGGCGGAAGGTGTTCCGGCGCGACGGCATGTGGCTGGCGCCCGGCGACTGGGGCGGCCCCCGGGACCGTGAGGAGCTGTGCGAGCGGCAGGTCCGCTACCGCACGGTCGGTGACATGTCCTGCACCGGCGCCGTCGACTCGTCGGCGGCCACCGTACAAGAGGTGATCACCGAGATCGCGGCGAGCCGCGTGACCGAGCGCGGCGCGAGCAGGGCCGACGACCGGCTGTCCGAGGCCGCCATGGAGGACCGCAAGCGAGAAGGGTACTTCTAGGATGTCAACGGACCTCGCGGAAGCGGAAACCCGGCCCGGCCCGTCCGGGCGGCTCTCGGGCGGCCTGCTGCGCCTGGCCACCTGCGGGTCGGTCGACGACGGCAAGTCCACCCTGGTCGGCAGGCTGCTGTACGACACCAAGTCCGTGCTCGGCGACCAGCTGGCGGCCATCGAGGAGGTGTCCCGCCGCCGCGGGCAGGACGCCCCCGACCTGGCGCTCCTCACCGACGGGCTCCGGGCGGAGCGGGAGCAGGGCATCACGATCGACGTGGCCTACCGCTACTTCGCCACCCATCGGCGGCGGTTCATCCTGGCGGACACACCGGGACACGTGCAGTACACCCGCAACATGGTGACCGGCGCCTCCACCGCGGACCTCGCGGTGATCCTGGTCGACGCCCGCAACGGTGTGGTGGCCCAGACCATGCGGCACTGCGCGATCACGGCGCTGCTGCGGGTCCCCCACGTCGTGCTGGCCGTCAACAAGATGGACGCCGTCGGCTACCGGGAGTCCACGTTCACCGCGATCGCGGACGAGTTCACCGCGCGGGCCCGCGAGCTGGGCGCCGCCGACGCCGTCGCCATCCCCATGTCGGCCCTGGCCGGCGACAACGTCGTCGAACCGTCGACGAGGATGGACTGGTACGACGGCGACACGCTGCTGTCCCACCTGGAAGGCGTGCCGCTCGGGGCGGACCCGACCGGCAAACCGCTGCGGCTGCCGGTGCAGTACGTGATCCGGCAGCCGTCCGGCGACCGTGGTGCGGTGGAACGCTGGCTGGCCGGACAGCTCGCCTCCGGCGTGCTCAGGGTGGGCGACCCCGTCACCGTGCAACCGGCCGGGGCGACCAGCACGGTCGTCGGCCTCACCGTCCTCGGCAGGGAGACGGACACCGCCTGGGCGCCCCAGTCGGTGGCCGTCCGGCTCGCCGACGACATCGACATCGCCAGGGGAGACGTCCTCGCCGCGGGTGAGGCCCCCGTACCGCTGCGGCGCCTCACCGCCACCGTGTGCCACCTCGACGAGCGTCCGCTGCGCGCACGGCAGCGCGTACTGCTCAAGCACACCACCCGGACGGTCCCCGCCGTGGTCGAGGACATCACCTACCGCACGGACGTCGCCGTCGCCCGCCGGCTCCCGTGCCACGACGGGCTGTCCGCCAACGACATCGGCGGCGTCCGGATCCTCACCGCCGAGCCGCTCGCCGTCGACGACTACGCCGAGAACAAGCGCACCGGCTCGTTCCTGCTCATCGACCCGCAGGACGGGTCGACGCTCAGCGCCGGCATGGTCGACACCGGGGCGGACGACCAGCAGCGACCCTGACTCGCACCCCCGTGAACCACATGCGGTGATCCGCACCCCCGTGATCCGCGCCCCCAGTGATCCGCACCAGCGATCCATCGCCGAAAGGGTGAACCACGCCATGAACCCGACCCCGGACGCCACCGCCACCCCCGACCACATCGCCGTCTCCGACCGCTGGGCCGCGCACAACTACCACCCGCTGCCGATCGTGCTCACCCACGCGGAAGGCGCCTGGGCGACCGGTCAGGACGGGCGGCGCTACCTCGACTTCGTCGCCGGGTACTCCGCCCTCAACTTCGGCCACCGGCACCCCGAGATCGTCGCCGCCGCCAAGGACCAGCTCGACCGGCTGACCCTGACCGGCCGCTCCTTCCACAACGACCAGTTCGGGCTGTTCTGCCGCGAACTGGCCGAGCTGACGGGCACCGAGACGGTGCTGCCCGCCAACACCGGCGCCGAGGCGGTCGAGTCGGCCGTGAAGGTCGCCAGGAAGTGGGCCTACCAGGTCAAGGGCGTGCCGGACGGCGCCGCCGAGATCATCGTCGCGGGCGCCAACTTCCACGGCCGCACCACGACCATGGTGTCGATCTCCACCGACCGCACCGCCCGCAACGAGTTCGGCCCCTTCACCCCCGGCTTCACCGTGGTGCCGTTCGGCGACATCGACGCACTGCGCGCGGCGGTCAACCCCAACACGGCGGCCATCCTGCTGGAGCCGATCCAGGGCGAGGCGGGCGTGGTCGTCCCGGCGAAGGGGTACCTGGCCGACGTCCGCCAGCTGTGCGACGACACCGGCACCCTGTTCCTCGCCGACGAGGTCCAGTGCGGACTGGCCCGTACGGGCACGACGCTGGCGCTGGACCACGAAGGCGTCCGCGCGGACCTGTACGCGCTGGGCAAGTCCCTGGGCGGCGGGCTCATGCCGGTGTCCGCGGTCGTCGGCCGGGCCGACGTCCTCGGCGCGCTGAAGCCCGGCGAGCACGGCTCGACCTTCGGCGGCAACCCGCTGGCGTGCGCGGTCGGCCGCGCGGTGGTGCGGCTGCTGGCGACCGGGGAGTTCCAGGAACGGTCCCGCGAACTCGGCACGTACCTGCACTCCCGGCTCGGTGAGCTGGAGGGCGTCACCGAGGTGCGCGGCCGCGGCCTGTGGGCGGGCGTGCAGATCGCCGAGGGCCGTACGACCGGGGTGAACGTGTCCGAGGCGCTGGCCGGGCGCGGCCTGTTGTGCAAGGAGAACCAGGGCCACCTCCGGGTGGCACCGCCGCTGGTGATCACCCGTGAGGAGATCGACTTCGGCGTCGACGCGATCGCCGACGTGCTGGGCTGACCGGAAACCGACGGTCGGGGAACCGCCCGGTGGCGCACCGTACCGGGCTGCCGGAATGATCCCTCCCGGCCGGGACGCCGCCCCCGGGGCCGCCCTGGCCCCCCGCGTACGGCCCCCTACACAGGACCCCGCCCCGGACCCCCGACCGCCGACCGACACCCCACCCCCGAGTCCCGAGTCCCGCCCCCGGACCCCCGACACCGGCCCCGGCTCCCGGCGAGCCGCGGCCGGCCCGTGAGACAAGGAGCCACCATGTCCATCGACGCCGTACCCACCGGTCACGAGTCCCCGACGGCCGCCGCCAGCGGACGGCCTCGCGTACTGGTCATCGGCGGCAAGCTCAAACTCGTGCGCAAGGCCAGGGAACTCGGCCTGGACGTGGTGCACGCCCAGTACCCCGACGCCTACGACCGCGGCCACTGGCCCTACGTCGACCAGGCGCTGCTGCTCGACTACGGCGACATCGACCGGCTCCTGCCCCTGGCCCGGGCGCTGCACGCGGCGTACCCGTTCCAGGCGGCCGTGTCGCTGTTCGAGCTCGGGCTGCTGCCGGCGGCGCGCATCAACGAGGCGCTCGGCCTGCGCGGCGAGTCCGTCGACACCGTCGAACTGCTGCTGGACAAGTGGCGGATGCGGCAGCAGCTGGCCGCCAAGGGCATCAGCCCGATGGCCTCCGCGGTGGGCCGGTCCGCCCAGGACGTCCGCGACTTCGTCGACCGGCACGGGCTCCCGATCATCGTCAAGCCGGTCCGCGAATCGGGCAGCGTGGGCGTGTTCCGCGTCACCGACGAGGCCGAGGTGGACACCGTCGCCGAGCGGTACCGGTCCCTCGACGACCAGGAATGGGTCGTCGGCGACCTGTTCGCGGCCGACTCCTTCGACGAGTTCCTCATGGAGGAGTACCTCGACGGCCCCGAGGTCAGCGTGGAGACGCTGAGCTTCGACGGCCGGCACGTCATCGTCGCGGTGACCGACAAGGCGGAGTTCGGCGGCGGGTCCGGCTTCGTCGAACTCGGGCTCTCCCAGCCCAGCCGCCACCCGGAGGAGACCCTGCGCGAGGTCAGGCAGCTGGTGACGGACTTCCTCGACGCGATGGGGCTGCGCAACGGCCCGAGCCACACCGAGATCAGGCTGACCTCCCGCGGACCGCGCGTCATCGAGTCCCACAACCGCATCGGCGGTTACGGCGTCAACGAGATGGTCGAGACCGCCTACGGCGTCGACATGGAACTCCACACCCTCGGCACCCCGTTGGGCCTGGTGGAACCGCTCACCGCGTCACCCGAACCCCGCGGGGGAGTGGCCCTCCAGGCACTCACACCGGAGCCCGGCCGGGTCGTGGAGGTGACCGGCGTCGACGCCGTGCGCGCGGACCCGGCGTTCGTCGACCTCCATGTGAAGCTCCGGCCCGGCGACGTGGTGGCACCGCTGACCTGGAACGAGGACATCGGCGGTTACGTCATCGCCCGCGGCGCCGACGCGACCGAGGCGATCGCCCACAGCAAGCGGCTGGCCGAGGCGATCCACGTACGCACCGAGCCCGTCCGTTGAGCGCCGCACCACCGGACCAGGCCGGCGTCGACGAGCCGCGGTTCCGCGACGCGCTGCGCAGCCTGCCCGGCCGGGTGTGGATCATCAGCGTCGGCATCCTGGTCAACCAGGTGGGCAACTTCCTGCCCGTGTTCATCGTCCTCTACCTGACCGACCGGGGACACTCCGCCGGGGCCGCCGGGTTCGTACTCGGCGTGTCCGGCCTCGGAAAGGTGCTCGGCAACGCCGTAGGCGGCTACCTCACCGACAAGCTCGGCCGGCGGTGGACCATCGTCCTGTCCGCCGTGACCACAGCCGGGCTGACGGCGATCGTCCCGTACCTCGAATCCCTGCCGGTCATCGTGGCGATCGTCGGGCTCATCGGCGTCACGTCACAGATCTACCGGCCCGCCGCGGCCGCGGTGCTGATCGACGCCGTGACGACCAACCAGGAACGGCTCGCGGCCTTCGGCGTGTTCCGGTTCGCGATGAACATCGGCTCCGCCCTCGGCGGTGTCATCGGCGGTGTGCTGGCCGCCACCTCCTACGTCGAACTCTTCCTGGGCAACGCCGTCGCGTGCCTGCTGTTCGGCGTGGTCATGGCGCTGCTGCTGCGCGAACCGTCCGGGTCCCGCTCCGGGCAGGACGACCCGGACACCAAGGCGGACCGGGCGGCCGGCTACCGCCAGGCGCTCGCCGACCGCACCCTGGTGCGGTTCCTGGTGATGATCCTGGTCGCCGAGTTCGTCTACATCCAGTCCACCGTCGGTCTGCCCCTGCACGTCAGCGACGTGGGCCTGAGCGAACGCGACTTCGGCCTCCTCATCGGCCTCAACGGCCTGCTGGTGCTGGCCCTCGAACTCCCCATCACCGGCTGGGTCTCCCGCTACCGGCTGGAATACGTCCTGGCCGTCGGCAACCTGATCATCGGCGTCGGGCTCGCCCTGACCGGGCTCATGGACAGCATGGTCCTGCTGGCCGCGACGGTGGTGCTGTGGTCGCTCGGCGAGATGATCTCCACCTCCGTCTCCCAGGCCTACCTGGGCAGCCTCGCCCCGCCCCAGCTCGTCGGGCGCTACCAGGGGCTGTACGGCGTCGCCTACACGATCGGCACCGGCGCCGGACCGCTCATCGGCGGCGCCCTCTACGCGTACGCCCCATGGATGTTCTGGACGCTGGTCGGCGTGTCCGGACTGCTGGCGGCCCAGCTCAGCCTGCCGCGCCGCCGCGCGAAACCCACCGCCACCGACACCAACACCGCCACCGCCAAGGACTTCGTCGACGCCGAGCCAGCCCCCGACCCCCACCGACCGGAACGGACAGGAGAGAACTCATGAGTGATTTCGCAGGACTGGTCGCCATCGTCACCGGCGGTGCGTCGGGCATCGGCCTCGCCACGGCGAAACTGCTGAGCAGCCGGGGAGCCAAGGTGGCCGCCTTCGACGTCAAACCCGACGGGCTGCCGGACGGCATCGTGGGCATCGAGGTCGACGTCACCGACGACGCCCAGGTCCGGTCCGCCGTCGACGCCGTGGTCGAGCGGTTCGGCCGGCTGGACGTGGTCGTGAACAACGCCGGCATCAGCGCCGTCGGGGACGTCGCCGGCAACGACGACGACGAGTGGCTGAGGGTCCTGGACGTCAACGTGGTCGGCATGGTCCGGGTCGCCCGGCACGCCCTGCCGCACCTGCGGCGCTCTCCCGCCGCCGCGATCGTCAACACCTGCTCGATCGTCGCGTGGGCCGGGCTCCAGCAGCGGGTGCTGTACTCGGCCAGCAAGGGCGCCGTGTACGCGATGACGCTCGCCATGGCGGCGGATCACGTCCGCGAGGGCATCCGCGTCAACTGCGTCGCCCCCGGCACGGCCGACACGCCCTGGGTGGACCGGCAGATGGACCAGGCGCCCGACCCGGAGGCCGCCCGGGCCGCGCTCACCTCGTTCCAGCCGTCGGGGCGCCTGGTGACGGCCGACGAGGTGGCCGGCGCCATCGCCTACCTGGCCAGCCCGCTGTCCGGGGCGTCGGTGGGCACGGTGCTCGCCGTGGACAACGGCATGCACGGCCTGCGCCTGCGCCCGCCAGCCCAGCCGTAGCACCGGAGGCACACCCGCGGGAGCCGCCACCCCGCGGGACCGTCACACGGCGCCGACCGCCGCATGTCGGTGACCGCCACACGTCGCTGACCGGCCGCGCGCAGGCCGGACGGGGTCCGGCTCTCCGGGGCCGGGCCCCTCGGCATGCCCCGGGCCGGCGCCACACCCCGCGAGCGACGACACCACCCCCCTTCCCCCTCGCACCGGACATCCCCGTTTGGAGCCATCGACGTGACCGCGCGCACCTCCCTCCCACGCCGTACCGCAGCCCTCCTCCTCGCCGGTGCCGCCCTGGCCGCCGCAACCGCCTGCGGTGACCAGCGGGACCACGGACACGCGGGCGGGAAGCCGAGGACCTCCGCCGCCGACGCACGGCTGGCGGACCGGCTCCCCGAGGACGTCCGGTCCGCCGGCGTCATCACGGTCGGCTCCGACATCGCCTACCCGCCCGTCGAGTTCGTGGACGCCTCCGGCGAGGTCACCGGCCTCGACGTCGACATCGCCCGGGCCCTCGGCAACCAGCTCGGCGTCGGCGTCCGCTTCGAGAACGGCACGTTCGACACCCTCGTCACCGGCCTGCGCGCCAACCGGTACGACATCGTCATGTCGGCCATGAACGACACCGAGGACCGGCAGAACGGCATCGACTCCGCCACCGGCAAGAAGGTCGGCGAGGGCGTCGACTTCGTCGACTACTTCACCGCCGGCGTCTCCCTCTACGGGCGCAGGAAGGACACCGGAGACGTCCGCGGCTGGACGGACCTGTGCGGCAGGACCGTCGCCGTCCAGCGCGGCACCGTCGCCCACGACCTGGCCAAGACCGAGCGCGACACGTGCGCCCGGGCCGGCGGCCCCCCGCTCGACCTGGAGGCCTACGACACCGACCAGCAGGCCCAGACACGCGTCCGCAGCGGCGGGGCGGACGTCGGCTGCTCCGACTTCCCGGCCGCCGCCTACGCCGTCAAGACCTCCGGCGGAGGCAAGGACTTCACCCTGATCGGCGAGCAGACGGGCGCGGCCCCGTACGGCATCGCCGTCGCGAAGCGGGACACACGGCTGCGCGACGCGCTCGCCGCGGCGCTCGACGCCATCATCGCCAGCGGGCAGTACGGCAAGATCCTCGCCGACTGGGGCGGCCAGGACGGCGCCGTCACCAAGGCCGTCATCAACGGCGGTGCCTGATGCGTGACGACGACCTCGCCCTGCGCACCGTCCCGGTCCGGCACTACGGCCGGTACGCCGCCGCCGTGGTGGTCCTGGCCCTGATGGGGGCGATCGTCCACGCCTTCGCCCAGGGGAAGGTCACCTGGACGGCGGTCCCGGAGCACCTCTTCGACGACCGCATCCTGCGAGGGGTGCGCGAGACGCTGTTCCTGTCCGTGCTCTCCATGGCCGTCGGGGTGGCCGGCGGCGTCGTACTGGCGGTGATGCGTCTGTCGCGGAACCCCGTGACGTCGTCCTTCGCGTGGTTCTTCATCTGGTTCTTCCGCGGCACCCCGGTCCTCGTCCAGCTCTTCGTCTGGTTCAACCTCGGCCTGGTCTTCGAGTACATCAACCTCGGCCCCGTCTACCAGGACGAGTGGTCGGACTTCATGACACCGTTCCTCACGGCGCTCCTCGGCCTCGGGCTCAACGAGGCCGCGTACATGGCGGAGATCGTCCGCGCGGGCCTGCTGGCGGTGGACGAGGGCCAGACCGAGGCCGCGTACGCCCTGGGCATGCGGCACGGCAAGACCCTGCGCCGGATCGTCATCCCCCAGGCGATGCGGGTGATCGTGCCGCCGACGGGCAACGAGTTTATCAACATGCTGAAGACGACCTCGCTGGTGGCGGCCGTCCAGTACTACGAACTGCTGCGGCACGCGCAGGACATCGGCCAGACCTCCGGCGCCCCCGTGGAGATGCTCTTCCTCGCCGCCACCTGGTACCTGATCCTCACGTCGCTCCTCAGCGTCGGCCAGTACTACCTGGAACGCCACTACGCCCGCGGCACGGCCCGGCACCTGCCGCCCACGCCCTGGCAGAAGGTCCGCACCACCCTGACCACGTTCCGCCGCCCGCGGGTGCCACGCTGACGGAGCGGCGCGCCACGTCCCACGGAGGTAGGTTGCCGGTACGGGAGGGGGGCCGCCGCAGCGGAACGGAGAGGCGTCGTGCAGGACCGGTCACCGTGGCTCGTGTACGCCAACTTCGTCTCCGACCTGGCGCTCGGCCTGGAAGCGGGCGACGTGCTGGAGCGGTGGGCCACCCAGGCCCCGCGGAAGGTGTGGCTGCTGCGGGCGGGCGACGTCCTCGTGACACCGGTGCCGGTGAGCCCGGACTTCCGGACGTACGCGCTCGGCCTGCTGGACGTGCCCGACGCGAGCGTGTCGGTGCTCCACGCGCCAGGCCGGCGCGGCGCCGCCATGGCCGACGCGCTCCGCCAGGACGGCCTGCTGGAGACCGTCCGCGGCCTGGTCGCCGGCCGCGCGGGAATGGCACTGCTGCCCACCGCCCTGGACGCGTCCGCCGTCGCCCTCGCCGCGGAGCTCGGCATCCCCGTGAGCGGGTACGCCTCCGCCGAGGGGGCGGGTGCCGCGCTCGGCGTGACCTCCCTGCTGAACACCAAGGCGGGGTTCCGGCAGGTCGCGCCCGAGCTGGGCATCCGCGTGCCGCGGGGCCTGGTGTGCCGGCGGGACGAACTGCGCGACGCGGTGCGCAGCCACCTCGCCGGCCACGGGCGGGCCGTCCTCAAACCCGACCGTTCCGCCGGGGGGCACGGCATCCTGTTCGTCTCGCCCGGTGACCCGTGGTGGCTCGGCCTGGACGAAGGGGGACTGGGCGGCGCCGAGGGGCCGTGGATCGTCGAGGAGCGGCTCGATGTGGCCCACTCCGTGAGCGTCCAGATGGACGTGGGCCCCCACGGCGTCGGTCCGGCCTTCAGCGGGGAGATGCGCACGGTCGGCCCGGTGTTCTCGGGCTACCTGTCCCCGCTGACCGGGGCCACCGCCGGGGCCGCCGAGGAGCTGGAGCGGTGGGGGAGAGCGCTCGGGACGTACCTCGCGGACCGTGGGTACGCCGGCCCCTTCGGCATCGACGCGGTGATCACACGGGACGGCGCCCTGGTCGCCACGGAGAGCAACATCCGTCGCACGGCCACCACCACTCCCCAGGTCATGATCGCCCGCCTGGCCCGGTCCGCCGGGCTCACCGGCACCCCGGCGTGGCTGCTCGGCCAGCGCAGGGCCGCGGCCGTGCTCGACTTCGGGACGGCGGCCGGCCGCCTGAGCGCGGCGGGGCTCGACTGGACGACGGCCCGGCAGGAGGGCGTGGTGCTCTACGCCGACGCGCCCCACGACGGCCGCTCGTGGCGCTACGCCGTCATCGGACCGCACCGGGAACGGCTGCTGGAACTGGAGGCCGCCCTGTCGGAGGTGATGGGCCTCAGCTGACCCGCCCCGGCCGGCCCATCGCGGACGCGAGGTCCTCCAGGAAGTACGCCAGCGTCTCCGCGCCCTGGAGCAGGGCCCGGATCTCCACCTTCTCGTCGTGGCCGTGCCAGCGGTCGTCCACCAGGCCGGTACCGAAGAAGACGACCGGCGCCCCCGTCTCCCGGGCCAGCTGCGCCGCCGGGGCGGCCCCGCCGTTGCGCATCCGCAGCGGAGGGCGCCCCAGGGCCCGCGACATCGCCCCTTCGAGCGCGACCGCGGCCGGGTGCCCCGTCGGGGTGAGGTAGGGGTCGGAGATCGTGGACGAGACGGTCAGCTCGTAGTCGTAGCCCGCCACCCGGTGGTCCTCCAGCCACCGGCGCAGCTGCCGGGCGACCTCGTCCGCGGTCTGCTCCGGCACCAGGCGCAGCAGCAGGTCCGCCCGGGCGGTGGGCGGGATGACCCCCCGGGACGGCTGCTCGGCGTCCCCGCCCAGCAGGCTGCTGACCTCCACGGACGGCCGCGTCCAGATGCGCTCCAGTACGCTCCGGCCGTGCTCCCCCCGGACACTGCGGGTGTGCGAGTCGGCGAGCCAGGCGGCCTCGTCGAACGGAAGGGCGTCGAGCTCGGCCCGCTCACGGCGCGACAGGGGGGCCACGGCGTCGTAGAAACCGGGCAGCGTGACGCGCCCCTTCTCGTCGTGCAGGAGCCCCAGCAGGCGGCACAGCTCCGTGCACGCGTTGGGCGCGGTGCCGGCCACCGCCCCGCTGTGCACATCGGCGTCCGCGCCCCGCACCTCCAGCCGGCCGTTCACCGAACCGCGCACCCCCGTGCACACCGCCGCGTCCGTCAGCGACCACAGCATCGTGTCGGAGACCATCACCACGTCCGCCGCGAGCTGCTCCCGATGGGCGGCGAGCAGATCCGCCAGATGGACGGAGCCGATCTCCTCCTCGCCCTCGACGAGCAGCGTGACACCCACCGCGGGCGCCCGCCGGCCCGCCGCCATGTGGGCCCTCAGCGCCCACAGGTGGCACAGCGTCTGCCCCTTGGCGTCCGACGCCCCCCGCCCATACATCCGCCCCTCGCGCACCACGGGCGAGAAGGGGGAGGTCTCGCGCCACTCCCCGTCCTTCACGGCGTGCACGTCATGGTGGCTGTACACCAGCAGCGTCGGCGCGCCCGCGTCCTCGGCGGGCCAGTGCGCGTACACCGCCGGAAGCCCGTCCGTCTCCCACACCTCGACCACCGGAAACCCGGTGGACCGCAGCGCCGAGGCCAGCCACCGGGCCGACCGCACCACGTCCGGACGATGCCCCGGCACCGCCGACACCGAAGGAACGCCCACCCACCCGGCCAGCGCCTCCAGCATCCCCGGCCTGCCGTCGTGGACCGCTCTCCGCAGCCGGGCGTCCGCCTCCCACATCGCACCGCCTCCTGCGGGGCCGGGTTCCCGAGCCCGGGCGTTCCATGCGGGGCGGCCGGCCGCGGCCGAAGCCGACGCCTGGAGCCACACAGCGGGTCTCCTCGCCCGTGCGCGCACTACCCGCGTGCGCCGTCTGCGCGCTCCCCTGCACCCTTGTCTTCACGTGTGCTTGTCGGAAGGCTGCGTACAGCGCCCTCGTGGTCCCCTCCACATGAGCCGGGCGGACAGGACGCGAGCGGGAGCGGCCATGCAAGCACCTGAGGATCGGACGTCCGCGAAGGAGCGGCGGGCGATATTCCTCTCGTATCGACGTTCGGACTCGGCTCCGTGGACCGGACGACTCGCCGCCGACCTGCGGAGGTATTTCGGGAAGGAACGCGTCTATCTGGACATCGATTCGAACCTGCCCGCCCGGGACTACGTAGGGGAGTTGGAACGGGCGTTACTCGCGTCTCGCGCGGCCATCGCGGTCTTGGGGCCCGACTGGCTGAGTAGCTCGAACGACCAGGGGCAGCGGCGGTTGGACGAGCCGGCCGACCTGGTACGCGTGGAGTTGGAGACCGCTCTCCGGCACGGCAAAGCCGTCATACCGGTGCTCGTCGGAGGGGCAGTGATGCCACCTGGCCCTGAACTGCCTCCCTCGCTTCAGACGCTTTCCCGCCTGCAAGCCGTCAGACTCGCTGATGCGGACTGGCCGTACGACTTCGGCCGCCTCCTGGAGACGCTTGAGGGGCACGGGGTACTTCCCGCCTCCGCGGCAGACGCAGCTTCTCCCGGCGAGCCGACGCTCCTGACCACCAGGCGCTACGAGCGCCGGTTGCAGGCTTCCCGCCGTCGGGCCTTCGACGCACTGACGGGAGCCGTCGAGTTGCTGCGTTACCCCATCATCGAGGTGGCGCCGGAAGCCGCGATGGTGACCTTCCATGCTCGTCGCGGCGGAGCGGTTTCGGCGGCGGTGGTCGACGCCGATCCGGGTCATTCCACTGTGGTGTTGAAGCTGCCATCGGTCAAAACCGGGGCGGTTGCCGGCGCTTCCGTGGCGCTGGCGTTTGCCACCGGCGGCTTCTCGCTGGCAGCCGTACCTGCCCTGCTGGCCTGGCAGCGGCGTTTCGCCGTCGGCTTCTTCGACAATGTCGAGGGCGTCTTGGAGGGGCGCGGGGTCGGTGAGGACTCTTCGCTGCTGCCGGGTGTCCATGCGTGGCGCAACAGGCGCCGAGAAGTCTGAGGGCCGCCGTCCCCACCGAGCGAATGGGCGGCGTCGAACACGAAGGCCAGGTGTGGCACGAAGGCTGAGTGACCTCTGGGTTCTACTGCCTGGTCGAGCCCGGTGGCCAGATGATGCGGACGTCCATGCCTCGCTGCCGGGCATAGGCCACGATATCGGCGGTGCCGCCTTTTCCGCCCGCCGGCCTGCCGTCCCAGACTGCCAGCAGGATATCGCTCTGATCAGCCACCTCTTGCCCTGCGGCCAAGTATGCGTCTTCACTGGCCGTAGAAAAATCGAGCTCTGAGCGCGAGCCGGCAAGCTGGAGCAGAGAGTTGTAGGTCGATCGCGCCTCGTTGCTTTGGAAGCTGTTCTCGTAGTCCTTACTCGGGATGACAGCATGCAATTGTCCTCCGCGTGCAAGCATGGCCAGCGCGAAAGCCTGATCCGCTCCCTCCGCGAGACACGTCACCCCCAAGATTTCCTCACTTATGTCGCTCAGCTCAGCCAGCATGGCTTCCACGACGTGCCGCCGTGTGGCGACGCCCAACGTCTGGTGTCCGGTACACCCGATGCGCTTCATAACACCTTCCGTTTGGCCAGCTTCCAGAAGTACTGGCCCATGGGAGTCAAGTACACCTCTCCGCTTTCCATGGCAACCCAGTAATGATCACGTTTCCCGTCCGTGGTGACAAGGTTGGCGTTGCGCAGCCGCCCGAAATAGTCGAACTGCTGCTGTTTTGGGGTGCCTGACGTTCCTGGAGGCAGAGGTCTCCCTTCGCCCTCGTGCTCCGGGCTCAGACGTACTCGACTGTCCGCCTCGGGAAAGTGTTCGGGCAACCTTCGCAGCATGGCGGCGTCCAGCCATGGGGGACCGATGCGCAGGGCAACGGGCTCGGTGAGGTTCGCCTTGAAGACCGGACGCTGCTGCCACGCATCAAAGGCCGGGCTCACGTATCCGTACAGACTGAGCGCGGTGACCTTTCCCAGGTGGTCGGTGGCTCCACCTTCGAGTCCGTCGAGGAGGACGCGGGTGAAGGCGCCGTGTCCGTCCACCTCCTGCGATGTCTCGATTGCGCGGCTTGCGGCCAGGATGGTGACGTTCTCCCGCAGGATGCTCTTGTTCAGGCGAAAGCTCTCCGCGACGGCTGCGGCCTGCTGCCCTGGTGTGTTTCCCAGGTCTCCGCTGAAGCAACAGTCGAGTATCAGCGTGACACTGCGGGCGGGTGAATCGTTGGCCAGGGTGATCAGGTCGTTCATCGATACGCCCAGCGTGTGGTCGGTGGCGTCCTGCGTGACCAGATCAGCGCCCCAGGGCGTCTGCGCCCCGTGGCCGGCGAAGAAGAAGAGTAGATCCGTGTCACGAGCGTTGCCGAACAGCTGGGTGAGGGCGTGACGCAGGCCGTCCCGCGTCACCTCGGGGCCGCCCTCCTCTCCTGTGATCAATTGAGTGCGCCAGTTCGGGCTGCCATCAGCGTTGGCGGAAAGCAGCTTGTCGAGCGCCGTCGCATCTGCGACGCAACCCCCCAGGGATTGACCGTCCGGGTAGTGGTCAATGCCGACGATGATGGCCCGCTTCACGCGTTCTTGGCTTCCCACTGGTTCTGGGGCAGCGATATCTTGCTCGACCATTCTTCGACGGTGAACGGCGCGGGCGAGTCGCTCACCGCTGGGCCTGTGAACATCTTCTTCTGAAGCTCGTTGTGATCAAAGACGAAGCTGGGGAACGCGCGGGGATTCGCCATGGTCTTCCTTGCTCCCGAGCAGGACCGGTGCAGCCTCAGACTAGGCGACGGGCCTGGCAGCGCGGTGGCGTTTTGTCGCTTCGTCACCCCCGGGATTCACAGCTCTGTAGGCTCCACGCAAGGAAGGTCCTGAGCGTTGTCACGGCAATCGCCAGGACGTGCGTGTCCGGGAAGGATGCACCATGGTCGATTCGCCCAACAGGCCTGGTTCAGGCGGCCAACCGCAGAAGAAGCCGCCGGGTTCATCGGGTTCAACCGATACGCGCGGTCACAAACCTACGAGGCGGCCGGGGCGGACCCCTGCGTCGCCGCCGCCCCCGCCTCCTGCTCAGGATCGGGGTAACTGACGAACATGGTCACGATACGGCGGGCCGAGACGCATGCCGCCCCCCATGGGAAGTGCTCTACCTCGGTCGCGCCGGGCGCCCGGTACTTCAACGGTTCCACCAACACCAGGTCCCTGTCCGGGGAGTCGTCCGAGCTGACGTTGAACGACGCCTGCCGCCCCTCGATGTAGGAGCCGTCTTCCAGGACGCAGCCGACGAGAGGGTCTTCTCCGGGATACCAGCGGTCGAACATGACCCACCATGCCGACATGACGGATGCGTGGGGTCGCTTCCCTGTGACGGCTGCGGCCGCGGCCGCCAGAGCACACGAGAACAGCAACAGAGCGCCGGCCCACCAGCCAAGTTGCACATACTGGTCGCGCGCGTAGCCACCGCCTTCGCGCACGAGGCGCCCGACGTCCGGCGTCAGACCGGGCATGAGGCCGCGCGCCGCCGCGAAGAGCGCGAGTGTCAGCAGTTCGGTGAGAACGCTGCAGAACACCACGGTTCCGGTCTCCCGGAAGGGCGTAGGCCGACGCTCGCTGCCCTGACGCTCGCGGACGACGAACGTCAAGCCTGGCAGCAACAGGACGACCAGCAGTATGAGACCGGTGAACGTAGTGGGCACGGCGGCCCCTTCCTGCCGTGGACGAACAACGACAGTCGGCCACCGTACAGCTCACACGCGCCATGTGGTCGGGATCGTGTGTGCTGGTTACCCCGGCGGGATTCGAACTGACAAGGGTGGATACGTTCATTTACCACCTTCGTCGCGGTGTGAGCCTACTTGTCGCATGTCAATGTCCGAGCGAGAGCCCCACACCGGTATGACGCGCTACGTGTTACGGCGCTCAGGAGTCACCGGGGCTTGGTACGCCGTCGTCCTCTTCGTCACTTTCGGCGCCCTTTTCAGAGGCTTCGCCGCCATCGGGCTGGCGTTCGACGGAGGGTTTCACTGGAGGTTGGTGCTCTGGTCCCTCGCCTGGTTCGCCGTCGCCGCGTTCGGGCTGTGGGTAGCCGGGCCGATCGGGCGGACCTTCGCGATGCGGATCCAACCCGTCGTGGACCTGCCGACGGACCTCTCGGCCATGACGTTCGTCCTGTACCTGCGCTCTTTCGGGATCGACCGGGAACTCGCCGATCCGAGGAGGACGCTGGGGTCGAGATTCTGGCTGTCGAACGGGGAGATCCTGGGCCATGACGTAGGCAATGCTGCAGCCACAGAAGAAGAGAAGGTCGCTCGATTCTTCCGCCGCTTCGGCAAATTGCTTGCGATCGGCCACCCCGGCGACACGTACCCGCTACCCGGTATTGATCGGTCCTACCTCAAGGCGGATGAATGGAAATCCGAGGTGAGCGAACTGATCCGACGTGCACGCCTGGTTCTCCTGGTGGCCGGAACCTCGCATGAAAGGGAATCTGCACAGGGCACACTGTGGGAGTTCACGGAGGCCGTGAAAACCCTGCCGCCGGCCCGCCTGCTCCTTCTTCTGTGCACGGGACCGGATGCGTATCACCGATTCCGCGACGCAGCCGCGGAATATTTCGCCGAGCGGGGTGAGGAGTTGGGCCGGGACGGGGCGGCGTCGTCACGTATGCCGATGTTGCCGGACTATCCGCCCCTGCGGTCGCCGCGGCTGCGGAGAGGGCGACATCCACTGCGCGGGGTCATCAGGTTCGCCGACGACTGGACCCCGGAGTTGGTGCTCTTCGACCCGACCGTCGAGCGCGGCCGGACCGCTCGGCGCAGATGGCGGGCCACGGTCAAGGCGCAGGTCGACCCACTTCTGGAGCGGTTGGAGGACCGGCTGCCGGGCCAGGCCGTGCAGCCCGACACCTTCCGCCGCGGGTTCGTACTGGCCCTGGCCGGGATGGCCGCTTCGACGATCACGGTGCCGATCTACGGCATGAGACATGATCCGGTCACCGTCCGCGGCGCGGTCCTTGCCCTTGCGGTGCTGCTCGCCGTGGGATTCATCCGGACATTCGTTTCGCTGGAGCGAAACAGAGTCGCGCACGATGTCAGGGTGCTGGTGACTCCGGAGGAGCAGAGAAAATACCATGCCGGTTACCCGGCCCGGTCGTGGCTGGATAAACTGAGTGACGAATTCGCCTTCTTCGCCGCCGACATCTTCTTCTGCGTCTTCTGGGGTACGCTGTGCGGCACGCTCGCCCAGGTTGCCGTCCTGCATCGCATGCAGAACGTCGACGACCGCTACGCAGTGGTCGGCGCTGCACTGGGCGGCCTGTTCGGACTCTTCCGGCAGTTGAGGAGGAGTTCCTATCGTGTCCATCGCGCGTTGCGATCCAAGCCGGTGCAGCTCAGGTCCGCCCTTGTCGCCGCCCTCCTCTGGCTCAGCGTCCTGGGTGCCGCGGGCGGCGGTCTGATCGTTGCCCGCGTCACCCATCATCCCTCTATCGGCATTTATGCCGCGGTGCTGATCGGCGTGCCCTGCATCTCTCTGTGGACGAGACTCCGCATGCCGCACGCCTCGGCGCCCTGACTTGCGGCCACCGTCCGATCACCGTGTCCGGCCCGATCTCTACAGCCAGTCCTTCTTCTTGAAGACCACGTAGAACAGAATGGCCGCCCAGGACGAGATCTTCTTGAAGTGGCCCAGAGGCCCCGCACGAGCGGTCGACGCAGAGTGACAGCGTCCCGCATTGCATCGTGGATACGCGATACCTCAACATGCGGGCCTACCAGTCCCGAGGCCGTCCCCGACCCTGGCCGGGGCCGGGGAATCGCTTGCCGCGGCGAGCTGGGGGTGCGAGTGCGGGACGACCTCGGCATGCTGGAGAGAGCGCCGCGGCGGATTGCGGTGCGAAGGAGTCGATAACATGCCCTTCCCGACGGTTCCCGCGCTCACTGTCTGCCCGCCCGGCTTCGTACCGGCCGGCCGGGAGGCGTCCGCCGTCGTGTCGGCTCCACAGGGTCACGTGAGTGCTTGGCGTCCCGCACAACGTCGTGCTGACGCTCCTGTGGTCCGCCTTCGCCGTCCACGACATGGTCACGCTGTTCGTGATCCTCTTCACCAGGCGTCAGCAGCGGCGCTGCCCGAACGCAACAGGGCCGACTTGCGCCGGCAGATGGTACGTGTACGGCGCTCAGGGCAGGGGCCGCTCCACCTGCCCGGTCTCGAGGCCGGCCGTCCCACGGGCCTCGGCACCGCCTGCCCCTGAACGGCTGAGGTGGCGGCCGCTCGCCCGCCCTCCCTCCCGGCCTCCCCGGATCATCCCTCTTCGACCATGGTTTCCGCTGCTGGGGCGGGGGCCTGGGCCCTCTGGCGGCGTTCGTCTCCGCCTGGGACGAGGAGGAGACCTCCGTCCCGAAAACCGACTCACCCTGTGTTCCCACCCACCCTCTCCATCGATCGCGAGGTGTGCGATGAGGCTGCGACGCGCTGCCGCCGCTGCGGCTCTGCCGATCCCCCTGTTGTGTGTATGGCTGGCTCCGCCCGCCTCCGCGGCCACCACACACACCATCTCCCTGACCGGAACGATGACGGTGACCAACGCGGGTGGCGTCTTCGACGACGACACGACCCAGACCTTCGATTTCAGACGGCAGGTCCGCCTGACGCACGACAATCCCACGAACACTCTGACCACCTCGCACTGCGTGGCGAACCAGACCGTGGGCTCGCTGAGCGTCCGTGTGCAGCTCAGGAACAACGAGATGGTGGTGGAAGCGCCGACGTTGCGGCTTCTCGAGGGATCGAGCTGCCTCACCAGCGACCTCGACGGCTCGTCCGAGGGCATCCAGCAGGGCATGCGCCCGGGCGGGAGCCTTACGGGCGCGAGACTGTCCGCCCGTAACAGCGAAGCGTTCTCCCCCGACCGAGCCTCGGTGACCTTCAACCTGCGACACGCAACCGGATCGGGCGTGGGGGCCGGGCGCCCGGCCCCGGTGGCGGGCGTGGTCGCCAGCAGACCCGACCCCGCGGACCCGTCCCGGGTACGGGTGGACTGGCAGGACGTGGTGACCGACGAGACGCACTTCCAGCTCCGCAACAGCACCCTCAACACGACCGTGAGCGTGGGCCCGAACACCACGTCGTTCACGTTCACCGGCCAGCCGGCGGAGCGGCAGTGCTACCAGGTGCGGGCAGCCAACAGCCACGGCCCGTCGGACTGGACGCCCGTGAGCCCCACCCAGGAATGCGTCTGACGGCCGGTCGCGTACGCGGTCCCTGGTGACGGGCGGGACCGACCCCGGTGCACGCGGTGCTACGGGCCGGCCGTATCGGCCGGCCCGTAGGCGCCGGACGGTGTGCAGCCCGCGTCGCCCCGCACCTCGGACTCCACGTCCCTGGTATCCCCCGGCCTGCTACGAGCACGGAACACCGGCGCGAACCTGCGACGAAGCGCCCCCGGCGCCCCCGGCCGAACCGACGGCCGTCAGACCGCCACGTCCCTCGAATCAGCCTTCCGCGAGCATTCGCGGAAACAAAGTTGATCAACGTTCGAGGGTCTGCTCGCTACAGCCAGTCCCGCCGCTTGAAGATCACGTACAGGCTCGTGCACACCACCGCCATCAGCAGGATCGCGAAGGGGTAGCCGTACACCCAGTGCAGCTCCGGCATGTGGTCGAAGTTCATGCCGTAGATCGTGCCCACCAGCGTGGGAGCGAACAGAATGGCCGCCCACGACGAGATCTTCTTGATCTCCTCGTTCTGTTCGAAGCCCGCTTCGGCGAGTGCCCGCATCTCCGCGTTCTGCTGCTGGGAGACCAGGGTGGCGTTGACCGTGAGGATCTCGGTGAGGGCCTGGCGGAAGCCGTCCACGCGTTCGCTGGTGTGGGTGACGTGGTCGGCGACGTCGCGGAGGTGGCGCTGGAGTTCCTCGTCCGTGCCGTACTTGGCGAAGCCGGCCATCAGGTTGTGCAGCATGCCGACCAGCGGGCGGGTGGCGCGCTGGAACTCGACCATTTCGCGGGAGAGTTCGTAGATGCGACGGGAGACCTCCGGGTCGCCGCGGAAGACCTCCGTCTCGATCTCGTCGATGTCGTTCTGGACGCCCGCCACGACCGGGGCATAGCCGTCGACCACGGCGTCGAGGATGGCGTACAGCACCGCCTCCGGACCCAGGGCGAGGAGTTCCGGGGTCGCCTCCATGCGGCGGCGTACGGCGGACAGGTCGGGGGCGGCGCCGTGGCGGACGGTGATGAGGAAGTCCGGGCCGAGGAAGACGTGCAGCTCACCGAAGTCGACCTCCTCCGGGGCGTCCAGGTACCGGGCGGCGCGCAGCACCACGAAGAGGGTGTCGCCGTACCGTTCCAGCTTGGGGCGCTGGTGGGCCTCCATGGCGTCCTCGACGGCCAGTTCGTGGAGGTCGAACTCGGCGGCGAGGGACAGCAGTTCCGCCTCGGTGGGGCGGTGCAGCCCTATCCAGGCCATGCCGTCGGGTTCGTCGCGCAGCTGCCGGAACGTCTCCGCGAGCGAGCCGGGGGAGGAGACCTTGCGGCCGTCGCGGTACAGGGAGGCCTGGACCACGCTGCCGCCCCCACCGGGCGACGGGGAGGGGTGGACGGCCTGCGAGGGCGCGGACGCGTGGGCCGCGGACGCGGGCGCCGCCGGCGCGTGGCCGGGAGTCGTGGGGCCGGGGGCCGTGGGGCGCCGGAGCCAGTGGGGCTTTTTCGAGGGCAGGGTCATACGGGTCTCACCTCCCGGGCCGTACCTTATATGTCATGGTTTGCCCCGGCATGACGGGGCGGGCGGGGTGGAACGGTGCCGGACGGCGTCAGTGGGTCACGCGTTGAGGACAGCGGCTGTCCTGAAGAGTGCGTAGCGTGCCGTGCATGGTCTCCAGGAACACCCACCACCCCGTGCTCACCACCCGCGCCCTCAACCGCGCCACGCTGGCACGGCAGCTCCTGCTGCGCCGTACCCCCATGACGGCGAAACATGCCGTGTCCCACCTCGTCGGCCTCCAGGCCCAGAACACCAAACCGCCCTACTACGCCCTCGCCGCCCGCCTCGACGGCTTCCGCCCCGAGGAACTGTCCACGCTCATGGAGACGCGGGAGGTGGCGCGGATCGTCACCATGCGCTCCACCATCCACACCCACACCGCCGAGGACGTCCTCGCACTGCGGCCGCTCGTCCAGCCCGCCCGAGACCGCGAGGTGGGGGTGTTCCGCAAGGGACTGGTGGACGTGGACCTGGACCGGCTCGCGGAGATCAGCCGCGACCTGGTCGAGGAGCGCCCCCGGACGCCGAAGGAGATCCGCGAGGCGCTGCTGGAGCACTGGCCCCACGCCGATCCGCTCGCCCTCGGCGTGGCCGCCCGGTGCCTGCTGCCGCTCGTCCAGGTCACCCCGCGCGGCCTGTGGGAACGCAGCGGCCAGGTGGCCCTCACCACCGCCGAGGCCTGGTTCGGCTCGTCCGCCCGCGCGGCGACCCAGGAGGACACCGTCCTGCGCTACCTCGCCGCCTTCGGTCCCGCCTCCGTCAAGGACATGCAGACCTGGTCGGGCCTGACGAGGCTGCGCGACGCCTTCGACCGGCTGCGGCCCCGGCTGGTGGCCTTCCAGGACGAGTACGGCGCGGAGCTCTTCGACCTGCCCGACGCGCCCCGCCCTGACCCCGACACGCCGGCACCACCGCGGTTCCTGCCCGAGTTCGACAACCTGCTGCTCTCGCACGCCGACCGCACCCGCGTCGTGCCGAAGGAGTACAAGGAGCGCACCTGGAAGGGCAACCAGGCGTACCGCACCTTCCTCGTCGACGGGTTCCTCGCCGGCATCTGGCGCCCCGAAGAGACGAAGGCCGGTGCCACGCTGACGGTGCAGCCGTTCGGCACGCTCACCCGCGAGCAGCGCACCGCGGTGGCGGAGGAGGCCGAACGGACGATGCTGACGATGGCGCCCGGCACGGCGTACGACGTCAGGTTCGGGACGCTCTGACCTCCCTCAGCGGTACGCGGGACTCCTTAGTACGGCGCTGTCCACCAGCCGGACAGCCACAGATTGTTGTTGTTGTGCTCGGTGACGCGAGCGGTGTACTCGCAGCGCGAGCGGGGGGTGATGCCGTAGGGAACCACAGCTCCCTGCCCGGCGGGCACGGCCGCACGGGTCAGCACCCCGCGCCCCCCTCCGCCGTAGCAGTACCCCTCAAACAACTGCACCTCTTTGTAACGGCCGTTGGGGTTGCCCGTGACGTCGGCGTGGATCAGGTAACGGGTGTCGTTCATCCACAGCCGGATGTTGGGATTGCCACCGCTCTGCCGCAGGATCGAGTAGTGGTCGTCCTGTTCACGCGCTGACGACGGCGCGGCGAGCGCCGACAGGCTCAGCATCGCGGCGATGCCGATGCCGATGGTCCGCCGCAGACGGCTTGCGTTCATATGGCTCCTCGATGTGCGATGCGCGGGAACTCCATGGTTGGTGCACTCACCGTCAGGGTGGCAGGACGGGGAGTGGGAGCACACCGGCGTGAGGAAGCACCCGGGTAGCGCTGCATACCATCGGAAGAGTCCGGCCATGGATGCTGTGGCAAGATCACGGGATGATACGACTCACCGACTTCATCATCGACTGTCCGGACACGATGAAGCTGGCAGCCTTCTACTCCGAGGTGACGGGGCTCCCGGTCAAGGAGAGCAGCAACGAGAACTGGGCCGGGATCCTGGTCGGCGACATCGAGCTGGCCTTCACCCCGGTGCAGGACTACCGCGCCCCGCGGTGGCCCGACAGCGAGCACCCCAAGCAGTTCCACCTCGACTTCGAGGTCGACGACATCGAGGCCGAACAGCGCCGCGTCCTGGCCCTCGGCGCGACCCTCATGCGGGACTGCGTTCGCCCCGACGGCTACGGCTTCCGGGTCTACGCCGACCCCGTCGGCCACCCCTTCTGCCTCTGCCGCAACAAGGGCGTCGTCTGGAGCGATCAGGGTCCGGTCTGGCCCAACCGCGGTCAGTAGGCCGTGCGGCGGTGATGCGGACGGCTGCTCGGCGCCGGGCCCGGCCGGCGCCCTACTCCGCGCGTCCCGTCGCCGCCACCGTCACACCGAGGCCGATCATCGCGAAGCCGCCCGCCCCACCCACCATCGACAGGCGGCGGTCCGAGCGGGCGAACCAGCCGCGGGCGGCCGCCGCCCCCAGGCCCCACAGCGTGTCGGTGACCAGGCCGATGCAGATCGGCACCAGGCCCAGCAGCAGCATCTGGCCCGCCACCCCGCCCGCCGCGTGGTCGACGAACTGGGGCAGCACCGCGGCGAAGAAGACGATCCCCTTCGGGTTCGTCACGCCCACCACGACACCGTCCACGACCGTCCGCAGGTCGCCGCCCCGCGACCCGGCGGCCGTGGGCGCCGGCGTGTGGGTCAGCGCGGCCTTCATGTCCTTGCGGTGCCGGAACGCCTGCACCCCCAGGAAGACCAGGTACGCCGCGCCCGCCAGCTTCACCGCCATGAACACGGCCACCGAGCGCTCGACGATCGCCCCGACGCCCAGCGCCACGGCCACCACCAGCGCGTACGACCCCAGCACGTTGCCGAACACCGTCGCCATCGCGGTACGGCGCCCGTGCGCCAGGGCACGGCCGATCACGAACAGCACGCTCGGGCCCGGGATCACGATCACGAGCAGGGACATGGCCGCGAAGGCCAGGACACGGTCCATGGACACCATGGCCCCAGCGTAGGCGCACGCGGGGCCGTGCCGTCAGGCCCCAGAGGGACACGTACGCCCTCGTCCCCGCCCTCGCCCCCTCACGGCAGCAGCCCCGCCCGCCTCGCGGCCACCACCGCCTGCCCCCGCGTGCCGGCGCCCAACTTCCGCATGGCCGATCGCAGGCTCGGGCACGGCACCGCTCCTTTACCCCCGTTCGGGGGTAGTGAGACCTGGGTCACCGATTACACGATGCCGGTGACGGGTCCCGCAACGAGGAGGACGCATGGCGGCAAGCGGCGCGACACAGGAGTTCCGGGAGGCCCGGGACTTCCTGCTGCGGCACCGGGAGGACTACACGGCGGCGTACGAGGGGTTCGCCTGGCCCCGGCCGGACCGGTTCAACTGGGCGCTGGACTGGTTCGACGTGATCGCCGAGGGCAATGACGCGACCGCGCTGCACATCGTCGAGGAGGACGGCACCGAGACGCGCGTGGGCTTCGACGCGATGCGCAGCCGCTCCGACCGGGTCGCCAACTGGCTGCGCGGGCTGGGCGTGCGGCCGGGGGACCGGATCGTCGTCATGCTCGGCAACCAGGCCGAACTGTGGGAGACCGCCCTCGCGGCGATGAAGCTGCGGGCCGTCGTCATCCCGGCGACCACCCTGCTCGGCCCCGCCGACATCACCGACCGCGTCGAACGCGGCCGTGCCCGCCACGTGATCGTCCGCTCCGAGGACACCGGCAAGTTCGAGGACGTGCCGGGGAACTACACCCGGATCGCCGTCGGGGCACGCGTACCGCACTGGATCGCGTACGAGGACGCGTACGGCGCGTGCGAGCCGTTCGTGCCGGACGGGGTCACCCACGCCGACGACCCGCTGATGCTCTACTTCACCTCCGGCACCACCGCCCGCCCCAAGCTCGTCGAGCACACCCACACCTCGTACCCCATCGGCCATCTGTCGACGATGTACTGGATCGGGCTGCGGCCCGGCGACGTCCACCTCAACATCTCCTCGCCCGGCTGGGCCAAGCACGCCTGGTCCAACCTCTTCGCGCCCTGGAACGCCGAGGCGACCGTCTTCATCCACAACTACACGCGCTTCGACGCCGCCCGCCTGATGGCCGAGATGGACCGGCACGGCGTGACGAGTTTCTGCGCGCCGCCCACCGTGTGGCGGATGCTCATCCAGGCCGACCTGTCCGCGCTGCGCACCCCGCCCCGCGAGGCCGTCGCGGCCGGCGAACCGCTGAACCCCGAGGTCATCGAGAGCGTACGGCGCGCATGGGGCGTGACCATCCGCGACGGCTTCGGGCAGACCGAGACGGCCGTGCAGGTCTCCAACAGCCCCGGGCAACTCCTGAAGGCCGGCTCCATGGGCCGCCCGAGCCCCGGCTTCCGCATCGAGCTGCTGGACCCGGCGACCGGGAAGCCGGGCGTGGCGGAGGGCGAGATCGCCGTCGATCTGTCGACCGCGCCCGTCGGCGTGATGGCCGGCTACCACGGCGACCCGGACCGGACGGCCGAGGCAATGGCCGGCGGCTACTACCGCACCGGCGACATCGGCTCGCGCGACGCCGACGGGTACGTGACGTACGTGGGCCGCAGCGACGACGTGTTCAAGGCCTCCGACTACAAGATCTCGCCGTTCGAGCTGGAGAGCGCGCTGCTGGAGCACGAGGCGGTCGCGGAGGCGGCGGTCGTCCCGGCGCCCGACCCGGTCCGCCTCGCGGTTCCGAAGGCGTACGTCGTCCTCGCCGAGGGCTGGGAGCCCGGCCCGGACACGGCGAAGGCCCTGTTCGCGCACTCACGGGCCGTCCTCGCCCCGTACAAGCGCGTCCGCCGCATCGAGTTCGCCGACCTGCCCAAGACGGTGTCGGGGAAGATCCGCCGGATCGAACTGCGTGAGCGTACGGCGTCGGGTTCGGCGGCCGAGTACGTGGAGGGGGACCTCGCATGAGCCTCTCCGTCGCCCACGCGGCCCTCTCCTACGCGCACGGGACGAGCGGTACCGCCCTGCTCGGCGAGACGATCGGCGCGAACCTGGCGCGGACGGTGGCCCGCCACCCCGGCCGGGAGGCGCTGGTCGACGTCCCGTCCGGGCGGCGCTGGACGTACGCGGAGTTCGGCGCCGACGTGGCGAGGCTCGCACGCGGCCTGCTGGCCGCCGGAGTCGCCAAGGGCGACCGGGTCGGGATCTGGGCGGTCAACTGCCCCGAGTGGGTCCTCACCCAGTACGCCACCGCCCGGATCGGCGCCATCCTGGTCAACATCAACCCGGCTTACCGCGCCCACGAGTTGAGGTACGTGCTCGACCAGGCGGGGGTCTCGCTGCTCATCGCCTCGCTCGCCCACAAGACCAGCGACTACCGGGCCCTGGTGGACGGGGTGCGCGCCGACTGCCCGGGACTGCGGGCCGTGCACTACATCGGCGACCCGTCCTGGGACGACCTGGTCGCCGGAACCGTACCCGGCGCCGTAGCCGAGGAGGAACTCACCTCTCGCGAGGCGGAGCTGTCGTGCGACGACCCCGTCAACATCCAGTACACCTCCGGCACCACCGGATTCCCCAAGGGCGCCACCCTCACCCATCACAACATCCTCAACAACGGCTACTTCGTGGGGGAGACGCTCGGTTACACCGAACACGACCGGATCTGCCTGCCGGTGCCCTTCTACCACTGCTTCGGCATGGTCATGGGCAACCTCGCCGCCACCTCTCACGGCGCCACCATGGTCGTCCCGGCCCCGTCGTTCGAGCCCGCCGCCACCCTGCGGGCCGTCGAACGCGAGCGGTGCACCTCGTTGTACGGCGTGCCGACGATGTTCATCGCCGAGCTGAACCTGCCGGACTTCGCCTCCTACGACCTCTCCACGCTGCGCACCGGAATCATGGCCGGGTCGCCCTGTCCGGTCGAGGTGATGAAACGGGTCGTCGCCGAGATGAACATGGCGGAGGTGTCGATCTGCTACGGCATGACGGAGACCTCGCCGGTCTCCACCCAGACCCGGCGCGACGACGACGTGGAGCGCCGCACCGGCACGGTCGGGCGGGTGCTGCCGCACGTCGAGGTCAAGATCGTCGACCCCGCGACCGGTACGACGCTGCCGCGCGGCGGGGCGGGCGAGCTGTGCACCCGGGGCTACGGCGTGATGCTCGGCTACTGGGACGAGCCCGACAAGACCGCCGAGGCGATCGACGCGGGCCGCTGGATGCACACGGGCGACCTGGCGGTGATGCGCGAGGACGGGTACGTACAGATCGTCGGCCGCATCAAGGACATGATCATCCGGGGCGGTGAGAACGTCTACCCGCGCGAGATCGAGGAGTTCCTGCACGCCCACCCCAAGATCGCCGACGTGCAGGTGGTGGGGGTGCCGGACGAGCGGTTCGGCGAGGAGATCCTGGCCTGCGTGATCCCCCGCGACCCGGCCGACCCGCCGACGCTCGACGACATCACGGCGTTCTGCCGCGAACGCCTGGCCCACTACAAGATCCCGCGCCGGCTGGAGCTCCTGGACACCTTCCCGATGACGATCAGCGGCAAGGTGAGGAAGGTGGAGTTGCGCAGGACGTACGGGGGGTGAGGGGGTGGCCCGGGGCCCGGGGCCCGGGGCCCGGGGTTGCCGGGGGGCTTCGGAGCCGCCGGGGGCTCCGGGGGCTCGGGGCGCTCCGGAACCCCGGGGGCTGCCGGGGGCTTCGGGGCCGCAGGGGGCTTCGGAACCCCGGGGGCTGCCCGGGCTTCCGGGGCCCCTCCCGGCCTCGCGTACCTGCGAGGCCCGCGGGCCCTCCGGGCGTGACCGGACGGGGCGCGTACCGGTCAGGCGCCTCGGGCGATGAGTTCGTCGGCGGGGCCGTTGAGGGGTTGGGGCGTGCCGGTGAGGTCCAGGACGAACAGGGGGAGCCGCAGCCGGTCGGCGCGGGCGCGCGCCTTCTCCTCGTAGCCGGCCAGCGAGAACGACACGCTCGTGGCCGAGGCCGCGAGTCCGGTCAGCCAGAGGCACTCCACCGCGCGCAGGGACGTGGGCCTGGTCGTCGGGTCGACCTGGGCCACCAGGCCGGGGCCGCGCAGGTCCACGCCGAACCCCCCGCCGGCGGCCGGCGCGGTGCCCGGGACGTCCTCGGGCTGGACGACATCCTGGAACCCGAGCCAGTGGAGGTAGAGCGCGGCGGTGGTGACCGCGTCGCGCGCGGTGCGGATGGTCACCGGCCGGAAGGCGGGGCGCGGCACGGCGGCGGTGCGCGGCAGCGGGATGTGGGCGGGCACCGTGGAGACCCCGGTCGTGGAGGCGGTCGCCCCGGGCGGGGACTCGGGGCCGCCGGGCTGCGAGTCGGTGCCGCCGGGCGGGGAGTCGGCAGCGCCCGGGCCGGCCGCGCCGGGCGTACCGGAGTCAGGCGTGCCGGGCGCACCAGGGCCGGGCGTACCGGGGCCGGGAGCGCCGGGCGCCGTGGGGGCGGAGGGCCGCTTGGGGGCGGCGGTCACCGGGCGCACCGGGACGCGGAGCACCGTGCCGCACGGGCAGCCCAGCTCGGGCTGCGGCCACTGGTCGTGGCGTCCGCACGCGTCGCAGCGGACGGTGACCCAGTCGTCGGTCCAGGTGCGGTGGGTGATCGGCTCGGCGGGGGCGCCCTTGAGCAGGGGCGGGACGACGGGGACGCCGCAGGGGCACGGGTAGACGGGCGGCGCGTAGCCGTGGGTGCGGCGGCAGGCCGGGCAGCGTACCGGGACGTTCTCTCCCACGTAGGACCCCCTTCGTTCCGCCGTCCATCGTCCACCACGGGCGCGCTCTTGGGGAGGGAGTTCGGCCATCCCTTGACTGTGTCCATCTCACGGCCTAGATTGCTTCCGTATAGCAGAACTACACTTCCGCATTACGGAATCGAAGCTCTCAGGTGGCGCGACAGAGCCCGAATCCGCCGGCCGGAGCAGGAGCCCCCAATGCCTCGTATGACCGCCGCCCGAGCGGCCGTTGAGATCCTCAAGCGCGAAGGCGTCACCAACGCGTTCGGTGTGCCGGGCGCGGCGATCAACCCCTTCTACAAGGCCCTCAAGGAGGGCGGCGGGATCAGTCACACCCTCGCCCGGCACGTCGAGGGCGCCTCGCACATGGCCGAGGGTTACACCCGTGCCAAAGCCGGCAACATCGGTGTCTGCATCGGCACCTCCGGCCCGGCCGGCACCGACATGATCACCGGCCTGTACTCCGCGATCGCGGACTCGATCCCGATCCTGTGCATCACCGGCCAGGCCCCGGTCTCGAAGCTGCACAAGGAGGACTTCCAGGCCGTCGACATCGCGTCGATCGCCAAGCCGGTCACCAAGGCCGCGACCACCGTCCTGGAGGCCGCGCAGGTCCCCGGCGTCTTCCAGCAGGCGTTCCACCTGATGCGCTCCGGCCGCCCCGGCCCGGTCCTCATCGACCTGCCGATGGACGTCCAGCTCACCGAGATCGAGTTCGACCCCGACACCTACGAGCCGCTGCCGGTCTACAAGCCGTCCGCGACCCGCGCCCAGGCCGAGAAGGCCCTGAGCTTCCTCCTGGAGTCGGAGCGCCCCCTGATCGTCGCCGGCGGCGGCATCATCAACGCCGACGCCTCCGACCTGCTCGTCGAGTTCGCCGAGCTGACGGGCATCCCGGTCATCTCCACCCTCATGGGCTGGGGCACCATCCCGGACGACCACGAGCTGGCCGCCGGCATGGTCGGCGTCCAGACCGCCCACCGCTACGGCAACGCGACCTTCCTCGAGTCGGACGTCGTCCTCGGCATCGGCAACCGCTGGGCCAACCGCCACACCGGCTACAACCTGGACGCGTACACCAAGGGCCGGAAGTTCGTCCACGTCGACATCGAGCCCACCCAGCTCGGCAAGATCTTCGCCCCGGACTACGGCATCGCCTCCGACGCCAAGGACGCGCTGGAGCTGTTCATCACCGTCGCGAAGGAGTGGAAGGCCGCCGGCCGGCTGCCCGACTTCTCCGCCTGGGCCGCCTCCGCGCAGGAGCGCAAGGCCACCCTCCAGCGCCGCACGCACTTCGACGACATCCCGATGAAGCCGCAGCGCGTGTACGAGGAGATGAACAAGGCGTTCGGCCCCGAGACCCGCTACGTCACCACCATCGGTCTCTCCCAGATCGCCGCGGCGCAGTTCCTGCACGTCTACAAGCCGCGCCACTGGATCAACTGCGGCCAGGCCGGCCCGCTCGGCTGGACCATCCCGGCCGCCATCGGCGCCGCCACCGCGGACCCGGACACCCCGGTCGTCGCCCTGTCCGGCGACTACGACTTCCAGTTCATGATCGAGGAACTGGCGGTCGCCGCCCAGCACATGGTCCCCTACATCCACGTGCTGGTGAACAACGCCTACCTGGGCCTCATCCGGCAGGCGCAGGGCGGCCTGGGCATCAACTTCGAGGTCAACCTCGAGTTCGAGAACATCAACACCCCGGAGATCGGCGTCTACGGCGTCGACCACGTCAAGGTCGCCGAGGGCCTGGGCGTCAAGGCGATCCGCGTCGAGGACCCGAGCAAGCTGGGTGAGGCGCTGGAGCAGGCCAAGAAGCTGGCCGTCGAGCACCGCGTCCCGGTCGTCGTCGAGGCCATCCTGGAGCGCATCACCAACATCGCGATGAGCAAGACGGTCGACATGAGCGACGTCACCGAGTTCGAGGAGCTCGCCACCGAGCCGGGGCACGCCCCGACGGCGATCCGCCCGCTCGTCTGACCCGCCACACGCGTGAGGAAGGCCCCCGCCCGGGGAACCGGGACGGGGGCCTTCCCCATGGCGGCGCACCGGCGCCGGGCGGCGCGGCCCGCTCAGGAGGACCAGCGCAGGGCACGCAGCACCCGCCAGGTGACCGTGGCGGCGCGGTCGGCCTTGATCTCCACCCTTAACACCTCACGGGCGTCCAGGACACCGTTGCGGGTGACGGCGACGTTCAGCACGCCGTCCGGGCCGATGGTGCCGCAGTCGATGGGCAGGTCGTAGGAGCGGTGCTTGGTGCCCGTGTGGTCGTCGTAGAAGCGCATGGTGACGCGCGTCCCGGCCTGGCCCTTGACCGTGGCGTACGTGGTCGCGGAGTACGCGCACGCGCCCTGGAGCAGCGCGGCGTCATTGGCCATGGCCAACTGCTTGTACGTGTTGGCCACCAGTGACGGGCCGCCCTCCTGGGTCTCGTTGATGACGGTCGGCATGGGGTCCTCCTCTGACTGGCCGTTCGCCCGGGCGACGATTCCCGGGAAGACGACGTTCCTGAACTGGCGCACCCGGGCGTCCCCGGGGCAGGCCGTGCCGCCGCTCGACCAGGCGGCGTGCAGCCGGTGATAGCCGTAACCCGGGTCGGAGGCACTGCGGCAGATCCGCAGCGGGATGCCGTGCCGCTGGTGCAGCCACACCCCGAGCCGGATCAGCTGCTCGACCTGGTCGGCCGTCCACGGATCGGTGTGCTGCAGGTTGGACGCCGTCTCGATGGACACCGCCCCGGTGCCGTCGGGGCGCCTGTTCGCCTGGTAGTTGGCGTCCGCGCGGGTCTCCGTACCGATGTACTGGCCGAGGTCGCCCCCGTACCCCAGGCCGAAGTGGGACTCGAGCGAACTGGTCTGCCAGTACTCGTATATTCTCTGCGCGGTCCAGGGCGCGGCTAGGCTGTGCAGGATGAACTGGGTTGGCCTGATAGCGGGTTGCTGATCGCTCTCAGGCTGCAGCTCCATTTTCCTCGCGAACGGGCACCAGGCCATCAGGGTGCCTCCTTTGACTCGGGAACGTCCTTTCGGGGGACATCGGAATGAACGAACTCACCTGCAAGGTCGAGGGTTGCGGCCGCCGTGTGCGCGTAGTGGCCCGGGGATGGTGCTCCATGCACTACCAGCGTTGGCAGCGCCACGGGGACACCGGCCCAGGAGCGGCGCATCGCGTACATGTCAGTACGGCGGCCGAGGCCCGGCGGTGCGAATTCCCCGGCTGCACGCGGAAGTACATCAGCAAGGGCTTGTGCGCGAGCCACAACTGGCAGCGTGGCGCAGGGCGTGAGCTGACCGCCCTGCCGGACCGGCGGACCGCGAAGCCGCACGACCGGAACTCGCGCGGCGAGAAGCAGTGTCGTACCTGCCGGCGCTGGCTTCCCCCAGACACGTTCAACCGCAACGGCAGGGCCAAGGACGGCTTGCAGGGGAACTGCCGGAGCTGCGCACGGGAAGTGCAACGCAAGGTGCTGTACCGCCTGACCCCTGATCGGTACACGGAGATGCTGGCGAGCCAAGGAGGGGCGTGCGCCATCTGCGGGCAGCCCGACGGCAATGGCTTCGCTCTGCCCGTCGACCACGATCACGGTTGCTGCCCGGCTGCCGCCAGAACCTGCGGGACGTGCGTCCGTGGCCTGGTCTGCAGCGCGTGCAACCACGGGCTGGGGCAGTTCCGCGACAGCCCGGAGCTCCTGCGTGCCGCAGCAGCCTACCTCGAACGCCACGACCGACGGTGACCGGGCGAGGGGCGTCCCTGGTCGACACTGCCGTAACTCCATGCGCGTCGCAGCGGGATACCACGCCATGGGCCCCCCTTCCCGGAGCTCCTGACGCATGCACACCTCGTGCACGTCCAGTCAGGTGATACCCACGGTCAGTAATCACCACCCATGCACGGTGGCGCGGAATCTGGGTATCCGTTCCCTATGGCAGACGTTGTGGACGCGGACGAACTGCTCCGTCGCATCCGGGTCACCCGGGACTGGGCGCGCCGGCAGGAGCAGGAGGCGCAGGACGAGATGGCGGCAGCGGCGTACGAGGCGGTGAGGAGGACGCTGGACAAGCTGATCAACCCCTCCTCCGGGTAGGGCTCAGACCGAGCGCACGCGCGCGGTGGCCTCCCGCACCGAGGTCAGGAAGCGGCGTACCGTCTCCAACTCGCCCTGCTCGAAACCTTCCGCGACCGTCACGACCTCGCCGATCACCGGCCCGAAGAAGGCCCACCCCAGTGCCGTGGCCTTCTCCTCCACCTCCAGCAGTACGCGGCGCCGGTCGGAGGTGTCCCTGCTGCGCCGGACCAGTCCGAGCCGCTCCAGCCGGTCCACCAGGGCGGTGGTTCCGGCCGAGTTCAGGCGCAGTTGCCCGCCGAGCCACCCGGGCGTGGCGGGGGTGCCGGCCCGTGCCGCGTCCAGCAGGTGGATCAGGGCGCGGACATCGGTGGGGTGCAGCCCGTTGCGTGCCGCGAACTCGGCGCCGAGCAGGTCGAACTCCACCGTCACCGCCCGCAGCAGGTGCACCAGTCCCATCGCCGGACTCCGGTCGTCCATGCGCCCTCCCTCCGCCCTCGCGTTCACAGGCTCCGACCGCATAGTATCTCGCTGAACGAGAGACTCGCTGAACGAGCCGAGTGACCATGGTGAGCCGAGCGAACCGAGCGAGCCGACCGAGCTGCGATCTGAGCGAGCTGCGATCCGAGTGAGAGGCATGCCGTGGACCTGTCCGCCTTCGACCTTGCCTACGACCAACTCCGCGCCCGCTGGCCCGAGTCCACCGAAGAACGCGACGTCACCACGCCGTACGGGCGCACCCGCGTCCATGTGCACGGCCCGGCGGACGGCCATCCGCTCGTGCTGCTCCCCGGCGGCTCGGCCACCGGCCTGGTGTGGTTCGCCAACGCACCCGCTCTCGGTGACCGCCATCGAGTCCATGCGGTGGACCTGCTGGGCGACGCCGGCCGCACCGAGCGCAGTGGCAGACCGCTGAGGAACGCCGACGACCTGACGGCCTGGCTGGACGCGTTGCTGGACGGGCTCGGGCTCGACCGCACGCACCTGTGCGGGCACTCGTACGGCGCCTGGCTGGCCGCGAGGTACGCGCTGCACGCGCCAGGGCGGGTCGACCGTCTCGCCCTCGTCGATCCCACCCAGGTCTTCGCCGGGTTCCGCCCCGGCTACCTGCTGCGCGCCCTGCCGACCCTGATACGCCCGACCGAAGCCCGTGCCCGCGCCTTCCTGGCCTGGGAGACGGCGGGCCTCCACCCGGACGAGACCTGGCAGCGGCTCTACGCGCTGGCCGCCACCGTCCCCGGCCGCAGGCTCATCGCCGGCCGCCGCCCCCAGGTCGCCGGACTCCGCATGCCGGTGCTGGTCCTGCTCGCGGAGCACAGCCGTGCCCACCACACCGCCACCGTCGCCGACCGGGCCCGACGGGCGCTTCCCCGGGGCGAGGTGGCCGTACTGACCGGAGCCACCCACCACTCCCTGCCCCTCACCGAGCCGGAGCGGCTCAACGACCGCCTGACCGACTTCCTCCGTTGACACCGCCGGACGTCACCGTGCGGGGAACGGGTACGGCGGTCGCAGTCGGCCGGCGTGGGCCATTGGTCGGTGGTGCGGCGTGGATGCCCGTTGTGCTCCCGTGCGCCGCGGCCGTCGCCTTGTCCGTCCCCCCGGCGGCGGGAAGAGTCGCGCCCGCACCCGGTGCCCGCACGCGGCGGGTGCACCCAGTGACAGCAGACGTCCCAGGGGGGTACGGGCAATGAAACGATGGTTCCGCAGAACACGGACGGGGCTCATGGCGGCCACCTCGACGGTCCTGGTCGGGGGACTGGCCCTGGCACCGGCACAGCCGGCCGCGGCCGACCCGGCGGGAGTGCAACGCGTCCTCGACTGGGAACAGCCGGCCGACCGGACGCTGCCCACCGCCGCGCCGCCCCAGTTCACCAAGCAGTGGGCGACGGCGTACGGGGCGACGAACACCACCGGTGCCACCCGCGACGGCTCGTACGCGGTCCGCTTCGAGCTGCGCAAGTCCGACCCGGTCGTCTCCGGCAGCAAGCGGGCGGAGATCTCCCAGCGCGACGAGCAGCCCGCGAACGCGGAGCGGTGGTACGGCTTCAGCACACAACTGGCGTCGACGTGGGCCCACGACACGTCGGCCGAGATCGTGAGCCAGTGGCACCAGTGTGACGTCGGCTGCCCGGGTGGATCGCCGCCGCTGGCGCTGCTCACGGACGAAGGGCGCTGGAAGATCGACTTCCGTGGCCAGTTCATCGACCTGGGCCCGTACACCGCCGGGGCCTGGGTCGACTGGGTCTTCCACGTGACCTGGCGTACGGACAGCGCGGGCCTGCTGCAGGTGTGGAAGGACGGCGAGCGTGTCGTCCACCGCACGGGCGCGACCCACGGTGGCGGCCCGCGGTCCCCCTACTTCAAGTTCGGCATCTACAAGTGGGACTGGAACACCGGCGCCCCCTCCAGCGTCACCCAGCGGGTGCTGCACCACGACGCCCTGCGCCTCGGGGACGAACGCGCCGCCTACGGGGACGTGTCGCCCCAGCGCGGCTGTACGCGCACGGCGGCGGTGACCGCGACGTCCGCCACGACGCACGAGCCGGTCAACCCGCCGGCCCACGCCGTCGACGGTGACCTGACCACCCGCTGGTCCGGACAGGGCTTCGGCGCGGCGCTGACCCTGGACACCGGTGCGGTCCGCCGGCTGTGCGGCGCGTCGGTGGCCTGGCACCGCGGCGACCTCCGGTGGAACGACTACGCCCTCCACGCGTCGGCCGACGGCGTCTCGTACACGAAGGTGTGGGAGGGCCGGAGCTCCGGAACGACCACGGCACCGGAGACCGTGCTGTTCACCACCGGCTCCCTGGACGTCCGCCACCTCAGGATCTCGTTCTGGGCGAACCCCGAGAACGACTGGGCCAGCATCACCGAGGCCCGCCCGCTCGTCCTCTGAGAGCCCCGCCCCCTGGCAGGCGGCCCGAGGGCGGACGGACGACCGGCCCCGTCCGGGCGCTGTTCCGGGCGGGGCCGAACGGTCCACAGCACGCAGCAGCCAGCAGCGCGGGTAAGGACGTGTTCCACGGTAGGGGGCACCACTGACAACGAGGAGTACGAGGAAGACCGCGGCGGCTCACCACCGCCGAAGTCGTTGCTCGATTCTCTCGCCTATGCCGAGTTGTTGCCGAACATCAATCGATCACGGGTCGTCTGTAGCTCCCCACGCCAAGCCGGTTTAGGGACGTGCGACGTGCACTGGCATCTGTCCAATGAGCACTGGACTTGTCGCGCTGGGTAGTCGAGTTGGCGGGCGGGTTGGCCCCCGTCGAGCGTGAGCGGGTGGGGTTGCAGACGGGGTGAGCGCTGGACCGAAAGGGTTTGGCACGGGGGCCACGCATCGACGATGATCACCTCATGACCACCGGAAAGGGCCATGCCTTCTAGGCGGCCCGCTTCGCTCTCCACCGCTCGTGCACCGCCGCCGCTCACCGCAGCGCCCGAACGCCGTGACCGCCCACCCAGGAGAGCCCGCCCGTGCAGAAGACTGCCCTCGTTCCCTATGCCCACCTGCCCCGAGCGCACCACACCCACCATGTCCTGACCAGCACCGTCGACGTCTTCGGCACCGCCCACTGGCTGCTTGCCGACCGCGCTCCGCAGCCCGGCGGCGATGCCCTGCCCTTCGACGCGCTGGTCGTCTCCGTACATCCGGGCGGCGACGTCGAACTCACCGAGCTGAGCGCCGTGCGGGCCCGCTGGCCGCACCTGGACCGCCTGCCTGACGGCGGGTTCGTCGTCGCAGCATCCCGCGCCCGCCGGTACGAGGACGCGGACCAGGTCCAGGTCTTCGACGCGCTCGGCCGCGGAACCTCCTCCTTCTCCGTCGGGGACGCCATCGAGCACATGCTCGTGGACGAGGCCGGCCACATCTGGGTTGGACACTTCGACGAAAACCCGGCCGGAATCCGCCGCTGGAGCCCCACAGGCCACATCTACTGGACGTCCGACGGCGCAAGCATCCCTGGCCTCTTCGACTGCTACGCCCTGAACGTGTCGGGCACCACCGCCTGGGCGTGCACGTACACCGACTTCCCGCTCGTCGAAATACGCCCCGACCGGCCCGTGAGGGTGTGGCCGAACCAGGTACGGGGCGCCAAGGCAGTCGCCATCCACGGCGAGCGGGTCGCCTTTTACGGCGGCTACGGCGAAGAGGTGGACCGGCTCACCCGCGGAGAGCTCACCGAAGCATCCGTCGAGCCAACGGACGTGGGCCTGCTCACCCTGCCCGACGGCCACCTGCCCGGCCGCCGCCGCGCCGTCAGCCGAGGAAGCAGGATCTACGTCCAGGCTGAGCCGTTCACCGCGTGGGGCGTGGTTGACCTCAGCAGCTGAGCCCCGAAAGGAGAGACATGCGGCAAGATGCGGACGCATGCCCCTCTCATCGCGTTTCACCGTGCCGGGCCAGGTCCGGGCTGTGGCCACATCCGACCCCTCCGGGCCACTGACCGTGACCGGCTACGGCCCGAATCCGCTGGCGACCGTCATCACGAGGGTCGACCTTTCAGGCACGGTGGAGTGGCGGCGGACCTACCCTGGGACAGGCAAGCCGCAATCCCGTCTGGCCACGGACGGCGCGCTGTGGCTCGCCTACCCAGACCGCGACGGTCAGCTCCTGGAAAGTGTTCTGCCGGACGGTTCCACGGGGCCCACCGCCCGCCCGGAGTGCCGCGCCGATGAGGAGATCGGCGCATTCGTCCTCCTCGACGACGGGTTCGTCATTTCCTGGGTCAGCGGCTCCCGCATGGTCCGTAGGGAACGAAGCCGACCCACCTCTGTACCGGAGCCTCGCGTGGCCCGGTACACGAGAGAAGGGGAGTGCCTCTGGTCCACGCCGATTGCGCTCGGTGCGGTCTCGTTCCCAGGTGTGGTGGAGACAGGAGACCGGACCGGATGGGAGATCCGGCCGCGTAGGCCTTGGGTCCCGGAGGAGATCGGCATTGATCACTGGGAGCCACTGCTCGTATCGGCCGACAGAATCGCAGCCAGTTTCACCGACACACGGGGTGGCATCGGAAGGACGTTCTTCCTCGACCTGGACAGTGGCGCGATCATCTCGGTCACCGCTCCCGCGCCCACAGGCCGAAAGGCGATAGCTGGCCCTGGCCAGTTCCTGCTCGGATCCCAGGGTTACGGTGCCTTCACGACCGGCCGTTTCGGCCGGGACGGTGTCGAAACCGCGCGCTGGGCCAGCCATGGGGCAATGCTCGTCGACAAGAACGGCGGCTTCTGCGGCCCGGAGCTCGAAAACAGCCTGCCTTCGCGATCACGCTTCCGGCGGCTCGCACCGGACAACAGCCTTGTGGACGGGCCGCCACTGACGGGTTACTACACGTCCTACCCCGCGATGGACTGCGAGGGAACCACGGTGTTCTGGCGAGACGGCAAGCTGCTCGCTGTGGACACGGATCTCGCCGGACACGAGCTGTTCGCCATGGATGACAGCCGAGCGGTAATCAGTCGTGCGCTACTGCTGAGCGAAGGCAGTGTCGTCGTCTCCCTGGACAACGAGGTCCTGGTCTTCCGTACACCGCTGGGGCCGCTGGCCGAGGGCCCCTGGCCGTGCGGGGAAGCGAACCTCAGGGGCAATCCTCTGCTGAGCTGAAACTGCCTGGCGTGACGGCGGAGGAGACTGAAGCCGAGCGGGGAGCTGGCAGGACGGGTCGACTACAAGACTCGTTCACAGGACGCGCTCAACAGCCATGTCGCCTCGCCCTTCAGACCCTGGTCGGCAGGCGCCGGACGGGGCTGCGGTGGGTGGTGCTGTCGGTGCGCCTGTCCAGCTCGGTCCGGAGTTCGTGGATGACCTGGGCATAGACGGCGACGCGCTCGCGAAGCCGGTCGTTGTCCTCTCGCAAGGCCTGGGCGGCGACTTCGGCGTCGATGGCGCGGGCGTGCAGGTGTTGGAACGCGGGCGGGATGCCGTTCGCCTCGGACTCTCTCGTTCCGGCCGCATCCTCCGGCGTGCAGCGCGCGGACTCGTTCGCGGGTCTCTTCGGTGACGGGGTGCGTGAACTGGTTGCCGCCCACGTGATCACCTCCGGACATGACGAAGGCCCCACAGGGTGGCGGGGCCTTCGGGAGTTTCGTCTGTGTCCGGGCAAGCCGGATCGGGTTCTGATTCGGCCAGACGCACCTGCGGGCGCAGTTCGGTCAGCTGAGCAGGCCGCCGAGGTCCGCGCCGATGGACATCCCGTACAGCGCGGCGACGACCAGGCCGGTGATGACGACGGTCCAGGCGATGGCCCACTGGAAGTCGGTCATCAGAAGTTGCCGTTCGCGAGGATCTGCCCCTGGCCGTCGTACACGGTGACGAGACCGTTCTTTGATGTCTTCCACTCGGCGAAGATGCTCGCGAGGAGCTTGCCGTCCCCGCCGTGCGGGCCGAGGAGACCGCCGGTGTAGTCGGTGTGGATCTCGGCGGAGTCCAGGACGTTGTTCTGCTCGTCGGCTCCCTGGACGCGGGTCACGTGCTGGGCGGCGGCCTTCTCCGCAGCCGTCCCCTCCTTGACCACGAACGCCTTGAACTGGTCCGTCTGCGACTGCTCTTCAGGGGCTGCGGCCGGCTGCTCGGCGGGCTTGGCGTCCGGCGTGCTGCTCTTCACGGCGGTGACGTCCTTCCTGCCGGTGTCGCTGCCGCTGCCGGCCAGGGCGCCGACGATGCCGAGGAGCACGATGACGCCGACGACGCTGCCGAGGGTGATGGCGACGATCGCGCCGGCGCCCATGCCCTTCTTCGGCGGCAGGGGCGGCGGGTATGGGGCGTACTGGCCAGGGTACTGCGGCGGAGGCTGGTTCACGGTGGTCCCCTCGGGCGGTGCGGCGGTGGTGTGGGGGATGGTGAACGTACCGCTGGTGGATGGGCGGGTGTGAGGGGTTCGCGGGATCCGGACACGAAAGAGGACGCGCCGCGTCGGAGGGACGCGCGGCGGCGCCGGTCTCGATGCGGCGGTCAGGGCGTGGGTGCCACCTTCATGGGGATGAGGCGCGGCTCACCCAGGGACTTCGATCCGTCGTTAGCTGTCACCACCGGCTGGTAGCGGATGAACCTGCCGGCAACGACCTGAACGTCCTCGCCGATGGCGTCCGGGTCGAGCCCGTTGGCCCGGACCCATTCGATCGTGGCCGGTCGCCGTTCCTCGAAGCTCTTGTGCTGGTTCATGTGGCCCATCTTCCCTTCTTCTGCTCGGGTGCGTCGTGGGCTGGTTCTTCTCGGCGGATCGGGCGGCCTTGCTCTGCTCATTCCGGTCGCGGGATTCGCTCAGGGGCATGGTCTTCTTCGCGGGTGCCATGATGGCGCTCCCGTCTCCCATGTGGGATGGGGCCGGGACGGCCGCCCCGGGGTCAGTGAGTGTGCGCGGTGGTGGTGACGGGGTCGTGGGCGATCCGTCCACCGGCACCCTGGTGCTCTACACGCAACCCGTCTCCGAGGCCTTCCGCCACGCCGTTGTGTCGTGGTGCGGCTCCTGACCTGCAACACCAACTGTCGCCAGGGGCGCCGACCTGGGCCGGAGGGGCGGGCGGGGTGTCGCTCCGGTGCACCCGGGCCCGTTCCCCGCAGCTCATGACCGCAGGGGCCCCAACAGTCCTGGCAGGCGGCCCACCGATGCTGCAAGGGCCGGGATGGGCGAGGAGGAAGTGCGGCGGGCGACGAATGCCCTGGCCCCAGCACCGTGCAGGTCGTGCTCCGCGGCTACACCGGCTCGGGAGAACACCGGCCGAAGAAGGGCGACGACGAGTGAGCGGAGGGCTGGTCTCGGTCGCCGCTCTCTTCCGCCCGTACCTCCGGTGCACATCGTCTGCGGTGGGATTGCCGATGGTCGCCGGGTGTACCTGGCCGTACGGTCGGTGTGCCGGAGCACGACAGGCCGGGAAACACGTGAGCACATCCCATCGTGTCCCCACACGAACGGGGTTCCCTGATGACGAAGTGGGAATGCTGCACGTCAGACGCACGCAGAAGAGCGCGGAGTTGGGGGACCGTAAACCCCAACTCCGCGCTCTGGCCTGTTGCCCGGTCGCCCGGTGTGCAGTGGTGACCGTCCGACGGTGCGAGGCTGGCGCGACAGGACGTTCGCGCCGCCGGACGGGGGTCTGGAGGGGGAGGTGTGGCGTTGGGACCGCGGCGGCGGCGACGGAGTTCCGGCCGGGCCTTCCTTCAGGTCAAGAAGGTGGCCGGGATTCCTTACCACCGCACTGGCACGCTCGCCGCCGCGGTCCTCACGCTGTCCGTACCGCTGACCACCCCTCATCCGGGCCCGCGGTGCGGACTGCGTACGGCTGCCGACCTCCCGTCAGGAGCCGTACGCGGTCTGGGTTCGCCCCTGGGATCAGTCCTCGCGCAGGGCGCGGACCGCTTCCTCGACGCGCTTGCCGTAGTCCGGGTCGGCGGCGTGGAAGTGGGCGAGGTTCTTCTCGATGACGTCCTCGCGGGAGACCTGGGACAGGCCGCCGGCGATGTTCGCGACGAGGCGGGACTTCTCCTCCTCCGACATCAGGCGGTACAGCTCGCCCGCCTGGAAGAAGTCGTCGTCCTTCACGTGGGCCGGGGCCGCGTGGGTGCCGGTGTGGCCGCTGACGGCGAGCGGGGCGGAGAGCGCCGCGTCGGTCTGCGCCGGGCCGGAGTACGAGTTGGGCTCGTAGTTCTTGTCGTGGCGCGAGCCGTAGCGCGTGGCCATGAGACCGTCACGGCCGTAGTTGTCCGCCACCGTGGCCTTCGGGGCGTTCACCGGGAGCTGGGTGTGGTTCACACCGAGGCGGTAGCGGTGGGCGTCCGCGTAGGCGAAGAGGCGGCCCTGGAGCATCTTGTCCGGGGAGGGGCCGATGCCGGGGACGAAGTTGTTCGGCGAGAACGCGGCCTGCTCGACCTCGGCGAAGACGTTGTCCGGGTTGCGGTCGAGGACCAGGCGGCCCACGCGCTGGAGCGGGTAGTCGGCGTGCGGCCAGACCTTGGTGAGGTCGAACGGGTTGAAGCGGTAGTCCGCCGCCTCGGCCGCCGGCATGATCTGCACGTACAGGGTCCAGGAGGGGTTCACACCGCGCTCGATGGCCTGGAGCAGGTCCGTCTGGTGCGAGTTGGCGTCCTTGCCGACGACCTCGGCGGCCTGCTCGGACGACAGGGAGCGGATGCCCTGGTTCGTCTTGAAGTGGTACTTGACGAAGAAGGCCTCGCCCGCCTCGTTGGTCCACTGGTAGGTGTGCGAGCCGTAGCCGTTCATGTGGCGGTACGAGGCGGGGATGCCGCGGTCGCCCATGAGCCAGGTGATCTGGTGCGTCGCCTCGGGGGCGTGCGCCCAGAAGTCCCAGACGTTGTCCGGCTCCTGCTTGCCCGTGAACGGGTCGCGCTTCTGGGAGTGGATGAAGTCGGGGAACTTGATCGGGTCCTTGATGAAGAACACCGGGGTGTTGTTGCCGACGAGGTCGTAGTTGCCCTCTTCGGTGTAGAACTTCACCGCGAAACCGCGCGGGTCGCGGACCGCGTCCGCGCCGCCGAGGGAGTCGGCGACGGTCGAGAAGCGGAGGAACAGCTCCGTACGCCTGCCGACCTCGCCGAGGAAGTTCGCCTTGGTGTAGGCGGTGACGTCGTCGGTGACCTCGAAGTAGCCGTACGCACCGGACCCACGGGCGTGCACGACACGCTCCGGGATGCGCTCACGGTTGAAGCGGGCGAGCTTCTCCAGCAGGTGCTGGTCCTGGAGGAGGAGCGGGCCACCGACGCCGGCGGTGGCGGAGTTCTGGTTGTCGGCGACGGGGGCGCCGGACTCGGTCGTAAGCACGCGCTTCGACATCGTGACCTTCCGATACGTACGGGGCTGCTGGCGGTGCGAGGAGCGTAAGTACGCCTCCGAGCTCACGTCAACAGTTTGTTGAAAGTGAAGAAGGGGTGTTCCGGACGGCGCCGCCGCCTGGGCGCGACAGGACAGGTGTCAGCGACGACGCCGCCCGGAAATCTGGGGAGCCGGAAGGCTCAGACCTGCGAGAGGGCTCAGACCTGCGAGCCGGAGAGGCGCTCGACGGCGCGCAGCAGGGCCGAGTGGTCCAGGCCGCCGTCGCCCTGCGCGCGCAGGGAGGCGACCAGCTGGGCGACCACGGCGCCGACCGGCAGCGAGGCGCCGACGTTGCGGGCGGCGTCGGTCACGATGCCCATGTCCTTGTGGTGGAGGTCGATCCGGAAGCCGGGGGCGAAGTCCCGGTTCAGGAAGTTGTCCTTCTTGCGGGTCAGCACGGTCGAGCCGGCCAGCCCGCCGTTGAGGACGTCGAGCGCGGCCTTGAGGTCGACGCCGGACTTCTCCAGGAAGACCACGGCCTCGGCGCAGGCCTGGATGTTCACCGCGACGATCAGCTGGTTGGCGGCCTTCACCGTCTGGCCGGAGCCGTGCGGGCCGCACAGGACGATGGTCTTGCCCAGCGCCTCGAGGATCGGCTTGGCGGTGTCGAAGTCGGCCTGCTCGCCACCGACCATGATCGACAGTACCGCCTCGATGGCACCGGCCTCACCGCCGGACACCGGGGCGTCCAGCACCCGGATGCCCTTGTCGGCGGCGGCCTTCGCCAGGTCGACGGAGGTCTGCGGGGTGATCGAGGACATGTCGATCAGCAGGGCGCCCTGCTTGGCGTTCTCGAGGATGCCCTCGGGACCGTAGGCGATGGCCTCGACCTGCGGGGACGCGGGGACCATGGTGATGACCACGTCCGCGTCGGCGACGGCCTCGGCGATCGACTTGGCGGCCGTGCCGCCGGCCTTGGCCAGCCGGTCCAGCTTGTCCTGCTCCAGCGTGTAGCCGGTGACCGGGTAGCCGGCCTTCAGCAGGTTCTCGGACATGGGCGAACCCATGATGCCGAGACCGATCCACGCGATCTTGGGGAGCGTGCTCATGAGGGTACCTCTCTCAAAACTGTTGTACGTGACGTCAGTTGGCCGCGCGCTGCGACCGCGGAAGCCACTCGAAGCTCTCCGCGCTCGGGCGGTCGCCGGCCTTGTACTCCAGGCCGACCCAGCCCTCGTAACCGGCCTTCCTCAGGCGGTCGAGGAGGCCCTCGAGGTCGAGGTCGCCGGTGCCCGGCGCGCCGCGGCCCGGGTTGTCGGCGATCTGGACGTGGCCGGTCTTGGCGGTGTAGTTCTCGATGACCTCGGGCAGGTCCTCACCGTTCATCGACAGGTGGTACAGGTCCAGCAGGAACTTGGCGTTGCCAAGACCCGTGGCCGCGTTGACCTTGTCGACGACCGCGACGGCGGCCGGGGCGCTCACCAGGGGGTAGCGCGGCGACTCCGGCTTGTTGAGCGCCTCGATCAGCAGGATCGCACCGATCCGGTCGGCCGCGCGGGCCGCCAGGACCAGGTTCTCCAGGGCGAGCTCGTCCTGTACGGCCGGGTCGACGCCGTCGACGCGGTTGCCGTACAGGGCGTTGAGGGCCTTGCAGTCGACGGAGGCGGCGAAGTCGGCGGCCACCTCGATGTTGGCGCGGAAGCGCTCCGACTCCTCACCGGGGACGGACAGGGCGCCGCGGTCGGGGCCGGGCAGCTGCCCCGCGTAGAAGTTCAGGCCGACCAGCTGGGTGCCGGCGTCGTCCAGAGCCTTCTTCAGGGCGTCGAGCTCGCGCCGGTCGGGCGTCGGCGTCTCGATCCAGGGCCACCACAGCTCGACCGCGGTGAAGCCGGCCGCGGCGGCGGCCGCGGGACGCTCCAGGAGCGGGAGTTCGGTGAAGAGGATCGACAGGTTCACATTGAAGCGCTGGTCCGTGTATCCCATGAGGGGTTCGGCGCTCCTTCCGTATTGCGGAAGTTCGTTTCTGCTTAACGGAAGATTGCCTGTCGTGGGGGAGGGCTGTCAAGGGCGGACGGCAAAAATCGCGCCTTCCGGCCGAACCCCCGAACGACACCCCGCCCGCTTGTGCGGCGCTACAACCTGCGGCGCGCTGAGACAGAGGGGGGCGCCGAGGCGGGGCGCATCGCCTCGGCGTACCCCGCCACCTCCGCCGTCGCCCGCGGTGGCGCCATTGCTTAACGTGGGGGCATGCAGCGACTGAGAGTGGAGTTCACGACAGAGCCCTTTGACCTGGACGAGGCGCCCGCTCATGCGGTGGTGGCCCGGGAGGTCATTCAGGCGGCCGATCTGGACGCCGTGGACGTGGGGCCGTTCGGCAATACGGCCGAAGGCGGTGCGGACGCGGTGCTCACCGCGGTCGACGCCCTGCTCCGGCAGACCCTGGGCGCGGGTGCCACCCGGGTCTCGCTGCAGGTCAACGTGATCGGCGAGGCCGGGGAGGGCGAGAAGTGACCGAGCCGGGAGATCACCCCCTGGTCGCCGCGGTGAAGCCGCTGGTGGACGCGATGGGAGCCCAGATGATGGGGCCGGAGCAGGCCACGGCCGACGACGTCGTCCTCGCCTGGGAGGGCGAGGACGTCGTCGCCGTCCGCCTGCCCCAGCTCGCCGACTCCCTGGACCACATCCTGGCGGCGATGGAGCGCCGGCACGGGAAACCGCTCTCGGAGCTGGACCGCAAGACCAAGCAGGCCGTCGTACGGACCCTGGAGGCGCGCGGCGCGTTCTCCGTCCGGCACGGTGTGGAGACGGTCGCCGGCGCCCTCGGGGTCAGCCGGTTCACCGTCTATAACTACCTGAACAGGGAAAACGCCGCGAAGAGTGAGTAGGTGAGTACGTTGTGGAGTCAGCCGCCGTCCGGATGCCGGGACGGCGGCTTTTGTGTCACCGAAGTTTCAACAAAGTGTTGACGGCGCGTTGGGCGAGGGCGTTAGCTATCCGCAGCCCGTCCAAGCACAGGAATACAGCCACGGAGGCTCCCGTGACTTCGAGTACACAGCGCTTCTCGGGGGAGACCCCCGAACCCACCGCGGGCCTCACACGGTTCAACACCTCCGCGGACGGCGACGCGCTCGCCGCCCTGCACGAGGTGTGTGCAAGCTCGGCCTGGGGGAGCAAACTGCTCGCCCAGCGCCCGTACGCCACCACCGAGGCCCTCTTTCTCGCCAGTGACGCCGCCATGGCCGAGCTGACCGCGGAAGACCTGGCCGAGGCCATGGCGGGACACCCGCCGATCGGCCGCCCCAAGCCCGGAGACCCGACCTCCTCCCGCGAGCAGAGCGGGATGGCCGGCGCCTCCGAGGAACTCAAGGCGGAGATGCTCGAACTGAACCTGGCCTACCAGGAGAAGTTCGGTCACGTCTTCCTGATCTGCGCCACCGGCCGGACCGGCGAGCAGATGCGCGACGCGGTCCGCACCCGGATCGAGAACTCGCCCGAGCAGGAGCGGGAGATCGTCCGCACCGAACTGGGCAAGATCAACCGCATCCGGCTGACCCGTCTCGTAGAGGAAGAGAGCGCCGCATGAGCACCGAGACCACGGCGTCGGTGTCCACGCACATCCTGGACACCAGCATCGGCCGCCCCGCCGAGGGCGTCGCCATCTCCCTGTCGGCCCGCAGCGGGTCCGGCGCGCGATGGGTGGCGCTCGGCGGCTCGGCGACCGACGCGGACGGGCGATGCAAGGACCTGCCGGCCCTGCCGGAAGGCACCACCCACGTACGTCTCGACTTCGAGACCGAGGCGTACTTCACGGGTTCCGACAACACAGTGAAGCAAGCCGAGGCGCAGCAGGACGCCCCCCGCGTAAGGGACAGCGGCGCGTTCTTCCCGGAGGTGGCGATCACGTTCGCCGTCGTCCCGGGCGAGCACTACCACGTACCGCTGCTGCTCAACCCGTTCGGCTACTCCGTTTACCGAGGGAGCTAGCAGACACATGCCCACGATTCTCGGCCAGAACCAGTACGGCAAAGCAGAGAACCGCGTCGTCAAGATCACGCGGGACGGCGACACCCACCACATCAAGGACCTCAACGTCTCGGTCGCCCTCTCCGGCGACATGGACGACGTCCACTACTCCGGCTCGAACGCCAACGTCCTGCCGACCGACACCACCAAGAACACGGTGTACGCGTTCGCCAAGGAGTACGGCATCGAGTCCGCCGAGCAGTTCGGCATCCACCTCGCCCGTCACTTCGTGACCTCGCAGGAGCCGATCCACCAGGCGCGCATCCGCATCGAGGAGTACGCCTGGGAGCGCATCGCCACCTCCGACGCCAACTCCAAGTTCATCGGCGCCGACGAGGTCAAGCACTCCTTCGTCCGCAAGGGCCAGGAGACCCGCGTCTCGGAGATCACCTACGACGGTGAGAACTGGCAGGTCATATCCGGCCTGAAGGACCTGGTCGTCATGAACTCCACCAACTCGGAGTTCTGGGGGTACGTGAAGGACAAGTACACCACCCTCCAGGAGGCGTACGACCGCATCCTCGCCACCCAGGTCTCCGGCCGCTGGCGGTTCAACTGGACCGACGACGAGCAGCGGATGCCCAACTGGGAGAAGTCCTACGAGCAGGTGCGGAAGCACATGCTCCAGGCCTTCGCCGAGACGTACTCCCTGTCGCTCCAGCAGACGCTGTACCAGATGGGTTCGCGCATCATCAACAACCGGTCGGAGATCGACGAGGTGCGCTTCTCCCTGCCGAACAAGCACCACTTCCTGGTCGACCTCGAGCCCTTCGGGCTCAAGAACGACAACGAGGTCTACTTCGCGGCGGACCGCCCGTACGGCCTCATCGAGGCCACCATCCTCCGGGACGGTGTGGAGCCGCAGATCCCGGTCGACATGACCAACCTCTGATTGCCAGGCCGATGACCGCCCCGCCCCGCCCGCAGCGGGCGGGGCGGCACCGGACCGGAGGGAACAGCAATGGCACAGCCCGCAATGGGGCCGGCACCTGAAGGCCCGTGTTCCACCCCACCGGAGAAGATCCCCTGCCACCCGGTGGACGAAAAGCTCCCCCTCGCACGGCTCGTCCCCGCCGCGCTCCAGCACATCGCCGCCATGTACGCGGGCGTCGTCACCCCTCCGCTCATCATCGGCCAGGCCGTCGGCCTGGACACCGCCGGGATGACCCGGCTGATCGCGGCGAGCCTGCTCATCGCCGGCCTCGCCACCATCCTCCAGACCATCGGCGTCACGAACATCGCCGGGAACCGGCTCCCGTTCGTCAACGCCGCCTCCTCCGCCGGTATCGCGCCGATGCTCGCCATCGCCGAGACCAGCGCCCCGGGTCACCAACTGCCCGCCATCTACGGTGCGGTGATGGTCGCCGGAGTGTTCTGCCTCGCCGTCGGCCCCTTCTTCGGCCGGCTGCTGCGCTTCTTCCCGCCGCTCGTCACCGGCGTCGTCATCACCCTCATCGGGGTGACCCTGATGCCCGTACCGGTCGGCTGGGCGCAGGGCGGGGACAAGAGCGCCGCCGACTTCGGAGCCATGAAGTACCTCGCGCTCGCCGCCTTCACGCTCGTCGTGATCCTGCTCTTCCAGCGCTTCGGCCGGGGCTTCGTCAAACAGATCGCCCTGCTCCTCGGTCTGTTCATCGGCACCCTCGCCGCCATCCCCTTCGGTATGGCCGACTTCGCCGCCCTGAAGGACGCGCCGGTCGCCGCGCTGCCCTCGCCCTTCGCCTTCGGCACCCCCGAGTTCCAGCCCGCCGCGATCCTCTCCCTGTGCATCGTGATGCTGGTCCTGATGACCGAGTCCAGCGCCGGGATGCTCGCCCTCGGCGAGATCTGCGAGCGCCGCACCGACGGGCGGACCATCACCCGCGGCCTGCGCACGGACGGCCTCGCCACCCTGGTCGGACCCGTCTTCGGCGGGTTCCCCACCTCCGCGTTCGCCCAGAACGTCGGCGTCGTCTCCCTGACCCGGGTGCGCAGCCGCTACGTCGTCGCGGTCGCCGGTGGCGCGCTCCTGGTCCTCGGAACGTTCCCGGTGCTCGGCGCGGTCGTGTCGCTCGTCCCCATGCCCGTCCTGGGCGGAGCCGGTATCGTCCTCTTCGGCTCGATCGCGGTCAGCGGCATCCGTACGCTCTCCGAGGCCGGCCTCGACGACAGCTCCAACATCATCCTGGTGGCCGTCGCCCTCGGAGCGGGCATCATCCCGCTCGCCGCGCCCACCTTCTACGCGGAGTTCCCCGCCTGGGCGCAGACCGTGCTCGGTTCCGGCATCAGCGCCGGGGCACTCGTCGCCGTCCTGCTCAACCTGTTCTTCCACCATCTCGGCACCCGGAGCCGTCAGACGGTCCCGGCACTCAAATCCTCCTAGGGTCCTGCCGTGCCCACACCGCCACTGACAGAAGAAGGAAGCACCATGGCACCTTCGGCAGCCCAGAGCGCCACCCAGCGCATCGTGATCGAGAACTGCGCGATCGCGACCGTCGACGCGAACGACACCGAGTACGCCTCGGGCCACCTCGTCATCGCGGACAACAGGATCGAGTCGGTCGGGGCGGGCAAGGCCCCCGCCAACCTGGAGAACGTGGTCCGGCGCATCGACGCCACCGGCCACCTCGTCACCCCCGGCCTCATCAACACCCACCACCACTTCTACCAGTGGATCACCCGTGGCCTGGCCACCGACCACAACCTCTTCAACTGGCTCGTCGCCCTCTACCCGACGTGGGCGCGCATCGACGAGCAGATGGGGTACTCGGCGGCCCAGGGCTCGCTGGCCATGATGGCCCGCGGCGGCGTCACCACCGCCATGGACCACCACTACGTGTTCCCCAAGGACTCCGGCGACCTGTCCGGCGCCATCATCAAGGCCGCCTCCGAGATGGGCGTCCGCTTCACCCTGGCCCGCGGCTCCATGGACCGCAGCGAGAAGGACGGCGGCCTGCCCCCGGACTTCGCCGTCGAGACCCTCGAAGGCGCCCTCGCCGCCACCGAGGAGACCGTCAAGAAGCACCACGACGCCTCCTTCGACGCCATGACGCAGGTCGCCGTCGCCCCCTGCTCCCCGTTCTCCGTCTCCACCGAACTGCTCAAGCAGGGTGCCGAGCTGGCCCGCCGCCTCGGCGTCCGGCTGCACACCCACGGCTCGGAGACCGTGGAGGAGGAGCAGTTCTGCAAGGAACTGTTCGGCATGGGCCCGACCGACTACTTCGAGTCCACCGGCTGGCTCGGCGAGGACGTGTGGATGGCGCACTGCGTCCACATGAACGACTCCGACATCGAGGCCTTCGCCCGGACGAGGACCGGTGTCGCCCACTGCCCGTCGTCCAACGCCCGCCTCGCCGCCGGCATCGCGCGCGTACCGGACATGCTCAAGGCCGGCGTCCCGGTCGGCCTCGGCGTCGACGGCACCGCCTCCAACGAGTCCGGCGAGCTCCACACCGAGCTGCGCAACGCGCTGCTGATCAACCGCCTCAACAGTGTGCACCGCGAGGCCGCCCTGAACGCACGGCAGGCCCTGCGCCTCGGTACGTTCGGCGGCGCCCAGGTCCTCGGCCGGGCCACGCAGATCGGCTCCCTCGAGGCGGGCAAGCTCGCCGACCTGGTGCTGTGGAAGCTGGACACGCTCGCCCACGCCTCCATCGCCGACCCGGTGACCGCACTCGTCTTCGGCGCGGCGGCCCCGGTCACCGCGTCGTTCGTCAACGGCAAGCAGATCGTCGAGAACGACCGCCTGCTCACCGTCGACGAGGACGCCATCGCGCGCTCCACCCGGGAAGAGGCCCAGCGCCTCGCCCGGATCGCCGCCCAGGGCTGAGCCCCGGGCGCACATCGCCGCCCGCGCTCCACGCGCGGTGGGCGATCCACGAAGTCCGGTCGAGGGGGACGGCCCTCGACCGGTCGCCGTGGACCCGAGCGGGGTCCGCGGCAGCCGGACCGGGGGGTGCCGTACCGCAATGAGGTACGCACCCCCCGGAACGGTGAAGGGTGTCGGTCCCCTGGACGACACACCCCCCGGGCGCAACACCTGCAGCACCTCCCTGAAATCCACGTCCCACAGCACGTGTAACCGACCGGAGGAACCCACGTGGCCGCCAAGCCCAGGTTTCGCAACGACGAAGACGCCACCGACGCAGGAGCCGCCCCGGCGGACCGGAAGCATCCGGTCGACGAGACGCTCCCGCCCCTGAAGATGTTCACCAGCGGCCTCCAGCACGTGGCCGCCATGTACGCGGGCGTGGTGGCCCCGCCGCTGATCGTCGGCGCGGCCGTGGGGCTGTCCGGCACCGAACTCACCTTCCTCACCGGCGCGAGCCTCTTCACAGCGGGCCTCGCCACCTTCCTCCAGACCCTCGGCGTCTGGAAGATCGGCGCACGGCTCCCGTTCGTCAACGGCGTCACCTTCGCCGGTGTCGCCCCCATGCTCGCCATCATCGACACCACCGACGACAAGGCCGACGCGCTCCCGGTCATCTTCGGGGCGATCATCGTCGCGGGCCTGCTGGGCTTCATCGCCGCGCCCTACTTCAGCAAGCTGGTCCGCTTCTTCCCGCCGGTCGTCACCGGCACCGTCATCACCCTGATAGGTGTCTCCCTGCTGCCGGTCGCGTTCGGCTGGGCGCAGGGCCCCAATCCGGCGGCGGACGACTACGGTTCGACCACCTACCTCTCCCTCGCGGCGATCACCCTGGTGCTGGTCCTGGTGCTCCGGCGCTTCACCCGCGGCTTCGTCAAGCAGATCGCCGTACTGATAGGCCTGGTGCTGGGCACGCTCATCGCCATACCCTTCGGCGCCACCGACTTCAGCCCGGTCACGGAGGCGGACATCGTCGGCTTCCCGACACCGTTCCACTTCGGCGCCCCGCAGTTCGCCCTCGCCGCGATCATCTCCATGTGCGTGGTGATGCTGGTGTCGATGACCGAGTCGACCGCCGACATGCTCGCGCTCGGCGAGATCGTCGAACGGCCCGCCGACGAGAAGACCATCGCCGCCGGCCTGCGCGCCGACACCCTCGGCTCGGCGATCAGCCCGCTGTTCAACGGCTTCATGTGCAGCGCCTTCGCCCAGAACATCGGGCTCGTCGCCATGACGAGGATCCGCAGCCGGTTCGTCGTCGCCGCGGGCGGCGGCTTCCTGGTCCTCATGGGCCTCTCCCCGGTCGCCGCCTCGCTGATCTCGGTCGTCCCGCGCCCGGTGCTGGGCGGCGCGGGCGTCGTCCTCTTCGGCTCGGTCGCCGCGAGCGGCATCCAGACGCTGGTCAAGGCCGGTCTGGAGAAGGACAACAACGTCCTGATCGTGGCCGTCTCACTGGCCGTGGGCATCATCCCCATCACGGCGCCGGAGTTCTACCACGCGTTCCCGGAGACCGCGAAGATCATCCTCGACTCCGGCATCTCCACCGGCTGCGTCGCCGCCGTCCTGCTCAACCTGGTCTTCAACCACCTGGGCAAAGGAGGCCGCGACGCCGACGAGGTCACCGCCCCGATGGAACCCGGCGAGGAGATCTCCGAAACCCGCACCGCGAAGCCGGCCCCGGCGCACTGACCGCCCCGGCCCGGCGGGCGCGTACGGCACCGACGGGGTGCCGTACGCGCCCGCCGCGCGTCGGGGGCGTGGGCTCGGCCCCAGCCTCAGGGCGCCAGCACAAACACCGAGGTCGGGCCCCGGACACGACCCGGCACCAAGCCCCCGAGTTCAGGCTCGGCCGTCATCCGGCCCCCGGCTTCAAGCCCCCGGCCACGCCATCAGGTTGCTGAAGAGTTCCGCCTGCTCGATGGCGTCGTCCAGGGCGTGGTGCGTGTGGCGCCGTCGGGACAGCAGCTCGGGCGGCATCGTCCGCTTGGCCACGGCCCGGAGCGGCAGACGCGCCTTGGTGGCGTACAGCGTCTTCATGTCCATGCAGCCGGAGTGGCCGAAGGGGCTCGCGCCCGTGAACCGCATCAGGTACCAGTACAGGAACGTCCAGTCGTACGCGGCCGGATAGCCGCACATGACCGGCTGGGCGTCCCCGCTCACCCTCCGCACCCAGGCGCTGAACTCGTACAGGACGGCCTTCGGTTCGGCGCCCTCACGCAGCAGCCGCGCCCGGTCCAGGCCGCTCACCGCGAGCGCCTCGGGGACGAAGTCCTCGCTGATGGGCCGCAGCTCCCGGTAGAACGTGCGCGCCTGCGGGTCGGCCGCCGTGTACGCGTCGGCGTCCTGCCGGCCCGCCACCGCCGCCCCGATGCTCAGCATCGAGTACGGCCCGGGGATGGGACCGTCGGCCTCGATGTCGACGGAGATGTACAGACTGGGTCGGGGAGGGCGTGCCATGGTTCCGGAGCATGGCACGGCGCCCCCGCACCGCTCATCCGGTTTTCACGCGGCCACCCCCGGACGCCAGTCCGGTCGCCGGCCGCTGAGGCCGATCACCCGGTCGAGCAGGGGCGCCCCGTCGGCCACCGGCATCGGGGGGCCGAACGGGCCGCGCTCGGCGGGGTCGTCCGCGCCCGGGGCGAGGAAGGCGTACGAGATCTCCAGGGACGCCTCGTCCGGGGCGTACCCCTGGCCGGTCGCCCGGGCGAGGTCCCAGCCGTGGATCAGCACCTCGTTCAGCGCGACCAGCCCGGCCACCTCCCCGGGCAGGGTCACCCCGCCGGCCCGCGTGGTGCCCTCCCACGCCTCCGGGGCGCGCCAGGCGGCGGCGAGCTCGTCGAGCCGGCGGGGGAGCGCGGTGCGCCAGTCCTCCGTGAGCGGCGGCAGACCGGTCCCCGGATCCGTGTCCGTGGTGGGCCCGAGGTCCTTCCCCGCGGCGTCGCGGAAGGCGACCGCCAGCCCCTCCAGGTGGGCGAGGATGTCCCGCACGGTGTAGTCGGGGCAGGGCGTCGGGCCGTCCAGCCGGTCGTCCCCGACGGCGTCCAGCAGCCGCGTCACCCCGAGGGTCGCGGGTCCAAGATCGATCATGTTCTCTCCGTAGGTGTCCGTCCGTACGTCTTCGGTACGTCCCGTGGGCAGACCGCGACGGGCCCGGAATCTCATCGTCGGCCCTCACCGCGCCCTCCGCCCGCACTCCGCCGCCAGCCACGGGTACGCCCGGGCGATCGCCCCGTACACCCGCTCCCGCAGCAGCCGCTCGGCCTCCGCCCTCCCGGTCGCCCCGAAGAGGCCGTCCAGCAGCGCGTCGTACCGGCTCAGCACATGCCGCAGGTAGTCCACCTGCCACGCCGCCAACGCCCCGGGAGACCCGGGCCGCACCGCCCCCGGCCCCGGGCCGCCGCCACCGCCCGGGGGCTCGCCCGACACCAGCCGGCGGTGCCGGACCGCGCGGCGCTCCAGCTCCGCCCGCGGCAGCCTCGGCACCCGGATCGGCTCCGCCCGCAACGCCGCCAGAACCGCCTGCCTCCGGCGCTCCGCCCCCGCCCGGGCCGCCGCCCCGCCGCGCCCGGCGGCCGCCGAGCACGCCGCGAACTCCGGTGTCCGCTCCACCGCCTCCACCCGCGCCAGCAGGAACAGCCGCACCGGCGCGACCGACCACCGCCGCGGGTCCCGGCCCTGCACGTCCGGCTCTCCCAGCAGTTCCCGCACCATCCCGTCCGTCCACCCGCGCTCCCGCAGCCCGGTGAACGTCACATACGTCAGACGCCCCGTCATGATCCCCCCAACATGGTCACGGAGAGTGATGGATCCAGTGAAGCGCACCCCACTGACAACGGCATCGCCTGATCGGGCTACCCCGGCCGTGCGCGAGCGGCGCCGGGCCGGACGCGGACCATACGCTCCCCGAGTGACCGTGATCCGTACCCCTGCGCTGAACACCGGACTCGACGACTTCCTGAGCCGGGCGGACGAGGAACGGGAGGCCCGCGGCGAAGCCCCCCTGCCCCCACGCGCCGCCGACGCCGTCCTGACGCTGCTCGCCCTCCGCGGAGCCGAGCGCAGGACCGGCGTGCCCGAGCCGACCGCGCGGCTGCTGGGCCCCGTGCTCCACGAGGACCTGCCCGCCCTGCTGTGGGCCGGCCCGGAGGAGACCGACGCCGTGCCCGAGGTGCTCGTCGCGCTCGCCGACCGGGCCCGGGCGGCCGGGCGCCTGAACACCAAGCGGCACGCCCGGCTGCTCGCCGCGATCGAGGACGCCCTGCCGGAGTTCCGCCGGGCCATGGCCGACCCGTGGAACCTCACCTGGCCGCGCTGGTACGCGTCCCTGCTGCGCGCCGACGGGGCCGACGCGGACGACCCCGCCGCCGTACGGGCGTGGCTCGCCGCCCACGAGGACACCCCGCACGCCGAACGGCCCGCGCTCCCCGCGCCCCTGCACCGCTCCGACGTCGCCGCCCGCACCTTCACCGCCCGCGCGCAACTCGGCGAGACGCTGCTCGCCGCCTTCGCCCGCGACGTCGAGGAGCCCTCGCCGGCCGGCCCGCTGCTGCCCGGCGGGCCCCTGGGGGCGGACCGGCCCGACGAGGCCCTGCCCGCCGAGCTGGAGCGGATCGCGGCCGCGCTGAGCGACCGCTGGACGGCCGACGGGCTCGCCGCCGCGCTCGCCGGACCGGACGGCCCCCACGCCGGCCTCGCGCCGGGCCCCGAGTCGATCCCCCACTTCGCCCTCGCGGACCGGCTGCTCGGCGAACACCTCGACTACTACGGCGACTCCCGCCGGCCCCTCCCGCCGCCGCCCGCGCCGCCCGCCCCGGAGGAGATCGGGGCACTGCTGCACGCGGCCCCGCTCCCGGCCGCGCTGGCCGCCGGCTCCGACGACGTCCCGCACGAACTCGCCGAACGCTGCTTCGACGGCGCCGCCGCCACCGTATGGACCGACGGTACCCCGGAGGAGCTGACCGAGCTCGCCGCCGACATCCTGGCCGCCGTGGTCGAGGACATCGGCTCCACCTCCGACTCGGAGTACGCGCAGGACGCCGCGCACCTGCTGTACGCGCTCTACGAGCGGGGCGGCACCGCCGACTCCGTCGTGCGCAAGGCCGCGGAGAACGGCGACCTGCCGGTCGACCCGGAACTGGAGGACGCGCCCGTGGAGGTCCCCGAGCGCGGGCCGGACCGGCCGGCGCACGAGCCGTACGAGATGCCGCCCCGGGACCTGCTCCCCGCCCTCCTGGGCGTCCCGGACCCCGGCGACGAGGAACTGGCCGGGATCGAGGAGCACGCCCGCGCCCTGGCGGACGTCGTCGACCGGCTGGCCGCGACGGGCTGCGTCTACCGGGTGGACGACGCGTACGGCCTGACCCCGCTCGGGAGCGCCGTCCTGCGGCACGTCCTGAGCGCCGGTCACGTGGCGGTGCCGGACGCCGAGGAGGTCTCCGAGTGGGAGGCGGCCGAGGTCGTCGCCGCCGTCCGGAGCTGGCCGGAGCGGACCGCGGCCGACACCCTCGGGCGGTGGACGGCGGGCCGCGGCCTCACCGCCTGGAGCGCGCTGCTCGACGCCGCCGAGGCAGCCGGCGCCGGGACGGGCGCGGGCGCCGACGACCGGGCGGCCCGGGACCGGGGCGGGGACGACCGGCGCGGGGAACGGGACCAGGACCGGGACGGGGACCACGGGGCCGCCGGGGTCGACACGGCCGCCGTCTTCGCCCGCTTCGCGCTCGCCGCCGTCCCCGCCGAGGCGCTGCGCGCGGCCCTCGCCCGGCCGGTCACCGGGGCCCACGCCCACCGGCTGCTGGTCTCCCGCGGCGAGGCCGGCCCCGCCGACGCCGAGCGCGTGCCGCTGGGCGCCCGAGCGGCGCTGACCCTGGAGACGCTGGCCGAGTACGGACGCCGGGACCTGCGCACCCACGCCCGGGCCGCCGGGCGGAGCGGCGGGGAACCGGACCGGGACACCCCGCCCCGGGCGCTGCCCGCCGCCTTCGACGCCGCCGCGGCGGCCTGGCCCGGCGGCGCCCCCGCCCTCGTCGAGGCCCTGGTCAGGGCCGACAGCCCGGCTTCCCGCGGGGGCACCGCCCTCCGCGTCCTCGAAGGCGTCGCCGCACACCACCCCGACCCCACGGTGGCGTCCCTCGCGGCGCACGCGGCCGGACCGCTGCGCCAGGGGCGCCCCCTGCCGAAGACCCCGTGACGGCAACGCCGTTGAGGTCGTCCCGCCTCTTGAAACCCGTCCGCCCCATGTGCCATACAGGTCTGGACCAATAGCCTGTCGCCCGTGGAGGCCGATCGTGTCACGCCCGCTCACCGCCGCCGTGCTGACCGCTTCCGCCGCCCTCCTGCTCACCGCGTGCGGCGGCGGCGCGGACGCGGGCGACTCCAAGGACACCGCGCGCCCGTCCACGCCCTCGGGCGTCACCGCCCAGGCGGGCAGCGCCACGTCCGTCCACGTGATGTGGGAGCGCTCGTCCGACGACCGGGCCGTCACGGCGTACGAGGTGCTCCAGCGGGGGCGCAGGGTCATGACGGTTCCGGCCGGCAAGCGCATGGTCGACGTCGAGCGGCTCGCCCCCTCGACCGCGTACAGCTTCACCGTCCGCGCCCGGGACGCCGCCGGCAACCTGTCCGCGCCCAGCGCCGCAGCGACGGTCACCACGCCGCCCGCCGCGCCCGACGACCGGACGCCCCCGACCCGCCCGCCGGCCCTCCGCGGCACCGCCGCCGGCTCCCACGAGGCCGTGCTCACCTGGGGGCGCGCCTCGGACGACGCCGGCGTGACCGCGTACGACATCTACCAGGCCGACTCCCGCGTGCACAGCGTCCCCGGCACCGCGACCACCGCCCGCGTCACCCACCTCCGGCCGGGCACGGTCTACACCTTCACGGTCCGCGCGCGCGACGCCGCCGACAACGCCTCGCCAGACAGCCCGCCGGTCGACGTCACCACCGCCCCGGCCCCCGGCGCCGGTCCGAGCACCGCCCCGACGGGCCTCACCGCCACGGCCCGCAAGGGCGGCGTCACCCTGACCTGGACCCCGCCCCGCACCGGTGCCCCGGTCAAGGAGCACCAGCTGTACCTCAACGGGAAGTTCGCGACCACCATCGTGTGGGGCGCGACGCCGCCCCCGGGGAAGGCCGCGTACACCTTCACCGTCACCGACGGCCCCGGCACCCGCTACACCGCGAAGCTCCGCGCCAGGCTCCCCGACGGCACCTGGGGGGACTTCTCGGCGCAGCGGACCGTCGTCATTCCCTGACCGGGTCGGGTCGCCCCGAATTCGGGCAGCGGTCCGGGCACGACTCCGCCCCCCGGCGCAGTGCGACGCCAGGGGGCGGAGCGGTCCTCGGGTGGGGAACGCGGTCAGCGCACGAGCTGCTCGTACGCGGGCAGCGTGAGGAAGTCCGCGTAGTCGGCGTCGAGCGAGACCTTCAGGAGCAGGTCGTGCGCCTGCTGCCACGTGCCGGCCGCGAAGGCCTCCTCGCCGATCTCGGCGCGGACGGCGGCCAGCTCCTCGGCCGCCACCTGGCGGGCCAGGTCCGCGGTGGCCCGCTCGCCGTTCTCGAAGACGACGCCCGCGTTGATCCACTGCCAGATCTGGGAGCGGGAGATCTCGGCGGTGGCGGCGTCCTCCATCAGGTTGAAGATGGCGACGGCGCCCAGGCCGCGCAGCCACGCCTCGATGTAACGGATGCCCACCTGAACGGCGTTGCGCAGGCCGTCGTACGTCGGCCTGGCGTCGAGCGAGTCGATGGCGATCAGGTCGCCGGGCGCGACGGAGACGTCCTCGCGGAGGCGGTCCTTCTGGTGGGGCTTGTCGCCCAGCACCGCGTCGAAGGAGGCCATCGCGATCGGGACCAGGTCGGGGTGGGCGACCCAGGAGCCGTCGAAGCCGTCGCCGGCCTCGCGGTCCTTGTCGGCCTTGACCTTCTCGAAGGCGACCTTGTTCACCTCGGCGTCCTTGCGGGACGGGATGAAGGCCGCCATGCCGCCGATCGCGTGGGCGCCGCGCTTGTGGCAGGTGCGGACCAGCAGTTCGGTGTACGCGCGCATGAACGGCGCCGTCATCGTCACCGCGTTGCGGTCCGGCAGGACGAACTTGGACCCGCCGTCACGGAAGTTCTTGACGATGGAGAACAGGTAGTCCCAGCGGCCGGCGTTCAGGCCGGAGGCGTGGTCGCGCAGCTCGTAGAGGATCTCCTCCATCTCGTACGCGGCGGTGATCGTCTCGATCAGGACGGTGGCGCGGACGGTGCCCTGCGGGATGCCGACGTAGTCCTGGGCGAAGACGAAGATGTCGTTCCAGAGGCGGGCCTCCAGGTGCGACTCCGTCTTCGGGAGGTAGAAGTAGGGGCCCTTGCCCAGGTCGATGAGGCGCTGGGCGTTGTGGAAGAAGTACAGGCCGAAGTCGACGAGGGCTCCGGGGACGGGGCGGCCGTCGAAGCGCAGGTGGCGCTCCTCCAGGTGCCAGCCGCGCGGGCGCATGACGACCGTCGCCAGCTCGGAGGCGGGCTTGAGGGCGTACGACTTCTGGGTGCGCGGGTCGGTGAAGTCGATCCTGCGCTCGTAGGCGTCGATCAGGTTGAGCTGGCCGAGGACGACGTTCTCCCAGGTGGGGGCGGACGCGTCTTCGAAGTCTGCGAGCCAGACCTTGGCGCCCGAGTTCAGGGCGTTGATGGTCATCTTGCGGTCGGTGGGGCCGGTGATCTCGACACGGCGGTCGTTCAGCGCGGCCGGGGCCGGCGCGACCTTCCAGCTGTCGTCCTCGCGGAGCTGTGCGGTCTCCGGGAGGAAGTCGAGGGTGCTGGTGCGGGCGATCTCGGCTCGGCGCTCGGCGCGGCGGGTGAGGAGCTCGTCACGCCGGGGCGTGAAGCGCCGGTGCAGCTCGGCCACGAAGGCCAGGGCCGCGTCGGTGAGGACCTCGTCCTGCCGGGGCAGGGGCTCGGCTTCGACGATGGCCAGCGGGGACGGCGCTGGTGCGGACATGAGCTGTCACTTCCTTCAGCGGGGACTGTGGCACGGCGCGTGCAGCGGCCGCCGGGCATTCACGCGCGGCACTGAGTGCCGTGGGAGCCGAGATACGGTCACGGGCGCCTTCTGACGATCGGGTGCTTCTGAACAGTGGATACTAGTTTCCTCATGGTGGAAGTTCAATGGTTTGTTGATGTCGAGATTCTCTGGGTCGACAGAACATGGCGCTGAGTGCCACGCCGTTCACTCCAGGTGTGCCAGGTCGTCCACCGTGTCGATGTCGTACGGCTCCGCCACGTCCCCGCACTCGACGAGGACGATCGCCGCCTCGTGCGCCTTCAGGTACGCGCGTGCCCCGCGGTCGCCCTCCGCACTCAGCCCCACGTCCGCCCACCGGTCCGCCCCGATGAGCACCGGATGGCCGCGCTTCCCGTCGTACGCGGCGGCCGCCAGCGCGCCGCGCGAGCGGTACGCGGCGGCCACCCGGCGCACCGCCTCCGGCCCGATCCCCGGCTGGTCCACCAGTGACACGACGACGGCGTCCGCGCCGGCCGCGTCCGCGCCGCCCGCAGGGGCCGGGGGCGGCGAGGCCAGTGACGCCAGCCCCACGCGCAACGACGACCCCATGCCCCCCTCCCAGTCCGGGTTGTCGACCAGGACGCACCCCGGCAGCGAGGCCCGTTCCCGTACGGCGCCGGCGGCCGCGCCCAGCACCACGTGCACCACGTCGCAGCCGCCCGCCCGCAGTACCGCCACCGCGTGCTCGACCAGGGGGCGGCCCCGGTGCTCCAGAAGGGCCTTCGGCCGCCCGCCGAGCCGCCGGCCGCCACCGGCCGCGAGGAGGAGCCCGGCGATCCGTGGTCCGTCTGTTGTCGTATGTCCCATGTGGAGTGCATACCGCATGCGCCCGCCCCGGCGCGCGGGTGAATGCGGGGCTCCGCCTTGGATAAGGTGCGGGTCGGGATCGAGAAGAGCGGTCGACGAGAGCGGCGTTGCCGAGCCGGCAGCGCGAAGTGCGATACGGGGGACAGGAATTCATGAGTGGTGGTCCGGCACGCCAGGGAACGGTCTTCCAGCCGCTGGAGGGCGACGATCCGCGGTCGGTGGCGGGATACCGCCTCGCCGCCCGGCTCGGCGCCGGCGGCATGGGCAAGGTGTACCTCTCGTACACCCCCGGCGGCCGGCCGGTCGCCATCAAGGTGATCCGCCCCGACTTCGCCGAGGACGCCGAGTTCCGGCGCCGGTTCGCCCAGGAGGTGAAGTCCGCCCAGCGCGTCCAGGGCCTCTACACCGCGCCCGTCATCGACTCCGACACCGACGCCCGTCAGCCCTGGCTGGCCACCGCGTACGTCCCGGGCCCGTCCCTCGCCGACGCGGTGCAGGCCCACGGCAGGCTGCCCGTCGACACGGTCCTGCTGCTGGTCGCCGGAATCGCCGAGGCCCTCCAGGTCATCCACGGCGCGGGAATCGTGCACCGCGACCTCAAGCCCGCGAACGTCCTGCTCGCCGCCGACGGGCCGCGCGTCATCGACTTCGGCATCGCGCGGGCCGCCGACGCCACCTCGCTCACCGGCAGCGGAGTGACCATCGGCACCCCCTCGTTCATGTCGCCCGAGCAGGCGGCCGGCCGCACGGTCACCGCGGCCACCGACATCTTCGCCCTCGGCCAGGTCACGGCGTACGCGGCCCTCGGCAGCCCCGCGTTCGGCGAGGGCACCTCGCACGGCGTGCTCTACCGGATCGTCCACGAGGAGCCGCAGCTCGACGGGCTCCCGGACCGGCTGCGCGAACTGGTCACCCGCTGCCTGGCCAAGGACCCGGCCGAACGCCCGTCCGTCGCCGACATCCTGACCCTGTGCCAGGCGGCCAGCGACCAGACCACGCTGCGCCGCCCCGAGGAGTGGCTGCCCGGCGCGGTCGCCGCGGACATCACCACCCGCGCCGCCGCGCCCGCCCCCGTCGCGGCCACCACGCCCCCGCCGCCCGCCCAGCCGCCCACGGCACCCGCCGCCCCGGCCGCTCCCGCGACCCCGCCGCCCGCCCAGGCCCCCCAGCAGGCCCCGGCGGCGCACGCCCCGACGGCCCATGCCGCCCCGGCGACCCCGCCGCCCGGCTTCGGCCCCGCGCCCACCCAGCCCCACACCCACGCCTCCGCGCCCGCACCCGGCTACGGCTACCCGCAGACCCACCCGGCCCCCGGCGCGCCCGGTTACGGCTACCCCCAGGCCCACCCCACGCCGCCCCCGCACACCGGTCCGGCCCCGGTCGGCGCCACCACGACGACCGCCACCCCGCCCCGCAAGAAGACCAAGCGGAACCTGCTGCTGGCGCTGACCGCCACGCTCCTCGTGGCGGGGCTCGCCGGCGGCGGCGTGTACTACCTCATGAAGGGCGACGACACCAAGGGCGGCAACCAGGCGGCGAAGAGCGGCGACCCTGCCACCGGCGACTCCACCCCCGCGCAGCAGGAGCCCGTGGACAACGCCCCGGGCGGGGCGACCCCCTCACCCGAAACGCCCTCCTCCCAGAAGCCCCCGGAGCCGGTCGCCGACCCGGAGCCCGCCACCTACCAGGGCATCGACCTCACGGACGGCTACCACCTGACGCTGGCGGACGACCCCGTCAAGCCGCTCGGTGACGACGCCAACGTCGACGTCGCCTACGACTGGAGCCTGGAGAAGATCTCCGTCGAGGACGGACGGCTCATCCTCCTGCGCGCGGGCCAGAAGGGCGACCTCAACACCTGCCGGACCGAGACCCGCTATGCCGACCGGGTCGACCTGGACTCCCTGTCCAAGGGCTCCCAGCTCTGCGTCCTGACCAACGGCGGCCACGTCGGACTGGTCACCTACCAGGGCAAGTCGCCCGAATCCGACCCCAGTCACTACGTCACCCTCGACGTCACCGTCTGGCGCGGCGCCATCGCGGCGGAAGGCACCTCCTGAGTTTCGCCGGAGGAGTGGCGCTCCCCGCCCGTCATGGCGTTAAGTAAAGGGACGGGCGCACAACGTAGTGCGTGCAAGGGGCGGGAGAGCTTTTGTTGCGCAGCATGGGGCAGAGGCGCGCGGCCGACAGCGACGAGGACCCGAGGGTGACGGAACTGCGCGCCGCCGTCGCCCGCCTCCGCCGTGAACTCGCCGGCCACCCGGCCGACTTCGCCGACCGGGGCATAGCCGAGGACGAACTGGCCGCACTCGCCGCCATGACCCTCACCGGCGTGCCCGAAGTACGGCGGCTGCGCCGGTCGTTACTGCTCCTCGCGGGCGCGCTCGGCTCGGTCAGCGCCCTCGGCGACGCGCTCACCGGCGTACGCCGGGCGGTGGAGCTGTTCGGCGAACAGGCTCAGTGAAGCCCCGTCAGCGGTGGTCCGGGCGGCAGCGGGCCGCCCACCGCCGCTCCAGGGTCAGGCGCTGCCCCGCGTTCGCCCGTGCAGGGAGAGCACCGCGCTGAGTGCGGCGGCGCCGTCGAGGAGCGCGCGGGAACGAGCGGTGAGGGTGACGTCCCTGGCGGCCAGCGCCGCAACGACGTCCTCCCCACGGCGGTTGCGCCGCAACTCCGGCATCAGCGCCCGAAGGGGTGTGATGCCGTATCCGGCCTTGCGCAGTTGGTGAACGATCCGCGCGTCCCGCACGTGAGCCGGTGTGTACCGTCGCGTTCCCCGCACGGGGTCGCGGTGCGGGACGACCAGGGCCTCCGCGTGCCAGTGCCGCAACGTCGAAGGGCGCACACCGAGGGCGGCGGCGAGTTCGGAGACGCTCATCGCGTCCGAGGCCCTCACGTCCTCGATCGGCTCGCCGGCGATCGCGTGGGCGGCCTGGGTGGCCTGCCTCAGTTCCGCGCGTTCCGTGTCGAGCCGGGCGTGCGCCGCGTCGAGAAGGGCCAGCGCCTCCGAGGTGGGGCGCTGGTGGAAGGCCCGGACGATCCTCTTGGCCTCGATCGGGCCCACGCCCGCGGCGAGGGCCCGATAGGCCAGTGCGGACCGCAGATGGACCTCCCCGTACGTCCGGTGGCCCGTGGCCGTGCGGCTCGCGGGCGGAAGCACACCGTCGCGCTCGAGATTGCGAACGTGCTGAACGGAATACCCTGCGCGCCGCGCCACATCAGCGGGGCGCATACCCCCAGATTTGAGACTTGGCATCCGGCATCCCCTCTGTTTCGGCCCCGAAGTCTCCACATGCACGTGAATGCCACGCTGGACCACATGACCATCGACGAGATCATCAGCTTCGTGGGCGGGCTCGACGGCGTCCTGACCCTCAGGCCCGCACCCGGCGACGGCACGCCCGAGATCAGCTGGGGCGACACGTTCTTCTACTACGCACCCGACGGCGCCATTCCGGCGACGCGGCAACCGTTCGCGACGGTCGTGACCAAGGACTGTCCCGGCGACGAGGCGTCGCGTCTGGACCGGCCGGACACCTTCCGCGTGAATGTCGCCGCCGGGAAGGAGGCGTTCATCCGGTGGACCGGTCACGAGCCACGCGAACCGGCCTCCGCCGAGGCCGACCCCAGCGCCACCGACACCGTGATCGCGCACCCCGTCTACGGTGCCGCCGGCTGGCTGGCAGTGGTGAACCCGGGCGAGCGCACGGAAGCGTCGGTACGCGAACTGCTGCGGACGGCCCACGAGTCGGCACGCGCACGCCATGCGCGGCGCGCTGAATCGACGACCCGCCGCGGTCCAGGACGGTGACCTCTGGGTAGACGTACCCGTCGCCGCCATGGGGGTGGGCTCGCGCGGCGGACGTCAGGCCTGGCCGTTGTTCGCGGGGTTCGCCAGTGCCGTGGAGAGTTCCTTGGCGATGCCCTGGAGGATCGGGACGATCCGTTCCGTGGCCGCTTCGGTGACGCGGCCGGCCGGGCCCGAGATGGAGATGGCGGCGGCGGTGGGGGAGTCGGGGACCGACACCGCGATGCAGCGCACGCCGATCTCCTGCTCGCTGTCGTCGACGGCGTAACCGGCGTGGCGCACCTGCTCCAGGGCGCCGAGGAAGCCGTCGGGGGTGGTGATCGTCTTCTCGGTCGCGGCGGGCATGCCGGTGCGGGCGAGCAGCGCCCGGACCTCCTCCGGCGGGGTGTGCGCCAGCAGCGCCTTGCCGACGCCGGTGGAGTGCGGCAGCACGCGCCGGCCGACCTCGGTGAACATGCGCATCGAGTGCTTGGACGGCACCTGCGCGACGTACACGATCTCGTCGCCGTCGAGCAGCGCCATGTTCGCGGTCTCGCCGGTCTCCTCGACCAGGCGGGCGAGGTAGGGGCGGGCCCAGGTGCCCAGGAGGCGGGCGGCGGACTCGCCGAGGCGGATGAGGCGGGGGCCGAGCGCGTACCGGCGGTTGGGCTGCTGGCGGACGTACCCGCAGGCGACCAGGGTGCGCATCAGGCGGTGGATGGTGGGCAGGGGCAGTCCGCTGCTGGAGGAGAGTTCGCTCAGCCCGACCTCGCCCCCGGCGTCGGCCATCCGCTCCAGAAGGTCGAAGGCACGCTCCAGGGACTGGACACCGCCGGTCGCGGCGGCGGGCTTGGCGGCGTCGGTGGTGCTGGCGCTGGACGTCGGCACGTCAACGGTCCTTTCGAGGCGGATGGGCAAGTCAGCAGCCTACCGGGCCCCGTCGGCGGACACATCGCCCGCAGTGGGACGTCTTCGCCGGTCAGGCGCTGTTTTGTCCGGGTGTCCACGGGGTTCCGCGGAGGCCGGTGGGTGCCCCTCCTGTGGGGAGCTACGTTCTCCTGTGCGAAATTGGCTTTCCACTTCATGGAAACATCCAAGCCGCCCGTTCGCCACCCGGCGGAGGGTCGGGGGACTCTTGACGGGGTGGGATCGTCGGAGGAAGACTCCTTCAACAGTTCGTTGAAGAATGATGGTCTGAGAGGCGATGTGGACGGGAACGTGGAGCTGAACGGCAACGTGGACGTGACTCTGGTGCTGCGCTCGACGCGCGTCATCACCCCCGAGGGCACCCGCCCCGCCTCGGTCGCCGTCGCCGGCGGCCGGATCGCGGCGGTGCTGCCCCACGACGCCGAGGTACCGGCCGGAGCCCGGCTGGAGGACGTCGGCGACCACGTCGTCCTCCCCGGCCTCGTCGACACCCACGTCCACGTGAACGACCCCGGCCGCACCGAGTGGGAGGGCTTCTGGACCGCCACCCGGGCCGCCGCGGCCGGCGGCATCACGACCCTGATCGACATGCCGCTCAACTCCCTGCCGCCCACCACCACGGTCGGCAACCTGCGCACCAAGCAGGACGTGGCCCGCGCCAAGGCCCACATCGACGTCGGCTTCTGGGGCGGAGCCCTGCCCGACAACGTCAAGGACCTCCGGCCGCTGCACGACGCGGGCGTCTTCGGCTTCAAGTGCTTCCTGTCGCCCTCCGGCGTGGACGAGTTCCCCGAGCTGGACCAGGAGCAGCTGACCGCCTCGCTCGCCGAGATCGCCGGCTTCGGCGGCCTGATGATCGTCCACGCCGAGGACCCGCACCACCTCGCCGCCGCCCCGCAGAAGAGCTCGCCGAAGTACGCCGACTTCCTCGCCTCCCGGCCGCGCGACGCCGAGAACACCGCCATCGAGAACCTCATCGCCCAGGCCAAGAGGCTCGACGCGCGCGTGCACGTGCTCCACCTGTCCTCCAGCGACGCCCTGCCGCTGATCGCCGCCGCCCGCCGCGACGGCGTGCAGATCACCGTCGAGAGCTGCCCGCACTTCCTCACCCTCACCGCCGAGGAGGTGCCGGACGGGGCCACGGAGTTCAAGTGCTGCCCGCCCATCCGGGAGGCCGCCAACCAGGACGCGCTGTGGGAGGGCCTCGCCGACGGCACGATCGACGCGATCGTCTCCGACCACTCGCCCTCCACCGCCGACCTGAAGACCCCCGACTTCTCCACCGCCTGGGGCGGCATCTCCTCCCTCCAGCTGGGCCTGCCCGCCATCTGGACCGAGGCCCGCCGCCGCGGCCACACGCTCGAGGACGTCGTCCGCTGGATGTCCACCGCCCCGGCCCGGCTCGCGGGCCTGGACCGCAAGGGCGCCATCGAGCCCGGCCGCGACGCCGACTTCGCCGTCCTCGCGCCCGACGAGACGTTCACCGTCGACCCGGCCGCGCTCCACCACCGCAACCAGGTCACCGCCTACGCCGGCAAGACCCTGCACGGCGTCGTCAGGTCCACCTGGCTGCGCGGCGTCCGCATCGCCGACAACGGCACCCTCGCCGAGCCGACCGGCCGGCTCCTCGAAAGGAACACGTGACCCCCGTGACCGGCATATCCCGCTTCACCGGCGACGCCAGCCCCTACGGCGGCGGTGACCCGTACGCCGACTACCGCACCGCGGACCTCCCCTTCACCGGTCTCGTCGACCTGGCCGACCGCCGCCTCGGCGCGGGCGTCATCGCCGCCAACGACGAGTTCTTCGCCGAGCGCGAGAACATGCTCAAGCCCGAGCCCGCCGAGTTCGACCCCGAGCACTTCGGCCACAAGGGCAAGATCATGGACGGCTGGGAGACGCGCCGCCGCCGCGGCGTGTCCGCCACCGAGCCCCACCCCACGGACGACGACCACGACTGGGCCCTGGTACGGCTCGGCGCGCCCGGCGTCGTACGCGGCATCGTCGTCGACACCGCCCACTTCCGCGGCAACTACCCGCAGGCCGTGTCCGTCGAGGCGACCTCGGTGGCCGGTTCGCCGTCGCCCGAGGCCCTGCTCGCCGACGACGTCGAGTGGACGACGCTCGTCCCGCGCACCGCCATCGGCGGCCACGCCGCGAACGGCTTCGCCGTCGACGCCGAGCGCCGCTTCACGCACCTGCGCGTCAAGCAGCACCCCGACGGCGGCATCGCCCGCCTGCGCGTGTACGGCGAGGTCGCCCCCGACCCGGAGTGGCTGGCCGTGCTCGGCACCTTCGACGTCGTCGCGCTGGAGAACGGCGGCCGCGTCGAGGACGCCTCCGACCGCTTCTACTCGCCCGCCACCAACACCATCCAGCCGGGCCGCTCCCGCAAGATGGACGACGGCTGGGAGACCCGCCGCCGCCGCGACAAGGGCAACGACTGGATCCGCTACCAGCTGGTGGAGCAGTCCGCGATCCGCGCCGTGGAGATCGACACCGCGTACCTCAAGGGCAACAGCGCCGGCTGGGCCGCCCTGTCGTCACGCGACGGCGAGGACGGCGACTGGACCGAGGTCCTGCCCCGCACCCGCCTCCAGCCGGACACCAACCACCGGTTCGTCCTGCCGGAGCCCGCGGTCGGCACCCACGTACGCATCGACATCTACCCGGACGGCGGCATCTCCCGCCTCCGCCTGTTCGGCTCGCTGACGGCACTGGGCGCCAAGCGCCTGGCCGCCCGCCACGACCAGCTGAACTGACCCGGCCCGGGCAGCACGACACCTGCCCGTACGCGGGGGCGCACCGGCCCGACAGCACCGGTGCGCCCCCGCGCTCCTCCCGCGGGCGGCCTACGCGGCGTGGCCGCCGTCCACCGAGAACTCGCCGCCCGTCACGTACGCCGCGTCCTCACCGGCCAGGTACGCCACCATCGCCGCGACCTCGTCCGGCACGCCGAAGCGGCCGAGCGCCGTCAGCGCGCGCTGACCGTCCGCGTAGGGGCCGTCCGCCGGGTTCATGTCCGTGTCGACCGGCCCCGGGTGAACGATGTTGGCCGTGATGCCCCGTGCGCCGAGTTCCCGGGCGAGCGCCCTGTTCAGGCCGACCAGCGCCGCCTTGCTCATCGTGTAGAGGGTGCCGCCCGGCCCCGGCACCCGCCGGGTCATGCAGGTGCCGATCGTGACGATCCGCCCGCCCCGGCCCATGCGGGCCGCGGCCGCCTGCGAGGTCAGGAACACGCCCCGCACGTTCACCGCCAGGACCCGGTCCACGTCGGCCGCCGTGAGGTTCTCCAGCGGGCCCAGCACCCCGATGCCCGCGTTGTTGACGAGCACGTCCAGCCGCCCGCCGAGGGCCCGCGCGGCGCGCTCCACGACCTCCGCCGCCTCACCGGCCTCGCCCGCGTCGGCGCGCAGGGCGAACCCGCGCCGGCCGGTCGCCTCCACCTTCCGTACCACCTCCCGGGCCGCCTCCTCGTCCCGTACGTAGGTGAGTGCCACGTCCGCGCCCTGCTGGGCCAGCCGCAGTGCGGTGGCGGCGCCGATGCCGCGGCTGCCGCCGGTCACGAGGGCCGTCCTGCCGTTCATGGTGTCCTCCGTCGTGCCTCTTGATGGTTGCGCGTTCAATCACACCGGACGAGGGCTCGCCGCACCGGCGGTAAACGGACGTCTGCCTCCGCGCACCGCCACACCGATGAGTCATCTGCGCGGGCACAGTCGGTACGGGTGACACACGATGAGAACCGACCCGCACGGAGAACGAGAGGCACGGCCATGGCCAAGCTGACGATCACCACCTTCCTGACCCTGGACGGCGTGATGCAGGCGCCCGGCGGCCCGAACGAGGACCGCTCCGACGGCTTCGAGCACGGCGGCTGGAGCGTCCCCTTCGCCGACGAGGACTTCGGCCGGTTCATGGACGAGGTGTTCCGGCGGGTCGACTGCTTCCTGCTCGGGCGGCGGACCTACGAGATCTTCGCCGCCCACTGGCCCCGGGTCACCGACGAGGACGATCCCGTCGCCGGCCCGCTCAACCGCCTGCCCAAGTACGTGGTCTCCCGGACCCTCGACAGGGCGGACTGGAACAACACCACCGTCCTCGGCGGCGACCTGGCCCAGGAGGTCGGCCGCCTCAAGGAGGAACGGACCGGCGGCGAGATCCAGGTGCACGGCAGCGCCCGGCTCGCCCGGAGCCTGATCGCGCTCGGCCTGGCCGACGAGCTGAACCTGCTGGTCTTCCCGGTGTTCCTCGGCACGGGCCGCCGCCTGTTCCCCGACGGCGGGCCGCCGACCGCCTTCGCCCTCACCGGCCACCGCACCACGTCCACCGGCGTCACCATCCAGACCTACCGCCCCACCGGCCCCGCCGCCTTCGGCACCTACGAACTCGGCGAGTGACCCGCCGCCCCCCATCCGGTCCGCGCTCGCCGGCACCGGCGAGGGTGGACCATCACCCTCACCCTTAGGCTGGCCCGGTGGCCACGGTCGATCTCAGCGCGTACGGCGAGGACTTCACCGCCGACCCCTACCCGTACTACGCGAAACTCCGCGAGGCCGGGCCCGTCCACCACGTGCGCACCGCCCTCGGCAACGAGGTCTGGCTGATCGTCGGCCACGCCGAGGCTCGGGCCGCGCTCGCCGACCCCCGGCTGTCCAAGTCACCGGCGACGGTGGGGCGGCGGATGCTCGACGAAGAGGTCATCGGCCCCTACCTGCTGGTCCTCGACCCGCCCGACCACACCCGGCTGCGCCGGCTGGTCGCCCGCGAGTTCACCGCCCGCCGCGTGGAGGCCCTGCGCCCGCGCGTCCAGCGCATCACGGACGAGCTGATCGACGCCATGGCGCCCGCCGGGCACGCCGACCTCGTCGAGGCGCTGGCCTTCCCGCTGCCCATCACGGTGATCTGCGAACTCCTCGGCGTGCCCCTCGCCGACCGGGACGCCTTCCACGCCTGGTCCACCGAGATGGTCGCGCCGACCGGCCAGGAGGCCGAGGGCGCCGCCGTGCGGGCGCTGGCCGCGTACCTGGACGGGCTCATCGAGGACAAGCGGTGCGCCGGCCCCGCCGACGACCTGCTCTCCGCGCTGCTGCGCACCAGCGCCGAGGACGGCGACCGGCTGTCCGCCGCCGAGCTGCGCGCCATGGCCTACCTGCTGCTGATCGCCGGCCACGAGACGACCGTCAACCTCATCTCGGGCGGCGTCCGCGCCCTCCTCACCCACCCGGACCAGCTGGCCGCGCTGCGCACCGACCCCGGCCTGCTCGACGGGGCGGTGGAGGAGATGCTGCGCCACGACGGTCCCGTCGAGACGGGCACCGCACGCTTCGCCCGCGAACCGATCCGGGTGGGGGACACGGTCATCCCCCGCGGGGCCGCCGTCCTCGTCGGGATCGGCGCCGGCGACCGGGACCCGGAGCGCTTCCCGGACCCCGACCGCTTCGACATCCGCCGTGACACCGGCGGCCACCTGGCCTTCGGGCACGGCATCCACTACTGCCTCGGCGCGCCGCTGGCCCGCCTGGAGGGCCGGATCGCCGTCCGCGGCCTTCTGGAGCGGTTCCCCGGCCTGTCCCTCGACCCGGCGGCCGGGCCGCTCGACTGGCTGCCCGGCCTCCTCATGCGCGGGGTCCGCCGCCTGCCCGTCAGATGGTGACCAGGTCCCCGACCTCGTCCAGCCGCACCGGGCGCCGCTCCCGCCGCGACCGCTCGCACGCCTCCGCCACGCGCAGCGCCTGAAGCGCCTCCCGCCCGTCGCAGGGGTTGGCCAGCTCGCCCCGCGCCACGTGCACGAAGGCGTTCAGCTCGGCCTCGTACGCCGGGGCGAACCGCTCCAGGAACCCCGGCCACGGCTTGTTGGCCGCCGGCGGGCCGAGCGGCTCGGTGGACGTGAGGGGCGTGCGGTCGTCGAGGCCCACCGCGATCTGGTCGCGCTCGCCCGCCAGTTCCATCCGTACGTCGTAACCGGCGCCGTTGCAGCGGGTGGCCGTCGCGGTGGCGAGGGTGCCGTCGTCGAGGGTGAGGAGCACGGCGGCCGTGTCGACGTCGCCCGCCTCGCGGAACATCGCGGGGCCGCCGTCCGCGCCGGTGGCGTACACCTCGGTGATCTCGCGGCCGGTGACCCAGCGCAGGATGTCGAAGTCGTGGACCAGACAGTCGCGGTAGAGCCCGCCGGACAGCGGGAGGTACGCGGCGGGCGGGGGCGCCGGGTCGGAGGTGATCGCCCGGACCGTGTGCAGCCGGCCGAGGCGCCCGGCGTGGACGGCGTCCCGGGCGGCCCGGTAGCCGGCGTCGAAGCGGCGCATGAAGCCCAGCTGGAGCTGGGTGCCGGCCGCCTCGACGTCGCGGAGCGCGCCGAGCGTGCCGGGCAGGTCGAGGGCGATGGGCTTCTCGCAGAAGGTGGGCAGGCCCGCGCGGGCGGCGCGGGCGATGAGTTCGGCGTGGGAGGAGGTCGCCGAGGCGATCACCACCGCGTCCACGCCCCAGGCGAAGACGTCGTCGACGGCCGGCGCCGCCGTCGCGCCGGTGAGTTCGGCGACCTGGGCCGCCCGGCCGGGGTCGGCGTCGGCGACGACCAGTGAGCCCACCTCGGGGTGGCGGCTGAGCACCCCCGAGTGGAAGGTCCCGATACGTCCCGTTCCGATGAGTCCGATGCGCATGGCCCCCAAGGTGGTGCCGCCACCGTCACCTGTCAAGCTTTTGTCCTGACAACATGACTTCACAACTTCCCGTCATCATTCCCGGTGGATAGGCTCGGCCCGTGCCCAAGCAGACCCGAGCAGCCAGAGAAGAGACCGGTTCCGTCGTGCGCCTCCCGCTGAGCGTGGACCGCACCAGCCCGGTCCCGCTCTACTTCCAGCTCTCCCAGCAGCTGGAGGCGGCCATCGAGCGCGGGACCCTCACCCCGGGCAGCCTCCTCGGCAACGAGATCGAGCTGGCGGGCCGGCTCGGGCTGTCCCGGCCCACCGTCCGCCAGGCCATCCAGGCGCTCGTCGAGAAGGGCCTGCTCGTCCGCCGCCGAGGCGTCGGCACCCAGGTCGTGCACAGCCAGGTCAAACGCCCCCTGGAGCTCAGCAGCCTGTACGACGACCTGGAGGCGGCCGGCCAGCGCCCCGCCACCACCGTGCTCGCCAACCGCATCGAACCCGCCTCCGCCGAGGTCGCCGCCGCCCTCGGCGTACCGGAGGGCGCCGAGGTCCGGTACGTGGAGCGGCTGCGGTTCGCCCACGACGAGCCGATGGCCCGGCTGCGCAACCACCTGCCGCTCGGCCTGCTCGACCTGGACACCGAGCTGCTGGAGGCGACCGGCCTCTACCGCATGCTGCGCACCGCCGGCATCACCCTGCACAGCGCCCGCCAGAAGGTCGGCGCCCGGGCCGCCACGGGCGTGGAGTCGGAGCTGCTCACCGAGGAGCCGGGTGCCCCGCTGCTGACGATGGAACGCACCACCTTCGACGACACCGGCCGGGCGGTCGAGTTCGGCTCCCACGTCTACCGCGCGTCGCGGTACGCCTTCGAGTTCCAGCTCCTCGTCCGCCCGTAGCGGCGCCCGGCGGTTCGACGGCGGCACCCGCACCACTTTCTCGTAAGGATGTCCGGACAAACTCTTGACGGGTTCGCTCCGCCCCCGTAGAAACGCACCCAGCCGCACCACGGCGGCGCCGGGGAGACGAGGCAGACCCACGATGCGAACCACCCGCACGGCGGCAGCCCTGTTGGCCGCAGCCGCACTCACCGCCACAGCCGCCGGATGCAGCAGCTCGGGCGGCAAGGACTCCGAGGACGCCGCGAACGGCTCCGGCGGCGGGAGACCCGCCGCCACGCGGGCCATGACGGTCGCGATGGTCACCCACTCCGGCGAGGGCGACACCTTCTGGGACATCGTCCAGAGCGGCGCCAAGGCCGCCGCGGCCAAGGACAACGTCACGTTCCTCTACGCCGCCGACAAGGAGGGCAAGGGACAGGCGGCTCTCATCGACTCGTACGTGGCCAAGAAGGTCGACGGCCTGATCGTCACCCTCGCCAAGCCCGAGGCGGTCAAGGCCTCCGTCGCCAAGGCGGTCGCCGCCGGCATCCCGGTCGTGACGATCAACTCCGGCGGCCCGCACTCCAAGGCCTTCGGGGCGATCACCCACATCGGCCAGGACGAGGCCGTGGCCGGTGAGGCCGTCGGCGAGGAACTCACCGCGCGCGGCAGGAAGAAGGCGCTCTGCGTCATCCACGAGCAGGGGAACGTGTCCCTCGAGGAGCGCTGCGCCGGGGTGAAGAAGACCTTCAAGGGCACCGTCGAGAACCTCGGCGTCGAGGGCACCAACATGCCCGCAGCGACCTCCGCCGTCGAGGCCAAGCTGCAGGCGGTCAAGGACATCGACGCCGTCGTCACCCTCGGCGCCCCGTTCGCCGCCGCGTCCGTCAAGGCGCGGCAGGGCGCCGGGTCCCGCGCCGAGATCAACACCTTCGACCTCAACGCCGCCGTCGTCGCCCAGCTCAAGGCCGGGCAGATCGGCTTCGCCGTCGACCAGCAGCCCTACCTCCAGGGCTACCTCGCCGTCGACGCGCTGTGGCTGCACGAGGACAACCTCAACGTCATCGGCGGCGGCAAGCCCGTCCTCACCGGCCCGGCCCTCGTCACCGAGAAGGACGTACCGGCGCTGGAGGAACTGACCGCCCGCGGTACCCGATGAAAACCGGGCACATCGCCATGACCCATACTTGGCCCGCGGCATCACCAGCACGGCAAGCACAACAGACACAGCAAGCGCAGCAAGCACTATCAGCACAGCAAGAAGGGCACGGCGTCGTGGCGAGGGTACGGACAGGGGTGCGCGCGGTCCGCGCGGTACTGGCGACGGTGCTCGGAGTGTCCCTCGCGGCCACCGTGGCGGGATGCAGCGCCACCGGCGGCAAGCGCGCCGAGGACGCCCGCAAGGCCGCCGCCGAGGGCCGGTCCGCCGTCGACACCCCGCGGTGGACCGTGGCCATGGTCACCCACTCCGGGGACGGCGACACCTTCTGGGACATCGTCCAGAACGGCGCCAAGCAGGCCGCCGTCAAGGACAACATCAACTTCCTCTACGCCCACAGCGACGAGGGGCAGCAGCAGGCCCAGCTGGTCGACTCCTACATCGACAAGAAGGTCGACGGCCTCATCGTCACCCTGGCCAAGCCCGACGCCATGAAGGCGGCCGTCGCCAGGGCCGTGAAGGCCGGCATCCCCGTGATCACCGTCAACTCCGGCTCCGAGCAGTCCAAGGCCTTCGGCGCCCTCACCCACATCGGCCAGGACGAGACCATCGCCGGTGAGGCGGTCGGCGACGAGCTGGACCAGAGGGGCCGCAAGAAGGCGCTGTGCGTCCTGCACGAGCAGGGCAACGTCGGCCACGAGCAGCGGTGCGGAGGGGTGAAGAAGACCTTCGACGGCGACCTGCAGAACCTGTACGTCGACGGCACCAACATGCCCGACGTCCAGGCGTCCATCGAGGCCAAGCTCCAGACCGACCGCTCCATCGACGCCGTCGTCACCCTCGGGGCGCCGTTCGCCGACGCCGCCGCCCAGGCGAAGAAGGCCGCCGGGTCCGACGCCGAGATCGACACCTTCGACCTCAACGCCAAAGTGGCCGCCGGTCTCAAGAGCGGTCAGCTGGGCTTCGCGGTCGACCAGCAGCCGTACCTCCAGGGCTACGAGGCCGTCGACCTGCTCTGGCTGTACCGCTACAACGCGGACGTGCTGGGCGGCGGCAGGCCCGTGCTGACCGGACCGCAGATCATCACCGAGAAGGACGCCGCCGCGCTGGCGCAGTTCACGGAGCGAGGTACCCGATGACCGCCACCGCCCCACCCGTGAAGGACGAGACCCCCGCCGACGAGCGGCTGCTGCGCACCTCACCGCTGCAACGGCTCCTCGGCCGGCCCGAGCTCGGCTCCGTGGTCGGCGCCGTCGCGGTCTTCGTCTTCTTCGCGATCGTCGCCGACGGCTTCCTGCGCGCCTCCAGCTTCGGCACCGTCCTCTACGCCGCCTCCACGATCGGCATCATGGCCGTCCCGGTGGCGCTGCTGATGATCGGCGGCGAGTTCGACCTGTCGGCCGGTGTCATGGTCACCAGCGCCGCGCTGATCTCCTCGATGTTCAGCTACCAGATGACCGCGAACGTCTGGGCCGGCGTCGGCGTGTCCCTCCTGGTGACCCTGGCCTTCGGCGTCTTCAACGGCGTGATGCTCACCCGGACGAAACTGCCGAGCTTCATCATCACGCTCGGCACGTTCCTGATGCTGACCGGCCTGAACCTCGGTCTGACCAAGCTGATCAGCGGCACGGTGTCGACGAAGACGATCGCCGACATGGAGGGCTTCGCCTCGGCCCGGGCCCTGTTCGCCTCCCAGTTCTCCGTGGGCGGCGTCGACATCAAGGTCACCGTCCTGTGGTGGTTCGGTCTGGTCGCCGTCGCGACGTGGATCCTGCTGCGCACCCGGTTCGGCAACTGGATCTTCGCGGTGGGCGGCGGCGCGGACGCGGCCCGCGCGGTGGGCGTCCCGGTCCGCACCACCAAGATCGGCCTCTACATGGGCGTGGCCTTCTGCGCCTGGGTGTCGGGACAGCACCTGCTGTTCTCCTTCGACGTCGTCCAGTCCGGCGAGGGCGTCGGCAACGAACTGATCTACATCATCGCCGCCGTGATCGGCGGCTGCCTGATCACCGGCGGGTACGGCTCCGCGATCGGCTCGGCGGTCGGCGCGTTCATCTTCGGCATGACCAGCAAGGGCATCGTGTACGCGGAGTGGAACCCGGACTGGTTCAAGTTCTTCCTCGGGGCGATGCTCCTACTCGCGACCCTGCTCAACCACTGGGTCCGCAAGCGCGCGGAGGCGACACGATGAGCACCCCTCTCGTCCAGCTCGAGGACGTCAGCAAGTACTACGGCAACATCCGCGCCCTGGAAGGCGTCTCGCTGGAGGTCCACGCCGGCCAGATCTCCTGCGTGCTCGGCGACAACGGCGCCGGCAAGTCCACCCTCATCAAGATCATCGCCGGGCTGCACCGGCACGACGGCGGCTCCTTCCGCATCGAGGGCGAGGAGACCTCCCTCTCCTCCCCGCGCGAGGCACTGGACCGGGGCATCGCCACCGTCTACCAGGACCTGGCGGTCGTGCCGCTCATGCCGGTGTGGCGCAACTTCTTCCTCGGCTCCGAGCCCACCCGGGGCAGAGGTCCCTTCAAGCGCCTCGACGTCGACCTGATGCGCGAGACGACCCGCAGCGAGCTGGCCCGCATGGGCATCGACCTGCGCGACGTCGACCAGCCGATCGGCACCCTGTCCGGCGGCGAGCGCCAGTGCGTGGCCATCGCCCGCGCCGTCCACTTCGGCGCCAAGGTCCTCGTCCTCGACGAGCCGACCGCCGCGCTGGGCGTGAAGCAGTCGGGCGTGGTGCTGAAGTACGTGGCGGCCGCCCGTGACGCGGGCCTCGGCGTGGTCCTGATCACGCACAACCCCCACCACGCGTACCTCGTCGGCGACCGTTTCGTCCTGCTCAAGCGCGGAGTGATGTCGGCGAGCCACACCAAGGACTCCGTCACGCTCGACGAGCTCACCCGCCAGATGGCGGGCGGCAGCGAGCTGGAGGACCTGCGCCACGAGCTGGAACGCGCCCCCGCCCCCTCCCACCTCGGCGGCCCCGGCACCCGCCCCGACCCCGCGCCCTGACCCCGGCGGATCGCCGCCCCCGGCCACGTACCTGGCAGAATCGGGGGCGGCGGGCGCCGTCCGCCGCCGGCCCCCCACAGCCCGGCTCCCCCCACCACCAGGGACGACAGGACTCGTGAGCACGTACCGCGATCTCGCCCACAAGGGCCCCGCCCGCGCCACTGTCCTGCGGACCGTCTCGGCCCGTGAGCGCCGCTCGCACCTGACCGCGCCCCGCGTCCCCACCGTCGGCATCGACATCGGCGGCACGAAGGTGATGGCGGGCGTCGTCGACGCCGACGGTCAGATCCTGGAGCAGATCAAGACCGAGACGCCGGACAAGTCCAAGAGCGCCAAGGTCGTCGAGGACACCATCACCGAGCTGGTCCTGGACCTCTCCGACCGGCACGACGTCCACGCGGTCGGCATCGGCGCCGCCGGCTGGGTCGACGCCGACCGCAGCCGCGTCCTGTTCGCCCCGCACCTGGCCTGGCGCAACGAGCCGCTGCGCGACTCGCTCCAGGCCCGCCTCGCCGTCCCCGTCATGGTCGACAACGACGCCAACACCGCCGCCTGGGCGGAGTGGCGGTTCGGCGCGGGCCGCGGCGAGGACCACCTGGTCATGATCACCCTCGGTACCGGCATCGGCGGCGCCATCCTGGAGGACGGCCAGGTCAAGCGCGGCAAGTACGGCGTCGCCGGCGAGTTCGGGCACATGCAGGTCGTCCCCGGCGGCCACCGCTGCCCCTGCGGCAACCGCGGCTGCTGGGAGCAGTACAGCTCCGGAAACGCCCTGGTCAGGGAGGCCCGGGAGCTGGCGGCGGCCGACTCGCCGGTCGCGTACAACATCATCGAGCGCGTCAAGGGCTCCGTCCCCGACATCACCGGCCCGCTGATCACCGAGCTGGCCCGCGAGGGCGACGCGATGTGCGTCGAGCTGTTCCAGGACATCGGCCAGTGGCTCGGCGTCGGCATCGCCAACCTGGCCGCCGCCCTCGACCCGTCCTGCTTCGTCGTCGGGGGAGGCGTCAGCGCCGCCGACGACCTGCTCATCGGCCCCGCCCGCGACGCCTTCCGCCGCCACCTCACCGGCCGCGGCTACCGCCCCGAGGCCCGCATCGCCAAGGCGCAGCTCGGCCCCGAGGCGGGTATGGTCGGTGCCGCCGACCTCGCCCGGCTGGTCGCCCGCCGCTTCCGCCGCGCCAACCGCCGCCGCCTGGAGCGCTACGAGAAGTACGAGCGGTACGCCCAGGCGATCCGCAACGGCCGTACGACCCCCACCCAGGAACCGTAGTCATGGCAGTGACGTCCGTACTGAACCAGCCCGCCTCACCGGAGGAGCGCCGGCGCATGATCCGCCGCCGGGTCCTGACCGCCGTCGTCATCGTGCTGCTCATCGGCATCCCGGCCGGCTACCTGGTGATCTCCGCCCAGCAGAGCCGCGCCAGCGGACGCGACAAGGAGGCCGAGTCCTCCGTCACCGGACTCCAGGACAGCTGGCCGTCCAAGATGAAGCGCCGCGTCTTCGAGGTCCCGATCCCCGGCGGCTCCACCGAGGTCGCCTACTTCGAGACCAGCAACTGGAAGTCCAGCAGGCTGTACGTCGAGTTCACCACCACCGGCGCGGGGCTGGACGACTTCCTCAACGACGTCGGGACGAGCCGCGCCGCCCTCGACGCCCAGGACGTCACGATCAGCGAGCGCGACGCCCACACGGTGGGCTGGAAGTTCCCCGGCGGCCACGACTGGTCCGCCACCACGCACCGCCAGAAGGACCCCCGCCCCAGCCAGGACATCACCGTCGACCTCACCGACCCGGCGGCCCCCCGCGTGTACGTCGTCTCGACCGCGACCCCCTGACCGGCCTCATGGAGGACACGGCCCGGGGGCGCGGGCGGCGGCGCGTTCAGCAGCGCCGGGTGGGCTCGTCGCCGTACGGGAAGGTCACGTTCCCGCTGTATACCCACGAGGTCCAGTCGGGGGACCAGAACCACTTCGTCCCGCGGGCGGGGTTGTAGTAGTAGCAGGTCGCGTGGGCCCAGCCCTGGTTCGGCTGCTTGTACCCGTCGCACTCCGAGTAGGGGCCCCCGCGGAAGGTGGCGCCCGCCTTGTAGTGCATGTGCCGGATGCCCTCGCGCCCCTCGATGTCCCAGTCGCAGTCGACCGCTGCGATCCGGGCCGCGGAGGCGGGTGCGGACGCGGCGACGGCCGCCCCGGCGGTGGGGACGACGGCCGATGCCCCGAGCATCACGGCCGCCGTCAACGTACGACGGATCTTCATGTCCTCCCCTTTCGCGCCCTGTGGCGCTGGTGCTCATCGACGAGGCACGGGCGGCCCGCACGGTGACGGGCCGGCCCGGCCGGACACCGAAGAGCCTCGCGACCGGCGGCGGGCCGGGGCAACGCCCACCGGCTGTCCCGGACAGCGCGCCGGCTGTCCGGGCAGGTCAGCGGCGTGTCCGGAGTGCGATTCGGACAAGGGCGGGAAGCGTTTGCGGTTCCGCACCGCTGCCGCCGGCGACGGCGACGGCGACCCGGTCATCGTCGGATTCGGCGGCCCGGCACGCGCCACCCGGCCGGAAGGGCACAGTCAGGCCCCCCGCCTCAGGGGCGGACCGGAGAGATGAGAGGCTCTGACGAGTGAGCGAGACACCACCGAACACCCTGCAATACCGGTCCGACGGCCCCGACGACGCCCCCGTCCTCATCCTCGGCCCGTCGCTCGGCACCACCTGGCACATGTGGGACCGGCAGATACCCGAGCTGGTGCGCCAGTGGCGGGTCATCCGCTTCGACCTCCCCGGCCACGGCGGCGCCCCCGCCCACCCCGCGAGCTCCGTCGCCGACCTCACCGACCGGCTGCTGGCCACCCTCGACGAACTGGGCGTCCACCGCTTCGGCTACGCCGGGTGCTCCATCGGCGGCGCCATCGGCACCGACCTCGCCCTGCGCGCCCCGCACCGTCTCGCCTCGCTCGCCCTGATCGCCTCCTCGCCCCGCTTCGGCACCGCCGACGAGTTCCGCCAGCGCGGGGTGATCGTCCGCACCAACGGCCTCGACCCGATGGCCCGCACCGCGCCCGAGCGCTGGTTCACCCCCGGCTTCGCCGCCGCCCAGCCCGCCATCGTCGAGTGGGCCGTCCAGATGGTCCGCACCACCGACGCCGGCGCGTACGTCGCCGCCTGCGAGGCGCTCGCCGCGTTCGACGTCCGCGCCGACCTCGGCCGCGTGGGCGTCCCCACCCTGGTGCTGGTCGGCTCCGAGGACCGCGTCACCGGCCCCGCCGAGGCCCGCCACCTGGTCGCCGGCATCCCCGACGCCCGTCTCGCCGTGGTGCCCGGCGCCTCCCACCTCGCGCCGGTGGAGCAGCCCGCGGCCGTCACCGACCTGCTGGTACGGCACTTCTCCACCAGCTGGCAGGCCGTGTCCGACTCGTCCACCGGCATGGCCGCCCTCGCGGCGCCGCCCGTGGCGCAGGCCATCGCCGCCCCGGCCGCCCCGGCGGTCGCGCACGCCGTCCCGTCGGCCACCGTCGCGCCGGCGACGACGCCCGTGACGCCCGTGACGCCGGTGACGCCCGCCGAGCCCGGCCCGGCCGAACCCGGGGCCGTCCCGAGCGCCGTACCGCCGGTGGCCGCCGCGGCGGTGCCGCCCCCGGCCGCCGCGGGCCCGCAGGCCCCCGGGGCCGCCGCGCCCGCACCTGCGGGAGCCGAGCGGCCCGACCCGTACGACGCGGGGATGAAGGTGCGGCGCGAGGTGCTGGGCGACGCCCACGTCGACCGGGCCATGGCCGCCGCCGACGACTTCACCGGCGACTTCCAGGACCTGATCACCCGCTACGCCTGGGGCGAGGTGTGGACCCGCGACGGCCTGGACCGGCGCACCCGCAGCGCCGTCACCCTGACCGCCCTGGTCGCCGGCGGCCACCTGGAGGAGCTCGCCTTCCACACCCGCGCCGCCCTCCGCAACGGCCTCTCGCCCGCCGAGATCAAGGAAGTGCTGCTCCAGACCGCCGTCTACTGCGGCGTCCCGGCCGCCAACTCGGCGTTCCGCGTCGCCCGCCAGGTGATCGTGGAGGAGACCACTCCGGAAGCCTGAAGGGGCAGGATGGTCCCATGAAGCTGACCAAGAAGTCCCACGCCTGCATCCGGCTGGAGAAGGGCGGGCGCACGCTCGTCGTCGACCCCGGCGGGTTCACCGAACCGGACGCGGCGCTCGGCGCGGACGCCGTCCTGGTCACCCACGAACACCCCGACCACTTCGACGAGGGGCGGCTGCGCGTCGCCCTGGAGGCGTCCCCGGGCGCCGAGATCTGGACGCTGCGCAGCGTCGCGGAGAAGATCTCGGCGGCCTTCCCCGGCCGGGTCCACACGGTGGGCCACGGCGACACCTTCACCGCCGCCGGGTTCGACGTCCAGGTGCACGGCGAACTGCACGCCGTGATCCACCCGGACATCCCCCGGGTCACCAACATCGGCTTCCTGGTCGACGGCGCCCTCTTCCACCCCGGCGACGCGCTCACCGTCCCCGACCACCCCGTCGAGACGCTGATGCTCCCGGTGATGGCCCCCTGGAACAAGATCTCCGAGGTCATCGACTACGTGCGCGAGGTGAAGCCGCGGCGCGCCATCGACATCCACGACGCCCTCCTCACCGACCTGGCCCGGCCCATCTACGACCGCCAGATCGGCGGGCTCGGCGGCACGGACCACGGCCGGCTGACGCCCGGGGACACGGCGGAGCTGTGACGGCCGCCGACGCGTCACCCCCGCCTGTCACAGGCCCCCGTTAGGCTGTGGGACATGCGCATCGCCACCTGGAACGTCAATTCGATCACCGCCCGGCTGCCCCGGCTCCTCGCCTGGCTGGAGAGCAGCGGCACGGACGTGCTGTGCGTCCAGGAGACCAAGTGCACGGCGGAGCAGTTCCCCACCGACGAGCTGCGCGAGCTGGGGTACGCGTCGTCGGTGCACGCCACCGGCCGGTGGAACGGCGTGGCCCTGGTCTCCCGCGTCGGCCTGGAGGACGTGGTCCACGGCCTGCCCGGCGGCCCGGAGTACGAGGCCGTGGCGGAGCCCCGGGCCATCTCCGCGACCTGCGGCCCGGTCCGGGTCTGGTCGGTGTACGTGCCGAACGGCCGCGAGGTCGCCCACGAGCACTACGCGTACAAGCTGCGCTGGCTGGAGACGCTCAAGGGCGCCGTCGCCGAGGACGCGGCGGGCTCCCGCCCCTTCGCGGTGCTCGGCGACTTCAACATCGCGCCGACCGACGACGACGTCTTCGACCGCGCCTTCTTCGAGGGCTCCACGCACGTCACCGAGCCCGAGCGCGCCGCGCTGGCCGGGCTGCGGGAGACCGGGCTCACCGACGTGGTGCCCCGCCCGCTGAAGTACGACCACCCGTTCACGTACTGGGACTACCGCCAGCTGTGCTTCCCCAAGAACCGGGGCATGCGCATCGACCTGGTGTACGGCAACAAGCCGTTCTCCGACGCGGTCAAGGACGCCTACGTCGACCGTGAGGAGCGCAAGGGCAAGGGCGCCTCGGACCACGCCCCGGTCGTCGTCGACCTCGACGTGTAGCGCGCGCCCTGTAGTGCGCCCGGTGCGTTCGGTGCGACGCTGGGTGCCATGAACATCCCTTTCCTGGACGCCTGGCGGAAGCGGCACGGCGGTGGGCGCGCTCTCGCGGCCGTCGAGAGCGGCCCGAGGGACGGCGACCCGGAGGGCGTGGCCGACATGCTCGCCGAGTGCGACCTGCTGCGCGCCCGGGTGAAGGAGCAGGGGGTGCGGCTGGACGACACGCCCCGCTCGCTGGAGGCCCTCGACCAGCTTCCGCCGCGCTGGCGGGACGACCCCGAGGAGCTGCCCTGGCTCGGCAACGACGCGGGGCTCTACCTCGGTACGGTCATCGTACGGACGGTGCCCGGCGCGCACTGGCACCTGACGCGGGGCGGCCAGCCCGTCGTCCGGCTGGTGTCGGGCCGGGAGATCCACGTCGTCGAGGCCGGTCTGGACTGGGCGATCGGCGGATCCCCGGAACTCTCCCAGGTCTACGCGGAGGCCGCCGAGGGCTGACCTCCCGGATCGGGTGGTTATACGGCTTATGCCCCCTTTATGCGTGTCGAGGGCGTGAAGTCCCTTTTCGGGCTGGATAGTTTGCGCTGACCTCGACACAGCTGAGAAGGGGGCAGGGCAGCGTATGGCCGTCGATCCGTTGATCGAGCTGCGTGACGTCAACAAGCACTTCGGTACGTTGCACGTCCTCCAGGACATCACCCTCACCGTCGGCCGCGGAGAGGTCGTGGTCGTCATCGGACCCTCCGGATCGGGCAAGTCGACCCTCTGCCGGGCCGTCAACCGGCTGGAGACGATCGAGTCCGGCCGGATCATCATCGACGGCCAGGACCTCCCCGAGGAGGGCAAGGCGCTGGCCGCGCTGCGCGCCGACGTCGGCATGGTCTTCCAGTCGTTCAACCTCTTCGCCCACAAGACGGTGCTCGAGAACGTCTCCCTGGCCCCGGTCAAGGTCCGGGGGCGCAAGCGGGAGGACGCCGACCGGCGCTCCCGCGAACTGCTCGACCGCGTCGGCCTCGCCGACCAGGCGGAGAAGTACCCCGCCCAGCTCTCCGGCGGCCAGCAGCAGCGCGTGGCCATCGCCCGCGCCCTCGCCATGGAGCCCAAGGCCCTCCTCTTCGACGAACCCACCTCGGCCCTCGACCCGGAGATGATCAACGAGGTGCTGGAAGTCATGCAGCAACTCGCCCGGGACGGCATGACCATGGTCGTCGTCACCCACGAAATGGGCTTCGCCCGCTCCGCCGCCAACCGCGTCGTCTTCATGGCCGACGGCCGGGTCGTCGAGGACCGCACCCCCGAGGACTTCTTCACCGCCCCGCGCAGCGAGCGCGCCAAGGACTTCCTCTCCAAGATCCTCAAGCACTGACAGGGGGCGCTCGGACCGATGAACCGTACGAACCGTACGCGTACGCGACGCGCCTGGGCCGCCCTCGCGCTGGCCCTCACCGTCACCCTGACCGCGGGCGCCTGCGGCAAGGACGGCAGCCCGCCCGTCAAGGGCCCGCAACCCGACGAACTGCCCGTCTACCGGGTGGCGACCGGCTTCCGGCTGCCCGACTCGCCCACCTGGGAACGCGCCAAGAGGCGCGGCCACCTGATCGTCGGCGCCAAGGAGGACCAGCCGTACCTCGGCGAGAAGGACCCCGCCGGCGGCCGCTACTCCGGATTCGACATCGAGATCGCCAAGATGACCGCCGCCCACCTCGGCTTCGACCCGGCGACCGTCTCCTTCCGCACCATCGCCTCCGCCAACCGCGAGACCGCGCTCCAGAACGGCCAGATCGACTACTACGTCGGCACCTACACCATCAACGACAACCGCAAGAAGCTCGTCGGCTTCGCCGGCCCCTACTTCCTGGCGGGCCAGGACCTCCTCGTCCGCGCCGACGAGACCGGCATCAAGGGCCCGCGGGACCTGGCCGGCAAGCGCGTCTGCTCGGCCGCCGGCTCCACGCCCTACCAGCGGATCGAGGAGGAGTACCCGCAGGCCGACCTCGTCGCCTACGACACGTACTCGATCTGCGTCGACAACCTCCTCACCTACCAGGTCGACGCCGTCACCACCGACGACACCATCCTCCTCGGCTACGCCGCCAAGGTCCCCGACGAACTCAAGGTCGTCGGGCAGCCCTTCTCCGAGGAGCCCTACGGCGTCGGCGTTCCCCGCTCCGACAACGCGCTGCGCTTCGCCATCGACGACGCCCTCCAGGCCAACGAGGAGAACGGCAACTGGAAGAAGGCGTACGACGCGACGCTCGGCCTGTCCGGCGTCCCGGCCCCGAAGCCCCCCGCCATCGACCGCTACCCGGCGAGCTGAGGAGCCGGCCATGAACGTACTGACAGACAACTGGTCGCTCTACGGCGAGGGCTTCCTCGGCACCGTCGAGCTCACGGTCTACTCCTCCCTCCTCGCCCTCGTCCTCGGCTTCGTCATGGCGTCCTTCCGCGTCGCCCCCGTCGGCTCGCTGCGCGCCTTCGGCACCGTATGGGTGACCGTCCTGCGCAACACTCCGCTCACCCTGCTGTTCTTCGCGGTCCTGCTCGGCCTGCCGCGCTTCGGACTCGTCCTGCCCTTCACCCTGTTCGCGGTGATCGCGCTCGGCTGCTACACCTCCGCCTTCATCTGCGAGGCGCTGCGCTCCGGCATCAACACCGTGCCCCAGGGGCAGGGCGAGGCGGCCCGGAGCCTCGGCATGTCCTTCAGCCAGGCCCTCGCGGCCGTCGTCCTCCCGCAGGCCTTCCGCAGCGTCATCCCACCGGTCGGCTCCACGCTCATCGCCCTTGCCAAGAACTCGGCCATTGCGGGGGCGTTCAGCGTCACCGAACTCCTCGGCACCTACAAGACCCTCAACGAACTGGGCTACAGCATCATCTGGACCTTCGTCTGGATCGCCCTGGGCTACCTGATCATCACCCTCACCATCAGCGCCGTCTTCCACATCATGGAGAAGCGCTGGGGAGTCGCCCGATGACAAGCGCAACCGCTCTGTACGACATCCCGGGCCCCAGGACCCGGAAACGGCACTTCGCGTACGGGGTCCTGTCGACCGTCCTCATCGTGGCACTGGTCGGCTGGGTCCTCTACCTCCTCTTCGACACCGACCAGTTCACCTACGCCAAGTGGAACCCGTTCGCCTACGAGGGCATCCAGGAACTGCTGCTGCGCGGACTCGGCAACACCCTCAAGGCGTTCGCCCTCGCGGCGGTCCTCTCGCTCGCGCTGGGCGCCGTCCTCGCCACCGGACGCCTGTCCGAGCACCGGGTCTTCCGGTGGACGGCGACCGTCGTCGTCGAGTTCTTCCGCGCCATGCCCGTCCTGGTGATGATCTTCTTCATCTTCGTGGCGCTGAAGGTCCAGCCACTGCCCGCGCTGGTCGCCGGACTGACCCTCTACAACGGCTCGGTGCTCGCCGAGGTGTTCCGGGCGGGCGTCAACTCCGTGGAGCGCGGCCAGCGGGAGGCCGCGTACTCCCTCGGCATGCGCAAGACGCAGGTCATGACCCACGTCCTGGTGCCGCAGGGCGTACGGGCCATGCTGCCCGCGATCATCAGCCAGCTGGTGGTCGCGCTGAAGGACACCTCACTGGGCTTCCTCATCACCTACGAGGAATTCCTCCACGCGGGCAAGCTGATCGCGTCGAACCTCGACTACGATCTGCCGTTCATCCCCGTGGTGCTGGTGATCTCGCCGATCTACATCGGGATGTGCATGCTGCTCTCCTGGTTCGCCACCTGGGTGGCGAAGAGGCAGCGGCGCAGCCCGAAGACGGAAGGCCTGGACGCCCGGCCGGCCGGAACAGGGACGCTGCTGCCGGGGGGACCCCCCGAGCCCGGGTAGGGCGCGGGGGGACGCGGCGGCGGGTCGGGACGCCGACGGACCCGCAGGGCCAGCCCCGCCCGGCAGCGGCCGGAGATCACTTCTCGCGCAGCGGCACCGACACGTACGACGGGTCGGACGCCGGCGAGGAGAAGGTCAGCCGCGCGCCGGACGGGTTGTGCTCGATGTACAGCGGGTCGACGGTGTCGACGACCAGGGCGAGCCGGTGGCCGGCCGGGACGTCGTAGGCGGTGGAGAACAGCTCCAGGTCCACGGCGAACGGCCGGCCCGGCGTCCTGTCGTGGAAGGTGTACGGCGCGTTGCTCACCAGCTTGCCGACGCCCAGCGGGCCCACGTCGTACAGGTACGCGACCAGCGTTCCGCTCGGCTCGTTCGAGGTGACCGTGGTGTGCAGCCTCGTCGTCCCCCGCACGCGCTGGGCGGTGTCGTACCGCTCGGACTGCCAGACGGCGGCGAAGGAGCGGGGGAGGAGGGGGATGGACGCCACCGGGGGCAGCTTCAGGAACTGGTCGAGGATCCCCGACAGCATCACCGTGCCGCCGTTCGCGCCCGAATCGACGTTCGCGTACACCTTCTTGGTGCCGGCGAGCGCGATCTTGCGTTCGTTCGCGCCGACCGACTTCCAGTCCGGGTAGCCCTCGTAGCCGCCGGTGGAGCGGGATGCGAGCTGTACGGGCTGCTCGCGGTCGATGCCGTTGTCGGCGCCCTTGAGGTGGTGGTCGAACCAGCGGTGGGCGTTGGTCCAGGTGTCGTTGGGCAGGCCCAGCAGGCCGGTTGCCTCGGCGGTGGCGTGGTCGCCCGGGCGGAACTCCAGGCGCTTGGGGCCGGTGAGCTTCTCGTAGAAGGAGGCGTACTGGTTGGGCGGGAAGATGGTGTCGCCCCAGGCGTTGCCGAGCATGATGGCGGCGCCGTTGGCGTTGATCCGGTCCAGCGCGAAGGCGGGGGAGCGCTTGGCGCCCCACGCGATCATCTCCTCCTCCTTGTCGAGGTTGGAGGCGAGGAAGTCCTTGAGGGTCTGCTGGAGTTCGGCGCTCGGGCGGCCGGTGAGGTAGCCGGTGCCGCCGAGCATCGCGGCGGCCTGGCGGTGCTGGGTGCGGCCGCTGTAGATGGAGTCGATGAGGTCGGCCCAGCCGCTCATCGCGACGACGGCCTTGATGCGCTTGTCGTGCCCGGCGGCGAGCAGGCTGATCCCGGCGCCGTAGCTGACGCCCGCCATGCCGATCCGCTCGGGGTCCGCGGGCGTGTTGGCCAGCGCCCAGTCGATCACCTTGGAGGCGTCGGCGACGTCCGGCGGACCGGCGACCTCGATGTGCCCGCCGGACTGCCAGAAACCGCGGGAGTTGTAGCTGACGACGACGTAACCGGCGTCGGCGAGCTTCTTCGCCTGGGCGACGTACTCGACCTGCGGCATGGACCAGCTGGTCGGCAGCACGATCACCGGGAAGCGGCGGGTTCCGTCGGCACCGGCGGGGGTCACGACGTTGGCCTTCAGTACGGTGCCGCCGTCCCCGGCGATGTCGACGAAGCGGATGCCCGGTGGACCGGTGGGCGTGGCCGCCGCGGCGGGTGCGAGACCGAGGCCCGTTCCCGCCACCAGGGCGACGGAAACGGCACCGGTCGTCGTCGTACGGAGGGACGTACGGAGGGGGGTACGCAGGGCTCGTCGCGGCTCTCCCACGGTTCACTCCCGATTCGCTTGAAGGGTGAACCGAAGGTAACCACGAGCGGCTTACCGGAGGTAACTGGTCGGTAAGTTACGCCACGGTAACGATTGTTGGACTTCTTGTCAGCGAGGTCGTGTGACGACGCGTCAGCGACGTCCGGTCAGCGGAGGGCGCTCTTCGCCTGCCAGTCCGCCCACGACAGGTTCCACTCGCCGTAGCCGTTGTTCAGCGCCTGCGTGCCCTTGGCGTCGCCGCCCTCCACCTCGAAGGGGTCACCCACCTGCACCTGGTCGTACACCCAGCGGGCGTCCGGGGTGTCCATGCCGATGCAGCCGGAGCTCTTGTTGGCGCTGCCCATGTACCGGGCGTTCCACGGCGCGGCGTGCGCGTACATCCCGGACCAGGTCAGCCGCATCGAGTAGTCGACCATCTTGTCGTACGCGTCACCCAGGCCGACCGTCTCGGAACGCATGTTGATGGTGCCCTCCTTCGACATCAGCACCGTCTTCCCGCGCCACGACGCCTTGTCGCCGCCCGGCGTACCGCCCGACATCGGGATGTCCTTGACCTCCTGGCCGTCCCGCATCAGCTTCAGCCGGTGGTTGTCCAGGTCGACCTTGACGAGCTGGTTCTTCCCTATCGTCACGTTGGTCGTGTAGTCGCGGACGAACCAGCCGCCGCCCTCGCCCGAGTCGACCCCGTTCAGCTCGGCCTTCAGCGTGACCTTGGTGCCGGGCTTCCAGTAGTCCTTCGGCCGCCAGTCGACCCGGGTCTTCCCCGACCAGTCCTCCATCCATCCCCACGAACCGGTCGTGTTGTTCGAGGTCGTCACCTTCAGGTGCTTCTCGACCTCCGCCTTGTTCTTCACCGGGTGGTCGAAGACGATCGACAGCGGGTGGGCGATGCCGACCGTGGTGTTCTTGCCGGGGGCCAGCGTCAGCTTGTTCACCTTGTCGGGCGCGGCCGTGGCGAAGTCCGCCTTCGCCGTGCCGCCGTCCACGGAGCGCGCCTCGACGGTGTACGCGGTCCCCGGGGCCGCCTTGCGGGCGGACGTCCAGGTCCGGCCGTCCGAGGACACGGCACCGTCGAGCGTGGCGCCCTTGGAGTCGGTGACGGTGACCTGCTGGAGCTTGCCCTCCGCCAGGGTCACCTTCACCGGCTGGCCGGCCTTGGCATCCTTGCCGGAGAGGTTCACGGAGATCCGGGTGTCGGGCTTGGCGGCGTCCTTGTCGTCGGCCTTCGCGCTGCCCGAACCACCCGAGCACGCGGTCAGGACCGCCGCGGCAAGGACCGCGGTGCCGGCCGTGGCGGCGGTGCGGAAGGGGCTGCGCGGGCGTGTGCGGGTCACCTGGGAACCTCCGATGCGTTTCTGCGTCCCCGAGTGAGAGGGCGAACGCAGGCCCCGGGTTGCCTGCGGGGCGCCGGAAATTTCCCCCACCGGTTGGATTGGGCGCCGGGAGGGTGGGTGGGTGCGCCCGCTGGAGCGTGCCTGCGGGGGCGTGGATGCCGCTGGGCTGTGCTGCGGCCGGGCGCGGGCCGCTGCTGGGCTTCCCGCGGCCGCCGGGCGCGTGGGCTGTGGGGCCGGCGGTCGGCGCCCGGTCGGCGCGGGTGCGCAGCTGGCCCGTCGGGACCGGGCGTGGTCGGCCCGCCGGTCGTGCATGCCGCCGGGCGGGCCGTGCCCGCCGGGCGCATGCCCTGTGCGGGCCCGCAGGCCCCGGTCGCCTTGGCCCCGGGTGCCCGCCCGCCGGGCGCTCCCGCCAGTCCCCCTCGGCCTCCCGGCCCTCCGTCCCGCCCCGGGGCGCAGGGCCCGAAGGTCCGCGCCGCGGGACGAGCCGGTCGGTGGTCAGGCGGTCAGGTGGGAGAGGACCGCGCGGACCGCACGGTCCACCGCCCGGCGGGCCGGCTCGCTGTGGTCGGTGGTCTCAAAACCGTGCGTGCCGTCCGGCACGTCCACCACCTCGACGTCGGCCCCGCACTTCTCCGCGGCCGCCAGGAACTCCGTGACCGTCCGTGCGATCTCGGGACGCTCACGTTCCACCCGGGTCAGTACCAGCGGCAACCGCCCCGCCCCGGTCACCGCCCGGGCCGGGTGGAACCGGGAGCCGCCGAGCCCCCAGCTCGGCAGCGGAGCGAGGACGGGATACGTCGCCGCGACACACCGCAGCCACGCCGGCGGCGCCGAGAGCCAGTCCGCCGACAACAACCCGCCCGCCGAGAAGAACCACAGCGCCACCCGGTCGGGGTCGACGCGCGGATCGGCGCGCACCAGGTCGACCGCGGCCGCCACGTCCTGCGCGGCGCGCGGGTAGTCGGTGAGGTCGTGCAGCCGGTGGTCCACCGTCACCCCGACCGCCCCGAGCCCGGCCACGTACCGGCCGTACCCGGTGAAGGCGGGCCAGTCCCGGGGCGTCGGGCGGGCACCCTCGGGCACCGGCCCGCCGTGCACCAGGACCACCGCGGGCCGCCGACCCGGCCGCTCGTCCAGGTCGTCCGGCAGGTACAGGTCCACCCGGCCGGACCGCTCCCGACGGACCTCGGGCGGGTCCAGGAGGAACGGCCGCAGGTGCGGCGGTTCCCCGGCGGGCGTGAGCCGGTGGCCCCCTCCCGCCGCGGCCTTGAGCAGCGCGTCCGCCAGGTCGTCCGGTGCGGACAGCATCGGCCAGTGTCCGGTGGCCAGTTCGAAGAACCCGATCCGGGGGTCGGTGAGCGCCTGCAGGGCCGGGTCACCGAGGGCGGCCAGGGCCTCGAGCGTTTCGATGCCGGGGCCGTTGCCGGTGCACAGGACGCCGGTCGTGGGCAGTTCGCCGACCGCCCCGGACAGCCGCATCGGCTGCGTGAGCGTATCGAGCGGCTGCGGTACGGCCTCACGGACCAGCCGGTCCAGCGCCCCGGCGGGGACACCGTCCAGGCTGCCCCAGCGGTGCCAGGCGTCCCGCGACGGTGCCGCGAGCCGGCCCGCCCCGTCGCCGTCCCCGCCGGCGGCCAGCCGTTCGCGCAGGCCCTGGTCCGGCACCAGGTCGAGGGCCGGCCGGCCGTCCCGCGGCATGCCCACGTCCACGTGCACGATCCGCGAGATCCGCTCCCGGCGGCGGTCGGCGGCCGCGAACACCGGGTGGATGCCGTAGCAGTGGCCGACCAGCACCACATCGTCGGCCTCCACCCGGTCGATCAGCCGCACCAGCCGCGCGACATGGCTCTCCAGATCGCCGCCGTCCGCGCCCCCGCCGTTCACGCCCTCGCCGTCCCCGTCTGCGCCCTCGCCGACGAGCGTCACCGGGTACGCCTGCGCCCCGGCCCGCCGCAGCCGGTCCGCCACCTCCTCCCAGACCCAGCCGCCCGTGTGCGCCCCCGGCACCAGGATGAACGCCGTCATGAACCCCTCCTCGTACGCTTCCGTCCACGGGCCCGGCCGTCACGGCCGCCCCGCTCGCCGGTACCGTAGGAACTCCCCCTGAGGGAGGTTCAAGTGGTGCCGTCCGACACCCTGTGGAGCATCGGGGAGCTCGCCGAACACGCGGGCGTCACCGTCAAGACCGTCCGCTTCTACTCCGACCGCGGTCTGCTGCCCGAGGCGGCCCGCAGCCCCGGCGGCCACCGGCGGTACGGCCCCGACGCGCTCGACCGGCTGCGCCTGATCCGCTCCCTGCGCGCGCTGGACCTGCCGGTCCCCGACGTGGGCCGGGTGGTCCTCGACGAGGACGACGGGCTCGGCGCCGCGCTGGAGAACGTCGTGGCGGGACGGCTGCGCGAGCTGGGCACCCAGATGACCGCCCTGCGCTGGCGGGAGGCCGCCCTCCACCTGCTCCGCGACTGCCCTCCCGGCGAACGCGCCGAACGGCTGCGGCTGGTCGGCGCCGTGTCCGCCCCGCCGAGCACGGCCGCGCCGGCGCGGTTCTGGAAGCGCTGGCTCCCCGCGCGGTTCCCGGCCCGGCTGCTGTCCTCATTCCTCGAACAGGCCGTGCCCCAGCCGCCCGACGACCCCACCCCCGAGCAGGTCCTGGCCTTCGCCCGGCTGCACGCCCTCGTCTCCGGACCCTGCCTCAGCGGCGTCCTCTGCCAGCCGACCGCCCACCGCACCGCCGACGGCTGGCGCCCCGCGGTGCTCTACGAGGGCCTCACCGAGGCGTACGCGCTGGCGGCACCCGAACTCCGGGCCGGACGCGCCCCGTCCGACGGCGAGGCGCTCGACTGCTTCGTGACGGCGTACGCCCGTGCGCTCGGCGTCCCCGACACCTCCGCCTTCCGCCGGCGGCTGAGCGCGCAGCTCGCGTCGGACCCCCGGATCGACCGGTATTGGGAACTCACCGCCGTACTGATCAGTCCCGCCTCCGGCCGCCCCGAACCGACACCGGGCACCGCCCACGACTGGCTGCTCACGGCGCTGGACGCCGAGCTCGCCACGGCCTAGCCGGCGGCCGGTTCCACGTCCGGGTCCGGATCCGCAGGCGACGCCGGGGCCTGCGCCGCACGCGTCACGTCCGCCACCAGCTCGACGACATCCGGCCCGTAGGCCTGCGAGTTGACGACCTTCAGCAGCAGCACGAAGGAGCCGTCCGCGCCGTGCTTCCGCGCCAGCTTCTCGTGGTGGCGCACCAGGTAGCGGGTGGCCGCCTGGTTGGTGATCGCGCGCTGGCCGCAGAACAGGAACACCGGCCGGGCGCCCTCTCCGGCGGTGAGCCGGGCGAGGACCACGTACTCGGACGCACCCGCGTCCATCCGGTAGACCTCCGAGCCGATCGTGAAGGCGCCGCGCCCCGGACCCGGCTCCAGCTCGACGTTGACGTCGACGCCCGGGAGCAGCGTGGAGAGATGGGCGGCCATCCGCCGGTTCGAGTACGGCCCGCCGAGGCAGAACTCGGTGCGCTCGCCGAAGCCCTGCTGGGTGGCGTCGTGGTACACGATCCGGGCATGGGCGCCGCAGTCCTTCACCAGCGCCGCCAGCTCCAGCAGCGCGGACGCGTCGAACCGGTGCACCGCGCTCTCGCTGCCCGCCTCACGGTTCACCACGAGCAGGCACTCGGCGTTGCCGGGCAGCCCGAAGAAGGCCTGCTTGCGGCGGAGCCTGCGGCGCCACAGCGCGGTGCGGGCCATCCAGCCGAGCGACGCGCTGACGCCCGTGGCGACCACGCCGAGCACGATGTTGAGCAGGTCTTCATACATGGGCGCGCATGGTAGCGGGGGAGCGGAACGTGGTTCGAGGCGGTCCTGGCACGGTGCTGCCCGCGAAGTTAGGCTGCCCGGACGGTCGTTGACTGGAGGTACGGATGCGTCGGTCCCACGTACGTAACGTCTCGCTCACCGCTGTCGCCGTCACGGTCCTGTCCGTCGGTGCCGCCGCGCCGCCGCCGACGGAACGGACGACACCCGTCAAGGAACCGGTGGCGGTCGGGCACGGCGGGGCCGTCGCGAGCGTGGACCCCGACGCGTCCGCCGCCGGCATCGAGGTGCTGCGGCGCGGCGGCAACGCCGTGGACGCGGCGGTCGCCACCGCCGCGGCCCTCGGCGTCACCGAGCCGTACTCGGCGGGCATCGGCGGCGGTGGCTACTTCGTGTACTACGACGCGAGGACCCGCACCGTGCACACCATCGACGGCCGCGAGACGGCGCCCCTCTCCGCGGACGCGTCGCTCTTCCTCGACGAGAACGGCAAGCCCCTCCCCTTCGAGGAGGGCATGACCAGCGGGCTGAGCGTCGGCGCCCCCGGCACGCCCGCCACCTGGGACACCGCGCTCGACGCGTGGGGCAGCAAGTCGCTGCGGGACCTGCTCAAGCCGGCCGAGCGGCTGGCGCGCGACGGCTTCACCGTCGACGCCACGTTCCGGTCGCAGACCCAGGCCAACGAGGCGCGGTTCCGGGACTTCCCCGCCACGGCCGGACTGTTCCTTCCGGGCGGGCGGCTGCCCGTCGTCGGCTCGACCCTCAAGAACCCGGATCTCGCGCGCACCTACGAGAAACTGGGCCGCCAGGGCGTGGGGGCGATGTACCGGGGCGAGCTGGCCCGCGACATCGTCCGCACCGTGCGCAACCCGCCCGTACGGGACGGCGCCACGCGCAACGTGCGCGCCGGTGACCTGACGGAACGCGACCTGGCCCGCTACGAGACGGTGTGGCGCAAGCCGACCAAGATGTCGTACCGCGGCCTGGACGTCTACGGCATGGCGCCCTCGTCGTCGGGCGGCACGACCGTGGGCGAGGCGCTCAACATCCTGGAGCGCACCGACCTCTCGGCCCTGTCCGGGACGCAGTACCTGCACCGGTTCATCGAGGCCAGCCGCGTCTCGTTCGCCGACCGCGGCCGGTGGGTCGGCGACCCGGCCTTCGAGGACGTACCCGTGAAGGGCCTGCTGTCGCAGCGCTTCGCCGACTCGCGCGCCTGTCTGATCCGCGACGACGCGGTGCTGAAGAGCCCGCTCGCCCCCGGCGACCCGCGCAGGCCCAAGCCGTGCGGCACGGGCGGCAAGGCCGCGCCGACGACGTACGAGGGCGAGAACACCACCCACCTGACCGCGTCCGACAAGTGGGGCAACGTCGTCGCCTACACCCTCACCATCGAGTCCACCGGCGGCAGCGGCATCACCGTGCCCGGCCGGGGCTTCCTGCTCAACAACGAGCTGACGGACTTCTCCTTCGCGCCCGCCGACCCGGCCGTCCACGACCCGAACCTCCCGGGCCCCGGCAAGCGCCCCCGCTCCTCCATGTCGCCCACGATCGTCCTGGACCACCGCGACCGCCCCGTCCTGGCCCTCGGCTCGCCGGGCGGCGCGACCATCATCACGACCGTGCTCCAGACCCTGACCGGCGTGGTCGACCGCGACCTCCCGCTCGTCGAGGCGATCGCCGCCCCGCGCGCCAGCCAGCGCAACCAGCCGACCACGGAACTCGAACCCGCGCTCTACGACAGCCCGCTGCGCGCGAAGCTCGAGGCCCTGGGCCACGCCTTCCGCGAGAACCCCGAGATCGGCGCCGCGACCGGCGTCCAGCGCCTCCCGGACGGCCGCTGGCTCGCCGCCGCCGAGAAGACCCGCCGCGGCGGCGGCTCGGCCATGGTGGTCCACCCGGCCGGCCGGCCGTAGCAGCCGGAGCAGCCGGGCAGTGGGACGCTCCTTCCGGTGACCGGCCCCCGTCGGCGAGGATGGTCTCGTCACCCGCACCGACCAGCAGCGAGGAGCGTCCCGCGCAGATGGCCACGCCCGGCAACGGATCCAGGCCGCCCACGATCGCCGACGTGGCCCGCGCCGCGTCGGTGTCGCGGACGACCGTCTCGCACGCCCTGAACGGGATCGGCAAGGTCGACCCCCGGACGCGGGAACGCATCAAGCAGGTCGCCGCCGAACTCGGCTACCGGCCCAACCTGCGCGCGCAGCGGCTGCGGCGCGGCGAGGCCAAGGCCATCGCGCTGGCCTCGTCGATGCCCTTCGCGGTCGCCGGCGGCCCCTCCCGGCTCGGGTTCTACATGGAGGTCGCCGCCGCCGCGGCCGAACGGGCCCTGCTCCACGGGTACGCCCTCGTGCTCGTACCGCCCGTGCGGTCCGGCTCCGCGCTGTACTCGGTCGACATCGACGGCGCCATCGTCGTCGAGCCCGACCGGGACGACATCGCCGTGGCGCAACTGCGCGAGCGGGGACTGCCGTACGTGGCGCTCGGGCGCCCCATGGCGGAGGGGGACGACTCCCCGTACGTCGACCTGCGCGGCGGACTCGTCGTCGACCTGCTCCTGGCCCACCTGCGAGAACAGGGCGCCCGCCGGCCGGCGCTCCTCATCGGCGCCGGCTCCCGGCACTCCGCCGTCGACGCCCGCGCCGCGTACCTGCGCGCCGCGGCCGAGCACGGCTGGGCGCCCGTCGTCGCCACGGCCCCCGAGCAGGGCGGCGAACAGGCCGGGTACGACGCCTGCGCCGCCCTGCTCTCCGACCACCCCGACACGGACGCCGTGTGCGCGCTGGTGGACGCCTTCGCGGTCGGAGCCGTCCGCGCCATCCACGACAGCGGTCGCCGTGTCCCGGACGACATCATGGTCGTCACCCGGTACGACGGGCTCCGCGCCCGGACCAGCGAGCCCCCGCTCACCGCGGTGGACCTGCAACTGGACCGCGCCGCCGCCGACGCCGTGGAACTCCTGCTCGCCCGCCTCCGCGGCGAGCCCGCCACCCCGCCCGCCACCGCACCCGAACCACGCGTCGTCGCCCGGGCCTCGTCCCTGCGGGGCACCGCACGGGCGTGAGCCCACGAAGGCGATCGCGCCCGGCTCACAGCCCGAGCATGAGCACCGTGCCGGAGACCAGGGCGAAGGCCAGGACGAACAGGCGCATCCGCCGGGCGTCGAGGCGCTGGTGGACCAGGCGGCTCAGCCAGGCGCCGACGGCCAGGGCGGGCAGGAGCGCGGCCGCCCAGCCCAGCTGGGCCGCGTCGCCCCGGCCCGTGGCGAACAGGAGGACCAGCGAGGCCACTTCGCCGACCAGGAAGCAGACGGCGACCGTCGCCCGCAGTTCGGCCGGCGGCCGGTGCTGGTACACCAGCGCCAGCGGTGGGCCGCCCACGCCCGTCGCCGTCTCCGTCAGGCCGGTGACCACGCCCGCGCCCACGTACGCGCCCCGCCCGGGGGTGAACGCGGGCGCGGCCAGGCTCACCACCGCCGCGAGGACGGTCGCCACGCCCACGAAGAGGCCGAGCCGCTGCTCGGGGATCGCCCACAGCAGCGCCAGCCCTCCCGGGGTGGCCGCGAGGCGCGCGGCCGTGATCCAGCCGGCGCCCCGCAGGTCCAGCGCGGCACGCTCGCGCCACGCCACGTACAGGTTGAGCGGAATCATCGACGCCAGGACGAACACGGGCACCAGGCCCGGGTCCAGCAGCCCCGCCACCGGCGCGACGATCAGGGCGAAGCCCAGTCCGCTCGCACCCTGGACGAACGCGGCGAGGGCCACCGTCACGGCGAGGACGACCACCGTCTCCGTACTCACGAGCAGGCCGCCCAGGCGTCGGTGGACGTGGGGTGGACCCGGGTGACGGGTGCGCGGAGCATGACGTCGTGGGCCAGTTCCGCCGCCCGCCGCACCAGCGCCGGTCCGTCCCAGTCCGTCGGCCACCCGTGCCACGCGCGCAGCCGGCCGGCCACGAACACGGCGCTGATCTGGTCGCGGTTGCCGCGCCGTACCAGCTCCCAGGGCAGGTCCCGGGACAGCGCCGTCTCGGGAGCCGACACGTCGACGAGCAGGAAGTCGGCGGCGGCGCCGGCCGCGATCCGGCCGGTCAGGGCGTCGAGCCCGACCGCGTCCGCGCCGCCCCGGGAGGCGCGGTCCAGCCACGTCCAGCCCGCGCCGCACGACGAGTCGCCGGTGGCCAGGCCGTAGCTGAGGCGCTGCGCGAACTCGGCCGCGTCGGCCAGCCGGAAGGCGTCGCCCCGGGTGCCGTCCGTGCCCAGGCCGAAGCGGATGCCCCGCTCGGCCATCGTCGTCGCCGGGGCGACCGCGTTGCCCTTCCAGGCGCTGGCCACGGGGTTGTAGCTGATGGCCGCCCCGCTGTCGGCGAGCAGGGTGACCTCCCGGGGCGTGACCAGGGTGGCGTGCGCGGCCAGCAGCTGCGGACCCAGAGCGCCCACGTGGTGCAGGTACTCCAGGGGGCGCAGCCCGTGCTCGACCAGGGAGCGCTCCACGCCGGCGAGGTGCTCGTTGACGTGGATCTGGACGACCGCGCCCGCTTCGGCGGCGAGCCGGGCGGTGTGGTGCAGGGTGCGGGCGGTCGCGGCCTCCGGGACGGAGACGGCGAGGGACGGGTGGATCAGCTCCTCGGCGCCGTACCGGGTGAGGTGCTTCTCCGCGCCGGCGAGCGCCGTGTCGGTGTCCCCGTCCGCGTCGTTGCAGACCAGGCCGAGTACGCAGCGGATGCCGGCGTCCCGCGCGGCGGCGGCGACGAGTTCCACGTCCACCGCCGCCCGGGTGCCCGCGTCGGCGACCGTGGTGAACCCGCCGCGCAGCGATTCGAGGGCGGCCAGCTTCGCCGCCACGTACACCGCCTCCTCGTCCAGGGCGCCTTCGAGCGGCACCCACACGCGGCGGAAGATCTCCGACGGCTCCCCGAAGGCCAGGGCGGCGCCGAAGCTCTGCGTCAGGTGGTGGTGGGCGTCGACGAAGCCCGGCATCAGGACGTGCCCCGGCAACCGGACGGGCGTCAGGTGCGGGTGGTTGCGCTCCACCTGCTCGGCGGGGCCGACCGCGCGGAAGGTGCCGCCCGCGACGACGGCCGCGTAGTGGTCCTTCGGCCCGTCCGGTGTGAACACCGCGTCGGGGGTGAGGAGGAGCACGCCGTCGTCGCTGAGGAGGCGGTCGGCGGTGAAGTCGTTCATCGGTCACTTTCGGTACGGGTACGGGGGCGGGGCAGCCGGACGTGGTGAAACAGGACGTTGAGGACGGCGGCCGTGACGGCGCCGACCGCGACCCCGCTCTCCAGGAGGATCCGGGCGTTGGGCGGGAAGCCGCCGTACACACCGGGGATGAGGATCGGCAGCAGGCCGAGTGCCAGGGCGACGGCGCAGATGAAGGTGTTGGTGTGCCGGTCGAGTTCGGCGCGGCCGAGCATCTGCACACCGAGCACGGTGATCACGGCGAAGACCACCATCGCGGTGCCGCCCACGACGGCCGACGGGATGACGCTGATCGCCCGGGTGACCGGGGCCAGGAAGCCGATGACGATCAGTACGACGCCGGCCGCGGCGGTGACGTACCGGCTGCGTACGCCGGTGACCCGGACGATGCCGATGTTCTCGCCGCTGGTCACCATCAGCGGCAGTCCGAAGAAGCCGCCGAACAGCGAGGTGACCGCGTCGCCCCTGATCGTCTTCGGCACGTCCCTGCGCCGGTCGACCTCCTTGCCCACCGCCTCCGCGTTGATCACGGTCTGGCCGGTGGCCTCCGCCATGGAGGCGAGGCTGTACAGCATCAGGGGCAGTGCGGCGACCAGGTTGAACTCGGGCGAGCCGAACGGCAGGGCCTGCGGGAGGTTCAGCAGTCCGCCCTCGGCGGCCGTGCCGAAGTCGACGCCGCCCATGACGACGGCGAGGACCGTCCCGGCGATCAGGCCCAGCATCACGGCCAGTTGGCGCACCACGCCGGTGAACAGCCAGTAGAACGCGACGGTGAAGCCGATCGTGGCCATGCCGAGCAGCAGGTTGGTGGGGTCGGCGAAGCCGGGCCGGCCGGGCCGGCCGGTGACGAGCACCGCCCCGACCTTCACCAGGTTGATCCCGACGATCACGATCATCGTGCCGATGACCAGAGCGGGGAAGAACGCCAGCAGCCGGGAGAAGACGGGCAGGACGACGAAGTAGAACGCGGCGGTGAGGATCACGGCCCCGCTCGCGGTGGGCAGCCCGTGCTGTTCGGCGATGGCCAGGAACAGGATCAGTGGCGCCCCGCCGGGCAGCATGACGAACGGCAGCTTCGGGCCGAACTTCCACGGCCCGAGCGACTGGATCAGCGATCCGATCCCGGACAGGACGAACGCGGCCGAGAGCAGGTCGACCGTGAGCCCGGCGTCCAGCCGCAGCGTGGCGCTCATCAGGAAGATCGCCGAGATGGGCGTGGCGGCCATGACGAGCACGTGCTGGAGCCCGAACAGCAGGATCCGGCCGAGCGGCCGCGACTCGTCCACCGGGTGGGGGGCGTCGGGGGTGGCGGCGGTGGCGGGGGTGTCGGGTGCGGGCGGGGTTGCCGGTTCGGGGGCGGTACCCGGCCCGGCGGCCGGCCCCGGTGGGGACGACGGGACGTGGGGCGTGGAGTGGGGACTGGACACGTTCGAGCTCCGTTCGGCTCGCTCCGGCTTTGGCCCGCGGTCCACCCGAGACGGGAGTGGACCGGCGGGCCAAATCGATTTGGCCGCCAGTATGTGAGGCCCGAACAGGCGCGTCAAGGGATCCGTAGGGCTCGATTCCGCCCCGGCGGCGGCTACCCGGCGCGGCGCACCCGCGCGAGCACCAGCACCGTGTCGTCGGAGACCCGGCCGGGCAGGAGGTCGCCGAGGACCTGGTCGGCCATGTCCTCCAGGGACCCGCGCGCACGGCCGAGCGCGGCCCACAGCGCCGCCATGCCGACGTCGATGTCCTGCCCGCGCGCCTCGACGAGCCCGTCGGTGTAGAGGGCGAGGAGCGCGCCGTCGGGCAGTTCGACGTCCGTCGAGTCGAACGCGCACCCGCCGACGCCCAGGGGGATGCCGGCCGGCGCTTCCACGGTGCCGACCGATCCGTCCGGGCGGATCACCATCGGGGGAGGGTGCCCGGCGTTGGCGACGCGTGCGCGTCCGGTGTCGGGGTCGTACACGAGGTAGAGGCAGGTCGCCAGCTCGATCCCCGCCTCCTGGGCGCACACCTCCAGCTCGGCGAGGAGCGCGGAGGGTTCCGGGACGTGCCGGGCGACGGCCTTGGCGGTGATGCGGAGCCGCCCCATGGCCGCCGCCGCGCGGACGCCGTGCCCCATCACGTCCCCCACGATCAGGGCGACCCGGTTGCCGGGCTGGTGGACCACGTCGTACCAGTCGCCGCCCACCTCGCTGGCCCGGCTCCCGGGCACGTAACGGTGGGCGACGTCCACGTACGGGCTCGTGGCCGGGGCGGTGGGCAGCAGCGCCCGCTGGAGGGTGAGGGCGGCGTCCTGCACACGGCTGTACAGGCGGGCGTTGTCCAGGCAGAGCGCGGCGCGGGAGGCGAGCTCACCGGCGAGCGCGGCGTCCTCGGCGGTGAAGCCCGGCCGGGCGGCCGAGCGGCCGAACATCGCGATCCCGCGGACCGCCCCGCGGGCGATGAGCGGGGCCATCAGCAGGCACACGAGCCCGCTCTCCCTCAGCAGCCGGGCCCGGTCCCGGTGGGCCACGGTGCGGGACACGAAGTCCTCGTCGACCGGCACGACGACCGGGCGGCCGGTGGACACCATGTCGTGCACGGTGGAGCCGGGAGGGTAGGAGACGAACTCCAGTCCGCCGACCAGCTCGTCGGCGGGCGGCGGGAGCACCGTGCCCCACGCGATGCGGTGCGTGTCCAGGGGAAGGGACGGGTCGAACACCTCGTTGTCGTCCGGCCCCTGTACGACCTCCACGACGGCGGCGTCGCAGAAGGCCGGTACGGAGGCGTCGACCAGCTCGCGGGCGGTCACCCCGACGTCGAGCGTGCGGCCGATGGACCGGCTGGCCCGGTCCAGCAGGTCCAGCCGCTGCCGCGCCGCGGTCGCCTCGACGACGGCGTGCTCCCGGTCGGTCACGTCCAGCAGGACCCCGCCCACCCCGGTGCGGCTGCCCACCGCCCCGCTCAGCGGGAAGAGGCTCACCGACCGCACCTGGTCGTGATCGGGCCGCCCGGCCCCGCGCATCCCGACCAGCGTCCCCACCACGGGCGGGCCGCCCTCCACCACCGCGCGCAGCAGGCCGAGGAACTCGCCGCCGTCCCGGGTGATCATGACGTCGTCCACGCGCCGCCCGAGGTGCTCGGCGACACCGAGGCCGTCCATGTCCGCGAGCGCCTGGTTCAGGTGCAGGAACCGCAGGTCCTCGTCGAGCATGACCAGCCCGATCGGGCAGGTCTCGAAGAGCGCGTCGAGGAACGCCAGGTTGGTCTTCACCCGGTCCAGTTCGTCGCCCCGGCTGGCGAGCGCCAGGACGACCCCGTCGCCGGGACCGCTCACCGGGAACACCCGGAACCCGCAGTCGAACACGGTGCCGTCGCGGTGCCGGGCCGGCAGCCGGACCCGCCAGTACCCGTGCTCCATGCCCCGCCCCACCAGCAGCGCCGCCGGATCGTCGTGGCCGGGCGCTCCCGGAGCCGGCGGTGGGTCCTCCGGGCCGGGGAACAGCACGGAACCGTGACGCGACAGCACGTCCGGGGCCTCGTGGCCGAACAGCCGCTGCGCGCCGGGCCCCCAGAACCGGATCCGGTGGTCCACGTCCAGACCGAACACCGCCACCGCGACCTGCTCCAGCAGCGTTCCGTACTCGGACCTGACCGTGCGGGAGGACTCCGCACCGACCGGCTGCTCCGCGGCCATCCGGACGCCCCTTCCACCATGGGCGGGCCGCGACCCCGGCACACCCGGCCACGTCCCCGTCCATTGTCGCGACCCCACCCGCCCACGGCACGCGGAAGCGCCCGGCCCACGCACCCGCGGGGTGCACCGCACCCGCACCGGCGCACGGCAACGACCGCGCGGCCACCACGGCCACGCCCCGCCCGCCGCCCCCGCCTACAGCGCCGTCAGCACCCGTGGCCCCTCGTGGGTGATCGCCACCGTGTGTTCCACGTGCGCCGCGCGGCTGCCGTCCCGGGTGCGGATCGTCCAGCCGTCGTGGTCTGTGCGGTGGTCGTCGCCACCGCCCGCGATCAGCATCGGTTCGAGGGCGATCACCATGCCGTGGCGCAGCGGCATCCCGCGACCCGGCCGGCCCTCGTTCGGCACGCCGGGGTCCTCGTGCATGCGGCGCCCGATGCCGTGGCCGCCGAACCCGTCCGGGATGCCGTATCCGGCGGCGCGGCAGACGCGGCCGATCGCGTGCGCGATGTCGCCCACGCGGTTGCCCACGCGGGCGGCCGCGATGCCCGCGTCGAGGGCCTCGTACGCCGTGTCGATCAGCCGCGTGTCCGCCGGGCGCGCCCGGCCGACCGTGAAGCTGATCGCAGCGTCCCCGGCCCAGCCGTCCAGGACGGCACCGCAGTCGATGCTGACGAGGTCGCCGTCGCGCAGCCGGCGGCCGTCCGGGACGCCGTGCACCACGGCGTCGTTCACCGACGCGCAGATCACCGCGGGGAAGGGCACCGGGGCCCAGTCGGGGCGGTAGCCCAGGAAGGGCGACGAGGCGCCCGCGTCGCGCAGCACCGCGCGGGCGGCCAGGTCCAGTTCGTCCAGGGTCACGCCGGGCGCCGCCGCGTCGCGCACGGCCGCCAGCGCCTCCGCGACGACCCGGCCGGACGCGCGCATGGCCTCCAGGGAGGCATCGGTCTTGATCTCCACCATGCCAATTACTATACCGGTATTAGTATGGGGGCATGGTCCGTACTCCTCTCACCCCCGAAGAGCGCGAACGCGGCGAACGCCTCGGGCAGTTGCTGCGCGAAGCGCGCGGTCCGCGCAGCATGGCCGAGGTCGCGGCGGCCGCCGGGCTCTCGGCGGAGACGCTCCGCAAGATCGAGACGGGCCGGGCCCCGACCCCCGCCTTCTTCACCGTCGCGGCGCTGGCGGGAGTGCTGGGGCTGTCCATGGACGACCTCGTCACCCGGTGCGCGCTGGTGCCGTCCTAGCCGGCACCCGCCAGGGGAGCGCCCGCCGCCGTGGCCTCCTCCAGGAGTTCCCGGGCCTTCGCCTCCGCCGCGTCGTACCTCTCCGGGTGGGCGGAGCGCTGCACCTCCTGGGCCGTTTCGCCCGCGCTGAGGTGGGGCGCCCGCCGCTCGACGGCCACGGCCCGCTCGAAGAACCGCCGGGCCGCGTACGGCACCCGCCGGATCTGCTCGGGCGTCCCCCAGCCCTGGCTGGGGCGTTGCTGGAAGACGCCGAGCGAGTCCTTGTCGCCGCAGTCCAGGTTGTTCATGTGCGACTCGACCCAGCCGGCCTCGAACGCGGCCAGCATGACCTTCGCGGAGACGCCGAGGTCACGGCCCACGGTGAGGACCGCCCTGGTGACGTCGAGGTCCCGGTCCGGCGGGACTCGGCACGGTGAGGGTGTCATGGTGGTGCACTGCCCGGGCCGGACCCGCCGGGAACCGGCCCGTCGTGAAGACGACAGCGCCCCGCACCACCGGGGCGTAGGCTCGCCGTCGTGATACCCGAAGCGCTGCGGCACGGCCGCTACGTCAGCCTGACCACGTTCCGCAAGGACGGTACGGGGGTCGCCACACCGGTCTGGTACGCGGTGGACGGCGACGAGTTGTACGTGTGGACGCGCGCGGACTCCTGGAAGGTCAAGCGCCTGCGCCGCGACACCCGGGTCGTCGTCACCGCGTGCGACGTGCGCGGCCGGGTCGCGGAGGGCGCGGCCACCGCCGGGGGAACGGCGCGGCTGCTGGACGACACCAGGGGCGTACGGAAGCTCCTATCCCGCAAGTACGGCGTCCAGTTCTGGCTGGTCGACCTGCCGGCGACCCTCGTGCGGCTCGGCAGGCGGCCGCACGTGGGCATCGCGGTGACGTTCCCGGACGGCGAGCCGGGGTAACCCGCGGGCGCTCGGCGCGACTGTCGGCCTCCGGCGCTGTCGCACTGCCCCCGCCCGGTCACCGTGTCCGGCCCGGCGGTGACACCTGACCGGCAACCGGCATGAGGTGCCCGATGTGGACCACTCGGGTACGAAACATGATCGACTCCGGCGGTTGACGGCGGCGGTCTTGCCCAGGGGTGTGACGAGGCTTACGTTCGCTTCCTACGCACCGTGTCTACGTGCGTAGAGGCTCTCTGACGCCGTGCCGAAGGAGCAGCTCATGTCCCACGTCGTGCGCGCCGCCCTCGTCCAGGCCACCTGGACCGGCGACACCGAATCAATGATCGCCAAGCATGAGGAGCACGCCCGCGAGGCGGCCCGGCAGGGCGCCAAGGTCATCGGTTTCCAAGAGGTGTTCAACGCCCCGTACTTCTGCCAGGTCCAGGAGCCGGAGCACCACCGCTGGGCCGAGCCCGTCCCCGACGGCCCGACCGTACGGCGCATGCAGGACCTCGCCCGGGAGACCGGCATGGTGATCGTCGTGCCGGTCTTCGAGATCGAGGGGCCCGGCTTCTACTACAACACCGCCGCCGTGATCGACGCCGACGGCTCCTACCTCGGCAAGTACCGCAAGCACCACATCCCGCAGGTCAGGGGCTTCTGGGAGAAGTACTACTTCAGGCCGGGCAACCTCGGCTGGCCGGTCTTCGACACGGCCGTCGGCCGCGTCGGCGTCTACATCTGCTACGACCGGCACTTCCCCGAGGGCTGGCGCCAACTCGGCCTGAACGGAGCCCAGCTCGTCTTCAACCCCTCCGCCACCCACCGCGGGCTGTCGTCCCACCTCTGGCAGCTGGAGCAGCCGGCCGCCGCCGTCGCCAACCTCTACTACGTGGCCGCCATCAACCGCGTCGGGCAGGAGGAGTACGGCGACAACGACTTCTACGGCACCAGCTACTTCGTCGACCCGCGCGGCCGGTTCGTCGGCGACGTCGCCTCCGACAAGGAGGAGGAACTCGTCGTCCGCGACCTCGACTTCCGGCTCATCGACGACGTACGGCAGACCTGGGCGTTCTACCGGGACCGGCGCCCCGACGCGTACGAGGGGCTGGTGCAGCCGTGACGAGCGACCGCCACACGAACGACCTGCTCGCCCGCCACAGGGCCGTCATCCCCGACTGGGTCTCCCTCTACTACCAGGACCCCGTCGAGATCACCCACGGCGAGGGGCGGTACGTCTGGGACAGCACCGGCAGGCGCTACCTCGACTTCTTCGGCGGCATCCTCACCACCATGACCGCCCACGCCCTCCCCGAGGTCACCAAGGCGATCACCGAGCAGGCCGGCCGGATCATCCACTCCTCCACCCTCTACCTCAACCGCCCCATGGTGGAGCTCGCCGAGCGCGTCGCGCACCTCTCCGGCATCCCCGACGCCCGCGTCTTCTTCACCACCTCCGGTACGGAGGCGAACGACACCGCCCTGCTGCTGGCCACCGCCCACCGCCGCACCAACCAGATCCTGGCGATGCGCAACAGCTACCACGGCAGGTCCTTCTCGGCCGTGTCCGTCACCGGCAACCGCGCCTGGTCGCCCACCACCCTGTCGCCGCTCCAGACGCTGTACGTGCACGGCGGCGTCCGCGGCCGCGGCCCTTACGCGCACCTGTCCGACGCCCGGTTCATCGAGGCGTGCGTCGCCGACCTCGAGGACCTGCTGGGGCACACCGGCGACGTCGCCGCGCTGATCGCCGAGCCGATCCAGGGCGTCGGCGGCTTCACCTCCCCGCCCGACGGGCTGTACGCCGCCTTCCGCGAGGTCCTCGCCCCCCGCGGCATCCTGTGGATCGCCGACGAGGTGCAGACCGGCTGGGGCCGCACCGGCGAGCACTTCTGGGGCTGGCAGGCCCACGCCGCGAGCGGCCCGCCCGACGTCCTCACCTTCGCCAAGGGCATCGGCAACGGCATGTCCATCGGCGGTGTCGTCGCCCGCGCGGAGGTCATGAACTGCCTGAACGCCAACTCCATCTCGACGTTCGGCGGCTCGCCCGTCACCATGGCCGCCGGTCTCGCCAACCTCTCGTACCTCCTCGAACACGACCTCCAAGGCAACGCCCGGCGCGTCGGCGGGCTGCTCGCCGAGCGCCTCCGCGCGGCCACCGCCGGCTGCGCCCACGTACGCGAGGTACGGGGCCGCGGCCTGATGCTCGGCATCGAACTGGTGAAACCCGGCACGGACGAGGCGAACCCGCGGGCCGCGGCCGCCGTCCTCGAAGCGGCCCGCGAGGGCGGCCTGCTCATCGGCAAGGGCGGCGGCCACGACACCAGCGCCCTGCGCATCGCCCCACCGCTCTCGCTGACCGTCGCCGAGGCCGAGGAAGGCGCCGCGATCCTCGAACGCGCCCTGCGTTCCGTGTAAGCGCCGCCGGCCCGCCTCCCCTCCCCGGCGACGACCTCTCACCGAAGGGACTTCCCGGCATGACCCGGACTCTGATTACCGGCGGACTGGTGATCACCGCCACGGACGAAACACACGCGGACGTACTGATCGAGCACGGCCGGGTCGTGGCGATGGCGACGCCGGGAACCCAGGCGTGGACCGCCGACCGCGTCATCGACGCGTCGCAGCAGTACGTGATCCCCGGCGGGGTCGACGCGCACACCCACATGGAGCTGCCGTTCGGCGGCACCTTCGCCTCCGACTCGTTCGAGACGGGCACCCGGGCCGCGGCATGGGGCGGGACGACCACCATCATCGACTTCGCGGTGCAGCCCAAGGGGTCGTCGCTGGCCGCCGGGCTCGACGCCTGGCACGCCAAGGCCGACGGGCAGTGCGCCGTCGACTACGGCTTCCACATGATCGTGTCGGACGTCAACGAGTCGACGCTGCGCGAGATGGGCAGGCTCGTCGAGCAGGGCGTCAGCTCGGTCAAACTGTTCATGGCCTACCCCGGCGTCTTCTACTCGGACGACGGGCAGATCCTGCGGGCCATGCAGCGCGCCGGTGAGACCGGCGGCCTGATCATGATGCACGCCGAGAACGGCATCGCGATCGACGTCCTCGTCGAACAGGCCCTCGCGCGCGGCGAGACCGACCCCCGCCACCACGGCGAGGTCCGCAAGGTGCTGCTGGAGGCCGAGGCCACCCACCGCGCCATCCAGCTCGCCCGCGTCGCCGGGGCGCCCCTCTACGTCGTGCACGTCTCCGCCGAGGAGGCCGTCGCCGAACTCGCCGCCGCCCGCGACAAGGGGCTGCCCGTCTTCGGCGAGACCTGCCCCCAGTACCTGTTCCTGTCCACCGACAACCTCGCCGAGCCCGGCTTCGAGGGCGCCAAGTACGTCTGCTCCACGCCGCTCAGGCCCCGGGAGCACCAGGCGGCGCTGTGGCGCGGCCTGCGCACCAACGACCTCCAGGTCGTCTCCACCGACCATTGCCCCTTCTGCTTCTCCGGGCAGAAGGAACTGGGCCGCGGCGACTTCTCCAAGATCCCCAACGGCCTCCCGGGGGTGGAGAACCGCATGGACCTGCTCCACCAGGCCGTCGTCGACGGCCACATCGGCCGCCGCCGCTGGATCGAGATCGCCTGCGCGACCCCGGCCCGGATGTTCGGGCTCTACCCGCAGAAGGGCACCATCGCGCCCGGCTCCGACGCCGACATCGTCATCTACGACCCGCACGCCCAGCAGACGATCTCCGCCGCCACCCACCACATGAACGTCGACTACTCGGCCTACGAGGGCAGGACCGTCACCGGCCAGGTGCGGACCGTCCTCTCGCGCGGCGAGGTCGTCGTCGAGGACCGGAAGTACACCGGCCGCGCCGGACACGGCTGCTTCACCCCCCGCTCCACCTGCCAGTACCTGAACTAGGAGAACGCGACGTGGACTTCGGACTCGTCCTGCAGACCGACCCGCCCGGTTCCGCCGTCGTCGGCCTGATGCGGCGCGCGGAACGCAACGGCTTCCGCTACGGCTGGACCTTCGACTCCGCCGTGCTCTGGCAGGAACCGTTCGTCATCTACAGCCGGATCCTGGAACACACCCGCAAGCTCGTCGTCGGCCCGATGGTCACCAACCCCGGCACCCGCACCTGGGAGGTCACGGCCTCCACCTTCGCCACCCTCAACGACATGTACGGCAACCGGACCGTGTGCGGCATCGGCCGCGGCGACTCCGCCATGCGCGTCGCCGGCCGCAAACCCAACACGCTCGCCCGGCTCGGCGAGGCGATCGACGTCATCCGCGACCTCGCCGAGGGCCGGGAGGCCACGGTCGACGGCAGCCCCGTCCGCATCCCGTGGGTGAGGGACGGCCACCTGCCGGTCTGGATGGCCGCGTACGGGCCGAAGGCGCTCGCCCTCGCCGGGCAGAAGGCCGACGGCTTCATCCTCCAGCTCGCCGACCCGTTCCTGACCGAATGGATGGTCAAGGCGGTACGGCAGGCCGCCGCCGACGCGGGCCGCGACCCGTCGTCCGTCACCATCTGCGTCGCGGCGCCCGCCTACGTCGGCGACGACCTGGCACACGCCCGCGAGCAGTGCCGCTGGTTCGGCGGGATGGTCGGCAACCACGTCGCCGACCTGGTGGCCCGCTACGGCGAGCACTCCGGCCTGGTGCCCGAGGCGCTCACCGACTACATCAAGGCCCGCGAGGGGTACGACTACAGCCACCACGGGCGCGCCGACAACCCCTCCACCGCCTTCGTCCCGGACGAGATCGTCGACCGGTTCTGCCTGCTGGGCCCCCCGTCTGCCCACATCGAGCGGCTGAAGGCGCTGCGGGCTCTGGGAGTCGACCAGTTCGCCGTGTACGCCATGCACGACGCGCGCGAGCAGGTCATCGACGCCTACGGAGCCGAGATCATCCCCGCCCTCACCCAGCCCCCCTCCCGGTGACCCGGCGATAACCTGGCCGCATGGACGAGATCGACGGGGTCGAGGTCATCAGCTGCGCCGGCGGCGAGGCGTTCGAGGACTGGCTGGCCGGGAACCACACCCGCCACGAAGGCGTGTGGATCAAGGTGGCCAAGAAGAACTCGGGCATCCCCTCGGTCACCGCCGACGAACTGGTCGACATCGGCCTCTGCTACGGCTGGATCTCCGGTCAGCGCCGGTCGCTCGACGCGCGGCACTACGTACAGAAGTACGTGCCCCGCCGGCCCCGCAGCCTGTGGTCGCGGGTGAACGTCGAGAAGGTGGAGGCGCTGACCGCCGCCGGCCGGATGCGCGAACCCGGCCTGGCCGAGGTGCGCAAGGCGCGGGCGGACGGCCGGTGGGCCGCCGCGTACGCCTCCCAGCGCACGGCCACCGTCCCCGAGGACCTCGCCGCGGCACTCGACGCGGACCCCGCCGCCGCGCGCGCGTTCGCGGCGCTCGACCGGTCCGGCCGGTACCAGGTCATGCTCCCGCTGCTCCAGGCCGTCACACCGGAAAGCCGCACGGCCCGGCTGGACCGCGCCCTGACCGCCCTGCGAGCGGCGGACACCCCACCGGAGTGACGCCCCCGCGGGCCGTCGCGTCGTCAGCCGTGGGCGTCGTCCGCGCAGCCGGCCACCACCAGGTCGCCGCCGGGGGTGCGGCGCGCCACGGTGCCGGTGCGGAGGTAGCCGTCCGGGGTGAAGGAGCGCGCGTTGTGGTGCGGCGCCCGGTAGTGGCCGCGCGGGGTGCGCCCGCGTCACGGCACCCGGGCGGTCCACTCCGGCGAGGCGAACTTCGTCCGCGCCAGCTCACGCGCGCGTGCCATCTCGTCGTCCGTGACCCCGCCCTCGGAGAGGCCGTACCGCTCGCGGAAGGAGCCGATCATCCGCTCGATCACCGTCTCCCGCGGCAGGCCCGTCTGGCGGCGCAGCGGATCGACCCGCTTCTTCGCGCTCCTGGTGCCCTTGTCGGAGAGCTTCTCCCGGCCGATGCGGAGCACCTCCGTCATCTTGTCCGCGTCGATGTCGTACGCCATGGTCACGTGGTGCAGCACGGCCCCGTCCCCGCCGGCGAGCCGCTTCTGCGCCGCCCCGGCGATCTTCCCGGCCTCGGTGGCGATGTCGTTCAGCGGCTGGTACCAGGCCTTGATGCCCATGTCGCCGAGCGCGCCCAGCACCCAGTCGTCGAGATAGGCGTAGCTGTCGGTGAACGACAGCCCCTGCACCAGCGCGTCCGGCACGGACAGCGAGTACGTGATGGTGTTGCCCGGCTCGATGAACATGGCCCCGCCGCCGCTGATCCGGCGCACGACGCCGATCCCGTGCCGCGCGGCCGCCTCCGCGTCCACCTCGTTGCGCAACGACTGGAAGCTTCCGATGACCACGGCCGGGGCGCCCCATTCCCACACGCGCAGGGTCGGTGGCCGGCGCCCGGTGGCGACCTCGCCGGTGAGGACCTCGTCGAGCGCCATGTGCAGGGCGGGTTCCTGCGGGCCGTCGTGGACGAGCCGCCAGTCGTAGTCGGTCCAGTCGGTCGCATGGGCCAGGGCCCGCCGCACGGCGACCCCGATGCCCTCGGTCGTGAGCCCGAACATCTGCGTCCCGGGCGGCAGCGCCGCGTCGATCCGGGCGGCGAGCCCCGACGCGTCGGTGTCCGCGGGGGCGCCCTCCAGAGCCCCGTCGATGGCCTGGAGGGCCTCGTCGGGCTCCAGGAAGAAGTCCCCGCCGACCCTCACCCGGCGCAGGACGCCGTCCTCCGCGTCGAGGTCGACGACCACCAGCTTTCCGCCCGGAACCTTGTATTCGCCGTGCACGTCCGCACATCTCCCGTCCGTCCCCGAACCGACCGTCCCGTCAGCCTTTCACGCGGCTCCCCGCGCCACATCTCCCCAGGAGCGTCACACGGGCTGCGCACCGCCTCCGGGAAGCGCCGTTAGCGTTACTGGCCGCTCGATCCCGTGTGTGAACGTGACCACAGAAAGATCGTCGATGGACTACTGCTCCGCGTGCCGCCGGAACCTCAACGGGGCGTTCGTGTGTCCGGGATGCGGCGCGTACGCACCGGACATCGCCCCCGCCGCCGGGCGTCTCCACAGCGCCGTCGCCTCCACCGCCCCGACGCTCGCCGTCACGACGGAAGACCTTCCGGCTCCGCAGGGGTACGGCGACACGCCGACCACCGCGCCGGGCCCGGCCGCCCCGCACCCCGGCACCCCGGACGAGAACGCGGCGCCCGGGGGAGCCGCGTCCACGGGACAGGGCCGTGCGGCCCGGCGCCGCCAGCTCGCGCGGTGGAAGAAGCACCGGCGCCGGGCGGTCGCCGCCACGGCCGTCGCCCTCGTCGGTGGCGGCCTCACCCTCGCCGCCCTGCCGAGTGCCAAGCCCTCCGCCGGCCACGCCCACGCGGCCCCGCCGTCCGATCCGTCCACCGCGCCCGCGCCCGGCTCCCAGCGGGCGGCCGGGGACGTGACGTCGCCCCCGGCGGGCGCCGACCGGTCCGTCGGCACGCCGCCCCCGGCGGCCGCCCGGGCGGGGGGCACCCCGGCCCGCCACGCCGACCCCGGCCGGGCGGGGCGGTCCGGACCGTCGGCGCCCGGGACCCCCGCGACCGCCGCCCAGACCCCTGCGTCGCCCCGGCCCGGCGCCCCGGACGCACCGCCGCCCCGCACCGAGACCGCCGGAACCCCCGCACCCACCGCCCCCGCGCCCCGGACCCCCGCACCGGAGGAGCCCGGGGCCCCCGCCCCAGGAGCCCCCGCCCCGGAGGAGCCCCCGGCGCCGAGGACCCCGCCGGCGGCGGCACGTCCCTGGGCGACCTGCTGCCCGGCCCCCCGGCCCAGGACCCGGCGTCACCGCCCCAGGCCTGCCTGCTCGTCGTGTGCCTCGGGTGACGCGTGTCGGGCGCCGCCCGCAAGGGCCGCCGGACCGGCCGCCCCCGCCCCCGCGGGCGGCTAGCCTGAACGCCGTTCCCGCCACAGTGAGGTGACCGGCCGTATGTTCACCACCCGACCCACCCTCCAGGGCACCTTCGGGATGGTGTCCTCCACGCACTGGCTCGCCTCCCAGTCGGCCATGGCCGTCCTGGAGGACGGCGGCAACGCCTTCGACGCCGCCGTCGCCGCCGGGTTCGTCCTGCACGTCGTCGAGCCGCACCTCAACGGACCGGCCGGGGAGGTGCCGGTCGTCCTCGCGCCCGCCGGGCGGCCGGTCCGGGTGCTGTGCGGTCAGGGCCCCGCGCCCGCCGGCGCGACCGTCGGGCACTACCGCGCCCTGGGCCTCGACCTGGTGGCCGGCACCGGGCCGCTGGCCGCCGCCGTGCCGGGCGCGTTCGACGCGTGGATGGTGCTGCTGCGCGACCACGGCACCAAGACCCTCGCCCAGGTGCTGCGGTACGCCGTCGGGTACGCCGAGGACGGGCACGCGCCCGTGGAGCGGGTCGGCGCGATGGTGGAGACCGTACGCGCCCTCTTCGAGAACGAGTGGACCACCTCCGCCGAGGTGTACCTCCCCGGCGGCCGGCCGCCCGCCCCCGGGCGGCTGTTCCGCAATCTGGCGCTCGCCCGCACCTGGCGCCGCCTCGTCGACGAGGCGAGGGCCGAGGCCGGCGACGACCGGACCGGCCAGATCGAGGCCGCCCGCCGCATCTGGCGCGGCGGGTTCGTCGCCGAGGCGCTCGTCCGGCAGGCCGGGCGCCCCACCATGGACACCAGCGGCGCCCGGCACACGGGCACCCTGACCGCCGCCGACCTGGCGGCCTGGTCCGCGGTGTACGAGGATCCGGTCACGTACGACTGGAACGGCTGGACCGTGTGCAAGCCGGGCGGCTGGAGCCAGGGACCGGTGTTCCTCCAGCAACTCGCCCTGCTCCCCGACGAATTGCCCCCGTACGGCTCGGCCGATTACGTCCACCTGCTCGTCGAGGGCTGCAAGCTCGCCATGGCGGACCGCGAGGCCTGGTACGGGGACGCCGCCGACGTCCCGGTCGAGACACTGCTGTCCGCCCCCTACAACGCCGAACGGCGGGCCCTGGTGGGGGAGAAGGCCTCGTACGAGCTGCGCCCCGGCAGCCCCGGCGGCCGTGCGCCCCGGCTGAGCGGCCACGCCGCCGGAGTCGCCCAGGGCCGGCCCGGCCCCGGCGCGCCGGCCGTGCCGACCGCCGCCGGTGCCGGGGAGCCGACGGTCGCCCCGGACGGCACCACCCGGGGCGACACGTGCCACATCGACGTCGTCGACCGGTGGGGCAACATGGTCGCGGCCACGCCCAGCGGCGGCTGGCTCCAGTCCAACCCCGTCGTGCCCGAACTGGGCTTCCCGCTCGGCACCCGGCTCCAGATGGCCTGGCTGGACCCCGGCCTGCCGAACTCGCTGACGCCCGGCCGCCGCCCCCGCACCACGCTCAGCCCGTCCCTGGCCCTGCGCGACGGGGTGCCGGTCATGGCGTTCGGCACGCCGGGCGGCGACCAGCAGGACCAGTGGCAACTGCACTTCTTCCTCGCCCTCGCACACGGCGGGCTGGACCTCCAGGCCGCCATCGACGCGCCCGACTGGCACACCGACGGCTTCCCCGGCTCCTTCCACCCGCGTGGCATGCGGCCCGGCTCGCTCACCGTCGAGTCGCGGATGGACGCGGCCGTCGTCGACGACCTGCGCCGCCGCGGCCACGACGTCACGGTCGGCGGGCCCTGGTCGGAGGGGCGGCTGTGCGCGGTGGCCCGCGACCCGGGCACCGGCGTCCTGTCGGCCGCGGCCAACCCCCGCGGCATGCAGGGCTACGCGGTGGGCCGCTGACCCGGATCACCGGACCGGTCCCGGGTTGTCAGTGCGCCGTGCTTAGCTGGACACATGATCGATGAACTTCTCGACGGATCCGGGACCCTGTCCGCCGCGGCCGAGGAGGCGGTGCGCGCGGCGGCCGCCGCCGAAGTCGTACCGCGCTGGCGCAAGCTCGCCACCCACCAGATAGTCGAGAAGAGCGGCCCGCACGACCTCGTGACGGTCGCCGACCGGGCCGCCGAGGCCCACCTGACCGCGTCGCTCACGGCGCTGCTGCCCGGCTCCGTCGTCGTCGGCGAGGAGTCGGTGCACGCCGACCCCGCGGTCTACGAGGCGCTGCGGGGTGACGCGCCGGTGTGGATCGTCGACCCGGTCGACGGCACCTGGCACTTCGCGCACGGCGACCCCGGCTTCTGCACGCTCGTCGCGCTGGCCGTGCGCGGTGAGGTCCTGGCCTCGTGGACGTACGCCCCGGCGCGGGAGGAGATGGCCGTGGCGGTGCGCGGCCGGGGCGCCCGGGTGAACGGCGAGGAGATCCGGTCGGGTGCGCCCGCGCCCGGCGCGGCGCTGGAGGTGGCGACGTCCCACCCCGACTACACCACGCCCGAGCAGAAGGCGGCGCTCCTCGCCCTCGACACCGAGGGCGTCCGCCCCCGCCCGTGCGGTTCGGCGGGCCTGGAGTACCTGGCGGTGGCCCGGGGCGACCTGGACGCGGTGGCGTTCTCGTGGGAGTACGCCTGGGACCACGCGGCGGGTCTGCTCCTGGTCGAGGAGGCCGGCGGTGCCCATGCCACGCTGACGGGCGCCCCGTTCCGCGTCACCGGCGGCAACGCCCTGCCCTTCACCGCCGCCCGCGACCGGGCCACGGCCGACCGCATACGCGCCCTGCTGGCCGCCGGGTAGGCGCTCTCAAGGACGCGCGGGGCGGCGGGCCCCTCCCGGCAGCGCCCTCCCGCCGTCCGGTGCCGCCCGGCGGCCCAATATCCTGAGATACCTTGGCCATCGGCTGACGAAGGAGTCCCAACGTGCCGTCGATGCTCGATGCCGTCGTCGTGGGGGCGGGGCCCAACGGACTGACCGCCGCCGCCGAGCTGGCCCGCCGCGGGTTCTCCGTCGCCGTGTTCGAGGCCCTCGACACGGTCGGAGGCGGGGCCAGGACCGAGGAGCTCACGCTGCCCGGCTTCCGGCACGACCCGTGCTCCGCCGTGCACCCGCTGGGCGCCGGGTCGCCCGCCTTCAAGGCCATGCCGCTCGACCGGTACGGACTGGAGTGGCTGCACCCCGAGCTGCCCATGGCGCACCCCTTCGACGACGGCACGGCCGCGGTGCTGTCGCGCTCCGTCTCCGAGACGGCCGCCTCCTTCGGCCCCCGCGACGCCGGTACGTACCGCCGTCTCGTCGCGCCGTACCTCGGCAAGTGGGACACCCTGGCCCGCGACTTCATGTCGCTGCCCCTCACGGCCCTCCCGCGCGACCCGGTCACCCTCGCCCGCTTCGGCATCGACGGCCTGCCCCCGTCCACCTGGCTGATGCGCCGCTTCCGCGACGACCGGGCCCGCGCCCTGTTCGCGGGGCTCGTCGCGCACGTCATCGCCCCGCTCGGCGGCCCGGCCACCAGCGCGATCGGGCTCGTCTTCGCGCTGGCCGCCCACGCCGGCGGCTGGCCGCTGCCCCGCGGCGGCTCCCAGGCGATCTCCGACGCCCTGGCCGCGTACGTCCGGGACCTCGGCGGCAGCGTGCACACCTCCTACGAGGTGAAGCGGCTCGACGACCTGCCGCCCGCCCGCGCGTACGTCTTCGACACCTCGCCCACCGCGCTGGCCCGCATCGCCGGCCTCGGCCGCTACTACGACCGGTACCGCTACGGCGCCTCCGTCTACAAGATCGACTACGCGCTGGACGGCCCCGTCCCCTGGACCGCCGCCGAACCCCGCCGTGCCGGCACCGTCCAAGTGGGGCCGAGCAGCCGCGAGATCGGCACCGCCCTGGACCAGGCGTCCGGCGGCACCGCGCCCCGCGCCCCGTTCCTCATCACCGCCCAGCCCAGTCTCGTCGACCCGTCCCGCGCACCCGAGGGCAAACACGTCTTCTGGGCGTACGGGCACGTCCCGCACGCCTGGGAGGGCGACCTCACCGACGCCGTCGAGCGGCAGATCGAGCGGTTCGCCCCCGGCTTCCGCGACCTCGTCCTCGCCCGCGCCACCGCCGGCCCGCCCCAGCTCGCCGCGCGCAACGCCAACTACGTCGGCGGGGACATCGCCTGCGGCGCGGCGTCCGGCATCCAACTGCTGCTGCGCCCCCGGGTGTCCGTCTTCCCGTACAGCACCCCGCACCCCGCCGTCTTCCTCTGCTCCTCCGCCACCCCGCCCGGCCCCGGAGTGCACGGTATGTCGGGCCACAACGCGGCGAAGGCGGTCTGGCGCCACCTGCGTAAGGCCCGACGGTGAAGATCACCCTCGTCCGCGGCGACATCACCGAGCAGCACGCCGACGCCCTCGTCAACGCCGCCAACTCCTCCCTCCTGGGCGGCGGAGGCGTCGACGGCGCGATCCACCGCAAGGGCGGCCCCGACATCCTCGCCGAGTGCCGCGCCCTGCGCGCCTCCCGGTTCGGCCGCGGCCTGCCCACCGGGCAGGCCGTCGCCACCACCGCCGGACGGCTGCACGCCCGCTGGGTCATCCACACCGTCGGCCCCGTGCACCAGGGCGCCGACAGCGACCCGGAGCCACTGGCCTCCTGCTACCGCGAGTCCCTGCGCGTCGCCGATGAACTAGGCGCCCGTACCGTCGCGTTCCCCGCCATCTCGACGGGCGTCTACCGCTGGCCCATGGAGGACGCCGCCCGTATCGCCGTGGACACCGTGAAGGCGGCGCGGACCTCGGTGGAGGAGGTCCGGTTCGTCCTCTTCGACGACCGGGCCCACGAGGCGTTCGCCGCCCGCCTCCGGTAGCGCCCGCCGCCGCTACCGGGACACGTACAGCGCGCTGGGCGTGCTGGCGATGAGCGAGGGCACCGGAGGGCCGGGCGGGCCGGCGAGGCGCAGCCCGGGGAACCGCTCGAAGAGGCGGGCCAGGGCGATCCGCAGCTGGAGCCGGGCCAGGGGCGCCCCCACGCAGAAGTGCGGGCCCTGGCCGAACCCGAGCTGCCGTGGACGCGCCCCGGCGCGGCCCGTCTCGAACCGGACCTCGCCGTGCCGCGGGTCCCGGTTGGCCGCCGCGAAGCACAGCAGCAGGGCGTCGCCCGCGCGCAGCGCCCGGCCACCCAGCTCCAGGTCCTCGGTGGGGTAGGCGAAGGGCAGGGCGTAGACGCTGGAGTCGTAGCGGATGCCCTCCTCCACGACCGCGTCCCAGCCGACCCGCCCGCCCAGCGCCCGGTCCAGCTCCCGCGGGTGGACGAGGAGGGCGTGCGCCGTGTTGACGAGCGCGCCGGCCGTGGTCTCGAAGCCCGCGCCGAGGAACAGCCACAGCATGTCGAGCAGTTCGACCTCGGACAGGCCGCCGTCACCGTCGGTGCCCCCGCGCAGCAGGTCGGTGACCAGGTCGTCGCCGGGTGCCGCCGACCGGCTCCTGACCAGGTCCGCCAGGCAGGTGTTGATCTCGCGGGTCAGGGCGGCCGACTCCTCGGGGGTCAGCGCGGCGCGCGACAGCGCCCGGCCCACGAGGGCGGCGACCTCCGGCCGGTCCCCGGGCGGGATCCCGAACAGGGCGCAGAGCGTGTTCAGGGGGAGCGGCAAGGCGTACGCCGCGCGGAGGTCCACCGGACCGTCCTGAGCGGCCGCCTCCAGATCGTCCAGCAGTGCCTCCACGGTGGCCGTGATCGCGGGTGTCAGCCCCTCGACCCGGCGGGGCGTGAAGGCCGCGGCCACCGCGTGCCGCAGCCGCCGGTGGTCGGCGCCGTCGGCCGTCAGCATCCACGTCCGCCTCAAGTGCGCCAGCATGGGCCAGTCGGCGGCGATCTCCCCGTCCCGCAGCGCCCGCCAGTGCGTGGGCGAGCGGGCGAACCGCGGGTCGGTCAGCACCGTCTCCAGCTCGGCGTGGCCCACGACCGCCCAGCAGTGGACCCCGCCCGGCCACTCGGCCGGAGCGACCGGACCGCACCGGCGCAGCTGCTCCGCCTGCGCCCGCAGGTCGGGAGTGCGCGGGTCGAGAAGGATCCGCTCGGTCATCGTGCCCCCTGAGTGGTCGTCGGCGCGACATCGTGTGACGCGATGGTCCCACAGCGTGATCGCCGGGCGCCGGGGATCGGGCGGACCGCAGGCAGTGCGAGGTTGATGTCGCTTTCTCGCCAGCGGCCACCGGCCCGCGTTGTCCATGCTGGACCCATGCACACCGACACCGAGCGCTGCGTGCGGGCCGTCCGGTCCAAGGACGCCCGTTTCGACGGATGGTTCTTCACCGCCGTCCTCACCACCCGCATCTACTGCCGGCCCAGCTGCCCGGTCGTGCCGCCGAAGGCCGAGAACATGGTGTTCTACCCGAGCGCCGCCGCCTGCCAGCAGGCCGGTTTCCGCGCCTGCAAGCGCTGCCGGCCCGACACCAGCCCCGGCTCGCCCGAGTGGAACGCCCGCGCCGACGCGGTCGCCCGCGCCATGCGCCTGATCCGCGACGGCGTCGTCGACCGCGAGGGCGTACCCGGACTGGCCGCCCGCCTCGGGTACTCGACCCGGCAGATCGAGCGCCAGCTGCTCGCCGAGCTCGGAGCCGGACCGCTCGCCCTGGCCCGCGCCCAGCGCGCCCAGACCGCCCGCGTGCTGATCGAGACGACCCCGCTGCCGATGGCGGACGTCGCGTTCGCCGCCGGGTTCTCCTCCGTGCGCACCTTCAACGACACCGTGCGCGAGGTCTTCGCGCTCGCCCCCGGCGAACTGCGCGCCCGCGCGGCCCGCGCCGCGAGCAGGACACCGCACCACACCCCCGGCGTCATCGCGCTCAGACTGCCGTACCGAGCGCCGCTCAACCCCGACAACCTCTTCGGCCACCTGGCCGCCACCGCCGTGCCCGGCGTGGAGGAGTGGCGCGACGGCGCCTACCGTCGCACCCTCGCCCTCCCGCACGGCCACGGCATCGTCGCCCTCACTCCCCGCCCCGACCACATCGCCTGCCGCCTCTCGCTCACCGACCCGCGCGACCTCACCCTCGCCATCAGCCGCTGCCGCTGGATGCTCGACCTCGACGCCGACCCCGTCGCCGTGGACGACCAGCTCCGCACGGACCCGCTCCTCGCGCCGCTGGTCGGCGAGGCGCCCGGCCGGCGCGTCCCGCGGACCGTCGACGCGGCCGAGTTCGCCGTCCGCGCGGTGCTCGGCCAGCAGGTCTCCACCGCCGCCGCCCGCACCCACGCGGCCCGCCTCGTCGCCGCGCACGGCACCCCCGTCGACGACCCCGAGGGCGGCCTCACCCACCTGTTCCCGGCCCCCGCGGCGCTCGCCGCGCTCGACCCGGAGGTGCTCGCCCTGCCGCGCAGCCGCCGCACCACGCTCACCACCCTCGTCGGTGCCCTCGCCGACGGCTCGCTGCGGCTCGGCCCGGACAGCGACTGGGACGAAGCCCGCGTACGACTGCGCGCACTGCCCGGGTTCGGGCCCTGGACGGTCGAGGTCATCGCCATGCGCGCCCTCGGCGACCCCGACGCGTTCCTCCCCACCGACCTCGGCGTCCGGCGCGCCGCCGCCGGTCTCGGCCTGGCCTCGACGCCCGCCGCGCTCACGGCCCGCGCCGCCGCGTGGCGGCCCTGGCGCGCGTACGCCGTCCAGTACCTGTGGGCGACCGACAGCCACCCGATCAACCACCTGCCCGCGTAAGGAAACGCCCCGATGCGACGCCAGCACACCGTCACCGACAGCCCGTACGGCCCGCTCACCCTCGTCGCGACCGACGGCCTGCTCAGCGGCCTGTACATGACCGACCAGCGCCACCGCCCGCCGCAGGAGACCTTCGGCGACCCCGACCCCCGCCCGTTCGGCGAGGCGATCCGCCAGCTCGACGCGTACTACGCCCGCGAACTCACCGCGTTCGACCTGCGGTTGCACCTCGCCGGTACGCCGTTCCAGCTCAGCGTCTGGGAGCGGCTGCGGACGATCCCGTACGGCGAGACCCGCTCGTACGGCGAACTCGCCGAGGCCCTCGGCAAGCCGGGAGCCTCGCGCGCCGTCGGGCTCGCCAACGGCAAGAACCCCGTCGGGATCATCGTCCCCTGCCACCGCGTCATCGGCGCGAGCGGCGGCCTCACCGGGTACGGCGGCGGCCTCGACCGCAAGCAGCGCCTCCTCGCGTTCGAAGGGGCCCCGCTCGGCGGCCCGGCGCCCGCCGAAACGCTCTTCTAGCCGAGCCGCCGGACCGGCCGGGCCATCGGGCTACCCGAGCCGCTTCAGCAGCGCCGGCAGGGCCGTACCAATGGGCTCGCGGATCACCTCGTCGGCCCGCTCGTCGTACGGCGTGGGCTCGGCGTTCACGACGACCAGCCGCGCGCCGTGCTCCGCCGCGACACCGGCGAGCGACGCCGCGGGCTGCACCTGGAGCGTCGAGCCGACGGCGACGAACACCTCCGCGGCCTTGGCGATCCCCATCGCCTGGCCCAGCACCACCGGGTCCAGCCGCTCACCGAACATCACCGTCGCCGGCTTCAGGATCCCGCCGCACACCTCGCACGCCGGGTCGTCCTCGCCCGCCGCGACCCGGGCGAGCGCGTCCTCCATCGACGAGCGCGCGTGGCACGCCGTGCACACCACGGCCCGTGCGGTGCCGTGCAGTTCGAGGACCTTGCGCGCGGCAATCCCGGCGCGCTGGTGCAGCCCGTCCACGTTCTGCGTGATCACCCGCACCGCGAAGCCGGGGGTCCGCTCCAGCTCGGCCACCGCCCGGTGCGCGGCGTTGGGCTCGGCCCGCAGCGCGGCGCTGTCCCGCCGCATCAGCCAGGCCCGGCGCCGGATCTCCGGGTCGGCCATGTAGTACGCGTACGTGACCAGCTTCTCGGCGTCCGGATCGCGCCGCCACAGCCCGTCGGGGCCGCGGTAGTCACGGATACCGGAGTCCGTGGAGATGCCGGCACCACTCAAGATCGCGACGAGAGTCATGCGGCCGAGGCTACGCACGCCCCCGCCGCCCGGCGAACGAATTCCCGGCCCGCGAGCACCCCGCCCGCGAGCACCCGGCCCCCGAGCACCCGGCGTCCCACCCGCCGGCGGGCCGTCTCACCCCACCGGGCGGCCGTCCACCAGCTCCACCGGGCCCCGGCCGGCCTCCAGGGCCTCCAGCGCGGCCGTCACGCGCAGCCCGAGCTCCCCGAGCAGGTACGTCCGCAGCTCACCGGGGTCCACCAGCTTCCACGAGATCAGCTCCTCCTCCTGGAGCCTGATCGCCCGGAACCGCTCACCGCTGAGCACACCGCCGTCGTAGACGTACGCCACGATCGGGGGACGCGCCGGGCCGGGCACCCAGTCGATCGCGAGCAGCGCGCCCGGCTCCACGTCCAGCCCGATCTCCTCCAGCGTCTCCCGCCGGGCCGCCTGCCTCGGGGTCTCCCCGGTGTCGGACTCGACCGTCCCCCCGGGCAGCCCCCAGCCGTCCCGGTAGTTGGGCTCGACGAGCAGCACCCGGCCCTCGCCGTCACGGAAAAGCGTCGCGGCACCCGCCAGCACGCGCGGGAGCCCGGCGATGTACGTCGCGTAATCGGTGTGCGTCACGGCGTCAGCCTAGTGCGAGCGTCCGATCGGCGAGTTCACCGATCCGCACCCCGTCGAAGCCGAACACCGCGCTGCGCACCAGGTCCTCCAGCGGATCCGTCCACTGGCGCGGGATGCCGCGGGCCCCGCACATCACGCCCGCCACCGAACCGGCGGTCGCGCCGTTGGAGTCGGTGTCCAGGCCGCCGCGGACCGTGAGGGCGATGGTGCGGGTGAAGTCGCCGCCCCCGTACAGCAGGCCCGCCGTGATGACGGCGGCGTTCGGCACGGCGTGGATCCAGTGCAGCCCGGCCGTTTCGCGCTCCGCCTCGGTCAGGGCGTCGGCCCAGGGGACGCCCGCGTCGTACAGCGCCACCATGTGCCGCACCGTGCGGGCCAGGCGGCTGCTCGCCGGGACGCGCTCCAGCGCCGTCCGCACCGCGTCGCGCGGCGCGGGGGCCGTGAAGGCGGCCGCCACCAGGGCCGCCGCCCACATCGCCGCGTACACGCCGTTGCCCGTGTGGGACAGCACCGCGTCACGGCGGGCCAGGGAGGCGGCGCGGACCGGATCGCCGGGGGAGACCCAGCCGAACACGTCGGCGCGGATGAGCGCGCCGATCCACTCCTGGCAGGGGTTGCCGGAGGTGGCGGTGAGCGGGGGCTTCAGCCCGTTCGCGAGGTTGCGGTAGGCGGCCCGCTCGGCTGTGAACGTCTGGAGGTAGGGCAGGCGCAGCAGCCACAGCTCGCCGACCTGCTCGGTGGTGAAGGCGAACCCGTGGGTCTCCAGCAGGTGCAGGGCGAGGATCGGGTAGTCGATGTCGTCGTCCCGGCAACTGCCGTGGATCCGGCCGCGTACGCACGCGGGCCACTCCGGCCGCAGGACGAAGCCGGCCGCCTCGGAGTCCGGCGGCGGGCCCGGCAGGTAGTCGGTCAGCGGAAGGGCGCCGGTGGCCCGCAGGTAGCGGTCGATCCGCTCCCGTGTCCAGTAGTCGCCACGCTCGACGGGTTTGCCGAGCATGTTGCCGGCGATGCGGCCGGACCACCCGCCGAGGACCCGGTCCCGCGGGCCCGGGCCCACGGTCACCTCCACCGCTTACGGCGACGGCAGGGAGGAGTACGGCACGACGGCACCGCCGCCCGCCCGCACGGCCTCCAGCACCGTCTCGTGCAGGTCTCTGCTGTCCTTCTCCGAACGGCACGGCACGGGGCTGCCCGTCATGGTGAACCAGTCGGACGCCCCGCTGTACTGGACGGCGATCTGTGCCTCGCCGCCCGCCCATGTGGTGTGCACGGACACGTTCCCCGTGACGATTCCGAGCTCGTCGGTCCGGACCCCGCCACGCCCCGTGTACACATCGGTCGTCGTCCACGATGCCCACGTCATGATGGCAGCGTCACACGAATGGCCGAAGGATGCGACTCGGGCGTCCCGCCCGGGCGGCCTGACCAGCGGGTCCGCCCGCCGGACAGGGGTGGCACAGCGTCTCACCCTCCGGATAGGGTCGGCCCCGGCGCGACTGCCTGTTCGATAGCAAGGGATGCAAGGTGACGGACGGAGCAGTAACTGAGGCCGCGCGCGTGCTCGTCGCGGCTGACAAGTTCAAGGGTTCGCTCACGGCCGTGCAGGTCGCGGAGCGGGTGACGGCCGGGCTCCGGCAGGTCGTCCCGGACCTGGAGGTGGAGACCCTGCCCGTCGCCGACGGTGGCGACGGCACCGTCGCGGCCGCGGTGGCGGCCGGGTTCGAACGGCGTGAGGTACGGGTCACCGGCCCGCTCGGCGCGCCGGTCACCGCCGCGTACGCGCTGCGCGACGGGACGGCCGTGGTGGAGATGGCGGAGGCGTCGGGCCTCCAGCTGCTCCCCGAGGGCGTGTTCGCGCCGCTGACGTCCACCACGTACGGCTCCGGCGAGCTGCTGCGCGCCGCGCTGGACGCGGGCGCGCGCACCATCGTCTTCGGCGTGGGCGGCAGCGCGACCACGGACGGCGGCGCCGGCATGCTGGCCGCGCTGGGCGCCCGTTTCCTCGACAAGGACGGCGAGCCCGTCGGCCCGGGCGGCGGCGGTCTCAAGGACCTCGCCACGGCCGACCTGTCGGGTGTCGACCCGCGCTTCGGGGACGTGGACCTCGTCCTCGCCAGCGACGTCGACAACCCGCTGACCGGCCCCAAGGGCGCCCCCGCGGTCTACGGACCGCAGAAGGGCGCCTCGCCCGAGGACGTCGCGGAGCTGGACGCCGCGCTGGCCCGCTTCGCCTCGGTCCTCGCCGAGTCCGTCGGCCCCCGTGCCACCGAGCTCGCCGAGTCGCCGGGGGCGGGCGCGGCGGGCGGCATCGGCTACGGGGCGCTGGTCGCCCTCGGCGCGAGCTTCCGCCCCGGCATCGAGGTCATGCTGGACGTGCTCGGCTTCGGCCCCGCCCTGTCCCGCGCCACCCTGGTCATCACCGGCGAGGGCTCCCTCGACGAGCAGACCCTGCACGGCAAGGCCCCGGCCGGGGTGGCCGCTGCCGCCCGGGCGGAGGGCATCGAGGTCGTCGCGGTCTGCGGCCGGCTGGCCCTGCCCCCCGAGGCGCTCGGCAGGGCGGGCATCCGCCGCGCCTACGCCCTGCTGGAGCTGGAGCCGGACCCGGCGAAGTGCATGGCGGAGGCGGGCCCGCTGCTGGAACGCCAGGCGGCGAACCTGGCGCGCGACTTCCTGGTGTGACGGTCCCTCCCCGCGCCCCCGCACCCCTCGGGGCGCGGGGGCGCGCCCCGTTCCGGCCGGCCCGCCCTCACGCGGCGCCGGTGATGTGACCGGGGCCCCGCCCGGCCAGCGGGGCGTGGCCCTCCACGGGGGCCGGGGTGTCGTAGAAGGACCCGTACCGGGCGTACGCCTCGGCGACGACGGTCTCCGCGGTGGCGACCAGGTCGTGACCGACGACGGGCCCGCGCCCCGGCAGGTACGGCACCGGCTTCAGGGCGGGGTGGCGGCGGCGCCACCAGGAGTCGGCGAGCGCGTACAGGCCCGACGCCCCCATCAGGACCGGGATGGCCAGGGCGAGCAGCAGGTCGGACGTCATGGGCAGGTCCCCCGATCGGTGAGTGACGGCTGTAGGGCCCCGTATGCCCCGTCGCGGCCCATGCGTGCCTGGGCGATGCCACGGGCCCGGAGAGGTGCCGCACCCGGGGCAACGGTGCGGGAGGCCCTGACGTCACCCTGTGACGGCGCGCCGCCGCCCTTCACACCCCGTGACCGACGCGCGGAGAGCCCCTCGTCACCCCGCCGAAACGGCGCCGTGCGAGGCTCCCGGCATGAGTGACCTCCCGCGCACGGGCCACCGGATCGAGCACCTGACCGCCCGGCAGGTCCGCGACCTGGCGGACGACGGACTCGCCGCGCTGCTGGGGGACGCCGTCGACGGCGGCGCCTCCGTGGGCTTCCTGGCCCCGCTCAGCCACGCCGAGGCCGCCGCCTGGTGGCGTGGCGCCGCGGAGGAGGCGGCCCGGGGCGTGCGGAGCGTATGGGTGGCGTACGGGCCCGGGGGCGCCGTCGCGGGCGTGATCACGCTGGTCCGCGCCGCCATGCCGAACCAGCCGCACCGCGCCGAGGTCTCCAAGCTGCTGGTCCACCGGGACGCCCGGGGCCGCGGGCTGGGCTCCCGGCTGCTCGCGGCGGCCGAGGGGGCGGCGGCCGGCGAGGGGCTCACCCTGCTCGTCCTGGACACCGAGACGGGCAGCGCGGCCGAGGCACTGTACCGCCGGGCGGGCTGGACGCGCGCGGGCACCGTCCCGCACTACGCCCTGTCGCCGGCGGGCACCCCGCACGCCACGACGTACTACTACAAGCTCCTGCGGCCGTCCTGAGGGCCCGGCCCCGCGCACGCGGAAGGGCCCGGGTGCGATCCCGCACCCGGGCCCTTCCGTCATCCATGCCTGCGTACCGCTACGGCAGCTGCGCCGCCCGTGCCTCCCGGCTCTCGCGCCGGTTGCCGCGGAAGGTGTTCACGCGCCGGGCCGTCGCGAAGAGCGGGATCACGGCGCCCAGGACCACCTGGAGCGCGCAGCCGGTCTGGAGCAGCAGCTGACCGCCCGGGGCGTCGAACGCCCAGGCCGCCAGGAGGCCCATCGCCCCGACGATCCAGCTGAGCATCGCCACCGCGAGGATGCCCCGCGGCTTGGGGTACTCGACGCGGCTCACCATCAGCCACGCCGTCCCGATGATCGCCAGCAGCGTCGGGATGAACGGCAGCTCGAGCAGCACGATCGAGACGACCGTCAGCGCCCCGAAGGGGCTCGGCATGCCCTGGAACATGCCGTCCTTCATGGTCACGCAGCTGAATCTGGCGAGCCGCAGCACGACCGCCAGCAGCACCACGATCGCGGCCACCGCCGACACCTTCTGGTGGGCGTCGTGCGTGACCATCCCCCACACGAGGACGAAGTACGCCGGTGCCAGCCCGAAGCTGATCAGGTCCGACAGGTTGTCCAGCTCCGCGCCCATCGGCGAGCTGCGCAGCTTGCGCGCCACGAGCCCGTCGCAGAGGTCGAAGATCGCCGCGAGGAGCATCAGGATCACGGCGGTGGCGGCGCTGTGCCGCGCCATGCCGGTCTCCTGGCTGCCCGTGAGGTGCGGGATCAGGATGCCGGTGGTGGTGAAGTACACCGCCATGAAGCCGCACGTGGCGTTGCCCAGCGTGAGCGTGTCCGCTATCGACAGGCGCAGCGACAGCGGCATCTCCTCGGCTTCCTCGGCGATGTCCGCCTCGGCGTCGGCGACCCAGTCGGCCCGTGTGTCGGGATCAATCACGGTCAATTCGAGTCACCCCCGCAGTCGTGGTCTGACCGACCTCGACAGCGACGTCGACACCTTCCGGAAGGTAGATGTCAACGCGCGATCCGAAGCGGATCAGACCGATGCGCTCGCCCTGCTCGACCTTCGTCCCCTGCGGGAGGTAGGGCACGATGCGGCGGGCGACCGCACCCGCGATCTGCACCATCTCGATGTCGCCGAGCTCGGTGTCGAAGTGCCAGACAACGCGCTCGTTGTTCTCGCTCTCCTTGTTGAACGCCGGCACGAACCCGCCCGGGACGTGCTCCACGGACGTCACCGTGCCCGCCAGCGGCGCGCGGTTGACGTGGACGTTCAGCGGGCTCATGAAGATGGCGACCCGGGTCCGCCCGTCCTTCCACGGCATGATGCTCTGCACCACCCCGTCGGCGGGCGAGATGACCCGGCCCTGCGCGATCTCGCGCTCGGGGTCGCGGAAGAACCACAGCATGCCCGCCGCGAGAGCGGTGGTGGGCACGGCGATGGCCGCGGCGCGCTTGGAGCGGCGAGAACGGGCAAGACTGAGGGCAGCGGTGGCGACGGTCGGCAGAAGCCACGGCGATGCTCCGCGAGCGATGCGTACGCCGAAACGGCTGTCGCGAGGTGCAGAGGTTTGGCTGTGGGGCATGGATGACCTTCGTAGCGGTGATGCCGCGCGGATGCGGGGGACGGCGGCTTTCTGACGATGCTATCGGTTGCGGGCCGCAACTGGGCAAGCCAGAAGCCGAGTCGGCGGCCGGAAGACGATGACAGGGTGTGATCTTCTTCGCGGCCAAACCGGCTCGAAAGCGACAATCACCCCTGGAATCGGTACTCCTCCAGCAACCGACGCCCAATGATCATTTTCTGGATCTCGGCGGTACCTTCGCCGATGAGCAGCATGGGTGCCTCACGGTAGAGACGCTCGATCTCGTATTCCTTCGAGAACCCGTAGCCACCGTGGATGCGGAACGCGTCCTCGACGACTTCCTTGCAGTATTCGGAGGCGAGGTACTTCGCCATCCCTGCTTCCAGGTCGTTTCGCTCCCCGGAGTCCTTTTTGCGTGCTGCGTTGACCATCATCGCATGAGCGGCCTCGACCTTGGTAGCCATTTCGGCCAGCTTGAACTGGATCGCCTGGTGCTGGGCGATCGGCTTGCCGAAAGTCTGACGTTGCTGGGCATACGAGACACCCAGCTCAAACGCACGCTGCGCCACACCGCAACCACGTGCCGCGACATTCACACGGCCGACCTCGACACCGTCCATCATTTGGTAAAACCCTCGGCCGGTGGTCCCGCCGAGCACCCGATTGGCCGGAATGCGCAGTCCGTCCATGATGAGTTCGGTGGTGTCGACCCCCTTGTAACCCATCTTGTCGATCTTCCCGGGGATGGTGAGGCCGGGCCGGACCTCTCCGAAGCCGGGCTCCTTCTCCACGAGGAAGGTCGTCATCGACTTGTGGGGCGCTGTTCCCTCGGGGTGTCCTTCGTCACTTCGGACGAGAACCGCGACGAGCGTTGACGTGCCGCCGTTGGTGAGCCACATCTTCTGGCCGTTCAGGACGTACTCGTCGCCGTCCCGCACCGCCTTGGACGTGATGGCCGACACGTCGGAGCCGAGCGCCGGCTCCGACATCGAGAACGCGCCCCGCACCTCGCCGGCCGCCATCCGCGGCAGGAAGGTGTCCTTCTGCTCCTGCGTACCGTGCTGCTTGAGCATGTACGCGACGATGAAGTGGGTGTTGATGATGCCCGACACGGACATCCAGCCGCGCGCGATCTCCTCCACGCACAGCGCGTACGTGAGGAGGGACTCGCCCAGACCCCCGTACTCCTCCGGGATCATCAGCCCGAAGACACCCAGCTCCTTGAGTCCCTCGACGATGTCCTGCGGGTACTCGTCGCGGTGCTCCAGCCCGGTCGCGACCGGGATGATCTCCTTGTCGACGAAGTCCCGGACCGTGGACAGGATCTCCTGCTGGACGTCGGTCAGACCGTGGGTCTGCGCGAGTCGGGCCATGACTACTTCTCCGTCTTTTCCGAAGGGGCGTTCAGCTCCGGGCGGCCGGGCTGCTCGCCGCCGCGCTCCTTGATGTACGTCTCGGTGGGCACCATCACCTTGCGGCGGAACACGCAGACCAGCGTGCCGTCCTGCTTGTAGCCCTTGGTCTCGACGTACACGATCCCGCGGTCGCTCTTGGACCTCGACGGGGTCTTGTCCAGCACCGTCGTCTCGCCGTAGATGGTGTCGCCGTGGAAGGTCGGCGCCACGTGCCGCAGCGACTCGATCTCCAGGTTGGCGATCGCCTTGCCGGAGACGTCCGGCACCGACATGCCCAGCAGGAGCGAGTAGATGTAGTTGCCGACGACGACGTTCTTCCCGAAGTCCGTCGTCTTCTCCGCATAGTTGGTGTCCATGTGGAGGGGGTGGTGGTTCATCGTGAGCAGGCAGAAGAGGTGGTCGTCGTACTCGGTGACCGTCTTCCCGGGCCAGTGCTTGTACACGGCGCCGACTTCGAACTCTTCGTAGGTGCGGCCGAACTGCATGGTGGTTACGCCTCCGGGGCCTGGAACTTCGAGGTGCGGGTCATGCCGGCGGCGCGGCCCTTGCCGGAGATGACGAGCGCCATCTTGCGGCTGGCCTCGTCGATCATCTCGTCGCCGAGCATCGCCGAGCCCTTCTTGCCGCCCGCCTCGGACGTGTAGTACTCGTACGCGTCCAGGATCAGCTCGGCGTGGTCGAAGTCCTCCTGGGACGGCGAGAACACCTCGTTCGCCGCGTCCACCTGGCCCGGGTGCAGCACCCACTTGCCGTCGAAGCCCAGCGCCGCGGCCCGGCCGGCCACCGCGCGGAAGCCGTCCACGTTCTTGATCTGGAGGTACGGGCCGTCGATCGCCTGGAGGTCGTTGGCGCGGGCCGCCATCAGGATCTTCATCAGGATGTAGTGGTACGCGTCGGCCGGGTAGCCGGGCGGCTGCTCGCCGACCACCAGCGACTTCATGTTGATGGACGCCATGAAGTCGGCCGGGCCGAAGATGATCGTCTCGACGCGCGGCGAGGCCTGCGCGATCGCGTTGACGTTGTTGAGGCCCTGGGCGTTCTCGATCTGGGCCTCGATGCCGATCCGGCCGACCTCGAAGCCCATCGTCTTCTCGATCTGCGTCAGCAGCAGGTCCAGCGCCACGACCTGCTCGGCGTTCTGCACCTTCGGCAGCATGATGCAGTCCAGGTTCGGGCCCGCGCCCTCGACGACGGTGACGACGTCGCGGTACGTCCACTCCGTGGTCCAGTCGTTGACCCGCACGACCCTGGTCTTGCCCGTCCAGTCGCCCTCGTTGAGGAACTTGACGATGGTGTGCCGGGCCTCCGGCTTGGCCAGCGGCGCGCACGCGTCCTCCAGGTCCAGGAAGACCTGGTCGGCGGGGAGGCCCTGGGCCTTCTCCAGGAAGCGCGGGTTCGAGCCGGGGACGGCCAGACAGGAGCGGCGCGGGCGGAGACGGTTGACCGTCGTCATGCGGGGACCTCCGAGCTTTCGAGGGGGTTGAGCTTGTTCGCTGTACGGATCTCGTCGACGATACGTCCGATGATCTCCGTGATACCGAAGTCCTTCGGTGTGAAGACGGCGGCCACTCCGGCCCGCTTCAGTTCGGCGGCGTCGGCGCTCGGGATGATCCCGCCGACGATGACCGGGATGTCGGACGCGCCCGCCTCGCGCAGCCGCGCCAGGACGTCCGGCACCAGCTCGGCGTGCGACCCGGACAGGATCGACAGGCCCACGCAGTGCACGTCCTCCGCCAGCGCGGCGTTGACGATCTGCTCGGGCGTCAGCCGGATGCCCTGGTAGACCACCTCGAAACCGGCGTCACGCGCGCGTACCGCGATCTGCTCGGCGCCGTTGGAGTGCCCGTCCAGCCCCGGCTTGCCCACCAGCAGCCGCAGCCGTCCGGTGCCCAGCTCCTGTGCCGTCCGGGCCACCTTGTCGCGCACCACGGCGAGCGGGGTGCCCTCCTCGGCGGTGACCGCGACGGGCGCGGACGACACGCCGGTCGGGGCGCGGAACTCGCCGAAGACGTCCCGCAGCGCCCATGACCACTCACCGGTGGTGACGCCGGCGCGGGCGCACTCCAGGGTGGCCTCGAAGAGGTTGCCGTCCCCGGCGGCGGTCGCCTTGAGGGCGGCCAGCGCCTCCTGGGCGCGGGTCTCGTCGCGGTTGTCGCGCCACTCGTGGAGCTTCGCCACGACCCGCGCCTCGTTGGCCGGGTCCACCGTCATGATGGCGGTGTCCAGGTCGGCGGTGAGCGGGTTGGGCTCGGTCGTCTCGTAGATGTTGACGCCGACGATCTTCTCGTCGCCGGCCTCGATCCTGGCCCGCCGCTCGGCGTGCGAGGACACCAGCTGCGACTTGAGGTAGCCGGACTCGACGGCGGCCATCGCGCCGCCCATCTCCTGGATGCGGTCGATCTCCGCCAGGCACTCCCCGACCAGGGCGTCCACCTTGGCCTCGATGACGTGCGAGCCGGCGAAGATGTCCTCGTACTCCAGCAGGTCGCTCTCGTGCGCCAGGACCTGCTGGATGCGCAGGCTCCACTGCTGGTCCCAGGGGCGGGGGAGGCCCAGGGCCTCGTTCCAGGCGGGGAGCTGGACGGCACGCGCGCGTGCGTCCTTCGACAGCGTCACGGCCAGCATCTCCAGGACGATGCGCTGGACGTTGTTCTCCGGCTGTGCCTCGGTCAGGCCGAGCGAGTTGACCTGCACGCCGTAGCGGAAGCGGCGGTGCTTGGGGTTCTCGATCCCGTACCGCTCCCGGGTGATCCGGTCCCAGATGCGGCCGAAGGCGCGCATCTTGCACATCTCCTCGACGAAGCGGACGCCCGCGTTCACGAAGAAGGAGATCCGCGCGACCACATCACCCTTGCGCTCCTCCGGCACCTGTCCGGAGGCGAACACCGCGTCGAGGACCGCGATGGCCGTCGACATGGCGTACGAGATCTCCTGGACCGGCGTCGCGCCCGCCTCCTGCAGGTGGTAGCTGCAGATGTTGATCGGGTTCCACTTGGGGATGTGGTTCACCGTGTAGGTGATCATGTCGGTGGTCAGCCGCAGCGACGGACCGGGCGGGAAGACGTGCGTCCCGCGCGACAGGTACTCCTTGACGATGTCGTTCTGCGTCGTCCCCTGGAGCCTGGTGATGTCCGCGCCCTGCTCCTCGGCCACCACCTGGTACAGCGCCAGCAGCCACATGGCGGTGGCGTTGATGGTCATGGAGGTGTTCATCTGCTCCAGGGGGATGTCCTGGAACAGCCGGCGCATGTCACCGAGGTGCGAGACGGGGACCCCGACCCGGCCCACCTCGCCGCGGGCGAGGATGTGGTCCGGGTCGTAGCCCGTCTGCGTCGGCAGGTCGAAGGCGACGGACAGACCGGTCTGGCCCTTGGCGAGGTTGCGCCGGTAGAGCTCGTTGGACGCCTCGGCGGTCGAGTGACCGGCGTACGTCCGCATCAGCCAGGGGCGGTCCTTCTTCCGTTCCGTCATCAGACGTTCCGGAAGCGGTTGATGGCGTCGATGTGCTTGTCCCGCATCTCCTGGTTCTTGACGCCCATGCCCTCCTCGGGAGCCAGGCACAGGACGCCGACCTTGCCCTGGTGGAGGTTGCGGTGGACGTCGTACGCTGCCTGGCCGGTGTCGTCCAGCGTGTACGTCTTCGAGAGCGTCGGGTGGATCTTGCCCTTGGCGATCAGGCGGTTGGCCTCCCACGCCTCGCGGTAGTTCGCGAAGTGCGAGCCGATGATCCGCTTCAGCGACATCCACAGGTAGCGGTTGTCGTACTCGTGCATGTAGCCCGAGGTCGAGGCGCAGGTGGTGATGGTGCCGCCCTTGCGGGTGACGTAGACCGACGCGCCGAAGGTCTCGCGGCCGGGGTGCTCGAAGACGATGTCGATGTCCTCGCCGCCGGTGAACTCGCGGATGCGCTTGCCGAAGCGCTTCCACTCCTTCGGGTCCTGGGTGCGCTCGTCCTTCCAGAACTTGTAGCCCTCGGCGCTGCGGTCGATGATCGCCTCGGCGCCCATCGCACGGCAGATGTCCGCCTTCTGCTCGCTGGAGACGACACAGATCGGGTTGGCGCCGCCGGCCAGCGCGAACTGCGTCGCGTACGAGCCGAGGCCGCCGCTGGCGCCCCAGATCAGGACGTTGTCGCCCTGCTTCATGCCGGCGCCGTTGCGGGAGACGAGCTGGCGGTAGGCGGTGGAGTTCACCAGGCCCGGTGCGGCCGCCTCCTCCCAGCTGAGGTGGTCCGGCTTCGGCATCAGCTGGTTCGACTTGACCAGCGCGATCTCCGCGAGGCCGCCGAAGTTGGTCTCGAAGCCCCAGATGCGCTGCTCGGGGTCGAGCATGGTGTCGTTGTGGCCGTCGGAGGACTCCAGCTCGACGGACAGGCAGTGGGCGACGACCTCGTCGCCGGGGCGCCAGGCGTTGACGCCCGGGCCGGTGCGCAGGACGACGCCCGCCAGGTCGGAGCCGATGATGTGGTACGGCAGGTCGTGGCGCTTGGTGAGCTCGGAGAGCTTGCCGTACCGCTCCAGGAAGCTGAAGGTCGACACCGGCTCGAAGATCGAGGTCCACACGGAGTTGTAGTTGACCGAGGAGGCCATCACGGCCACCAGCGCCTCGCCCGGGCCCAGCTCGGGCAGCGCCACGTCCTCGACGTGCAGCGACTTGCGCGGGTCCTTCTCGCGCGTGGTGAGACCGGCGAACATCTCGGTCTCGTCCTTGTGCACGGTCACCGCGCGGTAGGACTCGGGGAGCGGCAGAGCGGCGAAGTCCGCGGACGTGGTGTCCGGCGACTGAATCGCGTCCAGGATTTCCTTCACGGTGATGCCTCCGGCGAAGAACGTCTTGAGGGCTGACGTTCGAGGGGAACGTCGGGGAAGTGACTGCTGTGGAGGTGTGCCGTCGGTTCGGCCGGGTGGTGCTGGCAGCGCTGGGTGGTGCGCGAGGGTGCCTGTGACGCAGGCGTCCGGGCGCGCGAGGCGCGATGGCCTTGCGGGGACAGCCGGCGTACGAGATGTCTCTGCACGCCGGCCGCCCGGACAACATCAACGTATGACACCGCGTGCCAGGCCGCAAGACACTGAGTGCCAACAATTTCTCTCAGATGCAATCTGCCGTTCACAGATGAGCGATGATCGATCGAAGAGGCCCTGACCAGGCCTGATGACCAGCTTGATGACCAGGCATAACACAAGGACCCGCCCGATTCGGCTAACGATGCCGAGTCGGGCGGGCCCGTGTGACGTGCGACGCGCCGGGTGGTCTGACGCGGGTCTAGCGCGTCTTGAGAGTCTGTTCGATGGTCCGCATGATCTCGTCCAGCGGCGTGTCCGTGCGGGCCACCGTGACGAGGACGTCGCCGGTGGCGGTCGCCGTCGCGGCGGAGGACTGGGAGGGGGCCGTCGCGCCGGCGGCGCGCCCCGCGCCTATGCCCGTGCCGAACGTGTCCCGGACGATGGCGAAGGCGTGGTCCAGCTGCGCCTCCACGTCCCCCTGGCCGCCCGCCCGCAGCCAGCGCCGCAGCACGTGGTTGTGCGCCGTGACGACCGCCGACGCGGCGACCTCGGCCAGCAGCGGGTCGTCGTTGCCGTCGTGATGGTCCCGCTCGTCGAAATGGCCCAGCAGATAGCGCGTGAACAACCGCTCGTAGCGGGCCACCGAGGCGATCTCCCGCTCCCGGAGCGTGGGCACCTCGCGGGTCAGGCGGTAGCGCTCCACCGACACCGCGGGCGAGGCCGCGTACATCTTCATGACTTCCTTGATGCCGCGGCAGACCGTGTCGAGCGGGTGCTCGTGCGCGGGCGCGGCGTTCAGGACCGCCTCCGCGCGCACCAGCGTGTCGTCGTGGTCGGGGAAGATCGCCTCTTCCTTGGAACGGAAGTGGCGGAAGAAGGTGCGCCGGGCGACCCCGGCCGCGGCGGCGATCTCGTCGACCGTCGTCGCCTCGTACCCCTTGGTCGCGAACAGCTCCATGGCCGCGGCGGCCAGTTCGCGGCGCATCTTGAGCCGCTGGGCGGCCGCGCGGCTGCCGGCCGCGCTCTCGGGGGCGTCGGGCGTGGCGGTGGCACGGGAGGGCCGGCGGGCGGAGTCAGCGGGCTGGGACATGACCTGAACGTACTGCATCCGTGCAGGAGGGCGCGCCTGCGGGGCGGGGTCGCCCGCCGGGCCGCCGGCCCGGTCGAGCAACCCGCCCCACTCCCCGTACGGCTCAGCGCCGGGCATATTCGCGGAAGCCACGCCCCGTCTTGCGACCGAGGCAGCCCGCCGCCACCAAGTGCTCCAGGAGGGGCGCCGGGGCCAGGCCCGGGTCGCGGAACTCGCGGTGCAGGACCCGCTCGATGGCCAGCGAGACGTCGAGCCCCACCACGTCCAGGAGTTCGAAGGGCCCCATCGGGTAGCCGCCGCCCAGCTTCATCGCGGCGTCGATGTCGTCGAGCGTGGCGTAGTGCTGCTCGACCATCTTGATCGCGTTGTTGAGGTACGGGAAGAGCAGCGCGTTCACGATGAAACCGGCCCGGTCGCCGCAGTCCACCGGGTGCTTGCGGATCTTCGCGGTGACGTCGCGGACGGTGGCGTGGACGTCGTCGCCGGTCAGGACCGTACGCACGATCTCGACCAGCTTCATGGCCGGCGCCGGGTTGAAGAAGTGCATCCCGATCACGTCCTGCGGCCGCGAGGTGGCGCGGGCGCATGCGACGACGGGCAGGGAGGAGGTCGTGGTGGCCAGCACCGCGCCCGGCTTGCACACCTTGTCCAGGGTCGCGAACAGCTGCTGCTTGATCTCCAGGTCCTCGGCGACCGCCTCGACCGCCAGGTCCACCTCGGCGAACGCGTCCAGCGAACCGGCCGGCGTGACCCGGCCGAGCGTCTCGTCCCGGGCCTCGGGGGTCATCCGTCCCTTGTCGACGGAGCGGGCGAGGGACTTGGCGATCCGGGCCTTGGCCGTCTCGGCCTTCTCCGTGGAACGGGCCGCGAGCACCACGTCGTAACCGGCCTTCGCGAAGACCTCCGCGATACCGCTCGCCATCGTGCCCGAACCGGCCACACCGACGGAGCGGACCTCGCGGGCCGGTCCCCCGGTGGCCGCCTCCAGCGGCGTCAGCGCGTCCCGCACCACGACACCGCTGCCCGGCGCCTCGTACGTGTAGAAGCCGCGCCCCGACTTGCGCCCGGTCAGGCCCGCCTCGCTGAGCTGCTTCAGGATCGGGGCGGGGGCGTGCAGCCGGTCCCGGGACTCGGCGTACATGGCGTCCAGCACGGTACGGGCCGTGTCGATGCCGATCAGGTCGAGCAGGGCCAGCGGCCCCATCGGCAGGCCGCAGCCCAGCCGCATCGCGGCGTCGATGTCCTCGCGGGAGGCGTACTTGGCCTCGTACATCGCCGCGGCCTGGTTGAGGTAGCCGAACAGCAGGCCGTCCGCGACGAAACCGGGCCGGTCGCCGACCGCGACGGGCTCCTTGCCCAGCTGGTGGGCGAGGTCGGTGACCGCGGCGACGGCCTGCGGGGCGGTCAGCACCGAGGAGACCACCTCGACCAGCTTCATCGCCGGGGCCGGGTTGAAGAAGTGCAGGCCGAGCACCCGCTCGGGGCGCGCCGAGTCGGCGGCCAGCCGCGTCACGGACAGCGCGTTCGTACCGGTCGCGATGATCGCGCCGGGGCGGACGATGGAGTCCAGCGCCTGGAACACCTGCTGCTTGACCTCGTACGACTCCGGCACGACCTCGATGACGAGGTCGGCGTCGGCCGCCGCCTGGAGGTCGGAGAAGGTGCGGAACCGGGCGAGGATGTCGCGCCGCTCCTCCTCGCTGATCCGCTCCCGCGCCACGGAACGGGCCGTGGCCGCCTCCAGGGTGCTGATCGCGCGGGCGGCGGCGGCCTCGCTGATGTCGATGCCGATCACCTCGCGTCCGGCCCGGGCCAGGACCTCGGCTATGCCTGTGCCCATCGTGCCGAGGCCGACGACGGCAATGGTGGAGAGAGGGGTGTCCATCACGGGACTCCAGGGATGAGTGACGACTGATGAGGGGCGCGCGCAGGAGGTACGACCGGGAGGTGGTGGTACGCGGGTGCGTGCGGGTCGCGCGCAGAACGTGCTGCGCAGCCGTGCTGTCGCGGTGAGGAGGAACCGACGGACTCTGTCCCGGAGTCCCGTCGTACAAGGTGCCGAACCGACAAGGCACTCGCGGCGGCTGCGTCACCAGGCCGCCGTGAGGTGCGGGTGTAGCCCGCTCACCTGAGGTTAACCGGTGGGTAACGAGCGCGCCAGTCCTGGGAAGTGGGTCGAATGTGTGATGTGGATCGCGGCGCGCCCGGATACTGACCCCATGGACGGCACGGAAGCCAAGGACGTGGCGGGCGGCCCGGGACCCGGGGCCGCTGCGCCGGCGGGGTTACGCAAACCGCGAGGGGCCTCCCGGCCGGCGCCGCCGGGGGAGCGGGAGGACGAGGAGTTCAGGTCGCTCGCCGACCGGCTCGCGGAGGAGGCCGGCGGACAGCCCGCCTACGAGCGGCTGATCACCGTCCGTGACCCCGACGAGCTCGCCGCCGTCCTCACCCGCCCCGGGCAGCCCCTGTGGGCCCGGGAGATCGCCGCCTTCCGGCTCGGCCTCGCCCGGGACCGGCGCGCCTTCGAGGCACTGGTCCTGCTCCTCAACCACCGCGACCCGGCACGCTGCGTCTCCGCCGCCTACGCCCTGGCCCGGCTGGGCGACCCGCGCACCCCCCGGGCGGCCGCCGCCCTCGCCACCAACGAACTGCGCGTCGCCTACGCCCTGATGCCGGTCCGTCTGCTCACCGAGCTGCGCGCACCCGAGTCCGTACCGGCGCTGATCACCGTCCTGGAGCGCCGCCTCACGGTCGGCGACCCCTACTGGCGGGTGGGCGTCGCCTGCGCGGAAGGCCTCGGCGCCCTGGGCGACCCCCGCGCCCGACCGGTCCTCGAAGCCGCCCGCGCCCACCCCCGCCTCGCCGTGGCGGCCGCCACGGCACTCCGGCGCCTGCCGTCCCCAGGGGACGGCGGACTCACGTGACGGACGGCGGGCTCACGTAGCGGGGGTCCGTGCGCCCGCGTCCGTCACCGCCGGGGGCCTTCCGGGAGGACCGCGAACGCCTCGATCTCGACGAGCAGTTCGGGCCGGAACAGCGCCGACACCTGGACCGCCGAACTCGCCGGCGGACACGCCGTGTCGATCACCTCGTCCCGGGCCGCCCGCACCGCCGGCAGGTGGGCCACGTCCGTGACGAAATACGTCAGCTTGACCACGTCACCGAAACCGGCGCCCGCCGCCTCCAGGCACCGCCGCAGGTTCCCGAACACCTGGCGGGCCTGCGCACCCGCGTCGCCCTCGCCCACCACGCGCCCGTCCGCGTCGAAGGCGCACTGGCCGGATATCGCGATGAACCGGCCGCTGCCCCAGACGACATGGCTGTAACCGGAACCGGGGGCGACCCCGTCAGGGGCGCGCACATGGGTGAGGTGATCGTTCATGCGCCTCATCCTCGCGCACGCCACTGACAACGGGCCGGTCAGGCCCCGCGGCCCGGCAGCCCGTGCCCCAGCAGCCCGTGCGGCGCGGCACCGTCCGTGCGGCCGGCGGCGCCCGCGGCACCCGCGGCGCCCACCGTCTCGGCCGGCTGCGGGTCGGGCACCGCCGGGCAGACCGCGTCCACCGCGCCCTGCCCGGCGCCGCGCGGCAGCTCGCCCTTCTCCAGGTACCGCACCAGGTGCCGGTCGAGACAGGGGTTGCCGCCCAGGGTGATCGCGTGGTTGCCGCCGCCGCGCTCCACGACCAGGCGGGAGCCGCGCAGCTGCCGGTGCACGGTCACGCCGCCCTCGTACGGGGTGGCCGCGTCCTCCGTCGCCTGGAACAGCAGCACCGGCGGCAGGGCGTCGTTGGCGACGTCCGGCGCCGGCAGCGACTCGACCGGCCAGAAGGCGCAGGGCGCGTTGTACCAGGCGTTGTTCCAGGTGGAGAAGGGTGCCTTGCCGTACACCTCCCAGTTGTCCCGGTGCCAGACGCCCCAGTCCCTGGGCCAGCCGGCGTCACGGCACTGGACGGCCGTGTAGACCGAGTAGCTGTTGTCGTCCGCCGCGTCGTTCGACGCCAGCGCCTTGTGGGCGGCGACCAGCGGAGCGGGGTCCTTGTCGTTGGCGTACGCCGAGAACGCCTCGGCGAGCGTGGGCCAGAAGCCGTTGTAGTACCCGCCCGGCAGGAAGGTGTCCTCCAGCTCGGCCGGGCCCACCTTGCGGCCCGCCGGCTTCTTCCGCAGCGCCTCGCGCACCGCGTACCACCGCGCCTCGACCTTCGCCGGATCGGTGCCCAGCCGGTAGGTCCTGTGGTGCCTGGCCACCCACGCCATGAACGCCTTGTGGCGGGCGTCGAACGCCATGTCCTGGGCGAGGTTCAGGCGGTACCAGACCCCTTGCGGGTCGACCACGGAGTCCAGCACGGCCCGCCGCACCCGCTGCGGGAACAGCTTGGCGTAGACGGCACCGAGGTACGTTCCGTACGAGTACCCGAAGTAATTGATCTTCTCGGCGCCGAGCGCCCGCCGGATCACGTCCAGGTCCCGGGCCGTGCTCACGGTGCTCATGTGGCGCAGCAGGTCGCCGTACTTGTCGCCGCACGCCCTCGCGAACGACGCCGCCCTGGCCAGGTTCACCCGCTCGTCCCGCTGATCGCGCGGCACCGAGTCCGGCCGGACGGGCGTGAAGTAGCCCGGTTTGCAGTCGAGCGCCGGCCTGCTGGCCCCCACGCCCCGGGGGTCGAACCCGATCACGTCGTACTGCGCCGCCACCCTCGCCGGCAGCGAAGCCGCCACGAACCCGGCCATCGAGCGCCCGCCGGCGCCCGGACCGCCCGGGTTGACGAGCAGCGGCCCCTGGAAGGTCTTCGCGGTGTGCGGTACCCGGGAGAGCGCGAGGGTGATCTGCTTCCCGTCCGGCGCGTCGTGGTCCAGCGGCACCCGCAGCGTCGCGCACTGGAGCCGGGGGTACTGCTTGTTGGCGCACCCCTTCCACACGAGGGGGCCGACCGGCCCCCCGGCGGCCGGCTCGGCCGCCGACGGCACGGCGGTGACCGCGCCCGCCAGCAGCGCCCCGGCGGCGATCAGCACTCCTGCACGTTTCTGCACACGGCCTCCCGAGCGAGCGGAACGATGAGCGGCGAGGGCACGAGGCCCTCGGCGGATCGTCCCCGCATTCCGCCCCGCGGGGGCACGCCGGGCGCACACGTGACCCGATCAGGGGAGGCTACTTGGAGGAGCCCGGCCAGGATCCCCGTCAGAGGAGGGTGAGCTGGGTGGGCCCCTGATCCGAGGGCCGCGGCTCCGGCGCGCGGGACGGCACCGCGAGCCGCCTGGACCCGCCCCCGCGCGCGGGACCGATGCCGAACTCGTCCGCCAGCTCATGTACCTGACGGGTGATCCGGCGCTGGTACCACTTCGGTGCGTAGGCGCCGTCCGCGTACAGCCGCTCGTATCGCCGCGTCAGGTGCGGGTGGTACCGGCCCAGCCACGCCATGAACCACTCGCGCGCGCCCGGGCGCAGGTGCAGCACGAGCGGGGTCACCGACGTGGCCCCGGAGGCCGCGACGGCGCGGACGGTGGCGCGGAGCTGGTCGGGGTGGTCACCGAGGAAGGGGATCACCGGGGCCATCAGTACCCCGCAGCCGATGCCGTGGTCCGTCAGGGTGCGGACGACGTCCAGGCGGCGCTCCGGCGCCGGTGTGCCGGGCTCGACGGTCCGCCACAGCTCCTGGTCGGTGAAGCCCACGGAGACGGAGATCCCGACGTCGGTGACCTCGGCCGCCTGGAGCAGCAGGTCCAGGTCCCGGAGGATCAGCGTCCCCTTGGTGAGGATCGAGAAGGGATTCGCGTGGTCGCGCAGCGCGGCGATGATGCCGGGCATCAGCCGGTAGCGGCCCTCGGCGCGCTGGTAGCAGTCGACGTTGGTGCCCATCGCGACGTGGGCGCCCTGCCAGCGGGGTGAGGCCAGCTGCCTGCGCAGCAGCTCCGGAGCGTTGACCTTCACCACGATCTGGGAGTCGAAGCCGAGGCCGGTGTCCAGGTCCAGGTAGCTGTGCGTCTTGCGGGCGAAGCAGTACACGCACGCGTGCGTGCAGCCCCGGTACGGGTTCACCGTCCACTCGAACGGCATGCGCGAGGCGCCCGGCACCCGGTTGAGGACCGACCTCGCCCGGACCTCGTGGAACGTGATCCCCCGGAACTCGGGCGTGTCGAACGTCCGTGTCGTCACGGCGTCCGCACCGAACAGCGCGGCGTCGGCGGTGGTCGCGGCGGGGTGGTCGCTCAGGTTGTCCCAGCGCATGGACGCCTCCTCGGTAGCACTGCCCACACAATAGAACACGTGTTCCCATGATCGCCTCTGTCGGGCGGTCCGGCCGGGCGGTCCCGGATTTGGGCGGCCACCGCGCAGGTGGTTGGCTTGTGCCTCCCCTTAGGAACGAGTGCTGGAGGACATGGCATGGCGCAGGTCGAGGCCACGACGGAGCGGGTCATCGCGGCGGACGCGGAGACGGTGTTCGACGCGCTGGCCGACTACAAGGAGACCCGCGAGAAGCTGCTGCCCGAGCACTTCAGCGAGTACGACGTGCGCGAGGGCGGCGACGGCGAGGGCACCCTCGTTCACTGGAAGCTCCAGGCCACCAGCAAGCGCATCCGCGACTGCCTGCTGGAGGTCACCGAGCCGACCGACGGCCGGCTGGTCGAGAAGGACCGCAACTCCTCCATGGTCACCACCTGGACCGTCACCCCGGCCGGCGAGGGCAGGTCGAAGGTCGTCGTCACCACCGTCTGGAACGGCGCGGGCGGCATCGGCGGGTTCTTCGAGAAGACCTTCGCCCCCAAGGGCCTCGGCCGCATCTACGACCAGGTCCTCGCCAAGCTCGCCGCCGAGGTCGAGAAGTAGCCCGAGGCGGGAACCCGTAGGCGTGAGCCCGGGGCGTGAATCCGGAGGGTGAACCGAGGGGCGGGGCCGGGAAGTTCGCCGGGGCGCGGGTCGTGAGGGTCACCGGTTCGGGTGGTCTTCCCGGCGGCTCCCCGGCGTGCGCGCCCGGGCCGGGCGCCCCGCCCGCCCCCGTAAAGCGCCTGATGAGCGCCCCTACGCCCTCCATGTCGGGTGCCCGGCCGAGCTCCTGACCCCGTATTGCCCCGCTTGCTCCCCCTCGGCGCGCAATGCGAAGAATGGCGCGCCGCGTCGGCGTGACTGAGGGGAGCAGGTACGTGGGTGGGAGCAGTCCGGCCGGTGACGGCCGCACACAACCGGCCCACGGCCGGTCGGCGCCCTGGACACCCGGCCCGGACGGCGTCGCACGGACGCCGGGCGTGCGGGCCGCCGTGCCGGGGCCGGGACAAGAGCCGGGGCAGGGCGGGCCGCAGGACGCGGTTCCTGGGGCGCACGACGCGGTTCCGGGCGTACGGGAGCCGGGCCGGAGGAACGTCCTGGGAGGGCGGTCACCGGACCTGCCCGGGCCCGGTCACGGACCTGGCGCCGCGCCGGTCCGGCGGACGCCGGGGACCGGGCCGGGTGGTGCGCCGGACGCCCCCGCGCCGGCCCCCGCCGAGCCCGGAGCCGGACCGGACGGGTCGCGGGAGGCACCCGCCGGCCCGGGCGCCCCGCCCGAAGCGGCCGGTCCGGGCGCCCCGCCCGGCGCGGGGGCGGGACAACCGGCAGGACCCGGGGGCGAGCCCCACCCGGTGTCCGAGCCGCTCAGCCCGCGCCGTGTGCGCCTCGCCTTCGCCGGTCTCGTCGTCGCGCTGCTGCTCGCCCTGCTGGAGCAGCTGGTCACGCTCACCGCCCTCCCGGCCATCACGGCCGGCCTCGGCCCGCAGAACCCCGTGCTGCCCGGTCTCGCGCCGGACCGGGCGCCGTGGACGGGCACCGCGTACCTCCTCGCCGCCGTCGTAACGCTGCCCGTGTACGCCCGGCTCGGCGACCGCCACGGGCGCAAGGGCCTCTTCCAGTTCGCCCTCGTCGTGCTCCTGGTGGGTTCGGCGCTGGCCGGCTGGGCCCGCACCATGGACCAGCTCGTCGCCTTCCGCGCCCTCCAGGGCGTGGGCGCCGGAGGGCTGCTGGTGGGAGCGCAGGCGATCACCGCGGACCTGGTCGGTGCCCGCCGCCGCGGCCGGTTCCTGGGCCTCGCCGGCGCCGTCACCGGCCTCGGCGTGCTGGCCGGTCCGCTGCTCGGCGGGCTGGTCACCGCACACGCCTCCTGGCGCTGGTGCTTCTGGGCCGCGGTGCCCGTCGGCCTGATCGCGCTGGTGGTCGTCGGTACGGCGCTTCCCCGGCTCGCCCCCGCCAAGGGCGCCGCCCGGGGGCGCCTCGACGTCCTGGGCGCGCTGCTGCTCGCCGCCGCCTCCACCTTCCTGGTGCTGCTGGCGGGCTGGGGCGGCACGGAGCACGCCTGGACCTCCCGGGTCTGCCTGGGGCTCGCCTGCGGTGCGGCCGGGACCCTGTTGCTGTTCGTCGTCGTGGAGAACTACGCGCCCGAACCGCTCGTCCCGCTGCGGGTGTTGTGCGACCCCACCTTCGTGGTCAGCGGTGTGGTCGGCGCCACCACCGGTGCCGCCCTGCTCGTCGTCGCCGACGGCCTGCCCGCCTTCTTCCGCCTGACCGGTGGTGCCGACGCCACCCGGGCCGGACTGCTGATGCTGCCGACGGCCGCCGGCCTGGTCGCCGCGTCCCTGCTCTCCGGGTACGTCATGAGCCGTACGGGCCGCTACGCGGTCCATCCGGCGCTCGGCGGCGCCGTGGCGGTGGTCGGCATGTGGCTGCTGTCCCGGATCGAACCCGACACGCCACGCCTCACCCACAGCGTCTGGCAGGCCGTTCTCGGGGCCGGACTCGGCCTCGTCCTCCCCGCCCTCGTCCTCGCCGTGCAGAACGCCGCGCCACCCGCCGCCCTCGGCGCGGCCACCGGCGCCCACACCTACGTCCGGTGGGTCGGCGGCAGCCTCGGCGCCGCGATCGTCGGCACGCTCTTCGCCCGGCGCCTCGGCCACACGCTCGACGGCCCGGACCTGCCGGGGCCCTGGGCTCTCACCCCGCACGCCGTACGGGCCCTGCCGCCCGCCCTGCGCGACGCGTACGTCGAGGCGTACGCCCAGGCGATGCCGCGGACGCTCCTGCACCTGGTGCCGGTCCTCGGCCTCGGCCTGCTGGTCGCCTTCTTCCTCAAGGAGAAACCGCTGGTGACCCGCGAGGTGACCCACGACGTCACCCACGACGTGGCCGCCGACGGCGGCCCCACGGCAGGGCCGGCCACCGCCGTGCCCGCGCCCCGCACCGCGAAGGCCCGCGGCCGCGCGGGAGTCCCGGTCTGCGGCACCGTGCAGCACCACGACGGGACGTGCGTACCCCGCGCGGCCCTGACCCTCATCGACGCGCACGGACAGCAGGCCGGGCGCGGGGCGAGCGGGGAGGACGGGCGCTACGCGCTCAGCGTCCCCGGCGCCGGCGCGTACGTGCTGATCGCGGCGGCCGGGGGTCACCAGCCGCAGGCGGTCCCCGTCACCGTCGGCGAACGTCCCGTCGAGATCGACGTGGTCCTCGGCGGCGCGGGCCGCCTGGCCGGCACCGTCCGCACCGCCGACGGCACCCCCGTGCGCGAGGCCACCGTCACCCTCACCGACGTACGCGGGGAGGTCGTCGCGAGCACGCGGACCGGGCACGACGGGAGCTACGCCCTCGCCTCGCTCGTGGCGGGGGAGTACACCCTGGCCGCGAGCGCCCCCGCCTTGCGGCCCGCCGCCCTGCCCGTGACCGTCCAGGCGGCCCGGGAGACGCGCCAGGACGTCGAGCTGGCCGGCGGAGCGGTGCTGGGCGGGACGGTACGGGCGCCGGACGGCAGGCCCGTGGACGACGCGCGCGTGACGCTGCTCGACGCTGTCGGCAGCGTCGTCGGCACGCTCACCACGGGCCCCGACGGCACGTTCCGCTTCATGGACCTCTCGGCGGGCGAGTACACGGTCGTCGCGGCCGGGTACCCGCCGGTGGCCACCGTGCTCCAGGTGGCGGGAGGCGGCCGCACGGAACGCGATCTCCGCCTGGGACACGAGCACTGACCCGCGCCCCCGCGCCCCGGCCGCCGCGCGTGACCTGCGTCATTTCCGTCCCGGGGATCCAGGGGTACGTTTTCCGTCCGCCCTCCCCCCACGCCTCCGGTTGGATTCCCCGTGTCCGTAGATTTCTCGCTCTCCCCGCTCATAGCGGCGACCGCGCGGTGGCTCACCCGTGCCTATCCGGCGGGCGGCGGCGTGCTCGACCGGGCGGTCGCCGAGGCGCAGGCGCGGCAGGCCGTGACGGTGGCGGCATGGCTGCGGTACCCGACCACGATGGACGCCGCCCTGGTGGCCGTGGCGGGACCGGGCGGCTCCGAGCGGCTGGACGGCGTCACCGGCGCCGACACCGCCGGGCGGGCCGGTGAGGACGGGGAACCGTGGCGCAGCTGGGTCGACGAGGTCGTCGTGAGCTGGGCCGCCGCCCTGCTCGGCGAACCCGGGCTCGCCGCGGCCGCCACGGAGGCGCTCGCCGGGTCCCCGCACACGGCGGGCGCGCCGGTGGAGTTCCGGCGCCTGCTCGACCCCGGTGAGCACGAGCGCCGTGCCGCCGCGCTGCTGCGCCACCCGGACCTGCTCGCGCCCGTGGCGGACCTGCACCGGGACCAGCTCCTCGACCGTCTCGCGGCCGGGCCGGCCCTGACGGGCTGACCCCGAGGAACCGTAACGTCCGCGCGCGCCGCTCCGGGCGCACGAGGGCGCACTCTGGCGCACCACGGGCGCGCGGACGGCGGGCACCCGGCGCGCGCCCGACGTCCGCGCGCCGTGCGGTCCCCGCGTGCCCTCCCCGCGTTCCCGCCCGTCCGGGCGACCCCGGCCGACAGTTATCCACAGGCCTGGGCAGGCGGGGTCGGACCGCGTACGGTTTCGAGGCATGAAGATCCTTGTCAGCGCCGACATGGAAGGCGCCACCGGTGTGACCTGGCCGGCCGACGTGCTGCCCGGCACCCCCCAGTGGGAGCGGTGCCGGTCGCTGTTCACCTCCGACGTGAACGCGGCGGTGCTGGGCTTCTTCGACGGCGGCGCCGACGAGGTCCTCATCAACGAAGCGCACTGGACCATGCGCAATCTCCTGCTGGAACGGCTCGACGAGCGCGCCGAGATGCTCACCGGCCGGCACAAACCGCTCACCATGGTGGAAGGCGTCCAGCACGGAGACGTGGACGGCATCGCCTTCGTCGGCTACCACACGGGCGCGGGTACAGAAGGGGTCCTCGCCCACACCTACCTCGCCAACTCCATCACCGGCGTCTGGCTGAACGGCGTCCGCGCCAGCGAGGGCATGCTCAACGCCCATGTCGTCGCGGAGTACGGAGTGCCCGTCATCCTCGTCACCGGCGACGACCTGACCTGCGAGGACGCCCTCGCGTACGCCCCCGGGGCCCGCAAGGTGGCCGTCAAGGACCACGTGTCGCGGTACGCGGCGGTGTGCCGCACCCCCACCCGGACGGCCGCCGACATCCGCGCCGCAGCCAAGGACGCGACCGCTCTCGCCGTACGGTACGAACCGGTGCGCGGCGGACCGTTCACCGTGGAGCTGGAGTTCGACGCGGAGCACCTCGCGGCGTCCGCCACCGTCGTCCCGGGTGTGGCGGTGAGCGGAGAACGGCGCGTCGCGTACACCAGCGAGACGATGTTCGAGGCCATTCGCGCCTTCAAGGCGGTCACCACGATCGTCTCGGCCGCAGTGGAGGAGCAATATGGCTGACGTGACGACACCGTTCGACACGGACTCGCAGGCGCTCGACGAGGTGGTCACCTTCACCTCCGAGCTCATCCGTATCGACACCACCAACCACGGCGGCGGTGACTGCCGGGAGCGGCCCGCCGCCGAGTACGTGGCCGAGCGGCTCGCCGACGCCGGACTGGAACCGGCGATGCTCGAACGGACCCCGGGCCGCACGAACGTCGTCGCTCGCATCGAGGGCACCGACCCGTCCGCCGACGCGCTCCTCGTTCACGGCCACCTCGACGTGGTCCCCGCCGACCCCGACGACTGGGAGGTGCACCCCTTCTCCGGGGAGGTCCGCGACGGGCTCGTGTGGGGCCGGGGCGCCGTCGACATGAAGAACATGGACTCGATGGTCCTGGCCGTCGTCCGCGAGTGGGCCCGCCACGGCATCCGGCCACGGCGCGACATCGTCATCGCGTACACCGCCGACGAGGAGGCGAGCGCCGCCGACGGCGCCGGCTACCTCGTCCGTCACCACCGGGACCTGTTCGAAGGCTGCACCGAAGGCATCGGGGAGTCCGGCGCCTACACCTTCCACGCCGGACCCGACCTGGAGATCTACCCGATCGGGGCGGGGGAGCGGGGCACCGCCTGGCTCAAGCTGACCGCCGAGGGGCGCGCCGGGCACGGCTCGAAGGTCAACCGGGAGAACGCGGTCAGCCGCCTCGCCGCGGCCGTCCACCGGATCGGCCAGCACGAGTGGCCCGTCCGCCTGACCCCCACCGTGCGCGCCGCGCTCACCGAACTGGCCGCGCTCCACGGCCTCCAGCCCGACCTCGACGCGGACGACTTCGACGCCGACGCCCTGCTCGCCAAGCTCGGCCGGGCCGCGGCCCTGGTCGAGCCGACGATCCGCAACAGCTCCAACCCGACCATGCTGCACGCCGGTTACAAGGTCAACGTCATCCCGGGCGTCGCCACCGCCCACATCGACGGCCGCGTGCTGCCGGGAGCGGACCTGGAGTTCGCCGACACCATGGACATGCTCACCGGCCCGGACGTCGAGTGGGAGTTCGCCCACCAGGAGATCGCCCTCCAGGCGCCCGTCGACTCGCCCACGTACGCCAAACTGCGCGCCGCGCTGGAACACTTCGAACCGGACGCGCACGTCGTGCCGTTCTGCATGTCGGGCGGCACCGACGCCAAGCACTTCGCCCGGCTCGGCATCACCGGCTACGGCTTCGCGCCGCTGCGGCTGCCCATCGGCTTCGACTACCAGGCGCTGTTCCACGGCGTCGACGAGCGCGTCCCGGTCCAGGCGCTGCACTTCGGCATTCGCGTCCTCGACCACTATCTGCAAACCGCGTAGGGGGGAAACCCGGACATGGTGCCCACGGGGGCTTACGGAACCTGGCCATCGCCGATCGACGCGCGTGTGGCCGCCACGCACGACGGACGTCCCGATTTCGTCGGCGTGGTCGGCGACGAGGTGTGGTGGACCGAGCCGCGCCCCGCCGAGGGCGGCCGACGCGCCCTGGTGCGCCGCCTCCCGGACGGCACCGAGCAACCGCTGCTGCCCGCCCCGTGGAACGTGCGCAGCAGGGTCGTCGAATACGGCGGTCAGCCGTGGGCCGGGGCGGTGGGCGCGGGGGGCACGGGCCCGCTCGTCGTCTTCAGCCACTTCCCCGACCAGCGGCTCTACCGGTACGAGCCGGACGGCGGCTCGGACCCCGTGCCGCTCACCCCGCTGTCGGGCGTGGGCGGCGGGCTGCGCTGGGTGGACCCGGTGATCCACCCGGCCCGCGGCGAGGTGTGGTGCGTCCTGGAGGAGTACACCGGCCCCGGCCCCGGCGACGTGCGCCGTGTCGTCGCCGCGGTGCCGCTCGACGGGTCGGCGGCCGAGGACCGGGACGCCGTACGGGAACTGACCGACGACCACCACCGCTTCGTCACCGGCCCACGGCTCTCCCCGGACGGCCGGCGAGCCGCGTGGCTCGCCTGGGACCATCCCCGCATGCCGTGGGACGGCACGGTCGTGATGACCGCGGACGTCACGGCCGACGGAGTGCTCACCGGTGCGCGGGTGGTCGCCGGGGGGCCGCGGGAGGCGGTCTGCCAGGTCGACTGGGCACCGGACGGCTCTCTGCTCTTCGTCTCCGACGCCGGCGGCTGGTGGGAGCTTCAGCGGATGAAGCCGGGGGCCGAGCCGGCCGGCCTGTGCACGGGCCGCGCCGAGGAGTTCGGCGGGCCCCTGTGGAAGGTCGGGCTCAAGTGGTTCCAGCCCCTGGACGACGGGACCATCGCCGTCATCCACGGCAAGGGCGCCACCAGCCTCGGCATACTCGACCCCGAGACCGGAGAGCTCGTCGACGCCCCCGGCCCCTGGACCGAATGGGCCGCCACCCTCACGGGCCACGGATCGCGCGTCATCGGCGTGGCCGCCAGCCCCCGCAGCGGCTACGAGGTCGTGGAGCTGGACACCAGCACCGGCCGCACCCGGGTCGTCGGCTCCGCCCACGACGACTCCGTGGACCCCGCGTACTACCCGGAACCGCAGATCCGCACCTTCACCGGCCCGGACAACCGCGAGATCCACGCCCACATCTACCCGCCGCACAACCCCGACCGGATCGCCCCCGACGACGAACTGCCGCCCTACGTGGTGTGGGCGCACGGCGGCCCCACCGGGCACGTCCCGCTCGTCCTGGACCTGGCGATCGCCTACTTCACCTCGCGCGGCATCGGCGTCGCCGAGGTCAACTACGGCGGCTCCACCGGGTACGGCCGCTCCTACCGCGAGCGGCTGCGGGAGCAGTGGGGCGTTGTCGACGTCGAGGACTGCGCCGCCGTGGCCGAGGCGCTCGCCGCCGAAGGCACCGCCGATCCCGCCCGCCTCGCGATCCGCGGCGGCAGCGCCGGCGGCTGGACGGCCGCCGCGTCCCTCGCCGCCACCGACGTGTACGCCTGCGGCACCCTGCTCTACCCGGTGCTCGACCTCACCAAGTGGGCCGACGAGACCCATGACTTCGAGTCCCGGTACCTGGAGTCCCTGATCGGCCCGCCCGAGGACGTCCCCGGCCGCTACCGGGAGCGCGCGCCGCTCGCCGGGGTGGACCGGATCTCCGCGCCGTTCCTCCTGCTCCAGGGGCTCGACGACGTGATCTGCCTGCCCGCGCAGAGCGAACGGTTCCTGACCGCGATGGCCGGGCGCGGCATTCCGCACGCCTACATCGCCTTCGAAGGGGAGGGGCACGGCTTCCGGCGGGCCGACACCGTGACCCGTGCCCTGGAGGCGGAACTCTCGCTGTACGTGCAGGTCTTCGGCATCACCCGCCACGACGTCCCGCCGCTGGAACTGCGGAAGTGACGGCCACACCCCTGGAACGGCCCAGGCGGCTCCGGCCCGGCGACCGGGTCGCGATCGTGTCGCCCAGCGGTCCCGTGCCCAGGGACCGCCTCGAGACGGGGCTCGCCATCCTGCGCGGCTGGGGGCTCGACCCGGTGGTGATGCCGCACGCCCTCGACGTCCACCCCCACCTGCCGTACCTGGCCGGAACGGACGAGGACCGGGCCCGCGACCTCACCGAGGCCTGGTGCGACCCGTCCGTCTCGGCGGTGCTCTGCGCCCGCGGCGGCTACGGCGCGCAGCGGATGGCCGACCTGCTCGACTGGACGGTGATGCGGGCGGCCGGCCCCAAGGTGTTCGTCGGCTACAGCGACGTGACGGCACTGCACGAGGCGTTCGCCGTACGGATGGGGCTGGCCACCCTGCACGGGCCGATGACCGGCGCGGTCACCTTCCTCGCCGACACCGCCACCCAGGAGTCGCTGCGGGCCACGCTCTTCGAGCCCGAGACGGTGCGCACCCTGGGGCTCCCCGGCGCGGGCCCCATGGTCCCCGGCCGGGCCAGGGGCGTCACCCTGGGCGGCTGCCTGGCCCTCCTCGCCGCCGACCTCGCCACCCCGCACGCCCGCCCCACCTGGCACGGCGGGCTGCTCCTGCTGGAGGACGTCGGCGAGGAGCCGTACCGCCTCGACCGGATCCTCACCCAGCTCCTGCGCGCCGGCCGGCTGGACGGCGTCGCCGGAATCGCCCTCGGCTCCTGGGAGGAGTGCGGCCCCTACGCCGAGGTGCGCGCCACCCTCCTGGACCGGCTCGCCCCCCTCGGCGTGCCGGTCGTCGAGAACCTGGGCTTCGGACACGGCCCCACCAACCTGACCGTCCCCCTCGGCAGGCCCGCGACCCTGGACGCCGACGCGGGCACCCTCACCCTGGACGAGCCCGCACTGCTCCCGGCCGCCGGGTAGCAGACCGCGGCGACAGTGCGTGCAGGGCGTCACGGGCCAGGCGAGACTTTCCGGACACGACCTAGGTGACGTCCGCGGCGGGAGCGGCGCGCGTCCGCCGTTCCTCGCGCAGGGCCGTGAACACCGCCCACCCCACCGACACCAGCGGCACCGCGACCACGGCTCCGACGATGCCCGCGGCGATGGCGCCCCCGATCACCGAGACGGCCACCACCAGCGGATGGAGCCGGACCGCCCAGCTCATGACCAGTGGATGCAGCAGATGGCCCTCGATCTGACCGATGATCACGATCAGCGCGATCACGATCGCCGCGGTCAGCGGCCCCTTCGCCGCCAGGGCGACCACCGCCGCCACCGCCAGTGCGACCGGCGAGCCGATCAGGGGCACGAAAGCGGCGACGAACTCCAGCAGCGCCAGCGGCACGGCCAGCGGGACGCCGAGGAAGTACAGCGCGACGCCGACCAGGATGGCGTTGGTCGCGGCCACGAGCACGATCCCGCGGGTGTAGCCGGTGAACGTGCGCCAGGCCGCCCGGCCCGCGAGGCTCCACCGGGAGCGCACGCGCTCCGGCAGCTGGGCGCAGAACCAGCCCCACTGCCGGTCGCCCGAGTGGATGAAGAACACCGAGGCGAACAGGCCCAGAGCCAGGGCGGTCAGCACGTGCACCGCTTCGCTCGCCCCGCTGACGGCCTTGCTGAGGAGGGTCGAGCGATGGCTGGAGAGGAACTGGCCGATCCGGCCGTGCAGGTCGGACAGCACGTGCGGGTTCAGCCGGAACGGTGGCTTCTCCAGCCAGTCCTCGATGCGGTCCACCCCCGTGCGGAACTCCCTTACCAGCGTGGTGGTCTCACCCGCGACCGCCTCCCCGACCCCCGCCAGCACCCCGAGCACCAGGGCGATGGCGGCGATCAGGGTCACGGCGACCGCCAGGCCCCGGGGCAGCCGGCGCGCCACGAGGTCGGCGCAGGGCCGCAGCACCGCGGTGACGACCAGCCCCAGGAAGAGGGCCACCCCGATCTCGTGGAAACGGCCCAGTACGGCGAACACGCCGTACACGGCCGCGCCGACGACCAGCAGGCGCCACGCGTGCGCCGCGGCCGTGCGGAGGAACGGGGATACCTGGGGCTCCATGCCCATCGAGGTACCACCGGGGCGCGGAGCCGCCCCGCGCCGGGGCGGACGTTCGCCCGGCCGGGGGCCCGGACGGGCCGAATGGCGTGTCGGTGCCCCCAGCCCCGAGCCCCCAGCCCCGAGCCCCCAGCCCCGAGCCCCGAGCCCCCGGCCCCGAGCTCCCGGCCCCGAGCCCCGGGCCGCGAGCCCCGCGTCTCGCTAGAGCGCCGCGTAGCCCGGGCGGATCACCTCGTCGATGATCCGGCGGCGCTCCGGCAGCGGCAGGAACGCGGCCTCCACGGCGGCGACCGTGAATGCCTCGAAGACCTCGGGGCCGTACCCGAAGGCGTCCACCATGTGCTGGAACTCCTGGCTCATGGTGGTGCCGGACACCAGACGGTTGTCGGTGTTCAGCGTGATGCGGAAGCCCAGGCGGCGCAGCAGGTCGATCGGGTGCGTCGCGTAGTCCTTCGCGGCGCCCGTCTGGAGGTTGGAGGTCGGGCAGACCTCCAGCGCGATGCGGTTGTCCCGGACGTACGCGGCCAGGTGGCCGAGGGTGGCCGAGCCGTCCTCGTGCACCTGGATGTCGTCGGTGATCCGCACGCCGTGGCCGATCCGCTCGGCGCCGCAGACCTGCACCGCCTCGTGGATGGACTCGGCGCCCACGGCCTCACCGGCGTGAATGGTGAAGTGGCAGTTGTGGCGCTTGAGGTGCTGGAAGGCCGGCAGGTGACGCGACGGCGGGTTGCCGATCTCGCCGCCCGCGATGTCGAAGCCGGCCACGCCGCGCTCGCGGTGGGCGACGGTCAGCTCGGCTATCTCCAGCGAGCGGTCCGTGTGGCGCATGCCGGTGAGCAGCGTGCCGACGGTGATGCGCCCGCCGGTGCGGCGCTCGCCCTCGCGGAAGCCGTCGTTCACCGCCTCGACGACCTCGTCCAGGGACAGCCCGGCCGCGAGGTGCTGCTCGGGGGCGTACCGGATCTCGGCGTACACGACGCCGTCCGCGGCCAGGTCCTCGGCGCACTCGGCCGCGACGCGGAACAGCGCCTCGCGGGTCTGCATCACGGCACAGGTGTGCGCGAACGTCTCCAGGTAGCGCTCCAGCGAGCCGGAGTCGGCGGCGTCCCGGAACCAGGCGCCCAGCGCGGCCGGCTCCTCGGTGGGCAGACCGGTGTAGCCGCACTCGTGGGCCAGCTCGATGATCGTGGCGGGGCGCAGTCCGCCGTCCAGGTGGTCGTGGAGGACCGCCTTGGGGGCGCGGCGGATCCAGTCGGCGGCGGGGGCGGCGGACGCGGCGGCGGAGACGTTGTCAGACAAGTGCATGGTGCGGGAGTGTACGCCACGCCCGGGACCGCCGCCGTGACGCAGCCGACAGCGCCGCGGCGGGGACCGTGGGCCCGCGGCGGCGTGCATGCGCCCGCGGCCGGTGCGGCACCCGGTGCGCCCCGGGCCGGCCGGCTCCGACCACCGTGTGCCCCGACCACCGTGTGCCCCGGCCGCGCTCGCGCTCCGCCGTGCACCGGCCGCCCGTGCACCGGCCGCCCAGTGCGGCGCCCCGTGCACCGCCGTGCGTACCGGCGCCGCCCCCGGGGCGCCCCGCCCTCAGTTGGACTGGAGGACCGGGAGGGCGGCCGCGCCCGTCGGCAGCATGTGCTTGGCCGCCAGGACGGGGGTGTCCCCGGCCCGTACGACCTGCGTGATCAGTACGGCCGGGGTGTCGGCCGGCCGGCCCAGCTGCTCCCCGCGCCGCTGCCCGACCAGCGTCGCCGTCACGCTGCTGTGCGCGCTCAGCGGCACCCCGCGCGAGGCGCCCGCCAGCACGGCGAGCATCGACGTGCGGGCGGCGTCCGGCGCCTCCGCGACGTCCTCCAGCGCCCGGGCGAAGGCGGGGTGCGCGACCTCCAGGACGTCCCCGGCGGCCGCCCACTCCTGGCTGAGCGCCGCCGCCGCACCGTCCGCGGCCAGCAGCGACTCCCAGAACCGCAGCCGGGCGCGGGAGGCCGCGAGCAGGTGCTGGGCCGTGAAGTCGGTCGGCTCCTCGACCGCCCGCAGCAGGGCGCGCACGCGGACGGGAGCGCCCGCGCCGATCAGTTCCTCCAGCGGCTGGATGTGCTCGAAGCCGCGCCGGGGCGGGCGGTCGGCGACGGTCCGGCCGACCCCGCGGCGTACCGAGAGCAGGCCGTCCTCCTGGAGGAGCAGCAGGGCCTCGCGCAGCGCGGGGCGGCTCACGCCCAGCTCCGCGGCGAGCTTGGGCTCGGAGGGGAGGGTCGAGCCGGGTGGGTAGGTGCCGGCGTGGATGGCGTCCACGATCCGCTCGTACAGCACCACGACCGGTCTCCGCTGCTCCGCGCTGCTGACCACCACTGCCCCTCCTCGGCTCACTTGTCAGCAAGCTATGCCACCGCGGAGGGCCGGGCAACGGCGTCGAGGTCTCGATTGAGCGGCACTGATCTGCGGTAATTCGAAAAGTTGGCCGGAGGGTATTGACGTTTACGCGCGTAGATTCCAATCTGACTCAGCAGCACTTGTCTGACAAGAGTCAGTGGTGTGCCATTTCGCCGAACCCGACATGACATCCGAGGCAAAGGGGCCGACATGTCCATCTCGCTCGGCCGGACACGTTCCGGAGCCGAATCCGACCTCGCGGGCCGGGGGCCGATGCTCCTCGCGATGGTCATGGCCGTTCTGGGCTACCAGATCAACGCCACCATGCTCAGCCCCGCACTGCCCGATGTCATCGAGCGCCTCGGCACGACCACGGCCGCCGCCGGCCTGTCCCAGACCCTCTTCTTCCTCATGGCCGCCATCGGTCAGGTCACGCTCGCCCGCCTCAGCGACCAGCGCGGCCGCAAGCCGATGATGATCGTCTGCGCGATCGTCCTGATCATCGGCAACCTGCTCTGCGTCTTCGCGCCCAGCATCGAGATCTTCATCGCCGGCCGCATCCTCCAGGGCATCTCCGCCGCGATGTTCACCCTCGCCTTCCTCACGCTGAACCAGCTGCTCACCCCGGCCGGCTTCGGCAAGGCCGCGGGCATCATCACCGCCGTCAACGGCGGTCTCGCCGGTGTCGACGCCATCGCGGGCGGCCAGATCGCCGACACCATCGGCTTCCGCGGCATCTTCGTCTGCTCCACGTTCATCGCCGTCGCCGGTCTCATCGGCGTGCGCCGGTACGTCCCCGACGTCCCGCCCACCATCGACGCCGACGCCCGCTTCGACGCCCGGGGCATCTCCGCCCTCGCGCTCGGCCTCACCGGCATCCTCGTCGGCCTCGCCCAGGGAGGCGCCTGGGGCTGGACCTCCGCCCTCACGCTCGGCTTCCTGCTCGGCGGCCTCGCCGCCCTCGTCTTCTTCGTCGTCTCGCAGAAGAGCGCCCCCAACCCGGTCATCGACCTCGACGTCCTGGCCTCCCGCCGCGCCTGGCCGCTGCTGCTCACCACCGTCTGCACGCTCGGCGGCGCCTTCGGCGCGATCGCGCTCACGATCCCGCTCTTCTCCCAGGACGCCCGCGTGGGCCTGGGGCTCAGCGCTGTCACCGCCGCGATCCTCTTCCTCACCCCGATCCAGCTGATCGGCGTGATCTCCGCACCCCTGACCGGCCGCCTCGGCCCCAGGATCGGCTGGCGGACGATCGTCGTCGCCGGCGCTGTCGCCAACTTCGCGATCTTCGTCTTCGCGACGATGTTCCTGCACAAGGAGTGGATCCTCGTCACCGCGCTGGCCGCGCTCGGCATCACGTACGGCGGCTTCATGCTCACCGGACTCAACGGCCTCGCCGTCACCACCGCCCCCAAGGACAAGCCCGGGTCGCTCTCCGGCCTCAACGGTGCCTGCTTCGGCATCGGCGCCTCGCTGGGCATCGCCCTCGCCTCCGCCATGATCAGCGCCGGCAGCGACGCCCGGGGCGTCACCGAGGCCGGCTACCAGCACGCCATGTACGCCGCCCTCACCCTGCTCGGTATCGGTGTCGTCACCGCGCTGCTCATCCAGCGCCCCGACCCGGCCGACACCGCCGACGCCGACGAGCCGCAGCTGGTCGTCACGCACCACTGACCACCTACCACTGACCCGACTCGGTCCGACCGGTCACCCGTACGGCCCGCCCACCGCCCCCGCGCTGCCAGGATCCGCGCATCCTGGTTGCCGGGGGCGGCAGCGTATGTCCCTACAGGAGGCGAACGTGAAGCGTGCGGCCACGGTGACGGCGGGGATGACCCTCGCCCTGACGACGATGGGAGCCCTTGGTGGTGCGGCGGCCGTCGCGGCGGCGGCGGCCCCGCCGCTGCCGGACTTCACCGGCAAGGGGCTCATGACCGTCTTCAGCACGATGGACCAGCGCACCCGGGTCGACGTCCGCGACGCCAGCGGCTACGGACGTACGGTGCTGTGGCCGGCGAACTGGAAGGTCTGCTCCCAGTACCCCGCCGCCGGCGCGGACCTCGACGGCCGCCCGCTCTCCGTCGCCGTGATGAAGACGGACGAGAAGTGCCCCTCGAGCCCGTCGGAGAGTCCCTCGGAGAGCCCGTCGAAGAGCACGGCGACGGAACCGGCCCGGGCCCCGGCGCCCCTGGTGAAGCGCCCGGCGAAGGGCCTGGCGAAGAGCCCGGCCGACAGCCCGGCGGACGGCCCGGACGACCGCCCCGCCCCGCACCGGGCCGCCGGCCCCGCCGGGCACCCCGCACCGCATCCGGACGGAGCCTTCGCCGACCGTCCCCGTACCGACCGCTGACGCCCCCGTACCCTGACCGGATGCCCACGAACGGACCGCACGCCGCGTACCTGGCCGAGGGCCCGCGCGTCGGCATCCGGCACTTCCGGTACGAGGACGCCGACGAGTTCACCGCACGGGCGCGCGAGAGCCGGGACCTGCACCAGCCGTGGCTGTTCCCGCCCGACACCGCCCCGGCGTATGCCGCCTACACCCGCGCCCGCCTCGAAAGCCCGGACACCGAACCCCTGCTGGTGTGCGAGCGGGGGGCGGGCGGCGCGATCGCGGGCTACATCAACATCAACAACATCGTCCGCGGCGGCTTCCTCAGCGGAACCCTCGGCTACGGCGCCTTCGCCCACGCGGCCGGGCGGGGACTGATGGGGGAGGGGCTCGGGCTGGTCCTCGGGCACGCCTTCGGACCGCTCGGGCTGCACCGGCTGGAGGCCAACATCCAGCCGCTCAACGAGGCCTCGATCCGGCTGGTGCGCCGCGCCGGGTTCCGGCTGGAGGGCTACTCCCCGGCGTTCCTCTTCGTCGACGGCGCGTGGCGCGACCACGAACGCTGGGCCGTCGCGAGCACCGGGCGGTCGCTTCCCGGAAACTGATTGCCCCGCCGGGCCGCCCGCGCGGAGGATGAACCGCATGCGGAACATCGTGGTCATCGACGCCCCCTCCAACCTGGGCCTGCGCCCGCCCGCGCCCGGTGCCGTGCCCGGCTGTCACAAGCTGGCCGGCGCCCTGCGCGAGAACCGGATCGTCCAGCGGCTCGGCGCCTTCGAGGGCGGGGTCGTCGTACCGCCCCGCTACGACCGGGGCGACTGGCGGGAGGGCGACGGCGTGTTCCACGCGGATGCCATCGCCGCGTACACCCGGAAGCTCGCCGCCCGGATCGAACACCACGTCAGGGCGGGCGACTTCCCGCTCGTACTCGGCGGCGACTGCTCCATCCAGCTCGGTGCCTCGCTCGCGCTGAAGCGGCTCGGGCGCTACGGGCTCGCGGCGATCGACGCCTCCGCCGACTTCCGGCACCCCGGCAACTCCGACCGGATCGGCGCGGCCGCCGGCGAGGAACTGGCCATCGCCACCGGACGCGGGCAGGCCGGCCTCGCGGACATCGACGGCCTCGGGCCCTATCTCCGGGACGAGGACGTCCGGTTGTTCGGCATCCGCGACGACGACCACGAGGACCGTACCGAACTCGGGCAGCTGAAGATCCCCACCGTCACGGTCGGCGAGATCCGCGAGTGGGGCGCGGCCGACCTCGCCGGCGCGGCCGCCCTGACCCTGGAGATCCCGGACCTCGACGGCTTCTGGGTGCACCTGGACGCCGACGTGCTCGACCCGTCCGTGATGCCGGCCGTCGACAGCCCCGACCCCGACGGCCTGCTGCCCGGCGAACTCGCGCCGCTGCTGCGGAGACTGGTGCGCTCCGAGCGGTGCGTCGGGCTCAACGTGACCATCTACGACCCCGACCTCGACCCCGACGGCACGGCCGGGGCGCTGCTCACCGACCTCGTGGTCGAGGCGATGACCGGACCCGCCACCGGCTGACCCCTGGTCGGCGCGGGTCCCGGGCGTGTTCCATGACGTCATGACGACGAACGCCGGGCCGACCGTACGACGCACCGTACTGACCCTGCCGGCCGCCCCGTTGGGCCCGGAGAACCCGCTGCCCGCCCTCCGTCCCCTCGACCCGCCCCGCACCGTCGACGACGACACACGGCGGGCCATGCCGCGCGACATGGCCCGCCGGATCGGCTACGAGCCCCTGCGCACCCCGTTGCCCACCCGCGTCCTCGACGGATACGGGCGCGAACGCCGCGCCACCGGGTTCGACGCGATCGTCATCGAGAACGACCGGCTGCGCGCCACCGTCCTGCCCGGCCTCGGCGGCCGTGTCCACTCGCTGCACCACAAGCCGGCCGGGCGTGAACTGCTCCACCGCAACCCGGTGTTCCAGCCGGCCGCCTTCGCCCTCAACGGCGCCTGGTTCTCCGGCGGCATCGAGTGGAACATCGGCGCCACCGGCCACACCGCCCTCACCTGCGCCCCGCTGCACGCCGCCGTCGTCCCGGCGCCCGACGGCGGCGCCATGGTCCGGCTGTGGGAGTGGGAGCGCCTGCGCGACCTGCCCTTCCAGGTCGACCTGTGGCTGCCGGACGGCTCGGACTTCCTCTACGCGGCCGTACGGATCCGCAACCCGCACGAGCGGCCCGCCCCCGTCTACTGGTGGACCAACATGGCCGTCCCCGAGGACCGGCGGATCCTGGTCCCGGCCGACGAGGCCTGGCACCACGGGTACACGCACGCCCTGCGCCGCGTCACGGTCCCGCGCCAGGACGGCGAGGACCGGACGTACCCGCAAAACAGCGCCCACTCGGGCGACTGGTTCTACGAGGTCCCCGACGGGTCCCGCAGGTGGATCGCCGCCCTCGACGCGGACGGCGAGGGGTTCGTCCAGACGTCCACCGACCCGCTGCGCGGCCGGAAGCTCTTCGTGTGGGGGCACGGCCGGGGCGGACGGCACTGGCAGGAGTGGCTCGGCGGACCGGCCGGCGGACCCGGCTACGCCGAGATCCAGGCCGGGCTCGCCCGCACCCAGCTGGAGCACCTCAGGCTGGAGGCGGGGGAGGAGCTGAGCTGGCTGGAGGCGTACGGGGCGCTGAGCGCCGACCCGCGCGCCGTGCACGGCGCGGACTGGGGCGCGGCGCTCGCCGAGACCGGGGCGCGACTGGAGGAGCGGCTGCCGCGCGCGGACGTGGACGCCGCCTACCGGGCGTGGCGTTCGCACGCCGCCGACACCGAGCCCGGCCCGCTCCTGGCCACCGGCTCCGGATGGGGCGCGCTCGAGGTGCTGCGCGGCCGGTTCACGCTGCCCGGCACGCCGTTCCCCGAGTCGACGCTCGGCGCACCGCAGGAACCGTGGCGGGACCTGCTGCGCACGGGCGTGCTGCCCGCCCCGGCCCCCGGTGAGCCGCCGGGGCCGTCGCTGGTCGCGCCGCACTGGCGGGACATGCTGGAGACGGCACCCGCCGACCCGTACACCGAGTACCACCTGGGTGTCGCCCAGTGGCACGCGGGCGACCGCGCGCAGGCGGTGCGCAGCTGGGAACGCGGCCTGGCGTCCGCCGCCGCCCGCTGGCCCCTGCTGCGCTGCCTGGCCGTCGCCGACCGCGAGGGCGGTCACACCGAGCGGGCGGCCGACCGGTACGCGGAGGCGTTCGACGACCTGTGCGCCTCTTCCGGTACGGACGGCACGCCGACGCTGGTGGCGCTCGCCCGTGAGGCGCTGGACGCGCTGCTCGCCGCCGGCCGGCCGGGCGCCGCCCGCGAGGTGTGGACGCGCCTGCCGGACGCGGTCCGCGAGCGGGGCGCGTACCGGCTGCTCGAAGCCCGGCTGCTCGTCGCGGAGGGCGACCTGCCGGGAGCCCGCGCCGTGTTCGACGCGGGCTTCGAGGTGCCCGACCTCCGCGAGGGCGCCCGGACGCTGGGCGAACTCTGGGCGGCCGTCTCGGACGAACCGCTGCCCCACCGCTACGACTTCCGCATGCGCCCGGCCTGAGGAGGAACCGAGACGGCCGGTCGCGGGTCAGTGCTTGAGCGCGTCCTTGCCCTTCTCCACCGCCTGCTGGGCGTCGCCCTTGACCTGTTCGGCCCGGCCCTTCGCCTCCAGGCTCTCGTTACCGACCGCCCGGCCGGTGGCTTCCTTCGCCTTGCCCTTGGCGGTGCGTGCCGCGTTCTTGGCCTTCTTGCTCGTGGCCATGGGGGTCACCTCCTGGTGTGCCTCACGTCGCCGTACCGGTCCTCACGTCCGGTCCATACCCGTCCGCCGACCGGCCAAGCGGTCCATAAGCGCATATTGGAGTTATGTACGATTCTGTCCAGACTCCGGGGGAGGCAGCAGCGTCCCCAGGGGGCCGAGATCGAGGTTGAGGTCGTCCATGGTGAGGCCGTACCGGGCGCACAGACCGGTCATCCGGTCGTGCAGGAGCATCAGGGTCGACCCCAGGCGCTCTTCCTCCTCCTCGGTGAGGTCCCCGGCCTCCACCCGGTGCAGCGCCTGCCGCTCCATCAGCTGCCGCAGCAACTCGACGAGGGTCAGCACCAACTTCATCAGGTCCCGCTCCACCGTGTCCGGGTCGGCGTTGATCCGCCGGGCCGGGTGCGGCGGCCGGGGGTCGTCGCGGCGGGGCAGCTCACCCGGTGCCGCCGGGAGCAGCCGGAAGGCACGGGCGGCCGCGTCGGCCACCTCCCGGTAGCGGTCGGCGTCAGACGGCATGGCGGTTCCAGGGCGCGGGGTTCTCCTCGCTGATCGACACGATCAGGGCCCGCAGAGAGACCCGTACGAGGTCGATGTCGGCGATCGACAGGACCACGTCACCGGTGATCACCACACCTCCGGTCAGCAGCCGGTCCAGCAGGTCGATCAGCGCGACCTGCCGCTCCGGCAGGGGCGGGTCGGTCCCGTCCGCGGCGGGCGGTACGTCCATGGTCATCCGGAAGCCGCCTCCTCCCGCCCCACGCCCCCGCCCGCCGGGCCCCCATCCGATTCGGGGGCACCCATCGCGAACGAGTAGGGCGCCCACGGGCCGGTGATCTCGGCCCGCACCGGCGCGCCGCCACCCCCTTCGCCCCCGGTCGCGGCCTCCCGGACGGCCGCCAGGAAGGCGTCGGACCGGCCGGACGGCACCAGGTACGCGTCATTGCTGACGTTCTCGGACGAGCCCCGCGCCAGCGGCCCCTGCTGGACCCGGTGCCGCACGTGCTCGGCGGCGTGCGCGAGGGCCGCCTCGTGGACGCGCCGCACGGCATCGGCGGCCGCACGGTGCGCCGCGTCCCGGGCGCTGCGCTCGTGCCGACGGCCGCGCAGGTACGCCCGTCCCGGCGACAGCTCCGGCTCCTCACCGGCGCCGCCCGGCGCCGCCCCGCCCGTGGCCGCGCCCACCGCCGCGGACGGCTCCGCGTAGACCTTGACGCCCCACTCGACGTGGCCCGCGAGGCGGGAGAGGCGCGAGCGGAACGCCGCGCGGCCGGCCCGCAGCATGGCCAGGACGCGCTCGTCGTCCCGGTAGATGGTGGCCAGCCGCAGCGGGAGCACGGTGGTCCCGGCCGCCACGGCGTCGACGACCCCGTGGTGGGCGCGGGCCACCGCCTCCAGCCAGGCCAGGTCCTCCAGGTGGGCCGCCAGCGGCTGCTCCTCGAACTCGTCGGCCGGTACGGCGCTCACCACGGCCGCCAGCGCGGGCGGGTCCCCGTCCGCCACGACACGCACCGGCGCGCCGCCGACCCCCCGGAGGTCGAGCACCGCGTCCCGCAGCTCGGGTGACGTCTCCGCGACGCCGTACAGGTAGCTGACGCTCCCGCTCATCGGTCGTCCTCCGGGCGCCGGCGGCGCGCGGGGCGTGGCCGGGACGACGGCGTGCGCGGCGCACGCCTCCGCTCCTCGGTGCGGGCCGTGTCGTCGTCGCGGGCGGACGTGCCCCGGTCGAGCGCCCGTGCGTCACGCAGGGCCTCGATCTCCTCCCGCAGACGCCGGTTCTCCTCGGCGAGGCTCGGTCGGTCGTCGGCCCGTGACGACAGCGACGGGTCGTGCTCCCACCAGTCGATGCCCATCTCCTTCGCCTTGTCCACCGACGCCACCAGCAACCGCAGCTTGATGGTGAGGAGTTCGATGTCGAGGAGGTTGATCTGGATGTCTCCCGCGATCACGATGCCCTTGTCGAGCACGCGCTCCAGGATGTCGGCGAGGTTCGCCGACGAACCCTGCCCGTAGGAGGGGGCCGCGCGGGACGGGAAGGAGCCGAGGTTGTCGGAGACGGGTTCTGTCACGGCGGGTCGACCTCGATTCGGCGTCGGTCAGCGCCGGGTTCCGGCCCGGCGGCGTGGGCGTTCCTCTTCGTAGGTCCCTTCGTCCTCGGCGTCGTCCCAGTCGTCGTCGTCCCGGGTCTCGTCGTCGTCCTCCCAGTCGTCCTCGCCGTCCTCCTCCAGCTCCCGCTCGTACGCCTCGTCGTCGTCCCGGTACGGGTCGCGGCGCCCCCGGCCGGAGGCGCGGCCCCGGTCCTCGTCCTCCTCGTCCCCGTCCTCGTACTCCTCGTCCTCGTCCTCGTCCGCTTCGTCCTCGTACTCCCGGTCGTCGTCCTCGTACTCGCCGTTCTCGTCCTCGTCCTCGTCCCTCTCCTTGTCCCGTTCCTCCTCCTCCACGGCCTCGTCGTGGTCGCGGACCACCTCGCCGTCGCGGATCTCGCCGCGCCAGCCCTCGGCGGGCTCGCCCTGCATGGTGACGAACTTGCGGAAGAGCTTCAGGTCCAGGCGTGCCCGCCGGCCCTGCGCGCGCCAGATGTTGCCGGTCTTCTCGAAGAGCCCCTTGGGGAAGTACTCCAGGACCAGCAGCACCTTGGTGAGGTTGTCGCCCAGGGGGTGGAAGGTCACGGCACCCTTGGTGGTGCCCTTGGCGCCCTCGGAGGACCAGACGATCCGCTCGTCCGGGATCTGTTCGAGGGTCTTCGCCTGCCAGCTGCGGTTGGACTTGGCGACCTTGGCCTGCCAGTTGCTGGTCACCTCGTCCGACTGCTCGACGTTCACCACGCCCTTGGCGAAGCGCCCGAACTCCTGGAACTGCGTCCACTGGTCGTACGCCTGGCGTACGGGGACCCCGACGTCGATGTCCTCGATGATCACGACGCTCTTGCCGCGGGTCTCGCCCTTGCCGCTCTTGCCGCCCTTCCCGGTGATCTTGCCGACCAGGCCGGACACCTTGTCCTTCACCCCGCCGGCCACGTGCGACAGCGCCATGGACGCCGCCGCCCCGCCGGGCGACTTGCCCTTGCTCAGGGCTTCCCCGCCCTTGGAGAGCGTGCCGAGGACGTTGCCCAGGGAATTGCCCGGGTCGCCCAGCTGCTTGGTCGCTTCGCCGAGACGCTCGCCCAGGCCGGTGACCGCACGGTCGGCCCGGGCCTCCAGGTACGCCCGCAGCTCGTCCTTGAGCCGGTCACCCGGGCCTGCTGCCGCGTCCGTGCCCTTGGCGCCCTTGGCGCCCTTGGCGCCGTTGCCGTCGTTGCCGTCGGTCATGACCGTGACCTCCTCGCCGTGCCGGTGTCACGCCCCTCACGCCGTGCCGACGCGGACGTCTTCTTCGCCGGTGCCGAGCCGCCTCCACCGCTCCCGGACCGGCTCGCCTTCGACTGCGTCGCCTTCGACTGCGCCGACTTGGTCTGTGTCGCCTTGGACGGGCTCTTGGACGCGCTCTTGGAGGAGGCGCTCTTGGACGGGGCGCTCTTGGACGACGTGCTCCTGGAGGAGGCGCTCTTGGACGCCGTGCCCTTGGACGACGTGCTCTTGGACGCCGTACCGCTGGACGTGCGCTTCGACGGGGTGCGCGCGCTCGCCTTCCGCTCCTCCGGAGGCTCCTCCTCGGCCTCTTCGTCCTCTTCGTCCTCATCGACCTCCGCGTCCTCCGGGGCCTCCTCGTCCTCCGGGGCTTCCTCTCCCGTGTCCTCGTCGTCCTCGTCGCGCCCCTCGGGAAGGTCCTCGTGCAGGGCGGCGGTCCTCTCGTGCAGGGAGTCGGCCAGCCGGTCCGCACGGGCGGCGACAGCGGTGGTGGCGGCCGTCTTGCCGGCCGCGACCAGGTCGTGGCGTATCCGGTCGCCGAGCGCGTCCAGGGCCGGCGACCCGGTGACCGCGGAGGCGATGTCCTTGGGGTTGATCTTCTTCCGGAGCATCCACGTCGCCACGGCGATGGCGAGCTTGCCCTTCTTGGTCCGGCCCAGCACATAGCCGCTCAGCAGCGCCGCTCCGGTCGTGGCGTTGTTCATCGGGGGCAGTCCTCCTCGCACGTCATGGTTCGCGGTCGTCCCAGAAGCGCTGGATCTCCTCGAGCCGGTCCAGCAACTCGTCCTCGCGACGGTCGAAGGTCTCCTGGTCGATCCGTCCGGATGTCAGTTCCTGTTCCAGGTCGGCGAGCGCCTTCACCACGGGGCGGGAGTCGTAGTACTCCTCCTCCGCGGCCTCGGTGACTCTCTGTACGACCCATCCGACTCCCCGGACGGGCGCGAGGGGGAGGGTGACCAGCTGGGTGAAGAGCCCCATGATCCGTACACCGCCTAGACGAAGCTGTAGGGCGGCAGTGGCCCGTGCAGCCGGAAGTCGAAGTCCTCCCCGTACTCGCCGACGAGTTCCGCCTCCCGCTCCAGGAAGGCGTTCTGCCGGGCCCGCTCGACGAGGAAGGACGTGCTGATGAAGTCGTCACCGGCGGCCTCCGACACCCGCAGCTCGCGCGCCAGCGGGCTCAGCGCCTCCGTCACGCCGGAGGCCAGGGCCTCGCGGCGGGCGGTGATCTCGGTGGCCACCAGTTCACCCAGGGAAATCTTGAGGTCCTGGCCGCCCTGGCCACTGCGGATCTCCTCGTTCATGCGCCGTGCGTCCTCGGACTCCCGCAGGACGTCGCTCAGCAGGACGTCCTCCTCGCACGACGCCTTCAGGTGGAACTCCGCGCAGCCGTCGAGGGCCGTGAGCCGCTCCCGGTAGTTGTCGGCGCGGTCCCTCAGGGCGTCGCACACGGCCTGGTCGTCGGGCGCGAGCGCGCCGAAGCGCAGAGGCAGGACGCCACCCTGGCCGAGGAGTTCCTGGAGGACCGTCTGGTGCGCGAGGACGTCGCGGCGCTTGGCCCGCAGGTTCTCCGGGGCGTCACTGACGACGGCGGCGAGGTCGCCCTCCGTCACGACCCGCAACGGTTCCGGCGGCTCGCCGACGCCCGTGACACCGTCCAGGCCCAGCGGGTGGCCCGCCGGCGTGATCGCGTACACATAGACCGCCATGGCTCACTCTTCCCGCTCTTCCCTGCGACGGGAGGGACGGCGCGGGCGTGACCTCTCCCGCTCCCGGACCGGTTCCGGTTCTTCCTCCGGTTCGTCCTCGTCCTCGTCGCCGCGTCCCTTGCGGAACGAGTCGGAGAAGGCCTCCACGGCTCCGGTGAGCGCCCCCTTGCTCTTGCCCCGCGCCCCGCCCTCGGTCATCTCACCGACGAGTTCGGGGAGCTGGGTGGGAGCCTTGCGCCCGCTTTCGAGGTCGAGGCGGTTGCACGCCTCGGCGAAGCGCAGGTAGGTGTCCACACTGGCCACCACGATGCGGGCGTCGACCTTGAGGATCTCGATGCCCACCAGGGACACCCGGACGAAGACGTCGATGACCAGCCCGCGGTCGAGGATCAGTTCCAGGACGTCGTACAGCGATGACGAGGACCCGCCGCCTCCTCCGCCTCGTGCGACGGGCCCCCCGCCTCCTTGCGGCACCACCGTCATGGTGCCTCCTCTCACGGACCGCCTGCTCGCACGGCCCGGATCCGGTTCTCAGGCGCGCTTGTCGATCTGCCCGCGCGTGTAGCGCCGGATCCGTTCGTACGCCATGAGTTCGCCTTCCGCATCGAGCGTCACCCGGTAGCTGGCCAGCACGCTGGTCGTCTCCGGGATGCGCTCGAGCTCGAGCACCTCCACCTCGGCCTCCCACCCGTCATCGGTGGGCCGGAGCGCGGAAATCGACTCCGGTGGCCTGCCGAGCAGCTCCTGCAATTGCTCGGCGGCGGAGCGCATGGCCTTCGGGGCCGACAACCGGCGGGGGCGGCGCTCCGCGTCGTCGCGGGCTCTGCGCCGTGGCCCGTCGTCCTGCCGCTCCGAAGGCATCGTCGTCACTCACCTACTGCCATAACCGACATAAGCGATATCAAGCACTCAAGTAATCATATCGGACTTAAGGTCGGTCGCCGTGGGCGGGCGGGGTGCGGTCGGCGCGGGGCGGACGCGTCAGCGGCGCTGGTCGACGTACTCGAAGACCGAGCCGTCCGGGTGGACCGCGATCAGATTGCGGCCCGCGGGCGTGGGCACCGGGCCCGCCAGCACCTTCGCGCCCGCCTCGGTGAGGGTCGTGTGGGCGGCGTCCACGTCCTCGACCGCGATCGTCGCCGCCACCTTGCGCAGGATCTCCAGCTCCGACTCCGGACCGCTCATCAGCAGGAAGCAGCCGATGGCCGCCACCGACACGCCGCCGCGCTCGAAGCGGAGCGCGGGGCTGCCGGTGAGCCGTTCGTAGAAGACCACCGAGGTCTCCAGGTCGTCGACGCAGACGCGCAGCGTGGTGCCGAGGATCTCCATACGGGCGAGGGTAGTTGACGCGTCACACCCGGCACAGCACCTCCCCGTGCGGCACCAGGAACCAGCCGTCGTCCCGCCGCCCCCACTCCCGCCAGCCCTCGGCGATCGACGCCAGCTCCCGCCTGGTGGCGTGTCCGCCGTCGACGGCGAGCGCCGCGTACCCCGAAGCCGTCGTCCGGTCCGCCCACAGCCCGCTCCACCAGGCGCGCTCCTCAGGGGTGGCGAACAACCAGGTGCCGGCGGTGGCCGTGACGTCCGTGAAGCCCGCCCGCCGCGCCCAGGACAGCAGGCGGCGGCCCGCGTCCGGCTCGCCCCCGTTGGCGCGCGCCACCCGCCGGTACAGGTCCAGCCACGCGTCCAGCGCCGGGACCTCCGGGTACCAGGTGAACGCCGCGTAGTCGCCGTCCCGTGCGGCGACGACCCCGCCGGGGCGGCACACGCGCCGCATCTCGCGCAGCGCCGCCACCGGGTCGCCCACGTGCTGGAGCACCTGGTGGGCGTGGACGACGTCGAAGGAGTCGTCGGGGAAGTCCAGGGCGTGGACGTCGGCGACCGCGAACCGGACGTTCTCCACGCCCCGTTCGCGTGCCGTGGCGCGGGCCTGTTCCAGTACGCCGGCCTCCGCGTCGACCGCCGTCACCCGGCCGCCCGGGGCGACCAGCCCGGCCAGGTCGGCCGTGATCGTGCCGGGCCCGCACCCCACGTCCAGCACGTCCATGCCCGGCCGCAGGGCGCCCACCAGGTAGGCCGCGGAATTTGCGGCCGTGCGCCAGCGGTGCGAGCGCAGCACCGACTCGTGGTGTCCGTGCGTGTAGACAGCGTCGGCCATGGCCGTACTCCCTCAGGTCGCCGGGGTGGTGGTTCCGTGCCCGCCACCGTACGCCGTCGTGTCGCATGGTGATACGCCGATCTTGGAATGTGGGACGAGTGAGGGCTCGTCCTCAGCGCCGCCCGCCGCGCCCATGACCGTAATGCCGCGTTTGGCGGGCAGGGTGCGGGGCACCGGGAAGGTCGGCCCGCATCACGCGGCTGTGCACGCACGCAGACATGACGCTGGAGGCCCTGTGACCCCGTCCGTCAGCCCGTCCGGCCCGTTCCCGGGCCCCTCCGGCCGCGCCGGCCACCAACCCGACGGCTCCCGCGCCCTGCCGCGCGTCGTGATCGTCGGCGCCGGCTTCGCCGGGTACCAGACCGCCCGCCACCTCTCCCGCAGCCTGCGCGGCCGCGCCGAGATCGTGCTGCTGAACCCCACCGACTACTTCCTCTACCTGCCGCTGCTGCCCCAGGTCACCGCCGGAGTGCTGGAGGCGCGCCGGATCACCGTCTCCCTGCCCGGCACCCTCCGCCACGTACGGCTGGTGCTCGGCCAGGCCGACCACGTCGACCTCGACGGGCGCGCCGTCCACTACACCGACCCCGAGGGCACCGAGGGCACCCTCACCTACGACCGGCTGGTCCTCGCCGTCGGCAGCGTCAGCAAGCTGCTGCCCATCCCCGGCGTCGCCGAGAACGCCACCGGCTTCCGCGGCCTGCCCGAGGCGCTCTACCTGCGCGACCACATCACCCGCCAGATCGAACTGGCGTCGGCGGCCGGAAACCCCGCCGAGTGCACCTCGCGCTGCACCTTCGTGGTCGTCGGCGCCGGCTACACCGGTACGGAACTGGCCGCGCACGGCAAGATGTTCACCGACTCCCTCGTCCGCCACCGGCCGTCCTGGCCCCGCGGCGTACGGCCCCGCTGGATGCTCCTCGACGTCGCCGACCGCGTCCTGCCGGGGCTCGACGAGAAGCTGTCCCGCACCGCCGACGAGGTGCTCCGCAGCCGGGGCGTGGACGTGCGCACCAAGACCTCCGTCAAGGAGTCCACGGCCGACGGAGTCCTCCTGGACGACGGCGAGTTCGTCGAGACCCGGTCGCTGATCTGGTGCGTAGGCGTGCGCCCCGACCCGCTCGTCTCCGAGCTGGGCCTGCCCGTCGAGCGCGGCCGCCTCGTCGTGTCCCCGCAGCTCGGCGTCCCCGGCCACCCCGACGTCTTCGCGTGCGGCGACGCCGCGGCCGTACCGGACCTGACCCGGCCCGGCGAGTTCACGCCCATGACGGCGCAGCACGCGTCCCGGCAGGGCAAGGTCGCCGCCCGCAACGTCGCCGCGTCCCTCGGGTACGGCGACGCCGTCCCGTACCGGCACCACGACATGGGTTTCGCCGTCGACCTCGGCGGGGTCAAGGCGGCCGCCAACCCGATGGGCGTGAAGCTGTCCGGGCCGGTCGCCGGAGCGGTGACCCGCGGCTACCACCTGGCCGCCATGCCCGGCAACCGGGTGCGGGTGGCCGCAGACTGGCTGCTGGACGCCGCCCTGCCCCGCCAGGCCGTCCAGCTTGGCCTGCTGCGCTCCTGGCAGGTCCCCCTGGACACCGCCTCGCCCGAACTGGCCCGCATCCCCGCCGGACCCGGCGGCGGGACCGGCCGCACCGGCGCGGCGGACGGCGGCGAATCCGGCCCGGCACACGGCAAGGAGTGACATGCACCACGAAGAACTGACCGCCCTGGCCCAGCAGTTGCGCGTCGACGCCGTACGCGCCGCCGACGCCGCCGGCTCGGGCCACCCCACCTCGTCCATGTCGGCGGCCGACATCGGCGCCGTCCTCCTCGCCCACCACCTGCGGTTCGACTTCGACCGTCCCGAACACCCCGGCAACGACCGGCTCGTCCTCTCCAAGGGACACGCCTCGCCGCTGCTGTACGCCATGTACAAGGCCGCCGGCGCGGTCGACGACGACGAACTGCTCACCTTCCGCGAGCTCGGCAGCCGCCTCGAAGGGCACCCCACGCCCCGGCTCCCTTGGGTGGACGTCGCCACCGGCTCCCTCGGGCAGGGCCTGCCCGTCGGCGTCGGCATCGCCCTCGCAGGCAAGCGCCTCGACGAGGCCCCCTACCGCGTCTACGTCCTGTCCGGCGACAGCGAGATGGCGGAGGGCTCCGTGTGGGAGGCCGCCGAGCACGCCGCGTACAACCACCTCGACAACCTCACCCTGATCATCGACGTCAACCGGCTCGGGCAGCGCGGCCCCACCCGCCACGAACACGACCTGGCCGCCTACGAACGGCGGCTGCACGCCTTCGGCTGGCACACCATCGAGGTCGACGGCCACGACGTCGAAGCCGTCGACCGGGCGCTCGCCGAGGCCCGCTCCACGATCCGGCAGCCCACGGCGATCATCGCCGCCACCCGCAAGGGCCGGGGCGTCGCCGCCGTCGAGGACCTGGAGGGGTTCCACGGCAAGCCCGTCAAGGACGCCGAGGCCGCCGTCGACGAACTGGGCGGCCGGCGCTCCCTGCACGTCGACGTCCAGCGGCCGCCCGAGGTGACCGGCCGCGCGACGGCCGGCACCGGCGACGGCGAGCCGCCCGCGGCCCAGCTGCCGCGCTTCGACATCGGCGACTCGGTCGCCACCCGCACCGCCTACGGCCACGCCCTGGAGGCGCTCGGCTCGGCACGCGCGGACGTCGTCGCGCTGGACGCCGAAGTCAGCGACTCGACCCGCACCGAGTTCTTCGCCAAGGCCCACCCCGACCGGTACTTCGAGTGCTACATCGCCGAACAGCAGCTGGTCGCCGCCGCCGTCGGACTGCAGACGCGCGGCTACGTGCCGTACGCGTCGACCTTCGCCGCCTTCCTCACCCGGGCGCACGACTTCATCCGCATGGCGGCCGTCAGCCGCGCCGGGATCAACCTGATCGGATCGCACGCGGGCGTCGCCATCGGCCAGGACGGGCCCTCCCAGATGGGCCTGGAGGACCTCGCCATGGTCCGCTCGGTGCACGGCAGCACCGTGCTCCACCCGTGCGACGCCAACCAGACCGCCCGGCTGGTGGCCACCATGGCCGACCTCAAGGGCGTCCGCTACCTGCGCACCTCACGCGGCGACATGCCCGTCCTGTACGGGCCCGACGAGACGTTCCCCGTCGGCGGCAGCAAGGTGCTGCGCACCCACGGCGACGACGACCGGGCGACGATCGTCGCGGCCGGGGTCACGGTGCACGAGGCGCTCAAGGCCGCCGACCTGCTCGCCGGCCACGGCATCCCGGTGCGGGTGATCGACCTGTACTCGGTGAAGCCGGTGGACACCGACACGCTGAACGACGCGGCCCGCGCCACCGGATGCCTCCTCACCGTCGAGGACCACCACCCGGAGGGCGGCCTGGGCGACGCGGTCGCCGAGGCCTTCTCCGACGGCCGCCCGGCACCCCGCATGGCGCGCCTCGCGGTGCGGAACATGCCCGCGTCGGCGACCCCGGAGGAGCAGCTGCGCAAGGCCGGCATCGACGCCGAGGCGATCGTGGCGGCCGTACAACTGCTGGTGGAGCAGGTAGTGGCGCCCTGAGCACCGGGCACGCCACCGCGCACGCCCGGCCGCCCCGGGCCCGTACGCCCCCACGGGCGCACGGGCCCGGGGCGCCTCCCCGTCCCCGTCAGTCCGGACCGGTACGCGTCACCCCTGCCCGGCGAGCCACTCCTCCCGGGTCAGGGCGTACTCCACGTCCCCGTGCTCCGATCCCCCGATCACGTCGGGCCACTCCTCGAAGAACGTCCGCACGTGGCGCAGCCCGCACTTCTCCATCACGCGCCGCGACCCCGCGTTGACCGTCATCGTCGTCGCGGTCACCCGCCGCACACTTAGCTCGCGAAACCCCTGGTCGATCAGGGCGAGGGAGCCCTCCGTCGCGTACCCCCGGCCCCACGCCGACCGGCGCAGCCGGTAGCCCAGCTCCACCGTCCCCGCCCCGTCCAGCGGGTCCAGCGAGAACCAGCCCAGCCACCCGCCCGGCGACCCGCCCAGCGAACCGCCCCCCGGCGGTCCCTGTGGCCCGCGCGCCTCCGCCGCCCAGAACCCCGGCCCCCTCAGGCGCCGCAGCGACCCCGACCGCACCTCCTCGCGCGACACCGGACGACCGCCGTTGAGGTACCGCATGACCAGGGGGTCGTTGTCGAGCGCCACCACCTCGTCCAGGTCGTCCTCCGTGACCGTGCGCAGCACCAGCCTGGACGTCCGCAGGAACACACTCATGCCCGGATCGTCGGGCCCCGCGACCCCGCCGCGCAACGGGATTCCCGGCGTGTAGCCGCGGTCCGCCCGGGTACGCGCACACGATGAGTACGAGCAGCACCAGGGCCGTACGAGCCGGCCGCCGGACCGTCGACGTCCACCGCCCCGACAAGGTCCTCTTCCCCGGCGACGGGATCACCAAGGCGGACCTCGCCGACTACTACCGTTCCGTCGCGCCCTTCATGCTGCCGCACCTGCGCGGCCGGCCCCTGATGCTCGAACGGCATCCCGACGGCATCACCGGACCCCGGTTCATGCAGAAGGACACGCCCGACAGTTACCCCGACTGGGTGCACCGCGTCGAGGTCGCCAAGGAGGGCGGCACCGTCACCCACACCGTGTGCGACGACACCGCCACTCTCGTCCACCTCGCCGACCAGGCCTGCGTCACCCTGCACCGCTGGCAGTCGAAGGCCGACCGGCTCCAGTGGCCCGACCGCATGGTGTTCGACCTCGATCCCCCCGAGGACGACTTCGACGCCGTGCGCCGCGCGGCCCACCTCCTCGGCGAACTCCTCGACGCCCTCAAGCTGCCCTCCCACCTGATGACCACCGGCTCCAAGGGCCTGCACGTCATCGTTCCGCTCGACGGGCACAGCGAGTTCGACGACGTACGGGCCTTCGCCCGGGACGTCGCCGAGGCCCTCGCCGCCGCCCACCCCGGCGAACTCACCACCGCGGCACGCAAACAGGCCCGCGGCGACCGCCTCTACCTGGACGTCCAGCGCAACGGCTACGCCCAGACCGCCGTCGCCCCGTACTCCGTACGCGCCAGGCCCGGCGCCCCCGTGGCCACACCGATGCGCTGGGACCAGCTGGACGAGCCGGAGACCCACGCCCGCCGCTGGACCGTCGCCACCGTGCTGGAACAGGCCCGCAGCGCGCCCTGGGACGGTGCCGCGGCCCGCCCGCGCGCCCTCGGCCCGGCCCGCCGGCGCCTCGACGCACTGCGCTGAACCGCACCGACCACAGGCCAAGGGTTTGCGGGCCCGAGTCACGGCAATCCGAAGAGCGAGGCACTCATGGCGAACACATCAGAGAACACCGAGAAGAACACCAGCGCCCGGGCGAACAGCGCCCGGGCACAACAACAGCCCAAGGAACAGTCGCCCGGCCCCATGCAGGTACTGCGGGGGGCATGCGCACAGCTCGCCGAACTCACCGGTATGGAAGCCGAGTCGGTGTCGTCCTTCGAACGTACCGAGGACGGCTGGAGTCTGCACGTCGAGGTGCTCGAACTGGCCCGTGTCCCCGACACGATGAGCCTGCTCGCCTCGTACGAGGTCGAACTCGACGCGAACGGCGAGCTCAGTGGCTACCGGAGGATCCGCCGCTACGAGCGCGGCAGGTCGGACCGTTCCTAGGGGAGGGAGGCACCCCACCATGACCGTAGTTCCGGCACAGCAGAGCGGCGGCGGCAGCAGTGGCCTGTACGACGTCCTCGAACTCGTCCTGGACCGCGGACTCGTCATCGACGCGTTCGTCCGCGTGTCCCTGGTCGGCATCGAGATTCTGAAGATCGACGTCCGGGTCGTCGTCGCCAGCGTCGACACCTATCTCCGCTTCGCCGAAGCCTGTAACCGCCTCGACCTCGAGGCCGGCCCCCGCAAGAACCCCGGACTGCCCGACCTGGTCGGTGAGATGACCGAGTCCGGCGCCCGCGGCAAGTCCAAGGGCGCCCTGTCCGGCGCGGCCGAAACCATCTCGGACGCCCTCAAGGGCTCGTCCGACAGCTCGACCAGCCGCTCCACCAGCCGCTCGTCGTCGTCCCGCAAGAAGGAGGAGCAGGAGTGAGCACGTACGTCTACGGAATCGCGCGGAGCTCACACCCCGGACTCCCCGAGAAGATGGGCGGCATCGGCGACCCACCACAGCCCGTCCGCGTCCTCAAGCACGGCGCGCTCGCGGTGCTCGTCAGCGACGCGCCCGACGACCTCAGGCCCAAGCGGCGGGACCTGATGGCCCACCAGAACGTCCTCGCGGAGGCCGGCGCGGCCGGCGCTGTCCTGCCGATGCGGTTCGGCGGCGTCTCGCCCGACGACGACGCGGTCGTCGCCGTCCTCGGCGAACGCGAGGAGCACTACCTGGAGCGGCTGCGCGCCCTCGACGACAAGGTCGAGTACAACGTGAAGGCCAGCCACGACGAGGAAGCCGTCCTGCACCAGGTGCTCGCCGACAACGCCGAACTGCGGGCGCTCAGCGAGGCCAACCGCGCGGCGGGCGGCGGCACCTACGAACAGAAGCTCGCCCTCGGCGAGCGCGTGGCCGCCGCGGTCCAGCAGCGGGAGGCGAGCGACGCGGTCGTCGTCCAGCAGGCGCTGGAGAGCGAGGCCGCGGACCTGCGCCCCGGCCCCGAGAGCGGCGCCTGGCTGGCAAACATCTCGTTCCTCGTGGAGCGCGACCGCGCCGACGGCTTCGTCGCCGCCGTGGACAAGCTGCAGCAGGCGCACCCCCACCTGGTCGTCCAGGTGAACGGGCCGCTGCCGCCGTACAGCTTCGTCGAGTAGGAACCGCACCGACAGCGCGGGAACGAACGGCGCCGGGAACGAAGGGCGCCGGGAGGACCGGCGCGGGAACGAACGAAGGGACCGAGCATGGGCCTGCTGGGAGAACTGCTGCTCCTGCCGGCGGCGCCCCTGCGCGGCACCGCCTGGGTGCTGCGCCAGGTGGTGGCGGAGGCCGAGCGGCAGTACTACGACCCCGCCGCCGTACAACGCGAACTCGCCCGCCTCAACGAACGGCTGGAGGCGGGCGAGATCGACGAAGAGGAATTCGACCGCCGGGAGGACGAGCTCCTCGACCGCCTGGAGAAGGGCCCGAGAACGACATGACCACCCCACGCCCCACCGGCGGCCTGCCCCCCAGCCCGTACGCCTCGGACGGAAGCAGCGCCAACCTCGCCGACATCCTGGAACGCGTCCTCGACAAGGGCGTCGTCATCGCCGGCGACATCAAGATCAACCTGCTGGATATCGAGCTGCTGACCATCAAGCTGCGTCTCGTCGTCGCCTCCGTCGACCGCGCCAAGGAGATGGGCATCGACTGGTGGGAGAGCGACCCGGCGCTCTCCTCCCGCGCCCGGGGCAGCGAACTGGCCCGCGAGAACGCCGAGCTACAGCGCCGGATCGCCGAGCTGGAGGGACGCACCGCATGAGCACCGACCGGCTGCGTTACGTCTACGCCGTCACCCGCCCCTTCGACGGCGTCCTGCCCGAGGGCGCCCACGGCATCGACGGCGAACCGCCCCACCTGCTGCGCCACGGCGACCTGGTCGCCGTCACCGGCGCCGTCCCGGCCGGGGAGTTCGACGAGGCGCCGCTGCGCGCCCGGCTGGAGGACCTGGACTGGCTGGCCGCCACCGCGCGCGCCCACGACGCCGTCGTCGCCGCCCTGTCCACCGTGACCTGCCCGCTCCCGCTACGGCTCGCGACCGTCTGCCGGGACGACAGCGGCGTACGACGCCTGCTGGAGGACGGCCACGACCGCTTCGTACGGGCCCTCGCACGGCTCGACGGGCGGGTCGAGTGGGGCGTCAAGGTGTACGCGGAACCCGGAGCCGCCGAAGAGGCCGAGCCCGCCGCGCCGGAACCCGGCGCGAGCGGCCGGGACTACCTGCGCCGCCGGCTGAACGCCCGCCGCAGCCGCGAGGGCGACTGGCAGCGCGCCGACGCCCTGAGCCGCCGGCTGCACGGCGAACTGTCCCGCCACGCCGAGGCCGGCACCGTCCACCGCCCCCAGGACACCCGGCTTTCCAACGCCCCGGGCGTCAACGTGCTCAACGCCGCCTACCTGGTGGACCGCGCCCGCAGCCCGGAGTTCGTCCAGCTGGTCGAAGCGGTCTCCGAACCGGGCGTACGCGTCGAGCTCACCGGGCCCTGGGCCCCCTACTCCTTCGCCGGCATCGCGGACGAGGCCCCGCGGGAGGCCGCCCGATGACGGTCGTCGAACCCCTCGCCGAGCGGCGCATCGCCCTGGTCGACCTGCTGGACCGGCTGCTCGCCGGCGGCGTGGTCATCTCGGGCGACCTCACGCTGCGGATCGCCGACGTCGACCTCGTACGCGTCGACCTCAAGGCCCTCATCAGCTCGGTGAACGAAGACGTCCCCTCGCCCTGGGACCCGCGCGGGGAGGTGCGCCCGTGACCGCGTCGAGCCGCAAGGTGGAACTCGACCCCGACACCGTCGAGCGCGACCTGGCCCGCCTCGTCCTGACCGTCGTGGAACTGCTGCGGCAGCTGATGGAACGCCAGGCCCTGCGCCGCGTCGAGGGCGGCGACCTCACCGAGGAGCAGGAGGAGCGGATCGGGATGACCCTGATGCTCCTGGAGGACCGCATGGACCTCCTGCGCACCCGGTTCGGGCTCGAACCGGAGGACCTCAACCTCGACCTCGGGCCGCTCGGCCCCCTGCTGTAGGGCGCCGCCCCCCGACGGCGCCGCTACGGGGACCGGGGGAACTTCACGCGCGTCGCCCCCGGAACCCCGCGCCCCGGCGACCGGATCAGCCGATCATCACCTCCGTGGCCGCCAGTACCGCCGCACGGCCGCCGGCGATGAGGGAAAGGCTCGGACATGCCCGTCGTCAACACAGCAGGACGCCGCGTGCTCACCGGCGCGGTGTGCGCCGGGCTCCTCCTCGCGGGATGCGCCGCCCCCCGGGCGGCCCACGATCCGGCCGCGGCGGGACGCACCACGGCGACCACCCGGCCGGCGCCCGGGGCACCCGTGCTGACGGCACCCGCCGAGATCCCCGGCCTCGGGCCCGCCACCCGCTCGCGTATCCCGGCCGCCAGCACCCAGGCCCTCGTCGTCAAGGGCGACGGGCCGCACTCCCACCAGTCGACGGCCGTCCTCTACGAACGGGACCCCAAGACCGGGTGGAAGGCCGTCAGCCAGCCCTGGCCCGCCCACAACGCGCTGCGCGGCTGGACGGCCCACCACGTCGCCGGCGACCTGCGCACCCCCATCGGGGTGTTCGCCCTGGGGGACGCCGGCGGCCGCCTGCCCGACCCGGGAACCGCGCTGCCGTACGACCGGAGCGAGGAGTTCAACATGCCCGGCACCGGCTTCCTCGGCGAACCCCTCGAAGGCTCCTTCGACCATGTGGTCGCCATCGACTACAACCGGGTCCCCGGCACGTCACCGCTGAACAAGGTCCGCCCCCTCGGCGCCGGCAAGGGCGGTGGCGTGTGGATCCACGTCGACCACGGCGGACCCACCCGCGCCTGCATCTCGCTCCAGCGGGACGACCTGCGGCAACTGCTGATCGCCCTGGACCCGGCGAAGAAGCCCGTGATCGTCATGGGGGACGTGGGCACCCTCGGCCGCTGAACGCGCCGCCGAGCGCCGCAGGACACGCCGCTGGGCGCCTCTCAGGGGCCGGTCCGGGGGCGGTAGACCGTCAGCGCCTCGTCGTCCTTGTCGACGAGCAGCTCCCGCGGCGCCTGCGTCACCTCACCGTCGAACGCCAGCGACGTCCCCGGCGCGATGCCCGAGACCCGCACCTTGCGCAGCTTCTCGGCCGCGTGCACGGGCGACTTGCTGAGCGGTCCGGCGAGCGCCGCCGCCAGCAGCCGCAGCCCCGGCAGCCGGCCGCCGTGCACCACCCGGACGTCCAGCAGACCGTCGGCGAGGTCGTGGCGGCGGCCCGGGGTCGGCCCCATCCGCCGGTAGACGCAGTTCCCGGCGAACAGCAGCCACATCGGCCGGTGCCGGCCGTGCACCTCCGCCTCCAGCGGGTGCTCACCGCGCAGCACCTTCCAGGCCGCGAGGACCCCGGCGGGCCAGCCGCCGATCCGGGGCGACCAGCGTTCCCGCAGCCGCACCAGCTCGGGGTACACGCCGAGGCTGAACGTGTTGACGAAGTACCCGTGCGCCGCGCCGTCCGGGCCCGGCGTGAACCGGCCCAGGTCGACGCGGACCGCGTCGCCCTCCGCCAGTGCGCGACACGTGTCGTGCACCGACTCGATGCCGAGGTCGTACGCGAAGTGGTTGAGCGTGCCGCCCGGGAACACCGCGAGCGGCAGGCCGTACCGGGCGGCCACCGCCGCGGCCCGGTTGACGGTCCCGTCGCCGCCCAGGACGCCCAGCGCCCGGCACCGCCCGGACGCGGCGGCCTTCTCCATCGCCTGGCCCGCGTCCTCCGGCTCGCACTCCAGCACCTCCGCGCGCGGCAGGGCGTCCCGCACCAGCGCGGCCTGGTCCGCCGAGCCCGACCCCCGGTTGGCCACGACCACCAGGTCGGCGCCGCCCGGCAGCGCGGGCGCGTCGGCGTGCGGGCGGCCCGGGGCGGGCAGCTGCGACCGGGTCGGGACGATCCCCCGCACGGCGAAGGCGGCGCCCACTCCGAGCGCCGCACCGGCGAGGACGTCGCCCGGGTAGTGCACGCCCGTGTAGACGCGGGACAGCGCCACGGCGGCCGCGACCGGCGCCACGGCCGCGCCCCAGCCCCTGGACTCCAGGAACACGCCCGTCGCGAAGGCGGCGGCGGAGGCCGAGTGCCCGGACGGGAACGACGTGGTGAACGGCTGCTTCTTCAGCTGCCGCACCATCGGCACGGCGTCCCGCACCGGCCGGGCCCGGCGCACGGACCGCTTGCCAATCGTGTTGATGGCCGCCGACGCCAGCGCCAGGGACGCCACACCGCGCACCGCCGCCCGCCGCGACCGGGCGCCGCGCCCGAGGACGGCGATACCGGCCGCCGTGCCGAACCACAGCAGTCCGTGGTTCGCCGCGTGGCTCAGCCGGGGCAGCACCGCGTCGCCACCGGGCCAGTGCCGGGTGGCGACGCGGTGGAAGACCTCACGGTCCCAGGCGCTGAGCCGGGTGGTCACCCGGTCACGGACGGTATCGACGGGCTGCGTGGCGGAGGAATCGGACATGACCCGCGCGTACCCCGTCGGCCGCCCGCCCAAGCGCACCGCTGCGCCGGCCGGCGGGGGAGGGCCGGGGCCGGGATCCGGTGGTGAGGCGGTGTACCCGGTGCCCCGTGGGCCACACAGGTCACCCGCCTGGCGATCGCTCCCGGGTCCGGGAAGAGTGGACCGGGTGACGACAGCAGTGGATCCCCGGAGGTGACCCGCGGTGCCGAACCCCCATGTGCCCAGCACCCTCCTCGCCCGGCACGGCGAGGCGCTCGACTTCTTCGGCGAGCGGGTGCACGCCGTCCGCCCCGACCAGTGGGACGCCCCGACGCCCTGCACCGACTGGTCGGTCCGCGACCTGGTCAACCACCTCACCGGCGAGCAGCTGTGGGTGGTTCCGCTGGTCCGCGAGCGGCGCACCCTCGCGGAGATCGGTGACGCCTTCGAGGGTGACGTCCTGGGCGACGACCCGGTGGCCGTCTGGGACCGGGCGGCGGTGGAGTCGCGGGAGGCGTTCCTGGACAAGGGCGCCCTGGACCGCACGGTGCACCTCTCGTCCGGCCCGTCGCAGGCCACCGCGTACTGCGCGCAGATGATCGCCGACCTGGTGGTCCACGCCTGGGACCTGTCCCGGGCGATCGGCGCGGACGAGCGGCTGCCGCCGGAGCTGGTCGCCTTCACCGTGCGGGAGGTGTCGCCGTACGCGGACAGCCTGGCCGGCAGCGGCCTGTTCGCCCCTCGGGTGGAGGTGCCGGACGACGCCGACGAGCAGACGAAGCTGCTGGCGATGGTGGGCCGCGAGGCCTGACGGGCCGCCGGCCGGGTCGCGGACTCCCCGACCCGGCCGACCGGGCCTGACGGTCGCACGCCCGGCGAGGACGGTCGCACGCACGGCGAGGCTCCTCGTCCGCCGCGCGGGACGAGGAGCCGGACCAGGTGGGGAGCCCCGGCGGGGGTCAGCCGCCCGAGACCTTGGCGAACTCCGCCGTGAACGCGTCGCAGAACGCCTTGAGGTCGTCCGGCTTGCGACTGGTGATCAGGGTGGCGGGGCGCGCCGAGCAGACCTTGACCTGCTCGTCCACCCACTCACCACCGGCGTTGCGGATGTCGGTCCGCAGGCTCGGCCAGGACGTGAGCGTACGGCCGCGCACCACGTCGGCCTCCACCAGCGTCCACGGTCCGTGGCAGATCGACGCCACCGGCTTGCCCGCCTCGAAGAAGTCCCGCACGAAGGCGACGGCCTTCTCGTCCATCCGCAGGAAGTCCGGGTTGGCGACACCGCCGGGCAGGACCAGGCCCCCGTAGTCCCCGGCCGAGGCGTCGGCGACGGTCCGGTCCACGGGGAAGGTGTCGGCCTTGTCGAGGTGGTGGAACGCCTGGATCTCGCCCGGCTCCGTCGAGACGAGCACGGGAGTGTCACCGGCGTCCTTCACCGCCTGCCACGGGTCGGTGAGCTCTACCTGTTCGACGCCCTCGGGCGCCACGAGAAACGCGATCTGCACAGTGGTTCCTTTCTGGGTCGACGTCTGACGAGCGGTTCCGTCGTGCCACGTCACGCCGGGTGCGGGGGCCGCTCCAGCGCCACGGCCACGTCCTGAACGCTGCGGTAGGTGTGGTCGCCGGGCAGTGCCGCCACCCGCTCCAGGAGCGGGTCGGGCGCGTGCCGCTCCCGCAGGATCCGCAGCAGGTCGCGCCGGTGCGCCGGGAACGGGGTGCGGGCCAGGTGCCGGCCCAGCTCCAGGCGCAGTGCCTCGAACGGGGCGGTGTGGACCCGGGGCGGGGCGAGCTCCGGATCGTCCTCGGCAACCGGCTCCGGGTCGTGCCACTCCTCGGTCCTCGTCGGGTGGCCGGACCTGAGCAGCCCCTTGAGCTGGTGCTTCATCTCGTCGTCCTGACGGCGGCTGAGCCGGTCGCTGCCACGCTGCATGGCGCCCTCCACGGTGTTGCGTTTGCGGTCGCCGGGCGGGTACCCGGCGCGGCCGGGGCAAACCCGGCGATCGCCGCGGGCACCGTCACGACTTCCGTCACGACCTCCGTCACGCCTTCCGGCCCGGCAGGAACTCCTGCACCTTCGCCTTCAGCCCCTGCCGGACCACCGCGCCACGGTCGGCGTCGCCCTTCGCGAGGGCGGCGACGGTCGACTCCATCTGCTGCCACGTCGCGTGCGGCGGGATCGGCGGTACGGAGGGGTCAGTGACGAACTCGACGACCGCCGGACCGTCCGCGGCGAGCGCCATCCGCCAGGCGCTCTCCACGTCCTCCGGCTTCTCCACCCGCAGGCCCGTCAGCCCGATCGACTCGGCGAACAGCGCGTACGGGACGTCCGGCAGCTCCTGCGACGGCAGGAACGACGGGGCGTCGCCCATGGCGCGCAGCTCCCACGTCACCTGGTTGAGGTCCCGGTTGTTCCACACGCCGATCACCAGCCGGGGGTCGTCCCACTGGTGCCGGTACTTCGCGGCCGTGATCAGCTCGGCCAGCCCGTTCATCTGCATCGCCCCGTCGCCGACGAGCGCCACCACCGGCCGGTCCGGGTGCGCGAACTTGGCGCCGATCGCGTACGGCACCCCGCAGCCCATCGTCGCCAGCGTCCCGGACAGCGAGCCGCGCATGTCGCCGCGCATCGTGATGTGCCGCGCGTACCAGTTGGCGACCGAACCGGAGTCACACGTCAGCAGCGTGCGGTCCGGCAGCAGCGGCGACAGGGCCCGCGCCACGTGCTCGGGGTTCACCAGGTCGCTGCTCACCGCCGCGCGGCGCGCCATGACCTCCTCCCAGCGCCGCACCGACTTCTCGGTCTTCTCCCGCCACCCGCGCTTGCGGTTCCGCCGCAACAGCGGGATCAGCCGGCGCAGTGTGGCGCGCGCGTCGCCGATGAGGTTCACCTCGTACGGGTAGCGCAGGCCGGCCATGTGCGGGTCGAGGTCGATCTGCACCGCCCGGGCCTGCCCGTACTCCGGCAGGAACTGGCTGTACGGGAAGCTGGAGCCGATCGTCAGCAGCGTGTCGCACCCCTGCATCAGCTCCCACGACGGGCGGGTGCCCAGCAGGCCGATCGACCCGGTGACGAAGGGCAGTTCGTCGGAGAGGGCGTCCTTTCCGAGCAGAGCCTTGGCGACCCCAGCGCCGAGCAGGTCGGCGACCTCCTCCACCTCCGCGCGGGCCCCCGCCGCGCCCTGGCCGATCAGGAGGGCGGGCTTCTCGCCGGAGTTGAGCACCTCGGCGGCCCGTTCCAGGGCGTCGTCGGCGGGGAACGCGGTCCAGGCGCTGCGGTCCAGGCTGGAGGGCACCATCTTGAAGTCGTGCGTGGGCGGGGTGTATTCGAGCTCCTGCACATCGCCCGGCACGATCACCACCGTCGGGCAGCGGCGCGCGTAGGCGGTGCGGATCGCCCGGTCCAGGACGTTCGGCAGCTGCTCGGGGACGTTCACCGTGGCGATGAACTCGGAGGCGACGTCCTTGAACAGCGAGTGGAGATCCACTTCCTGCTGGTACGAGCCGCCCATCGCGCTGCGGGCGGTCTGGCCCACGATCGCCACCACCGGCACGTGGTCGAGCTTCGCGTCGTACAGGCCGTTCAGCAGGTGGATCGCGCCCGGCCCTGAGGTCGCCACGCACACACCGAGGCGGTTCCCGAACTTGGCGTACCCGACCGCCTGGAACGCGGCCATCTCCTCGTGCCGGGCCTGGATGAAACGGGGCTGGTTCTCGGCCCGCCCCCAGGCGGCGATCAGCCCGTTGATCCCGTCACCCGGATAGCCGAACACGCACTCGACGTTCCAGTCGCGCAACCGCGCGAGTATCCGGTCGGCCACATCCTCGCTCATCAGCGGTCCTCCTGGGCTCTCACCCGTCGTCTGCCTGCCTCTTACCGGCCGGTAACGCGCTGGGCGTTCCGGCCGTACGGGCCCGGGTACCGCGCCCCCGAGGGGCGAAAACGCGCGGAGGCGGCCAGCATGGAGGAAGGAGTTTGCCGGGGTCGGCCCCGGGCAGGCGCATCTCGTGCTTCGGACCGGAGGCACGTCCGTGGGAGCGGCGAACCGTTCCGGGCGTGTCCTGTGCCCGGGGAAAGGAGCTCTCCTCGGGGTGACAGCCAACCGTCAGCGCCGTTCAGGGAGCTGAAAAGCATCATGCGAACCCTCGCTCACACGAAGCATCCGCACGACGACGCACCCGACACGGCCGCCGCGTTCCAGCGCCTGGCCACCCTGCCCGAGGGCGAGGAACGGGAAGCCGTCCGACAGGACATCGTCCGTGCCTGGCTCCCCATGGCGGACCGGCTCGCCGGCCGGTTCCGGAACCGTGGCGAGTCGCTGGAGGACCTCAAGCAGGTCGCCGCCCTCGGTCTGGTCAAGGCCGTGGACCGGTACGACCCGGAGCGCGGCGCGGCCTTCGAGAGCTTCGCCGTCCCCACCATCACCGGCGAGATCAAGCGTCACTTCCGCGACCACATGTGGACCCTCCACGTGCCGCGTCGCGTCCAGGACCTGCGCGGCCGTGTCCGCGCCGCCTACCAGGAACTCTCGCACTCGGTCGGAGGCCGCGCTCCCACCGTGTCCGAGATCGCCAAGAAGGCGGGCATGACCGAGGAGGAGGCGATGGCCGGGCTGGAGGCCCTGGACAGCTTCACCGCCCTCTCCCTCGACGCCGAGCTGCCCGGCACCGAGGACGGCTACACGCTCGTCGACGCGCTCGGCGGCCCCGACCCGGCCCTCGACATCGTCATCGACCGCGAGTCGGTCAAGCCGCGCCTGCGCAGCCTGCCGGAGCGCGAGCAGAAGATCCTCTACATGCGGTTCTTCCGCGACATGACGCAGAGCCGCATCGCCGAGGACCTCGGCATCTCGCAGATGCACGTCTCCCGGCTGATCAGCCGCTGCTGCACCCAGATGCGGGAGGACATCATGCGGGACGTCGCCGCCTAGCGCCCGCCCGCCCGGGGGCACCCCGCCCCCGGGCGGGCCGCTCCGGAGCGGCGGGGTGCGAAGAACCTCCGTATAAAGGGCTGTAGGGCTGGGCACATGTCCCCGGACCACCCAGCGGCGGCCACCCCAGCGGCGGAGGTGAGGGCATGCGGCAGCCGGACACGCGAGGGCGCGGCCCCGTCCGCTACGGGCCGCCCGCGCCGGAGACCGGCCTGCCCGTCCTGCCCGAACTGACCGCCGTCCTCGCGGCCGCCGCCGGCCGCCCCGCACCCGAACCGCCCGGAGGCGGCCCGGTCCTGCGCGACGCGGCCTGCGGCTACTGGTGGCGGCGCGGACTGCGCTGCCACCCCGAGGACCTCGCCGTCGCGCCCGGCGCCCAGCCCCTGCTCTCCGCGCTGGTGGCCGCCGACGGCGGCGACGTCCTCCTGCCCCGCCCCTGCCCCGCCTGGTGGACCCCGCAGGCCCGGCTCCTGGGCCGGCCCGCCTACCACGTACCGACGCCCGCCGAGTGCGGCGGCGTACCCGATCCGTTCGCGCTCCTGGAGACCGTGCGCCGGGTACGCGCCGAGGGCGGCCACCCCACGCTCCTCCTGCTCTCCGTGGCCGACGACCCCACCGCCACGGTCGCCCCGCCCGAGGTCGTCCGCGAGGCCTGCGAGGCGGCCGTCGGCGAGGGCCTGCACATCATCAGCGACGAGACCTGGCGGGACACCCTGCACGACCCGCACGACACCGTGCTCGTCAGCCCGGCCGAGATGTGCCCCGACGACGTCACCGTCCTGTGCGATCTCGCCGGCGCCCTCACCCCCGCCGCCTGGCCCACCGCCCTCGCCCGCTTCCCGGCCACCGGAGCCGGCCCCGCCCGCCGCGCCCGCACCCTCGACCGGCTCACCGCGCTCGGCGCGCAGGTCGCCGCCCCGGTCGCCGCGGCCGCCGCCTACGCGCTCGGCGAGCCCGAACCGGTCACCACCCGCGCGGCCGCCGCTGCCGCCGTGCACGCGCGCGTGGCCGCCGCCGCGCACCACGCGGTCCTCACCGCCGGAGCGCTGTCGCTGCCGCCCCGCGCGGGACGGCACCTGTACGCCGACCTCGGCCCGCTGCGCGGCCGGCTCGCCGAGCGCGGGGTGACCGACTCCATGGAGCTGGAGGAGTACCTGACCGACCGGCTCGGCGTCCTCGTACCCGGCGGGCACCGCTTCGGCGACGAGCTCGGCGCGCTGCGGGTGCGCCTGGCGACCTGGCCCCTGCTGGGCGCCACCCCCGAGGAGCGCGCGGAGACCCTCGGCGCCGCCGACCCCCTGGCATCGCCCCCCGTGGAGCGGGCGCTGGACGGGTTCGCCTCCGCGTTCCACGAACTCCACGAACCACGGTGAACGGAGCTGGCACATGACGGAACGGACGGCACCCACTGACCGGACCCCCGCGGACCGGACCCCCGGCAACCCGGCCCCGGACGGGCCCCCCGGGCGCACCCGGCCCCCCGGCGACGGCGCCCCGCACCCACTCGACCGCACCCGGGGCCGCACCTGGCCCAGATCCTTCGCCGACCGGCTCACCGCCCCGCTCCCCGGCGTGCGCGCCATGGCCCGGCTCGCGCGCGAGGGAGCGGTGCGGCCGACCGCCGAAGGCCTCCGCGACATCCCCCACCTGCCGTTCGCACCGGAGCCCATGCCCGCCGTGGACACCGGCGGCGTCGCCGTCACCTGGGCCGGACACGCCAGCTGGATCATCCGCGCCGGCGGGCTCACCGTCCTCACCGACCCCGTCTGGTCGCGCCGCATCCTCGGCACCCCCGCCCGCATCACCCCCGTCGGCGTCCGCTGGGAGGACCTGCCGCCCGTCGACGCCGTCGTCATCAGCCACAACCACTACGACCACCTCGACGCGCCCACGATCAGACGCCTGCCCCGCGACACCCCCGTCCTCGTCCCCGCCGGACTCGGCCGCTGGTTCCGGCGCCGCCGCTTCACCCGCGTCACCGAACTCGACTGGTGGGAGCACACCGAACTGGGCGGCGTCCGCTTCGACTTCGTCCCGTCCCACCACTGGTCCAAGCGCACCCTCACCGACACCTGCCGCTCCCTGTGGGGCGGGTGGGTCGTGCGCGACGCCCATGGACACCGCGTGTACTTCGCCGGCGACACCGGCTACGGCCACTGGTTCCGGGAGATCGGCCGCCGCCTCCCCGGCATCGACCTCGCGCTCCTGCCCATCGGCGCCTACGCCCCCCGCTGGTGGCTCCGCGACGTCCACACCGACCCGGAAGAAGCCGTCCAGGCCTTCCTGGACCTCGGCGCCCACGTCATGGCCCCCATGCACTGGGCCACCTTCGTCCTGTCCGCCGAACCCGTCATGGAACCCCTCACCCGCCTCCACGCCGCCTGGGAGCGGACCGGCCTGCCCCGCGACCGCCTCTGGGACCTCCCCGTCGGCGCCTCACGGATCCTCCACGCGTAACCCACCGCCCGGACGCACCCCACCGCCTACGCGTGCCGCCACCGCCGCCACACCGACGGCACCGCGCCCACCAGGACCGTCAGCACGACCGCCGCCAGCACGCCCTGCCACGGGCGGGCGAACAGCGAACCGCCCAGGATCCCGATCAGCTGGTACGTCAGCGCCCACGCCACGCACGCCGGAAGGTTGCCGCGCGCGAAGCGGCGCAACGGCATCTCCGCCAGCAGGCACGCCAGCATCACGGGTATCCGGCCCGCCGGGACCAGCCGGGACAGCACCAGCACCGGCACCCGGTGCTCCCGCAGCTTCGCCTGCGCCTGCTCCAGGTGCTCCGGCGACGCGCGGCGGCGCAGCCGCTCCAGCCAGCGGGAACCGTTCTTCGACCGCACCCCGCGCCGGCCCAGCCAGTACAGCGTCACATCGCCCACGAACGCCGCGCTCGCCGCCAGCAGGAACACCACCAGCAGCGCGAACGGCGTCGTCTGATGCACCGCCACCACAGCCGCCGAGCTGACGATCGCCCCCGTCGGCACCACCGGAACCAGCGCCCCCGCAGCCACCAGCAGGAACAGCGCCGGGTAGCCGACCGCCTGCTGGGTCGACTCCGTCGGCAACTGACCCACCAGATCGTGGATCACTCCGACACCTCCGGCCGCACGCTCTCGCCGTGCCCCAGCCGGTGCACCGCCACCCTTGGCGCCAGCCGCGCCGCGTGCCGCGCGAACTCGTCACCCGGCGCGTGGAACTCGTGCGGCCGCACCCCGTCCAGGCCGATCGGCCAGTACGTGCCGTAGTGCACCGGCACCGCCGCCCGCGGCGCCAGCGCGGCCAGCGCCTCCGCCGCCCGCCTCGCGTCCAGGTGCCCGTGCCCCAGGAACGGCCCCCACCCGCCGACCGGCAGCAGCGCCACGTCCACCTCGCCCACGGCCGCCGCCATCCCGTCGTACAGGCCGGTGTCCCCGGCGAAGTAGGTGCGCGCCGCACCGCTGATCACATACCCGAGCGCGGGGGACCGATGCGGTCCCACCGGCAGCCGCCGCCCGTCGTGGCGCGCCGGCACCGCCCGGACGGCCAGCTCCGCCACCTTCACCTCGTCCCCGGCGGCCACCTCCGTGATCCTCAGCCCGGCCACCGCGCCCAGCCTCCGCAGCGCCGGCACCGCCCGCGCCGCGCCCCGGGGCACGATCAGCCGGGTACCCGGCGCGAGCCGCGCCAGCGACGGGACGTGCAGGTGGTCGGAGTGCAGGTGCGAGATCAGCACCGCTTCCGCGCGCGCCGCGGCCGGCGGCGGCAGCGCCCCGCGCCGCCGCCGCAGGTGCGCGAGCCGGCGCGCGAACAACGGGTCGGTCAGCACCCGCACCCCCGAGTCCTGCACCGTACAAGTGGCATGACCCCACCACGTGACCTCCACCGGCACGCCCGCCCTCCTCGCTCCCGCGTCGCCCGTTCGAGCTCTTACGAGCCTAAATGCGCGCCTCCTCGACCGGAGAGGGATCGGAGTAGGGTCGCTTCAGATACGGCTGCGAGCAGGGCGGGAGCGAACGGCGTGGTACCGGGAAGATGGCGTACGGCGGGCGGCGCCCTCCTGCGCATCGCCGTGGTGTGGGTGGTGTCCTCCCTCACCCTCCTCGCCCTCGCCGGGCTGCTCCCCGACTTCCAGCTCCAGTCCGACGACGGCGACAGCGCCACCAGGACCGCCGTCACCGCCGCCTGGGGAGCGGGCGCGTTCGGCCTGCTGAGCGCGCTGGTGTGGCCGCTCGTCGTCCGCGCCCTGCTGCTGGTGCCCGCCCTGGTCCTCGGGCTCCTCGCCTTCTTCCTCAACGGCTCGCTGCTGCTGCTCGCGCTCTGGCTCATCCCCGACGGGCGGGGCGAGGCCGCACCCGACAACGCCGTCGTGGTGGCCGCCGTGATGTCCGCCGTCGCCTCCGCCACCTCCACGGCCCTCGCCGTCCGCGACGACAACGCCTACCGGCGCCGCCTCTACCGGCTCGCCGGCCGCCGGCGGTCCACCTCCCCGCCGCTCGGCCCCGACAGCCCGCCCGGCACGGTGTTCCTCCAGCTCGACGGCGTCGGACACCGGGTGCTGCGGGACGCCGTCGCCGACGGCACCATGCCGACCGTCGCCGCCTGGCTGGGCTCCACCCACCGCCTCACCCCCTGGCGCACCGACTGGTCCAGCCAGACCGGCGCCAGCCAGCTCGCCATCCTGCACGGCACCAACCACGACGTACCCGCCTTCCGCTGGTACGAGAAGGACACCGGCCGGCTCATGGTCAGCAACCGGCCCGCCAGCGCCGCCGAACTGCAACGCCGCGCCATAGAGCGCACCGGCGACGGCGGACTGCTCACCCTGGACGGCGCCAGTCGCGGCAACCTCTTCAGCGGCGGCGCCGACCAGCTCGCCCTCGTGCTGTCGGTCTCCGCCCGCCGCGGCCGCCGCAACCGCTCCCGCGCGGGGTACGTGGCCTACTTCCGCGACCCCGCCAACGCCGTCCGCACCGCCATCTCGTTCATCGCCGAGGTGTGCCGCGAGATCGGCCAGTCCATCCGGTCGCGGATCGGGGGCGAGACCCCGCGCGTCGGCCGCGGCGGCCTCTACCCGTTCATCCGGGCCTTCGCCACCGTCGTCGAGCGGGACGTGGTGGTCGCCGCCGTCATCGGCGACATGCTGGCCGGCCGCACGGCCGTGTACGCCGACCTCGTCGCGTACGACGAAGTGGCCCACCACTCCGGTCCGCACAGCCGGGACGCCGCCAGGGTGCTCGCCAACCTCGACCGGTCCCTGGCCCTGCTCGCGAAGGTCGCCGAACACACCCCGCGCCCCTACCGGATCGTGCTGCTCTCCGACCACGGCCAGAGCCCGGGCGAGACCTTCGAGTCGGCGTACGGGCTGACGCTGCGCGACCTGGTCCGGGCCGGTTGCGGGCTGCCCGTACCGCGCCGCGCCCAGCACACCCCGAGCGGCGCCGAGGCGCGGGACACGCTGCGCAGCGCGGTGCACCTGCCGGTCGAGGGCCGCGACGAGCGCCCCGCCCGCACCTCCGGCCCCATCGTGCTGGCCTCCGGCAACCTGGGCCTGATCTCCTTCCCGGACGTGTCGTACCGCATGTCCCGCGAGGAGATCGACCGACGGCACCCCGGCCTCCTGGACACCCTCGCCGACCACCCGGGCATAGGCTTCCTGCTGGTGCGCAGCGAGGAGCACGGCTCGGTGGTGCTCGGCCCCGCGAGGCTCGCCGTGCCGGTCGACGACCTCACCGACGAGGGCCCGCTCGCACCCTTCGGCCCCGGCGCGGCCGACGCCGTCCGGCGCACCGACTCCTTCCCGCACGTCGCGGACATCATGGTCAACTCCGCGTACGACCCGCGCACCGGCACCGTCCACGCCTTCGAGGAGCAGATCGGCTCCCACGGCGGGCTGGGCGGCGAGCAGTCGGAGGCGTTCCTGCTCTCCCCGCGCACCATGTCCCCGCCGGTCGCCGACGGGAGCCGGCTGGTCGGCGCGGAGGAGGTCCACCAGGTGCTGCGGCGCTGGCTGCGCGAGGTCCAGGGACCGCAGGTCCCGGTGCAGGAATCCCCGTCACCACCGCGACCGGAAGAAGCTTTTCCGGTTACCGGCCGCGTCGTGCCGGACAAACACGGTTGATTTGGTGCAGCGTTCGCCGTACCTGACCATGTTCAGGTTTGTACGGCGAAAGGCGCTCCACCCCTCATGACCAGCACCCCCCTCATCACCGACCCCACCCCCGACGAGCGGTCCAAGCACGCCCGCAGCTTCGGACTGCCCATCGCGACCGCCCTGGTCATGGGCAACATCATCGGCGGCGGGATCTTCCTCCTCCCCGCCTCCGTCGCCCCCTACGGCACCATCAGCCTCGTCGCCTTCGGCGTCCTCACCGCCGGCGCCATCGCCCTCGCGCTGGTCTTCGGCCGCCTCGCCCGGCGCCACCCCCTCACCGGCGGCCCGTACGTGTACGCCCGCGAGGCCTTCGGCGACTTCGCCGGCTTCCTCGCCGCCTGGTCGTACTGGATCACCACCTGGGTCTCCAACGCTGCCCTCGCCGTCGCCGCCGTCGGCTACCTCGACGTCCTCGTCCCCGTCCAGGACAACAAGGCCACGACCATCGCGGCGGCCCTCGCCCTCCAGTGGCTGCCCGCCCTCGCCAACCTCGCCGGCACCCGGTACGTCGGAGCGGTCCAGCTGACCGCCACCGTCCTCAAGTTCGTCCCGCTCCTCCTGGTCGCCGTCGGCGGACTGTTCTTCTTCGACTCCGCCAACCTCGGCCCCTTCCAGGCCGGTGACACCAGCGCGGTCGGCGCCGTCTCCGCGTCCGCCGCCATCCTCCTCTTCAGCTACCTGGGCGTGGAGTCCGCGGCCGTCAGCGCCGGCGAGGTCCGCGACCCGCAGCGCAACGTCGGCCGCGCCACGATCCTCGGCACGCTCGGCGCCGCCGTCATCTACCTGCTGGGCACCCTGTCCGTCTTCGGGCTCGTCGCCCACGACCGGCTCGTCGAGTCCAGCGCGCCGTTCTCCGCCGCCGTCAACACCATGTTCGGCGGCTCCTGGGGCGGCACCGCCGTCGCCTGCATGGCCCTGGTCTCCATGGTCGGCGCGCTCAACGGCTGGACCCTCCTCAGCGCCCAGACCCCGTACGCGGCGGCCAAGGACGGCCTCTTCCCCCAGGTGTTCACCCACAAGCGGCGCGGCGTCCCCACCTACGGCGTCCTCGTCACCGTCGTCCTCGCCTCCCTGCTGACCGTCTACAACTACACCGCGGGCCCCGAGGGCGTCTTCGAGGTCCTCGTCCTGGTCACCACCTTCACCGCCACGGTGCCCTACCTGCTCTCGACGGCCGCGCAGATCTACTTCCTCGCCTCCGGCCGCCACGACCGGGTCGACCGCCCGCGCCTCGTCCGCGACGCGATCCTCGCGGTCGTCGCCGCCGCCTTCTCCCTGTGGCTCGTCGCCGGCTCCGGCTACGCCGCCGTCTACCAGGGCGTGCTGTTCCTCTTCGCCGGCGTCCTGGTCTACGCCTGGATGTCCGCCCGCAAGAACCGCGCCTGACCCCGCCCCCGGCATCCGGCCCGGGGCGGGGCCGTGCGGGGTCGCCCCCGCAGGGGCTGGCGGCGCAGGTGCGGCTCCCACACTCGTAACCCAAGGCCGCCGGCCCCGGACGTGAGGGCGACGGCCCACGACGCGGCGGCGCGCCTCAGCTGCTCGCGCGGCGGAAATTGGGCTGCGCCGCACCCGCCCGAACGCCCAGACTGGGCGGGCCCGCACGCCTGTGCGGGTGTCGACCGGCAAGGCACAGGAGCCCCCGCTTGCAGGCAGCCGTCACCGTCACGCCCGCCCGGATCCCCGAGCTGCTGCTCGGCCTCGCGACCGTGCGCCCCGTCTTCCTCTGGGGCGCGCCCGGCATCGGCAAGTCGTCCCTCGTGCGCGCCTTCGCCGAGTCCCTCGGCCTGGAGTGCGTCAGCCTGCTCGGCACCCAGCTCGCGCCCGAGGACCTCATCGGCGTCCCGCAGATCCGGGACGGCAAGTCCGTCTTCTGCCCGCCCGAGGCCATCGCCCGCGACGAGCCGTACTGCCTGTTCCTCGACGAACTGAACGCGGCCACCCCCGACGTGCAGAAGGCGTTCTACTCGCTCATCCTGGACCGCCGCATCGGCAGCTACGAACTCCCCGCGGGGTCGATCGTCATCGGCGCCGGCAACCGGGCCACCGACAACGCCCTCGCCCGCCCCGTCGCCTCGGCCCTGGTCAACCGCCTGACCCACGTCCACCTGCGCGCGTCGGCCACCGACTGGCTGGTGTGGGCGGGCGAGCACGGCATCCACCCGTGGGTCACCGACTACCTCACCGACCGGCCCGACCACCTCTGGTCGCAGCCGCCGAAGACCGAGGAGCCGTTCTCCACGCCCCGCTCCTGGCACATGCTGTCCGACGCGCTGCACTCCTTCGGGCCCACGCTCGACGAGGACACCCTCAAGATCGTGGCCCACGGCACGCTCACGCCCGCGCACGCCGTCTCCTTCTGCGGCTACGCCAAGATCGTGCGGCACGCCCACGGCATCGAGGCCATCATCAAGGGCGACGCCCACTGGCCCCGCCGCATCGAGGACCGCGACCTGCTCTACTACCTCGCCGAGGCCTTCCGCGGACGCCTCGTCAAGGAACTCCCGGCGACCAAGGACCGGATCCCGCCCGCGCTCCGGGAGACCGCCTACCGCGCCAAGTCGCTGCTGGTCCAGCTGGCGGAGATCTCCGTCGAGGTCGCCCAGACCGTCATCCGCGACGACGAGGACGGCCGGCCGGTGCTGCCCGCGTGGTTCCTCGTCGAGGCCGCCCGCGACATGCCCCGGCTGGTCGAGGCCCGCCGGTGAGCGCGGCCGGTTCCGGCGCGAAGGGGACACGGGGACGGGCGCGCGCCACGTCCAAGCGTGACGATCCGGCGGCCGAGGCGTTCCTCGCCGGGCTCGCCCTCGTCAAGCGCAACCCGGCGCTCGCGGCGCTGGACGCCGAGGTCTGCCGCACCCGGGACTGCGCGCTGAGCCCCCGTCACGGGCTGGCGGCCGTCGACTCCAACGGCCGCATCCACGTCCACCCCGACCGCCGCGCCGAACCCGCCGACTGGGCGTGGGCCCTCGCCCACTGCCTGATCCACCTCGGCTTCGGTCACGTCCCGGCCGGCCAGGAACGGCGGCACCAGCCCGACCGGGTGGAACGGGCCGCCCGCTGCGCGGTCGTCAACCGCTTCATGCTCACCCTGCACATCGGCCGGGCGCCCGAGGACCACCCGGTGACGTTCCCGGACGGCGACGAGGAGCAGCTCACCGCCCGCTGGCGCACCACCGGAGTCCCCGCCGCGCACGAGCACCGCGGTACGGCGGGCGACGCGGCCGACCAGGTCCTCGTCCCCTGGCCGCACTGGTCGACCCCGCCCGACTGGCAGCTCGCGTTCGCCCACGCGCTGACCCGTGCCATGTCCGCCGCCATGGACGTCGCCGGCGGCCGGCGCGACACCCTCACCGGCGAGCTCCACGGCAGGCAGCCCTGGGAACGGGCCCTGAGCTGGTTCATCTCCTCCTATCCGCTGCTCGGCGGCATCGCGTCCGGCATCAAGCTGGTCGCCGACGCGGAACTCACCCGCGCGAACGGCATCGCGATCGCCGCCGTCGACGCCACGCTCGGCGAGATCTACGTCAACCCGCTGCGCCGGCTCGAGGACGACGAGTGGCGGTTCGTCCTCGCCCACGAGATGCTCCACGCCGCGCTCCGCCACGGCGACCGGCGCGGCGCCCGCGACCCGTACCTCTTCAACGTCGCCGCCGACTACGTCGTCAACGGCTGGCTCGTCGAGATGGGCGTCGGCACGATGCCGGAGGGGCTGCTGTACGACCCGGAGCTCAAGGACCTGTCCGCCGAGGAGGTGTACGACCGGATCGTCACCGACGCCCGCCGGATGCGCCGCATGGCGACCCTGCGCGGCAAGGGGACCGGCGACATCCTCGGCGAACCGCTCGGCGGGCGGCCCACCGACCACGTCGACCTCGACGAGTTCTACCGGCGCGGCCTCGTCCAGGGATTCGACCTGCACGTGAGCGGGGAGCGGGGGCTGCTGCCCGCCGGGCTCGTCCAGGCGATCCGGGCGCTGAGCCACCCGCCCGTACCGTGGGACGCCCGCCTGGCCCGCTGGTTCGACGAGTACGTCCCGCGCCCCGAGGCGGTGCGCAGTTTCGCCCGGCCGGCCCGCCGCCAGGCGTCGACGCCGGACATCCCGCGCGCCGGCCGGTACTTCCCGCCCGAGGAGACCGCCCGGTGCACCTTCGGCGTCGTGCTGGACACGTCCGGTTCCATGAGCGCGCGGCTCCTCGGCAAGGCGCTCGGCGCCATCGCCTCGTACGCGCAGGCGCGTGACGTACCGGCCGCCCGCGTGGTGTTCTGCGACGCCGCCGCCCATGACGCCGGGTACCTGCCGCCCACCGAGATCGCCGGCCGGGTACGGGTCCGGGGCCGCGGCGGCACCGTCCTCCAGCCGGGCGTCGACCTCCTCCAGCGCGCCGCGGACTTCCCGCCGACGGCGCCCGTGCTGGTCATCACCGACGGCTACTGCGACGCGCTGCGCCTCCGCAGGGAGCACGCCTACCTGATCCCGGACGGCGCGTCGCTGCCGTTCACGCCCAGGGGGCCGGTCTTCCGCCTCCGCTGAACGGGCGGTTCTGGGCACGAACGGGCACACCGCGCCCGGTCACGGGCAAGGGAACGCCCATGACCAGCATCGCCGCGCTCGCCCTCGCCGCGCGCCGGGCCGTGCCGGTCACCCTCCTGGTGCTGGCGGCCCTCCTCGGGGTCACGGCCGCGGCCGGGCCCGCCTGCGGCGCCGAACCCCGCCCGGCCGCCCCCGCCGCCCCGGCCGCCCCCGACCCGGACCTCACCGAGGCCGAGGCCGCCGCCCCGCACCGCGCCGGGCGCCGTCACCGGCGGGCCGTCCGCCCCGGGTCGCCGCGCCCGTACCGCACCCGGACGGCGCCCCCGCCCCGGACCGCCGGCCCGGCGGCCGGCCACCCGTCGGTACGCACCGTGCGGTGCGTGGTCCTGCGCTGCTGAGCGGCCCCGCCGCACCCCCGCGCACCCACCACGTCACCGACCAGGAGGTTCCGCCATGCCCATCGACCCCTTCTCCGCGCTCAACGCCCTGATCCGCGCCGAAGCCACCCGGTCCCCGGAACCGGACCGGGCCCCCGCGTCCGGCACCGACCAGGAGCCCGCCGCCCGGCCGCCGGAGGACGACGAGAAGTAGCCGGCACGATCCCGGGGAGCGGCGGCGACGGCACGCGCCGGTCAGCGGCGCCCGCGTCCGCTCCCCGGGGCCCGCTTCAGCCCTCGGGCGCCGACAGTCCCCGCGCCGAGCCCGCCAGCGCTTCCAGGACCGGGCGGATCAGCGGATGCGCCTCGGCGCCGCGCCGGACCGCCGCGAACACCCGGCGGAACGCCGCCGGCCCGGCCACCGGGCGGACCACGACGTCCTTCAGCTCGATGCCCCGCAGGGCGGAACGCGGCACCAGGGCCACGCCGGCGCCCGCACCCGCCAGGGCGACCGCGGCGCGGAAGTCGTCGGAGGAGTGCACCAGCCGCGGTTCGAAGCCGGCCAGCTCGCAGGCCAGGAGCACCATGTCGTGGCAGGGGTTGCCCGGGTACGGGGCGATCCAGTCGGCGCCGGCGAGCGACGCCAGCGCCACCTCCGGCTCCTGCCCCAGCGGATGCCCCGCGTGCAGCACCGCGTCGAACGGCTCCGCGTACAGCGGCACCCGGGCCAGCCGCCGGTCGCCCTCGCGGGGGGCGCCCCGGTACTCCACCGCCAGCGCCACGTCCGCCTCGCCGTCCAGGACCAGCGGCAGCGACTCGTCGCCCTCCGCGTCCCGCACCCGCACCCGGATACCGGGGTGGGACTCCGCGAGCCGTCCGATCGCGGGCGCCAGGACCTCGGCGATCCCGGTCGCGAACGCCGCGACCGTCACCTCGCCGGCCGCCCCGCCCGCGTACGCCGCCAGCTCCGCCTCGGCCCGCTCCAGCTGCGCCAGCACCTCGTTGGCGTGCTCCAGCAGGATCTCGCCCGCCGCCGTGAGCCGGACGCCCTTGCCGCTGCGGGTCAGCAGGACGTGCCCGGTCTCCTGCTCCAGCGCGGCGAGCTGCTGCGAGACGGCGGACGGGGTCAGGTACAGCGCCGCGGCCGCGGCGGTCACCGTACGGTGGTCCGCCGCGGCCCGCAGGACACGCAGCCGCCGGGGGTCGATCACCCTGCCATTGTCCCCCAGCCGCCGCCCGGCCCCTCGCGGGGCCGTCAGCCGGCCATCGCCGCCCGCGCGTCGGTGAACGCCTGCACCGCCCGCTCCACGTCCTTCGTCGAGTGCGCCGCCGACAGCTGCACCCGGATGCGGGCCTGCCCCATCGGCACCACCGGGTACGAGAAGCCGATCACGTACACCCCGCGCTCCAGCAGCAGCTCCGCCATCCGGCCGGCCTCCGCCGCGTCCCCGATCATCACCGGGGCGATCGCGTGGTCGCCGGGCAGGATCTCGAAGCCCGCCTCCGTCATCCGGGTGCGGAACAGCTTGGTGTTCGCCGCCAGCTTCTCCCGCAGGTCGCCCGCCGACTCCAGCAGGTCCAGCACCTTCAGCGACGCGGCGGCGATCACCGGCGCGAGGGAGTTCGAGAAGAGGTACGGGCGCGACCGCTGGCGCAGCAGCTCGACGATCTCGGCGCGCGCCGCCACGTACCCGCCGGACGCACCGCCCAGCGCCTTGCCGAGCGTGCCCGTGATGATGTCGACGCGGTCCATCACACCGTGCAGCTCGGGCGTGCCGCGACCGCCGGGGCCCACGAACCCGACCGCGTGCGAATCGTCGACCATGACCATCGCGTCGTACCGGTCGGCGAGGTCGCAGATCTCCGGCAGGGGGGCCACGTACCCGTCCATCGAGAACACGCCGTCGGTGACGATCAGGCGCCGGCGGGCGTCCTGCGACTCCTTGAGCTGCTTCTCCAGGTCGGCCATGTCCCGGTTGGCGTACCGGTGGCGGCGCGCCTTGGACAGCCGGATGCCGTCGATGATCGACGCGTGGTTGAGGGCGTCGGAGATCACCGCGTCCTCCGGGCCGAGCAGCGTCTCGAAGACACCGCCGTTGGCGTCGAAGCAGGACGAGTAGAGGATCGTGTCCTCCTGCCCCAGGAACGCCGACAGCCGCTGCTCCAGTTCCTTGTGGACGTCCTGCGTACCGCAGATGAAGCGCACGGACGCCATGCCGTAGCCCCAGCGGTCGAGGGCGTCCTTGGCGGCGGCGGCGACCTCCGGGTGGTCGGCGAGCCCCAGGTAGTTGTTGGCGCAGAAGTTCAGCACGTCACCGGAGGGGACGGACACCGTCGCGCTCTGCGGGGTGCCGATGACCCGCTCCGGCTTGTAGAGACCGGCCTCGCGGATCTCGTCGAGGGTGGCGCGCAGCTCGTCACGGACGGACGCGTACATCAGAAGGCTCCTAGAGGGGTGGGTCAGACGGTCCAGTCAAGGATGATCTTGCCGCTGCGCGCGGTGGCGGCCTCGTCGAACGCGGCGTCGAAGTCCTGGTAGCCGTAGCTGCCGGTGATCACCGGGCTGAGGTCGAGACCACCCTCCAGCAGCACGGTCATCGCGTACCACGTCTCGAACATCTCCCGGCCGTAGATGCCCTTGACCGTGATCATCGAGGTGACGATCTTCGACCAGTCGACCGCGAACTCCTCGGCCGGCAGGCCCAGCATCGCGATCCGGCCGCCGTGCGTCATGTTCGCGACCATGTCGCGCATGGCCTCGGGCCGGCCGGACATCTCCAGGCCGATGTCGAAGCCCTCCCGCAGCCCCAGCTCCCGCTGCGCGTCACCGATGCCGCGCTCCGCCACGTTCACGGCGAGCGTCGCGCCCACCTTGCGGGCCAGCTCCAGCCGCGACTCGCTCACATCGGTGATCACCACGTTGCGCGCCCCGGCGTGCCGCGCGACCGCCGCCGCCATGATCCCGATCGGGCCCGCGCCCGTGATCAGGACGTCCTCACCGACGAGCGGGAACGACAGCGCGGTGTGCACGGCGTTGCCGAACGGGTCGAAGATCGCCGCGACGTCGAGGTCCACCTTCGTACGGTGCACCCACACGTTGGACGCGGGCAGCGCCACGTACTCGGCGAACGCGCCGTCCCGCCCGACGCCCAGCCCGACCGTGGCGCGGCACAGGTGCCGGCGGCCCGCCAGACAGTTGCGGCACTTGCCGCACACCAGGTGCCCCTCGCCGCTGACCAGGTCGCCGACCGCGATGTCCGTGACGTCGGCGCCCACGTGCGCCACCTCGCCCACGAACTCGTGACCCAGCACCAGCGGCGTCGACACCGCCTGCTGCGCCCAGCCGTCCCACGAGCGGATGTGCAGGTCCGTACCGCAGATACCGGTGCGCAGCACCCGGATCAGCACGTCACCGGGCCCGGTCTCGGGCTCCGGCACGTCCATGAGCCACAGGCCCGGCTCGGCCTTCTGCTTGACGAGTGCCTTCATCGGTGCGGCTCCAGCCGTGCGTGAGGGAAGATCGGATACCCGCACCAATCTGCCGACCCGCGCCCACCGCGTCCATCGAGGATTTCTTAAGCGGGTCAACAGCGGAGCTTCACGCGCCACGCCCGTTACGTTCGAGGCATGACGACGGAGGTCTGGTACACGTCCTACGGCTCCAACACGCACGTCGACCGCCTGGCCCACTACCTCACCGGCGGCACGCCCCCGGACGGCTCCCGCACCTACCCCGGCTGCCGCGACCCCCGCCTGCCGTCCGCGTCCGTCCCGGTGGAGCTGGAGGGCGCCCTGTACTTCGCCACCGAGTCGGCGGTGTGGACCGGCGGCAGGGCGTTCTACGACCCGCACGCCGAGGGCCGCGTCCTCGCGAGGGCGCACCGCATCACCGCCGGACAGTTCTCCGACATCGCCGCCCAGGAGATGTACCGCGACCCCGGCCCGGACACCGACCTCGACCTCACGGCCGTCCTCCGCGACGGCACGGCCGTCCTCGGCGACGGCCGCTACGAGACCCTCGTCAGCCCGGGCACCCTCCACGGCCTGCCCCTGCTCACCTTCACCGCACCCTGGCGGATGCACGACGTCGAGTGGAACCCGCCCGCCGCCGGCTACCTCCGCCACCTCGCCGCCGGGCTGATCGCGACCGGCGCCTGGGACACGGACACCGTCGTCGCCTACCTCGCCTCCCGCCCGGGCGCGGCCGGCCACTGGACCGAGCGCCTGATCAGGGACCTCGTCGCCCCCTGACCGCCGACGGGCCCGCATTACCCGTGCGGTAATCGACCCGCCCCCGTCCGCGCGGCATCGTTGCGGTCACCGGAACCCGGCCGGCGCACTCCGGCCGGGATCCGGGCCCGCACCCGCCGTACGAACCCCGATGGAGGCTCCGCCATGTCCCAGGCCCTGCTCGCCGGCATCTCCCGCACCACCGAGCCGCACACCATGCTGCGCCGCTTCCTCGCGCTGGACGCCGTCGTCACCGGGGGCAACGGCCTGGCCTACGCCCTCGCGTCCGGCCCGCTCGGACGGCTCCTCGGCGTCGACCCGGCGCTCCTGCTCGGACTGGGCCTGTTCCTCACCGCGTTCGCCGCGGGCGTGGGCCTCGTCGCCGCCCGGCGGCGGCCGAACGTCACGGCCGTCAAGATGATCGTCGACGCCAACCTGGCGTGGGCGGTGCTCAGCGTCGTCGCGCTCGTCGTCTGGCTGTCGCCCACCGCCGCCGGGGTGGTGTGGATCCCGCTGCAGGCCGGGACCGTGGCGGGGTTCGCCGCGCTCCAGTGGTCCGCCCTGCGGGCCATGGGCTAGGGAGTGTCCGGAAAGTATCGGCGTCCGCCCGGAGGGCGGGGGCCGATACTTTCCGGACACGACCTAGAGCGAGCGGAGGTACTTGACCGTCGCCGGGTCGGCCGGGAGCAGCGTCTCGATGGCCAGCTCGGCGACCGTCACGTCCACCGGCGTGTTGAACGTCGAGATGGACGACACGAAGGACAGCACGTGCCCGTCGTGCTCGATCCGCAGCGGCAGCGCGAAGTACGGGTACGGATGCGGATCCTCCTGGTCCTCCCGGTCGTCGGGGCCGGCGCCCGCCCGCTCGGGCAGCGGGTACGCGGCGACCTCCTCGTACAGGCGCCGCAGCGGTTGTGAGCGGGCCAGCGCGATCTGCCGCTCCATCTGGGCCAGCAGGTGCCCGCGCCACTCCCGCAGGTTGCGGATCCTCGGCGCCAGGCCCTCCGGGTGCAGCGTGATCCGCATCGCGTTCAGCGGCGGGCGCAGCAGGTGCCCGGGCAGCCCGTCCAGCAGCGCCATGATGCCCCGGTTGGCGGCCACCACCGTGTACGTGCCGTCGACGACCAGCGCGGGATACGGGTCGTAGCCGTCCAGCAGTTGCCTGATGCCCGCCCGCAGCGTGTCCAGCGACGGGTCGTCCAGGGACGTCTCGGTGTAGCGCGGGGCGTAGCCCGCCGCCAGCAGCAGGGCGTTGCGCTCCCGCACCGGCACCTCCAGGTGCTCGGCCAGGCGCAGGACCATCTCCTCGCTCGGGCGGGACCGGCCGGTCTCGACGAAAGAGATGTGCCGGGCCGACGAGTCGGCGCGCAGCGCCAGCTCCAGCTGGCTCAGCCGCCGCCGCTCGCGCCAGCCGCGCAGCAGGGGCCCTACTCCGGTACCGGTCACGGCAGTTGTCATACCGCAGACGGTAACCCACGTGTTGACCACGGACCCGTGCCGCCGGACCGTATCGTCACGGTCACGTCGTCATCGTCCCCACCGACCCGGAGGGAGCACCGGACATGCCCACTGAGCCGCTGTCGCAGAAGGAGATCGAGGACCGGCTGCGCGAACTGCCCGGCTGGTCCCAGGAGGGCGACCGGATCGCCCGCACCTACCGTCTCGGCACCCACTTCGCCGCCACCGCGATGGTGGTGCACGTCGCCCAGATCCAGGAGGAGCTGAACCACCACTCCGAGCTGACCCTCGGCTACAACACGGTCAACCTCACGGTGAACACCCACGACGCGGGCGGCGCGGTCACCGAGAAGGACTTCACCCTCGCGGCACGGGTCGAAGAGATCGCCCCGTCCCACGGCGCCGGCTGACCCCGGCACCGGCTGACCCCGGCGCCGGCTCCCGCACGTCACGCCGCCCCGGCCGCGGGCACGACCGCCCCCGGCCCGGGCGGCGCCGAATTGCCGAAGCGGCAACAAAGTTCGCCGTCGTCGCACCACCGGCCCCACCCTGGCGGCATGAGCCGACACCACGACCACGGTCACCACCACGACGACACCCATATGGACTGGACCCACATGATGCCCCTGCTGGAGCAGGGCGCACAGCTCCAGAGCCCGCTGTACCGGCAGGCCGCGGCCTGGCTCGGCGAGCTGGTGCCGACGGCCGCCGTCCGCCGGATCCTCGACGTCGGCAGCGGGCCGGGCGTGCTGTCCTGCCTGCTCGCCGAGGCCTTCCCGTACGCCGAGGTCGTCGCCGTCGACGCCACGCCCGAGCTCCTGGAGCGGGCCCGCGAGCGCGCCCGGGCCGCGCACCTCGGCGACCGCGTCACCACGCGCCGCGCCGAGCTGCCCGACGGCATCGCCGGCCTGGGCGACGCCGACCTGATCTGGGCGGCCGACTCCCTGCACCACCTGGGCGACCAGCGCGGGGCCGTCGCCGGTCTCGCCGGGCTGCTGCGGCCCGGCGGGCTGCTCGCGGTGGTCGAGGGCGGGCTGCCGACCCGGCGCCTGCCGCAGAACATCGGCTTCGGGCGGCCGGGCCTGGAGGCCCGCCTCGACGCCGTGCACGCGGAGTGGTTCGCCGAGATGCGGGCGGAGCTGCCCGGCGCCAAGGAGGAGGCCGACGACTGGCGGGCCCTGCTGTCCGGCGCGGGGCTCGTCCCGAGCGGCACGCGCTCGTTCCTGCACGACGTGCCGGCGCCCGTTCCCGGTGCCGTGCGGGACCAGATCCTGACCGCGTTCACCCGCGGCCGCGACGCGCTCGGCGAGCGGCTCGCGCCCGAAGACCTGGCCACGCTGGACCGGCTGCTGGACCCGGCGGAGCCGCAGGGCCTGCACCAGCGGCCGGACCTCTTCATGCTGACCGCCCGCACGGTCCACACCGCCCGCCGGGGCTGACCACCCGCCGGGGCTGACCACCCGGGCGGCTTCAGGGCGTCAGGGGTGTGGTGTCCTGGTACGGGTTGACCGGCTCGGGCACCCGCTCCACCGTCCGGGCGTCGACCGCCACCGCGGCCTTCGCCGTCCCCAGCGCACCGCCGCCACCCGGGTGCCACGTGCCCGTCACGGCGACCCAGGTGTCGGCGGGGGGTGCGGGCGCCCCGTGCACCCGGATCCGCAGCGACCGGCTGTCGGCCGCGCAGCAGCTCACCACCAGCCGGGTGAGGTACCAGGTGCCGGAGCGGTCCTTCGCCGGCGTGACGAACCCGGTCATCAGCACCGTCCGCCCGGCGAGGCCACGGTCGCGGTCCTGCTGGACCCGCGCGATGAATCCGGACAGGGCCAGTGGCGCCGGGTCGGCGTCCGGGAGGGGGTCGAACCGCTCCACGCGGGCGACCGCGTTGTCGGTCTCGCGCGCGGCCGTGAAGGAGCCGAGCGCGGGCGGGGCGTACAGCAGCAGGGCGAGGACGGGCAGGAACAGCACCCAGGCGACGCGCGGCCCGCTCCGGTGATCGTGCCCGTGCTCGTGCTCGTCACCGCCGCCGTGTTCGTCACCGTCCCCGGCGTCGTCCTCGTCCGGTTCGGAGTGGTCCGGGCGGGCCGCGAACGGCAGGCCGTCCCGTACGGCGGCCACCACGCCCAGCGCCAGCAGCAGCACGGCGGAGGCGACGAGGAACGGCCGCAGGCCCTCCTTCACGTACCGCAGGTAGACCTGGCTCAGCAGCGAGATGTGCAGCACGGCCGCCCCGGTGAGCAGCAGCAGAACCGCCTGGACGTGCCGCCTCACAGCAGCCACCACCCGGTCAGGCAGGCGCACACCACGGCCACCACGGCGGTCGCGGCGGAGAAGCGCACGGCGAACGCCCGGCCGAACGTACCGGCCTGAAGGGCGATCAGCTTCACGTCGACCATGGGCCCCACCACCATGAACGTCAGCCGTGCGGTGGGGGAGAAGCCGGTGAGCGACGCGGCGACGAAGGCGTCCGCCTCCGAGCAGACGGCGAGCACGACGGCGAGCAGGGCGAGGAACAGCACCGACAGCCAGGGCGAGTCGGCGAAGGCGTCCAGGACGGAACGCGGCACCAGGACGTTGAAGGTGGCGGCCGCCATCGCGCCGACGACGAGATAGCCGCCCGCGTGCAGGAAGTCGTGCTGGAACCCGAGCCGGAACTCCTCCCAGCGGCTGTGCCCGGCCCGGTGCCCGGTGTGCCGGGCCGGCATTTTCAGCCACTCCGCCCGGCCCCACTTCAGCCACAGCCAGCCCATGGTGGCCGCCGTGACCAGGGACGCCACGAGCCGTGCGGCGACCATCCCGGGCTGCCCCGGGAAGGCCACGGCGGTCGACACCAGCACCACCGGGTTCACCGCGGGCGCGGAGAGCAGGAACGCGAAGGCCGCGGCGGGGGTGACCCCGCGCCGGATCAGGCTCCCGGCGACCGGCACGGAGGCGCACTCGCAGCCGGGCAGGACGACCCCGGCGGCGCCCGCGACGGGCACGGCGAGCGCCGGGTTGCGGGGGAGCGCCCTGCTGAACACCCGTGCCGGTACGAAGGCGTTGACCGCCCCGGAGACGATGGTGCCCAGCAGCAGGAAGGGCAGGGCCTGCACGGTGAGCGCCACGCAGACGGTCTGCCACGCCCGGAAACCCGGCCGGCCCAGCAGGGGCACCGCGAGCGCGGCGATCAGCAGCAGTGACACGGCCCCGGCGAGGGCGGCGGACGGCGGTATCGCCCCGGACGGGCGCTCCCGCGCGGTTGCGGCTCGGTTCATGGAGCCACACCCTAGCCGCAGCGAGGAATGACAATCATTTCACCCTGGGGGCGGCCTGCGCGGGACGGCGCCGCGGTCCACCGGCCGCTTACGCCGTCCCGCCGGGCGCTCCCGCCCGCTCAGACCTCGTCGAACGTCGCGGGGTCCGGACCCAGCCGCCGGCCCTCGTCGAGCGCGGCGAACGCCGCGAGGTCGTCGGCGTCCAGCTCGAAGTCGAAGACGTCGATGTTCTCCCTGATCCGCGACGGGGTCACGGACTTGGGGATCACGATGGTGCCCAGCTGGAGGTGCCAGCGCAGCACCACCTGCGCCGGGGTGCGCTCGTGCTTGCGGGCGACGGCGACCACCGTCGGGGCCTCCAGCAGGCCCCTGCCCTGGCCGAGCGGCGACCAGGCCTCGGTCCGGATGCCGTGGCGGGCGTGGAAGTCGCGGGCCTGGGTCTGCTGGAGCTGCGGGTGCAGCTCGATCTGGTTGAGCACGGGCACGACGGAGGTCTCGCCGAGGAGGCGCTCCAGGTGCTCGGGCAGGAAGTTGGAGACGCCGATCGCCCTGGCGCGGCCGTCCGCGTGGATCTTCTCGAACGCCTTGTACGTGTCGACGTACAGATCCGCGGAGGGCACCGGCCAGTGGATCAGGTACAGGTCGACGTGGTCGAGACCGAGCCTGTCCAGGGACGCGTCGAACGCGCGCAGCGTCGCGTCGTACCCCTGCTCGCCGTTCCAGAGCTTGGTGGTGACGAAGAGCTCGTCACGGGCGATCCCGGAAGCGGCGACGGCCTCGCCGGTGCCCTTCTCATTCTCGTAGATCGCTGCGGTGTCGATGCTGCGGTATCCGGCCTCCAGGGCCGTGCCCACCGCCTTCGCCGCCTCGACGTCGGGCACCTGCCAGACGCCGAAGCCGAGCTGCGGCATGGTGACGCCGTTGTTGAGGGTGATGGAGGGGACCTTGCTCACGAGCGGTCGATCCTTACGTCGTCGGTGGTTACTCCCAGGGGCAACGTCCACACCGTGCGGCCTGTTCCCGCGGCGCGGAGCGTCACCCGTACAGCGCGTCCACCTCCGCCGCGTACGCCGACTCGATCGCCTTGCGCTTCAGCTTCAGCGACGGCGTCAGCAGCCCGTGCTCCTCGGTGAAGGGGTGCGCCAGGATCCGGAACGTGCGGATCGACTCGGCCTGCGACACGAGCGTGTTCGCCGCGACGACCGCCCGCCGGATCTCCGTCTCCAGCGCCGGGTCGCGCACCAGTTCGGCGGGCGGCAGGGGCGGCCTGTTCTGCATGGCCAGCCAGTGCTCGACCGCCTCCTGGTCGAGCGTCACCAGTGCCGCCACGTAAGGGCGGTCGTTGCCGACCACGATGCACTGCGCGACCAGGGGATGGGACCGCACCCGTTCCTCCAGCCCGGCCGGCGGCACGCTCTTGCCGCCCGACGTCACCAGGATCTCCTTCTTGCGGCCGGTGATCGTCAGGTAGCCGTCCTCGTCGAGGGCGCCGATGTCACCGGTCGCCAGCCAGCCGTCCCGCAGCACGGCGGCGGTCGCCGCGGGGTCCCCCAGGTACCCGGAGAAGACGTGCGGGCCGCGCAGCCACACCTCGCCGTCCTCCGCTATGTGCACCGTCGTCCCCGGGATGGGCGGGCCGACCGTGCCGAACTTGGTCCGCTCCGGCGGGTTCGCGGTGGCCGCCGCGGCCGACTCGGTCAGGCCGTACCCCTCGTACACGGTCACGCCCGCGCCCTCGAAGAACAGGCCGAGCCGGCGGGCCATCCCCGACCCGCCCGACATCGCGTGCCGCACCCGGCCGCCCAGAGCCTCGCGCACCTTCCCGTACACGACCTTGTCGAAGAACTGGTGCTGCACCCGCAGCGCCGCCGACGGGCCGGGCCCCAGCCCGAACGCCTTCAGCTCCAGCGCCTCCGCGTACCGCACCGCGACCTCGACGGCCTTGTCGAAGGGCCCCGCCCTCCCCTCCGCCTCCGCCCGGCGCCGCGCCGCCTGGAACACCTTCTCGAAGATGTACGGCACGGCCAGCACGAACGTCGGCCGGAACGACGCCAGATCCTCCAGCAGCGGCCCGGCCGCCAGCTGCGGCTGGTGGCCGAACCTGACCCGCTTGCGGACCGCGGCGACCTCCACCATCCGCCCGAAGACGTGCGCCAGCGGCAGGAACAGCAGCGTCGACGCCTCGTCACCCGGCTTGGAGTGGAACACCTCCTCCCAGCGGCCGACCAGCGTGTCCGCCTCGAACATGAAGTTCGCGTGGGTCAGCACGCAGCCCTTGGGGCGGCCCGTCGTCCCCGACGTGTAGATGATCGTGGCGATGGACTCCGGCGTCACCGCCCGCCGGTGCCGCTGCACCACTTCCTCGTCGATGCGCGCCCCCGCCGCCACCAGCTCGTCGACCGCCCCGGCGTCCAGCTGCCACAGCCGCTTGAGGCGGGGCAGCCGGTCGACCACCGAGCCGATCGTCATCGCGTGGTCCTCGTGCTCCACGACGCACGCGGTCACCTCCGCGTCGTGCAGCATCCAGTGCACCTGGTCGGCGGAGGAGGTGGGGTAGACGGGCACGGACTGGGCGCCGACCGTCCACAGCGCGAAGTCGAACAGTGTCCACTCGTACCGCGTACGGGCCATGATGGCGACCCGGTCCCCGAACCGCACCCCTTCCGCGAGCAGCCCCTTGGCGAGCGCCAGCACCTCGTCCCGGAACCGCGCCGCCGTCACGTCGCCCCAGCGGCCGTCGGCGCCCTTGCGCCCGAGCACCACGCGTTCCGGATCGTCCTCGGCGTGCTCGAACACGGAATCGGCCAGACCGCCGACCAGGGGAGCCGTCGCCAGGGGTGGGACAGTGAACTCGGGCAAGGGCCTGCTCCTTGGGGGGCGCTCCGCACAGCGGAGGGTGACGGTACCCCACACGAGACGTGTACGGGAGGGTCTTCGCGAACCCCGTCCGCATGGCATCGCCACAGGTCAGAAGCTAAGTACCCGGCCACGGGGCCGGGCGCCCACGCGCTACTGACCTGCGAGTAAGTAGTGCGTGGCGGAATCTCCACCGAATCTGTACGCCGCGCTCACCGTCACGGGCCCGCCGCCGCGGCGTGCAGCCGGTCGCCACCCGCGAGGATGGCCGCCGCCAGCGCGTCCGCCGCCTCCTGGGCGGCACCCCCGGGCGCGGCCGGGCGGCCGTGGAGCAGCACGAAGTCCACGTCGCCCAGCTCCGGCAGCCCCGCGCGGGCGGGGACGGGCACCAGCCCCGGCGGGACGAGACCGCGGGTGTGGGCCATCACGCCCAGGCCGGCCCGGGCGGCGGCGATCAGGCCGCTCAGCGACGCACTCGTGCAGACGACGCGCCACGCCCGGCCGTGCTCCTGGAGGGCCTCCAGCGCGCGGGCCCGGGTGATGCCCGGCGGAGGGAAGACGATGAGCGGGACCGGCCGGTCCGGATCCAGCCGCAGCCGGGGCGCGCCGATCCACGTCAGCGTGGAGTGCCAGACCAGCCGGCCGTGCGTGTCGCCACCGCGCCGCTTGGCGAGGACCAGGTCGAGCCGGCCCGCCGCCAGCTTCTCGTGCAGCGTGCCGGACAGGCCCACCGTCAGCTCCAGGTCCACCTCGGGGTGCTCGCGCCGGAACGATTCCAGCACCTCGGGCAGCCGGGTCAGCACGAAGTCCTCCGACACCCCGAAACGCAGCCGCCCGCGCAGCCTCGTGCCCGTGAAGAACGCCGCCGCCCGCTCGTGCGCCGCCAGGATCGTCCGGGCGAAGCCGAGCATCGCCTCGCCGTCCTCCGTGAGCTCCACCCCATGGGTGTCCCGCGTGAACAGCGCACGCCCCACGGCTTCCTCCAGCCGCCGCACGTGCTGGCTGACCGTCGACTGGCGCACCCCCAGGCGGTGCGCGGCCCGGGTGAAGCTCAGCGTCTGGGCGACGGTCAGGAAGGTCCGCAGCTGCGTGGGCTCGTACACCCCGCCAGGATACGACGGTCATCACAGATCGTGATGACAGTCAGAGCGGTGTACGGGATTCCCGATCGCCGTCGGCGCGGGCACGATGGACCCCACGACCCCACGCCCCCACCACCCGGAACCGAAGCACGTGGAGCACATGAACCGCCTCCGACCCCCGCGCACGCGCCTGCCGATCGACCCGTACATGGCGGCGCTGGTCGCGACCGTGGCCCTGGCGGCGCTGCTCCCCGCCTCCGGAACGGCCGCCGACGCGGTCGGCGGGGCGTCCACCGGCGCCGTCGCGCTGCTGTTCTTCCTGTACGGGGCGCGGCTGTCCACGCGGGAGGCGCTGGACGGGCTGAGGCACTGGCGGCTCCATGTGACGGTGCTGGCGGCGACGTTCGTCGTCTTCCCGCTGCTCGGCCTCGCCGCGAAGGGCCTCGTCCCGTCCGTGCTCACACCCGCCCTGTACGGCGGGCTGCTCTTCCTCTGCCTGGTCCCGTCCACGATCCAGTCGTCGATCGCCTTCACGTCGATGGCCCGGGGCAACGTGCCCGCCGCGATCTGCGCCGGCTCGTTCTCGTCGCTGGCCGGCCTCGTCCTCACGCCCCTGCTGGCGGCGCTGCTGCTCGGCGGCGCCGGGGCCGGCTTCCCGGCGGACTCCCTGCTGAGGATCGTCGCGCACCTGCTGGTCCCCTTCCTCGCGGGCCAGGTGCTACGCCGCTGGGTGGGCGGCTTCCTCACCCGGCACAAGAAGGTGCTGGGGTACGTGGACCGGGGCTCGATCCTGCTCGTCGTCTACACCGCGTTCAGCGCGGGCATGGTCGGGGGCGTCTGGCACCAGGTCACCCCGGGGCGGCTGGCGGCCCTGCTGGGCGTCGAGGCGGTGCTGCTCGCCCTGATGCTCGCGCTCACCTGGTACGGGGCGGGGCGGCTCGGGTTCGGGCGCGAGGACCGGATCGCGATCCAGTTCGCCGGGTCCAAGAAGAGCCTCGCGGCGGGCCTGCCGATGGCGAGCGTCCTGTTCGGCGCGCACGCCTCGCTCGCCGTGCTGCCGCTGATGCTGTTCCACCAGATGCAGTTGATGGTGTGCGCGGTCATCGCACGGCGCCGCGCGGGCGATCCGCCCGTGGGGCAGCGGTCCGGCGTCGGCGCCCGCCCCACGGAGCCCGCCCGCCCCTGACGGGTTTCGGCCACCCGGGTTCGCCGTCGACGACCCGGGTCCGGCGTCGACCACCGGGCGGGCGTGGCCGGTTCGGCGCCCTTGCCGGGGCGGATCGGGCACCCTCCGCGCCATGATGATCACCCAGGTCGATACCGTGAGGCCATGCCCTCCTTCGACGCCCTGGACGTGGTCCGGTGACCCGCACCTGGATACGCCCCGGTGCCGGCCGCCCCTGTTCCCTGGTCGTCTGCCGCGGCTGCTGCTGCGGCGACGCCCGCAAACACCCCGGCACCGATCACGCCGGCCAGCTGGCCCGGCTGCGGGATGCCGCCGCCGCCTCGAACGGCCGGCTCGCCGTCCGTACCAGCGACTGCCTCGGCCCGTGCGGCCAGGCGAACGTCCTGGTCGTGCAGCCCTCCACCGAGGCGCGACGGCGGGGCGCCCGGGCTGCGTGGATCGGCTGGGCGCTCGACGACGACTGCCTGGACGACGTCCTCGCGTGGGTCGAGGCGGGCGGACCGGGCGTCGCGGAGCCCCCGGCCACGCTCACGCTCCAGATGATCGACCCGCCGAAGAAGTGACACGGGCGGGGGTCGGGCGGGCGGTGGGGGTCGCACCGGGGCCCGCGCCGGGCGTCAGGCTTCGGGGGCCGCCGCCGTGAGGTCGACGCGGTGCTCACCCGCGTACACGTTCATGGTGCGGCCGCGCAGGAAGCCGACCAGCGTCAGACCCGTCTCGGCGGCCAGGTCCACGGCGAGCGAGGACGGCGCCGACACGGCCGCCAGCACGGGGACACCGGCCATCACCGCCTTCTGCGCCAGTTCGAACGACGCCCGCCCCGACACCAGCAGCACCGCCCGGTCCAGCGGCAGCAGGTCCTCCCGCAGCGCGCGGCCCACCAGCTTGTCCACCGCGTTGTGCCGGCCGACGTCCTCCCGTACGTCCAGCAGCTCGCCCGCCTCGGAGAACAGCGCGGCCGCGTGCAGCCCGCCGGTCCGGTCGAAGACCCGCTGGGCCGCCCGCAGCCGGTCCGGGAGGGCGGCGAGCAGTCCGGGCGTGACACGGACCGGGGGAGTGTCGGCGATGGGGAAGCGGGCGGTGGTGCGGACCGCGTCCAGGCTCGCCTTGCCGCACAGGCCGCACGACGACGTCGTGTAGACGTTGCGCTCCAGCGTGATGTCCGGCACGGCCACGCCCGGCGCCAGTTGGACGTCCACCACGTTGTACGTGTTCGTCCCGTCGTCCTTGGCCCCGGCGCAGTACACGATGTTCCGTACGTCGCGCGCCGATCCGAGCACGCCCTCGCTGACGAGGAAACCCGCCGCGAGCGCGAAGTCGTCGCCCGGGGTGCGCATGGTGACGGCGAGGGGCTTGCCGTTGAGACGGATCTCCAGCGGCTCCTCCGCGACCAGGGTGTCCGGACGGGCCGAGACGGCTCCGTCCCGGATGCGGATGACGCGGCGGCGGTCGGTGACCCGTCCCATGCTGATCAGTCCCGGTTCTGGGTGAGGCGACCTTGACGACCTCATTGTCCTGCACGCGCGCCGGGGCGGCGGCGGAGGGGTGGCGGTGGGGTGCCGGCCCCGGAGGCGGGTCGACCGGGTGCGCGGCGGGCCGGGCCCGGGCGACGCGCCTCGCGTGGATTTCGCGGGCGGCGGGGCCGGAAGGGCCGATGTTGCGGACTCTCCAAGAGCCGGGCGCAAATCCTGTCGGTTCACCTGACCGGTTACTGGTCAGTCGCTGACGAGACTGTGTGGTTCCTGCACGCCACGCACACGCCTCCGTACCCGCACGCGTCCCGTACGCCGCACACGGAGCACGGAGCACTGAGCACCAAGGGGGTCCCGAGCATGACGGGCACTCGTATCGCCGCGCTCGGGCACTACCAGCCCGCCAAGGTCCTGACCAACGCCGACCTCACCGCGCTGGTCGACACCAGCGACGAGTGGATCACCAGCCGGGTCGGCATCAGGACCCGCCACGTCGCGGGCCCCGACGAGCCGGTCGACGAGATGGCCGCCCACGCGGGCGCGAAGGCCCTGGCGGCCGCCGGGCTGAACCCGGCCGACGTGGACCTCGTCCTGGTCGCCACCTCCACGGCGATCGACCGCTCCCCGAACACCGCGGCCCGGGTCGCCGCCCGGCTGGGCATGGCCTCGCCCGCCACCCTGGACCTCAACGTCGTGTGCGCGGGCTTCACCCACGCGCTGGCCACCGCCGACCACGCCGTACGGGCCGGCTCGGCGACCCGCGCACTGGTGATCGGTGCCGACAAGATGACGGAGATCACCGACTGGACCGACCGGACCACCTGCGTCCTGGTCGGCGACGGTGCGGGCGCGGCGGTCGTCGAGGCCGCCCCGGAGGCGGGCATCGGACCCGTCCTGTGGGGCTCCGTGCCCGAGATGGGCCACGCCGTACGCATCGAGGGCACCCCGCCGCGCTTCGCCCAGGAGGGCCAGACGGTCTACCGCTGGGCCACCACCCAGCTGCCGCCCATCGCCCGCAAGGTGTGCGAGCGGGCGGGCGTCACGCCCGAGGAACTGGCGGCGGTCGTGCTGCACCAGGCGAACCTGCGCATCATCGAGCCGGTCGCGCAGAAGATCGGTGCGGTCAACGCGGTGATCGCCCGGGACGTCACCGAGTCCGGCAACACCTCGGCCGCCTCCATCCCGATGGCGCTCAGCAAGCTGGTCGAGCGCGGCGAGGTCGATTCCGGTGCGCCCGCCCTGCTGTTCGGCTTCGGCGGGAACCTCTCGTACGCCGGTCAGGTCGTCCGCGTTCCCTGACCGCGCACCGCCGTCGAGCGGTGAACCGGGGCTTTGTCCTGGCTGTGGAGAAAGTTGGCAGCGATTGCCGCGCAACTTCTTCCCCCGGCGGCAAAGCGCTGCTACGTTCCCCTCGCAAGCAGCACACCGAGGCCGGTCACGACGGCGGGGAGGGCGCGTGAGACGTATGACGGCTCGACCCGCCAACGCGCACCAGGCCCAATTGCTGCGGCTGTTGCGTGACGGCGGTCCCAACTCCCGGGCACAGCTGGGCGATCAGGTCGACCTGTCCCGCTCCAAACTGGCCGTCGAGGTGGACCGGCTCCTGGAGACCGGGCTCGTGGTGGCCGACGGGCTCGCCGCGTCGCGCGGCGGACGGCGCTCGCACAACATCCGGCTCGCGCCCGCCCTCCGCTTCCTCGGCGTCGACATCGGCGCCACCTCCGTCGACGTGGCCGTCACCAACGCCGAGCTGGAGGTCCTGGGGCACCTCAACCACCCCATGGACGTCCGCGAGGGCCCGGTGGCCGTGTTCGAGCAGGCGCTCGCCATGGCGGCCAAGCTCAGGGCGTCCGGCCTCGCCGAGGACGGCTTCGACGGCGCGGGGATCGGGGTGCCGGGACCGGTCCGCTTCCCCGAGGGCGTACCGGTCGCGCCGCCGATCATGCCCGGCTGGGACGGCTTCCCCGTCCGGGAGGCGCTCAGCCAGGAGCTGGGCTGTCCGGTCATGGTCGACAACGACGTGAACCTGATGGCGATGGGGGAGCAGCACGCGGGCGTCGCCCGTTCCGTCGCCGACTACCTCTGCGTCAAGATCGGCACCGGTATCGGCTGCGGCATCGTCGTCGGCGGCGAGGTCTACCGCGGTACGACGGGCAGTGCCGGCGACATCGGCCATATCCAGGTCGTCCCGGACGGCCGCGCCTGCGCGTGCGGCAACCGTGGCTGCCTGGAGGCCCATTTCAGCGGCGCGGCGCTCGCCCGGGACGCCGAGGACGCGGCGCGCGCCGGCCGGTCCGACGAGCTCGCGCGGCGACTGGAGGAGGCCGGGAGGCTCACCGCCGTGGACGTCGCCGCCGGGGCGGCCGCCGGGGACGCCACCTCGCTCGCCCTGATCCGCGAGGGCGGCAACCACGTCGGCCAGGTCATCGCGGGGCTCGTCAGCTTCTTCAACCCGGGCCTGGTGGTGATCGGCGGAGGGGTGACGGGCCTCGGCCACAACCTGCTCGCGGCCGTCCGCACCCAGGTCTACCGCACGTCCCTGCCGCTCGCCACGGGCAACCTGCCCATCGTCCTGGGTGAGTTGGGTGCCGCCGCCGGAGTCATCGGCGCCGCGCGGCTCATCAGCGACCACCTGTTCTCACCGGCCTGACCCAAGGCCCCTCCGGCCACCCACGACCCGCGACCGGCAGGCCCGGCACCGCACCACGCGCACCCCGCCCTGCCCGCACACGGCATGGCACGGCACCACCGGCACCATCCGCACCACTGGCACCACCGGTACCGCCCACCAGCACGACACGCACCGCTGGCACCACGAGTCCCACCCGTGCCACAAGCATCACCGGCGTCACCGGCACTACTGGCACCACGAGCCCCACCCGCACCCCGCGCCACCCCGCACTTCCAGCCCCACCCCGCACCTCGCACCCCGCCCTGCACCGCTCACCGGCTCTGCACCGCTCGCACCGCACCGCACCCGCCGAGGGGAATCGTCATGGCAACACCGGAACCACCCCTGCTCACCATGTCCGGCATCACCAAGTCGTTCCCCGGGGTCCGCGCCCTCGACGGCGTCGACCTGGAGGTACGGCCCGGCGAAGTCCACTGCCTCCTCGGTCAGAACGGCGCCGGCAAATCCACCCTCATCAAGGTCCTCGCCGGCGCCCACCAGCCCGACGGCGGCACGATCACCTGGCGCGGCGAACGGGTCGTGCTCAGGTCGCCGATCGCCGCCATGCGCCTTGGCATCGCCACCATCTACCAGGAACTCGACCTGGTGGAGGGCCTGTCGGTCGCCGAGAACGTCTTCCTCGGCCACGAGCCGACCACCGCGGGCTTCGTCGTACGCCGCCGCACCGCCCGCGCCACCACCGCCGCCCTGCTGCGCCGCCTCGGGCACCCGGAGATCGACCCCGCCCGGGCGGTCGGCGACCTGTCCGCCGCCCAGCAGCAGATCGTCTCCATGGCCCGGGCGCTCTCCCACGACGTACGCCTCATCGTCATGGACGAGCCGTCCGCCGCCCTCGACCCGGACGAGACCACGAACCTGTTCCGCATCGTCGGCGACCTCACCGCCGACGGGGTCGCCGTCGTCCACATCTCCCACCGCCTGGAGGAGATCCGCCGCATCGGCGACCGGGTGACCGTCCTGAAGGACGGGCGGGCCGTCGCCGGCGGGCTGCCGGCCGACGCCACACCGACCCGCGACATCGTTGCCATGATGACCGGCCGGAACGTCGAGTACGTCTTCCCCGACCGCCCGCCGCCCGCACGGGCGGCCACCGGAGCGCCGGTCCTGACGGTCGAAGGCCTCGCCAGGGAGGGCGAGTTCGCGCCCGTCGACCTGGAGCTGCGGCCGGGCGAGATCGTCGGCCTCGCCGGGCTCGTCGGGTCGGGCCGTTCCGAGATCCTGGAGACCGTGTACGGCGCACGGCGCCCCACCGCCGGACGCGTCGTCGTCGACGGGCGCCCGCTGCGCCCCGGCAGCGTCCGCGCCGCCGTGCGCGCCGGGATCGGGCTCGCCCCCGAGGAACGCAAGGCGCAGGGCCTGCTGATGCTCGAATCCGTGACGCGCAACGTCACCGTGTCGTCCCTGTCCCGCTTCTCGCGCGCCGGCTGGATCGACCGCTCCGCCGAGCGGGCCGCCGCCCGCGCCGCCACCCGGGAGCTGTCGCTGCGCCCCGACAACCCCGCCGCCCGCGTCCGCACCCTCTCCGGGGGCAACCAGCAGAAGGCGGTCCTCGCCCGCTGGCTGCTGCGCGGCTGCCGCGTCCTCCTGCTGGACGAGCCGACCCGGGGCGTCGACGTCGGCGCCCGGGCCGAGCTGTACGCGGTGATCCGCCGGCTCGCCGACGAGGGGCTGGCCGTCCTCCTCGTCTCCAGCGAGGTCCCCGAAGTGCTGGGCCTCGCCGACCGGGTGCTGGTGCTCCGGGAGGGCCGCGTCGTGCACACGGCGCCCGCCCGTGAGCTCGACGAGCACCGCGTACTCGACCTCGTGATGGAAGGGAGCCCGACGACATGACGCAGCCCGCTCCGGTCACCACCGCCGAACCGCCCGCCGGCACATCCGGCGACCGCCCGCCCCTGGGGCTGCGGGCCGACGTCCGCAACCTCTCCCTGCTGGGTGTCCTCGCCGTCCTGATCGCGGTCGGCGGCATCACCAGGCCCGACCAGTTCCTGGACACCTCCAACCTCCAGCTGGTCCTCACCCAGGCTTCCGTGATCGGTGTCGTCACCGTCGGCATGACGTTCGTCATCACCAGCGGCGGCATCGACCTGTCGGTCGGCGCCATCGTCGCCCTCGCCTCGGTGTGGGCGACCACCGTCGCCACCCAGGAGTACGGCTTCGCCGGCATCCTCTTTACCGCCGTGGTGGTGGGCCTGGGCTGCGGCCTGGTGAACGGTGTCCTCATCGCGTACGGCGGCATGGTCCCGTTCATCGCGACCCTCGCCATGCTCGCCTCGGCGCGCGGCCTCGCCCTCCAGATCACCGAGGGCAGGACGCAGATCGTCACCGTCCAGTCCGTCCTCGACCTCGGCGTCCCGGACGCGTACGTGCTCGGCGTACCGCCGCTCGTCCTCGTCTTCGCCGCCGTGACCGTCGTCGGCTGGCTGCTGCTGAACCGCACCACGTTCGGCCGCCGGACCGTCGCCGTCGGCGGCAACGCCGAGGCCGCGCGGCTCGCCGGCATCGACGTACGCCGCCAGCGCCTCTACCTCTACCTGCTGTCCGGCCTGTGCTGCGGCATCGCGGCCTTCCTGCTGATCGTCCTCGCCGGCTCCGGCCAGAACACCAACGGCAATCTGTACGAACTCGACGCGATCGCCGCCGCGATCATCGGCGGAACGCTGCTGAGCGGAGGGCGCGGCACCATCGTCGGCTCCGTGCTCGGCGTCCTCGTCTTCACCACGATCACCAACATCTTCGCCCTGAACAACCTCCAGAGCGACGTCCAGCAGATCGCCAAGGGCGCGATCATCGTCGCCGCCGTCCTCGTCCAGCGCCGCACCGCGCGCGGCACCGGCGAGGCCTGAGCATCCGAGCCCCGTCGTGCGCGAGCCCCGTCGTGCGCGAGCCCCGTCGTGCGCGATCCCCGTTGCGCGCGGGCCCCGTTGTGCTTCCCTACCGGAAGGGTTCCACCGCCATGCCACGAACCAGCCGCAGAAACCTGCTGTTCGGCACCGCAGCCGTCTCCGCCGGCGCCCTGCTGACCGCCTGCACCAGCAACGAACCCAGGAACGCCGCCCCCGGCACGGACGACGCCGTCGGCAACGCCCCCGCCGACGACAAGCCGGGCGCACCGGTGACCATCGGCTTCGCCGGGCCGCAGGCCGACCACGGCTGGCTCAACGCCATCAACGAGAACGCCAAACGGCGGGCGGAGAAGTACTCCGAGGTCACCCTGGAGATCACCGAGGGATCCAACGACACCGCCGCCCAGATCGGCCAGATCCAGACCCTGATCAACAAGAAGGTCGACGTCCTGGTCATCCTGCCGGCCGACGGCAAGGCGCTCACCCAGGTCGGCCTCCAGGCCATGAAGGCCGGCATCCCGGTGATCAACCTCGACCGGGTGTTCGCCTCACCGCAGGCGTACCGCTGCTGGATCGGCGGCGACAACTACGGCATGGGCCTCAACGCCGGCCGCTACATCGGCGAACAGCTCAAGGACAAGCCGGGCGCCAAGGTCGTCGAGCTGGCGGGGCTGGACAACCTGGAGCTGACCAAACAGCGCACCCAGGGCTTCGACGACGCCCTCAAGAACTACCCCAACATCACCAAGGTGGCGCGGCAGGCCGCCGAGTTCACCGTCGAGTCCGGCCAGGCCAAGATGGCCCAGCTGCTCCAGGCGCAACAGCGGTTCGACGCACTGTGGAACCACGACGACGACCAGGGCGTGGGCGCCCTCCGCGCCATCCAGCAGGCCGGCCGGGACGACTTCCTGATGGTCGGCGGGGCGGGCGCCAAGTCGGCGATGGACGCCATCAAGGCCGGTGACGGCGTGCTGAAGGCGACCGTGCTCTACCCGCCGACCATGGCCGCCTCCGCCATCGACCTGGCCCGCGCCCTGGGCCAGAAGAAGGGGGTCGGCGGCATGTCGGAGCTGGAGATCCCGGCGTCGATCACCCTGTACTCGGCCGTCGTGACCAAGGAGAACGTCGACGAGTACCTGCCGACGGGCTTCAACTGACCCCGGGCCCGCCCGCCCCCACCGAGCGATCCACGAGGAGGAACCCGGTATGACCGGGAACGACGGGAACGAACGGACGGACAGTCAGGACGCGGGCCCCACGGCCGGGCCCACAGCCGCGCAGGACCGCCGGCCGGCACTCGGGGTCGGCATGGTCGGCTACGCGTTCATGGGCGCCGCCCACTCGCAGGGCTGGCGGACCGTCGGCCGCGTCTTCGACCTGCCGATGCGGCCGGTGCTCGCCGCGGTCTGCGGCCGTGACGCCACCGCCGTGCGGGCGGCCGCCGACCGGCACGGCTGGGCCGCCGCCGAGACCGACTGGCGGGCCCTCGTCGCCCGCGACGACGTGGACGTGGTGGACATCTGCACCCCGGGCGACAGCCACGCCGAGATCGCCGTCGCCGCCCTGGAGGCGGGCAAGCACGTCCTGTGCGAGAAGCCCCTCGCCAACACCGTCGCCGAGGCGGAGGCCATGGCCGCGGCGGCCGAACGGGCGCGGGCCCACGGCCGGGTGGCGATGGTCGGCTTCAACTACCGGCGCGTGCCGGCCCTCGCGTACGCCCGGAGGCTGATCGCCCGCGGGCGGCTGGGCGCCCTGCGCCACGTCCGGATGACGTACCTCCAGGACTGGCTGGTCGACCCCGCCTTCCCGCTCACCTGGCGGCTGGAGCGCGAACACGCCGGGTCGGGTGCGCTCGGGGACCTCGGCGCGCACATCGTGGACCTCGCGCTCCACCTGGCGGGGGAGCCGCTCGAGGGGGTCTCGGCGCTCACCGAGACCTTCGTGCGGACGCGGCCGCTGCCCACCGGGGCGCCGGGCGGGCTCCGGGCGCCGGGGGGCACCGGGCGCGGGCCGGTGACGGTGGACGACGCGGCGCTGTTCACCGGCCGGCTGGCGTCGGGGGCGCTCGTGTCGTTCGAGGCGACCCGGATGGCGGCGGGCCGCAAGAACGCGCTGCGCCTGGAGGTCAACGGGGAGCGCGGTTCGCTCGCCTTCGACCTGGAGCGGCTGAACGAACTGTCCTTCTACGACGGGGACGAGCCGGCCGAGTCCGCGGGCTTCCGGCGGATCCTGGTGACCGAGCCGGACCACCCCTACCTGGAGGCGTGGTGGCCGCCCGGCCACGCCCTGGGGTACGAGCACACCTTCGCCCACCAGGCGCGCGACCTGGTCCACGCCATCGCCTCGGGCACCGAGCCGGAGCCGTCCTTCGCGGACGGGCTGCGCGTGCAGCGCGTCCTCGCGGCCGTGGAGGAGAGCGCCCGGAAGAACGCCCTCTACACCCTCGTCCACACCCCCGTGTCGCCGTAGGAGGCCCGCCGTGCCACGTCCCTTCACCCTGTTCACCGGCCAGTGGGCCGACCTGCCGCTGGAGGAGGTCTGCCGCCTGGCCCGCGACTTCGGCTACGACGGCCTCGAACTCGCCTGCTGGGGCGACCACTTCGAGGTCGACAAGGCGCTGGCCGACCCGTCCTACCTGGACGGCCGGCGGGCCCTGCTGGAGAAGTACGGCCTGACGTGCTGGGCGATCTCCAACCACCTCGTCGGCCAGGCCGTCTGCGACCATCCCATCGACGAACGGCACCGGGCGATCGTGCCCGGCCGGATCTGGGGCGACGGCGACCCCGAGGGCGTGCGGCGCCGCGCCGCACGGGAACTCGCCGACACCGCGCGGGCGGCCGCCGCGTTCGGCGTGCGGACGGTCGTCGGGTTCACCGGCTCGTCCATCTGGCACCTGGTGGCGATGTTCCCGCCGGTGCCGGAGCGGATGATCGAGCGCGGCTACGAGGACTTCGCGGAGCGCTGGAACCCGATCCTGGACGTCTTCGACGCCGAGGGCGTGCGCTTCGCCCACGAGGTCCACCCCAGCGAGATCGCCTACGACTACTGGACCACGCAGCGGGCCCTGGAGGCGGTGGACCGGCGGCCCGCCTTCGGCCTCAACTTCGACCCGAGCCACTTCGTGTGGCAGGACCTCGACCCGGTGGGGTTCCTCTACGACTTCCGGGACCGGATCTACCACGTGGACTGCAAGGAGGCGCGGCGGCGGCTCGACGGCCGCAACGGCCGGCTGGGCTCGCACCTGCCGTGGGGCGACCCGCGGCGCGGCTGGGACTTCGTGTCGGCCGGCCACGGCGACGTCCCCTGGGAGGACGTCTTCCGCATGCTGCGGTCCATCGGCTACGACGGGCCCGTGTCGGTGGAGTGGGAGGACGCCGGGATGGACCGGATGACCGGTGCGCCACAAGCGCTCGCCACGCTGAAGCGGTACGACTTCGACCCGCCCACCGCGTCCTTCGACGCGGCGTTCGGCGGCAGCGGACAGGGGTGACGGGCAGGCGGGGAGCCCGGTGGCGAGCACCGCCACCGGGCGGTCCGGGCTGCCCGCCCAGGGCTTTGTCCCGGGCCGGGAGAAAGTGCGACTCCTTTTGCGCGCAAGGGCTTTCGGCGCAGGAGCAACCCGGCTAACGTCCCTCCCGAACCACCTTGAGGTGTACAGGACAGTGTCGACGGCACCAGCTTCCGCACCCGACCCAGGCATGGACCCGACCAGCGTGACGGCGCACGCCGGTCCCCGGACATCCCGGCGCGGCTCCCCCGGGGCACACCCCGCGAAGCCGCCCCATCGAGGCAACAGCCCGCACCCGGCCTTCTCCGGAGGACACTCGTGCACAGGAAACGGCTCGGAGCGCGCAACGCGCTCGCTCTCCTCACCGGCGGCGTACTGGCCGTCACATCGCTCACCCTCGGCGCTCCGCCGGGCGCGGCGGCCGAGGCGCCCGCACCACCGGCCGCCGAGGAACAGTTCCAGCAGGTCACCCTCGCCAAGGGCGGCGAGGAGGTCGGCGAACCGATGTCGCTGGCCGTGATGCCCGACCGCAGCGTGCTGCACACCTCGCGGAACGGCGAACTGCGGCGCACCGACGCGGCCGGCAACACCAGGGTCATCGGCACCGTCCCGGTCTACTCCCACGACGAGGAGGGCCTCCAGGGCATCGCCCTCGACCCGGACTTCGCCACCAACCGGGCCGTCTTCCTCTACTACGCGCCCCCGCTCGACACCCCCGCCGGGGACGCGCCGAACGACGGGACGGCCGCCGACTTCGCGAAGTACGACGGTGTCAACCGGCTGTCGCGGTTCGTCCTGAAGGCCGACGGCACCCTCGACAACGCCAGCGAGAAGAAGGTCCTCGACGTCCCGGCGACACGCGGCATCTGCTGCCACGTCGGCGGGGACATCGACTTCGACGCACAGGGCAACCTCTACCTCTCCACCGGCGACGACTCCAACCCGTTCGCCTCCGACGGCTTCACCCCCATCGACGAGCGACCCACCCGCAACCCCGCCTACGACGCCCGCCGCACCTCCGGCAACACCAACGACCTGCGCGGCAAGATCCTGCGCATCAAGGTCGCCGACGACGGCTCGTACACCGTCCCCGACGGCAACCTCTTCGCCCCCGGCACCGCGAAGACCCGCCCCGAGATCTACGCCATGGGCTTCCGCAACCCCTTCCGCTTCAGCGTCGACAAGAAGACCGGCGTGCTGTACGTCGGCGACTACGGGCCCGACGCGGGCGCCGCCGACCCGAAGCGCGGCCCCGCCGGACAGGTCGAGTTCGCCCGCGTGACCAAGCCGGGCAACTTCGGCTGGCCCTTCTGCACCGGCGACAACGACCCCTACGTCGACTACGACTTCGCCACCAAGACCTCCGGCGCCCCCTTCGACTGCGACGCGCCGAAGAACGACTCGCCCCACAACACCGGCCTGGTCGACCTCCCGCCGGCCGAGGCCGCCTGGATACCGTACGACGACGGCTCGCTCCCCGCGTTCGGCTCCGGATCCGAGTCGCCCATGGGCGGACCGGTCTACCGGTACGACGCGGCGAACCCCTCGCCGGTGAAGTTCCCCGAGGCGTACGACGGGGACTTCTTCGCCGGCGAGTTCGGCCGGCGCTGGATCAAACGCGTCGAGCACGGCGCCGACGGCACCGTCCAGTCCATCAACCCCGTGCCCTGGACCGGCACCCAGGTGATGGACATGGCCTTCGGCCCCGACGGCGCGCTGTACGTCCTGGACTACGGCACCGCCTGGTTCGGCGGCGACGAGAACTCCGGCCTCTACCGCATCGAGAACGCCACCGGGGGCCGCTCCCCGGTCGCCGAGGCCGCGGCCGACAGGACGTCCGGCAAGGCACCGCTGCGCGTCGCCTTCTCGTCGGCCGGCACCACCGACGCCGACGGGGACGCACTCACCTACCGCTGGGACTTCGGCGACGGCACCGGCACCTCGACGGCCCCGAACCCCACGTACACCTACCGCAAGAACGGCACCTACACCGCCACCGTCACCGCACGCGACCCCTCCGGCCGCACCGGCTCCGCCAGTGTGCACGTCGTCGTCGGCAACACCGCGCCCAAGGTGACACTGAACCTGCCCGCCGAGGGCGCCCTGTTCAGCTTCGGCGACGAGATCCCGTTCAAGGTGACCGTCACCGACCCGGAGGACGGCACCATCGACTGCGCCAAGGTCAAGGTCACCTATATCCTCGGCCACGACAGCCACGGCCACCCGGTGACCTCCGCGAACGGCTGCACCGGCACCATCAAGACGTCCTCCGACGGCGGCCACGACCCGAACGCCAACATCTTCGGAGTCTTCGACGCCGAGTACACCGACGGCGGAGGCGGCGGCCAGGCCGCACTGACCGGTCACGACCAGGCCCAGCTCCAGCCGCGCCACCGCCAGGCCGAGCACTTCTCCGCCCAGTCCGGCACCCGCACCCACGACAAGGCGACCGCCAACGGCGGCAGGACCGTCGGCGACATCGACAACGGCGACTGGATCTCCTTCACGCCCTACAACCTCACCGGGTCGACGAAGCTCACCGCCCGGATCTCCTCCGCGGGCGCCGGCGGCTTCCTGGAGGTACGCACCGGATCGGCCACCGGCACGCTCCTCGGATCGGCCCCCGTACCGGTGACGGGCGGCTGGGAGACCTTCCAGGACGTCGACGTCCCGCTGCGGGCCGTACCCAAGCGGACCACCCAGCTCTTCCTCGTCTTCAAGGGCGGGACGGGAGCCCTGTACGACATCGACGACTTCGAACTCGCCGGCACACCGGTGGACCGTACCGCCAAACGCGTACTCGTCTTCTCGAAGACCGCGGGCTTCCGGCACGACTCCATCCCCGCGGGCATCGCCGCACTGAAGGAACTCGGCGCCTCCAGCGACATCACGGTCGACGCCACGGAGACCGCCGCACAGTTCACCACCAGCAACCTCGCCCGCTACGACGCGGTCGTGTTCCTGTCCACCACCGGCGACGTGCTCGACGCCGAACAGCAGAAGGCGTTCGAGAACTACGTCGCCACCGGCGGCGGCTACGCCGGCATCCACGCCGCCGCCGACACCGAGTACGACTGGGAGTTCTACGGCGGGCTCGTCGGCGCCCACTTCGCCTCCCACCCGCACATCCAGCCCGCCACCGTACGCGTCGAGGACCACGACCACCCCGCGACGTCCCACCTGGGCGAGGCGTGGGAGCGCACCGACGAGTGGTACAACTACCGCACCAACCCGCGCGGACAGGCCCGCGTCCTCGCCACCCTCGACGAAACCACCTACCAGGGCGGCACCATGAAGGGCGACCACCCCATCGCCTGGTGCCAGACCTACGAGGGCGGCCGGTCCTTCTACACCGGTGGCGGCCACACCGCCGCCTCCTACGCCGAGCCCGCCTTCCGGCAGCACCTGCTGGGCGGCCTGCGCTACGCCACCGGACAGGTGCGCGCCGACTGCACCCCGAAGACGGGCCACCGCCCCCTGTTCAACGGCCACACCCTGGACGGCTGGAAACAGGCCGGACCGGGGAGGTTCACCGTCGCGGACGGTGAACTGCGCACCGAGGGCGGCATGGGAATGCTCTGGTACCAGGCCAAGGAGCTCTCCTCGTACTCGCTGAAGCTGGACTGGAAGATGGCGGGCGACGACAACTCCGGCGTCTTCGTCGGCTTCCCGGCGTCCGACGACCCCTGGTCGGCGGTGAACAACGGCTACGAGATCCAGATCGACGCCACGGACGCCGCCGACCGCACCACCGGAGCCGTGTACGGCTTCACGTCGGCCAACCTCAAGGCCCGTGACCGGGTCCTCCGCCCGCCGGGCCAGTGGAACAGTTACGAGATCAGGGTCCAGGGGGAGCGGCTCCAGGTCTTCCTCAACGGAGTGAAGATCAACGACTTCACCAACACCGACCCGGCCCGCAGCCTGAAGGACGGCTACATCGGCCTCCAGAACCACGGCGCCGACGACCAGGTGTCCTTCCGGGACATCCAGCTCAAGGAACTGCCCCCGACCTCGTAGGAGGTCGCGCCCGCGAGGGGCGCGCCCGCACAAGCCGGCGGCGGGCGGGGAGGCGCCGTACCCCCCGCCCGCCGTCTCCAACGCACCACACCCAGGGAGGCTGGCCATGACCGAGGAACGCCGCCGAGTCGAGGACACCCGGAAGGTGGGAGTCTGGTTCGTCGGGGCACGCGGCTCCGTCGCCACGACCGCCACGGCGGGCTGCGCCGCCGTCGCCGCCGGGCTGCACCCCCCGACCGGCATGGTCACCGAGACACCGCCGTTCGCCGCCTCCCGCCTGCCCTCCCTCGCCTCCCTCGTCTTCGGCGGCCACGACACCGCCGCCTGCCCCCTGCCCAAACGGGCCGAGGAACTGACCGCCGCGGGCGTCCTGCCGTACGGCCTGGCCGCGGCCGTGCGCGGCGAACTGGCCGCGGCGGACGACGACATCCGCCCCGGCGGCCCCGCCCCCGGCGACACCCGCACCGACGGCGAGCTGATCGCCTCCTTCGCCGCCGACATCACCGACTTCACCCACCGCCACCGCCTGGCCCGCACCGTCGTCATCAACGTCGCCTCCACCGAACCCGCCCCCGTGCCCGGCGACCCCCGCCTGGCACCCAGCTCCCTCTACGCGGCCGCCGCACTGCACGCCGGCTGCCCGTACGTCAACTTCACCCCCTCCACCGGACTGCGCACCCCCGCCCTCCACGACACCGCCGCCACCCGCGGGCTGCCCCACGCTGGCCGCGACGGCAAGACCGGCCAGACCCTGCTCCGCTCCGTACTCGCCCCGATGTTCGTGCAGCGCGCCCTGTCCGTACGCGCCTGGTCCGGCACCAACCTCCTCGGCGGCGGGGACGGCGCCGCGCTCGCCGACCCGGCCGCCGCGGCCGCCAAGAACGCCGGCAAGGAACGCGTCCTCGCCGACACCCTCGGCGCGCTGCCGGAAGGCACCGTCCACATCGACGACGTCCCCTCCCTCGGTGACTGGAAGACCGCCTGGGACCACATCGCCTTCGACGGCTTCCTCGGCTCCCGCATGGTCCTCCAGACCATCTGGCAGGGCTGCGACTCCGCCCTCGCCGCACCTCTGGTCCTCGACCTCGCCCGGCTCACCGCCCGCGCCCACGAGGCCGGCCTCTCGGGCCCCCTCCCCGGGCTCGGCTTCTACTTCAAGGACCCCGACGGCGGACCGGCGGGCCTCGCCGACCAGTACGCCGCGCTCCTCGCCTTCGCCGCACGCCTGCGGGACGCCCGGTGACGCCGGCCACCGGACGCACCCGGCACCGGGCCCGCCCGCGGGCCCGCCTGCGCGCCTGGGCGGAACTCCTGCGCGTCTCCGCCCTGCTCTCCGTGCCGGGCGACGCGCTCGCCGGCGCGGCGGCCGTCGGCGCGCGCCCCGGCCGGGGCACCGTGCTGGCCATCGGCTCCTCCCTGTGCCTGTACGAGGCGGGCATGGCGCTCAACGACTGGGCCGACCGCGACGAGGACGCCGTCGACCGCCCGCACCGCCCCATCCCCTCCGGACGCGTCGCACCACCCGCCGCCCTCACCGCGTCGGCCGCCCTGACGGCGACCGGCCTCGCCCTCGCCGCCCGCGCGGGCCGCGCCCCACTGGCGGTGGCCACCGCCCTGGCCGCCACGGTCTGGGCCTACGACCTGCGCCTCAAACACACCGCCGCCGCCCCGGCGGCCATGGCCACCGCCCGCGCCCTGGACCTCCTCCTCGGCGCCACGGCCACGGCGACGGGCGGGGCCACCGGGCTGGGCGCTTCGCGGCGGGCCGCCCCGCCCGGCCGGTGGCCGCGCCTCGTCCTCGGTACGCGCGACAACGTTGCCCCGCCCGGCCGCCGCCCCGCCGCGGGGCCCCCGGCCGGGAACGCGCTCACGTCCGCCGCGCTGCTGGGCGCGCACACCTACGCGGTGACCACCGTGTCACGGCACGAGACGCGGGGCGGTTCGACGGCCGCCCCGCTCACCGCGCTCGCGGCCACGGGCATGCTCGCCGCCGGGGCGGCCGGCGGGGGCGGGCCCGCCGCGAAGCTGACCGCCGCCGCCTACCTCCGTACCGCCGGCGTACCCCTCCTGCACGCGGCGCTCAACCCCTCACCACCCCTCACCCAGCGCGCCGTCGGCGGCGGTGTCCGCGCCATGATCCCGCTCCAGGCCACGCTCGCCGCCCGGGGCGGGGCGGTGGGCACCGGGCTCGCCCTCATGGCGTTCGCCCCGCTCGCCCGCGCCCTCGCCCGGAAGGTGAGCCCGACATGAGCGCCCCCGGAACGTCCGCCCTCCGCTTCGGCTACGGCACCAACGGCCTCACCGACCTCCGGCTCGACGACGCCCTCGCCCTCCTCGCCGACCTCGGCTACGACGGGGTGGGCCTGACCCTCGACCACATGCACCTCGACCCCCTCGCGCCCGGCCTGGCGGCCCGCACCGCCCGGGTCGCCCGGCGCCTGGGCGAACTCGGCCTCGGCGTCACCGTGGAGACCGGCGCCCGCTACGTGCTCGACCCGCGCCGCAAACACGGCCCCTCCCTCCTCGACCCCGACCCCGACGGCCGAGCCGCCCGCACCCGCCTCCTCACGCGTGCCGTCCGGGTCGCCGCCGACCTCGGCGCGCACGCCGTCCACTGCTTCAGCGGGGTCACCCCCGGCGACCTGCCGCCCGGCGACACCACCACCGCGTGGAAGCGGCTCGAAGAGTCGCTCACCCCCGTCCTGGACGCCGCCGCCGGCGCCCGCGTCCCGCTCGCCGTCGAACCCGAACCCGGCCACCTCCTCGCCACCCTCGCCGACTTCCACCACCTCCGCTCCACCCTCGGCGACCCCGACCCCCGTCTCCTCGGCCTCACCCTCGACATCGGCCACTGCCAGTGCCTCGAACCGGCGCCGCCGGCCGACTGCGTGCGCGACGCCGCGCCCTGGCTGCGCCACGTCCAGATCGAGGACATGCGGCGCGGCGTCCACGAACACCTCCCGTTCGGCGACGGGGAGATCGACTTCCCGCCCGTCCTGGAAGCCCTCGCTGCCACCGGCTACCAGGGCCTGACGGTCGTCGAACTGCCCCGCCACTCCCACGCGGGCCCCGAACTCGCCCGCAGCTCCCTCGCGTTCCTCCGCGGCAGCACCGCCCCGAAGGGAGAACCGGCGCCGTGACCACCACCCGCAAGGCGCTGGACGACCGGCTCGGCCGGGCCGCGCGCGCCTGGCTGGACGAGGCCCTCGCCGAGGCGGCCCGGGCCGCAGCCGCGCCGCCCGCGCCGGCCGGCCCCTACGTGTCGGCCTCCTGGGAGCTGCGGTTCGCCTCCGCGGGCCGCCACTGCGGCCAGCAGCACGCCGACTCCGTACGCACCCTCCTCCTGCGCACGGCCCGCGCCGACACCGAGACCCTGACCCGCCTCTACCGGCACGGCACCGCCGCCGAGCGGCGCGCCGTCCTGCTCGCCCTCCCCTCCCTCGTACCGGGCCCGGAGGCCCTGCCCCTCGTCGAGGACGCGCTGCGCACCAACGACACCCGGCTGGTCGCCGCCGCCGTCGGCCCCTACGCGGCCGCCCACCTCGACCCGCACGCCTGGCGCCACGCCGTCCTGAAGTGCCTCTTCACCGGCGTCCCCGCCGACGCCGTCGCCGGCCTGTCCCGGCGCGCCCACGGCGACGCGGAACTGGCGCGGATGCTCGCCGACTACGCCGCCGAACGCACCGCCGCCGGGCGCCTGGTGCCCGCCGACCTCCACCGCGTCCTCGCCCTGACCGTCCCCCCGGAGGAGTCCTGATGCGCATCTTCGACCCGCACATCCATATGACCTCCCGCACCACGGACGACTATCAGGCGATGTACGACGCCGGCGTCCGCGCCCTCGTCGAACCCTCCTTCTGGCTCGGCCAGCCCCGCACCTCGCCCGCCAGCTTCTTCGACTACTTCGACGCGCTCCTCGGCTGGGAACCCTTCCGCGCCGCCCAGTACGGCATCGCCCACCACTGCGCCCTGGCCCTCAACCCCAAGGAGGCCAACGACCCGCGCTGCACCCCCGTGCTCGACGCCCTGCCCCACTATCTCGTCAAGGACTCCGTCGTCGCCGTCGGCGAGATCGGCTACGACTCCATGACCCCCGCCGAGGACACCGCGCTGGCCGCCCAGCTCCAGCTCGCCGCCGACCACGGCCTGCCCGCCCTCGTCCACACCCCGCACCGGGACAAGCTCGCCGGACTGCGCCGCACCATCGACGTCGTCCGGGAATCCCACCTCCCCCCGGAGCGGGTCCTCCTCGACCACCTCAACGAGACCACCGTGAAGGAGGCCGCCGACAGCGGCGCCTGGCTCGGCTTCTCCATCTACCCCGACACCAAGATGGACGAGGACCGCATGGTCGCCGTCCTCCAGGACCACGGGACGGAGCGCGTCCTGGTCAACTCGGCCGCCGACTGGGGCAGGAGCGACCCCCTCAAGACCCGTAAGGTCGCCGACGCCATGCTGGCCGCCGGCTTCACCGCCGACGACGTGGACCAGGTCCTGTGGCGCAACCCCGTCGCCTTCTACGGACTCGGCGGACGACTCCAGCTCGACCTCCCCTCGCCGGGCCCCCTCCACGAGGGCAACTCCATCCTCCGCGGCGGGGAATGAGGACGGCCCGCCATGCGCTTCCGCCACCCGGACGGCTCCACCGTCCACCTCGCCTACTGCACCAACGTCCACCCCGCCGAGACGCTCGACGGCGTCCTCGGCCAACTGCGCGACCACTGCGAACCGGTCCGCAGACGCCTCGGCCGTGACCGTCTCGGCATCGGCCTCTGGCTCGCCAGGGACGCCGCTCACGCCCTCACCACCGACCCGGCGGCCCTGCGCCGCCTGCGCACCGAGCTCGACCGCCGCGGCCTGGAGGTCGTCACCCTCAACGGCTTCCCGTACGAAGGCTTCGGCGCCGACGAGGTCAAGTACCGCGTCTACCAGCCGGACTGGACCCGGCCCGAACGCCTGGCGTACACCACCGACCTGGCCCGCCTCCTCGCCTCCCTCCTGCCCGATGACGTCACGGAAGGGTCCGTCTCCACGCTGCCCCTCGCCTGGCGCACCCGCTTCGACACCGCCGCGGCCGCGACCGCGCGCACCGCTCTGATCACCCTCGCCGAACGCCTCGACGCCCTGGAGGAGCTGACCGGAAGGTCCGTCCGCGTCGGCCTGGAACCCGAACCCGGCTGCACCATCGAGACCACCGCGGACGCGATCGGCCCGCTCACCGACGTGGCCCACCCCCGCATCGGCGTCTGCGTCGACACCTGCCACCTCGCCACCTCCTTCGAAGACCCGCACACCGCGCTGAAGGCCCTGGCCGCCGCCCGCATCCCGATCCCCAAGGCCCAGCTCTCCGCCGCCCTCCACGCCGAACACCCCCACCTCCCCGAGGTCCGCCGGGCTCTCGCCGCCTTCGCCGAACCGCGCTTCCTCCACCAGACCCGCACCAGCACCGCCGCCGGCCTGCGCGGCACCGACGACCTCCCCGAGGCCCTGGCCGGTGACACCCTCCCCGAGGGCGGCCCGTGGCGCGCCCACTTCCACGTCCCCCTGCACAGCCCGCCCGCCGCGCCCCTCACCTCCACCCTCCCCGTGCTCCGCGACACCCTCGCCCGCCTCGTCGGCGGCCCCGTCCCGCGCACCCGGCACCTCGAGGTCGAGACGTACACCTGGCAGGCCCTCCCTCCCCGGCTGCGCCCCCGCACCAGGAGCCGGCTCGCCGACGGCATCGCCGCCGAACTCACCCTCGCCCGCGACCTCCTCACCGACCTCGGCCTCAAGGAACTCCCATGAACCGGCCCACCCCCCTCCTGGTCCTGGACGTCGTCGGCCTCACCCCCCAGCTCCTCGACCACATGCCGCACCTACGGCAACTCGCCCGCTCCGGCTCCCAGGCGCCCCTCGACACCGTCCTGCCCGCCGTCACCTGCGCCGCCCAGTCCACCTTCCTCACCGGCACCCTCCCCGCCGAACACGGCATCGTCGGCAACGGCTGGTACTTCCGCGAACTCGGCGACGTCCTGCTGTGGCGCCAGCACAATGGACTCGTCTCCGGCGACAAGCTGTGGGACGCCGCCCGCCGCGCCCACCCCGGCTACACCGTCGCCAACATCTGCTGGTGGTACGCCATGGGCGCGGACACCGACATCACCGTCACCCCCCGCCCCGTCTACTACGCCGACGGCCGCAAGGAACCCGACTGCTACACCCGGCCCGCGGACCTGCACGACGAACTCACCGACAGGTTCGGAACCTTCCCCCTCTTCCACTTCTGGGGCCCCGGCGCCGGCATCGTCTCCAGCCGGTGGATCGTCGACGCCACCCGCCACATCATCCGCACCCGCACCCCCGACCTCGCCCTGTGCTACCTCCCGCACCTCGACTACGACCTCCAGCGCTACGGCCCCGACGACCCGCGCTCCCACCGGGCCGCCACCGACCTCGACACCGTCATGGCCCCCCTCCTCCACGACGCGCGGACCGAAGGCCGCACCGTCGTCGCCCTCTCCGAATACGGCATCACCCGGGTCGACCGGCACGTCGACATCAACCGCGCCCTGCGCCGCGCCGGGCTGCTCGAGGTCCACACCCAGGACGGCATGGAGTACCTCGACACCATGGCCTCCCGCGCCTTCGCCGTCGCCGACCACCAGATCGCGCACGTCTACGTACGCCACCCCGAGAACCCCGCGAACCTGGCCGCCGTCCGAGAAGCCCTCGACGGCGTACCCGGCATCGAGACGCTCCTCGACGACGAGGGCAAGAAGGCCCACGGGCTCGACCACCCCCGCTCCGGCGAGTTCGTCGCACTCGCCGAGCCCGACGCCTGGTTCACGTACTACTACTGGCTCGACGACGCCCACGCCCCCGACTTCGCCCAGCTCGTCGAAATCCACCGCAAACCCGGCTACGACCCCGCCGAACTGTTCCTGGACCCCCTCGACCCCTACGTACGCGTCAAGGCGGCCACGGCGATCGCCCGCAAGAAGCTCGGCATGCGCTACCGCATGGCGGTCGTCCCCCTCGACCCGTCACCTGTTCGCGGCAGCCACGGCCGCCTCCCCACCCACGACGACGAAGGCCCGCTCATCGTGTGCTCCACCCCCCGAGCCGGCCTCGCCGGCGGCCTTGGCGGCCGCGTCGCGGCCACCGATGTGAAATCCCTGCTGCTCCGGCTCGCCGGTCTCCAGTGATTCCCAGCGACTCCCAGTGAAGCAGAAGCCACCGACAGCGAGGAGTTATCCACATGCCGCGCACGACCAGCGCCACCGACACCGAACTCGCGCACAGGCTGACCAGAAGGAACATGCTGGGGGTCGCCGCCGGCGCCACGGCCGCCGCCCTCCTCGGCTCCACCGCCACCACCGCGTCGGCCGCCGGAACCACCGCCCCGGACGCGCGACGCGGCCACGGCCGCCCCGTCCTTCCCCCCGGCCGCCTCGGCATCCAGCTGTACTCGCTGCGCGACAAGGTCTCCACCCTCGGCTTCGCCAAGGTCTTCGCGGAACTGCGGCGCTACGGCTACGACGAGGTGGAGTACGCCGGCTACACCCAGGGCTCCGCCGGCCCCCTCACCCTTGCCCAGCTGAGGAGGCTCACCCGCGACCACGGGCTGCGGGCCATCGGCAGCCACGTCGGCTACTACTCCTCCGACCCCAAGGCCTACACCTTCGCCCAGAACCTCACCCAGGTCCTCGACGACGCCCAGGCCCTCGGCCTGAAGCACATCGGCACCGCCTCCGGCCCCTGGCGCTACGGCGCGACCGTCGACGGATGGAAGCGGTGCGCCGAGGAGTTCAACCACTACGGCGCCGAGGCGAAGAAGCGCGGCATGAAGTTCTACCAGCACAACCACGCCGAGGAGTTCTCCTTCGCCACCGACCGGCCCGGCGTCCGGCTCTACGACGTCCTCCTCGCCGAGACCGACCCCGAACTCGTCTACCTGGAGATGGACATCTACTGGGCCTACGCCGGCCGCTTCCGCTTCGGCCGGCGCCCCGACGGCACGCCCGCGCCCTTCGACCCCCTCGACTACGTCCTGCGGCAGCCCGACCGCTACCCGCTCTTCCACGTCAAGGACGGTGAACGCGACGACTCCGCCACCGACGGCTACCGCATGGTGGACGTCGGCGACGGGGACATCGACTACCGGCGCTTCATGTCGGCGGTCGGCCGCACCCGCGGCGGCCGGCGCGACCACCACTGGCAGGCCGAGCACGACAACCCGGCCGAGTCCTTCGCCTTCGCCCGCAAGTCCAGCGCGCACCTGCACTCGCTGCGCGAACGGGACTGCTGACACCGCACGGCTGACACCGCACCGTCACCCGATGCCCTGCCGGTCGGCCTCCAGGGCGAACCCCCGGTCGGCCGGCAGGGCCACGGCACGCTCCACGGCCTGTTCGAGCAGCGCGCGGTGGCGCAGCAGCGGCTCCCGCCGCGCCGCCGGTGCCAGCAGGAGCAGGTCGTCGATGCCCGCCAGCATGCGCCGTGTGACCTGCGGGCTCTGCGCCGAGCAGCCCCGTAGCTCGGCGAACGCGAGGTCGACGAGGTCGTCCCAGTCCGGCACCTCCCGCACCAGCCGCACCACGCCCCGCCGGTCGCAGTGCCGTACCGTCCCCAGGGGCCGGGGCGCGACGGCCGCCAGGAACTGCACGACCCGGTCCAGGCACTGCACCGCCGTGGTCGGGTCGTTCACCGCCGGCGACAGCGCCCGCAGCGCGATGTCCACCAGCTGCCGCAGGCCCAGCCCCATGTCCTGGTGGAACGTCCGGTCCACCCCCACCGACACCGCCGAGCGCAGCACCGCCGGCGAGGGCGCCCGCCCGTCGCGGACCCCCGCATCGGACAGCACGGCCAGCACCGGCGTACCCGGCACCAGATGGTCCCCGATGCGGGGGATCAGGCGCAGCACGACGCCCTGCCGACGTGCCACGCGCACCAGCCGTGCCACGTCCACGTCGCGCAGCACCCCCGCCCGCCCGCGGTGCACCACCCGCCCCACCTCCGGCGGCAGCGGTACCTGCTCCGGCCCGGCGGCCGGCTGCCGCGCCGCCACCCGCAGCGCCTCCCGGGCGATCCGGTCCACCACCGGCCCCACCTGCATCAGCCGCAGGGTGGTCGTCACATACGCGATGAACAGCAACAGGCTCAGCCCGACCAGTACGAGCGTGACCACCGACTGCACCACCGGCACGGAGGTCACCTGCCGCGGATCCGTCTCGCTCTCGTACGACGTCAGCACCAGCAGCGAGAAGAGGAACGTCGACAGGAACACCGTCAGCGTCAGCTTGCTGATCCGGCCGCGGACGAAGAGCCGCACCACCCGCGGCGTCAGCTGGCCGGCGGCCATCTGCACCGCGACCAGCGAGATGCTGAACACCACACCGATGAACGTCATCATCGCGGAGCTGATCGTGGTCACGATCACCTTGGCGTCGTCCGCGATGCCGGCGAGGTCCTCGATCTCCGCGTAGGCCCCCTGCTCCCGCAGGTACGCGACGATCTCCGCGTCGACCGCGGAGGCGGCCAGCCAGAGGGCGATCGCGCCGACCAGCCCGGCGGTGGGCGCGAACCAGAAGGTGTCGCGCAGGTGCTCCCGCGTCGGTGACAGCATCCGGGGTCTGCGGTGTTCGGGCGCGAAGTTCACCGCCGCACGCTACCCTCACGGTCCGCACCCGCCCGGTCACACCGCGCGAGTGTCGCCCGCCCGGAGCCCGCCGGACCCGCTCGCGGGGCGCCCGCACCCACCTGACCACGGGATATGTAGGTGAAGGGCACCTCGAACCCCTGGTAGAGTTGTCCATGTCGCCGCGGGGAACACCCCCGGGAGCGACAGACACCTTGTCCGGGTGGCGGAATGGCAGACGCGCTAGCTTGAGGTGCTAGTGCCCTTTATCGGGCGTGGGGGTTCAAGTCCCCCCTCGGACACCACTGAGTGCCGGTCGGGATCGCATCCCGGCCGGCATTTCGCGTTCCCGCCTTTCCCCGGTCACGGCGACGGCCGCCGGAGCGATACGAGTCGTCCCGGCGGCCGTCGTGCGTGGGGAGGGTCGGCTACCACTCGGCGCCGATGGCCCCGCCCTGGTTGAACCCGCCTGCGGCGATCTTCGAACCGCCGGCCGACTCCAGGGCGGCGAACTTGCCCTTGTTCCACTCGACGGCGTGGAAGCTGCCGTGGTCGTCGTCGTTGTCGTTGCCGCCGTGGGCGGCGGCGGGGACGGTGCCGAGCGCCATGGCAGCGGCGACGAGGGCCGTGCAGGCAAAGGCCTTCCTGAGCATGTGTTCCTCCGTGGACGCGCCGCCCGGTCCGTCCGGGCGGGGTTCGGAGGGAGGGGTTCCCGCGATCGCGGGTATCGCCGCGCCCCTGGGGCCCGATCCCACCCTTTCGAGGGGTCTCCCGTCAGCGCATTTGGCGGCGTACCAGTTCGTACAGGTGACCGTTCGGGTCGGTCAGGAGCGTGGCGGGGGGCCCCTGCTCGACGACGCGGCCGGCCGACATGACGATCACCCGGTCGGCGTCCATGACGGTCGACAGGCGGTGGGCGATGACCAGGCGGGTGGCGTTCAGGCGGCGCGTGGAGTCGATGACGACGCGCTGGGCCTCGTTGTCCAGGGCGCTGGTGGCCTCGTCGAGGAACAGGATCCTGGGGCGGCGGATCAGGGCCTGGGCGATCATCAGGCGCTGGCGCTGGCCGCCGGAGACGGCGCCGCCGCCCGCGATCATCGTGTGCAGGCCCATCGGCATCCGCCTGATGTCCTCCGCCAGGCCCGCCAGCTCAGCGGCTGCCCACACCTCCTCCTGCGAGAACGTCTCGGCGCCGCTGATGCAGTCCAGGATCGAGCCGGTGAGCGGCTGGGCGTTCTGCAGGACGACACCGCACTGGCGGCGCACCGCCGCCCGGTCGAGCGCGGTCAGGTCCTGGCCGTCGTACAGGACGCTGCCCGAGACCGGCCGGTCGAAGCCGATCAGCAGCCGCAGCAGCGTCGACTTGCCGCAGCCGCTGGGGCCGACGACCGCCACGAACTCGCCCGGCCGGATGTCGAGCGACACCCCGTCGAGGACCAGCGGGGCGTCGTCCGCGTAGCGGAAGGACACGTCGCGGGCCTCGATGGCGCCGGACAGGACACCGGGCTGGGTGGCGGAGCCGCGTACCTCGGGGGCCTCGTCCAGGACCGGCTTGATCTGCTCGTACAGCGGCAGGGCCGCGGCGGCGGAGACCAGCGCCCCGGTGATCTGCGTGACCGCCGTCAGCAGCATCGTCACCGAGGTGCTGAAGGTGAGGAACTCCCCGGCCGTCATGGTGCCGCGCGCCGGACCGGCCAGGAGCATGAACATGATCAGCGAGCAGAGCGGCAGGTAGACCGCGTCCAGGACGGTGGTCAGGTTGCGGATCCGGCCGGCCCGCTGCTGGAGCTCGCGCGACCGGGCGAACTCCCGCGCCCACGCCGCGTACGCGAAGCTCTCGGCGGCCGCGACGCGCAGCTTGGGAAGCCCGCGCAGGGTCTGGAACGCCTGGTTGTTGAGCTTGTTGTTCAGCTCGACCAGCCGCCGCTGCCAGCGCACCTGCCACAGCCCGAGCCCGAGGAAGACAACCCCGATCACCAGCAGCATCGCCATCGCCGCCAGCGCCAGCGGAACGCTGTACCACAGCAGCAGAACCAGGTTCACCGCGCCGACCGTGCTCGCCTGCGCGGCCACCGGGCCGACGCCCGTCAGGACGCGGCGGATCGCGCTGATCCCCATGGCCGCGCTGGCCAGTTCGCCGGTGGAGCGTCCGGCGAAGAACGTCGTCGGCAGCCGCAGCAGCCGGTCCCACACGGCCGGCTGGAGCACGCTCTCCACGCGCCCCTCCAGCCGCAGCACCGTCAGGTTCTGCATCAGCATGTACGCGGCCGACACCACACCCGCCACCATCACGGCCAGCGCGACCTGCGCGATCAGCCCGGTCTGCGCGGACGGGACGTACACGCCCAGGATCCGGCCCGTCGCGACCGGCACCAGGGCGCCGAGGATCACCGTCACCAGACCGGCGAGCGCCAGGTTCCGTACGTCGCCCCCGGCGCCGCGCAGGCTGAACCGCAGCAGCCGGGCCGGAGTCAACGGCCCCTCCGGCAGCGGGCGGTAGAACATCACCGCCCGCGGCTCCAGCTCCGCCGCCCGCTCCCCACCGATGCGCAGCCGCAGACCCGAGGCGGGGTTCACCGCCTCGTACCGGCCGCGCCGCCACAGCAGCGCCACCGGGGCGCCGGACTTCGCCCAGTGACCCACCAGCGGCCCGGAGTCGGTCCGCCACCAGCGCCCCTCCAGCCGCACCGCGCGTGTGCGGACCCGGGAGGCGACCGCGATGCGCTCCACGGCGCCGGTCCGCTCGTCGGCCACACCGCTCAGCGCCGGTTCGGCCAGCGTGATCCCGGCCGCGCGGGCGACCCGCCGGCACACGGCGAACGTGGCGTCGTCACTCGCCGCCGGGCCGTGCTTCCGGCCCGAGCGGTCGGCCCGCCCGATGGACGCCAGCAGCGCCTGGTCGGCCCGGGCGCGGACCGCCTCACCCGCCTTGAGGCCGGCCGCCGTCCGGTCCTCGTGGGCGCGCTCCAGCTGCTCGATCCAGCGGTCCACGGCGGACAGCAGCCGGTGCTGCTGGTTCACCATGCGCTGCCACAACGCCCCGTCGACCAGCAGGTCTCCCGCCGCGTCGGCGCTGTACTCGGCGCCGTACCGGACGCTGCCCGGCGGGACCGGCATCCACAGCATGTCGTCGTCCGCGACGGCCTCGTCAGCGGGGGAGCGCCCGTCGTCGAGCGGCGCCTCGAACAGCACGCCCAGACTGCGGGCGGTGCCCAGCGCGACGGCGTGCTCCAGGGGCGTGGGCTCACCGTACGGATCCGCGGGGTGGTACGGGCCCGTGGAGTACGGGTCGTGCCCGGCGTACAGCTCCCGCAGGCCGATCCGGCGCAGCGCGCAGTCCTGCGTGGGGCGGCCCACCAGGGTGTGCTGCGGGCCCTCGACCGGGCCGAGGAGCAGGCTGCCGGCCTCCAGGCGGCCCAGGAAGTGCCAGTGGCCCTGCTGGGCGGCGTCCACGGCGAACAGGTCGAGCCCGCCCGCCAGGACCAGCCACAGCACGTACGGCCCCTCGAGCGGCACGTTCCGCAGGCCCGCGCAGTCCACCGGGGCGCCCAGGGCGCCCAGTGCGTGCACCACCGGGTCGGCCGCGGCCGCCTGGGGGTGGACCTCCGGGTGAACGGACATGTCAGCGCTCCTTGACCAGCTCGGCGTACGCGCCTGAGGCGGCGAGCAGCTCCTCGTGGCGGCCCCTCTCGACGACCGTGCCGTGGTCCAGCACCACGATCTCGTCGCTGTCGCGGACCGTGGACAGCCGGTGGGCGATGACCACGCACGCGCAGCCGCGCCGCCGCAGGTTGTCGATGATGACCCGTTCGGTGCCGGCGTCCAGCGCGCTCGTCACCTCGTCCAGCACGAGGACGCTCGGCCGCCGCACCAGCGCACGGGCGATCTCCAGGCGCTGGCGCTGCCCGCCGGAGAAGTTGCGCCCGTCCTGCTCGACACGGCTGTGGATCCCGCCGGGGCGGCGCGCCACGACGTCGTCGTACACGGCGGCGTCCTTGAGGGCGGCGACGACGGCGTCGTCCGGAATGGAGGGGTCCCACAGGGCCACGTTGTCCCGGACGGTGCCCTCGAACAGGAACACGTCCTGGTCGACGAACGACACGGACGCGGCCAGCGCACCGCGCGGGATGTCCTCCAGTCGCCTCCCGTCGATGCGGATCGTCCCCTCCCAGGGGGTGTAGAGGCCGGAGATCAGCCGCGAGACGGTGGACTTGCCGCTGCCCGAGCCACCGACCAGGGCCACCTGCCGACCCGGTCCCACCGTCAGGGAGAACCCGCTCAGCAGCGGCGCGTCCAGCGGGCTGTAGCCGAACGTGATGTTCTCCAGCTCCACATGGCCCTTGAGGCGCCGGGTGCTCGCCTCCGGCTCCACGCGCGCGTAGAGGGCGTCCACGGGGAAGCTCTCCACGTCCTTGAGGCGGGCCACGTCGGCGGCGAAGTCCTGGATGCGGCCCGCCACCCCGTTCAGCCGGGTGATGGGCGCGGTGAAGCGGGTGACCAGGGCCTGGAAGGCGACGAGCAGGCCGATGGAGATGTGCCCCTCCACCGCGCGCAGCCCGCCGATCCACAAGATCAGCGCGCTGTTGAAGACCGCCAGGGTGGGCGCGACGACGGCGAGGGCCGCGCTTGGCACCCCGAGGCGCTGCTGCACCTCCAGGGTCGTCGCGTGCTGGCCCGCCCAGCGGCGGAAGTAGCCGTTCTCGCCGCCGGTCGCCTTCATGGTCTCGATCAGCTGGAGACCGGTGTACGAGGTGTTGGTCAGCCGTGCGCTGTCGGCCCTCAGCTTCTGGGTGTGCGTCGCCCGCAGCCGGATCACGATCCGCATGGCGACGATGTTGAGGAGCGCCATCCCGATCCCGACGACGGTCAGTTGCGGGTCGTACGTCCACAGCAGCAGCGCGTAGAGGACGACGACCACGCCGTCCACGCCCGCGGCTGCCAGGTCCCGGGCCAGGGTCTCGGCCACCGCGTCGTTGGACTGGAGCCGCTGCACCAGGTCGGCCGGGCTGCGCTGGGCGAAGAACGTCACCGGCAGCCGCATCAGGTGTCTGAGGAAGCGGGCGCTGCCGAGGGTGGACGAGATGATGCGGCCGCGCAGCAGGTTCGCCTGTTGCAGGCCCGTCAGTACGGCCGTCAGGACGACCATCGCCGCCATCGCCGCGAACAGCGGCCCCAGCACCGACGTCTGGTCGCCGATCAGGAACATGTCGATGTACGTACGGCTCAGCGCGGGCAGCGCCGCGCCCACCGCCACGAGCAGGAGGCTCGCGAGGAGCGCAGCGAGCAGGGTGCCCGTCGTACCGCGCAGCCGTGCGGGAACCGCGCTCAGGACACCGGGCCTGCGGCCGCCCCGGCGGAAGGCCGGGCCCGGTTCGAAGACCAGGGCCACACCGGTGAAGCTGGTGTCGAACTCCTCGGGGGAGACGAACCGGCGCCCCTTGCCGGGGTCGTTGACGTACACGCCCCGGCGGCCGAACCGGCGCCCCGTCCCGTCGTAGACGACGTAGTGGTTGAACTCCCAGAACAGGATGGCCGGGGCCCGCACCTCGGCGAGCGCCGCCGGTTCCATCTGCATGCCCTTGGCCTCGAGGCCGTAACTCCGCGCGGCCTTGAGGACGTTGCTGGCGCGGGAGCCGTCGCGGGAGACACCGCACGCGATGCGCAGCTCCTCCAGCGGCACGTGCCGTCCGTGGTGGGCGAGCACCATGGCCAGGCAGGCGGCGCCGCACTCCACGGCCTCCATCTGGAGCACGGTGGGCGTGCGGACGGGCCGGGGGCGGCGTCCGGTCTTCGTCCTCGGCTTCGTTCTCGGGGCCGGCTGGGCGCGGCGGCGGCCGCCGGGCGCGCTCACGGCAGGAGCCAATCGGCCGGGTGCTCGGAGGCCAGGTGCACGGAGGCGCTCACCACGGTCATGGAGTCCAGTGCGTATCCGGGGCCCTCGGAGGTCGACCAGGCGTAACCCGTCCTCGTCGCGGGCGACCGCTCCAGCTCGACGACGACCGCGACCGGCTGGCCGGCGCGCGAGAACTGTTCGCCGAGCTGGCTGTTGCCGAGGAAGGCGGTGATGCGCTGGCGGGTCTGTGCGGTGCGGCCGACGGCCTTCACCCGGCCGCGCAGCACGCCGTACGTCTGGGAGGGCACCGACGGGACCGTGAGGTCCACGGAGGCGCCCACGGGGACGCTCGCGCCGCGGTCGGCCGGCACGTAGAGCGTGGCCGTCAGGGGGGCGTCCTCGGTGCCGACGCGCTCCACCGACGCGACGTCGGACCCGGTCGTGACCACCGAGCCGATGGCCGCGACGAGGGTGGTGACGCGGCCGGCCTCGATGGTGCGCACGACCGAAGTGCCTTCACTGGTGCGCACGTTCAGCAGCGGGGCGCCCGCGGGGAGGTGGTCGCCCTCGTCGGCGAGCACCGCGGTGACCTGGCCGGCGACGGGGCTCTGGAGGACGTAACTGCCCTTGCCGTGGCTGAGGACGCCGGGCGCGGTGAGCGTGGCGGAGACCGAGCCGGTGACGGCCCAGACGGTGGCGGCGGCCATGGCGACGACGGTGACGGCCAGGACGAGGAGTCCCTGCGGGCGGGCGAAACGCACCGGCAGGTCTATTTCCTCGGGGGATTGCAGCTTGGAAAGGGCCTTTTGGCGGAACTGCACGTAACTCTTCCCTCAACTGCACACGTTCGGATCAGGAAGGCGACAGCGCGGTGAGCCCCGGAACGAAAGAAGTCCCGGGGCTCACTCGTACCGTCTCAGAGACCGGCGACCAGGCCCGTGACGGCCGAGGTGTTCAGGCCGGCGAGGCCCTCGACCGCACCGACGGCGGAGGCGGCGATGCCGGAAACCGGGGCAACCGAGTCGAGCGTGGCGGTCGCGCTGCCGACGACACCGCTGGCAACGGCGCTGTGGAGGCCACCGGACACGGCGTCCAGGTCGGCGTCGGAGATCTCCTGGGTCTGGATCTGCGGGTTCATGTTGTTCCCTTCGCGCGAATTACTCGAAATGACTACGGAGCGAGCCTTTGTGCGGCTGCCGCAGTGCGATGGATCAAAGCACGGGGGCGCGTTGCTCAGCCAATCCGGTGAGCGGCCGTAACGGCGGTTCACCGGTGCTGAATTACGTCGATGTGCAGGTGCGTCCATGGCTTGGTGGCAGCTTCTTCACACGGCGGGCGTCCGGCCCATTCGGCGGCCGTGTCACGGGAGTTTCGGAACGGGACATTCCGGTACCAGGGGTAACCGCGCACCGGCCGGATCATGACGGCCGCCGGGAGGCCGTGTGACGCCTGTACATTCGGTGTGCAGATTCCCTGGCAATGCCTCATAACGGATGTGCGTGCCAGGTGGGGAATCGGTCGTTTCCCGGGAGTTGGACGCCTTTGTCGGGGCCGTCCCTCCGGCCCGCTCAGCCGGCCCGGCCCACCACGTACGGGAGCAGCGCCAGCAGCCGGCCGGCCGGCTCCGGGGCGAGCGGAACGCCGCGCAGGCACGCCCGCGCCCGGTCCAGGCGGGCGTCCGCCTCCGCCATGGCCGCCGCCCGGCCGCCCGCCTCCTCCACGAGCCCCGCCGCCTCGCGCAGCGCGGCCTCCTCCAGCGGCCCGGCGCCGCTCAGCAGCGCGGCCAGCCGGCGGGACGCCGGTACGCCCGCCGCCAGCGCGGCCAGCACCGGCAGCGTCTTCTTGCGGCGCCGCAGGTCGCCGTGGACCGGCTTGCCCGTCACCACCGGGTCGCCCCACAGGCCCAGCACGTCGTCCACCGCCTGGAACGCGACGCCCAGCTGACGCCCCGCCGTGGCCAGCGCGTCCACCGTCGCGGCGGGCGCGCCCGCCAGCAGGGCGCCCAGCGCCGCCGCGCAGCCCAGCAGCGCCCCCGTCTTGTGCTCGGCCATGCGCAGGTACGCCCCGACCTCGACGGCGCCGGGGCCCGTCCACGGCCGTTCCTCGAACAGCAGGTCCTCCGCCTGGCCGTCCACCAGGTCCGCCATGTCCCGCGACAGCCGCCGCACGGCCGCACCGCCGTGCGGGCCCGGCGAGCCGGCCAGGACCTCGAAGGCCAGCGCGAACAGCGCGTCGCCCGCCAGGACGGCCGGTCCCGTCCCGTACGCCTTCCACGCCGCGGGGCGCTGCCTGCGGGTCTCGTCGCCGTCCATGATGTCGTCGTGGAGCAGGGAGAACGTGTGCACCAGCTCCACGGCCATCGCACCGTCGACGGCCGCCTCCGCGGGCGCCCCCGCCGCCTCCGCGCACAGCACGGCCAGTGCCTGCCGCACGCCCTTCCCGGACGACCCCGCGCGGGGCTCGCCGCCCTGCTCGCACCACCCGAAGGCGTACCCGGCCATCTCGGCCGGCCAGGCGTGCATCCCGCCGACCCGCGCCCGCAGGGCCGGCTCGACCATGGCCCGGCACCGAGCCAGCACCGCCTCCGCGCCTTCGACGCCCGAAGCGCCTTCCGTGCCCGACGACGCGCCTTCGACGCCCGAAGCGCCCGCCGCGCCCGCCGCGCCCGAAGCACCTTCGATGCCCGTCCCGCCTTCCGTGCCCGGCCTGCCGGGTCGCCGCTCGGCGGCCGGCTCCTTCGGGGGCAGGGCGCCGCCGGACGGCACCGCGTGCGCCGGGGCGGACGTCGGCGCCTCGGGTCGGCGCTGGGAGCGGGTCATCGGTGGGACTCCTCGACGGGCAGGCCGAGCTCGGCATGGGCCTTGTCGACCATGGCTCGGGCATGGCGCAGTCCGATGCGGTCAAGAATGCCACCGAGTTCGTCAAGTTCGGCAGCCGTGCGGGCCGGATCTGCACCCAAACGGGCGCGGGCCTTCACCGCACCCAGCCGGGACAGGGCCTCGCCACGCGGCTCGTCCATCGCCCGGAACTCGGCCAGCGCCTGCTCGTACATCTCCAGCGCCTCCGCGTACCGCCCCGCCCGGTACAGCACGTTGCCGCGCATCTTGTGGTTGTAGGCCAGCGCGCTCGACAGGTCCATCTCCCGGCAGCCCGCCTCCGCCCGGGAGAGCAGCTCCAGTGCCCGGCCGGTGTCCCCGTCACGCACCGAGACGATGTCGGCCAGCCCGCGCAGCGCCCAGGCGTGGCCCCGCCGGTCGTCCGCGCCGGCCGCTATCCCGGCGGCCTCCTCGAACAGCTCGTACGCCGTGTCGTACCGGCCACTGTTGCGGTGCATCTGCGCGATGCCCTCCAGCGCCCACACCGTGTGCCGCGCCTCCCCCCGCTTGCGCGCCTCAGCGAGCAGCTCGTCGTGCAGGGCGCCGACCGCCTCGTAGTCGCCCTGGATCCGGCCCGTCTCCGCGAGCCCGGCCAGCGAGTACCCATGGGCAACGATGTCACCACCTCGCTTGCCCATGTCCGCCGCGTACCGCAGGAGCCGGAACGCGAGCGCGAGCGCGCCGCGCTGCCGGGCCAGCGTGCCACCGCTCCACAGCGCCCACGCCATGGCCGACAGGTCTCCGGCCGAACGGGCCGTGCGGTACCCCTCCTTCCACGCCCGGTCCGCGGCCTCGACGTGCCCGAGCCGCCGGTGCGCCTCGGCCAGGGCCAGCGCGGCACGCGCCGTCTCGGGCGCGTCCCCGGCCCGCCGGGCGGCGGCCATCTGCTCGGTCGCCGCGGCGAGGACGTCCGTGAGCGACGAATTCACCGACAGCGCGCTGAGCGCACCCTGGTACTCGGGCGCGAGAGCCTTGCTGAACATGCGTGCCTTCTCTTCTCTCTCGTCGGATCGGTCGACCGCGCGCGCTTCGGCAGAGAAGAGGATCAAGAACCGTGCGGGGTTGCCTCCCCGGCCGAGGTCACGACCGTGGACGGACGGCCGTGGTACCCGAGAGGTACGGCGAAGGACGCGGCGGTAGTCCCGGAGAGGGACGCCGGGGGAGAGGGGCCGCCGGCCGCCGCGTACCACGGCCGTAGCAGGGAACTCGCCGGGGTCCGCAGGACGATCCAGGAGGAACCGCCCATGACCGCACCGGTCCCCGACCCCCGGCTGCGGGCGATGCGCGCCGTGGTGTGCGACACCGACGGCGTCGTCACCGACACCGCCCGGCTGCACGCCGCGGCCTGGAAGGCGGCCTTCGACGCCCACCTCCGCGCGCATCCGCCCGACGACCCCGCCGGGCGCCGCCCCTTCGACGCCACGGCGGACTACCTCCGGTACGCCGACGGCCGGTCCCGCCTCGACGGCGCTGCCGCGTTCCTCGCCTCCCGCGGCCCCCGGCCGTCCCCCGACACGACCCGGGCGGTGGCCGCCGAGAAGGAACGGCTGTTCACCGAACGGCTCCGCACCACCGGGGCGCACGCCTACCCGGGGTCGCTGCGGCTGCTGCGCGCCCTGCGCCGCGCCGGGACGCCGCTCGCGGCCGCCTCCGCGTCCCGGCACGCCCGCGAGGCCCTCGCCTCCGCCGGGGCCCTGGAGCTGTTCGACGCCTGCGTCGACGGCACCGACGCGGCCCGGCTCCGGCTGCCGGGCAAGCCCGACCCCGCGCTGTTCCTGGAGAGCGCCCGCCGCCTCGGCACCCCGCCGGCCGACTGCGCGGTCGTCGAGGACGCCCTCGCGGGCGTCGACGCCGCCCGGCGCGGCGGCTTCGGCCTGGTGGTCGGCGTCGACCGCACGGCGGGCCCCGGAACAGCGGACGCCCTGCGCCGCGCGGGCGCCGACATCGTCGTACCCGACCTGGCGGAGCTGCTCGTGGCGCCCCGCGAAGGAGCGCCGTCGTGACGGACTGGACCTGGGAGTACGAGGGGTACGCCCCCGCCAAGGAGAGCCTGCGCGAAACCCTGTGCACCCTCGGCAACGGCTACTTCGCCACCCGCGGCGCCGCCACCGAGTGCTCCGCCGACGCCACCCACTACCCCGGCACCTACGCCGCCGGCTGCTACAACCGCCTCACCTCCGACGTGGCCGGACGCACGGTCGAGAACGAGGACATGGTCAACCTGCCCAACTGGCTGCCCCTGCGCTACCGCATCGACGACTCCGAGACCCCCGGCGCCTGGCTCGGGCCCGACAGCGACCAGCTGAGCGACCACCGCCAGACGCTCGACCTCCGCGCCGGCACCCTGGAGCGCGTCACCCGCTACGAGGACGACGACGGCCGGCGCCTCGCCGTACGCCAGACCCGGCTGGTCCACATGGCCTCCCCGCACCTCGCCGCACTGCGCACCGAGTTCACCGCCGAGAACTGGGCCGGCACGCTCGACGTCGAAGCCGCCCTCGACGGGACCGTCACCAACGCCGGGGTGGCCCGCTACCGGCAGCTCGCCTCCCGCCACCTCACCCATGTGCACACGGGCGACGCCGGCCCCGGCACGGTGTGGCTGCGCTGCCGCACCCGCACCTCCGACCTGCGCGTCGGCATGGCGGCCCGCACCACCCTCACCGGCGCCGAGGACACCGCGCCCGCCGTCCACCACGACGAGGGCCGCGTCACCCAGCGCTTCCGCCTCGCGCTCCGGCCCGGCAGCCCGGTCGTCCTGGACAAGACCGTCGCCCTGCACACCTCCCGCGACGCGGCCATCAGCGACCCCCTGAACGCCGCCGTCGACCGGGCGCGCCGCGCCCCCGGCTTCGAGGCGCTGCTCGCCTCGCACCGCGCCGCCTGGCGGCAGCTGTGGCGGCGGGCCGCGCTGGAGGTCCCCGGCCAGGCCGGCCGGATCCTGCGCCTGCACCTCTTCCACGTGCTGCAGACCCTCTCCCCGCACACGGCCGACCTCGACGTCGGCGTGCCCGCCCGCGGCCTGCACGGCGAGGCGTACCGCGGCCACATCTTCTGGGACGAGCTGTTCGTCCTGCCCTACCTCAACCTGCACTTCCCCGAGGTCTCCCGGGCCCTGCTCACCTACCGCCACCGGCGGCTGGAACGCGCCCGCCTCACCGCCCGCGACGCCGGCTGCACCGGGGCCATGTACCCGTGGCAGAGCGGCAGCGACGGCCGCGAGGAGACCCAGACGCTCCACCTCAACCCGCGCTCCGGACGCTGGCTGCCCGACCACTCCCACCTCCAGCACCACGTCGGCTCGGCCGTCGCGTACAACGTGTGGCAGTACTGCGAGGCGAGCGGCGACACCGAGTTCCTGCACACCAAGGGCGCGGAGATGCTGCTCCAGACCGCCCGCTTCTGGGCCTGCCGCGCCGCCTTCGACCCCGGTCTCGGCCGCTACCGCATCCGCGGCGTCCTCGGGCCCGACGAGTACCACGACGCCTACCCGGACGCCGCGCGGCCCGGGCTCGACGACAACGCGTACACCAACGTCACCGCCGCCTGGGTGCTCGCGCGCACCCTGGAGCTTCTGCGCGACCTGCCGGAACCGCGCCGGCGCGAGCTGGCCGAGCGCACGGAGCTGGACCACGGTGAGCTGGAGCTGTGGGAGGACGTCTCACGCCGCCTGCACGTGCCCTTCCACCAGGGCGTCATCAGCCAGTTCGAGGGCTTCGGCGAGCTCGCCGAACTCGACTGGGAGGGCTGGCGGCGCCGCTACGGCGACATCCGCAGGCTCGACCGGATCCTGGAGGCCGAGGGTGACTCCGTCAACCGCTACCAGGCGTCCAAGCAGGCCGACGTCCTGATGCTCGGCTACCTCTTCTCACCCGCCGAGCTGCGCGCCCTGCTGGGCCGCCTCGGCCACGACCTGGACGACGGGACCTGGCGGCGGACCGTGGACTACTACCTGCGCCGCACCAGCCACGGCTCGACCCTGAGCGGCCTGGTGCACGGCTGGGTCCTGGCCCGGGTCCGGCGTGCCGAGGCGTGGCGGTTCTGCCAGGAGGCCCTGGAGGGCGACATCGCCGACGTCCAGGGCGGCACCACCGGCGAGGGCGTCCACCTCGGGGCGATGGCGGGCACCCTCGACCTCGTACAGCGCGGCCTGACCGGCCTGGAGACCCGCGGCGGGACGCTCCGCCTCGACCCGGTGCCGCTGCCCGAGCTGTCCCAGTACGACTTCACCCTCCGCTACCGGGGCCACTGGGGCGTCCGGCTGCGCATGACACCGGGGCACCTGCACATCGCCGTGCCGGGCTCCGGCAGCGAACCGATCGGCGTCGAGCTGCCCGACGGCACCGTGGTCCCGGTCGAACCGGGCGAGGTCCGCGAACTGCCGCTGCCCGATCCGTCCTGATCGGGCCTGATCCATCGAAGATAGTGCTAGACGCGGGGGTACGACCCGTGGGCGTACGGGACGTCGATGCGCCGGCCGCTGACCCGGGCCGGGGTGACGGCCACCCAGTGGGCGTCCGCGGCGTCCGCCCACGGCGTGCCGTACGCCTCCTCGTCGAGCCTGCGCACCGCCTCGGGGTCGGTGACGTCATGCGGCTCGCCCACGACCTGCACGCTCCAGCCGCGGCACAGCGCGTCGTCGATGTGGTCCACCTCGAACGCCGTCCGGCCGTCCCCGCCCATGGGCGCCACCCCGGCGTCCGACGCGACCCGGAAGACGACCTCACCATCGGTGACCAGGTAGTTCACCGGCAGGATGGCAGGCCCGTCGTGCGTCGTGACGGCGACGTGCCCCACACCGTGCGTGCCCAGCAGGGTGCGGCACTCGTCGAGGTCGAGATCGACCAGCTCGGGGTGGAGCGGGGCGTGGGCGCCGCCGGGGGCCAGGTCGGCGGTGCCGCCGGTGAGCTCCACGACGCTGGTCTCCAGCGCGTCCGACAGCCGCATCAGGAAACCGATCCCCGGGGTGGCGGGCTGCTCCTCCAGGTACTGGATGTAACCCGGCGCGGAGCGTGCCCGCACGGCCACCTCCTCGCGGCTCAGACCGAGCTGCGCGCGGCGCGCGGCCACCCGCCGGCCGATGTCCCCCCGGCACAGGCCGTGCGACTGCGCGCCAGCCGTACGACCCGGCAACAGCTGTTCCTCGTGCATGGGAGGCACCGTCCTTCCGTGGCGCGACGGCGGGCTGCCTGCCTACCTGCCCACGGTACGCCTCGGCGCGCTCCCGCACCCGTGGGCGTCAGATCCGGTCCGCCGCGATCAGCAGGTAGTGGAAGCTGCCCTCCTCGTACGCGGTGAGGAAGGGCTCCTCGATGCCCGTGGCCAGGGCGGACCGGGCGCGCAGCCGCCAGTAGGGGAGGGCCCGGGCGGTCAGGTCCACGACGTCGATCGGCACGAGGCCGTTGGCCGCCAGGGCCTTGAAGTACGCGCTGCGCGGGTGGATGTTGCACGTGTAGTGCTCGTCGATGCGGCTCACGGACCTGGACCGGCCGCCGGTGAGGTCGTTGTAGCAGCCGGTGACGCAGACGTAGCGGCCACCGGGCCGCAGCACGCGGGACATCTCGGCGTACAGCTCGAAGAGGTCCACGTACATGGTGGTCTCGTTGGTCCAGGCGGCCCGGCGGGAACCGGTCTCCAGGCGGGTGTCCAGCATGTTGCGGAAGTGGAACCGCACCCGGTCGCCGACGCCCCGCTCCTCGGCCTGGGTGTTGGCGAAGCCGACCTGGTACTCGGAGATCGACACCCCGTCGACGTGGGCGCCGAAGCGCTGGTGGGCCATGAAGCTGGTGCCGCCGCGCCCGGAGCCGGCGTCCAGCAGCCGGTCCTCGGGCGTGACGGGGCCCAGGTGGTCCAGCAGGACGTCCGCCTGCGCGGTCTCCAGGCGGTGCAACTCCCGGACGATGCGCTCCTCGCGGGTGTCCTCCGGTCCCTCCAGGACGGCCGGGTCGTAGTCACCGAGCCCGTAGTGGTGGTGGTAGAGCCCGTCGACCTCGCCGAGCCGCAGGTTGACCGGGTCCTGCCGGTTGGTGTCCCAGTAGGCGGCCACCGACTTCTGGAAGTCGGTGCGCAGCACCTCGCCGGAGGAGGAGGTGGTCGTGGTCATGCCGGGGGAACTCCTGAGTGAGGGGGCGGGCCGGGGCGGGACCGCGGAGGGTCCCGCCCCGGAGGGTGCGGTGCGGTCCGACTACTCGGCGCGGGGCCGTACCTCGACGTTCTCCAGGATGCCGATGGCGTCCGGAACCAGGACCGCGGCGGAGTAGTAGGTGCTGACGAGGTAGGAGATGATCGCCTTCTCGTCGATGCCCATGAAGCGGACGTTGAGCCCCGGCTCGTACTCGTCCGGCAGCCCCGTCTGGAACAGGCCGATGACGCCCTCGTTGTCCTCGCCGGTACGCATCGCGATGATCGACGACGTGTGGTGCTCGGTGATCGGGATCTTCCCGCACGGCAGGAGGGGGATGCCGCGCCAGGCGGGGATCTGGTGCCCGCCGACGTCGACGCTGCCGATGTACAGGCCCCGCTTGTTGCACTCCTTGCCGAACGCGGCGATGGTGCGCGGGTGCGCGAACAGGTACTGCGTGTTGCGGCGCATGCTGATCAGGTCGTCGAGGTCGTCCGGGGTCGGTGCGCCGGAGTGGGCCTGGATGCGCTGGTCGTAGTCCGTGTTGTGGAGCAGCCCGAATTCCGGGTTGTTGACCAGCTCGTGCTCCTGGCGCTCGCGCAGCGCCTGGACGGTGAGCTTGAGCTGCTGCTCCGTCTGGTTCATCGGCTGGTTGTACAGGTCCGCGACCCGGCTGTGCACCTTCAGCACGGTCTGCGCGACGCTCAACTCGTACTCACGCGGCTCGAGTTCGTAGTCCACGAACGTCGTCGGCAGGTTCGGCTCGCCGTCGTGGCCGGAGAGGAAGCTGATCTCGACCTCGCCGTACTTGTTCGTCGGCCGGTGCCCGTTGGACGTGAAGCCCTGGACGTGGTCGCGCAGGCCCTCGTACTGGCTCGCCACCTGCTTGTACGCGGTCTGCGACAGCACGAGCGCCGTGGTGCGGGTGGTGGCGCGGACCGTGAACTCCCACTTGCTGCCGTTGTCGCAGGCCAGCATCCGGCCGCCGAAGGAGTCACCGTCGGCGAGCATGCCCAGCCGCGTCTCGGCGTCGTCGTACTTGCCCCTGCCGATCTTCTCGACCTTGCCGTGCGCGATCAGGAAGACCTGATCGGCCTTGCGGCCCGTCTCCACGATGACCTGGCCGGGCTCGTATTCCTTCTGGACGAACTTGTCGGCCAGCGCCGCCAGCGCCGTGGGGTCGGTGAAGCCGCGCAGCAGCGGCAGTTCGCCCAGCTCGGCCGGTACGACCTGCACCTTGGCACCGGTCTGCACGAAGGTCACCCGGCCGTCGCCGACGGCGTACGACAACCGTCGGTTGACCCGGTAGGTGCCACCGGGCACGTGCACCCACGGCAGCTTGCGCAGCAGCCAGCGCGAGCTGATCTCCTGCATCTGGGGCTGGGACTTGGTGGTCGTCGCGAGATTGCGCGCCGCCCGCGTGCTGAGGCTGAGCTGGATGTGCTCCTGCGTCTGGATCGTCGGTGCCGCGGGGGCCGGGCGGGTCTCGACTGCCATGGGCTGCTTTCCCTTTCGTATGATCCACGCGGCGGGCGGCCGGTCGGACAGGGCACGGAACCCACCACGCGTCATCACGCGTAGTGAATAGGTGTGACGCAAAGTGATGGCGTATTGGCGTCCGTGTGCGCGTGTCGCGCCGCAGCGCACGCCCGGACGCGCGCCCCCACCCGTGCCCCGCACGCGCCCCCGCCCCCGGCCCTGGAGCGCCCCGCCGGCCCCCCTCAGCCGTCGGTGACCAGCACGACGTGGAGCGTACGGGGACCGTGCACGCCCTCCACCCGGTCCAGCTCGATGTCGCTGGTGGCCGACGGCCCCGAGATCCAGGTCAGCGGACGCGACGGGTCCAGCCGCGGCAGAGCCAGCGGGAGCGAGGCGACGACCTGGCCGGGCGCGCGGACGACACAGACGTGCAGGTCCGGGACGAGGGTCAGGGCGCGGCGACCCTGGCCCTCCGTCGCGTCCAGCACGATCGTGCCGGTCTCGGCGATCGCCAGGGCGCAGCCCGTGACGACGGCGTCGGTGGAGTCGAGGTCGTACGGCGACAGGGGGCGTCCCGCCGTGTCGTGGCGCCGCTCGGCGGCCGTCTCCGCCAGCCAGTGCGCGGGCAGCCCGGGCGGCACCGCGACCGAGGACGCGCCGCACGCGGTCAGCAACCCGCCGATCGCCGACGGCAGTTCACCCTCCGTCGCGCGGTGGACGTGCGCCCGGTACTCGGCCAGGTTGCGGTGCAGCAGGTCCAGCAGGGCGCCCGGGTCGTCCGGTGCGTGGCTCGTGCGGTAGTCACGGGCGGGCTCCGGGGCGTCCGGGGCGCCGGCGACGGCCGCGCGGACGCGGGCGAGGATCTGCTCACGGGAGCGGGAGCTCATGCGCGGTTCCTCTTCCACCAGTCGCGGAACGGGCGTTCCGGCAGCTCGGGCAGGTCGCGGCCCTCCGTCCACGCGCCGGCGCCCGGCGGCCGCGACGGGTGCGCCGCGCGCGTCGCGGAGGCCAGGCGCTCACCGGTGGCGAGGGCGCCGGGGTGGTCCAGCAGCCAGGTCGCCGCCCGCATCGCCGCCCGCTCCAGCCGGTGCCCCTTCCCGCCCCGCCCGGCGATCTCGCCGCGCAGGTGCACCAGCACCTCGGGGATGTCGATGGCGACCGGGCACACGTCGTAGCACGCCCCGCACAGCGACGACGCGTACGGCAGCGAGGCGTCGATGTCGCTCGCCGTGCCGCGCAGTTGTGGGGTGAGGATCGCGCCGATCGGGCCCGGGTAGACCGAACCGTACGCGTGCCCGCCGGCCCGCTCGTACACCGGGCACACGTTCAGGCACGCCGAGCAGCGGATGCAGCGCAGCGCCTGGCGGCCCACCTCGTCGGCGAGCGCGCCGGTGCGGCCGTTGTCCAGCAGCACCAGGTGGAAGGCGCCGGGCCCGTCGGCGTCCGCCGTCCCCGTCCACATGCTGGTGTACGGGTTCATCCGCTCGGCCGTCGACGACCGCGGCAGCGTCTGGAGGAACACCTCCAGGTCGCGCCAGGTGGGCACCACCTTCTCGATGCCGACGACCGAGATCAGCGTCTCCGGCAGGGTCAGGCACATCCGCCCGTTCCCCTCGGACTCGACCACCACCAGCGTGCCCGTCTCGGCGACCATGAAGTTCGCCCCCGAGATCCCCACCTTCGCCCGCAGGAACTTCTCCCGCAGGTGCAGCCGTGCCGCCTCCGCGAGGTCGGCGGGCGCGTCGGTCAGGTCGTCCGGCGCCGGCCGGCCCCAGTCGGCCATCCGGTCGCGGAAGACGTCCCGGATCTCCCCGCGGTTGCGGTGGATCGCCGGCACCAGGATGTGCGACGGCCGGTCCTCGCCCAACTGCACGATCAGCTCGGCGAGATCCGTCTCGTACGCGGAGATCCCCTCGGCCTCCAGCGCCTCGTTCAGGCCGATCTCCTGCGTCGCCATCGACTTGACCTTGACGACCTCCCGCTCGCCGGTCGCCTTCACCAGACCGGTCACGACACGGTTCGCCTCGGCCGCGTCCGCCGCCCAGTGGACCGTGCCCCCGGCCGCGGTGACGGCCTCCTCCAGCTGCACCAGGTACGTGTCGAGATGGCGCAGCGTACGGTCCTTGATGGCCTTGCCCGCCTCGCGCAGCAGCGCCCAGTCGTCCAGCTCGGCGACCGCGCGGGCCCGCTTCTCGCGGATGGTGTGCGTGGCGTGCCGGAGGTTCGCCCGGAGCACCGGATCGGCCACCGCCTCCCGGGCCGCCTCGGGGAAGGCGGGCATGCCCAGAAACGTTCCACTCACCGCAGCGGCTCCTCTTCCGTGGCGGCCAGGATCTCGGCGATGTGCACCGCCCGCACGCGCTCGCCCTCGCGCCGCAGGACGCCGCCGATGTGCATGAGACACGAGTTGTCCGCGCCGCACAACACCTCCGCCCCCGTCGCCACGGCGCCCCGCACCTTGTCCCGCCCCATCGCCACCGACACGGCCGGGTTCTTCACCGCGAACGTCCCCCCGAACCCGCAGCACTCCTCCGCGCCCGGCAGCTCCACCAGCTCCAGGCCCCTGACCGCCTCCAGCAGCCGGCGCGGCCGCTCGCCGAGGCGCAGCAACCGCAGCCCGTGACACGACGGGTGGTACGCCACGCGGTGCGGGAAGTACGCCCCGACGTCCGTCACGCCCAGCACGTCCACCAGGAACTCCGTCAGCTCGTACGTCCGCGGCCCGAGCCCCGGCTCGCCCAGCCCGGCGTAGTGGTCGCGCACCATCGCCGCGCACGAACCCGACGGGGTCACGACGTACTCGTACCCCTCGAACGCCCGCGCCGTGCGGTGCGCCAGCGTCGCGGCCTGACCCCGGTAGCCCGTGTTGTACTGCGGCTGGCCGCAGCACGTCTGGGCGGCGGGGAAGTCCACGGCGACGCCGAGGCGTTCCAGGAGCCGCACCGTGGCGACCCCGGTCGCGGGATACACCGCGTCGTTGACACACGTGACGAACAGCGCGACGCGCATCGCGACTCCTTCCGTCGTACGGCCCGGGCCGGGACCGCGCCCGGCGGGCCCCGCTGCGGACGAGCCTAAGGACCGGCGCGCCGCCGCGGGCCGGAGCCCCCCGCAGATAGGTGCCCCCTCCATCGGTACCATCGACGGCGGACTGCGCCCGACCGACCGGGACGGCGCAAGGTCAGCGCACTGTCGACCACAGGGCGTGCTCCGCACAGCACCGACCGCTCCAGACCTGCCCCCGACCGGCCGTGTGCCGCCCGCCCCGGAGATGTTCGTGCTGAGTGCCGACCCCATGCCGCCCACCGAGACCGCCCGGCCCGCCCCCGCCCGTACGCCGCTGCGGTACCGGATCGTCAAGGGCGACGCCCCCGCCCGCCCCGCCCTCACCGGGGCGCTCTACAGCTTCACCGCCGCCACCACGGGCCTCCTCGTCCTCGCCGCGATCGGCGCGGTCATCCACGAGCCGGTGCTGATACCCCCGCTGGCCGCCAGCGCCGCCCTGGTGCACAGCGCGCCCACGCTGCCCCTCGCCCAGCCCCGCTCCGTCCTCGCCGGCCACCTCATCGGCGCCGCCGTCGGCTACACGGCGCTCGCCGTCGCCGGCAGCAGCCCCTGGGTGGCGGCGGTCGCGGCGGGAGTCACCCTCGCCCTCCTGATGGTCGCCCGCGCCCCGCACTCCCCGGCCTGCGCCACCACCGTCGTCATCGTCCTCCAGACCCCCGCGCCCGAACGGTTCGTCCCCCTGCTCACCGGCGCCGCGACGCTCCTCGTCCTCGCCGAGTACGCCGCCTCCCGCCTCCGCCCCCGCGCCCCGAGCTACCCCGCGTACTGGTGGTGACCGGGGGTGGGCCTGGCGAGCGGAGCGACCGTCAGGAACCGCGAGGGCCGTGGGGTGTGCTCCTGGTACTCGCGAACCTGCTCAGCTGCTACGTCGCCTACGGGGCTCTCGTGGCCCGGCCGCGGGGGACGTGGGACGAGCAGACGCTGACCGGCATCGAGTTCGCGTCGGCGCTGCTGGTCGCGCTGGGCGTCAGCGCCTTCCTGCTCGCCCTGCTCCCCGTCCGGCGGCGCGCGCTCAGCCCCTGGTGGCTTGCGCCGCCCCTGGTCTTCCTGGCGGTGGGCGCGGCACGCTGGGCGTACGTCGCGCTCGCCTACCCGCAGGGTCCCGGGGGCTGACCGGTCCGGCGGCCGGTCGGACCGTAGTCCTAGTCCTCCTCGGCGCCCCCCGCCGCCGTCACGTGTGCTTCCGTCGCCGCCTTGTCGACGCCGAGGCGGGTGAGGAGACCGTCGCCGTCCTCGAACTCCAGCAGGGCGAGCAGGATGTGCTCGGTTCCGACGTGGTCGTGGCCGAGGCGGAGGGCTTCGCGGAAGGTCAGTTCGAGGACCTTCTTGGCCGGGGCGTCGAAGGGGACGAGGTCGGGCGCGTCGTCCGTGCCCGGGGGCAGCGCCGCGGTGGCCGCCTCCCGGACCGTGTCGGGGGGCGCGCCCTGTGCGGTGAGCGCCCGGGCGGCGAGCGTCTCGGGCTCGTGCAGCAGGCCGAGCAGCAGGTGCTCGGTGCGGATCTCGTCGTTGCCGGCCGAGCGGGCCTCGTTCTGCGAGGCCATCACGACGTTGCGGGCCTGCTCCGTGAAGCGGCCGAATCCCTGGGCGGGGTCCAGGTCCGAGGGCTCGCCGGCCTTCGGGACGAACCGCTTCTGGGCGGCCTGCCGGGTGACGCCCATGCTCCGGCCGATGTCGGTCCAGGAGGCGCCCGAGCGCCTGGCCTGGTCCACGAAGTGTCCGATCAGGTGGTCGGCCACCTCGCCGAGGTGGTCCGCGGCGATCACGGCCCCGGAGAGCTGGTCGAGCGTGTCGGGGTGGGCCTTCTTGATGGCCGCGATGAGGTCGTCGAGGCGGACGGGCTGTGCCAGACCGAGTGGCTTCGTCATGTGTCAACCGTAGGTTGACAGCAGGGAAGCGTCAACCCCCGGTTGACATCTGGTCGGTGGCGCCGAGGGGCAGCAACTCCCCGTCCGCCCGCAGCCCTTCCACCCGCCGGCTGTCGACGACCACCAGTTCGTACGGGTGCGTCCGGCCCCGCTGCCACTGACCGCCCGCCAGCCGCACCGTGGCGATGTGCGGTTCGGGGCCGGACGTCCAGTCGAGGAGGCCCGCGATCGTCTCCAGCCGGGTCGCGCCCAGCGCGGCGGCCACCGACTCGGGGACCGTGGGGTCCGTCGCCGTGGCCAGGGCGTGCGCGGCCACCTCGAACAGGGCGTACGCCAGGCCCAGCGGCTGGAGCCACTGGTCGCCCGTGGCCCGCTCGTACCCCTCGGCCAGCTCCGCGGGGGTCGTGCCGTCGAGGGACGAGCGGTAGGGGTGGCCGGGCGTCCAGTACACGAGCGTCGCCACGTTCGCCTGGGGTGCCTGCCCGGCCGGCGTCCCGGGGGCGGGCGGGTAGGCCAGCCACCGCGAGCAGGTGATCAGCCGCGGCCGCAGCCCCCGGGCGGTGGCCTCGCGGCGGAACACACCGAGGTCCGCCCCCGTCGCCGCGCTGGTGACGACGTCCACGCCCGCCTCCCGGAAAGCCGTGACGTGCCCGTCCAGGGCGGCGGCCGGCTCCCGGTACCCGGCCGGGTCCACCAGGCGGTGTCCCCGCGCGCGTGCGGCGGGCAGGAAACCGTGCGTGTCGCGGCGCGACCAGGAGCCCTGGGGGCCGTCGTTCCACAGGCACCCGACCGTCCGTTCCGTGCCCCCGGAGGCCTCCCACAGGTCGGCGAAGGTCTCCGCGATGTCGTCGAGACCCCAGCAGAAGTGGTACGTCCAGCGCCGCCGCCGGCCGCCGTAGTAGTACACCTGCCACGGGAAGGCGCTCGACAGGCACGGGACGCCCGCCTCCTCGCAGGCGCCCGCGACCGCCGGCAGCACCTCCGTGCCGGCCAGCGTCAGCACGATCCGGGCGCCCTCCACCTCCACCAGCTCCCGCACCGCCTGCCGCGCGCCCCCGGCGCCCGAGCGGCTGTCGCGCGCCACCAGGCGCAGCCGCCCCCGCAGCTTCGGCCCCAGCACGTCCATCGCGTACGCCAGCGGGTCCCCCAGCCGCGCCAGCCGGCCCGTGCGCGCCACGACCACGCCCACGGTGGGCACCGCGGAGGCGGGCGCGGCGGCGCGGGTCAATCGTTTCTGTTCAGTGTTCGTACCGTCCATGACCCGGACAACGCCTCAGGGCGGAAGGTGTCACGCTGCCGCGCCCGGCCCGGGGTGACCGGACCGGGCGCGGCGCGTGACGGCGGCGCGTGGCGCGTCAGCCGACGGTCAGGACCAGCTTGCCGGCCGTCCGGCCCGTCTCGCCCAGCTCGTGGGCCTTGGCGGCCTCCGCCAGCGGGAACGTGCCCGCGATGGCCGCGCGCAGGCTGCCCTCCTCGACGAGCCGCGCGATCGCGTTCATGCCCGCGTGGTCGGCCTCGACCAGCATCAGCGCCGTACGCACGCCGAGCGGCTCCGCGCGGGCCGCCAGCTCCTCGCCGCCCATCGGGAGGATGGACACCAGCAGGCCGCCCCGGCGCAGCGTGCGCAGCGAGCGGGCGCGGTAGTCGTCGTCCCCGATGGTGTCCAGGACGACGTCCACGTCGCCGACCTCCTCGGCGAAGTCCGTCTCCCGGTAGTCGATCACCTCGTCGGCGCCCAGCTCCTTCAGGAACGCGTGCTTGCCCGCGCTGGCGGTGCCGATCACGTACGCCCCGCGCGCCTTGGCGATCTGCACGGCGAGGTGCCCGACCCCGCCCGCCGCCGCGTGGATCAGGACCCGCTGCCCGGCCTCGACCCGAGCGGTGTCCACCAGCGCCTGCCAGGCGGTCAGCGCGGCCAGCGGCAGGGCGCCCGCCTGGACGTGGTCGACGCCGGCCGGCTTGTGGGCGAAGGCGCGGGCGGGGCCGGTCACGTACTCGGCGTGGGAGCCGACGCCGAACGGGTAGGGCAGCATCCCGAAGACCTCGTCGCCGGGTTTGAACAGGGTGACGCCCATGCCGACCGCCTCCACGACTCCGGAGACGTCCCAGCCGAGGACGTACGGCGGTTCGCCCAGGAACATCGTGGCGCCGCGGTGCTTCCAGTCGGTGGGGTTGACGCCCGCCGCGCGGACACGGACCAGTACCTGGCTGGGGCCCGGCTCCGGGCGCCGGAGCTCCACCTCCTTGAGGACCTCGGGTCCGCCGTGGACGTCCTGGCTGATGGCTCGCATGGTTGCTGTCGTTGTCATGCGTTCCACTGTGCCGGGGCCGGTGCCCCCGGGAAATGGCAAGATTGCCACTTTGCGATAGGATCGTGCCATGCACCGTGTGGTAGTCCTCGCCCTCGACGGCGTGTATCCCTTCGAACTGGGCATCCCCAACCGGGTCTTCGGATCGGCGGACGGCCGGTACGAGGTGCTGACCTGCTCCGCCGACGGCCGTCCGGTGCGCACCGGCTCCGACTTCTCCATCACCGTCGAGCACGGGCCGGAGGCGCTGGCCACCGCCGGCACGGTGGTCATCCCGCCGTACGACATGGAGCTCGCCACCGCCGGCGAGCTGTCCCGGCCGGTCGCCGACGCGCTCGCGCGGATCCGCCCGGGCACCCGGATCGTGTCCATCTGCACCGGCGCCTTCCTGCTGGCGGCGGCGGGCCTGCTCGACGGCCGGACCGCCACCACCCACTGGTCGCTGGTGCCCCGCTTCCGGCAGCTCTTCCCGCACGTGGAACTCGACCCCGACGTCCTGTTCATCGACGGCGGAGAGGTCCTCACCTCGGCGGGCGCCGGATCGGGCGTGGACGTCTGCCTGCACGTCGTGCGCGAGGACCACGGCAGCGCGGTGGCCAACCAGGTGGCCAGGAAGTGCGTGGTGCCGCCCTGGCGCGACGGCGGCCAGGCCCAGTACATCGAGCAGCCGGTGCCCGAGACCTCCGAGCAGGGCACCGGCGCCACCCGGCACTGGGCGCTGGAGAACTTGCACCTCCCGCTCACCCTCGCCGACCTCGCCCGGCACGCGCGGATGAGCGCCCGCACCTTCGCCCGCCGGTTCGGCGAGGAGACGGGCATGAGCCCCGGCCGCTGGCTCATCCAGCAACGCGTCGCCCGCGCACGCCAGTTGCTGGAGTCCACCGACCTGCCCGTGGACCGGATCGCCGGCGAGGTGGGCTTCGCCACGGCGACCTCCCTGCGCCAGCACCTGCACGCCGCGATCGGCGTCTCCCCGCTGGCCTACCGCCGCACCTTCCAGGCCGCCGACCGCACCCTGTCTACGGCGCGTGCGTGACCGACACCCCCGGGGCGCACGCGCCGGCGGTGAACGCGATCCGGGTGACCGACCCGTCCGCCGCCCACCGCACCTCCACCACCTCACCGTCCGCCCGCTCGGCGGACCCCCGCACCACCTCCGCCACGCCCGCGAGCGGCGCCGCGTCCGGGCCGGCCGTCAGGGACGCCAGCGCCACCAGCACCGCCGTGCCGCCGCCGGACGGGGCGGTGGACAGCCGGGGGAGCACCGCCCAGCGGGTGAACGCGGTGCCCTGCGGGGCGCGCACCTCCTCGGCGTCCGGGACCTCCCACCCGTACAGGCCCCGCAGTTGCGACACGAGCGGCTCGTCCGGGCCGGTCGCCCAGCCCGACAGACGCACCCGCGCCCCGCGCGGCAGGCCCACCACCCGGTGCGCCCGCAGCTCGTACCGGCCGCGCGCCACCGTCACGCTCGACGCGCACAGCCCCGGCACCATCGGCGGGCCGGACGCGAACACCGGCCGGTGCCAGGAGGCCGCCCACCCCCAGCCGTCGCCATGTCCCGCGCCCAGCGGCCGGATCCGGCAGCGCACCGACGCCACCCCGCCCACCTCGACGGACAGCAGATTGTCCGCCGGGTTGGCGGCGGACGTCGGTCCCGTACGCGTGGAGTAGGCGAACCTCCCGTACAGCACGTCGTGCGCGCCGGCCGTGTCGCCCTGCGACGGGTGCACGTGGTCGCTGCCGTGGTTGTGCAGCCGGGCCACCCCGTCCGCCCCGGTCGTCTGCACCAGCAGCCCCGGCGCGGGCAGCGCCAGCACCCGGTCGCCGCCGTCCTCGACCGGCGCCGCCGCCTCCCGCGCCGTCCACAGCGGATCAGCCGCCGGGGCCAGCAGCGCCACGAACGCCTTGGACGCCCAGTACGGCGAGGCGGGGCCCGAGTACGCCTGGAGCGACGCCTCGTGGGGGCCGTGCCAGCCGGGCGTCAGCAGCCCGTCCCGCGCGTCCACCGCGCCCCGCTCCAGGAAGTACCGCAGGCACCCGCTCAGCAGCCGCCGCGAGACCCCGGGAGCCAGCGGCGAGTGGCCGGTCACCGCCCCGAGGCCCACCGCCGCACCCGCCGCGAAGCGGTACGTCAGCGACCGGCCGAAGTGCACCGGCGCCCCGTCGCCGCCGAACAGCAGCGACAACCCCTCCAGGTGCTCCCGCAGCCGCGGCCCGTACACGCCGAGCAGGGCGGCGTCGCCCCCGAGGTGGGCGTGCAGCACCGGGTACAGGTGCAGGGCCCAGCCGTTGTAGTGGTCGAAGGCACGACCGTCGCCGTCCGTGTACCAGCCGTCACCCCGGTACCAGCCCTCCAGCAGCTCCAGCCCCCGCTCGACGGCCCGCCGCGTCCCGGCGTCGCCGCGCCCCACCGACTCCAGGAACCCGGCGACGGTCAGCGGGAAGAGGTACCAGTTGTTGGGCGCGGGCAGGTGCCCCAGCGCGCCCCGCAGCCACTCCTCGACCCGGTCCCGCACACCGTCGTCGAGGCGGTCCCACAGCCACGGCCGGGTCAGCCGCAGCCCGAGCGCCACGGACGCCGACTCGACCATCGGCTGGCCCCGCACATGGTGGTCGAGGATCAGCGGCCACGACTCGGTGTCCTCGCGGCCGGGGGCGCGCGTGCCGGCCGCCAGCCCGTCCGCGTACCGGCCGAGCAGCCCGTACGGATCGGCCCCACCGGCGCCCGCGACGCGGAACGCGGCCGCCAGGAACGTCCGCGCGTACCCCTCGAGCCCGTCGGAGCGCACCCCGGAGCGCGACGGCCGCCCCGGCAGGTCCAGCAGCGCCCCGCCCGGCGTGGCCCATCGCCACGCGGCCCGCACCAGCCCGTCCGCGGCCGCCTCCCAGTGGGCCCGGGTGAACCCGGTCCACGGGCTCGACTCCCGGTCGTCGGGCGGCAGCCGGAGGTACGCGGACACGCGGGGAACGCTCATGCCGGGAACGCTCATGCCAGGGACACCGGCCTCTCGCGCCCGCGCCTCGCGAACAGCGGCGGGGTGCGGACGCGCGGCGGTGTGCGGTGGACGGGCGCGGTCGGCATCGCATCACTCCCGGGCGTCGGCACATCAGCGACACCGGCATGGTGATCGACCGGCACCGAGCCGGTCAACGGCCGAACGGTCAGCGCGTCGGGCCCGCACCGCTCCTCGCGGCCAGCTCGGCGATCTCGTCCGGCCCGACGCGGCAACAGCCGCCGATCAGCCGCGCCCCCGCCTCCCGCCAGTCGCTCACCCGGGCGGCCGAGAACGTCGAACGCCCGCGCCACGTCCGGGCCTCCGCGTCCCACGCCTCACCGCTGTTCGGGTACACCACCACGGGCCTGCCGGTGACCCGCGCCGCGACCGCGACCGCGCGCCCGGCGTCCTCGGGCGCACAGCAGTTCACCCCGACGGCGACGATCTCCTCGCACGCCGCCGCCACCGCGAACGCCTCCTCCAGCGGGTCGCCCGCCCGCGTCCGGTCCCCCTCGACCGTGTACGACAGCCACGCCGGCACGCCGAGCCCGCGCACCGCCCGCACCAGGGCCCGCGCCTCGTCCGCGTCCGGCACGGTCTCCAGCGCCAGGACGTCGGGACGGGCGGCGGCCAGCACCTCCAGCCGCGGGCGGTGGAACCGCTCCAGCTCGGCGACGCCCAGACCGTACCGGCCCCGGTACTCCGACCCGTCGGCGAGCATCGCGCCGTACGGTCCCGCGGACGCGGCCACCCACAGCGGCCGGCCGGGCGCCCTGGCCCCGGCGCGCCGGGCCGCCTCACGGCCCAGCTCGACGCTGAGCGCCAGGAGCCCGGCTGCCCGGTCGTGCCCGATGCCGCGACGCGCGAAGCCCTCGAAGGTGGCCTGGTAGCCGGCCGTCGTCACGACGCTCGCGCCCGCCTCGTAGTAGGCGAGGTGCGCCGCCACGAGCGCCTCCGGCCGGTCGGCGAGGAGCCGCGCCGACCACAGCTCGTCGCTCAGGTCGTGCCCGGCGGCCTCCAGCTGGTTCGACAGCCCGCCGTCCAGGACGAGGGGGGAGTCCGAGGAGGTGAGCGCCTCGGCGAAGGCGGGGGCGGCTGCGCTGGTCATGGGGTGAAGCTAGCGCGTTCGCCGGTTCCGGAACGCCCGGGCATGCGGAACGGATCACCGGGTAGCAGGCCCCCACGAGACAACCGGCGCCCGTCGTCAGGAAGGAGACCACCGTGCTGATGGCTCACCCCGCCGTCCTGAACAACCTGGTCGAGCAGTACGAGACCCTGCGGCTGCTGCACGCCGAGGCGGGCACCGAGGAGGTCAGGGACCGCATGGACGAACTCGCCCGCACCCTGTGCGTGGCCACCGGGACGGCGGACGTGGACACGGCCCTGGTCGCCGCCCGCCACCGCCTGCCGGGCGCCCGGCCGGAGGACGACTCCCTGCTCACGGCGACGCCCTGACGGCGCCGGGAGACCTGACGGCGCCCGGGAGACCCTGACCGCCGCTCCCGGGCCCTACACGCTGCGGGAGCCCTGGCTGTCGGTGGTCTCCAGGAAGCGCAGCAGCACGGCCGCCTCCGCGCGGAGGCGTGCGGCGCGCTCGGCGTGGGCGGGGGCGGGGGCGGTCAACCGGGCCGCCACGTCCAGCCGTTCGGCCGCCTCGGCGCGTACCAGGTCCACCACACCGGACTCGGTCAGCTCACGGCGGGCGGCCTCCGTGGCACCGGCTCCGGCCGGCAGTCCCTCGATCGCCGTCGCACGCGGTGCCGACTCGTCCACCGGCACCGCCTCGGCGTTGTCCAGGGCGGCGAGGGTGGAGCGCAGGGCGCTCACCGCCGTCCTGTCCCGGGCCCGCATCGCCTCCGGCAGGGCTTCACGCATACGACGTCGCACGGACATGCCCGCGACCCTACGGCGGTGCGACGGACGCACCAAGCGATATAACGCACCATCGATGGGCGGGCTATCCCTCCGACACGACGCCCAGCTGACGCATCAGCCCCATCTCGTCGACGTTCCACCAGCTCTCCGCGATCCTGCCGCCCTCGCAGCGGAACGTGGCGTGCCCGGTGATGGCCAGTTCGCGGCCGGTCGCCTCGATGCCGCGGTACGCGCCGACGTGGCGGCCCGTGAACGACATGCGGCAGCACACGGTGTCACCCTCGGCCACCAGGCCCTCGATGGTGCACCTCGGCTCGAACGCCTCCATGATCTCCCGGGTCTCGTTCTTCGCCGTCTCCAGGTCCACGTCGTACGAGGAATTGCCGGGGTCGTGCTCGCGGTAGCCGGCGGTGCACAGCTCGTCGGCGGCGGACGCGTTCGCCTGGTTGATCACCTGGTCGACGAACCGCTGGACGACGAGCTTGTTGAGCTGCTCGTCCCGGACGACGTCCAGGTCGGTGAAGGTCGGCTCGCCGTCGCACAGGGCCGTCATCTCCTGGAAGATCCGGTTGGTCTCGGGCAGCCGCGAGTTCTCCATCGCCTCCTCGTAGGAAGGGAATTCGACGATCTCCAGCACGTGTGTGGAGTCCGAACGGTCCCGGCCCATCATCGCGTGCGTGGCCGTCCGCTTACCCTGGGTCGCCTCGGCCCAGCTGTCCAGCAGCCGGTTCATCTCCTCGACCCGGTCGGTCTTGCAGTCGATGATCTGGACGAATGTCATAACGCCTCCCACCATTGGAGCGACTGCTGCTTTCAGCGTATGCCGGTCTCCGGGGCGCGGCAGGCTCAGCGCGCGGTCGCGGCGGGTCCGTTGAGGGCCGTCGCCAGCTGGGCGCGGGAGCGGACGTCCAGCTTCTGGTAGATCCGGGTCAGCCGCGCCTCGACCGTCTTCACGCTCAGGTAGAGCCGCGCCGCCGCCTCCTGGTTGCTGGCGCCCTCGCCGACGAGCCGGGCGAGCCGCAGCTCGGCCTCGGTCAGCCGGGACAGGGCGGTCCCGGCGGCGGGCGCCGGGGCCGAATCGGCGGGGGACGGGCTCTCCGCGGTCAGCCCCAGCCACGGCACGGCGCCCGCCCGCTCGAACACCGCGGACGCCGCCTGCATCGCCGCCTGCGCGGCCGACCGCCTGCGGCGACGCCGCTCCACCCGCGCCAGGGCGATCAGGCAGCGCCCCTGCTCCAGCACGAGCCCGTGCGCGGCGAACCGGTCGGCCGTCTCCACCAGCAGGTCCACCGCCTCGTCGGTCTTGCCGCCCGCGGCCAGGCACAGCGCGTACACCCGGTCACAGCCGAGCAGCACGGTGGAGCGGCCCAGCCGTTCCGCGACCGGGCCCACATCGGCCAGCAGGGCCTGCGCCTCGTCCAGGGCGTCGCCCGCGAGCAGCGCCTCGGCCAGCTCCTCGTGCCAGCGCAGCATGGACGGGTCCACCGCGCACTGGGTGCCCTCGCCGTCCCGCACCCGCCGCAGCGCCTCCAGCGCCCCCGCGACGTCCCCGGTGATCAGTTGGACGCGCCCCAGCGCGTACAGGCTGCGTGACAGGAAGACGTGGTCGCCCTCCTCCTCCGACGCCCGGACGCTGCGCCGCGCGTACCCGGCGGCCCGCGCGAAACTGCCGCCCGCGGTCTCGGCCAGCGCCAGCGCGTACCACGCGGGCCCCGGCGAGAGCCCCGCCTCCAGCGTCAGCGCGAGCGACCGCTCGGCGTGCCCCAGCGCCGCCGCGCACTGACCGCGCCGCGCCTCCACCTCGGCGAGCGTACGGAACAACTCGATCGCGTCCTCGACCGGGCCGCGCCGCTCGACCAGCGGCAGCAGCGCGTACAGCTGGTCACGGGCCTCGGTGAGACGGTCGTCGAACAGGGCGTGGCGGATCGTCAGGATCTGGGCGGTGTTGCGGACCCCGAGCGGCCGGTCGGTCATCTCCAGGGCCCGCGCCTCGGCCAGCGTCCGCTCCGCGTCCGGCGAGCCGAGCACCCGGTCCATCCGGGCCTGCTGGGTCAGCGCCTGCACGGCGGTGTGCCGGTCGCCCACTGACCTGGCGAGGGCCGCCGACTCGACCGCCGCGGCCCGGGACCGCACCGGGTCGCCGTCCGCGAGGACGTACTTCACCGCCAGGCGCAGCTGCACCGCGGCCCGCAGCGCGGGCTCCCCCTCGGAGTCCTCCATCGCGTGGACGTAGATCTCGTCCAGATCGGTCAGCCCCTGGCCCGCCGTGTCCAGCACGGCGAGCCGCGCCCTGACCCGGTCGGCGGGCGTCGCGTCCCGGGCCAGCAGGTCGGCCGCGGCACGCATCGCCAGGTCCGCGCGGGCGGCCCGGGCCGCCTCCTCGGCGGCGTCCACCAGCCGGTCCAGCCGGCGGCGGCCCAGGTTCGCGGGGGTCGTCTCGGCGGCCAGCAGCGCCAGTTCGGCGGCGAGGGTGCTGTTGCCGCGCCGGCGTGCCGTGTCGGCCGCCGCGGCGACCTCGGCGGCCAGCTCCTCGTCGGGCACGTCGTTGGCCAGCGCCCGGTGCCGTACCGCCTCCACCGGGTCGTCCGCCACCCCGGCGAGCGCGGCGTGCCCCTCGCTGCGCTCGGTCCAGCAGGTGTCGTGGACCAGCGTGGTCGGCAGGAGCCCGGCCGTGAACGCCACCGTCCCGTCCTCGGTCAGGGATATCAGTCCGGCGCGCTCCGCGGCGGCCAGCTCCGCCTCCGCCGTCGGCCGCCCCGCCCGGCGCAGCAGCGCGGTGGTGGGGCGCAGCGCCAGCGCGGCGAGCAGCAGCGTCGCCCGTACGGAGGCGGAGGCGGGCGCCAGCATCCGGCGCGCGACGTCCCGGGCGCGCCCCGACAGCGGCAGTGCCTCGGCGTGGTGCACCGGCGTGCGGGCGTCGGCCAGGGAGCGGCCCACGGCCAGCGCGAGGCGGGGGTTGCCGCCGCTGGCCCGGTGGATGCGCCCGGCGAGCCGGGACGGCAGCCGGTGGTGGACCAGGAGCTCGGCCATCTCGTCGGCCTGGAGCGGCGGCACCAGCAGGATGTCGGCCTCGGAGGCCACCCACAGGGGCATGGGCGCGCCCCCGGCGGCGGCCCCGCCGCCCGCGTACAGCGCCGGCGTCTCGACGGCGACCACCCGCAGCGCGGGCGGCGCGAGGTGCAGGGCGAACCGGAGCAGGTCCGCGCTGTCGGCGTCGATGCGCTGGGCGTCGTCGACGACCAGGAGGACGGGGGACCGTTCGGCCAGGGTGCGCAGGATGCCCGCGAGGGCCAGCCGCAGGGCGATCGGGTCCCAGCCGAGGGCCGGCGCGGCGGACTCCCGGCAGAGCACGGCGACGGCCTCGCGCTGCGGCCCCGGCAGGCCGTCGAGCGCGAAGGCGGGTACGGAGGCGACGAGCGCCGCCGCGGCCGCCCCGGCCATGCCCTGGTCCGCGGGCTGCGGGGCGAGCCACACGACCGTCTCGCCGCGCGCCGAGGCCTGCTCGGCGGCGGCCTGGGCCACCTCGGTCTTGCCGACCCCGGGCGGCCCGGTCAGCAGGGCGCGCCCCCGGCTGAGCAGGACGCGTTCGCAGCGGGCCAGCAGGTCGGCCCGGCCGACCGGGGCGGGTCGTTCCGGCTGCTGGCCGCCGCCGTACGTCGAGGGGGCGCATGGCGCGGAGGGGTACGGCGCCGACCTCACCTGCGACCACCACCCTCCGGCGCGGACCCCCTGCCCGCGACCCGTTCGCGAACCCGTTCGCGATCTGTCCCGCGAGCGAAGGATACGAACTCGGCCCCGGGAGTCCAGGTGTCCTGTCCGGTATGTGGACGAACACACAAGCGGGCGTGCCCGCGGCGGGAAGCCGCGGGCACGCCCTGACCTGCAAAGACGTACGTCTTACCGGGGGATCAGAAGGTCAGGCCCCAGGAGTCGATGTAGCCGGTGTCACCCGTCGCCACGTCCCGGACCTGAAGCTTCCAGGTGCCGTTCGCGGTCTCGGCGGACGCGTCGACCGTGTACGAGGCGAGGACGTTGTCGGCCGAGTCGTTGCCGCTGGAGTTCTTCAGCCGGTACGCGGTGCCGTCCGGGGCGACCAGGTCGACGACCAGGTCACCGCGCCAGGTGTGCTTGATGTCGACGTCGACCTTGAGCGCGGCCGGCGCGTTGCCGGTACGGCCGGTGACGGCGATCGAGGACGACACGGTGGCGTTGTCCGAGATCGTCACGTTCGACGAGTTCGTGAACGCCGCTCCGGTACCGGGGGTGGTAGTATCGGTCACGGCGTTCACGGTCTTGGTGGCGTCGGCGATGCCGGTGCCGCAGCCGCCCGTGCAGGTGCCCGGCAGCGGGCGGGCGTTGGCCTTGATCGCGGACTCGATCTGGGCCGGGGTCAGCGTCGACTTGGCCGACTTCAGCAGCGCGGCCAGACCGGCGATGTGCGGGGCGGCCATCGAGGTGCCCTGGTACGGCTGGTAGTTCTCCAGCGACCTGGTCGTGGTGCCGGAGTTCAGCGTGGAGAGGATGCCGTTCTGGGGCGTGGTGACGGTGCCGGGCGTGTCGGTGCCGCGGCGGGTCTCGCCGCCGGGGGCGGAGACGTCGACGATGGAGCCGTAGTTCGAGTAGAACGAACGGTTGCCCTCACGGCTGGTGGACGCCACGTTGATGACGCCCGCGCAGTTGGCGGGGGTGAAGCCGGACGCGTTGGCGTTGCTGTTGCCGGCCGCGACGACGACGGTCGTGCCGCGCGCGACGGCCCCGTCGATGGCGTTCCGGTAGACGCTCGGGCAGCTCGAACTCGGACCGCCGAGGCTCATGTTGATGACCTTGGCCGGGTTCGGGTTCGCCGGGACGCCGGGCACGCTGCCGCCGGACGCCCAGGTGATCGCGTCGGCGATGTCCGACGACGAGCCGCCGCACTTGCCGAGCACACGGACGTGCTGGACCTTCGACCCGTACGCGATGCCCGCGACGCCCTTGGCGTTGTGGGTGGTCGCCGCGATGGTGCCGGCGACGTGGGTGCCGTGCCAGGAGGAGTCGCTCGCCTCGGACCCGGGACCGCACTCGCCGTCGGTGGCGTTCCAGTCGCCCTCGTCGGCGGGGTCGGCGTCGCGGCCGTTGCCGTCGCGGGCGTCGGCGGAGGTGGAGATGAAGTCGTAGCCCGAGACGGTGTTGCCGCTCAGGTCGCTGTGCGCGGCGTAACCCGTGTCGATGACGGCCACCGTGACGCCGCTGCCGGTGGTCTTGTCCCAGGCGCCGGGCACGTTCATGCCGCCGGTGGCCTCGAAGAGGTCCCACTGCTTGGCGTACTCGGTGTCGTTGGGCGTGACGGCCATCGCGTAGGCGCGGATGTCGGCCTCCACCGAGGCGACCTGCGGGTCGGCCCGGAAGGCGTTCATGACCTCGGTGACGTCGTCCTTGCCGGCGCCCGCCGCGAGGTCGACCAGCGCGGCCCCGCTCGCCAGGCGGCGCTCGAAGCTGAGCTTCTCGCCCGTCTCCGCGCTCTTGGCGGCGGTGTCGGTCTTGGCCGCGGTGTTCGACGTGGCCTCGGCGGTACGGGACTTGTAGGTGACGATCAGCTTGTCCACCGGTGCGCTCGGCAGCGTGGACATGGCCTGGGAGGCCGGCTGGGGGGTGGGGGTGGCCTCTACGGCGAGCGCCACCGAGGAGGTGGCGGTCACGCCGAGGATCGTGGCGCTCGCCGCCACGACGGATATGAGTCTCCGCCTGGAACCGTTCAAGGTGTTCCCTTTCAGGGCAGCTCCGGCGACTCCCGGAGCGGCTGACGGTGCAGGGCGCGACGGTCGGCGGGCGCGTGGGGTCCGCGGACGTGCCGTGGGGGTGGCAATCCGTGGTCCCCGGGCCGGGTACGCCCCTCGCGCCGCCGCCGACGCGACGACCCCTGGGACGGAGCCGTCACCGGCGACTTACATGCACCTGACAGCCAGGTGCACGGGAACCTCCGGTGCGGCAGACAGTAGGGAAACCCGAGCTGAACCCGATACGGGGAAAACCCTTGCACCCCCCGAGGACCCCATACGGGGGTCCCCCCGCACCCGGCGACGTACCGGGCGGGGGCGGTGCCCGCCACCCACCGCCCGCAGTCACCCACCGGCCGGGCCGGGGCCGTGCCCACCCCCCGCCCCGCCGTCCCGCGCCCGGCAACGCACCCGGGAGGGGGGAGCGCCACCCACCGTCCCGCAGTCGGCATCCGGCCCGGGGCGGGGCCGTGCCGGGTCGCCCCCGCAGGGATGGGGGTCCCCCCTGCTCGAGCGAAGCCGAGAGCTTGGGGGAGGCGTTGCCGGGGTTCCCTCACGCGTAACCCGAGGCCGCCGGCCCCGAGGAGGTGAGCCCGGAGGGGCCACGGCCCACCACCCCCCGGCAGGCGCCGCACCGGCGCAGGGGCAGCCCGCCCCGCCGGGCCCCGGGGAGACGGCCCCGAGCAACGGCGGACCACCCGCGGCCGGCGGCGGGCGAAGACCCCGGAAACCGCGCACGCGGGTGCCGCACGCCCTCGGGCCGCTCGCGCACGCGAAAGAGCCCCGCCGCAGCGGGGCCCGGGGCGAAGCCCCCGTAGAACCAAGCCGCACCCGCGGCTCGCGCGGCCCTGCCCCCCAGCCGGGGCCGCGCGAGCCGGCCGCCGTGGCCGGAGCCACAGCGGTCAGGTGGGTCAGAGGCGGGTGCCGACGCCCGGCAGGGACCAGGCGGGCGTCACCCCGGTGAGCTGGCAGATCATGAGGTAGAGCGGGATCGGGGGGGTGTACGGGGACGTCGTGCCGGGCCGCTGGATCAGCCGGGGCCGCCGGTCCGGGACGTACGCCTCCCGCGCGTAACAGGCGGGCAGCGGCCACCGCAGGTCGGCGTCCGAGCCGGCCGGGACGATCCACCACCACCACTCGGCGTCGGCGAACACGCACCCGTCTCCGGGCAGCCGCGACAGCAGCCGGAAGCCGTACCGCGCCGGTACCCCGACCGCGTCGCAGCCCAGCGAGGCGGGGAGCGACGGGGGCAGCACGAGCCGCACCTCGCCCTCGGGCTCACCGGTCCGGCCGGTCGACCGCCTGCCACGCGCCGACAGCAGCGTGGCCATCGTCCTCAGCACGGGTTCTCCGGGCCGCCGGCGCCCTGGTGCGCCAGCTCCGCCCAGACGACGCGCCCCGCCCCGTGCCGCGCGTCGTGAGCGCCCCACGCGCTGCTGACGGCGTCCACGAGCAGCAGTCCCCGGCCGCCCTCCTCGGGCGAGCCGCGTCGCAGCCGGGGCGCGGCGGCGGGGCAGCCCTCGTCCTGGACGCAGACCCGCAACTGCTCGCCGCAGTCGCGCAGTTCGCAGACCAGCCGGTGGCTGACCGTGTGTATCACGGCGTTGGTGACCAGCTCGGAGACCACCAGGGTCACCGCCTCGCACACGGTGCCGTCCACCTCCCACAGCACCAGCCGTTCCTCGACGAGGTGTCTGGCTCTGGCGACGGATTCCGCGCGGGCGGGCAGCTCGAACGAGAAACGGCGGACGTCGGCGGAGATCGGGGGTCGTGGGGCTATGAGCCGGGGGGTGAGCGCATTACCAGGAGCCACGAGCCGATTCCTAACGTGGAGAAGCGGCGCCGTGCGTCGCCTCTCCCGTGGCGGAGCGCGGCAGCCGCGTGAACTGGTTCACGAACTGGTTCACCGGAATACTTTCCTCCCGAGACGGACACTTGGCAAGTGGCACTCTGAAAAATGCAGAGTGTGGTGTTCGATCTGCCCCTCGCATGGCACACTCGTCGAAACAGCGCGTGGGGAGGTCTTAAGTGAGCGAGCCGCGGTCCGCCCCCACCGTGGGACAGGTCGTACTCGGCAAGCGTCTGCAGGATCTGCGGGAGCGGGCGGGCCTGAAGCGGGAAGAGGCCGCCAAGGTGCTCCGCGTGGCCCCGGCCACGGTCCGCAGGATGGAGACCGCGGAAGTCGCGCTGAAGATCCCCTACGTGCAGCTGCTGCTGCAGGCTTACGGGGTGCCCGCCGACGAGGCGGACGGCTTCGTCCGGCTGGCCGAGGACGCCAACAAGCCCGGCTGGTGGCAGCGCTTCCACGACGTCCTGCCCGGCTGGTTCAGCATGTACGTCAGCCTGGAGGGCGCCGCGAGCGTCATCCGGGCCTACGAGCCGCAGTTCGTGCCCGGCCTCCTCCAGACCGAGGAGTACGCCCGCGCCATCCTGCGCGGGGGAGCCGTGGGCCAGGTCGCGGACGACGCCATCGAGCGCCACGTGGCGCTCCGTATGGAGCGGCAGTCCCTGCTCACCCGCCCCGACGCGCCGAAGTTCTGGGTGATCATGGACGAGACGGTGCTGCGCCGTCCCGTGGGCGGCGGCCCCGCCGTGATGCGGGCGCAGATCGACCGGCTGCTGGAGGCGGCCGAGCTGCCGAACGTCACCCTCCAGGTCGCCGAGTTCGCGACCGGTCACCACCCCGGCACCTACGGACCGTTCGTCCTCTTCCGCTTCGCCGTACCGGAACTGCCGGACATGGTCTACAGCGAGTACCTGACCGGCGCGGTCTATCTCGACGCGCGCCCCGAGGTGGCCTCCCACCTCGAGGTCATGGACCGCATGGCGGCCCAGGCCGCCACGGCACAACGTACGAAGGAAATCCTCAGGGGTTTCCGCAAGGAGCTGTGAATGGATAGCGCAGAGCGCATATACAACGGCATGCCCGCCGCCGAGCTCGGCGCCGAGGGGTGGCACAAGCCGTGGAGCGGCGGCAACGGCGGCAACTGCGTCGAGGCGATGAAGCTCGCCGACGGTCGGGTCGCGGTCCGCCAGTCCGCCGACCCCGACGGACCCGCGCTGATCTACACCCACGGGGAGATCGCCGCGTTCATCCAGGGAGCCAAGTCGGGCAAGGCCGACTTCCTCCTCACCTGACCCCCGCCCCACCCACGACCCGCCCCGACCCACACCACACGGCCCCACGACCGCCCACACCGACCAGGGGGAGCGCGACATGACCCGGATCGACACCAGCAAGCCGCACCCGGCCCGCATGTACGACTGGTTCCTGGGCGGCAAGGACAACTATCCGGTCGACGAGGAGATGGCCAGGCAGCTCCTCACCCTCGACTCCCGCGGCCGCGACATGGCCCGGGTCAACCGCGCGTTCATGCACCGGGCCACCCGCTGGCTGGGCGCGGGCGGCGTCCGCCAGTTCCTCGACATCGGCAGCGGGATCCCGACCGAGCCCAACCTGCACCAGATCGCCCAGCAGGTCGCGCCGGAGTCCCGGGTCGTCTACTGCGACAACGACCCCATCGTCCTCGCCCACGCCGAGGCGCTGCTGCGTTCCACCCCCGAGGGCGCCACCGCGTACATCCAGGCCGACGCGCGCGACCCGGAGAGCATCCTCGAACGGGCGGGCAATGTCCTGGACTTCACCCGGCCCATCGCCCTGTCGCTCCTCGCCCTGCTGCACTTCGTGGACGACGAGGACGGCGCGTACGAGCTGCTCCACCGGCTCGTCGAGCGGCTGCCGTCCGGCAGCTACCTCGTGCTGTCGCACGTCACCGGCGACTTCGACCCCGAGAACGCGGAGAAGGCGCGCGCCATGTACAAGCAGCGCGGCCTGACCCTGCGGCCGCGCACCCGCGAGGAGTTCACCCGTTTCTTCGACGGCCTGGAGCTCGCCGAGCCCGGTGTCTCGCTCACGGCGGACTGGCACCCGGAGCTCGGCGAGGTCGTCCCGGTCGCCGGCGACGCCCCGATCCCCGGGTACGCCGGCGTGGCCCGCAAGCCGTAGCGACCGCGGGCCGTGGCCGAGGCTTTACGGACACGACCTAGCGGCCCGCCGGGCGCACCAGCGTGACGAGGAACCTCTTCGCCGGGCCGGTGTTCCCGGCCGCGTCGATCGTCCGGTACTCGACGGTGTGCGTGCCGTACTCCGGTGTGGCGTCGTCCCAGGGCACCACGCGCGGGGTGCCCAGCTTGCCGTAGACCAGGCCGTCGATCTCCGTGCCGCCCGGGGTGAACCGGAACGGCGCGTCCGCGTCGGTCGGCCAGCCGTAGTACGTGTACCAGCCGTCGCCGTTCACCCGGAACTGGCTGACCACGTAGCCGTCCTGGTCGTCGCGCGCCGTCAGCCGCATGGTGAACGGGCCGTCGTACACGTACTCCACCGGCCGCCCGGGGCGGTGCACCGTGCGCAGCGGCTCCGACAGCTCGTAGGAGGCGGAGGCGGCCGTCGCGTCGACGGTCCAGCGCAGCTCACGATCGGTGCCCGCGATCCGGGCGGTCAGCGTGTGCGTGCGGCCGGGGCGCAGCCGCAGGGCGGACAGGTCGAGGTCGCGGTCGTTGCCCGGGTTCGCCACGCGCCGGCCGTCCAGGCGCCAGTGGACGGCGAGGGTCCGGTCGGCGGGGTGGGTGGTGTCGGCGTACACCACCGAGCGGGCGCCGACGGGCGTGTCGGTGGCGGTGTGCCCGGTGAACGCGGCCGCCACGGAGTCCGGCCCGGTCACCACCGACGTGTCCACGGTCCAGGTGACCGTACGCGTCAGTGCCGCCGACGCGCGGACCGCCGGGTCCCGCACGAAGGGCGTCGGGTCGGTGACCGTCGCGGTCAGCGTGTGCCGGCCGCGCGGCACGTCGAGCCGTCGCAGGTCGATCGTGCGGGCGCCGGCCGCCGACCGTACGGGCCGCCCGTCCAGCCGCCAGGCCACGTCCAGCTCGCCGCCCACCGGGTGCAGGGTCTCCACCCACACCGTGCGGTCGGCGCCGACCGGTGCGGCGTTCGGAGTGTGCCCCTGCACCAGGTTCACCTTCGACGAGATCGCCCGCACCATCACCTCACGGCCCACCTGGTCGAAGGCGTACCCGAGCGTCTTCATGATCGAGTGCCGGCTCGGCCGCCACACGCCCTTGGTGCTGTACAGCCCGCCCTCGTGGCGGCCGATGACACCGCCCGACTCGCTCTCCTCGCCGAGCCACCGCCACCACTTGGCGCGCTGCTGCCTCATCTGCTGCTCGGTGAGCACGGTGTGGTGCGCGGACGGCGGTTCGCCGCCCTCGTGCGTCCCGCCCGGCACACCGCGCCCGTAGTAGTCGTACTCGTCCTGGAGTTTGCCCAGCGAGTGGCCGATCTCGTGCGGGGTGATGAGCGAGGACAGGGCGTTGCCGCCGGACGCGGTGGCGTAGGTGCCGCCCGCGCCGCCGTAGGTGTCGCTGTTGGCGAGGGCGACGATCTGCCGGTTGGCGGCGGTCGCGCCGGGCACGAGGTCGGCGAGGGCGTTCGCCGCGCCGCTGTCGACGGTCAGCAGCCGTTGCACGCTGTTCGCGTCGCAGCCGCCCCAGAACGCCATGCCGAGGGGGGTGTTCCGGCGGGGCGCGTCCAGCCCGGGGTCGCAGTCGACCCCGGACTCGGCGGACGGCACCTCGACCGCCCAGACGTTGACGTACGAGCGGTAGGAGGCGAACGGCTCGACGCTCCACAGCACGTTGAGGTGCTTGTCGACGTCGGCCCGGAACTCGGGGAGCTGCCCGGCGGTGTAGCCGTCGCCCAGCAGGACCAGGTTGAACCGCCGGTCGGCGGGGCCGGTGGTCTGTACGGGGACGACGGTGGCGGCTTCGGTGACCGGTGGGCGTTCTCCGGCGGTGGCCGGTGGGGTGTCCACCAGCGCGGTGGTGAGGAGACAGGCCGCGCCGATCAGCGCGGCGGCTCGTCCAAGGCGTTGGGCAACCATGGGGCCGGAGCGTACGGTGCGGCCAACGTGCCGTAAAGACACCGCAGTTGGCCACCGGTGACGCGGTTACGCCAGATAGCCGAGGGCCGGGTGCTCGTTCACGTACGCGTCCAGCAGCCGCCGCGCCACCGACACCGAGTCGACCAGCGGGTGCAGGGCGAACGCCTTCACCGCGGCCTGCCGCGAGCCGCTCTCCGCCGCGGCGAGCACCTCGCGCTCGGCCGCCTTGACGGCCGTCACCAGTCCCACGGCGTGGTCCGGCAGCGGCGACACCGACAGTGGGTGGGCGCCGCCCGCGCCGACGACGCACGGCACCTCGACGACCGCGTCCGCGTCCAGCACCGGCAGGGTCGTCCCGTTGCGGACGTTCAGGATCAGCGTGGTGCGCTCGTCCCGGGCGACGGCCCGCATCAGCGCCAGGGCGACCTGCTCGTAGCCGCCCGGCTCCAGGTCCTCCTCGGCCCGTTCCCCGGCGCCGGCCGCCTCCCGGTTGGCCGCCATGTAGGTGGCCTCGCGCTCGGCGAGCGTGGCCCGCCAGGTCGCGAGCGACGGCGAGCCGTAGAACGCCTCCTGCTGCTCGCGCAGGTAGGCGCCCCGGGTCCGCCGGGCCTCCCGGTAGGCCAGCACGGCCTCGCGGTTGAAGTAGTAGTAGTGCAGGTACTCGTTGGGCACCGCGCCCAGCGACCGCAGCCACTCGGGCCCGAACAGCCTGCCCTCCTCGAAGGAGCCCAGCGCCTCCGGGTCCGCCAGCAGCCGGGGCAGCTCGTCCCGCCCGTCCACCCGCACCCCGCGCAGCCAGCCCAGGTGGTTCAGGCCCGCGTAGTCGAGGAACGCCCGGTCCGGGTCGGCGCCCAGCAGCCGCGCCACCCGCCGCCCGAGCCCCACGGGCGAGTCGCAGATGCCGATCACCCGGTCGCCGAGGACGCGTGACATGGCCTCGGTCACCAGGCCCGCCGGGTTGGTGAAGTTGATGACCCAGGCGTCCGGGGCGACCTCCGCGATCCGGCGGGCGACCGACACCGCCACCGGGACCGTGCGCAGCCCGTACGCGATGCCGCCCGCGCCCACGGTCTCCTGCCCGAGGACGCCCTCGGCCAGCGCGACCCGCTCGTCGGCCGCCCGCCCCGCGAGGCCCCCGACCCGGATCGCCGAGAACGCGAAGTCCGCGCCCCGCAGCGCCTCGTCGAGATCGGTGGTCGCCGTCACCTCCGGCGCGTCGGGTACGCCCGCGGCCTGCTCGGCGAGCACCCCGCCGATCGCGGCGAGCCGGCCCGCGTCCACGTCGTACAGCGTGACGCGGGTGACCCGGCCCTCGGCGTGGTCGCCCAGCAGCGCCCGGTGGACCAGCGGCACGCGGAACCCGCCACCGCCCAGAATCGTCAGCTTCATGCCGCAACGCTATACGGACCACCCGGCGGTCAGCCCAGGTCGAGCGCGTTGCGCAGCCCCAGCCGGTAGCGGGTGCGGTCGTGCCGCTTCAGTGCCTCGATCTCCGGCGCCCGGAACAGGGGCTTCACGGCGCAGCGTGCCGCGTCCGAGCCCGTGCGGTCCAGCAGCGCGTTGACCGCCTGGCGGGCGGCGGCGTTGGCGCCCTCCATCGTCGCCAGGTCGATGCCGACCGACACGTAGTCGCCGGCCAGGAAGAAGTTGGGGATCGCGGTGGCCGCCGAGGGGCGGTGGTGGAAGGTGCCGACCGGGTGGATCAGCAGCTCGTCCTCGTTGGTGGGGTTCGGGGTGCCGAGGCCGTCCACGCCCGGGTCCAGGAACCACGAGTGCAGGGCGCCGTCCTTGAGCACGGTCCGGCCGGTGTCGTTGAGGGCCGCCTTGAGCTGCGCCCACACCTCGCGGGCCACCTGCTCGCGCGTGCACTGCTTGGCGGTCTTCCCGTACAGGATCCCCGGCTTGTCCCACTCGGAGATGTCCACGGACAGGCAGTCCACCGCGGTGCCGTCGCCGTAGTCGGCGGGGAAGTCGCGGCCCCGCCAGTGCTCGGCCTGGGCGATCGCCGTCAGTGACCAGGGCGAGTCGATGCAGTTGACGTGGCCGTGCACCATCGGGGGGCGCTCGGTCAGGTAGAACTGGATGCCCGTCATCCAGTCCGTCTGGAGCCGGTCGCACCGCACCAGCTGCGGGTCCGCCGCGCGCAGCGCCGCGCCCCAGGTGCGCCGCGCGTGCTCGACCGGCAGTGCGCAGACGTAGTGGTCGGCGGTGACGGTCGTACGGGCGCCGCCGGGGTCCTCGACCACCGCGCCGGTGACCCGGCCGTCGCCGTACCGCACCTCGCGCAGCGTCCAGCCGATCCGGAACTCGACGCCCAGGGACCGCAGGTGGGCCTCCCAGGGGTCGATCCACGCCTCGTTGGTGGGGGCGTTGAGGATCCGGTCCGGCGGGCCGTCCGCGCCGCGGCCGAGGGCGTTGAAGACGAACGCCTCGCCGAGCGTGCCGACCGTGCGGGTGCTGGCCTCCTCCGCCTTGGTGGCCACGATGTTGCGGGTGACGCCGATGGCCAGGATGCGCTGGTACGTCTCCGACATCCGTGCCGCCCGGGTGAAGTCCCACCAGGGCGTGTGCTCCCACACCTCGTCGCGCCGCTCGTCGCAGCTGGTGAGGAAGACGAGCGCCCGGTTGACGAAGTACGCGCCCTCGTGGAGGGGCAGGCCGGTGGCGGTCTCGACGAGCGCGGTGAGGGCGCGGCGGATCTCGTCGAGGGTGAGCCGCTCAGGCCGGTGGCCGGGCCAGGGGATGGGCATCCGGAGGTCCTCGCGGCCGGTGCGGGCGAACATCATCTCGCCGGGCGCGACCAGGTTGTCGAAGACCCCGCGCGCGTTGCCGGGGAAGGGGATGCGGCGCATCGTGTCGGGCAGGTTGTGGTAGATGCCCGGGATGAAGCGGAAGCCGTGCTCGGCGGGCAGCGGTCTGCGCCCGCCTCTCGCGCTGCCGGGCACGTCCATGCTGCGGGCCTTGCCGCCGAGCGCCCGCCGTTCGTAGACGGTGACGGCGAATCCGCGCTCGGCGAGCTCGTGCGCCGCGGTCAGCCCGGCGACGCCGCCGCCGAGCACCGCCACGGACCCCGGAGCGGCGGGCCCCGGTGCGGCGCGCCCCGCCGCGCGGGCGGAGGCGGTGGGCAGGGCGCCCAGCCCGGCGGCCCCGGTGACGGCGGTGGCGCCCGCCACGAAGGCGCGTCGTGTCGTACCCGTACGGTGCATGCCCCACCCACCCCTTACCCGCGGTAACGGTCACGTCGGTCGCAGGAGCATAGGGCCGCCCCGCCCGGCCCGGGAACCACCGGGACCCCAGGAACCCATCTATGGCCGGTTTCTGACCTGGCATCAGGCGAATGAGGGGCACGCGAACGGAGGAGGGTCAGAGAGGTGCGCCGAGCGGGGGCGCCGCCAGCCAGTCGGCGACGGCCCCGGCGATCGGCTGGCCGGTCTCCAGCTCGACGAAGCCGAACTGGCCGCCCTGGTTGCACTCCAGGAACCACCACAGGCCCTCGTCGTCCTCGGCGAAGTCGAACGCGGCGTACGCGAGGCCCGCCAGTTCCATGAACTCCCGGACGGGGCGGGCGATCCGGTCGGCGACCTCCACCGGCTCCCAGGCGTGCCCGGTGTCGCCGAAGCGCCCGTCGACCTGTCCGTCGGCGGACGCCTTGCGGGCCGCGAACAGCCGGGTGCCGATGCAGGTGAGCCGGATGTCGGCCCGCTTGGGCACATAGCTCTGGAGCAGCGTCGGGCCGGCCGCGACCCCGGTGAAGTCCGTGTCCGGCTCCAGCAGGGTGGTCGGCAGGGAGACCGGCGGTTCGGTGCGCGGCGGCCCCGACAGGGATTTGACCACGACCCGCCCGTACCGGCCCGCGAACTCCTCGGCCACCCGTGGGAAGGTGGTGATCAGGGTCGGCGGGACGGCGAAACCGCTGTGGTGCGCGATGCGCAGCTGCCATGGCTTGTAACGGGCCTGGGCGGCCTGCCGCGGGTGGTTCATCCAGCGCGCGGTGGTGGAGTACAGCATGCCGTACAGCGCCTGTCCGGTCTCGGCGCTCAGCCACGGCGACGTCCCGTGCGCGTGTGCCGCGGGCTCGCCGGGTCTGCGCACCCAGACCGAGCGCAGCGCCCGGGAGCTGACCATGCGCCCCTGCGCCGAGAGGTAGCAGTGGAAGTCCCCGTGGACGTACTCGGCCGACAGGTCCGCGTCACCGGGCAGGTCGGCCGGGTCGAGCCGCACGAGTGGCACCCCCCGTTCGTGCAGCTCCACCACCACCATGTCGGCGGTCACGTCCTGAGGGCTCGTCAGGACCAGTACGGTCATCAGCGTGTGCCGGCCGCGTCGCTCAGTCGTCGAAGTGGGTCTGCGAGCCGGCGGTGGAGGTGGTCGTGCCGGCGGCCAGGAGCAGTCCCCGGTCACTGACGGCCGGGCGCCCGTCGGACAGGACGTTCAACTGGAGCGCCGGGTCGTACGTGTAGAGCGCGGTGACGTCCTCCGAAGCCCTCTGCGGACGCGCGAAGCTGCACGCGAACGGCTGCATGATCCCCTCCATCACTCGTCAACTTCGGTACATGTGACGGTACGCGACCAAAGTGTAGAGATCTCACTACTCTGAGCGACGATGCGGACACCGGTGGGGGCGCCCGCCGTCGACCGGCAGAATGGGACGCATGCCCCGACGAACCCCCGCCCGCCGCTCCAACCCCCGCCCCACCTCGCACAACGCCCGGACCGCCGGTCGTTCGCGGTCCGTGCCCGAGGTGGGCGCCGACACTCCGTGCCCCTGCGGAATGCCCGCTTCCTATTCAGCCTGTTGTGGCCCGTTTCACACCGGTGATGCCCTCCCTCCGACCGCCGCACACGTGATGCGTTCCCGCTACAGCGCCTACGTGCTCCACGACGAGCCGTACCTGCTGCGCACCTGGGCGCCCGCCACCCGGCCGCGCGACGTCGACTTCGACCCGGACATGCGCTGGACCGGCCTGGAGATCCTCGGCACCACCGACGGCACCCTGTTCCACACCACCGGCACCGTCACCTTCGTCGCCCGCTACACGCACCGGGGCGAGCCGGGCGAGCTGCGCGAACGCAGCCGGTTCGAGAAGGCCGACGGCGCCTGGGCGTACGTGGACGGCACCTTCACCGACGACGCGTCCTGACCGCCGGCCGGGCCGGGGCGCCCCTCGTTCAGCTCCAGATCGCTCCCGGGCGCAGCAGCAGGCCGGGGTTGTACGCGCCGAGCACCTTGTTCGCCCGGGCCAGCGCGGCCAGCGCGTGCTCGCGGTCGGCCTGGTCCTCGGTGCAGAGCGGAGCGCGGAAGCGGTACACCTCGCGGGCGGCGCACTCGGCGTCGACCTCCGCCTGAAGGATGCCGATCGGCATGCACGACCCGATGAGGGCCGCGACGCGGTCGGGGATCGGGACGGGGACGAGGGGCGACGCGGTCACGTGGTGTCCTTCACTGCTGAAGCCTGCTTGTGGCAGCTGCCAGTTTGCCGTTCTCCCTCCATGGGTACAGCATCAGGTTCAGGATTTCCCCAAGGGTTTGTATCCGTGCTGCAACCGTTTCCCCCGGCGGGGTCGATTTTCCGTCCGGCCTCCGGATTTCCGTCCGGTTCTCGCCCACGGCCCTTCAGTCGCCCTCGCGCCGCCCACCGGTCCCCGCGGCGCGCAGGTGCAGCGCCCGCAGCACCGCCTCGGTGGCGAACCGGGAGCGCGGGTCGGCGAGCCGGCCGCCGAACCGGGCCTCCAGGTTGCGCATCCGGTACCGCACGGTCTGGGGGTGCACGTCGAGCAGTTCACCCATCTGCGCGGCGGTGCCCCGGGTGTCCAGCCAGGTGCGCAGGGTCTCGACGAGCCGGTCGCGCCGGGTGGGGGTGAGCCCGGCGAGCGGCGCGAGCTCGCTCTCGGCGAGCTGGTCGACGAGGGCCGGGTCGGCCAGCAGCCAGAGGGTGATCAGGTGGTCGGAGCACAGGGTGAGCGGGGCGTCCTCGATGACGCCGGCGTCGATCAGCTCCAGTACGCGGCGGGCCCAGCGCAGCGAGTCGGCGGCGGACGCGGTGGGGACGGTGAGGCCGACGGCGGCCCGGGTGGCGGGCAGCGCCGTCTCCAGTAACCGTCTTCGCGCCTCGTCCAGCGGGCCGGGAATCAGCAGATGGGGCTGGGGGTCGCTCAGGTCGACCAGGACATCGTTGTCCAGCCGGCCGGACAGCGAGAGCCGGGCCGGGGAGCGCAGCGCCACGAGTGTGACCCGCTCGGGCAGCGGCCAGCCGGTCTGCTCGGCCAGCTCGGCGACGGCGGTGTGCGGCACGGGCGGCCCCGCGAGCACGAGGTGCAGCAGCCGCCTGCGTAACGCCTCGGCCTCTTCGCCGTTCTCCGCCCGCACCTGTAGGTAGCCCTCGCGGGACAGTGACTCCAGTTCGTCGACGTAGGCGAACAGCGCGTCCGCGAAGCTGAGCATCAGGGTGGGGGAGAGGTGGTAGCGCCGGCCCACCTTCTTGGCCCGCCGCAACGCCACCCGGGCGCCCAGCCGGTAGGCGCCCTGGAGGGTCTCCAGGCTGCGGCCCTCGTGCGCCTCGAACCGGCCGAACCTCCGGCACATCTCGTCGCGCAGGGCCGTGGGCGCCGAGGGCGAGGCGACCCGGTCGACGAACGCGGAGATGTTCTGCTCGACACCGAGGCGGATCGCCTGGCCGTAGGGGCCGCCCAGGAGGCGGGCGTACTCGGGGTAGGCGCGCGTGACCTCGATGCCGATCTCCTTGATGAGACTCGGCAGTTCGGGCCGGATGATGGCGGCGAACTCCTGGGGAAGCGGCCCCAGTGGCTCGCCCGTGTCCGACGGCTGGGTGGTGGATCGGGGCATGGCGGTGGCCCCTCCTTCTCCGGCGTGCGGTGGGGGAGGTGGTGTGGGGCGCGTGGGGGGAAGCGCTCCCACGTACGGGCGGTGGTCGGGCACTTCTCGGGTGCCGAACATAGACCAGGACCCGCGGGCCGCGCACCGGTTCGGACCAGGGCCGTCACCGCCCCGCGCGGATCTGGCCGAAGCCCGACCGTCACCGCGGCCCGGTGGTGGCCGGTGCCGGACCGGGGGGCGGGGAGTGCTCACTTCGCGACAAGACACCCGCGCGATCTGTTGCCGGGGCGACAAGAAAATACCCATCGGTAAGAACGTCCGGGAAAACTCACGGGCGAGTATTGCGCGGCCGGTTACTCGCTCGTAGCGTCAATCGCGCAAGCTGCTCGACCCGGTGGCCTCCCCCACAGGCCCCGCGTTCCGTGAATTGAGCCGCCGCAATTCCCCGACACGTACGAGCCGCATACGTGTCGGCGGAGAGCGGGCACCAGTCAGGCCATCCCCGCAGCTACACCCCATCCCCTCGGAAGGGAACCGTCCGTGCGACGCATCACGAGAATTTCCGCCATTTCCGCCGCCGTCATCATGGCCGCCGCCGGAGTGTCCGCGACGACCGCCTCGGCCGCGCCCCAGGCCCAGTGGACCGTCACCAACCCGGCCGCCAACGACGCCTTCGGCGCCACCAACGTTCCCGGCGTCACCGCGGTGCTCACCAACGTGACCACCGGTGCCACGATCACCTGTTCCGTCTACGGTGCCAACGGCACGGCCGTGGACGGCGTGTACGCCAGCGGCACCGGCCTGGCCACCATCAGCAGCGCCACGTTCGGCACGGCCGCCAGCAAGTGCAACGGCCCGCTCGGGTCGAAGTGGGTCTCCTCGTCCGTCCAGCCCATGAAGCTCAACGGCGTCTCCTACAGCGGAGGCGTCACCAAGGGCACGCTCACCGGCGTCAAGGTGAACCTCACCGGCACCAGCCTCCTGGGCACCTGCAACGCGACGATCGAGGGGTCGGCCAACACCGGCACCTACACCAACGCGTCCGGTGTCCTGGAGATCGTGCCCGACACGACGCCCGCCCTGACCGTCACCAGCGCGTCCGGGTCCTGCGCCGGCCTGATCAACACCGGCAACAAGGCCAAGTTCGGCGCCAAGTACAAGGTCTCGCCGGTCATCACGGTCACCAGCCCGTAAGCACCGCGCGGGCACGCCCCGCACCGAGCCGTGCGGCCGGCCTCCTCGCCGGCCGCACGGTCACGGGCGGGAGGGCGTCCACCGACGGGCCGGACAGCAGCGCGCGAGGGGCGGGAGTCGACCGATGGGCAACAGCACGAGCGGCGGACGCGGACGCCGCCGGGCCTGGGCACGCACCGCCTCGGTGGGCGCCGTGGTCCTGGTGGCGGGACTCGTGCCCGGCACCGGCACGGGGGTCGCCGTGGACGAGGGCGCCGTACCCGTCGAGGCGGACTTCGGCTACCGGTGCGCCCTGCCGGGCGGGGAGCACCCGGCGGAGGTAGGCGTCTCGGCCACGCTGCCGCGACAGGTCGCGGCCGGGCGCCCGGTGCGGCCCGCGGACGTGCGGGTCGCGGTGAGCCTGCCCGCACCGGCGGTGGCCGAACTCGCCGGCCGCGGCGCGGCGACCGTGAGCGGAGCCGTACGCCTCACGGGGCGGGTCGCGCAGGGCGACGACACCGCGGAACTGCCCTGGAGCCGGCTGGTCGCCCCCGACGCGGCCCTCCCCGCCACGGGGCCCCTCACCGTGCGGGGCGCGGGCCCCGTGCCCACGGTGACCGCCTCCTCGGGCGGCGACCTGACGTTCTCCACCGGGCCGGTCGCGCTGGACCTGCTCCTGCGCAAGGGCGACGACACCCCGACGGCCCCGCCCGGCCTGACGGTCACCTGTGAGCCCGAGCCGGACCAGGACCTGGCCATCGGCCGGGTCGCGGTGCTGCCCGTACCGGGCGGCAGCCCCCGGCCGCCGGCCGTCGAGGAGCCCGGTGCCCCCGGCGTCCCCGGCCAGAACGGCGACCAGGACGGCGACCAGGACGGCGCGGACGGCGGCCAGGACGGGCCGGCGTCCAAAACGCCCGGCCAGGGCGCGGGCAAGGGGCCCAGACGCCCGGCGGGGCGGGCGGACGACTGCGTGGAGGCGCCGCCCGTGGCCCAGGACCCCGTACCGAGCCACGGCTACCTGGCCGGCTACGCCAACGTCCTGAAGCTGGGTTCCGCCCTGTTCATCAAGGACCCGGGCCTGATGAAGGTGAACATGGCCAAGGCCACCCAGACCTATCAGTGCCCCCGTGACGACGGACTCGTGTTCACCATGTACAGCGACGCCACGTTCGACCACAAGGGAAAGCCGCAATTGCCGCCCGTCTCTTCCACGTTCCTCACCTTCGGATTCATGCCGACGACGGCGGTCGCCGAATTGACCCTGGACGCGCCGATGGAAATCGCCACCGGGAGCTACTTCTCGCCGGACGGCCAGTTCTCCGAGGTGACCGAGGGGACCGCGAAACTCTGGATCCGGCTCCGTGACGTCAAGGTGAACGGCACCCCGCTCGACGTCGGCCCCGCCTGCCGCACCGCCCGGCCCGTGGAGCTGACCCTGACGGGCCGTGGCTCGTACGACGCCGAGGGCAGGCCGCACGGCTACACCGTGGTCACCGGCGGCCCGCTCACCGGGGCGGCCGTCATCCCGGAGTTCAGCGGCTGCGGCGTCACCGAGGACCTGGACCCGCTGTTCACGGCGTCCCTCTCCGGGAGCGGCAACTACACCAAGATGACCCAGGGCGTGCTGTGCTCGCCGGGCCAGCCGGAGTTCTGCCCCGACCCGCCCGAACCCAAGCCGGAGCGGTGACCGGCGCCGGCGGTGACCACACCGGGGCGTGCCCACGGCCGGGCGCCGGTACGCAACGAACGACAAAGGATCCGGGCCGGTTTGTCACCCGGTGACAAACCAGCACGTCACCGAGAAGACGTCCTGCGTGACGCTTGTCGAAAACCTCTGAGTGACCGTAACGTGCGGCCCCCTGCGCACTTTTGTCACTTCCTCAGCAAGAGCGGGACTCGGGAGTTGTGGTGGGAACAGAAGTGGTCGTGGAAGGGCTGACCAAGTCCTTCGGCAAACAGAAAGTCTGGCAGGACGTCACCCTCACCCTGCCCGCCGGCGAGGTCAGTGTGATGCTCGGCCCTTCGGGCACCGGGAAGACCGTGTTCCTGAAATCCATCATCGGGCTGCTGAAACCGGAACACGGGCGCGTCCTGATCAATGGCGTCGACATGGTGAACAGCCCCGAGCGCGACATCTACGAGACGCGGAAACTGTTCGGGCTGATGTTCCAGGACGGGGCCCTGTTCGGCTCGATGTCGTTGTTCGACAACATCGCCTTTCCACTGCGTGAGCACACCCGCAAGAAGGAGCCGGAGATCCGCCGCGTCGTCATGGAGCGGATGGAGATGGTCGGACTCGTCGGCGCGGAGGGGAAACTGCCCGGCGAGATATCCGGCGGAATGCGCAAACGCGCCGGGCTGGCACGCGCCCTCGTCCTGGACCCGCAGATCATCCTCTGCGACGAACCCGACTCCGGGCTGGATCCGGTCCGCACCGCCTATCTCTCGCAGCTGCTGATCGACCTCAACGCCCAGATCGACGCCACGATGCTGATCGTCACGCACAACCTGGACATCGCGGCCACCGTTCCGGACAACATGGGCATGCTGTTCCGGCGTAATCTCGTCACGTTCGGGCCCCGGGAGGTCCTGCTCACCAGCGACGAGCCGGTCGTGGCCCAGTTCCTCAGCGGCAGGCGCGAGGGACCCATCGGGATGTCGGAGGAGAAGGACGCCGCGACGCTGGCGCGTGAGCGGAGCACGGCGCCGGCGTACGCGCCCCGCACGCTCGCCCCGCAGCTGGAACCCTCGCCCGGCCTGCCGCCCCGCGCCGCCGTCGCGCGCCGCCGCGAGCGGGTCCTCGCGATGCTGCCCCGCCTGCCGGAGGCCGCCAGGACCGCGATCCTGCGCAGCTACGCCCCCGCCGGCACGGTCGGCGGTGCCGCCTCATGACCGCGGCCGCGCACCGCCCGCCCACCCAAGACACCGACACCCGGGGCACCCCCGCGCAGAACACCCCCACCCGGAACGACACCTCCACCCGGAACGCCCCCACCCGCCTGCTCGCGCCACTGCGCGAGACCGGCCGGCTGTTCGCCCTCGCGGTCACCGTCGCCCGCGACATGTTCCGGCGCCCCTTCCAGTTCCGCGAGTTCGTCGAGCAGTTCTGGTTCGTCGCGAGCGTCACCATCCTGCCCGCCGCCCTGGTGTCGATCCCGTTCGGCGCGGTCATCGCCCTCCAGGTCGGCTCGCTCACCCAGCAACTCGGCGCCCAGTCGTTCACCGGCGGGGCGAGCGTCCTGGCCGTCATCCAGCAGGCCAGCCCGCTGATCGTCGCCCTGCTGATCTCGGGCGCGGGCGGCTCCGCCATCTGCGCCGACCTCGGCTCCCGCAAGATCCGGGAGGAACTCGACGCCATGGAGGTCATGGGCGTCTCGCCCGTCCAGCGCCTCGTCGTCCCGCGCGTCCTCGCCACCATGCTCGTCGCCGTCCTCCTCAACGGCATGGTGTCCGTCGTCGGTACGCTCGGCGGCTACTTCTTCAACGTGATCATGCAGGACGGCACCCCCGGCGCCTACCTCGCCAGCTTCTCCGCCCTCGCCCAGCTGCCCGACCTGTGGATCAGCGAGATCAAGGCGCTGATCTTCGGCTTCCTGGCCGGCATCGTCGCCGCGCACCGGGGACTCAACCCGCGCGGCGGACCGAAGGGCGTCGGCGACGCGGTCAACCAGTCCGTCGTCATCACCTTCCTGCTGCTCTTCTTCGTCAACATGGTCCTCACCGCGATCTACCTCCAGATCGTCCCCGCGAAGGGGGCCTGACGATGGCGTCCCCCCTCGCCTGGCTCGACCGCTCCGGCGACCACCTCGTCTTCTACGTCAAAGCCCTCCTCTGGATCCCGCGCACGCTGCGCCGGTACGCGCGGGAGGTGCAACGCCTGCTCGCCGAGGTCGCGTTCGGCAGCGGCGGCCTCGGCGTCATCGGCGGCACCATCGGCGTGATGATCGCCATGACGCTGTTCACCGGCACCGTCGTCGGCCTCCAGGGCCACGCCGCGCTCAACCAGATCGGCACGTCCGCCTTCACCGGGTTCATCTCCGCCTACTTCAACACCCGCGAGATCGCCCCGCTCGTCGCCGGACTCGCCCTCTCCGCCACCGTCGGCGCCGGCTTCACCGCCCAGCTCGGCGCCATGCGCATCAACGAGGAGGTCGACGCCCTCGAAGCGATGGGCGTGCGGTCCATGCCCTACCTCGTCACCACCCGCATCATCGCCGGTGTCGTCGCGATCATCCCGCTCTACGCGATCGGGCTCCTCTCCTCGTACGTGGCGTCCCGCACCGTCACCGTCCTGTTCAACGGCCAGTCGGCGGGCACGTACGACCATTACTTCAACCTCTTCCTCTCCCCGGACGACGTCCTGCTGTCCATCCTCAAGGTGCTGATCTTCAGCGTCATGGTGATCCTCGCCCACTGCTACTACGGCTTCCGCGCCGAAGGCGGCCCGGCGGGGGTCGGTGTCGCCGTCGGGCGCTCCGTACGCAACGCCATCGTGCTGATCAGCGTCACCGACTTCTTCCTCTCCCTCGCGATCTGGGGCGCGACGACGACCGTGAAGGTGGCCGGATGAACCCGCAGACGTTCCGCCGGCGCCTCGCCGGAGTCGCGTTCTTCCTCGTCCCCGTCCTCCTTGTCCGGCTGTCGGTGGCGGTGTACGACAAGGAGTTCAGCCGCGACGCCACGGTCACCGTCCTCACCGGCAGCGCCGGCAACGAGATGCACCGCGGCGCGGAGGTCAAACTGCGCGGGGTCGTCATCGGCGAGGTGCGCGACATCCGTTCCGAAGGCGCGGGCGCCCGCCTCACCCTCGCCGTCGACCCCGGCCACCTCGCCCGCGTGCCGGCCGACGTCACCGCCCGGATGCTGCCCACCACCCTGTTCGGCGAGCGGTTCGTCGCCCTCGTACCGCCCACCGTCAACCCGTCCCCGCGCACCCTCGCGGCCGGTGCCACCATCCCCCAGGACCGCTCCGCCAACGCCATCGAACTGGAACAGGTCCTCGACCGGCTGCTCCCGCTGCTCACCGCCGTCAAACCGGAGAAGCTGTCCGCCTCCCTCACCGCCGTCGCGCAGGCCCTCGAAGGGCGCGGCGAACAGCTCGGCCGCACCCTCGTCACCCTCGAAGCGCACCTGAAGCGGCTCAACCCCCACCTGCCCGCCCTCAACCGCGACATCGCCCACCTCGTCGAGGTCAGCCGGGTCTACGGCGACGCCGCCCCCGGCGTACTCGACGCCCTCACCGACTTCACCACCACCAGCGGCACCCTCGCCGCCCAACAGGCTCAGCTCGCCCGGCTGTACGGCACGACCACCACCTCCGCCCGGGACCTGACGGCGTTCCTCCGCGGCAACAGGGACACCATCATCCGGCTGTCCGCCGCCTCCCGCCCCACCCTGGAGCTCCTCGCCCGCCACTCCTCCTCGTTCCCCTGCACCCTGCGCACCCTCGCCGGCTTCGTCCCCGCCATGGACAAGGCGCTCGGCAAGGGCACCGGCGAGCCGGGCCTCCACGTCAACGTCCGCACCGTCCCCTCCCTCGGCCGTTACGTCCCCGGCAAGGACCGTCCCGTGTACGACGCGACCGGCGGCCCGCACTGCTACGCCGTCCCGTACACCGGCAGGCCCGCCCCCGCCGCCGCACAGGCGGGCGACCGCGGCCTCGGCCTGCCGAACTCTCCGCAGGAGAACCAGCTCGTCAACGAACTGATCGCCCCCGGCCTGAAGGCCGACCCCCAGTCCCTGCCCGACTGGAGCACCGTCCTGACCGGGCCCGTCTTCCGCGGAGCGGAGGTGACCCTCAAGTGAAGCGCCGCTCCCTCGCGGGACCGCTCGTCAAGTCGCTCGCGTTCATCGTGGTGACCGTCCTCGCCACCACCGTCCTGGCGTTCTCCGTCGCCAACAAGGGCGTCGGCGACACCGTCACCTACAAGGCCCGCTTCACCGACGCCACCGGCCTCGTCGAGGGCGACGGCGTCCGCATCGCCGGGGTGAAGGTCGGGCAGGTCGAGTCGATCAGGGTCGCCGACCGCCGGGTCGCCGAAGTCGCCTTCGCGGTCCGGAAGGGACGCGCCCTGCCCGCCTCGGCCACCGCGTCCATCAAGTACCTCAACATGGTCGGCCAGCGCTACATCGACCTCGACCGGGGCGCCGGCCCCGTCGGCCGGACCCTGCCCGCCGGCGCCGTCATCCCCCTGGAGCGCACCCACCCCGCGCTCGACCTCACCCAGCTCTTCAACGGCTTCCGGCCGCTCTTCCAGGGCCTGTCGCCCACCGAGGTCAACAGCCTGGCCGGGTCGATCGTGCAGGTCCTCCAGGGAGACGGCGGCACCGTCGACTCCCTCCTCCGGCACGTCGGCTCGCTCACCACGACCGTCGCCGCCAAGGACAAGGTCATCGGAGAAGTGATCAAGAACCTCACCACCGTGCTCAAAACGGTGAACGACCGCGAGGCGGGCTTCGACGACCTCGTCGTCACCCTCCAGCGGCTCGTCAGCGGCTTCGCGGCGGACCGCGAACCCCTCGGCGAGGCGATCGCCGCCATGGGCTCGCTCACCACCGTCACCGCCGGGCTGCTCCAGGACGGGCGCGCGCCGCTGAAGGACGACATCCGCCAACTCGGCCGCCTGTCCGGCCAACTGGCCGGCAGCACCGCGCAGATCGAGACCTTCCTGCGCACCACACCCGCCAAGATGGAGGCCGTCGGCCGCCTCGCCTCGTACGGATCCTGGCTCAACCTCTACCTGTGCGAGGCCAGGGTCACCGGCGTCACCACCGACGACGGCTCCCGGCCGCCGACCGGCATCGCGATCACCCAGCCGAGGTGCCGCGCATGAGACTCCCGCGCCCGCGTCTGCCGCGGCCCGTCCCCGTACGGGAACGCAACCCCGTCACCGTCGGCGTCGCCGGCCTGCTCCTCCTCGCGCTGATCGCCCTCGGCGCCTACCAGGCGGACGCCCTGGCCGGCGGGACGACCGCCTACACCGCCGACTTCACCGAGGCCGCCGGACTCGACGAGGGCGACGAGGTGCGCGTCGCCGGCGTCAAGGTCGGCGAGGTCACCGGCATCGGCCTCGACGGCGGCAAGGTCAGGGTCGGCTTCGAGGTCGACGAGGCCACCTGGATCGGCGACTCCAGCACCGCGGCCATCGCCATCAAGACCCTCCTCGGCGAGAAGTACCTGGCCGTCGACCCGCTCGGCACCCGCGCCCAGGACCCCGCCGACCGCATCCCCGCCACCCGCACCACCTCGCCCTACGACGTCACCCAGGCCCTCACCGGCCTCGGCGACACCATCGACGCCCTCGACACCCGGGCCCTCGCCAAGAGCTTCCAGGCCATCTCCGCCACCTTCGCCGACTCACCGCCCGACGTGCGCAGCGCCGCCACCGGCCTGTCCGCCCTCTCCCGCTCGGTCTCCTCGCGCGACGCGCAGCTCGCCGAACTCCTCAAGGGCAGCAGGCAGCTCACCCAGACCCTCGCGGGGAAGAAGAGCCACATCCAGACGCTCCTGGAGGACGGCGGGCTGCTCCTCGGTGAACTCCAGGCCCGCCGCGACGCCATCCACCAGCTCCTCACCGGCGCCAGGAACCTCGGCACCCAGCTCACCGGACTGGTCCAGGACAACGAGCGGCAGCTCGGCCCCACCCTGGCCGCGCTCAGCCGCGTCACCGGAGTCCTCGTGAAGAACCGCGACAGCCTCGACCGGACGCTCGCGCTCGCCGGACCGTACTACCGGCTCGTCGGCAACACCCTCGGCAACGGCCGCTGGTTCGACACCTACGTCTGCGGCCTCGTCCCCAGGAACTACCTGGCCCCCGGCACGCCCCCGGCCACCGGGTGCATGCCGCCCAAGCCCACAGGAGGCGGAGCCCGGTGAACCTCCGACGCGCCCTCGGCATCACCGCCGGGCTCGCCCTCGTGGCCATCGCCGCCACCTCCGGCGTCATGGCCCTCGACGAGTCCGGCACCACCCGCATCACCGCCCGCTTCGACCGCGCCACCGGCGTGTACGAGGGCTCCGACCTGCGGATCCTCGGAGTGAAGGTCGGCACCGTCGACACCGTGCGCCCCCGCGGCAAGGAGGTCGAGGTCACCCTCCTTGTCGACGAGGGCGTCCGCGTCCCCGCCGGTGCCCACGCCGTCATCGTCGCGCCCAGCGTCGTCGCCGACCGCTACGTCCAGCTCGCCCCCGCCTACACGGGCGGCCCCGAGATCCGGGACGGCGCCGTCCTGCCCGCCACGCGCAACGCCACACCCCTGGAGGTCGACCAGCTGTACGCCTCCATCACCGAGCTGAGCGAGGCCCTCGGCCCGGGCGGCGCCAACGCCGACGGCGCGCTCGCCGGGCTCATCGACACCGGCGCCGCCAACCTTCGAGGCAACGGCAAGGCCATCGGCGACTCCGTCGAGCAGTTCGGACAGGCCGCCAAGACCCTCGACCGCAGCAGCGGCGACCTCTTCGACACGCTCGCCCAGCTCCAGTCCTTCACCACCATGCTGAAGAACAACGACGGCGACGTCCGCACGGCCGAGCGGCGGCTCGCCACCGTCACGGGCTTCCTCGCCGAGGACAAGGAGAACCTGGGCGCCGCGCTCAAGGAGCTGGGCACCGCCCTCGCCCGGGTCAAGACCTTCATCGAGGACAACCGCGGCAGCCTGAAGAAGAACGTCGACCTCCTCGTCCCGCTGACCCGGACGCTCGTCGACCAGCGCGCCTCGCTCGCCGAACTCCTCGACACCGCGCCCCTGGCCGCCGGCAACGCCCTCAAGGCGTACGACCCGGTCCACCGCACCCTCAACGGCCGCGCCGACATCAACGAGCTGAGCCTCGGCACCGGACGCCCCGGCACCGCGATCCCTTCGGCTGCCGCGGGTGCCGGTACCCCCGGCGGCCTCGTCCCCGTCGATCCCGCCCGGCGCGCGGCCCTGCCCGCCCTGCCCCTGCCCGCCGTCGGCACCGTCTACGGAACGCCCCCGAAGGGAGGCGCCCGGTGAACCGGCCCTCCCGCACCACCACCGCCCTCGCCGCCGCCCTCGCCCTCGCCGCCGGCCTCTCGGCGACCGTCGCGAGCTGTGACGTCTCCGCGGACGGCCTGGAGCTGTCCGGGATCGAACAGCTGCCGCTGCCCGGGGGCGCCGACCTGGGCGACCACCCGTACGAGGTGACCGCCGAGTTCGCCGACGTCCTCAGCCTCGTCCCGCAGTCGGCGGTCAAGGTCAACGACGTCGCCGTCGGCCGCGTCACCCGCATCGACCTCGACCGCGACGACTGGTCCGCCACCGTCACCATGCGGGTCAACGGCGACGTCACGCTGCCCGCCAACGCCTACGCCCACCTCGAACAGTCCAGCCTGCTGGGCGAGAAGTACATCCAGCTCACCGCACCGCCCCAGGGCCACGGCACCCTCGGCGACGGCGCCCGCATCCCCCTCGGCCGCACCAACCGCAACCCCGAGGTCGAAGAGGTCTTCGGCGCCCTGTCCCTGCTCCTCAACGGCGGTGGCATCCAGCAGCTCCGCACCATCACCACCGAGCTGGGCACCGCCCTGCGCGGCAACGAGCCCGAAGTCCGGTCCCTGCTCACCCGGCTCAACACCCTCGTCACCAGCCTCGACAGCAACAAGGGCAACATCACCGCCGCTCTCGACGGCGTCAACCGCCTCTCCGCCACCCTCGCCACCCGCGAACAGGACGTGGCCAAGGTCCTCGACGGCCTCAGCCCCGGACTGAAGGTCCTGGAGAAGCAGCGGGCGTCCCTCCTCACCATGCTCCGCGCCCTCGACACCCTGTCCGGCGTCGCCGTCGACACCGTCAACCGGAGCAAGGCCGACCTGATCGCCGACCTCAAGGCCCTCGGCCCCACCCTCGAGGCGCTCGCCGACTCCGGCAAGGCCCTGCCCGACTCGCTCCAGGTGCTGCTCACCTACCCGTTCACCGACGAGGTGCTCCGCGGCGTCAAGGGCGACTACCTCAACGTCTACCTGGACGTCACCGCCGCGCCCGGCACCCGGATCGTCCCCGCGCTGACCCCGCCGGACGACACCCCGCCGCCCGCCGCCGGGCCGCCGCTGCCCCTGCCGCCCACCGGGAGGAACTGATGCTCACCCGCGCCACCCGGCTGAAGAACCTCGCCTTCCTCCTCATCGGCGTCCTCGTCCTCGGCTTCGTCGGCGTGCGGTACGCGGACCTCGGCCACCTCGCCGGCCTCCGCGACCACTACACCGTGCGCGTCCAGCTCGGCTCCACCGGCGGGCTGTTCACGCACTCCAACGTCACCTACCGCGGGGTCTCCGTCGGCCGGGTCGGGCCCATCCGGCTCACCGACGACGGCGTCGAGGCCGAACTGCGCATCGACGACTCGGCACCCGACATCCCCGCCGACCTCGAAGCCGTCGTCGCCGGCCTCTCCGCGGTCGGCGAGCAGTACATCGACCTCCGCCCCGTCTCCGACGGCGGCCCCCACCTGCGCGACGGATCCGTCGTCGCCCGGGCGGACACCCGCACCCCCGCGCCCGTCACCGACATGCTCACCGGGGTGAGTTCGCTGGCGTCCTCCGTGGACCTGGAGGCGCTGCGCACGGTCGTCGACGAACTCGGCACGGCCCTCAACGGCCGCGGTGACGACCTCCAGGCGCTCATGGACGGCGGCAACGACTTCGTCCTGGCCGCCGACAGGGCGCTGCCCGCCACCACCCGCCTGATCACCGACGGCGAGACGGTCCTGCGGACCCAGGCGGAGGAGGGCGAGGCGCTCACCTCGTTCGCCACCGGCGCCAAGGAGCTGGCGGCCCGGCTCAAGAGCTCCGACGCCGACCTGCGCGCGCTCATCGCCGCCACCCCCGACGCCGCCGGCCAGGTCAGCGCACTGCTGCGGGACCTCGACCCCGCCTTCGGCACCGTGCTGGCCAACCTGCTCACCACCTCGGAGGTGGCGGTGACCCGGCAGCGCGGCATCCAGGAGTTCCTGGTGACCATGCCCGCCCTCGTCGCCGCCGGGTCGACCGCCGTCACCGCCCAGGGCGTCAACCTCGGCATGTCGGTCACCTTCTTCGAGCCGCTGCCCTGCACGGCCGGGTACGGCGGGACGACCTACCGCAACGGCCTGGACCTCTCCGCCCCGCCCGCCCTCAACACCAAGGCCCGCTGCACCTCCCCGCCCTCCAGCGGCGTCAACGTCCGCGGCTCCGCCAACGCGCCCCGGGGCGGCCCGCTCCCGCCCCCGGCCACGGCACCCGGCGCGTCCCGGACCGCCACCGGGATGGGCGACCTGCTCGGGCTCGGGGACGACCGGTGAGCCGCCGGGCGGGACGGTGGGCCGCCGTCGCCCTGGCCGCGTTGCTGTGCGGCCTGTCCGCGTGGACGTACGCGCGGTCGGCGGGCGACGACACCCGGGCGTACGCCAGGGAGCGTGACGCGGCGCTGGACGCGGGGCGCGCCCATGTCGCCCGGCTCAGCAGCTGGGACGCCTCGCGGCCCGGCACGGTACGCGCCGGGTGGCTCGACGCCACCGCGGGCGACCTCCACGAGCGGCTGAGGAAGACCGGTCAGCGCGAGGACACGGCGACCGCGACCACCCGGGCCACCGTCACGGACGCCGCCCTCACCGCGCTGGACGACCGGGCCGGCACCGCCGGACTCATCGCGACCGTCCGGGTGGAGACCGCGCCCGGCGGCGGGAAGGCCGGCGGCGGGAAACCGGACGCCGGGCGGCCCGCGGACACGGACCGCAAGCGCCTGGAGGCCGCCCTGGTCCGCACCGGTGACGGCTGGAAGGTCACCGCCCTCACCGCCGTGCCCGTGGCGGGACCATGAAGGGAGCCCACCGGGTGAGGACCCTGATCCCCGCGCCCCGCTCGTCACCCGAGAACCACGACGCGCCCCCGCCCCCGCCCGAGGCGGGCCCACGCGCCCCCCGCCCCTGGGCGGCCCTCGTCCTCGTCCTGGCGCTGCTCGCCTGCGCGGCCGGATTCCTGGTGCGCGCACAGGTATTGACCGGCGACCCCGCCCTGCGCAACCGGGCGCTGTCCGACACCGCGGCCACCTCCCGGGTGGTGGCGGAGGTCGGCGGAGCGCTCACCCGGGTCTTCTCGTACGGCCACGGTGACACCGCCACGACCCGGCAGGCGGCCCGCGGGCTCCTCGCCGGGAAGGCGGCCAGGCAGTACGAGGCCCTGTTCGGCCAGGTCGAGCAGCGGGCGGCGGAGCAGAGGCTGACGCTCACCACCCATGTCGTGCGCGCCGGGGTGACCCGGCTCGGCGACCACGACGCACACCTCCTGGTCTTCCTCGACCAGGTCGCCCAGCGCGCCGGCAAACCGGCCACGACGGTCGCCGCCCAGCTCTCGGTGGTCGCGGAACTCCGCGACGGCCGCTGGCGGATCGTCGACATCCGATCGCGATAGGGGGCACCCGCACCGATGGCCCGCACCATGACCCGCACCCCGAGAGGCACTCCGCTCCTGCCGGCCGCCGCCGCCCTCGCCCTGCTCGCCGCCGGCGGCGCGGGCTGGGGCGGATGGTCCTGGTACGCGGCGGCGCACGACGAGTCCACCGCGTACGCCACGACCCGCGACGAGGTGCTCGCCGCCGGCGAGCAGGCCGTACAGAACATGAACACCCTCGACCACCGTGACCTGCGGCGCGGACTGGACACCTGGCAGGGTTCCGCCACCGGTGACCTGCTGGCCCAGCTGACCGAGGGGCGCCCGGAGTTCGAGCGCCGGATCCAGCAGGCGAAGACGGTGACCCACGCCAAGGTCCTGGCCGGCGCCGTGACCGAACTGGACACCAGGGCCGGGCGGGCCGGCGTGATGGTCGCGCTCCGGATCACGGTCACCCCGCCCAAGGGCACGCCCGCCGCGAAGGAGAGCCGGATGCTCGGCGAACTCACCCGCACCCCCGGGGGCTGGAAGCTCAGCGCCCTCGGCCAGGCACCGGTCGCCGGCACCGCGACCGCCGCCGACTGACCAGCCGACCGGCAGGACCCCGGAGAGGACCCGGCCCCCATGTCGACGACCCGTCACCTCATCAACCGGCAGCGCCGCCTGGCGACCGCGCAGGACTCCACGCGGACGGCGGCGCGGGCGGCCGCGCAGGCGCCCCCCGCGGCCGGCGCGGAACCGGCGCGCACCGCACGCCCCCGGCGCGCCCCGCGCAGCCCCCGCACCGAGCCGGACCCACCGCCCCGGGCCCGTCCGCGCCGCCGGCTGCCCGCCGCGCTGGGCGTCCTCACCGTCCTGCTGGGCGGTTTCGCCGCCTGGGCCGCGGGGGAGGCCGCCGCCCTGCGCGACACGCCCGCCGCCCGCAACGCCGCGCTCACCGACATCGCCCGGACCAGCGAGCTGAAGGGCCAGGTCACCAAGGCGGTGAACGAGCTGTTCTCCTACGACTACGCGACCCCGGCAGCGGCCGACAAGGCGGTGCGCGCCCACCTCACCGGCAAGGCGGTCGGGCAGCACCGAGCCCTGCTCGCACCGGTACGGGCGCAGGCGGCGCAGCAGAAGCTCGTCCTCACCACCACCGTCACCCACAGCGGGGTGGAGCTGATCGACGGCGACCGGGCACGGGTGCTGGTCTACGCCGACCAGAGCAACACCCGTACGGCGGCGAAGAAGGCCGAGACCGCGTACGGCGCCGCCATGTTCGCGGTTGAGGCGGTACGGAAGGACACCACCTGGCGCATCACCGCCATCGACACCCTGGGAGCGGGCCGATGAGGCACACCAGGCCCGTGCGGGCCCTGAGGACGATGAAATCACGGGCGGGGAGGGCGCGCCGGGGAGCGGCCGGGACGGCGGCGGCCGTCGCCGCGATGGCCGCGCTGACCGCGTCCCAGGCGCCCGGCTTCGCGAGCGGCTCCCTGCCGGCCGCCGGGACACCGACGGCGGACAGCCGGCCCGGGACCACCGCCCCGGCGCCACCCGATGACGGGGCGTACCACACGGAGCTCCCCCCGCTCCGGGTGCCGGAGCCCGCCCGGGCACCCCGGCCGGGCGGCGGCGCCCCCGCGGCCGCGCCCGCACCGGTCACGCTCCACGCGGGGATACCCGCCACCGTCCTGGCCGCCTACCGGCGCGCCGAGGCGGCCGTCGCCCGTACCGACCCGGGCTGCCGGCTGCCGTGGCAGCTGCTGGCCGCGATCGGCAGGGTCGAGTCGGGCCAGGCGCGCGGCGGCCGCGTGGACGCCCGCGGCACCACCCTGGAGCCGATCCTGGGGCCGGTGCTGGACGGCGCCGGGTTCGCCAGGATCACCGACACCGACGGCGGCGCGTACGACGGGAACACGGTTTTCGACCGGGCGGTCGGGCCCATGCAGTTCATCCCGTCGACCTGGGCCCGCTGGGGCGCGGACGGCAACGGCGACGGCCGCCGGGACCCGGGCAACGTGTACGACGCCGCCCTGGCCGCCGGGCGCTACCTGTGCGCCGGCGGGCGGACCCTCACGGTCACGGCCGACCTGCACGCGGCCGTCCTGGCGTACAACCACTCGGACGCCTATCTGCGGACCGTGCTGGCGTGGCTGGCCTTCTATCGCGACGGCGCGCATCCGGTGCCGGACACCACGGGGGTGCTCCCGGTGAGCCCCGGCGCGGGCCACCGGGAGGGCACCGGCGGCGGCAGGGGTACGAAGCCGGCCACGGCACCCGGTGCGGGCGCGGGCGCGGGTGGTGGCGGGATCGTGGTCGGCCCGCAGCCCTCCGCCGGCCCGTCCGCCGGTCCGCGTCCCACCGCGCCGCCGACCCGGCCGCCCTTCACCCCGCCCCCGTCGTCCACCCCGCCCCCGCCCACGACACCGGGCCCGTCCCCGTCGCCCTCCCCGTCCACGACCCCCTCCCCGTTGCCGTCGCCCTCCCCGTCCACCACGCCCACCCCGGGCCCGACGGAACCGTCCCCCGACCCCACCTGCCCCTCCACGCCTCCCGCCCCCACCGGTACGCCCAGCCCCAGCCCGTCCCCGGAGGCCGGCCCGGCCGGCGGCCCCTGCTCACCCCCCGCCGCCACCCCCTGACAGCACCTCACCGAGGTCGTACGAGACCGGCTCCTCCAACTGCCCGTACCCGCAGCTCTCCGGCGCACGGTCCGGCCGCCACCGGCGGAACTGGGCCGTGTGACGGAACCGGGTGCCCTCCATGTGGTCGTACCCGACCTCGCACACCAGCTCGGGCCGCAGCGCCACCCAGGACAGGTCCTTCTTGCCCGACCAGCGGCTCGGCGCGCCGGGCAGCCGGGCCGTCTCGTGCGCCGCCTCCTCCGTCCACGCGGCCCACGGGTGGCCCTCGGGCGGGTCCATGCGCAGCGGCTCCAGCTCCTCGATCAGCTCCGCGCGCCGCTTCGCGGTGAACGCGGCGCAGACGCCGACGTGCTGGAGGGCGCCGTGGTCGTCGTACAGGCCGAGCAGGAGCGAGCCCACGACCGGTCCGCTCTTGTGGAAGCGGTAGCCGGCCACGACGACGTCGGCGGTCCGCTCGTGCTTGATCTTGTACATGAGCCGTGCGTCGGGCCGGTAGAGCAGGTCCAGGGGCTTGGCGATCACCCCGTCGAGCCCGGCGCCCTCGTACTGGTCGAACCAGCCCCGCGCCACGTCGATGTCGGTGGTCGACGGGGCCAGGTGCACGGGGGCGTCGGCACCGTGCAGCGCCTCCTCCAGTGCCGCCCTGCGCGCGGTGAGCGGCGTGTCCATCAGCGACTCGTCGCCGAGCGCGAGCAGGTCGAAGGCGATGAACCGGGCGGGCGTGCGTTCGGAGAGCATCGTCACCCGGGAGGCGGCCGGGTGGATGCGCTCGGTGAGCCGGTCGAAGTCCAGCCGCCCCTCGTGGGCGATCACGATCTCGCCGTCGACGACACAGCGCTCCGGCAGCCGCGGCGGCAGCCCGCCGACCAGCTCGGGGAAGTACCGGGTGAGGGGTTTGCCGGTGCGGCTGCCGATCACCAGCTCGGGTCCGTCCCGGTGGACGATGGCCCGGAAGCCGTCCCACTTGGCCTCGTACTGCATACCGGGCGGGATGTTCTTCACGGACTTGGCCAGCATGGGCTTCACGGGGGGCATCACCGGCAGGTCCATGGCTCGATTCTGCCCGACCCGCAGGCGGTATGCCCGATATGCGAGGCCTGTCTGTGCGCCCTACTGTGGCGCCCATGGGAAACGCGGTGGAGCTGGAGGCCGGCGGGCGGACCGTACGCCTGTCCAACCCGGACAAGGTGTACTTCCCGGAGCGCGGCTTCACGAAGCTGGACGTGGCACGCTACTTCCTCGCCGTCGGCGAGGGCATCACCCGCGCCCTGCGCGACCGCCCGACGACCCTCGAACGGTTCGTCGACGGCGTCGAGGGCGAGTCCTTCTTCCAGAAACGCGCGCCCAAGAACCTCCCCGACTGGATTCCCACCGCCCACATCACCTTCCCCAGCGGCCGCTTCGCCGACGAGATCCGCCCCACCGAGATCGCCGCCGTCCTGTGGGCCGCCAACCTCGGCACCCTCACCTTCCACCCCTGGCCCGTACGGGGCGACCGCACCGACCACCCCGACGAACTGCGCATCGACCTGGACCCGCAGCCCGGCACCGCGTTCGCCGAAGCCGTCGCCGCCGCCCACGAACTGCACGCCCTGCTCGACGAGCACGGCCTGCGCGGCTGGCCCAAGACCTCCGGCGGACGCGGCGTCCACGTCTACGTACCGATCGAACCGCGCTGGGACTTCACCCGTGTCCGCCGCGCGGCCATCGCCGTCGGCCGCGAACTCGAACGCCGGATGCCCGGCCGGGTCACCACCGCCTGGTGGAAGGAGGAGCGCGGCGAGCGGATCTTCGTCGACTACAACCAGACCGCCCGCGACCGGACCATCGCCTCCGCCTACTCGATCCGCCCCAAGCCGCACGCCCCCGTCTCCGCCCCGCTGCACTGGGACGAACTGGACGACGTCGACCCCCGCGACTTCGACCTGGCGACCATGCCCGTGCGGTTCGCCGACCACGGCGACATCCACGCGGACATGGACGACCACGCCTTCTCGCTGGACAGCCTGCTGGAGCTGGCGGCCAGGGACGAGCGCGACCACGGCCTGGAGGACCTGCCGTACCCGCCGGACTACCCGAAGATGCCGGGGGAGCCCAAGCGGGTCCAGCCGAGCCGCGCCAAGAAGGCCGACTGACCTACCCGCAGTCGCGTACTGCGGCGAGACGGGCTGGTCCACCGACAGCCGCGGCCCGGCGTTCAACGTCTCCACGCCCAAGGGAGGACGACGACGCGGCGTGCGTCGTGAAGTTCAGACTGACGTACGGGTCCGTTCAGCCCGCCTGCCGCGAAACGGCCCTGCCCGCCCGCGGAGCGCCCTCCGCGGGCGGGCAGGTGCCGGGATGCCGTGAGACCGGTCAGAGCTCCTTGATCCGGATGTCGCGGTAGGAGATGACATCCGTCGTGCCGTGGACCTGGAGGCCGATGTAGCCGGTCGCGTACCGCCGGCCGTCCGTGCCCGGGTCGCCGGCGCGCGGCGGGGAGAAGTCCTGGCCGCCCGTGTTGTCGAACTCGTTGATCAGGACCCCGTTGCGGAAGACCGAGTAGTGCTGGCCCTCCACCCGGATCTCGTAGTCGTTCCAGGTGCCCTTCGGGGTGACGCCCGCGCCGCCCAGGCCCAAGCGGTCGAACCCGTAGACGGAACCCGTCTTGTACATGTCGCCGTCCGGCCGGTCCAGGACCTGCACCTCGTGCCCGTAGTTGATGGCGACCCACTCCGGCCGGGACTCCTCCGGGTGGTCGTGGACACCGGGGAAGCGGACGAAGACACCGGAGTTCGCGTTGCCCGTGCCCGGCGCGTCGTCACGCCACCGGAGCTTCAGCGAGAAGTCCCCGTACCGCCGCTGCGGGAACCACAGCATGCCCATGCCCGGGACCGTGGTGCCGCTGGTCATCGAGCCGTCCCCGTTGAGGCCGAACGAGCCGCCCCCCACGTGCTGCCACCTGGCGAAGGAGGCCGCCGAGCCGTCGAACAGCGGGCGGTAGCCGGTGTTCTGGCCCGGCTTGCCGATGCCGGACTGTCTGGCCGCCCGGTACACCGTCCGGTGCTCCCGGGCGTCGATCACCCCTTCCGCGAGCAGCCTGTCCAGCACGGTGTCCACGTGCTTGAGGAACAGCGCGTGCGACGACCAGTCCTTCTCGTCCTCGATCAGCTCGCCCACGGTGCACCGGCCGCGGGTCATCCGGTTCGGTACGCCGCTGTCGACGGTGCCGACGATGACCGTGAGCCGCTCGTCGTACTCGGGGCAGCCGGGTGCCGGGACCCCGCCGCCCTGGGCGACGTCGAAGCTCACCCGTCCGGCCGCCGAGGTGTTGCCCGCCTTGTCGGTGGCCCGGTGCAGCACCGTGTGGTGGCCCACCCGGTCCACGACGACCGGTGACCCGTACGCCAGGTAGGGCCCGCCGTCCAGGGAGTACTCGACCTTGTCCACGCCCGAGCCACCGGTGTCGGCCGCCGCGATCGTCACGGTGGCGCTGGTGACGAAGGCGCCGTCCGAGTTCTTGGCGCCCGTGACCGTGGCCGTGGTCTCCGGCGGGGTGGTGTCCTCGGCGGGCGGGACGACGACGGTGAACGTCACCGACTTCTCCGCCGCCGCGTTCCCCGCCCGGTCGGTGGCCCGGTAGCGGACCGTGTGGCTGCCCGCCCGGTGCACCATCACCGGGGCGGTGTAGGGCTGCCATGCGCCGGTCCCGAGCGCGTACTCGATGGTGTTGACGCCCGAGCCGGTGTCGGACGCGGTGACGGTGACCGTCGCCATGTCGATGTACTCACCCTGCTCGTTCTTCTCGCCGCTGACCGTGGCCGACGTCTCCGGCGGGGCCTTGTCGTCCGTCGGCGGGGCGACGACGGCGAAGTCCACGGCCTTCTCGGCGGAGGTGTTGCCCGCCTTGTCCGTGGCGCGGTGGCGGACCGTGTGGGTGCCCACCTGGTGGACCATCACCGGGCCGGTGTACGGCTGCCAGGCGCCGTCCGCCCCGAGTGCGTACTCGATCCGGTCCACACCGGAGCCACCCGTGTCGGTCGCCGACACCGTGACGTTGGCGTGGCCGATGTACGCGCCGTCCGCGTCACGCTCGCCCTCGACCTTCGCGGCGGTCTCGGGCGCCGTGGTGTCCTCGCCGCCGCCCCCTTCCGTGACCGTGAGGATGCCCTGCATCGCGCCGTGACCGGGGATGGTGCAGTGGAAGCGGTAGCGCCCGGGCGTCAGCGTCACCTGCGCGGTGTGCCTGCCGCCCTGGTCGTCGCCCGGATTGGCGAGGATGTTCAGCGGTACGTCGTTGTTGTACTCCGGGTCCGACACGTCGAACGTCAGCGTGTGCGGCATCCCGGTGGTGTTGCCGGTGGCCGCGCTGTTCTCGAAGACGATCGTCGTCGGGCCCGCCACCGCGGTCGCGGGGAAGGTGAGATAGCGGTCGATGGGGTCACCGGCGGTCCAGGTCAGCACCTGCTCCGCCGCGCCCTCGGGGCCGTTGTCGGGCCGGCCGTGGGCGGCGGTCGACGTCAGCCCGAGGACCATCAGCACGGACGCGAGCACGGCCGTCCACAGCCGGAAGCGGCGGCTCATCACGGTACGGTCCCTCACTGTCCGGCCGCCTTCCTCGCGAGAGCGCCGGCGGCCGGCGTCGGCTCACCGCCCTGGTAGGTCACGCGCCAGAGCGCGGACGCGGAGTCGGACGTGAAGAACCCGCGCCCGTAGTCCAGGACGTACAGCGAACCGTCCGGCGCGAACTTCCAGTCCATCAGGTTGCGGATGCCCTTCGCCCCCACCGGAATGATCTTCTTCAGGGACTCGGCGTGCACCGGCAGACCGCCCTTGCCGACCGTCCTCGGGTCGGTCAGCACCGCGTGCCGCGGCTGGTCCCCGTCGTAGAAGTCGCCGACGAACCACTTGCCGTCCCAGTACGCCGGCCACTTGACCGTGCTGTCCGACGCCGCGTCGAAGCGGTACACCGGCCCGTTCATGGTGGCCTGGCCGCCGCCCTTCAGCCACGGCAGCAGCAGCTTCTGCTCCGCCGGCCGGTAGCTGGGCACGCCGTTCGCGTCACGCGGGTAGTCCACCCCGCCGCCCTGCGGCGAGTACCAGATGGTGTTCGGCGTGACCGGAGGCAGGTTGACCAGACCGTCGTTGTTCGGCGACTCGTTCCTCGGGTGGGCGCAGTCGTACCAGCCCAGCGGCTTGCCCGGATCGGGCAGGTTCCGGTCGCGGTACGGCTGGTTGTTGCCCATGCAGTACGGCCAGCCGTGGTTGCCCGCCTTCGTGATCGCGGCGAACGTGTCGTACTTGGCCGGGCCCCACGTCGTGGACGGCTCGCCCGCGTCGGGGCCGACCCACCCCGCGTACAGGACGTCGGTCTGCTGGTCGACGAAGATCCGCGCCGGGTTGCGCACCCCCATCACATAGATCTCGCCCCGCGTCTTGCCGCCCCCCTCGTCCGGCTCCCGGCCGGTGAACAGATTGCCCTCGGGGATCGTGTACGTCCCGTCGTCCTCCGGGTGGATGCGGAGGATCTTGCCGTTGAGGTTGTTGGTGTTGCCCGAGGTGCGGCGGGCGTCGGCGAACGAGACGCCCTTGAAGTCGGGCTCCGGGTTGTTTCCCGAGTAGCCCGAGCTGAAGCCGCTGGAGTTGTTGTCACCGGTGGCGATGTACAGGTTCTCCTCGGAGTCCCAGGCCATGCCGCCGCCCGCGTGGCAGCAACTGTGGATCTGCACCGGCCACTTGAGCAGCACCTTCTCGCTCGCCATGTCCAGCCTGCCGGTGGCCGCGTCGAGGGTGAACCGGGACACGTACCGCTCGGCCGTGCGGGTGTCGCGGTTGATCCGCGCATGCGGGGTGTAGTGCAGGTACACCCAGCCGTTGGTCAGGAAACCGGGGTCGAGCTCGATGCCGAGGAGCCCCTCCTCGTTCTTCGTCAGCTCGTCCCCGCCGCCCTTGTTGCCGAAGACCGTGAGCGCGCCCGCGAGCCGCACCTGTTTCGTCCTCGGGTCGTACACGTGGACCTCGCCCCGGCCCTTGCCGACGTCCGGGTCGTTCCAGTCGGTCACCACCGGGCGGGAGGAGTCGGCGCCGCCGCGCCCGATGTAGAGGACGCGGCCGTCCGGGGCGGCCACCAGGCCGTGCGGCTCGCCGATCTGGTCGTTCTGGCCCGGCTGGTTGGGCCTGGTGACCCGTTCCGCCGTGTAGTTGGTGTCGATGGTGGCCTTGCAGTCCGCCCGGGAGAGCCGCGTCGTCCACAGCAGGGCGCCCCGCAGGTGGTCGCGGAAGTCGGTCTCGGCGAACGAGTCGGCCGTACCGCCCATGCCGGTGTAGAAGGAGCGGCCCCCGTCGTAGTCACGGCACCACGAGACCGGGTGGTCCCAGCCGTTGGCGCCGGGGCCCGGCTTGTAGGTGCTCTCCCTGACCCGGGCGACCGTGTGCACGGTGCCCGACGGGTTGACCGCCCAGTTGAGCCACCGGTCGGGGCGCTTCCAGGTGAGCGGGAGCTTCTCCGTGGCCGGATGCCGCCGGTCGCCGACCTCGACGGTGGCGCGCTGGACGGCGGGGGCCGCGCCCGGGGCCGGCCGGGCGCCGACGAGGCCGGTGAACCAGTCCGAATAGGGCTCGGTGCGGGCCGCGTCGTGGACGCCGAGGAACCCGCCGCCGGCCTCCATGTACGCCTCCAGGCCCGCCTCCTGCTCGGGGTCGAGCACGTCGCCGGCGCCGGTCAGGAAGACCACGGCGTTGTACCGGCCGAGCCTGCGGGCCTCTGTGAAGACGGCGGCGTCGTCCGTGGCCTCGGTGCGGAACCGCTGGGCGTCCGGGCCGGACCGGCCGATCGCCTCGATCGCGGCGATACCGGCGTCGACGGTCGGCGACTCGGGCGCCGCCGAGGCGTGGAAGACCAGCACCCGCACATCGGCACCACCCGGCGGTGAAGGGATCGACAACGTTGTCCGACTGCCGGGGCCCGGCTCGCCGGGGTTGGGTTCCGCGGTGGCCGCGGTGCCGCCGAGCAGGGAGGCCGCCAGGGCTCCGACGGCGAGCGCCGCCGCTCCGCGGCGGGATTTCGACCGGTGATGTGGTGCACGGTGCATGTGTTCACCCACCCCTCTGTGGTCACAGCAAACGACGACGAAGCTAGACCTCTTTCCGCAGCACGCCAATAGCCTGGCACCAATCCCGCGAACTTTGTCCAGGCTGTGGATAAACCGTCGGCCGCCCCGCTACGGTGTGGCCGTCCCCGGGGCGCCCTCGCCCCTCAGCATCCGTACCGCACAGGGGAGTTCGGCATGGACCGACGGAGCTTCAACCGGCGCCTGCTGGCCGGGGGAGCGGTTGCCGCGACCGGTGTGACATCGTTGTCGCTCGCCTCCGCGACCGACGCGGCATCGGCCGAGACGCCGCCGCCGACCGCTCCGGCCGGCGGACAGGTGCGCCATCTCAGGCTGTACGCGGAGAAGTTGCCGGACGGGCAGATGGGCTACGGCCTGGAGAAGGGGAAGGCCACCGTCCCCGGCCCGCTGATCGAACTCAACGAAGGGGACACCCTGCACATCGAGTTCGAGAACACCATGGACGTCCCGGCCAGCCTGCACGTCCACGGTGTCGACTACGACGTGGCCAGCGACGGCACGAGGGCGAACCGGAGCCACGTGGAGCCCGGCGCCACCCGCACCTACACCTGGCGCACCCACGCCCCGGGCCGCCGCAAGGACGGCACCTGGCGCGCCGGCAGCGCCGGTTACTGGCACTACCACGACCACGTCGTGGGCACCGACCACGGCACGGGCGGCATCCGCAAGGGGCTGTACGGGCCGGTCGTCGTGCGGCGCAAGGGGGACGTCCTGCCGGACAAACAGTTCACGATCGTCTTCAACGACATGACGATCAACAACCGGCCCGGACACCGGAGTCCCGACTTCCGGGCCACGGTGGGCGACCGGGTCGAGATCATCATGATCACGCACGGCGAGTACTACCACACTTTCCATATGCACGGACACCGGTGGGCCGACAACCGCACCGGCATACTCACCGGCCCCGACGACCCCAGCCAGGTCATCGACAACAAGATCACCGGCCCGGCCGACTCCTTCGGCTTCCAGATCATCGCCGGAGAGGGCGTGGGCGCCGGGGCCTGGATGTACCACTGCCACGTCCAGAGCCACTCCGACATGGGCATGGCCGGCCTCTTCCTGGTCGCCAAACCGGACGGCACGATCCCCGGCCACGACCCGCACCACACCGCGCCCCCACCGGGAGACCCGGCGGCACCACCCGGCGCCGGACACACGGCGCACTGAGCGCGGGCGCCGGCTCGTACCGCTGGCGCAGGTGCCCGGTGGGCAGGTCAGAGGCCCGAACGTGTGGGCACCGCGTCGGCGCGCCCGTATCCGAGCACCTGGGCGAGGACTTCACGGAACCGGCTCACGTCCGCGGCCGGCGCTTCGATGACGGCCTCGATCTCGTGCTCCGTCAGCCGCAGATCCTCCAGGGCCGCGGGGTCGAGCGAGACGCGGAGAACGTCGCCCTCCATGGCGGCTTCCCGCACACAGCCGTACGCGGTGCCCTGCCCGGGCGTGACCAGGCAGTGTGTGTCCATCCCCAGGGCGACCTCCTGATCATCGGGCTCCTCTTCCCCGGCCATGAACATCAAGTTGAAACCGCTTCCGTCCTCCCCTTCGGCGAGTGCGGCCTCGGTGAAGTACCCGTCGGGGTCGATCTCGGTGGTGGCGACGCGCGCGGTGAATCGGTAGGTCATGCCGGTGTTCTAGCAGGAGGACGCTCACGAGCCGGGGGCCGGGCGCGGCCGGGCACCGGGCTGAGGAGGCCGCGCGCGGGTTCTTGGCTCCCGAGCGTCGGCCAGCCGAGGGCCGGCCGGGCGTCCTGGCGTCGCTCGGCCGAAGACCGGTCGTCCCGGCGCGCCGGTCATTCGTGCGGGCGCCCTCTGGATGCGGGGGTGCGGCGGTCCCCGCAGACTCGGGCCTATGCTGACCACCCGTTACCTCACCGGCTCGCCGAACTGGCTCGACCTCGGCGTGCCGGACCTCCAGGAGGCCGAGTCGTTCTACGGCGCCCTGTTCGGCTGGCGGTTCCGGCCGGCCGGTGCCGAGGCGGGTGGGCACGGGGTGTTCCAGCTCGACGGGAGGACCGTCGCGGGCGGCACGGCCACCCCGCCGGGGGAGGGCCCGCCCGCCTGGACGGTGCACTTCCAGTCGCCCGACGCCGACGCGACCGCCACGGCCGTGCGCGACGGTGGCGGGACCGTGCTCGCGGGGCCGACGGACGTGGCGGGCCTCGGCCGTACGGCCGTCTTCGCCGACCCGGCGGGCGCCGGATTCGCCGTCCGGCAGCCCGGCGACGCCACGCGCGGACTGGACGTGGTCAACGACCCCAACTCGCTGTGCTGGCTGGAGCTGTACACGCGGGACACGGCCGCCGCGATGGCCTTCTACGGAGCGGTGCTCGGCATCGAGTCGTCGTCCGTCCCCTGGCCCGACGGCGTCGACTCGTACATCCTGCTCGCCCCGGCGGGCGGCGACGACGACGCCGCGTTCGGCGGGGTGGTCCCCCTCGGCACCGGTTCGGCCGGCTCGCCGGAGGGTGCGTACTGGACGCCCTGCTTCGAGGTGCTCGACACCGACGGGACGGCCGCGAAGGCGGAACGCCTGGGCGGCAGCGTCCGCCAGGCCCCGACCGAGATGGGCGGCGTGGGCCGGTTCGCCGCCCTCACCGACCCCCACGGCGCCCGCTTCGCGCTCATCACCAGCACGCCGCAGCAGCCATGACGCCCGGGACACCCCGCCGGAACTCCTTGCCGGGCACGTCCCCGGGGGCCCATGCTTGCGGAGCGACGGCGTACGGGGACGGGCCGGCCCGGCGTTGATCAGTCGTTGACGTCGCGTTTATCGGAACCGGGCAGCGTGTCCGTCATGCCGATCAACCGCACCGCTCCCACCGACGAAGAACTGGCCTGGCAGGAAACCGCCCTGTGCGCCCAGACGGGTCCCGATTTCTTCTTCCCGGATCCCGGGGCCTCCACCCGCGAGGCCAAGCGCCTGTGCGCCGCCTGCGAGGGCCGCGAGGCCTGCCTCGAGTACGCCCTCACCCACGACGAACGCTTCGGTGTCTGGGGCGGCCTGTCGGAGAAGGAGCGGTACGCGCTCCGGCGCCAGGAACGCTGACCGGCCCGGCCCATCCCGGCCCCTGGGCCCCGGCCCCGCCCGCCCGGGACTTAACCGGATGCCGGGACGATCCGCACTCGCCTAAGATCACATGCGCATGGAGCAGCAGCACAGCGCGGTGACGGACGACGAGTTGGCCGTGTTCGGCCGTACGGTGGGGCGGCTGCGCGCCCTGCCGCTGGACGACCCCCTGCGGATGCGCGGCGAGGAGCTCGCCGCCGGGTTCGCCCGCGAGAGCCGCAACAAGCGTCGCAAGGCCCGGCAGCAGGCGCGGTCCGCGGCCGACGCCCGGCTCAGCGCCGCCACCGCCACCGGAGCCCTCGACCGGCCCGAGGACGCGCCGCTGGCCACCCGCCGGGGCGAGGTGGGGGAGTTCCTCGCACCACGCCACTGCTATGTCTGCAAGGCGCTCTATCGACAGGCCGACGCCTTCTACCACCGCCTCTGCCCCGCCTGCGCCGAGGACAACGCCACGCGCCGCGCCCTGTCCACCGACCTGACCGGCCGCCGGGTGCTGCTCACCGGCGGGCGCGTGAAGATAGGGTTCCAGCTCGCGCTGATGATGCTCCGCGACGGCGCCGAACTCCTCGTCACCAGCCGTTTCCCGCAGGACACCCTGCGCCGCTTCCGCGCCGCCGAGGGCAGTGCGCGGTGGCTGGAGCGGCTCACCGTCGTCGCGATCGACCTGCGGGACCCCCGCCAGGTCCTGGGCCTGTGCGAGCGGCTCCTCGCCGACGGCCGCCCCCTCGACATCCTGGTCAACAACGCCGCCCAGACGATCCGGCGCCCGCCCGAGTCGTACGCCGCGCTCCACGCGGGCGAGCCGGGCGAGCCGCCCGCCGGGGTCATCGCGGCGCCCGGCTACGCCACCGCCCCGCCCGCGCCCGGCAGCGGCGCCCTCGCCCTCGTACTCGACGGTGTGGCGGACGAGGCGACCGGGCTGCTGCCCGACCCCGCGCCCCGCAACTCCTGGTCCGTGCGCCTCGGTGAGCTGGACCCCGCCGAGGTGCTGGAGACGCAGCTGGTCAACGCCCTGGCGCCCGCGCTGCTGTGCGACCGCCTGCTGCCGCTGCTGCTGGCGTCCCCGCACCCGCGCCGCTACGTGGTCAACGTCAGCGCGGTCGAGGGCCGGTTCGCGGTGCGCAACAAGACGGCCGGCCACCCGCACACCAACATGGCCAAGGCGGCGCTCAACATGCTCACCCGCACCAGTGCCGAGCACCTCGCCACGCAGGGCGTCCACATGTGCAGCGTCGACACCGGCTGGATCACCGACGAGAACCCCGCGCCCCGCAAGGCCCGCATAGCCGCGGCGGGCGTCCGGACCCCGCTGGACGTCGTGGACGGCGCCGCCCGCGTCTACGATCCGATCGTGCGCGGCGAGGCGGGGGCGCCGGTCTCCGGGGTCTTCCTCAAGGACTACCGGCAGGCTGCGTGGTGACCCGGTACGTCTCGCCGTACGTCTGCCACGTCAGCGGCACCTTCAGGTCCATGTTCCCGGCCTTGACGAACACGCGCTGGGCGGTGTCGATCCGGGACGTGTCCCGCTCCCGCTCGGTCTTCTGGGCCTGGATCACGGCGCGGCTCGCGTCCAGGAAGGCGTTGAGGTACGCCTTCTCGTCGCCGCCCTCCGCCGCGGTCTCGGCCTTCTTCATGGCCGCGGCGCGGATGCCGTAGAACGCCTCGGGCCCCACGCCGGGGCCGTGCAGCACCATCGCGTCGTAGTAGACGAACTGGCCGAGCGTCGACAGCCCGTCCATCTTCGCCAGCCGCACGGCCGGGTCGAAGTAGATGCGGTCCCGCATCTCGTCCTGCGCCTCGCGGAAGGCGGGGTCCTCGGCCGCCTTCTTCCAGGCGGCGGTGAAGCCGGGGTCGAGGCCCTCGTGCGAGTCCGTGCCGTCGACCGCGCGCAGCGCCGGGAGGTACTCGGCGAGCGGGTTGCCGGGGTGCTGGTCGGTGTAGTACTCGACGAGCTGGAGCATGTCGTTCGTGCCGGAGCAGAAGCCGATCACGCCGGCGGTGTAGCCGTTGCCGTCACCGATGTCCTCGATGTCGTCGTACTCGCCGCGCCAGTCGAGGGTCGAGTTGTCGGCGCTGGCCACCAGCTGCGCGGCCAGCTCCTTCTTGCCCGGCTCGGCCAGCCCGGGCGGCATCTTGGCGATGCGTGCCTCCAGCGCCTTCCGCTCGTCCTCGGTGCCCGCCTTGAACGGGTCCCCCGAGGGGGACGACTGCGGGACGGTGCTCTCGTCGGCAGCATCGGCAGGGCGCACGGAACCGTCGCCTCCGCCGAACACGACGGCGGCGGCGACGGCTATCGGGGCGCCGATCAGGAAAAAGCGGGTCACAGGCTTCACGCGCCACAGCGTACGACGCGCCGGCGCGCTCCCTGTGAGCGCCCTGTGCGCCGGGGCCCGCCGCCACAAACGGAACCCCCGCGTCTCCCCGCCCCGGCGTCTCCCCGCCCCGGCGGGCAGCGGCGCCCGCCGGGTCAGCGGCCTGAGTCAGCGGCCGCGCGCCGCCATGCGGGCCTTGCGGGCGGCGAGCTTCTCGTCGAACTTGCTCGCCTCCGAGTCCAGGCCGCCCATGTACAGGCCCAGCTCCTCCTGCGCCTTCAGGCCCTCCGGGCCCAGCCCGTCGATCTCCAGGACCTTCAGGAAGCGCAGCACCGGCTGGAGCACGTCGTCGTGGTGGATGCGCAGATTGTAGATCTCGCCGATCGCCATCTGCGCCGCGGCCCGCTCGAAGCCCGGCATGCCGTGCCCCGGCATGCGGAAGTTCACGACCACGTCCCGCACCGCCTGCATGGTGAGGTCCGGGGCCAGCTCGAAGGCCGCGCCCAGCAGGTTCCGGTAGAAGACCATGTGCAGGTTCTCGTCGGTCGCGATGCGCGCCAGCATCCGGTCGCAGACCGGGTCGCCGGACTGGTGCCCGGTGTTCCGGTGCGAGATGCGGGTCGCGAGCTCCTGGAAGGCGACGTACGCGACCGAGTGGAGCATCGAGTGGCGGTTGTCCGACTCGAAGCCCTCACTCATGTGGGACATCCGGAACTGCTCCAGCTTGTCCGGGTCCACGGCGCGCGAGGCGAGCAGGTAGTCGCGCATCACGATGCCGTGCCGGCCCTCCTCGGCGGTCCAGCGGTGCACCCAGGTGCCCCACGCGCCGTCCCGTCCGAAGAGGGTGGCGATCTCGTGGTGGTAGCTGGGCAGGTTGTCCTCGGTCAGCAGGTTCACGACGAGCGCGATCTTGCCGATGTCGGTGACCTTCGACTGCTGCGGCTCCCAGGCTTCGCCGTCCTCGAACAAGCCGGGGAAGTTGCGGCCGTCCGACCACGGGACGTACTCGTGGGGCATCCAGTCCTTGACGACCTTGAGATGGCGGTTGAGCTCCTTCTCGACCACCTCCTCCAGGGCGTACAGCAGCCGGGCGTCGGTCCACGCTTCCGAACTGCCGAGGTGGGGAGAGGTGAGGGTCATGCGGTTGCTCCTGGGGACGGGAGAATTACCTACGGGCTCGTAGGTTACGAAACCGTAGGTTAAGGGCGCCGTAAGGCTCCGCCAAGCCCGGGTCCGCTGATGGAGGCTTACGTTCCGTTATGCGTGGAGGTCGCGGAGGCGCACGGAGAGGCAGGTCACACAGCCCTCGAGCTTCTCGAACTCACCGATGTCGACCACCACCGGCTCGTACCCGAGGTCCGCGAACAGCTCCGCCGTCCTCGGGGCGCTCGCCGCCATGAGCAGCTTCGCGCCGCCCAGCAGCACCACGTGCGCGCCCGACTCCTCCGGCACCGGCAGGAAACGCGGGAAGAGCGAGGGCGTCTCCACCAGCGGCTCGTACCCGATCACCGTGCCGTCCGGCAGCGCCGTCACCGCCGACTTCAGGTGCAGCACCTTGCTCACCGGTACGGTGACGACCCGGGCCCCCAGCGGCTCGAACGCCGCCCGCAACCGCGCCACGCCCGCCGCGTCGGTCCTGCCTCCCCGGCCCACGTACAGCGTGTCGCCGATCTTGAGGACGTCACCCCCGTCGAGCGTGCCCGGCTCCCGCACCCGGTTCACCGAGCAGCCCAGCCGCGTCAGGGCCTCCTCGACCGCCGCCGTCTCCGGGCGCCGCGACGGGGCGCCCGGGCGGGTGATCAGGGCCACGTTGCGGAACATCACCACCGTGTCCTCGACGAACACCGCGTCCGGGCAGCCGTCGGCCGGTGCGACTTCCACGGTCTCCCACCCGTGCGCGCGCAGGGCGGCCACGTACCCCTCCCACTGGACGAGGGCCGGGCCCGGGTCGACGGGGGTGCGCTCGACATGGGTGACCAGGCCCTCGGCGAGGCGCGGGCCCGGGCGGCGGACCAGGGCTTTTCTGCTCGGCACGGCGACCTCCGTCAGTGGGTGACCGCCGACCCCTACCCCGCTCCGCGGCCGGCTACGCGGCGTGCGCCGCACCGACGCTCACTCCACGCCCAGGTCGCGGCGCAGGTACGCGGCCGTGAACGAATCGTCGTGCTCCAGCAAACGCGCGGGTGTGCCCTCGAAGACCACCTCCCCACCGTGCTTGCCGCCCTCCGGGCCGAGGTCGATCACCCAGTCCGCACGCTTGACCACGTCCATGTTGTGCTCCACGCACACCACCGTGTTGCCCGCGTCGACCAGCCGGTCCAGCAGCGCCACGAGCGTCCCCACGTCCGCCATGTGCAGCCCCGTCGTCGGCTCGTCCAGCACGTACACGCTGCCCGTGCGGTGCAGCTGCGTCGCCAGCTTGATCCGCTGGCGCTCCCCGCCCGACAGCGTGCTGAGCGGCTGGCCCAGCGTGAGGTACGTCAGCCCCACCTCGTTGAGCGTCCGCAGCCTGCGCACCAGCGCCGGATCGCCGCGGGAGTCGTCGAAGAAGGCGATCGCGTCCGCCGCCGTCATCCCGAGCACGTCCACGACCGACCTGCCCCGCACCCGGTGCTCCAGGACGTCGTCGTGGAACCGGCGCCCCTCGCACGCCTCGCACGTCGTGGTGACCGGGTCCATGAAGGCCAGGTCCGTGCAGATCACCCCGCGCCCCGAGCAGACCCCGCACGCGCCCGCCGAGTTGAAACTGAACAGCGAGGCGGGGACGCCGTTCTCCTTCGCGAACACCTTCCGTACGGTGTCCATGATCCCGAGGTACGACGCCGGGGTCGACCGCGACGACGCGGTGATCGCGCCCTGGTCGATGACCACCGCCTCCGGGTAGGCGGCCGTGAACACCTCCGACACCAGCGTCGACTTGCCCGAACCGGCCACCCCCGTCACCACCGTCAGCACACCGGTCGGGAAGCGGACGTCGACGTCCTTCAGGTTGTGCAGGCCCGCCCCGGTCACCGGCAACGCCCCGGTCGGCGTGCGGAACGTCTCCTTCAGGGGCGTACGCCCGCGCAGGCACCGCCCCGTGAGCGTGTCCGCCGCGCGCAGCCCGGCGTACGGCCCCGCGTACACCACCGCCCCGCCGTCCGTGCCGGCGCGCGGCCCCATGTCGACGACGTGGTCCGCGATCGCCATCACGTCGGGGTCGTGCTCCACCACCAGCACCGTGTTGCCCTTGTCCCGCAGCCGCACCAGCAGGTCGTTGAGCCGCCCCACGTCACGCGGGTGCAGCCCGACGCTCGGCTCGTCGAAGATGAACGTGAGCCCGGTCAGCGAACTGCCCAGGTGCCGCACCATCTTCAGGCGCTGCCCCTCGCCCCCGGAGAGCGTGGTGGTCTCGCGGTCCAGGCTCAGATAGCCCAGCCCGATCCCCACCAGCCTCTCCAGCCGCTCCCGCGCGGCCGCCGCGATCGGCGTGGCCACCGGGTCGTCGATCCCCGCCAGGACCTCCACCAGGTCGGCGACCTCCATCCGCGCGTAGTCGGCGATCGACAGCCCGTCGATCCGGGTGGCGAGCGCCGCCGCGTTCAGCCGCGCCCCGCCGCACGCCGGGCACACGCCCTGGGTGGTGACGTTCCGCACGGTCTCCTTGTACGTGTCGGACAGCCCCGCCGTGTCCCGCTTCAGGTACAGCCGGTCGAACCGGTCGACCAGGCCCTCGAACCGCACGTCCGCGGCCCCGGACGCCATCACCAGCCGCACCTTCAGGCCGTGGCCGCCGCCCGTGCCGTACAGCAGCGCCGCGCGTTCCTCCTCCGAGTAGTCGGCGAGCGGCTTGTCCGGGTCGAAGAGACCGGAGTCGGCGTACAGCTTCCACTGCCAGCTGCCGACGGACGTGCCCGGCAGCCGCAGCGCCCCACCGTTGAGCGACTTCGACCAGTCGACCGCCCTGTCGAGGTCGAGCCGGACCGTGCGGCCCACCCCGTCGCACTCGGGGCACATCCCCGACGGGTCGTTGAACGAGTACGCGGTCGCCGGCCCGGCGCTGGGGGTGCCGTGGCGGGAGAACAGCACCCGGAGCACCGAGAAGATGTCGGTCGTCGTCCCCACCGTCGAGCGGACGTTGCCGCCGATCGGCTTCTGGTCGACGACGATCGCCACGGACAGGTCGTCGATCGCGTCGACGTGCGGCCGCTCGTACTTCGGCAGCCGGTTGCGGATGAACCAGGTGAACGTCTCGTTCAGCTGGCGCTGCGACTCGACGGCGATCGTGTCGAAGACGACCGACGACTTGCCGGATCCGGACACGCCGGTGAAGACGGTGATGCGGTTCTTGGGGAGGGAGAGGGAGACGTCCCGGAGGTTGTTCTCGCGGGCGCCCGAGATCGCGATGTCGGAAGCCATACCGCCGAAGCTAGGCCGTATACCCGACACCTCCTGTCGGGTATACGGCCCGGGGTGCCGTCCCGCTTCCCGAGGGTCCCGCTACCTCCTCGCGGCGCCGCCCCGCTACGGGCCGGCCAGCACCTCTTCCGCCGTCGTGGCCCGCAGCTCGCCGCCCTCCAGCAGCAGCCAGCGCGTGATCCCGATCGACTCCAGGAACGGCACGTCGTGGCTCGCCACGATCAGCGCCCCCTCGTACGCGTCCAGCGCCGCCGTCAGCTTGGCGACGCTGGCCATGTCGAGGTTGTTCGTCGGCTCGTCCAGCATCAGCAGCTGCGGCGCCGGCTCGGCCAGCAGCAGCGCGGCGAGCGCCGCCCGGAACCGCTCGCCGCCCGACAGCGTCCCGGCCGGCTGATCGGCCTTGGCGCCCCGGAACAGGAAGCGCGCGAGGCGCGCCCGGATCCGGTTGTTGGTCGCCTCCGGCGCGAACCGGGCGACGTTGTCCACCACGCTCAGGTCGTCGTCGAGGACGTCCAGCCGCTGGGGCAGGAAGCGCAGCGGGACCTGCGCCACCACCTCGCCCGCCACCGGGTCCAGCTCCCCGGCGACGGTGCGCAGCAGCGTCGTCTTGCCGGCACCGTTGCGCCCGACGAGCGCGATCCGCTCGGGGCCGCGCAGCTCCCACTCCCCGCCGACCCGCGCCCCGTACCGCAGCTCCAGGTCGCGCAGCAACAGCACGTCCCGGCCCGGCGGCACCGCGGTGAACGGCAGCTCGATACGGATCTCGTCGTCGTCGCGCACCGCCTCCACCGCCTCGTCGAGCCGCTCCTTGGCCTCGGCGAGCTTCTGGGTGTGCATGGTGCGGTGCTTGCCGGCGGACTCCTGCGCCGCCCGCTTACGCGCGTTCATCACGATCTTCGGTTCGCGCTTGCTGTCGAACATCTTCTGCCCGTACCGCTTGCGGCGCGCCAGCTTCACGTGCGCGTCGGCGAGTTCGCGCTTCTGCCGCTGCACATCGGCCTCGGCCACCCGCACCATGCGCTCGGCCGCCTCCTGTTCGGCGGCGAGCGCCTCCTCGTAGGCGGAGTAGGCGCCGCCGTACCAGGTCACCTCGCCGTCCCGGAGGTCGGCGATCTGGTCGACCAGCTCCAGCAGTTCACGGTCGTGACTCACCACGACCAGGACGCCGGACCAGGAGGACACCGCCGCGTACAGACGGCGGCGCGCCGACAGGTCGAGGTTGTTGGTGGGTTCGTCGAGCAGCAGCACATCGGGCCGGGCCAGCAGCAGCGCGGCCAGCCGCAGCAGGACGCACTCGCCGCCCGACACCTCGCCGATGGTGCGGTCCAGCCCGATGTGGCCGAGGCCCAGCTGGTCGAGCGTGGCGCGGGCCCGCTCCTCCACGTCCCAGTCGTCGCCGATCGCCGTGAAGTGCTCCTCGCTCGCGTCACCGCCCTCGATGGCGTGCAGCGCGGCGCGGGTGGCGGCGATCCCGAGGGCCTGGTCGACCCGGAGGGCGGTGTCGAGCGTGGCGTTCTGCGGCAGGTAGCCGATCTCGCCCGCCGTGCGGATCGTGCCGTCGGTGGGCGCCAGTTCGCCCGCGATCAGCTTCAGCAGGGTCGACTTGCCCGAGCCGTTGAGACCGATCAGGCCGGTCCTGCCGGGCCCGACCGCGAGCTGGAAGTCCTCCAGGACGGGCGTGCCGTCCGGCCACGCGAAGGACAGGTCGGTGCAGGTGATGGAGGTGGGGAAGGTAGACATACGGGTCTCCCGGTTGCGTCGTGGAAATAAGGGGCAACGGGCGAGACACCGGGACGGCTCATGGGCCGAGGTCGCACACAACAGCGCGCACAGCGCCGAACACGGCTGTGCGACACGGTGTCTCATGACCTCAGACGAGCAACGTCCTGCTCCGATCGACGACAACAAGGGCCGGGAACGAAACTACGCCCACGGAGCGCGGGCGGCAACGGAATTAAAACGGCGCGCTCAGCAGGCGTCGCGCATCAGCTGGGCCAGGTCCTGGTCGAGGTCCAGGAACTCGTGCTCGCGCCCCTCGGGCACCAGGTGCCGGGCGCGCTCGAGGAAGCGGCGCACCTCGGAGGTGCGGATGTGGACCATCGCGACGCCCTCCGGGGCGTGGAACTCCACCACGGTCCGGTCGTAGCCGAAGGGCCGTACGCGGACGTCGCCGAGCCCGGCCGGTTCGTCGACCCCCGCGGCGAGCAGCTCGCGCGAGAACTCCCAGGACACGTCGATGCCCTCGAGGGTGGCCGGCGCGGGGAAGGCCATCTGCACGGCGAAGGGGTTGCGGCGGTCGTAGCGCAGGGTCGCGGCGACGGTCTCCCGCTGCGGCGAGGAGGCGACCAGGCGGGCCTGTAGGGCCTGCTCGATGACGGTGGACAAGGCCTGCTCCCTCACACGCGGCTGCGGCGGTACGACTCTTACGCACAGGAGGACGACGAATTCCGTCGGCGCGTGCATCGGCGTGGTGTGTGACCTGTGTCACCGGGGCGCCCTGGACGGGTCGGCGGGGGTGGGCTACGTTCCCGCGCCATGACGTCCAAGGGGAAGACGAGACGAGCGGTGTCGGTGGGGCGGCGAGCGGTGTCGGTGGGGCTGAGCGGGGCGGCGCTCGCCGCCGCGCTGACCGCCGCCCCGGCCCAGGCGGCCCCCACCCCGACGAGTTCCAGCACGACGAGCTCCAGCACGACGGCCTCCAGCACGACGGGATCCGTGCCGGCGGGCTCCACCACGACAGCTCCCGGCAGAGCGGCACCCCGCGCCACGGGGCCGTCCTGGCGGCTGAAGGAGACCGGGGCGCAGGCGCGCTTCCGGGGCCTGGCGGCCGTCAGCCGGTCCACCGCCTGGGTGGCGGGCTCCGGGGGCACGGTGCTGCGCACCGGGGACGGCGGGCGCAGCTGGCGGAACGTCTCGCCGGCGGGCGCGACCGGGCTGGAGTTCCGGGACATCGAGGCGTTCGACGGGCGCCGCGCGGTCGTGCTCGCGATCGGGGAGGGCGAGGCGTCCCGGATCCTCCGCACCGACGACGGCGGCGCCAGCTGGACCGAATCGTTCCGCAACCCCGACCCCAGGGCCTTCTACGACTGCGTCACCTTCTTCGACAGCCGCCACGGCCTCGCCATGAGCGATCCGGTCGACGGCAGGTACCGGATCCTGTCCACCGGCGACGGCGGCCGCAGCTGGACGGTGCTGCCGACCGCCGGCATGCCCGAAGCGCTGCCGGGGGAGGCCGGGTTCGCCGCGAGCGGCCAGTGCCTGGTCAGCTCCGGGCCCCGGGACGTGTGGCTGGCGACCGGGGGCGGCGCCACCGCGCGCGTGCTGCACTCCTCGGACCGCGGCCGGAACTGGACGGTCGCCGAGTCGACGATCCCGGCGGGCGACCCGGTGCGGGGGGTGTTCGCCCTGGCCTTCCGCGACCGCACGCACGGCATCGCGGTCGGCGGCGACTACCGGACGGGGCAGCCCTCGCCCCGCGCGGGCGCCGTCAGCCGGGACGGCGGGCGCACCTGGCGGCAGGCCCACACCCCGCCGCCCGCCTACCGCTCGGGCGTGGCCTGGCTCCCGCACAGCCGGTCCGCCGCGCTCGCCGTCGGCCCCACCGGAACGGACCTGACGACGGACGGCGGCCGCACCTGGCGGACCGTCGACACCGGTTCGTACGACACGGTCGACTGCGCCGCCGGCCCCGCATACGGCCCACCGTCCAGTCGGGCGTCCGGCTGCTGGGCCGCCGGCGAGAAGGGCCGGGTCGCCCGCCTGGAGCGGTGACCACGGAGCACCCCGGCGCCCGGCCGGGCACGGAAGCGCGGATCAGTGCTCGGTCAGTGCGGCGCGGCCGGAAGCGGGCGGCGGTACCGGGCGAGCTCCGGTGCCGTTCTGGTGGCTATGAACTCGGTGACGCGGTACGCGCACACGCCGGCGGTGACGAACGGGTCGGTCGCCGTGACCTCCTCGATCCGGGCACGGTCCTCCCCGTCCGCCAGAATGATCCCGCCGTCACGCGGCTCCTTGCGGCCGGAGGCGAGGAACAGCCCCGACGCGTAGTGCCCGTCCAGCCAGGCGACGTGGTCCGCGAGGAGTTTGTCCACCCGCTCCAGCGGTCCGGTGTAGGTCAGTTCCAGTACGAACATGCCCGCGAGGCTATCGGGTGCCACCGACAGTCCCGGCGCCCGAGTACGGCCGCCTCTGGCGGGGTTAGGGTGACCGTCACCATGACGATCATCGAAATCCCCGCCGACTGGCCGGCCGACGAGGCGGAGGCCCTCGCCGTCCAGGACGAACTGCGCGGCCGCGTGGTCCTGGACGAACCGGGCCCCGCGCCCGGCACCGGCCTGGTCACCGGCGTCGACGTGGCCTACGACGACGAGCGCGACCTCGTCGCCGCCGCGGCCGTCGTCCTGGACGCCCGCACCCTCACCGTCGTCGAGGAGGCCACCGCGGTCGGCAGGGTCTCCTTCCCGTACGTCCCCGGGCTGCTCGCCTTCCGTGAGGTGCCGACCGTGCTGGCCGCCCTCGCCGCGCTCCGCGGCGGCCCCGGGCTCGTGGTGTGCGACGGGTACGGCCGGGCGCACCCGCGCCGCTTCGGCCTCGCCAGCCACCTCGGCGTCCTCACCGGGCTGCCCGTGATCGGCGTCGCCAAGAACCCGTTCACCTTCACCTACGAGCAGCCCGCGCGGGAGCGCGGCGCGGCCGCCCCGCTCGTCGCGGACGGCGAGGAGGTCGGCCGTGCGCTGCGCACCCGGGAGGGCGTGAAGCCGGTCTTCGTCTCGGCCGGCCACCGGGTCACGCTCGACAACGCCTGCGCCCACACCCTGCACCTGACGCCCCGTTACCGCATCCCCGAGACCACCCGCCACGCGGACGCCCTGTGCCGGCGCGCCCTGAAGGCGATCACGGCGTAGGCGCGCCCGAGCGGCGGGACCCGTCCGGGCCTGCCCGGCCCGGCTTCAGCGGGAGTCGGCCACCCGGAAGCGGATTCCGGCCCGGGTCAGCCGCTCCAGCAGCGCGTCGCCCATCGCGACGGCGGTGGTCAGCTGGCCGGCCGTCTTCGGCAGGTCGTCGAAGGCGAGGCTCAGGGCCGACTCGGCGAGCATCTTCGCGGTCTCGTCGTAGCCCGGGTCGCCGCCCGACACCTCGGTGAACACCCGCCGGCCGCCGCCCTCGCCGACGAACCGCACGGTGAACCAGCTGCGCGCGCGGCGCTCCTCGTCCGGCCCCTGACCCGCCTCGTAACGGTCCATCAGCCACCGCCGGGCGGGCGGCACCTGGGCCAGCGCGAACAGCCCGCCCATGGCCGCCGTTCCGCCGAGCGCCATGGGGAGCGTCCTGACGGCCGCGTAGTGCCGGTAGCGGAAGTCGGGCCCGTACTGGGGGAGGGCCGCCGCCGACCGGGCCACGACACTCGCGTCCAGGGTCGGCAGGGGGAGCGCCCAGGCGCCGGTCTCCCGGCTGAAGCGGGGCGCCGCGAGCGGGGCCCGCGCCCGCCGCCCGACCAGCCGCGGCTCGTGCAGGCGCCGTTCCCGGGCGGCCCGCGCCATGTGCCGGCCGCGGGCCATGGCGGTGAGCGCCGAGGCGAACGTACCGCCCGAGAAGAAGGCGTTGGAGCGGACGAAACCGTCCACGGCCAGCGGCACGTCCCCGGGCAGCTGCGCCACGGTGAAGTACACGCCCAGGTCGTGGGGGACCGAGTCGAAGCCGCAGGCGTGCACGATCCGCGCCCCCGTCTCACGGGCCCGCGCGTCGTGGCGTACGTACATCAGGTCCACGAACTCCGGCTCGCCGGTGAGGTCCACGTAGTCCGTACCCGCTTCGGCGCAGGCGGCCACCAGCGGTTCGCCGTACCAGACGTACGGCCCGACGGTCGTCGCCACCACCCGCGCCGACTTGGCGAGCGTGCGCATCGAGTCCCGGTCCGCCGCGTCCGCCGTCACCAGGGGCAGGTCCGCGCACCGCGGGTGCTCGGCGGCCAGCCGGTCGCGCAGCCGTTCCAGCTTGTCCAGGCTGCGCCCGGCGAGCGCCCAGCGGCAGGTGGCGGGCGCGTGCGTGGCGAGGTAGCGGGCGGTCAGTTCCCCGACGAACCCGGTCGCCCCGAAGAGCACCACGTCGTACGTCCGCTCCGTGCCGTCCCGTGTCTCCATGCAGCCCTCCGCCGTCCACGCCGTTGTCGGAGCCAGAGGCTAGCGTGCGGGGTGAGGAACGATCACCCGGGTGCCCGGCGCCTTTCTGAGCGCTTGCTCGTCCACAGGGCTTGTGCGGAGTGGAACACGTTCTTAGCATCATTACTGTTACAGCAGTTGTGTCACAGTGCTGGGGGTCAGATGGCAGCGACAGGCAGCGGCCCGCTCGCGGGGGTGCGCGTGGTCGAGCTGGCCGGCATCGGGCCCGGCCCGTTCGCCGCCATGCTCCTGGGCGACCTGGGCGCGGACGTCGTCCGCGTCGACCGGCCGGGCGGCGCGGGGCTGGCGATCGACCCGGCGTACGACCTCACCAACCGCAACAAGCGCTCGGTCCTCGTCGACCTCAAGGCGGACGGCGGACCGGACCGGGTCCTGGACCTCGTCGAGCGCGCCGACGTCCTCATCGAGGGATACCGGCCCGGCGTGGCGGAGCGGCTCGGCGTCGGGCCCGAGGAGTGCCTGGCCCGCAACCCGAAGCTGGTCTACGGCCGCATGACCGGCTGGGGCCAGGACGGTCCGCTCGCCCAGCGGGCCGGGCACGACATCGCGTACATCGCGGTCACCGGCACCCTCTCCATGATCGGCAGGGCCGACGAGCCGCCGACCGTGCCCGCCAACCTCGTCGGCGACTACGCGGGCGGTTCGCTCTACCTCGTCGTCGGCGTCCTCGCCGCCCTGCACCACGCGCGCGAGGAGGGCGGCGGCGGACAGGTCGTCGACGCCGCCATCACCGACGGAGCGGCCCACCTCGCCACGATGATCCACGGCATGATGGCCGCAGGCGGCTGGCAGGACCGGCGCGGCGCCAACCTGCTGGACGGCGGCTGCCCCTTCTACGGCACCTATGAGACAGCCGACGGCCAGTACATGGCGGTGGGCGCGCTGGAGCAGCGGTTCTACGACGAGTTCGTCCGCCTGCTCGGCATCGAGGACACCGCGCCCGCCCGCAAGGACTTCGACCGCTGGGACGATCTGCGCGCCGCTGTGGCCGCGCGCTTCAAGGACCGGACGCGCGCCGAGTGGACGGCCGTCTTCGAGGGGTCCGACGCCTGCGTCGCCCCCGTCCTGTCGCTGCGGGAGGCGCCCGCCCACCCGCACCTCGCGGCCCGCGCCACCTTCACCGACCACGGGGGCATCACCCAGCCGGCCCCCGCGCCCCGCTTCTCCGCCACCCCCGGCTCCGTCACCCGGCCCCCCGCCCGGCCGGGCGCCGGCACCGACGAGGTCGCCCGCGACTGGGACGTCCCCAGCCTCCGCACCGACGACGCCCGTTCCCAAGACGCCCGTACCGAAGACGCCCGTTCCGACAACGACAGGGGGACCGGGTGAAGCGCCGGATCTTCGAAGCCGAGCACGACGCCTTCCGCGAGACCGTCCGCACCTTCCTCGCCAAGGAGGTCCTGCCGCACTACGAGCAGTGGGAGAAGGACGGCATCGTCTCCCGCGAAGCCTGGCTCGCGGCGGGCCGCCAGGGCCTGCTGGGCATCGCCGTCCCCGAGGAGTACGGCGGCGGTGGCAACACCGACTTCCGCTACAGCGCCGTCCTCGCCGAGGAGTTCACCCGCGCCGGCGCGCCCGGGCTCGCCATCGGGCTCCACAACGACATCATCGGCCCCTACCTCACCTCGCTCGGCACCGACGAGCAGAAGCGGCGCTGGCTCCCCGGCTTCTGCACCGGCGAGATCATCACCGCCATCGCCATGACCGAACCCGGCGCCGGCTCCGACCTCCAGGGCATCCGCACCACCGCCGAGGACCGGGGCGACCACTGGCTGCTCAACGGCTCCAAGACCTTCATCTCCAACGGCATCCTCGCCGACCTGGTGGTCGTCGTCGCGAAGACCACCCCGGAGGGCGGCGCGCACGGCCTGTCCCTCCTCGTCGTCGAGCGCGGCGCGGACGGCTTCGAACGGGGCCGCAACCTCGACAAGATCGGCCAGAAGTCCCAGGACACCGCCGAGCTGTTCTTCCACGACGTCCGCGTCCCCAAGGAGAACCTGCTCGGGGAGCTGAACGGCGCGTTCGTCCACCTGATGACCAACCTCGCCCAGGAGCGGCTGAACATAGCCGTCGCCGGCATCGCCGCCGCCGAGCACCTCCTGGAGATCACCACGGCGTACGTCAAGGAGCGCGAGGCGTTCGGGCGGCCCCTCGCCAGGCTCCAGCACATCCGCTTCGAGATCGCGGAGATGGCCACCGAGTGCGCCGTCACCCGCGCGTTCCTCGACCGCTGCGTCGTCGACCACGCGAACGGGGAGCTGGACGCCGTCCACGCCTCCATGGCCAAGTGGTGGGCCACCGAACTCCAGAAACGGGTCGCCGACCGTTGCCTCCAGCTCCACGGCGGCTACGGCTACATGGCGGAGTACCCGGTCGCCAAGGCCTTCACCGATGGCCGGATCCAAACCATTTACGGCGGTACGACCGAGATCATGAAGGAAATCATCGGCCGTTCCCTGCTCGGCTGACCCCTCCCCGAAAGGCTTGACAGTGAGCACCGAAGCGTATGTCTACGACGCGATCCGCACCCCGCGCGGGCGCGGGAAGGCGAATGGCGCCCTGCACGGCACCAAGCCGATCGACCTGGTGGTCGGCCTCATCCACGAACTGCGCGGCCGGTTCCCCGGCCTCGACCCCGCCGCCATCGACGACATCGTCCTCGGTGTCGTCGAACCCGTCGGTGACCAGGGCTCCGACATCGCGCGCATCGCGGCCATCGCCGCCGGGCTGCCCGACACCGTCGCCGGCGTCCAGGAGAACCGCTTCTGTGCCTCCGGCCTCGAAGCCGTCAACATGGCGGCGATGAAGGTCCGCTCCGGCTGGGAGGACCTGGTCCTCGCCGGCGGCGTCGAGTCGATGTCCCGCGTCCCGATGGCCTCCGACGGCGGCGCCTGGTTCGCCGACCCGATGACCAACTGGGACACCAACTTCGTACCGCAGGGCATCGGCGCCGACCTGATCGCCACCCTCGGCGGCTACACCCGGCGCGACGTCGACGAGTACGCCGCGCTCTCCCAGGAGCGCGCCGCCGCCGCCTGGAAGGACGGCCGCTTCGACCGGTCCGTCGTGCCCGTCAAGGACCGCGCGGGGCTCGTCGTCCTCGACCACGACGAGCACATGCGGCCCGGCACCACTGCCGACTCGCTCGCCTCCCTCAAGCCCTCCTTCGCGGCCGTCGGCGAGATGGGCGGCTTCGACGCCGTGGCGTTGCAGAAGTACCACTGGGTCGAGAAGATCGACCACGTCCACCACGCCGGCAACTCCTCCGGCATCGTCGACGGCGCCGCCCTCGTCGCCATCGGCAACAAGGAGGTCGGCGAGCGGTACGGCATCACACCCCGCGCCAGGGTCGTGTCCGTGGCCGTGTCGGGCTCGGAGCCGACCATCATGCTCACCGGCCCCGCCCCCGCCTCCCGCAAGGCCCTCGCCAAGGCCGGCCTGACCGCCGACGACATCGACCTGGTCGAGATCAACGAGGCGTTCGCGGCGGTCGTCCTGCGCTTCGCCGCCGACATGGGCCTGCCCCTCGACAAGGTCAACGTCAACGGCGGGGCCATCGCCATGGGACACCCCCTCGGCGCGACCGGCGCGATGATCCTCGGCACCCTCGTCGACGAACTGGAGCGCCAGGACAAGCGGTACGGCCTCGCCACGCTGTGCGTGGGCGGAGGCATGGGCATCGCCACCGTCGTCGAGCGCGTCTGACCCCGTCCTTTCCCGTACGGCCTTACGGAGCAGCCACCACCATGAGCCAGTCCACCACCATCCGCTGGGAACAGGACGAGACCGGTGTCGTCACCCTCGTGCTCGACGACCCCGACCAGTCCGCCAACACCATGAACCAGGCCTTCCGGACCTCCATCGCGGCCGTCGCCGACCGCGCCGAGGCCGAGAAGGACTCCATCCGCGGCTTCGTCTACACCTCCGCCAAGAAGACCTTCTTCGCCGGCGGGGACCTCAAGGACATGATGAAGGCCGGGCCCGCCGACGCCCGGCAGATCTTCGAGGCCGGCATGGAGATGAAGCGCGCCCTGCGCCGCATCGAGACCCTCGGCAAGCCCGTGGTCGCCTGTCTCAACGGCGCCGCCCTCGGCGGCGGTTACGAGATCGCCCTCGCCTCCCACCACCGGATCGCCCTCGACGCCCCCGGCTCCAAGATCGGCCTGCCCGAGGTCACCCTCGGCCTCCTGCCCGGAGGCGGCGGCGTGACCCGCACCGTACGCCTCATGGGCATCGCCGACGCCCTGCTCAAGGTCCTCCTCCAGGGCACCCAGTACTCGCCGCGGCGCGCCCTGGAGAACGGGCTGGTCCACGAAGTGGCCACCACCCCCGAGGAGATGGCCGCCAAGGCGCGGGCGTTCATCGACGCCCACCCCGAGTCGCAGCAGCCCTGGGACGCCCCCGGCTACCGGATCCCCGGCGGCACCCCGGCGCACCCCAAGTTCGCCGCGAACCTGCCCGCCTTCCCCGCCAACCTGAAGAAGCAGATCAACGGCGCGCCCTACCCGGCGCCCCGCAACATCCTCGCGGCCGCCGTCGAGGGCTCCCAGGTCGACTTCGAGACCGCGCTGACGATCGAGTCGCGGTACTTCACCGAGCTGGTCACCGGCCAGACCGCCAAGAACATGATCCAGGCGTTCTTCTTCGACCTCCAGGCGGTCAACTCCGGCGCGAGCCGGCCCCGGGGCGTCGAACCGCGCAAGGTCCGCAGGGTCGCGGTCCTCGGCGCCGGCATGATGGGCGCCGGCATCGCCTACTCCTGCGCCCGGGCGGGCATCGAGGTCGTCCTGAAGGACGTCTCGGCCGAGGCGGCCGAGAAGGGCAAGGCGTACTCGGCGAAGCTCCTCGACAAGGCGCTGTCCCGGGGCCGCACCACCGAGGCACAGCGCGACGAGCTGCTGGCCCGCATCACCCCGACCGCCGACCCGGCCGACCTCGCGGGCTGCGACGCCGTCATCGAGGCGGTCTTCGAGGACACAGCCCTCAAGCACAAGGTCTTCCAGGAGATCCAGGAGATCGTCGAGCCCGACGCGCTGCTGTGCTCCAACACCTCCACCCTGCCGATCACCCTCCTCTCGGAGGGCGTCGACCGACCGGCCGACTTCATCGGCCTGCACTTCTTCTCACCGGTCGACAAGATGCCGCTCGTCGAGATCATCCGGGGCGAGCGGTCCGGTGACGAGGCCCTCGCGCGCGCCTTCGACCTCGTGCGCCAGATCAACAAGACGCCGATCGTCGTCAACGACTCGCGCGGCTTCTTCACCTCGCGCGTGATCGGCCAGTTCATCAACGAGGGCGTGGCGATGGTGGGGGAGGGCGTGGACCCCGCGTCCGTCGAGCAGGCGGCGGCGCAGGCCGGCTACCCGGCGAAGGTCCTGTCCCTGATGGACGAGCTGACGCTCACCCTCCCGCGCAAGATCCGCAACGAGTCCCGGCGCGCGATCGAGGAGGCGGGCGGCACCTGGACCGAGCACCCGGCGGAGGCCGTGATCGACCGCATGGTCGACGAGTTCGGCCGCCCCGGCCGCAGCGGCGGAGCGGGCTTCTACGACTACGACGAGACCGGCGGCCGCACCGGCCTGTGGCCCGGGCTGCGCGAGCACTTCGCCGGGGAGGGCGCCACCGTCCCCTTCGAGGACATGAAGGAGCGGATGCTCTTCTCCGAGGCGCTGGACACGGTCCGCTGCCTGGAGGAGGGGGTGCTGACCTCCGTCGCCGACGCCAACATCGGTTCCATCATGGGCATCGGCTTCCCCGCGTGGACCGGCGGCGTGCTCCAGTACGTCAACGGTTACGAGGGCGGCCTGCCGGGCTTCGTCGCCCGGGCGCGCGAGCTGGCCGAGCGGTACGGCGAGCGCTTCCAGCCGCCGGCGCTGCTGGTGGAGAAGGCCGAGCGCGGGGAGCGGTTCGGCGACTGACCCCGCGGCCCCGTCACCGGGACGGCCGTCGCCGACACGACGCGACGGCCGTCCCGGTGACGCCCCGGCGCCCCGCCGCTCCGGCCGACCTGTACGGCGGCATCCTGACGACGCCGGACGGCGTGGGCCACCGGGCGAGCATTCACGGAGGCGACCGCGACGCGTTCGCGGCGCACCGCGACACCGCGCGGGTGGGACCCGGCCGCCGGGTCCGCGCACCGGCTCGACCGGACCCGTCTCCCCGGCGCCCGGCACCGCGCCGGCCGTGGCGCCCACCCGGCCGCAGGGTCCGCGTACCGGCTCGACCGGACCGCCTCCCCGCCGCCCCGCCGCTCCGGCCGCGGCGGCGCGCGGCCCGCCGGGCGGCTCACTCGGCGCGGAACGCGGCCCGCAGCTCCTCCTTCAGCGACCGCTGAAAGGCCGTCACCAGGGCCTGCACCACCAGCGGCTGCATATGGGCGGACAGCGACTTCATCGCCGCCACGTGCTCGGGGTCCGACTCGCGCTCGCGGTACGGGCCCCACACCTCGTCGCGGAACAGCCGCGTCAGTTCCTGCGCCGCCGACCGGGTGTGCTCCACCAGCACCGTGCGGGACGCCAGGATCGTCTCGTGCGCGATCGGCACGTCCAACAGCCGCAGCCCCAGCCGCAGCAGGCCCGGGTCCACCCGGAACGTGTCGCCGGCCCCCGTGCGGGCCACCACGTCCATCGCGGCCAGCCGGTCCACGTCCTCGTCGCCCAGCGCGCGGCCGGCGCGCCGCTCCAGCTCCGCCCGGCTCATCTCCTCCGGCGCGTCCGGCGCCCAGGTCGCCACCAGCGCCCGGTGGATGGCCAGGTCGTGGGCGCTCAGGTCGGGCGGCAACTGCTCCACGTACCGCTCGATGGCCGCGAGCGTCATGCCCTGGTGCTGGAGCTCCTCGATGAGCGCGAGCCGGGAGAGGTGCTCCGGCCCGTAGTGCCCCACCCGCCTCGGACCGATCACCGGCGGCGGCAGCAGCCCCCGCGTGCCGTAGAACCGGATGGTGCGCACCGTGACCCCCGCGCGGGCCGCCAGCTCGTCGACGGTCAGCGTCGGCTGCCGCTCCTCGGACTCGGCCGGCTCGGTCGCCTCGGTCCCCATGAGGGCCTCACTTCTGACGGGTGCGGTGGTTATGTAGAACAGTATTGCTGTCTCACCAACGCTGTGAAAGTCACGGGCGACCGTCGATGCGGGAGGAGTGGTGGGCGAGGGCGGCGTGCGGGTCGGCGTCCGCCGGGTGGGCGTGGTCGATGTGGACGGTGGCCCCCGCCAGCCGGGGCACCTGGTGCAGCAGGGCGTGTTCCGCCGCGACCGCGACCGCGTGCGCCTGGACCACCGTCAGCGACGGGTCGACCACCACGGACGTCTCGGCCCGCAGCGCGTGGCCCAGCCACCGCATCCGCACGGTCCCCACGCCCCGTACGCCCTCCACGTGCGACAGCACGTGTTCCGCCCGGTCCACCAGCGCCGGGTCGACGGCGTCCATCAGCCGGTGCCAGACCTCGCGCGCCGCGCCCCGCAGCACCACCAGGATCGCTGCCGTGATGACCAGCCCCACCAGCGGGTCCGCCCACCACCAGCCGAGCGCGGCGCCCCCCGCGCCCAGCAGCACCGCCAGCGAGGTGAAGCCGTCCGTGCGGGCGTGCAGCCCGTCGGCGACCAGCGCCGCGGAGCCGATCGCGCGGCCCGTGCGGATCCGCGCCCTGGCCACCCACTCGTTGCCCGCGAAGCCCACCAGGCCCGCCGCCGCGACCGCCGGCAGGTGGTCCACGTCCCGCGGGTCCAGCAGCCGCCCCACCGCCTCGTACCCGGCGAAGGCCGCCGACGCGGCGATCACCATCACCACGAACACCCCGGCCAAGTCCTCGGCCCGGCCGAAGCCGTACGTGTACCGGCGGGTCGCGGCCCGCCGGCCCAGCACGAAGGCCAGGGCCAGCGGCAGTGCCGTCAGGGCGTCCGTGGCGTTGTGGACCGTGTCACCGAGCAGCGCGACCGAGCCCGACAGCGCCGCCACGACCGCCTGGACGCCCGTCGTCGCGGCGAGCACGGCGAACGAGAACCACAACGTGCGCAGTCCCGCCGCCGACCCCTCCAGGGCGGCGTCGATCCGCTCGCCGTGGTGATGGTGATGCTTATGGGGGTGGTGGTGGCCGTGATGACGCCCTCGGTGCTCCCCATGGTGGTGTCCCTGACCGGTCATGGACACCACCATGGCAGCGCGGCCGCCCTGCGGCCACTGTCGAAGAACGGCCCCCGACCAGCTGCGCATCCCTTGCGACTACTGGGCCGACGCGACGACCGGGTAGTGGTCGGACAGGTTGGTGTACGTGTACCGCTTGCCCCAGCTGGAGACCGTCCAGGGCGCGCTCTGCTCCTTGACGACCCGGTTGGTCCAGCCGGCCGGCCTCGCGTGACCGGCGCGGTGGAGGACGTGGTCGAGGTCCTCACGCGGATCGTCCGGGTAGCGCTCCGCGGCGATCGAGTTGTCCTGGGTGTCGAAGGAGTAGGGGTGCCCGGTGCGCGCGTCCGCGTCCACCAGGCCCGCGTCGGAGAGCATCGAGGCGTACTCGCCGCTGTGCGAGTCCACGTTGAAGTCGCCCGCCACCAGCACCTGCTCCGACGCGGGGATGTTCTTGGCGTCCAGGAAGGCGTCCATCGCCCGGAACTGGCGGCTGCGCACCGCGGCGGCCTCCCCGCCGTCACAGCCGGGATCGGTCGACTGGGCGTGCGTGCCCACCATGTGGACACGGGCGCCGTCGACGTTCAGCACGGCGTACACGAACCCCTTGTTGGAGTACCAGTCGGCACCGCACGCGTCCTTGTAGACGTACTGCTCCTTGCGGACGATCGGCCACTTGCTGAGCACCGTGACACCGCCGTCCTCCGGCGTGGTCGCCGAGTACGCGCCGCTCGTGGCGTCCCAGCCGCTCTTGCTCCGGCCCATCACCGGGGTCTGGTACGGATACCGCGCGGCGGCGTTGCGCATCAGCGCGTCGGAGGACGCGTTGTCGAACGCCTCCTGGAGCACCACCACGTCCTGGCCGCCGAAGAACGACGCCTCCGGTATCGCCCCGGCCCGGTGGTCCTGGCCCCAGTTCGGGTAGAGGGTCTTGCTGAACAGGAACGCGTTGTACGACAGCACCTTCAGCGCCGGCGTCCCGGCCCCCGTCCCCGCCGAGGCGGCCGGGCCGGCGGCGGCCACCGCGACGACGGTGAGTGCGGCGGACAGGGTGGCGGAAAGCGCGGCTCGCTGCATGGATCGCGGCACGGAAACTCCAGTCGGCAGTGGGGGTTTCGGCATGGCGCGGCACATCAAATCAGCCACGGTTACTTTCCGGTAGCCATCGGGGGCGGGGAACATTGCGGAACCCCGACCATCACGACAACATCCCCGCGGCGGATACTGGGATCATGAGCACTGCCCCCGCCCCGCACGACCCCCCGCCGCCCCCGCCGGGCGGAGTGCTCTGGAGCCTCGCCGGCGACCTCCGCGGCCTGCTGATGCTGCCCGCCGCCTTCACCCTCCAGGTCGCCCACCCCGCCGTCGGCGCCGGCGTCGACGAGCACTCCGTCTTCCGCACCGACCCGTGGGGCCGCGGAGAGCGCTCCCTGCGCTCGCTCCAGCTCTGGGTGTACGGGGGCGAGGCCGCCGCCGAGGAAGGCCGCCGGCTGCGCGCCCTGCACGCCGGCATCCGGGGAACCGACACCCGGGGCCGCCGCTACCACGCCCTCACCCCCGCCAACTACGCCTGGGTCCACGCCACCGGCTTCCCCGTCTACCACCACGCCGCGCGCTACCTGATCCGGCCCCTGACAGCCGCCCAGGAACGGCAGCTGTACGCCGAGTGGCTCCAGGTCGGCCGCGTCCTCGGCATCCACGACCGGGACATGCCCCAGACGATCGAGGAGTTCTGGCCCTACCACCGCAAGGTCCTCGCCGAGGAGATCGAGGCCACCGCCGTCGCACGGGAACTCGTCGCCGCCGACACCCCGCTGCCCCCGTTCGACCGGGGCCCGCTGCCGATGCGCCTGATCGTGCGGGCCCTGTGGCCGCTGCTGCTCCCCGCGTTCGCCCGCTTCCGCCGCTTCCTCACCGTAGGGCTCATGCCGCCCGACGCGCGGGCGGCGATGGGCCTGGAGTGGACCGACGAGCAGGAGCGCAGGCTGCGCCGGTTCGGCCGGCTCGTACGCGCCGTCGTGCCGGTCCTCCCCGAGCGGCTGCGCTACCTCCCGCTCGCCCGGCGGGCCCGGGCGCGGCACCGGGAGGAGCAGCGCCTCACCCGCGCAGACCGCCCCGGGCGATGACGTCCGCGTACCAGCGCGCGCTGTCCTTCGGCGTACGGCGCTGCGACGCGAAGTCCACGTGCACGATGCCGAACCGCTTCCCATAGCCGTACGCCCACTCGAAGTTGTCGAGCAGCGACCACAGGAAGTAGCCACGCACGTCCACCCCGTCCGCCAGCGCCCGGTGTACCCCCGCCAGGTGCGCGCGCAGGTAGGCGACCCGCTCCGGGTCGTGGACCTCGCCCGACGGGTCGGCGTAGTCGTCGTACGCCGCGCCGTTCTCCGTCACCATCAGCGGCGTCCCGGGCAGCTCGTCCCGCAGCCGCGCCAACAGCTCGTACAGCCCGTCCGCGTCGACCGGCCAGTCCATCGCGGTCCGCGGACCCGGCGCCGGCACGAACCGGACGTGCGGCTCGGTGCCCGGCCACGGCGACGGCGCCTCGGACGTACCGGCACCGACGACCGCGGGGGAGTAGTAGTTGACCCCCAGCGAGTCGACCGGCGTCGCCGTCACCTCCAGGTCGCCGTCCCGGACGAACGACCAGTCCGTCAGCGCCGCCGTGTCCGCCACCAGGTCCTCCGGGAGACGGCCGTGGAAGACCGGGTCCAGGAAGATCCTGTTGCCCACCGCGTCGACGCGGCGCAGCGCGTCGCGGTCCGCCTCGCTCCCGGACAGGGCACGCAGCGCGTGGACGTTGAGCGTCAGCGACACCTCCGCGGTGCGCGGGAGGGCGGCGCGCAACGCCTGGACCGCCCGCCCGTGCGCCAGGTTCAGGTGGTGCGCCGCGCGCAGCGACGCGGCCGCCTCGGTGCGCCCCGGGGCGTGGACCCCCGACGCGTACCCGAGGAACGCCACGCACCACGGCTCGTTCAGCGTCGTCCACGTGGCGACCCGGTCGCCCAGCGCGGCGGCCACGTGCCCGGCGTACTCGGCGAACCGCTCGGCCGTGTCCCGGTGCGGCCAGCCGCCCGCGTCCTCCAGCTCCTGCGGCAGGTCCCAGTGGTAGAGCGTGGCGACCGGCCGGATGTCGGCGGCCCGCAGCTCGTCGACGAGCCGCCGGTAGAAGTCCAGACCCTTCTGCACCGCGGGCCCCCGGCCGGTCGGCTGCACCCGCGGCCAGGCGACGGAGAACCGGTAGTCCGTCACGCCCAGGTCCTTCATCAGGGCGACGTCCTCGGCCATCCGGTGGTAGTGGTCGGCCGCGATGTCACCGGTGTCGCCGTTGCGGACCCTGCCCGGCGTACGGCTGAAGGTGTCCCAGATGGACGGCGTCCGGCCGTCCTCGTCGGCGGCACCCTCGATCTGGTACGCGGCCGTCGCCGTGCCCCAGCGGAAACCGGCCGGGAAAGTGAGCTCATCCATGACGTCCATGAGCGGAAGACTCCCAAGGGGAAGGGGGAAAACGGGGAAAAGGGGCAAGGACGAGCGTGTCTCAGCCCTTGACGGCGCCCTGCATGATGCCGCCGACGATCTGCCGGCCCAGCAGGCCGAAGACCAGCAGGACGGGAAGCGTGCCCAGCAGCGTGCCCGCCATGATCACGGACTGGTCGTGGACGTAACCGCCGCCCAGCTGGCGCAGCGCCACCTGAACCGTCGGGTTCTGCGAGGACAGGGCCACGATCGGCCAGAAGAAGTCGTTCCAGGCCGCCATGAAGGTCAGCAGACCCAGCACGGCCATACCGGGCCGGGCGATCGGCACGACGATGGACCAGAAGATCCGCGCGGAGGAGGCGCCGTCCACCCGCGCCGCCTCGATCAGCTCGTCCGGCAGCGCCTGCACCAGGAACTGCCGCATGAAGAAGACCCCGAAGGCCGACACCAGACCGGGCAGGATCACCGACTGGAGCTGGTTCACCCAGCCCAGCTCCGCGATCAGCATGAACAACGGGATCACGCCCAGCTGCGGCGGGATCATCATGGTGCCCACGGTGATCGCGAGCAGCGCGCCCCGGCCGCGGAACCGCAGCTTGGCGAAGGCGAAGCCGGCCAGCGTGCAGCACAGCACCGTGCCCACCGTGATGGAGCCCGAGACGATCAGGGAGTTGAGCAGGGCCTTGCCGATGTCCGCCTCCTCCATCACCGCCTCGACGTTGCGGATCAGGTTCGGGCCGGGGAGGAGGGACGGGGGCACCTTCGCCAGGTCGGCGTTGGAGCGGCTGGCGGCGACGATCGTCCAGTAGAACGGGAACGCCGACACCAGCACGGCGAGGACGAGGATCGCGTACGCCACCCTGCCGCCGTGCAGGGTGCGCCCGGCGCGGCGCGCGCTCACCGGCCCGCCTCCTTCCGGGAACGGCGGCGCATGACCAGGGCGTTGACCCCGACCAGCACCAGGATCAGCAGGAACATCACCCAGGCGATCGCGGCGGCCCGCCCCAGGTGGAAGAAGCCCCAGCCCTGCTCGTACATGTACAGCCCGAGCGTCTGGTACTGGTGCGAGATGCCGCCCGACACCGACCCCTCGAACAGCAGCGGCTCACCGAAGAGCTGGGTGGCGCCGATCGTCGAGACCACGGCCGTGAACACGATCGTCGGCCGCAGCCCCGGCAGCGTGACGTGGAAGAACTGGCGCCACCGCGACGCCCCGTCCATCTCCGCCGCCTCGTACAGCTCGCTGGGGATCGACTGCATGCCCGCGAGGTAGATCAGCGCGTTGTAGCCGGTCCAGCGCCAGATGACGATCGTCGACACGGCGATCTGCGAGGCGACCGTGTTCGTCTGCCAGTCGACCGGGCCGATGCCCACGACCCCCAGCACGTAGTTGACCAGACCGAAGTCACGGCCGAAGAGCTGGGCGAAGACCAGGGTCGCGGCGGCGACGGACGTGGCGTACGGGAGCAGCATCGCCGTGCGGAAGAACGTCCGCCCGCGCAGCCGGTAGTTGAGCAGGTGGGCCAGGCCCAGGGCCATCACCAGCTGCGGCACGGTGGAGATGACCCCGATCGTGAAGGTGTTGCGCAGCGAGATCCAGAAGAACTCGTCGGTGAAGAGGGCCGCGTAGTTGCCGAGGCCGCGCCACTCCATGTCGCCGGGGGTCTGGAGCTCGACGCGGTAGAGGGAGACGAACGCCGTGTACAGCAGCGGGAAGAGGCCGAACGCGGCGAAGAGCGTGAAGAACGGGGTGAGGTACGCGTACGGCGAGACGGTCCGCCACGCGCGGCGCGCGGCCGACGGGCGCCGCCGGGCGGCTGCCGATCCTGCCGGAGCGGTGAGGGTCACGGTGCGGCCCTTCATGGTCGGTACGGAGGTGGTGGACGGGAGGCGGGGACGGGAGGCGGGGCGCGACCCGGTGGCGACGGTGGCCCGAGTGGCGCCGGTGGCCCGAGCGGCCCGAGTGGCGCCCGCCCCCGGAAGGCGGTGGGGGCGGGCGCCGGGGGCCCGGCGTCAGCCCGTGACGTTCTCGACGCCCTTCTTCGCGTTCGACCACGCCTTGTCCGGTGACGTCCCCTTCCGCTCGACCTCGCTCAGCGCGTTGGTGATCTGGTCGGCGACGTTCTTGTCGTGGACGCCCAGCACCTGCACCGGGGCCGCCTTCGCCGCGTCACCGAAGATCTGGCCGATCGGGGCGCCGGAGAAGTACGGGTCCTTGGCGTCGGCGACCTTGGCGATCGCGCCCGTGGAGGAGGGGAAGTTGCCCTGCTTCTCGAAGAGCCTGGCCTGCTGCTCGGGGGCGGTCAGCCACTGGATCAGCTCGTACGCCTCCTTCTTGTGCTTCGCGGCCCGGGGAACGCTCAGGTACGAGCCGCCCCAGTTCCCGGCGCCGCCCGGCAGCTTGGCGATGTCCCACTTGCCCTTGCCCGCCTCGCCGGCCTGGCCCTTGATGTAGCCGAGCATCCACGCGGGGCAGGGGATGGTGGCGAACGAGCCTGCGGCGAAGGCCTGGTTCCACTGCGGCGACCACTGGTCCAGCTTGGCGCTGAGCCCTTCGTCGGCGGCCTCGGTGGCGGTGTCCCAGGCGGTCTTGACGGCCGGGTTCGACTCGTAGATCAGCTTGCCGGAGGCGTCGTAGTACCGCTCCTCCTCCTGCCCGATCATGATGGTGAAGAGGCTGCCCACGCTGTCCAGCCAGGCGCTCTTGGCCGGAGCCTTGGCCTGGTACTGCTTGCCGAGCTCCAGGTAGCCGTCCCAGGTGGCCCACCTGCGGGCCAGTTCGGCGCGGTCCGTCGGCAGCCCGGCCTGCTTGAACAGGTCGGTGCGGTAGCACATCGCCTCGGGTCCGACGTCCGTGCCGAGTCCCAGCACCCGGCCGTCCTCGGTCGTCGCCGCCGACCACTTGGCCTCGGCGAACTCGCCCTTCAGCTTGTCGGCGCCGTACCGGGTCAGGTCCTCGAACTTGTCCGGCTGCGCTTGCGTCACCGAGGCGATCCGCCCCACCTCGATGGCCTGGACGTCGGCCAGACCGCCACCGCCGGCGAGCCGGGTCTGGAGGGACTTCCAGTAGTCCTGCTCGTCCTCGGTGTCCGTCTGCTTGATCTTGATCCCGGGGTGCAGCTTCTCGTACTCGGCGTAGAGCCCGGCCTCCTTGTAGCCGAAGGAGCCGAAGAGGTCCACGGTGAGCGTGACCGTGCCGTCGGACGCCCCACCGGAGGCACCGGACCCGCAGGCGGCGAGCAGCACCCCGGCGAGCACGGCCGCCCCGGCACGGACCACGGCCCGGGTACGGACGGCCGCGCCGGTACGGACAGCCGTACCGGCGTGAACTGCGGCCTGTGCGGCCGGTGTTCTCGGGGTGCCGGTGGCTCGGGCGTTGGGCATGGGAAGCCTCCCTTGGCTTCGCGGCGGAGAGAAGCGTTTGAGAGCGCTCTCAGGAGATGCGTCTGGAGCGTGCCCGAGCCGCCCGCGTCCGTCAAGACTCGAAGCCATAACGACTGCCGCTTCCGGGCAACTCGCCTCTCTGTCCGCTGTATTGACAGCTTCGTTTCAAGAGTTTTACGTTCCAGTCCACCTGAGAGCGCTCTCGAAACGTTCTCCCGCCACCCCTCTCGAGGTGCCGACATGCCATCCCCACGCACCCGGCCGGCCGCATTGCTCCTCGCCACCACCCTGGCCGCCCTCGGCCTCACCGCGACCACCGCCACCCCCGCAGCAGCCGCCACCGTCCCCGTCGGAGCGGGCGGTTACTCCGACACCCGGCCCCCCGGAACATCCGGCCCCACCACCAACACCGGCACCCCCGTCACCCCCAAACTGACGCCCGCCGCCCAGGGCAAGCCGGTGCCCACCAACGACTGGTGGTCCTCCCTCGCCTTCCAGCGCTACGGCGACAACCCCTGGTCCACGCCCATGTACGGCCACCCGCTCACCTACCAGGCCACCGCCGCAGGCCTGGACGTCGGGTACCCCACCACGCCCGCGATCGTCGGCGACGGACGCCAGTACGAGTACGCCCACAAGCGCGACCTCACCCTCGGGCTCACCGGCCTGAACTCCCCGGACACCAAGGCCGACGCCTGGTCCGACTGGACCGTCACCCCCTACTGGTCGGACGGCACCCGCACGCTGCGCACCACCATCGGCCACGGCTCGCCGTTCGTGTACGCCAAGGGCACCGGCGGCGACGCGCGGATCACCACCGCCACCGCCCCCACCGTCTTCGCCGACCAGGGCAACGTCCTCGGCATCACCGTCTCCGGCCACCACTACGCGCTGTTCGCCCCCACCGGCGCCGACTGGACGGTCTCCGGCTCCACCCTGACGGCCGGGCTCGGCGGCAGGGACTACTTCTCGGTGGCCGTCATGCCCTCACCGGACGCGCTGGCCACCTACCGCACGTACGCCTACAGCTTCGTCACCGGCTCCAAGGCCGAGTGGAGCTACACCGGCGGTACGGTCCGGGCCACCTACACGCTGACCACCCAGCCGCAGGAGGGCACCCAGACCGGCACCCTCCAGGCCCTCTACCGGCACCAGTGGCTCCACACCACCGACGCCCTCACGCCGTACACGTACGTCTCCCCGCGCGGCACCATGAAGGTCAGGGCTTCCACCAGCTTCACCACCAGCCAGCGGGCCGCCGCCGTCCTGCCCGCCCTGCCGAAGTCGTCCGGCGTCGACGCCGCCCGGCTGCGCGGCTACCTCACCGAGGCCGCGAACGCCGCCGACCCGTTCCAGGGCGCCACCGACACCTACTGGACCGGCAAGGCGCTCGGCAGGCTCGCCCAGCTCGTCCCGCTGGCCGAGCAGGCCGGCGAGACGGCCACCCGCGACAAGCTGCTCGGCCTGATCAAGGGGCGGCTCCAGGACTGGTTCACGGCCGGCGGGGCGAACGAGTTCTCGTACGACCGGACGTGGAGGACCCTCACCGGCTACCCCGCCTCGTACGGCAGCGACACCGAGCTGAACGACCACCACTTCCACTACTCGTACTACGTCTACGCGGCCGCGATCGTCGCCCAGTACGACCCGGCCTGGGCCACCGGCTCCGCGTGGGGCGGCATGGTGAAGACCCTCGTGCGCGACGCCGCCAACCCCAGCCGCACCGACAGCGCCTTCCCCTTCCTCCGGGGCTTCGACGTGTACGCCGGCCACAGCTGGGCCTCCGGCCACCAGGGCTTCGCCGCCGGCAACAACCAGGAGTCCTCGTCCGAGTCCACCAACCTCAGCGCGGGGCTGGTCCTGTGGGGCTCGGCCACCGGTGACACCGCCCTGCGCGACCTGGGCGTCTACCTGCTGACCACCGAGGCCGAGGCGATCGCCCAGTACTGGTTCGACGCCGACCAGCAGGTCTTCCCGGCGTCCTTCGGGCACGAGACCGCCGGCATGGTGTGGGGGAGCGGCGCCGCCTACGCCACCTGGTGGACCGCCAACCCCGAGGAGATCCACGGCATCAACGTCCTGCCCGTGACCGGCGGTTCGCTCCACCTCGGCGGCGAGAAGGCCGCCGTGCGCCGCAACGTCGCCGAGATGGAGCGCGAGAACGGCGGCCCGGCCGTCGAATGGCGCGACATCCTCTGGGAGTTCCAGTCCTTCGCCGACCCCGCCGCCGCCAGGGCGAAGTGGGACGTTGGCCACGCCTCCTACACCCCCGAGGCGGGCGAGTCCAAGGCGCACACCTACCACTGGCTCACCACCCTGGACGCCCTCGGCGCACCCGACGCGACCGTCAGCGGCGACATCCCCACCTCGGCCGCCTTCACCAAGGGCACGGTACGGACCTACGCGGCCCACAACCACGGCTCCACCGCCCGGACGGTGACCTTCTCCGACGGCGCGAAGCTCACCGTCCCGGCGCGTTCGACGGCCACCGGTACGGGCACCGGCGGCCCCGGTCCCGACCCGGACCCCGACCCGGGGCCCGGCACCGGGGACACCTTCCAGCTCCGCACCGGCGGCACCCTGACCACGGCGACCGGCGCGACGGCCGGGTCCGACACCATCGCCTCGGCGGGCGGCGCCAACCACGACGGCACCCCCCACCAGCCGTTGGTCTACGAGGCGAAGGGCGTCAACGGCACCCTGAAGCCGGGCGGCGCCACCGCGTTCCGCCTCCAGGTCGACGCGGGCACCACGGTCGGCCTCGGCCAGCAGGCCCGGGTCAGCTACGACCTGACCGGCGACGGGACCTTCGACCGGACGGAGACGTACCACTACTTCGCGACCGACCCGGTGCCCGGCTGGGAGGAGTACGGCCAGGCGCGCGGGCTCAGATCGGCGACCGGAACGCTGGGCGACCTCAAGGGCGGCACGGTACGCCTGGAGGTGTGGCACGCCATCGGCTCCGGCACGGCCCGGCTCCAGACCGGCACCGACCGGTCCGTCCTGGTCATTCCGTACGCCTGATCAGCCGGACCCTAGGCGGACGCCCGCCGCACGAGTTCCGTCGGTGTGATCACCGAGCCCGGGGCGCTGCCCGTCCCGGGCTCGGTCTCCTGACCGTTCAGCACGCGCATCAGCAGCCGGACCATCAGCCGGCCCATGCCCTCGACGTCCTGGCGGACCGTCGTCAGCGGGGGATCGGTGGCCTCCGAGATGGACGTCATGTCGTCGAAGCCGACCAGCGCCACGTCCTCGGGCACCCGCAGCCCGCGCTCGCGCAGGACGCGCAGCGCGCCGGAGGCCATCAGGTCGCTGGCCGCGAACACGGCGTCCAGGTCCGGCCGCCGCGCGAGCAGCTCCGCCATCGCCCGGGCCCCGCTCTCCTCCGTGAAGTCGCCCTGCGCGATCAGCCCCGGATCCGCGTCCAGGAGGACGTCGCGGTAGCCGTCGACGCGGTCCATGGCGGAAGTCAGGTCGCGCGGGCCGGCGATGTGCGCGACGCGCTCGCGCCCCAGCGACAGCAGGTGGCGCACCGCCTCCCGGGCCCCGCCCCGGTTGTCGGCGTCCACATAGGGCACCGCCGGACCACCCGGCGTCCCGGACGCACCCGGCCAGCCGGGCCGCCCGCCGAACACCGCCGGCACCTGGGCCCGCCCGATGATGGAGGGCAGTCCGTCGTCGTTGTGCACCGAGAAGGCGAGCGCGCCGTCGACATGGCCGCCCCCCAGGTACCGGCCGATCCGGTCGTAGTCCCCCGGCCCCTCCACCCACAGCAGCACCAGCTGCGAGTCATGGGCGGTCAGTTCGCGGCTGATGCCCCGCACCTGCTGCTCGAAGAACGGGTCGGAGAAGATCCGGAACTCCGGCTCGGCGATGATGACCGCGACCGCGCCGTTGCGCCGGGTCACCAGGGTGCGGGCCGCGTGATTGGGCACGTACCCGAGCTCCTCGACCGCCCGGCGCACCTTGTCCACCAGCGGCGGCCGTACGCCCGCGCCGCCGTTCACGACGCGGGACGCCGTCGCGCGCGACACCCCGGCGCGGGCGGCGACGGCTTCCAGGGTGGGGCGGGAGCCGGGTGCCGGATCGGGCTTGCGGGACACGGGGGCTCCTCGGCGGCGCGGCGACACGGTGTACAGGAGCAGGGTAGCCGGTCCCGATGCCGCCTGAGAGCGCTCTCTGTGCCGTGGAGGTGGACGCCTCCGAGGAGGCCCGGCTTCCCGGGCCCCACACGATCCCGCACCCCGGTCCGGGGCCTTGCGCACCCCGCTCGTACGATGAGCCGGACGCGTCGTATACGCCACCGTATACAGCGGGCCGTCCCGGCGTGTCGGTCCAGCAGGGGCCACGTCCCTGCGGAGCGAAAGGTGGACGAGTGATACGCACCCTGGCCCCCGGCCTGCTCAGCTTCGTCGTCATCGCCATCGGCCTGCTGCACCTCGTGTGGGCCTTCTCCCCGTGGCCGTGGAACGACCGGGAGACCTTCGTCAGGACCGTCGGTGGCACGGACGACGGCCGCATGCCGCGCGCGGTGGAATCCATGCTGGTCGGTGTGGCCCTGATCGGTGCCGGCGCGCTGACGCTCATGGTCGGCGGGGCCGTCCCCGGGGTCGGACCCCAGTGGCTCCAGCTCACCGGCATGTTCGGATTCGCCCTCGTCATGTTCGTCCGGGGGGCGGGCGGCTACCTCATGAACTCCCGTGCCACGCCGGAGTTCCGGCGCTGGAACTCGGTGCTCTACTCCCCGCTGTGCCTCCTGCTCTGTCTGCTCGCGCTGATCGTGGCGGTGGCGGCCGTCCGGCGGTGAAGGCGGCTCCGCGACGGGGCGCGGCCCCCACCCGGCCGCACTCCCTGCCCGCGGCGGTGGGCCGCGGGCAGGGAGGGGGCGGTGGCGGCCCGGACCGGCCGGCGACCGTCAGTGACCGTGACCGTGACCGTGACCGTGGTCGTGGATCGTGTTCGTCGCGGCGATCTTCTTCCATGACTTCGGCTGGGCCGGCTTCGCCGCCGGTGCCGTGGGTGCCGCCGCCTGCGAGCGGGGGGTCCGCGCCTTCGCCGCCGCCGGGGCGGCCGGCCTGGACGGGTCGTACAGCCAGGTGTCGAACAGCCCCGCGAGCGGCTTGCCCGAGACCCGCTCGGCGTACTTCACGAAGTCGGCCACCCGGGCGTTGCCGTAGGCGTGCTCGGCGGGCCAGCCCTTCAGGACGGCGAAGAAGTCCTCGTCACCGATCTCGTTCCGCAGCGCCTGGAGGGCCAGCGCGCCACGGTCGTACACCGCGAGGTCGAACTGCTTGTCCGGGCCGGGGTCGCCCGGCTTGACGGTCCAGAACGGGTCGTCGGCCGGGTGCTGGGCGTAGACATAGTCGGCCAGCTCCTGTGCCGTGCCCTCGCCCTCCTTCTCCGACCACAGCCACTGGCTGTAGCGGGCGAAGCCCTCGTTGATCCAGATGTCCTTCCAGCCGTCGACCGACACGCTGTCGCCGTACCACTGGTGCGCCAGCTCGTGCACGACCACGGACACGTTCGCCCCGTTGGCGAACTGGCGGGGGCTGTAGAACGGCCGCGTCTGCGTCTCCAGCGCGTAACCGCTGGTCACGTTGGGGACGTACCCGCCGAGCGCGTTGAAGGGGTACGGCCCGAAGACCTCCTCCAGCCACTCGGCGACCTCCGCCGTGCGCTCGATGCTGGCCCGCGCCGCGCCCGCGTTGCCGCCGAGGTCCTTGCTGTAGGCGTTGAGGACGGGCAGGCCCTTGTCGGTCTTGTCGGTGGTGATGTCGAACGTGCCGACGGCGAGCGTGGCGAGGTAGGTGGCCTGCGGCTTGTCGGAGCGCCAGTTGAAGCGCGTCCAGCCGAGCCGCGACGACTGGGACGTCAGGACGCCGTTGCTGATGGCCTGCGTACCGTCCGGCACGGACACGGAGACGTCGAAGGTCGCCTTGTCCAGCGGGTGGTCGTTGGAGGGGAACCACCACACGGCCGAGTCCGGCTCCTGTGCCGCGACACCGCCGTCGGGCGTGCGGTGCCAGGCGGTCCAGCCGCCGATCTTCAGCTCGGACGGCTTGCCCGCGTACCGTACGACCACCGATATCGCCCGGTTCTTCGCCAGCGGCGCGGCCGGGGTGACCTCCAGCTCGTGGTCACCGGTGGCGGTGAACCGGGCCTTCTTGCCGTTCACCCGCACCTCGCTGGCCCTGAGGCCGAGGTCGAGGTTGAACCGGGACAGGTTCTGCGTGGTGGTGGCGATGATCGTCGCCGTGCCCTCCAGCAGGTCCGTCGCCGGCTGGTACTTCAGGCGCAGGTCGTAGTGCGACACGTCGTAGCCGCCGTTGCCGCTGGCCGGGTAGTAGGGGTCGCCGATGCCCGGGGCGCCCGGGGAGTAGTCGGCGGCGGATGCCGGGATCGCCAGCAGCAGCGAGGCCGCGAGAGCACTCGGGACGATCAGTCTGCGGTGCACGTCAAGCTCTCCAAGTCGTGTGGACGGAAGATCTCTCGCAGGCTATTCAGCCCCTCCCGCCCCAGTCATGTCCATGGCCCCTGCCGTCATGTGATCGCCATCCGGCCGACATGAACGACCACCACCCCGGCCGTCCCCTGTGCCACATTCGTCCCCGTACTGCCCTCTGTCATGCGGCAGTTGCCCCGTGTACCTTCCCGCCCATGCCGATACGCGCGCGGAGAACCCCCACCCCGAGCAGGGTCCTGGCGATCGCGGCAGCCGCCGCCCTGATGCCGGCACTGTTCCCGTCACCCGGCGCGCAGGCCGCGCCGACCGCCCGGGAGTCCACACCCGTCTACTCCTACGCCGACGCCGTCCGGGAGTCCGTCTGGGTCGACACCGGCCTCGACGGGGACCGGGACGGCCGCACCGACCGGGTCGCCGTCGACATCGTCCGGCCCCGCGAGGCCGCGCAGCGGGGCCGCAAGGTCCCCGTCATCATGGACGCCAGCCCCTACTACTCCTGCTGCGGGCGGGGCAACGAGAGCCAGAAGAAGACGTACGACGCCAACGGCGACCCCGTCGGGTTCCCGCTCTACTACGACAACTACTTCGTACCGCGCGGCTACGCCTACGCCGCCGTCGACCTGGCCGGAACCAATCGCTCGGACGGCTGCGACGACGTCGGCGGACGCTCCGACGTCCAGTCCGCCAAGGCCGTCGTCGACTGGCTGAACGGCCGGGCACGCGGCTACACCACCCGCACCGGCACCGAACGCGCCCGCGCCACCGGCTGGTCCACCGGCGACACCGGCATGATCGGCAAGAGCTGGGACGGCACCGTCGCCAACGGCGTCGCCGCCACCGGCGTCGAGGGCCTGAAGACCGTCGTCCCGATCGGCGCCATCTCCTCCTGGTACGACTACTACTTCGCCCGCGGCGCCCCGCTGTACGACTCCGGCCCCGACCGGCTCGCCGACCTCGTCAACAGCCCCGACGCCCGCGCCCGTTGCGGCCACGTCCAGCGGCGGCTCGCCGACGGGGCGCCGCGCACCGGCGACTGGACGCCGCTGTGGGAGGAGCGGAACCACGTGAAGGACGCGCACAAGGTGAAGGCCAGCGTCTTCGTCGTCCACGGACAGCAGGACCTCAACGTCCGCGCCAAGCACTTCGGCCAGTGGTGGGACGCGCTCGCCCGGCACGGCGTGGAGCGCAGGATCTGGCTCTCCCAGACCGGGCACGTCGACCCCTTCGACTTCCGCCGCGCCGAGTGGGTACGCACGCTCCACCGCTGGTTCGACCACTACCTCCTCGGCCACGACAACGGCGTCGACCGTGAGCCGATGGCCGCCGTCGAGCGCGCCCCCGACCGGTGGACCACCGACCGCGCCTGGCCGCCCCGCGCCACGGCGACCACCACGCTCCGCCCCGGCACGGGCACCGCGCCCGGCGTCGGCACCCTCGGCGTCGCCCCCGCCCGGCCCGGCGCGACGGAGACGTTCACCGACGACCCGGGCCTCGGCGAGCTGGACTGGGCCGCGGAGGTGGACACTTCCACCCCGGCCAAGGCGGGCTTCGTCACCCGGCCCCTGAGCCGCGACCTCCGGCTGGCCGGCTCCTCCACGGTCACCGTCACCGCCACGCCGACCACCACCAGCGCCCACCTGACCGCCGTCCTGGTCGACCTCGGCCCCGACACCATCCGCGACTACGGGGCGCCCGGCGAAGGCATCACCACCCTCACCGAACGCACCTGCTGGGGCGCGAGCACCACCGGCGACAGCGCCTGCTACAAGGAGACGGCGGCCAGGACCACCGACGTCGCCTTCACCGTCCTCAGCCGGGGCTGGGCCGACCTCGGCACCTGGGCCGACGAACGCCGGGGACGCTCGCTCACCCCCGGCAGGGCCCACACCATCCGGGTGGACCTCGCCGCCACCGACCACGTCGTCCCGGCCGGGCACCGACTCGCCCTCATCATCGGCGGCACCGACCGGTACCTGATCGACCCCCCGGCCACACGGCCCACCCTCACCCTCGACCTGACCCGCACCTCCGCCCGGCTGCCCCTGGTCGGCGGCACCCCCGCCTTCCTCCGCGCCACCTCCGGCACGGCCCACCCCGCCGCCCCGCGCAGCGCCCCGCCGGCCGGCGTCACCGCCCCGCGTCCCGCCGCGACGATCCCAGGAGGCAGCACCCGATGACCCCACCCGCCCCCCGCGCCCCCCGCCCCGCCGGGCGCCGTGCCGGCCTGCGCCCCGGCCGCCTCCGCGCGCTCGCCGTGACCGTCACCGCCGCCGCCCTCGGCCTCCCGCTGATCACCGCCCCCGCCCAGGCGTCACCCGCCCCACCACCCCGCACCGGGTTCGAGACCAGCGACGGCGCCCGCTGGACCTCCCAGGCGGAGGAACAGCGCTTCCTCGCCGCTGTCGACCGGGGGAGCGACCGCGTGTCCCTCACGCGCGTCGGCACCACCGGCCAGGGCCGGCCCCTCCGGCTCGTCCGGATCGCCACCGCCCCCAGCACCAGCACCATGCTCCTCATCTGCAGCCAGCACGGTGACGAACCGTCCGGCCGAGAGGCCTGCCTGTCCACCGTCCGCGACCTCGCGTACGCCGAGGACCGCGAAACCCGCCGCTTCCTCTCCCGTACGACCGTCCTCGTCGTCCCCACGGCCAACCCCGACGGCCGCGCCGCCGACACCCGGGGCAACGCCGACGGCGTCGACGTCAACCGCGACCACATCACCCTCGCGACCGCCGAGGGCCGCGCCCTGGCCGCCGTGATCCGCGACCACCGCCCCGACGTCGTGTACGACCTGCACGAATACGGTGCCACCCCGCCGTACTACGACAAGGACCTGCTCGCCCTCTGGCCGCGCAACCCCAACACCGGCGCCCGTGTCCACGACGAGGCGCACACCCTCTCCGAGTCCTACGTCCGGCCCTCCGCCGAGCGCGCCGGGTTCGACAGCGGCGTCTACGGCATCTGGACCGATCCGGTCACCGGAGAGCCCGTCAAACAGGTGGCGGGCGACGGCCAGGAGCGCATCCTGCGCAACACGGCCGGCATCAAGCACTCCGTCGGCCTGCTCGTCGAGACCCGCGTCGACCCCCTGACCGACGAGGAGAAGGACGACCCGGCTCTCAACAACAGGCGCCGTGTGGACAGCCAGCTCGCCGCCCTGGACGGCCTCCTCCGATACGTCGGCGACCGGCGCGGCACCATCGAGGCGGCCACCACCACGGCCCGGCTCGCGGGGCTGCGCGACCGTGGCCCGGTCCATCTGGGCGGCGCCGACAACGATCCGCCCGAGCCCGCCGAGACGCTCCAGGACCCTCCCTGCGGCTACCGCCTGAGCCCGGCCCAGTACGCCGCCGTCAAGGACGAACTCGCACTGCACGGGGTGGTCGCCCGGACCGGCCGCGACGGCGCCTTCGTACCACTGCGCCAGTCGCAGCGCGCCCTGGTTCCGCTCCTCCTCGACACCCGCGCGGCCTATCACCTGACAGAAGGGAAGCCTGTTGACGCCTGTTGATGCCGGAACAGGTGTGAACACCGTGGTAGGGGGTATCAGGAGCGAAATCAGGCCATGATCGCGAAAGGTGCCGCCTGTGTCTCAGGAGCAACGTAAACCGGGGCAAGGGCTGCGGCTGCCCGTGAAGGCGGCTCTGCCCGGCCGCCACCCGCACGAGGACAAACCCCCCGTGACGGACCGGGTGGTCTTCGGTGTGACGGCCGTGCTCACCCTGGGTTTCGTGGTCTGGGGCGCCACGGCCACCAGCTCGCTGGAGAGCCTCTCCGACACGATGCTGAACGGCCTGATGCACAACGGCGGCTGGGCGTTCGTCCTGGCCGCCTCGGGCTTCGTCGTCTTCGCCCTCTGGCTCGCCGTCAGCCGGTACGGCCGGATCGAGCTGGGCCAGGAGCACGAGAAGCCGGAGTTCAGCACCGTCTCCTGGGTCGCCATGATGTTCAGCGCCGGCATGGGCATCGGCCTGATGTTCTACGGCGTCAGCGAACCCCTCGCGCACTACACCACCCCGCCGCCGGGCACCGACCCCGCCGACTCGGCGGACCGGATGCAGACCGCGCTCGCCACCACGCTCTTCCACTGGACGCTGCACCCGTGGGCCATCTACGCCGTGGTCGGCCTGGCGATCGCCTACAGCACCTTCCGGCGCCGCAGGCGGCAGACCATCAGCGCCGTCTTCGTACCGCTGCTCGGCAAGGAGCGCGCCGAAGGCACTCCCGGCCGCGTCATCGACATCCTCGCCATCTTCGCCACGCTGTTCGGCTCCGCCACCTCCCTGGGGCTCGGCGCGCTCCAGATCGGCAGCGGCATGCAGGAGGTCGGCTGGCTGGGCAAGGCCGGCACCGGCCTGCTCGTCGCCATCATCGCCGTCCTGACGGTCTGCTTCGTCTTCTCCGCCGTGTCCGGTGTGGAGAAGGGCATCCAGTGGCTGTCCAACACCAACATGGTGCTGGCCGTCGTCCTCGCGATCTTCGTGTTCGTCGCCGGCCCCACCATCCTGGTCCTCGACCTCGTCCCCACCTCGCTCGCCGCGTACTTCGACGAGCTGCCCCAGCTGATCGGCCGCACCGAGGCGTCCACCGGCGGCGGTGACGTCGCCGAGTGGCTGAGCAGCTGGACGGTCTTCTACTGGGCCTGGTGGATCTCCTGGACGCCGTTCGTCGGCATGTTCATCGCCCGCATCAGCCGGGGCCGCACGATCCGTCAGTTCGTCGGCGGCGTCATCCTGGTTCCCAGCACGGTAAGCCTCATCTGGTTCGCCATCTTCGGCGGCACGGCCATGCGCCTGAAGGAGCAGGGCAACCTCGGCGACGCGACCACGCCCGAGGCGCAGCTCTTCGGGGTACTCCAGGAGTTCCCCATCGCCGGCGTGATGAGCCTGCTCGTGATGATCCTGGTCGGCATCTTCTTCGTCTCCGGTGCCGACGCCGCGTCGATCGTGATGGGCACCCTCTCCCAGAAGGGCACCTTCGAACCCGCCCGGTTCGTCGTCGTCTTCTGGGGCGTGGTGACCGGCGGCGTCGCGGCCGTCATGCTGCTCGTCGGCGAGGGCAAGGGCGACGCCCTGGCGGGCCTGCAACACCTGACGATCCTCGTCGCCGCCCCGTTCGTCCTGGTGATGATCGGCATGTGCTGGGCCCTCATGCGGGACCTCCGCCGCGACCCGCTGATCGTGCGCGGCGAGATCGCCGAGGAGGCGGTCGAGGAGGCGGTGATCGCCGGCCACGAGAAGTACGCGGGCGACTTCGAGATCCGCATCGGCCCGGCGCAGGACGAGACGCCCAAGGCGGCGCCGGACACCCGCGAACGGGATCGCGACCGTGACGGCAAGGACCCGGGGGACCCGCCTCCCGCGTCCTGACCAAGGGTACGGCCCCGGACCTCCGGGGCCGTACCCGTGTCCGGCGCACCCCGCCGCCCGCGCGGGTCAGACGGCGGTGACCAGCCGGGCCACCTCCCGCGCGCAGCCCCACGCGACCGTCACGCCCGCGCCGCCGTGGCCGTAGTTGTGGACCAGGAGGCCCCCGCCCGCCGAGGGTCCGGCCTCCAGCCGTACGCCGCCCGTCCGCACGGGGCGCAGGCCCACCCGGTGCCCCAGCACCCGGGCGCGGCCGATCTCGGGGCGGACCCGGGCGCACCGGGCGACGATCGCGGCGGCCGTGCCCGCGTCCGGTGCCGTGCGCCAGTCGTCCTCCTCCGCCGTACCGCCCAGAACCAGCCGCCCGGGCTGCGGGAAGAAGTACGTCGCCGAACCGGTCGAGGCGTCGGGCGCGACGAACCACTCCTCCACGCCCGGGTTCTCCACCAGCACCAACTGGCCGCGCACCGGCCGCAGCGCCGGGTCCGGTACGAGGTCCCGCGAGCCCAGGCCGGTGCAGTTGACCACCACCGGGGCGGACGCCTCCGCGAGCGACGACACCGTCCGCACCTCCACACGACCGCCCGCCGCCACCAGCCGGGCCTCCAGCCAGGCCAGGTGCACCGGCATGTCGACCAGCGGCAGCACGGCCGCCAGGTCGCCCGACGGCAACTGCCGCAGCGCCGCCACCTCACGCGCCCACGGCCCGAGCGCGCCCAGCTCGGTGGCCGCCTGGACACCCGCCACCATCCGCACGCCCGTCGCCCCCGGCCCGGCGGCGAGCCGCTCGTACACCTCCAGCGACGCCAGCGCCCACGCGCCCACCCGCTCCACCGGTTCGATGCGGTACGGCCACCACAGCGCGCCCGCCACCGAGGAGGTGGTGGCGCCCGGCGCGTCCCGGGTCCACACCCGTACCCGCAGCCCCCGCTCGGCCAGCGTGACCGCCGTCGTCAACCCGACGACCCCGCCGCCCACCACGATCACGTCACCGCCCATGCCCGGACGGTAGCCCAGGCACCCCACGCGGGCACAGCCCCGGCATGGTGTACACGTTCGCCGTGACCTGGTAGAGCGCGACTGCCGGGCGGAACATTTGTCCAAGACGGGGCGGTCCCGGTCCGTCAGGGTGGGGGCATGCGCAGCGACGAAGTGACTGCCGGGGCGGAGACCGGAGCCGGAGCCGGAGCCGGAGCCGGAGCCGTGGACGGGGACGGGGACTTGGACGGGGGCCATGGTTCCGACGGCGACCGTGCAGACGGCAGCCGGTGGGAAGTGGCGAGGCCCTGCGGCGTACCGGCCGTCACCGGTGTCCGCATGGCCGGCTTCCGGGATCGCGCGGGACGGGCACTGGACCTGCGGGTGCTGCCGCAGCCTGCCCTGGTCGTGGTCATCGGTCTGGGGAACGACCCGTTCACGGTCGAAGGCGGCGCCTTGGAACGATCCAAGACGAGCCCGCACCCCCATCCCAGCCTCGTCGCGTCGCTGTCGCCCGGTCCCGCGCGGATCCGCGGCCGGGACGTCGAGTGCGTCGAGATGTGCCTGTCGCCCGGCGCCGCTTACCCACTGCTGGGCGTGTCGCCGCACGAACTGGAGGGGGCGGTCGTCGGCCTGGAGGACCTGTGGGGGCAGCAGGGACGGCAGCTCCGGGAACGGGTGGCCGCCGCCACCGCCTGGCAGGAACGCTTCACGCTGGTCAGCGAGTTCCTCGCCCGCCGGGCGGCCCGGGGCCCGGCGATGACACCCGAGGTCGCCGGTGTGTGGGACACGATCGTGGCGCACGGCGGTCGGGTACGGGTCGACGACCTCGCCGCGTCCTGCGGGTGGAGCCGCAAGCGGCTGTGGTCCCGGTTCCGTGCCCAGATCGGCCTCACCCCCAAGCGCGCCGCCATGCTCGTCCGCTTCGACCGGGCCGCCCGGGCCCTGCACGCGGGCGGCAACGCCGCGGACATCGCCCTGGCGCACGGATACGCCGACCAGTCCCACCTCCACCGCGACGTCCTCGCCTTCGCCGGGTGCACGCCCGCCGCCCTGGCCGGCCTCTGACCCGGCCCGCACCCCCGGACACAGCACAGCCACCCATCCTGACGTGGAAGGAAACCATCCATGAGCACCATGGAGACAGCCACTGCCCGAGCGGCCATGGCCGACCGAGGTCTGATCGTCCACCTCGCCTTCGGCAGCATGGCCGCACAGACCCTGCGCGCCGCGGTGCGGCTCGGAGTCTTCGACCTGATCGGCGACGGCCGGCGGCCGGCCGCCGAGGTGGCCGCCGACGCGGGAGCCGAACACCAGCCCATGACACGGCTGTTGCGCGCCCTCGCCGGTCTCGGCCTGATGGAGGAGCACGAACCCGACGCGTTCTCCGTGACTCCCGCCGGCGCCCTTCTCGTGTCCGGCCGCCCCGACTCGCTCACCTCGTTCGTCCGGATGTTCACCGACCCGGCGATCGTGCGGGCCTGGGACGGCCTGGAGAGCAGCGTCCGCACCGGCGAGATCGCGTTCGACGCCGTCTTCGGCACCGACTTCTTCAGCCACCTCGGCCGGCACCCCGAACTGTCCGCCGACTTCAACGCGGCGATGAGCCAGGCCTCCGAGGAGACGGCCGCCGTGCTGCCGCACGCCTACGACTTCGGCCGCTTCACCTCGGTCACCGACGTCGGCGGCGGCGACGGAAGCGTCCTGGCCGGCATACTCGCCGCGCACCCGCCGCTCACCGGCGTCGTCCACGACACCCAGGACGGCCTGGCCCAGGCACCCAAGACGCTCGACCGGAGCGGAGTGGCGGACCGCTGCTCCCTGGCCCCGGGCGACTTCTTCCGCTCGGTACCCGGCGGCTCGGACCTGTACCTGATCAAGAGCGTTCTGCACGACTGGTCGGACGATCAGGCGGCCACGATCCTCGGCCACTGCCGCGCGGTACTGCCGCCCGGCGGCCGCGTCCTGATCGTGGAGCCGGTGCTCCCCGAAGTCGTCGGCACCGGCGCCTCCGCGCACGCCGCGGACGGCGGGATCACCTACCTCAGCGACCTCAACATGCTGGTCAACCTGGGCGGGAGGGAACGTACCCGCAAGGACTTCGAAGAGGTGTGCCACCGCGCGGGACTGTCCCTCCTGACGGCCACCCCGCTGCCGGAAGCGGCCCCCTTCTCCCTGATCGAGTGCGCGGCCCGCTGACCACGAGCAAGGCGAGGCCGAGTGCGTGCGCTGTGGCAGGGTCCGGGCCATGCCTTTTGATCACAACGACCACTATCACCGTCTGCTGTTGCGCCAGGTGCCGCGGAACTGCGAAGCGGCACTGGACGTGGGATGCGGAACCGGCCGGTTCGCGCGTCGGCTCGCTGACCTGGGCATGGAGGTCGATGCGATCGATCCGTCGGAGGAGGCCATCGCGGAGGCCCGCGCGCTGTCCGCCCGGATGACCGGTGGCCGGAGTCCGCGCTTCCAGCACGCGGACGTGACGGGCGTCGAACTTCCCAAGGCGCATTACGGCTTCATCTCGTGCCTCGCGAGCATCCACCACATGCCGTTCGACACCGTCACCGCACTGCGTGAGGCGCTTGCGCCCGGCGGGGTCCTCGTGATCTTGGGGTGTTATCCGGAGAGAACCCGGCTCGACTGGGCTTGGAGTCTGTCAGCCGTTCCCGTCAACGCCGTCGCCCGACTGGCTGTCGCCGTGGGGGAAAGGCTCCGCTCTGTCCCTGCTGCGACCAGTCGGGAAGGAGTGAAGGCGCCGGTGAGACAGCCGGCCATGCCTCTGGCGGAGATTCGCCAGGAAGCCGCGGCGCTGCTGCCCGGATGCACCACCCGCAGGCTCCTCTTCTGGCGCTACCTGCTCGTTTTCCACCACCGCGGCTGACGGGACGTCGTGGTGGATCCCCTCTGCCCCGGCCCGCAACAGCGGGGTTTGCGTGCTCCCTGGACGAGCTGGAGATACGGCAAGACCGCCCCGATCTACCGCGCGCCCCGAGCCGGTGGGCGCGTCGTGGCCGACCTCGATTCGGCCAGGTCCGACAGCTTTGTGCCATTCGTCGGTAACCCGCCCCCAACATCACCAAGGCGCCGCTACACAAGAGGGTGGGCGGCGACGTACAGCCGTCCGTGGTGTGAAGGACAGTCGTTGGGGGAGGCCGGGGCGGTTGGTGACCATCAACGTGGCGGTGCTGCTCGTCGTCGTCGTCATCTGGCGGCTGCGGCGGCGTACGCAGGCCCGCAGCCGCTTCGACGAGAGGCTGACCGTCGTCATCGTCCTGGCGCTGGGAGTACTGATCGCTCCCACCCCCGCCGGTCAGGGGATCGCGAACGTCCTGGGGGAGCTCGCGAGCGGTGTGACCCAGGCCAGCCGGTGAGGGGAGTGATGGCGGTCCGTCGACCACGGCGCCGGCGCTTGAAGAAGCAGACCCGCGGGAAGCTGCGGTTGTGGGGTGCGGTGGCGGCGGTCGCCGTAGTGGTGTGGGTCGCCCGGAACTGGTCGATGGTGTGGCCCGTCCTGGTGGCCGTACTCGCCGTGGCCGTGCTGGGCGGGGGCGGGTGGGCGCTGCTGCGGGCGCACCGTCTGGCGGTCGGCCAGGACCGGGCGTGGCGGGCGCAGGAGGAGGCCCGGGCGCGTGAGTTGTCCATGGCCGAGGTCGACGGCCTGTCGTGGCAGGAGTTCGAGACGTACGTCGCGGAGCTGTGCCGGCGGGACGGCTGCACGGAGGTGGTCGTCAGCGGCAGGAGCGGCGACCTGGGCGCGGACGTGGTCGGCTTCCTGGCCGACGGCCGCAAGCTGGTCGTCCAGTGCAAGAAGTACGCGGCGTCCAGGAGCGTGTCGTCGCAGGACGTGCAGAAGTTCGTCGGCACCGCCCGTCCCGAGCACGGCGCGGACGTCGCCCTCTTCGTCACCACCTGCCGCGCGTTCACGAGGGACGCGCTGGGCCTGGCGCTGCGCCAGGACATCGTGGCCATGCACCGCGATCTGCTGGGTGCCTGGGTCAGGGGCGCGCACCTGGAGACGCTGATCCCGCTGAACGGCAGCGGCGGCGGCACCGGGCGGCGGCGCCCTTCCACCTGACCGGCGGCACGAGCACGGTGTGCCCCCCACCGCAGTCGCTCCGGCTCCCTTCGGCGCCCACCGAGCCGGCCTGATCCCGCTCCGGCGAGAGGCCCTAAAATCGATCCCCTGATGACTGCAACCCTCGTCGCGAAGGACCTCGCCGCCGGCCACGGCGAACGCTCCCTGTTCTCCGGCCTCGACCTCGTCGTCGCACCCGGCGACGTGATCGGCCTCGTCGGCGTCAACGGCGCCGGCAAGTCGACCCTGCTCCGGCTCCTCGCCGGGCTCGACACGCCCGAGCACGGGGAGCTGCGCCTGTCGCCTCCCACCGCCACCGTCGGCCACCTGCCGCAGGAGCCGGAGCGCCGCGAGGGCGAGACCGTGCGCGGCTTCCTCGCGCGGCGCACCGGCGTCGCCGCCGCCCAGGCCGCGATGGACGACGCCACCCAGGGCCTCGTCGACGGCACCCCCGGCGCCGACGACGCGTACGCCACCGCCCTGGACCGCTGGCTGAACCTCGGCGGCGCCGACCTCGACGAGCGGGCCGAGGAGGTCGCCGACTCGCTCGGCCTGACCATCGGGCTCGACCGGCCGATGACGTCCCTCTCCGGCGGCCAGGCCGCGCGCGCGGGCCTCGCCTCGCTCCTCCTCTCCCGGTACGACGTGTTCCTGCTCGACGAGCCGACCAACGACCTCGACCTGGACGGCCTCGAACGGCTGGAACGCTTCGTCCAGGGCCTGCGCGCCGGGACGGTCGTCATCAGCCACGACCGCGAGTTCCTCGCCCGCACCGTCACCAAGGTCCTGGAACTGGACCTGGCCCAGCAGCAGATCCGGCTCTACGGCGGCGGCTACGAGGCGTACCTGGAGGAGCGGGAGACCGCCCGCCGGCACGCCCGCGAGGAGTTCGAGGAGTACGCCGACAAGAAGGCCGCCCTCGAGGGCCGCGCCCAGATGCAGCGCTCCTGGATGGACAAGGGCGTCAAGAACGCCCGGCGCAAGGCGGGCGGAGACAACGACAAGATCGGCCGGAAGTTCCGCAGCGAGGCGAGCGAGAAGCAGGCGGCGAAGGCCCGCCAGACCCAGCGCATGATCGAGCGGCTCGACGTCGTCGACGAGCCCCGCAAGGAGTGGGAGCTGCGGATGGAGATCGCCGCCGCGCCCCGCTCGGGAGCGGTGGTGGCGACGCTGCGCGACGCCGAGGCGGCCCGCGGCGACTTCCGCTTCGGCCCCGCCTCCCTCCAGATCGACTGGGCCGACCGGGTCGCCATCACCGGCGCCAACGGGGCCGGCAAGTCGACCCTGCTCGCCGCCCTCCTCGGCCGCCTCCCGCTGGACGCCGGGTACGCCTCGCTCGGCTCGGGCGTCGTCGTCGGCGAGGTCGACCAGGCGCGCAAACTGTTCCACGGGCAGGAATCCCTGCTGGACGCGTTCTGCGCGGCGGTGCCCGACACCGAGCCGGCGGACGTGCGCACCCTGCTCGCCAAGTTCGGCCTCAAGGCCCACCACGTGACGCGGTCGGCCACGTCCCTCTCGCCGGGCGAGCGTACCCGTGCCGCCCTCGCCCTGCTCCAGGGCCGTGGCGTCAACCTGCTGGTCCTCGACGAGCCGACCAACCACCTGGACCTGCCGGCCATCGAACAGCTCGAGCAGGCCCTCGACTCGTACCAGGGCACCCTGCTCCTGGTCACCCACGACCGGCGCATGCTCGACGCGGTCCGCACCACCCGCCGCGTCGAGGTCGCCGACGGCAAGGTGACCGAGCAGTGACCGGCCCCGCCGTCGACCGGCTGATCGCGCTGCTGGACGATCCGGACGCCGACGTCGACGAGACGATCGACCTGGCCGACGAGATCGCCGCGTCCGGCGACCGTACGGTGCTGCCCCGCCTCGAAGCCGAGCTGGACCGCTTCGTCGGCGAACGCAACGCCTACGCCCGAGAACTCCTCGGCGGTGTCATCGGTGCGCTCGCGGGCGCCGCGGCGCTCCCCGTGCTCCTGCGCGCCTCGGCCCAGGACCTGGGGGACGACCAGGAGGCCCAGGAGGACCACGACGCGCTGGCTGCGGAGATCGTCGACGCGGCGCACACCGACCCCGCGGCGGCCCGTGCGCTCCTGCTCCCCCTCCTGGAGGACCCCGACCCCGCCGTCGCCGCCCGCGCCGAGTGGACCCTCCGCTTCCTCCCCGCCCCGCCGGACGCCTGACGCCCGCCGGGCGCCCGACCCCGACCGGGCGCCCGAAAACCGCCCGGCGCCGGACCACCGCCGGACACCTGACCTCCGCCGGCCACCCACCCGCCACCGCGCCGGACACCTGACCCCCGCCGGGCGCCAGACCACCGCCGACCACCCCCTCACCACCGCGCCGGCCGGCCCCGGAATCCCGGGGCCGGCCGGCGCGGTCGTGGATCAGTCCAGGCAGTGACGGCTCACCGGCCGCCCCGCCCGGGCCTGCCGCTTCCGCCACCGCTGCCGCCGCCCAGCAGACCCGCCTTGCGCAGGGCGTCCGCCATCGCGCTGTTCGCGGGCGCGGGCGTGGAGGTCCGGGGCTGGGACTGGCGGGCCGCGCCGCCCGCGCCACCACCACCGCGCCGGTCACCGCGGTCACCGCGGTCACCACGGCCACCACCACCGCCCTGCCGCTGCTGGGGCGGCCGCCCGCCCCGCTCCCGCTTCGGCGCGCCGGAGCCCGCCGCGGCGGCGCCCGCCTCGTCGTCCAGCCGCAGCGTCAGCGAGATCCGCTTGCGCGGGATGTCGACGTCCAGCACCTTCACCTTCACCACGTCACCCGGCTTCACCACCTCGCGCGGGTCCTTGACGAAGGTGCGGGACATCGCGGAGACGTGGACGAGCCCGTCCTGGTGCACACCGACGTCCACGAAGGCACCGAACGCGGCCACGTTGGTGACGACGCCCTCCAGGACCATGCCCGGCGACAGGTCGCCGATCTTCTCGACGCCCTCCTTGAAGGTGGCGGTCTTGAACGCGGGCCGCGGGTCGCGCCCCGGCTTCTCCAGCTCGCGCAGAATGTCGGTGACCGTGGGAAGGCCGAACGTCTCGTCGACGAAGTCGTCCGCGCGCATCGACCGCAGCACCGACGTGTTGCCGATCAGCGACGCGACCTCACCACCCGTCGTCTTCACCATGCGCCGCACCACCGGGTACGCCTCGGGGTGCACGCTGGAGGCGTCCAGCGGGTCGTCGCCGCCCCGGATCCGCAGGAAGCCCGCGCACTGCTCGTACGCCTTCGGGCCGAGCCGCGCCACGTCCTTCAGCGCCTTCCGCGACCGGAAGGGGCCGTTGGCGTCGCGGTGGGCCACGATGTTCTCGGCGAGGCCGGCGCCGATGCCGGACACCCGCGAAAGCAGTGGCGCGGACGCGGTGTTGACGTCGACGCCCACACCGTTCACACAGTCCTCGACCACGGCGTCCAGCGACCGGGACAGTTTCACCTCGGACAGGTCGTGCTGGTACTGGCCGACACCGATCGACTTCGGGTCGATCTTCACCAGCTCGGCGAGCGGGTCCTGGAGCCGGCGCGCGATCGAGACGGCACCGCGCAGCGACACGTCGAGCTCGGGCAGCTCCTGCGAGGCGAACGCGGAGGCCGAGTACACCGAAGCGCCCGCCTCCGACACCATGACCTTGGTGAGGCCCAGCTCCGGGTGCCTGGCGATCAGGTCGGCGGCCAGCTTGTCGGTCTCGCGCGACGCGGTGCCGTTGCCGATGGCGACCAGCTCGACCGCGTGCTCCTTCGCCAGCCGGGCCAGCGTCGCGAGCGCCTGGTCCCACTTGTTGGCGGGCACGTGCGGGTAGATCGTGTCGGTGGCGACGACCTTGCCGGTCGCGTCCACGACCGCGACCTTCACGCCGGTACGGAAACCGGGGTCGAGCCCGAGCGTCGCCCGGGTCCCGGCGGGCGCCGCGAGCAGCAGGTCACGCAGGTTCGCGGCGAAGACGCGCACCGCCTCGTCCTCCGCCGCCGTGCGCAGCCGCAGCCGCAGGTCGATGCCGAGGTGGACCAGGAGCCGGGTGCGCCACGCCCAGCGGACGGTCTCGCCGAGCCACTTGTCGCCCGGCCGCCCCTGCTGGGAGATGCCGAACCGGGAGGCGACGATGCCCTCGTACGACGACGGGCCCTCCACCGGCTCCTCCGGCTCCAGGACCAGGTCGAGGACCTCCTCCTTCTCGCCGCGCAGCATCGCGAGCACCCGGTGCGAGGGCAGCTCGGTGAAGGGCTCCGCGAAGTCGAAGTAGTCGGCGAACTTCGCGCCCGCCTCCTCCTTGCCCTCGCGCACCTTCGCCGCCAGCCGCCCGCGCGTCCACATCCGCTCGCGCAGCTCGCCGATCAGGTCGGCGTCCTCGGAGAATCGCTCGGTGAGGATGGCGCGGGCGCCGTCCAGCGCGGCGGCCGCATCCGCGACGCCCTTGCCGGCGTCGACGAACGCGGCGGCCGCGGCGAGCGGCTCCACCGACGGGTCGCCCAGCAGCCCGTCCGCGAGCGGCTCCAGGCCGGCCTCGCGGGCGATCTGCGCCTTGGTGCGGCGCTTGGGCTTGAACGGCAGGTAGATGTCCTCGAGCCGCGCCTTGGTGTCCGCGGCGAGGATGCTCGCCCGCAGCTCCTCGGTGAGCTTGCCCTGCTCCCGTACGGAGTCGAGGACGGCGGCGCGCCGGTCCTCCAGCTCCCGCAGGTAGCGCAGCCGCTCCTCGAGCGTCCGCAGCTGCGCGTCGTCGAGCATCTCGGTCGCTTCCTTGCGGTAGCGCGCGATGAACGGGACGGTCGACCCGCCGTCGAGCAGCTCGACGGCCGCCTTCACCTGCCGCTCCCGTACGCCGAGCTCCTCGGCGATCCTGCCTTCGATGGACGTCGTCACGGTGTCCCGACTCGCCTTCTCGTGCCTGCCAGCTTGAGGTTGCATTCTGCCGGGTCACCGTGCGACGTGTCCGCCTGCCCCGTCGTCAGGCGCGGCGCGCCCGCCCGCCGCCCCGCGAAGCACCGCTGAAGAGCCGTGCCACGAGCCGGAACGGCAGGGTGACGACGGTCGCGACGGCCGAACCGATCATGCGGAAGAAGTCTGCGATCGTACGCAAGGGGCACCTCCATGTGCATCAGGGTTGCCCTGTGCGGGTTGCCGCCGCCTCCGCGCCGAAACGTCCCCCCACCCGTCGGGCTCAGCCCTTGCCGACCACGTCCTGCGGGAAGGCGCCGGCCGCGACGGCCGCGCCCAGGAAGCCGCGGGCCAGCTCGGTGAGCCGTTCGACGCCCGCCGCGCCCAGGTGCTCGTAGGGGGCGGCGTCCAGGCGGTCGGTGTGGTCCTCCAGCCCGGCGCGCAGGGCCGAGCCCGCCTCCGTCAGCTCGCCCCGCTCGTCCAGCAGTCCGCGCCCGCGCAGCCGCCCGGCCGCCGCGTCCCAGTCGGCGCGCCGCCAGCCGCGCGTGGCGAGGATCCAGCGGGGCGCCATGCCCTTGCCGGTCGCCGTGTGGCTGACGAGGGCCTCCAGCGGGTCGAGCCCGGCGGACAGCAGGGCCACCAGGTGGGCGTCGCCCCGGTGCTCGCGCAGCAGCGTCGCCGCGTGCCAGTAGGCCAGGTGCGGTGCCTCGGGCACCGGGAGGTCGGCGTGCGCGGCGTACAGCGGGCGGGCGTGGCGGGTGCACGCCTCGGCGGCCCGCAGGGCGAGCCGGGCGGCCTCCCGCATCTCGTCCGACTCGACCGCGTCCCCGAGCAGCCGCCGCAGCGTGGCGTCGGCCGCCCGCAGCCGGGCCGCGAGCACGGCCGCGGGGGTGGCGGTCTCCCAGACGGCCGGGAGGTGGCGGGCCACCAGCTCGTGGTTGAAGTTGTAGAAGGACGCCGTGACGACGCCCGGCCCGACCGCGCCCATCGCGGCGGCGCGTCCGGCGAAGTACGCGGCCCCGGAGTCGGTGACCCCGAGGGCGGCCATCTCCTCGGTGAAGTCGGGCGAGAAGTACACCGTCGAGTGGAGCGGGTTCACGGCGTTGTGGCAGCGGCGTCCGGCGCGTGGTGGAAGAGTCGTCATACCGGCAGGCTACCGACTGGTTGGTACGTTGCCGAGTGCCGGGTGCCGAACAGGGGCACGTGGCCGAGTGCCGGGTGCCGAACAGGAGCACGTGGCCGAGTGCCGGGTGCCGAACAGGAGCCGAGCGCCGGACCGCCGGATGGCAGGAAAGGTGGGTTCCCCGTCATTGCGGCCGTCCGGCGCCCTCCCGAAGGATGAGGGCATGACGCAGCGACCCGTACTCGTCGTCCTCTTCGACGGCGTGCAGAGCCTGGACGTCACCGGACCCGTGGAGGTGTTCGCGGGCGCCTCCCACTTCGCCGCCGACGCCTACCCGATCCGCACCGCCTCGCTCGACGGAGCGCCCGTCCGCACCCAGAGCGGCCTGCGCCTGGCCGCCGACACCTCGCTCGCCGACGCCGCGCCCCCGCACACCCTCCTGGTGCCGGGCGGCGAGGGCAGCCTGGAGCCCGACCCGCGCCTGGTCGACTGGCTGCGCGAGCACGCCCCGCGCGCCCGCCGCCTGGTCTCGGTCTGCACCGGCGCCCTGCTCCTCGCCGAGGCCGGTCTGCTGGACGGCCGCCGCGCCACCACGCACTGGGCGTTCTGCGACCAGCTGGCCCGCCGCCACCCGGGGGTGGAGGTGGACCCCGACCCGATCTTCGTCCGTGACGGCCACCTCGCCACCTCCGCCGGGGTCACCGCGGGCATCGACCTGGCCCTCGCCCTGGTCGAGGAGGACCTCGGCCGTGACGCGGCGCTCACCATCGCCCGCCACCTGGTGGTCTTCCTCCGCCGCCCCGGCAACCAGGCGCAGTTCAGCGCCCAGCTGGCCGCCCAGACCGCGCGCCGGGAGCCGCTGCGCGAGGTCCAGCGGTTCATCAGCGAGCACCCGTCCGCCGACCTGTCCGTCGAGACCCTGGCCGCCCGCGCCACCCTGTCACCGCGCCACTTCGCCCGCGCCTTCCAGGCGGAGACGGGCACGACACCCGGCCGGTACGTCGAGCGCGTCCGGCTGGAGCACGCCCGCCGCCTCCTGGAGGACACCGGCGGCGGCGTCCACGAAGTCGCCCGCGCGTCCGGCTACGGCACGTCCGAAGCGATGCGCCGCGCCTTCGTCAAGACCCTGGGGACCCCGCCCGCCGAGTACCGGCGCCGGTTCCACGCCCCACCCCACTGACACCACCCCACTGACACCACCCATCAACCCACACACGAAGGAAACGACACCCATGCAGATCGCCGTCCTGCTCTACCCCGGCTTCACCGCCCTCGACGCCGTCGGCCCCTTCGAGATCATCAGCCGCCTGCCCGACGCCGAGACCGTGTTCGTCGCCAAGGAGGCCGGACCCGTCCGCAATGACATGGGCAACCTCGCCCTGGTCGCCGACCGCACCTTCGCCGAGGTGCCCCGCCCCGACATCGTCGTGGTCCCCGGCACCGGCGACTGGGATCCGGTCACCCGCGACGAGGAGACCCTCGACTGGCTCCGCACGGCCGACGCCACCAGCACGTGGACCACCTCGGTGTGCACCGGCTCGCTGATCCTGGGCGCCGCCGGGCTCCTCCGGGGCCGCCGCGCCACCAGCCACTGGCTCGCCCTGGACCTGCTCAAGACGTACGGCGCCGAGGCGACGGGGGAGCGGGTCGTCTTCGACGGCAAGTACGTCACCGCGGCCGGCGTCTCCTCCGGCATCGACATGGGGCTGCACCTCGTCGGCCGGATCGCGGGCGACCGGCACGCCCAGACCGTCCAGCTGCTGACCGAGTACGACCCCCAGCCGCCGTACGACGCGGGTTCCCCGGAGAAGGCCCCGGCCGAGGTCGTCGCGTTCTGGCGCGCCGAGATGGGGCAGGCCTCCTGACCCGTGGCGGGGTGGCGGGCGGACGTCCCGTCAGGCGCCGTAGGTGAAGCGCGGCGCCCGCCGTTCCAGGAAGGCGGCGATGCCCTCGGCGGTGTCGCCGCTGCCGCGCGCCTGCTCCGCCCAGTACGCGTCCCGGTCGGTGCGCCCCGTCGCGAACTCCTTGGCGGCCGCCTGCGTGAGCTGTGACCGCGAGGTGAGGACCGAGGTGAACTCCCTGACCCGCCCGTCCAGTCCGCCCGCCGGCAGCACCTCGTCCACCAAGCCGGTGCGCAGCGCCCGTTCCGTGTCGACGAGTTCGCCCGAGAACAACAGGTACTTGGCCGCCGAGGGGCCCACGAGCGACACCAGCCGACGGGTGGAGGAGGCGGGGTAGACGATGCCGAGCTTCGCCGGCGTGATGCCGAAACGCGCGCCCTCCTCGGCGAACCGCAGGTCGCAGGCGGCCGCGAGCTGGCTGCCGCCGCCCACGCAGTAACCCCGCACGGCGGCGAGGGTCGGCTTGGGGAAGGCAGCCAGCGCCTCCTCGGCGCGCACGGCGAGGGACTGCTGCTCGTCGCCCGGCTCGCGCAGCGACGAGATGTCGGCCCCGGCGCAGAACGTGGCGCCGGCGCCGGTCAGCACCAGCGCCCGGACGCTCCGGTCGGCGGCCAGCGTGGCGAGCAGCCCTGGCAGCGCGCGCCACATGCCCGCCGTCATAGCGTTGCGCTTGGCGGGATTGCTGATGACGACGGTGGCGACCCCGTCCGTGACGGACTGCTCCAGCTGAGGCTGATCCATGCGCCGGATGCTATCCGGCCGGGCTCCGCGTCCGATCAGGAAGGGGCGGGAACGGTCGACCTCGCGACATCGTTGAGCGTTCACGGTCAAAACTCATCGAATAGCTGTTGACTTCTGGTCAGTAGCCGTGGCCGGTCCGCGCGGTACCAACACTCGATGGCGTGGCGAGAATCGAGCACGAGGGTGGAAACCGGACGGTGGAGAGCCGCGGGAGTGCCCCGGACCGGCCCCCCTCGTACGAAGGGGTCTGGCGCTTCACCGCTCCCGCCGTCGACGTCTCCGTACCGCAGGCCAGGCGTGCCGTACGGGACCTGCTGAAACGTCAAGGCGTGCCCGTGGACGAGGACGTGGCCCACGCCGTGCTGCTGATCGTCTCCGAACTGGTGACCAACGCCGTACGGCACGCGGCCCTGTTGTCGCCCGAGCTGGCGGTGGAGATCGCGATCGGGGCGGAGTGGATCCGGGTGTCGGTGGAGGACAACCACCCGTACCGGCCCAAGGCCCTGGAGGCCGACTACGGCCGGACGGGCGGCCGCGGCCTGCTGCTCGTGCGGGAGGTCACGCTGGAGGCGGGCGGTGAGTGCGACGTCGAGCACACCGCGAGCGGCGGCAAGATCATCTGGGCCGCGCTGCCCCTGAGACCCGCGGTGCCTCCACCACCCGCGCCGTTCCCCACCACCGTGCCGCTCCCGCCGGTCGCCCCGACCGCCCCCACGGTGTCATCGACGGCGACGACCCGGACGGCACCGCCCCCGGCAACCGTCTCCGCCCCGCCCGCGCCGCACGCCCCCGCCCCACACGCCCCCGCCCCACACGCCCCCGCGCCGCCGGTGCCGGCCGGGCCCCCGGGAGCCGAGGGGCCGGCCGGACCGGACGGGCCGACCGTCACCAGCCCCCGGTCTCCCCTGTCAGCTCCTTGATCGCCGGGCGAGCCGAGTCCAGCACCGTCATGAACCAGGCGGAGAACGGATCCGCGGCGTGCCGGTCGGTCAGCTCACGCGCCGTCACGAACGCCGTCTCCTCCACCTCCTCCGGGTCCGGCCGCAGCGGAGCTTGGACCATCCCCACGAACAGGTGGTTGAACTCCTGCTCCACCAGGCCCGACGCCGGGTCCGGATGGTTGTAGCGGACCGTGCCCGCCTCGGCGAGCAGCGACGGGGACACCCCGAGCTCCTCGTGGACGCGCCGGGCGGCCGCGGTGAAGGGCGCCTCGCCCGGGTACGGATGCCCGCAGCACGTGTTCGACCAGACGCCGGGGGAGTGGTACTTCCCCAGTGCCCGGCGCTGCAGCAGCAGCCGCCCCTCCTCGTCGAAGAGGAACACCGAGAACGCCCGGTGCAGTTGCCCGGGCGCCTGGTGGGCGGCCAGCTTCTCCGCGGTGCCGATGGTGGTGCCGTTCTCGTCGACCAGTTCGAGCATGATCGACGGCGCGGTCCCGTTCGACGAGCTGTTCGCCGCGGTGGCTGGTGTGGTCGGCATAACCATCCTTCGCTTCGGTTCTCGGCCCTGTGGGGCAAGCCTCAGTCTGCCGTACAAAAGCCGCTTGTCGGCACACGACGGCCCGCACCCGTTATGTCGGATCAGGCGCCGAACGCCGGTGGATAGTGGATCGTGCCCATCGGTACCCGCCCGGAACCCTCCAGGTCGAGCGCCATCATGGCCTCGTCCGGCACGTCGAACGGCGCCCCGATCCCGTACCGCGAGGCCGGCCCGAAACCGAACCTCGGGTAGTACTCCGGATGCCCGAGGACCAGGACCAGCCGCTCCCCGCCCAGCCGGGCCGCGTCCAGCACCGCGCGGACCACCGCCTGCCCGGCGCCCTGCCGCTGGTACGCGGGCGCCACCGCGACCGGCGCCAGCGCGGCGGCCGGGGCGTCCCCGACACGGCACCGGGTGATCAGCGCGTACGCGGCGACCGTGCCGTCCGGGGCCTCGGCGACGTACGACAGGCCCGGCAGCCAGGCCGCCGTGTCCTCGCGGAGCCGGTCGACCAGATCGGCCTCCGCCGCCGTCTCGAACGCGGCCAGGTTGACCGCCCGTACGGCGGCGGCGTCCGCGTCCGCCTCCGGTCGCGTACGCCAGCGGGGGTCGGCGGGGCGCAGCACGAAGCCGGTGTAGCCGTACTCGGTGCCGTGGTCGCGGCGCATGGCGATCTCCGCGCGGGTCGCGGCGAGCGCCTCCGCCATGCCGGGCGCGGCGGGGTCGGCCGCGTCGGCGCGCTCGCCGAGCGGACCGTAGTACTCGGCCCAGTCGCTCTCGGGCTGGGCGTACGTCCCGAGTACGTGGTAGCCCGCGCCGACGGCCGCCGCGGTGTTCTCCCGGTGCGTCCGCAGCGGGTAGTGCTGCTCCCAGAAGGCGCGGGCCTCCGGGCTCGGCTCGTCGGCCGTCCACTCGCACTCGGTGAGCACGAGCGTCCCGCCGGGTGCGAGGAGCCGCTTCCAGGAGCGCAGCGCCTCGTCGAAGCCGATCGAGTACGCCGAGCTCTCCGCCCAGACGAGGTCGAACGACCCGTCGGGGTGGGGGAGCCGGCCCATGTCGGCCCGGAGGGTACGGATGGTGTCGCCGAGCCCGCGGGCGTCGGCTGCCCGGCGCAGCTCGGCCAGGAACGGCTGGTGCAGGTCGACGGCCGTCACCTCGGCGCCGGCCTCCGCGGCCAGCAGCAGCGCGGACCGGCCGGGGCCGCAGCCCAGGTCCAGCGCGCGCGGCCGGTCGGGAAGCGGGCCGGCCAGGGAGAGGAGGCGGCGGGTGGTCGCGTCGGAACCGGGGCCCTGCCGCGGCAGACCGTGGTGCAGGGCGAAGAAGGCGTCGAACAGTGCGTTGTCGGACAACGTGGGAAACCCTTTGATGTGAGCGGGCCCCGGCCGACGCGTACGTACCAGAAGAAACAGAGGATGGAGACGTACGGGATCGCGTGGATCAGGTCAGCCGAGAACCCGGAAGCCGAAGTCGATGCTGAACCGGGCGCTGCGCGGGGCAGCCGTCACCGCGACGGTCATCAACCTCAGCTCCTCTCACACCTGTGACGTCTACCTGCACCCTAGCAGCGGTCAGTGACAGAGCTTCTCGTGCGCGGCATGGCCGCTGGGCTCCAGCTGGAACGTGCAGTGCTCGACGTCGAAGTGGTCGCCCAGGCATCCCTGGAGCTCGTGCAGCAGCTTCTCGTGCCCGACCGAGTCGAGCGCCTCCTGGTGCACCACCACGTGCGCCGACAGCACCGGCATCCCGGACGTGATGGTCCACGCGTGCAGGTCGTGGACGTCCTGCACGCCCGGCAGGGCCAGTATGTGGGCCCGCACCTCCGCCATGTCCACGCCCTTGGGTGCCGCCTCCAGCAGGACGTCCAGCGTCTCCCGCAGCAGTTTCAGCGTGCGGGGCACGATCATGAGCCCGATCAGCAGGGACGCGATCGGGTCGGCCGCCTGCCAGCCGGTGGCCAGGATGATCGCGGCCGAGATCAGCACGGTCACCGAACCCAGTGCGTCCGCCAGCACCTCCAGGTACGCGCCCCGGACGTTCAGGCTCTCCTTCTGCCCCCGTACGAGGAGGGAGAGCGACGCCATGTTGGCGACCAGGCCGAACAGGGCGAACGCGATCGCCACCCCGCCCCTGGTCTCGGCCGGGGTGATGAACCGCTGCACCGCCTCGAACAGCAGGTAGCCGCCCACGCCGAGCAGCAGCACGCAGTTGGCCAGCGCCGCCAGGATCTCGGCCCGCGCGAAGCCGAACGTGCGCCGCTGGTCGGCGGGGCGGCTCGCGAAGTGGATGGCCAGCAGCGCCATCGCGAGACCGACGGCGTCGGTCGCCATGTGCGCGGCGTCGGCGATCAGTGCCAGGGAGTCGGCGAGGACGCCGCCCACGATCTCCGCCACCATGACCGCCAGGGTGATCGTGAGCGCGATGCGCAGCCGGCCCCTGTACGCGGCCGCGGCGGTCCCCGTCGGGGGTGGACCGCCGTGTCCGTGTCCGTGACCGTGATCGTGCCCTGCCCCCATGGGACGCCTCCCGCTGATCGACGACAACGGCCAGTGAACTACGGGTGGGGGGTATCCGCAAGCCGGTACTGAACACCGTTGTCATATGCTCTGACCTGCGGTTATGGCCGCAGGCCAGGCCGTTCGCGGGATCAGCGGGCGGGCGCGCCGGAGTGGGCGCCCGGGTGTGCCGCGGCGCGGGCCCCGGGGTGGTGGTGGCACCAGCCCTCCCACGCCGACTCGACCATCTCGCGCACTCCGAGCGAAGCACTCCAGCCCAGCTCCCCGGTGATCCGCGCCACCGACGCCACCGCCCTCGGCGCGTCCCCGGCCCGCCGCGGCTCCACCACCGGCTCCCGGCCGTGACCGGTGACCTCCGCCACGAGGTCGGCGAGCCGCCGTACGGACACGCCCTCGCCGCGGCCGACGTTCAGCGTCAGGTCCCCGTGGCCGTCCCCGGTGGCCAGGCGGCGTGCCACGGCGAGGTGGGCGTCGGCGACGTCCGCGACGTGGATGTAGTCCCGGACGCACGTGCCGTCCGGGGTCGGGTAGTCGTCGCCGAAGATCCGGGGTGCCTCGCCGCGCGTGATCCGGTCGAAGAACATCGGGATGATGTTGAACACCCCGGTGTCCGCCAGCCCGGGCCGGACCGCCCCGGCGACGTTGAAGTAGCGCAGGCACGCCGTCGCCATCCCGTGCGCCCGGCCGGTGGCCCGCACCAGCCACTCGCCGGTGAGCTTCGTCTCGCCGTACGGGTTGATCGGCACCGCCGGGGTGTCCTCGTCGATCAGCTCCACGTCCGGCACCCCGTACACCGCGGCCGACGAGGAGAAGAGGAACCGCTCGACCCCCGCGGCGACCGCGGCCTCCAGCAGCACGGTCAGCCCGTGCACGTTCTCCCGGTAGTAGCGCAGCGGCTGCTCGACGGACTCACCCACCTGCTTCTTCGCCGCGAGATGCACCACACCGGTCACTCCGTGCGCGGCCATCGTCCGGTCCACCAGCTCCCGGTCGCCCAGCGAGCCCCGCACCAGCGGGATCCCGGCCGGCAGCCGCTCCGGCACCCCCGTCGAGACGTCGTCCAGGACGACGACCCGCTCCCCGGCCTCCGCCATGGCCAGGCTCACATGAGCGCCGATATATCCCGTACCGCCTGTGATCAACCACGTCATGACGGCCAGCCTAGGCCCGCCGCCGACCGCGGTTTGTGGGGTGAGGCGCCCATCGACGATGATGATCGCGTCCTGGCGGACGGCCGCCGGATGCCGGGAAACCTCAATGAACTTCCGCTTCCGTTCATCCGATAGCCTCTGCCGACGTGCCGCCGCCCGAGACCGGGCCGAGCCGCCGTGCACCAGCCCTGTTCAGGTCCAAGGAGTGAGTTCGTCTGTCGACCGCCATCCTCACCGGTCCTCCGGTACCCGGATCGCCGCTCGAGGGTGATCTGCGGTCGCTGGGCTTCGACGTCCGGGTCGCCGCCGACGAGCGGGAGACCGCCGCGCTGCTCGCCGCCGTCCCGGCGGCCCAGCGCGTCGCGGTCGTCGACCCCCGCTTCGTGGGCCACGTCCACGCGCTGCGCCTCGCCCTGACGGACCCCCGCTTCCCCGCCGCCTCGGCCCCCGGTGCCGTCACGGCCCAGCCCGAGGCCCGCGCCGCGCTCACCCGGGCGCTGGCCCCGGCGGCCGTGCCCGGTGCGGCCACCCCCGGCACCACCGTGACCGCCCCGGCACCCACGGCCACCGAAGCCCCGGCGGCCCCGGCCGCCACCGGCTCGTCCGCCCCCCTGCCCGACCGCCTCGCCGAGGCGCTGGGCGCGGCGGGCGTCGCCGTGCACCGGCCCGAGCTGGGGTCGCTGGTCGCCGCCGTGCCCACCGACCCGCAGGGCCGCAAGGAGACGCGGGACGCCGTCGAGGCGGTCGACGACGAAGCCGTACGCCTGCGCTCCGCCGTGAAGGCCCGGGACGGCTTCTTCACCACCTTCTTCGTCAGCCCCTACTCGCGCTACCTCGCCCGCTGGTGCGCCCGCCGGGGCCTCACGCCCAACCAGGTCACCACCGCCTCCCTCGTCACCGCGCTGGTGGCGGCCGGATGCGCGGCGACCGGGACGCGCGGCGGCTATGTCGCGGCCGGGCTCCTGCTCCTCTTCTCCTTCGTGCTGGACTGCACCGACGGGCAGCTCGCCCGCTACTCGCTCCAGTACTCGACGATGGGCGCCTGGCTCGACGCGACCTTCGACCGGGCCAAGGAGTACGCCTACTACGCCGGCCTCGCGCTCGGCGCCGCCCGCGGCGGGGACGACGTGTGGGCGCTGGCCCTGGCCGCGATGGTCCTCCAGACCTGCCGCCACGTCGTGGACTTCTCCTTCAACGAGGCCAACCACGACGCCGCCGGCAACACCAGCCCCACCGCCGCGCTCTCCGACAAGCTCGACGCCAAGGGCTGGACGGTGTGGGCGCGCCGGATGATAGTCCTGCCCATCGGCGAACGCTGGGCCATGATCGCCGTCCTCACGGCGGTCACCACCCCCCGCGTCGTCTTCTGGGCCCTGCTGATCGGCTGCGCCTTCGCCGCCTGCTACACCACCGCCGGCCGCCTCCTGCGGTCGCTCACCCGCAAGGCCCGCCGCACCGACCGGGCCGCCCGGGCCCTGGCCGACCTCGCCGACTCCGGGCCGCTCGCCCAGGGCTTCGCCGGGGCGTTCCGGAAGGTGCCCGGCACCCTGGCGCCCGTCACCGCCCTCGTGGGCGCCGCCGCGGTCGTCGCCGCGGCGGCCCTCGCCCCGCTCGACGGCCCCTGGCCCGCGGTCGCCGCCCTCGCCTACGCCGTGACCTCCGGCCTCGCCGTCGCCCGCCCCCTCAAGGGCGCCCTCGACTGGCTCGTCCCGCCCGTCTTCCGGGCCGCGGAGTACGTCACGATCCTGCTGCTCGCCGCCCGCTCGGACGCCCCGCAGGCGCTTCCCGCCGCATTCGGCCTGGTGGCGGCCGTCGCCTACCATCACTACGACACGGTCTACCGCATCCGCGGCGGCACCGGCGCGCCGCCCGCGTGGCTGGTGCGGACGATCGGCGGCCACGAGGGCCGCACGCTGGTGGTGGCGGTCCTCGCCGCGGTCCTGGCGACCGGGAACGGCTTCAGCATCGCGCTCACCGCCCTCGCGGTGGCCGTCGCACTGGTCGTGCTCGTGGAGTCCATCCGCTTCTGGGTGTCCTCCGGAGCACCCGCAGTACACGACGAAGGAGAACCCGCATGATCGGCCTCGTACTGGCAGCCGGTGCCGGACGGCGTCTGCGCCCCTACACCGACACGCTTCCGAAGGCCCTCGTGCCGGTCGACCCCGCCGGTACCGGCGAGAAGACGGTCCTCGACCTCACCCTCGCCAACTTCGCCGCCGTCGGCCTCACCGAGGCCGCCGTCGTCGTCGGCTACCGCAAGGAGGCGGTCTACGCGCGCCAGGCCGAGCTGGAGGCCACCTACGGCCTGAAGCTCACCCTGATCGACAACGACAAGGCCGAGGAGTGGAACAACGCCTACTCCCTGTGGTGCGCCCGTGAGGTCCTGAAGCAAGGCGTCATCCTCGCCAACGGCGACACCGTGCACCCGGTCTCGGTCGAGGAGACCCTCCTCGCCGCCCGCGGCGAGGGCCGCCGGATCATCCTCGCCCTCGACACGGTGAAGGACCTCGCCGACGAGGAGATGAAGGTCATCACCGCCGACGGCCAGGGGGTGCGCCGCATCACCAAGCTGATGGACCCGGCCACCGCCACCGGCGAGTACATCGGCGTCACCCTCATCGAGCCCGAGGCCGCCGAGGCCCTCGCGGACGCGCTGAAGGCCACCTTCGAGCGCGACCCGGACCTCTACTACGAGGACGGCTACCAGGAGCTGGTGAACCGGGGCTTCCAGATCGACGTGGCACCCATCGGCGACGTCAAGTGGGTCGAGATCGACAACCACGACGACCTCGCGAAGGGCCGTGAGATCGCGTGCCTGTACTGACCCGGCTCATCCCCTCGCCGGTCGTCGTCGACATCAGCCGCGGGGCGATGGACGACCTGGCCGGCCTCCTCGCCGACCAGCGGATCTCCGCCTCCGGCAAGCTGGCCGTGGCGATCAGCAACGGCTCCGGCCAGGCCCTGCGCGAGAAGCTCGCCCCGGTCCTTCCCGACGCCGACTGGTACAGCGTCCAGGACGGCAGCATCGACTCCGCCGTCACGCTCGCCGACGCCATCAAGGGCAAGCGGTACGACGCCGTGGTGGGCCTGGGCGGCGGCAAGATCATCGACGTGGCGAAGTACGCCGCCGCGCGCGTCGGCGTGCCGATGGTCTCCGTGGCGACGAACCTCTCGCACGACGGCATCTGCTCGCCGGTCTCCACCCTCGACAACGACAACGGCCGCGGCTCGTACGGGGTGCCCTCGCCGATCGCCATGGTCATCGACCTGGACGTGATCCGGGACGCGCCCGCGCGGTTCGTCCGCTCCGGCATCGGGGACGCGATCTCCAACATCTCGTCGATCGCCGACTGGGAGCTGTCGCACCGGCACACCGGCGAGCAGGTCGACGGCCTGGCCGCCGCCATGGCCCGTACGGCCGGGGAGTCGGTGCTGCGCCACCCGGGCACCGTCGCGGACGACGAGTTCCTCATCGTGCTGGCCGAGGCCCTCGTCCTGACCGGCATCGCCATGTCGATCAGCGGCGACACCCGGCCCGCGTCGGGCGCCTGCCACGAGATCTCCCACGCCTTCGACCTGCTCCACCCGGCGCGCTCCGCGCTCCACGGCGAGCAGGTCGGGCTCGGCGCCGCCTTCGCGATGCACCTGCGCGGCGCCCACGAGCAGTCCGGGCTCTTCGCGGAGGTGCTCCGCCGGCACGGCCTGCCCGTGCTGCCCGAGGAGATCGGGTTCTCCCCGGACGAGTTCGTCGCGGCCGTGGAGTTCGCACCGCAGACCCGCCCGGGGCGCTTCACCGTCCTGGAGCACCTCGACCTGTCCACCGACCAGATCAGGGACGCGTACGCCGACTATGCCAAGACCATCCGTAGCTGAACTCCGCCCGGTCGTGCACCCGGCCGGAGTGAAGGACCGTCGCAGCGGCGAGCACTGGGGCGGCCGCCTCTACATGCGCGAGATCTCCCTGCGCATCACCCGGTACCTGGTCACCACGCGCGTCACCCCCAACCAGCTGACGTACGTGATGACCCTCGCGGGTGTCCTCGCCGCGCCCGCGCTGCTGATCCCGGGCATCCCCGGCGCCCTGCTCGGGGCGCTCATGGTCCAGCTCTACCTGCTGCTCGACTGCGTCGACGGCGAGGTGGCCCGCTGGAAGAAGCAGTTCTCCCTCGGCGGGGTGTACCTCGACCGCGTGGGCGCCTACCTGTGCGACGCGGCGGTGCTGGTCGGCTTCGGCCTGCGCGCCGCGGACCTGTGGGGCAGCGGGCGGATCGACTGGCTGTGGGCGTTCCTCGGCACGCTCGCCGCGCTCGGCGCCATCCTGATCAAGGCCGAGACCGACCTGGTCGGCGTGGCCCGGCACCAGGGCGGCCTGCCGCCGGTCAAGGAGTCGGCCGCCGAGCCGCGCTCCTCGGGCATGGCGCTGGCCCGCAGGGCCGCGGCCGCGCTGAAGTTCCACCGGCTCGTCCTCGGCATCGAGGCCTCGCTGCTCATCGTGGTGCTGGCGGTCCTCGACACGGCCCGCGGCGACCTGTTCTTCTCGCGCCTCGGCGTCGCGGTCCTGGCGGGCATCGCCCTGCTGCAGACCGTGCTGCACCTGGTGTCGATTCTCGCCTCCAGCAGGCTGAAGTGAGGTCCGCGTGAGTACGCCGATGAAGCTGGGCGCCGTCATCATCACCATGGGCAACCGCCCGGACGACCTGCGCGCGCTGATCGAGTCCGTCCGCAAGCAGGACGGCGACCCGGTCGAGGTCGTCGTCGTCGGCAACGGCGCCCCCGTCACGGGCGTCCCCGACGGCGTACGCACGATCGACCTGCCGGAGAACCTGGGCATCCCCGGCGGCCGCAACGCCGGTATCGAGGCGTTCGGGCCCGGCGGCACCGACGTGGACGCCCTGCTCTTCCTGGACGACGACGGGCTGCTGGCGAACACCGACACCGCCGAGCTGGTCCGCCAGGCGTTCACGGCCGACCCGCGGCTGGGCATCATCAGCTTCCGGATCGCCGACCCGGACACCGGCGTCACCCAGCGCCGGCACGTGCCCCGGCTGCGCGCCTCCGACCCGATGCGCTCCTCGCGGGTGACGACCTTCCTCGGCGGCGCCAACGCCGTCCGGACGAAGGTGCTGGCCGAGGTCGGAGGGCTGCCGGCCGAGTTCTTCTACGCGCACGAGGAGACCGACCTCGCCTGGCGGGCGCTCGACGCCGGCTGGATGATCGACTACCGCGCGGACATGGTCCTGTTCCACCCGACGACCGCGCCCTCCCGGCACGCCGTCTACCACCGCATGATCGCCCGCAACCGCGTCTGGCTGGCCCGCCGGAACCTGCCCGCCCCCCTGGTGCCGGTGTACCTCGGCGTGTGGCTGCTGCTCACGCTGGCCCGGCGCCCGTCCGTACCGGCGCTGAAGGCCTGGTTCGGCGGGTTCAGGGAGGGGTGGGCGTCTCCGTGCGGGCCGCGCAGGCCCATGAAGTGGCGTACGGTGTGGCGCCTGACGAGACTGGGCCGCCCGCCCGTCATCTGACAAGCTCGGAAACACCTGACACGGGGCACCGGGGCCCGGCCGCCACCTGACCCGCCCGCCCCCCATCTGCCGCGCATCTTGGACACGAAAGTTTCAACTTGTGAGTGAGACAACCCATGACGGAGCGATCGCCGTGACCGCCCCGCCATCTCCGGACGCGGGCCTGTCCCCGGCGGAACTGGCCGCCAAGTACGGCCTGTCGGTCAGCGGTGCCCGGCCGGGTCTGGCCGAGTACGTCCGGCAGCTGTGGGGGCGCCGCCACTTCATCCTGGCCTTCTCCCAGGCGAAGCTCACGGCCCAGTACAGCCAGGCCAAGCTCGGGCAGCTGTGGCAGGTGGCGACGCCGCTGCTGAACGCGGCGGTCTACTTCCTCATCTTCGGCCTGATCCTGAACGCGGGCCGCGGCATGGAGAAGGACGTCTACATCCCGTTCCTGGTGACGGGCGTGTTCGTGTTCATGTTCACGCAGACCTCCGTCATGTCCGGTGTGCGGGCGATCTCGGGCAACCTCGGGCTGGTGCGGGCGCTGCACTTCCCGCGTGCCTCCCTGCCCGTCTCCTTCGCGCTCCAGCAGCTCCAGCAGCTGATGTTCTCGATGATCGTGCTGTTCGTGATCGCGGCGGCGTTCGGCAGCTATCCCTCACTGAGCTGGCTGCTGATCCTCCCGGCGCTGGCGTTGCAGTTCGTGTTCAACGTCGGCCTGTCGCTGATCATGGCCCGGCTCGGCAGCAAGACGCCCGACCTCGCCCAGCTGATGCCCTTCGTGATGCGGACCTGGATGTACGGGTCCGGCGTGATGTTCTCCATCCCGATCATGCTCCAGGACAAGCCGGCCTGGATCGCCGACGTGCTGATGTACAACCCGGCGGCCATCTACATGGACCTCATCCGGTTCGCGCTGATCGACGGCTACGGCTCGCAGAACCTGCCCTCGCACGTCTGGCTCGCCGGCCTGCTGTGGGCGGTCCTGGTCGGCGTGGCCGGGTTCGTGTACTTCTGGAAGGCAGAGGAGCGGTACGGCCGTGGCTGAGCACAACGACGACGTGACCGCGGCCGCCGTCGCCGACGGCGCCCGGATCCCCACCGTGATCGCCGACGACGTGCACATCGTGTACCGGGTCAACGGCGGGGGCGGGGGCAAGGGCAGCGCCACCGCCGCGCTCAGCCGGATCATGCGCCGCGACAAGGGCGAGTCCCGGGGCGTGCGCAAGGTGCACGCCGTGCGCGGGGTGTCGTTCACCGCGTACCGGGGCGAGGCCGTCGGCCTCATCGGCACCAACGGCTCCGGCAAGTCCACCCTGCTGCGCGCCATCGCCGGGCTGCTGCCCACGGAGAAGGGCAAGGTCTACACCGACGGCCAGCCCTCGCTGCTGGGTGTGAACGCGGCCCTGATGGGCGACCTGACCGGTGAGCGCAACGTCATCCTCGGCGGTCTGGCCATGGGCATGTCGCGCGAGGAGATCCGGGAGCGCTACCAGGGCATCGTCGACTTCTCCGGGATCAACGAGAAGGGCGACTTCATCACGCTGCCGATGCGGACATATTCGTCCGGCATGGGCGCCCGGCTCCGGTTCGCCATCGCCGCGGCGAAGAACCACGACGTGCTGATGATCGACGAGGCCCTGGCCACCGGTGACCGCAAGTTCCAGATCCGCTCCGAGGAACGGATCCGTGAGCTGCGCAAGGAGGCCGGCACGGTCTTCCTGGTCAGTCACAGCAACAAGTCGATCAGGGACACCTGCGACCGCGTCCTGTGGCTGGAGAAGGGCGAGCTGCTGATGGACGGCCCCACGGACGAGGTCCTGCGGGCGTACGAGAAGGAGACCGGCCGGTAGCTCCGGCCGGCCGCGAGCACGGGGGCGGGCCCCTGCCGGACGACCTGGCGGGGGCCCTTCCGGTGGGCGGGCGCGCGCGTGTCGCACCGGCCGAACGGGGCGCCGCGCTGCGGTCAAGTCGCCCTTGGCGCCGGGTGGTTGGGGTTGGCGGCGGGACCGCACCCGGGCGGGCGACACCCCGGAACGCTTCCGGACGTTGTACAACGTAAGCTGTACCGGTGCTGATTCGTGGCAAGTGGGGCGATATACCCCGGGCCCCCACCGGGCCGGGGCGGTGTCTCACTCGCAGGACCGGCGGCGTGTCCGAAATGGGATGTATTGGGTCGGCAGTGTAGAACGGGAGAGTGACGGCAATGACGGTGAATCCCCAGCCCCGCCTCCACAAGGGTCCAGCCGTCCCCGCGCCGGGCAGTCCACAGTGACAGGCACCCGGCAGCTGCGCCCCGACGCCTCCTCGCGCACCACGCTCGACAAGGCCGCGCACGAGAACTTCCCCGTGGCCCCGTTCTTCCTGCCCCGCGCCTGGCGCGACGACCTGATGGCCGTCTACGGCTACGCCCGGCTCGTCGACGACATCGGGGACGGCGACCTCGCCCCCGGCGGTGCCGACGCCCGCCACCTGGGCGCCGAGGGCGAAACGGACCGGCTCGCCCTCCTCGACGCCTTCGAGGCCGACCTCCGCCGCGTCTTCGACGGCACCCCGTCGCACCCGCTGCTGCGCGCCCTCCGGCCCACCGTCCGGCGCCACGGCCTCACCCCCGAGCCGTTCCTCGGCCTGATCGGGGCCAACCGCCAGGACCAGCTGGTGCGGCGCTACGAGACGTACGACGAGCTCGCCGCCTACTGCGAGCTCTCCGCCAACCCCGTCGGCCGCCTCGTCCTCGGCATCACCGGCACCACCAGCCCCGAACGCCTGCGCCGCTCCGACGCCGTCTGCACCGCGCTCCAGATCGTCGAGCACCTCCAGGATGTCGCCGAGGACCTCGCCCGCGACCGGATCTACCTTCCGGCCGAGGACCTGAAACGGTTCCGCGTCACCGAGGCCGACCTCGCCCGCCCCACCGGCGACGCCTCGGTGCGCGCCCTCGTCGCGTACGAGGCCGAACGCGCCCGCCGGCTCCTGGACGAGGGCACGCCCCTGGTGGGCAGCGTCCACGGCAGGCTCCGGCTCCTCCTCGCCGGGTTCGTCGCGGGCGGGCACGCCGCCCTCGACGCCATCACCGCCGCCGGGCACGACGTACTGCCAGGACCGCCCAGGGCCACCCGACCGAACCTGGTGCGCCAGGTGGGAACCGTGTTGCGCAGAGCGCGTAGAGAGGGGTGAGCGGGACCGTGGAAGGACAGATCGAGATGTCCGCGCCGGTGGCGGCCGCCTACAGCTACTGCGAAGCCGTCACCGGACAGCAGGCCCGTAACTTCGCCTACGGCATCCGGCTCCTGCCGACCGAGAAGCGGCAGGCCATGTCGGCGCTGTACGCGTTCTCGCGGCGGGTCGACGACATCGGTGACGGCAGCCTCGCCCCCGAGGCCAAGGCGGACCGGCTGGACACCACCCGTGACCTGCTCGACCGGATCCGCAAGGGCGCCGTCGCCGAGGACGACACGGACCCGGTCGCCGTCGCGCTCGCCGACAGCGCACGGCGTTTCCCGCTGCCGCTCGACGGCCTCGACGAACTCATCGACGGCGTCCTGATGGACGTCCGCGGCGAGACCTACGAGACCTGGGACGACCTCAAGGTCTACTGCCGCTGCGTGGCCGGCGCCATCGGCAGGCTCTCGCTCGCCATCTTCGGCACCACACCCGGCGCACGCGGCGCCGAACGCGCCCCCGAGTACGCCGACACGCTCGGCCTCGCCCTCCAACTCACCAACATCCTCAGGGACGTTCGCGAGGACGCCGGCACCGGACGCACCTACCTGCCCGCCGACGACCTCGCCAAGTTCGGGTGCTCCGACGGGTTCCGCACCGCGACACCGCCCCCCGGCGCCGACTTCACCGGACTCGTCCACTACGAAGTCCGGCGCGCCCGCGCCCTGTTCGCCGAGGGGTACCGGCTGCTGCCCCTGCTCGACCGGCGCAGCGGCGCCTGCGTCGCCGCCATGGCCGGCATCTACCGCCGCCTCCTCGACCGCATCGAACGCGACCCGCAGGCCGTCCTGCGCGGCCGCGTCTCCCTGCCCGGCCGGGAGAAGGCGTACGTCGCCGTACGCGGCCTGTCCGGGCTCGACGCCCGCACCGTCTCGCGGCAGCAGGCCGGGAGGCGCGCCTAGATGGCCACCCTGCCAGCCACCGGACCGGCGAACCGGCACAATCGGCGCGCAACCCTCGATCAGCGCCTCGCGTCCCTGACTGCGACGACCCGACAGGAGACCGCATGAGCGACGACGACCCGATGCCGGGCCACGCCGCACCGGGCCACGCCGTGGTCGTCGGCGGCGGCCTCGCGGGCATCACCGCCGCCCTGCGCCTGGCCGACGCCGGCATGCGCGTCACCCTCCTCGAAGGGCGGCCCCGGCTCGGCGGCCTCGCCTTCTCCTTCCGGCGCGGCGACCTCACCGTCGACAACGGCCAGCACGTCTACCTCCGCTGCTGCACCGCCTACCGCTGGTTCCTCGACCGCGTCGACGGCGCCCACCTCGCGCCCCTCCAGGCCCGCCTCGACGTGCCCGTCCTCGACGTCGGCCACCCGCGCGGCCCCCGGCTCGGCAGGCTGCGCCGCACCGCCCTGCCCGTGCCGCTCCACCTCGCCGCGAGCCTCGCCCGCTACCCCCACCTCTCCCTCGCCGAACGCGCGGGCGTGGGGCGCGCCGCCCTCGCCCTGAAGAAGCTCGACCCCGCCGACCCAGCCCTCGACGGCATCGACTTCGCCACCTGGCTCGCGCGCCAGGGCCAGTCCGAGCGCACCGTCGAAGCCCTCTGGGACCTGATCGGCGTCGCCACCCTCAACGCCGTCGCGCCCCACTCCTCCATGGGCCTGGCCGCGATGGTGTTCAAGACCGCGCTCCTGACCGACCCCGGCGCCGCCGACATCGGCTGGGCGCACGTCCCGCTCGGCGACCTGCACGACACCCTCGCCCGCAAGGCCCTCGACTCCGCCGGCGTCCGCACCGAACTGCGCGCCAAGGTCAGCGCCGTCCTGCCGAGCGGACACGGCCGCTGGGCCGTCGACGTGCCCGGCGAGCGGCTGGAGGCCGACACCGTCGTCCTCGCCGTACCGCAGCGCGAGGCCCACGACCTGCTGCCGCACGGCGCGCTGGACGACCCCGGCAGACTGCTCGACATCGGCACCGCCCCCATCCTCAACGTGCACGTGCTGTACGACCGCAAGGTGCTGCGCCGCCCGTTCTTCGCCGCGCTCGGCTCGCCCGTCCAGTGGGTCTTCGACCGCACCGACGCCTCCGGATACACCGGCGGCCAGTACCTGGCCCTGTCCCAGTCCGCCGCCCAGGCCGAGATCGACGAGCCGGTCTCCGTACTCCGCGAGCGGTACCTCCCCGAACTCGAGCGGCTGCTGCCCGCGACACGCGGCGCGAAGGTCCGGGACTTCTTCGTCACCCGGGAGCGGACGGCGACGTTCGCCCCCACCCCCGGCGTCGGACGGCTGCGGCCCCACGCCCGCACCAACGCGCCGGGCCTCCACCTGGCCGGCGCGTGGACCGCCACCGGCTGGCCCGCGACCATGGAGGGCGCGGTCCGCAGCGGCTTCACCGCCGCGGGCGCGGCCCTCTCGGCCCTCGGCCGCCCCCATGTACATCCGCTCGAGGAGGCGGCATGAGCCTGAGTACTGGAACCAGAGGAGAGACCGTGCCGACTGTGCCCCCGGTGAACCCGGCCGTCGACACCGCGGACGTCACCGCACTGCTGGAGCGGGGCCGGACCCTGTCCACCCCGGTGATGCGGGCGGCCGTGCAGCGGCTCGCGCCGCCCATGGACACCGTGGCCGCCTACCACTTCGGCTGGATCGACGCCCACGGCCGGCCCGCCGACGGCGACAGCGGCAAGGCCGTGCGCCCCGCCCTCGCGCTGCTGTCCGCCGAGGCGGCCGGCGCGGCGCCCGAGACCGGCATCCCCGGCGCCGTCGCCGTGGAGCTCGTGCACAACTTCTCCCTGCTGCACGACGACCTCATGGACGGCGACGAGCAGCGGCGCCACCGCGACACCGTGTGGAAGGTGCACGGCCCGGCGCAGGCCATCCTCGTCGGCGACGCCCTCTTCGCGCTCGCCAACGAACTGCTGCTGGAGCTCGGCACCGTCGACGCGGGCCGCGCCACCCGCCGCCTGACCACCGCCAGCCGCAAGCTCATCGACGGCCAGGCCCAGGACATCTCCTACGAGCACCGCGAGCGGGTCACCGTCGAGGAGTGCCTGGTGATGGAGGGCAACAAGACCGGCGCCCTGCTCGCCTGCGCCTCCTCCATCGGCGCCGTCCTCGGCGGCGCCGACGACCGCACCGCCGACACGCTGGAGGCGTACGGCCACCACCTCGGCCTCGCCTTCCAGGCCGTCGACGACCTGCTCGGCATCTGGGGCGACCCGGAGTCCACGGGCAAGCAGACCTGGAGCGACCTGCGCCAGCGCAAGAAGTCCCTGCCCGTCGTCGCCGCGCTCGCCGCCGGCGGACCGGCCTCCGAGCAGCTCGGGGAGCTGCTCACCGCCGACGCCAAGAACCCCGACCTCGACAGCTTCTCCGAGGAGGAGTTCGCCATGCGGGCCGCGCTCATCGAGGAGGCGGGCGGCCGTGAGTGGACCTCCGAGGAGGCCCGCCGGCAGCACGCCGTCGCGATCGACGCGCTGCACCGCGTAGACATGCCGGAACAGGTCCGCGCCCAGCTCACCGCGCTCGCGGACTTCGTCGTCGTACGAAAGAGATGACCACCATCGGGACCGTCACCCGCACCCTCACCATATGAATCGCTAGTCGCCGGCCGGTGCCCCGGGCACCGGCCGACGGCCCACCCGCAGCCGCAGAACGCCCACTGCACGAAGGGGAAGCCATGACAGCGACGACCGACGGAAGCACCGGGGCCCTGGAGCCCCACGCCCCCTCGGCCACCCGAACGACCACCACGACCACCGCCGCGAGCGACGTGGAGGACCTCGCCGCGCGCGCCGCCCAGCGCTCCATCGACCACCTCCTCGCCCGGCAGGACGCCGAGGGCTGGTGGAAGGGCGACCTGGAGACCAACGTCACCATGGACGCCGAGGACCTCCTGCTGCGGCAGTTCCTCGGCATCCTGGACGAGGCGACCGCCCGCGCCGCCGCCCTCCACATCCGCGGCGAACAGCGCGAGGACGGCACCTGGGCCACCTTCTACGGCGGGCCCGGCGTGCTCTCCGCCACCGTCGAGGCGTACGTCGCGCTGCGCCTCGCGGGCGACGCGCCCGACGAGCCGCACATGGCGCGCGCCGCCGCCCGGATCCGCGAGCAGGGCGGCATCGCCTCCGCCCGCGTCTTCACCCGCATCTGGCTGGCCCTGTTCGGCTGGTGGAAGTGGGACGACCTCCCGGAGCTGCCGCCCGAGCTGGTCTTCCTGCCCAGCTGGTTCCCGCTCAACATCTACGACTTCGGCTGCTGGGCGCGGCAGACCATCGTGCCGCTCACCGTCGTCTCCGCCAAGCGCCCCGTACGCCCCGCGCCCTTCCGGCTCGACGAGCTGCACACCGACCCCGCCGTCCCCAACCCGCCGAGGCCCCTGGCGCCGGCGGGGAGCTGGGAGGGCGCCTTCCAGCGGCTGGACAAGGCGCTGCACGCCTACCACCGGGTCGCCCCGCGGTGGCTGCGCAGGGCCGCCATGAACACCGCCGCCCGCTGGATCGTCGAACGGCAGGAGAACGACGGCTGCTGGGGCGGCATCCAGCCGCCCGCCGTGTACTCCCTCATCGCCCTCCACCTGCTGGGCTACGACCTCGAGCATCCGGTGATGCGCGCGGGCCTGGAGTCCCTCGACCGGTTCGCCGTGTGGCGCGACGACGGCGCCCGGATGGTCGAGGCCTGCCAGTCACCCGTCTGGGACACCTGCCTGGCCGTCATCGCCCTCGCTGACGCCGGGGTACGCCCCGACCACCCGGCGCTCGTCAAGGCCGCCGACTGGATGCTGGGCGAGGAGATCGTCCGCCCCGGCGACTGGGCGGTGCGCCGGCCCGGACTCGCCCCGGGCGGCTGGGCGTTCGAGTTCCACAACGACAACTACCCCGACATCGACGACACCGCCGAGGTCATCCTCGCGCTGCGCCGGGTCAGGCACCCGCACCCGGAGCAGGTCGAGGCGGCCGTCCGGCGCGGCGCCAACTGGACCGCGGGCATGCAGTCGCGCGACGGCGCCTGGGGCGCCTTCGACGCCGACAACACCAGCCCCTTCCCCAACCTGCTGCCGTTCTGCGACTTCGGCGAGGTCATCGACCCGCCGTCGGCCGACGTCACCGCGCACGTGGTGGAGATGCTGGCGCACGAGGGCAAGGCCCACCACCCGCGCACCCGCCGGGGGATCGCCTGGCTGCTGGCCGAACAAGAGGCGAACGGCGCCTGGTTCGGCCGGTGGGGCGTCAACCACATCTACGGCACCGGCTCCGTGGTGCCCGCCCTCACCGCGGCCGGGCTGCCCACCTCGCACCCCGCGATCCGGCGTGCGGTCGGCTGGCTGGAGTCGGTCCAGAACGGCGACGGCGGCTGGGGCGAGGACCTGCGCTCCTACCGGGAGCAGGAGTGGATCGGCCACGGCGCCTCCACCGCCTCGCAGACGGCCTGGGCGCTGCTGGCCCTGCTGGCGGCCGGCGAGCGGGACTCCAAGGCCGTGGAGCGGGGCGTCCGGTGGCTCGCCGACACGCAGGCCGAGGACGGCTCCTGGGACGAGCCGTACTTCACCGGCACCGGCTTCCCCTGGGACTTCTCCATCAACTACCACCTGTACCGGCAGGTCTTCCCGCTGACCGCGCTCGGCCGGTACGTCAACGGCGAACCGGTGGTCGGCCGGCTCGGCAAGGGGGCCTGATGGCGGCAGGACCGGGGCCCTCCGGTTCCGCGCACCCGCCCGGGCCGGCTCCCGCCGCGCCACCGCTGCTGATCGCCTGCGCGCTCGGCATCGAACAGCTCGCCCTGCGCAGCGGACGCCGCCGCCACGCCGGCGTGGCATCCGGCCCGGTGACGGTGCTGCGTACGGGCATGGGGCCGGAGAACGCCCAGCGGGCCGTCGCCCGGGCGCTGGAGGGCGGCGAGCTGCGCGGCGCCGCGGTCGTGGCGTCCGGCTTCTGCGCCGGCCTGGAGCCGGGTATGCACCCGGGCGACCTGGTGGTGGCCGACGAGACCCGGGGCCCCGGTGGCTCCACCCCCTGCACGGACACGGAACTGCTGGTCAAGGCGCTGGAGCGGGCCGTTCCCGGGCGCACGGTGCACACCGGCCCGCTGGTGGGCTCCGACCACGTCGTACGGGGCCAGGAGCGGTCCCAGCTGCGCGGCACGGGTGCCGTCGCGGTCGACATGGAGTCCGCGGCCACCCTGCGCAGCGCGCTGAGCACCGGCGTCCGGTCGCGTCCGGTTGCGGCCGTCCGGGTGGTCGTGGACGCTCCAGAGCATGAGCTGGTCCGGATTGGAACGGTACGCGGGGGAATATCAGCCTTCCGTGTTCTTCGTTCTGTATTGCCAGCTTTCTTTGAATGGCACCGTTCTTTGCTGCTCCCCAGGAGGTGAGCCAGATGGCCATGCCGCTTCGCCAGACCATCCGGGTAGGGACGTATCTCTTCCAACAGAAGATGCGCAAGCGTGAGAAGTTCCCGCTCATCGTCGAACTGGAGCCGCTCTACGCCTGCAACCTCGCGTGCGAGGGCTGCGGCAAGATCCAGCACCCGGCGGGCGTGCTGAAGCAGCGCATGCCGGTCGCCCAGGCGGTCGGAGCGGTCCTCGAGTCCGGCGCGCCGATGGTATCCATCGCGGGCGGCGAGCCCCTGATGCACCCCCAGATCGACGAGATCGTGCGCCAGCTCGTGTCCCACAGGAAATACGTCTTCCTGTGCACCAACGCCCTGCTGCTGCGCAAGAAGATCGAGAAGTTCACCCCGTCGCCCTTCTTCGCCTTCGCCGTGCACATCGACGGCCTGCGCGAGCGGCACGACGAGTCGGTCGCCAAGGAGGGCGTGTTCGACGAGGCGGTGGAGGCCATCAAGGAGGCCAAGCGGCGCGGCTTCCGGGTCACCACCAACTCCACCTTCTTCAACACCGACACCCCGCAGACCGTCATCGAGGTGCTCAACTACCTCAACGACGACCTCAAGGTCGACGAGATGATGATCTCGCCCGCCTACGCCTACGAGAAGGCGCCGGACCAGGAGCACTTCCTGGGCGTCGAGCAGACCCGTGAACTGTTCCGGAAGTCCTTCGCGGGCGGCAACCGGCGGCGCTGGCGCCTCAACCACTCCCCGCTCTTCCTCGACTTCCTGGAGGGCAAGGCCGACTTCCCCTGCACCGCCTGGGCGATCCCCAACTACTCGCTCTTCGGCTGGCAGCGGCCCTGCTACCTGATGTCCGACGGGTACGTCCCGACGTACCGGGAGCTCGTCGAGGAGACCGACTGGGACAAGTACGGCCGGGGCAAGGACCCGCGCTGCGCCAACTGCATGGCGCACTGCGGCTACGAGCCGACCGCCGTCCTCGCCACCATGGGCTCGCTCAAGGAGTCCCTGCGCGCCGCCCGCGAAACGGTCTCCGGAAGCCGGGGGTGAGGTGATGCCGGAGCCCGTGGGCCTCGGGCTGCCCACGCCGCCGCCCCGGCCACTCGCCGAGCGCCGCGCCGCACGGCGGATCCGGGTCGGCTCGGTGGCCGTGGGCGGCGACGCGCCCGTGTCGGTGCAGTCGATGACGACGACGCGCACCTCCGACATCGGTGCCACGCTCCAGCAGATCGCCGAGCTGACCGCGTCCGGCTGCCAGATCGTCCGCGTCGCCTGCCCAGCGCAGGACGACGCGGACGCGCTGCCGGTCATCGCCCGCAAGTCGCGGATCCCGGTCATCGCCGACATCCACTTCCAGCCGAAGTACGTCTTCGCCGCCATCGACGCGGGCTGCGCTGCCGTCCGGGTCAACCCGGGCAACATCAAGCAGTTCGACGACAAGGTCAAGGAGATCGCCAAGGCGGCGCGGGACGCGGGCACCCCGATCCGCATCGGCGTCAACGCGGGCTCCCTGGACCGCCGCCTGCTGGAGAAGTACGGCAGGGCCACCCCGGAGGCGCTCGTCGAGTCGGCCCTCTGGGAGGCGTCCCTGTTCGAGGAGCACGGCTTCCGCGACATCAAGATCTCGGTCAAGCACAACGACCCGGTGGTGATGATCGAGGCCTACCGCCGGCTGGCGGCGGCGTGTGACTATCCGCTGCACCTCGGCGTCACTGAGGCCGGCCCGGCGTTCCAGGGCACCATCAAGTCGGCCGTCGCCTTCGGCGCCCTGCTGTCCGAGGGCATCGGCGACACCATCCGCGTCTCCCTGTCGGCCCCGCCGGCCGAGGAGGTCAAGGTCGGCATCCAGATCCTCGAATCCCTCAACCTCCGCCGGCGCCGACTGGAGATCGTGTCCTGCCCGTCGTGCGGGCGTGCCCAGGTCGACGTCTACAAGCTGGCCGACCAGGTCAGCGCGGGCCTGGAGGGCATGGAGGTCCCGCTGCGCGTCGCGGTCATGGGCTGCGTCGTCAACGGCCCGGGCGAGGCCCGTGAGGCCGACCTCGGTGTCGCCTCGGGCAACGGCAAGGGGCAGATCTTCGTGAAGGGCGAGGTCATCAAGACCGTCCCCGAGTCCAAGATCGTCGAGACGCTGATCGAAGAGGCGCTGAAGATCGCCGAGCAGATGGAGAAGGACGGCGTGACCTCCGGCGAACCCGCCGTCACCGTCAGCTGACCGCAGCAGAGAGGGGCCCGAGCGTGACGATCCTCGAAAGCATTCGGGAGCCGCGCGACCTCAAGGCGCTGGACGGCGCCAAGCTCGACGAACTGGCCGACGAGATCAGGGAGTTCCTCGTACGGGCCGTCGCCCGCACCGGCGGCCACCTCGGCCCCAACCTGGGCGTCGTCGAACTGACCATCGCCCTGCACCGGGTGTTCGACTCGCCCGTCGACCGCCTCCTGTGGGACACCGGCCACCAGGCCTACGTCCACAAACTGCTCACCGGCCGCCAGGACTTCTCCAAGCTGCGAGGCAAGGGAGGCCTGTCCGGCTACCCCTCGCGCGAGGAGTCCGAGCACGACGTCATCGAGAACTCCCACGCCTCCACCGCCCTCGGCTGGGCCGACGGCCTCGCCAAGGCGCGCGACCTGCGCGGCGGCGACGAGCACGTCGTCGCCGTCATCGGAGACGGCGCCCTCACCGGCGGCATGGCCTGGGAGGCCCTCAACAACATCGCCGCCGCCAAGGACCGCCCCCTCATCGTCGTCGTCAACGACAACGAGCGATCCTACGCGCCCACCATCGGCGGCCTCGCCGGGCACCTCTCCACCCTGCGCACCACCGACGGCTACGAGCGGTTCCTCGAGTGGGGCAAGGACGTCCTGCGCCACACGCCCGTCATCGGACCGCCGCTGTACGGGTCGCTGCACGGCGCCAAGAAGGGCTTCAAGGACTTCATCGCCCCCCAGGGCATGTTCGAGGACCTGGGACTGAAGTACGTCGGCCCGGTCGACGGGCACGACATCGCCGCCGTCGAGGCCGCCCTGCGCAGCGCCAAGCGCTTCCACGGCCCCGTCCTCGTCCACTGCCTGACCCAGAAGGGCCACGGCTACGGGCCGGCCCTGGAGGACGAGGCCGACCACTTCCACGCTGTCGGCGCCATGGACCCGCTCACCTGCGAGCCGCTCACACCCGCCGCCGGCCCGTCCTGGACGTCCGTGTTCGGCGAGGCCATCGCCGAGATCGGGGCCGAGCGGCCGGACGTCGTCGCCCTCACCGCCGCGATGCTGCACCCCGTCGGGCTGACCCGGTTCGCCGAGCGGTTCCCCGACCGGGTGTGGGACGTCGGCATCGCCGAGCAGCACGCGGCCGTCTGCGCGGCCGGACTCGCCACCGGAGGGCTGCACCCGGTCGTCGCCGTCTACGCCACCTTCCTCAACCGGGCCTTCGACCAGCTCCTGATGGACGTGGCCCTCCACCGGTGCGGCGTCACCTTCGTCCTGGACCGCGCCGGTGTCACCGGCACGGACGGCCCCTCGCACAACGGCATGTGGGACCTGTCCGTCCTCCAGGCCGTCCCCGGGCTGCGGATCGCCGCCCCGCGCGACCCCGCCCAGTTGCGCTCCCAGCTGCGCGAGGCGGTCGACGTACGCGACGCGCCGACCCTGGTCCGGTTCCCCAAGGAGCAGGCGGGACCCGCCGTGCCCGCCGTCGGCCGCGTCGGCGGCATGGACGTGCTGCGCCGCCCGGACGGGCGTCCCGAGGTGCTGCTGGTCGCCGTCGGTGTCATGGCGGCCGTCTGCCTCGGGGCCGCCGAACTGCTCGCGGAACGCGGCATCGGCTGCACCGTCGTCGACCCGCGGTGGGTCAAGCCCGTCGACGAGCGGCTCGCCCCGCTCGCCGCCACGCACCGGCTGGTCGCCGTCGTCGAGGACAACGTCCGCAGCGGCGGCGTCGGCTGGGCGGTCGGCCAGGCGCTGCGGGACGCCGGCACCGACGTACCCCTGCGCACCTTCGGCATCCCGGAACAGTTCCTCGCCCACGCCAAGCGCGGCGAAGTGCTGGCCGACATCGGACTCACCCCGGTGGAGATCGCGGGGCGGATCAGCGCAGCCCTGGCAGGCAAGGAGAACGACGCATGAGCAAGAAGTTCGATCTGGCCGCACTGCTCGCCGAGCGCGGCACCGAGGGCTACGAGCTGCACGCCCGCCACCTCAATCCGCAGCTGCCGCGGATGCTCCAGACGATCGGCTTCGACAACACCTACGAACGCGCCGAAGGCGCCTACTTCTGGGACACCGAGGACAACGACTACCTCGACATGCTCGCCGGCTTCGGCGTCATGGGCCTCGGCCGCCACCACCCCGTCGTACGCAAGGCCCTCCACGACGTCCTCGACGCGGAGCTCGCCGACCTCACCCGCTTCGACTGCCCGCCCCTGCCCGGACTGCTCGCCGAGCGGCTCCTCGCCCGCTCGCCGCACCTGGACCGGGCCTTCTTCTCCAACAGCGGCACGGAGGCGGTGGAGACCGCGCTGAAGTTCGCCCGGTGCGCCACCGGCAGGCCCCGCGTCCTGTACTGCTCGCACGCCTTCCACGGACTGACCACCGGCTCCCTCTCGGTCAACGGTGAGAGCTGCTTCCGCGACGGCTTCGACCCGCTGCTGCCCGACACCGCCATCGAGCTGGGCGACCTGGACGCGCTGGAGCGGGAGCTGAAGCGCGGCGACGTGGCCGCGTTCATCGTCGAGCCCATCCAGGGCAAGGGCGTGCACGAGACCCCTCCCGGGTTCCTGCGCGCCGCGCAGGACCTGCTCCACCGGCACAAGGCGCTGCTCATCGCCGACGAGGTCCAGACCGGCCTCGGCCGGACCGGCGCCTTCTACGGCTACCAGCACGAGGACGGTGTGGAGCCGGACCTGGTGTGCGTCGCCAAGGCCCTGTCGGGCGGCTACGTGCCGGTCGGCGCCACGCTGGGCAAGGACTGGATCTTCAGACGCGTCTACTCGTCGCTCGACCGGACGCTCATCCACTCGGCCAGCTTCGGCTCCAACGCCCAGGCCATGGCGGCGGGGCTCGCGGTCCTGTCCGTGATGGACGACGAGGAGATCGTGGCCAACGCCCGGCGGACCGGTGAGCAGCTGAAGTCCCGGCTCGCCGCGCTGGTCGACCGCTACGAGATGCTGCACGAGGTGCGGGGCCGAGGCCTGATGATCGGCATCGAGTTCGGCCGCCCGTCCTCGCTCGGCCTGCGCGGCCGGTGGACCATGCTCCAGGCGGCCCGCAAGGGGCTCTTCGCCCAGATGGTCGTGGTCCCGCTGCTGCAACGGCACCGCATCCTCACCCAGGTCTCGGGCGACCGCCTGGAGGTCATCAAGCTGATCCCGCCGCTGATCATCGGCGAGCGGGAGGTGGACCGTTTCGTGGCGGCGTTCACCACCGTCATGGACGAGGCGCACAGCGGCGGCGGCCTGATGTGGGACTTCGGCAAGACGCTGGTCAAGCAGGCGGTCGCCAACCGCTGAGCCCCTGTCTCCTGCCCGCCGCCCTCTGCCTCCTGCCTCAGGGGCAACCGGCTTGCCTCTGAGGCAGAAGCCTGGCGCAATGGAGCCATGAACACCTCTCCCGCACCCTCGCCGGACTCCGGGTCGCCGGACCCCGGGTCGCCGTACCCCGGGTCGCCGGACGCCTCATCGCCGGCGGAGGAGAACGAAGGCGGCGGCGCGCTGCCGGACGTCGCGCCGCAGCTGCGGGCGTTGCGCAGGCGCCGGGGGCTGACCCTGGAGGCCGCCGCGCGGCGCGCCGGGCTCTCCCCGGCCCACCTGTCCCGCCTGGAGACCGGCCGCCGCCAGCCCTCGCTGCCGATGCTGCTCGGGCTGGCCCGTACCTACGGCGCGACCGTGTCCGAGCTGCTCGGCGAGGTGCCGCCCGAGCGCGACCCCATCGTCCGGGGCGGCCGGGCCGAGCCCGCCGAGGCGGACGGCTGGATCTACCACCAGGCCGGCGGCCCCGGGCGGGCGATGCAGGCGCTGCGCGTCCGCGTGCCGTATGCGGCGCCGGGCGACCTCGTGCGCGTACACCCGGGGGAGGAGTGGCTGTACGTCCTCGACGGCCGGGTGCGGCTGGCCCTCGGTGAGGCGGTGCACGTGCTCGACCCCGGGGACAGTGCCCACTTCGACTCGCTGACCCCGCACCGGATCGCCGCGGCGACCCGGGCCGGGGCCGAGCTGCTGTTCGTCCACACCCTTATGCAGAGCGCCGCGGCGGACCTGTGCCTCGGCACGGACGCCCACCGCCGCTGACCGGCGGCGGGCGTGGGGCTCAGCCCTGGTCGAGGAGCCGCTCGCGGAGCCGCTCGCGCGTCTCGGGGCTGATTTTCAGGCCCTCGGTCAGGTACCGCTCGGTCGAGCCCCAGGTCTCCTCGATCGTGGTGAAGGCCGCCGTCAGGTAGTCGATGCGGGCCTCGAAGAGCGGGCTGAGCAGCTCCATGACCTGGGGGGACATCGCGGCGGGGGAGGTGTCGCTGCGGCGCACCTTGTAGCGGCGGTGCGGGTCGTTGGACTTGAGGTAGTCCTCCTCGATCGCGTCGCGCTCGACGCCGACCGCGAGCAGGGACACCGCTATGGAGAGCCCGGCCCGGTCCTTGCCCGCCGCGCAGTGCATCAGGGCGGGGACGCTGTCCTCGGCGAGCGCGTGGAGGACCCGGCTGTGCTCGGCGGTGCGCTCCTTGATGATCATGCGGTACGAGGCCGTCATCCGGGCCGCGCCCTTGCCGTCCGCCAGGATGGAGCGCAGCTGGTCGAGGTCGCCGTCCCGGACCATGGTCCAGAATTCCGCGCCGTCGGCCGGGTCGGAGAGCGGGATGTTCACGTTCCGTACGCCCGGGAGCTCGACGTCCGGACCTTCCAGCTTCTGGTCGGCGGCGTTGCGGAAGTCGAAGATCGTGTGCAGACCGAGACCAGCGAGGAAGGCGGCGTCCGTGCCCGTGGCGTGCGCGAGGTGGCCGCTGCGGTACAGGATCCCGTGGCGCACCCGCCGGCCGTCCACCGTCGGAAGCCCGCCGACGTCACGGAAGTTGCGCACCCCGGTCAGCTCGGGCTCTGTCGACGGGACCTGCGGCAGCTCCTGCGTCACGGGGGCTCCTCCGTGTCTGCGGTCGGCGTCCGCCGCCGACGATGTTCGCGATCCGACGATACGACATCGGTGCGTCGGGCAATCAATCTCCGTGCGCGTCGCACATCCGTTGCCCTTCCCATGGTCGCGGGGGGTGGACGAGCCCGCAGCCGGGCCGTCGCGGCCCATGGACCGGAGACGGTAGATGCGCTTCTGTCCCACTTCGTAGGTCTTCGATGGTGTTCGTGAACCCGGCGCTGCGCGGACCGGGGCTGCCGCATCCAGCCGCCTACGCGGTGGGATTGGCAAGACTCGTCAGCTAATGGCTGTTCTGTCCGTATTGGGTGATTGGGTATAACGTGCCCTGGTCGCCCGGGAGATGGCCGGAGCCACGTGAGCAGCGTCATAACTGTGACCGTCCGTGGCGGGACACCCTCCACAAATTCCGTGCCCACAGCGGGAATTCATGATCCCTTGTCCACGGAGGGTGACCGGAATTCCCGGGCTTCACCACCGCCCGGAATGCGGTGGGGAAATCAGCGGCTTGTTCACGCCGACCCCACTCGCTTACGGTCTCGGCAATCCGGCCGGACCGCCGAATCCTGCCACCGGTCGGAATTCGCACCCACCCACGCGTGGCAGGAGCGGGGGACCCAGGTAGTACGCCGACCCGGATTTCCGGGACCGGCTCGGGGTGAAGTCGCGTCCATGACGCGGCCGGACAACTCCAGTCCGAACCCGACAGCTCACCTCGCAGGCGCCGGAGAGGAAATCGCCATGCCCGCGAAGGGTAAGCACCGCCGTCCCAAGTCCAGCACCATCACGCGTGGTTTCGTCGCCGCCGGTACGGGTGGCGCGGCCTTCGCGCTCCCGCTCTTCGGGGCCACCGGCGCGCACGCCGCCGAGCAGGCCGCCCCCGCCGCCGCGCCGCAGGCCGTGACCGCCGAAGCCGCCCAGGCCGCCCCGCAGAAGGCCGCGCCGCGCACCTACACGGTCGTCTCCGGCGACCACCTCTCCAAGATCGCCCACAACAAGAACGTCAAGGGCGGCTGGAAGAAGCTGTACCAGGACAACCGCCAGGTCATCGGCGAGGACCCGTCCCTGATCATCCCGGGCATGGAGCTCACCCTCGGCGCCAAGTCGAAGGCCGCCCCCGCGAAGGCCGCCCCGGCCAAGCCCAAGGCGGACGACCGCGACGAGAGCCGCGCCTCGCGCTCCGCCGCCAAGTCCGAGGCCCCGGCCCAGTCCGCCCCGAAGACCAGCGGCTCCGGCTTCACCGCCCCGGTCGACGCCGGCGTCAGCACCTCCTACCGCGCCTCCGGCTCCAGCTGGTCCTCCGGCTACCACACCGGTGTCGACTTCTCGGCCTCCTCCGGCACGACCGTCAAGGCCGTCGGCGCGGGCACCGTCGTCTCGGCCGGCTGGAGCGGCGCCTACGGCAACGAGGTCGTCATCAAGCACGCCGACGGCAACTACTCGCAGTACGCCCACCTCTCCTCGCTGTCCGTCTCCTCCGGCCAGTCGGTGAGCGGCGGCCAGCAGATCGGCCTGTCCGGTTCCACCGGCAACTCCACCGGCCCGCACCTGCACTTCGAGATCCGGACCAGCCCCAACTACGGCTCGGACATCGACCCGCTTGCGTACCTGCGCCAGCACGGCGTCTCGCTCTGACGCGAACGTTCCTCCGCCCGGCACCGCGTCCCGGTGCCGGGCGGAGTCGTATTCCGCGCTTGGGACAATCTTGACCGGTGGCAAACATCACCCCCCGTCAACCCCTCCTTACGGTCGCGTAGGTCACATCTCCCGGTGAAGGATGTGCTCCCGTGGCAGACGATTCGACATTCAGAGACCGTGACGTATTCGGGTCGTACGCGGCGATCGGTGACAGCTTCACCGAAGGCGTCGGAGACCCCGGCCCCGACGGAACGTTCGTCGGCTGGGCGGACCGTCTCGCGGTGCTGCTCGCGGACCGGCTGCCGGAGACCGAGGGATTCCGGTACGCCAATCTCGCCGTACGCGGACGCCTCCTCGACCAGATCGTGGCCGAACAGGTGCCGCGGGCCCGGCAACTCGCCCCGGACCTGGTGACCTTCTGCGCCGGCGGCAACGACATCATCCGCCCCGGCAGCGACCCCGACGAGGTCGCCGAACGCTTCGAGCGCGCCGTCGCCGACCTGACGTCCGTGGTCGGCACCGTCCTGGTCACGACCGGGTTCGACACCAGGACCGTGCCGGTGCTGCGCCGGCTCCGCGGCAAGATCGCCACGTACAACGGGCACGTGCGCGCGATCGCGGACCGGTACGGGTGCCCGGTGCTGGACCTGTGGTCCCTCAAGACCGTCCAGGACCGGCGCGCCTGGGACGACGACCGGCTGCACCTGTCTCCCGAGGGCCACACCCGGGTCGCGCTCCGGGCCGGCCAGGTCCTGGGCGTGGACGTCCCCGCCGACCCCGACCAGCCCTGGCCACCGCTGCCGCCGCGCGGCCCCCTCGAACTGCGCCGCGACGACATCAACTGGGCACGCGAGTACCTGGTCCCCTGGATCGGCCGCAGGCTGCGCGGCGAGTCGTCCGGCGACCACGTCTCCGCCAAGCGACCGGACCTGCTGCCCCTGTAACGGCGCCGGCCCTGCGGGGCGGTGCGGAGGACACCGGTCCTGACAGGTACGTGGCGCGACGTGAGGGTCACGCGGCGCGCCGGGCCGGGCCGGTGGCGCGCCCCGGGCTCCGGGCCTGCGCGGGCGTCGTCATCGGCGGGGCGCGTCCGGTGGGGCCGCGGGGCGGCCGATCTCGCGGGCGAGGGCCTCGTCGGCCCAGGCCAGCATCGCGGCGCGGGTGAAGGGCGCCGCGTAGGCGGTCATCTGGACGGCGAGGCCGTCGAGGAACGCGGTCAGCCGCCAGGCCGCGGCCGAGGGATCCTCGCACCGGAACTCGCCGGCCGCCGCCCCCTGCGCGATCACCTCGGTCAGCGCCGCCTTCCACTGCCGGTCCAGGTCCTGGGCGACCACCCGCAGCGCCGGTTCGCGCAGGGCCGCCGCCCAGCCCTCTATCCACAGCCGCCACCCCTTGGCCCGGCCCGTCGGGGCGTACCAGTGCACGGCCGCGCGCAGCCGGCGGGTGGCCGTGGTCCGGCGCCCCAGCAGCCGGCGCAGGTGCGCGAGGTCGCCCTCGGCGGCGTACGCGAAGGCGGCCGCGACGAGCTTCTCCTTGGTGGAGAAGTGGTACAGCACCAGCGCGTTGCTCACGCCCAGCGCGGAAGCCACGTCGGCGATCCGCACGGCTGCCACACCCCGTGCCTCGATCTGCTCGACGGCGGCTCGCAGCAGCTCCTCGCGCCGCTCGGCCACGCTCAACCGCACTCTGCCCACGCCGCCACCCTAGGTCGTGTCCGTCAAGTCTCGCCTGGCCCGTGACGCCCTGCACGCACTGTCGCCGCGTTGTCGTCGGTCGCCATGGCTCCGCCATGTCTCCCTCCTCCGCCTTGCGACAGCACGCACCGGACGCCACGGCCCCCGCCCTCCGGGCGGACGCCGATACTTTCCGGACACTCCCCAGGTCGTGTCCGTGGAGCACCGTCGGGCTTCGCTCGCCCCGGACCCCGCGCACGCCAGGCCACTCCCCACCGGGGCCCGGGGCAGGCGCGGGGCAGGCGGCGGGTCAGCGGTGCCGCAGCTCGCACCGGTCCTTGAAGCCCTGGCTGGTCAGGCCCAGTGCGGCATTGGTCCGGGAGCGCATGTTCTCCAGCGCCACCATCGCCGTCAGCTCCACGAACGCCGCCTCGCCGAGCTCCTTGCGCAGCCGCTCGGCCAGGTCGTCCTCGACGGCCGGAGGGGTGGCCGTCATCGCCTCGGAGTACTCCAGCACGTCACGCTCCCGCGCCGTGTACGCGTCGCTGTCCCGCCACACCGGCAGGTCACGCAGCTTGCGCGGGTCGACGCCGTGCCGGGTGCTCTCCCAGTACCCGAAGTCCATGCACCAGCTGCACCCGATCTCGGCGGCCGACGCCATCACGGCCAGCGCCTTGAGGGTCGGGTCCAGGGCGTTCCACCGGCCGACGGCCAGCTCGAACCGCAGGGTCGTGCGCAGGACGCGCCCGTTGTGCCCGGCCGCGCGGACCGGGTCGAGGCCCATTCCGTAGGTGCGCTTCGCGTACCACTCGACTGCGCGGAAGAGCAGGGTGCGGGGCGGGGTGAGCGAGATGCGGGCCATGAGGGCCTCCTGGGGTACGGGTGGACAACCTTTCACCGGTACGACGGACGGGGCGGTCACCGATGTGACATCGCACCCGCCGGGCCCGCCCCCGGGTTGTCGTACCCCCCGCCCATAATGGAAGGACGCTCACCCCCCTGGAGGTACCGTGACCGGCTCCGGCGTCCCGCCCCAGCTCCGCCACCGACTGCGCGCACTGCGGCCGGCCGCCTTCGGCGCGGACGCCACCGGAGAGCGGATGGAGCGCATCCGCCGGTCGCCGAACTTCGCGGACGGCACCTTCCAGAACCCGGTCGGGACCAGGCACAGACCGTCCGGCTCCACCCTGGAATTCGCGAAGGTCTACTTCGAGAAGGAGTCCCGGGCCCGCCGGGCGCCCACCGGTGGCGTCCCCGTGCACCCCACCACCGTCGCCGACCTGGCCCGCCCCGCGGCCACCGGACTGCGGATCACCTGGATGGGACACTCCAGCGTGCTCGCCGAGACCGACGGCCACCGGATCCTCTTCGACCCGGTGTGGGGCGCACGCTGCTCGCCCTTCTCCTTCGCAGGACCCAAGCGGCTGCATCCCGTCCCGCTGTCGCTCGCCGCGCTGGGGCCCGTCGACGCGGTGGTGATCTCCCACGACCACTACGACCACCTCGACCTCCCGTCGATACGCGCCCTCGCGGCCTCGGACACCCTCTTCGTCGTCCCGCTCGGCGTCGGCGCGCACCTGGAGCACTGGGGCGTGCCCGCCTCCCGCGTGCGGGAGCTGGACTGGAACGAGTCGACGGAGGTCGGCGACCTGCGGCTGACCGCCACCCCGGCCCGCCACTTCTGCGGCCGCGGCCTGCGCAACCAGCAGCACACCCTGTGGGCTTCCTGGGTGGTCACCGGGCCGGAGCACCGGCTCTTCCACAGCGGCGACACCGGGTACTTCGAGGGCTTCCGGGACATCGGCGCCGAGCACGGGCCGTTCGACGTCACCATGATCCAGCTCGGTGCGTACAGCGAGTACTGGCCGGACATCCACATGACCCCGCAGGAGGCCCTCCGGGCCCACCTCGACCTGCAGTCGGGCGCGCCCCACGGTGTGCTCCTGCCGATCCACTGGGGGACGTTCAACCTCGCCCCTCACCCCTGGGCGGAGCCGGCGGAGTGGACGAAGGACGCCGCCGAGGCGGCGGGCCAGGCGGTGGCGTTCCCCCACCCCGGCGAGCCCTTCGAGCCGGCCGCGAGGCTGCCGGTGGAGCCGTGGTGGCGGGCGATATCACGCCCGATCGCCCGCCCGTGGCGCGCCGCCGAGGTCCCCGCCGAGCCGCGCAGCGGCGACCTCGACCTCGCGGGTGAGCGGTGACGGCGAGCGTGGACGACCCGGCGGGGCGGCCCGCCCCGCGCTCGTAGGAAAGCGCCGGTGAGGGCGGGCGCATGCTTCGGCTCCCGGCCCCCGCCCCCGGCCGCCTTCCACGTCCGCGTTCTACGTCTCGGTGGACTGCCCAACGGCCTCGTGCGCGCCCGCGCTGACCAGACCCGTCTCGTAGGCGACGATCACGGCCTGGACGCGGTCCCGGAGTCCGAGCTTGGCCAGGATCCGGGCGACATGCGTCTTGACGGTCGCCTCGGCCAGGTGGAGGCGGGTGGCGAGTTCGGCGTTGCTCAGCCCGCGGGCAAGCAGGCCCAGGACCTCCAGTTCGCGCGGTGTGAGCGAGGCGAGGTCGCGGTGGAGGGCGGTCGTGTCATCGCCGTGCCGGGCACTGTATCGATGGTCGCCTCCGGCGAAACGCTGGACGAGGCGGCGGGTGATGGCGGGCGCGAGGAGGGCGTCGCCGGTACGGACCGTGCGGACGGCCGCGGTCAGCTGCTCGGGGGTGACGTCCTTGAGGAGGAAGCCGCTGGCGCCGGCGGACAGGGCCGCGTAGACGTACCGGTCGAGGTCGAAGGTGGTCAGGATGAGGACGCGGGGTTCGCCGGGGGCGCCGGTGAGGATGCGGCGGGTGGCCTCCAGACCGTCCATTTCGGGCATCCGGATGTCCATCAGGACCACGTCGGGACGGGTGCGGCGGACCGCCTCGACCGCTTCGGCCCCGTTGGTCGCCTCGGCGACGACGTCGATGCCGTCGGCGCCGAGGATCATCCGGAATCCGGTGCGGACCAGGGTCTGGTCGTCGGCGAGGAGCACGCGCAGCGGCTCGGTCACGGTGCCTCCAGGGGGATCAGGGCCTCCACACGGTAGCCGCCGGTCAGACGGCGGCCGGTGGTCAGGGTTCCGCCGTAGACGGCGAGGCGCTCGCGCAGGCCGATCAGGCCCCGCCCGCTGCCGGTCGCCGCTCCCGCACCCACGTCTCCCCCGGTGTCGGTGACCTCCACCCGCAGCCGTTCCGGCCCGTACTCGACGGTCACGGCGGCGGTGGCGCCGGAGGCGTGCTTCACGGTGTTGGTCAGGGCCTCCTGGACCACGCGGTAGGCGGCGAGCTCCAGACCGGGCGGGAGGGAACGGGCCGGCCCGGTCACGGCCAGGTCGACCGGCAGCCCCGTGTCCCGAACCCGTCCGACGAGCGCCCCCAGCCGGTCCAGGCCCGGTTGCGGGGCCAGTTCCGCCGCCGCACCGGCCATGTCCGTACCGCCGTCGGTCCGTTCGCCGTCGTCGGCCATGGTGAGCAGCCCCATGACGTGGCGCAACTCGGTCATGGCCGCCCGGCCGCCCGCCTCGACGGCGAGCAGCGCCTCGCCGGCCTGCTCGGGGGAGGTGTGCATGATCTTGCGGGCGGCGCCGGCCTGGATGATCATCACGCTGACGTTGTGCGTGACGACGTCGTGCAGTTCGCGGGCGATCCTGGCCCGCTCGTGCTCGACGGCCCGGCGCAGCGCCTCGGCCTGTTCGCGTTCGAGGGCGGAGAGCCGGGTGCGGCCCTCGGCGGTTCGGAGCTTCCAGGTGCGCAGGCCGACGGCGGCCACGGCCATCGGGGCCAGGATGAGCAGGGCGATGTACTCGTTGGGGACGATCGGCGTCCGCGCGTTCCCCGAGGTGCCGACCAGGACGACCGACACCGGCAGCGCCGCCAAGGTGGCCACCCGGTACGGGCTGTACACGGCGGCGCTGTAGACGGCGATGACGAACGCGTAGAAGGTCAGCCGCATCACGCTGTGCGGTGTGGCCAGCGTCGCGGCCGTCACGACGCACAGCACGGCGAGCGGGTGGCGGCGGCGTAGCGCCAGGGCGCCCGAGGCGACGACCGCGAGGACCACCATGAAGGCCAGGCCGCCCGGGCCGGACGGGCGCGGCATGACGTGCCGCACGCCGGGTGCGATCTCCCGCACGACCACGACACCGGCGTTGTCGATCCCGTAATAGACGGTGGTGACCCCGAGCACCAGCGCCAGCAGCACGTCGAACCGCCGGGCGCGCCCGGTCGGTCGGGGCGGCGGACCGCTCGGGGTCCTGGCGTCGCGGAGCGTCCGGCGGGCGGCTTCCCGCAGCCGCGCCGGCCCCGTACTCATGTCCGTCACCGGTTCATTGTTGCCGCCGCGCGGACCCGCGGGATCCGTCCGGGAGGCCATTCCCACCGCACCCGGTACATCACCCGCCTACATCGCGAGGATGACGTGCCCGGGGCTGATCCCAGCGCGGTACCGCAAGGGGTCCGGGCGGGCGATGCGCACGCGCCGGACCCGCTCCTAGCGTTCACGCAGCCAACCACCCGTACCCGAGGAGCCCTTCATGACCCTGCCGGTGATCGAACTGCGCGAGGTGAGCCGCCGGTACGACGACGGCCCGCCCGCCCTGCACGAGGCATCGCTGACCGTGCGGCCCGGCGAGGCCGTCGCCGTCCTCGGCCCTTCCGGCAGCGGCAAGTCCACCCTGCTCAACCTGATCGCGGGCCTGGACCGGCCCGACACGGGAACCGTCACCGTCGACGGTGTGCGGGTGGACGCGCTGGGCGAAGCCGCGGCGGCCCTGCACCGGCGGTCGAGGATCGGCATGGTCTTCCAGTTCTTCAACCTGCTCGACGACCTGACCGTCACCGACAACGTCGTCCTGCCCGCGCGCCTCGCGGGCATGGCACGTGGTGCGGCGGACCGGCGGGCGGCGGAGCTCCTGGAGAACCTCGGCGTCGACCGGCACGCCCGCGCCTACCCGGGGCGGCTGTCCGGCGGTGAGCGGCAGCGCGTCGCGGTGGCCCGGGCGTTGATGAACCGGCCGGCGCTGCTCCTGGCCGACGAGCCGACCGGGGCCCTGGACACCGCCGCCGGACAGGACGTCAGCCGGCTGCTCGCCGGACTCCACGCCGAGGGCCAGACCATCGTCGTGGTCACCCACGACCTGGCCCTGGCCCGGTCCTGCACGAACCGTACGATCCGCATCGCCGACGGCCGGATCACCGAGGACGTCCGGCCGCCGGCCGTCACCCCGGGGGCCGTCCGATGAGCGCGCTCGGCACAGTGGTGCGCTCGGGGGTGGCGCGACGCCGAGTGCAGACGCTGGTGATCGGGCTCGCCACACTGATGGCGGTGGCCGCCTCCGTCCTCGGCGGCACGCTGCTCGTGGTGTCCGGCGCGCCCTTCGACGACGCCTTCGCCCAGCAGCGCGGCGCGCACCTGTCCGTTGCGTTCGACGCGGCCAGGGTGAGTGCCGGGCAGTTGTCGGAGACCGGGGACGCCGAGGGGGTGAGCGGTACGGCCGGGCCGTTCCGTACGGCGACGGTCACCCCGAGCGCGGACGGGGTGGGCGGCCCCGGGTGGCCGATGACGGTGGTCGGCCGGGGCGATCCCGGCCGGGACGTGGACGAGGTGGTACTGCTCGACGGGCGGTGGCCCACGCGCTCCGGCGAGACCGTGCTGTCCGTCAACTCCTCGCTCCTGCCGCACCTGGGCATGAGGATCGCCTTCCCTCATCTGCCCGGCGATCCGGAACTGACGGTCGTCGGTGTGGCCCGCTCGGTCACGCAGACCGCGGACGCCTGGGTGGTTCCGGCCCAGATGCCGGCGCTCACCGCGCCCGGCAGCGGCGGCTACCAGATGCTCTACCGCTTCAGCGACGCAGAGACCGCCGCGCAACTCACCGCGGGCGGCAAGTCCGTGAGACGGTCCCTGCCGCCGGGAGCGGCCGTCGGCGAACGGTCATGGCTGACCGTCAGGAAGGCCGCGGAGGAGGACAGCGCGCTCTACGTCCCGTTCCTGATCGCGTTCGGCGCCCTGGGCCTGGTCATGTCGGTCCTCGTCGTCGGCAACGTCGTCGCGTCCGCCGTCGGCTCGGGCACCCGCCGCATCGGCATCCTGAAGGCGATCGGCTTCACCCCGGCCCAGGTCGTACGGGCCTACGTCGGCCAGGCGCTGGTCCCGGCCGCGATCGGCACGGCACTCGGGGTCCTCGCCGGCCACCTGCTCGCCGTGCCCGTGCTGGCCGAAGCCGAGGAGATCTACGGCTCCTCCTCCCTGACCATCGCCCCCTGGGTCGACGCGGCGGTGATCGCCGGGGTGCTCGGCCTGGTCGCGGCGACCGCGTGGGCCGGCGCCTGGCGGGCCGGCCGGCTGCGTACCGTCGACGCGCTCGCCGTCGGGCGCGGCACGTCGACGGGGCGCGGGCGGCGGGCGGCCCGCGTGGCCGGACGGCTCCCGTTGCCGCAGCCGGTCGCGCTCGGCCTGGCCCGGCCCTTCGCACGGCCCGCCCGCGCGCTGGCCATGGGCGCGGCGGTCCTGTTCGGCACCATCGCCGTGACGTTCACCGTGGGGATGGCGGCCTCGCTCGGCGAGGTGATGAAGGCCAAGGCCCACGACGTCGCCGACGTCACCGTGCCCGCGCCCGTACCGGACTTCGGCCCCCACGGCCCCGCCTCAAAGAAGAAGCCCCGCGCCGACCCCGCCGCGATCGCTGCGGCCATCGACGCCGTCGGCGGAACCGCGAAGCACTACAGCGCCACGACGGTACGGGCGACCGTGGCCGGCGTGACCGGCACCGTCGACGTGGTCGCCTTCACCGGCGACGCCGCGTGGGGTGGCTACACCATGGTCTCGGGCCGCTGGACCGACGCGCCCGGCGAGGCCGTGGTCCCCACCCCCTTCCTGACCGCCACCGGCACGCGCGTCGGCGACACCGTCACGGTGAACGGCCTGGCCCGGCCGGTGACGGTCCGGATCGTCGGCGAGGTCCTCGACCCCGCCAACGACGGCATGCAGGTCTTCACCGACGTCACGACCCTCGCGGCCGCGCACCCCGACCTGACGGACACGAGCCACCACATCGCGGTCACCCCGGGCACCGACGTCACGCGTTACGTCGACGCGCTGAACGAGGACCTGGCGACGCTGGGAGCCACCGCCCGGGCCGGCGGGCTCGGCAACGGCAGCGACATGGTCGTCACGCTCAACTCGCTGTCCGCGTTCCTCACGCTGATGCTCGTCTCCGTCGCCGCGCTCGGCGTGCTCAACGGCGTCCTGCTCGACACCCGCGAACGCGTCCGTGAGATCGGTGTCCACAAGGCGCTCGGCATGACCCCACGGCAGACCGTCGCGATGGTCGTCACCTCGGTCGTCGTCACCGGCCTGGTCGCGGGCGCGCTGGGCGTGCCGCTCGGCGTGGCGCTGCACGGCTGGGTCCTGCCCGCGATGGGCGACAGCGTGGGGCTCCGCCTCCCCGGTTCCGTCATCGCCGTCTACTCCACGGCCGAACTGCTCCCACTCGCCCTCGGCGGCCTGCTCATCGCCATCCTGGGCGCACTCCTCCCCGCCGGCTGGGCCGCCGGAGCCCGAACCGCTACGGCTTTGCGCACCGAATAGGAGCCCGGATCCGGAGCCCGCGTCCCCGGTCTTCCGCTGGACGAGCGTGCGCCGGGGTGGCGCCGGATGACGGACCCCGCTGACAAGCCGTAGGAAGTCCTGGCCCCGGTTGAGTCTCCCGTGGGGGGAGACAGCAAGCTGGGGGCATGGACCGCGACACGCTCTATTCCATCGGAGAGTTGTCCCGCAGGACCGGCCTGACGGTGAAGACCATCCGGTTCTACTCCGACAAGGGCATCGTCCCGCCAACTGACCGGAGCCCCGCGGGCTACCGGCTGTACGGCCTCGACGCACTCGCACGCCTCGACCTGGCCCGTACCCTGCGCGATCTCGGGCTGGACCTGGCGACCGTGCGCAGGGTGCTGGACCGTGAGGCATCCTTGTCGGACGTCGCGGAAGTCCACGCCAACGCTCTGGACGTACAGATCCAGACTCTCCGCCTGCGCCGGGCGGTACTGCGAGCAGTGGCCAGGCGCGGCCCCACCACCCTGGAGATGGACCTCATGCACCGACTCGCCACGCTCTGCCGGGCCGAACGGCACCAGCTGGTGTCCGACTTCATCGACGACGCGTTGGGGGACCTCGACGACAACCCCGAATTCGTGGCCCTGATGCGGTCCCTCATTCCCGAACTCCCCGACGATCCCGCACCCGGACAAGCCGAGGCATGGGTGGAACTCGCCGAGCTCTGCCAGAACCCGGACTTCCGTGTGGCGCTGCGCCGCACAGCTGCGGAGCAGGCGCGAGAACCCTCCCAGCAGGACGTCATAGCCGTGCAGGACGCTCTCCACCACGCCATGGGTGAACGATTCGACGAAGCCGTATCCGCCGGCATCCTCCCAGCCTTTGCCGAAGACGCACCCCGTGCCGACTCACTGGCCGACCTCTACGGCTTCGCGTTCGAGCGTGCTGACGGCGGCGATCTGCGCCGCTGGCTCCTCGCCCGCCTGCAGACAACCGCCGACCCACACACCGAGCGCTACTGGCAACTCGTGGCGACGATCAACGGATGGCCCGCGTCACCGGCACTCGCTCCCGTACATCCCTGGTTCGCCACCGCCTTCCGTCATGGGCGATGACGACGATCACGAAGGCCTGATGCCATGAGAACGCGCGTCCTGACGTTCGGTTTGTACGCGGACGAGGAGGGGCTGGCATGGGTCAGCGAACTCGTCGGGGAGGCCGTGGGATCCCGGAGCGCCCGGATCGTCGACGCGACCATCGTCCGCACGTGGCCCGGCAGTGAGCTGTCGCCCGCTGACGTGTACGACCACCTGGCGGAACAGTGGGCCGTGGAACACCCTGCGCAGAGCAGCGGCGCACGGGAAGGCGTAGAGCTGCGCGTCCACCTGGTGTGCTCGCTGCGGACGTGGCGGGCGATCCGCAAGACAGTGATCAAGTCCCTGTGCCCAGAGGGCATGGCGCCGCACATCTGCCGCGTTCCATGGGCGGCTGCGTAAGGGGCTCGCAGGCCACGACCGGCGGCGTCGACTTTCCATGCCACGCTGACCGCAACCAGGGTCGACAGGGCGGGGAGAGGCAACGATGGGGGCTCAGTACCAAGGCGCCGAGAGCGAGCACGGCGACCGCATCAGCACGGCCACCAGCATCGACACCGTCGGCCCGTGAGTTCACCGTCTGGATGGCCGCCCGCGACTTCCCCGGACGGCCGGCCAGGCAGGTCACCGACGTCTCCCACACGCTCTAGAGGCTGTCATCTCGCGGGTCGTGGACGGTGATCGCCCCGGCGGGGCAGACGCCGGCGGCCATGCGGGCGGCCGTGTCGTGCGGGGCGGGTGGGTCGGTGTGCAGCAGGAGTACCAGACCCTCGTCCGGGTCCTGGTCGAAGACCTCGGGGGCGGTCATGGCGCACATGCCGGCGCCGATGCAGCGCTCGCGGTCGACGCTCAGGTGCGGCGCGCTCATGTCCGGTCCCAGGTGACCGGGAGGCTCTTCACGCCGAAGATGTCCGCGGTCTCCGGGCGCAGGGCGACCTCTTCGGCGGGTACGGCCAGGCGCAAGGTGGGGAAACGGTCCAGCAACGCCCGGAACGCGACCCGCATTTCGACGCGGGCGAGCTGCTGGCCGAGGCACTGGTGGATGCCGTGGCTGAAGGCCAGGTGCCCGGCGGCCTGCCGGTGCAGGTCGAGGGTGTGGGGGTCGGCGAAGCGGTCGGGGTCGCGGTTGGCGGTGTGGTAGGAGAGGACGACGGTCGTTCCCGCCTCGATGACCTGGCCGCCCAGCTCGACGTCCTCCAGTGCCGTCCGGTGGAACGTCTTGGCGACGCTCAGGTACCGCAGCAGTTCCTCCACGGCACCGTCGGTGAGCGCGGGATCGGCGCGCAGTGCGGCCAGTTGCTCCGGGTTGCGCAGCAGCGCGTAGGTGCCGAGGGACAGCATGTTCGCGGTGGTGTCGAAGCCGGCCGCCAGGAGGATGAGGCTGATGCCCTTCAGCTCCTCGTCGGTCAGGTCGCTGTCGGTGAGTTCGCTGAGGATGTCGTCCGTGGGGTTGGCGCGCTTGGCTGCCACGAGTCGTGCGAGGTACTCCTGGGTCGCGGTGTACGCGGCGATCAGCTCCTCGTCGCTCACCTCCCCGCCCATGAACGTGTCGATCTGCTCCTGGAAGGACGCCCGGTCCTCGTACGGGACCCCGAGGATCTCGCAGATGACGATGGTGGGGATGGGCTTGGCGAACGCGGTCACCAGGTCCGTCGGAGGGCCGGCCTTCTCCATGGCGTCCAGGCAGTCGGCGGTGATCTGCTCGATCCGCTCGCTCAGCAGGCGCATCCGCCGCACGGTGAACTTGCCCACCAGGGGCTTGCGGTAGCGGCTGTGGTCCGGCTCGTCCATGAGGAGGAACTCGCCGGGCGGCGCCGGCGGGAGCGCGAAGTCCACGACGTTCATGAGGTCCTTGCGCGAGCTGAACCGGGGGTCGGCCAGGACCGAGCGCACCAGGTCGTATCCGGTGATCATCCAGCCGGGCTTGCCGCCGGGGTGGGTGTAGCGGCTGATGGGGCCGTGGCTGCGGGCGTCGAGCAGCTCCGCCGGCGGGTCGAAGGGGCAGCCGGGCCGGCGCTGCGCCGGCAGTGTGGTGACGGTGTGCAGGGATGCGCTCATGGTCCGTCCTCGCCTCGTGACTTGACGTTCGTCGATGCTCGAAAGCTACGTTGCGTTTAGTGAGTCGTCAATCGTCAATGCCCGTATCTGCTGGTCAGGCACCGTGAATTGATGCAATGGCGTGCGGCCGAACGCAACGGTGCGTTGCAATGGCTGCCGGAGAAGGCAATACTGGCGCCATGCCAGGCGGACGGTTGACCCAGCAGGAGCGGCAGCGCATCGCGGCGGGACTCGTGGACGGCCTCTCCTGCGCCGAGATCGCCCGCCGCCTCGGACGCCCGACCTCGACCGTCAGCCGGGAGGTCTCGCGCAACGGCGGCCCGGGCGGCTACCGGCCCGAGCGGGCGCACCGGTCGACGGCCCGGCGGGCGCGGCGTGGTGAGCCGGCCCGCCGCCACGAGGACCGACCGCGGGGCGGCGCGATGGAGGAGGAGATCATCGAGCTCGCGGTCAGGTCGGGGATGCCGAGAATGACGGCGCGCGTGCACGTCGACCTGTTGCTGTCCGAGGACGGCAGGCGCACCGCGGCCGAACTGGTCCGCAGGCTGCGGGTCAGCCCGGCCTCCGTCTCCGTGGCGGTGAACTTCCTCGTCCAGCACGGATTCGTCCGCCGCGAGCGGGACCCGCGGCGGCGACGTGACGTCTACGTCGTCGACGACCAGGCCTGGTACCACTCGGTCGCGGTCAGCGCGCGGCAGACGCGCGATTCGGCACGGGCCGCGATGGCGGCGGCCGAGACGCTGGGGCCCGAATCGCCGGTGGGAAAGCGGCTGCTCAGGGCGGGCATGTTCCTCGAACGGGTCGTCGAGGACATGAGCGAGTCGGCCGACCGCTGGCGCGGCCTCCTGAGGTGAGCGGGGTGATCACCTCCCTCCGCGACCACCGACGCGCGTAGGGGAGGCGTCAAGAGGGGCGTCCCGGAAGTCAGGGCCGCGTCAACGAGGCCGGCGGGTGGCCGAAAGGGATGTTTCCTCATCTCGTCAGAACATCCGCTCTTCGTTCTTCCGGGAGTTCACGATGGCCGACGTGGCCTTCGTCGTCGCCACAGCCGCGGTCTTCGCGCTGGTGGCCCTCGTCGCCAAGGGGGTGGCGAAGCTGTGAGTGCCGAGAACATCGTCGGGCTGCTCGTCGCCGCCGCCCTGCTGGGGTACCTCGTCCTGGCGCTGCTCAAGCCGGAGAGGTTCTGAGCGGGTATGAGTCCTGTCCTGGCTGGAATCCTCCAGCTGCTGGCGCTGGTCGTCGCGCTCGGTCTGTCGTACCGGCCGCTGGGCGACCACATGGCGCGGGTCTACTCCTCGCCGCGGCACCTGTGGGTCGAGAAGCGGATCTACCGGGTGATCGGTGCGAACCCCGACGTGGAGATGCGCTGGCCGGCGTACCTGCGCGGCGTCCTCGCCTTCTCCGCGGTGGGCGTGCTGTTCCTGTACGGCCTCCAGCGGTCGCAGGATGTGCTGCCCGGCTCGCTGGGCTTCGTGTCGATCGACCCGGACCAGGCGTTCAACACCGCCGCGTCCTTCGTCGCGAACACGAACTGGCAGTCCTACTACGGCGAGCAGGCCATGGGGCACGTCGTGCAGACCGGCGGCCTCGCGGTGCAGAACTTCGTCTCGGCGGCGGTCGGCATCGCGGTGGCGGTCGCGCTCGTACGCGGCTTCGCCCGGTCGCGCACCGGCGAGCTGGGCAACTTCTGGGCCGACCTGGTCAGGGGCGTCGTCCGGATCCTGCTGCCGATCTCCGTGATCGGCGCCCTCGTGCTCGTCGCCTGCGGCGCGATCCAGAACTTCTCCGGCATCCACGAGGTCGGCCAGTTCGGCGGCGGCACGCAGCAGTGGAACGGGGGCGCGGTGGCCTCGCAGGAGGTCATCAAGGAACTGGGCACCAACGGTGGCGGCTACTTCAACGCCAACTCCTCGCATCCCTTTGAGAATCCCAACGGTCTCTCCAACCTCTTCGAGATCTACCTGATCCTCGTCATCCCCTTCTCGCTGACCCGGACCTTCGGCCGCATGGCCGGCTCGGTCAGGCAGGGGTACGCGATCCTCGGCGCGATGGCCACCATCTGGCTCGGCTTCACGGCGCTGATGATGTGGACCGAGTACGCGGGCCATGGCCCGGCCTTCGAGATCGCCGGCGGCGCGATGGAGGGCAAGGAGACCCGGTTCGGCATCGCCGGCTCCTCGCTGTTCGCGGTGGCCACGACGCTGACCTCCACCGGTGCCGTGAACTCCTTCCACTCCTCGTACACCGGGTTCGGCGGCGGCATCACGATGCTCGGCATGCAGCTCGGCGAGATCGCGCCCGGCGGCGTCGGCTCCGGCCTCTACGGGATGCTGGTCATGGCGGTCGTCGCGGTGTTCGTCGCCGGCCTGATGGTCGGCCGTACGCCGGAGTACCTGGGCAAGAAGATCGGCACCCGTGAGGTCACGTTCGCGGCCTGCTACCTCCTGGTCACCCCGGCGCTGGTGCTCGGGTTCACCGCCGCCTCGTTCACCCTGGACACCCCGGTGCACTCGATGACGAACTCCGGCGCGCACGGCTTCTCCGAGATCCTCTACGCCTACACCTCCGGCGCCAACAACAACGGCTCCGCCTTCGCCGGCCTGAACGCCGACACCCCGTGGTTCAACACGACCATCGGCATCGCGATGCTCCTCGGCCGGTTCCTGCCGATGGTGTTCGTGCTCGCCCTCGCCGGCTCGCTCGCCGGCCAGCGGCCCGTACCCGAGACCTCGGGCACGCTGCGGACCGAAAAGCCGCTGTTCACGGGCCTGTTGGTCGGCACCATCATGATCATCACGGGTCTCACCTACTTTCCGGCCCTCGCGCTGGGCCCGCTCGCCGAAGGGCTCGCCGCATGACCATCGACGTGAAGAAGCAGCAGGACGGCATGGACCGTACGACACCTTCCACCACGGCTCCGCACGGCGACGTCCTCCCGGGCCGCGAGCCGGCGCCGGCGGGCCGGGCCGGTGGGGGACCCTTCGGCCCCGCGCAGATGATCGCGGCCTTCCCGGAGGCGATCCGCAAGCTCGACCCACGGGTGATGGTCGCATCGCCGGTGATGTTCGTGGTGCTGGTCGGCTCGGTGGTCACCACCGTGCTGGCGCTGAGGCACCCGGGGGAGTGGTTCGGCTGGGCGATCACGGTGTGGCTGTGGCTGACGACGATCTTCGCCAACCTGGCGGAGGCCGTCGCCGAGGGCCGGGGCAGGGCCCAGGCCGACACCCTGCGCAGGGCCAGGACCGACACCGTCGCCCGCCGGGTCACCACGGCGGGCGAGGAGGAGGTCCCCGGCACCGGCCTGCGCACCGGTGACCTGGTCGTCTGCGAGGCGGGGGACGTCATCCCCGGCGACGGCGACGTCGTCGAGGGCGTCGCCAGCGTGGACGAGTCCGCCATCACGGGCGAGTCCGCGCCGGTGATCCGCGAGTCCGGCGGCGACCGCTGCGCGGTGACCGGTGGCACGACGGTGCTGTCCGACCGGATCGTCGTCAGGATCACGACGAAGCCCGGCGAGACCTTCATCGACCGGATGATCAACCTGGTGGAGGGCGCCGCCCGGCAGAAGACCCCGAACGAGATCGCCCTCAACATCCTCCTCGCGTCCCTGACCATCATCTTCCTGCTCGCGGTCGTCACGCTCAAACCGTTCGCGATCTACGCCGGTGCGGACGAGCAGACCTCGCTGATCGTGCTGACGGCGCTGCTGGTCTGCCTGATCCCGACGACGATCGGGGCGCTGCTCTCCGCGATCGGCATCGCCGGCATGGACCGGCTCGTACAGCGCAACGTGCTCGCCATGTCGGGCCGTGCGGTCGAGGCGGCCGGTGACGTGTCGACACTGCTCCTGGACAAGACAGGCACGATCACGCTGGGCAACCGGCGGGCCGCCGAGTTCGTACCCGTACACGGGACGACGGAGACCGAGGTCGCCGACGCCGCCCAGCTCTCCTCGCTCGCCGACGAGACGCCCGAGGGCCGCTCGGTCGTCGTCCTCGCGAAGGAGAGGTACGGCCTGCGGGAGCGGCACCAGGGGGAGTTGGCGCACGCCACCTGGTTCGCGTTCACGGCCCAGAACCGCATGTCGGGCGTGGACGTGGACGGCAGGAGGATCCGCAAGGGCGCGGCGGGTGCGGTCGTCGCGTGGGTGCAGGAGCGGGGCGGCGAGGTCGCCGAGGACGCGCAGGCGCTCACGGACCGGATCGCCCTGGCCGGTGGCACACCGCTGCTGGTGGCCGTGGAGGACGACAGGGGTGCGCGCGTCCTCGGGGTCGTCCACCTCAAGGACGTCGTGAAGGACGGCATGCGCGAGCGCTTCGCCGAACTGCGCCGCATGGGCATCAAGACGATCATGATCACGGGTGACAACCCGCTGACCGCCAGGGCCATCGCCGAGGAGGCCGGCGTCGACGACTTCCTCGCCGAGGCCACCCCCGAGGACAAGATGGCCCTCATCAAGCGCGAGCAGGCCGGCGGCAAGCTCGTCGCGATGACCGGCGACGGCACCAACGACGCCCCGGCCCTCGCCCAGGCCGACGTGGGCGTGGCCATGAACACCGGTACGTCGGCCGCGAAGGAGGCCGGCAACATGGTCGACCTCGACTCCGACCCGACCAAGCTCATCGAGATCGTCGGGATCGGCAAGCAACTCCTCATCACCCGGGGCGCTTTGACCACCTTCTCCCTCGCCAACGACGTCGCCAAGTACTTCGCGATCATCCCCGCGATGTTCGCCGTGGCGTATCCGTCGCTGGACCGGCTCAACATCATGGGCCTCGCCTCGCCCCAGTCCGCGATCCTGTCCGCCGTCGTCTTCAACGCGCTGGTCATCGTGGCCCTCGTGCCGCTGGCGCTGAAGGGCGTGCGCTACCGCCCGTCCAGCGCCGACTCGCTGCTGCGGCGCAACCTCGGCCTGTACGGACTCGGCGGCCTCGTCGCCCCGTTCCTCGGCATCAAACTCATCGACCTCCTCCTCTCCCTCATCCCCGGAATCGGCTGATACGCGATGAACAACCCCGCAGGAAACACCGGGCGCGTCCTCTGGGCCGGGCTCCGAGCCCTGCTCGTCCTCACCCTGATCACCGGCGTCCTCTACCCGCTCGCCGTCACCGGCATCGCCCAACTGGCCCTTTCCGACCAGGCGAACGGCTCGGAGATCAGGGACGCACACGGCAGGGTGGCCGGCTCGGAGCTGATCGGCCAGTCCTACGACCTGCCGCTCGAGAAGGGGCAGGAGACCCCCGCTCCCGACCTCCGCTGGTTCCAGCCCCGCCCCTCGAACGGTCTCGGCACCAACTCGGTCAACACCCGGTACGCGCTCGTCCTGTCCGGCGCGACCAACCGCTCCGGCGACAACGCCGAACTGGTGCGGTGGGTCACGGCCGCCAAAGCGGCCGTGGTCAGGGACAACTCCACCCCCGGCCACACGGTGAAGCCGTCCGACGTCCCGCCGGACGCCGTCACGTCGTCCGGCTCCGGCCTCGACCCGCACATCTCCCCGGAGTACGCGAGGCTCCAGGCCCACCGGGTCGCGGACCGCAACGAGCTGGACGTCGCGACGGTCGAGAAACTGGTCGCCGACCACACCGACGCCCGCATCCTCGGCTTCGTCGGCGAACCCCGCGTCAACGTCCTCAAGCTCAACCTCGCACTCAAGGAGCTGGTGCCCAACGGCTGATGGGGCCCGGCCGTACGACGGCGGAGCCGGCGGGCCCCGGACGATCCGGGGCCCGCCGGGGTGTGTCGCGCCCCTGGAAGGGTTGTCCCTAGTCCCACTGGTTGTCGCCGAGCGAGGTGACCGGCTTCGGCTTGCCGATCACGGCCAGGGCGGTGAAGAAGTTGATCTGGCCGATGGCGACGGTGAGGGTGGCAAGCGCCTTGTCGTCGTAGTGCCGCGCCGCCTCGGCGTACACCTCGTCGGTGACGCGCTCCTGGCCGTGCGGGGCGGGCTGGACGGTGGCTTCGACCAGAGCGAGGGCGGCGCGCTCGGCGGCGGTGAAGTAGGGCGCGTCCTGCCAGGAGGACACGGCGGTGATGCGCTCCTCGCTCTCGCCGGCCTTGCGCAGGAAGCTGGTGTTGAGCACGGTCAGGTAGGTGTTGCGGGCGATCTGCCCGGCGCGCAGGTGGACGAGGTTGATCGTGGTGCGCGGCACGGACTGGTTGCCGGTGGCGCGGAACAGGGCGGCGCTGACGTCACTCAGCTCGGGGATGAACCGGGCCGGGTCCTGCATGCGGGAGACCTTGGTGGTCGTGTCCTCGGCGGTGGGGGCGGTGTTGGCGCTCATCGTGTTTCTCCTTGGTCATCGGTTAGCGTCCGTCATACGACCGACGGATCCCGAGGCGAGGATGTGACAGGTGAACGGGGACGAATTTCTGGCCGGGCGCTTCGAGGCGGAACGGCGTCAACTCCGCGCGGTGGCCTACCGGATGCTGGGTTCGCTCGCGGAGTCCGAGGACGCCGTCCAGGAGGCGTGGCTGAAGCTGGGCCGCAGCGACGTGAGCGGGGTGAAGAACCTGGGAGCCTGGCTGACGACGGTGGTCGGCCGGGTCTGCCTGGACATGCTGCGGGCCCGCACCTCCCGCCGTGAGGATCCGCTGACCGGTCCCGACGACCGTGTCCGGATACCCGACCCGGTCGTCAGCGGCCTGCCGGCGGCCGACCCGGAGCAGGAGATCCTGATCGCCGACTCGGTCGGCATCGCGCTCATGATCGTGCTGGAGACGCTGTCACCGGCCGAGCGGCTGGCCTTCGTCCTGCACGACATGTTCGACGTGCCCTTCGACGAGATCGCGGCCGTCCTGGACCGGACCCCCACCTCCACCCGGCAACTCGCCAGCCGCGCCCGCCGCCGCGTCCAGGGGGCCACACCGTCCGCCGACACCGACGTCACACGCAAGCGCGGAGTCGTGGACGCCTTCCTGGCCGCCTCCCGAGGCGGTGACTTCGACGCCCTGCTCGCCGTTCTCGACCCCGCCGTCGTGGCGCGCTCCGACGGCGGTGCGCTCCTGCCGAGCCTGGCCCGGCGCGGAGCGACCGACGTGGCGTCCCAGGCGATCACCTTCGCCCGCTTCGCGCAGGACGCCCGTGTGGTGCTGGTCAACGGCTCTCCCGGCGTGGTCTCGTTCGCCGACGGCCGCCCCCTGTCGGTGATGTCCTTCACCGTCCGGGACGGCCGGGTCACCGGCCTCGACATCCTCACCGACCCGGCCCGCCTGTCCACGCTCGGCCTGACCGGCTGACCCACCCGGCCCCCACCCGGGCCGGCCGGGCTCAGCCGTCCACGAGCCCGTGCGCGCGCTGGTACTCCCTGACCAGGCCCACCGGCAGCCGTCCGCGTGCGCTGACGGCCCTCCCCTGGGCCGCGGCCCACGCCCGCACCGCCGACGGCGTCACTCCGCCGGGCGTTTCCGCCGCGGGCGGCTCCTCCTTCCCGGGGAGCCGCCGGGCGGGATCCACCGCGGCGGGCGCCGTCGGTCCCCGGCCCGTCGACTCGATCGCCGACGCGAGGGCCCGCAGCCGTGCGGCGACCAGGGCGGGCGGGCCCGTGACGACGTGATCGGCGCCCTGCCGGACCACTCCGCCGACGAGGGGCGTGCCCAGGAAGGCGAGCGCTTCCTCGATCTCCGCCGGGTCCAGGGGGGTCTCCAGCACGGCCTTGGTCTCCCGCCAGATGTCGCGCACGCCCAGCGCTCCGGCGCTGTACTCGATGTCGACGGGGTCGTTGCCGCTCTTCCACAGGGTGTCCAGGACGTGCACCAGGGCCTCCTGGCGCCGCTCGGCCCTCTCGCAGGTGCGCTCCCACGCGGGCCGCTCGCCCACGCTCACCAGCGCGGCGATCTCACGGGGCGCCAGCGGCGTACGGCCGTGCCGTACGACGGCGTCCGCGAGCTCGCGTGCGGTGAGCAGAGCCACCCCGTCCTTCGCTGCCTCCTCCTCCACCCGGGCGTCGAACCGGGGACCGACCAGCACCGTGGACCGCGCCCGGTGGCGCTCGCGGTGCTGACGGAGCCTCACGAACCGGACGTCGTCGTCCGTGACCAGGCCCGCGCCGTCCGTCTTGGCCTCCACCGCGACGCGCAGTCGGCTGACCGGGGACTGCCACAACTCGACGACCACGTCGGTCTTCTTGGGGCCGCTGTGTTCCTCGACCTCGACCCCCAGGGTGCGGAACGCGGCGGCGACCGCCCTCTCGAAACGCTCGTAGTCGGCGCTGTCGGTGGCCGCCCGCACCACCTCGGCCGCGACCTCGGCGGCCCTCTCGGCCGGGTCGGGCCGAACCGTACGGTCCGCCCCGGCCGGGGACGGCGAGCCGGCCACCCCGTCGGCCTGGCCGCGCGGCCCGGGGAGCGCGCCCGGCCCCATGTCCTCCCGGGCCAGCAGCGGCAGCGTCCGCACCAGCGCCGCCCCCAGCTCGGTCCTCCGGACGATCTGGCCGATCCGCTCGGCCAGGCCGGTCTCCAGGAACAGGGCCACCCGGCGCGTGACGTCGTCCCGGGTCAGCCGCGCGTCCGGGTACCGCTCGGCGAGGACATGCACGAGCGTGCCCGTGTCGGTCTCGTCGGCCAGCGCGTCGAGCGTCTCCCCCAGCAGCGCGACCCGCAGGTGCAGGAGGCGGACGAAGTCCAGGGGCTCGCCGGACGCCAGGCAGCTCGCGGCGAGGTCGGTCGCCGCGAACGCGTCGGTGCCGACCTGCCCGACGAGGCCCAGCGCCTTCAGGGTGCCCAGCGTCTGGTCGGCGGACGACTCGCGGACGCCGAACTCCCCGACGCAGAAGTCGAGGAAGTCGCCGCGGTCGATGCTGGGCACGGCCGCGTTCACCAGGCGCGCCAGCGCGTCCACCCGTACACCGCCCGCGATGTAGCCGACGAGGCGCTTGCGGGACCGCAGTGCGTCCTGGCCGGCCTCTTCGAGCCCGGAGGCCAGCGGCGCGGGCGTCGGCGGCAGTTCCGGTGGCTGCGGCGACGACGGGCGACGGTGTGGCAGTTGCTCGGCGTCCGCGAGTTCCAGGCGCTCCAGGAACCGCCGGCCGCGTTCGTTGAGCAGGATCCTCCCGTTGCTCCAGTAGTCGACGACGCCCGCCGCGCGCAGCCAGTACACACGCCGCCGCACCTGGTCGAGCGAGTCCCACTTGAGGCCGTAGTCGCGGAGCGCGGCACCGTTCAGCTCGTCGTGGCTGAGGCCGTCCCCGACGGCGGCGAGGGCCTCGCCCATGAACCTGACGTGGGCGTGGAGCACGGAGAGCAGGTGGAGGGGATCACCGGCGGCGAGGAACCGCTCGGCCTCCTCGGTGAGGGTCACCCGGGCGGGGCGGCTCTGCCGGACCAGCAGGCCGCACGTACCGAGGAGGTGCAGGGCCTTCCGCAGGGTCGTGGGCCTGTCCCCGGTGGGCCAGCCGAAGGGGCGGTCGACCGTCGGGTCCGCCGCGATGTCCCGCAGCAGGGCGGTGAGGTTCCCGATGATCTCGGCCGGTCCGCCGGGGACGTGAGGGGCCGAACTCGCGCGCGCCAGCCAGGGGAGTGGCACGGGGTAGCCGTCGGGTTCGGCCTGTCGAAGGGAGCTCACGTGCCGTCCTCACAAGTTCGGTGCACACGTCATCGAGGTGAGGACGTCCCCCACTCGGTCCGTAAACCATTCAAACAGACCTGACGGCGTGTCGATTGCGCGAGAGAAGGGCCCGGAGCGGGCCGCCGAGGCGCGGCGTGTCGATGCCACGGGGTTATCGGGCGGCCGTGCGAGGCCTCATACCAGAGCGGGACGCTTGGCGGGCAAGTTTGTCAACTGCGCATCGCACGTGACGGATTGGCGACTACTGTGTGTTGCCAGTGATCAACCGCGGGCTCATGTGGCGCCTTGTGTCACCGCCGCGGCACCGTACTCGAACATCCGTTTAGTACGCCGATAGTACGCCGAATCCTGTTCCTGGGGCCCCACGTACCAAGGACGCTGATGTCTCAACTTCGCGCACCCGTCGCGCGGCCGGACCGCCGTGAGGGCGGGCGGCACGGCCGGCCAGGCGCCCGTTCCCTGTCGCACACCGGGAGGTCGCGCTCCTCGTCCCTCTCGCCGGACGTCCGTATACGACCCCAACTCCAGCGTGCCGCCGTGCTGCCCCCCGTCGTGGTGGCGCTGGGCGGCGCCGCCACCCTGCTGTTCACGATCCGCACCACCGGCGCGCACCTGTCTCCCGCCGTATGGGCGGCGCTGGCGGCCTCCGCGGGGCTCGCCGTGGCCGCCGTCGGCGCGGCGCTGCTCAGTGTGAACCGCGCGGCCGCCGCCGTACTGGACCGCTGCGACGCGCTCCGGCAGCGCAGCGCCCGCAGCCAGAACGAGCTGCGCGCCCTGGTCGAGCAGCTCCGCCGAGGGGAACGCCCGCCGGCCCGCCAGAGCCCGCCGCCGCTCCCCGCGGGCGGGGACGGGTTCGACCGGCTGGCGGACGAGCTGAACCGCGCCCACGACGCGGCCCTGACGACCGTGGTCCAGGCCTCGCGGCTGTCCAGCAGCGTCGGCAACGAACAGAAGGTCGAGGTCTTCGTCAACCTCGCCCGCCGCCTCCAGTCCCTGGTCCACCGCGAGATCCAGCTCCTCGACGAGCTGGAGAACGAGGTCGAGGACCCGGAACTGCTCAAGGGCCTGTTCCACATCGACCACCTGGCCACCCGCATCCGCCGGCACGCGGAGAACCTCGCCGTACTGGGTGGGGCCATCTCCCGCCGCCAGTGGTCGAACCCGGTCACGATGATGGAGGTGCTCCGTTCCTCCATCGCGGAGGTCGAGCACTACCCTCGGGTCAAACTGGTGCCGCCCATCGACGGCACCCTGCGCGGGCACGCCGTCGCCGACGTCATCCACCTCCTCGCCGAACTCGTCGAGAACGCCACGCTGTTCTCCGCCCCGCACACCCCGGTGCTGCTGCGGGCGCAGTACGTGACGGCCGGGCTCGCCGTCGAGGTGGAGGACCGGGGCCTCGGCATGTCCGTGTCCGAGCAGAACAAGATGAACGCCCTGCTCACCGATCCCGATCAGGTGAATGTGGCGCACCTGCTCCAGGACGGCCGGATCGGGCTGTTCGTCGTCTCGGCGCTCGCCCGCCGGCACGGCATCGCCGTACGTCTCCAGTCCAACATCTACGGCGGTGTCCAGGCCGTTCTGGTCCTTCCCCAGGGCCTGCTCGGCGCCGACCCCGACGGGCTGTCCACCGCCGAACGCCAGGCGGTGCTCCAGGCGGGCCACGAGGAGGCGTACCAGAACACGCACCAGGAGGCGCACCAGGAGGCGCGCGCACAACCGCGCACACCACTGGGCGAACAGGCGCCCGGACAACCGCGCGAAACCCTGCCGGACAGTCCGCGCGAGGCCCCGCGCGAGCCGGTGCACCACGCCGGCCCGGCGCGGCACATCCCCGGCGAGGTCACGGTCCCCGAGCCTGTGCACCGCAAGCCGGTCCACGCGCCCACCGCCCCGCCGATGATCCCGCACCAGCACCAGCACCAGCAGCAGCACGGCGGCGGCAACGCGCCCCTGCCCGTCCGCGGCGAACGGTCCGACCGGCCGAACCCCGCGTCGGCGACGCCCGGAACCCCGGGCCGCCCCCAACTGCCCAAGCGGCGGGCGCAGGAGCACATCGTCCCGCAGCTGCGGGACGCGCCCACGCCGCGCAAGCACGACGACGACGCCCTGCACGACCCGGGTCTGATGGCCGCCTTCCGGCGCGGCATCGGCCTGGCCGAGTCCATGCCGGCGGTCCCGCGCGACGCCGCGTACCCGGAGCAACCCGCGCACCCCCAGGCGCCGGAGAACGCGCTGCACCTCGGGCACCTGGCGCAACCCGGGCACCTGGCGCACCCGGGTCACCCGGAGCAGCCGCCGCACCCGGCCCAGTCCCCGCACCACGGGCACCACGGGCACCCGGAACCGCAACGACACGACGAAGCGCACAAGGAGTAGATGCACCATGGCGAGCGATGTGCCGACCGGCCATTCCTCGGATCTCGACTGGCTGCTCGGCGGCCTGGTCCAGCGGGTCCCCTACACCCGCAGCGCGGTTCTGCTCTCCTCGGACGGGCTGGTGAAGTCCGTGCACGGCCTGGACCCCGACAGCGCCGACCACATGGCGGCGCTGGCCTCCGGCCTCTACTCGCTCGGCCGCAGCGCCGGCAGCCGCTTCGGCGGCGACAGCGAGGTGCGGCAGGTGGTCGTCGAGCTCGACTCCACGCTGCTGTTCGTCTCCACCGCCGGCTCCGGCACCTGCCTGGCCGTGCTCGCCGGCCGGGAGACGGACGCCGCGGTCCTCGGATACGAGATGACCATGCTGGTCAAGAGCGTACGGCCCTACCTCGTCACCCCGGCCAGACAAGCGGCCGCGGCGCCGGGCGGCACAGGGCGCTGACCGTGCCGCGCCGACAGGACGGGCCGTGGCTCGACGACGCCGCGGGCCGGCTCGTCCGCCCGTACACGGTGAGCGGCGGCCGCACCCGACCGACGGCGGCACTGGACCTGCTCTCCCTGGTGATGGCCACCGGGGCTCTGCCCCAGTCGCACCTCGGCCCCGAGCACGCCCTGGCCCTCGGGCTGTGCGACGGGCCGACCTCGGTGGCCGAGGTCGCGGCGCACTTACGGCTGCCCGCCGTGGTCACCAAAGTGCTGCTCTCGGACCTCGTGGACTGCGGGGCGCTGACCGCGCGGGCGCCCCGCTTCCACGACACCCCCACCGACCGTTCCCTGCTGGAGGCAGTGCTCGATGGCCTACGACGACGGCTCTGAGGACCGACCCGAGGACCGGCCCGGGAACCGACCCGAGGACCGGGGGGACGACCAGGACGTCTTCCCCACCGCCCTGAAGATCCTGATCGCGGGCGGCTTCGGGGTCGGCAAGACCACCTTCGTCGGGGCGGTCAGCGAGATCGAACCGCTGAGCACGGAGGAACTGCTCACCACGGTGAGCGTCGGGACCGACGACCTGGAGGGCGTGGAGAGCAAGACCACCACCACGGTCGCCATGGACTTCGGCCGCATCGGCCTCGACGACCGCCATGTGCTCTACCTCTTCGGAACGCCCGGCCAGGAACGCTTCTGGTTCATGTGGGACGAACTGTCGGAGGGCGCCCTCGGGGCCGTCGTCCTCGCCGACACCCGGCGCCTCCAGGCGTCCTTCTCGGCGGTGGACTTCTTCGAGCGGCGCGGCATCCGGTTCCTGGTCGCCGTCAACGAGTTCGACGGCTCGTACCACTACGAACCGGACGAGGTGCGCGCGGCCATCGACCTGAAGCCGGACGTGCCCGTCGTCCTGTGCGACGCCCGGATCGCCAGCTCCGGGATCCAGACCCTGGTCACCCTCGTCCAGCACCTGCTGGACGCCAACCCGGCCCCGGCGCCGAGCTACGGAGCACCCACATGACGTACGACCCGACCGGCCACCTGCTGCTCACCCCCGTCGACCGGGAGGCTCCGCTGCGCGTGCGGCGGCTGCGCCAGCTCGGCATCGGGGAACGGCCGGACCCCGACTTCGACGCGTTCGCGCAGCGGCTCGCGAAGGTGACCGGCGCGCCCTACTCGATGGTCAACTTCATCGACGAGAACCAGCAGTTCTTCGCAGGGCTGCACACCCCGAACGGCACCCGGGCCACCGACGAACTCGGTGCGACCGCGGCCGTCGGCGGCGGCGTCAGCCGGTACATGGCCCGCGACCACGGCTACTGCCCGCACGTCGTCGTACGCCGCAAGGCGCTGGTCCTGGAGGACGTCTGCGACTACCCGCGGTTCGCCGGGAACCCGGTCGTCGACGAGATCGGCATCCGCTCGTACCTGGGCGCGCCCCTGATCGACCGTACGGGTACGGCCCTCGGCACCATCTGCGTGGTCGACACGGAACCGCGGCCGTGGGGAAGGCCGGGGCTGGAGACCATCAAGTCGCTCGCCGCCGAGCTGGTGGAGCAGATCCACCGCCGCGAGGAGGGCCGGTTGTGACAGGCCGCGCGCCACGCGCGGGGCGCACGTCCCCGCGGGGAGCCCGTGGGGACGTGCGCCCCGGGGACGTCGCGTCCTAGAGGGCCGGTTCCATCCGGACGGCGTCGGCGAGCCGCTCGGACCACTGGCCCTTCGCCGTGCCCAGCGCCACTTCGGCCAGGCGCAGCAGCTGGATGTCGGAGGTGCCGGCCGGGGCGAAAATGTGGTGCGCGTCCCGGAGGTAGCGCTCGATGGGCCGGTCGGTGCAGAGCCCGGCCGCGGCGTGGATCTCCATGGCGTTGCGCGCCGAGTCCAGCGTCGACTCGACGTTGACGAGCTTGGCGTTCATCAGCTCCGCGTCACAGGGCTGACCCGCGTCGAGCAGGTGCACGGCGTGGTACGCGGCGAGCCGGGCCGTCATCAGCCGGGACTGCATCTGGCCCAGCTTCAGCTTCACCGAGGGCAGTTCGTGCAGGGGCTTGCCGTACCGGTGCCGCTCCTCGCAGAACCGGGTGGTCTCCTCGAGGACGGCCCGGTGCAGGCCCAGGGACACGGCGGTGAGGTTGGCCCGCCCGTAGAGCACACTGGAGGAGTACGCGACCGCCAGCCCGTCGCCCTCGTCACCGAGCCGGTTGACCGCCGGGACGCGGCAGTCCTCGAAGACGAGCTCGCCGAAGCTGAATCCGTGCAGGCCCATGGTGGGTTTCTCGTCAACGGCCCGCACGCCGGGCCGGTCGGCCTCCACCAGGAAGGCCGTCAGCCCCTTGGAGCCCGGCCCCGTCCGTACGACGACCCCGTGCAGGTCCCCGATGTGGCTGTTGCCGACGTACACCTTTCGGCCGTTCAGGACGTAGTCGTCGCCGTCCCGCACCGCGGTGGCGCTCATGCCCAGCACATGGCCGCCCGACTCGGCCTCGGTGACGGCTATGGTCGGCAGGCACTCGCCCGCGGCGATGGCCGGCAGCCACGTCTTCTTCTGGTCGTCGCTGCCGAAGTGCACGATCTTGGCCGCGCCGAGCTGGGAGGCCTGCACCATGGCGCCCATGGCGCCGCTGACCCGCGACAATTCCTCGATGATGATGGTCTTGCCGAGATGGCCCACGCCCATCCCGCCGTAATCCCTGCTGATGGTCGCTCCGAGCCAGCCCTGCCGGGCGATCAGCGCGGACAGCCCGCGATGGACCGAGCGGGCCGCTTCCATGGCCGGTATCAGCGGCCGGACCTCGCTCTCCGCGAAATTCCGGACGTGCTGCCGGAGCTGATGATGCAGTCGACTGGCGAAGTACCCGTCCATGCGAGCCCTCCTCTGCGAAACGCCTGCTCGCGCGGTTGTACGAGCGGATGGTGCATCGGCAGTGGTCCCGTCCCGAACAGGCCGACCACCACATGGTGTTGATCATTCCGGAACGGTTCAACATGGTCGTCAACTCTGGCCGAAACGGCTGGCGTTGACGTTTGATTGAAATTATGTGTCGCGTGGTACTGGCCTGTCCGCTCCTATCCGAAGGGCATTCCCCCAGCGCTTCTTTCTGCCACATGCCAAGGGCAAAGCTTTCGGAGGAAGAGGGCGCCGAGGGCCGGTCCTCGACCTCATGAATGCACAGCAGTCCCACCGGTACACCTCTGCCGGATCGATTCCGCAGGAAGGTCGACCGAATCGGTTCCCTCTGTGCGCGGTCACTGCGCGGTGACTGCGCCCTCCCGGAGGCCTGCGTACGCCGGCGCACCGGCCCCGCCCCGCAGGAGCGGCGCGTCGGTGTGCCTTCCGGTGCGCACCGCGCGCCGCGGTGCTCCACGGCGCGCGCCCCGGAGCGCCAGGGCGACGGGTGCGCCCCCGGCCGGCCGCTTCCGGTGGCGTTGTCAGTGGTGGGTCGTACGGTCGTCACATGGCCACAGCCGACGATGTGCGCAGGATCGCGCTCTCCCTGCCGGGAGCCGTGGAGAAGCTCGCCTGGGGCATGCCCACGTTCCGGGTGGAGGGGTCCGGCGGGAAGGTCTTCGCCTCGCTGGACGACGACGACCGGGTGATGGGCGTCAAGTGCCCCAAGGAGGACCGGGAGGAGCTCATCGCCGCGGAGCCCGGAAAGTTCTTCATCCGGGAGGGGCACGACGACAACTACGCCTGGATGCGGGTCCGGCTCGCGGCGCTGGACGACGAGGACGAGCTGTACGCCGTCCTCGCCGACTCCTGGCGCCAGGCCGCCCCGCGCCGCCTCCTGGCCGCCCACCCGGATCTGGCGGCCGGGCGGGGCGGGCCGGAGGGCTGACGCCTCAGCGGCGCAGGAAGGCTCAGCCGCGCAGGAAGGCGGTGATGCGGGCGCGCAGGCCCCGCGGGTCGAGGCCGTGCGCGGCCAGGTGCTCGTCCATGCCGCCGTAGCGGCGCAGCTCCCGCCTGCCGACTCCCAGGCCGAGCACCCGGTGCGGGACGTCGGCGAGGGCTTCGGTGGCGGCGGCCGTGGAGGTGCCGGCGAGGTACGGCTCGACGAGCACGACGTCGGCCGTCCCGCCGCCGGCCACCGCGCGCCGCACGGCCTCGCCGTCGAAGGGGCGCACGGTGGTGGCGTACAGGACCGTCACGTCGAGCCCCTCCGTCGCCGCCAGGACGCCGTCGAGCATCGGACCGACCGCCACGACCACACCCCCGCGCCCCTCCCGCACGCGGAGGAAACCCTCGCCCGTGACGGTTCGGGCCCGGTCGTTCACCTGGAGCGACAGCCGGACGTACACCCGGTCGTCCCCCGCGACGGCGTGCCGCAGCAGCGCCTCCGCCTCGTCCGGGTGCCCCGGCACGTGCACCGTCCAGTCGTCGAGCGTGTCCAGCAGGGCCACGTCACCCGGGGACATGTGGGTGAAGCCACCGGCGGGCCAGTCGTAGGAGGCCCCGGCGCTGACCAGCACCCCGCCCACGCCCTGGTGGCCCAGGTCCAGCTTGACCTGCTCGAAGGGCCGCTCGACCAGGAAGCTCGCGAACGTGTGCATCACCGGCCGCATCCCCGTCAGCGCCATCCCGCCGCCCACCCCGATCAGCAGCTGCTCCCTGATCCCCACGTTGACGACCCGGTCCGGGTGCCGGGCCGCCGCCCGCTGGAACCCGTCGGCGCTGATCTCGGCCAGGACGACCGCCAGGCGCGGGTCCTCGTCCAGCAGCCGGCCCGTCGTCGCGATGAACCGGTCACGCATCGTGTCCATGATGTTCTCCCCCTCTTCTCTTCACGCTTCTCTTCACGCGTTCTTGGGCTCGACCCGGGCCACCACGGCCCGCGGCCGCCCCGGGTGTGGGCGGGTGAAGGCGGCGTACATCGCCTCGTGGTCCCGCCCGTCGACGGTCTCGGCGGACCAGCCCGCCGCCTCGAACCGGGCCACGATCCCGCCGGGCCGCGCGTACGACGCCGACGCGTTGTCGATCACCACCGTGTGCAGCTGCTCCAGGCCGGCCGCGCCCGCGTAGGCGATGGCCTCGTGGTTGCTGCCCTCGTCCAGCTCGGCGTCCCCGACCAGCACCCACACGCGCGGGTCGGTCAGACCCTGCGCCCGGAGCCCCAGCGCGCTCCCCACCGCCAGCGGCAACCCGTGCCCGAGCGAGCCGCTGCCGATCTCGGCGCCCGGCACCAGCATCCGGTCCGGGTGGTGGCCGAGTGGCGAGTCGTAGGACCCGAAGCCCGGCAGGAGGTCCTCGGCGAGGAACCCCTTGGCGGCGAGGACCGCGTAGTACGCCATCGGGCCGTGCCCCTTGGACAGCAGGAACCGGTCCCGCTCCGGCGCGTCGACGGTGGCGGGCGTCACCCGCAGCACCCGGTCGTAGAGCACCTGGAGGGCGTCGAGCGTGGAGGTGGCGGCGGGCCCGTGCTTCTCGTCGCCGGTCATCAGGGCCATCAGGCGGTGCAGGTCCGCCGTGGACGTCTCAGCCGTGTTCGTCATGGCACTCACGGTGCGACGTCAAGCGCGCTTGAGGTCAAGCGTCCAAAGCGGTTCGTGATCACCGGCAGGAGTGCGGTATTGTTCTCGTGCACGCCGGGCCGGGGGAAACCCCAGGTCAGACGGGCATCGGGACGTGGCGCAGCTTGGTAGCGCACTTGACTGGGGGTCAAGGGGTCGCAGGTTCAAATCCTGTCGTCCCGACCACGCGGAAACGCTGGTCGGAGGCCGTATCGGAGAAATCCGATACGGCCTTTCGCCGTTGTGGGGCTTGCCCGTCGCCCGTGGGTCAGGGGGCGGCGGGGCCCGGGAGCGGCTGGAGCAAGGGCTCGTCGCCCGCCAGTGGGTACCAGGCGACGAAGGTGGCCGGCAGGCTGTCCGACGCGTTGTCGAAACGGAGGACGGTCGCGCCCGGCGGCTCGAAGAAGGCGCTCCCGGCGCCGAGTTCACACGCGGGCCGCCCCTCCAGCTCGAAGACGACCCGGCCCTCGGTGACGTAGCCGGCGACGCCGCCGGGGTGGGTGTGGCGGCCGGCCACCGTGCCGGGCGGGAGGGTGACCCGGTGCATCTCCATCCGTTCGGCCGGGGCCGCCCGGGCGGCGAGGTCGCCGGTCACCAGGTGGTCGCGGCTGACGGCGTGTCCCCGGTGCCCGGCGTCCGTGGCGTGGTCCGGCCGGGCGGTGGCCGGGTCGTCGTGGCCGGGCGGGCGAGGGGCGGGGTGCTCCATGCGCATGGCGGCGGGCTCCTTCGGGTCGGTGAGGCGTGGGCCGTGCGGGGTGGGCGGACGGGTCAGGGGCGAGCGGCGCGTCAGCGGGAGTGGGCGGCGAGCAGGCCGAGGGCGCCGTCGACGGCCCGGCCGAACACCTCGGCCGAACCGGAGGCGCGCGCCAGCACGTAACCCCCCTGCACCACCGCGACCAGGGCGGTCGCGGTGGCCGCCGGGTCGAGCCCGCCGCCGAACTCGCCGGACGCCCGCCCCTCGGTCAGCAGTGCGGCCAGCCGGCCGGTGAGCCAGGCGAAGGTCTCCTCGACCGGGCGGCGCAGCTCCGGGTCGGCCATCACGTCGGGGTCCTGGGTGAGGCGGCCGACCGGGCAGCCCTTCAGTACCTCCCGCTCGCGCCGCAGGTAACCGGTGATCCGCTCGGTCACCGTGCCGGGACCGGAGAAGCCGGCCTCCGCCCTGGCCCGGAGTTCCTCGGCGCTGCGACCGATCGCGGCGAGAGCCAGGTCCGGTTTGCCGTGGAAGTGGTGGTACATACTGCCCTGTCCGGCCGCGGCCCGCTCCTGGATGGCCTTCGGGCTCGTGCCCACGTAACCGCGCTCCCACAGCAGCTCGCGCGTGCTGTCGATGAGCCGCTCCCGCGTACCCCTGGTGTCGCTCGTCCCCATGATCCGAGCGTACATACTAGTAGGTACAATCGGAACCCTCGCGGCCGCCCGGCACGCCCGGTTTGTATCCTCGCAGGACCCGCCCCCCACCGCCGCGGCACCTGTGAGAGGACACACCATGACCACCGAGCTGAGCCCCGACGCCCTGAGCGGGCTCCTCGACCGCGCCCGCCAGGACTACGAGGCCCTCGTGGGGCGCGGGCTCTCGCTCGACCTCACCCGGGGCAAGCCGGCCCCGGAGCAGCTCGACCTCTCCGGCGAGCTGCTGGCCCTGCCCGGCACGCGCTTCTCCGCCGCGGACGGCACGGACGTGCGCAACTACGGCGGACTGCACGGTCTGCCGGAACTGCGGGAGATCTTCGCGGAGGTCCTCCAGGTGCCGGTGGCGCAGCTGCTCGCCGCGGGCAACTCCAGCCTGGAGCTGATGCACGACTGCCTGGTGCACGCCCTGCTGAGCGTGGTGCCCGGCGCCGAGTCCCGCTGGGTGGAGCAGGAGCGGATCGCGTTCCTGTGCCCGGTCCCGGGCTACGACCGGCACTTCGCGCTGTGCGAGCGGTTCGGCATCGACATGATCCCGGTGCCGATGACGCCCGAGGGCCCCGACATGGACGCCGTGGAGCGGCTCGTCGCCGAGGACCCGAGCGTCAAGGGCATCTGGTGCGTACCGAAGTACAGCAACCCGGACGGCGTCAGCTACAGCGACGCGACCGTGGCGCGGCTCGCCGCGATGCCCACCGCCGCGCCCGACTTCCGGATCTTCTGGGACAACGCCTACGCCGTCCACCACCTCACCGACGAGCCCGTCGAGATCGCCGACCTGCTCGGCGCCTGCGCCGACGCCGGCCACCCCGACCGGGCGTTCGTGTTCGGCTCCACCTCGAAGATCACCGCGGCCGGCGCGGGCGTCGCCTTCTTCGGCTCGTCCCCCGCGAACGTCACGTGGCTCCTCGCCAACAACGCCAAGCGGTCCATCGGACCCGACAAGATCAACCAGCTGCGGCACGTCCTGTTCCTGAAGGACGCCGACGGTGTGCGCGCCCACATGGAGGGCCAGCGCGCCCTGCTCCAGCCCAAGTTCGAGGCGGTGGCGCGGATCCTCGACGCCGAGCTCGGCGGCACCGGGCTCGCCACCTGGACGTCCCCCAGGGGCGGGTACTTCGTCACCCTCCAGGTGCCGGACGGCTGCGCCAAGGAGGTCGTCCGCCGGGCCGCGGAGGCGGGCATCGTGCTGACCCCCGCCGGGGCCACGCACCCGTACGGCGACGACCCGCGCGACGCGGTCATCCGGATCGCGCCCAGCTACCCCGGCCTCGCGGAGCTGGAACAGGCGATCGAGGGCCTGGCCGTCTGCGTACGCCTGGTGGGGTACGAGCAGCGGGCGCGCTGAGCGGGGACGCCGGCCCGGCGCGGGCCGTCGCCCGGTGCCGCCCCCGCGCGGGGCGTTCCGGACGGCCCGCGCCGGCGCGGCTCACGCCCCGGAGCCCGCGCACGTCCGGCGCACGGTGTCCGCGAACGCGCGGGCCAGCGGGGTCAGGGCCTCCCAGCTGCGCACGGCCCAGCCCACCGACAGCGGCGGCAGCACCGGGACGGGCACGAACCGCAACGCCCCGCCGCTCCCGGCGGTCCGGCCGGGGAGGTCCGGCACCACGGCGTGGCCGAGGCCCAGTTCGGCCAGCAGGATGGCGGTGTCCCAGTCGGCGACGCTCGTGTCGGAGCGGCCGGGGACGCCCAGCGCGGCGAGGGCCGCGTCCAGGTGCGCCCGGGAGGTGGACCTGGCCGGCAGCCGGATGTGCCGGATCTCCGCCAGGTCGTCCGCCCCGATCCGCGGGCGCGCCGCGAGCGGGTCGTCGGCGCGGACGGCCAGCACCCAGGGCAGCTCGACCACCGGGTGCTGCTCGATGCCGCGCACGCGCTCGCCGATGGTGACCCAGGCGAGGTCGAGGTCGTCCGCGGCGAGCGCGTCGAAGCACCGGCTGCTCGAACTCTCGGTCTGGAACTCCAGACTGGCCCGCGGGTAGCGGTGGTGGAAGTCCACCACGGCCTCGGACATGAAGTGCCGCAGCGTCGTGGCGCCCGTCGTCACCCGCACCGACCCGACGTCACCGCGGACGGATTCCTGGATGCTCCGCACGGCCATGTCGAGGCCGGCCATGCTGTGCGCCGCGGCCGCCTGGAGCACCCGCCCCGCCTGGGTGGGGACGACACCGCGGGTGTGGCGCTCCAGCAGGGCGACGCCGGTCTCCCGCTCCAGCCGCTTCACGTGCTGGCTCACCGCCGACTGCGAACGGCCGAGGTCACGGGCGACCGCGCTGAGGCTGCCCGCCCGGCAGACGGCTATGAAGACGCGCAGATCGTCAAGAGTCACGGACCCAAGCTATCCCTTGGGGCTGAGCAGCAATCCCTAGGATTGACTCGGTGGTTGGGGCGGCGGAAGATCATCGCGGGGCCCTGGGCGGCAACCCGTCCCCCTCCGCACCCCACGGGCCCCGCGGAGCGGGACGGGTGCCGACCCTCCCGGCCCCCTGCCGAGCCGGTCTCCAGTGACGCTGCAGGACCGCGCGGGAGGCTGGGGGAGATCGGCGCGGCCACCGGGCCGGCCGTCTCGAAGGGAGTATCCATGTCTCAGCCGGTCGGGACCCTGCCCAACCAGGTCACCGGGGATCTCTACGCCGAGGTGCAGACCTTCTACGCCCGGCAGATGCGGCGGGTCGACGCCCTCGACATCGAGGGGTTCGCCGACACCTTCACCGAGGACGGCGAGGTCGTGCACGCCGGCGGCCAGCGACAGCGGGGCCGCGAGGAGATGATCGCCGGCATGCGGGCGAACCTGCCCCGCTACCGCGACATCGCCGTACGGCACTGGTTCGGCCACCTGATCATCGAGACCGACGCGGCCGACCCCGACCTGCTGCGCGTCTCGTACTACACCCTCGTCACCCAGACCGACCGCGAGGGCAAGGTGAACTTCCAGCCGACCTTCACCGTCGAGGACGAGCTCGTCCGGCGCGACGGACGGCTCCTGACGCGCTCCCGCGTCATCCACCGCGACAGCCCGGCCGAACCGCCCGCCGCCTCCTGACCCGTCCCCCGACCCCTCCCCCCGGGACACAGCGCCCCGCCCACGGACTGCCGTGAGCGGGGTGCTGTGGTGTGCGGCGGGGGACGGCGCTCAGTCGATGCCGCGCCAGATGTGCGGCTCGCTGCCGTCGTCGTCGGGGTCGCCCGCCAGCAGCAGCGGCACCCAGGCCGGCGGCGGCGGGTCGGGAGGCACGGGCACCGGCTCCTGGGTGGGCCGGTCCAGCAGGATCGTCGCCATTGACGGCTCCTCTCGCTCGGCATGCTCGGGGTCAGGCGTGACAGGCGGGCAGCCCGCCGTGGAAGGCGACCATCTCCTTGAAGGACGCCAGCACGTCGATGCGGGCACCGGGCGCCAGCCCGTCCAGCTCGGCGTACGCGCGGTGCAGGTTGCCCACCAGCCGCTCGGGGTCGACGAGCTTGGCGAACGGGCCGAGGTCCGCCTCCTCGGCGGCCCGCAGCGGGGTCAGCCCCCGGCGCACCCCGTCCCGCGCCAGCTCCTGGAGCAGCCGGAGGTACGCCTCCGTCTCGTCGAGCAACTCGGGGCCGCCGACCGGTCCGTGACCCGGCACGACCGTGGCGGCGCCCAGCGCCCTCAGCCGGGCGAGGGCGTCCAGCGACCCGGTGATCGAACCCATCAGGACGTACGGTGTGACGCCCGACCACACCACGTCGCCGGTGAAGAGCACCGAGCGCTCCGGAACCCACACCACGACATCGTTGGCCGTATGGGCGGGGCCCACATGGAGCAGCTCGACCCGCAGGTCGCCGGCGTGCACGGTCAGCGCGTCACGGAAGGTCAGCGAGGGCAGCGTGAGCGGCGTCTCGCCCCACTCCACACCGGGCCACAGGCCCCGCAGGCCCAGCCCCGCCTCCGCCGAGTCGGCGCGGCACCCCTCGTGGGCCACGATCACCGAACGCGGGACGAACTGTCCGTTGCCGAAGGTGTGATCGCCGTGGAAATGCGTGTTCACCACGAACTCCGGGCCGCCCGGCAGGAGCCGTTCGACCTCCGAGCGGAGCCTGCGGGCGCGCGCCTGTGTGGCGGCCGTGTCGACGAGCACCCCGTGGTCCCCGTCGACGACCAGGCCCGCGTTGTTCAGGCACCAGCCGCCGTCGGGCTGGACGAACGCGAACACGCCCTCGGCGACCGGCTCCAGCGAGGCGAGGGACGCCGTCATGACGACGCCGCCGGGTCGGCGGGCAGCCGGGTGAAACCGCCCCGGTGGAAGACGAGCGGGTCCGCCGCGGCGTCCCCGCCGCCGAGCGCGACCACCCGGCCGACGAGCAGCGTGTGGTCACCGGCGGCGTACTCCGCCTCCAGGACGCACTCGAAGTACGCCTCGGCCGAGGGGATCACGGCGTTCCCCAGCACGCCCCGGGTGGCTCCCAGCCGCGCCATGGCGGCCGGTCCGGCCGGGCGGTCCGGCCGGCAGAACTCCTGGGCGAGGTCCTGCTGGTGCCGGTTCAGCACATTGACGGCGAAACTGCCGGACCGGGCGACCCGCGGGCGCATCCGGCCGTCCGCCTTGACGGACACCAGGATCAGGACCGGCTCCAGGGACACCGAGGTCAGGCTGTTGAGGGTGATGACGCTGGTTGTCTCGTCACTGCCCTGGGTCAGCAGCGTCACACCGGTGGGGAAGCGGCCCATCGCCGCCCGGAAGGCGGCCGCGTCGGGCACCTGGGCCTCGGGCACATGGGCGTCGGGCACATGGGCGTCGGGCACATGGGTGTCCGGCACGAGTACGGCCGTGGCCGTTCCGCCGGTGGTCGTCGCTTCGGGCGCTTGGGTCATCGTGGAGGTGTCCGTTTCCGTTCGCATCAGTAGTTGCCCAGCCCGCCGCAGACGTTGAGCGCCTGTGCGGTGATCGACGCCGCCACGTCCGACACGAGGTAGCCGACCAGCCCCGCCACCTCCTCGGGGGTGGAATAGCGGCCGAGCGGGATCTTGGCGTTGAACTTCTCCTGGATCTCCTCCTCGGACACGCCGTAGTGGCCCGCGTAACCCTGGCGCACGCGCTGCGCCATCGGCGTCTCGACGTAACCGGGGCACACCGCGTTCACCGTGATGCCGGTCTTCGCCAGCTCCTTGCCCACGGCCTTGGTGAAGCCGATGACCCCGTGCTTGGAGGCGGAGTACGGGGCGGCCAGCTCCACCCCCTGCTTGCCACCCGTGGAGGCGATGTTGACGATGCGGCCCCAGTCGCCGTCCCGCATCCGTCCGGTGCTCAGCACCTCGCGGGTGACCCGGAACGTGCCGTTGAGGTTGGTCTCGATCACGTCGTCCCACAGCGCGTCGCCGATCTCGGCCGTGACGCCGCCGCCCCCGCGTCCCGCGTTGTTGACCAGGACGTCGATCCGGCCGTACGTCTCGACGGCCGACCGGACGGCGGTCTTGATCTGCTCCACCGACGTGACGTCGCAGACCGCGCCGGCGACGTCCAGGCCCTCTTCCCGCAGCCGCTTCACCATGGCCCGCACGTCCTCCTCACCGCGTGCGACGCCGAACACGGCGAGACCCTGCCGGGCCAGGAGTTCGGTCACCGCCAGACCGATACCGCTGGTCGCGCCCGTGACGAAGGCGACCCGCCGCTCGGTGCCCGTCCCCGTAGCTGTCATCGTGCTCTCCCGTCGCTCGTCGTCCGAATGGGTCGACCGTGACCCCGTCTCCTTGCGCGGTTCTCGACTCCTCCTCGAACAGCCGCCGTTCGAGCCGCCGTCGACGGGCGGTTGAGCCGCCGGCGCGAGGCTGGCCCGGTCCGAACGAAGTGACACGAGCGAGGAGGGTCCGTGGCCGAGCAGACGATTCCGGACGTACGGAAGTCGGTGACCGTGGCGGCGACGCCCGAGGAGAGCTTCACCGTCTTCACCGGGCGCCCCAAGGACTGGTGGCCGCCGTCGCACGTCCTGCTGAAGAAGGAGCGGGCCGGCCTCGCCTTCGAGGGCGGAGTGGGCGGGCGCTACTACGAGTGGGACGTCGAGGGCAACGAGATCACCTGGGGCCGCATCCTGGAGTGGCAGCCGGGGCGCCGCCTGCTGATGACCTGGCGGCTCGACGGCAACTGGCAGTCCATCCCCGACGACGAGCGGGCCAGTGAGATCGAGGTGACCTTCACGCCCGCCGCCGGCGGCGGCACCACGGTGGAGCTGGCCCACATCAAGCTGCACAAGCACGGCGAGGGCGCGCAGCGCATCTTCCAGGCGCTCGACGGGCCGAGCCCGGGGGAGACCCTGGAGCGGTTCGCCAAGCTCTTCTGAACCCGCGCCCGTCTTCATCCGTTTCTTCCCGTACGGCTCAGGGCCCCGGTCACCGACCGGGGCCCTGAGCCGTGTTGCCGTTCGCCGCGGGTCAGTCCGCGATGGCCTCGATGACCGAGACGACCGGGTCGACCGTCTCCAGCACCTTGGTCACGGTGAAGCCGGCCGCGCCGAGGATCTCCTTGAACTCCGGCAGCGTGCGCTCCTTGCCGTTGAACACCGTCATCATCATCATGTCGATGGTCTTGCTGACGTGGGGGTCGTTGCCCTCCGGGATCACCGCGTCGACCACCAGCAGCTTGGCGCCCTTCGGCATTCCCTCGCGGGTCGCCTTCAGGATGCGCAGGCCGTTCTCGTCGCTCCAGTCGTGGAGGATCGACTTGAGGATGTAGATGTCACCGCCGCCCGGCACCGACTCGAAGAAGTTGCCCGGCTCCGTCTTCCAGCGGCCGGCCACCTGCGGCTCGTCGAGCAGGTTCTCGCGGAGCACCGACTCCTGGTCGTACAGCGTGCCGGTCACCGTGGGGTGCTTGCTGAGGACCGACAGCAGCAGACCGCCGCGGCCACCGCCGACGTCCACGACGCGGGCGCCCTCCGGGAAGGGGTAGGTGTCGGCGACGAGGTCGGTGAACTGGCCGGAGAAGGCCGCCGTCCCCGCGTTGAAGATCGTCGCCTCCTCGGGGTGCGAGCCGAGCCACTCGAAGAACGGCGCGCCGTACAGCTCGTCGAAGATCGTGCTGCCCTTGCGGACCGTCTCGTTGAGCTTGCCGATCGGCTTCCAGAACAGCTCGTTGCCGAGCATCAGGAAGCTGTCGCGCACCGAGTTCGGGACACCGGTGCGCAGCAGCTCGGCCATCGGCGTCAGGTGGAAACGGCCCTCCTCGTCCTCACGGAACACCTCACGGGTCGCCAGGTAGCGCAGCAGCCGCCGGACGTAGGGACCGTGCAGGCCGCTCAGCTCGCCGAGCTCGGCCGGCGTGCGGGGGCCGTCGGCGAGGTGGTCGGCGATCTTCGCCTCGGCCGCCGTGTAGAGCGACGCGGAGTACAGGAAGCCCGTCATGTGCACGGTCAGCTCGGCGGCGAGCTCCGTGCGGTCGGACTCGGTTGCAGCCATGGGACCCTCCGTATGTCGGCTGCCCGGCCTCCAGTGGCCGGACGGTCGGCACGCCCTTCGACGTGCGGTGCGGCCAACCGTGCCCGCCGCGGCATGAGCGGCGGCGTAGAACGGGTCGCACGCCGCATGAGTACGCCGGCGGCGCGCAGGCCGCCCGGACGCACCCGACCGGGCCGGCGGGCGGCGGCCGGCCCGGCCCCCACCTGCGCCGGACCGCCGCGCCGCGCCTGGCGCGGTCCCGGGCGGCGCGGCGGGGGAGGGGGCGTCTCCCGCCGCGGCCGGGTACGTTCCTGCCGCCGTAGGGCGGCGCCCGGGTGGTGCTGGTCGTCGGCAGCGGCGACGACGGGGGCGACGCGCTGTACGCGGGCGCCCGCCTGACGCGCCACGGGGCGGACGTGTCCGCCGTGCTGCCCGGCCCCCGGGCCGACGTCCGGTGCGGGCCGGCGGGCGGAGCGCGACGTGCCGGGCGGGCGTCCAGCGGCGGTGTACCCGGCTTCGAGGCCCGGCGGCCACGCTGCCCGGACGACCGCGCACCGCGAAGCGTTCACCACAGGAGGTCACGAGGATGCCTGCCGCCATACAAGGGGACACCGGGTTGGCCGAGGCCGCCGACAAGCTGCGCGCCCTCGCCGCCGAGTACGCCGCCGAGGCGGACAGCACCCGCCGGCTCGCCCCCGACGTCACGGAAGCGGTCCGCGGGACCGGCTTCGCCCGCCACTTCGTGGCCTCCCGCTGGGGCGGCACCGAGGGCACGTTCGGCGAGCTGACGCGTGCCGTCGTCACCGTCGGCGAGGCCTGCGCGGCCACCGCCTGGTGCGCGTCGCTGGCCGCGTACTCGGCCCGGTTCGCCTCGCACCTGCCCGAGGAGGGGCACCGGGCCGTCTGGGGCGAGAGCCCCGACGTGGTGATCGCCACGGCCCTGATGCCGGCCGGCCGGGCCCGGGCGGTGGAGGGGGGCTGGCGGCTCAGCGGCCGGTGGTCCTACGTGAGCGGCATCGACTTCGCCGACTGGGCGCTGGTCTGCGCCGCCGTGCCCGGCGCCGACGGCCCCCCGCAGCTGCGGTTCTTCGCCCTGCCCCGGGGCAGCTGGACCGTGCAGGAGACCTGGGACAGCGTCGGGATGCGGGCCACCGCGAGCCACACCGTCGTCGTCGACGACGTGACCGTGCCCGGCCACCTGTCCTTCGACCGCACCGACATGCTCACCGGACGCAACGCCACCTCCACCGCCTCCTGCCACACGGTGCCGTTCCAGGCGGTCGGCGGACTGACGTTCATCGCCCCCGTCGTGGGAGCCGCCTCCGGGGCGCTCGCGGCCTGCGCCGCGACGATGACCGGCCGGCGCCGCAACCAGGCGGGCGAACTGCTCGTGGTCCGGGCCTCGGGGCGGATCGACGCGGCACGCCACCTGGTGGAGCAGAACGCGCGGGTCATCGACGAACGGCGGTTCACGCCGGAGTACATGGCGCGGAACGAGCGCAACGCCACCTTCTCCGCCGAGCTCCTCCAGGAGGCCGCCGGCCTGCTGATCCGCGGCGCGGGCACCGGCGGCCTGGGGGAGGCGCACCCGCTCCAGCGGTTCTGGCGCGACATCACCTCCGCGACCAGCCACGTCGCCCTCCAGTACGACACGGCCGCCCGCAAGAACTACTCGGCCGTGCTGTTGGGCCCCGAGGAGGGCTGACGCCCTCACCGGCCGGGGCGGACGTCAGGTCCGCGGCTCCATCAGGTCGGGGGCGGTCGCGCCGTCCAGCGACTCGCGCAGGAGGTCGGCGTGGCCCGCGTGCCGCGCCGCCTCCGTGATCAGATGGAGCAGGATCCACCGCACACTGCGCGGCTCCTCCGGCGGGCCCCACGGTGTCACCGGCATGGGCACCCGGCGCCCGAGGCCGCCCGGCAGGTCGCGTACCGCGCGCACGACCTCGGCGCCCACCCGCCGGTGCTCGCGCAGCAGGTCCCCCACGCTCTGCCCGGCCGGCGGCGTGAACTCGGCCTCGCCGTCCCGGTCCGTCCAGTCCCCGCCCCGGCCGCGCAGCACCGGGATCCAGGCGGGCTCACCCCGCACGGCGTGCGCCAGCAGCGCCGCCAGGGACAGTTCGCTCACACTGGGCCTGCTGTGCGCCTGCTCGTCGGTCAGCCCGCTCACCGCCCTGCGCAGGGCCGCGCGCTGCTCCTCCCAAGCGGACAGCAGCACCTCGCGTTCCTCGGTTCCCGCTTCCACCATGACCGGCATGCCGATCGCCTCCTCCACCTCGTGCCGGACGCCGTGCCGCACGGCCCCGTCCTCCCCGTATGTCCCGAACGCCGCGCTTCGTGCCCAACGGCGTGTTCGAGTCCCAGGACACGGACGTCGACCCGGGCACGGACCCGGGCTGCGGCGGGGCGTGGGCGGGGGGCGCGGGCGCGGGTGATGCGGGCGCCCCGCGATGTAGCGCCTCTCCAGGACGCGTCCAGCCCGCGTTGCCACCGTGGGCGGTGGATGCGCGCCGCCACGGTGGTGGCGCGCCGACCTACGGAAAGGGGAGCCGACGTGTCCCAAGCGCTGCGGTCAACCGACCGGCGCGTGAGCGCCGAACTCTACGTCGAGGTGCAGCAGTTCTACGCCCGGCAGATGCCGCTGCTGGAGGAGCGCAGGCTCGAGGAGTTCCTCCAGACGCTCACCGAGGACGGCTCCATCGAGCACCGTCCGGGCGGCTGGAAGCTGGAGGGCCGGCAGCAGCTGCTGGAGGAGATGACGGCCCGCCGGGGCGACGCCGAACGGCCCCTCGTCGACGAGATCTCGGCACGCGAGGCGCGGGAGAAGAACATCGCGTACTACGACGGGCTCGTCTACCGCTACTGGTTCGACCGGATGCGCGTCGAACCCGTCGACGACGACACCCTGCACGTGCGCTACCAGGCGATCGTCAGCATGACCGACCGGTCCGGCAAGGTCAGCTTCGAGCCGACCACCACCGTCGAGGACGTGCTGGTCCGCGTCGACGGCGTGCTGCACACCCGGTCCCGGGTCGTCACCCATGACACCCCGAACTGGGCCGACAAGATCCACAACCCTTCCTGAAGACAGCGCCCGCCCCGTTCCGTAACCCGCCCACAGCCCGCACCCCGCGGAGGTATCCCTTGTCCGCCTGCCCCGTGTCGCACGCAGCCGACGTCTTCCCCTTCCCCGGTTCGACCTATCGCGGCCCCGCCCCGCAGTACGCCGCCTTCCGCGCCGACCAGCCGGTGGTCAAGGTGCCTACCGCGGGAGGTGTGGACGCCTGGCTGGTCACCCGCTACGAGGACGTGCGGGCGCTGTCGGCGGACCCCCGGCTGAGCCGCGCCCGGGCCTGCGGGCCGGGCGCCCCCCGCATCGGCGGCACCATGCACACCACCCCCGAGATGATCATCTCGCTGGACTCGCCCGAGCACTCCCGGCTGCGCAAGCTGGTCGCCGGAGCGTTCACCCTGCGCCGGGTCGAACGGATGCGGGCCGGTGTGCAGAAGGTCGCCGACGAGCTGCTCGACGACATGCAGGCCCAGGAGGGCCCGGTCGACCTGGTGCAGCAGCTCGCCGTGCCGCTGCCGCTGACCGTCATCGGCGAGCTGCTCGGCGTACCGGCCGCGGACCTGCGGGACTTCGAGAAGTGGGCCCGCGCGTTCGCCACGGTCGACGACCGGGCCGGCGGCGAGGAGTCCCTCAACGGTCTCGCCAAGCTCAGCGAGTACATCGTCGGGCTGGTCGCGGACAAGCGTGCCCGCCCCACCGACGACATGCTCTCCGAGCTGATCGCCGCCCGCGACAACGACGACCGGCTCAGCGAGCAGGAACTGGTGACCTTCGGCTTCACGCTGATCGGCGCCGGCTTCGACACCACGGCCAACCAGCTCGCCAACTCCGTACTGGCCCTGATCGCGGACCACCGCGACCAGTGGCGGTGGCTCGCGGAGGACCGCTCGCGCATCCCCGTGGCCGTCGAGGAACTCCTGCGGCACGTCAACCTGTTCGCGACCGACACGTCCGGCTTCCCGCGCATCGCGGCCGACGACATCGAGGTCGGCGGGGTGACGATAGCCAAGGGCGACGCCGTGCTGCTCTCGCTCGCCTCCGCCAACCGGGACGGCGACGTCTTCCCCGACGCCGACCGGCTCGACCTCGCCAGGGAGAAGAACCCGCACATCTCCTTCGGCCACGGCCTGCACTACTGCCTGGGCAAGCACCTCGGCCGCATGGAGATGGAGATCGCCCTCGACGGCCTGGTGCGCCGCTTCCCCGACCTCCGGCTCGCCGTGCCGGAGGACGAACTGCCCTGGCACAACGGCGAGATCAACCACACCCTCACCAGCCTGCCGGTCGTGTGGGGAGCCTGACCCATGGCCACCGCCACCCTTCCCCTGCTGCGGGAGCGTGTGGACCGCGCCCTGCCCGACCGGTTCGCGCGCTCCGCCGCGGTCACCGGCGCCGGGGCGCGGACCCGTACCGCCGACGTCCTCGGCTGGCTGGAGGAGCGCCGCCGCGCGCACCGCTTCGGTGTGCGGCGCATCCCGTTCACCGGGCTGGAGGGGTGGTCCTTCGCGGCCGGTACCGGCAACCTGGTGCACCGCAGCGGCCGGTTCTTCACCGTCGAGGGGCTGCGGGTCACCACCGGCACCGGGCCGTACCCCTCCTGGCAGCAGCCCGTGATCCGGCAGCCCGAGGTCGGCATCCTCGGCATCCTCGCCAAGGAGTTCGACGGGGTCCTGCACTTCCTGATGCAGGCCAAGATGGAACCGGGGAACCCCAACCTGCTCCAGCTGTCGCCGACCGTGCAGGCCACCCGGAGCAACTACACCAAGGTGCACCGGGGCGCCGACGTGCGGTACCTCGACCACTTCCTGCGGCCCGGGCGCAACGGGGACCGGGTGGTCGCCGACAGCCTCCAGTCCGAGCACGGGGCGTGGTTCTTCCGCAAGAGCAACCGGAACATGATCGTCGAGACCTCCGGCGAGGTGCCCGGCCACGAGGACTTCCGCTGGCTGACGCTCGGTCAGCTCGGTGAGTTGCTGCGGCTGGACAACGTCGTCAACATGGACACCCGTACGGTGCTGGCCTGCGTGCCCGGCGCGGGCGGGCCGGGGGCGCTGCACTCCGACACGGAACTGCTGTCCTGGTTCACCGCCGAGCGGGCCCGTCACGACGTCGACGCCGGGCTGGTCCCGCTCGACCGGGTGGCCGGCTGGCGCCGCGGCTCCTTCGACATCGCGCACGAGGAGGGACGGTTCTTCACGGTGGTGGCCGTCTCGGTCGACGCGGGCAGCCGCGAGGTCACCGGCTGGACCCAGCCGCTCATCGAACCCGTGGGAAGGGGGGTGGCCGCCTTCCTCACCCGGTCCATCGGGGGCGTGCCCCACCTCCTGGCGCACGCCCGGGTGGAGGGCGGCTTCCTCGACACCGTCGAGCTCGGCCCGACGGTCCAGTGCGTACCGGAGAACCACACGCACCTCCCGGCGGACGCGCTGCCGTTCCTCGACACGGTCCTGCGCGCCGACCCGTCGCAGGTCCGGTACTCGGCCGTCCACTCGGAGGAGGGCGGCCGGTTCCTCAACGCCGAGAGCCAGTACCTGATCGTCGAGGCCGACGCGCCCCTCGACCCGCCGCCCGGCTACCGGTGGTGCACCCCTTCCCAGCTGCTGTCGCTGACCCGGCACGGCCACTACCTCAACGTCCAGGCGCGCAGCCTGCTCGCACTGCTGACCAGCGGCGCGGTCCGGCTCGAGCGCTGATCGAGCCCCGCGCGAGCGGCCGCCCGCACACTTGCCCCGCACCACCTCTGTCCCGCCCCTGTCCCACCCCTGCTCGACCGCCCGCCCGCCCCGGCCCACAACGGAGGACGACCATGCCAGCCGGAACGCCGTACACCATCCCGGCCAAGGCCCGTGAGATACGACTGGCCAAGCACCTCGAGGGTGCGCTGACCCCGGACCACTTCGACCTCGTCGACGTGGAGGTGCCGGAGCCCGGACCGGGAGAGGTCGTCGTCCGGATGGACCACCTCGGTGTCGCGGCCGCCTACCAGGACCTGATGCGGACGGACTGCCAGCTCCCGCTGCCGCCCTACCAGGTGGGCGCCCGGATCGGCGGCGGCGAGACCGGCACCGTCGTGGCCTCCAACAGCCCCGACCTGGCGGTCGGCGACCTCGTCCAGTCCATGACCGGCTGGTGCGAGTACTCGGTCGGACCCGCCTCGTCCTACTTCAAGCTCCCGGCCGGGCTCTTCCCCAGCACCTCCTACTTTTTGTGCCAGGGGCCCACCGCCTACTACGGCATGGCCGACATGGCGCGCGCGGGTGAAGGGGACGTGGTCTTCGTGTCCGGCGCGGCCGGCGGCGTCGGCTCGCTCGCGGGCCAGATCGCCAAGTGCCGCGGGGCGGCCCGGGTCATCGGCAGCGCGGGCAGCAAGGAGAAGGTCGCCTACCTGGTGGACGAGCTGGGCTTCGACGCCGCCTTCGACTACCACGACGGCCCGGTCGCCGACCGGCTCGCGGAACTCGCGCCGGAGGGCATCGACGTCTTCTTCGACAACGTCGGCGGCGAGCAGTTCGAAGCGGCGCTCCAGGCGGCCCGCCCGCACGCGCGGTTCGCCCTGTGCGGCGCGCTGTCGGTGCAGAACGGCGCCGGCCAGGCCTCCTTCCCCCGCTTCGACCTGATGACCGCCATCACCCGGCACGTGGAGCTGCGCCCCTTCGCCTGCTACCACACCCCCGAGCAGATCGGGGCGTGGATCCAGCACTTCGCGACCTGGCTGGGCGAAGGCCGGTTCGTCTTCCCGCAGACCGTCGTCGAGGGCGGCATCGAGGCCGCCCCCGAGGCCCTGCTCTCGCTCCTCAAGGGCGCCTACCGGGGCAACGTCTCCGTCGCCCTCTGACCCGCCCCCCGGTGCCGGCGACGGCACCGGGGCCAGGCACGTACGGCATTCACACAGATGGGAATCGTCATGACATCAGCGGCCGCCCCCGCGGACGCCCCCCGCAAGGCAGGCCGGCGGGAGTGGTTAGGACTGGCCGTCCTCGCCCTCCCCGCCATGCTCATCGCCATGGACATGACTGTCCTCTACCTCGCGGTCCCCCAGCTCAGCGCCGACCTCGCGCCCGACAGCTCCCAACTGCTGTGGATCCTCGACGTGTACGGGTTCCTCGTCGCGGGCTGCCTGATCACCATGGGGACCATCGGCGACCGCATCGGACGCCGGCGCCTGCTGCTGATCGGCGCCGCGGCGTTCGGCGTCGCCTCGATGCTCGCCGCGTGGTCCGACTCCGCCGGGATGCTCATCGCCACCCGCGCCCTGCTCGGCGTCGCCGGGGCGACCCTCATGCCCTCGACGCTCGCCCTGATCCGCAGCATGTTCCCGGACCCGGCGCAGCGCACGGCGGCCATCGCCGTGTGGATGACCAGCTTCACCCTCGGCATGACCCTCGGCCCGCTCGTCGGCGGCGCCGTCCTCGAACGCTGGTGGTGGGGAGCGGTCTTCCTGCTCGCCGTCCCCCCGATGGTGCTGCTGCTCGCGGTCGGACCCGCCCTGCTCCCCGAGCACCGCGACCCGGCCCCCGGCCGGCTCGACCTGGTCAGCGCCGCGCTGTCGATCGTCGCCACCATCTCGTTCGTCTACGGGGTCAAGGAGATCGCCAAGGACGGCGCCGGAGCGATCCCGTTCGTCGCCCTGCTCCTGGGCGTCGCCCTCGGCGTGGTGTTCGCCCGCAGGCAGCGCCGCCTCACCGACCCCATGCTGGACCTGAAGCTCTTCTCCGACCGCGCCTTCAGCGCCTCACTGGGAACGCTGACACTCACCCTGTTCGCGATGTCCGGGGTCTTCTTCTTCCTCTCCCAGTACATGCAGATGGTGCTGGGGCTCACCCCCTTCCAGGCGGGGCTGTGGACACTGCCCCAGGCCGGCGCCATGGTCGTGGTCGCCGCGCTGACGCCGGGGCTGGTGCAGCGCGTCCGCCCCGCCTACGTCATGGCGGGCGGACTCGTCGTGGGCGCGGTCGGGTTCCTGCTCTTCCTCGGCCTCGACGGCACGGACGACCTGTGGCTGCTGGTGACTGGGTCCGTCGTCCTGTCCATCGGCGTCGGCCCCATGACCATCATGGGCGTCGACATGATCGTCGGTGCCGCCCCGCCGGAGCGGGCGGGCGCCGCCTCGGCGATCTCCGAGACCAACCAGGAGTTCGGCATGGCCATCGGCGTGGCCGTCCTCGGCAGCGTCGGCACCGCCGTCTACCGCGGCACGCTCCAGGACACCCTGCCCGCCGGGGTGCCCGCCGAGTCCGCGGAGGCGGCCCGGGACACGCTCGGCGGCGCCCTGGAGGCGGCCGCCGCGCTGCCCGGCACGGCCGGACCGGAGCTCCTTGCCGCCGCGCGCCAGGCCTTCACCCAGGGCCTGCACGTCAACACCGTCATCGCCGCGGTGCTCGTCTTCGTCGCGGCGGCCCTGGTCGCGGGCCTGCTGCGGCAGGTGACGCCCCGCAGCGCCGAGGAGGCGGAGACCGCCGGGGAGCCCACCGGGAAGACGGGCGAGGACGGCGACGGTCCCGGGACGGCCCCCGCGGAGGTGGCCGAGAGCGCCGCCGCGGTGGACACTGCTGTCGCGGAACCGGCAGGGAAGACCACGCGCGCGGAAACGGTGTGATGACGAACGTACCCACGGTGGAGTGGCCGCGGGCGGCGGCCCGGCGCCTCGAACGGCACGGGCTCGCCGCCCCCGCGAAGGACGCCGGCCCCGCCGACGCCGTCGCGGCCATGTGCGGAGCCCACGCCCAGCTCATGTCCGCCGCCGAACTGTCCGTCGCCCTGCGGCTGAAGGGCACCACCCGGGCGGGCGTCCGGGAGGCGCTGTGGACCGCCCGCACCCTCGTCAAGACGTACGGGCCACGCGGCACCGTCCATCTGCTGCCCGCCCGTGACCTGGCGATGTGGACGGGCGCCCTGTCCGCGCTGCCGGGCGTGCGCAACCTGCACGCGCCCGGCGTCCGCCTCACCCCGGAGCAGACCGACCAGGTCGTCGAGGCCGTCGGCGACGCGCTCCTTGAGGGCGAGCTGACCGTGGAGGAGCTGGGCGAGGCGGTGACCGACCGGGCCGGGGCCTGGGCCGGCGACCTCGTCGTCCCCGCCTTCGGCGGCATGTGGCCCCGCTGGCGGCAGGCCATGGACGTGGCCGCCAACCGCGGCGCCCTGTGCTTCGGCCCCCAGCGCGGACGCAAGGTCACCTACACCAACCCGCACCGCCTGGTGCCCGGCTTCCGCCCCCTCGGCGGGACGGCCGCGCTCACCGCGCTCGTCGAGGCGTACCTGCGGTCCTACGGGCCCGCGACCGCCCAGCAGTTCGCCCAGTGGACGGCGACGCCCCGCCCCTGGGCCACGGAACTGTTCGCGTCCCTGGAGTCCCAGGGCCGCGTCGAACCCGTGGACTTCCTGGGACAACGGGCCTGGCTGGTCGCCGGCGACACCGCGATGCCGGGCGCGCCGCCGAGCGGGGTGCGGCTGCTGCCGTACTTCGACGCGTTCACCGTCGGCTGCCACCCCCGGGAGGCGCTCTTCCCCGGCCGGGCGGCGCAGCGGGCCCTCTCCGGAGGCCAGGCGGGCAACTTCCCCGTCCTGATCGTCGACGGCGAGGTCGCCGGAGTCTGGCACCAGCGGCGCTCGGGACAGAAGATCCTCCTCACCGTCGAGCCGCTGAACCCGCTCACCCCCGGGCAGCTGCGGGAACTGGACGAACAGGTCGAACGGGTGGGCCACATCCTCGAAGGCCGGCCCGAACTCACCATCGGCACGGTCACCGTGGGCGCCCACGCCTGACCGACCACCCCCCACACACGCCCCGCCCGGCCGCCCGCTCGCGGCCGGGCGGGGCCTTTTCCGGCCACGGCCGGCTCACGGCGGCGGTACGCCGGGGCGCAGCGGGCGCGCCGAGATCTCCACCCGGGAGACCCGCAGCCGCGCGCCGTCGGCGCCGTACACCACCGACGTGCCCTCACCCCTGAACCCGCCGCCGTCGCCGGTCAGCACGGCCCGCTGCTCGACGTCGACCCAGCCGGCACAGTCGCCGCGCGCGTCGAAGACCGGCTCGGCGACCCGGAAGGAGAACGCCCGCGCGCCGGTCGGCCACCAGGTGCCCGCGCCCCCCGACGCCAGGAACACCCGGCCGTCCACCGTGAAGTGGAGGACGCTGCTGGACGTGCCGCTCGGCCGGGCGACCCGGGCCGTCCAGGCCCCGGCCAAGAAGTCTCCGTCGACATCGAGAACGGCATCGGCATCGGCAGTCATGGCCGAAATGCTGCGCCTCCCGGCTCGAGCACCGGTCGAGTCCCGCCGGGGACAATGAGCCCATGGCCGTGATCTCTCAGCGCACGCTCAACAGAACGCTCCTCCAGCGCCAGTTCCTCACCGAACGCACCACCCGCGCACCCCTCGACGTGACCGGTCACCTGGTGGCCCTCCAGGCACAGGAGCCCGACGCGCCGTACATCGGACTGTGGACGAGGATCACGGACTTCGGGCACGACGACCTGACCTCCCTGGTGCACGACCGCTCCCTGGTACGGGCCAAGCTGCTCCGCAACACTCAGCACCTGGTCACCGCGGACGACTTCCCCTGGCTGTGGCCCCTGCTGGAACCGGTGCTCGGACGGACCAGGCAGGGCGCCTTCGGGCGCGCCGTGGCGGGCATCCCCGAGGACGAGCTGCGCGCCGCCGGGCGGGAGCTGCTGGCCGGCGAGCCGCTGACCCGGCCCCAGTTGGGCCGGCTGCTCGCCGAGCGCTTCCCGGGCCGGGACACCACCGCCCTGGCCTATGTGGTGCAGTCGCTGGTGGCGCACATCCACCCGCCGCCCAGCGGGACGTGGGGACAGCGCGGCGCGACGCCGCTGACCCTCGCCGACGCCTGGCTCGGCCGTCCCATGAGCACCGACGCCCGGCTCGACACCATGGTCCTGCGCTATCTGGCGGCGTTCGGGCCCGCGAGCGTCGCCGACCTCCAGGCGTGGTCCGGCCTCACCCGGCTGCGCGAACCGCTCGACGCGATGCGCTCCCGGCTGCGCGTCCACCGCGGCCCCGACGGCAAGGAACTCCTCGACCTCCCCGACGCACCGCTCGCCGACCCCGACCTGCCCGTCCCGGTGCGGTTCCTGCCTGCCTACGACAACCTCGTCCTCGGCCACGCCGACCGGACCCGGGTCATCGGCGACGAGGACCGCGCGCGGGTCATCACCGGCAGCGAGGTCAGGCCGGTGTTCCTGGTCGACGGGGTCGTCCACGGCGTCTGGGCGCTGAAGGAGACCACGCTCCACATCGAGCCCCACCGCCCCCTGACCGGTCCGCAGGCCGCCGAGGTGGAACAGGAGGCCTGGCGGGTGCTCGACTTCGTCCGGGCGGCCCCCGCCAAGCGGGGCAGGCGTCCGGCGGCGGCCGGCGAACCGGCCGTCACCTTCGTCTGACCCGCGCCGGGCCGGCCACGGGCGCACCGCTCACGGGACGGGCAGGACGAGGACCTCGTACGGGGTGGCCGGCGTCGGAACGGTCATGTTGATCCGCGAGTTGGGGACGTACAGCCGGTCACCGAACACGGCCACCGCCGAGGGGGCGTCGAACCGCTCGTCCTTCACGCGCCGGACCACCTCGCCCCGGGTGCCGGCCGCGTCGAGCCGGACCTCGGCGAGGTGGTGCTCGATGCCGACGGCCCCGTACAGCCTCGTCCCGGACAGCGCGAGGCCGTCGGCGCGCAGCGTCTCGCCCCCGAGGCCGACGCGCGTCGTCGTGCCCGTCCGCGGGTCGACACGGAACAGGACGCCCTCGTTGGCCTGCACGATCAGCAGTGCGGTGCCGTCCGGGGTGCGTTCGGCGCCCATCACGTTGAGCCCCTCGGTGTACACCAGGTCACCGGTGAGCGGCACCCGGCGGACGTCACCGGGACCGGGCAGGGCGCCGTCCGGGCCCAGCGGCAGGTGGTACAGCACCGGGGCGAGCGCGTCGGTGAACCACGCCCCGTCCGGAGTGAGCACCACGTCCGCGACCAGCGTGGGGCCGTCCGCCGCCAGCCGGTAGTCGGCGAGGATCTCGCCGGTCTCCCCGTCCACGACCCGGGCGTCACCGGCGAAAGCGCCCGCGACGAAGACCCGCCCGCGACCGTCGACCCGCACGCCCGCCGCCGGCGTACCGGGTCCCGGACCCAGCGTCCGCCCCACGCCCGTGACCAGGTCCAGCCGGTGCAGCGAACCGTCGGCCAGCGAACCGAACCAGGCGACCGGCTCCGCGCCGATCGTCACCGACTCCGGCTGGAAACCGTCGGGCAGCCGCAGTGCCGTGAGCACCGGACCCGGCGCCGCCCCTCCGTGCGCGCCCGCACTCCTCGTGTCGGTCATGGGTCCGCTCCTCCTCGCGTACGCCGCCGCCCCTCGTGCGGTGGCCGGTTCCCGTCGTCCGCCCATCGTCCGCAGAACCGCTCGACGTGGCCTCGAGAGCCGCCGCAGCGCTCCGCCCCGGCCGGTTCGAGCCCGCTTCGACCCGCGCTCCCTACCCTCCCGGCATGAGAATTCTGGTGAACACCGGCCCGTCGCACGGGCTGTACTTCCCCGTCGTGCCCATGGCCTGGGCCCTGCGCGCCGCCGGGCACGACGTCCTGGTCGCCGGCACCGAGGGCCTGGGCCCCCTGGTGAGCGGCTCGGGACTGCCGTTCGTCGCCGTCCCCGGCCCGTACCACACCAGCGAGGCCATGATCACGGACCGGGCCGGGCAGCGGCTGGTCCCGCCGGACGACGAGGCCGGCGTCCTGGAGCACATGGGCCGGGGCTTCGCCCGGCTCGCCGCCCGCACCCATGACGGCCTGTCGGACGTCGTCCGGCGCTGGCGCCCCGACCTGGTCCTGAGCGACGTGCACGCCTACGGGGCGGGCCTGGTCGCCCGCGAGCACGGGGTGCCGTGGGTCGAGCACAGCATCGGGCTCGGCTACCGCCACCGGCCCGTCATGGACAAGTGGGGCGCCGAGGAGCTGGCGCCCGAGCTGGAGCGCGCCGGGCTCGCGGGCCTGCCGCAGGCCGACCTGACGCTGGACGTGTGCCCCCCGAGCCTGCGGGCGGAGGAGGCGGCCACCGTCCAGCCGCTGCGGTACGCGCCGTACGACGCCCCGGGCACCCTGCCCGAGTGGGTGCTGCGGGAGCCGGAGCGGCCCCGGCTGCTGCTGAGCATGGGCACCGTGTGGCCCGCGATCGGCGGCGCGCCGCTGCTGGGCCGCCTGGTGGCCGCCCTGGCGTCGCTGGACGTGGACATCGTCGCGGCCGTCGACGACCAGTACCTGGAGCAGCTCGGGCCGCTGCCGCCGCAGGTCGTCGGCGCCGGGTGGATGCCGCTCGGCTCGGTGCTGCCGGGCTGCGACGTGGTGGTGCACCACGGCGGCGGGGGACTGACGATGGCGGCGCTGCGGGCCGGGCTGCCGCAGCTGCAGGTCCGCTACCTCATCACGGCCGAGCAGTTCGACAGCGGTCGCCGGCTGGCGGAGCTGGGTGTGGGACGGCAGGCGGTGAGCGAGGAACTCGACCTGGACGCGGTGGTGGAGAGCACCACGGCACTGCTGCGGGACAGCGGATACCGGGAGCGGGCGGGGAAGGTCCGCGACGAGATCGCGGCCATGCCGCCCGCCACCGACGTCGTCGCGGTGATCGAAGCGCTCGCCGGCGCCTGAGCGGAACACGGTGAGGGGCCGGGGCGATGTGCCGCCCCGGCCCCTTCGCCGTGCCGTCGTCGTCGAGCCGTGGTCGTCGTCGGGTCGTGTGGGTCGTCGGTGCGTGCCGGCAGCCGTCGGGCCCGTGCCGAAGCCGGGCCGTGTCGGCGTCGGTCCGGCGGTGTCGCCGTACCCTGCTGCCGCCGTGACGGCGGCTCAGGACTCGCGCGCCCGCTGGTAACCGTTGATCTCGCGGAGCCAGCCCTCGTGGTCGGCGAGGCGGGCCTGCGCGTGGTCCGCCACCTCCGGATGGGGCAGGACCAGGAACCGGTCCTCCGCCATGCCGTCGAACAGGGCCTGCGCCACCTCCTCCGGGCCGATGGGCGCGGACGTGAGGGTGAGCCCGCCGGAGGAGCCGGCCGTCGCGTGCATCGCGGTGCGCACCCCGCGCGGGCAGACGGCGTGCACGGCCACCCCGCGGTGCCGGTAGGTGACCGACAGCCACTCGGCGAACGCGAGCGCCGCGTGCTTGGACACCGCGTACGGGGCCGACCCCACCATCGTCAGGAGCCCGGCGGCGGACACCACCGATACGAACCGGCCGCTCCCGCGTTCCAGCCAGTCCGGCAGCAGGTCCCGCGCGGCCCGTACGTGCGCCATGAGGTTGACGTCCAGCGCCGAGGACCAGCCGTCGTCCGGTACGTCCGGGCCGCCCGCCGTGGCGACCCCGGCGTTGGCGCAGTAGACGTCCACGGGCCCGCCGAGCAGGTCGCGGGCGGCCGGGACCAGCGCGCCGGCGGCGTCGCCCGGCAGGGCCAGCCCGCCGATCTCGGCCGCCAGCGCCCGTGCCCGGTCCTCGTGCCGGTCGTTGACGACGACCCGGGCGCCCTCGGCGGCGAAGCGGCGGCACAGCGCGGCGCCGATGCCACGGCCCGCCCCGGTGACCACCACGCCCGCCCCGCGGAACCGCGACGCCCCGCCCGTCCCGTCCGCCCCGTGCGGCCGCGCCGACCCGTTCGTGCCGTGCCCGGTCATGGGCGCGCACCGGACAGGTCGAGCGCGCGGCAGTCCGCGTAGCGGGGGAGGAGCCCGGCGCGCTCTGCCTCGGCGAGGGTGGGGGCCGCCCGGTCCCGCTCCGACAGCACCGGGGTGATGTCGTCCGGGATCGGCAGGCCCAGTGCCGGGTCGAGGGGGGAGAGCGCGTGCTCGCGCTCGGCGGCGTAGGCGGTCGACAGCAGGTACGAGACGGCGGTGTCGTCCTCCAGGGCGACGAACAGGTGCCCGACGCCCGTCGGGAGCAGCACCGCCTGGCACTCCCGCGTGTCGAGGACCACCGAGTCCCAGGTGCCGAAGGTGGGCGAGCCGACCCGGGTGTCGACCACCACGTCCAGCGCCGCGCCGCGGGTGCAGTACGCGTACTTGGCCATGCCGGGCGGTGTCGCGGTGTAGTGGACGCCCCGGACGACGCCGCGCCGCGAGACGCTGTAGCTGCACTGCGCCACCGGGAACAGCGGGCGCCCCAGGGCCTGGGTGAACGCCTCCTCCTGGTGGGGCGACAGGAACATGCCCCGGTCGTCGTGGAACACCTCGGGGGTGAAGGCGAACGCGCCCTCGACCGCCAGCTCCCGCGCCTTCACGACCGGCCCCCGCGGGGGAGCCCGCCCGCCGCCCCGCCCAGCGGTGCGCTCATCGGTCCGCGCCGAGCACGCCGACGAACAGCCCGGGGCCGGCCTGGTCGTACGGCACGAACTCCACGGACAGCCCGGCGGCGCGGAACGCGTGCTCGTACTGCTCGCGGGTGAACAGCGTCATCACGTGCGTGTCGGTGAAGTGCTGGATGCCGTGCTCCGGTTCGGCGACCACGTAGTGCACCTCCATCCGGCTCACACAGTGCTCGTCGTGGCGCACGGTGTGCGAGACGCGGGAGATCGTCCGCCCGTCGACCTCGACCACGTTCCCGGCCACGTAGCCCGGCAGGAAGGTGTCGGGGGACCACCACGGCTCGACGACGGCCACTCCGCCGGGCGTCAGGTGCCGGGCGAAGGAGCGCAGCGCCGCGTCCAGCTCCGCGGTCGTCGCCAGGTAGCCCACGGAGCTGAACATGCAGGTGACGGCGGAGAAGGAACGTTCCAGCCGGAGGTCGCGCATGTCGCCCTGGTGGATCGGGACGCCGGGCACCTTGGTCCGTGCGGTACGCACCATGTCGTCCGACAGGTCGACGCCCTCGACGTGGGCGAACCGCTCGGAGAAGTACCGCAGATGGGATCCGGTGCCGCAGGCGACGTCCAGCAGGGATGTCGCGTCGGGCTTCCGGTCGAGGACGGCCCGGACGGTGACGGCCGACTCGGCCGCGTAGTCCTTGCCGCGCCCGCGGTAGATCGCCTCGTAGATGTCGGCCCTGTCGTACAGGTCCAGGACCTCTGCCGTGTTCACGTGACGCCTCCTTGGCCGATCGGCCGTCGTGGAGCGGCCGGGCCCGGTCGGGGCCCCGGTCCCGGTCCCGGGGGGCTGCCGCCCGCCCGGGGAACCGGGGCCGGACCCGGCCCGGCCGCTGGGGGATTCCCGGTCAGTCCCGGGCCAGCCTGACGAGCACCTGGCCCTTGTACTCGCCGCCCAGCAGCCCGAGGAACGCCTTCGGCGCCTGCTCCGGGCCGCCCTCGACGACGCTGTGCGGGAAGACGATGCGGCCCTCGCGCAGCCACTCGCCGAACTGCCGCTGCCAGTCCGCGATGGCGTCCGGCGTGTACGGGGTGCTGAAGCCCTTGATGACCACGTCCCGGCCGACGGCCGGGTCCAGGTCCAGGGTCGGGTTCTTGCCGGACAGCGCACCGCACAGGACGAAGCGGGCGCCGTGCGCGGCGTTCTGCATCGCGGCCTCGAACTGGTCGCCGCCGACGGTGTCGAAGTACACGTCGACGCCGTCGGGGGCCAGCTCGGCGAGGCGGTCGCCGAGCGACCCCTCCTTGTAGTTGAACGCGGCGTCGAAGCCGAGCTCCTTCACCACGTACTCGACCTTCTCGTCGCTGCCCGCGCTGCCGATGACGCGCTTGGCGCCGAGGCACTTCGCGATCTGGCCGGCCAGCGAGCCCACACCGCCCGCGGCGCCGGAGACGAACACCGTGTCACCCTCGCGGATGTCGGCGCTCTTCACCCCCCAGAACGCCGTGGGGCCCTGCTGGGCCAGGAAGTGCTTGACGTCGGGCAGCGAGCCGGCGTCCAGCTTGGTGAACTCCTCGGCCGCCGCGACGGCGTACTCGCGCCAGCCGAGGTTGTGGGACACCACGTCACCCACGGCCAGGTCCGGGCTCTCCGACGCGACGACGGTGCCGACCGCCGGGAACCACAGCGGCTCGCCCACCTCGAAGGTGGGGAACGGCAGGTCCGGGTCGGGCTCCAGGCTCAGCATGAAGCTCATCGCGTACGCGAGTGCCATGTACTCGTTGCGCACCAGCACCTCTCCGGAACCGGGACGGCGCACCTCCGTCTCCACCACGGCGAAGTGGTCGAGCGTGATGTCACCGTCCGGCCGTGCGGCGAGGTGCACTTCCTGCGCGGTGGAGGGAATTCGGGGGGTGGTCACAGGGTCTCTCCTCAGTTCCAGCGATGAACGCGGAACCAGCGTAGGGGTGTTCGGCTAGAGCGGCCCTCGATTCCCCCTGGAACGGCGGCCTCCGGAGTGGACGGCCGAAAATCGCGGGCCGGGGGTGTTCAATTCCGGCAGATCCGGCCGGGATCGGTCGTCGACACCCGGACGAAATCGGCCTCGCCCTCGAACGTGGCGACATGGTTCCCCGCCGCGTCGAATATCTTCGAGGTCCCCTTGGCGTGGTACGTGCCGCCGCTCTGGGTGGCGTCGTCGCTGATCTCCGCGTGCCCCTGCGGGGTGCCGTCCGGGGAGGGGAAACGCTCGGTGATGCGGTACGAGAACGTCTTCCAGCCCGTGGGATACCAGTGCCCGGTCCCGGTGGCGCCGCCACCGCCCTTCAGGCACGCCTTGCCCCGGTGGTCGAACGAAAGCGAAAGCGTGTGCGTACCTCCGGGCGTTTCCACCTCCGCCTCCCAGACTCCCAGGGGCAGGAAATCACGCCATTTCGCGCCGGACACCGGGGTGGATTTCGCGCCGGTCGTCGCCGAATCCGCGCCGGCCGGCGTCGTGGTCCGGCCGTGGGCGGTGGTGGCGGCGAGCGGAATCGTCGCCAGGGCGACGGCGGCCACGGCCAGTACTGTCGTTCTACGGCGCGGGAATCGTTGCATCATGTCGTCCTTTTCTGCTTTCCGCGGGGAATTCGACGGGAAGGGGTGACGGGAAGGCGTTACGGGAAGTGGTAGCGGGAACTCGTCCCGCCCGGCGGGCGGTCAGGCGGTGACGGGGGAGGGCGCCCGCCAGGTCTTGAGGTCGAACCCGGGCCGCGCCGCCTCGTCCGGGGTGGGCCGGGGGCCGTCCGAGGCCAGCAGCCGGCGAGTGATCATGTGGTCGGCCGGGCGGTTCACCGACTCGGTGCCCACCAGCAGGCCGTCGCGGAAGCACAGCACGGAGAACCGCCCCGCCGGGTCCCCCACCGTCACCCGGTGGTCGTGCGCCCGGACCACGCCCGCGATCTGCACCCGCAGGTCGTACTGGTCCGTCCAGAACCACGGCACCGCCGTGTACGGCGCCGACGCGCCGCACAGCTCGGCCGCCACGTGCCGGGCCTGGTCGGAGGCGTTCTGCACGGACTCCAGCCGCAGCCGGCCCGCCGCGTGCGGACTGGGGAACCGGGCGCAGTCCCCGATGGCGTACACGGCCCGGTCGCTGGTGCGCAGCCGTGCGTCGACGACGATCCCGCCGCCCACCTCCAGCCCCGCGTCCGCCGCCAGCTCCACCTCCGGCAGCACACCGATGCCCACGACGACCACATCGGCGGGGATGCGCCGTCCGTCGTTCAGCTCGACCACCCGGACGTGCCCGTCCCGGTCGCCCGCCAGCGCGGTCACCTCACGCCCGAGGAACAGCTCCACGCCGTGCGCCTCGTGCTCGGCGGCCAGCCGCGCCGAGACCTCCGGGCCCACCGTCCGCCCCATGACCCGGGTGCCGGCCTCGACGACCGCCGTCCGCACGCCCAGCCCGCTCGCCGTCGCCGCGAGCTCCAGACCGATGAACCCGCCGCCGATGACGGCCAGATGACGCGCCCCGGCCAGCGCGCGGCGCAGCGCGTCGGCGTCGGCCAGGCTCCGCAGGACCCGCACACCGGTGAGCCCGGCCCCCGGCACCGGCAACGACCGCGGCCGGGCCCCGGTGGCCAGCACCAGCCGGTCGTAGGGAAGGGTCCGCCCGGACGCCAGGACGACGGCTCCGGCGTCCCGGTCGATCCGCGTCACCCGGTCCTGGCGCACCCGCTCGATGCCGTGCGCGGAGTAGAACTCCTCCGGGCGCAGATCCAGTCCGGCGGCGTCCATCCGGCCCGCGAGGTACGCCTTGGACAGCGGAGGGCGCTGGTACGGGACCGCCCCCTCCTCACCGACCAGCGTGACCTCACCGGTGAAGCCGCGCTCGCGAAGCGCGGCCGCCGCGTCCGAACCGGCCTGACCGGCACCCACGACGACCACCCGCTGCCCGGTCATCAGCTCTGGACCTCCGGCAGGTGCACGACCAGCCCGTCGATCGCGTCGGACACGGGCAACTGGCAGCTCAGCCGGCTCGTCTCACGCCGCGGACTGGCCGTGCCGTACAGCACGTCGTCCTCGACCTCGTCCATCGGCGGCAGCGGCAGCGTATTGGCCTCGTCTATGTACACGTGGCAGGTGCCGCACTGGGCGGAACCGCCGCACTGCGCCTCGATGCCGGGCACGTTGTTGAGCTTCGCGCCGCGCATGACGCTGTTCGGTTCCGGAACGTCGACCACGGTCTCACTGCCGTCCGGATGCGTATACCTGATCTTGGCCATGGCGCCCTCCTCGTAGAAAACCGTCCGGCTGTACGCCCGGTACGCCCGGAACGCCCCTGCGCCCGCGACTGTGGCAACGCGGACTGGGGGTCGGCTGGAGCGACCCTCGAAACGCCTCCCGCCCGCGCGACGACGCGATCCCGCCCGGGCCCCGGCTCGACCCGGCCGCTACCGGGCGTCGATGCCCCGGGGCCAGCGTCCCGGCATGACGCTTAAGACCCTGCGTACGCCCGACACCCCCGCCAAGGCGGCCGGACGCCTCCGGCTGATCCTCACCGCCTGCTGCCTGGGCCAGTTCATGAACGTGCTGGACGCCTCCGTCGTGAACGTCGCCCTGCCGGTGATCGGCGCCGAACTGGGCTTCGCACCCACCGGTCTGAGCTGGGTGAACAACGCCTACACCATCACCGTCTGCGGCTTCCTGCTGCTGGGCGGGCGGCTCGCCGACCTCTTCGGACAGCGCCGCGTCTTCCTGGCCGGGGTCGCCCTGTTCACCCTCGCCAGCAGCGTCGGCGGGATGGCCGACGACCCCTCGACCCTCGTCCTCGCCCGCGCCTTCCAGGGGCTGGGCGCCGCCGTGATGGCCCCGGCGACCCTCACCGTGCTCGGGACGACCTTCACCGCGCCCGGCGCGCGGGCCAGGGCCTTCGGCATGTGGAGCGTGATCTCGGGCGCCGCGGGCGCGGTGGGCGTCCTCGCCGGCGGGCTGATCACCGAATGGCTCTCCTGGCGCTGGATCCTGCTGGTGAACGTCCCCATCGGCCTGCTACTCATGGCGCTCGTGCGCTGGGTGGTCCCCGAGACGCCCGGGCGCCCGGAGGGACGCCGGGGCCTGGACGTACCCGGCGCCCTCACCGTCACCGGCGGGCTGATGGCACTGGCGTACGGCATCGCGGAGTCGCACACCTACGGCTGGCACGCGCCCCGCGTCATCGCGGGCCTGGCCGCCGGAGCGATCCTGCTGGCGCTCTTCGTCCTGATCCAGGCCAGGTTCGCCACCTCACCGCTGGTGCCGCCGGCCATCTTCCGCAACCGCGCGGTGACCACCGCCAACCTGGTGGCGTTCTTCAGCATCGCCGCGCTGTTCAGCACCTTCTACTTCTTCACCCTGGTCCTCCAGCAGGTCCTGGGCTACAGCCCCCTGCACACCGGTCTCAGCTACCTGCCCCTGTCGCTGGGCATCGCCTTCGGCGGCTTCGGGGTGTCGTCCTTCGTGCCGCGGACCGGCCCGCGGCCCGTCCTCATCGGCGGGCTCGCCCTGTCGGTCGCCGGCCTGATGTGGCTGTCCGGGGTCGACGAGCACTCCGGCTACACGGCCGACGTCCTCGGCCCCGCCCTGCTGCTCGGCTTCGGCATGGGCGCCGTCCTCAACGCCACCACCAACGCCGCCACCTCGGGCCTGCCGCCTCGCCAGGCCGGGCTCGCGTCCGGGCTGCTGAACACCACCCGCCAGCTCGGCAGCGCCATCGGGCTCGTCACCCTGGCGACCCTGTCCGCCGCACGGGCCGAGTCGGAGGTGGCCCGCGGGCTGACCACGCCCCAGGCGCTGGCATCCGGCTACGGCCTGGCCCTGTTCTGCGCGGCGCTGTTCGCCCTGGCCGGACTGCTCGCCGCACTCGCCGTACCCGCCTCCCGGCCGGTCCGGAAGGGGTCCAGAGCCTCTCGAGGCGACACGGAGACGCTGGCCGCCTGAAACGAACTGGAGGTTCTGCGGTGGCAACCACTCGGTCCGCGACCACACCGACCGACCCGCTGAGCGAGTTCCGCGCCCAGCGGCCGGTCTGGACGACGACCACGACCGGCGACGGCACCACGGTCGAGCACACGACCATCGAGGTCCCTGCCGACTACGCCCACCCCGGCGGGGCGCGCCTCACGCTCGCCCTCAGCCGCCACCGGGCGACCGACCCGGCCCGCCGGCGCGGCATCCTGCTCTCCGTCAACGGCGGTCCCGGCGGCGACTGGGGCAGGGGAAGGGGCCTCGCGGCCGCGTACACCGGCACACCCGTGCACGAGGCGTACGACCTGATCGGCTTCGACCCCCGCGGCACCGGGGCCTCCACACCCCTGCACGCCGAAGTCACCCTGCCCACGGCGCCCTTCGACTCCCGCCCCCCGGACTCCGCGTTCGCCGCGCTCACCGAGGACATGCGGCTGCGGGAACTGGCCTGCGAACGGGCGGGCGGCACCCTGCGCCCCCACATCAGCACCCGCAACACCGCCCGGGACATGGACCTGATCCGCGCCGTGCTCGGCGAGGAGCGGATCAGCTTCGTGGGCTACGCCTACGGCGCGTACGTCGGCGCCGTGTACGGCACGATGTTCCCGGACCGGCTGGACCGCAGCGTCCTCGACTCCTGCGTCCACCCGGACTGGACGTGGCGCGAGCAGTTCCTCTGGCAGGGCGACGCGGTGCAGCGGAACGTCGACCAGTGGGCGCGCTGGACCGCCGACCGCCACGACCGCTTCGGGCTCGGCCGGGCGCCCGGTCAGGTCCTCGCCACCGTCGAGGACGTCGTCGCCCGGCTGGAGAAGCTCGACGACGGCAGCCACCTGCGCACCCTCCTCGACGGAGCCGTCGGCAACCGCGCCGCGGACCGGGCCCGGTGGGCCGAACTGGCCGACCTGGTCGGCGGAGTCCGGGACGCCACCGCCGCCGACGACACCACGACGGCCCGCACCCTGCTGTCCGAACAGGGCACCTGGCGGCCGAGTGACAACGAGGGCGAGCTGCGCACGGCCGTGCTCGAAGCGGTGACCCTGGAACACGAGTGGCCCAGCGACCCGGAGGTCTACTACCGGGACATGCGGGAGTTCCGCGAGCGGTTCCCCTACGGGTACGGGGTGCTGCGCGCCCAGCCGTGGGTCGGCGCCTTCCGCACCTTCACCGCACCCGAGGAACCGGTCGCCCCCGCCCGCGACGGCTACCCGGTGGGCCTGATCGTCCAGGCCGACGGCGACCCCATGGACCACTACGCCGGAGGCGTCGCCATGGCGGAGCGCCTCGCGCACCACCTGATCACCGTCGAGGACTCGGGCGACCACGAGGTCTACGCCCTCCTCGGCAACCCGCACGTGGACGACCTCGTCAACGCCTACCTCGTCGACGGCGTACTGCCGCCGCCGCGGGTCAGCGTCCCCGGAACCACCCCCAGGCCGGACGTCCCGGCCGACTCCGATTCCCGCAACGTACAGAGGAGCACCTCCGCATGACGACTGTCGCCGACCGTCAGGACTTCAAGGTCGCCGATCTCTCCCTGGCCGCGTTCGGCCGCAAGGAGATCACCCTCGCCGAGCACGAGATGCCGGGCCTGATGGCGATCCGCAAGGAGTACGCCGAGACCCAGCCGCTCGCCGGCGCCCGCATCACCGGCTCCCTGCACATGACCGTGCAGACCGCCGTCCTGATCGAGACGCTGGTCGCCCTCGGCGCCCAGGTCCGCTGGGCCTCCTGCAACATCTTCTCCACCCAGGACCACGCCGCCGCGGCCATCGCCGCCGCGGGCATCCCCGTCTTCGCCTGGAAGGGCGAGACCGCCGAGGAGTACTGGTGGTGCACCGAGCAGGCCCTGACGTGGCCCGGGCAGGCGGGGCCCAACATGATCCTGGACGACGGTGGTGACGCCACCCTCCTCGTCCACAAGGGCGTCGAGTACCAGAAGTCGGGCGCGCTGCCGGCGCCGGACAACGAGGAACTCCGCATGATCCGCGCCCTGCTGGAGAACAGCCCCCTCGACTGGACCCGTCTCGCCTCGGAGATCCGTGGTGTGACGGAGGAGACCACGACGGGTGTGCACCGTCTGTACGAGATGCACCGGGACGGCACGCTGCTGTTCCCGGCGATCAACGTGAACGACGCGGTGACGAAGTCGAAGTTCGACAACAAGTACGGCTGCCGACACTCGCTGGTCGATGGCATCAACCGGGCCACGGATGTCCTGATCGGTGGCAAGGTCGCGGTCGTGTGCGGGTACGGCGATGTCGGCAAGGGCTGTGCGGAGTCGCTGCGCGGCCAGGGTGCCCGTGTGATCGTCACCGAGATCGACCCGATCTGCGCGCTGCAGGCGGCGATGGACGGCTACCAGGTCACGACCCTGGACGAGGTGATCGGCCAGGCCGACCTGTTCATCACCACGACCGGTAACAAGGACATCATCATGGCCGCGGACATGGCCAGGATGAAGCACCAGGCGATCGTGGGGAACATCGGTCACTTCGACAACGAGATCGACATGGCCGGTCTGGCCAGGATCCCGGGCATCGTCAAGGACGAGGTCAAGCCGCAGGTCCACACGTGGACCTTCCCCGACGGCAAGACGATCATCGTGCTGTCGGAGGGCCGGCTGCTCAACCTGGGCAACGCCACCGGTCACCCCTCGTTCGTGATGTCGAACAGCTTCGCGGACCAGACGCTGGCCCAGATCGAGCTGTTCACCAAGCCCGAGGAGTACCCGACCGACGTCTACGTGCTGCCCAAGCACCTGGACGAGAAGGTCGCCCGCCTGCACCTGGACGCGCTCGGTGTGAAGCTGACGACGCTCCGCCCCGAGCAGGCCGCCTACATCGGCGTCGAGGTCGAAGGGCCCTACAAGCCCGACCACTACCGCTACTGACCCGGAACCCGCTACCCCCTTGGAGTGCGCATGTCCCGCCGCCTGTTCACCTCGGAGTCCGTCACCGAGGGGCATCCCGACAAGATCGCCGACCAGATCAGCGACACCATCCTCGACGCGCTGCTCCGGGAGGACCCCACCTCCCGCGTGGCCGTCGAGACCCTGATCACCACCGGTCAGGTCCACATCGCCGGTGAGGTGACGACCCGGGCGTACGCGCCGATCGCGTCCCTCGTCCGCGAGAAGATCCTGGAGATCGGCTACGACTCCTCCGCCAAGGGCTTCGACGGCGAATCCTGCGGCGTCTCGGTCTCGATCGGCGCCCAGTCCCCGGACATCGCGCAGGGCGTCGACACCGCCTACGAGAAGCGCGTCGAGGGCGCCGCCGCGGGGCACGACGGCGACGAGCTCGACAAGCAGGGCGCCGGCGACCAGGGCCTGATGTTCGGCTACGCGTCGGACGAGACGCCCGAGCTGATGCCGCTGCCGATCCACCTCGCGCACCGGCTGTCCAGGCGCCTCACGGAGGTCCGCAAGGACGGCACCGTCCCGTACCTGCGCCCCGACGGCAAGACCCAGGTCACCATCGAGTACGACGGTGACAAGGCCGTCCGCCTCGACACGGTCGTCGTCTCCTCGCAGCACGCCTCCGACATCGACCTCGAGTCGCTGCTCGCGCCCGACGTGCGCGAGTACGTCGTCGAGCACGTGCTGCGCCAGCTCGCCGACGAGGGCATCAAGCTCGACACCGAGGGCTACCGGCTGCTGGTCAACCCGACCGGGCGGTTCGAGATCGGCGGCCCGATGGGTGACGCCGGCCTGACCGGTCGCAAGATCATCATCGACACGTACGGCGGCATGGCCCGCCACGGCGGCGGTGCCTTCTCGGGCAAGGACCCGTCCAAGGTGGACCGCTCGGCCGCCTACGCGATGCGCTGGGTCGCCAAGAACGTCGTCGCGGCCGGGCTCGCCTCGCGCTGCGAGGTCCAGGTCGCCTACGCCATCGGCAAGGCCGAGCCGGTCGGGCTTTTCGTCGAGACCTTCGGCACCGCCAAGATCGACGCCGAGAAGATCGAGAACGCCATCGGCGAGGTCTTCGACCTCCGCCCGGCCGCGATCATCCGCGACCTCGACCTGCTGCGGCCGATCTACTCGCAGACCGCCGCGTACGGCCACTTCGGCCGTGAGCTCCCCGACTTCACCTGGGAGCGCACCGACCGCGTCGAGGCCCTCCGCGCGGCGGCGGGAATCTGACATGCGTATCGCCGTCACCGGATCCATCGCGACCGACCACCTGATGGCCTTCCCCGGCAGCTTCACCGACCAGCTCCTCGCCGACAGCCTGGACAAGATCTCCCTGTCCTTCCTCGTCGGCGGCCTCGACGTCCGGCGCGGCGGGGTCGCGGCCAACATCGCCTACGGACTCGGGGGGTTCGGGCTCGACCCGGTCCTCGTCGGCGCCGTCGGCGACGACTTCGCCGAGTACCGCGTCTGGCTCAAGGAGCACGGCGTCGACACCGACGCCGTCCACGTCTCCGCGACCCGGCAGACGGCACGCTTCTCGTGCGTGACCGACCGGGACATGAACCAGATCGCGGCCTTCTACGCCGGCGCGATGAGCGAGGCCCGTGACATCAGCATCGGGCACGTCGCCGAGTACGCCGGTGGACTCGACCTCGTCCTCGTCGCACCCAACGACCCCGAGGCCATGCTCCGGCACACCACCGAGTGCCGCGCCCTGGGCATCCCGTTCGCCTCCGACCCCTCACAGCAGCTCGCCACCCTCACCGGCCCCCAGATCGCCCACCTCGTGGAGGGGGCAACCTGGCTCTTCACCAACGAGTACGAGGCGGCGCTGCTCCTCGAACGCACCGGCTGGGAAAGGGCGGACGTCCTGCGCAAGGTCGGCGCCTGGGTCACCACCCTGGGCGCCGACGGCGCCCGGATCGAACGGGACGGCGACGCGCCCGTCGTGCTGCCCGCCGTCCCCGCCCGGTCGACGGCCGACCCGACCGGCGTCGGCGACGCCTTCCGGGCCGGGTTCCTGGCGGCGACCGGCCGCGGCCTGCCCGCCGAGTCGGCCGCGCGCCTGGGCTGCGCCCTGGCCACCACCGTCCTCGCGGCCGTCGGCCCCCAGGAGTACGAGGTGGACCCCGCGGCCCTCTTCGCCGACATCACGGCCGCCTACGGCCGCGAGGCCGCCGCCGAGTTCACCCCCTGGCTCGGGGAGGCCCCACGATGAGCGCCCGGTCGACGGCTCTCCGCGAGGCGCTCGCCTCCCGCGTGGTCGTGGCCGACGGAGCCATGGGCACGATGCTCCAGGACCAGGACCCCACCCTGGAGGACTTCCAGCAGCTGGAAGGCTGCAACGAGGTCCTGAACGTGACGCGGCCGGACATCGTCCGGTCGGTCCACGAGGCGTACTTCGCCGTAGGCGTCGACTGCGTGGAGACCAACACCTTCGGCGCGAACCTCGCGGCCCTCGGGGAGTACGACATCCCGGAACGCGTCTTCGAACTGTCGGAGGCGGGGGCGCGGATCGCCCGTGAGACCGCCGACCGGTTCACCGCCGGGGACGGCCGGCAGCGCTGGGTGCTCGGTTCCATGGGGCCCGGCACCAAGTTGCCCACGCTCGGCCACGCCCCCTACGACGCGTTGCGCGACGCCTACCAGCGGAACGCGGAAGGGCTGGTGACCGGGGGTGCCGACGCGCTGCTGGTGGAGACGACGCAGGACCTTCTCCAGACCAAGGCCGCGGTGCTGGGCGCCCGGCGGGCGCTCCAGGCCCTGGGTGAGGACCTGCCGCTGATCGTCTCCGTCACGGTGGAGACGACGGGGACGATGTTGCTGGGTTCGGAGATCGGGGCGGCGCTGACGGCGTTGGAGCCGTTGGGCATCGACATGATCGGGCTGAACTGTGCCACGGGTCCGGCGGAGATGAGCGAGCACCTGCGGTACTTGGCGCGGCATTCTCGGGTGCCGTTGTCGTGTATGCCGAATGCGGGTCTGCCGGTGCTGGGCAAGGACGGGGCGCATTATCCGCTGTCGGCCGGCGAGCTGGCGGACGCGCAGGAGAACTTCGTCCGGGAGTACGGGTTGTCGCTGGTGGGTGGGTGCTGCGGTACGACGCCGGAGCATTTGCGTCAGGTGGCGGAGCGGGTGCGGGGGCTGGTTCCGGCACCTCGTGATCCGCGTCCGGAGCCGGGGGCGGCGTCGTTGTATCAGACGGTGCCGTTCCGGCAGGACACCGCGTATATGGCGATCGGTGAGCGGACGAACGCGAATGGTTCGAAGAAGTTCCGTGAGGCGATGCTGGAGGGCCGCTGGGACGACTGTGTGGAGATGGCCCGGGACCAGATCCGCGAGGGCGCCCACATGCTGGACCTGTGTGTGGACTATGTCGGCCGGGACGGTGTGGCGGACATGGAGGAGCTGGCCGGCCGGTTCGCGACCGCCTCCACGCTGCCGATCGTGCTGGACTCCACCGAGGTCGAGGTGATCCGGGCGGGGCTGGAGAAGCTCGGCGGCCGAGCGGTGATCAACTCCGTCAACTATGAAGACGGCGACGGCCCCGAGTCACGGTTCGCGAAGGTCACCGCGCTGGCCCGGGAGCACGGTGCCGCGCTGATCGCGCTGACCATTGATGAGGAGGGTCAGGCGCGGACGGTGGAGACGAAGGTCGCGATCGCCGAAAGGCTGATCACCGACCTCACGGAGAACTGGGGCATCCATGAGTCGGACATCCTCATCGACACGCTCACGTTCACGATCTGCACGGGTCAGGAGGAGTCGCGCAAGGACGGGATCGCCACGATCGAGGCGATCCGGGAGCTGAAGCGGCGTCATCCCGAGGTGCAGACCACGCTGGGCCTGTCCAACATCAGCTTCGGCCTGAACCCCGCGGCGCGGATTCTGCTGAACTCGGTGTTCCTGGACGAGTGTGTGAAGGCGGGTCTGGATTCGGCGATCGTGCATGCCAGCAAGATCCTCCCCATCGCCCGGTTCGACGAGGAGCAGGTCACCACCGCGCTGGACCTGATCTACGACCGGCGCGCGGAGGGTTATGACCCGCTGCAGAAGCTGATGGAGTTGTTCGAGGGGGTCAACACCAAGTCGCTGAAGGCGGGCAAGGCCGAGGAGCTGGCGGCTTTGCCGTTGGAGGAGCGGCTTCAGCGGCGGATCATCGACGGGGAGAAGAACGGTCTGGAGGCCGACCTCGACGAGGCCCTCACCACCCGCCCCGCCCTCGACATCGTCAACGACACCCTGTTGGAGGGGATGAAGGTCGTTGGTGAGTTGTTCGGCTCGGGTCAGATGCAGTTGCCGTTCGTGCTGCAGTCGGCCGAGGTGATGAAGACGGCGGTGGCACATCTGGAGCCGCACATGGAGAAGACGGACGACGACGGCAAGGGCACCATCGTGCTGGCCACGGTCCGTGGTGACGTCCATGACATCGGCAAGAACCTCGTCGACATCATCCTGTCCAACAATGGCTACAACGTGGTCAACCTCGGTATCAAGCAGCCGGTTTCGGCCATCCTGGATGCCGCGGACGAACACAAGGCCGACGTCATCGGCATGTCCGGCCTCCTCGTCAAATCCACCGTGATCATGAAGGAGAACCTCGAAGAACTCAATGCCCGAGGTCTCGCCTCCCGCTTCCCGGTCATCCTCGGCGGCGCCGCGCTGACCCGGGCGTATGTCGAGCAGGACCTGCACGAGATCTACCAGGGCGAAGTCCGCTACGCCCGGGACGCGTTCGAGGGGCTGCGCCTGATGGACGCGCTCATCGCGGTCAAGCGCGGCGTCCCCGGCGCCACCCTGCCCGAACTCAAGAAGCGCAGGGTGCCGGTACGCGAAACCGCGCACGTCGAGGAGCGCCCGGAAGCCGGCGCCGTCCGTTCCGACGTGGCCACCGACAACCCCGTACCCCAGCCGCCGTTCTGGGGCACCCGGGTCGTCAAGGGCATCCAGCTCAAGGAGTACGCGTCCTGGCTGGACGAGGGCGCCCTGTTCAAGGGCCAGTGGGGCCTCAAGGGCCAGGACACCATCGAGACCGAGGGCCGGCCACGGCTGCGCGGCTGGCTGGAACGGCTCCACACCGAGCAGTTGCTCGAAGCGGCGGTCGTCCACGGCTACTTCCCGTGCGTCTCCAAGGGCGACGACCTGATCGTCCTGGACGAACGCGGCTCCGAGCGCGCCCGCTTCACCTTCCCCCGCCAGCGCCGCGGCCGCCGCCTCTGCCTCGCCGACTTCTTCCGCCCCGAGGAGTCCGGCGAGACGGACGTCGTCGCCCTCCAGGTCGTCACCGTCGGCTCGCGCATCGGCGAGGCCACCGCGGAGCTGTTCGCCGCCGACTCCTACCGCGACTACCTCGAACTGCACGGCCTGTCCGTCCAGCTGGCCGAGGCCCTCGCCGAGTACTGGCACGCGCGCGTGCGCGCCGAACTCGGCATCGCCGGGACCGATCCGTCGACGCTCGACGGGATGCTCCGCACCGAGTACCAGGGCTGCCGGTACTCCCTCGGCTACCCCGCCTGCCCCGACCTGGAGGACCGGGCCAAGATCGCCGACCTGCTCCGGCCGGAGCGGATCGGCGTCCACCTCTCCGAGGAGTTCCAGCTCCACCCCGAGCAGTCCACCGACGCCATCGTCGTCCACCACCCCGAAGCGAGCTACTACAACGCCCGCTGACCCGCCGCCCCCGTGCCGAGGCCGGCGCCCGGCCGAAGGCCGACCACGAGAGGCCGCCCATGCCATCCGTGCCGACACTGGGGGAGCTCCTGGCCTCAGGACAGCGCTCCTTCTCCTTCGAGTTCTTCCCACCCAAGAGCGACGCCGGCGCGCGCACCCTGTGGGCCGCGATCCGCCGCGTCGAGGCCCTGGCGCCCACGTTCGTCTCCGTGACGTACGGGGCGGGAGGGTCGTCCCGCGACCGCACCATCGAGGTCACCCAGCGCATCGCGGCCGAGACGACGCTGCGACCGGTGGCCCACCTCACCGCCGTCGGACACTCGGTCGCCGAGTTGCGGCACATCATCGGCCAGTACGCGGACGCGGGCGTCCACGACATCCTCGCCCTGCGCGGCGACCCGCCGGGCGACCCCCGCGGCCCGTGGCTGCCCCACCCGCAGGGACTCACCTACGCCCGCGACCTGGTCGGCCTCGTCCGCCGCTCCGGCAACTTCTGCGTCGGCGTGGCGGCCTTCCCCGAGCTGCACCCGCGCTCCCGCGACTGGGAGAGCGACATCCGGCACTTCGTCGCCAAGTGCCGGGCCGGCGCCGACTACGCCATCACCCAGATGTTCTTCGACCCCGAGGACTACCTGCGCTTCCGCGACCGGGTCGCGGCCGCCGGCTGCGACACCCCGGTCATCCCGGAGATCATGCCCGCCACCGACGCCCGCCAGATCCGCCGCTTCGCCGAACTCAGCGACGCCGCCTTCCCCGAGGACCTGGCCCACCGCCTGGAGGCGGCCAGGGACGACCCGGCCGCCGCGCACCGCATCGGCGTCGACCACGCCACCGCGATGGCCGACCGCCTCCTCGCCGAGGGCGCGCCCGGCCTGCACTACATCACGCTCAACCGGTCCACCGCCGCCCTCGACATCCACCGGAACCTCGGCGTGACCCCGCGCGGCGCCCTCCAGCCGGCCTGACCGGCGCGCGCACCACGGAAGCGGGCCCTGCTCTCCCGGAGAGCAGGGCCCGCTTCGGCGTTCCGGCGGTTCCGGGTCACCAGCCCTCGACGGGCAGCTCCCACAGGCCGTAAATGACCGCGCCTTCCTTCCGCTCGATCTCCAGGAACGGCTTGGCCAGCTTCAGCCCCGGGATGCGGTCGAAGAGCTTGCTCCACACGATCTCGAGCTCCAGCCGGGCCAGGTCCGCGCCGATGCAGTGGTGCACACCGTGCCCGAATCCCAGGTGCTTGCGGCTGCCGCGGCTGAGGATCACCTTGTCCGGCTCGGGGAAGACCTCCGGGTCGCGGTTGGCCGCCAGGCCCAGGCACAGGATGCCGTCGCCCCTGGGAATCACCTTGCCGCCGATCTCGATGTCCTCCAGCGCCACCCGGGGCACCGCGGTGTCGCCGATCGTCGCGATCCGCACCAGCTCCTCGACCGCCGGCTTGATCAGCGCCGGGTCGTTCCGCAGCTGCTCCAGCTGGTCCGGGTTCTCCAGCAGGCAGGCGGTACCCAGCGAGATCTGGCTGGCCGTGGTCTCGTGCCCGCCGTTCATCAGCAGCCGGACCATGTTGAACAGGTCGCGGTCGGTGTACGACTCGCCGGAGGCCTCGTAGTCGGCCATCGCCCGGCTGAGCAGGTCGTCGCCGGGCTCCCGCTTCTTGAGCTGGATCAGCTCCTCGACGTACGCGTTCACCTCGACGATCGCGGCCTGGCGCTCCTCCGTCGAGCTGTGCCCGCCGAGCAGCGCCGTCCCGTGCTTGATGAAGAAGTCGTGCCGGTCCTGCGGGATGCCGAGCAGCTCGCAGATGACGGTCATCGGCACGGCGAGCGAGAACACCCGGTGCATGTCGACCGGCGGCTCCATCGACAGCATCAGGTCGATGTGCTCGTCGACGATCTCCTCGATGCGCGGCCGCAGCCGCTGCACCTGGCGGTTGGTGAAGGTCAGCGCCGCCTTGCGCCGGGTGCTGGTGTGCTCCTTGCCGTCGTAGCCGATGAAGGAGGTCTCGGTCCGGTACTCCGGCGGCGCGATGAAGTAGAAGGGGAAGTTCGCGTGCCGGCGCGACGCGCTGACCCGCGGGTCGGTGAGCAGCCGGCGGATCGTCTCATAGCCGGTGACGGTCCATATCCGCAGTCCGGAACCGGTCAGGGTGACCTGCGAGACGTCCTCCTCGACCATCCCGGCGTACTCGGCGGGCGGCGTGAACGGGCAGGTGCGCTTGTAGGGGAAGGTCGGGTCCTGCTGCTCCTGGCCCGACTCGGCGGTGGGTGCGGTCACGATGGGTCCTTCCTCGAAGGGGTGGGGTCAGCGCAGCGAGCCGAAGAAGGCGCGCAGTTCGGCGACGAGGGTGCCGGGCTGTTCGAGAGCGGGGAAGTGGCCGCCGCTGTCGTGGTCGGTCCAGCGGCGCAGGTCGGTGAAGCGCCCCTCGATCCAGGGGCGGGGCATGCGGCCGTCCTTGGGGAAGTTGGACACCGCGGCCGGTACCCGCACCGGTCCGAGGGCCAGCTTGTTCTGGCTCTCCCAGTAGATGCGGGCGGACGAGACCGCCGTCGCGGCCAGCCAGCCGACGGTGACGGCGTCGAGGACCCGGTCGCGGGGGATCGCCTTCTCCAGGTCGCCGCCGTGGTCGCTCCACGCCCAGTACTTCTCGACCATCCAGGCGAGCTGGCCGGCCGGTGAGTCGGTGAGCCCGTAGCCGAGGGTCTGCGGCCGGGTCGTCTGGATGACCGAGTAACCGCCCTCGGTCCGCTGGAACTCCTTCATCAGGGACAGCCCGGCGAGGTCCCGCTCCGACAGTTCCACCTGCTCCTGGGGCGGCCGCGCGAAGGGCATCGTCACATGGATGCCGAGGAGCCGCCGGGCGTCCGCGGCGCGCTCGGAGTCCCGTTCGCCCAGGATGGCCGTGACGAACGAGCCCCAGTCGACCCCGTGGGCCGCGTACCGCTCGTATCCGAGCCGTGTCATCAGCTCGTCCCACGCGGCGGCGATGCGCTCGGCGGTCCAGCCGGTGGCGGACGGCCGGTCGCTGTAGCCGTAGCCGGGCAGGGAGGGGCAGATCACGTGGAACGCGTCCGCCGGGTCGTCCGGGTCGGTCAGCGGGCCAACGAGGTCGAGGAACTCCACGACGGAACCGGGCCAGCCGTGGGTGATCAGCAGCGGCACCGCGTTCTCGTGCCGGGACCGCACGTGCAGGAAGTGGATGCCCAGCCCGTCGATCTCGGTACGGAACTGCGGCAGGGCGTTCAGCCTCGCCTCGGTCGCCCGCCAGTCGTAGCCGTCCGCCCAGTACGCGCACAGCTCCCGCACGTACGACAGCGGCGCGCCCTGCGACCAGTCGGTGACCGTCTCCCGCTCCGGCCAGCGGGTGCGGGCCAGCCGCAGGCGCAGGTCGTCCAGGTCGCTGTCGGGCGTCTCGACACGGAAGGGGACGATGCTCATCAGGCCGCGCCCCCGCCCACGTCCATGCCGCCGTCGACGGTGATGACCTGACCGGTCACCAGGTCGCTGCCCGGCTCCGCGAGCCGGGTGATCCAGGGGGCGATGTCCTCGGCCTCGGCGACCCGGCCGAGCGGGATGCCCTGCACGACGCCCGCGAAGAGGCCCTCGACCTGCTCGGGGCTCAGCCCGTTGGCGGCGTACGCCTCGGTGCGGACGAAGCCGGGCGCCACCGCGTTGACGCGGATGCCCGAGGCGGACAGCTCCGCCGCCCAGCTACGGGTGAAGCTGTGCACCGCCGCCTTGCTCGCCGAGTAGACGGAGCTGCCCGGGCCGGGATTGTGGCCGCCCCGGCTGGAGACGAGGACGATGCTGCCGCCCGGCGAGCGCAGCAGCGGCAGCAGCCGGTGGGTGAGCCGCAGCGGGGCGACGACGTTGACGTCCCAGACCTCCTGGGCGGCCGTCTCGTCGAGCGCGGCCAGCGGGGTGAACCGGAACACCCCGGCGTTGTGGACCAGGACGTCCAGCGTGCCGCCCGCCGCGGTCACCGCGTCGGCGACCGCGCGCGTCCCCTCCTCGGTGGTGACGTCGGCGGCCACGGGCACCACCGCCGGGCTGAGCGCGGCGGTCTCGTCCAGCCGGTCCTTGCGCCGGCCGGTGACGATCACGGTCGCCGCGCCGAGCCCGGCGAAGGCCAGGGCGGTCGCCCGGCCGATGCCGGTGCCGCCTCCGGTGACGACGACGGTACGGCCGGTGAACGGCTTGTCGGTCATGACGGGTTGCCTCTTTCGTCGATGGTTGCTCGAACTGTGGACCGGGGCGCGGGGCCGCCGGAGGCGACGCGGACGTCGCGCGGGCCCGCCCCGGCCGCCGCGAACTCCAGCAGGCGGGCGCCCTCCTCCGCCACGGCGTCCCGCTCGGGGCGGGAGAGCGGGGCACCCTGACCGAGGGGTTCGACGCACAGGGTGGCCGCTCCGCGCTCCTGGACGACCGACCAGGTGCCCCGGACGAAGCCGTCGACCAGCACGGTGGCGCGGATGGTCCCGTTGCGGGTGAAGAGCGCCGACCGGGGCACGTCGCCCAGGACGCGGACCCGGTCGGCGTGCGACAGCAGGATGTTGTCGAACTCCGGCAGGAAGCGCACCGGCGCGGGGGTGTCCGCGTCGGGCAGCGGCGCCTCCGGCACGTCGAACAGCTCCGCGCCCTGCTCGTCGCGGAACGTCCGCAGGACCGGCCGGAGCCGCTCCAGGACCTCACGCAGCCGGGTCAGCCCCGACCAGGTCTGCACGTCCTTGACGGAGGCCGGGCCGTACGCGCGCAGGTAGCGCGTCACCATGGTGTCCACGCCGCCCGGCGGCGGGGTGGCCGCCGTTGGCCGGCCGAGCCAGGACTCGGCGGTGGCGTACCGGGTCCGTCCGCCCACGCCCCAGACGCCCCGCGGCGGCACCTGCACCAGCGGCAGCAGGTTGCGCACCGCGTACGCCAGCCCGGCCGGGTCGCGGTCCGCCCACCGCGCCGCGAGCGCGGAGCCCAGTTCGCCGGGGGTGAGCGGCCCGTCGGCCAGGGCGGCGCGCGCGGCCCGGCGCAGGGCGTCCGGGGGCAGCCCCGCGGACGCCTTGGCGTACCGGGTGGCGGCGCGCAGGTCGCGGTCGAGGGCCGGCTGGACCAGCGGGCGCAGGGCCAGGCAGTCCTCGGCGGTGACCAGGTGGACGGTGGCGCGCAACAGGGTCACGCGCACCGCCTCCCGTGAGGTCAGCAGCCCGGCCAGCTCCTCGTGCCGGAAGCCCGCCAGCCGGCTCCACAGGCCGACGTACGGCGGGTCCGGCGCCTGCGCCTGCATGCCGACCAGGTGGCCGACCGCCGTGGTGGCGGCCATGCGGTGGCGGCGGAGCAGCAACTGCCGCTCGATCAGGGCTCGGTTGAGCGCGCGGCGCTGGAGCGTGGGCATGCCCGTACTGTCGCCTGCCGCGCTCGGGCCGCCCTTGAGGGCGGGGGCCGCGCCGGCAGGCTTGAGGGGTTCTGTAGGACCCGTCCCTACCGTGCCCGCATGCTGATCACGCAACGTGACGATGCCCGGCCGGGTGGGCCGCTGAGCGGTCTGCGGGTCGTCGAACTGGCGGGGATCGGGCCCGCCCCCTTCGCCTGCATGCTCCTCGCCGACCTCGGCGCCGACGTCGTACGCGTCGACCGCGCCGACGGGGAGCGGGCGTTCGGCACCTGGCACCGGGTCCTCGACCGGGGGCGGCGCTCCGTGGCCCTGGACCTCAAGCACCCCGACGGCACCGAAGCCGTCCTGCGGCTGGCGGAGCGCGCCGACGTCCTCGTGGAGGGCTTCCGGCCGGGAGTCGCCGAGCGCCTCGGTATCGGCCCGGCGGTGTGCGCCGAGCGGAACCCGGCGCTGGTGTACGCCCGGATGACGGGGTGGGGCCAGGACGGGCCACTGTCCCGGGCGCCCGGCCACGACATCAACTACATCGCGCTGAGCGGCGCGTTGCACGCCATCGGCACCGGCGGCGGGCCCCCGGTGCCGCCCGTCAACCTGCTCGGTGACTTCGCCGGCGGCGGGCTGTACCTGGCCGTCGGCGTCCTCGCCGCCCTCCACGAGCGCCGGACGTCCGGACGCGGCCAGGTCGTCGACACGGCGATCGTGGACGGCACGGCGTCCCTGCTCGGCATGCTGATCGGCATGGCGGAGGCGGGGGAGTGGCAGGGCGGCAGGGGAGACAACCTGCTGGACGGCGGAGCCCCCTACTACACGGTGTACGCCTGCGCGGACGGCGGGCACGTCGCCGTCGGGGCCCTGGAGGACCGCTTCTACGCCGCCCTGCTGGACGGCCTCGGACTCGACGCCGCCCTCGTGCCCGACCGGTCGGACCGGGCCGGCTGGCCCGCGCTGCGCGAGCTGTTCGCCGCCCGGTTCGCCACCCGCACCCGCGACGACTGGGCGGCCGTCTTCGACGGCACCGAGGCGTGCGTGAGCCCCGTGCTGTCCGTCACCGAGGCCGTGGCCCACCCCCACCACGCGGCCCGCGGCACCTACCTGCGCGACGACACCGGCGTCCAGCCGGGCCCCGCGCCCCGCTTCGGCCGCACCACCGCGACGGTGCCCCCGCCCGCCCCGCGCCCCGGCGAACACACCCGGGAGGTCCTCGCGGAGTGCGGCTGGTCCGGCGCGGACACCGAACGGCTGCTGCGCACCGGCGCGGCCCGGGACGCCCACCGCCACGGGGCGACCACCCGCGCTTGAGCGAGACCCGACTGCCGCGCCACACATTGCGGGCACCGGACACCGGCCACCGGGCACGCACCGGACCACGGACACGGCGTACGGACCGCCCGACGGAACTGATGGAGGCTGACCCACCCATGACCACCTACGTCTGGGACTACCTGCCGGAGTACGCGACCGAGCGCAAGGACATCCTCGACGCCGTCGAGACCGTGTTCGGCTCCGGCCAGCTCGTCCTCGGAAAGAGCGTGCGGGGCTTCGAGGAGGAGTACGCCGCCTGGCACGGCGTACGGCACTGCACCGGCGTCGACAACGGGACCAACGCCCTCAAGCTCGCCCTCCAGGCCCTCGGCGTGGGGCCCGGCGACGAGGTGATCACCGTCTCCAACACAGCCGCGCCGACCGTCCTCGCCATCGACGCGACCGGTGCCACACCGGTCTTCGTCGACGTCCGCGAGAGCGACTTCCTCATCGATACCGACCAGGTCGCCGCAGCCATCACCCCCCGCACCAAGGCCCTGCTCCCGGTCCACCTCTACGGTCAGTGCGCCGACATGGCGCCGCTGACCCGGCTCGCCGAGCAGCACGGCCTGAAGATCCTGGAGGACTGCGCCCAGGCCCACGGGGCGAGCCACCACGGGCGGCTCGCCGGGACCATGGGCGACGCGGCGGCCTTCTCCTTCTACCCGACCAAGGTGCTGGGCGCCTACGGCGACGGCGGCGCCGTCATCACCGACGACCCGGACACCGACGCCCGGCTGCGCCGGCTGCGCTACTACGGCATGGAGAAGACGTACTACGTCGTCGAGACCCCCGGCCACAACAGCCGTCTCGACGAGGTCCACGCCGAGATCCTGCGCCGCAAACTGACCCGCCTGGACGCCTACATCGAGGGCCGGCGCGCGATCGCGCGCCGCTACGAGGAAGGGCTCGCCGACCTCACCGGACCCGGCGGCCTGCTCCTGCCGGCCACCAACCCCGGCAACGAGCACGTGTACTACGTCTACGTCGTCCGCCACCCGCGGCGCGACGAGATCATCGAGGCGCTGAAGAGCCACGACATCGCGCTCAACATCAGCTACCCCTGGCCCGTGCACACCATGACCGGCTTCCAGCACCTCGGCTACGAGCGCGGTGCCCTGCCGGTCACCGAACGGCTCGCCGGCGAGATCTTCTCGCTGCCGATGTACCCGTCGCTGCCCCCGGAGACCCAGGACCGGGTGATCGGGGCCCTGCGCGAGGTGCTGACCGCCCTCTGAGGAGGCCCGACGATGGAGGTCCGACGATGAAAGCACTCGTGTTGGCCGGGGGGCTCGGCAGCAGACTGCGCCCCTTCAGCCACTCCATGCCCAAACAGCTCATGCCGATCGCCAACAAACCGGTGCTGGCCCATGTGATGGAGGACCTGCGGGACCTCGGGGTGCGGGACGTGGGAGTCGTGGTCGGCGACCGCGGCCAGGAGATCGCCCGGGCACTCGGTGACGGCTCCTCGCTGGGCGTGCGCCTCACCTACGTCCACCAGGACCTGCCCCGCGGACTCGCCCACTGCATCGCCATCTCCCGCGACTTCCTCGGCGACGACGACTTCGTGATGTACCTCGGCGACAACCTGCTGACCGAGGGCGTCAAGGACATAGCCGACGAGTTCCGCGCCCTGCGCCCCGCCGCCCAGGTGGTGGTGCACCCGGTCCCCGACCCCCGGGCGTTCGGTGTCGCGGAGGTCGGTGACGACGGCCGCGTCCTGCGGCTGGTGGAGAAGCCGCGGACACCGCGCAGCGACCTCGCCGTGATCGGGGTGTACTTCTTCACCCCCGCCATCCACGAGGCGGTCGCCGCCATCGGGCCCAGCGCCCGGGGCGAACTGGAGGTCACCGACGCCATCCAGTGGCTGGTCGCCCGGGGCGACGACGTGCGCGCCAGTACCTACCACGGGTTCTGGAAGGACACCGGCAAGGTCGAGGACGTACTCCACTGCAACCGCGAACTCCTCGACGGCCTGAAGCCCGCCGTCGCCGGAGACGTCGACGGCACCAGCGAACTGGTCGGCGCCGTGGTCGTCGAGGAGGGCGCCCGCATCGTGCGGTCGCGGATCACCGGCCCCGTGATCGTCGGCGCGGGCAGCGTCGTCGAGGACAGCCACATCGGGCCGTACACCGCGATCGGGCGGGACTGCGTCCTCGCCGCGGCGGGGATGGAGGACTCGATCATGCTGGACGGGGCGCGGATCCACAGCGTCGGCGGGGTGCACGGCTCGGTCATCGGCCGGGACGCCACCGTGTCCTCGCAGGCCCGCACCAACCGCAGCAGGATCGTGGTCGGCGACCACTCCAGTGTGGTGGTGGCCGCATGAGGGTCTTCGTCACCGGAGGCGCCGGCTTCATCGGCTCGCACTACGTGCGGACGCTCCTCGAAGGCGGCTACCCCGGCTTCGCCCAGGCCCGCGTCACGGTCCTGGACAAGCTCACCTACGCCGGGAACCGCGCCAACCTGCCCCCCGACGGCCCGCGGCTCACCTTCGTCCAGGGCGACGTCTGCGACCGCGCGCTCCTGTTCGACCTGCTCCCCGGCCACGACGTCGTGGTGCACTTCGCGGCCGAGTCGCACGTCGACCGGTCGCTCGTCGACGCGTCGGACTTCGTCCGCACCAACGTCGCCGGCACCCAGACCCTGCTGGACGCCTGCGTCGCCGCGGGCGTCCAGCGCGTCGTCCACATCTCCACCGACGAGGTCTACGGGTCCATCGACACCGGCTCCTGGACCGAGGACTGGCCGCTGCTCCCCAACTCCCCGTACGCCGCCTCCAAGGCCGCCAGCGACCTCGTCGCCCGCTCCTACTGGCGCAGCCACGGACTCGACCTGTCCATCACCCGCTGCTCCAACAACTACGGCCCCTACCAGCACACCGAGAAACTGATCCCGCTGTTCGTGACCAACCTGCTCGACGGACTGCCGGTCGGCCTCTACGGCGACGGGAGCAACGTCCGCGAGTGGCTGCACGTCGACGACCACTGCCGCGCGGTCCAGCTGGTCGTCACCCGCGGCCGGCCCGGCGAGATCTACAACGTCGGCCGGGGCAACGAACGCACCAACCGGCAGATGACGGACCTGCTCCTGGAACTGTGCGGGGCCGACCCGGCCCTCGTGCGCACCGTCCCCGACCGCAAGGGCCACGACCTGCGCTACTCGCTCGACGACAGCAAGATCCGCGAGGAGCTGGGCTTCACGCCCGCGGTGCCCTTCGAGCAGGGGCTCGCCGACGTGGTGGCCTGGTACCGGGCCAACCCCGGCTGGTGGCGCCCGCTCAAGGAGACCGTGCCGCCGCTCGCCGCGGTACGCCCCTGAGGCGTCCGCGCCCAGCCCCCTCCGGCACCGCCGGAGGGGGCGCCGCCCTGCCCGCGTGGCCCGGGAGCGGCGCACACCGGGTGTCGACCGCCGCTCCAGGGCTTCCCGAGCCGGCCACCGGACGGTGGCCCGACCAGAGCCGCCGTATGACGGGTACCGGCGGCACGAAGGAGGAGGGGCGATGGCCGAGGAGAGCCTGCAGCTCTACGACACGACCCTGCGGGACGGCAGCCAGCAGGAAGGCATGGTGCTCACGGTCGACGACAAGCTGGCCGTCGCCCGCCACCTGGACGCCCTCGGCGTCGGCTTCATCGAGGGCGGCTGGCCGGGCGCCATCCCCAGGGACACCGAGTTCTTCCACCGCGCCCAGACCGAACTGACGCTCGACAACGCGCTGCTCGCCGCCTTCGGCGCCACGCGCCGGCCGGGCATCCCGGTCTCCACCGACCCCCAGGTCCGCGCCCTGCTGGCGGCCGGGGCACCGGTCATCACCCTGGTCGGCAAGAGCCACACCGGACATGTGCAGCGCGCCCTGCGCACCACGCTCGCCGAGAACCTCGCCATGATCGGAAGCACCGTGCGCCACCTGGTGCATGCCGGCCGGCGCGTCTTCCTCGACGCCGAGCACTACTTCGACGGCCACCGCCTCAACCGCGACTACGCCCTCGCCGTCGTCCGCACCGCGGCCGAGGCCGGCGCCGAGGCCGTGGTCCTCTGCGACACCAACGGCGGCTCCCTGCCCGACGAGGTCCACGAGATCGTGGCCGACACCATCGCCATGACCGGAGCCCCCGTCGGCATCCACTGCCACGACGACACCGGCTGCGCCGTCGCCAACACCCTCGCCGCCGTGGACGCCGGGGCCGTCCACGTCCAGGGCACCGCGCACGGCTACGGCGAACGCTGCGGCAACGCCGACCTGTTCACCGTCATCGGCAACCTGGTCCTCAAGAAGGACAGGGCGGTGATCGGCCCCGCACAACTCGCCGGACTGGCCGCCACCGGACACGCCATCACCGAACTCACCGGCATCCCGCCCCGCCCCGCCGCCCCCTACGTCGGCCCCGCCGCCTTCACCCACAAGGCGGGCCTGCACGCCTCAGCGCTGCGGGTCGACCCCGGCCTGTACCAGCACACCGACCCCGAGCGCGTCGGCAACGTCATGCGGACGCTCGTCTCCGACATGGGCGGCCGCTCGTCCGTCGCGCTCAAGGCCCGGGAACTGGGCTACGACGTCGAGGCGGGCTCGGAGGAGGTCGCCCGAGCCGCCGCCCGCGTCAAGGACCTGGAGAGCGACGGCTACAGCTTCGAGTCCGCCGACGCCTCCTTCGAGCTGCTGCTGCGCGAGGAACTGGCCGGCACCCCGGACGAACCGCCGTTCGAGGTCGACTCCTGGCACGTCTCCGTCGCCCGCCGCAAGGACGGCGATGTCCACACCGAGGCCACCGTCCGCCTGCGTCTGGACGGAGCGCCGCTCGCCGCCAGCGGCAGCGGCAACGGGCCCGTCAACGCCCTGGACCGGGCGCTGCACCAGGCGCTCGACCCGTACTTCCCGCAACTCGCCAAACTCGAACTCGTGGACTATCGGGTGCGCGTCCTCACCGGCGAGACCGGCAGCAGCGCGGCCGCCCGGGTCCTGATCTCCTACTCCGACGGCGAACGCCGCTGGGGCACCGTGGGCGTCGACCGGAACACCGTCACGGCCAGCTGGCGGGCCCTGCTCGACGCCGTCCACTACGTGCTCCTCGACGACGTGCGACCCGGACGCGGAGCCAGCCCCCTCGCCACCGCCCTCGCGGGCTGAAGAAGACGAACCGATACGGGAGCAGCCGTGCGCGTGGAAGACATCTACATCCGGGGGACGTCGGTACGGCTCCCCGACACGGTGTCCATTGCCGACGCCGTGGCGTCCGGGGCCTGCCCGCCCCGGGTCGCCACGACGACCGGACTGGTCTCCGTGGCGTACTCGCCCGACGAGTCCGCCGCCGAGATGGCGGCCACCGCGGCCCGAACGGCCCTGAGTCGCGCCGACTCGGCGCCGGAGGACGTCGACCTCGTCCTGCACGCCAACACCTACCACCAGGGCCAGGACCTGTGGCCCGCCGCCTCCTACATCCAGCGCGAGGCACTCGGCAACACCTGCTCCGCCCTGGAGATCCGGCAGATGTCCAACGGCGGCCTGGCCGCACTCGACCTCGCCACCGCCTACCTCACCGCCGGCGACGGCCGCTGCGACGCGCTGCTCACCACCGCCGACCGGTTCTGCGAGCCGGGCATCGACCGCTGGAACACCGACCCGGGCACACCGTACGCCGACGGGGCCACCGCCCTCGTCCTGTCCCGCCGGGGCGGCTTCGCCCGCCTCCGCTCGCTCGCCCTGCTCGCCGACCCGGAGCTCGAACCACTGCACCGCGGCGACGAACCGTTCACCCGCGCTCCGTTCAGCCACCGCATCCCGGTCGACTTCGAGGAGGCCAAGCGCGCCTTCGTCGGACGTGTCGGCATGTCGTATGCCATCACCCGCGCCCACGCAGGACAGAGCACCGTCATCAAACAGGCCCTGGCCGACGCCGGGATGGAACTGGCCGACGCCGAGTGGGTCGTCCTGCCCCACTTCGGCCTGCGCCGCCTCACCTCCATCTACCACCGGCCGTTCGGCATCGACCCCGCCCGCACCACGTGGGAGTGGAGCCGCACGGTCGGCCACCTCGGCGCCGGCGACCAGTTCGCGAGCCTGGACCACCTGGTCTCCACCGGCCGCGCCCGGCCCGGCGACCGCTGCGTACTGATCAGCGTCGGCGCCGGCTACAGCTGGGGCTGCGCCGTCGTGGAGATCACCGAACAACCCCACTGGGCCACCGGCTGACCCCGGCGGCACACCCCCCACCGCACTCTCGTTCCACCACCGCTCGAGTCTGGTTCGAGCCCACCTCTGCCACTCTGGACCGGCCGCTCTCACGGCCGCAGTGAAGGGAAGGTACGCCGTGGCGACCGTTACGCCCGCATCTCCGGCGATCCATGTCGCGGAACACTCCGTCACCATCTCCGCCTCACCGGCCACCGTCTACGGCCTGATCGCCGACGTCGCCTCCTGGCCCCAGGTGTTCGGCCCCACCGTGCACGTCGAGGTCCTCGAGGACGTCCCCGGCGACGGCGCGGCCGAGGGCGAGCAGCTCCTGCGCATCTGGGCCATCGCCAACGAACAGGTCCGCACCTGGACCTCCCGCCGCGTGCTCGACCCGGCCGGGCTCACCATCTCCTTCCGGCAGGTCGTCCCCGCCGCACCCGTCGCCTCGATGGGCGGCGAATGGCGCATCGAGCCCGCCGACGACGGCACCAGCCGGGTCGTCCTGCTGCACGACTACCGCGCCGTCGGCGACGACCCGGCCGCCGAGGAACTCATCGAGCGCGCCGTCGACCGCAACAGCCGCGCCGAGCTCGCCGCCCTCAAGAACGCGGCCGAGCTGGGCGACGCCCGCGACGAACTCCACTTCACCTTCCACGACTCCGAGACGATCCTCGGCGCCGCCGGCGACGTCTACGCCTTCCTGGACCGGGCCGACCTGTGGCCCGAGCGGCTTCCGCACGTCGCCCGCCTCGACCTCACCGAGGACGAGCCCGGCATCCAGACGATGGACATGGACACCCGCAGCCCGGACGGCTCCCTGCACAACACCACCTCGGTGCGGGTCTGCTTCGAGGACCGCCACATGATCGTGTACAAGCAGCTCAGGGTGCCCGTCGCCATGAGCGGTCACACCGGCCGCTGGGTCATCGAATCCCAGGGCGACGGCACCGTGAAGGCCACCTCGTGGCACACCGTGACCCTCGACCCCGAAGGCGTACGCAGCGCCCTCGGCCCCGAGGCCACCCTCGCCGAGGCCCGCGCGCTGGTCCGCAAGGCCCTCGGCACCAACAGCTCCACCACCCTGCGCCACGCCAAGCAATTCGCGGAGGAAGCACGTGCATGATCGCGACCCCAACGGGCCGATCACCGTCGTCAACAGGTTCGAGGTCAAAGGAGACACCGCGACGTTCGAGCGCGAACTCCGCCGCCACCACACGTTCCTGAGGCAGCGGCCCGGATTCGACTTCCTCGTCACCGTACGGCTCGTCGACCGGCCCAGGACGTACGTCCACTTCGGCCACTGGAGGAGACTCAGCGGCTTCCTGGACACCGCGCACGACGACGCGTTCGTCGCCCAGGTGCAGCGCCTCGGGCCCCTCGTGGACACCGAGGCCGACCAGGCGCGCAGCGTGGACCGTGCGCTGCGCGCCAACGCGGCCGTCGGCGACCCGGCCGTCGTCCTGCTCTCCTGCCGGGTGCGCGACCACAGCGCCTTCGAGAAGGCGTACCTCGCGCTCGGCGAGACCAGCGGGCGCCTCGGCGGATTCGGCGGCAGCGACCTGCTCCGCTCCATGGTGCGGCCGCTGTCCTACACCGGTGTCCAGTGGTGGCGGGACGCCGGCCACTGCGAACGCGCCCTGGCCTCCGACGCCTACCGCGCCGCGCTCGCCGAGCTGTCCGCCCACGCCGTCATCACCACCGAACGCGGCCATCACCTCGCCTACGAACGGGCCGTCGACTGACCCGCGACGGACCTCGCAGCCGCCGGAGTCGGGGACCACGCGTCCCCGGCTCCGGTGCGTGCCGCCCCCTAGGGCCCCTCGAGCGCCTGGGCGCAGTCTTCCTCCATGGCAGAAGAGACAGGCATAACCGTGCTGCGCGGCCTGCCGGACGCGGCGGAACTCGCTGCCGTGACGACCGTGCTGCTGGCACTGCTCCGCGACAGGTCCCGGCCGGCCGACGAACCGCGACCGGCCGCGTACGCCGACTGGAGCGTCAGAGGCACCGGCGGGCCCACCCCCGGGGGCTGGCCCGCCCGACACCTGAGGGGGCGCCAGTGACCGCGTACCGCACCTACATCGACGCGTTCCACCAGCGGGCCGCCGAGGCGCCCGGGCGCGACGCCCTCGTGCTCCTCACCGAACGCGACGGGCGGCTCACCCCCGAGAGCGTCAGCTACGCGGACCTCGCCGCCCGGGTACGCACCCTCGCCGCCCGGCTGCGTGCCCACGCCGCGCCCGGAGACCGGGTGCTCGTCCTGCACTCGTCCCGCCGGCAGTTCGCCACCGCGTTCCTGGCGTGCCTCCACGCCGGGCTCGTCGCCGTCCCCGTGGCGCCGCCGGGCGGCCGCGGCCACCACGACGAGCGCATCGCGGGGATCGTCAAGGACGCGGCGGCGGCCTGCGTCCTCACCGAGGCGGCCCACGCCGCGGACGTCTCACAGCTCCTGGCGCGCACCGGCTTCGGCGAGGTCACCTGCCTGCTCACCGACGCGGCCGCCCGGCCGGGGACCGACCCGGAGCCGGGCCCGCCGGTCACGGCCGCCCCCGACGACGTCGCGTACCTCCAGTACACCTCGGGCTCCACCCGCGAGCCCCGCGGGGTGATGGTGACGCACCGCAACCTCGTCGCCAACCAGGAGGCCATCCGCCTCGCCCTCGGCACCGGTCCCGCGTCCCGCTTCGGCGGCTGGCTGCCGCTCCACCACGACATGGGCCTCGTCGGCCAGCTGCTGCACCCCCTGTGGCTCGGCACCACGACGGTGATGCTCTCCCCGCAGGCCTTCGTCAAGAAGCCGTTCCACTGGCTGGACACCGTCTCCCGCTACGGCCTGACGGTCAGCGGCGCCCCCGACTTCGCGTACGACCTGTGCCTGCGCCGCGTCAACGACAGCCAGATCGCCTCGCTCGACCTGGCCCACTGGCGCACGGCCGTCAACGGCGGCGAGCCGATCAGCCCCGCCGTCCTCACGGCCTTCGCCCGGCGGTTCGCCCCAGCGGGCCTGCGCCCCGGCGCGCTCACCCCCGCCTACGGGCTCGCCGAGGCGACCCTGATGGTCTCCGGCGGCGGCGGGCCCTGGGACACCGCACACCCGACCGTCTCCTGCGGTGCGCCGGCGTCGGCGGAGGTCCGCGTCGTCGACCCCCGGACCGGCACCGAGGTCCCCGCCGGGCGCACCGGTGAGATCTGGGTCCGGGGCGACAGCGTCGCGAAGGGGTACTGGCGCCGGCCCGCCGAGACGGCCGCGTCCTTCGACGCCCGGCTCGGCGACCGGGGAGGGTACCTGCGCACCGGCGACCTCGGCATGCTGCACGAGGGCCGGCTCCACGTCACCGGACGGATGAAGGACATGATCGTGGTCGCCGGCCGCAACCTGTACCCGCAGGACGTGGAGCGCACGGTCCAGCAGGTCAGCGGACTGTTCGGGCCGGCCACCGTGTTCGCCGTCCCCGGGGCGCGGGAACGGGTCGTCGTCGTCCAGGAGCTGCGGGCCCGCAGCCACTACGACATCGACCTGGCCTCGCTCGCCGCGAGCGTGGAGGCCCGCATCGGCGAGGAGCACGAGGTGCGCACCGGGGGCCTGATCTTCGTCCGCCCCGGGACGGTGCGCCGGACCACGAGCGGCAAGGTGGAGCGGGCCGCGATGCGCCGCATGTTCCTGCGCGGCGAGCTCAGCCCGCTGCACCAGCGGGTCGACGGAGAGGTCGAGCGGCTGCTGATGGCGGGAAGCGGCTCATGACCCCGTTCCGCGAACGCCCGGCACCCGACCGCCCCGGCCAGGAGCGGCCGGGGCCCGGCCGTCCGGCCGCGGGCGGCACGGCGGCGGAACGCGCCGACGCCCTGGAGCGGTCCTTCGGCCCCCTCGACGACCCGGCGAACCCGCTCGGCGGGGCCTCCTTCGTCGCCGCGGACCGGGCCGGCGCCCTGCCGCCCACCGCCGAGGACGTCCTCGACGCGTACGGCATGAACGAGGAGTTCGTCCCGGCCGCGCTGGGCGGCCGGCTGCGGCGCATGGACGAACTCGGCCGGGTGCTGCGCCCCGTCTTCCGCCGGGACGCCTCGCTGGGATTCGGGTACGGGCTGAACTGCTTCTTCGCCGCGACGCCCGTCTGGACCGCCGGGTCCACGGAGCAGCGCGAGCGGGCCGCCCGGCTGCTGCTCGGCGGGGACCGGATCGCCGTCGCCCGGCACGGGGTCGCCCACGGCAACGACTTCGTCCGGGACGAGTTCACCGCCCGGCCCGGCCCCGGCCGGGACCTGCTGCTCAACGGGAGCAAGACCGGCATCGCCAACGCGTCCCGGGCGCGCGGCCTGCTCGTCTTCGCCCGGACCGGCACGCCCGGCCACGCCCGCAGCCACACCGTGCTGTTCCTCGACCGGGACGACGTGCCCCCGGGCCGCGTCCTCGACCTGGGCCGCCGCTCCACCAACGGCATGCGGGGGGCCGAGTTCGGCGGACTGGGCTTCGACGACTGCCCGGTCCCGGACACCGCGCTGGTCGGCGCGCCGGGCGACGGCTACGAACTGTCGCTGCGCTCCTCCCTGGTCATCCGGGGCCTGATCCCGTCGATCGTGCTGGCGGGGGCCGACACGGCACTGCGCACGGTGGCCGCGTTCGCGGCCCGGCCGCGTGCCGACGGCCGCTCCTCGCTCGACGTCCAGCACGTCCGCTCGGTGCTGACCGGGGCGTTCCTGGACCTGCTGCTCATCGACTGTCTCGCCCTGGTCGCCACCCGGGCGCTGCACCTGCTGCCCCGGCAGATGAGCGTCTACGCGGCGGTCGCCGCCTACCTGGCGCCCAAGCTCACCGCCGAGGCCATGGACGAGATGTCGGCGGTCCTCGGCGAGGAGACGTTCGCCGAGGACGGCGCGTACGGGATGTTCCAGAAGCAGCTGCGGGACCTGCCGGTCACGTCCCTGGGCCACGCCGGCAGCGCGGGCCGCCAGGTCAGCATCCTGCCCCAGCTGCCGTTCTTCGCCCAGCACGCGTGGTTCGCCGACCCCGAGCCGCCGCCGGGGCTGTTCGCGCCGCACGGTGACCTGCCGCCGCTCGACCTGGCGCAGCCCGCGCTGCTGGGCGACGCGGACCCGCTGGCCGCGACGCTGGTGGCCAGCACCGACCTGCTGGAGGAGGCACGGCTGCCGCGGGCGGGCCGGGACGCGGGCGTGCTGCGGTTCCTGGTCCGCGCGTTCGCCATCGAACTCGCCGACCTGCGCAAGGCCTTCGCGGGCATCCCGCAGTCGGACCGCAGCGCGCTCGCCAGCCCGCACAGTCTCGCGCTCGCCGACCGCTACACCCTGGTGCTGGCGGCGGCGGCCTGCCTGGGCGTGTGGCGCGAGCAGCAGGCGTCGGGGGACGCCACGGACCGGTTCCTGGCCGACACCGCCTGGCCGTCGGCCGCCCTGTACCGGCTGGCGCGGCGGCTGGGCCTGGCCCTGCCGGACCGGCCGGCGCTCGCCGAGCAGCGGGTGCTCGCCGAGGTCATGGCCCGGCTGCACGGCCGGCGCAGCTACGACCTGTTCAACTCCCCGCTCGCCTGACCCACCCCGCCCCTCGCCCCCGAAGGAGCACACACCATGCCCGCGCAGGAACCCGACCGCCTCGGCGGGGCCCATCGAGAATGGCTGCTGGAGCGGCTCGGCCACTATCTGGGCCGGCCGGTGGACGACTCGGTCCCGTTGTCCGAGTACGGTCTCGACTCCGTGGCCGCGCTGAGCCTCTACGGGGACATCGAGGAGGAGTTCGGACCACTCATCGACCTGGACGACATCCGGGCGTACCCCACGGTGCGCGAACTCGCCCGCCACATGGCGGTGCGCGACGTCCGCCGGCCGGGCGCCCACCGGGCCAGGGCGGCGTTCGTGTTCACGGGCCAGGGCTGCCAGTACCCGGGCATGACGTCGGCCCTGTACCTGGACTCCGCCGCCTACCGGGGCCATCTGGACGAGATGGCCGAGGCTCTGCACCCGTACCTGGGGCTGTCGGTCGTCGACCTGATCCTCAGCGAGGACCCCCGCATCCACCTGACGGCGTTCACCCAGCCGGCCCTCTTCGCCGTCGAGTACGCCCTCGCGAGGACGCTGGAGACCTCGGGCGTCGTGCCGGTCGCCGTCCTCGGCCACGGCATCGGTGAGTTCGCGGCGGCCACGGTGGCGGGCGCGCTCAACCCGGCGGATGCGGCCAAGCTGATCGCGATGCGGGGCGCCTTCATGCAGTACCTGCCCTCCGGCGGCGGCATGATGGCCGCCTGCGTCTCCCCGTACGAGATCGCCGAACTGGTCGTCGCGGAGCCGGGTGTCGGCATCAGCGCCGTCAACGCGGCCCGTGCGACCGTGCTCTCCGGCGAGGTGGCCGGACTGGAGCGGATCGAGGCGGAGCTGGCCACCCGTGGCATCAAGTGCCGGCACCTGCCGGTGGGCCACGCCTTCAACTCCCCGCTGATGGAGCCGGTCGTCCCCAAGTTCGAGGCGGTCGCCCGCCGGATCCCCGCCGGGACGCCGCGCGTGCCGTTCTACTCCACCGTGCTGGGCCGGCTGGCCACCGAGCCGCTGTACGCCTCGTACTGGACCGAACAGCTCACCTCGCCGATCCGGTTCGCCGACGCGGCCCGCGGCATGCTCGGCCAGCAGACCCCCACGCACGTCGTCGAGATCGGGCCGCGTCCCGTCCTCGGTCCCTACCTGCGGCGCATGGGCGGGCCCGCCTGCATCCCGATGTGCCCCCGGCCGGACAGCGACGCCGTGGACCTCGCCGGGGTCATCTCCGCGCTGGGCGCCGGCCCGCTGGCCGCCGAACTCGCGGGAGCGTGAGTGGGCACCCGAATCGGCCGGCCGCTGCCGGCGCTGGGGCCGGGCGGACCGTGGGACCGGGTCCGCGACGAACTGGCCGTCACCGGGAGCGTGCTGGTGTACGGCACGATGCCCGGCTGGCTGCCGCGGGGCGGGACCGACGCGGTGCGCCACCTCCTCGGCCGTGACTGGAACCGCTACGAGAGCTTCGACCGGCCCCGGATGAGGGACCGTTTCGTCGCCTCCCGGCTGTTCCTGCGGTACACCGCCGCCCAGGTGCTGGACACGACTCCGGACCTCGTCGACCTGTCCTACCAGCCGGGAGGCAGGCCCTACGTACGGGGCTGCGACCAGATCGACGTCAGCCTCAGCCACACCGAGGAGATGATGCTCGTCGGCGTCACCCGCCGGGGGCGGATCGGGGTGGACGTCGAGCGCGCCGACCGCAGGCTCGCGGGCACCGGTTCCGAACTCCAGGCGTGCACCCCGTACGAGAAGGCGTCGCTGGACGCCGGCGGTGAGCGGTCCCGCAACGACACGATGGTGCGGTTGTGGACGCTCAAGGAGGCGTACAGCAAGGCCCTGGGGCAGGGACTGCGGTTCCGTTTCACCGAGTTCGGCTTCGACCTGGACGGGCCCCGGACCACGCTGGTCCGTCCCGACGGCACGCCGGCGGGCGGGGACGAGTGGACCTTCGGCACCTTCCGGGTGGGGGAGCGGTACGTGGTCAGCGCCGCCGTGCACGACGCCGGCTTCGGCGACCTGCCGGACGTCTCGGTGGGCACGATGCTGGACCAGGGCATGCTCGACACGCTGCTCGGGTGGTCGAGGGAGGGGTCACGGGATCCAGCCGGCCTCCTCGGCGATCCTGATGGCGTCGATGCGGTTGCGGGCGCCCAGCTTGCTGACGATGGCGGTGAGGTAGTTGCGGACCGTTCCCTTGGACAGGAACAGACATCCGGCGATCTCGGCGGCGTCGGCACCCTGGGCGGCCAGTCTCAGGACTTCCAGCTCCCTGGGCGAGAGCGGGTTGTCCGGTGAGTCCCATGCCGTGAGGGCGAGCTGTGGGTCGACGACCCGTCTGCCCACGGCCACCGCGCGGACCGCCGCCGCCAGTTGCTCGGGCGGCGAGTCCTTGAGCAGGAACCCGGTGACGTGCGCCGTGAGGGCGCGCCGCAGCGTGCCGGGGCGACCGAGGCTGGTGAGGATGAGGGTGCGGCAGCCGGGGAGCTGGTCATGCAGGTCGGCCGCGGCGGTGAGTCCGTCCGTGCCCGGCAGGTCGATGTCGATGATCGCCACGTCCGGCCGTGTCTCCAGCGCCGTCTTCACGATGGTGTCCCCCCGGTCCACGGAGGCGACGACCTCCAGGTCCGGCTCCAGTTCCAGCAGCGCGATCAGCGCGCCGCGGATCATGTGCATGTCCTCTGCGAGCAGGATCTTCACGCATAGCATCGGTCCCCCCAGAAGTGCACTACGGTGCTAACTGGTCGTCATGGTCAGGCGGCGGCACGTTCGGTGGGCCTCGGGCCGGTACCCCTCGACCCGTCGTTCCCCGCCCGCGGCCGCACGGGCGCGTACGCCTCGAGATGGAAGCGGCCGTCCTCCCCCGGGCCGGCGCTGAGCCGGCCCCCGATCCTGGCGAACCGCTCGCGAAGGTTGTCCAGCCCGCTGCCTCCGGTCGATGCCGACGCGGGCGCCTTCCCCAAAGGCGCACCGTCGTTGACCAGGCTGAGCAGGACCGTTTCCGCATCCACGGTGGCCGAGATGCTGCACCTCTGCACCTTACTGTGTCGCAGTATGTTGGTCACACCCTCACGCAGAGCGGTGGCCAGCGCGGTGTCGACGACCGGGTGGAGCCGGCCGCACTCGATCGACACGTCGGCCCGTACGTCGGCCGCCGCCAGGATGGCCGCGGCCGTCTCGGCCTCGTCCCGCAGTGACATGTCGCGGTAGCCGCTGGACACCAGCCGCACGTCGGCCAGCGCCTGGCGCGCGACCGCGAGGAGCTCCGCCGTCTCCCCGCGCGCCTGGTCCGGGCGGGTGGTGATGAGCCGGTGGATGAGTTCACCCTTCAGGGCGATGGCCGACAGGCTGTAGCCCAGCAGGTCGTGCAGGTCCCGGGCGAACCGCAGCCGTTCCTGGTTGACCGCCATCCTGGCCAGTTCCTCGCGCGTGGAGTGCACTTCGTGGACCAGGTCGGTGAGCCGGCTGAGACCGTAGATGACGATGCCGCAGAGCATGCCGGCGATCAGGAAGTAGCCGACCTGGGCGGCGGGCTGGCCGAGGGCGATCGCGTACACCGGGATGCTGGCCACCACGGCACCGAACAGCGGCCAGGCGGTCCGCCAGCGGAACGTCAGGAGCACGGAGGCGGCGAGCGGCCCTTCCATGCTGCCCCACGACAGCCCGAACCAGACCAGCGGCAGATAGGTCAGCAGCGTCTGGAAGGCGAGGAAGCCGACCTTCCGGCGCATGGACCAGGTCCGGGCCGCGGGGGCGGAGACCACGAACTGCACGCCGAAGACGAGCAGGACGAGGCCGACGCAGACGGCGAGGCGGGTACCGCTCGACCCGCCCGACCGCAGGACGTTGAGCACGGTGACCGTGGCGTAGCACAGCAGGGCCACGATCGTGATGCCCCGGGCCAGCCGGGGGGCGGGAATGTCGGGCCGGGCCGGCGGCACCCCGGTGGCGGCCGGGAAGTGGCCGGGTTCCATCCCTTCCTCATTGGCCGAAATACCTATGTCTCGTTGTCTGTCGTCGAATATGTGCGGAACAGCATTCCGGACACGATCCGGCATCGCGGCCTCCTCGCAAGGACAGTGGCGATCCGCATGCTAATAAGCAAAGGTTCGGACTTGCCACCGATGAGGAGAAAGGAGGGGGTTCATACGAACAATGGAACGGGATTCAACTCCTCGTAGGGGACGGGCCGCTCGCGCCATCCCATGCGTACGGGCACGTCGAAGAGGCGTCCCGGGGCGAACCGCGCCCAGAAGTGCCGCAATCCCGGAACGATGACTTTGACGACGGGCAGGCCCACGTCCGGCCGCGTCTGGTCGAGCACCAGCAATTCCATGTCATGGGCACGTATAACTGATTCGGCCGCTTCCACATCCGCGCGCAGATCGGCCCGCGGAACGTAACCGTATCCGGCCGGCCCCCGGGCGGTCTGGGCGGGATCGGGGAGCAGGTACGGCTGGTTCCGGACGGTCGCCTCGCACCACCAGGCACGCAGTTCCGCGGGCACGCCGGGTCTTCGGTGCAGCGGCTCCTCGGACCCGGTGTCCGCGGGAGGCAGCAGCTGGCACATCTCCGTGACCGCCCGCCGCAGCGCCAGCCGGGGGTCGAAATGGGCACCGAAGCCGAAGGAGATCCGCTCCTCGGGCCCCTCCTCCCGGCGGGAGACGGCGGCCATCACGGGGATGCCGAAGTCGGCGGTGAGGTCGAGGACCCACAACGACCGGCCCGCCCTCCCGTACGCGGTGCGCGTCCGCGCGAGCCACGGCTCGTCGAACAGGTCGAGGTCGACCGCCGGCCGGCGCAGCCGGTTGTACCACCACAGGGCCACCGCGTCGCGCTCGACGAGTTCCAGGAACCCCTGGACCAGGGCGTCCTCCAGGCTGCTGCCGGCCGCGTTGCCGTTGGAGTCGGCCCAGGGGGCGCGGTCGACGCCGTCACGGCCGGGGCCGAAGTACAGCATGGAGGTGGGCAGCAGCCGGTGCCGCCGTGCCGTCAGCGACCAGACGGGCGTCCACTCCCGCTCCGCCCCCTCGTCGAAGCGCGGCGGTACCGCGTGCATCGGCGCGCAGTGCGCGTTCCACCGCTCCCGCTCCCGGAACTGCCGCTCGGCGTACAGCTGCACGCGCTGGGGGTGCACGGCGGCTTCCCCCAGCTCCGTGAACGAACCCCGCACCACCGCCTCGTCGCCCTGCCGCGTCCCGCAGTAACGTTCCACCGCCTCGCAGAGCGCGCCCGCCTCGGCCTCCTCGGGGGTGACCCCCTTGCCGCCGCTGCAACTGCGCAGCCCCTCGGGCCCCGTGCCGCGCCACGCGAGGTTCCGGCCCGACACCCAGTGGTTGAGGCCCTCCGGGGTGCCCGGGGCCGGCCGCAGCCCGGACACGACGCCGGTCACCGGATCGACCAGGTGCCGGTAGCGGCCGAGCACCTGCGCCGGGGTCATCGCCCGGTGATTGCCGCCCGCCCCGCTCACCTTCGGCCGGGACACCGGCACCACGGGACGCCGGGCCAGGGCGCCCACCAGCCCCGGGTCCCCGCACTCGGCGCACTGCGGGCGCCGGGTCACCGGGTGGTGGCTGGTGCGCAGGGTGCGGGTGTCGAGCCGGCACACCGAGCCCTGCCCCGCGTACCGCATCCCGGCCGCCCACTTCAGGGCCTCCAGCACGGTCGTCTGCACCCCCATGGTCCGCACCGCCGGCAGTGACGCCTCCGGCAGCGGCACCGGGCCGGGCAGCCCGAGGGCGTGCCGGACCGGCGCCTGCGACGAGCGGTGACCGCGCAGCCGGTGCGCCAGACACGACCAGCACGGTCCGCCGGCCGCGCCGAACACCGGGCCCACCCACACCTCCGGCCCGCCGGGCCGGGCCAGCAGCCACGGCCGGCCCGCCGCACGGTGCCGGGCGTCCACCTCGGCGAGTGCGGGATCGAGGTAGTCGTCGCACAGGATCAGCCCGAACGCGGCCTCCTCCTCGGACGGCGCGAGGGCCAGCCCGGCCGCCACGCACTCCGCCATGGCGGCCGCCCCGTCCGTCCGCCCCAGCGGCACCACGTGCACCGGAGTGGAACGGACCGCCGCCGCGACCCCGGGTGCGCCGATGCCGGCGAGCTCCCAGTAGGCCTCGGCCGCCGCGTCCGCCGCGGGGTCCCGGTACCCGACCAGGTCGGCCCTGGCCAGGGCGGCGATCACCCGGCCCGCCTCCGCCGCGGGCACCGCCGCCGTCGCCTCGGCGATCACCGCGGGCAGCGTCCGTGTCCCGTCCAGCAGCGGGGCCAGCACCTCCACCTGCGGGCCCCGCAGCACCGTGGTGCCCCGCTCCGACAGCAGGTACACCGCCTCTCCGCTCACCGTCTCCACCCGCAGGTGCCGCTTGAACCCCACCGGAAGACCGGCGGGAGCCGGATCGGTGACGGTCACGAGCGCTCCGCGGCGGACGTCGCGAAGCAGGACGGGCCGTGGGTGAAGTTGCAGAACGAGGCCACGCCCGCGCCCGGCTGGTCCAGGTTCTCCAGGTACACGTCCTCCGCGGCCACCAGGTAGACCGGCTCGGCTCCGGTCAGGCCGAACTCGGTCAGCACCGACAGCGGGTCGGTGGTGTAACGCTGCGCCAGGTCCGGCTCCAGACCCGTGCGGGCGGTGAGCAGTGCGTAGCGGTGGGACGTGTCCACCGACGGGGCCGTACCGGATTCGATCATGGTCGAGCCGAGCATGAGTTCCCCTCCCTGAGGCGGTGCCCGCCGGGGCTGTCGCCCGTCGGCCGGCGCCGATGTCCTGTGGGTCAGGATTCTGCGTGGTGGCTCTCCCCGCGGCACAGTGCCGGCTTCACCATCCCGCCATGACATTTTCACGTCTCCCTTCGTGAGCCGCTCACTGGGGCGCGGCCACCACGAGTGCGAGGCTCGAGCCACGCTCCGCTCCGAAGGCCGGCAGCAGGAGTGACGGGGAACCGAGGCAAAGGGGAACGAACGATGGAGATCAACGTACTGGGACCGCTCACCGCCATCGAGCACGGAGTCTCCGTGGTCCCCACCGCGGGCAAGCCGCGACAGATCCTCGCGCTTCTCGCCCTCCAGGCCGACCGCGTCGTCACCGTGCCGACACTCATGGAGGAGATCTGGGGCGAGGACATCCCGCGCAGCGCCGCCACCACCCTCCAGACGTACATCCTCCAGCTCCGCCGCAAGATCGCCGCCGCGCTCGACGGCGACCCGCTCCGCCGCGCCAAGGACGTCCTCGTCACCCAGCACGGCGGCTACCTGCTCCAGGTCCAGCCCGGCCGGGTGGACGCGCAGGAGTTCGGCCGCCTCACCTCCTCCGGGCGCGACGCCCACGAGGCGGGCGACCACCGTGCCGCCTCCCGCCTCCTCGGCCGGGCCCTGGACATGTGGCACGGGCCGGCCCTGGTCGACGTGCGCGTCGGCAGCGTCCTCGAACTGGAGGTGCTGGGGCTGGAGGAGGACCGGATGGCCGCCCTGGAGCGGCGCATCGACGCCGACCTGCACCTCGGCAGGCACACCGAGATCGTGCCGGAACTGCGGGTCCTGGTCGCCAAGCACCCCATGCACGAGAACTTCTGCGCCCAGCTGATGACGGCCCTGCACCGCTCGGGCAGCTCCTGGCGCGCCCTGGAGTCCTACCAGCGCCTGCGCACCACCCTCATCGACGAGCTGGGCCTGGAGCCGTCCCCCCGGCTCCAGCGCCTGCACCAGGCGGTCCTCTCGTCCGACCCGGGCCTCGACCTGCACGCGCCCGCCAGCACCTGACGCACCGTCATCACCGGTCGTGACAGCGGCCGCCACCCCCGATCCGCCGTGACCGGCGTGCCGGGGGCAGCGGCGCGTGCGGGCCCTCCACCGCGTTTCGAGGAGGCGTTCCTACGTTCGGCCAATGACGATCCTCGACGAGCTCACGGTCACCCCCGCCGCTCCCGACCTGCGGCGCGCCACCGACGAACTGCGCCGCCTCAAGGAGGAGGTGAGCCGGGGACCCGACCCGGCGGCCACCCGGCGACAGCACGAGAAGAACAAGCTGACCGCGCACGAACGCCTGGAACTCCTCTTCGACGAGGGGACGTTCACCGAGATCGAGCCCCTGCGCCGCCACCGCGCCACCGGCTTCGGCCTGGAGGAGCGCAAACCCCACGGCGACGGCGTCGTCATCGGCTGGGGCCTCGTCCACGGCCGTACCGTCTTCGCCTACGCGCACGACTTCCGCGTCTTCGCGGGCGCCCTCGGCGAGGCCCACGCCGCCAAGGTGCACAAGGTCATGGACCTCGCCGAGTCCGCCGGCGCCCCGCTGGTGAGCCTCAACGACGGTGCGGGCGCCCGCATCCAGGAGGGCGTCACCGCGCTCGCCGGTTACGGCGGCATCTTCCGCCGCAACGTCGCGGCGTCCGGGGTGATCCCGCAGATCAGCGTCATGCTCGGCCCGTGCGCCGGCGGCGCGGCCTACTCGCCCGCCCTGACGGACTTCGTCTTCATGGTCCGCGACACCGCCCAGATGTTCATCACGGGACCCGACGTGGTGCAGGCCGTGACGGGCGAGGAGATCACCCACAACGGCCTCGGCGGCGCCGACGTGCACGCCACCACCTCCGGCGTGTGCCACTTCGCCCACGACGACGAGGCGACCTGCCTGGAGGACGTGCGCTACCTGCTCGGCCTGCTGCCGGCCAACAACCGGGAGACGCCGCCCGCCGTCGCCTGCGACGACCCGGCCGACCGGCGCACCGACGCCCTCGCCGACCTCGTCCCCGCCGACCCCGGTCGCTCCTACGACATCCGCGGCGTCATCGAGGAGATCGTCGACGACGGCGAGTACCTGGAGATCCACGAGACCTGGGCCCCCAACGTGGTGTGCGCGCTCGCCCGGCTCGACGGTCACCCGGTCGGCATCGTCGCCAACCAGCCCGCCTCCCTCGCCGGCGTGCTCGACATCCACGCCTCGGAGAAGGCCGCCCGGTTCGTGTCGACGTGCGACTCCTTCAACATCCCGCTGGTCACCCTCGTCGACGTCCCCGGCTTCCTGCCCGGCGTCGACCAGGAGCACAACGGCATCATCCGGCACGGCGCCAAGCTGCTGTACGCCTACTGCAACGCCACCGTGCCCCGCATCTCCCTCGTCCTGCGCAAGGCCTACGGCGGCGCCTACATCGTCATGGACTCCCGGTCCATCGGCGCCGACCTGTCCTTCGCCTGGCCCACCAACGAGATCGCCGTGATGGGTGCCGAAGGCGCGGCGAACGTCATCTTCCGCCGCGAGATCGCCGCCTCCGACGACCCCGACGCGGTGCGCGCCCAGCGCATCAAGGAGTACAAGTCCGAGCTGATGCACCCGTACTACGCCGCCGAACGCGGCCTCGTCGACGACGTCATCGACCCCGCGGACACCCGCCGCGTCCTCGTCCGCTCCCTGGCCATGCTGCGCACCAAGCGGGCCGAGGTCCCGGCCCGCAAGCACGGAAACGTCCCCACGTAGTGGGGCGTTCCGGCAGATCCACGCCCGCGCGAGCCACGGTCGAGAGCACAGACGTTCCATGTCTGCACCGGACACGGCGGCCCGCCAAGAGCGAGCCGCCCGGCCGGTGCCAGGCCGGCCGGGGCGGGGAGGACCTGACCCTGAACCGCCCCGGCCGCCCAACCGATTCAGGAGCGTCACGGACGAAGGGATCGACAGTGACCCCCACAGTTCCATCCGGCTGGTGCGCCGCGCCGCACCCGGCCCCGTCGAAGGCCAGGTAGCCCATGCGCAGAGTCGCCATCACCGGCCTGGGCGTCGTGGCCCCGGGAGGGGTCGGTGTCAAGGAGTACTGGGACCTGCTCACGGCGGGACGCACCGCCACCCGCAGGATCACCTTCTACGACCCGTCCCCGTTCCGCTCGCAGGTCGCCGCCGAGTGCGACTTCGACCCGCGGGCCGCCGGTCTGTCGCCGCAGGAGATCCGCCGCCTCGACCGGGCCGCCCAGTTCGCGGTGGTCTCCACCCGCGAGGCGCTCGCCGACAGCGGCCTCGACACCTCCGCGCTCGACCCCGGGCGGATCGGCACCTCGCTGGGCAGCGCGGTCGGCTGCACCACCAGCCTGGAGCGCGAGTACGTGGTGGTCAGCGACGGCGGCCGCACGTGGAACGTCGACCACGAGTACGCCGTCCCGGAGCTGTACCGGCACTTCGTGCCCAGCTCCATGGCGGCGGAGGTCGGCCGGGCGGCCGGCGCCGAGGGACCGGCCGCCGTGGTCTCCACCGGCTGCACCTCGGGACTGGACTCGCTCGGCCACGCCGTCGACCTGATCCGCGAGGGCACCGCCGACGTCATGATCGCCGGCGCCACCGAGGCCCCGATCTCGCCGATCACCTCGGCCTGCTTCGACGCCATCCACGCCACCACCCCCCGCAACGACACCCCCGAGAGCGCCTGCCGGCCCTTCGACCGGACCCGCAGCGGCCTGGTCCTCGGCGAGGGCGCGGCCATCCTCGTCCTGGAGGAGTTGGAGAGCGCCCGGCGGCGCGGCGCCCACATCTACGCGGAGATCGCGGGATTCGCCTCCCGCTGCAACGCGTACCACATGACCGGACTCAAGCCCGACGGCCGCGAGATGGCCGAGGCCATCGACGTCGCCCTGGGCGAGGCGGCCCTCGCGCCGGACTCGGTCGACTACATCAACGCCCACGGCTCCGGCACCAAGATGAACGACCGTCACGAGACGGGCGCCTTCAAGCGCAGCCTGGGCGCCCACGCCTACGCGACCCCGATCAGCTCCATCAAGTCGATGATCGGGCACTCCCTCGGCGCGATCGGCTCCCTGGAGATCGCCGCCTGCGCCCTGGCGATGGAACACGGTGTGCTGCCGCCCACCGCCAACCTCCACGAGCCCGACCCCGAGCTGGACCTCGACTACATCCCCCTGACCGCGCGCGAGAAGAAGACCGACGTGGTCCTCAGCGTCGGCAGCGGCTTCGGCGGCTTCCAGAGCGCCATGGTGCTGGCCCGCCCGGAGAGGAGAAGCGCATGAGCACGGCAACGGTGGTGACCGGCCTCGGCGTCACCGCACCCAACGGGCTGGGCACCGAGGAGTTCTGGAAGGCCACCCTCGCCGGCGAGTCCGGGCTCGGACCGGTCACCCGCTTCGACGCCGGCCAGTACCCCTCGCGCATCGCCGGCGAGGTGTCGGACTACGTGGCCGAGGACCACATCCCCAGCCGCCTGATGCCGCAGACCGACCACATGACCCGCCTCGCGCTCACGGCGGCCGACTGGGCCCTGGCCGACGCCGGGATCAACCCGGAGGAGATGCCCGAGTTCGGCATCGGCGTGGTGACCTCGGCGTCCGGAGGGGCCGTCGAGTTCGGCCAGCGCGAGCTGGAGAACCTGTGGAGCAAGGGCAAGGAGTACGTCAGCGCGTACCAGTCCTTCGCCTGGTTCTACGCCGTCAACACCGGCCAGATCTCCATCCGCCACAAGCTGCGCGGCCCCAGCGGCGTCCTGCTCACCGAACAGGCCGGCGGCATCGACTCGATCGGACAGGCCCGCCGCCACATCCGCAAGGGCTTCCCGGCCGTCATCTCCGGCGGCGTCGACGCGGCCATCTGCCCCTGGGGCTGGGTCCCGCAGATCGCCTCCGGACTGATGAGCACGGTGAACGACCCCGCACGGGCCTACCTGCCCTTCTCGGCCGAAGCCAGTGGATACGTGCCGGGCGAGGGCGGCGCGATCCTCATCACCGAGGACGAGCGGTCCGCACGCGACCGGGGCGCGAGCAAGATCTACGGCGAGATCGCCGGATACGCGGCGACCCTCGACCCCGCGCCCGGCTCCGGCCGCCCGCCGGGTCTGCGCCGCGCCGCCGAGAACGCCATCGCCGACGCCGGGCTCACCCCGGCCGACATCGACGTCGTCTTCGCCGACGCCGCCGGCGTGCCGGAACTCGACCGCGCGGAGGCTGCCGCACTGGCCGGCGTCTTCGGACTGCACGGCGTCCCCGTCACCGCGCCCAAGACCATGACGGGACGCCTCCTCGCGGGCGGAGCCGCCCTCGACGTGGCGACCGCCCTGCTGTCCCTGCGCGACGGAGTGGTCCCGCCGACCGTGAACGTGACGGCACCGGCCGCCGACCAGCCCGTCGACCTCGTCACCGAGGCACGCGAGGCGGACCTGCGCACCGCACTCGTCCTGGCCCGCGGACACGGCGGGTTCAACGCGGCCCTCGTCCTGCGCCGCGCCGCCCGGCCGGACTCCCGGTGAGCCCGGCCGGCCCCACCGCCCCCACACGCACCCCCCACACCACCACATCACCGTCAGGCCCGACCGAGAGGACGTCTCCCATCATGACCACCACGACCACCACCGTCACCCTGGCCGACCTGACCCGCATGCTGCGCGAGAGCGCGGGCGAGGAGGAGGGCGTCGACCTGGACGGCGACGTCATCGACACCCCCTTCATGGACCTCGGCTACGACTCCCTGGCCCTGCTCCAGGTCATCGGCCAGATCCAGCGCGAGTACGGCATCGAGATCCCCGACGACGCCGTCGTCGACGCCGAGACCCCCGGCGCGCTCCTCGCCCTCATCAACTCCGGCTCGACGGCCACCGCCTGAGCCGGCCCGGACGCGGCCGCTCCGCCCAGTCATCCCCCGTGGGCGGGGCGGCCGCCCCCCTCTTCCCCACCCTTGCCCGGGCGGCCCGACGCCGTGGCCCCACGAGGAGGTAAGCATGTCGCTCACGTCGTACAGCGCGGTCGTCCGGAGGCTGGTCGTCAGCCCCGGCCCCGCGCAGGAGCAGCGCGCGCAGATCGTGGCCTCGGCCGCCGGTGTCTCCGCGGTGCTCCGCGCCTTCGGCCGGCCGCTGGACCGGCTGCCCGTGCGTACCGTCGTGTACATCGGTGCCGCCGCGCTCGACCCCGGCCTCGGCCCCGAGCACGAGGGGTTCACCGTGCGCACCGCGCTCGGCCCCGGCGGCGCCCTGCGCCTCGCGCACCGCGAACTCCAGTCCGGGACCACCGACTTCGCCCTGGTCGCCGGGTTCGGCGAGCCCGACACCCACACCATCACCGTGTACGCGGTCAAGCGGGCCGCCGAGGCGGTCGCCGACGCCGACCGCGTCCTCGGCGTCCTGGACGGGACCGGCACCGACGAGGACGGGACACCGTCCCTGCGCCCGCTGCACCACGGCCACCGCGCCACCGACCCCGAAAGGCACCGGCTGCTGCTCTGGTCGGGCCGGGACACGGAGGACGAGACCCGCGTCCGCGGTGAACTGCTCCCGCTGCTCAGCGGACTGCACAGCGAGGCGTTCCCCGCCCTGCCGACCGCCGTCCCCTGCGGAACGCCCCCGGGGCCCGTGCGCGGCGCCGCCGTCACGGTCGCCGCGCTCGCCGCCGGAACCGTCCACAAGGCCACGGCCGTCCGCGCCGGAAGGCCCCGCCCGGTGGCCCTCCTCTTCCCCGGCCAGGGCTCGCAGCACGCCGGCATGGCCCGCGGGCTGTACCGCCGGGAACCCGTCTTCACCGCGGCCGTCGACGCGGCCCTCTCCCACATGGGCGACGAGGGCGGGCGGATCCGGGAGGACTGGCTCACCCCCGGCGAGCCGCGCGTCCCCATCGACGACGTACGCCGCGCCCAGCCGCTGCTGTTCGCCGTCGACTACGCCCTCGGCCGCATGGTCCTCGGCTGGGGCGTACGCCCCGCGGCCCTCCTCGGGCACAGCGCCGGTGAACTGGTCGCCGCGGTCATCGCCGGAATCGTGTCGCTGCCGGACGCGGTCGGCATGATGATGACCCGCGTCCGGGAGGCGGTGAAGATACCGGAGGGCGGCATGCTGGCCGTCGCCGCGAGCGAGGAGCGGCTGCGCCCGTACCTGAACGCGGACGTCGCCATCGCCGCCGTCAACGCCGCCCAGCAGGTCATGCTCGCCGGCTCGGCGGAACCGCTGGCCGCCACCGCGGCCCGGCTGCGGGCCGACGGCCTGACGGTGGTCACGGTGCCCGCGACGAGCCCCTTCCACTCCCCGGCGATGGCACCCGCCTCCGACGCGGTGGAGGCCGACTACGCCCGCGTCCCGCTGCGCGAGCCGGTCCTGCCCCTCTACTCGGGCTACACCGGAGCCCTGATGCGCCCCGAGGAGGCGCTCAGCCCGCGCTTCTGGGCCCGTCAGATCACCGACACCGTCCACTTCCGCGCGGCGCTGGAGGAACTCCTCGCGATCGAGGACGTCCTGCTCGTCGAGGCCGGACCGCGCCAGACGCTCACCGCGTTCGCCCGCAGGCACCGGGCCGTCCGCCTCGGCGCGAGCGCGGTGACCCCGCTCCTGCCGGCCCGCCGCGGCACGGCCGAGGGCGACCGCCAGTCGGTGCTGAACGCCGCCGCGCGGATCTGGACCGAGGGCCACGACCTCGACATGGACGCCGTGTCCCGGCTGTGGACGTGGAGCGACGAGGAGCAGCCGCCGGCCGCGGCGGCCCCGAGCACGGCGGCGGTCCTGCGCGAGCCGGCACCGGCCCTCCCCGGCTGAGGGTGATGCGTCCATGAGAGCGATCGCGCGGTTCCTGCGCGGCTGCTACGACGCCCTCGCGGCCGCCGGGTGGCTGTGGCTGGGCGTCCCGATGCCGCCGCCGCCCGAACAGCGGCCCGCCCTGCGGCCCCCGCCGGACCCGCCGCCCGCCCTGCGGCCCCCAGCCGCCGGCCACCCCGAGCGGGTCCGTCCCGACCTGCCGCCGAGCAGCACGGAGCGCGCGCTGTGGCGGCAGCTGATGGAGCCGACCGGGGACCGGTGACTCGGGCGTGGCGTTACGCCGGCTGGCGGGCGCCCATGTCTCCCATAAAGCCGAAGAAACGTTAATCCGACATGGCGGGAGGGGCTTTCGGACACCTCTGGTTCGGCACGTCTTCCCCGGAAGAGACCCCCGAACAGAGGTGACACCCGATGCTCCACAGACACGCCACAGCCGCGTGCGCCACCCTTACCGCCGTCGGCGCGCTCGTGCTGGCCGGCTCGCCCGGCGTGGTGGCCGCCGAAGTGCCCACGCCCCCGTCCACCCCCGCGGTGGCCGGCACCCCCGGCGCCGACAAGCCGTCCCCCGCGCTGCTCGACGCCATGCAGCGCGACCTCGGCCTCACCCGCGAGCAGGCCGAGACCCGGCTGAAGAACGAGGCCGAGGCGGGCGCCCGGGCGGGCCGCCTGCGCAACACCCTCGGCGACCGGTTCGCCGGGGCGTGGGTCAGCGGCCCGGTCTCCGCCACCCTCACGGTCGCCACCACCGACGCCGCCGACACCGCCGCCATCAAGGCGGGCGGCGCCGAGGCGAAGGTGGTCCGCCACGGGCTCAAGCGGCTGGAGGAGGCCAAGGCCGAGCTCGACAAGGGCTCCGTCCGCACGAAGACCACCGACGCGCCCGTCTGGTACGTCGACCCGCGCACCAACAGCGTGACGCTGGAGGCGGCGAAGGAGTCCGCCGCCGACGTCTTCCTCACCGCCACCGGCGTCGACCGCACCCTCGTACGGGTCAGGGCCACGACCGAGCGCCCCCGCCCGCTGGCGCACGACATCCGCGGCGGCGACGCCTATTACATCGGCAACAGCCGGTGCTCCGTGGGCTTCGCCGTGGTCTCCGGCACCCAGCAGGGCTTCGTCACGGCCGGGCACTGCGGCCGGGCCGGCGCCGCGACCCTGGGCCACAACAAGGTCGCCCAGGGCGCCTTCAAGGCCTCCACCTTCCCGGGCAAGGACATGGCCTGGGTGGGCGCCAACGACGACTGGACGGCGACGGCGCACGTCAAGGGCGAGGGCGAACAGAACGTCGAGGTCGCCGGCTCCACCGAGGCCCTCGTCGGCGCGTCGATCTGCCGCTCCGGGTCCACCACCGGCTGGCACTGCGGCACCGTCGAGCAGCACGACACGAGCGTGTCGTACCTCCAGGGGACCGTGAAGGGCCTGACCCGCACCACGGTCTGCGCCGAGCCGGGCGACTCGGGCGGCCCCTACGTCTCCGGCACCCAGGCCCAGGGCGTGACCTCCGGCGGCTCCGGCAACTGCAAGGACGGCGGCACCACCTTCTACCAGCCGGTCAACCCGCTGCTCCAGGAGTACGGGCTGACGCTCAAGACCAACGGCACCGACGCGGGCGACGCCGGCAAGGCGGGCAGCACCTGGGCCGCCGGCAAGGTCTACCGGGCCGGCGACCGGGTGACGTACGACGGCGTCCCCTACCGCTGTGTCCAGTCCCACCAGGCCCAGACCGGCTGGCGGCCCTCGGGCACCGCGGCCCTGTGGCAGCGCGCCTGACCACCTCCCCACCGCGGACGCGGGCCCGGGCCGCCCACCGGCCCGGGCCCCCGCGACGCACCGCGCACCCCGCGCCCGCGACCTAGCCTGGAGACATGACGCGAGCCCACCGCCCCAGGATCCGCCGCATCTACGAACCGGCCGGGCCCGACGACGGCGTGCGGGTCCTCGTGGACCGGCTGTGGCCCCGCGGCCTGGCCAAGGCGGACGCCCAGGTGGACGAATGGCCCAAGTCCCTCACCCCGTCCACCGAACTCAGGCGCTGGTACCACGCCGCGGAGGGCGACGCGTACGACGAGTTCCGCCGCCGCTACGAGGACGAACTCACCCGCCCGGAGCCGGCCGAGGCCCTCGACCGGCTGCGCGCCCTCGCCCGCGAGGGCCCGCTCACCCTGCTCACCGCGTCCACGGACCCCGAGCACAGCCACGCCGCCGTGCTCGTGGACCTGCTCACCGGGTGACCGGCCCCGGGCCGAAGATCACCACGCGGTAGGCTCGTCCCGCAACACGACGCGAAGGGGAGCTTGTGGCGCGGGTTGCGGTCATCGGTGGGGGAATCAGCGGCTTGGGCGCGGCGCTCATGCTCGGCCGGCGGGGCCATACGGTCACGTTGTTCGAGCAGGACGCGCGGCGGGCGGGGGAGGACCTCGACCGGGACTTCTTCGGCTGGCGCCGGCCCCGCACACCCCAGGCCGTCCAGCCCCACTCGTTCCTCGCGCCCGTACGCGACGTGCTGCGCGCCGAGGTGCCCGACGTCCACGCGGACCTGCTGGCACGGGGAGCCCGCGAGTACCACGACTTCGACTGGTTCGGGGAGCATCCGCCGTACCGGCCCGGCGACGAGGACCTGGTCACCCTGCGTACCCGCCGCATCGTGCTGGAGGCCGCCCTGACCGCGGCCGTGCGACGTGAACGCACCGTCGAGGTGCGGCAGGGCAGCCGCGTGACCGCCCTCGCCTTCACCGCCGGCCGTCCCGCACGCGTCACCGGGGTACGGGCCGGTACGGACACGCACCGGGCTGACCTCGTCGTCGACGCGTCCGGCCGCCGCTCACCGGTTCCCGGCTGGCTGGTCCGGGCCGGCTGCCGCCCGCCGGTGGTCGACAGCCACCGCGCCGGGATCGCCTACCTGTGCCGCTGGTACCGCCTGCGCCCGGGTGGTCCGCGGGACGCCGGGCGGGTGAAGACGGGCTCGTCCGCGCCGTTCGCACTGGCCGGCGTCTTCCCCTCCGACAACGACACCTTCGCGCTGAACATCGTGCTCTCCACGGCGGACCCGACCCGTGCGGCGCTCACCGACCCGGCCGTGTTCGAAGCCGCGGCCCGCCTCTTCCCCGCCTGCGCCGCCTGGCTCGCCCTGGACCCCGAACCGCGGTCGGCCGTCCTGGCGATGGCCGGTCTCGACAACCGCTGGACCGCCCTGGCCGACGGAGACGGTCCGGTCGTCACCGGTCTGGTCAACGCCGGTGACAGCCTCGTCCACACCAACCCCACCCTGGGCCACGGGGTGGCCCTCGGCCTGCTCGCCGCCCGGCACCTCGCCGCCCACGCCGACCGGATCGCCGAGGACCCCGCCCGCTACCACACCTGGGCGGGGAGGGCCCTGCGCCCGTGGTTCGACGCACAGGTGGCGGCCGACCGCGCCGGCGAACGACGTCTCGCCGAGGGCTCGCCGTCCTCGGACCGGCGGGCCGCCGCGGTGGGCGCCTGCGCCTTCGACGACCCCGTCGTCATGAGAGCCCGGGCCCAGGTCCGCCATCTCCTGCGACCGGCACACGAGGCCTACGGCGCAGCGGAAGTGGACCGCCACGTCACCGCCTGGCTGGCCGCCCGGCCGGACTTCACGCCCGCGCACGACGGCCCCGACCGGGCACGGTGGGACGCGCTGATCCCGGGCTGAGCGTCTCCGGTGTCACGGTGGGGGCGCCGGAGCCGGCTTTTTCCGGCCAGGCCGTAACCCGCGTGCATGGGCGGTCGTTTCCGGGGCACCAGAACGTCGACCCGAGCTCGGCCGGCCAACCCCCCGACCGCCGCCGAGCACACCGGCCCCGCCTCCCCTCCCCCCCCCCGGGAGGCGGGGCCGGTCCCCTTCGGGCGGAACCCGGCGCCGCTACGGCGTGGTCGAGGCGGTGCGGGGCTCCGGGACGCGGGGCGCGGGCACCGGCGCCGGGTGCCCGGCCGTCAGCACCAGCACCCCGCGCGCCGCCACCGCGCCGGACACCGCCGCGACCAGCCAGCCGACCGGGCCCGCCCGGAACGTCTCGCCCAGCAGCGCGACGCCGATGACGGCGGCCGCGGCCGGGTTCGCGAGGTTCACCACCGCGAGCGGGGCCGCCAGCCCGCCCCGGAACGCCGCCTGCGACAGCAGCATCCCGCCCGTCGCGAACACCGACACCAGCACCGCCAGGAGCGTCGTCTGCCACCACGTCATCGGGCCGCCGGGCAACTCCCGCGCCAGGGACGCGGTGACCGTCTGCGTGAGCGCCGAGGCGACGCCCGAGGCGATCCCGGCGGCCGTCGCCAGCCGCAGCCCGCGGCCCCCGCGGCGTACCAGCGCGGCGATCCCCGCCGCCGTCACCGCGGCCACCGCCAGCGCCTCCGGCAGCGACAGGGCGTCGCCCGGAGTGGCCGGGCCCACCACCGCGACCAGCCCGACCAGACCGGCCAGCGTCCACAGCGCCCCGCGCCACTCCACCCGGCTCACCCGCCGCCGTTCGTAGTACGCCCCGATCGGCAGCGCGGCGACCAGGGTGAGAGCGCCGAGCGGCTGGACGAGCGTGAGGGGGCCGTAGTGCAGGGCCGCGACATGGGTGAGCGCACCCGCCGCGTTCAGCCCGACCGCCCACCACCACAACGGCCGGGCGAACAACGCCGTGGCGCGCCCGGTGCCCGTGGCGCCCTCAGCACGTCCGGCGCTTCCGGCTCCGGCGGCCAGCCGCGCCTGGGCGACGGCCGCGAGGGCGTATCCGGCCGCCGAGGCCAGCGACAGCAGCACGGCGAACAGCGTGGCTCTCATCGGGGCACCGCTTCCAGCCGTACCGGGGCCGCTGGACGCCGCCGCGCTCCGGGCGGCCGGAGGACGGCGAGGGCGGCGCCGAGCAGCGCGGTGGCCACCAGGGCGTCCAGCCAGTAGTGGTTGGCCGTGCCGACCACCACCAGCAGTGTCAGGAACGGGTGCAGCAGCCACAGCGCCCGCCACCGGCCGCGCGTGGCGGCGATCAGCCCGACCGCGACCATCAGCGCCCAGCCGAAGTGCAGTGACGGCATCGCCGCGAACTGGTTCGCCATGCCGTCCGTCGCGGGGGTGGCGCCGTACACGGACGGTCCGTAGACCCGTGCGGTGTCGACGAGCCCCGCCTCGGCCAGCATCCGCGGCGGCGCGAGCGGCATCAGCAGGTGGAGGGCGAGCGCGGCGGCGGTCAGCAGCGCCAGGACGCGGCGGGCCCACACGTAGTGGCCCGGCTGGCGCCAGTAGAGCCAGGCCAGGAAGGCGACCGTGGCCGGGAAGTGCACCCAGGCGTAGTAGGCGTTCGCGGTGTGGACGACCGTCCCGCCGTCCAGGAGCAGGGCCTGCACCCGGCCCTCACCCGGCAGGTGCACGGCCCGCTCCAGGTCCCACACGCGGTCCGCGTTGCCGAAGGCCCGGGCCTCGTGCCCGTTCGCGAACAGCCGGCCGAGCTTGTAGACGAGGAACAGCGCCGTCACCAGCGCCAGTTCGCGTACCAGGGGCGGCCGCGGCGTATCGGTCGTCTCCGGCTCGGCAGGGCGTATCCCGGCGGTCCCGGTAGCCATCTCCGGCCTCATTCACAGATCAAAACGGAAGCAAACGAGTGAAAGCGTAGATCCGATTTTATCGAGACGCAAGCGTATCGATACGTTTGCGTCTCGATTGAGCGCGCCCTACTCTCGTACGTGCACGCCCCGACCGCCCACGCCCCCGTGGAGGAACCCGATGTCCACGCAGGCCGCCACGGCCGACAGGACCGCCGCGCGCCGCAGCAGGATCAGCCCGGAGCGAGAACTGGAGCTGTACGGGGCGGTGCTCGACCTGCTGCGGGAGGGCGGCTACGACGCCGTGACCATGGAGGGCGTCGCCGCGCGCACCAAGTGCGGAAAGGCCACCCTCTACCGCCAGTGGAAGACCAAGTCCCAGCTCGTCACGGCCGCCCTCGACAAGAGCCGGTGCCCTCTGTTCACCGGCATCGACACCGGGTCCCTGGCGGGCGACCTGCGCGCCGCCGCGGTCGCGGCCGGGGGCCGCCGGGGCCGCGACACCGAGCTGATGGAAGCCGTCGGCCAGGCCTACCTCCGCCACCCCGACCTGCGCAGGGCGCTGCGCGAGACCGTCATCACCCCCGAGGTCGCCGCGCTCGACGCGATGCTCGCGCGCGGTGTCGAGCGCGGCGAGATCGCCGCCGACAACCCGGCCATCGCCTTCGTGGCCCCCGGCTTCCTCGGCGTCCTGCGCGTCGAGGGGCTCTTCGAGGACCGGTTCGGCGACGAGGACGCCCTGCCGGCGTACGTCGAAGCGGTGATCCTCCCGGCCCTCGGCATCGCCCCCTCCGGCCCCTGACGGAGGCCTCCGCCCCTGACGGATCCCCGGACAGCGCCCCGCCCCCGCTCAGCCGCGCAGTCTCGGCGCCTCAGCCGCGGGGTCGACCACTCCGTCCAGCCGTCCCGCCAGCTCCCGCGCCCACGCCACCAGACCGCTCCCGTCGAGCCCGTACGGAGGCGTACCGAACGCATCGATCCGGTCCGCGCCCCGCAGCAACAGCCGGGCGCCGCCCGCCGTGTTGCCCCGGGCGGCGTGGGTGAGACCGACCGCCAGCTGCGCCAGCCCGCGCCACAGCTCGCGCTCCTCCGCGGGGCCGGACTTCCAGGCGTCCTCGAAGACCTCATGGGCGTGGAAGGGCATCCCGCCGTCCAGCAGCCGCTGTGCCTCCCGCACGGTCTCCTCGGGGGAGCGCACCACCCCCTCGGGCTGCCGCTCCACCCCCTCCGCGCCGTACGGCAGGGGCCGCCCCAGCCCGTCCCGGGGGCGTGCGCTGCGCGCCCGCCCCTCCTCGTCCCGGTCCCTTCGCGTCCTGTTCACCCCACCAGTGTCGCCCGTACGGCGGGTACCGTCCCCACCATGTCCGCCGGCCGGGGCACGGGGCTACGCTCGGGTGGCCACGATGTGTGGGGACTCGTCGGGTACTCGTGGGGGAGGGAAGGCGATGCTGCCGTCCCGGCCGGAACACCGGTTTGCCGTGAGGCTGTTGGAGCGCGAGCCCGAGCTCGCCGCGGCCGCTCGCGCCGTGGAGTCGCTGTGCGGCCCGGTCGCCTCCGGCGGCCTGCTGATCTACCGCGGCGAGGCCGGCATCGGCAAGACCGCCCTGCTCGCCGCCGTCCGCCGGCTCGGCCGGGACCGGTGCACCGTCCGCGGCGCACGCGGCGGGGAGACGGTCACCTCCGTGCCCTTCCACGTCGTGCGGCAGCTGATGCGCCCGGCCCTCGCCGCACTCGGCGACGACCAGGCGGGGCGCCTGTTCGGCGACTGGTACGACATCGCCGCCCCCGCCCTCGGCCTCGCCGCACCCACCCGGCCGGCCCCCGACCCCCAGGGCGTCCGCGACGGCCTGGACCGGTTCGCCGCGCGGCTCGCCGAACGCCACCGGGCACGCCCCCTCGTCCTGCTCGTCGACGACGCGCACTGGGCGGACACCGAATCGCTGACCTGGCTCGCCTCCCTGGCCGTCAGCCTGCCGAGCCTGCCGCTGCTCGTCGTCCTCACCCACCGCTCCGACCCGCCGCCCGGGCCCGCGGGCACCCTGCTCGGCCGGCTCGCCGACGCCGCCCGGCTGCGCGTCACCCTGCGCCCCTTCAGCCCCGGCGCCACCGCCGCACTGACGCGCGCCACCCTCGGCGACCGGGCGGACGACCCGTTCTGCCGGGAGGTGTGGGCGGTGACCGGCGGCAACCCGTACGAAACGGTGGAGCTGCTCGCCAAGGTCCAGGACCGGATGCTCGACCCCGTCGAGCGGTCGGTGGGCCGGCTGCGCGACCTCGGCGCCTCCGCCCGGGGCAGCGGACTCGTCACCCGGCTGGAGCGGCTCGGCACCGGCCCCACCCGGCTCGCCCGGGCCGCCGCCGTGCTCGGCACGGACATCTCGCGGGGCCTCGCCGCCTCCCTGGCCGGAATGACACCGGCCGAGGCCGCCGGCTGCACCGAACGGCTCCAGGAGGCCCGCATCGTCACCGGCTCCGACCCGCTGGAGTTCGTCCACCCGCTCATCGCCTCCGCCATATACCGCTCCATCCCGCCCGCCACCCGGACCGCCCTGCACGGCCGGGCCGCCTGGGCCGTCGCCCACGCCGGACTCGGCGCCGCGGCCGCCTCCCGCCACCTGCTGGAGATCCACCCGGACGACGACGAGTACGTCGTCGCCCAACTGCGCGCGGCCGCCCGCGAACACCTCGCCGTCGGCGCCCCCGAGGCCGCCCGCCGCTGCCTGGAGCGAGCCCTCCAGGAACCCCCGCCACCCCACAGTTACGCCCAGGTCCTCTACGAACTCGGCTGTGCCTCCCTCCTCACCTCGCCCGCCGCCACCGTGCGCCACCTCCGCTCCGCCCTCGCCCTGCCCGGCCTCGACGGCGAGCTGCGCACCGATGCCACCTGCCGCCTCGCCCAGGCGCTCGCCCACGACGACCAGCTGGGCGAGGCCGCCCACGCCGTCGCCGCGGAAGCCGCCCGCACCTCCGACTCCACCGCCCGCACCCGGCTCCGGGCGGCCCACTTCATGTACGAGGCGTTCCGGGCCACCGAGGACGACGGCCCCGCCCGCTCCCGGCGCCTCGCCGAACTCGCCGACCACCTGCCCGGCGCCGACAACGCCGAGCGCGCCCTCCTCTCCCTGCGGGCCTTCGACGCCATGCTGCGCGGTGAGGACGCCGAACACGTCGTCGACCTGTGCGACCGCGCCCTCGTCGACGGCCGCCCGGCCCGCGGCATGAGCTGGACCGACACCGCTTGGGGCTTCGAGACGCCCGCCGTCGTCGGCGTCGCCTACGCCTTCACCGACCGGCCCGACCGCGCCCTGGCCCTCTTCGAGGAGGCCGTCCGCGCCTACGAGATCTCCGGCTGGAGCGGCACCCACCTCGCCTTCGCCCACACCCTCCTCGGCCTGGCCCACCGCCGGCGCGGCGCGCTCGTCCTGGCCGAGAGCTTCCTGCGCGAAGGGCTCCGCCTCGGCAGCGGGCCGCCCGTCCAGTGGGACGCCGCCTGCCTGCTCATCGACACGCTCCTGGCCCGCGGCCGCGTCGCCGAGGCCCGCGCCGTCGCCGACCGCCACCGCTTCGGCCCGCCCTGGCCGAACGCCATGGTCATGCCGGACGGCCCCTGCGTCCACGGCCGCCTGCTCCTCGCCGAAGGCCGTACGAGGGAAGCCGTCACCGAACTGGAAGCAGCCGGCCGCGCCTTCGAGGCCCGCGCCCGGCACAACGGCGTCTGGGCGCCCTGGGCCTGCGACCTCGCCCGCGCCCTCAGCCCCGAGGACCCCCACCGCGCCGCCCGGCTCGCCGGACGCGCCCGCGTCCAGGCCGAACGCTTCGGCACCCACACCGCCATCGGGGAAGCCCTCCGCTGCGCCGCCCTCTTCGCCCGACCCGACGAAGCGGTCGCCCTCCTCGCCCAGGCCGTCCGCCACCTGGAGGCGTCGCCGTCCGCGTACGAGCACGCCCGGGCGCGCCACGAGTACGGCCTCGCCCTCGGCTCACCGTCGGAACTGGCCCGCGCCGCCGCCCTCGCCACCACCTGCGGCGCCGACGCCCTGGCCGCCCGCGCCCGCTCCGACCACGCCCGCCCGCCCCGCGACACGGACCCCGCCCCGGAGTGAGGTAATCTTCTCTTGCGCGCCCACCACGGCGATGACCGCGGGACGCGCGCACCGGGACGTGGCGCAGCTTGGTAGCGCACTTGACTGGGGGTCAAGGGGTCGCAGGTTCAAATCCTGTCGTCCCGACTCGTGAGAGTCGCAGCGCAAGGGCCGTTTCAGAGAGATCTGGAACGGCCCTTCGCCGTTCCCGGAACCGCCGCCCGGACCGTTCCCGGGGCTCGGGCCCCGTGCTCGCGGCGGGCTCGCGGCGGGCTGTTCCCCGGCCGGGTAGAGGCTGGAATTCCGCTTGCGGCGGGCTGAAAAGCCGCTCGGCTGGGCTCCGGCAATCCGGAATGTTAAATTCTTAACGAGGTCGACTTTCCGGACAATCTTGTTGCAAATATTGCTCGACAAGCGTTACGGGGCTATGGCACTCTTCAAGTGAGCCGAGGTCTCGGGGGACACCTGAACGGCACACGGGGGGACACAATCTCTTCTGCATGCCCGCGCATGATCGACGCGGGTATCACACGTATGGGCTTTCGCGACTTCTGCGCGCGTCGCGCTTTCGCGTGCCCACAATCAACGGGGTTAGATTTCAGTGATAGCGGAAGAAATCTATGATCTGGTGCTGGATGACTTGTTCATCCGGGCTGATCATCTGGCACCGGGAAGTTTCGTCTATCTCAAACTAGAGGGCCTCAATCCGGCCGGATCGGTCAAGCTCAAGACCGCCGTCGCGCTGGTGAACCAGGCCGAGGAAACGGGTCGCGCGTTCCCGCGCACCCGGCTGATCGAATCGACGTCGGGGAACCTCGGGGTGGCCCTCGCCATGGTCTGCGCGGCCAAGGGATACCACCTCACCTGCGTGACCGACCCGACCGCCAACGCCCAGTCGGTGCGCCTGATGAAGGCGCTGGGGGCCGAGGTCGTCGTCATTGACCGGCGGGACCGCAACGGCGGCTTCCTGCAGTCCCGCATCGACTACATCGGCGAGCGCCTGCTGCGCGAGCCGGACACCTACTGGCTCAACCAGTACGCCAACCCGGCCGGCCCCCGGGCCCACCGGGAGCGCACCGGCCGTTCGATCTCCGAGACGATCGGCCACGTCGACCACGTCTTCATCGGGGCCGGCACGACCGGCACCCTGATGGGCTGTGCGGAGTTCTTCCGGCAGCACAGCCCGCACACCCGGATCATCGCGGTGGACTCGGTCGGCTCGGTGACCTTCGGCGGCCCTCCCGGCCGCCGGCACATCCCGGGCCTGGGCACCAGCCGGCGCCCCGAGATCGTGGACGAGGACCTCGTCGACGAGGTCGTCCTGGTCCCCGAGGCACGCGCCGTGGAGATGTGCAGAATGCTCGCCGAAGAGCGCGGGCTGCTGCTCGGCGGATCCTCCGGCACGGTTCTCGCCGCGGTCGCCGAAAAAGCCAAGGAAATTCCCGCGGGAAGCGTGGTGGTGGCCCTCTCCCCGGATTTCGGCGAGCGCTATCTGGAAACCGTCTACAACGACGACTGGGTGGCCGAGCGCTGGCCCGGAACCACGTCCGACGACATCGCAGAAAATTCTCGGGCCCGGGTCCGGGTCTGAGGAGAGGAAAAGAACGTGTTCGACTTCGATGTGGTGGCGGGCGAAACCGTTCGCGACGTGCTCGACGGCAAACGTGCCGAAGTACTCGGTATCGTCAGCGACGCCTATCGCAGCCATGAAGCAGGGGAAACCGTCAATCCGGACAGCTACTTCCTGCGATTCCCCGACAAGCCCGACTCCCGGATCATCGCACTGCCCGCCTATCTCGGCGCCGGCGTCCAGCTCGCCGGGATCAAGTGGATCGCCAGCTTCCCCAGGAACACCCTGGCCGGAAAGCCCCGCGCCTCCGCCGTACTCATCCTCAACGACTACGAGACCGGCTACCCGGTCGCCTGTCTGGAAGCCGCCAACATCAGCGCGGCCCGCACCGCCGCGTCGGCCGCCGTCGCGGCCACCGCACTGCGTCCGGACGGCTACACCGGGACCCGTGTCGCGATCGTCGGCGGCGGCGTCATCGCCCGCAACATCTGCGACTACCTCCACGCGGCGGGCGTCGCCCCGGACGCGTACGTCGTGCACGACCTCCACCGGGAGTCGGGCGAGGCACTGGTCGCGCACCTGCGCTCCACACAGCGCCGTGCCGCCGCGTTCACCGACGACCTCGGCACCGCGCTGGAGGCCGAGACCGTCGTGTTCGCCACGACCGCGCTGGAACCGTACGTCACCACACCCTTCAAGCCCGGCCAGGTCGTGCTGAACGTGTCGCTGCGGGACCTGGCGCCCGAGGTGGTGCTGGCGGCGCAGAACGTCCTCGACGACGTCGACCACTGCCTGAAGGCCAACACCTCGCCCCACCTCGCCGAACAGCTCACCGGCTCCCGGGACTTCGTGACCGGCACGCTCGCCGGGGTGCTGGGCGGCGACGTGCCGGTGACCGCCGACCGTCCGGTGATCTTCTCGCCGTTCGGCCTCGGCGTCCTCGACCTGGCCGTCGGCGCCTACGTACTGGAACAGGCGCGCGCGGCCGGCTCGGCCATCGCGGTCCCCAACTTCTTCGGGGAGACACGACGATGGTGACCACATCCCTCACCGAGCCGGCCGGGCCTACCGCCCCGCCCACCGGCCACCCCGGCGGCGACCACCTCACCCTCGCGGTCGTCGGCGCCGGATCACGCGGCCTGGGCGTCATCGAGCGCCTGGTCAGCCACTGCCTGGCGGACCCGTTCCCGGTCACCGTGCACCTGGTGGACACCCGGCCGCTGGGCCCCGGATTCCACACCGACGACCAGCCCGACCACCTGCTGCTGAACACCGTCTGCGCGCAGATCACCGCCTTCGCCGACGACGAGATGGTCGACGGACCCACGCGCGTGCCGGGTCCGTCGCTCTACGAGTGGTGCCGGGAAAGGCAGTTGCGCCTGCTGCCGGACGGCTGCACCGTACGGGAGGCGGCACATGAGGACGCTGCGGACGGCCGGGAGATCCGGCCCAACGACTTCCTGCCCCGCCGGCTGCTGAGCGACTACCTGCTCTGGGCCGCGCGGCGCATCGTCGCCGCTGCACCGCCCTGCCTCACCCTGGTACGGCACGCCACCACCGCCCTCGAGGTGCGGCCATCGGCCGGCGGCGGGGAGACCGTCCTCCTCGACGACGGCGGCGCCATCGACGCCGACGCGGTCTTCGTCACCGTCGGGCACCACTCGCTCTACCTGCCGGCCCCACCGCCGGCCGAGCCACGGCTGATCACCCGCCCGTACCCGCTGCCCACGGCCCTGGACGGGATCGCACCCGGCGACCGCGTCGCGGTCCTCGGCATGGGGCTGACCGCCATGGACGTCATCGCGTCCCTGACCCTGGGCCGCGGCGGCCGGCACGAGAAGACCGACGAGGGCCGCACGCGCTACGTCCCCAGCGGCGACGAACCGCTGATCGTGCTCGCCAACCGCTCCGGCCTGCCGTCCCGCAGCCGCCCCCACCTCCACCCGGGGCGGACCCGGTTCGCCCCCCTCGCCCTGACACCGGAACGTGTCCGGGAACTGCGCGCACGGCGGCCGGACGGCCGGATCTCCTTCGCCGAGGACGTGCTGCCGCTGGTCGAGGCCGAGATGGAACTGGCCTATTACCGGACCCTGCTGGGCCGCGCGAGCGGTGACGTCCAGGGCGTGGGCGACGCGTTCGCCCGGCGCGCCGCCGAGTCCGGCTGTGAAGGGCTGCTGACCGAACTGCGCGCCGCCCATGGACCGTTCCCGCTGCGGGGCGTCCTCACCGAACGGCTCGCCGACCGGCAGTGGCCCGGACAGGACGACTACACCGAGTGGTTCACCGCCCGGATCGCCGACGACCTCGCCGAGGCCCGGGCGGGGCTGGGCGTGAGCCCGGTCAAGGAAGCCCTGGAGGTGCTGCGCGACCACCGCGACGCGCTCCGGTCGGTGATCGACGCCCCCGGAGTCGACGACCCGTCGCTGGAGTACTTCTTCGGCACCTTCACCCCCACCGTCAACCGTCTGGTGATCGGCCCGCAGCTGGACCGGTCGGCTGAACTGCTGGCGCTGCTGGACGCCGGGGTGCTGCGGATCGGCCCCGGCCCCCGGCCCCGGCTCGTCGCCCCCTCCGGGCAGGGGCCGTGGCGGCTCGAATCCACCTGTCTGGCCCGGCCGGAGAGCGTCGAGGCCGACCACGTCGTCCTGGCCCATCTCGCCGAACCGGCCGCCGGCGAGCTGCCCGGCTCCCTGCTCGGCCGGCTCGTCTCCGCGGGCCGCGTCACCACCATGGCGGACCGCGGAGGCCGGGTCCCCGGACTGCGCGTCACCCGGGAGGGCCGGGGCATCGGACCGGCCGGCGACGTCCAGCCCCGGCTGTTCTTCCTCGGCCCGCACACCGAGGGCTCCAGCTACTACAACCACTACGTTCCGTCGCCCGGCGCGCCCTCCCGGGCGCTGCGTGACGCCGAACTGGCTCTGCGTACCGCCCTGACCGCCCTGACCGCGAGGACATCATGAGCAACAACCGCGACACCTACACCCCGTGGACCCGGGACTACCGTCCCGAGACCCGTGCCGCCCAGGGCGACGGCTGGCGCTGCCCGACCACCGGAGCCGTACCGCCGCCGATCGGGCTGGGCGCCACCTTCGCCCGCGACGACCAGTACCGCACCCCCGCCGGCCACGCCTATCTGCGCGACCAGGGAACACCCGGCTACGAGCAGGCCGAGGACGTGGTCGCGGGCCTGGAGGGCGGCAGTGAGGCGCTCGTCTTCTCGTCCGGCATGGCCGCCGCCACCGCCGTCTTCCAGGTGCTGCCCGCCGGTTCCCGGGTCGTCGTCCCGCAGACCATGTACTTCGGCCTGACGAAGTGGCTGCTGGAGTTCGGGCCGCAGCGCGGCCTCGAGGTCGTCCGCGTCCCCATGGACGACCTGGACGCGGTGGCCGCGGCGGTGGCGGCGGCGCCGACCGCCCTGCTGTGGGCGGAGTCGCCGGCCAACCCCACCTGGCTGGTGACCGACCTGGCGGCGTGCGCCGAGATCGCGCACCGCGCGGGCGCCCTGTTCGGCGTGGACAACACCGTCCCCACCCCGGTGCACGCCCGCCCCTTCGAGCTGGGCGCCGACCTGATCATGCACTCGGGTACGAAGTACCTGAACGGCCACACCGACGTCGTCGCCGGCTTCCTGGTCGCCGCGCCCGGGCCCGACGAGCACCGTGCGGCCCTGTGGGAGCGGCTGCGGCTGCACCGGCGGCTGACCGGCCCGATCCTGGGCCCCTGGGAGACGTACCTCCTGATGCGCGGCATCCGCACGCTGTACCCCCGGATGCGGCAGATATCGGCCACGGCCATGCAGCTGGCCGAGCACTTCGACGGCCACCCCCTGGTCAGCCGGGTCGCCTACCCCGGCCTGCCCGGCGACCTGGGACACGAGGTCGCCGCCCGGCAGATGACCGGCGGTTTCAGCGGCATGCTCTCCCTGCACGTCGCCGGGGAGTGGCAGCGGTCGCTGCGCGCGGCCCAGTACTGCGAACTGTTCATCCGGGCAACCTCCCTGGGCGGGGTGGAAAGCCTGATCGAACACCGATACACCTTTGAGGGACCGGGCAGCACCTCTCCGATGGACATGCTGCGCCTGTCCATCGGCCTGGAGAGCCCCACCGATCTCGTGGCCGACCTGGAGCAGGCATTGGAACGCGCCGCTAAGGACGAACTTTGAGCTCTGACACCACCAAGGCCGGCAGCGCCGGGGAGGCCGGCACCGCCGCCCACTCCGACGCTGCCGGCGGCGCCGCCACGGCGTCACCCCCGGACGGCCGCCCGCGGCTGTGGCGGGACATGTCGCTGTCCGCGGTCCTCGCCGGGTTCGTGGCCGTGGTCGTCTCGTACTCCGGGCCGCTGGTCATCGTGCTCGCCGCGGCCTCGGCCGGGCACCTGGACACGGCACAGACCGGCTCGTGGGTCTGGGCCATCTCCATAGGCAGCGGCCTGACCTGCATCGGCCTCAGCCTGCGCACCAGGATGCCGGTCATCACGGCATGGTCGACGCCGGGCGCCGCCCTCCTGGTCACCAGCCTGGGCGCCTACTCCTACGCGGAGGCCATCGGAGCGTTCCTCGTCACCGGCGTCGTGATCACCCTGGTCGGGCTGACCGGGGTGTTCGGCCGGCTGATGCGCCAGGTGCCCACGGCCGTGGTCGCGGCCATGCTCGCGGGCATCCTGTTCTCCTTCGGCACCGGGGTGTTCACCTCGCTGAAGACGGCGCCCTGGATCGCCGGGACGGTCCTGGCCGCCTACCTGGTCGGCAAGCGGCTGCTGCCCCGCTACGCGGTGCTGATCGCCCTGGCGGTCGGGGTGGCGTGCAGCGCGGCGACCTCGCGGCTGGACATCCGGCTGGACCACGTCGAGCTGGCCCGCCCGGTGCTGACGACGCCCGACTTCTCCGTCGCCTCCCTCATCGGCATCGCGGTGCCGATGATCCTGGCGACCCTGGCCTCGCAGAACGCCCCGGGCATGGCGGTGCTCACCGCGTCCGGCTACCGGCCCGACGACCGGCTGCTGATCGGTTCGACGGGCCTGGTGTCCACCGCCCTGGCGCCCTTCGGGTCGCACGCCATCAACCTCGCGGCGATCACCGCGGCGATCTGCACCGGCCCGGAATCGCACCGCGACCCCCGGCGCCGCTATGTCGCCGGTGTCGCGTGCGGGGCGTTCTACCTCCTCATCGGGGCCTTCGGCACGACCCTCGTGGTCTTCTTCGCGGGCCTGCCGAAGGAACTGGTCGCCGCCATCGCCGGTGTCGCCCTCTTCGGCGCGCTGGCCGGAGGACTGGCCGGAGCGGTCACCGAGGAGAAGGACCGGGAGGCCGCGCTGATCACCTTCCTGGCCACCGCGTCCGGCATGACCCTCTTCGGCATCGGATCGGCCTTCTGGGGCCTGGTGTTCGGCGTCGTGGCCCATGTCGTACTGACCCGCCGGCGGGCCCGCTCCGCCACCGGCTGACCCCGCGCGCCGGGCCACCCGGCCGCCCCGGTGCCCACCGGGGCGACCGGGTGCGCCCCGCGTGCGGGCCAGGCGGGCTCGCCGGAGCCGGGGGCGGTCAGCCCTCCGTCGACGGGTACGGGGCGCCGACGGGCGCGGGCCGCTGCGAGCCGGTGAAGTACGCCGCGTCCTTCGGCCGCGCGGGGCTGTGGCCGGCCGGGCGCGGGGCCGGTTCCAGGTGCGGGATGTACTTGGAACAGTGGATGTACGCCTCCTCCACCCGCAGGTGCACCCAGAGTTCGGGTGCGCGACCGGGCGCGATGCCGGTGGGCAGGGTGGGGTGCAGGGCCCGCAGCTCGGTGTCGCCGTAGAGCCGGGCCACGCCGTTGACGTGGAGGCCCACGTGGTGGTGGGTGAAGTCCACGAACAGCATGCCGAGGTGCGGGTTCTCCGTCATGTTGCCGGCGCTGGCCAGGACGCCGTTGCCGCGGAACTCGGGGTAGGCGAGCGCCTGGTCGTCCAGGACGTGGACGAAACCGGGCGGGCCGGCGCGGAAGCTGGCGTCGCACTCTCCGCGGGAGTCCGCGGTGGCCAGGAAGACCATGGCCTGGCGGCCTATGAACGCCCGCATCTCCGGTGTCAGGCAGGGACGCACCTGCTGGTCGTAGAACCGGGCGGCGCGCTCGGTGGTGCCCAGCCGCTGCTGCAGCCGGTGTTCGCCCGCTGATCCGAAGGGCGGTGGAGGCAAGGTCACGGGGCGTTCTCCTGATGGGGCGGCCGAGCACACGGCTCAGGGCATGGACAGGACGGGAACGTCGAACGGATCGTGGTGGATGCGTTCGGGCAGGGTGCCGTGGAGGGTGAGTGTCTCCCGGGCGGAGACGATCATCCGGGGCGGGCCACTGAGGTAGACGTCGTGCTCGAACCACGGGCCGTACTCGGCGAGGACCTCCGGCAGGGAGCCCCGCAGGCCGGGCGTGTACTCGTCGGAGACGGCCCCTCTGATGGTCAGCCAGTGGTGGCGCTGGGCCATCCGGAGCATGTCGTCGACCCCGTACAGCTCGGCGCTGGTGCGGGCGCCGAGGAACAGCTCCACCTGGTGGCGCCCGCCGCGGCGGGCGACCTCCTCCACGAGGGCGCGCACCGGAGCGAGCCCGGTGCCTCCCGCCACGCAGAGCAGGTTCTCGAAGACGGCGGTGTCCAGCACCATGTCACCCGTCGCGGGACCCAGGGTGAGACGGTCACCGACCCGGGAGCGGTGCACCAGCGCGGTGCTGACGGAGCCGCCGGCCACCGCGCGCACGTGAAAGGTGAGGGTGCCGTCCTCGCGCGGTGCGTTGGCGGGGGAGTACGAGCGCCACTGCCGGGGCCACCAGGGCGTCTCGACGCTGACGTACTGCCCGGCGGCGTAGGAGTAGGGCGAGTCGGGCCGTACGGTGATCTCGGCGATGCCGTGTCCGCGCGGGACGTGCCGCACCACCGTGGCGGGCCACACCGCCGGCCGCACCGCGGCGTCCTCCTCGGCGGCACGGATCATGAGCCCGGCGACCGCGCCGTACGCCTTCGTCCAGGCCGCGGCGGTCTCCGCCGTCCAGGCGGGCCCGGCGTAGCGCGCCAGGGAGTCGAGGAGGCACGCGCCCACGGCGGGGAAGTGCTCGGCGACGGTGCCGAACTTGCGGTGGTCACGTCCGAGGCGGTCACAGAAGCGCGTCAGGTTCCCGGGGTCGTCGACCAGGTCCACGATGCGCAGCAGCGCGCGCAGCAGGCGCCCGCGCTGGGCGTCCATCGCCGGCGGGAACAGCGAGCGGACCTCGGGGTGACGGGAGAAGAGGATCGCGTAGAAGTAGACCGTCATGTCCGCCGCGACGGGTGCGACCGCGGCGGCGGAGCCCCGTATCAGCTCCGTCTCGCGGGCCGACAAGGGTGCCTCGGCGGCCCGGGGCACGTCGTGGGACGCGGCGGGGGAGGGCGCCGTGTCCCCGGACGGGGTGCGCGCCGGTGCGCCGTTCGCGCGGGTGATCCGGAACCTCACGGGTGCGGCGCTCCTCCATCGGGCCCCGGTCTCCTCAGGGTGCGGCGGGGCGTGGTGTCCGGGGCGTCGAAGGTGACGGTCATGAGTCCTCACGGGCGGCGGAACGCGGAAACGGATCAAGCGGTTCCGGACGCTACAGGACCGTGTGGGTGACTCAGAAGTAGCCAAGGTATTTGGCCGGAAAGGACCGAATCGGAAGCCGTACCGGGCGCTCCAGGACGGGTTCCGGGACGGGTTCCGGCCCCGGTCGCGCCGGACCGGAGCGTGGCGCGCACCGGGCCGGTCGGTCCGGGCGGCGTGGGGCCGACGGAACCAAACGGCGACCGCCCCGGCCGGGGGTGCCGGTCGGGGCGGTCGCAGGGGTGCGGGCGGGAGCGCCGCGGGGGCGTCAGGCCAGGGTGGCGAGCGCCTGGTTGAACGTCGCCGACGGGCGCATGACGGCCGAGGCCTTGGCCGGGTCCGGGTGGTAGTAGCCGCCGATGTCGGCCGGCTTGCCCTGGACCGCGATCAGTTCACCGACGATCGTCTCCTCCTGCTCCGTGAGCGTCTGGGCGAGCTGGGCGAACGCCTTGGCGAGCTCCGCGTCGTCCGTCTGCCGGGCCAGCTCCTGCGCCCAGTACATGGCGAGGTAGAAGTGGCTGCCGCGGTTGTCGATGCCGCCGAGGCGACGGCTCGGCGACTTGTCCTCGTTGAGGAACGTCGCGGTGGCGCGGTCCAGCGTGTCGGCCAGGACCTGGGCGCGGGCGTTGCCCTTGGTCTGCGCGAGGTGCTCGAAGCTGACCGCGAGCGCCAGGAACTCGCCCAGGCTGTCCCAGCGCAGGTAGTCCTCCTTGACCAGCTGCTGGACGTGCTTCGGCGCGGAGCCGCCGGCGCCCGTCTCGAAGAGGCCGCCGCCGTTCATCAGCGGGACGACCGACAGCATCTTGGCGCTGGTGCCCAGCTCCAGGATCGGGAACAGGTCGGTCAGGTAGTCGCGCAGCACGTTGCCGGTGACCGAGATGGTGTTCTCGCCGCGGCGGATCCGCTCGACGGACAGCTTGGTCGCCTCGACCGGGGACATGACGCGGATGTCCAGGCCCTCGGTGTCGTGCTCCGGGAGGTACTGCTCGACCTTCTTGATGAGCACGGCGTCGTGCGCGCGGGTCTCGTCGAGCCAGAAGACCGCCGGGTCCCCGGTCGCGCGGGCGCGGGTGACGGCCAGCTTCACCCAGTCCTTGATCGGGGCGTCCTTGGTCTGGCAGGCGCGGAAGATGTCACCGGCCGACACGGCCTGCTCGATGACGACGTCGCCGGCCTCGTCGACCAGGCGGACGGTGCCCGTGACCGGGATCTCGAAGGTCTTGTCGTGGCTGCCGTACTCCTCGGCCTTCTGCGCCATCAGACCGACGTTGGGAACGGTGCCCATCGTCGAGGGGTCGTAGGCGCCGTTGGCGCGGCAGTCGTCGATGACGACCTGGTAGACGCCGGAGTAGCTGCTGTCCGGCAGCACCGCGAGGGTGTCGGCCTCCTGGCCGTCCGGGCCCCACATGTGGCCGGAGGTGCGGATCATGGCCGGCATCGAGGCGTCGACGATGACGTCGGACGGGACGTGCAGGTTGGTGATGCCCTTGTCGGAGTCCACCATGGCGAGCTCCGGGCCCTCGGCGAGCTCGGCGTCGAAGGACGCCTTGATCTCGGCGCCCTCGGGCAGGCCCTCCAGGCCCTTGAAGATGCCGCCGAGGCCGTCGTTCGGGGTCAGGCCGGCCGCGGCGAGCGCCTCGCCGTACTTCGCGAACGTCTTCGGGAAGAAGGCGCGTACGACGTGGCCGAAGACGATCGGGTCGGAGACCTTCATCATCGTCGCCTTCAGGTGCACGGAGAACAGCACGCCCTCCGCCTTGGCCCGGGCGACCTGCGCGGTCAGGAACTCGCGCAGCGCGGCGACCCGCATCACGGACGCGTCGACGACCTCGCCCGCGAGGACGGGGACCGACTCGCGCAGGACGGTGGTGGAGCCGTCGTCGCCCGCCAGCTCGATGCGGAGCGAGCCGGCCTCGGAGATCACCACGGACTTCTCGGTGGAGCGGAAGTCGTTCTGGCCCATGGTCGCCACGTTGGTCTTCGACTCGCCGGTCCACGCGCCCATGCGGTGCGGGTGGGTCTTGGCGTAGTTCTTGACCGACGCGGGAGCGCGCCGGTCGGAGTTGCCCTCGCGCAGGACCGGGTTCACGGCGCTGCCCTTGACCTTGTCGTAACGGGCGCGGATGTCCCGCTCCTCGTCGGTCTTCGGGTCGTCCGGGTAGTCCGGGAGCGCGTAGCCCTGCTCCTGGAGCTCGGCGACGGCCGCCTTCAGCTGCGGGATCGAGGCCGAGATGTTCGGCAGCTTGATGATGTTCGCATCGGGCGTCTTGGCCAGCTCGCCGAGCTCGGCGAGCGCGTCGTCGATGCGCTGCCCCTCCTGGAGGTACTCCGGGAAGCCCGCGATGATCCGGCCTGCCAGGGAGATGTCCCTGGTCTCCACGCTGACCCCGGCGGTCGAGGCGTACGCCTGGATCACGGGCAGGAACGAGTGCGTGGCCAGGGCCGGGGCCTCGTCAGTGTGTGTGTAGATGATGGTCGAGTCAGTCACCGGGTGCTCCGCTCCACGTCTGCAACATTGCTCGACATCAAGATATCTCGTGATCGAGGTCTGCTCGACAGCGGTCCGGGTCCTTTCCGGCGGGCGGTGGCGGGAGGAAGCCCTCCTCCACGAAAAAGCGAACATAACGCTCGAAAAGGGCGCTATCGACGTCCGGCGGGATCACGGTCGAGCCCCGGAGCGCCTCCCGGGTGGCGGAGGAGTCGAACAGCGGCGAGCCTGCCGGCCGTGCCGTGCCCGTCGGCGGAAGGAGGCCGAGGAGCGGGTACGCCGCGTTCCCCGGCCGCCCCTCGACGTGGCGGTGCCAGACCTCCAGCGGCACGTCGTCCAGCCGGTAGCCCAGCGACCTCAGCGTGGCCGTGATCCCGGTGAACGGCCGCAGCCGCTCGCTGGACAGGTGGAACGTCCCTCCGGCCGCCCCGGGGTCGGCGGCGAGCGCGGTGATCGCCCCGCTGACGTGGTCCACCGGCACCAGGTCGAAGTCCGAGACGTAGTCCGCGGGCGCCAGACCCGCCTGGACACAGCCCTTCACGAGCAGCCACAGGAAGTCGGACCGCTGGCACACCCCCGTGACGCTGGAGCCGCCGATCCTCGTGGGCCGGTACACCGTGACCGGCAGACCCCGCTCCCGGGCCCGGGCGACGAGGGTCTCGGCCACCCACTTCGACTCGGCGTACCCGTTGCGCAGCCGCGTCACGTCGCCCAGCGGCTCGGCGGGCAGGACGCGGCCCGCGGGCGGTCCGGCCCCCGGGAAGACCCCGACGGTCGACACGTGGTGCACCGGCACCGTGCGGTGGGCGGCCGCCAGGCGCAGGACCTCGGCGGTCCCGCCGACGTTGGCCGCCTCCAGCCGCTCGTAGCCGTACGCCAGGTTCACCTCGGCGCCCGCGTGGAACACCGCGTCGACCGTCCGCGCCAGCTCGTCGAACCGGTCCCGGTCCAGCCCCAGCCGGGGCAGCGCCAGATCGCCGGGCACGGCCACGACGCGGTGCGCGAGGGAGTCGTCCCACAGCCGGTACCGCTCCAGCGCGGCGCGGATCCGCTTGCCCGCCACGGCCTCCGCCCCGGCGACCGGCTCCCCGGCGACCGACGTCCCGAGGACCGGCTCCCCGGTGCGGACGAGACAGTGCACGACCGCCTCCGTCCGCACCAGCAGGTCCCGCAGAATGAACGCGCCCAGGAACCCGGTCGCCCCGGTCAGCAGCACCCGGCGCGGCTCCCGGGCCACCCGCACCACCTCCCGCGCGGGCACGACGCCCGCGTCGAGCGTCGCCGGACCAAGGGCCGGCACCGCCCGGCCGCGCGCGGTGGCGAGCGCGGTCAGGGCGCCGAGCGTGGGGGCAGCGACGACGTCGGCGGGCCGGACGTCCAGCCCCAGCTCGGTGCGGAGGCGGACGGACAGCCGCACGGCCAGCAGCGAGTCGCCGCCGAGGGCGAAGAACGACTGGTCCGGGTCGGCCGCGCCGCTCGCACCGGACGTACTCGTCACGCCGGTACGCAGGACCTCGGCCCAGATCGCCGCCAGACCGCCGGCCCGCGCCCCGCCGCCGTGCTCCTCGTGCGGGCCCGGCGACGGACGCGGGGTGGTGCCGGCGCCGTGCAGCCGGTGCACCGCCGCACGGTCCGTCTTGCCGCTCGCGGTGAGCGGGAACTCCGGCACGCGGACGACGGACGCCGGCACGAGGTGGCGCGGGAGCCGCTCCACCAGCGCCGCGCGCACCCGCTCGGGCGCCGGCTCCGCGGCGCCCGCCGCCGAGGTGAAGTACGCCACGAGCCGCTTCTCCGCCGGTCCGGCCGCCGCCCGCTCGCCCCCCGCCGCCGGGGCGCCCTCCCCGTCGGTGGCGACGGCGTGCACGACGGCGTCCGTCACGCCCGGTACGGCCTTCAGCGCGGCCTCGACCTCGCCGGGCTCGACCCGGTAGCCGCGGATCTTGACCTGGTCGTCGTCCCGGCCGAGGAACTCGATGGTGCCGTCGGCCCGGAAGCGCCCCCGGTCCCCTGTGCGGTACAGGAGGCCCCCCGACCCGGCCGGGCGGCCGAAGGGGTCGGGCACGAAACGGCGGACGCCCGTGGGCTCTCCCGAGAGGTAGCCGAGGGCGACGGAGTCACCGGCGACGCAGATCTCCCCGACCGTGCCGACCGGACACGGCCGCAGCCGGTCGTCCAGGACGTACACCCGGCTCCCCGGCACCGGGCGGCCGATCGGCGGCCGGTCCGGCCACCCGGCCGGCGCTCCGGAGAGGCGGTGGGCGGTGACCACATGGGTCTCGGAGGGACCGTACTGGTTCTCCAGGAGCGCCCCCGGACAGGCCGTGGTGAAGAACGCCCGGATCGCCGGGGTGACGTACAGCTGCTCACCGGCCGTGATCACCTCGCGCAGCGACCGGGCGGAGAGGCCCGCGGCCACGGCGTACTCGGCCAGCTGCTGCAGGGCGACGTACGGCAGGAACAGGCGGTCCACCGCCTCCCGCCCGACGAGGTCGAGCAGCCGGTGCGGGTCGCCCCGCGTCCCGTCGTCCGCCAGGACGAGCGTTCCGCCGCACGCCCACGTGCCGAACGTCTCCTGGAACGCCACGTCGAAGCCGAGCGGTGCGAACTGGAGCGTGCGCGAGCCGGGCCCGGCGGCGGAGGCCCGGCACTGCCAGTCCAGGAGCGCCGCCAGCGAGCGGTGGGGGAGGGCCACACCCTTGGGGCGGCCGGTCGAGCCGGAGGTGTACACGATGTACGCCACGTCCTCGGGGGACGTCCCGGGCAGGACGGCGTCCGGCGCGGGCGGGGGCACGTCCTCCAGGAACAGCAGGGGGACGCCGGTGGCGGGCGGTGCGGGAGTCGTACGGGTGGTGAGGACCGCGGCCGCACCGCTGTCGCGCACCATGAAGACGGTGCGTTCGGCCGGGAGGGACGGATCCAGCGGCACACAGGCGCCGCCCGCCCGGAGGACGGCCAGGACGGCGACGAGGGTGTCCACCGACCGCTCGGCGCGGACGCCGATCCGCGCACCGGCCAGTCCCCGGGACACCAGCCACCGGGCCTGGGCGGCGGAGGCGGCCCGCAGTTCGCCGTACGTCAGGGTCCGCCCGGCGTGCGTCACGGCCGGGGCGTCCGGCACCGACCGCGCCGTGCGGGCCACCAGCTCGTGCGCGTGGGGGAGCGGACCGGAGGGCCCTCCCGCCTCCGTGCCGCGACTGAAGTCCTCGGTGACCAGCCGGCGTTCCGGTCCGGGCATGACGGCGAGGTCGTCGACGGCGGCGTCCGGGTTCGCGGTGGCGTCGGCGAGCAGGGTCAGGAAGCGCCCGGTGAGCCGGCGCGCGGTCGACGCGTCGAGGACGCCGGTGGCGTACTCCATCAGGGCCCGGTAACCGCCGTCCCCGCGCGGGACGAGCTCGAGGAACACGTCGAACTTGGCCGTGCCGTTGTGAGCGTGGAGGCGTTCGGCCACCACGCCCGGCAGCCCCAGCCCGGGCGCGCCCGCGTCGTCGACCGTGAACACCACCTGGAACAGCGGGAACCGCCCCGGCACCCGCTCGCCCGCCAGCTCCGCGACCAGCCTGCTGTGCGGGACGTGACGGTGCGCCGCCGCCCCGCGTACGCACCCGGCGCTCTGCTTCACCAGCTCCCTGAACGTCTGCCCCGGGCGCAGGCGCTGACGCAACGGCATGACGTCGCTGAGGCAGCCGATCAGCGGTTCCAGCTCCAGCCGGTCCCGCCGGGTGACCGGCGTGCCCAGCACGATGTCGTCCTGACCGCCGAGCCGGTGCACGAGGACGGTCAGGACCGCGGTGAACAGCACGAACGGTGTCGTACGGAGCGCGCGGCAGGCGGCGCGCACGGCGTCGCCGAGGTCGGCGCCGACGGAGAACTCGATCAGCTCGCCCCGGTGGTCCGGCTCCACCGGACGGGGCCGGTCCAGCGGGAAGGCCGACTCCGCGGGCGCCCCCGCGAGCGTCCGGCGCCAGTAGTCCATGTCCGGGTCGGCCGCGCCCGGCTCTCCGGGCGTTTCCGGCGCGTGCGGCGGCCCGCCCGGCGCGTGTGGGGCGTGCGGTGCTTGTGGTGCCGTGCCCGCCGGCCGTCGCTGGGCGCGGGCGTAGTCGCCGTACGTCGTCTCCAGGGCGGGCAGGTCGGGCGGCCGGTTCTCCACCGCCGCCCCGTACAGCTCGCTGAACTCCTGGTCGAGCAGGCGGAACGACCAGCCGTCGATCGCCGCGTGGTGCAGGGCCACCGCCAGGACCGCGTCCCGCTCGCCGGTGCGGAGCAGCGTCGCCCGCAGCAGCGGTGGCCGGTCCGCGGGCAGGGGCCCGGACACGGCCGCCCGGACCGCCGCGGCCACCCCGCCGGGGCCGACGTCCCGGACGGCCAGCGGAACCGGCGCCGCCGGGAACACGCGCTGCACCGTACGGCCGTCCGCCAGCACCAGGGCGGTGCGCAGCGGTTCGTGGCGTGCGACGACCCCCGTCAGCGCGGCCTCGACGGCCCGGACATCGATGTCGCCGCGCAGGCGGTGGATCCACGACTCGACATAGCGTCCGGCGCCGGACTGGAACTGGTCGTTGAGCCAGATCGACTCCTGCTCGAACGACATCGGATGGACGGCGGAAGCGGCGGCGCCCTCGTCCCCGTACGCGGCGCCCTCGTCCCCGTACGCGGCTCCCTCGGCCCCGTACGCGGTCACGCCCCGGCCTCCGTGCCGTCGCCGGCCGGCCGGAGCGTGCGCAGCAGCGCGGCCCGGTCCAGCTTCCCGTTCGCGGTGAGCGGCAGTTCCGCCAGCTCGCGCACCAGGTCCGGCACGAGATGACGGGGCAGCCGGCCGGCCAGTCCCCGGCGTACGGCGCGGGGAGGCGGCGGATCGCCGGCGGGCGCCCACGTGTAGAACAGCGCCAGGCGCTCGTGCCCCCCACTGGCACCGGGGACGGGGACGACCGCGCAGTCGGCCACGCCCGCCACGGTGCGCACGACGGCCTCCACCTCCTCCGGCTCGACCCGGTGACCGCGCACCTTGACCTGCCGGTCGGCGCGGCCCGTGAAGTGCACGACGCCGTCGGGGTCCTGGAACCCGAGGTCCCCGGTGCGGTACATCCGGGTGGGTACGCCGTCGACGGTGACGGTCGGGAAGGCGCGGGCGGTCAGTTCCGCGTCGCCCAGGTAGCCCAGGGCGATGCCGTCGCCCGAGACGCAGATCTCCGCGGTGGCCCCCGGCGCGGCCGGCCGGCCGCCGGTCAGGAGGTGCACCCGGCGGCCGGGTACCGGCTCCCCGACCGGGATCCCGGACGGGACGTCGCAGTCGGAGCGGCGAACCCGGCGGGCCGTGGCGAACACGCACGTCTCGACCGGCCCGTAACCGTTGGTCAGCCGGACGGACGGGTGGCGGTCGAGGAACGCCCGCACCCGCGGCACGGAGAGCCGTTCCCCGCCCGTCAGGACGTGGCGCAGCCCCTCGAAGCAGCCGGGGTCCTCGTCGACGAACAGGTGGAACAGTGACGCGGTGAGCCAGACCGTGTCCACCCCTTCGCGTTCCACGAGCGTGCGCAGCGTGCCGGGCATCAGGTAGCCGCCGTCGATGAGCACACTGGTCCCGCCGTTGATCAGCGGCCCCCACGCCTCCAGCGTGAAGCCGTCCCAGGAGACCGGGGCGGCCTGGGGCATCACCGGCCGCCCCGGGCCGCCGGCGGTGACGGTGAACGGCTCGAAGCAGCCGCCGAGCAGACTCAGCGTGGCCCGGTGCCCGGACACCACCGCCTTGGGACGGCCGGTGGTGCCGGAGGTGAAGAAGACCGTGGCGGGACAGGACCCGTCCACCGGCGGCCGCGCCGCGCTCCCCTCCGCCCCCCGGCGCGTCGGCGGGGCGGCCGTCGCGTCGCGGGGGAGCAGCCCGTGGGCCGCGGGCGGGCACAGCACGCCGTCCGCCCAGCCGTCCCGCCCCTCCGCCGCCACCGTCACCCGGGGCGCGAGCATGCCCGCCACCGAGCGCAGCCGCTCGGCGGGCCAGTCGGGGTCCAGCGCCGCGTAGGCGGCACCGGTCTTCAGTACGCCGAGGAGGGCCGCCACCAGCGTCGCGGAACGCCGCAGCACGACCGGGACGAACACGCCCGGTCCGGCGCCCCGCTCCAGCAGCGCGGCCGCCCAGGCCTCGGCCGCCGCGTCCAGCTCCGCGTACCCGACGCGGCGGTCACCGTCGACCAGGGCGACCGCGTCCGGCCGGTGCGCGGCGTGGCGCGCGACCGCCTCATGGATCAGGGACGCCCCGGGCTCCGAGGCCGCGCCCGGTTCCGGTTCCGGTTCCGGGGACGTGCCGGGCGGCGTCCCAGGCGATACGGGGGGTGCGCCCGGGGCTACGGTGGCGCTCACCGGTCGCTCCCCGGTGTGGTCGCGGCGGCGGTGGCCGTGGCGACGACCGTCGCGAAGTCGGCGAGGTCCTCGCTGTCCAGCAGGGTCTCCGGGGGGACGTCCACGCCCAGCTCACGGCCGACGCGCAGGCATATGCGTATGGCGTCCAGCGACGTGCCGCCGAGATCGTAGAAACCGTCCGTCAGCCGGTGGGGTCCGGCGCCGGTCACCTCGGCCACGACGGACAGCACGACGTCCGTGACTCGTTCGGTGGGCGAGGCGCTCTCCGTGCTCACGTGGGGGGCTGACACCCTGGATGTCCCCTTCTGCTCTCCCGGGCCCGGTCTCGGGTTGATCCGGCTTGATCTCGGCTTGTTGTCGGCGTGGTCTCGGCTCTGAATTCGCAACCGCCGAACGGGCCTTGTCGGTGGGGTCCGGCGAGTCTGCGCCCATCCTGCCCCATGACCGGCGCGTTCGGACCGGGGGCGGCCGGTCGGCGGACGGGGCGGCTCACGCGGGTCGTCTCGCCGGGACGGCGGTTTCCGGCGGACGCGCGCACGGAAGTCTTCACTTCCCCCGTGCCGGGCCGGCCGGCACCTTCGGAGCAGAGCGGAGCCCCCGTGCAGCAGCGCCCCCACCAGGCGGATCGCCACGACGGCGACCGACGCCGTCAGCCGGAACGCCCCGTCCGGACCCACCCGGGCGCCGGAATCGCGGTCGTCACCACGGTGGTGGCGGCCGCCGTGGTCACCGGCGTCCTGATAACCAAGGACACGGGACGGGCCCCGGGCACCACCCGGGCCGGCCTCCACGCCGTACCCGCGCCGCCCGGCAGGCCGCCGGCCACGGCTCCGGCCTCCACGCCCGCCACCGCCCCGAGGGCCCTGCCCACCTCGGCGTACGGCGACGCCGGCACGCCCCGGACCCGCCGCGCCCTGGCGGGGGGCGCCGCCGCGACGTACGCCGAGCGGATCCTCGCCCTGGTCAACGCGGAACGCGCGAAGGCCGGTTGCCGGGCGCTCCGGACGGACGGCCGCCTCCAGGAGGCCGCCCAGGGCCACGCCGACGACATGGCGGCCCGCGGCTACTACGGGCACGACAGCCCCGAGGGGCGCGACGCGGGTGACCGCATGGAGGCGGCCGGCTACACCTGGCAGACCTGGGGCGAGAACATCCACCGCGGGGTCAAGAGCCCCACCCGTGCCATGCGGGACTGGATGGCCAGCGCCGGGCACCGCAAGAACGTCGTGAACTGCGCGTTCAGGGACGTCGGCGTGGGCGTGAACCTCCGCTCCAACGGCCCGTGGTGGGTGCAGAACTTCGGCACGGCCGGCTGACCCGGCGCCGGCCGCCCGGGCCGGGTCCCCGGGTGGCCGCCCGCCCGGCCCCGTACCCCGGACTTCCGGGTGGACATTCGGAGGTCGGCCGGCCCGGAGCACGTCCTGGGGAGTGTCCGGAAAGTATCGGCGTCCGCCCGGAGGGCGGGGGCCGTGGCGTCCGGTGCGTGCTGTCGCAAGGCGGAGGAGGGAGACATGGCGGAGCCATGGCGACCGACGACAACGCGGCGACAGTGCGTGCAGGGCGTCACGGGCCAGGCGAGACGTTACGGACACGACCTAGGTCTATTGATCACGAGCGCCGCTGGATACGGGCCGCCCGGGCGCCGATGTCGGGCAGTTTGGCGTGCAGGGCGGCGCCCGGGCAGCGGGTGGCGTAGCCGTCCGCGTGACCGCCGACCACCGGCAGCAGCACCTTCGTCCCCTTCGGGTAGCGCGCCTCGTCGTGCGAGGACACCAGGGCGACCCTGCCGCGCGGGTCGGGGCCGCGGGGTCCGAGCTTCCAGGCGACCAGGCGTGCGATCGCGTCGAGCATCGGCTCCGGAACGGTCTCCCCGCGCGTGAACGTCCCGATCGCCGCGACGCCGACCGTCCCCTCGTTGAACCCCTTGGTGTGCGCACCGATCACCGCCCGGTCCACCCCGCCCGCGCGGCCCTCGTAGATGGTGCCGCACGCGTCGACCAGGAAGTTGTAGCCGAGGTCGTCCCAGTTCCTGCCGTGGGCGTGGCCCGCGTACAGGTCGCGCAGGGTGTGCGGCACGGACGCGCAGTCGTAGCCGTTCGGGGTGCTGGTGTGGTGGATGACGGCGGCCCTCACGGACGGCGCGTAGCGGGCGGGGGGCGCGGTGTCGACGCGCTCGGCGTGCCAGGCCCGGCGGGGCACGATCGCGGGCCGGGGCCCCTGGTGCCGGGCCTGCCGGGCGCGCTCGCGCTCCGGTGACGACGAGGCGCTGCCCGGCGGCGTCCCGGCGGGGTTGAGCCACAGCGACGTCGCGACGAGGAGCACCAGCACGGCCAGCGCGGCGGCGCTGCGGTACCGGCGCCTCCGCAAGAGCTGCATGCTGCCCCCTCCGCTCGTCGGCACACGGCCGCGGTGGTGCCGCACCCCACCGGAGACCGGGCTCGGTCCCCGCCATCGTCTCCGCGCCCGGCCGCGCCCGCCCGCCGGACTGCTCCGAGTGGCTGCCCGGCCGCGTCAGGCCGGCTTGCGGGCCAGCAGGCAGGCCTGTGGGGTCCTCTCCGTCAGGTGCGCCTCGCGCAGCATCCGCACCTCCACGGTGAACCCCGCCCCGGTCAGCAGCCCGGCCAGCCGGTCCGGGGACCAGCGGTGGAGGTCGAGCGCGACGGTGCGGCCGAAGGCCTCGGTGAGGCGGAGCGGCTCGTCGCCGACCTGGAAGGCCAGCAGGAGGTGCCCGCCGGGGGCCAGCACCCGGTGGAAGCCGTCCAGGACATCCGGCACCTGCCCGGGTTCGACGTGGATGAGCGAGTACCAGGCGACGACACCGCCGAGGGCGCCGTCCGCGAGGTCCAGGCCGGTCATGGAGCCCTCGTCGAACCGCAGGTGCGGGTACGCGCGGCGGGCGACCTCCAGCATGCCGGGCGACAGGTCGATGCCGAACACGTCCAGCCCGAGGGAGTGCAGGTGTCCGGTGATCCGGCCGGTGCCGCAGCCGATCTCGGCGACCCGCCCGCCACCGGCGTCCCGGACGGTGTCCGCGAACGCGGCGAGCATCGCCCGGTCCATCGGCCTGGCGTCGAGGTCGCCCGCGGCGAACGCCTCGTAGTCGGTGGCGATGGCGTCGTAGGACCGCCTGGTGTCTTGTACGTAGTCCGCTTCGGTCATGGCCCGACCCTAGAGGGTGCCCCGGCGCCCCCAACCGGCACCCGGCGCGCGGTGATTGTCAGTGGTGCCTTCTACGGTTCGGGAAGTGGGACTCGCGGATCGGGCCGCGGGGTCCGTCCTGGGGAGGGGTCTGCCATGTCGACGACGTCGACGACGTATCTGGAGCTGTCACAGGACGGCGGCGGTGCGCACAAGTTCTACGAGGTGACGGTCCAGGGCATGGTGGTGTCCGTGCGCTACGGACGGATCGGCGCCGCCGGGCAGACGCAGACGTCGACGTTCTCGACGCCGCAGAAGGCACAGGCGGCCGCGGCGAAGAAGGTGGGCGAGAAGGTGCGCAAGGGGTACGAGCCGGCGGTGCCGGGCGGGCGCGCGCCGCGGGCGGTCACCCGGCGTCAGGTCTCCTCCGCGCCGTCCACCGCGCGGTCGGTCGCGCCGGTGCTGTGGCGGTTCCGTACGGGCTCGGCGGCGTTCGGCATCCACGTGGACGGCGAGCGCGCCTGGGTCGGCAACCAGGCGGGTGACGTCTACACGCTGGACCACGGCGGTGAGGTCCTCGCCCGGTACAGCCTGCCCGACGGCGTCAAGTGCCTGGTCGCGGACGACTTCTGGATCTACGCGGGCTGTGACGACGGCCGGGTGTACGACCTGTCGTCGAAACTGCCGTTCGCGGCGTACGACATCACGGCCGACATGGACATCTTCTGGCTGGACATCCACGAGGGCGTGCTGAACGTCGCGGACCGGGGCGGCCGGCTCACCGTCATCGACCACGAGGACGAGCACCAGTGGGCGCGCGGCGGCCGGGGCGAGCACGCGTGGATGGTGCGCGCGGACGACCGGGCCGTCTACCACGGCCACACCCGGGGCGTGACGGCCTACGCCCCGGACGGTGGGGGCGAGTTGTGGCACACGCCCACCAAGGGGGCGGTGCTGTTCGGCTGGCAGGAGGCCGACGCGGTGTACGCGGGCACGGGGCACCGGGTGGTGCAGCGGCTGTCGAAGCGGGACGGCGCGCTGGAGGTGACGTACGCCTGCGACAGCGCGGTGTACTCGTGCGCCACCTCGCCGGGCGGCCGGTTCGTGTTCGCCGGCGACTCCGCGTCGTCGGTGTATTGCTTCGACCGGGACGGTACGCGGCTGTGGAAGCTCGGCACGGGCGGCGGCTCGGCGCTGTCGATGCAGTACCACGAGGAGCGGCTGTACCTGGTGACCACGGACGGCTCCCTGGTGTGCGTGGACGCGAGCGAGGCGGCGATCGCGGCCGCCCAGCAGGGCACGGTGCCCGTCGCCCGGGACGTGAAGCTGGCCGCCGCCCTGCCCACGTACGCGCCGGCCACCGCCGCCGCCTCGGTGACGACGGTGACGGCCGCGCCCGCCGGCGCGGTGGTCGTGGAGTGCGTCCAGGAAGGCGGCCGGATGCGGGTGCACGTGCTGTCGGACGGTTACGACCGGTCGTGGAACGTCCAGTTCCCGCGGGCGATACGGGAGGCCGGCGCGCGGTACGTGGTGGACGCGCTGCACCCCGCCTCGGGAGGCTTCTACCGTGTGCGGGGTGACATCAGGAGGCTGCGGTGACCGACGAGTCGTTCGAGGCCGCGACGGGCGACGGCCCCGCGCCGCCGGTGACCCCCGGGGCGGCGGAGCGCCGGGCGGCCGGGGTGCGGGTGGCGTTCGAGGGGCTGCTGCAGATCCGGCGCCTGACCAACACCGGGGGCGGTGACCCCGAGGCGGTGCCCGCGGTGTGGGAGCGCAACCGGCCGGTCAGGGCGGTCGCCCTGGCCCTGGAGGCGGCCGGGACGGCTCCGTCGGCCGTCGACGCGGAGGGGCGGCGCGTGGCGACGGGCTACCGCGTCGGTCCGGAGGAGGAGCCGGGGACGGTGCGGGTGGAGTGGCTGGGCCCGCCGGGGGGCGGGGCGGCGCACGAGGAGGAAGACGCCCTGGGCCGGTGCGCCCGGGTCCTGGACCGGCTGGGCTGGGAGGCCCTGCTGTACCGGGGCCCGCGCAGGCGCCGCTTCCTCCAGGTGGAGCCCCTGCCCGCCCCCGGGCGTGACATGTGACGCCCCCGGGCGGGCAGGGCGGCGGGTACCGGCTCCGCGCCCCGCTCCGGGCGCCCCCTCATCCGTACGGCGCAGCACCACGGTTGCCCCGGGGCGCCGGGGGCGACAGTGGAACGGTAGGCAACCGTCGCCGTCATGCCAGGGAGACCCCATGAGCGCCATCAACCGCCGCGACCTCGGCCTGTGCGTGCTGCGCGTCGGCACCGGAGCGGTGCTCGTCGCCCACGGGGCGCAGAAGCTGTTCGGCTGGTTCGGCGGCGGTGGTCTCGAGGGGACGGCCAAGGCGATGGAGTCGATGGGGTACCGGCCGGGCCGCCGGAACGCCGTCGCGGCCGGTCTCGGCGAGGCGGGCGGCGGGGCGCTGCTGATGCTCGGGCTCGCCACCCCCGCAGCGGGAGCCGCCGCGGCGGGCGCGATGGCGGGCGCGGTCGCCGTGCACGCCCCGGCCGGGTTCTTCAACCAGTCCGGCGGCTTCGAGTACCCGGCGTTCCTCGGCTTCACGGCCGCGGCCATCGGTGTCACCGGGGCGGGCCGGTACTCCCTGGACCATGTCACCCGCCACCGCTTCGACCAGCGCTGGATGGTCCCGGCGGCGTTCCTGGGCGCCGCGCTGGCGGCGGCCGCCGTGGTCGGCAAGCGGGCCGTCGAGCAACTGGAGGAAGCCGCCGACTCGGACCGCACCGGCGACTAGCAGCGCACCGGCGAATAGGCTGCGCCGGATACGCGGACGTCACGGGCGGCACCGCCGGCGCGGGGCGGCGGTGCCTGAGGATCGGGGAGCGGCTTCCGGCGCGCCTCACCAGTAGTGGCGCCGTCCGCCGACCGCGTGTCCCACCGCGCCCAGAACCCAGAGGGCCGCCCCGATCACGATCAGGATGAGTCCGATGGTCCACAGGATGCTGATTCCCGCGATGGCACCGATGATGAGCAGGATAAGGCCCAAGATGATCATGACGCCTCCGTTCTGGAGAGTCCCACTACTCAGGACCTCCCCCGCCAGCGCCGGTGCAAACCGCCCAAATGCCCTCAGTCCGGTCGGTAAGGTGCTACCTTTCGTGTCCCATTGACCAGGGTGTGTCATCCAGGGGAGCGCGCGTGAAGGTCGCCTGCGTCGGCGGCGGGCCCGCCGGCCTGTACCTCTCGATCCTGCTGAAGCTGCGGGACCCGTCCCACGAGATCACCGTCCACGAGCGGGACGCGGCTGGTTCGACGTACGGCTGGGGCGTCACCTACTGGGCGGGCCTGCTCGACCAGCTCCGGCGCCACGACCCGGTGTCCGCCCGGGCCATCGGCGAGCAGTCGGTCCGCTGGAGCGACGGCCTGGCCCACGTCCGGGACCGCACCACCCTGCACCACGGCGACGAGGGTTTCGGCATCGGGCGCCGCACCCTGCTCCGCATCCTCGCCGAACGGGCCGAATCCCTGGGCGTGCGCGTCGAGTTCCGGCATCCGGTCACCGCGACGACCACGCTCACCGGGGCCGATCTGATCGTCGCCGGCGACGGGGCCAACAGCGCACTGCGCGACCGTCACGCCGACCACTTCGGCACCGACGTCGCGGTCGGGCGCAACCAGTACATCTGGCTCGGCACCACCAAGGTCTTCGACGCCTTCACCTTCGCCTTCGTCGAGACGGAGCACGGCTGGATCTGGGCCTACGGCTACCGGTACGGGGAGAACCACAGCACCTGCGTCGTCGAGTGCTCACCCGGCACCTGGCAGGGCCTCGGCCTCGACCGCGCGAACCACGACGACACCCTGACCCTGCTCCAGCACCTGTTCGCCGGGCCCCTGGACGGCCACCCCCTGATGGGGCGGGCCCGTTCCGACGGGGGCGCGCGATGGCTGAACTTCCGCACCGTGACCAACCGGACCTGGTACCGGGACAACCTCGTCCTGCTCGGCGACGCCGCGCACACCACGCACTACTCCATCGGCGCGGGCACCACCCTCGCCCTGGAGGACGCCATCGCCCTGGCCGGCGCCCTGCACGAGCGCGACATGCCCCACCTCCAGCCGGCCCTCGCCCGCTACGAGCGGGAGCGCCGCGCCGCCCTCGTCCCCACCCAGAGCGCCGCCCGCTTCAGCGCCCGCTGGTACGAGAACCTGCCGCGCTACATCAACCTGGACCCCGCGGAGATGTTCGCCCTCCTCGGCCAGCGGCACTCGCCGCTGCTGCCGTACGTCCCGCCCCAGCTGTACTACCGCATCGACCGCGCGGCCGGCCGGCTCGAAGCGCTCCGCAGGCTCAAGCGCTGGCTGGGCCCCCGGCTCGCCCGCACGGTCGGGGGCGTCAGCACGGTCGCGGGCGTCAGCGCGGGGGCGGACCGAGGTAGAGGTTCGCGCCCAGCTCCTCCACGTACACCCGGTGACCCGAGCGGTAGGTGAAGCGGCACCCCTCCGCCGCACCGGCACCGGACGCCGACCGGGCCTCCACACGCACCATGTAGTGCACGGTGCTGCGCTCGCCGGGCGCGATGCGGACGGGGCTCTTCGAGCGGTCGTTCCGCATCAGGGGCTCGGTATCGAACGTGGCGTCGACCGCCCCGAGCGCCACGGGATCGTCGCCGAAGTCGACCGCCCGGACCTCGCCGGTCCTCCAGTGCGCCGGAGCACCCAGGATCTCCGCCCCCAGCACGTCGACGGGCACCGAGGAGACGTTGGTCAGCGGCGGGCAGTTGAACCAGTAGCCCTTGCCCGCCACGAACGTCTCGAAGCCCAGACTGTAGTGCGACCCCGCACCCGCGCCCTCCAGGGCCCTTCCCCCGGCTGCGGCACCCGACGCGGTGCTGCCCAGCACCAGCAGTGTCACCGCGGCGACCGCCGCGATCGGACGAACCTCCATCACACCCCCCGATCGGTATCCCTGCTCATGATCGTTCGCATCGCATCACGGACGGCACCGGCCCGCCATGCCACTTGAGCGAATCCAGAGCTTGGACCCGAGTACCGGAAAGGGCGCGAACACCGCACACTGGATCATTGTGAGCGAAGGACCGGACGACCACCACGCCCCTTACGGGCCGCACGAGGATCCCCATGCGCCGGCGCGCGACGACGAGGACGCGCCGGGCAGGGGGCGCGTGCTGCTGATGGCGTTGCTGGTTCCCGCGGTCGGGGCGGCCGGAGGAGCGGCCGGGCCGCTGTTCCGGGGCGCGTCGTCCGCCGGCGGGCCGCTCCTGGTCGTCACGGCCGTCGTGGGCTTCCTCCTCTGCTTCGCCCTCTGCTCGCTCAGTGCCATCTGGCTCCTCGACAAGGCGTCGGTCGCGGTCACCCTCGTCCGGGAGGGCCGGGACCGCCGCAACGACCGGCGGCGGGAGCCGCGTTGAGGGGGGCGGGCCGGAACGTACGCGCGTGCCGTGACCGCCACCGGTCACGGCACGCGCTCCCACGGCCCGGCGCCCGGACGGACGCGGCGCGCACCCTCAGACGCGCTGCCAGAGCGCCGGGACGTTCGGCGGTTCCCACCCGGCCTGCGCCTGGTGGCCCTGCAGACAGCGGTACGCCGCACCGCCGTACGTGACCTGGGCACCGGGCTGGTAGACGGTTCCGGCCGCCCAGGTGCCGCCCGGCTCGCCGGGACCCGGGTCCTCGGGGTCCTCCGGGTCCCCGGGGCCGGTGGACGTCGTCAGCGTCAGCCCGTACGCCTGTAGGAGCGGGTTGATCGGCTGGTGGTACGTCGTGCCGCCGCTGCGGCAGTCGCCCGAACCCCCCGACGTGACGCCCTGGGCCTGGCTGCCCGAGATGTACGAGCCACCGGAGTCACCCGGCTCGGCGCACACCGTCGTCCGCGTCACCCCGGAGATGGTGCCCTCCGGATATGTGACGCTCGTGTTGTGCTGCTGGATGGTGCCGCAGTGCCAGCCCGTGGTCGACCCGGAGCGGCAGATGGAGGCGCCGACCGGCTGCTGGACCGAACCGGCCACCCGCACGTTCGCACCGCCCGCACCCTTCACGTACGGCGTGGCCGTCCAGTTGGTGTTCGTCGCCACCCAGGCCGTGTCCCGACCCGGGAACGTCGAGGCCTGGAAGGAGCCCTGCGCGACCCGGTTGTACCCGGTCGTGGTGGTGCCGGCCCGGCCGCAGTGACCCGCCGTCGCGAACCCCTGCTGCGTCCCCCGGGTGACGGCGAAGCCCACCGAGCACCGGCCGGAACCGCCCATGTAGTACGCGTCTCCGCCCCTGATGTCGTACAGCGGGCGCGGCTGCTCGTCCGTCGGCAGCACCCGTGTCCGGGACCGGTCGGCCGCGCCCAGCCGGGCGACCAGCGACCGCGCCGCCCCCGGGTCCCAGGCGCGGACCACCACGGAGTTGGTGCGGACGTCGACGTACCAGACGGGTACGCCGGGGGAGGCCGCGGTGCGTGCCGCGCGGTCCAGGGCCGCCTTCGTGGCGTCGAGCCGGGCCAGGTCGTGCGTCACGACCTCGGCCCGGGCGCCGCTTGCCCTGACGGCGGCCGCGCCGGCGGCGCTGGTGGTGGCCACGGTCAGCTCGGACGACGTGGGCCCCTCGACCCAGGCGCCCGCGTACGAGCCGGCCAGCCGCTGCCGGAGGCCGGCCGCGACGGCACCCGCCTCCGCCTCGTTCGCCAGCCGGAGGCGCGCCTGCGCGGCGGTCAGGCCCAGGTCCCGCCGCATGGCGTGCAGGACCTCCGGCTGGACGGCGGAGACGGCGAGGGTCTCCGCGGCCGAACGTGCCGCCGGTGCGACCGGCGACGACGGCCCGGGACCCGCGGATGCCGCCGCGGTCCCCTGGAGCGCGGACAGGACCAGCGCGCCGACGGTGGCGGCGCCCACACACGCGGCTCTGGCGTGTCGGTGGAACATGAATAAGTCTCCTCGGTTTTGGCGGTGGGGGGTGTCGCATGGGGAGGTGTGCCGAAACCGTAGGGAGGGGCGGCCCTGGTGGGGGAGATGTCAGTCGGCCCCCTGCACGGCGTTATGCCGGCCGTCGCACGCCGATGTGCGGACCGCCCGCCACCGCGCCCGGTCCCTCACCCGTCGCCGGGCCCTCCTCCGCGCCCGCCCCGGCGCCGGACCGGGACGCCAGCCAGCGGGTGTAGCTCCCGCTGCGGGCCACCGCCGCCCGGTGCGCCGCGCGCAGCTGGCCGAGCACGCGAGGCGCCCCCCACCGCGGCCGGCCCGTCCGGGTGCCAGCCCAGCAGGTGACGCCACACCAGGGGCGTGCCCGCCAGCGGCCGGGTCACCATGCCCGGCGTGTCCGGGAACGAGGCACGGCACAGGCCCACGGCCCGGCCCACCTGGACCAGATGGACACAGGACGCGGTGTCCGTCTCGTACACGGACGCCGGGGTGAAACCGGCCCGCAGGCACGCGGCGGCGAAGCAGTCCGCGAAGCACCCGTCACCGGGCACGTCCGTCCAGGCCGCCGCGGCCAGCTCGCCGAGGCCCACCTCGTACGCCGTCGCGAGGGGATGGGCCGCGGCCAGCATCACGAACACCGGGTCGCGCGCCACCTCCGTCCACACCAACCGCCCCGGCTCGGGAGGAGCGCTGTCCCCGCACGTGCCGATCAGCGCGTAGTCGAGGCCGCCCTCGGCCGCAGCGGCCGCGATCTCGCGCTCCGACCACGACGTGCGCGTCACCACCGTGACGCCCGGGTCGGTGGACGCGATCCGGTCGACCAGCCCGCCCAGCAGCGGCCCGTGCGTCCCCCCGATGCGTACGTGGCGGCGTCCGGCGCCGGGCCCGCCCGACCGGGCGAACCGCACCGCCTCCTCCTGGAGTTCGTGCACCGCGGGCAGAACAACCCGGGCCCGGTCCAGCACCAGCGCGCCGAGCGCGGTGGCCCGTACGCCCTGCCGCCCGCGCTCGAACAGCGCCCCGCCCAGCGAGCGCTCGATCCTCTTCAGCTGCGCGCTGAGGGCCGGCTGGGCGAGGCCGAGAGCGGTCGCGGCCTTGGTGAGGCTGCCGGCGTCGGCGATGGCCCTGATCGCCTTGAGGTGACGCAACTCCAGTTCCATGACGGCAGCTTGACGCCGCGCGGAACCGCCCGGCAAGACAAAGGTCCGGACCAATCCCGGCGGTGGGGCGGCGACGACCACGCACGGGGCCGAACCGCTCGCGCGCGTCAGTCCTCGCGGAAGACGATGCGGCGCGGAGCCGTGCCGCCCGCGGACGCCGCGGCGACCGCGGTGCGCCCGGCCGGAACCGCCCGCTCACGCCCCCACGCCCGGATCTCCTCGATCTGCTCCGGGTTGACGCGGCTCAGCGGCACCGTGTTCGCGAAGGTGTCCATGATCAGATTGGGCTTCAGGTTCCCGGCACCACCGCACAGGTGGGCCTCCGCGCCCACGTCGTGCAGGGCGGACGCGATGTCCGAACCGGCGAACCCCTCGGAGAGGTCGACCAGCCGGTCCAGCTGCTCGGCGTCGGGCCGGATCCTCAGGTAGCGGCCGAAGTACAGCTCGATGATCTCCCTGCGGTCCTGCGCGTCCGGCAGGTCGACGAAGAACAGCTCGTCGAAGCGGCCCTTGCGCAGCAACTCCGGCGGCAGGCTGCGGATGTCGTTCGCCGTGGCGACCACGAAGGCGCGCGACTGGGACTCCTGGAGCCAGAACAGGAACTGCCCGATGATGCGCTGCGGCACGCCCGAACCGTCGTCCCGGCCCGCGAGCCCCTTCTCGATCTCATCGATCCACAGGACGCACGGCGCGACCCGGTCCGCCATCGCCAGCGCCTCCCGGAACCTGCCCTCCGACTCGCCCAGGTACTTGCCGTGGATGCTACCCATGTCCAGCCGGTAGAGCGGCAGTTGCCACTCGTGGGCGATGGCCTTGGCGGACAGCGACTTGCCACAGCCCGGGACGCCCACCAGCAGCACCCCGCGCGGCGGCCGCAGCGCCGTGCCGCGCAGGTCGGCGTGCATCAGCTCGTGCTTGCGCTTGAGCCACTGCCGCAGGCTGAACAGCCCGCCCACGGTGTAGTCGCCCTCCTGGAGGTGGACGCGTTCCAGGCCGGTCAGGTCGCTGAAGATCCGGTCCTTGGCCTGCGCCAGCCCCAGGACGTCCGGCTTGGCGATGGAGCCCTTCGCCGCGACCGTCGCCATCAGGTTGATCGCCTCCGCCTCGGTCACCCCGGCCAGGAACTCGGCGGCCCGCCGCGCGTCGCCCTCGTCCCACTCGACCGGGATGTGCCCCTGGTGGTCGCCCAGGAACGCGCTGAGGATCCCGTACATCTCCTCCGAGTTCGGCAGGTCCAGGTGGAGGCTCATGCCGAGCCGCTGGAGACCGCTCCAGACCGGGGTGTCCGTGATGATGACGATGCTGCCCATGTTGTTGTCGGCCAGCCGGGCGAGCTCGGCCATGTGCCGGGTGACCGGGCTGTCCCCCTCCAGGTCCGCCGGGTCGACGAAGACGACCGTCGCGTTGGCCCGGCTGGTGAACTGGGAGGCGGCGAAGTCCATCGCCCCGGTCAGCGAACGGTCGTCCATCACCGTGGCGTTCGTCCGCAGGTCGCGCAGCCCGGTCGCCCTGGTGTAGATCCAGAACGGCATGCTGCTGCGCCGCGGCTGGGTGGCGGCCTCCCGGAACAGGCGCAGCGCGCGCTGCTGCTCGATGGTGCGCATGCCGATGACCGGTACGCGCGCGGAGATGTAGCTGTCGAGGTGCTGGAGGCTCTCGGCGTAGTTCGACATGCGGACCTTCGCGTTCAAGGGCGGGCGGTACGGGAAAGGGGGCGGCGGCCGTGGCCGTGGTCGTGGGGGACCGCGGTGGCACCGGCGGTGGCGGGTCAGTCGGTGACGATCCGCCGCCGGGGCGCCGCCGCCGGGTCGTAGGCCCAGGCGTCCGCCCGGGGCCCGGACGAGGGCTGCCACGCCGGGGGCGCCGGCTCCTGCGCGAGGACCCGGGTGAGCGCGTTGTCCCGCAGGGTCCGGCGCCGCTGCTCGACCCAGTGCGTGTCGGGGCCCTCGGCCCGCGCCGCCTCCTCCAGGCTCCGCTCCAGCTGCGCCTGGAGGTCGGGAACCTGCCGGTCGACCAGCTCGCCGAGCTGCTCGCGCAGCCGCTCGGGCAGCCCCGGGTGGCGCGCCACCGCGCGGATGCTCTGCAACCCGGTCCTCGCCTGCGTCAGTTCACGCCCCGCGGAGAACTCGTCGGTGGCCGCCTCCATCGCCCGGACCAGCGTGTCGGCCCAGGCCTGGAGCCGGGTGCCGAGCGCCCGGCCGGCGTGCGCGGTCAGCCGTGCCATCGTGTCACCGTCGTAGGTGCCTTCGTCGACCGCGGGCAGCGCGCCCGGGTCCACCGGCTCGAACGCCGCCCAGCGGCGCAGGAACTCGACCCACTCCTGGTACGCACCGCCGTGCCCCCACAGCCCGCTCACGGCGCGCTGCCCGGGCGGCGCACGAAGGTCTCGCCCGGAGGCAGCGGTTCCCAGTCCGGGAGGCCCTCCACCACACGGCGCATCCGGCTGGTCGCCCGGTCGGTCCGCTCCGCCGCGCGGGCGGTCGCCCAGGGCGAGTCCGCGGCCGGCCGGCGCACGGGCGCCAGGGGAGCGGCGGCTGGCTGGTGCGGCTGCTGTGGCTGCTGCGGCACGTGGGGCGCGGCCTGCGGTCGAACGGGCTGCCAGGGCTGCGCGGGCTGTCCGGGCTGCGCAGGTGGTGGCTGTGCGGGGGGCGGGTCGTGCGGCTGCGGCGGCACATACGGCGTGGTCACCGGTCGTCCTCCTTGCGTACGGTACGGCCGTCGAACGGCGAGCCGCCCTCGGCGGCGGTGCTCAGCGAGGTGATCAGCCCGCGACAGCGGGCCTCGACCGCGTCGGCGGCCCGGAACTTCTCGTACCAGTCGGTCAGCTCCGCCGACGCGGCCCGCAACTGGTGCAGCGACTCCGTCCTGGCCTGCTCCAGCAGCCGGCGGGCGTTGGCCTGGTGCCTCTGCGCGGCCCGGGCGCCGTTGAACACGAAGGCGCCCCAGACGCCGCCGGTGACCAGCGCGGCGACGAGCGCGAAGCCGAGGTTGATCTGACCGATGATCACCAGGATGCCTGCCACCACCGCGGCGAGCGGCAGCACCTTCTTCACCATCGGATACGCGAGCCCGTCGATGAAGGGTGCCATGTGCTGGTTCCAGTGCCCGGCCAGCGACCCCTCCAGCGTCGCCAGCGGCTGGGTGAACGACCCCTGCCACGGCGGGAGCTGGAACGTCTGCGCGCCCACACCGTGCGCCGAGTCGAAGCGGGCCCGCACGTCCTGCGGCACCGCCGCCCGGCAGTCCCGGGTGAAGCCCGCGTGCGCCCGCGAGAACCACTCGTGGCAGGCCGCCACCGCCAGCCGCTGGGTGGCGGCCGAGGTGCCGATGGCGCCCGGGTTGAGCGCGGCGGCGGTCTGCACCGTCAGGTAGTCGAGCGTCTCCTCGTACGAGGCGGAGTCCGCGTCCGCCGCCGTACGGGCCGCGTCCAGGTCACCGTCGTGGTCGACGACCGCCCGGTTGAACGCCAGGTCCCGGCGCAGCGGCAGCTCGTCGTTGTCGTACTCCGACACCAGCCGGTCGAGGATGTCGTCGACGGCGTCCTCCAGCCGGCCCGACGGGGTGAACTCCCGCTCCATCAGGGCGGTGTACTTGTCGAGCAACGCCTGTTGGGCACGGGCCGCCGACAGCACGGCGTCCAGTTCCGGCCACTGCGGGGAGACCCTCGCCAGCCCCGGGAACTCGGCACCGGCCGACGGGGCGCGCAGCGTCTCGATCTCGGCGCGCCAGCGCTCCACCTGCCGCGCCTGCGCGTCCGGGTCGTCCGCCAGCCGCTCGCGCCAGCCGTGCAGGGTCTTGTTGAGCAGCTCGCGGCCCTCCGGGCCGAAGGCGCCCTGCGCGATCGACTCCAGGATCACCGCGAACTCCCGGCCCAGCCCCGCCGGGTCCTGGGCGAGGAGGTAGTGCCGCAGCCAGCGCACGGCGCCGGGCCGCCGGTCCTGGCGGCGCAGGACGAGGGCGAAGAACAGCGAGGTCCGGTCCGGCGAGCGGCGGAACGCCTCGTCGACGGCCCGTTCGCACAGCGTCCGGTCGTCGGCGGACCACGACGCCAGCGCCACCAGCGCGGGCGCCAGCCAGTAGCGCGGTGTCTGGAGCATCAGCTGCTCGCTGACCATCCGGACGTTCTCCTCCGACACCAGGCCCACGTCGAAGGCCTGGAGCATGCCCACCGCCGTGCGCCGGACCGTCTTGTGGTGGCCGAACTCGTGGTCGACCTGGTCCTGGATGACGCCGATGCGCGTCTCGGCGCGCTGCACGTTGGCGGTGAGCTGGGCCTGTCGCATGAAGGCGAGGAAGTCGTTGCGCAGCTGCTGCAGCTCCGTGGTGGTCTGCTGCTGCCTGGCCTCGACGGACGAGACCTGGCCGGACACGGAGCCGACCTGCTCGCTGAGCCGGGCCACGAGGTTGCCGACCTCCCGCACCTTCTGGTGCAGCGAGTAATCCACCTCGACCATTCGGATCTCCGTTCAGGGCGGTGCTTGCCAGGGGATGGCCGCGTGCCAGGGCCGGTCGCGCGCCGAGGGCCGGTCGCGTGCCGGTGCCGGGAGCGACGGGTTCAGGGGCGGACGACGGTGCCGTCCTCGAGCACGGGCAGGATCAGGCCGCTGCTGTAGACCTCGACGTACGCGTAGCCGCCCGAACGGGCCAGCATCCGCGCCCCGGAGAACGGGTCGGGCATCGCGTCCGCCGGGGCGAAGTGGCGGACGATCACATGCAGCAGGTTGAGCTGGTGGTCGACGAAGGGCGGGCCGAGGAAGCACCGCGCCACGAAGCCGAGCGGCACGTCGCCGTGTGCCGCGGCGTACTCCTCGCGGGCCCACTCGGCGAGCTGCCGGCACGCCGCCTCGTCGAGCCCGGAGTCCAGTCCTCCGACGGCCCGGCGGAGCCGGTCCGAGCGGCGGTCGTAGAGCCCGGGCCGCACCGGGCCCGCCCCGGTCCCGCCGGTCGCGGTGGTCCGGCCGCCCGTGCCAGTGCCCGTCCCCGTGCCTGTGCCCGTGGTGAGGCGGCGGCCGGTCCCCGGTACCGGACCGGTCGACTGCGTGCCCCCCGGCTGGACCACGCGCCGGGGACGCTCGATGTGACCCATGTGTCCCCCGAATGTCATGGGTGGTGACCCGTCCGTTCTCGTTGTGACGGGGAGAGCCTAGTGACGCGTCATCAATCATGGTCCCCGAACAGCGGTTTGTCGCCACATGGACCCGAGGACGCCCAGAAGGCGCCCTGTTTTCGGACCGTCCCGCCGGCCGGAGCCGGACACCCGGCTGACAGACTCTCCGGCATGGGCTCGTTCTACGCACTCATGGCCGGGATCGACGACTATCCGCCGGCCGTGGCCACGCCGCTCGCCGGCTGTCTCAACGACATCGCCGCGGCGGGCGGGCTCGTCCGCGACCGCGTGCCGGCCGGCGGACTCCGCATGGTCACGCTGCTGAACGCCGACGCGACCCGCGAGGCCGTCGAGGCCGGCATCCGCGACCACTTGGGGCAGGCGGGACCGGGCGACACCGCGCTGTTCTGGTTCTCCGGCCACGGAACACAGTCCCGGGCGGTGGACGAGGCGCACCTGCGCATCGAGGCCACCGGCCGCAACCAGGCCCTCGTCTGCGCCGACGGACCGCTGCTCGACAAGCGGTTGGGCGCGCACCTGGACGCCGTCGCGGCGCGCGGCGCCCACGTCGCCGCCATCCTCGACTGCTGCTTCTCCGGCGGCGCCACCCGCGACCCCCGGCGCACCGCGCGCTACGCCCCGCCCGCCGCCCACTGGAGACTCGACGACAACACCCCTCCACCCGCGGAGCCTTCGCCCGCAGTCCGGGATGCCGGATCCGGGGGCGGGCCGGTACCGCGCCACGTCCTGATGGCCGCCAGCCGGCTCGACCAGCTGTCGTACGAGGGCGACCACGACGGCCGGCGCCACGGCGCCTTCACCCACGCCCTGCTCGGCGCGGTGCGCGACGCCGCCCCGGACGCCAGCTACCGCACGCTCCTGTCCGCCGCCGACGCCCGGCTGCGCCGCTCCGGCGGGTGGCAGCGGCCGGTGCTGTACCCGGCGGAGGCCGGCGGGGTCGCCGACCTGCCGTTCCTGGGCGGTGCGCCCCGCCGCGCCCCCGCCCCGTACCTGTTGCGTCTCGGCGCGGACGGCTGGGAGGTCGACTGCGGTGCGGTGCACGGCCTGCCGGAGGGTACGGCCGGGGCGGGCGCCCTGTTCGCCCCGCTGACCCCCGACGGGGGCACCCCGGGCGCCGGAGCCGCCGTACGGGCACGCGTGGTGGAGGCCGGCCGCACCCTCGTGGACCCGGTCGACTGGACGCCCTCGCCCGGCCGGGCGCACCCGGTCGCGCTCACCGCCCTGCCGCAGCCCCCCGCTGCCGTCACCGTCACGACGGCCACGACCACGACCGGAGCCGTGAACGCGACCGCGTCCGGCCGGACCGGCGCCGAGGACGACCTGCGCCGCAGCATCGCCGCCTCCCCCCTGCTGGAGCTGACCGACGGCACGGCCGGCCCCGGGCCCGGCGACCTCCACCTGCGCGTCCACATCGAGGGCACCCGCGCCCACGTCCTGCGCCACGACGGCACGCCCTTCACCGACGCCCTCGCGCTCACCGGCCGCGAGGACGCCGATCGGGTCGCCGCGTGCCTGACCCACCTGACCCGCTGGCACCAGATCCGCGACCTTGCGCCCGGCCCCTCCGCGCTGGACGGTCTGGTCCGCGTGGAGATCACCCCCTTCGACGGTGACGAGCCCCTCGTACCGGACGGGAATGGCGACCTCGTGTGCGCCTACACGCCCGGCCCCGACGGGTTCCGGGCGCCGAAGGTCCGCGTACGGCTGCACAACCGCTCCGTCGACCGCACGTTGTGGTGCGTCCTGGTCGACCTGACCGACAGCTACGCCAGTCACACGTCCCTGTATCCGGGCCACTTCATCGGGCCCGGCCGCACCGGACACGCCCTGGACGGCGATCCGGTCCAGCTCTCCCTGCCCGCCGGCCGGCCCGTCGTCCCCGGAGCGAGCACCCAGGACTGGCTGAAACTGATCGTTTCGACGAGTGAACTCAACACCGTGCCCTACCACCAGCGCCCCTGGGACGCCGCCGCTCCCGTCGCCGCCCGCGACATGGGAGCGGTGCCCGCCCCGGCCGGCCACCGGTGGGCGACCCGGACCGTCCGCCTGCGCACCGTCGTCCCGGAGCTCTGACGGCCCGGCCGGTCCGGCCCCAACACGACCTAGCGCCCCAGGTGCGTGAACCCGGCCCACGAACTCAGGTCGTCCGGGTCCACCCGCCGCGCCCGCTCGGCCAGCACCGGCGGCAGCCCGGCGGGCAACTCCCGCGCCGGGTCCAGCATCCACAACTGGGCCCGGCGCAACGCCTTCGCCGGCGGCTCGCCCTCCCGGCGCAGGAAGTGGTGCACCATGAACATGAGCACGGACGTCGCGTCGTCGGGCACCGGCCACAGCGAACCGACCACCGACCGCGCCCCCGCCACCATGAACGCCGTGGCGAGACTGTACGCCTCGTTGTGTCCCCGGCCGGACACATGGCTGCGGCACGCGGCCAGCAGCACCACCGCCAGACCGCCCCTCCCGCCCGCCGCCTCGGTCAGCTCCTCCGCCGCCAACTCCCCGCCGGACAACGAGAGGTACGCACTGCGTCGCGCCCGCTCGGCGACCGTGGCATGGCACGCCAGGTGCAGCACACCGCCCTCCGCCGCCCCGCCGCGCAGCCAGGACACGACCTCCCGCGGCGTCCCCGCCCCGTCCACCCGGCCGCCCTCCCGCCGGCCCAGGAACCGGCCTCGCGGGTAGAACACCCGCTGTACGGCGTCGGCCTCCTCGCCCGCGAACCGCAGGTCGCCCGTGGGGTTCCCCACGATCAGCGCCGCGCCCGCCCCCTGCCCCGGCTCCGCGCCGTCGCGGACCACCGGCGGCCGGGCCGCCACCTCGCACAGCAGCCGCGCGGACGCGGCGTACGAGATCTCGGCCTCCTGGAGCGCGTACCGCCGGCGACCGTCCCCGGCCGGCTCCCAGGCGGCGTGCCAGGGCACGAGGCCGAGCCGCCCCATCGGCACCAGCACCAGCCGGGGGACCCGCCCCGGCCGGGTCGGCGCGGCGAACGCGTCGAACAGCGGCCGGATGCCCGCGTACCACGCCCACCCGCACAGCCGGTCCAGCTGGGCCCGCAGCTCCGGCACCGGACGCACCCCCGCGCCGGTGACGCCGGGACCGTCCGTCACCGGGCCCATGTCCCGCGCGCCGCCCGGCCCGGGGAGGTAGTCCCGCAACGGCGCGGCCTGCTCGTTCAGCGTCGGCAGGGGCACCGCGTGCACCTCGCCCGACGAGGTCACCACGACCGCCGTGCCGCCCGACTCCTCCGACGCGGGCAGCAGGTACACCAACGCGTCCTTGTCCACCGCGCGCAGCGCCCGCCCGATCTCCTCCGGCGCCGGCGGCTCCAGCAACCTGCCCTGGACGGCGCCCTCGCCGGTCAGCACCGCCAGCACCCGGCGCCGCAGCTCGCTCGGCACGCTCAAAGGCTCCCGCACGCCCGCCAGCGGGTCGCCCGCCGGGGCCGGGCCGGCGACCGCGCGCCACTCCTCGGCCAGGTCCGCCCGCCCCGCGGCCACCAGCCGCTCCGGCACCGTCATCGACGTCGTCGCCGCGTGCAGCACCAGCCCGCGGCACGCGTCGAGCGCCGTCAGCGCCTCCTCGGGCCTGTTGTCCCGCAGGCACCAGCCGGCGACCTCCAGCGCCGTGCCGGTGGCCGTGGCCGCCGCCTCCGCCGCGTGATCCGTGCCCGACTGCAGCAGCGCCGCCCAGGCATGACCGCGCAACGCCTCGAGACCGAGGCGCCGGCCGGCCTCCCGGTCACCGCGGTACAGCGACGCACGCATCCGGTAGGCGCGGCCCAGGCCGAGGCGGACGCTCGCGTGGAGCCGGTGCTCGGGCCCCTCGACCGCCGCGTTCGCCTCCTCCAGCAGGGCGATGCCCTTCGCCAGGTGCGCCTCCTGCGCGTGCCGGACCCGCTCGACGGCGGCCAGCGAACAGTGCCCCGCGCCCAAGCAGTTGGTGTACCGCAACCAGCTGTCACTACCCTTGTCGACCAGGCCGTGCGCCTCCCGCACCAGCTCCATCGCCTCGGCCACCCCGGCCATGTCGTGGGCGCCCGCCGCCCGTACGAACCGGGTGAGCCCGCCGTCGCCCAGCACCCACGCCCGGTGGTCGCGCGGCAACCGGGCCGCGTCCTTGCGCAACCGGGCGGCGGTGGGCCGCCCCGGCAGCGGCGGGGCGGCCGGCGCGCCCAGGCGGCGGGCCAGGTCGTCGCGGGTGAGGCAGGTGTTCTCGATGGACGTCCACAGCTCCACGCGCGAGGGGTCCTCCGGGTCCAGCCTGCCGTGGGCGTCGAGCATCAGGGCGATCCTGTCGTCCACGGTCCCCAGGTCCCCGCGCCGGGCCGCCAGGTGCGCCTCGTGCGAGGCCTGCTGGGCGTCCATCATCAGCCGCAGGTGCCCGGTGATGCGCGGGTCCTCGCGGATCCGGCGCCAGGTGTCGATGCCCGCCTCGACGTCGTCCGTCGCGCCGCCGGTCTGCCCCCGGTGCGTACGGGCGAGCACCGTCACGAAGTCCAGGTCGCCCTCCGGGACGCCCCCGTCGGCGGGCGCCGTCCTGCGCGCCGCCTCGAAGTGGGCCAGCGCCTCGTCCATCCGCGCGCCCGTCCCCGCCATCTCCTCCCGCATCCGCACCGCCCCGGCCACCGCGTGCGCCTTGCTCCGCCACGCGGGGTCGTCGTCGTCACCGGGCGTCAGCAGCGCCCGCATCAGCTCGGCCCGCCGATCCTCGCCGACCCGGTTGCCGTGCGGGTCGAAGAACGGCAGGTGGGTGAGGAGCATCGCGGCCGCACGGGCACGTTCCGGGCCTCCCTCCGGCATCGCGCGCCACTCCTCGAACAGCACGTCGAACCCCCGGACGAGCCGCTCCGGGTCGGCCACCTCACCGGCCACGCCCGGGAAGCCGTAGTCGCTGTCCAGGTCGAAGAACAGCCGGCCCTCCTCGAGGCCCCGGAGCATCTCCCGGTACATCTCGCGCGTCTCCTCGAACCCGGGGGCCTCCGGCAGCTCCCCGCCGTCCGGCTCGATCCCGCGCTCCGCCATCTGCTGCCGCGCCCAGGCCACCATCATCCGGGCGCCGCCGCGCAGTTCCGGATCGAACCCCTCGTCCCCGAGTGCCAGCGCTGCGCCGAACGCCACGTCCTTCAGCCGCTGCGGATCGTCCGGCGCCTCCTGGTCGCGGATCTGCTGGAAGGCCGCCAGGCAGAAGGCCGCGGCCGCCACGCTCCCGTCCCGTTCCGGCCGCCACTCCCGCACCCCCCGGCGCATCAGCCCGAGCGCCCGGTCCCGCCCGGCCGCGTCCCGGCGGGCGGCGGCCCGCTCGTACAGCAGCCGCCCGAACGCGTCGAGGTACTGCGGCAACAGCCGGTCCGCCGCACCCTCCACGGCCAGCAGTGACTTCAGCTCCGCCTCCGCCGCGGCGGCGTGCCCCTGGTCCTTCCAGGTGGCCCAGATCATCGTCCGCACGAACACCGCCCGGATCTGCGCCTCCCACACCCACTCGGGCTCGGGGCCGCCGTCCCGCCGCGCCTCGGCCACCGCGAGACCGAACGCCTCCCTGGCCTCCTCCAGCTCCTCCCGGTCCCGGCGGCCCCGGCCGTGCAGCATCAGCCCGATGCCCATGTGGCAGCGTACGAAGGGGAGGTCGGTGCCGGGCAGGGCGGCGTCCAGCACCGCGCGGTAGTGGCCGGCGGAGACGGCCGCGTCCGGGGTGCTGTCGTTCAGGGTGCAGCGCTCCAGGTACAGGTGCCCGAGCGACTCCCGGAGGTCCACCGCCTCCGGCGATCCAGGGTCGAACACCCCCAGCGCCTCCTCGTGCCGGCGCAGCGCCTCCTCCAGCAGGTCCGCCCGCCCGGCGTCGTCCGCCCGCTGCTGGTAGCGCACCATGGAGCCCAGCGCCAGCAGATGGACCCCGACGTCCCGGACCGGGGCGTACTCCTCGTCCCCGGGCGGCAGGCCCGCGACACCGGCCCCGACCGTTTCCATGATCCGGTCGAGCCGGCCGGCCGACGGGTCCTCGTCGTGGCCGAACGCCTCGACGTGCCCGTACTGGACCCGCCACATGTGCCAGTCGGCGCCGTCCCGGGCGTGCCCCGGGTCGCCGAACGCCAACGCGAACGCCTCCCGGGCCAGTTCCAGGTCCTCCGGGTCGCCGTGGCGGAGGTACAGCACGTAGCCGACGCTGCCGGTCCGCGCGCAGAGCCCGGGCGCGCCGGGGTCGTCGGCGGGCGTCCGTGCCAGCGCGTCGAGGAGTTCGTCGCGCTCGGACCGCAGTGCGTCGTCGCCGGCCGTGTGGGGTGCGTTCATCGTCAGGGTGCGAGCCTCACCTGGTAGGGCTGGAGGACGGAGTCGAGCCACGCCTCGCCGTCCGGGGTGCCGAAGTCGACGGCGTCCTCCGGGACGGCCTCGACGGCTCCCGGCGGGCAGCGGTCGCCGAACAGGACCACCGTCCGGTCGCCCGGCTCCCGCTTGGACGACCAGATCAGGCCCTGCGCCCATGGTCCGGTCTGCCGCCGGATCCAGTGCGCCCAGTCCCGCGTGTACGCGTAGTCGTGCGCCTCGGTGTGGACCAGCCACCCGTCCTGGTGGACGGCGGCCAGGTCACGCCCCGACACCAGTGACACGACGTCGAGGTCCGTGCCCAGCCGCAACGGGGACAGCCGCCGCCGCACCACGCCCGCCCGGGGCAGCAGCCGGGGCCCGCCCGCCGGGTCGAACGGCAGCGACCGCAGCAGCGTCTCGCACAGCGCCGCCCCGGCGGTCAGCCCCGCGTACAGGTAGCCGTACGGGTCGCACCCCGTCCCGTCGAACCGCCCCCCGCCGTACAGGCAGTGCGCCGGCACCGGGTTGAACGCCGCGGCGTCCCGGTGCGCGGAGTGCACCCGGAACAGCGGGGTGCCCCGGGGCAGCGTGACCTTCCCGGGGGCGCCGGACATGACCGCGGGCGGCCGGTAGTTGGGCACGCTGCTACTCCCCGTCCATCAGGAAGCCCGCCGTGTCGACGAGCCGGCGGTCGTTGCCCGTCCCCAGCAGCTCGGCCGGTGCCGTGCCCAGCCAGGCGTTGCCGGACAGCCACCAGTCGGCGGCCCCCCACGGGTCGCGGTCCGCCCCCAGCAGCGCGTTGACCTCCAGGACCACCAGCCACGGCAGCCCGTCCCCCGAGAACTGGAACGCCGGCAGCCGCACCGCCCCGCCCGCGCCCCGCAGCCGGATCAGCTCCCTGGCGTACGGGTCACCGCCCCGGCCCCGCACCGTCTCGGCGCCCACGGCGGGCACCGCGAGCAGCCGGTCGCGCACCGGCCCGAGGACCGGGCCCACCATCCGGTGCCCGTCGACCAGCAGCACCGCGAGATCCTCCACCCGGAAGCCCAGGTACGCGTCGTCGACGGCGTCCACCACGTCCAGCGCGCCGGCCACCAGCCGTGCCCCGCCCGCCTCACCCGGTCCGTGCACACCGCCCGTCCCGCCCGCCCCGCCGAACTCCTCCGGCAGCGCCTCCTGCAGCACCCGAGCGGCCGCCTCCGCCGCCGCCCTCAGTTCGCCCTCACCGGCCGCCCCCGCCCGTTTGCGGCGCACGTCGGCGAGGAGCACGGCCAGCCGCTCGCGCGAGGGGCCGTCGACACGGCCGGCGACCCGGTCCCAGTGGGCCGCCGCCGCGGCCAGCACGGCATAAGGATTCACCCGGTCCCCCCGTCGTCGGCGAGCAGTCGCTCGATGAGGTCCGCGCGGGCGTGCGCCCGGACGACCAGATGCACCTCCCAGGGCCCCGCGCCACCCCGCGCGCCCTGCTCCGCACCACGGGCGAGTTCCGCCTCCACCGCCGGCCACAGCGCACCGAAGCTCTCCAGCGGGGTGAGCCCGCCGCGCCCGGCGCCCACCAGCGGCAGGCACACCGACCGCAGCGGCGGGTCGAACCGGGCGGACTCCTCGGCCAGCAGCGCGAACACCCGCGCCACGCCCCGGGTGACGTCGGCGGGCTGCACGTCGTAGTCGTTGGTGCCGGGCCTGGGCTGCGCCACGGCCAGGTGGTAGATCCGGCGGATCCCCTGGGCCGCCAGGGCGCCCGCCGAGGTGGGCGCGACCGTACCCGGCAGGACCGCCCGGCCCGGTGTCCCGTGCCGGGCGGCCCACCCCCGCAACTCGTCGTGGACGCGGTCCGTGACGAGTCCCCCCGTCGGGTCGAGGTCCGCCCCCGCGCGGCGCAGCGTGGCGGAGACGGACGACTTGTAGGTGGCGGGGAGCGCGAAGTAGGTGTTGGTGGGGGAGACGACCACGTCGACGTCCCGCAGGAGGTCGACCGAATGCACGTGGACGCGCAGCGTGGCCGCCCCCCGGGCGCGCACCGTGCGGTGCGTACGGTGCACGGCGGCGACCGCGAGGGGGGTGCCCTGCGCGGCGGACCCGGCCGCCCCGCCCCCTCCGGCGTCCCGCCCCGCCTCGCCGTGCTGCCCGGCGAGCCCGAGGAGTTGCTCCGCGATCTGCCCGAGCACCATCAGCTCGTGGTGCTTGCGGAACCTCTCGACGCTCACCCCGTACACCTGTGCCGCCCTGCGGCGCCGGTCGGCGGCCGGCCAGTCACGGGTGCCCTGGGCGAGCCCGAGGCTGTACTCGGCGGCCGTCTGGAGCGTACCGCCGCCGACGCGGGACACCGCGGCCCGTAACAGCCGCTCGACGCCACCGCCGGCGTCCACCGGGGCGGGCGCCGTGACGGGTGCCGGGGCGGGTGTCGTGGCGGCGGAGGCGGTGAACTTCCGGGCGATGCGGGCGAGTTCGGGAACGTGCAGCTCGCGCAGCCTCACCACACCGGCTCGCCTCACCTTCCTCACCTCCGCCAGGACCGACCCGTGTTCAGGCAGGTGAGGAGGGTGGGCAGGCATGGCGGAAAGGATCCCACTCCCGCCACCCGCCTCACAAGCCGGTTCGACGTCTTCCATTGCACCGGACCGGCCGGTCGCGGACCGGCCGGTTCCTGGTCGGATCCGGGGCGCGGCCCCGCGCGGGAGGCGGCGTGCGGGCGCGACCGGTCTGTGTGACGCTGACGTGCGGGGCGGGCCGCCCGGCCCGCCCCGCCGGCGACCCGCGCGACCGGCACGGCCGGGCGCGGTCCGGAGGGAGACGGTCGATGAACCAGCTCGGAGAGAAGCCCGAAGAGGTCCGCAAGCGGCTCGAGGAGGAGAAGCGGCAGGCCCGGCGGCGGCACGAGGACGACGACGCCGAACGGTCGCAGGAGCCGCCGCAGCCGGCCCCGCCGAAGGGCCCGGTGCCCGGGGACGCGCTGCGCGAGACCCACCCCGACGCCCAGGACCGGCAGTGAGGGCCGCCCGGGGTTGGTAACGTACCGCCACGCGACGGTCACAGGGGGGTGCGCGCCATGGACCCGCTCGCGGGTGACGAGCACCCTCCCGGCACGCTTCCCGTGCAGCACATGGGCCCCGGGCACCACGCGTTCCTGGCGTACGACGACGAGGCGCCCGGCTGGGACGTCCTGGCCGCCTTCGTCCGGGCCGGACTGGCCCGCGGCGAGAAGGTCATCGTGTTCGGACCGCCGCGCCTGACCGAGGCCCAGGTCCGGTCGCGGCTGGACGAGGCCCCCGGGACGCCGGCCACGCCCGGGTACGAGAGGACGCAACTGGAGCTGAGCAGCATGCGCGAACTGATCCTGCCCGCGCGGCGGTTCACCGCCGACCGGCAGTGGCGGCGCATCGCCGAGGAGTCCGGGGCGGCCCGCGACGACGGGTACACCGGACTGCGCACGTACATCGACATGGGCTGGGTCGCCGATCTGGGCGCCGGACTCGACATGATGATGGACCGTGAGCGCCGGGCCGGGCACCTCTTCACCGACGGCTTCTACAGCGAGGTCTGCGCCTACGACCGGCGCCGCTTCCCCGAAGCCGTCCTGGAGGCCATGTACCGGGCCCACCCCGAGAACCTGCTGCCCGGGCTCGGACGCCTCAGGTGCCTGCACGGCCGGGGCGCCCTGCGGGTGGTCGGCGAGGCGGACACGGCGACGTACGGGCAGTTCGCCAGGGCCCTCGCCCGCCTGCTCGCGGACCCCGCGCCCGGCCCCCTCACGGTGGACCTGCTCCGTACGGCCTTCCTCGGCGCCCGCGCGGCGGCCGAGCTCGCCGGCCTGCCCGGCCGGGCGCCGGCCGGCCGGACGGTCCGAATCCGCTGCTCGCGGCGGCACGCACGCCTGCTGCGCCACCTCGGCGCGGACCCGGCCGTCCTCGACGTGACGGAGTAGGGGATGACCGTGGAACCGGCCGGGGGTCCGCCCGGCACCGGGGAGGAACTCCTGCTGCGCCGCCGGTTCGCCGGCGTGGACATCCCGCGCCTGCGCGTCCTGGTCGAGAGCTGCGCGGCCCTGTCCGGCCTGCCGGAGGCCCGGCGCGGCGACTTCGTGGTGGCGATGGACGCGGTGGCCGGCAACGTCGTCCAGCACGCGGGCGGGGCGGGCCTGCTGGTGCTCGCCAGGACGGCGGAGGAACTGCGGTGCCGGGTCACCGACCGGGGCCCGGGCTTCACCGAGGACGTCATCCCCGACCTGGCCCCCGGCCTCAACGGCGCCTGCCGGGGCCGGGGCCTGTGGCTCACCCGCCTGATCACCGACCGGCTCGCCGTCACCCGCGGTCCGGACGGCACCACCGTGACGTTCGCGATGACGCTGCGCTGACGTACGGCCGCCGTCCGGCGGGGACGGGACGGGAGAGGGTGGTGGGGGAGGCGCGTGGGGTCAGGCGACCGGGGTGTCGGGCCGGGCGGCGGCCTTGCGGCGCAGGTACAGCGGCAGCGCGTACCAGCACAGACCGAACCAGAGCATCACGCCGCCGACCAGCAGCTCCGCCAGGAGGCCCGGCACCACGACGTGCAGGATGAGCAGCAGCGTGCACCCGATGGTGAGCGCGAGGAGCACCATGCCGCACATCATCAGCCGGCTCGCGGCCTGCACGACCTCGTCCTTCATCCGCTGCCCGGACAGGAAGCGGTGGATCGAGACCGGTGCTATCAGCGAGCCCGTCGCGGACGCGCCCAGGACGACCGTGATGACGTAGACGACCCGGTCGAAGGTGCCGAGGTCCCGGAACAGCGGAGTGAAGGCCACGCTGAGCAGGAAGCCGAAGAGGATCTGTACGCCCGTCTGGGCGACGCGCGTCTCCTGGAGTATCTCGTTCCACCGCCGGTTGACCCGTTCCCGTGCCGTCTCCGGCGGTTCCGCCACCGGTTCGGCCCGCGTGCCCGCCGCGCACGCGCAGGGAGCCCCGGTACCGGAGTCCCGCCCTCTCGCCCCGGCCTCCCGCTCCGTGATCGTCATGGCACCCTCCAAGCCTCGGTCACGTCCCGTTGACCACGTCCCATTGCCCCGTTCGGACGCGTTCATGCTCACCCGATCGGGGACGCGAACCGGGCATCGTCCGGGAGTCCCGGGTACCAGGGACGACATGAAGGCACTCGTGATCAACTGCACGCTCAAGGAATCGCCCGAACCGTCGAACACGCACGCGCTCGCCCACGTCGTGGCGCGCCAACTCGTGTCGTACGGAGTGGAGGTGCACTTCGTCCGGGCGGTCGACCTCACCATCAAACCCGGAGTGACCTCCGACGAGGGCGACGGCGACCAGTGGCCCGAGGTGCGCCGGATGCTCCGGGACGCGCGGATCCTCATCATGGCCTCGCCCACCTGGCTGGGGCGCCCCTCCTCCGTGGCCCAGCGCGTACTGGAACGGATGGACGCCATGCTGTCCGAGACCGACGACGAGGGCAGGCCGGTGGCGTACAACCGGGTCGCCGGGGTCGTGGTGACCGGCAACGAGGACGGCGCCCACCATGTGATCAGCGAGATCGCCGGCGCCCTCGGCGACATCGGCTACACCGTCCCCGGCCAGGCGTGGACCTACTGGCACCTCGGACCGGGCGCCGGCCCCGACTACCTGGACGACGAGCGGGGCCACGACTGGTCCGACCGGACCGGCCGGGCCATGGCCGCGAACCTGTACGGCGTGGCCAGGGCCCTGGAGCAGAACCCACTGGGCCCTCCGCCGGGCTGACGCCCCGTGGGCCGGCCCCGCTCCCGGCCAGGCGCCCGACCGGGCGGCGTACCGGGCGCGAACCCGAGCCCTGGCCCGAGCCCGAGCCCTGGCCCGGGTCAGCGCGGTGCGATCGCCGCCTCGGCCGCCGCCTTGATCCGGGCGCCGAACGCTTCGGCGTCCTTGCGGGCGGCGACCAGCGCGAGGCCCACCAGGAGCTTGCCGAGCCCGTGGCCCTCCAGCACGTTGAAGAGGCGTACCCGGGTCCCGCCGTCCGCCAGCGCCTCCAGGTCGTAGCCGCCCTCCCGCGCCGTCACGAGGTTCTTCGACACCTCGGCCCACCGGATGGTCCTCGGCGCTTCGAGGGCCGTGATGCGGAATTCCCTGGCGGTCGTCATCCCGGCGTCCTTCACGGTGCTGCGGAAGACGGTGCCCAGGGTGGTCGGGGCGTCCGGGATCCGCTCGATGCGCTGGACCCGGGGGCTGAACTGCGGGTCGTTGCGCCCGTCGGAGAGGTAGTCGAACACCGCCTCGACGGGGCGGTCGACGCGTACCGTGGCTTCGAACTGTCCTGACATGGCCCTCCGACCTCCGGCCTCCGGGTGCAGGCGCGTACGTCCCGCGCCTGCACCCAGCTGTACACCGGCCGCGGCCGGGACGACACCCGGCCACCCGTCAGGGGCGGGTGTTGAGCTCCGCGACGACGGAGGCGGGGGAGTGGCCGCTGCCGTCCGACTGCCGGTGGAAGTCCACGGAGACGAAGTTCGGGTCGCGCCCGCCGGTGGCGGGCCGGCACCGGTCGGCGATGCGGTTCCTCAGCTTGGTGCCGTTGTCCAGGCCGGCGGTGAGGACGGTGGGTACGTTGCGGTGGTGGCTCATCGTGAACAGCCGCCGGAAGCCGGGCTCCTCGCGGTCCAGCGGCACGTCCGGCCAGCGGCTGACGCATGAGAGGTCGTCGCCCAGGTCCCCCAGGCTCCAGAAGTTGCTGACCGTCCAGGACCTGTCGTACATGACGCCCAGGTGCTCGCGGTCGGACCGGTCGGAGAAGATCAGAAGCCGCTTGCCGGCCGTGACGAGGTCGGCCACCTTCGGCCACCCCTTCTGCCGTACGTCCCACTCGTCCGCGCGGAACAGCATCTGCGGCAGCCCCCTGACCCTTCCGAGGGAGTTCTCCAGCTGCCCGGCGCTGACGTAGTCCTCGAGGAAGACGGTCACGACCTCCTGCGGATGGGCGGCCAGGAAGTCCACCACGGTCTGCATCGTGCCGTGGAAAGACTGCCGCGGCAGCGCGTAGGTGACACCCGCGAAGGTCTTGCACCCACCGTGGCACAGATACACGTCACTGGGGTAGCAGTCGCTGCCGAAGCTGATGACGCACAGCCAGGTGCTGCGTTCGTACCAGTGCGCGTCCAGGCTCAGCCCCCGGACGCCGTTGCCCAGCTGGTTGCGCACCGACTCGGCCTGGTTCGCCGAACTCCAGCGGGAGTCCTCGTAGTTGGTGAAGGCGTTGTGGGTGGTCAGGAAGCTCACCTCGTCGAGCCGGCGCTCGCCCCACCGGGCCCTGGCGGCGTCGGACGCGCGCGTGCCCGCGGACGCGGCGGCGGCCGTCGTGCCCTGGGCGGCGGGCGCGGTCGTCGCTCCGGCCGCACCGGTCGTGGTGCCCAGGAGGGCGAGGAGCAGGAGGCAGACGACGGAGTGCCGACGCAGCCGCGTGTGCAACATGGGCATGTCAACCATGCGCGGAGGGTAGCGCGCGTGCCCTGGATTTGCTCCCCCCACGGACACGTTCGTTCGCCGTGCTGGCCGGCTGGGTCCGGGCCATCGCCGAGATCATGTACTACGGGGGCGACATCGCCGAACTGCTGCTGGCCGGCGCCCTGGTCGCCACCTGGCGCCCCGAACCCCGGCGCCGCACGCCCCGCGACCGCGACCTGCCCGCCGCCCTGCGGTCCGCCGCATCCCGCCACGCCCGACACACCCGCCTGAGGCCTCAGAGGGCCACGACGGTCGTCTCCGTCGCCTTCACACTGGTCCACACCGATGCCCCGTCCACCAGGCCGAGTTCGGCGGCGGCCTGCGGGGTGATCTCGGCGACGAGGTCGGGCGCCCGGTCGGAGGTGATCAGGACCCGCAGCCGGCTGCCGCTGCTGGTGATCTCGCGTACGGTGCCGGGCCAGACGTTGCGGGGGCTGCCCGCGGGCTTCTCGCGGTGGACGGACACCGCCTCGGGCGCCACGATCGCGAGCGCCGGGGTGCCCGCCGGCGCCGGTTCGGCCGCGACCAGGGTGCCGCCACCGTCCAGCGCGAGGCCGTCCGGGGTGGCCGTACCGGGCCAGGCGTTGCGGCCGAGCATCCGGGCCACCCACGGCGAGCGGGGGTGACGGGTCACCTCGCTGGGCGAGTCCTCCTGCAGGGCACGTCCTTCGTCCAGGACGAGCACGCGGTCGGCGAGGGACACCGCCTCCACCGGGTCGTGCGTGACGATGAGGCACACGCCGCCGAAACCGGCGAGGTGGGTGCGCAGGGTGTGACGGACGTGGGCGCGGGTGGTCTGGTCGAGCGCGGCGAGCGGTTCGTCGAGCACGAGGAGCCGGGGGCGGGCGGCCAGGGCACGGGCCAGGGCGACCCGGCCCGCCTGCCCGCCGGACAACTGTGCGGGCCTGCGGTGCGCCAGGTGGCCGACCCCGAGGCGGTCGAGCCAGCCCTGGGCCTCGCGCCGGGCCTCCGCACGGGCGACGCCCTGCACGCGCAGCCCGTACGCGGTGTTGGCGACGGCCGTCATATGCGGGAACAGGGCGCCGTCCTGCGGCACCCACGCGACGCGCCTGAGGTGCGGGGGCAGCGCGGTGACGTCGGTGTCCCCGAGGGTGAGGCGCGCGTGCGCCCGGGGGGTGAGCCCGAGGAGGGCGCGGAGCAGGGTGGTCTTGCCGGCGCCGTTGGGACCGACGACGGCGATGGTGGTGCCGGGCTCGGCGTCGAGGGTGAGGCGGGTGAAGCCGGTGACGTCGGCACGCATCGGCCAGCGCTCACCGGGCGGCCCGGCCGTGTCCCCGACGACCGGCCCGACCGCCGCCCCGCCCGCGGGCTCGGCCGTGACCGGGTCGGGGACGGCTTCCGTGACCGGGGCCTTTGCCGGGCCCGCGCCCCGGCCCGCGCCGGTCTCGGGCACGGCGCGGCGCGCACGGTCGGCGGGGCCGCCGGTCCACCGCCCTCGCAGGGCGACCAGGACGGCCATGGCGATGGCGAGCAGCAGGAGCGAGACCGAGGTCGCGGCCTCCGGTTCGTCCTGGAGCAGCAGATAGACCTGCAACGGCAGGGTCTGGGTGGCGCCGGGGAGGTTGCCGGCGAAGGTGATGGTGGCGCCGAACTCGCCGAGGGCCCGCGCCCAGGTGAGGGCAGCCCCCGCGATGACCCCCGGCGCCACCATGGGCAGCGTGACGGTGAAGAACACCCGTACCGGTGAGGCGCCCAGGGAGGCCGCCGTCTCCTCGTAACGCGGGCGCAGTCCGCCGAGCGCGCCCTCCAGGCTGATGACCAGGAAGGGCATGGCGACGAACGTCGCGGCGAGCACGGCACCGGACGTGTGGAACGGCAGCGTGATGCCGAACGTGTCCTCCAGCCACGGCCCGAGCAGCCCCCGCCGGCCGAACCCGAGCAGCAGCGCCACACCGCCGACGGTCGGCGGCAGCACCATGGGCAGCAACACCAGCGAGCGCACGACCGCCTTGCCCGGAAAGGGCACCCGGGCCAGCAGCCAGGCCAGTGGGATGCCGAGCAGCAGCGAGATCCCGAGCGCCCAGAAGGAGACGACGAGCGACAGCTTCAGGGCCTCGACCGTGCCGGGCGAGCTCAGGTGACCGGCGAGCTCGCCCCACTCCGTCCGGGCGAGGATCCCGACCAGGGGGAGGGCCAGGAACGCCACGGCCAGGAGCGCGGGCACCGCGAGGGTGAGCGGCGGACGGGCGGTGGGCGTGCGTACGGCTGCTCGTCTCATCCGGCTGCTCGTTTCATCGCTGCCCCAGGGATCAGGGATCAGGGTTCGGGTGTCGAATACCGGGTCCGGTCCGTTACGGCTTCTGGAACCCGGCGTCCTGAAGGATCTTCTGGCCCTCCGGCGAGGACAGCCAGGCCACGAAGGCGGCCGCGGCCTCGGCGTTCTTCGAGCCCTTCAGGGTGGCGGCCGGGTACTGGGCGACGGCGTTCTGGGCGTCGGGGATCTCGACCGCGTCGACCTTGTCCTCGGCGCTCTCGGCGTCGGTCCGGTAGACGAGACCGGCGTCGGCCTCGCCCAGCTCGACCTTGCTGAGCACGGCGCGCACGTTCGGCTCCAGCGAGACCGGCTCCACCGTGATCTTCCGGGCGTCGAGGATCTGCCTGCTGTACTTCCCGGCGGGGACCTCCGGGGCGGCGAGGACCACCTTGAGCTCGGGGCCCGCGAGGTCCTTCAGGTCGTCGACCTTGTGGGGGTTGCCCTCGCCGGTGGCGACGACGAGCCGGTTCTTCGCGATGACCGTCGGCGTGCCGGTGTCGGCCCTCACCTTGTCCATGCTCTTGGTGTCGGCGGTGACCAGGGCGTCGGCGGGGGAGCCCTGCGTCACCTGGGCGACGAGCTCCTGCGAACCGGCGAAGGAGAAGGTGATCTTCGTGCCGGGGTGGGACTTCTCGTACGCGGCACCCGCCGTCTTGAACACGTCGGTGAGCGAGGCGGCGGCGAGGACCGTGAGGTCGGCCCCGGCGGCGGCCTTCGCCGAGCCGGATCCCGTCGACGCGCCGCCGTCCTTCCTGGTGTCGTCGTTTCCGCAGGCGGCGAGCGGGACGAGCAGGGCCGCGGCGAGGACGGTGGCGGCGGCACGACGCCCGGTGAGCGAGAGGGACATGAGAGTCGGGACTCCTTGGGACGAACGGAAGGTGCGGAGGAGAGGCCGGTCGCGCCGACGGCCGAGGTGTCTCGGTGTTGCGTGTGAGTCAGGTGCGGTCGATGTGCACGCTGGTCGACTTCACGCGGGCGGTGGCCTGCATGCCGACTTCCAGTCCCAGTTCCTCCACGGCCTCGCGGGTGAGGAGGGACACCAGCCGGTGCGGACCGGCCTGGATGGTGACCTGGGCCGCGACGTCGCCGAGCTTGACGTCCGTGACGATCCCGGGGAACGAGTTGCGCGCCGAGGTGTAGGAGGCGTCCTCGTCCTCGCTCTGCGCGATCTCCACGGAGAACGCGGCCAGCGACTTGCCGTCGATCACGCGCCGCCCGCTCTCGTCGCGGTGCGTGGCGACCCTGCCCGCGTCCGCCCAGCGCCGCGCGGTGTCGGCGCTGACGCCCAGCAGACGCGCGGCCTGACCGATGGTGTAGGACTGCATATGCGACACGTTATGGCTGATCGGACCGCATCTGCAAGAAAGTCGTGGGACTGTCCATGGCGGATGAGAGCCGGTTGGTAGGTATGGACGAAGGAACCGGCCGCCGGTCTCAGCCCCTGGACACCACACCCCGCCGAGGCCGCCCCGGGAAGCGAAGCCGCCCCGAGGAGCGAGGCGCCCCGGGAAGCGGCGGGCACGCGCGAGGCTGTTACGCCCGTCCGGCCGACCGGGCCCCGGCCAAGCCGTGCCGCAGGAGGGCGAAGGCGTGGTCCGCGTCGGCCACCGCCTCGGGGTGGACCTCGTCCGCGGACCGGCCGGCGACGACGCGCTGCCAGTTGACCGACGCCAGGACGCGCTGCGTGGCGACGACCTGGCCGGCCAGGAGGGCGGGGGTGATGTCGCGGTCCGGGTCGAGCGCGTCTTTCAAGGCCCCGGCCAGTACGTCCTCGGCCTGGGCCAGGTGCTGGCCGACCCGCGCCACCAGGCTCGGCGTCGAGTACACGAGCCGGTGGAAGGCCAGGACGCCTTCGTCGTCGCTGAGCCCCGTGATCGGGTCCCGGGCCGCCAGCCCGTCCAGGAAGTGCTGGTGCAGGGCGTCGATCGCGGACACGCCCGGCGCCCGCTCCGCCACCACCGTGCCGCTCTCCGCCAGATGGTCGGCGAACCGGTGCACAACCAGGTCTTCCTTGGTGGGGAAGTACTTGAACAGCGTGGGCTTGGAGACCTCGGCGACGGCCGCGATGTCGGCGACCGACACCTGGTCGAACCCGTGCTCCAGGAAGAGCGTGATCGCCGCGTCGGAGATCGCCTCCCGCGTTCGCTGCTTCTTGCGCTCCCGCAAGCCCATCGGCGCATTCACCACAGCATCCTAACGCGCTCGAAACCGGGGCAATTCGGAGACCCGGTTGGCGCACTGTCACCCGGCGAGCGGTTCCGGCAGCGGGCGGGTGTGCAGCACGTCGAGCCGGGACACCGCGCGCGTCACCACCACGTACAGCCGGTGCAGTCCGCGCCGCTCGGACTCGACGATCGCGGCCGGCTCGACCACGACGACGTGGTCGTACTCCAGCCCCTTGACCACCGTCGCGGGCAGCACGCTCACGCGCTTGGCCGTGCCGACCTCCTCGGCGGTCGCCGTCTCGAATCCGGCCGCGCGCAGGGCCTGTGCGAGGGCGGCCACCGCACCGTCGGCGGCGATGACGGCGATCGACCCCTCGCGGTCGAGAGCCGCGCGGACGGCCGCCACGGTCGCCCCCGCCAGGTCGTCGACCGCGCTCACCGTCAGCTCGCCGTCGTGGCGGAGCGAGCGGGCCGGCGGCACGTCGACGCCGAGGGCCCGCACGAGCCGGTTGGCCGGCTCCATCACCGCGGCGGGGACACGGAAGCCGGTGGTCAGCGGGACGACCGTGGCCCGCGCCTTGCCCAGGTGCTCCAACTGCTCCCGCCAACTGCCCGCCGCCCAGGGCGCCGTGGCCTGCGCGAGGTCGCCGAGCACCGTCAGGGAGCCGAACGCGCTGCGCCGGGCGATCGCCCGGCACTGCATCGGCGACAGGTCCTGGGCCTCGTCCACGACCACATGGCCGTAGCCGTCGGGGCGTTCGACGAGCCCCGCGACCTCGTCCAGGAGCAGCATGTCCGCGACCGACCAGGCGGCACTCCTCTCGGACCGCGGAGGCTCCGCCCACAGCAGGGCCCGCTGTTCGCCGGCGTCGAACACACCGTCCGCCGCCGCCTCCAGTGCCGCCGGGTCGCTCAGCAGCCGGGCCACGACCTCCTCCGGTCGCGCCACCGGCCACGCCGCCTCCAGCAGTGCGGCGACCGGCTTCGAGCGGCCGGTCCTCCGGGCCCAGGTGACGCTTCTCGGGCCGGCCCGCCGTTCGGCCTGCTGCTGGATCAGTGCCACCACGCGCGTACGGACGTGCTCGCGGCCCACCGCGTACGGGACGCCCGTGGCCCGTACCTCGTCGATGACCCGGGCCAGCTCCGAGGAGTCGACCCGCCAGCGGTACGAGCCGTCGGTGACGGCGATGGACTCCACCGGGTGCGCGACCCGGGCGTACAGGGCGCGTTCCAGCACGGTGGCCATGCGGTCACTGTGCTTGAGGACGGCGGCCTCCTCCGGGTCCACCCGCCGGACCGGGTGCCGGGCGACCACGTCCTCGACCGTGAGCTGGGCGATGTCGACCTCCCCGAGCGAGGGCAGCACCTCCGAGATGTACCGCAGGAAGGTGCGGTTCGGGCCGATGATCAGCAGGCCGCCGCGGCGAAGCCGCTCGGGGAACGTGTAGAGGAGGTAGGCGGCGCGGTGCAGGCCGACGGCGGTTTTGCCGCTGCCGGGCGCGCCCTGGACGCACACCGACTCGTTCAGCTCGCCGCGGACCAGGTCGTCCTGCTCGGGCTGGATGGTGGCGGCGATGTCACGCATCGGGCCGAGGCGGGGCCGCTCGATCTCGGCCGCGACGATGGCGCTCGCCGCGCTGTCGTGGGCGGCGGCCCGGTCGAGGTGCTCGTCCTCCAGGCCGGTGAGGTCCTCCGGGGCGCCGTGGCTCCCGGGCGCCCACCCGAAGCGCCGCCGCGCCGCGACTCCCCTCGGGTCCCGGGCGCTCGCCTGGTAGTAGGTGCGGGAGACCGGAGCCCGCCAGTCGATCACCAGTGGCGGTGCGGCCGGGTGCTCCGAGACCCGCCTGCGGCCGACGTAGTAGCGCTGGCGCCGGTGGTCGCCCGCCTCCTCCGAGTCCGCGAAGTCGAGCCGGCCGAAGAACGGCGGGCCGTCCGGCTCCTCCGCCATCCGCCGTGCGCGGGTGCGCAGGTACCGGCCGAGCACCTCGGCGCCGGCGCCGTCGCCCGACACGTCCTCGCCCGCGACCACCTGGTGCCGGGCGCCGTCGACCTGACGGGTCATCGCCTCGCGGCACGTCGCGACGTACGCACGCTCCTGGGCCAGCTCGTCGCCGAGCCCGACCGCCTCTTGGGTGGCGCGGGTGTCCTGGACGTGTGACGTCATCGCTCGACCTTTCCGAGTGGCGGCCCTGTGCGCCACCCGGCGGGGCCGGTGGCGATCTTCGATCCCCAGCATAACTTAACTTGGTCAAAAGATTGGCTCGGTTAAAGTTCATCTCCAGTGTCCCGGACTGCCCGCGCGTTCCCTCCAGGCATTCCAGGGCCCACGCGTATCCGCAGGTCACAGCCGGTGTCGGTGTTCCCGCGTCCCGAACCGCCCGTCACCGGTGGCAGCCGGGATGCGCCGTGCCGCAGGCTCCGGACCACCTGTCGAACAGATTGGAGTGCCTTGGTGTCCCTCCGGATAGCGATCACCGCCGAACCGATCCCGTCACACGTGTCCGCGCTGGACTACGTGACCTGCCCGGCCCTCGAACAGGGCCACCGGGTCACGCTCCACGCCCCCGTCATGTTCCGCCGTGAAGCGCGGCGGCGCGGGGTGCGGTTCTCCGTCGCCGGCACGGACTGGACGTGCGATCCCGCACTCCAGCGGGCGGCGAGCGAGGTCTGGAAGCGGTACGGGAACGCCACCTTCAACCGGTACGCCTTCGGTCGCCTCTGGCCCCGACAGGCCGGGGTGAAGGCCCGGCACCTGCTCACCGCGTGGGGGCGGAAGCGACCGGACCTGGTGATCGCCGAGTGCAGCGACCTGGGCGCGCACCTCGCCGCCCGGGTCCTCGGGCTGCCCCTGGTCGCCGCGGACAACGGCCTCGGGCCGGTGCTCGTCGATCTCTGGGACGCCCACATCGCGCCGGCCCTCCTTCCCCTCTACCGGCGGTACGAGCCGCAGGTGCCGGGCGCGGAGGACGCGCAGCGCGCGCCCACGCTCCCTCCGATGCTCACCCCCGCGCCGGTGCACTGGTTCTACGGGACGCCCCCGCCGGCGGTGCGCGCGGTCCGGCGCACCCTCGCCGGCTTCCGCACCGCGCGTTCCGGCCTGCCGGACGTCTCCTTACGCCCGTCCCGCCCGCTCGTCTACGTCAGCCTCGGCACCCTGACCACCGCGATGTCCGGACTCCGTACCGCCGTCGAGGACGTGTACCGGGAGGTGGTGGCCGCACTCCTCGCCATCGACTGCGACGCCATCGTCTCCGCGGGCGACCTCGCGCCGCACCTGGCGCACCTGCCGGGCGTGGGCCCGCACATCAAGGTCGTCGCGCATGCCCCGCAGCCCGCCCTCCTGCACCGGGCGGACCTGTTCGTGACGCACGCGGGCCGGGCGTCCCTGCTCGACGCGGTGCAGGGCGCAACGCCCGTTCTGGCGCTGGGCGTTCTGGGCGATCAGCCCGGCAACGCCGCCGCGTTCGCCCGCCGCGGCCTCGGCCGGGCGCTGGACGTCACGGCGGGACGCGGCGAGATCGCCGACGCCCTGACAGCGCTCCTGGACGCCCCGTGCCACGCCGCCGCCCTGTGCGTGGCCAGGGCCGAACTGTCGCGGCTGCCACCACTGAACCTCACGGACATACGGGACAGCCTGAGCGGGCGCCCGGGCGTGCCGTGGGCGGGTTGGGTGGAGGAGGTGTGTGGGGCGGACAACGAGTGATCGTTTGCATGTGCAGGGGGTGCTAGCCTGCCCGCGGTCGTGATCGAACGCATGCAACAGCGAACGGGGGAGGCACGGTCAGCTTGGACGGCTACCAGGTCAAGGCGGGTATGACCGGCCCCGCCCTGCAACTCGACGACGCCGGTACCGACATGGACGGCATCCGCTCCGCCGTGAAGGTTCGCACGAGGTACTCGTACGGCGACGTCGGTGGCGAGGACGCCGCGTCGGCGCTCAACGCGTTCGTGGAGGCCTGGGAGGCGGAGGCCAAGCTGCTGGCGTCGGCGCTGCACCAGCTCGGCAGCAAGGTGCAGTTGGCCAAGACGACCTACCGCGGCACCGACGGCCTGGTGAAGCAGGGCGCGGACGGCGTCCCCGTCGGCGGCACGAGCGGCCTCACCGACACGTCGTCGGCGCGGAGCGCACGTACCTCCGTCCTGTCGAGCTACTGAGGAGCGGGCCGGTGTCGTTCTTCTCCTCCCCTCTCGACTCCCCGTCCTTCCGTCTCGCGTGGCTCGCCGGACTGTCCAAGAAGATGCTCGGTGCCGGGAGCAAGAACGAGCTCCTCGACCTGATCGACGACGCCCTCTCGGTGCCCGGACCGGGCGGCGACCAGGGCCTGCTCGAGGGTCTGGCACGGCTCTACCGCGGTCAGACCGACCAGGTCGGCGGCGTGTTCGACCAGGTCGACCGGGTGGGCCGCAAGGGGCTTCCCGAGGTGTGGGTCGGTGACACGAGCGTCCTCGCCTCCGACGTCGTGAACGCCACCGGACGGTCGGTGACCCAGATGGGCGAGGCGTTCCGGGGCGGCGCGTCCGCGCTGCTGACGCTGGCCGACGCGATCGGCGCCGCGCAGCGCAAGGACGAGCAGGGCCGCGGCCAACTGCGGGAGCAGAAGAAGACCCTCGGCGGCAGGGACGGCTTCTTCGACGACCTGCACGAGGACGACGAGGAGGAGTGGGACCGCAAGAACGCCGCCCACTTCGGCTCGTACGCGGTCGACCTCATGCACGACGCCGTCTCCGAGGCACAGGAGGCCACCCGCGTCGCGGCGCGCGACCTGAACAAGTGGGCCGCAGAAGCACGGGCCGGGAAGATGGAGACCAGCGAACTCACCCCGGTCGACAAGCTGATGCTCGCCGACACCGGAGTCGCGGGCGCCGACGCCGAGCTGAACGAGATCCTCACCGCCGCCGACCTGGCGCGCGTGTCGACGCGCATGGACCTGCTGAGCCTCGACGACGAGATGGCCATGGAGCGGATGCTCGCCACGTCGGACAGCCCGCAGGAGCGCGCCTACCTGATGAAGGCCCTTGCCGCCGGCCACGGCGTCGCCGAGATCGGCACCTTCCAGGACAAGATCCACGGCAAGGACCCCGACTGGCTGCGCCGCCACCTCACCCCGGTGGTCACCGAGGCGGACAGCATGGACGACGAGGGCCAGGCGCCGGACGGCTCGAACAACAACAAGGACTTCGCCACCTTCAACGGCCAGCGCTGGGTCCAGGGCGGCGACGGCTCCGAGGGCACCTGCGTCGCCTCGTCCACCGTCACGTCCCGCGCCATGGTCGACCCCGTCTACGCGCTCGGCCTCACCGGCGGCCCCGACGGGCAGCAGGACGACCCCGAGGCGTTCAAGCAGCGTCTGGTGGCCGAACAGCACCGGCTGCACACCGAGGGCGAAGGCGGCGAGAACTGGACCGGCATGGGGCCCGAGGGGCAGGAGCGGATCAACGACAGCACCGTCGGCAGTGCCACCGGCAAGGACTACGAACGCCAGGACCTGGACAGCGCCGCCGACCGCAGGGCCGTCCTCACCGAGGTCGAGAAGTCCGTGGCGCAGGGACACCCGGTGCCGGTCGACGTCTCGGGCAAGGAGGGCGCCCACGCCATGACCATCATCGCCCAGGAGGGTGACATGCTCCAGGTGTACAACCCCTGGGGCTCCACCACCTGGGTCAGCGAGGACGACTTCATCAACGGGCACATGGGCAAGGCTTCCAACAGTGATCTCCCCAACGCGTACAGCGTCTACCTTCCCCGCTAGCAGGGGCGGTGCCGCGATCGCGGCCGCCGCGCTCCTCGCTCTCACCACGGGCTGCGCCTCGGGCACCGGCGAACCGGACGGCGACTCCACGACCACCACGAGCCGCCCGGTGGCGGACACCAGCATCACCGCCGAACCGGGCGAGCGCTTCACCCTCACCGTCGACCAGAACGCCTCCACCCGCGAGTACTGGTACCTGGTCGACCCCCAGCCGGACAGCTCGGTCCTGGTCAGCCGCGGCCGGGACCACGCGCCGAACCCCGGCGACGAACCCGCGCCCGGCGCCGGCGGCCGGCTCACCTTCACCTTCGAGGCGAAGGGCAAGGGGACCACCCGGTTCACGCTGCTGCACTGCACGTTCACCACCTGCCAGGGCAACACCTCCACCCGGCCCCCCGCGACGACCGGCCCCTCCGCCACCCCCACCACGGGAGCGACGGCCACCCCCTCCCCGGCCCCCGAACGCATCACCTACACCGTCACCGTCGGCTGAGCCGCAGCCGCAGCCGCAGCCGCAGCCGACCCGACCGACGAGCCGAGACACCCGAGGCCCCGCCATGAACGACGCCGCCCCCCACCCGCCCAGCCGCACGGACGACGAGCTGGCCCGGCTCGACCTCACCGCCCTGCTGCGCCTCGGCCTCACCGCCGGACCCGGCACCCGCCGCACCGCCCTGTTCGGCGACGGCGCCGCCGCCGCGGCCGTCATCCTCGACCGCCTCGGCACCGAACCGCGCTCGGTCGCCTTCCTCGCCGACACCGTACGCGCCGGCGGCCTCGCCCACGCCGCCGCACTCCCCGAGCCCCTGCCCCGCCGCGAAGCCGCCGTCCTCGTACGGGACTGGCTGCGCACCGGCACCGAACTCACCGCCGGAACCCCAGCCGACGACACCGCGGCCACCTGGCTCCACGCCGTCGCGACCATCCTCGAACTCAAACACCTGACCCGCGCCCGGCACCGGCCCGTGTGAGGTGACGATGCTTACGTCAGTTCGTCGGAGCGGCCGGCTTCGATGCGGGACCAGTGGGCGATGGGGCGCCCGTTCGTACGCCACTCCTCGGGGTTCTCGGCGGAGTACCAGGGCTGGGGCCAGCCGTCGGGGGAGTCCTCCCACGCTTCCTGGCGTCCGTAGACCGTCATGTCCAGCAGCCCGTGGGTGGGGGTCATGATCTCGACGCCGCGCCCGCCGGTGTAGTACGTCTCGAAGACCCGCTCGCCGTCGCGGACGTAACAGACGAGGTGGTGGCGCTGCCAGTCACGGCCCTCCAGCAGCTGCGGTGCCGTTTCTTCGACCGAGTACCACGGCATGTCCAGGCCCAGGAAGTCCCGGTAGCGGACGCTGGCCTCATAGGGGCCCTTGCACAGCGTCGCGTACGTGGCGTCGCGGGAGTGGAGGTAGGACAGCTCGCGGACCTGGCTGTTGAAGAACGTGCAGCCCTCGCACTGTTCGGCGGCGGGCCGTCCGGGCCACCAGGCGTGGAAGTACGCGATCAGCTGCCTGCGGCCCTCGAATACGTCGAGGATCGTGATCGGCCCGTCGGGGCCGATGACCTCGATGGTGGCGTCGACCTCCACCATCGGCAGCCGCCTCCGCGCCGCCGCGATCGCGTCCCCTTCGCGGGTATGCAGCTTCTCACGCGTGAGCAGCGCTTCCCGCGCTTCCTGGAACGTTTCTCTGTCCACCACAGGCGGGAGGGCCGGGCCGGCTCCCTGGGCATGCATGAGCGCCTCCATGGGTTCGTTGCGCCCACCGCGACGACCGTCGCGCGCGGTCGAATGAGCTTCGTGGGCGGGCTACCTGCCGTTCTACAGCCCACGGACTGACCCGGCGGATCACCGAGCTCACCGGTGCTGCTGATGGATCCCGTGGACCACCCCTATGGACGCGCCCGCACCGCAGGCGGCTCCGGACTCGGCCTCGCCATCGCCCACACCCTCGCCACGGCGCTCCTCGACACCGCACCCCGGGCAGGTTGCACGTTCCACAGCATCCTGCCCTTTGCCGGCCGCGCGCTCAGGCCGTTTCCTCCGGAGGACCTGAGCGGCAGATGGCGCGGTTCATGGTGAGGGGGCCTCGACCAGAGGTACTCGGATGGTGAGCACGGCAACATCGTCGTCGTTGTCGGAGGGACGGGCTTCCATCAGAGCGTCGATGAAGCTCTCCAACGGGTGGCGGGCGAGGCGGGCGGCGTGGCGGCGCAGTCGTTCCAGCCCGTCGTCGATGGGGTGGCTGGGGGACTCGACCAGCCCGTCGGTGTAGAGCACCAGTGTCGACCTGGGCGGCAGTGTGCTGGTGGCGTCGGTGCGGCGGATGCCTGCCTGGGCGCCGAGCAGGATGCCGTGCCCGCCGGTGAGGTAGCGGGCCCGCCCGTCGTCGGTGACCAGCAGGGGAGGAGGGTGGCCCGCGTTCGTCCAGTGCAGTTGCCATTGCCCGCCGGTCCGGGGCTCGAGCCGGCCCAGGACCATCGTCGCCATGCCGACATCGGTGATGTGGGGCAGGGACCGGTCGAAGCGGTCGACGATGACGCTCGGCGGCTCCTGCTGGGACCAGGCGTAGGCGCGCAGGATGTTGCGCAGCTGGGCCATGCCGGCCGCGGCGTCCAGATCGTGTCCGGCGACATCGCCGATCACCAGGGCGAGTGCCTGGTCGGGCAGGCGGAAGACGTCGTACCAGTCTCCGCCCACTTGGGAGGCGTAGGGCGCGGAGACGTAGCGGGCGTTCATCTCCAGGCCGGGCACGCTCGGCAGTTGCGGCAGCAGGTGGCGTTGCATGGTGTCGGCGACCTTGCGCTGACGCTGGTAGAGGCGGGCGTTGTCCAGCGCCAGACCGGCCCTACGGGTGATGTCCTCGAGGAGTGGAATCTCGGCGGTGGTGAACGGCTCGGGCTGCCCGGACCGGCCCAGGGTGAGCGCGCCGAGAACCTCGCGCAGGCCCCGGATGGGCGCGATGACCGCGGAGTGCATGCCGGTGGCGTCGAAGAGTCTGCGCTGTTCGACGGCGATGTGCGTGTCGGGCGGGCCTTGATACGTCTGGGGGGTCGCCAAGGTGGAGCCGGCGCCGCGCAGCGCGCGCGACAGCGGCAGCGGAGAGGTCTCGGGGACGGAGAACAGGGTTCCTTGCAGGTCCTGTCTGCGGGTGACGCCCCCCTCGTCACCGTGAGCGACGAGGGTGCGCTGGACATGGCCGCTCTCCGTGATCAGGTCGACCACCATCCAGTCGGCCAGCATCGGGATGACCAGCTTGACCAGCCGGTCCAGCGCCTCGTTGACGTCGAGGGTCGCCGTCAGCTGCGTGGTGGTCTCGGCCAGCAGCGCCAGCCGCTCCAGCTCGGGAAGCAGCCCCGCGTGGAGGGTGGACGCCGGCAGGGAGACACCGGCCGGATCGTACGCGTGGAAGACCACCAGCGCCCCGGTCTCCTGAGGGGTGAAGCGCAAGGGGGTCACCAGCCAGGACGCTGTCAGCAGCGTGCCGTCCCCACGCGCGAAGAAGCCCTGTTTCTCCTGGCGCGCCTGGCCGCCGATGAAGGCTTCCATGATCGAGCACTGGCTGCGCGGCATGCGCATTCCGCTGGCCTGCCGGTGCAGGAGGTCGTGCGCGTCCTGCCCCAGCGCTTCGTGCGCGCTGAGGCCGAGCAGCATTTCGGCCTGCGCGTTCATGGCGACCAGAGTCCAGTCGGCATCCACGGCGTAGGCCCCGGCGCCCAGCCGGTCCAGCGCCTCGCCCAGCAGACGCTGCAGCATGACCAACCGCTCACGAGGGCTCGCCGCACCCGCCGTGTCGTTCATCCCCGTACCTCCACGCTCCGGAAAGACCAGTGCGCCCGGTGCCCGGCCCCAGACCGGAGGGCGGGGCTGGCAACGGCACCGGCGACCACGCACGGACACGGCGCTCCGCCGCTGCTCAGGGACGGCTGGGTGACACTGGAACCGTACACGCTGAGTACCGGCAACCATGTACTGCGCCCACGCTGCTACAGACGTGCGGTCCGAGGTTCCGAGGCGCCTTGCCGCAATGAACCAGATGATCCGAAGGAATGCCCTAAGGGGCGGCTACCCGGACCTGCAGAGGGGCGCGGAAGGAGAGGAGGCCGAGGATCGGCGGTCGCTCGTCCCCCGGGGTGATACGGGCGTGGGGGAGGCGCCGGGCAGCGACGCGGAGGGCGACGGCGGCTTCCGTCCGGGCCAGCGAGGCGCCCGGACAGCGGTGTCGGCCCACGCCGAAGGACAGGTGGTGGCGGGCGTTGGCGCGGTGCGGGCACATCTGGTCCGGGGCGTCGAACACCTCCGGATCCGAGCCGCTGCCCATGAGCATCAGCAGCAGCTGTGCCCCGGCGGGGACGTCCACGCCGCTGAGCGTCACGGGCTCGGCGGCCACCCGGCGCCACGTGGTCACCGGCGGTTCGCGGCGCAGTACCTCCTCCACCCACGCCTCGGGAAAACCCTGCTCGTCGGCCGCGCGCGACCACAGGCCCGGCTCGGTCAGGGCCCGGTGCAGCGTGGTGGAGATGAGCTGCCCGGTGGTGGACTGGCCGGCGATGAAAGCGAAGAAGCACACGCCGACCGCGGTCCCGACGTCCAGAGGCCTGCCGTCCGGCAGGCGGTGACGGCTCAGCGCCTCGACGAAGCTGCCGGGCCGCGCCGGGGCCGCGCTCACGGTCGCGGTGAGCCACTGGTTGAACTCACCGACAAGGGCAGCGAGTTCCAGCTGGCGCTCAAGTGCGGGCCTGCCCCAGAACAGTTCCAGCGAGGCGTCGCTCCAGCGGATCAGGGTGGCGGGGTCGACACCGTCGATACCGAGGAGTTCCATCAGCACCCGGCAGGGCAGGATCTGGGCGTAGACCTCGAACAGGTCACAGGAGCCGGTCGCCTCGAGGCGCCGCTGCGCGGCGTCGAGGAGCTCGTCGGCGATGCGCTCGATGACGGGGACGGCCGCGGCGACGCGCTGGGCGTTGAAGAACCGGGTGACCACGCGCCGCAGACCGTGGTGGCTGTCCGTGCCGTTGTTGGCGAGCGAGGGCGGAAGCCTGAAGCCCGCCCGGGCCAGTACCCGCAGCACGCCGACGGGCAGCGGCGTGACGGCGTCCTGCGCGTTGTCGGGGTGGAACACCGCCGGGTCCAGCAGGACGCGCCGGATGTCGTCGTACCGGCTGACCAGCCACAGCCCGGTGCCCGGGTCCTGGTGCACGGGGGCGTCGGCCCGCAACGCGTCCAGCCAGGGGTAGGGGTCGCGGACGAACTCGTCTCCGAACAGGTCGAGCCGGGACATCGCGGCAGGTGAGGGCAGGTCGAGGTCCTGGGGAGTCACGGCCGGACGCTAACACGCACGGGGTTCGGCGCTCCTCCGGTGTGCCAGGCGTCACGGGGGCGGAGGCCGGGCGCTGCGAGGCCTATGGGGTACAGGCCCAGGGTGCACGGGTCCGCCCGGTGGCGGCGCCGGCAGGCGCCGGTGCCTTGCCCGACAGGGCGGTCGTGTGTGGGCGTACGTCGTCCGTGTGCGCAGAGCGGTCTCCCGCATGACTGATGGCTCATCAGGTAAGTCGGCACTCGGTCAGCATGAGTCCCCGCGCGTTCCGGGACGGTCGCCCCAACAGGCATCGGTATGAAGGGAAAACCCAGGAGGAAGCGCTGTCTCGCCTGACCGGAGCGATGTTCCTCACAGACACCGGACGGGGGTGTAGGTGTAAGGTCGAGGACGCCCTTGACCTGCAGAAAGCAGGCAGGGAGCCGTCCCGGAGGAGTCCACAGTGCTGCGTACTCTGTTCAAGTCCAAGATCCACCGAGCCACCGTGACCCAGGCGGATCTTCACTACGTCGGGTCCGTCACCGTCGACGCGGACCTGATGGAGGCGGCCGATCTGCTGCCCGGCGAGCTCGTGCACATCGTCGACATCGACAACGGCGCCCGCCTGGAGACGTACGTCATCGAGGGTGAGCGGGGCTCCGGGGTCATCGGCATCAACGGCGCGGCCGCCCATCTCGTCCACCCCGGCGACCTGGTCATCCTGATCAGCTACGCCCAGGTCGACGACGCCGAGGCCCGCGCGTTCGTGCCGCGCGTCGTGCACGTCGACGGGGAGAACAAGATCGTGGAGCTGGGTTCGGACGCGTCGGCGCCGGTGCCCGGCAGTGACACCGCCCGCAGCCCGCAGGCGGTCCCGGCCGCGCGCGGCTGAACGGGGAAGGCGGCCGCGGCCCTGACGACCCGGGAGACCTGCCGGTGTGGTGACCCCGACGGGTGACCCCATGAGTGATCCCGTCGCGCGGGGGAACGCGCACCGCGAGAACCTGGACGTGCAGGCCGAACCGCCGAGGGAGCGTGCCATGACCAGCCCGAACCCGTACCCGCCGGACCCCGTCCCGCCCGCGCCGACGCCCCCGCCCGGCCCGCCGGACCCGGTGCCGCCGACGCCCGTGCCGCAGCCGGGGCCTCCGGGTCCGGAACCGGGTCCCGCGCCGGGCCCCGTCCCGACCCCGACGCCCCCGCCCCACCCGGGCCCGCCGCCCCCCGGCCCCGCCCCGGACCCGGTGCCGAAGCCGCCCGGCCCCGAGCCGGTGCCCGGACCGGAACCGGAACCCGGCCCGGCGAGCTGACCCCGCCCGTACCGACCCCGCCCGTCCCCCTGGGGCGGTGACCGCCCCCTTGAGCGGTCACCGCCCCGCAAGGCGACCTCACCGCCCCCCTCGGGTGGTCACCGCCCCACGAGACAGCGTCACCGCGCCGCAGCGCGCTCCGTCAGCCGGCCACCTCCGTGCGGTCGCCGCCCCAGAGGGTGTGGAAGGAGCCCTCCCGGTCGGTCCGCCGGTAGGTGTGGGCGCCGAAGTAGTCCCGCTGGCCCTGAGTGAGGGCGGCGGGCAGCCGGGGCGCCCGCAGGGCGTCGTAGTACGCGAGCGCCGCCGAGAACCCCGGCGTCGGCACGCCGCGCCGGGCCGCTTCGGCGACCACGTCGCGCCAGCCGCCCTGGGCCGCCCCGATCTCGTCCGCGAAGCCGGGGTCGGCCAGCAGGCTCACCAGGTTCGGCCGTGCGGCGTACGCGCTGCGGATGCGGTCCAGGAACGCCGCCCGGATGATGCAGCCGGCCCGCCACAGCGCCGCCACCGCCGCCAGGTCCACCTTCCACCCGTACGCCTCGCCGCCCGCCCGGATCTGGTGGAAGCCCTGCGTGTACGAGACGATCTTCGACGCGTACAGGGCCTGCTCCACCCGTTCGGCGAAGCGGGCCGCTGCGGCCTCGTCGAGCGGTTCCGCCCCGGGGCCCGGCAGGTGCGCCGCGGTCTCGCGCAGCGCCGGGTGCCCCGACAGCGAACGGGCGAACACCGCCTCCGCGATGCCCGACACCGGCACGCCCAGGTCCAGCGCGGTCTGCACGGTCCAGCGCCCGGTCCCCTTCTGTTCCGCCCGGTCGGCCACGACGTCGACGAACGGCTTCCCGGTCGCCGCGTCGGTGTGCGCGAGCACCTCCGCCGTGATCTCCATCAGGTACGAGTCCAGCCGTCCCGCGTTCCAGCCCCGGAACGTCTCGGCGATCTTCGCGGGGGAATAGCCCGCCACGTCGCGCAGCAGGTGGTACGCCTCGGCGATCAGCTGCATGTCGGCGTACTCGATGCCGTTGTGCACCATCTTCACGAAGTGTCCGGCGCCGTCGGGACCGACGTGGGACACGCACGGCGTCCCGTCCGGGGCCTTGGCGGCGATCCGCTCCAGCAGGGGGCCGAGGGACTTGTACGACTCCGCCGGTCCGCCCGGCATGATGCTCGGTCCGCGCAGCGCACCCTCCTCGCCGCCCGAGATGCCCACCCCGACGAAGTGGATCCAGTGCTTCCGTAGTTCGCTCTCGCGGCGCCGGGTGTCGGCGAAGTGCGCGTTGCCGCCGTCGATGATGACGTCACCCGGCTCCAGCAGCGGCACGAACTCCTCGATCACGGCGTCCGTGGCCGCCCCCGCCTGCACCATGACGACCAGACGGCGCGGTCGCTCCAGTGACGCCACGAACTCCTCGGCGCTCTTCGCGGCGATGAACGCGCCCTCGCCGCCGAACTCCTCGACCAGGGACTCCGTCCTCCCGTAGGTGCGGTTGTGCACCGCGACGGTGAGGCCGTTCCGGGCGAAGTTGCGCGCGAGGTTGCGGCCCATGACCGCGAGCCCGGTCACGCCGATCTGAGCAGTGCCACTCATGTGTGTACTCCAAGGGTTGCGCCAACGGGTACGCGTCCATACGCGCCGCGCGAGCAGGGCGTTCACCGACGAGCACGCCCGCGTCCCGGCGGGGAACCCCAACCTCCGTTCCCGAACGGCTATGTGACGAACACACAACCTCTTGTCACGGCCTGTCATATACCTCTAGCTTGGGCGGCTGCTGACGTGTGCAAGGGGGGACCGACCCATGGCCGTACGCGGACGACACCGCCGGTACCAGCCGAGCCGTATCAACCGGGCATCGCTCACCGTCACGGCGAGCGGCGCCGGCATGGCGCTGCCGCTGATAGGAGCGGGTTCGGCGCACGCGGCCTCCGTGGACGTCTGGGAGAAGGTCGCCGCCTGCGAGTCCACCAACAACTGGAAGATCAACACCGGTAACGGGTACTACGGCGGACTCCAGTTCACCCAGTCGACCTGGGAGGCCTACGGCGGTGCGCGCTACGCGCCGCGCGCCGACCTGGCCACCAAGGACCAGCAGATCGCGATCGCCGAGAAGGTCCTCAAAGGGCAGGGGCCGCGCGCCTGGCCCACCTGCTCGGTCAGGGCGGGCCTCACCCGCGGGGGCGACGCGCCCGACATCGCGCCGCAGGCCGGGGCCGGTACGGCGTCCGAGGCAAAGCCCTCGGCGGACCCCCGGACGGCGCCGAAGAGCGAGTCCCGGCCGCGAACGCCGGCCGCCACCCCCACCACCGTCCCCGGCAAGCGCGAGAGCTACACCGTGGCGCACGGCGACTCCCTGTCCGGCATCGCCGAGACGGAACGGGTCAGGGGCGGCTGGCAGCGGCTCTACGCGGAGAACCGCACCGTCATCGGCAGCGACCCGGACCTCATCATGCCGGGCCAGAAGCTGACGCTCCGCACGACGGGGGTCAAGCCGCCCACCGCGAGGCCGGCGACGCCGAAGCCGCCGGCCGCGACGCCCAAGCCGCCCGCGGCCAAGCCCGCCGCACCGAGGCCGCCCGCCGCCAAGCCCGCCCCCGCGAAACCGGCTCCCGCCAAGCCGGTCGCCGCCAAGCCCCGGACCGCCGGTTTCAGCGCGCCCGTCGACTCCGGCCCCAGCACCGCCTACCGCAAGGCCGGCTCCGCCTGGTCCAGCGGCTATCACACCGGCGTCGACTTCCCGGTCCCCACCGGCACGTCCGTGAAGGCCGTCGCCACCGGCCGGGTCGTCTCCGCGGGCTGGGCCGGCGCGTACGGCTACCAGGTCGTCATCCGGCACGAGGACGGCAAGTACAGCCAGTACGCCCACCTGTCCGCGCTCACCGTGCGCGAGGGCCAGCGGGTCACCAGCGGCCAGCGGATCGCCCGCTCGGGGTCGACCGGCAACAGCACCGGGCCGCACCTCCACTTCGAGGTGCGCACGGGACCGGGGTACGGCTCCGACATCGACCCCCTCGCCTATCTGCGCACGGGCGGCGTCCGCCTGTGACGAGGGTGACGACGGTGACGCAGGCGTAGTACGCGTACGCCTCCGTCGCCCCGTCCCCCGCCGCGCCTGCCACGGCGCTCCGTCTGCCCGCGCCCGCCCCGCCCCCGCCTGCCCCGTAAGCCGTGCCGTGACCGGACGGCGGTTTGGCGGCGGGGCACCCCACTGGCGTAAAGTGCGGCTTTTGAAAAGTAAACGTGGCATACGAGTGATCGAGGAACGGCAGCGGCATGACGGTGACTGAAGAGAACCAGGTGTACGGGCCGGGAATCGACCCCGAGCGCCTGGCCGTCTGCCTGAGCGTCCTCGAGGAGCTCGACACCCTGGACGTGGACCACCCGGACGCGATCGCCGTGCGCCGGGCCACCGCCGGGATCTACCGGACCGTGAAGCAGCGCCGCCGCCAGGAGCGCCGCGCGGCCAAGACCGCCCACGACAAGGCGGTCACCGAGGCCACCGCGACCGGCTCGGCCGAGCGGATCGACGACGAGACGCAGGGCCTGCTGCCGTCCTCCTCCGTCGCCGGCGAGATCGCGGGCGTACTCCAGCGCCCCCGCTCCTGCTACATCTGCAAGACCCGGTACGTCGAGGTCGACGCCTTCTACCACCAGCTCTGCCAGAAGTGCGCCGCCGAGAACCGGGCCCGCCGAGACGCCCGCACCGACCTGACGGGCCGCCGCGCCCTCCTCACCGGCGGCCGCGCCAAGATCGGCATGTACATCGCGCTGCGCCTGCTGCGGGACGGCGCCCACACCACGATCACCACCCGGTTCCCCAACGACGCGATCCGCCGCTTCAAGGCGATGCCGGACAGCGACGAGTGGATCCACCGCCTGAAGATCGTCGGCATCGACCTGCGCGACCCGGCCCAGGTCGTCGCCCTCGCCGACTCGGTGGCCGCCGAGGGGCCGCTGGACATCCTGATCAACAACGCCGCGCAGACCGTACGCCGCTCCCCGCAGGCGTACAGCGAGCTGGTCGCCGCCGAGTCCGCGCCGCTGCCCGCGGGCGAGCTGCCGCCCGCCCAGGTCATCGGCACCTTCGGCAGCGGTGCCGTGGAGACCATGGCCGCGCTTCCCGGGCCCCGGGCCGGCGACGCCCTGACCGCGCAGGAGGTCACCGAGCTGGCGCTGGTGACCGGTTCGGCGTCACTGGAGCGGATCGCCGCCGGTACCGCCATCGACGCGGGCGGCCTGGTGCCGGACCTGCACGACACCAACAGCTGGATCCAGACCGTTTGCGAGGTGGATCCGGTCGAACTCCTCGAAGTCCAGCTGTGCAACTCCACCGCGCCGTTCATCCTCATCAGCCGGCTCCGCCGCTCGATGGCCGCGTCCTCCGCGCGGCGCACCTACGTGGTGAACGTCTCCGCCATGGAGGGTGTCTTCAGCCGCGGCTACAAGGGCGCCGGCCACCCGCACACCAACATGGCCAAGGCCGCCCTCAACATGCTCACGCGCACCAGCGCCCAGGAGATGTTCGAGTCCGACCGCATCCTGATGACCGCGGTCGACACCGGCTGGATCACCGACGAGCGCCCGCACCCCGACAAGATGCGGCTCGCCGAGGCGGGCTTCCACGCCCCGCTCGACCTGGTCGACGGCGCGGCCCGCGTCTACGACCCGATCGTCCGCGGCGAGACGGGTGAGGACCTGTACGGCTGCTTCCTGAAGGACTACGCGCCGTCCAAGTGGTGAGCGTCACACAAGAGCGCCCGCGCCCGTCCGGAAGCGGGCGCGGTGTCCGAATCCTGACTGTGTGACGCGTTCCATCGAGCGGAAGCGCGCTCATTTGGTTAACCTGAGGCGAACGGCCCGCCGCCAGGGATCCACGAAACCCCCTCAGGCGGGTCTCGGGGACAAGCCTGCCACCAAGGCTGCGTTTCCGCCCGAGTACCGGCGCCACCGCGACCGACGGCAGTCCATGTCCTCACAGGTTCGCGACACGAAGGAGTGCGCGGTGACACCAGAACTCATGAAGCAGGAGCAGCGGCCGAAGGATCGGGGTGACCGGTCCGCCGGACCCGACACCCTCGGCAGCCTCGAAGTGTGGGCCCGCTCGGCCCCGATCCGGCTCGCCGGGTACGAGGAAGACCTCGCCGAGCCGCACATCCTGCCCGGCATCGACTGATCGGCCCGGTCCGGGCCGCCGCCCGGGCGCCGCACCACGCGGGCCGATCCGCACCGTGCGCCCCACGCCCCCCGCCACACCGGCGGGGGGCGTCGTGGTGTCCGCCCTCGTCCGCCCTCGTCCGCCCTCGTCCGCCCCCGTCCGCCCCGAGTCCTCCCGCCGTCACGACAGCCGGGTGGGCGGCAGGAACTCCCGTACGTAGGTCCGGTGCCACCAGGCGCCCGTCTCCCGCCGTTCGCGCCGGGTCGTGAAGCGGTAGCGGTAGAGCCTGGCGCGGATCCGGACGGGCGGGGCGTCCGGGAAGGGGTTGTGGCGCAGCAGCCGCAGTGTGTCGCGGTCCCCTTCGAGCAGCCGCTCCACGAACGGCCCGAACCAGTGGTGGGCGTACGCGGGCGAGAGCGCCGCGAACCACATCATCCAGTCGAGGCGCAGGTGGTACGGGGCGAACTGGCGCGGCAGCCGCCGCACGTCGCCGGGCTTGCCCTCGAACTCGTACTCCCGCCACACCGTGCCCGCGTGGACGGCCGGCTCCTCGGTGCCCTCGATCACGAGCTCGTGCCGGACCCGGCCGACCGTACCGAAGGCTCCGTACGCGTTGACCAGGTGCAGCGGGTCGAAGGAGCGGTTCATGGCCTGGCGGCGGGAGAGCAGGTTGCGCGCCGGGCGCCGGCTGAGGACCACCACCAGCGCGGTGACGGCGATGACCAGGACCCCGTACCAGAGCGGGGGAGGGGGCAGCGCGGGCGCGTCGGCGACGAGGGAGCCGTCCACGGCCGACAGGGCGAGCACGATCGTGATCCAGTTCAGCCAGGAGAAGTTGCCCGACAGCACCAGCCACAGCTGCGTCAGCGCGACGAGTCCCGCCGCCGCGCTCGCCACCGGCTGGGGGGTGAAGAGCAGGACCGGCACGACCAGTTGCGTCACGTGGTTGGCCGCGACCTCCACGCGGTGCAGGGGCTTCGGGAGGTGGTGGAAGAACCAGCTCAGCGGCCCCGGCATCGGCTGGGTCTCGTGGTGGTAGTACAGGCAGGTCAGATCGCGCCAGCAGGCGTCGCCGCGCATCTTGATCAGCCCGGCCCCGAACTCCACCCGGAACAGCAGCCAGCGCAGCAGGAACAGGATCAGCACGGGCGGGGCCGTGTCCTCATTGCCGAGGAAGACGGCGAGGAAGCCCGCCTCCAGGAGCAGCGATTCCCAGCCGAAGCCGTACCAGGTCTGGCCGACGTTGACGATGGACAGGTACAGCGCCCACAGCAGTGCCCACATCAGCATCGCGACCGCGAGCGGCACCGCGTCCCCGGCGCCCGCGACCAGCGCCAGCGACAGGGCGGCCCCCGTCCACGCGCAGAGCGCGAAGAACCGGTCCGAGTAGTGGAGGTGGAAGACGCTGGGCGCCACCCGGGGCGGGACGCGGCGCAGGTACGCGGGCACCGGCAGCATCCCGCGCTCGCCGATCAGCGCGCGGAACTGGAGCGCCGCGCAGAGGAACGCGACCAGGTAGACCCCGGCGAGCCCGCGCTGGAAGACCAGGCGGCTCAGCCAGTAGTCGGGCGAGGTGAACCAGGACCACTCCATCGGTCCCAGTATCGGGCGCCGTTCACGCCGCGGCGATCTTTCGCAGCGTCCGGCCCAGGTGTCGCGCGTACGCCCGCTGGAGTACGGGGACGACCGGCCCGGCGGCCCGGGTGTACCAGCGGCCGGGCCGGCTGAAGGCCGTCACGGTGAACCACACGCTTCCGTCCGGGCGGCGGTCCACCACGAAGGACTCCTCCCCGATCTCCGGGTGGCCGTGCAGCGTTCCGTACGCGAAGCCGATGCGGTCCTCCTCGTACGCCGTCCACACCACCTCGCACGGCACGCCGATCCGGAGCGGTCCGGCGCCGAGCGCGATGTCGACCCGGGTGCCCGGTTCGGCCCGCGCCGACCCGGCCCGCACCCGTACTCCGGAGCTCCGGTGCATCGCCCAGGTGGTCACGGCGGCGCCCGCCGACGCGAGGGCGTGCGGGCCGTGGCCGATCAGCGCCTCGTGGTGCAGGTGGTGGTAGCCGGCGGGGAGCGGGCGGGTACGGGTCGCGCCGACGTCCGGGTAGCTGAAGCCGGAGGTGGCGGCGGGGGTGCTGAGGCTGCGTATCAGACGTGTCATGCCGGGGTCTCCTCGGTCTTCCACTGAGTCTGCCGGGTCTGCGGGGGCTGGTGGGCCTGGTGGTCGGGGTGCGGTCTTCCGCGGGGCGCCTCGGTCTCCTCCAGGCGGCGCCAGGCCAGCACCGAGCAGAGGGCGAAGCCGAGCGCGTTGCCGAGGCCATGGGTGGCGGCCATCCAGGCAAGGCTGGGGTGCGGCAGGCCGGTCGCCTCGCCGAGCGCCCAGCTCAGCGCGAGGAGCATGGTCGCCACCAGGACGGCGGACGACACGGCGAGCAGCAGGCGGGTGGTCCGGTCGTGGCACCTCGCCGTCACGTCGCGCCACGTCAGCAGGGCCACGGCCCACATACCGGCGGTGAGGACCAGTGCCCCGGCCAGTTCGGCCCAGTCGTCCAGGAAGTAGCCCAGGAGGACGAGCAGGGTGCCCAGCGGAACGCTGAGCGCCGCGAAGCGGGCGGCCGGGCGGTCCACGGCGCGGCAGACGAGCCCGGCCACCAGGGCGGCGGCGAAGCCGGCGAAGTGGAAGTGCGGGACGGTCAGCGCCAGGATGTCGGTGCCGAAGCCGAACAGCCGGTGCCCGAGCCGCTCGGCGACCAGGGAGAGCGCGGCCACCGACGGGGCGGTCAGCGCGGTCATGACGGCGATCTCGGCGGGCGCCGCCGACCGGGTCCGGAGCAGGCGGCGCGGGGCGTGCAGCGCGAGGAGGACGGTGCCCAGCGCGTAGCAGGCGGCGAGCGCGCCGGCGGGCGCGCCGCGCGGCAGCCACAGGCAGACGGCGCCCGGCACGGCGAACAGCGGCCACAGTCGGCGTATCGCGGTGAGTCCCGGGTCGTCCATCAGCCGCAGGCCCGCCGGGACGATCACCAGCATGCCGAGCGTCACCACCAGATCGACCAGCACCCACATGGCCACCACCCCCTCGCTTGAACGTGTTCAATTCCTGAGCGTAGAGCTTCTTTTGAACGTGTTCAAGTCCACCTGGGTGGCGGGATCTCCGGTTGCGGCCCGGACAGGTATCCGGCAGACAGGAACCACCTAGAGGAGGCTCGCGTGGGTTCACCGATACGTCGCCGCCGCCGGTACGCCGCGCTCGCCGCGCCGGCCGCCCTGCTGGCCGCCGCCGTGCTGCTGACCGCCGGCTGTGGCGGCGCGGAGGACCGTGACCGGCGCGCCGCGGCCGAGGCGCGGGCCGTGGCGGACGCGCGTGACGTGCGCCTTCACCCGGCCGCCGATCCGGGGGCCGACCCCTTCACCGCCTCGACCGTCCGGCGCGCCCGGAACGTACCCGTACCGCCCCGGCGGGACGGCGCCGAGGCGCAGGGCCCACGGGCCGTGCCCGGCTCCACGCCCGGCCTCTACGGCGGTACGCCCTCGGTGCCCGCCTGCGACGTCGAGCGGCAGGTGCGCCTGCTGACGGAGGACGCCACCAGGGCGGGGGCCTTCGCCCAGGCCGCCGGGATCGGCCCGGCCGGGATCGCGTCCTGGATGCGCGGCCTCACCCCGGTGGTGCTGCGCGCCGACGCCCGGGTCACCGGTCACGGCTACCGTGACGGAGCGGCAACGCCCCACCAGGCCGTCCTCCAGACCGGTACCGCCGTCCTGGTCGACCAGTACGGCGCTCCGCGCGTACGGTGCGCGAGCGGCAGTCCGCTGCGGTCGCCGTCCTTCTCCCGCGCGGCCGGCGCCGCCGCGGGGGCGGACGGGACCGAGCGGGCCGGCCGGGCCCACCGCGCCGACGGGGTCCAGGGGCCCAACGCGGGCAGGGTGAAGCCGTGGGCCGGCTACGACCCCGGGCGCGTCGTGATCATCACGCCCACCCAGCAGGTGGTGCACAGCCTGATCATCGTGAACCTCCTCGACAACACCTGGCTCGAACGCCTCACGGGCACCGGCGTCCAGCGGGACAGGCGCCCCGAGGTGCCGCCCCCGTACGCCCCCGGCGAGCGTGACCTCCTGGCGCCCCCCGCCTCGGAGGAGCCCCAGGAGCCCCAACTGCCCCAGCCGGTGGAGCCTGCCGACTGCCCGACCGCGGTCGGCGGCGTCCGGGCCGTGCCGCCCGGCTGTCCGACACCGCCGCCCTCCCCGCCGCCCCCGGTCCTGCCCGCGCCGGACGCCCCCGGACGCCCCGATGCCCCTGCCGAACCGGCTGAACCCGCCGAGCCCGCCGAGCCCGTCCAGCCCCCCGAGCCGCAGGTGCCGGACGCGCCCACCGGGCCGGACGCACCCGGCGTACCGGACGGTGCCGGGCTTCCCGGCACGGGTGGCGACCCGACCGGAGAGGGGCAGGGGGACGGCGCGCCGGTGGAGCCGGAGGACGTCCTGCTCGGGCCCGAACTCCACGACGCCTGACGCCCCCGGCCCCCGGCCCCCGGCCCCCGGACCGCCGGACCGCCGGACCAGCGTGGCGGCGACCCGGCGGCCCCGGGCGCGAGGTGGATACGAACAGTCGAGAAACCGGACGAATGATGACAGAGTGGCTCCATGGTTGATCGGGCAGCGGAAGCCCTGTCGCTTCCCGCGGACTGGCCCGCCCACCCGGATATGAGCCTGACCCTCAACCGCATGGGCAGCTTCGACTGGGACCTCGACACCGGGCTCATGCACATGGACCAGACCGCCCTCGACGTGTTCCAGGTGGACGCCACCGAGTACGACGGCCGGCCGGAGAGCCTTGCCTCCCGCGTCCCGCCCAGCGAGTCCGTCCGGCTCGACGGGATGGTGGCCCAGGCCCTCAAGAGCGGCAGCACGCACTACGGCGCCTACTTCCGCATCCGCACCCGTGACGGCGGTCTGCGCTGGACGCACACGCAGGGCTTCATCCGGCGGGACGAGACGGGCCGCCCGCGCCGCATCATCGGGATCGTCCGGGACGCCACGCAGGAACTCGCCGAGTCCACGGCCCGGCGGGAGGTGGACGAGGAGCGCCGACGCCAGACCAGCGTCGTCGAGACCACGACGGCGGCGCTGGCCCACGCCCGTACCGTCCAGGACGTCATCGACGTGCTGAAGGACTCGCACGGCCTGGAGCACTTCGGGGCGACCAGCCTCGTGATGGGCCTGCTGGAGGCGGGGCGCATCCACCTGGTGGCCGACGGGCCCGAGGGCTCCTTCGTGCCGGGCACCCGCTACACCCGGGTGGACGAGCAGTACCCGATGAGCGAGGTGGTGCGCACCCTCGCCCCCCGCTTCATCGAGTCGCCCGAGGACTTCGCCACGTCCTATCCCATCCTCTGGCCGAACATCAGCGGCCTCGGGATCACCTCCGCCGCCTATCTGCCGCTGATCGCCCAAGCCCGGCCCATCGGCGCGCTCGGCCTGCTCTACAGCGACAAGAGCGGCTTCTCGCCGGAGGACCGCAACGTGCTGGTCGCGCTGGGCAGCAGCATCGCCCAGAGCCTCCAGCGCGCCATGCTCTTCGAGCAGGAGCACGACCTCGCGGAAGGGCTCCAGCAGGCCATGCTGCCGCGCCGGATCCCCGAGGTCCCCGGCGCGCAGATCGCCGTCCGCTACCGGTCGGCCCGGCTCGGCCGGGACATCGGGGGCGACTGGTACGACGTCATCCCGCTGCCGGGCGGGCGGGTCGGCGCCGTCATCGGGGACGTCCAGGGCCACGACACGCACGCCGCGGCCGTCATGGGCCAGCTGCGCATCGTGCTGCGGGCGTACGCGGCGGAGGGGCACACCCCCGCCACCGTGATGGCGCGGGCCTCCTCCTTCCTGCACGAGCTGGACACCGACCGGTTCGCCACCTGCACCTATCTGGAGGCCGACCTGGCGACGGGGGTGGTGCAGGTGGTGCGGGCGGGCCATGTCGACCCCCTGCTGCGCGACACCGACGGCGACTGCCGCCGGGTGCCGGTGCCGGGCGGGATGCCGCTGGGCCTGTCGGCGGAGTTCGGCCGGCTCGACTACCCCGTCGGCATCCTGGAGCTGGACCCCGGCCAGGCCCTGCTGCTCTACACCGACGGCCTCGTCGAGCAGCCGGGTGCCGACCTCGACGAGGGCATGCGGTGGCTCGCGGCGCTGGTGCGCAACGGCCCGGACGACCTCCAGGAACTCGCCGACCACATGTGCGACGTGGTCGACGAGCGCGGCGGGGACGACGACGTCGCCGTCCTCCTGCTGCGCCGCAGGGGCGGCTCCACGCCCCAGCCCGGCGGACGGTTCCAGCAGCACGTGGCCCAGAGCGACCCCGAGGCGCTCAGCTCCGCGCGCCACATGCTCCGGGCGGCCGTGCGCACCTGGGGCGCGGGGGAGCGGTCCGACGAGATCGAGCTGGCCGCCGACGAACTGATCACCAACGCGCTGCTCCACACCGACGGCGGGGCGATCGTGACCCTGCGGGTGCCGGCGGGCTCCGGGCGGCGGCTCAGGGTCGAGGTCGAGGACCGCTCCAGTGCCCTGCCCCGGCGCCGCGAGGCGGGCCTCTCGGGTGTCTCGGGACGGGGACTGCTGCTCGTCGACCGGCTCGCCGACGGATGGGGCGTCGAGTCGCGCGGCACCGGGAAGTGCGTCTGGTGCGAGTTCACCATCACCGACCGGGCGGAAGCGTGACGCCGACATCGCCGCGCGACCGGAAATGTTCAGGACATCCACTGTTAACTGTAAGTGAAGCGATCGTACTTGACCGTAACCGACCGCAGGCGATTGACTGCGGTACCTGTAGCCTTCCTCGGCCCTCGTCCCACACACGGGTCTCGTCCGACACACGGCCCTCGCACGACATGGGGATCCCTTGAGCAGTGAGCTGCTGGCACCTCTCGACCTGGCCTTCTGGCACCTCGAAACGGCCGACCACCCCATGCACCTGGGCGCCCTCGCCCGGTTCGACCCGGCCCCCGACGCCCCGGGCGGACCCGCCGAGATCCTCGCCCTGCTCGCGGAACGCGCCGCGGCCGTACCCCGGCTGCGGATGCGGGTGCGTGACGTCCTGCTGCCCGTCGGCGGCGCCGCCTGGAGCACCGACAAGGCCTTCGACGTACGCCGGCACGTCCACCACCTCCGGCTGACGGACGGCGCCGACCCCGGCGACTTCACCGCCAGGGCCACCCGGCTCGCCGGCGAGCTGATGGAACGCCCCCTCGAACGCGGGCTGCCTCCCTGGGAGATGTACCTGCTGACCGGGGAGCCCGGCGGGCCCTTCGCCGTCCTCGTCAAACTCCACCACGCGCTCGCCGACGGGATGCGCGCCGTCGCCATCGGCGCCGGGATCTTCGACCAGATCGCCGGCGCCCGGCCGCCCGGCCGCCGCCGCCCGCGCCCCGTGACCCCCCGCTCCTGGCTGCCCGGCCCGCTGAACGTCGCCGGCGCCGCGCGCGGCCGCATCGAGGAACTCGGCCGTGCCCTGGGCGTCGGCGCCTCCGTCGTACGGGCCAGCCGCCTCGACCCGCGCGGCACGCCCGCCCTCACCGCCGGCTCCAGCGGAACGCGCCGGCTGGCCACCGTCGACCTCGACCTGGAGGAGGTACGGCGGGTCCGCAGGGTCACCGGCGGCACCGCCAACGACGTGCTGCTCGCCGTCTTCACCGGTGCCCTGCGCCACTGGATGCTGGAGCGCGGCGAGCCGCTGCCCGCCGCCGACCCGCGCGCCCTCGTCCCGGTCTCCCGGCGCCGCCCGGGCGGCGCCCCCGGACCCGGCCCCGGCAACACCTTCTCGGCCTACCTCCTCGACCTGCCGGTCTCCGACCCCGACCCGCTGGGCCGGCTCGACGCCGTACGGCGCGGAATGGACCGCAACAAGGCCGCCGGGCCCTCCCGCGGGGCCGGGGCCCTCGCCGTACTCGCCGATCAACTGCCGCCCCTCGCCCACCGCTTCGGCGCGCCGCTCGCCGGGGGAGCCGCGCGCATGCTGTTCGACGTCCTGGTCACCAACGTGCCGCTGCCCCGCTCCACCCTGTCCCTCGGCGGCCACCCGCTGCGCGCCCTCCACCCGATGGCCCCGCTCGCCCAGGGCCAGGCCCTCGCCGTCGCGATGTCCCCGTACGACGGACGCGTCCACACCGGGCTCGTCGCCGACGGCAAGGCCGTACCGGACGTGGACCGGCTCGCCGCCGCCATCTCCGACGAACTCACCGACCTCGTCAAGATCACCGACAGGTCCGGCTGACCCCGCCGACGGGCGGGCCCGGGGCGGCACACCGGGCCCGCCTGCGGCAGGCTGGAGACATGCCCGAGCTGCCCGAGGTCGAAGCCCTGCGAGAGTTCCTCGACGAGAACCTGGTGGGCAAGGAGATCGCCCGCGCCCTGCCCGTCGCGGTCAGCGTCCTCAAGACGTACGACCCGCCCGTGTCCGCACTCGACGGCACCACCGTCACCGCCGTCGGACGACGGGGCAAGTTCCTGGACGTCGAGGCGAGCGGCCCCGGCCGGCCCGACGGGCTCCACCTGCTGATCCACCTCGCCCGCGCCGGCTGGCTCCAGTGGCGCGACGTCCTGCCCACCGGGCTGCCGCGCCCCGGCAAGGGGCCGCTCGCCCTGCGCGTCGCGCTCACCGGCGGCGACGGCTTCGACCTCACCGAGGCGGGCACCACCAAACGTCTCGCCGTCCACCTCGTCCACGACCCGGCCGACGTCCCCGGAGTCGCCCGCCTCGGCCCCGACCCGCTCGCCGACGGCTTCGACCGAAACGCCTTCGCCGCCCTGCTGGCCGGGGAGCGGCGCCAGATCAAGGGCGCGCTGCGCGACCAGAGCCTGATCGCGGGCATCGGCAACGCGTACAGCGACGAGATCCTGCACGTGGCCCGGATGTCGCCGTTCAAGCCCGTGCAGAACCTCACCGAGGAGGAGACCACCGCCCTCTACGAGGCGATGCGCACCACGCTGACCGAGGCGGTGGAACGCAGCCACGGGGTCGCCGCCGGGCGCCTCAAGGCCGAGAAGAAGAGCGGGCTGCGCGTCCACGGCCGCACGGGTGAGCCGTGCCCCGTCTGCGGCGACACCATCCGCGAGGTGTCGTACCGCGACTCGTCGCTCCAGTACTGCCCCACCTGCCAGACCGGCGGCAAACCCCTCGCCGACCGGCGCCTGTCGCGCCTGCTGAAGTGACACCCCGGCGCCCGAGCCGCCGACCACCGCGCCGGGCCGCGCCCCGTTCGTCCCGGCCGCCGCGCCGGTCCGGCCCGCCGGCACGCCCCGGTGGGGCCGGCTGCGCCCGCCCGGGTCGCTGCCGCCCCAGCCCGGCCGACTCACGCGACCGCCCCGCGTCCTTCCGCCGAGCCCGGCCCGCCTCCGTCAGCCGCCGCGCCCCCGCGCCGACTACCGGGCCGGGGCCGGCTGAAGTGACGCCCCGGCGCCCGGCCGCGCGCACCCGCCCGCCCGCCGGCGGGACCGCTCAGGGGCGTACCGACACCAGCCGCTCGCCGGACACGGAGCGGACCTCCAGCCGCTCGATCTCACCGAGCCGCAGCGCGATGCCGCCCTCCATCAGCGGTTTGTCGCCGTCGTCCGTCGCCCAGGTCATCACCGGCCACGCCCGTCCGTCCGTCCCCACGACCACGAGTTCGCACACATGGGGACCGCGCACCCCGGCCACCCGCAGCGCCACCTCCGTGCCCCACTCGCGGTCCCTCAGCGCGACCGACGCCGACGCCCCGGTCGCCGAGTCGGTCGCCGCCGCCCGCCGTATCCCCGGGTCCTCGCCGACCCCGTCGGGGGCGCCCAGCAGGACGGCGCCCGGCACGGCGACGGCCAGCGCCGCGGCCACCCCGACGACCCGCGCCCGCCACCGCCGGCCGGCCGGGCGGCGACCACGCGCCCGCCGGCGACCCGCCGGGGCCGCGTGCCCGCGCACCGACCCGAGCGGCCGCAGCGGCTCCCGCTCCGCCAGCTGGGCCAGCGCCGACGCGGTGAAGGCGAAGTCCGCGAGCCCGACCGCACAGGCCGGGCACCGGGCCAGGTGCTCCTCGCAGCGGAGGGCGTCCGCCGGCTCCAGCACGCCCAGCGCATAGGCGGCGACATCGTGATGCCGCTCCCCGAGACTCATGGGCGTGCCTCATTCCCGCGTACGCGTCCGTGTGCCGTGTGCTTCGCCGAAGCCTTCCGCCAACCAGTACGCATCCGAGCTGTTTCTCGCTCAATCGCCGCGCCTACACTCCGCACATGGTGCGCGTACTGGCCGTCGACGACGAGAAGCCCGCTCTCGAGGAGCTCCTGTACCTCCTGCGCTCCGACCCGCGGGTGCGCAGCGCCGAAGGCGCCACCGACGCCACCGAGGCGCTCCGCCGCATCGGACGCGCCCTCGAAGCCGGGCCGGGCGGCGAGGAGGCCATCGACGTCGTCTTCCTCGACATCCACATGGCCGGGCTCACCGGTCTGGACATCGCCCGGCTGATAGCCGGGTTCGCCAGGCCGCCTCGCATCGTCTTCGTCACCGCCCACGAGGGGTTCGCCCTCCAGGCGTTCGACCTCAAGGCCGTCGACTACGTCCTCAAACCGGTCCGCAAGGAGCGCCTGGCGGAGGCGGTACGCCGCGTCCGCGACCTCACCGAACCCGCGGTCGCCCCCACGGCGGCGGCACAGATCCCGGTCGAACTGGGCGGCGTGACCCGGTTCGTGGCCGTCGACGACATCGTGTACGTCGAGGCGCAGGGCGACTACGCCCGGCTGCACACCGACGAGGGCAGCCACCTGGTGCGCGTCCCGCTGTCCACCCTGGAGGAGCGGTGGGCGTCGCGCGGCTTCGTACGGATCCACCGCAGCCACCTCGTCGCGCTGCGCCGCATCGACGAACTCCGCCTCGACGCCGGCACGACCACCGTCCGCGTCGGCAGCGCCGAACTCGCCGTCAGCCGCCGGCACGCGCGCCAGCTGCGCGACCTGCTGATGCGCCGGCCCCGCGGCTGACCGCCGGGCGCCACACCGGGGTCTACCACCGGTAATGGCTTCTGCGTAGACTCCACCGACCGGACCAGCCGCCCCCGCCAGCCCACCACGGACGCCGATGCCCGCAGAGCCCCCCGCCGCGCCCCGCCCCCGCCGCGAGACGGTCACCGGTGTGCCGCGCTCCGCCCGCCGTCCGCCCGGCCACCCGCCCGCCCGCTCCGAGATCAGCGAGCAGACCACCCTGGGCCACACCTACGTGCGCTCCCTGATGCGCAGCCAGCTGCGTGCCGCCCTCTACGCGCTCGCCGCCCTGGCCCTGCTCGTCGGCTCGCTGCCGCTGCTGTTCACCCTCCCGGCCGCCCTGGGGCACGGCACCGCCCAGCCGTACCTGTGGGCCGCCCTCGGGGTCGGGGCGTACCCCGTCATCTGGCTCATAGCCCGCTGGTACGTCCGCCGCGCCGAGCGCAACGAGCGGGACTTCACCGGCCTGGTGGAAGGCCGCTGACGCCGGTGACGGACCGGACGTGAACCAGACCTACGCGGTGGCCGCCGTCACCGCCGTCGTCCTCGCCACCGTGCTCATCGGCGCGCTCGGACTGCGCATCTCCCGCACCACCTCCGACTTCTACGTCGCCTCCCGCACCGTCGGGCCCCGCCTCAACGCCGCCGCCATCAGCGGCGAGTACCTCTCCGCCGCCTCCTTCCTCGGCATCGCGGGACTCGTCCTCCTCCAGGGCCCCGACATGCTCTGGTACCCGGTCGGCTACACCGCCGGGTACCTCGTCCTGCTGCTCCTGGTCGCCGCCCCGCTGCGCCGCTCCGGCGCGTACACGCTCTCCGACTTCGCCGAGGCCCGGCTCGAATCGCCCCGCGCGCGCCGCCTGGCCAGCCTGTTCGTCGCCGGCGTCGGCTGGCTGTACCTGCTGCCGCAGCTCCAGGGCGCCGGCCTGACGCTGGAGATCCTCACCGGGGCGCCCGAGTGGGTGGGCGGGCTGGTCGTGGCCGTCGTCGTCACGGGCGCGGTCGCCGCCGGGGGGATGCGCAGCATCACCTTCGTGCAGGCCTTCCAGTACTGGCTGAAGCTCACCGCCCTGCTGGTCCCCGCGTTGTTCCTGGTCACCGCCTGGTGGGGCGACGACACGCCGCGCGCCCGGTTCGACGCGCCCGCCGTGTTCCGCGAGCACACCACCGTCACGCTCGACGAGACCGTGCGCGTCGACGTCGACGCTCCGCTCACGCTGACCGTCACCGGGCGCGTCGACTCCACCGCTTACGACGACGACCGGGTCACGCTCGACGCGGGCGGTCACCGCGTCGAGGCGGGGACCACGCTCGGCTTCCCGCGGGGGGCGCACGTCCCGGAGCGGGCGGCCGCCGGGGGCGACCCCGTCGGCTGGTCGCAGCCGCTGGCGGGCGGTCGCGACGGCCACCAGCTGTATGCCACGTACGGACTGATCCTCGCCACGTTCCTCGGCACCATGGGGCTGCCGCACGTCGCCGTCCGCTTCTACACCAGCCCCGACGGGCGCACCGCCCGCCGCACCACGCTCGTCGTCCTCGGCCTGGTGGGCGCCTTCTACCTGCTGCCCCCGGTGTACGGGGCGCTCGGCCGGATCTACGCGCCCGAACTCACCCTGACCGGTGCCGCGGACGCCGCCGTGCTGGTGCTGCCCGACCGGGTCGTGGGCGGAACGGCCGGAGAGCTGCTGGGCGCGCTGCTGGCGGGCGGGGCGTTCGCCGCGTTCCTGTCGACGGCGTCCGGACTGACCATGTCGGTCGCGGGCGTCCTCAGCCAGGACGTGCTGCCCTCGCGCGGGGTGCGGCACTTCCGGCTGGCGACGCTGCTCGCGGTGGCGGTGCCGCTGGCCGTCAGCCTGGTCGCCACCCACGTGCCGGTGGCCGACGCCGTGGGGCTGGCGTTCGCCGTGTCGGCGTCCTCGTTCTGCCCCCTGCTGGTGCTCGGCATCTGGTGGCGGCGCCTCACCCCGCCGGGTGCGATGGCCGGCCTCCTGGCGGGCGGCGGCGCCGCGCTCACCGCCGTGATGGCGACCCGCGCCGGGCTCGCCCCCGACGGGTGGCCGCACACCCTGATGGCGTGGCCCGCCGTCTGGTCCGTGCCGCTCGGGTTCCTCACCATGGTCGCCGTCTCGCTCGCCACGCCGCGCCGCGTACCGGCCGGCACCCCGGCGATCCTGGCCCGGCTCCACCTGCCCGAGGACCTGGCCGGCAAGCCGCGCCGCCAGGCGCCGGAACAGCGCGGAGGAGCCACCCGATGAGCGGAACGCTGCTCGCCGCACTCGCCACCGCCGGGACGGTGCTCCTCGCCGCCGGGTTCGCGCTCGGGCGGCTCACCGCCCGCCGCGCCGGACGGGACGTCCTGGACCTCGGCACCCCCCTGGAACGCGCCACCTTCCACACCCTGCACACCGCGTCGCTCGCCGCCCCGCCCCTGCGCGCCGGGCTCACCGAGGACACGGCCCGCAAGGCCGCCCGCCGGCTGCGCCCCCTGCTCGGCACGGAGGCGCTGTGCCTCACCGACCGGACGGCCGTGCTCGCGTGGGACGGCCCCGGCGGCGACCACCACCGGGACCAGGTGATGGAGCGGGTCGCCGAGGTGCTCGGCTCCTGGCGGGGCCAGAGCGTGCGCGCCGCCTGCGACCAGCCGGACTGCCCCCTGCGCTGGGCGGTGATCGCCCCGCTGACCGGCGAGGAGGGCGTGCTGGGCGCGCTGGTGGCCTACGGCTCGCGCGAGTCGGCGGTCCTGGCGCGGGCCGCGACCGAGGTGGCCCGCTGGGTGTCCGTGCAGCTGGAACTGGCCGAGCTGGACCGGTCCCGCACCCGCCTGATCGAGGCCGAGATCCGTGCCCTGCGCGCCCAGATCTCCCCGCACTTCATCTTCAACTCGCTCGCCGCCATCGCGTCGTTCGTCCGTACCGACCCACAGCGCGCCCGTGAGCTGCTGCTGGAGTTCGCCGACTTCACCCGCTACTCGTTCCGCCGGCACGGCGAGTTCACCCAGCTCGCCGACGAGCTGCGCTCCATCGAGCAGTACCTGGCGCTGGCCGGGGCGCGGTTCGGCGACCGGCTCCAGGTCACGCTCCAGGTGGCGCCCGAGGTGCTGCCGGTGACGCTGCCGTTCCTGTGCCTCCAGCCGCTGGTGGAGAACGCCGTGAAACACGGCCTGGAGGACTCCCGCACCACCTGCCGGGTGACGATCGCGGCGCAGGACGCGGGCGCCGAGGCCGTCGTCACCGTCGAGGACGACGGCGTCGGCATGGACCCGGCCGAGCTGCGGGCCGTCCTCGCCGGGGAGCGCCCCCGGTCCTCCGGCGTCGGCCTGCCGAACGTCGACGAACGGTTGCGCCAGGTGTACGGGGACGACTACGGCCTGGTCGCGGAGACGGGCGTCGGCGCCGGGATGAAGGTCACCGTGCGTATCCCGAAGTATCACGCGGGTGTGCACCGGGACCCGCCGGCGCCCGTAGAGGAATGAAAAGTTCCGGTTTGGGGACGCGGATGCGTGGCGGCTGAACGCGTTCCGGGAGGCAGACATGGGCAGTCATGAGCACTACGAGCTGGACTTCGGCCGGGAGGACGTCGTACGGGTGCACCGCACCGACCGCAAGGGCGCCGGCGGGCATCCGGTCTACGCGGACGACACGGGCATCGTCCTGGCGGAGATCAGCGACCGGGGCGAGGTGCGCATGGTCGCCAGCGGCGGCCACCAGGACCTGCCCCTCACGGTCCACGCCCGCCCGGTGCAGCCCCACTGACGCGGCGCGCGGCCGGCGTGGGCGTGCCGTGTCGGGGGACCGGCCGGGCGGGGCGTGCCGTGTCCGGGGGTCGGGCGCTCAGTACAGGCGCAGCGCCAGGTGTCCGAGCGGCAGGCCCAGGCGCCAGGACGGGAGCCACACCGCCTCCGACTCGTCGACGGTGAGCCCGGCGGCCGGGGCGGCCGTCAGGGCGCCCAGGTCGGTGGCGAGCAGGTGGGTGCCCTCCAGCCGCTGCCAGGTCTCGCGGGCGAGGGCGAGCCCCTCGTCGTCACCGTCGTGCTCCTGGCGCACGGCCAGCCTCTCGCGCACCCAGTCCTCCCAGGGGTGGCCGTGCGACGTCCGGGTCAGCCACTCGTCCAGCCGGTCGTCGGCGCCCGTGCCGGGGGCGCCGTCGGTGCCGTCACCCAGGTAGACGGTGAGCGCGAGCGTCCGGCGGCCCGCCTGGTACTCCAGCGAGCCGGGTTCGACCAGGCCGCCGGCTCTCAGCAGTTCATCGGCGATGTACTCGGCACACAGCCATGCCATCGGGACGGCCAGACCTCCGCCCCCGCCGGTGCCGTTCGTGCTCTCGGGCCGCAACGTTCCCACCTTCTCCCGGACGTTCTGCGCGTGCGTGTGGTCCTCGACGACGAGCCTCTACCGTCAGGCACGGCCCAGGACCGCTGTTTGCTCAACTCGGCGGTGTGGTTTCGCCAACATTCCCGCCGGAGCCGTGACGCACGGGCTGCGGCGTGCCGGGAGGGGACGGTGTGACGGGCGGGATGGCGGCCGGGGCGGCGGCCGGGTTCAGGCCGGGAGGGAATCGGAGAGCGAGCGGCTGTAGCCCGGCAGGCACCGTCCGAGTGCCCGCAGCGCGTAGTACGAGCGCGACTTGACCGTCCCGGCCGGTATACCCAGATCGGCGGCCGCCTCCTTCACGGACAGCCCGTCGAAGTAGATCCGCTCCAGCACCGCGCGGTGCTCGGGGCTCAGCTCCCGTACCGCCGCCCGTACGTCCAGCGCGGCGACGGCGGACTCGGTGACGTCCGACGGGTCGGGCGTGCCGTCGAGCACGCCGTCCCCGATCTCGGCGGGGCGGGCCATCCGGGACCGGCGGGCGTCGATGGCGAGGCGCCGGCCGACGGTGAAGAGCCACGGGCGCATCGACGCGTAGGGGGCCTCGAAGGCCTCGGGGTGCTGCCAGGCGCGCACCAGCGTCTCCTGGAGCAGGTCCTCGGCGCGCTGCCTGTCGCCGTACGTCAGGCCGAGCAGGAAGCTCATCAGGGCGGGTCCGTGGTCACGCTGGAGCTCCTCCAGGGCCCGCTCGTCGGTGGTCGCCGTCGCCATCGTCACACCCTTCCGCGCCGCACTCCGCCCCTCGACGCGTATCCGAACGCATCCGCGGCCCGAGCGACAGGCGCCGCACCGTCGTGTGCGACGAGCGGTCACACCGAGCGGCGAATGGTGCGGTGAACGGTCACCCGGAGAGAGGTGTCCCCCTATCACTGCGTTTGTATGATTTTGCGTATTTAAGGATTGACTGATCCTCATTTCCCGTAGGGATCGAGGGGAGCGCCCCCACCCCCCGAAGCCCCACGGAGCCGGCTGATGACCACCCCACGCATGCGACGACGGACCACGGTGACGGTGGCCGCCGTCCTCCTCTCCGCGGCGGCAGGCTGTGCCGGTGCGCCACCCGAGTCGCACACCGCGCCGGTACCGGCGGGCCGCGCGGGCCACGCCGCCCCCTCCTCGGCGGGCAGTGCCGCCACGGCGCCCGCACGCGGCTTCACGCTCGTGGCCAGCGGCGACGTCCTGCCGCACGCCTCGATCATCCGGCAGGCCCAGGCGGACGCCGGCGGCGACGGCTACGACTTCCGCCCCATGCTCGCCGGGGTCGCACCCGTCGTGAGCAAGGCCGACCTGGCCATCTGCCACATGGAGACGGTCTACGGAAAGGCGGGCGGCCCCTACACCGGCTACCCGTCCTTCAAGTCACCGCCCGAGGTCGCCACCGCCCTCGCGGCCACCGGCTACGACTCCTGCTCCACCGCCTCCAACCACACCCTGGACGACGGTGTCGCCGGGCTCGGCCGCACCCTGGACGCCCTGGACAAGGTGGGCGTCCGTCACGCCGGTTCGGCCCGCAACGCCGCCGAGGCCGCCCGGCCCACGCTGCTCAAGGCCGGCGGCGCCACGGTCGCCCACCTGGCGTACACCTACGGCACCAACGGCATCCCCGTCCCGCAGGACAGGACCTGGTCGGTCAACCTGATCGACCAGGACAAGATCCTCGCCGACGCGCGCGCGGCCCGGAAGGCCGGCGCCGACGTCGTCGTGGTCAGCCTCCACTGGGGCACCGAGTGGCAGACCGCCCCCGACGACAAGCAGCTGAGCCTCGGGCGGAGCCTCACCGCGTCGGCCACCGGCGGACGCCCGGACGTCGACCTCATCATCGGCACGCACGCCCACGTGCCGCAGGCGTACGAGAAGGTCAACGGCACCTGGGTCGTCTACGGGATGGGCGACCAGATCGCCGGCGACATGATCAACTACAACGGCGCCTTCGACCCGCGCGGCAACCAGGGCACCATCGGCCGCTTCACCTTCGCCCCGCCCACCACGCCCGGCGGCCGCTGGGACGTGGCGAAGGCGGAGTTCCTCCCGCAGTGGTTCAACACGGGGACGGGCCGGGTGGTCAACCTCAACGCGGCGATCAAGGGCGGTGAGAACCACACCGGGGTGCGCGACACGATCCAACGGGTCGTCCTCAGCCGTGGCGCGGCCGAGGACGGGCTGGTCATGGGGGAGTAGGGGAGGAACGGGAGGAGCGGGCGCTACGGCGCGGGCGGGCCGGCCGGCCCGTCCGCCTTCGCCGTGCCGTCGGTCCCGGCCTTCGCCAGGTTCGACTGGCGGTACGAGTAGGCGAAGTAGACCACCAGCCCGATCGCGAACCACACGGCGAACCGGGCCCACGTCCGCGCCTGGAGGAACGTGATCAGCCAGAGGGAGAAGACCACGCCGATCGCCGGCACGAACGGCATCCCCGGCGTGCGGAACGTGCGGGGCAGCTCCGGCCGCTTGTAGCGCAGCACGATCACGGCCACGCACACGACGACGAACGCCAGCAGGATCCCGATGTTGGTCAGCTCGGCCGCCTCGCCGATCGGCAGGAAGCCCGCGATGAGCGCCGACGCGACGCCGACGATCCAGGTCACACGGGTCGGCACGTGCCGCGTCGGGTGCGTCTTGGCGAACCAGCGCGGCAGCAGCCCGTCCCGGGACATGGAGAACCACACACGCGTGACACCCAGCATGAACGTGAACATGACCGTGAGGATGCCGATGATGGCGCCCACCGCGATGACGTCCGCCAGGGCGTCCAGGCCCACCGACTTGAAGGCGGTCGAGAAGCCGCTCTCCGGGTCGATCTCCGTGTAGTTCTGCATGCCCGTCAGCACCAGGCAGGCCAGCACGTAGAGCACCATCGAGATGGCGAGGGAGTACAGGATCGCCTTGGGCATGTGCCGCTGCGCGTCCTTGGACTCCTCGGCCGCCGTCGACATGGCGTCGTACCCGAACACCGCGAAGAACACCGTCGCCGCACCGGTGAAGGCGCCGCCGACCCCATACGGGAAGAACGGCGTGTAGTTGTCGGTCGTGATGTGGAAGAAGCCGACCACGATCACCAGCAGGACCACCAGCACCTTCAGCACCACCACGACCGTCTCGAAACGGGCCGCGTTCTTGATGCCGAGCGTGAGCAGGTAGGCGATCAGCAGGCACAGCACCGCCGCGAACAGGTCGACCTTGTGGCCCTCGCCCGTCCCCGGCGCGCCCAGCATCCAGGCGGGCAGCTCCGCACCGACCTCCCCGAGCAGGAAGTTGAAGTAGCCGGAGATGCCGATCGCGACGACCGCGACGATCGCGGTGTACTCCAGCAGCAGGTCCCAGCCGATCAGCCAGCCCACGAGTTCGCCGAGCACCGCGTAGCCGTAGGTGTACGCCGAACCCGCTTTCGGGATCAGGCCCGCGAACTCGGCGTAGCTGAGCGCGGCGGCCGCGCTGGCGACGCCCGCGATCAGGAACGAGACGAGCACCGCGGGGCCCGCCGTGCCGTTGGCGACCGTCCCGGCGAGGGTGAAGATGCCGGCGCCGATGATGCCACCGACCCCGATGGCGGTGAGCTGCCACAGCCCCAGGGTCCGGGTGAGCCTCTCCTCCTCGCCGCCCTCGTCGATCAGTGCGATGGGTTTGCGGCGCAGAATTCCCTGCCCCGCACGGATTCCGGCCATGGGCGTCACCTCTTTGCAGACGGCATCGGCTGACGGCGGATCATGATGGCCCACCCGGGTGCCGCGGGGAAGACGACACACACCGCCCGGGGCGGCGGTACGCGACCGGGTCGCCCGCTGGTCCCATCGGGTGCAATCGGCCGCCCGGCCGGTGTGGGTCGGGGGCCCGGGGCATCCGCCATGCGAGTTATCAGTCATGAAATCAGATCAATTGCCCACCTCGCGGCGGATGGTGCTGCGCATCGCCGCCGCCCTGGGGGCCACCACCACCTTCGGGCTCTTCGCCCTGGAACGGACGGGCTCCCCCGCCCGCCCCGCCCCTCCCGCACCCCCCGGTGCCGCCGGCCCCCCGGCCGGCCCCCGGCTCGGCGCCCCGGCGGGCCCCCGGCTGGCACCCTCCTCGTACCGCCTCCAGCCCATGACCGCGTACGCCCCGCCCCGGTACCGGCGCGCCCTGCCCCCGGTGCGCCAGCGGCCCTTCCTGCGGGTCTCCGGAGCCGGCCGGTCCATGGTCCTCTCCTTCGACGACGGACCCGACCCCCAGTACACGCCCGCCATCCTCCGCACCCTGCGCGAGCACGACGTGCGCGCCATGTTCTTCGTCTGCGGCGAGATGGCGGCCGTGAACCAGGACCTCCTGCGGGAGATGGCCGACGACGGGCACGTGGTGGGCAACCACTCCTGGTCCCACCCGCTGATCCCGAAGCTCCGCCCCTCCCGCATCCGCGACGAACTCGGCAGCACCAGCGACCTGATCGAACGGACCCTCGGCACCCCGCCCCTGTGGTACCGGGCGCCCTACGGCGCCTGGAACCGGCACTCCTTCGAGATCGGGGCCGAACTGGGCATGGAACCGCTCGCCTGGACCGTGGACACGCTGGACTGGAAGGAACCCGGCACGGGCCCGATCGTCCGCCGCGTCCTGGACGGCGCCGGGCCGGGCGTCGTCGTCCTCTCCCACGACGCGGGCGGCGACCGCTCCCAGAGCGTGGCCGCGCTCCGCACCTACCTGCCCGAACTCCTCGCCGCCGGCTACCACCTCACCGTGCCCCGCCGGTGAGGCGCGGCACGAACCCCGCCGGGCGGGCCGGCCCGCGACCACCGAGCGACCGGCCCGCCCAGTGCCCGCCCGGTGCCTTCTGAGGGCCCGCTCAGGACCCGCTCAGGACCTTCTCAGGACCCGCCCCTCAGCGCCCGCTCAGCGCGTGGCGACCAGCCGCGCGAAGGCGACCACGTTGCCGTCGTAGCCGTGGGCCTTGGAGTAGCCCCCACCGCAGGTGATCACCCGTAGCTCCGGCTGCCCGGTGTCCCCGTACACCCGCACCCCGGGGAAGTCCTCCTTGGAGAACACCTCGACGCCGTACACCTCGAAGACGGCCACGCGCCCGTCGTAGCGCGTCACCTCCACGTGCCCGCCCCGCTTGAGCGACCCCAGGCCGTAGAAGACCGCGGGGCCCGCCTCGTTGTCCACGTGGCCGACGATCACCGACGTACCGCGCTGCCCCGGTGAGATGCCGTTCTGGTACCAGCCCGCCATGTTCGGGTCCTGGGCCGGCGGCGCCTCGATCCAGCCCGCCTGGTCCAGCCCCACGTCCATGACCGGGGCGTCCACGTCGATCGACTCGATACGGATCCGGGAGGCGGGGGCGTACGCGAGCGCCCGCAGCCCGGCGGGCGGCACCGGGGCCACACCGGTCCGGCGGCTCTCGGAGACGGCGGCGGGGGCCGGCTGGGGCGGGCCGGGCTCGCTGTCGACGCCGTTCCGCACCATCGCCAGACCGGAGAGCATCACCAGAGCCAGCGCCCCCCACGGTGAGCGTCTCCTCAACTCGAAGCCACTGTGGTACAGGCCCCTGCCCATGGTTCTCCCTTCGCGGCGTAGTAGGCACGCTAAGTGCGCCGTGCCGCACCGGCGATCAGGGAAGGGGCGAACGGGTGGCGCGCGCCACGGGGGATGACCCATCCGAGTCATCGTCGCCCGCGAGCCGCCGAACGTCCCCTGACGGTCCGTGACCTGCGGCTCCGTCAGGTACGCGGGCGCGGCGCACGGCGTGTCGGCTCACCGGAAGGGACGAATTCCGAAATGCGGTAATCGGACCGGCTTGTGAAGGTTCGTCGTGGGAGGCGTACTCGTCGATCCGCCCGGAGCGCCGCTTCGGGGCGTCTTCCACTGGAGGTTCAACGATGCGTGCTTCACGCGCTCTCGCGGTGGCCGCCACCGCCGGCGCGGCCATCGGGCTCTGCGCCCCCCTGGCCGCCGCCAACAACGGTCCGACCAACGTCACGGTCTCCCCGAGCCGGGTGCACCAGGGCGGTCAGCTCGCCGTCAGCGCCATGGGGTGCGGCCACGGCGGCACGGTCACGTCCAACGCCTTCCCCAAGACGGCCCTCACCGTCAACTCCTCGGGCCACTCGGCCGCCACGCCCCGGATCTACGACCACGCCACACCGGGGCAGTACAACCTGGCCGTCAAGTGCAGCGACAACTCGATGGTCGTCACCCGGACCTTCACGGTCGTCCGCGGCCAGGGCTCCCAGGGCGGTCTCGGCGGCTCGATGGCGCCGAGCTCCACCGAGATGGCCATCGGCGGCGCCCTGGTCGCCACGGCGGCCGTCGGCGGCGGGCTGTTCATCAGCCGCCGTCGCCGTCTGAGCGGCGGAAAGGTCTGACCGGCCGAACCTCCCGGTCGGCCGAATACGCCCGTCGCCCCGAGTCCTGGTCGGTCAGGACTCGGGGCGACGGGCGTGTCCGCCGGACGACGGCCGGATGGGCGGCGGCTGACGGGCAGGTGGGTGCGGCTCGCAGGTGGTGCGGCGTGCCCGCCGGCCGGGGCGCGGCGGGCACGGCCGGGGCACGGTCAGTGGCGGCGGTTGTCGGCGCGGCGGCGCAGGACGAAGATGAGCCCGGTGGCGGCCGCCACGACCAGGCCGGTTCCGGCAGCCAGCTCGCCGGCGTTCAGGCCGCCGATGCTGCCGCCCACGCCGCCCCGCACACCCTGGCTGGGTGCCGTGCTGGCCACCGTCCGTGTGGCCGTCACCGTGGGCGCGGCGGTGGAGCTGGTGGTCGGGGTGCTGGTGGCGGGCGCGATGGTGAGGTCGACCGTGCCCGGCGCGCCGCCCGCGCAGGTGAACGACACCGTGTAGACCGCGCCCCGGCGGGCGTCCCAGTCGACGGTGGCCGTCGCCGAGCGGCCTGCGGGGATGGTGACCGTGTCGAAGACCCCCGAAGAGGCCATGGCGGTGCCGGAGCAGCCGGGAGCCGTGAGCACGACCCTGCCCCCCGGCTGGACGGTCGAGGGGCTGATGGCGAAGTCACCGGGGGCGTACTTGCCGGAAGCCACCGCCGGGGCGGGGGCGGTCAGGGCGAGAGCGGCCGCTCCGAGGAGAGCGGCGGAGGCGGCACCTATCGCGCGCATCGTCAATCCTCCGGGTCCCGAGGGGCAGCTGCGGAACGGATTTCCACAAAGCGTCTGATATGCACCTCGATGCCGGAAACGCTAGGAGCGCCTTACCACAACCGCGATCGCAGTCGAGCGAATGGGGCACCGAGGTCACCCGTACGGCGGACGCGAAAAGTGCCCGTACTCGGCGCAGGTCGCCACCGATCCGCCCGGCCCGTCCCGCCCCGGGGCGGCGTCGCGGTCAGCCTCCCAGGTTCTCCAGGTGCGGGAAGGCGTTGAGGAAGGGGTCCGTGGTCGCGGAGATCCCCCGGCCGAATGGCGCGTCCAGGGCCCAGATCAGGAACAGCAGGAAGGCGATCAGGGCGCTGAAGAGGCCGGCCAGCAGCAGCTCGCGGAACGTGCGCCGGATCTGGAGCGTGAAGATCAGGCCCACGGTGATCAGGGCGCCGGTGATCAGGCCGAACCACACCACGCCGGGCATGGTGGCCCCCGCGTTCTCGGCACGGGCGCTGCGCGCGTCGTCCGCCACCGCCACTTGGTCCACCATCGGCTGGTAGGCCTCGCCCTCGTGGGCGTCGGCCGGCCGGTAGTCCGAGACGCTGCGGCGCACCCGCTCCAGCAGCTCGGTGCCCTTGGCGGTCAGCTCGCCGCGTTCGGCCATCGCCTGCCACTCGTCGTCGACGACGTGCGACACGTACGCGTTGACGTCGGCGCGGATGCGGGCGCGGACGTCCGCGGGCCAGACCTCAGCCCGCGCGGACACCTCGTGCAGGGCCTGGGCCTCCTGGCGGACGCTCTCCTGGGCGGCGCTGCGCCCCTCCCAGACGCCGGCGATCGCCAGGCCCAGCACGATCGCGTACACGACGCCGATCATCATCGTCATGTACTCGAGGACGTCCGGTGTTTCGGACGGGTCGTCGTCGTCGCCGATCCGGCGGTTGTTGATGACGACGATGGTCAGGACGACCGCGCAGGCGGCGGCCATCGCGATGGACAGGACAAGCCATTCCGACAAGGTGTTCTCCGGGGCGGTCGGTAGGAAGGGGCCGGGGGCCGGCGGGGGAGGTCAGCGGGAGGAGCGGGGGCGCAGGATGGCGGCGGCGAACACCGCGGGCGCCATGATCAGGAGCATCACGGTGACGGTGGACGGGCCGCCCGCCGGTTCGGCGCGCTGCGCCCTGCGGTAGGCGGGCAGCGGAACCCGGGCCGGTGGGCCCGGGCGGGGGCGCAGCGCGGGGCCGGGTGCCGGGCCAGGCGCCGGCGGTGCCGGGGCCGCGGGCGGTGGGGCCGCCTCCCGGCCGGACGCGGTGGGGCGTGGCGGCAGGGCTGTGGGCCGGGCCGCCGGCGGGGGCTGCGGTACGGCCTGCCCGGGCGCCGGAGGCTGCGGGGCGGGGGGCGGCGCGGGTACCGGCGGGGGTGGCTGTGGCGGAGGCGTCGGGGTCGGCGCCGGTGGGGGAGGCGGCTCGGGCGCCGGGGGCGAGGGCGGCGGGCAGGTCGCGTCACCCGCGACCGCGACCACCGGGTCGGGGCTCCCGGGACCGACGTGGGCGACCGCGCACGCGTCGGCGGCCGCCGGCAGCGGGACGGCCAGCGACCAGCCGAGGGCGACGGCGGCGAGGACGCGCGCGACGTGAGTTCCGTACACGCCGACGATCATGATCGCCCGGGCGCCCCGGGGTGGTACCGAACCGGTGTGATTCCCCTGATGGAAGGGTTTTGCGTAACCTCCGCCGCCGCCGGACGAGAAAATTTCGCGACGCGTTGAACGCGCGCGGCACTCCCACCCGTACATAGGGCCATGAACGGCGCACCTGGCGTCGCCAAAGTACCTCAATACAACGGGAGTTGACATGAAGACCTGGCGGAACGCCTCGCTCGCGCTGTCCGCGGCGGCCGTGCTCGCGCTGACGACGGCGTGCGGTCAGGAGAAGGGTGCCACGGCCCCCGCCGGTTCGGTCGGCGCCGCCGCGCCGGCGGGGGCCCCGGCCGAGAACGGCGCCGGATACGGTTCGGGTTCCGGCTACGGATCGGGTGCCGGTTCCGGGGGCCAGGCCGCCGCCGCCAAGCCGGCCGGCCAGCTCGCCGTGTGGGACAGCAAGGAACTCGGCAAGGTCGTCACCGACAGCGAGGGCCTCACGCTCTACCGCTTCGACAAGGACACGCCGAACCCGCCCAAGTCCAACTGCGAGGGCGACTGCGCCAAGGCCTGGCCCGTGGTGGCCGCCGACGGCGCGAAGCCCCCGGCCGGGGTCGACGCCTCCCTCATGGGCGAGGTGACCCGCGCCGACGGCACCAAGCAACTCACCATCGACGGCTGGCCGATGTACCGGTACGCCAAGGACACCAAGCCGGGCGAGACCAAGGGCCAGGGCGTGGGCGGCACCTGGTTCGCCGCCGCTCCCGACGGCAAGAAGGCCGCCCTCGGCGGCGACGAGGGTGCCGCCGAGGAGCAGGACGGCGGCGGGGCCCCGGCCGACCTGGCGGGTCTGTCCGTCCGCAAGGACCCCAAGCTCGGCGAGGTCGTCGTGGACAAGAACGGCATGACGGTCTACCGGTTCGAGAAGGACTCGGCGTGGCCCATGAAGACCGCGTGCACCGGCGAGTGCCTGGAGAAGTGGCCGGTCGTCGCTCCGGTGGACAAGAACGACACCGAGGGCATCAACCTCAAGGGGTACACGGTGTTCAACCGCCCCGACGGCATCAAGCAGCAGACCATCGACTGCTGGCCGCTGTACACCTTCGCGGGCGACAAGAAGCCCGGTGACACCAACGGTCAGGGCGTGGGCGGCACCTGGTTCGCCATCTCGCCCGCCGGAAAGATGGTCGGGGCGTCCAAGTAGAGTCCCCACGTACGTTCCGACCCCGGGGAGTCCGGCCCAGCCGGCCCGGACCCCCCGCCGGCCCGCCGTCCCGCGCCCCCCGCGTGGGCGGCGGGCCGGTCGTACGGGCGCGTCCGGCCGGTACGGCGGGCCCCGGCCGGCAGCGCCGGACGTACGTGCCGGGCGCACGTGCCGCTGTCCGGTGACCGAGACGTGTGACCAAGAACGGATCGCTAATTTCCGTTTCCTCTCGCCCTCCAGGCGAGCGATCAGTAGCCTCGGCTCGAACAATGGCCATGAACATGGCCTCATACCGTGGCGACTTGTTGGAGACATCGATGGAGCGTCCCGCCTGGGCCCCGCCGGGCATCGACATTTCGGTGCCGAGCGTGTCCCGCATCTACGACTACTACCTGGGCGGCTCGCACAACTTCGAAGTGGACCGGGAAGCGGCCCGCAAGGCCATGGAGTTCATGCCGGGTCTCCCCAAGGTCATGCAGGCCAACCGCGCGTTCATGCGCCGCGCGGTGCGGTACGCGGTCGCCGAGGGCGTCACCCAGTTCCTCGACATAGGCTCCGGCATCCCCACCTTCGGCAACGTCCACGAGGTCGCCCGGGCCGCCGACCCCGAGTCGCGGGTCCTGTACGTGGACCACGACCCGGTGGCCGTCGCCCACAGCCGGGCCGTCCTGGCGGACGAGGACAGGGCGGCGGTCGTCAACGCCGACCTCCGCAAGCCCCACGACATCATCGCCGCCCCCGAGACCGGCGACCTGCTGGACCTCGACCGGCCGGTCGCCCTGCTCCTGGTCGCCGTACTGCACTTCGTCGCGGACGCCGACGAGCCGGAGCGGGCGCTCGCCGAACTCCGCGACGCCCTCGCCCCCGGCAGCCTGCTGATCCTCACCCACGCCTCCTACGAGGGCATCCCGCTGTCCCAGGAACGGGCGAGCGGCACCGTGGGCGTCTACAACGAGATCCGCAACCCGCTGATCATGCGCACGCGCGACGAGGTGACCCGCTTCTTCGACGGGTTCGAGATGGTCGAACCGGGCCTGGTGTCCATGCCCGAGTGGCGGCCCGAGAACCCGGTCGACCAGGAGGATCCATACGCCTTCTCGGGCTTCGCAGGGGTGGGGCGCAAGCGTTGAGCATGCCCGTGCGACCCTCCGGTTCCGCGGCGGAACCGGACGGCCTGGAGGACAGACTCCAACGGTTCGCGACCATCTGGAGCCGCGCCGTCTTCCCCGTCACGGCCACGTCGCTGACCCGTTCCGAGGTCGAGCAGCACCTGCTGCCGCTCGCCCGCGACCTGTGCGCCGCCCTGCACGCCTGGCCGTTCGACCCGGCGCCCGCGCACCGCGTGGGTGCCGCCCTGGTGGCCGCGCACTGCACCGATCCGGACGCGCTCAGCCGCAGCCTCGGCGTGGTCGACTCCTACCTGGTGCTGTACTGCGGCGGTGACGGGGAGGGCGGCGCGGCCGAGGAACTCCGGGCCCGCTGTGCCCGGCTCCAGCACGCCCTGGCGGCCGGCTTCGCCCAGGCGCTGCGCGAGCGGACCCTCGTCGAGCAGGAGGCCATCGCCCGCTCCGCGCTCATGGCCCGCAGCTTCGCCGAGCAGGCCCTGCACGCCACCGAGGCGCGCTTCCGCGCCGTCTTCGAGGGCGCGGCCGTCGGCATCGGCATCGCCGACCTCGACGGCAACATACTGGAGGTCAACGGCGCCCTCACCCGGATGTTCGGCGGCCTGGAGCACCATGTGCGCGGCCGCAGGGTCAGCGAGTGGGTGCACCCCGAGGACGCGCCGCACGTCTGGAAGCTCTACGGGGAGCTGGTGCGCGGCGAACGGGAGGACTTCCGGGTCGAGAAGCCCTTCTACCGCGGTGACGGCACCGTCCTGTGGACCAACCTCACCGTCTCCCTGCTGCGGGACGCCGAGGGCCGCCCGCAGTACCAGCTGGCGCTGATGGAGGACACCACCGAGCGCCGGCTGCTCAACCTTCGGCTGCGGTACGAGGCGACCCACGACGCGCTGACCGGGCTGCCCAACCGGACCCTGTTCTTCGAGCGGCTCGACAAGGTGCTGACCGCGCCCGACGGCACCCGCTTCGGGCTCTGCTACCTCGACCTCGACGGCTTCAAGGCCATCAACGACAGCCTCGGCCACGCGGCCGGCGACCGGCTGCTCGTCGAGGTCGCCGACCGGCTCCAGTCCGTCGCGACCGGGCCGGGCGAGATGGTCGCCCGCCTCGGCGGCGACGAGTTCGTGGCGCTCACCACCGGCGCGGACACCGAGCAGCAGGCCGACGAGCTGGCCCACCGCATCCTCGCCGCCCTCTCCACGCCGGTCCGCCTGGACGGCCGCGAGCTGACCGTCCGCGGCAGTGTCGGCGTCGTCGAGGGGCCGGCCGGCGAACGCGGTCCGGCGGAGGTGCTCCGCAGCGCCGACATCACCATGTACCGGGCCAAATCGCGGGGCGGGAACCGGTTCGAGCGGGCCGACCCCGAGGCGGACGCCCGCGCCATCACCCGGCACGGCCTGACCACCGCGCTGCCGGCGGCCCTGGACCGGGGCGAGTTCTTCATCGAGTACCAGCCGCTGGTGCACCTCGGGGACGGCAGCGTGCACGGCGCTGAGGCGCTGGTGCGCTGGTGCCACCCGCAGCACGGGGTGCTCGGCCCCGACCGGTTCATCCCGCTCGCCGAACACACCGGACTGATCGTGCCGCTCGGCCGCTGGGTGCTCCAGGAGGCGGTGCGCCAGGCCAGGTTCTGGAACCGGAGCCACGCCGACGGCGGCCCCCTGCGCATCAACGTCAACCTGTCGCCGACACAGCTGCACCACCCGAACCTGGTCGCCGACACCGTCGACGTCCTGGAGCGTTCCGGCCTCGACCCGGGCGCGCTGTGCCTGGAGGTCACCGAGTCCGCGCTGATCGGCGCCGACGAGGACCTCCTCAAGCCGCTGCGGCAACTGGCCGACATGGGCGTGGACATAGCCCTGGACGACTTCGGCACGGGATACTCCAATCTGGCCAACCTGCGCCGGCTGCCGGTCAGTGTGCTGAAGCTCGACCGCTCCTTCACCCAGAGCATGCAGCAGCACCCGATCGACCCGGTCGACCTGAAGATCGTCGAAGGGATCGTCTCCCTGGCGCACAGCCTGGAACTCGCCGTGACGGTGGAGGGCGTCGAGACGGGCGCGCAGGCGGAACAACTGCGGGAACTGGGCTGCGACACGGCACAGGGCTGGTACTACGCCCGCCCCGGCGCCCCGGACCGCATCCACTCGCTCGTCCTCGCCGACGCGGTCTAGGGCCCGAACCACACGGTTCGGGCCCTGCTCGGGTTTCGGGGGTGCTGCTCGCGAAGGCTACGGCCACGGGCGGGCAGCGGCAGCGGCGACGCCGGTCTCACCGGGGCGGAGTCCGCCGCGGACGCCCCGTCCCCGCGCCCGCCGGGCGTCACGGGCCAGGCGAGACTTTCCGGACGCGACCTAGTCCTGCTCCGGCCGGCGGGCCAGGAGGAGGCGCTGGAGTTCGCGGGCGGCGCGGGGTGGTGCGACGTCGCTGCGGTGGGCCAGGCCGATCGTGCGGCGCAGTCCCGGGCGGGCGAGGGCGGTGACCCGGAGGTCGCGGCCCGCGCGGGCGGCGACCATCGCGGGTACCACCGCCACGCCGAGACCCGCCCGGACGAAGCCGAGTACCGCGTCCATCTCGCCGCCCTCCACGGTGAACGACGGCTCGAAGCCCTCCGCGCGGCACGCCGCCACCGTCAGCTCCCGCAGGTCGTAGCCGTGCCGGAACATCACCATCGGCCGGCCCTCCAGGTCCGCGATCCGCACCGCCCGGCGGGGGGAGGGGGCCGGCGCCGCCGCGGAGGAGACCACCACGAGGTCCTCGTGGAGCAGCTCGACCGTCGTCAGCGCGGGTGACGGCGTGGGGAGGGGCAGCACCACCAGTGCCAGGTCCAGCGCTCCGCGGGCCAGCTCGCGGACGAGGTCGTGGGAGCCGCTCTCCTCGATCAGGAGCTGGATACCCGGGTGCAGGTCGTGGAAGGCGCGCAGCACGTCGGGGAGCAGCCCGGTGCACAGGCTGGGGGTCGCCCCCAGCCGTACCCGGCCCCGCCGCAGCTGGGCGAGTTCCTGCACCTCGTGGCGGGCGGTGTCGGTGTCCGCCAGGATGCGGCGGGCCAGCGGCAGCAGGGCCTCCCCGGCGTCCGTGAGCGCGATGTTGCCGCGCGCCCGGCTGAAGAGTTCGGCGCCCAGCTCCTTCTCCAGGGCCCTGATCTGCTGCGACAGCGAGGGCTGGGAGACGTGCACGCGCTCGGCGGCCCGGGTGAAGTGGCGGGTCTCGGCCACCGCCACGAAGTACTGGAGCTGCTGGAACTGCATGACACCACTCTAGACCCCTGCATAGGCAACGCCTATGGCGATCAGCCGGACCATGTCTTGGACCTCTGGCAGAAGCGGCCCTTAGCGTCGGAGCCATGGCTCTGGCAACGCGGACGGATCGGAAACCGTCCCTCCCGCGCACGTTCTGGCGCTCGACGGTCGGCAAGAAGACGGTCATGGCCGTCAGCGGCCTGATCATGATCGCCTACCTCGTCGCGCACGTGATGGGCAACCTGAAGGTCTTCTTCGGCCCCGGCGAGTTCAATGCGTACGGCCACTGGCTGCGCACCATGGGCGAGCCCGTCCTGCACTACGAGTGGGGCCTGTGGATCGCCCGTGTCGTGCTGCTCTCGGCCGTGATCGCGCACGGTGTCAGCGCGTACCAGCTCAGCAGGCGCGACATCAGGGCCCGCCCCACCGCCTACGTCCACAAGCGGCGGCGCGCGAGCTACGCCACCCGCACCATGCGCTGGGGCGGCGTGATCGTGGCGCTGTTCATCGTCTGGCACATCCTGGACCTGACGACGCTGACCGTGAACCCGAACGCGCAGGCCGGCCACCCGTACGAGAACGTCGTCGCGACCTTCTCCACCTGGTACGGCAACGTCATCTACATCGTCGCGATGCTCGCCGTGGGGCTGCACATCCGGCACGGCTTCTGGTCCGCCGCGCAGACCCTCGGCGTGGGCAACGCCGCCCGCGACCGCGTGCTGAAGGGGATCGCCAACCTCCTCGCGCTCGCGCTGACCGCGGGCTTCGTCTCCGTACCCGTCGCCGTCATGACCGGAGTGGTGAGCTGACATGAGCTACCTGGACCACGAGACCGGCGCACCGCTCGCCGACACCAAGGCGCCCGGCGGGCCGATCGCCGACCGCTGGGACACGCGCCGCTTCGAGGCGAAGCTGGTCAACCCGGCCAACCGGCGCAAGCACACCGTCATCGTCGTCGGCACCGGCCTCGCGGGCGGTTCCGCCGGCGCGACGCTGGCCGAACAGGGCTACCACGTCGTGCAGTTCTGCTACCAGGACTCGCCGCGCCGTGCCCACTCCATCGCCGCCCAGGGCGGCATCAACGCGGCCAAGAACTACCGCAACGACGGCGACTCCGTCCACCGCCTCTTCTACGACACCGTCAAGGGCGGCGACTTCCGGGCCCGCGAGTCCAACGTCCACCGCCTCGCGCAGATCTCCGTGGAGATCATCGACCAGTGCGTGGCGCAGGGCGTCCCCTTCGCCCGCGAGTACGGGGGCCTCCTCGACACCCGCTCCTTCGGCGGCGTCCAGGTCTCCCGCACCTTCTACGCCCGCGGCCAGACCGGGCAGCAGCTGCTGCTGGGCGCCTACCAGGCGCTGTCCCGGCAGATCGCGGCGGGCAACGTCGAGATGCACGCCCGTACCGAGATGCTGGACCTGATCGTGATCGACGGGCGGGCGCGCGGCATCGTCGCCCGCGACCTGGTCACCGGCCGGATCGACACCTACTTCGCGGACGCCGTCGTGCTCGCCTCCGGCGGCTACGGCAACGTCTTCTACCTGTCGACGAACGCCATGAACTCCAACGCCACCGCCGTGTGGCGGGCGCACCGGCGCGGCGCGTACTTCGCCAACCCCTGCTTCACCCAGATCCACCCCACCTGCATCCCGCGCACCGGTGACCACCAGTCCAAGCTCACCCTGATGAGCGAGTCGCTGCGCAACGACGGCCGCATCTGGGTGCCGAAGGCGGAGGGCGACACCCGCCCGCCGAACGAGATCCCCGAGGAGGACCGCGACTACTACCTGGAGCGGATCTACCCCTCCTTCGGCAACCTCGTCCCGCGTGACATCGCCTCCCGCGCCGCCAAGAACGTCTGCGACGAGGGGCGCGGCGTCGGGCCCGGGGGCCAGGGCGTGTACCTGGACTTCGCCGACGCCATCCGGCGCATGGGGCGGGGGGCCGTCGAGGCCAAGTACGGCAACCTCTTCGACATGTATCAGCGGATCACCGACGAGGATCCGTACGAGGTGCCGATGAGGATCTACCCGGCCGTGCACTACACGATGGGCGGCCTGTGGGTGGACTACGACCTCCAGACCACCGTGCCCGGGCTGTTCGCGATCGGCGAGGCCAACTTCTCCGACCACGGCGCCAACCGGCTGGGCGCGTCCGCGCTGATGCAGGGCCTGGCAGACGGGTACTTCGTCCTGCCGTCCACCATCAACGACTACCTCGCCCGCCATCCGCACACGGACGCGGTCGACGCCACGCACCCCGTCGTGGCGGAGGTCCTCGCGGAGACCGAGGACCGGCTGAGCCTGCTGCTCGCCGTCGACGGCGACCGCACGCCGGACTCCTTCCACCGCGAACTCGGCGAACTGATGTGGGAGTTCTGCGGCATGGCCCGCGGTGAGGCGGGGCTGCGCAAGGCCCTCGACCGGATCCCGCGAATCCGTGAGGAGTTCTGGCGGCGGATCAAGGTGCCGGGCACCGGCGAGGAGTTCAACCAGTCGCTGGAGAAGGCCAACCGCGTCGTCGACTACCTGGAACTCGCCGAGCTGATGTGCCTCGACGCGCTGAACCGGTCGGAGTCGTGCGGCGGTCACTTCCGCGAGGAGTCCCAGACGCCGGACGGCGAGGCGCTCCGCGCCGACGAGGAGTTCTCGTACGTCGCCGCCTGGGAGTTCCGCGGCACGGGCGAGGCTCCGGTGCTGCACAAGGAAGACCTCGTCTTCGAGTACGTCCACCCCACCCAGCGGAGCTACGCATGAGGCTCACCCTGCGCGTCTGGCGCCAGAAGAACCCCGACGCCCCCGGCGCGATGGCCACCTACGAGGTGGACGGCATCTCCCGGGACATGTCCTTCCTGGAGATGCTCGACACCCTCAACGAGGAGCTCATCCTCCGCGGCGAGGACCCGGTCGCCTTCGACCACGACTGCCGCGAGGGCATCTGCGGCGCCTGCTCGCTCGTCATCAACGGCGACGCCCACGGGCCCGAGCGCACCACCAGCTGTCAACTGCACATGCGGGCGTTCGAGGACGGCGACACCATCGACATCGAACCGTGGCGCGCCGCCGCCTTCCCGGTCGTCAAGGACCTGGTCGTGGACCGCTCGGCCTTCGACCGGATCATCCAGGCCGGCGGCTACGTCAGCGCCCCCACCGGCTCCGCGCCGGAGGCGCACGCCACGCCGGTGCCCAAGGCGGACGCGGACTTCGCCTTCGAGCACGCCGAGTGCATCGGCTGCGGCGCCTGCGTGGCGGCCTGCCCCAACGGTTCGGCGATGCTGTTCACCTCGGCGAAGGTGAACCACCTCAACGTGCTCCCGCAGGGTGCTCCGGAGCGGGAGACCCGCGTCCTGGACATGGTGCGGGTCATGGACGAGGAGGGCTTCGGCGGATGCACGCTGACCGGCGAGTGCGCCACCGCCTGCCCCAAGGGCATCCCGCTGCCGTCGATCGCGGCCATGAACAAGGAGTGGCTGCGGGCGAACCGCAAGGCGCCGCGCCGCACCTGATTCCGGACAGTCTTCCGGCGTGAGTTGTGCCACGCCGACCGCCCCGGTACCGAAGAATCTTCACGAAGTTGCTACATCTTCTGCAAGACTTCCGGTCCGGGGCTGTCGCGCGCCCATCGGCAGGAAAGATCACTTATGTTCAACTATGGACAAAGTGGCTGAAGTTGCCTCAATAGCGACCGGCTCACCCCTGCGGAATTCCTGACTCCGGAAACCCCCGGATAGCAATGGGGCCGCGCCGGGGGGCCTGACCACCCCCCGGCGGAAACCGACCACCGCACAGGGGGGAACCATGACCACACTCACACGCCGCCGCGCCCTCGGCGTCGCCGCGTCGGCCGCCGCCGGCCTCGCCGCCGGACGCGCCCTCACCACGTCCGACCGGGCCGTCGCCGCACCGGCCCACCGGAGCACCGGACCGGACACGTTCGACGAGGTCTACCAGGGCCGCCGCATACAGGGAGCGCCCTCGCACACCGGCGGCCACCACGGGCACGGGGCACACGGCGACGGCTACGCCGTACGGATCGACGGCGAGGAACTGCACCTCATGCGGAACGCCGACGGCACCTGGATCAGCGTGATCAACCACTACGAACCGCTCGCCACGCCCCGGGCCGTGGCACGCGCCGCCGTCCGGGAACTCCAGGGCGCCACCCTCGTCCCGCTCGCCCCGCCCCTCGCCTGACCACGATCCGGAGCCGCACCACCATGACCGTACGCAAGAACCAGGCCCAGCTGACCGCCACCGAGAAGCGCCGCTTCACCGACGCGGTGCTGGAGCTCAAGCGCACCGGCCGGTACGACGAGTTCGTCACCACGCACAACGCCTTCATCATGAGCGACACCGACAACGGCGACCGGGTCGGCCACCGCTCACCGTCCTTCCTGCCCTGGCACCGCCGCTTCCTCCTCCAGTTCGAGCAGGCCCTCCAGGCCGTCGACCCCGAGGTCGCCCTGCCCTACTGGGACTGGACCACCGACCGCACGCCCCGCGCCTCCCTGTGGGCCCCCGACTTCCTCGGCGGCACCGGCCGCGCCCGGGACGGACAGGTCATGGACGGCCCCTTCGCCCGCAGCGGCAACCGCTTCACCGTCTCCGTACGCGTCGACGGCCGCGACTTCCTGCGCCGCGCCCTCGGCGCCGGAGGCCGCCAACTGCCCACCCGCGCCGAGGTCGACGCCGTCCTCGCCATGGAGACGTACGACATGCCGCCCTGGAACAGCGCGTCCGACGGCTTCCGCAACCACCTCGAGGGCTGGCGCGGCGCCAACCTCCACAACCGCGTCCACGTCTGGGTCGGCGGCCAGATGGGCACCGGCGCGTCCCCCAACGACCCGGTGTTCTGGCTGCACCACGCCTTCATCGACAAACTCTGGGCCGACTGGCAGGCCCGCCACCCCGGCTCCCCCTACCTCCCGGCCGGCGGCACCCCGAACGTGGTCGACCTCAACGACACCATGCGCCCGTGGAACGACGTCACCCCGGCCGACATGCTCGACCACACCCGCCACTACACGTACGACACGGCCGCGTAAGCGCCACCCGGGCACCCAGAGCCCATCTTTCGGATCTTGCTGCACCACGGTGACATCAGCCGCTCCGTGGCGGGCGCTCACTGATCCAGCCTGATCCGGCAGCAGGTCCTCGCCGAACCGGCCTGGGCGAGGAAGCTGTCCGGCGAGGACCGGCAAGGACTGACCGCGCCGGCTGGCAACACCGCCGCCCGCGTCGTGTCCACCCGTAACCTTCCATGGACGTCATCCAGGCGGGAGCATTCTGGTGACGGTGGACGGGGGTGGCACGGACCATGGGGCGTGGACGGGGTGCGTGGGCCGGGTCGGCGGTGGCGGGAGGGGCCGCACTGGCGGCGGCTGCGCTCGGGCCGGTGACCAACTACGCCAGTGCCGCGGTGCCGGGCTGGGCGGCACAGGCGTGGGTGATCTGGCCGGTGTTCGCCGTGCTGGTGGCGGTCAGCATCGGGCTGTTGCTGTGGGGCCGGCATCTGGATGCCGCGGCAAGACCCCCGGCGCGGGTGGCACCGGTGAGCCGACTGGCCCGAGGCCGGCAGGCTTCGTTACGTCCCCCGCACGTTCAGCGCGTGCGGGGGCGTGAGGGAGAACTCGCCGTGCTGGCAGGCATGCTCCGGCGGCCACAGGGCCGGTTCGCGGTGCTGTGCGCGGTCGGCGGGATGGGCAAGACAACGGTGGCCGCTCAACTGGCCGCCCAGGCCGAGGCGATGGGCTGGCGAGTGTTCTGGGTGCGCTGGCGGGACGGCGCCGAGCTGGCGCAGCAGATGGTGCAGGCGGCGCTGGCCTGCGGCCTGCCAGAGGCAGAGCTGGAGGCCGCGCGAGCGGGGCAGGCGAGCCTGCCGGACGTGGTCTGGCGACAGTTGGGCCGGGTGCGACGGTGGCTGCTGGTGGTGGACAATGCCGACGAGCCGTACGAGATCGGCCCGGCAGGGGAGCCGGTGGCCGACTACCGCGGCTGGATCCGTCCGCACGGCCGGGGCCTGCTGGTGGTGACCAGCCGGGATGGCAGCGAGCAGACCTGGGGTCCGTGCGCACGGCTGCTGCCGCTGGAGCCGCTGCCGGTGCGACCCGCGGGGCAAGTCCTACTGGACACTGCTCCCGCGGCCGGCACCGCCGAGCAGGCCCGGGAGCTGGCGGCACGACTGGGCGGGCTGCCACTGGCGTTGCACGCGGCTGGCACCTATCTGGCCGGACCCACCAGCCGCTACCGCACCTTCGCCGCCTACCGACAGGCCCTGGATCAGGAACTGCGGTTCTTATTGGGAGCGGCGCACCCGAATGCCTCCCATCCGCAGGTCGCCCGCGCCGTGGTGCGGCATACCTGGGAAGTGTCCTTGGACCAGCTCGCCGGGGAGGGCAACGCTCTGGCCCGCCCCTTGTTGCGACTGCTGGCCCTGCTGGCTCAGGCCCCCGTCCCACTGTCCCTGATCACCCCGGACCTGCTGTCCGTCGTCACCGGTCACGACGTCACCGCGATGGCCCTGGAAGGCGCGTTCGCCGGCCTGCACCGCTACGGTCTCCTCGGCCTGCCCCACTCTCCCGGCAGCACCGGCCCGGCGTCGGGCAGCAGTGAGGGGGCGCAGGTGGTGCTGCATCCCTTGATACGGGAGATCAACGCTGTCGCCCTCACGGCCGAGACCTCCGAGCTCGCCGTGTGGCACCGGGCCCTTGCCGAGCGGCTGACCACGGCCGTGCACGAGGCCAGCCGGCGCGGGCGCGCTGGTTGGCCCGCAGCCGTGCTCCTCGCCCCCCACCTGCCTCTGCTGCTCGAGTACGGGGACCCGCGCACGGCCACACACCACCGCACCGCTCTCGACGCCCTGGCGCAGGTGCTGCAGAAGGCCGGCGCTTTCGGTGCGGCGCGCCTGCTGGATGAACGGGTCCTCGACGTCGCGACCCGCATGCTGGGCCCCGAGCACCCCGACACCTTGACCAGCCGCAACAACCTGGGCAATGCCTTGTTCGGACTGGGAGAGCCGGCCGAGGCACTACGCCTGCTGCGGCAGACCCTGGAGGACCGCGCCCGCGTACTGGGCCCCGTGCACCCCGATACCCTGACCAGCCGCAATGACCTCGCATGCGCATTGGACGGGACGGGTGAGCATGCCGAGGCGGTGGGTCTGCTGCGGCAGACCCTCAACGACCGTACCCGCGTCCTGGGCCCCGAGCATCCGCATACGCTGGCCAGCCGGGACAGCCTCGGACTCGCCCTGGACGGGATGGGCGAGCACGCGCAAGCAGTGCGCATGCACCGGCGCACCCTGGAGGACCGCACCCGTGTCCTGGGCCCCGAGCACCACCTCACCCTGCTCAGCCGCCATAACCTCGCCGGCGCCCTGACCAGGGCGGGTGAGCGGACGGAGGCGATACAGCTGCTGCGGCAGGTGCTCAACGACCACGCCCGCATTCTGGGCGACGCGCATCCGCATACGCTGGCCGGCCGGGACAGCCTCGGTCTCGCCCTGGACGGGATGGGCGACCACGCGCAAGCAGCGCGCATGCACCGGCAGACCCTGGAGGACCGCACCCGTATCCTGGGCCCCGAGCACCCGGACACCCTTGCCAGTCGCCACAACCTCGCTCTCGCTTTGACCAGTGCGGGTGAGCAGGCCGAGGCGATACAGCTGCTGCGCCGAACCCTCGATGACCGCGTCCGCATCCTGGGCGACGAGCACACGCACACCCTGAGCACCCGCAACGCGCTGGAGACAGCGCTTGCCATGTCCACCCATCAGCCACAGAGCCGGTGGTGGCACTGGCTGCGGCGCAGGAACGACGCAGCCGGTGGCGATTGAGCAGGCGTTGTACCCCCGAGCCGCCACCAAGCGTCAAGAAGCACTCTGCGATCGCACGCCCCAGACGCCCCCGGCCCCGCCCTCCGGGCGGACGCCGATACTTTCCGGACAGACCCTAGCGCCCCAGCACCGCCGCGAGGTACGGCGCGGTGCGGCTGCCCGCCGCACCCGCCACCTCGGCCGGCGTCCCGGTGGCGACGACCCGGCCGCCCGCGTCGCCGCCCCCCGGCCCCAGGTCCACGACCCAGTCCGCGCCGGCCACCACGTCCATGTCGTGCTCCACGACCACCACCGAATGCCCGGCGTCCACCAGGCCGTGCAACTGGCGCATCAGCACCTCCACATCGGCCGGGTGCAGACCGGTCGTCGGCTCGTCCAGCACGTACAGCGTGTGCCCGCGGCGCACCCGCTGGAGCTCGGCGGCCAGCTTGATGCGCTGCGCCTCACCGCCCGACAGCTCCGTCGCCGGCTGCCCGAGCCGCAGATAGCCGAGCCCCACGTCCAGCAGCGCCCGCAGACTGCGCACCGCGGTGGGGGAGCCGGCGAAGAACTCCGCGGCCGCCTCCACCGTCAGGTCCAGCACCTCGGCGATGTTCCGCCCCCGGTACCGCACCTCGAGCGTCTCCGGCTGGTAGCGGGCCCCGCCGCAGTCGGGACACGGGGTGTACGTACTGGGCAGGAACAGCAGCTCCACCGAGACGAACCCCTCGCCCTGGCACGTCTCACACCGTCCGCCCGCCACGTTGAACGAGAACCGCCCCGCCCGGTACCCCCGCGCCCGTGCCTCCTCCGTCCCCGTGAACAGCTTGCGCACCACGTCGAACAGACCCGTGTACGTCGCCAGGTTCGACCGCGGCGTCCGGCCGATCGGCCGCTGGTCCACCGTCACCAGCCGCCCGACGCCGGGCAGTTCTTCCGACAGCTCGGCCACCAGCGTCGACTTGCCCGAACCGGACACCCCCGTCACCGCCGTGAGGGCACCCAGCGGCAACCGCGCCTTCAGGGCCCGCAGGTTGTGCCGCGTGACCGGACCGACCTCCAGCCACCCGGACGGCTCGCGCACCACCCGCACCGGCGCCGCGGCCCCGTCGAACAGGAACCGGCGCGTCGCCGACTCCCGCACCTCCCGCAGCCCCCCGGGCGGACCGCTGTGCAGCACCCGGCCCCCGTGCTCGCCCGCCCGCGGCCCCACGTCGACCAGCCAGTCCGCGTGCCGCATCACGCCCAGGTGGTGCTCCACCACGAACACCGAGTTCCCGGCCGCCTTCAGCCGGTCCAGCACCACCAGCAGCGCCTCCGTGTCGGCCGGGTGCAGCCCCGCGGACGGCTCGTCCAGCACGTACACCACGCCGAACAGCCCCGACCGCAGCTGCGTGGCCAGCCGCAGCCGCTGGAGCTCACCGGCGGACAGGGTCGGCGTCGCCCGGTCCAGACTGAGATAGCCGAGACCCAGCTCGGTGACCGTGGCGATCCGGGCCGCCAGATCGGCCGTCAGCACCCGCGCGGTCTCGCCCTCCGCCACCCCGGCCAGCGCCCGCGCCGCCCCGGCGAGCACCTCGGCCAGCGCGGCCACCGGCAGCGCCGCCAGTTCCGCGATCGTCCGCCCGCCGAACGTCACCGCCAGCGCCTCCGCCCGCAGCCGGCTCCCGCCGCACACCGGGCAGGGCGCGCTCGTCAGGAAGCGCTCCGCCCTCGCCCGCAGCGCCTGGCTCTTCGAGTCGGCGAAGGTGTGCAGCACATGGCGCCGCGCGCTCGTGTACGTGCCCTGGTATGGACGCTGGATCCGGCCCGCCTCCCGCACCGGGTGCACCGTGACCACCGGCTGCTCGTCCGTGAACAGGATCCACTCCCGGTCCTCGCGCGCCAGCTCCCGCCACGGCCGGTCCACGTCGTACCCGAGGGCGTCCAGCACGTCCCGCAGGTTCTTCCCCTGCCAGGCACCCGGCCACGCCGCGATCGCGCACTCCCGGATCGACAGACCCGGATCCGGCACCAGCAGCTCCTCGCTGGTGCCGTGCACCCGGCCCAGCCCATGACACTCGGGACACGCCCCGGCGGCCGTGTTCGGGGAGAACGCGTCCGAGTCCAGCCGCTCCGCCCCGGCCGGATAGTCGCCCGCCCGCGAGAACAGCATCCGCAGCGAGTTCGACAGCGTCGTCACCGTACCCACCGAGGACCGCGACCCCGGCGACGACCGGCGCTGCTCCAGCGACACCGCCGGCGGCAGCCCGGTGATCTCCCCGACCTTCGGCGCCCCCACCTGCTGGATCAGCCGCCGCGCGTACGGCGCGACCGACTCGAAATAGCGCCGCTGCGCCTCCGCGTAGATCGTCCCGAACGCCAGCGACGACTTGCCCGAACCGGAGACCCCCGTGAACACCACCAGCGCGTCCCGCGGGACGTCCACGTCGACCGCGCGCAGATTGTGCTCCCGCGCGCCGCGGACACGGACGAAACGATCAGGGTCATGAGGAGCCGGCATGACCGCCAGTCTAGGTGTTTACGCTGGTCAGACCCGCGAGCCGGGCTAGCCTGGTGTACGAGTCCAGCAGCGCCGCACGGTCGTGCGTACTGGTCGTCACCAGGATCTCGTCCGCCGCCGTCTCCTTCAGCGCCTCCTCCAGGGCGTCCCGCACCTGCTCCTCCGTGCCGTGGACGTGGCCCGCCAGACCCGACGCGTAGAACTCCCGCTGCCGGGCGGTCATCGGCAGGCCCTCGATCCGCTCCGGCGGCGCGAGCGGCGGGAACACGCCCTCGGTGCGCGCGTATGCCATCGCCCACGCCTCCGGTATCAGCAGCCGCCGCGCCTCCTCCTCGGTCGCGGCGACCGCGACGGTGCCCGCCACGACGACGTACGGCTCCGCCGACCAGACGGAGGGGCGGAACGCCGACCGGTAGCGCTCGATCGAGGCCACCACCTTGGGCCGCCCCTTCAGGTCGCCGATCACCAGCGGCAGCCCCGCCGCGGCGGCGACGGCCGCCCCCTCACCGGTGGCCAGCACGTACGGAGCGACCCGCAGCCCCTCGGCCGGCCGGGCGTGCACCCGCGGATGCGCCGTCTGCGTACCCGTGAACCAGCCCAGCAGCTCCTCCAGCCGCCCGGCGAAGTCGTCCGCGTCCTTCTTGCCACGGCCCAGCGCCCGCCGGATCCCGTCCGTGAACCCCACCGACCGGCCCAGACCCATGTCGATCCGCCCCGGGAACAGCGACTCCAGCACCCCGAACTGCTCCGCCACCACCAACGGCTGATGGTTCGGCAGCATCACCCCGCCCGTGCCCACCCGGATCGTGCGCGTCGCGGCCGCCACGGCGGCCGCCAGTACCGTCGGCGCCGAGCCCGCGACGCCCGGCACGCCGTGGTGCTCCGAGACCCAGAAGCGGTGGTACCCGAGCCGCTCCACCTCCCGGGCCAGGTCCACGGTCGCCCGCAGGGCCTGACCGCCGTCCTCCCCCTCACGGGTGCGGGACCGGTCCAGAACCGACAGGCGCGTCGCAGCGATCAAAGAGCTCACGCCCAGGTTCAACACCGGTGCCCGCGGATGATTCCCTACGCTGGGGCCGTGACACGCAGCAGCAGGCCCCTGGCCGTCTTCGACCTGGACAACACCCTGTCCGACACCCGGCACCGGCAGCACCACCTGGATCGCCGGCCCCGCGACTGGGACGCCTTCTTCACCGCCGCGCCCCACGACCCGCCGCTCGCCACGGGCGTACGGCTGTGCCGGGAGGCCGCCGCCGACTGCGACATCGTGTACCTCACCGGACGCCCCGAGCGGTGCCGCGCGGACACGGTCGCCTGGCTCGCCGCCCACGGTCTGCCCGAAGGGCCGGTCCACATGCGCCGCAACCAGGACCGCCGGCCGGCCAGGGTCACCAAGCTGGAGATCCTGCGGCGGCTCTCCGCGAACCGCGAGGTCCGGATGCTCGTCGACGACGACGAACTGGTCTGCGACGCCGCCGAACGGGCGGGTTTCCGGGTCGTACGGGCCCGCTGGGCGGAGGAGTCGGAGACCCTCGTCCAGGCCCAGGAGCAGGAGGGCCGGACCTGATCAGCCGGCGGCCTCGTGCCCGGCCCTGATCAGTCAGAGGTCCCGTGGTCGTCCTCCAGGCGGAAACCGACCTTCATCCCGACCTGGTAGTGGGCGATCCGCCCGTCCTCGATGTGCCCTCTGACCTGCGTCACCTCGAACCAGTCCAGGTTCCGCAACGTCTCGGAAGCACGCGCGATGCCGTTGCGCATCGCGTCGTCCACGCCCTCGTGCGAGGTGCCGACGATCTCGGTGACGCGGTAGGTGTGGTGCGACATGGAGGTCTCCTCGTTCGCCCGGCCGTCATCGCCCGGTGGTACGTCCTTCCACGGTGCACCACCGGGCCGGGGTCCGCACGGCATGGCCCCCCGGGGGCCCGGTCACCGTCCGTCACCACCGGCCACCCCTTGACCCGCCACTTGGTCCATACCAAAATCCAGCCATCACGCCCGCGGCGAACCGGCTTCGCATCCCCCCACGTCGGGTCCACTCTCCCTGCTCAGCAAAAGGTGACCTACGTGACCTCCGTGAAGAAGCGCACCCTGGCCGGCGCCTGCGCGCTCCTGGCCACAGCCCTGCCCGGCCTCGCCGGGTGCGGCGTCCTGCCCGGCGACGACGCGCCCGGCACCCGCACGGTGACGGTCTGGCTGATGAAGGGCAGCGTGTCCGACGACTTCCTGGAGCGGTTCACCACCTCGTACGAGAAGGAGCACCCCGGCGTCGAGCTGGAGGTCACCCTCCAGGAGTGGACCGGCATCGGGAAGAAGGTCACCGCCGCGCTGGCGAGCGACGACGCCCCCGACGTCATCGAGGTCGGCAACACCCAGGTCGCCCAGTACGCCGAGACCGAGCTGCTGCACGACCTGACCCTCGAATCGGTGCGGGACCTCGGCTACGAGGACTGGCTGCCCGGCCTCGCCGAGCCCGGCAAGGTCCGGGGTTCCCAGTACGGCATCCCCTGGTACGCCGCCAACCGTGTCGTCATCTATCACAAGGACCTCTTCGCCCGGGCCGGCATCGACTCGCCCCCCAAGACCCGCGAACAGTGGCTGGAGGACACCGAGAAGCTCGACGACGGCCCCGGCGGCACCCAGGGCATCTACCTCGCCGGCCAGGACTGGTACACCCTCGCCGGGTTCGTGTGGGACGAGGGCGGCGAGCTGGCCACCGAGAAGAACGGCACGTGGACCGGCGCCCTGCACAGTCCCGCCGCCCTGCGCGGCATGGCCGTCTACCAGGAGCTCCAGGCGCTGGGCGACGGCCCCAAGGACGCCGACGAGGAGAACCCGCCACAGGCCCAGGTCTTCGCCGGGGGCGACGTCGCCCAGATCATCGCGCCGCCCAGCGCGGCCGCCGCCATCGAGGAACGCAACCCCGCCCTCAAGGGGAAACTCGGCTTCTTCCCGATCCCCGGCAAGACCGCCGACCAGCCGTGCGCGGTCTTCACCGGCGGCTCCGACCTGATCATCCCGCTCAACTCGGGCGAACGGCACGCCGCCACCCAGGTCGTCGCGGCGCTGGCCGGCGGGAAGTGGCAGACCGACCTGGCCCGCACCATGAACTACGTCCCCAACAAGGCGTCCCTCGCCCCCGTCGTCCAGGGCCAGGAGGCCACCGCCGCCATGGCCGTGGGCGCCGAGCGCGGCCGGGCGACTCCCAACTCGCCGCGGTGGGCGGCCGTCGAGGCGGCCAACCCGATCAAGCCGTACATGACCGCGGTCCTGGAGGGCGAGTCCCCCGAACGCGCGGCCCGCGCCGCCTCCGCCCGCATCACCGCCCTCCTGAGCGACAACCGCTGACCCCCCCGCGGGCCCGCCCGGCCGGGTGCGCCCCGGGGCCGTACCGGGCATTCAGCCGCCGCACATCCGGGCATCGCCGCGCGGTCATGTCGAATCCAGCCGGCCACGGAAGAAGTAGGGAGCCGGACCGGCGCAGCCGCGGTCCGGCCCCGTCCGTTCCTCCGGCACAGGAGACCTCCATGCCCGCTTCCCCCGCCGCGCTCGCCGGCCCCACGGCAGCGCCCGCCCCGGCCCCGCCCCACTACGTCGTCTCCCTCGCCCGCGACCAGGAGGAGGTGCGCGCCGCCCAGCGACTGCGCCACCAGGTGTTCGCCGGTGAACTCGGGGCGCGCATCGAGGGGCCCGAACCGGGCCTCGACGGCGACGAGTTCGACGCCTACTGCGACCACCTGCTCGTACGCGAGGAGGTCACCGGCGAGGTCGTCGGCACCTACCGGCTGCTGCCGCCCGACCGCGCCCGCGTCGCCGGACGGCTCTACTCCGAGGGCGAGTTCGACCTCACCCGGCTCGCCCCGCTCCGGCACGACCTGGTGGAGGTGGGCCGCTCCTGCGTCCACCCCGCCCACCGCAACGGAGCCGTGATCTCCCTGATCTGGGCGGGCATCGCCCGGTACATGGTGCGCACCGGGCACACCTGGCTGGCCGGCTGCTGCTCGCTCCCGCTTGCCGACGGCGGCGCCCTCGCCGCCGCCACCTGGGACACGGTCAGGGACAAGCACCTGGCCCCGGAGGAGCACTGGGTCACCCCGCACCGGCTGTGGTCCGCCGACGGCGTCGCCCGGCCCGCCGGCCGCACCCCCCTGCCGCCCCTGCTGCGCGGCTACCTGCGGCTCGGCGCCCAGGTCTGCGGGGCCCCTGCCCACGACGTCGACTTCGGCGTCGCCGACCTGTACGTCCTGCTGTCGCTGCGCCGCACCGACCCCCGCTACCTGCGCCACTTCCTCTCCCTGGCGCCCCTCCGGTGAGCGTCTGGCTGCCCGGCGCACCGTGCACGCCCCGTACCTGCGCCCGCGCACCGCACCAGAGTGCCGTCGCACGTCCGGGGATCGCCGCCGCGCGGCTCACGGCCGGCGTCCTGGTGGTCCTCGCCGGGGTGCTCCTCGCGCCGCTCGCCGCGCCCCTCGGCCGCACCGCCCGCGAGCGGGCCACCCGGCTCTGGTGCCGGGCCGTGCTCCGCGCGTTCGGGGTACGCCTCCGGGTGGCCGGCCGGCCGGACGACACGCCCCGCCTCGTCGTCGCCAACCACATATCGTGGCTCGACATACCGCTCGTCGCCGCCGTCCTGCCCGGCCGGATGCTCGCCAAGAGCGAGGTGCGGCGCTGGCCGCTGCTCGGGCCGCTCGCCGCCCGCGGCGGCACCCTCTTCGTCGCACGCGACCGGCCGCGCGCCCTGCCCGGAACGGTCCGGGAACTCGCGGACGCCCTCCGGGGCGGCTCCCGCGTGGTGGTCTTCCCCGAGGGCTCCACCTGGTGCGGCCGCGCCCACGGACGGTTCCGGCCCGCCGCGTTCCAGGCCGCGCTGGACGCGGGCGCCGCCGTCCAGCCCGTACGCCTCACCTATCACCCGACCGGGCCGGCGGCGTTCGTCGGGGACGACCCGCTCGCCGCCTCCCTGTGGCGGATCGCGGCGGCCGGCGGGCTCACCGCGGAGATCCGGATCCTCGCCCCGATCCCCGCCGGCCACCACCCCGACCGCCGCACCCTGGCTCGCGCGGCGCAGCGGGCCGTGCACCCCACCGGTCAGACGGCCGTCGCCAGCGACAGCGCGAACCGCCCCTCCTCGTCGGTCCACCAGTGCGCCAGCTCCATCCCGGCGGCCGCGAGCTCGGCGCGCACGCCCTCCTGACGGAACTTCGCCGACACCTCCGTACGCATCTCCTCACCGGCCTCGAAGGTGACCGCCAGGTCCAGCTCCGGGATCTTCACGGTCAGCGCCTCACGCGCCCGCAACCGCATCTCGATCCACTCCTTCTCCCGGTCCCACACGGCGACGTGGTCGAAGTCGGCCGGGTCGGCGTCCGCGCCCAGCTCGCGGGCGAGCACCGACAGCACGTTCTTGTTGAACGCGGCCGTCACCCCCGCCGCGTCGTCGTACGCCGCGACCAGCGTCTCCTCGTCCTTCACCAGGTCGGTGCCCATCAGCAGCGCGTCGCCCGGCGTCAGCAGTGCCCGCACCGAACGCAGGAACAGCCGCCGCTGCTCCGGGAGCAGATTGCCGATCGTGCCGCCGAGGAAGGCGACCAGCCGGGGCCCGGGCGTGCCCGGCAGGGCGAGGCCCCGGGTGAAGTCGGCGATCAGCGCGTGCACCTGGAGGTCCGGGTGCTCGGCGGTCAGCGCCTCGGCCGCCCCGCGCAGCGCGCTCTCGCTCACGTCGACCGGCACGTAGCTCTCCAGGCCCGGCAATAGCGCGTCGATCAGGTGGCGGGTCTTCTCCGACGAGCCCGAACCCAGCTCCACCAGGGTGCGGGCCCCGGTGATGCGCGCGATCTCGCCGGCGCGGGCGATCAGGATCTCCCGCTCCGCCCGCGTCGGGTAGTACTCGGGCAGCCGGGTGATCTCCTCGAACAACTCGCTGCCCCGCGCGTCGTAGAACCACTTGGGCGGCAGGTCCTTGGGCGTGCGGGTCAGGCCGTGCAGGACGTCGGTGCGCAGGTCGGCACCGGTGGCGTCCTCGGGCAGGGTGCGGGTCAGCAGGAACGGGCTCACGCGGGGGGCTCCTTGAGCGGGGTGAGAAGGACATCGGTGCGGGTGGCGGCGAGGACGGTGCGGTCCGGCACCTCGCGCCAGCCCGGATCGTCGTCGTACGGCTCCGAGGCCACGACCGTACGGCTCCGGCCCGGCTCGGCCAGGTACCACAGGGTGTCGCCCCAGGCGGTCGCGCAGACCGTCTCGCCGTCGGTCAGCAGCAGGTTCAGCCGGGAGCCGGGCGCCGCCGCGGCGACGTCCAGGACGGTGTCGGCCAGCGCCTGGCCCGGCTCGTCGCCGTCCCGCAGCCGGTGCAGGACCAGCGCCCAGACCAGGGCCGAGTCGTTGCGGGCTTCGAGCGACAGCAGTTCGTTCGCCGGGAGCAGCGAGGCGAGCCGGCCCAGCGAACCGGGCCAGCCCTTCACGGCACCGTTGTGGCTGAACAGCCACGGCCCGGCGGCGTACGGGGCGGCGGCGGCCTCCGCGTCGGCGCCCGACAGGGTGGCGTCCCGGACGGCCGCCAGCAGGGCCCCGGTGCGCACCACCCTGGCCAGGTCGGCGAACGACAGGTCGGCCCAGATCGGCCCGGCGCGCCGGTAGCGGGCCGGGACGGGGTCACCGTCCGCGTACCAGCCGACGCCGAACCCGTCCGCGTTCACCGTCCCGTACCGCTGCCGCCGGGGCTCCCAGGACTGCCGGTACAGGCCGTGCGCGGGCCGCACCAGCAGCTCACCCAGCGGCGACGGCGGTCCCAGGTAAGCGATATGACGACACATCAGGCGCCACCCCCGTCCCGCGCCCCGTCCCGCGCGGTGCGGAAACCGGAGAAGATCTGGCGCCGCACCGGCAGGTCCCAGTTGCGGAACGTACCCCGGCACGCCACCGCGTCGACCGCGAACGAACCGCCGCGCAGCACCTTGTGCCCCGGCCCGAAGAACACCTCCGAGTACTCCCGGTACGGGAACGCGACGAAGCCGGGGTAGGGGAGGAAGTCGCTGGACGTCCACTCCCACACGTCCCCGATCAACTGCCGGACCCCGAGCGGCGACCGCCCCGCCGGATAGCTTCCGGCCGGTGCGGGCCGCAGGTGGCGCTGACCCAGGTTGGCGTGCGCCGGCGTCGGGTCCTCGTCGCCCCACGGGTAGCGCAGCGAACGGCCCGAGACCGGATCGTGCCGGGCCGCCTTCTCCCACTCCTCCTCGGTCGGCAGCCGGCGCCCCGCCCAGCGGGCGTACGCGTCGGCCTCGTACCAGCTGACGTGCAGCACCGGCTCGTCCTCCGGCACCGCCTCGACCACCCCGAACCGGCGCCGCAGCCACTGGCCGCCCTCCCGGCGCCAGAACAGCGGCGCGCCGATGCCGTGCTCCCGGATCTGCGCCCAGCCCTCCGGCGCCCACCAGCGCTCGTCGCGGTAGCCGCCCTCCGCGATGAACGCCATGTACGCGCCATTGGTGACCGGCACCGTGTCGATGAAGAACTCCGGCACCACGCGCGCGTGCGCGGGCCGTTCGTTGTCCAGCGCCCACGGCTCGGCCGAGGTGCCCATGGTGAACGGCCCGCCCGGTACCCGCACCTCGGCGGGCAGACCGTCCGTACCGGGACCCGGCGGCGGCTCCGGGGCGTCCAGCGCGGCCGGCCCGCGCCGCAGCTGATGGGTAATCAGCATCGTTTCGTCGTGCTGCTGCTCGTGCTGGGCGACCATGCCGAACGCGAACGCCGCGTCGACCAGCGGCGGGCCGCCCTCCAGCGCGGTGCGCTCCAGCACGTCGAGGACCCGGCCGCGCACGTCGGAGGCGTAGACCCGCGCCTCGGCCGGGGCCAGCAGCGGCAGCGTGGGCCGGGTGGCCCTGGGGTGCTCGAACGCGTCGTAGATCGAGTCGATCTCCGGGCGCAGCGCCTCACGCCCGGCGACCGCGCGCAGCAGCCACTGCTCCTCCTGGTTGGAGATGTGCGCCAGGTCCCACACGAGCGGGGACATCAACGGCGAGTGCTGGGCGGTCAGTTCACCCTCGCCGACACAGCTCGTGAGCAGGGTGGTCCGGGCCCGGGCGGTGGTCAGCGCGTCCAGCGCCCGCCGCCTGAGCCGTTCGGGGTCGGTCATGTACGGACGTCCTTCCCGGGTGTCCCGGTCTCCGGCACGGTCGCGGGGGTGTACGGGTCGTCGGCGGGACACCTGCCCGGCGCGACGTGACGCTCGCGGAACGCGGCGACCGCGTCCACCACGGCGGCGGTGGCGCCCCGGCGGGGCAGCGCGTCCAGCGCGAGGGCGAAGCAGGCGTCGGCCGCGTCGCGCAAGGGGGGCGCGGTCAGACCGTCGCGCGCGGCACTCCGCCACAGCGCGTCACGCGGCGGGGCGTCGTGCGGGGCACCGCCCGGCGCCGCCGGCGCGAGTGGCTCCACCACCCGGTACGCGGCCTCGGCCGCCTCCGGGTCGTCGAACAGCGCGGCCGTGACGGCGAGCGGCACGATCCAGCCGTCCTCGCCCGGCTGGGCGTCGATCATGCGCAGTTCCAGGTGACCGCGCGGCCTGACCGGCGGGAATAGCGTGGTCAGGTGGTAGTCGAGGTCCGCACGGGTGGCGGACCTCGGCTCCCCGGACCGCAGCCACTGCCGCAGGGTCAGCCCCTCGGGCACCAGCCACGCCCCGTCTCCGCCCCGGACGCACATCACGGGCGCGTCCAGCGCGTGCGCGGCGTAGGCGGCGCGCGGCTCCAGGCGGATGTCCGGAGCCAGGCTGCGCACCGGGTCGAGGTCGGCCCACAGGCCCTGCCGGGTGGACCGCAGACCGGACGGCTTGCCGTGCAGGACGGGGGAGTTGGCGAACGCGGCGACCAGCACCGGGCCCAGCAGGTGGGCCAGGCGCCAGCGCCGCTCGAAGCCCAGCGGCCCGGGCTCCTCGTGCCCCGCGTCGAGGCAGACCTGGACGGAGGCGGAGTCACGCATCATGGCGCGCCCCGCCGGGCCCGTACGGTCGAGGAAGGTCTCCATCGCGTCGTACCGGGGCTCGCACAGCAGCCGGTCGCGCGGTGGGTGCCAGGGATCGGTGCCGGATCCGGTGAGGGTGAGACCGGAGGCGGCGAGCGCGGTCCGTACGGCCGCCAGATCGGCCGATACGGTGGTGACGCACTCCATGAGGGACGCGGCGGGCGGCGAGCTGAGCTCCAGCTGCCCGCCGGGTTCGAAGGTGAGTGCCGATCGCAGCGGCAGGGTCCGCAGTCCGCCGAAGGCGGTGCGGAGCCGGTCGGTGGCGACGGGGAGTTGCGGCACGTGCAGGTCGTGCACGAACCACTCCAGTTCGACCCCCACCGTGCGCGGTGGGCCGGTCTTGAAACAGATACAGCGCAGCAGATCCTCGGCCTCGTCCTCGGCGAGCGGACCACCGCTGTCCGGCACGTCGCTCAATGGCATGGGGGCTCCTCCTGTCGAGGGGTTCCGTCCCACCTAAGCCACCGGTGTGTGTTCGCACAAGGGTGCCTTCGGCGGCGAAAATCCGGTTGCCACGCGCTTGAATGATTATCGAGCATGCCGGGTATGAGTGCACGTCTGCGAGAGATCGCGAAGCGGACCGAGGAGATCGTCGCGGTGGGCCGGTACGAGGCCCCCGACGGCCGTCCGCTCACCATCGGACCCCAGGTCGCCGCCGCTCTCGCCAGGACCGTCCTGTACGGCCCGCAGCCCGTCCCGGTGACCCCCGGCACCGACCGGACCACCCGCTTCGAGGTCACGGGGGAGTCCAGCCTGGACGCGGCCCGGCGGCTGACCGAAGCCGCCCCCGGCCGGCCCGTCGCCGTCCTCAACTTCTCCTCCGCCCGCAACCCCGGCGGCGGCTACCTCAACGGCGCCCAGGCGCAGGAGGAAGCCCTGTGCCGGGCGTCCGCGCTGTACGCCACGCTGCGGCGCGTCCCGGAGTTCTACGACCACCACCGCGCCGACCGCAGCCCGTTCTACACCGACCGGGTCATCCATTCCCCCGCCGTGCCGGTCTTCCGCGACGACCGGGGCCGCCTCCTCAACTCCCCGTACACAGTGGGATTTCTCACGTCACCCGCGCCCAACGCCGGAGTGATCGCCCGTCGTTCGCCCGGAGAGGCCGGCCGGATCCCGGCCGCGCTCGCCTCGCGCGCGGAGCGGGTGCTGGAGACGGCGGCGGTGTGCGGCTACCGCCGCCTCGTGCTGGGCGCCTGGGGCTGCGGCGTCTTCCGCAACGATCCCGCGACGGTGGCGGCCGCGTTCCGGTCGCTGCTGACCGGTGAGGGCCGGTTCGCCCGCCACTTCGAGGAGGTCGTGTTCGCGGTGCTGGACCGCACGCCCGGGGCGACGACCCTGGGCGCGTTCCGCGACGCGTTCGCGGCGGTCACCCCGTCCACCTGACCCGGCCGGTGCCCGACCGGGCCCGTCACACCCACCCCTCCAGGGCCGCCATGAAGGCGTCGAAGTCGTCCCGGTGGATCGTGTGCCCGGCGCCCCCGACCGTACGGACCTCGAAGCCGCGCTTTCGGAGCAGCGCGGCGAGCTCCGGCGGCACCAGCGGGCTGGGGTCGGCGAGCGTCACCAGGGACGGCACGACCGGCGCGGGCGGCAGCAGGTCCGTCCCGGCGACCGGCTCCAGCCCGTACGCCGTCGCCTCGTCCCACACCTTCAGGGTCTCCAGTTCGATGTCGACGTCCGCCGCCTCCCAGCGCGGGTTCATCGCCCGCACCTGCTCGCGGGTCGCGGCCTTGGCACCGGCCAGCAGCTCGCCCCGGTATCCGTCGTCGCCCGCCGGGAGGTGCCAGGCCGGGTCCGAGTAGACCGCGCGGCGCGGGACGAGGCGTTCGACGGCGAGCGACAGCGCCAGTCCGCCGAGCGAGTGCCCGATCGCCAGGTCGGCCCCGGCCGGCAGGGTGGCGACGAGGTCGTCGGCGAAGTCTTGCGCCGTGTACGTCTCCGCCCGCCCGCTGGCGCCGTGGCCCCGCAGGTCGACGGCGAGGACCCGGTAGCCCCGCCCGGCCAGCACCGGTCCGACGCGCCGCCAGGTGCGGTGGTCGGCCATGATCCCGTGGACGAGCAGGGCGACCCGGTCGCCCTCGCCCCAGGTGGTGGTGTGCAGCCGCACGTCGGTGCCTTCCGGTCGGGGACGGGTAACCGATCAAGTTACACGTGTCACCGCCGGGTGGGAACGGTGGAGCGCCCCCTTCCGGCAGCCGCCGGACCCCGCCCCGGGCCGGTCTGGAAAAATGCCGAGGGCGATGACCCAGACACCTCCCCGGCCGCCCGCCGGACCCCCGGCCCGCCGCCCGGTCCCGACCAGCGCCGACGTCGCGCGGCTGGCCGGTGTCTCCCGGGCCACCGTCTCGTACGTGCTCAACAACACCTCGGCCGTGCGGATCAGCGAACCCACCCGCCGCCGGGTGCGCGAGGCCGCCGAGGAACTGGGCTACGTCCCGCACGCCGCCGCGCGCAGCCTGCGCGCCGGCCGCACCCGGATCGTGCTCCTGCCCACCGCGCACGTCCCGGTCGGCCCGCTCTACGGCCACTTCCTCAACGAACTCCAGTGGGCGCTGCGCCGCCTGGACTACACGGTGGTGCAGTACGCGAGCATGGGCCTGCGGGGTGACGAGGCGGCCCGCGCCTGGGCCGAACTGCGGCCGGTCGCCGTCGTGTCGTTCGGCGCGGTCGATCTCACCCCGTTCGGCGTCGACATCCTCAAGCGCTCCGGCGCCAGAGCCGTGATCACCCTGGGGACGCGGCCCGTCGAGGGCGCCCACAACGTCGTCATGGACCAGCGCCGGGTGGGCGCCTGCGCGGGCGCCCACCTGCTGGAGCGCGGCTACCGGCGCCTCGGCGTGGTGATGCCCGAGGAGCCCGGCCTGAACGTGTTCTCCGCCCCCCGCCTCGAAGGGGTGCGGGGTGCGGCGGCCGGCACGGACGCGGAGGTCGTACCGCTGCCGCTCGCCTACACGGAGGAGTCGGCGGCGGCCCTCACCGCCCGCCTGCCCTCCCTCGGGGTGGACGCCGTCTTCGCCTACAACGACGAGTACGCCTCGCTGCTGCTGCGCGCCCTGCTGGACGCGGGGGTGTCCGTCCCGGACGACACCGCCCTCATGGGCGCCGACGACCTGCTGCTCGGCAAGCTCCTGCGACCCCGGCTGAGCACGGTCCAGGTCGACATGGAGACCGGCCAGCACCTGGCCGAGCTGGTCGACCGGCTGGTCGGCGACCCGGACCGCACACCCGACGACCACGGTCACCAGGCAGGCCACGCGCCCGGCCACGACCTGATGGCCGCCCGGGCGATCCGGCGGGAGTCCACCTGACCGCGACGGGGGACCCGCCGGCCTCCCGCTGAGGTGCGTGGCGGGCGGAACGTCTCTAGCGTCGCCGGCATGAGCACACATCCGCAGCGCTTCGAGATCCTGGTGGTGCCCGAGCACGTGGAGGGGCGCGACGCGGCGCACCTCGCGGCGGCCGCGATCCGCTCGGCCGTGGTCGAGGCGACGGGGGAGACGGGCGCCTCGGGCTACCCGCGCTACGCCGGCCAGGGCGTGGAGGCCGACATCGACCCGGAGACCCGCACGGTGGAGGCCGTGCTGGTGGACGGCGCGGAACTGGACTACGGACTGACGGCCCGCGTCCGCTGACCGGGTGGCCGGGTGACCACCGGTGATCCGTTGACACGCGACGGACCCCGGACGGAGACTCGGGCGAGGCCGGGGAGGAAGGACGCTTCCCCCGGCGAACAGCCGAGGTCAGGGGAGAGCACCCGATGAGCACCCGCGACGTCTACATCGTCGACGCCGTCCGCACGCCGATCGGCAAGTTCGGCGGCGCCCTCGCCTCCGTGCGTCCGGACGACCTGGCCGCCCACGTCGTCAAGGCGCTCATGGCCCGTACGCCCGGCCTCGACCCCGCGCGCCTCGACGACGTCTACTTCGGCGACGCCAACGGCGCCGGCGAGGACAACCGCGATGTGGCCCGCATGGCCGTGCTGCTCGCCGGTCTCCCCGTCTCCGTACCGGGAGTCACCGTCAACCGCCTGTGCGGCTCCGGCCTCGAAGCCGTCATCCAGGCGGCCCGCGCCATCGCGGTCGGGGACGCCTCGGTCGTCCTGGCGGGCGGCGTCGAGTCGATGTCCCGGGCGCCCTGGGTGCTGCAGAAGCCCGAGCGTGCCTTCCCCGCCGGGCACCAGCAGCTCCACTCGACCACGCTGGGCTGGCGCATGACCAACCCGAGGATGCCCGCCGAGTGGACCGTCTCCCTCGGCGAGGGCGCCGAGCTGATCGCCGACAAGCACGCGATCACCCGCGAACAGCAGGACGCCTTCGCGCTGGCGAGCCATCAGAAGGCCGCCGCCGCCTGGGCGGAAGGGCTCTACGACGGTGAGGTCGTGCCGTACGCGGGCGTGGACCTCGTCCGTGACGAGTGCATCCGCGACAGCACCTCCATGGCGGCCCTGGCCAAGCTGAAGCCGTCCTTCCGCACCGACGGCACCGGCACCGTGACGGCCGGCAACGCCTCGCCGCTCAACGACGGCGCCGCCGCGCTGCTGCTCGTCGACGAGGCGGGGCTGAAGGCCTGCGGCCGCGAACCGCTCGCCCGCATTCGCACCTCGGCCGTCACCGGCATCGAGCCGCAGCTGTTCGGCCTCGGACCGGTGGAGGCCGTCCAGCGCGCCCTCACCAAGGCGGGCCGCACCTTCGCGGACCTCACCACGTTCGAGCTGAACGAGGCGTTCGCCGCGCAGTCGCTGGGCTGCCTCGCCGAGTGGCCCGAGCTGGACCCGTCGGTGGTCAACCCGCGCGGCGGCGCCATCGCCGTGGGCCACCCGCTGGGTGCCTCGGGCGCCCGCCTGGCCGGCGCGGTGACCCACCAGCTCGCGGCCGCCGGCTCCGGCACCGGTCTCGCGGCGCTCTGCATCGGCGTGGGCCAGGGCCTGGCACTGGTACTGGAGCGCTGACGCGCCTCCGGGGCGTCCCGCCGGTCAGTGCGCCGTCGTCCGGGTCATGCCCCGGCCTTGCCCTCCTCGATGGACTTGCGCACCTCGTCCATGTCCAGTTGGCGCGCCTGCCCGATCAGGTCCTCCAGGGCCGGCTCGGGCAGCGCCCCGGGCTGGGCGAACACGGCGACGTTGTCACGGACGATCATCAGCGTGGGGATCGACTGGATCTCGAACGCCGCGGCCAGCTCCGTCTGCGCCTCCGTGTCGACCTTCGCGAACACCAGGTCCGGATGGCGCTCGGACGCGCTCTCGAAGACCGGCGCGAACTGGCGGCACGGTCCGCACCAAGCAGCCCAGAAATCGATCAGGATGAAGTCGTTCTCGCTCACGACCTGATCGAAGTTGTCCTTGGTGAGCTCTACGGTGCCCATGCTGCCTACCTCTTCCCGATCTACGTGGGGGATCGCCCCGGACCCCGGACAACCGTGCCCGGAGCCGCGCTATTCCGACTGCCCATGTGGCCCCCGCGCACACGTACCACCAGACTGGCCCCATGACTGAAACGGTGGAGTACGACGTCGTCGTCGTGGGCGCAGGCCCCGTCGGCGAGAACGTGGCCGACCGGGCCGCCGCGGCGGGCCTGAGCGTCGCGGTGGTCGAGAACGAACTGGTGGGCGGCGAGTGCTCCTACTGGGCGTGCATGCCCAGCAAGGCGCTGCTGCGCCCCGCGATCGCCCGCGCCGACGCCCGCAAGGTCCCCGGCCTGCGCGGAGCCGTCCAGGGCCCGCTCGACGCCCCCGCGGTGCTCGCCCACCGCGACGGCCACGTGTCGCACTGGAAGGACGACGGCCAGGTGGACTGGCTGGACTCCATCGGCGCCCGCCTCCACCGCGGTCGCGGCAGGCTCGACGGCCCCAGGAGGGTCACCGTCGAAGGGGCCGACGGTGCACGGCAGACCCTGACCGCCCGGCACGCCGTCGCCGTCTGCACCGGCAGCCGCGCCGTCCTGCCCGACCTGCCGGGCCTCGCCGCCGCCCGCCCCTGGACCAGCCGCGAGGCGACCAGCGCCCAGCAGGCGCCGGGCCGTCTCGTCGTGGTCGGCGGGGGAGTGGTCGGCACCGAGATGGCCACCGCCTGGCAGGCGCTCGGCTCCGCCGTCACCCTCCTGGTACGCGGCGGGGGCCTGCTCCCGCGGATGGAGCCCTTCGTCGGCGAGCACGTGGCGGACGCCCTCACCGAGGCCGGCGCCGACATCCGTACCGGCGTCTCCGTCACCGCCGTCGAGCGGCCGGAACCCGGCGGTCCGGTCACGGTCGCCCTGGACGACGGCACCCGCCTGGAGGCCGACGAGATCCTCTTCGCCACCGGCCGCGCCCCGCGCACGGACGACCTCGGCCTGGAGACCGTCGGCCTCGAACCCGGTTCCTGGCTGTCCGTCGACGACACCTGCCTGGTCGGGGGCACCGACTGGCTGTACGCGGTCGGCGACGTCAACCGCCGTGCCCTGCTCACCCACCAGGGCAAGTACCAGGCGCGGATCGCCGGGGCCGCCATCGGCGTCCGCGCCGACGGGGCAGCCCCGCCGGACACCGGCCCGTGGGGCGCGCACTCCGCGACCGCCGACCACGCCGCCGTGCCCCAGGTCGTCTTCTGCGACCCGGAGGCCGCGTCCGTCGGTCTCACCCTCGCCGAGGCGGAGGCGGCCGGGCACCGCGTCCGGGCGGTCGACCAGGACCTGGCGGGCGTCGCCGGCTCCGGCCTCTACGCGGACGGCTACCGGGGCCGCGCCCGGATGGTCGTCGACCTGGAACGCGAGATCCTGCTCGGCGTCACCCTCGTCGGCCCGGCGGTGGGCGAACTCCTCCACTCGGCCACCATCGCCGTCACCGCCGAGGTCCCGGTCGCCCGCCTCTGGCACGCCGTCCCCGCGTACCCCACGATCAGCGAGGTGTGGCTCCGGCTGCTGGAGGGCTACCGCGGCTGATCCCCCGGGCCCCCGCGCCGCCCATGGCGCTCGCCGACCCGGCCGCGCACGTGCCGGGTCAGCGAGGTCGCCGCGGCGGTGAGGAACACGAAGTTGAACAGGATCTGAAGCATCGTCACGAACCGTGCTCCCTGCCCCTGGGGCGTGATGTCCCCGAAGCCGATCGTCGCCAGGGTGACCAGGGTGAAGTAGAGCGCGTCCAGCCTGGTCCTCAGCCCCGCGAACTCGCCCGGCTGCTTCGCCAGCCCGTAGTACGCGGCGGCGAAGACCAGCACCGACAGGCACATGAGCAGGGGGATCACCAGACCCGGCCGGGTGTCGCGCCGTTCCAGCGTCACGGCTGTGATCTGCCGCAGCAGGAGCACGGCCACCACGCCCACGGACACGAGGAACACCGACCAGCTCACGGCGGGGCGATGAGGCCCGAGGGAGTCCAGCGGCAGCAGGAAGTACGCCGCCACCAGCGCGGCCGCGCTCAGCACGGTCAGCGGCCGTGCCCTCGACCGGTACGCCCCCTCCGCCCCGGCGGGACCTTTCACCCGGCGCCCCGGGCGACCCCGGCGGGCCTCACCGGGCGGCCCCGGCGGGCGCTGCGCCGCCGGCCACGGGTTTCGGCCCGGTCCTGTCCTCGACGAGCCGGGCGGTGAGGAAACCGACCACGGAACACACCACGATCAGCGGCATCTGATCGGCCCCGTCCCGGCCGAGCAGCAGGACGGCCAGCACACTGCTCGCCAGCGGCAACCGGGTCACCGTGGCCGTCGCCGTGGCGATCCCCGCCGCCAGTCCGGGCGCCGCCCCGAGGCCCGGCAGCCCCGCGCACGCCACCCCCATCGCCGCGCCCAGCAGCACCGCCGGGAAGATGGGCCCGCCCCGCAGGCTGCCCAGGCACACGCCCCAGGCCAGCCCCTTGCAGACGACCAGGACGAGCAGGGCGGCGACCGGCCACGACCCCGGATCCCCCGCCAGCGCCCCCAGCGTCTCCTCGCCCGACAGGGCCGCCTCCGCCGGTGACCGCCCGGTGATCAGCGCGTACGCGGCGACGCACACGCCCGCCGCCACGGCGCACACCACCGTGCGCACGGCCGTGCGCCGCGCCGTCCAGACCGCCGTGACGTCCCCGAGCCGGTGCAGCACCGAGACGACCAGGGCCACCCCCACCGCCAGAGGGATCCCCCACAGGAAGTCACCGGCGTCCGGGTTGGCGGCCGGCGGCACCTTGGGCACGGTGAGCGCACCGATCTTCAGCCCCGTCCAGTGGCCGAACCCCGTGAACACCAGCGCGCCCGCCGCGCTCGCGAGGAGGCAGGGCAGGAGCAGGGTCACCAACTGCGGCCCGGCGAGCGCGGCCGCCTCCACGACCAGGACGGCCGCCACGAGCGGACCGCCCAGGATCGTCGAGATCGCGGCGGTCGACCCGGCGGTCCCCAGCACCATCGCCGTCCTGGGGTCCGCCTCCCGCCGCGTCCGCCGCATGGCCAGCAGGGCCAGCCCGCTCCCCAGAGCCATCAGGGGCGCCTCCGGTCCCAGCACCACACCCAGGGGCAGGGTTGCCAGAGCCGCGAAGACCACCCCCGGCACGGCCGCCGGCTCGCTGGGCGCCTTGGCGAGGCCGTGGACCGCGAGGTGCCCGCCGCCACCCGGCACACGGGTGACGACCGGGGCCAGCAGCAACCCGGCCAGCAGCAGCGCCGGCAGCGGCCACCACCACGGGGGTTCGGCGTAGCCGACCGCCTCGGGCAGGTCTTCCCAAACGGCGTGCTGGAGCGCGTGCTGAGCACCCACGAAGAAGAAGCAGGCCAGCGCGATCGGCACGCCCATGGCCGTCGCCAGCAGCAGCAGACGGGCGTACCGGCGGCGCAGCAGCGGCTCATCCGGCCCGGGCGTCGGCGCGGAACTCCCCATGGTCCGCCCGTTCACGACCCCCACCCCCGGATCCGGCGCACCGGCGCGCCCGTACGCCGGCGCGTCAGCACTTCACGGACGCCTGGGAGACGGCGATGGCCCGGTCCAGCGCCTCCAGGTGGGGCCTGATCCGCGACGACGCCTGGGCGCCCGTCGCGCCCCCGGGCAGGTCGTCGATGGCCCTGCTGACCCGGTCGTACGCGGCCGAGACCCCGCGCGCCCGGGCCTTGCGCACGTCCCGCGCACTGCGCGTCACGAGGTCGAGGTCGTGGGCGACCTCCTCCCGCAGGTCCCGCAGTTCGTCCCGCCCCTTCGACCGCGGGCTGAGGTCGTTCAGCCTGCCCGCGTTCATCCGCAGCGCCCCGAGGTCCTCGCAGAGCGCGTCGATCGCGGCCACCGCCCTCTCCCGGGGCGAGGGGGCGGCGACGGAGCATCCGGCCAGGCACAACAGGGCCGCCGCCACAGCAGGTCCCGCGCGGTAGGTGAGGTCGCCCATGGCCCCATGCAAAGCCGGGCGGGCCCGAAGTGCCCGTGGGTGGCGCCGAACGGGTGACCCCGCGCCCGCGGGCCGCAGTCACGCGGGCTGGAGGCCGGGCGTGCCCGCGCTCGTCGTGAAGGAGGCGGCCGTGCTGAGCGTGCCGCCCGGCCTGGTGACGGCGGACACCGTCCTGAAGTCGATCCCGGCGCTGCTCTGGCCCAGCCGCACGACGGTGTAGCCACGGCGTCCGTCGTAGAACTTCAGGTGCGGGTTGGCCTGGGTGAGGCTGATCCAGTTGCCGGGCTTCTGGGCGCCGTCCCGGCCGCTGGTGAGGGACGTCGTGGAGATCTCCGTACCGACGACCCGGGAGGCCGGGTTGTCGAAGTCGGCCTTCAGGTCGAAGCCGTACCCGACGTGCGCGTCACCGGACAGCACCATCAGGTTGTCCACCCCCGCGGCGGTCGCCCCGTCGAGGAGGCGTTTGCGGGAGGCGGCGTACCCGTCCCAGGCGTCCATCGAGAGCCGGTAGTCCGCCGTGGGGACGTCCCGCCGCTGGGCGAAGGTGACCTGCTGGGGCACGATGTTCCACACCGCGTCCGAGGTCTTCCACCCGTCCAGCAGCCAGCGCTCCTGCTCGGCCCCGGTCATCGTGCGCGAGGGGTCCATCGTCAGCGGCCCGGGAGCCTGCCAGCCGTCCCCGTACGCCTGGTCGGAGCGGTACTGGCGGGTGTCCAGGATGTCGAACTGGGCCAGCCGCCCGAACCGCAGCCGCCGGTACAGCCGCATGTCGGCACCGGCCGGCTTCTGCGGCGGACGCAGCGGCAGGTTCTCCCAGTAGGCGCGGTACGCGGCGGCGCGGCGCAGCAGGAACTCCTCCGGCGGTACGCCGTTCTCCGCGACCGCCCCCGCGTAGTTGTTCTCCGTCTCGTGGTCGTCCCAGGTCACGACGAACGGGTGCGCGGCGTGCGCCGCCTGCAGGTCGGCGTCGTTCTTGTAGAGCGCGTAACGCAGCCGGTAGTCCTGGAGGGTGACCGTCTCGGTGTTGAAGTGCGCGGGCAGCTTCCGGTCGGTGTACCCGCGGTGGCCGCCGGCCGAGTCGACGCCGTACTCGTAGATGTAGTCGCCCAGGTGCACCACCATGTCCACGTCCTCGTCCGCGACGTGCTTGTAGGCGGTGTAGTACCCGTCGAAGTAGGCGGCGCAGGCGACCGCGGCGAAGCTCATGGACGGCACCCAGAAGGAGCTGGGGGAGGGAGCGGTACGGGCCCGGCCCACCGGGCTGATCCAGGTGCCCGCGCGGAAGCGGTAGTAGTACGAGCGGTCCTCGTCGAGCCCCGGGACCTCCACGTGGACACTGTGGGCGTACTCCGGGTGGGCGGTCGCGGTCCCGCTCCTGACGAGGGCGTAGAACTGCTCGTCGTACGCCACCTCCCACTGCACCTCCACCCGCTGCGCCGGCAGCCCGCCGTCCGGTTCGAACGGGGCGGGCGCGAGCCGCGTCCACAGCAGGACGGAGTCCGGCAGCGGGTCGCCCGAGGCGATGCCCAGGGTGAAGGGGTACGCGCTGATCTTCCGGGCGTCCAGCGCGGTACGGCTCGCCGCACCGGCGGCCGGCAGGTGCGTGGTGAACGCCAGCGCGGCGGCGGCACCGGCCACGGTCAGGAAGTGACGGCGCCCCATACGGCGGGCTGCGGCCCGGAGCTCGGGCAGGTGAGTGTCCATATGGCACGTCATATGCCCGCTTTATGCCCCATGTTGCCCCGGCGAACGGGTGGTGTGACCCGCTGCGTACCGAGCCTGACAAACCCTCACGCCCGACATACGCGCACGGTTAGGTTGGGCGGCATGAGCAACCTTGATCGTCAGGCCGTGCCGTCCGTGTGCGGCGGCCGCGGATTCGTCGTCGCGGAGCCGGTGCGCGAGCTCCTCAGCCCCCGCCGCGTACAGCTCGGTGAATCCACCGAGGTGCGCCGCCTGCTGCCCAACCTCGGCCGCCGCATGGTCGGCGCCTGGGCGTTCGTCGACCACTACGGGCCCGACGACATCGCCGACGAACCCGGCATGCAGGTGCCGCCCCACCCGCACATGGGCCTCCAGACCGTCAGCTGGCTCCACGAGGGCGAGGTCCTGCACCGCGACAGCACGGGCAGCCTCCAGACGGTACGCCCGCGCGAACTGGGCCTGATGACCTCCGGCCAGGCCATCTCCCACTCCGAGGAGAGCCCCCGCCCCCACGCCCGCTTCCTGCACGGCGCCCAGCTGTGGGTGGCCCTGCCCGACGCCCACCGCCACGTCGAGCCCCACTTCCAGCACCACGCGGACCTCCCCCACGTCACGGCGCCCGGCCTGACGGCCACCGTCATCCTCGGCGACCTCGACGGCGCACGCTCACCCGGCACCATCTACAGCCCTCTGGTCGGCGCCGACCTCACGCTCACCGGCGGCACGGAAACGAACCTGCCGCTCGACCCCGACTTCGAGTACGCGGTCCTCTCCATGTCCGGCGAGGCCCACGTCGACGACGTCCCCGTCCTGCCCGGCTCGATGCTCTACCTCGGCTGCGGCCGCACCTCCCTCCCTCTGCGCGCCACCTCGGACGCGGGCCTGATGCTCCTGGGCGGCGAGCCCTTCGAGGAGGAGATCGTCATGTGGTGGAACTTCGTGGGCCGCTCCCACGACGAGATCGCCCGCGCCCGCGACGACTGGACGACCGGCACCCGCTTCGGCGAAGTGTACGGCTACGACGGCGGCCGCCTCCCGGCCCCCGCACTCCCGCCGGTAACGCTGAAACCGCGGGGGAGGGTGCGCTGAGCTGCAATGATGTGGGGCGGGGTCGAGTGCGTACCCGAACGTGGCAACTTGGCCCCTTACTCGAGAGCGGATTTGGTTCCTCGCCGCTCCGGCAGCCTCTGGTGCGCGCGACCGGGGTTCTCAGATGTGGTCGTCTGTGGTCGGCTTAGTAGACCCAATGCTGACACTGCTGATGAGTCGTCAGGTAGCCGGCCGTCTGCTGGCACCGGGGGTGGGAGACGTCATCCACGACAAAGTACGGTCTTGTGGTTATCCCACAAGACTGTTCCTCGTGAGTCCTTCTCGGACCGCTGGTGGTACGCACGCCGGCCCGGTGTTGGGCCATCAGGGCTGCACGCCCAAGGCGCCAGGTGAGTGGCTGCGGGGATCGGAGCGTCTGGCGGCATGCTGGTGAGCTCGGTCGGTCGTGTGCTCCTGCCCCGGAGCTGTTCGCTGATCGTTCCAAACGCCTGGTTGCTGCGCTGGACGTCTTGCGCAGCGGTCACGGGAGAGGAGCAGGGCCATGGCTGAGATCGTCGCGTACGGGGTGCTGCCCGACGAGCGTCCGCTGTTGGAGACGGCGCTTGAGGGACGGAGCCGTCTGCGCTGCCTCGAGCTGTTCCTCAACGACGACACCGCGCCGACGGCCACCGGTTACGAGATCGTCAGCAGTAGCGTGAACGACGCGCTGGACGCGGGTGTCCTGCGGATCCTCGCCCAGGGCGGCACACGGATGATCGTTCAGCGCTCCACCGGCTACAACAACATCGACGTCGAAGAGGCCCGCAGGCTCGGCATCGGTGTGGCCCGGGTGTCGTACTACTCCCCGTACGCCGTGGCCGAGTTCGCCTGGGCCTTGGCCCTCGCGGTGAACCGCCGCTTGGTCCGGGCGACGGGCCGGACCCGGGAATTCGATTTCCGGCTCACCGGTCTGATGGGACGTGACTTGCACGGCCGTACCGTCGGCGTCCTGGGTACGGGCAAGATCGGCACCGCCTTCACCCGGATCGCCCACGGCTTCGGCATGCGCCTGCTCGGCTGGGACCTCACCGAGAATGCCGAATGCCGAAAGCTGGGCATGGAGTACGTCGAGCGAGACCGGCTGTTCGCGGAGGCCGACCTGATCAGCCTGCACGTGCCGCTGGTGCCGGATACCCATCACCTGGTGGACGCCGCCGCACTGGGGCTCATGAAACGCGACGCCATCCTGATCAACACCAGCCGCGGCGGCCTTATCGACGCACCGGCCCTGGTGGAGACGCTGCGTGCCGGCCGCCTCGACGGTGTGGGGCTGGACGTCTACGAGGAGGAAGCCGGTGTCTTCTTCCTCGACAAGTCCCTGGAGGTGATGACCGATGACGTTCTTGCCCGCCTGATGACGTTCCGGAACGTGCTGATCACCTCCCACCAGGCTTACTTCACGCAGGACGCCGTCGGACAGATCATCGACACCACCGTGCGTAACATCGAGGACTATCTCGCAGGGCACACCAGCGACAACACCCTCGTGCCACCGGCCACTCGCCCGTAAAACTCTCGCAGCTGTGGTGCAGCATTCCCGGCACCGATACCGGCGAGGTCTGAGGTTCCCAAGCCAGGTGGTCAGGGAGGCCCGTCCCGTGAAGTGGCTGGCTTCTTCAGCGTCTCCCGGGCAGGGACCGCATGGTCGTCGTCCGGTGCCGATCAGCCTCTGCTCTGAGGGCGCCATGCGTACGGCCGTCCACGGGCGGCCATGTTCTGCCGCGTGCGCAACCCCCGGACCGCCGCTGTGGGCCGATACGCTGGAATGCAGAGCGGACGGTGGCGGAGGAGGCGCAGTGAGCGTGGAGGAGCCGCTGTCGCGGATGCCCCAGATGCGGCTCGACGAATTGCTGGAGGAGCTTCAGGCGCGCATCAACGCGGCTCTCGGCACCAGGGACCGGGTGCACAGCCTGCTGGAGGCCGTCGTCTCGGTCGGTCGGGAGTTGGACCTTCCCCAGGTGCTGCGGCGGATCGTGGAAGCGGCGGCGCTGCTCGTCGACGCCCAGTACGGAGCGCTGGGTGTGATCGGCCCCGACGGCCGGACACTGTCGCAGTTCCTCACCGTCGGGCTGACGGAGGCGGAGATCGCCAGGATCGGGCCGCTGCCGGCCGGGCACGGCATCCTGGGCGAGCTCATTCGCAACCCGGAGCCGCTGCGGCTCACCGATCTCGGCACCCACGAGGCGTCGTACGGCTTCCCCGCGCACCACCCGCCGATGCGTACGTTCCTCGGCGTCCCCATCCGCGTACGCGACGAGGTCTTCGGCAACCTCTACCTCACGGACAAGCACGGTGGTGCGGACTTCGACGCCGAGGACGAGTCGGTGATCGCCACGCTGTCGGTGGCCGCGGGTGTGGCGATCGACAATGCCCGACTCTACGAAGCCTCTCAGCGACAGCAGCGCTGGCTGCAGGCGAACGCGGAGATCACCAACAGCCTCCTTTCCGGGAGCCCCCGGCTGGACGTGCTGGAATTGATTGCCCGCCGCGCCCAGGACATCACCGGTGCACAGCTCGCGGATGTGTCCGTGCCCGTCGCCGGTACGGACGACCTCGTCGTGGAACTCGCGATCGGTGCCGACGACGAGCCCCGGCGGGGCCTGGTGGTGCCCGTCCGGGGCACCCTGTCCGGGGCCGCCTACCGGGCGGGCACGCCAGTGACCACGACAGGGCTGGCTGAGGACGACCGGTACACGGCCGCGCCCCGTCGCTTCGACGGTCTCGGCCCGGCCGTGGCCGTTCCCCTGGGCACCGAGACGAGGGACATCCGGGGCGTTCTGCTGCTGGCACGTTCCGTGGGTGAGCCGGTGTTCACCGAGGGGGAGCTCGAACCGCTGCGGGCGTTCGCGGGTCAGGCCGCGCTCGCCCTGGAGCTGGCCGAGCGGCGCAACGACGCCGAACAGCTTGCGCTGCTGGAGGACCGGGACCGCATCGCGCGGGACCTGCACGACCTCGCCATCCAACGGCTGTTCGCGACCGGGATGACCCTGCAGAGCGCCGCACGGCTCGTCCAGCACGAGGGCGCCGCCGAACGCGTCTCGCGTGCCGTCGGAGATCTCGACGAAACGATCAAGATCATTCGTTCCACGATCTTCGGATTGCGGGCCCGTGACGAGGACACGGGTCCGAGCCTTCGCGCTCGCGTGGCGCGTGCCGTGGGCGAGGCCGGCACCACGCTCGGCTTCCCGCCACGCCTGAGCATGGAGGGCCTGCTCGACACCGATGTCCCGCCGCAGGTGGCCGACCACGTCATGGCAGCCCTGGGCGAAGCGCTGAGCAACGTGGCCCGCCACGCGCACGCGACACGCGTCGAGGTGTCCCTGCAGGCCACGGCGGACGAGGTCGTCCTCATCGTCACGGACAACGGCAGGGGCATTCCGGCCGACGGCAGGCGCAGCGGGCTGAGTAACCTGGAGGAGCGGGCCAGGAGTGTGGGTGGGGCCTTCGATGTCCAGGCGCCGGCCGAAGGCGGCACCAGACTCCTCTGGCGGGCGCCGGTCGCCCAGCCGGGATGATCACGAGTCGTCGACGGTACGTTCCGTACGCGGTGCAGGGTGCGCCGGCTCCGCGATGAGCCGTGAGCCGGTGACCAGGTCCGGCCGGATGCGCAGCGCCGCATTCATCGCGTCGTGCTGCGCCCAGGGGCGGAGGGCCGCCGCATAGCGGGCGAGGTCACGTTCGTCGGTGACCAGGCGGGCGTATCCGGTGACGACGACGCTCCAGCCGAGATGCGTCACCGGGTCGATGACGTCCGCCTCGTAGGCCACCACGACCCCCGTGGCGTCGGTCGGAGCCACGATGGAGGCGAGCGACGCGCCGTCGTGCAACCGGACGACGATGTCCTCACCGTCCATGAGGTGGTTGACCGGCCGGACAGCCGGCAGGGCCTGCTGGCTGAAGACGATGCGCCCCAGCGAAACGGTGCCCAGCAACCTCAGGGCTTCGTCGCGGTCGAGCGGTGCCAGGTGCCGGGGTGCCACCGCCCCATCGTGGCCGCCCACCGTTCGATGCGTGGCTGCGTCGTTCATCGTGCCCACCTTCTGCTCCGGCTTACCGCTCCGGGGAAACGGGGTACCTGACAGTCAGCGTCTCGCGGTCGTCGCACCCCCGGCAGGGCCCAATGGGCCAATGCAGGAGGGCCGGTCTTCTCCGGATGGCACGGGGACACAGGCATGGACGAGCGGTGTGGTGAAGACGGAGAGGCGCGCGGCACCGGTAGCCGCGCATCAGGGCCATCCGGCCCTGTCCGTTCGCCCCGCATGCGCGCACCATGCTGATAGGTCCGCCCGCGCGGGCGGACTCATCGAATATGGAGCATGTGATGACGGACAGCAGCAGCAGCTCCACCGAGGACGCACCGGTCACGGTGTTCCTTCTCGACGACCACGAGGTGGTGCGCCGTGGGGTGCACGACCTCCTGGACGCCGAACCGGACCTGACCGTGGTCGGCGAAGCGGGCACGGCGGAACAGGCACTGGTTCGCATTCCGGCCCTGCGCCCGCAGGTGGCCGTTCTGGACGTGCGTCTGCCGGACGGGGACGGTGTGAGCGTCTGCCGGGAGCTGCGCTCTCGGATGCCGGACCTCGCCTGCCTGATGCTGACCTCCTTCGACGACGAAGAAGCGCTGCTCGACGCGATCATGGCGGGCGCATCCGGGTATGTCCTCAAACAGATCACCGGCACCGACCTGGTCAACGCCGTGCGCACGGTCGCGTCCGGCCAATCGATGCTCGACCCCGGTGCCACGGCTCGGGTGATGGCCCGGCTGAGGGGCGGCTCTCCCAAGGAAGAGCATCCGCAGGGTTTGCCCGGGCTGACGGATCGGGAGCGGGAGATTCTCGCCCTGGTCGGCGAGGGGCTCACCAACCGCGAGATCGGCAAGGAGCTCTACCTCGCCGAAAAGACGGTCAAGAACAACATCTCCCGGCTCCTGGCCAAGCTGGGCGTGGAACGCCGGGTGCAGGCCGCGGTCATCGCCACCCAAGCACTGGCTGACCAAGGAGGCCACAGCGGCTCGACCGCGACCCGGGACGGCCGACGGCGGAGCTGAGCCGAAGGTCCGGCCGACCGCGACAGCTCCCGGCCTCGCCCTCCTCGGGCGGGGCCGGCGGTCGCGGCGGCTCTCAGGGGTGCGGGACGACCGCGACGGGGCAGGTGGCATGGTGCAGGGCGGCGTGGGCGACCGACCCGATGCGGGTCCCGACGGGGGAGCGGTGTACCCGACGACCGACTACGAGCAACCGTGCACGTGAGGCGGCCGAGAGCAGCACCTGTCCGGCACTGCCGATCTCGACGTGCTCGATCACCGGCACATCCGGGAACCGCTCCCGCCAAGGAGCGAGCGCCTCTCCCAATGCCTTCTTCTCGAACGGTTCCAGCCCTCCGGCCTGGTCCGCCAGATACATCGAACCGGGACTGTAGGCATAGACAGGAGGCAGGCTCCAGGCCCGCACCGCGCGCACCACCGCGCCTCGTGCGGCTGCTGCCTCGAAGGCGAATGCCAGCACCGCGTCGCTGTCCGCCGGCGTGCCCTGCTGGCCCACGACGACCTCGCCGCCCTCCGGCTCCCGCGCGTCCTTGTCCCGCGCGCGGACCGACACCACGGGCCGGGTGGCGGCGGCGATCACCTGCTGGCCGTACGAGCCGAGCAGAAAGCCGAGGAGGGCGCCGTGTCCGCGCGAACCGAGCACCAGCATCTCGGACCGCTCCGCCTCGCCGAGGAGAGCGGAAACCGCCGTGTCCGCCACCACTTCCGCAGTCACGGCAAGGCCGGGGTGCCGGGCGGCCACGTGCGTCCGGGCCTCACGCAGGACGGCGTTGGCGGACTTGGCTTGGGTTTCCCGGTCCTGGACGACGGGCACGTCCAACGGCTGCCAGAGCCAGGCGTGCACGATACGCAGCGGTACCCCTCGGAGCGACGCTTCGCCTGCCGCCCAATCGGCCGCCGCCAGGCTTTCCGGTGATCCATCCACCCCTACAGCAATGGCGCGGGTCATGGTGATGGCCTCCGTACGGTTCGACGGGCACGGCCATCGCGGCCCGCCCTCTGCCACTCAGCATCGACGAGTGCGAGCTCCGTGCAGAGGGCCGTTCGGCCCTCAAGACCAGTCCGCCCGGGCCCATCACCACTCCCGCCGATGCGGGGCTTCCTCGCTCTGGGGCTCCTGGTGGGCGTCACCGGCCTCGGAATGGTCATGGTCGCGCCGTACGCGAACGGCAGCACACGATCGGCATCCTGCGCGCCCTCGGCTTCAGGGCCTGGATGGTAAAGCGCTCCTTCCTGTGGGAGAGCGCCGTCATCGCCGTAGAGGGCATCGTGCTCGGATCGCTGCTCGGGGTGCTGATCACATGGCTGATGTACCGCAACAGCGCCGCGTTCGAGGGGCTCGACGGAGGATTCCCCCTCGAGTCGACCAGCATTGGCGTCCTGGCGGCCGCGACCTTCGCTGCCTTCCTGCTGGCCACCATCGGAACGGCACGCCGCGCGGCCGCAATCCGCCCGGCCCTTGCCATACGGGTCAGCGAAGACGCGGTACCGCGCGGGCGAGCCGCCCGGTCGTCGCCGTCGTGGAGACGGGGGCTCATGACGGGCCCCACTCCGGCGATCCCCTTCCGCTCCCGCCTTGTGTCCTGTCCAGCCGGCCTGCGCGCAATTGGCACTATGGAACACAGAGCACCCGGCGTGGAACGGGGTTCGGCAGCTAGTGACTGGAGGCTGGACTTGAACAGAGGCAGCTCGGCACAGTCCTGGCACCGCCGCGGTCGCCAGTGAACGCCGGCCCGTCCGCGGGGCAGGCGGCAGCTCCCTCCGGCTGCATGCGCCGCGTGGCAGGTGTCGTCTTCGACACGGACGGCGTGATCACCGACTCGGCACGTGTTCATGCGGCCGCGTGGAAGGCATCCTTCGATGCCTGCCTGAAGGCCCACCCTCCGGCCGACCCGTACGAACGGCGGCCGTTCGACAGGGACGACTACCTGCGGTACGTCGACGGCAAGTCCCGCATGGACGGTGCCGCTTCCTTCCTCGCCTCACGCGGCCTCGCCCTGCCGCTCGGCGCTCTCACGGATCCCCCCGGTACGGACACCGTGGGTGCCGTGGCCGCATACAAGGAGCAGCTCTTCACCGACCAGCTCCGGGCGGGGGGAATCGAGGCGTACCCGGGCACCCTGCTCCTGCTGCGGCATCTGCGGGGGCGCGGGGTGGCCATGGCGGCCGCGTCCGCTTCCCGGCACGCCAGGGATCTGCTCAGCCTGTCCGGTGTCCTGCCGTACTTCGCCGCCGTGGTGGACGGAGCCGAAGCGTCCCGCCTCGGACTGCCGGGAAAACCGGCTCCCGACCTCTTCCTCGAGGCGGCGGACCGGCTGGGCCTTCCGCCCGGTCGGACGGCCGTGATCGAGGACTCCCTGGCGGGAGTGGAGGCGGGCAGACGAGGTGGCTTTCGCCTGGTGGTCGGCGTGGACCGCAGCGCCGGGTCCGGCACGCGTGCCGCGCTGCTCGGCCGAGGTGCGGACACCGTGGTCGACGACCTTTCCGAACTGCTCACCGACTCCTTCGAGGAATGACGATGCCGGAGAACATGCCGGAGACGAACCACACCTGGGAGTACGAAGGGTACGAGCCCGGTCGGGAGCGTTTGCGTGAGGCGTTGTGCACCCTCGGCAACGGTTACATGGCGACCAGGGGCGCGGCACCCGAGTGTGCGGCCGACGAGGTGCACTACCCCGGTACGTACGTCGCCGGCTGCTACGACAGGCTCACCTCGACCGTCGCGGGCCGTCAGGTCGAGAACGAGGACATCGTCAACCTGCCGAACTGGCTGCCGCTACGGTTCCGGATGTCCAGCCCGCAGGGCGACACCCCGTGGTTCACCCCCGACAGCGGGGCCCTGCGCGAGCACCGTCAGCATCTCGACCTGCGCACCGGAACCCTGGAGCGCACGACGAAGTACGAGGCCGACGGTCGCGTGCTCGCGGTACGCCAGCTCCGCCTCGTACACATGGGGGATCCCCACCTTGCGGCTCTGCGGACCGAGTTCACCGCCGAAGGCGGGTGGTCCGGCGACATCGAGGTGGAAGCCGCCCTCGACGGCTCCGTGACCAACAGCGGTGTCGCCCGCTACCAGCAGCTCGACGGCCGGCACCTGGTTCATGTGAACGCTGGGGACGGCCCATCCGACACCACGTGGCTGCGGTGCAGGACCAGTACCTCGGACATCCGGATCGGCCTGGCGGCCCGTACGACGGCCGACACTGGCGTGGTCGAGGCCGGCACAGCACATGAGCCGTTGCGGGCCGTCCAGCGCCTGCGCCTGCGGCTTTCCGCGACGGGTGGTGCCCACGCGGTCGACAAGGTCATCGCCCTGTACACGTCCAGGGACCCCGCCATCAGCGATCCGCTCCACGCGGCGATCGACGCGGTCGGACGCGCACCGTCCTTTCCGGCGCTGATGGAGTCACACAGAGCAGCCTGGCTTCAACTGTGGCGCCGGTCGGACCTGGACGTGCCGGGCGATGCCGGCCGAGTCCTGCGGCTGCACCTCTTCCATGTGCTTCAGACGCTGTCGCCGCACACCGCCGAACTGGACGTCGGCGTCCCGGCAAGGGGCCTCCACGGCGAGGCGTACCGCGGCCACGTCTTCTGGGACGAGCTGTTCGTCCTGCCGTACCTGAACCTGCATCTGCCCGAGGTGTCGCGTGCCCTGTTGCTCTACCGGCATCGACGACTGCCGCGAGCGCTGAACGCGGCGCGCGACGCAGGCAGGAAGGGAGCCCTCTACCCGTGGCAGAGCGGCAGCGACGGCCGCGAGGAAACCCAGCAACTGCACCTCAACCCCCGCTCCGGGCACTGGCTGCCAGACCACTCGCACCTCCAGCACCACGTGGGTTCGGCCATCGCGTACAACGTGTGGAAGTACTACGAGGCGAGTGGGGACAGTGAGTTCCTGCACACCAAGGGCGCCGAGATGCTGACACAGATCGCCCGCTTCTGGGCCGACTCCGCCACCTACGACGCCGACACCCGGCGATACCGCATCCGCGGAGTGCTGGGGCCCGACGAGTATCACGACTCCTACCCGGGCTCCCACACTCCCGGCCTGGACGACAACGCCTACACCAACGTCTGCGCTGCCTGGGTGCTCACCCGGGCTCTGCACGTACTCCGGGAGCTCCCCGCACCGCGCCGCGTGGAACTGTGCGAACGGACCGGCCTCGACCACACGGAGCTGGCTCTGTGGGAGGAGGTGTCGCGCAAGCTCCGCGTGCCCTTCCACGGCGGCGTGATCAGCCAGTTCGAGGGCTTCGGTGAACTGGCCGAACTCGACTGGGAGGGTTACCGCGCCCGTTACGGCAACGTCCGCCGCCTGGACCGGATCCTGGAGGCCGAGGGTGACACGGTCAACCGGTACCAGGCGTCCAAGCAAGCAGACGTCCTCATGCTCGGTTACCTCTTCTCGCCGCCCGAGCTGGCCGCCATCTTCAGCCGACTGGGTTACGGACTGGACGACGTGACCTGGAGCCGTACGGTCGACTACTACCTGCACCGCACCAGCCACGGCTCGACGCTCAGCGGGCTGGTCCACGGCTGGGTACTGGCACGCGTACGCCGGGACGATGCGTGGGCATACGTCCAAGAAGCCCTGGAAGGCGACGTGGCCGACCTTCAGGGCGGTACAACGGAAGAGGGCATCCACCTGGGCGCCATGGCGGGGACCATCGACCTCGTGCAGCGCGGCCTCACCGGCCTGGAAACCCGGGGAGGCGCCCTGTGGCTCGACCCCGTGCCGTCGCCGCGATTCACCGAGTACGGCTTCTCCGTCCGCTACCAAGGGCACTGGGGTGTCCAGCTCCGGGTCCGCCCGGGCAGCCTGCGGATCAGTGTGCCGCCTTCGGACATGTCACCGATCGACATCCGGCTGCCCGACCGTGCCGTGACCGTGGAGCCGGGGGATTCGACGGTGCTCACGCTGGTTCAGCCGTGAGGAGCGGTCATCGCACCAGGACCGCTTCGCCGGACCGGGGGACCACTGCCGTCCAGTTCAGTTCCCGGTCGATGCGAGAGCGTAGGGCGTCGGCGGCGTCCGGCTCGCCGTGGACGAGGTATGTGGTGTGGGGGGCCGGCGCCTCCCGCAGCCAGTCGATGATCTGTGCCGCGTCGGCGTGGGCCGAGAAGTGGGGGACGTTGGCGATCCCGGCTCGCACCGGTAGGTATTCACCGAACATCTTGAGCGTGCGGGCGCCGTCGACCAGCTCGCGGGACCGCGTTCCCGCGGCGGCGAAGCCGACGATGACGACGGCGTTGCGTGGGTCCGGGAGAAGTCGGCTCAGGTGGTGCAGCACTCGGCCGCCCGTGGCCATGCCGGCGGAGGAGACGATCACCGCGGGGCCTTCCCGCTCGCTGATGGCGATGGATTCCTGGACGGTGCGGGCGGCCAGGAAGGGCTCGGGATGCAGGTCCGCGGCGCCGTGACCGGCGATCTCCGGTCGTAGTTCGGCCGCTTGAGCGGCGACCGCGTCCCGGTAGACGTCGAGTGCGGCCAGAGCCATGGGACTGTCGACGAACACGGGCACGTCGGCCGGCAGCGTGCCTGCGCGGCGGAGCTCCGACAGTTCGTGCAGGACGACCTCCGTGCGGTCGAGTGCGAAGGCGGGTATCACGACGGTCCCACCGCGCGCGAGCGTGCGGGTGATGACGTCGGCGAACCCTGCCCGCGCCGTTTCGTCGTCGTGCCGGCGGTTGCCGTACGTGGATTCCACCAGCAGCACGTCCGCCCCGGAGAACGGTTCGGCGGGTCGCAGCAGGGGGTGGCCGGGGCGGCCCAGGTCTCCGCTGGTGGCCAGGGTGTGCCCGTCCTCGAGAGTCAGGCGGGCCCAGGCCGAACCGAGGATGTGGCCCGCGTGGTGCAGGGTCAGGGTGGTGCCCGCCTCGATCTCCACCGTGCTGCCGACCGGCACGGGATCGAAGAGCTTGAGCGTGCGCTCCACGTCCTGGTTGTCGTACAGCGGCTTGGCGGGCCTGTGCTTCGACCAGCCGTGCTCGTTGGCGTGCTGGGCCGCCTCCATCTGCAGATGGGCGCTGTCCCGCAGGACGATCTCCGTGAGGCGGGCCGTGTAGGCGGTCATGAGGATGGGGCCGCGAAACCCGTGGCGGACCAGCCGGGGCAGATACCCGCAATGGTCCAGGTGCGCGTGCGTGACGACGACGGCGTGGACATCCGCGGCGACGCGGGGGAGGGGGCGCCAGTTGCGCCGTCGCAGGTCGGCGAGACCCTGGAAGAGACCACAGTCGAGCAGGACGCGTGTGTGATCGCTCTCGACGAGGAACCGGCTGCCGGTAACGGTCCCGACGCCCCCGAGGAACGTCAGCAAGGCCGGCCTGGGCTTGGCGGGCGTCACCGCTGCCCGGTCAAGAGGAGCCACACCCATGATCGTTCCACCTCCGGCCTTCGGCCCCGGTACCAGAGTGGCACCGCCCACCCGGAGAGAGAGGGGTCCGACCGTCCCCTTCCGAAGGCCGATCGGCCCCAGCGTCGCGGGCGTGGCGGCGTGACCGTGGTTCTGTACCGCGAATCCGAGAGAAGGACGACGTCATGAAGGCATTGGTGTTCCAGGGTCCCGGTCAGACGTCCTGGGAGGACGTGCCCGACCCCGGTATCAAGGACGCGGCCGATGCGGTGATCCGCGTCGAGGCCGTCACCATCTGCGGTACCGACCTGCACATCATCAAGGGCGACGTGCCTGAGGTGACCCCCGGAACGGTCCTGGGCCACGAGGCGGTGGGCGAGGTCGTGGAGGTCGGCAGCGACGTACGGACGGTCCGGCCCGGGGACCGGGTTCTGATCTCCTGCATCGCCGCCTGCGGCCGCTGCGGGTTCTGCCGGGAGAACCGCTACGGGCAGTGCCGGGGTGGCGGCGGCTGGGTGCTCGGGCACCTCATCGACGGCACCCAGGCCGAGTACGTCCGCGTACCCTTCGCCGACCTCTCGGTGCACCCGCTGCCGAGTGCCGTCACCAGTGAGGACGCGGTCCTGCTGGCCGACATCTTCCCCACGGGCTACGAGGTCGGCGTGCTCAACGGGCATGTGCGCCCGGGGGACACGGTCGTCGTGGTCGGGGCCGGGCCGATCGGACTCGCCACCATCGCGACCGCCCAGCTGTACACCCCCGGGCGCATCATCGCGGTGGATCTCGCGGAATCCCGGCTGGAAGCGCCACGCTCCATGGGTGCGGACGCCGCCGTCAGCGCCGCCGAGGACCCGGAGCAGCTGGTCATGGACCTCACCGACGGCCTGGGTGCCGACGTGGTGGTCGAGGCCGTCGGGGTGCCCGAGGCGTTCGAGCAGTGCACGCGCATGGTCCGGCCCGGAGGCCACGTCGCCAACGTCGGCGTCCACGGCAAGCCGGCGGCCCTCCACCTCGAAGACCTGTGGATCAAGGACGTCACGATCACCACGGGGCTCGTCGACACCCACTCCACTCCGCTGCTGCTGCGCATGATGGCCGCCGGGCGACTTCCAGCCGCGTCGGCGATGGTGACCCACCGGTTCGAGCTGGGGCAGATGGAGGAGGCGTACGAGGTCTTTTCCGGCGCGGCGCACACCGGAGCGCTCAAGGTGGTGCTGGGCGGCGCCAAGCACGACGAGGTCAATGTCGCGGCCTAGCGGGAACCAACGGGCGGTTGCGTGGCGATCGTCCGCGCACGGTCTTCCCTGCGGCGAAGAACCCGGGACCGTCCGTCGCCGGCCGTGCCACCGCGTCGGCTGCGTACGTGAAGGGGCCGGTAGGCCCTAGTGGCCAGGCGGTGACGGTGTTTACCTGGAATTGGCGGAAGGAGCCCCATCAGAGGCGCGGGGGAGCGGTCATGAACCGTGCACCGCGCAATCAGGATCCGCGAGAAGCGGATGGGCTCCTTTCGCCTCTTGCGGTGGCTGTCCCTGCCACGTCGACATGGTCGCCGGGGGCCGCCGTACAGCCACGACGCGACCGAGAGGCGCATCATGCGCAAGACGATCACCGTAGGCGTGGACGGCTCCGCCGAGAGCAACGCCGCCGCCGCGTGGGCCGCCCGTGAGGCGGTGCTCAGGGGCTTGCCCCTGACCCTGCTGCAGGCCGGCTACGAACCGACACCGCGTACGCACCTGCCGGAGATCGACGTGCCGGCCGAGCGTGAGGACCGGGCACTGGACTTCATCTCCAGGAGGCTTCTGGCGGATCACCCCGGCCTGCGTCTCGTCCCCCACCGCATCGCTGAGGCACCGGTCCCCGCCCTTCTGGCGGCGGCGGAGTCCTCCCGCTTGCTGGCCCTCGGATCTCATGGGTTCAGCAGCCTGGAGGGTTTCATGGTCGGCTCTGTGGCGCTGGACGTCACGGCTCGGGCGCGCGGCCCGGTTGTGCTCGTCCGCGCCGGCGAGCGGGCACAGGACGAACGTGCACGTGCCCCCTACGGCGGGTCGGCCCCAAGGGCACCGTTCCGGCGGGTCGTCCTCGGCCTCGACCTGGAGCATCCCGGTGAGGAACTGCTGTCGTTCGCCTTCGAGGCGGCGAAGGTGAGGGCGACATCGCTGACGGCGGTGTACGCGTGGAAAGCGCCCGCTCTGCGCCCCCACGGTCGGACGGGCGGCCCGGTGTCGCCGGCGGAGGCCGACACCATGCGGAACGCGACGAGGCTGTCCCTCGCCGCCGTACTGCACCCGTGGCGCGAGAAGTACCCGGAGGTGGCGGTTACGGAGCGGCTGGTCGAGGAGCGCGCCGCCCCCAGCCTGCGGCTGGCCGCCGAGGACGCCAGTCTCCTCGTCGTCGGTCACCGCGCTGACGCCGGCATGCGCCTGGGACCCGTGACGCACGCGATGATCCATCACGCGGCCTGTCCGTTGGCCGTGGTGCCGCACAACCCCTAGACCTTCCAAGTCTTCGGGAGGAGGCCACCACCATGGGTGAACAACGACCCCTTGGTCATGGAGAGGCATGGCTCGGTGTCGCCGACTGCTTCCTCGCCTCTTCCGCGCTGCTCACGCGATGCCGAGTCCACGTGCCGAAGGAACGGCTGGGCATGCGGCTCCATTTCGAGGACGGCACTTCGGCCCGGGTGTACAGGGAGACCCGCCTCGGCAGTGGCCTGGCGAAGAATCCCTGCACGCTGGTGGTCGTCTTCCGACTGCGCCTGGTCGGCGGGCCCGGCCACGCCCTCTTCCGAAAGGAAAGCCTGCTGAACACTCCGCTGTTCGTCGGCTTTCCGGGGTTCGCCTCCAAACTGTGGCTCGCCCACGACGAGCGTGACCGCTACCGCGGTGTGTACGAGTGGGACGGCCCGGATCGCGCCGAGCACTATGCGCGATGCCTGTGGCGGGTGCTGGCGCTGGTCAGTGTGCCGGGGTCGATCCGATACGCCGTACTGCCCGGGTTGCGCCGTGACGACTTCCTCGCCGATCCCGGGCGGGCGGAGGGCCTGGGGCCGGACGGCACCGAGGCGTGGTGGCGCGTCCAGGACACGACGTGACGGGAGCGGTGGACGTCCTCGTGGTCGGGGCCGGTCCGACCGGCCTCACGTTGGCGCTGCAGGCCCACTGCCACGGCGCACGCGTCCGCGTCGTCGAGCGACGCCCCGAAGCGTTCCGGCCCTCCCGCGCACTCATCCTGCACCCGCGCACCCTGGAGGCCCTGCGCCCGCTCGGTGTCACGGACGCCCTGCTGGGTCTGGCGGACACCGCCCCGACGGTCGGTCTCCATCTCGGGCCGCAGGTCGTGAGGGCCGGACTGGCGGACCTCGCGCTGCCGGACACGGCCTTTCCGCATCTGTCACTGATCCGGCAGGCGGACGTCGAGAGGGTGCTGGCGACCGCCCTCGCCGGCCGTGGGGTGGAGGTGGAGCGAGGTACCGAACTGGTCGCCGTGCGTGAGGGGAGGCACGGCGCTGACGCCGTCCTGCGCTCCAGGACGGGCACGGACATGATCCGGTGTCCTTTCGTCGCGGGCTGCGACGGCCCGGCCAGTACCGTGCGGGCCTGCGCCGGAATCGGTTGGTACGGCAGGCCCTACGCGGTGGAGGCGGTCCTCGCCGACATCGACCTCAGCCGGGGATCCGGAGGTGACGGAGCCGAAGCCTTCGCAGGACGCCAGGGACTGCTGCTCCTTTTCCCGCTCGGGGAGCAGGCCGCCTGGCGGCTGCTGGCCACGCGGGCCTCCGATTCCACTTCCGGTCCCTCGGCAAGGTTCGGCCAGCCCGGTCCAGCGGTCCCTCGCGCGGAACTGCAGCAGCTCCTGAGCGATGCCGGTACGGACGCACGCATCGAGCGGCTCGTGTGGTCCGCCCGGGTGCCGCTGCAGTACCGCCTGGCGCGGAGGTTCCGCCGCGGGCGGCTCTTCCTCCTGGGGGACGCGGCTCACAACTACTCTCCAGCCACCGGCCAGGGTATGAACGCCGGAATCCAGGACGCGGTGAACCTGGGCTGGAAGCTCGGCTTCGCCATCGGCGCCGCCGAACGCGAACCGGCGGACCAGCTCGACACCGGCGCACTGCTCGACTCCTACGACAGGGAACGCAGACCGGTTGCCTGCCGGCGTCTGCTCCTGACGCACGCCGCGTTCTGGGCCGAGGCGTCGACCGGACGCGTCCCGTCGTGGCTGCGCGCGGTCGCGGCTCCTCACGGCGCGCCCGTCGTGCCGGTCCTCCTGGATCGACGACGGCTTGTCGCTGAAGGCATCCGCGTCATCTCCCAGCTGCGGGTCGACTACCGGCGCAGCCCCCTGTCGGTGAAGGGAGCACCGCGCCTCCGTGGTGCTCCTCACCCGGGAGACCGCCTGCCGGACGCGACCGTCAGTGTCGGGGGGCCTCCGCGGCGGCTGCACGATCTGCTGGCCCGCCCCGGTGTGCACCTGCTCCTGCAACGGGACGCCGAACCGCTGCCGGACGCGACCCACGGACCGTACCTCGACGTCCTTCGGCTGATGAACAGCCCGGGGCGCGGGCTGATGGCCGTTCGCCCGGACGGCCATGTCGGCTTCACGTGCGGGGCTCCGGACGTGGCCGGGCTGAACGGCTGGCTGGGTCTGATCGGCGCAGCGGAGACATGGGCGGGCCGGACGTGACCTCGATCAGCGGAGCCTGCGCAGATAGGGGTCGACGGGACGGGCCGGCCGCAGCCGGACACGGGCGTCCACCACCACGACGGACTCCGCGCGCGCCAGGACGGGGTTGAAGTCCATCTCGGCCAGTTCAGGCAGGTCGCACGCCATCCGGGACAGACGGAGCAGCACCTGCTCCAGACCCGGCACGTCGAGGGGGCCGCCTCCTCGGTGGCCGAACACCAGGGGGGCGCAGCGCGGTGACCGCATCAGCTCCCGCACGTCCACGTCGGTCAGGGGCGCGAGCCGTGCCGCGTGGTCGGTGAGAACCTCGGTGGCCGTACCGCCCAGCCCGAACAGCACCAGAGGCCCGAACACCGCGTCCTGGACGACTCCCGCGAACAGCTCGGTTCCGCGGCCGGCGAGCGGTTGGACGACCACACCGGTCATGTGGTCACCGAAGCGCCGGGTCAAGTCCCCGTAGGCGGCGCGTACTTGTTCGGGACCGCGCAGGTCGAGGACGACGGCCCCGAGAGCGCTCTTGTGTACAAGTCCGGGCCAGTACGCCTTCATCACCACGGCTCCGTCCGCCCCGGCGAGCCGTTCGGCCGCCTGGACCGCCTCGGCCTCGTCCGACGCCCAGGCCCACGGGGACACCGGGAACGCGTAGTGGCCCAGCAGCTCCGCCGCCGTCGTGGGGTCGAGCCAGCCGCCCTCGGGATGATTGCCCAGGAAGCGAGCGACCACCTCGCGTGCCGCCACGCTGTCGACGTCGGCCGGCGCGGGGACGGCGCCGACGGGCCGGGCCAGCCACCTGGCGCGCGTCACCGCGTGGGCCAGGGCACGTGCGGCGTCCTGTGCGTCCCCGAAGGCTGGGACGCGCCCGCCCTCGTGGACCGGCAGCAGCTCGACACGGGTGCTCTGCGAAGGCAGCACCGCGACCACCGGTCGCGGCCGGGGCGACGGCTGGTGGACCAGCGCTCCGACCAGGTCGTCACCGACGGCAGTGGCCACGGCGGTCGGCACCAGGACCACGAGCACGGTGTCGACCTCTCCGCACCGGGCCAGCCGGTCGACGCAGCGCCGCAACTGGTCCTCGCCGACCCCTGCCGTCGTGTCCACGGGGTTGGCGGCGCTCGCACCTCGGGGGAGGTCCGCCAGCAGTTCCGTCGTGGTCACCTCGCTCAGCACGGGCACGGTCAGCCCTGCCTCGTCGCACGCGTCGGCCGCGAGCACGCCCGCGCCGCCCGCGTTCGTCACCACGGCCACGCGATCACCATCGGGCAGCGGCTGCGCCTTCAGCAGCGCGGCGGTGTCCAGGAGTTCACCGATGGTGTGCGTGGCGATGATGCCCGCCTGGGTGAAGAGCGCTCCCCGCGTCATGGTCGGGGTGGCGGCGGCCGCGGTGTGGGAGGCCGCGGCCCGGCGCCCCGCGTCCGACCGGCCCGCGTCAACGGTGAGAATGGGCATGGTCCTGGCGACCCGGCGGGCGGTGCGCGAGAACGCGCGGGGGTTGCCGAACGACTCCAAGTGCAGCACCGCAAGGTCGGTGTGGCCGTCGGTCTCCCACCACCGCAGCAGGTCGTTGCCGCTCACGTCGTACTTGTCGCCGAGGGAGACGAACGTCGACACACCGATCCCGAGCCGGGACAGTCCGTCGAGCACCGCGATGCCGACCCCACCGGACTGGACGGCCACTCCGGCCGTGCCGGGCAGCGGCGGACGCGCCGCGAACGTGGCGTTGAGCCGGACGTCGGGCGCGGTGTTCAGCAGGCCCAGACAGTTGGGGCCGGCCATGCGCATCCCGTAACTGCGGCAGTGCGCCAGCAGCTCCACCGACTGCTCGCGCGTGAGGCCGGAAGAGGGCACCAGAAGCGCGCGGACACCCGCCTCACCGCACTCCTTGGCCGCCTGGGGTACGGCGGGTGCCGGGAGAGCCAGGACGGCCAGGTCCGGCACGTACGGCAGGGAACGCACCGAGGGGTGGCTGGCCACCCATTCGATGATGTCGGCGTGCGGATTGACGGCCCGGAGCAAGCCGGCGAACCCACCGGAACGCGCGTTGCGCAGGACGGCTCGTCCGACGGAGCCCGGCGTTCGGCCGGCCCCGACGACCACGACCGATCGCGGCTTCAACAGGGGCGTCAGGCTTGCGACATCGGCGACGAGCCCGCGCCTGTCCGTGGCGGACAGGTAGGCGTCCGTCTGGGCCAGGTCGATCGCGTAGCGCACTTCCGGGCCGTCGAAGTGGCGCCTCGCCCGCAGTCCCAGGTCCGAGAAGACCTTCAGCACCGCGTGGTTGGCGGAGAGCGCGTCGGCCGTGAACGCGGTGATGCCCGCGCCGCGCGCCACGGAGACGAGGTGTTCCAGCAGCAGCGTGCCCAGCCCCCGGTCGTGCTGGTCGTCCGCGACGGCGAGGGAGATGTCCGCCGTGGTCGTCCCGGGTTCCCTCGAGTAGTCCGCGATGCCGAGAACCCTGTCCCCGGCCTCGGCCAGCAGCGCCTGATAGTCGTCCTTCGGTGCCGCGGCCACCCGGGCGGCGGCGAGCTCGGCCGAGCGACGTCCCGTCGAGAAGAAGCGCAACCGCAGGTTCTCCGGCGACATGGCGTCGTAGAAGGTCAGCACTCGCTCCGCGTCCTCGGGAACGGCCCGGCGTATGCGCACCGTGGCGCCGTCCGTCAGCAGTGCGTGTGTGAACGGTTCGGCAGTCGTCATGATCCGGCCCTCCTCCTGAGTGCTCACCTCCAGCGTGCGCCGGTGGGCCGTGAGGACTCGTGGTCCGGGCGGGCATCCATGGGGCCCGACCGGCCCTACACGGGGTGGCCGGCGCGCGCGATCCTGAGAACGAGACGTACGACCCTGCGTGAAAGGCGGTGGGGACGATGGAGTCGCCCCTGGTTGTCGGCGTGGACGGTTCGGACCCCAGCTTCCAGGCGACCGACTGGGCGGCTGACGAGGCGCTCCGCCAGGGTCTGCCGCTACGCCTGGTGTACGCGTCCCTCTGGCAGCGTTACGAAGGCGCCGCCCTCGCGACCGGCCTCGGCCGTCCCGACGGGCAGGTCTTCGCCGAGAACATCGCGGGAACCGCGGCGGAGCGCGTCATGCGCCGTACCCCCGACCTCAAGGTCGTCACCGATGTCCTGCCGGAGGACGCGGTGGATGCGCTGCTGGGGGAAAGCCGCCATGCCTTCGCCCTCGTCACCGGCTCACGAGGCCACGGCGACATCGCCGGTCTCCTGCTCGGTTCGGTGAGCCTGGCCGTGGCCGCTCGGGCGCACTGTCCGGTGATCGTGGTACGGGGGGACAAGGCTGGACTGGCAGGCACCCACGAGCGGATCACCCTCGGAGTCGGGGACGCCGACATCGATTCCGCGGCGGTCCGGTTCGCCTTCCGCGAGGCGGAGCTGAGGGACTGCACCCTGGACGTCGTGCGCACCTGGCGACGTCCCGCCCACGCGACCACGGACCATCCGCTGCTGGCGGGCGACCCTGCCCGCCACTACGAGGACGAGGCTTCGACCCGGCTCGACGAGGCTCTGAAGGCGGCCATGAGCGACCATCCACGTGTCAGGGTGCGGCGGGCCACGGTCGAAGGCCCCGCGCGCAAAGTCCTGCTCGCGCGCTCTGCCGCAGCCGACCTGCTGGTCGTCGGCGCCCGTCGCCGGCACGGCCAGTTCGGCATGCAGCTGGGCAGGGTCGCGCACACGGTCCTGCACCATGCCTCTTGCCCGGTCGCGGTGGTGCCTCAGCACCTCTGACACGGAACCGACGTGCCGGAGGGCCGTACGGCGGGCCGCTCGGCCCTGTCGCGCCGCGTACACCACGCGCACGCTGAAGGTGAGGAACCCACTCAGCCCGGCGCCTCGCCGGTGCACTCCCGAAGGGAGCGTGCAGTGAACAGCAGATCACCGCACACCGTCAACGACGTGATGACCTCGACCGTCGTCGCGGTGGGGATGGACGCCCGGTTCAAAGAGATCGTGGCCGCCATGAGGAAGTGGCGGGTCACCGCGGTGCCCGTCCTGGAAGGCGAAGGGCGCGTCGTCGGTGTTGTGTCCGAAGCTGACCTCCTGGCCAAGGAGGAGCTGCGCGACCAGGAGCCCACGATGACCGGCCAGAAGGAGCGCCTCGCGGACTACGCCAAGGCCGGTGCCGTCACCGCACGGGACCTGATGTCCAGTCCCCCGGTCACGGTCCCTGCCGGCGCCACGCTGCCTCAGGCCGCCCGCCTGATGGCGCAGCACCGGGTGAAGCGCCTGCCGGTCGTCGACGATCAGGGTGTCCTCAAGGGGGTCGTGAGCCGGTCCGACCTGCTCAAGGTCTTCCTCCGGACGGACGCGGACCTTGCATCCGAGGTGAGGCGCGACGTGGTCGACCGCTTCTTTCCCGTCTCCCGCGGCGGGATCCACGTGGAGGTCGAGAAGGGGTGCGTGACGCTCACCGGATCTGTCCGCGACGCCGCCCTGATCCCCGTCGCCGAGCGCCTGACGCGGGCCGTGGAAGGCGTCGTGGACGTGCGCTGTGACCTCATCGCGCCGATGGTGGTCGACGTCGCGACGCGACAGTGACGCACGGCCAGGAGCTCACTTCTCCTTGCCGGTGGGACGCACCACGACCACCGGGCAGGCGGCGTGCTGAGCGCAGCGCTGGCTGACGGAGCCCAGCATGGCGCGGGCGAAGCCTCCGCGTCCTCGGCTGCCCACCACGAGCAGCTCGGCCCCTTCGGACGCTCGTACCAGAACCTCCGACGGATCGCCCCGGACCAGCTCTTCCCGTACTTCTACCGGCTTGTGGTCCCCGAAGACCGCCCGGATCTCCTCGGCGAAACCGCGGCGCGCCTGCTCCAGGTCGAAGCCGGGTTCCGTGGCCGGACCCACCCACCCGGCCTCGGAAGGCGTGTCCCAGGCACAGACCGCCTCCACCATGCCGCCGATGAGCTGAGCATGCCGGGCCGCCCATCGCAGCGCTGCTTGCGACGACGCGGAACCGTCGACCCCGACGACGACCCGGGGGACCGATTCACTGCTTGCCATGACCGTTTCGCCCTCTCACCGGGGTTGATACTCCTCCACGCTGTACGTGTCGCATGGTCTGTGCCAAGCCGGACTGCTCCGTCCGGTCGGTTCGGCCTTCCGGCTCCCGGCCGATGCCCTCTGCCCACACGGCTGTGTCCGCCCGGTCCCGGTAGCCCTCGTAATGGCAGCCGAGCGGACGGAACAGCTCCGCACCCTTCCGGCCCAGGTGCCCGCGCCGGATGACGCCGGAGGCCCGCTCGGCCTCATGCCGAGCACGTGACGGAGACTCCAGCGGCGGTCAGCGCCCATGAGCCGCCCGGGCCGAAGGGGGCGACTGATCGGCTCGGGCGGGAACGGCCCGGATGAGGCGGAGCGGACCGTGGGCGATCGAAGGATGGGCACAAGGGCGGTGATCATGATGGCTCCCATGGCTCCGAGGACCTCAATGCCACCCTGCGCCACCGCCGCTCTCCGGTCTGGGGCCGTGAGGGCGCGGGAACCCGGCGAACGGACCTGGCCCACGTCAGCCGGGAGGGTCCAAGGGTCCTGCGCCGGGCCCTCCGGCCCTCGCACGCAGCGCCGCAGTGGACGAATCTGGAAGTGGAAGCACGGCCTCTCGAGAGGAGCCCATCATGACCCGCACTGTCACCGTCGGTATCGACGGTTCCCGCGAGAGCCTGGCAGCCGTGGAGTGGGCCGCAGGTGAGGCCCTCAGCCGGGCACGGCTTCTGCGCGTCGTCCACGCGTGGAGCACCGACGTGGACGTCGTCACGCGCTATGTGGAGCCGGAGACGCAGCGCCGGTGGGCCGAGACCCTGCTTCACTCCGCGGAGGAGCGTGTGCGCCGCACGCATCCGGACGTGCGGCTGGAGACGTCTCAGCTCGGGGGTGACCCTGTCGCGGTTCTGACCGAGGAGGGTGAGCGGGCGGACCTTCTGGTTCTCGGGTCCCGCGGCATCGGTGGCATGACCGGCTTCATCGCCGGTTCGGTTTCCCTGGCCGTCCTGGCCCGCGCACAGCGCCCCGTCGTCCTGGTCCGGGCACCCGAGAGCGAGGAGACGGAGTCCGCTCGTCGATCCGGCGATGTCGTGCTCGGCCTGGACCTGCCTGTGTCCGGCGAAGACGTGCTTGCCTTCGCCTTCGGCTCGGCCGACCGCTACGGCTGTGGACTGCGGATCGTGCACAGCTGGACCCTGCCGCCCAGCTACGGGCCGAACACGAGCGGCGTGCTGCCGATGCTCCTGGACGAGGTCGGAGCGGAACAGCGGAAGCAGCTCGAAGCGGCCGTGGCCCCGTGGACCGAGAAGTACCCCGGCGTCCCTGTCAGCACGCGGTGCCGTCAGGGGCACCCGGCGCAGGACCTGGTCGAGACGGCGGCGGAAGCGGACTCCCGGCTCATCGTGGTCGGTCTCCGGCGCCGGCACTCGCGGCTGGGAGGCCACATCGGGCCGGTGGTCCATTCGGTGCTGCACCACTCGGCGGCTCCGGTGGCGGTGATCCCTCACGAGTAGACGCCGAGCCGGATCGGCAGACAACCCGGAGACCCGGCCGCCGCCATTGACAGACGGGTGTGGGCGCATGGAGTTCAAGTACGTGTACGACTTCGCCGAGGGCGATCGGCACATGGCCGACCTACTGGGTGGCAAGGGCGCCAATCTCGCGGAGATGGCCCGCATCAATCTGCCCGTACCGCCCGGCTTCACGATCACCACGGAAGCGTGCCGGGTCTTCCTGGCCACCGGGGAGCCTCCACCCGAGCTCGGGCGCCAGGTCGGCGAACACCTCGCCGCCCTGGAACGCGCCGCGGGGCGGCGGCTCGGCCAGGTGGACGACCCGCTGCTGCTCTCCGTCCGCTCCGGAGCCCGGTTCTCCATGCCGGGCATGATGGACACCATCCTCGACATCGGCCTGAACGACCTGTCCGTCCTCGGCCTGGGCAAGACCCCCGAACGGGAACGGTTCGCCTGGGACTCCTACCGCCGCCTCGTGCAGATGTTCGGCAGTACCGTCATGGGCGTCGACAGCGCACGGTTCGAGAAGGCTCTGGCCGGAATCAAGAAGCAGCACCATGTCGCCGACGACACCCGGCTCGACACCAGCGACCTGATCCGGCTGGTCGAGACGTACCAGGACGTGATCCTGGATGACACCGGCGAGGAGTTCCCACAGGACCCCGCCGAGCAGCTACGGCGTGCCGTCCTCGCCGTGTTCACCTCGTGGAACGGCGAGCGGGCCCGGATCTACCGGCGCCGCGAGCACATCCCCGACGACCTGGGCACCGCCGTCACCGTCCAGACGATGGTGTTCGGCAACCTGGGCCCCGACTCGGGCAGCGGTGTCGCCTTCACCCGCGATCCGGCGACCGGCCGCCCCGGCGTCTACGGCGACTACCTGCGAAACGCCCAGGGCGAGGACGTCGTCGCCGGCATCCGCAACACCGTGCCCCTCCAGCGATTGGAAAGCCTCGACCCGGCCTCCTTCGCCCGGCTGCGCGACTGCATGCGGCGGCTGGAAGAGCACTACAGCGACCTGTGCGACATCGAGTTCACCATCGAGCGCGGCACGCTGTGGATGCTGCAGACCCGGGTCGGCAAACGCACCTCGCAGGCCGCGTTCGCCATCGCGGGCCAGTTGGCCGACGAGGGGCTCATCTCCGAGAAGGAGGCGCTGGCCCGGGTCGACGGTCCAGGGCTGGCCCGGCTGATGTTCCCCCGCTTCGACACCTCCGGTACGCGCGAGGTGCTGGCCCGGGGCATCCCCGCCTCGCCGGGCGCGGCCGTCGGGGCCGTGGTGTTCGACTCGGCCGAAGCGGTCCGCCGGTCCGACGGCGGGGAGAAGGTCGTCCTGGTACGCCAGGAGACGACCCCGGACGACCTGCCCGGCATGATCGCCGCCGAGGCCGTGCTCACCAGCCGCGGCGGGAAGACGAGCCACGCGGCCGTCGTCGCCCGGGGCATGGGCAAGGTCTGCGTGTGCGGCGCCGAGGACCTCACCGTCGACCCGGACGGGCGGCTCTTCTCGACCTCCTCGGGCTCCTCGGGCACCGTGCGGGAAGGCACCGTCATCTCCGTGGACGGGTCCGAGGGCCTGGTGTTCCTGGGCGCCGCGCCCCTCGTGGACTCTCCGGTGATGCGGTACTTCGAAGACGGCGGACAGCCGCCCAGGGAGCCGGCCACGCAGGTCGTCCGCGATGTGCACCGGCTGATGGGGCAGGCGGACGAGGTGCGGCGCCTGGAGGTGCGGGCCAACGCCGACACACCGGAGGACGCCGCCCGCGCCCGGCGGTTCGGGGCGCAGGGGATCGGTCTGTGCCGCACCGAGCACATGTTCCTCGGCGACCGCCGTCCCCTGGTCGAGGCGATGATCCTGGCGCATGACGACGCCGGGAGGGAAGCGGCGCTCAACGCCCTCCTGCCCCTGCAACGCGAGGATTTCATCGGCATCCTCGAAGCGATGGACGGGCTGCCCGTGACCATCCGGCTGCTCGATCCACCCCTGCACGAGTTCCTGCCCGACCTGACCGAGCTGTCCGTACGCGTCGCCCGGCACGACGCCCAGGGGCGGCCACCGGACGCCCACGAGACCGAACTGCTGGCGGCGGTCACCCGGATGCATGAGACGAACCCCACGCTGGGTCTGCGTGGCGTACGGCTGGGGCTGGTCGTTCCCGGGCTCGTGGCCATGCAGGTGCGTGCCGTCGCCGAGGCCGTCGTGGCCCGCAAACGGGCCGGCGGCGATCCGCGCGCCGAGATCATGGTGCCGCTGGTCGACGCGGTGGAGGAGCTCCGGCTGGTACGGGCGGAAGTCGCCCGCGTACTGGAGCGGGTCTCCGGCGGCAGCGGCATCCCTCTGGACTGCCCGGTCGGGACCATGATCGAACTGCCGCGCGCCGCTCTCACGGCGGGCCGGATCGCCGAGGACGCGGAGTTCTTCTCGTTCGGCACGAACGACCTCACCCAGACGACGTGGGGCTTCTCCCGCGACGACGTCGAGGCCGCGTTCTTCTCCGCCTACCTCGACCAGGGCATCTTCCAGACCTCCCCGTTCGAGACCATCGACCGCGAAGGTGTGGGACGTCTGGTCGAGATCGCCGTCGCCGAAGGCAGGGCGACCCGGCCCGGGCTGAAGATCGGCGTATGCGGGGAACACGGCGGTGACCCGGACTCCGTCCACTTCTTCCACGAGGCGGGCCTGGACTACGTGTCGTGCTCCCCCTTCCGGGTGCCCATCGCCCGGCTCGAAGCCGGACGTGCGGCCCTACACGCCACCGGGGCCCAGACAGGCAGGTGAAGGGCTCCTGGTGCGACCACCTTGGTGACTGCCTAGCGTGGAGGGGCGCGGGCCGCTGTGGTCTCCGGCGCCACCGAGACAGGAGTGTGAGTCGTCATGTCCGACCGACCGCAGACCGGTGCGGGGCCGTCCGGGCCGCGGGCCAGGGGTGGTGACCTGGGCAGGCGAGTGGCGGCGCGCCGCGAGCAGCTCGGAGTGTCGTACGAGGACCTCGCCATGCGCACCGGTGCGGCACCGGAGTACATCCATTACCTGGAGACGCATCCGGCCACGCACGGCATCGGCTTTCTGCTCCGGCTGGCCGACGCCCTTGAAACGAGCGTCGACGAGCTGACCGGTGGCAAGGCCGACCTGCCTCCGGGCATCGGTCAGGCTGCGTACCACCCGGAGCTGGTGGAGCTCGGCGAACCGGAGTGCTGGCAGTTGCTCGGCGGCAACGGGGTGGGCCGCGTCGGGGTGACCACCGAAGCAGGACCGGCCATCCTCCCGGTCAATTACACGGTGCTCGGAGGAGACGTTGCCTATCGGACGTCCCCGGACGCCGCGCCGGCCTGCGCCGCCGGACACGAGGTCGCCTTCGAGGTGGACCGCATCGACGACGCGTTCAGCCGGGGCTGGAGCGTCCTCGTCGTCGGTGAGGCCCGTACGGTCACCGAACCCCGCGCCGTGGAGAGACTGGAGGCGCACAGCCGCAGCACGCCGTGGGCGGGCGGTGCCAGGGACTTGTGGATCACGGTGACGCCCCGTCGGGTGACCGGCCGCCGGATCGTCGTGCGGGACCAGTGACACAGACCTCGTGAACATGGACCGTCACGTGACGACCAGGACCTCGGAAACGGGCCTGCGCGGGGTTGCGGGGACTTCGGGACCGTAACCGAGTCGGATCAGCATCTGCGGGTGGCCCGTCCCCGACGTCGGCTCACGAATGGCCCAGCGCAGCTCCGGCCATTCGAGGGGCTGGGAGCTGAGGGACGTGGACAGCCCGTCATGCGTCGCCTGCAGCAGAACCCGCTCCGTAGCCTGGCCGGCGCGCAGCCAGTCCTTCCTCTCGTCCTCCCGCGTGCCCAGAACCGCCAGACAGGGCGACTGCTCGAAAACCGCGGAGCGACGGCCTTCGACCTGACGGCCGCCGGCGAAGTCGCGGACGGGCGCCCGTCCGTCGTAGCGGCGGGGGCCCAGCGCGTAGGACGGGATGCCCTCGGGCCTCGCGCTCTCCGTGCCGGCGGTCCAGCGGGCGATCTCCTCACGCACGCCCGGGGACAGTTCCTCCGCGTGCTCGGCGTCCCACACGAGCTCGAGCATCGTCTCGATCTGCCAGTCGCCCGGCAGGTCGAGACGTGCCCCCTCGGCCCGCGCGGCACCGCGCAGTCCGTCGAGTACGGCTTCGGGGACCGTCTCGTCACTGAACGGTTCCCTGCTCGTGTGCCTCCTGCGGAGCGCCGGATACAGGTCTGCGACGTCGTTGTTCTCCCCTGACTGTACGAAGGTCGTCACTGCCAGCAGTTCGGGGTCGGTGACCTCCGGCATCAACCGGATCCGCGCCTCCCAACCCGCGTGTGCCGCAGCGACCCGCAGGTTGAACAGCGCGGCACCGCATCCGATGTGCAGCCCGCGGGTGGAGGGGTCGGTGTGCGGCATCGTGCGCGCAGCGTCCATGCGCAGCGACAGCGCCCCATCGGCCCGGCTGTAGTGGAACAGCCAGGGCTGGGCATTGTGCATGGACGGCGCCAGGGTCGCGTCGGTGACCCAGGAGGTCACGGACATCGTGTCAGGTGTACGAGTGGGCATCGAGGCCACCTCCGGGAGATGCGGTCATGGATGGCGGGTCTGCGGTACCACGACAACGGGAGCGGCGGCGTGGTGGATCACCGCGTGCACCACATGACCCATGCGTGGTCCCATGGGGGCTCTTCGCTCGTGACGGCCGACGATCAGCAGGTCGGCGCCGACGGACGCGTACACCAATTGGGCTCCAACTACGCCGGTAACGGCCCGCGCCACCACGGGGACCGCCGGGAATTCCCGCTGCCAGGGGGCGAGTGCTTCTTCGAGGGTCTTGTCCACCACCGCGTGGAACTCGAGCCCGGTTTCCGGGGCGGCGTCCTCCGGCAGGCCGTACGTGGCGGGCACCCCCCACACGTTGACGACACGAAGGGTTCGCTGTCGTCGGGACGCCTCCCTGAACGCGAAGCCGAGCAGTGCGGCAGGCGACTCGTGGAGGTCGACGCCGACCACGACGTCGCCGCTTCCGGTCAGCGGGACCGTGCCGGGACGTACGAGAACCACGGGCCGCTCGGACGCGCCGACGACCGCCAGGCCCACGGGTCCGATCAGGAAACCGTCCATGCCGGCGAGTCCCCTGGACCCGAGGACCATCAGGTCCACGTCGCCGGATTCATTGGCCTCGGCGATGAGCGCGTGATCGGCCCGGCATGTGAGCCGCTCCGTGGTGACCGTCAATCCGGGGTACCGGCTTCGCACCTCCTCCGCTGTCGATCGCAGGATCCGGTCCGCTTGGCGGGACCGCGTCGACGCGTACGGGGAGAAGGGCATGGAGGGGACAGGCCGTTCGCCCCCCTGGACGAGGCGCAGCGGCGCCTGCCGCAGCTCCGCCTCATGCGCTGCCCACCGGACGGCTGTGAGGCTCTCCGGCGACCCGTCGACGCCGACGGTGATGTTGCCGCTCATGGGAGCCTCCTCCGGGCTGGAGGGCTGTACCTTTCGGTCACATGTCCAGCCTCGCCGGTCAGGGAGTGGACGGGCAGGGGCCGACCGGGCACGCACGGGGCCGAAAGTCCCTGGCGCCGGCTGCTCGGGCCGGCGCCAGGGAAAAGCGTGAAGCTCACGCCGTGAGCACGGGTTCGTCACCTCCCAGGTCCAGCCGGAAGGGCGGATACTTGTCCGTCATGAGCCCGGCGTAGGCGGCGACCCGCAGCACCCACCGGTTGAGTCCCATGATCAGCGCGTGGAGATCGCGGGGGTACCGGCCGGTGAAGGCGAGCGTGACGACCGAGATGAGGGCCAGGACGGCGATCAGCCCACCGGACCACAGGCCGACGCGCACCCCGCCCAGGAAGAAGCCGATCACGATGTAGTGGGGGATCGCGAGCAGCCACCACTTCACCAGCACCAGGCCACGGGAAAGCCGCTCCGGGTACGTGATGCTCAACGTCGCGCAATAGTCCGGCACTTCTCCCAGTGTGAAGGGCGGGTACCGGTCGGTGCCGAGGGCGCCGTACGCGTAGTAGGAGACCCGCCAGGTCCAGCGCAGTACGCCGAGATTGAAGTCGAAGAGCGGGCGCGGGTAGCGCTCGGTGAACAGGATCGCGAAGAACGCGACCACGGACGTCAGGCAGAACGCGATCCACAGGAAGAACAGCACCAGGTAGTGCGGGATCACCAGAATCCACTTCACCAACCACAGCCACCGGGAAAGGGGATCGTCCAGTACGCCCCTGACGCGGACCGGTTCGTAGGTCGCGGGGAACGTCGTCATGACAATCAGCTCCTGTTCTTCGTCGCGTGGACCCCCCGCGGGGCTTCTTCACGGTCTGTGAGGGGCGGCTCGCCGCTGGATCGGTCGCGCGACGAGCCGTCGTGCACACCGGCTTGCAGCCGCCGGCGTACCTCGGTCGTCAGCCGCGAGAGCCGGTGCGAGATCTGCGGCCGGGACGGCTCGGGGTTGTGGATGCGCAGCGCGGGCTCCGGAAGGGTGGCCAAGTCGCCGGTGAGCCGCGCGTGGGCCGCGGCGAGGTCGTCCGGCGGGCCGGTCCTGCGTCCGTCACGCATGACGGTGCGCAGCAGTGGCTCCGCGCCCGCCGGAGGTGACTCGCCCCGCAGCGCGAGACGGTCGGGCTGCCCCACGGTACGGAAGACCTGCTTGCGCCCTGGTGCGGTCGCCTTGGCGGACGACAGTTTCATGACGGGCCGGCCGTCGTACTCCACCAGCTTGTAGGCCGAATCGAGGTACGGGGCGTCGGCCGACGTGCCGACACGGGTACCCACCGCGTAGACGTCGACGGGGGCACCCGAGCGGACGAGGGCATCGATGCCGTACTCGTCCAGCCCCCCGCTGGCGATGATCGCCACATCCCCCAGACCGGCTGCGTCGAGCGCCGCACGCGCCTGCCGTGCCAGGGCGCCCAGGTCACCACTGTCGAGGCGAATCGCGCAACCTGTTCCACGGCGCAGGCCGGTGAGGACCCGCGCCGCCGCGGCGACACCGCCCGGGGTGTCGTACGTGTCGACGAGGAAGGTGACCGGGCCGGGGTGGGCCCGGGCGAACGCTCTGAAGGCCGCCTCCTCGTCCGGGAACGCCTCGATGTACGAGTGCGCCATGGTGCCCGACGCGTGCATGCCCCAGCGGGTCGCCGCGGCGACATTGCTCGTTCCGGCGAAGCCGGTCATCGCGCCGACGCGGGCCGCCTGCATGCCTGCTTGCGGACCATGGGTGCGGCGCAGAGAGAAGTCGACGACTGGGTGGCCCGCTGCTGCCAGAACGCAACGGACGGCCTTGGACGCGACCGTTGTCTGGTGGTTGATCTGGCTCAGGAGGTACGTCTCCACCAACTGCGCTTGCGGCAGGGGCGCCGTGACCTCCATGAGCGGCTCTCCGGCGAGGACGACACGTCCCTCCGGGACGGCGCGCACCTCACCCCGGAAGGCGAGACCGACGAGCGGCTCCAGGTCGCGGCGCGGGCGGTGCAGCACGGCGGCGAAGTCCTCGGCGTCGCCCCGAGTGACACGGAAGTCGGTCAGGTAGTCGAGTGCCGATTCCAGTCCGGCGCTGACCAGGAAGCCGCGATCGGGCGGCAGGTCACGTACGAAGAGGCTGAACGTCGCGGTCCCGTCCATGCCCTCCTTGAGGTAGGACAGGGCCATGGTCACTTCGTAGAGGTCTGTGGTCGTGACGTGCGACATCGTGCTCACCGTCCTCTCGCCGCGTGAGGGCGGGCGGGCGTCCCGGGTGGGTCGGCCTCCCGCCCTTCCAGCGTCGAACACGGTCCTGCAGGGCCCACAGGGCCGAGTGGGGTATGCAACGGCCCGGACGCCGCCAGGGAGGAACAGGGCCCTTCGGCCCTGCCAGGGACCTGTGCGGCCCTGCCCCCGCCAGTCCCGCGGTGACAGCGTGGAGGTACGACGAGTCCTCCGGAGGAGGGAACCATGAACACCGACACTCCCGGTGCCCCGGACCTCGGAACGGTCGTCGTCGGTGTCGACGGCTCCGCACCCGCCAGGAGGGCCGCGCTGTGGGCGGCGGCCGAGGCGGACCGGCGTCGTCGGCCACTGCGCATCGTGTACGCGGCGGACCTCGACCGTCTGACGCTGTTCGCGTCCGCCGTAGCGATCGATCAGATCCACGACGCCGGCCGGGAGCTGCTCCTCGACACCGCCCAGGCGGCGCAGGAGCGGTTCCCGGATCTCACCGTCGTCAGAGAGCTCAGCCGCAAGGACCCCGTGTCCGCCCTCCGCATGTCCGCCGGTCCCCACGACACCCTCGTGGTCGGCAACCGCGGTCTCGGCGGTTTCGGCACGCTCATGCTCGGATCCGTCGGGCTCGAAGTGGCCGCCCGGTCCCGGCTGCCCGTCGTGGTGGTACGGGGAGAACCCGACGCGCCTGACACCGGGGTTGTCACGGCCGCGGTTCGTGGCACGCACGACCGCGACTGGCTGGGGCAAGCGGCCCAAGAGGCACAGCTCCGCAAGGCCACGCTGCGCGTGCTGAGCATGTGGAACCCCCTGGCACACGCCGGGAGCGTGGCCACGATGCTCGACGGCCTGGACGAGATGGCGCGGGAACACGTCCGGCGCATGGAAGCGCTCGCCGAGCCACTGCGCCGTGCCTTCCCGAGCCTGGCGCTCACGACGGAGGTGGCGAGTGGAACGTCTGCCGCCGGCGTACTCGTCGAAGCGAGCCGGCACACGGATGTACTGGTCATGGGCGCTCGACGACGGTCCATGGGCCTCGGCCCCAGTCTTGGACATGTGGCTCACGCCGTGTTGCACCACGCGCATTGCCCGGTCCTGATCGTGCCCCGCAGGGGCGCAAACGGCGAAGAGGAGGCGTGATGACGCACTCATCGGCAAGCCACAACGAGATACTCGTGGGCATCGATCCCCGCGAGGTCTCGGTGCCCGTTCTGGCGTGGGCAGCCGACGAGGCGGTGCGCAGGGGCCTGCCCCTGCGGCTGCTGCTGTCGATACCTCCCATGCACGACACCCAGCACGTGGACACGACTCCGCAGTACATGTCGCTGCGGGCACAGGGCGAGAAGGCCCTCGCCACGGCAGTGGACACGGTGCGCACCCTGCGGCCGGACCTGCCCGTGACGACGCAACTCCTCGACGGCATGCCCGCCGCGGTTCTGCGTCGGCAAGCATCGGCACACGCCCGCCTGGTGGTCGTCGGCTCCCGCCGGCTCAGCCGCCCGGAGGAGATCCTCAGCGCCGGCTCGGTGATCGTTCCGCTCAGCGCACAGGCAGAATGCCCTGTGGTCGTCGTCAGGGAAGCCGAGCACACGGCACACCACCCTGGTCGCCTGGTCGTCGGCGTCGACGGCAGCGAACCGTCACAGGCCGCCCTGGAGTTCGCCTTCGAGGAGGCGAGTCTGCGCGGCGCTGCGGTGCAGGCGGTGTGGGTATGGCAGCGGCCCGTCATCGCGTTCGGCGACCATCAGGCGGCGCTGGACGAACGGAGCCGACTGCTCGACGAAGCCCTCTCCGTCTGGACACGCAAGTACCCGGACGTTCCTGTGACAGGGGAGGTCCTGCGTGGCCACCCGGTCGAACGGCTGGCGCAGGCGTCCGAGGACGCCTTGGCCGTGGTCGTCGGACGGCGTGGACGCGGCGGATACACCGGCATGCGCCTGGGCTCGGTGGTGCACGGGCTGCTGCACCGTGCGCACTGCCCCGTGATCACTGTCCCCTGATCAATACCTGAACGGTCCGGGCAGGCCGGAAGCCGGTCGACGGGCAGGAGAAGCCACATGCGATCCGCTCCGACTCACGCGGCGCCCGGCACAGCGAGGGAACGCCTGCAAGGGCTGGCCGACGATCAGGCCGCCCACCGCCTCGCCGCACACGGCCCCAACGTGGTGACCGCGCAGCGAGCGGTCCCGCTGCATTCGCGCGTCTTCGCACAGCTGCGTGACCCCCTGATCATGGTGCTGCTCGGAGCCATCGCCCTGACCCTCGCGATCGGCGACTACACGGACTCGGCCGTCATCGCGCTTGTCGTGCTGGTCAACACGACGGTCGGAGTGGTGCAGGAGGTCAGAGCCGATCACGCGGTGGCCGCCCTCTCGGCCATGTCGGCGCCGACCGCACGCGTACGGCGCGGAGGGGTCGACAAGGAGGTGCCGTCCACGGACGTCGTGCCCGACGATGTCCTCGTCCTGAGCGAGGGGGACATCGTGCCGGCGGATGCCCGGCTCGTCCACGCCGCGGCCCTGCTGATTGACGAGTCCATGCTGACCGGCGAGTCGGTCCCCGTGGACAAGTCCCCGCAGTCCGAGCGGCCGGAGGAGGCGGTCCTGCGCGCCGGCACCATCGTGGTCCGAGGCCGGGGAACCGCACGCGTGACCGCCACGGGGGCCGACAGCGCCCTCGGCCGTATCGCACGGATGCTTGACACCCGGCCGGAACCCACGCCGCTGCAGCGCCGCCTCGCCGCACTCGGCCGTGTGCTCGCCGTGGTGACTCTCGCCCTGTGCCTGGTCGTCTTCGTGCTCGGCCTTCTCCGAGGCACGTCCCCGGCCACGATGGCCGTGACGGCGATCAGCCTCGCGGTCGCGGCGGTCCCCGAATCACTCCCGGCGGTCGTCACCCTGGCCCTCGCTCTCGGCGCCCGCCGCATGGCCGCCCGGCACGCCCTCGTCCGACGCCTGTCCGCCGTCGAGACGCTGGGCTCCGTGACCGTACTCGCGACGGACAAGACGGGCACGCTCACCGAGGGTCGCATGGTCGTCGAACATGTGTGGACGCCTGCGGGGGAGGTCTCCTTGACCGGCGCGGGCTATGAACCCACCGGCGAGGTCAGAGTGGAAGACCGGGCCGCCCGCAGCGAAGAACTCCGCCCGATCCGCGGACTGCTGACCGTCGCAGCGCTGTGCAACGACGCCGAGCTGCGGCCTCCCGCGCCTGTACCGCACTCGAGCGGTGACGGGCGCTGGACGGCAATCGGCGACCCCACCGAGGCCGCCCTGCTCACCGCCGCGGCCAAAGCGGGCTGCCTTGAACAACAGGAACTGCGGGCCCGCTGTCCGAGGACGGACGAGGAACCGTTCGACAGCGTCCGCAAGAGAATGACCACAGTGCACGACACTCCGGACGGCCGGTTGCTGGTCTGCCTCAAGGGCGCGCCGGAAGCGGTCCTTGATCCCGTCGTCCTCAACGAGCCCCTTCCGCTGCTCCAAAGCGCTCGTGGTGAGGCTGCCGCGCTCGCCGCGCAGGGCTTCCGGGTCCTCGCCGTCGCGTCCGCGGAGCGCGGTGACGTACCGAGTCGCGTCACGGACGCGGAAGCAGGACTCCGCCTCCTCGGCCTCGCCGCGCTCGCCGACCCGCCGAAAGCGGCCGCGGCCGGCACCCTGGCCGACTGTAGGGCCGCGGGTATCACCCCCGTACTGATCACAGGTGATCACCCGGCGACCGCGAGCGCCATAGCCGGGCGCGTCGGCCTGATCACCGGGGCCGACCCCCGAGAGGTCGTCACCGGGCAGGCACTGACCGCCGGGCAAGTGCCGGACCTCACCGACGTGCGGGTCTTCGCGCGCACGGACCCCAAGCAGAAGCTCGACATCGTGCAGGCGTGGCGAGCCCGGGGCCACGTGACCGCCATGACGGGCGATGGCGTCAATGACGGGCCGGCTCTGCGTCAGGCCGACATCGGCGTTGCCATGGGGCGGAGGGGCACCGAAGTGGCACGACAGGCCGCCGACCTGGTGCTGACGGACGACGAGCTGTCGACCGTCGTCAGTGCCGTCGAGGAAGGGCGGAGGGTCTACGACAACATCCGGCGCTTCCTGCTGTACGGGCTGGCCGGAGGAGCCGCCGAAATCCTGGTCATGCTCCTGGGCCCGCTGCTCGGCCTGCCCCTGCCGCTGCGTGCCGGGCAGATCCTCTGGATCAATCTGCTGACGCACGGCCTCACCGGGGTAGCGATGGGCGCCGAGCCGGTGGCGAAGGGGACGATGAGGCGGGCACCTCGTCCGCCCGACCAGCACGTCCTCGGGGACGGCCTGTGGCAGCGGCTACTGTTCCTCGCACTGGTGGTCACCGCGGGGTCGCTGACAGCGGCACTGGTCGCGCGCGCGACCGCGGCGCCGTGGCAGAGCGTGCTGTTCCTGTCCCTGCTCCTGGCCCAATTGGGAGTCGTGCTCGGGCTGCGGGACCGGCTGCTGACCAGGGAAAATCTGTTCCTGCCGGCAGCGGTCGCCGCATCGGCGGGTCTCGCCGCGGCCGCGCTGTACCTTCCGGCCTTGCGCACTCTTCTCGGCACCGTTCCCCTTGGCTGGCGAGAGGTCGCTCTGGCACTGGCAGGAGCCGGGCTCGGCTTCCTGGCCGCACGGCTGAGCGGGCGCCTGGGCGAGCTGTCGACGCCGCGGCGGAAGCACGCTGATCCAGCGCCGGCACCGCCCAGAGGGCCGGACGGCCCCAGCCATCGACCCTCGTGACCCTGGAGCCGGCACGGGCACCGCCGGACGATGAAGGTGGCGGCCGTATGTCGCCCTTCACGACGAGTACGGGAGAGGAGAGGGCCATGGCCCGGACGAGTCATCCACACCTGGTCACGGAGAGCAGGACCGGGCTGGAGAGGAACGCAGACAGACGAGCGCGTGCACGGCTCGGCGACCAGATCATCGTCGAAGGACCGACCGTAGGGGTGGTGCGTCGGGACGGGGAAGTGGTCGGCCTGCACCATGACGACGGCAGTCCGCCCTACGACGTGCGCTGGTCCGACACCGGAAAGGTCACGTTGTTCTTCCCGGGGCCCGACGCCCACATCAGACACCTGTGACGGCATGCGCGTGGGTGGCGCCCGCATCGCGCATGCGGGCGCCACCCACGCGCGTGCGACAGCGCGCCGTCAGCGCGCGACCACCTCTGGACTGCGCAGGTCGACCCGGATGTCCACGACTCCTTCCACGGCCCTGATCGCCCTGGCCAGCAGCGGCAGCAGCGCCCGGTCCCGCAGCTCGCCGCGCAACGTCACCACACCGTCCTCGACCGCCACGTCCACCCGAGCCGCGGCCGGCAGGTCCGGGAGGACGGTGCTGCGGATCTCGGACGCCATGTCCTCGTCGGACCGCAGGAAGACCTTCAGCAGGTCGCCCCTGCTGACGACACCCTCCAGAAGGCCGAGGCTGTCCACCACGGGCAGGCGCTTGACGTGCCGCCTCGCCATGATCCGGGCGGCTTCGGCGATGGTGGCGTCCGCGTGGACGGTGACGGCGGGGCTCGACATGAGGTCCTCCGCGTACACCGCGCCGGCCTTGGCAGTGTCGGCGATGGGCCGGTCGCGCAGGATCCCGTCGTCGACGCGGTACTCCTCCTTGGGCAGCAGGTCGGCTTCCGACACCACTCCGATGACACGGCCTTCGCCCGCCAGCACGGGCAGGGCGCTGACCTTCCACTGGTTCATCAGCTCGACGATCTCCTTGTACGACGCCCGGCCGCCCACCGCCACGGCGGTGTGGGTCATGACGTCGGCCACGGTGTGGGGTGACGCGGTCATCGCAAGCCTCCTCGGCTCGGGCCCGCCGGTCCGCACCGGCGCGGCGTTCGGTTGTCTCGAGGCGCGGTTCAGACAAGACGGCGCCTTCATTCCGGTCCCACCTGGTCCCCATCGCTCGCCCAGTTGGCCGTGCGGTGCCGATCGCAGGCTCCACGCACGGCCGCCGCGGCGACCGCACCGGCGCCCGCGGTCAGGGGCGCCGCCCGACAGGCCGACGGCCAGCGCGCCCGCCCAGACGTCGCGGTCGTTCAGCGGCGCGGTCACGACCTGTCCCTTCCGGTCCAGCCAGATCTCCGTGTGCTCCCCCGGCCGGTTCCCGGCGGCACCGAGACGGCCCCCGTGGCGTAGTGCCCGTCGGTGATGGTCCAGCGGACCCGTACGGGCACCCGTGCCGGGCGCCCCGTCTCCTCGGTGCGGAGAGGGGAGGACGCGGGCGCGTTCTCCAGCACTTCCGCCCGCACAGGACGTCGTGATGCCTCCTGCACGGCTGCGGTGGTCCGGTCGTGGTCGTACGCGTACCAGCCGGCACGCGCGCCGACCGCCGGTGCGCGGCCGCGCTTCGAGAGCGTCCACCCGCCGGCGCGGGGGATGCTCGAGCCATCGCGTGTCCAGACCGGCGCAGGCATGGGGTTCATCCCTCTTCCGGGGCCCTGATCCCGGTGGCCACGCCGGCGGCCCACTCCGCGACGCGGGGCAAGTCACGAAAGTCACCGCCACGGTCCTCGTCGAGGATCGCCTTGGCCATGCGGCCCTTTGCTCCGGCCTGGAGCCGACCGCCGAAGGTGACGTGATCACGCGCGTCGATGCGACGCTGTGCCCGCCGGGCGCCCGGGACGGGGGGGATCTCCCGCTCCGAGGCCGAAGGGTCCAGCGGGCCGCTGCTGAAGAGCCAGACCGGCCGTTCCCGCAGCGCCTGGCGGTGCTGCCGGGCGAAGCGCCTGGCGTCCCGGTGCCAGCGGCCCATGTAGAGCGCTCCGCCGATCACGACCGCGTCGTAGGACGCGACGTCGGTCACCTCCGACGGTGGCCGGGTCTCCGCCTCCAGCCCCTCGTCCCGCAGGACGGAGGCGATGAAGTCGGCGATCTCGGCGGTCGAACCGTTCTTGGTCCCATAGGTGACCAGTACCTTCCTGGGCACTGTCTTCACCGTCCTTCTCCGAGCGCCGGGCGGTGTGCTGAACGCGTTCCGTCCGGTGTGCGAGTGGTTCCACTTCCGAGGGTGCGCTGAGGTGCGGGCACGTTGAAGGGCCTGTGAGGCAGAGCTCGGGGCCGAATGGCCCTCCTCCATGCCATGCGGCAAGCAGGCGCTCCTGGCTCGGGAGATTCGCGTTCCCGTCCCCAGGATCAGCGGGGCCGGATGGCCCTTGTCACTGCCCCATCCGCCTCTCGTACCCACGTACGCGCAGTGTGACGGTGGCCTTGAGTGACACGTCCGGTACCAACAAGAAGGTGGTGGAGACCATGTGGTTGCCCCTCGTTGTTGGAGTGGACGGATCTGCCTCCAGCCTTCGCGCGCTGGACTGGGCGGTGGATGAAGCAGCCCGGTTGGCCCTGCCCCTGAAGATCGTGCATGCGACGATGACGGACGACAGGGAACCCGCGTGCGGCCTGGAGATCGGTGCGGAGACTCCCTGTGGGCAGGACATCGCGCAGCACGTGATCGACGCTGCTCGGGAGCGGGCTCGGACGCACAGGCCGGATCTGAAGGTGACCGCCGAACTCGTGTGCGGCGACGCCGTCACCGCCCTGTTGAACGCCGGACGCAACGCTTCGGCACTGGTCACCGGGGCACGAGGCCGTGGTGAGCTGAAGGATCTTCTGCTGGGTTCCGTCAGCCTGGTCGTCGCTGCCCGTGCACAGTGCCCCGTGGTGGTCGTCCGGGACGGCGACCTGCCTTCCGCGGACCGGTACGAACAGATTCTGCTCGGTGTCGCGGATGCCGAAAGCAGCTCGGCAGCGGTGCGCTTCGCCTTCGAAGTCGCGGCGGCCCGCGGCTGCGCCCTCGATGCGGTGATGGCTTGGCACCGTCCCCCACGGACGTCCATCAGCAAGCTCCTCGACCTCCCGCGCCACGAGGACCAGCAAGCGCCCCGTACGAGGGTCCTGCTGGATGAGGCACTGAAGCAGTCCGCCGGCGAATTCCCGTCGGTCGACGTCCACCGCATCGTGGAGGAGGGGTCGGCCCGAGACGTCCTCCTCAAGCACTCGGAAGCAACCGACCTGCTGGTCGTCGGAGCCCAGCGCAGGCTCAACCGCAGCGGTCTGCACCTCGGCCGGGTGAACCACGCGCTGCTGCACTATGCCGCCTGCCCGGTGGCACTCGTACCGCAGTGGAACTGATGTCCTGACACGTGCGGAGGCTGTCCCATGACGCACCTGTCCGCTCCCGGAGCGCCGGCGACGATCAGCCCGGACCCGCGCGAACCGCTGTCCCTGCTCCGCCGTGAACTCGGCACCGGAGCCGAAGGCTTGTCAGGTCGAGAGGCGGACCGACGACTGACCGTGCACGGGCCCAACGAGGTCCAGGTGAAGGAGCGGACTTCCATAAGCCGGGAGCTGGTTCAGCAACTGGCGCACCCGCTCGCCCTCCTGCTCTGGGCCGCCGCAGCCCTCGCCTTCGTAGCCGGCATCGAGGTCCTCGGGTGGGCCATCATCGTGGTGATCCTGGTGAACGCGGCCTTCGCGCTGCTGCAGGAGCGGCAAGCCGAGCGCGCCGTGGAGACTCTCGCTCGGTACGTGCCCGAGCACGCGGAGGTCATCCGCAACGGCCATCAGCAGACCGTCGAAGCACGCACACTCGTGCCGGGAGACCTGCTGCTCCTCGAGGAAGGCAACAAGGTCCCTGCCGATGCCCGGCTGACTCAGGGTGCGATCGAGACCGACCTCTCCATGCTGACGGGGGAGTCCGCACCGGCCGAGCGCGTGACCGGCCCCGCGGTGCAGGGACTACCGCTGCTCCAGGAACCCGATCTGGTGTTCAGCGGGACGACCTGCACGGGTGGCCAAGCGCAAGCCGTCGTCTACGCCACGGGGAACTGTACGGAGCTTGGTCGCATCGCAGCGCTCAGCCAGCGCACGCGCCGGGAGCAGAGCCCACTGGAGCAGCAGGTCAAAAGAGTTGCCTGGCTCATCGCCGCGGCAGCAGTCGCCATGGGGGCGGTGTTCCTGGTAACCGGTGTGGCGGTGGGGCTGCCGCTCACCGACGCCCTGATGTTCGCCATCGGACTCCTTGTCGCCAACGTCCCCGAAGGTCTGCTGCCCATCATCACCCTCGCTCTCGCCGTGGGGGTCAGATCGCTGGCGCGCCGAGGCGCGGTGGTCAAGAGGCTCAGCGCGGTGGAAACACTCGGCTCCACCAACGTCATCTGCACCGACAAGACCGGAACGCTGACACAGAACAAGATGCGGCTCCAGAGCCTGTGGACCCCCGGACACGGAAGTGAGGGAGGTCCGTGGGTCAAGGAACTGGCCCGCGCAGCGGCGGACTGTACGACGGTGACCCGCGATGCCGAAGGACGACTGCGCGGTGATCCGACGGAGATCGCGTTGGTTGCCGGTGCGGCCGGGCTCGATGTCTGCCCTGACCTTGACGCAAGACACGCACAGCGGCGAACCGTGTACCGGTTCGATCCCCGCCTCCGGATGATGTCCGTCGTTCACCCGCCCGACAGTGAGGGCGACCACCTGCTACTCATCACCAAGGGAGCACCGGAAGCGATCCTGGCCCGTACGGTCACCGACCCGGGCATGCCGGCCGACCTGACCGTTCGGGAAGCTCGGGCCGCGGCCGACGACATGGCACGACACGGCATGCGCGTCCTGGCCGTCGCGACGCGCGAGCTCGCGCCGGACGCGCTTCCGGGCCGCCGTGAGGACGCCGAAGCCGGCCTCCGTCTCATGGGCTTGGTCGGCCTCTACGATTCGCCACGACCCGAAGTGGCCGCTGCGGTACGGCGATGCCACGAAGCAGGCGTCCGGGTACACATCGTGACCGGCGACAACGGAGCCACCGCCGCCGCCGTCGCGCGGGAAGTCGGCATCGGCGAACCCGCGCTACGCGTGGTCCCGGAGGCGGAGACGGTCAGCGACCCGGAACTCGACGAACTGCTCGCATCCAACAGTGACACGGAGATTGTCTTCGCCCGTTCGTCCCCCGAAACCAAGCTCAAGGTCGCGGATGCCTTGCGCCACCACGGACAGGTCGTCGCGATGACCGGGGACGGCGTCAACGACGCTCCCGCACTGCATCGCGCCCACATCGGCGTAGCCATGGGCCGATCCGGAACCGACGTCGCCCGTGAGGCCGCCACCATGGTGCTCACCGATGACAACTTCGCCACGATCGTCACCGCGATCGAAGCGGGCCGCCGGGTCTACGACAACGTCCGAAAGTTCATCGTCTACATCTTCGCCCACCTGACCCCCGAGGTAGTGCCCTTCGCGGTCTTCGCCCTCTCCGGCGGCGCCATTCCGCTTCCGCTGACCGTTCTCCAGATCCTCGCCATCGACCTGGGGACCGAGACCCTCCCGGCCCTGGCCCTGGGCCGGGAACGCGCCGAGCCCGGGGCCATGACACGCCCGCCGAGGAAGCGCTCCCAAGGCGTGATCTCCCGCGACATGCTGATCCGTAGCTGGGGCTACCTCGGCGTGGTCTCCGCCGCCCTGGCCATGTCCGCCTTCTTCTACGTCTTGTGGCGGGCCGGCTGGCAGCCGGGAGACCCCACCGGACCGGGCAGCGCTTTGCACGACGCCTATGTCACGGCCACCACCGCCACGTTCGCCGGCATCGTGACGTGCCAGATCGGTACTGCCTTCGCCGCCCGGACCGACCATGCCTCTCTCCGCGAGATCGGCCTCCTGACCAACCCGCTGTTGCTGGCCGGCATCGCCTTCGAGGTCGTCTTCACCGCCATCCTGATCTACTTCCCGCCCGTCCAGGGCCTCTTCGGCACCGAGGCCCTGCCCCTCGACGTGGTGCTGATCATCTTGACGTTCCCCGTTCTCGTGTGGGGTACGGACGAACTGCGCCGACACGTCCGGCGGCGGTCGGGGACGTGAAGCGGCATGGTCCGCGGACAGCTGCGGCTTTCGGCTCCAACGCGAACCTCTGTGCCGCACTGCCGTGCCGCGCGTGTCACCGAACTCCCGCAGCGTTCTTGAACGCGGCGGTGCGCTCCTTCTCGGCGGCTGTCTTGCTTTGACCGTACAGAGTGCGACGCAGCCTGCCGGCCAGGTCTGGTGCGCACCCCACGGCACGGCCGAGCGCTGTGGCGCTGTCGGGTGTGGCATCGCGAAGTGCTGGGGCCAGCCGGTCGGTCAGCTTGTCCGGGAGGGAGGCGGGAGCGCAGGTGATGAGAACCCGGATGAGCGGGCTCACACGCTGGAGGGTCGTCTGGTCGTTCTGCGTGGCTTCGAGGAGTACTTCCCAGAGAGGCGCGGGGTCAGGGCACGCGGCCGTTGCCCGGGCAGCGCGTACCTCGTCCCAGTCGCGGCTGTTGATGGTCGTCCTGGGCGGCGAAGCCCGACTCCTCCACCTGCTTGCCCGCCGCATCCCGGTACCGCACCTTGTACAGGTGGGGGCACTTCGACCACCGCGACTGCGGGTGCTCGCAGTCCTTGAAGAACGTGCCCATACCGCGGGCCAGGGTCTTGCTCGCCATGTGCTGGAGACTCCTCGGAGACCGATGCTGACGGTTTGCTGACCGCCGATGGTTCGAGGTGCGTCTGACCTGCATGGATGCCTGGAGGACGCGGTATGTGGTGGAACTTCGTGGGCCGCTCCCACGACGAGATCGCCCGCGCCCGCGACGACTGGACGACCGGCACCCGCTTCGGCGAAGTGCACGGCTACGACGGCGGCCGCCTCCCGGCCCCCGCACTCCCGCCGGTGGCGCTGAAACCGCGGGGGAGGGTGCGCTGAGCCGCGGTGACGAGACAGGGCCGGTTCCTCTGCCGGGGCGGGGTGCCGTACAAGGCCGATCGGCACCGAGGCCTCAACGCCCGAGGGTGTCGGCTCGCTGGTAGATGTCGGGGATGCCGTCGTGGTCGTCGTCGCGGTTCTCCTCCTCGTACATGCGGCGGTAGATGCCGTTGCGCCGCTTGATGAGGAGGGCGGCCAGGCCGGCGGCGAGGAGGGAGCCGATCAGGACCGCGGCTTTGATGCGCTCGGACGCGGCAGGGTCGGGGAAGGCCAGCTCCCCGATGAGCAGGGCGACGGTGAAGCCGATTCCGGCCAGTACCGCGAGTGCGAAGACGTCCGCCCAGGCCAGTTCGGGGTTCAGCTTCGCCTTGGTGAAGCGGGCGGCGAGGTAGGTGCCTGCGAAGATGCCGAGGGTCTTGCCGAGGACGAGGCCCAGCACGACGCCCAGCGGTTCGGGGCGAGTGAAGACCTCTCCCAGGGCGGCGCCCGAGACGCCGACGCCGGCGGCGAAGAGCGCGAACAGGGGGACCACGACGCCCGCGGAGACCGGGTGGAGCAGGTGGGAGGTCCGCTCGGCGGGGGACGCGGTCTCGTCCCGGTCGCGGGTGGTGCGCAGGATCAGGCCGATGGCGACGCCGGCGACGGTGGCGTGGACGCCGCCGTTGTACATCAGGGCCCAGGTGACGACGCCGAGCGGCACGTACCACCACCAGCCGCGTACGCGGAAGCGCTGGAGGACGTAGAAGAGGGCCAGGCCGGCGAAGGCCCCACCGAGGGCGACGAAGTTCAGGTCGCTGGTGAAGAAGATCGCGATGATCAGGATCGCGCCGAGATCGTCGACGACGGCGAGAGTGAGCAGGAAGGCCCTCAGCGAGGCGGGCAGATGGGTGCTGAGCACGGCGAGGACGGCGAGCGCGAAGGCGATGTCGGTGGCCATCGGCACGGCCCAGCCCTCGAGGCTGCCTCCACCGGCGGTGACCGTGGCGGCGTAGACCGCGGCCGGCACGATCATGCCGCACAGGGCGGCGACGACCGGGAGAGCGGCGGTGGCGGGGGTGCGGAGCTCTCCGACGACCAGTTCTCGCTTGAGCTCGATGCCGGCGACCAGGAAGAAGACGGCCAGCAACCCGTCGGCGGTCCAGTGCTCGACCGAGAGGTCCAGGCCGAGGGCGGGTATGCCGAAGTGGAAGTCCCGTATCTGCTCGTAGACCCCGCTCCAGGGGGTGTTCGCCCAGATGAGCGCCACGACTGCGGCGGCGAGGAGGACCAGCCCGCCGACGGTCTCCGTCCTCAGGGCCTGGACCACGGCGTTGCGCTCCGGGAGGGGGAGCAGACCGAGGAAGGGGGAACGCTCGCGAGGGGCGGCAGCCATGGACGGGCCTCCAGGAGATCGATCGGCTTGAGGGCATACGGGCCCAGGGACGCCGACCAGACTTCCCGGCACACCGCGCGTCGTGATCAAGCCGCCCACGGAACGGGGCGTTGACGCGTTGTTGACACCCTAGCCGCCTGCCGCACGACCCGCCATACCCCGTTTCACCTGCTGAAACGCGGCCCACGGGCATGACGAGCGGGCCCGTACACACCACGGCGCGAGGTGTGTACGGGCCCTCCCCCTGCCTTCGGCGGGGCCCCCAGGGGCCGGGCCGCCGGGGGGCGGTCAGACGGTGGTCTTCACCGGCTCCTGGTCTTCGTCGTCCTCGGTGATCTCACCGGCGTTGCGGGCGCGGACGTACTCGAGGAAGGAGTTCAGTTCGCGCTTGACGACCGGGGCGAGGAGGTACAGGCCGATGATGTTGATGACGGCGAGCATGAAGAGCACCGCGTCGGCCATGTCGATCAGGGTCTGGAGCGTCAGCAGGGAGCCCGCGACCGCGAAGAGCGTGTAGCAGACCTTGAAGGTCAGTTCGCTGGCCTTGCTGCGGCCGAAGAGGTGCGTCCAGGCCTTCATGCAGTAGTAGCCCCAGGTCAGCACCGTGGAGATGGCGAACAGCATCACGGCGAGAGTGAGGATGTACGGGAACCAGGGCAGCACGGTGGCGAAGGCGTCCGAGGTGATGGTGACGCCGCCGATGGACTCACCGCCCTGACGGAGCTCGACATAGCTGGCCGGGTTGGCGATGACGATGGTCAGCGCGGTCATCGTGCAGATGACGACGGTGTCGATGAACGGCTCCAGCAGGGCGACCAGGCCCTCGCTGGCGGGGTGCTTCGTCTTCACCGCGGAGTGGGCGATCGGGGCGGAGCCGAGACCGGCCTCGTTGGAGAACGCGGCCCGCTTGAAGCCGATGATCAGCGCGCCGAGGACACCGCCGGCGACGCCCTGCGGGTTGAAGGCGCCCTCGATGATCGTGGTGACGGCGGCCGGGACGGCGCTGACGTGGACCAGGATGACGACCAGGCAGGCGGCGATGTAGATACCGGCCATGGCGGGGACGAGCTTGCTGGTCACGTTGGCGATCGAGCGGATGCCGCCGAGCAGGACGATGCCGACGAGCGCGGCGACCAGGATGCCGAAGAACAGGGCACCGGCCGACGAGCCCATGAGGCCGTCCTCGCCACCGGTGACGGAGACGAGCTGCGCGTAGGACTGGTTGACCTGGAAGAGGTTGCCGCCGAAGAGGCCGAAGAACAGCACGAAGAAGGAGGCGAGGACCGCGAGGATCTTGCCGAGGGTCTTGCCGTTCTTGCCGAAGCGGTCGGCCAGGCCCTTGGGCAGGTAGTGCATCGGGCCGCCGGAGACGGTGCCGTCGGCGTGCACCTCGCGGTACTTCACGCCCAGGGTGACCTCGACGAACTTGGTGGCCATGCCCAGCAGTCCGCAGAGGATCATCCAGAAGGTGGCGCCGGGGCCGCCGATGGAGACGGCGACGGCCACACCGGCGATGTTGCCGAGACCGACCGTGCCGGAGACGGCGGCGGTCAGCGCCTGGAAGTGGTTGACCTCACCGGCCGACCCCTTCTCGTCGTACTTTCCTCTCACCACGTCGACGGCGAGCTTGAACTTGCGGACCTGGACCAGTCCGAACCAAGCGGTGAAGACCAGACCCGCGACGACGAGCCAGGCGACGATGAGGGGCAGCTCCGTACCGCCCACGGGGACGGAGTAGAAGACGACTTCCCCGAGCCAGGTTGCTATGGGCTCGAAGAATCCGCTGACGGCTTCGTCGACGGACGTGGTGATGGAGTCGAGTGACACGGTGGTTACCTCGATGGCGCAGGGACCGGCGCGCGGGAGGTTGCGCCGGGAAGATGTGCGGTCTTTGAGCGAACGCCGTTGTCCGATCGGCGACCCTGGGCTCGCGTACCGCGGACTCGGCACGTGATCACCCTGGTCGTGCTGCCGGTGCGTGCCGGCCGCTCCGTGTGTGGCGAGGGGTGGTGCCACCAGCGGAGTTGGGCAGTTCTACCACGGCCTTTACGGGTTCTTTAGTGACCTGGATCACATAACCATGAGTAATTTTCGAAAGTGCCAGCGAACGAAACCAGACCGTTATACGGATGGCTTGATCCGTTCATCGGACGTCGGTCGGGGAGGTGCTCGGGCGAGGGGCCTGCTCCCGCGACGGTTCGACCACCCGGCTCGGGGCGAGTCCGGGGCGCCGCCTCGACCATCCATCCCTTGAAGGGCGCGCCGAGGCCCTCCTTGCCGGCGACCGGCAAAAAATTGGCTATATAGCTGCCGGGTCATGGCAGTGAAAGAGGGCTGCCGTGACAGCCACTATGAGGACTCCATCCGACGCGCGCCGTGCTCGTGACGCGTGAACGGCGGCACATCCTCACGCATGACGTCCCGGGCGGGCGCCGGTGGACGATCTCGTGCAGCCTGTCGAGGTGGCCGGAAACCGGGTGATCCGCGCAGCCGCTTTGCCCTATTCTCTGACGTGACACTCGGTGACCGACGGAGCGAGGATCAGAGATCCTGTTCCGGCCAGTCCAGCAGCCGGGCGCCGACGACCGCGGTCTGGAGCGTGTAGCGGTCGACGGGGTTGCCGGGATCGGCGCCCGTCAGCCGGTGGATCCGCTCCAGCCGGTACGTCATCGCCCGCACGCTCAAGGACAGCTGCCGGGCCGCCTCGGCCGCCACGCAGCCGGTGTCGAAGTACGCGGTGAGGGTGTCGATCAGTGGCTGGGCGCCGCCGCGGGCCTGCTTCAGCGGGCCGAGCACCGTGCGCACCAGGTCGGCCATGGCCTGCCGGTCGCGGGTGAGCACCGGGTACACCAGGAGGTCGGCGGCGCGGAGCACCGGGTCCTCCAGGTTCATGCGCTCCGCCAGGTCCAGGGCGTTGAGCGCCTCCTCGTAGGAGTGGACGACCCCACCGACTCCGGGATGGGCCCGGCCGATGGCCACCCGGCCGCCGTCGGTGGCGGCGTGCGCCTGCTTGGCGAAGAAGGCCAGGACGTCCGACTGGTCGCCCGGCGCGATGCAGATGAGCCGGCCGTTCTTCGTGGTCAGCAGGATGCGGCGGTCCCCGAAACGCGCCGCGAGGGACGACTCCACGCTGCGGGTGACGGCATAGCCGTCGTCGTACGGCTCCGGGCCCTGTGCCACCGCCACCGCGTGGGCGTGTGACAGCAACAGGCCGAACCGCTCCGCCCGTTCGGCGAGACGGCCCACGTCACTGCGCCCATGGAGCAGGTCGTCGACGAACTCCCGGCGGGCCGCCTCCTGCTGGCGGATCGCGAGCCGCTGCGCCCGCTCGTGGCCTTCGGCGAAGGCGTCTACCGCCTGCTCCACCGCCGACAGCAGGTGGTCGGCGACGGCGCCACGCAGCTCCGCCCGTACGTTCTGGGCGGCGGCGAGGTGTGCGCGCACCATGAGACGGAGCCCGATGCCGGCCTCCGCGGCCCGTTCGCCCTGCCCGCGCAGCGCTTCCCGCTCGTCCCGGTTCAGCCGCCGGCCGGTGGCGCAGACCCCGACCAGTATCCGGGCATACCCCTCCAGATACTGCTCGACTCCACCCTGCTCGGCCATGGCCCCTCCCTCGTTGCCGACGCGCCGCTGACGGTTTCCTGACGCGTGGGCGTCAAGGGTGACATGCGTCGGCCGGGGGTCACCACCGGCATCAAGGGCGCGTAAAGATTGCCGGAGGACGGCAGTGTGAACCGGTGTGCCGTCCTGCCAGCATGAATGGACCGGGGCCGGTTCACCAGGGTGATGCCGGAACCAGGAAATCATCGTGTCGCGTCGGGCGAGGCAGGGGGGAGCGTCATGGACGAGTTCTGGCAGGCCGCCACCACGTTCCCCACCGTGGTCTTCACCGCGGCTCTCGTGGTGGTCGTCGGCTTCTGGCTGCTGGTGCTGGTGGGTGCGGCGGACACGGACAGGTTCGACGCGGACGTGGACACCGACGCGCTGAGCCAGGGCGGCGTGCCCGTGGCGGTGTCGGCCTCGCTGCTGATCGCCCTGTCCTGGTTCCTCAGCTTCACCGGGTCCGTGCTCCTCGCCCGTGCGGGATGGCCGGCCGCCCTGGTCCACCTGCTCGGCGCCGCTCTGTCGTGTGCCTCGCTCGCCGGCTCGTGGCGTATGACCCGGGCGCTCGTACGCCCCCTGGCCAAGCTGTTCCCCGACGAACCCGGGCCGTCCCTGCACGACTTCGTCGGGTCGACCTGCACCATCCGCACCGGGCGGGTGGACGCGGACTTCGGCCAGGCCGAGGTCGCCGCGCGGGACGGCTCCACCGCCGTCGTCCAGGTCCGTCAGAACGACGGCAGTCCGCTGGCGCTCGGCAGCACGGGGCTGCTGTACGCGTACGACGACGCCGGCGCCTTCTTCTGGGTCGCGCCCTTCGACGCGGCGCTGGACCCCCGCGGCTGACCCGCCGCCCCTCCCGCTTCAGCTCCCACCCTTCGATCCGGGGATTTCTCATGGATGCCATCTCCTGGGGCATCGGCGTGCTCGTCGCCGTCGTCCTGCTCATCGCCATCGCCATGCTGTTCGTGATCAGCCGGCTGTTCCGCAAAGTGGAGCAGGGCAAAGCGCTGATCGTGTCGAAGATGCGGAAGGTCGACGTCACCTTCACCGGACAAGTCGTCCTGCCCGTCCTGCACAAGGCCGAGGTCATGGACATCTCGGTGAAGACCATCGACATCTCCCGCACCGGCCGGGACGGTCTGATCTGCCGGGACAACATCCGCGCCGACATCCGCATCTCGTTCTTCGTACGCGTCAACAAGACCGTCGAGGACGTCATCAAGGTCGCCCAGGCCATCGGCACGGCCCGCGCCAGCGACCAGGCCACGCTGCAGGAGCTGTTCAACGCCAAGTTCTCCGAGGCGCTGAAGACGGTCGGCAAGCAGCTGGACTTCACCGACCTCTACACCAAGCGCGACGAGTTCCGGGACCGGATCATCCAGGTCATCGGCACCGATCTGAACGGCTACAGCCTGGAGGACGCGGCGATCGACTACCTGGAGCAGACGCCGCTCGCCCAGCTCGACGCCTCCAACATCCTCGACGCCCAGGGCATCCGGAAGATCACCGAGCTGACGGCCGTCGAGCACGTGCGCACCAACGAGTTCCAGCGCACGGAGGAGAAGGAGATCACCCGGCAGAACGTCGACGCCCGCGAGGCGATCCTGGAGCTGGAGCGCCGGCAGGCCGACGCCGAGATCAAGCAGAAGCGGGAGATCGACACCGTACGGGCCAGGGAAGAGGCCGAGACCGCCCGGGTGGTCGAGGAGGAGCGGCTGCGCGCGCAGGGCGCCTTCCTCAAGACCGAGGAACAGCTGGGCATCCAGCGCGAGAACCAGGCCCGCGAGGTGGCCGTCGCGCAGAAGAACCGCGAGCGGGTCATCGCCGTCGAGAACGAGCGCATCGAGAAGGACCGCCTGCTCGAAGTCATCGCCCGCGACCGGGAGACCGAACTGACCCGCATCTCCGCCGAGAAGGAGGTCGAGGCCGAGCGCCGCGAGATCGCCGAGGTGATCCGGGAGCGGGTCGCGGTGGACCGGACGGTCGCCGAACAGGAGGAGTCGATCAAGAAGCTCCGCGCGGTCGAGGAGGCCGAGCGCAAGCGGCAAGCGGTGATCATCGCCGCCGAGGCCGAGGCGCAGGAGCAGCTGGTCAAGGACATCAAGGCCGCCGAAGCCGCCGAGCAGGCCGCCGTCCACCGGGCGGCCGAGGAGCTGACGCTGGCCGAGGCCCGTCACAAGGCCGCCGACCTGGACGCCCGCGCCAAGGTCCGCCTCGCCGAGGGCATCCAGGCAGAGACCGCCGCCGAGGGCCTGGCCGCCGTGCAGGTACGGGAGAAGGAAGCCGACGCCATCGAGAAGGCCAGCCGCGCGGAGGCCGGGGCGACCGAGGCACGGCTGCGCGCCGAGGCAGCCGGTACCCGGGAGAAGGCGCTGGCCGAGGCCACCGCCATCGGCGAGAAGCTCAAGGCCGAGGCGGCGGGCCTCACCGAGAAGGCGGCGGCCATGGCCGCGCTGGACGAGGCGTCGCGCACCCACGAGGAGTTCCGGCTGCGCCTGGAGGCGGAGAAGGACATCCGGCTCGCCGGGATCGACGTTCAGCGGCAGGTCGCCGAAGCGCAGGCGGCCGTGCTCGCCACCGGACTGGAGAACGCCGACATCAACATCGTCGGAGGCGAGTCGGCCTTCTTCGACCGGGTCGTCGGGGCCATCTCCCTCGGAAAGAGCGTCGACGGGTTCATGGACAGCTCGCAGACCGCCCGGGCGCTGGCCGGACCGTGGCTGGACGGCTCCGCCTCCTTCACCGAGGACCTCACGAAGGTACTCGGGTCGGTGTCCACCGCCGATGTACAGAACCTGACCGTGTCCACCCTGCTGATGAAGCTCATGCCCGACGGGTCCGGCCGGCTGGACGAGCTGATCGGCAAGGCACGCCAGCTGGGCCTGGCCGACATGCCGGTGGCCGAGCTCGCGGACCTGAACGGCGCCGCCACCAAGAGCTGACCGGTCGAGGTCCCGAAGACCTCCGGAGCTGCCGCGCGGGGGGCGGCAGCTCCGGACTCTTTTCACCACGCACACGAGGGAGCGGGAGAGCATGAACACGACGGTGACGGACGCCGGGACGTACGAGGTGCTGCGCGACCGCCTCGACGCGCGGGCCGGCGAACTGGCCCGCCGCGCCGAAGCCCTGAACACCGCGCGTGTCGCGGCCTTCGGCGCCCACGAACTCGCCCTCACCGCCACCGGCCACATCCGCACGGAGCGGGACCTCGTGGCCCGGGACGTCGTCGCGGTCGGCGACGTGCTGCTGGTCGGGTACGAGGCAGCGTCGCCCGATGACGTCTTCGCGCTCCACGACCCCGACCTGAACCGCCTCCCGGACGACGCGGTGCCCGGCCTGCTCGACGACCCCACGTTCGTCGCCGAGTTCGCCGCCCTGCACCGCTACTACCGGGGCGCGCGGCTGCTGCGGCTGCGGCACGTGGACGGCAAGCTGCTGGCCGTGTTCCGGACCGGGGCCCAGGCCGAGGACATCCGTGTCCTGCGCTGGTCCCTCGCCCCGTCCGGCGAGGTGCGGTTCCTCGACGCCCGGGGCGAGCGCGACCACGTCCTCCCCGCCCCGTACGACTTCACGTGGACCGAGGCCACCCGGGACGACCACGTCCTCGGGCGGCACCCGCACATCGCCTTGGCCGACGGCACGGTCTTCGTCTCCACGGTCGGCGGCACGCTCACCGTGAAGACCGAGAACGACACCGAGACCGGTGAGGGCATATACAGCGAGCCGGTCGACGAGCCCCTTCAGTCGCTGGCGGACGCGGAGGTGGCGTACGCGATCGTCGGCGTTCTGGTCCTGCTGCGCGTCCGCCCCTACAAGGAGGAGACCTGGCGCCACCTGGTCTTCCACACGCTCACCAAGTCCGTGGTCCGGCTGGACGGCATCGGACCGTCGTGCCGCCGCCTGCCCGACGACCAGGGCATCGTCTTCCCCGGCGGCTACTGCCTGGCCACCGGGACGGTGAAGACGTTCGACACGGACGTCTCCGGCATGGAATTCGAGGCGGCCGTCCGCTCGCCCAACGGCGAGGACGTGCTCTACGTATTCCACACCGGCGCGGACGGGCGCACCCTGCTGCTGCCGTACCACCTCATCCGCAAGGAGATCGCCACCCCGATCGCGTGCCGTGGTCACGCGCTCCTCGATGACGGCACGCTCGCCGCACTGCGCGCCGAGTCCGGCGAGCCCGCGCGCGTCCACCCGGTGCAGCTGTGGCGGACGCCGTACGTGTCCGGGGTCGTCCCCGAGGGCGACGGGCCGCTCGCCCGCATCGGCAACGCCGACCTGGTCCGCGGCATCTCGGACTGCCTCGCCATCGCCCGGCAGGTCACCGAGACCACCACCACCGGCGAGATGTACGCCGCGCTGGTCACCGCCTGCACCCGGACGGCTGACCGCTTCCCCTGGCTGGGCGACGCGGAGACGGGCGACCTGCGCGCTCCCCTGGAGGAGGTGCGGGCGACCGCCGAGCAGGTGTTGCGCGAGTTCGAGACCGTACAGGCCCTCGGCGCACAGGCCGCCGAGGCCCTCGCACACGCCGGGGAGGACCTTCAGCGGCTGGTGCGGCGGGTCCGCGGTGAGGCACCGGCCACGGCCGAGGAGTGGATCGAGCGCATCACCGAACTGCGCCGTGCGCAGGGCCGCATGGTCACACTCAAGGAGATGCGGTACGCGGACACCGCGGCAGTGGACGCGCTCGCCGAGGACGCCGGGACGCACATCACCTCGACCGCTCAGCGGGCGGTCGCCTTCCTCCGGCGCGACGACGCCTTCACCGCCCAGCACGCGGAGGTGGAGCGGCTCACCGCGGATGCCGGGGCGATCACCACGACCGCCGAGGCAGCGACGGTCACCGAGCGGCTCGACGCGCAGGTCCTCGGCCTCCAGACGCTCACCGAGGTGGTCGCCGGCCTGGACATCGGCGACGCGACCGCCCGTACGGCCATCCTGGAGCGGATCGCCGAGGTGCTGGGCGGCCTCAACCGCGTCCGCGCCCTCCTCGCCGCCCGCCGCCGTGAACTCCTCGACCAGGAGGGACGGGCCGCGTTCGCAGCCGAGTTCGCCCTCCTCGGCCAGTCCGTCACCGGTGCCCTGGCCGCGGCCGACACCCCGGAGGCATGTGACGCGCAGCTCGCCCGGCTGCTGCTCCAGCTGGACAACCTGGAGTCACGTTTCGCCGACCACGACGGCTTCCTCACGGAGATCACCGACAAGCGCGCCGAGGTCCACGACGCCCTCGCGGGCCGCAAGCAGGCCCTCCAGGACGCCCGCGCCCGGCGCGCCGAACGCCTCGCCACCTCCGCCTCCCGCGTCCTGGAGACGATCGCCCGCCGAGTGGCCGGCCTGGGCAGCCCCGACGAGGTCAACACCTACTTCACCTCCGACCCGATGGTCGAGAAGGTCCGCCGCACCGCCGCCGAACTGCGCGACCTCGGCGACCAGGTGCGGGCCGAGGAGCTGGCGGGCCGGCTGGGGGCCGCCCGCCAGGAAGCCGGACGTGCCCTGCGGGACCGTACCGAGCTGTACGCGGACGGCGGCGACACCATCCGGCTCGGCAGCCACGGCTTCGCCGTCACCACCCGCCCGCCGGAGCTCACGCTCGTACCGCACACGGACGGCGGCCTGGCCTTCGCGCTGACCGGCACCGACTACCGCCACCCGGTCACCGACCCCGGCTTCGCCGACACCCGCCCCTACTGGGACCAGCTCCTGCCCTCCGAGAACGCCGACGTCTACCGCGCCGAACACCTCGCCGCGCGGCTGCTGTCCGAGCACGGCGCCGAGTCCCTCGCGGAAGCCGACCTGCCCGACCTGGCCAGGCGAGCGGCCGAGGCCGCCTACGACGAGGGCTACGAGCGAGGCGTCCACGACCACGACGCGGCCGCCGTCCTGGCCGTCCTGCTGAGGCTGCACGAGCGGGCCGGGCTGCTGCGGTACCCGGCCGCCGACAGGGCCGCCGCCCAGCTCTTCTGGGCCCACGGAACGACCGCCGCCGGCCGGGAGGCATGGACGCGCGAGGCCGCGTCGCTGGTCCGGGCCCGGGACACTTTCGGCACGGCACCGGCCCTGGACGCGCTGCGCGGTGAACTGTCCGAGGCCGGAGCACTGACCGGTCCCGCGGCCGAGTACCTCGTCGAGGAACTGGCGGCCGGCGGCTCCTTCACGACCGGCCCCGCTGCCCGCACGCTGCTGGAGAAGTTCCACCGGGCGGTGGGCTCCTCGCCGTACGCCGAGGATGTACGCACCCTCCTCGCCGACGGGGACGCGGCGGCCGCGCGACGGCTGGTGGAGGGCTGGCTCTTCCCGTACGCGGCCTCGAGCGGCGAGGACGTGGATCCGGGCGACCTCGCCGAAGCGGTGGCGATCGAGGTGTGCCCGGAGCTCCCGCGCCAGGCCGTGGACCGCGCGCCGACCGCCCGCGTGGAGGGCCTGCTCGGCACGCACCCGAGGATCGACCGGGGCACTCTCCTCCTCCGCCTCGACGAATTCCTGGCCAGGACGGGTGACTTCGCCCACCGGGTGGTTCCCGCTTTCCGCGCGTACCAGCAGCGCAGGAACGCGCTGGTGGCCGACGAGCGCCGACGTCTGCGCCTGGACGAGTACCGGCCGCGCGTCATGTCCTCGTTCGTGCGGGGCCGGCTCGTCGACGAGGTGTACCTGCCGCTGATCGGGGACAACCTCGCCAAGCAGATCGGTGCCGTGGGCGAGGGCAAGCGGGCCGACACCAACGGGCTGCTGCTGCTCCTCTCACCGCCCGGGTACGGCAAGACGACCCTCGTGGAGTACGTCGCCGACCGCCTCGGCCTGCTGCTCGTGAAGGTGGACGGCCCCGCCCTCGGCCACGACGTGACCTCCCTCGACCCGGCAGAGGCGCCGAACGCCGCCGCCCACCGTGAGCTCGAGAAGATCCACTTCGCACTGGCGGCCGGCAACAACGTCCTGCTGTACCTGGACGACATCCAGCACACCTCGCCCGAGCTGCTCCAGAAGTTCGTCCCGCTGTGCGACGCCACCCGCACCCTCGACGGCCACGTCCTGCGAGGCAAGCGCTTCGCCGTCTGCATGGCCGGCAACCCCTACACCGAGACCGGACAGCGCTTCCGCGTGCCCGACATGCTCGCCAACCGCGCCGACGTCTGGAACCTCGGCGATGTACTGACCGGCAAGGAGAACGCCTTCGCCCTGAGCTTCATCGAGAACGCGCTGACCTCCCACCCGCTCCTCGCCCCGCTCGCCGGCCGCGAGCGCGCCGACCTGGAACTGCTGCTGGACATGGCCGCCGGGGACCCCACCGCCCGCCGCGACCGGCTCACTTACCCGTACGCGCCCGCAGAGCTGGAGCCGATCCTGGCCGTGCTGCGCCACCTGCTCACGGCCCGGGAAACGGTCCTCGCGGTCAACGCCGCCTACATCGCCTCCGCGAGCCAGGACGACACCGGCCGTTCGGAACCGCCCTTCCAGCTCCAGGGCTCGTACCGCAACATGAACAAGATCGCCGCACGTGTCTCCCCGGCCCTGAACGACGCCGAGCTGGCCGCGGTGGTCGACGACCACTACGCGGCCGAGGCCCAGACCCTCACCACCGGCGCGGAAGCCAACCTGCTCAAGCTCACCGCCCTGCGCGGCACCCTCACCGAAGAGCAGCGGGCGAGATGGGAGGCCGTGACATCGGCCTACATCCGCTCCCAGGCTCTGAGCGGCAGCGGTGACGACGCCCTCGGCCGGGCGGTGGCCGCGCTCGGCCTGCTCGCCGACCGGATAGCGGCCGTCGAGACCGCCATCACCCGGACCACGGGCCCCCGCCACCGGTGAGCCGCCCGCCCGGCCGCAACGAGGGTGGGGGAGTGCAGTGACAGTCAGCCTCTGCTGAGGCGCGCCGCGGAGCCCGTAGTACATGCAGCAGCAGTGATTGCCACTGCAAGGGTGGGCCCGCCACCGCCGACCGCTGCCCGGTCACAGCGGGCCCAGCACTTCACCGGGTACGGCTGCCAGCTCAAGGGTTTCGAGCACGGTGAGCAGTTGCCGCTCCTCGTAGCGGAAGTGGTTCTCCATGATCGCGGCGATGCCTTCGAGGTGCTGATCGAGCTCCTCGGGCGGCGCGGCCCGGTCGACCGCGGCCCGGAGACTGCCGACCAGGTGGGCGATCATCGAGTGATCCTGCTCCAGCGAGCGCAGCACCGGGCGCAGCTCGGGGTGCGCAGCCGCGATGGCCGGGAACAGCGTACGGTCTTCGCCCTGGTGATGGCCGTCGAGAGCCGTGCAGAAGCCATGGCAGTACAGCAGGAGTTCCCGGGTGGCCGCCTCGCCCGGAGTGCCGTCGGCAAGAGAGGCGCGGGTTACGGACAATGCTTCCCGCAGGCGGTGGTGCACCCGGCGGAGTTCTTGGCTCCAGGCGACGAGCCTGGTCGTCTCGCGCTCAGTCACGCGAGAGCGAAGGGTGCGACGAGTGCATCGTCGACCTCCTTCGATTCGGCGCCTCCATGCCTGACACGGTCTGCCACCGGCACGCGACGCTGCACTCACAGTACCGCACCCCACCGGCCTTGCAACGCCGCGGGCGCAGAACGCAGTTGTGGCTCGGAGCCTGGCGAGGGGCCGGGTAGCGGGCGGCGTTGCGGGGTACTTCAGCGGGGTCGCCACGCAGGCGTCGACCGGAACCGGGGCGAGCACCGGAACGAGTGTCAGGGCGATCTCGGCGTCGGACAGCGCCGAGTGGGCGCGTCGGCGCGAGGGCGGCGGTCGCCGAGTCGGGTGATCAGCTGGGCGTGCTTGCGCCGGCCGTCAGGGACCGGGGGGACGGCCGGATCGGTGACGATGGGCGATGGGGCGGCCGCCGGTCCCGGCTGGCGGGCTTCCGCCTGGCGGGAGGACGACCACGGCCCCTACCCGGCGGGCCACTTGGTCCGAACCCCGTGCTCGCGTGGGCGGGTTGCCCTGCCGGTGGTGGTCCGGCAGGGCAACCACCGGCAGGGGTGGCTCGGTCAGCAGTGGAAGAAGACGCTCCGCCAGCCGAAGGGGTCCCTGCTCTCCTGGCTGCCGTGGAAGGTGAAGTGCGACTGCCCCTGGCAGTTGTCCTGGTTGTACATGGTGGCGTCCTGGCCGGTGTGCTTGAAGCGGTACGCCGCACGGAAGTTGGGGTCGATGTTGTTGCAGCCGCAGGCGAAGACCTCCTTGGCCCTGCCGGTGTTCTGCGGGCCCTCCCAGCTGAGGAAGCTGCTGGCGGAGGCGACTCCGGTGCCGAGGACGAAGACCCCGGTCATCACGGTGGAGGTGATGGCGGTACGAAGCGTGCGTCGGATGCGCATGGTGACTCCAGGCGATAGGGATGGTTGGCTGTACGAGCGGTCGTGCGGACCACTCGAGGGCGGGCGTGGCTCCGTGAACGGAGGACCTCTCGCCCGTCCGGGTCGCGCGCCGGCGCGGCACACCGAGTGGGGGGCGTTCAAGAGACGACGCTGTCAGGAACCGTGGCAGCCGATTCGCCCACCGGTGGGGCCGGTAGGGCCGGTGCAGCGAGTGCGGTGTGGGGTGGGTCGGCGGCGAGGTTGCCTTCCATGTCGACCCAGGTGTCGTTCCAGGCGTGGCCGTGTTGGGGGCCTCGTTGCCAGGTGTGGGTCATCCGGCCGTCGGGGTCCCGGCCGAAGACGGACAGGTCGCCGCTAGGGTTGAGGACCACGGCCGGGTCCGCGCTGAGCCGCCCGCCCAGAGGTGACCATCCGGACCAGGGTCCGCCCGTCCCGGTCTGCCAGCGGTGGTGCAGGCCGCCGTCCGTACCACGGGCGAAGAGGACCATCCCGCCGTCGCGGCCCACCAGCACCATCGGCCGGCCCAGCACGGCGCCCCCCATGTCCGCCCACGACTCGTGCCAGGCGTACCCGTGTTCCGCACCGCGTTGCCAGGTGTGCGTCACCCGGCCTTCCGGGTCGCGGGCGAACACCGACAGGGCGTTGTTCGGGCTCAGCACCACCGAGGGGTCGCCCGCGAGCCGCCCACCCAGAGGTGTCCATCCGGACCACGGCCCACCTGTCCCCGTCTGCCAACGGTGGTGCAGGCCACCGTCCGCGCCACGGGCGAACAGCACCATGCCCCCGTCGCGGCCGACCAGCACCGACAAACGGCCCGCGGTCGAACCCTCCATGTCCGCCCACGACTCGTGCCAGGCGTACCCGTGTTCCGCACCGCGTTGCCAGGTGTGCGTCACCCGGCCTTCCGGGTCGCGGGCGAACACCGACAGGGCGTTGTTCGGGCTCAGCACCACCGAGGGGTCGCCCGCGAGCCGGCCGCCCAGCGACACCCACTCAGGCGCCCAAGCGCCCGCCTCCGACTGCCACGTGTGCCACAACGCCCCGTCCGCTCCACGGACGAACACCGCGAGTTTCCCGTACCGCCCCACCAACGCCCACGGTCGTCCGACCGCACCACCCGGCGGCCCTCCCAGGCCGGTCCACGCCGACCAGGCGCCACCCGCCACGTTCTGCCACCGATGCACCACTCCGCCCGAGGCGTCCACCCCGAACACCACCATCCCCGCACCGTGATCCACCACCGACGGCACACCCACACCGACCCTGGCCCGCGTTGGTCCTGCCGGTGTCTGCCACCAGGAGGTCTGCTTGCGGGCGCCGGCCCAGCTGAAACTGAAGTGGACGTGATCGGTGTGCGGGCTGACTCCCGTGTACGGGGTCCAGCCGGCGTTCGGGCGGTAGGACTCCCAGATGCGCCGGTTCCAGATGATGTACATGATGCCGAAGCGACGTACGAGGGCATGGGGATTGCCGTGCCGATCCGTGGCAAGAAGCCAGTCGATCAGATCGGAGGCGATGTGTCCCTGGGTGTGGAGGTCGACACCCCAGTCCCAGGCGCGCCCTTCCTTGTGCTCGCTGTCGACGGTTTTCCCGCATTCGCGACTGATTCCCATGCTGCGGGTGCCGGGGTAGGAAGCGAGCACCAGGTCGCGAAAGGCCAGCAGTCCGGGCTTCGCCTGCGGATCGCAGACGCGTGCGGGCTGGGACGGCGCGTAGTCGTCGATCTGGGGACCGAAGTCCGGTGTGGTGGGGGCCATGGGGGTGGTTCTCCTCATCTGCTGCGCGCCCGGGACGCGACCACGTCCCGGACACCGCCCACCCTGCCGAAGCGCACTATCGCCTCAGTCACTCATCGGTCACTCCAAGTGATGACGCCTCGTCGATGAGAGTGAGGGCCAGGGCGACGCCCTGCTCCGTCGCGGCGCCGCGGTTCCACTCCTCCGCGTACACCTCGGCGCCCAGTCGCTCGCGGGCCCGGCGCTCCGTACGCGTGTGGACGGCGTGGAAGGGCTGGAGTCCGGTCAGGGCGACGCCCGTGATGCCGCGCAGCCGGTCGGCGGCCCCGAGCAGTCGCGCCGCCCGACGGTGGTCTCCCAGCGCACCGATTGCCCAGGCGATGGTCTCCACGGTCCACACCGGGCCCCAGCTGTCGTCGATGGCGTGTTGCCGCCCCAGTGCGTCCCGAAGCGGTTCGAGGGCGGCGGCCGGGTCACCGTGCAGGACCTCCGTCAGGCCGGTGCACCAGATGGCCCAGGAGTGGGCCCACTCCGCGCCGTTGGCCTCGGCTTCGGTGACGTACGCGCGGCAGGCGAGCCAGGCCGTTTCCCTGGTGGCGAGGAAGGCGGCGGCCATGGCCCACATCATGGTGGCCATGTGCGCGTCCCCGGGGTGCCCGGCGGCGCGGAATCCGTCACGGGCGCGGGCGAGCCGCTCGACGCAGCCCGGGCTGTCATGGACGAGGAAGTCGTACGCGCCCTCGATGTAGAGGGCCGCCACGGTGGGGGAGTTCGCCGCGGCCGTGCGGCAGTCCTCGGCGAAGCGCCGGGCCGCCGGGCGGTCCCCCTGACAGAGCGCGATCCACGCCTTCATCGCGGTGGCCAGGACGTTGAGCTCGTCGGGCAGGTCGTCCCGTGCGCCGACGAGGCTCTCCAGCCAGTGGCGTCCTTCGCCGGGGGTGCAGCCGAAGAACCAGAAGCGGGTACGGGTGAGGTGGACGGCGATTTCCACGCCGATGGCGGCCCGGCCCGGGTGGTCGCGGCAGAACTCCAGGGCGGCCCGGATGTTGGGCACTTCCGCCCGAAGTCGCAGCAGCCAGGTGACCTCCGCGGGCCCGCACCACTCCGTGGCGGCGCGGACGGTCATGCGGTGGTAGTGATCGCTGTGGCGCAGGCGCAGGCCCGTCGCCGCACCCGCGTCTTCCTCCAGGCGGCTCATGCCGTACTGGCGGATGGTCTCCAGCAGGCGGTAGCGGGCGGTGCCGCGGGTGTTCTCGACGACCACGATCGATTTGTGGACCAGGCCGGTGAGGAGGTCCACCACGTCCTCGCGGGCGATGCCGTCGGCGTCCGTGCCGTCACCCGCGCACACGGCTTCGGCCGCGTCCAGGTCACAGCTTCCGGTGAACACTGAGAGCCGTTTCCACAGCAGGCGTTCGCCGGGAGTGCACAGGCTGTAGCTCCAGTCGATGACGCCTCGCAAGGTGTGCTGGTAGCGGTGGGGCGCGCCGGTACGGGGTGCGGTCAGGAGCCGGAAGCGGTCTTCCAGGCGCTCAAGGACCTGCTCGATGGTCAGGGAGGCCAGACGGACCGCGGCCAGTTCGATGGCGAGGGGGATGCCGTCGAGTCGCCGGCAGAGTTCGGCGGCCGGTTCGCTGTCCGCGTAGGTGCTGTCAGCGTGGTCGTGGGACGAGGCGGCGGCGCGGTCGGCGAGCAGGCGCAGCGCTTCGGAGGGGACCGTCCCGCCGGTGCCGGCACCGGTGCTGGTGCCGGTGCTGGTGCCGGGTCCGGGGCCGATCCGGTCCGGGAGGGTGAGGCCGGGGACGAGCAGCACGTGTTCCCCCGGTACGCCGAAGCGTTCGCGGCTCGTGGCCAGGATGCGGAGCCCCGGGGCGGCCCGCAGGAGCCGGAGGGAGAGCGCGGCGGCCTCCTGGACCAGGTGTTCGCAGTTGTCCAGGACGAGGAGGAGCTCGCGGTCGCGCAGGTGGCCGGCGACCGCGTCGGCGGCCGGCCGGGCGGACTGGTCACGCAGCCCGAGGGCGTCGGCGACCGCGCGGTCCAGGAGGGCCGGTTCGGAGAGGGTGGCGAGGTCAGCGACCCACACCCCGTCGACGAAGCGGGGTGAGGCCTGCCGCGCGGCGCGCAGCGCGAGGCGGGTCTTGCCGACGCCGCCGACGCCGGTGAGGGTGACGAGCCGGGAGAGCTCAAGCAATTGACGGGTCCGGGTGAGCTGCCTCTCCCGGCCGATGAAGGTCGTGGTCTCCGCGGGCAGGTTGCCGGCGGGGCGCGCCCGGCGGGGTGCGGCGGCCAGGTCCGGTGCGGCGGTCAGGATGCGCTGGTGCACGTCCCGGAGCTCGTCACCGGGATCCACCCCGAGTTCGTCGGCGAGCCGTTCGGTGACCTCGCGGTAGCAGGCCAGCGCCTCGCCCTGGCGGCCACACTGGTAGAGCGCCAGCATCCGTTGGGCCCAGAACCGTTCGCGCAGGGGGTGCGTCGCGGTCAGCACACGCAGCTCGGGCAGGACTTCGGCGGGACGGCCGCGGCGCAGGTCCGCGTCGATGCGCAGCTCGTACGCGTGGACGCGCTGTTCGACGAGGGCGGGGACGACGTCCGGGAACAGCTCGCCGGGCAGATCGGACAGTGGATCGCCCCGCCACAGGGCGAGCGCCTCACGCAGAACGGCGGCGGCCCGCTCGGGGTCGTCCCGCTCCAGGGCTTTGCCGCCCTGCCGTACGAGTGCGGTGAAACGGTGCGCGTCGAGGGCGGAGGGCTCGATGTCGATCACGTAGCCGCGGCGATGGGTGCGGATGACGTCCGGGCCGAGGGAACGCCGCAACCGAAGGACGTAGTTCTGCAGGGTGTTCCGCGCGCCTCCCGGCGGGCTCGCCCCCCACACCCGGTCCACCAGGGTGTCGACCGGGATGACCGCACCGGCGTCGTTGAGAAGTACGACCAGGAGGACCCGCAGGCGGGTCGCACCGATGTTCACGAGGTGGCCGTCCCGCGAAATCTCCAACGGCCCAAGGATCTTGTATTCGTGCCGCGCGCCCATTGAAGCCAGCGTAGAACCAGGTGTGATCCGCTCGCTACTTTGCGTAAAGGCGCGGTGGCTGGTAGGTGATTCGCGCTTCGGTGACCACGTGCCCGGTGCAGAACCGTCTCCTCGCCGACCCGCGCCGGGCCGGCTCGTGTTGCCCGGACGCAGTCGGCCGCCCGCCGCGGCAACTGGCCCGTCAGCCACGGGCCGCGTCCATGGCGAGGCCGAGGTCTTCCCCCGGGGCAGCGCCGCAGAGCGGACCTCTCCGCTGCCGGCCTGTCGGCCTGTCGGCCTGCCGGCTGCCGACCGGGCCGACCCCCGGGCCGGCCGGCAGCGCAAGGGCGCTGCGACAGGTGACCGTACTGCCTGACGAGGAGGCTTGAGCGGGTGGGCCGGGCGTCCTGGCGACCGGGGTGCGCGGCTGACCGGAGTTCACGAGCGGGCCGGCCCGCGCAGCTCGACGAGGTCGAGCGCACCAGGGACGGCAGTTGAGCGCGGCGGTCGAGCAGGTGAGGATCAGGATCGCCGGAGCGAACATGGTCTCCTCGGGCGCCTGGCACGGCCTCGGGCGGCCTCGCCGCCGTGCGGCAGGGGACGGACCGGTCACCGCCCGGCAGTTCGGCGAGACGCCGGCGGTGGACGTCAGCACGCGGGCCACACCGGAGCCGCCGCTGCGCGCAGGGGTTTTGCACGTGCCGTAGCGGCATGTGGTCCAGTGGGCGGCGAGCACGACATCGAGAGGTTCCCCCACATGCCCCTTCCCGCGATTCCCCGCCGGGTCAAGATCGGCGATGCCGCCGCGCTCGCCGGGACCACACCCCGCGCCATCCGCCACTACCACGCCATCGGGCTCCTCGCCGAACCGGAACGCGGCAGCGACGACCGCCGCCGCTACGGGTACGACGACATGATCCGCCTGCTGTGGATCCGCAGGATGGCCGATGCGGGCATCTCCCTGGACGACATCCGCGCCGCCTTCAGGAGCACCACCGGCATCGAGCAGTCCCTGGCCCGCCTGGAGGAGTCCCTCACCTCCAAGGCTGCCGCCATCGAGGCCCAGCGGGCCGCCGTGCACCGTCTCCGCGAGGCGGGCAGCCCCCTGGGCCTGCTCTCCCCGCTGGTCACCGGCCGTCTGCGCGATCTGCCGCCCGGAGCCCTGCGCTCCGCCGATCTCGACACCCTCCTGGTCACGGAGCGCATACTCGGCCCCCTGGGCGCCGCAGCCCAGGCCGACCGGTTCATCGTCCTGGCCACTCACCCCGATTTGCGGGCCGAGGAGGACCGGCTCGCCGAGGCCGAGGCGGCCCTGGACGACACCGTGTCCCCCGACGACCCCCGCATCGAGGACCTGGCGTCCCAGCGATGTGATCACGAAACCGCCCTGGCAGCCGCCATCGAGGGATCCGGTCTGGAAGAGGCGCTCGACGCCCTCCTGGACCGGGAGGACGAGCACAATGGCGAGGAGGAGGACGGGGCGAGGATGAGCGTGATGGAGGCCGTCGGCAAGATGCCGTACGACTTCTCCCCGGCTCGCGTCCGGTATGAGGAACGTGTCGTCGAACTGCTTCACTCGGCCGACCAGGACGGCGACGGCGACCCAGGGGCCCGTTGACGGGCGTCGGCGCCGAGGCCGCGGGCGATGCCGGGTGCGGGACGCAGTGGCACCCCCTGCGAACCCGTGCTGCCGTAGTGCGCCGGAGCTGCCCTCCGGAAGCACCGGTGGATCGTGCGCCCCCGTGCTCGCTACGAGGCGTCGGCCGCGAGAGGCCACCGGCGAGGGCGGGGATGCGGACCGCGGCGGTGAAGGCGCCGCGTTCCGGGCCGGAACCGAACGACGGAGAAGCAGACCTCGTCGTCGTACGTCAGGTGGCCCTGCCCTCGGTCGGCGTGGAGGAGTGCCAGGGTGGACGGCGAGACGGTGTTGCCCAGTTGGCGCACGTTGCCGGGGGCGCGCTCGGGCGCGGGCCGGTGTACCGGAGGTACTCCTCCACCAGCCGGGTTGGCCTGGTGCGTGTACAGACGGTGGACCTCGTCGTCGAGTTGTCTGGGGCGGCGGCGCGCGCCGGCCCCGCGCAGCCGGCGCCCAGTTGCAGGGGCGGTACGTGGTCCTCGATGCCCAGGAGTGGCATCAGCCGGAAGGCGTCCTGGTCGAGGAGGGTCTTCTGGTACGGATTTTCCGGGGTGCTGGCCGTGGAGTACCTCGGCCTTGGGGTACCTCGATCGCTGATCGGTGCGGAGCGCCTGCTCAGGCGGGAAGGGTCATCAGGAGCAGAGGGTCAGTGGTGGGCCTGGGGGAGCCTCCGGCGGGTTCGACGGTGAGGCCGACGGCGCCCGCGTCGGCGGGATTGCCGGTCAGGACCACGGTGCCGTCGCCGTGGATGAGCCCGGCAGGGCGCATGGTGCCGTCGTGGTCGAGCCACAGCTGGTAGGTCTTGCCTGTTCCCGGAGCGGGCAGGTTGGCGGCGGTGAAGACGGCCGCATTCTGCCGGTCGGAGGCGACGACGGTGGTCAGGGCTCCGTTGGCAGCCCGCCCGTGGACGGTGCCGGCGTCCGGAGCTGCCAGTACGGCGCTGACCGCGTCGAGCTGCCGCTGCGCCTGACGGGCCTGCTGTTCGAGGTCCTGTCCGTTCTGCGCCTGCCACACCGCGACTCCGCCCAGTACGGCCGCGGCCACACCGGCGGCCAAAGCCAGGGGCACGGCCCGTCGGCGCAGGATGCCGCCGAGTACGGGCGCCGCGCTGGGGGCGGGGATACGCGGGGGCAGCTGGCGTACGCCGTCGATGGCGGCCATGACCTCTGCCTTGGCTGCGGTGGGCGGCGGCTGGGCGGCCGCTGCTGCCAGGCGTGCCGTGGTCGCCCGGAACTCGGCGGCTTCCTGCCGGCATGCCTCGCACGCCAGGAGATGGGCGTCGAAGTCCTCGCGTTCGTCATCGTCGAGTGCGCCCAGTGCGTAGGCGGCGACCAGGGTATGGGCGTCGGTCCCGTGGTGTTTCACGTGGTCACCCCCATGCAGTCGCGGAGCCGGATGAGCCCGTCGCGCATGCGTGTCTTGATCGTGGGAAGCGGTGCGCGCAGGGCTTCGGCGACTTCACGGTAGGTCAGCCCTCGGTAGTAGGCCAGGGTCACCGCCTGCCGCTGCAGTTCGGTCAGTCCGCTGAGGCAGCGGCGCACTTGCTCGGACTCCAGGCGGGTCTCGACCTGTTCGCTGACCTCGTCGAAGGCGGTGGTGTGCTCGCGGGCGGCCTGGGCCTGTTCCCGGTCGGCAGCGGCCTGGGCGGAGCGGACCCGGTCCACGGCACGCCGGTGGGCGATCGTCGCCGCCCACGCCGTCACCGCGCCGGCCTCGGGCCGGTAGCGCGCCGCCTGCCGCCACAAGTCGATCATGACCTCCTGGGCGACCTCCTCGGACTGCGCCCGGTCGCGCACGACTTTGACCACGATGCCGAACACCAGCGGCGCGAGGGCGTCGTACAGGGCGGAGAAAGCCTGCTTGTCGCCGTGCGCCACCTTGTCCATGATCTCAGTGAGATCGATGGGGGCGGAGCGGCCGCTGTCGCCGACGCCGAAAGGAAGCGGCTGGTTCACCTGCGCCGCTCCGGCCGTGGTGAGAAGGCGCAGGGGCGGCCGGGGGCAGCCGTCGGGGGGCGGGGCATCCATCGCATGCCGGTCCTTGTCGTCACTCGATCGGGCCGCCCGGCGGCGGCCGGACACCGAAACCTGTAGGTGCGTCGTCCGTTCTTCGTAGCGGACGGGCGCGTGGATGGGTGGCGCTTCGCCATTCCGCGGGCCATCCCCTGACCAACCCGTCGAGGGAAACCGGGCGCGGCGGCCAAGCCGGGGGCGTACGGCGGCGAAGCCAGCGCGTGAGGAGAGCGAAGCGACGTTCTCCCGCTCCCCTTGTGGGCCGCGCGGGCTGCATGACCGAGGCACCCTCGTGGAGGTGCCGCAGCACCACATTGCCGCGCCGTATCACGCCGTGCCGCGGCCGGACGGGCCTGGCGGGCCTGGCGGGCCGTCTGTTCGCCCGAGGAGCGGGGCGGGCAGCGTAGCCGGACATCCGCTGGACGCGAAGGCGGTGTCCCTTCCCCGGCCACCGCACCCGGGGCCTGCGCGCTTGCCCAGTGGCGTCTCCCGCGCCGGTACCGGCCCGGGGTTCGCCCGGGACGCCGGTGCTCCGAACCGCACCGCGGCCTGCGCGTCCGCGAGGCGGTAATGGCAACACGGGAAAAGTATTCACCCTTTTGGAGGTGGGGCCAATCCGCCGGGCGCGGGCCGCCGAATGCCGGGTGTGAGCAGCTTCCGCAGCACCCTCTCCCGCGCCGCGCCGGGCGCGCCGACCGGACTCCTGGCTGCCTTCACGGCCCTGGCCGTGGCCGAGCTGGTCGCCGGGCTGGTGCGGCCCGCGGCCGGACCGGTGACGGTCGTCGGTGGCGCGGTGATCGACCGGACACCGGCCGCGGTGAAGGACTTCGCGATCCGCACGTTCGGAGAGAACGACAAGGCGGTCCTGCGACTGGGGATCCTCGCGATCCTCGCTCTCATCGCCGTCGCCCTGGGCGTCCTTGCCCTGTCGCACCGGCGGGTCGGCGCCGCGGGAGTGCTGCTGTTCGGGGGCGTCGGGTCCGCATCTGCCCTTGGCCGCCCCGATTCCACCGGCCTCGGTGACGCACTGCCCTCCCTCGTCGGAGCCGCTGCGGGCGCCGTCGCGCTGTACCTCCTGGCGTCCAAAGCCGTACCCTCCCCGGTCCCAGCCGGTGTGGACGGCGAGACCGGCGCCTACGGATGGAACAGGCGGGGCTTCCTCACCGCGGCAGGGGTGACCGCCGCGGCGGCGACCTCGGCCGGCGCGCTGGGACGGTTCCTCACCAGCCGGCGAGACCAAGGTGCTGTCGCCTCCCGCGAGGCCCTGGTCCTGCCCAGTCCTGCCTCTCCCGCCCCCGCCGCCCCGGAGGGCACCCGGCTCAAGGTCCCTGGCATCACCGCCTTCAGCACCCCCAGCCGCGACTTCTACCGCGTCGACACCGCCCTGACCGTCCCCAGGATCGACGCCGGCACCTGGCGGCTGCGCATCCACGGCAAGGAGGTCACCCGCCCGCGGACGTACACCCTCGACCAGCTGCTGGCCCGCCCGCTCATCGAACGCGACATCACCCTGACCTGCGTGTCGAACGAGGTCGGCGGCCCCTACGTCGGCAACGCCCGCTGGCTGGGCGTCCCCCTCGCCGAACTCCTCCGGGAAGCCGGCGTCACGCCTCCGTCCGGGGGAGGCAAGGCGGATCAGCTGGTGGCACGCTCCGTGGACGGGATGACGCTCGGGTCCCCGGTCGAGGACGTCATGGACGGCCGCGACGCGATGCTCGCGGTCGGCATGAACGGCCAACCGCTGCCGTTCGATCACGGCTTCCCCGTCCGCATGCTCGTCCCGGGCCTGTACGGCTACGTGTCGGCCTGCAAGTGGATCACCGACATCGAACTGACCACCTTCGACGCCTACGACCCGTACTGGGTCAAGCGCACGTGGGCCCGCAAGGCGCCGATCAAGACGCAGTCCCGCATCGACACCCCCAAGCCCTTCGCCCGCCCGGCCGCAGGCACCGTCATCGTCGCCGGCGTCGCCTGGGCCCAGCGGCGCGGCATCACCCGCGTCGAGATCCGCATGGACGACGGCCCCTGGCAGGACGCCGACCTCGCCGCCCAGGCCGGCGTCGACACCTGGCGCCAGTGGTCCCACCGCTGGAACGCCACCCCCGGCGGCCACACGATCACCGTCCGCGCCACGGACGGCACCGGACAGGTGCAGACCGAGCAGCGCGCCCGGACCGTCCCCGACGGCGCGAGCGGCTGGCACAGCGTCTTCGTCACCGCCACCTAGACCACCCGGGCGGGCCGGCAGGCCGCGCCCGGGACAGCACACAACCGACCCCGACCAAGCCGACACACCGTAGAGACAGCCCCTCAAGGAGCGAACCAGCATGAACAGCCTGAAGATCCGCCGAACCGCGATCGCCGTCGTCGCCGCCGCCGCGCTGCCCCTCTCCCTGGCCGCGTGCTCCGACTCCGGCAACGACACCAAGGCCGCCCCCGCCGCCCCCGCCGCGTCCGCCGGGGACGAGGCGACGAAGGATGCGAGCACCCCCTCCGAGGGGGCGATGGACGGCGACCAGCCCTTCGGCCCCGCCTGTGCCGGCGTGCCGAAGGAAGGCGCGGGCTCCTTCGACGGCATGGCGAAGGACCCGGTCGCCACCGCAGCGTCCAACAACCCGGCTCTGTCGACCCTGGTCACCGCCGTCAAGAAGGCCGGCCTGGTCGACACCCTCAACAACGCCCAGGACATCACGGTCTTCGCACCGACCAACGACGCCTTCGCGAAGATCCCGAAGGCCGACCTCGACAAGGTCCTCGCCGACAAGGCCACCCTCACCAAGATCCTCACCTACCACGTGGTCGGCCAGAGGCTCACCCCCCAGCAGCTGGAGAACGGCTCCTTCGAGACCCTGCAGAAGGGCACGGTCACCACCAAGGGCTCGGGCGAGGACTACACCGTCAACGACACCTCCAAGGTCGTCTGCGGCAACGTCAAGACCGCCAATGCCAACGTCTACATCGTCGACACCGTCCTCATGCCCAAGTAGCGCCCCCGCCTGCCGCGGCGCAGACGGCTGATGGTCCCGCTCCCTGACCGGCAGAAGGCGGGGCCATCGCCACGTCCGCGGTTGGCTCCGCAGTCCCGCGGGCCCGGCCCGCGCGCACCCACCGGCAGCCGGGTGCGGGCGGGGCAGGGGAGCTGTCGTGCCCCTCTGGTCGATGAGCAGGGCCAGGCCCGCCCTCCTTGCCGATCACCACAGTGGACGCCCTCCTCCAGCCGACCACGCACCGTTGCGAGCGGAGTGGGCGTAACGGCCGCTCCGTGAGCAACCTGTGGCCACGCGTACCGGTGATCCGCGGCGCACATGCGCCGCCGGTGTGCACGGGAGGCGGACGTGGAGGCTTCGGTGGACCGGATCGCGCAGCCGTGGGGCAGCCGTACTCCGTACGGTCGGCACGAACCATGGCCGGCGCGGGTGGACACCCACCTGGCGGAGGGCGTCGCCCCGAGCCGCGTGCAGCGGTGGGCACAGCTCGCGTCGACCTGCATTGGGCCGGGGACGCGATGGACGTCGCTGTTGTGGACGATCGCATGGCCGGGGTACGCGGCCGGGCGCAGGACCGCGTCAACCATGGCCGCCCTGGGGCCGAAGGACCATTTCGCCTGCCGGGCCACCGCCTCACCCGACCGGCACACCAGGCCGCTCACCCGCCGGGAAGATCCGTAGCCGGGCACCTGGGCAGGCCGGCCGCGAGGGCGGCTTGCCCAGGGTCCCTTGGACGTGCGCTGGCTTCAGGCTCGGCCTCACCCCCGGCTGTTACCTCGGACCCACCACGGGAGATGGCGTCCTAGGGTTGCGGTTGCGGTTGCGGCTGGGGCTGGGCGTCGGCCGCGGCGCGCTGGGCCCAGAAGTTGTACCGGTAGTTCGTGTACACCGAGGCCGTGTGCGACACGTTCCCGAGGGCGGAGTCGTCCCACTTAAGCAGCGCTTCGTCGTTGGTGGTCAGCGCCGACTTGGTGTAAGGATGGCTGCCGGTGAAGACGATCTTCTGGTCGATCTTGCCGTTGTAGGTCCCCTCGATGAGCAGGTACTTGCTGTGCGTGGACTTGAGGGTGTCCGAACGCTCCTCACTGTGCAACTGGTGGAGGGTGACACCGCTGTTCACGAGCTTGGACCGGACGTCGTCGCTGAGTGTGCGGTACACGACGTCCACGTAGCATCCCGCGTTTGTCCAGCGCCACGAGTGCGTCCGCAACCTCGGGTCGGGTGATTCCGTGAATCGCGACGCGGACCACGGTGTGTCGGCCCTCGGTACCAACCCCTGCGGAGTTGCCTCGGCAAGGAAGAGACTCTCCGGGGACAGGGTTGTCCACGGTCTTGAGGATGTTGACGATGACGTCCTCGGCCCGGGGGAAGAAGTACGCCTTGGCCCGGCCGGCCTGGGTGTCGAGCCGCACGTCGGACTCCACTTTGGAGCGGTCCGCCTGCGCGGCTGCCTGGAGATCGAAGTACTGCTTGTACGCGTCGTACAGCGCCTGGTTCCCGACCACCCTGAGCGCGTCGTTCCAGGCGTACTCGCCGTCCCAGCTCGTCATGTTCGCCGAGGTCTGCACGACCACGTTCTTCACCGGCTCGGTGCCGGTGCCGGTGGTCTCGGAGAACAGATAGAACTTGTTGTGGTTCACCCCTCCCCAGTCGTCGTCCGCTTTCGGGTCCTTCGCCAGGCACGCCTGCGAATCCACGTCCTTGTCCGCGGGGTTGCTGACGTCCCGGGGGGTGAAGGGGCACATGCGCAACCACGAGACGTTGTTCTTGCCCGTGGCTTTTGTGAGCTGGGCGGCGAGGTGCGTGAACACGCTCGCGCTCTCCCAGTACCTGCTGCTCTCACTATCCAGGATGAGCTGGACGTTCACCCCGCGGTGGTGGGCGTTGACCAGGCTGTCCCGCAGCTTGTTGGTCCCGTCCGGTTCGTTCCGCCCTCCCAGCACGTACGCGGAGATCTTGATGTCGGACCCGACCGTCGCGCCGTCGATGAGCTTGACCAGGTGATCGCGTATCGCGTACTGCCTCGCGGCACCGGCGGTGGGGTCGTTCCACACCACGCCGGTCTTCATCGTCGCCTCGGCCGTAGCGGCCCGGGGCGGCGGGCTGTCGTCAGCGAGCGCGGGCATGGGTGTGGTGACGTCGAGGAGCGCGAGTACCGCTGCTGTCGTGGTCGCCGTAAGGCCCAAGTTGATCTTCTGCACAGTGTGAAGACACCGCAACGCAGCCGATGGTTGCACGGCTGACCGACAGTGTGCGGAACAGGTCCTTGGCTCGGCCGGCGGTCGGCGGCGCGGTCCGAGGGCCACGTCGGCATGTAGGTGAAGAAGCCCGTCGGCGCAGGCGCGCGGCTGGTGCAGGAAGGCGCGCCGGTGGCCGCCGGGGCGGTTGGCCGCCGGCCCGACGGCGCGGCCCCGTGCGTCGCCTGCCACCAGTCGGTGCACTTCACCGCCTGTCGCTGCCGCACGCGCGGGACCGCCAACCGGAGCCACGTACACGTCGAAGTCGGCGACGGCCGGGTGCTGCACGCCGCACGGCTCGCTGACACGGGCCCCGACCGACGCAGGCGTGGCCGATCGACCGGCAGCGCCCCTGCGGGTCCGAGTGCGTTCACGTTCGCGTCGCTGCCGCTGCGATCACGCACTCCCCTCCCGGCGGACGGAGAAGGCGCCGGCGGCAGCCGCCAGGACCGCGGCTTCCGCTGCGCGTTCCGGGAGCCGGGGGTCCGGGGTGGCGCGCATGAGCACGACCTGGTGGTAGAGCGGCGCGGTGGCGGCGATCAGCAGGCTCGCGCATCGGTGGGGCCGGCGGGGAGTTCGCCGCGCCCGACGGCACGCTCGACGAGGATCTCGCACTGGGCGTACCGGTCCGCCCACAGCCGCGCCTGGGCCCGCCCAGCCTGTTCGGAGTGGAACGAGGCGGCCATCAGGACCACCGGGATCGACGGCTGTACGACCAGGGAGTCCTGAATCTCACGGTTGAGTTGGTCAGATCACCGGACGACTCGACCGCGTTCGAGACGCGCAACGTGCTCTACCACTACGGTCCCGAGCAGCTCGTCATCGGCAAGTACTGCGTGCTGGGGACATGAACGGCGCCAACCACCGTACTGACGGACCGTTCACCTTCCGGTTCCCCACCATGGGGAGCTCGTGGACGGAGCACTTCGACCTGATCACCGGCCTGCCGGGCCGGGGCGACACGATCGTCGGCAACGACGTGTGGTTCGGCCACGGCGCCACCGTCATGCCCGGTGTACGCATCGGTCACGGCGCGATCATCGCCGCCGGTTCCGTGGTCACGGGTGACGTTCCCGACTACGGCATCGTCGGCGGCAACCCCGCCCGGGTCATCCGTACGCGGTACGACGCCGCGGACGTCGCCCGGATTCTCGCCGTGGCGTGGTGGGACTGGTCCGTGCAGCACATCACCAGGAACGTACGCACGATCATGTCAGGGACCGTCGCCGACCTCGAGGACGACGCCGCGCGGATCGAGCGCCCCTGACCCACCTTCTCGCCACACCGCCCACCCCCACCCCGCCCCCCGCCAGCGCCCGTGCCAGAGGGACGACGCCGCTCCGTTCCACCGCCAGTGCCTCCAGATCGGAACGTATGCACGCGTCGATCGCCGACGTCCCCCGTGCACCCAACGCCGCGCCACTCCCCCGTGCAGGCCTGCTCCGAACGAAAGACCCTAGGCGTCGGCGAGGAGGGGGTCGTACGGGGTGCTCGTGCGGCGGCCCGACATGAACGAGACGAAGTCGCCCACGAACGCGCTCCGGCCGTAGGTGCCGTCGGTGACGGTCAGGTCGCGGTGGAAGGCGGTGCGGAAGAGGGTGCGGTACTCGTCCGCGTCGATGGACCCGCTGCCGTCCCTGTCGGTGGCGTCGAAGAGCACCTCGGCGACGCGGATGAGCGCGGGTCCGGCGAGGGAGGGGACGGCGGCGGCGTACTCGTCGGCGCTGACGCGGCCGTCGCCGTCCGTGTCGAGAGCGGCCTGGAGCTCGCGCCACCAGGCCGCGAAGGCGTCGTAGAGCCGGGTCTCCGCGGGTTCGTCCAGATCGAGGCGGGTGGAGAGTTCGCGGGCCATGGCGGCGAGGTCCGGCCAGTCGAGGAGGCCGTCGCCGGTCTGGTCCAGCACCTGGCGGAAGAACTCCTCCGCCGACCGCCCGCCCTTCTGCCGGCCCGCCGAAGGTGCGGCGGCGTGGCCGGAGTCGGAGTCGGGGTCGGCGCCGAGTGGTGAGAGGAGGCGGAGCAGGGCCGACGCCCGCTTCATGCGGTCGCGCAGGGCGGCCACGCTACGGGCCCGGGGGTCGTCGCTGTCGGGCGAGAGCGAGAGCAGTTCGATGATGCCCTCGGCGTTGATCCAGCCCGCGGGGAGGAAGCGGGCCAGCCCGGCGGCGAGGTAGGCGCCCTGCATGACGGTCGTCGCGCCGGGCATCTCCGGCAGCCCGGCCCGGCGCCGGTACGGCTCGGGAAGCGAGGCGACGGTGATCGCGCCGAGGAGCGGCCCGGCGACGGCCCGGCCGGCCGCCCACAGCGTCGGCGCGCCGTCGAGCAGCGCCGGCGCGGGCAGGTGGTCGAAGAGCCGGTAGAGGATGACGCGGGCCGCCTCGGTGTTCTCCAACTCGTCCTCGACGATCCGGTCGAAGTACCGCCAGAAGTGGTGGAGGTCGACGGGGAGTTCCCCGGCGTCGCCGTCGAGCGCGGCGAGGAACAGCCGGTACTCCGCGTACATCCGCTCCATCGTGTCCTGGTCGAGCGGCTGGCCGCTCAGCCGGCACATGGTGACGGCGCTCTCGAAGAGGGTGGCGACCACCCAGGCGCGGGCCGCGCGGTCCATGGCGTCGTACGCGCGGCCACGCGAGTCGGAGCCGCTCATGCGGGCGTGCAGCCGGTTGAGCCGGGCGGCCTCCCGTTCGCGTACCGCCGGATCGGCGCCGAACATGCGCCGCATGCTGAGGAAAGTGTTGCGCAGCCGTCGCCAGGGATGGGCGACAAAGGTCGAGTTGTCGACGAGGGCGGCGCCGATCTGCGGGTGGGCGGCTTCCAGCACCGTGGCGCGGATCATGGCCAGAGCCCAGCGCGGGTCGTCGAAGAAGGCGTGGAACTGCGATTCCGGGCCGAACAGGGGTGCCTCGTCGGCCGTTCCCGTGGTTCCGGTCGTCATGATGGGTCTCCGTCCGTCCGGGGCGCCACGCCGCCGAAGCGTCGGTCGCGGCGCCGGTAGGTGTGCAGGCAGGCGAGGAAGTCGGGGGCCCGGAAGTCCGGCCAGAGCACCTCGGGGAAGATCCACTCCGCGTAGGCGACCTGCCAGAGCATGAAGTTGGAGATGCGCTGCTCGCCGGAGGTGCGGATGACGAGGTCCACGTCGGGGGTGTCCGGGAACGGCAGGTGGTCCGCGAAGAGCCGCTCGGTCACTTCGTCGGCCGGCGTTCCGCTGCGGATCAGCGACCTCGCGGCTTCGACGATGTCCCGGCGTCCGCCGTGGTCGAAGGCGACGGTCAGCGTCATTCCCCGGTTGTGGGCGGTGAGCGTCGTCAGGTCGTCGAAGTCGCGGGCCAGTTCGCGGGGGATGCGCGGGTCGGCGACCCCGAGGAAGCGGCAGCGGATGCCCCGGGCGAGCAGCAGCGGCGCGTGCTTCCGCACGACCCGGCGGACCAGGCGCAGCAGGTAGTCGACCTCGGTGCCGGGGCGGCCCCAGTTCTCGGTCGAGAAGGCGTACAGGCTGAGCCACCCGACGCCGGCGGCCCGGGCCGCCTCGATGACGTCGATGATGGCGGCCTCGGCAGCCTGGTGCCCCGCCGTGCGCGGCAGCGAACGCCGCTGCGCCCAGCGGCCGTTGCCGTCCATCACGCACGCCACGTGCACCGGCGCCGCGCGCGGCCGCCCCTCGTCCCGCCGCTGCTCGCCGGGGCCTGCGCCCGACCGTTTCCGGCCCGGTTCGTCGCCTCGCCGCTGCCCCCCGGGCGCATCGCCGCGCTGCCACCCGCCCGGTCGGCCCTCCGCCGTCGCACGTGCGCGCGGGACGCCATGGTCCGTGGCGCCCGGCCCCGTCTCGTCCGGAGCGGCACGACCTGTCGTACCGCGCTCGGTCACGCCCACCCCGTCTCGCCGCCCCCGTCTCGCTCACGCCCTGCCGGCGCGTTGCCTTTCGGGAGTCTGACAGCGCCCAAGGGCCCTGACCGGCCGATACGGGGACCGTCACCCTTGGTTCGTACGTCCGAGTCGCTCAGGCCGACGTCGGGTGGCGTCATTCCGGTACCGGCGATCGACGGCCTCTTCCGACCGGGCTGAGTGCCTGTGGGTACCGCGCTGGTCACCGGTCACACCGCGTGCCGGGTACAACGGCGGCCCTGGACGCGGTTCAGGAAGGGGTGGTCTCGGGAGCACTTCGCGCAGTAGGTCGAGGCGCACCCGGACCACAGAACACCTGAAGCGCGCGGGCGTAGGCTCCCGAGGATGCGGATAGGCGAGTTGTCCAAGCGCACGGGCGTGAGTCCGCGCTCACTGCGGTACTACGAAGAGCAGGGCCTGCTGACCAGCTCACGCACCCACGCGGGGCAGCGTCACTATTCCGATGCTGCGGTCCAGCGCGTGTCCCTCATCCGGCAACTGTTCGACGCGGGAATGTCCAGCCGGGTGATCGTGACGGTGCTGCCGTGTGTGGACGTCCCGGGTGACCTGGGCGTCGCCGAGGAGACGTTCACGGCGCTGATGCGCGAGCGCGACCGGATCGACGCCGACATCGCGCACCTGATCGCGACCCGGGATGCACTCGACGTGCTGATCAAGGCCAACAGCCGGCACCGGGCGGAGCTGTCCACGCCCCCGGAGCCGGTGGCACGGTCGGCCTGATGCTGTGACCTGCGCCATAGTCGCTTGCCTCTTACATCGATGTCAGAGGTGAGGATGGCGACAACACTCGGAATCACCGGGTCGGTCACACAAGAGGCGGCGGAAAGATGGGGAAAGTATGGGGTTTCGGCAGGCATGGCGGGCCCGAGGTGCAGGAGTTCTTCGATCGCCCCGATCCTGACCCCGATCGCGGCGAGGTGCTGATACGGGTGGACGCCGCCGGCGTGAATCCCCTCGACCACCTTCTGCGCTCGGGCCTGGTCGACGGGCTCGACGGCGGGCGCCCGTTTCCCCGGGTGCTGGGCATGGAGGCGGCCGGAACGGTTCTCGCGCGGGGCGAGGACGTCGAGGGGCTCGAGGTGGGTGACGCGGTCTTCGGCTTCGCACTCACTGGTGGCGGCACCTACGCCGAGACGACGGTGCTGTCCGCGCCGAATACCGCGCGCATTCCGGAGGGTCTGTCCGCGACCGTGGCGGCGACGCTGCCGATGGCCGGGACGACCGCGGTGGACGTGCTCGACCAGCTCGGCCTCCCGGCCGGTGCCGCGGTTCTGGTCAACGGCGTGGGGGGCGGGGTCGGCCTCGCCGTCGCCCGGCTGGCCATCGGGCGCGAGCTGCGTGTGATCGGCACCGGGAGTACCGCCAAACGCGAGCACGCGGAGGCCATCGGGGTGCGGTTCATCGATTACCGGGCCGGGGACGTCGTCTCCGCGGCACGCGAGCTGGTTCCGGACGGCTTCGACGGGATCGTCGACCTGGTCGGAGGCGCCTCGCTGCGGACGGTCGCTCCGCTGGCCCAGGATCCTCGCAACGTCATCGCTGTGGGTGATATGTCCGTGCCCGATCTCGGTGGGCGGTTCGTCGAGCGTCGCGTCGACCGCGAGAACCTGGAGCGGTCGGCCCGGCTGGCCCTCGACGGACTCCTCGCACCCGTGATCACCGCGGTCCACCCGCTCTCCGACGCCCCGGGCGCCCTCGCCACCGTCGAGAACGGTCACACCTCGGGCAAGGTTGTCATCACGGTGGCGTGACGAGAACCCGTGGTCAGCGCATCATCAACTGCGTACGCTCACGGCTCTGGCGAGATTTTCCCGACGAGCAAGCCCGGGAGGAGAGTGGCGTCGCGGTTGTCGAGCATGCCGGCGAACCGGCGAACCGGGTCAACCTCCGCGCCGGTGTGCTGCGGGAGAACCCCTGCGGAAGGGTGGCCGGTCGGGGCGCCTTTCCGCAGGGGTGTCCGGGGCTAGAGGGTTCCGGTGACAGCAGTGGCGGCGAGGGTGCCGGCAACGCCCTGGGGGGTGATCTGGGTGGTCGGGTTCCAGGTGCGGTCGGCACGGCGGACGGTGTGCAGGAGCTTGCCGGTGGAGGTGGTCGCGGTGAGCTGGAGCTGTCCGTCGACGCCGGCCGCTCCGACGGACTTGACGATGACGGTGCCCAGGATGGACTTCAGCTCGGCGAAGGGCTCCCAGTGGCCGGTAGCGGTGCGCAGGGCGTGGTATTGGCGGGTGCCGCCGTCGGTCGCGACCACGATGTGGGCCTCGGCCCCGATGCCGGCCATGGCGATGGAGCTGATGGCACCGGTCGCTCCGGCCACCTGCGAGATGTCGCCCCAGCCGTTCCAGTGGCCGGAGGCCGTGCGAATGGTGTGGAATGCCTTGCCGTTGGAGACGGCGGAAACCTGGAGCTGACCGCCGACACTGGCTGTGGCCAGGGAGGTCACGGCGCCGATCGGCCCGGTGACCGTGGAGATGTCGCCGAAGGGGCTCCAGTGCCCGGAGGCGTTGCGCAGGGTGTGGAAGACCTTGCCGTTTGCCAGCGCCAAGACGTGCAGGTCGTTGCCCACGGAAACAGCGGATACCTGGGTGAGGCTGCCGAGGACTCCGGCTACCTCGCCGATGTCGCCGAACTGCGTCCAGGTGCCGTCGATCCGGCGGATGGTGTGGTGTAGGCGGCCGTCGGTGCCCACAGCCACGACGTGGGTGCTGGAGCCGATGCCGGCGGCCGTGGCGGTGCGGATGCCTCCGATGTCACCGGCAGCGGACTGGACGTCGGTGAAGCCGGTCCAGGAACCGTCGGCCAAACGGAGGCCCTGGTAGAGGTTCGCACCGCTTTGCAGGAGGGTGGAGGTCTTCCCGCTGCGGGTTTGCAGCATCCACGTGGACAGGTCGTCGACGCGGACGGCGGAGGCACCGGTCCGGGTCTCGGTGCCGCCCTGGCAGTTGCCGTTGAAGGCCCGGCTGACGATGCCGACGAGCTCGAACTCGCGTACAGCAACCTGGCGGACGGCGGGAGCACCGGCGTCACCCTGGCACACGCTCGCCGCCGCCGGGTCCTGCGGGGCCAGGTCGAAGCCGGTGGACGCCACAGTGCCGGTGGTGAACGCGCCGTCATGGCGCTCGGCGGGCACCCACTCGGTTTCGGTGCGACCGAAGGCCGCGACGGTGAGCTTCTGACCGGCGGCGGGCCCGGCGGCGGATGCCACCGCGGGCGGGATCGTCGACGGTGCGGCCAGACGCCCCATCACCAGGTCGCGGTCCGGGTGCGGTACGAGTTCGACGATCTCACTGGTGTGACCGCCCATCAGGCCGAGGTGCCGCCGGCCCAGGACCACGGTGGTCTTCTCCTTCGGCGCACCCGCGGCCACCGTGTTGCTCTCGGCGGGCTTGTCCGCGAAACAGCTCTTGGCGGAGAGCACCCACTGGGGGTCGACCAGGGTGGCCGTGCAGTGCTTGACGTCACCGATGTCCAGGCGGCCGGTGAAGGAGAGTCCGGTGATGTCCCCCGAGGCACCGGGAGTGGTCGGGGTGGCCCCGGTGACCCGCATTTCCAGCAGGACCGCCTGCTTCGGGTCGCTGAGGTCGGCCTCTCCAAAGCCCTTGGAAGTGTTCCGGGCGATGGTGAGGTCCTCGGTGGTATTGGCGATGGATACGCCTGCCCTGACATCACGGCCGACGGTCTCGATGCGGTAGGCCCGCGGAATGTTGACCTTCAGGTAGCCGGTCTTGTCGGCCGCGAAGCAGATCCTGGACTCGTTGGTCTTCAGCTTCACCGCCCACACTTTGATTTGGTAGGGGCCGGCGCAAGAGGTGAAAGTGATGTTCCCGTCGCCGGCGATCAGGTCGGCGCCGGTCAGTCCGAGTACGTCGGCGCGGTTGGGGTAGGTCCCGTCCTCGACGGCGTACGGCGCTTCCGGCGGGGTTTCACCGGCCGCGGTGGCCGTAGTGGTGGGCATTCCCAGGGTGACGGCGAGCGCCGCCATCGTCATGGGCAACCATCTGCGTATGCGCACTGTTGTGTTCACTTTCCAAGACGAACCCGCCCGCCTGCGCGGAGGGTTCAACGATGTGGTGGAGGCCGCGCTGTGGAGGCGGGCCGGTCATGATCGCCTGGGGGCCGCCGCACAATATAGCCACAGGTTCACCCTTCCGCCCGTGTGGGGCGAGACACGTGAACCGTGTTCTACGGGGTGAAGTCGTCGTTGATGTCGGTAGGGGCCGCGGTACTTGGAGTTGGATTGTTCCGGACCGGATGTAGAAGATCACGGAGCCGCTGATCAAGCCGCCGAAGGTGCGGCCGCGGGGCGGCGGGATGCGAGACATGCCTGATGACGAACGCCAACCCCAGCGACCACCTGACCTTTCTGCGTCTCGTCGCCGCCATCTGCTGCTAGTTGCGACCTTGCATGACGGTCCGTCGGTTTCTCCGGCGGGCCGTTTCGGTTGTTCGGGTCGGTGGCGGTCGGGTTGATGGCCCGGCTGTCGCATCGGGTGGACGCCGGGTTCCACTGCTCAGGTTGTGGTGGTGTCGCTCGCAGGGGCAGGCATGTGCTGGTCAGCCGGGTGAGGACTTCGAGTCGTGCCGGGACGTCGGTGTGATCAGGTGGGGCCAGTGGCGTGCGAACCGCGGGTGCGCTGGCGGTGCCGCCGTTCGAGTTCGGCGATCAGGATGCCGGTGGTGTTGGTGGCGAACGCTGTGAGCCGCGGGCCGCGGGTGCCGATGTGGGTGTCGGTAAAGCGCAACCGGGGGCCGAGTTGGGAGCGTTCCTTGCAAATGATCAGTCGCATTCCCCTCGGCCAGTCCTTGAGGCAGTCGCGAACACGGCCGGCGCGGCCCTCAGCTCCCGACATCCGCGAGGCAGTCACGGCCCGGGGCGGCCGCGAGGGCCAAATCCAGCAGGATCTTTCCCGAATCGCGTACCGCCCGCGGACGTCGCCACGGCATCAGCGCCGTTGCTGCCGCCCGGTCGAGTGCGGCCTTGCGGGCGGACTCGACCAGCAGCGCGGCCCCGGGCTGAGACACCACCCCGTGACCACTGCCCTTGATGCGGACACGCGGGTAGGACCCGATACGCTTCTTCGCCTGGGAAGTGCCTCCGGAAGTGGCGGGAACAAGGACCTCGACAACCCTTGTTCTTGCTGGCCATAGGCACCTTTGCATTACCTGATTACTCGTCAGGCGGCCGCTGCGCGAGGGCGCGACGTTGGAAGCGACTCGTCCGCTTCACCACATAGGACACGGTCTGATCTCTCAGCTATATTCGTGGCCGTGGCTGGCGCCGGCTTGGAAGGCAACGCCCTGCCGGCCGCCTCGCGCAACGATCGCGCACCACCATCCGCACCACCACATTCACCGCAGAGCCGACGCACGTCTCCGTACGCGATGGGCTCCTGACCGCCTTCGGCCTGGGGAAGCCGAACACAGAAGGCGGCAGGGCCCGTGCGGTCCGCACCGTCGGGAAGCGGTTCGGCTCGCGCACCGCCCTTGCGGGGCGTAACCGGTCTCCGGCGACCAGCAGAAGGAACAGATTTCAGTGTGTCAGATTGCAGGCACTGGGCCCCGGGGGAGGGGATTCCAGTTGGCCGGCAGGTCCGCCCGAGGACTCCTGCCTCTGGCTCTCGTGGCCACTCTCGTCTCCGCGGCACCGGTCGGCGCCGCCGATCCGCCGGCATCACCCCTGTCCGACCGGGCCAAGGTCCTCCAGTCCTGGAAGACCGAGGGCCCGGCCGTCCGGGCGGCCGCCCAGACCGCGCTTATCGGAACGGACGCGCAGGTCCGCGCCTTCCTCACCGATGGCGAGAAGACCGCCCAGGAACTCGACCTGCGCGAAGCGGCCCTCACTCTCGTCACCGATGCCGGACCGGAGGTCAGCGCGGCCGCAGCCGAGGCACTCGAGGGCACCTCGGACCAGTTGGCCGCGTTCATGAAGGACGGCTGGAAGCAGCCGCTGGAGGATGACCAGCGGGTCGCCGCCGCCCGCGCCACCGAAGCCGGAGGGGTCGTCGTCCGCGAGGCCGGCGACGCGGCCATGAACGGCGGTATTGAGGACATTCGTGCCTTCCTCAACGAGGGCCAGTACAAGAGGCGCGACGAGGACGCCCGGCTGCGTGTCGCCCAGATCGAGATGACGGGCGGACCGGCCACCAAGCGCGCCGCGGCAGCCGCACTCAACGCCGGCATCACCGAAGTCCGGGACTTCCTGGCCTACGGGCAGTACATCACCCGCGCCCAGGACCAGGAACATGCCAGCATCAGCGACCTGGCCAAGCAGACCGCCGACGCCGCGGCCGCCGCCGACAAGGCCCGCGCCAGTGCCGAGGAGCAGGCCAAGAAGGCCGAAACCGCAGCGGTACTGGCGAAGAAGGAAGCCGCCAAGGCGGCCGCCGAGACCCTCGCCGCGAAGAACGACGCGGACCTGGCCGAGGACGCCGCCCGCCGGGCCGCCGAGTCCGCCCGCCGGGCCGCCGCCGCGGCGAAGGCCGCGATCTCCGCCGCCCAAGCGGCCAACGCCGCCGCCCAGACTGCGATCGCCGCCGCCTCCAACGCGGCCACCGCTGCCCAGCGGGCCTCCAAGGCTGCGAGCGACGCATGGTCGGCCGCGGCCTCCGGCAAGGTCAACGAGAAGGCGGCCGCCGACGCCCTGAAGGCGGCGACGGAAGCCGAGAAGATCGCCAACAGCCTCACCGCGATGATCAAGACGGCCAGCGCCGCGCGGAAGTCCCTGACCGCCGCCCTAGACGCCATCGAGGACATGAAGGCGGCCGCCGGAAGCGCGAACGAAGCGGCTCGCTACCGGAATCAGGCCGGCGCCGACGCCTCAGGGGCCAAGTCGGCCGCAGCCGCCGCCGAACGGCATGCCGCGGAAGCCGGGCGCGCCTCCCAGGAGGCCCAGCGTCACGCCGACAACGCCATCACCGCGGCCACCCAGGCCCGCGACGCGGCCCTCTCCTCCGCCGCCCACGCGCGCAAGGCGGCCGACGCGGCCCGCAAGGCCAATCAGCACGCCGGTGACGCCCAGGCCGCGGCCGAGGCCGCGAAGGTCAACGCGGGTGAGGCGCTGAAGGCCGCCCAGGCGGCCAGCGCCGCCGTCACCAAGGCCCAGGAGATCCAGACCACCACCCGCAAGGGCGAAGCCGAAGAGATCGCCACCCGCACGGCCCTGATGGTCAACGAGGCGCGCGACGCCCAGGAGATCACCAACACCGCCAAGAAAAGGATCACCAAGTTCGGGCAGGACGCCCTCAAGCTCCAGGCCGACTTCGACACCCTCGCAGCCCAGGCCGCCAAGCCGGACGCGACCCCCGCGAAGATCGCCGCCAACGGTCGCGCCATGGCCATGACGGCTCTCCAGATTCGCGGCCCCTGGAGCCGGGCCGCCGCCGAAGTCGCCCTCACTGGCGACGACGCGGCAGTTGTCGCCTACGCCCGTACCGGCTGGAAGCAGGCCGGTGAGGAGGACGAACGCGAAGCCGTCAACCTCCTGGCCACTCAATCACCCCACGAGGACGTCCGCACCGCCGCGACCACCGCCCTGACCGGCACCCCCGCCCAGGTCCACGCCTTCCTCACCGCGGGTCAGTACCAGGCGGCTGCCGAAGCCAACCGCGTCGAGGTCGCCCGGATCGCCGAAGCCGGCGCCGCCGTCGTCAAGGAAGAGGCAAAGGCCGCACTTGACTCCCCCGACCCCAAGGCCCTTGACACCTTCCTCACCAAGGGCCAGCACCAGGCCCGCATCGAGGACTATCGCATCCAGGCCTCCGGTTTCGCAGAAGACGGCACCCCCGAGGTCAAGGCTGCCGCCGAAGCCGCCCTCGCCAGCCCCGACAGCACCCTGACCACCTTCATCACCTCCGGCCGCCACAAGGCCATGCGCCGCGACCAGCTCAACGCTGCGCACATCGAACAGATCCAGTCCATCCTCGCCACCGCGGCCCAGACCGCCGCCCTCGCCCACAAGTCCGCCTACGACGCCGCGGCCGCAGCCGAACGGGCCCAAGGCCACTCCGACGCCGCCACCGGCCACGCCGACACCGCCACCGAATACGCCAACCAGGCCGCCGGCCACGCCACCCGCGCCCAGCAGGCCGCTGACCGCGCCAGTGCCTCCGCCAAGTCCGCCGCCGCCTCGGCCGCCACCGCTCGCAAGGCCGCGTCCCAGGCCACCGTCAGCGCCCGCCGGGCCCGCGACGCGGCCATCTCCGCCGAGGCCAGTTACGGCGCCGCCCAGGGCTACGCCGCCAGCGCCTTCCAGGCAGCCGAAGAAGCCCGCCAGTCCTCCGTCAACGCCGGCCAGAGCGCCACGGAGGCCTACGGCAAGTACCGCGCGACCGTCGTCCGCTATCAGACCGAGCGCTACACCGCCGAACAGCAGGCCCTCCTTGAGGGCCGGGCGGCCGACTACGACGCGCAGATGCGGCAAGAGGCGGAACAGGACGCGAACTCCGGCCTCAATCCCGTGATCCTCGCGCTGATCACCGGCCGCATACCTCCAGGCATGAGCGTCAAGGACGCCATCCACCTCAGCCTCGACCTCATCGGACTCTTCCCCGTGGTCGGAGAACCGGCCGACGCCGTCAACTGCATCGCCTATGCAGTCGAAGCCAACCTGGCCAAATACGGTATCGGCAGCAAGGACGCCGCGAAGGACGCTGCCCTCTCCTGCGCGGCGATGCTCCCGTTCGCCGGCTGGGCCGCTGCCGCCGCCAAGGGTGTGGGCTGGGCCAAGAAATTCGGGGTGGACACGGAGAAGGTCTTCGAGGCGATCGGGAACTTCTTCAAGAAGAAGAATCCCTGCAACCCCAAGAACAGCTTTCCCGCCGGGACGATGGTCCTCATGGGCGACGGATCGACCCAGCCGATCGAACGGATCGCGATCGGTGACTCCGTTCTCGCCTCGGACCCGGTCACGGGGGAGTCCGGTGCCCGCAGAGTCGACGCCACCATCTTCACCCCTGACGACCTCGCTTTCACCGAGATCAGCCTGCCTTCGGCAAGCGGCGGCGGCTCCCTGACCAGCACGTCCAACCACCCCTTCTGGTCGGTAAACGCCAGGGCCTGGACATCAGCCGGCGATTTGAAGGAGGGAGACACTCTCCGAGGCTCCGACGGCCGCTCGGTGAAGATCGGGAAGGTCCGGCACTGGGAGGAGCTGCGCTCCGCCTACAATCTGACCGTGCGGGGCCTGCACACCTATTACGTGCTGGCAGGGGCCCAGCCGCTCCTGGTCCACAACTCCGGTGGTGAGTCGGGGCCTGCGTTCGAAACCAGCCCCGGGAAGCTGCGCAAGCTGGGCGACGGTGAGCTTTCGAAGATGGTTGGGGATGCGCACGAATTCAAGGAGGAAGTGCTTCGTGAGGCCAAGGTCCGGGACAAGGTCATCGCCCACTACGACATCTACCTCGACAAGAAGACCGGATACTTGTTCCTGATGCCCAAGGACCAGAAGAGTTACATTCCCACGCTCTTGCACAAGAGCGGCGAATACTGGAAGTGCTGACAATGGAGCGCAAGCGTTCGGCGATCCTCCGCATCGAGTCCACCGAGATCTCGATCGAGGAGATGTCGGAGATCACCGGTCGGCAGCCGGACACGTCCCGGCGCAAGGGCAGTTCCACCCGCAACCCCCAGCGCCCCCTCAGAACCAACGTCTGGGAACTGAGGGAGGACGTCGGCCAAGACGAGTATCTCGGACTCGCCCTTGAGCGGCTCTGGCCGAGGATCCTCCCGGCGGAAGCAGGCATGGCACAGCTGGCCCGGAGGGGGTGCATCCTGAGGCTCGCTCTCGTCCAGTGGATCTCCGATGCGGACCCGCACGAACCCGGCTTCGGGATCGGTCCGAGAGAACTGGGATTCCTCGCCTCGATCGGTGCCCTGCTCGACGTCGACCAGTACGCCGCGTCGGGATCCACCCGCGACCTCTGACCGGCCATCACTCCCCTCCGCGGGCGAGGCCCCATAAGGCCTCGCCCGCATCACGACGTGCGAGAGCGAAGGCGCACGGTGCTCTCCGAGCGGCAGCCGTGCACGGCAGCGCGGTAGGGCTCCTGGCGGACCTCGCGTGCATCAGGTTCCGGCCGAAGCCCCGCGCGGGGAAGCGCTCGCCGTGCCCGTCGGTGCCCGCGCCGTGCACTGGCCCGACCTTGTCGTGGTGCTGCCCGGCGGCCGCCTCGCCGCATTCGAGGTCGAGTTCCCGGCCGAGCCCGCGGTCGCTCTCCGCACGATCCTGCAGCCACTGCAGCCACTGCAGCCACCCGGCTCCGAGGTGGACGCGCAGCTCAACCGGTAAATCCTGAGCCGCCCCCACGCCACAGCTGCCAGCAGCCCCGGCTGCCGGCAGCCCGGGGCGGCTCCCTCTTGTGCAACCTGGCTCAGATCCTCCGAATCACTCCGGATCAGTGCTTTGATCCCTTCGCCTGGAGGCTCAGGCCACGCGAATTCCACCCCATGAGCGGGGCGAGGCCAGGAACCGTACCGCTCGGTGCCTGGCGGCGCGTCAACAGGAGCGCGCTAAGCTGCAACCGCCCCGCGGGGGAAGTCCGGTCGAAGTCCGGCGCTGACCCGCAACGGTAGGCGGCGTGACGCACCTGTACGCAGGTCCGTCACCCGTGAGCCCGATTACCCGCGGCGGTGAAGGCTCCTGACAACTCGCCGTGGACTGCGAGAGGGCGCTGCGCCGGTCGCACCGTGTCGCGGACTGCTCCCTGGCGCTCGCACGGCCCGAGGCGAAGGCGAACCGCCCGTGGCCACATCCGTCGAGCACGGCAGCACTGCCGCGCCGCCGCACACTACCCGAACGAGCCGCGGCCCGGCGCCGCCCACACGCGTGCCGCTGCCACCTCTCCTCGCCGCCCTGTGCGCCGTGCTGGTGCTCTCCCTCGTCTGCGGGGCGGGCATCGGAGCCTCCGGACTCTCCTGGGGCGAGGTGCTGCGCTACCTCTGGTCCGGGCTGACCGGCGGAGCGATATCCCCCACCGAGGTGCCCGCCTACACCATCGTCTGGGAACTGCGCTTCCCGCGCGCCCTGCTGGCCGCGGTCGTCGGCGCGGGGCTCTCGGCCATCGGCGTCGCCGTGCAGGCCATGGTCCGCAACGCGCTCGCCGACCCGTTCGTTCTCGGCATCTCCTCGGGCGCTGGCGTCGGAGCCAACGCCGTCCTCCTCTTCGGCGCGCTGGGCGGGCTCGGTATGTGGGCGCTGTCCACCGCGGCGTTCCTGTCCGCGCTGCTCGCCATGATGCTGGTGTACGCGATCGCCCGCACCGCTCGCGGGCTGTCCCCGATGCGGCTGGTCCTCACGGGCAGTGCGATGTACTACGGCTTCTCGGCCGTCACCACGTTCATGGTGTTCGCGGCCGAGCACGGTGAGGCGGCCCGCTCCGCGATGATGTGGCTGCTCGGCAGCCTCGGCGGAGCCAACTGGGCCTCTCTGCCCATCGCCGCGGGTGCCGTTCTCGCCGGCCTCGTCCACCTCACGCTGTCGGCGCGCCGGCTGAACGCGCTCGCCATGGGCGACGAGACGGCTGCCGCGCTCGGCGTGGACGCGGGGCGGCTGCGCAAGGAACTCTTCGTGGTCTCGGCGGCCGTCACCGGCGCCGTGGTCGCCGTCAGCGGCGCGATCGGCTTCGTGGGGCTGATCGTTCCGCACGGCGTCCGCATGCTGGTCGGCGCCGACCACCGCCGCGTGCTGGCCGTCGCACCGCTCGTCGGCGCGATCCTGATGATCTGGGTGGACGTCCTCTCGCGTGTCGTGATGGCACCGACCGAACTTCCCGTGGGCGTACTGACCGCGGTGATCGGCGTGCCGTGCTTCGTCCTGCTGATGCGACGCCGCTCGTACACCTTCGGAGGCGCGTGATGCGCATCGACATCGATGACCTGAACGTCGAGATCGCGGGCGCGCGTCTGGTGGAGGACGTCACCCTGCGCGTGGCTGACGGACAGCTCGTCGGACTGGTCGGCCCCAACGGCAGCGGCAAGTCCAGCCTGCTGCGCTGCGTCTACCGGGCCCTGCGCCCCGCCGCCGGGACGGTCCGGGTCGACGGGGACGACCTGCACGCGATGAGCGCGCGCGAAGGCGCACGTCGCCTGGCCGCGCTTCCCCAGGAATCCGTCGCCGAGTTCGACTTCACGGTCACCGAAGTCGTCGCGATGGGAAGGCTGCCACACCAGGGCGCGGCAGCCCGAACCACCGTCGAGGACCGGCAGACCTGCGCGTCCGCACTGGCGCGGGTGGGCGCCGGTCACCTCGCGGACCGCGGATTCCTCACGCTTTCGGGCGGGGAGAAGCAGCGGGTCCTGATCGCTCGCGCGCTGGCCCAGCAGCCGCGCGTCCTCGTACTCGACGAGCCCACCAACCACCTCGACATCGCACAGCAGCTGGACGTGCTCTCCCTGGTGCGGGGCAGCCGGCTCACCGTGCTCACCGCACTCCACGACCTCAACCTCGCCGCCGTGCATTGTGACCTGCTGTACGTCATCGAGCACGGCCGGATCGTCGCCTCAGGCACTCCGTACGACGTTCTGACGCCCGAGTTGCTCGCCGAGGTCTTCGGCGTACGGGCGCACCGCGTGCCGCACCCCGAGACCGGGGCCCTGCAACTGCTCTTCGACCGACTCGCACCCGCTCAGCCCGCCTCATAAGGAGCCACCCGGCATGCCCCCTCTCGTACGCCCCGCCGCTCTCGTTCTTGCCGCGGCTCTGGCCGTCACCGGCTGCGGCGCCGAAGTCACCTCTCCCGATGGCGGAGACGGACGGCCCAAGGCGGGCGGTCACTATCCCGTGACCATCGAGAACTGCGGTGAGAAGAAGACCTACGACGCCGCCCCCGAGCGTGTGGTCACCAATGACGTCGGCATCACCGAGATCATGTTCGCGCTCGGTCTGGAGGACCACATGGCGGGCTATGTGATGCCCGACGACAAGGGTGATCTCGCCGCCGTCCCGTGGAAGGACGCCTATCAGAAGACCACGTGGCTGTCGAAGAAGCAGATCAACAAGGAGCTGGCTCTGGACGCCCGCGCGGATCTGGTCTTCGCGGGATGGAACTACGGTTTCAACGAGGGGGAAGGCTTCACCCCGGCAGAACTCGAGAAGGTCGGAATCGGCTCGTACCTGCTCACCGAGTCCTGCCGCAACGGCCGTGCCAAGGCCCGTGGCGTGATGCCGCCACTCGAGGCGCTGTACGTCGACCTGCGTAACCTGGGCACGCTCTTCGACGTCGAGGACCGAGCCGAAGCCCTGATCGCGACGTTCCAGAAGCAAGTCGCTGAAGCGCAGGCGAAGGCCCTCAAGGGCGCGGACCGCCCCAGGGTCTTCCTCTACGACGCCGGCCGCGACAGGCCTCTCACGTCGGGCGCCTACGCGGGCCCGCACGACATCATCACCAAGGCTGGCGGCGACCACGTCATGAAGGACCTCAAGGACAGCTGGACGACCGTCGGATGGGAAACCGTCGTCGAGCGAGACCCCGAGGTCATCGTGATCAACGACTACGGGGACGTCAGCGCCGAGCAGAAGAGGCAGTTCCTGAAGTCCTACCCACCGCTCGCGAACGTCTCGGCGATCAAGCACGACCGCATCGTCGTCCTCGACTACGCGGACCTGGTGGAGAGCCCACGGAACCCTGCGGCGATCGCCTCGCTGGCGGCGGATCTGCGGAAGCTGAAGGGATGACGTAGAGCCGGAGCACCTGTCGAGCTCAGAGCAGGTGCCCGAGGCGGGTTACCGCCGTACGGCAACGCCTTCGACGAGGTCGTCACTGCCGTCGAACCGTCGAGCCCTCCGTCGAGCGCGCCCTCGACCGTCAGGCGTCCTTGCCGAACGCCGCGCCCTGCACGACCGGATCACCGGCATGGGGGTACGACTACCATCGCGTCATCGTCATGGAGGTCAAGGGGTTGGTAGTGGGTGCGGACGCGGAGTTGACGGGCGTTCGGCGGCTGCTGACCGGGGCAGTGCTCCGATCGGTCGGTCGTGCCGTGGACATGGGTGCAGTAGAACTCACCGGCGAACAGGGGGAGGACCTCGCCCTGCACATCCAGTGCGCCTTCCGGGTACTCCACGAGGACCAGGTACTGCTCGGGTCACGGGACATGACGTACGTACGAGGCGACGCGGAGGCTGACGCCTTCGACAACTTCGCCACCGCGTGCGACGGCCGGGCGGCGCTCCTCAGCCGCGTTCTCGGCGGAGCCCGCCCCAAGATCGAGAGTGTTCTCCAGAACCCGGCGGGCGCACTGACCCTGAAGGCGACGCGGGGGTTCAGTGTCGAGGTCTTCCCGGACCGCTCCGCCACGGAGGAATCCTGGCGCGCCTTCAGACGAGGTGGAGAACACTTCGGGTTTCCGCCGAGCTTGGTCCAGGAGTTCGCGGCGGATGCTCGTCCCTGACCGCCCACGGGTCCGCCGGGTCCGCGCCGCAGCGAACCGAGGTCAAGGATCAGGTCCAGCGACCGGACCCCATCCGCCCCGACGGAGGAGCCGGCGGACATTCGTGTGCAGGCGGCGTTGCCAGCCCCGATGCTGACTTTTTTCCTGTGCATGGAGTCAGCCATGGTCCGGCAACCCGGTGACGGCGGCCGGTCACGTTCTGGGCGTCGCCCCCGGGCCCCATGGGGCACGGCGGGGCCGCGCAAGCCCCTGCCGTGCACCTGTCGGCGGCGGGATCAGAAGGCGAAGACGGGGTTCCCGTTGAAGGTCACGGACATGGTGCACGCGTTGGAGAACGTGTGCTTCCAGGAGACGCGGCTGCCCTGCCAGACGCCTTCCGCGGTGACGGTCACGGGGGCGTAGTGCATCGGACAGGCACGGTTCGAGTCCGGCGACGCCAGGAGGGTGTCGAAGGTGCCTGCGGTCGTGGCGAGAGCCGCGCAGGCGGCCTGCGGGTCGGGGTGGGTCCCCTGGGCGGTCGGCGCACAGCTGAGGGTGGATGCCCGTACGACCGTGGCGGCGTCTTCGCCCTGAGCGACGGTCAGGACCAGCGCGGACGGGGCGTAGAGGCTTGAGGGCTGGGCTTCCGCGACGCCGGTGGCGCAGGCCAGGCTCAGGAGGGCGGTGGCGGAGACAGCGGCGATGTGGCGACGCACGACGGGACTCTCTTTCGATTCAAAGGTTGAATGTCGTAGCTGTCTGCGCTTCGTTGTGCAGACGCCGCTGATTCTGGTGAATGCGAAGGTGGGTCGCACATCGATGACCGATTTACAGACAACCTGTTCGATTGCTCGCGACCGAATGGTCGTTCTGGCAGTTCAGAAGGGGTGGGTGCATGGCGCGACCACCCTTTGACGGAGCGTGACACGGCGAAGTGGTCGGCGTGCACGGCCTCCTGACCTGCTGTCGGCCGCGTCCGGTTCATCGAACGTCCATCCAAGGTGACCGGATCACGTCGGTTCGGCACCGGTAGTCGAGGCGGACGGTGCCGAAGGTGTTCGTCCCGGCCGCCACCGCGCCAGAAGCGTCCGCACGACATGTCTCGTCCAGCGCTGTCAGGTCTCCGTCCCGATGTGATCACCCGGGCCTCGCCGTGTTTACCTGAGGGGCGACACCGACCGGGGGATCACACATGAGCGAAGGTCAACCGCGAGGAGGGTGCCTTCTCGTCCGTGGACCAGAACATCGTCTGGACCGAGCGCGTTCTGCGAAGGAGAAGTAGGCCGATGTCCCGAGCGCGTCTCACGGTGACCGCCGTCGTGCTGGCTCTGCTGTCCTGCCTGCCGGCCTGTTCGTCCGCGTCCACCGCTGTGGAGGGCTGCATGGGGAAGCAGGCGGTCGGTGCGACGTCCGGGGAGCTCGCCGGCACCTACCGGGGCGAGGGCGACGCTGAGGGCGTGACGCTCACCCTGGAGGCGTCGGAGAGCGAGCCGGGCAGCGGCACGGTCACCGTGCACGACTGGCCGGCCGGTGACTGGTACCGGAGCGAACTCGGCGCGGCCTTCGACGGGTCCGGCACCTGGTCCGTGGTGCAGGGCGGCACCTCGGCCACCGAGTACGCGCACCTGTCCCTCTCCTTCAGCGCACCGGAGCGTTTCCTGGACGGGGACACCCTCGACTCCTTGTCGATCGCCGAAGGTGACGGACGCACCTATCTGTACGCGGAGGACGACCCGGACGTCTGCCCCGCTTTCCGGCTGCGGCTCCAGGGCGGCTGAGCCCGCCGCGACGCCCCCGCGGGGCCCTCGCCGGACGGTGGTGCCGGAGGCGTTACGTCAGGCGCGTACCAGCTCCCGGTCGTCGTCCTGGCCTCGGGGTAGTGCCTGTCGGCCGGGGTAGGTAGGTCTCACGCGACACCGACACCGACACCGACACCGACACCGACACCGACACCGAGGGTGAGGCGTACCGGCTCTGATCGACGCCCGTCGAACGCCACGGCTTGGAGTGGCGGCTGGTGCCACGGGGGGAGTCAGGGAATGACCCGTCCGGACCCGATGTCGCGGGCGCTCGCGGCACGCAGACATGCTGCCGGGACGGATTACTCGGTTCTGCTGTCCGCGCGGGAGCGACCGCTGGCACTGGTCGAGCGCTGGCCGCGCGACATTTGGGGCACCTATCTGTTCGACGACCGGTCCTGGCGCATGCAGATGATCGACCTGACACCGCACCACACGGGGGCGTTGCTGGTTCGCTGGGACACGCGATGGCAGTTCTCGAACGAGCAGGGATACGCGTCCGGGAAGTGGCACGTCCAGGAGACGACGACCGTTTCGGCCGACGGCCAGGTCGAGGTGACGACCGAGTTCGCCGGGCCGAGGGAAGCGTCGACAGAGGAGCGACCGCACGATCGAACGTCCGGTCCGTCGAGCGACCCCGTGCGGCGGTTCGCGGCGCCCGTCGAGGACTTCCTCTGCCCCGTACCGGAGATCTGGGGCTGCTCGGCGAGGGCCAGTTCTACGGGGTTGGCGTGGATACCGGCACAGCGGCATTCGTGGACGTGACTCGGCGGACGGTGATCGAAGACCAGCTGGACGAGGACCTGTTCACACCCCTCGACGGCCGTTTCACCGTCGAACTGCCCAGCACGGAGCACGAGCCGAACCTCATCGCCTTCCGTGCCGGCCAGGGCGACGGGACCTACCCCGTCTGGATCGGCCGCACGGATGACGGACAGGTTGGCTGTGTCGTCGTCGACTTCCAGCTCCATCCGGCCGGCAGGGGAGAGTGAGGAGCCGTTTCGGTCAGCGGCACGAGGTCGCACTGCGGAGGCGCGCGGCGAACGGTGGAATCGACGTCAGCGGCCATCACCCGGCCGGCGGGAGACTGCGTTCCGGCCCGAGCGGGGTCGCCGGACGCGCCGATCGGACCTGAATCCGATCGGCGCGTCGGCCGCTGCGGGCGGCAGCTGTCAGGCGAGGTGCCGGGAGAAGAACGTCACCGAGCTGTCCAGCTCGAATCCCGGCATGTCCCCGTGTTTGCCGGGGTTCGCGTGAAGCGTCTTGTCGGCCGAGGCGAAGGCGTCGAACAGTGCCAGGCTCTGGTCTCGCGGCACGCGCTCGTCGTCCCACTGCACCAGGAACTCCACCGGGACCGTGATCCGCGCGGCGTCCGCGCCCGAGGCCAGGCTGCCGCCCAGGCCCAACACGGCCGCTCGGACCCGGGGTTCGGCGGCGACGAAGGGAACCCCGAGTCCGCATCCCAGCGAGACTCCCCAGTAGCCCACCGGGCCGGCACCGACGTGATCGAGTTGCTGGACCGCATCCAGAACCGTCCGCCATTCCGGAACGGTCTGTTGGGCCACCAGGGCCTGGAAAGCGGCGATGAGGGGTGCCGGCTCTTCACCGGCCTCGATGCGGGCCTGGTTCTCGACCGCGATGCGGTTGTACTTCTCGTCCACGGGCCGGTCACCATGGTTCGGCACATCGACCGCCACCACGGCAAAGGCGCACTCGGTCACGAAGCGGCGGGCAAGGCCCAAGATGTCGGGCGCCTTCTTGTGCTGACCACCGCCGTGTCCCAGGAGGATGAGGGGACGAGTTCCGGCAGCGCCTTCCGGTGTCCACAGAACGCCGGGAATCTCGTTGAGGACAAAGAGCTGTTCGCAGACGCCGTCGGAGGACGTCTCGGAGATGAAGTGCATAGCGTTTCAAGCCTTTCGGGGTGCCTTACGGGCACTCCCCAGGCCATGCGGGGAGGGAGGCCCGATCTGTCACGGTGTTGATCGGTCTCACCTCCCTGAGTCGTCAGCGATGCACGGCGGCGCCGAAGGTATCACGGGAGACGTCGGCCAGAGCAACGAGTTGTTCGCCACACGCGGCCCGCAGGAGACGTCAGGGTCGACCAACAATGTATGGGCCGGGTCCCGGTGGGGCCGATGGCTGACGGGCATGACCGACGGCATCGCGTGTGTCCATGACCCGGCCTCCTGGTGGGATCCCCGTGCCGGGCAGCGGGTCGCAGAAGGAGGGCCGGGGCGGCGGTCCCGCCCTGCGGCGCCCGTGGCTATGCTCGCCTCGTGGGCGAGATCGTGGTGGTACGCGATGGTCGAGGGCCTGAAGTCCTGCTGGTACATGGCGGGGCCGGACCGCGGACGACGTGGGGCGCTCTGGCTCCGCTGGCCGATCGGTGGACGCTCGCGTATGTCCACCGGCGTGGCTATCCGCCGAGCTCGCCACCGCGCCACGGGCAGGACTTCGAGGTGGACGCCCTGGACCTGGCACCGCTGCTCGTCGGTCGTCCGCACGTCGTAGCCCACTCGTACGGCGTCCTCGGGGCGTTGATCGCGGCCGCTGCCGCTCCGAGTGGCAGCGTGCGCTCGCTCACCCTGATTGAGCCGCCGCTCACCCACCTTGTCCCCGACGACCCCGAAGTGGCGTGGCTCGAGCGCACCGGCGACGCGGTCCTCACCCACGGTATGGACACGGACCCGGTCGAGCTGCGGAAGTTCCTCCGTCTCGCCGGTGCGCCGGTCGGGGGCGGGCCACTCCCCGAGGACGTGGCAGCCGGTGTCCGGCGTGCGCACGGCGGTCGGCTGCCCAGCGAGGCGCGACCACGGCTCGACTCGATCCGTGCCGCCGGCGTCCCCGTACTGGTCGCATCCGGAGGCCACGCGGCCGCGATGGAGCGGATCTGCGACGCTCTCGCCACTGCCCTCCGGGGCGAGCGCAGCGTGCACCCCGGTGCGGGCCACTTCGTCGCCGCAGCGCCGGGTTTCGCCGCACGGCTGGAGACCTTCATGCGCAACCCCGGCAGGGCGCGGGCCACGTCAGACAGCTGAGCATGGCCGCGAGTGCTTGTTGCCAGGCTCGGTGCCACCCAGTGTCGCCGGTCGGCCGGTCCGGTGGCCGGCTGCTCGGTACTCACCGCCCTCTGAGTACCCGAGCGGTGCCACCCGGCGCGAGCAGCCTGTTGGGACGGGTTCATGACGCCGACGACGCCCCCTCCGCCAGCCCCTGCCCGCACGCCCCGGAGTCGGCGCCGCGTCGTCGCGCTGGTAGCGGTGAATGAGTCCTCCTCCTCGGGTCCTCCTGCATCGGGTGCTCCCTCATCCGCAGGGCGGATACGGTCCGCCGTAGCGGACGAAGCGTGGCCGCCATGTCCAGGGCCAGCATGTACGTCATGACGACAGCGACCGCCCCTCGCCCTACCTCCGCACCTGCGCCTGTCTGGGCTCGCCGCGCCGCCCACGCCATCGCGCTGTGCGCCGTCCCGTCCGGCCTGTGGCGCGTCGCCATGGCATCCGGTGTCTATGTGGGCTACAGCGACCAAGTGCTGCGCGATGTTTTCGACATCCCGGGCTGGGGCGTCGCATATGTGGTCGGCCTCTCCGTCCTCACTGAGCGGCCGCTCTGTTTCCGCTGCTTCTCGTCAGCGACCGGTGGAGGCCGCTGCGTCCCAGGGCCCTCGGCGCGCTGGCCTGGACCGCCTCGGGCGTCCTGGTTCTGGTGGCACTGTGGCAACTCGTGGTCGCTTTCACCGTCGAGAGCCAGACGTACATGTCGAGCGGTACGGCACAGACCGTCTGGGGGTTCGCTTTCGCCCCGCTGTTCGCCATCCCTGCCCTGATGACCGCGGTGACCTGGTCGTACGCGAAGCGGCACCGGGCACGTGGACAGGTATAGCCCCTACCACGTCCTTGACATCGGCCAACCCTGTCCCACCGCTTCCCGGCCCGCCACGCGCGGCCGATGGCTGAGCTGCCCAGTGATCGTTTCCGGGCCACCGGGATGGCGGGCGATGGCGTTGCGCCGGCGTAGGTAGCGGTGCAGGGACCGGGTCTGCGCGGGGTGGCGAGCCTGTGCGGTCACAGCACTAGGATCACCGGAAGACCGCACGATCATCTGCTTTCGGGGGAAACGCCCATGACTCGTCACTTTCTCAGCCGCCGGAGAATGCTGGGCGGTGCCGCCGGCGCCGGTGCCGCTCTGGTGGCCGGTTCGGCGGCGGGGGCCGCGTCGGCGGCCGGTGCTCCGGCGCCGGACCCGTACCAGCTGAAACTGCCGCACCAGATCGAAGCGGAGACCCTGATCGACTACCTGCGGATGCGGCCCTGGAGCGAGGGTGCCAACCGCTACAAGACGGCGGGGCAGTTCCCGGACGAGAACAGCGCCGTCACCTGGGGCGCGCCCGGTCACCCGGAGCAGTTCTCCGCGCTCGCCCAGTGCTCCTCGTTCCTGACCCTGGTCCTTCAGCGCGCCTACGGCACCGGCACGGCGTACGGATGGGCCACGAGGGACTACTTCAGCGAGCACTTCAAGACCGAGCCCGGCAAGTTCTACCCGACGGCGGAGAAGTTCCGCGAAGGCTTCGCCAACGCGCCGCTCATCCCGCACTTCACCGGTGTCACCAAGCCGGTCAATCTCCGGCCCGGAGACCTGGTCGCCTTCGACTACGACGCCGACGCGACGACCAAGCCCTACACCGGACACATCGTCATGATCCGTCAGCGGAAGGGGACGTGGGCGTCAGCGGTGGATGGCCAGGTCGGTGAGGGGGTCGTACCGTACGTCTTCGAGATCATCGACTGTACGAGCGACCCGCACGGCAGCCCGGCCGCCTCCGCGAGCGCCGAGGCGACCTACCGGGCCTTCCCCGACACCCGTATCGAGGAGGCCTCCGACGGCGCCTCGGGCTGGACGGAACACAACGGCGCCGGCTACGGCCACATCGTGTTCTACGGGGATCCCGTCACCAAGCTCTTCGCCGGCTACCGCTGGAGCGTGAACTCCTCCACTCCCCGCAAGGTCGCCGACCGCCCGATCGCCGCGGCCCGCGTGCACCTCACGGGCTGAAACGGCGGGGCGGGCCGCGACCGCCGGGGCGTAAGGGGCACAGCTCTCGGCCGTATCGTCCCAGGCGCCTGTGTCGCGAGGGGCGGTAGCGGTAGCGGTGGCGGTGGCGATTCGGTGGGTCGCGCTCCGGGGTATGCCCGCGGCCCCTGCCTTGTCGTGGGCGGATGCATACGCGAGGACAGGGCGGGCAAGCGGCACATACCCCGACCGTGAGGAGCGCGTAATGATCATCGCCGCCGTCATTGGAGTGTGTGTCGTTCTGGCCGTCCTGGCTTTCCTCGTTCCCCGGCTTTCCCACCATCCGCAGCACGGTGCCCAGCGTTCGCTCGGCGCCGGAGCGCGCGCCGGTGGCAAGGCCCCGGGCCCGCTCGGCCGGCTGTTCAGCAAGCCGTTCCACTCCAGCTCCCGCGCCGTGGGCCGCAGTGGTTCCGCCGGCCGACGCGCGCGTCGCCGCATGCCGTTCTGACGCCGCCGCGTAGTGCGGGACAGGCTCGATCGGCGTACGCACGCCACGTACGTACGCATCCAGGGGCACCGACAAGGTCGTCGGTGCCCCTACGCGCGTGCGCGGGGTAGATCGGGCCGGTAGAGGTGGGCGTGGGTCTGCTTCTGGGTGATGGCGGTGACGTAGCCGTTGGGGTCGGTGAAGCAGAGGAGCTTCTGGCTCCGGTGCTTCATGACGTCCGCCCCTACGCGCGTGATGCGAACGGGCTACTCCGCCGGGTACGGCCACCGGGGCGCTTCGATACTGGCCGTGCGGCGCTGAGGAAACGGGGCGCCATGACGAAGGGGTGCTGCGGTGAACGAACCGGCTGCCAGCGAGTCCGGGTGCCAGATGATGAAGCGCATCGCGCAGGAACTCAAGGCGAGCATCCGCGCCTTCGAGGCGCACGCGGAGGAGCTCTCGCGCAGGATCGCCGAGCTGGAGGCGCAGCCCGATCCTGAGGTCGAGCTGGAGATCCTCGCGCTCGTGCAGGCGCGGGACGCGCTGGAGAAGAAGATCGAGGAGGAGCGTGCGTCTCTTTCCACGCTGGAGGACGTGATCAGGGAGAACTGCTAGGGCGTGTTTCGAAAGTAGCGTCGTCCGCCCGGAGGGCGGGGCCGGGGGCGTCTGGTGCGTGCGATCGCAAGGCGGAGGTCGGAGAGCGCAGCGGGCTGCGCCGACGGCCGACAACGCCGCGAGGGTGCGTGCCAGGCGTTCCCGGCCAGACGGGACTTTCGAAACACGCCCTAGCCGCGTTCCGGCTCTTCCGGCCCATTTCGGCAGCCACCGACGCCCCGTGCCAGGTCCTCGCACGGGGCGTCGACGCTGGGTCGGGGCGCGTCGAGGGGCGTCCTGGCGCCGCGGTGCACCCCCGTAAGAGGGCCTTCGGCTCAGGGCGGCACGGCAGGCCCTCAGTGCGCCGGCGCGCGCCCGGTGAGGCCACGATGCGGAGGCCAGGCTGCGTAGGGCTATTGACGTGACCCTGCCCCTAGTGGTCCAGTGGCTCAGCCACTCACCCACTCTTCACGTCATCTTCCTCCGGAGGGCCCGTGCAGACAATGCCCCGTGAGACCCCCGTCGACATCCTCGAAAGAACTCCGGCCCTGCGGGCGACCCCGGCCGCGGCGGCCGTCGGCGCCCGCCTCGGCCGTACCGCACCGCACATGCCGGAGGTCCTCGCATGAAGCGACGCGGCACCGTCTTCGCCGAGACGCTGCTCGGCGCCGTCCGTCTGGAGGGGGAGAGTCGTGACCGGCGGGTGCGGCTGGATCTGGCCGTGACCGCCGACAGCCTCATACGACCGACCGGGACCACCACGGCCGCCCTGACCGGGCGCGTGAGGATCCACGGGTGGGCGGACGACCGGGTCGCCCGGGGTGAGCTGGAGATCTCACCGATTGCCCGCCGCCGCATCCGCTACCGGCTCGGGTTCACCATGGGGGGTCGCCAACTCGCCCTGGACGGCTGGAAGTCAGTCACCGTGCTGCGACCGCTGCGCTCCATGACCGTCATGCCCTTCACGCTCTACGAGGACGACGGCTCACGGGCCGGTACCGGAACCCTCCGCTTCCCGGTCGCCACCGGCCTGGTCCCGTTCCTCCGGAGCTTCCGCTTCCCGAGCACCGCCGGGACCGCCGGGACCACCGGGACTGCCGGGGCCGCCGGAACCACTGGTACGGCAGAAACCACCGGTACGGTCGAAACCACCGGTACGGCCGAAACCACCGGTACGGCCGAAACCGCCGCAAGCCACCACGCTCCCCGCTGGGCGGGGGAGCCGGGTCGTACCGAGGTCTGGTACACGACCGTCGGCGACCCGGTGACCGGCACCGGGCTGTGGCTCCACCACGAGCTGGTCTCACCCGCCGACGGCTCCCCGGCCTACGCCCACGGCTGGATCGCGGCCTTCCCGCCCGAAGGTCCCGTTGTACACGCCCGGTTCGGCCCGGAGCCGTGGCAGGGCGCATCGGACGGTTTCACCACCCGTCACGTCTTCGCCCGTCCCGGCCGTCTGACCGGCAGCGCCGGGGACTTCACTTGGGACCTCGCCGAACACGCCGCGGACCGGCCGCTGTACACCTTCCCGCGCTGGTCGTGGCGGCGACAACTGCTTCCCGCGGCACAGATGCTGCCCGCCGCGCGCTCCACGTACCACGGCACCGTCACCCATCCCGGCGGCACCATCGAACTCAGCGGCGCGCCCGGCGCGACCGCCCGGATCTACGGTCGTGGCAACGCCCGCCGCTGGGCCTGGCTGCACGCCGAAGTCGAAGACGGCGGGGTGCTGGAGATCGTGGCCGCCGTCTCCACCCGCCCCGTCCTCCGCTCGCTGCCGCCCCTGGTGTTCCTGCGCCTGCGCCAGGGCTCCAGCACCTGGCCCGGCCGTGCCGAGCGGGCGGCGTTCGGCTGGGCCGGTCCCGGCCGGTTCCGCGCCGACATCGGGACACCGGAGGAGTGGACGGTGAGCGGACGGGCCGGGATGCGACGCATCCGCGTACGGGTCGCGCAACCCCCCGACCGGACCCTGACCCTCGAGTACCGGGACCCGGACGGCACCACGAACGTCTGCCGCAACAGCGAGCGGGCCGACGCCGAGATCACCGTCGAGCGCTGGTGGGGCCACTGGCGTCCGGAGCGACGGTGGGTTCTGAACGGAACGGCGCACGCGGAGGTGGGTGGCCGGTGACCGCCTCCGGACTCGTGGCCGCGCTGCTGGCCACCGATGAGCGCGACACGGCCTGGGCGGAAAGGGTGCCGCACCGGCTGGACAGTGTGCTGGCGACGATGCCGGCACCCGCACGCGCAGGTGTACGAGCCGGCGTGGCCGCCGTCGAGGCGTACGCGCTCGCCCGTACCGGACGCCGGCTCGGCGCGCTCGGCCCCGACGACCGGGAAGAGGTGATGCGGGCACTGGCCGCCGGTCCGGCCGCCGCCGCACTGCTCGACCTCCTCAAGGTCCCCGTCCTGCTGGCCGCGGGCACCGAGCGGATGCCGGCGCCCTCGGCGCCGCCCGCACCGCCCGCACCGCTCGCCCTGGCCGACGATCCGCCCCTCGACTGCCCCCCGGCCACCGAGTGGCCCACCCGGACGACGGCCGACGCGGTCGTCATCGGATCCGGCGCCGGCGGTGCCGTCGCGGCACGCACGCTGGCCCGCGCCGGGCTGCGTACGATCGTCCTGGAGGAAGGCGAGCACCACACCACCGCCTCGTTCGCGGGACGAGCACCCCTGGAACGGTTCGGCGCCCTCTACCGTGACGGCGGAGCCACCGCCGCGCTCGGCCGACCGCCCCTACTCCTGCCCACCGGCCGTGCCGTCGGAGGCACCACGGTCGTCAACTCCGGCACCTGCTACCGCACGCCCGACCACGTCGTACAACGATGGCGGGAGCGGTACGAGTGCTCCCTCGCGGAGGGCTTCACCGAGCACCTCGACGAGGCGGAACGCACCCTCCGCGTCGCGACCCAGCCCCTGGGCGTACTGGGCAACAACGGGCTGCTCGCACTGGCCGGGGCACGGGAACTCGGCTGGAAGGCGGGCCCGCTGCGCCGCAACGCGCCGGGGTGCAGGGGCTCCTGCCAGTGTGTCGTGGGCTGCCCGACCGGTGCCAAGCAGAGCGTGCAGCTCTCGGTGCTTCCCGACGCGTGTGCGGCGGGCGCCCGGATCGTCAGCGGCGCTCGCGTACGGCGGATCCTGGTGGACCGTGACCGTCCCGGCGGTCCCGCCGCAGCCGGTGTGGTAGTGCGCCGGTCCGACGGCAGCGAACTGGAGATCCTCAGCCCTCTCGTGGTGGTGGCGGCCGGAACCCTCCAGTCCCCGCCGCTGCTGCGGCGTTCCGGGCTGGGCTCCCACCCGGGGGTCGGCGGCAACCTCAGCGTCCACCCGGCGACCAGCGTCGCCGGAAGGTTTCCGCACCAGGTGACCGCATGGGAAGGCGTCCTGCAGAGCGTCGGGGTCGAGGAACTCCACCACGACGGTGTCCTGATCGAGGCCACCGCCACCCCGCCCGGCATGAGCAGCTTCGTCCTCCCGGGCCTGGGGAGGGAACTGAGGGGCGAACTGGAGGACGCGGGACGCCTCGCCACGCTCGGCGCGATGATCGCCGACCGGCCCTCCGGGCGGATCCTGGGCCGTGACCGCACCCTGATCCGCTACGACGTGCACCCCCGGGACGCGGGACGGCTGATGACCGCCGTCCGGGCCATGGGCCGACTGCTGTTCGCCGCAGGCGCCGAGGAGGTCCTGACAGGGATCGCGGCCACACCGCGGGTGCGTGACCTCGCAGCCCTCGACAAGGCCCTGGCGGGGGAGAGCGTACGAGGGCTCCACCTGTCGGCCTTCCACCCCACCGGCACCGTCGCGGCGGGCGCGGACCCGACCCGCTTCCCCGCCGACGGAGCGGGTCGTCTTCGCGGGGTACGCGGGGTCCTGATCGCCGACGGATCCGTCCTCCCCAGCTGCCCGCAGAACCCCCAGCTCAGCATCATGGCGGCCGCCCACGCCGTGACCGGGCGGTGGCTGGGCCCGTAAGGGGGGGTGGCGGGGGCAGCGGGGGTAGCAGGGGCACCAGGGGTTTACTTGTGCGGTCACCCGACCACTGCGAAAATCGCGGCCGCGGTGGTGCGGACACGAGTAACACAAGTAACGCGAGAAACACCAGGAACACGAGAAACACCAGGAACGCGAGAAACACCAGGAACGCGAGAAAGAGGACAGCGGTGTCAGTGGAACCGATCTCCCGGGATACCGCGGTCGATCAGCTGGAGCGTCGTCTGCGGGACGACATCCTGGAGGGCCGCTACGCCGTGGGCACCCTGCTGCCCGCGGAACGGGAACTCGCCGCCCGCTACGGCGTGAACAGGAACACGCTCAAGCACGCGTTCGTCAGGCTCGTCCAGGCGGGTCTCGTCGAGACCCGCCACGGCGTGGGTACCCGGGTACGCGACTTCCTCCGTCTGGGCAGTGCGGACCTGCTCCCCGCCATGGTCGCCGCGTACCCGGGGTGGATGGACGAGGTCTTCGAGGCCCGGCAGAGCGTGGGCGCGCTGATCGCGGAGCGGGCCGCCACGGTGTCCTCCGCGAAGGACCACGAGGCCCTGCGCCGGCAGGTGGAGATCGTCGGAGCCGCGCGCTCCGTGGACGAGGCCCAGCTCGCGGACGCCGAGTTCCACCGTGTCCTGGCCGTGGCCTCCCACAACCGCGTCTACACCCTGCTGACGAACTCACTGCTCAACGCCTACCTGCCGGTACGCGCCCTTCTCGCCGACCCCTTCCGGGACGCCGCGTCGGCCGCCGCGCGGCTGAGCCCCCTCGCGGAGGCCGTGTGCGTCCACGACGCGTCCGCCGCCCGCGCCGCGTCGGAGTCCTACATGACGGAGACCGCACGCATGATGAGCGCCGCCCTGGGTTCCCGGCGTCCCTGACGCATCGTCACGCCGTTCCCGCCGTTACGCCGCCGATGATGAGTACTGCTTGCTCTGCTGCGACGTCCGCGCGCGTGTGAGTCTCCTTCCCGTCGGAAGCAATCACACCAGTGGCAGAACCCTTGGGGGAACGGATGAGGAATCGCAACGCGTTCGCGGGAGTGGCGGCGATGGCCGCGCTGACCGTGCTGGCGACGCAGGGAGCCGCCTCTGCGAGCGCCAGGCCCGGTGACGAAACGGCCGGCACCGCCAGGACCGCCACCCAGCAGGCCACCCAGCACGCCACCCAACAGGCCGTCCAGCACGCCATGAACGGCACACTGCGGACCGCCGACCTCGACGTCATCAAGGGCGACCCGGTCCTGGCGCGCACCGTGCCCGTCTCGGTGAAGATCGGTGCGGCCGTCTACTCGAAGGCCAAGCCCCCTTCGCGTACCAAGGCCGCCGGCGCAGGGCCGGCGGTGGCGGGCCGGGCCGGGCAGGCCGCGTTCCAGCAGGTGTGCACCAACGTCAACCTGCCGCTCACCGCGACCAGTTACCTCGGTACGACGCTCTACACATGGCACCACACCTTCTCGTGGTGCACCGCCAACCAGGTCTCGGGCGTGGAGGCCACCCGCGTGATCACCGCATCCCCGTACAGCCGCAGTGACTACTTCTCCGCGAAGTCGTCCGTCGCTTACCCGCAGGGCCTGGTGACCGACACCACCTTCGCCCCGGTGGGCGGGTTCATCGGTCTCAACACCACGGGCGCGGGCTCGCCCTACTACTCCCATATGGCCCGGTCGGTGAACCTGTGCATCGCGCAGTACAGCTGCTATGCGAGCAACCTGCCGCAGAGCAAGCTGACGCTCGGCCGGGACACCGCGTCCGTGGCCCTCAGTAACCCGCTGTAGCCACGGACGCCTGGTCACGGCCGGACGGGGGCGGCGTGTGCGGGGAGGGTGAACCCCTCGTACAGGCCGTCCAGGGCGCGGAGAGCCAGTCGTGCCGGCACGGCCCGGACGGCGAGGTTCCGAGCGCCGGCCAGAACGGGGTTGCGGAGCCCCGCCATCCGGCCGGCCTTGCGCGACCTGATCCGTATCGCGTCGGTGCGTTCCAGGCGGGCGGCCGAGTACGCGGCCAGGGCCTGCGGTACGCTCTCGGGCTCCGCTGCCGCGAGGAGGTGGCTGAGCACGACCGCGTCCTCGATCGCCTGGCACCCGCCTTGCCCCAGGTTGGGCGTCATGGCGTGGGCGGCGTCGCCGATCCAGACGGTGCGGCCGTGGTGGAGCCGGGGGAGTGGCGCGGCCAGGTCGAACAGGTCGTGCTGGAGCAGCGCACCGGGGTCGATACGTGCCAGCAGGTCCGGGACGGGGTGATGCCATGGGCCGAACCTCCGTCGCAGCTCTCCCAACGGGTCCGCCGGCCTGATTCGCGGCGGCTGCGCGGCCGTCGCGAAGACGTACACCCGCCCGTCGGCGAGCGGAACGATGCCGAACCGCTCGCCGCGCCCCCAGGTCTCCGAAGTGACGAGACCGGGCAGCCTGTCGGCGGAGATCACCGTGCGCCATGCCGTCTCGCCGCTGTAGGCGAGTCCGGGATGGCCGGGGAAGCACTGGTCGCGCAGCCGGCTGTGGATGCCGTCCGCGGCGATCACGACATCGGCGTGGACGTCTCCCGCATCCGTCCGGACGCGCACGGTGGACCCGGCCTCGTGCACTCCCCGGACCGTGGTGCCGTACCGCACGGTGTCCGGGGGCAGCGCCGCGGTCAGCCCCTCGGTCAGCGCGGCACGGTGTACGGCGAGCGGCGGGGTCCCGTAGCGCTCGGTGAGCGCGGCGGTCCGGGCCCGGTTCAGCCACGCCCCACCGGGCAGTCGCACGCCCATCGCGGCGGGCACGGCGCTGCCCGTGGCCGACGCGACGTCGAAGGCGAGGGCGCGGAACGCCCGGAGCGCGTTCGGGGCGAGGACGATGCCGGCGCCCGGTGCGGACGGGCCGGCCGCCCGCTCGAGGACGGTGACGTCCCACCCGCCCCGCCGCAGCCCCAGGGCGGCGGTCAGTCCTCCGACACCCGCCCCCACCACGATGGCCCGTTGCCGCTCCATGGACGTCTCCTCTCCCATGATGCTCTACACCTGTAGAGTCCCTTCGGTCGTCGACTCTACAGGTGTAGAGTCGATGTGTGTCCACCCAAGACCGCAGAACCCTGATCGCAGACGCAGCCATCGCCACCGTCGCCGAGGCCGGGCTGCGCGGGCTGACGCACCGGGCGGTCGACGCCGCCGCCGGGCTGCCCGCCGGCAGCACGTCCTACTACTTCCGCACCAGGACGGCTCTGATCGAGGCCTGTTACCAACGGCTCGCCGAGCGCGACCTGGCGGACGTGGACCTGGACGCGTGGCCGCCGCCGGAGGACGCCGTGGACCGGGACACCGTGGACCGGGACGCCGTGGACCGGGAGGGTGTAGGCCGCGTCCGACGGGCCATGGACCGGGACCGTGCGGCAGCCGTCCTCGCGCAGGTCCTGCACCACTGGCTGACGGCCGGCCGTGACCGCACGCTGGCCCGGATCGAGCTCACCCTCGAGGCCGCCCGTCAACCGCAGCTGCGTCCCAGCCTGCACCAGGCCGGGGCGGGGCCCCGCGAGCGCGCCGCCGCCATCCTCACCGCCCTCGGCGCCACCCGCCCCGAGTACGCGGCGGGCCTCCTGGTCGCCTGGACCGAAGGGCTCCTCTACGAGTGGCTGGTCGGCGCCTCGGCCTCGGTGCGACCCGTACCCGAACTGCCCGAGCTCACGTCGGTCGTGCGTCGCATGCTGGACGCGGCCCTCGCGGAGGACCCGGGCGGCCACAGCGCCGACTGAACCCGGCAGCGGCTGAACCATCACCGACTGAACCCGGCCGCGGCCGGGCGCCGGGCGCCGCAGGTGAGTAGTGCCTACTCATCCGCCGGCGATCGGCCCGTAGCACCATGATCCTCACCACGGACACCCGAAACCTTGTGATCGCACCCCCGGAGGCACGGTGTTCTCCCCATACCGCCGCATCTTCGACGAGCCCGGAACGAAGAGGTTCTCCACGGCCGGGTTCGTCGCCCGCCTCCCGATGTCGATGATCGGCATCAGCGTCGTGATCATGCTGTCTGAGAGGCGGGGATCGTACGCCCTGGCCGGCGCCGTGGCCGCGACCTTCGCCCTCGCGACCGCGATGCTCGGCCCGCTCGTCGCCCGTGCCATCGACCGGAGGGGACAGCGCGCGGTCGGCCTGCCGGCCCTGCTCGTCTCCACACTCGCCCTGGCCGGGCTCCTCGTGTGCACCCGTTCCGGACACTCCGACGTGCTCCTGTTCGGGTGCGCGCTGCTCGCCGGCGTGCTGCCGAGCATGGGTTCGCTCGTACGCGCCCGATGGGCCGGCACCTGCACGGACGACAGGAGGGTCCACACCGCGCACTCCTTCGAATCCGTGGCCGACGAAGTGATCTACGTGGTCGGCCCCGTCCTGGCCGTCACCCTGGCCACCGAGCTCTTCCCGGAAGCCGGTCTGTTCGGTGCTCTCCTGCTCTCGGTCACCGGCACCCTTCTCTTCCTTGGCGTCGGTGCGGTGTTCGGTGCTACGGAGGTGGTGACGATCGCCTTCGCCGAGGCACACGGCGATACGTCCGCAGCCGGCTACCTTCTGGCGGTCAATGCCCTTGGCGGCTGTCTCGGCGGGCTGGCGTTCGGAGCGCTCGACCGGAAATCCGCGCCGAACCGGCAGTTCCTTTTCGGGTATCCCTGATGTCCCTTCTCCTTGTCCCGCTCCTCGCCGCCGGGTCTCCTCCGACGCTCGCGGTCGCGCTCTTCGTGGCGGGCGTGGCCATCGCCCCGGTGCTCATCAGCGGAATGGCGTTGGTCGAACGCCTCGTCCCCGCTGCTTCCCTCACCGAAGGCCTGACGTGGGCCACGTCCGGAATCGACGTGGGAGGAAAAGGCCGGGCGGTCCGGGGAAATCCGGGAAATGCCCTGACGGGGCCCTGCTGTTCGCGCGTCGGCCACGGTTGTTATCGCAACGCCGGACTGCGAGTCTTGAGCAGCTTGTCGTCGCACCGGCCGAATCGGTCTCCGTGTGTCCGGGCGACAGCACTGCGTGAGTTCGGAGGTGGGCGAGCCATCTCATGGGAGGCGAGTTATGCGCATCGCTCGCGATGGTCGCAATGTGTGGGCTAGTGACGAAGGTACGCCCACCGCACGCCATACCGTGTCGCATCCTCCCCTCGTCGGGCGTCAACGAGTGCTGGAATCACTCGCCTCCTTTCTGCGCGACTCCCAGTGGGGCGGTACGGTCCTGGCGGGAAAGCCCGGAGTGGGGAAGACCCGCCTGTTGAACGAGGTGGCGGAAACGGGCCGGGCCGACGGCATGCTGGTGTTGAACGTCCACGCAGATTCCGCCACCCGAAGGTCGCCGTTGTACGGCGTCACGTCGGCGATGACCGGAGCGGGCATGGCCGCGCCCGCGTCCCCGGCGGACGCCGCCCCCATCACGGCCGCGCAACGCCGTACACCGGTCCTGCTCTGTGTCGACGACTCCCACCTGCTGGACGAGGAGTCGTCGGCCCTCGTTCTGCGACTGGCTCGCGACCGCACAGGCAAGGCCGTCGTCGTCACCTGCGACGGAAACCCGGTCAACGAAGCCGTGCTCGCCCTGTGGAAGGAAGGCCGGCTCGCGCGGACCTCCGTCGACCCGCTGACCGAGGACGAAGCCTCGCAGGTGGCCGACGCCATGCTCGGCCGGCCCCTGGCGCCGGTGAGTGCCGCGAGATTCGCCATGCTCGCCGGCGGAAACCTGGTCGCGCTGCGCGAACTGATCACATGCGCGGTCGAAGAGGGCGTACTGACGGAACGCGCCGGTGTCTGGGCCGAGGGTGACGGAGACCTGCACTCGTCGCGGCTCACCGATCTGATCGACCCGCTCCTCCAGAGCCTCGCACCCGCGGAGCGTTGGGCGATGGAGGCGCTGAGCATCGGGCACTCGCTTCCCCTGAGCGTCGCGACGTCCGTCGCCCCCACCGCGACGTGGGAAGCACTGGAAAGCCGTGGTCTGGTCTCCGTGTCGGGGCGGACCGCCGAGTGCCGGATCACGGTGGCCGACACACTCATGGCCACGGTCCTCGTCGCGCAAATACCCGTACTCCGCCGGCGCCGGCTGCTCGACACCCTGCTGCGATCCCTCGGTGAGAGCGAAGCCGCTCGAGGCTCCGCCGACGTGGACACCGTCGTATGGCGTCTGGAGCTCGGTGAGGAACTTCCCGAGGCGGAGATCCTGCGCGCGTCCAGGAAGGCGTGGTGGGCGAACGACTGGCGTGCTTCCACGGCTCTCGCCGAGAGCGCCTGGGCACAACACCACACGCCCAGTTCGGGGTTGTTCCTGGCGAAAGTGATGATCCATCACGGCCGCCGGGCCGAGGCCGAATCCGTACTGGCGCAGGTGGCCGCGACGGGCGGGCCGGCCGAGGCCGCGGCAGCACGCCGGACACGGGAAAGGATGCGACTCGTACGTGGCGCTCCCGTACCGTCCGCCCGTACCGACTCCGCCACTGACTCCGCTGCCGACTCTGCGTCCGCCCCCGTTGCCGGCCCCGCGGTCGCCCCCTCGGCCGAATCCTCGGCCGAATCCCCGGCCGACCTCGACAGTGAGCGCCGGGCGATCACCGCGGGCGCGACCGTCGACGCGGCCATCGCCCGGATGATGGACGGGAAGCCCCGCGAATCGTGGAAGATCGCGGAAGGGCTCCTGCGGAGCGAGGAACCGGGCAGGGTGGCGATGGCCGGCTCGGCGGCACTCGTCGCCCTGCTCAGTATGGGCCGGCCGCATGACTGCCTGGCCCTGGTCCCGCAGCTGTCCCGGGCCGGCGAAGCCCTGCAGAGCGTCGACGTGATGGACTACGACGCGCTCAACCTGCGGGTGCTGCTCTCCTACGCCCGAGCCACGTCCGGAGAGACCCGGCGAGCGGAGTCGGAGCTGCGCGAAGCGATCCGCGAGGCCGCCGCGGCACGCAACCGGACCCTCGCGAACCGCGCGGGAGTGTTCCTGGCACGCCTCCTCTTCGATCAGGGCAAGGTGGCCGAAGCGAACCGCTTGTTCGCGGCGGCGTGCGACGACGACCTGCTGCTCGTCCGGCAGGTCGCCGCGGGCGGTGCCCTCTACACGGCGCTGCACCTGGGGAATGAAGGGCTCATCGACGCGGCGTACCAACGCCTGGCCGTGCCGTCGACGGAGGGCCCGCGCCGCGTGGAGATCGACGTGGCACACGCCATGTTCGAGGTGCACCACGGGCGAGTGGAGTCGGCCGCGACGATCCTCAAGGACGCCGCCCGCGTGGCTTCGTCAGCGGGAGCCTTCGGAGAACTGGCGGACGTCGTGCACACCCTCACGCGGATCGAGTACGCCCAGGACGCCGTGGAGTTCCTGCCGGCAGGTGGGGAGTCCGTGCAGGGCCGGGTCGACCGGCTCCGCATCGACTTCGCCCTCGCTGCCGCCAAGGGCGACCCCAGGTCGGTCGCCGAGGCCGCCGAGGGTTTCGAGGCGAGCAGCACACCGCTCTACGCGGCCGAGGCGTGGGCCATGGCCGCGCGGCTCTTCCGGAAGAAGAGCGAGTCGCGTCTTGCCTCGGCGGCGTCCAGGCGATGCACACAAGCGCGGAAGAAGTACCACGGGGTGCCGACGTATCTCCTCCGTGTCGTCGACGAAGTCGTTCCGCTGAGCCGCAGGGAAAGGGAAATCGCCATGCAGGCGGCAGCCGGGCGCTCGAACAAGGAGATCGCCGAGCAGCTCGTCATTTCCGTCCGTACCGTCGACAACCACCTCTACAGGATCTACCGCAAGCTGGGTGTCCTCAACCGGCGCGCACTGCGTTCCCTACTACAGGAGCGCGGCATGTGATGCTCGGAATCTGAGAGGCCGATGGTGAGTAGTCGCTACTCATGAAGCGAGGCATCCGCCTGACCAGGTTGTGGGATCAGGTTCCCACTGCTAATCAGCAGGCCGGTTGCTGATACGGACAACAAGCGACAGGGCGTGCGACGCGGTCATCGGATGGCCCGTCAAAGGGCCCGACCCCGAATGGGTGCTGGTGGACGTCAGCACCCCCCAGGGCTGGCCGACCAGCGGGGAGCAGGAGACCCAGGACATCGCGGGGTACCGTGCGAGGAACTACCTCACCGTCGCCGAACGGGAGGGATACGTCCTCCTCCGGCACCCCGCGGAATCCCGGCGTACCGGCCGCCGGCCGCCGACCGACGTACCGGGGCCGGGGCGGGGGCTGGGGTTGCACAAGTCCCAGGAGGTCAGGGACGAGGCAGGTGATGGGGCGATGAGCCCCCGGTGATGAGTAGGAAGTCCTCATGCCGGCCCGATCGATCGTGGCTAGTTTCTGATCAGAGCCGGCGCCTCGATGTCCGAGCAGTCCGACGTCGGCCCGGAGGGTGTGACCGGAACACGGCGGTACGCCGTGCCCGACCGGGCCACCACCGGTGCCCCGCGGCCCACTTCCCACGCCGGCGACCGTGGAAGGAACCGAATGAAACTTCGTACCATCGGCGCTGCCGCAGCAGCGTTGCTCTCGGCCGGCCTGATGGCCCCGGCGGCCGGCGCGACGCCGGCCCAGTCCGACGCGGACGCGGCCCAGTCCGGCGCGTCCGCGGCTCCGGCCGGCGCGTCCGCGACCTCGGCCGATTTCCTCTCGTTCAGGGTGGTGACCACCAACACCATGCTCCTGCCGTCCGTCATCTCCGACGGGCTGGCGCAGGACGTCCGCGGTGAACTCATAGGCAAGGCACCCTACCTGCAGGGCAAGGACGTCGTCGTCTTCCAGGAGCTGTTCGACGACACCGCCACCGAGAAGCTGATGGACGCGCTGAGCGGCTATCCCAACCGGACGCCCGTCATCGGGAGGTCGCGGGACGGCTGGGACGCCACGCGCGGCAACTACTCGTCCCTTCCCTACGAGGACGGCGGTGTGGCCATCGCCAGCAGGTGGCCCATCACCAGCAAGATGCAGTACATCTTCAGCAACTCCTGCGGCGCCGACACCTGGTCCGAGAAGGGGCTGGCCTACGCGAAGCTCACGTACCCCGGCTCACCCGTGCACGTCATCGGGACGCACCTCCAGGCGGACGACGACGGCTGCGACCCCGGCGAAGCCGCCAAGGTCCGCAAGGCGCAGCTCGCCGAGATGACCAATTTCGTCGACAGCCTGAAGATCCCCGCGAACGAACGCGTGGTCTACGCGGGAGACATGAACATCGACCGTCACCGGTCCGAGTACCCCGCTCTCGTCAGCGGGTTGCACGCCGTCGCGCCCGCCTACACCGGCCACCCCTACACCAGCGATCCCCAGACCAACTCGGTGGCGAAGCTGAGGTACCCCCAGGCACGTCGCGAGTGGCTCGACTACGTCTTCTACGACAGCCGCCACGCGCACCCGGCGTCGTACACCAACTCCGGAGAACCGGTCACCTCACCGCTGTGGGAACTCGACGACGTGTTCTACAACCGGTACTCGGACCACTACCCGGTGATCGCGTCCTAGTTCACCGCCGGCCACTGGACGAGGTAAGCAGCACAGAGAGCAGGAGCAAGGCATGACCGTAAGTCGCAGGGCAATGATCAAGGGGGCAGCCGCCGCCGGCGCCGCCGTCCCGCTGGCCTCCGCCATGGCCGGCTCGGCAACGGCGTCGGCCGCCTCGACCAACCCCCGGACGGGGGAGTGGGAGCACGTCACGTCGACGTCCCACCAGGAGGACTGGACCCAGCAGATCCAGGGGATGTGCACCGACGGCCAGTACTGGTACGTGGTGTCGAACAGCGAGCGACGCCGGTGCGTCTACAAGCTGTCACTGGACTTCAGGACGACCCACGCGAGCCTGGACGCGCCGGACGACTATTCGCACATCGGCTCCCCGACGTTCGATCCCGTACGCAAGCTGATCTACGTGCCGGTCGAGCGGGAGGGCTCCGAGCCGACGTACGTGTGGAGGATGACCACCGCGCTGAACTCGCTCAGCACCCTCAAGTTGTACGGCAGGAGCGCCGGTTCACGGTCTCCGCAGAAGTGGAAGGCCCCCTGGGTCGCCCACAACCCCGTCGACGGCCTCCTCTACAGCTCCGCCTACGGCGACCCCGACCTGACCGACCCGGCCCTCCAGGTCAACTGGCTCAACGGTTTCTCCCCCGTGACCGGCTGCCTGCGCAAGCAGGTCCACCTCCCGTCGAAGCTCCACAACGTCCAGGGCGGTGTCGTCTCCCCCCACGGGAACATCTACCTCGCCACCGACTACGCGTACAACGGGAGCAAGCGGATCTACTCCTACGACCTCTCGTCCGTGGTGGACGGCGGGATGGCGAGGTACTGGGGGAACATCCCCCTCCCCGGTTCGGGCACCGGAGACGAGCTGGAGGTGGAGAGCGTCACCCTGGCCCACCTCGGCTGGAGCGGGTCCCGCGACACCTACGTCACGGCCGTCGTACTCAACATCGAAGTGGAGGACGACGCCTATCTTCGGCACTTCTGGGTGCCGTCACCGGGCGCCCTCTAGTCCGCGTCCCGGCCCGCCCGCGTCCCGGCCCGCCCGCGGCAGCACCTTCGTGTGCCGCGGGTCGCTGTCCCTCCACGCGCGAGGGCCCCGGCCGGTTGATGTCCGGCCGGGGCCCTCGGTCACGTGGCGCCGCTGCGGCGCCGGTGCGTCAGTCGACGAGGTAGCGGACCGCGTCGACGACGTGCGGGCCGTGCCCGAACGCCGCGCTGACGCGCTCCAGCCGGCCGAACGTCTCCGGCGTCAGCCGCGACCAGAACCCGTTCGCGGCGTGCAGCAGGAAGCGGAACGCCAGCTCCGGGCAGACCGTCTCCGCACAGCGCACCAGCGCCCCCCGGACGGCGTCGACCGGCTCGTGGCCCTCCGCGCGCGGGTCGAGCAGCGCGATGAGCTCGACCACCTCCGGCATCAGCCGCCGATGCCCTGCCGTGCCCGCGTCCGCGTCTATGTCCGCGGACGTGGTCGTGCCGTCCCCGGCGCAGGGGACGTACGTCGTGCAGGACGCTTCGGACGCGCCACGTGCCCGGGCCGACGGCACGACCACGGCCAGCAGCCGGTCCAGCCACGTGCGCGCGGCACCGCGGATCACCGGGGCGCCGCCCAGCGGCGGGTCCGTGGCGTGCCACAACACGGCCAGCTCGTCGTCGTCGAGCCCGGAGTCCCGCAGCCGCAGCAGGTCCTCGATGAGCAGGACCAACCCGGCGGGGTCGCCCTCCGTGCCCAGATACGTCCGGACGTGATCCAGTTCGTCCTGGGCGTCGAGCACCCAGTCCCCGTGGAACGACGCACCGAGCGCGGTCACGCCGAAGTCGAAGACCGTCTCGCCGTGCTCGGCTGCGGGATCGTGCATGGTGCGGCTCCTTACAGCGGGTAGGCGGTCAGGACGTAGAAACCGCCGGGCTTGTGGCCCTTCTTCGCAGCCAGGGTCACGGTGAAGCGGTTGCTCGTGGTCGCACGGTAATTGCCCAGGTGGTCCACGCTATCGCCCAGTGACCCCGTGCCGTACGTGCCGGTGAGGCTGAGTGTCTGCGGCTTGCCGGGCTTGCCGGACTCCTGGATGAACTTCGCGATGCGGTCCTTGTTCTGGTCGACGAGCTGGTTGACGGCCTTCTGGGCGAGGTCGGCGCTGGACCAGCGGGAGTTCGGGGTGAGGCGGCCGATCTTCCGGGTCTTCTTCTCGGCCAGCTCCTGCATCTGCTGCCGGGTCACGTTGACGTGCTCGTCCAGCGTGTGCGCGACACCCGGGAACATCCGCTCGGCGCGCGCCAGGTCGGTGCAGTTGTGCACCAGGACGTCCTCGGTGCCGACCTGGACGTAATAGCTGTCGATCCCGCTGACGTCGAGGTCGTACGTGTCCTGCCGCTCGTCGGTGCGGTCGGTGGCGGCCACCGTCACGGCCCCGCCCTCCGGGCTCCGCAGACGGTCACCGGGCCGCAGCTCGCCGGCCGGGATCCAGGCCCCGCGCTCGGGCAGCCAGTAGCGGTGGTTCTCGGTGGAGGTGACGGTGCCCGACTGGAGGGCGTCACCCTCGCCGGCTGTCACGGTGAGGCGGACGAACGCCTTGTCCGTGTACGACGACGTGAACGGCACCGACTGCACCGGCCGCGGCACCGTCAGCTCGGTGTCACCGCCCGGGTCGGTGGCCAGCACGAGGTCACCGGCGCGTACCTCCTCGATCGGCTTGTGGGAGCCGTTCGCCATCAGCACCGGCGTACTGGCCGGGAAGCTGTTGCACTCGAAGACCGCGTCGCCCTTGCGCGCGCCCTTGATGTCGTCCGGGATGAGCTTGCCGCCGAGCTTGAGCCAGCGCAGCACGGCGAGGGAACCGAGGCCCCGGTCGAAGCCGCTGACGTGCTCACCGGTCACCAGGTCCTTGCCGGTGACGGCCTCGACGATGCCCTTGCCGTCCCCGATGCCGGGCAGCAGGCCGAGCAGGATGGACATGCGGCGCTGCTGCTCCTCGCTGTCCATTCCGGAGGAGCCGTCGCTCCAGGTCTTCCCGAGGTCGGAGAAGTCGAAGTCGAAGGCGGGTACCTGGCGGAGTCCCTCGGCGGCCTTCTTGATCGCGGGGACGACCTTGTTCATGTCGTCGACGGCCTTGTTGGCCTCGCCGATGCCCTGGTTGAGCTGGTCCATGCCCTTGTTGGCCTTGGCGATGGACTTGTTCATGTCGCCGAGCGAGCGGTTGATGTCGTCGACGGCGTCGTTCATGGTGTTCAGCCCGCGGTTCATCTGGGCGAAGCCGGCGTTGATGTCGTCGAGCGCCTTGTTGATGCCGTCGAGGCTGCCCTTGACGCTGTTGACCGCCGCCTGGAACTTCGGGTCACCCACGATCTTCGCCAGCATCAGGACGAGCTGGATCAGCATCAGAGTGAGCTGGATCATGACCAGGATGGTCTCGATCGTCTCCAGTACGTCCTTGATCAGCTTGTCGATGTCGCTCTGCGCACCGGCGGCGACCGCGCGGATCTGGGCCTCGACCTTCTTGCGGTAGTCGGGGTCCGCGATGGTGGCCGGGTCCTGCTTGAGGGCCTCCTTCAGCCCGTTGAGTCCGGCGACCTCCTTCTTCACCGTGCCGAAGTGCTCGACGGTGTCCTTGTGGAGGTAGTGCACGCCGTAGGCGAACATACCGATGCCCGCACCGACCTTGACGGCCTTGCCGGCGAAGTCCCGGTAGCAGGAGGGCTTCTCCAGCAGCGGCAGCTTGCCGCAACCGGAGACGGCGGCGGCGCTCTTGACGATGGAGGCGAGCCGGTCGGCGTCGAGCTCCGCCTCCGCGCGGGCCAGCTTCTTCTCCGCGGCGACGACTTGGATGCTTTGTGCGGCGACCGCGCTTTCCTTCCCCATGCCGAGCGTCACGAAGAGGCTGAGCAGAAGGAGGAAGGAGACAGACCGCAATCTGGAACGGTGATTCATGTACGTCCTGTGCCGGAGGGCGCGGCGCCACCGGATGGTCGGTCCGGCGCGTCCTGGGCCCTGAGTTCCCCTGGGGACACGCGGTTGCCCCGGCATCCCCCGATTACCGACGAGTAGCTTACGTCCTCCGCGGCACTGCTCGACCACGAGAGGCATGCGACAACGGGACCGAGTGCGTCTCAGGCCCGGGGCCGGAAGCCGGGACGGGTGAGGACGCACGGACTTCTCCGCATCCACCGGACCCGCGACCATAGGAGCATGGAACACTTCGCGCCGGTGAGCGTCCTTGCCCTTCGTCACGTCCTTCCGCATCCGAAGGCGCTGAAGAGGGGTGCGGGCATACGTCCGTTGATCGATGGCCGTGACGTGTTGCAGGAGGTCCATCCGGACGGCGATTCGAGCTGCTACCAGGAGACGTGGTTCGGTTCGCCCGAGACGTGGCCGTTGTGGGCCGGCGACGAGCCTCGCCGGGTCGAGCTGTCGAACAACGACTGCGACACCGGATGCTGTGGTGGAGTGTTCGTCACCATCCAACGCTTCGGCGGTCTCGTCGAGTGGACGGACTGGCAGAACACCGACGACATCTGTGTACCGGTCCCACCCGAGATCCACTTCGAGGCCGCGCAGTACGACGCCGGACTGGCCCGGGCCGTGGCGGACCACAGCTGGGAGGAGCCCGTCGACACCGCGGCACGCCTGCTGGCCCACCGGATCGCCGCCACCGGATGGTCCAAGCGGTGGAACTGCCGGCTGTTCTCGAATGGCATCTGTGTCCGTGAGCGCGGAGAGTCCCCTGCTGTGAGCATGTCCTTCGCGACCGACGATTCTGGTCGGATGAGGGGATACCGCTGGTACGTCATGCCGGTGTCCGTGCAGGAGCCCGTCGAAGACCAGGTGCTGCGCTTCGTGGAACGGATCACGGCCACCGACCCCCGCGAGAACGCGAAAGGCCCCTGAGGCGGCGGAAGTCTGCCCGCCGACGGAGGTTGCGGGCCCGCACCGACGTCCGGGTCCGCAAGTCTGGCGGCGCTGTCGACACCGCCGCCCTGCGCCGCAGAGGGCCCACATCGGCATCTGTCCGGTGGGGCCCTCGCGTTGTGGAGCAGTCGGTAAGCAGTCGGTACGTGGTCAGTGCGCCCTCAGGAGGAGTGGTTCCTCTTGTCGCGGGCGATCTGCATGTCCGTGTCGAGTGTGCTCAGCCGGACGGGGTCCCGCCGGTCGTCGATGACGACGGCGTGCAGGACGGTGCCGACCAACGCCTGCTGGTCGCCGGACGGCCACGCCGGGCTCTTGGTGTTGTCGACGAAGCCACGGGCACCGTTTTCCGCTTCGACCTCAAGCCCCCACGGGCGGGCGGCGACCACGGTCACGTCGACCTCGTAGTGCAGAACGTAAGTCACGGGCATCAGTCCTTTTTGCCCTTCTGCCACTCACGCTTGATGGTGAGATCGTTGAATTCCTTGAGCCGGTCGACGGGGATGACGAACTCGATACGAGGCTTGCCGTCCGGTCCCTTCCAGTCGTACCGCTCGGCGCAATCGGCGAATTTGGCCAGGAATTCGGGGGACATTTCGTAGCGGATCATACCATCGGCATAGGGGCCGCTTCCGCTGCCCACGTACTCGCTGGCGACGCTGTGCTCACCGAAGTAGATGGCGGCGTCGCCACCGGTGTGCGCCGCGCCGTTCGGCCCGTTCTTCAGCTCGTGGTCCTTGTCGACCATCTTCGGCGTGCGGTAGATGGAGATGGTCGTCAGCGGGCAGTCGTCGTCACCCTTGCCCTTGTCGGAGGCCGAGCGCATCACCGACGTGCGGGAGGCCTTGGACTTGCGGTCCTTCGCCTTGTTCGCCAGGCACTCCGGGATCTTCCGCCTGATCTCCTCGACGGCCTTCTCGCCCTTTTCGACGAGCTTCTTCGCCTTGGCCGCCTTGTCGAGGAAGTCGTCGATCCCCGCGATGGCCTTCGCGATCTTCGGCAGCTTGCTCGCGATCTTGAGAGCCTTGACCGGACCGAGGTTCTGGACGATGGCCCAGATGCAGATGCCGACGTCGGGGTCGTCCCAGCACTCCTTGATGTCCTCGGCGAACATCTCGACGAGCAGCTCGCCGCCGTTCTCCCTCAGGTAGTCGAGCAGGTCCTGCTGGGCCAGCGCCTTGGCCGCCTCGAACTCGGCCGGAGTCATTCCGGATGCCTCGATCGCCTTCCGGTCGGCGTCGGACAGGTCGCCCATGCCGTCCTTGTTGCCCTTCGCCGCCTCGGCGCGGGCCTTGCGTTCGAGTTCGCGTTGGTACTCCTCGGCCTTCTTGGCGGCCTCGTCGGCCTCCTTGGCGTACGTACCGGCGTTCTTGGCGGCCGTCTCGGCGGAGGTGGCGTGCTTCTCGGCGGACTCCGCGAACGTGTTGGCGTCGGCGGCGTCCTTCTCCGCCTGGGCGGCGGCGCCCTGGGCGACGCTCGCCTCCTGCTCGGCGAGGTTCGCGGCGCTGTTCGCGGCGGCCGCGTGGTTCTCGGCCTCGGTGGCGGCGCCCCGGGCGCGGGCCGCCTCGGCCTCCGCCTGGGTGGCGGCGTTGCGGGCGGCGGCCGCGTCGGCGAACGCCCGGTTGGCGGCCTGGCGGGCGAGCTTGGCGTCGGCCTGCGCCTGGGCGTCGGCCTCGTTGGCGCGGGCGGCTGCGGCACGCGCCTTTGCGCCGTCCTCGGCGGCCTGCGCGGCGGACTTCATCGCCGCGGCCGAGGAGCGTGCCGCGTCGGCGGAGGAACGGGCGGCGGCTGCCGCCGCCTTGAAGGCCGGAGCGACCTGGGCCTGGGCGCGGGCTGCCGCGGCCTCGGCCGCTTCGGCGGCCTTGACCGCTTCCGCCGCCCTCGCCTCGGCCTTGGTGACCTCGGCCTGGCCCAGCGCCACCGCCGCCTTGGCCACCTCGGCGGCGAAGTCGGCGTCGACATCGGTGCCGGTGAACGGCGCGGTGAGCGCGATGGCCGTGTTGGCCGGGTCGGCGATGCCGGCGGCGGTGGTACGGGCCGACGTGGCGGCCTGGACCGCGATCGTGGACTGCAGGCGGGCCATCGCCGCCTCGCGGGTGGCCCCGTCGGCCTCGTCGCGGGTGCGGTTGGCCGCCTGGAGCGCCTGGTTGGCGTGGACGGCGGCCAGCCCGGCCAGCCGGGACGCCTCATGGGCGGCGATTCCGGCGCGGGCCTCCTGCGCGGTGGCCTCCGCCGCCTTGGCATTGGCGCGCTGGGCGGCGGCGCGGGTCGCGGCGGCCTCGGCCTCGGCCCGGTTGGCCGCCGCGTTCGCCGCGAAGGCGGCCGCCTCGGCCTTGTTGGCGGCGGCGTTGGCGCGTGCCGCGTGCGCGGTGGCCTCGGCGGCAGCCGCCCGGGCCCGTGCGGCGGCGCCCGCCGCCTCGATGGCCGCGGAGCGGGAGCGTACCGCCGCCGCCGACGCCTGGTCGGCCGCGCCCCGTGCCGTACCGGCCGCCGAACCGGCGGCGTCGGCCGCGGAACGCGCCTCGGTCGCCGCCGCGCGGGCGGTCTCGGCGTGCTCGGTGCCCTTGGCCTTGGCGGCCAAGGCCTCGGTCGCCCTGGCCCTCGCCGCTTCGGCGTTGTGGACGCGCTCGGCCTCCACCGCCTTGTCGCGGGCGGTACGGGCCTTGGTCTCCTCGCCCCGCGCGAGGTCGTCGGCCTTGGCCGCGATGCCCTCCTGGGCCTGCGCGGTGGCCCGCTTCTCGGCGGCCACGGCCGCCGCGGCCTGGGCGTCGGCCCGCCGGGCGGAGGCGGTACGGGCTTCGGCCTCGGCACGCGCGCGGGCCGCCGCGGCGATGTCCCGCTCCCGCTCGGCCCGTGCCCGCGCGGCAGCCGCGAGGTCACGCTCGCGTTCGGCGATCGCCCGCTGCTCGGCCGCGATCCGCGCCTGGCGCTCGGCCTCGATCCGTGCGTCCCGGGTCTTCCTGGCGTGCTCCCACGCCTCCTTCTCCGCCTGCTCCGCCGCGATCCGCGCCTGGCGCGCCTTGGTCGCCGCGTCCGCCGCGATCCGTGCCTGCTTGGCGGCGGCGTCGGCGAGCCGGGCCGCGGCCTTGGCGTGCTCCTCGGCGTTGGCCCGCCACTTGGCGGCCTGCGCGGCGTGCAACTCGGCGGCGTTCTTGGAGTTCAGCCCGGCCGCGTCGGCGGCGGTGGCGTCCACCGCGTGCCGCGCGGTCGCCGCGGCCTTCGCCGCCGCGTCCGCCGCACCCGCGATGCCCGAGGCCACCTCCGACCACTGCACCCCGTGCGTCAGCCCGGTATCGGTGAGAATCCCAGCTTCGACCTTGGCCAGAAGGGCCGCCACCTGCGCCTGCTTGGCGGCGCCCTCGGCGATCCCGACCTGCCGGCCGACCTCGGCCTTCACCGGTCCGTAGTCCGACAGGCGCTTCCCGGCCTTGTCGGCGGCGAGCATCCGGTCGGCCTCACGGGACTGCGCCGCCGCGGAACTCATCGCGTTGGACGCCGTCTTCAGTGCCTTCACCGCGTCGCCGTGCGCGGCGATCAGCTTGGTGCGGGCCTCGGCCGCGACGGCGGCCTTCTCCGCCAGCTCACGCAGCTTCCGCGCCGCCTCCAGCGCTTCCTGCTGCGCCTTCTCGTGGGCGGCCCGGTCGTCGGCGTCCTTCTGCGCGGCGACCAGATAGCCCTTCTCCAGGAACTCCGCGATCACCTTGTCGTCGCCCGTGGCGAGCGCGGCCTGCGCGGTCCGCTTCACCTCCGGGCCACCGACCGCGGCGAGCATCTCGACCCGCTTGCGGTTCTCCGCCGCGCGTTCCCGCTCGTTCTGCTCCGTGGCCTTGTCCCGCTGACGGGCGATGTCCGCACCGAAGGCCAGGAAGTCGGCGCGGTCCTGCGCCGTGCCCTTCAGGACCCGCTCGACCTCGGCGTTGAAGAACGGTCCACCGGTACCGCGCAGCGCCTCGATCCGGCCGCGGTTGGCGACGTCGACACCGGCGCGCTTGTCCTTGGCGCGCTGGCGCGCCTCGGCCTCCCCGCGCTCCAGGAACTCGCGGATCGCGTTCGGATCGGTGCTCTCCAGCGCCTTCCTGGCGGCCTCGCGGACTTCCTCCTCCTCGTCGAACTCCGCGAAGTCCTCGACCAGTTGCCGGTCCCGCTCGTCACTGATGCGGTCCAGTTCGGAGGTGGCGGGCGGGGGCGGGACGGCAGCCGCCGACGGTACGCCGGCCATGACGGCCGTACGGGGGATGCCGCCGGGGCCGGACGGTGTGACGGCCCCGGCCTCCCCGGCCAGACCGCCGAGGACGGCCAGGGCGAGGACGGTGGACACCGCCCGGCCCAGCAGGCCGGGTGCCCGGCCGCGGGTTCTTCCGGCTCTGCGCCGGAATCCTTCCCTCACGGGAATCTCCTTCGATGAGTCGATACGCCGACAAGTCGGTGTGGTGATGGGCCGGCCGAGCCGCCGACCGAACCTGCCGGGCCCCTCCCCGGACCCGGCCGAACCGGGCTCCCGGCCGGGGCCGTCCCGGTCAGGGCGCCAGCGGCGTGACGACGTGCCAGGCGGCCATGCGGACCGGACGTGCCTCGCCGGGGACACCGCCGGGGAGCGGGAACGTGTAGTCCTTGCGGGCGTAGACGTCCTTCACCGTGGGTGCCAGCCAGTTGGTGGTGCTTCCCGCGGCCTGGCTGAACGAGATGCCCGTGCGGGGGCCGATGGGCCCGAACTTCGTCGGCTTGGCGCACCAGGTCGCACTGTTGCGGAAGGCGGCGCTCCGGTCGTCCGCGGCGATCTCGACCCGCAGGCCGTCCTTCTCCGCCTTGCCGCTGCGGAGGTAATGGCCGGGCTTGCGCACGGACTCGAAGGAGTAGCAGCCGGGCCGGCTCGCGAGAGAGGGCACGACCACCCAGGTCGCGTCCTCGCGGTCGGCCAGGGGGCTGGTCGACTTGATCGACCCGTTGAGGACGACCTTGCCCCCGTCCGCGGTGGACTGGCGCGCGTAGTCACCGCCGCCGAACGCCCGGAGGGACTGGCGCTTGAGGCGGTACTGGGTGTCGGACTTCAGGAAGTGCGCCACGTCGTCGTCGCTGCCTGCGAGCGCCTTCTTGGCCGCGGTGACCAGGTGGGGGTTGACCCCGCCGTTCTCCGCGGCGGCCTGGATCTGGAGGGCCAGCTTGCGGTTCGCCTCGGCGAGCTTCTTGCGCCGGTTCTCGTCGTCGCGCTTGTACGCGGCGTCGGCGCCGGTGTGGATGTACGCCTTCCACACGGCCGGGTCGGCACTGAGCGCGGCGCGCTGCGCCTCGGCGTACAGCTCGGTGCCGTGCAGGTCGGCGGCGGCCAGGCGCAGCAGCTCGCGGAGGAAGTTGTCGTCGGTCAGCGTGAGCATGGCCTCCGAGGGCGTGACACGGAAGAGGGCCGCGGTGTTCTTGCGGGCGGCGAGCTCCTTGCGGCGTTCGGCCTTCTTGCGGTCCTTCTCCGCCAGGTCCTCCAGTTCCTTGGCCACGTCCCGCTTGTGCGCTTCGCGGGCACCGGTGGCGATGAACGCCTGCCAGTCCGCCGGCTCGCCGGCGAGCGCCTGGAGCGCGGCGGCCCTGACCTCGGGACCGGAGGCCTCGTGCCTGGCCACGGCACGGACGAAGTTGTCGTCGGTGAGGGCGAGCAGCTCCGGGGTGCCCGGGATGCCGATGGCGAGGAGGACCTGGGACCTGGCCTCCCGGGCGGCCCGCGCGGCCTCGGCCCTGTCGCGCTCGCGCTGCTGGTCGAGCGCGTACGCCTGGTGGACGCCGGTGACGATGAAGCGGACGTGGTCGTCCGGCACCGTGCTCGCCATCGCCTGCTCGGCGGCGGTACGGACGGCGTCGAGCTTCTCGCCCGCGGCCTCCGCCTTCTGCCACAGGGCGTGGACGAAGTCGTAGTCGCTCAGCAGGAGCACGTCGGGGGCCGGGTCGAGGCGGACCACGGCGGCGGCTTCCACGCGCTGGGTGTCGGTCGTCCCGATGCCCCCGGCGCGGGCGGCCAGGTCCGCCGTGCCCGTTCCGGGGGCGGTGGGGGCGCTGTCGGCGGCCGCGCCCGGTGCGGCGGCGCCGACGGCACCGGCGACAGCGGCGAGGGCGGTGGCGGTCACCAGGCCCCGGGTCATGATCGTGCGTATCCGTGCGGGGGTGGTGTGATGCGTGTGCATGGTGATGCGAAGGCTCCCTCTGCCGCCGAGAGTGCCGGGCGGCTCGGCGTGGACAGGGCGTACGGCACACGGCGGCGGCGCCCACCGGCGGACGCGCCGGAACGGCGTCGCCGAGATGCGCGTCAATAGGGCCGCGGTCGCGGGGGAGGGGACCCCGAACGCTCAGCCGGAGGGTTCCGGCGCGCGCGTGATGCCGTCGACGACGGAACGCTCCGGCATACGCGCCACGAATCCCCCTGGGTGTACGTCATCCGCACGCGCACGTACGGGAAAGAATGCGGGCACCCGGTCCGCCGGTGCGGGAATGCCCGTGCGGTCCCCTCCGGTGTGCCACTCATCCGACTGGTCGTCAAAACCCTAACGCGCGGCGGCGGATGTGATCAATGCGGTTCGGCGTGCCGTGACGCATCACGCTTTCGGTGCGCGCAATTCCGTTTCCGTCACCGGGACGCCCCGCCCGACGGGTCCCGCAAGCGGGATTCCTTCCCCCGGACAGGTGAAGCCCCGCAGATCGGATCTGCGGGGCTTCACTGTGTTCTCTGTGTCGTCAGTCGAATGTCACGGAGAAGCGCTTCGACTCGTCATTCGCCCGGTCCTGCTCCTGCACACGCAGGAGCAGGTCGCGAATCTGGTCGAAGACGTTCTCGCCGAACGCCGCTCTGCTGAGGTGCGCGTCCTTCCAGACGATCTCCACCGGGCGTTCGACGTCCGTCGTGAGGCGATCCCACAAGGCGCTCAGGTTGGCCCCGTAGTACGGGCCGAAATCCAGAGCCTGGGCGAGGAAGCGGTGGAAATCCGGCGCGCTACGGATGACCGCACCTTCGATGACGACTTCCATGACCCTCACTTCCAGTTGGGGAGCAGGACGAAGCTCTTGTAGTGGTCGAACGTCACGTACGCGAGACCGTCGTCCGAGTAGACGAGGCGAGTGCCCGGCTGCTTGGAACGCTTCATCGTGTTGGTGATTCCGATGTCGGCTTCGTACCAGGTACGCCCAGGATAGTCGGGCAGCAGTCCGTCCTCGTTCCGGAACACGTCACCGCCGATCTGACCGTCCTTGAGGTGGTTGCCCAGGGCCTTGCCCTCCTCCCAGCCCGCGGCCTTCGCCTGGTCCTTGGTCACGTAGTGGCCGGGCAGCTTGCCCGTCTTCTGAAGGCTCTCGATCAGCTCGTTGGCCATCTCGGCGGTCTTCAGAGCGGCACCGTAGAGCTTGCAGGTGGAGTTGTGCGCCAGGACCGGAGCGGCCCCCGCGAGCACGTAGTACGTGTGCAGGTCGTCGACCGTCAGGTTGTGGACGCGCAGCGGCTCGCTCCAGGCGCGGACCTTGAGCAGCTCCCTCGTCGTACCGTCCGGGGCACGCAGCCGGTCACCGGCCACGAGCCCGGAGGCGTCCACCCAGGCGTGGCGGTTGACCACCCAGAAGGGGTGCCCGTCAGTGGCAGTGAGCGTACCGGTGGCATCACCGGCCGCACCGTCGGTGTCGACGGTGAGCTCCCGCAGGGACTTCTGCCCCTCACCGGTGATGAGGCGGGTGACGGCGCGACCACCGGTCTGCCCGGTGGCAGGATCGGTCGCGAGGACCCGCTCCCCGACCTGGACGTCCCTGATCTGCTTGTACGTACCGTCGGCCATCAGAACCCGGGTGGCAGGCGTGAAGCTGTTACCGGGGTCGGGGCACGGAGGGTTCTTGCGGAACTTGTCGATCAGCGCCTGGCTCTGCGAAATGAGCTTCTTCGCCGCGGCGGACTTGTCGAGGAAGTCGTCGAGCCCACCGACGATCTTGACGAGCGCCTTGGTGATCGCCGGCGTCGCCTTGATGACCTGTAGTGCCTTGCCCCACGGCAGTGCGCCGACCACGGCCCAGAAGCAGCTCTCGAAGTTGCCCTCGGTGAAGCACTTCTTGATGTCCTCGAAGAGGAGGTCGACGATGATCTGCCCGCCGTTCTCGACCAGGAAGTCGAGAAGGTCCTTGTCCGCGAGGGCGCGCGCCTTCTCGTAGTCCTCCAGCGAGATTCCCGCGGCCTTGAGCGCCTCGATCTCCCACGGGGTGAGCTTCGCCGACCCGCCCTTCTGCTCGGCCGCCTTCGCCGCCGCCTCGCGGGCCTTGCGCTCCTGCTCCCGCTGGTACTCCTCGGCCTTCTTCGCGGCCTCGTCTGCCTCGCGGGCGTAGGTGTTGGCGTTCTTCGCCGCCGCCTCCGCCGACTTGGCGTGGCCCTCGGCCGACTCGGCGAACTTGTTGGCGTCGGCGGCGTCCTTCTCCGCCTGGGCGGCGGCGCCCTGGGCGACGCTCGCCTCCTTCTCCGCCAGGCTGGCCGCGCTGTTGGCGGCCACCGCGTGGCTGTCCGCCTCGGCGGCGGCGCCCCGGGCACGGGCCGCCTCGGCCTCGGCCTGGTTGGCGGCGTTGCGGGCGGCCGTGGCGTCCGCGTACGCCTGGTTGGCGGCCGAGCGGGCGAGCTTCGCGTCCGCCTGCGCCTGGGCGTCGGCCTCGTGGGCGCGGGCCGCGGCGGCACGCGCCTTGGCCCCCTCCTCGGCGGCCTGCGCGGCCGACTTCATCGCCGCCGCGGCGGACCGCGCGGCGTTCGCCGCCGAACGCGCCGCGTCGGCAGCGGCCTCGAAGGCGGGCGCGACCTGGGCGTTGGCCCGCTTGGCGGCGGCCTCGGCGGCGTCGGCGGCCTTCACGGCCTCCGCGGCCTTGGCGTCCGCCGAGGCGACCTGCTCGGCGCCCATCTGCTCGGCCGCGGCCGCGACCGCTGCGGCGAAGTCCGCGTCCGCGTCCTTACCGGTGAACGGCGCGGTCAGCGCGATGGCCGTGTTGGCCGGCTCGGCGATCCCGGCGGCGGTGCTGCGGGCGGCCGCGGACGCGTTCACGGCGACGGTCGCCTGGACGCGTGCCATGGCCGCCTCGCGGACGGCGCCCTGCGCCTCGTCCTTCGTGCGGTTCGCGGCCTGGAGGGAGTTGTTCGCCTCCATGGCGGCGAGACCCGCGAGCCGGGCGGACTCGTGCGCGGCGATACCGGCGCGCGCCTCCTGCGCCGTGGCCTCGGCGGCCTTCTCGTCGGCGCGCCGGGCGGCCGCACGGGTCAGCGCGGCCTCGGCCTCCGCCTTGTTCGCGGCGGCATTGGCGGCGGCGGCAGCGGCCTCCGCCTTGTTCGCCGCGGCGTTGGCCCGCGCGGCGTGCGCGGTCGCCTCGGCGGCGGCCGCCCGGGCCCGGGCGGCGGCGCCCGCCGCCTCCGTGGCCGCGGAACGCGCCCGTACGGCCGCACCGCTCGCCGTATTGGCGGCGCCCCGGGCCTGCTGGGCCGCCGCACCCGCCGTGTCGGCGTCCGCGCGGGCCGCGTCAGCGGCGGCACGGGCCACACCCGCGTCGACGGTGCCACGACCGGCGGCGGCGAGCGCCTCGGTCGCCTTGGCGCGCGCCTCCTTGGCCTGGTGGTTCTGCTCTGCCTTGAAGGCGGCGTCGCGGGCATTGCGGGCGGTGGTCTCCTCGGCCCGCGCCCGGCGGTCGGCGTCGGCGGCGATGCCGTCCTGGTGGGCGGCGTCGGCCCGCGCGGCGGCGGCCGTCGCGGCAGCCGCCTGCGCCTGCGCACGGGCCGCGGAGGCGGTACGGGCTTCGGCCTCGGCACGCGCGCGTGCCGCCGCGGCGATGTCCCGCTCGCGCTCCGCCCGGGCCCGCGCGGCGGCGGCCAGGTCACGCTCACGCTCGGCGATCACCCGCTGCTCAGCGGCGATCTTGGCCTGCCGCTGCGCCTCGACACGGGCCTCCCGGGTCTTACGGGCGTGCTCCCACGCCTCGCGCTCCGCCTGTTCGGCGGCCACCCGGGCCTCCTTGGCGCGCGCGGCGGCGGTCGCGGCGACCTGGGCCTGCTTGGCGGCGGCGTCGGCGAGCCGGGCCGCGGCCTTGGCGTGCTCCTCGGCGTTGGCCCGCCACTTGGCGGCCTGCTGGGCGTGCAGCTCGGCCTGGTTCTTGGCGTTGAGACCGGCGGCGTCGGCGGCGGTGGCGTCCACCGCGTGCCGCGCGGTGGCGGCGGCCTTCGCGGCGGCGTCGGCGGCGGAGGCGATGCCGGAGGCGACCTCGGACCACTGGACGCCGTGCTCCAGACCGGTGCCCACCAGGACGTCCGCCTGGACCTTGGCCTGGGCCGCGGCGACCTGCGCGGCCGTGGCGGCGTCCTCGGCGTACCCGACCTGGCGCGCGACCTCCGCCTTGACCTGGCTGTAGTCCGACAGGCGCTTGCCCGCCCGGTCGGCGGCCAGCATCCGGTCCGCCTCGCGCGCGGCCGAAGCGGCCGACGACATGGCGTTGGAGGCGTTCTTCAGCGCCTTGACCGCGTCACCGTGCGCGGCGATCAGCTTGGTACGCGCCTCGGCGGCGACGGCGGCCTTGCGGGCCAGCTCGCGCAGCTTCTCGGCGGCCTCCTGGGCCTCCTTCTGCGCCTTCTCGTGCGCGGCCCGGTCATCGGCGTCCTGCCGCGCCGCGACCTGGTAACCCTTCTCCAGGAACTCCGCGATCACAGCGGCGTCCTTGGACTCCAGCGCGGCCAGCGCGGCCCGCTTGACCGCGGGGCCGCCCACGGACGCCAGCATCTCGACCCGCTTGCGGTTCTCCTCGGCGCGCTTGGCGGCGTTCTGCTTGTCCGCCTCGTCACGCTGCTTGGCGATGTCCGCGCCGAACGCCAGGAAGTCGGCGCGGTCCTGCGCCGTGCCCTTCAGGACCCGCTCGACCTCCGCGTTGAAGAACGGCCCGCCGGTACCGCGCAGCGCCTCGATCCGGCCGCGGTTCGCCCCGTCGACACCGGCGCGCTTGTCCTTGGCGCGCTGGCGCGCCTCGGCCTCCCCGCGCTCCAGGAAGACACGGATGGCGTCCGGGTCGGTGCTCTCCAGCGCCTTCCTGGCGGCCTCGCGGACTTCCTCCTCCTCGTCGAACTCCGCGAAGTCCTCGACCAGTTGCCGGTCCCGCTCGTCACTGATGCGGTCCAGCTCCGACGTGGCGGCCGGTGCCGGCGGGGTGTCGCCCTTCGGCTCCACCGCCGCCGCGAGCCGGTCCAGCGACTGGAGCGTCCGCGTCAGCGACACCTGCTCGGCGCGTACGGAGGTCGCCGCGGCGGCCTCACCGGTGACGGTGCCGAGCACCGCCACGGCGATCGCCGCGGACACCGCCTTCCGTACGTGCACGGCCACGCCGACGCGCAGCCCTCCGGCTCTGGGCCGGACTCTTCCCTTCACGGGAAACCCCCTAGACGAATGATCGAAAAAATCCCGCCCCGGTCACGGGCGGGTGGTCGGTGAGCCGTTGAGCCAGTGGGCCGTTCGGCCGTTCGGCCGCTGGGTTGGTGGTCGTCGCGTCGGCCGGCGGCATGGGCGACGAACCGGTGCGGCGACCGGCCACCGGGCCGGCCGCACGCATGGTTCAGCCTCGGGCGCGGCTCTCGCCGTCCTGGGCGCGGTCGAACATCGCCTTCCAGAACGCCGCCGCCTCGTCCGCCGCGGCCCGCTCCCCGGACCAGGCGGTCTCGTGGTCGTCGGCGGTGCCGGAGATCGCCTGCCAGAGGCGTTCGGCGGAGTCGCGGGACAGCTGGGCGACGGTCCGCCAGTTCTCCGCCTGGGCGGCAGCGGCGGCCTGTTCGGCCTGCCACGCGCGCCGCGCGGCACCGGCGTGCTCGGACACCGCCTGCCAGGCGCGCTCGGCCTCGGCACGCGCGCGTGCGGCGTCCGCCGCGCCGGCCACGGCCGCCTCGGCCGCCGTGGCCTCCGCGATCAGGCGGGTCAGCGTGTGGTGGCGTACGGCCTCCGCGTCGGCCACCCGGGTGCGGTACGCCGACAGGTCCAGCGTGGCGCCGGTGGCCCAGCCGTAGCCGAAGAACTCCGCCACGTCGGCGTCCGAGGCTCCCGGCCGCAGTGCCCACTGGGCCGCGACCCGCACCTGCCCGCCCGGGTCCTGCGTGCCGAGCGTGCGGACGAACTCGCGGTCGGCGGCGGCGACGTCCAGCCGCTGCTGCTCGCCGGCCTCGCGCGCGGCGCGGTCGCGGCGCTGGGCCTCGGCGTACCCGGAAGCGACGAACGCGGCCTGTTCCGCGGCGGTCCCCTTCAGCGCCCGCGTCGCGGCGGCCCGCACCTGCGGGGAGAACGCCGCCGTGTGGGTGGCGACCACCCGCTCGCAGAACGCCTTGTTGCGGGCGCGGGTGTCCCGGGCGCGCTGCTTCGCGCCGTCGAAGCCGCCGCCGGGAGCGAGCCAGTCCAGGAGCGCCTGGTCCCCACGGGTGCTGCGCAGCGCGTTCCACGCCGAGGTCCGCACCTCGGCGGCCGGATGGGTCTTCGCCATCGACGTCACCCGCTTGCGGGCCTCCTCGACGGCGGCGGCCATCTCCGGCGACGACGCCTGCGCCTGTGACAACGCCTGCGTCTGTGACAAAGCCTGCGCCGCCACCCGCTGCGGCGCGGCGGCCGGGGCACCGGCATTCGCCCACGCCGGTACGCCGCCCGCGAGGGCGATCGTGCCGGCCAGCGCGCCGACGGTCACCGCCCGCGCACCTCTCCACTGACGACTCAACTCAAGGCCCCCCTCGGGAAATGAAAAACGGTTCACGGCCGCCGGGGCGGGGCCGCGCGTACGGCCCCGCCCCTCCGCGGCGTTCAACGGGCGCACTCGTGCGCGCCGTCCAGCCGGTTCACGCGACCGGCCGGACCTGCCACAGCTGGGCGTCGGTGCGGTTGCAGGTGTACAGCTGGAGGTCGACGCCGTTGTCCTTCTTGCCGCTGGTCACGTCGACGCACTTCTCCGCGGCGTGCGCGGGCTGGAGCTCGTACAGCTTGCGCACGGGGTCGACCAGCATCATCCGCCAGCGCTGGTGGTTGCCCTGGCCGCAGGCGAACTGCTGGACGGCCGCGCCGTTGGCGACGCTCTGCGTCTGGATCTCCAGGCACTTGCCGCTCTTGACGTTGCGCAGTTCGAAGGTTCCGCCGGAGGTGGCGACGGCCTTCCACTTCTGCGAGTCGGTGCCGTTGCAGTCGTACTGCTGGACGTTGATGCCGTCCGTGGTCTTGCCGCCCTCGATCTCCATGCACTTGTTGCTGTGGGCGGCGGTGAAGGTGACGACCGTCTGGGAGGCCTGCGCACGGGCGATGGCCTCCGCCCGTGCCGCGGCGGCGACGGTCGCCGCCTCGCGGGCCGCCTCCGCGGCGGCCGCCGCCTTGCGTGCCGCCTCCTCGGCGGTGGGGTTGCGGGGGTCACCGTCGGCCTGGACGGCGGTGGCCGTGCCGGCGAGGACGGCGACGGCCGCGCCCGCGGTCAGTACGGCGCGGATGATCCGAGACATGTGGGGATCCGTTTCTCTCGCGTGTACGGGGGCTCAGGCGGCCGTGACCGGCTGGATGCGCCACTGCTGGGCGGCGGTGCCGTTGCAGGCCCACAGCCGCGCGACGGCGCCGTCCGTCTTGCTCCCGGACTCGATGTCCAGGCAGCGGTTCGTACCGGTCGGGGTGTGGGCGGGCCTCAGCTCGTACAGCTCGTTGGCGATGTCGACCATCACCAGGCGCCACTGCTGGTTCGGCTTGCCCACGCACCACCACTGCTGGACGACCGTGCCGGTCGCGGTGCCGGCGGCCTCCACGTCGAGGCACTTGCCACTGTGCCCGAAGCGCAGTTCGAACGTGCCGGCGCCGGTGGGCACCATGTCGACGCGCTGGTTCTCGGCGTCCGGGAGGCAGGTGGACTGGACGGTGTTGACACCGTTGCGGAGGCTGGCGTTGGGGGTGGTCAGGCACTTGTCGCTGTGCGCGGCCCTGAGCTGGACGGCCGGCAGCGGCGCGGCCGCGACTGCCGCGGCCCTGGCGTCGGCGGCGTCCACGCCGGCCGCAGCCACGGTGGTGGACGTGGCGACGGTGGCGTTGGGGGTCGGCTGGGGGCGCGCCTCGTCGGCGACGGCGACGGTCACGCCGCCGGCGAGCGCGGCGACACCGGCCGCCACGGCCAGGGCGGATCGGACGATCCGGGACATGGGTGCTTCCGTTCTTCTCAAGTCTGAAGGGAGAGGGCGCGCGGGCGGGGTGGTCGCCGCCCGCGCGGTCAGCGCGCGAGCGGGGTGACGATCTTCCAGGACGCGTCCTGGGCGAAGTCCTTCTCGACGTCGAAGCGGTTCTTGTCGGTCTTGTTGGCCACGAACAGGTCGCCGTAGTACTCGCGCAGGTAGCGGCCGGGCTGGGAAGCCGCCTCGAAGGAGGTGCCGGAGCCGCTCAGGCCCTTCTTGGCGCACCAGGTGGCGTCCTTGCGGAACTGGGTGCTGTTGTCGCTCGCGGCCATCCGGACGCGGAGGTCCTTGTGCGTGAGGTAGTGGCCGGGCTTGCGGGGCGACTCGAAGGAGTAGCAGCCGGGCTGGCCGTTGAGCGCGGGGAGGACGACCCAGGTGCCGTCCTCGCGGTCGGTCTGCTTGGAGGCGGCGGACAGGGGCGCGAGGAACGCCTCCCCGGCGTCGGGCGCGGACTGCCGGACGTAGAAGCCCGCCGGCTTGCCGCCCGCCGGCTGGAACGACTGGCGCTTGGCCCGGTACTGGCTCTCCCCGGTGAGGAACTTCGCGACGTCCTCGTCGGTGCCGGCCAGGGCCTTCTTCGCGGTGGCGACCAGGTGGGGGTTGACGCCGGTCTTCTCGGCGGCGGTCTGGATCTGGAGTGCGAGCCGGCGGTTGGCGTCGGCGATCTGCTTGCGGCGCGCCTCGTCGTCCTTCTTGTACGCCTCTTCGGCGCCGGTGTGGATGTACTGCTTCCACACGGCCGGGTCGGGGCTGAGGACCGCGCGCTGCGCCGCCGCGTAGAGCTCGCTGCCCTTGGTGTCGGCCGGTGCGGCGCGCAGCAGTTCGCGGATGAAGTTGTCGTCGGCGAGGGCGAGCATGGCCTCGGAGGGCGTGATGCGGAAGAGCGCGGCCGCGTTGGTGCGGGCGGCGAGTTCCTTGCGGCGCTCGGCCTCGGCGCGGTCCTTCTCCTCCAGTTCCTTCAGCTCGTTGGCCACGTCGCGCTGGTGGGCCTCGCGGGCACCGTTGGCGATGAACTCCTGCCAGGCGGCCTGGTCCGCGGCCAGGGCCGTCGCGGCGGCGGCGCGGACCTCGGGTCCGGCGGCCTCGTGGCGCATCACGGCGCGGATGAAGTTGTCGTCGCTCAGGTCGAGCAGGTCGGGGCTGTTGGGGATGCCGATGGCGATGAGAGCCTGGGACTTGGCGAGCCGGGCGGCGCGTGCGGCGTCGGCCTTGTCCTTCTCGCGCTGCTTGTCGACGGCGTACGCCTCGTGGATGCCGGTGACGATGAACCGCACGTGGTCGTCGGCCGTCTCGCTCATCATGGCGGCCTCGGCGGCCTGGCGCACCGCGTCGAAGGTCTCCCCGCCGTCGCGGGCCTTCTGCCAGAGGGCGTGGATGAAGTCGTGGTCGCTGAGCAGCAGTACGTCCGGGCTCGGGTCCAGGCGCACCACGGCGGCGGCGTCCACCCGCTGCGTGTCGGTGGTGCCGATGACGGCCGCCGCGGCCGGGGCGGCCGGCGGCGCCGCGACGGCGGCCTGCGGTGCCGCGACGGCGGTGACGGAGGCGAGCGCGGTGGCGGTCACGAGTCCGCGCGTGACGGCTCTCCGCACGCGGGCGGAGTGCGTGTTGCTGTTCTTCATTCTGGTTTCGGTCCCCCTGCTAGGTCCCGCACGCGGTTCCCGAACGCGTGCCAGGTGGTCGGGGCGCAGTCTTGGAGATCACTGAGGGGGAGTCAAAGTGGAATTGACAGCTCCTGTCCGATCACCCGCCGGTATGGCTGCTTAAGGTGTTACTTGGCGCCAATCTTTGACTGAAAGGCGACTTGTATCAGCTGGTTCAGAACTCACGGGTAACTCGGAACACACTGTTCCGTTTAATGCGCCACCAGCGACGACGACCGTAAGCGGTGATCGGGGAGCCGTCCCGCCCCAAGCGGCACATGGCGCGACCGGCTCGGGCGCTCGGCCGGATCGTGTCGGTCCACATTCGTGCGGAACATGTGAGGAAAAAATGTGGGCCGGTACACATCAATAAAGTCGGTCCCGGGGTGCCTTAAAATGCGCCGCCGATGCTCCGCCTCGCCCTCCCGGCCCCGCGATCCTCCGCCCCTGTTAGGTCGTACGTTCGATTCCGCGGGGTGCGCCGGTGTCCAGTGCGGACACCCGGTCCCGCGCCGAGCGCGCTTTGTCCCTTCTGCGCAGATAGTCTGGTGAGGGTGATCGAGTCTGTACGGCGGCGGCTACGGCAGCGCTACGGAGAGTGGAGGCTTGTGCGGCTGTCGCCGGTCGTCCTGACCGTCGTGATCGCCAGCCTGGCCTACGCCACTCCACCGGAAATGGCCTTCAGCCGGCTCCTGCCCGCGGCGCCGGCCCTGGCCGCCGCCATGTGGCCGGTCCTGCCCACCGTCCTGCTCGGGACGGTCTGCCTCTGCCTGATGATCGGTCTCAGCCTCGTCTTCCCGGATCTGGGCACGTGGTGGACGGCCGCGGGCATCATCGCGGTCACCGTCGCCGCCGCGTACGGAAGCCATCTGCGGCTCCAGCGGGAACGCACGCTCTTTCACGTGCGGCTCGTCGCCGACGCGGCGCAGCAGGTGGTGCTGAGCCCCCTGCCGCGCCGCATCGGAGTCATCGAGATCGAGTCGCTGTACCTCGCGGCCGCAGCGGAGGCCCGCATCGGCGGAGACTTCTACGAGGTGGTCGACACCCCGCACGGGATCAGGCTGCTCATCGGTGACGTACGGGGCAAGGGCCTGCCCGCGGTGGGGGCGGCCGCGGCGATCGTCAACGCCTTCCGCGAGGCGGCCTACGGCGAGAGCGACATGGTCAACGTCGCACGCCGGCTGGACGCCAGCAGCACCCGTTACAACGCCGCCTTTCCCCCCGAGGGGCCGATGGAGCGCTTCGCCACCGCCCTTCTCGTGCAGATCCCGCACGAAGGGAGACGCATCGACATCCTCAACTGCGGACATCCTCCGCCGCTGCTCCTGAACCGCAGCGAAGTCCGCGTCCTCGACCCCGGGAACCCCTCGCCGCTGCTGAGCCTCGCGGGACTCATCGGCGACCACTACAACGTCGACTCGTACGACTTCCTCCCCGGCGACCTGCTGCTCCTCTACACCGACGGGATCGCCGAGGCCCGCGCCCACGACGGCGAGTTCTTCCCGCTGGCGGCGTGGCTGCGCCGACAGCCCCCGACGCCGCCCCGCGACCTGCTCACCGCTCTCCACCGCGACCTCCTCGGCTACAGCAGGGGCCGCCTCGACGACGACATCGCCGCCCTCGCCGTACGCCTGAGCGCACCCTGAGGCACCGCGCCCTGTGAGCAGCCCTCGACGGGGGAGCCGGAAGGGGAGGCGGACCGGACCGGGGCTCCCGGTCCGCCTCCCCGGCGGTGGCGGTTCAGGTTCAGGTTCCGGTGGCGGTTCAGGTTCCGGTGGCGGAGCCGGTTCCGGTGTCGATGGCGGTGCTGGGCCGGTAGCCGCCGGCCTGCATGGTGAACATGGCGGCGTAGTCACCGCCGGTGGCCATGAGCTCGTCGTGGGACCCGGACTCGGCGATGCGGCCGTTGTCGAAGACGAGGATGCGGTCGCAGTCGACGACGCTGGCGAGCCGGTGGGAGATCAGCACCGTGATCTGGTCGGCGCGCAGCCGGCCGCGCAGGACCGCCTCGTACACGGCGTGCTCGGACGGCGGGTCCATGCTCGCCGTCGGCTCGTCCAGCAGGAGCAGCGGGGCAGCCTTGTACAGGCCCCGGGCGACGGCGATCTTCGCCCACTGCCCGCCGGAGAGCTGCTGCCCGCCCTTGAACCGTTTCGACAGCAGTGTCTTCCACTGCGCCGGAAGTGAGGCGACGACCCCGTCGGCGCCCGCCGCCCGTGCGGCGGCCATGACGCGCCGGGGATCGGCCTCGGTGAGCGTGCCGGTGCCGGCGACGATGTTGGACAGGGCGCTGAAGGGGAACCGCACCGGCTCCTGCAGCACGCAGGCGACCTGCCGGTGCACCGACTGGGCGTCCATCTCGCGCAGGTCGGTGCCGTCCCAGCTCACGCTGCCCCTCTGTGGTTCGTACAGGCCGGCCAGCAGCTTGGCGCAGGTCGACTTCCCCGACCCGTTGAGGCCGACGAACGCCACCGTCTCGCCGGCGCGGAGGGTGAAGGAGACGCCGTTGAGCGCCGGTGTGTCCTTGCCGGGGTAGGTGAAGTGGACGTCCTGGACGGTGATCTCCTGCACCCTCTCCGGCGCGCGTACGGCGGCCGTACGGGGCAGGAGACGGCGGCTGCGCTCCTGGACGGCGAGGAGGTCGTCGACCCACAGGGCGTGCTCGTAGACGAGGTGGGCGAACTCGATGAGCTGGGTGAGGGAGGTGCGTCCGGACTGGATGGCCAGGACCGCACCCGCCCCGGCGGCCAGGGGAAGCCAACCGGCGATCAGCATGGCGGCCAGCGCCGTGTACGTGATGCCGGTGCCGATCCCGCCCACCGCCCGGCCCGCCAGGTTGACCAGGGCCGAGTTCACGCCCAGGCGGGTGTCCTCGTCCGCGATCCTGGTGGTCAGACGGCGGTGCTCGGCCAGCAGGGCGCCCTGGGCGGTGTCGGAGCGCAGCTCCGCGGCCGCGTCCACGTCGAGCAGCAGCCAGGAGAAGACCCGGACGCGGCGTTGCAGCGCGTTCCATCGTTTGAACGAGTGGAAGCGGGCCCGCGCGCTGTGCACGGCGGCCGCGCCCACCGGCAGGACGGACAGCGACAGCAGCGGGAGCAGCGCGGGGTGGAGGACGCCCAGGACACCCGCGGTGCCGATGAGGCCGAGCGCCGCGGAGGCCAGGGACACGACCTGTCCGACGATCTTCCGGGCGTAGAAGAGCCCGCGGTCGTTGGCGCGGTGCACCTCGTCGTGCCAGTCGGCGTCCTCCACCGCCTCCAGCCGTACGTGGGCGGTGAGGCTCAGGAAGTCGCGTTCGAGTGCGGTGCGGATCTTGGGCGTGACGCGCGCCTGGGCCACCGAGACGGCGGCCTCCAGCAGGGCCCGTACGGCGAGGAAGCCCGCCACGAGGAGGATCTGCGGGACGGCGGCGCGGACGCGGTCGGGCGTGGGCCCCTGGGCGAACAGGTGCTGGAGGACTCCCACCGAGGCGATCAGCCCGAAGGCGGCCATGGCGGCCGAGGCCAGCTGGCAGACGACGGCGGTGAGGGTGGACGCGCGGTCCGCCCGCCAGGCGAGCCGCCCGATCAGGGCGGTGATCCTGGGCAGACGGGCGAGGACCTGGCGCACCGTGGCACCGGCGGCGGCACCGTCGTGGACGGACCAGTACGTCTCCTCCAGCGCGTCGGTGATGTCGCCGTCCTCCGGCCCGGCGGGCACGGTCTCCGGCGGCAGGGGCAGGGGAGCGGGGGCGGACCGCGGCCCGGGGAGGCTTTCGGGTGCCGCACCAGTGGGCCCGCTCATGCCGCCGGCCCCGTCCCTCGCCACGGCGGCACCGTGCCGTCCGGCCTGAACCCGCGTGTGTCCGCTGTGCTCAACTGCGGTCCCTCCATCCTGATCGGTACGGCTCGGTGTGCCTCGGTGTGCCTCGGTGCGCCTCGGTACGACGACACCCAGGTCAACGAGGTGGACGCGGATATCGAACACGCGTGTTTGAGACGTTGCCGTAACCCCGGGATGAAGCGCCCGACGCCGTGTGCAGGGGCCACGGACCCTTTGTTCGGCCGGGTTGCCCACCGATCGACCGGTGGCCGACACGCCGATGTCGGGTACGCGTGTGGCGCCTGATCGTGGACCGAGGTTGATTAGTCCGTTCTGTCCGGGTTCGGGGTGGGTAAGGGGGTGGATAAGTCCCCTGAGGGCTGAGGGAGGCTGGTTCGATGCCGTGGTTCGTCTGGCTGTTCGCCGCCGCGGCCCTGGGCGTGGTGGAGTTCTTCACCCTGACGCTGGTCCTCGGGCTGATGGCGGGAGCCGCGCTGGTCGCCGCTGTCGTCGCCGGAGTGGGCATCGGCCTGCTCGGCCAGCTCGTGGCGTTCGGAGTGGCGCTCGCCGCCGGTGTCCTCGTCATCCGTCCTGCCGCGCTGCGGCAGATGGCACGGGCGCCGCTCGTGCGGGAGGGCAGCGACGCGCTCATCGGCCAGAGGGCCGAGGTCACTCAGGAGGTCACGGCGAGCCGCGGTCTGATCAGGCTCTCCGGTGAGGAATGGTCCGCCCGCGCTCTCGACGAAACCCTGGTGATCCCGGTGGGAGCGCTGGTGGACGTCATGGAGATCGAAGGCGCCACGGCCGTCGTCCACCCTCGCGACCTCCTGCCGTGAGCGGCTGAGGGGCTGCCGGGCTGAGGGGCTGCGGGGCTGAGGGGCTGAACACAACACAAGGGAGGAAGCGTGGATCCGGTCGTCATCCCGATTCTCGTGGCCGCCATCGTCGTGGTCTTCCTCGTGGCCTCCACGGTGCGCATCGTCCCGCAGGCCCGCCGCTACAACATCGAGCGGTTCGGCCGGTACCGGCGGACGCTGCAGCCCGGCCTGAACTTCGTCGTGCCGGTCGCGGACCGCGTCAACACCAAACTCGACGTGCGCGAGCAGGTGTACTCCTCCGACCCCAAGCCCGTGATCACCGAGGACAACCTCGTGGTGAACATCGACACGGTGCTCTACTACCAGATCACCGACCCGCGGGCGGCGGCCTACGAGGTCGCCGACTACCTGCAGGCCATCGACCAGCTCACCGTGACCACCCTGAGGAACGTCATCGGTTCCATGGACCTGGAGGAGACGCTCACCTCACGCGAGGAGATCAACGCCAGGCTGCGCACCGTCCTCGACGACGCCACCGGCAAGTGGGGCATCCGCGTCAACCGCGTCGAGATCAAGGCCATCGACCCGCCGCACACCATCAAGGAGGCGATGGAGAAGCAGATGCGGGCCGAACGCGACAAGCGTGCGGCCATCCTGCACGCCGAGGGGGAGCGGCAGGCCAAGATCCTCACCGCGGAGGGCACGAAGCAGAAGGACATCCTGGAGGCCCAGGGCACCCAACAGGCCATGATCCTGCGCGCGGACGGCGAGGCGAAGGCCGTGGAGCGGGTGTTCCAGGCCGTCCACCGCAACAACGCCGACCCGAAGATCCTGGCGTACAAGTACCTCGAGACGCTCCCGCACCTGGCGAAGAGCGACAACAACACGTTCTGGGTGATCCCGGGTGAGCTGACCGAGGCCGTCCGCGCCGTGACCGGCGCGTTCGGCGACCGTTCGTCGATGGGGCTGCGGGAAACCGGGCACGGGGAGGGGGCGGCCACTCCTGATGCCGGTGGTACGAAGGGCGAGGACGGGGCTCCGGAGCTGGAGACCGGCTCTGCGCTCCCGCTCGACGCCGCCACCGCGGCCGACGAGGTCGCGAAGCAGGCCGCGGCCGTGGTGAGCGACGCGAAGGCCGAGGCCGAAGCCGCGAAGGCGCCCCAGGTGCCGGGCCGGGGGCAGCCCGCCGCCGAGTGAGCCGAGTGAGCGGCGCCGGCGGCGGACTGGCAGCGGATCAGTGGCCGCCGGTGAGTTCGCCGCTGAGCTTGCCGTGCAGGTGGGCACTGGGTCGGTTGAGGCCGGTGATCTCGACGGTCTTGCCGCGCTGGGCGTACTTGGTCTCGATGGCGTCGAGCGCGGCGACGGAGGACGCGTCCCAGATGTGTGCCTCGCCGAGGTCGATCACGACCTTGTCCGGGTCGCCCGCGTAGTCGAACCGGCCGACGAGATCGTTGGAGGACGCGAAGAACAGCTCACCGGTGACCCGGTAGACCACCGCCGTGCCGTCAGGGTCGGTCACGGCGGTGACGTCGGCGAGGTGGGCGACGCGCCTGGCGAAGATGACCATGGCGGTGACCGAGCCGGTGACGACGCCGACGGCGAGGTTGTGGGTGGCGACCACGCACACGACGGTGACGGCCATGACGGTGATCTCCCCGGCGGGCATCCGCTTCAGGGTCTTCGGCGCGACGGAGTGCCAGTCGAACGTGGCGAAGCACACCATCACCATCACCGCGACCAGGGCGGCCATCGGGATGTCGGAGACGACCGGCCCGAAGGCGATGCAGAGCACCATCAGGAACACACCGGCCAGGAACGTCGACAGGCGGGTGCGGGCGCCGGACACCTTCACGTTGATCATCGTCTGGCCGATCACCGCGCAGCCGCCCATACCGCCGAGGAAACCCGTGACGATGTTGGCCACGCCCTGCCCGACCGACTCACGCGTCTTGGACGAGCGGGTGTCGGTGATGTCGTCGACCAGCTTCGCCGTCATCAGCGATTCCATCAGCCCGACCAGTGCCATCGCGAAGGCGTACGGCGCGATGATGGTCAGCGTCTCCAGGGTGAACGGCACGTCCGGCAGGCCGGGAACCGGCAGCGAGGACGGCAGCGCGCCCTTGTCGCCCACGGTCGGCACGGCGATCCCCGCCGCGACCGTGATGACGGTGAGGATGACGACGGAGACCAGCGGGGCCGGGACCGCGGTCGAGACCTTCGGGAAGAACACCATCAACGCGAGCCCGCCCGCCATCAGTGGATACACGGGCCACGGAACGTCGTGCATCTCCGGCACCTGGGCCATGAAGACCAGGATGGCGAGGGAGTTAACGAAGCCGACCATCACCGAACGCGGGATGAACCGCATCAACTTCGCGACACCGAGCGCACCCAGCGCGATCTGGAAGACGCCCGCCAGGATGACGGCGGCGACCAGGTGGCCGAACCCGTGCTCACGCTGGAGCGGGGCGATCACCAGGGCCACGGCCCCGGTCGCGGCGGAAATCATCGCGCGCCGACCGCCGACGATCGAGATCACCACGGCCATCGTGAACGAGGCGAACAGCCCGACCGCCGGTGCCACACCGGCGATGACCGAGAACGAGATCGCCTCCGGGATCAGCGCCAGGGCCACGACCAGACCGGCCAGTACCTCGGTGCGCCAGACCTTCGGATCGTGCAGCCAACCGGGCTTCAGGTCGCGCAGGCGGGCGGCGGTGGTGGCTACGGCGGAAGACAACGGATCAGGAACCTGTCGTACTCGGGCGCCCCCGTCCTCGGACCGGGGAAGCGTGGGAGGGCACGGGGACGCCGCGGGACCGGCCCGCGCGGCGGTGCGCGGAGTCACGTCCGGATGCGGAGCGTCACGGGGGCAGGCGGCGGCGCCGGGCGTCGGAGGTGCAACTTTACCCTTGCGTACGATCCGCCCGTACGAGGTGACCGGCTCGGTCGTCCCCTCCGCCCACTCCAGCTGCGCGTCCCGTCGACCGCGCCGAAGACTTCGACGTCACTCTCCGCGAGCGCGTGCCCGAGGCGTCCCCGCGGACGGACCGCCAACGGCCCCCGCCGGAAGGCCACACCGCCCCGCCCGACGGCGGACAACCATGTGCGGTACCTGTCAACAGGTCGTATGGAACGTGTAAGGTCGTCAGCGGAGTGCCGGGAAGCCTGGTCGGCGATGCAGGACACGTGTCTTTGTCGGCCGGAGGTCTTCCATGGTGCTCCTTGCTGTTTTCGGGGCCGCGCAGCTCGTCGCGTTGTCGTCCTCGGGGCCTGCGGCAGGAACGCCGCTCTCCGCCCTCCCTCCTCCACCACGGCGTGCACCGCCGACGGAGTCACCGGCACCCGACGAACCACCAGCGGCGCGCGCCACGCGCCCACTTCCCGGGGACGGAGCCACCGTCCGACGCACGCCCGACGCACGACGCACGACGCCCGTCAACGGTGAGGAATAGCGCATCATGGGATGGTTTCTCGGCCTCGGTATCGCAGGGCTCGTCCTGCTGGTCCTGGCACTGCTTCTCGACGGGTTCCTGGAGGGGCTGTTCGACGGGCTCGGCGGCGGACTGGACGGAGTGCTGTCACTGCCCGTGATCGCGGGCTTCCTGTCGATGCTGGGCTTCACCGGTGCGATCGTGCTCGGGGCCACCGGTGCGGGGGCCGTGGCCGCGACCGGTGCCGGCGTCCTGGCGGGCACCGGGGCGGGCTGGTTGACCTGGCGGTTCAGCACGTCCCTCATACGTGGCCGCACCGATGCGACACCACGCGGCGACGACCTCGTGGGCACCTCCGGTTCGGTGGTCACCGCCATCCCCGCGTCGGGCTACGGCGAGGTGTTGCTCCGCCTCGGCGGTCAGCCCGTCAAGTACGCCGCGAAGAGCGACACCCCCGTACCCCGCGGAACCGAGGTCTGGGTCGACGCGGTCCTGTCCTCCACCTCCGTCTCGGTCAGGCCCGTCACCCGCTGACGCCCCCGGGCGCGAGCAACCCAGCAATCCAGTTAGCCAGCAAGCCAGCAACTCAGCAAGGGATACCGTATGAGCCCTGTACTCACCGCCGTGGTGGGCATCGTCGTTCTGATCGTGCTGCTCGCCCTCGTCGTCATCACGCGCTACAAGGTGGCCGGACCCAGCGAGGCGTTCATCATCACCGGCCGCCGCGGCAAGAAGTCCACCGACCCCGAGACCGGCCGGGTCTTCACCGACAACAGCGGTCAGAAGGTCGTCGTCGGCGGTGGCGTGTTCGTCGTGCCGTTCGTCCAGCAGAAGTTCACGCTCGACCTCTCCTCCCGGCACATCCCCGTCGCGGTGCGCGGCGCGGTCACCCTGCGAGGTGTGAAGGCCAACCTGGAGGGCGTGGCGATCGTCAAGGTCGGAGGCACCGAGGACTCCATCCGCGCCGCCGCCCAGCGCTTCCTGATGCAGCAGGACGGCATCGTCGGGTTCACCCAGGAAGTCCTGTCCGGTGCGCTGCGGTCCATCGTCGGCCGGATGTCGGTGGAGGACATCATCCGTGACCGGGCGGCGTTCGCGGGCCAGGTCGCGGAGGAGGCCGAGGCGAGCCTGTCCGGTCAGGGCCTGGTGCTCGACGCCTTCCAGATCCAGGACATCACCACCGAGGGCTCCTACCTCGAGGACCTCGGCCGACCCGAGGCGGCACGCGCCAAGCAGGAGGCCGACATAGCCGAGGCCGTCGCCCGGCGGGCCTCGGAGCAGGCGCGGCTGAAGGCGGAGGAGGAAATCGCCATTGCCCAGCGGACGTTCGCGCTCAAGCAGGCCGAGATCAAGGCCGAGACCGACGAGGCAGCCGCGAAGGCGGCCGCCGCCGGCCCGCTCGCCGAGGCGGACCGCCAGCAGGAGATCCTCAGCCAGCAGGAGAAGGTCGCCGAGCGGCAGGCCGCGCTCACCGACCGCGAACTCGACACCCGGGTCCGCAAGCCCGCCGACGCCGCCCGCTACCAGGCCGAGCAGGAAGCCGAGGCCCGCCGTATCGCCCAGGTCAAGGAGGCCGAGGCCGAGGCGCAGCGCGCCCGCCTGACCGGTGAGGGCGAGAAGGCCCACCGTGCGGCGCTCGCGGACGCCGTACGCATCGAGGGCGAGGCGGAGGCCGCCGCCATCGCCGCGAAGGGTGGCGCCGAGGCCGAGGCCATGCGCAAGAAGGCGGACGCCTTCGCCCAGTACGGGGAAGCCGCGGTGCTCCAGATGCTGGTCGAGATCCTGCCCCAGGTCGTCGGCAAGGCCGCGGAGCCGCTCGGCGCGATCGACAAGCTGACCGTCATCTCCACCGACGGCGCCGGTCAGCTGCCGCGAACCGTCGCCAACAACGTCACTCAGGGCATCGAACTGCTCAACGCCGCCACCGGAGTCGACCTGGCGAAGATGCTGCAGGGCGTCACGGGCAAGGGCGGGGACAGCGGCTCCACGCCCGCCGGCAGGACGTCCGACGACGGCAGGATCGACGTCACCGGCTGAGGACGCGTACGCCGGGGGAGGCGGGGAGTGCGTGTGGTGCACGCGGCGCGGGTTCCGGCCGCGTGCACCACACGTCACAGGCCCGGACCGCCGGCGGTTGACGTGACGCGGGGGGCGCGCGGTCGGGCCGGGCGGAAGGACGCCGTCTCGACCGCGCGTTTTTCCGCGCTGCCGTCCGGGCACGCGAGGAGGCATGATCCTAAGTGACAGCCCGGGCGAGCCCGGGGCGCCGGACGGACTCAGGCGAGTACCGCTTCCTCGACCGTCGGGTGACAGGGAATGAGGCTGTCCAGGCCGACGATCTCGATGATCCTCAGGACGGGTTCCCGCACCCCGGCGAACCGGAGCCGGCCCGGCGGGCCGGCCTGGGCCCGGTGGGCGGCGATGAAGACGTTGATCCCGCTGGAGTCCATGAAGGTGACACCGCTGAGATCCACCACCAGCCGCGCGCCGTCCTGACCGTCCCGGGGCAGCAGGGCCGTGCTGAGCACGTCCTTGACGTCGTGGTCGATCTCGCCCCGGAGGGCGACGACACGAACGCCGTTGACGGATGAGCGGTCGATGGAGAGCCGGCCTGGCCGCTGTGCTCCGTGAGTGTCGGTCACCGTCTCCTCAACTCTGGTTACGCTCGCCTTGGGCAGGGTTGTCCGGTCGATTCTGCCCTACCGCTCCTGTCATATTCATCCGGTTCGCTGTGCCGCAGGGCACACATTGCATACGTGACGCGGCGCCGGGTAGGCGCGCGCGTGGGAACGGGGGTAGAGGGCAATGCTGTGGTGAACGAGGCTGAAGGTGACGACTGTGCTGTGCCGAACGACAACCTGATGCAGGTCGAGTACTCGCTGGGCGGCGACGACGGCTGCATCGCCGAAGCGCGCCATCATGCCACCGCGTTTCTCGACAAGGCCGACACCGCACGTGTCGCGGCCGTCTCCGCGCGCGCGAGAGACCTGACGCAGCTGGTGGTCAGCGAGCTGGTGACCAACGCCCGCAAATACGCCCCGGGCCCGATCCTGATGCAGCTGCGCATCACGGACGCAACCGTGGACGTCATCGTCTGGGACAGCGACCCCACCGCTCCGGAGGCCCGGGCCGCCGATCCCGGCAGGATCGGTCAGCACGGACTGGAGATCGTGAAGGCCATCGCCGAGGACCTGCACATCCGGCAGGAACCGGTCGGCAAGCGCATCACCGCCCGCATCGCCCTGGCCTAGGTTCTGTCCGGCGGATCATGTGACCTTCCCGCATCGTCCGAAGCGGCGTCGAATCCTCCACGAGGCTGGGCCGGCATCGCTGCACGATGTCCTGGCCGGGCGGCTGCCGCCCCCTGCACCGCCGCTACGAGCGCAAGGCCGAGCACTTCCAGGCCTCGGCCGGGATCGCAGCCGCCCCCAGCCCCCGTCCGCTACCGCAGACCGACAGCCTGACGAGTGACAACCGCAGGTGGGACGATCCACAGCATGACCGGATGGATGCATTACACCCCGCGCTGTGCGGTCATTTCGGCCTGCGTCATCGCAACCGTATTGCTCTTCGTCGGTGCTTCCTCACACGTGACCGACCTCCTCGGCCACGGTCTGCACCCGTACGACTGGGCACCAGGGTGGCTCAACCTCTACTGGTCGTCGCTGGCGCTGTTCGACACGCTCGCCGCCGTGCTCTTGATAAGGGGTAAACGCCGAGGGATCGACCTCGCCTCGGCCATCATGGCGACCGACCTCGCCGCCAACTGGTACGCGGTCTACGGCCTCCAGGAAAGCACCCTCGGCGCTCAGCCAGGCCTGCAACGACTGTCCGTCTTCGCCGCACTCGTCCTGGGAGCGGCACCGTTCATCCGACGTCACCTCACCCGTTGAGGTGACGTCCCAGGGAAGCAGGTCTACCGCGCCGGTGGTCCTGGGGCGGACTCGGCGATGGTCTCGCCGGCCTGCTCGGCCTTGATCAGTTCGGCGACCTGGCACGCGCTGTGCCGCCCCGGCGCCGTGGCCTGCGCCGGATGCGACGCCGCCGCCTCGCTGGGCGCGGTCGCGTCACACTGCGCCCTCTGGATGATTCATGCGTGACGTCGCTGTCACGGGCGCTCGGCAGCGGATCCGCCCGGTGAGACGAGTCCCGTCTCGTAGGCGAGGACGACGGCCTGGGCCCGGTCGCGCAGGGTCAGTTTGGCGAAGATCCGGGCCACGTGGGTCTTCACTGTCGCCTCACTGAGCGTCAGTTCCTGCGCCAGTTCGCTATTGGATAGCCCCCGGCCCATGAGCGTCAGCACTTCGCGCTCGCGCGGTGTCAGTGCGGCCAGGTCTCGGTGGACGGCCGGGGTCGCGAGGCCCGATCCGGTTCTGGGGGCGCTGGGGGCGAAGCGCTCCACCAGGCGGCGGGTGATCGAGGGTGCGAGCAGGGCGTCACCGGTGTCGACCAGGCGTACGGCGGCGGCCAGATGCGCGGGGGTGACGTCCTTGAGCAGGAATCCGCTGGCTCCGGCGGCGAGGGCGGCGTAGACGTAGTGGTCGAGGTCGAAGGTGGTCAGCATGATCACTCGGCAGGTCGGGGCCTGCGCGAGGATGCGGCGGGCAGCTTCCAGGCCGTCCATTCCGGGCATCCGGATGTCCATGAGTACGACGTCGGGCCGCAGCCGCCGCACGGCGGTCACGGCCTCGGCCCCGTCACCGGCTTCGCCCACCACGTCGATGCCCCGGGCGGTCAGGATCAGGCGGAAGCCGGTACGGACCAGCTCCTGGTCGTCGGCGATCACGACCCGTGGGCCGGGCTCGGTGTGCGTGGTCACGGGCGGTCCAGCGGGATCCGGGCGCGGACACGGTAGCCGCCGCCAAGGCGGCGGCGGGCGTCCAGATCGCCGCCGTAGACCGCGACCCGCTCCCGCAGGCCGAGCAGCCCGCGTCCCGTTCCGGCCGCCCGGCCCTGTCCCGGCTCCTTGGGCGTGGGCGCGCCGCCCGACAGGACGCTCGGTCCGCTGTTCAGAACCTCGACGCGCAGGTACTGGCCCGCGTACCGCACCGTCACCTCGGCCTTCCCCCCGTCGCCGTGTTTGAGCGCGTTGATCAGGCCCTCCTGGATGATGCGGTAGGCGGTGACGTCGATCCCGGTCGGCAGCGGGCGCGGCTCACCCGAGATGCGCATCTCGACGGGCAGGCCGGCGAAGGCGATCCGGTCGACCAGCGGGCCGAGGCGGCTCAGGCTCGGCTGCGGCGACAGGTCGACGTCGTAGGGCTCGTCCTCGCCGTTCTGCGCGGGTGCGAGCAGGCCGAGCAGGTGCCGCAGCTCAGTCATCGTGTTGCGCCCGGCAGTCTCGACGGCGCTCATCGCCGCCGCGGCCTCCTCGGGCATCGTGGCCAGCACCTCACGAGCGGCGCCTGCCTGAACCACCATCAGGCTCACGTTGTGGCTGACGATGTCGTGGAGCTCGGCCGCGATCCTGGCCCGCTCGGCGTCGACCGCGGTCCGCGTCGCGCTCTCGCGCTCCCGTTCGAGGAGCCAGCCGCGCTCCCCAATGGCCGCGCGGTGCAGCCGCCGCGCCCGCACCGCGACCGCGCCCAGCAACCCGGCGGCACCAACTGCCACCGCCAGGGCGGTGGCCAGCCAGATCATCCCGAATCCCCCCACCGGATCATCTTCGCAGGTGCACCACGCGGCCCGCATCGGCACCCGGATGCAACTTCCGTACATCCCGAGGATGACCTGTCCGGGCGGATACATCGAGGGGGTGACGCCCCGTCATCGGCCTGGACCTAGGTTCGAGCCATGACAACTGATCACGGCAGTGCGCGGCCCATAGTGGTGCGGCTGGACGGCGTGCACAAGGAGTACGGCGACGCGAAGGCCCTGGACGGACTCTCGCTGGAGATCCGGGCGGGCGACGCGGTCGCCGTGATGGGCCCCTCCGGCTGCGGCAAGTCCACCTTGCTCAACATGGTGGCCGGACTGGACCGGCCGACTTCGGGCACAGTCGAAGTGCAGGGCCACGACGTGGGGAAGCTGAACGAGACCGGCCTGGCACTGTTCCGGCGGCGCAACATCGGCATGATCTTCCAGTTCTTCAACCTCATCGACGACCTGCCCGTCCTGGACAACGTCGCGCTGGCAGCGCAGCTGACCGGCACCCCGGCCCGGCAGGCACGCCGCCGAGCCCTGGAGCTCCTGGACGAACTCGGTGTCGCCGAGCGCCGGAACAACTATCCGGCCACGCTCAGCGGCGGCGAGCGCCAACGCGTCGCCGTCGCACGGTCCTTGATGAACCGTCCGGCCCTGCTCCTGGCCGACGAGCCGACCGGCGCCCTTGACAGCCGATCGGGCGAGCAGGTCATGGACCTGCTGATCGACCTCAACCAGATCGGCCAAACCCTGCTGATCGTCACCCACGACCCGCAGCTGGCCACCCGCTGCGCCAGCCGGCTGATCGAAGTCGCCGACGGCCGGGTCGCCCGCGAAAGCACACTGGAGGCCACCGCGTGAGTGCCGTATGGACCGCCTCGCGCGCGGCCGTCAAGCGCCGTCGGCTCCAGACCTTCGTGATCGGACTTGTCGTGCTCTGCTCCACCACGACCGTCCTGCTCGCCCTGGCGCTGCTGAGCGCCGCCTCGAGCCCCTTCGACAAGGCCTACGCCGAACAGCGCGGCGCCCACACGGTGGCGGCTTTCGACACCACGAAGGTGTCGCAGGAGCAGCTGGCACGGACCGCCAGGCAGCCCGGGGTGGAGGCCGCGGCCGGACCGTTCGGGCAGGCGGTCGTCGACATCCCCAAGGACTGGCTCTGGATGGCGGGCGGCACCCTCACCGTGGTGGGCCGGGCCGACCCGGCGGGCCCCGTCGACCGGATCGAGCTGCTTGAGGGCCACTGGGCCACCGCGCCCGCCGAGATCGTCGTCAACTGGTCCGCCCAGGGCTCTCCCGGCACCGCGCTCCTCGGCACCAAGCTGAAGACGCCCGGCGGAGTGACGCTGACCGTCGTCGGATTCGCCGCAAGCATGAGCAAGTCGGCAAGCGCCTGGGTCTCGCCCGAGCAGATGGCCGCACTGCACCCGACGTCCGCCCAAATGCTCTACCGCTTCACGGACTCTTCGACGGAGGCCCAGCTGAGCGCCGCGCTGGCACGGGCCACCACGGAACTGCCCAAGGAAGCGCTGACCGGCGCACAGACGTACCTCACGCTCAAGCAGGCCTTCTCCGCGCTGGCCGACTCCTACCTCCCGTTCATGACGCTCTTCGGCATCCTCGGCCTGCTCGTCTCCATCCTGATCGTCGGCAACGTGGTCAGCGGGGCGGTCGTCTCCGGGCACCGGCACATCGGGGTGCTCAAGGCCCTGGGCTACACCCCCAACCAGGTTGTCGCCGTCTACCTGATGATGCTCTCCGTACCGGCCGTGGTGGGCTGTGTGCTGGGCACGCTGGCCGGCAACGCACTGGCCGGGCCGATCCTGAAGGTCGCGTTTGCCGGCATCGACGTGGGCCGGGCCTCGGTCGGGGACATCAGTCCGTGGCTGTCCGTGGCCTGCCTCGTGGGCATGCCCGCACTCGTCCTGCTGGCCGCGCTGGTCCCCGCCCTGCGAGCCCACCGGCTGCCCGCCTCGCAGGCGATCAGCGCGGGTGGCGCGCCGCGGACCGGGCGCGGGCTGCGCGTCCAGCGGATGCTCGGCGCCACCCGGCTGTCGCGCCCGGTCAGTCTGGGTCTGGGCCAGCCGTTCGCCCGCCCCGGCCGCACCCTGCTGGCCATGGCAGCCATCGTCCTCGGGGTCACCACGGTGACCCTGTCGACCGGACTGACCAGCACCTTGCTGGCGTACGGCAACGTGGGGAGGGAGGACGGAGGCGCCAGGATCCACGTGACGACCGGAGGGTCGGGCAACGACCGGACCTCGCCCCGGCTCAGTGACCCGCAGATCGAGGAACGGCTGCGCTCCTTGCCGGGTGCGGAGGGGGTACGGGCCCGCGCGCTGTCCCAGGCGAACATGGCCGGGCAGACCCAGCCCGTCTTCGCCGACTTCTACCGCGGGGACGAGTCCCTGTACGACCACACGATCGTCAAGGGCCGGGCGCCGGCCGCGGCGGGCGAGATCGTCGCCGGGCCGGCCTTCCTGACCCAGCGCGGCCTGAAGCTCGGTGACCGGGTCACGTTGGAGCTGAACGGAAGGAAGATCACCGCGACCGTCGTGGGCCAGCTCATCGAGGGCAACGCCCGGGCCCTGGAGGCCACCTGGCAGACCCTGGCCCGACTCGCACCGGATGCCCACGCCAGCGAGTACACGGTGCGGCTCGCCCCCGACGTCGACGCGCGCGCCTACGCCGAGGCGGTCGCGACGCTCGACCCGGGCCTGCACGCGTCGGTGATGGACTCCGGCAACGCCGGCACGGCAACCGTCATCACCTTCTCCACGGTGTTCACCGTGCTGTTGACCCTGGTGGCGTCGCTCGGTGTCTTCAACACCGTCCTCCTGAACACCCGTGAGCGGCGCCGGGACCTGGGCATGCTCAAGTCGATCGGGATGACCCCCCGGCAGGTGGTGGTGATGACGGTGACCTCGGTCGCCGGGCTGGGCGCGGTCGGCGGGTTGCTCGGCATCCCCCTCGGGATCGTGGCGCACCGCCTCGTCGTGGACCATGTCGGGGTGGTCGACTTCCCCGAGTCCATGAAGGACGTGTGGCACGCACCGCACCTCGCCGCGATGCTCTTGGCGGGTGTCGCGATAGCGGTCCTCGGCGCCCTGGTCCCGGCCCGATCGGCGGCCCGGATGACCATCGCCTCGGTGCTGCACACCGAGTAGATCACCCGCCGGCGCCAGCCTCTGAAAGGGGCCCGAGGGAAACCGGCCACGGCCAGTCATCGGCTACCCACGGCCGGCGCCGAGTGCCGCCCGCCCCGGCATTGTCAGTGCGGCGTGCGACTGTGTGACTGCCCGGCGGCCGCGAAGCCGATGCTCCGCCGGGCACCCTCGGCACGGACAAGAGCGGTGGCTCGGTGGACGAGCACGAAGGCCCCGTCGTCGGGCAGAGCAGCCGGGAGGGTGAGCGCCTGGCGCTGTGGGGCGAGGATGACGCCCGACCCCACGGTGGCACTGCCGACGTCCACCCCGCCCGCGATGCGTCGGCGAGTGCGGCTCCAGCCCAGCCGACTCCTCGTCCGAGCGGTCTCCCCGCCCCACGGTCCCGCGCCATGAGTTCCCAGCGGGAGCGTCACTCGGCCCTTCGGACACGCCCTCGGCGGGCCAGGGGACATCGGTCTCGACCGGGGCGCTGTGGTCGACGCCCGGGACCGAGAAACCATGGAGGCGGCGACCCCGTCCCGTAAGTCTGCGGCCGTGCGGACGGCCGTGGTGATCTTGACGGGCACAACGATGGCCCGCCGGGCTTGGAGGGTCCCCACCGCGAGAAGCGCCTATGTATCGCGCTGCGCGTGGCCGTCGACGACGTGCTCGCCGCCTGGCTGACCGCCGCCGTCGCGGGCCGGCTGATCCTGGTGTGGCTCGTCCTGCCCGTCTGGGCCAGGCACCACTACACCACCCGGAAGTAGCGCGGTGCCGTCGCGGGACGGCAATCCGCTTGCGGTGCGGCCAGCCGGCCAGGACGATCCGCAGGGAGTACGAGGGGGAAGAGGACCGGGAATGCGGCAGGCGGATCGTGCGGATCAGGCGTACGAGGGCGAGAAGGCCTACGAGGTGGAGGAGCTGACGCAGACCGAGCGGATGACCCTCAGGTGGCACCTGCACTGTGTCGCGTCGCTGCTGCCCTACGAGCAGAGGGCCGCCGTCCTGGAGGCGTGGCTCACCGTCGACCCGTCCGTGCTCTTCATCGCCCGCGACCCCTCGCCGGAGCTGACGGTCGCCGTCATCGAGCGGGGCAGTGTCCCGCTCCGGGTCGCCCTCGCGGGGTGCGTCGGTGACCGTGCCCTCCAGGACCGCCTCATCGACGCCGACGAACCGGAGGTGGACCGGCGGCTGGCCGGCAACCCCCGGCTCCAGTACGAGCCCGGGTGCCGGCTGCGCCTGCGCGACCCGGCGGTGATGGCGACGGCCCGCCACGGCTACCGTGCCGACCACCACCGGCGCGCCCTGCTGTCGGGTGACCCCGATCTCGCCGCCGCGGCGCTGGTCGACCGGCGCGGCGACGCGCGGGGCGACGTGGGACCGACGACGTGGGCCGCCGCGTGGGTGACCGTCCGCCGACACGGTGGCACGGCGCGGATACGGCGGGTGCTGGAAGACCTGTCGGCGCTGCCCGGGCCGCTGGACCCGGTCGGCGCCGACGTCGCCGCGGCGTGCGCCGAGGCGTGGCCGGAGCCGTTCCTCGACACGGTGGAAGAGCGATGGCTCGGTACGGGCGCCCTGCTGCGACGGCTCCGCTCGGTGCGCGAGCCGTCGCTCTGGGAGGCCCGCCGCACGGTCGGCGGCATCCTCCGCGAGCCGTACCGCATCGACTGGCGGCTCGTCGCGGCGGCCCGGTTCGGCGGGCGACGGCGGCTCCCGCGCGCCGCCGTGACGGAACTGCTGCTCCACCCGGACTGCCCGCCGGACGTCGCCGTCGTCCTGCGCACCGGGCGACCCGCCCTGCCGGGCCGGCCCCTGCCGCCACCCGCCCCCCGGCCCGCCGCTCCGGCTGACCCGGCCGCCCAGGCGGGGAACCGCCACCGGCCGCCGTGGGTGCCCGCCTGGCAACCGCCGGGTGACACCGGGCCGTTGGGCGACAGCGCCGAGTCGGCCAGGGCCGTGCTGCGCGAGGCGCCGGTCGCGTACAGGAGCGCGGACGGGCCGACGCTCGACCACCTCCACGCGGTGATCGAGCGCGGCCTGCTGCACGCGGACGAGGTCGCGGCGCTGGTGCGCCCCGCCGAGGTGCTCACCTCCTGGGTCGGCCAGGGCTCCGGTCACGCCGACGTCAGGCGCGCCGCCTGGAGCGGCCGGTCCGCCCTGCACGTCGCCACGTCCGCGCTCCTCGCCCGCTGGACGGCAGGTGAGGTGCGCCCGGGGCCCTGGATCGCGATGTACTCGAGGATCCGCCGCTTCCCGGGGTCCCTGCCCGAATTGCTCGCGCACGTGGAACGGTTCGGGCGGGCCGGCGGGGTGGACTGATCCGCCCCGCAGGGTCAGGCCGTGAGGATGCCCGGGTCGCTGAGCCCGGGGGCGCCCGTCTCCACGTGCCCGGCCAGGCGGCGCACGAAGTCCGCGGTGGTGGCGGCGGTGACGGTGACGTCGTACCAGTTGCGGCAGCCGCTCAGGTCCACGGTGTGCCGCACGGTCGCCCCCTTCGGCACGGTGACCGCACGGGCCCCGCCACCGTAGGCGTTGGTGACGGTGAGGCGGGCCTCGCCCGTGCCCGCGTTGGTGAAGGTGAGGTCGAGGTTCCCCGTGGTTGCGTTGTGGCGTGCCGTGACCTCCGGCCCGGCCGTCGTGCCCGGGTTGCGGAAGCGGCGCAGGAAGCCGTTGGGCCCGTGCACGGTGAGGTCCGTCACGCCCTTCGAGTACCGCGTGTTCCAGCTGTCCGCCAGCGACGTGCCCGCCTCGGTCGTGTACGTCCAGGGCGCGTCGGTGCGGTTCGCCGAGGTCACGTGGAACTGTGCGCCCGCGGCCGGGCCGCCGCTGAACGTCAGCCGGTACTTGCCGGTCGCGGTGTCGGCGGCGCCGTCGACGAACGGGGCGTAGGCCAGGGGGCGGGTGGGCCTGCTGCCCGGCTCCTGCCGGGGCATCGTCCCGACGGCCGGGGCGGTCGGCCGGAAGTCCGGGTGGCGCTCGCGGTCGGGCGGGTAGTAGCCGGCCGTCGGCGGCAGCGCGGCCGGCGCCGTCTGCGTACGGGCGAAGTCGAACGCGGAGGTCAGGTCACCGCACACGGCCCGCCGCCACGGCGAGATGTTGGGCTCGCGGACCCCGAAGCGGCGTTCCATGAACCGGATCACGGAGGTGTGGTCGAAGGTCTCCGAGCAGGAGTAGCCCCCGGTGCTCCAGGGCGAGACCACCAGCATCGGCACGCGCGGGCCGAGGCCGTACGGCCCGGCGACGTACCCCGCCGCGCCGGGGAAGTGGTCCAGCGCGGTGGGGGTCGTCGACAGGCCCTCGGCGGCACCGGACGGCGCGTAGGGCGGCACCACGTGGTCGAAGAACCCGTCGTTCTCGTCGTAGGTGATGAACAGGGCGGTACGGGCCCAGACGTCCGGGTTCGAGGTGAGCGCGTCCAGCACCTGCGCGATGTACCAGGCGCCGTAGTTGGACGGCCAGTTGGAGTGCTCGGAGAACGCCTCGGGTGCGGCGATCCACGAGACCTGCGGGAGCCGGCCGGCCCGGACGTCCGCGCGCAGGTGGTCGAAGTAGCCGTCGCCCGCCTTGGCGTTCGTACCGGTGCGGGCCTTGTCGTGGAGCGGTTCGCCGGGCTTCGCGCCGCGGTAGGTGTTGAAGTACAGCAGCGAGTTGTCGCCGTAGTTGCCGCGGTAGGCGTCATCGATCCAGCCCCAGTGGCCGGCGGCGTCCAGGCCGTCACCGATGTCCTGGTAGACCTTCCAGGACACGCCGGCGGCCTCCAGGCGTTCGGGGTATGTCGTCCAGCCGTACCCCGCCTCCGCGTTGTTCAGGACCGGCCCGCCGCCGAGGCCGTCGTTGCCGGTGTGCCCCGTCCACAGGTAGTAGCGGTTGGGGTCGGTCGAACCGATGAAGGAGCAGTGGTACGCGTCGCAGACGGTGAAGGCGTCGGCGAGCGCGTAGTGGAAGGGGATGTCGTCGCGCGTCAGGTACGCCATGGTGGTGGCGGTCTTCGCCGGCACCCACTGGTCGTACCTGCCCTTGTTGAAGGCCTTCTGGCCGCCGGCCCAGTCGTGGTTGAGGCCCTGGAGGAACTCCATGCCGAGGTCGTCGCTAGGCGGGCGGAACGGCAGCGTGACCTTGCCGGCGCCGTCGGCCTGGTGCCAGACGGACGTGCCGCTGGGCAGGGTGACGGGGCGGGGGTCACCGAACCCCCGTACGCCCTTCAGCGCCCCGAAGTAGTGGTCGAAGGAACGATTCTCCTGCATCAGGACGACGATGTGCTCGACGTCCTGGATGGTGCCGGTGCTGCCCTGGGCGGGGATGGCGGCGGCGCGGGCGATGCTGTCGGACAGCATGGTCAGCCCGGCGGCGCCACCGGCGAGCTGGAGGAACCGGCGGCGGTTGAGATCTGCCATGGATGCGTTGACCTCTGCGGTGAAGGGGGCGGCGAGGGGCGCCCCAAGGACAACGTGCGTGAGGTACCGCACGGCGGACGCTCCATGACTGCCCGCGGTACGCCGGGCGAACGCCCCGTGCGCCTGCCCGCCCGGCGGCGCCCGGCTCGGGCGTCGCGCGGGTCAGGCGGTCAGGCGCGAGTCACGCGCGGGTCAGGCGCGGGTCAGTTCCGCCGCGCCGAACGAGACGTCGAAGCGGTCGCACCAGATGCTGACGCTGGTGTAGGCGTTCCAGTCGATGCCCGCGGGCAGCGCGTAGTTCTGGTCGCCCTTGTTGCCCTTGAGCTTGCCGAGACTGATGTGCTTGCCGTCGTCGAACACGTGCCAGCCCGCGCGGCCCGCCTTGACCGGCGCGTCGGTCAGCCAGACCCGCAGGTCGGGTCCGCTGCTCGTGTCGAGGCCCTCGAAGCGCAACGTACGCGTGCCGTCCGCCAGCTGGACCAGCTTCACCGACCCGGTGGTGGCGTGCTCGTGGCTGATCAGCTCACCCCGGGCCAGCTCCCGCGGCCCGGCGGGGGCGGGGGACGCGGCGGTGCCCGGCTCCGCTCTGCCGCCGCCCGTGGACGTGGCCGACGGCAGCTCCTCCTTCACCGTCTCGTCGACCCACAGCGCCCACGGTTCGAACCAGACGAGGCCGAAGGCGACGACGGCCAGGACGACCGCCGCGAGTCCGGCCCGGAGCCTCTTCTTCGTACGCGCCGCGCTGTGCACAGTGTCGTCCCCCTCGTCTCGCCGGCCCGTCCGGCCGTGTCCATTCAACCGGGGACGGCCCGCTCGTAGTGCCTCTGGCGGGTTACGGAATCCTTACCGCTACCGCCGCCACCGCTACGCTGCCGCGGCGATGTGACGGAAGCCTTACGGAGCGGCGCGGACAGCGGCGCACGCCCGGTCCGGCCCGTAGCGTCGGGCGTATGCGTGTACTGGTCACCGGAGGAGCCGGGTTCATCGGCTCGCACATCGTCGCCGCGCTGCGCGAGCGCGGCCATCAACCACTGGTCCTGGACGCCCTGCTGCCCACGGCCCATCAGGAGCCGGCGGTGGTCCCGGACGGCGTGGAACTGATCGAGGGCGACGTGCGGGACACCGCCACCGTGAGGGACGCCCTGCGCGGTGTGGACGCGGTGTGCCACCAGGCGGCGATGGTCGGCCTCGGCAAGGACTTCGGCGACGCGCCGGAGTACGTCGGGCACAACGACCTCGGCACCGCGGTCCTGCTCGCCGCGATGGCGGAGGCGGGCGTGCGGAACGTGGTGCTGGCCGGTTCCATGGTCGTGTACGGGGAGGGGCGCTACACGTGCCCCCGGCACGGCGACGTGCGCCCCGGACCCCGGACGCCGTCCGACCTGGCGGCCGGCCGGTTCGAGCCGAGGTGCCCGCGCTGCGGGGCGGAACTCGCACCGGGGCTCGTGGGGGAGGACGCCCCGGCCGACCCGCGCAACGTGTACGCCACGACCAAGCTCGCCCAGGAGCACCTCACCGCCGCGTGGGCGCGTGCCACCGGCGGCCGGGCCGTGTCGCTGCGCTACCACAACGTCTACGGGCCGGGCATGCCGCGCGACACTCCCTACGCCGGTGTCGCCTCCTTCTTCCGTTCCTCCCTCGCGCGCGGCGAGGCGCCGCGCGTGTTCGAGGACGGAGGGCAGCGGCGTGACTTCATCCACGTCACCGACGTGGCGGCGGCGAACGTCGCCGCCCTCGAAGCCGGCGGCGACCGGGAGCCGGGCGCGCTCACGGCGTACAACACGGGCAGCGGGGACCCGCACACCGTGGGCGAGATGGCGGCCGAGCTGTGCGCCGCGCACGGCGGGCCGGCCCCGGTCGTCACGGGTGAGTACCGGCTCGGCGACGTACGGCACATCACGGCCGACTCACAGCGGCTGCGCCGGGACCTCGGCTGGCGGCCGTCGGTGGGCTTCGCCGCGGGCATGGCGCGGTTCGCCCACGCGGGACTCCGGGGAGCGGACGTACCGGGCGCGGCGGGTGCGGCGGACACGGTTCCCGCCCGCCCTTGACACGCCGGGCCCCACGCCCGGACGGCCGGCACTCTCAGCCGGCCGGTACTCTCAACCGGCCGGCATTCTCAGCCGGTCGGCACCGGCAGGGTGACCTCGAAACGGCAGCCGCCCTTGACGTTGTGGACCTCAGCCCGGCCGGCGTGCGCCTCGACGATGCCGCGGACGATCGCCAGGCCCAGCCCCGCCCCGGCGGGCGGGGTACGGGCCCGGGTGCCGCGCCAGCCGGTGTCGAAGACCCGGCTGAGGTCCTCGGGCGGGATGCCGCCGCACCCGTCGGTCACCGACACCACCACGTGGTCGTCCCGGCGGGCGGCGTCCACGGCGACCGTGCCGTCGGCCGGGGTGTGCCGGATGGCGTTGACGAGCAGGTTCGCGAGCGCCCGGGTCATCTCCTTGCCGTCGACCTCGAGGGGTGCCTGGTCGACCCGGCCCCCGACGAGCCGGACCCCGTGGGCCCGGGCCAGCGGATCGGCGCCGGCCAGTGCCTCGTCCACCAGGTCGTAGACCGACATCCGGGACGGGACGAGGGTGAGGGCGCCCGCGTGGATGCGGGACAGCTCGAACAGGTCGCCCACCATGACGTTGAGGCGGTCCACCTCGGCGAGGATGCGGCGGTGGTACCGGGCGGGGTCGGGGACCACGCCGTCCTCCAGCGCCTCCGACATGGCGCGCAGCCCGGCGAGCGGGGTGCGCAGGTCGTGCGAGATCCACGCGACCAGCTCGCGGCGCGAGGACTCCAGCGCGCGTTCGCGGGCCCGGGACTCGGCCAGCTTGGCGCTCGTCGCGGCCAGTTCGCGCGAAAGGTCGGCCAGTTCGGCGGTCGACACCCCGACCGGTGCGAGGAAGTCGCCGTCGGCCCCGAAGTCGCGGGCCGCGGCGGTCAGCGCGCGGCTGCGGGCGACGACCCAGCGGCCCAGCAGCAGCGCGGTGAGCAGCGAGACCACCGAGGCCATGGCGACGACCGTGGTCACCACGTACAGGTCGTGCGGGGACAGGAACATCGCCTGCGCCACCGCCAGCGTGCCCGCGAACATCGCGGTGACCGTGACGGCGGCGACCACGGTCAGGGAGACGGCGACGGACCGGTGGCGCACGAACCGCAGGGCCGCTGCCCCCAGCAGACCGGCCGACACGGCGCCGGCGAGGGCGAACGCGGCGATCAGCAGCAGGTCTTTCACGGCTGCCCGCCCGCCGACCTCGTGGTCACCACCGTGCCGTCCGCCACCGTGCCGCCCCCCACCGTGCCGTCCAGTACCGTGCCGTCCAGTACCGTGCCGCCCCCCACCGTGCCGTCCGGCACCGATGCGGCAGGGCGGCCCGGCTCGAAGCGGTAGCCGACGCCCCACACCGTCCGGATCAGGAGAGGCCGCGCCGGATCGTCCTCGATCTTGCCGCGCAGGCGCCGCACGTGCACGGTCACCGTCGACAGGTCACCGAAGTCCCAGCCCCACACCTCCCGCATCAGGGCCTCACGGGTGTGCGCCCGGTCCGGGTGGCGCAGGAAGTACGCGAGGAGGTCGAACTCCCTGAGTGTCAACGCGAGTTCGTCCCCGTCCTTCGTCGCGCGGCGGGTGGCCGGATCGAGCCCGATGCCGGCCGCTTCGAGGAGCGTGCCCGCCGGGCCGGCGGAGCCCGCGGCGGGGACGGCGGCCCGGCTGCGGCGCAGCACCGACCCGACCCGCAGGACCAGTTCGCGGGGGCTGAACGGCTTGGTGACGTAGTCGTCGGCGCCCACCTCCAGGCCGGTGATCCGGTCCTCCTCCTCACCGCGGGCGGTCAGCATGATCACGGGTACGGGGCCGGTGGCCCGCAGCCTCCGGCACACCTCCAGCCCGTCCATGCCCGGCAGCATCAGGTCCAGGACCACGAGGTCCGGCCGGGCGAGGGCGGCCGCTTCGAGGGCCGCGGGGCCGTCGGCCGCGTACTCGACGTCGAAGCCCCCGCGCCGGAGGTAGCCGGTGACGACCTCGGCGACCATCGGGTCGTCGTCGACGACCAGCACGTGGGCGGGCGATGCACTGTCCATGGGCCAAGCCTCGCACCACGGCGGCGGTGACGTCCCGGCCAGGGGCGGAACACCGCGACGACGTCCCTGTTTCGTAAGGAGTCGATGCCCGATATGTCCGCGCGCCGTCCCTACGGTGAAGTCCGTGAACCTCAAGGCGAACCCCACAGTCGATGTTGTACTGCCCTGTCTGGACGAGGCGCAGGCCCTGCCATGGGTGCTGGCCAGAATCCCCGCCGGCTGGCGTGCGATCGTCGTCGACAACGGCTCCACGGACGGCTCGGGCGGCATCGCCCGCGACCTGGGCGCGGTCGTCGTCGACGAACCGCGCAAGGGCTTCGGCGCCGCCTGCCACGCCGGACTGACCGCGGCCACCGCCGACGTGGTCTGCTTCTGCGACTGCGACGCCTCACTCGACCCCGGCCTGCTGGCACCCTTCGCCGCAGCCGTCGCGGCGGGCGACGCCGACCTGGTGCTCGGCCGCCGACGCCCCCAGGCACCCGGCGCGTGGCCCCCGCACGCACGCCTGGCCAACCTGGCCCTCGCCCGGATGGTGCGCCGGCGCACCGGTCTGCGCCTCGGCGACCTGGGCCCCATGCGCGCCGCGTCCCGCCACGCGCTGCTCGCGCTGAACCTCACCGACCGCCGCAGCGGGTACCCCTTGCAGATGGTCGTGCGGGCGGCCGACGCGGGCTGGCGCGTGCGCGAGGTCGACGTGCCCTATCTTCCGCGCACCGGCCGGTCGAAGGTCACCGGCACCTGGCGCGGCACCTGGCAGGCCGTACGCGACATGAGCAGGGTGCTCGCCGTTCCGGGGGAGGCGCGATGACCACCCTGCTCGTCATCGCCAAGGCCCCCGTACCGGGGCGGGTGAAGACCCGTCTCACGCCGCCCTTCACCGCCTCCGAAGCGGCCCGGCTGGCCGAGGCGGCGCTCAGCGACACCCTGCGTACGGTCGCGGCCCTCCCGGCGGCGCGCCGGATCGTCGTGCTGGACGGCCCGCCGGGACCGTGGCTGCCGCCGGGCGTCGACGTGGCACCGCAGTGCGGAGGCGGCCTCGACGAACGGCTCGCGGCCGCCTTCGCCCTCAGCGACGGCCCCGCGCTGCTCGTCGGCATGGACACCCCCCAGATCGGCGAGGCGGTGCTGGCGCCCGCGCTGGCACCCGGCGCCTGGCGGGCGCACGACGCCTGGTTCGGTCCGGCCGTCGACGGCGGCTTCTGGGCCCTGGGGCTCGCCCGGCCCGACCCACGGCTCCTGCGCGGCGTACCGATGTCGCGGCCCACGACCGGCGCGGCCGTGCGACGGCGGTTGACCGGAGCCGGTCTGCGCGTCGCCGACCTGCCGCTGCTGCGGGACGTGGACACCGGGCACGACGCCCGGCTCGTCGCGGCCCAGGCCCCCGGGACCCGGTTCGCCACGCTGCACGCCCGGCTGACGGCGAGGGCCCGATGACCACCACGGCATGGCGGGCGGACCCCTACACGGACGCCCTGAGCCGGGGACGCGGCCGGCTGTTCCTGCGCCGCGACGACGGCTGGATGCTGCCGCTCGACGTGGAACGCTGGTGCGGCGCACCCGACCGCGCCGACCTGACCGTGCTGCGGCGCTGCCTCGGGCCCGTGCTGGACATCGGCTGCGGTCCCGGCCGCCTGGTCGCGGCGCTCACCGCGCAGGGCAGGACCGCCCTCGGTATCGACGTGAGCCCCGCGGCCGTGGACCGCACCCGGCGCAGCGGGGGCACAGCATTGTGCCGCTCGGTGTTCGACCCGCTGCCGGGGGAGGGCACCTGGCGCACAGCCCTGCTCATCGACGGCAACATCGGCATCGGTGGCGACCCCGTGGCGCTGTTGCGCCGGGTGGCCGAACTGACCGGCGGCCCGGCGAGGATCGTCGCCGAGACCACCGCCGACGACACCACCGACGAACGCTGCGAGGTCCGCGTGGAGGACGCCGACGGCGCCCGCGGCGCCCCCTTCCCCTGGGCCCGGGTCGGCGCCCGGGCCCTGCGCCGGCACGCCGCGGCGGCCGGCTGGCGGCAGGCCCGTCAGTGGACGGCCGGCGGGCGGGTGTTCGTCGAACTGCGACGCCGCTGACGCACCGCCCGCACGACGGCGAGGCCCGCGCCCGCGGCCGCCACCGCCGCGAGGACGACCAGCAGGTTCCGGCCGTACGGCAGGGGCAGGGCCGACGGGTTGGGCGGCGCGCCGGGGCGCAGCAGCAACGGCAGCGTCACCACCACCAGGGCGCCACCGGTCACGAGCACACCGCGCACCACCCCACGGGCGGCGCCGCCCCGCCGGGGCAGCGCCGCCAGCGCCATGCCCGCCGCCAGCACCAGCGGGGCCAGCACGGCATCGTGCAGTACCAGCGCCCCACCCAGCCAGAGCAGGACACCGAGCGGGTCCCGGACACCGGCCAGCAGGAACGCCCCGACCCCGATGAGACACACCCCCACCACACCCGTCACCGTGCGCAGCATCAGAGCACCTCCAGGCGGGTGACCCACTTCGTCTGCAGCACCCCGGGCCGGTTGGGCGCGATGATCCGCGCCGGGAAGCCGTGGTCGGCCGACAGCACCTGGCCGTTCAGGCGGAGCGCGAGCAGCGTCAGGGGGTCGCCGGCGTACTCCCCGCCCATCTCCATCACCCGGTACGCGCCCCGCGCCTCCAGGGACACCACCCGGACCGCCGCACCCGCGGGGGCTCCCGCCCGCTCCAGCAGGTCCCGGATCCGCACTCCGCCCCACCGGGCCGACACGCTCCAGCCCTCCACGCACGCGATCGGCAGCGTCGCCTCCGTCTGCGGCAGGGACGCCAGCCGAGGCAGCGACAGCTCGTACGGCCGGGGCCCGAGCACCTCCAGCCGCCACCCGCGCAGCGACGCCCCGGTCACCCGGGCCGCCGCGGCGGTGCGGTTCACCGGCACGCCCTGCGGGCCCACATCGGGGTGGCGGGGCGCGAGCAGGTCCAGCGACCTCAGCGGGGTGAACGCCTGGCCGACGGTGGTCACGGTGACCGCCCCGGCCGCCGCCCCGACCGCCAGCAGCAGCGACCGCCGGTCGGCCGCGTCCTCGTCCGGCAGCGCGAGCGTGCCCGCGGACCGCCTGCTCCAGTGCGCCCTGATGTCCGGCGCCTTGACCGCCACGTGCAGCAGGACCGAACCGGCCAGCACCCAGGCGACGGCGAAGTGCACCGGGACGAAGGAGAACGGCCACGGATACCACTCGACGATGTTCAGCAGACCGGTGAACAACTGGAAGACGGCGGTGGCGACGAGCACGGCCACCGACAGCCGCTCCAGCGCGTGCCGCGCGGAACGGACCGGGGGCCACACGAACAGCCGCGGATAGACCGCCCACAGCTTCGCCAGCAGCAGCGGAATGGCCGCCAGGCCACTGGCGACGTGCAGGCCCTGGCTCAACCGGTAGCCCCACACGGGCCGGCCGGGAAGCCGGTCCGCCAGCCACCCGGGCGGCTGCTGCAGGTAGTGGCTGACCACACCGGTCAGGAAGCACACCGCCACGGCCGCGCCCAGCAGGCGTCCGACGGCCGTGGCGGTACGCGGGTCGTGCAGCCGGCCCGAGAAGGACGGTGGTGCGGGGCGGGGGAGGGGTCGTGGACTCATGCCCCCATCACACCGCCCGAGCAGCCCGCCGGGGCGGCCCGACACCTTACGAAACGCGGACGCCGGGCCTCGCGTCCGGCCGTACGGGCCGCTCCGCTGCCAGGCTGGACCGCATGCCCAGCCCTCGTACCCTCACCGTGTGCGCCCTGCTCGCCGCCCTCACCACAGCCCTCGCGGTGACGGTCGGCACCGACGGCTACCACTCCGACCCGGCGGGGCTCTCCTGGTGGTACGCCGTGTGCTGGGCGCTGTTCGCGGTCGCGGTGTGGGCGGTGCGCAAGGTTCCCGCGCGCGCGGTGGTTCCACTGGTGCTGGCCGGGTCCCTCGCGATCGCCGTCACCGGTCTCGTGGCGCCGCCCCGGACCAGCACCGACATGTACCGCTACGCCTGGGACGGGCGCGTCCAGGCCGCCGGGATCTCGCCCTACGACCACGTCCCCGCCGACCCCGCGCTCTCGCGCCTGCGCGACCCCTGGCTCTTCCCGTCGGGCGCCGCGTGCACCGGCCCCGACCGGGCACGCGTCTCCGCGGAGGTGTGCACCCGGCTCAACCGTCCCCGGGTCCACACCATCTACCCGCCGCAGGCGGAGGGCTACTTCCGGGTCGTCCACGCGCTGTCCCCGGACGGCGCCCGCCACAAGCCCCTCCAGATCGGCGGCGCGCTGCTCTCCGTGGCCACCACGGTCGCGCTGCTGCTGATCCTCCGCCGGCGGGGCGCCCGCTGGAGGGCGGCGTACTGGGCGTGGTGCCCCGCCGTACCCGTCGAAGCGGTCAACAACGCCCACGTCGACGTCCTGGGCGTGCTGTTCACCGTCGCCGCCCTGGGCGTCGTCGCACGCCACCGCCGCGCGGGCGGCGCCCTGCTGGGACTGGCCGTCGCGACCAAGATGCTGCCCGCCGTCGTCCTGCCCGGCGCCCTGGCCGGCGTACGCGGCGTGCGGGACGCGGCCAGGGTGGCCGTCACCGCGGCCGCCGTGGTGACGGTCCTCTACGCCCCCTACCTCCTGTGGTCGCGGGCGTCCGTCTTCGGCTTCCTCGGCGGCTACGTGGCGGAGGAGGGATACGACGACGCGTCGGCCCGCAACCGCTTCGCCCTGCTGCGGCTCGTCCTGCCCGACGCGTGGGCGCTGCCGGCCGTGGTGGTGGTCCTCGCGGCCGTCGCGGTGTACGTGATGCGGCGCGGCGACCCCGAACGCCCCTGGGCCGGCGCCCTGACGGTCACCGGCACCGCCTTCCTCCTCCTCACGCCCGGCTATTCCTGGTACGCCCTGCTCCTGGTCGCCCTGGTGGCGCTGGACGGCCGGTGGGAATGGCTCACGGTCGCGGTCGCGGGCGCCGCCCGGTACGTCACGGCCCGCGCGTTCGACGAACCGGACACGGTCGGCACCACCGCGTACGCCGTCGCGGCGGGGCTGGTCCTGGCCGCCTGGGTCCGGCGGCGGCACACCGGCCGGCCCGGCGGGCAGGAGCCCACAGCCCGGGGAGGGCCGTCGGCCGCAACCCGCGACGCGTCGTCAGCGGCGTCACGCTGAGGGGTCCCGGCGCTGAGGATGCGACAGGAAGTAGACACTGTCTACTTCCATGTTGTAGACAGTGTCTATGACTGCTGGAGACTCCCTGCGGGAGCGACTGATCGACGCCGGCGTGGACCTCGTGCTGACCGAGGGCTCCGCCTCCGTGGGCCTGCGCGACATCGCGCGCCGGGCCGGGGTGTCGCACGGGGCGCCCCGTCGGTACTTCCCCACGCACCACTCGCTGCTGTCGGCGATCGCCCGGCGTGGATTCGAGGACCTCCGGGCCCGGTTCGAAGCCGCCACCGCCACCGCGTCCACTCCGCGGGCCCAACTGGACGCCTTCGCGCGGGTGTACGTGGCGTACGCCCTCGACCGGCGTGGCATGTTCGAGCTGATGTTCCGGCACGACCTGCTGAACAGCGAGCAGCAGCCCCCACAAGCACAAGCACAAGCACAAGCACAACCACCACGACTGCGTGAGCTGACCCTCCCGCTGGCCGGGCGGTTCGCCGCACTGGTCGCCCAATGCCGGGGCGAGGCCCCCGCGCAGGCGGGCGAGCACGAGGTGACGGCGGCCCTGCTGTGGTCGGGCCTGCACGGCATCGCCCAACTCTGGGCCTGGGGAAGCCTGCCACTCGTCCTGGGCGGGCCGGACCCGGACGACGACGCGCCGAAGGACCCCCGCCTCGACCGGCTCGTCGCGGCGCTGCTGGACGCCCATCTCGGCCCGGTGCAGGCATGACCGCGCTCAGGAAGCACGCGGCGCTCCTGGTCAGTGTGGCCGGCGCGATGATCGTCGCCCTGGACGGCACCGTGCTGCTCGTGGCGCAGCCCACGCTCCAACGTGACCTCGGCGCGAGCGCCGCACAGGTCCAGTGGACGAGTACGGGGTACCTGGTCGCGGTGGCGGCGCTCCTGATCATCGCCGGACGCCTCGGGGACCGGTACGGACACCCCCGGGTACTGCTGGTCGGCGTACTGGGTTTCGGGGCCGCCTCCGCCGGGATCGCCCTCGCACCCTCGGCGGGCTGGGCCATCGCCCTGCGCGTCGCGCAAGGCGCCTTCGGCGCGCTGCTCCAGCCGGGGACGCTCGCCCTGCTGAGGCTGACGTATCCGGCCGACCGGCTCGGCACACCGGTGGCGATCCGCACCAGCGCGATAGCGGTCGCCGCCGGCAGCGGACCCATCCTCGGCGGCGCTCTCGTGGCCGCCTTCGGATGGCGAGCCGTGTTCTGGGTGAACGTCCCGCTCACGCTCGCCATCGCCGCGCTCACCCTGGCGCTCCGCACCCCGGAACCCGCCAACTCCGTCACCCAGCGGCTCAACCTCACGAGTTCGGCCCTGCTGGCGGGTCTGCTCGCCGTGGCCGTCCACACCCTGGCCGGCGTACCGGCGCACGGGTGGACCGCCGGGCCGACGCTGCTGGGAGCGTGCGCCGTCGCCGTGCTCACCGTGGCGCTCACCCGCCACGAACGCCGCACCGAGCACCCGGTCGTGCCGTGTGCCGTCGCCCGATCGGCACCGGTGACGGCGGCGATGGCGCTGCTGCTGACGACCGGCGCGGGCTTGTTCGGCACGCTGTTCACCGCCACCTTCCACCTCCAGAACACCCTCCGCCTCGACCCGCTCGCCTGCGGACTGCACGTGCTGCCGCTCACCGCGCTCATGGTCCTCGGCTCGCCCGTCGCCGCCGCGGCACTGCGCCGCCACGGCCCGCGCCGCACCGCGATCGCCGGCACCGCCCTCGTCGTCCTGGGCGTCCTGGGGCTCTCCCGGCTCGGGCCCACCACCCCGTGGGCGGCCATGGGCCTGTCGTTCGCCGTCCTGGGCGCCGGGTTCGCCGCCGTGATGGTCACCTCCACCGGAACCGTCGTCGGTGACGCGCCACCGGGGTACGCAGGAGTCGTCGGCGGACTCAAGCAGACCGCCATGAACGTCGGCCCCACGCTCGGCATCGCCGTCGCGGCCGGCACCCAGGGCGTTTCGGCGTCGGCCATGGGCTCCAGCCTGCCGGTCCTCGCGGCGCTCACCGCCCTCGGGCTGCTGTCCGCCGCCCGGCTGCCCCGGCACACGCCCCGCCCTGCACCGCCCCGGCGCGTCACCCCAACGGCAGCGGAGACGTCGAGGCAGGCGGGGACGTGACAGCGGGGCGGGCGGCAGGCGACTGACTCCTGCCGCCCACGCGACCCGCCACCCGGACCCGGAAACGGCCCGTTTTCGTACGCCCCGAAGGGCTACTCGTGCCGCATGAACCCTTCTGTCACACGTCGTCGCGCGATGGACGCCCTGCATCGGCTGGCACCGTCACCCGAAGGACCCGGCCGCGTCCTGCGGGGCGTGGACCGGCTGGAGCGGTGGCCGGGCGCCGACGGGCTGATCGACGCCCTGCGGGCGCTGGTGCGGGCGGCGCCGCTGGGGGCCGCCCGGGACGTGCTGCACGGGCGCTGGCTCGGCCATCCGGTGCATCCCCTGCTGGTGCAGGTACCGATCGGGACGTGGTTGTCCGCGGCGGTGCTCGACATGCTGCCCGGCCACCGCCGGGGCGCGCGGGTCCTGATCGCCACCGGCCTGGCCGCGGCGGGACCGGCGGCGGTCTCCGGCTGGACGGACTGGGCCGAGCTGCCGAAGGAGCAGCAGCGTGTGGGGCTGGTGCACGCGGCCGGCAACATCACGGCCGTCGCGCTGTACGCCGCCTCGTTCAGCGCCAGGTGCCGAGGACGGACGGGGCGCGGCAAGGCGCTGGGGCTGGCCGGGCTGTGCGCGGTGTCCGCGGGCGGGGCACTGGGCGGTCACCTCGCCTACCGCCAGGCCGCCGGGGCCAACCACGCCGAGCAGGTGCCCCACATCGTCGGCCCCGGCTGGCACACCATCGGTGACGTCGCCGACTTCCCCGTGGGCGAGGCGGTACGGCGGCACGTGGGGGAGGTGCCGGTCATGGTGGTACGCGAGGCGGGCGGTGCCGTGCACGTGCTGGCCGACCGGTGCAGTCACATGGCCGGACCGTTGTCGGACGGCGAGATCGCCGACGGCTGCGTGCGCTGCCCCTGGCACGGAAGTGTGTTCCGCCTGGAAGACGGCTGGAACGTCCGCGGGCCCGCCACGGCTCCTCAGCCGGCCTTCGACACCCGGATCACCGACGGACGGCTCGACGTGCGCCTTCGTGACGTGACCGGGAGCACCGGGAGCACCGCCGACGCCGCGTGACGCCCCCAAGGGCCGTAGACGCCGCGCGCCGGGGCGCGAGCACTGGGATCATGAGGGGGCGAGCGTTGCAGAGCCAGACGAGCGGTGGTGGTGAGCACCATGGCCGAGACCAGGGAGAGCGGCGCGGCCCGGAGACGGCCGTACGCCGATCCGTACGCCGATCCGCACAGTGATCCGCAGGCCGATCCGCACGGTGAGCCGTATCTGCTCACCCGGTTCGCCGTACCGGCCCTTCCGGGGACGTTCCTGCGGCGTGGACGCCTGACCGCCCACCTCGACGAGGCCGCCCGTACGCCGCTGACCATGGTGAACGGGCCCGCCGGCGCGGGCAAGACCCTGCTCGTGGCCGACTGGGTCGCGGGGCGGGCGGAACCCGTCGCCTGGCTCACGATCGGCGACGGGGACCTCACCACCGACGCCACGGAGCCGGGCCCCGGGATGTGGTGGGCGTACCTGCTCCAGGCGCTGCGGCTCTCCGGCGTACCACTGCCCCCGGACATCGGCTGCCCCGCGGACGCGAACCGCGCCGACCCCGGCCTGCTGACGCGCCTGGCCGCCCACCTCGGCACCCGTGAACGGCCGGTGACCGTCGTCCTGGACGAGTTCGACCGGGTGACCGATCCGCGGTTCGCGGAGCAACTGGCGTTCGTCCTGCACCACGCGGGCCCCGGCCTGCGCCTGGTCCTCGTCACCCGTACGGAACCCCTGCTGCCCCTGCACCGGTACCGGGCCGCCGGCGAGCTGACCGAGATCCGGGGCGCGGAACTCGCCTTCACCCCCGCGGAGGCGACCGCGCTGCTGGAACGGCACGGCATGCGCCTTCCACCCGCCGCGGTACGGGCCCTGGTGGACCGCACCCGGGGATGGGCGGCCGGGCTGCGGCTGAGCGCCCTCGCCGCGCGGGAGCACCCGGACCCCGAGACGTACCTGAAGGAGTTCGAGGCCCGACGGACCACCGTGGCGGACTTCCTGCTCGCGGAGGTCCTCGAACGGCAGTCACCGGAGACGCAGGACCTGCTGCTGAGGGCCGGCGTCCTGGACCGCTTCTGCCCCGCCCTGGTGAACGCGTTGACCGGACGTGCCGACGCCGCGGCCGTCCTGGCGGAACTGCACCGTGAGAACGCGTTCGTCGAGGACCTCGGCCGCGACCAGTACCGTCTCCACCCCCTCTTCCGCGAGATCCTCCGTGCTCATCTGCGTGTGCGGAGCCCCGGCCTCGAGCAGGAGCTGCACCGGCGGGCGGCGCACTGGTTGCACGGCTCCGCCGCCGGATCGCTGGAGGAGACGCTCGCGCACGGGGCCGCCGCGCAGGACTGGGACTTCACCGCCGGTGCGCTGGTGGACGACCTCGCCATCGGCCAGCTCTTCACCGGTCTGCGCCGCGGCGACCTCACCGAGTTGTTCGCCGCGATGCCGCCCGACGCGGCGGGCCCCGCCGTGGATCTCGTACGAGCGGCCCGGGCGCTGTCCCTGTCGGACGCGGACCGGGGCCTGACCCACCTGCGCCGGGCGGAGGACCGCCTCGGCGAAGACACCGCCGGCCGGGCGGCGGCCCGGCTGAGCTGCGCCCTCCTCGAAGCCCTCGCGGCGCGTCTCACCGGTGCGCCGGACAGGGCCGGCAAGGCCGCGGACGCGGCCGGCGAGCTTCGCCGCGAGGTCCCCGCCCGCCTCCTCGACGAGCATCCGGAACTCTTCGCCCTCCTGCTGGCCCACGTGGGCTCGGCGCATCTGTGGGCCGGCCGCTTCGGTGACGCGCGTACCGCACTGTCCCGGGCGGCCGGTACCGCCAGAGGGCCCGCCACGCCCGCCGCCCCCGCAGCGACGCCTACGCCCGCCACGGCACTGCCTCGGGAGGACGCGCTCGGCGGCCTGGCGCTCATCGACTACCTGGACGGCCGGCTCGACCGGGCGGAGCGCAACGCGCTGGCGTCCCTGTCCGTCACGGAGCGGTTCGGCCCGCCGCATCTCCCCGGCTCCGCCCTCGCGCGGCTGGTCCTCGCCGGTGTGGCCGTCGAGCGCCACGAACTGGCCACGGCCCAGCGGCTCCTTGACACGACGGCCGCCGCGCCCGCGCACGGCCCGCCGCGCGACCCGGTCACGGAAGCGGGCCGGGCCGTCGTCACCGCGCGTCTGCTCCTGGCCCGTGGTGGGGCCCGTGCCGTGCTCGACGCGCTGGAGCGGGAACCGGGTCCGGGGGCGGGGCTCGCGACCGCCACGGGGTCGCCGTGGGCGGACGGTGCGACCGCGCTGGCCGCCGCGGCCGCCCACCTGGCCGAGGGCCGGCCGGAGGCGGCTGTCGGGCTGCTGCGCACCGTGCCTGATGACTGGCCGGCGGGTGCGGCGGAGGCCGCCGGGATCCGGCTCGCCGCCGAGGAGGCCCTCACGGCCGACAGGACCTTCAGCGGGGTTCGCGCCGCCGGCGAGTCCTTCACCGAGTCCCTGGCGGCCGACGGGGCGACGCTCCGTCTCCCCGACCACGCCGGTCCCGGGCTGACCGTACGCGCCATGCTGGCGAGGGCGCGGGCGGCGGACCGCGTCGGGGATCGCGCGACGGCGTGCCGACTCGTCGCCAAGGCCCTGTACGCGGCCCGCCGCGAGCGGGTCCGGCGCCCCTTCTTCGAAGCCGGACCGTGGATCCGGCCGCTCCTGGGCACGGCGCCGCTGCAGGGCCTGGCCGACGGGTGGCTCGACCCCCACCGCGCGGCACCCGCCGGGGCACCCCGCACCGGCGAGCCCCCGCCCGTCGTCGAGGAACTCAGCGGACGGGAGCGCGACGTCCTGAGGCGGCTGGCCCAGTTGATGTCGACGGACGAGATCGCCGCCGACCTGCACGTCTCGCCGAACACGGTCAAGACCCACCTGAAGAGCGTGTACCGGAAGCTGGCCGTCAGCCGGCGCAACGACGCCGTCCGCCGCGCGCGGGAGCACCACCTGCTCTGACGCGGGAGCCCGGTGGCCCGGCGGCCGCGGTCACCTGCGCGGGGTGAGGCCGGCACGGGCCAGGGCGGCGGACCATCGAGGAGTACGCGTCATCCGCCTGTTCCGGGCCGGCCACCGGGAGAGCAGCCCATGCGTTACGAGATCCGCGTCGAAGGACACATGTCGGAGCCGCTGACCGCGGCCTTCCCGGAGCTCGAGCACGTGACGATGGCCGGCCAGACCGTACTGTTCGGGCCCGTCGTCGACGAGGCGCACCTGTACGGTCTGCTGGCCCGCTGCCAGGCGTTCGGGCTGCGCCTCATGGAGATGCGCCGACTGCCGGAGTGACCCGCCACCGCGCCGCGCCAGGACCGGTCGACGGCGCCGGGCCGACCGGTCGGCGCGCGGCTCAGGGGCTCTCGGCCCGGATCCTGCCCGAGCGGGCGGCGGCGCCCAGCGCCTCGAAGTCCCGTTCGTTCTGGTCGGCGTAGGCCTGGGCGAACGCGACGAGGGCGCGGTCGAAGCGGTCGCTCCCGCCCAGGTACGCGGCGATGGCCACCGGATCGCCCGAGCGGGCGTGGGCGCGCGCCAGACTGGCCCCGCACAACTCGGCGAACAGGCCGAGCAGTTCCGGGTCCATGGTCTCCGGCCGCGCGATGCCCTTCCAGTCCCGCAGCTGACGCACGTAGAAGTCCCGCCCTTGCCCGTCGAGGCCCACGACGTGCGTCCAGCCGAGGAAGATGTCGCTGGTGGTCTGGATCAGCCGCTGCCCCGCCACCACCCGGTGGCCCTGGTTGTCCCAGCGGCCGGCTCCCGTGTGCGCGGCGAGGACGGACTCCTGGGCCTCCTTCGCCTGGAGCAGCAGCGGATCGTCGTCGTCCCGGCCCAGCAGGAGCAGGATCCAGCAGCGCGTGCCGACGCTGCCCACGCCGACCACCTTCCGGGCCATGTCGACCAGGTGGTACTGGCGCAGCAGGTGGCGCCGCTCGGACGAGAGGGTCCTCGCGTACGTGCCCAGGAGGGCGCCGAGCTGGCGACGGTCGTCCTCGGTCGGGTCGGTCACCAGGCTGCGCAGCGGGGTGATCAGTGGCGGGTCCGGTGCGATCCGCAGGCCTTCCGCGGTGGCCCGGGTGAGTTTCGCGAAGGCTTGGAGGTGGGTGCGCGTACGGGCCTTGGCGGTGGCCTCGGCGGTGCGGCGCCTGGCCTCCTTGCTCATCGACGAGGTGAGCAGCTCCCGCACGCGGTCGGCGTCGTCCTGCGCGTACCAGACGTCCAGCGCGCGCATTCCGGCGAACTTCCGCATCCGCTGCCGGTACGCCCGCACGCACGCACCCACCGCGAGATCCTGCACCCCGACCGGGAAGCCGTTGGCGCGGCCCGCGATCGCGAAGCTGGCCGCCAGCCGTTTCACGTCCCATTCGAAGGGGCCGGCCAGGGTCTCGTCGAAGTCGTTGATGTCGAAGACCAGGTGGCGTTCGGGGGAGGCCAGGAGCCGGAAGTTGAGCAGATGGGCGTCGCCGCAGAGCTGGACCGTCAGACCGGTGTGCGGCAGTGGCCCGAGGTCGGCCGCCATGATCGCCGCCGCACCCCGGTAGAAGCGGAACGGGGACTCCAGCATGCGTCCGTAGCGGATGGGGACCAACTCGGGCAGCCGGGTGGCCGACTGGCGCTCCACCACCGCCACCGGGTCGAGCCGTTCCGTGTCCCTGGCGAACCGGCCGTGGGAGGAACGCGGGGCGCGCGCCCGCGCGTTCCTGCCGTGCGCCGCCCTCTCGGCCGGTGACGGCGGAGGCGGAGGGAGCGGGGGAGCGGGGTCGTCGGGTACGGGGCCGGGTACGCGGTCGGGTGTCGGTACGGCCATGGGGGCACACCTCCTGGGCGGCGGTCCTCGTGCTCGGGGCGGGGCCTACTCCGGCGGCGGGGGGCGGCCCTGGCGCCGCAGTCCCGCCTGTACCGCCGCCGCCAGGATCCGGGCCGCGACCCCGACGAGCAGCAGCCCGCCGAGCATCTGAAGCATGGTCACCACCCGGCCGGGCGGGGAGACGGCGGTGATGTCGCCGTACCCGACGGTGGTGAACGTGGTCAGCGTGAAGTACAGGGCGTCCGTCCTCGACAGCGGTTCGCTGAACGATCCCGGCGACGAGCGCTCCAACACGTAATAGGCGACGGCGAAGAGCACCAGGTACAGCGCCAGCGTGGTGCCGAGGGCCTCGACCGCCCGCAGACGGGGGTGCGGGGAGTGCGCGATGGCCCGTGCCTGCCAGACCAGGAGCACGGCCACCCCCAGCAGACCGATGGCGAACAGGGCCGTCGCGGCTCCGGTCCTCCGCCCTTCCAGCGGCAGCAGGTAGTACGCGGCCACGAGCAACGTGGTGACGCCCACCGCCCGCGCCAGGACCACGGCGGCCACTCGTCGCCCGCCGCCCGGCGGCATCCCGTCGCCCGCCCGCCCCGAGGGGCCGCGCTCGCTCCGGGAGGGCGCTGAATCGTTCATGACCGTGACTTTCCTCCGTTCCGGCGCCCACGGGTACGCCCCCGGCGCGCACCGGGACCCGCCAGTACGTCCGGACCCACCAGTACGTCCGGGGTTCCAGTTCACCGCCCCGGCGGTGGGGCCGGATCACCCGCCAGGGGTGACCCCGCGCCCCGCCGCGCCCGGAACACTGGTGCCAGGAGGTGTCCCGGCGAGCGCGCCGGGGCACCGCCGGCGACCCCCGAGCACCGCGGCCACCGAGCCGGCGTCACGGCCCCGCCCGCCGGGGCGGACCCGTACCACCGCACGAACGCGCCTGGAAGAGCCAGGACCGTGCCGTCAGGTCCCGCGCGTCCCGTCCCGGACGAGAGGACCAGCCGGAGGACCGGTCGGAGGGCCGGCCGCTCGGCGCCGCGCTGGCGACACTGGCGCCGGGCGTGCTGATCCTGGTGTGGCCGGACGGAACGCTGCACGTCCTGGCGCTCCTCGTCGGCCTCTGCCTACTGGTGACCGGCGCCTTCCGGTTCGTCGGCAGGGGCGGGTGGCGGCGGGCGGGCCCACGACCACTGACGGGACGGACCGCCGCCGTCTGCCGTCGGTGAAACACCGCCCCCGGCGGGCGCGGCGGTCACTACCGTCCAGTCGCATGACGACGATCACCACTCGTACGGTCGCCTACCCGGCCGACAACCTGACGATGATCGGACACCTCGCGCTCCCGGCCGGTGCCGAGCGCCGGCCCGCGGTCCTGATCGGACCGGAGGGGGTGGGGCTCAGCGACGTCGAGCGCCACCGGGCCGAGGCTCTGGCCGAGCTGGGGTACGTGGCGCTGGCCTTCGACCTCCACGGCGGACGCTATCTGGCCGACCCGGAGGACATGCTGGCCCGGTGCATGCCGCTGCTCGCCGACCCCGACCGGATGCGGGGAATCGGTCACGCCGCGCTCGACGTGCTGCGTGCCGAACCACGGGCGGACCCCGACCGGACCGCCGCCATCGGCTACGGCACCGGGGGCGCCGTCGCACTGGAACTCGGGCGCGACGGCGTCGACCTGCGCGCGATCGCGACAGTCAACGGCCTCACCACGGGCCGGCCGGGTGAGGCGGCACGCATGCGCTGCCCGGTATGGGCCGGGGTCGGGTCGGAGGACCCGATCATGCCGCCCGTGCAACGGGACGCGTTCACCGCGGAGATGCAGGCAGCGGGCGTCGACTGGCGCCTCGTGGTCTACGGGGGAGCCCTTCACGCCTTCCACCATCCGACGGTCGACCACATCGTGCGTCCCGGCGTCGGCCACCACCCCCGGCACGCACAGCGAGCCTGGCGTGACGTCGTCGCCCTGCTCGCCGAGTGCCTGCCGCTCACGGATTGACGGGTCACCGCCCGCCCGCGCCTGCCAGGACGGCCGGCGCTCCACGGGCGAACCCGTCGGCCGGCCCCGTTCGGCACACCGTGCGGACAGCCCTTCCGCCCCGGCAGTGCGTTCAGGCCACATCACCATGAACACGCGTGACACTATGGGGAGTTATGAACCCAGTGGATCCATCGCAGCCCCTCACCCTCCGGGTGGTGATGAACCCGGACGCGGCGAGCCCCGCCGACATCGAGGAACTGACGCTCTGGCTCAGGCGGGAGCGGGTGTTCCGCGAACTGCTCGACCGCAGCGCCCTCCGCTTCGCCTCACGGGCGCGTCAGCCCGGCGACGGCGATGCCGGGACCCCCATGGGCCCGGTCGAGGACCTGCTGGTGATGGTCGTGCTGCAGCCGGCCCTCGGGTACACGGCCACCCGCCTCCTGGAGGAGGCCGAGGAGTCGGTGCGGGCCTGGTGGACCGCGCGCCGGGCGCAGCGCGGGGAGGGTTCCGACGGGGCACCCGGAGTGGTCCGGGAGGGCGACGGCGACTGAGCGCACGGGCGACGCCACGGCGATGTGAGGAGCTGATCCGGTGCCCGACAGGCGGGGGACCTCACCCGACCAGGCGTTACTGGTCGGTGTGTCCACGTACGAGTACCACGTGGAACGGAACGAGTACTTCGGGCTGCCCGGTGACATACCCGCCGCGCGCCACAACGTGGAGCGGATGAAGTCCACCCTCCAGGGCATGGGCCTGTTCCCCGACTCCGCGTTACGGGTCTGCGACGACACCTGCTCCGAGGAACAGGTCCTCGCCGAGCTCAAGGCCACCAGCAAGCTCGCCCGCGGCCTGCTGCTCTTCTACTTCTGCGGCCACGCCATGCCCCATCTGCGGGGCGAGGAACTGTGGCTCCCGCTGCACCGGGGCCATGCGGTACGCGGCGAGGACTCGACCGACTACGCCAACTCCCTGCGGCTCACCCGGGTGCTGGAGCGGCTGGGGCGCAGCCCCGCCCAGCGGATCGTCGTCGTCCTCGACTGCTGCTACGCGGGGACCGCCGAGGCCCTCCTTGGGCAGCTCCCCGAGTCGCGCCGGCGCAAGTTCACCCTGCTGCTGGGCGTCCAGTCCAACCGCCGGGTCGACGCCGGGGACGGCGAGGACGCCACGCCGTACACCCGCGAGCTGACCGAGCTGCTCTCGGCCGGCCACCACGACCTGCGCGACCTGGCCCAGCGCCTCGCCGCGACCGCGGCCGCCCAGGGCTGGAAGACGTACGAGGGCAGCGTGCGCGAGACCGTGCACGTCGCGGGCGACCCCATGGCCCAGGTGCGCCTGGAGCCGACGGCGGCGGCACCCGAGAACCGCGTACGCCCCCTCGTACGGGGCCGGGGCCGGGGCCGCGCCGCACCCCGCCAACGGGAACGGACGACTCCGCTCCCCGGCGGTCTCGGTGACCGGCTGCGCGGGGCCCTGCTCCGCCCCGCCGCGCGTCTCGTCACCGCCTGCGTCCTGCTCGCCCTGCTCGGCGCCGGGGTGGGCGCCTGGCTCTGGCTCACCGGTGACGGGCAGGCCCACGCGTGCGTACCGCCCCAGGAGATCCGCCTGCTCACCGACCCGGAACTGGAGGAGGCCGTGCGGGCCGCCGCCGACGCCTTCGAGGCGACCGCCGCGGCCAACAAGGACGCCCACGGGTGCCTGCGCGGGGGGATCACCGTGTACAGCGCGCCCGCCGACCGCGTGGCGAAGGCGTTCCGGGAGGACGCCGCCGCCTGGCAGGACCCCACCCAGGCCGCCAACCCGGCCCGCGACATCGGACCCCAGCCCGACGTGTGGATCCCCGCCACCTCGGCGGAGGTGCCGCGCGCGAGGCCCGCCGGCGGGGGTGCGGGCCCGGCGGAGCTGTCCGACCACCCGACCGCGCTGCCGGTGTCCCCGATGGTGCTCGCCGTCCCGGCGGCCGTGGCCGACCGGGCCGGACTGTCCGCCGGACGGACCGGCCGCCCCCTGGACGACCTGCTCGCGGACGTGCTGGCCGCCGAACCGGGCTCGGCGGTCCGCCGTACCGACCCCGAGGTGGGGACCGCCGGACTGCTCGCCACCCAGGGCCTGTACGCCGGACTCGACGGCGTGGCGGACCGCAAACGCGCCGAACGCCGCACCACGGACGGCCTGCGGGTGCCCGTGTCCACCGGCGAACACCTGCTGTGCGAAGCCCCGCACGGCGGCCCCGGCGCCACCGACACCCTCCTGCTCCCCGCGTTCCGGCTGAAGGACGACCCGGACTGCGGCCGCCCCGACACGGTGCGCCGGATCGCCGTGCAGCCGGACGACGTGCCGGGCCTCGACCCGGTCTTCGTCCGCGTGCGCTGGGCGCACGCCTCCGGCGGATTCACCTCCGTACGCCAGGAGACCCTGGAGGCGTTCGAGACCTGGCTGACCGGCCCCGAGGGACGCAAGCAGTTCATCCTGCGCGGCTTCGACTCCGGCGGCATCAGCCGGGCGAGCACCGAGGACCTGAACACCACCCTGGCCCAGTACCGCCAGGCGACCGGCCCCGGCCGGGTCCTCTTCCTCGTCGACAGCTCCGGTTCCATGGCCGACCGCTGGGAGGGCGACGGCGGCGCGCTCGGCCTGCTCAAGGCCGCCTTCGAAGGGCTCGGCACCGAGGACGAGTACGCGGTGTGGGGCGTCGCCTCGGCCGACGGCGCCGACCGTCCCTACAGCACCGTCCTGCCGATGGACGGCCACCGCCCCGACACCGCCCGCGCCACCCTCGGCAGCAAGGCCGCCCTGCACCCCGACCTGGAGGCCGACCCCTACCGTGCGCTCGGCCAGGCCGTCGACACCCTCGCCGCGCGGGGGCGGGACGACGACCGGCCCCAGCTCGTCGTCCTCCTCACCGACGACGAGGACAGCCGCCGCCCCGGCTGGCAGCGGCAGCTCGACGACCTCACCGACCGGACCAGGGACAAGGGCGTACCCATCGTGATGGCCGTGATGGAGAGCGGCGCCTGCGCCGCCGGCGCCCCGGCCCGCCGTGTCGCGGACACCGCGGGCGGCCGCTGCCTGGACGCGCCCGGCACCCTGGTGCGGGACCTCGCCGCCGAAGTGGCCTGGGTGGGCAAGGGGGAGGCGCGGTGACCGTCCCCGGCGGCCGCCAGGCCGGCACACGACGCCCACGAGCACTCCTCAGGCGCGCGGCAGCCGTACTGGCCGGCCTCGCCCTCCTGTCCGGCACCGCGTCGTGCACCGGCGGCAGCCCCGGCCCGGCACCGGCGATCAGCCCCGACGCGCTCGGCAGCGACCAGGAGATCGTCGTGGTCAGCGGGCTCGACGTCACGGGCCAGGGCGGCATCCGCCACCAGCTGATCGAGGAGTGGAACGAACGCCAGGAGGCGAACGGCTCTCCCTACCGGGCCCGGCTCGTCGAACTGTCCGGCTCCGCCGACCAGCAGCGCAGCCAGCTCCTCGGCGCCCTGCAATCCGGAAGCGCGTCGTACGACGTCGTCAACCTCGACGTCACCTGGGTCCCCGAGTTCGCCCAGGGCGGCCTCATCCAGCCGCTCGACGACTCGCTCCTCGACGAGCAGGACCTCTTCCCGGCCGTCACCGCCACCGCCCGCTGGAACGACGTCGTCCACTCGGTGCCCTTCAACACCGACGTCGGCCTGCTCTACTACCGCAAGGACCACCTCGCCGCCGCCGGCCTGCCCGACCCCGCCGGCACCGGCTTCACCTGGCAGGACCTGATCGCGTACGCCACCGCAGTCCAGGAGGCCGCCCGCCGCGACCCCGGCGCCCGGGCGTTCAAGGGTCTGGAGTCCGGCTGGACCAGCCAGCTGTCGGCGTACGAGGGGCTCACCGTCAACGGCATCGAGGCCCTCAGCACCACGCACCCGGCCCCCCCGCTCACCGACGCCGAGGGCCGCTACACGGGCACCCCCGCCCTCATCGAGGAGGGCCTCGACGAGCTGGCCCGCCGCACCCACCAGGCCCACACCCTGCCCGGCGCCGGGGACTCCACCGAGTCCACCTCGCTCGCCGACTTCGTCGCCGGGCGCACCACCTTCCTGCGCCACTGGCCCTACATCTACCGTGACGTCGCCGACCTGCCCGGCACCGACGTGGGGGTGATGCCACTCCCCGGCAAGGCGGTCCTCGGCGGCCAGAACCTCGCGGTGGCCCGCACCGTCGGCGGCGGCGCCGCGGACAAGGCCCGCGACCTGATCTCCTTCCTGACCGGCCCCACCGGCGAACGCTGCCTGCTCGACGCCGGGTTCGCCGCCGTCCGCCGCTCCGCCTACACCGACCCCGACGTCACGTGCAGCTACGTCCGGGGTGACACCGCCACCCCCGGGGCGCCGCCCACCGGCGAGCCCACCCGCACCATGCCCCGCGACCGGGACGGCCGCCCCGCCTACGCCGACACCGTGCTGCGCCCCGCCCTGGACGACGCCGTGTCCCGGCCCCGCACCCCGTACTACGGCGCCTTCACCCAGACCTACGCCGCCCACCTCGCGGCCGTCGCCGACGGCGTCCCGCCCGACGACCTGTCCACCACGGCCCGCGACCTCGACGCCGCCCTCCGCAAGGTCATGCCGGTCCGCCCCTGAACAGCCGATCTCCAACGGAACCACACGCCCGTCAACCGCATCGTCATAGCGGGGGCGTCACGTCGACTGGACGAGTGGACGGCCGGAAGCGCCCCACCCCAGAAGAAGACGAAGAAGACGGAGAACCGGCAGTGACCAACGCCGCGCCCGCGTGTCCTGAAACCCCGGCACAGGACGACGAACCCGCACCCTCCACGCACGAGGCGACGCGAGCCACGGCCGGTGAACGGGACGCGTCGGCGGAGCCGGTTGCGGAGGCCGCCACCTCGCCTGCCGAACCCGCCGACGAGCCGCCCACGAAGGCCGCTGCCCCGCCCACCGAGCCGCGCGCCGAGCCCGCCGCGAAGCCCGCCACCGAGCCGCCCGCCGAACCCGCGGCCCCGCCCGCGAAGCCCGCCCCGGCACCCGCCCCCGCGCCTCCCCTCGCACCCGTCCCCGCACCCGCCCCCTCACCCCTCGCCGAGCCGGGCGATGCCCGTACCCAGGGGGAGGGGCCAGGCCGCGGGGCGTCGCGGTGGCTACGTCTCGGGGTGCCCGTCGTCGTGCTGCTCGCCGTGGTCGGGGCGACCGTGCAGCTGGTCCGTCCGCTGCCCGCACCCGAGCTGCGCCCGGCCCTGGCGCCGGCGTACACCTTCGCGGGCGGAACGCTGGAGATGCCGTGGCCGGGTGAGGGGCAGGGCGCCGTGGAGGTGGACGGCGTCGGTGTCGTCGGTACGTACGGCGACGGCCGGCCCGCGCCCATCGCGAGCGTCGCCAAGGTGATGACCGCCTACGTCGTCCTCGAGGGACACCCCCTCACCGGGGACGGCACCGGCCCGGACATCACCGTCGACGCCGCAGCGGAGAAGGAGGGCCGGAACGCGTCCGAGTCGCGGGTGCCGGTCGCGAAGGGGGAGAAGTACAGCGAGAAGGACATGCTCCGGATGCTGATGCTGCCCTCGGCGAACAACGTCGCCCGGCTGCTGGCCCGTTGGGACTCCGGATCCCAGGACCGGTTCGTGGACAAGATGAACGACACGGCCCGGCGGCTCGGCATGTCCGACACCACGTACACGGACCCCAGCGGTCTCGACGCCGCCACCGTGTCCACGGCGGTCGACCAGGTGAAGCTGGCCAAGGCGGCCATGCGCGAGGAGGTGTTCCGCGAGATCGTGGACTCGGCGCACGTCACGCTCCCCGGCTCGGCGGGCACGATCACCAACAGCAACAGCATCCTGTCGCTGCCCGGGGTGAACGGTGTGAAGACCGGCTCGTCGACCCCGGCGGGCGCCAACCTCCTCTGGTCGGCCGACACCGTCGTCGACGGCAGGCGCCACCGTGTCGTCGGCATGGTGATGGGCGTCCGGAAGGGCGCCACGCTGCGGGAGAAGCTCGGGCTCGCCATCGGGACGTACAGCCGCGGTCTGATCGAGGCGGCGCAGAAGGGCGTCACCTCCGCCACGGTCGTCGAGAAGGGCGATGTGGTGGGGTATGTGGACGACGGCCTCGGTGGCCGGACGGCGGTCGTCGCCACGGAGGGCCTGAGGGCCGTCGGCTGGCCGGGTCTGAAGGTGCGGCCGCGCCTCACCGCGGGCGGCGAAACCATTCCGCGCTCGGCGAGGGCGGGCACTGTGGTGGGGGAGGTGTCGGCGGGCGGGGCCCGGGTCGCCGTGGCCCTGCGCGACGACCTCGTCGAGCCGGGAGCCGGCGACCGGCTGGTCCGGCTGGGCTGACGGCCGCCGGAGGTCCGCAGTCGTCAGCCGGCCGCGCCGCCACCCTCGCCGCCGAACGCGCCCAGGATGCGTTCGGCGGCGAGCGTGGCCGTCAGGCGGCCGTCCCGCACCTGCTGCTCCAGACCGGGGGCGAGGGCGCGTACCGCCTCGCTGGACCGCAGACGGGCGAGCAGCTCGTCGCGGACCATGGTCCAGGTCCAGTCGACCTGCTGGTCCCGGCGCTTGGCGGCGAGACGGCCGGTGGAGTCCAGCAGCGTGCGGTGCTGCTCCAGCCGCTCCCACACGACGTCCAGGCCGCTGGACTCCCGGGCGCTGCAACTGAGCACCGGCGGCGTCCAGAACGCGTCCTTGCCGTGCATCAGCCGCAGCGCGCCGGCCAGTTCGCGTGCGGCGGTCCGGGCGTCCCGCTCGTGCGGGCCGTCGGCCTTGTTGACGGCGATCACGTCGGCCAGCTCCAGGACACCCTTCTTGATGCCCTGCAGCTGGTCCCCGGTGCGGGCCAGCGTGAGCAGCAGGAAGGAGTCGACCATGTTCGCGACCGCGGTCTCCGACTGGCCGACGCCGACCGTCTCCACCAGGACGACGTCGTAGCCGGCCGCCTCCATCACCACGATCGACTCGCGGGTCGCCTTGGCCACGCCGCCGAGCGTGCCGGCGGTGGGGGAGGGGCGAATGAACGCCGCGGGGTCCACCGCCAGGCGTTCCATCCGTGTCTTGTCACCGAGGATCGAACCGCCCGTCCGGCTGGAGGACGGGTCGACCGCGAGCACCGCGACCCGGTGCCCGAGCGACGTCAACATGGTGCCGAACGCGTCGATGAAGGTCGACTTGCCGACCCCCGGCACCCCGCTGATGCCGATCCGCCGGGCCCGGCCGCTGTGCGGCAGCAGCTCGGTCAGCAACTCCTGCGCCAGCACCCGGTGCTGGGGCCGGGTCGACTCCACCAGGGTGATCGCCCGGGCCACGAGGGCCCGCTTACCCTCCCGTACGCCCTTCACATAGGTGTCGAGATCGATCACAGCTCGTGCCCGAGGCCGCCCGCCAGCCGCTCGACGAGGTCGTGGGCCGCGTCCGGGATGACCGTGCCGGGCGGGAAGACGGCCGCGGCGCCCATCTCGAGGAGGGTCGGCACGTCCTGCGGGGGGATCACCCCGCCCACCACGATCATGATGTCCTCGCGGCCCTCCTCCGCGAGCTGTTCGCGCAGGGCGGGGACGAGCGTGAGGTGGCCCGCCGCGAGGGAGGAGACCCCGACGATGTGGACGTCCGCCTCGACCGCCTGGCGGGCGACCTCGGCCGGAGTCTGGAACAGCGGGCCGACGTCGACGTCGAACCCGAGATCGGCGAAGGCGGTGGCGATGACCTTCTGGCCGCGGTCGTGCCCGTCCTGGCCCATCTTGGCGACCAGGATGCGCGGGCGGCGGCCCTCGGCCTCCTCGAACGAGGACACCAGGGCGCGGCAGCGCTCCACGGACGGCGACTCACCGGCTTCGTTGCGGTACACGCCGGAGATGGTACGGATCTGTCCCGCGTGCCGCCCGTACACCTTCTCCAGGGCGTCGGAGATCTCCCCGACGGTGGCCTTCGCCCGGGCCGCGACGACGGCCAGCTCCAGCAGGTTCCCCTCGCCGCCGGCGGCGCGGGTCAGGGCGTCGAGCGCGTCCTGGCACGCCTGTTCGTCCCGGTCGGCGCGCAGCCGCCGCAGCTTCTCGATCTGCTGGGCCCGCACGGACGAGTTGTCGACCTTCAGCACCTCGATCTGCTCGTCGCTGTCGACGCGGTACTTGTTGACGCCGATCACCGGCTGGCGTCCCGAGTCGATACGGGCCTGGGTGCGCGCGGCCGCCTCCTCCACCCGGAGCTTGGGGATGCCCGCGTCGATGGCCTGGGCCATGCCGCCGGCCTTCTCGACCTCCTGGATGTGCTGCCAGGCCCGCCGGGCGAGGTCGTACGTCAGCTTCTCCACGTACGCGCTGCCGCCCCACGGGTCGATGACCCGGGTGGTGCCCGACTCCTGCTGGAGCAGCAGCTGCGTGTTGCGGGCGATGCGCGCCGAGAAGTCGGTGGGCAGTGCCAGCGCCTCGTCCAGTGCGTTGGTGTGCAGCGACTGGGTGTGCCCCTGGGTGGCGGCCATCGCCTCCACACAGGTGCGGGTGACGTTGTTGAACACGTCCTGCGCGGTCAGCGACCAGCCGGAGGTCTGCGAATGGGTGCGCAGCGACAGCGACTTGGTGTTCTTCGGGTCGAACTGGCGCACCAGCTTGGCCCACAGCAGCCGGGCCGCCCGCAGCTTGGCGACCTCCATGAAGAAGTTCATGCCGATGGCCCAGAAGAACGACAGCCGCGGTGCGAACGCGTCCACGTCCAGCCCCGCCTCCCGGCCCGCGCGGATGTACTCCACACCGTCCGCGAGCGTGTACGCCAGCTCCAGGTCGGCCGTCGCGCCCGCCTCCTGGATGTGGTACCCGGAGATGGAGATGGAGTTGTAGCGGGGCATGCGCTGCGAGGTGAAGGCGAAGATGTCGGAGATGATCCGCATCGACGGCTTCGGCGGGTAGATGTAGGTGTTGCGGACCATGAACTCCTTGAGGATGTCGTTCTGGATGGTCCCCGCCAGCTTCTCGGCCGGCACGCCCTGCTCCTCGGCCGCCACGATGTAGAGCGCGAGCACCGGCAGCACGGCGCCGTTCATCGTCATCGACACCGTCATCCGGTCCAGCGGGATGCCGTCGAACAGCTGCCGCATGTCCAGGATGGAGTCGATCGCCACGCCCGCCATGCCGACGTCACCGGTCACCCGCGGGTGGTCGCTGTCGTAGCCGCGGTGGGTCGGCAGGTCGAAGGCGACCGACAGGCCCTTCTGGCCGGCCGCCAGGTTGCGCCGGTAGAAGGCGTTGGACTCCTCGGCGGTGGAGAACCCCGCGTACTGGCGGATCGTCCACGGCTGGTTGACGTACATGGTCGGGTACGGGCCGCGCAGGTACGGCGCGACGCCCGGGTAGGTGCCCAGGAAGTCGAGGCCCTCCAGGTCCTGCCCGGTGTACAGCGGCTTGACCGGGATGCCTTCGGGGGTCTCCCACAGCAGGTCGTCCGGCGCGGCGCCGGTCGCCTCCCGCACGGCCGCCCGCCACTCGCCGGCGCCGCCGTCCGTGTGGGGCGCCCCGAGGTCGATGCCGGAGAAGTCGGGGATTCCCATCAGGACACTCCCATGCGGTCGAGGGTGGCGGAGAGTACGGCGACGGCGTCGCAGCCCGCGAAGACGTGGCCGTCGACGTCCGCGTCCCACGGGCCCGGGCGGCCCGCCAGGAACACGTGCCGGGCCCCGGCCGCCTTGAGGGCCGCGGCGGTCGCCGCCGCCCGCTCCTCGTACAGGGCGTCGCTGGAGCACAGGCAGGCCTCGGTGGCGCCGCTGTCCTCGAAGGTGCCGTCCGACACGGGCTCGATGCCGCCCGCCTGGAACAGGTTGGACGCGAACGTGGCGCGCGCGGAGTGCGCCGCGGCGGGGCCGAGCGTCGCCAGGAAGACACGGGGCCGGGCGCCGGTGGCGGCGAGGTGGGCGTCGGAGCGGGCGCGCAGCGCCTCGAACGCCTCGTCGCGCCGCACGCGGGGCAGCCCGCCGGCCGGGCCCTCGGGCGCCGGTTCGCGCTCCACGGCCCGCTCCGCCAGGTGCGGGAACTCGCTGACGCCGGTGATGGGTTCGCGCCGCTTGGCCAGCTTCGCGCCGCGCGCCGCCCAGGTGTCCGCCAGCTCCTGGCCGAGCCGGCCCGAGCGCAGGGCCGTGGCCTGGCCGCCGTTCCGCTCGATCCACTGGAAGAACTCCCAGCCCGCGTGCGCCAGTTCGTCGGTCAGGCGCTCCACGTACCAGGACCCGCCGGCCGGGTCGATGACCCGGGACAGGTGCGATTCCTCTATGAGGATCGTCGAGGTGTTGCGGGCGATGCGCCGGGCGAAGGCGTCCGGCAGCCCCAGGGCGTGGTCGAAGGGGAGGACCGTGACGGCGTCGGCGCCGCCGACACCCGCGCCCAGGGTCGCGATGGTCGTCCGCAGCATGTTCACCCACGGGTCGCGGCGCGACATCATCACGGGCGAGGTCACCGCGTGCTGGACCTGCGCACCGGCGCCGACCGCTCCGCACACCTCTGCCACGCGCGCCCACAGGCGGCGCGCGGCGCGCAACTTCGCGATCGTCAGGAACTGGTCGGCGGTGGCCGCGTACCGGAACTCCAGCTGGGCGCACGCCCGCTCCACCGGCAGCCCCGCCCCGGTCAGTTCGCGCAGGTAGGCGACGCCGGTGGCGAGCGAGGCGCCCAGCTCCTGCGCGGCCGAACCGCCGGCCTCGTGGTACGGCAGCGCGTCCACCGTCAGGGCCCGCAGGCCCGGGTAGCCCTCGGCGCACCGGTGCGCCAGGTCCGTGGTGGGCGTGATGTCGCAGGGCCGGCCCGTGCGGGCCTCGTACCCCAGCGGGTCGGCGCCGAGGCCGCCGCGCGCCGCGCCGCGGTCGACGCCCCGCCGCTCGTACAGCCGCAGCAGCGCGTCCGCGGCGTCCTGGACGTCGCGTCCGGCGTCGAGGACGACGGGCGCCAGGTCGAGGTGGACGCCGTCGAGGACACGCTCGATCGACGACACCGGCAGGCCGCCCTCACCGACGACGAGCCAGAGCGACGTGACGCCGTTCTCCAGGTCGCCGAGCACGGCGTCGCCCGCCGCCACGGTGTACCGCTGGCGCAGGTCCCAGCCGCCCGCGGTGTTCCCGGTCGCCCGGCCACCCCGTACGAACGGGGCGAAACCGGGGAAACCGGGCTCGGGGGCGGTGTCGTGCGCCGTATAGAGGGGGCGCGTGCGCAGCCCGTCCTCCAGCGCGGTGGACAATGCGTCTTCGGCTGCTGTGCCTTCGGCTTCCTTGCCCGACTTGCGCAGCACGCCCTCAACCAGGCGCTGCCATTGCTCGTGGGTCGCGGCAGGGAAATCGGCGGCCAGCGAGAGCCCGTCATCAGGCAGGACCGTCATGCTCGGATGCTAGGGCACATGCCCAAAGGAGCAGCAGAGGGCACGGCTGTGACCTTGCCCTCTTCGCCAGCCCTTGATCATCGCGGGCGCCTCGTACTACGGAGACGCGCTGGCGCGCCGGGTCACGGTCTGGGATGCTGCGGTCCGACCAGCGACGGCGGAACGAGGAAGCCGGTGAGATTCCGGCACGGTACCGCCACTGTGCAGGGGGAGCGAACCCGCCATGGCCACGGCCCCGTAGAGGGGCGGGAAGGCCGGGGGAGCGTCGATCCCGAGTCAGGAGACTCACGCCGTCGCACCTCGATGGACCGGGGCGGACTTCCCCGAGAGAGGACGGTGGCACCCGTGTGCCCTCGTACGCGTGACGGCCTGCCGGCGTCCGCGGGCGGCGACGGACCACGGCCCGTCGGCGACGGCGTCGTGCGCCCCGCTGCCTTCCACGCACTGACCCGGGCGGTACGCACATGGTGACCACCGACGTCTTCGCCCGCGTGTCCGCCATCGGCCCCTACTTCGCGGTGTCCCACGGCCCCCGGCCGGACGCCTCCCGCTACCGGCCGCTCTCCGAGCTGTACGGGGACCACGAGGTGCTGGACCGGTACGTCGAGGCCGTGGCGCGGCGGCTCGGCACCGGCCAGCGGCGGGTGGCCGCCTCCACCCTGCACATCGGGACCGCCGCCCGCCTGTGGTCGATCGGCCTGGCGACGGCCTCCCTCACCGGGCGCGTACCCGACCTCGCGCCCGGCCGGCTGTGGTGGCGGACGCCCGAATCGGGCCCCATCGACCTCTGGCTCCCCGAAGCCACCACCACGGCCGCCGCCCCGGACGGCCTGGCCGACGGCCTGCACGAGGCCGTGGTCGTCCGCAACCTGCTGCCGCTGGCCGACGCCGTACGCCGGCACTACGGCGTCTCCCCGCACGCCCTGCGCGGCAACGCCGCCTCCGCCCTCATCGGCGCCGTCCGGGTGCTGCTCGCCCACGCCCCCGGCGCCCCGCACCCACCGGTCCCGCTCGCCACCGCCCTGCTGGAGCGCGAGCCGCTGGCCGGCGCGGGCGCGTTCACCGCCCAGCCCCTCACGTACCGCCGCCGCAGCTGCTGCCTCTACTACCGCGTCCGCGGGGCCGGTTACTGCGGAGACTGCGTCCTCACCTCCAAGGGGCCCCGAGCCTGACCGGCCCGCCATCGCCGTGCGGAACGGGGACCAATCCATTCCGGTCCCGGCTCCGAAGTACAGGTGTGAAGCGATGGAACCCCGTCCCCGCGACGGGCGGCCACCGGCCCGGGCGGTCACCCGCGCAGGACCTCTCACACCAAGGATGAAGCGATGAAGACGATCCCGATCCGCCGTACCGCCGGAGCCGTGGCCGTCGCCGCCGTCCTGCCCCTGGGGCTGGCCGGCTGGTCCGCCACCAGCGCGGTGGGCGACACGAGGGCGGATGACCCGTTCGGCCCGGCCTGCGCGTCCGTGCCCGCGGAGGGCCCCGGCAGCCTGGCGGAGATGGCGAAGCAGCCGGTCGCCACCGCCGCCTCGAACACCCCGGCGCTGTCCACCCTGGTCACCGCCGTCCAGAAGGCCGGACTGGCCGGCACGCTGAACGACGCCCGCGACATCACCGTGTTCGCCCCGACGAACGAGGCGTTCGAGAAGATCCCGAAGGCACAGCTCGACAAGGTCCTCAACGACAAGGCCGCGCTGACGAAGATCCTCACCTACCACGTCGTCGGCCAGAAGCTCACCCCGCAGCAGATGGAGAACGGCACCTTCCCGACCCTGGAGAAGAGCACCCTCACGACCTCCGGCTCGGGCGAGTCCTACAAGGTCAACGGCACGGCGAACGTGGTGTGCGGCAACATCGCCACCGCCAACGCCACCGTCTACGTCATCGACACCGTGCTCATGCCGAAGGCCTGACGCGCGCCGGCGCACCGGAACCGGGCGTCCAGCCCCTGGGCGCCCCCTTCCCGGCGCCCGTCACGCGGGCAGCGTCATCTCCATCAGGGGCGCGGTCGTGGGCCGCGGGGAACCACCGGAGGGCTCGACCGTCACACCGACCCCGGTGGCGCCGTCCACGTCCCCCTCCATCAGCGACGCGCCGTCCCGCCCCACCAGGCCGGCCGGGCGCATGGCGCCGTCCTCGTCGAACCACAGCTGGTACGTCCGGTCACCCGGCAGCTCCGGCAGACCGGACGCCACGAAGACCGCGCTGTTCTCGGAACGGGCCACGACCACCGTCGCCCTCGTGCCGCCCTCGACGGTTCCCGTGACCGTACGGGCGTCCGGCGCCGCCAGGACGGCGACCAGCCGGTCCGTCTCCGCCCTGGCCTGCCGCGCCTGCTCCTGGGCGTTCCGCGCCTCCTGCCACTGCCACGCCGCCACCCCGCCGAAGCCCGCCAGCACCACCAGGCACGCCGCGAGGACCAGCCCGCCGACGGCGCGCCTGCTGCCCGAGACGAGCCGGGCGGCGGCACCGGGTGGCGGCCCGCCGGGCGACGGGGACTGCCGTACGCCCTCGATGCCCGCCAGTACCGCCTCCTTCATCCCGGCGGGCGGGGCGGACGCGACGGCCGACCCCAGCAGCGCCGCGGTGGCCGTCAGCTCGCGCACCTCCCGCGCGCACGCCGGGCATCCCTCCAGATGACGTGCGAAGGCCGCCCGCTCGTCGTCGGGGAGCGCGTCCAGCGCGTACGCACCGGTCGCGAGGTGCGGATGCTCGTCGCTCATGCCCTCACCCCCATGCAGTCCCGGAGGCGGAGCAGACCGTCCCTCAGCCGGGTCTTGACCGTGCCCAGCGGTGCCGACAGCGACGCGGCGAGCTCACGGTGGGTGTAGCCCGCGTAGTAGGCGAGGGCGACGGCCTGCCGCTGGACCTCGGTCAGCGACTGAAGGCACCGGCGCACCTCCTCGCTCTCCAGCCGCGCCGCCACCTCCTCGCCGACCTCGTCGTACGCCGGCATCAGGGCCCGCCGCGCGTCGCGCCGCTCACGCTCCGCGGCCGCCCGTTCGGCGCGCACCCGGTCCACCGCGCGGCGGTGAGCCATCGTCATCACCCACGTCATGACGCTTCCCCGTTCGGGCGAGAAGCGCGCCGCGGTACGCCACACCTCCACCATGACGTCCTGCGCCACCTCCTCGGACTGCGCCGCGTCCCTGACCACCCTCAGCACCAGACCGAAGACCGGCGCGGCGACGGCGTCGTAGAGCGTGGCGAACGCCTCCTTGTCGCCGGACGCGACCCGGGACACGACCTGGGGCAGGCCGGCGACGACTTCCTGGCTGCCCATGCGCAACCCCTCCCTCGTGCGGCCCGGTCACCCTTCGATGCTGCCTCTTCACCGCGCCGAGGTCCACCGCGACCCGGTCCCGCTCGACCCGGCCCGGTCCGGCCCGGCCCGCCTCGGCTCGGCGTGCGGGGTGCCGGGGACCGGGTGACCATGTGGACCATGAGTGATCACCAGGGTGCGCGCGGGCCGGCGGAGGAGCGTTCCGCCGTCGGGGTGAAGGCGCCCAGCCAGTCACTGGCGCTGGCGGCGACCCTGTTCGCCGTGTCGATGACGTTCATCGACCAGACGATCGTGAGCATCGCCGCGCCCAACATCATCGACGAGCTGGGTCTGTCGTCGTCCGGCATGCAGTGGGTGGTCAACGCCTATCTGCTGTCCCTCGCCGCGTTCTTCGCCCTCGGCGGCCGCATCGCCGACCTGTTCGGGCACCGGCTGATCCTGCTCACCGGCACCCTGGTGTTCGTGATCTCGTCGGTGCTCTGCGGCTGCGTGCCCGCCGGCGACTTCGCCCAGGCCTGGCTGATCATCTTCCGTGCCACCCAGGGCTTCGGCGCCGCACTGATGTTCCCGGCGGCCCTGGCCGTCGTCATCACCGTGTTCCCCGTCGAGAAGCGCGGCCGGGCGCTCGCCCTGTTCTTCGGCCTGTCCGGCGCCCTCACGGCGGTGGGCCCGCTCCTCGGCGGCTGGCTGACCGACTGGACCTGGCGGGCCGTCTTCTGGGTGAACGTCCCGGTGGCGATCGCCGCCCTGGTCCTGACGGCGATGGCCCACCTCCCGAACACCCGCCGCCCCGAACGGCTCGACCTGGTGGGCGCGCTCCTGGTGTGCGGCGGCATGGCCCTGAGCGTGCTGGGCCTGATGCAGGCCTCCGCCTGGGGCTGGAGCAGCGTCGCCACCTGGGCGTGCATCGCCGGGGGCCTGGTCGTCCTGGTCCTGTTCTGCCGGTACGAACTGGGGAGGGAACACCCGCTGGTGCGGCTGGAGGTCTTCCGCGACAAGGCGTTCACCGTCGACATCCTGGTGCTGTTCTTCTCGATGCTGGCGTTCGTACCCGTCTTCTTCTTCGCCTCGGTGTACGCGCAGGTCTCGCTCAGCTCCTCGCCGAACCAGGCGGCCCTCTACCTGCTGTACTTCTTCATCGGCTTCGGCATCGCCTCGCAGTGGGGCGGCCGGATCCTCGACAAGCGCGGGGCGCGGCCGGCGATGAGACTCGGCTGCGCGCTGGGCGCGGTCGGGTTCGCGCTGTGGGCGAGCAAGCTCACCCACCTGTCGACCCACGACCAGTGGCCGTACGCCGCCCTCGCCGGCGCCGGGATCGGCTTCCTCCTCTCCCCGGCGTCCACCGACGCCGTCAACCGGGCGATCGGCGCGTCGTACGGCGAGGTCACCGGCATCACGCAGACCGTGCGCAACTTCGCCGCCAGCATCGGCCTCGCGGTCTTCGGCACGATCCTCACGCACGTCACCACCAACCGGATCGTCTCCACCCTCACCGCGCGCGGCGTGCCCCACGCCTCGGCCGAGGGCGCCGCCCGCGACATCGCCGAAGGGGTGACCGGCCACCCGGACGGGCAGCAGCCCGCCGGGGAGGGGCCCGTCGCCTCCGTCATGCGCGACTCGATGAACGCCATCCGCATGGACTTCGCCGAGGCCAACCAGTACGTCTTCTACGGGATGGCCATCGCGCTCGGCATCGCGTTCCTCTGCGCGACGCAGCACCCCGGAACCCGCGTCACCACCGCCACGGCGCCGTCCACCGCCACGGAACCCCCGGCCGGCGCCCGGCGGCCCTGAACCCGGCCCGACGGCCAGGCCCTCGCGCCCGGACCGGACCGACCCGGACGGCGGTCCGAAAAAACTTCACGGAGATCGGCAACCTCCCGGCCACTCGCACGTCGTGCGGGGGTGAAGGGCGTGAAACCGCGCCCCCGCCAGTCGGGAGAGATCGTGAACAACCTGAAGCGCGTGGTCCTCGCCACCGCCGTCACCGGCGCTCTGGCCGCCCTCGCCGTGCCTGCCTCGGCGACCGCCGGACCCGCCACGCCGCCGTCGGCCACCCCGTCCCCGGTGCCCAGCACCGCCCCGTCGGCCACGCCGTCCCCGGCCCCCAGCGGCGCCCCGTCCGCCACCCCCTCCGCCACACCCGCCCCGGCCACCAGCGGCCCGGCGGGCGCCGCCCCCAGCGAGCCGCCCGCTCCGGCCACGAGCGCACCGCCCAGCGCCACCCCCAGCGCACCGCCCAGCGCCACGCCCAGCCCCAACCCCAGTGGCGCCCCCACCTCCGCACCCCGGCCGAGCAACGACCCCGAGCTCGCCCATACTGGTGGCTCCAGTGCCACCACCACCGCCCTGGGGGCGGGCGCCGTAGGGCTGCTCGGCCTGGGCGCCGGCACCATGTACGCCGTACGGCGGCGCGCCGCCCGCTGACGTGCTCGACCCGAGGAACCCCGTGCTGCCCCACGCCCTGCCGTTCCGCCCCTCCCTGCCCGGCTTCCCCCGGGCACGGCGCGGCGGGCGGCCGGGCGTGGGCGCCGCCCTGCGCGCCCTGCTGCGCGGCGACCGGACGGCACCGGCCGCCGACCGCCCGACGCTGGGCGGCCCCCGGCCCGTACCCCGGTACGACGGCCCGCCGGACTCACGGCCGCCGACGCTCGTCGAGCTGTACCAGGCCCACCGCCTCGGCATGGTGCGCCTGGCCGTGCTGCTCGTGGACGACCTCGCCACCGCCGAGGACGTCGTCCAGGACGCCTTCACCGCCCTCTACCGGCGCCACGGCGAACACATCGCCGAGGTCGACAACGCGCTGGGCTACCTGCGCACGGCGGTCGTCAACACCTCCCGTTCCGTGCTGCGCCGCCGCCGGACCGCCCGCGCCTGGACACCGCCCGCCGCGGCCGACGTGCCCTCCGCCGAGGAGCACGTCGTCCTGGACGAGGCGCACCGCGAGGTGCTCGCCGCGCTGGGCCGCCTCACGCCCCGCCGCCGTCAGGTCCTCGTCCTGCGCTACTGGGCGGACCTGAGCGAGGCGGAGATCGCCGAGACCCTCGGCATCAGCCGCGGGGCGGTCAAGTCGAACGCCAGCCGCGCCCTGGACGCGCTGGAACGGATCCTGGAGGGACGGATATGACCCCCGGCGAGGAACGCGAGCGCCCCGTGGAGCGCCGTCTGCGCCATGCCCTCGAAGCGCGGGCCCAGTCCGTCACCGTACGGGACCTGCGGCCCGCCCAGCCGCCGCGCCCGGCCGCCCGGTGGCTCCGGTGGAGGCCCGCCCCGGTGACCCGCGCCGGTCTGGCCGGCCTGGCCGCCGCCGCTCTGGCGGGCGCCGCCTATCTGACGCTGGCCCCCGGACCCGCCGACCCCCGGCCCGTCCCGCCCGCCGACCCGCCGAGGAACACCTCCCCGGCACCGCCCCCGCCGACGGCTCCCTCACCCTCGCCGACGCCCACCCCCGACGCGACACCGCCCGGCACACCGGACCCGGGTCCGGAGCCGAGCACCAGCCTGGCACCACCGCCCCCGAGCGCGACGCCGAGCACGACACCGGGCGCGACCGCGGGCACGGCACCCGGCGCGAGCGCCTCCGCGGGTGAGCCCGTCACGTCCGGACCGGGCACCGGCCCGCCCCCGCCCGGCACGGCATCACCGTCCGGCACGCCCGGTCCCGACACGCCCAGCCCCGGGGCGACCTGACGCACGCGATGTTCGTCACACGCACCGGCGGGGCACAAGTGGAAATCTTTGTCCGCAACTCGCACGCAATACTGATATGTGTGGGGTCGCGAGTTCCGCGAGGGGGCCGGGAGTTGGGGAGGGTGACGAGGCGTGACCGAGCCAGGGCAGGGGGAGGGCACACCGCCCGGAGGGCGCCGGTCGCGCGGGCGCCGCGCCGCGCCCAAGAAGTCCTGGCGCCGCCGGACACCGGACGGCGGTGACACCCGGGCACCCGCGGGGCGGCCCGCACCCCCGGACGAGACCATGCAGTTGCGCGTCGACGACCTGCGCGGCGCGGCCGGCACCGACGACCTCACCGCGGCCCACGACCCGGCCCCGGCGCCGGGCGAGACCATGCAACTGCGCGCGCTCAAGCCCACGGAGGCGGCCGACCGGTCCCGCACGGGCGCGAAGGGCACGGACGGCAACGGCACGGGCCGCAAGGGCACGGGCGGCGGACGGCGGCGGCGCGGCGCGGAGGCCGACGCCCCGGCGACGGCCGGGCGCGGCAGGCGCGCCACGCGCCGGGCACCGTTCGCCGCGGGCATCGCGCTCCGCCTCCGGCGCCTCAGGCCCGCCTACCCGCGCCCCGGCCGCGCCGGCTGGCGCCGCTGGGTGCCCTCCTGGCGGCAGTGGCTGGGCGCGTGGCTGTCCGCCATCGGGCTGGCCGGGGCCGGCCTGGTCGTCGTCTACGCGGCGACGGACATACCCGAGAACCTGAACACGTACGCCACGCAGCAGGACAACGTCTACTTCTGGTCCGACGGCACCGTCATGGCCCGCACGGGCTGGGTGCAACGTCAGGCGATGCCGCTCAAGGACATACCGCAGGACGTGCGGTGGGCGGTGCTGGCCGCCGAGAACGGAAGCTTCTACTCCGACTCCGGGGTGTCCGTGAAGGGCGTCACCCGCGGCCTGTGGCGCACCCTCGGTGAGGGCAGCACCGAGGGCGGCTCCACCATCACGCAGCAGTACGTCAAGAACGTGTACCTGACGCAGGACCGCACGCTCACCCGCAAGTTCACCGAGGCGATGATCGCCCTCAAGCTGGACAACCGGATGAGCAAGGACGAGATCCTGGAGGGCTACCTCAACACCAGCTGGTTCGGCCGCGGCACCTACGGGATCCAGCGCGCCTCGCAGGCCTACTACGGCAAGGACGTCGGCAAGCTCAACGCGAGCGAGGCCGCCGTGCTGGCGTCGCTGCTCAAGGGCGCATCCCTGTACGACCCGACCCTCGGCCCGGCCAACCACAAGCGGGCCGTGCAGCGCTGGTCCTGGATCCTCGACCGCATGGTCGTCCTGGGCAAGCTGACCCCGGCGGAGCGGGCGACGTACACCAAGTTCCCCGAGCCGCTCGAACGCAACCCCCTGGGCCGCACCGGCAAGCAGAGCGACTACCTGGTCGAACTCGCCGCGCAGTACGCCAAGAAGGCCGGCGGCATCTCGGACAAGGACCTCGACCTCGGCGGCTACCAGATCTACACCACCTTCGACCGCGAGCGGGAGGCGACGCTCACCGACGTCGTCACCAAGGCCCGCCAGAAGGCGGCGAAGAGCGACGCCGACGCGGCGAAGGACGTGCACTACGGCGCCGCTTCGGTGGCCGCCGACGGCCGGATCCTCGCCGTGCACGGCGGCCCGGACCACCGTAAACAGGCCTTCAACGAGTCCAACGCCACCACCGTCCCCGCCGGTTCGGCCTTCCTGCCGTTCGTGTACGCGGCCGGCCTCGAGCACGGCGTCGTCAGGGAACGCCAGGCGCCCCGCGAGCAGGTCGGCCCGGACACCGTCTACGACGGCGACGACGCGGTGCCCGTGACCACACCGGAGGGACCGTACTGGGACCGCAACGGCCGGAAGGTCGCCGGACACAACGACGGCGAGAAGTCCTGGGGGCGGATCAGCCTGCGCGGGGCGCTCGCCAACTCGGTGAACACGCCGTTCATGCAGCTCGGCATGGACACCGGCCTCGACAAGGTGAAGCAGACCGCCCAGGCGTCGGGCCTGCTGTCCTCCAGCATGGGCCCGATGGTGCCCGGCCTGTCCCTGGGCAGCTCCACGCCGAGCGCGATCCGCATGGCCAGCGGCTACGCCACCTTCGCCGCCCGGGGCACGCACACCGAGCCGTACTCGGTCCGCCGCGTCACCCGCAACGGGGTCGCCGTCCCGCTGGACGCCCCCAAGAAGCGCCGCGCCGTGAGCGACGAGGTCGCCGGGCAGGTCACCGACGCGCTCGGTGACGCCTACCGTGCGTCCCGGCAGCCTGGAGACCCCGCTCCGGAAGGGGTCTCCGGCAAGCCCGGCACCACCGCCGACGACACGGCCGCCTGGTACGCCGGCACGGCGAGGTCCGTGTCCACGGCGGTGGTCGTCTACCGGATGGACCTCTCCGACAGCCTGCAACCGCTGCCGCTGGAAGGGCTCGCCGGAACAGGACGCGACAGCGTCCCGTACACCATCTGGGCGCGCGCCGCGGGCATCCCGGACTGACCCTCCGGCCCGTGTACCGCCGACCCACACCGCACAGCGGCGCTCGACGTCCGAGCGCCGGCCGAAGGAAGGAGCATCCATTGCAGACAAGAGGACTGGGCCGTCGGGGGAGCCGTGCGTCCATAGTCGTGGCGACGGCCGTCGCGGTCGCCGCGGGAGTTGGCCTGCTGCCCGGTCAGACCGCCGCCGCCACGGAGCACGACACTCCGCGGGTGGACGCCACGACCAGGGCCGGCTTCCAGCGCCTGGCCACCGCGGTCCTCACCGACCGCACCCAGGCCCTGGTGGGCGACACCCGGACCGGCGCGCGGGCACAGCACCGGCAGACCACGCCCGCCCAGAAGACCGTCACGCTCTCCCCGGCGGCGGCGCTCCACGAGCGTGCCGTGCTGGACGGCCTGCGCGACCGCAGGGCCCGCCTCGCGGCACTCGGCGAGACGTACAGCAAGGGCGCCACCTCGGTGACCGTGGACGCCGCCGACGTCAACGGCCGGCGCGCCACCGTCCGCGTCACCGAGACGACGACCCTGACGTACGCGAAGGCCCGGCGCGCCGAGCCCACGGCCACCGGCTTCCGTGCCCACCACGAGCTGACCTTCCAGGCCGACCGGCGGGGCGACTGGCTCCTGACCGCCGTCCGCGACACCGACGGGGGCCAGCCCACGGTCAACCAGGTCACCGGGCCCGCCGCCGCACCCCGCACCGCGGCCGTGCCCCGCGTCGCGGCGGACGCCCCGCCCAACGCGCCCCGCGCGGCCACCACCTGGCCCGCCGCGGCCAGCCCGAAGAACCTCACCACCGGTGCCTACGACTACAAGGCGATGGCGGCCTACGCCCAGAAGTACTGGCGCAATTACAACCCCGCCTACCCGAGCTTCGACGGCGCTGGTGCCGGCGGCGACTGCACCAACTTCGTCAGCCAGTCCCTCAAGGCCGGCGGCTGGAAGCACGTCCCCGGCTACGTCTACGACTGGCACAAGTGGTTCGGCAACGCCGACATCCAGTCGCACTCGTTCGTCGGCGTGAACGAGTTCTCCTGGTTCGCCCTGTCCTCCCAGCGCGTGACCAGCCTCGCCAACGTCTACCAGATGGACATCGGCGACGTGCTCCAGATCGACTTCGACAAGGACGGCTCCAAGGACCACACCATGGTCGTCACCTCCCGCAGCGCCCAAGGCGTGCCCTACCTGACGTACCACTCCGTCAACACCTACAGCAGGTCCGTGACGAGCATCCTCGCGTCCCACCCGACCGCCGCGTACTACGCCTACCGCACCTGATCCGCCGGGCCCCCGGGGAGCCGGCCACCGGTTCCCCGGGAGGCTCAGAGCACGCGGCGCAGCAGGACCGACACCCCCCGCGACGTGCGAGCAGCGAGCCGGGCGGGCCGTACCGGACATGGGAGTTCCGTTTGTTACGACTTGACGCGGTGTGCAAGCGCTACGGCCGTGGCGGCTGGGTCCTGCGAGACGTGGACGTGGAGGTCCCGGCCGGGGAGGTCGTGGCGTTCGCCGGCGGCAACGGATCCGGGAAGTCGACCCTGTTGCGGATCGCGGTGGGCCTGTCCCGGCCGACCCGTGGCGGGGTGACGGCCCGGCCACCGGTCGTCGGGTACGTACCGGACCGGTTCTCGCCCGGTGAACGCATGTCGGCCATGGCCTACCTCACGCACATGGGCCGGGTCCGCGGGCTGGCCACCTCGGTCGCCTCCGCACGGGCCGGCCTCCTGCTGGAGCGGCTCGCCCTGGTGGGCGGCCGGGAGGCCCCCCTGCTGAGCCTGTCCAAGGGCAACGCGCAGAAGGTCGCGCTGGCCCAGGCCCTGCTGGTGGAACCCGGACTGCTCGTCCTGGACGAGCCGTGGTCGGGGCTGGACGCCGACGCCCACGGGATGCTCGCCGAGATCATGACCGACGTCGCGGCCTCCGGCGGCATCGTGCTGTTCACCGACCACCGCGAGTCGGTCACCCGCGCCCAGGCCACCCGCACCTACCGCGTCGGCGACGGCCGGGTGTCGCCGCGCGGACCGGAGACACGGGCCGCCGCGCACCGGACCGTGGCCGACGTCGTCCTCACCGCCGACCGGGACGGCCGCGTACCTGAGGACCTGGCGTGGGAGCGCCTGGACGGCGTACTGGCCGTACACCGGGACACCACCGGCGTCCGGGTGCGCGTCCTGCGCGAGTCCACCGACGCCCTGCTGCTCGCCGCGCTCCGGCACGGCTGGTCCGTCGGGACCGTCACCGAGACGACCACCGGCCACCACGCGACGCCGCACGCCACGACGAGCGGGGACACCCGGTGATCGCGCTCATCCGTTACACCTTCGCCACCGTGCTGCACACACAGCGCCACCTCGCCCCGCTGCTGCTGTTCATGGGCCTGATGGGCGTGCTGACCGTCAACGGCAGCGGCCCGTTGCCACCCGCCTACGCCTCCTCCGCCGGTGCCCTGCTCGTCTGCTCGACCTGGCTCACCGTCGCGCTGACGGGCCTGGACGCCCCGCCGCAGCGGGCGATCGTCGTCGTCGCCTCCGGCGGCCGGTCGCTCACCGTCCTGCTGGCGGTGATCTGCACCGCGCTGCTGAGCTGTCTCGTCCTAATGGTCGTCGGGCTGCTGTTCCCGCTGTGGACGGGCGACCACGCGGTCACCGCGACGGACCTCCTCCTGGGCGTCGAGGCGCAGCTCACCTGCGCGCTCACCGGCATCGCCATCGGCGTGCTCTGCTCGCGGCCGGTCTTCGGACGCCGGGGTCACGCCCTGGTCGCCGCCCTCACGCTGGTGACGGCCGCCCTCTTCGCCAAGGGCGCGCCGCCGGTCAACCGGCTGTTCACCCTGATGGCCACGACCCCCGACGCGGCGGAACTCCTCGCCCCCGCCGGCGTCATGCTGGCGGTCTCCGCGGTGATCCTCGCGGTGTTCACCGCCGTCGCGCACGTCGTCGCCGTGCGCCGCGAGTGACCCTCAGGCCGTCCCGTCCGGCGCGGCGAGCAGCCGCCGTATCCGCGCCCCCACCTCGGGGGATAGGCCGTCGAGGCCGCCCAGCACCCGGGCGCGCAGGGCGTCCGCCTCGCCGGGCGGCAGGTCGGCCCCGCCGAGCAGCAGCTCCAGCACGTCGTGCGCCAGCGAGGTGGCCGGACCGCCCGGGGACGTCAGGAACGTCGTGACGGCCGGCCCCAGCCACGCGTACACGGGATCCATCGCGTGCCGTACCACGGCGTCGTTGGTGCCGCCCGACACGTCCTGCTTGTGCCGCAGCTCCGACCAGTACGTCCGGGACCAGCCCGGCCCGTCGTTGCCCCGGGGGTAGCGGTAGAGCCAGTTCATGTCCACCGGGTCCGGCGCCGCCAGGGCACCGCTCCGCAGGCTGATCTCCAGCTCCCTGCCGTGCTCGGACCAGGTGCGCCGGGTCGAGACGGACACGGCGAAGTCGGTCCACTGCTCCTCGTCGAACGCGGCACGCCACAGCAGCACATGGCGGTGCCACGCACTGGCCCGGTCGTTCCAGGACGGGAACAGCTCGCTCGCGGTGACCGTGCCCTTCAGGAGCAGGATCACCAGGACCAGGTTGGCGCCGTACACGCCGTGCCGGGCCGACGTCCGCAGCCCGGGGGAGGCGGGGGAACGGGCGGGCCGGTACCCGCGGTGCGGCTCGTGCGTGCGCTGCCCGTGCTGCTCCAGCACGCCGACGAGGAGGCGGGCCAGCCGGTCGCGTTCGGCGGCCGGGATCCGGCGCACCATCGCCCCCGCGAACCGCAGCATCTGCCGTGACGACAGCGGCGCGTACGACAGCAGGGTGTACGCCAGGTCGTCGTCGACGCTGGTCGCGGCGTCGGACAGGGACGGCCGGTGCGCCAGCAGACTCGTCAGCACGTGCAGCGCGAGGCGCACCACCAGGTACTCGCCGAAGGTGGCGTGCAGGAACTCGTACGTCGCCAGCACCCGCCCGTCGCGTACGGACCGGGCGCGCTGGACGAAGAAGAAACGGCCGAGCGCCACCTCCGCGGCGCCCAGGGGCGTACGGAACCCGGACGCCTCGGCGGATGCGCGCCCCAGCAGCGCCGTGAGGTCCTCGTCGAGTTCGGTGGCCGACACCCACTGGCGGCGGCGGTTGTGCAGGGCGAAGGCGACCAGCGACAGGCGTTGCAGCTCCCGCTCGGCGCGGGCCCGCGCCTCGTCGTCCGGTACGGCGGCCGGCGCCGGGCCGGACTTGTCGATCTCCCGGCGGGCGAACGAGGTCAGCAGCTCCTCGTACAGCTCCGCCTCGTCGAGGGGGCCTTCGCCGTCGCGGCGCAGCGCGTTGTCCGCGGCGTCGTACAGCGCGAGCATCGTCAGCAGCAGCGGCTGCGCGGCGAGCGCCCGGTGGTGCGCCACGGCCTCCCAGGTCAGCGGCCGCAGCCCGCGGGCGGCGAAACCCCCGGCGTTCGCCTCGTTCCACAGGGCGAGCCAGCGGCGCACCTGTTCGGGGCGGAACGGCTCCAGGCGCAGGGCGACGAGCCCCTCGGGGTAGCGGGCCCGGTCGGCGACGGCGGTGCGGCTGGTGACCAGGGCGCGTACCGGGCGGCCCTGTTCCGCCTCGCGCTGCTGGAAGCGGGCGACCCTGGCGAGGAAGTCGCTGTGGTGGACACCGGTGGTCTGGAGCAGCTCGTCGAACCCGTCGAGGAGCAGTACGGGTACGGCGCCCCCGGCCGCCCGGGCCAGCTCCGGCCACGACACCCGCTCACCGGTCGCCGTGCGCACGGCCTGTTCGATCTGGCTCTGGACGTCGTCCTCGGCGCGGACGTCCCGCAGCGGAACCCGCACCGGCAGGAAGCCGGCCGACGGCAGCCGGGCGGCGAGGACCCGCGTCAGGACGGACTTACCCGCGCCGGGCTGGCCGAGCACGAGCAGCGGCACCTCGGCCGGACCGGCGGACGTCAGCGCCCCGGCGAGGTAGCCGGTGAGGTCCCGGCGCACCGGGGCCTCCTCCCACCACGCCTCGGTCGCCGGGCCACTCCCGCCGGTCACCTCGCGCACCCGGAAGTCGGGGTCGAGGTACATCTCGCGCAGCGTCGGCACCCGGATGCCCCGCGGCCCCGAGGAGGCGTCCAGGACCGGGCGGGCCAGCACCGCTTCGTGGGAGCGGGCCAGCGCGGCCGCCACCCCCGTCGGCGGCCGGATCCCCTCCGCCGGGCCGGCCAGCAGCTCGGCGACGCCCGCGAGGGAGCGGCGGATCTCCGCCCGGGTCGCCCGGTGCTCGATCTGCGTCGTCCAGAACCCGAACTCCGGTGCCTCCTGCGCCAGCTGGGCGTACAGCGACTCGTACTGCCGGACCGCCGCACGGGGCAGCTCGGCGCGGATCAGCCGCCCGGCCTCCTCGCGGGCGCTCGAAGGCCGCGCGCTCCAGGCGCTCAGCCCCTCGGCGAAGTCGAGGAACCTCTCCGACAACCCCGTGTACCAGCCGAGCAGTTCCTCCGTGACCGCTTCGAAGGGGCGGTGCGGGGCCGGGCGCGGCGCGTCGGTGGCTGCCAGCGCCCGGGCGAACGCGGCGCCGCGCTCCGCCACCCGCTCCGCGCCCGACAGGACGAGCTGGTCGCCACGGGTCAGCTCCAGTTCCGCGGCGCCGACGGCCGGTTCCCGCTCCTCCAGGGCCTGGAACCAGGCGAGGACGACGATCACGGTGTGGGCGGCGTGCAGCAGCTCGGTGCGCTCGGCGCGGCCGTCCGCGCGGCCCAGGCGCCGCCCGACGCCCCGTACCGCGCCACGGCCGAGGGCCAGCACGCTGCCCCGGGCGTCGGCGATCCGCACGAGCCCGTCACCGATCCCGCCCGTGGCGACGTTCAGCGCCCCGCCGAGCGCCCGGTCCAGCGCGGCGACGGCGGGCGGGTCACCGCCCAGCAGCACCAGCGCGTCCGAGAACGACAGCAGTCCGCGTACCCCCACCAAGCCCCCACGGTCACCAGCCGGTTGCGACGATCCCCCCGGCACTCTGGCACAACGACGCGGCGGCGCGGGCGCCGTTGGGGGAACCGGCCGGTGCCGCACCCACCCTCCGGCGGACGATCCCGCGGTGTTTAGGGTGGAGCGGGTCCATCGAGCACGACACCACAGAGGTGCACATGAGGAAGATCCAGTACGCTCGGGCCGCGGTGGCCCTGGCGGGTGCGGCGGCGCTGGTGGCGGCGGGCAGCGGGCCCGCGGCCGCGGCCGACACGAAGCTGACGCTCAAGCGCGGCGGTCACACCATCGGCACCATGACCCACCTCGACCCGGACCCCGACACCTTCCGCGTCTGCGACACCCGGGCGGACGGTCACGGCGTCACCGGCAAGCTCTACATGTACATGGCCGGCTGGCAGCTGAAGGAGACCAAGCAGGACGGCGGCGACTCCGGCTGCGGCTACTTCGACTACAACGTCGTCCCCTACGCCGCCAAGTACATGATGAAGCTGTGCTGGAACGGCCCCGGTGAGGTGTGCGTCACCAAGGAGTTCACCGAGGACTGAGGCCCTGCCGCCGGACCGGCGCCGCCGTCACGGACACGGCCCGGCGCGGCCCGGCTCGGCGGCTCTCAGCGGATCAGGCGCGCGGGCAGCGTGAGCACGTGCATCACGTACTCCAGGGGCCCCCGCCGGAAGAACCGCGTCCACACCAGGGCGAAGAGCATGGCCGCCGCGGCGAACCAGAAAAACGCCGGCAGCGAGGCGGAGTCGGGCAGGTCGCCGGTGTCCAGCACCTCGATGGCCACCACATGGCCGACGTACGCGGTCAGCGCGATCGACCCGACCGCGCTGACGGGCGTGGTCACCCACCGCAGCGCCGCCGAACGGCCGGTGGCGACCAGGCACACCGCCAGCACCACCAGGGCCACGCCCGTGTTGCCCACGACGGACAGCGTCGTCTGGCTGTGCGGCGCGGCCACGAGGAGCCAGGCCGGCAGGCCGGACTCGGGGTCCCAGCCCACGGCACTGGACCACCAGCCCGGCGACGCGGTGCCGGTGTTCGAGGCCGCCCGCACCCCCTCCAGCGCCCCGGGCACGAGGTGCAGGGCCAGCCACGACCCGCCGTACCCGATGACGGCGAGCGCCCCGCCGACCACACCCACCCCCGTGACGGCGCGCGGCCGCCGGAGGTCCAGTTTGGCCACCGCCATCCCCGCGAGGATGAACGGCAGCCAGCTCGGCAGGGGGTAGGCGCCGGTGACGAACAGCTCGATGACGCCGCCCGAACCGGTGACGCGGGCCAGCGGGTCGCGGGCGGTGACCGCGTCCGGCCACCCGCCTCCGTCGACCGCCTCCCGCAGCAGGTACAGCACCTGGGGCAGGACGAGGGCCGCCGCCGCGGCGACGGCGCCCAGGGCGGCCGCCCCCAGCCGGTGCAGCGGCAGGGCCAGCACGAAGAGGACGCCGTAATAGGAGAGGATGACCAGGACGTCGGTGTCGAAGGCGCTCAGGACGTAACCCAGGGCGACCAGGAAGCAGGCGCGGATCAGCACCCTGCCCGCCGCCTGGCGTCCGGCGCGCCCGGTCTTCGGCTCGGGCCGGCCGGTGAGGATGACCAGCGAGAAGCCGGCCAGCACCGCGAAGAGGGTCGCCGAACGCCCGCGCGCCGCCTCCATCGCCCAGCCCACCGCACCGCCGGCGTACGACGGCTCCGGACCGACATGGACGGCGTACATGCCCAGGATGGCCAGCCCCCGGGCCAGGTCCAGGCCGACCAGTCGTCCCGTCGACGACGTATAAGGCGTCCCGCCCGGTGTGGGTGCTGATGCGGGTGCGATGCCCGGCGATGCGTCGCGCCTCATGTCTTCCACGGTCACGGGAACGGCCGCGATCCGCCAATCGGCGGGCCACCGGCGGAGCGGTGACCGGCCGCGGAGGAGACCCGCCCGGGGGTGTGCCGGGCGGGTACGCCCCCGGGCGGGCCAGGCGTGTCAGGCCCGGGGGGCGACGCCGGGCACCAGGTTGATGCGTTCCCGGACCACCGGGTACCCGGCCTTGGCGAAGTTCGCCGCCATCGGGGTGTTGCCCTGGTCCGTCGCCGCCGCGATGAAAGCGGCTCCCCGCTCGGCCAGGAAGTGCGTGCACTCCGCCAGCAGGTCGTGGGCGTAACCGTGTCCCCGGTGCTCGGGCAGCACGCCGATGAAACCGACGCACGGCCCGGCGGGGTTGTGCGCGGGGATGTGGATGCCGACCGGTTCGCCGTCCGGCGTGTACGCCACCTGCCACCACTCGCGCGGCGACGGGCACCAGTGGAAGAAGTCCAGCTCCTCCTGGGCCGCCTGGTCCAGCCCGCCCTGCGCGATCGCCCGCAGCGCGTGCGCGTCCAGCGTCACCGAGTGGATGCGGCGCAGGGCGTCGAAGAACACGGCGTCGTCCGGCTCGGCCGCGAACCGCAGGCGTCCCGGCCGCTCCGGCAGGCCGAGGTCCGGCGTCCAGCGGTACATGAACCGCTCCACCAGCACCTCGTATCCGGCCGCCCGCGCGGCCCGGAGCCGGGCCTCGCCCGCGGCCCGCGCGACGGCGTCGTCGCGCCAGCCCGAGGGCAGGTTCAGCTCCAGCTCGACCTGGTGAGGAGCGCCGCGCAGCAACTGGGCGCCCGCTTCCTCCTCGCCCTCGGCGACGTCGAACCAGTTGATGTTCAGCGGGGTGTCGTCGTCGGGGCCGCCCCACCAGGCGCCGCGGGCGACGACCGCACCGTCGCGGACCGCCACGCGCTTCCAGTCGGGACGGTGCCGGTTGTGCGCGTGTGCCGCGCGGGCGCCGAGGGGATCGGGCAGGGTGTCGAAAAGATGGGCGTCGCTCGAGTCGAGCGCGCGGATGACCAGCTCGGTCATGGGGGTGTCCTCCGGGACGCGGTGAAGTGTGGCGCTCCCGGTCAGACCGATGACGCCGGGGAGACGGAACGGGAGCGAGGGGAACGTGACTTGGGCACGGCGCTCGCCTCCTTTCCGCTGTCGTGGGCGTCGGCGCTCACGTTAGGCGACACCGGGCACCGGCGTCCATTTTTTGGCGTCAGCAACGATCAGGGAACCCGGCGGCGCGCACGGGCGTCATCGTCCGGTATGGACGGGGACATGCTGGGCAAGGGCGGGGGAACGACCGGCACACCGGTCGCGCGGGGACGGTCGCCGTGGCGGCGGGGCCGGGTGACCGCCGCCCTGGCCGTCGTGACCGCCGCCCTGCTGGCCTTCCCCGGCGCGGTGCCCAACACGCCCGGGCGGCTGGGCAGCCTGCTGGAGACGTTCCTGCCGTGGCTCGGCCTGGCCGCCCCGGTGGTGCTGGTCGCCGCGCTGGTACGGCGCTCCGCCACCGCGCTCGTGGCGTTGGTCCCGCTGACCGTGGCGTGGCTGGTCCCGTTCGGCGGCGCCCTGACGGCGGGCGACGTGCCGGGCCACGACCTCACGGTCGTCCAGCACAACGTCAGCGACGAGAACCGGGACCCCGAAGGCACCGCCCGCACCCTGATGGAGGCCGCGCCCCAGCTGATAGCCCTCCAGGAGCTGACCCCCGCCGCCCTCCCCGCGTACCGGGCGGCCCTCGCGTCCCGCTATCCGCACCACGCCGTGCACGGCACGGTCGGGCTGTGGTCGGCGTACCCCCTGCGGGACGTACGGCCGCTGGACATCAGGCCCCCGGGGTTCGGCACCGACTGGAACCGCGGGCTCCGGGCGACCGCGGTGACGCCCTCCGGCGAGGCGGCCGTGCTCGTCGCCCACCTGCCCTCGGTACGCCTCGGCCTGTCGACCGGGCTGGGCTCGGCCGCGCGGGACAGGAGCGCCGCCATGCTGGGGCGGGCGATCGCTGCCGAGCCGCTCGGGACGGTGATCCTGCTCGGCGACCTCAACGGCACGGTCCAAGACCGCGGGCTCGCCCCCGTCACCGGGGCGTTGCGGCCCGCCCCCGAGGACTTCGCCCTCAGCTGGCCGGCCGCGTTCCCGTTGGCGCGGATCGACCAGGTCATGGCCCGCTCGGCGACCGTCGTCGACATCCGGCCCCTCCCGCGCACCGGCAGCGACCACCTGCCTGTCGCCGCACGCCTGCGCATGTGACGACCGGCCGACGCGGGGGCCGAGGCCGGGAAAGGGGCCGGCCCGAGCCACGACCTAGGGTGGAACACCATGTGGCCAGGACAGCAGCAGCCGACGGGTGACGACCCGAACGCACCGAACACACCGAACGCCCCGGGCGCGCAGCCCAACCCCTATGCGCAGCCCTACGCCCCGACCGTCGCGCAGGGGCCTCTCGTGCCGCCCGGCGCCGTGCCGTCCGGGCCGCCCGCGCGGGGCGCCCGGAGCACGACCGTGATGGTCGCGGTGGCCGCGGCCGCGGTGGTCGTCGCCGCCGCGGGTGTCACCGGCTACCTCGTCCTGGGCGGCGAGGAGGACCCCGCCCCCCGCCCCGGCCCTCCCGTCGCCGCGTCCTCGCCGCCCGCCTCGCCGGACGGCCGCGGTGCCGCCGGGCGCCCGGTCGTCGCCGGGTGGAAGACCGTGGTCAACCCCAAGAAGGGCATCGCGTTCGACGTCCCGCCGGAGTGGGGCGTCAAGGCGGCCTCCTGGGTGAGTTACGTGAGCGACGAGAACGATCCCGAGGACAAGCCCCTCGTCGGCTTCGCGGCGCCGGCCATGCTCAAGGAGCAGTGGTGCCAGTCCGACGACGACAGGGACGGTACGCCCGAGGACACCCCGCTCGCCTCCGTGGGCTCCCGCGGTGAGAAGGACGCCGGGACGCCCGAGGAGGCGGCCCGCAAGAGCGTGGAGCTGTGGGTGTACGGGGCCTACACCCAGCCCGACCGGGACAAGGTCCGGGTCGGCGCGGTCACGCCGTACACCACGCCTTCCGGGCTCAAGGGCGTCGTGGCGACGGCCTCGTCGTCCGGTGCGGCCGGCCCCGGCAAGTGCGACGTCGAGGGCACGGCCACCACCTTCGCCTTCACCGGACCGGAGGGGGAGATCCTGTCGTGGACCTTCCTGGGGGCGGCGGGGGTGTCCGACCGGGTGCCCGACGCGACCGTCCGCCGGATCCTCGGCACCGTACGCCTCACGGCGAGAACCCCCTGAGCCGGCGGCCCGCCCCACCCCCACCGCCTCACCCCCCGCCGCCCGTGCCCCGGCGGGTCATCCACCACCCGGTGAGTGACCCGCCGGGGCTTTTCGCGTGGTGCGGCGTGACCGGCGAGGCCGGCGCGGCTCTCCCAACTCGCCGGTCCGACCGATCGCGTGGAGATTTCTACCGGAGGGTAGGCCCCGGCGGCCCTCGTGCTGTACGGTCCGTCCGACGGCTTGCTTACATCTTGTCTAATAAGGAAACGCCGCTCGATCCGAGGAGCCCCGCATGGCAAGCAGCACCGCCCGGCCGGAGACCCGGCGCGGGCCGCACGCCCAGGACGTCGCCCGCCGCCTGCTCGACTCGGCCGCGACCCTGTCGTACGACCCGGCCACCGAGGTCGACTGGGAGACGCCGCTGGACAAGGACTTCCACGGCGCCAGCCCCGAATGGAGCACGCTCTACGGCACGGCCTACTGGCGCGAGATGACCGACGCGCAGCGCAAGGAACTGACCAGGCAGGAAGCCGCGTCGGTGGCGAGCACCGGCATCTGGTTCGAGATGATCCTCCAGCAGATGGTGCTGCGTGACATCTACGCCAAGGACCCGACCGACCCCGGCTTCCAGTGGGCGCTGACCGAGATCGCCGACGAGTGCCGGCACTCCATCATGTTCGCTCGCGGGGCGCAGAAGCTCGGAGCCCCCGCGTACCGGCCGCACCGGATCGCCGTCGAACTCGGCAGGGCCTTCAAGACGATCGCGTTCGGAGAGGCCGCGTACGCCGCCATCCTCGTGGCCGAGGAGGTGCTCGACGTCATGCAGCGCGACTGGATGCGGGACGAACGCGTCGTGCCCTTCGTCCGCACCATCAACAACATCCACGTGGTCGAGGAGTCGCGGCACATGAAGTTCGCCCGCGACGAGACCCGCAGGAGGCTCGCGAAGGCGGGGCGCCTGCGCCGGCACGTCCACGCCGTCGTCATCGCCATCGCCTCCTACGTCATCGTCACCAGCATGGTGAACAAGGACGTGTACCAGAACGCCGGACTCGACCGGAAGCGTGCCCTCCGCGAGGCCGGGGCCAACGAGCACCACAAGTCCCTGATGCGTTCGAGCTGCGCCGGACTGATGGAGTTCCTGGCGTCGGCCGGGCTCCTCACCCGCCCCGCCCTGGCGTTCTACAAGCGCGCCCACCTGATCTGAACGAGCCGGGACAGGGCGAGAAGAGACGACACGAGCCGAACGAGCCGGACGGGCCGACGACATGACGTACGCCATCACCCAGACCTGCTGCAACGACGCCACCTGTGTCGCCGTGTGCCCGGTCAACTGCATCCATCCCGCGCCCGGCGAGCCCGCGTTCGGGACCACCGACATGCTGTACATCGACCCGCGGGCCTGCATCGACTGCGGCGCCTGCGCGGACGCCTGCCCGGTGGACGCGATCTTCCCCGCCGACGCGCTGACCGGCGCGCACCGGGACTTCGCCGACGTCAACGCCGCGTACTACGAGGGCACGCCGGAGCCGCCCGCCGACACCGGCCCCAACTTCCACCCCTGGGGCGCGCCGCGCTTCGAGCGAGCCCTGCCGGCCGACTTCGCCCCCGTCCGGGTCGCGGTGGTCGGCACCGGCCCGGCGGGCATGTACGCCGCCGAGGACCTGCTGCTGCACACCAACGCCGAGGTCACCCTCGTCGACCGGCTCCCGGTGGCCGGCGGCCTCGTCCGCTACGGCGTCGCTCCGGACCACCCCGGGACCAAGAGGATCGGCGACGCCTTCGCCCGCTTCCACTCCCACCCGCGCGTGCGGATGCACCTGGGCCTCGATGTCGGCCGCGACATCACCGCCGAGGAACTCGCCGCGCACCACCACGCGGTCGTGTACGCCGTGGGCGCCTCCACCGGCCGCCGGCTCGGGATACCCGGGGAGGACCTGCCCGGCAGCCTGTCCGCCACCACGTTCGTCGCCTGGTACAACGCCCACCCGGACGTCGCGGCGGACGCGGTACGGCCGGCCGGCGAGCGGGTGGTCGTCGTCGGGAACGGCAACGTCGCCCTGGACATCGCCCGGATCCTGGTGTCGGACCCCGACGCCCTGGCGGCCGGCACCGACATCGCCGGCCACGCGCTGGGCGCGCTGCGGGCGGGGGGCGTGCGCGAGGTGGTGCTGCTGGGGCGCCGCGGCCCCGAGGACGCGGCATACACACCCTCCGAACTGCGCGCGCTGAAACACCTGGACGGTGTCGAACTGGTCGTCGACGACCACGACCCGCGCGTCGGCGCCGCGATCGACGCGGCAGGCCCGTCGGACAAGGCCGCCCTCCTCGCGGACGTCACCCGCGAACGCCCCGACTGGTCCGGGCCGCCCGCCCCCGGGCGCGGGCGCCGCATCGTGCTGCGCTTCCACTCCGCACCCCTGGAGATCCTCGGCGGCGACGCCGTGACCGCCGTACGCGTCACCGGGCGGCAGGCCGAAGCGAGGATCCCCGCGGGCACCGTGGTGCGAGCGGTCGGCTACCGCGGCGTGCCGGTCGCCGGACTGCCCTTCGACGACGCCACCGGCACCGTCCCGCACGACGCGGGCCGGGTGCGGGAGCGCCCCGGCACCTACGTCGTGGGGTGGATCAAGCGCGGCCCCTCGGGCGGCATCGGGACCAACCGCACCTGCGCGGCCGAGACGGTGGGCACCCTGCTCGCCGACGCGGTCGCCGGCGTCCTGCCCGAACCGGCCCGCTCGGCGAAGGACTTCCGGCGGCTGGTCCGGCGCCGGGTCCGGGGAGTCGTCGACGCCCGCGGACTGGCCAGGATCGAGCGGGCGGAACTCGCCGGTGGCCGCCGCGAGGGCCGGCCCCGGGTCAAACTGGCCACGGTGGAGGAACTGCGGGCCACGGCGAGACGGGTCCTCCCGGCCCCCCGGGCCTGAGAGCCCACCCGCCGCCCGGCCCGGCGGTGGCCCCGTCCCGTCCGGTGGTCACCGCGCGTGCTTGACCCCCAGCGACACCCGGTAACGCCCGTCGTCCTCCGGCAGGTTGCGGTGGACGACGTCGGACAGCGAGCGGGTCCGGCGCAGGATCTCCATCCCCTCCGGGGAGAACGTCTCGGCGGTGAACAGCCGGGGCGACAGCAACGGGTTGGTGAGCGCCTCGGAGAAGGAGTCGATGCCGATGATCCGCCCGAGCAGGTTGCCGAACAGGCTGCCGTGCCGGGCGTCCTCGGCGTGGATGCCGACGTACAGGTCCAGCTCGTCGACACCGCCGTACAGGTCGTGCAGCGCCTCGCGCACCACCGGGTCGCCGGACACCTGGCGCAGATCGGTCGCCCGGGGGAAACCGAAGTGCTCCCGGTAGTCGTTGTACGACGCCACTTTCAGCTCCCGGCCCACCTCGACGCTGCGGGCCTCGATGGGCAGCAGCAGGGGATCGGTGTTGAACAGCCCCATGTGTCCCGCCGGTTGCCGGGACAGGTCGTCGAACAGCGGGCCCATGCCCCGCTCCTCGATGATCCGGCCGTTGGCGAGCGTGTGGAGCAGCGGTACTTCCCGGCCCGCGATCCGGTACGCCGACGGAATGAGGGCGTGCCAGCGGTAGACCAGGCTGAACTCGATGGTCGACCAGTTCTCCCGGTACCAGCTGGACCGCACCGTGCGTGACGGGTCGAGGCGGAACCGGAAGTGGAACGGCGTCAGGTGGTTGATGTACTCCTCCAGCACCAGCCGGATCGTCATCACCACCAGGATGTTGCGGGTGGTCTGGAAGATCCGCTCGTCGTCCCACGACCGGTGGGCACGGGCCAGCAGCCCCGCGATGCGGTTGTGCTCGCGGAGGAAGAGCACGTTGACGAGCATCGGCCCGAGGTGGGCGTGCGCCCGGTCGCCGCCCGACGCGAAGACGGTGTCGCGCAGCGGTTCCGGGACGTCCTCCCACCGGACCGGCTTCAGCGCCTCGAACTCGGCCTTGATCCGGCCCTCGTCGCACAGCAGGGGCGGGAACTCCCCACCGTCGACGGTCCGGCTCTTCAGCCGTCCGCCCTCGAACTCCCGCAGGCACGCCGTCATCTCCGGGTCGGCACCGTACAGCTGCACCATGTCGATGGTGTGCGGCGAGTCGGTGCGCCGGGGGTCGCCGCCCTTGCCGTGCCCGCGCAGGAAGCCGTCCGTGAACCACTGGGCGAAGGCCGGCAGCAGCGCGGTCGACCGGGCGCAGGTCCCGCCCTCCCCGTCCCGGCGGAACAGCTCGGCCGCCCGCTCGGGGGCGGGCCGTGCCGGGTGGGGCGCGGGGTCCGGGGGGAGGTGACGGCCGACGTACGACCGGTCGGTGAGGGAGGTCCACGAGGTGTAGGGCGCCAGCGTGCTCAGCGGGTTGGGGCGCGGCGGCGCCTTGAGGATGGCGAGGTCGGTCAGCGCGGCGTTGGTCCGGCGGTACAGCCACCGGTTGCCCTGGACCGCCCGCCACAGCGGCTCGTAGTGGGTGAGGACGTGGGCCTCGATCCGGTTGCGCAGTCCGTCCCTGGACGGGTCGCGGCCTTCCCCACCCCCGCCCCCGCCCCCGTCTCCGTTCCCGTTCCCGGTGCGTGCGCGGCGCGCGGTGGTGGTCATCGGTCCCTGCCCTCTCGTCGGTACGCCGGTACGCCGGTACGCCGGTACGCGGGGTACGCCGCCGGCCGCGGCGTCAGGACGCCGTCGCGCCCGCGGTCACGGTGTAGTGCTGCGGGTACGGCGTGCCCGCGTAGTCCAGCGCGCGCTCGCCGCCCGGCAGCGGCCGGACGCCCGGGCGCAGGAGCACCCGCCGCACCATCTCCGGCACGATCGCCCGGGCCGGGTACTTCCCCACGCAGTCGTGCGCCCCGTACCCCAGCACCATGTTGTGCACCGGCGTCCGGTCCGGCCGGAAGGTCTCCGGGTCCTCGACGACCGTCCCGTCGAACATCGCCGACGCCATGTGCGCGTGCACGACCGTGCCGGCGGCCAGACGCGTCTCGCGGGACGTCCCGGCGGCCAGCAGGTGATCGCGGACGCAGAGCCTCGGTGTCGACGGCACGAACGGGTGGAAGCGCAGCGCCTCCCACACGTGGCCGTCGAAGGACGCGGTGTCCTCCTCGGCGGCCGCCCGTTCGGCCCCGGCCAGCGCGTCGGGGCGCGAGACGAGTTCCTTCAGCGCGGTCACCGCGCACTGCGTGGCGTTCTGCTGGTAGCCGATCAGGTAGCCGACGAGCTGGTGGTTGATCCGCTCGTCGTCCAGCTCCCGGCCGGTGCCCGGCGCCAGGGTCGTGCGCAGCATCCGGCCGAGGACGTCGTCGGGTGCGTCGTCCGCCGCGTCCGGCCCGGCACCGCCGGCCCGGCGCCGCGCGATCACGCCGGCCACGATGTCGTGCAGCTCCTTGCCGGCCGCCACACCGGAGGCGTGCACCTCCGGGTCCCGCTCCTGGTTGACGAAGACCGCCCGCTGCACCCGCTGCGACAGGGTGTGCAGCGTCTCCTCCGGTACGTCCCCGAAGCCCAGGTACTCCCGGGCGACCCGGGCGGCGACGGGGGCCGCGTACTGCTGGACGCAGTCGAACGTCGTCCGGCCCTCGATGCGCGCCACCGCGACGGCCCGGTCCAGCGCGTCGTCGGCGATCCGGGCGGTGAGCCGGCGCACCGGGCCGAAGTCCTCCGCGGGCAGCATCAGCTGGGCGTGGGCACGGTCGTGCCAGTGGAGGTCGGCACCGTCCCGGGCGAGCATGAACGGACCGTGCAGGGCCTCCTCCAGGGCCGCCCCGTACACCCCGACCGTGAACACGTCCGGGGTGGACAGCACCTCCATCACATCGGGCATCCGGGTGACGAAGACCCCGGCCGGGGTGGCGAACACCGGCCGCTCCTCGCGCAGTTCGCGCAGGAGGGCCGCCCCGTCGGACTTCATGTGCCGCCTCAGCAGACCCACGCGCCCGGCGGCGTCGGTCGGCGGGATCGCGTCGTACGCCGCGAGGAACTCCATGGGACCACCCAGACGTGGCAGGGCGACGCGACAGCGGTCGCCGGCGGATTCCCTCCCATTACGGCACGCCGCCCCGGCGTGCGCACCCGGGCCGCGCCGACGGTGTGAATATGCGCGTGGCACACCGGACCGGCCGCGCGCCGCCGTCCCGCCGTCCCGGCGACGCCCCAGCATGTGACCGGACCCACCCGGCGAGACAGGAGGCCGCACAGCATGCTTCGACGAGGCGAACCCCCGGCGCCGGCCGCCGGCGACACCGGGACGGCCACCCCGCCCGCCGGGAACCACGATCGCGCGAGCCGCGACCGCGGGAGCCGCGACCGCGACCGCTCCAGACCGTCCGCGGGAGGACCGGACGGCGGGGGACCGGCCGGCACCGTCCCCGTCTCGGCTGCCGAGTACACCGGCTACCTGGTCGGCATCATCGTCCTGCCCTTCGCCGTGCTCGCCGCGGCGGTACCCCTCGCGTGGGGCTGGGGCGTGAACGGCCGCGACCTGGCCCTCGGCCTGGTGATGTACGTCGTCTCCATCGCGGGCATCTCGACCGGCTACCACCGCCACTTCACCCACCAGTCGTTCAAGGCGAAACGCCCGCTGCGCATCGCCCTGGCGCTGGCCGGCGGGATGGCCATGCAAGGGCCGGTCGCGCTCTGGGTCGCCGAGCACCGCCGGCACCACCAGTTCTCCGACCGCGAGGGCGACCCGCACTCGCCGTGGGCCTTCGGCACCGGGCGCCGCGCACTCCTGCGGGGCCTGTGGCACGCGCAGATCGGCTGGTTCGCGCGGCGGCGGCGCGCGGACCTGGCCCACTACGCCCCCGACATCCTCGGCGACCCCGACATCAGCCGCCTGGACCGCTGGTACTGGCTCACCGTGTCCGTGTCCTTCGCGCTGCCCCCGCTGGCCGGCGGGCTGTGGACCATGTCCTGGCACGGCGCCGCCACCGCCTTCTTCTGGGGCAGCCTGGTGCGCTACGCCGTCGTCCACCACGTCACCTGGTCGGTCAACTCCGTCGCCCACGCCTTCGGGCCGCAGCACTACCGCAGCCGCGACCAGTCGCGCGACGTGCGCTGGGTCGCGCTGCTCACCTTCGGCGAGGGCTGGCACAACCTGCACCACGCCGACCCGACCAGCGCCCGGCACGGCGCCCTGCGCGGGCAGCCGGACGCCACCGCCACCCTCATCCGGCTGTTCGAGCGCCGGGGCTGGGCCCACGACGTCCGCTGGCCCGACCGGGACCGCCTCGCCGCCCGCACGCTCCCCGGCGCCGCCCCACGATGGAGTGAACGCTGAGGTCGGCGCGCGTGTCGCGGTCGGCGACCGGCACCCGCGCGGGCCGGGGTGGTGGTAGGCAGGGGGCGTCCGTTCACCATCCCGCACCGCACCACGCACCGCCCGGGAGGCTCCCCCGTTGGACCCGCGCACGCGCGACGTCGCCGTCACCGGCGTCGGGCTCCTGACACCGGCGGGGACGTGCCCCGACACGACCTGGGCCACCCTGCTCCGCGGCGAGTCCGTGGCACGCCCCGATCCCGTGCTCGCCGGGCTGCGCACCGACTTCTCCTGCGCGGTGCCCGACTTCTCCGCCGGCATGGTCCTCGGCCACGCCACCGCCCGCCGGCTGGACCCGTACGCCCAGATGGCGGTGGTCGCCGCCCGGCAGGCCGTGGACGACGCGGGCCTCGACCCCGACGGGTGGCGCGGCGACCGCGTCGCCGTCGTCCTCGGTGTCGGCAGCAACAGCCTGCACTCGTACGAGGAGCCCTTCCGGCTCCTGCGGGAGAACCGCGGCCACCGCGTCTCGCCCTACCAGGTCACCCGCAGCGTGCCCAGCATGGCCGCGGCGGAGGTGGCCCTCGACCTCGGCGCCCACGGCGTCAACTTCACCACCAGCAGCGCGTGCGCCTCCGGGGCCACCGCCCTCGGCACCGCCCTGGACCTGCTGCGCGCCGGCCGCTGCGACATCGTGCTGGCCGGGGGCAGCGAGTCCGCCCGGAGCAGGATGACGACGACCTGCTTCGGCCAGATGCGGGCCATGTCGGCCCGCCGCGCCGACCCCGCCACCGCCTCCCGCCCCTTCGACGTCGAACGGGACGGCTTCGTGCCCGGGGAGGGCGCCGCCGTGATGGTCCTGGAGCGCGCCGACGACGCCCACCGGCGCGGCGCCGGGGTCCGCGGCTACCTCGCGGGCTACGGCGCCAGCGCCGACGCCCACCACCCCGCCGCCCCGCACCCGGAGGGCCGCGGCGCCCAGGCGGCGGTCCTGGCGGCCCTGGCCGACGCCGGGTGCACCGCCGACGACATCGACCACGTCAACGCCCACGCCACGTCCACCCCGCTCAACGACGTCACCGAGGCGCGCATGCTGCGCCGGGTCTTCCGGCACGACCCGCCGGTGACGGCGAACAAGAGCGTCATCGGCCACGCCCTGGGCGCGGCGGGCGCCATCGAGGCCGTACTGACCGTGCTGAGCCTCCAGCACCGGACCATCCCGCCCACGGCCAACCTGACCCGCCAGGAACCGGGCGCGGAACTGGACGTCGTCACCCGCGTGCCGCGCCCCGCCGCCCGGATGCGCACGGCCCTCAGCACGTCGTTCGGGTTCGGCGGCCAGAACACCGCACTCGTCCTGCGCGCCCCGGAACACCCGCGCGTCCCCTGAGGACCCGACCCGGCGGGGGCGCCCGCGGTGACCGTCAGACGGCCGTCGGGCGCCCGTCCACGACACGGGCCGCGTGCCGCCCGAGGACGGCCGCCGCCCGCGACAGGTCCCGCGCGGCGGCCCGGCAGCACTCCGCCTGTCGCCGCAGTGTGGGAACGCACCAGTCGGGCACGCCCGGACGGCCCTCCAGCGCGGCGGCCTGGGCCAGCAGCCGCCGCTCCGCGCCGGTGAGCACCTCGGCGTCGGCGCGCAGCGCCGCCTCCTGCGCGGCCGGTCCGTCGCCCTGCGGTACGGCGTCCACGGTCATCCCGTTTCCTCGCTTCCTCTTCCCTCACCGGGGCAGGGGCGCCCCGGCACCACGGCGGGCCCGGTACTCGGGCGCGCTCAGCACGCACAGCGGCCGCGCACCGTCCAGCCCCAGCGCCCGCACCTGCCGCACCAGCGGTTCCTCCACCGCCGCGGCGCCCGGCGCGCAGCGCAGCCGCACCCGGGGCGCGGCGTGGAACCGCTGGCGGCCCTCGCAGTGCACCATCGACCGCAGCGTCGCGTCGGCCGTGCGCCCGTACAGGACCGAGTCCAGGTGCGGCGCCGGCGCGTACGGACCGAGGTCGCCGGTGAGCGCCAGCAGCGGACCACCCGGGACACCGTCCGGCCCGCCCTCGGGCGCCAGCACGGCGTGCAGCCGGTTGGCCGCCAGCCGGACGTCGACGGACGCCCGCGTGGCGGGCTGCCCCCACACCTCCCGGGCCGCCGCCTCCGCCTCCGCCGTGGTGACGGCGACGGCCGTCACCTGACGACCGGTGCGGCGGGTGTCCGCCCGGCGCAGCAGCTCCCGCAGCACGTCGTGCGCCCGCGGCCGCCACAGGTCGTTCACCAGGACGGCGAGGCTCAGCTCGTTGTAGGGCCCGAGGCTCACGCAGCGGTGCTCGTACGCGGACAGCGCCACCAGGACCCGCCGCCCCACCCGGCTGGGGCTCATCCAGGACGTCTCGGACAGCAGCCCCGCCGCCCGGTCGGCCTCCACGGCGAACACGGCGACGACGGCCGACGAGTCGTAGTACCGCACCGGGACCTCCACCGGCCCCACGGAGGTCGCCACCGGCGTCACGGGCACCGCCATCAGGGGATACCCCTGCGGAGGGTTCGCCCGGTCCTTCAGCTGGTACACCTGGGAGCGCACCACCGGCCCCCGGTACGGCGCCAGCGCCTCGTCGATGTCCCGCCGCGCGTCGGCCAGGTCGTCCTCCAGGTTCCCCAGGTACTTGCCCAGCGAGTGGCACAGCGGGAACTCGTGACTGGAGTCGACGTAGTCCACCTCGTACCAGTCCGGGTGCGGGGTGAACACCGACCCCGAGCCCGCGCCCCTGCCGTCCAGCGTCGGCACCAGATCGTGCTGGTTGGTGACGCTGGCGACCCAGGTGCGGGCGTCGGCGGGCTTCTTGTTGTCGATGGGGGAGCCCACCGCCACCACGTGCGTCACCCGGAAACGACGGCAGAACGCGCTGTTCTGCGCCAGGTTCATCAGCGCGATGCCGCCCTCGCTGTGCCCGACGAGCGCCAGGTCCGCGCCCGCGGGCAGCCCGTACTCGTCGATGGCCAGCAGGATCCCCCGGGTGTACGGCGACTCCGGGTCGAACAGGTTGCTCCAGGCGCCGACGAAGTCCTGCGGCGAGTCGTTGCGCGGCTTGCCGGGCGCCATGCCCGGCGCCTGGAGGACGTGCCGCACCACCCCGTCGGGTCCACGGACGTCCTGGATCAGGATCCGCCCGTCCGTGCCCAGGAAGTCGATGTTCCGCAGGAAGTCCATCAGGGAGCCCTCGCCGGCGATGGGCCACCGCTCGTCACCGGCCGGCTCCACCGGCACGGCGGCCCCCTCGCCCACGTCGAACGCCGCCAGGTGCCGGGCCGAGATCCCGAACCACGGATCGGCGTGCAGCGCCTCACCGGTCGCGATCTGCCAGCCCACCTCGTCGTTGAGGGGGTTCTCGTCCAGCAGTGCCCGGATGGCCGACAGCTCCGCGAACAGCGGCGCCACCGTGGACATGGCCCGCTCGGCCCCCTTGTCCTTCAGCATCGCCCGCAGGGCGCGCAGCGCCTCCACGTCCCGGTCGCCGGTCACGGCGTCCATCAGCCTGCGCATCCCCGGGTCCCGCCCCAGCTCCGGGTGGACCGCCAGCACCGCGGCCGCCCGCAGCCGCAGCGACGTCACGGCCACCCGGTTCGCCAGGCTCTCCCGGCCGCACACCTCACCGGCCTGCCCCATCCGCCTGAGCACCCCGTCCCCGGCGCCCAGCGCGAAACCCAGCCCCGCCCCGCTCGTCAGCGCGCGCACCAGCGACCACTGCGCCGCCACCCCGGTCAGCGGGTGCCGCAGCGCGGACCGGGCGAACCGCGGGGAGCCGAGCACGGCACCGGCCCGCGCCGCGACGCCCCGGATCTCCCGCGCGCTGCGGGACACCTCCAGGGCGGTCTCCCGCAGCAGCCGTGCGGTCGCGGCCGCACCGGCGTCGCCGTGCCGCGCCGTACCGGCATGGTGGTGGGTCGCCATGGCGGCCTCGCAAAGGCGTGTGAACAGGGCCGACCGGTTCGGCCCTCCCGGACGATCGTCCTGTCCGCCGCCCGCTGCCGCATCCCGGACCGGTGCGGGGGCCGCCCGTGTGGCCGACGTCTCCGGCCGGCGGGCCGTGGGCCGGGTTAAGCTCAACGGGTGACTCTTCGGGTTCCTCTTCTCGTGATGCGCCGGCACGTGGACTACGCGCGCGTCACGACCATGGGCTGTCGGCCGCAGGCCTGACCCTCCCCCCTCACGACCCACTCGGTTCTCACGACCCACACGGTCCTGTCGGGGCGCGCGGCCCCGGTCACACCCCTGCCGACGGCTCCGCGTACCCCCATATCCCGCCACCTCCGGGAACAGGGCCTCGTCACCGCAGAAACGGAAGGCCATCATGCCGTCCATGCCACCAGCGTCCACCACCTCGCTGCCCGTCATCGACCTGTCCCGGGCCGACGACCCCGCCACCCGCGCGGCGTTCCACGAGGAACTGCACGACGCCGCCCACGACGTCGGGTTCCTCCACCTGACCGGCCACGGCATCGGCCCGGCGGAGACGGACCGGATCCTCCGCGTCACCCGGGAGTTCTTCGCACTGCCCGAGGCCGACCGGCTGGCCCTCAGCAACCTGCGCTCGCCGCACTTCCGCGGCTACACGCGGATCGGGCACGAGCTCACCGGCGGCCGCTCCGACTGGCGCGACCAGCTCGACGTCGGCGCCGAACGGCCCGCACCGGCGGTGGGCCCGGACGACCCCGCGTACCTGTGGCTGGAGGGCCCCAACCAGTGGCCGGCCGCCCTGCCCGAACTGCGCACCGTCGTGCTGGCCTGGCAGGAGCGGCTGGCCGCGGTGGCCCACCGGCTGCTGCGCGAACTGCTGGTGTCCATCGGCGCGCCCGCCGGCTTCTTCGACGAGGCCTTCGCCGACCGGCCCCACCTGCACACCAAGCTGATCCGCTACCCCGGATCGGCGCCCTCCGGCAGCGGCCAGGGCGTGGGGGCCCACAAGGACTACGGCTTCCTGACGCTGCTGCTCCAGGACGGCGTGGGCGGGCTCCAGGTGCGCTCCGGCGACACGTTCATCGAAGTCCCTCCCATGCCCGGCGCCTTCGTGGTCAACCTGGGCGAGCTGCTGGAGATCGCGACGAACGGCTACCTCGTCGCGACCGACCACCGGGTCGTCAGCCCGCCCGGCGCCGTGGAGCGCTTCTCCGTGCCGTTCTTCTACAACCCCCGCCTCGACGCCGTCATCGACACCGTCCCGGGCGGCTACCTCGGCCGGGCACCGGGCATCGCGCACGACCACGCCAATCCCCTGCACGCCGAGTACGGCCGCAACGAACTCAAGGGCTGGGTGCGCGCCCACCCCGAGGTCGCCCGCCGCCACCACCCCGAACTGGCCGAAGCCCGCTGACCGGCCGCTGACCGGCCGCCGCCCGGACACCCGGCGTCAGCAGGCCTGACGCCAGGTGTCCAGCCGTAGCCGCTTGCGCATCGACGACAGGCCCAGCCGGCGCGTCTCGGCGCAGAAGTCGGCCCGCGCGAGCCCGTACTCGACGTGGAACACCGCCTTGCCCGCCCGGACGAACGGGCTGAGCCGCGCGCACTCGCCGTACTCGGCGCACTGCTCGTTCACCGCGAAGTCGAACGTGCCGACCAGCTCCGGGATCTGCGGCAGGTCGTTCTTCAGCCCGACCGACAGGCCCCGCTCGTGCGCCGCCCGGGCGATCATGCGGTTGTACGCGAGCTGGTGCGCGGCTTCGAGCGGGAAACCGGTGTCGTGGAGGTAGCCGTCCACGAGGTCCGGCTCCACCGCGTCGAAGCCCTTCCGCCGGCACATGTCCAGCCGACGTTCCATCAGCGGCCGCAGGACGTCCAGGCGCCGGACGTCCAGCCACCGTTCGCCGCTCCAGCCGTTGGGCCGGCCCCGGACGGACGCGGGGAAGTCGTCCCTGTCGGGACGGAAGTCCTCCCAGGCGCCGGCGTTGACGTAGCAGACGACCCGGCGGCCGTCCCGGTGCAGCCGCGCCACGTCCTCGGCGCTGTTCTCGAAACCGTCGATGTCGTACACCGGTACGTCGGCACGCGGGTCGACCCGGCCGTCCAGCTGCCACTCCCACGCCGTGCCCGGCCGCGGCACCCAGCGCTCCCGGGGCGGCCGGGGGGCGGTGTCCCCGGCGCACCCCGCGACCACCAGGAGCAGCGCGGCCACCAGCAGCGACGGCCGCACCCCCCGCCGGGCGAGCCCCGTCACCGCACCACGTCCAGGCCCGCGCCCGCCGCCGGTGCCGCGTCCGCGACGGCCGCCCACAGCGCCGCGAGCGAGTCGGCGAGCCCGTACCGGGGCGCCCACCCCAGCGCCTCGCGCGCCGCGGAGATGTCGGAGCACTGCCAGGCGACGGCGGCCGAGCGGGCCGACCCGCCGCCCGCCTCCTCGATACGGCCCGTGAACCCGGCCGTACGCGCCAGCCCGTGCACCAGGTCGCGCACGGGCACCGCCCGCCCGCCGCCGACGTTCAGCACCGGGGGCACCGGGCCCGGCCGGGTCACCGCGAGCACCACCGCACGGGCGACGTCGCGCACGTCCACGAAGTCGCGGTACGCGGAGAGGTCGCCGAGCCGCACCGGCTCCGCCGCGTCCCCGCCCGCCCGGTACAGCCGTCTCGCCAGACCTCCGGGCAGCCCGGCCGCCGGAGCCCCCGGCCCGACCGGGTTGCCCACCCGCAGGACGACGGCGTCCAGACCGGACGAGGTGACGGCGACCGTCCCGGCGAGCTTGGTGGCCCCGTAGGGGGCGACCGGCCGGGTCGGTGCCCCTTCCGTGACCGGCTCCCCGGCGGTGCCGGGGCCGTACTCGGCGGCCGACCCGAGGTGGACCAGCCGGGCGCCCGGCGCGGCCTCCCGCAGCGCGGCGCACAGCACGGCCGGCCCCCGGGCGTTCACCTCCGCGAGCGTCACCGGGTCGCCCCCCACGGCGCCCGCGCAGTTGACCACCACGTCGGGCGCGAGCGGGGCGAGCGCCTCGCACAGCGGACCGGTCCGGGCCGTCGCGAGGTCCACCGCCAGGTCGGTGCCGGGGGAGCGGCCGCCGAGGAGCAGCCGCGCCCCCTCGACGGCGCGCAGCCCGGCGGTGACGTGGCCCCCCAGGTAGCCGGTGGAGCCCAGGACGAGGATGCGCATGCGGGTCTCAGGCCCCCTTCAGCAGGAGGGACTGGTGGGTGGTGAACTCCGCGTTGGCCCGGTCGTAGTCGTCCGGCCGCCCGATGTCGAGCCAGTAGCCGTCGAACTCGTACGACGCCGGGGGAGTGGGCGTGTCCAGCAGGTCGAGGATCAGTTCGTCGAAACCGAGCGGCAGGCCCGGCGTGTAGTGCTCCAGCGTGGCGCGCGACAGCCCGTACACGCCCATGGAGACCCGGTAGTCCAGGCTGGGCTTCTCGCTGAACCCGACGACCTTGCCGGCGTCGGTGGTGAGCACCCCGAAGTCGATGTGCACCTGGCGGCAGTAGGTGGCGATCGTCAGCGGGGCGTCCCCGCCGGCGTGGCGGCGCAGCAGATCGGCGTAGTCGAGGTCGGTCAGGACGTCGCCGTTCATCACCAGGAACGTCTCGGGCAGCCGGTCCCGCATCATCAGCAGCGGCCCGATCGTGCCCAGCGGGCTCTCCTCGGCCGCGTAGTCGACCTCCAGGCCCCACCGCGAGCCGTTGCCCACGTAGGCGCGGATGATCTGCCCGAGGTGGCCGATGGCCAGCGTGCAGCTGGTGAAGCCGGCCGCCGCCAGCTGCCGCAGCACGATCTCCAGGATCGCGTGCCGGTCCCCGATGGGCACCAGCGGCTTGGGCAGTGCGGTGGTGTACGGACGCAACCGCACACCCTTGCCCCCGGCGAGTATCACTGCGTGCATGGGGATGCCTCCCTCTCCATGGCTCGTACGGGTTCCGTGCGGGTCAGATGTTGTAGATGTCCGTCTTGTAGCGGGCGAGATGCGCCGGGTCGCGGAAGAACTCGACGGTCCGGGCGAGGCCCTGCTCCAGGTCGTGGCCCGGCGCCCAGCCCGTGGCGTCGCGCAGCCGGGTGGCGTCCGCGACCAGCCGCATGACCTCCGAGGCCGCGGGCCGGATGCGCTGCGCGTCCTCCTGGACGTCCAGGTCGGCGCCCATCACCTTGCCGATGAGCCGGACCAGGTCGCCGACCGAGATCTCCTGCCCCGTACCGGCGTTGAAGGTCCGCCCCACGACGCGTTCGGCCGGGGCGGTGCCGACGGCCAGGAACGCCCGCGCCGTGTCGGCGACATAGGTGAAGTCGCGGGTCGGCCGCAGGTCCCCGAGCGTGATCGTGCGCGAGCCCGCGGCGACCTGTCCGATCACGGTCGGGATGACGGCCCGCATCGACTGCCGGGGGCCGAAGGTGTTGAACGGGCGCAGGGTGACCACCGGCGTGCCGAAGCTCGCGTGGTAGCTGTCGGCGAGCCGGTCCCCGCCCGCCTTCGACGCCGCGTACGGCGACTGCGTGTTGATGGGGTGGTCCTCGGTGATGGGCACCGTACGGGCGGTGCCGTACGTCTCGCTGGTGGAGGTGTGCACCAGCCGGGGCGTCTCCAGCGTCCGCACCGCCTCCAGCACGTTGAGGGTGCCCGTCACATTGGTGTCGACGTAGCTGTGCGGCGCCCGGTAGGAGTACGGGATCGCGATGAGCGCGGCCAGGTGGTAGACGGCGTCCGCCCCTTCGGCGAGGGCGCGCACCGAACCGGGGTCGCGCACGTCGCCCAGGACGATCTCGACCTGGTCGAGCACGTCGCGAGGCAGCACCTCCAGCCAGCCGTACGACGAGAAGGAGTTGTACTGCGCCATGGCGCGGACCCGGTGCCCCGAGGCCACCAGGGCCTCGGTCAGGTGTGAGCCGATGAACCCGTCGGCTCCGGTGACGGCGGCGAGCGGTGCGGAGGTCACGTGGTGTTCCCCTTCGTCCGGATGGCTGGTCGTGTGGTGCGCGAGGCGGTGGTGCGCGAGACGGAAGTGCTGAAGGTGCGGTCAGGCGTGCGCGGAGGGCCGGCCCAGCACGTGCAGGACGCAGCCGGCCAGGGCGAGCGCGGCGGCGGCGCACCAGGCGAGGGACACCCACGGCGGCGCCCCGCCGGTGGCCGCCGCCAGGACACCGGCCGCCGCCAGGAGGCACACGGCCGCCGGGAACCAGCCCGCGCCGAAGGCCTGGAGCAGCAGGGCGGCCCACAGGGCGGCGCCCAGAGCGGCCACCTCCGCCGCGGGCGCCCCGGTCAGCAGCGCCGCCGGGACGAGCAGCCCCAGGTACGCCGCGAGACAGAACGTCAGGGTGCGTGCCGTCCGCAGCCGGAACCCCGCGGGCGTGGCCGACGCCCGCAGCGCCGCCACCGACATCCCCCGGAAGCGGTACAGCAGCCACTCGGCGGGCCCCATGCTCACCGTCAGCGCGACCACGGTGTACGGGTGCCGGGCCCCCAGGGACAGCACGAGGACCCCCGCCGCCAGCCCGAACAGCCCGTACGGCGACGAGGACAGGTACCCCGGCCGGGCCGCCCCCGGCACCGGTGCCGAACCGAGGGCGCCGCGCACCGCGCGCACGGCCGACGCCGTCGTCGCCGCGAGGGCCAGCAGCGGCAGACCGACCCGCCAGGCCGCCCCCGGCTCCCCGTACAGCAGCAGCGCGCCGCCCACGACGAGCGGCGACAGCGCCGCCGCCAGCACCCGCTCACGGCCCAGCACCAGCAGGACGCCCGCCGCGGCCAGGTACACGGACTGGCCCACCGCGAACAGGGCCGCCGCCCCCGGTCCCGCCACCGCCAGGGCGGCCAGGCTCGCCAGCACGGCGCCCACCGGCGCACCGGCCCGCAGCGTGAGACCCGCCTCGTGCCGGCCCGTGGCGAGACGTACGTAGGTGCGGTGGCTCAGCGCCTGCCCCCACGCCCACGACACGAGCCCCGCGAGGACCAGCCCGGTCACCGCCCCCGCCCCCCGCCACAGCGGCGCGGTCAGCGGATAGGCGAGCCCCGGGAGCGCGAACAGCAACCCGCGCAGGGCGCAGCGCAGGTGGTCGGGCGCCCAGGGGTCGGTGGCCGGGGGCGGCTCGGGGAAGGCGCGCGGCACCCGCCGGTAGAGCTCCTCGGCGAGGGAGAAGATGTCCGGGTGGCCGTACCGCTCCCGTATCCGCTCTCCCGTCAGCCCCTCGGATTCCAGGAGCGCCGCCACTTCGTAGGGGTGCATCGCCGAGGCCGTCCGGTCGGACAGTTCGGCGGCCAGCTCGTCGACCGGTCCCGCCAGCCGCAGCGTCACGGTGTCGCTGTCCGGCTCGGGAACGGACCGTCCGCTCATCCGGCCACGCTCCCGCGGGCGGCGAGGTGTGCGCGCTCCGGGTGGGGGAGTGCGTCCCGGGCGGGGGCGGAGAGTTCCACGTAGATGGAGCGGAAGGTCTCCACGGTCTGCCGGAGCGTGAACTGCTCGATCACCCGCAGCCGTGCCGCCTCACCCATCGCCGCCCGGCGCGGCGCGTCGCTCAGGAGCTCCAGCGCGGCGGCGGCCATCGCGCCGGGGTCGCGCGGCGGTACGACCAGACCGGCGCCCCCGACCGCCTCGCGCACCCCGCCCACGTCGGTCGAGACGGTGGCCCGCCCGCACGACATGGCCTCGATCAGGGTGAAGGGGAACCCTTCGCTGATGCTGGACAGCATCACCACGTTGCCCGCGGCGTAGGCGTCCCGGATGTCCTCCACCCGGCCCTCGAAGGTCACGGCGTCCCCCTGGCCCAGCGAACGGGCCAGCTCCTCGCACCGGTCCCGGTAGGCCTCGCCGCCGCGGGGCGTCCCGCCGAAGAGCCGCAGCACGGCCTCCGGTATGCGCTCGCGCACCTGCGCGAAGGCGCGTATCAGCGTCTCCAGGTCCTTGATGGGGTCGACCCGGCCGGCCCAGCTGAGGGTGGGGCGCTCCGGTTCCGGGCCGGCGGCCGGGAACGCGGCGGGGTCCACCCCGTTGTAGACCGTGCGGATCAGCGCGGGGTCGGCCCCGCCCTGCTCCTCCCACAGCCGGTTGTAGCGGTTGCCCGGGGTGATGAGCGCGGCCCGGCGGTACGTCTCCCCGGCGAGCAGCCGGAAGAAGCCCAGCATCACCGCCTTCACGGGCCAGCGGTAGGCGGCGCCCCGGTAGCCGATGTACCGCTCGCGCAGGTACACCCCGTGCTCCGTCAACAGCAGGGGCACACCGTGCAGTTGGTGTGCGGCCAGGCCCGGGAGCGCGGCGATGCCGCCGCTGACCGCGTGGGCCACCCCGCGGTGCGGCGGCCGCGCGGCCAGCGGACGCAGGGCGTGCTCCAGCAGGTTCGTGGCGGTCACGGCGTCGTGCAGGGAGGGGCGGGCCTCCCGGACCGTCAGGCCGGGCCGGTTCCACACCCCGGTCAGCACCGTGACGGCGCGGTCCGAGCGCAGGGCGGGGCTGAGCAGCCCGTCGCGGGCGGCCCCCGCCAACTCGTGCAGCGCCGGCCCGAACAGCTCCTCGTGGGCGGGGTCGAGCAGGGCGGTGAGGAACCGCTCGTACGCCGCCATGAGCCGTCGCCCACGGCGGCCCGACGGTGGTGCGCCGGTGGGCGTGGGGCCCCACATGGGGACCGCGACGGGCTCGGACACGTGCGGGGGGATCTTCCAGACGAGTGGTTCCCGGCCGGTTCCCGTCACCGCGATCACCTCGAAGTCGATGTCCGGCATGCCGTTGACGAGTTGGTCGCACCAGACGCTGACGCCGCCGTGACTGTGCGGGTAGGTGCCTTCGGTGAGCAGGGTGACGTGCGCCGCGCCGGTGCGCGGCGCGGGGTGCGATACGTGCATGGACGTGCTCCGCGGCAGCAGGGGCCGGCCGGGGCACCGGTGACGCGCACCGGTGCCCGGGGGCCGGGCGGGGAGTGGGTGGGGCGGGGAGCGCGGCGGGTCAGCCCTGCGGGCCGGGCGGCACCGGCCGGGTGACCCCCGGGGGCACCGGGGTGTGCGGTGCCTTCCGGTACGGGGCCGGTGCCGGGGTCCGCGCGGCGCCAGTGTCGGCCGTGTCCGCGCCGGTGGCGGAACCGGGCAGCGCGAGGGTCATCGGGCCGCTCCCGGGGCCGGCGACCCGGCCCGAGGTGGTGCCGGCGTACGGCTCGCCGAAGGCGGTGGCGCCGTGGACGGTGCCGGCCGGCATGGTGGCGGCGACGGGCAGCCCCGCGGGGGCCTCCACCGTCACCGTGTCACCCACGCGGTAGGCGGTGACGTCGCCGTCCCGGACCGCGGTCCGCCAGGCCGCGCGGTCGCGCAGCTCGGCCCCGATGGCGCTCATCGGCAGGTTCACCAGGGGGGTGTTGGCGGCGTGGAGGGCGGCGTACCGGTCCAGCACCCCGTCGAGGACGGGGTAGGCGATGCGGTCCTCGGCCAGGTTGGACTGGTGGATGAAGTGCGGGCGGGGGTCGCCGGACAGGACGTGCCCGAGCGCGACCCGCGTCTCGAGCGGCACGATGTGACCGGTGTAGCCGGTCGCGGCGTCCAGCGGCTCGTCGAGACAGGTGGTGGTGGCCAGTTCCTCGCACAGGCCGCTGCCGCCCTGCGCCCGGCTGGTGTAGATCCAGTTGTACTCGTCGACCTGCTCGGCGACCCGGCCCGCGTTGTAGAAGATGTTCACCGGGTGGCGGGCGACGGTCAGGGCGGAGCCCACCTGCCGCTGCCCGGGGTCGCGGGAGTTGTCGGCCCCGAGCCAGGCGATGCCGTTGGCGGTGAGCGACGGTGCCAGGTGGGGGTTGTCCTCGGGCTGCTGCGGGAGCAGCCTGAGCCCCGAGTGCTCGCCGGTGATCAGTTCGCCGTCGCGCAGCGGCAGTCCGGCCCGCTCGGCCCACCTGCGGTTGCCGGCGATCTGGTGGTCGATCTCGGCGCGGCTCACGTACCGGGTGGCGCCCGCCGCGTCGGTGGCGCACTTCCACGGGACGCTGCTGACGTCCTGCTCGCACCCCAGGTAGGGGTGGTCGTAGGTGTGGTTGATCCAGCGGAACGCGTCGCGGTCGGCGACGAGCCGGTCGGCGGCGGGATCGCTGCCGCCGTGCTCCTCGCGGTGCTCCACGCTGCCGCCGCCGTTGAACGCCATGTCGAGGGTGAACCCGTGGTCGCGCGACCACCGGGCCGCGTGCTCGACGTCCGCGGCGGTCATCCGGATCGGGTCCGGGGCCCCGGTGCCGGGCGCGCAGTCCACGTCGCCGGGCGTGCAGTTCAGCGTGGTGTCCCAGCGGTCGTCGGCCGCGAAGACGTCGTCCACGTGCACGGCGAAGTAGTTGCGCGAGGTGCCGAGCCTGGTCTCCTGGGTCATCCAGTCGACGATCCCCCGCGCCAGGAGCCGGAACTGCTGCTGGTGCTGGTTGTAGGCGAAGGTGACCACCAGCTCCCGGCGGCCGTCGTGGCGGTACTCGCCGACCAGGACGCCCCGGGTCTGCCGGCCGGGCATCGGCGCCTCGACGTAGGGCGTGAAGTCGGCCCCGGCGACCGGCCGGGACAGGAACGCGTAACTCTCGCTGACCGTGGGTGAGTTGTCCTCGAACGGCACGGCGCCGTCGAGGTACCCGAACGGCCCCGACCGGCCCGCCGCGGTCACCTCGGCGCGCACCCCGTCCACGGTGCCGAGGTAGCCGCCGTTCACCGGGTAGGCCAGCCCGTTCTGCGGTCTCGCGTAGGTGTAGGCGTCGACCTGGGGGACGGCGTAGGTCCTCTCGTACGAGACGAGCGCGGCCATCTCGCCCGAACCGGCCGCGAACGGGGCGTCGTTGGGCAGCACTACCGCCTGGAACTTCGCCCGCGGCCGGCCGTCGACGGTGTCGGCCAGGAACGCCGCGTCGATCACGGGCCGGTCCGCACGGGTGAGGTCCACCAGCGTGTACGGGGTCCCGGCGCCGTCGAGCTCGGCGGCGATCGCCGCGGTGGCCGGCCCGCCGTCCGTGACGACCAGGACCCGCAGGTCGACGCGCGGCGCCGGGTCCGCCGCCGCGGTGGTCGCCGGTATGGCCGGGGACCCGAGCCCGAGTAACAGCGCGCCCATGGTGAGCGCGGTCGTGCGCAGCGTCCGCTTCATGCGGTGATGTCCCTCCCCGGAAGGGCGGCCCGCCTCTCCCCGGCGGACGCACCCCACCCCCCAGCCTCCCGGCCGCGCCTCGCCGAGGCGGCGCCGATCGGCTCCAACGCGTCACATAGTGCGGCCTGTGTGGAGGATCCGTGCGCACGATGTGGAACATGACGGAAAAGCGCAGGTGCCGGACCGGGTGGGAGACGGTTCCCGGGGCCGCTCGAAGGGCTGTGCGGAAGGGCCTCTCCGCACGGTCCCGGCGGAGTGCGGCGCTGGTGCGGCGCGGCGGAAATCGCTTGCGGCCGGCCGCGCGGCGGCCCTGCCGGAGGCGCCCGGCCGGCCCGTGCGAAGCCCCGGGGGCCGCTGCCGGTTTTCGGCCACACGACGAGGCGGCCGGCCGCACCCGGGTGCGGCCGGCCGCCTGCGGGCCGGGGGACGGGATCCTGCGAGAAGGGGGGGTCGGTCAGCTGGTGGCGGGCGCGCAGACGACCCGCGTCTCGGGCGTGTTGAACACCCCGTCCTTGGTGGCCTGGCCGCCGTTGTACTCGTAGTAGAGGTACGAGTAGAAGCCGATGTTCCCGTTGCAGCCGGAGTCGGCGGCGATCTGGACGGACAGCGTCACCGTCCGGGTCGCGCCCGGCGCCAGCGGGATGGCGTAGTTCATGCCCACGCTCGTGGTGCCGGTCCCCGAGCAGGTCACGCCGTCGGCGGTGCAGGAGGTGAACGCGTACTTCAGGTCCTTGCGCTGGGTGGTGAGCCACGTCGGCTGCACCGACTGGTAGACGAACCAGATGTCCGTCTCCTGGTTGTTGGTGAACGTCATCGTGAAGTTGACCGTGGACCCCGGCGTGACGCTCTGCTGGTCGGCCGTGAAGGTCAGGTCCGCGGCGGCGGCCCCGGTGTTCCCCTGCCCCGCCGCGGTCGCCGGCCCGCTCAGGCCGAGGGCGAAGGCGACGGTGAGCAGTGCGGTCAGGATCGCTTTGCTGAGGTGTGTGATGCGCATGGCGCGGGAGGCTAGGACACGCCCGCCGCGGCCGTCTGCCCCGTCCCGCCGGTGCGCGGGGCTCACCGGCTCGAACAGGACGCGGGTACCGGGGCGTCACCGGTGCGTCCGTCGGAGGGCCCGGCGGACGCATGTGCCCCGCGTGAGGGCCATACGGAGCCGAGGCCTCCGGCGACGGCACCCAGCGTGCCGACAATTTCTTCACACGGTGAAGGAATGGCGCATTCCGCCACCATCGCCTCACCCCCCCGCTCCTACGAAGACCGTTGCTACGAAGACCTCTCCTACGAGGACCACGACTCCCGCCGCCCGGCGGCATCCGCGCCGTACCAGTCGAGGCACATCACCGTGGCGTCGTCCGGCAGACGGTCCTGACAGGCCGTACGCACCGCGCCCACCAGCGCGGTGACCGCCTCACGCGGGTGGAGCCACCGGGTGTCCCGGACGAGGGCCGGCAGGTCCACCGCCGACGCGGACCGCTCCTGCATGCCGTCCGTCAGCAGCACCAGCCGGTCACCGGGCCGCAACTCCAGCTCCTGGACCCGGTACGGGACCGGAGAGGGCACCCCGAAGGGCAGGTTCACCGCGAGGGCGAGCTCCTCCACCTCGCCGTCGCGCAGCCGCAGGGGGCGCGGATGGCCGGCGTTGACGAGCTGGACGCGTCCTTCGCCCAGGTCGACCCGGAGCAGCTGACCGGTGGCGATGCCACAGTCGTGGGCGACCAGGGCCCGGTGCGCCCGGCGGGCCTGCTCGGCGATCCCGCAGCCCGCCCGCCGGGCACCGCGCAGCGCCGCCACCAGGAGGGTGGCCAGCAGGGCGGACTCCGTGTCGTGCCCCATGGCGTCCGTGATGGACAGGTGCAGGGTGTCGCGGTCCAGCGCGTAGTCGTAGGTGTCGCCGCCGATGTCGTCGGCCGGCACCAGGCCACCGGCCACCGAGAACTGCGCCGCCTCGCAACACGAGGCCGACGGAAGCAGGTTGTGCTGGATCTCGGCCGCCAGGCTCGTCGGCGTCGTCCGTCTCCCCACGTGGTAGAGGTCGGTGAACCGGCGGTCCGTCACGATGATGTACGCCAGCGCCCGCGCCGCCTCGTGCACTTGCCGCAGCGTCGACTCGTCGGTGTACGGCAGCGTCATCTCCAGCACACCGATGCAGTCGCCCCGGTTGGTGACCGGCGCGACGACCCGCCGGGCGTTGTCGCCGTGCGGCTCCACGTGCAGGCGTTGTGACCGCAGCACCTTCTCGTACACACTGCCCCGCAGGCCGATGCGCGTGGTGCCCTCCCGCTCGGCCTCCGGCCCGTCGGCGATCGCCAGCCGGATGAGCTTCTCCCCGATGAGGTCTGCGAACAGGAAGGAGACGCACACCGCTTGGAAGCGCTTTTGAAGGTGGCGGGCGACGACGTCCACGGACTCCACCGGCGAGGCGTCGGCCGCCTCGGCCAGTACGTCCCCGATCCTCAGTGTTTCACCGTCCACAGCAGCCTCCTTTTCGCTGCCGCTACTTCTTCCCCCGGTTGTCGGGTTCGCACCTGGCAGTCGACGGTGGCGACGGACGACCACCCCGAGGAGTGAAGACCGCACCACGCGGAAGCCTCGTGGTGGCCGGTCAGCCCTCCGCCACGACGATCACCGCGTCCCCCGTCCCGAACCGCACCGGCACGCGCTTGTCCGGGTTGATCCGCACGCCGTGGGACGGACCCGTGGCCGCCTCGGCCCGCAGCCGGTAGCCGATGGCGCACTCCTGACGGCGGCGCGCGGACTCCACCACGGTGGCGAAGGAGACGTCACGGCCGGGCAGGACGTAGTCGGCCGCCGGCCGCAGGTGGATCGAGCTCCCGGTGGCGCTGAACAGTTCGTCGAACACACCGGCCAGGTGCCGGTTCTCCGCGATCTGCGTCATCAGCAGACTGATCAGCCGGCCGCTGACGATGAAGTCCGCGCCCTGCCGCACCGGTGCCAGCAGCCGGTTGCGGTCGTCGGTCATCTCCGTGATCACGGACAGCTCCCGCCCGGCGGCCTCCTCGACGGCGCGCAGGTGAAGCAGGGTGACCAGCGTCCGGTCGTCCGTCTCCGGACCGGCCTGCGCCGAACCCCCGTCGTCCGCGATGAGCATCACGCTGTCGTACGACGGCACGTCCAGGCCGCTCAGCGTCCGCCGCTCGGTGATGTCACCGTGGTGGAACGTCACCAGCAGGCGCACGCACCCGCCCACCGCGCTCACCGCCGAGCGCAGCGTCGCCGCGTCGCTCAGCGACACCACGTCCAGGGACGAGCCGGGCCGTACGTACTGGTCGAGCTGCTCGACGATCAGCGGGGCGCGGCGGTTCCAGCCGAGGAGCAGCAGCCGTTCCGCCGCCGGTGCGCGGGGTCCGGCCGCGACGATCGCGTCCTCGTCGACGGGCGGCACCGTGTCGGCCGGCACCGCGGTGTCGTCGTCCTCGGTGATGACCACGAGCCGGTCGCCGGCGCCGATGCGCACGTCGGGCGGCGGACTGAGGACGGTGTCCCCGCCGGCCCGGACCAGCCCCGCCACCGAGGTGGTCGCGAACGCGCTGAGCGCCTCGCCGAACGTACGGCCGGCGAGCCCGGCGGCGGGCACCAGATAGAACTCGTCACCCGCGAAGTCGAGCAACTCCCGGTAGACGAGCGACAGTCCCGGCTGTCGCGAGGTCTGGACCAGGAGCCGGGCGACGATGTCGTCGATGCTCAGGACGTGCCCGTGCGGGCCCGCGGCCAGGACCGCGGCCGTGTGGTGCCGGGGCTCGCGCACCGCGGCGACCACCACCCGGTCCTCCGCGCGCGGCACGGCCGCGTCCAGGGCGAGCAGCGTCTTCACCACATGACGGTCGCCGTCCGGGCCGCCGGGGGACAGCACCAGCACGGCCTTCGCGGTCCCGGGGCTCACCCGCGGCAGGACCGCCGGGTCGGTGGTGGCACCGCTGCGGCAGATCACCCGTGTGGTGCCCGTGTCACCGACGTGCGTCGCGATCTCGCCGTCCATGTGGGCCTTGTCCTCGTCGGCGAGCACGGCGACGGCCGCCCTGCGCTGATTGGCGTTGGCGGCGACCAGCTCCGCGACGACCGGGAACACCTGGTCGGACCAGCCGAGCAGCACCGTGTGCCGCTCCTCCAGGACCACCGACCGGCCCAGCCGCAAGGCCAGCAGGCGCTCGTTGAGCCCCGTGGTGATCAGGCTGACGAGCGCCGACACGAACAGCAGTGCCACGAGCGCCAGCAGGACCGACATCGCCACGTACACGGGCGGACCGACCTCGCCACCCAGCCTGAGCGTGCGGCCGACGCTCTGCCAGACGGCCGTCGCCCGCCCGGAGAAACCGGACGGAGCACCGCGGTCGGCCCAGACGAGCACCACACTGGCCGGAACCACGATCACCAGGCAGACCAGCGTCAGCCAGCCGATGAGCACGGGCGTGCCGTGGACCATCAGGTTGTCGAAGCGGTACCGCAGGCGTGACCACGGACCGGACGCGCGCCGCGCCATACAGACCCCCCAGAAAACACCGGACCGGGCAATCACCCCGGTCACGGACGGAACACCGGACGCGTCAGACCCGGGCCGGGCGGACGCACTCGATCAGGTAGTCACCGGTCTCGGCGTCCACGGTCACACCGTGCGCCTCGCTGTGGAAGCCGGGGAACGCCCGGTCGAACGCCTCCAGCGCGCCCAGGTAGCGCAGCAGCGGCCCGTCCGGCGCTCCGGTGGACTCGCCGGGCATCAGCACCGGGATGCCCGGCGGGGTCACCGTCACCATGGCGGCGGCGACCCGCATGGACGCCTCCCTGAGCGGGAGGCGTTCGGTACCGCCGCGGATCAGCTGTTGGTAGCAGGCCTGCGGCGGGGCGACCGGCTCGGGGAGCTGCTGGAACGCGGTGTCGAGCGCGGTGATCAGCCGGGCGCCGGTCAGGTGCTCGTGCATCTCCTGGCACAGGTCGCGCAGCGTGGTGCCGGCGTACCGGCGCGGATACCGCCCCACCAGGTCCGGCAGCACCCGGTCGAGGGGCGCGTCCGCGTCGTACAGCGCCTTGAAGTCCATCAGGGCGTCCATCAGCGTGCCCCACTTGCCCTTGGTGATGCCCATCGAGAACAGGACGAGCGTGGTGTAGCTGTCGGTCTTCTCCACGACGATGCCCCGCGTGGCGAGGTACGCGGTCAGCACGCGCGCCGGGATCCCCCACGGCGAGGTCTCCCCGGTGGCGGACACACCGGGGCAGGTCAGCGTCACCTTGATCGGGTCGAGCATGCAGTAGCCGTCGGTCAGATCACGGAAACCGTGCCAGGCGGCGCCCGGTTCGAGGTGCCAGCAGCCCGGTTCGCGGCGCAGCAGTGAGGCCGGGGCGTCGGCGAAGGCGACGCGCTCACCGGTGGCCGGGTCCGTGACGGTCTCCGGCTGCCAGACGCCGAAGAACCAGCCGGGCCGGTCCCCGGCGCCCGCGATGCGCCGTCCGGTGCGCACCACGGCCTGCCGGAAGCGGATGGCCTCGGTCACCGCCTCGTCGATCAGCCACTGCCCCTGCGGACCGTCCATCATCGCGGTCGCCACGTCGAGGGACGCGATGGCCGGATAGAGCGGCGAGGTGGTGCCGTGCATCATGAACGCCTCGTTGAACCGTTCGTGCACCACGGGGGCCCGCGGCGCCGACCTGACGTGCACCATCGCGGTCTGCGACAGGGCGGCCAGCAGTTTGTGCGTCGACTGGGTGGAGAACACGGTGGGCCGCTCCGGGCCCGGGAGCGTGTCCGGGCCGACCGCCATCCCGTAGCGCCCCGCGTACAGGGGATGGAAGCGGGCGTAGGCGAACCACGCCTCGTCGAAGTGCAGGCGCGGAGTGCTCGGCGCGAGGGCCCGGGCGGCTGCGACGGTGTCGTAACACAGGCCGTCGTACGTCGAGTTGGTGAGCACCGCGTACTGGGCCTCGCGCGAGACCGCCCCGGCCGCCAGCGGGTTGGCCGCGATCCGGGCGGCGACCGCCGAGGAACCGGTCTCCGCCGGCGGCAGCGGACCCGCCAGGCCGTAACCGTTGCGCGTCGGCACCAGGTACACGGGGCGGGCGCCGGAGATCACCAGGCCGTGCAGGACGGACTTGTGGCAGTTGCGGTCCACCAGGGCGATCTCGTCGGTGGTGACGCTGTAGTGGCCCACCATGCGGTCGGCGGTGGAGTCGCCGTGCAGGACGAAGTAGGTGCGGTCGGCGCCGAAGACGCGGGCGGCGTTGCGTTCGGCCTCGCCGATCGGCCCGCTGTGCTCGAACAGCGACCCCAGTTCCCCCACCGAGATGGACAGGTCGCTGCGGAAGAGCCGCTCGCCGAAGTAGTCGAAGAACGCCCGCCCGGCGGCGGACTTGAGGAACGCGACACCTCCCGAGTGCGCGGGGGTGTGCCACGAGTACTGGTGCGCGTCGTCGAAGCGGCGCAGCGCCTTGAAGAACGGCGGCAGGATGTCCTGGTGGTAGGCGCGGGCGGCGGTCACGACCCGCCCGGCGATGAAGGCGGCGGTGTCCTCCAGCGGCCAGATGTAGCCGACCACCGTCTCGGAGACCCACAGCGGCAGCCGTTCCAGGTCCTGGTCGGCGTCGTCGGCCATGAGCAGGAAGACGGGCAGGTTCTTGAACCGCCGTCCGATGTGGCGCAGGACGTCCGCCCCGCCGGCCACCTCGCCGTCCGCCCCGTCGCCCTTCCCGGCGGCGGCACCGGTGCCGCGCGGCAGGTCCCAGGCGACGACGGCAGCCGCCAGACCCGACTCCGTGTGGAGGGTGGCGCGCGCCTCCTGGGCACTGGCGGCCCACCGCGGCTCCAGCCCCTGGTTCGCCAGCTCCTTGCCGATCCGGCGCAGCTGCTCGGTGCTGACCCCACCGCCCAGAGGGTTCTCCCGCAGTGCCAGCAGAACGGTGCCGTTCGCCATTGCGTCCGCCTTCCCTGATCCGTGGGCCCAGCGGCCCCGCGGCACAGTCTCGCGGCGGAACGAGCGGAATCGGCGATCTTCGGCCCACGCTTCACCCGCAGGGGGCACCGGACCGGCCGGCAGACGCGGACCGCCCGCCCGGCGGGGCTCAGCCCTCGGGGGCGGCCTCAGCCTCGGGGCCCTCCCCGGACGGGTCCTCCCCGGACGGGTCCTCCTCCGGGAAACGGACGACGAGGAGGGCCTGGTCGTCGGGCATGTCCGTGTCCGGCTGCTCGTGCAGCAGCAGGTCGCACGTGCCCTGCGCGTCGAGCGCGGCCGCGGTGGAGGCCGTACGGGCGAGGCGGTCCAGCCCGACGTCCAGGCTCTCGCCCCGGCGCTCGATGAGGCCGTCGGTGTAGAACACGAGCGTGGCGCCCGCCGGGACGGTGATCTCCGCCTGCGGGTACCGGGTGAACGGCACCGGGCCGAGCGGTGGGGCGAGCCCGCTCATCAGGTACTCGGTGGTGCCGTCGCGCCGGATCAGCAGCGGCGGCGGGTGTCCCGCACGGGTGTAGCGCAGCGTACGGGTGCTGCGGTGGTAGGTGGCGTAGCAGGCGGTGGCCATCAGCCCGTCGTGGTACGTGCCCAGGTAGTCGTTGAGCTCCGCCATCACCGCCGGGAGGTTCTCCCGGTGCCGCCGGGACAGGCCGCGTAGCACCGTGCTGATCTGCGCCATCGCCGTCGCCTCGGTGATGCCGTGGCCGGCCACGTCCCCGATGGTGAAGCCGATGGTGTCCTGGCTGAGCAGGTGGACGTCGTACCAGTCGCCGCCCACGTCCACCATGTGGGTACCGGGGGCGTAGCCGCTGGCGATGTCCAGACCGTCGATCTCCGGCAGGCGCGGCAGCAGGCTGCGCTGGAGCCGAACGGCCAGGCGGTGTTCGTGCTCGAACAGACCGGCGCGGCGTACCGCCTGGGCGATCTGCTGGGCGATGGCGACGGTGTGGTCGGGGTCCGGGTCCGCCCCGGGCAGGTAGTGGATCACCAGGCTGCCCAGGGTCACGCCCTCCGCCTCCAGCGGCACGCGCCGCGCCGCCTCCGGCAGCGACCCGGTGGGGGAGGGGCCGCCGGGCAGCTGGTCCAGATCGGTCCAGGCGGCGGTCGTGACCGGAAGCGTGTCGGTGGGCGCCAGCGACGGCACGATGCGGCGGGGGTGCAGCTCCAGGGTCACCCCGGCCGCGTCCAGGGCCTGCGGCGCGCACTTGTGCACCGCCTCGCACACGTCGGTGAGGTTCGCGCTGGCGGCCAGCGCGGCCGTCAGACGGTACAGGCGCTGCATCCGGGCGCGCGCCTCGGTCTCGCTGCGCAGCATGCGGTCCCGCTGCTCGGCGATCGCCCGGCGGTAGGCCATCTGCTGGTTCATGAGACTGACCCGCTGGCTGAGCGCCACGAAGCGGTCGCTGACGTCCAGCCGCGACAGGTGGATCTGTACGGCCGGCTCGGAGCCCTGCCACCAGGTGGCGCGGGCCCCGTGGCACCGCAGCCGGATCGGACGGCCCTCACCGTCGTGCGCGGTCATCACGCCCGGGAGCGGCGAGCCGCTGCGCAGCCACTGCCTCAGCCGCTGCGCCACGTCGTCGGCGTCGGCCACCAGCCCGAGCAGGTCGGCACCGGGACGGAGCGTGTCCATCGTCCGGTGCGTCGCGGGGTTGACGGCCAGGATCCTGCCCGAGGCGGCGACGACCACGACCGCGTGCGGCAGGAGCTTGGCCACGGCGTGGAAGCCGGCCAGGTCCATCTCGGTTCAGTCCTCTGCCGGCGCCGGCGTCGTGGGGGCGGCGGTAGGGGCTTCCGCCTTCCGCGAGTCGCCGAAGTACTCGCGGCCGGGCTCGTCGTGCTCGTCGATCTCGAGGTCGGGGGTGAGGTGGACGACGACCCGGCAGCCGGAGCTGCCGCGGGCGATCGTCTCCTCCAGCTCCACGCGCGCGTAGCCGAGGTTCTGGGCGGCGATGGTGCCGAACATGTTCGACGTCATCATGCACATCGACTCCCGGCCCTCCACCTTCTCGGCGAACGGGCAGCTGCGGCTGCCCAGGACGATCTTCTCCTCGTCCTGGGAGATCAGGTAGAAGTCGCCCCTGATGCGCTGCTTGAGGTCGACCAGGACGTCGGCCACCTGCTCGCGGGTGAGCCGCGGCACACCGAGGGCCGCGGTGTAGGACGCGTTGATCTGGGTGCCGACCGACTGGCCGACCAGGCTGATGTAGCCGGACGCCTCCTCCAGGCCGACCACCGTCTCCAGGGACGTCGCCAGCTCCCGGACGAGCCCGCGCATGAAGACGTCACGGTCCAGCCCCACGTCCGCTTCCCTCGCCGGTCTCACGTGCCCGCTCCCTTCCTCCCTCGTGATGGGCACCGCGCGGTCTGCCGCCGCAGGGTCGTCGGCGAGGTGCGGTGACCATCTACCCCGTCGTCCGAGGATAAGCCCCTCCTCTTCCCCGGTTGAAGCCTCGGCCCGGAGCCCCCCGATCGGGGCACGGCGATCAACGGCCGTGCCCGTCGTCGCCCGGTCAGCCGCGTGCGCCGAAAACCTGTGTCCACCACGGGCCGCCCTGCCCCTGGTGGACGCCGAGGCCGATCTCCTTGAACGAGCAGTTGAGGATGTTGGCACGGTGGCCCGGGCTGTTCATCCAGGACTCCATCACCGAGGCGGCGCTCTGCTGGCCCCTCGCTATGTTCTCGCCGTACGTCGACCACTGGTACCCCGCGGCGGTGACCCGGTCGCCCGGGTCCGTGCCGTCCGGGCTCGTGTGGTCGAAGTAGCCGCGGGCCGCCATGTCCTCGGAGTGCCGCTGGGCGGCCGTGTCCAGCTGCCCGTTCTGGCTCACCGGACCGCAGCCGTTGTCCGCCCGCTCCGAGTTGACCAGCGCGGTCACCTGCTCCGCGAACGACCCCCCCGAGGGCGCCTGCGGCCGCTCGGGCCGCGGGGCGGAACGCTCCCGTGACGGGGACGCCTCCGGCCGCGGCTCGGCCGTCTTCCGGCTGGGCGTCGCCTTCGGCTTCGGCTTCTTGGACGGCGACGCCGACGGCGAGGGGCTCTTCGACGCGGACGGTGACGGCGAGGCCGACGGCCGCGCGCTCGGCCGGGCCGGCGCGGACGGTGTCGCGAGCGCCGCGCGGGAGGGTTCCGTCGCCGTCTGCGTACGCAGCTCCCGGCTGCCCTCCTCGGGCCCGAGGAGCTGCCAGCCGGCCACCCCGCCGCCCGCCACCAGCAGCGCCGCCGCGGCGGCCGCCCCGCGTCGCTGCCGCCGGCGCCGGGCGTGGCGCTCCTGCCGCCGGACGCCCGGACCGCTCCCGCCCCCGCGCCCGGCACCGCCCGCGGCCACCCCGGCGGGCACCGACCCGTGCGCGCCCGGGACCGCCGACCCGGCACCCGCCAGGACGAACGTGTCGCCCGCGCCGGCCGCGAGCCCCGCACCCGCTCCCGCGAGCGCGGCCCCCACGGGCACCAGCCCCAGACCGACCAGCAGCCCCTCGGCGGGGACCAGCCCCGCACCATGACCGGAACACACCGTGCAATCACGGGCGTGCCGGGCGATCCGCTTGCGCCAGAGCGCCGACGGCAGCCCGTCCCACCCCGCCACCGCGTCGTCCAGCAGCACACACCGCGGCACCGCCGCCAGCGCCCGGACCACGATCCGCGCGGTCTCCAGCTGCGCCTTCATCCGCTGTACGCGCACGGCCGTGTGCTGCGGCGTGAGCTCCAGAGCCTCGGCCACCTCCGTCCGGCTCAGCTCGCCCGCCGCCTCCAGCCACCACAGCGACAGCAGCTCCCGGTCGTCGTCCTCCAGCCACCGGGTGGCCTCGGCCGCCTCGCGCCGCTGCCCCGACAGTCCCAGCCGCAGGATCGTGAGGTCCACGAAGTCGGCGCCCGGATCCGCCGGCTCCTCCCCGGCGTACGAGTCACCCGCCAGGGTGGGGACCGACCGGTGGTCACGTATCCGGTTCATGGTGATCGCCACCAGCCAGGACCGGAACCGGTCCGGATCGCGCAGCGAACCGAGGCCGCCGAGCGCCCGGATCATCGTCTCCTGCACCACGTCGTCCACATCGGCGTGCCCGCTCAGCGCCCGCCCGACGATGTTGTAGACGAGCGGCAGGTAGGCCGCCACCAGCTCGTCCTGCGCCCGCTGGTCCCCGGCCTGCGCCGCCCTGACCAGCCGTGCCTCGTCTGTCTGGCTCACTTCTCGGCTCCTTCCTCCCGCGGACGACGATCCGCCCGACACCTGGGAGACCGGCCGCCGGGCCGGTGATAACGGAAACAGCGAAAAAACAATGGCAACCTTCGAGAACCCGCACCCCACAGGTCCCACTGCCGGGCGGCCGCCCGGTTTCCCGTCCGCCGCGCAGGGCAACGGGGCAGGGGAGGTGCCGTGGTGAGCATACGGAACAAGGCAAACGGCAAAAGCGGCAGAACCGTCGTAGAGGTGGCAGGTCGGTGGGGATTCGCCGCACGGGGTGTGATTTATCTCCTCGTCGGCTTCCTGGCCCTGCGGATCGCCTTCGGAGACGGCGGCGAACAGGCCGACAAGGGCGGTGCCCTCGCCGAGGTCGCCGCCAAACCCATGGGATCGGTGCTCCTGTGGCTGCTCGGCATCGGCCTGGTGGGCATGGCCCTGTGGCAGCTCACCGAGGCGCTGTGGGGGAACAAGACGACCCGGCGACTGCTCTCGGCCGGCCGCGCCGTCTTCTACGCCGTGGCCGCCTGGTCGGTGTTCACGTTCGCCGGCGGTGACCACAGCGGCGGCGGCGGACAGAGCGACCGGCAGTCCGACGACCTGACGGCTCGCGCGCTGGAACTGCCCGCCGGGCAGTGGCTGGTGGCGGCCGCCGGGATCGGCATCGCCGTCGCGGGCGCCGTCGGTGCCGTGCAGGCAATCCGGCGCAGCTACCACAAACATCTGAAACTGGGCGAGATGAGCACCCGGGCCCGTCAGGCCGTCGACGTCGCCGGAGTGGGCGGCGGTGTGGCCCGCGGCCTGGTCTTCATGGTGGCCGGCGGGTTCGCGCTGCGAGCCGCGATCACGTACCGGCCCAGCGAGGCGAAGGGCGTCGACGACACCATCCGCTCCTTCGCCGACACCCCGGCCGGCCCCTGGCTGCTCGTGGCCGTCGCACTGGGGCTCGCGCTGTACGGGCTGTTCTCGTTCGCCATGGCGAGGTGGCGCCGGGTGTGAACGCCGCGGCCGTGCCGCCCCGCGACCGACGCGGGGCGGCACGGCCATGAACGGCGGTGCCCGGAGGGACGAAAGCCCTCAGAACATTCAGAAGGTCAGGTTCCAGGCGTCGATCTTCCCGGTGTCCTGCCGCGCGATGTCCCGCACCCGGAGCTTCCAGGTGCCGTTCGCCACCTCCGCGGAGGCGTCGACCGTGTACGCCTTGCGCACGTTGTCCGTACCGTCGTTGTCGGCGAAGTCCTCCAGCGGGTACACCGTGCCGTCGGGCGCCACCAGCGAGACGACCAGGTCACCGCGGTACGTGTGCGCGATGTCGACGCCCACCTTCAGGGCGGCCGGCGCGTTGCCCGTCACACCCGAGACGGTGATCGGGCTGTCCACGGTCGCGTTGTCCGCGATCGTCACGTCCGTGGTGGTCTCGAAGTACCCGCCGGGAGGCGGCGTCGTCCCACCGACCGCCTTCAGGGCGTCGGTCTGACCCTCGCCGAAGAACCCGTTCCTGGCGGTGGTACCCGTGCACCGGCTGTCGGCCGGGCACGCCACGTCCACAGCCTGGACGCCGAGCCGGGACCGGATGTCGGCCGGGGTGGCCGTGGGGTCGGCGCTCGCCATCAGCGCGGCGACGCCCGCGACGTGCGGCGACGCCATCGACGTACCGTTCATGTTGCCGTACTTGCCGCCGGGCAGGGTGGAGTAGACGCCGGAGGCACCGTCACCGCCCGGGGCGGCGATGTCGACGACGCCGTTGCCGTAGTTGGAGTACGACGCCTTGACGTTGCCCTTGCCCATGGCGGCGACCGTCACGACGCCGGGCAGCTCGGTCGGAATGTCCAGGCAGGCGTTGGTGATCGGGCGCCTGACCGGAGTGGAGTCGTTGGGGCTCTCCGTGTCGACCGTCTTGTTCGCCAGGTCGAGGTTGGAGTTGCCGGCCGCCGCGACCTGCAGCGAACCCCGCCTCTCGGCGTACTCCTGCGCCCTGCGGACACCCTCGATGATGGCGGCCTGGTCGGCGTTGTCCGGGCAGTTGAACTGCCACGGGTCCGTGTAATAGCTGTTGTTGGTGACCTTGAAGCCGTGGTCACCGGCCCACATGAAGCCGCAGATCGTGTTCTCCGCGAAGAACAGGCTGCTGCCCGGTTCGGCGATGCGGACCGAGGAGATCTTCACCCCGGGCGCCACACCGACCACGCCCTTGCCGTTCTTGGCGGCCGCGATCGTCCCGGCCACGTGCGTCCCGTGCGTACCGACGTCCCGCCACGCGCCCGCGCGGGTGTCGGCCTTGCCGTAGGCGCAGGAGGCGGAGTCCGCCGCGTTGAAGTTCGGCGCGATGTCCTGGTGCCGGTCGTCCACGCCCGTGTCGAGCACACCGACCTTGACCGTCGCGGAACCGGGGTTCACCGCCCACGCCTTGTCGGCGTTGATCTGGGTCATGTCCCAGCGCAGGCTCTCCGCCGGCGGGTTCGACGCCTGGGGCGGGTTCGCCGGGAGGGCGGGGTCGTACGCGTCGGCCGGCACGTCCGACGTACGCGTCGCACCGACCTGCTGCACTCCGGAAACCCCGCGCATCGCGGAGGCGAAGCCGGCCGAGGCCGAGTGGGCGACGATCACGCCGATCGCGTCGTAGGCGGCGAACACCGAACCGCCGTTGGCGGTCACGGCCGCCCGCACGGCGGAGGTGTCACCGGGCGAGGTGATCACGAGGTGGGCCCGGGTGCCCGCGACCCACGCGGCGGCCGACGCCGGCGCGACGGCCGGTGCGGGCACGGGGGTGGCGGCGTCCGGCGCGCTGCCGAGGGCCGCGGCCGGAGTGACGAGGGCGAGGGTCGAGCCGAGTACGGCCGCGGCGGCCGTGAGCGATCTCGCCGGGTGCCAACGGGATATGTGACGTATCAACGCGTCCTCCGAGTCCCGGCGTGCTGGTCGGGCAGCCGGGCCGAGTGTGTAGGGGGCGAACGCAAGATGTCAGACGGAGAAACCACGGAGAAAGAGGGGAAACCCTTGCTGCCCCCACCACGCGCCACGAGGGTTCACCGACCGGCCGCCCGCACCGAAGCCGCCACCGGATCCGGCTCCGCGGCCCGGGCAGGGGCGTCCCCTACGCCCGCGGTCCGCGGAGCCAACCCCGCAGCAGGCGGCTGACCGCGGGCATCGCCGCGTACGTCATCAGGACGTTGAAGACGCAGGCGATCACCGCACTGCTCACGACCGGGTGCAGGCCGGTCAGGTGCGGGACGAGGACATAGCTGCCCGCCAGGGAGATCGGGTAGATCGCCAGCGTGGCGCTGATCGCCATCTTCCACCGCGGGGGCGCCGGCGTCACCGCGCCCGGCTCGGCGAACCACGTCTCCATCCCGGTGAGTTCCCGCCGCGCCACCTCGATGTGGTGGTGCCCCTCGCAGGCGGCGAACCAGGCCGCCCTCTCCGGGGACTCCTGCCAGCGGCGGCACGCCTCGGCGTCCCGGAACCGGTGGATCAGGAACCAGGGCGCGCCGTCGGCGGACGGCCGGAACAGGCCGTGGCCCAGGTGACCGGGGAACCCCGCCGCGGTCGCGAGGATGCCCCGCGCCCAGCGCTCGAAGACGGCCTCGTGTCCCGGCTCGACCTGCCGCGCGATCAGCAGGGTCACCTCGCCGGTGTCGGCGGGTACGGTCCTGTGCTCAAGGCTCACCGCAGTCACGTGCTCTCCCGATGCTCGTGCCGCGCCCAGGAGCACTGTACGGTGCCGGACCCCCCGCGCGCCCAAAGCCCCCGGGGGCCCCGGGGGCCCCGGGGGCTACCCCGGGGGTTGACCGGCGGTGCGGGCGGTGGCCTCGTCCGCGAGGGCCGTGAGGTCCTCGACGGACATCGCACCCGGCGGCAGGCCCTTGCGCGCGAAGATGTTCGCCGCGTGCCGCAGGACGTCGTTGACCGGGGTCGCGACCCCGTGCAGCCGCCCGAGCAGCGAGATCTCGCCGTTCAGGTAGTCCGCCTCGATCGATCCCGTCCCCCGGGCCAGGCTCTGCCAGGACGAGCCACCCCGCACCTCCGCCGGCTGCTCGGCCTTGCCGTCGCGGGCCTCCGCCTCCTCGGCGGCGGAGGCGTACGCGATGCCCGCCGCCGCGTACACCGCCTCCGCCTCGCGGACCGCCCGCCCCAAAAGAGCCCGTTTCGCGGGCGCGGCCTCCGGGCCGGTGGTGGCCTGGATCGCGTTGCCCAGATTGGACAGCAGCTTGGCGTACTTCCAGCGCATCACGTCGTCGACGACCGGCGCCCCGAAGCCCGCGGCGGTCAGGTCCGCCGCCACCGCCCGGCACAACGCGTCACTGCCACCCGCGGCGAGCCCGAGGTGCAGGACGCCGGTCAGCGGGGCGCAGAGCGCCGACACGATGCCCGGCCGCAGGAACGTCGACGGCAGCCAGACGCACACGCCGTGGACGCGGGAGAACCGCCGCAGCGCGATCCGCTCGCCCTCCACACCGTTCTGCAGGCAGAACACCGGCAGGCGCTGGGCCGCCGTGCCGCCGCCCGCCACCTCCGCGTCGCCCCACGCGTCCAGGGCGGCGACCGCTCCTTGCGTCTTCACGGTGAGCAGCAGGACGTCGTCCCGCCGCAGACGGCCCGCGTCCGCCGGGCCGGTGACGACCGGCAGCCGGTGGACCCGCGTCCCCTCCGCCGTGGTGAGCCGCAGTCCGTCCGCCCGCAGGGCCTGTGCGTGCTCGCCCCGCGCGACCAGGACGACCTCCTTGCCCGCCTGCGCGAGCCGCCCGCCGATGGTGGCGCCGACCGCGCCCGCGCCGATGATGATGTACCGCATGGGCTGAGCCTCGCACACCGGCCGCCCGCCCCGCACCCAGCGCCTGGCCTGCGGGAAGGCGTCTCGGGGCGACGGGAGGACCGGCGAGGCGGATAGTGGGGGGAGACGGCCACGCACCACACGAGGAGCCCATGTGGAGCGTTACCCTCCCATAGCCGACCACGGTCTCGTGGGCGACCTGCAGACCGCCGCGGTCATCTCGTCCGAAGGCGTCGTCGACTGGTTCGCGGCGCCGCGGTTCGACTCACCCGCCCTCTTCGCGGCCCTCCTGGACCACGACCGCGGCGGGTTCTTCGAGATCGCCCCGGACCACCCCAGCGGCACCTGCAAGCAGTTGTACTACCCCAACACGGCCGTGCTGGTGACCCGTTTCATGTCGCCCGACGGTGTGGGCGAACTGCTCGACTGGATGCCCCCGTCCCCGGGCGGCGCGGCGACCGACCGGCACGTCCTGGTACGGATGCTGCGCTGCATGCGCGGCACCGTCCGCTTCCGGCTGCGCTGCGCGCCCCGCTTCGACTTCGCCCGCGCCCCGCACACCCTGCACGTCGACGGCGACCACGCCACCTTCCGCAGCCCCGGCACGGCCGCGCACCTGCGCGCCACGTTCCCCCTGGAGCGAGGCCCCGGCGGCGCCACCGGCGACGACGCCTACGGCACCATCCACCTGAGCGCGGGACAGAAGGCCGGAGCCGCCCTGACGGTGTGCCGGCCCGACGGCGCGCCCCCCGGCCCCATCGACGTACCGGGGCTGGAGGACGAACTGAACGACGCGGTGAGGTTCTGGCAGCGGTGGATCCACACCACCCACTACCGGGGCCGGTGGCCGGACATGGTGCACCGCGCCGCCATCACCCTCAAGCTCCTCACCTACGCGCCCACGGGCGCGCCCGTCGCCGCCGCCACCCTCGGGCTCCCCGAGCAGGTCGGCGGGGAACGCAACTGGGACTACCGCTACACCTGGATACGGGACGGCTCCCTGTCCGTACGGGCGCTGCTGGACCTGGGGTTCGTCGAGGAGGCGACCGCGTTCACCGACTGGCTCACCGCCCGGCTGACCGAGAGCCCGTCGGGACCCGGCCCGGGCGGCGGGGGACGCGACCGCGAACCGCTCCAGATCATGTACCGGGTCGACGGCGATCCGGACCTTCCCGAAGAGGTGCTCGACCACTTCGAGGGCTACCGCGGCTCGGCCCCCGTCCGCGTCGGCAACGCCGCCATGGACCAGCTCCAGCTCGACATCTACGGCGAGGCGCTCTACGCCCTCGCCCAGGGCCGGGGCGGCGGCACACGGCCGCACCACCGCAGCTGGAAGGCGATCGCCGAGGTGCTGGACCGGCTGGCGAACTCCTGGGACCGCCCCGACGACGGCATCTGGGAGACCCGCGGCGGGCGGCAGGACTTCACCTTCAGCCGCGTCATGTGCTGGGTCGCCCTGGACCGGGGGCTGGGCCTCGCCACCGAGTTCTCCCGCCCCGCGGACCTGGTCCGCTGGCGGACCACGCGCGACGCCATCTTCGCCCAGATCATGGACAGGGGCTGGTCGTCCGCGCGCGGCGGACTGGCACAGCACTACGGCGGCGACGTCCTGGACGCCTCCCTCCTGCTCACCCCGCGCGTCGGGTTCCTGTCACCCACCGACCCTGAGTGGCTGGGCACCCTCGACGCGATCGAGGAGAACCTGGTGTCCGACAGCCTGGTCTACCGCTACGACCCCGCCGCCTCGCCCGACGGACTGCGCGGCTGCGAGGGCACGTTCAGCCTGTGCAGCTTCCTCCGGGTCGACGCCCTCGCCCGCGCCGGACGACTGGAGAAGGCCCGGTTCGCCTTCGAGAAGATGTTCACCTACGCCAACCACGTCGGGCTCTTCGCCGAGGAGATCGGCCCCACCGGCGAACAACTGGGCAACTTCCCCCAGGCCTTCACCCACCTCTCGCTCATCATGGCCGCCACGACCCTCGACGACGCCCTGGACCGTCGGCACTTCTGACCTCCTGGAGGCAGCATGACAACGGAACGCGTGGACGCACTCGTCATCTTCGGGGCGACCGGCGATCTCGCGAAGCTGGAGACCTTCCCCGCGCTGGTCGGGCTGTGTGAACGCGGTGTCCTCGACATGCCGGTCATCGGTGTGGCGACCGGCGGCTGGGACCTGGAGCGGTTCCGCGACTACGCCAGGGCCTCGCTCGAACACAACGGCATCCCCGCCGACGGCGCCGGGGCGGAGAAACTGCTCGGACTGCTGCGGTACGTGGACGGCGACCTCACCCAGGACACCACCTACCAGGCGCTCGACCGCGAACTGGGCGACAGGGGACGGGTCCTGTACTACCTGGAGGTGCCCCCCGCCCTGTTCGGCCGGATCGCGCGGGGCATCGCCGCCGTGGGCCGCGCCGACCACGCCCGCATCATGGTCGAGAAGCCCTTCGGCACCGACCTGAAGAGCGCCCGGGAGCTCAACGCGACCATGCACGAGGTGTTCCCCGAGGAAGCCGTGTTCCGCGTCGACCACTGGCTCGGCCTGGAGCAGATGGAGAACCTGATGTTCGCCCGCTTCGCGAACTCGGTGCTCGAACCCCTCCTCGACCGCGACCACGTGCGGAGCATCCAGATCACCATGGCGGAGGCCTTCGGCGTCGACGACCGCGGCCGCTTCTACGACCGTACCGGAGCGGTCCGCGACGTCCTCCAGAACCACCTGCTGGAGCTGCTCGCCACGGTCACCGCCGACCCGCCCGACGGCCCGGGGCTGGCCGAGTGGCAGGACTCCCGCGCCCGCGTCATCACCGCGCTGCGCCCGCTGGACCCGGCGGACGTGCTGCTGGGGCAGTACGACGGCTACCTGGACGTGCCGGGGGTCGCACCCGGCAGCCGCACCGAGACCTACGTCGCCGCCCGCTTCCACCTCGACTCCTGGCGGTGGGCCGGCGTACCGGTCCTCATCCGGGCCGGCAAGCGGCTGCCCGTGAGCGCCAGCGAGGTGTGGGTCACCTTCCACGGACCGCCGAGGGACATCTTCGGCCTCGGCTCGTCGGCCGGCGCCAACACCCTGCGCGTCCAGGTGCGGCCCGAGAGCGTCCTGACGCTCACGCTGGTCGGCAAGCGGCCGGGCGCGGGCTGGCAGGCCCAGAGCGAGCCGCTGTCCTTCAGCGAGCGCCCCGAGCACGACATGCGACCCTACGACCGGCTGATCGGAGCGGCCCTGGACGGGCAGCGCTGGCTGTTCGCCCCCCAGGACACCGTGGAGGCCGCCTGGCGCGCCGTCGACCCCGCCCTCGCACCCGGCCTGCCCGTCCACACGTACGCGCCCGGCAGTTGGGGCCCGTCGCAGGCGGCGGACTTCCCCGGAGCCGGGGAGACGTGGCACGACCCGGTCCCGGGGACGTGAACGCGCCGCCCGCGGGGGGCCGGGACGGTCAGGAGGGCGCCGGGCCGGCGGGGGAGAGGTGCCGGGTGATCCGGTCGGCGTCCGTGGCGAGCGTCTCCAGCCAGCTCGCCGTGTCGAAGTACAGCGACAGCGTGGCCATCCCGACGTCGTCGCACTCCTCGGAGAGGGCCGGGCCCGCCGCCGGGTGACACCGGCCGCCCGGACCCGTCCCGTCGTACGCCCGCTTCCCCTCGATCGACGCGGCGATCCGCTCGTACCGGGCGCCGAGCAGGTCGGCGTACCCGGCGATCCGCGCGGCCGGGGCGGCGCCCAGCGGTGACGGCTCCTCCCGGCGCAGCCGCCGCAGCCGCTGCGCGCCCCGCAGCACGTGGTGGCCCGTCATCAGAGCGGCCTGCCAGTCCAGCTGCCGCTCGTGCGGCGAGGGCGGCTCGCTCTGCCGCTGGGCGAACGCCGACTCCGCGAGCGTGAGGGAGTGCCGGAGCGCCTCGACGTGGTCCCGGCCGCCCGGGCGGTCCCGGTCCGCGTGCCCGTCGTCACCCACCGCCCGCGCCGTCTCCCGGACGGTGGCCGCCGCCGCCCGCAGCATCCGCGCCAGGGAGCGCAGCAGTTCGCCCCGGGCGCCCCTGGGCCAGGCGACGAGCCCCAGGACCAGCCCGATCACACTGCCGGTGAGGACGTCCAGGACCCGCACCTCCGCGAGCTGCCAGGTGGCCCGCCCGAGCTGGGCGAACACCACCGACACGACCACCGTGAACATGCCCTGGGCCCAGCCCGCCCCGCGCGTCGGGCCCATCACGAACGCCACCAGCATGACGAACGGGAGCACCACCGCGTACCCCAGCGTGTCGGCCCCGAGCACCACCAGCAGCAGGCCCGCCACCAGCGCCCCGGCCAGGGTGCCCGTCAGCGCCGCCGCCACCGTCGAGCGCGTCTGGTGCACCGTGGTGCGCGTCAGCGACAGCGCGGCCAGCGTCGCCCAGAAGCCGTGCGGCAAGGAGTCCAGACCGGCCACCGTGCGCGCCACGGCCAGCGCCAGCGCCAGCCGGACGGCGTTCTGGAAGTACACCGAGTGGACGCTGAAATGGCCCCGCACCCGGATGACCCACAGGTACGCCGAGCCGTGCGCCGCGTACCAGAACGTGCCGTCCGAGGCCCGGGCCCCGGCGGCGACCGCCCGGCGTTCCCGGCGGCCCGCCACCGCCAGCGACGCGGCCCGCGACAGGGCGAGCGCGACCGCGGCGGTGCCCGTCAGCGCGGCGCGGCGGCGCAGCCGCTCGGGCCCGGGGCGGTCGGCGCCGGGCCCGGACGCGGAACCGCCCGGCGGTCCGGGGGGCACGGTCCGCGCCCGGCGGAGGCACTCCACGGCGGCCTCGTACCCGGGCGAGGCGCCGGCGGGCTCGCCGCGCAGCAGCCGGGCGGTGTGGCCCGCGACCTCCCGCACCGCCGCGATCACCCGGGCGCTCCGCTCACTGGGCGGACCGCCCCCGGGAGGCGGGGGCAGCGCCGCGAGGCGGTCCAGCAGCATCCGGGCGGTGAGCCCGGTGTGCGCCAGGGCCCGTTGGCGCAGGCCCGGCCCGCCCGGCCGTTCGGCCTCCGGCACGAGCGACGGGCGCAGGGCCTCCCCGGCGGCCGCCGCCCGTGCGCGCATGGCCGGTGCCACCGTCCAGGGCGGCCGGGCGGACTGTCCGGCGCAGCCGGCCGCCACCTCGCAGGCGTCCGCCGCCAGCGCCCGGTAGGACCGGGTCCGCGGATCGGGCAAGATCAGCGCCTCGGCCAGCACGAGCAGCACGAACCCGAGGGTGGTGCCGATCAGCCGCTGGTCCACGGTGTCCGGGGCGTACGGCGGGAAGCACGGCAGGATGTACAGGAGTTGCAGTCCGGGCGCCGCCCCGGCGAGGCGCGGCCCCGCCACCGCCGCGTAGGCGATCACGAACCCCAGCACCAGCATCCCGGCCACCGCCGTCCAGGTGCGTACCGCGAGGAACGTCCCCACGGTCACCAGCACCCACCCGGCCGGCAGCAGCGAGGCGACGACGGTGGCACGCTGACGTCCCGTGCCCGGGATCCGGGACAGCCCCGCCATCGCGACGACCGCGAACAGCGCGTACGTCCCGACGACCGGCAGGCCCCACCCGTACACGCAGGCGAAGAACCCGGCACACGACGCGACCGTGACGCGCACCGCGCGGCGCGCGGCGGTCGCCACGGGCGACGAGCCGTGCCGCAACGCGTCCGCCCGGCGCCGCAACCGCCCGGGACCGGCCCCGTCCGGGCCGCCCGCGGTCCTGCTGGCTGCTTCCATGGCACACCCGTCGACGAGGCCTCCGCTCGGCTCGGCCCAGCTTCACACGGCGCCCCGCGCCGGGCGAGCGCGCGATGCCCGGACGGCCGCCGCCGGGCCCCCGTCCGGGGCGAACGAGTCGTGGAAGGTGAAGGCGTGCGGTGCGGCGCCGTGGGCATGGAGGTGCTCCAGCCTGGAAACCCCGTTGTGCCAGGTGGGTATCACGCCGTCGGAGACCCACCACAGCACGTGGTTCGGGTGCCCCGTCCGCTCGAACCAGTCGTAACGCCTGCTCAGGGCCGTACGGTGCGGACCGGTGTAGACGGCGTCGAAGGCGGAGCGCAGGTCGGTCCAGAGCGAGAGGGAGGCGGCCAGGGCGGTGGTTTCCGGTGTACGGCCCTTGCCGTACCAAGCCGGTACGGCGAACTCTCCCCACGCACCCCAGTCCGCGTCGAAGAGCACGCCCCGGTCACCGTCCGCCGCTTCAGCATGCGCGAGGTAGCCGGGGTGTTGACCCATCGCCCGGTAGACGGACTCCCCCACGTCGTAGAACTCGCGTGTGAGAGGCGCGGGGTCGGCGAGAGGTGACGTCAGTACGCCGAACGTGTACAGAGCAAGGTGGGGCATGCGTCTCTCCGTGGTCAGCGGGTGTTGGTGTGCCGGGGTGCGTGCGGGGTGAACGACTCGTCCTGTCGCGGCCGGCGCAGCCTGAAGGAGTCCCCGTGACCGTGGGCGGCCCAACGAGGACCAGGTGAAAGTAGCCGCCCGTGCGGACCCTGTCGAAGTTGCGTCCCGCCCGCCCAAGTGCCCCTGCCCCAGGCGCTCGCGGCGGCTGGGGGCGGTGGTGGTGTCCGCCGTCCGGACGTCGCCCTGGCGGGCCCCGGCAGGGGGCCGGTACCGTCGTCGCTTCAATCCCGTACGACCACGGAGGTGGGTCGCGTGAGCCAGGTGCCACGGCCCGGGGGCGCGTCGGCCGCCGAGGTCTTCGACGCGGTCGGCGCGCGGTACGAAGAGGTGTTCGCCGACGTGCCCGGTCAACTGGAGGCGCTGGACTGGCTCACCGGCCGGCTCCGGCCCGGCGCGCGCGTCCTGGACGTGGGCAGCGGCACCGGGCGTCCCGCCGCGGAGACGCTCGTCCGGGCGGGTTTCGCCGTGACCGGCATCGACGTGTCGGCCGAAATGGTCCGGCTGGCCCGCCGGCGGGTGCCCGGCGCGGACTTCCGGCAGGCCGACGTACGCGCCTACCGGGCGCCGGAGGGCGGCTACGACGCGGTGTGCGCGTTCTTCCCGCTGCTGATGATGGACCAGCCCGAGGTGGAGACGTCCCTGTCCGCCATGGCGTCGTGGGTCGCTCCCGGTGGCGCGTTCGCCATGGCCACCGTGCCCGGTGACGTCAGGAACCTCGACATCGAGTGGATGGGGCACCGGGTCACGGTGAGCAGCCTGGCGGCCGCGGACCAGCTGCGGGTGCTGGAGGACGCGGGCCTGGAGGTCGTCCACCACCACACCGCGCTCTACCGTCCCCACGGGCCGGACGCGGAACCCGAACCCCATCTCTACGTCCACGCCCACCGCCCCGGCTGACCCAGGCATGACCCGCCGGACCGGGGGCAGACGAAAGACATCCCCCTTCGGGACGGCCCCCCTCCGTCCCGCCACGGCCCCGCCGCCTTCCCCCGCCGGCGGGGCCGTCGGCGTTTCCCGGGGCGGCACCGGTGGCCCGGGAATGGCCGCACGCGGCGCGGGTACGAGCGCGGCATGGAGCCGTTGCCCGAGGAGACACGCAACACGGTCCGCGAGGACCTCGACATCGCGCGGGACGAGGCGAGCCTCGGCCTGTCCGAAGCCCGCCACGGCGTCGCGGCCCTGGCGGCCGGCGGGGCGTGCGGGCTGCTCGCCCTCTGGTCGGCGCACTCGACGCTGGTGCGCGGCCTGGAGCGCGTGTGGACCCCCGAACGGGTCGCGGGCGCGCTCACCGTCGTCTACGCGTCGGGTGCCTCCGTCCTCGTCCACTACGGCTCGAAGCGCATGCGGGTCGCCCGCGCCGCGTCCCGTGAGGCGCTGAACTCCTCCGTGGACGTGGTCCGGGGCGTGGTGGACGAGCTGAAGGACGGCTGACCCCGCCGCGGGCGGGCGGACCGGTGTTCACCCCACTCCTCTGGCCGGGGCCCGGCCGTGTCGGCGCCCCGGCACCCGCTCGCGGGGCGAGGATCGACGGATGGGCGTCCTCCTCCCCACCGTCTTCGCGCTGTGCGCCGCGACCGCCAACGGTCTCGCCACCGTGCTCCAGCGCCGTGCCACGCTGACCGTCCCCCAGACGCAGGGCTTCCGCCCCGGCATGGTGCTCGACCTGTTGCGCCGGCCCCTGTGGCTCGCCGGCATCCTGTGCGTGATCGTCGCCGGCGTGGGCCAGGCCGCCGCCCTGGCGACCGGGCCCCTCGCCCTCGTACAGCCCCTGTTCGTCCTGGAGCTGCCGCTGGCCCTGCTGTTCGGGTCGCTCGCGGACCGCCGGAGCATGGCCCCGCGCCTGTGGGCGGCGGTGGCCGCCGTCGTCGGCGGGCTGGTCCTCGCCATGGTCGCCGCCTCACCGCAGGGCAACCGCACCCGTGTGCCACTGGACCGGTGGATCCCGACCCTGGCGGTGTGCGCCGTGGTGGTCCTGCTGCTGACGGCCACCGCGCTGCGCCGCCCCCCGGGGAAGGCGCGCGCCGGGTGCCTCGGGGCCGCCACCGCCGTCTGCTACGCGCTGACCGCCTGCCTGATGAAGACGTCCATGCACATCCTCGACGACGAGGGCGTCGGCGCGTTCTTCACCACCTGGCACACCTACGCCTTCGCCGCGTGCGGTGTCGCCGCGCTGCTCCTGCTCGAACACGCCCTCCAGGGCGGCCCGCTGGTGGCGTCGCAGCCGGCGCTCACCCTCGGGGACGCGACCGTGAGCCTGGTGCTGGGGGTGCTGCTCTACGAGGAACACCTGCGCGGCCACTGGTGGCTGCTGCCGGAGCTGGTCGGGGTCGGCCTCGTCGTCGCCGGGGTGCTCGCACTGGCGAGGGCGGAGAGCGAATACGGGTGACCGGCGGGCCCGGACCCGCCCCGCGCCCGCCCCGTGCCGGCCATCCGTCGTCCCGCACGGGCGGTGGGCCGCCATTCGTCTCGGAACACGAAGCGGCCCCGGCGCCCGCGTCGGCCCCGCGACGCGGGGTACGCGCGGGACGTGACACGACAACACCACCATGACGACGACGATGTGACCCGGAGGAACCCGTGAACCCCATCGTGACCGCTTCGCAGGACGCCTCGGCCGCCCCCGCGTGGCTGCACGTGACCGTGATGGCCGTGGCCGTACTGATCCTCTGCTACAGCCTGACCCGGCACAGCAACTGACTCGTCCGGCGCGCAGCCTGTTACGCGCCCACGGGGCGTGCGTTCCGTCCCACGCCGAGGGGCGTGAACCCCTGTACCGCACGCCGGGGCGCGAACCCCTGTTCCACACCCGGTGTTCCACACCCGGCGCGCAGCCTACGAGGCGTGCGGCGTCAGCCTCTCGTCGTCCTCGTGGCGCAGCACCTCCGTCGCCGTGCTCAGTGCCGTCTCCCGGTCCTGCGGCACGACGCCGATCCGGGTGCGGCGGTCCAGCAGGTCGCCCTCGTCGAGGGCGCCCTCGTGGCGCACCGCCCACACGAGTTCCGCCACGGTGACCGGGTGGCCCGGTACGACGGGGCGCGCCAGCTGCGGGTCCGTGAGGCCCAGGGCGTGCACGGCGGGCGCCTCGGTGCCGTAGCGGCGGACCAGCCGGCGGGGAGCGTCCAGCCGGGCGAGGGTGCCCGGCGACGCGGCGCCCACCAGCGGCAGGGCGGCCGTGCGGCACGGACCGGCGGCGAGGCCGCGGGCCGAGACGGCCGCGTCCAGCGCGTCCTGCGCCATGCGGCGGTACGTGGTGAGCTTGCCGCCCACCACCGTGACGACCCCGTCGGGCGACGTCAGTACCGCGTGCCTGCGGGAGATGTCGGCCGTGCGCGACGAGCCGGCCGCACCCGGCGCGCCGGACGTGTCCAGGAGCGGGCGCAGCCCGGCGAAGGCGCCGATCACGTCGGCGCGGCCCAGCGACACGTCGAGCGCCGACCCGAGCACGTCGAGCAGGAAGCCGATGTCCGTCTCGGGGACCTCGGGCACGTCCGGGACGTCCCCGTCGACGGGCTCGTCGGTGAGCCCCACGTACACCCGTCCGTCGCCCTGGGGGAGGACCAGGACGAAGCGGTTGGACTCGCCGGGGATGGGGATGTGCATGCCGGCGGTGAGGGAGCCGAGGTCCTCGGAGCGGAGCACCAGGTGGGTGCCGCGCGAGGGGCGCAGCCGGATGTCGTCGATGAGGCCGCCCGCCCAGACGCCGGTGGCGTTGACGACCGCGCGGGCCCTGATCCGCGTCTCCTCGCCGGTGAGTTCGTCCCGCACGAGGGCGCCGCCCCCGTCGAGGGAGAGCGCCCGGGTGCGGGTGAGGATCCGCGCGCCGTGCGCGGCGGCGGTCCGGGCCAGGGCGGTCACCAGCCGGGCGTCGTCGCTGAGGCGGCCGTCCCAGGAGAGCAGTCCGCCGCGCAGGCCGGCCGGGCGCAGCGCGGGCGCCATGTGCCGGGTCTCGACGGCGGAGAGGGCGCGCGGCCCGGGCAGCGTGGAGCGCGACGTACGCGCCGAGGCGCGCAGCAGGTCGCCGGCGTGCAGTCCGGCGCGCGCGAGCGCCGCCTGCGACCGGGAGACCAGCGGGGTGAGCGGCAGCACGAAGGGCTGGGCGGCGACCAGGTGGGGTGCGGTCCGCTCCATCAGGACACCGCGCTCCACGGCGCTCTCGTGGGCGACGTCGAGCTGTCCGGTGGCCAGGTAGCGCAGGCCGCCGTGGATGAGCTTGGAACTCCACCGGGAGGTGCCGAAGGCCAGGTCGTGGGCGTCGATCGCGGCGACGGTCAGCCCCCGGGACGCGGCATCGAGCGCGGCGCCCGCGCCGGTGGCCCCGAGGCCGACGACCAGGACGTCGACCTGTTCCCCGTCGGCGAGCCCGGCCAGTTCACGGCGGCGGCGCGCCGCGCTCAGCGACGAAGAAGCACGTGTGGTGCGCGGGTGGCTCATGGGGTGAGGGTCCTTTCCAGGAGGGTCCGCAGCTCACCGAGGAAGGCCGCTTCGTCGAGCGCGGGGTCGGACGCGTCGGTCATGGTGCGCAGCGAGAGCGTGAAGGACTGGACGACCAGCAGGACGGACCGGGCCTGGAGGTCGGGGTGCGCCGTGCGGACGGAACCGTCGGCGTGCCCCTCCTTCAGCGCACCGGTGATGAGGCCCAGCAGCGCGTCCTGGCTCGCTCCCCGCCGGTCGAGCACGTAGGGCAGCAGCAGCTCGGGGTCCACGTCGAGGATCTTGTGGAACAGCGGATGGGCGCGGAACGCCTCGATCCCGGCGACCAGCCCGTCGACGAGCCGCGTCCGGGCCGGGGCGCCCGGGACGCGCTCGGGCATCGCCGCCACGGCCAGGCCGACCCACTCACGGGTCATCACGTCCCCGACCAGCGTGCGCACGTCCGGCCACCTGCGGTAGAGCGTCATGCGCGAGACCCCGGCGCGGCGGGCCACGTCGGTGAGCGTCGTGCGGCGGACGCCGACGGCGAGGACGCAGTCGCGGGCCGCGTCGAGGACGGCTTCCCCGTCCGAATGGTTGTGACGAATGGGCGTCATCTGTCACAGTGTACCGCCAGGCGGGCCGGCGAGCACGCCACGATCCCGAACCGACGGTGAGGAAACCGATCCCCGTGGACATGTTGTGGAGCGGCTGGGGCGACCCGGCCAAGGCGGCACCCCTGCCCGACACCGTGACCGGCCTGCTGCGCGACCTGCTCGGCGTCACCCCGCGGGGCAGCGGCCCCACCGCACTGGACGACATCGCGGTCCCCGGGTCCCCGCTCACCCCCGAGGCGCACCGCGCCCTCGCCGACTGCCTCGGCGACCCCGCCCACCTGCGCACCGACGCCGAGACCCGCATCCGGCACACCCGCGGCAAGTCCACCCCCGACCTGCTGCGCATCCGCGCCGGCGAGGTCGACGACATCCCCGCCGCCGTCCTGCTGCCCGGCAGCCACGACGAGGTCCTCGCTGTCCTGCGCGTCTGCGCCGAACACCAGGTGGCCGCCGTACCGTTCGGCGGCGGCACCTCCGTCGTCGGCGGCCTCGCCCCCGAGCGCACCACCTTCGTCGCCCTCGACCTGCGCAGGCTGGACGCCCTGCTGGGCCTGGACGAGGTCTCCCGCACCGCCACCCTCCAGCCCGGCCTGCGCGCGCCCCGCGCCGAAGCCCTGCTCAACGAACGCGGCTACACGCTCGGCCACTTCCCCCAGTCCTACGAGTGGGCCACCATCGGCGGCTTCGCCGCCGCCCGCTCCAGCGGCCAGGCCTCCGCCGGGTACGGCCGGTTCGACGAGATGGTCCTCGGTCTCACCGTCGCCACCCCGGAGGGCACCTGGGAGACCGGACGCGCCCCCCGCTCGGCCGCCGGTCCCGACCTGCGCCAGCTCGTCCTCGGCTCCGAGGGCGCGCTCGGCGTCATCACCTCGGTGACCGTCCGGATCCGCCCGCTGCCCCAGGAGCGGGTCTACGAGGGCTGGCGCTTCGCCTCCTTCGAGGCCGGCGCCGCCGCGCTCCGCAGGATCGCCCAGGACGGCCCGCGCCCCACCGTGCTGCGCCTCTCCGACGAGACGGAGACCTTCATCGGGCTCGCCCAGCCCGACCGCATCGGCAGCGCCGACGCCGCCGGCTCGGCCGGCTGCATGGCGGTCGTCGGCTACGAGGGGACGGCCGCGGCGAACGAGGAGTGCCGGACCGGCGTCCACCAGGTGCTCCTCGCCGAGGGCGGCGAGCACGTCGGCAGCGAACCCGGCGACCGCTGGGCCCACGGCCGCTACAACGCCCCCTACCTGCGCGACGCGCTCCTGGACGCCGGCGCCTTCGCCGAGACCCTGGAGACCGCCGCCTTCTGGTCCGCGATCCCGGAGCTCTACCAGGGCGTCCGCCTGGCCCTCACCACCACCCTCACCGACGCGGGCACGCCCCCGCTGGTCATGTGCCACATCTCGCACGTGTACGAGAACGGCGCCTCCCTGTACTTCACGGTCGTCTCCGCCCAGGGCGAGGACCCCGTCGCGCACTGGGCACCGGCCAAGCACGCCGCCAACGAGGCGATCCTCGCCGCCGGGGGCACCATCAGCCACCACCACGGCGTGGGCACCGACCACCGGGACTGGTACGCCACGGAGGTGGGCCCCCTCGGCGTCCGCGTCCTCCAGGCCGCCAAGGCGGAGCTCGACCCCGCCGGCGTGCTCAACCCCGGCATCCTCGTCCCCCCGCGCCACCCCTGACCCGGCCCACCCCCAGCCTGCCCAGCCCTACGGAGGCGCGCACATGCGACAGTTCACCGCCGTCGTCAACCCGGCCGCGGGAAGTTCCAGCGGCACGGCGGCCCTGCTGCCCGTGGCCCGGCTCCTGCGGGAGGCGGGAGCCGGGCTGGACACCCGTTACAGCCGCAGCCTCGACCACGCCCGCGAACTGGCCCTCCAAGCCGCCTCGCAGGGGCGTGTGGTGCTCGCCGTCGGAGGCGACGGCATGGCCGGCGCGGTCGGCGGCGTGCTCAGCGGCACCGACGCCGTCCTCGGACTCGTACCCTCGGGCCGCGGCAACGACTTCGCCAGGGCCCTCGCCCTGCCCACCGACCCGGCGGCCCTGTCGGAGCTGCTGCTCGGCGCCGAGCCGCGCGCCGTCGACACCATCCGGGTCGACTCGGCCGTACACGACGGCGTCTCGGTCCTCGGCAGCGTGTACGCCGGCGTCGACGCGGTCGCCAACCGGTACGCCAACCAGTCCCGGCTGCTGCGCGGCGCAGCCTCGTACTACGCGGGCGGGGCGCGCGCGGTGGCCGGCTGGCGACCGGCGGCGTACCGCATCACCGTCGACGGCGGGGAGGCGCGCGAGCTCCGCGGCTACACCGTCGTCGCCGCCAACTCCGGCTTCTACGGGTTCGGCCGCCGCGTCGCGCCGGACGCCCGCGTCGACGACGGCCTGCTCGACGTCGTGGTGATCCGGCACGCCCCGAAACGGCTGTTCTTCACGATGATGAACGAGCTGAAGACCGGCGCGCACATGGGCCGCCCGCAGGTCGAGGTCCTGCGCGGCAAGGAGATCCGCATCGAGGCCGACCGCGGTCTCCCCTACGGCGCGGACGGCGAGGTCGACGCGACCCTCCCGGTCACGGTCCGCGTCCAGCCAGGCGCCCTGCACGTGCTGCGCTGAACGCGCGCGGGGGAGCGGCGGCGCCTAGCGTGGCACGGTAGGCAGCGAAAGGGCGGACCCGTGACAGAGCACTTCGCGTCGGTCGACGACTACATCGCCTCGTTCCCCGAGGACGTCCGGGGCGTCCTCGAAGAGGTGCGGCGGACGATCCACGACGCCGCGCCCGACGGCGTGGGCGAGAAAATCTCCTACGGGATCCCGGCGGTCACCCACGGCCGCCGGAGCCTCGTCTACTTCGCCGGCTGGCAGAAGCACGTCAGCGTCTACCCCGTCCCCGAGGGCGACGACGCCTTCCAGCGGGACATCGAGCCCTACCGGTCGGGCAAGGGAACCCTGAAGTTCCCGCTCTCCGCACCCGTGCCGTACGACCTCATCGCCCGGGTGGTGGGCCACCTCCTCGCCGAACGCCCCTGAGAGGGCGCGCCCGAGGGTGCCCCCGTCGTGACCGGTCACCCGCGGACCGGGGAACAGGCCACTTCGGGCGGCAGCGGCCGCAGGGGCGGCTCGCCCGGGGCGTCAGCCGGCCCGCCCCCCGCCGGGCGGGGCGGGGGCACCGGCGTCCGCGTGGGCGGCGGACTCGCCCTCCGTGTCGATGTGCGGCAGCACGCGGTCCAGCCACCTCGGCGTCCACCAGGCCGACTTGCCCAGCAGGGTCATCGCCGCGGGGACGAGCAGGAGGCGGACGATGGTGGCGTCGATGAGCACGCTCGCGGCGAGGCCCAGGCCCAGCATCTTGACCACGATGTTGTCGCTGAGGATGAACGCGGCGAAGACGCTCACCATGATCAGCGCGGCGCACGTGATCACCCGCGCCGTGATCTCCAGCGCGTGCGCGACGCTCGCCTTCGGGTCGCCGGTGCGCACCCACGCCTCGTGGACGCGGGACAGCAGGAAGATCTCGTAGTCCATGCTGAGCCCGAACACGATCGCGAACATCATCATCGGTACGTAGCTCTCGATGGGCACCTCGCCCGACACGCCCAGCGCGGGCCCGCCCCAGCCCCACTGGAAGACGGCCACCACCACCCCGTACGACGCGGCGATCGACAACACGTTGAGCACGGCCGCCTTGACGGCGACGAGCACACCGCGGAACACGACCAGGATCACCAGGAACGCGAGGCCCACCACCACCGCGATGATCAGCGGCAGCCGGCTGGAGACGATGTCCAGGAAGTCCACCTGGGCCGCGGTCGTGCCCGTCACGTACGTCCGGGCGTCGGTGCCGGACACCGCCTGCGGAAGCACGTCGTCCACCAGGTGGTTGACGAGGTTCGTGGTCTTCTCGTCCTGCGGATCGGCGACCGAGTACGCCGTCCCGATCAGCACGTCACCGTCCGGTGTCGCCTTCAGCGGTGTGATCAGCGCCGCGTCGGGCACGTTCGCCAGGGTGCTCTGCGCCCGGCTCGCCAGCGACGACCGGTCCGCCTGCGGCACGTCCGTCTGGTCGACGACCAGGGTCAGCGGACCGTTCGACCCGGGCCCGAACGCCGAGGACATCAGGTCGAACGCCCGCCGGTCGGTGAACGACTTGGGGTCCGCCCCGTCGCCGATGTGCCCCAGCTGGATGAACAGCAGCGGCACCGCCAGGACCGCGAGGACCACGACCCCCGAGACGAGGAACCACCACGGGCGGCGCTCCACCCGCTGGGCGTACCGGTGCCAGGTGCCGTGCGCCGTCTCACCGGGCCCGGCCTCCGTCTCGGCGATCGGCCGCCGTACGCGCAGCTTGTCGATCCGCCGCCCGGCCAGGCCCAGCATCGCCGGCACCAGGGTGAGCGCCCCGAGGACGGCCGTGACCACCGTGACGGCCGCCGCCAGGCCCAGCTTGCCGATGAAGCTGATGCCCGACACCCACAGCCCCGACAGGGCGATGATCACCGTGCAGCCGGAGACGAGCACCGCGCGGCCGCTGGTCGCCGCCGCCAGCCCGGCCGCGGTCGCCGGGTCCCGCCCGTCCATCAGGTTCTGCCGGTGCCGGGTGATCAGGAACAGGGCGTAGTCGATACCGACACCCAGACCGATCATCGTGGCGAGGGTCGGCGACACCGTGGCGAACGTGAAGGCCGCGGCCAGCAGCCCCAGCAAACCCAGTCCGCAGACCACCGCGACCAGGGCGGTCACCAGCGGCATCACCGCCGCCACGACACTGCCGAAGCCGATCAGCAGGACCAGGATGGCCACCCCGAAGCCGATGGCCTCGCTGGTGCGGTCGTCCGGCTCCGGCCGCGCCAGTTCGCCCAGCGGCCCGCCGTACTCCACCTCCACGTCCGCCGCGCGCAGCGGCTCGACCGCCGTGTCGACACCGTCCAGGTAGGACGAGCCCAGCGTGGACGGCTGCACGTCGAAGCGCACGGTGATGTACGCGGTCTTCCCGTCCGACGACAACGGCCCCACGTTGGGCGTGCCCTTCGCCGGCGGTGGCGTACCGGGCGCGGGCAGCGGGTTCTGCGCGCTCAGCACGTGCGGCAGCTTCCCCAGGTTCGTCACCGCCGTGCCGATCGGCCCGCTCTCGTCGGTGAGCGGCTTCGCCGAGTCGTGCAGCACGACCTGGGCGCTGTACCCGCCCGCGGCCGGGTCGTGGGCCTTCAGCACGTTCAGGCCGTCCTCGGACTGCGACCCCGGCAGCGCGAAGTTGTCCGAGTAGTCGCCCCCGTACAACCGGTCCAGTACCTGGAGCCCCGCCACGGCCGCGAGCCACAGGACGATGACGGTCACGAAGTGGCGGGAGCACCAGGCGCCCGTGCGGCGCAGTGCCCCCTTCTGCGGTGACGTCATGCGCCCTCCCGAAACACCGGCCCGGTCGTGGGGGGACCGCGACACGACGACGCGTGCCGCCCACGGGCGGGCGGCGCACCTGATGCCGCCATTCAAGGCCGCCGCCCGCCGTTCGGCACGCCCCGCGCCGCCCGACGGGTGACCGCCCGGCCGGACCGCCCGGCATGCGGGGCGGAGCACCCGGTCCTAGCGTGGGGGGACGGGCGAGCTCGCGAAGGGACCGCCATGCGCCGCTACCCACCCATCGCCGACCACGGGCTCATCGGCGACCTGCGGACGGCGGCCCTCGTCTCCTCCGACGGGGTGCTCGACTGGTTCTGCGCGCCCCGCTTCGACTCGCCCAGCCTGTTCGCCGCCCTCCTCGACCACGACCGCGGCGGCTACTTCGCCATCGCCCCCGACGCGCCGGACGCCACGACGCGCCAGCTCTACCTCGCCGACACCGCCGTCCTGGTGACGCGCTTCATGACCGAGGAGGGCGTCGGGGAGGTCGTCGACTTCATGCCGCCGGCCGAGGCCGGCACCCCCGAGGACCGGCGCCGCGTCATCAGGGTCATGCGGGTCACGCGCGGCACCGTCCGCTTCCGGCTGGAGTGCCGCCCCCGCTTCGACTACGGCCGGGCGGCCCACCACCTCGACCTGGACCGGGACTCGGCACGCTTCACCGGCCCGGGACTGACGGCCCACCTGCACGTCGGCGGGGACGCGGCCCGGCCCGTGCGGCTGCTCCGCGACGGCGACGACGTCCACACCGGGCTGACGCTGAACCAGGGACAGCGCGCGGCCGCCGTCCTGACCGTGTGTCCGGGCACCGGCACGTCACCGCCGCCCAGACCGGACGAGGACAGCGTCCGCGAGGCGTTCCTCTCCACCTACGACTACTGGCACCGCTGGGTGCGCCGCAGCCGGTACCGGGGCCGCTGGCAGCAGGTGGTCAACCGCTCGGCGATCACCCTCAAGCTGATGACGTACGCCCCCAGCGGCGCACCCGTGGCCGCCGTCACCACCGGGCTGCCCGAGCGGCTCGGCGGGGAACGCAACTGGGACTACCGCTACACGTGGGTGCGCGACGCGTCCCTGTCCGTGAAGGCGCTGCTTGACCTCGGGTACGAGGAGGAGGCGGACGCGTTCCGGCGCTGGCTGGGCGCCCGCGTCGCGACGGGCACCACCATCACGGACGAGCCGCTCCAGATCATGTACCGGGTGGACGGCGACCCGCACCTGGCCGAGGAGGTCCTCGGCCACCTGGAGGGCTACCGGGGCTCGGCACCGGTCCGGGCCGGCAACGACGCGGCCGGACAGCTCCAGCTCGACATCTACGGCGAGGTGGCCTACGCCCTGACCCACGCCCGGGACCTGGCGCAGCTCGCCGGGTACGACGGCTGGCGCAACCTCAGCGCCCTCCTCGACTGGCTGGCCCGCAGCTGGGACCGCCCCGACGAGGGCATCTGGGAGACCCGCGGCGGCCGCAGGGACTTCACCTTCAGCCGCCTGATGTGCTGGACGGCCTTCGACCGCGGCATCCGGCTGGCCGGCGAACTGGCCCGGCCCGCCGACGTCGCGGGCTGGACCGCCGCACGGGACGCGGTCTTCGAGCAGATCATGGACCGGGGCTGGAGCCCGCGCCGCGGGGCGTTCGTCCAGCACTACGGCAGCGACGTCCTCGACGCGTCGCTGCTGCTGATGCCGGTGGTGGGCTTCCTCTCCCCGAAGGACCGGCGCTGGCTGTCGACCCTGGACGCCATGGAGGCCGAACTCGTCTCCGACAGCCTCGTCCACCGCTACGACCCGCTCGCCTCGCCCGACGGGCTCCGCGGGGAGGAGGGCACCTTCTCCCTGTGCAGCTTCCTGTACGCCGGGGCCCTGGCCCGCGCGGGCCGGCTCGGGATGGCCCGGTACGCGTTCGACAAGATGCTCACCTACGCCAACCACGTGGGCCTGTTCGCCGAGGAGATCGGGCCGACCGGTGAGCAACTGGGCAACTTCCCGCAGGCGTTCACCCACGTGGCGCTCATCATGGCCGCGCTCGCGCTCGACGAGGAACTGGACCGCGCCGGCGACTGACCACCGGATGCGCGGTTGCGCCGGACGGGCGACGGGCGCGGTGACCCGGGCGGCGCGACGGTCGTTGGGCCGGGCATGTCACGTACCAGCACCCGCGCCCTGACCCTGCTCGCCCTCGCCGGCGCGGCCCTGGCGGCCGGCCCCGCCGCCCACGCCGAGTCCCTCAACGGAGGCATCGTCGACAAGGTCCACGTCGGACTCGACGGCAGGCTCGCCCAGCCCGTCCTGGACGAGGCCGTCCACACCGTCGACACGGTGCAGTCCAAGGCGTCGATCCAGCCGGGCGGTCCGGCCCGGGGCGGTGGCGCCGGACGCTGACGTCAGGAGAGGACCAGGCACGCGGCGGCCGGCACCTCCACCGCGCCGCCGCGCTCCAGCCGCCCGCTCTCCTGGTCCACGGCGAACCGGGTGACGTCCCCGGACCACTCGTTGACCACGTACAGCCGGCGCCCTGAGGCGTCGGTCACCAGGTCGCGGGGCCACACCCCGCCGCAGTCCGTCACGGCCGTGAGCAGCGGCTTCTCGGCCCCTCCCGCCAGCGCGTACGTCAGGATCCGGTTGCTGCCGCGCACGGCCGCCCACAGGAACCGCCCGTCGGGCGACTCGCGCACCACCGACGGGAACACCCGTCCCCCGTCCGGTGCGCCCTCGGGGTCGACCGCCACCTCCGCCAGCGGCTCCAGCCGCCCGGCCACCGCGTCCCACCGGCAGACGGTCATCAGCGGCTCCAGCTCGTGCAGGACGTGGACCACCTCGCCGTCCGGGTGGAAGGCGGCGTGGCGCGGCCCGGACCCGGCCCGCAGCACCGTCTCGGTGTGCACCCGCAGCCCGCCGGTCTCCTGGTCCACCGCGCAGACCCGCACCGCGTCCGTGCCCAGGTCCACGCTCAGCACCCACCGCCCTTCCGGGGCGGGCAGCACCTGGTGGGCGTGCGGCCCCCGCTGCCGCTCGGGGTCGGGCCCGGAGCCGTGGAACTCCAGCACGGAAGGCGGCCCGGACGGACCGCCGTCGGGGCCGGTGGCGAGGCTGCTGACGCTGCCCGAGCCGTAGTTCGCGGTGAGCAGCCTGCGCCCGGCGAGGGCCAGGTGGTTCGGCCCGTCACCGGCCACGGCGACCGCCGGGCCGAGCGGGGTCAGGCTTCCGTCGGGGCCGGTGCGGAAGGCCGCGACCGCGCCCGCCTCGGTGTCGCTCACCGCGTAGAGGATCCCCGCCGCCCGGTCGAGGGTCAGGGACGAGGGGTTGGCCACGGTGTCGACGCCGTGCCGCGGGGTCAGGTCCCCGGTCGCCGGGTCGACGGCCGCGACCGTGATGCCGCGGCCGCCCCCCGAGGTGAACGAGCCGATGTACGCCCAGTGCACGCCGGTGCCCTTCCTGCCGTTGCCGAGTCGACTGGCTGGGCACTGTACGCACGGCCGGGCGGCGTCAGCCGCCGTACACGCCGACCTCCCGCAGCGAGTAGCCCCATCCGGTCCCGCGTTCGAGTCCCGTCACGCGCACGAAGCGCGCCGGTACGGCCGGGAAGCGTGCCGTGTCGAGGCCGCCGTCACCGGCGGTCGTGGACCACACGGTCCGCCAGTCCTCGCCGTCGGCGGACACCTCGATCCGGTACGCCCTGCCGTACGCGCGCTCCCAGTCGAGCGTGACCCGCCCGACCGTGCGCGGGGCGCCCAGGTCGATCCGCAGCCACTGCTGGTCGCTCCAGTGGCTGGCCCACCGGGTGCGGAGGTCGCCGTCCACGGCGCGCCCGGGCGCGTAGCTGGTGAACGGGTTCCACTCCGACGAACTGGCCGAGGTGGCGGCGCCGGCGGCCAGGCTGGCGGCCGGGCGATGGCGCTCGGAGGAGCCCCAGGTGGTCAGGTAGGACTCGGCGCCGCGGAAGAGGTCGCCGATGACGTCCTGTCCGCCGGTGACCCGGATGTCCTCCAGCCAGTCCGGCACCAGGCCGTAGTGCGCGGCGCCGTCGGTGTTGACGTCCCAGGTGCGCTCGCCGGTGACCGGCCGGTCGACGACCGAACCGCCGTCGGCGCTGCGGAAGGGGTAGCGCACCGGATTCGGGGTGTCCGCGCCCCGGGGGCCGGGCCAGCCGCCCACGCCGTTCATGTCGGTGCCGTAGCCGTACCCGACGCCGTACTTGTCGCGCAGGGCGGCCGTACGCCGGGCCTCGGCGGTGAACCCCTCGGCGCCGTGCATGTACTGGGCGATGAAGCCGCCGAGGCGGTAGACCCGCTCGGTCCAGTCGGCGTCCATCCAGCTGTGCGAGGAGAGGACGCCGGGGTACGACTCGGACTCCAGGACGTCCAGGACGCGACCGGTGGCCTTGACGCTCATGTGGTCGACCTCGATCATCATCCCGCGCCGCATCATCCCGCGCAGGGCGTACTCGCCGAGATCGGTCAGGCCACGGGTGTTGCAGCGGGCGTCGGTGGCGTACGACGGCACGGAGACGCCCGGCGGGAGCTGCTTCTCCGCCCCGGCCGCCGGCGCGGCGCCGATGGGGTTGTCGGCCTGCGGGCCGGTGCACTTCTCCGTCTTCCAGAAGGTGCCCGTCGACAGGAACTGGCCGACGTTGATGGCCGTTCCGAGCGAGCCGGAGTCGAACCTGACGCCGCACAGGGCGTTGTCGAACTTGTGGCACAGGAACATGCTGCGCACGCCCAGCGCGTGCAGTTCGTCCAGGCCCCGGTCGATGTCGCCCCGGTCGCACTGGGCCACGTCGAGGATCTGCTTGCAGCCGAAGGGTTCGGAGGTCTCCACACCGAGGACGACCGCCATCTTGCCCTGCTCGATCACCTGCCGGGCCTGCGCGGAGTCCGTGACGACCCGGAACCAGCCCTTGCCGGGTCCGCCGTACATCCGGTCGACGTACGCCTGCATCTCGTACGTCTTGCGCGCCTGGAGGCGGATGGAGGTCATCTCGTCGCAGCCGCGGTCCTTGAAGAAGTAGACCGAGCAGATCACCCCGTTGGTGACGAGGTCGTTGACGAGGACGCGCTGGCCGCCGCGCCAGGCCCGTTCGATCCAGGCGTAGTAGTTCTGCTGGTGGGTCAGCGAGTCGTGGGCGGGCCAGTCCTTGAAGGTGGGCCAGCCGTCGGGGTCGTGCCGTCCGTCGCCGCCCTTGGTGATGAAGTCGAAGACGGCGAGCGAGCCGTCCGGGTAGTGCTCGGGGCAGTCCTTGAGCGCGTCGGCGACACCGAGTTCGGAGAACGGCTTGCCGCAGATGAGGCGGCCGCCGAAGGCCTCGTTGGACATGATGTGGTCGTGGGCGTCGACGAACCCCCGGACCCGCCCCTGGGCGTCGGTGCCCTTGAAGGGCTCCCCGGTGACACCGATCCGGGAGTCGGGCGCGGGGCGCTGGACCGGATCCCACCAGCCCGGCGCGTCCTCCCCGCCCGGACCCGCCTGGGCCTGCGCCGGGGTCAGCAGGGTGAGCAGCAGGCAGAGGACCGCCAGTACCTTGAGCCTGCCGTGCGAGCGTAGCGACAAGGTCATCACCCGAGTTCCAGCCGGAGGAGCCGTGCTTGTCATGTACCTACAAATCGTGCGGAGAGGATCGCGGCTGCCGTCGAAGCAGTCAAGAGGGCCGCCCCGCGGAACGGCCGGCGGCGTAGGCTCCCCGTATGGTGCACGTACTGAGCAGCAGGGTCCTGCTGCGCCCCCGCGACCCGCAGGCCTCCCGCGACTTCTACGGCGAGACCCTGGGGCTGGACGTCTACCGGGAGTTCGGTACCGGACCCGAACGGGGCACGGTCTACTTCCTGGGCGGCGGATTCCTGGAGGTGTCCGGGCGGTCGGACGAGCCGCCGACGGAGACCGTCCGGCTGTGGTTGCAGGTCGCCGACTGCGCCGCCGCCCACGAGGAACTGTCCGCACGAGGGGTGCGCGTACTGCGGCCACCGGTGCGGGAGCCGTGGGGCCTGATCGAGATGTGGATCGCCGACCCGGACGGCCACCGCATCGTGCTCACCGAGGTGCCCGCCGACCACCCCCTGCGCTACCGGCCCTGACACGCCGTCCGCACCAGTGGCCGACCCCCGTGGCGGTCACTGGTGCGGACAGCGGTCGGCGGACGAACCGCGACCCGTCAGAAGGTGCAGGTGGGGACCCCGTTCAGCCACGCGGGCCCCTGGATGTAGATGTTGGTCATCCAGGCCTTGTAGTCCGGCAGGTAGGACCAGGCGTCATTGGTGTAGCCGTCGGAGGTGACCTCCTCCGCGTGCTTCTGGCACTGGACCCGGATCGTCGTCGGCCCCGGGAAGGCGTACACCCGTGCCGCCCTCGTCGACGGCTCCGCCTTGGTCCACACACCGGAGCCCCACGTCCGGAAGACGTGACCGGTCACCGGGCCGGTGTCGACCCGCACGGCGCCGTAGTAGTCACCGCTCAGACGGACGTCGCTGACCATCAGCTTGGTGCCGGACTGGCGCGCCTCCACCATCTTGCCCTCACCCAGGTAGATGGCGATGTGGTGCAGGTCCCAGGACTTGCCCCAGACCAGCAGGTCACCGGGGACCAGCGGAGCCAGACCCTGCGCGGCGGTGAAACGCTCGGCGGCGTGGTGCGTGTAGTACTGGCCGCTGGCCGGGCTGTTAAGGATGTCCGACCCGGTCGCCTCGGCGTAGGCGTGCCGGACCAGCCCCGAGCAGTCGAAGCCGAGCCGCTCCGGGTCGTGTTCACTGGCCGGATCGGTCGGGTCGACCTGCCCGTAGGTGGGGCCCGGCTTCGGGCCGTGGCCGCCGCCCCACGTGTACCAGACGCCCGCCGCCACCTGCTTGCAGGCGGCGGCCACGGCGCGCTCGGCCGCCGCGGAGGCACCCGGCGCCCGTACGGCACACCGGTCGTCGGGGGCGAGGGCCGACGCGGGCGCCGGTGCCCCGAGGAGGAAGACGAACACGGCGACGAGTGCGCCGATGAGACGGGAACGGCGAAGCATGCTGGACCCTCGTTCTTGTCGGAAGTGCCTGCGGACAGCAGCCTGCTGGCGTTGCCGTCCCCACGTCGAGACCTCCGCGTCGCCCCATCCGGACGGGCAACGGGAAACCTTCGGGAAACCACCGGTGACCTGGGGCGTCAGCGGTCGGCGCACGTCATGCTCAGGGAGACACCGAGGCTGCGCCCGAGCTCCTCGCGCTCCTGGGGGCCGACGCGCTGCCGCATCCGGCAGATCTCGGCCAGCCGGGCCCCCACGTCCAGGTCCCACAGCCGTACCGTCCCGTCGTTGCTGCTGCTGGCCACCGTCCGCCCGTCACGGGAGAACGCGATGCCCCACACCGCGTTCGTATGACCCGTCAGCACCGCCCACAGCCGCCGCCCGGGCACGTCCCACACCCGCACCGTACGGTCGTTGCCGCTGCTGGCCAGCGTCCGGCCGTCGGGCGAGAAGGCGATGCCCCGCGCGGATCCCGTGTGGCCGGTCAGCGACCCCACGGAACGCCGCAGCCGGACGTCCCACAGCCGTACGGTCCCGTCATTGCCGCTGCTCGCGAGCGTCCGCCCGTCCGGCGCGAACGCCACCCCCCGGACCGCGCCCGTGTGCCCGGTGAGCTTGGCCTGCGGGCGGCGCCCCGCCACGTCCCACAGCCGCACCGTCAGATCGTCACCCGCACTCGCCAGGGTCCGCCCGTCGGGGCTGAACGCGACGTCGTTGGCGAAGTCGGTGTGCCCGGTCAGCGCGGCCACCGGGCGGCGCGAGGCGACGTCCCACAGCCGGACCGCACGGTCGGAGCCCGCCGACGCCAGCGTCCGCCCGTCCGGCGCGAAGGCGACCGAGAACACGTCCCCGTGGGTACCCCTGAGCGTGGCCAGCGGCCGGCGCGCGGCCACGTCCCACAGCCGTACCGTCCCGTCGGAACCGGCCGACGCCAGCGTCCGCCCGTCCGGCGCGAACGCCACCGCGAACACCGTCTCCCGGTGACCCGTGAACGTCGCCACGACCCTGCGCCCCGCCACGTCCCACAACCGCACCGTGTGATCGGCGTCGGCGGTCGCCAGCAGCCTGCCGTCCGGGCTGTACGCGGCCTGCCAGATCTCCGTGAACGGACGCGACGTCAGCACCGAACCCCGCAGGTCCCACAGCACCACCGACTGGTCGAACCCGGCCGTGGCGAGCACCGAGCCGCCCGGCTCCACGGCCACGCCCTGCACGTAGTCCGTGTGTCCGGTCAGCGTCGCGACCTGCCGGCCGCCCCGCACGTCCCACAACCGCGTCGTACCGTCACCGCCCGCACTGACCACCGTCGTCCCGTCCGGCGTGTAGGCCACCGCGTTGATGTCGTCGTCGTGCCCCGTCAGCGTCCGCACGGAGCGCGGCGGCCGGGTGTCCCACACGCGCACCGTGCGATCCACACCGCCCGTGGCGACCGTCCGCCCGTCGGGGCCGAACGCGGCCCCCAGCACCTCGTCGGTGTGACCGCGCAGCACCACCGGCGGACGACCCGACGCAGGGTCCCACAGCCGCACGGTCCGGTCGGAGCCCGCCGACAACAGCGTCCGCCCGTCCGGGGAGAACGCCACGGCGTTGACCCGCCCCTCGTGGCCGGCCAGGGACAGCAGCGACCGGGGCCGGGCACCGTCCAGCCCGAACAGCCCCACCGTGCCGCCCGGCGTCGCGACGGCCAGCACCCGCCCGGCCGGGGCGAACGCCAGCGCCCGGGCGCCCGCCGTCACCGCCGGCAGCACCGCCACCGGCTCCGCCCGCCCGCCCGCCGTGTCCCACAGCCGCACCGGACCGTCCGTGGACGTCGCCGCGAGCAGCCGCCCGTCCGGGCTGAAGGCGACCGCGCGCACCCGCCCCGGCACCGTGAACGTCATCGTCGTCCGCCGGTCGGCCACCCGCCAGAGCCGGACCGTGCCGTCCGAACTCGCCGACGCCAGCAGCGCACCGCCCGGGGCGAACGCCACCGCGTTGACCGGCCCGCCGTGCCCGCCGAGCCGGGCGGAGAACGGCTGCGACTGGGTGCTCAGCAGCGCACCGCGCGCCTCGGTCGTCGGCTCCGCGCGGTAGGCCTCCTCGGCCAGCAGCATGGACGCCTCGGGCTGGCCGGCGGCCAGCGACGTGGACCGCACGGCCAGCGCCTGCGAGCGGGCGACCCGCTCCTGGTCCAGCGCGCCCGCCCGCTGCTGGTACGCCACACCCCCGGCGGTCAGGGCGAGGAGCAGCAGCACGACGAGCGTGGCCAGCATCCGCTGCCGCAACCGCACCTGCCGCCTGGCCTGTTCGGCCCGGCGCGCCTCCTCCGCCCGGCTCGCCCGGAGGAAGGCCTCCTCCCGGGGGCTGAGCCGGCTCGCGCCGTCCAGCTCGTCGGCCCAGGAGCGCACGGTGTCCAGGCGGGTCCCGCGATAGAGGGCGGACGGGTCGCGACCCTCACGCTCCCAGTCCTCGGCGGCATGGGCCAGTTGCTGGTGGACCAGCAACCCGGCCCGGTCGGCGTGGATCCAGCCGTGCAGCCTGGGCCAGGCGTGCAGCAGCGCCTCGTGCGTGATCTCGACGGTCTCGCTGTCCATGGTGATCAGACGGGCCCGTACGAAGGCGTCCAGGGCGTCCGATGCGCCGTCCGCGTCCGCCAGCTGCTCCAGCAGGGCGGTCCGGCTCATCCGGCGCCGGGTCGCCCCGGTGCCGTCCGCGACGTGCACCAGACGCACCAGGAGGCGGCGGATGGTCCGCTGCTCGGCCGGGTAGAGCCGGGCGAACACGTCCTCGGCGGTCCGGGCGATCGCCCCCTGGATACCGCCGGTGTCCTCGTACCCGGCGACGGTGAGCGTGCCGCCCTCGCGCCGCTGCCAGGTGGCCATCAGCGCGTGGGACACCAGGGGCAGTGCTCCCGAAGGGGCCCGCCCGGGCCGGCCGTCCGGGCCTCCGGCGGCCGCCTCGTCCCGCAGGCCCACGTCCCGCAACAGCAGCTGGACCAGGCCCGGTTCGAGCGTGACGCCCGCGAGCCGCGCCGGGCGGGTGATGGACTCCCGGAACTCCGCCACCGACATCGGCGGGAGGACGAACAGCCCGTCCGTGAAGAGCGACGCCGGCTCGGGCAGGTCCAGGCACCTGCCCGTGAAGTCGGCCCGGACACCGATCACCACGACGGCGGCGTCGTACCCGGTCGCCTCCGGACGGGAGGTGGCGACGGAGGTGAGCACCCGCACGAACGCGCGGCGCTCGTCCTCGTCCGGACAGAGCGTGAACAGCTCCTCGAACTGGTCGACGATCAGCACCGGACGGACGGGCGGCGGCCGCCGGTCCCCGGCCGGCGTCGCGACGCCCCGCGACGGCCGGTCGTCCGGCGCCCGGCCGTCCGGCTGATCGCCCCCCGCGACCAGGCCGCGGGGCACCCGGCCCTCCGACAGCCGGCGCACGGCTTCCAGCAGCCGCTCCGGCCGCTCCCGCACCTGCCCCGTGCTGATGCCGAGGTCACTGCCCAGCGCTTTCGCCGTGCAGTCGAGCAGCTCCTGCAACGGCTGCGCCGTGGGCGTGCACACCACCACCGGCCAGCCCTCGGCGCCCGGCATCGGGAAGCCGCCCGGGCGCCGCAGGGCCGGTACGAGACCGGCGTTGAGCAACGACGACTTGCCCCCGCCCGAAGGGGCGACCAGCAACAGCGGCCCGCTGCCGACGCGTTCGAAGACCCGCTCGACCAGCGCGGCCGTCGCCCGCTCCCGGCCGAAGAACCAGCCGGCGTCCTGCGGGGTGAACGACGACAGGCCCCGGTAGGGACAGGTGACACCCGTGTCCGTGTCCGCGTCCCTGTCGCCGTCCGTGTCGTCGGCGGGGCGGGGGCGCGGCACCGGTCCCTCACGCACCAGGCGCAGCAGTTCGCCCTCCGCGCGCAGGACCTCGTCACAGCGGCGGGCGACATCGAGGGTGACCCGCTTCGCGCCGGTCTCGATCTTGCTCAGATAGCCCTTGCTGTAGTGCGTCTGCCGCGCCATGTCGGCCAGCGACAGCCCGCGTTGCAGCCGCAGCCGCCGCAGCCGCGCGGCGAAGGAGGCCGCGGCGTCGTCGGTCGGGTCGTGCGGCCGGTCGGTCGTCCGCCCGCGGTCCGGATCCCCCAAAGCATCCCCCGTGGCAAGGTGCGCCCAGATTGTGAGATGACAGGCGTCCAGGCTACAGCGGGGGTCCGACAGCGGGCCAAGCCGTTCGTCCGGCGTGGCGGGAACACGACTTCCGGGACCGCCGTCACGGCGGTCCCGGAAGCTGTCCACGATGCCGGGAGGCTACGGGGTCAGGGCTGGAGGGTGATGGAGTTGATGGGCGTCATGTCCTTGTCGATGTACCAGCCGGCGGGCAGGTAGCCCTGGCAGCCGGTGCCGTTGTACCCGGTGCAGGTACGCACGGTGGCGCCACCGGTCTGGTTGTTGTAGAGGCGGTACGTCCCGACCATGTTGCTGAGGTTGTGGGCCCCGTACGTGTACCACTTGTGGCTCGGGCGGTCGCCGTTCCAGCCGGCCCCGGGGTACGCGCAGACGTACCCGGACGGGCACCCGTGGCTGGCGGCCGCCTCCGCCGCCTGGGCCTGGGTCGCGGTGACGGCGGTCATCGTCCCGACGGCGAGGGCGAGTGCCGCGGCGGTCCTCATCATCTTCACCTTGCGCATGTTTCCCCCTGGTGGGTGGTGCGTCGTGCTGACGACTTCAGACTGTCCGCCCCGCCCGCCCGGGTCGACGGGTTTCCTGTTGCCCGTCCGGCCCCGCCCCGGGAAACGGCCGCTGACCAGCGCCGTCGCCGTGACCGAGTCAACGGCCCCGGGCGTACGTTCACCGGTGGAACGGCACCGCGGACCGCTCGGCGGCGGTCCGCTGCCGCGGCGGCGTGCCGTGCCGGGCCATGCGCTGCTGGAGCCGGGCGTGCCGGAACTGGTACACCGGGCCGGTCTGCCGCAGGACGCCCAGGCGGTGGGCGTCGGCCAGGAAGGCCTGGAGCCGCCACGGGAGCCGGCCCCGGGCCGCCGGCACCAGGCGCGCGACGGTGTAGTGCGGCCACGAGGAGGCGGCCAGCGCCAGCACCAGCCCGGTCGGCCCCATGCCCAGGAGCAGGACCACCACGGTCACCAGCACGTCGGCCGCCCCCCGGCCCCCGGCCGGGGAACCCGCCCGCAGCACCGCCACGATGGCGAGGGGGAGCGTGACGACGAGCGCTCCGAGTCCGGCGCCGACCAGGGTGACGAGCCGGTCGGCGCGCACGGCGGAGGCCGGGGTGATGGGGTCGTCCGTGCTCGTCGTGGAACGCACCCAGTGGAGCACGGCCTGCACCGCCCCGAGAACGGCGCCCATGGTCAGCCCGGACGACCACGGGAGCTCCGCCGCCGGCTGCCCGGGCGCGCCGGGCGCACCAGGGGCTCCGGACGACGCCCCCCGCTCCAGCACCACCAGGGCGTACAGCCGCAGGGCGGCACCGGTGAGGACGGTGGTGCCGGCGAACACCGCCACCGCCCGGGGCAACCGCTGCCGCCAGTGCCGGGTGGTGAGCGCGCCACGGCTCGGCAGCCGGGGCGGCACGGGAAGACCCGCCGTACGGAAGACCAGCAGGAAGGCGAACCCCACCACGGCGACGCAACCGACCACGTACCAGTGGGGTTCCTGGTCCACCCGGCCGAGTGCCACATCGGGAACCGCGAAGGCCGCGCCGCCGCACGCCGCCGTCAGCACGATGCCGGGCGCCCCGTGCGCTCCCGCGGCGTCCCGGCGGCCCGCCCACCACGCCGCGACCCCGCAGACGCACGGCAGGGCGACGGCCACACCGAGCGCGTATCCGAACGCCGCGTCACGATCCCGCGCGGGCAGCCCCGGTACGCCGCCGCTCACCGCGTACCCCAGCAGCGTGAGGCCGAGCAGCACGCACGTCCACAGGGCGGCGCGCGCCCAGGTGCGGGACAGGGGCGGGACCCACCCGTGGAGCCGCCACCACGCCAGGTCGTACACCCGCCCGCGTTCCATGGCGGCGGCGAGGTACGCGAGGTGGCGGTGGGCGCTCTCCGGGCTCCACGGCCGGTCCGCGCCCGGGTCCTGGCGCCGGGCGCGGGCGTACACGGCGGGGACGAGGGCGTCCAGCAGGTGGTCCTCGACCGCCTGCCGCGTCCTGCACCCCCGGAGTTCCGCGGGGTCGGCGGCCGCGTCGGCGTACACCGTCCGGGCGAGGGCCACCATCAGAGGGCTGGTCAGGGCCTCGGCGAGCGGGCCACGGGGGTCGCGGGCCACCGCGTCGGCCACCCCGTCCCAGGACGACGGCCGGGCCGCCCGCAGCAGTTCGACGGCCTCCACCGCGTCCACCGGGGCCGGTTCGACCACGGCCGCCCCGGCCAGGGGGCCGGCGGCCGGCACCGCGGCGACGTAGGCCTCGGTGCGGCAGGTGACGACCAGGGGGGCGAAGGTGTCGTACGTGTCGTTCAGCGCCTCCAGGGCCTTCGTGCGGGCGGCCGGCGGAAGCTCGTCCAGGCCGTCGATGACGGGCAGCACCCGGTGCCCCGTCAGCAGGTCCTCGATCGCGCTGGGTCCGTAGGCGTCCGCGTCGGTCAGGGCCGGGTACTCCGCGGCGATCCGGCGGCGCAGCCAGTCGCGGACACCCCCGCGCGGGTCGAAGGAGGCCGCGGACAGCAGGACCGGCACCGGCTCGCCGGGCTCCCGGTTCTCCAGCAGCGACAGCGCGAGCACCACCGCGAAGGTGGACTTGCCGGAACCCGCGCCGCCCAGCACCACCAGCCGGCGGCGGTCCAGCCGGCGGAACACCGCCGCCGGCTCGTCCAGCCGGTCCGCCCGGCAGACGACCGTCCCGCCGATCGACCGCGGCACGGCGCCGAGCCCGGCCGGCCGGGCGTCCGACCAGAGCACCGGGAGCGGCGCCACGTCGAACAACTGCCGCAGCCGTGCCTCGTCGCGCCACTGGCGCGTGACCATGAGCGCCAGCGCCTCCTGTGCCTCGGTGAGCTGTTCCGTACGGGAACGCCCCCGGCGGGAGCCGCGGCGCCACGCCCAGACGGACAGGACGCCGAAGAGGGTGACGACCGTCGACAGGACCGAACTGCCGGTCGCGATGACCGCACTGCCCAGCCCGCCCCAGACCAGCGTCTGCACGAGGGCCACCACCCCGCACAGCGCCCACACCACCGCCCAGCGACTCCGCACGTCCGCCCCTCCGTGTCGTGCCGGCACACGAAACTCCGGCACACGAAGCTCCGGCACACGAAGATCAACGAGGGGCGGTCCGGCGGGAAACGGCGCACCGGGTGCCGGGGTTCAGCACGCGAGGGCGGGGAAGGCCGCGGCGGGGAACGGGGCGTCCACGCCTCCGCGGCGGTCCTGGAGGCGGGTGAGCCCGGTGTCCCGCTCCTCTCCGCCAGGGTGCGCGGAGGGCGAGCGGTCCGGTGACCGGGGTAAGCCGGTCAGCCCTCCGTCCGCCTCACGGTCCGTCCAGTGGTCCGTCCAGGATTCCTCGATCATCCGGCTGCCTCCCCGTGCCGCGCCACCTGTTGAGCACCGTAGGGGGAGGCCCGGCGGCGGCACATCCTCCGCGGTGCGTATCCCGGGGCCCGGTCAGGCCGCGGCGTGTGCGAGCAGCCGGGTCAGCGGTGCGGGGACGCGTCCCGGGTCCAGCCGCTCGACGAGCAGCCGGGCGTACTGCGACTTCCGCCCGCTGTGGGTGCCCATGAAGCGGTGCAGCTGCCGCTCGACGCCGCGCTCCCGCTGCGCGGGCTGGTTCTGGAAGGTGCGGAACGCGCGCCACTCGCCCGCGGCGACGATGACCTCCCGGACCGCGTCGGCGCCCATCGCCCGTATCAGCTCGTCCTCCAGGTCGGCGTCGCACACGTGGAAGCCGCGCAGCTCCATCCCGGCACGGCCGAGGCCGCTGCCCAACCCCGCCCGCTCCAGCCCCCGCTGGAACCAGTGCTCCTCCGCGGCGTCGCACATCCCCGCGAGGCCCAGGCCGAGCCCCCGCGGCCCGAGCACCTCCAGGAAGCGGCCGATGCTCGTCACGCCGCCGAGCGGCACGACCGGGAACCCCTCCGCGTCGAGGTCCCGCCCCAGGCGCGCGGCCAGGGCCTCCAGCGCGACCCGGTCGCTGGGGCCCTCGACGAGCACCACCTTCTTCGGCCGGGTCCTCACGGCCAGTTCGCGGGCCGCGGCCGCCGCCTCCGGGGCGTCGTCCCCGCCCGCGGCCCAGGCGACCGCCGCCGCCCGGAAACGCTCCACGTCGTCCATCCGCGCAGTGTCGCAAATCCGTGCGGAAACACCGACCGATTTATCGCCCGCCCCGTCGCGCGCGTGCTGGTCGGCGCCTCAGCCCTCGACGGGGGTGAGGACCACGAAGTCCGCACCGGCCGGGTCGGCACAGACCGCGAGACGGCCCACGTCCGGGGCGTCGTCGGGACCCATCTGGACGGTGCCGCCCTTCTCCCGGACCTTGGCGACCGTCGCGTCGCAGTCGGCGGAGCCGAAGACGGGGTGCCAGTAGGCCCGGCCGCCGGTGGCCGTGAGCGCCTCCGCCGGCAGCTGCATCAGCCCGCCGTGCATGCGCTCCTGGGGTAGCCCGGGCGGGGTGATGAGCGAGTACGTACCCCCGTCGCCCGGCAGGGGCATGTCCTGGGTCTCCCAGCCGAACAGGTTGCCGTAGAAGGCCTTGGCGGCGGCCGCGTCCGGCGTGTACAGCTCGATCCAGCCGAGACTGCCCACGCCGTCCACCACCTCCACGCCCTTGTGCGACCCGGGCTGCCAGACGGCGAACTGCCCGCCCTGGGGGTCGGTGTACTGCGCCATCCGGCCCTCGCCGCCCGCGTCCATCGGCGAAACCCGCACGGCGCCGCCCTCCCGCCGCACCGCCTCGGTGGTGGCGTCGGCGTCGGACGTGTGGAAGTAGATCATCCAGGCCGAGCGGGCGCCCTCCTCGGTGAGCTTCCCGAGACCCGCGACCGTCTTGCCGTCCAGCTTGAACGCGCCGTACTCGCCCTCGTCGGAGTCCATCGGCTCGAACGCCCAGCCGAACACCGAGCCGTAGAAGTCGACGGCCGCCGGGACGTCGGGCGAGCCGAGGTCGAGCCAGCAGGGGGAGCCGGGAACGAAGTCAGTGGTGATCACGACGGTGCCTCGATTCGCGCGAACGGTGTCATGCCGGGCGTACGGCAGTAGCGTGACACCGCCCACCGACATCCGCCCCCGGGGGACGGACGAACCGGTGAACCGGGGCTCAGAAGGCGTGGCCGTGACGGAACAGACGCCCCGGGTCGTAGGCCGCCTTCACCTTCGCCAGACGGCCGGCGTTCGCGCCGAAGTACGCCCGGCGCCAGTCCCGCAACGCCGGGTCCGTGTAGTTCTGGTACGCCTGGCCGCTCGCCCACGGCCGCATCACGTCGTACGTGCCGTCCAGCCACGCCCGGTGCCGGGCGACCGTCGCCGCGGGCGCCCGGTCGGGCCAGGACACGATGTACTGCGCCAGGAACAGCGCGTCCCGGTGCACGAACGCCGTGTCGGCCGCCCGTACCCGGTTCACCGCGCCGCCCATCGCGTCCAGGGCGATGCTCCCCGCACCGCCGCCGCTGAGCTTCGCGAGCCGTTCCACCCGGGAGATCAGAGCCTTGACGCCGTCGGCCGGAATGGGCCTCGTGTAGAAGTCGGAGCGCGCGGTGTACGACTCGCGCGCCACCTTGCCCTGCGGCGTACGGCCGGGCAGGGACCCCTTCTGGTGCGCCTGCGCGATCGTCCAGCCCGACACCCCGCCCATCACCTTCATGGCGTCCATGAAGGGACGGGTGCGGATCGACTCCGAGCGGGGGGCCGCGCCGACGGCGGACGCCAGCCGGTCGAGCCGGTTCTCCAGGTCGCGCCGGCCCGTCAGGGCAAGTCCTCCGACCCGCACCGAACCGGGCCGCCCGCCGACCGGGGCCGCCAGGTGGAGGTTCGCCCAGATGCCGTCCGGCGCGGTGGGCGCCCAGCGCTGCCACTCCCGGACCACCGCGGCCGCACGCGACCAGGGCCAGCTGAGGAAGAACGTGGTGCACTCGGGCGCCGCGTGCGTACGGAACCGCAGGTCGGTCACCACCCCGAACTGCGCGTTGCCACCGCCCCGCAGCGCCCAGAACAGGTCGGGGTCCCGCTTGGCGTCGACGTCCCGTACCCGGCCGTCGGCCGTCACGATCCTGGCCCCCGTCAGGCTGTCGCTGGTCAGCCCGTACGCCCGGCTGACGACGCCGATGCCGCCGCCGAGCGCCAGCCCGGCGACCCCCACGGTGGGGCACGACCCGGCCGGCACGGTCCGGCCCCGCGCGGTCAACCGGTCGTAGACGTCGATGAGTTTCGCCCCCGCCCCGACCGTCGCGGTGCCGCCCGTCAGCGACACGGACGCCATCCGCTGCACGTCGACGATCAGCCCCGGCCCGGACGACCAGCCCGCGTAGCTGTGGCCGCCGCTGCGCACCGCGACCGGTACGCCGTGCCGGCGGGCGAACTCCAGGCAGCCCCGTACGTCCTCGGGCCGGGCGCAGTAGGCGACCCCGGCCGGGCGCACGGCGTCGAACCGGGGGTTGAACAGGGTGCGGGCCACGTCGTAGTCACGGTCGCCGGGGCGGACCAGCGACCCGTCCAGCCCCTTGGCCAGCGCCGCCCAGTCCGCCGCCCGGGGCGGCTTCGGCGCCCTGGCCGCCGGCCCGCCCACGGCACCCGCCGTTCCCGCTCCGGACGCCCGGCTCGTCGCGAAGCCCGTGAGCACCGCCCCGGAGACGGCGGCGGCGGCGCCGGCGCCAAGGAGGCGACGACGGCTCGTACCGCCGCCGGATTCCGCTCGTGTGCCGCTCGCCGGTACCGCCCGCTGCTCCATCGTCCGTTCCCCACTGCCGTGTTGACCTGTCGCACCGGGGATGATGAGAAAATACGCCGAGAGGTTGCCCCGCAACCCACGGCCGACGAGGGGGATTCGCATGGCAGGCAACACCCAGGAAACCCGGGCACCGCGGGACGGGCTCCAGCGGCTGGGCACCGTGTCCGCCGCCGCGGCGGCCCTGACCGCCACCGTCGCCCTGTCCATGGTCCTCGTGGCCTTCGGCAACATCACCGACTTCGGGACCAATCAGCAGTTCGTCCAGCACGTCCTGGCCATGGACACCACGTTCAAGGACCCCGACCTGATGTGGCGGGCGGTCACCTCACCGGCGCTCCAGAACGCGGCGTACCTCGCCATCATCGTCTGGGAGGTGCTCACCGCGGCCGTCCTGGTGCTCGCCACCTGGCTGTGGGTGGCGGGCCTGCGGGGCGGAAGCCACGGGCGGGCCCGCCGGGCGAGCAGCACCGGGCTGGTGATGGTCCTGCTGCTGTTCGGGGCCGGCTTCTTCGGGATCGGGGGAGAGTGGTTCGCCATGTGGCAGTCCGCCGACTGGAACGGCCTTGACTCGGCGTTGCGTTACGTCGTCCTGGCGGCGGTCGCCCTGATCGTCGTCCACCTGCCCGACGGCTCACGGGCGGCGGACTGACGGGGCCGGCCTGCGAGGCGTGTGGACGGTCCTTCGGGCCGGCCACGGGAGCAGCGACTCGGCCCGGGACTCGGCCCGCGCCGAGGGGTGCCCCGGCCCGCCGCGCGACGGGATCGAGGGCAGCCGTACGACGGCGTCGATACCGCCCCGCGCGGCTTCCTCCAGCACCACGTGACCGCCGCTCGCCACCGCCAGGCGCTGCACCAGCGGCAGGCCCAGACCGCTGCCGCCCTCGGTGGAACCGGGGGCGCGCCAGAACCGGTCGAAGGCCCGCTCGCGGTGCTCGGGGGGCATCCCGGGGCCTTCGTCGACGACGTGCAACTCGGCCCAGGGAGCACGGTGGTCGCGGGGCGAGCGGCGTGCCGGGCGGGGGAGCCGGCGGTCCAGGAGCACCACGGAACCGGACGGCGACACCCGCAGGGCGTTGGACAGCAGGTTGTCCAGGATCTGCTCCACGGCCCCCGGCACGGCGAGGGCCTGCCCGGCGTGCTCGACACCGAGCGCCAGCCGGCAGCCCCGCTCCTCGAACACGGGTGCCCAGGTCTGCACACGGTCCAGGGCCACGCGGTCGAGGTCGACCGGCACGCGCATGACCGCCTTCTCGTCCAGCCGCGCCATCGCCAGCAGCCCCTCGACCATGCGGGCCAGCCGTTCCGTCTCGGTCATCGCCGCGGCCAGGCCGCCCCTCGCGTGGTCGGCCACGTCCGGTTCGAGGTTGTCCAGGCGCAGCCGGAGCGCCGCCAGCGGCGTCTTCAGCTGGTGGGACGCCTCACCCGCGAAGGCGCGTTGGGAGGCGAGCAGGTGCTCCAGGCGCGCGGCGGTCTCGTTGAAGGTGACCGCCAGCCTCCGGACCTCGGGCGGGCCGGTCGACGTGGCGAGGGTCGCCCGCACCGACAGGTCCCCCTCGGCGAGGCGGGCCGTCGCCCGCTCCAGCTCCAGGACGGGCCGGCTCGTCCAGCGGGCCAGCCAGAACGCCACGCCCGCGACGGCTACCAGCGCGACCAGCCCCACGACGGCCAGCGTCAGCCACACGCCGTGGATCCGCCGGTGCACCATGTCGGCGGGCAGGACCACGCGGACCGCCCCGAAGCGGTCCGGGCCCAGCGGCACCGGAGCGGCGGCGGCCGGCACCCGTACCCCGCCGCCCGCCGTCCCCTCGCGCAGGTCGACCGCGGCACGCCCGCGCAACGCCGACCGCACCTCCCGGCGCCCGGCCATCTCCCGGGCCTCCGTGGGCGTCAGGGGCCGGGACGAGGCCATGAGGCGGCCTTCCGGGCCGAAGACGAAGACGTCCCCGCCGACGCGTTCCGCGCAGTGCGCCACCCGGGAGCGCAGGGCGGCCGTGCGCCGGCCCTCGAGCGAGACGGCCGCGAAGGCCGCGAGGGACTCCGCCTCGTCACCGGCGGCCCGGGTGGCGTGCTGTTGCTCGGCACGGCTGTAGAAGATGCCCAACGGCACCTCCAGGCACAACAGGACGAGCAGCGCCACCGTGAGGTGGCTCAGGAGCAGACGTCGGGTCACGGTGGCCGTCCGGCGTCAGCCGTGGGACGCCGGGACGACGAGGCGGAACCCGACCCCTCGTACCGTGTGGATCCAGCAGGGGTCGCCCAGTTTGCGCCGCAGCGCCGCCACATGGACGTCGAGGGTCTTGGTGGGGCCGTGGAAGTGCGGGTCCCACACCTCGTCGAGGATCTGCTGGCGCGAGTACACCGCACCCGGGTCGTCGGCCAGCAGCGCCAGCAGGTCGAACTCCTTGGGCGTCAGCGCCACCTGCGCGTCGCCGACCCACGCCTGGCGGGTGCGCCGGTCCACCACCAGCGCGCCCAGGCGCCGCGGGCCGTCCGGGCGGTCGGTGCCGCTCGCGTGGCCGGTACCGCTCGCGTGGCCGGGGTGTCCGGCAGGGGCCGTACGGCCCGAGGCGGCGTGGGTGCGGCGGGTCACGGCGCGGATGCGGGCGATCAACTCCCGCATGCTGAAGGGCTTCGCCAGGTAGTCGTCGGCACCCATCTCCAGGCCGACCACCCGGTCCGCCTCCTCACCGCGTGCGGTGAGCATGATGACCGGTACGTCGGAGACCTGCCGGATCCCGCGGCACACGTCGATCCCGTCCATGTCCGGCAGCCCCAGGTCCAGGAGCACGATGTCCCCGAGCGGCCCGGCGAGCGCGGCGCCCCCCGTCGCCACCCGCTCCACCGCCAGCCCGTACCGGGAGAGCCCTTCCGCCAGCGGTTCGGCAATCGTGTCGTCGTCCTCGACGAGCAGCACACGCACGAGTCGCCCCCTCCTTCCGGTTCACCCCGGAACACCGCGCCGCACGGCACCGGATGTCGTACCAACTGCCGGTTCCGGAGCGTGTGTTCGGATTTCGCACCGTACAACAGGACTGGCCTCCGCATACGCCGTCCGGGCCGTTCGAGCGATTGATCACACCGCACCGCCCGCCCGGGGCTCGCGCGGCGAAAACCTGGGCCTCCGTTGGACTCCTCTTAACCGAACGCTGTCCCACGCCTGGAAACCGCCTTCCTAGGGTCGTCGGCACCGTCGTCCGCACGTCCGGAGCCACCGTGACGCAGCCCATGTGCTGGAGCGTGACGACCCACGCCCAGGAGGTCGGACCATGCAGGCCCTTCTCGACCACGCCCGTTCCTTCCACCGGCAGGTCGCCGACGCGGGGGACACCTACCGGCGCCTCGCCGCCGGGCAGTCGCCGCAGGCACTCGTCATCAGCTGCTCGGACTCCCGGGTCGTACCGTCGCTCATCACCGGGGCGCGCCCGGGTGAGATCTTCGAACTGCGCAACGCCGGCAACATCGTTCCGCCGCGCTGGGCGGCCGACGTGTCGGGCGAGGTGGCGACCATCGAGTACGCCCTCGAGGTGCTCGGCATCCGTGACATCGTCATCTGCGGCCACTCCCACTGCGGCGCGATGAGCGCCCTCGCCGAGGGCAGTGACCTCTCGCTCCTCCCCGGTGTCGACGCCTGGCTCTCGCTCGTCCGCCCCGCCCTGGTGTCCCGGGTCGCCCAGCACCCCGGCTCCCTCGAACGGCTGGTCCAGCTGAACGTCGTCCACCAGTTGGCGACGCTGGGCACGTACCCCGTCGTACGGCGGCTCCTGGACGACGACGAGCTGCGCCTCCACGGCTGGTACTACCGCGTCGACACCGGCGTGCTCCACGAACTGGACGAGGACGGGTCGTTCACGTCCCACTGAACCGCCGCGCCCCGCCCGCCGCCGGCCCCGCCGCCCGGCACGATTCCCCCCCCACACGGAGTACCTCCACCGGGAGTACCCCCCGCAAGGAGCCCCCCGCATGCCGTCCCCGTCCCCGTCTCCGTCTCCGTTCCCGACCCCGTCCCCGCCGCGCCGGCGCGCCCGCCACGCCGCCCGCCCCGACACTCCCACTGCCCCCTCCGTACCTCCCGCACCGCAGGCGGCACCGGCCGCGGGCCGGAGCCTGCGGGCCGAACTGCGCGGTGCCCACCTCGGTACGGAGATCACCGCCTCGTTCGTGGTCTTCCTGGTCGCCCTGCCGCTCTGCATCGGCATCGCCGTCGCCTCCGGCGCACCGGCCGAACTGGGCATCGTCTCCGGCATCGTGGGCGGCCTCGTGGTGGGCCTGATGCGCGGCAGCACGCTCCAGGTGAGCGGCCCCGCCGCGGGCCTCGCCGCCCTGGTCGCGCAGGCGGTGACGGAGCACGGCCTGGCGATGCTCGGGATCATCGTCCTGGTCACCGGCCTGCTGCAGATCGCCCTCGCGCTCATCCGGCTGGGGCGCATGTTCCAGGCCATCTCGGTCGCCGTGGTCCAGGGCATGCTCGCGGGCATCGGCCTGCCCCTGATGATCGGTCAGGCCTACGTGGTGGCCGACGCGAAGGCACCGGGCACACCGGTGGAGAACCTGCTGGGCCTGCCGGGGCTGGTCGCCGCCACGTTCGGCGACTCCGACGCCCTCGTCGCGGCCGCGCTCGGCACCGTGACCGTGGTCCTCGGCTTCGTCTGGAAGAAGGTGCCGCACCCGGCCGGCCGGGCACCGGCGGCGCTCGTCGCGGTCGTCCTGGGCATGGGGGTCGCCGCACTGCCCGGTGTCGACATCAACACCCTTCAGGTCGGCGACCTGCTGGGCTCGGTCCACCTGCCCGGTTCCGCGGAACTCGCGGGGCTCGCCGACCCGGCGGTCCTCACCACCATCGTCACGTTCACCGTGATCGCGTCGGCCGAGAGCCTGTTCACCGCCGCCGCGGTGGACCGCATGCACACCGGGCCGCGCACCCGCTACAACACCGAGTTGTTCTCCCAGGGCGTCGGCAACACCGTCTGCGGCGTCCTGGGCGCCCTTCCCGTGACGGCCGTCGTGGCCCGCAGCTCCTCCAACGTCCAGGCGGGCGCCCGCACCAGGCTCTCGCGCACCCTGCACGGCCTGTGGCTGCTCGCGTTCGCCCTCCTCCTGCCGGGCCTGCTCGCCCTCGTCCCCATCACCGTCCTCGCCGGCGTCCTGGTGCACAGCGGGTGGAAGCTGTTCGCCCCGGAACAGTTCCGGCTGTTGTGGCGGCAGGACCGTGGCGAAGCGGTCGTCATGGGGGTCACCACCCTCGCCATCTTCGGTACGGCGCTGCTCGAAGGCGTACTGATCGGCCTGGCGGCGGCCACCCTGCTGGCCGTGCTGCGCATGTCACGGACGACGCTGCGGCAGACGACCGACGGGCACACCGCGACCCTCGCCATCACGGGCAGCGCCACCTTCGTCCGGCTCCCGCAGCTGCTGGAGGCCCTGGAGGCGCTCGGCGCGCTCGTGGAGGCGGGGGCGCCCCGCATCCGTATCGACCTCAGGGCCCTGACCCATCTGGACCACGCCTGCCGGACGCAGATCGACGAGTTCGTCGCCCAGCAGCGCACGTCCGGCACCGTACGCGTCGAGGTGCTGCCGCCGAACACCACCGGCGCGGCACCGGTCGCCGGTTTCGACGCCTATACGCGGGAGGGTGACGGGTTCGCCTGGTTCGCCGACACCAGGAGGTGACCGCGAGGACGCCGGGAAGGGCGTGCCCGGCGGCCGCCCCCGGGAGCGTGCGCCGCGCACGGCGTCCCGGGGGCGGCCGCACGAGCGGTGCCTGGCCGCCGTGTCAGGCGGTGGTGGGCGGCGTCCGCCGCACGGTGATGGCGTTGAGGCGGATCGTGTACTGGGCCGTGTCCTCGAGGGTGAGCGTGCGGACGGCGTCCGGGCCCAGGGCGACCGTCACGTTGGCGCAGAAGGCGACGGCGTGGACGGAGCCTCCGGTCTCCTCGTCCTGGAGGGCGAACAGCAGGTTGTAGTAGTAGCCGGTGCTGTCCGGCTCCTCCCGGTAGAAGGAGAGGTGGGTGCCGCGCTGCTCGTACAGCCCCACGAAGACGTCGGTCAGGGCCCGTTCGGCCTGGTCCCAGAAGGCCGGGTTCGTGAACGGCTGGGGCAGGGCCTGGCGTACGGCCTCCCTGAGGGAGAGGACCATGACGCTGACCGGGGCGGTCTCCTGGAGGCCCCAGCCGCGGATGATCTTCACCGTCGTGCTGTCGGGGATCCCGTTCGCCGCCCGGCTGATCTCGCCGAAGTCGAAGTCCACCGTCGCCGGGGCGATCGCGTGCTGGAACCGTGCCTCGATCCCGGCCGCCTGTTCCGTGAAGGCCGATCCCACCTCGAAGACCGGCCTGAAGGTCGTCTTCTCCGTGGCGATCTGGTCAGCCATGACTGCTCCTCGCATGTCGGAAGTGATCGCGCCCGGTCGGTCAGTATGCCGTCCGCCCGGACCGGCGCCACGCCGGCGGGGTGGTCCGGCCGTTCACCCACGGTCCGCGGGCCTGCCGTACGAGAGCGCCAACGCGCCGGGCGGCGTGGGCCGGTCGTCGCGGGCACGCGCGCGTGGCGCGGCGCGACCGTATCCTGCCGCCATGACCGATCAAGGAAACGACCAGCTCCGGCCGATGCCCGAGGACTGGCGGCGGGCGCTCGCCGTCGTCGCCCACCCCGACGACCTCGAGTACGGGTGCGCCGCCGCCATCGCCTCCTGGACCGACGGCGGCCGGGAAGTGGTCTACACCCTCGCGACCCGTGGCGAGGCGGGCATCGACACCATCGACCCCGCCACCTGCGGCCCCCTGCGCGAGCGGGAGCAGCGGGCGAGCGCCGCGGTCGTCGGTGTGTCGGAGGTGGAGTTCCTCGACCACGAGGACGGGGTGATCGAGTACGGTCCCGCCCTGCGCCGTGACATCGCGGCCGCGATCCGGCGCCACCGCCCCGAACTCGTCATCACGCTCAACCACCGGGACACCTGGGGCGGGGTCTACTGGAACACCCCCGATCACGTCGCCGTCGGCCGCGCGACGCTGGACGCGGCGGGTGACGCCGGAAACCGCTGGATCTTCCCCGAGTTGACCGAGCAGGGCCTCGAACCCTGGGACGGGGTGCGCTGGGTGGCCGTCGCGGGTTCGGCCTCGCCGACGCACGCGGTGGACGCCGGGCCCGGCATGGAGCGCGCCGTGCGGTCGCTGCTGGAGCACCGCGCCTACATCGAGGCGCTGACCGACCAGCACCCCGAGGAGTACTGCCGTACCTTCCTCGCCTCCCACACCGACGCGGCGGCCGCGCGGTTCGGCGGCCGCCCGGCCGTGACCTTCGAGGTCTTCAGCCGCTGACGAGCCGGTCGACGGCCGCGGTGCCGGAGGAGGTGTATCCCCTGGCCATCGCCATGGGCCCCGCGCCCGGTACCGCGGCGGCCCCCGGCGCGGGTGCCACTGCCGGTGTTGCCGGTGTTACTGCCGGAACCGGTGCGAGGGCCTGCGCCGACGCCGGTACGAGTTGCAGCCCCAGCGGCGGCCCCGCCACCGGTGTCCCCGCCCTCACCGGTGTCCCCGTCCTCACCTGTGCCGGAACCGGCATGGGAACCGACGCCGGCATGGGCGCAGACACCGGCATGGGCGCCGGCACGGGCGCGGGCGCCGGCATCGGGGCCAGCATGGGGGCGGGCGCCGGGGCCGGCTGCGCGGGGCCGCCGTACAGGACCTGTTCCAGCGCGGAGATCAGCTGCCGCACCTCCTGCGCCGGACGGACGACCAGCCGCAGGAAGCGGCTGGAGCTGCCCACCTTGTTGCCGCACTCGCGCACCAGCACCGCGTGCTCGGTCAGCAGCCGGTCCCGCAGCGTCACCCCGTCCACGCCCACCGGCAGCCGTACGTACAGGAAGTTGCCCTGCGAGGGGTAGACGGTGAGGCCGGGCAGCGCCGAGAGCAGAGCGGTCATCTCCTGCCGGTCGCGGCGGGAGCGGTGCAGGCTCTCCTCGTACTCGGCGCGGTGCTCCCGGAGCATGAACACCACCGCCTCCGCGAAGGAGTTGAGGTTCCACTTCGGCAGCATCGAGCGGATCCGCCCGGCCAGCGCCGGGTTGGCGACCAGGTACCCGAAGCGCACGCCGTGCAGACCGAAGTTCTTGCCCAGGCTGCGCAGCACCACCACGTGCGGCCGCAGCACCGCCTCCTCGACGATGCTGGTGGCGGCCGCCGCGTCGGAGAACTCGAGGAACGACTCGTCGACCACCACCAGGTCCAGGTCCTGGAGGGAGTCGCACAGGTCGAGGACCTGGTCCTTGGTCAGCAGTCCGCCGTCCGGGTTGTTGGGGTTGCAGATGACCGCCGTGCGGGAGCGCCGGGCCCGGACGAACCGCACGAACGCGTCCGGGTCGAGTCGGAAGCCGTGCGCCTCGGGCAGCAACATCATGTCGACGCGCTTGCCCGTCTCCATGGGCTGGTCGGTCCACCGGCCGAACGTCGGCACGGGCACGGCCAGCGATTCCCGGACGAGCAGGTGGTCGATCCAGGTGATCAGCTCGGTGGAGCCGTTGCCCATGGCGACGGTCTGCGGGTTGAGGCCGAGCGTCTGGCACAGCTCGGCGGTGATGGCGTCCGCGCTGCTCGGGTAGTACGTGAGGATCTCTCTGAGACGTCCGCCGAGCTGCTCGAACATCCCCGGTGTGGGGAAGTACGGGTTGCACGGGATGCAGAAGTCCGTGATCCGGCCGGGTGCCCCGCCCGCGCCCCCGCCGGCCGCCCGCCCGAGCATGGCGATCGAGGGGCTGTGCGCGGTGGACGCCCGGAAAAGCGTGGTGATGTCGCCGGCCATGGAACTGCCCTCCCTGCCCGAGGAAGACCCGCACGGGGGAGTGCGGACCGCCGATGCATACGGATACGGGTGGGGCGATGTTCAACCGGTGGGGCGGGCGGTCCGGCAGCGCGCCCGGATGTCCGGGAGCTGTTCCCTCGGGGCAAGCGACCGCTTAGTATGCCCCTCAGTGTGTCCCGGCCGCGGACGGGCGCGGCCCGGCGCGGTACTGCCCGACTCTTGTGGAGGCCCTCGATGCAGGCATGGCGAGTACACCGGAACGGCGAGCCGGGCGAGGTGATGCGGCGCGAAGAGGTGGACCGGCCCGCTCCCGGTGCCGGACAGCTCCTGCTGGAGGTCCGGGCGGCGAACATCAACTTCCCCGACGCGCTGCTGTGCCGGGGCCACTACCAGGTGCGGCCGCCGCTGCCCTTCACCCCGGGCGTGGAGGTCTGCGGCCTGACCGAGGACGGCAGGCGCGTGATCGCCACGCCCGCCCTGCCGCACGGAGGGCTGGCCGAGTACGTCGTCGCCGACGAGGCGGCGGTCCTGCCGGCGCCCGAGGCCCTCGACGACGCCGAGGCCGCCGCCCTGCACATCGGCTACCAGACCGGCTGGTTCGGACTGCACCGCAGGGCGGGGCTGAGGGAGGGCGAGACGCTCCTCGTCCACGCCGCGGCGGGCGGCGTCGGCAGCGCGGCCGTCCAGCTCGGCAAGGCCGCCGGGGCCACGGTCATCGGCGTCGTCGGCGGCGCGGAGAAGGCCGCCGTCGCGCGCGGGCTCGGCTGCGACGTCGTCATCGACCGGCGTACCGACGACATCGTCGCGGCCGTGAAGGAGGCGACCGGGGGCCGGGGCGCCGACGTCGTCTACGACCCGGTCGGCGGCGACGCGTACGCCAAGTCCGCCAAGTGCGTCGCCTTCGAGGGGCGGATCGTGGTCGTGGGCTTCGCCAGCGGCGACATCCCTTCCCCCGCCCTCAACCACGCCCTGGTCAAGAACTACTCGATCGTGGGCCTGCACTGGGGCCTGTACAACCAGCGGGACCCCGGGGCGATCCGCCGCTGCCACGACACGCTGACCGCGTACGCCACCAAGGGGCTGATCAAGCCGCTGATCAGCGAGCGCGTCCCCTTCCAGGACGCCGCGGCCGCCGTCCAGCGCGTCGCCGACGGCACGACCACCGGCCGCCTGGTCGTCGTACCGGAAGGAGCCGGGAAGTGACCGACGCCGCCGAACTGCGGGCCCGCGCACAAGAGTTGCTGAAGGCCCACCCGCCCGCCACCACCGGCCGCACCGACTTCCTGAAGGCCCGCTTCGACGCCGGCCTGGCCTGGGTGCACTACCCGGCCGGCCTCGGCGGGCTCGACGCCCCCCGCTCGCTCCAGGTGGTCGTCGACGCCGAGCTGGCGGCCGCCGGAGCCCCCGACAACGACCCGCGTCGCATCGGCATCGGCCTCGGCATGGCGGCCCCGACGATCCTCGCGTACGGCACCGAGGAGCAGAAGGAGCGCTTCCTGCGCCCCCTGTGGGTGGGGGAGGAGGTCTGGTGCCAGCTGTTCAGCGAACCGGGCGCCGGCTCCGACCTCGCGGCCCTCGGCACCCGGGCCGTCCGGGACGGCGACACCTGGGTCGTCAACGGCCAGAAGGTGTGGACGTCCAGCGCCCACGTCGCCCGCTGGGCCATCCTCGTCGCCCGCACCGACCCCGGGCTGCCCAAGCACCGGGGCATCACCTACTTCCTGTGCGACATGACCGACCCCGGCGTCGAGGTGCGCCCGCTGCGCCAGATCACCGGGGAGGCCGAGTTCAACGAGGTCTTCCTCACCGGCGTGCGCATCCCCGACGCCCACCGGCTCGGCGAGGTCGGCGACGGCTGGAAGGTCGCCCAGACCACCCTCATGAACGAGCGGGTGTCCATCGGCGGTATGCGCATCCCGCGCGAGGGCGGCATGATCGGGCCCGTCTCCCGGACCTGGCGCGAACGCCCCTCCCTGCGCACCCACGACCTCCACCAGCGCCTGCTCGACCTGTGGGTGGACGCAGAGGTCGCCCGGCTCACCGGCGAGCGGCTCCGCCAGCAGCTCGTCGCGGGCCGGCCCGGACCCGAGGGCAGCGGCATGAAGCTCGCCTTCGCCCGCCTCAACCAGGAGATCAGCGGCCTGGAGGTGGAACTCCTCGGCGAGGACGGGCTGCTGTACGACGACTGGACGATGCGCCGCCCCGAACTCGTCGACTTCACCGGCCGCGACGCCGGCTACCGCTACCTCCGCTCCAAAGGCAACTCCATCGAGGGCGGTACCAGCGAAGTGCTGCTGAACATCGTCGCGGAACGCGTCCTGGGCCTGCCCCCCGAGCCGCGCAACGACAAGGACGTCGCATGGAAGGACCTGACGCGATGACGGACCTGCCCGACCAGCCGGACCTGCTGTACTCCGAGGCCGAGGGCGACCTGCGCGCCGCCGTGCGCTCCCTGCTCGCCGACCGCGCCGCCCCCGCGGAACTGCCGGGCCGCGTGGAGGGCGACGGACGCCACGACCCGGCCCTGTGGACCGCGCTCGCCGCCGGCATCGGCGCGGCCGGGCTGCTCGTCCCCGAGAAGCTCGGCGGCCAGGGCGCCTCCCACCGGGAGGCCGCCGTGGTGCTGGAGGAGCTCGGGCGCGCCGTGACTCCGGTCCCGTACCTCACCAGCTCCGTCGTCGCGACCGAGACGCTGCTCGCGGCCCGGGCCGGCGACGTGGCCGGTGACCCGGCCGGCGACCTGATCGGCGAGCTGGCCGCCGGGCGCAAGGTCGCGGTCCTGGCCGTCCCGCTGTCCGCCGGGCCCGGACACGAGCCGGCCACCACCGGCCCGGTCACCGGGGTGGCCGACGCCGTCCACGCCGACGTGCTGCTGGTGGTGCGCCCCGACGGGCTGTACGCGGTCGACCCGGCCGGCGCCACGATCGCACCGCGGACCCCGCTGGACCTGACCCGCCCGCTCGCCACCGTGACCGCCGACGGCGGCGGCACCCGCCTCGCCGGCCCCGCCACCGCCCGCGAGGCGGTGCGCCGCGGACTGCTCGCCGGCGCCGGACTGCTCGCCTCCGAGCAGCTCGGGCTGGCCGAGTGGTGTCTGGAGGAGACGGTCCGCCACACCCGCGAGCGCCACCAGTTCAACCGGCCGGTCGGCTCCTTCCAGGCGCTCAAGCACCGCATGGCGCAGCTGTGGCTGGAGGTGGTCAACGCCCGTGCCGTCGCCCGGAACGCGGCCGCGGCACTCGCCTCCGGCAGCCCCGAGGCGCCGCTCGCGGTGGCGGTCGCCCAGGTCTACTGCTCGCGCGTCGCGGTGCACGCCGCCGAGGAGTGCGTCCAGCTCCACGGCGGCATCGGGATGACCTGGGAGCACCCCTCTCACCTCTATCTGAAGCGGGCGAAAGCGGACCAGATCGCCCTGGGGTCGGCGGGGTCGCACAAGGACGACCTGGCCCGCCTCGTGGATCTGCCCGGCCCGGTGGCCGCCGGGTAAGGACCGCAAGAGGAACCCACCCTTCTACATGCTGTTTAATGGCGACGCGTCAATTGCGAATCAGTCGCAACAGCAGTTGATCTTCACCAGTCACGAGGGGTGTGGAACCATGACCGCCCGATCCATACGCGGCATGGCCGCCGCCACGCTGGCCGGAGCCCTGGCCATCACCGCGGCGGCCTGCTCGGCCCCCGGCTCCGACGGCAAGGGCGCCGCGGCCGGGGACAGCGCGGTCGTCGGCATCGCGTACGAGCCCGAGTCGCTCAGCCCGCTCCTCGGCTACGGCAAGGACGGCAACTCCAAGATCTTCGACGGACTGCTCGCCTTCGACGGCGACATGGAGCTGAGGCCCGCCCTCGCCGTCGCGCTGCCGAAGGTCAGCCCCGACGGACTGACGTACACCTACCAGCTCCGCGAGGGCGTGAAGTTCAGCGACGGCAAGCCCTTCTCGGCCAAGGACGTCGTCTTCACCTACCGCACCATCCTCGACAAGCAGACGAACAACGCCTCCAAGAGCGAGCTCGACGCCCTCAAGGACGTCAAGGCGACAGGTGACCACACCGTCGTCTTCACCCTGAAGTACCCCTACGCGGCCTTCGCCGAGCGCACCGTCCTCGGCATCGCCCCCGAGCACGTCGCGGCCCGCCAGGACGTCAACAGCGGCCCCTTCACCACCAAGCCCGTCGGCACCGGACCGTACGTCCTGACCGGCTGGTCCAAGGGCGAGAAGCTCAGCTTCACGGCCAACCCGGACTACTGGGGCGGCGCGCCCAAGGTGAAGAAGTTCACCATGGCGATCATCAAGGACGACGACGTCCGCGCCACCCGGCTGCGCTCCGGCGACCTCGACGGCGCGATCCTCCCGCCGAACCTCGCCAAGGGCTTCAAGGGCGAGAGCGGGAAGAAGACCTACGAGGCCACCACCTACGACTACCGCCTGGTGACCCTCCCGACCCACAACAAGGTCACCGGCGACACCGCGATCCGCCGCGCCCTCGACGTCGCCGTCGACCGCCGGACCATGGTCGACAAGATCCTCGAAGGCGCCGGCAAACCCGCCTACGGCCCGGTCCCCACCGGCAGCGAGTGGTTCACCAAGGGCACCGAGCGCCCGCACGACCTCGCCGCGGCCAAGAAGGTCCTGGACGCCGCCGGCTGGAAGCCCGGCCCCGACGGCATCCGCGTCAAGGACGGCGTCCGCGCCACCTTCCCCCTCTGGTACCTCTCCGGCGACAAGCTCCGCCAGGACCACGCCCTCGCCTACGCCTCCGACGCCAAGAAGGCCGGCATCGACGTCAGGACCCAGGCCGGCACCTGGGAGGTCATCGAACCGCGCATGAAGCAGGACGCGGTCCTCGCGGGCGGCGGCTCACCCGGCGATCCCGACTTCGACCAGTACCTGCTGCTGAAGTCCTCCCTCGGCGGCGACGGCTTCAACAACATGGGCTGGTACGACAACCCGGCCGTCGACAAGGCCCTCGAAACGGGCCGCCGGACCAACGACAAGGCCGCCCGCAAGGCCGCCTACGACACCGTCCAGCGGGAACTGTCCAAGAACCCCGGCTACACCTTCCTCACCCACATCGACCACGTGTACGTCGTGAACGACGCCTGGACGGGCCTGTCCACCCAGGTCGAGCCGCACGACCACGGCCTGGCCTCCGGCCCCTGGTGGAACGTCGAGAACTGGGTTCCCAAGAAGTGACGCCCGCGACGCCCGTGACGCCGGTGAGCCCGGCGCCACCTGCGGCACCCCGGAAGACCGGCCGCCCGCTCCCGTGGGTGCCGATGGCCAGGATGGCGGGACGGCGGGCCCTGTTCGCCGTCCCCGTCCTCCTGGTGGTGACCTTCGCGGTCTTCGCCGTCGCCGCGGCCAGCCCGTTCGACCCCGTCAAGGCGTACGCCGGCACCGCCGGGCTCACCGCCTCCCAGGAGAACCTCGACCAGCTGCGCGCCAACCTCGGCGTCGACCAGCCGCTCGCCGAGCGCTGGTGGACCTGGCTGACCTCCGCCCTCACCGGCGACCTCGGCGACTCCAGCGTCATGCGCCAGCCCGTCGCCGACGTCATCGCCGAACGCATCGGCTGGTCGGCGCTGCTCGCCGCCACCGCCTTCGCCGTCGCCATCCTGCTCGGCACGGCACTGGGCGTCCTGGCCGCCCGCCGCCGGGGCGGCTGGCTCGACCGGTCCGTCAGCTCAGCCGCGTACACCCTGGAGGCCGCCCCCGCCTTCTGGCTCGGGCTGCTCGCCATCTGGTTCTTCGCCCTGGAGCTGGGCGTCCTGCCGGCCGGCGGGCTCACCGACACGGCCAGCGAGACGGTCACCTTCGCCCAGGTCGCCTCGCACCTGGTGCTCCCCGCGCTCGTCCTCGGCGTCTCCCAACTGCCCTGGTTCTTCCTGTACGTCCGCCAGGGCGTCGCCGACGCGCTCGACGAGGACCCGGTACGCGGCGCACGCGCGCGTGGCCTGAACGAACGCACCGTCCTCCTCGGCCACGCCCTGCGGTCCGGCATGCTGCCGATGCTCACGCTCATCGGCTCGCGCGTGCCCGAACTCATCACCGGCGCCCTGCTCGTGGAGACCGTGTTCAGCTGGCCCGGCATCGCCGCCGCCACCGTGCAGGCCGCGACCTCCGTCGACTTCCCGCTGCTCGCTGCGCTGACCGTGCTCGCCACCGCCGCCGTGCTGCTCGGCAACCTGCTGTCCGACCTGCTGTACGGACTCGCCGACCCCAGAGTGGGCTTCGATGGCTGACCTCGCCTGGCGCTCCCACGGGCGCACCCGCCGCTCGACGCGCACCGTCCGGGTCTCCGTGTCCGCCGTGATCGTCGCGGCCGTCGCCCTCGCCGTGCTGCTCGTACCGCCGCTGGTCCAGCTCGACCAGCAGGCCGTCGACCTGTCGCGAAAACTCCTGCCGCCCTCCTGGCAGCACCCCTTCGGGACCGACGACGTCGGCCGCGACCTGCTGCTGCGCTGCGTCTACGGCCTGCGCGTCTCGCTCCTCGTCGGCCTGGTCGCGGCGCTCGTCGCCACCGTCATCGGGACGGCCGTCGGCGCCGCCGCGGCGGCCTTCGGCGGCTGGACCGACCGGCTCGTCATGCGGCTCGTCGACACCTTCTCGTCCGTGCCGCACCTGCTGCTCGGCATCTTCATCGTGGCCATGTTCCGCCCCGGCGTCTGGCCGGTGATCGTGTCCGTCGCGCTCACCCACTGGCTGTCCACGGCGCGGATCGTCCGCTCCGAGGTGCTGTCGCTGCGCTCGCGCCCGTACATCGACGCGGCCGTCTCCGGCGGGGCCTCCCGGTGGCGGGTGACGGTCCGCCACCTGCTGCCGGCGGTGCTGCCGCAGGCCGGCCTCGCCGCCGTGCTCATGGTGCCGCACGCCATGTGGCACGAGTCGGCGCTGTCCTTCCTCGGCCTGGGGCTCCCCGCCCACCAGGCGAGCCTCGGCAACCTGGTCCAGTCGGCCCGCGGTTCCCTGCTGGCCGGCGACTGGTGGCCGACGCTCTTCCCGGGCCTGTTTCTGATCATCCCCACGCTGGCCATCGCCGGGCTCGCCGGCGCCTGGCGGGAACGGATCAACCCCCGCCGCCGATCGGAGCTGATGCTGTGACTCCCGATCCGCCCGTCCTCTCCGTACGCGACCTGTCCGTACGCTTCCGGATGCGCGGCGGCCGGCACGTCGCCGCCGTCAGCGGGGCGAGCTTCGACCTGGTGGCGGGGGAGTGCCTCGCCCTCGTCGGCGAGAGCGGCTGCGGCAAGTCCGTCCTCGCCTCCGCGCTCCTCGGGCTCCTGCCCGGCAACGCCCAGACCGCCGGTACGGCGACGATCGACGGCATCGACCTGCTCACCGCCGGCGAGCGCACCCTGGCGCGCACCGTACGGGGCCGGCGCGTCGGCCTGGTCCCGCAGTCGCCCGCCGCCCACCTCACCCCCGTACGCACCGTCCGGGCCCAGCTCGAGGAAACCCTCCGCGAGCTGACCACCACCCCCCGGGCGGCCCTGCGCGCCGCAGCGGTGGCCGCGGCCGAACGCGCCGCCTTCCCGCCCGCCCTGCTGGACCACTACCCGCACGAGCTGTCCGGCGGCCAGGCGCAGCGCGCCGCCACCGCCCTCGCCCTCATCGGCGACGCCCCGCTGCTCCTCGCCGACGAGCCGACCACCGGCCTCGACCGCGACCTCGTCGACCGCACCGTCGACGAACTGCGCCGCCACGCCGACGACGGCCGCGCCCTGCTGATGATCACCCACGACCTGGCGGCCGCCGAGCGGATCGCCGACCGCGTCGCCGTGATGTACGCGGGCCGGATCGTCGAGCTGTCCCGGGCCGACCGGTTCTTCGGCGACCCCGGGCCCCGCCACCCCTACGCCCGCGGTCTGCTCGCCGCCCTACCGGAACGCGACTTCACCCCCATCCCGGGCATGCCGCCCGAACTGGGCGCCCTCCCGGACGGCTGCGCCTTCGCCGCGCGCTGCGACCGCGCGGACGACACCTGCGGGGCCGTGCCGCGCTTCGAGGACGGCGTCGCCTGCCACCACAGCGAGGAGACGGTCCGTGCTTGAACTGGACGCCATCACCGCCGGGTACGACCCCCGCACCCCCGTCTTCCGCGGCGCCTCCCTGACCGTCGGGCCCGGCGAGGCCGTCGGGCTGCTCGGCCCCAGCGGCTGCGGCAAGTCCACCCTCGCGCGGGTCGCCGCCCTGCTGCACCGGCCGGACGCGGGCCGGGTCGTCGTGGACGGCCGGCAGGTGCGCGGCTGGCGCCACCGCGCGCCCCGGGAGCTGCGTACCGCCATCGGCGTCGTGTTCCAGCAGCCCCGCCTGTCCGCCGACCCGCGCCTGCGGCTGCGCGACCTGATCGCCGAGCCGCTGCGGGCGACCGGCCGCCGGGACGAGGCCGAGACGCGGACACCTGAACTGGCCGCGACGGTCGGCCTCACCGACGACCTCCTCGGCCGGCGCCCGCACGAGGTCAGTGACGGCCAGCTGCAGCGCGCCTGCCTCGCCCGCGCCCTGAGCCTGCGCCCCCGCTGGCTGGTCTGCGACGAGATGACCGCGATGCTCGACGCCTCGACCACCGCCGCCCTGGTCGCCGCCGTCGAGACGTACCGCCGCGAGCACGGGGCCGGACTCCTCGCCGTCGGCCACGACCGCGTGCTCCTGGAACGCTGGTGCGACCGGACCGTGCAGTGGGCCGATTGCGCACCCGGAGGGGTGTGACGTCCCCGGTCGTGGGCAGGTGCGCCCCATGACCGATACGTTCGACGCCGGTGCGCTCGAGGCGGACGGGACCCTGGCGGAGCTGGCGCGCCTGCGCGAACAGGTCCGTCACCTCCAGGCCCGCGCCCGCAACCGCCCCCTGATCGCGGAGGCGCAGGGCATCCTCAGGGAGCGGTACCGGCTGGAGGACGCCGAGGCCGCCTTCGCCCTGATGCAGCTCTCCTCACAGCGCTTCAACGTCAGGGTGCGCACCCTCGCCGAAGCCGTGGTCCGGCTGGAGCGCCCCGACGAGCGGGCGGACCGCTGGTTCCCCGGCCGCGTCCGGCACCCGGCACCGGCGCTCGACGCCCTGGGCATCGGCGACGCCGCCCACGCCCACCGGGGCGCCGTGCTGTCCACCGTCCTGTCGCAGACGCTGGCCGTCGCCGGCACCGACATGGGCAACGTCCAGCTCGGCGACCACGCCACGGGCGGCCTGTGGATGGAGAAGCACACCGGTCTCGGCGACGACTTCGTCACCTACTTCGACTTCGTCGGCCCGGACGGCACGTCCTGCGCCCAGGCCGCCAAGGACATGGCGCAGGTGACCGTCCGCGACGTCGCCACCGCCCCGGTGTTCAGCGAGGGCGCCCGCCGGACGATCCTGCACGCGGGCAGCCGGTCCTGCCACAGCGTGCCGCTGGTCACCGGCGACCGGTGCCTGGGCATGGTCTCGGCCCACTTCGACCGCCCCATCGACGAGCTCCACCCCGCCCAGCTCCAGACGCTCGAGTACACCGGCCGTCAGGTCGGGCGCTGGCTGGAGTGGTACGACCGCACGGTCGTACTCGACGCCCTGGAGTACCTGCACCTGGCGGCCCGGCACCCCGGCATGACCCGGGCCCGCCGCCGCTGACCGTTCCGTCCGTTTCCTCCGCACCCACGACGAGTAACGGGTCACGGCCCGGCAATACCCGTTCGGCCGACACGCCGTACGTCCGGACGGCGCCCCCGCTCCGCCAGACTGGCCGCCGAATGCCGCACAAAAGGTGCGGACTGGCCGAGGAGGGTGACGGATGGCCGTATCCATTTCCGTGGTGGTGCTGCTGCTGATCCTGGCGGTGGTCTTTCTGCGCAACGGCGGGCTGAAGGTCTCGCACGCCCTGGTGTGCGGCCTGCTCGGCTTCTTCCTCGCCAGCACCAGCCTCGCGCCCACCATCTACAACGGCGTCTCCGCCACCGCGGACGTCGTCAGCAACTTCAAGCCCTAGGTCGTGTCCGTAAAGTCTCGCCTGGCCCGTGACGCCCTGCACGCACCCCGCCCTCCGGGCGGACGCCGATACTTTCCGGACACTCCCTAGCCCCCGGCCCCTACGAACACCCCGATGCCGTTCGCCACGGCCCGCTGGGCGCCGCCGCTGGGATGGTTGAGCACGCTCACCCTCGCCGCGCCCTCCTCCCGGGCCACCAGCGTGGACGAGCCGCCACCGTCCAGGTTGACGGCGTCCGACGCGCCCAGGTCCCGCATCGCGTCCGCCACCTCGGCGACCGTCAGGCCGCTGCGGAACCCGGGCGACCCGTCCAGCGCGAGCAGCAGCAGCCACCGCCCGCCGTCCTTCACGCCCGCCGCCGTCCGTACCGCCGGTGTCACCTTGTCCATCCCGCTCAGCGGCGCCCCGTCCCGCAGCACCGGGAAGCCGCCCACCGCGAAGCGGTAGGGGCCGCCCGTCAGACCGTACGAGACCTTCACCCGGTCACCGACCGCCATCCGGCGCAGCTCCCGCGCCCCCGCCTCCCGGCCGACCAGCACCTCCGTACCCGGCGCGATCGAACCACGGCCGGGCTTCTCGGCAGTCGAGACCACCTGCCCGTCGCGCACCGTCACCTCATAGGTCTCGGCGCTGCACGGCGCGTCCCGCCGCGTGTCGGTGCCGCAGGTGGCGCGCACCCGGGAGGCGGCGCCCCAGTCCTCGGTGAACACGCCCACCGAACCCACCGGCAGCGCGTACTGGTTGAGCCCGCGCAGCGCGAACGCGCCCCCCTCCGACGACACCGTCCCGTCCAGCGCCAGCTCACCGATCCGGGCCGCACCGTCCTCCCCGACGCCCAGCACCTGGCGGCTGTTCGTACCCGGCGGCAGGGCGGGCCCGAACCGCTGCCCGTTCGGCACGGCGGCCTTGAGCGGGCGCCCGTCCGCGACCGCGGGGCCGACCGGCGCCCCGGTGGCCTCCACACCCGGGTGCTGGGTCTCCGACATGTGGAAGAAGTCACCGTTGACACCGCCCACGGCCCCGGCGCCGTCGGCGAGCGACGACAGTGGCGAGCGGGCCGCGACCACCCCCGGGTAGAGCAGCCCCACCGACACGCGCGCGTCGCCCAGGTCCACCGAGAGCAGGTGGGCGCGGGCGGTGCCGCGCGAGGAGGGGATGTCGAACCACCGGTACTCGACGCCCGACGCGACCGGCCGCCACACGGGCGCGGGCGCGGCGGGCGGAGCCGCGGCCAAGGAGGCGCCCAGCAGGGACGCCAGAACGAGCATCAGAAACGCACGGCCACGCAAGCCGGTCACGGTCCCCCCACGGTCCAGGGCAACTTCCTCGGGTCACGGAAGAGTTGCCCGGAGCGGACCGGCCACGAACCGCCGCATCGCGAACGAATGGGGAAACGTAGGCCATACGGGGCCCTTCGGGACGCTCCACCGCCCCGCACGGGTGCGTTTCCCGCACGGCGGCGGCCACCCGGCCGGGGGAACCTCAGCGGCACTCCGCGGCGACCGGCGTACGCGAACGGTTGCGCGCGAACCACAGCCGCGCGAAGTCCACCGCCTCGGCGACCCCCACGAGCCGGCAACCGGCCGCGCCCACCCGCCCGGTGCACACCGCGCCACCGCCGTACCGCTCCAGGTCCTCGCCCAGCGCGCCGAAGTCACCGTCGTCGAGCGCCACGTCCTCGTACTCCCACCACCGGCGCACCCCGCCGTCCGCCACCACACAGCGGTACGTGCGGCGCGGCGGGCCGGACACCCGGTACTCGCCGAGGTGGAACGCCGTGCAGCTGCCGAACCCCGCGCCCAGCAGCAGGATCCGCGCCCGCAGGTCGTACATCCGCGCGAGGGGTGAATCCTCGCCCAGGTGGCAGTCGGGGCGGTGACCGGACACCACCTTCTCGGCGTGCGGCCCCAAGGCGGCGAACGACGTCTGCGGGTGGGCGCTGCGCACCGCTCCCGGGCTCGTCCGCACGATCTCGGGCAGGACGCCGAGCCCCGCGTCGCACGGCATGGTGTCCGCGTCGTACGGCGGCATCGCCGCCCGCACGGCCGCCCGCCCCGCCGCACCGAGCCCGCGCACGCGCTCCCGGTAACCGGACGAGGTGTCCGAATTGCGTGCCGTGAACGCCGGGACCACCACCGTGCCGTCCGGCCCGAGCGCCTCCCGCACCGCCCGCAGCACCGCCCGCCCGCCACCCCGGACGGGGCCCACCGCCCGTAACGAGGCGTGCACCAGCAGGATCCCGCCGGGCTCCACGCCCAGCGCGGCGAGCTGCGCCCCGAGCTGACGTTCCGTGAGAACCCTGCCGGTCAAAGCCGCTCATTCCGTCCCGTGCTGGCCATGGACGCCCATGGTAGGGGCTCCGGCGGACGGCGTCGGCGCGATAAGCGGCCAACCGGCGTCGACGGCCGCTTTGCCGTCCCGGAGCGCGGGCTCAGGCGGGCGCCGCCGTACGGGCCCGGGCGATGACCGTGTCCAGCAGCGCGAGCAACGCGCCCCGCACGTCGGCCCGGGCACGCGCGTCGAGCATCAGGATCGGCGTGCCCGGATCGCGCAGGTGCAGGGCGGCCCTGATCTCCGCCTCCGTGTAGAGCTGTTCGCCGTGGAAGCAGTTGGCCCCCACCACGAAGGGCAGCCCCCGGCTCTCGAAGAAGTCGACGGCCGCGAAGCTGCGGTCCAGCCGGCGGGTGTCCACCAGCACGACCGCCCCGAGCGCGCCGTTCAGGAGTTCGTCCCACATGAACCAGAAGCGCTCCTGGCCCGGCGTACCGAACAGGTAGAGCACGACCCCGGCGTCGTCGAGGGTGATGCGGCCGAAGTCCATCGCCACGGTGGTCGCCGTCTTGGACTCGACGCCGTCGAGGTCGTCCACGCCGACCCCCGCGGCGGTCAGCAGTTCCTCCGTCCGCAACGGCTCGATCTCGGAGACCGTCTCCACCAGCGTGGTCTTGCCGACGCCGAACCCACCGGCGACGAGGATCTTGACGGGGGCCGCTTCCTGGGCAGGGGTGTCATATCCGGTCAAGGTTGTCCCTGATTCTCATGAGCAGGTGGACGTTGGTGGTCTCGGCCCCCTCCAGGGGCGGCCGGTGGTCGATCAGCCCGCGGTCGGCGAGTTCGCCGAGGAGGAGCGCCATGGGTGTCAGGCGCATCCCCATCCGCGCCGCGACCTCGGCGACGGCCCGCCCGCTGGGCGCCGGGCACATGGCCAGCACGGCCTGCCACTCGCTCGGCAGGCCGTCGCGGCCGTCCTCGCCGACGGCCGCCGTGATGGTGGTGTCCATCGTGAGGACGGTGTGCGGAGCGGCCGTACGGCCGTCGGTCAAGGCGTACAGCCGCGTCCTGCGACGGCTTCCACGCCGCGGCTCGTCGGGCATTACGACGTGGCGGGCTGGGTGCGCTCGGGGGTGCCCAGCCACTCGCCCAGCGCCTGCGCGGTGCGTACCGCCTCGCCGCCCAGCTCCCCGAGCCGGGCCTTGCGGGAGGTGACGACGATCAGCGTGCTGCCCTCGCCGCAACCGACGATGCACAGGTACCGGTCGTCCATCTCCACGAGCTGCCGGATCACCCGGCCGCCGTCGATCTCACGGGAGATGGCCTTCATGGTCGACGCGATGCCGGAGGACGCCGCCGCGATGCGTTCGGCCTGGGGGCGGTCCAGCAGGTACGCGCTCAGCTTGATGCCGTCGTTGGAGAGGAGCACGGCGCCCTGGATGCCCGCGATCCGGCTCAGGTTGTTGTCCAGAACGCTAAAGATCATGTCGTTCGGTGTCGTCGTCATGGCTGTTCCTGTCGGAGTTCGATTTCCACTGTCCGGGTCCCCTGTTCGTAGTCGTCCCAGGCGTCCGCGACCTCCTGGGGCGTCGCCGCGTCCGGGGCGGCCGCCGTCTCCGCCGCGCGCGGCTCGCGCAGCTGCTCGGCCATATGGGTCTGCGGAACGCGCTCGGGCAGCGCCGGGCGCGCGGCGCCGTCGCGCGCGGCGGGCAGGGCGGGCGTCGGCCGGGGCGGCGTCGCCCGGCGGACCGGCAGCGGGCCGGCCTCGCCGGTCGGGAGGGCGGCGGGAGCGGCGGCCGCCGCGGGCGCGGGGGCGACGACGGCCGTGGGCGCGGGGGCGGCCGCCGGCTCGTGCTCGCGCTCGGTCGCCACCAGCAGCCCGCGGGGGACGATCACCACCGCGGAGGTGCCGCCGTAGACGGATCGGCGCAGGGTGACGGTGGCCCCGAGCCGGTCGGCGAGGTGCCCGACCACGAAGAGGCCCAGCCGGTGCGCGTTCTCCGCCAGGACGGAGTACGGCGGCGCCGAGTGCAGCCGCCCGTTCATCTCCTCGTACCTCGCGGGCGTCACCCGCGGGCCCCGGTCCTCGATCTCGACCGACAGGCCGTCGGCCACCAGCTCGGCGCGGATGACGACCTTCGAGCGCGGCGGCGAGAACCGGGTCGCGTTGTCCAGCAGTTCGGCGAGAAGGTGGCTGATCTGGCTGATGACCCGCGGTTCCACGCTGATCTCGTCCAGCGCCTGGCGCTCGATCCGCCGGAAGTCCTCGACCTCCGCGGCGGCCTCCCGCAGCAGGTCGGCGACGCGCATGGGCTCGGTGTGCGGGTCGGGGATCTCGCCGCCCGAGAGGATGAGCAGGTTCTCGATCTGCCGCCGCATCCCCACCGTCAGCTGGTCGGACCGCATCAGCTGCGCCAACAGCGCCTCGTCGCTCCCGAACCTGTCCTGGAGCTCCTCGGTCAGGGCCAGCTGACGGCTGACCAGGTTGCCCGTCCGGGAGGCGATGCCCGAGGCGAACAGGCCGAAGCCATGACGCTCCGCCGCCAGCTGCCGGTGCCCCTCGACGGACACGGCCACGGCCCGCGCGAACGCGTCGCCGACCCGGCCCACCTCGTCCGGCTCGCCGCCCACCGAGGGCAGCGCCGCGGCGTCGACGGGCCGGCCCTGCTGGAGCCGCGCCACGACGTCCGGCAGGGTCTCCTCGGCGACGGTCACCGTGCGGTCGTGCAGCACGCGCAGCCGGCGCAGCACCGAGCGGGTGGTGAACACGACCACCACCGTGACGATCAGCAGCGCGCCGCCGCCGCCCCCGATCAGCCACGCGACCTCCGTCTCCAGCTCCGTGGCCCGGGCGTTCCCGTGGGTGAGCAGGGCCCGCGTGCGGCTGGTGTTGAGCGCGTCGAGCTGCGCCGACCACGTCCGGTGCGCGGCCGCCCAGTCGTCGATCTCCCGGGGCAGCCCCTTGCCGGCGTCGGTGTCCTCGTGGTCGGACAGGATCGCGTTCTCGACGCGGGTCTTGACCGTCCAGGGGACCGAGCCGGTGATCTCCGAGTAGCGGTCGGCGTCGGCGGTGGGCAGGAACGGCACGATCCACCGGTCGTACAGGTGGCGGTGGGCTCCGACCGCGTTGACGAAGTCGGCGAACCGGCGCGTGGACAGCTCCCTGGACGGACCGGCGAGCGCCAGGATCGTGTCCTCCTGGGCCGTCATCTCGGTGGCCGTGAACATCGTGACGACGACCCGGCTCTCCGCCGTGAGCCCGGCGTCGTCCGTGTGGCTGAACCCGTCCTGGAAGTAGCGGATCATCTGGCCGATGAGGTCGCTGTAGAAGACGACCAGGCCGTCCGCGCTGCCGATCCGCGCGTCGGCGCGCTCGCGGTGGGCGTCCAGGTCGTCGAGGCCCTTGATGACCTCCACCAGGCGCCGGTCCGACTCCTCGGTCCCCGGGCCGGCGGCCGCCGACGAGTGGCGGAACGATTCCGCGGCGGTGTCCGTGGCGGCGCGCTGGGCGCGCAGCGCCTCCTCGGGGACGTCGGTGCCCGCCCAGCGCGCGGCGGTCATCGTCCGCTCGGTCTGCATCTCCGTCATGAGGGTGTGCAGGGGCATGCCGATCCGCTCGCCCGCCGCCACGTCGTCGCGCAGGTGCCGGGACTGCGCCAGCAGCCGTTCCGCGGTCACGGCGACGTGGGTGCCCATCGCCACGGTGGGGACCAGCGCCAGCAGGATGAGCAGGGTGCGCAGGCGCACGGTGCGCGGCCGGCGGAGGACCGGCCGGGCGCGCGGACCTTCGGGTTCCATGGAAGACATCAGCCCTCGGAGCGGTGAGCGGGGACAGGCCGGCGACCCGGACCGGCACCGCCCGGGTGAGGGCGTGGGGGACGGCCGGTCCGACGCCGGTGACGCGTGCGGGTGCCGATCATAACCAGCCAAGTCGGGTGACGGAGAGGTTGCTTGTGCATGCGGAACGTGGTATTCACCGCGGGCCGCTCACGGGTACGGGAAACACGCCGGCCGGTGGTTCGGGGACGAACCACCGGCCGGAAAGGGCTACTCGGGCGGAACCGCGAAGGCCGCGACGGACTCGGGGCGGAAGGCGGTCGGGCGGTCGGGCGGTCAGGCGTTCAGCGCGGCCGAGACGACCGCGCGGGCCTCCTCCTGCACCCGGCCCAGGTGTTCGGGCCCGAGGAAGGACTCGGCGTACACCTTGTACACGTCCTCCGTGCCCGAAGGCCGCGCGGCGAACCAGGCGTTCTCCGTGGTCACCTTGATCCCGCCGATGGCCGCCCCGTTGCCGGGAGCCTCCGTCAGCACGGAGGTGACCGGCTCGCCGGCGAGGCTGCCGGCCGTCACCTGCGCGGGGGAGAGGCGGCCCAGAACGGCCTTCTCCTCCCGGGTCGCGGGCGCGTCGACCCGGGCGTACGCCGGTTCGCCGAACCGCGCGGTGAGCGACGCGTAGTGCTCACTGGGCGACCGCCCCGACACGGCCAGGATCTCCGACGCGAGCAGCGCCAGGACGATGCCGTCCTTGTCGGTGGTCCACACCGAGCCGTCCCGGCGCAGGAAGGACGCGCCCGCGGACTCCTCGCCACCGAAGCCGAGTGTTCCGCCGGCCAGCCCGTCCACGAACCACTTGAACCCGACGGGAACTTCGACCAGCGGCCGCCCGAGGTCGGCGGCCACCCGGTCGATCATCCCGGACGACACCAGGGTCTTGCCGACCCCGGCTTCGGAGGGCCACCGCTCACGGTGGCGGAACAGGTGGCCGATGGCGACGGCCAGGTAGTGGTTGGGGTTCATCAGACCGCCGTCCGGCGTCACGATCCCGTGCCGGTCGGCGTCCGCGTCGTTGCCCGTGGCGATCTGGAACCGGTCGCGCCCCTCGATCAGCGACGCCATCGCGTGCGGCGACGAGCAGTCCATCCGGATCTTCCCGTCCCAGTCCAGGGTCATGAACCGCCAGGTGGGGTCGGTCGCCGGGTTCACCACGGTCAGGTCGAGCCGGTGTTCCTCGGCGATCCGCCCCCAGTACGCGACGGAGGCGCCGCCCAGCGGGTCCGCGCCGATCCGCACGCCCGCCACCCGCACGGCGTCCAGGTCGAGCACGGACGGCAGGTCCCGCACGTACGTGCCGAGGAAGTCGTACCGCCCCGTCGTCGGGGCGGCCAGCGCCCGCGCGTACGGCAGCCGCCGCACGTCCTTGAGGCCGCCCGTGATGATCTCGTTGGCCCGCTCCTGGATCCAGCCGGTCGCCCCGGAGCCGGCCGGCCCGCCGTTCGGCGGGTTGTATTTGAACCCGCCGTCGCCCGGCGGATTGTGCGAGGGGGTGACCACCACACCGTCGGCGAGGCCCGTGGCGCGCCCCCGGTTGTGCGTGAGGATCGCGTGGGACACCGCCGGGGTCGGGGTGTAGCCGTCGGCGGCGTCCACGAGGACGGTCACCCCGTTGGCCGCGAACACCTCGACGGCGGTCACCCGGGCCGGCTCCGACAGCGCGTGGGTGTCCGCGCCGAGGAACAGCGGGCCGTCGATGCCCTGCCCGGCCCGGTACTCGCAGATCGCCTGGCTCGTCGCCGCGATGTGGTCCTCGTTGAACGCCCCGGCCAGGGACGACCCGCGGTGCCCGGACGTCCCGAAGGTGACGCGCTGGCCCGGCTCGGCCGGGTCCGGGTGCAGTGCGTAGTACGCGGTCACCAGCCGGGCCACATCGACGAGGTCCTCCGGCCGCGCCGGCCGCCCCGCGCGCTCGTTCGGCATCCGTCCACTCCTCCATGTCCGCCGGCGGTGAGTCCGCCGGCCATCGGGTCGCTGCGATCAGTACGGGGAGATGATCGCCCGCCGACCGCCTTCCGTACGACTGCCCCTCCGCGGAGGTCCGCAAGGGTGTTCCCGTGGGGCATGCCCAGCGCACGGCCGGACACCCGCCTCCCGCGGCGATTTTCCGGAAGTCGGGCCCGCTCAGGACGGCCGGGCGGGCGGCGGGGCAGAGCTCATCGCCCACCGGATCGTGCTGGTCAGCGCATGCCCGGAGGCCCGTACGACGGTCTCCTCCACCCCCGGCACCCGGGGCAGCCCGAGCTGCCGCCGCGCCCACGGCGGCAGGGTGGACACCGCGTTCGCGGCGAGCACCGCGTACGGCGGCCGGGCCACCCACGGCAGCGGCGGGCGCAGCAGGATGAACCGGGCGGCCTCCCGCGCCTCCCGCGTGGCCCGCAGCTCCGGGCGGTACGCGGCCAGCCGGGCGGCCAGCGCGGCCCGGTCGCGCGGCGGATCGACCACCCCGAGCGCGGCCGCGACCCGCGCGGTGTCGGCGACGTACGCGTCACAGCCGGCGGCGTCCAGCGGATGGGCGCCGAAGCGCTGGTGGGCGGTCAGGAAGCTGTCGACCTCGGCGACGTGCACCCAGGCCAGCAGGTGCGGATCGGCGGCGTGGTACGCCTCGCCACGAGCGGTCGTGCCCCGCACCCGCTCGTGCACCGCCCGCACCTGGTCGACCGCCCGCTGCGCGTCGTCGGCGGTGCCGTACGTCGTCATGGCGAGGAAGGTGCTGGTGCGCTGGAGGCGCCCCCACGGATCGCCCCGGTAGCCGGAGTGGGCCGCCACCGCCGCCATGGCCAGCGGGTGCAGGGACTGCAGCAACAGCGCCCGCAGCCCGCCGATGAACATCGACGCGTCGCCGTGGACGACGCGGATCGGCCGCTCGGGGCCGAACCACCGGGGCCCCGGCGTGCCGTGGATCCGGGCCCGGTTGACCGGCCCGGCCGGGCCCGCGACACGGGTGAACAGACCACGGCCCAGACGTTCCCGGAGGGTGTCCATGCGGCCAGTATCCGCCCGGCGCGGGCCGGGCGGGAGCCCCCGGAGTCAGGTGTGCGCGTCGCCGCTCCGGCCGAGCCGGACCAGGAGGTAGCGCACGAGGCGGGCGGCGGTCACGGTGCCCAGGAGCCGGACCCGGCCGTCGCCCTCGCGCTCGATCACCGCGACCAGCGGACTGTGCGTACGGGACATGAGCGCCGCGACCTCCATGGCCGTGGCGTCCGGACCGACGTACGGCGGCGGGAAGAGCCGCCGCGGCACCCACTCGGCGACCGTGAGGCCCGCCAGGCTCTCGGCGACCTCCCGGTCGTCCACGGTGGACGCCAGCAGCGGGTCGTCGACCGCGTACGCGGGGACCAGCCGTCTCAGCAGTTGCGAACCGGGCACGATGGCGTGCGGGAGTCCGTCCGCGTCCAGGACCAGCAGGGCCGGCAGCGAGTTCTCGGCGAGCAGCCGCGCCGCGTCGAGGGCGTCGTCGTCCGTGGTGACGTACGGATAGGGCTCGGCGAGATCATGTGCGCGCACTCTTCCTCACCTCACCTCACGGGCGTGACCGGGACCGGCACGCCTCCAACCTAGGCTCGTCCGGCGCGTGCCGCCCGTCGGACCGGGCGACCGGGCGGCCCCTGCCCGCGGGCTCCCTCAGGCGCCCTCCGCCTTCTTGTCCTGCTGCTCCTTGATCCGCGCCGCTTCCTTGCGGACCTCGGCCTGGACCGCGCGCTCCCGCACCAGCCACTCGGGGCTCTCCGCCTTCAGCGCCTCGATCTGCTCGGTGGTCAGCGCCTCGGTGACGCCGCCGCGGGCGAGACCGGAGATGGACACGCCCAGCTTGGCCGCGACCACCGGCCGGGGGTGCGGACCGGTGCGGCGCAGCTCCCGCAGCCACTCGGGCGGGTCGGTCTGGAGCGCGTTGAGCTCGGCGCGGGAGACGACACCCTCCTGGAATTCGGCGGGGGTGGCCTCGAGGTACACACCCAGCTTCTTCGCCGCCGTGGCGGGCTTCATCGTCTGGGTGGTCTGGTGCGACTTCATGGGTCAAGGGTATCGAGCGTGTGCACGACCTCCGACCACGACCGGTAACCTGGCGGGGTGACAGGCTCGGATGCATCCCCGTCGTTCCGGCTCGCCTACGTCCCGGGTGTGACGCCGACCAAGTGGGTGCGGATCTGGAACGAGCGACTGCCCGGCGTTCCGCTGACCCTCGTCCCGGTGTCCGCCGCCGAGGCGCCGGACGTGCTGCGGGACGGTGGCGCCGACGCCGGTCTCGTGCGGTTGCCGATCGACCGGACCGACCTGAGCGCCATCCCCCTCTATACCGAGACGACGGTCGTGGTGGTCCCGAAGGACCATCTCGTGGCGGCGGTCGAGGAGGTGTCCGCGGCGGACCTCGCCGACGACGTCGTCCTGCACCCGCTGGACGACACCCTCGGCTGGGAGCTGCCGCCGGGGCTGCCCGCGAAGGAGCGTCCCGCGACGACGGCGGACGCCGTCGAGCTGGTCGCGGCGGGGATCGGACTGCTGGTCGTGCCGCAGTCACTGGCGCGGCTGCACCACCGCAAGGACCTCACCTACCGGACGGTGACGGACGTCCCCCAGTCGCGGGTCGCGCTGTCGTGGCCGGAGGAGGAGACCACCGACCTGGTGGAGCACTTCATCGGCATCGTGCGCGGGCGGACCGTCAACAGCACCCGCGGACCGCAGGCACCGGCGCAGCGGAAGGCCGAGCGCCCGGCGAAGGGCGGAGCCGCCCGGCAGAAGCCCGCGGGCAAGAAGCCCGGCGGCACGACGCAGCGCGGCGGCTCCGGCACCACGAAGGGCGGCAGGTCCGGCAGTCCCAAGGGCGGCAGGGGCGGCAAGCCCCGCCGCCGCTCGTAGCGCCGACGGCCGGGCTGGTCCGTACCAAAGCCTTGACAGGGGCTCGGGCCACTTCTTGAATCGCGTGAAGAACCAGCCCTCGCCCAGCCGCGTCCCGTCCGATGTCATGTGCATGTCACTGACCTGGGGCCGGGTCGTCGTGTTCAGGAAGGGAGAGTCATGGACTCCCCACGGTTCCTCCGGCGCCTGCTGCCACCCCTCGTCCCCCTCCTCACCCTCGCGGCCCTCTCCACCGCCCTCGCCCCGGCGCCCCGCCCCGGAGCCGCACCGGCACCCCGCCCCGTGGCCGCACCGGCCGCCGTCACCTTCGCGGACGAGTTCGACGGGCCGGCCGGCTCCGCCGCCGACGGCGCCAAGTGGCAGACCGAGACCGGCGACAACGTCAACAACCACGAGCGCCAGTACTACACCGCCGGCAACCGCAACGCCGCGCTCGACGGGCAGGGCCACCTGGTCATCACCGCCCGCAGGGAGAACCCCGGCAACTACCAGTGCTGGTACGGGCGTTGCGAGTACACCTCCGCCCGGCTCAACACGGCCGGCCGGTTCACCACCACCTACGGCCGGGTGGAGGCGCGGATGAAGGTCCCGCGCGGGCAGGGCATGTGGCCCGCCTTCTGGATGCTGGGCAACGACATCGGCCAGATCGGCTGGCCGGCCTCCGGCGAGATCGACGTCATGGAGAACGTGGGCTTCGAGCCGTCCACCGTCCACGGCACGCTCCACGGCCCCGGATACTCCGGCTCCGGCGGCATCGGCGCCGCCCACACCCTGCCCGGCGGGCAGGCGTTCGCCGACGCCTTCCACACCTTCGCCGTCGACTGGAGCCCGGACGCGATCACCTGGTCCGTCGACGGAACCGTCTACCAGCGGCGCACCCCCGCCGACCTCGGCGGACGGAGCTGGGTCTTCAACAAGCCCTTCTTCCTCATCCTCAACCTCGCGGTGGGCGGCTACTGGCCCGGCGACCCCGACGGCAGCACCGTCTTCCCGGGCCAACTGGTCGTGGACCACGTCCGCGTCACCACCGGGGGCACCCAGCCGGGCGGCGGCCCCATCACGGGCGTGGGCGGGAAGTGCGTGGACGTGGCAGGCGCCAACACCGCCAACGGCACCCCCGTACAGCTCTACGACTGCAACGGCACCGCCGCGCAACACTGGACCGTGGGCTCCGACGGCACCCTCCGCGCCCTCGGTAAATGCCTGGACGTCTCCTCGGGCGGCACCGCCGACGGAACGCCCGTCCAGCTGTGGGACTGCAACGGCTCGGCCGCGCAGGTGTGGGCCGTTCCCCCCGCCCGGGACATCGTCAACCCGCAGGCCGACAAGTGCCTCGACGCCACCGGCGGCGGTACGGCGAACGGCACCCGGCTCCAGATCTGGACCTGCACCGGCGCGGCGAACCAGAAGTGGACCGTGCGCCGCTGACCCCGCCACCTCGCTGACCAGCGGAGATATTCGCTGTCCTCCGGTGCCTCCCGAAGGCGAGAATGCGTCATCTCGAACGGGAGGAACACATGAGCCAGGCACACCTGACTCTCCAGCAGCTGCTGCCGCCGGAGGAACTGGCCGCGGCGCTCGACGCCGGGCACGTCACCCGCAAGGCACACCCCGAGCTGCCGCTGTCCATCTACACCTACACCCGCGCCTGCCAGTACGAGCGGATCTGGAACCGCGTCACCACGCGCTGCCGCGGACTCGTCGCCGACGACGTCACCGGTGAGGTCGTCGCCCTGCCCCTGCCGAAGTTCTTCAACGTCGGCGAGCACGAGTCCGGGCAGCCCTACGCGCCCGCGCTGCCCGACGAACCGTTCGAGGTGTACGACAAGGTCGACGGCAGCCTCGCCGTGGTCTTCCACTACGCGGACCGGTGGCGGGTCGCGTCCAAGGGGTCGTTCATCAGCACGCAGGCCACCTGGGCACAGCGCCGGCTCGACGGCAAGGACACCTCCGCCCTCACCCCGGGGGTGACCTACCTGGCGGAGATCCTCTACCCGGAGAACCGCATCGTCGTCGACTACGGCGACCGCCGGGACCTGGTGCTGCTCGCCGCGTTCGGCAGGGACGGCACCGAGATACCCCTGGCCGACGCTGCCCCCGCCTGGCGGCCGGTCGGCTCCGTCGTCACGCTCCGGCCGCCCGTGCCGCTCGCCGAGCTGCTGGCGATGACCGAGTCCAGCACGCTGCCCGGCGGCGGTGCCGCGACCGGGACGGAGGCGGAGGGCTTCGTCCTGCGCTTCGCCTCCGGAGTGCGCGCCAAGGCCAAACTGTCGGAGTACGTACGCCTCCACAAGGTCCTGACGGGCGTCACCGAGCGGGACATCTGGCGCGGGCACGGCGTCCAGCGCTTCGCGCACCTGCCCGCCAAGCAGGTGGCGCAGGCGCTCGGCTGCTCGCCCGCGGACGTCGCCGCGTCCGGCGGCCGCCCGCTGGACGCCCTGCTGGAGCAGGTGCCGGACGAGTTCGACACCTGGGTGCGCGAGGTGATCGCCCGGATCGAGAAGGATGTCGCGGACCGGGAGCGGGTCATCGACGACGCCTACGCGTCCCTGGCGCCGTTCACCGGCGACCGCGCCGCCTTCGCCCGCGCCGTGAAGGCCCTGCCGGACCCGGCGGTGCGCCCCGCCATGTTCCTGCGCCTCGACGACCGCCCCACGGAACTGGTGACGTACCGTTCGGTGCGACCGGAGGCGGCCGACCCCTTCCGAGACGACCAGGAGAACTGACCGTGCCCGTAGTACACGTCATGACGGGCCTGCCCGCGTCCGGGAAGACCACCGAGGCGCGCCGCCTCCAGGCGGAGTCCGAGGGCCGGATGCGCCGGGTCAACCTCGACGACCTGCGCGCCATGCTCGACATACCGTCGCCGGGGCGCGGGCGGTCGTCCCACGCCCATGAGCAGACGGTGCTCGCGATCCAGGACGCGGCGGTCCGGGCGGCCGTGGACGGCGGCTTCGACGTCGTCGTGGACAACACCCACCTGACGCCGCACATCCCCAAGCGGCTCAAGGCCGCCGTCGGCGGCGAGGCGTCCTTCGTCGTGCACGACTTCACCGGTGTGCCGCTGGAGGAGTGCGTACGGCGCGACGCCGAGCGCGAGCGTCCCGTCGGCGAGGACATCATCCGCATCCTGGCCGACAAGCACCTCAAGGCCCGCAAGGGCGGGTGGCGGCTGACCGGGGAGTGGCTGAACGACGAGGTGCCCGTGGAGCCGTACGTCGCCGACCCGGCGCTGCCGTCGGCGGTGCTGTGCGACATCGACGGCACCCTGGCGCTGCGCGGGGACCGAGGCCCGTACGACTTCACCCGCTGCGGCGAAGACCTCCTCAATGTCTCGGTGCGGCAGGCCCTGCACTCCTTCCGGCGCGCCGACGGCGACGTCGTCGTGCTGCTGTCCGGGCGGGGCGAGGAGCACCGCGAGAGGACGGAGGAGTGGCTGCGGCGCCATGACGTGCCCTACGACGAGCTGTGGATGCGGGCCGCAGGCGACGGCCGCCGCGACGACCTCGTGAAGGCCGAGCTGTTCGACCGGCACGTCCGCCACCGCTACGCGGTACGGGTCTCCCTGGACGACCGGGACCGGGTCGTCGCCGTGTGGCGCCGGATGGGCCTGCCCACGTGGCAGGTGAACTACGGCAACTTCTGAGCGGGTGGGCGCCGGGCCGGGTGCCGGGCGTGGTCAGCGGCGCCGCGCGCACGCCCAGGCGCCCATGCCCTGCATCGCGGCGAGCCGCCGGGCCGTGGCGATCTGCTCGGCCTTGGTCGCCAGGTCGGCGCGCGGGGCGTACCTCAGGCCGCCCGCCGCCACCCAGCTCGACTGCTTGAACTGGAGCCCGCCGTAGTGCCCGTTGCCGGTGTTGGCGTCCCAGTCGCCGTTGGACTCGCAGCGGGCGATGGCGTCCCAGTCGACGCGTCCGCCGGGACGGGGCGCGGCGGCCCCGGCGTCGGGGGCGGCGAGCCCCAGGAGCGCCGACACGCACAGGGCTGTCGTGACGAGGGTGACGAACCGGCCGGTGGTGGGTCGGTGACAGTGCATCAGGTTCCTTCGGGCCGTCGGCTGGGTGACTACGACCGTAAGGTCACCGGTCGTCCCCGGCACCTGGTGTTGCGCCCATCGGGTCCACGGGACGGGTGAGGAACTCCGCGACGCGCTCCCCCCAGGTGCGGACGTCGGCGCGGGTGCGGGACACATGGAGGCCGGCGCCCAGCAGCCGGGCCGCCGTCTCCGCGGTGGACAGCGGGTGGCCCGGGTCGTCCGCCCAGGCCAGCACCAGGCTCGGCAGCCGCAGCCGGGCGAGCGACTCGGGCGGTGGCAGGTCGGACATGGCGAGGCCCCGCAGGACGGACGGCAGCACCCGCTCGTGCGGTGTCGGCGGGACGTCGGGTACGCCGGCCACCGCCGGCGGAGGCGTCCGGCGCGTCCGCCCGGCGAGCCAGGCGTCCACCCCCTCCCGCTCGACCGTCTCCGCGGCCTCGCGGGTGCCGCGCGCGTACGCCTCGCGTGTCGTCCAAGCGGTCGGCGGGATCAGCAGGACCAGCCGGGAGAACCGCCACGGGGCCCGGACGGCGGCGTGCAGCACCGTCCCGCACCCCATGGACGCACCCATCGCGTCGGCCGGCCCGCGTGCGCCCAGGTGGTCGAGCAGGGCCAGCAGGTCGTCCGCGAGGGCGGGGTAGGCGTAGTCGCCGTCCACCGGTCCGCCCGTGGAGCGGCCGTGCGCGCGGGCGTCGTAGCGGACCAGCCGCCGCCCGGCGGCCACCACCGGCGCCCAGTCGAACAGGCCCATCCGGTCCTCGGCGGCCCGGCCGGCGAAACCGCCGTGCGCGTACACCGCGAGCGGACCGCTGCCCGCCACCTCGTAGGCCAGCCGCGCCCCCCGGTGCGGGAAGGAGCCCTGCCCGACGGCGCCCCCGCCCTCCCGCTCTCCTTCTCCCATGGTTCCCCTTCCGGGCGATCCGGGCCAAAGGTGGCGATTCATGCCCGATGGCGTACCGAAATGATCGACTTTCTTCCCTAGTGTGATCGTTATGACCCGAACCTCTCCCGCGTTCCACCGAAGCCGCTCCCGCGGCGAGCGGCGCCCGGGCTACCTCGCGGCGGCCGCCGTCTTCGCCATCGGCATGGCCGGCACGACGCTCCCCACCCCGCTGTACGGGCTGTACCGCGACGAGATCGGGTTCTCCGAGCTGATGGTGACGGTCGTCTTCGCCAGCTACGCCGTCGGCGTGATCTGCACCCTCCTGCTGGTCGGCAACCACTCCGACGTGGCCGGACGGCGCCCCGTCCTGCTGTGCGCGCTCGGCTTCGGCGCCGCCAGCGCGGTGTGCTTCCTGCTGGAGGGCGGGCTGCCCGCCCTCTTCACCGGCCGGGTGCTGTCGGGCTTCTCGGCCGGGCTGCTCAGCGGCGCGGGCACCGTCACCGTGCTGGAGCTCGCGGCGCCCGGGCGGAAGTCCCGCGCCGGCTTCGCCGCGACGGCCGCGAACATGGGCGGCCTGGGCTGCGGACCCCTCCTGTCGGGGCTGCTCGCCCAATACGCCCCGCTGCCGCTGACGTGGCCGTTCCTCGCCCACCTGGCCCTGCTGGCCGTCGCCGCGGCCATCGTCCTGCTCCTGCCGGAGACCGTCCCGCACGCCCGCCCGAAGGCCCGGCCCAGGCCGCAGGGCCTGTACGTCCCCCCGGAGGTCCGCGGCGTCTTCGCGCCGGCCGCCCTCGCCGCGTTCGCCGGGTTCTCCCTCCTCGGCCTGTTCACCGCCGTGGCGCCGAGCTTCGTCTCCCACACCCTCGGCATCGGCAACCTCGCCGTCACCGGGCTCGTCGTCTTCTCGGTGTTCCTCTCCTCCACCGCGGGCCAGTCCCTGACCGGCCGCATGACCACCCGGACCGCCCTCCCGCTCGGCTGCCTGGTCCTCGTCGCCGGCCTCCTGCTCGTCGGCGCCTCGCTGTGGGCCAAGAGCCTGCCCCTGATGGTGGCCGGCGCGGTCTGCGGGGGACTCGGCCAGGGTCTCGCCTTCCGCGCCGCGCTCACCGCCGTCGGCGACGCCGCACCCCCGGCACACCGCGCCGCCACCGTCTCCTCGTTCTTCGTCGTCGCCTACACCGGCATCTCCCTGCCGGTCGTCGGCGTGGGCGCGCTGACGATGTGGCTGGGCCTGGAGCGCGCCGGGCTCACCTTCACCGCCTGCGTGACCGTCCTGGTCGCGGCCACCGCGGTGCGCCTGGTGCGGCACCCCGCCCCGACGCGCGGCGACTGACGCCTCGGATAAGATGATTTTTCGGAATCCAAGCCCATGAGGCGGCGTCACGCCCCGGTGGTGAGGTCATCGCGTTGGACACGCACGAGTCGACCAGTGGTGCACCGGATCACCCCCTGACCGCGGTGGGGTACGCGGGAGTGCTCCGCGACCTGCTGCCGATCGCGCTCTGGCGGACCGACGAAGAGGGCCACATCGTGGAGTGGTCGCTCGCGGCCCAGGACGTGCTGGGCCACCTGCCGTCCGAGATCATGGGCCGGCACTCCAAGCCCGCCCTGGTCCCGGAGGCCAACTGGGAACTGGCCGAGCGCCTGTCCCGGCGCGTCCTCGCGGGCGAGGCCCTGGTCGCCACCCTCCCCGTACGCCACCGCGACGGGCACTTCGTGCAGATGGAGATGTGGCTCAGCCCCGCCGCCGACGCACGGGGCCGGACGGGCATCCTTGCCATCGCCGTGGAGACCTCCACGGTCCTCCACATGCGCGACTCCCTCGCCGCCCTCGAAGGACTGTTCAGCCAGTCGCCGATCGGCCTCGCCCTGCTCAACACCGACCTGCGCTTCCTGCGCGTCAACGAGGCCCTGGCCCGCATGAACGGCGTCCCGGCCCGCGACCACCTCGGCAAGCGGCTCGTCGACATCGCCCCCGGGATCAACGCCGCGGCACTGGAGACGGTGATGCGCCAGGTCCTCGCCGACGGCGAGGCCGTGGTCGACGTACGCCGCACCGGCCACACCCCCGCCGACCCCGGCCGCGAACGGATCTGGTCCTGCTCCTACGCACCGCTCCTCGACGGCGCCGGCCGGCCACTGGGCGTGGTCGCCTCGCTCATCGACATCACCGAGGGCCAGCAGGCCCAGATCGAGGCCGAACGGGCCCGCCGGCGGTTCGCCCTGCTGGCCGAGGCCGGCACCCGCATCGGGACCACCCTGGACCTGCGCCAGACCGCCGAGGAGGTGGTCGCCCTGCTCGTGCCCCGGCTGGCCGACTCCGCCGACGTACAACTGCGCGAGGAGGTGCTCGACCCCGAGGAGGCCGCCGCCTCCACCCACGGCCTGCTGCGCCGGGTCGCCGTGTCCTTCACCGACCCCGCCGCACCGTCCGAGGCGCTCGCGGTCGGCCTCACCTACCGCATTCCGCCCGGCTCCGTGTACGAGAGCGTCATCGCCGACGGACGCCCCATGAACCTGTACCTGACCGACATCCCCGCACTCGTCGGCGAAGCCCACGCCGAACGGCTCCGCCCCTACCTGGCCGGCCTCGGCTCCGCGCGGCTCGTACCGCTGGTCGCCCGCGGCAAGGTCCTCGGCGCCGTCATCGTCACCCGTACGCGCCACCGCGAACCCTTCGACGAGCAGGACTGCGTCCTCGTCGACGAGCTGGCGGCCCGCGCCGCCCTCAACGTCGACAACGCCCTGATGTACACCGGCCAGCGCGAGGCCGCCCTCACCCTCCGGCGCAGCCTCACCAACAACGCCCTGCCGGACGTGCCCGGCCTGGACCTCACCGGACGGTACCTCCCCACCAGTGACCACCAGGTCGGCGGCGACTGGTTCGACGCCATCGCCCTCCCACGCGGCCGCACCGGGCTCGTCATCGGCGACGTCATGGGCCACGGCATCCACGCCGCGGCCGTCATGGGACAACTGCGCACCACGGTGCGCACCCTGGCCCGCCACGACGTCCCGCCCGACCGGATCCTGGCCTCCCTGGACGCCGCCGTGGCCGACCTCGGCGAGAACGAGATGGCCACCTGCGTCTACGCCATCCACGACCCGGCCACCGGACAGTGCCTGATCGCCCGCGCCGGCCACCCCCCGCCCGCCGTCGCCGACCCCCGCGGGAAGGTCACCTTCCTCGACGGCCCGCCCGGAACCCCCCTCGGCACGGGCGTGGGGGACTTCCGCACCGAACACGTCCCCCTCGGCCCCGGCGGCCTGCTCGTCCTCTACACCGACGGGCTCATCGAGGCCCGCGACCGGGACCTCGACCAGGGCATGGACCAGCTCGCCGCCTCACTGCTCCGCCTCGACCGCCCGCTGGACGAGATCTGCGACCACATCCTCGGCCGGCTGCTCCCCGACGAGGGGGCGCAGGACGACGTGGCGGTACTCCTCGCCAGAGCCCCGCTCCCCACAGAAACGTAAGGTGCAAGAGTGGCAGCGATGCACGAACCGGTGACGACGTTCAGCGAAGGTCCCGAAGACCCTTTCGCCGTGCGGCGCTCCGCCTCGGCGGTGCTCGACGACCGCGGCACCGTCACCGGCTGGAGCGAACGGGCCGAGGCACTCCTCGGATACCCGGCCGCGGAGGCGCTGGGCCGCCCGGCGGCCGGCTTCCTCGTCGACCCCCGGGACCGGGACGTCGTCCTGGAGGCCGTCGCGGCATGCGTACGCGGCCCCGGCTGGTTCGGCGTCGTCCCCGTCCGCCACCGCGACGGCAGGCGGGTCGAGGTGGGCTGCCGGGCCCGGTCGATCTCCCGGGACGGCGACCGCCACGAGTGGTTCGTCGTCGGAGCCCCCGCCGAGGAGGTCGTCCAGTGGGAGACGGACCGCTCGGTGCTCGACGGGCTGTTCGGCCGCTCACCGATCGGCCTGTCCGTACACGCCCCCGACCTCACGATCCTCCGCGTCAACCGGGCCATCGCCAAGTTCAGCGGGATCCCCGCCGAGCAGCACCGCGGACTGCGCACCAGCGACTTCCTGATCCAGCGCGACACCGACACCGTGGAGGGCCAGCTGCGGGAGGTACTGGAGACCGGCCGGTCCTCCGTCTTCGCCGAACAGTCCTGCGTCCTGCGGCGCGACCCCGGCCACGAACTGTTCGTCTCCGTGTCGGCCTTCCGCCTGCACGACCCCTCCGGGCGGGTCCTCGGCGTGACCCAGACCGTCGAGGACGTCACCGACCGCTACCGGGCCCGCCGCCGGCTCGCCCTCCTCAACGACGCCAGCGCCCGCATCGGGACCACCCTGGACCTCACCGAGACGGCACGCGAACTGGCCCAGGTCGCCGTGGAGGGCCTCGCCGACCGGGTCTCCGTGGACCTGCTGGAGTCCGTCGTCCGGGGCGAGGAGCCCCTCCAGGACACGGCCGGGCCCCTGCGCCGGGCGGCCGTCCGCACCGTCCCGCCCGACGCGGCGGAGCGGATGCACCCGGTCGGCCGCACCCTGGACGTCCGGCCGGGGACCGTCCACGCCCGGTGCCTCACCGAGCGCAAACCCCTCCTCGACGCCGGACCCGAGGGCTCCGCCGCGTGGCTCTCCGCCGAACCGGAGCGGAACGGGGACGACCCCGGCCCGGGCATCCACTCGCTCCTGGTCGTGCCCCTGGTCGCCCGCGGCCTCGTCCTCGGCCTGCTCAGCCTGTGGCGCTCCGGGCGGCTCGAACCGTTCGAGGAGGACGACGTCACCCTCGCCGAGGAGTTCGCCTCGCGCGCCGCCGTCTGCATCGACAACGCCCGCCGCTACACCCAGCAGCACGAGACGGCCCTCACCCTCCAGCACAGCCTGCTCCCGCACGTGGTGCCACGGCACCCCGCGGTCGACGCCGCCCACCTCTACCTGCCGGCCGACGCCGCCTCGGGGGTCGGCGGCGACTGGTTCGACGTCATCCCGCTGTCCGGGCTCCGCGTCGCCCTCGTCGTCGGTGACGTGGTCGGCCACGGCATCCACGCCGCCGCCACCATGGGCCGACTGCGCACCGCGGTCCACACCCTCGCCAACCTCGACCTCGGCCCCGACGAAGTCCTCACCCATCTCGACGACCTCGTGGACCGGCTGGCCGCCGAACAGGAACCCACCGACGACCTCTCCCGCCAGGTCGTCGGCGCGACCTGCCTCTACGCCGTCTACGACCCGGTGACCCGGCACTGCGCCCTCGCCAGGGCCGGCCACCCGCCACCCGCCCTCGTCACCCCCGACGGCCGGGCCGGCCTCCTCGACCTGCCCGCCGGACCGCCCCTGGGCCTGGGCGGCCTGCCGTACGAGTCCGCCGAACTGCACCTCGACGAAGGCAGCCTGCTCGCCCTCTACACCGACGGACTCGTCCAGGCCGGCGACCGGGGCGCCGACGAGCGGGACGTCGACGAACGCGTGGCCGACCTGTGCGCGGCGCTCACCGCGCCCGCCCGCACCCTGGAGGAGGCGTGCGCCGCGGTCCGCGACGCCCTGCTGTACGACCACCCCACGGACGACGTCGCGCTGCTCGTCGCCCGCACCCGCGTCCTCGAGGACGAGAAGGTCGCCACCTGGGAACTGCCCGCGGAGCCCACCGCCCCCGCACGGGCCCGTACGCTGACCGAGTCCCGCCTCACCGAGTGGGGGCTCGCGGACATGCTCTTCACCACCGAACTCATCGTCAGCGAGCTGGTCACCAACGCCTACCGGTACGGCGGCGGCCCGATCACCCTGCGGCTCGTCCGGGACCGCCACCTCATCTGCGAGGTGTCCGACTCCAGCAGCACCTCACCGCACCTGCGCCGCGCCCGCAGCACCGACGAGGGCGGGCGGGGCCTCTTCCTGGTGGCCCAGCTGACCGAGCGGTGGGGGACCCGCTACACCCGCGACGGCAAGACCATCTGGACGGAGCAGGCGCTGCCCGCCGCGCCGGAGCCCCTCACCCTCAGGCCAGAGCAGTCGCCGCCCCCCTGAGCACCAGACCGCACCCGAGTGCCAGCACCACCGCGGCCGTGCCGAGCGGAGCCGTCCGCTGCGCCAGCGACACCAGCCGGCCCCGGGGCCGTTCCACGAGCCGGCGCTTCGTGGTCTCCCGCAGCCGCACCACGGCGAACCCGGCCACCGCGAGCGTGAGCGCCACGCCCGCCCCGTACGCCAGCACCAGCAGGAACCCGAACCACGCCTGGCCGAGGGCGGCCGCGCCGACCAGCACGACCACGGCGGACGGACTCGGCACCAGGCCGCCGGCCAGCCCGAGGAGGATCACACCGCGCAGGCCGGGGGCCGGCGGGAGGTGGGAGTGCGTGTGCCCGTGACCGTGATCGTGCGGGTGGTCGTGGCTGTGGCTGTGTGGAGGGTCGTGCGCATGGTCGTGTGCGTGGCCGTCGCCGTGTGCGTGTGCGTGACCATGACCGTGTCCGTGCGTGTGGCCGTGGCTGTGGCCGTGCGCGTGGTGGCGTCGGCGCCAGGCCCGGCGCAGCAACAGCCCGCCCGCCACCGCCACCAGCGTGCCGCTCGCGATGCCCAGCCAGGACACCACACTGGGCGCCGCCGCCGAACCCGCCGTGATCAGGGCACCGAGGGCGAACACGCCCAGGGTGTGGGTCAGCGTCACCGAACCCGCGAGGGCCAGCATGTCGCGCCGCGAGCTACGGCCGCCCGCCGCCGCGGCCGCGGCCATCATGGTCTTGCCGTGCCCCGGGGCCAGCGCGTGCATGGCGCCCAGGAGCAGGGCCGCGCCGAGCGCCAGCACCGCGAAACCCGCGGTCAGTTCGTGCCGGGCGACCAGCCCCGTCAGCGCCTGCGCCCAGCGGTCCGCGCCGCGCGGCAGCACCCCGCCCGTCGGCGAGGCCTCCGACCCGGAAGCGCCCCCGTCCCCGGTGAGCGCGGGCCCGCCGGCCCGTACGGACAGGGCGGCCGACCGGGAGCCGGGCGGGGAGGACAGCAGGTCGTCGGGGTAGGCGGTCAGCCGCCGGGAGACCGAGTCACCGGACACGTCCGACTCCGCGAGCGTCATCCGGTCGCCCCGTGCGGTGATCTCCCGCCACCCCGGGCCGGCCGACACCGCCGCCGGTGCGTACCGGAGGTCCATGCGCTCCTGGCGCGGCAGCGGAGCCGTCGAGGCGCAGGTGACCCGCAGCGTCTCCAGGCCCGCCTGGCCGGGGCGCACCTCCGCCGTCGCCTTCGCGGCCTTCAGCGGACGCGCGTCGCCGCCCCCGACCGTCAGGCGCGCGCCCCCGGCCGCCGCGTCACAACGCGCCCGGGCCCACGCCGACAGCTCGGCCGGCGACAGCCGGTCGTCCCCGTCGGTGTCGATGCGGCGGCGCTCCTGCGAGGCGGGGATCTCGGCCAGGTCCTCCACGTGGTCCACCGTCAGCTCGCCCGGGGCGACGACGATGCCGTCGTACTGACTGACGGTGAAGTTGCCGAGCGGGTGGGCCTGCGCCGCCTGGGCGGGCAGCAGCACCAGGGCCGTTCCCGCGACCAGCGTGGCGACGGCCCGTACGGCGTGGCGGCGGCTCATGACTCCTCCCGGAGCCCGGTGAGGGCCGCCCGTGCCTCCCGGGCACCGGTCGCCGAGAAGGCGGGGTTAAGCTCCAGCGCCGCGGTGAGGTCGCGGCGCGCGGCCGCCCGGTCGCCGAGGGCGCGCTCGATCATGCCCCGGTGGAAGAGGAACGACGCGTTGCGGTACCCGGGGGACAGGGCCGCCGCCCTCTTCGCGTACACCATGGCCTCCTTGTCCTTGCCGTTGACGTGCAGTGCCCAGGCGAGGGCGTCGGCGGTGTGGACGGTACGGCGGCGGTCCCATTCGGCGCGCGCCGCTGTCAGTGCTCCCGCCGCGTCCCCGTGGTCCGCCTCGATCAGGGCGGACTCGAGATCGGTGGCGACACCGTTCGCCCGGGCGAGCCGGGTCCAGGTGCGGACCAGCGCGTACTGCTCCGCCGCCCGGTCGCGCCGGCCGAGGGCCTCGTACTGTTCACCGAGCGCGGCGAGCTGTCCCGGCAGCGGATGACGGCGCACCACCGCTTCCAGGTCGCGCACCGCGCGGACGCCGTCGCCCAGCGCGGCGTACGCCCGCCCCCGCCCCTCCTGCGCCGGCACGCACGTCGGGTCCGCGCGCAACGCGGCCCCGAAGTGTGTCAGGGCATCGCGGAAGTCGCCCTGCCCGAAGGCGAGTTGACCGAGGTAGGTGGAGACGTACGCGGCGTCGGCGGCGTGGGACGCGGAGCCGCGGGCGCGCAGCAGCACCTTGCGCGCCCCGCCCACGTCGCCGCGCAGCTCCAGGACGTAGGCGTAGCGCGTGAAGACGGGGATGCCGGGGCGGCGGCGGTCGGCGAGCCGGACCGCGCTCAGCGCCTCGTCGTAGCGGCCGAGTTCGACGAAGGCGTCGACCCGGGTGGCCAGCGCCCGCTCGCTGTACGGGTTCACCTTCAGCGCCTCGTCCGCCCGGCGCAGCGCGGCGGCGAAGTCGTGGCGCGCGGCCGCCAGCGCCGCCTGCCCGGCGAGGGCCGCGTCGTTGCCGGCGGCGGGGCGCAGCTTCAGCGAGCGTGCGAACGCCTCCTCCGCCTGGGGGTAACGGGTCGGATCGCCGCCGGTCCTGGCCTGCTCGACGTACGCCGCGCCCAGCGTCGCCCACCCGGTGGCGTCCCGCGGCTGGTCCTTGAGGTGCTGTTGCAGGCCGTTGATGCCCTGTGCCAGATCACCGGCCGCCAGCCGGTCCAGGGGTACGCCCGCCGTGAGCGCCCCGGCCGCCGGCCGCCGGTCGGGACCGGTGTCACCGTCGGCCCCGGACGCCACCGAGCCTGCGGTGAGCGCGAGCGCCACCGCCACGACCGCCGCGGTCCGCCGGCGCCCCGGCAGTCCGCGCCATCGGGCGGACCGCGCCTTCCCTACGAGCATCCGTTGTGCCTTCCTCGATCTTCTGGGCCCGGCCCGGTCGTCCGGTGGTGGAGGGGTGGGAGAGAGGGGCCCGGCAGCGCCGTGGGGGACGAAGGACGCTGCCGGGCCGTCATGGGGGAGTGGCCGCCGGTGTCAGCCGATCCAGGAGCTTCGCCCGGGCCGGCGGCGGGTGCGCGACCACATCGCCCTGGCCAGGCCGGCGAGCAGGACGCACAGCGCGCCCGCGGCGCCCGAGACGAGCATCACCGTGTTGTCGTCCCACGACGAGGTGAGCGAGGAGACCCCGCCGGACAGGCCCGTGGCGTCCGACTTGGTCTCGGCGGCCGCGGCCCGGGTGTCGGAGCCGGCGGTGGGCAGCGCCACGTACGGGAAGCTGTGGCCGAACTCCTTGTCGTTGGCGTCGACGGAGTCGCCCAGGTCGTTCTTCGCGCCGACCAGTTCGCCCTCGACGACCTGCAGCGCGATGTCGAGCACGTCGTCCGTCAGCCGCCGCCCGTTGGGGAACCCGGCGGTGTCACCGTCGAGCACGCCCAGCCGCTTCGGCTCGGCGACCGGCTTGATGGAGGTGTTGAGGCGCAGCATCTCCGAGGGCTTGCCGTCGGGCTGCTGGTTGACGTCCTTGACCCCGGTGAGGAACACCGACACGAGGTCGTTGCGCGGCTCGGCCGGCGCCTTGATCTTGTAGAGGCCCTCGATCAGCTTCGGCAGCTCGGGTTCGGTGACGTTCTTGAGGAAGTCGCCGTCGTTCTCGGGCGAGGAGGCGTTGAACTTGTCCTTGTCCTTGACGGGGTTGACGACCTCGTTGACCAGCGGCATGCCGAGCCGTGACACACGCGTCCACTCGCCCTGGGCGTTCTGGCGCTCGGTCGTCGCGTAGACACCGATCACCGGCTGCTCCTCGGACTGCCTGAGGTAGGAGCTGGGCACCTGGAGGGCGATCGAGTTGACGTTGTAGCCCTTGAGGGTGTCGTTGCCGACCTCCGACAGGTCGCCGCCGTACAGCAGGTCGAACACCCGCAGGTCGAGGAAGAACGGGTCGTCGGCCTGGCCGGCGAACGACTTGAGCCCGCCGGGTACCTTCCGCACCGCCTGGTCACGGAGCTTCTGGTAGTCCGGCATCGACGCCTTGCCGACGTTCGACGGTGCCACCGGCAGGTCCTTCGCCAGCTGGTGGCGCGAGGCGACCTTGCCGTGACTCAGCCGCTGCAGCTCGATGTCGTACGTCTGCGTGAAGTTGAGGTCGGGGTCGTCCAGGCTCTCGACCGCACCTGTGTTGTAGAGGAAGGTGTTCTCGTTCTTGCGGTGGTCCGTGAAGGTGAACCGGTAGAGCAGGTCGTCCTGGGCGTCACCGTCGCTGTCGATGTGGATGTCGTAGCGCGCGTCACTGGCGAAGGTGTAGAAGTTGGGGCCGCCCGCCGGTTCCTGGAACGGCAGCCAGTTCGCCACCAGCGTCGTCGAGTCGGGGTGGTCGGGGCTGACGAACGCGTACACGTCCGTGGTGTCGAACTGCGGCTGCCCCTGGATCAGGGGCGCCTCCCGGTGGCTGGAGGCGCTCGCCGGCTGCGGCTGGAGCACCCCGGCCCCGGCGGCGGCCAGCGCCCCGGCGGTCAGCGCGGCGCAGGTGAGCAGGGCGACGCTCCTGCCCCGTCGCTGCGTCGGGCCTCCGGCGGTTGAGTCTGCGGTCATCTCGTCCGTCCTTCGTCAGTCATCGCGCTGTTCCTGCGTCGTCGTGGGAGCAGTACGTGCGCACCGGCCGTTGTGTTCGGGGTGGCGGTCATCGAAGGGCCGCCGGCGGATCCTGGAACCGGGCGGCGACGGCCTGGACCTCGATGCCGTAGCCCCCGCCGCCCGGCTGGAGCCGGGGGATCCGGTACGTCCGCCTCGGTGCGCCGGGCTGTTCCCGCACGGTGTCCTTGGAGCCGCTCACGTCCTGCTGCGGCGGTCGCACCGGCTGCCCGGGAGTACCGGGTTCACCGGCCGTCAGGGTGCCGTTGGCCAGCATCGTGGACACCACGAGGAGACCGCCGGCCGCGCCCACCCCGCACGCGCCGACCCAACGCCCCCGCTTCTGTGCCTCCGTCAGGAACCCGCTGTACCTGCCGTGTTGCGGGGGCCTGGTGTCGCGCGCCCACAACGGTTCCACCGTGACGGGCGGGGGAGTGCGGGGGTGCGGACCGTCGAGGGGACCGCCCGTCGAACCGCCGAACGGTGCGGTGTTGTGAAGTTCGGCGCGTGCGGCGTCCAGGTCGTCCAGCACACGCTGGAACGACTCCATGATGGACTGCGCGGAGGCGGGCTCCGCACCGGCGACGCGCGGGTGTTCGTGGTCCTCAACGTACACGGCGGTGCTCCTCGCGGGGGTACGTGCCTTCCGCCGCGATCCGGGTGTGACGCGGACCGCGGTGGTGCTTCGTCGTCAGGCAATACGCAACGCGAGCGCGCTTGTCTCAACCGGTCGTTGATGAGGTGTCAGCCGTGCGGCTCAGGTCCACGGGCAGGTGCGGAAGGAGGTGGCCGAGCCGCTCGCGCTTCGTCACCTGGTAGAAGAGGTTCTCCTCGCGCGGCGGGATCAGCAGCGGCACCCGCTCGCTGACGGCGATCCCGTTCTGGTGCAAGGCGTCCCGCTTGCGCGGGTTGTTGGACAGCAGCCGTACGGACCGCACACCGAGGTCGTGCAGGATCCCGGCCGCCGCCCGGTAGTCGCGGGCGTCGTCCGGGAGCCCCAGCGCCAGGTTCGCCTCGACGGTGTCCAGCCCCTCCGCCTGCAACCGCATCGCCCGCAGCTTGTCCAACAGGCCGATGCCACGTCCCTCGTGACCCCGCAGGTACACGAGGACGCCCCGCCCCTCGCTCACTATGACGCGCAGGGCCGCGGAGAGCTGCTCCCCGCACTCGCAGTGCCGGGACCGGAAGGCGTCCCCGGTCAGGCACTCGGAATGCAGGCGGGTGAGGACGTCGTCCCCCCGGACGTCCCCGTACACCAACGCCATTTGTTCCTCGCCCCGGTCGTGGTCCCGATAACCGGCAGCGAGGAAATCACCGAACTCGGTGGACAACTGCACATTCACCACATGCTCGACGCCCGTCCGGCGAGTGGTGTCACGGAGCACATCATCGGTATCTATCATGGCCCGATCGTATCGGGTAACCTCCGGCAGTGGGAGGGAACTGACGAGAGGAAAGGGGAGGGAATGATGAGAGTTCCGCAACCGCGGATGCCGGCGCTGGGTATGCTGCCGCTGGACACGACGACGGGTGATGTGAGGGAAAGTCAGGCCGAAGTCGCCGTTCTTCCCATTGGGAGTTTCGAGCAGCACGGGCCGTATCTTCCCTTGATGACGGACACCGTCGTCGCCTGCGCCATCGCGCGCGAGGTGGCCGCGAGACACCCCGTGCACCTGCTCCCACCAGTGACGATGTCCTGCTCACAGGAGCATGCCGACTGGCCGGGGACCGTGAGCATCTCCGCCACGACCCTCTGCGCCGTCATACGGGACATCGCCGGATCGCTCCGGAACTCCGGTGTCGAAAACCTCGTTCTGGTCAATGGGCACGGTGGCAACTACGTATTGCGCAATGTGGTTCAGGAATCACAGGGAACCGGTACGAGAATGGCTTTGTTTCCCGGTCCGTCCGACTGGGACGTCGCACGGGAACGGGCCGGTGTGCTGACGCCGTCCGTCAGTGACATGCATGCGGGTGAAGTGGAGACGTCCATACTTCTGCACGACCATCCGGAACTGGTCCGTCCCGGATATGAGACGGCGGACTGGACGGCCGACGACCGCAAGCATTTGTTGTCTCTCGGAATGCGGGCCTACACCGAATCCGGAGTGATCGGCCGCCCTTCCCGGGCGTCGGCCGAAAAGGGAAGAATATTGCTGGCCTCTCTTGCCGAGTCGTTCGACGAATACCTGTCCCTGCTGGCCCCGAAGTCCCGGCGGGCCGTGCGGTGACCGGCGCCTCCTCCCTTTCCACGGCGGCTCCCACCGCCCACCCCGCCGTCGACGCGGCGGAGGCCTGGGAACGGCTGCGCGGCATCAGGTCCGTCGCGGCCGCCGAGCGCGCCGGCCTGATCGTCACCGCCGATGGTGGCGGTTACGGTGACGGCCGGACACGGTGGCGCGACGGTACGCCCGAGGCGGACGACCTGGCCCGCCGCTACCTGCCGCTGTGCCTGGCCGGCCCGCACGTCACGTTCGCCCAACTCGGCCAGAGTCTCGACGGGTTCATCGCCAGCCGCACCGGTGACGCCGACTACGTCACCGGCGAGGAGGACCGCGCCCACCTGCACCGCCTGCGCGCCCTCGCCGACGCGGTGGTGGTCGGCGCCGGCACCGCCGTCGCGGACGACCCGCGGCTCACCGTACGCGCCTGCCCCGGCGACGACCCGGTGCGCGTGGTCCTCGACCCGCACGGCCGCGTACCGCTCGGGCACCGGCTGTTCACCGACAGCGCGGCACCCACCTTGTGGGTCGTGTCCGCCGACGGCGACACCGACCGCGCCCGTACGGCGGCCGCCGCCCGCCGCGACGGCGTCGACGTCCTGACCCTGCGCGACCGTGCGGCGTTCGCCCCGGCGAGCCTGGTGCGGGAGCTCGCCGGCCGCGGCCTCGGCCGCGTACTCGTCGAGGGCGGCGGTGTCACCGTGTCGCGCTTCCTCCACGAGGGCGCGCTGCACCGGCTCTACCTCACCGTGGCACCGGTCCTGCTCGGTGACGGCATCCCCGGACTGGCCTTCCCCGGACCGGACTCCATGCGCGACGCGCTCCGGCCGCCGACGCGACGCGTCACCCTGGGCGAGGACACGCTCTTCGAACTGGACCTCGGTACGCCGCAGGCCGGCCATCCAGTCGGCCGCCAGTACGCCGGCGCCGGGCAGGCTCGCGGCGAGGCTCAGTAGCCCGTACACCACCGAGACGGTCAGCCCCTGGGCCGCGCCCAGACCGGCCGCGCCGAAGGCCCAGGCGGCGACCCCCTCCCGGGGCCCCCAGCCGGCGACGTTCAGCGGCACCGCCATGGCGAGCAGCGCGAGCACCATCAGCGGCAGCAGCACGCCCGCCGGCGCCGACGCCCCGGCGGCGCGTGCCGCGAGCAGGAACATCGTCAGGAACCCCGCGAGGACCGCGACGGACGACACCAGCACCCCCGCCCACACACCCGGCACCAGCGGCCCGCGGCCCGCCGCGTCGGGCTTCCGGCGCATGCGCACGACCAGCACCGCGAGCAGTACGGCCCCGGCGACCGCCACCGCACCCGCGACGGCCCGGCCCGCCCACGGCGGCACCGGCGCCGCGAGCGTGAGCAGCAGCGCCGCGCCGACCGCGACCAGGACCACCTGGCCCGCGACCCGTTCGATCACCACCGCGCGCACCCCCCGGCCGACGTCACCGGCGCTCCGACCGTGCCGGACCGCACGGTGCACGTCGCCGAGGACACCACCGGGCAGCGCCGCGTTCAGGAAGAGCGCACGGTAGTAGTCCGCGACCGCCCGCCCGAGCGGCAGCCGGATGCCCAGGGCGCGTGCCACGAGGCACCAACGCCACGCGCTGAGCACCGTGGTGAACCCACCGATGCCCACGGCCGCCAGCAGGGTGGGGACGTCGACGCCCCGCAGCCCGGCCAGGAACGCGCCCACGCCCTGCCACCACACCACCAGCGCGAGGACGGCCGCACCCGCGAACACGCCCGCCCGGCCGCGCGCCACACGCACCACCCGGCCCGCACGCGCGCGGGCCGCCCGCGCCACGATGCGCGGGAAGCCCGGGGCGGTCCCGGGCGCGCCGCCCGCACGGCCCGCACCCGTACCCGTACGCCCCGCCGAACCCGCCACCCCGCGCGCACGGTTCACACGGCCCACCACCGTCCCCGCCGTCACGCGGCGGCCCCCGCCTCCGGCCCCGCGGCCTCTCCCGGTCGCGTCGCGCCCGCGTCGCGTCCCGCGCCACGCCCCGTGCCCGGGAGGGCCAGCAGGTCGGTGTGGTGGACCACGGCCCGCAGTTCGCCCGCCTCGCAGGCCTCCAGCCGGCGCCGCAGGTACGCCGTGGCGCGGGGCGCGAGGTCGGGGCGCTGTTCACGGGCCGCGCCGACCCAGCCGCGCAGCCACTCGGCCGTCAGCGCCGACTCGCCGGGCCCCAGCCGCCACGGGCTGGAGTGCGTCAGCACGGTCATGCCACGCGCCTCGAACAACTCCCGGGCCGCCGCGACCGCGTCGGGTCCCAGCAGTCGGCGCCCGTGCTCCAGGCGCCGCTGGTGGTCGTTGAACGCGGCGCCGAGGGCGCCGTCCAGCGGGTCGGCCGGGGTCAGTTCGACCCGCCCCACCACCGAGAGGGCGAGGAGCGCCGGGCACCCGGCCTCCGCGCAGGCCGCGGCCAGCCGGTCCACCTCGTCGCGCGTGAGCACGTCCAGCAGCGCGGACGCCGTCACCAGCCCCGTGCCGGCGAGTTCGGCGGCGGTGAGCCGGCCGATGTCGCCGCTGCGGGTCGCGACCGTGACCCGGCCGCCTCCCGCACCGGTGCGCGGCATCCGGCCGCTCGCGAGGCCGAGGAGTTCGGCGTCGTGGTCGTGCAGCACCCAGTGCTGTGGCCCGCCCAGCCGGGGCGCGAGCCAGCGCCCCATGGAACCGGTGCCGCAGCCGAGGTCCCGGACCACCAGGACGGCGTCCTGCCGCGGCCGGTCGAGGCCGAGGTGGCCGCGCAGCGGGCCCAGGAGCTCACCGGCGCGGGCGGCGGCGTCGGCGGGCTCGCGGAGAGCCAGCCAGTCCGGGGCGTAACGGGGTCTGTCGGTCACGGTCACGCCGCCTCCAGGGGGTGTTGCCGGAGCTGTTCCAGGGCCTTCGACAGGCTTCGGGTGGTCGTCTCCCAACCGGCCAGCGCGGTGCGCCGCCGCCGTGCGGCGACCTTCGCGCGATGGCGCTCGCCGGGCTCGCCCAGCCAGCGCCGCAGCGCCGCCGCGAGCGCCGCGGGATCGCCGGGCGGTACGAGGGCGCCCGGCACGCTGCCGTCGGGTGCTTGGCCGACCGCCTCGGGGAGCCCGCCGACGGCCGTGGCCAGGACGGGGACGCCCCGAGCGAGCGCCTCGGTGACGGCCATGCCGTACGTCTCGGCGTGCGAGGCGAGGACCAGGAGGTCCGCGCCCGCGTAACTGGCGTTCAGCTCCGGACCGCTGCGCGGGCCCGCGAGGTGGACGCGGTCGTCGAGCCCGTGGCGGGTGATCAGCCTCCGCAGCCGGGCGACGTACGCGGGATCCTGGCGGAGGCCGCCCACCAGGACGCAGCTCCACGCCAGGTCGGCGACGGTCGCGAGGGCCTCCACCAGTTCGTACTGCCCCTTGCGCGGGGTCACCGACGCCACGCACAGCAGGCGGGGGTCGCTGCCGGTGCCGGGCGAGACGTCCCGCGAGGTGCCCGGCGCGGTCGCGCTGCCCGGGGCGAGCGGCCCGATGTCGGCGCCCGGGGCGGCGACGTGGACGCGGCCGGGGGCGAGCCCGTGGTGCCGCACGAGCCGGTCCGCCGCCCACCTGCTGGTGGCGACGACCGCCGCCGCCGAGCGCAGGGTGCGGCGCTCGGCGGCGTCCAGCGCGGCGACCCGTTCGGGGGCGAGCCCCGTCTCGTCGGCCAGCGGCAGGTGCACCAGCACCGCCAGGCGCAGCCGGCCGGTCTCGGGCACGACGACGTCGGGCACCCCGCAGGCGACGAGCCCGTCGAGGAGGAACAGGGTGCCGTCGGCCGAGTCCGCGAGGAGCCGCGCCAGTTCCTCGCGCGCGGGGCGCGCGGGCGCGGGCCAGTCGCCCGCGACCGTGTGCTCGGCGACCTGCCAGCCGACGGCGGGCAGGTCGCGGCACACCCTGCGGTCGTAGACGTTGCCGCCGCTCGGCGCGGACGGGTCGTCGATGCCCCCGGGCATCACCACCCGCACCGACCGCACCGGTGGTGGCGCGCCGGCCGGTCCGTGGTCGTTCACAGGGCCCGCTCGTAACTCGCCCACGCGATGTGCGACTCGTGCAGGGTGACCGTGACACCGGTCAGCCCGCGCGCACCCTCGCCCAGCGCTCCGGCGTGCACCCGGTCGGCGAGCCGGTCGGCGATGACCTTCGCCAGGAACTCGGTCGAGGTGTTGACGCCCGTGAACTCGTCCGCGTCGTCGAGGTTGCGGTAGTTGAACCGGGCCACCACCTCGCCGAGCTCCTTGGTGGCGAGGCCGATGTCGACGACGATGTTGTCGGCGTCCAGCTCGGGACGGCGGAACGTGGCGTCCACGAGGTACGTCGCGCCGTGCAGGCGCTGCGCGGGTCCGAACACCTCCCCGCGGAAGCTGTGGGCGATCATGAGGTGCTCGCGGACTGTGACACTGAACAACGGCTGTGACCTCCCGGTCCGTCCATGAGGGCCGGTCGGCGGCCCTGCTGGAATCAGTACGGCCGGGAGGGCCGTTGCGTTCAGGGCCCGTCGTAGCGCACCCGGTGGCACAGTCCCGGCAGGTCACCGGCGGCCATGGCGGCCATCACGGACGGCAGCTCGCCGAAGGCGCACTCGCCGGTGACCAGCGCGTCGAAGACCGGGTCGGCGAGCAGGTCGAGCGAGAGGGCCAGCCGGTCGGCGAAGGTGCGCCGGGAGCGCCTGGCCTCCGAGACCCGGCCCACCTGGCTGCCCCGCACGACCAGCCGGCCGGAGTGGAACGCCTCGCCGAGCGGCAGGCTGACGCGCCGGTCCCCGTACCAGCTCAGCTCCAGCACGGTGCCCTCGGGGGCGAGGAGTTCCAGGGAGCGTTCGAGACCGGCTTCGGTGGCGCTCGCGTGGACGACGAGGTCACAGCCGTCGAGGGCGTCCCCCGGGAGGGCGAAGCCGACGCCCAGCGCGGTCGCCACCGAGGCGCGGGCCGGGTCGGCGTCGACGAGCTGGACGCGTACGCCGGGGAACCGGGCGAGCAGCGCGGCCACCGAGCAGCCGATCATCCCGGCCCCGACGACGGCGATCCGGTCGCCGACGAGCGGCGCCGCGTCCCACAGGGCGTTCACCGCGGTCTCGACCGTGCCGGCCAGGACCGCCCGGGCGGCGGGCACGGAGTCGGGCACCGGGGTCACGGCGCCGGCGGGGACGACGTACCGGCTCTGGTGCGGGTAGAGGCAGAAGACGGTGCGGCCGGCGAGCTGGTCGGGCCCCTCCTCGACCAGACCGACGTTGAGGTAGCCGTACTTGACCGGGCCGGGGAAGTCGCCGTCCTGGTACGGCGCCCGCATCGCCCGGTGCTGGCTCTCGGGGACGCCGCCGCGGAAGACGAGGCCCTCCGTCCCGCGGCTGACACCGGAGAACAGCGTTCTCACGACGACGTCGCCGGCGGCCGGTTCCGGCAGGTCCACGTCGCGTATCTCGCCGTGGCCGGGGGAGCGCAGCCAGAAGGCGCGCGCGGTGCGCTTCATCGGGTTCTCCTGTTGAACGCTGGGGTGCCGGTGCACGTTCTGAGGGTGATACGAGGCCGCGCACACGGCGCGCGACGGCCATTGACTCTGTCACAGGTCCGGAGGGGTCCCTTGTCCGTGGGCGACATGACCGACGCACGTCCCGACGCACGTCCCGACGCGGGTCCCGGCGCGCGTCCGCTGCGTCCCGAACCCGCCCTCGGCGCGGTCGCGCAGCTCGGGGTCCTGCTCCTGCTCGGCGCGGTGACGGGGCTGGGGCCCGCCGGGTGGCTCACGGGCCTGGCGTTCACGGCCGCCACCTGGGCCGTGCTGTCCCGGGCGCTGCGCGGGTCGAGGCCCCGGCCCACGCCCTTCGGCCCGGCCGACGCGGTGACGCTCGCCCGGACGACGCTCGCCGGGGGCGTGACGGCGCTGGTCGCCGACCTGTTCGCGGGGCGAGCACCGGTCACCGCCCTGGCGGTGCTCACCGCGGTGGCGCTGGCGCTCGACGCGGTCGACGGGCAGGTCGCCCGCCGCACCGGCACGGCGTCGCCGTTCGGGGCGCGCTTCGACATGGAGGCCGACGCCTTCCTCATCATGGTCCTCAGCGTGCAGGTGTCCCTGTCGATGGGCGCGTGGGTGCTGGCGATCGGCGCCATGCGGTACGTGTTCGTCGCGGCGGCCCGCGTGCTGCCGTGGCTGAACGGGCCGCTGCCCCCGAGCATGGCCCGCAAGACGGTGGCCGCCGTGCAGGGCGTCGTCCTGCTGGTGGCCGGCACCGGGGCGCTCCCGCGCGTGCCGGCGTACGCGGCGGTGGCGGCGGCGCTGGCGCTGCTCGTCTGGTCGTTCGGCCGGGACATCCGCTGGCTGTGGCGCGTCCGTGTCGACGTCCGCGTCCCCGTCCCGGCCGCCGCGGCGGGGGCGCCGGTCCGGCAGACGGTGCGCCCGGGCGCCTGACCGGCCGTCATCGCGGACCGCCGGCGGGGCCGTAGGCGGTCAGGAAACGGTCCCGGAAGGCGTCCATCGGCCAGACCGGGGCGTCCGGTCCCGGCTTCAGCCCCTCCTGCCAGCCCCAGCCCGCCACCCGGTCCAGCACCGCCGGGTCGCGGGCGACGATCGTCACCGGCACGTCCCGGCCCAGGCGGTCCCGCGTCACGGTGGGGACGGGCTGGTGGTCGCCGAGGAAGACGACCACGGTGTCGTCGTCGCCGTACTTCTCGACGTACGAGACGAGGCTCGTCAGCGAGTACTCGATCGAGCGCCGGTACTCGGTGCGCACCCGCGCCGGGTCCTTCCACACCTCCTTGGGGTCCTCGCCGGCCTCCTTGACCGACTCGTAGACCGAGCCGTCACCGAGCCGGTCCCAGCCGAGCATGGTCGGCACCGGCGCCCACGGGTTGTGGCTGGAGGTCAGGATGATCTCCGCCATCAGGGGGCCGCGGCCCGGCCTTCCGTGCTCCAGCCGCTCGAACGCGGCGAGGCTGAACTGGTCGGGCACGGGCGTCCAGCTGAACTTCGGCCCCTCGTACCCCAGGTTGCGTGAGTCGTAGACGTGGTCCAGGCCGTAGAACCGGCCCTCCGGCCAGGCGCGGGTGACGCCCGGCATGATGCCGACGGTTCGCCAGGCGCCCGCCTTGCGGAAGGCGCTGGTGAGGGTGAGACGGTCGCTGGAGGTGAGGTCGCGGTAGCGCTGCTGGTTGTCGATCCGCAGACCCGAGGCGAACGTGGCATGGGCCAGCCAGCTGCCGCCGCCGTACGTGGGGGAGGTGAGGAACGCGCTCCGGGAGGAGAACCCGGCGGCGCCCAGCCGGCGCGTCCCGTCCGCGAGCACCGCCCCGACCCCGGGCGCCATCTCCGGGTCCTGCACGGCGCTGCGTCCGTAGCTCTCGATGAACACGAACAGCACGTCCTTGCCGCGCAGCCCGGTCAGCAGCCGGTCGCCCGGCGTCGCGCGGAAGGCGTCGACGGCGGACTCCTCCGCGAACGCCTCCCGGTCCGCGATCCCGGCCCGCACCTGCTGCACCCGGCCGCTCACGACGTCGGCCGCGCCGCGTGCGGCGACCGCCGCCCCCGAGACCTGCACCCCGAGCGCCGCACAGGCGACCCAGACGGTCCCGGCCAACAGGGTCGCCGGCGCCGCCACGGCGCTGTGCCGCACCACGACGTGGCCCAGCCGGACGACCGACAGCGCCATCGCCACCAGCAGGAGGACGACGAGCACGCCGGCCCCGACGACGACCGCGGTCGCGCCGGCCGAGCCGATGGAGTCACCGAGGAACGCCTCGGCGTCGTCGAGGAGGATCCAGTCGAGCACCGGGTCGAAGGGCCGGACGAGCACCGAGCGGAAGCCCATGTCCAGGACGTTCAGCAGCGTCACCAGCCCCAGCGCGACCCCGGCGAGCACGGCCACCACCCGCCGGGCACGCGGGCCCAGCACCAGCAGCAGCGCGGTGCCGGCTATCGCCTCCACCGGTATGCGCGCGAACGCCACGGGCCTCAGGTGCTCCACCCGGTCCGGGAGCAGCAGCGCCGCGACGACGAGCACCGCCGCCGCGCCCGTGACCGCCCGGGACACCCGGACCCGCGCCGCCGCCCGGGGGCGCGCGGAGCCGTCGGCGACCACCTCCTCCGGCTCCGCGGCGGCTGGGGGCGGCAGCTGACGAGACGTCCCGATCGACACCCGAGGGTCCTTCCGTACGAAGCGCGGTGGCTCGGCGGCCGCGGCTCACGGGCCGGGGCCGCCGTGGAAGGTACGGTCCGCCGGCCGGTCCCGTTCAAGAGCGCGAAACGGGGAAGGCCGTACGAGGGTGAACCCACCGGGTTCCACCCGGGGACCCGCCCGGGATCCCCGCCCGCGACCACACCCACCGGCATCCGGACGGAAAGGCGTCACATGTCGAAACCACCGCTTCCCGACGAGGCAGTCACCATGCTGGGCAAGCCCAACCCGGCCACCATCACGACCCTGCGGACGGACGGCCAGCCGGTCTCCACGGCCACCTGGTACCTCTGGGACGACGGCCGGATCCTGGTCAACATGGACGAGGGCCGCAAGCGGCTGCAGCACGTGCGCCGCGACCCGCGGGTGACCCTCACCGTGCTCGACGAGGGCAACTGGTACACCCACCTGAGCGTCGTCGGCCGGGTCGCCGAGCTGCGGGAGGACGAGGGGCTGGCCGACTCGGACCGGCTGGCGCGGCACTACCTGGGCGAGCCGTACCCGAACCGGGAGCGCCGCAGGTTCAGCGCCTGGATCGAGATCGACCGCTGGCACGGCTGGGGAACGCTGAAGGACACCCGCCAACCCGGGTGAGACCGGAGCGCCACGGCCCGGGTGAGCCACGTCTCACCCGGGCCGTGGCGCTTGTCTATGCAACGAGTTGCATAAGAAGATCGGGGCATGGCGCTCGACCACGCGATCCTCGTGTCCCTGCTGGAGAAACCGGGCTCGGGCTATGAGCTGGCCCGGCGGTTCGAGCGGTCGTTCGGGTACTTCTGGACCGCCACCCACCAGCAGATCTACCGCGTGCTCCGGCGCATGGAGAGCGAGGGCTGGATCGACGTCCGGGAGGTGCCGCAGCAGGGCCGCCCGGACAAGAAGGAGTACTCCGTCGCCGCCCCCGGGCGGGCCGCGCTCTCCGAGTGGCTGCACGAGCCCATCGCGCCCGAGAGCGTCCGCCACGACCTCGCCGTCAAGATCCGCGGAGCGGCCTTCGACGACCCCGCCGCGCTGATCCGCGAGGTGGAGCGGTACCGGCAGGTCCACTCCGAGCGGCTCGCGCACTACCTCGCGGGGGAGGCGCGCGACTTCCCGGACCCCGGCGCACCCGGACCCCTCGACGCCCGGCCGCTCGACGCCGGGCGGGAGCTCCAACACGTCGTGCTGCGCGGCGGCATCGCGTACGAGCGGATGACGCTCGCCTGGCTCGACGACGTCCTCGCCACCCTCCGCCGGCTCACCCCCGAGCGCTGACCACCCTCACCGAACACACCTCCCGGAAAGGCGGACCTCCATGGCCGACCCGCTGCTGTTCAACCCGCGCACCTACGACCCGGCGCACTTCGACGCGGAGACGCGCAGGCTGCTGCGCGCCACCGTCGACTGGTTCGAGGAGCGCGGCAAGCGCAAGCTGATCGAGGACTACCGCTCCCGTGCCTGGCTCGCGGACTTCCTCGCCTTCTCCGCCAAGGAAGGACTCTTCGCCACCTTCCTCACCCCCGCGTCCGCCGCCGCCGGGCAGCCGGGCGACCAGAGCGACAAGCGGTGGGACACCGCCCGCATCGCCGCGCTCAACGAGATCTTCGGCTTCTACGGGCTCGACTACTGGTACGCCTGGCAGGTCACCATCCTCGGGCTCGGACCGGTCTGGCAGAGCGACAACGCCGCCGCCCGGGCCCGCGCCGCCGAACTGCTCGCCCAGGGCGAGGTGTTCGCGTTCGGCCTGTCCGAGAAGTCCCACGGCGCCGACATCTACTCCACCGACATGCTGCTGGAGCCGGACAGTGACGGCTCCGGCGGCTTCCGGGCCACCGGCTCCAAGTACTACATCGGCAACGGCAACGCCGCCGGGCTGGTGTCCGTCTTCGGCCGCCGCACCGACATGGAGGGCCCGGACGCGTACGTCTTCTTCGCCGCCGACAGCCGGCACCCGGACTACCACCTGGTGAAGAACGTCGTCGACTCCTCCAAGTACGTCAGCGAGTTCCGCCTGGAGAACTACCCGGTGCGCCAGGAGGACGTCCTGCACACCGGCCGGGCCGCCTTCGACGCCGCCCTCAACACCGTGAACGTCGGCAAGTTCAACCTGTGCACCGCCTCCATCGGCATCTGCGAGCACGCGATGTACGAGGCCGTGACCCACGCGCACAACCGCATCCTCTACGGCCGTCCGGTCACCGCGTTCCCGCACGTGCGCCGGGAGCTGACCGACGCGTACGTCCGCCTCGTCGGCATGAAGCTGTTCAGCGACCGCGCCGTCGACTACTTCCGCTCCGCCGGGCCCGACGACCGCCGGTACCTCCTCTTCAACCCGATGACGAAGATGAAGGTGACCACGGAGGGCGAGAAGGTCATCGACCTGATGTGGGACGTCATCGCCGCCAAGGGCTTCGAGAAGGACAACTACTTCGCCCAGGCCGCCATCGAGATCCGGGGCCTGCCCAAGCTCGAGGGCACGGTCCACGTCAACCTCGCGCTGATCCTCAAGTTCATGCGCAACCACCTGCTGGACCCGGCCGGCTACGACGCCGTCCCGACCCGCCTGGACGCCGCCGACGACGCGTTCCTCTTCCGGCAGGGGCCGGCCAGGGGCCTGGGCTCGGTGCGCTTCCACGACTGGCGTCCGGCCTTCGACGCGTACGCCGACGTCGCCAACGTCGCCCGGTTCCGCGAGCAGGCCGACGCGCTGTGCGCGTTCGTGACCACCGCCGCCCCCGACGAGGCGCAGAGCCGTGACCTGGACCTCCTCCTCGCCGTCGGCCAGCTGTTCGCGCTCGTCGTGCACGGTCAGCTGATCCTGGAGCAGGCGCGCCTCACCGGCCTCGACCGGGACGTCCTGGACGAGCTGTTCGCCGTCCTCGTGCGCGACTTCTCCGCCCACGCCGTCGAGCTGCACGGCAAGGACTCCGCCACCGAGCAGCAGCAGGAGTGGGCGATGGGAGCGGTCCGCCGCCCGGTCGTCGACGAAGCCCGCTCGGCCCGGGTCTGGGAGCGCGTGGAGGCGCTCTCCGGCGCCTACGAGATGGCGCCGTAACCCGCCGGGCAGCACGGTGACGACGGGCCGGTGGGGCGGACGAGGGCCGCTCCCGCCGGCCCGTCGTCGTGCTCGGCAATCCGGGGCAAAGCGGAACGAATTCTGCTCCGATGGGTCCCCTCGCCCTCTCGGGGGAGGGCCCATGCCTGATCAGAACACGGGCGGGTTAGCATATGAGCGCCGCCTAGCTCGAAAGATAAAACTGTGACTGTCAACGACGACTCGTTCACCAGTTGGAAGACCCGCGAGGAGATCGCGGAGTCGATGATCCCGATCATCGGGAAGCTGCACCGGGAGTATGACGTCACCGTCCTCCTGCACAGCCGCTCCCTGGTGAACAAGTCGGTGGTCAGCATCCTCAAGACCCACCGATTCGCCCGCCAGATCGCCGGCGAGGAGCTCTCGGTCACCGAGACGATGCCCTTCCTGCGGGCCCTCGCCACCCTCGACCTCGGTCCTTCCCAGATCGACATCGGCATGCTCGCCGCCGAGTACAAGACCGACGACCGCGGTCTGTCGGTCGAGGACTTCACCGCCGAGGCCGTCGCCGGCGCCACGGGCGCCAACAAGATCGAGCGCCGCGAGGGACGCGACGTCGTCCTCTACGGCTTCGGCCGCATCGGCCGCCTCGTCGCCCGCCTCCTCATCGAGAAGGCCGGCTCCGGCAACGGCCTGCGCCTGCGGGCCATCGTCGTGCGCGGCGGCGGCGAGCGGGCCGCCGAGGACATCGTGAAGCGCGCCTCGCTGCTGCGCCGCGACTCGATCCACGGCCAGTTCCAGGGCACCATCACCGTCGACGAGGCCAGTGGCACGATCTTCGCCAACGGCAACGCCATCAAGGTGATCTACGCGAACGACCCGTCCGAGGTCGACTACACCGCGTACGGCATCAAGGACGCCATCCTCATCGACAACACCGGCAAGTGGCGCGACCGCGAGGGCCTGTCCAAGCACCTGCGCCCCGGTATCGACAAGGTCGTCCTCACCGCCCCGGGCAAGGGCGACGTGCCCAACATCGTCCACGGTGTGAACCACGACACGATCAAGCCGGACGAGCGGGTCCTGTCCTGCGCCTCCTGCACCACCAACGCCATCGTGCCGCCGCTGAAGGCGATGGACGACGAGTACGGCGTCCTGCGCGGTCACGTGGAGACCGTCCACTCGTTCACCAACGACCAGAACCTGCTGGACAACTACCACAAGGCCGACCGCCGCGGCCGCTCCGCGCCGCTCAACATGGTGATCACCGAGACCGGTGCCGCCTCCGCCGTCGCCAAGGCCCTCCCGGACCTCAAGGCGCCGATCACCGGCAGCTCCATCCGCGTCCCCGTCCCGGACGTGTCGATCGCCATCCTGAGCCTGCGCCTGGGTCGCGAGACCACCCGCGACGAGGTCCTGGAGTACCTCCGCGACGTGTCGCTGCACTCGCCGCTCAAGCGCCAGATCGACTTCACCACCGCCCCCGACGCGGTCTCCATGGACTTCGTCGGCTCGCGTCACGCCTCGATCGTCGACGCCGGCGCGACCAAGGTCGACGGCGACAACGCGATCCTCTACCTCTGGTACGACAACGAGTTCGGCTACTCGTGCCAGGTCATCCGGGTCGTCCAGCACGTCTCCGGCGTGGAGTACCCGACCTTCCCGGCCCCCGCGGTCTGATCGGCGACGGCGGCGGTGGGGGCGGGATCACCGCCCCCACCGCCGCCGTTCTCGTCCCCGCCCGCCAGACGCCGGTCGGGCGCCCGGTCAGACGCCGGTCAGGCCTCCGTGGGCGTGTAGTGGGCGGCGTCGTCGCCCTCGACGACCCGGCTCGGCTCGCCGCCGACGCCCACGGGCACGTCCCCGGCGACCGTGACGCGGTGCAGCAGCCGGGGCAGGTCGCCGTAGTCGTCGGGGGCGTAGTGCTGCGTGACGCGGTTGTCGAACAGCACCAGGTCACCCGGGCGCCACGCGATCCGCACGACGTTCTCGGGGCGTACGACGTACGACTGGAGGAGCCGCAGCAGGTCCCGCGACTCCGACGGACCGAAGCCCACCAGGCTCTGGGCGAACCCGCCGATGAACAGACCGCGCTCCCCGCTCTCGGGATGAACGCGGACCACCGGGTGCGCGGTGCGGTACCGGCGCGACACGAACCGCCTGCGGTGCTCCGCCGCCTTCTCGTCCTTCGGCTCCGCGTAGTCGTACGCGTTGGTGTGCACCGCCCACAGCCGGTCGGCGAACTCCCGCAGCGGCTCGGGCAGGTCCCGGTAGGCGGCAGCCGTGTTGGCGATCAGCGTGTTGCCCCCGTACGGCGGGACGACGAGGGCGCGCAGGGTGGACGCCTTCGGCGGCGTACGGACGAAGGTGACGTCGGTGTGCCAGTGGTTGGCGCGGATGCCCTCGTCACCGTCCACCGGCAGGATGTGCGGCTGCCCGTCGACCGACGGGACGGTGGGGTGCGCGGTGGTCAGCTCGCCGAACAGCGAGGCGAAACGCAACTGGCCGGCGTCGTCCAGGCGCTGGTCGCGGAAGACGAGGGCCTTGTGCTCCAGCAGGGCCCGGCCGATCGCCGCGACGGTTTCCGGCGCGAGGCCGTCCGCCAGGTCGAGACCGTGGATCTCGGCACCGATGCGCCCGCCGATCCGGCGGACCTCGACGTCGGCTGGTGTGTCCGGGCCGGAGGAGTGGGGGGACGTCGTGGTGGTCGTCATGAGCGGTGGTCCTCTCGTGAGGTGGAACCCGTGGTGGAACCGGTGGTGGAACCAGGGGTGGTGGCGGTGGGGCGCGGCAGTCCGTAGTGCTCGCGCAGGGTGCGGCCGGTGTACTCGGTGCGGAACAGCCCGCGCTCCTGGAGCACCGGGACGACCTGGTCGACGAAGTGGTCGAGCCCACCGGGCAGGTACGGCGGCATGATGGTGAACCCGTCCGCCGCGCCCCCGGTGAACCACTCCTCGAGCCGGTCCGCTATCTGCTCGGCGGTGCCCGCCACCACGTGGTGGCCACGGCCGCCCCCGAGCCGGGCGATCAACTGGCGCAGGGTGAGCCCCTCGCGGCGGCCGAGCCGCGCGACGAGCGCGAAACGGCTCCGGTTGCCGTTGATGTCCCGCTCCTCGGGCAGTTCCGGCAGTGGCCCGTCCAGGGGCAGGCCGGTGAGGTCCGTGCCGAGCATCCCGGAGAGCTGCGCCAGGCCGTACGCCGGCACCTGGAGGTCGGTCAGCTCCTGTTCCAGGGCCCGCGCCTCCGCCTCCGTGGAGCCGATGACGGGGCAGACACCGGGCAGGATGCGCACGTCGTCCTCGGCCCGCCCGTACCGGTGCAGCCGGCTCCGCAGGTCCTTGGCGAACGCCTGGGCGTCGGACAGGGTCTGCTGTGCGGTGAACACCGCCTCCGCGTGCCGGGCAGCGAACTCCTTGCCGTCCTCCGACGACCCCGCCTGCACCAGCAGCGGACGCCCCTGCGGCGATCTGGGCACGTTCAGCGGGCCCCGCACCCGGAAGTGGGTCCCCCCGTGGTCGACGGGCCGCACCTTGTCGGTGTCGGCGTAGATCCCCGCCGCCCGGTCCAGCACGATCGCGTCGTCCTGCCAGCTGTCCCACAGCTTCACGGCCACGTCGACGAACTCCTGTGCCCGCTCGTAGCGCAGGCCGTGCTCCAGGTGCTCGTCGCGGCCGAAGTTGCGGGCCTCGTCGACCGTCCCGGAGGTCACGATGTTCCAGCCGGCCCGGCCACCGCTCAGGTGGTCGAGGGAGGCGAAGGCACGTGCCGTGGAGAACGGTTCGGTGAAGGTCGTCGAGACGGTGGCGATCAGCCCGATGCGTTCGGTGGCGGTCGCGAGCGCCGACAGGAGCGTCAGCGGCTCGAAACCGCCCAGCGCGTTGTGGCGCACTGTGCCCCACAGCGCCAGCCCGTCGGCGAGGAACACCGAGTCGAGCAGGCCGCGTTCGGCGGTTCTGGCCAGTTCGGTGAAGTACGCGGGATCGGTGACGCGCTCGGGCGTGGACAGGGGATGGCGCCAGGCGGCGTCGTGGTGACCCGCGTTCATCAGGAACGCGTTCAGGTGCATCCGGCGGGGTGGTGTGGCGGGCACGACGAGTCCTTCGGTGTGGGTGTGGTGTGGGTGTGGGTGTGGGGGAGGGGCGGTGAGGGCGTGGGGTCGGGTCAGCCGTCCGAGGGCACCCGCCAGGAGCTGAGCCGCCGCTCCAGGACGACGAGCAGGTGGTTGAACAGCACGCCGATCGCCGAGACGGTGACGATCCCGGCGTACATCTGCGGGATGGCGAAGTTGTACTGGGAGGCGTTGATGAGGTAGCCGAGCCCCGCCTTCGCGCCGATCATCTCGGCCGCGACCAGCACCAGCACCGACACCGCCCCCGCGAGCCGGACACCGGTGAACACCGCCGGCACGGACGCCGGCAGGATCACCTTCTGGAAGAGCCGCAGCGGCGGCAGGTCCATCGACCGGGCCAGCCGCAGCAGCGTCGGGTCCACGGACCGGACGGCACTGATGGTGTTCAGCACCACCGGCCAGGTGCACGCGTACACCACGATCGAGACCTTCGACGTCTCACCGATGCCCAGCAGCAGCACGAACACCGGCAGCAGAGCCAGCGCGGCGGTGTTGCGGAACACCTCCAGCAGCGGCCCGAGGAGGTCCGCCACCCGCCGGTACCAACCGATCAGCAGGCCCAGTGGTACGGCGACGGCCACCGCGATCCCGAACCCGCTGAGGGACCGGCCGAGGCTGGCCAGTGTGTGGTCGGCGAGCTGCCCGCTCTCGGCGAGCTGCCACCACGCCACCACCACCTCGCTGAACGGCGGCAGGAACGTACGGTCGGCCAGCCCGAGCCGAGGTGCCGTCTCCCACAGCAGGAGCAGCGCCACGACGGCCGCCGAGCGGGTGCCGCCCTTGACCAGCCGGTGCAGCAGCCTGCGTACGGCGAAGCGCGGTTTCACCCCGCGCGGGGCACCCTGGCGCAGGGACCCCGCCCCGCTCACCGGTGGCGGCGCCGTCTTCGGGCCCGGGGGGCCGGTGCGGGGCCGGCCGGCCGCAGCCGCGGTGGTGGTCGCGGGGGACCGGTCGGCGGTGTCGCCGACCGGGTCGTGCGTGGCGGTGCCGGTCACAGAACTCATACGGCCGCTCCCTCCCTCTCCTCCTGCTGGGCCCTGGACACCTCGTCGCGCAGCAGGGACCAGATCCGGTGCCGGTACCGCGCGAACTCGGGGCTGGACCGCGGATCGCCCCCGTCCGGCAGCACCGGCAGATCCACCGGTACGACCTCCTTGATCCGGCCGGGCCGGGAGGTCATCACGGCGACGCGCTGCCCCAGGTGGACGGCCTCGTCGATGCCGTGCGTGATGAAGACGATCGTCTTGCCGGTGCGCTGCCAGATGCGCAGCAGCTCGTCCTGGAGGGACTCCCGTGTCTGGGCGTCCAGTGCCGCGAAGGGCTCGTCCATCAGCAGCACGTCCGGGTCGTACGCCAGGCTGCGCGCGATCGCGACCCGCTGCCGCATGCCGCCGGACAGCTCGTGCGGGTGACGCCCTTCGAACCCGCTCAGCCCCACGAGGGCGAGGTGCTCCCGCGCACGGTCCGCCCGCTCGCGCCGCGGCACCCCGACGGCCTCCAGCCCGAACTCGACGTTGCCCTGGGCGGTGCGCCAGGGGAGCAGGGCGTACTGCTGGAAGACGATGCCCCGGTCGAGACCCGGCCCGGCGACCGGTGAGCCGTCGAGCAGGATGCTGCCGGACGTGGGGCGGGTCAGCCCGCCGAGCAGGTCCAGCAGCGTGGACTTGCCGCAGCCGCTCGGACCGACGACGACGAGGAACTCACCCGCGCCCACCGTCAGGTCGATGCCGTCGAGGGCGGTGACCGTGGAACGCCCACCGTCCCCGCCCCGGACGGTGAACTCCTTGCGTACCGCGCTGAACACGATCTTCGCCGTGTGCCCGTCGTTCCCGGCATCCGCCATGGGGGTCACCTCCCGCTCGCCGCCGGCGACACGGGCGCCGGCGCGTTGAAGTCGTTGGTGTACAGCTCGTCGAGCGAGACCCGCCCGCGGTCGATGTCACCGCGTTCGGCCAGCCAGTCGATCCAGAGCTGGAGCTCCTTGCCCGCGATGCGCCCGCCGGGAGCGGCCACGCCGTACGACTTCCAGTACCGCAGGGCGTCGAGGTCCTCGTTGCGGCCGCGTCGTCTCACGATGTCCGTCATCCGTGCGATCACCTGGGGGCGGGGCGTGGTGCGCGCCCAGTCCAGTGCCCGGCCGACTCCCGTGACGAAGGTCCGTACCGTGTCGGGGTTCTGCTGGACGAAACGCCGGGTCATGACGTACGTCCCGGCGCTGAAGGACCCCAGGAGCCGGTGGTCGGTGAACAGCGGCCGCAGTCCGCCGCCGGCGAGCGCCTTGTCCCGCAGCAGACCGCTCAGCACGGCCACGTCGATCTGGCGCCGCCGCAGGGACTGTTCGGTGTTGACCGGCGGGACGACCAGGGCCTCGACCTTCCCGGCGTCGGCGGCCGAGATGCCGCTGCGCTGGAGGTAGATGTCGAGCATGGCCTGCGAGTGGGCTCCGAGGGTGTTCATGCCGACCTTCTTGCCGATCAGGTCTCGGGCGGAGCGGATGGGGCTGTCGGCGCGGACGTAGTAGCCGCTGTAGGCCTGTTCGTCGGAGCCGTAGTAGCTGATGACCGCTTTGACGGGTGCGCCGTTGGCGGCCAGCTTCACCACCGCGCCGTTGAAGGCTCCGCCGAAGTCGGTCTGGCCGGTCGCCGCCGACTGGATGTCCTGCGGGCCGCTGATGGTGTTGCCGACCCACTCCAGCTTCACGTCCTTCAGGTGTCCCAGGTCCTGCGCCAGCTCGGCGGGGGTCACCTGGCCGGCCCAGCCCTGGTAGCGGAGCGTGCGGGTCCCTCCCTTGCCGGGCGGGCCGCCGCCCAGGGCGGTGCCGCAGCCGGCCGCGACCGTCGAAAGCCCGGCCAGGGCGAGGAAACGGCGTCGGTTCACCGGGGACAACGTGCTCATGGAAGCGTCCTGTTCGAGAAGAGGGCGTCGGGTCGGTCGGGAGGGGTCGGGGTACGTCAGAGGGCGGCGCTGAGGGTGGGTGCGGCCCGGCCGGTGAGCGCCTCGGCGAAGCCGTCCACGGCTTGCCACAGCCGCAGTTCGGCCTCCGGCTCCACGCGGCACGACGCCGCGCCCACCCGCTCGATCACCGAGTCGAGCAGGAACGCCCCGGGCACGATGTGCCGGGCGCCCAGCGCCGACAGCACCGGGCGCAGCGCGTAGTCCATCGCGAGCATGTGGGCGAGGCTGCCGCCGGTGACCAGTGGGAGGACGACCTTGCCCGCCAGCCCGGACTGGGGAAGCAGGTCGAGGAAGACCTTCACCAGGCCGCTGTACGAGGCCTTGTAGACCGGTGTGGCGACGACGACGCCCTCGGCGCGGGCCACCGTGTGCAGCGCCGGCCGCAGGGCCGGGTGCGCGGCGGAGCCCCCGAGGAGCTCGGCCGGGGGAAGGTCCCGCACCGTGATGTGCCCGACGCCCCTCCCGTCGGCGGCGAGCCGGTGCAGCAGGTGCTCCGCCACCCGGGCGGTGCGGGAATCGGCGGACGGACTTCCGGAGATGGCGACGACGTACGACAAGGGGGACCTCCTGGAGCGGGTGCGGCGACGCGCCGCAGCGGGGGCGACCGTGCGGTGCTCATGCGGTGCTGGTGCGGGGCGTGGGGGGCGGGGGAAGCGCGACGGGCGGAAGCGCCGGACGACGGCGGGAGCCGGACGACGGCGGGAGCAGTGTCGTGCCGGGGTGTTGTGCCGGGGGAGCGACGTGTGGTGGGAACACGCGGGTGTGCCGGCCGTGCGGGGCGTGCGGGCGGAGCGGTGCCGCCGGCCGGGTCAGTACGCGGCCGGCGGGCCGGTCACGGCCGGTCGTACCGGTGGGCCGCCGGAAGCGCGGCCACTCCGGTCACCGCGAACGGCACGTCATGGCGCGGCGCAGCGGGGGAAGGGCCGGGCGGCCGCCCGGCGGGCGTCAGCGGACGCGGAGGCCGGAGGCACAGAGGGCGCTGGCGTGCCGTCGCAGGTCGACGTGGCGCCGCGCGGAGAAGTTCGCTGACTGGCTCACGTCCATGAGGCTGGCAGCGACAACCGGCCACGTCAACGCGGGCAGCGGCACTGTCTCACATGCTGGGTCCACCGCCACACGCCCGAAGCGTGCCGTTCACACTGGGCCTTCGGCATCCCGCTCACGCCCGGCGGCAGAAGGCACGGTCCCGCCCGGCGAGCCGGGAGCGCGGGCCCGCGGAGCGCAGGACGACGTCCAGGGCACGGTCCGGATCGGCGGCGTAACAGGTGCTGAACCAGGCCATGTTCGCCTCGACCACCGCCCAGCCCCCCTCGCCCCCCGGGCCCGAACCGGTGGCCGTCACCAGACCGGCGTCCACGACCACCGCGCTGGGCAGTGTGTCCCCGCACGCGTCGAGGAGGTGCGCCGCGAAGTCCAGGACGGCCCCCCGCTGAGGGTGGCCGTCGAGCGGAGCGGCGTCGAGCCGGCCGAACGTGGCGTACTGCGAACCCGTACGCACCTCACCGTCCAGGACGAACAGGCGGAACTCCACCGCCCAGTCGACCACGTCGCCGACCAGCACCGGTGTTTCCGGGGACAGTCCGGGGTCACCGTCCGGGAGCCGGCCGCCGTCCGCGTACACCGCCGCCGGGAAGCTCTTGTCGCTCGGCGGCTTGACGAACGCGGGCCGGGTCAGCCGCCGGGCCTCGCCGAGTGTGGTCAGGGCGACGTCGCGGAGGGTGTACGCGCGGGGCAGTTCCGCCAGCCAGCCGTCGGACGGCTCCAGCAGCGCGACCCCCAGGTCGTCCACCGCTCCGGCCGCGAACTTCGGCCCGCCGTAGTAGTGGACGTCCCCGGCACGCCACGACGGGGCGACGCCGGAGCCGTCGCGGGCGGGGAGCACCTCGACCCGCATGCCGCGCCGCAGGGCGGCGCCGGACAGCAGCCCGCCGGTCGTGGTGCGCCACGGGGACAGGGCGAGGACTCCGTGCTCGTTCACGATCGGCGAGCGTGCCACCACGCCGTCTCACGGACCAAACGCCTTTTGTGGCAGATCTTGCGGTGGCCGCCGCGAAAGTGCAGGTCACAGCGGATGCGCCAGGCGGTGGAAGTGGCGCAATGTTGTCGCAACACCATCGCGTGCGCGACGTCGGTATGGTCCAGCCATGCCCGCCGAACGCACCCGTGAACACGCAGCCCCGGTCGCCGCCGCCCGTCGGCGACGGCTGCGTGCCGACCGGGCACGGCAACTCGCCGACCTGCTGCGCCACCAGGCGCGCACCACCGGGTTCCCCGGCGGTGTCCTGCCCCTGGAGGGCCGGATCGGTGCCGACTTCGGCGTGTCCCGCAACACCGTGCGCCAGGCGCTCGACCTCCTCCGTACCGAGGGCCTGGTCGAGCGGCAGCCGGGCGTGGGCACGGTCCTGGTGGCCGAGAAGTACCCGCACGGCCTCGACCGCCTCCAGGGTCTCGCCGAGACCCTGCACGAGCACGGCCGGGTCACCAACGAGGTACGGACGGCGGGGCCGGTACCGGCGCCCGCTCCGGTGGCGCGGCGGCTGGAGCTGCCCGAACGCTCCGACGTCCTGTGCATCGAGCGGCTGCGCCGGCTGAACGGCCTGCCGCTGTCACTGGACCTGACGTACGTCCCGATGGACATCGGGGCCGGGCTGCTCGACTGCGACCTGGAACACAACGACGTGTTCCGGCTCATCGAACGACTCACCGGGCAGGCACTCGGTTCGGCCGGCATCACCCTCGAAGCCGTCAACGCCGACGCCCACTCCGCCGCCGTGCTGGAAGCCCCGCGCGGCGCGGCCGTGCTGATGCTGGAACGGCTCACCCACCTGTGTGACGGCCGGCCCGTCGACCTGGAGTTCATCCGCTTCCGGGGCGACCGCATCACCATGAGCGGCCTGCTGCACCGCTCTCACTGACCCCCGCCTCTCCCGCCTCTCCCTCCTTTCCCACCGCCTCCTCTGGAGACAGCCATGCCCCTGGCGCCCCAGCGTGCCGACGTGCCCGTGACCATCGACGAGTCGAAGTGCATCGACGGCTGCACCCTGTGCGTCGACATGTGCCCGCTCGACTCGCTCGCGATCAACCCCGACAGCGGCAAGGCGTACATGCACGTCGACGAGTGCTGGTACTGCGGCCCGTGCGCCGCCCGGTGCCCCACCGGTGCCGTCGAGGTCAACATGCCCTACCTGCTGCGCTGAGAGGCCGGACCCACCATGAAACGCGCGATCCCCACCACCGTCCTCCTCGCCACGGCCCTCACCGCCACCCTCGTCACCGGATGCGGCGGCGACGCGAACGCCGGGGACGACGACGGCACCGTCACCGTCACCGTCGGCTACCAGTCCAAGACCATCAACACGGTCACCGCCGGCACCCTGCTCCGCGAGCTGGGCTACTTCGAGCAGGAGCTGAAGGCCCGGGGCGCCGAGGACGGCACCACGTACCGGGTGCGGTGGCAGGACTACGCCACCGGAGCGCCGATCACCGCCCAGATGACCGCCGACAAGATCGACATCGGCTCGATGGGGGACTTCCCCCTCCTGATCAACGCCGCCCGCGGCGAACAGCTCGACCGGCCGACCCGGCTGGTCTCCGTCACCGGCTACAACCCGCGCGGCGGCCTCAACACCATCGTGACGGCGCCCGGCTCGAAGCTGCGCACCCTGAACGACCTGCGCGGCAAGAAGGTGTCGACCTCGGTGGGCTCGGCCGCCGACGGGACGCTCGTACGCGCACTGGAACGCGCCGGGATCGACCCGGAGAAGGACGTCCGCAAGCTCAACCAGCAGCCGTCCGTGGGCGCTTCGGCCCTCCGGTCCGGCAGCGCCGACGCGCTGTCCCAGTTCGTCGCCTGGCCCGGACTGCTCGCCCACCAGGGCCGCGCGCGGGCCCTGTACGACGGGGCGGCCCTGAACCTGCCGACCTTCCACGGCGTCACCGTGCGCGAGCGCTTCGCCGAAGAGCGGCCCGCGGTGCTGGAGGCCTTCCTGCGGGCGCAGATACGGGCCACCGAGCACCTGCGGGCCGAGCCCGTCGCGGCGGCGGAGTCGGTGGCCCGCGCCACCGGACTGCCGGCCGAGGTGGTGTACCTCTACAACGGCGCCCACGGCATCGCCACCTTCGACCCGACCCTCAAGCCCGCCCTGGTGGACGCCCTGAAGAAGGACGTGCCGGTGCTCGCCTCGGCGGGACTGGTGCGCGACGTCGACGTGGACGCCTTCGTCGACGACCGGTACCTGAAACGCGCGTACGGCCCCGCCTACCCCAGGGCCCTGGCCGCCGGCGCGCCCACGTCACGCGCCGAGGTGTGGTTCAAGGACGGCACCACCCGGTCGTTCGCGTCCCCGACGGCGCTGCTCGGCGCCGTGGCCGCCGCCGGCGACACGGTGCGCGCCGCGTACGTCCCCGACACCACGACCGGGACGTCGTGGTTCGCCGACAAGGCGGTGTGGGTGGCGGACGGGACGAAGCGGTTGCCGTTCGTCACCGCGTCGGCCGCCGACGCTTACACCGCCGGGCACCCCGGCGCGCGGACCGTCCCGTACGACCAGGCGCTGCGGGGCGCGTCATGACGGCCCGCCGGCGCGTCCTGCGGATGCTGTCGCCCCTCGCCGCCCTGGTGGTGTGGCAGCTGCTGACCGCGTACGACGTCAACGTGTGGCTGCGGTTCGAGCAGTTCCCGACGGTGACGGACGTGGCCCGCGCCCTCGGGCAGCGGCTCGGCACCGACGCGTACTGGCAGGACCTCGGGCACAGCCTCACCCGCGTCGTCACCGGGTTCCTCCTGGCCGCGGTCGCCGGCCTGGCCGTCGGCACGGCGATCGCCCGCTCACGGCTCGCCGCCGACCTCGTCGGGCCGGTGCTCGAAGTGCTGCGGCCCATCCCGGCGATCGCCCTGGTGCCGGTGGCGATCCTGTTGTTCCCGAGCAACGAGCAGGGCATCGTCTTCATCACCTTCACGGCGGCGTTCTTCCCCGTCCTGGTCTCCACCCGGCACGCCGTCCGCGCGCTCGCCCCCGTCTGGGAGGAAGCGGTCCGCACGATGGGCGGCGGGCGGTGGCGCGTCCTCGCGTCGGTCGTCCTGCCCGGAGCGCTGCCGGGCGTCTTCGGCGGCCTGTCCGTCGGCGTCGGTGTCTCCTGGATCTGTGTGATCTCCGCGGAGATGATCTCCGGCGAGTACGGGGTCGGCTACCGCACCTGGCAGGACTACACGGTCGTCGACTACCCGGGTGTGTTCGTCGGCATGGCGACCATCGGCCTGCTCGGGTGGCTGACCTCGACGGCGGTGGAGGTGCTCGGACGCCGGCTGACCCGGTGGCTGCCCCGGCCGGCCACCGGCGGCCCCGCGCCCTCCGTACGGCGTCCGGCCCGGCGGACCCCGGCACCGGCACGCCCCGGAGCGGCGGCACCGCCCGTCCCCGCGCCGGACGCGCCCACGGTCCCCGCCCCCGTACCGGTACGAGGAGGACACACACCATGACCGCGACGAGCATGGACACCGACACCGACACCGACACCGCCACCGCGACGGCCTCGTCCCCGCACGGCGCCCGGCTCGCCCTCCGGGGCGCGGTGCTGGGCCACGCCGGAACGGCCGTCGTCGACGGCATCGACCTCGACGTCGAACCGGGGGAGGTCCTGACCGTCGTCGGCCCGTCCGGGTGCGGCAAGTCGACGCTGCTGCGCACCCTCGCCGGACTGCTCCCCGCCCTCGGCGGATCCGTCACCGTGGACGAGCGGCCCGTCACCGGCCCCGGGGCCGACCGGGCGCTGGTGTTCCAGGAGGACGCCCTGCTCCCCTGGCGGACCGTACGCGGCAACGTCGAACTGCCCCTGGCGATCCGGGGCGTGCCGAGGGCCGGGCGGCGGGCCGCCGCCGAGGACTGGCTGGAGCGCGTCGGGCTCTCGGCGCACACCGGCGCGTACCCGCACCGGATCTCGGGCGGCCAGCGCCAGCGCGTACAACTGGCCCGCGCGCTGGCCGGGCGGCCGCGCGCCGTGCTGATGGACGAGCCCTTCGGCGCCCTGGACGCCCAGACCCGCGCCGGGATGCAGCGGCTGCTCACCGACGTCCTGCGCGGCACCGGGGCGACCGTCGTCTTCGTCACCCACGACGTGGAGGAGGCGATCCACCTCGGCGACCGGGTGGCGCTCCTCGGCACCGGCCGGGTCCTGCCCGTACCGCGCCCCCGTGACCGCGACGGCGGCAGCGACCCCGCCACCGGCGCCCTGCGCCGCGCCGTCCTCGAATCCCTCCGCACCTGAGAGGCACGCACCATGCACATCCCCTCCCTCACGGACGCGGAGGAACTCTCCTGCGACGTCCTCGTCATCGGCGGCGGCACGGCCGGCACGATGGCGGCCCTCACGGCCGCCGAGCACGGCTCGGACGTCCTGCTCCTGGAGAAGGCGCACGTCCGCCACTCCGGCGCCCTCGCCATGGGCATGGACGGGGTCAACAACGCCGTCGTCCCCGGCCGGGCCGAACCCGACGACTACGTCGCCGAGATCACCCGCGCCAACGACGGCGTCGTCGACCAGTCCACCGTCCGGCAGACCGCCACGCTCGGTTTCGCGATGGTGCAGCGCCTGGAGCGGTACGGCGTGAAGTTCGAGAAGGACGAGCACGGCGAGTACGCCGTCCGCCAGGTCCACCGCTCCGGCTCGTACGTCCTGCCCATGCCGGAGGGCAAGGACGTCAAGAAGGTCCTCTACCGGCAGTTGCGACGTCGCGAGATGCGCGAACGCATCCGCATCGAGAACCGGGTCATGCCGGTGCGCGTCCTCACCGGCGCCGACGGCCGGGCGGTCGGCGCGGCCGGGTTCCACACCCGCACCGGAGCCTTCGTCACCGTACGGGCCGGGGCGGTGATCCTCGCGACCGGCGCGGCGGGACGGCTCGGCCTGCCCGCGTCGGGCTACCTGTACGGCACGTACGAGAACCCCACCAACGCCGGTGACGGCTACGCGATGGCGTACCACGCCGGCGCCGAGCTCACCGGCATCGAGTGCTTCCAGATCAACCCGCTCATCAAGGACTACAACGGCCCCGCCTGCGCCTACGTGGCCAACCCGTTCGGCGGCTACCAGGTCAACCGGCACGGCGAGAGGTTCGTCGACTCGGACTACTGGTCCGGCGCGATGATGGCCGAGTTCGCCGGCGAACTCGCCTCCGACCGCGGCCCGGTGTACCTGAAGCTGAGCCACCTCCCCGAGGAGTCGGTGGCCGCCCTGGAAGGCATCCTCCACACCACCGAACGCCCCACGCGCGGCACCTTCCACGCCAACCGCGGCCACGACTACCGCACCCACGACATCGAGATGCACATCTCCGAGATCGGCCTGTGCGGCGGCCACTCCGCCTCCGGCGTGCGGGTCGACGACCACGCCCGCACCACCGTGCCCCGGCTGTACGCGGCCGGCGACCTGGCCTGCGTCCCGCACAACTACATGATCGGCGCGTTCGTCTTCGGGGACCTGGCCGGCGAGGACGCCTCCCGGTACCGCACCCACGCGGACGAACTGCCCACCGCGCAACTGCGGGAGGCCCACGAGCTGATCTACCGCCCGCTGCGCCACCCGGACGGGCCACCGCAGCCACAGGTCGAGTACAAGCTGCGCCGCTTCGTCAACGACTACGTCGCCCCGCCCAAGTCGGGGGCGCGGCTGTCGCTCGCGGTGGAGCACTTCGAGCGGATGCGCACCGAGATCGCCGCCATGGGTGCCACCACCCCGCACGAGTTGATGCGCTGCGCCGAGGTGCGCTTCATCCGCGACTGCGCCGAGATGGCCGCCCGCGCGTCGCTGGCCAGGACCGAGTCGCGCTGGGGCCTCTACCACGAGCGCACCGACCACCCCCGGAGGGACGACGAGGACTGGCTGCACCACCTGGACCTGCGCAAGTCGGCGTCCGGGGCGATGGAGTTCACGGCCCGCCCGGTCGCGCCGTACCTGGTGCCGGTCGACGAGTACGCACCCACCGGAGGACCGTCCCGGCACCTCGGGGAGGTCGCCCTGGAACAGGTGGCGACCGCCGGTTCCCGCCAGGCCGCGCCGGCCGGTTCCCGGGTCGCCGCAACGCCGGTACGCCACGAGGACACCGCCGCCGCCTTTGCCTCCCCGCGGATCCTGGAGCTCGTGGCCCTCGCCGACGAGCAGCCCCGGCTGGAGGCGTTCACGCCGTACCTCGACGACGCCGATCCCGCCGTCCGCCGCGCCGCCGTCGCCACCCTGACGGAGGCCGCGCCCGAGGGCACGGGCCCGGCGCTGGCGCGGGCGCTCGCGGACGACGACGCGGGCGTGCGGGGCGCCGCGGCGGACTCGCTGCGCGAACTGGTGGAGACCCTGCCGCCCGGACCGGAGCTGCGGCACCCCCTGGTGACCGCGCTGTCCTCGGCCGACCCGGCGGTCCGCACCGCGGCGGTGACCGTGCTGCGTTCCCTGCGCCTGGGCGACGCCGCCCTGTACGCGCCCGGCCTGGCCGACCCCGACCGGGCGGTGCGCGTCGAGACGGTCCGCGCGCTGGTGTCGGTCGACGCGGTCGCGGCACTGGCCACGGCCGCCCGTGACGCCGACCGCGAGGTACGTGTCGCGACGGCGAAGGGCCTCGTGGCCGTGACGGCACCGCAGGCGGGCGGTGTCCTCGACACGCTGGCGGTCCTGGCGCACGACGCCGACGGCCTCGTGCGCGGCGCCGCGTTCGAGGCCCTGGGCTCGGCCGGCTGCCCGCCCGTCCTCGCGGACGCCGCCGTCACGGCCCTCTCCGACGAGGCGTGGCGCCCCCGCGCCGGCGCGGCGACGGCCCTCGGCGCGGCGGAGCCGGAGATCGCCGTCCCGGTCCTGGCGGAGGCCCTGGGCGACGCCAACGCCGACGTACGCAAGGCCGTGGTGCTGAGCCTCCTGCGGCACCGCGCCGACGACCGGGCCCGCGCCGCGCTCGCGACCGCCACCGTGGACCCGGACGCCGATGTACGCGCTTTCGCCGCGCGCGGGACCGCCGGACCCGTCCGGCCCCACCGCGCCGACCCGCTCGCCCGATGATCACTCATGTCGCCGTGCCATTGCGCTTCCGAATTCCGCGAAAGGCGTTCGGATATGCGGTGGCCGGAAAGGGCGGCCCATTGACGATCATTCGTTGGCGGGCGCGGGCGGACGGCCCGAACGGCATGGAGTCACTCCGATGTCGGCAACTCGCCATCGGAGCGATAAACCGCCCGCAAAGGCACCCGAATGCCCCAGCGTTGTCACTCTGATGACGCACACCTGGATCGCGATCTGTGGCGTTAGGGGGAATATGACCACAGCGCAGGTGAGTACGTCGTTCCCCCGGAACCTCGCCGGAGACAGTCGGTACAACCGCACCGGGGCCACCCGGGCGGGCAAGTGGACATTCACGCCGGGCTTCGCCGCGTCGACCGCGGGCAAGGGGGCGACTCTGCGTCACGGGACGGAGTGCATCGATCTGCACTACTCGTCCTCGGCGCTGGAGGACTTCCTGATGACAATGAGCCGGATCCAGGCGGAGTTCCACGCGGCGGAACCCTCCACGGTCCGCCGCGGAGAAAATGCAGGACGGGCCCGGGATGTATGAATACGACTACCAGCCGGTCGGCGGCAGGCCGGCGCGACCGGCGCGTCCCTCGTCCGGCACACCGGATCCCTCCTGGGACACACCGGACCCCTCGTGGGACGAGGAACTGGTCAATCTGCTGCTGGAGACCGACCCGTCCCGGCAGTGGATCGTCCCGCCCCCCACCACCCCGTCCGCCGCCCCGGCCGACACCCCGGCCGCGCACGACGACGACCTCCTGGAGGACCTCCAGCCGGTCACCGCCGAGCTCCCGCCGGTGCGCCCTCCCGGCGTGAGCCATCGCCGCGTACCCGCCAAGAAGCGGGTCATCACCCTGCTGCGGACCGGCAGCATCCTGATCGCCGCCCTGACCGCCGTCATCGTCGCCATGGTCAGCGTCTACGGCGGCATGGTCACGTACGGCCCCCTGCTCCGCAACGCCACCGGGCCCCGGGCCTCCGACGCCGTACTCCGGTGGTGGCCCCTGCTCGTGTACGGCCCGTGGCTGGTCGCTTCCCTGTCCATCCTCCGCGCCGCCTTCCACCGGCGCCGGGCCACCCACTCGTGGTCCGCCGTCGTCCTGTTCTCGACCATCGCCATGCTGCTGTGCGTCGCCCAGGCGCCCCGCACCCCGCTCGACGCCGTCGCCGCGGGCCTGCCCGCCGTCGCCGCGCTGGCCTGCTTCCAGCAACTCGTCCGGCAGATCACCCTGACCCGGCCACCGCGCCAGGCCGCCCCCCGCCACCGCACCGCGCCCGCCCCGGCCCGCCCCCACACGGCCGACTGAGACACCACCCGGGCGGGGGCACGGCCGGTCACCCCCGCCCCCGGGAGGTCGCTGGACCGATCGCGCATCGCCCATCGAGCACGGATCAACCCCGCGCCATCCCGCGCCTTTCCGGACAGCGGGCCGCCCGAGTCAGCCGGAAGTCGATCCCCGGAACGTCACCCGCGGCGATAGTGTGCCTACCGTTCGCCACGCGTACGCAACGCTCTGACCGGGTCCGATGCGACCCGATCGGACCGATCGGACAAGGGGGTTGTTCTGACATGTCTCCGTTCGGACACCGCGGCTTACCCAGAACCTTCGCCGTGCTCATCGCCTCGCTCTGCGCCGTCCTCGGCCTGGCCGCCGGAACCGGCACCGCACAGGCCACCGGCCAACCGCGCGCGACCGACGCCGCCGGGGCCGCCGGCGCGTCCGGTCTCGACGGCCTGACCCTGACGTCCGTCAACAGCGGCCGCAACCTGGACGTGCAGAACGGCAACACCGGCGACGGGGTCTTCCTCGTCACCAACTCCGCACCCGGGTACCACCAGAAGTGGAACGCCGTCACCCAGGCCGACGGATCGTTCAACCTCGTCAACGGCACCACCGGCAAGTGCGCCGCGATCGGCTTCCCGCTCAGGCAGCAGTCCTGCAGCGGCGCCTCGAGCCAGCGCTGGTACTTCCAGCCCGTACGCGGCGCCGCCGACACGTTCATGATCCGCAACGCCGGTGACAACAAGTGCCTCGACGTCGTCCTCGGCGCCCAGAACGACGACGCGTGGACGCAGACCTACGGCTGCAACGGCAGCAGGGCGCAGCAGTGGCGCATCCCGTCGCAGGCGGCCGGCGCCGCGCTCCGGGCGGCCGTCGACCACGCGTCCAAGCGCTGCCAGAAGGACGCGACGACCTGCTCGTGGACGAAGGGCTCCCAGGCCCCCGCCGAGCCGCTGCCCAAGCAGTGCGTGTCCCCCGTCTGGTTCAACGGCACCGAGGCGCCCGTACCGTGGACGTTCTCGCTGAACACCTCCACCGGCTGGTCGAGCCAGCTCGGGGTGTCCTTCACCTCGACCCTGGGCACCGGCGGGCCGAGCCCGGTCCAGACCAGCGTCAGCCTCACCCTCTCCGGCCAGGTCAGCTACGACCTCCGCCAGGACCTCGGCAACAGCCTGATGATCACCGTCCCGGCCCGGCACTACGGATGGGTGGCGCTCTCGGAGCTGGCGACGAAGGTCACCGGTGAATGGACCTTCGACGCCAACGGCTACCCCTGGAAGGTGACCGACACCGTCACCGTCCCGCTCAAGAGCGACGCGCAGGGCCGCGCCAGCATCTACCTGGCCCAGACCGGCGCCGAGTTCACCTCCTGCCACACCTGACCCGGCGAAGGGGGCGGGCCGCCGGCACGCGCGCGACGTCCGGCCCGCCCCCCACACCCCGCCCCTCGCGTCCGTCCTCTCACGCCCGACGCCGCACACCGTGACCACCACGGGGACCACCACGGGACCGCCACGGAATGCCCGGCACCCCCGATTCGGTTGTCATGGTGATCAGGCGCTCAACCGGCGCCGTCGTCGAGAGGATCAGCGTGACCGAGCCGTTCTCCGTGCCCGTCGTGGTGCGCGGATACGAGACCGACACCCAGGGCCACCTCAACCAGGCCGTCTACCTCCAGTACGCCGAGCACGCACGCTGGTCGTTCCTCCAGCAGGGCGGCATCCGGCAGGCGGACCTCCTGGAGCGGAACATCGGACCGGTGGCGCTGGAGGTCACCGTGCGCTACCGGCGCGAGCTGCGGGCGGGTGACGAGGTCTCGGTCACCTGTGCCTTCCTGTGGGGCGAGGGCAAGACCTTCCGTATCGAGCAGACGATCCGCACGGCGGACGGCACGGTGGCAGCCGAGGTGTCCGGGGTCGGCGGCCTGATGGACCTCGAGCGGCGCAAGCTGGTGCCGGACCCCCGCGACCGGTTCCGGGAACTCGCCGCCGACCCGGCGGTCTTCGGTCTCTAGGTCGTGTCTTCAAAGTCCCGTCTGCCCGGCGACTCCTGGCACGCACGCTCGGCTGCGCTCGCGCGGGGGGACCCCCATGACGCCGCCGGCCCCGCCCTCCGGGCGGACGACGCTACTTTGAAGACACTCCCTAGCGGAGGCCGGCGACCCGTCAGGAGCTGGTCAGGACGACGAGCCGGCGGGTCGCGCGGGTCATCGCGACGTACCGGTCCACCGCGCCCCCGACGCCCGTCCCGAACGCTTCCGGGTCGACGAGGACGACCAGGTCGAACTCGAGCCCCTTCGTCAGCTCCGGGGCCAGCGACCGCACCCGTGCCGTCGACCGGAAGGACGGATCGCCGATGACGCACGCGACCCCCTCGGGATGCGCGGCGAGCCAGTCGTCCAGGATCGTGTCCCGCTCCGACACGTCTCCGTGCACGACGGGCAGGCCGCCGCCGCGGATGGAGACCGGCACGTTGGCGTCCGGGAGCACGGCCCGGATGACCGGCTCCGCCTCCGCCATGATCTCCTCCGGCGTCCGGTAGTTGACGCTCAGCGACGCCTGCTCGATCCGGTCGAAGCCGACCCGCTCCAGCCGCTCCCGCCACGACTCCGTGAACCCGTGCCGGGCCTGGGCGCGGTCCCCGACGATGGTGAAGCTCCGCGAGGGGCACCGCAGCAGCAGCATCTGCCACTGCGCGTCGGTGAGTTCCTGCGCCTCGTCCACGACGACGTGTGCGAACGGTCCGGCCAGCACGTCGGGGTCGGCGACCGGCACCTCGGACTCGTCGGCCAGGCTGACCCGGGCGTCCTGGCCGCGCAACATGGTGACCAGGCCCTCGCCGTCGTCACCGTCGGCGCCGGAGTCGGCCACGGCGTTGACGAGGTTGTCGACGACCTGCTCCATCCGTTCGCGCTGGGCGGCCATGACGGCCCGGTGCCGGCGCTTGCGCCGGAACGCCTCCGGGTCGCCGAGCCGCTGCCGCGCGGCGTCCAGCAGGGGCAGGTCGGACACCGTCCAGGCCTGGGCGTCCGCGCGCTGGAGCGCCCGCACCTCGTCGGGGCCGAGCCAGGGCGCGCACATGCGCAGGTAGGCGGGCACGGTCCACAGGTCGCCGACGAGGTCGGTCGCCTCCAGCAGCGGCCACGCGCCGTTGAAGGCCGCGGCGAGCTCCCGGTTGCGCGGCAGGGACCTGCGCAGCTGCTCGGGCGGGACGTCGTCGCCGTGCTTGTCCACGATGATCGTGAGCAGTTCCTCCCAGACCTGGTCACGCGCCTCGTTGTGCGGAGTGCCGGGTTCCGCCGCGTCGAACGCCGCTGCCCAGTCGTCGGGCTCCAGCCGTACGCCGGACCAGTGCGTCGTGACGGTCATCCCCTTGGCGGGCGGCTCCTCGTAGAACCTGACGGCCGTCTCGATCGCCTTCACCAGGGCCGCCGACGACTTCAGGCGGGCCACCTCCGGGTCCGCCTCCTCCGTGGCCGCGGCCCCCTCCGGGACGAGGTCCCGCAGCGTGCAGGTCTGCACGCCCTCCTCCCCGAGGCTGGGCAGCACGTCCGCGACGTACCCCAGGTAGGGCTCGTGCGGCCCGACGAACAGCACGCCGCCCCGCCGGTGCCCGAGCCGGGGGTCGGAGTACAGGAGGTAGGCGGAGCGGTGCAGCGCCACGACGGTCTTGCCCGTACCGGGGCCGCCGTCGACGACCAGCGCGCCACGGGACCCGGCGCGGATGATGGCGTCCTGGTCGGCCTGGATGGTGCCGAGGACGTCCCGCATCCGCGGCGACCGGTCGCCGCCCAGACTGGCGATGAAGGCGGACTGGTCGTCGAGCGCGGCGTGTCCGGCGAACCCGCCCTCGGTGAAGACCTCGTCCCAGTAGTCGCTGATCCGGCCGCGGGTCCAGCGGTACCGCCGGCGGCTGGCCAGGCCCATCGGGTTGGCGTGCGTGGCGCCGAAGAACGGCTCGGCCGCGGGGGAGCGCCAGTCGACGAGCAGCCGTCGCCCCGTGCTGTCGGTCAGACCGAGGCGCCCGACGTACACGGGCTCGGCGTCGTCCGCGCCGACCATGTGCCCGAGGCACAGGTCCAGTCCGAAGCGGCGCAGGGTGCGCAGACGGCTGGTCAGCCGGTGGATCTCCGCGTCCCGGTCCATCGCCTGCCGGCCCATGCCGCCGGGTGCTCGGCGCTCGGCGTCGAGGCGGCCCGTCAGCTCGGCGATCGACTCCTCCAGGCACTCCGCGATGGCGGCGAAGTGCCGCTCGTCGTCGGCGATCAGCGCCGGGTCGGCCTTGGCGTCGAGACGGTCGGGAAGGTCGAAAGCGCTGGTGGTCAGGGGGTTCACGTCATCAGCTCCGATCTGGGCCGCTCGCGCTGAAGCGGCGCGCGGCCGGGCGCCCGGACGGGCGTGGTGAAACTGGTGGCCGTCGCCGGTCCGGGCCACCAGGTGGTGCGGGGTGCGGGTGCGGGTGTGCGGTTCGAGCGCGGTGGTTCAAGGGCGCACCGTCCGGGCGGGCCCCGGTGGGTCACCCGCGCAGGGGCGGCCGTCCGTCGCGGACCGTGTCGAGCAGCAGCCGCGCGGCCACCGTCGCCCCGTCGGGCCGGACCATCCCGGCGACCGCGGTCGCCCGGGCACGCGTCTCGGGCGCGAGGGCGGTCCTGAGCGCGGCGGACAGCGACTCCGCCGTCGGGACGGGACCGTCGTGCGCCACGCCGACACCGAGGTCGGCCACCCTGCCCGCCCAGTACGGCTGGTCCGCGAGCTGGGGGACGACGACCTGGGGCGTGCCGGCCCGGGTGGCCGTCGTCGTGGTGCCGGCGCCACCGTGGTGCACGACGGCGGCGGTCCGGGGGAACAGCGCCTGCTGGTTGACCTCGCCGACGACGAAGCAGTCGTCCCCGTCGTCGATCAGGTCGAGATCCGCCCAGCCGCGGGCCACCACCGCGCGGCGGCCCAGCGCGCGGATCGTCCCGATGGCCACCTGGGCGACGTCCGCCGCACCGTGCATCGGCATGCTGCCGAAGCCCACGTACACCGGGGGAGTGCCGGCGTCCAGGAACGCCATCAGGTCGGCCGGGAGCGGCTGCACGTCGGGCACGATCCACGCACCGGTCTGGACGACGTCCAGTCCCGGCGTCTCCTGCCACGGATCCAGCACCGGGTCCGTCGCCAGCCACGGCCGGTCGCCGAAGACGTGGTCACGAACGCTGTCCACCGGCGCCAGACCGACCGCCGCGCGGTGGAGGTTGAGCGCGGGGCCGAACAGTTCGTGGATGTTCCGCGCGTCCAGCTCCCACAGCTCCCGGTTGTCGGTCACCTCCGGCGGGAACGGCCGCCCCGGGTACGCCAGCGGCCTGCGGTGCGGCGACGGCAGGGTGAGCTGCTGGAAGGTCAGGGCCACGGACGGGATGCCCAGGCTCTCGGCCACCGACCGCGCTCCGGCCGCGGCCGGCATCGCGCCGGTCGACACCACCAGGTCGCAGCCCTCCGCAGCGGCGGTGACCGCCTCGAACTGCGAGGCGATCAGTTCGGCGGCGCGCTCGGGCAGCGACGCGGGCGCCGAGCCCGCCGTCGTCAGCGCGCGCGCCGACCGGCCGACCGGCACCATCGTCACCCCCACACCGGCCAGCCGCCGGGCGAAGTCCTCGTCCGGCGGCGCGCACACCCGCACCTCGGCGCCGAGCTCCCGCAGGTGCACCGCCAGCCCCGCCAGCGGTTCGACATCCCCACGAGACCCGTACGTCGACAACAGAACGCGCATGCGGTGGCTCCCCGTTTTCCCAGTTCATGGCCTTGGACGGGTAATACTGCGGCACCACCGGGGCCTTGCCGCAAGGCCCCCCGTGCGCTATACATTGAGAGTGGCAAGGAGAGGGATCACCTCCTTGCCCTTCTTTATGTCCGTCGCCACCGCCTTCGTCCACGGCGTGGCACCGTGGCGCGGAGCGAGTGCGTGGACCGTGAAAGGGACGGGCTGTGCACGACGTCGGCCTCCGCGGGGGCCCTGTCCCGCCCGTGCGGGACGGGGCGAATTTGCGCGCGGGCGGGCGGCCCGTCATCATCCGGTTCCAGCAGACCCCGCCGCGGTGTGTGTCCCGCCGGATTCGGGACAGGGGTACGGGGGAAAGGCAGCGGGAAGGGAACCGGAGCGCCATGGGGGGCAGCTTGTATGCAGAGTGACGGCACGGCCTCCCTCGAGGCGACGAGAACGGACCGGGCGGTCCACCAGGACGAAGAGCGGGGAGGTTCGCCTGTGGCAGGGCCGGGGGCGTCCGCCTCGACGGTCTACACCGACCTCGGGGACGCCATCGGGTCGGCCAGGGACTTCACCGCGGCGTTCCTGCGGGCCAGGGCGGACGAGGGGACGGACATCCGGCCCCGGACCGTCGAGGACGCACGCCTGGTGGTCAGCGAACTCGTGACCAACGTCGTCCGGCACGCGGCCGGGCCCTGCCGGGTCGACCTCGAGCTGGCGGGCGGGATGCTGGAGATCTCGGTGTCGGACGCGTACCGGGCGGCACCCACCGCCCACGCGCCCGACCCGGGGCGGGTGGGACAGCACGGACTGGAGATCGTCCTTGCCCTGTGCGCGAGCGTGGACGTGGAGCCGCTGCCCGACGGGAAGCGCGTACGGGCCTGCCTCGTCGTGGACTGACGGCGCCGGGCGGCAGCAGCGGTGGTGCCTCCGCGAGGGGTACCGAGGGCGGGCTTGAGGAGAAGGCGGGAAATGGAACAGTCCGGGGTGCGGGTCGGCATCGAGGTGCGTCCGGCAGGTGTCGGGGTCCTGACGGTCAGAGGGGAACTCGACTACGACGGGGTGCCCCTGTTCGACGAGGCGGTCGGGTCCGTCCGGGCGGAGGGCGTCCACCGCCTGCTGCTGGACCTTTCCGACCTGACCTTCATGGACTCCTCCGGAGTCAACGCCTTCCTCCGGGTCCAGCGGGACGCGCGGGCGGAAGGGGGCTGGCTCCGCCTGGCGAACCCCCAGCCCTCGGTGCTCCGGCTCATCGAGCTGGTGGGTCTCACCGCGGCCATCCCGCTGTACGACACGGTCGGCGACGCCCTCGCGGGGTGAGCCGGCGACCCCCGCCGCGCGGACCCTCGCGGCGGCCACCTCGCAGCGGACGCCTCGAAGCGGGACTCCCCGGAGTGGAACACCCCCGACAGGGAATGTGGAGCTTCGTCGGAACGGACGCGGACGCGAGTCCGCCGCGAGCCTGGAGCGAGCAGCATGCATGTCAGTGACCCCATCAGACCCGGTGAACCCGCTGACCTGGCCGCGCCACCGATGTCCGCCATGTCCGCCCAGGAACAGAAGCAGCGCCTGCGCCGGCGCCTGGAACGGCTGATCGGAGCCGCCGCCACCGAGGGCAACGAACTCCTCCGGCTGCGCAACGGCGACGAGATCTTCCCCGCCATGCTGCGGGCCATCCGCGGCGCCGAGCACACCATCGACATGATGACCTTCGTCTACTGGCAGGGGGACATCGCCCGCGAGTTCGCCGGCGCCCTCGCCGACCGAGCCCGGCACGGCGTACGCGTCCGGCTGCTGCTCGACGGCTTCGGCGCCCGGCAGATAGAGACCGGCCTCCTCGACGACATGGAGGCCGCAGGCGTCGACGTGGCCTGGTTCCGCAAGCCCCTGTGGCTCTCACCGCTCAAGCAGAACCACCGCTGTCACCGCAAGGCCCTGATCGTCGACGAGCACACCGCGTTCACGGGTGGGGTGGGCATCGCCCAGGAGTGGTGCGGCGACGCCCGCAACCCCGGCGAGTGGCGGGACACGCACGTCCAGGTGCGCGGCCCCGCCGTCGACGGCATCGCCGCCGCGTTCGCGCAGAACTGGGCGGAATGCCACACGGAACTGTTCGACTCCCGGGACCGCTTCACCGAACACACCCAGCACGGAGACGCGATCGTCCAGGTGGTGCGCGGGTCCGCCAGCATCGGGTGGCAGGACATGCAGACCCTCATCCGGGTCATGCTCACCTCCGCCCAGAAGCGCTTCCGCCTGGCCACCGCCTACTTCGCCCCCGACGAGTACTTCGCCGACCTGCTCTGCGCCACCGCCCGGCGCGGGGTGACCGTGCAGATCCTGCTGCCCGGCGAGCACACCGACCAGCGAGCCAGCCAGCTGGCGGGACAACGCCACTACAGCGACCTGCTCGCGGCGGGCGTCGAGATCCGTCAGTACGAGCCCACCATGATGCACGCCAAGATCATCACGGTGGACGACGTGGCGTCCCTGATCGGATCCACCAACTTCAACCGGCGCTCGATGGACCACGACGAAGAGGTGATGCTCGCCGTGCTCGACGAGTCCTTCACCGCCACCCTCGACCGGGACTTCGACGAGGACCTCGCCCGCAGCCTGCCCGTCACGCCGACCCGCTGGCGGCGCCGGCCCGTCCTCGACCGCGTCCTCGAAGCGGCCGTCACGCCCATCAGACGCTTCCTGTGACCGCGTCCCGCGGCGCCCTGCGGTCCCCTTGGAGGCCGTCCCGGAAAAAAACGCCGACCGGATAAAAATTTGTGTGCATGAGATGCATGAACCGGGGTACGCGCTGATCACTGGCTCGCCAGAGATCAACATGTGGCCGCTCCGAGCGGCCGTTCACGTGGGAGGGGACAGGGCAATGACGACCGCTGTGGCGATGGGCGCGGGCACGAAGACCGGTGTCGCGGAGCTGCCGGAGGTGACCGCTCCGGAGAGCCTGGCGCCGAAGGACGCTCGCGCCCTGTCGAAGATGTTCTTCGACAAGCTCGCGGTCCTCGAAGAGGGCACGCCGGAGTACCAGTACGCACGCAACACCCTCATCGAGATGAACATGTCGCTCGTCCGGTACGCCGCCGGCCGCTTCCGCAGCCGCGGCGACCAGATGGAGGACATCGTCCAGGTCGGCATGATCGGCCTGATCAAGGCGATCGACCGGTTCGAGCTCTCCCGCGAGGTGGAGTTCCCGACCTTCGCCGTGCCGTACATCGTCGGCGAGATCAAGCGGTTCTTCCGCGACACCTCGTGGGCCGTGCACGTGCCGCGCCGCCTCCAGGAGGCCCGCGTCGAGCTGGCCAAGGCCACCGAGGAGCTGAGCACCCGGCTCGGCCGCGCCCCCAAGGTGAGCGAACTGGCCGCCCTGATGAGCCTCTCGGAGGACGAGGTCATCGAGGCCCGGCTGGCCTCCAACGGGTACAACTCCACCTCCCTCGACGCCGCGATCAACAGCGGCGAGGACGACGACGCGGCCCTGGCCGACTTCATCGGCGCGGACGACCCGGGCATGGAACTGGTCGAGAACTTCCAGTCCCTCGCCCCCCTCATCCACGAGCTCGACGACCGCGACCGCCAGATCCTGCACCTGCGCTTCGTCGAGGAGCTCACCCAGTCCCAGATCGGCGAGCGCCTCGGGGTCTCCCAGATGCACGTCTCCCGCCTGCTCACCCGCATCCTGGCGCGCCTGCGAGCCGGCTTGCTCACCGTGGACTGAGCCCGGACGATCACGGGCATGGGGACGGTCGTACACGTACCGCAGACCCGGGACATGGCCGGTGAGGAACTGTCCGGCGACGAGGCGTACTCCGCCCTCCGGCGCTACGGAGGGCGGAAGCTCGTCACCGACTCCTTCACCCGGTTCCGCTACGCGGACGGGTTCAGTTCCGCCCGCAGTCTCGGCTACCAGGTGGTGCTCGGCATCGTGCCGTTCACCATCGCACTGGTCGGCATCGCCACCACCACGCACGTCGAGAGCGTGGGACGCGCCATCGAGCTGGCCCTGGCCCGGATCGTGCCGGGCGTCAGCGGGGAAGTGGTGGGCCAGGTCTTCTCCGACACGCGCCGCAGCGCCGGCGGGAACACCGCCGGAGCCGTAGCGATGTGGCTGGGCCTCGGCTTCGCGGTCGTCAACCTCGCCTCGGCCATGGGACAGATCGAACGCGGCTGCAACCGCATCTACGGCATCGAGCGCGACCGCCCCTTCCCCGTGAAGTACGGCAGGGGCGTGCTGCTCGCCCTGTTCGCGGGGCTCCCGCTCGGCGGCGGGTTCCTCGCCATCGTCGCCGGCGGGGAGATCGGGGAGGCCGTGGTGGAGGCGCTGCACTGGCCGCCGTCCGCACTCACCTGGTGGCAGCACCTGCACCTGCCGGCCGGGATCGTCCTCGCCGCCGTCGCCTCGGCCGTCATCTTCCGCTGGGCGCCCCGGCGCGACCAGCCCGGCTACACGTGGCTCATCTTCGGCTCGGGCGTCCACCTGGTCCTGTGGGTCGGCGCGACCGCCCTGCTGGCCCTCTACATCAACGAGAGCGGATCGTTCGGCGCCGTCTACGGTCCCCTCAGCGCGTTCGTCGCCCTGCTGCTGTGGGCCAACGTGACCGGCGTGGCGCTCTTCCTGGGCATCGCGTTCGCCGCGCAGCTCGAAGCCGCCCGAGCGGGCATCACCCGGGCCGCCCACCCCGACCCCGGACCCGGCCCCTGACTCAGGGAACCGGCTTCACGCGACCGCGGACTCGGCGGACCGCGACTCAGGGGGCGGTGGCGGACGCCGGACCGCCGCCGTCCGCCGCCTGCCGCGCCTCACCGTCCTCCAGGGCGGCCCGGAAGCCGTTCAGCCCGGCCGCCAGCGCTGAGCACTCCGCGGCGGACAGGGCGGAGATGACGTCGAGCAGCGCGGTCTCGCGCCGGGCGCGCAGGTCGCGCAGGTACTTCTCGCCGCGGCCGGTCAGCCGCAGCTCCAGTTCCCGCCGGCTGGCGGTACTGGGGGAGCGTTCGATCAGCCCGAGCGCGTCGAGCCGGTCGCACATCCGGCTCACGGACGACGGCGCCGACCCCAGGACGTCGCCCAGCGTGCGCAGGTTGATGGGCCGGTCCCGGTCCAGGACGTACAGCACGCGCAGCTGCGACGAGGAGACCGGCGCGGGAGAGGTCCCCTCCCCGCCCCTGTTCCACAGCACCTCGAGCAGTTCGACGACCTCCCGGGCGGCCTGGGCGGCACCATCCCGCCCGGCCCCCTGAGATCCGGCCCCCGGAGACCCGGCCCCCGGAGACCCGGTACCCGGAGAAGTCCCGGAGCGCACGCACTCCGCGGTGCCGCTCCGCGACAGGTCTGTCAGTCGCCGGGACATGTGCCCTCCTCGGTGCCGCGCCGGTCACACGACCTGGATACCGATGAGACAGGTGTCGTCGTCGGTGTCCGACTTGCTGTGCGTCAGCAGGCCGTCGAGCCGCTGCTCCAGCGTGGTGGTCGGTATCCGGGCGTTGGTCAGCAACTGCGCCAGGGAGTCCTGGACCGACTCGTCCCGGCGCTCCACCAGCCCGTCCGTGTACATCAGCAGCGTGTCGCCCGGCTCCATCGCGAGCTCCTCCTCCTCGTAGGAGGTCTCCGACAGCGCCCCGAGCAGTATGCCGCTGACCGTGCGCAGCGTGGTCGCCTTCTGCCCGCGGATCAGCACCGGCGGGAGGTGCCCCGCCCGCGCCCAGCGGAGGGTGCCCTTGTGCGGGTCGTACAGCCCGCACACGGCCGTGGCGGTGACCGGCTCGGTGAGGTAGTGCGCCACCAGGTTCAGCCAGGACAGCAACTGGGCGGGCCCGGCACCGGTGATGGCGAGACCGCGCATCGCGTTGCGCAGCACCACCATGCTGGTGGCGGCCTCCATGCCGTGACCGGCCACGTCGCCCACGCACAGCATCACCTGCTTGGAGGGCAGCACGACGGCGTCGTACCAGTCGCCGCCCACCATCGACTCCGACTCGGCCGGCCGGTAGCGCACGGCGATGTGCAGCCCGGGACTGTCCAGCGGCGCCTGCGCGGGCGGCATGATGGCGTGCTGCAACTGCAGGGTCAGCCGGTTGCGTTCGGCCGCCTGCTGCTCGGTGTGGGCGAGCTGGTCGCGGGTGGCCGCCAGCGCCACCTCGGTCCAGTGCTGCGCCGAGATGTCCTGGTAGGCGCCGCGCACCGCCAGCAGCCGGTGGTCGGCGTCGAGGACCGGCTCGGCGACCACCCGGATGTGCCGGGTGACGCCGTCGGCACGCTGGAGGCGGAAGGCCGCCGACGCCGGCCGCCGGTGGTGCAGCACCGCGCGCAGGAACCGCCCGATCGACACGGCGTCGTCCGGGTGCGCGTGCGCGGCGAGCTCGTCGAGCGGTACGGGCCGGGTGGTCCGGGGACGCCCGTACAGGTCGAACAGCTGGTCGTTCCAGACGATCCGGCCCGTCGCGAGGTTCTCCTCGAAGCCGCCGATCCTGCCGAGGCGCTGGGCGTGCTGGAGGAGGTTGGCCAGCCGGGCCGCCTCGTCCTCCACCCGCCAGATCAGGAGCACACTGCTGCCGTGCCGGCTGGCGCTGATGTCCGCGACGGCGGCGATGGGCACCTGGTCGACCAGGGCGGTCAGCGTCATCCGCCGGGCACGGAACGGCTCACCGGTGGCGTACACCCGCTCGATCCGGGCGAACAGCTCGCTGCCCCCCATGGCCATGGGGTACGCCTCCAGCAGCAGCGCCCCGTTCACGGCGCCGCGGGGACGCCCGGCCGGGTCGGCGAAGTGGCTGTTGACGTGGTGGATCCGGAAGTCGGCGAGCCGGCCGTCGGGCCCGAGGAAGGGGGTGAGGACCAGCGCCGGGTCGTACAGGCCCTCCGCCAGGTCCACCAGCTCGGACAGGTCCGGCAGGGTCGCCGGCGTGTCCGCGGCCAGAGCCGTCGTGGAACCGGGCCGCCCCTCCAGGGTGTGGGCGCACAGCTCCGCCAGGGCCTCGATCTGCCGCACGATCTGCGGCGGTTGCGGCTCCAGCGCGCCGGGCCAGCAGATCTCCAGGATGCCGTGGACACGGCCACCGGTCCCGGCGGGTACGGCGATCCGCCCGCCACCCGGGTTGAGCGTCCAGCCGACGGAGGGCAGCCCCACCGCCGGCTGGGAGGCGGCCCGCACGGCCTGTAGCTCGCTCAGCGCCTGACGGGCCAGCGTGGACACGCCCGGCGGTACGTAACGCCAGCGCCCCGCCTCGTCGGTGGGGAAACCGGCGTGCCCGGCCAGCGTCAGCGACCCGTCCGGCCCCGCCGTCCACACCGCCACCGCGTTGGCGCCCAGCGGCGTCAGCGCGTGGGCCAGCAGCGACTCGGCGACCGCCTGGGTGTCTCCCGCCGCGAGCGCGCCGCTCTCGGCCGTCCGCAGCCGCACACCGACCGATGCGCCGTCGTCGTCCGTCGCCCTGCCCGGCTCGCCGCTCGTACGCCGGACGAAGGTGGTCGCGATGTCGGTGACGTGGTCCCGCGCCGCCTGGTTGACGATGTCCGCCGCCAGCTCCAGCAGCGAGACACCCGACTCCTCGGCCAGTGCGGCGAGCTGGTGGGCGGCCGCGGTGGGCCCGCAGCGCAGCCGCTCGACGAGGACCCCCTTGGCCAGTTCGATCAGGGCCCGGCCGTCGGCCGCAGCCTGCGCGGACCGGATCTCGTCGCGCAGCCGCTCCACGGTCGCGGCCAGCCTGCCCAGCCCGGTCGCCTCCCGCGCCGCCACGACCGCCGACCCCTCCTCCGGGGAGGACCCCTCATCCGGCAGGGACCGGCCCTCCGGCAGCGGCTGGTCCTCCGGCAGGAGCTGGGACGGCACCCGCGGCTCCGGGTCACCCGGGGCGGGCGACCCGGCGGTGGCGGGCCCGGAATGCTCAGGAGTGCTCACTGTGCTGCTGACTCCTCGGTCGGCGACGGACGGGGGATACGAGGGCCTCAGGCGGACAGCCAGCGCCGGATGCAGGCGATCAGGTCGTTGGCGTCCACCGGCTTGGTCACGTAGTCACTGGCGCCCGAGGCCAGGCTCTTCTCCCGGTCACCCGGCATGGCCTTCGCCGTCACCGCGATGATGGGCAGCTGCGCGTGCGCCGGGTCCTCCCGGATCGCGAGGGTGGCGGCGTAACCGTCCATCTCCGGCATCATCACGTCCATCAGGATCAGATCGGTCTCGGGGTGCTCCTTGAGCGCCTCGATGCCCTTGCGGCCGTCCTCGGCGTGCAGCACCTCGATGCCGTGCAGCTCCAGGATGCCGCTGATGGCGTACAGGTTGCGCGCGTCGTCGTCCACCACCAGCACCGTACGCCCGGTGAGGGCGCCGTCGACCGGCTGGGAGGACTGCCGGCGCGTCTCCTCGGCCCGTACCAGCGGCAGGACGTCCCCCGGTTCCTCCGCCGACAGGTGCAGGGCGATCCGCTCGCGGAGCTCGTCGAGGCTGGAGATCAGCTCCAGTGGCCGGGTGTGCGCCCGGGACTCGAGCTTCTCCTCCTGGGCCCGTTCCAGCCGGCGGCTGTTGTGCGCCAGGACCGGCACGGTCGTCCCCGCCGCGTCCCCGTCCATGGCGTCCAGGAACTGCAGGGCCGCGTCCTTCGGCATGTCGAGTTCCAGCACGACGCAGTGGAACGGCCCGGCGGCCAGACTCTCGGCCGCCTCCTGCGCCCCCACCGCCGTGATGACCTCGATGTCCGCCGACCGCTTGGGCAGGTCGCCGTTGCCGGTCAGATCGGCCACCGCGCTCTCGGCGACCAGGGACAGCAGCCCCCTGTTGCGCTCCTCCACCACCAGCAGCCGCCTCTTCTGCCGGGGCGTGGGCGCGGGGCGGGCCGGCGGAACGCTCACCGCGGCATCGGGCGTCTCGTCCGCCGCGAACAGGGCGGGCCCGGCCGCGAAGCCGGTGGTCTCCCAGTCGGCCCGCGTCACCGGCAGGTACAGGGTGAACGTGCTTCCCCGGCCCTGCGCGCTCTCGGCGGTCACCGCGCCGCCGAGGAGATGCGCGATCTCGCGGCTGATGGACAGCCCCAGGCCGGTGCCGCCGTACTTGCGGCTGGTGGTCCCGTCGGCCTGCTGGAAGGCACCGAAGATCGCCTCCAGGTGCTGCTCGGGGATGCCGATGCCGGTGTCCTTGACGCGGAACGCCATCACCGGAAGGCCCCGGTGGACCGAGGCGGGCAGCTCGCTCTCCACGGCCATCTCGATGCGCAGCTCGACGCTGCCGCGCTCGGTGAACTTCACCGCGTTGGACAGCAGGTTGCGCAGCACCTGCCGCAGCCGGGAGTCGTCGGTGAGCAGGTCGGTGGCCACACCGGGGGCCGTGCTGATGGTGAACTCGAGGTTCTTCTGCGTCGTCATGGGCCGGAACGTCGCCTCGACGTAGTCGAGGAGCTGCCGCAGCGCCACGACCTCCGGGTTGATGTCCATCTTGCCCGCCTCGACCTTGGACAGGTCGAGGATGTCGTTGATGAGCTGCAGCAGGTCGGACCCCGCCGAGTGGATGATGCCCGCGTACTCGACCTGCTTCGGGGTCAGGTTGCGCGTCGGGTTCTGCGCCAGCAGCTGGGCGAGGATGAGCAGGCTGTTCAGCGGGGTGCGCAGCTCGTGGCTCATGTTGGCCAGGAACTCCGACTTGTACTTGGAGGCCAGGGACAGCTGCTGCGCCCGCGCCTCCAGCTCCTGCCGGGCCTGCTCGATCTCCAGGTTCTTCGTCTCGATGTCCCGGTTCTGGGCGGCCAGCAGCGCGGCCTTCTCCTCCAGCTCCGCGTTGGAGCGCTGCAACTCGTCCTGCTGCACCTGGAGTTCCTCGGAACGGGCCTGGAGCTCCGCCGTCAGCCGCTGCGACTCGTCGAGAAGTTCATCCGTACGGGCGTTGGCGACGATCGTGTTGACGTTGACGCCCAGCGTCTCCATCAACTGCTCCAGGAAGTCCCGGTGCACCGCGGTGAACGGCCCGAACGACGCCAGCTCGATGACGCCGAGGACCTGGTCCTCGACGACGATCGGCAGCACGATCAGGCTGGCCGGGCAGGACGAGCCGAGTCCGGAGGAGATGCTGACGTAGTCGTCGGGCACCTGCTCGACGGCGATCGTCCGCCGGCTGCGCGCGGCCTGCCCCACCAGGGACTCGCCCAGCTTGAACCGGGCGTGCCCGGTGAAGTCCGCCGGCTGGCCGTAGGAACCGACGAGCGTCAGCTCGGTCCCCGCGCCGGCCTCCTCGGCGAGGTAGAAGGCGCCGTACTGCGCGGAGACCAGCGGGGTCAGCTCGTCCATCACCAGCTCCGCGACCACGGACAGGTCGCGGTGGCCCTGCATCAGGCTGGAGATGCGGGCGAGGTTGGACTTGAGCCAGTCCTGTTCCTGGTTGGCCAGGGTCGTCTCGCGCAGCGACTCCACCATGGAGTTGATGTTGTCCTTCAGCTCGGCGACCTCACCGGAGGCGTCGACCGTGATGGAGCGGGTCAGGTCGCCCTCGGCCACCGCGCTCGCCACCTCGGCGATGGCCCGGACCTGCCGGGTCAGGTTGCCCGCCAGCTCGTTGACGTTCTCCGTCAGGCGCTTCCACGTGCCCGACACGCCCTCGACCTCGGCCTGGCCGCCGAGCCGGCCCTCACTGCCCACCTCGCGCGCCACCCGGGTCACCTCGGCGGCGAACGCCGAGAGCTGGTCGACCATGGTGTTGATGGTGGTCTTCAGCTCCAGGATCTCGCCGCGCGCGTCGACGTCGATCTTCTTCGACAGGTCACCGTTGGCGACGGCGGTGGTGACGAGGGCGATGTTGCGCACCTGGTTGGTGAGGTTGTTCGCCATCGAGTTGACGTTGTCGGTGAGGTCCTTCCAGGTGCCCGCCACGTTGGGCACGCGCGCCTGCCCGCCGAGCTGGCCCTCGGTGCCCACCTCGCGGGCGACACGGGTGACCTCGTCGGCGAACGCCGAGAGCGTGTCCACCATGGTGTTGATCACCCCGGCGAGTGCGGCGACCTCGCCCTTGGCCTCGACGGTGATCTTCTGCGAGAGGTCACCCTTGGCCACCGCGGTCGCCACCTGGGCGATCGACCGCACCTGGCCGGTCAGGTTGGAGGCCATGACGTTGACGTTGTCGGTCAGGTCCTTCCAGGTGCCCGACACGCCCCGGACGGTCGCCTGACCGCCGAGATTGCCCTCGGTGCCGACCTCGCGGGCGACGCGGGTGACCTCGTCGGCGAAGGCGGAGAGCTGGTCGACCATCGTGTTGATGGTCTCCTTCAGCTCCAGGATCTCGCCCCGCGCGTCGACCCGGATCTTCTGCGACAGGTCGCCCTGGGCCACGGCGGTGGTCACCTCGGCGATGGACCGCACCTGTGCCGTCAGGTTGTCGGCCATCACGTTCACCGACTCGGTGAGGTCCTTCCAGGTGCCCGAGACGCCCTTGACGTCCGCCTGGCCGCCGAGCCGGCCCTCGGTGCCGACCTCGCGGGCGACGCGGGTGACCTCGTCGGCGAAGGCGGAGAGCTGGTCGACCATCGTGTTGATGGTGTTCTTCAGCTCCAGGATCTCGCCGCGGGCCGTGACCGTGATCTTCTGCGAGAGGTCACCCTTGGCCACCGCGGTCGCCACCTGGGCGATCGACCGCACCTGGGCCGTGAGGTTGCCGGCCATGAAGTTGACGGAGTCCGTGAGGTCCCGCCACGTACCGGAGACGCCCTTGACGTCCGCCTGCCCGCCGAGGATCCCCTCGGTTCCCACCTCGCGCGCCATGCGGGTGACCTCGTCGGCGAACGAGGAGAGCTGGTCGACCATCGTGTTGATGGTGTTCTTCAGCTCCAGGATCTCGCCGCGCGCGTTGACGGTGATCTTCTGCGAGAGGTCGCCCTGCGCGACGGCCGTCGTGACCTGTGCGATGTTGCGGACCTGGTCGGTGAGGTTGCCGGCCATGAAGTTCACCGAGTCGGTCAGGTCCCGCCAGACACCGCCGACCCCGGGCACCTCGGCCTGCCCGCCGAGCCGGCCTTCGCTGCCCACCTCGCGGGCGACGCGGGTGACCTCGTCGGCGAAGGCGGAGAGCTGGTCGACCATCGTGTTGACGGTGTCCTTCAGCTCCAGGATCTCGCCCCGCGCGTCGACGTCGATCTTCTGCGACAGGTCCCCCTTGGCCACCGCGGTCGCCACCTGGGCGATGTCGCGGACCTGGGTCGTCAGGTTGCCCGCCATGGCGTTCACCGAGTCGGTCAGGTCGGCCCAGGTGCCGGACACCCCGGGCACCACCGCCTGCCCGCCCAGGGTGCCCTCGGTGCCGACCTCCCGCGCCACCCGGGTCACCTCGGAGGTGAACAGCGACAGCTGGTCGACCATGCCGTTGAAGACGGTGGCGATCTCGCCGATCAGCCCGTCTTCCTCGTCGGGAAGCCTGGTGCCGAAGTCCCCGTCGCGCACCGCCGTGAGGCCGGCCAGCAACTGCCGGAGCTCGGACTCGCCCACCTTGCCGCCCCCGCGAGAGGGCCGGGACCGCGGCACGGTACGGGAACCTTCGACCGCCGTCTCAGCCATGACCAACCTCGTTCCGAATCGATGCCGCAACGAATGGACCGAACCGAGCCACACCCGGGGCTCCGTTCGGCCTCACGCCATTCTTTCGACACTTAACCATTGCCGTCCGACAAAATACGCCGCAGGCTAACTCACGCGGCATCAGAAGGGCAATCGGGCCGAAGGCGCATTCACGCCCCCTGGCCGAATCAGGGCCGGTCCGCGAACCCCCGGTCCGCGACCCCCGCGCGCCCGTCCGTGAGCTGCGCGACGGAGGAGATGCCTCCACGCTGGAGGGGCGGCAGCAGGGCGCTGCCGCCAGTACTCCGAGAGGGAGCGCGGACATGGCGAAGAACCGCGGTAAGGGCGAGAAGCTGAAGAAGGGCGACAAGGTGGCCTGGAGCAGCCACGGCAGCCGGACCGAGGGCGAGGTGGAGAAGAAGATCACCGAGCGCACGGAGGCCGCGGGCCGCACGGTGGACGCCTCCCCGGACGACCCGCAGTACCAGGTGCGCAGCGCCAAGTCCGGCAGGTCCGCCGTCCACAAGCCGTCCTCGCTGAAGAAGAAGTGAGCCGGCGTGGACGACGAGGAGCGCCGGGAGACCTGGGAGCAGTTCCGGGAGCTGGTGAACATGACACCGGCCGGGCTGGAGAAGTGGCTGGAGTCGGACGAGTCGCACAGCGCCGGGCAGCACGGGAAGGACGGGGCGGAGTCCACCGGGCACGCCTCCGGCCGCCGGATCGTGGAGATCCAGCGGTCGAAGAAGGGTGACCTGTCGGACGACGACTACCAGCACATGCGCAAGGTCGTCGGCTACGTCCGCCGGCACCTGGCGCAGCGGCCCTCGGGCGACGTACGGGACACGAGGTGGCGGCACTCCCTGATGAACTGGGGCCACGACCCACTGGCCTGAGACCCCCGGCGAGCGCACGCTCACCCGGATGCGCGAACCGGCTCGCGCATCCGTGCCGCCACCCCCGGTTCCCTCGCGTGCGGTCGTCCGCGGTCAGATCGTCATCGACTCCTGGAGCCAGCGGCTGATCCGGTACGGCAGCCACCAGGCGAGGGGCCCGACGTCCAGCACGAGGGCCTCGCCGCGGAAGTCGTCGAGGACGGCGCGGGGCACCGAGTCCGCCGGCGCCCCGTGGGCGAGCCGCTCGATGGCCTCCGCGTACTCCGGTTCGTCGGCGGTGAAGCGGCGCAGCTCGCCCCAGCGCCGGTCACGGATCTGCACGAAGCCGGGACCCTTGCGCCACAGGCACTTGCACAGGTAGTGCCCGCGCCGCCAGGAGCGCAGCGCCTCGTCCGCCCCCGCCGGGCCCTCGAGTCGCCGGGGCGGCTGGAGGTGGCTGAGCGCCTGCCAGCCGTCCCCGTCCGCCGGGTCGAGCCGCAGGTCCCACTCGACGAGCACGGCCCGGGCGGTCAGATCCCGCACCAGGCTCAGCGCGCCCACGGCCGACGCGGCCCGCCCGGGGTCCGGCTCACCGGAGAGGTCGACGGGGTCCGGCAGCCGCACCCGGCGGGCGCCGAGCCCCCACAGCCGGTCGCTCTCACCCGCCGGCGGGCCCGGCAGGGCGATCTCGCCGAGGTACATGCCGGGCAGCTCGCAGGCGGCGGGGTCGTAGTCCCGCCAGGCGAGGACGGCGGGCGGACCGAGGGTGGTGCTCATCGGCTCTCTCCTCCACGGGACGCGGTCATACGTGAACGGGCTCGGGCTCTTGCTCGGGGTTCGGCGCCCCCTCGCGGGCGGGCGCCGCGTGCGCGTGGCGCATGAAGTCCAGCCGCAGCAGGTCCTCGTTGACGGCCGCCGGCGCGAGGTGGACGTACTGGCCGCCGTCCCGGAAGACGATCCCGAGCTCCAGCCAGGAGTCGAGGAGGCGCTGGACGGCGGCCTCGTCGCGCGCCGCGCCGGGTGCCTTGACGGCGGCCTTGCGGGTGAGGGCCGCGGGGGTGTGCGGCTGGTCGAGCAGCCGGAAGACGGCCCGCTCGAAGGGGTCGGTCAGCTCCAGGGTCCGCCACGCGAACGCCCGCCGGCGGGAGACGAGGACGATGCGGTCCTCCAGGTCGGCGTGGGTGAGCCGGGCGTCGGCGTGGTGCTTCTTCCAGGCGGCCAGCGCGTCGTTCAGGGCCGTGACGGTGGGCTCGCCGATGCCGCGGGCCGGGGCCTCGAAAACGTACGCCAGGTCGTACAGCTCCTCCTCGGGGAGGTCGTAGGTGAAGCGGTAGTGCTCCTCGGGGCGCAGCCCGGTGAAGCCGAGCTCGGGGCGCTCGAAGTAGGGGCTGAAGCGTTCGATGGCGATCCGGGCCGACAGGTCGACCGGCGGGTCGAGGTGCTCCAGGGCCGGGATCTGGGCGATCACCGGTTCGTAGTCGCCCGCGGTCTCGCCGGGGAAGCCGTGGAGGTAGTTCCAGGCCACGGACAGGCCGGTCTCCGCGCCGTCGCGCAGCATCCGGACGTTCTGGCAGCCGCTGACGCCCTTGTCCATCAGGTCCAGCACCTTGTGGTTGAGCGACTCGATGCCCGGCTGGACGTAGATCATCCCCGCTTCGGCGAGCGTACGGAGCTGCGCCCGGCGCATGTTGGCCTTGATCTCGATGTGCAGCCGCAGGTCGTACTCGCTGTCGATGATCCGGGGCAGGACGGTCGTGAGGTAGCCCATGTCGAGGATGTTGTCGACGACGTACATGTCCAGGACCCGGTGGCGGCGGGCCAGCTCCATGATCTCCTCGTAGAAGGTGTCCGGGCTCTTGGAACGGAACTCCATGAAGGAGCCGTTGAGCCCGCAGAAGGTGCAGTGGTGCTTCTCGCCCCACCAGCAGCCCCGGGCGCCCTCGACGACCAGCTTCGGCTCGACCCAGTTGCGGGCGACGGAGGCCGCGAGGCGCTCGAAGTAGCCGGTGTAGTCGGGCGGCAGGATCGCGGCGGGCGGCAGCGGGCGGGTGGCCATGGGGTTGGCCAGGCTCTCCCCGTCCGGGCCGCGGTGGCACAGACCCGGCACCCCGGCGAGGTCCCGGCCGCCGGCCAGCGCGGTCAGCAACTCCGGGAAGGCGGCCTCGCCCTCGCCGCGTACGACGTGGTCGACGAAGGCGAAGTTCCGGTGCACGGCCGCACCCTGGGCCCCGTCGCAGTTGGCGCCGCCCATGACGGTGACGATGTGCGGGGCGAGCTGCTTGACGCGGCGGGCGGCGGCGAGCGCCGCGGTGTTCTGCTGGAAGGTGGACGTGAACCCGACGACGTCCGGGGCGTACGCCACGATCCGCCGCGCGATCTCGTCGACGAACTCGGGAACCACCCGGTGCAGCGCGCGGGTCATCGCCATGCGGGACTTCTTGAGTTTCCCGCGCATCACCTTCGTGAATTCCTCGTCACGCCATTGCGGATCGTCATAGAGGGCGGAGGAGAACACCCAGTCGCCGCAGCCCATGAAATAGGACGACAGGGCGTAGTACTCGTAATCGTCGCCGGTGAACTCGGTACGGGCGGTGATCCAGTCGGTGAATTCCAGATTGGCGTGCAGGACCTCGGCCTCGGCGCCGGGCACGCGCTCGTCCACGCTCCGTTTGAGGATTCCCAGGGCGAGTGACGGCAGGTCGATGGGCGACCAGGGCATGTTGACCAGCAGGACACGCATGTCGGCTCCTCGGGATGGGGGACCGGCCGGCCCGGCGGTGCACCGCCGGGCCGGCCGGCGGGGGTCAGTCCTCTTCCGCGTCCTCGGCGTTGCGGAACGGGACGGTGACGGTGATGCCGACGCTCGGCTTGCGGTTCTCCTCGTCACCCGCGAGCGGGTCGTTGTGGATGATGTCCTTCTGCATGGGTCGTTCTCCTCTCCGTGGTGCGTTCGGCGGTGCGTTGCTCCCCGCTCCGGGCGGAGCGGGGCGTTCGGGGGCGGCGCGCCGGACCGGGTGCGGTGCCGGGCGCCGGGCCGCGCAGTTCGTGGTCCAGGAAGACCACGGCGCGGCGCAGTACGGCGACGTGGTCGCCGCCGTCGTAGCCGTCGTGGCCCGAGTCGAGCCACATCGCCTCGTGGCGGACCCCGGCGGCGCGCAGCGCGGCGAGGTAGCCGCGGACCTGGCCGGGCGGGCACTTGGCGTCGTGCGTGGCGGCGGCCACCAGCAGCGGGGCCCGGACCTCGGAGGCGTAGTGGATCGGTGAGCTGCGCGCGTACCGCTCGGGGACCTCGTCGGGCGTGCCGCCGAAGAGCCGCTCGTCCAGGGCGCGCAGGGCCGGGGTGGTCGTGCGGTGGGCGGCCGCGCAGTCGGCGACCGGCTTCACGGCGACCCCCGCCCGCCACAGGCCGGGGCGCGTGCCGAGGGCGAGCAGGACGAGGTAGCCGCCCCAGGAGGTCCCCCACAGCCCCACGGCGTCGGGGCGGATCAGCCGGCGGGCGACGAGGTCGGCCCGTACGGACACCAGGTCGTCGACCTGGGTGAGACCGACGCCCCGGCCGTGGGCGCGCCGCCAGCGCGGCCCGTAGCCGGTCGAGCCGCGGTAGTTGACGCGGGCGACGGCGAAACCGGAGGCGACCAGGGAGTGGACGACACCGTCGTAGGCGTCCCGGTCGTGGTCGGCGGGGCCGCCGTGCACCAGGAACACCGCCGGTGCCGGAGCGTGGGTGGCTCGTTCGGGGGCGCCGGTGTCGCCGGTGTCGTCGGGGAGGCTGAGCAGGGTGTGGACCGGACCGTCGGGGCCCGGCGTCCACACGTCCCGCTGGGTACCGGGCACCCGTCCGGCCACCGTCGGCAGCGGGGGCAGGGGAGTGCCGTGGGTGGAACACAGCCTGGGCGGGTGGCCGGTGGCGGTCCACAGGTAGTGCAGGTCGCCCCGGCGTCGGGTGGCGGCGTCCAGCAGGGTGCCGGCCGGGGTCGGCACCGCGGTGAGGGTCCGCGCGGTGAGGTCGGCGCGGTGGAGGGCGGAGCGCCCGTGACGGTCCTGCCGGACCAGGACCGTGCGCCCGCCGTCCTCCCAGCGGGCGGTGATCTCGGTGTCGAAGGCACACCAGTCGTGCGTGACGGTTCCGGTGGCGGGCCGCCAGCTCGACAGCACGTAGTGGTCGTCGCGTTCGCGGACGAGGAGCAGTTCCGTGGGGTCGCCGGCACCGGTGGGATCGCCGGTGCCGGTGGGGGCGAAGCCGAGGGACCAGAGGCGGCCGGTGTCGCCCCCGCCCGGCGGGACGGCGCGGACGGTCCCTGCGGGGGTGAGTACGGTGACGCCGCCCGCGCCGCTCAGGGCGAGCAGACCGCCCCCCGGTGTGATGCCGGTGAGCGTGGCGTGCCCCGGGATCCGCGCCACCGTGCGGGCGGCGCCGCCGCGCGGGCCGAGGTGGACGGTGGTGGCGCGCCCGTCGCCGAGGGCGAGGGCGACGGTGCCGTGGTCGCTCACGGCGAGGCCCCGGGGCAGGCCGGGCGGCACGCCGGTCAGCCCCGGCCGGTCGGCGCCGCCGGTGAAGGGCTGGAACCACCAGCGCCCGCGGCCGTGTTCGTCCTCGTCGAACCACCACACGTGGGCGTCACGGTCGATGGCCCCGTGCAGCGTGCCCCGGGGCCGCCGGGTGACCTGCCGGGCGCGGCGGACGGTGGCGTCCCAGGTGAACACCTCGCAACGGCCGTCGGCGTCGGCGGTGAAGACCATCCTGGCCGGGTCGGCGGCGCACACCTCGGGGAGCGCGGCCCGGTACACCTGGTAACCGCCGGTCATACCGGCACCTCCGCCGATGCCGTGGGCCCGGCCGGACCGTTGGCCAGGGCCGCGCGTACGGTCCGCCGGCGGGTGTGCAGCGCGAGCAGGGCCAGGGTGACACCGCACAGGACCGCGGGCGCGTACGTCGCCACGCGGCCGGCGAGCACCCCGGCGAGCACGGGCGCCAGGGCCGCGGCGCCCGTCGTCGCGGTGGCGAGGACCGCGCCGGTACGCGCCTGCAACGCCGGTGCGGTGCTCTGGATCGCCCGGGCCTGGAGCGCCACGGAAGCCGGCGGGGTCAGCAGGCAGACCAGGCAGAACAGCACCCCGCACGCCCACGCGAGCGTCCACCGGTCCGCCCACGGTCCCGCACCCGCCCCGCCCACACCCGTGGCGCCGGCCGTGACCGCGGCGAGCGCGCCGGTGAGCGGGACGAGCAGCCAGGTCGCGCCGGTCACCACGCGGGGGACGCCCCATCGGCGTGCGATCCGGGGCGCGGCGAGCGAGCCGGCGAGCCCGGCGGCGCCCGACGCGGCCAGCACGGCACCGAGCACACCGCCGCCGTGGCCGCCATGCTGGAGGGCGAAGAGGGCGCCGAAGTAGAGCGTCACCACCACGAGGTTGACCGTGGCGGTCCACACCAGTACCAGGCGCAGCAGCGGTGAGGAGCGCACCAGTGCCAGTCCCGCCGCGCCCTCCCGCAGCAGCCCCTTGCCCCGCTCCCGTGGCGCCGGCACGCCGAGGTCGGTGCGCATCGCTCGTACGCACAGAGCGCCGACCGCGTAGGAGAGGGCGTCGAGGACGAACGGCAGCGCACGGGAGGCCTGGTAGAGGACGCCGCCGAGGACCGGCCCGACGATCAGGGCGCCCTGATCGGCGGCCGCCAGCCGCCCCACCGCCCGCGGCTGTTCCGGCGGCGGGCACACCAGAGCGACCGTGCCGCGGGAGGCCGCCTCGAAGCAGGCGGTCGCGACCCGTTCGACCAGGACGGCGGCGAGGACCAGCCCCAGCGGCGGACGGGCGGCGGTCAGGGCGAGGGCGGCGCACCCCATGGCGGTGGCGGCCACGGAGGCGGAGCCGAGCATCACCCGCCTGCGCGCGCCCCGGTCGACGGGCACGGCGACCAGGGGGCCGAGTACGAGCCCGGCGGCGGTGGACACCCCGGCGACGAGGCCGACGACCTGGGGCGAGTTCCCGAGCCCGAGAAGCAGCAGCGGAAGCACGGCTCCCGTGGCCTGGGTGCCGACGCCGTCGGCGGCGTTGGCCCACCAGAGGAGCCGGAAATCATGTTTCGCCGCCCTCTGGTGGGACGGTGGTGCGGTTGACACGGGCCGTTCCACGGGGCACCTCACCAATTTGGCGAAACTGTGCAGAAAAGGTGGAGGGACGGAAACGAGCGGGATCCTAATCAGGCGCGAACGAACGCCACAAGGGGTTGTTGCGTGTGGCTGGATCCGTATTGCGAGGCGCCGGGGAATACGTGGTCATCCTGGAATGGAAAGGGGGAGAGATCATTCCGTCGATGGTGAGGAGGACGCACCTTTCGTCCAGGCGAAACGCGGAAGGGAGCCCGCGTTCCGGCCGGTGACGCCGCGTCTGCCGGTGCCCGCCGCAGGCGTGGCGCGCGGGTGAAAACCGGCTCCGGCGCGAACCGCCTTCGGCTGAGAACGATCGCCGGGGGCCCTGGGCCGCCCTCCTGTCCGGGGCCCGCTGCCGGTTCCCCGGTCGGTGGCGCGTCCGACCGGTGCGCCGTCCGGACGATTTCCCGCGCCCGGCGGCGGAGGCCGCAGCATTTCGCTTGGTCATGCTTCCAGGTGTACGTCTATGCGGCACCAGCCCCGGGTCGTGGTCGGGTGACATCCGGGCCGCGCGACGCAGCGGCCGCCCGTCGGTCGACACCTCCGCCGCCCGTCCGGAGCCCGCGCCGAGCGCCGTCCGCGCCATGGGTGCTCGCGCCGAAAACCCGCTCAACGTCCGTGATGTGACTGGTAAGTTGCGCCGAAGTGCTGCCCCTGGGGCCCGGCCCGAGAAGTTTCGGCATTCAACCCCTTGCGGGGGCGGCGGCTCGTCTGCCAGATTCGCCCACGGCCAGCAATGGCATGCACACGACAGCCCTACCCATGCTCGAGTGTGCCTTCGTCACCGCATACCTATGCGTGCACGAGGTCCTCACAGAGGACGTTCCACCCCCACACAATGGAGACGAACGTGCGAATAGCCAGACTGGTGCCCGCCCTCGCGGCCACCGCCCTCTCCGTCCTAGGGCTCGCTCCCACCGCGGTGGCGCAGACGTCGCCCTCCCCGGTCGCCCCCGCCGTCGCGCCCCGCACCGATCCCCAGCCGATCATCGGTGGCGGCTACGCCGGCAACGCCCCCTGGGCGGCCCGCCTCTTCTCCAACGGCCGGCAGACGTGCAGCGCGACGATCGTCGCGCCGACCTGGATCCTCACCGCGAAGCACTGCGTCAGCGGCGGCGGGCTCTCGTTCCGCATCGGCAGCCTCGACCAGAGCACCGGCGGTACGGTCGCCAACGGCGTCAGCGTCCACAACCACGCGTCCTCGGACCTGTCGCTCGTCCGGCTCGACCGCTCCGTCCCCGGCACCTACGCGACCCTCGGCCGGCCCGGCTCCGTGTCGGTGAACCAGACCGTGCAGGTGTATGGCTGGGGCGCCACGTCGCAGTGCGGTTCGGAGGCCAACTGCCAGTCCAGGTACCTCAAGGTCGCCGACGTCATCGTCACCGGCGGCTGCCGTGACGCCTACAACGGCTCCGCGATCTGCGCCCGCCGCGGCAACGGCATCACCGCGGGCGGCGACTCGGGCGGCCCGATGATGGCCAACGGCGTCCAGGTGGGCGTCGCCTCCACGAGCGACCGTCAGACCACCACCGCCTACACCAATGTGACGGCGTACCGCTCCTGGATCCAGAGCGTCGCCGGCGTCTGACCCCCACCGAAGACGCGCGGGCGCACGCGCAGGGCCCTCCACCGGCTGCCGGTGGAGGGCCCTGTGGCCACCCGTCAGCCCCGGCCCCCGCCCCCGTCACGGCCGCCGCCGCCCGCGTGGAAGCGCCGCCGTGCCCGGGTCACCGCGAGAACGCCCCCCGCGACGGCGATCACCGCGATGGCGAGCGCGATGCTGACCCCGCCCTCGGTGTCCCAGTACACGTCCTCGAGACTGATGAGCAGCGCCGCCTCGTCCACGACCAGCGCCAGCCCCACCCCGTACGCGAGCCCCAGCCACGCGCGCGCCCGCGCGGAGCGCTCGACGAGCCCGCCCGCGCCCACCGCCACGAGCAGCAGGATGCCCCACACGTAGTGGTGCAGGTGGACACCACCGGCCTGCACGTCGCCCACGCCCGCCACGTCGATGTGGATGAGCCACGTGAGCAGGCGCATCCCGCCGAAGGTGAGGGCGAAACCCCACCAGGCGAGGACGAAGCCCCGCCGCTCCGGCGAGATGCCCGGCAGGACGCGCAGCCACGGGGACGGGCGGTCCTGGCGCCGGGACCGCGAACGGTCGGACGTTCCGGTCGGCTTCATGCCCGCCCTCCTGACGTGAACTCCTCGATCAGCGCGGCCAGGGCAGCGGGCGCGCTGTAGTGGGCCGCGTGCGCGGCACCCCGGATCTCCGCCGTGCGGCCGTCACCGACCACGCGGGCCACGCGCCGGGTCCAGGCCCGTGAGGCGATCGTGTCACCGGCACCCCGTACGACGAGCGTCGGCGCGGCGACCCGGGCGAGATGCCCCTCGAACGACTCGGCCGCGTCCCGCAGTGCGTGCCGGAACGACGCGACGAACCGGAAGGGGCCGGTCACCAGGTAGTCGGCCACCGCGACCCCGAGCAGCGAGAGCGGTTCGCGCGGCGCGTCAGCCAGGAGCCGCCCGCACTGCCGCCAGCCGCCGGCACCCGGTTCGAGCGCCGGGCCGATCATCACGACGCGGCGCACCAGGTGCGGCTGGCGGGCGGCGAACGCCGCGACCACCTGACACCCGACCGAGTTGGCCACCAACAGGCTCGGACCGACGCCCAGCCCCCGGTGCCAGCGGGTGAGGGCACCGGCGAGCTCCCCGACCCGGGGCGCCCGCCGCGCGGCGGCCCGCGAGCGCGCGTTGCCCGGCAGGTCCGGTACGAACACGGTCGCCCCGCCCACGGCGAGGCGCCGCGCGAGCGGCACGAAGTACCGGCCCGAAAGCCCCAGCCCGTGCACCAGCACCACGTTGGGGACGCCCTCACGCGGCGGAGGGCCGAACCTGCGGGTGAAGAGCCCGGCCTGCGTCGACTGTTCCATCCGTCCACCATCCCTCACCTGCCGCCGCCCCCTCCGCACGCCACCTGCCCGCGCGTCACACGCCCACTCGGGCGCGAGGAGTAGGACCTGCGGCCCATGCGGGCGGCGCGGGGGCACGGCTAGGGTCGGCGTGCATGGAGAGCAGAGAGCCCGCCCTGCGCGGGGTGCGCGAACGGACGGCCGACACGCTGCGACGCCTCGCCGCGGAGCGGGACATCTGGGTGTCGACCGCCCACCCCGAGCACGGCCCGCACCAGGTGCCGCTGTGGTTCGCCTGGGACGGGCGGGCGGTATGGATGTGCACCGGGGCGACCTCCGCGACCGCCCGGAACCTCCGGAAGGAGCCGCGCGTCCGCCTGGCGCTGCCCGACACCTTCGACGTGGTGCTCCTCCAGGGGGAGGCGGAGTGCTTCACGGCCCAGGAGGTCCCCGCGGAAGGCGCAGACGGGTTCGCGGACAAGTTCGGCTGGGACCCGCGCCGGAAGGAGAAGCCCTACGTGTACGTGTGCGTCGTGCCGCGGACGGTACGCGCCTGGCGCGGCGAGGCCGAGCTGCGCGGTCGGGTCATCGTGCGCGGGGGAGTGTGGACGCGGTAGCCGCCACGCCCGGCCCGGCCCGGGGCTCCCGGGCCGGGCGAGACTTTACGGACACGACCTAGGCTGGAGGTGACGCGATCGACCCCCGGAGCAGGCCATGCCCCCCTCGCACCCCTCGACCGGGCCCACGGACGGCCCCACGGACGGTCCCCCGGACGGACCTGGCGAACGTCCCGCCGGCCCCTTCGCCGGCCCCTCCGACGACGGCGCGCTGTTCGGTCTCGACGAGCTGCCGACACAGACACCGGCCGGGGCGACGGGGAAGCCGCGGTTCCGGGACTCTCCCGAGGCGCGCCGCATGCTGGCCGTACGGGAGATCCACGCGGAGCCCGGGGCGGCGGCGTCACCGCGCGGGCGGCAGATCCTCGCGGCGTACCCCGAAGCCGAGGTCGTCCCGGTCGACTCCCACTGGCGCATCCCGGACCTGCACGGCAACAAGGGCAACGCCGAACGCTGGGTGCGCGTCAAGAGCACCGTCCTGGTACTGGGCGAGAAGAAGACGCTCACCGTACGACCCAACGGCAGGTCCGCCGACTGGATCGCCCCCGGGGCGGCGAACGGCTGCGCCATGGCCTGCGCCTACTGCTACGTGCCGCGCCGCAAGGGCTACGCCAACCCCATCACCGTCTTCACCAACATCGAACGCATCGTGTCCCGGCTGCGGCGCCACGTCACCGAGCAGGGCCCCAAGAGCGAGCCGAACCAGTGCGACCCGGCCGCGTGGGTCTACGACATCGGGGAGAACAACGACTGCTCGGTCGACGCGCTGATCAGCGAGAACACGGCCGACCTCATCCACGCCTTCACCCGCTGGCCCACCGCCAAGGCGTCGTTCGCCACCAAGTTCGTCAACCCCGACCTCCTCGACCTCGACCCGCGCGGCAGGACCCGCGTCCGGTTCTCCGTCATGCCGCCGGACGACTCACGGCTCCTCGACATCCGGACCAGCCCCGTCGAGCGGCGGATCGCCGCCGCGGGCGACTTCCTGGAGGCGGGATACGAGGTCCACTTCAACCTCTCTCCCGTCGTCATCAGGCCGGGCTGGGAGCAGGCCTGGGCGGAGCTGCTCCAGCACATGGACGACGTACTGCCCCGGGCGGTCAAGGACCAGGCGGCCGCCGAGGTGATCATGCTGACGCACAACCGGGACCTGCACGACGTCAACATGGCGTGGCACCCGCGCGCCGAGGACGCCCTCTGGCGCCCCGAGCTCCAGCAGGCCAAACGCTCCGAGAACGGCAGCTGGAACGTGCGCTACCGCAACGCCGACAAGGCCGAGGCGGTCGGCACCGTACGCCGGCTGGTCGCCGAGCACGCGCCGTGGCTGACCATCCGCTACGCCTTTTGAGTGGACGGGCCGGGAACCGGTCCGGGACAATACGGGGGTGCGAAACGACCGCTCGACGACCGAAGACCTCGCGATCCCGCAGCGCCTGCGCCACCTCGCCCAGCTGCGCCGCGTCCGCGACAGGATCGACCGGGAGTACGCACAACCGCTGAACGTCGAGGCACTCGCCCGTGGCGTGCACATGTCCGCCGGGCACCTCAGCCGCGAGTTCCGGCAGGCGTACGGCGAGTCCCCCTACAGCTACCTGATGACGCGGCGCATCGAACGGGCGATGGCGCTGCTGCGCCGCGGTGACCTCAGCGTCACCGACGTGTGCTTCGAGGTCGGCTGCCAGTCGCTGGGCACGTTCAGCACCCGTTTCACCGAACTGGTCGGCATGCCGCCCAGCACCTACCGCAGCCTCGCGGCAGAGGCGACGGCCGGGATGCCGTCGTGCGTGGCGAAGCAGGTCACCAGACCGGTCAGGAATCGAGAAGCGCGGCCCACCGCGCCGGACGTAGCGTGACGGACATGGACATCACCATCAACGCGAGTTTCCTCCCGCACGACGACCCCGAGGCCTCCCTGGTCTTCTACCGGGACATCCTGGGCTTCGAGGTCCGCAACGACGTCGGATTCGGCGGCATGCGCTGGCTCACCGTCGGCCCGGTCGGCCAGCCCGGGACCTCCATCGTCCTGACGCCGCCCGCCGCCGACCCCGGGATCACCGACGAGGAGCGCGCCACCATCACCGAGATGATGGCCAAGGGCACCTACGGCGGCATCCTCCTGGCCACCCCCGACCTCGACAAGACCTTCGAGAAGGTGCAGGCCGGCGGGGCCGAGGTCGTCCAGGAGCCCACCCACCAGCCCTACGGCGTCCGCGACTGCGCCTTCCGCGACCCCGCCGGCAACATGATCCGGATCCAGGAGCTGAGCTGATCTGAGCTGACCGGATCCGAGCTGAGCCGAGCCGGAGCGAAGCTGGAGCGATCCACCACCGCCGCAGGCCACCATGGCACCGCGCCGTACGACGACGGTGCCGTGGGACGCCACCGTCGCGGGGCCCGCGCCCGACACCGGGTGCGGGCCCCGGCCGGTCACCCCCGCACCCCCGACCATCGCGCCACCCCCGCCCAACAGATGGAGACACGATGAGCAAGGCCACGAGGACGGACCAGCAGTCGAGCGGGCAGCACGTCGCCGACAGCCATGATCTGATCCGCGTGCACGGCGCCCGCGAGAACAACCTCAAGGACGTCAGCATCGAGATTCCCAAGCGCCGGCTGACGGTGTTCACCGGGGTCTCCGGCTCGGGCAAGAGCTCACTGGTGTTCGAGACGATCGCCGCGGAGTCGCAGCGGCTGATCAACGAGACGTACAGCGCCTTCGTCCAGGGCTTCATGCCGACGCTGGCGCGGCCCGAGGTCGACGTGCTGGACGGCCTGACGACGGCGATCATCGTGGACCAGCAGCGGATGGGCTCCGACCCCCGCTCCACCGTCGGCACGGCCACCGACGCCAACGCGATGCTGCGCATCCTCTTCAGCCGGCTCGGGAAGCCCCACATCGGCCCGCCCAGCGCGTACTCCTTCAACGTGGCCTCGGTCTCCGCGAGCGGCGGGCTCACGGTCGACCGCGGTGCCGACAAGACGAAGACCGAGAAGGTGACCTTCAGCCGCACGGGCGGCATGTGCACCCACTGCGAGGGCCGGGGCACGGTCTCCGACATCGACCTCACGCAGCTGTTCGACGACTCGAAGTCGCTCTCCGAGGACCCGTTCACCATCCCCACCTACACCGGGGACGGGTGGGTGGTCCGGGTCATCATCGATTCGGGGTTCTTCGACAAGGAGAAGCCGATCCGGAAGTACACCAAGAAGGAGCGGCACGACTTCCTCTACCGCGAACCGACCAAGGTCAAGATCAACGGGGTCAACCTCACCTACGAAGGGCTGATCCCGAAGATCCAGAAGAGCTTCCTGTCCAAGGACCGCGAGTCGATGCAGCCGCACATCCGGGCCTTCGTGGACCGGGCGGTCACCTTCGCCCGGTGCCCCGACTGCGACGGCACCCGCCTCAGCGAGGCGGCCCGCTCCTCGAAGATCGGCAAGATCAGCATCGCCGACGCCTGCGCCATGGAGATCCGTGACCTGGCCGAATGGGCCCGGGGCCTGAAGGAGCCGTCGGTGGCGCCGCTGCTCGGCAAGCTCCAGCACACCCTGGACTCGTTCGTCGAGATCGGCCTCGGCTACCTCTCGCTCGACCGCGCCTCCGGCACCCTCTCGGGCGGCGAGGCGCAGCGCACCAAAATGATCCGGCACCTCGGCTCCTCGCTCACCGACGTCACCTACGTCTTCGACGAGCCGACGGTCGGCCTGCACCCGCACGACATCCAGCGCATGAACAACCTGCTCCTGCGCCTGCGGGACAAGGGCAACACGGTGCTCGTCGTCGAGCACAAGCCGGAGACCATCGCCATCGCCGACCACGTCGTCGACCTCGGCCCCGGCGCCGGAACGGCGGGCGGCACGGTGTGCTTCGAGGGCACGCTGGAGGGGCTGCGGAAGAGTGACACGGTCACCGGACGGCATCTCGACGACCGCGCGACCCTCAAGGACACGGTCCGCAAGCCCACCGGAACGCTGCCCGTCCGCGGCGCGAGCGCGAACAACCTCCAGAACGTCGACGTGGACATCCCGCTCGGCGTGCTGACCGTCGTCACCGGCGTCGCCGGCTCCGGCAAGAGCTCGCTCGTGCACGGCTCGATCCCCACCGACGAGGGCGTGGTGTCGGTCGACCAGACCCCGATCCGCGGCTCCAGGCGCAGCAACCCGGCGACGTACACCGGACTGGCCGACCCGATCCGCAAGGCCTTCGCCAAGGCCAACGGTGTGAAGCCGGCCCTGTTCAGCGCCAACTCCGAGGGCGCCTGCCCCACGTGCAACGGCGCCGGTGTCATCTACACCGACCTGGCGATCATGCAGAGCGTCGCCACCACCTGCGAGGACTGCGAGGGCAGGCGCTTCGACGCCTCAGTGCTGGAGTACCACCTCGGCGGCCGGGACATCAGCGAGGTGCTCGCGATGTCGGTGACGGAGGCCGAGGAGTTCTTCCGCGCGGGCGAGGCGCGGATCCCCGCCGCGCACAAGATCGTCGAGCGGATGGCGGACGTCGGCCTCGGCTACCTCACCCTCGGCCAGCCGCTGACGACGCTGTCCGGCGGTGAGCGGCAGCGGTTGAAGCTGGCCACGCACATGGGGGAGAAGGGCGGCGTGTACGTCCTCGACGAACCGACCACCGGCCTGCACCTCGCCGACGTCCAGCAGCTGCTCGGCCTGCTCGACCGGCTCGTCGACTCCGGCAAGTCGGTCATCGTCATCGAGCACCACCAGGCCGTCATGGCGCACGCCGACTGGATCATCGACCTCGGCCCCGGCGCCGGTCACGACGGCGGCCGGATCGTCTTCGAGGGCACCCCCGCCGACCTCGTCGCCGCCCGCTCCACCCTCACCGGCGAGCACCTGGCGGAGTACGTCGGCGCCTGACGCCCCCTCACTCCTCCGGTCGGCGGGGGTGCCTGTGACGCGACGGCCGCGGCCGACTCAGTCGGCGGCGGCCGTCGTGCCCGCTGGTGCCGTTCCAGCCGGCCCGAATCCGAATCCGGTCCGGGCCGGCGAAGGGGAGGGTCAGCGCTGGTGGGGGAAGCCGGGCGGCACGTATCCGGCGCCCCAGAACGGGATCAGGCCGTAGTGCGCGTACACCTGGTCGTAGTACTCGGGTTCCGACCGCGCCTCGACGAGCGCCGGGTCGTACGCGGGCGCCTGCGCCACGCGTTCCTTCGACTGGTCGATGAAGAGTTCCTCCTCGTCGACGCGTGCCACCGCGTCGACCGGGATGAAGCTCTTCTTCTCCCCGATCCCGAGGAAGCCGCCGTGCTCGACGAGCAGGAACCGTACCCTGCCCTCCTCCTCGTCGACGAGGAGGTCGGCGACCTCACCGAGATCGTTGCCCTGTGCGTCCTTGACCTTCCTGCCGCGCACGTCCTCGTCGGCCGAGGCGACGGTCCGGTCCGTGTCGGTGATCTTCTTCAGAATGGGCGAGCTGCTCCCTGCCATCGGGTGCTTCCCTTTCCGCTCGGGGGCGATCCCACGTCCGGGACCCGGTCCCGGTCCGCCCGTGGGGCGGCTCGCTCCGCCTGCCCCGCGAAGCCCCCTTCATGCCTGGCGAAGCCCCCACCCGGCTGCGCGTACCCGCGCGCTGGCGAGGAGGGCGCCGGGCGATGGATGGCGTGCCGGCGAAGCTGCGTCACCGTGCCTGGGCCGAGCTCCCGGTGGCAGAGGCCGACCAAAGCCGGGCCCTCCTCGCGGTGAAGGATTGCACAATGCAATGGAGAGTGCCAGGGCCGGGAGCGGAAGCCGGCCGCTCCCGGCCGCGGAGGTGCAGGAGGCGGTCCTACTTCGGCTTCACGGCCTCCTCCACCTCAGCCAGGGTCTCGCGGTCGACCAGCCCGGTGTCCTCGAGGACCTCCATGTGGTCCAGGACGGTCTGGTTCGCCTGGCGGGCGTGGCGGCGGATGAGGTCGTTCTGCGTGGCCGCCCTTACCTCGGCGATCGTCGCGAAGATCTTTCCGTGCGAGGCGCGCAGCAGGTTCGCGAAGATGCGGTCGAACTCCGCGCCCTCGGCGTTCTCCATCTGCTTGACGAAGCCCTGCTGTTCGGCCGTCGCCTCGTTGGGGAGGGTGACGCCGAGGATGGCCGCGTCCTCCCGGACGAGCTGGTCGAGCTTGCTGTGCCCGTCCAGGAGGTGGAGGCCCGCCCGCTTGACGGCCTCACTGGACGCGCGCGTCTGGGCGAGCCGGCCCGCGGGAATCTCCCACAGCCCGGCCTGCCGGACCGCCACCAGGAAGGTCTTGTCCACCTCGGTGATGGGTTGCGGCGCGCCGGAACCGGCCTGGCCGCCGGTGTCCTCCGTCCCGGCCGCCGAGTGGTGGCCGCTGCCGCCGTCCTCCGCGGTGGCCACGGCCGGGGTGGCGTCCGCCTCACCGCCCGTCACGCGTACCGCCGCGACCAGGGCGGCTATGGCCGCCACCGCGACGACGATGAGCATGATCGGGCGCAGCCCGGACACGGGGCGAAGAGCGCGTCGGTTCGGACGCATGAATGCCTCCCAGATTTGCCATGGAGAATGATCACTACATGTCACGGGGAGCTCGTGATGCGGCTGGCACGGCGCGCGACGAGGAATACGCACGCGGGCCGGAAAGTGTTCAACCGTCCCCCGCACGGTGCGCGTCACCCGGCCCGCCTGCCGGGGGCGTGGCACGGGTGGGCGCCGCGCACAGGGTAAAAAGGGTGTTATGGCCAGTGAGCAGCCGCCTGCGGCGACCGACGACGTGGACGTGGTGACCCGTGCCGTGCTTACGGCGTCCCGGCTGCTGGTGGCCATCTCGGCGCGCTCGCTCGCGGCGGCCGAGGAGCGGGTGACCCTGCCTCAGTTCAGGTTGCTCGTGGTGCTGTCCACCCACGGTTCCGCCAAACTGGTGAGCCTGGCCGAGCGGCTGGGCGTCAACCCGTCCACGGCCATGCGCATGGTCGACCGGCTGATCGCGGCCGGGCTCGTCACCCGCCGGGTGAACCCCGACAACCGGCGCGAGACCGTGCTGGAGCTCACCGGCACCGGCCGGGCGCTCGTCGACGACGTCACGGCCAAGCGCCGGCAGGAGATCGCGAAGGTCGTGGCCCGGATGCGGCCCGCCGCGCGCTCCTCACTCGTCGCGGCGCTCACGGCGTTCACCGAGGCGGGCGGCGAACCGAGCGTCGCCGACGCCACCGCCGCGTACCCCCTGGGCTGGCCCGAAGGATCACCCTGACGGGCACGGGCACGCGCACGGGCACGGGCACGGGCACAGGCACAGGCACAGGCGCAGGCACAGCACAAACACGGGCGCAGGCACGGGCGGTCGGGCGGCCTAGTACCGCCCCGGTAGAGTCGGCGCCCACGACCGTTCGGCCGACGACCGTTCCACGGGGGGAACCGATGACGACAGCGGACGCACTGCCCATGGTCTTCGTGCACGGGACGCGGTTCAGCGCGGGCCAGTGGAGCCCGCAACTGGCCGCGCTGGGCGAGGAGTTCCCGGTGACCGCGGTCGACCTGCCGGGGCACGGGACCCGCGCGTCGGAGCCGTGGAGCCTGAGCGCCGCGACACGGGTCATCTCCTCGGCGGTGGAGTCGCTCGGGTGCGGTCCGGCGCTGGTCGTCGGGCACTCGCTGGGCGGGTACGCCGCGCTGGAGTTCGCGCGGCGCCACCCGGAGCAGCTGCGCGGCCTGGTCCTCGCGGGAGCCAGCGCGTCCACCCGCGGGGCGTGGGCGGCGCCGTACCGCTGGGTCGCCGGGCTGGTGCCGCGCGTCCCCGCGGAGCGGCTGACCCGGTGGAACGACCGGATGCTGCGGCGGCTGTACCCCCCGGAGGTGGTCGACGCGACCATCCGCTCCGGCTACGCCTTCCACACCCTGCCCGCCGCCTGGGGCGAGGTGCTAGGACGCTTCGACGCCACCGCGATGCGCCACGTGGCGGCCCCGGTGCTGATCCTGAACGGCGAGAAGGACACCGTGTTCCGCTCCGGGGAACGGGAGTTCGCCCGCGCCCACCCGGACGCGCGCGTCGAACTGGTCCCGCGGGCACGGCACCTCGCGAACTTCGACGAACCCGCCGCCTTCACCGACGCCGTCCGCCGCTTCGCCCGCGAACTGCGCGCCGCCGCCCCCGGCGCCCCGGTCAGCCCCAGGCCGTGACCAGCCCCTCCAGCCAGGCGGGCGGCAGTTCGGCGGCGTCCCACTCCTCCCGCAGCGCCGACGGCGCCCGGACCAGCCGTTCCAGCACGGCGACGCTCGTGGGGGAGTGGACGAGGGAGTAGCGGCCATGGATGGCGATCGCGCTGCCCGGCCCGTACGCCGCGTACAGCCGCTCCAGGCGTACGCGGTTGGCCGAGGCGAACTCCGCCAGCAGGCCCGCGTACCCGGCCCGCTCCCGGGAGTTCATGGTGCCGAGGACGGCGGTGAGCACCTGCTCGGACACCTCGGGGTCGAGGTCGGAGACGTCGGAGAACGTGAGGTACAGCGGCATCACCGCCACCTTCGCGCGCTCCACCTGCATCTTCCGCACGGGTGGACGGGTTTCGGGCGACGTCTCCGACGCGGCGTCGACGGCGTTCCGCAGCGCCTCCTCGGCCAGGTCGCCCAGCACCCCGGTGACGGTCCGGGCGCAGTCGAGCCAGCCGGACGCGTAGGGCTCGCCCTTCTCCGCCGGAGCGTCCCGCCCGACCGCGCCGATCTCCTTGTGCGCCAGGGTGAGGGCACCGGCCTCGACGAGCCCGATCAGCTCCTCCGCGTCGCCGGAGTAGACCCCCGCACGGGCGAGCAGCTGGAGGAGCGTCTGCTTCGCGTTCAGGACGCTGACCGCGTCGAGCTGCTGCCGTCCGGTCTCGGCGGCGTTCATGGGGTCCTCCTCGTCGTGTGGGCGGCGCGGCGGGCGCACAGGGGCGGGACGCTCCGCTCCAGGATGCAACACTCGGCGGCCGCGCCGATCTTCCTCCCCGGCCGCTTCCCGGTCGCGTGCCGCCTGCGTCACCACGGTGTTCCCTCCTCGGCGCCGAACGGAATCGGATCATGTGCGCCGAACCTACCCCGCTGGTGGCGCCGGACGTCAGGTTCCGGCCCCGGTGGTGGCCTTCGGGTCCCCGGAGGGGCCGCGGGCGTAGGCGCGGGCGATGGGTTCGGCGCTCAGGCCGTGCAGCACGATGCTCATCATGACCGTGATCACCATCACCCGGACGATGAAATTGCCACTGTGGTCGGGCAGCTCGATGAACGCCAGGAGGCCGAACACCACCGAGGTCACGCCCCGGGGCCCCATCCACCCCAGGAACAGCTTGTCCCGCGTCCTCATCCCCGTACCCGCGAGCACCAGCAGCACGGGAACGATGCGGACCACGGTGAGCGCGGCGGCGGCGTACAGGATGACGGAGAGGTGGAACCCGTCCCAGAACTCGTTGTTCACCATCTGACCGAAGACGAACCACAGTCCGAGGCACAACAGCGCGACCATGTCGTCGGTGGTCTCCACCGCGTCCTCGGGGAGGTGCCGCATCGAAGGCGCCAGGCAGACCCCGGCGACGAACGAGGCGACGAACCCGTTGCCGCCGAGGGCCACGGACAGGGTGTACGCGGCGATCGGCACCGTCAGGACGCCGAGTCGCGTCGCCGAACGCTGCGTCCATCCGTGCGCCCACGACCGGCGCAGCACCCAGCCGGCCACGTAGCCGATCGCCGATCCGGCGCCGAGGGCCCAGCCCGCCGCCACGACCGCCTCCAGGAGCGCCTCCGCGTAGTCGGAGCTCTTGGCGTGCGACTCGGCCGCGGCGGCGATGCAGAGCAGGAACACCGGCGAGACGATGCCGTCGTTGAGGCCGCCCTCCACGTTGAGCACGTCACGCAGGCGCGACGGGATCCGCCGGTCGCGGACGACGGCCGCCGTGGGGGCCAGGTCCAGCGGGACGACCACCGTCGCCAGCGCGGCCAGGATCCAGCCGGGCTGGTCGGGGAAGAAGGCGAGCGCCGTGAGGAACGCGGCGCCCAGCGTGAGGGGCAGCGCGCCGCCGACCAGCCGGGCGACCAGCCCCTTCTCCCGGCGGATCACCCCTTGGGGAGCCTCGGTGGCGTCGACGAAGAGGAGCAGCGCGAGGACCACTTCCACCGCGTGCTCGAAGGCCGCCGTGTCGAAGTCGAACAGCAGCGGCGGATCCTCACCGCCGGTCAGGGCGATACCGGCCACCATCATCGCGATCGGCGCGGTGATGCTCCAGCGCGCCAGCCGGTGCGACAGGACGGTCCAGGTGAACAGAATGCCCGCGATGACGGTGACGGCAAGCATGACGTCCTGCGCTTTCCAGCTCGGCGTTTCCCGACCCGTGCAGCCTAGAGCTGGAATTCCGGCGTACCGGTACGAGCGCGCCGATGTTCGACAAGACGGTCATCCGGCCCGGCGGCCCGGCGCCGAGGGCCCACCTCGCCGCCCGCCGGTCACAACATCACATGCTTGACCTGCGTGTAGTCCAGCAGGCCCGCCATCGACAGGTCACTGCCGTAGCCGGAGTGCTTCACCCCGCCGTGCGGCATCTCCGACACCGTCGTGCCGTGGGTGTTCACCCACACGATCCCCGTGCGCAGCGCCCGCGTCGCCCTCATGGCACGGTCGTGGTCGGCCGTCCACACCCCGGCGGCGAGCCCGAACCGCGTGTCGTTCGCCAGCCGCAGCGCCTCCTCCTCGTCGGCGAACGCCTGGACCGTCACCACCGGGCCGAAGATCTCCTCCTGCACGATCTCGTCGTCCTGCCGTACGCCGGTGACCACCGTGGCCCCGTGGAAGAACCCCGGCCCGTCCGGCGCCGTACCTCCCAGCACCACCGTGGCGTGCGCGGGCAGACGGGCCAGCAGCCCCTCCACCGACGCCAACTGCCCGGCGTTGTTCAGCGGCCCGAAGTCGACGCCCGGGCGCACCCCCGCGGCCTCGGCACGGAACGCGTCGACGAACGCGTCGTGCACGTCACGGTGCACCAGCAAACGGGTGGGCGCGGTGCAGTCCTGGCCCGCGTTGTAGTACGCGACCCGAGCGAGCTGCTCCGCGGCGGCGGCCACGTCGGCGTCGGCGTGCACGACGACCGGCGCGTTGCCGCCGAGTTCGAGGTGGACGCGCTTGAGGTCGGCGGCGGCCGCCGTGGCGATCTCACGCCCCGCCCGCACACTGCCCGTCACCGCCACCAGCCGGGCCGCCGGATGCCCGACCAGCGCGCGGCCGGTGTCACGGTCGCCGCACACCACGTTCAGCACACCGGGCGGCAGGTGCTCCGCCGCGATCCGGGCCAGCAGCGCGGCCGACGACGGTGTGCTGTCCGCCGGCTTCAGCACACTGGTGTTGCCGGCCGCGAGCGCGGGTGCGATCTTCCACACCGCCATCATCAGCGGGTAGTTCCACGGCGTGATCTGCGCGCACACACCGACCGGCTCCCGGCGCAGCATCGAGGTGCGCCCCTCGGTGTACTCGCCGGCCGCGGCCCCCGGCAGGTTCCGCGCCGCGCCGGCGAAGAACCGTACCGTGTCCGTGATCGCGGGCAGTTCGTCCGCGCGGAACAGCGCCGCGGGCTTGCCGGTGTCGGCGGTCTCCGCCGCCACCAGCTCGTCCGCGCGGTCCTCGATCGCGTCGGCGACGCGCAGCAGCGCCCGCTGCCGCTCGGCGGGCGTCGTCACCGCCCAGCCCTCGTACGCCGCGGCCGCCGCCGCGCACGCCGCGTCGACGTCGGGGCCGCCGGACAGGGGCGCGGACCTGCGGGAGAGGCCGGTGACGGGATCGACGAGCCGCATCGTCGCGCCCGTGGTGGCGGGGGCGTCCCGGCCACCGATGTGGTTCAGCACCTCCGGAAGTCGTTCAGCCACGGCGCAGCGCCTCCTTCGCGGCGGCCCGCCCGGTGCGCACCGCGCCCTCCATGTAGCCGGCGACCCACTGGTCGGAGCCGCACACGTAGAACGGCGGCTCGTGCGTTCCGTGCAGCGGGCCGACCGCCGTCACGTCGCCGGGCGTCCACTGCGTCACGTACCCCTGCGTCCACGGGTCGGTGCCCCACATCCGCGTCCAGGTGTGGAGGGGGGCGTGCGCGTCGTCACCGTAGAGGCGGGCGACGTCACCGAGCAGTTCACGCTCCCTGAGTCCCGGCGGGACGCCCAGCAGGGTGCCGTAGCGCTCGGGCGGCACGAGGGCGGACAGGACGCCCTCGTTCTGCGGCCAGGTGCTGCCCAGCACCCCCTCGCACTCGGAGAGGCCGTTGTGTCCCGACGCGCGCCAGAACGGCTTGTCGTACGCGGCGACGAACTTCGCCGCGACGGCCTGGCGCTGCCGGTGCAGCGAGGCGAGCCGCTCGTCGGACACCCCGCTGACCCGCACCGACCGGAGCGGCCCCACCGGCAGGGCGCTCACCACGGCACCGCAGCCGAGGGTCTCACCGCCGGCCAGGCGCACCGCGCACCCCTCGCCGCGCCGGACGTCGACGGCTTCGACGACGGCGCCCAGCCGGACACGGTCGCCGAGTTCACCGGACATGCGCAGGGCCACGGTCGCCGACCCCTCGGCGACCCGCAGCCCCTCCCAGTCCTCGTAGTCGTAGTGCTCGCTCACCCCGTCGCCGGCTCCGCCGGGCACCGCCGCGTGCTTGCGCAGCGCGGACAGCAGACTGGTCCGCTCGTACGACCCGCTCGCCAGGGCGAGTTGGCCGATCTCCCACAGCCGTACGACTCCGGGCGTGGCGCCCTCGGACCGCAGCCAGTCGCCCACGCCGACCCGGTCGAGTGCGGCGGCGTCCGGGTGGTGCCAGGGGTCGTCGGGGTCGACGGTCCGGGCGAGCGCCGCGAAGGCCGCGGTGACCCGCCGGTGGCAGGAGTCGTCGCCGGGGGCGAACCAGTGCGGCGGGTCACCGGCCGAGACCCCCTCCGGGGTCGCCCGGGCGATGGCGCCGGGCTCGGCGACGTAACTGGGGACGAGGGTGAGGCCCAGCTCCCCGGCGAGCCGGAGGTAGGCCGTGTGGGCCCGGCCCACCACCTCCCCGCCGAGCTGGACGAGCCGGCCGTCCGGCAGGGCGGTCTGCTCGACCCGGCCGCCGACCCGGTCGCGGGCCTCGACGACGAGCACGTCGGCGCCACCCGCCGCGAGGTCCCGGGCGGCCGCGAGCCCGGCCAGCCCGGCGCCGAGCACGATCACGTCATGGTGCATGGGGACACGTTCCTTCTCTGAGGGCGCGGGCCACAGGGGCGCGCGCGGCGGTGCTGCGTGCGGAGGGCCGGGCAGGGCCTCAGTCCAGCACCAGGCAGTGCTCCGGGCGCCAGCCGATCTCGACGCTCTCCCCACCGCACCACCGGTCCTCCATCCGGGACCGGTCGGTGTTCTGCTCCAGCACCGACACCGTGACACCGGGGGTCAGTTCGATCAGATAGGTCGTGGTCGGACCGGAGTACACGGTCTCCCTGACCGTCCCGGTCACCCGCGCCATGTCCGCCGTCAGGTCGGACAGCCAGATCTTCTCCGGCCGGATCGCGACGCTCACCCGGCTGCCCTCGCCGACTCCCGCGCGCGGCCCCACCGGCAGCGCCGGGCCCCCGTCCATCACCACCTCGCCGGCCCGGTAGGTGCCCGGCACCAGGTTGGAGGTGCCCATGAACGAGGCGACGAAGGTGTTGGACGGCCGCTCGTACACGTCCTCGGGCGTGCCGCACTGCTGCACGTGACCGTCGTTCATCACGCACACCCGGTCCGACATGGTCAGTGCCTCGTCCTGGTCGTGCGTGACGAACACGAACGTGATGCCGATCTCCCGCTGGATCTGCTTCAGCTCCACCTGCATCTGCCGCCGCAGTTTCAGGTCGAGCGCGGCGAGCGGCTCGTCCAGCAGCAGCACCTGCGGCCGGTTGACCAGCGCCCGGGCCAGGGCCACCCGCTGACGCTGACCGCCGGACAGCGTGGCGGGCTTGCGGCCGGCCAGGCCGGACAGCTGGACGCGTTCCAGCATCGCGCCCACCCGCTCACGTATCTCGGCCCGCCCCACGCCCTTGCGCTTCAGCCCGAAGGCCACGTTGTCGGCGACCGACAGGTGGTCGAAGAGGGCGTAGCTCTGGAACACCGTGTTCACGTCGCGCCTGTCCGGCGGCAGACCCGTGACGTCGTCACCGTTCAGCAGGATCCGCCCCTGCGTCGGGGTGGTGAAGCCGCCGATCATGCGCAGCGAGGTCGTCTTGCCGCAGCCCGACGGCCCGAGGAGCGAGAAGAACTCACCGCCGTCGATGTCCAGACTGAGGTCCCGCACGGCGTGGGAGTCGCCGTAGCGCTTGCAGATGTCGTCCAGCCGCACCGCGGGCGCGCCGCCGCCCGCACCGGCCGCGGCCGCCTTCGAAGTCGTCGTGGTGGTCACGGGTATCACTTCCCGGAGAGGAGATCGATGCCGCCGCGCCGGCCGAACAGCCTGGGGATGAACAGCGCGAGGGCGATGAGGGCGATCGAACCGAACAGCATGAGGGTGCCGACCGCGTTGATGGTGGGCTGCACGCCGAAGCGGATCGCCGAATAGATGCGCACGGACAGCGGCTGCGGATCGACGCCCGTGGTGAAGTACGCCAGCACGAAGTCGTCGAAGACCAGGGCGAAGATCAGCACGGCGGACGCGAGGATGCTGGGCAGCAGCGCCGGCAGCGTCACCAGCCGCAACGCCTGCCAGCGCGTGGCGCCCAGGTCCATCGCCGCCTCCTCCACCTCCGGATTGAGCGCGGCGATCCGGGAGCGCAGGATCACCGTCACGTACGAGATGGAGAACGTGATCTCCGCCAGCATCACCGTGCCGGTGGACAGCGGCACCCCCATCCCCTTGAACAGCAGCATCGCCGCGACCCCGGTGACGATCTCCGGCGTGATGAGCGGAATGAGCATGATCAGGCCGGCGAGCGAGCCCAGCCGGTCCCGCGACCGCACCAGCCCCAGTGCCAGCGCCACACCGAGGACCAGCGAGCCGGCCGTCGCCACCAGGGACACCTGCAGGCTCATGCCGAGGGAGTCCAGCAGCAACTGGTCCCGGAAGAACGCCTCGTACCAGCGCGAACTGAAGTCCTTGAAGACCGTCAGCGACTTCTGCGAGTTGAACGAGAAGAGCACCACCACGCCGATCGGCAGGTACAGCAGCGCGAAGAACGCGACGGTGACGGCCAGGGCGAACCGCGGCCTGCGGTCGGTGCCGCGGCGCGCCCGCCGGGCTCCCTCGGTACGGAGCGTCATCGGACCGCCCCCGCCTCGTCCTTGCGGGCCCGCCGGAGGTAGCCCAGCATCCCCAGGAACAGCACCGCCATCATCAGCATCGTCAGCGCCGAACCGAGCGGCCAGTTCTGGCCCTGGAAGAACTTGTCCTGGATCAGGTTGCCGATCATGATCTGGTCGGGGCCTCCCAACAGCTGCGCGCTGACGAAGTCGCCCATGGCGGGCAGGAACACGAGGACGCACCCCGCCGCCGCGCCCTGCCGGGTCGCGGGCAGCGTCACGTGGAAGAAGGTCCGCAGCGGACCTCCGTACAGGTCACGGCCCGCCTCGATCAGCGAGACGTCCATCCGCTCCAGCGCGGCGTACAACGGAATGATCATGAAGACGACGAAGCCGTAGACGAGACCGGCGACGACGCCCCCGCCGGTCTGGAGGATCCGCGTGCCGTCGTCCGCCAGCCCCACCGCGCGCAACGCCCGCAGCAGCGGCCCGTCGTCCGACAGCACCACCGACCACCCGTACATGCGCACCAGGTAGTTGGCGAAGAACGGCACCACGATCGCCGCGATCAGCAGCGTCTTGAACCGGCCGCCGTGCAGGGCGATCGCGTACGCGACCGGATACGCCACCAGCAGGCAGATCAGGCAGGTCAGCAGCGCGTACCCGAGGGAGCGGAGCAGCACCGAACGGTAGGCGGGCTCGGCGAGGGCGGCGATGTTCTCCGGGTTGAACCCGAAGCGCGGATTGCCGAGGGGGTCGGTGGTGCCGAAGGCCAGCATGGCGACCAGGACCAGCGAGCCGACGAGGAACGCGGCCATCCACAGGATGCCGGGCAGCATCAGCCAGGCCCACAGGCGCCGGCCGGCGACGGGGGAGGGGCGCTGTGTCCCGGCGGGCCGGGGATCGTTGCGTTGTGGATCGGCGGCCGGCGGGGCGGAGTGTGGTGGATCGGTGTGTTGTGGATCGGGGTGTGGTGGGTCGGAGTGCGGTGCGGGACGGGAGACGTTCTGCGGTGCCATGGCGTCAGCCGGCTTTCACACGGGTCCAGGCGGCATCACGGGCGCGTTCGCCCCCGGCGTCGCTGTTGCGGAAGTAGAGTTCGTCCCTCAGCTCGTCCGCCCCGACCACGCACATCGGGAAGGGCTCGACCAGGGCGGCGTACGTGTCCTCGGTGCCGGCCACCGGCATGGGATAACCGATGTACTCGATGTTCCGGCGCGCGTTCTCGGGCCGGAGCATGTAGTCGATGAACATCATCGCAGTGCCGGGGTGCGGGGCGTCGGACGGAATGGCGTAGCAGTCCGAGTTGATCGGCGCGCCCTCCTTCGCCACCTCGAAGCCGAACACCGACGGGTCCTTCGCCTGGTTCAGCATCGCGGCCATGTCACCGCTCCACGCCTGCGTCATCACCGCGTTGCCGGTGAGCAGGTTGTTGTAGCTGTCGCTGGAGAACCCGCGCAGGTTCGGGCGCAGGGAGCGCAGGGTGTCGGTGATGTCCCCGAGGTCGCCGGGGTCGGAGGTCGAGACGGCCAGACCCAGCTTGAGCGCCGCCAGGCCGAGGACCTCGTCACGGTCGTCCAGCACGAACACCCGGCCCTTGACGCGGGACGACCACAGGTCCTCCCACGAACCGGACAGCGAGTCGCCGATCTTGTCCTTGCGCCACCCGATGCCCGTCTTGTACATCGTGAACGGCAGCGTGTGCTCCGACCCCGGGTCGTACCAGGGGTCGGAGAAGTAGTCGTAGGCGCCGAAGACGGCATCCGCGTTGCGCAGGCGCGTGCGGTCGATACGGCGCAGCCGGTGCCCCTGGACGAGCCGCTGCGCCCACTTCGCGGTGGGGAAGACGATGTCGTACCGGTTGCCGGCGTTGAGCTTGGCGACCATGCCCTCCATCGAGTCGAAGTTCGACTGGACGACCTTGACGCCGTACTCCTTCTCGAAACCGGCGAAGACCGCCGGATCGACGAAGTCGGCCCAGTTGAAGTAGACGAGATCGCCGTCGATCTTCATCTCGATGGGTTCGTCGTCGGCCTCCTGGGCGGCGACGCCGGCGGACGTGAACCCGCAGCCGGTGGCGGCCGTGCCGAGCCCGAGGCCGATCGCCGCCGCGGTTCCGGTGCGCAGCAGGGATCGGCGGGACAGGTGTCGGTGGGGCGGGGGTGGGGTGGGTGCCTCGGGGGACATCGATGGTCCTCTCCGTGGGGTCCGGGCGGAACGGACTCTGAGCGGGGAAGCGGGGAAGCGGGGGAGGGGAGGCGTTGCGGCCGGCCTGTGACGGAGGCACCGGGTGGGGAGGCCGGGCGCCGGAGCCGGGCGGAGGAGCCGAACGGGAAGGCGGGAGCGGGAAGGGGGAGCGGGGAACGAGGAACGGGAGGGAGCGGGCGGTACGAAGGGCTCAGGGCAGCTCGCCGTCGGGGGCGCCGGCGAGATCCGACCTCACCCGGCCGGCGAACCAGCCGACCGCCGCCTCGCGCCGCGAGAGCGGGCCCGGTTCGAACCCGGGCGTCGTGAGTCCTTTCTGTACGCGGGCCACGAGCTCGGCGTCCTCGTCGTTGGTGATCCAGCCGATGTGGATGTTGAGCCGCCGCGCGAGACGGGTGCGCAGCGAGGTGCCCCGCCGGGTGTAGAAGGCACCGGGGACGGCCACGCGGTCGACCCCGGTGGGGATCGCGGTCCAGGCAAGCACATGGTCGGGGTAGAAGTCGATGAGTGTGTTCGGATAGATCACCGCGTACCTCCACACCCGGCGGTCGGCCTCCTTGAGGCCCGGCATGGGAGCGGCGATCCGCTGGTAGAGGCGCTCGGGCCAGTTCGACGACGGCTTGTCCCGCAGCGGCGAGGCGAACAGCGCGTACGACTCGTCGGTCTCGCAGGTGTAGCCCTGGTAGTCGAGCAGGCGCATCAGGCCCGGGTGCGCGACCGGGACGTGGTAGCCCTCGAGGTAGTTGTCGACGGCCACCTTCCAGTTGGCCTGCTGGACCTCGGCGCCGTCCAGGTCGTGGATGCGGCCGCGCCCGACGGGGACCAGGTCGGTGCCCGCGTAGTGGCCGACGGCCTCGGCGAGCCCGGCGCACTGCTCGGCCAGCGGCACGGCGTCCGGGTCGTGGTTGACGAAGACGAACCCGAGGAACGACTCGACGCGGACCGGGAACAGTCCGAGTTTCGGTTTGTCCAGGCAGGGGATCTGGCGGGCCTCCGGCGCGCCCACGAGGCGGCCGTCGAGCTTGTACGTCCAGCCGTGGTACGGGCAGCGGATGGCCTTGCCCTCCGGCTCGGGTGCGGACACCAGGCGGGTGCCGCGGTGGCGGCAGACGTTGAGGTGGGCGGCCAGGCCGCCGTCCTCGGTGCGTACGACCAGGACCTCGCGGCCCGCGGCGGTGGCGGTGAGCCGGGCGCCGGGGCCGGGCAGGTCGGACTCGTGGCAGACCAGCTGCCAGGACCGGGCGAAGATGTGCCGGGTCTCGGCCTCGGCCACCCCGGGATCGGTGTAATAGCGGGCGGCCAGGGCCTGACCGGGATGGTCGTCCTCGGGGGCGAGGGGAGGTACGGCGGTGGCTTCAGGGTGCATCGGCTGACTCCAGCGGACGAGGCGGCTCAGCGCTGACTGATTGATTAGTCAGATTGCGAGTGAGGGTGGTCCATGTCAAGGGTTGCACACTGACTAATCAGTTAGTTAGTGTCATGGGGGTCGGAGGAAGGCCCGATGGACGGCCGCCGCCGACGTCCCCGCCGTCGAGTGCCCGCCGGTGTCCGGGCACCCCACGCCTGTCCCAGGCACCCCACCCGAGCTCCGAGCACCCCACAGCGTGCCCCAGGCACCGCACCCGTGCCCCAGGCACCGCACCCGTGCCCCAGGCACCGCACGCCTGCTCGTGGCACCCCCGCCCGGCTGGTGACGCCGGGCCCCTCCCACCCCTCTCCCCGGAGGCACGCATGAGCGGTCGTCGGAGTCTGGTCTGGCTCGGTCTCACACCCGAACCGGAGCGGGAACTGCCCGCGAGTGTCGCGGCCCTGCGCCGTCCGCCCGTCCACCCCGGCACGGAACGGCGCCGTGTGCAACGGCTCATCCTGCACGGCGGCCAACGCGGCTGGCTGCGGTACCTCGCCGAGGTCACCGACCTCGTCACCTCGGTCGCCGACGGTACGCGGCACGGGGACCGTGCGGCCGCGCTGCTGGCGGGCGAGGTGATCCTCGACCACCACCACATGCTCATCGGCCTGCCCGGCACCGGCTACGCCCGTACGTCGCGCCAGCGCGAGGCACTGGAGACCGCGGTGCGCCGGCTGCGCGGACCGTGCGACGCGCCCGCGGCCGGACCGGACGCCGGCCCTTCCCCAGCTCCCACGCCCATGCCTCCCGCCGGAGAACGCCCATGACGACCACCGCACGACCCGTCACCACCGGGCCGACCCGCGTCCGCTCCCTCCTGGCGGAACCGCCGGAACCGACGAGCACGGTGAAACCGCCGGAACCGACGAGCACGGTGGAACCGGCGGAACCGGCCGGCACGGTCCTCGGAGCGTCCCCGGGCGCCGTGGAGAGCCTGACCGCCTACCTCGACACCGGCGGCTACCGGCAGCGCGCCGACGACACCCCCGGCGAACTGCTCGCGCACCTCGCCGACGCCGGCCTGCGCGGCCGCGGCGGGGCGGCCTTCCCCGCCGCCACGAAGCTGGCCGCCGTACGCGACGCGGGCGGCGCCCCGGTCGTGGTCGCCAACGGCGAGGAGGGCGAACCGGGCTCGGTGAAGGACCGCTGGCTGCTGCGCGCCCGCCCGCACCTCGTGCTCGACGGGCTCGCCCGCGCCGCCTCGATCACCGGCGCCCGGCACGGATACGTGTACGTCGCCGATCCCGTGGCCGCCGAGCGTGTACGCGGTGCCCTCGCCGAGCGCGCCCCGGCGTCCCCCCTCGACACCGTCGAGGTCGTCGAGACCGGCCACACGTACGTGGCGGGCGAGGAGAGCGCCGTGGTGCGGCGGATCGACGGCGGCCCCGCCCTGCCCCTGGCGAAACCACCGCGTCCGTACCAGAGCGGCGTCGGCGGTGAACCCACCCTCGTCGCCAACGTCGAGAGCCTCGCCCGCATCGCCCTGATCGCTGCCCGGCCCGACCGGCGGCACCGGATCGCCCGGACCACCCTGCTCACCCTGGCCGGCCCCGCGGGCACCGAACCCCTGCTCACCGAAGCGCCCTACGGCACCACCCTGCGCCGGCTCGCCCGGGCGCAGGGAACCCGGGACGCCCGTGCCGCGCTCATGGGCGGGCTGTTCGGCGGCCTCGTCGGCGAAGGGGCGCTGGACCTGCCGGTCGACCCGGACCGGCTCGCCGAGGCCGGTACCGCGCTCGGCTGCGCCGCGATCCGGTTCCTCGGCCCGGACGACTGCCCCGTGAGCACGGCGGCCGACGCGGCCGCCCACCTCGCGGCCGAGAGCGCCCGCCAGTGCGGCGTCTGCGTCGCCGGGTCGGGTGCCGTGCGTGACACCCTCGGCGCCCTGGCCGCCGGCCGTGCCCCCGACGGTGCCGTCGCGAACCTCACTCGCTGGGCCGCCGGGCTGCCCGGTCGCGGGGCCTGCGGACTCCTCGACGCCGCCGCGGGCATCGCCGGCAGCCTGCTGCGCGCGTTCCCCGCCCTCGTCGACACCCACCTGGCCGGGAACTGCCCGTCCTGCCGGGCCGCCGCCGACCGGGACGCGGCCACCGCCGCCGAACGCCTCACCGTCCCCGTCCCCGGCCCCGGCCCCAGTCCCCTCCCCGGCTCAGCCTGCGTTCCCGGCCCCTTCCCGCCGCCCTCCGCGTCCGGGTCCGCGCCCGGGTCCGCGCCCGCCCGTCGTACCTGAACCGCCCGCCCGAAAGGACCCGACCACCATGAGACTCCTCCTGGACTCCACCCTGTGCCAGGGCTACGGCGTCTGCCAGGAACACGCCCCCGACCTCGTCGAACTCGACGAGTGGGGCTACGCCTCCGTCGTCGCGGCGGACATCCCGCCCGGCGCCGAGGACACCGCCCGCGCCTGCGCCGACACCTGCCCCAACTCCGCGCTCCGCCTGGAGAAATGACATGGCCCCCGCCCCGCCCCCGCCCCCCAGCGCCTCCGCGACCGCGGCGCCCACCGACGTCGTCGCCCGCCCCGCCGCCGGGCGCGACCTGACCGCGCTCTTCGACCCCACATCCGTCGCCGTCGTCGGCGCCAGTGACGACCCCGCGAAGTACGGCCACGCGATATCCGCCCAGGTGCTGCGCGCCCCCCACCGCAGGCCCGTCCACCTCGTCAACCGCCGCGGCGGCACCGTCCTCGGCCGCACCGCGGCCACCAGCCTCGCCGCCGTGGGTGAGCCGGTCGACCTCGTCGTGATCTCCGTCCCCGGGGCGGGGTTCGAGGCCGCCGTCGACGACGCGCTCGCCTGCGGCGCCCGGGCCCTCGTCGCCATCACCGCGGGCTTCGCCGAGACCGGCGCCGCCGGACTGGCCCGCCAGCGAGCGGTCACCGACCGGGTGCGCGACGCCGGTGCCGTGCTCGTCGGCCCCAACTGCCTCGGCATCATGGACAGCACCACCGAGCTGTACCTCGCCTCCGACACCTTCGACCCGGGCGGGATCGCCCTGCTCAGCCAGAGCGGCAACCTGGCCCTCGAACTGAAGCTGCGGCTGGCCCCCCACGGCGCGGGCTTCTCCCGCTTCGTCTCCCTCGGCAACCAGGCCGACGTCACCCTCGTCGACCTCCTGGACGACTGCGCCCGCCACGACGGCACCTCCGCCATCGCCGTGTACGCCGAGGACTTCGGCGACGGCCGTGCCTTCGCCGAGGTCGCGGCCGCCGCCGGCAAACCGGTCGTCCTCCTCACCGCCGGCCGGGGCGCCGCCTCCGCCCGCAGCGCCCGCTCCCACACCGGCGCCCTCACCACGTCCGCCGACGTCGTGGCCGCCGCCTGCCGGGACGCCGGGGTGCACCTCGTGTCCACCGTGCGGGAGTTGACGGTCGTCCTGGCCGCCCTCGGCACCCGTCACCGGACGGCCGGCCGGCGGACAGCCGTCTTCACCGACGGCGGCGGCCACGGCGCCGTCGCCGCCGACGCCGCCGAGGCCGCGGGGCTCGACGTGCCCGAACTCGGCCCCGGCGCACAGGCCCGGCTGCGTACCGTGCTGTGGGAGCAGTCCGCGGTCGGCAACCCCGTCGACCTCGCGGGCATGGGGGAGCAGGACCCGCGCTCGTACGCCGCGGCGGTCGGCGCGCTGCTCGCCTCGGACGACGTCGACTCCGTACTGATGACCGGCTACTTCGGCGGGTACGCGGCGTCCGGCGACGGCCTCGGCGGCGGCGGTACGGCCCTCTCCGAGGGCGAGGCCCGCGCCGCGCAGGACATCGCCCGCGAGTACGTGACCCGGAGCAAGCCGCTGGTCGTCCAGTCCATGTACCCGGACTCACCGAGCTGCCGCATCCTCGCCCAAGGCGGAGTGCCGGTCTTCGGCGCCACCGAGGACGCCGCCCGCGCGCTCGCCGCCCTCACCGTGACCGGACCCGCCGGACGCGCCGGATCCGTCGGCGTACCGCCCCTGCCGGAGCCCGCGACCCCCCTCACCGACCCCGGCTACCACTGCGTGCGCGAGCTGCTCACCGCCGCCGGCGTCCGCTTCCCGGTCGCGTACGACATATCCGGCGAGGACGAACTGCTCGCCGCCGCCGCCCGGTTCGACGGGCCCTACGTCCTCAAGGCGCTGCACCTGCTGCACAAGTCGGACGCCGGCGGTGTCGCCCTGCGACTGCCCGACCGGGCCGCGCTGCTGGCCGCGTACCGCGACATGCACGCCCGGCTCGGCGCCCCCGCCTACTCCGTGGAGGCCATGGCCGACCTCTCCGACGGCGTCGAACTGATCGTGGGCGTCAACCGCGACCCCCGGTTCGGACCCGTCGCCATGGTGGGGCTCGGCGGCATCCTCACCGAGACGCTGCGGGACGTCGCCTTCTCCCTCGCGCCGGTACCGGCGCCGCGCGCCGAACGGCTGCTGCGCGGGCTGCGCACCGCGGGCCTGCTCGCCGGCGTACGGGGGCGTCCCGCCGTGGACGTGACGGCCGCCGCCGAAGCGGTGGCCCGCATCACCGCCGTGGCGGCCGCCCACCCCGAGATCGCCGAACTCGAGGTCAACCCCCTGCTGGTCCGCCCCGGCGGCGCGCTCGCGCTGGACGCCCGCGCCGTACTCGCCTGACCACGGAACGGCCCCCCAACCCTCCACCTCCCGACCCGACTCGCAAGGACCCCGCCCATGGACTTCCGCTACACCACCGAGCAGGCCGCCCTCAAGGCACGGGCAGCCGCCTACGCCGAGCGCCTGATGCAGTTCGAGGACGCCTCCGAGGAGGCCGGCGGCCCGCTGCCCGCCGACACCGTCCGCACCCTGACCCGCGAAGCCATCGAAGCGGGCGTGTTCGCCATCAACATGCCCGCCGAGTGGGGCGGCGCGGGACTGAGCCTGGTCGACCAGGTCATCGTCGAGGAGGAGTTCGGCAAGGTCACCAACTGCCTGTGGGACATCCCGTGGCGGCCGGCGAACGTCCTGGCCCACGGCACCGAGGCCCAGCGCGAGAAGTACCTGCTGCCGGTCATCAGGGGCGAGCGGTTCGACGCGTTCGCCGTGACCGAGCCCGGCGCCGGATCGGACCCGGGATCCGGCACCAGCACCGCCGACCGCGTCGACGGCGGCTGGGTCCTCAACGGCGAGAAGTGGTTTGTCACCTGCGGCGACGTCGCCGACTTCCTCCTGGTCCAGGCCGACGCCGGACCCGAGCGCCTGCCGACGCTGTTCTTCGTCGACAAGCAGGCACCCGGGGTGACGATGTCGCGCGAGCCGCGCTTCATGCACACCGCCGTCAACGGGCACCCCGAGTTCCTCTTCAGGGACGTCTTCGTCGCCGACGAGGACGTCCTCGGCGGGCTCGGCAACGGCTACGAGCTGACGAAGGAGTGGTTCACCGACGAACGGCTCATGATCGCGGCCCGCACCACCGGCGCCGCCGAGCGCGCTCTCCAGCTCGCCCGCGACTGGGCGCTGGGACGGGAGCAGTTCGGCACCCGCATCGCCGACTTCCAGCTCATCCAGGGCATGCTCGCCGACTGCGCCGTGGACATCGCCGTCAACCGCGCCTACACCCACCAGGTCGCCTGGGAGGCGGACCAGCCCGGCACCGACCGCAAGACCCTGCACGCCAAGGCGTCGACCGCCAAGCTCGCCGCCAGCGAAGCCGCCGGCCGCGTCATCGACAGGTGCCTCCAGATCTTCGGCGGCCGTGGCTACGACCGCTCGTACCCGGTCGAGCGCCTCTACCGCGAGCTGCGGGTCGACCGCATCTGGGAGGGCACCTCGGAGATCCAGCGCCTGATCATCGCCAACGAACTGATCAAACGCGGCACCCGCGCCCTCGCCCTGCCCCGCCACTGACCCCTGCCCGACCACTGATCCCCATCCGGCTCCGCCGGGCCCCGCCCCGACCCACCTCCGCAGAGGACCCCATGGACTTCCGTCTCACCGCCCGCCAGCAGGAACTCAAGAGCGCGGCGCGCCGCCTCACCGACGTCATCACGGCCTATGAGAACGAGTGCGAGGAGAACAACGGCCTGCCGCCCCAGGCCCACGCCGACATCCGCGACGCGGTCCTCGCCTCCGGTCTCCAGGCGGTCAACATGCCGGCCGAATGGGGCGGCGCGGGCCTCACCATCTTCGAACAGGCCGTCGTCCAGGAGGAGCTGGGCCGGCTCACCGGCGCCCTGTGGGACATGGTGTGGCGACCGGCGAACGCGCTGCGGTTCTGCACCCCCGAACAGCGCGAGCGCTACCTCGAACCCGTGATCCGCGGCGAGCGCCGCGACTGCTACGCCGTCACGGAACCCCACGCGGGCTCCGACCCGCGGAACCTCGCCACCACCGCCACGCCCACCGCCGACGGCGACTGGATCCTGAACGGCGAGAAGTGGTTCGTCACCGTCGGCGACCACGCCGACTTCATGATCGTGCTGGCGGCGGCCGGGGAGGACCGCGCACCGACGCTGTTCCTCGTCGACAAGGACACGCCCGGCATCGAGATGACCCGCGTGCCGCGCTTCATGCACACCTTCGTGTACGAGCACCCCGAGTTCACCTTCACCGACGTGCGCGTCCCGGCCGGGGCCGTCCTCGGCGGGGTGGGCGAGGGCTACGACATCACCCGCTCCTGGTTCACCGAGGAACGCCTGATGATCGCCGCCCGCACCATCGGCGCCGCCGAGCGCGCCCTGGAACTCGCCCGCGACTGGGCCGTCGAACGGCGCCAGTTCGGCACCAGGATCGCCGACTTCCAGCTGATCCAGGGCATGCTGGCGGACTCGGCCGTGGACATCGCCGTCAACCGCGCCTACACCCACCAGGTCGCCTGGGAGGTCACCGAGGGCGCCGGCGACCGCAAGACCCTGCACGCCAAGGCCGCCATCGCCAAGCTCGCGGCCAGCGAGGCGTCCGGCCGCGTCATCGACCGCTGCGTGCAGATCTTCGGCGGCCGTGGTTACGACCGCTCGTACCCGGTCGAGCGCCTCTACCGCGAGCTGCGCGTCGACCGCATCTGGGAGGGCACCTCGGAGATCCAGCGCCTGATCGTCGCCGGTGAACTGATCAAGCGGGGCACCGGGGTACTGCAACTCCCCGTCGCCTGAACCCTCCCGCCCCCGTACGACCGCAGGCCCCAGCCCACCCACGCACCCCACCCGCAGGAGCAGACATGGCCGACCCGTCCCTCACCCGTGTAGGAGTGGTCGGTTGCGGCCTGATGGGCTCCGGCATCGCCCAGGTGTGCGCCCGCGCCGGACTCGACGTCGTCGTCGCCGAGTCCGGCGCGGCGGCCGCCGACGCCGGCCGGGCGCGCGTCACCGCCTCCCTCGACCGCGCCGCCGCCACGGGCAGGCTCACCCCAGCGGACCGCGACGCGGCCCTGGCCCGCATCACCGTCGTCACCGGCCTGGAAGCGCTCGCCGACCGGGACCTCGTCGTCGAGGCGGTGGCCGAGGACGAGGACACCAAGGTGGGCGTGTTCACCCGGCTCGACGCCATCGTCCGCGGCCCCGCCGCGATCCTCGCGACGAACACCTCCTCCATCCCGGTGATCCGCCTCGCCGCCGCCACCTCCCGGCCCGCGCAGGTCATCGGCCTGCACTTCTTCAACCCCCGTGCCCGTACTGCCCCTGGTGGAGCTGGTGCCGTCCCTGCTCACCGGCGAGACGACCGTCCGGCGCACCGAGACCTTCGCCACCGAGACCCTCGGCAAGCAGGTCGTACGCGCCCGGGACCGGTCCGGCTTCATCGTCAACGCCCTCCTCGTGCCCTACCTCCTGGCCGCCGTCCGCATGGTCGAGTCCGGGACCGCGTCCGCCGACGACATCGACCGCGCGATGACCCTGGGCTGCGCCCACCCCCTCGGGCCGCTCGCCCTGATCGACCTCATCGGTCTCGACACCGTCCAGGCCATCGCCGAGTCGATGTACGACGAGTTCCGCGAGCCGCTCCACGCCCCGCCGCCGCTGCTGGCCCGTATGGTCGACGCGGGCCTGCTGGGCCGCAAGTCCGGCCGGGGTTTCCACACCCACCGGTGATCGCTTCCCGCCGGCGTACGGGAAGATGGACAAGTGCCGTCGGCCCACCACCGGCCACCGACAGAACAGGGGAAACCAGTTGTCCAGCGCCGAACGGACGCGTGAGACCCGCGAGCGGATCCTGGTCGCCGCGTGCGAAGTGATCGCAGAGGTCGGCTTCGAGAAGATCCGCATGCGGATGGTCGCCGAACACGCCGGGGTGTCGACGGCCCTGCTCCACTACCACTTCGAGAACCGGGAGCGGCTCTTCGCGGAGGCGATGACGCACTCCTTCGCCCACACCGGCACCGAACTCGAACGCGACGCCGACTCCGTCCCCGCCGCCGTCATCCTCGCCCGCATCCTGCACAGCCTGCTCCCCACCGACCCCGAACTCCGTCAGGACTGGCGCCTGTGGCAGGAACTGTGGGTCCGCGCCCTGCGCGACGACGCCGCCCGCACGCTCGCCGTCGACCTCTACGACCAGCTCCACGCCTGGGTGAGCCAGGCCCTCACCCGGGGCATCGACGCCGGCGAGTTCGCCGACTGCGACGTCCACGCGACCAGCACGACCCTGCTGTCCCTCTGCGACGGCTTCGGCATCCGCCTGATGCTCGGCGACCCGCGCGTCACGGTCGACTCCGCGCTCGCGGTGATCTGGGGCACCGCGGCCCGAGCCCTCGGGATCCCCCCGGAGTTCCCCGCGCTCTGACCGCGTCCGCCCGGGGCCCACCGGTTCTGCGGTCGTCGCCGTAGCCGCCGCTGCGACGCATGCCGTAGACGAGGCGAGCACGGTCCCCAACCACCGTCCGGGCCGGGCACTCCGGGCCTACGATCCCAGGGACTCCCCTGGGGGACACACCATGACGCACACCGGCAGCACCGGCCCCGGCACCGCACCCGTCCCGGCCCAGAACCCCGCCCCCGCCCAGAGCCCGGCCCAGAACCCCGCACCCGATCCGGGTGCCGCACGGAGCCGGTGGCGCCGGCTGCGGGCGGCCGACGCCCGGCTGCGGCGGCTGTACCGCCGGACGGACCACCGCGGGCACATCGCCCTCCTGATCTACGGCCTCGCCCTCGGATGCGTGGGCGTCTTCGACGTGTACCGCGGGCTGAACCTCACCGTGCGGACGGACGGAGCGGTCCTCGTGGCAGCCGCGGCGGTGATCGTCGGCGGCTCCGGTGTCGCGCTGCGGCCCAAGGAGCCGCCGTCGCCCGCGCACCGGTGGGCGCCGCCCGCGGCGTACCTCGCCGTGCTGCTGGCCGCCGGCTGGATCATTTTCCACGTCCAGTCGAACTTCGTCCTCCAGCCGGCCCTGGTCGGCACCACCGCGGTCGTGGCCTGTGCGTCCGCCGTGGCCCTCCTGCTGCTCTACGGCCGCCTCAGGGAGGGCCCGCCCGCGCCCGCCGCGGCGCCGGAGCGGCGGGTGGAGGTGACGGCAGGCGCCACCCTGAGCGCCGGAAGGCTGACGGCCCTCGCGACGGTCCTGGGCGCGTCCCTCGCGCTCCCGCAGTTCTGGTACGCCTCCCACTACGAACCGGCGAACGCCCCGACCGTCGTCGCCGTGGAGAACAGCATCGAGGACGTCGAAGTCCGCGGCGCGCACGTGGAGTTCACCGTGAACATCACGCTGAAGAACACGGGCCGGACCCCCGTCAGGGTGCTCACGTCGCTGTACGAGATCACCGGCACCGACGTGACGGTCCGCCCCCGGCCGGTGCCGCCGGACCGGCTCCCCGTCGGCGACCTCATGGGCGGGAACTACGGTGCGGCCGCCCGGCTGAGCACCTACGCGACCTACGGCGAACCCCAGTTGATCCAGGTGGGCCCCATCGGCGAGGACCACGCCTGGATCGGTCCCGACGAGGAGTACGCGACGACGCTCCGGGGCCACGCCCCCGCCGGCCGGTTCGGCCTCCTGCGCGTCACGACGGACGTCGCCGTCGCCCGGGCCGACCGGGTCGAGGTGGCGGACGGCCCGCGGTCGACGCACCGTCGGGTCAAGGACTGCGGCGGCGTACGGATGGCCGAGATCCGCCGCCCCATCGCCCACCCCGGCACCTTCGACTGGCTGACGGAGAGCGACCGCGAGCTGGTGACCTACTGGGTCTTCTCCGGCGAGGGCCACTCCGACGCGTCACCGTGGTGGCCGCCGTTCCCGTGGACGTCGGTGTCCATCCAGCACACCGGGCACGGCTGCGGCCACGCCCTGCAGCCGGACCACGACGGACTGGAGGAACGGGCCATGGTCGGCTGGGCCGGCTCCGTCGCGGAGGCCCCGGTGCCCGCACCGCCCCGATGAGGTGCGTCACAATCCCTTCCGGCGCGGCCTCCCGCGCTGGTAGAGGTGGCTGGACCCGTACGTTTCCGGCGAAAGCGCACCCATGCACGACAGCCCCGGCCCCGGCCACGTGAACTTCACCCTCGACCTCACCCAGGAGGAGGCCCGGCGGCGGGCCGAGGTGGTGGCCGCGCTCGGCGACGCCTGGGACCCGGTGGCGGCGCTCCGCTCCGAGGAGGAGGCGCACCGCCTGCTGTACTCGGGACTGGACGCCGAGCAGCAGCGCACCTACGCGATGCTGGTCGCGGCGGGCGTGCTGCCCGGAGGGGACGCGGGCGATGCGGCTCCCCATTGATCCCCAGGCGGACCGGGCCCGCCGCGCGTGGGTGCCCTGCCCCGGGTGCGACGACTCCCGGGACTGCGTGACCTGCGCGGACCGGCGCAACTGCGGCGACCACTGGCGGTACCTGATAGCCAACGAGGGCGCCCGGGTGCACCTCCAGTGCCCGGGCTGCACCCACACCTGGACGCTCGACACCCGCCCGGGCAGGCGGGGCCCGTCCGGCTGACCCGGGCCCCGGCACCGCCCGCGCCGGTCAGCAGATCCGGGGGAGCTGTTCCCCGAGCGGCATGTCCACCACCCGTGTCCCGCCCAGCCCGGTGCGGGCCACCACCATGCCCGGGTGGTCCGCGACCGCCTCGCCGATGATCGCCGCGCCGGCCCCCAGCGGGTGCGCCCGCATCGCGGCCAGGACCGCGTCGGCCTGGTCGCGGGGCACGAACGCCACGAGCTTGCCCTCATTGGCCACGTACATCGGATCGAGACCCAGGACCGCGCAGGCGCTCGCCACCGGCGGCGGCACCGGGACGGCGCGCTCCTGGACGACCACCCCGGCGCCGGAGGCCGCCGCGATCTCGTTCAGCGAAGCGGCCAGGCCCCCTCGGGTGGGGTCGCGCAGCACGTGGAGGTCCGGGGTGACGGCGAGCATCGCCTCGACGAGGCCGCCGAGCGCGGCGCAGTCGCTCTCGATCGCGACCTCGAACCGCAGGTTCTCCCGCTCGCTGAGGATCGCCACACCGTGCAGGCCGATCGCCCCGCTCACGACGACCACGTCACCGGGCACGACCCGCTGCGGACGCAGGTCGACGCCCGGCGGGATCAGACCGATGCCCGAGGTGTTGATGTAGACCCCGTCGCCGTGGCCGGCCTCCACGACCTTGGTGTCACCCGTCACCACCCGCACACCGGCGGTGCGGGCGGCGGCGCCCAGGGCCTCCGCGACCCGTCCCACGGTCGCGAGCTCGACGCCCTCCTCCAGGATCATCCCGCAGGACAGGTACGCCGCCCGGGCACCGCTCATCGCGAGGTCGTTGACCGTGCCGTTGACGGCGAGGTCCCCGATGCTGCCGCCCGGGAAGAACAGCGGCCGCACCACGAACGAGTCGGTGGAGAACGCGAGCCGCGCCCCGCCGAGTTCGACGGCGGCCGAGTCGGTCAGCCCGCCCGGCGCCACCTGCCCGAAGGCGGGGAGGAAGACCTGCTCCACCAGCTCGGCCGACATCACACCGCCTCCGCCGTGACCCATCACGACCCGCGGCCGGTCGCGCAGCGGGGCCGGGCAGGTCCAGGAGAGCATGTCCGGCGCGGCGGTCGTGTCAGACAACGGAACTCTCCTTCAGGCTCGGGGCGGTCGTCTCCGCGCGGGCCGGCAGCTCCAGCCGCCGGTACAGGTAGTACGCGGCACAGGCGCCCTCGCTGGACACCATGGTCGCGCCGAGCGGGGTGCGCGGAGTGCACGTGGTGCCGAACGCCTCGCACTCGTGCGGCTTCAGCAGCCCCTGGAGCACCTCTCCGGCACGGCACTCGGCCGGTTCCAGGGTGGCGATGTCACCCACCTGGAACCGGTGCTCGGCGTCGTGGTCCCGGTACCGCTCGGACAGCCGCCACCCGCTGTCCAGGATCACCCCGATGCCGCGCCAGGCCCGGTCGGTCACCTCGAACACGTCGTCCAGCATCGCGCGCGCCGCCGGATTGCCCTCCGGCCGCACGGCACGCGGATAGGCGTTCCCCACCGTGTGCTCGCCCCGCTCCAGCTGCCGCACGGTGCGCCGTACGCCCTCGAGGATGTCCAGCGGCTCGAAGCCCGTGACCACGATGGGCACCTTGAACCGCTCGGCGAGCGCCGGGTACTCCTCCGTACCCATCACGCTGCACACGTGCCCCGCCGCGAGGAACCCCTGCACCCGGCACTGCGGCGACTGCATGATCGCCTCGATGGCGGGCGGGACCCGGACGTGCGACACCAGCAGGCTGAAGTTGCGGATCCCGCGCGCCCGGGCCTGGTGGACCGCCATCGCGTTGGGCGGCGCGGTCGTCTCGAACCCGATGCCGAAGAACACGACCTCCCGGCCGGGGTTCTCCTCCGCGATGCGCAGCGCGTCCAGCGGCGAGTACACCACCCGGACGTCACCGCCCTCACCACGCACCTGGAACAGGTCACGGCCGGTGCCGGGCACCCGCAGCATGTCACCGAAGGAGCAGAAGATCACATCGGGGCGCGAGGCGATCTCCAGCGCCTTGTCGATCACCTCCAGCGGGGTCACGCACACCGGACACCCGGGGCCGTGAATCAACTCGATCTCGTCGGGCAGGAGTTGGTCGAGACCGTGCCGGATGATGCTGTGCGTCTGGCCGCCGCACACCTCCATCAGCGCCCAGGGCCTGGTCACCGTGGCCCGGATCTCGTCGAGCAGCCGGGCCGCCAGCTCCGGGTCCTGGAACTCGTCGATGTACTTCACCGCAGCACCTCCCCGGCCGCGGCGGCGCCGTCCGGCCCCTGTCCGCGCACAGCGGCCGGTTCGCCGTCGGCGCCGGACCCTCCGTTCATTCCGGCCTCCGCGGCGGCCTGCTCCCACGGGTCGCCGAACTCCTCCTGGAGCATCCCGAGGTTCTCGAACAGCTCCAGCGTCCGCCTCGCCGACTCCTCGTCCAGCCGTTGCAGGGCGAAACCGACGTGGACGATCGCGTACTCACCGACCTGAAGGTCCGGCAGGTACTCCAGGCACACCTCCTTGACCACACCGCCGAAGTCGACGCTGGCCATGCGCGTGCCGTTCCGTTCCTCGACCCCCAGCACCTTGCCGGGTACCGCCAGGCACATATGTGTCTCCTTAGCTTCGCGCCGCCGCCGGGTCCGGGCCGGTCGTTCCGGCACGGGACGTGGCGCGGGCGGCCACGACGAGCTGCCCGAGGGCCAGCCCCCCGTCGTTCGGCGGGACTTCGTGGTGGCGCAGCACGGTGAACCCGTCCGCGCGCAGGCCGAGCGCGCACGCCGACGACAGCAGCGCGTTTGCGAACACCCCGCCCGACAGGGCGACGGTCTCCAGGCCGGTCGTCTCGCGGGCCAGCCCGCTCAGCGTGCGCACCAGCCGCGCCACGGCCGCGTGGAAACGCGCCGCGACGACCGGGGCGGGCACACCGAGCCGTACGTCCTCGACGACCGCGGCCAGCAGGGGCGCCGGGTCGGCGGTCACCGGCACGCCACCGGCCCGGTCCCGGCCGGCCAGCCGGAAGGCGTACCGCGGGTCCTCGTCCGTGGGCCCGGCGGCGACGGCGGCCGCCTCCAGCTCGATCGCCGCCCTCGCCTCGTACTCGGCGTGGTGGCAGACACCCGCCAAGGAGGAGACCGCGTCGAAGAGCCGGCCCATGCTGGAGGTGGGTACGCAGTTCAGCCCCCGCTCCAACTGCCGCCCCAGCACCGCCCGTTCCTCCGCGGGGCAGGCGGCGACGCACGGCAGGTCCGCGTCCGGCGCCACACCCGCCGCCCACAGGTGGGCCAGCGCCATGCGGTAGGGCCGGCGGACGGCCGCGTCGCCGCCGGGCAGCGGCACGTAGGCCAGGTGCGCGAACCGGTCGTGACCGTCGTACCCCGCGAGCAGGAACTCGCCGCCCCACACCGCGCCGTCGTCCCCGTGCCCCGTGCCGTCGAAGGCCACCCCGATCACCCGGCGGCCGTCGGGCACACCGTGCTCGGCCATGACCGCGGCGACATGGGCGTGGTGGTGCTGGACCCGCGCCACCGGCCGCCCCGCCGCGTGCCGCCGCGCCCAGGCGCCCGAGCGGTACGCCGGGTGGGCGTCGGTGACCAGCAGCCCGGCGCGCACACCTGTCACGGACCCCAGCTGCCGCACGGCCCGGTCGAAGGCCCGCTGGGTGGCGAGGTCGTCCATGTCGCCGACGTGCGCGGACAGCCACGCCCTGTCGCCCTCCGCCAGACAGAACACGTTCTTCAGGTCGCCGCCCACCGCGAGGGCCGGCACGACCGGCACGGGCAGCGTCAGCGGCAGCGGGGCGTAACCGCGGGAGCGGCGCAGCACCACCGGCTCGCCGTCGCAGACCCGCACCACCGAGTCGTCGCACGGCACATGAATGGGCCGGTCGTGGGCGAGCCACGCGTCGGCCAGACCCGCCAGTCGCTCCCGGGCCTCGTCGTCGTCGGTGACGATGGGCTCACCGGACACGTTGCCGCTCGTCATCACCAGCAGCCCGGGCCCGCCCGAGCCCAGCAGCAGGTGGTGCAGCGGCGTGTACGGCAGCATCACACCCAGGTCGGCACTGCCGGGCGCGACCGCCTCCGCCGGCACCGGCAGCCCCGCCGCGCCCGCGCCGGTGCGCCGCCGCAGCAGCACGATCGGGCGCACCCGGCCGGTGAGCAACTCCCGTTCGGCGGCGTCCAGGTGCACGAGGTGCGCCACGTCCGCCGGGTCCCCGGCCATCAGCGCGAAAGGCTTGTTCCCCCGCGCCTTGCGCCGGCGCAGCTCGCCCACCGCCCGGGCGTCGGTGGCGTCGCACGCCAGGTGGTACCCGCCGATGCCCTTCACCGCGACGATCGCACCGGCCGCGAGCAGCTCGCGCGCCCGGTCCACGGGGTCCCCGGCGACGGGCCGGTCCTGCGAGCCGGCCACCACGAGCGTCAGCCGCGGTCCGCAGGCCGGGCAGGCGACGGGCTGCGCGTGGAAACGGCGGTCGGCCGGGTCACGGTACTCGCGGTCGCACGCCAGGCACAGCGGGAAGCCCGCCATGGTGGTGTGCTCACGGTCGTACGGCAGCCCGGTCACGATGGTGAACCGGGGCCCGCAGTGCGTGCAGGCGATGAAGGGGTGACGGTGCCGCCGGTCCGCCGGGTCGGCCAGCTCGGCCAGACAGTCGCCGCAGGTCGCGGTGTCGGGCGCGACCAGCGTCCGCACCGGCCCGGCGGAACGGGAGGCCACGATGTGGAAGCCGCTGCCGCCGGTGGCGGGCAGGTCGGTGACGTCCACCGACTCCACGACCGCCAGCGGCGGCGCGTCGGAGGCCACGCGCGCGCAGAACCGGTCGACGGCCGCCGCCGCGCCCTCGGCCTCGACGACCACGCCCTCACCGGTGTTGGTCACCTGCCCCGCGATCCCCAGCTCCGAGGCCAGGCCGTACACATGGGGCCGGAAACCCACGCCCTGCACCACACCGCGCACCACGACACGGACGCGCCGCACCGGTGGCGCGGCCGGTACGACCCGTGGCGCCACGGCCCGCCCGCCGTCCGTAGCGCCCACGCCCGGACCGGTGGCCGGCGCGCCGGGCGTGCCGCTCACGCCCGGGCCCGGGCCATCACCGGGGCGTGCACCTCGGCCCCCTCGGCCGCAGCCAGCGCCCGCTCCACCAGCAGACCGGCGCCCTCCCCGGTCCGTACGGAGCTGAGGACGACCTCCACACCGGGGTTGACCTGCTGCACATGCGCCCGGAACGCGGCCTCGTCGAACTCGGCGGGCACCGCCAGGTCGGACTTGGTGACGACCACCAGGTGCGCCAGCCCGAACGCGGTCGGGTACTTGAGCGGCTTGTCCTCGCCCTCCGTCACCGAGGCCAGGACGACCCGCAGCGACTCGCCCAGGTCGTACGACGCCGGGCACACGAGGTTGCCCACGTTCTCCACGAACAGCAGGCGGGTGTCCTCCGGGAGCCACTGGTGCAGGTGCCCCGCGAGCATGTCCGCCTCCAGGTGGCACAGCCCGTCCGTGAGGACCTGCTTGACCGGCACACCGGAACGGGACAGCCGTACGGCGTCGTTCTCCGTCGCGAGGTCCGCGGTCAGCGCCGCGGTCGTGACGCCCCGCTCCCGGGCGATCGACAGCTCACGCTCCAGCAGGGCCGTCTTGCCGCTGCCGGGACTCGACAGCAGGTTGACCACCGTCGTGCCCCTGGCTGTCAGTTCGCTGCGCAGGACTCCGGCCGCCATCGCGTTCTTGGCGAGCACCGCCTGCTGGAGGTCGACCACACGGCACATCGTCAGCTCTCCTCGAGGATGGTTGCACGGGGGGAATCGGAATCGGCGGCGCCGGGGGCCCAGCGCACCTCGGTGATGCGCAGCTCACGGCCCGCCACCAGCTCGGTGGCGGCCGCGCCGCAGACCGGGCACACCATGTCCGGGGGCATCCCGGTGTCCCAGGTGCGGCCGCACGGCGCGCACCGCGCACTGCCGGGCACGGTCCGGGTGACGAGCGCCGCGCCCTCCAGGACGGTGCCTTCACAGGCGAGTGCGAAGCAGAAGCCCAGCGAGTCGGACACCACCCCGGCCAGCTCGCCGATGTCGAGGTGGACGTGCTCCACGCCCCGCGCCCCGCGCGAGCGGGCCGCCTGCTCGACCTGGTCGACCACGGACAGGGCGACGGACATCTCGTGCATCGGTCTCCGTCCCGGCCCGGGGGTGTGCTCTCCGGCGCCCATTACACGGTCGGGACGAGGGCGGGCGGCGACCGGCGCGCCGGGGTCACACGGCTGCGTAGGCCGTTCGGCCCACGCGGCCGCCCCCGGGTCACATCCGGCGGATGCGCAGGTAGCGCCGGACGTCCGGCAGGACGCCCGCGACCAGTGCGGCGAGCGCGGCGGCGGTGGCGGCGGCCGCGCCGCCGATGAGGACCTTGTTCATGGAGCTCTCCGTGTGGTGGGGGCGTTTCAGACGACGGCTTCGGCGTGGACCAGCTCGGTCACCATCCGCACCGCCTCCGGTACGGCGGCGGTCACGGGCGGGCTGAGCCCGATGCCCTCCTCGACGGTGGCCGGCTCGCAGCCCACCACCAGCGTGCGTTCCGGGGCCTTCGCGCCCGTGCCCGCGCACAGGGTGTCCAGCAGGGCCAGCACCGCGTCGGGGGACATCCGGTGGCCGTCGAGGGGGACGGCCCCGGCAGGCATGCGGCTGCCGGGAGCGGCGGCGTCGATCACGTACAACGTGCCCGGCTCGCCGCCCCGCTCCACCGCGTCCACCAGCACCAGCGTGTCGTACCCGTCGAGGAGCTGGTACGCCAGGTGGACACCGCGGACGCCGACGTCGGCGACCTCGACACCGCCGGGCAGGGCCTCACGCGCCAGCAGGCGCGCCACCTCGACACCGAAGCCGTCGTCGCCGAGGAAGATGTTGCCCACCCCGGCGACCAGGGTGCGCGGGCCGGTCGGTGGAAGGGCCATCACGCGTCCTCCGGTACGTCGACCTCGTCGGGCTGGAAGTAGAGGAAACGGCCCTGCTCGCGGCGGATGTCCGCACCGGGGTCGTCCTCGACGGTCACCGCGATGTGCACACCGCCGTCCACATCGTGCAGGACCGCCTCCACGCGGGCGAACCGGCCGGTGAGGAACAGGTCCTGGGCGTCGGTGTGGCGCAGCCCGGGCCGCAGCACGACCCGGCTGCCCGCCCGCACCGGCCGCCCCGCGACGAGGACGTGGTCCCGGGCCGGGTCCACGGCCGCGTCCGCGCCCGGATCCCACCAGGGGGTGTCCGGCCGGGTGACCCCGCCGGGCGCGACATGCCCGGACGGCGTGCCGGCGTCTGCGGTTGCCGGGGCGGCCGGGGTGGTGAACACCGGCACCTCCGCCGAGGCTCCCGCCGGCAACGCCGCCGGGGTGGTCACCTCCCGCAGGCTGCGCACCGCGCCGTGCAGCCGCTCCAGGACCTCCGGGGGCAAGGAGTCGGCCAGATCCACCACGGCCGCCGCCCGTGCGTCCGTGCCACGCGCCTCGCGCTTCTCCTCGTCCGTGAGGGCGGCGGTGCGCAGGGCCAGGATCTCGTCGATCTCCGTCGCGTCGTACAGCGCGCCGGGGCTCTCGGGCGCGATCGCCGGATGGTCCTCCAGGATGATGGGGGAGGAGAGCACCAGGTCGGCGCCGCCCGGCTCACCGGCCAGCACGGGCCAGGTGTGCAGGTTGCGGCACGCGGCGGTCGCCGTCCGCGCCCACTCGGGCGGGTCCGTCATCGACAGGAACCGCCCGGAGTCCAGGCACAGCAGCGCGTGGCTGGCGACCAGGGACCGGGACAGCGCCGCGTCACGGTCGGCCGCGCCGTCCGGCGTCCAGCCGCTGGTGTTCTCCACGACCAGGCTCAGCCGCCGGGTGCGGTACGGGCCGTCCAGCTCGGCCGCCGACAGCCGCAGCGCGCCCGCGACCTCCTCGCTGCGGCGCACCAGCCTGCCCACCACCTGCCCCGCGGCGTCGGTCACCGGCTCGGTCTCCTCCGCCGCCGGGCGGGTGAACGGTACGACGACGCCCTCGCCCGACAGCGCGTCCACGGGCACCGCGACCCGGACGGTCTGCTCGTCGCCCTCGTCCCACGGCACGATCACCCGGTCGTCCAGGCGCAGTTCGTCCACCGTCTCGAAGCCGCCGCCCGGGCACACCCGCTGCACGGCCCGCCGCCGGGTGTGCAGGAAGCGGACCTCCACGGCCAGCGTGGCACCGCGCTTCGGTTCCATCAGCAGCTCGGTGTGCTGGAAGTCGTGCTCCTCCGCCTCGCCCGTCCAGGCGGGTGGCACGAGGACCCCGAACTGCCAGCGCAGCCGGTTCTTGGCGGCGGAGGCCCGGTACGGGTAGAGCACGTACCCCTCGAAGAGGACCGCGTCGGCGACCTGGCGGGCGACGGCCAGCCGGGCCTCGGTCCCGGGAGCGAACGTCGCCGTCGTGGGCGTGGGCGTGGGCGTGGGCGTGGGCGTGGTCGTCACGGTGTTCTCTCCCCGGCCGTCTCCAACAGCTCCTCCACGGTCGCCTGCCAGGACGGCAGCGCCCGCCGCGACCGGTGCGCGAGCAGCGCGTCCATGGTGTCCCGGGGCAGCCGGATCCAGCCGGAGCCCGGGAAGTGCTGGTCGACCATCTCCCGCCACGTCTTCACCGGCATACGGAAGGCCGCCTCCCTGTCCCAGGGGACCGGCTCGACACGGAAGCCCGCGGCCCCGGTGAAGGCGGTGCCGGAGAACAGCATCAGCAGCGGCACCTCACCCTCCTCCAGGGCGTGGAAGTAGCGGGTGGACGCGATGTCCATGTCGTACGTGCAGGGCACCACCAGGTCGGTCTCGACCTCTCCGGTGAAGCCGGGGACCATCACCGAGACCTGGGCGAACTGCACCGGGTTCAGGCTCTGGCCCCAGCGGGACCGCTCGCCGAACAGGTCCGTCAGCCGCCCGGCCTCGGCGTCGCCGTACCCGCGCCGGGCCGGCTCGATCCGCAGCTGGCAGCGCAGGGCCAGCGCGTGGACGCGGGCCCGGTCCGAGGCGGTGACGCGCAGCCGGAACACCAGCGTGGGGCCCGCCGCGTACGGGTCGGCCCGCACCCCCGTGCAGGCGAAGGAGAAGTCGGTCACGATCGCCCCTCCCGCACCTCACGCGCACGGTCCTGTACGTGGGCGAAGAAGGCGTCCAGGTCGGCGCGGGCCTCCGCGCCACCGTCGAAGCCCTGCCACCGCAGACGCATCCGGCCCACCAGTTCGTAGCAGATGTCGACCGGCACCAGGAAGCACTCGACCTCGCCGTCCTCGTGGCGGCGCAGCAGCAGCGCCTCCACGTCGGGTTCGAGGAGCCCGGCCAGGGCGGAACCGGACAGGGCGGCCTGCCACGACTCCGCGTCCAGCTCGCTCTCGGTCGCCCCCGCCGGGCTCGGGTACAGCGCGACCAGCCGGTCCAGCGCCGAGTTGCGGAAGAAGAACGCGACCCCGACCGGGATGCGCAACTGCTCCCAGGCCCGGTCGTCGACGCCGTGCCCGGAGTCCTTCAGGTACCGGCCGGGCACCGCGCGGAATCGCCCCCGCGCCCCGCCGGACCCGTCGAGCAACTGGGCGCAGGGGCCACAGGCGCAGGCCAGCGCCCGCTTCTCGGTGTCGACGAGATGCGGGTGACGCTCGCCGGCCAGGGGAACCGCGCACAGTTCGCACCGTTCGGTGCGGGGCGGACGCGGTGCCGTGAAGCGGCGCAGTCCCCGCGCCGTGGCGCCGTCCCGCCCCAGGGGGCCGGTCGTCCCGGCCACGGGCGCGCTCACGGCGCCGTGGCCGGCGAACGGGCGCCACCGGTCGCGGCACGCGGCGGGCCGGAGCCGATCTGGAGCAGGGCCGGCTCACGGGCGGCGGCCCCCGGGCCCTCCTGGAGCTCGACCGCCGTCACCTCCGGCGCGAAACAGGCGAGGGCGTCCAGCGCCGCCTGCTCGACGCCCCGCAGGGTGCCGGAGCAGCCGCAGCCCGCCGAACCGGTGAGCCGCAGGCGCAGCACGCCGGTCGCGGCGTCGAAGCCCGCGCTCTCCACCGGGTGCGGAACGCGGTCCAGGGCCCGTTCGATGCGACGGGGCGCGTCGTCGGGGTGCAGCCCGTGCAGGACCAGCAGACCCGCGACGAGCTCGTCGCCGAGCAGCGCCGCGCGGACGTCCTGCCCGGAGGCGCCGGGGGTGCGCCCGGTCAGCTCGACGACGCGGGCGAGCCCGGCGCCGTAGAACTCCATGAGGACGCGCACGAGTTCCTCCGCGGCCTCGCACGCCGCGCGGTCCCCGGATTCGGTCAGCCGGTCCAGGATCTCCTCGACCAGCCGGCCGGCCGTCTCCGCGTTCACCGCGCCGGCCGCGCCGGTCGCGACGCCGGTGCCGCTTCCGCCGCTCATCCGGACAGACCGCTCAGGCCGGTGGGGACGTGCAGGGACTTCACGGTCCTGCCGTCACCGACGTACATGTGCACACCGCAGGGCAGGCACGGGTCGAAGCTGCGGACGGCCCGCATGATGTCGATGCCCTTGAAGTTCTCCGGCGGGTTCTCCTCGAAGATCGGCGTGTTCTGCACCGCGTCCTCGTAGGGCCCGGGCGTCCCGTAGGTGTCGCGCGTGGAGGCGTTCCACGGCGTCGGCGGGTACGGATGGTAGTTGGCGATCTTGCCGTCGCGGATCACCATGTGGTGCGACAACACACCGCGTACGGCCTCGGTGAAACCGACACCGATGGACTCGTCCGGCACCTCGAACTTCTCCCAGGTCTGGGTGCGTCCGGCGCGCACCTCCGCCAGGCCCATCTCCGCCGAGTGCAGCGCCACGGCCGCGGCGTACGCCTGGAAGTAGGTCCGGGCGCGGTTGCGCTCCAGGGCGTTGCTCCACCGGGGGATCTTCCACTCGAAGGTGGTCTCCGGCTTGGTGAGCGTCCGCGGCAGGTTGATGACGACGCTGTGCCCGGTGGCCTTCACGTACCCGATGTCGACGAGCCCGGACAGGGCGGTGGACCACAGGCGGGCGATGGGGCCGCCGCCGGTGTCCAGCGGCAGGTAGTCCTTGCCGTCGTACCAGCGCGGGGACATCACCCAGCTGTACTTGTCGTTGAAGTCCCGCTTCTGCGGCGCCGGGATGGTGTGCTGGTTCCACGGGTGCCGCGGGTCGACCGGGTTGCCCAGCGGGTCGTGGGTGACGAACTGCTCCTGGCCCGCCCAGTCCTCGTAGTAGGAGCTGCCCAGCAGGATCCGGATGCCGAGGTTGATCTCGGTGAGGTCGTTGGTGACCAGCTTGCCGTCCACCACCACACCGGGCGTGACCAGCATCCGCCGGCCCCAGTCGGTCATGTTGGCGTAACTGAAGTCGCAGTACTCGGGGTCGTTGAACGCGCCCCAGCAGCCGAGCAGCACGCGCCGGCGCCCGACCTCCTCGTAACCGGGCAGCGCCTCGTAGAAGAAGTCGAACAGGTCGTCGTGCAGCGGCACGACCCGCTTCATGAACTCCACGTACCGCATCAGCCGGGACATGTAATCGGTGAACAGCTGCACCGATCCGATCGTGCCGACACCGCCCGGGTACAGGGTGGAGGGGTGCACATGGCGCCCCTCCATCAGGCAGAACATCTCCCGCGTGTACCGGCTCACTTGCAGCGCCTCGCGGTAGAACTCGCCCTCCAGCGGGTTCAGCGAGCGCATGATGTCGGCGATGGTGCGGTAGCCGTGGTCCGCGGCGTGCGGCGCCTCGGTGCGCTCGGCGAGTTCGAGGACTCCCGGGTTGGTCTCGCGGACCATCTTCTCGCAGTAGTCGACCCCCACCAGGTTCTCCTGGAAGATGTTGTGGTCGAACATGAACTCCGCGGACTCGCCGCAGTTGATGATCCACTCACCGAGGTGCGGCGGCTTCACCCCGTACGCCATGTTCTGCGCGTACACCGAGCAGGTGGCGTGGTTGTCGCCACAGATCCCGCAGATGCGGCTGGTGATGAAGTGCGCGTCGCGCGGGTCCTTGCCCCGCATGAAGACGCTGTAGCCGCGGAAGACCGACGAGGTGCTGTAGCACTCGGCGACCCGCTTCTGCTTGAAGTCGATCTTCGTGTGGATGCCGAGGCTGCCCACGATCCGTGTGATCGGGTCCCACGCCATCTCCACCAGGCCGGTGCCGTCACCGGTCGTCGTCGAGGTCGCCATGGTGTCTGTGATGCCCTTCGGTCAGTGCTGCGAGCGGGTCTGCGGGAGGTGGTGGGGGAGGGGGGTCGCCCACGGGGAGGGTGCCGCCGCCGGGGCGGTCACCACGGCGGGCGGTAGCCGGTGGTGATCTCCCGGCCGGTGTGCCGCCACTTGGGTTCCCTGTCCACGGTGCGGGCCGTGATCGTGCGCAGCCGGCGGATGACCGCGCCGTACGCCCCGCTGGCGGTGCTGGAGAGCTTGCCGCCGGGAGGTTCGTCCATGAACGGCATGAACTTGTCGGGGAAGCCGGGCATGGTGCAGGCGATGCAGATGCCGCCCACGTTGGGGCAGCCGCCGATGCCGGCCATCCAGCCGCGCTTCGGTACGTTGCACTTGACGACCGGGCCCCAGCAGCCCAGCTTCACCAAACACTTCGGCGAGTCGTACTCCGTCGCGAACTGGCCCTGCTCGTAGTAGCCGGCCCGGTCGCAGCCCTCGTGGACGGTGGCCCCGAACAGCCAGGTCGGGCGCAGCTTGTCGTCCAGCGGGATCATCGGCGCCGAACCCGCCGCCTGGTAGAGCAGGTAGGTCAGCGTCTCGGCGAAGTTGTCCGGCTGGATGGGGCAGCCCGGCACGCACACGATGGGGATGCCCGCCTTGGACTTCCAGTCCCAGCCCAGGTAGTCGGGCAGACCCATCGCGCCGGTCGGGTTCCCGGCCATGGCGTGGATGCCGCCGTACGTGGCGCAGGTGCCGATGGCGACCACCGCGAGCGCCTTGGGCGCCAGGCGGTCGATCCACTCACTGGTGGTGATGGGCTGACCGGTGTCCGGGTTGTCCCCGAAACCGCACCAGTAGCCCTCCTGCTTGATCGACTCGTTGGGGATGGACCCCTCGATCACCAGGACGAACGGGTCGATCTCGCCCCGCTCACCCTTGAAGAACCACTCGATGAACGTGTCCGCTCCGTCCACCGGACCGCACTCGAAGTCGATCAGCGGCCAGTGGACCGCGATCTTCGGCAGCCCGGGGAGCGCCCCGAGGGCGATCTCCTCGATACTCGGCTGCATGGCGGCCGTCAGGGCGACCGAGTCGCCGTCGCAGCTCAGCCCGGCGTTGATCCAGAGGATGTGGATCGGCTTCTCCTCCGTGCCGGGCGAACCGGAGGCTTCGGGCTGCTGGTCCGTCGTCGGCGACGCTGTGTTCATCGAGGGCCTCCTCGGGGAGGTGTGCCGCTTGCTTCGAGTCTTTACCGGGCTAAGAGTCCGACAGCCCGGCGCCGCCCGCACCTGCGGGGACCCGGTCGGGGGCGGCCGTCTCCTTGCGTACGAACGCCCTGCGCAACGCGTGGTAGGGGGCGGCCGGGTCGTCGAAGACGCCCCGCATCCGGGCCAGTTCCCGCTCCCTGAAGCCCGCCAGCGGGGTCTCGGCCTCCCGCCGCTCGTGCTCCGCCTTCTTCGCGGCCAGCCGTGTCTGCGTCCCGGACGAAACCGCGAGATGTGCGGCCAACCGGGTGACCTCGGCAGTGAATGACGAGGGCGAGCACCGCACCACCCGGTCGACCAGGCCGAGGTCACGCGCCCGGGCGGCGGTGACCGGAAGGGCGTCCTCGGTGAGCCGCCCGGCCATGGCGGCGCCCACCCGCCCGGGCAGCGTGTAGGTCCAGTACTCCGACCCGTACAGGCCCATGCGCCGGTAGTGCGGATTGAGCACCGACCCGGAGCGGCACCACACCTCGTCGGCGGCCAGCGCCAGCATGCAGCCCCCGGCGGCGGCGTTGCCGCCGATCGCGCTGACGACGACGCGGTCGGTGGTGGTGAGCACCGCCTCGACCAGGTCGTCCATGGCGTTGATGTTGGCCCACGACTCCGCCGCCGGGTCGGCCGCCGCCTCGATCACCCCCAGGTGGATGCCGTTGGAGAAGAAGTCCCGGCCGCCGCCCAGGACCAGCACGGAGGTGGGCCGGGCGCACGCGGCCCGGTACGCCTCCAGCAGCCGCCGGCAGTGGGCGGTGGACATCGCACCGCCCGGGAACGCGAAGGACAGCACGCCCACCGCGCCCTCCTCCCGGTACCGGACGTCCGACCAGGTGGTGTCGTCGGCGGGCGGGAGCGCCGGCAGGGGCAGCTCGGGCAGGTCCGGCAGGGCGGCCAGGCGGTCGCCGAGCGCCACGGTGGCGGGCAGCTTGCACGCCCGCGGCTCCCCGTGCCCGGTGCGGGCCCGCAGCTCGGGGATCCACACCGCCCCGTCCGTCGTGGCGCGGCAGATCGCCCCGGCGCGCGTGGCCAGCAGCTCGCCGGGGCGCCCGCGCAGGCCGCGCTCGGGGTGCCCGCCGTGCAGGAACCACTCCCCGCCCAGCAGGTCGTCCAGGACTCCGGGCTGGGAGTCGGCGGCCCGCAGGGTGCGCAGCACCGTGTCGGTGGTGTCCTCGTCCCACGAGATACGGCGCGCCACCTGGCGCATCGGCGGCCTCGGGCGCGCGCCCGCCGCCGTGGGCAGGGTGTCCTGGGCGGCCGGGACGTACCGGCCGGACGCGAAGCGCTCGACGGCCAGCAGCACCGCCTCCACGGCGGCGTCGCCCAGCTCGTTGCGGTACAGATCGCTCTTCGCCACCGGCGGTACGGTGCAGATCGCCGTCGCCCACACGGGCCCGGCGTCCATCTCCTCCTCGGCCTGGAGCACGGTGACGCCCCACTCCCCGGCACCCTCGCGGACGGCCCAGTCCAGGGAGGAGGGCCCCCGGTCGCCCACCGGGCCCGGGTGCACGATCAGACACGTCACGGACGTCCACACGTCACGCGGGACGACGGCCTTCAGCATGGGCGCCACCACCAGCTGGGGCGTGTGCAGGCCGACGGCCGCGCGGACGTCTCGGCCGTGGGGGGTGACCTCGACGGCGACGGTGTGCCCGCGCTCCCGCAGCTCGGCGTGCACGCGCTGGGTGAGGCTGTTGTAGGCGCTGGCGACGAGCAGGATGCGCATGGCGACCCCTCCCAGGGTGCGACGGTCGGTCGTGCGGCGTACCGGCTGCCTGCGATGGTCGGTCACGGGGTCGCCCTGCCGTCGACACGAATCCCGCTCATCACTCGTACGGGTGACCGTTCCCGCCACATGCCCGGTGCTGGTGTCCAGGCGGCGTCCTGGTCGGTGCCCCCGGTCCGCCATGGACCGATATGCCGGGTGTGCGGGGAAGTGGAAGAATTTCTAGTGCCCTGGCACGGACAAGGACGTGCCTCCACCGCAGCGGACAGGCAGGTCGGCGCCATGCCCAAGGAACAGAAGCCAGCGAAGCCGTCACGGGGGCAGGGGGTGAGCCGGCACGAGGGGACCGAGCACCACGGCTGGTCCCCCGACGTCGACGAGACCCGGCAGCAGGAGAACCCGAGCGCCCGGCGCTCCTTCCACGCGGAGGACGCCCCGGAGCGCGGCCCGGGCCGCAAGCCCTCCAAGGAGGAGCGCGGCTCCGTGCCCGGTGACGTGGCCGAGAGCGGCACCAAGCGGGGCGAGGAGTACGGCGACACGTCGGACGAGGGCATGCGGGACACCGGCCGCAAGGGCCGCTCGGGACGCCCCTCCGGTACGAAGGACGACTCCGCGTTCACCGGCGTCGACCCCAACGACTCCGAGCCCGGCAACCGCCCGGGCTGACCCCCGGCCCGCGCCGGGGGCGGAGCGGAACGACAGACCGGGCCGGCCCGCGGAATGGGGCCGGCCCGGACTCGGGCGTTCACCGGACGCCGCTCAGCGGGCGTTCACCGGATGTCGCTCAGCAGGTGATCAGATGTGATCAGCGGGTGATCGGCGGGTGATCGGCGAGGTCATCGGACGAGGTCGAACCGGTCGAGGTTCATGACCTTGTCCCACGCCGCGACGAAGTCCGTCACGAACTTCTCCCTCGCGTCGTCGCTCGCGTAGACCTCCGCCAGCGCCCGCAGCTCCGAGTTCGAGCCGAAGACCAGGTCGGCGCGGGTGCCGGTCCACTTCACCTCGCCCGTGGCCGCGTCCAGCCCCTCGAAGGTGGTCTGGTCCTCCGACGTCGCCCGCCACGTCGTGCCCAGGTCGAGCAGGTTGACGAAGAAGTCGTTGGTCAGTGTCCCGGGGGTGGTGGTGAAGACGCCCAGCTGCGACTGCTGGTGGGTCGCGCCCAGGACGCGCAGGCCGCCGACGAGGACCGTCATCTCGGGGGCGCTCAGCGTCAGCAGGTTCGCCCGGTCGATCAGCAGGAACTCGGCCGGCAGACGGTTGCCCTTGCCCTGGTGGTTGCGGAACCCGTCCGCGGCCGGCTCCAGCGCGGCGAACGACTCCACGTCCGTCTGCTCCTGCGCGGCGTCCACCCGGCCCGGCGTGAAGGGCACCTCGACCTCGAAGCCCGCGTCCCGGGCGGCCCGCTCGACCGCGGCGGCACCCGCGAGCACGATCAGGTCGGCGAGCGAGACCTGCTTGCCGTCGGTCCGCGAGGCGTTGAAGGAGCGCTGGATGCCCTCCAGGGCGCGCAGCACCGTCGCCAGCTGGTCCGGGTCGTTGGCCTCCCACCCGCGCTGCGGTTCGAGGCGGATCCGCGCGCCGTTGGCGCCACCGCGCTTGTCGCTGCCGCGGAAGGTGGAGGCCGACGCCCACGCGGTGGACACGAGCTGGGACACCGACAGCCCCGATGCGAGGACCTGGGCCTTCAGGGCGGCGACGTCCTCGCCGTCGACCGGCTCGTGCGCCACCTCGGGCAGCGGGTCCTGCCACAGCAGCGTCTCCGACGGGACCTCCGGGCCGAGGTACCGCACGACCGGACCCATGTCGCGGTGGGTCAGCTTGAACCACGCCCGCGCGAAGGCGTCCGCGAACTCGCCCGGGTTCTCCAGGAAGCGCCGCGAGATCTGCTCGTAGACCGGGTCGAACCGGAGCGAGAGGTCGGTCGTCAGCATCGTCGGAGCGTGGCTCTTCGCCGGGTCGTGGGCATCGGGGACGGTGCCGGCCCCGGCCCCGTCCTTCGGGCGCCACTGGTGCGCGCCGGCCGGGCTCTTGAACAGCTCCCACTCGTGACCGAAGAGGATCTCGAAGAAGCTGTTGTCCCACGCCGTCGGGGTGGTGGTCCAGGTGCCCTCGAGGCCGCTGGTGATCGTGTCGCCGCCCTTGCCCGTGCCGAAGGTGTTCCTCCAGCCGAGGCCCTGCTCCGCGAAGGCCGCGGCCTCGGGGTCGGGACCGACGTGGTCCGCCGGGCCCGCGCCGTGCGTCTTGCCGAAGGTGTGGCCGCCCGCGATCAGCGCGACCGTCTCCTCGTCGTTCATCGCCATCCGGCGGAACGTCTCGCGGATGTCGCGGGCCGCGGCGATCGGGTCCGGGTTGCCGTTCGGGCCCTCCGGGTTGACGTAGATGAGGCCCATCTGGACCGCGCCGAGCGGGCCCTCCAGCTCACGGTCGCCGGTGTAGCGCTCGTCGGCGAGCCAGGTCGTCTCGGGACCCCAGTACACGTCCTCCTCGGGCTCCCACACGTCCTCACGGCCGCCGGCGAAGCCGAAGGTCTCGAAGCCCATCGACTCCAGCGCGACGTTGCCCGCCAGGATCATGAGGTCGGCCCACGACAGGTTCTGGCCGTACTTCTTCTTGACCGGCCACAGCAGGCGGCGCGCCTTGTCCAGGTTGGCGTTGTCCGGCCAGCTGTTCAGCGGGGCGAAGCGCTGCTGACCGGCCCCGGCACCACCGCGGCCGTCACTGATGCGGTACGTACCGGCGCTGTGCCACGCCATCCGGACGATGAACGGGCCGTAGTGGCCGAAGTCGGCCGGCCACCAGTCCTGCGAGGTGGTCAGCACCTCGGCTATGTCCTGCTTCACGGCCGGCAGATCGAGGCTCGTGAAGGCCTCCGCGTAGTCGAACCCGTCACCGAGCGGGTTGGCCACGGCCGGGTTCTTGGCGAGGATCTTGAGGTTCAGCCGTTCCGGCCACCACTGGCGGTTTCCACCGCCCTGGGTCGGGTGCAGAGCCCGTCCGTGCGGGACGGGACAGCCGCCCGTGCCCTCCGCCTTCGCGTCGACGACGATTGCATCATGGTTCTCGGACATGGGAATCCTTCCGGATCAGGCGGAACGAGGCGCTCATCAAGAACCGCGGTGCTCCGGCGGCCGGGGTGCCGGCCCCTCGGAACAGGCGCAAGGGATGTACGGGGAGGGCGGACGGGCCGGCTGCGCGGGGGCCCACGGAGACGGGCGCCGCGGCACCGGGCCGGCTCACCGGTGCGAACGGTCCCGCGCGACGTGACGCGGAAGGCGGTCGCACGAACTCGAGTGCCGCGCGGCCTCTTTGCGGTGGAGCGTCACGCCTGTGTCTCCCGCCGTACTGGAGTCTTCCTGCCCCTTGGCACTCAACGATGCCGATCCTACGATGGACGGAATCCAAGTCAAGACGTATGCCAGACCAACATTCCCTCAACATTTCCATCGGATCCCGGACGCGGACGGACGAGCGCCCGGCATCCCGCCGATCCGAGCCGGGACGGGTGAACCGATATGAGCGGCCTGCTGGAGCGACTGCGCGCCCGTGGCTGGCGGATGACCTCCCAACGGCGCGTCGTCGCCGAGGTCCTCGACGGCGACCATGTGCACCTCACCGCCGACGAGGTGCACGCCCGCGCCGCCCGGAAACTGCCCGAGATCTCCCGGGCGACGGTCTACAACGCCCTGAGCGAACTGGTCTCCCTCGGGGAGGTCGCCGAGGTCTCGACCGGCGGCCGCGCCAAGCTCTACGACCCCAACACGCACCACCCGCACCAGCACCTGATCTGCTCCGGCTGCGGCCTCATCCGCGACGTCCACCCGGCCGGCAACCCCCTCGCCGGCCTCCCGGCGGACGAGCGGTTCGGCTTCACCGTGTCCGGCGTCGAGGTCACCTACCGGGGGCTGTGTCCCGACTGCGCCCGGGCCGTCGCCGGGGGAGCGTGACGAACCGGCCCGCAGCGGCCGCCCGCGGGACAACTGCCCGCGCAGGGCGCCTGGGCGGGGCGGTCCACCGCGCCCGTCAGTTCACCGTGGGCCCGAACCGACGCCGGTACGCCGACGGGGTGATGCCCGTCTCGCGGCGCATCAGCGTACGCAGGTTGGCGGCGGTGCCGAGCCCGCTGCGCCGCGCGACCATCTCCACACGCGACTCGCCCCGCTCGATCAACCGGCATGCCAGGGTGAGTCGTTCGCCTGTCAGCCAGGCCAGCGGTGTCGTCCCCAACTGCGCCCGGAAACGGCGGTGCAGCGTCGCCGGGCTCACCGCCGCGCGTGCCGCCAGGTCGGAGACCGTGAGCGGTGAGTCCAGCCGCTCCTGGGCCCAGGCCAGCACGGGTGCCAGGGACTCGTCGGGCAGGACGGGCACCGGACGCTCCACGAACTGCCGCTGACCGCCGTCCCGGTGCGCCGCGAACACCAGGCGCCGGCTCACACAGTTGGCCACCTCCGCGCCGTGGTCGCGCCGGACCAGGTGCAGCCCCAGGTCGAGCGCTGCCGCGCTCCCCGCGGCGGTGAGGATGTCGCCGTCGTCCACGAACAGTACGTCCTCCTCGAGGTGGACGGAGGGGAAGCGGGCCCGGAAGGAATCCGCCCACTGCCAGTGCGCGGTGGCCCGGCGCCCCTCGAGAACTCCGGCCTCGGCCAGCGTGAAAGCGCCGCTGCAGAACCCGACCAGCCGCGCCCCGCGCGCGTGCGCCCGCCGGACGGCGTCCAGCACCGCGGGGCGGCGGGGCACCTCGACGTCAGGACGGTTGGGGACGATCAACGTGTCGGCGACCTCGGCCGCTTCGAGCCCGGCGACCCCGGTGAGCGTGAAGAATCCGTCCCGCATCAGGGTGCGGGGCTCGGGTGAGCAGAGGGTGAAGTCGTAGAGGTCACGGCCGATCTCCGGTCGGCGCAGCCCGAAGACCTCGGTCGCGCAGCCGAGTTCGAAGGGGTTCGAGTTCTCGTCGACGATCACGACGACCCGCGGCACGTGCGGTGTGTCCGATCCACCGGGTGCGTCCGGTGTCTTAGCCGGGCGGCGTCGCGCGTGCGAGGATTCTTGCGCCATGTGCCATTCCTAGCACTCACGTCGGCCGTGCGTACGGGCTCAGGATGAGCCCATGAGCAACGAACCCGTCCACCTGAGCCAGGCCCTCGCCACCTTCGACGCACTGTGGAGCCCCCGCATCGTCACGCGCGTCAACGACTACGACGTCCGCATCGCCAAGGTCGAGGGCGAGCACGTCTGGCACGCCCACGACGACACCGACGAGTTCTTCCTGGTCCTGGAGGGGGAGCTGCACATCTCGTTGCGCGAGCCCGAGGGGGAGCGCACGGTCAGGCTTCCGCGAGGGACGGCCTACACCGTGCCCCGAGGCACGCAGCACCGGCCGTACGCCCCGTGCGGTGCGGCGATCCTCATGTTCGAACCCACCGGGACGCTGACCGTGGGCGACCGCCACGACGATGTCCCGGCCCACGTGGACGCCACCACCGGGCATACGCTCGTCACCTCGTCCCACGCGGTTGAGGAACGCCGGTCGCCGTCATAGGGACGCCGGTCGCCGCCGTCGGGACGGCGATGAGCCAGTGAGCTTCGGCGATGACGTCGGCGTCGACCTCGGCGATGACCTCGGCCGCGGTCCTGCGGCCGTACTTGCGGCCGTATTCGAGGATGTCGTACTCGTCATCCAGTTCGGCGAGTCGCTCCGCCAACGGCGGTTCGTGCCCGAAGCACCGGTGGTTCCGGGGAGGGGGCGCCCCGGTCGAGAGGTTCACGGCGGCGGCCCCTCCGTGACCGGGGGCGTCCGGAAGGGTGAGCCCGGCGGAAGGGCGGCGGGCCTCCGGCGCGTTGTCGGCGGGAACCCGGGCGGCGACGGCCCCCTCGGGTGATCCTTGGCCGGTAGGTGCGCGTCCGGGTTGGGGACGCGTCCGCCCGGGCACCCGGGCGGGAAGACACAGACGGCGCCCCCGCGCCTTCGTGAACCGTCCTGCTGCCCCTGGAGTGCGCATGACCCTGTTGCGTGACGAGGACCTCGCCGCCGCGTTCGACCACGCCGCCCGCGGCTACGACGCCCTGGTGGCCGTCAACCCCGGATACCACGCGCACCTGCGACGCTCGGTGCGCCGTCTCGGGCTGCCCGGCTACGGGGAGGGGCTGCGGCTGCTGGACCTCGGCTGTGGCACCGGCGCGTCCACCGCCGCGCTCCGCTCCGCCCTGCCCGGGGCGCACATCACCGCGGTGGACGCCTCCGCCGGGATGCTGGAACGGGCGGCCGCCAAGCCGTGGGCACAGGGCGTGTCGTTCGTGCACGCACCGGCGGAGCGCCTGGCGGAGGCCGGTGTGACGGGGCCGTTCGACGCGGTGTTCGCCGCCTACCTCTTCCGCAACGTGGCCGACCCCGACGCCGTACTCACCTCCGTACGCGACCTGCTGGCACCCGGCGGACGGCTCGGAGTGCACGAGTACACCCTGAGCGGCCGCCGCGCCGACCGGGCGGTGTGGACCCTGGTGTGCCGGGGCATCGTCCAGCCCGCGGCCACCGTGCTCGGGGACGGCGAGCTGTACCGGCACCTGTGGCGCAGCGTCGTGCGCTTCGACTCCGCGGACCGCTTCGCGGACCGGGTGGGGTCGGCCGGCTTCGACCGCGTACGGACCCTCCCGCTGCCGGGCTGGCAGACGGGCATCACCCACACCTTCGTCGCGCGCCGCCCCGGCACCACGGCGTAGGCCTCCGGGAACGGAGCAACACGCGCGCCCCGCCGCCCTGCGTCCGCCGGGGCCGCCGAACGTGAAGAGTGGGGGACAGGGTGCGCCGCGGCGCACCACCGTCGCCGCCCCGCGCCTGCGAAGGGCGGCCGAGAGTGGAAGAAGAGGTGGGTCAGCGTGTCCGCATCCCCGGCACCCACGGACGTGCTCGTCGTAGGAGCCGGCGCCGCCGGGCTCGCCTGCGCCCGCGACCTGCTCGCGCAGGGCGTCGGCGTGCGGCTCCTGGAGGCGTCCGACGAGGTCGGCGGCCGTATGCGTACCGACCGGGTCGAGGGGTTCGTCGTCGACCGGGGCTTCCAGGTCTTCAACACCTCCTACCCCCAGGTCCGCCACCGCCTCGCACTGCGCGACCTGAGACTGCGCCCCTTCACCCCCGGCGTCCTCATCCACACGGACAGCCAAGCCGGGACGGACAGCCACTGTGGTACGGGCAGCCACACCGGCTCGGGCAGGCTCCGCTTCACCGACCCCACCCGGCGGCCCCGCACGCTGCCCGACCTGCTGCCCGGACGGCTCGCCGGCCCCCGCGACCTCATGGCCCTCGGGCTCCTCTCCGCCCGCGACATGCTCGCCCCACCACGGCTGCTCAAGAGGACCGCGGACCTCACCACCCGCACCGCGCTGGCGGACGCCGGGATCTCGGACGCGCTGGTCGAGCGGTTCTTCCGCCCGTTCCTGTCCGGCGTCTTCCTGGAGGACGAACTGGAGACCTCCGCACGGGTCTTCCACCTGGTGTGGCGCAGCATGCTGCGCGGCACCCTCTGCCTGCCCGCGGAAGGCATCGGAGCGGTCCCGCGCGCCCTCGCGGCCGCCCTGCCGGCCGGGACCGTGCGCCTGGACACCCCCGTGGACCGGCTCACGGACGACGGCGTGCTCACGGCGGACGGTCAGGAGGTCCCCGCTCGCGCCGTGGTCGTGGCGACCGGGCCCCGGCAGACCGCCACCCTGCTCCCCGGGGTGAGCCTCCCCGCCTACCGGGTGGTGACCACCTACTACCACGTGACCGAACGGTCCCCGATCGGCGAGCCGACGCTGCTGGTGGACACCCGCCGCCGCTTCCTCAACACCTGCGCGCTCAGTGACGTCACGCCCACCGTCGCGCCGCCCGGCCACGCGCTGGTCGCCACCTCCGTCCTGGGCCACGACACCGAGGGCCGCGAGAGCGAGGTGCGCGCCGCGCTGAGCGACGCGTATGGCACGGACACCGGCCCCTGGGACCTCCTGACGACCCGTACGGTCGAGGACGCGCTGCCCGCCATGAGGCCGCCGCAGCAGCTCAGCCGCACCACCCGGGTCACGCCGGGCAGGTACGTGTGCGGAGACCACCGGGCCACCGGCTCGGTCCAGGGCGCCCTGGCCTCGGGAGCCCGCGCCGCCCGCGAAGTGCTGCGCGATCTCGGACGGTGACGCCCGCGCGGCGTCGGGAGGTGGCCGCCGACCGGCCGGTCACCGCCCGAGCGGGCCGGGTAGGGCCGCCTGCCGTACCGGCGTGAGCAGGGGCCGCCTACGATGACCCGCCATGAGCACGAGTACGGGTGAGGGCGGCAGACCCCTGGTCGACGGACGGTTCGAACTGGTCTCCCGCCTGGGCAGCGGCGGTATGGGCACGGTCTGGCGGGCGCGGGACGTCACCCTGGACCGCGAGGTGGCGCTCAAGGAGGTACGCCCGCCCGATCGGGCCGCCGAGGAGGCCGACCCCGGCCTCACCGCGCAACTGCGCCGCAGGGCGGTGCAGGAGGCCAAGGCGCTGGCCCGGCTGTCGACCCCGCACGTCGTGACGATCCACCAGATCGTCGAGCCCCCCGACGGCTCGCACCCCTGGATCGTCATGGAACTCGTCGAGGGACGCTCGGTGTACGACCGCCTCGCCGACGGCCCCATGCCCGTGCCCGAGGTGATCACACTCGGCCTGGAGGTCCTGTCCGCGCTCCGCGCCGCCCACAGCGCCGGCGTCCACCACCGCGACGTCAAGCCCGCCAACGTCCTGCTGCGCCCGGACGGCAGCGCCGTCCTCACCGACTTCGGCATCGCCGTCCTGTCCGGAGCGACGTCCCGGCTCACCTCGACCGGCGACCTCATCGGCTCGCCCGAGTACATCGCCCCCGAGCGGGTGCGGGGCGAGGAGGGCAACCCGGCCTCCGACCTGTGGTCGCTCGGGATGCTGCTGTACGTGGCCGCCGAGGGCCACCACCCCTTCCGCCGGGCGACCGGTCTCGCGACCGTGGTCGCCGTCCTGGACGACCCGGTCCCGCCGCCGGTCAGGTCCGGAGCGCTCGGGCCCGTCCTGGACCAACTGCTGGTCCGCGACCCCGCGCGGCGCCCCGACGGCGCGCGGCTGGAGCGGCTGCTGCGCCAAGCGCAGTACGCGGCCTCCCCCCAGGGCCCGCACGCGACGGCTTGGACCCCGCAGGACGCCGTCCCGGGCGGTACGTCCGTTCCGGGCGGTGCGTCCGTTCCGGGGGGTAGGTCCGTTCCGGGTGGTGCGTCCGTGCCGGGTGGGGTCTTCGGGCCGCCCGTACCGCCCCTGCCGGCCGCGCCGCCCGCGCGCCGGCCGGCCCGCCGTCGTGCCGTGGCCGTCTCCGCCGCCCTCGCGGTGACGGTCGCCCTCGCGGCCGTGGCCGCCCTGAACTGGCCGCCCGGGGGTGGTTCGGCGGACAGGGGCAAGAACGGCACCGGCACCTCGCCCTCCACCTCCGGCCCTCGCACCCCGGGACCCGCCACGCCCGGCACCGGAACGCCCGCCACCGACACGCCCGGCACCGGATCATCCGGGTCCAACGGCGGCGGCACCGCGCCCAGGGGCTCGCTGCTCACCGAGGCGAACGTACGCGCCGTCCTCGCGTCGTTCCGCGAGGCGAGCGGCAACCCGCAGGTCAAGGAGGTGACGTTCTACGAGGACTACGCGCTGGCCGCCATCCCCACGAAGCCGGGGGCCAAGACGTACGACGCGTACCAGTACCGCGACGGTGTGGCGAGGAGGACCGGCCCGGGCGGCACCATCGCGTCCGGCAGCGCCGACGACCAGCCGTTCGACGCCACCACCCTCGCCTGGAGCGGCCTGCCCGCACTCATGAAGCGCGCGGAGCGGGAGCTGAAGGTGGACGACCCGAACCTGCGGTACGTCATCGTCGACCGGTGGACGTTCAACGACGACCGCCCGACCCTGCGCGTCTACCTCTCCAACGAGTACCTGGCATCCGGCTACCTCGCCGCCGACACCCGCGGCCAGGTCGTGGCCTCCCACCCGGCGTCCTGAGCGCCCTCGCACCCCGTGCGCCCCGCGCCGCCCACCACCGCGTCACACCCTCCGGTGCCAGCACCACCACGCGCCGAGGGCCGCCACGGCCGGAACGGCGAGGTCTCCCACCGCGACGACCCCGCCGGGCCCCTCCGGGAGCGCGCCGACGCCGCCGACGGCGACCGCGGCGAGGAGGACGGCGAGAACGGTCCAGAACTTCCGCATGACGGGCCCCCACAGGTGCGGTTGGTGCGCGTCACGGTAGCGGGCGGCAGGTTCACGCGGGCGGCCACGGGCGGCCCGCCCGGCCCCGGCTCCCTCTCCCGACACTTCCTCACCCCCAGGAGGCCCACACCATGAGCACGGACCAGCGCCACCTCCTCGTCATCGGCGTCGGGGCCGGTGACCCGGACCACCTGACGCTCGCGGCGGTGAAGGCACTGCGGCGCGCCGACGCCTTCTTCCTCCTCGGCACGGGTCCGGAGAAGGCTTCGCCCACCGACCTGCGGCGCCGCATGATCGACGCGCACGCCGACCGGCCCCACCGCGTCGTCGCAGCCGACGACCGCGAGGAGTGCACCACCGCCGTCCACGACCGGCGAGCCCGGCGCGGCGACGTGTACGAGCGCCTCGTCCGCGACGAACTCGCCCCGGGCGAGACCGGCGCCTTCCTGGTGTGGGGCGACCCGTCCCTGCACGACGGCACGCTGGACGTCCTGGCCTCGGTCGCGGCACGGGGCACCGTCGCCTTCACCACCGAGGTGGTCCCGGGCGTCACCAGCGACTCCGCCCTCGCGGCACGCCACGGCTTCGCCCTGGACCGGGTGGGCCCCGACGCCGACGGCGACGCCCGCATCAACCGCGGCGCCTGCACCGGCACCCCCGACGAACTCCTCGTACCCGGACGGTCGTCGGACGCCGCCGACCGCGTCCGGCGACCGCGCACCGAGCCGCCGGCCGACGAGGAGGCGATCCCCGTCCTGCGCGTCGACGACGCCGCCACGGCGGTCGCCTGGTACCGCCGACTCGGGTTCGTGCAGCAGTGGGAGCACCGTTTCGAGCCGGGCTTCCCGGCCTTCGTGGAGATCGCCAGGGGCGCCGTCGCGCTGTTCCTCTCCGAGCACACCGGCGACGCCCGCCCCGACACCCTGGTCTACCTCCGCGTACGTGACGTCGACGCCGTCGCCGCCGAGTTCGGCGTGCCGGTGACCACCGCCCCCTGGGCGCGGGAGGTCGAACTGCGCGATCCCGACGGCAACCGCCTGCGCGTGGGCACGCCCACCGAGTGAGCACGGCCCGGCCTGCCGCGGTGCCTCCGCGCGACGGCCGGGAGACCCGCACCCGCGCGGGTGTCCCGGCCGTCCCAGCGGGTCAGGAGGAGGACAGCTCCGCACGGACCGTACGGGCGGCGGCCACCAAATTCTCAAGCGACGCCCGGGTCTCGGGCCAGCCCCGGGTCTTCAGACCGCAGTCCGGGTTGACCCAGAGCCGTTCGGCCGGGATGGCCTCCAGGCCGGCGCGCAGCAGCGCGGCCGCCTCGTCCGCACCCGGAACGCGCGGCGAGTGGATGTCGTAGACACCCGGGCCCGCCTCGCGCGGGTAGCCGTGGGCGGCGAGCTCACGCGCGACCTGCATGTGCGAGCGGGCGGCCTCCAGGCTGATGACGTCGGCGTCGAGGTCGTCGATGGCCTGGACGACATCACCGAACTCCGCGTAGCACATGTGCGTGTGGATCTGCGTGTCCGGACGCACCCCGCCGGTGGTCAGCCGGAACGACTCGGTCGCCCAGGCGAGGTACTCCGCGTGGTCCGCCTTCCGCAGCGGCAGCGTCTCGCGCAGCGCCGGCTCGTCCACCTGGATCACCGAGGTGCCCGCCGCCTCCAGGTCGCTCACCTCGTCGCGCAGGGCGAGGGCGACCTGCCGGGCGGTCTCGCCGAGCGGCTGGTCGTCGCGGACGAAGGACCAGGCGAGCATGGTGACCGGCCCGGTGAGCATCCCCTTGACCGGCCGGTCGGTGAGGGACTGGGCGTACCGCGTCCAGCGGACCGTCATCGGCTCGGGGCGCGAGATGTCACCGGCGAGGACCGGCGGCCGGACGTAGCGGGTGCCGTACGACTGGACCCAGCCGGCCTGTGTGGCGAGGTAGCCGGTGAGCCGCTCGGCGAAGTACTGCACCATGTCGTTGCGTTCGGCCTCGCCGTGCACGAGGACGTCCAGACCGGCCTTCTCCTGGAAGGAGATCACCTCCTGGATCTCGGCCTCGATGCGCTGCTCGTAACCGGTGGCGTCGATCCGCCCGGCGCGCAGGTCCGCCCGCGCGGTGCGCACCTCGCCGGTCTGCGGGAACGAACCGATGGTCGTGGTGGGCAGCAGCGGCAGTCCGAGGTGCGCGCGCTGGGCGGCGGCCCGCTCGGCGTACGGCTGCGAGCGGCGGGCTGCGGCGTCGGTGACGGCTCCGGTACGGGCCCGGACAGCCGCGTCACGGGTGAGGGGGGAGCGGGCGCGGGACGCCAGGTCGGCCCGGTTCGCGGCCAGTTCGGCGGAGATCGCGTCCGTGCCCCGGGCCAGACCCTTGGCGAGGGTGACGAGTTCGGCCGTCTTCTGCCGGGCGAAGGCGAGCCAGCGGTGGATCTGCGGGTCGATGTCCCGCTCGAGGGCGGCGTCGATGGGCACGTGCAGCAGGGAGCAGGAGGCGGCCACGTCCACACGGCCGGCGAGCCCCAACAGGGTGCCGAGGGTGGACAGGGACTTCTCGTAGTCGTTGATCCAGACGTTGCGTCCGTCGACCACACCGGCCACCAGGCGCTTGCCGGGGAGGCCGCCGACGGCCGCGAGCGCGTCCAGGTTGGCGGCCGCGGCGCCGGTGAAGTCGAGCGCGAGACCGTCGACCGGAGCCTTGGCCAGCACCGGCAGTGCCTCGCCCAGCCGGTCGAAGTAGGAGGCGACGAGCAGCTTCGGCCGGTCCGTGAGTCCACCGAGGTCCCGGTAGGCGCGCTCGGCGGCGTTCAGCTCGGCCGCGGTGCGGTCCTGGACGAGCGCGGGCTCGTCGAGCTGCACCCATGCGGCGCCGGCCGCCCGCAGGTCGGCGAGGACCTCGGCGTACACCGGGAGCAGCCGGTCCAGCAGGGTGAGCGGGTCGAAGCCCGGCGCCACGCCGGGCGCGGGCTTGGCGAGCAGCAGGTAGGTGACGGGCCCGAGGAGGACGGGCCGGGCGGCGAGACCCAGCTCCAGCGCCTCCTTCAGCTCCGCGACCTGCTTGGTGGAGTCCGCCGTGAACTCGGTGTCCGGGCCCAGCTCCGGCACCAGGTAGTGGTAGTTGGTGTCGAACCACTTGGTCATTTCCAGCGGCGCCACGTCCTGGGTGCCGCGCGCCATGGCGAAGTAGCCGTCCAGGGCGCCGGCGCGGGTACCGGTGCCGGCAGCGGCCTCGAAGGCGGCCCGGTGGCGTGCGGGGATCGCTCCGACCATGACGGTGGTGTCGAGGACGTGGTCGTACATCGAGAAGTCGCCGGTGGGCACTTCGTGGACACCGGCGCCGGCCAGCTCGTTCCAGTTCGCCCGGCGCAGTCCGGCGGCCGTGGCACGGAGGGCGTCGGCGGTGACGCGGCCCTTCCAGTACCCCTCGATCGCCTTCTTCAGCTCCCGGTTCGGCCCCTGGCGCGGATAGCCGTACACGGTGGCCCGTGCTGCCGCGGCTGCGGTCTTCGTGGTCACGGAGATCTCCTTCGCGAGATGAATCCCTGAGATCCCGGGGACGGGACGAGAGCGCGAAGGGGTGACGGACCGGACGGTGCGGCCTCGCGCGGTGTGCGCGGCCGTCCGCCCGATGTGTACGCCGACCCGCCCTCGAGGTCACCGGGATGCCGCACGCGACGGTTCGCGTACGGACAGCGGGCAGGTCTTCGGACTCGCGGGCACTTCCTCCCCGAGGAGGTCTCCTACTGGCCGTCGCTTCCCAGGCCCCTGCGGACCCAGTGCGTATGACGGCGGTCGTTCCCGCTCACCGCTGCGGGGCAGTCCCGGATTCCCACCGGGTTCCCTCTTGCGACGCCTCCCGCCTGGCGGGCGGGGGCGAACCAGCTGTGCCGGTCAGCCTACGCGGCGGTGCCGCACGACGGAGCGGTACCTCCGGCATTCGGACGGCGGGGACGACGTGAGGTGGGACACACGGGCCCACGGCCCGGCGGCGTACGAGTGCGGGCCCACGGCCCGGAGGGCGTACGAGTGCGGGCCCACAGCCCGGCGGGTACGAGTGCGGGAACGCGTCCGGTCGGGGACGTGTCCCAGCGGTAACGCGTCCGGGCGGGAAGCGTCATCCCCGCGCTTCCCGCCCCGACACCTGACGCCGGCCCCTCAACCGGCGCCGGGCTCATCCCCCGTCGTACGGGTGGAACCCCCGGCCCGACTTGCGGCCGAGGAGACCCGCCTCCACCATCCGCTGGAGCAGCGGCGGCGGGGCGTACAGCGGCTCCTTGAACTCGTCGTACAGGGACTCGGCGATCGAGGCCACGGTGTCCAGCCCGATCAGGTCCGCGAGCCTGAGCGGACCCATGGGGTGGGCGCAGCCGAGCTCCATGCCGGCGTCCACGTCGGCGGGCGAGGCGAACCCGGACTCCGTCATGCGGATGGCCGACAAGAGGTACGGGACGAGCAGGGCGTTGACCACGAAGCCGGCCCGGTCCTGGGAACGGATCACCGTCTTGCCGAGAACGCCGGTGACGAACCCCTCCACCAGCGCGACGGTCGCGGCCGAGGTGTGCAGGGACGTCACGACCTCCACCAGTGGCAGCACGGGCACCGGGTTGAAGAAGTGCAGCCCCACCACCCGGTCCGCGCGGCCGGTCGCCATGCCGAGGCGCATGACCGGGAGGGACGAGGTGTTGGTGGCCAGTACCGCCGCCGGATCCTCGACGATCTTGTCGAGCGCGGTGAAGACCTCGGTCTTGGCGTCCGCGTGCTCCACGACCGCCTCGACGACCAACTGCCGGTCGGCCAGGTCCTCCAGGCTTCCGGTGACGACCAGGCGGGCGAGCGCGTCGCCCGCCGCGCGGCGCTCCAGCTTCCCGCGGCGCACCGCACGGTCCAGGGACGCCGACACCCTTTCCCGGGCGGCGCGCGCGGCGACCGCGTCCACCTCGCAGAGCACGGTGTCCAGCCCGGCCCGCGCGCAGACCTCCGCGATCCCGGCGCCCATCTGCCCTCCGCCGACCACGCCGACACGCCGCACCGCCACGCGCTCGGGCCCGCTCATGACCGGCCCTCCCCGCGGTCCGCGCGGCGGACGAGGTGGCGCGAGTAGGCGTCCGGCGTGAAGAAGAGCGGCAGCGCGCTGTTCAGCGCCGTGTGCTCGAAGAGCGCCCGGACCTCGTCGACCGCCGCCCACGGGTACTCGGCCCCCAGAGCGGCGACCTCGTCGTCCAGTACGGCCAGCACCGTCTCGCGGTCGACGACCCGGTGGCGCAGCCACTGCCAGACCTGCACACGGGCGATCTCGGCGGTGGCCGCGTCCTCCATCAGCCCGTTGAGGGCGACCGCCCCCCGCCCGCGCAGCCAGGCGTCGAAGTAGCGCAGGGCGACCGCGATGTTGGTGCGCACGCCCTCCGGGGTGGGCGGGCCGCTGACGCGGCGCACGGACAGCAGGTCGGCCGCGGTGACCTCGACGTCGTCACGGGTACGGTCCAGCTGGTGCGGCCGTTCTCCCAGGACGCCGTCGAACACCGCCCGGCACACCGGGACGAGCCGGGGGTGGGCGACCCAGGAGCCGTCGAAGCCGTCCTCCGCCTCGCGTTCCTTGTCGAGCCGGACCGTGGCCAGGGCGGCCTCGTGGGCGGCCGGGTCCTTACCGGGCACCTGGGCGGCCATGCCGCCGATGGCGTGGGCGCCGCGCTTGTGGCAGGTGCGGACGAGCAGTTCGGTGTACGCGCGCATGAAGGGGGCCGTCATGGTGACCCTGGCACGGTCGGGCAGCAGGAAGTCGGTCCGGTGCCCGAACGTCTTGATCATGCTGAACAGGTAGTCCCAGCGGCCCGCGTTGAGACCGGAGCTGTGCTCGCGCAGCTCGTAGAGGATCTCCTCCATCTCGAAGGCGGCGGTGATCGTCTCGATGAGCACGGTGGCGCGGACGGTGCCGCGCGGGATGCCGAGGAGCTCCTGGGCGAGGACGAAGACGTCGTTCCACAGCCGGGCCTCGTAGCGGTTCTCCAGCTTGGGCAGGTAGAAGTACGGTCCGTGCCCGGCGTCCAGCTGGCGCCGGGCGCAGTGGAAGAAGTACAGGCCGAAGTCGACGAGAGAAGCCGGGACGGTCTCGCCGTCGAGCTCCAGGTGCTCCTCGGTGAGGTGCCAGCCGCGCGGGCGGATCACGATGGTGGCGAGGCTGCCGGGGGCGCCCAGCCGGTACGCCTTCCCTCCGGGGGCCGTGAAGTCGATGCGCCGTTCGATGGCGTCGAGCAGCGTGAGCTGGCCGCCGACGACGTTGTCCCAGGTGGGTGCGGTGGCATCCTCGAAGTCCGCCATCCACACCTGGGCCCCGGAGTTGAGCGCGTTCACGGCCGTACGGCGCTCGGGCGGACCGGTGATCTCGACACGGCGGTCCGTCAGCCCCGGCGCCGGAGGGGCGACGCGCCAGGTGGGGTCGTCGCGGACGGCGGACGTCACCAGGGGGAACTCGAGGGGAGAGCCGGCCGAAAGGCGGATCGCCTGCCGGCGGCGCTCCTTCAGCACCTCCAGCCGGCGCTCGCGGAAGGCGGCGACGAGGGTCCCGACGAAGTCCAGGGCCGCGGGGGTGAGGATCTCGTCGTGACGTTCGCCCGGGGCCGCGAGGACGCGGAGCCGGTGGGTCAGTGCGCTGGCGGTGGTCATGGGGCCTCCTGAGTGGGGAGCGGAGCGGGGGCGGACGGACACGGTCGCCCGGCCCCCGCCCGGCCGGCGGAACCGGGGGCCCGGCACGGCCTGCTGCGTGGGACCGCGGCGCGAGACCGCGGGGCGGGGGCCGGGGGCGGGCCTGGGGGCCCGCCGGCGGGCGTTCCTAGTGGAACTGCTCCTCCTCCGTGGAACCGGCCAGGGCCGTGGTCGAGGAGGCCGGGTTGACGGCGGTGGACACCAGGTCGAAGTAGCCCGTACCGACCTCCCGCTGGTGCCTGACGGCGGTGAACCCGTGCTCCTGCGCGGCGAACTCCCGCTCCTGCAGATCCACATAGGCGGTCATACCGTGCTCGGCGTAGCCGCGGGCGAGGTCGAACATGCCGTGGTTGAGGGAGTGGAACCCGGCGAGGGTGATGAACTGGAAGCGGTACCCCATCGACCCGAGTTCGCGCTGGAACTTGGCGATCTGGTCGTCGTCGAGGGCGGCCTTCCAGTTGAAGGAGGGCGAGCAGTTGTAGGCGAGCATCTGGTCCGGGTACTCCGCGTGGATCGCCTCGGCGAACTCCCGCGCCTGGGCCAGGTCCGGGGTACCGGTCTCGACCCAGATGAGGTCCGCGTACGGGGCGTAGGCGAGGCCGCGTGCGATCACCGGCTCCATACCGCCGCGGACCCGGTAGAAGCCCTCGGCGGTGCGCTCACCCGTGACGAAACGGGCGTCGCGCTCGTCCACGTCACTGGTCAGCAGGTTCGCGGCCAGGGCGTCGGTACGCGCGACGATCACCGTGGGGACGTCGGCGATGTCGGCCGCGAGACGGGCCGCGTTCAGGGTGCGGACGTGCTGGGAGGTGGGGACCAGGACCTTGCCGCCGAGGTGGCCGCACTTCTTCTCGGAGGCGAGCTGGTCCTCGTAGTGGATGCCCGCGGCACCGGCGGCGATCATCGCCTTGGTCAGCTCGAAGGCGTTCAGCGGACCACCGAAGCCCGCCTCGGCGTCGGCCACGATCGGCGCCAGCCAGTCCGTGGTGTCCGTGCCGCCCTCGGCCGTGGCGATCTGGTCGGCGCGCAGCAGCGCGTTGTTGATGCGGCGGACCACCTGCGGCACGGAGTTGGCCGGGTACAGGCTCTGGTCGGGGTACGTGTGGCCGGCCTGGTTGGCGTCGGCGGCCACCTGCCAGCCGGACAGGTAAATGGCCTGGAGGCCCGCCTTCACCTGCTGCACGGCCTGGCCGCCGGTCAGCGCGCCGAGCGCGTGCACGTAGTCCCGCTCGTGCAGCTGCCGCCACAGCCGCTCGGCGCCGCGCCGCGCCAGGGTGTGCTCCTCACGCACGCTGCCGGACAGCCGCACCACGTCCTCGGCCGTGTACGTCCGCTCGATCCCCTGCCACCGGGGGTCCGTCGCCCAGCGCCGCGCCAGTTCCCCGGCCGCCCGCGTCGTCGCCTCTGCCATGAGTGTCACCGTCTCTCGTTGTGTCGCGTCTGCCAACCCTCCGGCCGCTGAGGGAGGATGGGGTGGCACTGTGTGTCCGATGCCGACTGGATGTGGGTGCGACCCGCCGTCCCGCCGGGAGGCGGAAGGTGAGCAACGCTGCCGAATCGGACCGCCGTCACTGCCGGGATCACCGACGTCAGTGCGTGAATCGCGCCCCGGTCTCCGGACGGCGGCCACCGGGTCCGGCGGGCCGCTGCGATGAACTCTGGCACTGGCACTGAGTGCCAACAACCGTGGACGTGTGCCAACTTCTGCGAATCTTGTCCCGCGTCTTTGCCACGTTTGCGAAGGGTTCGCGGTGCCGCGGGGTTCGCGTACGCTGACGGCATCGCGCGACACGTGACGTGCGGCATGCGGCATGCGGCATGGGGCATGGGGCGTGGGGCGTGGGGCGCGAGGAACGAGCGGTGGGTACGCGGGGGAGCGAGCGATGAGCAAGACGTACGCGGGGGCGCGGCTGCGACGGCTGCGCGAGGAGCGCCGGATGACCCAGGCCGACCTGGCCCGCGCCCTGGGCATCTCCCCGAGCTACCTCAACCAGATGGAGCACGACTCCCGGCCGCTCACCGTCCCCGTCCTGCTGCGGCTCACGGAGAGCTTCGGCGTGGACCCCGGCTTCTTCTCCGAACGCGACACGACCAGGCTCGTCGCCGACCTGCGCGAAGCGCTGACCGGAGAGATCGCCGATTCCCGCGTCACCCCGGCCGACCTCGCCGAACTCGCCTCGCGCATGCCCGCGGTCGCCCAGGTCCTGCTCGACCTCGGACGCCGCAACCAGCTCCTCTCCGAGCGGATCGCCGACACGGGCGACGGCCGGGGCCCGATCGGTGGGACGCCCCGCACGCCCCACGAGGAGATCCGGGAGTTCTTCTACCGCCGCCAGAACTACCTGCACGACACCGACGTCGCCGCCGAGCGCCTGGCCGGGGAGACCGGCATCCACCCCGGCGACGTCGTCCGCGCCCTCGCGGCCCGGCTCGCCGAGGCCCACGGCGTCCGCCTGACCGACGAGAGCGGTGACCACCTGCACCATTACGACGGGACGACGCGCACCCTCGCACTCTCCCCGCGGCTACGCCCGGGACAGCGTGCGTTCCGCATGGCCACCCAACTGGCCCTGCTGGAGTACGGCGACGAACTGGACCGCCAGGCCGCCGAGGACTTCGCTCCCGGAACGCCCACCCACGCCCTGGCCCGCATCGGGATCGCCAACTACTTCGCCGCCGCGCTCGTCCTCCCGTACCGCGCCTTCCACGCCGCGGCCGAGGAGATGCGCTACGACATCGAGCGCCTCACCGACCGCTACGGTCTGGGCTACGAAACCGTCTGCCACCGGCTCAGCACGCTCCAGCGCCCCCGCCTGCGCGGAGTGCCGTTCTCGTTCGTACGCGTCGACCGCGCAGGCAACATGTCCAAACGCCAGTCCGCCACCGGCTTCCACTTCTCCCGGGCCGGTGGCACCTGCCCGCTCTGGAACGTCTACGAGGCGTTCACCGCCCCGGGTCGCATCCACGTCCAGGTCGCTGAAATGCCCGACGGCCAGCGCTACTTGTGGACCGCCCGCGCCCTCACCCGGCACCGGGGAGGCTGGGGCGAACCTCGCAAGACGTTCGCCATCGGCCTGGGCTGCGAACTCCGCCACGCCCGCCGGCTCGTGTACTCCGACGGGCTCGACCTCGACAGCACCTCCGCCGCCACCCCCATCGGCATGGGCTGCCGCGTCTGTGAACGCCTCGACTGCCCACAGCGCGCGGCACCCCCGCTCGGCCGCCCCTTGCGGATCGACCCCAACAGCAGCACCTTCGTCCCCTACGCGGTGCGCCCCGACCCGCGCTGACGCGTCATGTCGCCGCGCCCTCGTTCGGTTCCCGGCCGGTGATGCCCGCGAGGGCGAGGGCCCTGGCGACGGCCGGGAGGTCCAGCGGCTCGTCCTCGTACACCGGGCGCAGCCGCTCCAGCAGAGACGCCGGGGCCAGGCGGTGCGCCTCGGCAGCGGCGAGGAGGGCGTCCGCGTCCAGGCCGCCTCCGGAGTCGTCCACACAGTCGCCCCCGGAGTCGTCCACGCGGTCGGACAGCTCACCCAGCACGTGGTCCCGGTCGGCGAAACCGCTGATGCCGCAGTCCAGGCCGTCGTCGCCGAGGTCGCCGGGGTACGGCGCGCGGGCCCAGGTCCCGTTGTCGTACCAGTAGACGCAGCCCAGCTCGTAGCCCTTGAGCCGGTCGCGCAACTCGCCGTACGGCAGCCAGTCCGGGCCGCCCGCGAGCATGTCGATCGGCGGCTCGTACCACTTCACGCCGCTCGACTCGTCCTCGCCGTACAGCACGAACCGGCCCTCGCCCATCCGGGACATGGTCCACCAGGTGCACCCGGAGTCGTCGTAGTGGAGTCCCTCGTCGTCGATCCAGCGGCCGGTGCGGTGGCCGCTCGGCCGCCGCTCCTCCTCGGTGGTCGCCTCGACGGCCGCGAGCAGCGCCCACCGGGCCCACAGCTCCTCGCCCGGAGGCAGGTCCTCCGGACGTCCCGGTCGGTGAATGGCCATGCTCGCCCCGCCTGTTCCGCGCCCCAATGATGATCGCCGCCAGCGTACGCCCCGCGTCCGGGCCGCCGTCGTGACGGGTCAGCCGGTGTCAGTCGGTGAAGGAACCGTGCCGTCCCGCGCCGGAGGCGAAGCGCGCCGCGCCCGAAAGGGTCTCGCCGGCCGACAGTGGCACCATGCCGTGGCGGAACTCGGCGGCCAGCGCCTCGGGTTCGGGCAGGCCGTGCTGCTCGCGCACGGAGAGCCGGTCGTGACGCAGGCATGCCTGCGGGAAGGCGGCGATCTCGCGGGCGAGTTCCTCAGCCGCGTACCGCGACCGCCCCGGCGGTACGAGACGGTTGGCGAGGCCGATCGCGTACACCTCGGCGGCCGGGACCGGGCGGCCGGTCAGGATCAGGTCCATGGCGCGGCTCTCACCGATCAGCCGCGGCAGCCGGACCGTACCGCCGTCGATCAACGGCATTCCTCGAACGCCCGGAAGGCGTCGGCCAGTTGCCGGGCGGTCGGCCCGTCCACGGCGTTGCGCGCGCCGGGCCGGGACGGCCCCCGCAGTCCGTACCGAGCGCGACGGGCCCATGTCTGCGACGCGGGCCGGTCCGCGTGCGCCGACGGGCAGGAAAGCGTGCGACGCCGGGAACTGACCACCTGAACCCGAGGGTCGGCGGCCCGGTGTGACCGGCCCCGTCGTCACATCAGCCGGACCGGGCCGGTGACCTCGAACCGCAGCGGCACTCCGTCGATGGCGACCGGCTCCTGCGGGATGTCGGCGCTCGACAGCAGGTACACCGTGATGCAGTACGAGGTGGCGGACGGGGCGGCCTGTCCGATGCCCACTCCGACGGCTCGGTAGGTCTCCAGCAGGTGCGTCCGATGCCGGTTCAGGGTGCTGCGGACGCGCTCAAGGGTGTTCGGCTCGCTCATGAGGGGCTCTCTGGCCTGTTCGCGATGGATCGGCAACCTCGTCCCCCGAGCGTACAGGCCGCCCCGCCCCGCCGCCCGCAGGGCCGGTCGCTCCGGGACGAGCCCGCGGGATGGCAGGACGCACCGGACGGGGGAGCGCCGTCACCGGCACAGCCGATCAGAAGGGGCCGCGGGACGCCGGACGCCGGATGCTTCAGACAGGTGGAGGTTCGGCGAACCGCGCACCCGACCGCGTCACGGCCGTGACGCGGGCCGGGGCCGGCCGTGGCCGAAGGAGCGGACCGGGAGAACATCTGTCGTGGACGAGCGCTATGCGAAGGCCCGGGCCTTGTCCCAGTCCGTACGCAGGACGTACTGGCCGGCGTACCAGCAGGACCCCAACATCATCGGCATGGCCTTCGGGCAGCGGACCACCGGCGGGTCCCGGACCGACGAACCCGCCGTCGTGATCTACGTGGCCCGCAAGGTCTCCGACCGGTACCTCCCACCCTCCCGGCACCTGCCCCAGCGCCTGTACGTCGGAGGCGACTCCATCGAGGTCGACGTGGTGGAGACCGGGCCGGTCTACCCGCTGGAGTTCACGGCCCGGACCCGTCCGGCGCCCTCCGGGATCAGCATCGGCCATCCGCTCGTCACCGCGGGAACCCTGGGATGCCTCGTACGGGACAACACCGACTCGAGCCTGTGCATCCTCAGCAACAACCACGTACTGGCCAATCACAACGCCGCCATGCCCGGTGACGCGATCATCCAGCCCGGCACCTTCGACGGCGGCACCGCGCCCGGCGACACCATCGCCACACTGAAACGCTTCACCACCATCGGGATGTCCGGCAACACCATCGACGCCGCCATCGCCCAGGTCACCAATCCGGGTGACGTCGTCGACCGGATGATGAACAACCTCATGCCGGTGCCCGGCCCCGGCCACCCCGCCGTGGGACTGCTGTTCGCCGGCTCCTGCAACCGGACGTTCATCAACCCCATCCAGGACGTGATGACCCAGCTCAACATCGCCTTCCCCGCCGGAGCCGGCTCGACCGCCACCGCCCAGATCGGCATGAACGTCGAGAAGGTCGGGCGCACCACCGAGTACACCACCTCGACCGTCCTCGAGATCGACGCGACGCTGACGCTCGCCTACAACTTCGGCCCGGCCACGTTCGACAGCCAGATCGCGACCGCCTGGCTCTGCGAAGGCGGTGACTCGGGATCCATCGTCTGCCAGGGCGGGGCGGGCGGCAACGAGGACCACTGCGGCGGCTGCCTGATCATCTCCATGGCCTCCAGCATGCTCGGCGAGGACCTCTCGGTGCACCAGCAACTGGAGAAGGAGTTCCGGGAGCAGCACCTGAGCCGTACGCGCACCGGCAAGTACCTGATCGACGTGTTCTTCCACAACGAGGACCGGCTGGTGAACCGGGCCCGGCAGACGCGGCTCAGCGAAGAGGACCGGGCCCACGCGCGCAGGCTGTACGACCGCTACGCCGAGCTGATCACACGCATCATGGCCCGGCCCCACGTCGACGAGACGCGCCTGTCGGCCGAGGACCTCGCCGAAGCACGGCAGGCGCTCCAACTGGCCAAGCGGTACATGACCGCCGAGGAAGGCGCGGTGGCGGACGAACTGTTCGAACTCGCCAAGCGCGCCCAGGGCCTCAAGCCCGGCGAGGTCCTCCACATGCTCGACCACCCGGCGGTTCACGACCGGGTGAAGCAGTTGGTCTCCCGGATCGACTTCCTCCAGCAGCCCGAACCGTGACGACACTCCGCCCGCCGGCCGGCGAGGACTGGCTCGCGTGCCCCCGCACGAGAGCGGCCCTGACCGGACTCGACGCCGTCCTCCACGAGGCGGCCACCGCGGAGGACCCGCTGCTGCGCATGATGGCCGGCCACCTGCTGCGGCGCGGCGGCAAACGGCTCAGGCCGGCCCTGCTGGTGCTGTCCGCCTCCTACGGCACCTGCCGCCGCGCGCCACTGCTGCGCGCGGCGGCCGCCCTGGAACTGGTGCACATCGCGTCCCTCTACCACGACGACGTCATGGACCGGGCACCCACCCGGCGCGACGGGACGACCGTCAACGCCCGCTGGGGCGACGAGTTGGCCGCGCTCGCCGGCACGTACCTGTTCGCCCAGGCCTCCCGCCTTCTGGTGACCCTCGGCGACGAGCCCAACCGCGTCGCGGCCGAGGCCTTTCTGGACGTGTGCGGCGGACAGCTCCAGGAGGCGGAGAACGCCTACAACACCGACCTCGGCGAAGCCGAGCACCTGCGGATCCTCGCACGCAAGACGGCCACTCTGTTCGAACTGCCCTGCCGGCTCGGCACCCTGCTGAGCCAGGCACCACCGGACCACGCGCACGCCCTCCGGTCCTACGGACGCAGCCTCGGCCTGGCGTTCCAGCTCACCGACGACGTCCTGGACCTGCCGGGCCGGGGCCGCGGATCGGGCAAGTCGACCGGCACCGACGTGCGCGAGGGGGTGTACTGCCTGACCGTGCTGCGCGCCGTACGGACGGGCGGCGACGTCGGCGCACGGCTCACCGCGCTGCTGGGCCGCGAGGACATGACCGCCGAGCAGGTGGCCGAGGTCTACCGGCTGGTCGAGAGCACCGACGCCGGAGCCGCGGTGCTCGACCTGGCCCGCTCCCACGCGACCAAGGCCCTGGAGGCGCTCCGGGTCCTGCCCGGCGGACCGGAGCGCGAGTCCCTGGAGAACCTGGCCCGGCACGTGCTCACCAGGTCGCGGTGAAGGTCGCCAAGTCGAAGGGCTGAGGTGAAAGGGCCGGCGGAAGTTCGGGGTGAAAGTTCGAGGTGAAAGTTCGAGGTGAAAGGGGACCACGGCGTGGACGCGGAGGTCATCGTGGTCGGCGCCGGGCCCGCCGGGGCCACCGCGGCGTACTGGCTGGCCCGCCACGGCCGGCGCGTACTCCTGCTGGACGCGCAGGAGTTCCCCCGGCCCAAGACGTGCGGGGACGCGATCGGGGCGCCGGCCGTGCGCCTCCTCGGCGACATGGGAGTACTGCGGCGGCTGGCCGGGGAACACGGCGATCCGCCACCCGTCCGCGGCACCCGTGTGCGGGTGCACCAGCGGTGGCGCACCTTCACCCACGAACCGGGGGACTCCGGACTGACCATGCCACGGACCGTCCTGGACGAGGCGCTCCTGGCACAGGCGGTCGCTGCCGGAGCCGGTCTGCTGACCCGCACGCGAGCCGTCCGGCTGCTGCGGGACGACGGCGCGGTGGTCGGTGTGGAGGTGGTCGGCGTGGAGGTGTCGCGGTCCGGCCGGGACGCGCAGCTCCTGGCCCCCGTCGTCGTGGTCGCGTGCGGGGCCGCGTCCGACGCACTGCTCCCACCCCCGTCCGGCGGGGGCGCCCCGACCGGCCGCGGCCACGGCGTACGGGGCTACGTGTCCGGGTTGACCGGGCTGACCGACATGCTGGAGATCCACATGCCGGTGGCGGACCCGGCCGGACACGGCCACCCACCCTCCTACGGGTGGGTCCACCCCACCGGCCCCTCCACCGCCAACGTCGGCGTGGGGATCCTCGGCGCATGGCCGGACGGTGACCCGGACGGCCTCTGGGACGGGTTCGTCCGCACCCTGCGGGACACCGACCCGCGCTTCACCCACCTGCGACAGGACACGCGCCCCGAGACCGCGCCCCTGCGCTTCGACTTCACGCCCGAACGCTGCGCCGCACCGGGGATGGTGCTGGTGGGTGACGCCGCCGGGATGGTGTCCCCGTTCACCGGCCACGGCATCGGCCCGGCCATGGAGTCCGGCCGCCTGGCGGCCGCGGCCATCCACCGCCGGCTCCGGCCCGGAACGGTAGCCCCACCGGACCTCTCCGGGTACGTCCGCAGCCTCAGGAGCAGCTTCGTCGGCCACTTCGAGGACGGCGACCGATCCGCGCGCCGCCACCTGATGGTCTGGCGGACCCTGCACAGCACCTTCGAGGGCGAGCGGCCGCTGTTCACGCTGGGCCGCGAAGCGCTCCTCTTCCCGGACGGATGCGACGAACGGCACGTGACCCGCCTCCTCGACGACGCCACCGGCGTCCTCGGCGCGAGCGCGCCCCGGCTGCGCGCGGACCTCCTCGCGGTCAGCGAGGTGCTCCTGGACGCCGTACGCACCGACTGGCCGTTCCTCGGCCGGATCACCGCGCTGGGGCGGGGCGTGCCCACCGTCCCCCTGCGGCCGGCGCTCTTCACCCTGCTCGCCGGCCGGCTCGTCGCCCCGGGGTCACGCCCCGCCGCGGCCGTCCTGGCCGCAGCCTCGGTCGAGCTGGGCTGCCTCGCCGCCCTGGCCGGGCTCAGCGTCACCGAGGGAACGCACGACGCGGACGCCCCACCCGCCCCGACCGCGGCGAACTGGGGCAACATGCTGGCGCTGCTGGTCGGAGACTTCCTGCTCGCGAAGGCCAACGAACTGGCGGCACGCACCGGCACCGAGGTGAGCCGGACCGTGACACACGCCCTCGCCACCGCCACCCAAGGCCGGATCCGGCAACTGCGCCACGCCCACGACCCGCACCTCACCACCACCGAGCGCGTGGCGATCCTGACGGAGCAGACCGCCACGCTCTTCGCCCTGCCCTGCGAACTGGGCGCCCTGCTCGCCGGCGCGCCCCCGGCCGACGTCACCGCCCTCGCGGCGTACGGCCGCCACCTCGGCCTGGCCTTCCAGTTGACGGAGGAGGCACGCAGCGCCACCGGCAGGCCCACCCGTCTGGGCACGACACTGGCCTCCGACCTCGCAGCCGGCACCTTCGGCGTCCCGGTGCTCCACGTCCTGAACCTCGACGACGGCGTCAGCACACGCCTTCGCACCCTCCTCGCCCGCCGCGCCCGACGGCCCCTCGACGACCGGCAGGTCCGGACCGTCATCCGGCTGGTCAGGGAAGGCCAGGGGGACCGGGCGGCACAGGAGCTGGCCACCCACTATGCCGACCAGGCCCGGGCCGCACTGCGGCACTTCGCCCCGGGACCGGTCCGGGACAGCATGGAGCGGCTGGTGGACCACACCCTCGGCCCGCCCCCGGGCTCCGCGCCCGCGTGACCTGGGTGCCCGCCCTCAGGCCGCGGCGGCGCGAAACGTACTGGGGCTCTGGCCCTTGTGCCGTTTGAACGCGGCGCTGAAGCCGAAGGCGTCGGCGTAGCCGACCGACCTTCCGATCTGGGCGACGCTGAGGTCGGTGTCGGTCAGCAGCGCCGCGGCCTCGTCCATGCGGCACTCGGTGAGGTAGGCGAGGGGCGGGCGTCCCATCAACTGGGTGAAGCGCTTGGCGAACAGCGCCCGGGAGACGCCCGCCCGAGTGGCCAGTGACGCCACGGTCCAGGTCTCGGCGGGCCGGTCGTGGAAGGCCCGCAGGGCGGGGGCGAGAACCGGGTCGGTCAGGCCCCGGTACCAGCTGGGCGCGTCGGCGCCGACCTGGTCGAACCAGGTGCGCAAGGTGCACACCAGGGCCCAGTCGAGGAGCCGGTCCATCAACGCCTGCGAGCCGGCCGAGAGTTGGGCGGCGTCGACGGCGGCCGTCTCCAGCCAGGCGCAGGTTTCGACGTCCTCCTTGATCACCAGGACGGGCGGGAGGGCACGCAGCAGCCGCTCGTGACGGTGGCCCGAGGCGCGGTAGGCGCCCACGATCAGCGCGGTGGCCTCCTCGGAGTCGGCGCCCCAGTGGATGCCGCCCAATTCCTGGCTGGCGCACTCGGTGTCCGTGGTGAAACAGGCGATCTCGTACGCGGCGTGGGAGCGGTCGGCGGTGGTGGGATCGTCCGCGAGGTGGAACGGTGCGGAGCCGCTCACGATGGCCGTGTCGCCCGCGCCGACCGCCCGCTCGGTGCCGTCGGGCAGCAGCAGGGTGCCCCCGCCGCGCAGGACGCTGATCATGGTGAGCGGTGCGTCGTCGGCGAAGCGGATGGTCCAGGGCGCCGTCAGTACGGCGTGGCTGACGACCGAGCCCTCGGCCCGGATGCCGTTCAGGAGCGAACTCAGAGGATCCACACCACGCATCGTAGACGATCTCCTATGCTCCGGAGCTTTTCTCCCATGGATCATCTACGCCATGGCGGCTGTACTGGATGCATCACATCGACCGAGACCAGCCGGAGACACCGTGACGCAGCACGACAGCACCGCCAGGACAGCCCTCGTGGTCGTCGCCCACCACCGCACCGATTCCCTCACCGCGCACACGGCCCGCCGTGCTGCCGCCCGGCTCGAAGCCGCCGGGTACCGCATCGACGTGCTCGACCTGCACGCCGAGGGGTTCGACCCGCGGATGAACACGTCGGACCAGCCGGACTGGGGGAACCGGGACAAGACGTACTCGGACGAAGTGCACGCCCATATGCGGCGCATCCTCGACGCCCAGGTGGTCGTCGCCGTCTTCCCGGTGTACTGGCAGAGCGTGCCGGCCATCCTCAAGGGCTGGATCGACCGCGTGTGGAACTACGGGTTCGCCTACGGCCGCAGCAAGCCCCGCCTCGCCGGCAAGCGCATCCTGTGGCTGGGCCTGGCCGGCGCCACCGGTGACGACCCCGTCGTGGCGGGGATGCAAGCCGTCCTCGAAACCAACCTGAGCGAAGGCATCGCCTCCTACTGCGGCTTCTCCCAGTCCACCGTCGGCCTGCTCACCGACGCGGAGGACCGCCCGCAGCGCGTCGACGCCGAGGGCAACCTCCTGGTCGGCGAAGCGGTCGCGGGCGCCGATCGCGAAGCGCAGTACGCCGATTTCGACCGGCGTACCGAGGAACTCGTGGACACGTTCGTCGCGGAGGAACTCGTGGCGTCCTGACCGCCACCGCCCGGACCGCGCGGGAACAGGGCCGGGCCGGACGGTGCCGTGGCTGCGACCACCGTCCGGCCCGGACTCCTCCGGCCGCCTGTGACGTCAGCTGTCAGCCTGTCAGGCTGTCAGGCCGCGTGCTCGTGTTCGTGCTCGCAGGCGTCGTCGATGCCGTACGTCTCCCATGCCGGGAAGTCGTCCTCGGCGGGTACGGGCTCGCCCGGCGCCATCAGGCAGGCGTCCAGGGCGGCGCGCAGGGCCTCGTGGCGCAGGCCGGTGCCGATGAAGACCAGTTCCTGGCCCTGCGCGGTTCCCTGACCGTGTGCGGTTCCCGGGTCGCGTGAGCCCGAGGGCTCGAACCGCGCCACCGCGCCTGCCTGGGACCAGAGGCCGGTCACCCGGGGGCGGCTGGCGAGCCAGAAGAATCCCTTGGAGCGCAGGACGTTCCCGTAAATGCCGCTGTCCAGGCCGTTGGTGACCAGGGTCCACAGCCGCCCGGGGTGGAAGGGCCGGTCGGCGCGGAAGACCAGGGAGGAGATGCCGTACTCCTCGGTCTCGGGGACGTGGTCGCCGTTGAGCTCCTTCACCCAGCCCGGGGCCTGCTGGGCGCGCTCGACGTCGAACAGGCCGGTGTCCAGGACGTGTTCGAGGGCCACCCGCCCGCGCACGGCGGGCACGATCCGCGCCTCCGGGTTGAGCCGCGACAGCGCGGCGCGGAGCCGGCGTGCCTCCTCGGGGCCGACCAGGTCGAGCTTGTTCAGGACGATGACGTCGGCGAACTCGACCTGGTCCACGAGGAGGTCGCTGACGGTGCGCTCGTCGTCCTCGTACTGCTCGAGGCCGCGGGCGACGAGTTCGTCCCCTCCGCCGAGCTCGCGGAGGAAGTTCGCGGCGTCGACGACGGTGACCATGGTGTCCAGGCGGGCGAGGTCGCCGAGCGTGGCTCCGTCGTCCCTGGGGAAGGAGAACGTGGCGGCGACGGGCATGGGTTCGGAGATGCCGCTCGACTCGATGAGCAGGTAGTCGAACCGGCCGTCGCGGGCGAGTCGGTCGACCTCCTCCAGCAGGTCGTCGCGCAGGGTGCAGCAGATGCACCCGTTGGTCATCTCGACCAGCCGCTCCTCGGTCCGGGAGAGCGCCGCCTCACCGCCGCGGACGAGCGCGGCGTCGATGTTGACCTCGCTCATGTCGTTGACGATCACCGCGACCCGCAGGCCCTCGCGGTTGCCCAGCACGTGGTTGAGCAGGGTGGTCTTGCCCGCGCCGAGGAACCCTGACAGCACCGTCACCGGCAGGCGGTCGTACGAGGTCACGGATTCAGCCCTCGGGACGGATGAGGCCGCGCTCGTACGCCTTCACCAGGCGCTGCGGGACCTGGTGTACGGACCCGTCGATGGTGACCGGCACCAGCTGGGGCGTGGTGGCCTTCCACTGGGCGCGGCGGTGGCGGGTGTTGCTGCGGGACATCTTCCGCTTGGGGACGGCCATGGTGGGACTCCTCCTCGGTCGGGGCGGGAACTCGGCGAGGCTATATGAAAACGGGTCCCATTATCAATTACGGGGCGCGGGGCAGGCGCGGAGTGCGGGGTGCCTTCGCCTACTCGGCGTCCTCGGTGAGCCGGGGCCAGGCGGCCTCGCGGAGCAGGCGCAGGCCGTTCAGGCCGACGAGGACGGTGGAGCCCTCGTGGCCGGCGACGCCGAGGGGCAGGGGCAGGGTGCCGATCAGGTCCCAGGCGACCAGGACGGCGATGAACGTCCCCGCGATGGCCAGGTTCTGGACGACGAGGCGGCGTGCGGTACGGGAGAGCCGCACGATCGAGGGGATCGTGGCCAGTTCGTCGCGTACGACGACGGCGTCGGCGGTCTTCAGGGCGAGGTCGGAGCCGGCCTTGCCCATCGCGATCCCGGAGTGCGCGGCGGCCAGGGCAGGGGCGTCGTTGACGCCGTCGCCCACGACCAGCACCCGGCGCCCCTTGGCCTCCCATTCCTTGACCGCGGCGACCTTGTCCTCGGGCAGCAGCCCGGCGCGGACGTCGGTGATGCCGACCTCGGCGGCCAGGTGCCGGGCGGCGCGTACGTTGTCACCGGTCAGCAGGACGGGGGCGTGGCCGGTCAGGCGGGTCAGTGCGGCCACGGTGGCCATCGCGTCCGGCCGGAGCCGGTCCGCGATGCCCAGCACGCCCACCGGCTCCTGGTCGCGCAGGACGACGACCGCGGTCCGTCCGGCTTCCTCCAGTTCGGCCACCATCGCGTGCGCCATCGCCAGGTGTGCCGTCGCCTGGTGCGCCTGGTGCGCCTGCTGCGCGGCGGGGTCCAGCAGTCGGGCGGGGGCCCCGACCGTGACGGTGTGTGCGTCGACCGCGGCGGTGACGCCCCGGCCCGGAAGGGAGGAGAAGTCCTCGACGGCGGTCAGGGGAAGGCCGCGTTCGCGGGCGGCGGCGACCACGGCGCGGGCAAGCGGGTGTTCGCTGGGGTTCTCGGCGGACGCCGCCAACGCCAGGAGCGCGCCCTCGTCCACGCCGGCGCCGGGCAGCGGGTACAGGTCGGTGACGTGAGGGGTGCCTTCGGTGAGGGTGCCGGTCTTGTCCAGGGCGACGGTGTCGATCTCGCCGAGGCGCTCCATGACGACGGCGGACTTGGCGAGTACGCCGTGTCGGCCGGCATTGGCGATGGCGGACAGCAACGGCGGCATCGTGGAGAGCACGACGGCGCACGGCGAGGCGACGATCATGAACGTCATCGCCCGCAGCAGCGCCGAGGAGAGGGTGTCGCCGAAGGCGAGCGGGACCGCGAAGACGGCGAGGGTCGCGATCACCATGCCGATCGAGTAGCGCTGCTCGATCTTCTCGATGAAGAGCTGCGTGGGGGCCTTGGTCTCGGAGGCTTCCTCGACCATCTTCACGATGCGGGCGATCACCGAGTCCGACGGGTCGCGCTCGACCCGCACGCGCAGCGCGCCGGTGCCGTTGACGGTGCCGGCGAACACCTCGTCCCCCGCCCGCTTGGCCACCGGGAGCGGCTCGCCGGTGATGGTGGCCTGGTCGACGTCACTGGACCCGCCGAGGACCCGGCCGTCCGCGCCGACCCGCTCACCGGGCCGGACCAGGACCGTGTCACCGACCGTCAGGTGCTCGGTGTCGACCGTCTCTTCGGTGCCGTCCGGCCGGAGCCGGGTGGCGGTGGTGGGGGTGAGGTCGAGCAGGCCGCGCACGGAGTCGGCGGTCCGGGCGGTGGCGACGGCTTCCAGGGCGCCGGAGGTGGCGAAGATGACGATCAGCAGCGCGCCGTCGAGGACCTGCCCGATCGCGGCCGCCCCCACGGCGGCGACGACCATGAGCAGGTCCACGTCCAGCGTCTTGTCCTTGAGCGCCTTGAGGCCCTCCCATCCCGGTTCCCAGCCGCCGGTGACGTACGTCGCGGCGAACAGGGTGCCCCACAGCCACGCCGGGCCGTCCAGCAGGTGGACGGGCAGTGCGACCAGGAACAGCACCAGGGCGGCGAGCGCCCAGCGGGCCTCGGGCAGTGCGAGCAGCCGCGTACGGCGCCGGGGCGGAGCCGGACGCGCGGCGCCGCTGGGCGGCGCGGACCGCCGATCCAGGACAGAAGACATGACGAAGCAACCCTTCACGGGCCGGACAGGGCGACACCTCCACCGTACAGGAACATCTGAACAGCTCTTCAGGTGTCGTTGATACGATGGGAGCATGGGCCACGGACGCGACACCACCGGCACCACTGCCAGCACCCGCGAGCGCCTCGACGCGGTCGGCACCGCCGATGTCGCCGCCACCCTCCAGGCCCTCGCCACACCCTCCCGGCTCTACATCCTGGCCCGCCTGCAGGAGGGCCCCTGTGCGGTCGGAGAGCTCGCCGAAGCCGTCGGCATGGAAGCCTCGGCCTGCTCGCACCAGCTCCGCCTCCTGCGCAACCTCGGCCTGGTCACCGGCGAACGACACGGCCGCTCCATCGTCTACTCGCTCTACGACGACCACGTCGCCGAGCTCCTCGACCAAGCCCTCTACCACGTCGAGCACCTGCGCCTGGGACTGCACGACACCCCGGTCCCGCCGGCCACCTCGGCAGCCGCCGTGCGCTGACCCGCAGCCCGGCGGCCCGGCAACTCCGGCACAGTCCCAGGAGAGGCCGAACCTGGACCAGCTGGGCGGCGGCCAGACCGCACCTGAGGCCAGCTTCCGCGACCAGGAGTCAGCCGTACATCCGGACCAGCGGACAGGGCTACCGGGCTCCTGGCCACGTCACGGCAGGGTGCGGAGCGTTGGGGGACAAGCGCTAGCCGGCGCTCTGTCCCGTTGTGGCTGGAACCACGGCAGCCACGGACCTCGAGTCGCCCTTCTCGTCGGCGGCCACGGTGACGAGCCGGTCGGCGCATGGGGTCTGTAGTTCGTCGATCACTGCGACGGCGAGGTCCTCCACGCTGATGCGAGAGCGTCCCTCGTCATCGGTGAGCAGGGTGTCGGTGCCCCGCCGGTAGCGCCCCGTGCGTTCTCCCGGCTCCAGCAGGGCCGGCGGGCTCAGATATACCCACCTGTCGCCGCCCTGGTTCTGGCACGCCTGCCACTGCGCCACCCCGGCGGCGGCGACGGGCCGTACGTGGTCCGGTACGTAGGCCGGGTTGTCGGCCACGAGCAGCCCGGGTCGCCCGGGACTGCGCAGCACTCCGGCGCCGCCGACGACCAGGACGTGCATGCCCAGCTCTCCGGCGATCCGCAGCACCGTGCGGGTGGCGTCGACGAGGAAGTCCTCGTCGACCGGCTCGGTGCGCAGCGCGACGACGACGTGTTCAGGAGCATGGGTGGTGAGCGCCTCGCGCACCGCCTGTTCGTCGGCGGCGTCGACCGCTATGGGGGTGATGCCTGGTTCACCGTCCTGCGGGGTGCGGGACAGGGCGAGGACCTGGTGCCCTCGTGCCCGGGCCTCTGTGACCACCCGGCGGCCGACCATGCCGGTGGCGCCGAGCACGGCGATCTTCTTGACGGACGCTTGGTACGACATCTTCTTCCTCTTCCTGAAGGCTCTGCGTTGTACGGGCGAGGGGAACTGTGCGGCGAGCAGGGCGGTGAGGGCGAGCAGGCTTCCGAAGGCCCCGACGGGGCCGAGTGACTCGCCCAGCGCGATGCCGGTGGCGGTGGCGACCAGCGGGGACAGCAGGACCAGCGGCGCCAGGGCACCGACCGGGAGCCGCTCGATGCCCCGGAACCACAGGGTGTACGCGATGAGGCCGCCCACGCTGCCGAGCCACAGGTATCCGGCGGTGGCGCCGGCGTCGATCCGCTCCGGGAGTCCTTCCGCCGCGAGTGTGAGCGGCAGCAGGAACAGCCCTCCTGCGGTCAGCTGCCACCCGGCCAGGCTCATGGGCCCGACGCCCTCGGGCCGGCCCCAGCGCTTGGTGAGGACGATCCCGGCGGCCATGCCGGCCGTGCCGCCGAGCCCCGCGAGCACTCCCACGAGGTCGAACCGCGCTCCGGGGCCGAGCACCACGAGCCCGACGCCCGCCACACCGGCCACAGCCCAGGCCAGCCGCCAGACGGTGGGGCGTTCACGTACCACCGCGGCGGCCAGGCCCGCGACCATCAGCGGCTGGGCGGCGCTCAGCGTGGCGGCGACCCCGCCGGGCAGCCGCTCGGCGGCGAGGAACAGCAGGGGGAACAGCGCGCCGATGTTGAGGATGCCGAGTACGGTGGCCCGCCACCACCACACCCCACTCGGCAGCGTCCGGGTGATCGCCAGCGCGACCAGCCCGGCGGGCAGGGCGCGCAGCAGCGCGGCGGACAACGGGTGGCCGGCCGGCAGCAGTTCGGTGGTGACGGCGTACGTGGTTCCCCACGCTGCGGGAGCGAGCGCGGTGACGACGACTGTGGAGAGGGGAGGCATGCGCGGCAGTCTTCCTTCCGCCGCTCATGAATCCAACGCATTCTTGTCATGCCACCCATGAACGGGAACGATGGATGTGTGGATCTTCAGCAGATGCGTTACGTCGTCGCCGTCGCCGAGACCCGGAACTTCACGCGGGCGGCGGAGCGTTGCTCCGTGGGACAGTCGGCCCTCAGTCACCGGATCGCCGGTCTGGAACGGGAACTCGGTGTCCGGCTGTTCGCCCGCTCCAGTCGACGCGTGGAACTGACCAGCGCGGGAACGGCGTTCCTGGTCGGCGCACGCGAGTGCCTCGCCGCCGCGGAGCGTGCCGCCGCCGACGCCGCCTCGGCGGCCGGGGTGGTACGCGGTCGGCTCGCTGTGGGAGTCATCGTCACGACGGCGGCCGTGGACGTACCCGAACTGCTCCAGCGCTACCGTGCCCAGCACCCGGATGTCCGCGTCCTGCTGCGGGCGGGCGGCAGCGACGAGCTGGCCGCGGCGATTCGCGGCGGCGAGCTGGACATCGCCTTCCTCGGCCTGCCCGACGACGAGCGGCCCTCCGGCGTGGAGACCGTCGTCCTGGACCGCGATCACCACGTCCTGGTCGTGCCGGCCGGCCACCGCCTGGCGGGCAGGCGGCGCGTCGCGCTCCAGGACATCGCAAGTGAGACGTTCGTCGACTTCACCCGGGGAAGCCCGGCCCGCGCACAGTCCGACAAAGCGTTCGCCGCCGCCGGCCTGGTGCGGGACGTCGCCTACGAGGCGGGCGTGGCCGAACTGATCACCCGTCTGATAGCGCGCGACCTGGGTGTCGCGCTTCTGCCGTCCGCGTTCATCCGCCCCCTCGCCGCCGACGACCCCGCTCTCGTGCTCGTCCCCGTGACCGACGGCCCCCGGCGCGTCGAGTACCTGGCCTGGAGCCGTTTCAACCCCACCCCCGCCACCCGCGCCATGCTCGACGTCCTGGGCGTACACGCCCACCGTGACGCCACCTGAGTGCGAGCGGCTGAGTCATGGGCCGGTCGTGCGGGGCGGCCGACGACAACGCGGCGACAGTGCGTGCGGGCGTCAGGGGCCAGGCGGGACATCACGGACACGACCCGGCGCAGGAGTCCCCTCCGCAGCAGTCGACAGCCCCCAGGCGATGATCGTGCAAACCCTCTGCGATGCGCGGGCCCGATCTGCTGCTCACCGGGTGATGTCGGCGTAGAGGCGGAAGAGGGCCGGGAGGGGTTCGTCGTGTTCTCGTTCGTGCAGGGCCACCCAGCACCGGGCGACGAGGTCCCGGGCCTGAGTGCCGGGCCAGGGCTGGGGCAAGAGCTGAGGCGGCAGCAGCGGGTCGGGCTCCATGGCGCGGGTGAGTTCGGCGGCCAGCTCCACCGCGATGGTGAGGAGTGCGGACGGGGCGAGCCCGTCAGGGCCGGTGAGCCGGGCGAGGCGAGGCCGGGCGAGGCGGCTGAGGCGGTGGTACCGGTCGGCGATCTCCTGCAAGGGCCACAGGAGGCGGGCGAGTTCGGCAGGCTCTTGGGTGTCGCCCTTGCGCAGGTCCCTCGTGGTGAGGAGCGTGAGCGTGTCATGAGCGTCGAGGCGGTGGGCCGCTTGTTCGACGTACGGTTCCCAAGGGTTGGCGCAGACGTACAGTCCGCCCTGTAGCGGGGCGCCGCCGAGGTGGACGAGCGTCGCGCGCAGGGAGTCCCGGGCCGCGCGCGCGGATTCGGGCACCGCGAAGGCGGCCAGGTGCCAGACACCGTCCCAGGGCGCGAGCCCGGCATCCTGCTGGGCGGCGTGCCGGAGGAAGTCCGCGTTGGGGGCGAGGGCGCGCGTCGTGTCCTCGGTCGCGCGCAGCTCCGCCTTGCGGCCTCGGCCCTCGTGGGTGAACCGGCCTTCGGACACGAGGCGTTTGACGCACAGTCGCACCTGCTGGTCGCTCATGCCCAGGGTGTTGGCGACGGTGTACAGCTCGTCCGCGTCGACGGTGCCGTCTTCGCGGATCAGCGCGTGGACGAGCATACGGGTGGGGATCTCGATGTGGTCGGTCATGGTGTGCACAGTCCTCTCGGCCCCCTCGCCTCGACGGGGCGGCGCATGGTGGTCACCGCGCCGAACCCCAGCAGCCCGCGCAGGTAGGGCGTGTGCTCGGTCCGTACGGCCGTGAAGTCGCGCCGCTCGTACAGGGCCCGGGCGCGCGGGTTGACGTCGATCACGTCGAGTCTGATCTCCCGGCAGTCGTGCTCCGCCGCGACGGCGGCCACTTCCTCGATGAGCAGGCTCCCCACGCCGCGGCCTCGTATGCCCGGGTCCACGGCTATGCCGTCCATGACGAGCTGCCCGGGTGCCGGGTGGCGTTCGAACAGAGTGAGGAGCAGGAGCCTGTGCAGCCCCCGCACACGTCCGTACGCACGCAGCACGTCGGAGGCCGATCCTCCGGTGAGGGCCCGGCCGCCGAGCTGGTAGCCGGCGAGGCCGACGAGCTGCCCGTCGAGGAGCGCGCAGACCGCGCGATCGGCGTTCAGATGGGTGGCGAGGAAGGACACCGCCTTGTCCGGCGGGTTCAGGGCGGGGCCGAGTTTGCGGCCGAAAGCGTCCCAGTACAGCTCGGCCGCCCGCCACTCGGCTCCCGCCGGTACGCCCCGTTGGACTGTCACCGGTCCACTGCCGGTGCCCGTCGCGTCCAGTCCCATGCCGTGCCCCCATCTCCTCGGCAACCTTCCCCCCAAAACTATCACTCGCGTGACGATCGTGGGGGGAGTGATAGTTTCAGTGGTGCGTACACCCGAACAGAGGCGGTCAGATCTCATGTGTCCAAAGATCCAGCCCCGACGGCGCGGGCTCCGCATCGCCGTGTGGTCACTCGTCACGGTCCTCGTCGTGGCCGCCGGTCTCGTCGGCGCGGCGCTGTGGCAGAACTCCTACGACATGGACGAGCAGCGGGTCTCGATCCGCCACGGCGGCCACACCCTCAACGGTGTACTGGCCACCCCCAAGGACGGCCGCAAACGTCACGGCCTGGTCGTGTACATCCACGGTGACGGCGCCATCAACGCCACCCACGACGACGGTTACCAGCCCATGTGGGAAGCGAACGCCAAGGCCGGGTACGCCTCCCTGTCCTGGGACAAGCCCGGCGTCGCGGGCGCATCCGGCAACTGGCTCGACCAGTCCATGGACGACCGGGCCAACGAGGCAGCCGCCGCCGTCGCCTGGGCGCGCGCCCGCCCCGACATCGATGGCGACCGGATCGGTCTCTGGGGCGCCAGCCAGGCGGGCTGGGTCCTGCCGAAGGTCGCCGCCAAGACGCCCGTGAACTTCGTCATCGCCGTCTCGCCCGCGATCAACTGGCTCCAGCAGGGCCGCTACAACCTTCTCGCCGAGTTGCGTGCCGACGGCGCATCGGCAGCCCGTACCACGGCCGCGATCGCCAAGAGCGACACCACGCGCCGGCTGCTGGAACGCCACGCGACCTTCGAGGAGTACGTCAGGGCGATGGGCGGCGACGCGGACGGCATGACCGCCGACCGCTGGAGCTTCGTCTCCAAGAACTACACCGCGGACGCCAGGCAAGACCTACGCGCCCTGCGTGGCGTACCGGTGCTGCTGACACTCGCAGGCCATGACGTCAACGTGGACACAGCCGACACGGAGCGCACCTACCGCACCGTGCTGGACGCAGGCGGTGCGCTGACGGTCAGGCACTACCCGGACGCGACCCATTCACTGCTCAAGCGGTCCATAGAGCAGTCGGACCTCAAGACCACGCTCACCGCCGTCTTCGCCCCGCGCTCGCTCTTCGCGGACGGATTCCTGGACGGCCAACGACAGTTCCTCACGAATGCCGGCCGGGGCGGCAACGCCGCTCCATGACACTCCCGCCAGGGCGGCCGCAGCGGGTGGTGCGCGTTCGCGTGCACCACCCGGTGCACTGTGAAGCGAACGCCGGCACTCGATGGTGGCGAGACAGGAGGCGCGGCGCCGGGCGGGACTCGGACGGTATGCCGAACTCCGCGCCCGGAGGGGCCTGAGCTGTGGCTCAACTACACATTGTGAGGGCTGCCCGCACGAGACTTCGTGGGCTCCGGCCGCCGAGGCCCGTTCTCGTCGGACCTGGACGGTTGTCGCTGCAGTTGACGGACGCAAACCACCCCTCGCTTCGCTCTACCGTGCAAGCGCTCACTGTCCGGTACACAACCCCGTACCGGACAGCGGCCCGCTCTTCGTGACATCGGTTGCCGGGCGGATGCCATGGCCGGCCGGTGACGCTTGCTTGACGGTTCAGCACCCGGTCCAGAACCACCCGTTGATCCAGATTTTCGATGCCGAGCGCGGCATCGCACGCGAGGGTGTCGAGCCCTCGTACCGTGGCCCACTGAGCAATTCCCGCCAAGAACGGGAACTTTTAAGTCAGGTTGCTCATCATGCTAGGCATGACAAACAGAAGGACCCTTTCTGCAGGCATCGCGGCCATCGCAGTGCCCCTGGCTCTGACATGTACCGCGGGTTGTGTGGGTCAGCCCGCGGGAAGCGCTCCTGCCGCTGCCCCCACATCTCGTACGTCCTCCGCGGCGGCCGATGCGCCGAAGGCTCAGCCGGCGACATCGCCAAGACCGAAGGCGGCCGCGCCGAAGGCCACGCAGCCTGTTCCGCCGAAGCCGACGGCGGCCCAGCCGCAGCTCGTCCGGTATCAACTTCCGCCCGGCGTCATCCACAACAAGTACGATGCCGCAGGGGTGGGGCCGTCCCAGGCGCACGGTGTCCTGGGCATACCGGCCGGCACGGGCCCCCGCCCGGTCGTGGTCGTCGTCCACGGCAGTCACCACACCTGTATGGGGCCGGGGGCGAAGAATGACGGTGTGGGGGCCCGGCCGGTGAAAACGACCTGGCCGCTGGTCTGCGCGGAACCCGGGAAGCCGAAGGAGCCCGGCGTCGGCCCGGACTACCTGCGCCACGACGCGGGCGTGTCCTACCTCGTACAGGCCCTCGCCCGGAAGGGCTTCGTCGCCGTCGCCATGGACGTGAAGGGCGCTGAGGCGTGGTGGGCCGGTGAAGCCAATCCCGTAAAGGGATACAACGACCTGTTCGACGCCCACCTGAAGCTGCTCTCCGACCTCGACAAGGGCCGGAACCGCGGCCTGGCCATCAGCGGCGCCAAGGGCCGGATCGACACCTCCCGCATCGGCGTGGTGGGCCACAGCCGCGGTGGCGGCTACGTTCTGGAACACACCGCGCAGCGCTCCGGTCTCTTCGCCGCCGTCGCGATCCAGCCAGCCACCAACGGCGACGGTTCCCCACACAAGGTCCCGGTGCTCAACATACGCGGCGCTTGTGACGAGGACGCCGGCCCCGACGCCGGGTTGGAGGAGACGAAAGCCCTGGCCGCATCCCGTACCACCCCCACGGCCGCCGACATCGTGCTCGCCGGCACCGGCCACGCCATGCTCAACACCAACCTCGCCCCGACCAAGAGCGACGGCAGCGTGGGTACCTGCCGCGCCTCCCAGGTCACCCGGCCCGACGTGGCACGCGACCAGGTCGCGCAGCTGACCGCCGACTTCATGCAACAGGCACTGCTCAAGTCCACCGCCTACCGGCTCCCCGCCCTCAAGGGCCCCGCCCCCACCGGCCGCAACCTCAACACCAACGGCCCCCGACTCACCTTCGCCCCGACCACGCCCCAGACCTACAGCGATCCGCACACGATCCGCCAGGTCACCACCCAGCAACGCCTGCTCCCGCCCCTGCCCGCGGGGCTGACCATCAGCAAGGGCGAAAGCTACTGATCGCCCACCGACCCAGAACGACACCGAGCAACCGGGCCCCGGACCGGCCCTCGGACTCCGGCGTCGATGCGGCCGCACCCCTCCGCATCCTCCACGCCAGACCTCATCCCCAACCCGTCACCTGCGACACGGCAACGCTCACGGAGGCGCCCAAGCCGCACCCACCTGCTTGCTGCCCGGGACGCCGACGTCCGAACCGGTCTCCGTTCAGTCTGGAGCACGGGGTTCGCCGTTCAGGTGGGCCGTGACGTAGCTGTGCTTCTCCGGCGGCGAGCGAATCGGCCATTACCGATCGTACGGTGGTTGCTCGTCCCTGGGCACGGCGTGGCAGGCGCGGCGCCTGGCCGCCGACTTCGGCGGGGGTCCCTATGTCTTTGGTCAAGGGAAACGGGGGTGCGTCGAGTCGGTGAGCCGGGGCAGCATGGCGGGGTGGCTGATCTGCTGTGGGATGACGTGAAGTGCTTCTTCGATCCGGACTTGATGGGGTCGCTGCCGGACGTGCGTGTCCTGGATGCCTCGGTGGAGGACTGGCAGGCGATCCTTGATCTTGTCGTGGAGAAGGGATGGAAGTGCCAGTACTCAGAGGGAGAGACGGTGCTTCCAGTGCCCCGGGCGGAGGCCGTGCTGTCCCGCCCGGCGGATGCCGAGTGCCCGGACCTGCGGGTCTGGCCGACTGCAGATGTATTGGCGATCTTCCGCTTCCATGCTGCCGATGAAGTCGACTTCGACGTCGACCTGCGGGAGTTGCAGGGCCAGGAGCGACTGGATGTGTTCTGCGACTTCCTCCGGGAGATCGGCCGGCGACTGGGCAAGCCCGTGCTGATGGACCCGGAGGGCGACGATGGTCATCCGGTGATCGGCTTCGATGTCGAGGCCAATCGAGTCGTCCTCCTCGCAGACCCTCAGGTCAGGTGACTGCGGCCGACGGCTGCGGTTCAAAGAAGGTTCCGTCGCGGAGCATCGCGAACAGGACGTCGGCCCTGCGGCGGGCGAGGCAGAGCAGGGCCTGGGTGTGGTGCTTGCCCTGGGCGATCTTCTTGTCGTAGTAGGGCCGCGATGCCGGGTCACCCAGAGCGGTGAACGCGGAGAGGAAGAAGGCCCGTTCGAGCTGCTTGTTTCCTCTCCGGGAGGGCTGTTCACCGCGGATCGACGACCCGGAACTGCGGGTCGCGGGTGCGAGCCCTGCGTAGGCGGCGAGGTGACCGGCGGCCGGGAAGGTGCTGCCGTCGCCAACCTCGATCAGGATCCGGGCTCCGGTCCTGACGCCGACGCCCGGCATGGACGTCAGGACCTTCGAAAGAGGGTGGTCCTCCAGCAGTTCCTCGATCCGCCCGGCCAGCAGCTCGCGCTGATCGAGCACGGCGGCGAGCGATCCGGCCAGAATCGGGACGATCAACGCGGCCGCTTCGGTCCCCGGAACGGTGACGGTCTGCTCGTCCAGCGCGGCGAAGATCTCCTCGACCAGCCGCTCGGCCATCCTCGGCGCCTTCGGCCGCAGTAGCGTGACCAGGCGCGCCGACGGCCCGCCTTGCGTATCTGTGCCGGTGAGCCGAGCCGCTCCAGCGGGGCCAGGACGGCAGGGTGCTGCACTGCACTTGGCCCGACTGTCCGGCAGCCCGGAAGTCGAGCCGCGGGACTTACGCCCGGGTCCGAGTCCTGGGCGTCCCTGAGTCACCTCCTCCGGCTGTCCGCCCGGCGCAGTGCCCCCATGGCGCGACTGCGAAAGAGGATGAAGAGGCCGGCGGCGAGCAATACGCCGCCGAAGGCGAGGACGAGCGGCGTTCGGCTGGAGGCCCCGCTAGCGGCCAGGGGAGTGGCATCGTTGGCGGTGTCCTTGCCGGTGACGTTGGCCGTGTCCTTGGCGGAACCGTCGTCCAGGGGGATCGCGTCCTCGGCGTCGGGTTTCGAGCCCGGCGCGGCCGGTGCCGTCGCCAGGGCCGATGTGGATGCCTGCGCCGACGGGGGCACCGATGCACCGGACGGCTCGGGCGCGGAGGTCACCGTGGCGCTCGGAGTGGGCGCGGCCGGTGGCGGTGCGGCGGCTCCGGGGGCGATGGCGGTGATGGTGACGTCGTCGTAGTAGTTCACCACGGCCGGCGTGCCGCCCGCCTTGTGGCCCTTCTTGGCTTGCCAGTTGGGCCGGTACAGACCGATCTTGTGGTAGGGAGCGGTGTCCTGGTGGTAGCTGTTGGGGCCGCGGTGTGATCCCACCTGGGCCCCGTCGAGCCGGGCGGTGATGGAGCCGGTGGTCTTGGCGGTGGACCAGGTGATGTCGAAGGACCACTGATTCCAGTGCCCGAAGCGAACCGGGCCGAGGTCGTACTTGACCTCGTTGGCCGGCCGCTTGCTCTCGTCCGTCGTGTCCGCACCCGTCTTCCAGTGGACGATCATCACCCAGCGGTCACCCTTGACGGCAAGAACGACCGCCGGGTAGGTGCCCGCACCACCGTGCCACTGGGAGACGATGGTCTGCGCGTCGTAGCGGATCCAGTCGACGGGCAGATAGTTGCGGAAGGTGTACCGGTAACTCCCGTACGGCACACGCGCGGTGGCTATCTCGGTGCGGTAGGACTTCCCGTCGTCCGGCATGGCGAACCGGACTGCCTTGCCCCCGTTCCCGCCGGGTGCGGCGGTGACGCTCACGACGCCCGTGCCGTCGACGCCCTTGCGGGGGAACGCGGCGGTGGTCCCTGACTCGAAACCGTCCTTGAAAGGAACGGAAGTCAGTGCGCGTTCGGCGACGGCCTCAGTCGCACCGAGACCCACCACCAACATGGCCGCCAAGCCCGCTCCGACCCGACGCCTGCGGCTGTAACGATGGAACATGAACCGTCCTTGCAATGGGGAGGCTGGGGGTGACCTGCGGCGTGGTAGCCGGTTGCGGGCACGGTGGGGCAGCCGCACTGCCCCCGAGCCAGCTGACGCGGTCCAGTCACAACCAATCAGAAACGCTCACTTCTGCGCGCGTTGGCACATGACATCCTCATTGGGCGGCGTCGTCAAGTGCCTGAGGAAGGGTGAGATCCGCTCGTTACTTTTCAGCCACCCCACGACGACGACCGGCGTCGGGGCAGGCCCGAGCGGCAGATGCCGCCGCACCCTTCCGACCCGCTGTGAACGCGGGTCGGAAGGGTGCGGCGGCACTGTGCCCGCCGGGCGTGGTCAGGGGTGGAGGACGAGTTCGGTGTCGTCGATCAGGAAGTAGGTCGGGGCGGCCAGGTCTTCGGTGGAGGTGAACGTCAGGGTGACGTACTGCCCGGCGAGAGGGCCGAGATCGAGCGTCTTCCTCACATAGCCGGTGCTCGCGTCCAGGTTGGAGAACGTGGCCAGGGCGACGCCGTTGGCCCGGACGGTCAGCTGGTCCCGCGGGACGGACGGCGACTCCTCCCGGGTGACGACCCGCAGCTGGAATCCGGCCGTTGCCTCGCAGCCGTACGGGACGAACACGGTCTGGGACAGCGTGGCGGTGGACGTGTCACCCCGGCCGCCGAGCAGGGCCTTCCACTCGCCGGTGCGTGCGGGGAGCCAGGAGTTGTCCTTGGTCAGCAGGGACGGGTCGCTGTGGGTGTTCCACGCGGTCGCCCCCTCCTCGAAGCCGGGGTTGGCGAGCAACTGTGTCGTGGGACAGTTGCCGGGGGTGTACACCAGCCAGCCGAAGGAGACCACGTCGAACGCTCCGGTGGAGTCCGTCGCCGTGACGGTGACGGCGGAGTTGCCGTCCGTGGTGGGTGTTCCGGTGACTTTGCCGGTGGCGGAGTCCAGGGTCAGGCCGGCGGGCAGGCCGGTGGCCGCGTAAGTCAGTTCGGCACCGGGGTTGCCGGTGACGGCCTGGATCCGGAGGTCCACCGCCGCGGTGGTCGTGGATACCTGGTTCCCCGGGCTGGTCAGCGTGACGCCCTGGACCATCCGGGGGCCGACGTTGACGGCCGCCCACGCGTTGCCGACGTTGTTGTAGACGACACCGTCCTTGCCGTAGAGGTCTGCGGCGGCCTGGAGTGTGGCGGCGCGGGCTCCCGCGTAGTCGGTGGCCGACGTCATGTACGTCGTCAGGGCCCGGTACCAGATCCTCGCGGCGGCATCGCGGCCGACCGGGTTCACCGGCTTGCCGTCGTACGTCGGAGAGTCGTAGGTGACGCCGTTGACGAGCTTGGTGCCGCTGCCCTCGGATGCGAGGTAGAACCAGTGGTTGGCGGGACCGGAGGAGTAGTGGACGTCGATCCGGCCGATGCCCGGGTACCAGTGGTCCGCGGAGTCACCGTCCTTGGAAGGCCTGTCCATGTGACGCAGAGGGGTGCCGTCCCCGTTGGCGTTGACCTTCTCGCCCTCGAGGTAGTCGCCCGGGTCGGACGGGTTGGCCGCCCAGAACTCCACCGCCGCTCCGAAAATGTCGGACGTGGCCTCGTTGAGCCCGCCGGACTCACCGCTGTACCGCAGACCCGCGGTGTAGGACGTGACGCCGTGGGTCATCTCGTGCGCGGCCACGTCGATCGAGGTGAGCGGGTTGGTGTTGTAGGCGCCGTCGCCGTAGGTCATGCAGAAGCAGACGTCCCACCAGAATGCGTTGGTGTACGCGTTGCCGTAGTGGACCCTGCTGTAGGCGGCCACGCCGTCGTTCCTGATCCCGTTGCGGCCGTGGATGTCCTTGAAGTAGTCCCAGGTCAGCTGGGCCCCGTAGTGGGCGTCCACAGCGGCCGACTGGTGGTGGCCGGGCTTGCCGTCGCTCCAGATGTCGTCGGCGTCGGTGAACAGAGTGCCGGTCATCTCGTCGTCGACGGAGTGCCCCAGGTCGGTGGTCCTGTTGCCACCGCGGCTGTCGTCCTTGAGCAGGTAGTTTCCCGCGGACCCCGAGGTGCCCAGGGTGACCCGGCCCGCGTACTGACCGTGGCCGATGCCGTTCATGACGGCCTGGTACCGGAAGAGCTCGCCCCCGGTCCGTGCGTCGGTGACCACGTGCAGCTCGGCGGGCGTGCCGTCACGCTGCACGCCCCCGACGACGGTCTCCCAGGCCAGGGTGGGCTTGCCGCGGGCGGCCCAGACCACCCTGCGCGCCGGCTCGGCCTCGGGGCTTCTGGTGCCCTCGGCCCTGGCCCGGCGGAGAGCGGAGGACCTCGCGGAGCCGGCGCTCACGGCGGGCGTGGTGGAGGGGACGGCGATGGCGGTGCGGGCGGCCTTGCTGACACCTCGGACGGCCCCGCCCGGTGCCTGGTGGACCACCAGGTCACCGCCGAGCACCGGCAGTCCGGCGAAGGTGCGGTCGTACCGGGTGTGCAGGCTGCCGTCCGCGTCCTTGAGGACGGACCTGGGGACGAGCGCCTCTTCGCCGCCCAGGCCCAGCGCCTTGGCCGTGCCGGCCCGGCCCCTGCGGGCGTCGGCCAGGAGCGCCGCGTTCTGGGCCGGGGTCTGCGGAACGTGCGTGGCGCCAGGCCGCGGATCGACGGTGGCGGGTCGCGGTGCGGCGTCCGGCCGGGGCCCGGCGGTGACGGTGTGTGGCGGGGCCGTCGCTGCCGCGACGGTGGGGGTGGAGGGAAGGCCTACGGCGATCACCGCGGCGCCCGACACCAGGGCACTCGCGGTGACCGCCTTGCGGAGGGTGCTTCTCAACGTGACTCCTGGTGCGGGGGCCGGCGTTGACCGGCCGAAGCGGTCCGGGCGACAGGACGGGTCCGCCCGGCGGAGCTGGTCGCACGACGTGGGTCTCGAAACTCCCGCGAGTACGCGTGGTGGAGCGCGTGCGACAACGTGGTGGAGAGCCGTCGCCACGACTCGCGGAACCCGGTGGAAGTCTGGCATGTTAACGTGAACATGCCAGCGGTGACCGGAAGGTCGGCTGGAATCGACGGCGGTCCCTCCCGGTGCGGACCCCGGGGGTCGCGCTCCGCGACGCAGGGCGCCACCACCCGTGGAGCGTCCGCCGTGCGGCGCCCCCGGACGATCGACGGCGCTCACGCGTGACCACGTCATCGGTGGTCAACGGGCGTTGTCCGACGCGGCGGCCGCAATCCTCGCCTCACGGCTGACCCCGTGTCAGGGGGCGGCGCAGCACCCGTGTTTCCCTTTGTGTGATCGGTTGCCTTCGCGAGCGTCTCTGGGTTAGTTTCTGGCCACTGCTCACGCATCGGCGGCGACTGACCTGAGCCTCAGCCGTGTGACCAGCCCCTGCCTTCTGGTCCTCGGAGAGCCGCCTCCGGGCGACCAGCGTCCCCCCGTCAACTCATGCGGAAGATCGCCCGGTTCGTCCTGTCCGACGACGGGAGGCCGTCCGCCCCGACAGCGTCCGGCCTACCACGCCGACCGGCGTAACGAGGCGTGACGCGACAACCGCGTCTCCCCGCGACACGTGTCCTGAAACAGCCGACAGGAGTTCAGTGAGCACCATTCTCTGCCCGCAGTGCGGTGGCCGCCTTCCGTGTGCCTGCCCCGCCGCACATGACGCCGGGGCGTGCCGGGCCGAAGCCGCCGCGGAGTTCGACCAGGAGTGGGTTCGGCCGTACCTCCCCGTTCAGGAAACCGTGACGGGCGGCGGAGTGAACGTCACCGTCACGGACCCCCTCCCGCCCGTGGCCATGCGCCGCGCGGCATCACGCCACGCGGCGCCCAGAGCCCCGAAACGACGGCGGGGCCTGCGCCTCACCGCCGCCCTGGCCACCCTTGCCGGGTCCGCCGCGATCGCGGGCACGTACGTCTTCTCCAGTGGCTCCGACACCACCGGCCTGGCGCAGGGCGCCCCCGCGACCCGCCTGGAACCGCTGGACGAGTACGAGGACCCGGCCGCGTCCCCCTCACAGGACCGGGCGCGTGGCACCCTCCCGGGCAGCGGCGAATCGACGACGACATCGGGACACGACATCATGGAGGCGTCGCCCGCGGCTTCCGCTTCGGCGTCCGCGTCCGCGTCGGCCGGGGACTCGGCCTTGTCCGCGCCCACGTCCCCACGCACGAGCGCCGCGCCGGTCCCCGTACCCGGTCAGGACGGCCGGGGCCCCACGACGACCTCGCCCGCACCGGCGCCTTCCAGCCAGGGGCCGACGCTGCGCCGGCACGACCGGGGAGCGGAGGTCGTCGAACTGCAACAGCGAATGTCCCAACTCGGCCGGTGGCCGTTCCCCCACCGCGGCCACTTCAACAAGCACCTGTACAACGCGGTGCAGCAGTTCCAGGCGGATCACGGCATCCGGGACGACGTGCCCGGGGTCTACGGTCCGTCCACCCGACGGCAACTGGAATCCATGACCTCGTGACGACGGCGGCCCACCGCCGGCCGCAGAACGGTCGGGGTGGGCCGCGCTGGCCGTGAGCTGTCGCCGGGTGGTGCGACCGGCTGTCGTCGGCTGTCCGCCGGCGTCACTCGCTCCCGCCGGCCGGGGCCGGACGCCGGGCCTTGCGCCTGCGGTGGCGGATCAGCAGCCAGGCGGCGATCAGGAGCGCCAGGATTCCGGCGAGGAGCCACGGCACCCGGAGGAAGCTGTCGGACCCGGTGCCACGGGCCTTCTCGGCGGTCGCCGTGACGGTGACCTCGCCCCAGCCCGCGAAGGGCGCACCGGACCAGGACTCGGTGAGCCGGACCTTCTGGCCGGGGAGCAACTCACCCGGCACGTTCTTCAACTGCCGTCCGTCGGGTCCCCCGACGAACAGGCCCCCGATGTCCAGGGATACGCGGGGGTCGAGCTTCACGTTGCCGGTGTTGTGCAGCGTGTACGAGACGCTCGACCCGCTGCTGCCGGTCCACGGTATCCGGGGCGTCTGTGCGGTGAACCGTACGTCCTCGACGGACAGGCCGGGCTTCGCCGGTCCGTGCACGCGCAGGTAGATGCGGGCCCCGACGCCACGCTGGACGCCGATGTGGGAACCGGCCCCGGGCTGCACGCGTTCGTCGACGGCCACGAGGGCCCCCACGTGGTCACCGGGCGAGGCGCCGCGGGGAACCGTGAGAGTGAAGCCGACGGTCACCGACGAACGCGCCGGAACGGTGACGACCTCCCGCTCGGGCTTCCCCCAGGACCCGACGTCGCGCTGGGTCTCCTTGAGGCCGCGCACCGCGAGCCCGCCGTCCCGTTCCGTGTTGTAGGCGTCGGCGACGTAGAGACGGAAGGTGAGTTTCTCGGCTGTGGTGTTGGTGACGATCGCACGGTCGGAGAGCGTCGTGCCGGGGCGGGCGGGAAGCTGGAAGGCCGCCCGCGGAGTGATGGCGGAGTCGGCGGGTTTGACCGACCATTCGCCGTTGTCCGCGGCTCCCGCTCGGGCGGGGGACAGGGCGGTCAGGAGAATGATCAGGAGGGCGACAAACGCTCTACGCATAACTCTTCGGCTTTCTGGGGCCCGCGTGCCGGACCATCGTCGTCCGGCACGCGGGCGTGGTGTCAGAGGAGGGTGAGGGTGAGTGTCGCGGTGTAGTTTCCGACGGGTGTGTACTTGGGGATGTCAAGCGTCACACCGGCGCCGGCGGTGAATTCGCCGCCGGTGGCGTCGGCGTCGGGGGCGGTTGCCAGGGTCGCTCCGTTCTTGCCGACGGTGCCGGGGCTGCCCGCCGTGCAGGTGCTGGGACTGTCGGGCTTGGTGGTGCAGGTGGGTGTCCAGGCGAGGCGCTCGGCGCCGATCGTGCCGCGCGGGCCGGTGAAGTCGGTGACCTTGCCGGTGAGCGACCAGCCGGCCTTGCCGCCGCGGTGGTCCTTGACGGTCACCGCGTTCAGCTCGCCCTTGGAGGCGCCGCCCGTACCGAAGCCGACGGACGGGAGCCGGACGGCGTCGCGCGAGGTGGCCATGGTGAGCACACCGGCGTCGACCGAGGTGACGATCTCCTGTTCGGCCTTACCGGTGCCGGGCGGGTCCGTCGGGTCCGTCGGGTCGGTCGGGTCGGTCGGCTTGGTGGTGCCGACCTTCCAGGCATGGCCGGCCGATCCGTCGCAGTCCGACTGGACGAGTCCGGCGCCGCCCGCGGTGGTTCCCGTGGCCAGACACTTGTTGCTGTGCTTGGCGATGATGCGCATGTGGCCGTCGCCGAGGTCCTCGAAGCGCCACCGCTGGTTGTCGCCGGAGCCGCAGTCGTACTGCTTGACCCCGGCTCCGTTCGCGGTCGAATTGTCGGCCACGTCGAGGCACTTGCCGCTGTGCTGGGCGAGCACGCGGACGTAGCCGTTGCTCTCGTCGGTGAAGCGCCATTGGCTGTTCAGCCCGCCGGAGCAGGTTTCGCCCACGACGGGAACCTGGTTGTCGGACAGACTGCCCGACACGGTCACGCAGGTCTTGCCGCCCTTGGTGGCGATCGTGTGGAGGGGGTCACCGCCGGTGCCGGCGACCCGGCCCGTCGCCGTGTCGATCGAGACCTTCGGGTACCACGGGAGGTTCAGGGTCGTGGCGTTGGGGAACTCCAGGGGAAGCCAGACGTACTCCGAGTCGTTGACCCGCTTCGCGTCGGACCACACGCCCGCCCAGCGGTCCCCCATGTAGAGGAAGGACGTCGTCTCGCTGCCCTCGACCGGCAGGACGAAGGTCGTCTGCGAGTCGTGGCCGTTGTGGTTGCCCACGTCCTTCATCGGTGACCAGGGCCCGGCGAGGTCGGTGGCGGTGGCGTACTTCTGCTGGTTCGGGTCCCAGTAACTGGTCCCCGAGGTGACCATGAAGTACACCTCGCCGCGTTTGAACAGCGCGGGTGACTCCCGGTGCTGTCCCGGCCAGGGGTTCGCCACCAGCTTCTTCACCTGCGTGTAGTCGTCGGTGAGTTCGTAGATCTGGAGGTCCGCGTTGTGGTTGGCGGCCGAGATCATGTACGCCTTGCCGGCCGCCTTGTCCTCGTACACGGTGATGTCACGGGACATGTGCTCCTTGCCGGAGTCGTCCTTGGGACGGAAGGAGCCCTTCCATGTGTAGGGGCCCTCGATCGTGGAGGAGACCGCCACCGCGGCCCGCGCCTCGGCGTAGTTGGCGTCGGCCTCCTTGTGCATCCACATCACGTACTGCTTGGTCTTCGCGTTGTACAGCACTTTCGGCCGCTCGATCACCGCGTCCGCGATCTCGGGGTCCGATGTCTGGGACAGGGCGTGCCCCCGGCGCTCCCAGCTCTTCAGGTCCTTGGAGCGGTACACCGAGACGTAGCGGAACTTGTTGTCCTCGCCCCGGTCTTCACCGAACAGGTAGTAATGGTCACCTGCCTTGATCACTCCACCGCCGTGTGCCTGAACGCCTGCTCCCGCGACGTCCGGGAATTGCGTGCCCGTCTCCGTGGTGACGGGTGCGGCGTGCGCTGTGGGCGCCCCTGCGAAAAGGGTCAGGAGCAGGCTCAGGCCCGCGAAGGTGGATCTCTTTCGTCGCATGCAGATCCTTGATTGTCATCCGCGCAGTTCAGGGCACCAGAGCAGCGAGAGGCACAGCTCTCCGCACATGAAGCAACATTTTTGCGCGAGAACCAACATTTGAGCCCGAGAATGAACTACCAAAACTGCGAATGTCAACAGCTTGTAAAGATTTATGACATGCGGTGCAGGTCAACTGACCGGAGCGTCACGCCGGGCGGACACGCGGGACCACCGGGCCACCTCCGCCCCGGTCACCTCCGTTCAGCCGCGCGGCTCGCAGATGCGCGTGAACCGACGGGAGTTGACCGGCGATGGGTGCGCCTGGCCGCCGTGGCGTCCGGTGGGGGAGATGCGTCGTTTCGCCTGCGGGTTGCCCGTCGACGCGTGGTTCGTTGCATCCAACCGTTACGCGGGTGAATGGCGCCCAGGGGGCGGCAGCATGACCGGCCTGAAGCGGCGGCCATGTCGTGCCGACATGCGTGAGCCGCTCAGGCCGGTGGCCGCGCTATCTGTTACGGGCGGTGGTCCGCCGGAACGGCCGGGAGGTCGTGAGGGGGCGTCAGGAGCAGGTGGGCGTGGACCTGGCGGCCGTCGGCCTCCTGACGGACATCGGTCCAGTGCGCCAGGCATTCGACGATGCCCAGTCCACGCCCGTGCTCGACGGGATCGCCACCGGGCCGTTCCGGCCGGCGGGCGGGTGTGGCACCGCAGTCGGTGACGGCGACGTGCAGGATGTCCCCGCCCAGGGCCAGCCGGACCGTCATCTCCGAACCGCCGTGCAGGACCGCGTTGGTGGCGAGTTCGCTGACGATGAGGACCACGGAGTCCCGGTCGTCGGCGGGCATGTGCCAGCGACCGAGCACCGCCGCGGTGAACTCCCGGGCGGTCCGCACCTGGTCCTCCTCCGCGGCCAGGGTGAGCAGTGCCTGTCGCGGGCAGCCAGCGGCGGGGTCGGTGGTGGCGGAGGGGCTGGGGGCCTGCGTCAGGAGGTCCGGAACGCCGGAGCGGACCCGGGCGCGGGGCACTGCGGCTGCGATTGCCGACGGACTGTGCTTCGTCATGGCCCCTCCTAGGGCGTTCCCCCAGGTCAGTTGCTATGTGCTGTACTGCTCTTGACGCTGAATCCGGTGCTGCATCGAGTGCTGAGTCCGGTACTGACTACGATGCTGATGTCGGCCTGGGCCCTCAGAGACCGGCGGCCCTGCGGGAACGCTCGTCCCACACCGGCTCGACGGTCGCGAAGCCGGGGCCGTGGCCGCGGCGGTAGACCATCAGGGTCCGTTCGAAGGTGATCACGATGACACCGTCCTGGTTGAAGCCGATGGTGCGCACGCTGACGATGCCGATGTCCGGGCGGCTGCTCGACTCCCGCTTGGTGAGGACCTCGGACTGCGAGTAGAGGGTGTCGCCCTCGAACACGGGGTTGGGCAGCCGCACCCTGTCCCATCCCAGATTCGCCATGACGTGCTGGGACACGTCACTGACGCTCTGTCCGGTGACGAGAGCCAGGGTGAAGGTGGAGTCCACCAGGGGCCTGCCCCAGCTGGTGCCCGCAGAGTAGTGGCGGTCGAAGTGCAGCGGGGCGGTGTTCTGGGTGAGCAGGGTCAGCCAGGAGTTGTCCGTCTCCAGCACCGTGCGGCCGAGGGTGTGCTTGTAGACGTCACCCACGCTGAAGTCCTCGAAGTAGCGGCCCGGCCAGCCGTCGACGGGCGCGGCGTGTGTGTGGTGAGCGGCGTCGGCACTGTCGGCGGACCGGGAAGTGCGGGGGGAGGTCTCAGATGTCATGACTTCATTCTGAGGAGCCGTCGACGCCCTGTGAAATAACGAACCTTCACCGAGGTCATACGTCCGACGCATGAGCGGTGGAACGGACGTAGTCGTAGAAACGCACCACCGCGGCCGCACGCGGCCCCCCGAGGGGATTGATCAGGCCAATCGTGCGCTGTGCCTGCGGGTCCTTCAAGGGTACGGCGACCGCCCGGTCGCCCGTGCCCGAGGGACTTCCCTTGATGGGCACGACCGCGACGCCCAGCCCGGCCGCCACCAGCTCCCTGAGGGTGCTCAGCTCCGTGCACTCCATGATGACCCGGGGCGCGTACCCGGCGCCGGCGCACAGCCGGTCGGCCACCTGGCGCAGACCGTAGACGGGTTGCAGGGCCAGGAAGTCCTCGTCCGCCAGCTCCGCCGCCTCCACCGCACGGCGGCGTGCCAGCCGGTGCCCGGTGGGGACCAGCAGGCACAGCGGCTCCTGCTGCAGGGGTGTCCAGTCGAGGTCGTCCCCCGCCGGACGCGGGCTGGTCAGCCCGAGGTCGAGCCTTCCCCGCCGTACGTCGTCGACCACCGTGTCGGCGGCGGCCCCCCGCAGCTCGAAGCGGGTGGCCGGGGCGATCGCGCGGTAGCCGGCGAGCAGCCCGGGCACCAGCCAGGTGCCGTACGAGTGCAGGAACCCCAGGGCCACCGTCCCCCTGTCGGGGTCCACCAGACTCGCGATGCGCTGCTCGGCACCGTCGATCTCACCGATGGCGCGCAAGGCGTGCGCGCGGAACACCTCTCCGTACTTGTTCAGCCGGAGGCGGTTCTGATGCCGGTCGAAGAGCGGGACGCCCACCCGCCGCTCGAGCCGCGCGATGGCGCGGGACAGGGTCGGCTGCGAGATGTTCAGCCGTTCCGCCGCCGCCGTCACATGCTGACTTTCGGCCAGCGCCGCGAACCACTGAAGCTCCCTGATCTCCACCCTCACACTATACGTCCTGCGCATGAAGCACAGGAGGTTTCGTCATTTCACAACGCTTCGCGACGGGCTGACAGTGAGTCCCACCCCGAACCGACCCCATGGGAGGGACCCCATGTCAGAGCCGTACGCACCCCCCGAAGCCCCCGCCACCGGCCCGCTGTCCGGGCTGGTCGTGGTCTCACTGGAACAGGCCGTCGCGGCGCCCTTCGCGACCAGGCAGCTGGCCGATCTCGGCGCTCGCGTCATCAAGGTCGAACGCCCCGGCAGCGGTGACCTCGCCCGTGGATACGACCGGACGGTCCGCGGCATGTCCAGCCACTTCGTCTGGCTCAACCGGGGCAAGGAGAGCGTCCAGCTCGACGTGCGGTCCCCGGAGGGCAACCGGCACCTGCACGCCCTGGTCCAGCGCGCCGACGTCCTGGTGCAGAACCTCGCCCCGGGCGCCGCGGCGAGGCTGGGGATCGGCCACGAGACGCTGGCGTCGAGCCGCCCGGAACTCATCACCTGCGACATCTCCGGCTACGGCAGCAGCGGCTCCTACCGCGACCGCAAGGCCTACGACCTGCTCGTCCAGTGCGAGGCCGGACTGGTCTCGCTCACCGGGACGCCGGACACCCCGTCCAAAGTGGGGTTGTCAATCGCGGATATTTGCGCTGGTATGTACGCATACTCTGGAATCTTGACCGCTCTGATCACACGCGATCGCACCGGTCGGGGTTCGCAGGTCGAGGTCTCCATGCTGGAGGCGCTCGGAGAGTGGATGGGTTACGCCGAGTACTACACGCGCTACGGCGGCACAGCCCCGGCACGTACCGGTGCCAGCCACGCGACCATCGCTCCGTACGGGCCGTTCACCGGGCGCGACGGGCAGACCGTCACCCTCGGGCTGCAGAACGAGCGCGAGTGGGCGTCCTTCTGCGACATCGTGCTGCGACGCCCGGATCTCCGTGACGATCCCCGCTTCGCGGGCAACGCCGACCGGGTCGCCCACCGGGCCGAACTCGACGCCGTCGTCGAGGACGTGGTGTCGGCGCTCACGGGCGACGAGCTGGTGGTGAGACTGGAGGAGGCGTCCATCGCCTACGGGCGCCGTCGCACCATGGAGGAGTTCAGTACGCATCCGCAGCTTCGTGAGCGCCACCGGTGGGCGACGTTCGACAGCCCCGTCGGAGAGCTGAAGGGGCTCATCCCTCCGGTGACCCTCCACGGGCAGCGCCCGCCGAGGCTGGGCCGGGTCCCCGCGCTGGGTGAGCACACCGCCTCCGTACTCGCGTGGCTCGCCGAGCAGCCCCGTCACGGCAACCGTCAGGGAGTACACCATGTCCGTTGAGGTCATCGGGGTACTCATCCTCGTCGCCGTGTTCGTGCTCTCCGGCGTCCGCGGGCTGAACATGGGCGTCCTCTCCCTGGTCGCCGCCTTCGTGCTGGGGTCGGTCGTCCTCGGTCACAGCCCGGAGGAAGTGCTGTCCGGCTTCCCTGCCGGGATGTTCCTGGTACTCGTCGCCGTGACGTTTCTCTTCGGCATCGCCCGGGTCAACGGCACGGTCGACTGGCTGGTGCGCATCGCGGTACGGGCGGTGGGCGATCGGGTGGGGGCCATCCCCTGGGTGCTGTTCCTGCTGACAGCGCTCCTGTGTGCGACGGGCTCGGCCTCACCCGCGGCCGTCGCCATCGTCGCCCCGATCGGCATCACCTTCGCTGTACGGCACCGCGTCAATCCGCTGTACGCCGGACTGATGGCGGTCAACGGCGCCGCGGCGGGCAGCTTCGCACCGTCCGGCATCCTGGGCGGGATCGTCCACTCGGCGCTGGCGGCGGACGACCTGCCCGTGAGCGCCGGGCAGCTCTTCGCCGGTACGTTCGCCTTCAATCTGGCCGCCGCCGCGGTGACCTGGCTGGTCTTTGGTCGCAAGCCGCTCACGTCCGGTGACGCGGAGTGCGCGGGCGACGCCGACACGGGCGCCCCGGCACCCCGGCTCGGCCGTGAACAGATCGCGACCCTGGCCGCGATGGCCGCGATGGTCCTTGGGACCACCGTCTTCTCGCTGGACACGGGCTTCGTCGCCCTCACCCTGGCCGCGCTGCTGGCGCTGCTCTTCCGCAGCACGGCCCGGGATGCCACCAAGGAGATCGCCTGGCCGGTCGTCCTCCTGGTGTGCGGAATCGTCACGTACATCTCCCTGCTCCAGGAGATCGGCGTCGTGGATTCGCTGGGCACGACGATCGCCGCGGTCGGAGCACCTCTGCTGGCGGCCCTCATGATCTGCTACGTGGCCGGCGTCGTCTCCGCCTTCGCCTCCACCACGGGCATCCTGGGCGCGCTGATGCCCCTGTCGATCCCGTTCCTCGAGTCGGGCGCCATCGGAACCACCGGCATGGTGATCGCCCTGGCCTCGGCGGCGACCGTCGTGGACGCGAGCCCGTTCTCCACGAACGGTGCCCTCGTGGTCGCCAACTCGCCCGAGCGGCTGCGTACCGATGTGTGCCGTGGCCTGCTGCGCTGGGGTGCCGGGGTGTGCGTGCTAGCTCCGGCGTGCGCCTGGCTGGCGTTCGTGGTCATATGACGGCGCCGGGAGAGGGAGCGAGGGCGCAGGCCCAGGTCACGCTGCTGTTCGTACCGGGTGACCGGCCGGAACGCTTCGCGAGGGCGGCGGCGTCCGGCGCGGGCGGAGTGCTCGTCGACCTGGAGGACGCCGTGGCACCGGACGGCAAGGCGCCGGCTCGGGACGCCGCCGTCGCATGGCTCGCCGCCCATGACGGCTACCTGCGGATCAACGCGGTGGACACACCGTGGCACGACGAGGACCTGGCCGCGCTCACGGCGGCGCGGAGGCTGCGGGGTGTGGTGCTCCCCAAGAGTGCCACCGCCGATCAGGTAAGCGCGGTAATAGGGACGTTGCCTGTCGGTGTGCCCTTGCTGGCACTGGTGGAGAGCGCCGTCGGGGTACGGGAAGCGTCGGCGATCGCCGAGGTGCCCGGGGTCGAGCGGCTCCTGTTCGGCAGCATCGACTTCGCGCTGGACACGGGCATCAGCCCGTCCGTGCCGGACGAGCCGGAGCTGCTCTGGGCCCGTTCCGCTCTGGTGGTCGCCTCGCGGGCGGCGGGTCTGCCGGCGCCGCTGGACGGGGTGTACACCCGGCTCGACGACGAGGCCGGTCTGGTGGCCGCGTCGCGGCGCAGTTGCAGGCTCGGCTTCGGCGGCAGGCTCTGCGTGCACCCGCGGCAGGTCGAACCCGTGCACCGGGCCTGGCGGCCGACCGAGTCGGAACGGGAGTGGGCGCGCCGGGTGCTCTCGGCGGCGGAATCCTCCCAAGGGGCCGCCGTCCGCGTGGACGGGCAGATGATCGACCGACCGCGTCTCGAACTCGCCCGCGCCCTGCTGGCGCGGTGACACGGGAGCGGGCTCGCGAGGGAGGCCCTACGGTCGGCCCTCTTGGACCGCGTCCGCGCCCCTCGTCCTTCAGAGCCGTCACGGGCCGCCCGAGGATGCGCGGGCGGCCCGGCGAAACAAGGCCGTTGTGCCCCGACCACAGCGGCGAGTTCTCGGGGGGTGCGGCTGAGCACCCGGAGCGGGGCGGGCCCGGTAACGGCTGAGGGTCTGTCAACTGCCGCTCTGTACGTGAGTTTAGCGATTCGTTATGCGGAGGGTTGCATTCTCCACTGGTTCTTCCTCATTGCCGCACAGTAGGGTCGGCGCATCTTCAGCCACCGTGCGGGTGCCTGAGGGTGCCTCCCGGGAATGAGCCCCCCGCGGCGCGACGGCGCGCCCGGAGGTGGTTCATGTCGACCACTCGGCCAAGGCCCCCCGCCGCCCACGCTGTTCCCCCTCCCATGCGGTCTGCCGCCCGTGGTTCTCCCGGCATCGCCTCCCGCCCTCCCACCGACCACCGGTTGAGCCCTTCACTCCGTACAAGGAAAAGTCCATGCACATCCCAAAGTCGCTGTCGCCCGCCGGCCACCGGGTACGCCTCCTCACCGTATGCACCACCGCCCTGCTGGCCCTCGGTGTGACCGCCGCCTCCCCGGCCGCCGCCGACGACTCCGTGTCGTACACCTTCGAGTCGCCCTCCCAGAAGCTTCCCTTCATGGCGATCAACGGCGCCGGCCGCGTTCTCGTCGGCCCCGCCCCGGGAGGAAAGGGCGGCCACGCCGCGCGCGTCAACATCCCCAACGACGGCCGGTCGTTCAAGTCCGAACTGGTCATCAAGGGCCTCGACGCGGGAAGCCATCGCTTCGGCTTCGCCAACTACCTGCCCGGCGACTGGCAACCGCGGGACTTCGACACCATCGTCACCCAGTGGTTCAGCACCCAGGACGACACCTCGCGGATCAAGCCGGTCATGGCACTCTCCGTGCACGGAGGCGACTGGCGGCTGAAGGTGCACTGGATGAGCGGCGGTGAGATACAGGAGAAGATCATCCCGCTCGGGGCGGCACGCCCGGGCCACTGGAACCAATGGACCTTCGACATCACCTGGTCCACCCCGAGCACCCCCGGTTCGATCACCGTCACCCGGGACGGCGCGACCGTGGGCTCGCACCAGGGCGCCAACAACTACCACCGTGGGCAGCCGCCGCATTTCAGGATCGGCGCTTATCGCCCTGGCTGGCGCCCGGAGAAGGGGCCTGAGCACCGGGCGGGATCCTCCGATGCGGTCCTCTACATCGACGACATCGCCATCACCAGCACGGCCGCCGGCTCCGCACCGGCGCCGCGCCCGACCGCCTCCGGCGGTGCCGCTTCTCCCACGCGCACCCCGGCGGCCACGCCCAGTCCGACCGCCACCGGATCGCCCTCCGCATCTCCTTCCACGAAGGCCGGCACGGCACCGTCCAGCGGTGCCCGCGCGGCGGCGGCCGCCGCCCCTGCCTCGGCGACTCCCCGGGCAACGGCGTCCGACGGGTCCTCGCTCCCGAGCACCGGCTCGGCGGGCGTGATCGGCATCGGACTGGCGAGCGCCGCGGCCTTGGCCGGTGGCGCCTTCTTCCTCATGCGGCGGCACAACGGGACCCGCCCGAACCGGGGGGCCCACCGCCGGTAAGGCCAACGAACGTCTCTGACCACGGAGTTCGGCCGGCGGGTACGGGACCCCGCCGGCCGAACTCGCCGGTCCTGCGTCGCACCCCGCGTCCGCGGCCGTGATCACCGGGCACCCCGGGGCGCGGCCGCCATTCGGGCTGCCCGGGAGGGATTCCCGTCGAAACGCAGGCTCTTGTCATTGGCGCGTGTTTGCGTAAACATCTCTGGGAGAGCATACGCCCGCCGGCGAGCAGACGTGCCGTAGCGCCCCCGCCGGACCCGACCTCCCGACCACAGGAGCGCCTGCCCATGCCCCTTCTGCACATCGACGACACCGGGTTCCTCCTCGACGGGAAGCCTCACCGGCTGCTCTCGGGCGGCCTGCACTACTTCCGGGTGCACCCGGACCAATGGGCCGACCGCCTGCGCAAGGCCCGCCTCATGGGACTGAACACGGTCGAGACCTACGTACCGTGGAACCTCCACGAGCCACGCCCCGGCACATTCCTGATGGACGGCGCGCTCGACCTCCCTGCCTTCCTCGACCTCGCGGCCCAGGAGGGCCTCCAGGTCCTCCTGCGTCCCGGGCCCTACATCTGCGGTGAGTGGGAGGGCGGCGGGCTGCCGTCCTGGCTGCTCGCCGAGCCGGACATCCGGCTCCGCTCCCAGGATCCCCGCTATCTCACCGCGGTCGACGACTACTTCGAGCACCTGCTGCCGCCGTTGCTGCCGTACCTGTCGACTGTCGGCGGACCCGTGATCGCGGTGCAGGTGGAGAACGAGTTCGGCGCCTACAGCGACGAGACGGCACACCTGGAGCACCTCGCCGCCACCTTGCGCCGGTGCGGTGTCGACGTGCCCCTCTTCACCTGCGACCAGCCCGCCGACCTCGGCCGTGGCGCTCTCCCCGGAGTCCTCGCCACGGCCAACTTCGGCAGCCGCACCACCCCCAACCTCGCGGCCCTGCGCGCGCATCAGCCGGACGGGCCGCTGATGTGCACGGAGTTCTGGATCGGCTGGTTCGACCGCTGGGGCGCCCACCACGTGGTACGGGACGCCACACACGCCGCGCAGGAACTGGACGAGCTGCTGGCGGCCGGCGCCTCCGTGAACTTCTACATGTTCCACGGCGGCACCAACTTCGGGTTCACCAACGGCGCCAACGACAAGCACACCTACCGGCCCACCGTCACGTCCTACGACTACGACGCCCCGCTCGACGAGGCCGGCGACCCGACGGAGAAGTTCACCGCCTTCCGGGACGTCATCGCCAAATACGCCCCCGTCCCCGCCGAGCCGGTACCGCCGCGCGGCCCGAAGCTCGCGGTGGAGGGCATCGCCCTGACCGACAGCGTGCCCCTCCTGTCCGCCGTGCACACGCTCGGCGGTGCCGCCGTCCGCAGTTACCGGCCCCGGACGATGGAGCAGCTCGGCCAGGACTTCGGGTTCGTCCTGTACGAGACCGTCCTCCCTGCCGCCGGGCCCGCGCTCCTCGAAGTGGAAGGCGTCCGCGACCGGGCCCAGGTCTTCCTCGACGGCCTGCCCGTCGGCGTACTGGAGCGGGAGAACCACGAACGGGCCCTCGCCCTCACCGTCCCGCGACCGGGCGCGCTGCTGAGCCTTTTGGTGGAGAACCAGGGGCGGGTGAACTACGGCCCCGGGATCCACGACCGCAAGGGCCTGACCGGGGACGTCCGGCTCGACGGCACCGACCTCACGGGGTGGACCTGCCTTCCGCTCCCTCTGACCGGTCTGGAGGGCCTCCCCTTCGCCCGGACCGCGGCGACCCCCGTCGGCCCGACCTTCCACCGGGGCACCTTCGACGTCGCCGAGCCGGCCGACACCTTCCTCCACCTGGACGGCTGGACCAAGGGCAACGCCTGGGTCAACGGCTTCCCGCTCGGCCGCTACTGGTCACGGGGCCCCCAGCGTTCCCTCTACGTGCCCGCTCCCGTGCTGCGTCCCGGCCGCAACGAGCTCGTCGTGCTGGAGCTGCACGCGGCCCACCTCGCCCGCACGGCGGATCTGCGGGAGTACGCCGACCTCGGTCCCACCGAGGACTGACGACCGTCCCCCGCTCCCTCCCGCGGCCGGGCGAAGCGTCACCGGCACCGGGAGCGGGGAGCGGGGGAGCGGGGGGAGGGGCGGCCGGGGAAGGAGATTGTCGTCCTTCCCCGGCCGCCGCCTGTCACCCGGCCTTGATCTGCTGGTTCGTACCCCCGTTGCACGCGTACTGGGTCACGGCCGCCCCGTCCGCCGTGGCGGCTCCACCGATGTCGAGACACTTTCCACTGTGCCGGGCCACCAGCGTCACATACCCGTCACCGCCGGTGCGCACCGACCACAGCTGGTTGGCTCCGCCGTTGCAGGCGTACTGGAAGACGGAGGCCCCGTCGGCGGTGGAGGCGTTGGACACGTCGAGGCACTTGCCGCTGTGCCGCGCCACCACCTGGACCTGGCCGGCGCTCGCGGGACGCAGCTCCCACTGCTGGTTGGTCCCGCCGTTGCAGGCGTACTGGAAGACGGAGGCCCCGTCGGCAGTGGAGGCGTTGGACACGTCGAGGCACTTGCCGCTGTGCCGCATGGTCAGCGTCTTCCAGGGGTCGCCTCCCGCGGAACGGAAGGTCCAGGACTGGTTGCTCCCCGTCGTCGGCCGGTGGACACCGACGGAGGCACCGTCCGTGGTCGAGCCGTGGGCGACGTCGAGGAGCTCACCGGTGGCGCGGTTGATCACCGTGTGGTGCCCGTCCCCGGTGGTCGACAGCATCCACCGCTGCTGGGCGGAGGACCCCGCGTCCACCAGCGTCAGCACACCGCGGTTGAGGCTCAGCGCCTTGCCGCTGCGGACGTTCGTCAGACGGTGGGTGGCCGTGCTGCTCCAGTCGCCGGCGGACGACCTGGTGAAGGTCCACTGCTGCGCGGTGTCCGCGGGGTTGGGCGCGCGCTGCACGAGGGTCGTCCTTCCGCCGGTCGTCTCGACGGCGAGGGCCATACCGCTGTTGTCGTTGAGGATCTGACGGGCGGCGGTGGAGGGCGCGGCCGGCGTCATCCGGGTGTTCGCACCGGACACGGCCGGCGCCGCGGCGTTCGCCCCGGACACGCCGGACGCGGTGGCGTTGACACCCGACACGCCGGGGAGGACGAAGGTCGTCACGGAGCCCGGGGGCAGGGTGACGGTGACCCGCTTGCCCGAGGGCGTGAGGTCCGCGCCGCGCTGGAGGTTCTGGGTGGCGTCGGTGGTGTAGCGCTGGACGGGTGCCGAGGAGACGCGGGCGAAGCCGCCGAGGTCCACGGTCACCGTCCGCGCCGATCCCGTGGGATTGCTGTGGACCACGACCGCGCCCCGGCCGCTCGGTGCCATCGCCGCCAGGGTGTTGGCGTCGTCCGTGTTGATGACGCGGGCGCCCGGCCGGACGAACTTGGTGTACTGGGCCATCGCCCAGTACTTCTTGTTCTTACGCAGCGGCTCCTTGGCGGCGTCGACCGGCGTGAAGTCGGTCTGGATGAGCCCCCAGTTGGAGTTCTCGTGAGCCGGAGTCATGTTCTCGTAGTCCTCGATCGCCTGCCACAACACCCAGGCCCGGGGCTCCAGCTCCCGGATGTCCTCGTTGATACGGCTGGTCAGGTCGAGGGCGGGCCGCATGTCGGTGAAGTTCTGCGGCACCCCACCGCCGAGGTCCACCTCGGACATCCACAGGCGCTTGCCCGCACCCTTGGCGATGTCGCGCACCCCGGTGCGCCCGCCCGTGGAGTAGGTGTGCGTGTTCAGCTTGCCGATCGACTCCCGTACCGAGGCGTCGTAGGAATCCCAGTCGGACCGGAAGGTGTTCGGGTTGGTCTCGTCCATCGCCGTGATGGGCGTGTCCAGCCCCTTCGCGTCCAGCTCGGCCCGGAGCGTCTTGTACATGCGTGCCTGAGAGGCGGTGTCCCAGTGGGAGCCCTCCTGGCGTCCGCCGGCGCGCCAGAAGTCCGTGTTCGGCTCGTTGATGGGGGAGAGGGAGTCGAAGGTGACCCCAGTGGAGTCCTGGACGCGTCGCACGGCGCCGGAGAGGTACGCGGCGAAGCGTCCGTACTGGTCGGAACGGAGGTTGTCGTGCGCGGGGTTCCACGCGCCGGAGACGAGGCCGCTGTGGGTCATGAAGTAGGGCGGGGAGTTCGAGAACGCCTCGAAGCCGTTCGCGCCCCGGTCCTTGGCCGCCTTCAGCCACCAGCGCTGGTTGGCGTCGGCGTTCGGCTTCCAGTGCTTCGGGTTCTCCGGGTTCCACCAGTTGGGCTTCTCCGGGCCCGGCCGGTTCCAGTGGCCGGGCACGGCGCCTCCGGTCCGCAGGTAGGGCTTGGTCTCCGGGCTGTCGCCTCCGCCGATGTTGTACCGGGCGATAGTGAGGCCCAGTCCCTTCGGGCCGTACAGCGCGTCCGCCAGTTCGTTGCGCTTGGCGTCAGGCCAGCCGCCGGTCACATTGGCGAACCAGGCCAGCGAGGTACCCCACCCCTCGAACGGCTGCTGTTGGTAACTGGGGTCGAGGCGTACGGTGACCCCCGGTGCCGCGACCCCGACGGGCTCGGCCGGCGGAGCGGCGGCGGCCGGGGGCGACGCCATGCCGGCGGCGATGACGGTGGCGACGGACGCGATCGCCGTCGCGCGGGCGGCTCGCTTGCGGGTGCGCCCGGTGGCCGGCCTTCTTAACGTACGGGACATGGGAGCGTTCTCCATTCGGTGGGTCGGTGGGTCGGTGGGTCGGTGGGTTGGTGGGTCGGTGTGACGGGGTGGAGAAGGGGTGATGGTGAGTGGTCGGGCGTCCGGGACACGCCCCTCCCGGGGGAGGGAGGGGCGTGTGCCGCGGGGTGGGACGTCAGACGGTGGTCCGGTGCCAGTGCTGGTTGTGACCGCCGTTGCAGGTCCACTGTTCAAGGGCGGTTCCGTCGGACGTGGACTGGTTCACCACGTCCAGACACTTGCCGCTGTGACGCGCGACGAGCTGGATCTGGCCGGTGGCGCCCGCCGGTTCCGCCTTCCACTGCTGCGACGGCCGGCCGTCACAGCGGTTCTGCACCGCGAGAGCGCCGTCCTCGTTCGACGAGTCGCTGACGTCGAGGCACTTGCCGCTGTGCCTGGCCATGATCTGGAAGTGGCCCGCGTCCAGCTTCTTGAACGAGAAGTGCTGGTTGGTCCCGCCGCCGCAGCCCCACTGGACCAGCTGGGCCGCGTCGCGTCCGTCGGAGTTCGCGACATCGGCGCACTTGCCGCTGTTCCGTGCGGTCAGCGTCTCCCAGCGGACGTTCATGCCGGTCACCGTGCCGGCGGCGGTGTCGACCGTGATCTGGGGCGAGTAGGACATGGTCATGGTGGTCTTCGTCGGGAACTCCAGCGGCAGCCAGATGTACTGGGAGTCGTTGACCGTGCCTCCCATGGAGTTGCCCCAGCGGTCGCCCATGTACAGGTAGCTGGTGCCCCGGGCGCCCTGGACCGGCAGCACGTAGGCGGTCTGGCTGTGGTACGCGGTGGCGTCACCGATGTCCTGGGGATCGCTCCAGGCACCGCCGATACTCGTGGCCGTCGCGTACTTCTGCTGGTTGGGCGACCAGCCGGTGGCGCCGGAAGTGAGCAGGAAGTAGACGCCGTCACGCTTGAACATGGCCGGCGCTTCACGCCAGTTGCCCGGCCAGAGCTTCTGTACCAGTGATTCCACGGCGGTGTAGTCCGACGTCAGCCGGTAGACGTGCAGGTCGGCGTTCTCGTTGGCCGCCGAGATCATGTACCCGGTGCCGTCGGTGTCGACGAAGGTGGTGATGTCGCGTGACATGTGCCCGAGCGGGCGTGAGCTGCCGTGCCAGGTGTAGTCGCCGTCCACCGTCTTGGAGGTGGCCACGGCCGCCCTGGCCTCGCCGTAGTCGGCGCCGTTCTCCTTGTGCATCCACATCACGAACGTGTCGGTCGCCCGGTTGTGCACGACCTTGGGGCGCTCGATGTTGGCGGACTTCAGCTCCGGATCGGTCGCCTGGGTCAGCACATGGTTGCGGAACTCCCAGTTCTTGAGGTCCGTGGAGCGGTAGGCCGACACGTAACGAAACGTGTTGTCGGCGTTCCGGTTCTCGCCGAACCAGTAGTAGTACTGGTCGACCTTGATCACTCCTCCGCCGTGGGCGTGCACATCGGCGCCGGTGGTGTCGGTGAACCGGGTCGCGTTGGTGACGGTCGCCGGTGCGGCGTGGGCGGTGCCCGTGGCGCCGGCGAGGGTGAGGAGCAGGCTGGAAAGCACGGTGAGGAGCACCGCTGCTCGCCTCTTCGGATACGACATGGAGAGGTACCTCTTGTGCTCGATGTGGGGGTGAGTGTCCAGGCGGTTCGGTCTCCCGGACACGCGTGGGCGCGGTTCGGCCCGCCGCGGTCGTCGCGCCCCGGCCCGGGGCGGTGGGCGCGGTCGAGTACCAGGAGGGGGAGGAGTGCCTGCCGACGGCGGTGCAGGTCCGCTCGGCCGTCGACGGTTCCTGGCGGGTTCCCTGCCGCCGGGTGGGGAGGTCCCGGTGTTCGCCACTCCTCGACGCACGGCGAAGAGCGGTACCGCAGGGCGTTAAGTTGCTGTTTCCCTTCCTTATGTTTGCGTAAACAACTGGCGGTTGCGTGAGAGTTTCGAAGTGGCGCACAGGAGTGTCAAGGCAACTGACGAGTACGTCTGAGATTCGTTTGCGACCGCGGATCCATTACGTCCGGTTCGTCCCGTGTTCCGTGCTCCTTTCCGTGCGGTCTACGGAGAGGTAGCGCTAACATTCACAAGGAGTGCGGCCGCATTCCGCTTCGACGTCCCGGTACGGAGGTCCCGTTCATATGCCGCGCGAAGCCGGTGCCAGATCGCCACGGTCCCGTCCCCCACGGCAGTCGCCCTCGATGGCCGATGTCGCCGCGATGGCGGGCGTCTCGTCCCAGACCGTCTCCCGGGTGGCCAACAACAAGCAGAACGTCGACGCGGCCACCCGCGAACGGGTGCTGGCGGCGATGAAGATGCTCGGCTACCGGCCAAACACGGCGGCGCGCGCGCTGGTCACCGGGCGGTTCGGGACACTCGGGGTCATCAGCTTCGACATCAGCGCCTACGGCAACGCCCGGACCTTCGCGGCCATCTCCGACGCGGCCCGCGAAGCCGAGTTCTTCGTGAACTTCCTGGGGGCCCGCGCGCAGACGGGAGCCGCCGTGCGCCAGGCGTTCCAGCAGCTGATGGTGCAGTCCGTGGACGGCATCATCCTGATCGAGTCGCAGATCCTGGACACGCCCGAACTGCGCCTGCCGACCGGCGTGCCGGTGGTGTTCGCCGACGGGGACACCGGCCACCGGTACGCCAATGTCGACGTCGACCAGGCCCGCGGCACCCGTGAAGCCGTCGGGCACCTGCTGGGGCTCGGCCACCGTACGGTGTGGCACGTCGCCGGGCCGCGGGACTCCTACGCGGCGCGACGCCGCGCCGAGGCGTGGCACCGGGCCCTGAAGGACGCGGGCGCCGGCGTTCCGCCTCTGTTGTACGGGGACTGGTCGGCGGCCTCGGGATACCGGGCCGGCCAGGAGCTGGCCGCCCGCCCGGAGGTGACGGCCGTCTTCGCCGCCAACGACCAGATGGCCCTAGGGGTCATGCGCGCCCTGCACGAGGCGGGGCGGCGGGTGCCCGGCGACGTGAGCGTGACCGGATTCGACGACATCCCCGAAGCCGGGTTCTTCCCCACACCGCTGACCACCGTCCGGCAGGACTTCGACACGGTGGGCCGGCACTGCGTCTCTCTCCTGCTCGACCAGATCGACGGCGATGCGGGCACGGTGCGGCAGAAGTCGGTGGCGCCCGAGCTGGTCGTGCGCGACAGTACGGCGGCGCCGGCCGCCTGAGGCGCGCCCGCCCCGCGCGTATGCGTCCGGTACGCCCGTGTGTGTCCGGGACGCCGACGGTTCTCGCGGCCGGAGCGGCGCACTGTCGCACGCTCGCGCGACACGGTGGCGGCAGGTCCGGTCGCCACAAGCCTCGCCGCCGGACCTGTGTCCGGTACGCCCGCGGCTCACGGGGCCCACCCGACACCGGGGTCGCGCCAGGACCGGCCAAGGGTGCGCGCGGCCGGACCCGCCGCCTCAGGACGTCCGTTCCCGGACCCGCCGCCTCAGGACGTCCGTTCCCGTTCCCGCCGCCTCAGGACGTCCGTTCCCGTGCCGCCCTCGCGGCACGCCGTCCCGCGGCCACCGTTCCGAACGTCTCACGGTCGTCGAGGAAGCCCTCCAGGGCGAACGTGGCGGCGCCGAGGGCCACCGGGTTGCCCCGTACCGCACTGAGCCGCAGGGTGAGCGCCTGGAGCGTCGCCGGGAGCGCGTGCGCCGCGATCACCTCACGGGCCTGCTCCAGCAGCGGCTCGCCGAGCCGGTCCGCCACCCAGCCGCCGAGCACCAGCGCCTGTGGGTTGAACAGGTTGAGCAGGTCGGCCGCGGCCATGCCCAGGTGGCGGGCGGTGCGTGCGACGGTCTCGGCGGCCACGGGATCGCCCGCCGCGGAGGCGCGGGCGACCGCGCCGACGACGGTGGCCTCGTCGGCGTCCAGCAGCGGGCTGTCCGGGGCCACTTCGCGGAGGGTCCGGACGACGCCGCGCGTACTGACGTACGCCTCCACGCATCCGCGCCTGCCGCACCGGCACTCGCGGCCGTCACGGATCAGGCACGTGTGGCCCCATTCCCCGGCGCTGTTGCTGGCCCCTCGGTACAGGGCTCCGTCGACCGCGATCCCCGCCCCCACGCCGGCGCGCAGGGTGACCACGACCAGGTCGTCCACCTCGCGGCCGGCCCCGAACCACATCTCCGCCACGGTGGCGGCCTTGAGAGGGTTGTCCAGGTACAGGGGCATGGTGAGCTGCTCGGCGAGCAGCGCCCGCAGCGGTACGTCGCGCCAGGACCAGTACGGCGAGAACACCGAGACGCCGCCCTCGCGTTCGACGAGGCCGGGCACGCTCACACCCGCACCGAGCACGCTCTCGGGCCGGGTGCCCGAGGCCACCACCAGCTGCTCCACCCCCGCCACGATCGTCCCCACCACCTCCTCCGGCCGTACGTCCGCCCCGCGCAGGGGCAACCGGAGGCTGTGCAGCACCGAGAGCGCCAGGTCGAACAACTCGACCTGGACGGAGGTCTCCGCGACGTCGATGCCGATCAGGGCGCCGCGCTCGGCGTTGACCGCCAGCCGCGCCCGCGGGCGGCCGCCCTTGGACTCCTCGCGGCCGGCCTCCCGGAGGACTCCCGCCTCCAGCAGCTCCGTGGCCAGATTGGCGGCCGTCGCGAACGACAGCCCCGTGGTCTCCGCGATGTCCTGCCGGCTCACCGGGCCGGGGGCGGCGAAGACGCAGCGCAAGGCGTCGAACCGGTTGCGGCGGCGGATGTCCTGCGCGGTGCGCTTCGCCATGGGGGCGTCCTTCGACCAGTAGTGACAGAGGTTCGGTGATGATCGCCCACCCTATTCGCGCTGACCGTCCCCGAGTATTTACATGGGTTAGAAGAAGCCATAGAGTTTCGTCCCGGTGACGGGCCGCCGCAGGTTTGCGGGCCGCAGGGACCCGTCCCGGACCCGCCCCCTTTCCGGACGACGCCCCCCGGGCGTTACCCGAGGCCCCCCTGCGGCCGACCGCCTTCCGCGCCGCCGCGCATGCCGCGACATGCCGCACACGAGGAGCGACACCATGCGATTGACCGCGTCCCCCTGCACGCCCGAGCCGGGCCGGCTGACGGAGGGCCCCGTCTGGAACGCCGCACGCCACGAGCTGCTGTGGGTGGACATCACGGCCGGGCTCATCCACCGGGCGGCGCTGGTGGCCCGGGAGGACGACAGCGGCGTTCCCGACCTCGGACCCACGGCCACCCTGCGTCTGGACCGGCCCGTCGGAGCGGTCACGCCGTGTGCCTCCGGGGGACTGCTCGCCGCCGCCGGAACGGCGTTCCTGCGTGTCGACGACACCGGTGCGTACGCGGAGGTGGCGGCTCCCGCGATGGCGGACGACGGGACCCCGCGACGGATGAACGACGCCGCCTGTGACCCCGGGGGGCGGCTGCTCGCCGGAACGATGGCCCTCGACGGGACGACCCCCGGCGCGGGCGCCCTCTACCGACTCGACCCCGACGGCACCGTGACCACCCTGCTCGACGGCGTCGGCATCTCCAACGGCCTGGGCTGGAGCCCCGACGGGCGGCTGCTCTACTACGCCGACAGTGCGACCCGCCGCGTCGACGTCCTCGACTACGACCCGGTCAAGGGTGACGTCTCCCACCGCCGTCCCTTCGCCGACACGGGCGGCGACGGCGTCCCGGACGGCCTCGCCGTCGACACCGCCGGCCGTGTCTGGGTCGCGGTGTGGGGGGCGGGCGAAGTGCGCGCGTACACACCGGACGGCGTGCTGCACGCCGTGGTGACCGTGCCCGCCTCCCAGGTCTCCAGCTGCGCCTTCGCGGGGCCGGACCTGGACGTCCTGGTGATCACCACAGCGGCCGAGGGCCTGAGTCCCGAGCGGCTGGCGGCGGAGCCGGAAGCCGGACGGCTCTTCGCGTGCAGGCCGGGAGCCACCGGTCTCCCGGTCCCGCCCTTCGCCGATCAGCCGGTCCCGGGCCGCCTGCCCCTGGCCGGTCAGGACACCCCTCTACGCCGATAACGCCGTACACCTCTCCACCACTCCCGCCACCTCCGCCATCCCCACCACCTCCGCCATCCCCATCCCCTCCGGCCCGACGACCACAGAGGCTCCCCACCACATGACGGATCTGACCACCGCCCTCGCCGACACCCCCGTGATCGCGATCCTGCGCTCGGGCTCGGCCCGGCACCTCACCACCACCGCCGACACCCTTCACCAAGCCGGGCTGCGCGCGGTGGAGTTCACGCTCACCACCCCGGGAGCGCTGGACGCGCTGCACGAGTACGCCGGCTCCAAGCCGTCCGGGATGGCACTCGGCGCGGGCACCGTGATCACACCCTCGCAGGCGCACCGCGCCGTGGAGGCGGGGGCCACCTACCTCATCACACCGGCGACCTGCCTGGACGTCGTCGTCGAGGCGCGCAGGCTCGGCGTCCTCGCGCTGCCCGGTGCGTTCACACCGAGCGAGATCCTCTCGGTCCGACGGGCCGGGGCCTCCATGGTCAAGCTGTTCCCCGCTTCCGTGGGCGGCCCCGACTACCTACGGGCCGTCCTCGCACCGCTGCCCGACGTCCGGCTGGTTCCGACCGGCGGCATCTCCATCGAGCAGGCGCCCGCCTACCTGGCGGCCGGTGCCGCCGCGCTGGGCATGGGCAGCCCCCTGGTTGGGGACGCCTGCGAAGGCGGCGACGAGGACGCCCTGCGCGAGCGGGCCGCCGCCCTGCTGAACGGAATACGCGCATGAGCACGCTCGTGACCCTCGGCGAGGCGATGGCCGTCGTCGCCGCGACCCAGCCCGGCCCGCTCGGCCCCGGGACCCCGCTGCGCCTGGCGTTCGCCGGTGCGGAGGCCACAGTCGCGATCGGGGTGAGCCGCCTCGGCCACCAGGCGTCCTGGACGGGAACGGTCGGGGCCGACAGCGCCGGCACGATGATCCTCGACGGCCTGCGCGGCGAGGGCGTCGACGTCACCCGTGCACGCGTCGACGCGTCCGAGCCGACCGGACTCATGCTGCGCGAGCGCCGCACACCCGACCGCACCCGCGTCACCTACTACCGGCGCGGCCTGGCCGGAGCGCGCCTCTCCCCGGACGACGTCGACCCGGACCTCGTCGCCGGGGCGGGAGTCCTGCACGTCACGGGCATCACCCCCGCGCTGGGGGAGGCCCCCAGGGCCGCCGTCCGGCGAGCCGTCGAGATCGCCCGTGACGCCGGCGTCCCCGTCACCCTGGACCTCAACTACCGCTCGCTGCTGTGGTCCAGAGAAGAGGCGGCCGCCGAACTGACCGAACTGGTCGCCCACGCCGACATCGTTTTCGCAGGCCCCGAAGAGGCCGCACTGGTCGTGCCCGAGGCCACACCCGCCGCCATGGCGGTCGCCCTGCTCGAACTCGGGCCCCGCGAGGCGGTGCTGAAACTCGGAGCCCGGGGCGCCCTCACGGCGACGCCCGGTGCCGTACACGTCCAGGACGCCGTTCCGGTCACCCTGGTGGAACCGATCGGCGCCGGTGACGCCTTCGTCGCCGGGTACCTCGCCGGCCTCCTCGACGGCGGCTCCGTCGCCCACCGCCTCCGGCTGGCCGCCACGTGCGGAGCCTTCGCGGTGAGCGTACCGGGCGACTGGGAGGGCCTGCCCCGGCGCTCCGAGCTGGACCTCCTCCAGGGCGACGACGTCACCCGCTGACCCTCCGGGCCTCCACCACGGCCCTTCCGAACCCCCTCCACCACGGCCCTTCCGGACCTCCTTCTCCCCTCCGGGCCTCCACCACGGCCCCTCTGCGCCTCCTCCGCGGCGAGGACGTCACCCGCCGACCGCGGAGCGAACCCCTCGACGGACGCTCCGCCCCCGACAGCACAGGAAGTCATCGACCATGAACCGATTCACCGGGCGGACCGCCGTCGTCACCGGTGCCGCCTCCGGCATCGGCGCCGCCAGCGCCGTACGCCTCGCCGCCGAGGGAGCGGCGGTCGTCATCGCCGACATCGCGGCCGACGCCGGCACTGCCCTCGCGGAGAAGATCCGTGCCAACGGCGGACGCGCCGGCTTCGTCCGGTGCGACGTCTCCTCCGAACAGGAGTGGATCCGGCTGAGGGACCGCACCCACGAGATGTTCGGCCCCGTCGACCTCGTCCACGGCAACGCCTTCGTCCACACCGACGCGCCCGCCCACGAACTGCAAGGCTCCGCGTGGGACCGGGAACTGGCCGTCAACCTCAAGGCGGTCTACCTCGCGGTACGGACCTTCCTCGACGACCTGCGCGCCAACCGCGGCTCCTTCGTCGCCACGTCCAGCGTCCACGCGCTGTGCGGCCTGCCCGGCCACCCGGCGTACGCGGCGGCCAAGGGCGGCATGTGCGCGCTCGTCCGGCAGCTCGCCGTCGAGTACGGACCGGACGTGCGCTTCAACTCCGTGCTCCCCGGCCCCATCCTGACCGAGCACTGGCGGGCCGTGGACGAGGACGACCGGTTGCTGTCCGCACGCGCCACCGCCCTCGGACGGCTGGGTTACCCCGAAGAAGTGGCGGCCGCGGTCGCGTTCCTGGCGTCCGACGACGCCTCGTACATCACCGGCACGAGCCTGACCGTGGACGGCGGCTGGACCGTGAAGAAGGAGTCCAAGTGAAGATCACATCCCTGCGCACCTACCTGGTGGCCCCGCGCTGGTGCTTCCTGCGCGTGGACACCGACGAGGGCATCACCGGGTGGGGCGAACCGGTCGTCGAGGGACGCGCGCACACCGTCGCGGCCGCCGTCGAGGAGCTGGCCGACCACCTCGTCGGACAGGATCCTCTGCGCATCGAGGACCACTGGCAGGTCCTCACCAAGGGCGGCTTCTACCGCGGCGGCCCCGTGCTGTCCAGCGCGGTCGCCGGGATCGACCAGGCGCTGTGGGACATCACCGGCAAGGCACTCGGGGTGCCGGTGTGGCAGCTGCTCGGCGGCAACGTCCGGGACCGGGCGCGGGTGTACAGCTGGATCGGCGGAGACCGTCCGGACGACGTCGCGCAGCAGGCCGCGGCCCGCAAGGCCGAGGGCTTCACGGCGATCAAGATGAACGCCTCCCCCCAACTGGAGCTCATCGACACGCCCCGAGCCGTCCACGGCATCGTCGAGCGCGTGGCGAGTGTCCGCTCCGAGGTGGGCGACACCTTCGACATCGCCGTGGACTTCCACGGCCGGCTCACGCTTCCCATGGCCCGGCGGGTCCTCCCGCTGCTCGAACCGTACCTGCCGCTCTTCGTCGAGGAACCCGTGGTCCCGGAGATGAGCGCCCACATCGGCGAGGTCGTACGGTCCACCAGCATCCCCATCGCGACCGGTGAACGGCTCTACTCACGCTGGGACTTCAAGTCCGTGCTCCAGCAGGGCATCGCCGTCGCCCAGCCCGACCTGTCCCACGCCGGAGGGATCTCCGAGGTCCGGCGGATAGCGGCGATGGCGGAGGCTCACGACGTGTCCCTCGCCCCGCACTGCCCGCTCGGGCCGATCGCGCTGGCCGCCTGCCTCCAGGTGGGCTTCGCGACCCCCAACCTCCTGATCCAGGAGCAGAGCCTCGGCATCCACTACAACACCGGCTCCGATCTGCTGGACTACCTCGTCGACCCCTCCGTCTTCCGGTACGAGGACGGACACGTCTCCCTGCTCACGGCGCCGGGGCTCGGCATCGACATCGACGAGAAGGCGGTCGAGCACGCCGCCGAGACGGGCCACCGCTGGCGCAACCCGATCTGGCGCCGCGCCGACGGATCCCTGGCCGAGTGGTGAGAGGCGGCGGCCCGTCCGGAGAGCCGTGCCGCCGCCCCCTCCTCCCCGCGCACCTTTCGTCGCGCCTCCCGCCCTCTCTCCGTCCGTACGCCGCCGGGGCCGCGCACAACGGCCCTCGTCCGCGCCGCGCCCACCCCTGGCCGCCCCTACCCTGACCGTGCAGCCCTGACCGCGCCCACCACACGCCGCGTGACCGCCCGCCCTTCGCCCGTGCCGTCGTGTCCGTCCACCGCAGACTGAGGCCGGGCCCAGGCGCGCCGGGCCCGCCGGCGCTGCTCGTGGGCGCGTCCAGCCCGCTGTTCACTCCGCCGCAGCCCACCGCGGCGGAGTCCGGCGGGCGCTTTCGCGTGCCCGGGACCACGCCACCCGCAGTCGCCAATCCAGGCGCGACGAGGGCGCTTTCCTCCTTGACGCACCCCACTCGCGATGTCACCATCTCGCTACCGATGATTACGTAAACATTGCGGCATCGGGCAGCCTCGGGCAGGCGGTGACGCGCCTGAGGGCTCGGGCTCTCCCTCGATTTCCAGACCTGTCGGTCACCGACACAAGGAACACCCCTATGACGCTCCTCCCGACGGCCGCGAAGACGGCACCCCCACCCCGTCCGCGAGCGAACGCCCGGTCCCGTATGAACACCCTCGTCGGGTGGGGGTTCGCCGGGCCGTTCGTCGCGGTGTTCGCGCTGGTCTTCCTGGCGCCGATCGGGTACTCCGTGTATCTCACCCTGTTCCGTGACCGGCTGGTGGGCGGCAGGTCGTTCGTCGGGCTCGACAACTACGTACAAGCCCTGACCGACCCCCGGTTCTGGGACGGGTTCTCCAACGTCGCGCTGTTCCTGGCCGTCCAGGTGCCCATCATGCTGGGCATCTCGCTGCTGGTCGCGCTGGCCATCGACAGCGGCCGCCTCTACGGCACGTCGTTCTTCCGGATCGCGATCTTCCTGCCCTACGCGGTACCCGCGGTCGTCGCCAGCCTCCTGTGGGGCTTCATGTACGGCACCCGGTTCGGCCTCGTCGGGAACATCAACGACGCCTTCGGCGTCTCCCTGCCCAACCCGCTCTCGCCGTCCCTGGTACTGGCCTCCATCGGCAACATCGTGACCTGGGAATTCGTCGGCTACAACATGCTCATCTTCTACGCGGCCCTGCGAGTCGTCCCGCGTTCGCTGTACGAAGCGGCGGCCATCGACGGCGCCGGCGAGTGGCGCATCGTGCTCTCCGTGAAGCTCCCCGCCATTCGCGGTGCACTGGTCATCGCCACGATCTTCTCCATCATCGGCAGTTTCCAACTGTTCAACGAGCCGAGCATCCTCCAGAAGCTCGCCCCCAACGCGATCACCAACGACTTCACCCCCAACCTGTACACCTACTCGCTGTCCTTCGCCGGACAGCAGCACAACTACGCCGCGACCGTGGCGATCGTGATGGGCGTCATCACCGCGATCATCGCCTACGCCGTCCAACTGCGCGGCATGCGGAAGAAGGGCTGACCGATGACCGCCACAGCCACCACCGATCACGTCAGGAGGGCGGCGGCGACCAGCCCCGCCGCCGCGCCTCCGCAGCGCACTTCGAGGCGCCGCCCCAGCACCCCGCTCAACCCCCGGCGCAGCGTCCCCCTGACCCTGGTCACCGGTCTCGTCCTGGTCTACACCCTGCTCCCGCTGGGCTGGCTGGTGATCAACTCCACCAAGAACCAACGGGACCTGGTCACGTCGTTCGGCCTCTGGTTCGGCGAGGACGTCAACTTCTGGGACAACGTGTCCCGCACGCTGACGTACGACGACGGTGTCTTCGTGCGCTGGCTGCTGAACACCCTCTTCTACGTGCTGGCCGGTGCCGGGGGAGCGACGGTGCTCGCGGTGCTCGGCGGCTACGCGCTGGCCAAGTACGACTTCCCGGGCCGCAAGGCCGTCTTCGCGGTGGTCATCGGAGCCGTGGCCATACCGGGGACCGCCCTGGCGGTACCCACCTTCCTCATGTTCAGCGGCATGGGACTGACCAACACCCCCTGGGCCGTGATCATCCCCTCACTCATCTCGCCCTTCGGCCTCTACCTGATGTGGGTCTTCGCCTCCGAGGCGGTGCCGGACGAACTCCTCGAGGCCGCCCGTATCGACGGCTCCGGCGAACTGCGCACCTTCTTCCGCATCGCCCTGCCCCTGCTCATGCCGGGCACGATCACCGTGCTGCTCTTCTCCATGGTCGCGACCTGGAACAACTACTTCCTCCCCCTGATCATGATCAAGGATCCGGACTGGTACCCGCTCACCCTCGGGCTCAACGCCTGGAACGCCCAGGCCCAGACGGCGGGCGGCGAGGCGGTCTTCGACCTCATCATCACCGGATCGCTGCTCACGATCGCGCCCATCGTCGTGATCTTCCTGCTGCTCCAGCGGTACTGGCAGTCCGGTCTGTCCGCCGGAAGCGTCAAGGAATGACCTGCCTCCCGCCCGCCTCCTTCCTCCTGTTGCCCTGACCGATCGACTTGGGAGCACCACCCATGAGAACGAAGAACACCCGCAGGTTCCTCGGCGCAGTCGCGACGGCCTGTGTGCTCGCCCTCGGCGCCAGTGCCTGCGGATCCTCCAGCGACGACGGCTCCGGCGCCGACAAGGAGGACATCGCGAACGCGCTGAAGCAGGGCGGGAAAGTGACGGTGTGGGCCTGGGAACCCACCCTGAAGAAGGTGGCGGCCGACTTCGAGAAGAAGTACCCCAAGGTCGACATCGAGCTGGTCAACGCCGGAACCAACGACAAGCAGTACACCGCGCTCCAGAACGCCCTGGCGGCCGGCTCCGGCGCCCCCGACGTCGCACAGGTCGAGTACTACGCGCTCGGGCAGTTCGTCTTCGGCAAGTCGGTCGTCGACCTCGCCCGCTACGGCGCCCGCGACCACGACCGCGCTTTCTCCGCCGGACCCTCCAGCGCCGTGCGGGCCGGCGGCTCGACCTGGGCCATGCCGATGGACTCGGGGCCGATGGCGCTGTTCTACAACCAGAAGCTCTTCGACAAGCACCACATCAAGGTGCCCACGACCTGGGACGAGTACGTGGAAGCCGCCCGCGCGCTGCGCAAGGCGGACCCCAAGGTGTACATCACCAACGACATGGGTGACGCGGGCGCCACGACGAGCCTCATATGGCAGGCGGGCGGCCGCCCGTACAAGGCGAGCGACACCAAGGTCTCGGTCGACTTCACGGACGCCGGCGTGAAGACGTACACCAACACGTGGCAGCGCCTGCTCGACGAGCGTCTCGTGGCGCCGGTCAGCTCCTGGAGCGACGAGTGGTACAAGGGACTCGCCGACGGCACCATCGCGACCCTGGCCATCGGGGCCTGGATGCCGGCGAACTTCTCGTCCGGCGTCGCCTCGGCCTCCGGTGACTGGAGGGTCGCGCCCCTGCCGCAGTGGGAGAAGGGCAAGACGATCAGCGCCGAGAACGGCGGCAGCTCGCTCGTCATGACGAAGGACGCGCAGAAGAAGGAACTCGCCTACGCGTTCATCGAGTACGCGACCACCGGGGAGGGCGCCACCTCGCGCGTCGCCCAGGGCGCCTTCCCGGCCACGGTCGCCGACCTGGAGTCCCCGGCCTTCCTGGAGCAGAAGTTCCCGTACTTCGGCGGTCAGCAGGCCAACAAGATCTTCGCCGCATCCGCCCGGAACGTCGCCTCCGGCTGGTCGTACCTGCCCTACCAGGTGTACGCCAACTCCATCTTCAACGACACGGCCGGCAAGTCGTACGTCTCCGGCCTGCCGCTGGAGAAGGGCCTGGCCGCCTGGCAGCAGGCCAGTGTGAAGTACGGCAAGGACCAGGGGTTCACCGTCAACGAGTGACGGCGGATGCGGGAACCCCGACCGGTGGCCTCGTCCGGCCAGGCGCGCCGCCTGGCCGGACGAAGCCGTCAGGCGAGAGGTACGGCCCGGAGCCGGGTCAGCCGGATCGGTTCGTCCAGCAGCTCGTCGAAGCGGGCCGCGAAGGCCCGGAAGTGGGGCGTCGCGCGGTGGAAGTCGAGTGCCGCCTGGTCGTCCCAGGTCTCGCGCACGTAGAAGGTGCCGGGCTCGTCGTGCAGCTCGAACAGCGTGTAGTCGGAGCAGCCCGGCTCGGCGCGGGACGGTTCGACCAGTGTCACCAGCGCGTCCCGCAGCGCCTCCCGCTGTGAGCGGCGCGCTTTCACACGCGCGAGGGCGACGATGGTTCGGTGAGGCTCGGAGCGGGTCACGGTGACTCTCCTTGTCGGTCATCCAAGGCCGGGCCGGGACGCCGGCACGGCACGACCGGTTCGTACGGCCGGTTCGGTGTGTCCGACCCTAGGGACCACCCCCTGGTTACCCGCAAGGAGACCTACTTTCCCTGCGGAAAGCGGGCGGCCGTGCGGGACCGGTGCGCGCCACCGTCGACACCGCGCCCCGGCGAGCCCGAGGCCGCGGGGTCGACCGTCAGGCCGCTTCCGTCTCTCCCAGGATCACCTGGCCCACGTGCTCCTCCAGTACCGAACGGGCCTCCGGTGCCAGGCCGTCGTCCGACACGAAGTAGTCGATCTCGGACAGTGCCGCGAAGCGGCTGAGACCCACGACGCCCCACTTGCTGTGATCGGCGACGACGGCCACCCGGCCGGCCGAGGAGATCAGCGCACGGTTGGTCTCCGCCTCCGCGAGGTTCGGTGTGGTCGCCCCCGCGCGTTCCGAGACGCCGTGGGCGCCGGCGATCAGGAGATCGACCTGCAGGGAACGGATCGCCTGGTCCGCCAGCGGCCCCACCAGGGAAGCCGACTTCGTCGGGGCACCGCCGGTCAGCAGGAGCGTCGGGGCGGAGTCGGCCTGCGCCCCGACGGACGGCCGGAGGAGTTCGGCCACCGGCAGGGAGTTCGTCACCACCGTGAGCCGGGGAATCTCGCGGAGCAAGTGCGCGACGGCGAAGACCGTCGTCCCTCCCGCGAGCGCGACGACACTGCCCGGCTGCACGAGTCCGGCCGCCGCACGGGCCACCGCGGCCTTGGCGGCCGACTCCAGGGCGGACTTCGTCTCGAACGCCGGCTCGTCCGCGGTGGTCGCGGAGGCCATGACCGCGCCCCCGTGCACCTTCTCCACCGAGCCGGTCCGTACCAGCACCTCCAGATCACGGCGGATCGTCATGTTGGAGACCCCGAGCCGCTCCACGAGCTCGGTCACCCGCACGGCCCCCTCACGGCGCACGATGTCGAGGATCAACGCCCTCCGCTGCGGTGCGAGTGGTGCTGCTCCGGTCACGATGCCATCCCCGATACTGTCGCGCACAGCCCGATTCGTCGGCCGAGTGTACACAGCACTCTTCACAAGCGGACAGGCGCCTCTCATCACGGGGTGGCCGGCGCTGACGGCCCCGCCGAGGGCAGTCGGTGGGAACCCGGCGAGCGCCGGCCGGCCGCGCCCGCACGGGTGTGCCGCCGCACTCGCGGGGCGCGACGGCCCTGCCCGTCAGGCCGTGGTGAAGAGGGGCACGGTGACCTGCTTCAGCCATCTGCGGGCCGCGAAGTCACGCGCCTTGACGACCACCCTGTCGCGGAACACGTCCACCTGGAGGCCCTGATTGAACCGGCCCGGGACGGTGGTCTCACCGCCGCGCCCGTCGTCCGCGAAACCCGTCTGTACGGCTCCGGTGTTGATGACCGGGAAGCCGTCGAGGTTCGCCGTGCCCGGGACCACCCGGCGCACGTACCAGTCGGAGAGGTTCAGGTCCCAGTGGGTGTGTCCGGTGAAGAGGAACACGTCGCGGTGGCGGCCGAGCACGCCCAGGAGCGCGTCCGCCTGGAGGTAGTCCGTGCGGTACAGCTTGTTCCGGGTCCCGGAGACCGTGTCGGGCAGCGGATGGTGGGCGATCACCATGACCGGCTTGCGGCGCCGCGCCCAGTACCGCAGCCGCTCTTCGAGCCATCGCAACTGCGCCCCACTCAGCCAGACCTCGTCCCACAGTTTGGGGTCGTGGTAGTGCATGTACCGCTCGGTCCCGATGGTGAGCACCGGGATGCCGCCGAAGGTCGTCTCGGCGTAGACGCTGGAACGCCCGGCGAACCGGAAGAAGCTGCGGAACAGCGAGTCCTCGGTGGTGCCGTTGGGCCAGGTCTCCAGGGCCAGGGCCTGCGGGTCGGCGTACTTGGGCACGTAGAACTCGTGGTTGCCGATGGCCCAGGCGACTTCGCGCGGGATCGGGCCGCGGTCGACGACCCGTCGTACGGCGGCGTACTCCGCGTCGTACCCGCGGGGCGTGATGTCACCGGCGACGGCAAGGCCCGTGCTGCCCGGGGCGGTCGCCCCGATGTCGGTGAGCGCGGCGGCCAGGTCGCCCAGGTCGCCCTGGATGTCGCTGATGACGTTGAAGGTGGACAGCGGCCGGGCCGCGTTCCCGCCCGGGCGCGCGACCGCGGGCACGGGCGCGGTGACGGCGAGCGCCATGGCGCCGGCCGACGAGCTGAGCAGCGTTCTGCGTTTCATGTTGCATCCTCGGTCTCTGGGGGACGGACACAACGATGTTTGCGTGAACACGCGGCGGGCGGGTGAACGCGGGGCGACGGAACGCCGACGGCCGGGCTTGAGGTTTCCCGGCCGTGGGCAAGCCCCGGGGAGTCAGGGAGTCATGGATTCCAGCACCCGCCGGGTGGCCGGACCGTATACGCCCGTCGGGTCCTCCTGGATACCGTGCGTCTCCTGGAACCGCGCGACCGTGTTCTGGAGGTGCTGGTTGTAGTGGTCCCGCACCGGATGGTGCCACAACCCGAGGTGGGTGAATCGCTGCTGGAGCTCGGTGACCTCGGGTCCCCGGTCGTGCCGGGACAGCGTGGGCCCGGCCGGAGCGGTCGAGGGGGCGGCCGATGCCGAAGGGGTGCCGGGGGAGGAGGTGGCGGTCGGTGTACCGGTGCCGGTGGCCGAGGGGGACGCGGAGGCAGCGCCCGACGAAGGGTGCGGCTGGCGGGCCAGGCCGCGCACGTGTGACGGGGAGCCCGGATCGGGCACGCCGGCGGGCGGGGCGCCGGCGTCACCGGCCGGTGTGGACGTCGCCGGACCATCGGGGTCCTCCACCAGCGCGGTGGACGGCCGCTCGTCCGCCGCCCGGGGGTCCGTGCCCTTCACCATCCAGAAGCCGCCCGCGAACGCGGCGGAACAGAGGAGGGCGGCCACGGCGGCGGTCAGCGGCAGACGGCCGGTCCGCTTGCGGCGCCGGCGCGCCCCCGAGCGCGCCCTCCCGCGCCCCGCCGTGCGGGACCGGGTTTCCCCGGACGAGTGCTGCGGGCCGTTGTTCCGCATCTCCTCCGCCGCAGTCCATGCCGCTGGGGACACCGGTATCCGTCCTGACGGAACATCACTCGTGGCGAGGTACGGTCTGATCCACTCCTGCTCGAACTCGACGGGCGCCGCGATGGTTCCCGTCCCCTCGCTACCGGCGTCCGGCCGGCATGCGCACTGGAAGCTGTCGCCGCAGCGAGGGCAAAGAACGGTGCTCACAGGACTCCTGTCGACGGGATCCGACGCGTCTTCCGGCCATCGGCGCGTGCCTCGCGGATCTCGCGGATTCACGGCGCCGGGGGACGCCGCCGGCGCTCCGGCTGTCGGAAACAGGTTGATGTCCTGGTCCAAGAGGCGTCACGGCACGGCAACGCCGGTGCCGGTCAAGACGTACCAGTGAAGGTACGTGGTGAAGGGTGTGTAGATCCAGCCAAGTTGGAGGGTCGGAGTGTAACGATCGGCTAAAGCGGCCCGGCCAGTCGTCTGACCGGGCGAGCGGTCAGAAACCCGTCATGGTGATCTTGCCGATCGCGCTCCCGGACTCCATGACCCTGTGCGCCTCGCGGAGGTGGGCGGCGTTGATGGTGCCGAGGTCCCTCGTCGCGGTGGTGGTGAGAACGCCCTCGTCCACGAGTTCGGCGACCCGGGTCAGGATGCGGTGCTGGGCCGCCCGGTCCGGGGTCCGGTACAGGGAGTGGGTGAACATCAGCTCCCAGTGGAAGGAGATGCTCTTTGACTTCAGCACACCGATGTCCACCGGGCCGAAGTCGTCGATGGCGACGATCCGGCCGAACGGCTTGAGCACATCGCCGTAGGCCGCGAGGTTCTGGTCCGTCCCGGCCGTGCTGAATACGTAATCGACTCCGCCCGGTGCCACTTCGGCCAGTTGTGGGGGCAGCGGCCGGTGGTGGTCGACGATGTGGGCGACGCCCATCCGGCGAGCGAACTCCTCGGTCTCCGGCCGTGAGGCGGTGCCCACCACCGTCAGGCCGGTCAGAGCGCGTGCCAGTTGTGCCACCATCGCCCCGACGCCGCCGGCCGCCGCGGTGACCAGCAGGGTGCCGGAGCTCTCCCGGTCGCCCTCCTGGAGGCCCAGGCGTTCGAAGAGGCCTTCCCACGCGGTGAGCGAGGTCAGCGGCAGCGCCGCCGCCTCGGTGAAGGACAGTGTGGCCGGCTTCCGGCCGACGAGGCTCTCGTCGACGGCGTGGAAGCGTGCGTTGGCTCCCGGCCGGTCGATGGCACCGGCGTAGAAGACCTCGTCGCCGACGGCGAACCGTTCGACCTCTTCACCCACGGCCACCACGGTGCCCGCGGCGTCCCACCCCAGCACCTTGGGCTCGCCGCCCGGGTCGCTGTTGCGGCGCACCTTGTAGTCCACGGGGTTGACCGCGATGGCCTCCACCCGGACAAGGAGGTCGCGCGGACCGGGCTCGGGCAGCGGGAGTTCGACGTCCACCAGGCTCTCGGGGTCCTCGACCGGCAGGCTCCTGCGGCAGGCGACCGCCGGCATGGTCTCGAAGGGGGCTTCTCGCATCGTTCTTTCCTCTCGTGTCTGTCGTCCGTGCGGCCGGGCGGTGCTCCTTCCCGTTGGGGTGTGCGGGGGGAGGGCCGCCGAGGGCCACTCTCCCCGCCGGGGTCCGTGAAGCGGTGGAGGCGAGCCGTGGCCACGCGTCGCAACGTATCTCCGGGGGAGTAGTAACCTGCAAGGGCAGGTACTTCCTGTCGGGAAGTATTGAGGTGGGACACAAGAGACGGGGGGTGCGGTCCATGGTCATGGGGTGCACGACGGAGCGGCACGATCACCACGACGTGTACGCGGCGCAATGTCCGTGCCGCGAGGTGCTGGATCTGCTCGCCAACAAGTGGTCCGCGCTGGCGATTGGCGCCATGGAGGCGGGCCCGCAGCGGTTCGGTGTCCTCCAGCGGCGTCTGGAGGGCATCAGTCCGAAGGTCCTCACCAGCACGCTCCGGCGCCTGGAGGACAAGGGTTTCGTCGACCGGACCGTCTACCCCGCCGTGCCGCTGCACGTCGAGTACGCGCTCACGGCGCTCGGCCGCAGTGTGGCGGAGCCGCTGGCGATGTTGCGCAACTGGGTCGAGGACCACCTCGACGAGATCAGGGACGCCGAACCGGCGTAGCGGCCGCCCGGAGGGGCCATGTGGGCCGCCGGCGGTACGCGGGCGAGGTCCGTCCCGCCGAGCGGGACGGACCTCGGGCCGCTGATCGCGTCGTACGACGCGGCGTCAGTGGGGCAGGCCCACCGCCCGCTCGCCACTGCGGCGCTGCTGGATGACGACCGCCGCGACGAGCAGGGCACCCTGGGCGACGTTCTGCCAGAAGGTGTTGATGCCCTCGACGGTCAGACCGTTCTCCAGCGCTCCGAGGAGCGCGACGGCGAGGAGGGTGCCGCCCACCCCGCCCTTGCCGCCCTTGAGCGCGCAGCCGCCGAGGGCCGCGGCGGTGATGGCCTTGAGCTCCAGGCCCTCGCTGCCCGAGACGGGCTGGCCGGAACCGGTGCGGGCGGTCAGCAGGATGCCCGCGATGGCCGCGACGACGCCGATGAGCGCGTAGACGGCGACCAGGTACTTGTTGATGTTGATGCCGGCCAGGCGGGCGGCGGTGTCGTTGCCGCCGATGGCATAGAGGTTGCGCCCGATGTCGGTGTACTTGAGCATCACGTGCACGGCGAGGGCGACCAGGGCGAGGAGCCAGATCATCACGGGGATTCCGGCGATCTTGCCACGGCCGAGGAAGACGAAGAAGGGATCGTTGAGGACGTAACCCTGTGCGCGGCCGTCGGAAACCAGCTGGGCCACGCCCTTGTAGGCGGCGAGACCGGCCAGTGTGGCGATGGTGGGGTTGACGCGTCCGTACACGATGACGATGCCGTTGACGATGCCGACGAGCACGCCGATGCCGACGGCCGCGGCGATGCCGAGGTAGGGATTGGCCCCGGTGCTGGTGAACGCCATGGCGCTGACCACGGAGGCCAGGCCGGCCTGGGAGCCGACGGAGATGTCGAGGCCGCCGCAGATGATGACGACGGTCTGGACGATGGCGAGCAGGCCGGTGATGGTCACGGCCTCGCCGATGACCTGGATGTTGGTCCAGCTCAGGTAGTTCTCGTTGAGCATGCCGAACAGCGCCAGTACCAGGACCAGCGCGCCGATCAGGCTGAGGTTCTGTCCGCCGAGCGAGGTGAGCCAGAACCGTCCGGGTTTTCCGGCCGGGGCTGGGGCCGGGGCCGTGTTGTCGGTCGGGGCAGGGGTCTGGATGGTGGTCATCGTGCGTCTCCAGCGGCGGAGTCGGTGCGGGATCTGTCGGTGCCGACGGGAGCCAGGTCGTCGGCCATGGCGAGGTTGAGGATCGCTTCCTCGGTGGCCTCGTTACGGGTGAGTTCGCCGGTGATGCGCCCGTTCTGCATCACGGCGATCCGGTCGGCGAGACCGAGTACCTCGGGCAGCTCGGAGGAGATCACCAGCAGGGCGACCCCGTCCCGGGCGAGGTCGGCGATGATGCGGTAGATCTCGGCCTTGGCACCGATGTCGATACCGCGGGTGGGCTCGTCGAGGATCAGGACCTTGGGTTTGCGCAGCAGCCAGCGGGCGAGGACGACCTTCTGCTGATTGCCCCCGGACAGCTTGCGCACCTCGTGCTCGATGTCGGGCGTGCGTACGCGCAGCCGGTCGGAGAAGTCCTGTGCCGCGGCCTTCTCCTCGCCGTTGCGGACGAAGCGCCAGCGGCGCAGCCGGTCCAGGCTGACGAGCGAGGTGTTGTCCCGGATGCTCCGGTGCAGGAAGAGCGCCTGGGCCTTGCGTTCCTCGGGAGCGAGGCCGATGCCGGCCCGGATCGCGTCCTTGGGGCTGCGCAGGCGCAGGGGCCGGCCGTTCAGGACGACGCGGCCGGACCGCACCGGCTGGTCGCCGGCGAGCGCGAGGGCCAGCTCGGAGCGTCCCGCCCCCATCAGCCCGGCCAGGGCCACGACCTCGCCGGCGCGGACCTCCAGGTCGATGTCGCGTACGTCGTCGGTGGTGACCTTCTCCAGGCGCAGGACGACCTCGTCGCCTGCGACGTCCTGCCGTACGAATAGGGACGACAGGTCACGCCCGACCATCATGCGGACCACCTCGCCCTCGTGCGTGCTGCCCGCGTCCAGGACGCCGGCGACGGTGCCGTCGCGCAGGACGGCGATCCGGTCGGCCAGGCGGAAGATCTCCTTCATCCGGTGCGAGACGTAGATGACGGCGATGCCCTGTGCCCGCAGGCGGTCGATGAGGGCGAAGAGGGCCTCGGCTTCGTTCTCGGCCAGCGACGAGGTGGGCTCGTCGAAGGCGATGACCTTCGCCTCACTGGTGAGGGCCCGCAGGATCTCCACCAACTGGCGCTGTGCGGCGTTGAGTTGTGATCCGAGCTGGTCGGGGTCGATGACCTTCTCGAAGCCCAGCCGGACCAGGTCGGCCGTGATGCGGCGGCGCAGCTCGGCCCCGTCGAGGCGGCGGCCGGGCTTCCGCGGGAGGGATCCGGCGTACACGTTCTCGGCGACCGAGACGTGCGGGATGATCTCGGGTTCCTGGGGGATGATGCGGATTCCGGCCCTGCGGGCCTCGTGCGGTGAGGAGAGCGTCAGCGGGCTGCCGTCGAGGACGACGTGTCCCTCGGTCGGCTGGTGGTCACCGGTGATGATCTTCAGCAGGGTCGACTTGCCCGCGCCGTTCTCGCCCATGAGAGCGGTCACCTGGCCGGGTGGGAAGGAGAGGGTCACCCCGCCGAGCGCCTGGACGGCGCCGAAGCGCTTGGTGACGCCCTCGACGGCGATGCCGGCGCCGGCGGTCTGGTCGGGTACGGCAGCGGCTGATGGTTCGGTGCCGGGTGCGGTCATGGAGGCCTCGCAGGCTGGGGAACGGTGTTGCCGGTTCGGCGGCGCTGCCGGTCGGCGGTGGTGAGGGCGGGTACGGCGGCCCGGGGGCGGCGCGCCGTACCCGCCCGGCTCGTGGGGCCGCGGGTCAGCCGCAGGTGAGTCCGGCGGCCTTCCAGTTGGAGGCGTCGACCATCTTGGTCGGGGCGAAGCCCTCCTTCGGGAATTCCTTGCCGTTCTTGAGCTTGTCGTACATGGTCTGCACCGCCAGCGCCCCGACGTCCCGGCCGTTGATGAACAGGGCCGCCTTCATGCCGGACGGCTTGGCCGAGCTCCAGTTCTTGCAGGCGAGGTAGGCGCCGAGACCGACTCCGATGACGTCGTTCGCCTTGAAGCCGGCGTTCTCCAGAGCGGTGACCCCGCCCTGCACGTTCTCGTCGTTGCAGCCCCACACCACCCAGTGCTTCACCTTCGGGTTGGCGGTGATCGTGGCCGCGATCTTGTCCTGGGCGCCGGTCGGGCTGTTGTCCGTCGGCACGTCGATGTTCTTCACCGCGGTGCCCGCGTTCGCCGCGAACGCCTTCTTCGACGCGTTGACGCGATCGGTGCAGACCGTGACGTCCTGCTTCCAGGCGGAGATACTGGCGGTCTCGGCGGCGTTCCAGCCCGACTTCTTGAACTCCTCCGCGGCGCGCTTGCCCACCTCGCTGCCCATCTGCTCACCACTGAAGCCGATGCGCGGCACCAGGGCCTCGGGGGGACACTCGGCCGGGTCCGGGCCCGTGCTGCATATCTGGTCGTCCGACGTCAGCAACGCCACCTTGGCGTCCTTGGCGATCTGCACCACCTGCGGGCCCACGGCCGGATCCGGTACGACGACGATCAGGCCGTTGCTCTTCTGCGAGATGGCCGCCTGGGCCTCGCTGACGGTCTTGTTCGCGTCATTGCCCAGGTTCACCACCTTCAGGTCGATACCCAGCTTCGCGGCCTGCGCCTTGGCGCCCGCGGCCTCACCGACGAAGTACTCCTGATCACCCTGCTTCTGCAGGTACGTGAGGGTGATCTTGCCGTCGACCTTTCCCACGTCCGTGCCCGTCGCCGACGAGGACTCCTGGCCGCTGGAGCAAGCGGTCAGGCCGAGAACCGTGGTCAGGCCCAGTGCCACGGCCGCCACCGGCCGGCGGTTTCGTTGAGAGAGCATGTCATTCCCTTTGCTTGGACGGGCCGCACAGGACCGACCGGTGAGGCACGCGTGAGGTGATGGGGGACTTGCGGTGGCCGCCGCCCTCCGGGGCCGTCTTGTGGAGAGCCTCGTGGGACGGCGGGTGGGGCGGGGTCTGAGCGCGCTCGCGACCTCAGAATCGAACGCATACGCACTTGATGCGACAAAGAAAATCGCCATTTCCGCCAAAAGTCAACAGGGTGACGAGCGGGTTTCGCTTCGATGCAACGCCGTTACCTTGGGCGGCTCTTGCGCTGATGAGAAGGGCCGACGGGCCTGCTCGGCGTCGCCGCGCGGCCGCCGGCCCTGCCGTACGCGGCCGAAGACCGATGTTCGGTTGTGTGAACCGGCCTTACGGGGCGAGCGGGTGCGGCACGCGGCCGGGGAGGCTAGCCGGCCGACTCGGTCCAGCGCTGGTCCGCGCTGCCGTCGGTGGGGAGCAGCTTCACGCCCGCGCCCGCTGCGCCTTCGGGGGTCACGGCGAGTCCGGGTGCGGTGCCCGGCTTGATGCGGCCGGTGGTGTCGAGGGAGAACTCCAGGTTCTCCCCGTGTTCGCCCTTGTGGGCGGAGCACGACCAGATCCCGACGCTCTGGCCGTTGTGGCCGCGTGAGTCCAGGCAGTAGTCGGACTGGGCGCCGTTGCGCAGGAGGCCGTCGTCGTCCAGGCGCCACTGTTGTGTGGTGGCTCCGTCGCGGCACTTGGTGGTGATCACGTCGACACCGTTGGCGAAGGTGCCGCCGCGTACGTCGAGGCACATCCCGGTGCCGGAATTGACGGCGGACACGAAGGACGAGGCCCGGAACGGCACGACCTCGGCCGGGGTGGTCCCCGGTGTCGGCTCCGCCGACGAGGACGGGGACGTGCCCGCCGTGGCGGAGGCGGAGGGGGAGCCGGTCGGCGAGGGCGGGCCGACGGGTGAGGCGGAGGTGTGCGCCGGAGGCGACGTCCCGGCGGGAGGCCCTTTCCGGCTGGGCGAGCCGACGGGGCCGGGGTGGGTTTCGGGTGCCGCCCTGACGCCGGCGGCCGGCGGATCTTCGGCGGACCAGGCCACGGCCATGAGCGCCGCGGCCGTGAGCAGGACGGTGAGGATCCCGACCGCGTACGCGGCCGCGGGCTGCCGCAGGGCGCTGTCGCGAGCCCGCACGGCCGGGCCCCGCGGCGACGACTGGACGATCCTCGGCAGAGTCAGGGTGTCGTCGTCCGGGTCGGGCACGGCGCCGGTGGTGTACGCCGCGCCCGGGGCGCCGCCGAGAACGGCTCCGGCCAGCACGGGGCGAGGCGCCTCCCGCAGGGCGACAAGACCCCGCAACACGGCCGCGCAGTCGGGGCATTCGCCAAGGTGTTGCGTCAGTTGTGGGTGCCTGCGCACGTCCTCGCGGGTGGTCGCGGCATCCAGCATGCGCCCGAACCCGGAGCACCCGGGTGTGGGCCGGCTCTCCAGGTGGAGGTGCAGGGTCGCGTCGTGGCACGACTCGAGTGCACGGGACACCAGACCCGCGACGGCTTCGGGCCGGTCGCCCGTGAGCGACGCGACAGAGTCGTCCGGCTCCCGTTCGACGACGGAGTGCCACAGCAGGGCCTGAGTGCGGGGAGGCAGGGCGGCGAACCCCCTGGCCAGCAACTGGTCGGAGACTGGACCACCCGTCGGCACCGGCTCCGCGGCCCGCGGTGGTCCCACCCGGGCGGCGCCCCGGCCGCGCACGCCGTGGTCGCGCGGCCCGTGGGGCAGGCGCGCGGCCGTCCGGGACACGGTCAGGAGAAGGAGCAGGCGAGGTGGGCGTACGGGGGAGACCGTCGAGGGCTGCCCGCGCACGAGTTGGTCGAAGGCGAGGTCGGTGAGGTACCGGGCGGCCGCCGGGTCATCCACGACCGTGTGGGCGAAGGCGTTCACGCGTGACCAGTGGCGTCGCCGCAAGGCGGCGGTGGCCGACGTTCCGGTCGGCTCTTCGGCGCCTACGAGGCCATACAACTGCTCGTCCGTCAAATGGTCCATGGACCGGTCATCCTGTGTCGGCACGTGAGAGGCATCCTGCGGTGGGGGTTGTCGGCGGATCGGCATTGTCCAGCGCTCCGCGGCCGCAACGGTAGTGTTTCTGGCGGTAAATCAGCTGATTTGTCCCCGACGGGTGCGCCGGCCGGACGCCGCTGAACACAGCGCTGGGGCAAGGGTGTTCCCCCGGGCGGTGATGAGTGACGACCGCACGAGCGGTGCGTGCGGATCGACAACGAGGCGTTCCCAGCGCATTCCGCGGCCTGGTCAGGTGCCGATGGGCTGGTCGGTGGCGAGAAACTAGCCCAGGGGAGGCGTGAAAGCAACCGATCCAACAATTGGGCACAGGCGGGGACAGGGGCACCAGATGTCACCGTTCCGTAAGACTTGCCGCACCCCGGGTCGCGGCACCGGGTCTCGCTGGAGGAAAATCGGCATGTATGTCGCGTTTGTGCGGGGTGGAATCTCGCCCGACCGTCCCAGGGAGATGGAGCACGGTAAATCTGACGTTTCGTCAATTCGTTCTCCTGCGGGTACGGTTCCGGCTCCATGCGGTGCCTCGTGACCTGCGTCAAGTGGAACGAGGGCTTCTGCTTGGCCAAAACCCGCCTGTCCGGGTAGGCGGGTGTTTCTTCCTGTTGCGTTTCGCACAACGAGCGCCAGGACAGTCGACAAGGAGATCAGTGCGTACATCCGTCCACCCGCGTCCGGGTGAGATCCCGCGGAGCGCCGGCCGTGGAGATGCGCGAGCCTCCGCAGCGGCGGGGCCGCCGTGAACAGGATCGCCGCCGCCGCCGTCCTGGCGGCCGTAACGGCGGCGCTCGTCACCGGCGTCGGCGCGTGCGGCCCGGGCGAGCAGCCACGGGTCACCGGCCCCGCCCCCGCCACCGCCCCGGAAGCCGGACCGGTCTACGTGTCCGACGCCCTGGGTCACCCCCTGACCCGTCCACGAGATTTCATGATCGACGAGTTCACCTCCCTGGAAGACCTGCGCTGGACGGGCTGGGGCTCCGAGAAGGCCATGGCGACCGGCGTCGTGCGCGGCACCTGGTGCGAGGAGGGCTGCGCACCGGACGGCCATCCGGCCACGGTGGAACTCGCGGGACTGGAAGCACGGGAAAACGTCTCCTACTACTCCCGCGCCAGGGTGCACTCCCCCCGCCTTCCTCCCGAACGGGCCGCGGAGCTGCGAAACCTGCGCCTCATCGTCCCCGAACCATAGGAACACCAGCCATGACCGAGGTGCTGCTCGTCGAGGACGACGCCCTGCTGCGCGAGTCCACACGACTGATGCTGGAACGATACGGATACCGGCTGCGGACCGCGGCCAGCGGGCCCGAGGGACTGGCGCACTTCCTCGAACGGGCACCGGACGTCGCCGTGCTGGACGTCATGCTGCCGGGCCTTGACGGTGTCTCCCTGGTGCGGCGCGTCCGCGAGGTGAGCGGTGTGCCCATCCTCCTGGTCTCGGCCCGTACCGACCCGGTGGACGTCGTGCTCGGGCTGGAGGCGGGTGCCGACGACTACCTCACCAAGCCGTACGACGTACCGGTCCTGGCCGCCCGCATACGTTCGGCGCTGCGCCGGGCCCGGAGCATGGTCCCGTCCCCGTCGGCCGCGGGCGGCGAGTCGCTGAAGCGGTTCGGCGACGTCACGGTGGACACGACCACCCTGGAGGTGCGCCGTGGGGATGACCTGGTGCGGCTGACGCCCACCGAGCGCAAGGTGATGCTGGCCTTCGCGTCCGAACCCGGCGTCCTGCTGTCCCGGACCACCCTCCTGGAGCGGGTGTGGGACTACGAGCACGGCGGCGACGGCCGCGTCGTGGATATCCACGTGCAGCGGCTCCGCCTCAAGATCGGCCGGGAACGGATCCGGACGGTCCGCGGCTTCGGCTACCGGCTCGTGCCCTGACCCCATGGGACTGCGCACCAGGATCGCCCTCGTCACCAGCACCACCGTCGTCGTGGCGGCGGCTCTGCTCGGCATGACCGTCCATGTCCGTACCGCCGACGACCAGGCACAACGAGCCGCCCAGGCCGCCGATACGGAGCTACTGCGCGCCCTCGACGACCACGCGGCCGGCGTGGAGACCGGACTGCTCGTGAACGCGCCCGAACTGCCCGGCCCGCTGCGCGAGGCCGTCGAGCGCGGGCACGTACGGGCGACGTACCTGCAACTGGACCCCGCGTCCGGGGCCCCTCACATGTGGGCCGCCACCCGGGTCGGTGGCGACGTGGTCGCCGTCCGGCAGTCCTACACCGCCCAACTGCGCACCTTGCGCAGCCTCGACCGAGTGCTGGTCGGGGCCGGGGCGCTCGTCGGGGCCCTCGGCTGCCTCGTCGGCATCGGTACCGCCGTCGCCATCGGCCGCCGCATCACCGACTCGACCCGCACTGCGCAACGGATCGCGGAGGGTGACCTCAGTGCCCGGATCACCCCGCGGGGCACGGACGAGATCGCGCGCCTCAGCCGGGCCGTCAACACGATGGCCGACGCCCTCGCCGAACGGCTGGAGTCCGAGCGGCGGGTCACGGCCGACATCGCGCACGAGTTGCGCACCCCGGTCGCCGGGCTCGTGGCCGCGGTGGACCTGCTCCCACCCGGCCGCCCGACCGAGCTGATCCAGCAGGGCGTCGGCCGGCTCCGGCGCACCGTCGAGGACGTCCTGGAGGTGGCCCGCCTCGATGTGCCCGGCCTGGAACAGGTCTTCTGCGAGGAGATGCCCCTCGGCGTCATCGCGCGGCGGGCCGCCACCCCCTGGCCGGACGTCGAGGTCCGGGTGGTGCGCGACGCCGTCGTGCGGACCGACCCCCGGCGCATCGAACGCATCGTGACGAACCTGATCACCAACGCCCACCGGCACGGCGCGCCGCCCGTGGTGCTCGACGTGGACGGTGCCCGGCTGCGCGTGCGGGATCACGGTCCCGGCTTTCCCGAACATGTCCTGGCTGACGGACCGGTGCGGTTCCGCTCGGGATCGGCCGACCGGGGCGGAGGCATGAGCAGGGGGACGGGTCTGGGCCTGACCATCGTGGCCGGGCAGGCGAAGGTGCTGGGCGCCCGGGTGCTGTACGAGAACGCGGACGGCGGCGGTGCGAGCGTCACGATCGACCTCGGAGCCGCGCACCGTACGCCGCACACCACGGACCGAGACCCTTTCCCGCCAAATCCGGCTTGATGAGAGCGGTCCGTCCACGCCGCGTACGCCCCGCGTGCATCCTCGTTCGCCCTGGTGGAAGCCCTGCGTGCGGGCCCGCGCACGGCCTTGGCGGCCAGGCTGCGACCGCTTGACAACACACCCTGCCCCCACGCAGTCTCTTGGTCATCGGGTGATCGATTTTGTGTGATCGCGTTCGGTCGTGGTCGCTTTCTCGGTGCCCTTCCCCGTCATGCCGCTGACGCCCTGACGGTAGACCGCATCACCCGCTCCGAGCCTCGCCCGGATCCGTGCCCGGAGCGGTTCCATACGCAACATGGGGGGTCCTCTTGCGTAGCAGCATCATCGTGCCCATCTACCAGTCACCCACGGTCCTCTCGCTCTTCCTCAGGTCGCTGAGATCGACCATCGAACCGGACGCGGAACTCATCCTGGTCAACGACGGCTCCGGTCCCGAAGCCGGGGAGATGATCGAGGAGTTCGCCCGCACGCTGAAGGCCGAGCGAGCCGACACCCTCACGGTGGGAACCGTCCACAACACCACACCCCGCGGGTGCGGACAGGCCCTCAACCAGGGGCTGCTCCAGGCCCGGGGCGACCATGTGTTCTTCGTCGACTCCGACCTGGTCCTGTCGCCCGGCTGGCAGTCCGGAATGCTGCGCACGCTGCACGACCACCCGCGGGCCGGGATGACCGCCGGCGTCCTGCTGTACCCCCAGACCGGGGGAGTGCAGCACTGCGGCATCTCGTTCAGCGAGACGTCGGGCCGGCACCTGTACCTCAACGCCCGCCCCGCCGACCTGCCCGGCGCGCCGTACCGCGTCCAACTGGCCGCCTTCGCGCTCTTCGCCATGACCCGCCGCGTACGGGACGACGTCGGGCTGCTCGACGAGCGGTACTTCAACGGGTACGAGGACTTCGACTACCAGATGCGGGCCAGGTCCCTCGGACACCACACCGTGATCGACCCGAGGGTCACCTCGTACCACTGGGAACAGCGCAACGGCGTGCACCGGGCGAGCAACCGCAAGAGCAACCTCGCGCGGTTCTGGAAGACATGGGGCGGGCACCTGGAGAACGACGTCGTCCCCCGCATCGTCGACACCCTGACCGGCGAGGCCGGCCTCGACCGCTACGTACCGGTGGACCTCGCCGAGACCCGAACGGACGCCACCGACGTCTGGAAAGCCCTCTCCGACGCCTCGTTACTCGACCGGCACGATGTGCTCGACCACTCCACCAAGGTGGGCGGTGAGGGACCCATCCTGCTCGCCCAAGTGCTGCCCGACGCGCTCCTCACCGAAGCGCGGCCCCTGCTCCTCCTCGTCGAGAACTTCGTCCGCCTGCTGGACAACCGGATGTGGCTCACCGAGCGCCTCCGGGTCCGCACGGACGACATCGTCATCGACCTGCACGGCAACAGGACGGGCCTCGCGGACCTCCATGCCGGCTGCTGGCCGGGGGTCAAGGTCCGATGACGAGCGAACGAGCGGACACCACCGGCCGGACGCCCAGCCTCACGTGGTTCGACCGGACCCGCGCCGTGATCCCGGCCGGTTGCAGCACCCTCGCCAAGACACCCCACCGGCTGCTGCCGGGGCGGGGCGCGATCGTGGCCGTACGCGCCAAGGACGCCGGGTTCACCGACCTCGACGGACGGACCTGGCTGGACTGCGAGATGGCCATGGGCACCGCGACCTGGGGCCACGCCCGGCCCGAGGTCGCGGAGGCGGTGGGCGCGGTGCTGGAGAGGGGCACCGCGTTCTCCGTCGCCGACCCCCTCGAAGGGGAACTGGCCGACCGTCTCCTGGCCCGGTTCGGCGTGTACCAGGCGGTGAAGTTCGCCAAGAGCGGCGCCGACGTGGTGAGCGGTGCCGTGCGGATCGCCCGCGCCGCCACCGGCCGCGACCTCGTGGTGGCCACCGAATACCACGGGTGGCACGACTGGGCCGCACCGTCGTACTACTCCGCAGGCCCCGCCGCGCTCGGCGTCCCCCAGGCCGTGGCGGAGCTGACCCTGACCATCCCGCCCGACGACCCCGGGCGCCTCGTCGCACTGCTGCGCGAGCACCCCGGGAACATCGCGGCGGTCGTGCTCTGCCCCAACCGCTGGACGTCCGGCCACCTCCGCGCCGTCCTGGACGAGGCGCGCACCGCCGGCACGGTCGTGATCTTCGACGAGGTCACCTCCGGCATCCGCATGGGCCGACGCGCCACCTGCGGCGAACTCGGCATCTGGCCGGACCTGCTGTGCGTCTCCAAGGGCATGGCGAACGGACTCCCGCTCGCGGCCCTCCTGGGGGACCGCCGGCTGGTGATGCGGGCCGGGGACGTCCGCATGAGCAACGCGCACTCCAGCGAGTCCCTGGCCCTCGCCGCCGCCCTGGCCTGCGAGGACCTGATGGACGCGGCTCCCGTCTGGCCGTCGTGGCGCGCACGCACCACCGCCATGATGGACACCCTGCGCGCCCGGGTCTCCGCACTCGGGCTGCACGACCGCATCGAGGTGCGGGGCGACCACTCCAGCTTCTCCCTCGGGACGGCCGGAGCCGGCGACTTCTGGACGGACCCGTTCCGTGCGCACCTGCTCAGCGTGCTCGCCGACCGGCGGATCTTCACCAAGGGCTACTTCGTCTTCTCCGACCGGCACACCCCCGCGCAGCTCGACGAGGTCGAGCGCGCCATCGACGCCGCCCTGACCAGCTACTGAAACCCAACTGAACGGAGGACGGGAGATGCGAGCTCTCGTGTACGCGGGACCGGGCCGGATGGAACTCACCGACGTCGAGGAGCCCGCCCTGCGCAGGCCCGACGACGTGAAGGTCCGGATCGCCATGACCGGCATCTGCGGCACCGACCACAAGATCCTCGCCGGCAAGCTGGACGTGGCGGGGAAGGGCACCGTGCTCGGCCACGAGGGCGTCGGCACCGTGGTGGAGACCGGTGACGCCGTGACCCGCGTCAAGCCCGGCGACCGCGTCGTCATCAACCCCACTCAATCCTGCGGCACCTGCCGCAACTGCCGTCTCGGCGCCTACTGCTACTGCCTCCACTTCGACGACCACCAGGTCGGGTTCACCCTCGCGGGCACCTTCGCCGAGTACTACGTCGGCACCGCCCAGTACCTCTACCCGATCCCCGACGGGATGAGCTGGCAGGTCGCCAGCCTCATCGAGCCGCTGGGCTGCTCACTCAACAGCGTCCTGAAGTCCGGCCTCCAGCCCCACGAGACCGTCCTCGTCATCGGCTCCGGTGCCATCGGCCTGCTGTGCCAGAGCATCGCCCGGCGACTGGGCCGGCTCACCGTGGCCACGGAACCCAACGCCTTCCGCCGCGCGTTCGCCGCCGGCATCGCCCACCACGCTCTGCACCCCGACGAGCTGACACCGGAGACGATCGCGCGGCTCACCGACGGCAAGGGGTTCGACGTGGTCATCGACGCGGTCGGCAACCAGCTCACGACAGCGATGGACGCGGTCGCCAAGGGCGGCCGGGTGGTGCCGATGGGCTACGACGACACCTACCGGGCCGAGATCGCCCCCACCAGGCTCATCGACGCCGGGCTGAGCATCGTCGCGGCCGTCCCGCTGCACGACGCCATCGGCCCGGCCCTCGACTTCTCGGCCCGGCTGCCCGAACTCGCACGGATGGTCACCACGGAGGTCGACATGGCGGACTTCCGTGACGCCTTCGAATCCACCATGGGCATCGACCCGCGCACCGGAAGGAAGGTGGAGATCACATCGGTCAAGGCGGTGATCCGCTCATGAGACGGCGCCGCGGCTTCGTGGCGCACCTGCACCGCAACGCCCGGTACTGCATCTACACGGAACCGTTCTGGGCGGTATTCGGCACCGCCGCCCTGTACTACGCGACCCTGTACATGGAGAGCGCCGGCCTCGGCACGGTGGCCATCGGAGTGATCCTCTCCGCCAACCTCTACGCCGCGTTCCTCTTCCAGCTCGTGGCCGGTGCCGTCACCGACAGGATGGGCAGGCGCCGGGCCACGTTCTGGTTCGACGTGACGTCCTGGGTCATCCCGATGTTCGTGTGGGCCTTCAGCGACAACTTCGGGCTCTTCCTCCTCGGGTACCTGCTCAACGCCTCATCCAAGATCGTCAACGTGTCGTTCTGGCTGCTGGCGACGGAGGACAGCCCGGAGGAACACCGCCCCCGCATCTTCGGCGCCATCAAAGTCGTGATCATGTTCGCCGGGCTCCTCGTCCCCGTCGTCGGGCTCTGCATGGACGCGTACGGCACCGTGCCGACCCTGCGCGTCCTGTTCTTCGTCGGCGGGCTCGCCATGCTGCTGCACAACTGGCTGCGCCACCGGTACACGGTCGAAACACGTGCGGGCGCCGACGCCATGGAGCGGCACGCGCGCACACCCCTGCTGCGCAGCGTGACCGACAGCGGCAGACTCCTGTGGGCGGCCGGACGGCACGCCGCGCTGCGGCGCCTGGTCCTGATGTACACGCTCAGCTTCGTCGCCTTCCAGCTCAACGTGTTCCTGGCCGTGTACCTCACGCGGCACCTGGACTACGGCGCCCTGGTGGTGGGCGGCGTCCCCGCCGTCGGCGCCGTCACCGCGCTGCTGTCGTACGCGATCGTCATGCCCAGGGCGTCGGGCCGTGTACGGGCGGAGACGATGGCGCGGTGGTCACTCGTCGCCAGTTGCGCGGGGTGGCTCCTGTTCCTCGCCCTGGGCCCGGGCAACCTCCCCCTGCTGTTCCTGTGCACGGTGCTCACCTCGGGGGGCCCGTTCCTGGTCGAGTCCTACCGTGACGCGATCGTGGTGGGCTGCGTGCACACGTCGGAGCGGGCCATGTTCTTCGCCGCCGTACAGACCTTCACCGCCGTGGTGTCCATTCCGACCGGCTACCTTTCCGCGGTGCTCTTCGACACCAGGCCGCTGCTGCTGTTCGCGGCGATCGCCGCGCTCTACGGTGTGGCCGCGCTGTGCACCTTCGGCAGGACCGACTTCCGGTCCGGCGTGCGGCTCATCCCCCGCAACGGCGAGCCGGGCGCGGTGACGGTCTCATGAGCCGGCCGAGCCGGGCCCTCGTGCTCGACTTCGACGGACTCGTCGCTGACACCGAGGTGTTGTGGCTGGCCGTACTGCGGGAGCTCTACCGTTCGTTGTCCCAGGAACTGCCGCACGACCGGTACGTCGCCTCCATCGGCGGTACGCTCGACGACTTCGACCCGTTCGAGGACCTGGCCGCCCGGTGCCGTACCGCCGGCGCGGCCGAGCTGGAGGAACGCGCGGAAAGCATGTTCCGGACGTACATGGCGTACGAGGCGCCGCTGCCGGGCGTCCGGCGGCTGGTGGCGCAGGCGGAGAAGCGCGGCCTGCCCCTCGGCATCGCGTCCAGTTCCCGTTCCACCTCCGTACGGCCCCACCTCGAAGCGTTTGGCTTGCTCGGCTCCTTCCCGGTGGTCGTCACCGCGGACGACGTACCCCGGGTGAAACCCGCACCGGACCTCTACCTCCTGGCCGCCCGCCGACTGGGCGTCGACCCGGCGGGCATCGTGGCCTTCGAGGACTCGAACCGGGGGGTACGCGCGGCGAAGGCGGCCGGCGCCTTGTGCGTGGCCGTGCCGCACGTCCTGTCACGGTCGCACGACTTCAGCGCCGCCGATCTGCGGCTCGCGTCCCTGACGCTGTGCGACCTGGACGACGTGCTGTCGCTCGGGGCGGCCGGAAAGGCGGGGTGATGACGATGGAACCTGTACACATGCCCGCCCTGCCGTTCGAGCTGACGGCCCGTGGCCCCGCCGGGGCCCGCTGGAGTGCCACCGGGACAGCACTCGAGATGGTCTCGGCGCCGCGCAGTGACCTGTTCGTCGACTGCGCCGCCGAGCCCGGCGAGGCCACCCCGGACCTGACCCGGCTGACCGGCGAGGTCACCGGCCCGTTCCGGCTGAGCGCCCGGGTCACCGCGGACCTCCGGGGCCGCTTCGACGCGGGCGCCCTGGTCGTGTGGGCCGGCCCGACGACATGGCTGAAGCTCTGCCTCGAACTCTCCCCGGAGGGCAGGGCGAGTGTCGTCTCCGTGGTGACCCGGGGCGTGTCGGACGACGCGAACGCCTGGGACGTCCTGGGAGACACGGTGCACCTGCGCATCTCCCGGATGCGCCACGCCTTCGCACTCCACAGCTCGGCCGACGGGCGGACATGGCGGCTCGTCCGGCTGTGCAGCATCGGAGTGCCGTTCGACCACCCGGTCGAGGCCGGCTTCCTCGCCCAGTCCCCGCACGGCGCGGGCTGCCGGGCGGTCTTCACCGACATCACCTTCACGGACCACGAGCTCTCCGATGCCAGGGACGGCAGTTGAACGCGGTGGGACCCGGGCGCCCAGAAGCTCACTTCGCCGGGTGACGCCGTCCACGACCGCGGAGCCGAAGGTGCTGATACGGCGGCTTTCCACCGCCGGGAGCAGGTGGTGCTCCAGCGGCGAGTCCAGGTGGCCCCTGCCTCGCGTCGTCCTGGACGGCTGACTCTGACTCCGCCACCTGCTTCCCCGCCGCATCCCGGTACCGCACCGTGTACAGGTGCGGGCACTTCGACCATCGGGTGCTCGGGTGCTCGGGTGCTCGCAGTCCTTGAAGAACGTGCCCATACCGTGGGCCAGGGTCGTGCTTGCCATGTGTCGGAGATCCTCCGGGACCGATGCTGACGGTCTGCTGCCGCCGGCAGTCCACGGCGTGCCTGACCTGCCGCTGGCGGTGCACGCATCGGGGAGGCCGGAGCCCCGCACCCGGGTCGGCGGGTGCGGGGCTCGGGCGTGTCAGACCGTCGCCCGGTCCCACTTCTGGTTGTCGCCGTTGTTGCAGGTCCACTGCTGGAGGTTGGCGCCGTTCCAGGTACCTCCGTCGGTGACGTCGAGGCACTTGTTGCTGTGCCGCGCGACGAGATGGACGTAGTCGGTCGTCTCGGACGTACGAACCTTCCACTGCTGGGACTCTGCGCCATTGCAGGCGTTCTGCACCGCGGGCGCGCCGTCGGCGCCGGAGGCGTCGCTCACGTCGAGGCACTTGCCACTGTGGCGGGCCATGATCTGGACGTAACCGCCGTCCAGTTCCTTGATCCAGAAGTGCTGGTTGACCTCACCGCCGCAGTTCCACTGGCTGACCCGGGTCGCGTCCTCCGTGTCGAAACCGGTGACGTCGGCGCACTTGCCGCTGTTGCGGGCGGCCAGCGCCTCCCACGTCGCGTCCAGACCGGTCACGGTGCCGGCGGCGGTGTCCACGGAGAGCTCGGGGGAGTAGTCCATGGTCATGGTGGTGCTGGTGGGGAACTTCAGCGGCAGCCAGACGTACGCCGACTCGTTGACCTTGCCGTCCCACGCGCCCGCCCAGCGGTCGCCCATGTACAGATAGCTGGTGCCCTCGGTGCCCTGGACGGGCAGCACGAAAGTGGTCTGGCTGCGGTAGGTCTTGGCATCGCCGACGTTCTTGAGACCGCTCCACTCGCCGGTGATGCTCGTGGCGGTGGCGTACATCTGCTGGTTGGGCTGCCAGCCGGAGGCGCCGGAGGTGAGCAGGAAGTACACGCCGTCGCGCTTGAACATGGCGGGAGCCTCGCGGGACTGGCCGGCCCAGAGCTTCTGGACCTGGGCGTCGATCTCGGTGTAGTCGTCCGTGAGGCGGTAGACGTGCAGGTCCGCGTTCTCATTGGCGGCGGAGATCATGTAGGCGGTGCCGTCGGTGTCGACGAACGCGGTGATGTCTCGGGACATGTGGCCCTGGGGACGGAAGCTGCCCTTCCAGGTGTAGTCGCCGTCCACGGTGTCCGACACGGCGACGGCGGCGCGGGCCTCGCTGTAGTCGGTCGGGCTGCCCTCCTTGTGCATCCACATCACGAACTTGCCGGTCGACTTGTTGTAGATGACCTTCGGTCGCTCGATGTTGGCGCCCGCCAGCTCCGGGTCGCTCTCGGTGGTGAGCACGTGCTTGCGGAACTCCCACGTCTTCAGGTCCGTGGAACGGTACGCGGATACGTATCGGAAGCTGTTGTCGGAGTTCCGGTTCTCGCCGAACCAGTAGTAGTGGTTCTCCACCTTGATCACGCCACCGCCGTGGGCGTTCACGGGCCTGCCGTTCGGATCGGTGAACTGCGTCCCGTTGGCTATGCCGGCCGGCTCGGCGTGGGCGGTGCCCGCGGCGGTCAGCAGGGAGAGGACGAGGGCGGCAATGACGGAGAGGACGGCGGCTGTTCCGGATGGTTTGAGTCGCATGGCGCGATACCTCACGTGTGGTGCGTCGGCCGGAGCGCCCCGCTGGGCGGAGCGGTGGCCGGCCGACTCGGGTGGGGGGAGTCGTGGGGCGTGCACGGGATCGATCGGTCGGATCCATCCCGGCAACGCGATGTTTACGTAAACATCACGCTTCCCGGAAAGCCTCGATCAACACCGGCAAACTGTCAATAAGTTGAACCGGATCCATGCGGCCGCTCGTCCGTGACGGCGACGATGACGGTGGGTGACCGCAATGGGTCACGTCGGTGAGCCACCTGACGGGCGGCCGCCCGGGCAGGGCAGGGCGCGGTCACTCGAGGTAGCCGAGGAGCGGGTGACCGTGCCTCAGTCGGAGCTGCTCGTCGCGCTGTCCATCCAGGGGTTCCGTCAACCGGTGACCCTGGCCGGGAGGTTCGGGGCCAATCGCTCGAGCGCCACGCGCATGGGCCGACCGGCTGATCGCGGCAGGACTCCTCACCCGCCGCGTCGGCCCCGACAACCGGCGCGAGAGCATGCTGTGACTCACCCGAACCGGCCTGAGTGGGCTATCCGGTCGCGCTGACCGCCGGCGGCGAGCCCCGTCGGCGCCCGGCTTCGCATCCGATGCCCCTCGTACGCAACGACCTGAACCGCGGCGACCTGGAACTCACCGGTGGCTGACCCGGCCCCAGGGGCGCGGGTTCCACCGCTCGCGACAGACGCCCCGCTCCGTCCCATGCGGACGGAGCGAGGCGCCTGGCCGCAGGGTGTGCCTATCCGGGCTGGTCACCGCCGTAGCGGTAGATGTTGCCGGCCGCGTTGACGCCCCAGACGGTGCCGTCGGCCGCTGCTCCGATGTCGGTGAGGGCGCCGGGGATGTTGATCCATGGGTTGGCGTCGTTGCCGGTGTAGCGGTAGATGCTGCCGCCGGAGTTGACGCCCCAGACGTTGGTCCTGGAGCCGGCCGAGATGCGGGCCAGTCCGCCGGAGATCTGCTTCCAGTGGGTCGAGCTCTCGTCGCCGGTGTAGCGGTAGATGTTGCCGGCGGCGTTGACGCCCCATACGGTGCCGTCGGCCGCTGCTCCGATGTCGGTGAGGGCGCCGGGGATGTTGATCCATGGGTTGGCGTCGTTGCCGGTGTAGCGGTAGATGCTGCCGCCGGAGTTGACGCCCCAGACGTTGGTCCTGGAGCCGGCCGAGATGCGGGCCAGTCCGCCGGAGATCTGCTTCCAGTGGGTCGAGCTCTCGTCGCCGGTGTAGCGGTAGATGTTGCCGGCGGCGTTGACGCCCCATACGGTGCCGTCCGCCGCCGCTCCGATGTCCTTGAGGGCGCCGGGGATGTTGATCCACGGGTCCGCGTCGTCGCCGCTGTAGCGGTAGATGTTCCCGGCGGAGTTCACACCCCACACGTTGGTCCTCGACCCTGCGGAGATCGCGGAGAGAGCGCCGTTGATCTGAGTCCAGTCAGCCATGTGCCGAGCCCACTTTCGTCGATTGCCGTAACCAGGTCTTGGACGCCCGAGGTGTCGGACAAACAGGTGATGACACCTGCCGATCATCAGAAACTGCGTGAAATCGATGTTTCGGCCGGAAGGGCGAGGCGCCGCATGAGGGTGGGTGGGCCGGCGCCCTGACGCTGTGACGTGAAGCTGTGTAACTCACAAGGGTGGCCCCGTGGCCGCTCCTCGCCACCTGGGCGCCGTGGGTGTGAGGCGCACGCCGTCCTGCGCGCATCACAGGATGAACACGAAGGGCCATCGCCGCGTTTCCTGTGTGACCTCCACCCCGTCTTCGCCGTCTGAGCCGTCGGCAGACATCCGGCGCGAGCTCGTGGAGGAACGATGATGAGATGGTCAACCTTGGGTGTGTTGTGCGTACTTGTCGTGAGTGGGTGCGCTGCCCCGGCCTCCTCTCCGGCTCCCGCCGGGCACGAGTCCGCCCCCGCGTCGCGGCCCCTGCCCGCTCCCTCCGGGCAACCCGCGGCAGGTGCGCGGCCCGAGGCGCCCGTCGGCTTCGGGAACGCCGCAGCCTTCCGTAAGTGGGGCCTCGAACCGATGGCACCCGCCCCGGCGGCACCTCGGGACCCACTGAAGATCTCCTCGGTCCGGGATCCCTGGATCAAGGAGATACCGACCGACGAGAGGATTGTTTTCCTCACCTTTGACGACGGCAACGAAAAGGATCCGCGCTTCATCGAGATGATGAGGGATCTGCGGATTCCCTTCACCATGTTCCTGACCGACGACGCGGTCAAGAAGGACTACGGCTACTTCCGGGAGCTCCGGGACCTCGGCAACTCCGTCGAGAACCACACCCTCACCCACACCGATCTCAAGTCGCTGGACCAGGCCGGCCAACAGAGGGAGATGTGCGGCGCGCAGGAGAAGTTCGCCAAGGAGTTCGGCAGGGCGCCGCGCCTCTTCCGTCCGCCGTTCGGAAGCTGGAACGACGACACGCTCGCCGCCATGAAGGCCTGCGGCCTGCAGGCCATGGTGCTGTGGCGGGCGGACATGGGGATCGAGGACTTGGAGTACCAGCGGGCCGACCGCAGGCTGCGCCCCGGACAGATCATCCTGGCCCACTTCCGCGGGCCGAAGGACCTGAAGGGGCGCTCCCTGACCGACATGACCGCCGATCTGCTCCGGCGCATCCAGGAGCAGGGGTTCACGGTGGCGCGCCTGGAGGACTATCTCGCGTTCGACTCCACGCCGCCGGCCGACGGCTCGTAACAAGGCGTCCTCCGTACCGCAATGTGACGCGGGCCGGTGTCGGCGACCTGTTCCCGGTACGCACGCCGCTGGAGACTCAGGCCGTCCAGGCCTCGCCGATCGCGCCGCGGTTCCACCGACCCACGCCGAACGCGCCATCGCGGACCTGAAACAGCTGCGGCCCGGATCTCCGCACGATGCCTTCGTCGAAGCGGACCTCCGCTGCGACGGATCCCTCGTCAGCGCCGTCCGCGGCGGCCCCGCCGACAGCCGCCCCTACCGCGGCATCAGAGGCGCAGTGCACCTGCGCATGGTCCAGACCGGGACACACTCGGACCGCGCATCGTCGCCGAGCGCGGCGCGGTACTCGCGGCGCTGTGCGCCGAAGACCCGGGGAGGGCGGTCCGCGCATGCGGGTCCATCTCGACGGAGCGCGGGATTCGCTTCAGCGGCTCTTCGGGAGCGACGACGGCTGAGCCGCCGGCGGGACGGCCGGTCGTACCGGTCGTCGGGTCGCGCGGCGCTGCGTGTCGTCGAGTCGACCGCGCTGAGCCGGCCGGCGGCTGCCCGTGCCCCGTGGACGCCGGCCACGGCCGGTCATGCGCGCAGCTCGGCCCAGACCAGCTGGCCGGTGGGGCTGTCGGCCTGGCACCCCAGGCGCTGCTCAGAGCGGCGACCAGTTGCAGTCCACGGCCCGCGCAGCTCTCTCTCGCGTCGCGGGCCGGGGCCGCGGAGGTACCGGAACGGGGGGCGAAGCCCGGACCGGAGTCCTCGACCTCGAGGCGCACCACCCTCCGGCCGGGCTCCGGTTCCCGAAAGGCCAGGGTGATCCTGGCAGCCGTGCCCGCGTGCTCCACCGCGTTGGTGGCCAGCTCGGTCGCGATCAGGGCGAGGTCGTCTTGGAGCCGGGGCAGGTGCCATCCGTCCAGCAGGGCCGCGATCCACATCCGCAGGGAGTGCGGAGCCCTGAGGTCGGCAGCCAGCTCGCAGCAGTGCGCGTCGGGTGCCGGCCGACGGGAACAGGTACGGGGCGTGACGAGGGAATCGGGGCGAGGCATCGGAACTCCTCGGATCGTGGGAACGGGCGTACTGCCGGCCGGCGGTCGTGCGGGGCCGGGCGATCGGTGGATGCGTGACACCGGAAGTGGGTCCGGAGCCATGCCGGCCGGAGTGGCGGCCTGGTGGCCGCCGGTGCCGGAATCCTCACGGACACCGGCCGCCGATGCGCCCGGGCCGCCAGCCGTGAGCCGTGAGCCGCGACGATCGCACGGGCGCTGTGGCACCACCACCACACCGCGCCGATCAGTAGGTATTCAATCCGGGCCACTACCCAATTCCGTCCCGGCCCTCCCGCACCGGCAGCTCGGTCGCGGCCCGCCGCCGGGGTGCGGCGAGAACGGGACCACGCGCCGGGGTCCCGCCGCGTCCGGGGAGCGCCGCGGCGCGGAGGAGTGGACATGGGCGGCGCTGGGCCGCGAGCGGTCCCCGTCGGCTGTGCCTTCGCGGGGCGTGCCGGGCAGATGGGCGCGCTCCGCGGCGGTGTCCGGCGCCCGGCCCGCCGTCGTCCGGGTCGAGGGCACGCCGCCACCAACGAGAGTCGGCCGCCCCCACCCGCCCTCGCCGCGGAACGCGCCGCCCGCACCCGTACCGACCCCGACGACACGGCGGGCCCGGCTGGCCGCACCCGTCGCCACGTACGACCGCCTGGGCGCCACCTCCAACACCGCCCGTGCGGCAGCCTGCTGTGACGAATGGGCCGGGAGCGCCCCCACCCGCATGCTCGCGCCGGCTACGGCGACCGGCTCTCGCCCCGTGAGCAGCAGGTCCGCGACCTGCTCGCCCCCGGAGCCAGGAACAAAAACATCGCCGCCGCCCCGTTCCTCTCCCCACGCACCGTCGAGAACCACGCCGCCCGTGTCCTGGCCAAGCTGCACACCACCCGTGGCGGCGACCTCGCCGGTGGGTCCGGTTGAAGCCACCTGTCCCTTCCCGGTCGGCGACCGCGGGTCGCCGGGGGCGGACCGGTGCCCCGTCGGCCGGGTGACGACGCCGCGTTCGGCCGAAGACCGTCTGGCCCGGGAACGCGCGCACCGATGGAATGGCGTCGATGGAATGCCCCGATGCCGCCGATCGTGCGGTGTGCCCCCTTCCCCTCGGCGATCCAGCGATGCCGTGGCCGACGACCAGGAGCTCCCGCTTGCACGCCACATCCCGCTTACGCACCGTCCTCGTCGCCGCGACCGCCGCGCTGACGGCCGCGGCGATCGCCGCCGGCCCGGTGTCCGCCGCACCGGCCCCGGCCCCCGGCGGCGCCTCCGCTCCCGCCTCCGCTCCCGCCTCCGCTCCCGCTTCCGTCTCCGACTCCGCGGTTTCTGCCGGACCGGTGGCCGTCTACCTGACAGGAATCGGCGCGGGGCCGAAGAACATCGCGGCGGCCGCCGCCATGGACCATCTCGACCGGCAGGTCACCGAGTTCGGTTTCACCGGCTCCCAGTGCCGGGTGACGGAGGGTCCGGTCTACCAGCAAGTGACCGAGATCTACTGGCAGGCCATGGTCAAGGCCACCTGCACCGGTGATCCCACGGTCGGTGCGACCCGCACGCTCAACCGCCTGATAGGTCCGAACGGCGAGCACATCAGCACCGTCTGGAACGTGCCGCCCGGCTACCGGGTCGAGGGCAGTCTGGGACAGCTCTACATGAGCCCCCGCGAGGGCACCGTGCCGCTGTACCACTGCGTCGTACGCAAGGACAACTTCCTCTCCGGCGATGTCAATTGCGAAGGCCAGACCTATGTGTCCCGGCTCGGCTGGTTCCACCCGCAGCAGCCGTCGGACGTCGGGAGCCTTCCGCTGATGCGCTGCATGGTCGGCAAGCACCGCGAGTTCTTCGAGTCCAACACCACCAACTGCGAGGGCCAGGCCTCGGGCGGCCAACTGGGCTGGATCTTCACCGGCTGAGGCGGCACCCTCACACCCCCCGGAGCGGGCGCGTGGGGCCCTGGAGCACAGGCGCTCAGGCGCAAAGGCGCAAAGGCGTAAAGGCGCACAGGCGCTCAGGCGCCCACAAGCACAGGAGCATGTGCGCGGCGTGCGCCCGGTCGTCGCGGTCCTGACCACCTTGGAGGTCATGTGAACACCCGCAAAGCCCCAGTCGCAGCGCGCTTCGCCCTGGCGACCGCACTGGCCCTCGGGCTCCTGTGCACCGCTCCGCAAGACGGGGCGGCGGCGGTCCCGCTGCCTCAGGTCTCACCCACGCCGCAGTCGATGGTCCGCTCCGGGCCGGACGCGGCCGTCACCGGCCGCGTCCTCGTCGTCGCCGACCGGCGCACGGACCCATTCGCACGCGAGCGCCTCGTCGCCGCCCTCGCGGCCCACGGTGCCGACCGCGTCGACCTCGTCGCCCCCGGCACCGCCCCGGCCACGGCCCGCGGTCCGCTCACCGTGCGCCTCGGCCCGGCCGACCGCCCCGACATAGCCGAGGCTCTGGACGGCACCGAGGCGCCGACCAGGGCGGAAGGCTATGCCATACGCGTCGAGGGCGGTGGCCGGCGCCGGCAGGTCACGCTCGGGGGACACGACCCGGCCGGCCAGTTCTACGCCGTACAGACCCTGCGCCGGCTGTTCCTCCCCAGCGGGTTCGCCGACGGCACCGCGCCACGCTGGAAGGTGGCCGGAGCCGCGGTCAGCGACTTCCCCGCCATGCCGCTGCGGGGCACCGTCGAAGGGTTCTACGGCACGCCCTGGAGCCATGCCGAGCGTCTCGATCAGATGGACTTCTACGGCGACGTCAAGGCCAACACCTATGTGTACGCGCCCAAGGACGACCCCTACCACCGGGGGAGGTGGCGCGAGCCCTACCCCGGCGACAAGCTGGCCGAACTCGGCGAACTGGTACGGCGTGCCACCGCGAACCACGTGCGCTTCACCTTCGCCGTCTCACCCGGCGAGTCGATCTGCTACGCGGACGGCAGGGACCGCACGGCCCTCAGGACCAAGCTGAAAGCCCTGTACGACCTGGGCACACGCGCCTTCTCCATCCCACTGGACGACATCGACCACACCCGCTGGAACTGCGACCTCGACAGGTCGGTGTACGGTCCGCCCGGCCGGGCGGCGGCCGCCGCCGCACAGGCCGACCTCCTCAACGACGTACAGCGCACGTTCGTCGCCGCCCACGCGGGCACCGAGCCGCTGCAGATGGTTCCCACGGAGTACGGAGACCTGGCCGACACCGCCTACAAGCGAACCCTGCGCGCCGCGCTGGATCCGGCGGTCGTCGTGATGTGGACGGGCACGGACGTCGTCCCACCCAGGATCACCGTCGCGGAGGCGGACCGGGCTTCCGCGCTCTTCGGACGCAAGGTGCTCGTCTGGGACAACTATCCGGTCAACGACTTCGGCAACACCACCGGCAGACTGCTTTTCGCGCCCTACGACAAGCGGCAGCCGGGCCTGGCCCGTCATCTGTCCGGCATCGTCGCCAACCCGATGAACCAACCCCACGCTTCCAAGGTCGCCGTCTTCGGCGTGGCCGACTTCACCTGGAACGACACGGCCTACGACGCCGCGGCGAACCAACGGCGCGCCATGGCGTACCTCGCGGACGGCGACCGCCCCTCGACCGAAGCCCTGCTCGTCTTCGGCGACCTGGAACACCTGGCGCCCACGTTCGGAGCGACGCCCTGGCAGCCCCAGGCACCCGAGCTGGGCCGCCGGGTGGCCCGCTTCTGGTCGCAGTGGGAGGCGGGCGAGCGCGCGGCCGCGGTCCGGGACCTGCGCGCGTACGCGGTCGCGATTCGACAGGCTCCGGCCACCGTGCGGGCCGGCCGGGTGCAGGCCGGCTTCGCCGTGGACGCCGCCCCCTGGCTCGACGCCACCCACCTGTGGGGCGAGGCCATGGCGCGGATGCTCGACGCGCTCGACGCCTGCCTGACGGGGGACACCGCGGAGGCCGGGAGGCTGCGCGCCGAGTCGCTCGCCTTCCAGCAGTGGGCCCGTGCCATACGGGTCGCACCGGCGCGCAACACCTGGGGCGGCGCGCAGCCGAGGGTGGGTGACGGGGTGCTGGACGTCTTCCTCGCCCGGGCGGAAGCGGAACGACGCGCGGCCGCCGAGCCCGCACGGCGCACAGGCCGAGGGGGCGGGTGATCGGTGGCCGGCGGGTGTCGGCGTGTGTCGGCGGGGTGAGGCGTTCGCCCTCCGTTTCCTGCGGACACCGCCCTCGGCCCACCTGCCGACGGTCACGTATCGCCTCCTCGTACCGCCTCCTGGTACCGCCTCCGCGGCCGGTGGGCCCGGGCGCTGCCTGGGGCGGTCCGGGCAGCCCGCTCCGGGCGGGATTACGGTGTATGCATGGGGCGGCAGTGGCCTGCCCCGTACGCCAGGCGGGCCGCACCCGATCGGAGCCGGGCATGGACGACGTCGACCAGACAAGCCGTTCCCCAGGAGTGCGGGGATGCGCGTTCGCGGGACGCGTCGACGAGTTGCGCACACTGCTCGCCGCGGCCGGGGCGCGTCCCGCCGTGGTGATGGTGGAGGGCGAGGCCGGAATCGGCAAGTCAAGGCTGGTCGCCGAGGCGTCGGCCGTGCTGGAAGGACAGGGCCTGCGCGTCCTCGTAGGCGGTTGCCATCCGCTGCGGGAGCCCCTGGCGTACGGGCCGGTGATCGACGCGCTGCGCCGGGTCGGCCCGTGGTTGCCGCCCGCGGACCGGCTCGGCGCCTCCGCGGGTGCCCTGGCGTCGCTGCTGCCCGACCTGGCCGGAGCTCTGCCCCCGGCGCCTCCGCCGGTGTCGGCGGGGGCCGGGCCGGGTGCGGGGCGGTTCCGGGTGGTGTCGGGGGTACGTACGCTGCTGGAGGCCGTGGCTCCGGTGACGCTCGTCGTGGAGGACGTGCACTGGGCGGACGACGCGACGCGTGAGTTGCTGCTTCTGCTGGCGCGGGACATGCCGGCGGACACGGCACTGGTGCTCACCTACCGCCCGGAGGATCTGCCGGGCGGCGGCCCGGTGCTGGGGGCGGCCTACCGGCGCCCACCGGGTACAGCCGGGGCCGTGATCGCGCTCGGCCCGCTGGGTGCGGCCGAGCTGACATCCATGGCACGGGACATCCTGGGCGGCACGCCGGCGCCCGGTCTGATACGGACCCTCCTGGAGCGCAGCGAGGGCCTGCCCCTGGTGATCGAAGAGGACCTGATCACCTTGGCGGGGCCCGACGGGCCGGAAACGGCGGCCGCCCCCGGCGCGGGGAGCACGGACACCCCACCGTGGGCGCCGGGGCACAGCGCCACGACCGCGCTCGGAGTGCCGCGCAGCCTCGGCGAAGTGCTGGCGGAGCGGACCGGCCGGCTGGGAACGGACGCTGCAGCGCTGGTCGAGTCCGCGTCGGTCCTGGCAGTGCCGGCCGGGGAAGCGCTGCTGGCCCGGATCGCCGGTCTGGACGAGGACCGCGGCGGCGCGGCCCTGCTGGAGGCGCTGCGAGGGGCGGTGCTACGCCAGGCCGGCCCGGACGCCTACGGATTCGCGCACGTCCTCGCGCAGGAAGCGGTGTACGCCGCCCTTCCCGGGCCCGTTCGCACCCGGGCCCACCGGCGGATCCTGGCGGTGCTCCAGACCCAGGATCCGCCACCGCTGGTCCAGATCGCCCACCACACTCGCGCGCTGGGCGACAGGGCGGCCTGGCTGCCCCGCGCGCAGGCCGCCGCCGACCACGCCATCGCCGTCGGCGACCACGGCACCGCCGCCACCCTGCTGAACGAGATCCTCGACCAGCCCCACCTCACCACGGAGCAGCTCAGCCACGCGGCCCTGGCCCGGGCGTACATGGCCACGATGCTCGCGGAACACACCGCGACGACCGCCGTGCTGCGCCGGCTGCTGCGACTGCCCGGCCTTCCCGCCTCGGTCCGCGCCGGGATCAGGACCGGCCTCGGGGCACTTCTGATCTATCTCGCGGGAGACCTGTCGGGCGAGGAGGAACTGCTCACCGCGCTGTCAGAGGTGGGGGACAGCAACCAACTGCTCGCCGCCAGACTGCTGGCCAATCTCGGCCTCTCCGAGACGGACCGGTTCACGCTTGCCCAACACCGCGGCATGGTCGAGCGCGGCCTCGCCCTGCTGGCCGCCACCAAGGAACCCCAGCCCGCCGGCTCGGAGGCGGCGCCCCTGCTCCAGGCGGCCCAGCTCTTCCACCTCAGTGTCACGGCCACCCCCGGTCTTCCGGACCTGCTGGCGGCGCTGCCCCGCGAGGACGACGACCCGCAGACGCTCAAGGCCACCGCCATCGCCTTGTGCGGCGCCGCCGCCTGGTCGGTGTCCACCGGACACGACGGGCGGGCCGCCGAGGCGGCGGCGGAGGCCGCCATCCTGATACCGGACGCACACATGCCCCAGTTGACCCCGTTCGTCGAGGCCTGCCGGATCCTGCTCGACTGGCACGCCGGACAGTGGCGGGACGCCGAGCGCGGAATGGACGCCTTCCACGAGCGGTACCCCGTCATGTCCCTGGGATCCAGCGGGTTGCTCCTGCCGACCGTCCGGGGGATCACGGCCGCTGCCCGGGGACACGCCGCCCAGGCCGCCGAGGCCTTCGACGAGGTCCTGACCCGCGGAGGACTCAACCTGAACTCGCTCGGCGCCGCAGCCGGCACCGCCCGCCTCCACCTCTCCCGAGGCGACCCCGAAGCCGCATGGCGCTCCCTCACCGACCCGCTCGACCACCTCGGCTTCCTCGACCGCAAGGAGGCCTGGTGCTACGCCTGGGGCCTCGTGCCCGTCGCCGTCGAAACCCTCCTCGCCCTGAACCGGCCCGCGAAGGCCCGGGCCCTCACCGACCGGCACGCGGAAGCCGTCAACGGCCGTGACGCGCCCGGGGCCGCCGCCGAACAGTGCCTCTGCAGGGGCCTGGTGCTGCGAGCGGACGAACCCGACGAGGCGAGGGCGGCCTTCGGTCGGGCGAGCGAGCACTGGCGCCACGCAGGCCGCCCGTACCACGCAGCCCTCGCCGCAGAGCACGCCGCCCGCTGCCGTACCGACGATCCCACCGACACCGTCGAGCGGCTGGACATGCCGCTCGCCACCTTCGAGCGCCTGGGCGCCACCTCTGACGCCGCCCGCTGCCACCACCTGCTCCGAGCCCTCGGGCACGAGCCGGCGAACCCCCTCGGCCGTGCGGGCTACGGCGACCGGCTCAGCCCCCGGGAGGAACAGATCCGCGACCTCCTCGCCTCCGGCGCCACCAACAAGGCGATCGCCGCAGCCCTGTTCCTCTCCCCCCGCACCGTCGAGAACCACGTCGCCCGCGTCCTGGCCAAACTGCACACCACGCGCGCCGAACTTCGCCGCAGCACGGGGCCGTGACTCCTTCTGTTGTGGCCCGAATATCGAGGATGGCCGTCTTCTCGACGTCACCCAGGACGAACTGCTGGTCGCAGCCGTGGAATTCGTCGGTGTCACCGCGGAGCCTCGGGAGGTGCAGGCAGACCGAAGGTCGGGTCTGTGAGGGCGGCGGTGATGTTGCGCCTGCTGCACCCCGGGCAGCGGCCGGTGAACGGCCGGGCATGGGCGGCGTTCGCCCTCTACCTGGCCTGGGCGACCGAAGCCCGGGGTCCGGCCCGCCGTGCCTCCGCACGGGAGTCACGGGATTCCGGGGGATCTCCGGCCGACCGAGTACGGCCGCTCGCCGCCGAACGCGTTCGGGGCGCATTCGGCGGCGAGCGGCCGGGGGCGGGGACAGCACGTCGCGGACCGGTGCGGCGAAGGCCGGCGCGGTGCATGCCGACAAGGGTCGTGCCCACAGATCCGCCGCGTGAGCGTCAGGGCGGGGTCAGTCTGGTGATGCTTCCCTACCCCCGGCGGAGCAGCGGCTTGTCACAGGGTTGTGTTGTCACCCGGCCAGATCCTGGGCAGTGGATCGACGTCCCGTTCGAGTGTCTGCCGGAGCATCTTGGCCGTAGAGGCGTCGGTAGTTGCCGCGGCACGGTGTACCAGGTCCGAGCGGTCCAGGAGTTTCAGTGCCTGCGCAGCGGATTTTCGGATGCGCAGTTTCCTGTCGCTCAGAGCCTTGACCAGCCCGGACTCGGCCGGGTGCCCGTCGAGTACGCGGGCCGCTCCCGCATGGCGCAGCCTGCGCACCGACATGACCGCGTTGAATCGCACATCGGGTGACGGGTCGTCAAGGGCGTGGGCCAACGGTTCGAGCGCGGCCAGATCGGCGGTGTCGCCCAGGGCCATCGCTGCGCAGCTGCGAATGATGCCGCTGTTCTCCTGAAGGCGTGCGGTATAGCGAGGGACCGGAGGCGGATCCAGACGGCGCAGTCGCGTGAATCCCCAGGAGGCGCCCGGAAACGTGTCATGGTGGGCCACCGCAGCCCAGCTGCTCATGATCTTCCGGGCGAGGCGGCTCGAAGGAGGCCGGGGTTCCAGCAGGCTGAGGAAAGGTTCCACATCCCGGTCCGGGTTCAGTTCCGCCGCGACCCTGACCGCCAGCCCGTGGTGCTCCATCGCATAGAGGTCGTCCTCGAGCTCAGCGAGATTGGACATGCGCTGAACGAACCGCATGATGACGGCATCCGCCTCCGGGCCGCCGTCCGCGTGGAGACGCAGCAACGCCCCCGGAAACGCCTTGCTCTGGTCGCCGATAAGATCGGCCGCAGCCGCGTCGACGCTGTGTGCCATCACTTCTCCACTTCCCGCTCCACCGTCACTCAGCCCCTCTTGATGACGTAGACCACACAGCCGGCGGCGGCAGCGGCCGCCTTCTGCTGAGGAGTCATGAGGAAGGGATTCTTGATTCCCTGCCAGGCTCCCGCAGCGCACTTGAGGCCGTACTTCTTGGCGCCTGCCAAGGTCGCCTTGCCGGCCTTCTTGGCCCCGCTCTTGACCTTGTCCCACCATTTGGGGTCCGCCACCACGGGGTATGTGGTGGATTCACTGACCTCGATGGTCTGGACGAGTTCACTGCCTTCGAGCCGGTAGGAGGTCGGAACCGTCTTGCCGTTGGCGTCCTTGGCCCACGGGGCGTCGAACGCGCCAATGAGCTCCCCTGTTTCGTCGAAGACGACCAAGCCACCGTCGTCGCCAACGATGGGTACGGCTCCGCTGGGAAGCTCGAGAGGGAAGCGGTACTCGGTCGGTGCGGCGGCCTCCTTCATCGTGATCAGGGCACTTGCGCTACCGTCCGTGGTGACCTGTGCCGCGACGTCCACGGCTCCGTTCGTCAGCTGCGGGTAGACCACGGTCCCTTCGGCGGACGTGTGGGCCTTCGCGGCATCCGATCCGGGCAGTCCGATCTTGATCTGTGTACCGGTCGGATCCGTCACCGTGAGCCTCCCCCTGCCGGTGGCGGGCAGATCCACCCGCGTGCCTGAGGCCTCGACTGTCAGGCTTCCGCCACCGGCGGGCCTGGGGGTAGCGATCTGTGCGACACCTGTGACCTTGTGCACGATTGCGGCCGTACGGGCGGCGTCCCGGGCAGGGTCGTCGACGGCGTAGGCGGGAGCCGTGGCCGCGAAGATCGCACCAACGGTGAGTAGGGCGACGGACGAGACCGCTGAGGTACGGACAGAGCGATGCGCTGATATGTGCACGGGGATTTCCTTGAACTCATCGGGGGCCCTACGCGGCGGCATGACTGGGCCCTCAACCCTGCTGTTCGTAGGCGAGGTTGAGGCGGACGTAGTGGCCGGTTGCTCCCGGGATTTGATCACGCGCAGCCGGCCACAGGGTGTGATGGAAGCTACAATTCCGCACAAATTCTCACATAAACAAACTAGTTCACACAGGAGTCGCGGCGGTCGAGTGGTCTTCGGGCCTAAACGGCGGGCGGTTCCCCTTGCCTGCCACGCCGAGCCGGTGCCGCCGCCTCCCGTGCCCCTTCCCTCACTGGCAGAGGACTTCCGCGGCTGGAAAGGAGCGCGCAGCCGGCGGTCCCTGGAACGCGACCTGACGATCTCGGCGGAGCACCGCCCGGGCGGCTACGTCCACCTGACGTGGGGCATCCACGACCGGTCTCCCTCCGAGGAGTGGCACTTCGAGACCACCACCGTGCATGCGGCCGGCGAGGAGATGCGAAACCTCGCCGTAGAGTCCCAGATGTTTCTCGCGAGCACGGTCGGATAGCTGAGCCAGCACGTGAGATCCCACCGCAGTTCGTGCGCATGCTCGTAGCGCACATCGACCGGTTCGGTGTAGCGCCGGACGACCGGCTGTTCCAGAACGAGGCCGGTAACTACGTGGACCCTGCCGCGTACGGCACAACATGGGCGCGGGCACGGAAGTGCGTGCTGACCCCCACGGAACTCGCCTCCCTGGCCAGGGGGCTCTACGATCTCCGGCACGCTGGGATCTCGTTCTGGCTGCACTCCGGTGTGGATCCGGCCGAATGCGCTCGCCGCGCGGGTCGGAGCATCGAGGTCCTCTTCCGTCACTACGCCAAGTTTCTGGACGGCGTCAGGGGGCAGGCCAACCGCCTCATTGAGCAGTCCATGCAGGAGTGGCACCGTGTCAGCCAAGGTGCCGCACCTACTGGGTGAGCCGAAGTTTTGGTCCGTGACTGGTCCGGAAGCACTGGTCAGGAGCGGGATAGCAGTGGGATGAAATAGGAGTCACGACGTAAACCGGTCCCCGCTCTGAGTGGGGCCAGCGCAAGGCGCCTGACGGGTAAAAGCCCAGGTCAGGCGCCTCTTTTCCTGGGCCTAGAAGAAGCCGAGCTTCTTCGGCGAGTATGAGACGAGGAGGTTCTTCGTCTGCTGGTAGTGCTCCAGCATCATCTTGTGGCCCTCGCGCCCGATGCCCGACTGCTTGTAGCCGCCGAACGCCGCGTGGGCCGGGTAGGCGTGGTAGCAGTTCGTCCAGACGCGGCCCGCCTGGATGGCGCGCCCGGCGCGGTAGGCGGTGGTGGTGTCGCGGGTCCACACACCGGCGCCGAGCCCGTACGGCGTGTCGTTGGCCGTCGTGACGGCCTCGTCGAGATCGGTGAATGACGTGACGGCGACGACCGGGCCGAAGATCTCCTCCTGGAAGACGCGCATGCGGTTGTCGCCCTCGAAGACGGTCGGCCGGACGTAGTAGCCGCCCGCCAGTTCGCCGTCGTACTCGACGCGTTCGCCTCCGGTGAGAACCTTGGCGCCCTCCTGCCGGCCGATGTCGAGGTACGACAGGACCTTCCGGAGCTGCTCGTCGGAGGCCTGCGCGCCGATCATCGTGGTCGTGTCCAGGGGGTGACCGGGCACGATGCGCTCGGTGCGGTCGACGGCGGCCTCCAGGAACTCGCTGTAGTGGCCGCGCTGGACCAGCGCGCGCGACGGACACGTGCACACCTCGCCCTGGTTGAGGGCGAACATGGTGAAGCCCTCCAACGCCTTGTCGCGGAAGTCGTCGTCCGCCGCCCACACGTCGTCGAAGAAGATGTTCGGCGACTTCCCGCCCAGTTCCAGGGTGACCGGTGTGATGTTCTCGGAGGCGTACTGCATGATCAGCCGCCCCGTGGCCGTCTCACCGGTGAACGCGACCTTGGCGACGCGCGGGCTGGCCGCGAGCGGCCGGCCGGCCTCCGCGCCGAAGCCGTTGACGATGTTCACCACGCCCGGCGGAAAGAGGTCGCCGACCAGGCCCATCAGGACGTGGACGGACGCCGGTGTCTGCTCGGCCGGCTTCAGGACGACCGCGTTGCCCGCCGCGAGCGCCGGCGCCAGCTTCCACACCGCCATCAGGAGCGGGAAGTTCCACGGAATGATCTGCGCCACCACCCCGAGCGGCTCGTGGAAGTGGTACGCGACGGTGTCCTCGTCGAGCTCGCTCAGCGACCCCTCCTGGGCCCGCAGCGCGCCCGCGAAGTACCGGAAGTGGTCGACCGCGAGCGGCAGGTCGGCGGCGAGCGTCTCGCGGACCGGCTTCCCGTTGTCCCAGCTCTCAGCGACGGCCAGCCGCTCCAGGTTCGCCTCCATCCGGTCGGCGATCCGCAGCAGGACGCCCGCCCGCTCGGCCGGGGCGGTCCGCCCCCAGGCGGGAGCCGCCGCGTGGGCCGCGTCCAGGGCGCGTTCGACGTCCTCGGCCGTGCCGCGGGCGACCTCGGTGAAGGGGCGGCCGTTGACCGGACTCGGGTTCTCAAAGTACTGGCCGCGTACGGGCGGTACGTACGCGCCGCCGATCCAGTGGTCGTAGCGGGACTCGTACGAAACGATGGCGCCCTCGGTGCCGGGCGCTGCGTATCGGGTCATCTGGGGCCTCTCTCGCGGGTCGACTCACCGGGCGCGGACGGCCGTCGGAACGGGGCAGCCGTCGGAACGGGGCAGCCGTCGGACACGGACCGCCGTCGGACACGGGTTGTCCCCGGCCGTACCGGTCTCCGTCGCGTGCCGGTCGCCGTCCGGCGCCCGGAACCGCCGCCGCGCGGTGTCCGGAGTGAGGCTAGGGACGCGGACGTTGCAACCCCGTTGCGGGTGCGGATGCGGGTGTCGTGAGGGCAGACAGCTCGGCGTCCAGCGCCCGCAGACGCGCGCGTACGGGGGCGAGACGGCCCGCCGGCACCGTCGCCGCCAGCGCCCGCCACGCCTCCAGGTCGTCCTCGCCCCACGGGCTGTGCACCCAGTCGGTGAGCAACGCCGGGTCACCGCGCGCGATGAGCGCGGCGCGCAGCTCGTCGGCCAGCCGCCGCCGCAGCCGCGCAACCTCCGGCGCGCGGGAGCCCGGCAGCAGCGGCCCCGCGTACCCGCCCAGCGCCGCGGCGACCGCCCCGGAGGCGAGCCTGCGTCCCACGACCTCGAAGTCCGCGTCGAGCGGCGCCGCCAGCCGGTACGGCCGCGACAGGAGCACACCCGGGGCCAGGACGGAACGCAGACGGGACAGTTCGGCGCGCAGCGTCACCGGAGTGATCGATTCGTCCTCGTACAGGGCCGCCAGCAGCTCCTCACCACTCAGGCCCCGCGGACGGTGCGCGAGCACCACCAGGATCTCGCTGTGCCGCCGGCTCAGCAGTGCCCGCCGCCCGTCCGTCACCAGCACCGCCTCGTCCCTGCCCAGTGCCGACAGCCGCAGCGGAGGATCGGCGGCGGCAGGTGCCCGCGCGGCGGCCGTCAGCGCCAGCTGCGACTCCGCGGCCCGCGCCACCGCCTGCACGAACGCCAGGCTGTGCGGGTGCGCCAGCCGGTCGCCGCCCGTGATGTCCACCGCCCCCAGCAACCGCCCCGAGCGCGGATCGTGCACCGGCGCCGCCGCGCACGTCCAGCCCTGCACCGGCCGCCGGAAGTGCTCGGCGGCGAAGACCTGGACCGGCCGGTCGACGGCGATCGCCGTCCCGGGCGCGTTCGTCCCGGCCACCGACTCCGCCCAGCGTGCGCCCGCCACGAAGTTCATCCGGTCCGCGCGACGCAACGTCCCCGGGTGCCCTTCCACCCACAACAGCCTCCCGTACGCGTCGCACACGGCGACCAAGTGCTCCCCGTCGGTCGCGTAGGCGCCCATCAGCTCACGGACCACCGGCATCACGACCGCCAGCGGATGCGCCTCCCGGTACGCCGCCAGCTCCTCCTCGTCCAGCTCCACGCCGGCAGCCCCGTCCGGGCACACCCGCGCGCGTGCCGAACGCCGCCACGACTCGGCGACGACCGACCGCACCGCCGACGACCGCACCGCCGACGGCCCCACCGGCTCCCGCCCCGGGCCGGGGGCGGGAGGGCCTCCCGCCGTGAACGCGTCGTGAGCCCGACGCAACGCCCTCGCCCGTTCCACAGGATCCGCCCCCCGCTCCAGGGCCACCCAGGGGTCGTTCACGCCACCCTCCCCAACCGAGGTCGTCCGCGCCGGTGCCATCGTCGCCGCACCGCCCGGCCCCCACAAGCGTGCCGACGGGACCGCCCGTGCGAACCGGCCATGGGCACCGGCCGCAACCTCCCGTACAGTGGGTGGCGGGCCGTGACTGGCGCTTGGGTGGAGTACCACCGGGGAGCGGCTCGGCGAATCGACGCCACTGCCGCGCGCCTGGGCGATCCACTGACGACCGCTCAGGAGACGCCATGTCCCGCACCCCTGCCACCGCCCGCCTTATGGACGGCAGCGGACTCGCCCGCCGCCTCGTCGACGAGACCGCGGCACGCGCCGCCGACCTCACCCGCCGCACCGGCACGCAGCCGTGCCTCGCCACCGTCCTTGTCGGCGAGGACCCGGCCTCCGTGACGTACGTGAAGATGAAGCGGGCACGATGCGAGAAGGCCGGTATCCGCTCCCGTCACCTGGAACTGCCCGCCACGACGACCACCGCCGAACTGGTCGCCGTCCTCGCCGACCTGTCCGGCGACCCCGACGTCCACGGCATCCTGCTCCAGCACCCGGTCGGCCCGGGCATCGACGAGCGGGCCGCGTTCGAGGCGATCGCCCCCGAGAAGGACGTCGACGGTGTCACCTTCAGCTCCTTCGCGACGATGGGCTTCGGGCTGCCCGGGTTCGTGTCCTGCACGCCCGGCGGGATCATGCGGCTGCTCGACGCGTACGACGTCGATCCGGCCGGCAAGCGAGCCGTCGTCGTCGGGCGCAGCGCCATCCTCGGCAAGCCCGCCGGGCTGATGCTGCTGGCGCGGAACGCGACCGTCACGTACTGCCACTCGTACACCGCCGACCTCTCCGCGGCGGTGCGGGAGGCCGACATCCTGGTCGCCGCCGTCGGTCGGCCCCGCTTCATCAAGGGCGAGGACATCAAGCCCGGTGCCGTCGTCATCGACGCGGGCTACAACCCCGGCAACGTCGGCGACGTCGACTTCGACACCGCCGCCACCCGCGCCAGCCTGATAACCCCGGTGCCCGGCGGCGTCGGTCCCATGACGATCGCGGTGCTGCTCTCCCAGACGGTGGACGCGGCGGAGCGACAGCTCGCGTAATCCGCCACTTGCCGCGCACCCTTCCACCCGGCGGACGGTTCCGTCTCAACACCGGCGCGTCCTGACGCGACAGGCCGGGGGAGAGGAGGAGAGCAGGGCGCCCGGACCGGACTGGGCCGGTGTTGGGTACGGAAGCCGCGGACATCACGTCCCCGGGCCCCGGGGCTCCGGGCGTCGGTGCCCCGGATACCGTCCTCCCGGGACCCGCCCCCGGGGACCCGCCCCTCCCTGGGTACCGGCCGACCCTCCCTGGGTACCGGCCGACCGGGGGCCCGTCCCTCACGGGGCGCCCGCCCTCCCTGGGCACTGGCCAGCCAGCCCGGGCCCCAGGGGCGACCCCCGACCCGGGCGCCCGCTGCCGTCAGGCGTCGTCCGCCGGTGCTGCGGCGAGGGCGGCGGCCGGGTCGTGGTCGGGCGGGCCGGCGGGGACCCAGCGGCCGGAGGTCTTGCGGTACGGCCACCAGCGGCCCTCGCGGTCCAGCCGGATCTGCACGTCCTTCCCCGTCAGCGTCCAGCGGCCCGGCCGGTCCGCCCGTAGTGGCGGACGTTCGCCGTCCTCCCAGGCGGCGGCGAGCCGCGCCTCGGCCCGCGCCAGCAGCTCCGGATCGGGGGCACCGTCCTCCTCCAGTACGGCCAGGGCCTCCGCCCCGCCCAGGCGCCACGCGCGCGTGGCCACGTCCAGATCGGCTCGCCGGCGGCCGGTACCGGCGGCGAGCCGGTCCTGCGCGGCCGACGGCCACGGCGCTGAGGCGGCCAGCCGTACCGCGTCCTGACCGGCCGTCAGGGGTGCCTCGACCGGCCGGTCGCCGTGGCCGGGGGCGAGCGCGTCCGCCAGCATCCGGTACGCCCGGGCCGCCGCGTCGGCCGCGAGGACCTCCAGTGCGGCGGGGTCCACGCCCTCGGCCGGGCGGGTCTCGGTGTCCAGGGAGGGCGGCACCCCGGGCGCGTCCGGCAGCGGGGGCGGCGCCGGGAGCGGCGGGAGGATGTCCCGCGCGGCGAACGCCTCGTCCGCCCGCACCCCCTGGGGGCCGCCGCCATCCGCCTCATCGTCGGCCCGGTCCGAGGGGACCGCCCGTCCCGCGCTGCGTACCTGCAACTCGTCCAGCAGTCGCCGTTCCCCACGGCCCCGCATCAGGAACAGGACGAAGGGATCTTGGTCCAGCAGCCGCGCCACCTGGTAGCAGAGCGCGGCCGTGTGCGGACAGTGGTCCCACGCGTCACACGCGCACTCGGGCTCCAGGTCACCGATGCCCGGCAGCAGCTCGACGCCCGCGGCCGCGGCGTCCTCCACCAGGTGCGGCGGCATGTCACGGTCCAAGAGGGCGGCGATATGACCCGCCCGGTCCACGGCCATGTCCAGGAACCTGTCCCACTCCTCCTCGGTCAGCTCCTGCAACAGCACATCGCTGCGCTGCGCCGTACCGTCCCGGTCCTTGACGACGGCCGTGATCCGGCCGGGACGCACCGACACCGCGCCCACCGCGCCGTCCCTGGCCTGCCTGCGGCCCTTCTTCAACTGCTGGAGGTCCAGCGCCGTGTCCTCCAGCGCCTTCAGCCACGCCCGGCCCCACCAGGTCTCGGCGAAACCCCGCCCCGGCGCGGGCGGCAGCGCCGCGAACGTACGCTCCATGTCCTTGTCCCCACTCATCGCGTCGTGCCCCCTCGCACTTCTCGCACTCTTTGCGACGCCTCGCGTGCCTCCCGCGTGTGCGTCTCCTGCGTGTGCGTCTCCTGACCTCCGCGCAGCTCGACGAGCTCCGCCAGTTCCGCGTCGGTCAGTTCCGTCAGTTCGGTGAGGGCGCCGTCCCCGCCGGAGCCGAGCACGGAGTCGGCCAGCTCCTTCTTGCGCGCCAGCATGCCCGCGATCCGGTCCTCGATCGTCCCCTCCGCGATCAGGCGGTGCACCTGCACGGGCTGCGTCTGCCCGATGCGGTACGCGCGGTCCGTCGCCTGCGCCTCGACGGCCGGGTTCCACCAGCGGTCGTAGTGCACGACGTGCTCCGCGCGGGTCAGGTTGAGTCCGGTGCCGGCGGCCTTCAGCGACAGCAGGAAGACGGGCACGTCACCGGCCTGGAAACGGTTCACCATCGTCTCCCTCTCGGCCACCGGTGTGCCGCCGTGCAGGAATTGCGTACGCACCCCGCGCGCGTGCAGGTGCCGTTCCAGCAACCGTGCCATCTGGACGTACTGGGTGAACACCAGCACGCTCGCCCCCTCGGCGAGGATCGTGTCGAGCAGTTCGTCCAGCAGCTCCAGCTTGCCGGAACGGTCCGCGATCCTCGGCTCCTCCTCCTTGAGGTACTGCGCCGGGTGGTTGCAGATCTGCTTGAGCGCCGTCAGCAGCTTGACGACGAGGCCCCGGCGTTCCATGCCGTCCGCCACCGAGATGGCCGCGAGGGTCTCGCGCACGACCGCCTCGTACAGGCCCGCCTGTTCGGCGGTCAGCGACACCGAGCGGTCGGTCTCCGTCTTGGGCGGCAGTTCGGGGGCGATGCCGGGGTCGGACTTGCGCCGGCGCAGCAGGAACGGCCGTACCAGGGCCGCGAGCCGCCGGGCGGCGGCCGGATCGGCGCCTTGCTCGACGGCCCGCGCGTACCGGCCGCGGAAGGTCCCCAGCCGGCCGAGCAGCCCAGGTGTCGTCCAGTCCAGGATCGCCCAGAGTTCGGAGAGGTTGTTCTCCACCGGAGTACCGGTCAGCGCCACCCGCGCCCTGGCGCCGATCGTGCGCAGCTGCCGCGCGGTCGCCGAGTACGGGTTCTTGACGTGCTGCGCCTCGTCGGCGACCACCAAGCCCCAGTCCACGCGCGCGAGGCGGGCCGCGTCCAGGCGCATGGTGCCGTACGTCGTCAGGACGAACTCGCCGTCGACCAGGCCCTCCAGGTCGCGCCCGGACCCGTGGAAGCGGCGCACGGGCGTCCCCGGGGCGAACTTCTCCACCTCCCGCTGCCAGTTGCCCATCAGGGACGTGGGACAGACGACCAGCGTGGGGCCCGCCGCGGACGGGTCGGTCTGCCGGTGCAGGTGCAGCGAGATGAGTGTGATCGTCTTGCCGAGGCCCATGTCGTCGGCGAGGCACGCCCCGAGACCGAGCGAGGTCATCCGGTGCAGCCAGTTGAGGCCGCGCAGCTGGTAGTCGCGCAGGGTCGCGTCGAGGGCAGCCGGCTGGCCGATCGCAGTGGGGCCCGTACCCGCCTGGCCGCCCTCCGGATCGGCGAGCCGGTCGCGGAGCGCCCGGAGCCAACCGGACGGCTGGACGTCGACCGGACGGCCGTCCACCTCCGTGGTGCCGGTGAGCACGGCGCTGAGCGCGTCGATCGGAGTGACCTTGCGGTCCTGCCGCTCCCGGGCGCGCCGGGCTTCCTCGGGGTCGACCAGCACCCACTGGTCGCGCAGCCGGACCAGGGGCCGCCCGGCCTCGGCGAGCCGGTCCAGCTCGACACGGGTCAGCTCCTGATCGCCCACCGCGAAACGCCAGTTGAAGGCGAGCAGCGCGTCGGCCGACAGGAACGACGGAAGGCCCGACCCGCCCTTGTCCCCCTGCCGGTCCCCTCGCTCCCCGTCCCTGTCCCCGTCCCAGCCTGGGCTCCCGTCAAGGTCACCGGCGGACGAGGGACCGATGACGGCGCGCGCGGTCAGCGACCGGGCCAACTGCCGTGGCCAGTGCACCTGTACGCCGCTGGCCGCCAGCGTGCGTGCCGCCCCGCCCAGCAGTTCGGTGACCTCCTCGTCGGCCAGGTCGATGACGTCCGGTACGGAGGCGGACAGCAACGGGGCGAGGGGCGGCCACGCGCGCGCAGCACGGCGCAGGGCGAGAAGCGCGTCCATCCGGGCACGCGGCCCGAACCCGTCACCGGCCGAGCCCGACCACACGTCGGAGGCGTCCGCCACGAGCGCGGGATCACTGACGCTGTGCATCTGGAGCACGGCGCGGAAAGCCGCGCCCCCGTCGGTGTCCAGCCCCGGCACCTCGACGCGCAGCGAGAGTCTTACACCCGCGTCGTACCCCGCCGCGACGTCCGCCGCCCAGGCCCGCTGCTCCGGAACGTGCTGGGACTCGGGCACGGCGTAGGCCCGGCCGCCCACCGCGAGCGGCGCCGCGGGCGTGCGGGGCAGCGCGTCGGCCACCGCGTCCAGGAAGGACCGCAACAGCAGCTCCGGCTCGGCCAGCAGGGGCATGCCGTCGGCCGCCCGGCCCACGGCCACCGCGTGGGCGCTCGGCGGCATCGACGCGGCGAGCGTACGCACCCGGTCCAGGTCCTCGGCGCTCAGCGGTCCGACCCGCCACGCGTCGCGGTCCGTGCCGCTGAGGCCGGGCAACAACAGGCCACGGGCGGCGAGTTGCAGGGCGAGGAGAGCGGCGGCGCCCCAGAACGCGGCGGACGGGGTGGCGCCCGCCGAACGTCCTGCCCGGGTGAGCAGGGGCAGGGCGTCCCCGACGGGGAGCGTCAGGGCGCGTACGGTCGTCGGCCTCGCGTCCGGCGCGATGACGGACAGCTCCTCGTCCGCACCGGAGAGCGCCGGTTCGGCATCGCCGGGGAGCCAGAAGGCCACGCGTCCGGTGCGGGGCGGGTCGGCGGGCAGAAAGACGGTGGAACAGCGGGCGAGTCGGGTCACATCGGGAGTCACATGGGGCGTTGCTTGCGGAAGCTTCTGCACAGCGCTGGCGCATTCCTCAAATTTGACTAGCGGGGAGTCGAAGCGCCGAGGGTACTCGATCGGTCCCCGACAACACGGGCTTCCCGGCAGTGACATAGCCCACTTACGCACCAGGCTGAGGGCAGCACCACCCCCGTACCCTGGAAAGCCCCACCCCACATCGGGGTGGTGGTGCCATGGCTCTGGGCTACTGCTCATCCGTACGTTCAACAGGTCGGCGCACGTCTGCGCACGAGACCTCACCAAACCCGGAGCAGTCATGCCACAGGCCACCTCTGCCCTGACGATCCCCGCACCCGCACCTTCCCCCGTCTCCGCACATACTCCTGCCCGCGGCCCCGCCCCGGCAGAAGGGAAGCGCGGCTCACGCAGTGAGTTCGCCCCCCTCCTCCGTTCGGTCAAGGACCAGGGGCTGCTGGCCCGGCGAACCGGTTGGTACGCCTTCGGTATCGCCGCGAACCTGCTGGCCCTGACGGCGGTCGCCGTCGGCCTGGTGATGTTCGGGCACTCGTGGTGGTCCCTGCTGCTCGCCGTGCCGCTGGCGGTGTTCTCCGCGCGGGCGGCCTTCTTCGGTCACGACGCCGGACACTCGCAGATCAGCGCCCACAGAGGCAGGAACCGCCTGATCCAGCTGGTGCACGCCAATCTGCTGCTCGGCATGAGCCAGGAGTGGTGGAACGACAAGCACAACCGGCATCACGCGAACCCGAACCACGAGGAGAAGGACCCGGACGTCGCCCCGGACGTCCTCGTGTTCAACCAGCACCAGGCGGTGGGGCGCACCGGCTTCCGCGGCTGGCTGGCCCGCCACCAGGCCTGGCTGTTCTTCCCGCTCACCACGCTGGAAGGCCTCGCCCTCAAGCTGTACGGCTTCCAGGCACTGTTCTCCAAGGACGGTCCGCGCCAGACCCCGCGCGAGCGACTCATCGAGGGCGGTCTGCTGTTCGCCCACGTCGCCGGATACGCAGCGCTCCTGCTCGCCGCCATGCCGGTGGGGCAGGCCGTCGTCTTCGCACTGGTCCACCAGATGCTGCTCGGTCTGCACCTGGGCATGGCCTTCGCGCCCAATCACAAGGGCATGGAGGTCCCCGACCCGGACGGTGAGGCCTGGGGCCACCTGCGCCGTCAGGTGCTCACCTCCCGCAACATCCGCGGCGCGGCCCTCACCGACTGGCTCCTGGGCGGTCTGAACTACCAGGTCGAGCACCACCTCTTCCCCAGCATGCCGCGCCCCCACCTGCGGCTCGCGCAGCCCTTGGTGCGTGCGCACTGCCGCGCGCTGGGTATCCCCTACACCGAGACGGGACTGGTCGACTCCTACCGCCAGGCGCTGGGTCACCTGCACAGGGTCGGTGACCCTCTTCGTACGCCTTCGGCGGCGTAGGGGCGCGAAGGCGGAACCGGCGCGATCGCGTACGCGTTCACAGGACAGGCAGCGGCGGGCGTCGCGGCCGTGGAGGAGGCGACGGACATGTCGACAAGGACGAAGATCGTTATCGGGGGAGTGGCCGTGGGCCTTCTCCTGTGGCCGCTCATCGGTTTCTGGATGTCCCTGCTGGTCATCGTCGGCGTTCCCGCCGTCGCCTACCTGGCACTGGACCCGGGCCAGCGGCGCCGGCTGCGCCGCGTCAGCCGCAAGGAACTCGGCCGCTGACACCGCAGCGCCCGACGTCAGCACGGACGGGACGCGAGGGCGGTGGGGCCCGGTCGCCACGCCTTGCACCCGGTCGGGTCTGAGCAGCGCATTCCGGGGTACCCGCCCGGCCGGAAACGGCGGAGGGAGAACCATGGACGACAAGCGGCTCGAAGGCGCGGGCGAAAGCGGCCCGGGGGTGCCGAGGGACATGCCCGACAAGCAGGCGGGCGACGGGCCCGACCACTGGGACCCTGACCTGTCCGAGGCCACGGACGGCGAGGAGCAGGACCAGACACGGGCGGAGGACGCGCCGGACGACGGCGTCACCGGGGAGCCCAGCGGCTGACGAACCGCAGGGCGCGTCAGTGTCAGCCCGGGCGTCCGTCAGCCGGGCGTCCGTCAGCCGGGCGTCCAGCATGCCGCGTGTGGTCAGTCCGGGGAGCCCGGGGCGCCCTCAGGCCGGGCGGGCCGCCATGGAGTCGAGGGCGGCGAGCAGAGTCGGCAGGTTCGGACCGCGCCCGATCGGCAGCACCTCACGGGGCATCTCATCCAGGAGGACGAAGGCGACGTCGTCGGTCCTGGCGACGACCGACCAGCCGGGACCGTCCGCGCGGAGCGTTCGCGCCCCGCCGGGAGCGAACCCCGAGCGGACCCGCCCCGCGGGCGGCGGCTCCTCCAGGTACCCGCGCAGTTCTGCCAGGATCCTGCGCAGCCGGCCGTGGCTGTCATCGACCGGCTCAGCATCTTCCCGGCCGTCGGCCTGCCGCACCTCGGTCGTCACACCGGCGGCGGACAACGGGTGGACCGCCTCCTCACCGGGCAGCGCTCCCGGCGACGCGGATTCGGCGCGAGCGGCCTTCGTGCCGACGTCCGCAGTGCCGTTCGCTGAGGCAACAACCCCCGCCCCGGGAGCAGTGCCGTTCGCGGCGGCAACCCCGGTGTCGGGGTCCGCAGGCTTCCCCAAGGCGTCGTCGCCGAGCTGCTCACGCCACGCCGTCCACTGGAGGGCCACCGCGTCGGCGCCCATCCGGCGCTGCGCGGGACCCCACTCGTCCGGGTCCGGCGGCCTCAGCGGTGGGCGCTCACCGGGCGGAGTCGGGGGATCGTGCGGTGCGGGCACATGCGGCGCCGCCACCGCCAGGGCGATGGGCCAGCCGGGCAGGGCGACGACCATGCTCCGCTCGTCGGGGGACAGGTCGTACTCCATGCCGCAGTCCCAAGAGGCGACGGCCACGGCGACCAGGGACACGTCGTCGATGACGACCGTCCACCGGGCACCCGTGCCGTCCTGGCCGAGGACCAGCCCGTAGCCCTCGGCGTACGGTTCCAGCCCCAGCGCCGCGCATGCCTCGGGGTAGTCGTCACCGAGCAGGCTCGGGAACTGCGCGGGCGTCAGCAGTACCGCGGTCAGCACGTACAGCGCGTCGTCGTCCACATCGCCGGCGTCCACCGGTTCCGTCCCGGCCATGGCCGCCTCCCTCCAAGGGTCGTCGGCGCACCTTAACCAGCGAGTAACCCGGACGTCGAGGGTCCGGCGCTCCTCACCAGGACGGCCGCATCACACCCCGGTCGCCGTCGGTGGGCACCTCGCGCGACAGCTCACGCGATGGGCTCACGCGACGGGCTTACGCGACGGGCAGGCCCAGCAGACGGCGGGCCACCGTCTGCGGGGGCTCGCCACGCTCGCGGGCGAGGGCGATGACGGCGCGGCACGCCAGTTCGCTCACCCCGAACGAGAGGGCCTCCGGCGACACCCACCCCTCCGCCTCGTCGACCAGTTCCTGATCGTCCTCGGCGCGGGCGGCCACGTACACCGCGGCGGCCTCGAAGATGTTGTGCGGCCGGGCGCCCGGCCGTGCTGCCTCGTCCCCGCGGCGAGGACCCGACGGCGATGCCGCGGACGACGTCTTGGACAACGGCCCGGGCAACGACCTGATGGCCGTGCTGACCGAGCTGGAGAACGTGCGGAGTCTGTTGAACACCGGGCCCACCTTCCCGCTGCGCGGCGGAGATCACCGCCGGTCTTCCGGCTCTGCACCTCCAACGTAGAGTCGGACCCGCCACAGCAGAAGGGGAGGACGAGGGTGCGGCAGGTACGTTTCGACGCGCAGGGCAGCATGATCCGCTGGACGGAGACGGCGGGGGAGGGGCCGCCGCGGGTGTACGTGCACGGCCTCGGCGCGATGAGCACCGTCTACCACGCCCACGTGGCCGCCCACCCGGAGCTGGCCGGCCGCCGGTCACTCTTCGTCGACCTGCCCGGGCACGGCATCAGCGATCGGCCGGCTGACTTCGCGTACACCCTGGAGGACCACGCGGACGCGCTCGCCGCCGTACTGGACTCCGCGGGCGCCCACGGCGCCGAGGTCGTGGGACACAGCATGGGTGGCTCGGTGGCGATCGTGCTGGCCCACCGCCGGCCCGATCTGGTGGGCCGGCTGGTGGTCACGGAAGGCAACCTGGACCCCGATCCGCCCGCGACCGCCGGAAGCAGCGGGATCGCGAGCTGCTCGGAGGAGGAGTTCGTGCACGGCGGCGGCCACGCGCGGGTGCTGGAGCGCGTCGGGCCGACGTGGGCGGCGACCATGCGGCTCGCCGACCCGGCCGCCCTGCACCGCAGTGCGACCGGCCTCATCCGCGGTACGCGCCCCACGATGCGCCGGATGCTCATGGACGCGCGCGTGGAGCGCGTCTACCTCCAGGGCGAGCACAGTGGTGAACTCCCGGGCAGGGACGAGCTGGTGGCGGCGGGCGTGCGCGTCGTGACCGTTCCCGGCGCCGGGCACAACGTCATGTTCGACAACACCGACGCGTTCGTCCGGGCCGTCGCCCTCACTGCCGCCGCCACGGCCCCCGCCGCCCCTGCCCCCACCGGGTCGTCGAACCGGCCCTGAGGCCGGCGCCCGGCCCCAACCCCCGGCCCTGGCCCCAGCCCTCCGCCAAGCCCCCAGCCCTCCGCCAAGCCCCCGGCCCCCGGCCAGTCCGGCCCCCCGCCCCGGCCCGCCGCCTGCGCGTCGATCCCGCCGCGCCGGGCCCGGCCGGGCGGTCAGGGCTGCCGTACGGCGAGGGCGAGGAAACGATCGTCCTCGTCGAGGTACGTGACCAGGCGCCAGCCGGACCCCGCCAGGAGCGGGCGCAGGTTGGGCTCGGCGCGCAGGTCGTCGTCGGTGAGCTGGCGCCCGTGGCGGGCGGCCAGCGCCGCGCGGCCGACCGGGTGGAAGAGCGCCAGCCGCCCGCCCGGTCGTACGACCCGGGCCAGCTCCCGCAGGTCCTCGGCGGGGCGGGACAGGTGCGAGACGAGCCCCGCCCCGAAGACCGCGTCCAGGACACCGTCACGGATCGGCAGCCGCCCCACGTCGGCGAGCAGGAGCGCCCCGTCGACGTCCCGTCCGGCCCGTACGGCGGCCGCCAGCATCGCGGGCGTCAGGTCCACGCCGATGATCGTGCCCCCGGGGCCGACGGCGTCCCTCAGGTGGGGCAGGGCGCGGCCGGTCCCGCAGCCGGCGTCGAGCACGGCGTCGCCGGGACGCAGGCCCAGTTCGCCGGCGGCCGCCGCGTACCTGGGACCGTCATCGGGGAAGCGCGCGTCCCAGTCGGCCGCGCGGGCGGTGAAGAACTGCTGCACGTGTGCGTGGTCGTCGGCCATGCGGACATGATCCCTCACGGGGGCATCGGCCGTAGGGTGCACTCGTTCGAGCGTGCGACGATCGTTCAGCAGCCTGTCTCTGTCATTCTCCGTCCGCTTTCGAAACGCGCCCCTCGCGTGCGCCCCCCACAGGTCTAGCGTCCCTGGGCCATGGGACACCTGGACCACGCCGCCTTCGGCTGGCTGACCCCCGTGCTGTCGTACGCGATGGCCTGCATCGGCGCCGCCCTCGGCCTGCGCTGCACCGTCCGAGCGCTCGAAGCGACCGGATCCTCCCGCCGCAACTGGCTGCTCACCGCCGCGTCCGCCATCGGCACCGGCATCTGGACGATGCACTTCGTCGCGATGCTCGGCTTCGGCGTGACCGGCACCGACATCCGCTACGACGTCCCGCTGACCGTCCTCAGCCTGCTCGTCGCGATGCTCGTCGTCGGCGGCGGGGTGTTCGCCGTCGGCTACGCCCGCGACCGCGTCCGCGGGCTGCTGACCGGCGGCCTCACCACCGGCCTGGGCGTAGCCAGCATGCACTACCTGGGTATGGCCGCCCTGCGCCTCAATGGAACGGTGCGCTACGAACCGGTCCTCGTCGCGCTGTCCGTCCTCATCGCCGTCGTGGCGGCCACCGCCGCGCTGTGGGCGGCCCTCAACATCACCTCACCCCTCGCCGTCACCGTTTCGTCCCTCGTCATGGGCGCGGCCGTCAGCAGCATGCACTACACCGGCATGCTCGCCGTCCGGGTCGACGTCACCCCGTCCGCGGGCGAACTGCCCGGTGCCACGGCGATGCAGTTCATCTTCCCCCTCGCCGTCGGCCTCGGTTCGTACCTCTTCCTCACCGCCGCCTTCGTCGCACTCTCCCCGACGGCCCACGAGCGCGCGGCCTACGCGTCGGCCGAACGTCCCACCGAGCCCGCGGCCGCCTCCTAGGGCGTGAATCGCCCCAGGAGGCGGCCCACCTCCAGCCAGTCCCCAGCCCGAACGAGGACGCCATGCCAACCCCCCGTACACCCCACGGCCCCGGGGCCCGGCCGGGCAGGCGGGCGCACGCCGGCCCCCCGGCCGCGGCACCGGCGGCACGCACACCCCGCCGCGAACCGCGCGGAGACCGCCGCGAAGCACGCGAACCGCGTCGTGAACCACGTCACCAACCGGGCGGCGAACCGCGCCGGGAGCGGCGGCGCCTGCGGCCCAGGACCGTACGCGCGAGGATCATCGCGCTGCTCATGGTGCCCGTGGTGTCCCTGCTCGCCCTGTGGGGCTTCGCCACCGTCACCACCGCCCAGGACGTCGCCCGGCTGCGCGAACTCCACCGCGTGGACGAGCGGATACGCGAACCGGTGGCCGCCGCCGTCACCTCACTGCAGGCCGAACGCCGCGCCGCCGTACGCCAGGTCGCCGCACCCGGCGACGGCACCGCCGGGACCGCCGCCGACCTCCAGCAGCAGGCCCGGCAGACTGACGCCGCCGTCGCGCGGCTCCTCCTGGACGACGGCCACACCGTCGCGGACGGCGGCGATCTTCCGCCCGAAACCGCCACGCGCATACGCCGTTTCACCGATGCCGCCCAGCGGCTCAAGGCCCTCCGCACGGCCACCCTCGACCGCAAGGCGACCTGGGACACCGTCTACGCCCGGTACACCGCCACCATCACGGCCGGTTTTGACGTGAGCGGCGCCCTGACCGGCATCCAGGACGTGCACGACGGTTCCCACGCGCGCGTGCTCCTCGAAATGTCCCGCGCCGGCGAGATGCTCGCCCGTGAGGACGCCCTGCTGACCTCCGCACACCTCACGGGAACCTTCCCCGCCCAGCGGCTGCGCCTGTTCACGGGCGCCGTCGACACACGCCGCACCCTGCTCCGCGCCGCCACCACCGATCTGCCCGGCCCCGGAAACGAGGTGTGGCGCCGGGTCTCCGCGCAGAACCCGTACCTGCGGATCACCGCCGCCGAGGACAGGATCACCGCCACCCCGGCGGGGCGCCCGGCCGCCACGGCCGTGCCGGCGACGAGCTGGGAGCCCGACCACGCCGCCGTACGCGACGCCCTGGCCGCGCTGGAGGCCGACCTCCGGCGTGACGCCGCCGACCGTGCCGATCCCTTCGCGGGCGGCGCTCTGACGCCCGCCGGGGCGGCCGTCCTCCTCGGCCTCGTCGCCGTCGCCGCCTCCCTCGTCATCTCCGTGCGCATCGGACGTGCCCTGGTCGTCGAACTCGTCACCCTCCGCAACACCGCTCTGGAGATCGCCCGCCGCAAACTCCCGCACGCCATGCGGCGGCTGCGCGCGGGCGAGGAACTCGACATCCACGCCGAGGCCCCGCCGCAACGGCCCGCACGGGACGAGATCGACCACGTCGCGGAAGCGCTCGGCACCGTCCACCGGGCAGCGCTCAGCGCCGCCGTCGAACGCGCCGAACTCAGCCGCGGCATCTCCGGCGTCTTCGTCAACCTCGCCCGGCGCAGCCAGGTCCTGGTCCACCGGCAGCTGAATCTCCTGGACAGCATGGAACGCCGCGTCGACGACCCGGCCGAACTGGGCGACCTCTTCCGGCTCGACCACCTCACGACCCGGATGCGCCGACACGCCGAGAGCCTCATCATCCTCTCGGGCGCCGCGCCCGGGCGGGGCTGGCGGACACCTGTACCGCTGACCAACGTCGTCAGGGCGGCCGTTTCCGAAATCGAGGACTACGCGCGCGTGGAGGTGCGCCAACTGCCCGAGACGGCGGTCATCGGCTCGGCCGTCGCCGACCTCACCCATCTCCTCGCCGAACTCGTCGAGAACGCCGCCCAGTTCTCCCCGCCGCACACCAAGGTCCGGGTCACCGGAGAACCGGTCGGCAACGGATACGCCCTGGAGATCGAGGACCGCGGCCTGGGCATGGGCAAAGAGGCCCTCGAGCAGGCCAACCACCGCATCGAGCACTCCGAGGCCCTCGACCTCTTCGACAGCGACCGCCTGGGGCTGTTCGTCGTCAGCCGGCTCTCCGCACGCCACGACATCAAGGTCCACCTGCGCACCTCCCCGTTCGGCGGCACGACCGCCGTCGTCCTCCTGCCCACCGCGCTGCTCCAGAGCGCCCTCCCGGCCGGCCGCGCCGAAGCCCCGGCCGTACCCGCGCCCGCTCCCGCACCGGCACATACCGCCACGTCCTCACCCGCCCCTCACCAAGCCCCGCGCGTACCCGGCTACGCACCGGACGCCGCCACGAACGAGGCGCCGCGCGTCCCCGCGTACACACCCGCCCGCACGGTGCCGCCCACCCACCCCGAAGAGCCCCCACCGGCCGCCGTCACCGCCCTGCGCCCGCCGCCCGGCCCCCCGGCCGCCCACCACGCCCAGGGCGACGACCAGGGCGGCCTGCCCCGCCGCGTGCGTCAGGCGAGCCTCGTGCCCCAACTGCGGGAGGCCCCCGCGGCCCGCGAGCCCGGGGACTCCTACCCGTTCCAGGGCACTGTCGCCGGCCAGGACGACGACGAACCGGCCGGACGCACGCCCGAACAGGTGCGGGCCCGGATGACGGCCTATCGCGACGGCTGGAGCCGTGGCGCCGCCGGGCACGGTCCTGCACCCACCCCCACCCCCACCCCCGCCCCACGCACCCGTACCCGTACCCGTACCAGCGAAGGAGACGAAGGATGATCGAGCACGAGAGGATCGCCCCCCACCATCCGTCGGGCGATCTGGACTGGCTCCTGGACGATCTCGCCTCGCGCGTGCACGATGTTCGGCACGCCGTCGTCCTCTCGAACGACGGACTCTCCGTCGGCGCCTCCAGCGCGCTCACCCGGGAGGACGCCGAACACCTCGCCGCCGTCGCGTCCGGGTTCCACAGCCTCGCCAAGGGCGCGGGCCGGCACTTCCGAGCGGGGGGTGTCCGCCAGACGATGGTCGAGATGGACGACGCGTTCCTGTTCGTGGCCGCCGCCGGGGACGGATCCTGCCTGGCCGTGCTGAGCGCGGCGACCGCCGACATCGGCCTGATCGCCTACGAGATGGCCCGCCTCGTCAAGCGGGTTGGCGAACACCTGCGCACCCCGCCCCGCGTCACCACCGCCCCGCCCGCCGCCGGCTGACCCGGAGCCGCACCATGACCGAGGACAGTGGCACCGGCCCGTACACCGGCACGCACTGGTACGACGCCGACGCCGGGCCCCTCGTCCGTCCCTACGCGATGACCGGAGGCCGCACCAAGCCCGGTACGAGCAACGTACGGTTCGACCTCATCGCTCTGGTCGTCGTCGACGACAGTCCGCCGGGCGCCGCCGACGAGTCCCTCCTGGGCCCCGAGCACCGCTCGCTGCTCTCCCTGTGCCGTTCCGAGACCCAGTCCGTGGCCGAACTCGCCGCCGACGCCGACCTGCCCGTCGGAGTCGTCCGCGTACTGCTCGGCGACCTCCTGGAAGCGGGGTTCGTCCGGGTCAGCCGTCCCGTACCGCCCGCGCAACTGCCCGATGAACGCATCCTGAGGGAGGTGATCGACGGCCTGAGAGCCCTGTAGGGGCAGGGCCGGCACTCCGACGGCACACGCCCCCGCCCCGCACGCTCAAGACCCGGGCCTCATACGGAGGAACTCGTCCCGGGGCTCATGCACAGGAACTCATGCAGAGGAACGCATACGGAGGAACCAGTCGCGGGCGGCCTCGGCCGCCTGCTCCAGCGTGCCCGGTTCCTCGAAGAGGTGTGTTGCTCCCGGAACCACCCGCAGGGCGCACGGGGCGGTCAGATGCCGTGCCGCCTCCTCGTTCAGCCGCAGCACCTCGTGGTCATGACCGCCGACCACCAGCAGGACCGGCGCGCGTACGCCGGCGAGTGCGGCGGCGCCCGCGAGATCCGGCCGCCCGCCCCGCGAAACCACCGCACGCACCTGCTCAGGCCTCTCGGCGGCGGCCACCAGCGCCGCCGCGGCACCGGTGCTGGCACCGAAGAGCCCCACCGGGTGGCCGCCCGTGTCCGGCCGGTCCCGCAACCAGTCCACCGCCGCGGTCATGCGCCGCCCCAGCAACGGGATGTCGAAACGGAGCTCCGCGGTGACGGTGTCCACGCGCTCCTCGTCCGCGGTCAGGAGGTCCATGAGCAGCGTGCCGAGCCCCCCTTCCCGCAGGACCCGCGCCACCGCCCGGTTGCGGGGACTGTGGCGGGAGCTGCCGCTGCCGTGGGCGAAGGCCACCACACCCAGGGCGTCGCGGGGAAGGGACAGGTCTCCGGTCAGTGTGACCCCACCGGCGGCGATGGAGACCGTCTCCGGGGCGACTGCCATGGTTCCCACCTCCGGCGCTCGGCGACACACCGGGTACCCCTGCCCGTGATGCGAATGCCCGACGGAGCCAGCCATGTCGAATCGCGCACCCATGTGGACACCCGGGCGACCGGAACAGTCACATCGCTCAAAAAGCGGTCGCTTCACCCGGGCCGGTCGCGCCGGTTGCCATACTGCTGGCCTCACCCAGAACGTCTGTACTGGTCGTTGTACCGGTGCCGGCTTCTCACCGACCCCGAGCCCACTCCTGAGAGGAGTGATCGATGGCTGCCGAGCGGTCCGACACCACCGCCCTCGCCCTGAAGATCCTGGTCGCCGGTGGCTTCGGGGTCGGAAAGACGACCCTGGTGGGCGCGGTCAGCGAAATCCGGCCCCTGCGCACCGAGGAACAACTGAGCCAGGCAGGACAGCTGGTCGACGACACCGGGGGAGTGGACCGGAAGACCACGACCACCGTCGCCATGGACTTCGGCCGGATCACCATCCGCTCCGGACTGTCGCTCTACCTCTTCGGCACACCGGGACAGGACCGCTTCTGGTTCCTGTGGGACGAGCTGTCCCAGGGGGCACTGGGCGCCGTCGTCCTCGCCGACACACGGCGCCTGGAGGCGTGCTTCCCCGCCGTCGACTACTTCGAGCACCGTCACATCCCGTTCGTCGTCGCCGTCAACTGCTTCCCCGGAGCGCGCGCCTACGGGGCGCACGACGTGTCGCGCGCCCTCGACCTCGACCGGGGCACGCCGGTCGTCCTGTGCGACGCCCGGGACCGGGACTCCGGCAAGGAGGTCCTGATCCGGCTCGTCGAGTACGCGGGGCGCGTGCACACCGCCCGGCTCCTCGACTCGGTCTCCTAGGGCGTGTTTCGAAAGTCCCGTCTGGCCGGGAACGCCTGGCACGCCCGCTCGCGGCGTTGTCGGCCGTCGGCGCAGCCCGCTGCGCTCTCCGACCTCCGCCTTGCGATCGCACGCACCAGACGCCCCCGGCCCCGCCCTCCGGGCGGACGACGCTACTTTCGAAACACGCCCTAGGCGGGTGTGCCCCCGGAGTCCGGGACCGGGGGATGCCCGCCGACGCGACCCCCTGACCCCGTGCGCCCCACGAGGGGTTCTTGCCCTGCCCACGTCAGTGCGCAAGGCTTACGGGGCAGTGGGGAAGCGGGGAACGCGCGGAACGGGGAGGACCGGACATGGCTCTGGACAAAGGACTCGACTGGCTCCTGGACGACCTGACGAAACGCGTTGATCACATACAGCACGCGCTGGTCCTGTCCAACGACGGCCTCGTCACCGCCGCGAGTACCGGGCTGGTCAGGGAGGACGCCGAGCACCTCGCCGCGGTGTCCTCGGGGCTGCACAGCCTCGCTCGCGGCTCCGGCCGGCACTTCGGGGTGGGCAGAGCGCGGCAGACGATGGTGGAGTTCGACGACGCGATGCTCTTCGTCACGGCGGCGGGCGAGGGCAGCTGCCTGTGCGTCCTCACCGCCGCCGAGGCCGATGTCGGCCAGGTCGCGTACGAGATGACCCTCCTCGTCAACCGGGTGGGCGAGCACCTCGCCGTGGCCGCCCGGCAGCCCGGCGGCGGCGCGCCGACCGGCCGCTGACGGTAACCGGCCCGCGGCGACGCCCCGCCCGGGCGGACGTTGCCGGAAGTTATCCACAGGGCGGACGCGAGACGGCCCGATCGCGCTACCTTCGTGACGCAACGTAATCGATTCGTACGGGGGAAGTCGTCATGAAGGTCACGGAAGCAGCGACCGCACCCAGTGTCGCCCACGGGCGCGCGGCCCAACTGCTGGAGTTGAAGAGGAACGAGCTGGACCTCGCCGTCCAACTGGGACACGTCCGCACCGTGCCGGGTGCCGACGGGGGACGGCGCCGGGTGGCCATGGAGGAGATCGAGCGGCTGCGGGCCTCACCGGACTTCCCGGCCGGTCTGCGCGAGCGTGTCCGCACCGTCGGCACCGCGGGCGCCGCCGAACTGCTCTCGATCACCGGCGACCGCTTCACCAAGCTCGCCCGCACCGGGCACTTCAGTCCCGTGGCGTTCTATCTCAACCGCTACCGGGCGGTCGTGTGGCTCTACGTCGCGGGCGAGGTCCTCGAAGTCGCCGAGCGGCACCCCCAGTTGCTCACCGGCAGGCTGCCCGTCGCGGTGCGCACCAAGCTGGGCACGGGGCAGGACGTCCGCTCGCGCAACTGGCGCGCACGGCGTCTCGGCGTGCTGCTGCGCCAGGCCGAGGACGCCTGGGCGGCCGCGGCGGCCATCGCGACCCTGCTGCCCGCCGACCAGGTGGCGGAGGTGGTCGGCGACCCCTACGAGCGGGCGCATCTGGCCCGGCTCCGCCCTCGACCCGTGCCCGCACGGCCCGAGTCGCTCGCGGCCCGGGACATCGTCGACCGCCTCCTGTCGGCGGACGACCCGGACGAGATCCTCTGGTACCGGATGAGCCTGGCCCTCGCCATCGACGAGGCCAGGGAACTCCGGCCCGCCCCCCGGCCCGACGACACGCACCACACCGCTCACACCACCCACACCGGTACTGACCGCACCCGCCACACCAGTGATACCGGTGCCCCCGGCGACCAGCCGTCCCGCGGCCCGCGACGCGGCCCCGGCCGGACGCCCCGCCTGCTCACCCGGCTCCGGCTGGGCAGGCGAAGGGCGGTGCGCGCCGGCTAGGACCGCGGTGCCGCGTCACGGCCGCGTGACCGCCCGCTAGGGTTCGCGTCCGGTTGTGGATGCCAGACGCCTACTGGGCGCCGCCACGGGGCAGCACGGTCGCCAGCACGGCGGGCAGGGGGTACCAGTCCGCCGAGACGATGCTGGCGTGCCGCCCGGCGAGCAAGGCGACGCGTTCCCGTGCCTGCGCCTCGGTGGGGTGGGTCCCGTCGATCGCGGGTGCCACACCGGCCGCGCCCGTCATCACCACCAGGTAGTTGCGGGTGTCGTACCAGGTGGTGTCGATGGAGCCACTCGCATAGGCGGACGCGTCTCCGTCGAAGACGACGAACCAGGGGCGGATCCCGGCGTCCGCGTACCGGCTGCGGGGGTCGCCCGCGGCGGCACCAAGAACCGCGGGGAACGCCGCCGCCTCACGCAGCCGGCCGGCCGCCGCCAGGTTCCGCAGGTGCGTGGCGTACTCGCGGTCCGTCCAAAGGGTGTCGAACGGGTTGTCCTGCTCGACGGTTCCGGGGATGAGCTCGATCACGATCTTCCCCGCCATCGCCGAGCGCGCGGGCCAGCCGTTCGCCCGCACGGCGGTGTCGAGGTCCTGGTGCCCTGCGGTCAGGTCGGCCGGCCGGAACAGGGCGTCGCCCAGCCGCGCCGTCAGCAGCGCGTCCAACGCCGCCGGGCCGCGCCCGTTCTTGGCCTGGAAACCGTCCTTCAACTCCAGCTTCAGCAGGATGGGCCGGTGGCCCGGATGGGCGTCGTGCCACGCCCGTACGTCCGACAGACACCCGCCGAGATCCTGGTTCCTGGACTTGCCGCGCAACTCGCCCGCGTGGGCGGCGTTCACGCAATTGTTGTCGTTGCCGAGGGGGTTGCTGTGCGAAACGCGCCACGATCTGCCGAACACGTTCGTCCACACGTCTATCTCCAGCATCCCCGCACCCGAGTCCAGCGCGTCGGCGAAGTAGGGGTAGGTCCCCTTCTCGTACGCGTTGTGGACGCCGACCCCGGTGGAGTCCGAGTAGGCCAGCCCTCCCGGGTCGCCCGACCGGGATTCGGCGGAGCGCGCCTCTCCCGGGGCGACCCCGAGCGAGAGCGCGCCCGCCAACACGGCGGACGCGGCGGCCATCACGGTACGCGACACCTTCATCTCCAGCCCCTGCTTCTTGTTGACGCATCGCAAGTCGAGCGAAGCGTAGGCGAGTTGGGAGAAGGAGGGGAGGCCTGATGACGGCGCAGGAGGAAACGCAGGAAGGCGTGGGAAGGAAACGGAGAGAAAGCGGAACCAGCGCGGTGCGGTTCCGCACCCCAGCCGGCGCTCCGCCCGGCATACCCGTGGGCCGGGCGTCCCGCCGATGGGGAGGTGCCGAGGCGGGGGAGGGCCGGAGGGTGCGCCCGCGTGCGGTGGACGCGCGGGGCGTGCACCATGGCCGCATGCTGCTGGCCCGACTCGCGGAGGTCTCCCACCAGGTCGCCGCCACCTCCGCACGCTCCCGCAAGATCGCCGCATTGGCGGAGCTGTTCGCCGCGACCTCACCCCAGGAGGCGTCCCTGGTCATCGCGTACCTCGCGGGACGGCTTCCGCAGGGGCGGATCGGCATCGGCTGGAGCACCCTCAAGGCGCCCGTCCCGCCCGCGGCGGACGCCACCCTGACCGTCGCCGACACGGACGCCGCCCTGACCGCGCTGGCCCGGGTCGCCGGCCCGGGGTCCCAGGCGGAACGGCAGCGGCTGGTGCGGGAGCTGATGGGCGCCGCGACCAGGGCCGAGCAGCAGTTCCTGCTGCGGCTGCTGACCGGGGAGGTCCGGCAGGGAGCCCTGGACGCGATCGCCCTGGAGGGCGTGGCCAAGGCGGCGGCGGCGCCCGCCGCGGACGTACGACGAGCCGTGATGATGGAGGGGTCGTTGCCCCGGGTGGCCCAGGCTCTGCTGGCCGAGGGGCCGGCCGCGCTGGAACGGTTCCAGTTGCGGGTCGGCAGCCCCGTCCATCCGATGCTGGCCCATTCCGCCAAGAGCGTGCCCGAGGCCGTCGCCGCGCTGGGCCGCTGTGTGGTCGAGGAGAAGCTCGACGGGATCCGCGTCCAGGTGCACCGCTCCGGCGACGACGTCCGTCTCTACACCCGGTCGCTCGACGACATCACCGACCGGCTCCCCGAGATCGCGGAGGCCGCCCGGGAGCTTCCGGGGGACCAGTTCGTCCTGGACGGCGAGGTCATCGCGCTCGACGCGGCCGGCCGGCCCGTGGCGTTCCAGGACATCGCGTCCAGGGTCGGTTCCCGCGTCGACGTGGCCACCGCCGCTGCCGCCCTGCCCGTGTCACCGGTCTTCTTCGACGTGCTGGCCGCGGACGGAGCCGTACTCGTCGACCTGCCCGGCCATGAGCGGCACCAGGCGCTCGCGCGGCTCGTGCCCGCGCCCATGCGGGTGCGGCGCACGATCGTCGAGGACCCGGACGACCCGGCCCAGGTGAGCGCGGCCGAGGCCTTCTTCGCCGACACCATCGGGCGCGGCCACGAAGGCGTCATGGTGAAGGCCCTCGACGCGCCCTACAGCGCCGGCCGCCGGGGCCGCTCGTGGCTGAAGGTCAAGCCCGTGCACACCCTCGACCTCGTCATCCTCGCCGCCGAGTGGGGCCACGGCCGCCGCACCGGTCTGCTGTCCAACCTGCACCTGGGGGCCCGCGCGTCGGACGGTACGTTCGTGATGCTCGGCAAGACGTTCAAGGGCCTGACCGACGTCATGCTCCGCCGGCAGACCGAGCTGCTCCAGGAGCTGGCGGTGGAGGACGACGGCTTCACCGTCCGGGTACGCCCCGAACTCGTCGTCGAGATCGCGTACGACGGTCTGCAGCGCTCGACGCGCTACCCGGCCGGAGTTGCCCTCCGGTTCGCCAGGGTCATCCGCCACCGCCCGGACAAGCCGGCCACGGAGGCCGACACCATCGAGCACGTCCTGGTGAGAGGCGGTGGTGACGCTCAGTCGTCGTCCAGCGTGGTGTAGCGGATCCTGGCCCACAGCGGCAGGAGGAACCAGCACACCACGTACCAGGCCACGATCCCGGCGACCAGCCACGGCACGAACCCGTTGTGCGTCGCCACCCGCAGCACCAGGAAGAGCGCCGAGATCAGCGTCGCCAGCAGAAGCACGAGACCCGTGAACGTCAGCCGCGACGCCCAGACGACGGCCTGCGGTTTGATGCGCCGGCCCGACACGATGCGGTGGAACGCCACCGGGCCTATCAGCGCCCCGGTCGCCGACGCCCCCAGAGCCACGGTGACGATGTAGATGGTCTTGTCGGTGCTCGACAGATCGGCGAACACCGGAGTGAAGACCACCGTCAGCAGGAAGCCGAACAGGATCTGCACGCCCGTCTGGGCGACGCGTATCTCCTGGATCAGCTCCGCCCAGCGTCGGTCGGCGCGCTCGTCGGGCGTCTCGTCGCGCCCCCGCTTCCGGTCGCCGGCCTCCTCCCGCTCCCGTTCGTCCGCCTGCCCCGGAGGCCGCGGGTCCGCCGTGCCCCGTCTCTTCGGGTCCGCGGCGCCCTGATCCCGCTCGGCGTCCTCGTCCCGTCGGCCCCACTCCTGCTCAGGAATCCGGTCGCGCCCGCTCGCTCCTCCCGCCACCCCGCTGCCACCGACTCTGGACGTTCCCTGTTCCTGGTGCTCAGGCATGGTGATCCTCCCGCAGTCCCGTACCCCACTTGTCTTCTAACCCGGGACCGCGGGATCAAGCGCCGGGACGCCGCCCGTACGGCAGCAGAAGGAACTCCCCGGGTGTCGGACGCGCGGAGGGTGACCGGAAGCGTACGCACCGCGCATGCTCGGACGAAGGTCCCGGAGTCCCGGAGTCCCGGCGCCCCAGCGACCCAGAGGCCCGGAGTCCCGGACCGTGCCCATGTCCATGCCTGTGCCCATGCCCGTGCTTCCCAGCCGGAAGGAGCCGCGTCCCGTGCGAGCCGCCCCTCTCGTCGCGCTCCTGGCGCCGGTCGCGCTGTCGCTCACCGGCTGCTCGGTACCGCCGGAGGAGATCCGGGCCGTCTCCGCCGCGGCGACTGCCTTCGCGGCGGAGACGGTCGCCGCGGACACCGCCGGCGCCTGCCGGTACCTCGCCCCCGGCACCCGCGAGGAACTCGCCCAGGACCCCGGCCCCACCTGCGCCACCGGCCTCGCCGACGCCGACCTGCCGAACCCGGGCTCCGTTCGGACGACGGACGTCTACGGCCGCCAGGCGCGGGTGGAGCTCGACCAGGACACGTACTTCCTGACCTCCTTCCCGGACGGCTGGAAGGTCAACGCCGCCGGCTGCACCCCACGCCCCCGGCAGCCCTACCGCTGTCTCGTGAAGGGGGGATGAACCCGCCCATGCGCACGATGTTCACGCTCTACCTCCTCACCGTGCTCTGCGGCCTCGTCTACTTCACCGTGGTGGGGATGATGCACCGGTGAGGCGTGTGACCGGCTTCCTCCGGGACAACGGCATCTCCCTCGTCTTCGGGGCCGCCTTCCTCGCCGCCCTCTTCGGCCAGGCGCTGGCCGGGCAGGCCGCCTACAACAACGACCTGCGCTCCGTCGGTGCCCGGGCCCTGAGCTTCGGCGACTACCTGACGACGTCCCACTTCGCCGTCGACGTCACGGAGAACTGGCAGTCGGAGTACCTCCAGTTCTTCCTGTTCCTCTTCGCCACGGTCTGGCTGGTCCAGCGCGGCTCGCCCGAGTCGAAGGAGCTCCACAAGGCGGGGACCGAATCGGACGAGGACCAGCGCGTGGGGGAGCACGCCGAACTGGAGTCACCCCGCTGGGCCTCCGTCGGCGGCGTCCGGCAGGCCCTGTACTCCAGGTCCCTGGGCGTCGTGATGTTCCTCCTCTTCGCCGGCTCCTGGTACGCCCAGTCGGTCGCGGGCGCGGCGGTCTACGGGGAGGAACGGCTGCGTGAGCTCCAGGACCCCGTCCCCTGGTCGGACTACCTCCTGACCGCCGACTTCTGGAGCCGCACGCTGCAGAACTGGCAGTCCGAGCTGCTCGCCGTCGGTTCCATGGCCATCTTCGCCGTCTTCCTGCGCCAGCGCGGCTCACCGGAGTCGAAGCCCGTGGGCGCCGCGCACTCCTCCACGGGAATCGAGGGGTAAACCTGAAGTTCAGGGTGAGACTCAATCGCAGAAGCGGAGCCTCAGAGGCAGAAGCGGAGCCAGTCTCAGTCGCGGAAGCTGGGCCTCAAGGGCAGAAGCTGGGGCCTCGTCGCAGAGGCTGAGCCCCAACCGCACATGGTGAGACCGACAGACAGGAGAGGGCATGACACGCGCGGCGGTCTTCGACGTCGACGGCACCCTGGCCGACACCAACCACCTCCATGTGACCACCTGGTGGGAGGCGTTCCGGCAGGCTGGGCACGACGTGCCCATGCACGCCATTCACCGGGCCGTCGGTCTGAGCTCGCACGACCTGATCGCGCACCTGCTCGGCGAGGACCGCGACACGGAACAGGACGACGCGATCAGCGCCGCCCACAAGACCCTCTACGGGACCTACTTCGACCGGCTGCCCGCCTTCCGGGACGCCGGCCGCCTGCTGAAGACCCTCGCGGGCAACGGCTGGACGGTCGTCCTGGCGACCTCCGCCGGCGGCGCCGAGCTGTCCGCGCTGCGCCGCGCCATCGACGCGGACGACGCCATCACGGCCACCGCAAGCGCGGACGACGTCGAGGAGGGCAAGCCCGCGCCCGAACCGGTCCGGCAGGCGCTGGAGCTGGCCGGGGCGACGGCGGACGGTTCCGTGTTCGTCGGGGACACGGTCTGGGACATGAAGGCGGGCACCCGGGCGGGCGTCACCTGTGTGGGCCTGCTGTGCGGGGGCATTCCGCGCGCGGCCCTGACGGAGGCGGGGGCCGCCGTGTCCTACGACGACCCCGCCGACCTGCTGGCGCACCTGGACGGCAGCCCGCTGGGCTGAGCGGGCGGGGTCGGCTGACGGTGCGCCGGGACGGTCACTACGGTCACTTCTTGAGCTCGCGCTGGAGTTCCGCCTTGTTCATCGACGACCGGCCCTGGACGCCCTTGCGCTTGGCCTCTTCGTAGAGCTGGTCGTACGTGGGGCCCTTGGAACGGTTGGTGCCGGACCGCTGCCCGCCGCGCTTCGAGGACGACATGTCCTGCGTGGAAGTCCTGCTGGCGGTCTTCGACTCGCCCGAGCGTGCCCGCTCCTTGTTGACCGTCCGGGCGGCGATCTCCTCCGCCCGCTTCTCGCTCGCGCCGCGCTTCTTCGAACTGTCCTTGATGTGCTCGTACTGCCGTTCACGCTTCGGGCTGGATCCTGCCGGCATGCGCTCCTCCTGAATGTCCGCCTTGCGGGCCCCCGTGCTTCTCCTCACCCTCGTACCAGGCACCCACCTCCGCAAACGCGCCGCCGAAGAACTGATTGAGGGGCCGGAGGTGAGGTATCCGTGCCTGTACCGGCAGTCGACCGGACCCAAGGAGTGGAGCGACGTGGAGAGCAACGGAACCAGGAACCACCCCGCGGACTGCGACGTCACCGTGCAGCTCAGCGACTGCGGCCGGGAGGACGCCCGGGCCGTCTTCGAGACGCTCGACCGCGTCTTCGCGCGCTGCGACGTCCCCGCGCCCGGGCCGGAACAGGCCCACGACCACGAGCCCACCGTGTGGATGGCGACGTTCGACAGTTCGGCCCGCAGGAGCGGTGAGCCCGGGCCGCCGAACCTCAGCACCTCGGTGACCACGCTGCTGACGGGCGACCACCAGGCCGTCGCGACGGTGGAGAGGGCCCTCGGCGGGCTGTTCGAGGTGCGGTCCGCCGGCTCGGTGTCCGGTGAGCACGAGAAGGAGGCGCGTCTGCACCTCACCTCCCGGTACGTCACGCACTGACCGGAGCGCCGGCACACGAGCAACGGCACGGGAGCACCGGCCGGGAGGCCGCCCCGCCGCGCGGCGGGGCGGCCTCCCGGCCGTCGTCAGCCGTGGCCGTGGGAGCCGAAGTCGATCTCCCCGGCCTCCACCGTCCGGGCGCCCATGTTCCGCCGCATCATCTCCAGGGCGGCCCGCGCCAGCGGCTCGTGGATGTGGGCCACCGCGTCCGTCGGCACCGTCACGTCGATGTGCCGGATGTGGGCGTCGAGCGCCGAGTACAGCACGCACTGCTCCGTCACCTGGCCGCACAGCACGAGGTGCCCGACGCCGAGCTGCGCCAGCAGATAGGCCAGCGGCGTCTCGTAGAAGATCGAGTGCCGCGCCTTCACCACGAACAGGGACGCGTCGTCCGGGCGGAGCGGTTCCACCAGGTCGGCGTGGGGGCCGCCCAGCGCCGTCTGCAGGATCTCGCCGTGGTGGGACCGCCACTCGCCGAAGTTGTCGTTGACGTAGATGACGGGTACGTCCTGCTCCCTGGCCCGGTGGAGCAGATCCACCAGGACCGGCAGCGCCTGCCGCGCGGAGGGCAGGAGCGCCTCGGCGTCCTTGTGCTCGTACGTGTTGATCATGTCGATGACGACGAGCGCCGTACCGCCGGGGCCACCGCCGCGCCCCGGCCTGCCCGGTCCGTGTGACGTACCCATGGGGCGTCTCAGCCCAGGGCCTCGCGCAGCGCGGGCAGCAGCGTCTTGGCCGACCAGTCCAGGAAGGCGGGCTGCGAGTCGCCACCGATCTGTACGAGGGCGATCTCGGTGAACCCGGCGTCGGCGTACGGCTTGACCGCGGCCACGAAGTCGTCGGGGTCGTCACCGCACGCGATGGCGTCCGCGACGTCCTCCGGCCTCACGAACTGGGTGGCGGCGGCGAAGGAGTCGGGGTGGGGCAGCTCCGCGTTGACCTTCCAGCCGTTGCCGAACCACCGGAACTGGTCGTGCGCGCGGCGTACGGCCGCCTCCTTGTCCGGGTCGTAGCACACCGGCAGCTGGCCCACACGCGGCTTGCCCTTGCCGCCGTGCCGGTCGAAGGCGTCGAGCAGGTCGGCCTTCGGTTCCGTGGCGATGACGAGGTCGGCGAAGCGCCCGGCCAGCTCGCAGGACTGTTCGCCCGAGACGGCGATGCCGATGGGCGGCGGCTCGTCGGGCAGGTCCCACAGGCGGGCGGACTCCACGTCGAAGTGGGTGCCGCGGTGGTTGACGTGGCCGTCCTCGAAGAGGGCCCGGATGATGTGGAGGGCCTCCTCCAGCATCTCGTGCCGTACGTCGACCGAGGGCCAGCCGCCGCCGACCACATGCTCGTTGAGGTTCTCGCCCGACCCCAGCCCGAGCCGGAACCTCCCCTCGGACAGCAGTTGCAGTGTGGCGGCCTTCTGGGCGACGACGGCCGGGTGGTACCGGAAGGTCGGGCAGGTCACGTACGTCATCAGGGGGATGCGCGAGGTCGCCTGGGCGGCCGCTCCGAGGACAGTCCAGGCGTGGGGCGAATGGCCCTGTGAGCGCAGCCAGGGGAAGTAGTGGTCGGACGTCACCGAGAAGTCGAAACCGGCTTCCTCGGCCTGGACGACGTGGTCCACCAGGGCCCGCGGCCCCGCCTGCTCGGTCATCATCGTGTATCCGATTTGCACCATAAGCTCGCGAATTCCCCGATGATCGCAGCGGAAACCTTGCCTGTCCGTGCATGGGGGCGGCACCCCTCCGACCCGCTATGCATCGTGTGTATACACCGAGTGTAGAGTTCGGGCGTCCGACCGGCCGGCCCCGACCGGCCGCCCCCCGTCGCGAAAACGAGATGCCCCATGCCCCTCGGCACGATGCCCCTCGGCACCACGTCCCGGACGCGCCGCAAGGCCTCCGCCTCCGTCTCCGCCCTGCTCCTGGCCTCGCTCGTCCTCGGCCTCGGCGGGTGCTCCGCCGGACGGGTGGCGCCGGCCGATGCCAGATCCGACGCCAAGGGGGAGGCGGGCCCCGCCGACTGCCGGAAGCTCAGGTGCATAGCGCTGACCTTCGACGCCGGCCCGGGCAAGGACACGCCCCGGCTGCTCGACGTCCTCAAGGAGGAGAAGGTCCCGGCCACCTTCTTCCTGCTCGGCAGGAAGCACGTCGACCGCTACCCCGACGTCGTACGCCGCATCGCCGCCGAGGGCCACGAGGTGGCCAACCACACCTGGACGCACCGCGTCCTGACCGGCCTGGAACCCGGCGAGATACGCGAGGAGCTGTCCCGTACGCAGGACGAGATAGCCCGGCTCACCGGCCGCAAGCCCACCCTGATGCGCCCGCCCCAGGGCCGGACCGACGACACGGTCGCCGAGATCAGCCGCGAGCTGGGACTCGCCCAGGTGCTCTGGAGCGTCACCGCCAAGGACTACTCCACCACCGACTCCGCGCTCATCCGGCAGAGGACGCTCGACGGCGCCGAGCGCGACGGCATCATCCTGCTGCACGACATCTACGACGGAACCGTCCCCGCCGTGCCCGGCATCATCGACGAGCTGAAGAAGCGGGGGTACACCTTCGTCACCGTCCCGCAGCTGCTCGCCCCCGCCAAGGCCGAACCCGGCACGGTGTACCGGCCCTGACGGCAGTCGCGGGTGAGGTGAGCCACAGGCGGGCCGCACCGGGAACACCCCGGTTTGGTTGACCGTTCATCCGTATGTGGTTGCGCAGGGGCCCGCGTCCCCGGCATCACGCCGAGGCGACCGCCCTCCGCGACCACGGCGTGCGGCCCCGGCTGGCTTCCCCCCGTCCAGCCGGGGCTCCGTCGTCCCCGTCCCGGCCCCGCTCGTCCCCGTCCCGCCTCCGCCCGGCCCCGCCGCACCGCCCGTGCGACGCTGGTCCCACACGACGCAGAGCCGGACGCAGAGCCCAAGGAGCGCCGCGATGACGCAGCAGGCCCGGGAACTTCTCGCAGCCACCGCGCAGGCCCTCGCCCCCCAGCAGGGGACCAACCGGCTCGTGGCCGCCATCGCCGCCGGCACGGCGAGCCGCATCGTCCTCGGCACCCTGGCCCTGGAGCAGCGCCACATCGTCGCCGCCGACCGCCGCTCCTTCCAGCACCTGGCCGTCCGCGCCACCGACCGCCCCGAGGGCGCCGAACTGTTCGCCACCATGGCCGAGGGCGAGGCCCTGGCCCTGGACCGCCTCGGGGCGACGCTGCGCGGCTGCGGACTGGACGAGGTGACGACCGAGGCGTACGAACCCATGCCCGGTTGCCAGGCGTTCCCGGCGTACGTCTCCTGGCTCGCTCTCAACGGCGACCCGGCTGACGTCGCCGTCGCGCTGTACGCCAACTTCTCCGCGTGGGGCACCTACTGCGCGACCATCGCCGCGGCGTTGCGCGCGCGGTACGGCTTCGCCGACGAGGCGTGCGGCTTCTTCGACTTCTTCGCCCTCCCCGCGCCCGCCCTCAAGGACCAGGCCGTGGCCGCCGTGCAGGAGGGCCTCGACGCCGGACACGTCACCATGGCGCGGGCCCTCCGCTACGGCCGGCTGCTCCAGGCGTACGAAGCGATGTTCTGGGAGACCCTGGCCGCCCAGGACGCCTCCGCCCCGCACTGAGACCGCTTGGGGCGGGGCGTTCACCCCGGCCGCATGCGGGTACCCGCCCGACGTTCGTTCCCCGACAGGCGGACCGGAGGCGTCCATGGCCGTACGGCACCAGTTGATCAGCAGGCCCCCCGAGGCAGTGTGGGCCGTCCTCGCGGACGCGTCCCGGTACGGCGAGTGGGTCGTGGGTACGTCCTCGTCCCGGCACAAGTCCGGCGACTGGCCGAAGACGGGCTCCGTCCTCGAGTACTCCGTGAACCTCGGGCCGCGCACCGTCCACGGCGAGACCGTCGTCCGGCTGTACGAGCCGCCCCGGCGCCTGGAGCTGGAGGCCAAGAGCGGCGCCCTCGGCACCGCGCGGATCGCCATCGAGGTACGCCCCTGGGGCGACGAGACGCTCGTCGTCGTCGACGAACACCCGCTGCGCGGGCCCGGCGGGTTCCTGCACAACACGGCGGTCGACGCCCTCGTCCAGCTGCGCCACCGCTCCATGCTCCGCCGCCTCGCCGATGCGGTCGAGGGGGAGCCCCGGTGATCTCCGGCCCCGTCGTCCCGGGCGCGGCGCCCGACACCGTGCCGGACGCCGTGGTCATCGGCGCGGGCCCCAACGGACTGGTGGCGGCCAACCTTCTCGCCGACGCCGGCTGGTCGGTCGAGGTCCTCGAAGCGCACGACGAGCCCGGCGGAGCCGTCCGCAGCGACCGGGGCGTCCACCCGGACTACATCAGCGACGTGTGCAGCGCGTTCTACCCGCTGGCCGCCGCTTCTCCCATAGTGGCCCGGCTCGCGCTCCACGAGGAGGGCCTGTGCTGGAGCCACGCCCCCCGCGTCCTGGCCCACCCCCTGACGGACGGGCGGTGCGCGGTGCTGGAGCGCGACCGTGCGGCGACCGCGGCCGGCCTCGAGACGTTCGCGCCCGGGGACGCACTCGCCTGGGACCACCTCTGCGACATCTGGGACCGGCTCGGCCCCGACATCGTCGACGCCCTGTTCACGCCCTTCCCGCCGGTGCGCCCCACGGCCCGGCTGGCCGCCCGGCTGCGCGCGGCCGGCGGCCTGCGGCTCGCCCGCATGATGGTGCTGCCCGTACGGCGCCTGGCGGAGGAGGAGTTCCGCGGCGAGGGCGGCAGGCTCCTGCTGGCCGGCAACGCCCTGCACGCCGACCTCGCCCCCGAGGCGGCGGGCAGCGGAGGCTTCGGCTGGCTGATGTCCATGCTGGGCCAGTCGCACGGATTTCCCGTACCCCTCGGCGGAGCCGGAGCGCTCGTCGACGCCCTGGTGCGCCGCCTCGAGCGCCGCGGCGGCGTGGTGCGCTGCGGGGAGCGGGTCGTGGAGGTGACGGTCCGCGCCGGACGGGCGGTGGCGGTCCGCACGGCGGGCGGCGAGACGGTCCCGGTGAACCGCGCCGTCCTCGCCGACGTGTCCGTACCCGCCCTGTACGGGGAGCTCGTCGCCCCCCAGCACCTGCCCCCGCGACTCCTGGACGACCTGCGGCGCTTCCAGTGGGACTGGGCCACCTTCAAGCTCGACTGGGCGCTGTCGGGCCCCGTCCCCTGGGCGGCCGGTGAACCGGCGGCCACCGCCGGGACCGTACACGTGGCCGACGGTCTGGACGAACTCACCCGGTTCTCGGCGCAGCTGTCCATGCGCGAGGTGCCCGACCGGCCGTTCCTGTTGTTCGGGCAGATGACCGCCGCCGACGCGTCCCGCTCACCCGCGGGCACCGAGTCGGCCTGGGCCTACACGCACGTGCCCCACCGGGTGGGGGGCGACGCGGGCGACGCGGGCATCACCGGCTCCTGGGACCAGCGCGAGCAGGAGGTGTTCGCCGACCGCGTCGAGGCCCAGGTCGAACGGTTCGCCCCCGGCTTCCGCTCCCGTATCCTCGCCCGCCGGATCCTCGCCCCGCCGACGCTCGAAGCGATGAACGCCAACCTGCGCGGCGGCGCCATCAACGGCGGCACCACGGCGATGCACCAACAGCTCTTCTTCCGCCCGGTGCCCGGCACGGGCCGCCCCGAGACCCCGGTGGAGGGCCTCTACCTCGCCTCGGCCGGCGCCCACCCGGGAGGCGGCGTGCACGGCGCGCCCGGTGCCAACGCGGCCCGCGCGGCCCTGCGCAGCTCCCGCCCCCTGCGCCGGGCGCTCACCCGCGCCCAGACGGCCCTCGCGGGACGGGGTTTCCGCCCCACGCCCGCGTACGAAGCCCAGGAGCGGCCGTGACGGCGGACTGAGGGCGGCCTCACGGACGCGGTCGGCGGCGACAGGCCGCCGTTCACTTCGTTCACTTCCCCGGCGCCCCCTTTGCGCGGGCAGCCGCCTCCCGGGCGCGACGTCCGGCTTCGCGCGCCGCCCGCTCGGCGTCGTGGGACCGCTGCCGAGCGGTGCGTACCCGTTCGTCCGCCGTCCGCCGCAGCCGCTCGGCCTCCTTGAGCTCCCCGGTCAGCGCCTCCACCCGCTCGGCGGCCTCCCGCAGCTCCGCCTCGGCGTGTTCCTCGTCCGCGGCGGCCCGGTCCCGGTCCTCCTCGCGGGCGTGGGCCTCCTTCTCGGCGAGCCGGAGTTCCTCGCGCAGCTCGCGTGCCCGCCTCGCCCGTTCTCGTTCGTCCTGCTTCTCCCGCTGTTCCTGTGCCGGACGTGCGGTGCGCCGTGCGGTGCGCCGTTCCGGCGGCGGTGCTATGACGTCCGCGAGGGCGGCGCCGAAGCCCACCGGGGCGCTCAGGGGTTTCACCAGCCGCCCCGACGCCCACTCGTCCGCGGCGGCGGGGTCGGCCAGGACCGCGTGCAGCGTGGCCTCGACCTCGTGCTGGACGTCCTCGCCGACCGGCTGCCCGGCGTCCGCCGCCAGTTGCCGCGCCTGCCGGGCGAGGGCGGTGACCAGGACGTGCTGCTGCCGGCTGAGTTCCCGGAGCCGTGCGCCGTCCAGGTCCTGGTGCGCACGGCGCAGCCCGTCCCCGAGCCCGGCCAGCGACCGGGCCTCCTCCGGTCGCTCCCGCACGAGGAGGTTGCTGACCCAGGCCGCCAGGGTGGGCCGGCGCAACGCCCGGACGGCGTCGGCGAGTGCCCGGTCGCCGGCCTTGCGGGCCTCGGCCGCGCGGGCGTTGCGTGCGGCGGTGAAGCGGTCGGGACGCAGCCCGTACAACTCGTCGGTGACGCTCTCCAGGTCCACGGTCCATACATGCCCGCTTTCGAGCGGATTGAGAGGTTTTCCTCCCGGAAGCGGTGGTCACCCGACCCGAGAGATCCGAACACGAGAGACCGACATGAGAGACCGACACGACAGAACCGACACGAGAGAACCGCGGGAGGATGCATGATCACGCAGGCACAGATCCCGGACGTGCTGGACCATCCGGTGTACGACGCGACCGGCGACAAGATCGGCGAGGCCAAGCACGTGTTCGTCGACGATGTGACGGGCCGGCCCGACTGGGTCAGCGTCAAGACCGGATTCTTCGGCTCGGGCGAGTCGTTCGTGCCCATCCACGACGCGAGCGTGGTCGAGGACCACCTGGAGGTGCCGTACCCCAAGGGCAAGGTCAAGGAGGCCCCGAACGTCGACGTCGACGCGGGCGGCCACCTGTCGGCCGTGGAGGAGCGGCGGCTCTACGAGTACTACGGCATCCGTTGGGACGGCACGCTGGAGGGCGGCGACCGGTCCGGCGACGACGACCGTGCGCGCGGGACGGGCACCGCGGCGGCGGGCACCGCGGGTGCAGCCGGGGCCGCGGGTGCGGCCGGGACCGTGGGTGCTGCCGGGACCGCGGGTGACGCGGGCACCGCACGCGCCGCGGGTGGCCGCACCGACGACGCCATGACCCGCTCCGAGGAGGAGATGCACGTCGGAGTGGAGCAGCGCGAGAGCGGCAGGGCCCGGCTGCGCAAGTACGTCGTGACCGAGGAGGTCGAGCAGACCGTCCCGTTGCGGCACGAGGAGGTCGTCCTGGAGCGCGAGCCGGTCACGGACGCCAACCGCGACGCGGCGCTGTCCGGGCCGGAGATCACCGAGTCCGAGCACGAGGTGACGCTGCACGCGGAGGAGGCCGTGGTGGAGACCAGGGCCACTCCGGTGGAGCGGGTGCGGCTGCGCGCCGAGGAGGTCACCGACGAGGAGACCGTTCGCGGGCAGGTCCGCAAGGAGCGGATCGAGGCCGAGCTGCCCGACGACGAAACCCCCCGCGACCGCTGATCCTCGCCACGCACGTCGTATACGACCGCGAGCGATCGCGAGCGCAGCCAGGATGAGCCGGATGGACGCGACGAGGCCCGCACGGTCCGTGGTGGACCGTGCGGGCCTCGGCTCTCGCGGTGCGCGGGGACCGGCGGGGCCGTGGATCAGAAGGAGAACACGCTCGAACCCTCGGCCTGCAACATGCAGGAATTGCCGTACGTCTTCTCGAAGTTGACGCGCTGGCCTTCCCATATTCCCTGCGCGGTGACGACGACCGGGTCCCAGATCTTGACGCAGGGCCGGGCCGTGTCGTCCCCCAGATTGTCGAAGCTGCCCCGGGCGGCCCGCAGTTCGCCACAGGCCTGTTCGGGCGCCGGGTGCGATCCGCCGGCCTTGGGGCTGCACGTGAGCGTGACCGCTCGCAGGGGTACGGCGGTGGCGGCGGTCTCGCCCTGGGCGACCGTCAGCACCAGGGCCGTGGGTGCGTAGAGCCGCGGCGCGGGCGCGGCGGCCTCCGCGGCGGCCGCCGGGACGGTCACGGGTCCGAGGACCCCCGCCGTGGCCAGACCGCAAATGACGGCGCGCCTTACCAGTGTCCGCATGACAGGAAACCTTTCCGTTCGTTTTGGGTTCGTTTCGGGTTCGTCTTGGTGCGGTGTGCGGCAGTCACATTGCCGTGCCCGCCCTGTTGACGCACATTCAGCGACGCTTTTCAGTTTGGTCAGTTATTCAAGCGCTGACGCGAACCCATTCCCGAAACGCCGTGAGCGGTCCCGTGATCCCCTCGTTCATCAGGGTGTTGTGGTGTGTGATGAATGGTTCAAACGTGCACCATGCGTGGAAACGTTCGTGTGGCCGTCGCGCAACACGTCCGAAACATGGCGGCAACGCGGAGCGCTGTGATCCGGCCTGCCCGTCCCGGCGTGCCGACTCAAAAGGACCTTTCACCTGAAGGTAATGTTCTGGCAAAGTTGACGAAGGCTGCTGCTGTGCATGATCGTTGTCGCACCCACCACGGTGCCGTGCTCCGCAGCACCGCGGAGACCCCGTGGCCGTCGTCGACGACACCCCCCACACGACAACCGACAATGACCCGACCACACCGCGTCCCGGCCCCAAACCCGGAGCGCAGGAGGCAGGCCGCCATGAAGTCCCTGATCGACAACGCCCGTGCGTTCCGGACCCGCGTCGCCCAACAGCCGCAGGAGTTCCGCGATCTCGCCGCCGGACAGTCCCCCCAGGCGCTGTTCATCACCTGTTCCGACTCCCGCGTGATCCCCTCACTCATCACGGGTGCCCGACCGGGCGAGCTCTTCGAGCTGCGCACCGCCGGCAACGTGGTCCCCCGGTACGACGAGGCCCGGCCGAGCGCCGAGGCCGCCACCGTCGAGTACGCCGTGCGCGTCCTCGGTGTCCGCGACATCGTCGTGTGCGGGCACTCCCACTGCGGAGCCGTGGGCGCGCTCGTGCGCGGCGACGACCTCTCCGCCCTTCCCGCCGTGCGCGGCTGGCTCGACCACTCCGTGCCCGAGCCGCCCGCTGCCCCCGACCTCGCCGGGGCGGTGCGCCGCCACGCGGTGGCGCAGCTCGACGCGCTCCGCGGCCACCCCGCCGTGCGCGAACTCCTCGCCGACGGTCAACTGACGCTGCACGCCTGGTACTACGAGATCGACACCGGTGCGGTGAGTGCGTACCGGCCGGAGCCGGAGGGCGAGTTCGTGCCCCTGTGACGGGGCCGAGCACTCTCCTCCCCCCTCCGTCCGTCCGCCGCCCCCGCCGGGGCGGCGGACCGCATCCCCAGGGACCCCACCCTCATGTTCTCCCCGTTGAAGGACCGCACCGTGCTGCGCCGCGACATACTCGCGTCGCTCGTCGTCTTCCTCGTCGCCCTGCCCCTGTGCGTGGGCGTGGCCGTCGCCTCCGGCGTACCCGCCGAACTCGGGCTGATCACCGGCATCGTCGGCGGCATCGTCGTGGGCTGCCTGCCCGGAAGCTCCCTCCAGGTCAGCGGCCCCGCCGCGGGCCTGACCGTCCTGGTGTACGAGGCCGTCCAGGAATTCGGCCTGGCCGCCCTGGGAGCCATCGTGCTCATATCCGGGCTGCTCCAACTGCTCCTCGGCGCACTCGGGTTCGGCCGCTGGTTCCGTGCCATCTCCGTCGCCGTCGTCCAGGGCATGCTCGCCGGAATCGGCCTGGTCCTCGTCCTCGGCCAGGTGTACGCGATGGCCGACACCGCACAGCCGTCCGGCGGCCTCGGCAAGCTCGCCGGGCTGCCCGCGCTGGCCGGCTCCCTCTTCTCCGGCGGTACGGCCCTCACCGCCTTCCTCGTCGGTGCGGGAACCGTCGCCGTGCTCGTCCTGTGGCCACGCCTTCCGGCCCGCGCCCGGGTCGTCCCCGGCCCGCTGGTGGCCGTCGCCCTGGCCACCGCCGTGACCGCCCTGTGCGGCCTGCCCATCGCCAAGGTCGAGGTCCAGGGCCTGCTCGAGGCGATCCAGCCGCCCTCCCTCGGGGAGTTCGGCGGGCTCGCCACCGTGGCGGCGCTCGGCACCGTCCTCGCCTTCACGCTCATCGCCTCGGCCGAGTCCCTGTTCAGCGCGGCCGCCGTCGACCGCATGCACGACGGGCCGCGCACCGACTACGACAAGGAGCTGATGGCCCAGGGCATCGGCAACACCGTCTGCGGGGCGCTCGGCGCCCTGCCCATGACGGCCGTCATCGTCCGCAGCGCCGCCAACGTACAGGCCGGGGCACGCACGTCACTCTCGCGCGTCCTGCACGGAGTGTGGCTGCTGCTGTTCGCCGCACTGCTGCCCGCCGCGATCGGCGTCATCCCGCTCGCCGCGCTCGCCGGCGTCCTGGTGCACGCCGGCTGCAAGCTCATACCCGTCAAGGACCTGCTCCCGCTGTGGCGCGACCACCGCGGCGAGGCCGTGATCCTCGTCGTCACGGCGGTGGCCATCCTGGTCACCAACCTCTTCGAGGGCGTCCTGCTGGGCCTGCTGCTCGCGGTGTGCAAGACCGCCTGGGAGACGTCCCACCTCCACGTCGAGGTGCGGGAACTCACCGGCGGCCGCCTGGTCGCGACCATCACCGGCAACGCGACCTTCCTCCGGCTGCCCAGGATCCTGGAGGAGCTGGAGAACCTCCCGAAGGACAAGCCCATCGAGCTCGACCTCTCCGGGCTGCGCCACCTCGACCACGCGTGCCGCGTCGCCCTGGAGAACTGGGCGCTGCGTCACAACGACGCCGGCACCGAACCGGTGCGGATGCTGCACCCCGAAGAGGTCCCGGCTCAGGCCTCGTCCGCGTCCAGCACGTAGCGCACGACGGATGACGGTGTCAGCCGGTCGTTCTTGACGACGGCGACACCGCCGCTCCCGGTACGGCCGTCCGTACCGGGAGCGGTTTCGTGTCCGGCCGCGACGGCGGTGGCGGCCCCGGCGGCGAGCAGCACGCCGGTGGCCGCGGCCACGGCGGTGGCACGGAGGTACATGGTTCCCCTCTCGGTCGGTGATGCGTTGCGTCCCGTGATGCGTTGCGTCCGGTGAGCGCCGCGTCGTTCACGGTCCTGCCGGTGAGCAACGAAGTGGGGCCGCAGAAGTGTCGGGTGACGGTTGTCGTCAGCGCGACGTATGCCCGTAATTCCCCTATTGACCGAAGGGCCGGATCGGTAGTTATATGTTGAATAAAGGGCAGATAAAGTCTTCCACAGGAGGCGGGCCCGCAATGACCACCCACCCGAGCATCGAGCAACACCCCGATCTCGCCGAGATGCGGTCTCGGTTCGAACGGGCGACCAGCACCCCCCGTGGCCAGGCGATCGAGACCCTCGGCCTCCTCACGGGTCTCTTCCTGGCGGCCTCGCCATGGATCGTCGGCTTCAGCGGCCTCACGGCCCTCGCCGTGTGCAACCTGATCACCGGTGTCGCCTACGCCCTGTGCATGGGCGGGTTCGGCTCGGCATACGAGCGGACCCACGCCATGGCCTGGTCGGCGTGCGCCATCGGCGCATGGACGATCGTGTCTCCCTGGGTCGTCGCGGGCAACGTCGACACGACCCGCAGTGTGGTCTGCAACGTGATCGTCGGCGCCGTGGCCCTGCTCCTCGGCCTGGCGATGACCGGGTCGGCGATGTCCGGCCGCCGTTCCGGCCGTACCCGCGCCCGTGGAGGCCCCGGCCCCATGGCGTGAAGCAGACCGACCCGCTCGACCAGGAAGGCCCCGGCGCCCGTGCGCCGGGGCCTTCCGCGTCCGCTCGGGCCCTCCGCGCGCCGGCGCAACGCGCGGGCGGCCGGTCAGACGCCGGACCGTGAGCGGGGGAGTGCGGGAGGGAGCGCCGCCGTGAGAACGGCCCGGTGGACGGCGCGTGCCAGCCGGGCACCCCACACGGAGCGCGGCCCCGCGAAGGCCTGCGTCTCCCGGCCGGCCCCCGGCACGGGCGCGGCGACGCAGACGGCGTCGGTCGGCGTGCCGGAGCAGTCGTGACCGGCGTCCAGCAGCGCCTGGACCTTGGCCTCGGTCACCGTGGCGACGGCGTTCACCAGAGCGGCGTCGCTCAGCGGGACCGGTACACAACCGATGATGTTTATCGTCCCCGCCGGGGGAGGCCCCGAGTACCCCCGGGCCGGCGAAGCGGCCCAGCCGGTGACCCCCAGACCCGCGGTCACCAGCGCCTCCGCGCCCTCGTCGGCCCCGTGGGCGAAACCCCGCACATCGGCGGCCGTCATCATCCCCACCCCCGCCCCCTCGGCGCCGGCCGTCCGTGCGAGGGCGGCCAGGTGGGCGGCCGGGTCCATGCGCCGGTAACCGTGGGCCACCTGGGCGTTCAGGACCCAGGCCCGCTCGGCGATCCCACCGCCCAGCACCGCGCTGCTCACCATCCGCCAGCCCGGCCCCGCACGCCAGAGCAGACCGTGCAGCCGCTCCCCGTCCTCGTCGCGCGCCCAGCCCTCCACCCGCACCAGACGGGCGCCGGCCGGCGTGGGCGTGGTGAGGGAGGACACGGGCGCGGCTCCTTGGGCGTAGGGCGTTCACGGCCTGCGACGTGCGGTGTTCACCGCGCGGCGTACGGCGTTCGAGGGATGACCGGATGATCGTAATGAGACGTCCGCCGCTCCCGGAACCGGCCCCCCGCCGGCCGTGGTGACCTACAGGTCGGCCAGTCCGGCGACCTCCGGACCGGCCGGTCCGGCGATGTCCTGTTCCGCCCAGACGACCTTGCCCGTCGGCGTCCGGCACGACCCCCAGCGGCGACAGAGCATGTTGATCAGTTGCAGTCCCCGGCCGCCCTCGGCGCTCAGCGGCGCGTGCTGGATCTGCGGCAGGTCGGGACCGGAGTCCGACACCTCCACGCACAGCCGTTCGTGCCGGATGAGCCTGAGCCGGTCCGGGCCGCCCCCGTACCGCAGGGCGTTGCCGACGAGCTCGCTGACGACCAGCTCCGTGACGTCCACCAGGTCGGGCAGCGACCAGCGCTCCAGCTGGCTCCGCACCAGGCGCCGGGCCTCCCCGGCGGCCGACCCGTCCGACGGCAGGGGCCACACGTGCAGCTCGCCGTCCGGCAGGGGCCGGGCCTCCGCGACGAGGACGACGGCGTCGTCGAACGGTGTGCCGCCCTCCCCGACGAACCTCGTCGACGTCACGTCGCAGCTCAGCGACAGCTCGGGCCGCGGGCCTCCGACCGCCTCGCGCAGCCGGCCCAACTGCGTCTCGATGTCGACTTCCCGGCTCTTGATCAGGCCGTCGGTGTACAGCATCAGCCGCGCGGGCTCCGGCACCTCCAGGGTCACCGGATCGTACGGGATGACCCCGGCCCCCAGGGGCGCGCCCGCCGGCACCTCCATGAACGACGCCTCACCCGCGCCGTCGATCAGCAACGGCGGCAGGTGACCGGCGCTGGCCAGCCGGAACGTCCGCTCGGCCGGGTCGTACACCGCGCACAGGCAGGTGGCGACCTGGTCCTCCTCCAGGTCGCGCGCGGCGAGGTCCAGCCGGGCCAGGACCCGTTCCGGGGCGATGTCCAGCCCCAGCAGCGTACGGGCGACCGAACGCAACCGGCCCATGGTCGCGGCGGCCGCCAGGCCATGACCCATGACGTCCCCGACGACGAGCGCGGTACGGCCGCTGGGCAGGGGCACGACGTCGAACCAGTCCCCGCCCACTCCGCTCGGCTCGACGGCCGGCTGGTAGCTGGACGCCACGTGCAGCCCCGGTGTGGAGGGCGCGGCCCGGGGCAGCAGGGCGCGCTGGAGCGTCAGGACCGTTTCGCGCTCACGGCTGTAGAGGCGGGCGTTGTCGACGTACACCGCGGCCTTGGACGCCAGCTCCCAGGCCAGCGCCAGATCGGTGGGGGTGAAGGGGGCCCTGTTCCCGGCGCGTACGAAGTCGGCGGCCCCCAGCAGCACCCCGCGGGCGATGAGCGGAACGGCCATGTAGCTGTGCACGCCGGCGCGTCGCATGAGGCGCGCGGCGCGGGGCGTCGGGGCGATGGACTCGAACTGGTCCGCCGCGATCCGGCTCACCAGCACGGGACGGCGTGCCGTCAGGCACTGGTAGACGAACTTGGGCGTCGGGTGGATCGTCGACAGGTCGCCCACCGGATCCGGTTCCAGCCGCCGCAGCCGGTCGATCGCCGACACCGCCATGGCGCGGGTCAGGGGCACGCCGCCGCCGCCCGCCCGGTCGCCCTCGCCGCCCCGCAGCACCGACTCCAGGAGATCCACCGCCGCGCCGTCCGCCATCCTGGGGACGGTGAAGTCGGCGAGCTCCTGAGCGGTCGTCCCCAGGTCCAGGGTGGTGCCGATCAGGTTGCCGGCCTCGTTGAGCCAGTCCAGCCGGGAGCGGGCGGCGGTCATGGAACCGACCGCGGCCACGGTCCGCCGCAGGGCACGTGCTGCCCGCAGCGGGTCGAAACGGCCACCGGGCCCCCCGCGAACCCTCCGGCTCCCTCCCGGACTGCGGCTGTCGTCCACGTCGTGTACCTCTCCCACGGCGCTGCCGGACTGCTGGAATCCCCGATTCTGCCCTGTCCGGCTCCCGGCGGCCTCCCGGAGGCCCGGTGGGCGGGCGGCGCGGGACACCCCGCCGCGGACTTCACGAACACGTGACACCGGACATGTGTGCGAGCCGGACGGCATGGGGAGGGCCGTGATCATGACAGAGACATCCGTCCCCGTACGCCGGCCGGCCCGGCAGCTGCTCGCCGCCTCCGTGGGCAACGCGGTCGAGTGGTACGACTGGTACGCCTACACCTTCCTCGCCACCTACATCGCCGGCCAGGTCTTTCCCGAGAGCAGCGGGAACTCCCTCGTCCCCCTGCTGTCCACCTTCGCCGTCTTCGCGGTCGGGTTCTTCATGCGGCCCGTCGGCGGACTGCTGATGGGCGCCGTCGCCGACCGGCACGGCCGGCGCGCCGCCCTGACGGTCACCATCCTGCTCATGGGCGGCAGCAGCCTCCTCGTCGGGCTGACACCGACGTACGCCGCGGCGGGAGTGCTCGCGCCCGTGGTGCTCGTGGCCGCCCGGCTCCTGCAAGGCCTCTCCGTGGGCGGGGAGTTCGCCGCCTCCACCACGTTCCTGGTCGAATCGGCCGGACCGGGCAGGCGCGGCCTGTTCTCCAGCTTCCAGTACGTCTCCACCACCATCGGCCAGCTCACCGCCTCCGGCGTCGCCGCCGCCCTGGTCAGCAACCTGGGGGAGGGGCAGATGGAAAGCTGGGGGTGGCGCGTCCCGTTCCTCGCGGGAGCGGCGCTCAGCCTCGTCGGCTTCTGGATCCGGCGCGGCGCCCAGGAGACCCTCGAACCCACGGGTGAGCACGCCGGACGGCCCCGCCCCCGGCTCCTCGACGCGCTGCGCCACCACCCGCGCGAGTCGCTGCTGATCTGCGGCATCACGGCCGGCGGCACCATCGCCTACTACACGTGGACCTCCTACCTGCCCACGTACGCCGAACTCAACGCCGGGATCGACAAGGCCGACGCCCTGCTCGCCGGTACGCTCTCGCTCGGCTTCTTCGCCCTGCTCCAGCCGCTCGGCGGGCTGCTGTCGGACCGCTTCGGCCGCAAACCGCCGCTGCTGTTCTTCGGCGCGGGCTTCGCCCTGCTCGCCGTACCCCTGCTGCACACCATCGGGGACTCCTTCGCCTCGCTGCTGCTGGTCCAGTGCGCGGGCATGGTCCTCCTGACCGGCTTCACCTCGATCTCGGCCGCCGTCAACGCGGAGATCTTCCCCGCGCGCGTGCGCGCCGCGGGCATCGGCTTCCCGTACTCCCTGACCGTCGCCCTCTTCGGCGGGACGGCGCCCTACGTCGGCACCCTGTTCACGGACCTGGACCACCCGGGCCTGTTCCCCTGGTACGTCTCCGCGGTGTGCCTGGTGTCCGCCCTCGTGTACCTGCGGCTGCCCGAGACCGCGCACCAGGAACTGGAGCGCTGACCCGCCCGGACGCCCCGGCCGAATCCGGCACAAAACTCCGTGGTTCCCACAACGACCTGGGGGTACCAGGGCGCCATGACCCCACGCGGACCGGCGGATCCCGCCACCGAGCCGGTGTGTGCCGATGGACGGACGTCTCCGGCGACTTCGTTACGCGCCGCCCCGCGAGGGTCATGGCTGAGGAGTCCCAGTCCCGAGCACGGAGGAACCATGCCCAACCCCAAACCGCTCAAGGCCGCCGCGCAGAAGCTGACCGAGGCCCTCCAGGACGGCGGCCCCGCCGAAGGCGTCCCCGGCGCGCCCGCCCCCGAGCCCGCCCAGGTCGAGGAACCCACCGAGGCGCGCGGGCCCCTGCCGCCCAAGCCGGACCAGGGCGAGCCGGCCCCGTACTCGCCCACCGGCCGCCACACCGGCAACCCGCCGCAGTCCCGCGCCCAGGACGGGCCCTACCTCACCACCGCCCAGGGCGCCCGGCTGTACGACACCGACCACTCGCTCAAGGCGGGCCCCCGCGGCCCGGTCCTCCTCCAGGACCACCACCTGCGCGAGAAGATCATGCACTTCGACCACGAGCGCATCCCGGAGCGCGTCGTCCACGCCCGGGGCGCCGGTGCCCACGGCGTCTTCCAGGCGTACGGCACCGCCGAGGGCGTCACCAAGGCGGCCTTCCTGCGCAAGGGCACCGAGACACCGGTCTTCGTACGGTTCTCCACCGTGCTCGGCTCGCGCGGCTCCGCCGACACCGTCCGCGACACCCGGGGCTTCGCCACGAAGTTCTACACCGAGGAGGGCGTCTTCGACCTCGTCGGCAACAACATCCCGGTCTTCTTCATCCAGGACGCCATCAAGTTCCCCGACGTCATCCACGCCGGCAAGCCGCACCCCGACCGGGAGATCCCGCAGGCCCAGAGCGCCCACGACACCTTCTGGGACTTCGTCTCCCTGCACACCGAGGCCCAGCACCACACCATGTGGAACATGTCCGACCGGGGCATCCCCCGCTCGTACCGCACCATGGAGGGCTTCGGCGTCCACACCTTCCGCCTCGTCAACGCGGAGGGCGCCACCACCCTGGTCAAGTTCCACTGGAAGCCCAAGCTCGGCGTGCACTCCCAGCTCTGGGAGGAGGCGCAGATCACCGGCGGTGTCGACCCCGACTTCCACCGCCGCGACCTCGCCGACGCCATCGAGGCCGGCGCGCACCCCCAGTGGGAACTGGGCATCCAGACCTTCCCCGACACCCCCGAGCAGACCTTCGAGGGAATCGACCTGCTGGACCCCACGAAGATCGTCCCCGAGGAGCTCGCGCCGGTCCGGCCCATCGGCCTCCTCACCCTCAACCGCAACCCCAGCAACTTCTTCGCCGAGACCGAACAGGTCGCCTTCCACGTCGGCCACCTCGTCCCCGGCATCGACGTCACCGACGACCCGCTGCTCGCCGGACGCCTCTTCTCCTACCTGGACACCCAGATCACCCGGCTGGCCGGCCCCAACTTCCACCAGATCCCCATCAACCGGCCGCACGCCCCCGTCAACGACATGCTCCGCGACGGCTTCCACCAGCAGGCCGTGCACAGCGGCGTCGCCCCCTACAAGCCGAACTCGCTCGACGGCGGCTGCCCCTTCTTCGCCGGCGCCGACACCGCGGCGTTCATCGAGACCCCGGTGGAACTGCCCGCCTCCCGCAAGGTCCGCGAGGCACCCGCCAGCTTCGACGACCACTTCAGCCAGGCCCGGCTGTTCTGGCTCAGCATGAGCCCGGTCGAGCGCGAGCACATCATCACCGCGTACACCTTCGAGCTCGGCAAGGTCTACGACAACGCCATCAAGGAACGCCAGCTCCGGGCGCTCGCCCACATCGACGCCGAACTGTGCGCACGGGTCGCCGAGGGCCTCGGGCTCCCCGCGCCCGAACCCACGGGGCCGCTCGCCGACGTCCGGCCGAGCCCCGCGCTGTCCCAGGTCGGCCAGGAGTGGCCCGCCGACGGCCGCGTCATCGGGATCGTCGCCGACGACACCAGCGACCTCGACGCCGTACGGACCCTCCGTCAGACCGTCGTTGACGCGGGCATGGTCCCCCTCGTCATCGCCCCGGCGGGCGGGAAGCTCGGAGCGGGCGGCGCCGACCCGGTCACCGTGCAGCGCACCTTCGCCACGGCGCGCTCGATCGAGTTCGACGCCCTGATCCTCGCCGGGGTGCCCGCGCCGGGCGCCGACGCCTACGGCGCGCGGGACGCCAAGGCAGGCGACGCCGGGCAGGCGGCCACCGCCCTCGACCCCCGGCTCCTGCTGATGCTGTCCGAGGCGTACCGGCACGCCAAGGCCATCGGCGGCTGGGCGGGCGCCGACAGCGTCCTGGAGGCCGCGGGCGTGCCCGCCGGCGCACCCGGCGTGGTGAGCGGCGACAGCGGCGAGGGCGTCCTCGCCGAGATCACCCGGCTCCTGGGCCGCCACCGCGTCTGGGACCGCTTCCCCGCCGCGGCGTGAGGGAGTTCGCCTCCGCTCAGGGCTCCCGGTCCGCGTCGTGCCGCAGCGGCGTCAGCTGCTCGATGTCGTAGCGGTCGCGCAGCGCGGCGATCGCCGCGTGGTCCGGGGGCCCGCCCCGGTCGAGGATCTCGATCAGCTCCTCGAAGTACCGTTCGTGGTCCGGCGGCGGCGACGCCTGGAAGAACATCTTCGCGGGGCTGTCCGTACGGTTGGCGAAAGCGTGCGGACAGCCCGGCGGGACCACGATCACCGTGCCGGGGGTGGCACGGACCGTGCGCCGGCCGGACGGCGACTCCCAGTGCCGCCAGTCGTCGCCCGTCCGCACCCGCGGCTCGAACGCCAGGACGTCCAGCTCCCCCTCCAGGACGTAGAACAGCTCCTCGCTCCGGGCGTGCACATGGGCGCCCACGTCGAAACCGGGCGGCACCACCACCTCGAAGCTCGACGCCGCCCGCGAGTGCTCGCCGGTCACCTTGAAGGTGACCTCGTGCGCGGGCGAACGCAGCGTACGGCCGTGGCCGGTCGGCACCAGGAGACCGTCGGGGGCGTCGGCCAGCAGCCCGGCCGGCACCCCCTGATGCGCGGTCACCAGGCCACCGGGAGGGACTTCGGCCCGCGGATCAGCGCGCCGCGCCGGAACGGCACCTCCTCGACCGGAACGGCGAAACGCAGACCCGGGAACCGGTCCAGGAAGGCGTCCACCAGCAGTTCCGACTCCATCCGCGCGAGCATCGCGCCCACGCAGAAGTGCGGCCCGTACCCGAACGCCACGTGCGGATTCGGGCTCCGGTCGAAGTCCAGCGTCTCCGGGGACGGGAACACATCCGGGTCCCGGTTCGCCGCCAGGTACGAGACGTAGACCGGCTCGCCGGCCCGGATCCGCACCCCCGCCACCGTCACGTCCTCCACGGCGATCCGCGACAGACCGACCGCGCTGCGGTGCGGGATGTACCGCAGCAACTCGTCGATGGCACGCGGCCGCACCTCCGGCTCGGCGCGCAGCCGCGCCAGGTGCTCGGGGTGGGTGAGCAGCAGGAACAGCATGTTCCCGCAGTTGTTGGTGACCGCCTCGCCGCCGATCTGGATCAGCAGCGCCAGCCCCACCGCCTCGGACGCGGTGATCTCACCGTTCGCCACGGCGGCCCCGAGCAGGCCGACGACACTCTCCTCGTCGTCGCCGTCACGCGGCTGGCTCAGCAGATCGGCGAAGTAGGAGCACATGTCCTCCTTGGCGCGCTGGCTGCGCTCGACCCCGTGGGCCGAGGAGAGGATCAGATTCGTCCACTCGTGCATCCGCGGCCGGTCGATCGGCGGGACGCCCATCAGCTCGCACACCACGGCCAGCGGGAAGGGCCCCAGCAGCCGCTCGGTGAAGTCGGCCGGCGGGCCGTCGGCCAGCACCTCGTCGACCAGCTCCTCCAGCAGCTCCCGGGACCGCTCCCGCAGCCGCTCCACGCCCCGCGTGGTGAACGCCGGCGCCACGGCCCGGCGCAGCCGCGTGTGGTCGGGCGGATCCTCGAACCCCACCGCCCCGTCCACCGGGATGAAGTGCGGCGCGAGCCGGGTGACGTCGTTCTCCACGACCAGCTTGCGGCTGAAGCGCGGATCGTTCGTCACCGCCCTGACGTCGTCGTAGCGCGTCACGAGCCAGGCCCAGCCCTCGCCGTTGGGCAGCTTGATCCGGGTGATGGGGCCCTCCCGCATCAACTCCGCCAGCACCGGGTCGAACTCCGTGCCGAACAGGTCGAGCGCGGGCCAGTGGCGCACCGGGGGCAGTGCGGCCGTGGTCGTCGGTTCATCCAACACGGGTCGGTTCCTCCACCGGTACGCGGTCGGGCAGGTCCTTGAGCACGTGGGAGCCGAGGCGTTCGGTGACGCGGTCGGAGACCGTCCAGCGGCCGAGCGACATCTCGGCCGTGATGCCGGGACCGAACCCCGCGAGCAGACCGCGGGCGCTGTGCTCCGCGCTCCCCTCGTCGAACAGCCGGCGCAGCGCGTCCAGGACGACGGCGCTGGCGATGTTCCCGTACTCGGTCAGCGTGGCCCGGCTGAAGCGGAACGCCTCCGCCGGCACGCCGAGGAACGTGCTCAGGTCGTCCAGGATCCTCGGGCCACCCGCGTGGATGATGTAGAAGTCCAGGTCGGAGGCGTCCCAGCCGTGCTGCCCCGCCAGCTCCTTGAGGGCCGGCGCCAGCGGTTCCATGGTGCCCGGCACCCGCTTGTCGAGCTTGAAGTGGAAGCCGGTCGACCGTACGTCGTACGCGATCCAGTCCTCCGTCTCCGGGACCAGGTAGGAGCCGTTGCGCTCCAGCGTCACGCCCGTACCGCCCCGGCCCCGCATCACGGCGGCCGCGAGGCCGTCGCCGAACAGGCCGTTGGACAGCAGGTTGCCGACGCCCAGGTCGGTCGGCTGGTAGCACAGTGAGCAGAACTCGCAGGCCACGATGAGCGCGTTCGCCTCCGGGTAGGCGGTGCAGAAGTCGTGCGCCCGGTTGATCGCCGCGCCGCCCGCCGCGCAGCCGAGCTGGGCGATGGGCACCTGGCGGGTGTCGCTGCGGAAGCCCATGGTGTTGATCAGCCAGGCCGTGAGCGACGGCATCATGAAGCCGGTGCACGACACGTAGATGATCACGTCGATGTCCGCGGCGCGGAGATCGGCGTCCTTCAGGGCCTGCTCGATGACGGCCGGCACCCGGGCCTTGGCCTCGGTCTCGTATATCCGGTTGCGTATCTCGAAGCCCTCGTGCCGCAGCGTCTCCTCGATCGGCCGCAGCAGGTGTCGCTTCTGGACACCGGTGTTCTCCATCAGCCGGAGGGCGAGCGGGAGCTGGGGGTGGTCCGCGTGAATGGTCCGCGCCAGGTCGAGCGTCTGCTGCATGGTGATCACGTGCTCGGGGACGGAGACCGCGGGTCTGCACAACGTGGCCATGACGTAAGCCCTTTCGTCGCGTTTGCACTCAAAGGATCCGGGACGGGCGATCGTCGCGCGCGGCGAAGAAGCCCCCCGCGGTTACGGCGAACCGGTGACGGGACACCCTCCGCGCGCCCACCGCCGGCGCCCCCGCCGGCCGGCGGCCTCCGGCCCCGCGCCCCGCACCGCCCGCCGGGGCGGGAACCCGGTGGCGCCGCGCCGGAACCCGGACGGACCACATGCACCGGCTCCGCGCCATCGCCGCGCGTTGCGCCGACCCCGGGAACGGGCGTCCGGCGGGCCCCGGCGTTCGCCCGGACGGGGGAGCAGCGGATGCTCCGGCGGGCAGCGGCGGCGGAGCATGAGGCAATGCCCCTCCATCTCCGCATCGTCCACGGCCGCCCGACCCCGACCGAGGTCGCGGCCCTCACCGCCGTGCTGACCGCACTCGCCTGCCGCACCCCGACGGAAGGCCCCGGCGCCCGCGGCACCCCCCGCACCCCGGTGCACCGCGCGCACTGGGACCGGGGCTGGCGGGCCCACCCCGCCCCCGGCTCGTGGCGCGCCCGCTTCGGCCTGCCGCCCCGCCACCCGCACCATTGAGGGGTGAAGGCGACCCACGACCTGCGACTCCTCCTGACCTCCGACACCCATCTGCCCAAACGCGCCAAACGGCTCCCCGACGAACTCCTCGCGGCCGTCGACGCCGCCGACGTGGTCCTCCACGCCGGCGACTGGGTGGACGCCGCGACCCTCGACCTGCTCGAGGCCCGCGCCGCACGGCTCCTGGCGGTGTACGGCAACAACGACGGACCCGAACTCCGCGCCCGGCTGCCCGAGGTGGCCCGCGCCCGGCTCGGCGGCCTGCGGTTCGGGATCGTCCACGAGACGGGTCCCGCGCAAGGCCGCGAACGCCGGTGCGAGGAGCGGTTCCCCGACCTGGACGTCCTGGTGTTCGGCCACAGCCACATCCCCTGGGACAGCACCGCGCCCGGAGGCCTGCGGCTGCTCAACCCCGGCTCGCCCACCGACCGCCGCCGCCAGCCCCACTGCACCTACCTGACCGCCGTCGTCACCGGCGGCCGGCTGACCGACGTACGGCTCCACCGCCTCCCTCCCCGCCACCCGGTGCGGCCCGCCACCCCGTAGAGCGGATACGGTGCTGCTGTGGTGAACAGGGAGGACACGGCCGGGACGGCGCTGCTGCTGGCGGCCGCCCCCGTCGGCAAGGGACGACTGATCGACGCGGTGGGCATGCTGCCGGCGCTCGCCGCGGTGCCGCCGGGCGCGCTGACCGGCACCCCGGCCGCGACACTCGTCGAGCTGGCGGACCCGCTCGACCCGCAGGCCGTCCTCACCCGCCTCCGCGCCGCCGTCGCCACCCCCGGACCGCTCTGGCTCTGCGTCGCCGGCCAGCTCCACCTCGACCACCGGCAGCGCCTGCCGCACCTGGCCCTCGCGCGCACGTCACCCTCCACCCTCCGCTACACCGCCCTGCCGTGGCACTGGATCGCCGGCGAGCTGAAGCTGCGCCGGCCGGGCACGACGACGGTCGTCCTCGACCTGGTCGCCGACGACCCGACCTGGCGGCAACTGGCCACCGACCGGGGCCTCCTGGCCCTCTGCCACGGGGTTCGGGTCTACGGCCGTGTCGTCCCGCCGCCGGGCCGCCGCGCCCTGGCGAGCCCCGACTACCTCAAGGCCTGCGCCGGCATCTGGCGCAGCGGGGCCCGCCCGCACCTCGCCGAGCTGCACGAACAGGCCCTCGCCCAGGCGGGCCCGGCGGACCGGGCGCTGCTGTTCGCCACCGACTTCGCTCCGGCGCCGGGCGCGCCCGGCGTCCCGGCCGCACGACAGGAGCCGGGTGGGCAGGAGCCGGGTGGGCCGGACAGGGACGGCGACCCGCTCCCGTCGATCCTCGCCGCCGCAGGGGCGGGCCGGCACGGCGAGGCGGCCGCGGCCGCCGCCGCCTGGGAACAGCACGCCCACCTCACCTACGGCTCCGCCTCGCCGCAGGCGATCCACTGGCTCGAGGTCCGGGCCGACCTCGCCCGCCTGGCCCGTGACCCGGCGGCCAGCTGCCGGCTGTGGATGGTCGCCGCGGAGGCCAGGCTGGCGCGCCGCCAGACCCTGGACGACCCCGAGGTCGAGGGCGCCGTCGACCGGGCCCACCACCAGTGGGAGCAGCTCCGCGACGCGCGGACCGCCCGCACCCTGGCCCCCGCCCTGATCGCGCTCCGCCGCCGCGTACCCGGCCGCCAGCGCCAGGCGCTCCAGGTGCTGCAACGCCGGCTCGAACGCTGGCACGACTCCACCGAAGGTGTCATGCGCTGACACGATGGCCGAAAGAAGTCCTCACCGGGCACTGTTACGGCCATTCCTCATACCGGCGCGCCGACTCTCTCTAGCATGTGCCTCTCGTACGAACGACCTGACGGCACCCGAGCGGATGAGGACTGGATGGCACGCGAGTTGTGGAGCCCTGAAGCCATCGACACCACCGTGCCCAGCGTGGCGCGCATGTACGACTACTTCCTGGGCGGCAGCGACAACTATGAGTCCGACCGCGCGGCCTGCGAACTCCTGCTGAAGCAGGTGCCCAGCACCAAGGCACTGGCGGTCAACAACCGCCACTTCCTGCGCCGGGTGGTGCGCGTCCTTGCCACGGAGTACGGAATCCGCCAATTCATCGACCACGGATCCGGCCTGCCCACCCAGGACAACGTCCACCAGGTCGCCCAGGCCGTCGACCCCGGGGCGAGCGTGGTGTACGTCGACAACGACCCGATCGTGCTGGCGCACGGCCGCGCCCTGCTGGACGAGAACGAGCGCACCGCCGTCATCCAGGCCGACATGCGCGACACCGACGGCATCTTCGGTCACGAGGAGACCACCCGGCTGATCGACTTCAGCCGCCCGGTCGCCGCCCTGTTCGTGTCGGTCATGCACTGCATTCCGGACGAGGACGACCCGGCCGCGCTGGTCCGGCGGGTCGCCGAACGCCTCGCACCGGGAAGCTTCCTGGTGGTGTGCCAGCTGGTCAGCGAACGGCCGGAGATCCGGACGTTCGTCACCGACTTCATGGCGGAGGCCACCGGCGGGCACTGGGGTCGGGTGCGCGAGGAGCACGAGGTCAGGGCGTTCCTCGACGGACTGGAGATCCTCGAACCGGGGCTGGTGGAGGTGTCGACCTGGCGGCCGGACAACGACCTCGCCCCCACCCAGCAGACCGACGAATGGGTGGAGTGGGGCGGCGTCGCCCGGATCGTCTGAGCCGGCCCGGCTCCTCACGTCCGGTCAGGAGTAGCGCCGGAGGCGTTCGTCCAGCAGCACGAGCGACTCCTTCGGAGTGAGCGCACAGGCCCCCAGTCTGTCGAGCATGTCGCGGTACTGCTCGACGGTCTGGGGCTTCTGGCTGAAGGTGCTGTCCGTCAGGTGCTCGATGTAGACGGCGTCCTTGAGGTCGCCGAGCGCGAAGCGCAGATACGTCAGGCCGGTGCCGACGCCCACGGACGCGGTGACGTCCAGCGGTGCGATCTGCACGGTGACGGACGAGCGCTGCATCATCTCGGCCAGGTGCTCAAGTTGCTCCCGCATCACCCGGGGGCCGCCGACCGTGCGCATCAGCACCGACTCGTCGATCACCGCCCACAGGCGCGGCGCGTCCGGCAGGTCCAATTGCCGCTGCCGTTCCAGCCGCAGGTCGACCCGGCGCCGGACCTCGTGGGGGAGGAGGCGGGCAGGACCCGACTCGATCACCGCACGTGCGTAGGAGGGCGTCTGGAGCAGCCCCGGCACGTAGAACGGCTCGTAGGTGCGTATGATCGCGGCCGCTCCCTCCAGGGCGACCAGCGGGGTGAAGAAGTCCGACAGGACGTCGCTGAAGGAGCGCCACCAGTCGGGCCGGCGGGACTGGGCCACCAACCGCTGGAACTCCGCGACCAGTTCACCGTCCTCCACGCCGTACAGGCCCAGCAGCGCGGCCGCGTCGGCCGGTTTGCACCCGTGGCGCCCGAGTTCCAGCCGACTGGTCTTCGACCGTGAGAATCCGAGGCGGACGTCGACGTCCGCGGGGTCGAGCCCGGCGCTGACGCGAAGTTCGCGCAGCTTGCCGCCCAGGATCAGCTTCAGGGCGGTCGGGTTGTTCTCGACCGCCCCCAGGGGCCGGACGAACAACGACGAGCTCCGTTCCGTTGCAGCCATCGGGGCGCTCCTGCTCTGTGAGGACACGACAGTATCCAGCACCGGGCGGCCGATCCAGAGAGCGGGTCGACCCTGTGGCCGATTCCGTTCGGTCCTGATCCGGACCGGTGCGGAATCAGTCCAGTACGGAGTCGAAGTCGCCGTCCCGGGCGCCCGCGACGAACGCTGCGATCTCGTCACGCGTATAGATGAGCGCGGGCCCGTGGGGGTCGCGGGAGTTGCGGACGGCGACCCGGCCGCCGGGGAGCGCCGCCAACTCGACGCAGTTTCCGGTGGCGTTGCTGCGGGCGCTCTTGGTCCACGCGACCGCGCCCAGGGCTCCGGCCTGCATTCCGTTGAAGAACTCCACTCCCACCAACCCCTGCCGTTTCGTTCAGACGTTCGCCATTGGCTCAGAATGCAATCCCAGATGCAATTGCATTTTGCGTACGGTGCCGACGATACTCGTTCCAGATCGCCTGCCGCACCGTCGAACACCGAAGCCAGCAGGGGGACATGCCCAGTGACGGCTCACACGTCGGCCTTATCGCGTACAGCCACCGATACACATGCAGAAGCCGCGCTACCGCGGGACGAGGGCCTGGGTGCCTTCGCCGCCTGCGGGCTCGGCGGATGCCCCAGGAGCGCGGGGCAGGCGCGGGGTTTCGTCCGGGCCACGCTGACCTCGTGGGCGCTGCCCTCGCTCGTACCCGACATGTCGCTGATCGTCAGCGAACTCGTCACCAACGCCGTCCAGCACGGCCTGGACGCGCCCGCCTCCCCGCCCTCGGACAACCCGGTCTGGCTGGGCCTCTTCCGGTACCCCGGCGTCGTGGTGTGCGCGGTCTCCGACCCGAGTTCGGAGCCGCCGCGGCCGCGCGCCGCCCACGACTCCGCGGGGAACGGCCGGGGGCTCGCCCTCGTCGGCGCGCTCAGTGAATCCTGGTCCTGGGACCCGGCCCCCGTGCGGGGCAAGACCGTCTGGGCGAGCGTCGCGCTGCCCGGCGGGCAGGCCTGACGGCGCCCACCCCCCCCGCCGGCGGACAGCCGGCGGCCCCTGTCCGGCCCCCGGAAACAGCGGGGCCGGTCCGCCCGGCGCGGGTGCGCCGTGCGAACCGGCCGCTTGTCGCGGGCCGCTGACGTCAGTCCTGGACGGCAGCCGAGAGGTTCTCGGAGATGACGTTCTCCAGGATGTGCGACAGGGCGCTGTCACCCTTGACCGCCGTGGAGTTCTCGGCGCACTGCTGGTTCTGGGTGTCGTTGAGGATGTCCTGGACACCGACGTTGATCAGCGCGATGTTCTGGACGTCCGCCTCGGCCGGCAGACCGACGCACAGCTTGTTCAGCGATCCCTGAACCAGACCGATCTGCGGGCTCAGCTGGCCCCCGGTGGTCGTGTTGCCGTACGACTGGGTCGCGAAGTTGCCGTTCTGCGTGTCGATTCCGCGGTCGCCCACGGCGGCGGCCATCGGCGCGGACGCGCCGAGAACGGCGGCGGCGACGCCGACCGTGGCCAGAACCTTCTTGATCATGTTCGTCCTTCATCCGTTGCGAGACACCCGGATCCCCGGGGTTCCTTTGCGTAACAGGACGGCCGCCGCCGCGTAACGGGACCGCGATCAGAGAAGTGCGAGTTCACCCTTTTGCCGCAAGGGGGCGGGAATGACACCGCGCGCGAGCGGTCACACATGGGGCATGGAGCAATCGACAGCGGACGAACGCGTCGCCGAACGACTCGTACCGGCATGGCTGGAGGAAGCCGCGCGGCACGACCCGCGGGCCGCCGAGCGGGCCCGGGCGGAGTGGGAGCGGGGGAGCCTGTCCGCCGGGGCCGCCCGGGAGCTGGCGGACTGGGTGACCGCGCGGGTCACCGACACCGGCTTCAACCAGGACGAGGGCCCCACGCCCGACGGACCCGTCCGCATCAGCGTGGCCGACAAGGCGGCCGTCCACCGCTGGCTGGCCGCCCAGGGGCACGACGTGTGACCGGCGGCGTCAGCTGAAGAGGGGGAAGCGGGCCGCGTCCGCGCCCAGGACGCCGCGTTCGGCCGCCGTGAGCGCGACCCGGCCGGTCGCCGCGCGGGCGTAGTGGGCGTCGTCCCACGGCAGCGGCACCGGGCGGCCCAGCAGACCGTCGAGGGTGCGGCGGACCTCGGCCAGCCCCGCGGGGGACGGGCCGGGCAGACCGTTCGCCGGTGCGCCCAGGTCGAGGTGATGGACGGTCACCTCCACCGCGAGCGTGCGCAGCAGGTCGCCGGGGTCCAGGACGTGCCCCTGAGTGGCGACCGGCCGTCGCGGATCGGCGTGGCGGGCGGCGTGCAGGACCGCGGCGGCCGTCTCCAGGTACAGCTCGCGCAACTGCCCGAACTCCAGGAACATCCCGGCGACGGTCCTCGCGAACCGGCGCCCGTGCGCCGCGCGTTCCCTGCCCTCCCCGTCCTGCTGGCGCCAGTCGGCCCAGTAGGTGACGGCATCCCGGTCGGGTGCGGCGTCCGCGGGGGAGTGCAGGGCGGTGAGGGCGCGCCTCGCATCGCTGAGGCAGTGGAAGACCAGGTCGCGCGCGGCCCAGCCGGTGCAGCCGGTCGGCGCCCAGGAGCCGTCGTCGTCGATCTCCCGGACGGCGGCCATGAAGGCTCCGTACGCCGCGTGCAGCACACCGGTCGGGCTGGTGACGTCCTCGGTACGTGTCATCACGCCAGTGTGCGGCAGACCGTGTGCGCCACCCCACCCGGGCATCCGGTTGGTGTGTACCTGACGCTAGAGTGCCTAGCTCGATCCATGGCGTTACCGAGGAGGGGGCGGCGCATGAGTGCGCAATTGCGGGAGGCGGCAAGCGAGTTGGCGGCGGTGTTGTGGCGGGAGCACACCGTCTACCGCGAGCGCTCCGGGGGCGTGGTCATCCGGGGGGAGCACGTCCGGCGCTGGATCAGTCTCGCCCCCGCCGGGGGCAGGAACGAGATACTCCTGCGGGCCGGACGCATCCTGGACGGCGGGACCACCGCCCCCGCCCGCTCGGAAGCCGTCATGCCGCTCACCGCGGGCACGGCCGAGCTCGCCGCCGCCTGCCGCCGTCTGCTGGCCGAGACGGCCGCCGAGGCAGCCGTCGCAAGCAGCCCCGGCGGCGACGGACCCGCCGGCCGCCGCCGTGGTGCCGGGCGCGCCGGGCGAGGGACGGCGCCGCGGCCCCGGCGGCAGAGACCGCCGCGCGGGACCGGGAAGAAGGGACGCCATACGGGAGCCGGCTCCTGGATCGTCCTGCTGTGCCTCGCCGGCGTCGCCGCGTACTACGCCTGGAGCGCAGGACTGACGCCCTGACACCCGCCGCGCCCCGATCTGGCCGGGCCCTGCCTTTCGTGGTCCACTTGAGGCAGGCAGGAGCGAGAACGATGGATGACAGACGCAGGTCGGTACCGGCCGGTGCTGCCGTCGCCGTGGCGCTGACCGCGGCCATGACGGCCGGCCTCTACGGGTGCTCGGGCTCCGCGCCCGGCACGCGGCCCGGCGCGTCCACCGCGACGAGCCCGCACGGGGAGGGCGTCTCGCCCTTCACGGGCCTCCCGGCCGAACCCGCCCCGGTGCTCGCCGTGAAGATCGACAACGTACCCCCGGCGCGGCCGCCCACCGGCCTCGACGCCGCGGACCTCGTCTACGTCGAGCAGGTCGAGGCCGGGCAGACCCGGCTCCTCGCCGTCTACGCGTCCCAGCGGCCCCGCACCGTCGGACCGGTGCGCAGCGCACGCGAGTCGGACCTGGAACTGCTGCGGCAGTTCGGCCGCCCCGCCCTCGCCTACTCCGGGGAGCAGTCCGCGCTGCGGCCCCTGATCGACGCCGCCCCGCTGTTCCCGCTCACACCCGGCGACGCCCCCGGAGCGTACTTCCGCGACCGGGACCGCCCGGCCCCGCACAACCTCTACGTCCGGCCCGAACGGGCCCTGGCCGCCGCCCCCGAGGCCACCAAGGCCAAGGACATCGGCTTCCGCTTCGGGCCCGCGCCCGCGGGCGGCCGGCCGGTCAACGAGCACACGGTGCGCTACCCGGCGGCCCGCTTCACCTTCACCTGGTCGGAGGGCGACCGCCGGTGGAACGTGGCCATGGACGGCACGCCCACCCGCACCGCGGACGGCGACCGGGTGGCGCCCCGGACGGTCGTCGTGCAGAACGTCGACGTCCACCCCTCCCGGTTCCGCGACCGGGGCGGCAGCGTCACCCCGTACACGGAGACCGTGGGCTCCGGCACCGCGCTCGTCCTGCGCGACGGCCGCGGCCACGAGGCGCGGTGGAGCCGGCCATCGGCGGACGGTGGCACCACGTTCACCACCCCCGCCGGGCAGCCCCTCGCCTTCGCACCCGGCCAGGTCTGGGTCGTGCTCAAGGGCCGGTGAGACGCGCCGCCCCGCCCCCGTCACTCCGCGGCGTTCAGCCGGGCCAGCTGACCCGGCGACAGCGTCAGTGAAGCGGCCCTCGCACAGTCCTGGACGTTCACCGGGCGGCGGGCGCCAGGGATCGGCACGACGCGGGGCGAGAGGGCGAGCATCCAGGCCAGGCACACCCGCTGTGGGCTCACGCCGAGTTCGCCGGCCACCTCGTGGAAGGCCCCGTGGCGCGAGCCCAGCGCGCCCGCCCCGCCCATCCCGCCGAGCGGGCTCCACGGCAGGAACGCGAGGCCCAGTTCGTCGCACAGCTCCAGCTCCGGCAGGCTGCTGCGGAAGGACGGCGAGAACTGGTTCTGCACCGCGACGAGCCGCTCGCCCAGCATGCCGTGGGCCAGCCGGATCTGGGCCGGGTCGGCGTTCGAGATGCCGACCGCGCGCACCTTCCCCGCGTCGCACAGCTCGCCCAGCGCGCCGACGGACTCCTCGTACGGGACGTCCGGGTCCGGGCGGTGGTACTGGTACAGCCCGATCGCCTCCACCCCGAGGCGCCGCAGCGACGCGTCGGCGGCCCGGCGCAGGTGCTCCGGCGAGCCGTCCAGCGCCCATGCGCCGTCCGGACGGGTGTGGCCGCCCTTGGTGGCGACCAGGACGTCCGAGGTATCGCCGCCGTACGCGGCCAGGGCCCTGGCGATCAGCGACTCGTTGTGGCCGGGGTCACCGGCGTCGAGGTGGTACGCGTCGGCCGTGTCGATGAGCGTGATCCCGGCGTCCAGCGCCGTGTGCAGCACGCCGATCGCCTGCCGTTCGTCCGGCCGGCCCTGGACGGACAGCGGCATGGCGCCCAGGCCGATCGCGCTCACGTCCACGCCTCCGATACGGCGGGCCGGCATGGTGGGGTGCGGTGGTGTCTCAGTCACCCCTCCAGCCTCCGCATCCACCCGGGCCCCTGTCCAACACGGGTCGCTGATGGCAGCCATCAGCCCCGCCGATCGCCACCCACCCGCGGCGACTCCAGCAGTGCCCGTACGGCCGCCGACGGACGCGAGTGCGCCGGCCACGCCACCGACACCTCCCACACGAGGGACGTGGTGAGCGCCCGCCACCGCAGGCCACGGGCCTGGTCCTTGTCCGCCACCGAACGCGGCACCACCGCCACCGCCGGTCCGCGCCCCACCACCTCCAGCAGCTTGTGCACGTCGTCCAGCTGCATGGCGATGACGCGCCGTACGCCCGCCGCGTCGAACGCGGCATCGGCGACCTGACGCGACCCCCAGTGCGGACGCAGGTCCACGAACACCTCCTCCGCCAGCGCGGCCGGCTCCACCGGCTCCTCCCGCGCGCCGGCCAGCCGGTGCTCCGGCGCGCACAGCAGCACCATCGGCTCCCGTGCCAGCTCCCGCAGCCGCAGCCCTGAGGAGTCACCCGGCCCGGCGACGAACGCCACGTCCAGCCGGCCCTGCCGCAGCCGCTCCAGCAGCAACGACGACCCGGCCTGCTCCACGTGCACGTCCACCGAGGGGTGCCGCGCCCCGAACTCCATGAGGGTGCCGAACGGATCCGCCGCCCCCATGCACTGCTCGGTCCCCACCCGCAGCGTGCCCGCGACCACGTCCCGCACCCGCGCGACCGCCTCGCGCGCCGCCGCCGCACTGTCCAGCGTGCGCCGGGCCTCCCGCAGCAGCGCACGGCCGGCGTCGGTCAGGTCGACGCCCCGCGCCGTACGCACGAACAGCTCGGCCCCCAGCTCCCGCTCCAGGGCCCGCACCGACACCGACAGCCCCGACTGCGCGAGGTGCAGCCGCGCGGCGGCCCGGGTGACGTTGCGCTCCTCGGCGACGGCCACGAAATGTTCCAGATGCCGAAGCTCCACGTCAGGCAGTCTAGGACGTCACCGAAGGCGCCCGGCTGCCCACGCCCCCGGGCCCCGAGTCCCGCCCTAGGCCGCGAGGGCGAGCCGGACCTGCGGGGTGCTCGGCCGGGCGGTGCCGGCCGGGCGCGGCCGCCGGACAGCGATCGCGCTCACCGCGGATCCGTCGCTGACCGGGACCGGCACCCGGCCCGTCGCCGACCGGGCGCGTACCGGACGGGTCAGACCGGCCTGCGCGAGGGCGAGGAGGTCGGCGAGCCCGAGACCGAGGGCGTGGGCGGCCGCTGCGAGGACCTCCGACGAGGCCTCCTTCCGGCCCCGTTCCAGCTCGGAGAGGTAGGGCATCGAGATCCGGGCCGCGCCGGCCACGTCCTTCAGCGTGCGCCGTTGCGCGAGGCGCTCGCGGCGCAGGACGTCTCCGACGACGTGCCGCCACAGGGGCTCTTTGTCTGCGTGGTTGCTCACCCCCACAGCGTAGGAGCGATGATCGCGTACGACCCCTGGAGGGACGGGAGTTCCGCTCTCGGTGGAATCGTCGTGCGGCCCTCGGGCCTGCCGTGACGGTCGGGGGCCCACCGGAGTCGCCCGAGCAGCGGGAACACCGCCGCCCACGCAGCGTGGTCGCACTGTAACGGAACGGGGGCGTTCGCGCCGTACGTGATCGACTGGTCGGGTGCCGTCACCGGCCTTACGGTCGAACAGTGGACCAAGCGCCCGCCGGACGCTCCTGGGCACCGAAGCGTCCGAGGACGCTCCCGGGAACAGTCCGCCGGCCCCTCCGACGAGGGATGAACCCCATGACCGGACCTCAGCCGACCCCGGCCTCCCAGTCCGCCACCCCCGAGCGGGGCGGGGGCAACGCGATGGCCCTCCTGGTCATCGCCTCGTGCCAGTTGATGGTGGTCCTCGACATCACCATCGTGAACATCGCTCTGCCGCACATCCAGAGCTCTCTGAACTTCTCGACCACCAACCTCTCCTGGGTGGTCAACGCCTACACGCTCACCTTCGGCGGCCTGCTGCTGCTCGGTGGCCGCGCGGGCGACATCCTCGGCCGCCGCCGGGTGTTCATCTTCGGTGTGCTGCTGTTCGTCCTCGCCTCGCTGCTCGGCGGCCTGGCACAGAACTCCGGACAACTCCTCGCCGCCCGTGCCCTCCAGGGCGTCGGCGGTGCGATCGCCTCCCCGACGTCCCTCGCCCTGATCAGCACGACGTTCAAGGAAGGCCCGGAACGCAACCGGGCGTTCGGCGTGTTCGCCGCGGTCTCCGCCGGCGGCAGCGCCATCGGGCTGCTCGCGGGCGGCCTCCTCGTCGAATGGCTCGACTGGCGCTGGGTGCTCTTCGTCAACGTGCCGATCGGACTGCTCATCGTCCTCGCCACACCGAAATGGATCAAGGAATCCGAACGCCACCCCGGCAACTTCGACATCACCGGGGCACTGACCTCCACCCTCGGCATGGTGCTCCTGGTCTACGGGTTCATCCGGGCGGCGCAGGACGGCTGGAGCGACGCGCTGACCGTCACCTCGTTCGCCCTGGCCGTGGTGTTCCTCGCCCTGTTCATCTTCGTGGAGAGACGGTCCAGGCAACCCATCACACCGCTGCACATGTTCGCCGACCGCAACCGCGCCGGCACGTACGCGATCATGCTCAGTCTCGCGGCCGCCATGTTCGGCATGTTCTTCTTCCTGACGCTCTTCGTGCAGAACGTCCTCGACTTCAGCCCCCTCCGGGCGGGCCTGGCGTTCCTCCCGGTGAGCGCGATCATCGCGGTCGGCGCGGGACTCGCCTCGCAGCTGCTGCCCAAGTACGGGCCCAAACCGTTCATGGTGACCGGAGGTCTGCTCGCGGCGGCGGGCCTCGCCTGGCTGACGCTGACCGACGTGCACTCCACCTACCTCGGCAGCGTGCTCGGCCCCATGCTGGTCTTCGGCCTCGGCATGGGCATGGAGTTCGTCGCGCTCACCCTGATGGCGCTGTCCAACGTCCGCGTCGAGGAGACCGGCGCGGCGTCCGGACTCCTCAACGCCACCCAGCAGGTCGGCGGCTCCCTCGGCCTGTCCATCCTGGTCACCATGTTCGGGACGGCGACCGCCAACGAGGCGGAGAAGCAGATACCCGCCTTCCTGTCCCAGGCGAGCCCCGCGGAGGCCCTGCGATTCCAGCGCACCGGGGTACTGCCACCGCCCTATGCCGATCAGATCCTGACGTCCGGTGTCTCCGCGGCGTTCGTCGTCGCGGCCATCTTCGGGGCCGTCGCGGCGCTCGTCGCCCTCCTGGTCATCCAGGTGCGCCCCTCCGACATCGAACGCCTCAAAGGCGGCGGACTGGGCCCCGGCGGCATGTGAGCCGGACGCCCGGTGCGAGCGCCGCCCGCCGCCTAGAATCGCCGGGCATGGAGCAGACACCGCACGGCTCACCCGACGACCCCAACCCGCTGCGACGGCTCTCCCTGGAGCAGTTGCGCCGCCGCACCAGCGCGAAGTGGCGGACGTACCCGGACGACGTGCTGCCCCTGTGGGTGGCCGAGATGGACGTTCCGACGGCCGAGCCCGTGGCCCAGGCGCTCAACCGGGCCATCGCCATGGGCGACACCGGCTACCCCGCCGGGACGGGGTATCCCGAGGCCCTGGCGTCGTTCGCCGGCAAGCGGTGGGGCTGGGACGGTGTCGCGGTGGAACGCACCCGGCTGGTGCCCGACGTGATGCTGGGCATCGTCGAGGTGCTCAAGCTGTTCACCGGCCCCGGTGACGCGGTCGTCGTCAACTCCCCGGTGTACAACCCGTTCTACCTGTTCGTGGAGCACATGGAGCGCCGCGTGGTGGAGGCTCCGCTCGACGCACGGGCGCGGATCGACCTCGCAGTGCTGGAGGACGCCTTCCGGCAGGCGGTCGCGGGCGGGCGCCGCGCGGCGTACCTGCTGTGCAGCCCGCAGAACCCGACCGGCACCGTACACACCGCCGACGAGCTGGCCGCCGTCGCGGCCCTCGCCGCCCGCCACGGCGTACGCGTCGTCGCCGACGAGATCCACGCGCCCGTCGTGTCCCGCGCGGTGCCGTTCGTGCCGTACCTGAGCGTCCCCGGCGCCGACAGCGGCTTCTCCCTGATGTCCGCCTCCAAGGGCTGGAACCTCGCCGGGCTGAAGGCCGCGCTCGCCCTGGCCGGGCCGGCGGCCGCCGACGACCTCGCCAGGATGCCGCCCGAGGTCGGACACGGCCCCAGCCACCTCGGTGTCATCGCCCACACGGCCGCCCTCCGGGACGGCGGCGACTGGCTCGACGCCGTGCTGGACGGGATCGACCACAACCGGCAGCTCCTCGTCCGCCTCCTCGCCGAACACCTGCCCGGCGTACGCCATCTGCCCGGCGAGGGCACCTACCTGGCCTGGCTGGACTTCCGGCGACTGGGCCTCGGCGACGACCCGTCCGCGCACTTCCTCGAACACGCCCGGGTCGCACTCCACCCCGGCCCGCCCTGCGGCACCGGCGGCGCCGGACACGCCCGCCTCAACCTCGCCACCTCGCCCGAGGTGCTCACCGAAGCCGTCCGGCGCATGGCCGGCGCCCTGTAGCCACCGGCACCGGGGCCCGCGCCCCCGCGTCCGCGGAGGCCGCCGCCTACTCGGTCTCCCGCGACGCGGGGGAGTCCGCCATGTACGACGACCACACCCGCAGCGGCAGGAAATCGGCCCGGTCCGACTCGCTGCCGGCCACGCCCCTCATGGGCAGCAGCCCCTCCGTCCCGGGCCGGCTGCGGAACACCGTGACGGCGGTGGACAGCCGGTCGGTGTAGCCCACGAACCAGGACGCCGGGGTCCGGTCGTCGGCGCCGGTGCGGCCGGCGGCGACCGGAGGCAGCGCACGGAGGGCGTCCGGGGCCATCACGTCCACCGCCACGTCCCGCAGTGCCCCCGACACCTCACGGGCCACCTCCGCGTCCAGAGCCCGCCGGGCGGTGGGCCGTTCCAGCCCCTCCACCGGAGTGCCCAGGTGACTGGCCGCGATCACGGAGTACGGGTCCGTCTGCCTCCCGTCGGCGGCGAAGGTCGCGTACGCCCCGGCCATCCTGATCGCGCTCGGGGTCGACGTGCCGGTGGGGAAGGACGGCTCCAGGGGAGCCATGCTCAGGGGCAACAGGCCGGAACCGACGGCGAGGTCGCGCACCCTGTCCAGCCCCACCGCCTCGCCCACCCGGCTGTAGAGCCCGCTGTCACCGCGGACCAGGCCCTGGCGCAGCGCGAGCGGCACGTCGTCCCCCGTGGCGCCGACGCCGTTCTGCAACGCGGCCGCCAGGACGAAGGGCGTGAACGCGGAGCCCACCGGCACGCCGGACGTGTCCGCGTTGTTGCTGAAGTGCTTGGTGGCATCGGACCCCCCGTACAGCGCCAGCACCGCCCCGTCGTCCGGCCGGATCGACGCGGCACCGATCTCCACATCGCGGTCGGCGATCCGGCGGGCCGGGTCGAGCGACGTCTGCCGGACCCGCTCGACCGTCGTCCGCAGCCGCTCCACCTCCCGCTTGTCGAAGGTGGTACGGATCCGGTAACCGCCGCGACCCAGTTGCTCGGTCGTCAGTCCCGTGCGGTTCTTGATGTACTTGTTCGCCACGTCCACCAGGTAGCCGATCTGACCGGACATGCTGGTGGAGACCGACTCCGGGCGGGGCTCGGGGAAGACGGTGTACTTCGCCCGCTCCTCCCGCGTCATGTACCCGAGATCCACCTGTCGGTCCAGCACGTAGGACCACCGCTCGACGGCCCGCCGGTGGTGGGCCTCGCTGAGCGACGGGTCGTACAGCTCACCGCCCTTGAGCAGCGCCACCAGCAGGGCGCTGCGGGCGGGGTCGAGGTCCTTGGCGTCCATGCCGTAGTACGCCACGGCCGCGGCCTGCACGCCGTACGCGTTCCGGCCGAACCAGCTGGTGTTGAGGTACCCCTGGAGGATCTCCTGCTTGGACAGCGACCTCGACAGCTTGACCGACAGGCACAGTTCGCGCAGCTTGCGGTCGAGCGTCTGCTCCTGCGTGAGGTAGGTGTTCTTGACGTACTGCTGCGTGATGGTGGAGCCGCCCTGGATCTCCTGGCCGCGCGCCATGTTCACCACGGCCCTGCCCAGTCCGCGCACGGAGAAGCCGGGGTCGCTGTAGAAGGTGGCGTTCTCCGTGGCGATCACGGCGTTCTGAAGGGACCGCGGGATGTCGGACAGGGGGACGTTCTGCCGGTTGACCTGGCCGACGCTGACCATCTGGGTGCCGTCGGCCCAGTAGTACACATTGGCCTCGGCCCGCGCGTCGGCGTTCACGTCCTCGATCTCGACCGTGAGGTACACGTGCCCGACCAGTGCGGCGAGCCCGAGGAAGCCGAACAGCGCGAGACCGAGAAGCTGCCGCCACGACGGCAGCCACCGGCGCAGTCCGTCCCGCCCCCGGCGCGGGTAGTCGACGCGGAACCGGCGGCCGTTCCCCGGCGACACCCCCGTGGGCCGCCGGACCTTCGACCGCCGGACCTTCGACCGCCGGTCCCCGGGCATTGGGCCCCCGCGCAGCGGATCCCCGGGCAGCAGGCCTCCCGGCTGCCCGCGCGGAACCCACGGCCTCCGCCCCCAGCGACGCAGCACGGCTCATCGCCCCCCTCTCCGTACGGGTGACTTGCTCGTCCCCTACTACGGGACGTGACGGCCGGCCGTTCAGCCGGCGGAGAGGCGCAGCGGGAGAAGGGGGCGGAAGCGGGGCGGGCCGGGACGGTCCGGTGTCAGCCGCCGAGGGGCAGGCCGGCGGGCAGACCGGCCGGCAGGCCACCGAGCAGGCTGCCGCCGACCGGCAGCGGGGACGCCTGGTGGCCGGGGGAGTCGGGGGACGTGCTGAGCGGGCCCGTGCTGTTGAGGTCGGTCACGACGGGCGCTCCGACGGACGCCGGCGGCTGCTCTCCGGCCATGGCGGGGGTGGCGGCTGCGACGCTCGCACCGGCGATCGTGGCGCACACGGCGATCAGACGGGTGCGGGGGTGACGCGACATGACGTGCTCCTGAGCTGTGAGGGGTCGAGGGGGGAAGTGGCCGAAATCGACGGCCGGAATGTGCAACGAACCGGACCGGCCGACGACACGGCCGTACGGGCACGTCGGCGACACCCCGACGAGGCCCCGGCGGCACCTGCGCCTCACGCACCCCGTACGTCCGCCGTGACGAAGCGGGCGGCCTGCTCGCCACGGAGGTGGCCGGGGGGCACTTTCCGGCCGAACGCGAGCAGCAGGAGGTCCTGCCCGGCGCCGTACAGCGGAGTGCCCGAACCGAAGGACCAGTCGAGGTCGTCGGCACGGAGTTCGACGCCGTCCAGCTCCGCCCCGAAGAACCTCGCACCGCGCGGGGTGACGCCGTCGAGGACGACACGCACGCGGTCCTCGGGGACACGGCGGTCGAGGCCGAGCGCGACGGTGATGTCCAGGCCGTGGACGACGTCGTGGCCGAGGGCCGCGGTGATCCCTCCGACCGGGGGCGTCCAGGGATGGTGCGCGTTGTCCCGCAGGAACGCGGCGAGCCGGCGTTCGGAGAAGGCGGCCGCGTCGGCGCGGGCGCAGCGGTCGGTCATCCGGTGCAGGCTGCCGCGCGCCTTGACGAGCTCGACCAGCGTGCGGGGGAACGAGTGGCGGAAGCCCAGCGACATGTGGGCCGCGACCTCCCGCACCCGCCACCCGGCGCACAGCGTCGGCGCGTCCCACGACGCGGCGGGCAGACCGTCCAACAGGGCGGCCAGCTCCCTGCGTTCGGCCGCGATGGCGGACGTGATGCGACGACGGGTTGTGATCTCCATGGCTCCCAGGGTCACCCGCGGCACTGCCCCCCGTCCAAGACAGGGTCCTTCTGCCTGCCAGAAGCAACGGTCATGGACGCCCGCCGACCGCACTGCTCCGCGCCGCCGCGCCCCGCCGCGCCGGTGGGTCAGACGGCCGGGGAGGAGAGGGGCAGGGCCACCCGGAACCCCACGTCGTCGATCCGCAGGGTCGGATGGCTGCGCCGGCGCACCGAGGCCCGGCAGCTCCAGCGCTCGTCGAACCACCCACCGCCCCGCAGCACCCGGTAGGTGCCGTAGACCTCGGGGTCGTACTGGTCCCAGCACCACTCCCACACGTTGCCCAGCATGTCGTACAGGCCCCAGGCGTTGGGCCGCCTGCCGCCCACCTCACGCACGCGTTCGCCGGAGTTGCCGCGGTGCCAGGCGATCTCATCGAGCGGCCCGTAGCGCGCACCCGGCGTGCCGGCGCGGCAGGCGTGCTCCCACTCGGCCTCGGTGGGCAGGCGGTATCCGTCGGCAGACGCGTCCCACTCGACCCCGTCGGCCTCCGGGTCCGGGCCGATCCGGTACGCGGGTGCCAACCACTCCCGCGCGGACAGGGCGTTGCAGTAGCGGACGGCGTCCCACCACGACACGCCCTCGACCGGCAACCGGTCGCCCTCGGTGCCGCCCGGCCGCTGCCCGGTGACCGTTGCGTACCGCTCCTGGGTGACGGGGATCGCCGCGAGCCGGTAGGGCGCGAGGTCGACCGGCCAGCTCCGCGCGGTCCGCCGGTCCGACAGCGTCACCCGGCCCGCCGGGACCGTGACCATCGCCGTGTCGCCACTGATGTCCATGATCGGGTGATCCTACCGGCGCCCGGCCGGCGGGATCCCGCCCCCGCCCGGTCCCTCCGGTGCCGGGCCGAAGGGCGTCGGCAGCGCCCGCCGGGCCTGGGACAAGGGGTTCCGGATGATCATTGACCTGGTCCTGAACAGCGCCGTAGGGTGCATATCACCCATCTCGCCGATTGTTCAGGGGGGCGCCCCATGGCTGTCCCGGCCCGTGAAACGGTTCGTCGATCTCCCGCCCGCCGCCGCGCCGCCGCCTTCGCCGGCTCGGCCCTCCTCGCCTCCGGGCTCGCCCTCACCCTGTCGGCGTGCGGCTCGGACGCCCCCGCGGCCGGCCCGCCCGATACCCGGCCGGCCACCGCCGCGGTCTCCCTGGACCGGGCGGCCGGACCGGTCGCCACCGCGGTGCAGGCGCAGGCCACGGCGGCCCGCCAGGCGGCCCAGCAGACCGCGGTGGACCAGACCGGCCCGAAGGTCTGCACCACGGACCCGGCTGACCGGGCGGCCTGCGTGAACCCGGGCGGCACGATCGACCCCCGCGGGGGAGACCTGGACGGTGACGGGGTCTTCGAGTCGCACGAGCCCGTCGGGCCCGGCTACAAGGACCCCCGCGCGTACAACGGCGGCAAGACGTCCGGCGAGACCCAGTGCGAGTGGCTGCGCTCGCGCGGCACGCCCTGCTGAACGGGCCCGCCCGCTGAACGCCTGCTGAACACGGCCGACCGCCCCCAGCGACGTGAACGCCACACGACACGGCGGTGCCGGTGCCTGCCCAGGCACCGGCACCGCCGTGTCGTGCGGCCATCCGGCCGCTCGTCCGCGTCAGTGGTCGCCCGGCTGGATGCGACCGCGCCAGCCGCCGGACTCGCCGCCCTGACGCTCGATGAAGTCCTTGAACCGTCGCATGTCACCCTTCACACGCCGGTCGATCGTGCCCGTGAGGTCCGCGGCCTTCTCCGCGACGCCGCTGGTCTCCACGTCCATCACCAGCTCCACGCGCGTGTGGGTGTCGTCCAGCCGCTGGAAGCTCACCACGCCCTTCTGGTGCGTGTCGCCGCTGATGGTCCTCCAGGCGATCCGCTCGTCGGGCAGCTGGTCCACGATCTCGGTGTCGAACTCGCGCCGTACCCCGCCGATCTTGGTCTTCCAGTGGTTGTGCCGGTCGTCGACCTGGACGACCTCCTCCACACCCTCCATGAACTGGGGGAACTCCTCGAACATCGTCCACTGGTTGTACGCGGTGTGGACGGGGACCTCGACCTCGACGGCTTCCTTGACCTTGCTCATCAACGCCTCCTCTATCCCGGTCTGCGGCGCGGCGAGGACCTGCCGCGCACGTCGGCCGGTGATCCGGGTACCCGCCCACACCGATCCATGCGTACCGGAACCGGGAGCGCCCCGATCGCGTGACGGTGCTCTGCCCTCCCCCCGGAGGGCGGAGCACCGTCGCATCCCCCGCCGGTGGATCAGCCGCGGACGTTCTTGAGCAGCACCTTCACGTCGTGGCCCTTGTGCCAGCCGGTGTCCACCAGCGGACTGTGGTGGGCCTCGTTGCCCCACGTGTAGTACTTGTGCCAGCTCTGGTGCCAGGTGCCGTTCAGGTTGGACCCGGTGGCCGTCCAGACCTGGGCGATCTTGCCGTCGTGCCGGTTGTCCCAGATGTAGAGCTGGGCCTTGGTCTGGGTGTCGAGGCCGCTGTACCGGTCGCACTCGCGGTACTTCACGCCCGCCGCGTTGTCGTCGACCTGGATGGTCCGCCAGGCCGTGCAGGCCGCGGCGACCCCGGCGTCGGCCGACGGCGCGGCGCCGGCCGACGGCGCCATGACGGCGGTGGCCGCCGCGGCGAGCGCCACCGCGCCCAGCGCGACGCGCCGGCCCGCCTTCCTCGCGGGGAGGCCCCGGGCCCCGTTCTCGTGGAGATTCGCCGTGCGTGTGTTCATGTCGTTCGTCTCCTTCCGTCCGCGCCGCCGCAATGCCCGTGCTGGTGCTGCTGGTGCACGAACCTACGGCGGCCCGCCGGTGGCGTCGTCCCACGCCGGTTCGACCTTCGTGGCCACCTCTCGCGGCAGGCCCGGGGTTCCTGCAACTTCCGCTGTACTGCGGAGGGTTGACGTCGCACTTTCGCGGCCCGCGTTACGCTGCGGCGATGCGGATCCGCCCCCTTGCCGCCGACGGTCTGATCACCGCGGCGCTGACCAGCGTGGCCGTGCTGCTCGGCCAGGAGGCCACGAGCCAGGGGTGGCCCCCGCTCGACCTCGCGGGCCACCTGCTGGTGGGACTGGTCAATGTGCCGGTCGTGGTGCGGGGCAGGGCACCCGTCGCCGTCTGCCTCTTCGTCCTGGCGATGTGGACCGTGTACGTCAGCGCCGGCTACTGGCCCGTCGTGAACTCCTTCGCCCCCATGCTCACCCTCTACACCGTCGCCTCCCTGCGCCCCCTGCGCACAGCGGCCGGCTGCGCGGCCCTGATGAGCGCCGTGTGGATCTACGCGGGTCTCCTCAGCGAGCGTGCCGCCATGCCGTCCGTCGTCGGCCAGGCGCTCGGCTTCTCCCTGGTACTGGTCCGCTTCGGGCACGTCGCCCGCCGGTCCGCCGAGCTGGCCCGCCGGCTGCGGGACGAGCAGGAGGAACGGGCCCGCCGCGAGGTCGCCGGGGAACGCGGCCGGATCGCGCGCGAACTCCACGACGTCGTCGCCCACCACATGTCCGTGATCTCGGTCCAGGTCGGGCTGGCCCGCTTCGTCTTCGACTCCGACCCCGACACCGCCCGCACCGCCCTCGGCACCATCGCCGGGACCAGCGCCGAGGCCCTGGAGGAACTCCGGCGCGTGCTCCAGGTGCTGCGGGCCGACGAGGACGGCGGCCCCGCCGCGCCCATGCCCGGCCTCGCCCGGCTGGAGGAGATGGCCGGACGCGTACGGGCCGGGGGAGTGCCCGTCGAGGTACGGGTGGGCGGTGTGCCGCGCCCGCTGCCACCAGGCGTGGACCTGTGCGCGTACCGCGTCGTACAGGAGGCCCTGACGAACGTCCTGAAGCACGCGCCGGGTTGCCGTGCGCTGGTGGAGGTCCACTACCACCCGCACCACGTGGCGGTGGCGGTCACGGACGACGGACGGGGGGTGATTCAGGACAGAGTACCGACGGGCGGCGGACACGGCTTGATCGGGATGCGGGAGCGGGCCAAGCTGTACGGAGGGACGATCAGCATCGGCCCGCGGAGCGAGGGGGGTTACGCCGTGAGGCTGACCCTGCCGACCTCCACCCGCACCGCACGGCAGGGGGACGGCGCGTCGGAATGACCAGGGTGCTCGTCGTCGACGACCAGTACCTCATCAGGGCCGGCCTGGTGGGGCTGCTGCGGGCCGCGCCCGGCGTCGAGGTGGTGGGCGAGGCCGGTGACGGGGAGGAGGCCCTCGCCCTGGTCGCCGAGACCCGCCCCGACGTGGTGCTGATGGACATCCGGATGCCCGGCATGGGTGGCATCGCGGCCACCGAGAAGATCCTCGCCGAGGCGCCCGGGCCACCGCCCAGGGTGCTGGTGCTGACCACCTTCGACCTGGACGAGTACGTGTACGGGGCGCTGCGCGCGGGTGCCTCGGGCTTCCTGCTCAAGGACTCCGGCCCCGAGCGGCTGCTCGCGGCGGTCGCCGCGGTCGGCTGCGGTGACGCACTCTTCGCGCCCAGCGTCACCAGGCGCCTGGTCGAGGCGTTCGCGGACCGCGTGTCCGCCGGGGCGCCCGAACCGCCCGCCGACCTCGCCGTGTTGACCGGCCGCGAGACCGAGGTGCTGCGACTGACCGCGCGCGGTCTGAGCAACCTGGAGATCGCCGGTGAACTCTTCATCAGCGAGGCCACCGTCAAGACGCACCTGAACCGTGCCATGGGCAAACTGGGCCTCGACAGCCGCGCCCAGGCCGTCGTGGTCGCCTACGAGACGGGGCTGGTGACACCCGGGGGCGGCTGACCGGTGAACCGAACGGTGCGTCGGCACGTATGGAAGGGCGACCTTCCGCGAGACGGCCTTCCGTTTCGCACCGGTACGGCATTGGGGGCCTTGGATGAAGCACGGGCGGCGCACCCTCCGGCGGGCCATCAGGCTGGCGGCCGTCGGGGGACTGCTCTGCGGCGGGCTGATGGTGTCGCAGGCGGTGGCGGGGGAGCCGGCGACGGACGGCCGCACGGCGGCCGGAACCCCGGCCCCGGCAGCGGACCTCGTCGCCCGGCTGGGCACGTCGCGCACGGCCGGAAGCTGGATCGGGGCGGACGGCCGCCCGGTCGTCGCCGTGACCGACGACGCCACGGCCGCCGAGGTACGGCGGGCCGGAGCGCGGGCCGAGGTGAAGCGGCACAGCATGCGGGAGCTCGACTCCGCGAGGAAGACCCTGGCGCAGGCCCCCAGAGTTCCCGGCACCGCCTGGGTGACGGACTACGCCTCCAACGAGGTGAAGGTGTACGCCGACCGCACCGTCTCCGCCGCCGACTGGTCGCGCATGACCGACGTCGCGGAGCGGGCGGGGGACTTCGTCCGGATGCAGCGGACCGACGGCGCCTTCACCACCCGGGTCAACGGCGCCGTGCCCATCTTCAACGGTACCGGCCGCTGCTCGGTGGGGTTCAACGTCACCGACGGCCGCGACAACTTCATGCTGACGGCGGGGCACTGCGGACCGGTGGGAACCCCCTGGTTCCGCAACACCCAGGCGGGAAGTGGCCAGTTGGGCACCACGATCGCCCGGAACTTCCCCGGCAAGGACTTCTCCCTGGTCCGGTACGACGACCGAGGTGCCTTCGACGGCAGCAACGCCGTCGACATCGGGCAGGGCAAGACCGTGCCCGTCATCGGCGCGGCCGACCCCGTCGTGGGCCAGCAGGTCTTCCGCAGCGGCAGCACCACGGGCCTGCGCTCCGGCCGGGTCACCGCGCTGGACGCCACGGTGAACTACCGCGAGGGCACGGTGACCGGCCTGATCGCGACCACCGTCTGCGCCGAACCCGGCGACAGCGGCGGACCGTTGCTCGCCGAGGGCCTCGCCCTCGGGGTGACCTCGGGCGGCAACGGCGACTGCTCGGAGGGCGGCATGACGTTCTTCCAGCCGGTGACGTCCGCGCTGACGGCGCTGGGCGTCCGGGTGATCGACGGACGCATCGCCGCCCGGGGGAACACCGCTGCCGCCCCGTCCGCCTCTCCGGCCCCGCCGTCCTCACCCGGCGACGCGGCCGGGGCCGGCAGCGGCACCGGTACGGGCACCGGGGCCGGTGCCGGAGAAGCCGCCGTGCCGCCCGCGCAGGGCCTGGCGCCGCCGGGAGCCACGGGGCAGTGGACCATCGCCGGGGTCGTCGTCGAGGGGCGGCGCATCGTTCCGGGGCTGGCCGTCATCGGGGTGAGCCTGCTCGGCCTGATCGCCACCCGCTGGCTCTTCGCGGGGCGCATCGACCGTCACCGCCTCCAGGCGCACTACTCCCAGCACTGGGGCTGACGCTGGATGGATTATCTGGTTCGTGTCGAATAATCCGGTTATCGACCTACGTGCTTATGGTGAGCCCGCTGAAGCCACCCCCCTACGCTTGGGAGACATAGCAATGGGTCAGTTCGCACGTACCTGGGGCGCCGGAATCTCCGCCGCCGCGCTCATCGCCGGCTCGGTCGGCACCGCCGTCGCGGTCTCGTCCCCGGCCTCCGCGCCGAAGAAGCCGGTGGCGGGCACCGCCCTCAGTGCGTCGGCCAAGGTCACGGCGAAGAGCGTCAGAGCCTGGCAGCAGTTCCGCATCCGCGGCGTGGTGACCGGCCTGCGGCCCGGCAGCAAGGTCACCCTCCAGCAGAAGCAGGGCAAGCGCTGGGTGTCGCTCCCCGCCTCGATGAACACCACGTCCCGCTCCACGTACAGCATGCGCGTCATGCTGGGCATGAAGGGCCACAACAAGCTGCGCCTCGTCGACAGCCGCAAGCGCGTCGTCTCGCCCGTCATGAACATCTGGGTGCGCTGACGCCCGGAACCCACCGCCCGCCCTGCCCCGCTCCGCGCCGAAGCGGGACGGGGCGGTCGCGGATTCCGGCCGCGCGGGGCTAGGGTCGTCCCGTGGCCGAACTCGATGCGTTCAGTGACCTGCTGGACTACCCGATGTACGTCGTGACAGCCGTGGCCGGCGGGGAGCGGGCCGGCTGTCTCGTCGGATTCGCTTCCCAGTGCTCGATCCAGCCGCCCCGGTTCACCGTCTGGCTGTCCAAGGCCAACCGGACCTACCGGGTGGCACGCCGAGCCACCCACCTCGCCGTGCACCTCCTCCACCGCGAACAGCTCGACGTCGCCCGGCTGTTCGGCGGCGAGACCGGTGACGAGGTCGACAAGTTCCAGCGGGTCGCCTGGCGCCACGGCCACGGCGACGCGCCCGTACTGACCGACGCCTGCGCCTGGTTCGTCGGCCATGTGCAGGACCAGATCGAGGGCGGGGACCATGTCGGGTTCCTCCTGGACCCCGTCGAGGCGTCTCCGAAAGCGCCCGGGCGGCCCCCGCTCGTCATGTTCGGTGACGTCGCCGACCTCTCCCCGGGGCACCCCGCTTGAGCCGGAGCGCACCCCGCGGGCCGCCGCGCGGCAACGGTGGAGTTCCTCGCCGCGACCCGTGGAGGCGACCTGGACGCGCTTGTCGCGCTGCCGGGACCCCTGGCCGGTCTGGTACCTACTAGGTACCATCGAGGTATGCCGTCCTTGAACATCACCTTCACCGACGAGGAGCTGGAGGAGGTCCGCGCCGCGGCGGCCGCCGAAGGCAAGTCACTCAAGCAGTACGTCCACGACCTGCCCCTCCGGGAGCGGCAGCGGCGACAGTTCGTCCGCTACGCCGTCTCCTGGGGTGAGGCCCATCGCGCCGAGTTCGACGAGGCCTTCCCCGACGAGATGCCCCGGGCCGAGGATCTGCGGGGAGCCGAGGACCGGCAGGGAGGCGCGGCCGCCTGATGGCGCTCTACATCGACGTCCCCTGGCTCCTCGACGTACAGGAGCAGGCGGTCCCCGAGGACGTGTCCGTCGCCGACTACTCCGCGCTCGTCGCGGCCGTCGCCCGGCACAAGACCCGCATCCCGCGCCCCACGACGGCCGAACCCGACCCCGCCTGGCGCGCGGCCGCCCTCCTGCACACGCTCGTGCGCCTTCAGCCGCTGCCCCACCGCAACTCCCTGTACGCCTGCCAGGTCGCCGTCGCCTACATGCACGCCTCCGGCGAGGGCATCGACGCCCCGTACGGCGCCCTCGTGGAGCTGGTCCGCGACATCCAGGCGGCGAAGACGACCGTCTACCAGGCGGCCGACCGGCTGCGCGGCTGGCGCATCTGACCCGCGCCGGCGGCCGGAGCGACGGCCGGCCGCCCACCCGGCGTATTCCTCCCCCCGTGTGCCGTTCGGCGTACCGGGGGATCTTCAGCAACCTCCCTTCCGGCCGGTCGTTGCAGTCCTGGGCGGGCTCCCTCCGCCCACGACCGACCACCTGGAGGCCTGATGCGCCGGAAGCTCCGCTCCACCGCCGCCGCGCTCGCGTTCGTCACCACCACCGCCCTGAGCGGCGTGATCGCCGCGGCCGGCACCAGTGCCGCCGACACCGCCGACACCCTCTTCCCCGTCGTCGCCGAAGCGACCCTCCGGGAGGAGGCGGACCGGATCATGAACCTCACGTACCGGGACTTCGCCCGCACGCCGCGCGTGGAGCCGTTCGACTGGAGCACCGACGGCTGCTCCGTACCCACCGGCTACGCCCCGTACAGCGAGGTCTTCCGCCCGGCCTGCGTCCAGCACGACTTCGGGTACCGCAACTACGGGGCCAACCACGGACTGGCGCTCGACCCCACCCGCGAGACCAAGAACTGGATCGACGGCCGGTTCCGCACCGAGATGGAGCGGGTCTGCCAGGACACCTCCTACACGCCGCTGGCTCACTTCAACTGCGTGAACGCGGCGCGGGCGTACTTCGTGGCCGTCAACGTCGCGGGTGACCCGGCGTTCTTCTGACGCAGCGGCGTGGGCCGGCCGGGCGCCCCCGATCGGCGCCCGGCGCCCTCAGTCGGTGTGCTTGGCCGGTGTCCTCGACGGCCGCCGGGTGAAGCGGTGCCACCAGTGGCTGCGCCGCGGGTGGACGGCCCGGCCGAGCCGGCGGCCGATCAGCAGGTAGCCGAGCAGCGCGCCCGTCGTGTTGAGCAGTACGTCGTCGATGTCGAAGGCCCGCCCGGTGATGAGGGCGCCCTGGACGAGCTCGACCGACAGCATCACCAGGGCGGTGACCACCGCCACCCGCAGAAGACCGCGTGCGCGGGGCACCAGCACCGGCAGCAGGACGCCGAACGGGATGCCCAGCACGATGTTGCCGCCGAGCTGCTTGACCGTGTCCCGGAAGGCGGGTTGCGACAGGTAGTCGCGGATCGAGTCACCCGGACGCAGGTTGCTGTGTGTCAGGGACTCCGAGGCGGCCGACGGTTCCAGGGTCAACCGGGCCAGCACCACGGCGAAGCCCACCATCGCCACGAAGGCCAGCAGCATGGCCGCCGCCCGGCCCCACCGGGACCGTCCCCGCCCGTCCGGCACCGTCTTGTCGCGCAGCACGGTCCGCGCCATCACCAACCCCCAACTCAGGTAGGTCCGCCTCAGCTTCCGTTACCCCCGACGAGGAGCCGCACGCCCGGTGACCGTACGTGACCCTCCGGGATGCGAAGGGCGGAGGGCTCTGTTTGTCTGGTTGCGCCCGGCTTCGAGCACCCCGGACGGTACGCAACGGAAAGCAGGCGTGAAACATGAGCATGGCGGACGAACCCAGCAGCCGGATCCACCAGATGCGCGCCAAGGCGCAGGAGTTGGAGCAGGCGGCGGAACGCGCGACCGACCCGCAGGAGGGCAAGCGGCTGCGGGACAAGGCGCACCGGCTCAAGGAGCAGAGCGAGAAGGAGCGCGACATCGCGGGCGGGAACGTCGACCCGATGTGACGGGTCGGGTCGGACAGGTGGCGGCCGGGCAGCGGCGGCGCGGTTCTCGCCGTGCGGGGCGCTGCCCGGCCGGTCGCGCGACTGGGTGGTCCGGTGCCCCCGGCGGCCATGTGCGGGACGACGGTTCGGGTGTGTGACCTCGGTCCGGTGGACGCGCTTAGCGGACGCGGCCCTCGGACGACGACTCCTCGCTGTCCTCCTCGTCGTCGGGCAGGTGCACGTCGTCGACGGCGATGTTCACCTCGACCACCTCCAGGCCCGTCATGCGCTCGACCGCCTCCACGACGTTCTCGCGCACCTCGCCGGCCACGTCGGAGATGGCCACGCCGTACTCGACGACGAGTTCGAGGTCGATGGCGCTCTGCCGCTCGCCGACCTCCACCTTGACGCCGCGCGTGACGCTCGACCGTCCGCCGGGGACCCGGTCGCGTACCGCGCCCACGGTACGGGCCAGTCCGCCGCCCAGGGCGTGGACGCCGTCCACCTCTCGGGCCGCCATTCCGGCGATCTTCACGACGACCCCGTCGGCGATGGTCGTCTTGCCCCGGGCCGCCGGGTCGGCGGCGGGGTTCCTCGAACCGCTCGGATCCGTCATGGGGAAGCCACCTCCTTGATGCGCCAAGCTCGGGAAGGCCCCTCTCTCAGCGTGCCCTCGGAGCCCCCGACGCGCCACGCGAGACCGTGAGCGACACACGCCCGCGCCATGTGCGCTGCGTAGCGGCACGAGCACTGTTCGGGTACGGTCGGAGGTGGAGAAGTCGTGGTTCCGAAGTGTGCGCCCGTGATCGCGATCACGGGCGTTTGTGCTGTCACACCTCTTGTCGGGCCCGCACTCTAGGGGCCCGCACCGTGCGGGCCGTTCACGGATAGGAGGCCGAACATGGCTACTGGAACGGTCAAGTGGTTCAACAGCGAGAAGGGCTTCGGCTTCATCGCCCAGGACAGCGGCGGGCCGGACGTCTTCGCCCACTACTCGCACATCAGCGGCGCCGGCTTCCGGGAACTGACGGAGGGCCAGAAGGTGACCTTCGACGTCACCGAGGGCCGCAAGGGGCCGCAGGCCGAGAACATCGTCTCCGCCTGACCCGGAGCGGACTGATCCCCGGCGGCCCCTGCCCGGCAGGGGCCGCCGGGACGTCTCCCTACCGGGATCGGTCCGCCCGCCCCTCTCCGGCGGGCGCGGCGGTCCTCACCCGGCGATCCGCACCCGTACGTCCGTCGCGCCGCGCCCCGAGGCGACCGTCGCCGCTTCGGCCTCCACCCGCGCGCGGACCGAGGCGGAAAGCGCCGAGAAGGGTGTGACCGTGAGGTCGAGCCCACGACCGGCGGCCCTGGCGCGCCAGATGCCGACGAGTTCGGAACCGACCAGCAGCGCGCCCGGCCCGCCGATCGCCCGCCAGATCTCCCGCTCCCGGCTCTGGTCGGGCACCAGCAACGCCCGGTCCCGTGCCTGGAGGAACGGGTCCCCCGGCGGCAACAGCCGCACCAGGCGTCGCCCCTTCGCCGACAGCAGCGCGTCCAGCTCGGAGGCCGGCAGCCAGGCCCGCCGGCCGTCCACCCACACCTCGGACAGGTCGTCACCCGGCCACACGGCCCTGACCACCGCCGGCTTCGTGCCGAGGAACTTCGCCACCTCGGCGGGCGTGGCGGGACCGAGATGGCGCAGGTAGGCGCGGACCAGCTCGCCCGTGCCGGCGGCGACGGCGGGAACGGGATACCTCGTGCTCAGCGGTGCGAGCACCGTGCCGTTCCCCCGCGGGGCCACCCCGATCGCGCCGAAGAGCCCGGCCTGCTGGAAGAGCAGCCCGGAGACGTGCCGGGCCCCGCACCGTTCGCACCAGTACGTCAGCGACCCCGGTACGGCCGCGCTGACGGCCGTACTGACGTCGCCCTTGGACATCTCCGAGGTCACCGCCGCACGGAACGCCTCGGCGGTGACCCGGAACGCCTCGGTGCCGAGCCGCGCCCCCTCCCTGATCACCGCGGTGTCGATCCGCGCCGTCGCGTCGGTGTCGTCCAGCGGCCACAGGGCGCGGGCGAGCGCCGGCAGGGCCGCGCGCCGGTGCAGGTGCGGCGCCCCGCGGAAGGACCAGACGAGATCCAGCCCCTCGCGTGACGCGCCCCGCGCGGCCAGGGCCAGTTGGGCGGACCCGTACGGCGTGTCCTGCACGCCCAGCGCGAGTACGCCGGGCGCGGGGGAGGAGCGGTCGAAGCCGTGCGCCGCCACCCGGTGGGCCAGCACCTGGCCCCGGCTCACCTCGACACGCCGTGCGCTGCTCATGGCCGCACCCTAGGTCCTGTGCGCACCGACCAGGCCCAGGGCGGTCTTGTGGGCCGTGTCGAGCGCGTCGGCGGCGGGGACGGCGACGTCCGGGGCCACTCCGACGCCCTCCCAGTTGGTGCCGGTGACGGCGTTGACCGTACGGGCGTTGGGAACCGTCACCTGGATGTGTTCGGTGACCGCGTACCGGTCCGTCGGATGGGCGCCGCCGCGGGTCGTCTCGCCCACCACGACCGCCCGCCCGTACGCCTGCAGGGTGTACGCCACGTCCTCGCCGCCCGAGAAGGTGAGCGCGCTGGTCAGGACGTACACCGGCCGGTCCAGGTAGCGGGGCGCCGGAAGGTGCGAGGCGGTCCAGAACTGGCGGGTGGAGCCGGTGCCGCGGTCGTAGATGTCGTTGAGGTGCACCTGGTCGTCGGCGAAGAAGTAGCTGCACCACATCGCCGCGCCCTCGGGAGCGCCGCCCCGGCACGCGCGGAGGTCGAGGATCAGGGCGGAGCTGAGGGCGACCAGCTCCATGGCCGCACCGATCGCCCGGGCGCCCTGGCCCGCGTCCGCTATCCACCGCAGGCCGATCAGCCCGACGTTCCCCTCCAGCCGTTCGAAGCGGCTGATGCCCTGGTTCTCCGACCGGAGCAGTTCCAGGAACGCCGCCCGTCCCTCGTCCTGGACCGCGGGGTTCAGGTCCAGCGGCTCGTCCGTCCACAACAGCCTGAGGTGCTTGTCGGAGCAGGCCTCCTGGAGGTGGGCGGTCACCGCCTCGCAGAGGGCCGGGCCCTCCAGGTCGTCGTAGTCCCCGGCCGTGAGGTGGCGCCGGACCGTGGCGTCGATGTGGGCGGTCTTTCCGGGGAAGACGTAACCGGCCGTGATCCGGTCCAGGGCACGGGAAACGATCTCTGCATTGGTGAGCATGGCAGGTCATGCTAGGTGGCCGGCGGCTTCCGATCGAACGATTTGACGGATCACGAGCCGCGGCGTGACCGGCCCGGCGGAAACGGTCGTCCCGGCCGGGTGCAGGAAGGCGAGATGGGGGAAAATACTCGGTAGACGAGTCGTTGACCCGCGCGTGAAGCCTTCCCGTGAAGCAGGTGGCTGCCATGGAACACGAGTCGGAAGGACGCATCCTCGCGCAGATAGAGCGCGGTCTCACCAGTGAGGACCCCGATCTCGCCGCCCGCCTGAGCACGCTCAGCGAGCAGGTCTCCGGGGCGGCCTCCGGGGCGGGCCCCGCTGCTGATCCGGGACCGCCCGAACGGCACTGGCGCAGGAGGGCCACCATCATTCTGGTGGTCATCGCGCTGGTGGGGCTGGTCCTGACGGTCGTCCTCAACGCCTCGTCGTACGAGACGCCGACGCCTCCCAGCACGCCCACCTCCGCCGCCGCCCGGTGACGGACCGGGAGGTTCGCGCTCCTGCTTGAGGGGATCACCGCGGTTCACCGGCCGGAACCGGGTGTGCCGGTCGGGCCGGTCCCGCCGGTGCTGCCGGTCGCGCACGCCGTGCTGAGCAGGACGCATGCGACCAGGTGCGGCGCCCGGGACATCGGGACGTGCCCGCAGCCGGGCAGGATCACCACCTTCGCCCCGGGGATCATGGCCTTCGCCCGCGCGGCCTGCCACCGGGGCAGAAGGGGATCCCGAGCGCCCCAGGCGATGGCGACGGGCACACCGGGAACGTCCCCGCGGAACAGCACGGGCGTCCGGCCCGCCCGGAGCGTGCCCCGGAGCGAGGCGCTCTGCCCGGTGAGAGCCAGCACGGCGTACGCGTACCTCCGCTCGGCGACGGTCCAGAACCCGGCCGGGGCCAGCGCCGTCACACTGCGGGCCAGCCCCGCCTGGGCCAGCCGGAGCGCGATCAGACCACCCAGCGAATGGCCGGCGACGTGCGGCCGCTCCACCGCGAGCGCGGTGAACAGCGCACCCATCCAGGCCACCGTCGTCTCCAGGTCACGCGGAACGGCCGGATCCGGTTCGGGTGAGTCGCCGAAGCCCGGAAGGTCCACAACGACGGTGTCGTGTGCGCCGAGCAGGGGTACGACGCCGTCCCAGGCCCGGCGGTCGTCGGCCGCCCCGTGCAGCAGCACCAGCGGCTCACCGTCCCCGTGCCGTTCGTACGCCACCGGGACCATCGGCAGACCCGCGACCCGCGCCTCCGCGAAGGAAGGGGTACGGCGGGCGGTACGGCGACGTGCGATCGGGCGCCCTCGCCGGGGCGTGGGGGGAGTCACGGGGCATCTCCACCGGCCCTCGCCTCCGGTCACCCGGTCCCGGTCACCGGGCTCCGGCTCCTACGTCCCGCGTGCCCGGAACGGTCCACCGGAATCCCGTCGCCCCGTCACTTCGCCGGACGGTCGGCGAGCGCGTCCAGCGTGCGCATGGCCTCGGCGTGGGCGCTCATCCGGGTGCTGAGGGAGCCGACGGCGACCAGCACCGCGCCGGCCGTCGACACCGGCACCGACAGCGCGAGCACGCCGAGGGCCTCGGGCCAGTCCCGTTCGCTCGCGCAGTGGTCGCCGCGCCAAATACCGTCGTTGGAGGTGGCACCGTCGGTGAACAGCCGCGATTCGCACTCCCTGGGGTGCCGGTCGTCGGGCTCCTCGTCGACCTGGTACGGCGTGAGCAACAACAGGGCGCACCAGGTCCACAGAACCCCGGCCACCGACAACAGCCCGATGCCCCAGGCCCGTATTCGCCGCGACCGGTCACGGAAGTCCAGGTCGTAGTCACGTGATCGCATGGCGTACGAAGCTAGCAGCCGCCCGGCCGGTCACCGGTGCGTTTGGCCGGGGGCGCGCGGGGAACCCCGGACGCGCGGGCGGAGACGGTGACGGGCGGAGACAGTGACGGGCGGCGCCCCGCGGGCAGCGGCGGGGGAGTGGCAGCCGTGCGAGCCGCCTTGGGAGGCTGCGATGGAGTACGTGCAGGAGGGCCCCTACCGCTTCCGCATCCGCCGTGAGGGAGACATGCGGGTCCCTGGGGTGGTGTTCGCCTCCGCGGAACTGATGCGGGACGCGGAGAAGTCACTGGAGCAGGTCGCCAACGTCGCGACCCTGCCGGGCATCGTGACCGCCTCGTACGCCATGCCCGACGTCCACTGGGGGTACGGCTTCCCCATTGGCGGGGTCGCCGCCACCGCCGTCGACGACGGGGGTGTGGTCTCGCCCGGAGGCGTCGGCTTCGACATCTCCTGCGGGGTGCGGCTGCTGGCCGCCGACTGCGACCGGCGGACGCTGGAGCCGGTCCTGCGGTCCCTCATGGACGGCCTGGGCCGGGCGGTACCGCGCGGCGCGGGACCCGGCGGGCTCTGGCGGCCGGGCGGGCACCAGCTGGAGCGGATCCTCGCGGGCGGCTCCCGGTACGCGGTGGAGGAGGGCCACGGCGAGGAACGCGACCTGTGGCGCTGCGAGGACGGCGGGCACGTCGCCGACGCCGACCCCGGCCAGGTGGGCGCCCGGGCCCGCGAGCGCGGCACCGGGCAGCTCGGGAGCCTCGGGTCGGGCAACCACTTCCTGGAGGTCCAGGAGGTCACCGAGATCTACGACGAACGCGTGGCCGGCGCGTTCGGGCTCGCTCCCGGCCAGGTGTGCGTGATGATCCACTGCGGGTCGCGCGGGCTGGGGCACCAGGTCTGCTCGGACCACGTCCGGGCGATGGACCGGGCCATGGCGCGGTACGGGATCGCCGTACCGGACCGCCAACTGGCCTGCACCCCGGTCGCCTCGCCCGAGGGCCGCGCCTACCTCGGCGCCATGGCCGCGGCGGCCAACTACGGGCGCGCCAACCGGCAGCTCCTCGCCCAGGCGGCCCGCCGCGTCCTCCGGCGCGAGGCGGGCGCCCGCCTCACGCTCGTGTACGACGTGTCCCACAACCTCGCCAAGGTCGAGACCCACACCGTGGACGGCGAGCCCCGCACGCTGTGCGTCCACCGCAAGGGCGCCACCCGGGCCTTCCCGCCCGGACACCCGGAGCTGCCCGAGGACCTGCGCGCCGTGGGGCAGCCGGTCCTGATACCCGGCACCATGGGAACCGCCTCGTACGTCCTCACCGGGGTCCCGGGCGGTGACGCCTTCCACTCCACCTGCCACGGCGCCGGCCGGGTCATGAGCCGCCACCAGGCCGCGCGGACCACCGGAGGCCCCCAGGTACGGGCGCGGCTGGAGGCGGACGGCATCGCGGTGCGCCCCGCCTCGTCGCGCGGCCTGGCGGAGGAGGCCCCGGAGGCGTACAAGGACGTCACCGCGGTGGTGGAGGCGGGCCAGGGCGCCGGCCTGTGCCGGAAGGTGGCCCGTCTGGTCCCGGTGGGCGTCGTCAAGGGCTGAGCCGTGTGCGTCACGTCCCTGGCACCGGTCCGCCCGCGTCCACCCGTGCGCCGTCCATCCGCGTCCCGTCGTGCTTCCGCCCGTCGGCTCAGACGTCGACCGTCACCGCGCAGGACCATCCGTAGGGGCCCGGCGCGAGGTGCAGCTCGTGCCAGGACACGGCCTTCGGGACGGCGCCGGTGATTGGCACCGACCGCACGTCCGTCACCGCCAGCCGTACGTCGAGTCCGTCGTCCACCGTCTCCACCTCGACGTCCACCGGCACGTCACCGTCCACCTCCAGGCGGAACACCACCTCGTCGAGCAGGGCGGCCAGCAGGTCGTCGTCGCTCCCCTCGGGCATCTGCACCTGACGCACGGCCGTGGCCCGCGTCGCCGAGATGTCCGCGAAGCACTCGACCATGCCGAGCACCGCCTCCACCAGACACTGCTCGCGGCTCCCGCCCCACGCCTCGACGCGTACGTCAGCCGTGTGCGGTACCGCCCGATGCCCGCTCGCCCCGGGGCGCCGAACCCGCATGTCGTCGTCCGTGTCACCGGCCATGCAGCCCGCGTGCCCCTTACACCCGGTCCCCATGCCTCCCGAGGGGTACCGCTTGCCCGTCAGGGGGTCGTGCCGACACCTGAACGGACGCCTCGGCCCCAGCCCCGACCTCGGCTTTCGCCTCCGTGTCCGGCCCTTCGTCCCGGGCGACGTCGCCCCCGGGCGGATCCTCCGTGAGCAGCAGGGCCGCCAGCAGGCTCGCAGAACGGTTGCTCAGGGCATCGGCCGCCTCGAGGAGCCGGTGCTGCCGGGCGACGGGCAGCGACAGCGCCACGGCCCCCGCCCGGCCCGCCACGGTGAGGGGGAAGGCGACGCACACCTCGTCGTTGGAGTACTCGAGCAGGTCGAACTGGGCCGCCTGCGGCCCGTAGTGGTCGAGGGCCCGGAACAGGTGGCGGTGATCGGTGATGGTGCGCGAGGTCAGTGGAACCGGACGACGCCGGTCGAGGTGCTCCATACGGTCCTCGAAGTCGAGCTGCGCCAGCAGGCTCTTGCCCACGGCACTGGCGTGCGCGGCCTCGCGGAAGGGCACCCACTCGCGCACCGCGGGCGTGCCGGGACCCGCCGCGCACTGGATGATCCGCACCTCCCCGTCCGTGTAGCGGCTCACGTACACCGCCGCCCCGACGCGGTCCCGGAGACCGGAGAGGACCCGCCGCAGGGCGTCCTCGCGCTCGGCGCCCTCGTGCCGCGCCCAGGCCCGCAGGAGTGGACCGGTGCTGTACGCACCGGGCTCGGGGACGGCCACCAGACCCTGCTCGGCCAGCCAGGCCAGCAGGTGGTCGAGCGACGGTGCGTCCACGCCGGTGCCGCGGGCGATCTGCCCGGGGCTCAGTGGCCCGTCGGCGTCGCCGATGGCGCGGAGCACGTCCAGCACGCGCAGGGCCTGCTGCCACCGGTGCGCCGACCGCTGTGCCGACTCCTGGGCCGAGGGCACCTGCCGCGCGAGACCGGTCAGCGCCGGGGACCTCAGTGGGGCCGGTGTCCACAGGCGGCTGCCCCCGGGGTGGGCGGGGACCCACAGCCCGCCGGCACGTGCGGACGGCGGCGCGACGAGCCGGGACGGCGGGGCGCTTGTGTCGGCCTCGGTGGCGTCCTGAAGGGGGCACGACTCGTCAGCAGGAGCAGGAGCAGGAGCAGGAGCAGGCCCCGGAACCGGAGCGGGAGCCGGAACGGGAGCTGGAGCGGGGGCCGGAGCGGGAGCGGGGGCCGGAACCGGAGCTTCGGGTTCTGGCTGCGGCGCCGTGGACGGCAGGCCGAGGGCGGTGCGGACGTCGTCGGCGAACTCCGGGTCCTGGGCGGGACCCTGCGCCAGGCCCTCCGCCCCGGCGGTCGTCGCGTACAGCAGCGCCTCGGCGTCGCCGTGCCCGTGGCGTGCCGCCTCGGCGACGAGGAACGCGGCGTCGTCACGGCCCTCGTCGCCGAACCGGCGGTGGACGACGACCGCCAGCCGGAACAGCGCCCCCGGGTGGCCCAGTTCGGCGGCCCGGCCGAGCCAGGCCGCCGCCGTCGCCAGCTCGTCGCGGCGCAGGGCCCTGGACCCCAGCCGGTAGCAGGAGTTCGCCAGGCCCCGCTCCTCCTCGGTCCGCCCGTCCTCGGCCCGCGTCTCCGTCCCGCATTCCTCCGCACCCGCCGGTGCCGGGCCCCAGGGGCCGTGCGGTCGGTCCCAGAAGTCCCTCGTCCCCTCCAACTCGTCCAGCAGCGCGGTGAGCCCGGCCGGAACCGGCGGTTCCGAGCGCTCGTCCCGGGGACCGTCGTACCTGCTCACATCACTCACCTGATTCCCTTTCCGTGCACCGCCGTGTTCTTCCGCCGCTGTGTGCGGCAATGCCGCCGGAGCCTGCGCCGCAGTTCGACGATCGCGTTGTGCCGCTGGACCCTCAGGTTCTCCAGGGATATTCCGAGGGCTTCGGCGATCTCCCGGTCCTCCAGGCCCTTGGCCTGGAGTTCGACGATTCGTTTCCGCGAGCCGGGTGCCATCTCCTCGATGGCCGGTACGACCACCTCGTGCAGCACGCGCAGGTCCGCGGCCGGCGGCGGCATCCGGTGGTCCTGCAACTGGGTCAGGACGCTGTCCGCCACGATCACCACCCGTTCGCGGCGGAACGTGCTGACGGCCAGGTTGTGGGCCGCGCCCAGCAGGTAGGCCATCAGGTGCTTGCGCGGTGCCGCGCGCCCCGCCAGGCAGGCGCGGGCCACCCGGAGGAACGCCTCCTGGGCGACGTCCTGGCCCTGGACCAGCGACATGCCGAAGGTCCGGCGCAGGGCTTCCGGCGCCCGCTCGATGTAGGCCGGGTAGACCTCGAGCAGCCGTTGTCCGAGGTTCCCGCCCAACCGGAGTGTTTCCCCGGGGGGTACGTCGTTCACCACAGGCCGGTCTCCCCGCGGCACCCCTCTGGGGCATGCCGCACCGTCCAGACGGTCAGTACGCTCCCGTCGGCCGCCTCGAAGCGTGCCACCCGGGGCACCAGGCACCGGCACTCCCGCTCCGCTCCGTTGCCCGGGCCCCGGCCCGGGTCCGTGCCCGGCCTCCGCCGAGCCAGCCGCCTCCAGGGCCGGCGCCGCACGGCGCCCAGCGCGTGCACCGCGCTCAACGCGGCCGTGACCAATCCGACCCAGTCCAGGGACGACGTCATGCAAGGGCTCCCGATCTTCCGTGAGAGAGCGCGGCGCGGACGCGCCGTCACCCTTGGACGCCCGGGAGACCCCGGACATTAACGGCTGATCGCACAAGGCCGGAGGTGATCGATGTGTCACCGGTACTGCTGCCTCGGTGACCGTTCCGGATCGGGCCTCGGCGCACGGGCGGCTTGGCCCACCGCCTACGGCTCGCCACCCGGCAGGTCGTGGACGCGCTCGGGGGACACCCCCAGGGGCGGCCCCAGGCCGGACACCCGGAACACCGCGCGGGCCGTCTCCCGGTCGACACCCACCGCCAGCTGGCGCAGCGCGGCGGCGCCGCACAGCAGCAGCCCTCCGGCCAGACACGCACGGGCGTCCTCGTCGACCACGCGCCACAGCGGCGGATTGTCGACCAGCACCCGCGGGTCGAGCTCCACCCGGCCGCCCTCCGCGTCCCGCAGCACCAGGCGCCGCGCCACCCCGTCGGACCGGCACACCGCCACCAGGCGGTCGGTCCGCACGCTGGTCTCGCCCCACACGCCGCGCGAGACCAGAAGGCCGGGGCGGGCCGACACCCTCGGCGGGGTGAGCACCGCGAGCAGCAGTACCGCCAGTACGGCCCAGAGCGCGACCCGCCAAGGACTGAGGCTCCCGGCGCCCGCGTCGATCACGAGCAGCATCCCGAAGAACACCGCCGCGCAGGAGCAGGCGAACCGGACGTCGGCCGCCCAGTTGCCGTCCCGCACCACGCAGGGGTGCCCGCTCGTGGGCACACCATCACGGTCATGTCCCATGGTGGCGACCGTAGGCCCGGGGCGGTCCTCACGGTCGCCGGTTGACGCAGTGCTGACGGAGTCAGAGCCCGTCCTTTACACCCCGTCAACTGCTGCCCTCGGCGCTGTCAGTGGCCCGTGTCAGGATGTTTTCATGATTGTCGCGCTTCCCGGGACGCCCCTCTCCTCCAGCCTGTACGTCGACTGGGTCCTCGCCCACGACCCCGGCGCCGAGCCCGCCGCACGGCGGTTGCTCGACACCGCGAGGGGTGAGCTGCCCGTGGCGTGGGAGAAGCCGGGGCGGTTCCTGGACGGCCTGGCGGTACGCGTCCGGCAGCTGCCGCCCGCCCATCTGCCGTGGTTCTGGGACACCGTGGGCCACTGGCTGACCGCCGCGCTGCGCTCGCCGCGCCACGCGGCACGCGCGTACGGGGAGGCCCGGAAGGCGGAGCGTACGCACGCGCTGCCGGTCGACGCCGACTACCACCGGGCCAACACCCTGCTGTTCGCCCGCGCCGGCGCGCTGCCCGCCAAGGAGCTGACGGAGCACCAGCGGTGGCTCGCCGGGACCTTCCCGCCGAAGGAGGCCCACGAGGACTACGTCCGGCTGCTGACCGCGTGGGCCGTGTCACCCGGCGAGCTCCCGGCCGACCTGGCACGCCGCGTCAAGGCCTCCGCGCGGGCCGCGGGGCTGGGCACCGACGAGGACGCCCGGGTCCTGGGCCAGGTCCTCGCGCAGGCCCGCGGCAAGGCCCTGCCGGACTCGCTGCTGGACGCGGCGGCGGCCGTACTGGAGGAACACCCGCCGGGCGACGAGGTCAACGCCGCCCTGCTGGACCTCTTCCCCCTCGCCAAGGGCGATGCCGCCCCCTGGCTGCGCCTGCTGCTCCGCTCGGGCGCCTCCGAGGCGCTGGCGGCCGGCCGGATCGTCCCCGAGGGCGGGCACGCGGCCTGGCTGGGCCGCTTCGCCGGCGACTACGCCTACCGCCCCCTGCACGGCGGCATCACACGCCAGCCCAAGCCGCCGGAGCTGTTCGACTTCGTGACCCTCCTCGCGCCACGGCTGCGCGCGGCGGACGTCCCCGTGTGCCTCCACAGGACCAAGTGGCGCTACACCAGCCTGGACGCCGACCTGCTCGACGCCTGCCTCGCCGAAGGCATCCCCGTCGAGGATCCGGGCGCCGGCGTGGGGCTGGAGTTCTGGGGCGGCCACTCCCGCCGCGACCTCAAGGCCCTGGCCTCCGACCCCGTCTTCGGGCCCCGCCTCGAAGGCACGGTCCACGAGGAGCTGCTGCGCGGACGGATGTCCGGCTCCCGCACACCCGGTACGGCGATCACCCGCCTCCCCGAGAACTCCGGCATCGCCACCGAGGTGCACCGCCGGATCAACGGCCTGCTCGACGCGCTGCGCGGCGGCGGACTGGGCGCCGCCGACGAGGCGGTGGACGAACTGGCCACGCTGCTCGACCGGCCCACCGCGACAGCGCTGGACGGCATCGAGGAGGCCCTGGCGGAGCTGGACCTCGTCGGCCCGCTCGCCCGTTCCCTGCGGGCCGGGCTCCCGGACGAGCTGGGCTGGCCCGCACTCGACCGCGTGCTCGCCGACTTCGCGGCCGGCTACCGGCGGCCCGGCGACGAGGTGGCGGGCGTGACCTGCACTTGGCCGGTGCTCACCGTCTTCTCGTCCTCCCGAGCCGTCGCCGTCGACCACGCCGGAACGCGCGCCTCCGCCACGTTCTCCGTCCCGGACGACGCCACCACGCACTGCGTCCACTACGCCGGCGGTCAGTTCCTCGTCAGCTGGAAGACCAGCGGGGGCGGATACAACGGGCACGCCTTCTGGACCGACCGTCCCGAGGACGTCTTCGTCCCGGACAATGCCCAGGGCATCGTCCGCTACGGCGGTTCCATCAACGGCGGCCTGGGCTACCAGTTCGAGAGCGCCGACGGCGGCGGCCGCCACGACGGCGAACGGATCCTGCGCCCCGGCGGCCGCGAAGGCATCGCCGACCTCGAACTCCAGATGTCCGACGGCGTCCGGATGTGGAGCTCCGAGATCTACCACCGCGGATGGGCCCTCCTCGACCCCGCCACCGGCGCCCGGACCGAGGACACCGCCCTCCCGGCCTTCCACACCGCCGGCGAACACCCGCCGGGCACCGCCCTGTTCGCCCGCGCCTCCACCCTCGCACCGCTGCCACCCGGGGCCCCGGCGTCCCCGCTGGGCCAGGACGGCGACCTGGCCGGCTGCCGGGTGCTGTACCGCACCGCCCACCGCGGCGGAGCGCCCACCGACTTCGTCGTCGAGGGCGTCGACGGCCGCACGGCCACCTACCGGGTGTCCCGGCCGGGCCAGGAGCCCTGGGGGATCGTCCGCCTGCCGGAAGGGGGCGAGGACGGCGTGCTCGCCGAGGAGACGGCCATCCGCTGCCACGCCTCCGAGGACGGCTCCCTGCTGTGGGAGGTCGACGGATTCCCCGGCCCCGACACCCCCGGCCACCGGTCGTCAGGCCGTTCGCACTCGGACAGCCCCTTCCCGCCACCCGCTTTCTGGCACTTCCTCACCCCGCGCCACCCCGCGTCCTCCGCCGCCCTGCGCGCCCTGACCGACGAGGCGGCCGCCGCCCTGCTCGCCGACCCCGCCGTCACCCCGGCCGGGGTGACCGACCCCCGCGTCGCTGCCGCCGCCCAGCGGGCCGCCCGGCTGGCGGCGGACGTACTGCGCCGCCGGGAGGAACTGTCGCGGCGCGTCGCCATCATGCGGTCCGGGCCCGCCGTCCGGCTGCCCGCCCAGGTCCCCGACACCGAGCTGGTGCCCGCGCTCTGGGGCCTCCTCCCCGAGTTCCGCGCCCACGGCGACCACCGCGCCCCGCAGCCCTACCCGGCCACCCTCACCTCCGTCGCCGCCGACGGCGCCTTCCTCGGCGGCGCTCTCGACGAGGAGACCCGCCGGCTCGCCCCGTCGTCCGCGCCCTACGACTGGAGCGTCCTGCTCGGGCACATCGACGCCGCCGCCTGGCGCGCGGCCGTGACCCCCGCCGGCGACCCCGGGCGGACCGCGCTCACCGCCCTGCTGGAGACCTGGGCGGCCCAGCCCTTCGCCGTACGGGGCAGCACCTGGCGCACCGGCCGTGCCCCCGCCGCCTCCTTCGGCGACCCGGGCCTGCGGGCGGCCGTCTCGGGACCGGCCAACTGGGCGAAGACCGTGCGGTACGTCCAGCCCGCCGACGCCCCCGCCCCCGCGGGCACGATCACCCGCGAGGAGGTGACCAACCCCGACCGGGCGAGCGAGCCCCAGACCGTGACCGTCACCATCGGCCGCGACGACGCCTCCCGGCTGGTCCGCCTCCTCGAACTCCTCGACGAGCACGGGCCGCTGACCGTGACCCCTGACGCCGTCCTCGCCTTCTCCCGCCGCACCGGCGCCCGGCGCGCCCTCGCGACGCTGGTCCTCGCCGGACTGCCCCGCCCCATGGGGTACGACGAGCGCAAGAAGCTCCTGCGCTCCGCGCCGTACAAGGCCGACAAGGACGTCACCGACGTGTACAACGGACTGCCGTACACGATCGGTCCGTCCGGCTGCGCCGAGGTCCTCGCGGCCGGCGTCCCCGACGACCCGGCCGACCTGTGGGCGGACGGCGGCCAGGTCCGGGCCGCCGAGCGGATGGCTGAGGCGTGGAACCGGCTCGTCGGCCAAAGGCCGTACGCGGACGAGGACCTCGCCGCCGCCCTGGACGCCGACCTGGGGCTCGGTGTCGCCTGGGCCCAGCGCCTGTCCGCCCCCGCCGACGCCGCCCCCTCCGCCGACGCCGACGCCGAGGACACCGGCACCGCACCGCGCTCCGACGGCTCCGGTCCGCGTTTCGTCCTCACCGGCGGCAGCACCGGAGGCCTGGACCTCCACCGAATCGAGCACGACGGCAGCTCCGGAGGCGTCGTCCGGCCCTGGGACCTCCCGCACACCGGGCCCGCCACCGTCCTGGCCTGGCTCCTGACCGAGCGTCCCGTCGGCGACCCGGCGCAGGCGCACGCCCGCCGGCTCCGCGCCGAGGTCCTCCGCACGCTCGACGCGCCGGGCATGCTCCTCCCCATGGGCCGGCGGTACGACCTGGCGGGCACGGCCCCCGACGACCCCGCCTTCACCCCGTACGAAGGCACCGTCCTGCCGAACACCTCGTCCGAGTACGGCCGGAACAATCCGTCGACGGCCTACGACGACGGGTGCCTCGTCGTCGCCGTGCCCGGCGGCGACACCTTCCTCCGCCCGTCCGGGGCCGCCTCCCGGCGCAGCGACGCCCCGCTCCAGGACGAGGCGCGGCGGATCGAGGCGGTGCACGCGGAGGACGGCGGCCTGGCACGGCTCGTCGAGCGCGCCGCGACCACGCCGGTGCCGGCGGGCGCGTACGAGGCCGACCCGCGCCACAGCGTCCCGGAACTGGTGGCCGACGTCTCCGGCGCGCTGTCCGTCGGGCCGGAGGCGGCGGCCCTCTACCTCCAGCTCCTGACCCTCGCACGGCCGACGGACCGCAACGTACGGCGCTGGAACGGCTGGACGGCCGCCCGGCACAAGAAGGCCCAGGCCGAACTCGAAGGTTCCGGCGCGATCGAGACCGGCAAACGCGCCCGCGCGGGCCGGACGGCGTTCATACCCGGCCCGTGGACCGAACTCAAGGCCCCCCACATCCCGCTGGAGACGGCGAAGCTCGACCTGTACCTGGCCACCGCCGGCAGCGGCAACAGTGTCACAGGGCCCTTCACCCACCTCCTGCCGCCGCGGCCGTTGCACGAACTCTTCGCCCTCGCCCGGGCGGAGGCCGAGGCGAGGGAGTAGCCGCCCGGCGCCTCCCAGGTGTCGATCCGTGGCCGACCCGTGTTCGCCGGCACGTCACCGCCGCGCCGCCCGCGTCGGCGAGCATCACGGTTCCCGCCTTCGGAGAGGAACCACAGGTGCAGCGTCGACGGGCACATCGCGGACGGCTGGTTCTGGGCACGCGCGTGGTGGCGGCGGGGAGCGTCCTGCTCCTCTCCGCCTGCGGTACCACGGCCGTCAGCGACAGCGCCCCGTCCCCCGCGCCCACGAGCGGCATCGCCTGCGCGTCCGGGGGCCGGCTGGCCGCGTCCGGCTCCAGCGCGCAGCAGAACGCGATGAAGCACTGGATGCGCGAGTACCAGAAGGCCTGCCCCGGCGTGGAGATCCGCTATGTGCCCATCGGGTCCGGCGGGGGAGTCGCCCAGTTCCTGCGCGGGGCGACCGTCCTCGGCGGAACGGACAGCCCGCTGAAGGCCGACGAAGTGGAGCTGTCCCGGGACGCGTGCCGGGGTGGCAGAGCCATCGACCTCCCCATGGTCGGCGGCCCCATCGCCATCGGGTACAACCTCTCCGGGGTGGACGACCTCGTCCTCGACGCGCCCACCCTCGCCAGGATCTTCGACTCCGAGATCACCCGGTGGGACGCGCCGGAGATCCGGCGCCTCAACCCCGGCGCGGCACTCCCCGCCCTCCCCATCGCCGCGGTGCACCGCTCCGACGAATCGGGCACCACCCAGAACCTCAACGCCTACCTCGCCGGAGCCGCGCCCGAGCAGTGGCCGTATCCCAAGGACAAGGCGTGGCAGGCCAAGGGCGGTCAGTCCGCCTCCGGCTCCGGCGGAGTGGCATCACAGGTGCAGGGCAACGACGGCGCGATCGGCTACGTCGAACTGTCCTTCGCCCGGGCGAAGGGGCTCAGCACGGTCAGGCTCGACACCGGCGCGCCCGAGCCGGTCGCCGTCTCCGCCCGGACCGCCTCGGCCGGCATCGCCACGGCCCATGCGGACGGCACGGGCAAGGACATGGCGCTGACCTTCGACTACCGGACGCGGGCGAGCGGCGCCTACCCCATCGTCCTCGTCACGTACGAGATCGTGTGCGACAGCGGGAACCCGCCCGAGGTGCTGCCCGCCCTGAAGTCCTTCCTGACCTACACGGCGAGCCCCCGGGGGCAGAAGGACCTCGCCCGGATCCACTACGCCCCCCTGCCGGACGAGGTGGCCGACCGCGTACGGCAGGTCGTCGGCGGCTTGTCGTGACGGTCGCCGCGCGCGGCACCACGCCGGCGACTCGTGACGGGCGCCGTGCGGGCAGGGGCGCGGAGGCTCATGGGCTGTCGCCCGACCAGTCCCAGCGGCCGGGGTCGGCGGCCCGGCGGCGGTAGTGGGTGCGGCCGCCCGGCCCGTACCGCCCGATCTCCGTCGGCAGCCGGGCCTCCTCCGCGAGCCGTTGCTCGCTCCAGCCGGTGACGTCCAGGAGGAGCCCGTCGAGAGGCCCGCCCACCAGCTCACCGTAGACACGGCCGGGACGCGGGCCGGGGTCCGGGTCCTCGTGGTCGGCGCCGTAGACGCGGCGCCGGAGAATGCTGTCGTCCATACCGGCCAGCTTCACATCCGGCACTGACAACCGGTCCTCCGGCGGCCGACGCACGGCCGGGGGCGACGGCCCGGGGCGACGGCCCGCGGGCGGATAGGGTGCGTGAATGGGGGCGACGTTCATCTTCTGCGCGGACCCGCTGCGGCCACGGCGGACCGACCCGCACTTCGCGGACGAGGCCCGCGCGGCGCGGGCCCTCGACCGCCCCGTCGCGCTGATCGACCACGACGCCCTGGTCTCCGGGGACGCGACCGCGGCCGTCGCGCGGGTTCCCGAAGGCTCCGGGGCGGCCTGGTACCGCGGCTGGATGCTCACCGCCGGACAGTACGGCGCGCTGTACGGTGCCCTGGCGGCGCGCGGAGTGCGGTTGCTGACCGCGCCCGCGGACTACCGGCGGGCCCATGAGCTTCCCGGCTGGTACGCGGTGTTCCGGGCGGCCACGCCGCACAGCGTCCGGCTGCCCGGCGCCCCGGGCACGCTGCCCGACGGGCCCGGGCTCGCCGCGGCGGCGGGCGCCCTCGGCGGCGGCCCCGCGGTCGTCAAGGACCACGTGAAGTCGCGCAAGCACGAGTGGCACGAGGCCTGCTTCGTACCCGACCTGACGGACACCCGCCGGCTCGCCTCCGTGGTCGCCCGTTTCGTGGAGCTTCAGGGCGACTCCCTCGTCGGGGGCGTGGTGCTCCGCGAGTTCGAGGACTTCGACCCCACCGTCGGCGAGGCGCGCGTGTGGTGGGTCGACGGGGAACCGGCGCTCCTCACGGCGCACCCCGACACGCCCGCCCTGAGGCCGGAGCCGGAACTCGGGTTCGTAGGGCCGCTGGTGGCGGCCCTCGGTTGCCGTTTCGTCACCACGGACCTGGCCCTGCGACGGGACGGAGCCTGGCGCGTGGTGGAGGTGGGCGACGGTCAGGTCAGCGACCTGCCGAAAGGCGCAGCCGCAGGCCATCTCGTCGACTGTCTGGCGACCGCGGCGACCGGGCGGGCGCCCCGGGCCCTGCGCCGGCCGGAGTCCCGGCGGGAAGGGTGAGATCCGCCGCGGACCGGGCAGCTCCCCGGGGCCCGGGTGCGCAACTCCAGGAAACCGCCTCAGAAGAGGCCCGGCAGACCACCGGCGCCCGACGGGGCGGATCTCCCGCGGGCCGGCGGACCCGACGGCCCCGTCCAGCCCCACCCGCCCGGCCTGTCCCCGGTGTCACTCGCCGGACCAGGCACCGGGCCGGAGGCCGGGGTGTTCCTCGACCAGCCGGTCCGGCGCCGCCTGTCTCCAGGAGTCGACGAGGATGTCACGCAGCTCCTCCTCGCCCTCCAGCGCGACGAGCCGCACCCGCACCCACGCCGAACTCGCCTCGTGCGGCGGCACCCAGAACTTCTCCGGCTCGGCGGCGATCAGCTCCGCCCGCTCGTGGCGCGGGCAACGCACCGCGAACGACGACTGGTCGTCGGGGATCGTCACGTACATCTTCCCGGCCACCCGGAAGGTCGGGATGTTCCAGGCCTCCTTCTCCACCGTCTCGGGAAGGGCCATCGCGATACGGCGGACGTCATTTGCGTCGATCATGGCAACCACCGTAACCAGCGCCACTGACACCCACCCCGCGCGAACTTCGGATCCCGTGCGGCGCTGCGGGCGCCCGCAGCGCGCCGGTGACGTCAGCGGAGACGTACGGCCGTGACGGTGAAGCGTTCCACCTCGGCGATGTGCCCGCCCGTCGAGGCGACGACCGTCAGCACCGCGTCCTTGGCTCCCTTGAAGGAGACCGAGGAGGACCACGGCTGCCCGGATCCGCCGGCCGGGACGCAGCACGACTCACCCAGGGGCTTCTGGGACGAGGGCTGGCGCACCTGGATCCGGAGGCTCTCGTCCACCCCGCTGATCCGGCCGCCGACGGCCAGGGGCGACCGGACCACCGACCCGTACGCGGGCTTCGTCAGCGAGAACGTCGTGTCGTCGGTGCCGACGACCTCCCAGGGCGCGTCGCGGCCGGTGCCGTAGCGCACGAGACGGACGACGGCCGCGCTGCCGGAACTCTCCGGTCCGCTGACGCCCACGCCGATGCGGGCCTGGGTGGCGGTGACGGTCCGTGAGGTGACGCGGTCGATCTCCGAGAAGCCCAGATAGCCCCGCGCGAAGGACAGCGCGGTCTGCTCCGGGTCGAGGTGCCAGGGCTGGTGGCCGTCCCTGCGGTAGTCGCGCTGCCACGCCTGCACCTGGGCGGGCGTGGTGAACGGCCATATCGGCTGCAGACGGCCCAGTCCCGGAACCGGTGTCACCCCGCCGGCGCCGGAGCTCGTGGAGGCGTCCGGTGCGGGCTTCGACGGAGTCCGCCCGCCCGTGGTGGCCGCCGGCTGTGACGGCTGCGCCGACGGCGACGAGTGGGCCGGTTGTGACGGCGACGACGCTCCCGGCGCGGCGGACGACGGCGGCGGCGCGGCCTGGCGCTCGCCGGTGCCGCTGCACGCAAGCAGGGACACGCCGGTCACGACCACCACACCCGTGAGGCGGAAACGGAGCCAGATGTTCATTGATGCCCCAGAGAACCAGTACCGACCCTCGATACCGTTCTTCCGGTCATCTTGCCACGATATGGGGCGGCTTCCCAGAGCGCTTCGGGCCGTGCGCGCGGTCCTCAAGTAACGTTGTGACCAGTGGTGTTCGTGCGTCGCACGAGCACACCGACAACGGGAGGATCACCGACGATGGCCGTCGTTCACCGGACCACCATGTCCCCCGGCAAGCTGGAACTCCTGACGTCCTGGCTGCCCACCCGCCCCTGGTACGTCCCGACGGGAAGCGCGCCGGAGCTCGCCGTGGCCGGTGGCTTCCGGCTGGACGACCCGGACGGCGAGGTGGGCATCGAGTTCATGGTGGTGACCGACACCTCCGGCGACCGCCCGGCCGCCTACCTCGTCCCGCTCACCTACCGGGGCGCCCCGCTCGCGGCCCCCGGGGACGGCCAGGACACGCTCGTCGGGACGTCCGAGCACGGGGTACTGGGCCGCCGCTGGATCTACGACGGCGCCGGCGACCCGGTCCTCGTCGTCCAGCTGCTCGCCCTCCTCCAGGGCCGTGCCGAGCCCCAGGCGCAGAGCCGGTCGGACGCCCCCGACCCGACCGTCACCCGGCACGGCGCCGAAGACACCCCGGCCTCCCCGACCGGGCCGGCCACCGCCACCGACGGACCGGACAGCACCGGCATCGGGGTCCCCACGGACGCCGGCCTCCTGACCCTCACCCTCACCCGGCTCCTCCACCTCTCGGCGCCCGACTCCGCCACGGACGCCGCCCAGGCCTGGATCACCGCTCCCTGGCGGCTCCCGGACGGCACCGAGCACCGGGCGCCGTTCGCCTCCCTGCGCGTCGGGCCCTGAAAGCGGAGCCCCGGTAATCCCGTTGCGTCCCCCGGGAGCGGGCTCCTAGCGTTGCTGCCGCTCATGGGCGGGGGAGACCAGCCCCCGTCCGCACCGACGCATCAAGGACCGGAGACACGGAACCGGATGACCTCTCAGCTCCTCGCGCTCTGCTTCGACGCGCACGACCCGCTCCGTCTCTCCCACTTCTGGGCAGGTGTCCTGGGCTGGGAACCGGCCGACGACCCCCACGACGCCATCTCCCTGGCACCGAACGACGACACCGGGTTCCACCTGCGGTTCGTGGGCAGCGAGGAGCGGAAGGCCGGTCCCAACCAGACCCACTTCGACCTGACGAGCACGTCCCCCGAGGACCAGCGCCGGACGGTGGCGACGGCGCTGGAACTCGGCGCACGCCACATCGACATCGGCCAGCGCCCGGAAGAGGGCCATGTGGTGCTCGCCGACCCGGAAGGCAACGAGTTCTGCGTCCTGGGGGCGGGCAACACGTTCCTCGCCGACTGCGGTTTCCTCGGAGCGCTCGCGAGCGACGGTTCGCAGGAGGTCGGGTACTTCTGGAGCCAGGCGCTCGGCTGGCCGCTGGTCTGGGACCAGGACGAGGAAACGGCGATCCGCTCGCCCCACGGCGGCCCGAAGATCACCTGGGGCGGTCCGCCGGTGGCGCGCAAGGTGGGGAAGAACCGGCTCCACTTCGATGTCGCGCCCCCTGCCGGCGTCGACCAGCAGGCGGAGGTCGAACGCCTCGTCTCCCTGGGAGCGAAGCGGATCGACATAGGCCAGAGTGATGTGGAGTGGGTCGTGATGGCCGACCCCGACGGCAACGAGTTCTGCGTGATGCCTCCGCGGTAGCGGCACCACCAGTGCCGGCGCGCGTGGCGGGTGCGGTTGGGGCGGTCGGCCGCCGCACCCGCCCAGAGCGCGCCAGCGTGCCGCCCCTCCGCGTACCCCCGCGTCCTGCACCATGGCCTCACCGGCGCACGCCACCGCCCCCGCCGGCCGGCCGAGCGGGGGCGCATCCAACCGGCGTGCTTCCGCCGAATGGGAGGGGAAGCCGCACCAGGAGGAGGAGCCGCCCGTGGCAGGGACGGACGACGACCGCGACACGCGGCCGGTGGTCGACACGGAGGTGGCGGTCGTCGGCGCCGGGGCCGCGGGACTGTCGCTGGCCCACCACCTGTGCGCGGCGGGACCCGGCGGCCCCCGGCCGGCGGACATCACGCTGATCGACGCGCCGGCCGGACCCCTCCGGCCCCCCGAACGCACCTGGTGCTACTGGGAGGAGCCGGGCGGCGACTGGGACGACCTGCTGGTCCGGTGCTGGGACCGGCTCCGGGTACGCGGCCCGGACGGCGGGACCTTCACCGGCAGCCCGGGTCCGCTGCGCTACAAGATGCTCCGCTCGGACGTCTTCACCCGCGCCGTCGGAGAACGCATCGGGGCAGTCAACCGCGTCGAGGCCGCCGTCCGGGCCGTCCTCGACCGGCCCGACGGAGCCGATGTGCTCGGTGTCACCGCCGACGGCCGTCACCTGCGGGTGCGTGCCCGATGGGTCTTCGACTCACGCCCGCCGCGGCGCCCGCCCCCCGCCCGCACCCTCCTCCTCCAGCATTTCCAGGGCTGGTTCCTGCACAGCGAGCGACCGGTGTTCGACCCCGCGACCGTGGAACTGATGGACTTCCGTGTGCCGCAGCCCCACCACGGACTCGCCTTCGGGTACGTCCTGCCGATCGGCACCCACCGGGCCCTCGTCGAGTACACCGAATTCTCCGCCGCGCCCCTCCGCCCCTCCGGCTACGACCGCGCCCTGCGCCACTACCTGCACGACGTGCTCGGCGTCCGGCGGTACGAGGTGACCGGCACCGAGCGCGGGGTGATCCCGATGGGCGACGGGCGCCACCGGCGCCGCGCGGGCCGCTCGGTGTTCCGGATCGGCGCCGCGGGCGGTGCGACCCGCCCCTCCACCGGCTACACCTTCGCCGGCCTGCAGCGGCAGACCCGCGCCGTCGCCGACGCCCTGCGCCACGGCCGCCTCCCCCTGCCGCCCGCCGCGCACCCGGCCAGATCCTTGGCCATGGACGCCGTGGTGCTGCGCGCGCTCGACACGGGACGGGTCGACGGACCCGCGTTCTTCACCGGCCTCTTCCGCACCGTGCCCACCGAACGCCTGCTGCGCTTCCTCGACGGCGAGACGCACCCGCTCGAAGAACTCGGCATCGGACTGCGCACCCCCGTCCTGCCCATGCTGCGCACCGTCGCCGAACTGCCCGTCCTGCCCCGCCGCCACACTCCGGCCGGCCGCCGACAAAGGAACCGCCCATGACCGCGCCGCACGACGAACGGCACCCGGACCGCACCGCGCCGCACGACGAACGGCCGGCGACAGAGGAACCGTCCATGACCGCGCCGCACGACGAACCGCACACGCCCCTGACCGCGCCGCCGCGCGACGAACGCCGAACGGGCCGGCCCCCTGGCCCGCGACCCGGGTCCGCGCCCCGGCGGGGCCGCGACCGCAAGGCTCGTGTCATCACCCCGCGGCCCGGCCGGCCACGCGTCATGGGCGAGGCACCCCGCACGGCGGTCGTCGGAGGCGGCATCGCCGGCCTGGCCACCGCCACCGCGCTGGCCGAACGCGGCGTGCACGTCACCCTCTACGAACGCGAACAGCAGCTCGGCGGGCGGCTCGCGGGTCGGCCGGTGACGCTCGCCGACGGCAGCACGGCGACCATGAGCCGCGGCTTCCACGCCTTCTTCCGCCAGTACTACAACCTGCGCGGCCTGTTGCGGCGGGCCGACCCGGGGCTCGACCGGCTGCGCGCCCTGCCCGACTACCCCCTGTGGCACAGCGGCGGGCTGCGCGACAGCTTCGCCCGCATCCCGCGCACCCCGCCGTGGAACGCCGTCGCGTTCGCCGCGCTCAGCCCGAGCTTCCGGGCGGCCGACCTGGCCGGCATGAACCCGCGCGAGGCGCTGCCCCTGTTCGACGTCCGCGTACCCGACGTCTACCGGCGGCTCGACGACACCAGCGCCCTGGACCTGCTGAAACGCATCCGCTTCCCCGAAGCCGCGCACCACCTGGCCTTCGAGGTCTTCTCCCGCAGCTTCTTCGTCCACCCGCGGACCCTGTCGGCGGCCGAACTGGCGCTGATGTTCCACATCTACTTCCTCGGCTCCAGCGAGGGCCTGCTCTTCGACGTGCCCGACGAGCCCTTCCCGCAAGCCCTGTGGGAGCCCCTCGGCGACTACCTCGCCGGGCACGGCGTCCAGTTGCTCGAAGGCCGGGCGGTCGACACCGTCGAACCCGCCCCGCACGGCGGGTTCACCGTCTCGGCGGCGGGCCGGGCCGACCATCACGACGCCGTGGTCCTCGCCCTCGACACGGCCGGTCTGCGGCGCCTCGTCGCACAGTCGCCCCGGCTGGGCGACCGGGCCTGGCGCACCCGGATCCGCCGCCTGCGCACGGCGCCCCCGTTCCTCGTCTCCCGCTACTGGCTGGACCGCCCCGTCGACCGCAACCGCGCCGGTTTCCTCGGCACCAGCGGCTACGACGGCCTCGACAACGTCAGCGTCCTGGAACGCTGGGAGGGCGAAGCGGCACGCTGGGCGGCCCGCACCGGGGGCAGCGTGGTCGAGCTCCACGCGTACGCCACCGCACCCGGCATCCACCGCCCCGGCTTCCAGGAGCGGATGCTGACCCGGCTGCGCTCCCTGTACCCCGAGACCCGGGACGCCCTGATCGTCGACGAGCGCCACGAATGGCGCGCCGACTGCCCCCACTTCCCCGTGGGCGGCTACCGGGACCGCCCCACCGTGCGCACCCCGGACCCGGCCGTGATGGTGGCGGGCGACCTGGTGCGTACCGGACTTCCCGTGGCGCTCATGGAACGGGCCGCCACCAGCGGCTTCCTGGCCGCGAACGCCCTGCTGGAACGGTGGGGCGTGCGCGGGCAGACCCTGTGGACCGTCCCCCCGCGCGGCCGCTCGGCACCCCTGCGCGCCCTGGCCCGGTTCGCCGCCGACTGAAAGGTTCACCCCCCGCCACGGCGGGGCTCAGCCCGGGAACCGCCCCGACGAGCGCAGCTCCCAGCGCCTCTCCGCGTACGCCAGGTCGTCGCGCCACAGCCGTCCCGCGGCGGCCCGCATCAGGGGCCGCACCAGCGGCGCCGCGGCCCGCGCGACGGCGAAGCCCCGCCGGTCCGAGGCGGCGACGACCGCCTCCACCACGGCTGTCCGGGGCTGCCCCGTGGAGTCGGGACCGAGCGGCGTGGCATGCGTCTCGACGACCGAGCCGCACCCCTCGCCCTCCTCGATCTCCATCACGACCGTCCGCGGCCCCGGTGCCGTGAACCGCGCCCGCACCGGCACCACCACCCGGCCGGCCAGCCGGAAGGAGACGTCGACCAGGAAGGCGTCCTCGTCCTCGCCGCTGTCCAGCACGGTCAGGTCGACGAAGGAGTACGGGTGGAACCAGGCACCGTGCCACGGGTCGAGGCGGTTGGCGACCACGTCCTCCGGCTCGCACCGCCCCACCCCCGACCACACCGCGGCGACCGCCCCGGCCGGGTCCGGGCGCACCGGCACGCGGGGCCGTTCCGTCGGTTCCTCGCCACCGCACCGGTCGAGCCGCACCCACATCAGCACCCCGTCGTCGTACGCGGGGAACGGCTCCCAGCCGGCGAACGGGCCGCCGTCCAGGGCCAGCCCGTGCCAGTGGCACACGAGCGTGCCGCACCGCACCCGCGCCTCACCCAGCGGCGCCCCGAGGTGCGGGCAGGCCCCGGGGCCCGCGTGCACCCGGCCGTCCGCCCCGCGCCAGGCGACCACCTCCTGCCCGGCCACGGTCAGGCCCAGCGGCCGGTCGGCCACCAGGGCCCGGGAGGCGCCCAGCACGTACCAGTTCCCGGACGGCCGGCCGCTCGCCCGCTTCAGCGCGCCCGCGATCAGCCCGGGCCGGGCGTCGCGCCACGTGGGCCGCTGCCGCTCCCAGGCGACGGACGACCGGCGCAGCGCGAGCGGGAACCGGCCCCCGCGCGAACCCCGGGGCCTCACGACGCCGCCCCGCGGACCGTCGCCCCGCGCACGGTCGAGCCGAGCCGGGCGGCCGCCACCCGCGCCACCCCGCCCGCGGCCACCACCGCGCGCCGCCGCCGCGGCACCGCCGCACGCCGGTGCACCGAGGACCAGCCGTCCCGCCGGACGGCGTCCAGGATCTCGCCGTACAGCACGAACGCCGCCCGCACGCACGGCCGGGACACCGGGTCCAGCATGGCGAGACCGGGCGCCGCCTCCCGGTACACGTCCCGGGTGAGCGCGGCCGCGGCCGCCAGCGCCGAGACGATCCTGGCGTCCCGGCGGCCGGTGCGCCTGCTCCACAGCAGCAGCTCCCGGTGCGCGCCGTGGGCCGCGAGGAGATCGGCCGGCAGGTAGACCCTGCCCCGGTCCAGGTCCTCGCCCACGTCCCGCACGAAGTTGGTCAGCTGGAACGCCAGACCCAGCGCCGCGGCGTGCGGCGCGGCCTCCTCGCGCGGCACGACCGTGCCGAGCACCGGCAGCATCTGGAGCCCGATGACGGCCGCCGACCCGTGCATGTAGGCGCGCAGTTCGTCGTACGTGGCGTAGTCGGTCACCACCAGGTCCGCCCGCATGGACACCAGGAAGTCCCGGAAGAAGGAGGGGTCGATGGCGTACGCCCCGGCCGTGTGCGCGAGTGCCCGCACGACCGGCTCCCGCACCGGGGCCCCGGCCAGCGCCGCGTCCAGCCGGGCCTCCAGCTCCCGCAGCGCCGCGGCCCGCTCCCCGGTGGTCGCCGTGTCACCCAGGTCGTCCACGATGTCGTCGGCCCGCCGCGCGAACCCGTACAGTGCGTGCACCGCCGGGCGCCGCTCGGGCGGCAGCAGCCGGGTGGCCAGGAAGTACGTCCGGCCGTGACGCGCGTTCAGATGGCGGGAGCGGGTGTAGGCGAGGCGCAGCTGAGGGTCGGTGATCCCCGCCGCGTCCAGTTCACGCACCGTCATACGGCCTCCGTCGTGGCTGTGTCCGCGGACCGCGGGTGGCGCGTCCCGGCCGGCCGCGTCCGCCCTCCGGTGATCCGGGCGGCGGCGAGCTTCCCGGACAGCAGCACGGTGGGCACCCCCACCCCCGGCGTGGTGCCGCACCCGGCGAGCACCGCGTTGTCGGTGCCCCGGACGAAATTGCGCGGCCGGAACGGGCCGGTCTGCGCGAAGGTGTGGGCGGCGGAGAACGGGGTGCCCGCGGCGTGTCCGGACGCGGTCCAGTCGGCGGGCGTCACCAGCAGCTCCTCCTCCACACAGCTGCCGAGCCCGGTCAGGCCCCGCCGCTCCAGCTCGGTGAGGAGCGCGTCGCGGTAACGCGGGGCCAGGTCCCGCCACTCGCGCGCGCCGGGCCCGATGTCGGTGTTCGGGCAGGGCGCGAGGACGTAGTGCAGATGCCGGCCGGGCGGCGCCAGGGACGGATCGGTGGCCGTGGGCCGGGTGATGAGCAGGGACGGGTCCGACATCAGCCGGCCCGTGCGGGTGATCTCCCCGAAGGTGCGGGCCCAGGCCGCCCCGAACGACAGGGTGTGGTGCCCCAGGTCCGGCCAGGACCGGTCCGTCCCCAGGTGCAGGACCACCGCGGAGGGGGAGTGGCGCAGTCGCAGCGGCCGGCGCGGCCGGCGGCCCAGCAACCCGTACGCGACCGGCAGGTCGGCCGTCAGGACCACCGCGTCGCACGGCACCCGGCCCCGGTCGGTGACGACGGCGGTGACCCTGCTCCCGGACCGCTCCAGGCGGGTGACGCTCTCCTCGTACCGGAACTCCGCGCCCGCCCCGGCCGCCGCGTCCGCCAGGGCACGCGGCAGGGCGTGCATCCCGCCCCGGGGGAAGAACACCCCGGCCACCGTGTCCATGTAGGCGATCACGGCGTACGCGGCCAGCGCCCGGGCCGGCGGGACACCCGCGTACAGCGCCTGGAAGGAGAACACCCGGCGCAGCCGCTCGTCGGACAGGAACCGGCCGATCCTGCCGTCCAGCCGGCCGAAGCCCCCCAGCGCGGCGAGGCGGGCCAGGTCGGCGCCGAACAACTGGAACGGCGAGTCGAAGTTGACGTCGATGAACCGGCGCATCTGCGCCCGGTAGAGCCGCTCCAGCCACTCCCGCAGCCGCAGGTACCCCAGCGCCTCCCGGGCCCCGGCGAACCGTTCCACCTCGGCGGCCATCGCCTCCGCGCCGGTGTGCACCGCCAGCGCCGAACCGTCCGCGAACCGCGCCCGGTAGGCCGGGTGCAGGGGCACCAGGTCCAGCCGGTCGCGCATCCGCGCACCGACGGCCGCGAACGCCTCCTCCACCAGGTCGGGCATGGTGAGCACGGTCGGGCCGGTGTCCATGCGGTACCCGCCGCGCGTCTCCAGACCGGCCCGCCCGCCCGGCACGGCGCACCGCTCCACCACCGTGACCCGCCGCCCCGCACCCAGCAGGTGCAGCGCGGCGGACAGGCCGGCCAACCCGGCCCCCACGACCACCACGTGGTCCGTACGCCCCGGTACGGTCCTCATCCGGCAACCCCTCGCGCGTCGACTGCACGGTCCTTCGAACCATTCGCCGCGGACGCGCCCGGCGGATGCACCCCGGCCCCCGCGGCGTACGGCTGCCGCGCGACGCGGCCCCGCGACAGCCGTACCCGCAGTGGATCACCGCGCGGGCCCGCGCGCCTTCCGGGCGCTGCCGTCCGGGTCCCCGCCCCACCCCGCGCCCGCCCGGCCGGATCGGCGCGCCCGCGTGCCCGGCCCGGCCGCCGCACGCAGCCCCCGCCGATTCACCGCCCCGCCGGGTCGCGCCGTTCCTCGGGGCGCCGGGACAGCGCGCCCGGCCACCAGGCGGCCGGGCCGATGTCCCGCACCAGGGCCGGGACCAGCAGCGAGCGGACCACCAGCGTGTCGAGCAGGACGCCGAACGCGACGATGAACGCGATCTGCAACAGGAACGCCAGCGGGATCACCGCCAGCGCGGCGAACGTGGCGGCGAGCACGACCCCCGCCGAGGTGATGACACCGCCCGTCGCCGTCAGCCCCCGCAGCACGCCCTCGCGCGTGCCGAACCGCAGCGACTCCTCCCGCACCCGGGACATCAGGAAGATGTTGTAGTCGACGCCCAGCGCCACCAGGAAGACGAACCCGTACAGCGGAACCGACGCGTCCGTGCCGCTGAAACCGAGCGCCCGCTCGAACACCAGCGCCGACACGCCCAGCGTGGCCAGGAAGTTGAGGGCCACCGTCGCGATCAGCAGCACCGGCACCAGCAGAGAACGCAACAACAGCACCAGGATCACCAGGATGATCGCGAGCACCACCGGGATGATGAGCAGGCGGTCCCGCTCGGCCGTCCGCTGCGTGTCGTACTGCTGGGCCGTGTAACCGCCCACCAGCGCGTCCGCCCCCGGCACCGCGTGCACGGCCGTGCGCAACCGGGCGACCGTGTCCTTCGCCTCGTCACTGTCGGCGGTGGCCGCCAGCGTCACGTCGATCCGGACCCGCCCGTCCACCACGAGCGGGGGACCGCCTCCGGGGCGGCCCGCGGCCGTCACCGGTGCCACCGAGGCCACCCCTCGCGTCCCCTGCGCAGCCCGGGTCACCTGCGTCACCCGGTCGGCGTCGGCGATCACCACGGCGGGATTGCCCGAGCCGCCGGGGAAGTGCCGGGCCAGCGTGGCCTGCGCCGACACGGACCGGGCGTCGGACACGAAGATCTCGTCCAGCGGAACGCCCCGCGCGGTCAGCGTCGGCGCGAAGGCGGCGCAGGCGGCCAGCGCGACGAGCGTCACCGCCCACACCCGGCGCGGCGCCCGGTCCACCAGGCCCGCCAGTCGCGACCACACCGGATGGCCCGTGTGCGCGGGCTTCGCCGGCCAGTAGGCCGCGCGCCCCAGCAGCACCAGCACCGCCGGCAGGAACGTGAGCGCGCTGAGCACGGCGCACACGATGCCGATCGCGCCGACCGGCCCCAGCGCGCGATTGTTCGTCAGGTCGCTCAGCAGCAGCGCCAGCAGCCCGAGCGCGACCGTCGCCGCGCTCGCCGTCACCGGACCCGCCGACCGCCGCACCGCCGCCCGCACCGCGGTGAACCGGTCGCGGCCCTCCGCCAGCTCCTCCCGGAACCGCGCCGTCAGCAGCAGCGCGTAGTCCGTCGCCGCGCCGATCACCAGGATGAACAGGATGCCCTGCACCTGGCCGTCCACCCGCACGACGTCCCGCTCCGCCAGCGCGTACACCACTCCGCACGCCAGCCCGAGGGCGAACACCGCACCGATGATGATCACCAGCGGAAGCAGCACGCTGCGGTACACCAGCAGCAGGATGAGCAGCACCGCGGCCAGCGCCACGAGCAGCAGCACACCGTCGATGCCCGCGAACGCGTCGGACAGGTCGGCCTGCGTCGCGGCCGGCCCGGCCAGCTGCACCCGGGTGCCGGGCACCTCCCCGGCCGCGTCCCGCACCCGGTCCAGCACCTCCGGCAGGTCGTCCCCCAGGTCCGGCCGCAGCTGCACGACCCCCTGGAGGGCCTCCCCGTCCCGCGACGGCAGCGCCGGCGACGGTTCGCCCACCACACCGGGGGCCCCGTCGAGCGACGCCAGCGCGGCGGTCGCCGCGCCCCGCCCGGCCGCGACCGGCACACCGCCGTCGCCGTCACCCGCCCCCGTCCAGACGACGATCACCGGCACCGACTCCTCCTGGCCGAAGGCCCGCCGGGCCTCCAGGACCCGCGTCGACTCGGCGCTGCGGGGCAGGAAGGCGGCCTGGTCGTTGGTGGCGACGTCGCCGAGCTTCCCGGCGTACGGTCCCAGACCGCCGCCGACGGCCAGCCAGACCACGATCAGAACGACGGGCAGCAGCCACCTGACGTACTTGCCGGTGAGAGGCATCGCACTCCTTGGACACACGGAACGGATCTGGCAGGGCTCGCAGGAGTACTTGTGCCGCGCGACGGCCGCCGGATGCACACCGCGCGGGACAGATGTACGCATCCGGACGGGTCCGCCGGGCGGAAGGAAGAGGCAGGGGGGAACGTGGAAGGGTCAGGACCATCCGGCAGGGAGCCCCCATGACCAACCCGAACGGCGCACGCCTGTGCCTGGTGACCGGCGCCACCGGCTACATCGGCGGCAGGCTGGTTCCGGAACTGCTCGACGCCGGGCACCGGGTGCGGTGCCTGGCCCGCACGCCCGGCAAACTGCGCGACCACCCTTGGGCCGGGCGGGTCGACGTGGCCCGTGGCGACGTCACCGACGAGGAATCGCTGCGCGCCGCGCTGCGCGACGTCGACGTGGCCTACTACCTCGTCCACGCCCTGGGCACCGGACGGGACTTCGAGGAGACCGACCGGGACGCCGCCCGCCTCTTCGGCCGCTGCGCCCGCGAGGCCGGTGTCCGGCGCATCGTCTACCTCGGCGGCCTCACCCCCGCCGGCGTGCCCGCGAGCGGGCTCTCCCCGCACCTGCGCTCCCGCGCCGAGGTCGGCCGCATCCTCCTGGACTCCGGCGTGCCCACCACCGTGCTGCGCGCCGCCGTCGTCCTCGGCTCCGGCTCCGCCTCCTTCGAGATGCTCCGCTACCTCACCGAACGGCTCCCCGTCATGATCACCCCGAGCTGGGTGCGCACCCGCATCCAGCCCATCGGCGTACGGGACGTCCTGCGCTACCTCGTCGGCAGCGCCGCCATGCCCCCCGACGTCAACCGCGCCTTCGACATCGGCGGCCCCGACGTACTGACCTACCGCGACCTGATGCGCCGCTACGCGGTCGTGTCCGGACTGCCACGACGGCTGATCCTGCCCGTCCCCGTCCTCACCCCCAACCTCTCCAGCCTCTGGGTCGGCCTCGTCACCCCCGTACCGCCCGCCATCGCCCGGCCGCTCGCCGAGTCACTCCGTCACGAAGTCGTCTGCCGGGAACACGACATCGCCCGGTACGTCCCCGACCCGCCCGGCCACCCCATCGGCTGCGACGAGGCCCTCACCCTCGCCCTGCGGCGGGTCCGCGAGGCCCAGGTCACCACCCGCTGGTCCTCCGCCGCCGTACCGGGCGCACCCAGCGACCCCCTGCCCACCGACCCCGACTGGGCCGGCGGCAGCCTCTACACCGACCGCCGAGAACGCCACGTCGACGCCCCGGCCGACGCCCTGTGGCGGGTCATCGAGGGCATCGGCGGCGAGAACGGCTGGTACTCCTTCCCGCTCGCCTGGGCCGTACGCGGCTGGCTGGACCGGCTCGCCGGCGGTGTCGGCCTGCGCCGGGGCCGCCGCGACGCCCACCATCTCCGGGTCGGTGACTCGCTGGACTTCTGGCGCGTCGAGGAGATCGACCCCGGCACCCTGCTGCGGCTGCGCGCCGAGATGCGGCTGCCGGGCCTCGCCTGGCTGGAGATGTACGCCGAGGACGACGGCGAGGGTCGCAGCATCTATCGCCAGCGCGCCCTGTTCCACCCCCGCGGACTGCTGGGCCACGCCTACTGGTGGGCCGTGTCCCCCTTCCACGCCACCGTCTTCGGCGGAATGGCCCGCAACATCACCCGCGCGGCCCAGGACGAGGCGCGGACCCGCACGAAGTCCGGCCCCGGCACCGGCAGCCGCCGGGGGTTGGCGTCATGACCGTCTCCGTCGTGCTGTTCACCAACGACCTGCGGCTGCACGACCACCCGCCGCTCCGGGCCGCGCTCGGCGGCGACAGGCAGGTGGTGCCGCTGTTCGTCCGCGACCGGGCCATCGAGAAGGCCGGCTTCGCGGTCCCCAACCGCAGCGCGTTCCTCGCCGACTGCCTGCGCGACCTCGACGAGGGCCTGCGCGCCCGCGGCGGGCGCCTGATCGTCCGGTCGGGGGACGTGGTGCGGCAGACCTGCGCCGTCGCCGCCGAGGCCGGCGCGGACGAGGTCCACATGGCCGGCGAGCACACCCGTTACGCCCGCCACCGGGAGGACCGCCTGCGCGCCGCACTGGAGGCGGACGGCCGCCGCCTCTACGTCCACGACGGCGTCGTCACGGCCGTCGAGCCGGGCGCGCTCACCCCGGCGGGCTCCGACCACTTCGCCGTGTTCACCCCCTACTTCCGGCGCTGGAACGACCACCGGCCGCACGAACCGCTCACCGCCCCGCGCCGGGTGCCGGTCCCCGACACGGTGTCCTCCGAACCCGTCCCCGCCCGCTCCGAGGTGACCGGAACCTCCCCGGCGCTCGCGGCAGGCGGCGAGAAGGAAGGGCGCAAGCGCCTGACGGCATGGCTGCGCGGCGCGGCGACCGCCTACGACACGCGCCACGACGACCTGGCCGGGGACGCCACCTCCCGGCTCTCGCCGCACCTGCACTTCGGCACCCTCTCGGCGGCCGAGGCCGTCCACCGGGCCCGCCGCGCCGGCGGCCCGGGCGCCGAGGCGTTCGTACGCCAGGTGTGCTGGCGGGACTTCCACCGCCAGGTCCTCGCCGCCCGCCCGGCCTGCGCCGACCGCGACTACCGCACCAGGCACGACCAGTGGCGCACGGACGAGACCGCCGCCGACGACATCGAGGCGTGGAAGCAGGGCATGACGGGCTACCCGATCGTCGACGCCGCCATGCGCCAACTCGCCCACGAGGGCTGGATGCACAACCGCGGCCGGCTCCTGACGGCGAGCTTCCTCGCCAAGACGCTCTACGTCGACTGGCGCATCGGCGCCCGGCACTTCCTGTCCCTGCTGGTCGACGGCGACATCGCCAACAACCAGCTCAACTGGCAGTGGGTGGCGGGAACCGGCACCGACAGCCGCCCCAACCGCGTCCTCAACCCCGTCATCCAGGGCAAACGCTACGACCCCGACGGCGCCTACGTACGCCGGTGGGTCCCCGAACTCGCCGGCGTCGAGGGGCCCGCCATCCACGAACCCTGGAAACTCCCGCCCGGCCGCCGGCCCCGCCAGGACTACCCCGACCCGATCGTCGACCTCGCCGAAGGCCTCGCCCGATTCCGCCGGGCACGGGACCTTGACCGGGACCGGGGCGGAGACGGAGGGCGGAGCCGGGACCCGGACCCGGACCGGGACCGGGAGCCGGCCCGGGAGTGACGGCTGCCGCGGCGGGCCCCACGCCGACGGCCGTCGCCGGTTCAGGAAGGCCCCGCGCCGGGCGCGGGACCGGTCGCGCACACTCCGTTCAGCGCGGTCACCGCCTCCCGCAGGGACAGCGGCCGCAGGACACCGGCCGGACGGGGCCCCGCCCACCCCGGCCCCGCGGTCAGCACGGCCGGAGCGGTCCTGGCTCCCCGTACGCCCCAGCCCGTGGCGGCCACGTCCCGCGCCAGCGGCACGTTCGCCGTCGAACGGGACTGCGACCACAGCACCACCGCGGCCGGGCCCGTCCTGCGTACCGCCGCGCCCAGGGCCTCGACCGGAACGGCGGCGCCGAGCATCCGGTACGCCAGCCCCGACCCGCCGAGCGCCGCGGCCAGCGCCTCCAGGGCCAGGCTGTGCTGCTCGTCGGGTACGCACGCCAGGAGGACGGGCCCCCGCGACGCCGAGTCGGGCGTGCGCGCCGGCGCCCGGCGCAGCGCCGTCGACACGTGCCACGACAGGAGGTGCTCCACCTCGACGTACCGGTCGCCCGACGTCTCCCACGTCCGGCCCACGGCGTGCAGCACCGGCACCATCACCTCCTCCCACGCGGCGACGGGCCCGAACCGCCCCACGAGCGTGGCGAGCAGGTCTTCCATCGCCGGGGCGTCCAGCCGCACCGCGGCCCGCGCGAGCCCACGGCACTCCCGGCGCACCTCGGCCGGCGACAAGGGCGGCAACGGCGGTGGTGGCGACGGCAGCGGTGCCGGTGGCGGTACGGCGCCGGGGGTTCCGGGCGGAGGCCCGGCCCGGGAGGTGCCGTCCGCGGCGCCCGGCGCCCCGTCGGGGCGCGGAGGCGGTACGAGGGCACGCCCGCCGGACGGAGCGACGACGGGCAGGAGGGAGCCCGGTTCGCCGGCCGCGCGCCGGTCCCGTTGCCGTGCCGCCAGGGCGGCCTCCGCGGGCGGCACCCCGGACGCGGTCAGCCGGCACATCTCCCGCAGTACCGCGAGGTCGGCCGGCCGCCACCGGCGGTGCCCGCCCGCACGTCGGTCCGCCGGCCCCAGCCCGTACCGCCGGTCCCAGGACCGCAGCGTCACCGGCGAGACACCGAGCAACCGCGCCACGGCCCCGGTCGTCATACCGGGCCCGGCCGCCGTGTCGGCTTCGATCGCCGTTCCGGGCTCGGCCGCCGTATCGGGTCCGGCCGTCGTATCGGGTCCGTGCTTCGTACCGGGCCCGGTCGTCACGCTGGGCTCAACGGAATCGTTCACGCACCGATTATCCGATGCACAAGCGTTGCGAGTTGCCCAGGTGATCTTGCTCTCCGCACGGTGGGCCCCAGAGCGGCGTCCCGGGCGCTCCGGGGCGCCGTCGAAGCGGCTCGGTCGTGCCCGTCCCCGGCACCGGCCCCGCACCGGTGAGAAGGAGCAACCACCATGACGGACAAGCCCGTTGTCACCGCCACCCGCCCCGGACCGGCGGACGAGGACCTCGCCGCGCGGGTCGTCCGGGGCGAGGAGGAGGCCATGGCCGCCGCGTACGCCCGGTGGGGCGCGCTCGTGCACGGGCTCGCCCTGCGCGCGCTCGCCGATACCGCCGAGGCGGAGGACGTCACCCAGCAGGTGTTCTTCGCCGCCTGGCACGGCCGCGCGGGCTACCGGCCCGAGCGCGGACCGCTGTCCGCCTGGCTCGTCGGCATCACCCGCCGCAAGGTCGCCGACGCCCTCGCCGCCCGCACCCGCCGCGCCGACCTCACGGCCCGGGCGGAGCGCGCCCAGCACACGACCGCCCCGCGCGGCCCCCGCACCGAGGACGTGCTGAACCGGGTGTGCGTGGTCCACGAGCTGTCCCTGCTGCCGGAGGCGCAGCGGGCGGTGCTGCACATGGCGTTCTACGACGACCTCAGCCAGGCGCAGATCGCCCGCCGCACGGGTCTGCCCCTGGGCACCGTCAAGAGCCACGCCCGCCGAGGGCTGCACCGACTGCGCCGCCGGCTGACCCCGCCCGGAGCGTCCTGACGCCCCCCGGACACCGGCGTGCCCGGCACCGGCGTCCCGACCCGCCGCGGGCCGGGCCATGACGCCGGACTGGGTACCGGGCCGAGGGCGACTGAGTAGCAGCGCTCAGGCCGGCCGTCCCCGGCCCGCCGACGATGAGGGGGCACATCGCCGGAACGGGAGACCCACATGCTCAGCCGCCTCAGCCACACCCTGGTGCCCGCCTTCGGGCGCCTCACGGTGACGTCCGACGCCGGTGCCGTCATCGCGCCCGGCAGCATCGTCGCCGCGAACCACACCTCGCTCGCCGACCCCGCCATCGTGCTGGCCGCGCTGCGCCGGCTCGGTGTCCAGCCGGTCGTCATGGCGGCAGCCGGGCTGTGGCGCCTGCCCCTGCTCGGCGGGGCGCTCGCCCGCGAGGGCCACATCCCGGTCTTCCGCAGGGACCGGCGCGCCGCGCAGGCGCTCGACCTCGCCGCGGAGGCCCTCGACCGGGGCGCGTCGGTCCTCATCTACGCCGAGGGCGGTATCCCCGCACGCACGGACGCCGCCGAGGCGGCGCCGGGCGCCTTCCGCAGCGGGCTCGCCCGGCTCGCCGAGCGCACCGGCGCGCCCGTCGTTCCGGTCGGCCAGGCCGGTGCGCGCCGGGTCGCGTCGGGCGGCACGGCCAAGTGGCTCGCGGGACTCGCCACGGCTCCGGTCCGGCGCCCCCGCCTGCACGTCCACCTGGGGGCGCCGCTGATGCTGACGGGGGACGCGGTGGCGCGTACGGCCCAGGCGTACGGAGCCGTGACGGACGCCTGGCGGACGGCCGCCGCCCGCATCGGCGAACCGGCCGCCCGCATCGGCGACCCGTCGCGCCGCCCGGCCGGCGCTCCGCCGGTGCTGTCAGTGCCGGTTGATAGCGTGCTCAGTCCAGTCGGGGAGTCCATGAAGGGGCGGGGGCGCATGCGAGATGTGGCATGTCATCAGATCAGCGAGCAGCGGTTGGCCGAGGCGCTCGACGACATTCGCGGGCGGGCCTATGCGCGGTGGCACTCGCTGCGGTACGGCAGCATCTCGCCGACTCTGATCCGGGACATGGCGGACGAACTGCTCGACCATGTCGCCGCGCGAACGGTGACGGAGCCGGGGCTCGACGCCGCCGCGCGCACGGTCGCCGTCACCGCCGCGGAGTGCGTGCACGGAGTGCTGAGCATCATGTGCTTTCCGGAAGGGGACCAGGAACTCCGGTTCCCCCTCGTCGGGGAGCGGATCAGCACGGACCCGGACGACGACGAGTTCGGGGACGGGGGCATCACCTTCCGGGACGTCGTCACGGAGGCGCCCACCGCGCGGACCTGGCTCGACACATTCGAGCTGTGCGTCGTCAGCGGGCACGTGTGGGACTGGGAGCGGGTCACCGGGCTGATGCTGCGCGGCGACTACGCGTCCGCCATCCGTGACGGCGTGCCCTACAACCGGTACACCTCCGTCTCCGACCCCGCCGACCTCGCCGCCATGGACGCCCTGTGCCCCTACCTCACCGAGGCGGCCGGGCATCTGCCCCGCGACTGGCCGACGGTTCCGCTGCGCAAGCCCGACGCCGGGGAGCGCGCGAGGGCCGCCCGGAGGCTCGACGAGGTCGGCGACGCGCTCAGCGCGGAGCAGCAGCTGCTCCGCGTGCTCCTCGACGACGACCAGCACGCCTTCGAGGACGCCCTCGTGGCCCGGCTGGTCGCGTACCGGGAAGGCGTCGAGGCCGATGCCGGCGATCCCGCGCCCCGGTCCCTCCTTCCCCTCGGCACCCTCGCCCTGGCCTGCCTCGCCGTCCAGGCCCATGGGTGGGAACTCGGCGTCCGGTCCGGGTATCTGCCGTACGGTCTGCTCGGATCGCCGGACGCGACGCGCCGGGCGGCGGAGGGGAACCGGAACGACGCGGGTCACTGGGCCGCCACGTAGCCCACCGGGGTGTCATTCGCGATGATCCGAGCGACAGGGCCTGGAGCACGGGGGAGGGGCGCCTGGGGGAGGGACGCCCGGGGGAGGGTGGCGCGGCGACTCAGCCTGCCCGTGCGACGATCCGGTCGATCGCGGGGCGGAGGAAGGCGAGGGTCAGTTCCGCCCGCCGTGCGAGCCACTGCTCCGACGTGTCGGCCGCGGAGGTGTCGTAACGACGCCGCCGGACGTCGGCCACGACCTCCGCGGGGGCGCCCATCTCCAGGAGGACGTCGAGTGCCTCGGCCTTGGTGATCAGCCGGCCGTCCCTCAGGGTCACCGTGGCCCTGGCGAGGACCAGCAGCCCGAGGTCGACCCAGGAGTTCTCGGTCCACAGCTCCGGACGGTCCAGGCGAGGGCGCCAGTAGTCCGCGAAGTTCTCGACGATGTAGCCGGTCAACTGACCGTCCGGCACCGGCGGCAGGAGGGCCTTCGGGGGTTCGCCGTACAGGACGCGGCCGAAGTCGTGCAGTTCCCGCCGCGTCACCGGGGTGATGGGCCGGCGCATGAGTTCCTCGTGCGCCCAGGTGACGTGCGGGCGGGCCGGGTCGCCCAGTTCCGCGGCGGCGGCGTAGCTGCAGTGCAGCTTCGGCACGAGCGGGTTCGCGAGGCGGCCCAGGCCCTCGTGCGACTCGCGGAGCGATTGTTCCTCCTCTCCGGTGCACGGTCGTTCGAGGACGGCGATGAGGTCCAGGTCGCTGCGGCCCGGCTGGTAGTCGCCGCCGGCGAGTGACCCGTGGGCCCACACCGACAGCAGCGGCAGGCCGGGGCGGAGCATGTGGAGGAAACGGTCCAGGAGTTGGTGCGTGGCCTCGTCTGTCATACGCACAGTCTGTTCCACCGGGCGACCCGTGAACCGGCGGAGCGGGGGAGCGTCAGCTTTCGCTTCTGAAGAGCCGGTCCAGGTGCGCGTCCAGGCGGTGCAGGGCCTCCTCGCCCGTCTGCACGCCCAGCAGTGTGTACGCCGTCAGGCCGTCGACCAGGCTGATCAGCAGCATCGCCTCGGTGTGCGGGTCGAGCGCCCGCTCCTCCGCGAGTTCGCCCCGCTCCCGGGCACTCCGCAGGAGGCTCACGAAGAGCTCCGCGAGTTTCGGGATGCCTTCCCGGGCCTCCTCGCGCAGGCGCTCGTCGTGGATCGCGCGCGCGAAGTACGCCGCGCCGACCAGCGTGCCGATCCGGCTCCTCTCGTCCAGCGGCAGCATGCCCGCCAGACACTCCCGCAGCACGGTCCTCGGCGGCGGCTCCTGTCCGGCGGCCGGGGCGAGCGCGCCGAGACGCTCGCGAATCCGCCGGTCGGCCAGGACGTTGATGTGCCGCAGCGCGAAGAGCAGCATCTCGTCCTTGGTACGGAAGTAGTGCTGGAGCCTGCCCAGCGAGATGTCCGCCTCCGCCGCGACGTCGCGCAGACTCACGCCGTCGAGGCCGCGCGTACTCGCGATGCGCCACAGCGCCTGCGCGATCTCCGAGCGTCTGGCCTCGTGGTCCACCTTCTTCGGCACTCCGCACAACCTACTTTCCCTCTGACCCCGCCCGGCCCGTCGCGGACTCCGCCCTTTGGCAAGTCACTCGTACCGTTGTAGCGTATCGCTATCCAATACAGTTGACTTGGAAAGCGGTCCTCCTCATGTCCCTGCCTCCCGCCCCGCAGCTGCGGGCGCCACGCCACCGGGTCGACCCGCGGGCCCGCCGATGGTGGACGGTCCAGGCGCTCGTCGTGGTCAGCGGGCCGATGCTGCTCACCGCGCTCGCGCTCGGCCTGTGCTCCGCGCTCTTCTTCAGCGGCGCGCTTCCCTGGCTCCTTCCGCTCCTGCTGGTCACCCTGGTCGTGCCCGCTCTCGGCTACCTGGTCCTCATGCCGCGCCGCCGCCACGAAACTCACGCCTGGGAACTCGGCGTCCACGCCGTCTACGCGGCCGGTGGCTGGATGTGGCAGCGCCGCCGGATCGCCCCGCTGTCCCAGGTCCAGACCGTCGACACCGTCCGGGGGCCCCTCCAGCGGCGGTACGGCCTGACGACGCTCACCGTCACCACGGCCTCCACCGCGGGCGACATCACCATCGAGGGCCTCTCCGAGACCGACGCCGAGAAGGTCGCCCAGGCCATCGGGCGTGCCGCCCACGCGACGCGCGCGGGCGTCGCCGAGCCGCGGCGGGCGGCGGCCGGTCACCGGGAGGGAGCCGTATGAGCCGCATGAGCAGTACGCGCCACAGGAGGCGTACGAGCCGTACGAGAAACATGAGCCGCATGCACCGTCACGCCGACGGCTGGCGCCGTCCCGCCGCCCGCACCCTGCTCGTCCAGTGCGGCTGGCTCGCCCCGCCGCTCGGATCGCTGGGCCTCGCCGTCCTGGCCACCGGCGGACGGCTCCCCGAGGGTGCCCGCATCACCCTGATGGCCCTCACCCTCTCGTTCGCCGCCGTCTCCGCCGCGGGCCTGGTCCGCTGGGCCCGGACCCGCTACCGGCTCACCGTCGACGCGTTCGTGCTGCACAGCGGTGTGTTCAGCAGGCACAGGCGCACCGTGCCCCTCAGTCGCATCCGCAGCGTCGACCTGACCGCGACCGTGCTGCACCGCCTGCTCGGCCTCACCGTCGTACGCGCCGCCACCACCGCCTCGGACGGCGAGCGCGGCGTCATCACCCTCAACGCGGTGACCGTCCCCGAGGCCCACCGGCTCAAGGCCGCGCTGCTCGCCCACGCGGACACCCGCTCAGCCGAGGGTGAGAGCGAGGGCGAGGGCGAGGGTGACGCGGTGCTCGGCCGCCTCGACTGGCGCTGGCTGCGTTACGCGCCGCTCACCTTCTGGGTCGTGGGCGGTGTGGGCGTCGCCGTGGGAACGGCGTACCGCGTGCTCGACGGGCTCGGTATCGAACTGTGGCGGGTGGGACTCGTCCAGCGGGCGTTCGCCGAGTTCGGCAACCGCATGCTGTGGCTGACCGTCCCGGCCGCCCTGGTCGTCGTGATCGCCCTCGGATCCCTCGGCGCCCTCGCGGTGTACGCCGAGAACTGGTGGGGCTACAGGGCCACCTGGACCGACAAGGACACCCTCACCGTACGGCGCGGCCTGCTCACGACCCGCTCGGTCGCCCTCGAACGCGACCGGCTGCACGGGGTGCTCCTCCGCGAGCCGCTGCTGCTGCGCGCCGCCGGGGGAGCGAGCGCGACCGCCGTCGCGGGCGGCCTCGGGGACAAGGAGGAGGCCCGCGCGCGCGGAGCCCTGCTCCCGCCCGCGCCACGCGACGTGGCCGTCCGCGTCCTGACCGGCGCGCTCCGCGCACCCGCCCGACTCTGGGACTCCGTACCGCTGACCGCCCACCCCGAAGCGGCCAGGCGGCGACGGGTGGTGCGGGGGCTGCTGTACGCCGTCCTGCCGCCGACGATCGCGCTCCTCGCCCTCGCGGCGTTCCTCTCCCCGGTGTTCCTGCACGTCGCCTGGGTGTACGCCCTGTCGGCGACGGCGGTCTCCGGGCTCCTGGCCCGGGACGCGTACCGAAGCCTCGGCCACGCGCTGCACGGTCCCCACCTCCTGGTGAGAGCCGGTACGTTCAGCCGGGACACCCTCGCCCTGGAGCGCGCGGCGATCGTCGCCTGGACCTTCTCCACCTCCCCGTCCGCGCGCCGTTCCGGCCTCGTCACGCTCACGGCGGCCGTACCCGCCGGTGAACACGCCTACCGCGTACGCGACCTGGCCGCGACCGACGCCGTCGCCCTCGCCGCCACGGCTCGCCCGGGAATCCTGGACGAGTTCCTGGACCACGACCCGCCCCCGCGCCCCGGCACCACCTGGCCGACCAGCGCCTGACCGTCTGAGGTCCGTGGGGACGGCGAACCACTCTCCAAAACTTTCTTGGCAAAGCCGGGTCGCCGTCCTACTCTCCCTCCATGACCGATGGACCCTTCTCCGGCATGGGCAGCCGCCGTGTCCTCGACCCGGCCGAGGACACCGCCGCACTCAAGGCGCTCACCCACCCCTTGCGGATCCGGCTGCTGGGGCTGCTGCGGCAGGACGGACCGGCCACCGCGAGCGAACTGGCCGTACGTACCGGTGAGTCGTCCGCCTCGACCAGCTACCACCTGCGCGTACTGGCCAAGTACGCCTTCATCGCCGACGCCGAGCACCGCGACGGTCGTGAGCGGCGCTGGAAGGCGGTGCACGAGCTCACGAGCTGGAGCAATGCCGCCATGTCCGGATCGGACACGGCACGCGCCTTCGGCGCGGCGTTGCACCGGGCCCAGCTGGACCACTTCGAGCGGTCCCTCGCCGGCTTCCAGCGGGACGTGGAAGCCGGGTGGCTCGGCCCCGACTGGCTGGAACCGGCAGGCGTCTCGGACCTCATGGTCAGGCTGACGCCCGAGTCGCTCACCGAGCTGTGGACCACGATCGAGCGCACCGTCGAGGAACTGGTCACCCGCGACGCCGACGACGCACGCGCCGAACAGGTCGCCCTCTTCTTCGCCGGCTTCCCCACCGGGCAGCGGGACGACGCCGCCACCGGGCCGGCCGGCGAGGCCGAGGAGCGTGACGCCGCCACCGGGCCGGCCGGCGGGGCCGAGGAGCGTGACGGAACGTGAAGCAGCCGCTGGGCCCCGACGCCGCACGCCGTCGCTTCGCCACCGTCACCTTCCTCTTCTGGCTGCCGGTCGGCCTGTACATACCCGCGCAGGTGCTGCTCCTGACCGAGCGCGGCATGGCCCTCCCGGTCGTGGCCGGGCTCTTCGCCGTCCACTCGGTGACCGTGTCCGTCATGGAGCTGCCGACCGGTGGCCTGGCCGACGTCGTCGGCCGCCGGGCCGTCCTCGCCGCCGCGGGGGTGCTCAACCTGTGCGCCCTCACCGCGATGGCCCTGGGCACCACCGTCTGGGCCCTCGCCGTCGCCATGGTGCTGATGGGGGCCGGCCGTGCCCTGTCCAGCGGACCGGCGGAGGCCTGGTACGTGGACACCGTCCAGGCCCACTCCGGCGCCGGGGCCGACCTGCGCACCGGCCTCGCGCGCGGCAACACCGCCTCCGCCGCCGCGCTCGCCGCCGGAACCCTCCTCGGCGGCGGCCTGCCGCTGCTCCTCGACCTGGCCCCGGACGCGGGTGCCCGCATGGCTGAGGCCACCGGCGGACTCGTCCTGCCGCTCTCGGCGCCCGCGCTCCTCGGAGCCGTCGTCAACGCCGCGTACGTGACGTATGTGCTCTGCTCACTGCCGGAGCCGCCCCGGCCGCCCGCGACCCTGCGCCAGGTCCTGCGCGGTGTCCCCGCCACGACGGCGGCCGGACTGCGCCTGGGCGCGCACGAACCCCTCGTACGCCGGGTCCTGCTCTCCGCGGCCGCGGTCGGCGCGGCGCTCGCCACCGTCGAACTCCTCACCCCGGGACGCGCGGCCCGCCTCACCGGTACGCCGGAGTCCGGCGCCGTGGTGTACGCCGTGCTCGCCTGCCTGGGCTTCCTGTGCACGGCGCTCGGCAGCCACAGCGCGCCGCTCGCCGCCCGGCTGACGGGCAGCAGCGAGCACGCGGCCCTGGCGAGCCTCGCGGTGAGTACGGCCGGGTTGCTGCTGCTCGGCGTCACGGCCGCGTGGGGAGGGCCGGCACCGGCGGTCGTGGCCGCCGTCGGCTACGGGCTCGTCTACTTCGGCCTCGGCGCCGCCGGCCCGAACGAGAACGACCTCCTGCACCGCCGGGTGGACAGCACCGTCCGGGCCACCGCGCTCTCCGTACAGTCCCTGGCACTCCAGTCGGCGGGAGCCGTGACCGGCCTGGTCGCCGGTTCGCTGCCGGCCGGGCCCCTGCCGTGGCTGGTGGGATCCGTGGCGCTGCTGGCCGGCACGCTGCTGTGGACCCGCCGGGCGGCCGGCCCCGCAGCGGGGGAGGAGCAGCAACCGTACGCCCGCAAGGCGTTGCCCCGTGCGCCGTGACCGTACGGCGGGCGCACACGGAACCCGGACCGGTCGGCTCGGGAACCGGGCAGACGCGCAGGGCGGCGCCACGGGCACCGATCCCGGGCCCTGAACGGCCGGTATTCCCCCTCCGCGCTGCTCACCGCACGCCGGCCGGCCCGCCGCCGGGGTAGTGTCCGGCGTGACCGCGACGCCGACGGCAACCGGACGGCCGCACAGAGGAGTCGGACGCTCGCGCCCGACTCGGTGAGGGGTGCACGTGCAGAGGGCTGTAGTGCTCGGGGGAAGCATCGCCGGCCTGTTGGCGGCCCGCGTGCTCAGCGACCACGCCGAGGACGTGGTCGTCGTCGAACCGGACGCGCCGGACGAGGAGGGCGGCGGGCGCGGCGCTCCGCACCGCGGGCAGCTCCACGCCCTGCTCAGCATGGGCCAGACCCAGCTCGAGCGCTGGTTCCCCGACTTCACCCAGGAGCTGCTCCGGAGCGGTGCCCGCCTCGGCACCGGCGGAGCCGTGCGGTTCTACGTGGACGGGCGGCTCAAGGCGCCCGTCCGGGACATCTCCATGATCGGCGCGTCGCGCACGTGCATCGAGAACCTGGTCCGCAAGCGAGTCCTGGCCCTGCCCAACGTCCGTATCCACCAAACGCAGGCCCGCGATCTCGTCCTCAACTCAACCCGCGTGACCGGTGTCCGCGTCTCCGCCACCACCTCCGCCTCCGCCGGCGGCCACGACAGCGGCTCCGGCGAACTCGCCGCCGATCTCGTCGTCGACGCCATGGGCCGCTCCAGCCGGCTGGACACCTGGCTCACCCGGCACGGCTGGGATCCGGCGCGGCTCGACCGCATGCGCATCGACCTCGGCTACGCCACCGCGACATTCCGCAGGGGCACCGAACTGCCCGACACCGTCGTCGCCCACTGCACACCGGGCCCCGCCAGCGGCTACCAGCCGACCATCGTCGAGCCCGGCGCGCTGACGGCCATCGAGGGCGACCGCTGGAGCGTGGTGCTGGCCGGCTACGCGCACCACGCACCCGGCGCGGACCGCGAGGAGTTCCTCGCCCGGATGCGCCGCTGCGCCCCACCCCTGCGCGAGGTGGCCGAACGGTGCGCGCCCGACAGCGAGATCAAGCCGTATCGCTTCCCAGAGGCCCGGCGGCGCACCTACACGTCCCTGGGGCGCTTCCCCGGCGGCCTGGTCGTCGTCGGCGACGCCCTCGCCTCCGTCAACCCCATCTACGGCCAGGGCATGACCCTTGCCACGCTCCAGGCGTCGTCCCTGGCGGCACACCTGCGCTCCGGGGCGCGGCCGTACGACCCCGCGCTGGCGTACTTCCGACGCGCGGAGACCGTCGTGAACGCCGCCTGGCAACTGTCCTCCACCGCCGACCTGGCCCAGCCCCACGTCACCGGCCCCTACCCCCGCGGCTACGCCTTCCTGCGCTGGGCGGGCGACCGGATCACCGAGGCCTCGGTCCGGGACTCACAGGTGAACCAGGCCTTCATGGACGTCGTCCACATGCGCGCCCACCCCAGGACCCTCACCAGCCCCCGCATCCTGCTCCGGACGGCACGCGTCATCGCATCCCGGCCATGACCGCCCACCGTGCCCCCACCACCGTCTCCCCGAACATCCCCGTCAGAGCACACGGCCGACGCCACAGGGCACTGTTGGGGGACGGCATGAACGCCAAAGCCGGAGGTGGAAGTTGTAGGCGGCGCTCCTAGGCCGCCCCTAAGAACTCCTAACGAAATGATCTTCGAGGTGGTTGGATCACTCCCAGACTGATGATCTGGGGGCGCGGGGTGGCGCGGTCGAAGCCGTGGGAAGTTGACGACGAGCTGTGGGCGGTGATCGAGCCGTTGTTGCCGAAGGTTGAGCGGCGGGCCCGCCACCCCGGGCGCAAGCGGCATCCGGATCAGCTGGTGCTCCAGGGCATCCTGTTCGTGATGCATACCGGGATCGCCTGGGAACTCCTGCTGCGGGAACTCGGCTTCGGCTCGGGTATGACCTGCTGGCGCCGTCTGGCCGAGTGGACTGAGGCAGCGGTGTGGCCCTGGCTGCACGAGGTGGTCCTGGCCAAGCTCCGCAGCGCGAACGCCCTGGACTTCTCCCGGGCAGCGGTCGACGGCTCGCACATCCGGGCATTAAAGGGGGCCCCAAAACGGGACGAAGCCCTGTCGGCCGGGGCGGGACGGGCAGTAGGCATCCCCTGATCACTGACGCCACCGGCATACCGCTCGCCGCCACCTTGACCGGCGGCAACCGCAACGACGTTACCCAGCTGATCCCACTCCTCCAGGCCGTGCCGCCGGTGCGAGGCAAGCGCGGCCGCCCCCGGCACCGCCCGGACGTGGTGCTGGGCGACTGCGGCTACGATTACGACAAGTACCGCCGCCTTGTCTGGGATCTCGGCGTGAAGCCGCTGATCGCCCGCCGCGGCATCGAGCACGGCTCCGGTCTGGTCGCCCAACGCTGGCTGGTGGAGCGCACGTTCGCTCACCTGCACTGGTTCCGCCGCCTGCGGATCCGCTGGGAGATCCGCGACGACATCCACGAAGCCTTCCTCACTCTGGGGTGCGGCATCATCTGCTGGCGCCGGCTCAAGCACCACCAGGCTTGAGCCCAGGCGACAGCGCCTGTCTACAGCGAGACCTTCCGCTCTTCGGCCTTGAGGCCGCGGAGTGTCCAAAGTCCGTACAGAGCCAACAACGGTTTGACGACCATCCACTCACCAGGGCGGTAGTCGTCCGCGCGCACCAGCCTCTCTGCAAGATCGGGCCGCTGCCGCCGCAAGTAAGCACGGGCCTTGAGCGCATGAGCTGGCTGGGAGGCGATCTTGATGCGATCCACGTCCTCAAGCAGTGGGATCACGTTCGTGACGTTCTCCCACGTCGTCGCGCTTTGGTCTTCGAGGAGCACCGTGCCGTCGAACGCAAGCACCGACTTCGCGTAGCCAGCCATCAGCTGGGCCTCAGTGGCGCCGCTGCTGGTCGCACCGCCGCTGAAGATCACGCAGGTCCCATGCGCACCGTCAGCGACGATGGAGCGGATTCCAGCACGGACTCGCCATCGGTTGATCAAGTTCGCCGTCACTTCGGGACTCCGGTACCCCAACACCACCACGGCCGCGGAGGTGCCTCCGCCACTCCCCACGAGCGCTCGAGACCAGCGCCAGTTCAACCACTCACCCCAGGCCAAGGCTGCAACTCCAGCTATCGCCAATCCCGTCCTTCGCCGCATGCGGCGACTCTAGGACACCTCGGTTTCGGGCCACGAAGAAACCAGCCACGCTACACACGACGCATTCTGTTAGCAGTTCTAAGCACTTGTGGACCGGAGCACGCAAGCCGGAGTCCGTGGCTCGGACGTCCAGGTGAGTGAGCGGTCAGGGTCGGTGGCGTGGCACCTAGCCCGGGCGGGGGAACCTGGTGATCCTGGCTCTCGCACACACGGTGTGCTCCCCATCGACTGGCCACCACGAGAGCCGGAGGCACCCGTGAGCGTGAGCAGAGGGCGGCATACGAAGGCGGCGGCGGCCCCGTCGCGGCGCGGGCTCCTCGCCGCCGGAGCGTTGGCCCCGGTCGTCGCCGGTGCGGGCTCGGCGCCGCATGCCACCGCGACGGGCCGGAGCACGGCGGACGAGGCGTACCCGAGCCGCGGTGCCGAATCGCCCGGTGCAGGCGTCGGCGCAAGCACCGGCGGTGGGCGGCCGTTGCGGCCGCTGGTGACGATACTGGCCGACTGGAAGGACGCCGCCGAGGCACTCGGCGCGCCCGGGAAACTGACGGAGGACGGTACCGTCTTCCGGGTCACGTTCCCTCGCGCCGACCTGGACGTGTCGTCCTACGGGGTGACCGGTGTGACGGTGGCGTCGTACGCGGCGTTCGCCCGATACCCCGACGGGCGGACGATGCTCATGGGGGACGTGGTGGCCACGGAACCCGAACTGCAGCACGTCACCGATGCAATGCAGGCGCACGCCCTGGAGCAGACGGCGATCCACAAGCACCTGCTCGCCCACCGCCCCCACCTGTGGTGGACGCACCTGCACGGACTGTCGGCCGACACGGTGGCACTGGCGCGCGCCATGCGGGCGGCGCTCGACGCCACCTCGACCCCGGCGCCCCGGGATGACGCCGGCGAGACGGCGGTGGACCTCGACACCGCCGCGATCGACGCAGCCCTCGGCGCGCGGGGCCGGAGCGAGAACGGCTACCGCTTCTCCTTCGCCCGCCGGGAAACCGTCACCGACCACCATTACGTGGTGCCGCCCGCCATGGGTGTCACGACAGCCATCACCTTCCAGCCCGTGGGCGGCGGACGCGCCGCCGTGTCGGGCGACTTCGTCATGACGGCCGGGGAGGTGCAGAACGTCATCGTCGCCCTGCGCAAGGGAGGGGTCAGCGTGGTCGAGCTGCACAACCACGCCCTGCGGGACGAGCCGCGCCTCTTCTACCTCCACTTCTGGGCGGTCGGGGACGCGGTGCGCCTCGCCCACACCCTTCAGCGCGCCAAGGCGGCGACCAATCTGGAAGCCGGCACCTGAAAGCCGGGTTCAGGCGAGGAGGGCGCCGGCCAGGGCGTGTCCGGCGAACGCGGCGGCCAGTCCGGCGAGGACGCTGATGAGCACGTTGGCGGCGGCCAGCGGCTTGGCACCGGTCTCGGTCAGCCGGACGGTCTCGTACGAGAAGGTCGAGTACGTGCTCAGGCTCGCGCAGAGCCCCGGCCCGATGAACTCGTGCACGAGACCGGGCACGGTCGTGGCCGCGACGGCGCCGGTCAGGAAGCCCAGGAGCGTGCAGGCCGCGGTGTTCACGGCGATCGTCCCCCAAGGGAGCACGGTGCCGTACCGGGCCTGGACAAGACGGTCGGTCAGGTAGCGCAGCGGCGCGCCGACCAGCGCACCGGCGATCACCATCAGCCAGTTCACGCGCGGCCCCCGTCGTGGCCGGTTCGCGGTGGCAGCAGCAGCCGTGTCGTGGCGGCCGCGGCCCAGACGGCGAACAGCGCCCCCACGAGGGTGGCGGCGAGATAGAGCAGCGCCGTGCCCGCACGGCCGCTGCCGAACAGCTGCTGGGCGTCGACCGCGTACGTCGAGAAAGTGGTGTACCCGCCGAGGACACCGGTACCGAGAAAGGGGCGGGCCAGCGGGTGGGGCGCCGCCGCCCGCTCGGTGAGGAGCACGATGAGTGAACCCATGGCGGCGCTCCCGGTGACGTTGACCCAGAACGTGGTCCAGGGGAACGCGCCCGTCACGGTGGGCCACAGCAGGCTCGCGCCGTAGCGGGCGCAGGCGCCGAGTACGCCGCCGAGCGCGACGGCCGCGAGGATCTCCGCCTGACGGCGACGCGGACCGGGGGCCCTCCGCGCGGGCCAGGCGTCGACGACGGTGTCGGGGTCGACCGGCCGGGCGCGGCCGTCCCGCCCGCCGCCGCCGTGGCCGGTGTCGTCGCCACTGCCGGCCGGCGTGCTGGGCTCGTGGTCGTGGTCGTGGTGCACGCTGCCAGGCTCCTACGTGATCGTCTCGGCCCGCGCGCGGGCACGCGGAACGATCAGCCAGGTTACGTCGCCGGAACCGGCGGACACTCCTACCGACCCGGGCCGCCCGACCGCCCCGCCGCCGGGTTCCCGCCCGGTAACCTGCGCGGCATGATCAACTCCCATGCGAGAGCGGACGATTCCACGGTTGCCATAGCGGCGGCCCGTGCCGGCGCCGACGTGGTGCGCTCCCTGTACGGTCAGCGGCTGACGCGCATCGACAAGGGCGCCGGGGACTTCGCCACCGCCGCCGACGTGGCGGCCGAGAACAGCATCCTGGACGTCATCCGGGCCGCGCGCCCCGAGGACGCCGTGCTCGGCGAGGAGGGCGGGCGGCAGGGGGCCACCGATGCCGGACGCCAGTGGCTCGTGGATCCCCTGTGCGGCACGCTGAACTACGCCGTCGGCAACATGCTGGTGGCCGTCAACGTGGGCCTGCGCGGCGGGGCCGCGGCGGTGGCCGACCCGTTCAGCGGCGAGGTCTTCTTCACCGACGGCACGACCGCGCGGGTACGGCAGGGCGGGGTCGACGCCCCGCTGGTGCCCACGTCCGCCACCCGACTGGTGGACGTCAACCTGGACCCGCCGTTCCCGAGCGCACCCGGCTTCCGGGCGGTGGACCTCCTGGGGCACCCGGACTTCACCGCCCGGTTCAGGCCGCGGGTGGTGTCCACGACCCTGGCGCTGGCCTGGGTCGCCGCCGGCAAGAGGGCCGCGTACGTCACCGACGGCAACGACCTGTCGGAGAGCGTGCACTTCGCCGCCGGCATCGCCGTGTGCCGGGCCGCCGGGTGCGTGGTCACCACGCTCGACGGGACCCCGGTCGGAGGAGCGGGCCGTGGACTCGTGGTGGCGGCCGACGCGGAGACCCACGAGCAACTGATGTCGGTGGTCCGGGGCCTCCGCGACCTCGACGGCCTCGGCGACCTCGACGGCCTTCGCGACTGACGGCCGGCGGGGACTACGGGCGCGCTGACGGGTACGGGTGCGGGTGCGGATGGTGCGAGCAGCGGGTCGCCGCGAGGAGTCGCCGCACCTGCTCCCCGGCTTCGGCGGCGTCCCGGGCCTGGGCGGGGAACAGGAGGCGCAGGTCGCAGTGGCCTTCCCGGTACTCGCAGCGCAGGGTGATGCCGTACCGGTCCACGGAGAGCGGAAGGGCCCGTACCACCCCCTGCGGCAGCCGGGCACCGGCCAGCACGATCAGGTCCGCCACCATGTCTTCGTGGGCGTCGGCCAGATGCGTCAGCATCGCGGCCTCCTCGACGGCGAGGGGATCCGGCTGGGCGAGGGTGACGTCGTCGGGGCGGACGTCCACCGACCCGGCCGCCGTCCGCAGCGTCACGCGCGCGAGGTCCAGGCGCAGGCCATCACCGTCCTCCGGCTCTTCCGGTACGAGCCGGCCGGACATCGTCACCCGGGCCCGCACGCGGTCGCGGAGCGGGGTCGGCGCGATGTCGGTGAACTCCAGCACGGCGGCGAGGCCACCCCGCGGCGCGACGGCGACCTGGGCGGCCAGCGGGCTGTCGGCCTGGGCGGCGAGGGTGACGCGGCCCTTCCGGTCGACGGAGTGCATGCCGATCAGGTCGTAGTCCTGTCCGTCCGTGTCGAGGGACAGGGAGACTGCCCGCGCCAGCACGGAGCGGACGAGTTCCGCCGCGGTCTGCTCGGGCGGAAGGCTGTCGGTCGCGGCACTCAACGGAACTCCTCGCGGTACGGATGAGAACGGGGGCGCCCCCGATTAGGTGAGGCTAACCTAACCATCCCGGAGCCGGTGCGTCCACATCGCCACCCCGAGTCACGGTGCGTACTCCGGATCTTCGCGGGAAGGCGGAGCCCCAGCCGGTCGCTTCCTCCCGGACTTCGCCGGAAGGAGGCGGCCGTTGGTACCGCCGAGTTCATGAAGGGGTTGTTTTCATGTCCGACAACGTGTGGGGCTACCGCGAGACGTCCGCCTGGGCGGCCGGTACGGATCTGACCGGCTACAAGGTCGAGGCCGTGGACGGCTCCATCGGCAAGGTCGACAAACACTCCGACGAGGTCGGCTCCTCCTACCTCGTGGTCGACACCGGCCCTTGGATCTTCGGCAAGGAGGTCCTCCTGCCCGCCGGCACGGTCAGCCGCATCGACGCGGACGAGCGGACGATCCACGTGGACCGCACCAAGGAGCAGATCAAGAACGCCCCGGAGTTCGACCGGGAGAAGCACCTGGGCGACGCCGGGTACAACGAGGAACTGGGCACGTACTACGGCACGGGCGCCCCGTTCGGCGGCCGCCCCGCCTGACCTGAACCGCTTCCGCACGGGCCGCAGCCTCTGAGTCGGTGAGCCGAAGTCGCCCCTCCCGCGCCCAGCGACCCGCCTATGATCACTGCATCCTTTTGCATGGGATGGGATGGGACGGGACCGGGAGGGGCGACCAGTCATGACCGAACAGCGAGTTGTGCTCATCACCGGCGGTGGCACCGGCATCGGTGCCGCCACCGCACGGCTGTTGCGGTCGAGCGGGCACCACGTGGTCGTCTCGGGACGGCGTGCCGAGCCCCTGGACCGCGTCGCGGAAGAGACCGGGGCCCTGGCGCACCCGGCCGACGCCGGGGACCCGGAGCAGGTGCAGGGCCTGGTGGAGGCGGCCGTGTCCGCGTACGGGCGTCTCGACGGCGTCGTGCTCAACGCCGGTGTCGGACGCGGCGGCGCGGTGGGCGACCTGTCCGACGAGGACTGGGACACCGTGATGCGCACCAACGTCACCGGCCCCTTCCTCCTCCTGCGCGCCGCCCTCCCGCACCTGCTGGAGACCCGCGGCTCGGTCGTCGCCGTCGCCTCGGTGTCGGCGCTGCGCAACGGAGTGGGCAACGCCGTCTACGCGACGTCGAAGGCGGCGCTGCTCCAGCTGTGCCGCTCGGTCGCCGTCGACTACGGGCCGCGTGGGGTTCGGGCCAACACCGTGTGCCCCAGCTGGGTGCGCACCGACATGGCCGACCGGCGGATGGCGCGCTTCGCTGACGAGGCGGCGCTCGACGCGTCCGGTGCGTCCGGCGCGTCCGGTGCGGCGGAGGGGAGCCGGGGGAGCACCGGCGTCGACCGGGCCTACGAGGCGGCGACCCGGCTCCTTCCCGCCCGCCGCCCCGGCGAGCCTGGCGAGGTCGCCGAGGCCGTGGCGTGGCTGCTGTCCCCCGCCGCGTCCTTCGTCAACGGCGCGACGCTCACCGTGGACGGCGGCGTCACGGCGGTCGATCCCGGAACGGTGGCGTTCGACTTCCACGTCGAACCCCGCACCCCGTGACGTCGAGCGCACCTAGGGCGCACAAGTCGCACAGGGCGGACATCAGGCGCACACGCGCGCGCACGCGCGCGACCCCGGTCGCGAGAGATCGCGCCGGGGTCGTGTGCGTGGAGGGTGTCCGGGGGAAGCCGGATCAGTAGGCGGAGTCGACGTTGTCGATCGAGCCGTACTTGTCGGCCGCGTAGTTCGCGGCGGCCGTGATGTTCGCGACCGGGTCGGTCAGGTCGTCCGGGGTGCCGGCGACGTGGTAGGCGTCGAAGGTCGGCTGGATGACCTGGAGCAGACCCTTGGAGGGCGTGCCGTTCTGGGCGTTGACGTCCCAGTTGTTCTGCGCGTTCGGGTTGCCGGAGGACTCCCGCATGATGTTGCGGTGGAGGCCCTCGTAGCTGCCCGGGATGTTCTTCGCCTTCATGATGTCGAGGGCTTCCTTGATCCAGCCGTCGAGGTTGTCGGCGTACTGCTTCTTCGCCTTCTTGGCCGGCTTGGCGGCAGGGGCGTCAGCCGCCGAGACCTGCGCCGTCGACACCTGCGCCGCCGAGACGTTCGCCGAGACCGGTGCTGCCTGGGCGGCCGAGGGGGCCAGGGTGAGCGCCGCGGCCGCGGCACCCGCGGTGGCGATGCCTGCGACGGAGAGCTTGCGGAATCGGGCGATACGGCTGGTGGTGTTGGTGCGGGCGGTCATACGCGAGTGAACTCCATCGTGAGACGACATGGTGGTGCCGGCCGGGGGTGGCGCGGCGGGTGCGGGGCGAACCTCCGCAGTGCGTCCGGGGCGGTCTGCCGAACCGTGGTGCTGTCCGGCCCGAGCGGTGCTCCCGGGGACGACAGCCATGGTTAGGGGCGCTTCGGGCACAACGCAAGGATGTGACGTACTACCCGAACACATAGCAAAGCGCCCGAACCGGCTGCCCGGGGCCGCCCGGGCCCCGGATCGCGGGTGCGGCGCGTACTACCGCCTTTAGAACGTGACGTGGCTCTATGCGGGGCATCACAACTGCGGCGCCTCGGTGGGGGGTCGGTGTGACGCCCCGGTGGAAGTGGTTCACACAGCGTGCGGCGTTCACGCGGTCGGCTGCGACCAGTAAAAGGGATTGACGAGACGATCCGTCTCGTCTAGTTTCGTGATCGTACGGCAGACGGCTTCATTTCCATGTCCGCCCGCCCGTACGAGGCCACGCCACCCAGGAAAAGGACTCCACTTGCACCCTGCTCCCGCCGGTACGACAGTCCCCCGCACCGCCTCCACCACCGCTGCGGCTTCTCCCGCCGCCTCCCAGATCGCCCTGAACGAGGTGACCAAGCGCTATGGCGACCGCATCGTCCTGGACCGCGTGTCCTTCACCGTCCGCCCGGGCGAGAAGGCCGGGATCGTCGGGGACAACGGCTCCGGAAAGTCCACGCTGCTGCGGCTGCTCGCCGGAGAGGAGCCCGTCGACAACGGCACCCTGACTGTCACGGCCCCGGGCGGGACCGGCCACCTGCGCCAGACCCTCGACCTGCCGGCCACGGCGAGCGTCGGTGACGCCGTGGACCACGTGCTGCGTGGCCTGCGCGACCTGGAGCACCGGATCCGGATAGCCGAGAACGCCCTCGGCGCCGCCGGCCCGGCCGCCCTCGAGCACTACGCCTCGCTGGTGGCCGAATTCGAGGCGCGGGGCGGGCACGGGGCGGACCGGCGTGTCGAAGTGGGCCTGCGCCGGCTCGGCGAGCACGCGCCGCTGGACCGGACCCGCGCGCTGGGCACCCTCTCCGGAGGGCAGCGCTCCAGGCTCGCGCTCGCCGCGACCCTCGCCTCCGCGCCCGAACTGCTGCTGCTCGACGAGCCGACCAACGACCTGGACGACACCGCTGTGGCCTGGCTCGAAGACCGCCTGCGCCGCCACCGGGGCACGGTGATCGTCGCCACCCATGACCGGGCGTTCCTGGAACGCGTCACCTCCACCATCCTGGAGGTCGACCACGACCGGCGTACGGTACGCCGCTACGGCAACGGGTACGCGGGCTTCCTCACCGCCAAGGCGGCGGACCGGGCCCGCTGGGCGCGGGAGCACGAGGAGTGGCGCGAGGAGGTCGCCCGGCAGGAGCGGCTCGCCGACTCCGGCATCGGGCGGCTGGCCGAGATCCCGCGCAAGGCGCCGTGGGCGTTCAGTGGCGCCGGCGCCTTCCGGGCGCGCTCGCGGGCGCACGGCGCGCAGAGCCGCATCCGTAACGCACGGGAACGCCTGCAACGGCTCACCGAGCACCCCGTCCCGCCGCCTCCGCAGCCGCTCCGTTTCACCGGCCGCGTACACGGCACGACGGCGACCGTGAGCCCCGCTACGACGGCCCCCGGAAACGACCGCACGGCGACGCACCTGGAGGACGTCCTGGTCGAAGGGCGGCTGTACGTGCCGTCCCTGCGGCTGCCACCGGGCGGGCGGCTGCTCGTCACCGGCCCCAACGGCGCGGGCAAGAGCACCCTGCTCCAGGTGCTCGCGGGGGAGGTCACCCCCACCCAGGGCGCCGTGAGCCGACCGGAACGGGTCGGGTTCCTGCGCCAGCAGGGCGCTCCGGGGGAGGCGCGGGACGGCCGGACGCTGCTCGCGGCGTTCGCGGCCGGGCGGCCCGGGCCGGTCGATCAGTACGCCGACGGCCTGCTCGGCCTCGGCCTCTTCCGTGCCGCCGACCTCACCGTCCGGGTGCGGGACCTCTCCGTGGGGCAGCGGCGCAAACTCGAACTGGCCCGGCTGGTCACGGCCGGCCCGCTCGATCTGCTCCTGCTCGACGAGCCGACGAATCACCTGGCGCCCGCGCTGGTGGAAGAGGTCGAGGCGGCCCTGGCGCACTTCACCGGAACGCTGGTGGTGGTGACGCACGACCGGCTCCTGCGGGAGCGCTTCACCGGCCGCAGGCTGGAACTCCCCGCGCGTACCGACGGAGACCGGTGACCGTAATCGATCACGCCTCCTGGCCGGTCACAGCCCGGCGGGGTCTCGGCACCAGCTCGCCGCCGCAGTTGGGGCAGATGTGCCGCATCGCCTCGCTGCACGGCGGGCAGAAGGTGCACTCGTGGGAACAGATGCGTGCCACCGCGTCGTGCGGCAGAGCGGCCGACTCACAGCGCTCACATCGCTCCCGCATGTCCAGGGCCATGGTGTCTCTCCTTGCCGTTCAGGCGCCGCGACTCGATCGCCTGTGCCCTTCATCCTTCGTGTGCGCGGCAGGCGCGGAAAGCGGCGGGAGGGTCAAGGATCCATGTGATCGGGCCACCGGCCGGAGGGCGCGCCCTCCACCCCGCCCTCCCCGCCCGAAAAGGATGGTGGAATTTTCAACGACCTGTGGTGGTTGACGGCGCGGAAGGAGGCCATCAGTGGACATGACCTACACCGCCCCCGGCGACGCCTACTACTCCCGGGGGACGCCGGCGGAGCGCTGGGAGCGGGCACAGCTGTTCTTCGACGCCAAGGAGTACGCCGTCGCCGCGCGGGTGCTCAGCGAGCTGGTCGAGGAGGTGCCCGAGCAGACGGGGCCACGCCTGCTGCTGGCGCGAGCGTACTACCACTCGGCCCAACTGCGCCGCGCTGAGGCGGAGTTGCTTCTCATCGTCGAGCGCGATCCCGTCGAGCGCTACGCCCGGCTCCTGCTGGGCCGCACCCTGGAGCGCCAGGGGCGCACCGACGAGGCCAAGCCGCACCTGACCATCGCGTCGGCGCTCGCCGGAGACTTCGGGGACGCCTGACCACGTGATCGCCCATCAGCGCGGCCGGCCCGCGCTGATGGCCGTCACATGCGCCGAGCCGTCGCGCAGGGCGGCGATGTGGACCTGGCCCGCGGGGAAGGGGTCGCGGCTGTTGGGTCCGGGTACGGGGGCGAACGGAGTCCAGGAGCCGTCCGGGTTCCTGACGTTGTGCCAGACCCGTCCGTCGAGCCCGACCGTCACGACCTGGGCGGAGCCGTCGGGCATGCCCGCGATGCCGACCGCGCTCGCTCCCATGGTGGGAGTGGTGACGCCCCGCGGGGGCCGGAAGCCGGTCCAGGAGCCGTCCGCACGCCGCTGCTGGTGGTACACGATCCCGTCGAGCCCGATCGCGAGCACCTGGGCAGAGCCGTCGGGCAGGCCCGTGATCGCCAGGGCGGGCCCGGAGAACGCCGGGGAACCGTTGTAACCTGCCGGCCGCCCCCAAGCCGTCCACGCTCCGTCCCGCTCGCGGACGCAGTGGTACATGGCACCGTTCGTACCGTAGCTGAGCAGCTGGGCGGAGCCGTCGGGCATCGCGGCGACCGACACCTTCGTCGCCCCCCACCGGCTGCCCGCCGCGAGCCCCGGCACGGGCCGGAACCCCGGCAGCGTGCCGTCGGCGCCGCGCTGCTGGTGGTAGGTCGTGCCGTCCATGGCCGTCACCACGATCTGACAGGTGCCGTCGTCGAAAGCGGCGACGTCCGCCTCCCGGACGGTGAACCCGGCCGAGCCGTCCGGCCCTGGGACGCGCCGCCAGGGCTGAAGCGCGCGCGCCCCACGAGCTGTGGCCAGCCACAGACCGTTGTCGGGCGCGATGCCGAGCATCACGACCGAGCCGTCCGGCATCCCGGCAGCGGCGCTGTGTATGCCCGCGAAGGCGCCGGTTTCGCCGGCCGCGCCCGGCAGGGGGCGCATGCTGCTCCAGGAGCCGTCGGGGCGGCGCTCGGTGTGGAACAGCGCACGCCGCTCCACGTCGTACGGGGGAAGTCGCGCGGAGTGGAACCACACCGGGTTGGTGATGGCCACCAGTTGGTCCAGGGTGGTCGACGCGGGCTTGGGCCGGCGCACCTCGGCCCGGGCGAACAGGGAGGCCTTGCCCCAGCCGCGCCACCGCAGCCGGCCCGTGCCACTGCCGTCGATGGCGGTGGCGGCCATGATGCCCCACTCGGTGTGGAGGGTGGCGATGCTGTCCAGGGCTCCCGTCACGTCCAGCGTCACGTCGACGGTGTCGAACAGCACCAGGGGCAGCTCCTCGCCGGGCCCCGCGACGGCGTTGCCCGCGCGGGCGGTGAAGTCCAGGGTCACGGCGGCCGATTCGACGGCGTACGACCGTCCCAGGCGCAGTGCGTCCAGCACGGCGGGCGTCGACAGGCTGGTGGCGCGCACCACGTTGTGGGGCCGGCCGACCGCGTCCGTCGGGCTGTGGGCGTCGCTGTTGCCGACCGCGGCGACCCGCTTGCCGAGGCAGAGCATGACGTGCCAGGCGGCGATGTTGGCGGCGTCGTCCAGCGTCCACGGCCCGTTCCACACCTCCAGCGCGTCCACGCGGTCGAGGCCGAACTCGAAGAAGGACCCCGGTGCCGGTGTGAGGGGGTGCGCGGCGATCGTCAGGCCGCCCAGACTGTGCACCCGCCGCGCGTGGCCCTCGAACGCCCCCTGGTTCGCGGGCCCGTAGCGCCAGTCCACCCATTCGCCCTGCGGCAGACCGACGGCGAGCCAATGACCGTGCCGGGTGGTGACCTCCTCGGCGTTGATGACCAGCAGGTCGGTCGGCACGTTGCCCCGCCACGTCACCCCCGTGGAACTGGTGTTGTGGTCGGACGTGGCGATGAAGTGCAGCCCCTCCCGTCGGGCATCCGTGACGATCTCGTCCACCGTGCGCTGCCCGTCGGAGTGCACGCTGTGCAGGTGCAGGTCGCCCCGGTACCAGCCGGGCCCGCGCCCCACCACGGCGGACGGCAGGATGTCGTACGGGGCCTGGGGCAGCGGGTCTCCGTGGTGCAGGGTCACGTCCACCCGCCAGTCCATGCCGCCGGGTGCGCTGACCATCGGCCCCAGGATGACCGACCACCCGCCCGGCTCGACGGGCCCGGGCACGTAGCCGGGAGTGGCATCGGCCCCGGAGAGGGTGAAGCCGGACCGTGCGCCCTCCGACCAGCCGCGGAAGCCGGACGGGCCGAGGACGCCGAGGTCCAGGATCCCGGCGGCGGCCTCGTGCGAGGTGGTGACCGAGATCCGCCGCACCCCGGCCGGGACGCCGAACGGGACGTACACCCACTGGTCGTTGCCGTGCGGGGCGCGGCCCCGGTAGGTGGTGGTCACCGTGTCGGTCCCCCGCCCCCTCGTCGCGGCGTGCGCGACCGGCGCGGGAACCAGCGCGGCGGCCCCGCCCGCCGCCAGCAGGGCGCCCAACCGGAGCAGGGACCTGCGCTCGACGCCCTCGACGCCGGCGGTGGGGCCGGACGCGGGTTGGTCCGCGGGCCCGTCCGTGGCTCGGTTCGTGGGCAGTTCACCCGGCACGGCCGCTCTCCTTCACGTGGGATGGCTTGCGAGTGGGACGGAACGCGAGTGCAACGGAATGCGAGTGGGACGGCTCGCGAAGCGAGCGTCTGGGGCGGTCCGGGCGCCGGGCGGACGCCGATACTTTCCGGACACTCCCTAGCGTCGTGAGCGCTGGGCCTCGACCATCTGACGCACCGGTCCGTCGATGCCCGCCCGGGCCTGGACCCGCTCGGCGAAGCCGGGGAACTGCCCGGCGATCGCGCTCAGCAGCCGCAGCTCCAGGGGCGCAACGTTGACCTCGCACCGGTCGTGGCGAACGGCTCGTACGGTGGCGTCGGCGACCTGACCGGGCGTGACGGTCCGGATGCCGTTCGGCGGGGTGGCTCCGGTCGCGGCGAACATCCCGGCGTCGCGCACGAAACCGGGCTGGACGAGGGACACCCCGACGCCGGTGCCCCTGAACTCCTGGCGCAGGGCGAGGGCGAAGCCGCGCAGCCCGAACTTCGTCGCGTTGTACAGGGAGGTGGACCGGGTCGCCGCCTTGCCGGAGATGGAACCGACCAGCACGATGTGGCCCCGCCCGCGGGCCACCATGTGCGTCGCTAGCAGCCGGGACAGCAGGACGGGCGCGCGCAGGTTCACGTCGAGGGCGCGGTCGAGCTGCTCCTCGGTGTAGTCCAGCAGGTCGCCGCTGGCGGGCAGGGCCGCGTTCGCGACCAGTACGTCCGTCCCGGCGCACGCCTCGGCGAGGCGGACGACGTCGGACCGCTCGGCCAGGTCGGCGAGCTCGATGCGGGCGTCACCGCAGGCGTCCGCGGCGGCCTTGAGCGCGTCCTCCCGCCGCCCGGTGAGCGTGAGGCGGGCTCCCTGCGCCGCGAAGCGCGCGGCCAGGGCGGCGCCCAGGCCCCCGGTGGCCCCGGTGAGCAGAACGTTCGATCCGGATATGTCCACGAGCACTCCCGTACGGCGTCCCGATGCTGCTGTTCGTTCGAACGAACAGTAAGGACCGGTCCACCGCTTGTCCACACCCATGCTGCTCCCAACTCGCAGACCACCGAAGGTTGTTCGCACCGGCCTCGGCGGGGGGCGCACGAGCCGGGCGGGGTGCACCGGCCAGGAGGGTCGCACCGGCCGGTGAGGCAGAATGCGGACATGCCTCACGCCTCCGACACCCGCCAGAGCATCATCGACGCCGTACTGCGGATCATCGGGCAGGACGGCATCGCCGCCGTCACCAACCGGCGGATCGCCAAGGAGGCCGGCGTCTCCCTCGGTTCCGTCACCTACCACTTCGCCACCCAGCACCAACTGCTGCGCGAGAGCCTGCTCCACTTCGTGGCCGAGGAGACCAGGCACTTCACCGCCCTCGCCGACGCGTGCTCCGGCGAGTGCCCGGACGAGCCCTTCGACATCGGGCAGGCCGCCGAGGTGGTGGCACAGGTGGCGGGCGGCAACGCCTTCGACAGCCGGCACATCGCGCCCTTCGAGCTGTACGTCCAGGCCGGCCGCGACGAACGGCTGCGCGCCGCCGCGGCCGAGTGCTTCGCCGCCTACGATCTGCTGGCCACCCGGATCCTGACCCAACTCGGCGTACCGGACCCCGAACGGCTGGCCGGCGCGGCCGTCGCCCTGGTCTTCGGCCAGCAACTGCGCCGCCTGGCCACCGGTGCCCCCGCCGAGGACCTGGTCGACACGCTGCTGGTCCTCACCCGGCTCACCGGGACGCCGTCGGCCCCGTAGCCACTCGCCGGGCAGCCACCTGCCCGGGGCGCCCTCAGGTCGCCAGCCGCCCGGGGTCCTCAGGTCGCCGGCCGCCCGTGGTCCTCAGGTCGCAGGCGACGGGTTCAGCCGGGGCGGTTCCCAGGCGTGGTGCCGGAGGATCGCGCGGGTCGCGGCACCGGAGGGGGCGAGCCGCATCGCCCTGTTGCGCAGGGCGACCGCCACGGGGTGGGAGAGTTGATGGCCCATCCGCCCGGCCTGCCTCGCGGCACGGGCGACCGCCTGGCTGCGCGGGCGGCGTTCGGCGTCGTACCGGGCGAGCGCGGCCTCGACGGTGGGGCCGGAGGCGAGCGCGGCGGCCAGGGTGACTGCGTCCTCCAGCGCCTGACAGGCACCCTGCCCCAGATTGGGGGTCATCGCGTGTGCCGCGTCGCCCAGCAGGGCGATCCGGCCGGCCGTGTACGAGGGCAGCGGCGTGCGGAGTTCGTACACGTCGTGGTGCAGCACGGCCTCGGGCGCCGTCGCGGCGAGCAGGGCGGGAACGGGGTCGTGCCACCGGCCGAACCTCCGGCGCAGCTCGGCCGACGGATCGGCGAACCGCGTCCCCGCCGGAAGCCCGAGCACGGCGTGCCACTCGGCCCGCCCGTCGGGGAAGGCGATGTGCCCGAACTCGGCCCCGTGTCCCCAGGTCAGCTCGAAGTCAGTACTCAGGTCGACCGGCCGCTCGGTGATGGCGCGCAGCACCGTCGAGCCGCTGTAGACGGGGCCGGGGTGGTCCGGGAAGAGGTGGCTTCGTACCGTGCTGCGGACGCCGTCCGCCGCCACGACCAGATCCGCGTCCAGGGTCGTGTCGCCGCACTCGACGCGTACGGTCCCCGAGCCGGTCCGCCGGATCTCGCTCGCCTCCGAGCCGATCAGCAGGGCCCCGCCGGGCAGGGCGTCGCGCAGCAGCCGGTGCAGGGTGGCGCGCGGGATGCCCACGATGGGGGAGCCCACCGCCCGCTCCAGCACGGTGCCGTCCATCCGGGTCAGCCAATCGCCGCGCGGCGTCCGCGTACCGCCGCTGTACTGGCCCCGCGACGCCTCCCGCACCGCCTCGCCGACGCCGAGCCCGTCCAGCGCCCGCAGCCCGTTGGCGGCCAGCGAGATGCCCGCTCCCATGTCGTCGAGTACGGACGCGCGCTCGACGACCGTCACCTCCCAGCCCGTTCGGCGCAGACCGATCGCGGCGGCCAGCCCGCCGATGCCCCCTCCGACAACCACTGCTGTCCCCGTCCCGCCCATATGACATCCCCCGCCTTCCTTCTACACCTGTAGAAACACGACGCTACCCGACGCTCTACAGGTGTAGAAAGAGGGGTATGACTCCGGACCGGCGCACCCTCCTCGCGGACGCGGCCCTCGACGTGCTCACCGACGAGGGCATCCGCGGCCTGACCCACCGCGCGGTCGATCGCCGAGCCGCCCTGCCGCCCGGCACCACGTCGGCCTACTTCCGCACCCGGGCCGCGCTGCTCACCGCGCTGGTCACCCGCCTGGTCCAGCTCGACCAGGCGGAACTGCAGGCGACGGCCGAACGGCTGCCGCCGCTGCGCACCGTCGATGACGTGGTGGACGGCATCGTCCAGCTCACCCGGCAGCGGCTCACCGGCGAGGGCCGCCGCCGCTCGCTCGCCCGTTACGCCTGCGCGGTGGAGAGCGTGCGCGACCCGGAGCTGCGGAAGATCCTCGTCCCCCACGAGAACGCGGGCCGCCGGGCCGTACGCTCGTTCCTGGCAGCCCACGCCGTACCGGACGTCGACAACCGCACGCACACGCTGCTGACCTGCATCGACGGACTCGTCTTCGACCGGCTCGTGAGCGGGGGCGACGTGCCGCGTGAAGCCGTCGAAGGCCTGGTCGCCGCCGCCCTGCGCCAGGGCCGTAGCCCCTCGCCCCCGTCCGGGTGACCTGCTCGCGGCCGACAGAAAAAAACCACGCCGTCGGCCGATGAGTTGTGGCTCCGAGTCCGGTCCACCCTGTGCACGACCACCCCGGGCGATCCCGGGGGACGGCGACCCCGTCAACCGAACAGCGACCCCTGTGAGGCAACGCCATGACCGAGACCGGCCCGACGACGGACACGACCACCGGCCCGAAGACGGACACGACCACCGGCCCGACGACGGACGCGACCACCGGCACGACGACGGACGCGACCACCGGCACGACGACGGACGCGACCACCGGCACGACGACGGACGCGACCACCGGCACGACGACCGACACCCGCACCCTCGACGCACCGGGCGCCACGCTCACCTACGACGTGCGGCGCCCGGACGGCGACGGCACCGCGGGGCGGCACCGTCCGCTCCTGCTGATCGGCTCGCCGATGGACGCGGCCGGGTTCGCCACGCTGGCCGGGCACTTCGCCGACCGGACCGTCGTGACCTACGACCCGCGGGGCACCGCCCGCAGTCCGCGCACCGACGGCGCCGCGCGAACGGCGCCCGAGGAGCACGCCGACGACGTGCGGCGGGTGATCGAGGCGGTCGGCGCCGGACCGGTCGACCTGTTCGCGAGCAGCGGCGGCGCCGTCAACGCGCTCGCGCTGGTGGCCCGGCACGGCGAGCTGGTGGCCACGCTGGTCGCGCACGAGCCGCCGACGACGCAGGTGCTTCCCGACCGCGAGGCCGCGTTCGCGGTCTGCGAGGACATCCACACCACCTACCTCCGGCAGGGGATGGGTCCGGCGATGGCCAAGTTCATCGTCACCGCCGGCCACAAGGGCCTCTTCACCGAGAACTGGCACGACCAGCCGGCGCCGGACCCGGCCGCCTTCGGACTGCCGGCCGAGGACGACGGCTCGCGCGACGACCCCCTGCTGGGCCAGAACATGCTCGGCTGCACGGGTTACCGGCCCGACATCGTCGCGCTGCGGGCCACCTCGACGCGGGTGGTCGTGGCGGCGGGCAAGGAGTCGGAGGGGGAGTTCCCGGCCCGCGCGGCGGCCGAGCTCGCCCGGGAGCTGGGCACCGACCTGACCCTCTTCCCGAGCCACCACGGAGGCTTCCTCGGTGGCGAGTACGGCCAGCACGGCGCCCCGGAGGAGTTCGCGCAGACCCTGCGCGCGGTACTGGCCGACGCGGGCTGACCCGCCCGAGCCGCCCGACCCACACACCGTGCCCACGGGGCCTTTGCGTACAGCCTTGACGCTAGGTCGTATCCGTAAAGTCTCGCCTGGCCCGGGACGCCCTGCACGCACTGTCGCCGCGTTGTCGTCGGTCGCCATGGCTCCGCCATGTCTCCCTCCTCCGCCTCGCGACAGTATGCACCGGACGCCACGGCCCCCGCCCTCCGGGCGGACGCCGATACTTTCCGGACACTCCCTAGGTCTCGAGGCCCTCGTCAGGGCGGGAGAAGAGCGCACGCGCGTTGTCGTTCATACCGGCGAAACCGTCGACGAGTTGGGCCGCCACACGCCAGGGCGGCCCCTCGTCGAGTACCCAGGTGTGCCAGGCCAGCCCGGTGAACTCCCGGCTCACCGCCTCCCCGGGATCCAGACGGCGGAGGAAGAACGACAACCTGGTCCGGCACGTCCACCGGCCGTCGCCGCCGCGCTCGGGCGCCGACATCTGATGCAGGGTGTGGCGCTCGTCGAAGAACACCGAACGCGCCGCCAGGAAGTCCCGCAGCCCTCCCGCGCCTTCCCATACATAACCGTCCGAGAAGCCCGTACGGAAGTCCGGCGTGAGGATCTCCCTCAGCATGACCTCCGCGTCGGCATGCGCCTGGAGCAGGTCGAAGTACCGTTCGACGGTGTCCCAGACGGTGGCCTCGGTTCCCGCACCCATCGTCGCCCCCTGGTGGAGCAGGTCGTGTCGTCACCTCCAGGGTGCGCCCCGTCCGACAGCACCGCATCCGGCGACACCCTTCTTCCGGTCCGGAACCGACCTGGCACCATGAGTCCCTGCCGCGCCGGATCGCCTGCCCGAACCCGCCGCGCGCAGTACGGCCGTACCGCCGTACCGCTGCCCGGTACCGCCGTCGCAGTGGGCGGGACGGAGAACGAACGAGAACGAACAGAGAGGGACGGGCTGTGCCTGCTCCACGGATGCGCACGACACCGCTGCCCGGCATCGGGGTCCAGTACGACCTCAGCACCCGCGAACACCGCCAACTGTCGGTGATCGCCCACCGGGACGGGACCCGGACGGTGAACGTCTACCGGGCCGACGACCCCGATGCCTGCGCCCAGTCGCTGCACCTGACGGGCGCCGAGACGGCCTCGCTGATCGACGCGCTCATGCCGGCCCACCACAGCCCGAACCTGCTCCACACCACCGACCTGGGCCTGGTGGCCGAGCGCATCGAGCTGTCGGCGCACTCGCACTGGAACGGCCGCGTCCTGGGCGAGACCCGGATGCGCACCGAGACCGGGGTCTCGGTGGTCGCGGTCCTGCGCCGCGCGGAGGCACGGCCCTCACCCGCACCGGACTTCCGTCTCGCCGGCGGCGACACCCTCATCGTGATCGGCACCCGTGAGGGCGTCGACGCCGCCGCCGCGATACTGGGACGGGAGTGAATCCCGTGCACTCCGCGCTCTTCCTCATCGAATTCGGTGCGATCATCCTCGGCCTCGGCCTGCTGGGCCGGGTCGCGGGCAGGCTCAAGTTCTCGCCCATACCGCTCTACCTGCTGGCGGGTCTCGCGTTCGGCGAGGGCGGGCTGCTGCCCCTGCCCGCCAGCGAGGAGTTCGTCGCGATCGGCGCCGAGATCGGCGTCATCCTCCTGCTGCTGATGCTCGGCCTGGAGTACACCGCCAGCGACCTCGTCTCCAACCTCAAGACCCAGTACCCCGCCGGCCTGGTCGACTTCACCCTCAACGCCCTGCCCGGCGCACTCGCCGCGCTGCTCATGGGCTGGGGCCCGGTCGCCGCGGTCGTGCTCGCCGGGGTCACCTGGATCTCGTCCTCCGGTGTCATCGCCAAGGTGATGGGCGACCTGGGACGCCTGGGCAACCGCGAGACACCGGTCATCCTCAGCGTGCTGGTGCTGGAAGACCTCGCCATGGCCGTGTACCTGCCCATCGTCACCGCCCTGCTCGCCGGCGTGGGACTGGCCGCGGGCAGCGCCACCCTCGCCATCGCGCTCGGTGTCGCCGGCGCGGTGCTGTTCGTCGCCCTCCGCTACGGCAGGCTGATCTCCCGCTTCGTCTCCAGCGACGACCCCGAGAAGCTCCTGCTCGTCGTCCTGGGGCTGACCCTGCTGGTGGCCGGCATCGCGCAGCAGCTCCAGGTCTCCGCCGCGGTCGGTGCCTTCCTGGTCGGCATCGCCCTGTCCGGTGAGGTCGCCGAGGGCACCCACACGCTGCTCAGCCCGTTGCGGGACCTGTTCGCCGCGGTGTTCTTCGTCTTCTTCGGCCTGCACACCGACCCGGCCAGCATCCCGCCCGTCCTGCTGCCCGCACTCGCGCTCGCCGTCGTCACCGCCCTCACCAAGATCGCCACCGGTTACTGGGCCGCGAGGCGGGCGGGCGTCGGGGTCAAGGGCCGCTGGCGCGCCGGCGGCACCCTGGTGGCCCGTGGCGAGTTCTCCATCGTGATCGCCGGTCTCGCGGTCACCGCGGGCATCGAACCGGCGCTGGGGCCGCTGGCCACGGCGTACGTCCTCCTCCTGGTCGTGATCGGGCCGCTGACCGCCCGCTACACCGAACCCGTGGCTCTCTGGATCAGCAGGCGCCGCCGCCCGGACGAGCCGGTTCCGTCCACCCCGACCGCCCCGTCCGCCTCCTCCCGGCCGCCCGAGGCCGTCACGGACCAGGACCGGGCGGGGCACGCGTAGACCGCTCCGCACCTGGGCCCACCGCCGGGGCTGGGATGCGGGGTCGCGGGCCGCAGGGCCGGCCGGGGATGCCTCGGCGGATCTACCGGGTCTATCGTCCTGATAAGGGCGATACGCACCCGGCGGGCAGGTGAGTTCCATGCACCACACGGACGGGGCGACCGGGGCGGCGGAGACGGCGGCCCAGCAGGCACCGGACCGGCTGGACGGGCCCCTGGCCGCCGTCATGGAGGAGACCGGGGCCTCCGTGGGGCTCGTGTACCTGCTGGAGGCGGAGGAGCGCGTCCTGAGGCTGGGGCTCGTGGCGGGGGCGCCTCCTCCGATCACCGCTCCCTGGGCACGGATCTCCCTGGACGAAGCCGTCCCCGTGGCCGACGCAGTCCGCGAGCGACGGCTCGTCTGGCTGGGCGGCGGCCAGGAGGAGGTGGCCCGCCGCTACCCGAGGCTGGGGCTGGTGCTCCCGTACGACTTCCTCCTCGCCGCGGCCCCGATCGCGGGCGGCGGTGACGACGCGCTGGGCGGCCTCGTCCTCCTGTGGCCGGGGTGGCACCCCCCGCGGCTCAGCGAGCGGGAGGAGGAGGGCATACGCACCTTCGCCCGGCGCGCCGAGCAGTGCCTGCGAGGGGCGCCGGCGCGGGACGGTGACGTCCGGCCGCCCCAGGGCGAGCCGCGTTTCGTCGCCGCGCCACGGCGGCGGCACCTGGACCCGGCACGGGCCGCCGCAGCCCTCGACTTCACCGACCGCATGCCCCTGGGCTGCTGCGCACTGGACCTCGACGGTCAGATCACCTTCATCAACACGGCCGGCGCCGCACTGGTGGGCGTCGACGCGCCGAAGCTCCTGGGCAGGCGCCCGTGGGAGGTGCTGCCATGGCTGCGCGACCCTCTCGTGGAGGACCGGTACCGGGCTGCGGTGGTGGCCCGGCGGCCGACGGCCTTCACCGCGGTCCGGCCGCCCGACGCACGTCTGCTCTTCCAGCTCTACCCGGACGAGCGCGGCATCAGCCTGCACATCTCTCCCGCCGCGACGGTCTCCTCCGGTACGACGCCCCCGGCAGCCCTCGCCCCGGACGCCCCCGCCCCAGCCACTGAAGGGGAGACCGGACAGGAGCCGATGGGGGCCATGGGGCTGTACCACCTGACGCACCTGGCCGCCGCCCTCGCCGAGGCGGCCGGTGTCCGGGACGTGATGGAGCTGCTGGCCGACCAGATCGTGCCGGCGCTCGGCCCCCAGGGCCTGGTCCTCATGACGGTGGAGGAGGGACGGCTGCGGATCATCGGCCACCGCGGCTACCGGCCCGAATTCGTCGCCCGGTTCGACGGCACGCCGCTGACCGCGGCCGTCGCCAACGCGCAGGTGCTCACCACCGGCACCCCCGTCTTCTTCGCGAGCTACGAGGAGTTCCGCCGCGCCCACCCCGACGCACCCCGCCACGAGGGCCGCAGCGCCTGGGCGTTCCTGCCGCTCACCGCGTCCGGCCGGTCGGTGGGCTCACTGATCCTCTCGTACGACCGCCCGCGCCCGTTCCCCCCGGCCGAACGGGCCCTGCTGACCTCGCTGGCCGGCCTGATCGCCCAGGCGCTCGACCGCGCCCGCCTCTACGACGCCAAGCACGCCCTGGCCCACACCCTGCAGACCGGCCTGCTGCCCCAGACCCTGCCACCCGTCCCGGGCCTCGACGTCACCGCCCGCTACCGGCCGGCCGGGCACGGCATGGAGATCGGAGGCGACTTCTACGACCTGATCCACCCCACCCCGACGACGGTTGTGGCCGCCATCGGCGACGTCCAGGGACACAACGTGAACGCCGCCGCACTGATGGGACAGGTCCGCACCGCCGTCCACGCCCACGCCACCGCCGGCACACCGCCCTCGCAGCTCCTCGCCCGGACCAACCGCCTCCTGGCCGACCTCGACCCCGGACTGTTCACCAGCTGCCTGATCGTCCAGGTCGACCTCGAACACCGGCGCGCCCGCCTCGCCAGCGCCGGCCACCCGCCACCCCTGCTGCGACAGCCCGACGGCGGGACGGACGTACTCCCCGTGCCGCCCGGACTCCTCCTCGGGATCGAGCCGACCGCCGCGTACCCGACCCTGGAGATCCCGTTCCCACCGGGCGCGCTCCTGCTCCTCCACACCGACGGCCTGGTCGAGACGCCCGGCACCGACATCGACTCCGCCACCCTGAACCTCGCCCGCCACCTCGCCCGCCACCACCTCGACCACCCCGGGGCGCAGAGCCTCGACGACACCGCCGACAGCCTGTTGCGGTATTCCGAACGCACCACACCCGGCACGGACGACATCGCCCTGCTCCTGCTACGGGCGACGCGGGCCTAGCACGTCCTACGGGCCGTGCCGACCCAGCGGACAGCCCCACCTGGCGGCGATCACTGGACCGCGAGGGCGACCAGCGCCAGCGCGCCACAGGCGTCGACGACGCAGCACCACTCCGACCACGCCCGCGGGACGACCCGGCCGGACCGGTGGTGGACGAAGTCCCAGACGGCGTGCCCCAGCCACCCCGCGGCGAGGACGTACCAGCCGAGGGTGTCGTCGACGGCCAGGGCGGCCAGCGCGACGGCGGTGAACCCGGCGAGGCCCAGGAGCTGTACGAGCAGGGCACCGGGCCGGCGCAGTTCGCCCCGTACCGCGCCGAAGAGCAGGTAGCACACCGGCATGACGACGAGGAGCGCGGCCAGGAAGCCCCGCGGTGGCAGACCGTCGGCGAAGGTGGCGACCGCCAGGGCCACGGCGAGCAGAGTCGGCCACCTGTGCCCGAGGGCGCGCACGACATCCCGCGCTCCGCTGGTGCCGCTGTCACGTTCGTCGCGGGGGGACTCGATCGTCATGGTCTCTCCCTGGTGCTGCAGAAGTCCGGAAAGGAAAGGGGCGGGTGCCGGGGGTGCCCGCTCCACTGTCCGGGTGGCGCCGCCGGTACGCACGCGGTGGCCCGGCCGATGTCCGCAACCTTGGGGTGGCGGTCCTTCCGGCATAGGGTCGCCGCATGGCGGAACAGCGCGGGGGCGGGCCGGGCGGGCGGCGCGTGACGGAGCGGCTCATGGTCGTGGTCGGCTACCAGGCGGCCGAGTTGCTGGACATCGCGTGCGTGACGACGACCCTGGCCATGGCGAACGAGCTCGGATCCCCGGCCGTGCCGTATCGGGTACGTCTGGCCGGGCCGGGCGGCGGGCCCATCGTCTGCGGCTCCGGACTGGTCCTGGACAGCCAGCAGTCCCTGGAACAGCTCGTCGGCCCGCTCGACACCCTCATCGTCTCCGGAGGCCCGGGCTTCGAACGGGCCGCCGCCCACCCCGGCATCGTGGGCCACGTTCGGCGACTGGCGAAGGAGAGCCGACGTGTGGCGTCGGTGTGCACCGGAGCGGGCGTCCTCGCCGCCACCGGCCTCCTGGACGGGCGCCGCGCCACCACCCACTGGCGCTTCGCCCCGCAACTCGCGGCCCGGCACCCGGAGGTGACCGTGGACGCCGCGCCCATCTACATCCAGGACGGGAACGTGTACACGGCGGCCGGGATCACCAGCGCGCTGGACCTCACCCTCGCGTTCATCGAGGAGGACCACGGCCCCGAGCTGGCCCGCGAGGTGGCCCGGGCCCTCGTCGTCTACCTGCAACGACCTGGCGGTCAGGCGCAGATGAGCCTGCACACCGCCGCCCCGGCACCCCGCAACGAACTGGTCCGCGAACTCGTCGCGCACATCGCCGCCCACCCCGACCACGACCTCGGCGCCCCGGCACTGGCCGCCCGTGCCGGGGTGACTGTCCGTCACCTCACGCGTCTGTTCACGGAACACCTCGGCCAGGCACCCGGCCGGTTCGTCCGCCAGGCCCGTACCGAAGCGGCCGCCCACCTCCTCGCGTCGACGACGCTGCCGATGGCGAGCGTGGCCGCCCGCTGCGGATTCGGTACGACCGAGTCGCTGCGCCAGGCGTTCACCGCCCGGTACGGGATCTCACCGTCCCGCTACCGGGCCACACAGACCCGTCAGCCCCACTAGGGCGTGTATCGAAAATGGATCTTGAGCAGTGAATGATCTCCGGTCATGGAGCGGGGAGATCTCACAGATGCGCAGTGGACAGTGCTGGAGCCGCTGTTGCCGAGAGGTGTCAAGGCGGGACGGCCGCCCGTCCGGTCGCGACGGCAGTTGATCGACGGCATACGCTTCCGGGTCCGTACTGGTGTCCCGTGGCGGGATGTACCTGTCGAGTACCGGCCGTGGGGACGGGTCTGCGACCTGTCTCGCCGATGGCAGCGGAACGGCACCTGGCACCGGATCGTGAGCCGGCTTCAGGCCCTGGCCGACGCGAGGGGAGCGATCACGTGGGATCTGAGCGTTGACTCCACCGTCTGCCGCGCCCATCAGCATGCGGCCGGGGCCCGCAGACAGGGCGATCTGCAGAAGGAACCACCGGGGGCATCTTCACCGAGCCTCGTGATCACGGGCTGGGACGGTCGCGCGGCGGCTTCACCACCAAACTGCAACTGGCCGTCGAGCAAGGGCAGAAACCCATGTCGATCGTGATCACCGCAGGACAGCGAGGAGACTCCCCGCAGGAAGCTCGGGTCCCGTGGCGGCCGACCGCCACGTTTCGACCGGGCCGACTACCGGGATCGTCATGCGGTCGAGTGCGGAATCAGTCGTCTCAAGAGGAACCGTGCGGTCGCCACCCGATATGACAAGCTCGCCGTCCGCTACGGAGCGAACGTCCTCGTCGCGGCCATTAGCGAGTGGCTGTGACAGAAGGACTTACGCGGCCTCGTGCCCGTTGTCTTGACGAGCTGCGCGATATGGAGGTGCGCGGGACCTGACGGTTGTCGTACCGTGGTGAGGTTCCTGCTGCTTGGTGACCGCGGTGGCAGGCCCGGACCCGTCGTTTCACGATCTTGAGGTGAGCTTGTACCCCCAGGCCAAGTAGCCGTCCGTCGTTTCCCCGCGTTCTGTTGTGAACGTGTGCGGGGGCGGACGTCGCGCTGGTCTGAGTTGCGTCAACCACCCCCGCATTCCCCTTGCTTCCCGGGTGCAGCTCTGCCGTCTGCCCCGGGCCTGGTGCTGTGCTGACCCGTTGCGGCCGGCGGCGGGCTCCCCGATTCTTCTGGATCAGGAGCCTTTCCGTGGTTTCCCCCGCGCTCGGCAACGAGCCGCAACATTCCTCCGAGCCCTCCGCTCAGCCAGGTGCGTCCAAGGTGGCCCTGGCCGCGAAGATCGCCCTGGTGGTGGTCCTGGTCGCCGAGCTCATGAATATCCTCGACAGCTCGATCGTCCTCACCGCCCTGCCCACTCTCCAGGAGTCTCTTGGCGCCGGACCGGCGGCGCTCCAGTGGGTGACGGCCGGCTACTCGCTGACGATCGCCTTGGGCTTGATCACCGGCGGCAGGCTCGGTGACCTCTACGGCCGCCGCAGGAGCTTCCTCATCGGCACCGCCGTCTTCACCCTGGCCTCGCTGCTGTGCGGGCTCGCAGCCGACCCGGGCACGCTGATCGCCGCCCGCATCCTGCAGGGCGGCGGGGCCGCCGTGATGCTGCCGCAGGTCCTGGCCACCCTCCACGTCACGTTCGACGGCGAGCAGCGCAGCAAGGCATTCGGCCTCTACGGTGCCGTCCTGTCGTTCGGGTCCGTCCTGGGGCCGGTGCTGGGCGGTGTGCTCACCCAGTCCGACTTGTTCGGCCTGGACTGGCGGCCGGTCTTCCTGATCAACGTGCCCCTCGGCCTGGCCGTGTTCCTCCTCGGCCGGAAGTTCGTCCAGGAGTCGACCGCGGAACGGGCGCAGCGTCTGGACCTCACAGGTGTGCCGCTGTCCGCGCTGTCCATCGTCCTGATCGTCTTCCCGCTCACCGAGGGCCACGCGCACGGCTGGCCCCTGTGGTGCTGGGCCATGCTCGCCGCCGGCGTCCTCGTGCTCGGCGTCTTCGTCCGCCACCAGCAACGCAGGAAGGACGATGGCCCGCTGGTGGTGCTGTCGCTGTTCCGGGACCGGGCGTTCTCCGGCGGCCTTACGACGCAACTGCTGCTCGGCCTGTCGACCGGCATGTTCTTCATGACCTGGACGCTCTACCTCCAGCGCGGCCTGGGCATGAGCGTGCTCCAGGCGGCCGTGGCCTTCGTCATGATCGCCCTGGGTGAGCTGGCCGGAGCGACGGTCGCGGTAAAGGCCGCCGGACGCTTCGGACGCCGCCTGCCCCAGGCCGGGATTCTGCTCGTGCTCGGCACGATGACCGCTTACGGTCTTCAGATCGTCAGCCGTCAAGGCGACCTGACGCTCCTGGCGATGACCGTTCCGCTCCTGCTGCTCGGGCTGGGCTTTGGCTCGGTCGGCGGGCCGCTCGCCGACATGTCGCTCAGCAAGGTCCCGCACGAAAACGCGGGGTCGGCCTCGGGCCTGTTCAACACGTCCATCCACCTGGGCATGGCCCTGGGCACTGCGCTGACCGCCCTGGTGTTCTTCTCCGCCACCGGTGGCTCGACCGAGGGCGCGCTCAACCGGGATGCGTTCACCGGCGTCCTGTGGTGGGTCGGCGCTGCCTTCGCCGCCATGTGGGCGCTGATGTTCCTCCTGCCCACACGAACGAGCAACCAGACCGACTGAGCTCTAGCCCGCTGCGGCAGCACACCGAAGAACGTGCCGCCGCAGCGGGCAACCCAGAGCACTTCCGACACACGGCCTAGACCCGCCAGAAGCACCAGACCAATCAGACCCGCTGGCCCGGCCGACGCCCCGGCCACAGCGCCCGGCCTCCCGGGGACAGTGTCACGGGCGTTCCGGCGCGCGCCGACGTCGGAGCCGCCGCCGTGGCGTGGAGAGTGCCCAGCAGACTGAGGGCGTGGGCGCTGGGGCTGCCCGGTTCGGCCTGGTGGACGACGAGCTGCTGGCCCGGAGCATCGCGTACGTCGAAGGCCTGGTACGTGAGGGTCAGCGGGCCGACGTTGGGGTGGAGGAGACTCTTGGCGTCCTGGGTCTTGCCCAGTACGGCGTGCGCGTTCCAGAGACGGGCGAAGTCAGCGCTGCGCTCGGTAAGGGCGCGAACGAGACGGCGCAGCCGGGGGTCGTTCGGATCGACACCGGCGGCTTGGCGGCAGATGGCCCACGATCGCCTGCGCCACCGTGCCCCACCGGGTGGAGAACCGTCGGCCCGCCGGGTCGAGGAACGTCATGCGGGCCAGGCTGCCCGCCCGTTCGAAGGGCGAGTGCAGGGCCTCGGACAAGGCGTTGGCCGCCAGGACGTCCAGGGTCCGGTTGATGACGAACGCCGGGGCGGCAGAGTGCCCGTCCGCCAGCTGACGGAGGGCGGGACCGATCACGTTCGGGGTGGGGATGAACGGGCCGAGCGGCACCGCCCTGGCGAGCCGGTGCAGGTGCGTGTACGCGTCGGGTTCCAGGCGCAGGGCCTGGTCGAGGGAGTCGAGCACCTGGGCCGACGGGCGACGTTCACGGCCCTGCTCGAGGCGCGTGTAGCAGTCGGCGTTCATTCCGGCGAGGACGGCCACCTCCTCACGGCACAGGCCGGCGACTCTGCGCACGCCGTGGCTCGGCAGGCCGACGTCCTGCGGCCGCAGGGCCGCCCTGCGGGCGCGCAGGAACGCTCCCAGGTGGTTGTCGGTCACGCCCCTCAGGCCATGCCGCGGAAAGGTGTGGTGCCCGGGTGCGCTCCACCCCGGCACCGCCCGGCCTTGGCAGGGGCTCTTCGGCCCGCGCGGACTCGCTCGGGCCGGACGGATCCACGTCGTCGGCCCGACCTCGTACTCCGCGAGAGGAACACCGTACGCATGACGTTCGTACCCAACGTCGTCGCCATCACAGGATCCGGCAGCAGGATCGGGGAGCGACCGCCCGCCGGCTCGCCGCCGACGGCCACCGGCTGCTCCTCGGGCCGCGGCGCACCGATCAACTGGGCGCGCTGGCGCCAAAGTTGACCCACGCGGGCGGTACGGCGGCCTTCCAGGGAACGGACGTCACCGACGCCGCCGACGTCCGCGACTTCGTGACCGCCGCCCGCGAGCGCTCCGGCAGGATCGACGTGGCATCGGCCACCTGCGGTTCGTCGCCGTCACCACACCGGCGCGCACAACCTCCCCCTACGCCCTGGGCGGGCACCTACGACTGGGAGTTCCGCCGCGACCCCGGCGGACGGCTCCTGACCCGCCAACAGCTCACCGTCCGATGGACCGACGGCGAGGACGCCCCGCACGCGTTCGCCGAGGCCCCCGCCAAGCCCGTCCAGGGATGAGTGCGGCGGTCCCGCGACGCCGCACGCTTCGTGCGACGCCGGCTGAGACCGGACGGTGGGCGTGCTGAGGGGAAGGGGAACCGGACAGCCGCGGCACTGAACGAGCGCGGGGACCCAGCAGCCACGACGGGATCCCGTGCCCGCGTCAGGGACGGCGGAAGACGGCGACGGAGTTGTGGCCGCCGAACCCGAAGGAGTTGGTGACGACGGCGTTCAGCGCCTTCGGGCGTGGGCTCCCGGTGACGATGTCCAGCTCCAGGCCTGGTTCCTGCGCGGTGAGATTGGCGGTGGGCGGGACGACACCGTGGTGCAGGCTCAGGACGCTGCACACGGCCTCGATGGCCCCCGCACCGCCGATGGCGTGCCCGAAGACGCTCTTGTTCGCGGTGACCGGGGGCGAACCGCCGAAGACGCGGAGCAGGGCGCGGGCTTCGGCCTGGTCGTTGAGGAGGGTTCCGGTGCCGTGGGCGTTGACGTGGTCGACGTCGCCCGGCGCCAGCCCCGCGTCACCGAGCGCCACCTGGATGGCGCGCGCGGCACCGTCCCCTTCGGGGTGGGGCGCGACGCAGTGGTGGGCGTCGGCGGTCGAACCGCAGCCGGCCAGCTCGGCGTAGACGCGGGCGGAACGGGCCCGGGCATGGCCGGCGCGTTCCAGGACCAGGATGCCGGCGCCCTCGCCGAGGACGAAGCCGTCACGGCCGGTGTCGAAGGGGCGGGAGGCCCCGGCGGGGTCCTCGCACCGCGTGGACAGGGCGCCCATGCGCCAGAAGGAGGCCGAACCCATGGGGCAGCGGGGCGAGTCGGCGCCACCGGCCACGACGATGTCGCAGGCACCCGCGTCCAGCAGCAGTTTCGCCGCGCCCAGAGCCGCGGTCCCGGAGGCGCACACGGTGCTGGTGCACATCGTCGGGCCCTTGGCACCGAGGTCGAGGCTCACCTCACCGGCCGCCATGCCGGGCTGGCTGCGGGCGACCAGGCTCGGGGAGAGCCCGCCGTAACGTCCGTCGAGGACCTTCACGTACTCGCGGGTGTGATCGAGTGCGGTACCCCCCACACCGACCACGACGCCGACCCGGGTGCCGTCCCACTCCGCCGCGTACAGCCCCGCGTCGGCGACCGCCTCCCTGGCCGCCACGACCGCCATCTGGATGAACCGGTCGATACGCCAGCGCAGTCCGCGCCCGAGCGCCGCCGACAGGGCGTCGTCCGGGACGCGGCAGGAGAAGTCGACGGGCATGCCCTCCAGCGCGGCGTCGGGCGCGGCGGTGGGAGCTCCTGACAGGAGGTGCTCCCAGCTCGGCTTCACGCCCACCGCGGCGGGGGTGACCAGACCGAGGCCGGTGACCGCCACGGGCTCCCGGGTCACGACAGCACACCTTCCGCCGCGGAGCCGGTGCCGGCACCGGCTCCGGCTCCGCCACCGGCGGAAGGTGAGACGACCGGAGGTGAGACGACCGAAGGCGAGAGGGGCTCCTGCACGACCGCGCCCTCGCCCTGCCGCTTCCCGATGGCGGCGTGCTCCTCGAGGATGCGGACGGCCTCGGCGAGCGTCGTCTCAGCCGTCAGACCGGCGGGCTGCTCGAGCAGCTCGATACCGTCCTCCTCTTCGAGGATGACGAGGAGTTCGACCAGCCCCAGCGAGTCCATCCCGAGGTCCTGGAGCGACGCTTCGGGGCGCAGGGCCCCTGGGTCGACTTCGAAGTGGTCGCGGAGCAGTCCGGTGAGGCGCTCTTGCATGGGTGAGGGGTTCATCGCATCTCCAGGCGGGTGAGGGGGAATCTAGGCGGACGTCGCCGCCGGCACGCTCCTGCTCCTGGGCCCGTCGAGGGTGCGGGCCAGATAGGGGACGTCGAGCGGCAGGGGGGCGGGGACGCCGTCGCGTGTCTCTGCCGTGTCGAGTGCGGTGCGCTCGTAGCTGCGCCGCAGATACCCGTACCGGTGGCCGCCGGGCTGCAGCGCGACGGCGAACGACTCGAAGGCGGTGGCGTCGCCGTGGTCCGCCACGACGACGGGCTCGAGCCAGGGGACCATCGACCGGAGGGCCTCGAGCCACACGCGCGCCGGTGTGTCGACGGGGTGGGTCACGTGCCGGGTGGTCGTGCCCGGTGCGCTCTCGTCGCGGACGAGGCGCATGACGGCGTCCGCCGCGTACTCCACGGGGGCGATGTTGGTGGTGCTGTCGGGTCGTCCCGGCAGCCGGACACGGAACACGCCGTCACGGTCCGGGCGCATGCCGAAGTGCCGGACGAGGAAGTCGGGGCCGCGTGCGGCGAGGCGGCCCAGCCGCAGCCCCAGGACGGAGTGGGGGTGGCGCGGCCCCGACGGCACGAGCGGCTTGTCGGTCACCAGGGTGCTGGGCCGCAGCACCAGGGCCCGGCGCCCGTCCTCCCCGGCCCAGGCACGCACCAGCAGCTCGGCCCGGTACTTGGACTCCTCGTACGGGGTCATGAATCCGTAGGAACCGTCCAGGTCGCTTTCGGCGACCGTGCAGTCGCTGCGCCCACCGGCCACGTACGCCGTGCTGATGTGTACGAAACGCGGCCGGCGCCGGCCGGCGGCGGCCAGTTCCAGCATGCGCCTGGTGCCCTCGACGTTGATCGCGCACACCGTCGCGAGGTCCGCTTCGAGATGGGTGGACGCCGCGCAGTGCCACACCTCGTCCACCTCGTCCGCGAGCCGCGCGAACGCCGCAGCGGGCAGCCCGAGACGTTCCGCGTCCAGGTCGGCGCGCACCAGACGCAACTGCTCGGTGTCCACCGCATCGTTCCGCCGGCCGTCGGAGGCGAACGCCAGCGCACGCGCGACACGATCCGCCGCCCGGGGCGGTGCGTCCCGTACGAGGGCGATCACGCGCAGGTCCCGCCGCAGCAGCCGGGACAACAGGTGACTGCCCAGGAACCCCGTCGTACCCGACAACGCGATCGTCCTCATACGGGAAGCCACCTCTCGCACGTCACCCGGAGCACGCGGGCCGCTCGTCGCCCGCTGCCCGGCACACACCCGCACACCACTCGCCCCACAGCGTGGTGTGCCCGGCGGACCGCCGCTGCCTGACACACACAACCAGTCACCCGGATGCCTTGCGCGGGCATCTCGTATCACCGGCCGCGCATCCGCGAAGTCACCGCTGCGGGGGCAGGGAGAGAGCTGCGACGTCACCCCGCCATGTGGCGACGCCCGTACGACAACGCGACAGTCACAGCAGACGGGTACGGATGAACTCCGGCAACTCGCCGCACGCGAGGCGCTGTTCAAGGTCGGCGAGCCGAGCGGCCGTGGGGCCGGTGATGTCGAGGTAGCCGGGGTCCTCGGGCGACCGTGGCTGCGCCGGGCGGGGAAGGGCGAGGGCGGAGGTCGCGGGGGAGCCCCCGGCGAGGTGTTCGCCCATCGCCGCGGCCGGACTGACACTCAGCCGCATGGGCTTGTTCGCGAGGAACCGCCACACGTCCTCCTGTACGGCCGGCAGGCTCGGCAGGCTGCCGTGCTCGCCGTGGACGTACCGCGTCTGACCCACCCAGGGGAGCTGCGCGGAGGCCAGCGGTACCCGTCCGTCGCCGTCCCGGTCGGGGTGGTGGGGGACGCGCGAGGTGACGCGGTCCATGTGCTGCCACAGGAAGCCCATGCGTTTGTTGTAGGCGAGGCGGAACAGCGTCTTGAATCCGGTGCCGGCGATGACGGCCATCCGGTCGCGCTGCCGTTGGTCGAGCGAGTGGTGCCAGGTGTGCAGGTCCCGGTGCTGTTGGGCGGTGGCGTCGAGGAGGGACTGCAGGCGCAGGAGTTCGGCGGGGCTCAGCTTCAGGTGCCAGGCCGCCGCGTCGTAGAAGTCGAAGTTGCCGCATGGGTGGTCGTAGTCGGGGCCGCCGTCCTTGGCACCGCCAGTCGCGGGGTACACCCCGGCGGGGGCGGGCAGCAGCCCGAGGACACCCGACAGGGAACGGAACGTCTCCCGGGTGAGATACCTGCGCAGCAGCGTGAGGAACTCGTGTCCCCAGAAGTGGTTCTTCAGGTAGCCGCCGATGGCCGGCGAGCCGTAGTGCGGCGTACCCAAGAAGACGATCTTCCCGATGCGGTCCCACAGGTCCGGGTGGCGCATGAGCGCGGTGCGCACGACGAGGCCGCCCATGCTGTGCGCCACGAGGTGGAGAGGGGTCTTCGGTTGGTTGGCCTCGTGCGCCGCCAGCACGGTCTCATGGAGGCGGTCCGCGCTGACGCCGAAGGGTTTGCGCCAGTCGTACGGGAAGGTGAGGTGCTGGACGCCTGCCTGCCGCTCGGCGGCGAAGAGGAAACCCTCGTAGGAGGCGTCGACGGCCACGGGCTGGATCTTGAAGGAGGGGTGGGCGTCACTGTGGCCGTCGGGACCCAGAGCGAGGCTGTCGATACGGCTCCGGGAGCGGATGTCCAGCCACCAGACACCGCCGAGTCCGGTACTCGCGAGGACGCTGCCCATGACGCCGGGCACGAAGACGAGGTTGGTGGGCTCGGCGGCGAGATGCCCCGTCGGGGCGGGGCCGGCCGATCGACGGAGCTCGTCATAGGCGTCAGGGCCGAGCAGGGAGCGCAGTGCGTCGGCGGCTTCCGGGTCGCGCACCAGGGCCATGCGGTCGGCTGTGCCGGCCGTGAGGAACCGGTGAGCGATGTCGTGCGGGTGGTGCGGTGTCGTCACGCTTGCCTCGCTCGTGTCGGCGGTGTTCGTCGGTCGGGCCGGTGCATGGCCGCCACTTCGTGGGCCTTGGCGACGAAGACCTGGTCGTCGTTGACGTAGCTGTAGAACAGGCCGCCGATGCTGCGGTACTCGTCCCAGAAGAACTTCCGTGTCTGGGCGAGGGCTTCGCCGGCGGAGGTGGGAGCGCCCTGGGCGTTCCGGGTGTAGAGGAAGTGGAAGAACACGCTGGCGAAGCGGGCGGCGAAGTTGGTGGGCACCTTGCACTCGCTGCCGATGTAGGCGCGGCTGCCGCGCTCCAGGAAGGTGTTCTGCAACTCGTTGCTGTAGGTGTGCTCCGCCGCCGACGTCTCGCACGCGTTGATGAAGATGAGCGGCTTGTCCAGCAGAGGGTCGTCCCCCATGTCGGCCAGTTGCAGGACGTCACATGCGTCGCTGGTGCTGCCGAACCGGAGGCTCGGCTTGTTGCCCGCTCCGGTGGCCGCCTGGCAGAAGACGTAGATGAGCGCGACGGGGGAGGGGTCCCACAGGAACGCCGACAGCTGCGCCTTGCGGTCGTCCGCCGAGACGGGAAGGATCTTCGGCTGCCAGGTGGCCAGCTCCAGGGCGTGTTCCTGGGCCGCGGCGAGGGTCTCGTCGTCCGGCCCGCCGCCCCAGTACATCAAGTGGGCGCGTACGGCGTCGTCGTCGAGCGACCGCGTGGACTCGCAGGGGTGTATGACGTGCGAGATCCGCAGGCGCAGGCCGAGGAAGTCGTGCGCCTGCACCGGCTGCCCCGGGGGCGGCAGGGTGCCGCGGTACAGCAGTGGCCAGGGGACGTGCTGGGGCGTGCAGTCCTTCCAGTGGATGGCCAGCCGGTCGCCGGGCTCGAGGTTCTTGACGAGAGTGTGGAGGTCGGTGCCCTCCGGGAACATGGCCTTGAAGAGCTGCCGGCCGGCCAGCGCCAGCGCCCGCAGCTCGTCGCTCCGGGCGTCGGCCGCCCATGCCTGCTCGTCCTCGTCGTGGACGGACGACAACGTCTGCTGCGACCAGTCGAAACAAGGATGGAAGTCCCGCAGACGCTTGGCGACGTCGGCGGCGGAGATGCCGTTGTACCGCTGTGCACGGGTCTGCCAGTACGCGTCCAGGGCGACCTGCGCGTCCCGGACGCGCTGCCCCGCGGTGGCCGAGGGCTGCCATGCGGTCACGTCGGTCCCCTGCCGCCTGCCGGCCACCCGCAGACTCCACCACGCCTGGGGAGGGTTCACGTACAAGGACAGTTCACGGGCGGCTCGTTGCCATTCGTTCGGAGCCTTGAGCGCGGTCTGGCTGGCCGGAACACGCTGCCGGGCTCTCGTCTGCACGCCACCGCGATGACGCCGGTGAGGCCGCGTCGGGCATAAGACGCGCGGTGCCTCCCCGACCGCGGACCGCTCGGCGCGGCGGTCGTCGGTGCGGTGGCCGTCGGTGCGGTGGTCGTCGGGCCCGTCGCCGGTGGGGTCGTCAATGCGGTCGCCGGTGGGGTCGTCATCGCGCTCACCCGTGCGGTCGGCCGTGTGGTCGTCGTCGGCGGGAGCATCCGTGCGCCGGCCGCCCTCGCCGGGGCCGTCCGCGGGCCGGCCGCCGTGGGTGGGCCCGTCCGCCGCCGGCGGGCGCTGACCGGGCAGGCCGGGGGACGGGACATCCGGCGGGTCACCGGTTGGCGGGCCGCCGGGCGACAGCAATCCGTCGAAGGGCGCGGCCGGGAGGGACTCCTCGACCGGGAACTCGATGGTCAGCTCCCGGTACGGGTCGTCGTCGACCAGCACCATGACGTCGATACGGGCCGTGCCCGCCTCGCGGGGCGTCACGACGACGAAGCGTTCCTCAGAGTAGCCGTCAGGCGGGATGAGCAGCTCGAAGTCGATGTTCCACTGGGGCTGGTCGCCACCGACTGAGGCGTTGGCCCGGAACCTCGGATCCCCCTCGTCCCGTACGGAGAGCTCACAGGTGGAGGACCACACGATCCAGCGCGTCAGCAGCCCCGCGGCGGGGATCTCGTCCACCGGGATCACCCGGTCACCCGCCGTCAGGTTGTCCGGGTGGTCGTCCGGCCCCACCTGGAAGCAGCCGGTGTGACTCTCGGCCACCCGTAGCGGGGCCTCGTCCAGAGCCGTGTCCGTGAACCAGAAGTTGATGTGCTGGGCGTCCACCGCGTCCAGTTCGTCGACCGGGAGCACGTGCTGGGCCGGCGCCGGTCCACCGGTCCCGTGGCCCGCTTCCTCCGGCCCGTCGCCGTTGCCGCCGGAGTCGCCGTCATCGACACCGTCATCGTCGTCGTCGCCGGGGAACCCTGCCGAGCCGGGAGCGACGGGAGGGCCGCCCTCACCGCCTCCGCTTCCGCCACCGCGCGCGTGCGCGCTGCCGGGCGGGTTCTCCACCCCCGCGTGCGACGCCCCGTCGGCCCGCTCGTCCGTGTTGCCGCGTTCGTCCGCGTCGCCCTGGCCGGCCGCGCCCTGGCCATCAGCACCCTGACCGGCCGTACCCCGGCTCGAGGCGCCCCACTGCCCGACGCGCGCCTCGACGCAGAGGTTCTCCAGCTGCGTCAGGAAGTCGTCCGCGTCGGCGGAACTCACGAGGGGAGCCCGTGAAGTGGGCCGGCGGCGGCCGGGGGCGGACACGGCGGCCCGCCCGGTGCCGATCTCGCGGGCGGCACGCTGCTCGGACGCCTTGCGCAGGCCGGGGGCGTCACCTGCCTCGGCGAACAGCTCCGCGGCGTGCTCCAGCGCGGAAACAGCCTGGGCGGACCGGCCGGCCAGCCGCAGCGCCAGGTACGTCCCGTAGTGGGCGCGCGCCTCACCGAGAACCCACTGGTCCTCGAAGCTCGCCCAGGCTGCCGAGTCCAGGTCCTGCAGGGCGCGTTCGAGGTCGCCCTCGGCGATCGCCAGCAGGCCGGACAGGTGCGCGAACACCGCCTGAGCGCGCACGTCACCCCGACTGCTCATGCGTTGCCGACCGGCGTCGACGAGTTCCCGGGCGGTCCGGATCCCGCCCTCCACACGGTGCAGCAGGTAGGCGACGACGACGGTCGCGAGGTCGGCCACCACGTCCGGATGGTCCGCGGTGTGCTGCGTACAGGCCGCGAGGTTGTCCAGCTCGGCGGCCAGCCACTCCGCCGCCTGGGACGGCTCCCGCAGGGAGGGCGCGAACTCCGGCAGGGACCCGCTCAGCGCGTCCGCGGACTGCTGCCGGGTCTCCAGCAGGTAGGCGGCTGTCGCGGTGCGCCGGTAGTAGTCGACCAGCCGCCGTCGTACCTCCTCCTCGTTCCCGGCCAGACCCCCACTTCCGGCCGAACCTCCAGCCCCATCCGAACTGACATCCCCACCCGAGCCCTCGTTCCCGGCCGGGCCGGCCGTCTCCGTGTCGGCGAACTGCTCCGGCGAACCGGCGTGGAGGTAGGAGGAGACCAGGACGTGCATGCGGAAGCGGCCGGGGGAGACCTCGGTCAGCAGGCTGTGCCGGTACAGCGACTCCAGACACTGGTCGGCCTGTTCGACCGTGGTGTCCGCGAGCACGGCGGCGGCGCGCTTCTCGAGTTCGGGGCCGGGGTGCATGCCCAGGCGCCGGAGGAAACGTCTTTCGGTGTCGTCGAGTGTGCGCAGCGAGGTGTCGAGTACGTCCGAGATGGACGCGCGTCCACCGGAGAGGCGGCTGAGGCGCCGCGGGGCGCTGGAAAGGTCGGTGACGAGGTGCGGAACCTGCCAGGTGGGGTGGGCGAGGAGGACACTGGCGGCGAACACGAGGGCGAGCGGGAGGTTCCCGCACAGCCGGGCGACTTCTCGGGCGTCCCGCGCGTCGCCCTCGAACCCGCGGTGCCGCAGTAAACGGTCGAAGAGCGCGGTGGACGAGTCCGGCGCCAGCTCATTGACGGGTACGGATCTGGTCACCTCCGCGGCTTCGAGGCGGATTCTGCTGGTCACGACCGTCAGGCAGCCGGGGTACCCCGGCAACAGGGGTTCGACCTGGCTGAAGTCGGCCGCGTCATCCAAAATGATCATCATGCGTTTCGACGCCAGCCAGCTCCGCCACATGCCGGCCCGGCCGTGCACGCTCTCCGGCTGCACCCCTTTGGGAAACCCCGCCGCCGTCAGCAGAGAACCCAGCAGCTGAAAGGGGGACGCCGGCTCGTCCCTCGGGTCGTGCCCCCGCAGGTTGATGAACAACTGCCCGTCGGGGAACCGGTCGGCCTCGGCCAGGCGGTGGGCGGTGTGCACCGCCAGCGCCGTCTTGCCCACGCCCGGCATGCCGTGCACCAGGCACACGGACGGCTCGTCGGCCGCCTGAGCCACCTCGACCAGCTGTTCCACCTCGCTCTCACGCCCCGTGAACGTCGGTACGTCACGAGGCAGCATCCGCGCGGGGCCCAACCGGTCGAACACCGTGGGGCCGGGCAGGCACGAGGCGGCGGCACCCGACGCGTCCGGTGCCGGCAGCGCCAGGCCGCCGGTGGCACCCACCAGTCCCGAAAGCTGTATGACCGGGACGCTGTGGGCGAACGTCGCCAGATACGACAGAGCGGCCGGCTGCGACAGGACGGTGCTCCGGGCGGAGACCAGCAGCTCGTTGAGCAGGCGGTGCACGTCCTGGTCGGCGGCCGAACCGCCCCTCACCAGGTCCTGCAGCCGACGCTGGAGCGTGACGGTCAGCTCGTGCTCGACGTGCGCGTTCGCGTCGTCCCGAGCGGCGAGGATCAGCTCACGCGCCTCCTCCAGCTCCAACGACACGTTGTCGGCCTCGTCGGGCTGCGCGTGGCGGAACAGATCCACCATCCGGTCCCGGGCGAGCTGCCAGGCATCGGTCGCGAGGGCCCCCACGATCGAAGCCGACGTCGCAGCAAGCACAAGTGGATCCATCAGGCCCCCGCCCAATCGCCCGTCGTCCCCAACTGTACGAGCGGACAGGGCGGCTCGGGCCCGTTTGGACAGGTTGTCCAGAAGCATCAAATAGCGTTCCGTTCACGGTGACGAGCGGCACCACGCGCCCCTTGGCGACGTCATGCCGGTTGGTTGACTGGTGCTGACGATGTGACGGATGCCTGCCGCGGAGCAGGCGCGGAGCAGGCGCGGAGCGAGGCCGGAGCAGGTGTGGTCACCTGCCGGGCGTGCGTACGACGGAGGAGTCGGCCCGATGCGACCCGCTTGCCAGGGGCCGGTCACCCGCGGAGCCACCCCCGGTCGGATCCGTGCCCGTACCGGCGGCGTCCCCGCCCGCACAGCACCGCGGAGACAACGGCAATCCCGGGTCATGGAGCATGCGCATACCGTTCTGAGCAAGGCGTACCGCGCTGGACGACGCAAAGTGACAATGCCCTGTCACACACGGAAGTCCAGATGCGGCACGAACAGGGCCGATCACAAACAGGGCCGATCGAGGCAACAACAGACGCTAGGCCCTGCCCGCGCACCGCTTTCGCCCTGTTACCGAATCGCGACAATCTGTCACCCTCGCACCGCCCGACCGCGCCGGGGCGGCCTCACGCTCCGGACCGGGGAAGCCCCGCCACCGCCCACTTCGCCCGGGTGGACAGCCGGCTGAGGGCCTTCGCCGACTCGGCCCCCACCGTGCCCAGCAGGCGTCTCGCGTGCACCATCGTCGTACGGGCGAGGTCCCCGTCGCCCGCCTCCAGCGCGGCAGCCACCAGCTCCAGGTGCTGCTCGGTGACCAGCCGGCCCAGCCCCCTGCGGTGCCACTCGGCAACCGAGTCGTCCGGTGCGCCCCCCTCCAGCCCCAGCGCCGTCCGCGCCTTGTGCAACGCCCGTCCGGCGGCCGCCAGATCGCCCTTGACCCGCTCCAGGCGGGCCAGCGCGTACGCCTCCGACGCCCGGTCCCACGCCGAATCCTGGAGGGAGAGCAGATTGGCCTGCGCGCGGGCCGCCTGGGCCCAGTCGCCGACGCGCTCCAGCGCACGGCTCAGGCGCCTCAACCGCTCGGCGTCCGGGCCCGTGTCGTCCAGCAGGCGAATCAGGGCGGCCCTGGCGTGCTCGACGCGGCCCTGCCGGAAGGCCAGGTCGATCCACGTGAACGGTGACTCCGCCTCCCGCCCGAACCGCTCGGCCTCCGGGCCGGCCGCCCAAGCGCCGACCGCCCCCGAGCCGACCGCTCCCGAGGTGGCGGAGCGCAGGAGCGGGGCGTCCTCGTCGTGCCCGTACGACGCCAGCAGTACCGCCGCGAGCCATCGCTCCTCGAACCGCTCCGACCCCACGGTGTTCTCCCGCTCCAGCAGGAAGCGGAGCAGCGGCACATCCTCTTCCCTCCGGCCGTCGGCCCGCCGGCCCTCATCCCTCCAGTCCTCATACGCGGCCCACAGGATGCCCGCTCGCAGTACGGCGTCATCGGCCACCGCCTTCCGCACACCGGAGTCACCGGCCCGCAGCCGCTCCAGCGCCTCCCGGCCGGGACCGAGCACGACATCGCGCAACGGCACGCGATAGGACTCATGGAGCCGGTACGCACAGAGCTCGCGCGCGTTGAGCAGGACCTGGTGCGGATCGGTGCGCCCGGCCGCCGACTCCGCCATGGCGAAGAGCTCGACCAGGGGCCGTCGGGGCAGACCGAGACCGCTGAGCAACGCCTCGCGCTGTGCGTCCAGTTCGGGGGCGAACTCCTCGCGGGCCTCGTCGTCCCCGGCGCGCACAGCGGCGATCATGCCGTCCTCGTCGAGTTCGGAGGTGAGCCCCTCGCACCACTCGGGCAGCCGGACGAGCATTTCCAGCGCCTCGCCGACGCTGTCCGCGATCAGCACCGCGTCGCCCTCGGAGGAGGCGTGGAGCACGGCAGTGCCCCCGCACAGGAAGTACGTTCCGCCGGTGTCGTCCCCGGCTATCGGCTCCAGCGGCTTACCCGACGCCAGCCGCACGTCCTCGGCGTGGTGGACGCGCTCCACATCGAAGTTGAACGGAAACGCCGCAAGTTCGGCCAGTTCGGGTCGGGTACGCAACAAGTGCAGAACGCGATCTGTCATACGCCCGACCCTAGGCCGCGTGCCCAGACGGTCCTCACCGTCCTAGCCGCGCGAGCGCCCTCGTCGCCCCAGCCATGCGGGCCCCAGCCGCGCGATCACCTCCGCGCCACCACCCGCGTTTGCGAGGCGCCGACGCGTGTCCCATAGTCCGAAGTATGGACGCGCGCGAAAGGGCGCTCCGACAGGCGTACGACCACGCCCTCCGCTGGCTGGCCGACCTGCCCGACCGCCAGGTCCCCGCCCGGGCCTCGGTCGACGACATCGTGCGGGCGCTCGGCGCGGACCTGCCCGAGGCCCCGAGCGCTCCCGCCGACGTCGTCGACCTCCTGGCCACGGCCTGCGAGCCGGGCCTCACCGCCTTCCCCAGCGGCCGCTTCTACGGGTTCGTCGTGGGCGGTACGGAGCCGGCGGCCCTCGCCGCGGACTGGCTGGTCAGCGCATGGGACCAGAACTGCGTGATGCGCACCGTCTCGCCCGCGTACGCGGCTGCGGAGGAGATCGCGAGCACCTGGCTGCTCGACCTTCTCGGACTGCCCCGGGACAGCGCGGTCGGCTTCACCACGGGCGCGACGATGGCGAACTTCACCTGCCTCGCCGCCGGGCGCGACACCGTGTTGCGGCGGGCCGGCCGGGACCCGGCCCGTGACGGGCTGGCCGGGGGACCGGCGGTGCGGGTCGTGGTGGGGGAGGGGCGCCACACGGCCGTGGACGTCGCGCTGCGCTATCTCGGGCTCGGCGCGCCCGACATCGTGCCGGCGGACGACCAGGGGCGCATCCGGCCCGACGCCCTGCGGCGGACGCTGGCGGGCGGCGGGGGAGGCCCCGTGATCGTGGTCCTTCAAGCAGGCGAGATCCACTCGGGGGCCTTCGACCCCTTCGACGAGGCGATCCGTGCCGCGCGGGACGCAGTCGCCTGGGTGCACGTCGACGGCGCCTTCGGTCTGTGGGCGGCCGCCTCACCGGCGTACGCACGCTTGACGGCGGGCTGCGCGGCCGCGGACTCCTGGGCGACGGACGCCCACAAAACCCTCAACGTCCCCTACGACTGCGGGCTCGCCGTCGTACGCGAGCCCTCCGCCCTCCGGGCGTCGATGGGACTGCACGGCGACTACCTCATCCAGCACGAACACGGCGATCCCTCCGACAAGGTGCCCGAACTCTCCCGCCGCGGCCGGGCCTTCACCGTGTGGGCCGTGCTCCGGTCCCTCGGCCGCTCAGGGGTGGCCGACCTCGTCGACCGGCTCTGCCGGCACGCCTCCGCCTTCGCCACCGGCATCGCCGCCATCGACGGTGCGACCGTGCTCAACGACGTGGAGTTCACCCAGGTCTGCGCGTCCTTCGGCAGCGACTCCCGCACCGAACGGGTCCTCACGAGGCTGCTCGACGACGGCACCGCCTGGATCAGCGGCTCCACCTGGCACGGCCGACGCGTCATGCGCATATCGGTGAGCAACTGGTCGACGACCGACGACGACGTGGCGCGTACCCTCACCGCGATCCAGCGCGCGGCCGCCGGAGCCTGACTCAGGTGGGCGCGCCGGGGCCCGGCCCCCGGGAGGGCGGCGTTTCCGGACCATGAGCGCCGGAACGGTGCCCGCCCGGGCGATCGGTGAGCATCCGGCCGACCACCGCCCCCAGGTGGATGACCACACCCACCGCCACCAGCCACGAGATGATGATTATGACGACGCCCACGGGGCCGTACCGCTGCTCGTTCGCCACGATGGACTCCGAGAAGTAGCGCGCGGAGAACAGGCCGAGGCCCGTCCAGCACACGCTGGTCACCAGCGCGGCGGGCAGGAGGGCACGCCACCGCACCGCGCCGGACAGCAGCACCCAGATCGTGCCCCACCAGAACGCCACCGCCCAGACGAATCCCGTCAGGCTCCGCAGCGGCAGCCCACCCGTCAGACGGCCCAGCGCGGTCTGCGCGGCGCCGAACAGCAGCAGACCCACGAGCCAACCCACTTGCAGCGTCATGTCGCGCATACCGCGGCCGGGCACGTCGAAGAGCACCTGGTACCAACTCTGCAGGGTTCCGGCCACGGCCATGGCCCCCAGCGCCATGAGGAAGCCGCTCACCACCGTCACGGTGTCCGAGCCGGGCCCGGGCACGATCAGCGACGCGACCGCCTCCGCCGCCTCCTCGGTCAGTCCCAGCCACCGGATGACGACCGTCGCGGTGTCGCGCCCGGTCGCCTCGGTGAGGACGATCAGCATGGGGAAGAAACACAGCAGCGCGAGCGCGGCAAGCTGAAGCGCGTGGTTGAAGAAGTCGGCCTCGGTGAGCCGGCTCCACATGTCGCCCCACAGCCTGCCCGGCCGGCTTGCCTTGAGCCGCCTGGCCGACTGCGGTGGCCACTGTCCGCCCCGCGGTGCACCCTTACGCCTGCGGCGAGCCTCGCCTCCCATGCAGGCATTGAAGCTCGCGGCCCCCTGCTTGTCGCGCCGCCGTGCCGAACCGGCCCGTACTCCGTTCCGGTACGTCAAGCCGCGCACGGGCCCCCGGAACCCGCACCGAGTCGAGCGTCCGCCGCCGAACCGACCCCGCACCCACCCCAAAGGACCACCCTCAAAGGAGCACCCGCAAAGGAGCATCCTTCAACGACCCGCCCTCGCCTACGCGGCCAGCAGCTCCTCGATGGTGCCGCGCTCCGGGTGGTGCGGGTCGCTTCCTGTCAGCCGCCGGTACAGCCGCTGCCAGGCCTCCTCATCCCCCACGGGCAGATGCGCGCGCACCAAGGCGGCGAGCTGCTCCACCGTCTCCCCGATCTGTGGCGGAGCGTCCGGCCGGCGGCGGGCGTCACCGAGGACGCGCAGCACGCACGGGCCCTGACCGAGGCGCCGCAGCAGGTCGTCGGGGGTGAGGAGTCCGGCCGTGAGCAGGTCCTCCAGCTGTTCGGCCGCCCCGTCCTGGTCGGCGCTGTGGTCCAGCCCGGCGCGCAGCACACCGTCGTCCGTGAGCCAGGACTCCGGGTAGGAGCGGTGCCGGCGGTAGTCCCTGCGTATCGCCTCGATGTTGCGGGCCGCGACGTCGGGCGGCGTACCGGGTCGGTTGAGCATCTGAGGCCAGTACCGGAACGGCTCGCGGGCGTGCTCGGCCTCCAGATACGGCCAGTCGGGCTCCGGGAAGAGCTCCATCAAGCGGTCGGCGGCGTCCGCGCCTGCCCGCGGGCCGAGGCGGCGCAACCGCGCGGCGAGCTTGGGCGTGGTCAACTCCTTGGCCGCTCGCGCCCGGAGGGCCGCCTCCGGGTCGTCAGCGGTCAGCGCCTTCTCGCAGATACGGGTGACCGCTGGGCCGACGTGGCCCGTGGCGAGCAGCCCCGACAGCCGGGACGGGCCCCCGTGCCGCAGCAGGTTGAGGCAGCCGGTCAGTTGCTCCTGCATCTTGAACTTCGCCCGATGGGTGCTGGCGAAGGCAGCCTCGATGAGTTCCGGTTCGACCGCGTGGAGGCAGTCGGGGAGTGCGTTCCATGGAATGCGGTCGGCATGAGGCGCAAGCTGCACGGCCGGGTCGGTGACGACTCTGCGGCGTTCCTCGGCGGAGACGTAGAAGTGGTGGCCCAGCACGGCCAGGTGGATCTCAGGATCGCCGTACGCCAGGAGCCGCAACGCCGTTCCCGGGGTCAGGTCGATGCCGCGGGCGATCACCAGCAGGGCGTCACGGTTACGGCTGCGCAGGAAGTGCTCCAGAACTGCTCTGGGCGTGCCGATCCGTAGCGCGACGACGTACTGCGCCAGCAGAGTGCCCAGGTTCGGCGTCAGTTCGGTCATCACGGCGTCCAGCACATCGGTGTCGCACCGTCGCAGCACCTCACCCGCCGGCCACCACCACTGGGCGCGGAACAGCTGGTCCTCGACCTTCCCGCCGACTGGCTTGCGCTGGGGCAGAAGCAGGTCGGCGGAGGCCGCCACGGTGTCCTGCGACTGCTTCACCAGCGCCGCCCAACTGGACAGCGCACCAGGGTCTCTGCAGTCCGGCCGGCAGGCCGCGTCCACCGCGGTGAGCAGTTTGAGCCAGGCCGTCGGGTCCGTTCCCAACGAGCTCGTGAGGAGTGCCCGCAGTTCCCGTTCGAATGCATGTCGAGCCCGTTTGTGGTTGAAGCGCACGCGTATCGGCATCGTCCAGCGCGCCGGATACTCCTCGACGATGTCCGCGGCAGTCAGCGCTCCAGCCTCATAGGCCGCCGCCAGCCGGACTACATGGGCCGAGGCCCGGTCACCGGCGGCCGTGCCGGCCGCCACGTCGCTGCGGAGCCGCTCCAGTGCGGTACCACCGTCGGCCGGGGGAGTCGGATGCGGCGCCCTGACCTCCGCCGGCAGGTCACAGCTGCGCCACGCCTCCGTCAGCCATTCGGGGCAGCCAACGGCCCGCGGATAGCGGCCGGGATGCGTACGCACCAGAAAGCGCACGACGTCGCCCTCGGCAGGCAGCGGCGGCGAACCCTCTCCGGGCTCCGCAGCCAAACGGCGCAGCAGATCCACGGCGGCCACCGCCGCCAGGTGAACCTCTTCGTACGGTGCGTCATGCGAACGGGCGCCCATCTCTGCCTCCCCCATGGCGGTCCTGACGATCAACATCAGTGGACCACACGGCACTGACAACGAGACGGCCCCGCCCCACCCGGCCCTCCCACCGCACGATGATCACCAGCCCGCGGCCACAGGAAGGCCTTGATGCCGCAGCAATTTCACCAGTCGCTGCCCCTCTACTCCACCATTTCAGGCTCATCCTGCTCGAAGGCGATACGGCAGCGTTCGACCTGGTCGGCCACCTGCTCCATGAACCAGCACATGATCTCGTAGGGGATCACGCGTTCGTCAGGACTGTAGACGCGGACGGTAGGTCGCAGGTTCGGATCCTCGTCGGGGACAAGCGCCACGAGGAGCGCAGCACCGGGCAGGTACGTCACCCCGCCATGCGGGTCCTCGTCCCCGTCGGCCGGCGCGGGCCGGGCCTCGCTCAGCTCCACGGCCCAGGCGTCGTCGGCCAAGGCGTAGTGAAACAGGACGGCGTAGTGACGACCCGCGTGCTCCTGCAGCTCCCATGGCATCCCCGCAGGCTGCCACAGCTTCCGTGCCGGAGTCTCCTGCGTATCAGGCTAGGGGAGCCGCATCAAGGAATCATGACGCAGTGGTTCTCGATGAACCTGCCGCTGCGGTCCAACCCTCCGCAGACCGCCAATCGCGGATACGCACGGAACTCCCGGTTCACGCTGAACCGCCACCGCGACACGCCTGCCTTGCTGGCCCGGTAATCGCCCACGAAAGCGCGCAGCGTTCCCGCGATGCCGTCGCGCGTGGTCACCGTGATGTCCTGCACGTAGTCGCGCCCCTGGTAGGCGGTGGCCACGCAAATGTACGTGCCGCACGTCGACTTGACCTCCGCGCTCGCCGGCGGCGCGGTCACCAGCCCGAGCGCACTGACCACGGAGACCGTAGCCGTGATGGCTGCCGCCCGTCGACCTTTCACGGTCACCGGCTGGAGCTTGACCGGACCCACGTACTTCATACGGTCCCCCTCGTGGCGCTCGTCAGCTGCGTGCACACTCCTCCCCACTGTCACGGCCCCAGCCGTAAGCCGCAATGCCGACAACGGGGCGCATTCGCCTGTACGTGAGGCGCGAGGGGCGCGCGCGGCATCCCGCACGACCTCACCACCGGTCCGACACGTGGTGATCGGGTCGATGGGAAGGCTGCGCTTCTTCACCTGCCCCAGTGATCATCGTCCGCGGGTTCCAATGGACCTGCACTGACCACGGGCGGACGAGCTCCAGCGCCGCGGAGCGGACGCCGCGGTGACTCAGGCGGATGCGACAGGCGGCGTCGTGCCCGCGTCCGTTGCTCCTCCAGGATCAGCGGCGTCCTCTGTGGCGAGGCAGAAACTGCTCAGTCCGGTGGCAAGAGCGGTACGTTCCGCGGGCGGCATGGCGGAGATGACGTCGAGCAGGGCGGCTTCGCGGCGTGAACGAAGCTCCTGCAAATAGGTCTCACCATGGCCTGACAGGCGTAGTTCCAGCTCTCGCCGACTGGAAGAGCTGGGCGAGCGCTCCACGAACCCCAGTGCATCGAGGCGGTCACACATCCGGCTCACCGACGACGGTGCCGATCCGAGTACGTCACCCAGAGTGCGCAGGTTCATGGGCTGGTCGCGCTCAAGGATGTACAAGACCCGCAATTGCGAGGTCGAAACGGGGGCGGGGGACGTAGTGTCCCGTCCTTTGTTCCAGAGCACTTCGAGCAGTTCGATGACCTCCCGGGCCGAACGCGCGGCTTCCCGGACGGCGCTTGGCGAACTCTCGGAACGCATGTCCTCAACTGTGACACTTCGCAACGTCCTTGTCAGTCGCTGAGACACAAGGGCTCCTCCTTCGCAGCTGGCCAAGCCCAGCCTATGTCCAGGCGCAACCAAAGCCCAGGCTCACCGAAAGCCAGAGTCGTGCTGAGAACGTGCTGGCTGCCCGGTTTGGGGTAGCCGATTCCGCGGCCGCGCACTTCGAGATAGGAGCCGGTTCCGTCGGACCGGATGAGGAGGGCGGGCAGGTGGCTGCCGTTGGCCAGCCGCAGCTCGCCATTGACGGGGTTGAGCCGGGCCAGAAGCACGGTGGCCATGAGGTTGCGGTCGAAGGGCGTCAGTACCTGGTCCGTGCGTTCCACGATCGTTTCGAGCGGATGACATTCGAGCACCAGGGTCCGCACGGCGTGTGTCACTGTCAGCGCGGTTCGGGTGCTCGTGAGGCCGTGTCCGAGGGCGTCGACGACGGTGATGTGCGCGGTTCCGTCGGGCAGGGTGAACCAGTCGTACAGATCCCCGCCGGTGGGGTCGTCCACACCGGTGGGGTCGTAGTGGACGGCGAACTCCACGCCCGCCACCTCGAGCGGCCGGGGACGAAGCGCGTCCTCCAGCGCACGCAGAGTTCGTCCGTGAGCCTTTCGTATGTGCTCCTCGCGTGCTTCCAGCTGTACGTACAGAGCCAGAACTCCGCTGTCCGTCTCCGCGAGTTCACGTTCGAGCCGACGGTGCTCCGCGGCGAGAGTGTCGCCGCGCGTGATCGCCGCGTGCCAAAGCTTGTCAGGAGCCGATGGCGAGGGCGGTGGCGTCATCGCGGCGTCGGCGGTGGTGGTGGACCAGTGAGGCGACCATGAGCGGTGGAGGGAGACGCAGGTACGCGGCGGACGCGTCCCGCGCCCACCGGTGATCGATTCCGTCGGTGTGCACGAGTACAACGGAGTCACGGCCGTGCAGCTGGAGAGTGTGGACGCGTGGTGTCGGCATGTTGTAACCGACTATCCCCGGCTGTCCGAGGAGTTGTTGGTGGATGCCCTGGGGCGAGAGGGTGAAGACGCGTACGTTGCCGGTGCCGCAGTATTCGACGTGATCGGAATGCGTGCGGACGACGGCCGCGGCCGCGCCGCGGGTGTGCCGCAGCGCCCGGTGAATGGCGGTCATGATGTCGGCGAGGCCGTGGTCGGCGAGCGGATGGAAGGTTCGTACCGCCCGCTGGACGGCCGCGGCGGCTTCGGGGCCGTGTCCCAGCCCGTCGAGAACCAGCCCGGTCCGCACCTTCCCGTGGCGCACCACGGCGTAGTTGTCGCCGCACTGCTCCTGGCCGGATGCCGGCAGGCACAGCGCGCCCACGGCGGTCGGCGGCGGCGGTTGCAGGTCGAGCCGGGGGTCGGCGATCCAGGCATGGGCGAGGGTGCCGTACGCAGATCCGGAGCGAATGGTGAAGTGCGTCGCGATGCGGCGCACCGCCCCCAGGCCCGCCCCGAGCGTGTTGGTGGTGGTGTACCCGTCGGTGAAGCTCAGATCGAGATCGGCGATCCCCGGGCCCTGGTCCACCGCCAGGATGTCCATACCGTTGCCGGCGGCGCCGGGCTGGAGGTAGACGGCTCCGTCGCGGGCATGCTTGTGGATGTTGCTGGCGAGCTCGCTGGCGAGTACCGCTGCCCGGTCCGGCAGCGCGCCGGGCAGGCCGCAAGCGCGTGCGACCTCGCGCGCCTGGTTGGCGGCGGCGTACACAGCGCTGTAGTGGTCCATGGGGATGTGGACGGTCGGCATCCCGGGGGCTGGGGTCACGGGCGAGAGGTCCAGCGGACCGCGACGACGGTGGTTCCCTCGCCCGGCACGGTCTGGACGTCGAACTCGTCCATCAGGCGGCGAGCGCCGCCCAGGCCGTGGCCGAGACCCGATCCGGTGGTGTACCCGTCGATGAAGGCCGTCTCAAGGTCGGGGATCCCGGGCCCTTGATCGGACACGGACAGTTGGAGACCGGTGCGGCCGGACCGTTGAACGGTCTCCAGCGTGAAGGTACCGCCGTGCCCGTGAATGTAGGCGTTACGCGCCAACTCGCTCGCGGCGGTCACGATTCGCGTCTGGTCCACCAGGCTGAAGCCCATTCGCAACGTCAGGGCGCGCACGGCGTGGCGGAGGGTCAGCAGATCCTCCTCCGAGTGGAGCGGGTGCTCGGTGGCAGTCCCGATGCGTTCGGGCTGGGGCTCGGACTCGGGCCCGGGCCTGATGGCGGCGGATCCCGACGGCGCGGTACGTACGTTCTCGGTCAGGTCACCGTGGGGGATCATCGGCAGCCCCTTCTTGAGGCCGGCGAGCTTGGTACCAGCCAAGCGCGGTCATCCCCTGCTCGGCGTTGAGGGCGGTTTCCACCCCGTTCAGGCGAAGGTCCAGCTCCACGAGCGTGATGGACACGGCGGGACGCATGCCTGCCACCACAACTCGCGCCCCCAGCAGGCGGGCGGTGGTGGTCAATTCCACGGAGGCGCCCGCAGAGGCGCCCACAGAGGCGCTCACCGGGTTGCCGCAGTGCTGGCCCGCGGGACCGGCTGCTCGGTCCGGTTCATCGCGGCAGCAAGCGCGTCGGCCAGGGTCGCCCGGGTCAGGATGGGGGACAGGTCGATGCCCAGCTGGGCGATGATCTGGGCAATGGGCGGGCGGATCCCGCTGATGAGGCAGTCCGCCCCCATGAGGCGTACCGCGTTGACCGTCTGCATCAGATGGTGCGCCACAGCGGTGTCCACGGTCGGGACGCCGGTGATGTCGATGATCGCCACCTGAGCCTCGTCCCGCTGGATTGCCTCCAGGAGGTTCTCCATGACGACCTGGGTGCGGGTGGTGTCGAGTGTGCCGATCAGGGGCACCGCCAGGATCTTGTCCCACAGACGCACCACCGGAGTGGACACCTCCAGCAACTGCCGGCTCTGTCGCAGGATGATCTCCTCTCGTCCCTCCACGTACGTCTCGAACGACAGCGCGCCGGCGGCGTCCAGGAGCCGGTTGACCAGCAGCGCCGCCGAGTAGAGCGTGTCGGCCTCGCGAGTGGAGTGCTGGACCGCCTCGAGTAGGGCTTCCTTCAGCGCCAGCACGGCCAGCGACGTGGCCGTCGGAGTCGCCCCGCCTCGCGCCCGGCGCAGGGACAGCTCGACGATCGCCTGGTGCAGCAGCGGCTGGGTGGCAACCACTCGGCCCTCTGGCTGCGTGCTCTCCAAACCGGAACGCAACGCGTCGACCAGAGCGTCGGCCTCCTCCCGCAGCTCGGCCTCGGTCGTACCGCTCCCGAGCGCCGCCTGCTCCAACTGCAGCTGCACCCAACGGTCGGCCACCTTGTCAGGATGCTCCCGCAGAGCCGCGAGGACATGCGTGCGAGCCTCCGGCTCACTGGCGTTCATTTCCATCCACCTTCGCAATAGTTGTCGCGCGGCAAATGTACCCCGGCTCCGGTGGTGCGGGAACCCGCTGCGGGAGGCAGGTATGTGGCGGCCAATGCCGGGCACCTGCAGGGCAAGAAACGGGCGTGATTCCCGGGTGGTACGCGAAGGACAGCCCAGGCGGCACGCGAGTGGCAGCCCAGGCGAACAATCCCAGACGGACATGTGGGACAGGCGTGCAGGAGAGCAGGGCGGCGGTCCGAGGCGAGGCCGATGCGACGAAGGCGGCAGCCACGTTGGTTGCCCTGTGGGAGTTTGTGGCCTTGTGTGCTCCGGGCCCCGTCCCCTTCCTCACGCTACGGGCCCTGGCGGCGGTGGAGCGGTCCGCGGCGCTGGGGGTGACCGAGCTGGGCAGGATTCTGGGCATGACGCCGGCATCAGTCAGCCGTCTGTGTGGGCGCCTGGAGGATGCAGGGTTTCTCGACCGTCGCCTCCACGCCGGCGACCGCCGGAGGGCGGTTCTCGTACTGACGCCCGCGGGCGCCGCGGCTGTGGAGGAGTTGCGGGCGGACTACGAGGGCGCCATCGCGGCAGCGCTTCCTCCGTCCGACGCCCAGCTCCAGGCGGTCAAGGAGGCGTGCGACACCTTCCGGGCGAACCTGGAACGGGTAGCGTCCCTGGGTGGAGGCGCCTAGGGGACACCCGAAGCGCGGGTCTCAAGCCGCGCGGTGCGAAGGATAGACAGTTACCTCGGCGCAACAGTTGTCGTTTGACAAGTGTGCGTGCGAGGAACACTCTTACCTCATGCTGGCCTCAGGGTGCCCCACCCCGCGGGCACGCCCGAGGAGCGAAGGCAGGTGAACCAGTGAAGCGGACGACATGCCGACCGTGCCCGACGGTCAGGCGGACTCCGCTGCGTCACCGGCGGCTTTGGTGGCGGCGCCTTCGAACGCGACCCGGAAGCCGCTCAACCCGGCCGCGAGCGCTGCGCGCTCCGCGGGTGGCATGGCGGAAATGACCTCGAGAAGTGCGGCTTCCCGGCGCGATCGCAGGTCCCTCAGGTAGCTTTCGCCGCGGCTGGAGAGGCGCAGCTCCAGTTCCCGCCGACTGGATGAACTGGGGGTCCGCTCCACGAAGCCAAGGGCGTCGAGCCGGTCGCACATCCGGCTCACCGACGACGGCGCCGATCCCAGCACCTCACCCAGAGTGCGCAGATTGATGGGCTGATCGCGGTCCAGGACGTACAGGGCGCGCAGCTGCGAAGACGACACCGGGGCCGGCGACGCCATGTGGCGCCCCTTGCTCCAGAGGACCTCGAGCAGCTCAATGACCTCGCGGGCGGCGCATGCGGCAGCATCCCGGTCAGCGCCTGAAGAAGTCTCGGAATGCATGCCCTCAACTGTGACACTTAGCGACGGCCTTGTCAGTCTCTGCGACATAAGAGGCCATACGCTCCTTTTTGATCATTCTTCCTGAACAGGTGGTAATCGAACGGTGGACAGATTCTCGGCTGTGGAACGCGCGCTGAGGGGAGCAGCTCCGCACGCGCTCTACGAAGCGGTACAGGATGCGCTCACCACCCACTACACGGCCGTCTCCGTCGACCTGCTCATGGCCGATTACGCGATGACCATACTGCAACCGGTCAACGCCCTTCCTTACACCGCTGAGCCGGTCTCCGTACACGCCAGCGCCCCGGGGCGTGCCTTCGGGTCCCAGCAGCCTCATGTGGAACGCCCTGCCCGCGCCACCCATGTCATCGCCCATTTCCCCGTCAGTGTGCGCGGAGACCGCATCGGTGTCCTCACGGTCCGCCTCCCCGAAGATCAGTACAACCAACAGACCGAGCGAGAACTCCATGAGATCGCGGAAGTCCTGGGACACGAGATCGCCGTAGCCGAACGCGACACGGACCTCTACCTCCAGGCCCGCCGGGCGAACAGGCTCACCCTCGCCGCCGAAATGCAATGGCAACTCCTCCCCGGCCGCTCCTGCGCACGACCCGAGTACGAGATCGGCGCACAGCTCGAACCGGCCTACGCGATCTACGGTGACAACTTCGACTGGTCCGCCTCCGCCGATCACCTGACCCTGACCGTGACCAACGGCATGGGCGAGGGCATCGAGGCCGCGCTCCTGACCAACCTCGCCATCAATGCCCTGCGCAACGCCCGACGAGCCGGATTGTCACTCGTCGACCAGGCCTTCCTGGCCGACCAGGCCATCTACGGCCACTACCACGGAGCGGCCCACCTCTCCGTTCTCCTCCTGCGCTTCGACCTGGCGACCGGAGAGGTGGAGATCGTGGACGCCGGATCACCGAAGATGTGGCGCCTGCGGCAGGGCAAAGCCGAGCCGATCGAACTCGAAGCCCAGCTTCCCCTCGGCATGTTCGAAGACACCATCTACGCGGCCCAGCCGTTCACCGTCCTGCCCGGTGACCGTCTCTTCTTCCTCAGCGACGGCGTCTACGACGTCGCCTCACCGGCCGGCGAGCGCTACAGCGAAACCGCGCTCACGCGAGCGATGACCGCCACCCGCCTGCTGCCCCCGTCCCAGGTCCCCCGCGCGGTACTCCACGAACTCGCCGGCCACCGGGGCCCCATCGACGCCGACGACGACGCCATGGTCGTCTGCCTCGACTGGCACGGCCGCCGATAACTCCCGCTTCCCGCCGGCACACCTCTACTGCCTGCCGCATGCGGGACACTCAGCCGCGCGCCTCACTCGCGGATGCTGCCCCCAGGATGACTGGACAGCCCTGCTGACGAAAGCACGTCATGTTGGCAGCATCTAGTCGCCGGCAGGGGGCAGATGGGTGTCATCGCTGAGGGAAGGGACACTCATGCTCGGTATAGCGGCAGCGGTATTGTTCTTCATCGCGTTCGTCATCAACGCCGGCGACATCACCACCAACGACGTCTTCTCATCGACCAACATCATGCTCATCGGGCTGGGGTTGCTGGCTCTGCACGTGGCCGGTGTGGGCGGCACCTGGTCCGGCCGGTCTCGTCGACGCTGAGGCGTCGGGGGTGGTGGCGTCGCCACCACCCCCGACCACCTTCACCTTTACGGCACCGTCATCGAACCGGCACCGACTCCTGCCGCGTCGACGGCACACGGGCCCGGGCAGGCAGACCATGGCGGGCTGACGGCCCCTTAACCGTTGGACTGCTGGTCACTCGGCCCGTGACCAGCGCATCCACGTGCGCGCGCTTGCCCGCGAGCCCCCCATCTCGGCGGCTACGCACGTGACACCCCGGATGGGTGGGGCTTCTGCGCCTGCGTGGGTGTGAGCGAACCGGGCACGGAAATGTGCCGCCCTCAGGGCCCCGGCCGCACGCCACGAACCGGCGGCGGTGCAACGGGGAGCGAGCCGGCGGGAGAGCCGCCCATCCCCGACCCACGCTTCATGGCGCAGCGTTTGATGTGGCACTGCCCAAGGCGGTCACCGCGGCCCGTGCCGCCGTCACGAACGCGGCGATCGCCGGATGGGTGCCGCCTCCCGCGCGGAAGGCGACCCGGGAGCGGCGGAAGAGGGGGAGCCGGGTCAGGACTACGCCCTCCGGTGCTGGGTCGGCTGCCATCTCCGGTACGAAGCCTGCGCCTTGCCCGATCGCGGCCAGGGCCAGGACCGTACGGAAGTCGTTGACCTGGTGACGGATGCGCGGCTGGAAGCCGGCCGCCTGGCAGGCGCGTACGGCCATCGCGTGCCCGGTCGTACCGTCCCGTGCGGTGATCCATGGCGAAGTGGCCCACGGTCCGAGCAGCTCCGCCAGCGTGCCACCACGGACATCAGAGCGCGCGACCTGGCCGGTGCGGTCGGCGCCGCCCGTGGCAAGGAACACCGGCTCCTCCAGCAGTGGCACCTGCTCGATCGCGGTGTCGGGTGACGCGGGGACGAAGTCGTAGTCGTGAACGAGCGCCACGTCGAGTTCGCCGGCTCGCAGAGTGTCGGAGACCCGAGCCGAGTCGATCTCCCGCACCATCGGCTCGAGTGTGGGGTGCTGCAGGGCCAGCTCGGCCAGGGCGGCGGGCACGATCGCGGGGCCGCCGGAGGGGAACGTACCGATCCGCAGCGACCCGCCGATGCCCTCGCGGGCGCCGGCCAGCTCGGAGACCGCCCGTTCGAGACGTTCGAGAACGGCGTCGGCGTGCGCGGCGAGGGTCCGCCCCGCAGGCGTGAGTACCACCCGCCTGCCGCTGCGCTCCAGCAGGGGCACCCCCGCCTCGCGCTCGAGGACGCTCAGCTGCTGGGAGACGGCCGAGGCGGTGTAGGCCAGGGCCTCTGCCACGGCCGCGATGGTGCCGCGTCGGTCCAGTTCACGCAGCAGGTGGAGGCGTCGCACATCGAGCATAAGGACAGCTTACGTATGAGCCAAGAAGCCTGAACTGGTTCTACTGGGTTGTCCTGGGTGAGGCTGGTCGCATGAAGACCGACATCGATCTCCGTGGCCTGTTCGTCCCGCTGGTGACGCCGTTCACCGAAGATCTGCGCGTCGCTCCGGACGCCCTGGCCCGCCTCGCCGACGAGGCCCTTTCCAGCGGTGCGCGGGGACTCGTCGCTCTGGGGACGACCGCGGAGGCGGCCACGCTGACGGCCGAGGAGCAGCAGACCGTGGTCCGTGTCTGCGCGGCCGCGTGCCGGGCCCACCGCGCTCCGCTGATCGTCGGCGTCGGCACCAATGACACGGCCGCCGCCATCACGTCACTTCGCCGGCTCGCCGAGGACGGTGACGTCACCGCGGCGCTGGTGCCCGCGCCTCCTTACACCCGACCCGGTGAGGCGGGAACGCTGGCGCACTTCACCGCCCTCGCCGAACACGGCGGCCTGCCGCTGGTCGTGTACGACATCCCCTACCGCACGGGCCAGCCCCTCAGCCCCGGCGCGCTCCGCACCCTCGCACATCTTCCGGAAGTCGTCGGCGTCAAGTACGCCACCGGGTCGATCGACGCCGCCACGATGGAACTGCTCGGCCGGCCGGATCCGGGCTTTGCGATGCTCGGCGGCGACGACGCCGTCATCTCGCCCCTGTTGGCGGCGGGCGCTCATGGAGGCATCCTGGCATCGGCGAATATCTGTACCGCCGATTATGCCGAGTTGATCGCTTTGTGGCATGGCGGGGCCGCTGGTCCGGCCCGCCGTCTGGGGGCCGTATTGGCCCGCCTGTCGGCCGTGCTCTTCGCTGAGCCGAACCCGGCTGTGATCAAGGCGGTGCTGTATGCCCGGGGCCGCATCCCTGCCCCGGCCGTCCGTCTGCCGCTGCTCGCCGCTTCTGGGGATGTTGTCCGCCGGGCGCTGGAGGTGGTTAGGGCTCCTGTTCACCGAGGCCAGGAAGGGGCCCTGATGTGACGTAAGCCCGCGTGGTTCCTCCCGTGGCGGCGAGTCGGCTTGTGCCCGGCGACGGTGCCGGCCACCGCCTTGCTGACGGGCGACGCCGGTCTCCTCAGAGCTGACCGGGGCGCGGCGTTGACGCGGTGAGCCTTCGCCGCACCGACCCGCGCGCATGGTGTGGGCGCGTGGGGGGTCAGGCCGGGGTGCGCAGTCCCGCCAGGAGCCGGTCGAGTGCCACTTCCGCGGCCTGGGTGTCCCCACCTCGTGCGATCCAGAGCGCGGCCTCGTTCATCGCCCCCGAGAGCAGCCGGGTCAGGGGCTGCGCCGGCTGGCCGGTGATGATGCCGGCCTCGGTGAGCGCGGTCAGGGCCTCGGCGAGGTGGCGGGCGGAGGCTTCCTCGTCCTGGGCGCGCCATTCGTCCCAGCCCAGGACGGTCGGTGCGTCGGTCAGCAGGATCTGCCGCACGGCCGGGTCGGTGCCCGCTTGGAGGAAGGCCCGGCAGCCCGCCCGCAGCTGCTCCCAGAGGTCTTCGTGCCGTTCGGCTTCGGTCGCGACCCGCTCGCCCAGTTCCTGCTGCACTTCGCGGACGACGGCCCGGAAGAGCCCGGCTTTGCTGTCGAAGTGGTGGTACGCGGCCCCCTTGGTCACCCCCGCGGCCCGCGCGACCTCGGCCAGCACCACATGGTGGTACCCCTCGGCGGCGAACCGTCGCCGTCCTTCGTCCAGCAGCGCCCGCCGCGTGGCCGCCCGCTGCTCCGCCCGGCTGACCGTCATCGTCCGCACCGCCCTTTCCCTTTCGCGTACCGGGGGTATGCTAGCGCCACGACTCACATACCCGGGGTATGTGAAAAGGGACTGGAGAACCACTGTCATGACCAGCGAACCCACGACCGTGCCCAACAGGCTCAGCGGCTTCTACCCGGTGCTCGCCAGCCGCGACGTGGCGGCTTCCCGCGACTTCTACACCCGCCACCTCGGCTTCGGAGTGACCTTCGAGGCCGACTGGTACGTCAGCCTGCGCCGCTCCGACGCCCCGCACTACGAACTGGCCCTCCTCGGCCACGCCCATCCGACCGTCCCCGAAGGCCACCGGGCCGCGCTGCAGGGCGGATTGCTGCTGAACTTCGAGGTGGACGACGTCGACTCCGAGTACCGGCGACTCGTGACGGGGGCGGGCCTGCCCGAAGTTCTGTCACTGCGTACGGAGGAGTTCGGCCAGCGCCATTTCATCATCGCCGCCCCGGACGGTGTACTGGTCGACGTCATCACCGTCGTCCCGCCCAGCAGGCAGTACGCCGCGCAGTACACCAACGCCTGACAGACGGCCGCCCTTCCCGCAGGGCGCGCACAGTGAAACCGGGCTGCCGCTGGGCGCCGCCGATCGGCAGGCGAGCGGGCGCGGCGCCCGGGCCGGCTGCCGGCCGTCTGCCGGTACGCTGCCGGCCGTCTGCCGGTACGGCGATGCGGACCACACCACGACGGCCGGAGAGCCGTGCCGGGGAGCGGCGGACGGTACGCACGCTTAAGACGCGGTGGTGAGCGTCTGGCCGCTCGGCATTCCTGCGCACTGTCCCCCCTCCCGGCGGACTGGCCCGCAGGGGCGCCGTCGTGGAACCGACCCCTGCCGGATCCCCAACCCGGGCGTCCTTGACGACCGACCCGGCCGAGTGGCGGCTGGACGGTGTACTCAACCATCCACCGGACGACATCCTCCGTTATCGGTGGGGGAGTTCGGGCATCAGAGGATTCATGGATTACTACGCGGTGGTGCGGGTCGCTGCGGGCGGCGACGGCGGCAATTTCCTCCTCATTCCGTTCCTGGGCCTCTTTCTGGTCATGGGCCTGGTCCAGGTCATACGTCCGCAACTGCTGTGGAAGATGAACAGATCCCTGCAGCGGGGCTGGGTGAAGAACCCGGACGCCACCGAGCCCACCCGCAAGGGGTACACCATGGACCGGGCGATCGGGGTGCTGGTCGTAGCCTTCGTCATATGGATGCTGGTCCGGCAGTTCTGACGCCGGTTTAGGGGCTGTCGTGGCCGGCAGGTGGCCCGTGTCCGGCTCCGCCGCTTGGTGGCGGGGCAGCCCCCGGGCTGCCCCGTGTTGCGCACAGTCAGCCGGTTTGGGGACGCCACCGGTTGTCGTGCGCGGGTTCGGTCCTGCTGTGCCACGCCAGTGCCTCGCTGATCGGGCGGGGGCGGTTTCGGGTGGCCAGGGCCGGTGCCTTGAGCATGCCCCCGGCCGTATGCGCAATGGTCGCAGCCACTTCGCTGGCGGGTCTGGACGGGCTGCGACGCCCCTTGTGTCGGGGGAACGCGTCATCCCCGAGCGCACGGCTTCCCACCGGGAGGATCTGGTGGTGCTGCCCCTGCGCCCATGATGCCCATTGCTCGGCCGGACCCGGGAGAACGTCCGAAAGCGTGAGTGTCCAGCGTCGATGTCGGTGTTACCCGGGGAGCAGCCGAGCGGCGCCCGCAGCTTGCGGCGGACCACGGACCACGGACCACGGCCACGCTTCGCTGGAGCCGTCAGCCTCTGGACTTCCTACCGGCGCCTGGAGGATCCTCGCAGGGTGTTCTCTCGCGGAAGTGCCGTGCAGAACGAAGCGGTCGGTCGTCAGATGACAGCCTTTTTCCAGCAGCTTGATCGCAGCAAGCGTGGTGATCCGGAAGCCGTGGCACAGGCGTATGGCCGCTATGTGCTGCGTGCGTCGTGGGTGCGTGATGAGGTGACGCTGCGGGACCGGCGCAGGTTGGAGGGTGTTCCCTTCTGCGTCGGGCTGGCCGCCCGGCAGCGGGACTTCACCCGGCTGACGCAACGGGTACCCCTTGTCTCGGACACGTTGCTGCTGTCGCACAGCGGTAACGGCAACTTCATCCGGCTCGGCGCCGTGGGAGGGGGTGACAGTCAGCCGTTCGACCCGGTGGACGCGGTGCCGCTCGGTGCGGCCCAGTCCCGGCCGCCGGCTGCGGAGCCGTACGGCATGTTCTGCCCGGATCCCGGCAAGCTGGGACGCTGGGTGCTGGAGGCGGAGCCGCTGTTGCGGGCAGGGCTGGTGTGGTATCTGCCGACGTACGGCCGCCCCGGGAACGACCGCCGGGGACACCGGCGAACACGCGGCCCGTACACGGGACCATCCGCGGTCGATTTCCTGGTGCGCAACGGCCGTGCTGTGGAGACAGCCACGGCGCGGCCCCTGACGGGCCCCCTGGTGCGCCCGGTCCTGGAGATCGATCTGCCGTTCCTGGCCGGGGTCGGGCTGCGGGACTTCGCTCAGATCACCGTTGAGGAGTTCGATTCCTACACAGCGTTCCGCGCCTTCCTGCGCCTGGCGTTGCTGCGCATGGACGACGCCATGGACTGCGTGCAGTCCGAACGTGCCCTCTACGTACTGTCGCAGGAGATCAGCGAGCACGTACACGGCCTGCGGGCACAGATGACGCAGGCCCGGCGCACGCGGGCCCTCGCCACCACGGGCGCGGTGGTGGGAACGACCGGAGCGGTCCTTGTCGCGGTGTATGGACCTGCTCTGGAATCAGCACTCACGGTCCTCGGCGGAGGCGGCGGCGTCCTGGGTGTCCTGGGCGCCCTGGTCGCGGAGAAGGGCAGCCGCAGGCCCACCCACAATCCCTGGTACTACGTCTGGGCCCTGCAGAGAAAATCCACCGGGCGCCGCTGAGCTGGATTCTCCGGCTGCAACCAACGCCGGAGCGATCCACCGTGCCCGGGGTGGACACGATGGCCGCCCTCTTGCACACCTGCTTCCCCGGAAACGGACAGGACCTTGGGCGTTACGTCATCGGCCTCGGCCGCATCGAAAGGGGCGGTGGCCGTCCTGCATCAGCCCAAGGTCCTGTCCGCCGCAGCTCCCGGTCACCGCCTTGATCGAGGGCTGTCCGTTGTGAAGGGCCGCCGGCGCAGCGTGCGGCCTTACCGCCCGGGGTGGTTGAACCGTACCTCCGGGTTGTCCGCCGCGGGGCCGTCGAGGAGCGGCTGGGGCCGGCCCCGCAGGTGCAGGTCGAAGAAGGCACCCGTGTAGGTGCGCACCACGCCGATCGCGCGTGCGGCCGGGATCGTCGGCTGCGCGTCCGGGTACGGCACGCGCAGCTGGTCGAAGAGGACGGGCACGTCCGAGAAGGTGAAGTGGTGTGCTCCCGTCACCGCGAGCCACCGCTTCCACCCGTCCAGGTTCCGCCACGCGGCGTCCCAGGTCGCGTCCTCGCCTCCCGGCTGGTGGGCGGCGTCGTCCGTGCCGAACATCAGGAACGGCCGTCCACCGAGCCCCTGCTCCGGTACGGGGTCCCCGAAGGCGCCGTCCATGTTGACGCCCGCCCGGACGCGGTGATCGTTCGCCATGACGGAGGCCGCCGCGGCACCGCCCAGCGAGTGGCCGGCGGCCCCGATACGCTGCCGGTCGATGAGGCCGGCGTATCGCCACGCCGGGCGCGGGCCGGTCAGCCGGTCGAGAACGAACGACAGGTCCCGTCCGCGGTTGACGGTCGCCTTGCGCATGTCCTCTGCTGTCTCGGCCTTCCGGCACGCCACACAGGTCAGTACGCGCCCGCCGGGGAACACCGTCCCCGACGACTCGTAGGCGTGGTCCACCGCGGCGACCACGTAACCGCGGCTCGCCAGGTCCTCGGCGAGCGTGGTCAGGGTGAACCGGGGCGCCCCGAAGCCGGGGGAGAGGAGCACCAGCGGATGCTTCCCGGGCTGCGGGCGGGCGTGGAGGGAGCTGTGGGAACGCGTGGCGCTCAGCGTCTCCACGACCGCCTCCTCGCGCACCCCCACCTCCGCGAGGAGCAGCTGCGCCTCGCGCCGGTCCGCGTACCGGGAGGGTGCGGCCGCCGTGGAGCGCGCGGGGTAGTACAGGTCCACCATCAGCTCGCGCCGGCGCTCGGGCATCCAGAGGTCTGGCCGCGAGGGGTCCACGAGGTGGAGAGCCGAACGGCCCACCTCCGCCCGGCCCGTGGGCTCGGGCAGCAGCACACCGGTGGCCGCGGGGCGGGCGGGGCCGGAGGCGGGAGCGGTCGTGGCGGCGGCGGCGGATGCCGGGACGGCCGGAGCTTGTGCGAACGCCGCCGGAGCGGCTGTGGCCAGGGTGAGGAGGGCGACGACCGCGGCGGTCGCCGGGCGCAGTGTGCGTGACGTCTTCATGGAAGTGACGGTAGAAGCGCGCGGGCCGGCCGTCATCGGCCGCTGGTCTCCCTCCGGTACGACCACAGGTGGATCTTCCGTGTCCGTCCCGGCTCAACCACGTGGGTCGGAGGCGAGTTGCTTTCAGACCCGGCGCTGCAGCCCGGGATCCGCATCACAGCCGGGTGCCTACCCAGCGGAAGCATCAGCCCGGTGGATCGCCCTCGAGCAGGGCACGGGTTCAGTCCACCTCGACGCCGTCACCGCCGGCCTCACCATGCCCTGGTGTTCCGGCGCCGTCGAAGGACACATTCACCGGGTGAATATGCTCAAGCGAGCCATGTACGGCCGAGCCTCGTTCGACTCCTCGGACCTGGATTCTCACCCAGCCAGGGAACTGTGACTCGTGCCGCGCCTCATGCGACGAGCCTGGTGGCAAAGGCCGCTGTGTCAGCGATCCTGGGCCGGGTGGCGGGTCTCCTGGCTGCCTAGGGCGTGTTTCGAAAGTCCCGTCTGGCCGGGAACGCCCGGCACGCACGCTCGCGGCGTTGTCGGCCGTCGGCGCAGCCCGCTGCGCTCTCCGACCTCCGCCTTGCGATCGCACGCCCCAGACGCCCCCGGCCCCGCCCTCCGGGCGGACGACGCTACTTTCGAAACACACCCTAGTAGGGGTGGGGGCGCTGGGCCTGGGAAGCCGCACGATCTTGGAGCCTGCAGGACTCACCGGCCCGGGCGCCCCCCGGAGGAAGCCGCGGTGAGATCGGACCGTTCACAGCCTGCCAGGCGAAGGACTGTTGCGCAGCCCCTCTCCGGTCTGACAGGGCCGGTATGGAGATAGCCGCATGACGATCGCGGCGGGTGCTTTCCCCAGGAGCTTCGAAGGCCGTGTCTGAGGGCACAGTCACTCCCTGGAGGTGGCCGGCCGGTCCCCGTCGTCGTTTCCGCCCAGCAGCACCAAGGCCTTTGCCTGCCACAGCGATGAGCCCGTCTCTCGTGGCCAGGTCATGCCCGTGTACGTCCTACCTGCATGTGGATGTGGTTCTGGTGAGCTGCGCGCAGGTGGGGGTCTCCCCCGTAGTCGGGGTAGATGACGAATCCCGAGCCCCCAAGGTCCGGCACGGGCCACTTGTTTCCGACGCCGATGCCGTTGGCCTCACATTCGAACGTCGCGTACCGGAAGGCGGTGGAGAAGAGGGAGAAGGCCAAAGGGTCGACGGAAGGCGATATCCGCACGCTGGGCCCGTTGGGCAGGGAGCCCCAGTGTGTCTGTACGGACCTGTGGAACGAGGTGCCGGCTACCTTGCCGACCAGGCCGGAGAAGTCGAGGGCGCGCCCCTGGTTGTGGCAGTCATTGGGCGGTCCGGAACCGTGGCCGATCCCGAGGTGAAGAACCTCCGCGACGTCCGGTGCGGAGGAGTTGAGCCACCTGGTGAGCCGGTAGAGCGCCATGAGCATCCGCTGGTCGATGTTGTCCATGACGTCGGCGCTGGGAGCGATCTCGTTGGTGTAGCGGATGCCATCGATCCGTGGGGGCTTCACAGCGACGCGCTGGTCTGGTTTCGGGGAGACGACACCTGCGGGGCCGTCCACGAAGGGCGGGCTTTTGAGGGTGAGCTTGCCGCGCCGGATCAGGTCCGCCAGCAACCCGTTGGCTTGGGGGGCCGTGAGAAGCCTCGCGGGCTGGAGCGCTCCTGCGGGTGTGGTGGGGTGGAACGTCGAGAGGGCGCCGCTCTCGGTTACGCGATCCTCGTCCACATCGAAGCGCTGGTAGGTGTGGTTGTGGAAGAAGTAGGCGAAGCGCCCCCTGGGTAGAGGGCAGCGTCCAAGCCGGCCGTGAAGACCCCGGGCCAGGCTGAGGCGATCTTCCGTGGGTACGCAGGGTCGACCCGGTCGGCAGTGATGTCGTAGCGGAGGTAGGAATCACCTTTGAAGAGGTAGAGCTTGCCCGTTCCCCAGTTCATGGCGGCGTCGATGCCGGCCTGCCAATTCATGCCGCCGCGTGACCCATCGGGGAGGCCCGGCCAACTGGGTGCCAGGGGGAGGGGGTGGCCGTCCGGCGGCCTGTACGCGGGGTCGACGCGATCCTTGGACTCGTCGTATCGGACGTACGTCGAACCGAGGAAGGCGTAGGCCTTGCCGGCTCCCCACCAGACGAAGGCGTCAGGTGATGTGGCCAGCCCGTCCCACGCAGCGATGGGCCTGCCGCTGGCTTCGAGGTTGCCTGTGATCCCGTCGTACCTGTCGTAGTGGTTGTCGTCGAAGAAGAGGTAGACCTTGTCGTTGGGCCAGGCAATGGCGGACTTGAGCGCGGACACAGTTCCTCCCAGCTTGTGCTTGGCCGCGGCCTGATATCGCTGGCTCCTACGCCCGCGGCCGGTGCATTTGGGGTGACAGCCAGCTGATCCGTCGAGAAACGGGTCACAGCGCCTCGCCTTCTGACACGCCAGCGACGGAGTCGTCGCACTGCTCCGGATCCACGCAGGGCCCCGGGTCACCCGGGTCGTGTCTGTTTTGACCTCCGATCTCGTGCTGCCGCCATTTGATGACGCCGTCCTCTTTGTAGGGGGACTTGATGAAGAAGGGCCTGTAGGGGACGGCTCGGTCGATCGAGCCCTGGAGGGGCAGTTTGAGTCTCATGGGTGTCTCCAGCACAGGCGCACCCCGGGGGCCTGGTCACTGAGGCCGAGGTGCCCATGGTTGGTCGCTCGGACGGCGGTCCCGCGCGGGCGGTCGAGGCGCACTGCCTCGCGCCTACGCGGGACCTTCAGGTCAGATATCGAGGATCCGGGTCAGCGTCTTGAAGAAGTTGCTCGGCTCGACGCCGGGGCTGGTGCCGGGGGAGTGGGCTGTGGTGGCGCCGGTGCGGTCGATGGGCGGTGCCTGTCGGGGCATCGCCAGGCCGGAAGGCTTCTGCCGCCTGTCCGTCACCCGTTCGGTCTGCTTGCGCATGGTCGTTCCCTTGGGGGATTAGGGCTTTGTGGGCAGTCAGCGGCGGTCCGTTGCGAGGGGCGACGGCACCGCCGCCGGCTGTCTCGTGTCGCCTCAGATGGGCAGCAGCTTCGAGAGCATCGAGGTGAGGAAGCCGCTCGGCTCGACGCCGGGGCTGGTGCCGGGGGAGTGGGCTGTGGTGGCGCCGGTGCGGTCGATGGGCGGTGCCTGTCGGGGCATCGCCAGGCCGGAAGGCTTCTGCCGCCTGTCCGTCACCCGTTCGGTCTGCTTGCGCATGGTCGTTCCCTTCGTCCGATACTGCGGAAGGCTGGAGCCTTCCCCTGGTTCATCCGAGTGCGTACGAGGCAGCGGCGGCCCTCTTGCATGTGGCATCGGTGCGGATTCCATGACCGACTCACACGTAGGCGCCTTTGGACGCGTAGCACATCTGCCGGGCCAGTCCCTTCATCTGGCTACAGCGAGCTGCTGCTTCTACGCCCGGGCCCGCCTGCGCGCCTGCCGCCACCCCAGGGGTGGACTCTCGATTCACCGGGCGTGCCTGCAGTGGCAACGCCATGCTGGAGTGCTTGTCTTTGCCGTTCATCACGAGCTTCTTTCGCTTTCGCGTGAGGAGGCGAGCGGTGTTACATGTCACCGAGGAACGTCCGGGTCGGCACCAGGCTCACACCCGGGAGGTCGCTGACATCGATGGTGTAGACGTAGGTAACCCTGGCTCTTTGGTCGTTCTCCGGGTCTATGAAGCTGATGTAGACGTCTTGGCAGTCCGAATTGGGACGGCTGAACGGGCTCTTGGAGACGGTGATGCGATCCAGCGTGTACAGGCGGTCTTCCGGCCCAGGAACGTGCTTGGCTGACAGCAGCCCCTGCATGATGTCGCTGCCGAACTGGTAGGCGTTGGTGCCGGCATAGTTCAGTGCCCTGTCCGCAGAGCTCTGCCCGAGGTTGCGGAACTGGTTGTACAGCTTGTCGAAAAGCGCGCGGATGGTCTTCTCGAGGTTGGCCTTGTCGATCCTGACGTCCCGCTCCTTGGCGTCATCGAGGACGCTGTCAGTCACCGAGTGCACCAGCTTGGCTTCATTCCAGGTTGCGATGCCACGGCTCTGTACTTCCAGAACGGGCAGTGTCATCCCGTTGAACAGCCGTGCGGTGCGGTCGGTCAGCACCCCTGGGATGGAGACCCGTGAGACGTACTCGTTGATCTCCTGCCGAGGCCGGGACTGTCCCCAGACTGCGTCGCGCAGCACCTTGTAGACGTGCGAGACCGGAGGGTACCAATGCTCGGACAGCGAAGTGGGCGGCTCTGGAGACGCTCCGGGCATGCGCGGCTGCCTGTACGTGGCATCCGACTCGTCCGGCGCGGGGGGCACGGGCCCTCCCCATTCCATGCCCACCGCGGGCTCGGCTTCGAGGACGTAGGCCGGCATCTTGTCGATCTCGAGAGTGAAGTGCAGCTTGCCGCACTCCCAGGGAGCCGCGGACAAGTAGTCGCGCATCTGCCCCGGGTCATACACGTTGGCCGGGTAGACGACCGGGCCGTCAGGACCGGGCACTTCGACGTCCGGCATCTCCTGGCGGAAGGAGTCACGACGTGCCTCGGTTCCGAAGTCGTAGTTGATGGTGCCGATGACATACACCAAGGGGCGTGGGCCGTACTGGGTCGCTGAGCACGCGGGGCGCACGCCTCCGGCCGGCAACGGTGGTCCGGCCGCCATGGTGGGAGCAGCGGGAACCGCCCCTGACGTCGTGCCGGGGCCGGGAGGCGTGGCGGCGGCGTGGAGCGAAGCCTGACGGACTTCGTCGACGATGGCCGCATCGTCGTGCTGCTCAAGCAGAGGTTGCTCGTTGTTCGCCGGCGCTGCGGCCCCGTGTGGTGTGGTGTCGCCTGCGCAACCGTTGCAAGTACAGGACGGGCGCAGGCCGTCTGACGGTACGGACCCCTGTTGCGGCGACGGGCTTGCGATCTCCGCAGGAGCGCCGAGTTCCTGTGACGGCGCGGCGGGAGGGCCTGTGGTTTCCATGGAGGTGGCTTTCTGGCTCGTGGTGGTGTGGGTAGCCCTCTGTGAGGGCTGGACGCCCGCGGTAGCGAGCTGAGGCAGCTGCTGTGGTGCGCCTATGCGGGTTTGGTCTCTCTGAGCCGCTTCTTCGCGTGCCACCGGCGTGTGGTGAGCGACGATCGACTGATAGGCAAGGGCTGCGTTGAGGTGCCCGCCCAGATGGCGGCGGCACTCAGCGTTCTCGTCAGGCAGACACGCCGGGGGAGTGGCCGTCTGCAAGATCAGCCGCCCCACGGCCTTCGGATTCGCCTCGCGACCCGATCGGACCTGTGCCGACACCAGCAGGCCGGCTACGCCCGCGACTGCCGGTGTGGCGAAACTGCTTCCCGTCAACAGGCGGTGGCCACCGCCGGGGACGGCGCCGTCGATGTCCTCCCCGGGCGCCAGGACGCCGTTGCGCTGGTAGACCGCGCCCCAGTTGTTGAATTCAAGAGGTGCCCCCACGGCGGATGTCGCACCTACGGACAACACGCTCGGCACAGCAGCGGGTACTTGCAGGCAGTCACATCCGTCGTTGCCCACCGCCGAGACGACGAGGACACCGAGTTCCTCGCAGCGCTGCAAGGTGTGGGCCAGCAGATGATCCGCCTGCCCATCGGCCGTGCGCTCACCGCCGCTGATGTTGATGACGTGCGCTCCCTCCTGCACGGCGCGCTCTATGGCCCGTGCAAGATCCACTTGCGGAACGCGATCCGGGCTCAGGTCACGGAACACGGGAAGGATCAGCCCGCGGCACCGTGGAAGCATGCCTGTGATCGGACTGGTCCCCTGGCCGAAGAGCAGGCTGGCCACATGCGTGCCATGCACCGACATGGGCCCCTGCCCGGCGGGCTCGCGCACGAGCGTGTCGATCTGCGTGACGTCGGCGCCCTGGAAACACGGGTGCGTGAGGTCGACCGGCCCGTCGAGCACGGCGACGCACACCTCGGAGGTTCCGAAAAGATCCTCCTGGGGGACTGCCACGTCCCTGAGTACCGAGCGGATCTCCATGGCGCCTTCTTTCAGATCACCTGGCCGGTGGTTTCCTGCCGGAAACTCACACGTCTGACACTCGGGCAAGCGCGTTGGCCCAACGTTGCCCGACCGCTCGAATGCGTTGCGGAAGCGTTGCTGAGATGCCCCCCAAGCGTTCCTGCCGCTGGACAGCCCTTCGCCTGCTTAGGCCAGCGGCTACCCGCCGCAGTGTCTGACCCCGTGCTCGATTCACATGCGCATGCGATATGCACTTGGTAGTTGCACAGTGGGGGTTGTGTCTGCGAAAGCCGTTCTCAAGCTGCTGAGTGGTTTCGACTTCATCTATGACGGTGGTCGGGTCACCTTGCCGCTGGCCGCGCAGCGACTGTTGGCGTTCCTGGCCCTGCAAAGTGATGGGATGCACCGAACCGTTGCCTCCGAGCAACTGTGGCCGGACTGCGACCCCTCCAGAGCCGGCGCGAATCTCCGCTCGGCTCTGTGCCAGGCCAGACGAGCACGTACAGCAGCGGTGATCGAGATAGCAGGGCCGCGCCTGCATCTGGCCCACACCGTGAGGGTGGACCTGCACGAGACATGGGCTCAGGCCCGCACCCTCGCTGAGCGTGCCTCGCCGCTGCCCGCAGCACCCGACGTCATTGTCGGCGCACTAGGCCGTGAGCTCTTGCCGTGCTGGACAGACGATTGGCTGACCCTGGAACGCGAACGGTGGGACCAGATGCGCGTGCACGCCCTGGAAAGCCTGGCGCAGCGAATGCACGACGAACAGCAGTACCTCGCAGCGCTCGAAGCCGCTCTTGTCGCCGTCGCCATCGACCCCGTTCGCGAGACTGCTCACCGGATCCTCATCGAGGTGCACATCGCTGAGGGCAACCACGCCTGCGCCGTGAAGACATACCAGGAATACCAGGCGTTCCTGCAGCGGGAACTCGGGGTGTTTCCCTCACCACAGATGATGAAAATCGTGCAGGACATCGGGATCCCCGTTCCCCCGCCAGCCGACCTCAGTCCGCCGGCAGCAGTGGCACAGGCCAGGACCCGCACAGGAGCCCGTTCCCGCACACTGGCGTAAGGAATCAGTGCCCGTTTCTCAAGTCGCTGAAGTGATCTTCTGGCGGGCCTAGGCAGTCTCGTTTGGATCATGAAGGTGAGCTGTTGCTCGGTAAGATTGATGTCCGAGGGAGAACGAGGGGGTGCGATGACGCTCGTCATCGAGCTGCGGCGCGGGGTCTCAACCGCTCGGACCGGACGGAAGGCAGGACCGCGTCCCGCAGCAGGGGCACTTGAGCGGATAGTCGTCGATGGTGAGCTCTGGGCGGCCCTGGAAACGTTGGGCCGACACCGGCTGCCCACCCTGGCTGACGTCGATCCGTACGGGGAGACCCTGCTGCGGGGTGAGGCAGTGGACCAGATGGTGCGGGAACTTGAAGGTTCAGATCTTGCTCGGCTGCGAGGCGCTGAGAGCCAGGCCGTCTCGACTCTACTGGCCTGGGGCCTGCGTTGTCGCTCTGACAAAGAACTCCGCATTGCCTTCTCGGGGGATTAGTCCGCCACTCTCCGATCATCTGATCGTTGGTCGGGCATGCCGTTGACTGACGCGCAGTGGGCGAGGATCGAGCCGTTGCTCCCGGACCGGACACCGAAGCGGGGTGGCCGCTGGCGGGATCACCGGCAGGTGATCGACGCGATTGCCTTTGCTCCCGGACCGGACACCGAAGCGGGGTGGCCGCTGGCGGGATCACCGGCAGGTGATCGACGCGATTGCCTTCAAGTTCCAGACCGGAACGCAGTGGGTTCACTTGCCGGAGAAGTACGGCAACTGGCGAGGCGTCTACAACCGACTGCGGATGTGGGCCATCGACGGTACCTGGCAGCGGGTGTTCACCGCGCTGATTGCCCAGGCCGACGCCGACGGCGACCTCAACTGGGCCGTCTCGGTGGACTCCACCATCGTCCGCGCACACCAGCACGCAGCCGGAGGCGGCCGGGGGGCGAGCCCGCAAAAAGGGGCACCGATCAGCGAACCGGACAACCACGCCATCGGCCGGTCTCGCGGCGGACTGACGACAAAGATCCATCTGGCTGCCCACGCACTACCCCGACCGAAGCGGCAAGGTCCTCCTCAACGTCGCCTTCGCGCCCGCCGCACACACCGCCCTCAGGGCAGCGGCCGACCAAGCAGCACAAACACCTCAGCGCTTCCTGGAGCTGGCCATTCACCGGGCACTGGCCCAGCACGCCGACGCCGAGGCCGACCGCCTCGAACGAGCCCTGCAGCACCTGCTCGCCCACACCACCCCAGCCCATCTCCTCGCGGCCGTCGGGCACTGCCTGACCCGCACCTCCGGAGCCGCGCCATGCTGAACCCGACCGACGAACAGGCTGCCGCGGCCGACGCCTTCCACGCCGGCGAACACCTGGCCCTGCAAGCCGGCGCGGGCACCGGCAAGACCACCACCCTGACCCAGCTCGCCCACGCCACCCAGCGCCGCGGCCGCTACCTCGCCTACAACCGGGCCATCGCCCAGGACGCCACCAGGCGCTTCCCCAAAAGCGTCCTGTGCAAGACCGCCCACGCCCTGGCCTACGCCGCCGTCGGTCACCGCTGCGCCAGCCGCCTGGGCGCCCCCCGCCGCCCCGCCTGGCAGACCGGCCAAGCGCTCGGCATCACCAAAGCCATCCGCGCCGGAGAACGCGACCTGTCCCAAAAGACCCTCTCCTATGTCACCCTGCGCACCGTGGCCCGCTTCTGCCACACCGCCGACGCGACGATCACCCGCCACCACATCCCCCAGCTGCGCGGCCTGGAAGAGCCCGGCCTGCACGCGCAACTCGCCGCGCACCTTGTCCCGTTCGCCCGCAAGGCATGGCTGGACCTGCAACACCCCGACGACGGCGCCGTCCGCTTCGACCATGACCACTACCTCAAGATCTGGGCCCTCACCCAGCCGAAGATCGACGCCGACTTCCTGCTCCTCGACGAGGCCCAGGACACCAACCCCGTCGTCGAGAAGATCTTCCTTGCCCAACGCGACCACGCCCAGCTGGTCATGGTCGGCGACTCCGCTGAGGCCATCTACCACTGGCGCGGCGCCAAAGACGTCATGGCCGGCTTCGACGGCACCCAGCTTGCCCCTTCCCGGTCCTTGCGCTTCGGCCCCCGCCTCGCCGAGGAAGCCAACCGCTGGCTGTACCTGGCCGACGCCCCCATCCGTCTCACCGGCGCCGACACCGTGCCCACCGAACTCGGCCCCGTCACCCGGCCTGACGCGGTCCTGTGCCGTACCAACGTCGGCGCCATGGCCCAGGTCATGGAGCTGCTGTCCGACGGACACCGGGTCGCGCTGGCCGGGGGAGGAGACAGCCTGCGTGCTCTGGCCCTGGCAGCCCGCGACCTCAAAGAAGGACGCCGCACCACCCACCCCGAACTGGTTCTGTTCACCACCTGGGGCGATCTGCAGGACTACGCCGCCTACGACCCCGCCGGCCGCGATCTGCAACCCCTGGTCGACCTGGTCGACACCCACGGCGCGGACGCCATCCTGGCCGCCGTGGCCCATCTCGCGCCCGAAGACCAGGCCGAGGTGACCGTCTCCACCGCGCACAAGGCCAAAGGCCGGGAATGGGCGCAGGTGAAGATCGCCGACGACTTCACCCCACCCTCCGACGGGCCGCCGCACGACACGGGGCAGGGAACCGTCCGCCGGATCGACGACAAGGAGGCCTGCTTGGCCTACGTAGCCGTCACCCGTACCCGGCACCGCCTCGACATCGGCGGCCTGTCCTGGATCAACGAGCATCCGCAAGAAACATCGGCCGATCCTCAGCCACCGCGGTGGTGCCCAGGGCGGGTTCCGGGCCTTTGGAGCCTCCGCCGGGAAGATGCACGGGGAGCAGCGTTACGGATTGCAAGGGACGGGCGGCTGCCTCTGTCGGTGACGGCGCAGGCGAGAAGCCCTCAATGGCAGCCCGCTGTCCACAGACAGCCCCCGGCAGGCTTCTTGAGCTATGGACATCAGCTCGCCGGGCATCGCCCGGAACAACAAGAAGACGCCGCGCTGCGAACGCCACGACACCCTCCTCCAGGCCGAGGAGCTCAGCGAGTTCGCGGCCCGGTTCCCGGCCGGCCACCAGGCGCAGATGGCGTTCCTCCTGGCCAGCTACGCCGGCAACGTCTCCCTGGTCGCCGCGCTCTTGGGCACTGGAGGGCGTACGGTGCGCCGCCACTGCCGTGGGTGGCCGCCACCGCCCGGGCTCCGGCTGCGCCGGGCCCTGCACCGCCGTGTCGTGGACCTCGTGTGCCCGCGGTGCCTGTCCGATCGTGCGGTGGAACAGGCGCGCCAGGCGAATCGGGAAGCCCGGCGCGCGGCCCGACGGCTTCCGCGTGATCCCGGCGGCATGGATCGCTGACACACCGGATGCCCGAGAACCTTCAGCTCCCTCAGAACGCTGAAAGCTTTTCTGCATTGATGATAGTGAAAAGCTGATGAAGATGCGTAAGTTGCATGGATTCAGGTAAGATGGTGGTATGGGATTGCGCTTGGAGGAGTCGCTGCGGCTGGCGGTGGCCGCGTTGATGCAGGTAACGGGTGAATCGCAGCGGTCGGTCGCAGGGGTGCTGGGACTGACGCAGACACAGGTGTCGCGCCGGCAGTCGGGCACCATCTCCTGGAGCCTGCGCGACGTCGACGTCCTGGCCGAGCACTACGGCATCGGCGCGCTGGATCTCCTGGCGGGTCCGACCAGAGCGTGCGAGGCGCTGCCCGCCGACAGGCGCCGTACCGCGCGGACCGAAGCAAGGGGGACGGGCCGGTGAGCGACTTCGACGCGATCGACTCGCTGCTCGACGCCGTCGGCCCCCAGGCCGAACTCCCTCCCTGCCCCGTACGCCGCGAGCTGCGGGAGCGGGCTCGGCTGTCCAAGGCACAGGTGGCACGCGCGCTCGGCGTGAGCCCCTCAACCCTCAGCGGATGGGAAAGCGGCCGGGACCCGGCCGGCGAGATCCGCACCAAATACGCCTACCTGCTGGACGGGCTGAACGCCAAGCTCGCCACCGAGACTGAGACCGAGACCGAGACCGAGGCAGCGCCGGCTGCGGAGCAGCCCGTCACGTCAGGCACGGCCGCGACCGTCACCCCCGTGTCTTCACTCGGCCTCGGCCAGGACGGAGACGGGAACGAGGACGGGGACGACGTGGAGCTGCTCGTCGCCCCCGAGCCCTGTGTGCTGTGCGGCCATCCCGCCGGACAACGCGTGGCGGGGTTCGCTCAGCACCTGACCCCGGCCGACTGCCGGCCCACCGCCACCGGAGCCCCAGCTGCCCCGCCAGCCGGACACCCCACCGCGCACACCTCGAAGGCGCCGCTGCGCACGGCACGTCCGGCGCGTGCGGTGGAGCGTTCCAAGGGCCCGGCCCGCCACGCGTTCCAGGAGACGTCCGGCCCGGTCGACCTCATCCGCGAGGCCGTGCAGGGCGCGCTTGCCGAGTACCGGGGCGACGTCGACGCAGCCACGGCGGCGCTGGTGAAGCGGGCCATCCCGGACGCGATGCGACTGCTGGACGAGACCCGTAAGGGCGCCCGCTACGACGTGATCGCGCACCCCTTGATCCCCGATATCCTCAAGAAGCAGACGGCGCGCGGCGCGGACCAGATCTGGGAAGCCCGCCCCAAGTGGACCCGTCACGAACTCCCGCCCGGCCGGCATGAGGTGACCGCGCTCGACATCAACGGCGCCTACCTCTCCGCCCTCAAGACGCACCTCCCGCTCGGCCAGCTCGAGCACTCGACCGGCCTTGCCCATGACCGCCGCCGCTCCGGAGTCCACCTGATCACCCCGCCCGAGTGGGAGCACGAGGCGGTGCTGCCCAACCCGATCGGGCAGCGGGACGAGCCCGGTCCCCTGTGGGTCACCGAGCCGACGCTCCGCCTCCTGCTGCGCCTGTCCGGCCCCAGGCACCAGCTGTGTGAGCCTCCTCAGATCCACGAGTCGTACACCTCCGGGGCCACGGAGAACCTGCTGGAGAAGTTCCGCATCGCACTGAAGGACGCCCGCGACACGGCGATCGAGCAGGGCGACACGGTGACGCTGGAGTACGTGAAGGCGATGTACTCGAAGTTCGTCTCCACGATGGGGGAGTCGAACTACAACCGGGAGCTCTACCGTCCGGACTGGATGCACCTCATCCGCAGCCAGGCCTTCGCCAATCTGTGGCTCAAGGCACTCAAGGCCCATGACGAGGGCCTGGCCGTCGTCCGGGCGATGGGCACCGACGAACTCCACGTCATCGGTGACTGGCGACGTGTCTTCGCCGAAGGCCGAGCTGTTACCGAGGTCAAGGTCAAGGACACGTACACCGCCGGAACCGACGCCGCTGAGCACGAAGGCGAGGGGGAGTAGTGCCGGAGAAGAACATCGACTTCGGACGGTTCGGCGCCCGGGGCATCAAGGGCAGCGACGCCGTCGCTCGCAAACTCGACGAACTCGCGGGCGGCATCGCCACTCCCGTGACCGCCAAGCGCGGCTGGATGGCGCGCCTGCACTACCTGACGAAGTCGCCCCAGACCCTGAAGGCCGCGCAGGACGCCGGACTCACCGTGACCCGCCGAACGCTGAAGGCATGGCTGGAGGGCAAACGCCGCCCCTCCAAGACCAGCCTGGAACGCATCGACCAGGCGTACCGGACGGTGCGCCGCCACAACGTCGCCCGCCACCTCCTCAGGCGCCTCAACCGCGACGGACGCGGCACCCGGGTGGAGATCCACCCGCTCAACCAGTCCCAGGTGCCGCAGCAACTTCAGCGCGTGGTGGAGTACCGGACGATGAACGTGCGCCGCTGGGACCGCATCGTCGGCTCCTGGGCGGCCGGCGACCACCAGAGCCTCGACGCCGCGTGGCAGGACACGATCGTCGACCTCGGCTCGCAGTGGGGCCAGTACGAGTACGTCACCAACGTCGGCTTCGCCGCATAGAGCCCGCGCCGGAAGGTGGTCTTCGGCACCTGCTGGGATGGCGTACGGTGGGGGACCCCGACGCGGGGTGGAGCAGCTCGGTAGCTCGCTGGGCTCATAACCCAGAGGTCGCAGGTTCAAATCCTGTCCCCGCTACTGCCGAAGGGGCCCGGATCTACACGATCCGGGCTCTTTCGCGATCCTGGGACGCTCTCACGTCTGCCTCCTGCCCGGCAGGAGGCCCGGCCGCCCTTGCTGCCTGCCCGGAGGTGATCGATCTCAGGCCGTTCTGCTGTGGTCTCTCTGCGGCGAACAGAGGAGTCCTCGGTGACGGTGCGCGGACCGCAGTGGCTGGTGTCTGCGCACCGTGCAGGGTTGGCATGTGCGCGGTCCGCGCTGGGATCTCGCAGCAGGTCCTGATCTGAACAAAGCCGGTCTGTGCATATTCGTCTCTGTGCATATTCGTCACCGAGCCGCCGTGCCGTGCGGGACCTGCGCCGTGGCCCAGCTGGCCCACGCGGTATGCCGCCCGCAGGCCCTGGTGCCAGGGCAAGAGCGGTAGTTCTACCGTGCGGTCGGCGACATAGCACTGTGGCAGGGAATGTGCGGGATTTTGGAACGTTTGGACGAGACGGCCGTGCCCCATTGGATGGGATAGTCGGGGCCGCCGGGTGCGGCCGAAGTCGGATGAGGCAGGGTGAACGCCATGGTGACCTTGGCCAGCCCGTCGGTGGGCACGTCGGTACGCGCAGCCTCTGCGGCCGTGCTGGATCCTGCCGCGCTGTCTGTCTCGCTCCAGCTGATGGGCAGCCAGGCGCTGCTGTTCTACCGCCTTGACGAGGAAGAATGCGCACGCCGCGCCCGCGTCTCAGCGGCCCGTCTGGACAGTCTCGATGCGCTGCAGACTCTTCTGGAGCTGCCCGTCGACGAGCCCGTCGACCTCGCCTCGCTGCCCGCACGGCTGCGTGCGGCGGTACGGCGGCTTCCGGCCGGCGCCGCCGACGTCGATTGCCGTGAGGTCACCCGGCGCGCGGTGCGGCCGCTCACCATTGATCTCGCCGTGGTGCGGGCAAGCGCCACTGGCTGGCGCGGAGGACTCGAGAAAGCCGGCCGTTTCGCCCCCTTCTGTCGGCGCGCCCTGCTGCTGGACAGCGCTCCACCGGCGGCTGAGGAGATGCTGATGGAAGCCGCCTTCTACGGCATCGGCGTCCTGGCGGCAGACGGCGAGAGCGTGGACATGCTGCTGGAACCCCGGCCCTACATCCCGCGCCGCCACACCCCCGCAGCGTGGTGCTTCATCGAGGAGTTCCACCACCGCATCGGCTAGTCACACCTCACCGCGCTCCACTCCCGCCACCGGACGTGCCGCGGACGCAGTCTGCGAGGCGACGGGGGTCTGCGCCCACTGCAGCAACTGCGCGGGCACCCTGAAGGCGCTGAACCCGGGATGGTCGAGTTCAGCATTGAGGACCGGGTAGCGGTCCACCGCGCGCCGGCAGCGCTGCTGCCACCATGCGGGCCGTCCGGCCGGCTCGACGGCGTCCATCGTTCGCAGCCACTCCATCAGCACCGCGGCGTTATGGGCGGCGACCGGCACCTGCCAGTGATTGTCGATAAAGGTGTCCAGCACGAGTCCGTCGCAGGCCGCACACCGGCACACCGGCGCCAGACCTGCGGCGAACCGCTTCGCCAGCGTCTCGCCGAGGAAGAAGTCCATCAGCTCCGGCAGCAGCACGGAGGGCGAGTTCGGTCCGCCCGTGGACCGCTTGGCGGCCTGGCCGGGCGGCACGATGTGCCGCACGCTGCTGGTGGCGCCGAAGGCGGTGAACACCGCCCCGTGGGCGAGGGCCCCGAACGCTGCGAGATCGGCACGCAACAGCGCTGTGCCAGGCACCTCCGCCAGCAGCCGCTTGAGGTTGCCCACCGCCTGGGAGAAGCCGGCCAGCGGGTCCATCTGTCCGCCGAGCATGACCGCCTTGGGGTTGGGCACGACATGAGCCAGGCGATCAGCTGCCGGACCGCGTCGTCGCGCAGCCACCCCACGTCCATGGGAACGCTGAAGAAGACGTGGGGGTCCTCCAGCTTGAGGACCTGGTGGACGGCGGCCTTGAGGGCGTCGGAGTCTTCCGCGTGCAGGTATCCGGTGGGCGTCATGGCCGCCGTCGCGCCGGCACGGTGGCCCACCTGCCCCTCGAGCGACAGCCGCAGCGGGTCGCCGAAGGCCAGCTGGCCTTTCGAGACGTCTGGGAAGGGGTCGTCCTCGCTGGCCGCCGCCACGGTGTAGACGGCGGGATCCGCGAGCAGCGGTCCGGTGAATCCTTCCTCGCGCAGTTTGCGGACCTTCGCCGCCGCCCCGGGACCGCTGACGACGAGCCCGCTGCGCACCGGATCGAGCTGCTCGCGGATATAACCGACGCGGCTCACTCCAGCCTGCAGCAGCATCCGCCCCTTCAACTGCACAGGTAAAACGGGGGTGTGAGGAGGGTAGGGGGGCTCCGCGGGATCGGAGCCGGCGCCCGGGCACGGGGAGGGGAACGACTCAGTCATGGCCTCACCTTCGAAGCGGAATCCACCGTCGCGCCTTCGCGCGGGGCGTACAGCAGCTGGAAGTCCTCGGGCAGTAGCCGGGCGCAGCGGGCCAGCTCTTCCTCGCTCATCCCTGCGGCCAGAGCGGAGCGGATCAGCCCGGGGACGTATCGGGGCCGCTCCCGGTCTATCTCGACCGGTTCGGCCGTGCGGTAGCCCAGCGCGGACATCTCCACCATCACGCTGCGGTACTGCCAATCCGTGACGAAGTTCAGACTCTGCGCCCGGCGCAGCAGCGCGGCCATCGACACCTTCCACTCCCGCTTCAGCCGGGCCAGCAGTTCCAGGTCGACGCGGGCGTGAAGGCGGAGCGGATGTCACGCGCGGGCATGAGGAACTCGGCGGCGAATTCGTCGGCTTGCCGCTCCTGCATGGCGCTGTCGCCGGGGGACTGGTGCAGGACCAGGTGCCCCAGCTCGTGCGCCAGGCTGAAGCGGTAGCGGTCTGCGGGCGCGTGGTGGTTGGCCAGGATGAGCGGCGGCTGCGTGCCGTCCCACTGGCTGACCGCATCGAGCCGGCCGCTGCCCAGATCACGCGCGACCACCAGAACTCCGGCCGTCTCCAGAGATGCGGTGAGGTCCGCCGCCGGGCCCGGCGGCATGCCCCAGGCCTTGCGGACCTGCCGGGCTGCATCCTTGGCGGTGGTCAGGGCGTCGAGCGCGACAGTGGGAATGGCCGCGGCCCGCACGCCGAGACCGGGTCGGCACGCGGCGATGCCCTGCAACTGAACCCGTGTCAGCGCGAGATGGGCATGTTGGCGCCGAAGGGCGGAGACGGTCAACGACGCACGCTTGCGGTGGTGGACGAGCCCCACGCCGACCCCATGCACCTGCGGATCCAGACACAGCAGCTCCGGCGGATACCCCAGCGCCGCCGCATAGAGCTCCAGCCGCTCTCCTGAGACCGCCAGCCGGCCGCTCTCAGCGCGGCTCACATACCCCTGCGACACCACCGCGTCACCGCCGGAGGCCTTCGTCATCGCCTCAGCCACGTCGGCTTGTGTCATGC